>NZ_RDBO01000001.1 GCF_008120935.1 Streptomyces sp. sk2.1
CGTCCGATCCGCGTGTGGTCGGGCCGTATCGGACCCTCGCGGTGCTGGGCGAGGGAGGCATGGGCCGGGTATTACTGGCCTCCGACCCCACGGGCGGCCTCGTCGCGGTCAAACTCGTACGCGACACGTTCGCCGCCTACGACGACACCTTCCGACAACGCCTGCGCCGCGAGGCCGTCGCCGCACAAAGAATCCACAGCCCCCGCACCGCCCGGGTCATCAACGCCGACGCCGACGCCGGAGTCCCCTGGCTGGCCTACGAGTTCCACCACGGCCCCACCCTCCACCACGCCCTGACCACCACCACGACACTGCCCGAAACCACCGTGCTCCACCTCGCGGCAGGACTCGCCACCGCCCTGCACGACATCCACACCGCCCGATTCATCCACCGCGACCTGTCGACCGCCAACGTCCTGCTCACCGACAACGGACCCGTGGTCATCGACTTCGGCATCGCCAGACCGACCAACCCCACAACCGGCCCCACAACCGGAACACCCGACCGGACCCAACTCATCACCGTGACCCGCACCGGCACAGTGATCGGCAACCCGGCATACATGTCGCCCGAACAGGCAATGGGCCTGCCCGACCTCACCCCCGCCAGCGACATCTTCTCCCTGGGAACCCTCCTCGCCACAGCAGCCACCGGCCACAACCCCTTCCAGGGCACAACCAGCGAACAAACCCGCTACAACGTCATGATGGCCACCGCGGACCTCACCCAGATCCCCTCCGCACTACGCCACATCATCGAACCCTGCCTGACCCGCGACCCCGACCAACGACCCGACGCACAAACCCTCCTCACCACCATCGGCACACCACCCCCCACCCCACCCCCCTGGCCCGAAACCATCCACACACTCACCCGACAACAACACACCCAACTACGCCGCTACACCCAAACCGAACCCACCACCCTCCCCGAACCACACCACCTCGACCCCACAAAAATCTTCACAACAGAAGTGGGACCGAGCGCCGGTACCGGTCCGTCCCCTGCCGAAGAGCCCGGAGCACCCGGAGCACCCGGAGCACCCGGAGCACCCGGAGCACCCGGGAGGAAACGGCGCACCGGCCTGCACGTACTGGCCGCCGCAGTCGCCTCGGCCGTCGCCGTGGCCCTGGCCCTGGTTGTCCCCTGGCCGACCACCGGTGACGACGGTGAAGCCGCGCCGGAGAAACCGGCCGAAGCCGCAGCCGACGTCTTTCCCGTCAAGGTCGAGCACGCCTACGGGGAAACAGTCGTCCGGTCCAGGCCGCAACGGGTGGCCACCTGGGGCTGGGGCGCTGCCGAGGTCGCGATCGCGCTGGGCACGTTCCCGGTCGGCATCGCCGAGGAGGAGTCCGAATCCGGCAAGGGGATGCTGCCCTGGGTCGCGCAGGCCTACGAGGACGAAGGTCTCGACGCCCCCCTCCTCTTCAGCGAGGACAGTTCGGCGAGTTGGACATTGCCCGAGGAGCAGATCGCCGCGACCGACCCCGACCTCATTCTCGCTCCGTACTCGGGCCTGACCGAGGAGCAGTACGAGCAACTCAGCGCGATCGCGCCGGTCGTGGCCCGCCCCGTGGGTGCCTCGTCGGAACCGTGGGAGGGCGTCATCACCACCACCGCGAAAGCGTTGGGCGTGGCCGCGAAGGGCAAGAAGCTGCTCGCGGAGTCCGATGCCCGGCTGGCTGAACTCGGTGAGCAGCACGGGCTCGCCGAGTCGTCCTTCGCGGTGGTCGTCAACGATCCGCCCCGGAACAGGGTCCACGTCTTCTCCGATGCCAGTCCGGTCGTCCGGGTGCTCGAAGGGTTGGGTCTGCGGTCGGCGGACTCGGTGGCCGAGCTGGATTCCGACGGCAACGGCATGATGTACACCCTGGACTACAAGGATCTGGGCCGGCTCGAATCCGATGTCGTCGTCCTGTACTCCACTACGTCCGAGTTGGCCGAACGGGATCTGGCCAGCAAGGAACTGAACGCGCTGCCGGCCTTCACGGCAGGGCGGATCGCTCAGCTGTCCGGCACCGACGAGTTCGCCTCGGCCGCCTCACCGACGGTGCTGTCGATCCGCTGGCCCGGCGGAATGCCGGTACTGGCCGAGTCCCTGGAGAAGGCGGAGGCAGTCGCGAACTGACCCCGCGTCCCCCCACCCTCATCAACGGAAGGACCTGTCTCCCATGTTCCGTCCCAGCGCCGCGCTCGTAGCCGGCCTCGTCTCCTTGGCCCTGCTGACCGCTTGTTCCGATCAGCAGGAGGACGCCCCGGCCCGGTCCGGCAGCACCGCTGGTTCCTCGGCCCCCTCCGCCGAGGCGTCGGAAGAGGGCCTGGAGAAGCAGGACGAGGTCCCCGACGAGTGGCCTCCGGAGATCCCCTTGCCTCTCGGATACAAGATTACTAATGCGGTCTCGAACCCCCAGCAGACCAACGTCCACGCCGCGCAGGTCATCGGCTTGCCCAAGGAAGCAGTGACAGCCACGCTCAACGAGTTCAAGTCCAACGGATTCACCCAGAAAGGCCTCAGCAAGGCCATGAACGACAGAGGCATCTTCCGTTTCGTGAACGAGAAGTGGCAGGTCGATCTCACTGCTGCCCCGATGGACAAGGCGGGGGAACCCACCATGGAGGACACAGGGGTCTACACGTTGCTGTACATGGTCGGCCTCGTGAAATAGCACGTTTCACCGAATCGATCAGGATCGTCGCAGGAGGCTGTCTGTGTGGGACCTGGCGTCGTCCGATCCGCGTGTGGTCGGGCCGTATCGGACCCTCGCGGTGCTGGGCGAGGGAGGCATGGGCCGGGTATTACTGGCCTCCGACCCCACGGGCGGCCTCGTCGCGGTCAAACTCGTACGCGACACGTTCGCCGCCTACGACGACACCTTCCGACAACGCCTGCGCCGCGAGGCCGTCGCCGCACAAAGAATCCACAGCCCCCGCACCGCCCGGGTCATCAACGCCGACGCCGACGCCGGAGTCCCCTGGCTGGCCTACGAGTTCCACCACGGCCCCACCCTCCACCACGCCCTGACCAACCCTCCTCACCACCATCGGCACACCACCCCCCACCCCACCCCCCTGGCCCGAAACCATCCACACACTCACCCGACAACAACACACCCAACTACGCCGCTACACCCAAACCGAACCCACCACCCTCCCCGAACCACACCACCTCGACCCCACAAAAATCTTCACAACAGAAGCGACGAACAGTCCGGGACCAGAGCCGGAACCGGGGCCAGAGCCGGAACCGGGGCCAGGGCCGGAACCGGGTGCACGGCCCTCGCGTTCGTGGCGTGCGTGGTCGGCCGTCCTCGCCCTCGCGGCGGTCGCGGTGTCCGGCGCCTTGTGGATCGCGACCACGCCGACCGACCGGGACGACACCGGCGGCGCCGGAGCCACGAGCCGGTCGGGCCCGTCCGGTGACCCGGCTGAACCCGGCCACGCCTTCGTCGATGTGTCCCGAGGCGACTGCTTTCGCAACACCGGAACCATGCAGGACATGGAATTCGAGTCGGCCGAGTGCGACAGGGGTGACGTTTTCGAGGTCCTGCGCGCTTTCGGCAACACCACCGACCGCAGCGTGTGCAACTACGTCGACCACGTCGAGTGGCGCTATTCCGTCCGCGATCCCGACGTGACGGTCTGCCTGGCGTACCGCCACGGCGACGGCGCCGCGTACAACGCGGACCGGGGCGATTGCGTCGACGACGGACCCGGGGGGACGGCGTGGACCGTGAAGCAGTGCCGGCCCTCCGGCCTCGTGGTCATCAACCGCATCGAGGGCCGGAGTTCTTCGGCCGACTGCGAGCGGGTTCCCCGCAACAAGAGGGACCACTACTTCACCGTGGAAGGGGCACCCGAACTGAACGTCCGCCTGTGCATGGGCATGATCGGACCCGGCACCTCCTGAAGCGTGTTCCGGAAGTCCCGTCCGGTACCCGACCCCGGGCACCCGGGAAGCAGGGCCGTCCGGGGCGTCACGCGCCCCGGGGGTCCGCGGCTTCCGGCTGCCGTGCTGCGGTGCAGCCCTCTCCCCCGGGGACTCCGAGGAAACGCTCGGCCCAGCTGCCCAGCTCCTCCAGGGCCGGCCGCAGGGCCTCGCCGGCGGGAGTGAGCCGGTAGGTGACGCGCAGCGGCGGGCCGGCGTCCACCTCGCGGCTCACCAGACCCGCCTCGCCGAGTTCGGCGAGGCGGTCGGAGAGCATGCGCTCGCTGATCCCGCTGACGGCGCGGCGCAGTTCGGCGAAGCGGCCCGGACCGCTCATCAGGCTGGCGAGGATCACGCCGTTCCAGCGCTTGCCCAGAAGGACGAAGACACCTTCCACCGCGCCGCCCACGCCCGCGCACTGCCCCGCATCATGCTGCCCCATCGCCATGCGGCCATGGTATCGCCCACCTCCACGGCACTTTCGAAAAGTAAGCTACTCTTACTTTGTAAGTAGCTAATGAAGCCGCTGTGTGGTGCCGGGCTGCACCGGTCCGCCGTGCCCGCGCACCCCCCGCGCGCCTCCGCGCACCCGTTTCCGAGGAGTGTTTTCCATGGCCGTTCTGCTGCACATCGACTCGTCCCTGTTCCCGCTGGAGGGCTCCGGCTCCCGTCAGGTCACCGACGCCTTCCGCAAGAGCTGGGAGGAGGCGCACCCGCAGGGCAGCGTCATCCGCCGGGACCTGGCCGCCACCCCCGTGCCGCACCTGGACGCCGCCACCGTCACCGCCGGGACCGTCCCCGCCCTGCGCGAGGAGCTCATCGCCGAATTCGAGAAGGCCGATCTCGTCCTCATCGGCGCCCCCATGTACAACTTCACGATCCCGTCCACCCTGAAGGCCTGGCTGGACCAGATCCTCCTGGTGGGGCGGACCTTCGGCGAGGGCGTGTCGCCGTCCGGCAAGCGGATCGTGATCGCGTCCTCGCGCGGCGGTTCCTACCGGCCCGGCACGCCGCGGGCCGGTTTCGACTTCGACACCAACTACCTGCGGAAGGTGCTGGGCGACGTGCTCGGCCTGCCGGTCGAGGTGATCACGCGCGAGCTGACGCTGGCCCCCGTCAACCCCGCCATGGCCGAACTGGTGCCGCTGGCCGAGGAGTCGGCACGGGAGTCGCTGGAGCGGGCCGCCGAGTCCGCCCGGGAGCACGCCGCGCTCCTGGCCTGACGCCCGGGCCCGGCGATCCCGGGGGCGACGGCCTCGGAACCGACAGTCCGGGCCCGGCGGCCCCGAACGGCCGCCTCGCGTCTCAGTCGAGCAGCGCGGTCGCCTCGACCTCGACGAGAACGTCCGGCTCGAAGAGGTGGTCGACGCCGATGAGGGAGGCCGGAGGCATGGGCAGACGGAGCCCGACCTCCTCGGCCACGGCCTCCACCCCGGCCATGAAGTCACCGATCCGCTCCGGGCTCCACCGGGTCACGTAGAACGTCAGGCGCAGCACGTCCGCGAACGACGCACCCGCGCCCGCCAGCCCGACGGACGTGTTGCGCAGCGCCTGGGCGACCTGTCCGGCCAGGTCGCCGGGCGCGACCGGGGTCCCGTCGGCCCGGCGCGCGATCTGTCCGGCGACATGGACGTGTCTCGTCCCCGTGCCCACGGCCACGTGGTGGTACGGGGCCGGCCGCAGCATGCCCCGCGGCGTGAAGTGCTGGACGGTCATGGGTGTTCCTCCTTCGAACCAGGTATCCGTAAGCTACTTAGTGGCAGAAGGACACTTCAACGAGACCAGGTTTCGCCATGGATACCGAGGACGGACTCCTCATCGGCCCCCCGCACCGCGAGCTGCTCGACCAGGTCCTCGACAAGTGGTCGCTCAGCGTCCTGGGCGAGCTCTGCGAACGCCCCTGCCGTTTCAACGAGTTGCGCCGGGCCATTCCCCGGGTCACGCAGAAGTCGCTGACCGCGACGCTCCGGCGGCTCGAACGCAACGGCGTGATCGAGCGCGAGGTCCTCTCCACCCGCCCGGTGGCGATCAGGTACCGGATCACACCGCTGGGCAAGACCCTGCGGCCTCCCGTCGACGTGCTGCTGGCGTGGGCCTCGGCGAACATGCCGGCCATCGCACGCGCGCGCGAGGACTTCGACGCGCGGGAGGAGTCGCGGCTGCTCGCGGAACTCGACGAGTAGGGCCTTCCGTTCGGGCCGGGCCGGACGGTGGGGTCCGTGCGTTCCGGCACCGTCCGGGCGATGGACCCCGGGTGGCCGGGCGTGCCACGGTGGTGCCCGATGATTCACCGACCGGACGGGGGCCGGTGACTCCCCGTGTTCCGGGGCCGGTTCGAGGAGTGGTCGCAGGGTCATGCAGCGTTTCTGGCGTTCCCCGTTCCGGCGGGCCGCCCCGGCTCCTGCCGAGGCGGCCCCGGTCGTGGAGGGAGCCGCCCCGGGGGACGCGGACCGGGGCACGGTGCCTCCGTCCGGGTCGGCTCCCGCGTCCCCCGCAGCCGACCCTGCGCGCTGGGCCCCCGGTTCGACCGTGGCCGGGCTCTACCGGGTGGACGCCCTGCTGGGCGCCGGTGGCATGGGCGAGGTCCACCGGGTGCGGCATCTCGGCTGGCAGCACGACATGGCGGTGAAGAGCCCCCGGCCCGAGCTGTGGGCGGGCGTGCGGGGCACCGAGGCGTTCCTCGAGGAGGCCCGGGTCTGGGTGGGCCTGGAGCCGAACCCGTACATCTGCGCCTGCCACTACGTGCGCGTGGTGGCGGGGGTGCCGCGGATCTTCTCCGAGTTCGCCGAGGGCGGCAGCGTCGCCGACGCGCTGCGCGGGGGCCGGATCACGACGGTGGAACAGATCCTCGACATCGGCATCCAGACGGCCTGGGGCCTGCGCGCCGCGCACCGGGCCGGTGTGGTGCACCAGGACGTCAAGCCCGCGAACATGCTGCTGGGTGCCGACGGGCGCGCGATGCTCACCGACTTCGGGCTGGCGCGCGTCCGGGCCGGTGCGGCCCCGGCCGGTGCGGTGCCGCCCGTCGTACCGGACGGGGACGGGTCGGTCCTGGTCACCCGGACCGGGCTGACCCCGGCGTACGCCTCCCCCGAGCAGATGGCGGGTTCCCGGGTCGGCCGGCGCAGCGACATGTGGTCGTGGGCCACGTCCGTGCTGGAGCTGTTCCTCGGCGAGGTCGTCTGGATGGCCGGTCCGGTGGCCGGTGAGGCGCTGCGGGCCGTCGCCCGGGAGACCGCCCCGCCCGGTCGGCCGCCGATCCCGCACGAGGTGGCCGAGCTGCTGGACGCGTGTCTGTCCGTCGACCCGGACTCCCGCCCGCCGGACATGGACGCCGTCGCCGCCCGGCTGGTCCGCGCCCACGAGGCGGAGACCGGCCGCCCCTTCCCGAGGGCCGCCGCGCCGACGGTGTCGCATCTGGCCGACGGCTGGAACAACAGGGCGCTGTCGCTGTACGACCTCGGCGAGACGGAAGCGGCCGACCGGTGCTGGCGGAAGGCCCTGGAGGCCGACCCCAGGCATCCCGGCGCCACCTTCAACCGGGGGCTGGCGCGGTGGCGGGCCGGGGAGATCACCGACACCGCCCTCGTCCGGGACCTGGAGTCGGCGCGGTCGGCGCACCCCGGCGACTCCCGTCCCCTCCATCTGCTGGGGCTCGCGCATCTGGAACGGGGCGACGCGCAGGCGGCACTCGAAGCGCTGCGCGAGGCCGGGCGGTCGGGCCCGGCCGATCCCGAGGCCGATGCCGCGCTGCGCGCCGCGACCGGGGCGGTCGAGCGTTCCGTGCCCGGCCGCACGCTCCCCGGGCACAGCACCTCGGCCCGCTCGCTCTCGGTGACCCCGGACGGCCGGTACGCACTGTCCGGCGGTTCGCAGAACGAGGTGTTCCGGTGGGACCTGGGCACCGGCGCCCGGATCGGCACGGTCGACTCCTCGGGGGGCCAGATCCTGTGCGTCGCGCTGACCCCGGACGCGGGGTCGGCCCTCGTGTGCGACGGGCCCCTGGGCAACGAACCGTCCTGGTGGGACCTGGCGAAGGAGAAGCGGCGGAGCGTCCTGAAGGGCCACACGAAACAGGTCACGACGCTGGTGCTCACCCCGGACGGCCGACACGCCCTGACCGGGTCCCGGGACCGGACGCTGCGGTGGTGGGACCTGCCTCGCGGGCGGTGCCGACGCGTCCTGACCGGCCACACCGACGAGATCTGGTCGGTGGCCGTGACCCCGGACGGCCGCCGGGCGCTGTCCGGCGGCTCCGACGGCACGGTGCGCTGCTGGGACCTCGCGACGGGGCGTTGCTCGCACACCCTGACGGGCCACGAGTGGATCTGGGCGGCCGGCATGTCGCCGGACGGGCTGCTGGGCCTGTCCGGCGGGGCGGAGGGCACCGCACGGGTCTGGGACCTCGCCGCGGGGCGCTGCGTGCAGGTCCTCGAAGGCCACTTCGACTCCGTGCAGTCCGTGGCCGTCGGCCCCGACGGACGCCACGCGCTGACGGGTTCCGCCGACGGCACGATGTGCTGGTGGGACCTCACGGACGGCCGTTGTCTGCGTACGTTCGCCGTCACCGACCAGGGCATCGAGGCGGTGGCGTTCGCCGGTCCGCGCGACGCCGTCGTCTCGTACACCGGCGGCATCGAACGGTTCCGGCTCGAATCCGGCGACCCGGCGCCGTGGAGCTACAGCCCTCCCGGCAGGGCGGAGGATCTCGGTGCGCGGGCGACGTCGTTCCGGGAGCACCTGGAGCGGTCCCGCCGGCTGGCCGGGTCGGACGATCCGGCGGGCGCGGCGGCCGCCCTCCGTTCGGCCGGGGCGGTTCCCGGTTTCGCCCGCCATCCCGAGGTCGTCGGGCTGTGGCGCCGGATCGGCCCGTCCGGCACCCGGACCGGCCTGCGCGACGTACGGCACGCCAAGGCCATCGGCGGCGAGGAGAACGGGCATCTCAGCGACGTCGCCCTCACCGGGGACGGCCGACGCGCCCTGTCGGGTGGGTGGGACAACCGGGTGCGCCTCTGGGACCTCACCACGGCGGAGTGCCTGTACGAGTTCACCGGGGCGGGTCCCGAAGGCCCGCAGTTCGCCTCCCTGCCCTTCGGCCGCCCCAACCTCTACCGGGTGCAGGCCGTGGCCATGACGCCGGACGGGCGGTTCGGTGCCGCTGCGAGCGAGCAGGGCTCCGTACAGACCTGGGACCTCACCACCGGGGCCGCGGGACGCGTCCTGCCCGACGGGAACGGCTCGGCCGAGGCCGTCGCCGTCACCCCCGACGGCCGTCGTCTCCTCGTCGGGCACCTGGACGGCACCGTACGTCTCTGGGACGCGGCCACCGGCCGGTGCCTGCACACCCTGACCGGGCACACCTCCACGACGGACGCCGTCGCCCTCACCCCGGACGGCCGGTTCGGACTCTCCGGCTCGTGGGACCTGACGGCCCGGCTGTGGGACCTCAGGACCGGCCGGTGTCTGCGGGTCATGACCGGGGCCGAGGAGCCCGTCACCGAGGTCGCCCTCACCCCGGACGGGCGCCGGGCGCTCCTCGGCGGCTGGGAGGCCGACGCGCGCTGGTTCGACGCGCGCACCGGCGAATGCCTGCGGGTCCTCACCGGGCACACCGGGGCGATCGCCTCGGTGTCCGTCACCCCGGACGGGCGCCACGGCTTCACCGCGAGCTGGGACGGGACCATGCGCTGGTGGGACCTCGGGGACGGGAGCTGTCTGCGCGCCGACCCGATCGCCGGGCACATCGGCACGGTCGACTCGGTGGCGGTCACCCCGGACGCCCAGTCCGCCCTGTCCGCGGGCACGGAGGGCACCATGCGCCTGTGGGAGTTCGACTTCCCGTCCTGAGCGGTCGGCGGCCGGGGCCGGGTGTACGGGGAC
>NZ_RDBO01000010.1 GCF_008120935.1 Streptomyces sp. sk2.1
GAAGGGGCGGTCGGGCGGGTCGGGCGGGCGTGGGGCGATGGCGCCCTCCWGGAGGGCGCGGAACATGTCGTCGGTGTTGTCCGGACCTGGTGTGTTTTCGGTGTCCCCCATGTCCTTCAGGATCCGGACGGGTTCCCGGGGCCGGTAGGTCGCGATTCGGCCGTGCCGGGTGAGGGAACAGCGGTGCCCGTGTGCCGCCGTATGCCCCCCGAGGCATACGGCGGCACAGTGGTACCGCCGCGTCGTACCGAACCGGTGTGCGCCCTGTCCGGCGCGTGCCCGGACGGCGGTCGCGTGTGTCCGGGCAGCGGCGGCGGCGTGACGGGAAGGGGGGCAGTTCCCTCGCTTCGACGGGCGGGCCGGGCCCGAGCCCGCCGCAGGACCTCCCGGGCCCGCCACAGGGCGGAAGTGCCGGTCGCGGTCCTGGACGGACAGCCGCGACCGGCACTTCCGCCACGGTCCTACCGCTCGTAGGGGTTGTGCCCCGTGGCCCTGACGGACCTGCAGGTGCGGCCGGTGTCGGCCCCGGAGTAAACGGCCGGGTTCTTCACGTTGGAGTAGCTCACGGTGTAGGTGTTGCCCGAGAACGTGTTGCCGCCCTTTCCACACGTGTCGGCCCTTGAGAACACCCAGTAGGTGAACATCCCGTGGTTGCCGTTGCCCCGGACCTTGCCCCGGTAGTCATGTCCCTTCGCGAAGGTGTTGTCCCGGACCTTGTTGCCGCTGCTGCCGTCGCTGGCGCGGACCGGATCACCGGAGATGACCTTGAAGGTGTTCCCCGCCACGGTGTTCCCGTTGCTCCCCGGGGTCCGCTGCGTCTGGTTGAAGGCGAGGTAGACGCCGTGGGTGTTTCCCGGTTTCTCCTTGTTCTCAAGGTTGAAGAATCGGTTCTTGGTGATCTTCGCCTTCGACACGTAGTTCAGGTGCACTCCGGCGAAGCCCTTGCCGCCCTTGACCCAGGCGTTGCCGATCTGCCTGAAGGTGATCCCGTTGACCACGAGTCCCCTGACCGGGCCGTCCTTCCTGGTCCCCGTGGCCTTGATCCCGCCGTCGCCGTAGCGCTGCACGGTGTACGGCCCCTGGAAGTTCAGCCTGGGCGACTTCGGGCCGACCTTCGTCCAGTACCCGGCCCTGGCCGCCCGCCCGTCGAACGTGACGGGCCCCGTCCCCGGCTGGGCCTTGACGGTGACCGTGCCGTCGGCGATGCCCGGTGCCCATTCCACCCCGGCGTCGTCGTAGGTGCCGCCGCGGAGCAGGATCGTCGCGTTCCCGGTGTGCCCGGCCGCGAGCACGGCCTGCGCGTCACGCAGTGAACCGACCGGGTTCCGTGCCGTGAGGCCGGCCCCGGACGCCGCCTGCCGGAGCGTCTTCCCCGAGAGCCCGGCGAACGAGGTCCCGCCGGAGGCGACGTGGACGGTGACGTCCTCGCCCCCCGCAGGGGCGGCCAGTGCCCCACCGCCGGGAACCAGCATCACCCCGGTCGTCACCAGGCACAGCAGGCCGATGTTCAGGTGTTTGCGCATGGATGTACCCCCTGATCCAAGGTCGTACGAGGCACGGCGGGACGGGAGGTCCGCCCCTTCTTCCGGCCGTACGACAGGAACGCTGCCGGGCCCGTATCCGCGCCACAAGCGTTCCGCGCTGTCCGGGGCTGTCCCGGACAGGCCCGGACGGCCCTGCGCCGGGGGCCGTGCGGCGGGTGGTCGCGCGCCGGGCGGGTCAGTGCCGTGCGGTTGCCCGCGCGAGGTCCTTTCTGAGGTACTCGGCGGTGAACGAGCCCCGATCGGTGGCCAGTTGTGCCGGGGTTCCCTCGAAGACGACGCGGCCGCCGTGCCGGCCGGCGCCGGGGCCGAGGTCGATGATCCAGTCGGCGTGTTTGATCACGTCCAGGTCGTGCTCGATCACGACGACGGTGTTGCCGCCGTCGACGAGCCGGTCGAGGAGGGCGAGCAGGGTGTCGACGTCGGCCATGTGCAGGCCGGTCGTCGGCTCGTCGAAGATGTGGAGACCGCCCGAATCGTGCAACCGGCCTGCGAGCTTGAGGCGTTGCCGTTCGCCGCCGGACAGGGTGGACAGCGGCTGTCCGAGGGTGAGGTAGGGAAGTCCGACCTCGCGGAGCGGCGCCAGTCTGCTCAGCACGGTGCGTTCGGTGAAGTGGTCGAGCGCCTCCTCGACGGTGAGGCCCAGGGTCTCGACGATGTCGCGGCCGTGCAGACGGTGGTCGAGGACCTCGTCCCGGTAGCGCCGGCCCCGGCAGATCTCGCAGGTCGTGGTGACAGGGTCCAGGAAGGCGAGGTCGTTCTCGATGACGCCGCGGCCCCTGCACTCGGGGCAGCCGCCGGTGGAGTTGAAACTGAACATCCCCGCGTCGACCCCGTTGGCACGGGCGAACAGCTTGCGAATGGTGTCCATGACGTTCACGTGGGTGGCCGGTGTCGCACGCGGCGAGATGCCGATCGCCGACTGGTCCACAACGATCGCGTCGGGGTGTCGGGCGGCGAGGACACCGGAGACCAGGGTGCTCTTGCCCGAGCCTGCGACACCGGTGACCGCGGTGAGGACGCCGGTCGGGATGTCGACGGTGATGTCCTTGAGGTTGTGCAGGGCCGCCCCGGTGACGGTGAAGGCGCCGGTGGGTGTGCGCGGCGTCCGGTCGAGCCCGGACACGGTGCCCAGGCGTCGCCCGGTGAGGGAGTCGGAGGAGCGCAGCTCCCCGACGGTGCCCTCGAAGACGATCTCCCCGCCACGGGCCCCGGCGCCCGGTCCCATGTCGACGACGTGGTCGGCGATGGCGATGACCTGCCGGTCGTGCTCGACGACCAGGACGGTGTTGCCCTTGTCCCGCAGCTCCAGGAGCAGTTCGTTGAGCCGGTGCACATCGCGGGGGTGCAGTCCGGCGCTGGGTTCGTCAAAGATGTACGTCACGTCGGTGAGGCTGCTGCCGAGGTGGCGCACGATCTTCAGCCGCCGCCCCTCCCCGCCCGACACGGTGGACATCTCACGGTCCAGGGCCAGGTAGCCGAGGCCCACCGCCTCGATGCGGCGCAGTACGGCGAGGGCCGCGGCCGCCACGGGCTCGGCGACGGGGTCGTCGAGGGCGGCGAGCACCTCGGCGAGTTCGCCGATCTCCATGGCCGCGTAGTCGGCGATGTTGTGCGGGCCGATTCGGGAGTCCCGGGCCGCGGCGTTGAGCCGGGCTCCCCCGCACTCCGGGCAGGGGCCTTCGGTGACGACCCGGGCCACGGCCTCCCGGTCGCGGTCGCTCAGGGTGTGCGCGTCGCGTCTCAGGTAACGGCGGGTGAAGCGGGTGACCACTCCCTCGTACTCGTTCCTGTGGACGCTGTGCCGACTGCGCCGGTCGACGCGGAACCCGCCGCCGTACAGGAGGAGTTCGCGCTCCTGTCCGGTGAAGCGGGCCAGTGGTTTGTCGGGGTCGAAGAGGCCCGATTCCGCGTACAGCTGCCATTGGGCGGTGCCGACCGCGAACGAGGGGAAGACTATGGCACCCTCGTTGAGCGTTCTGTCCCTGTCGAGCAGCCGGTCCAGGTCCACCGTCGCGACCCGGCCCAGCCCTTCGCAGTTCCCGCACATGCCGTGCGGGTCGTTGAAGGAGTAGAGGTTCGACGGGCCGACGGAGGGTTTTCCGCACCGCGAGAACAGCACCCGCAAAATGGGGTGCACCTCGGTCATGGTGCCGATGGTCGAGCGAGAATTTCCGCCGATGGGCTTCTGGTCGACCACGATCGCGGTGGACAGGTTCTCCATCACCTCGGCGCGCGGCCGCTCGTACCGGGTGAGCCGGTTGCGCACGTACCAGGGGAACGTCTCGTTGAGCTGGCGCCGGGACTCGACCGCGATCGTCGAGAAGACGACCGAGGACTTCCCCGAGCCGGACACACCGGTGAAGACGGTGAGCTTCCCCTTCGGGATGGTCAGCGAGACGTTCCTGAGGTTGTTCTCCCGGACGCCGCCGAGAACGATGTCGCCGCCGAACCGCGTGTTCGTCCCGCCCGTCATGGTTCACAACCTCCACCCGTCGCGCCGCGTTCACCTCCACTCACACTACGTCAATTGATTTCTTTTGGGAAATCATATGGCAGCAACGATGGCACCAGTGGTGAAGCGTCTACACTCATCTCATTTCCGTCTGGAAACCAAACAAGGGGTCATCGGACATCACAACGGTCCCGGCCCACCGTGTCCGCCCCGGAAGGAGCTCATCGATGACGGACGCAGACACCGCCCGCCCACGGCTCGGCCCGCCCTCCGGACTGGAGGACGCGCTGTCCCATCTGCAGTGCGTCCTGGTCGCCCGGCGCACCGCGACCAACCCCGAGGGCGTCAACTGGCAGCAGTACGACGTCCTGGAGCTGCTCCGCATCCGCGGCGCGATGAGCCCCTCGCGGCTCAGCGAGTCCCTGGGAATGTCGCGGCAGACCACGTCCAAGGCGCTGCGCGTCCTGAAGGACCTGGAGCTGGTCCAGCAGGTGGCGCTCGGCGAGGACAGGCGGGAGCACACGACATCGCTGACCCCGAAGGGGCACGCCTTCCTGACCGGTGCCGCGCGCAGCCGACGGGAGAACGCCCGGGCCGCCGTGGAGGCGCTCTCACCCGGCGAGCAGGCCATGTTCACGGAGATGTGCCGGAAGGTCGCCGACTCGATCGACGCCCTGCCGCGCTGAGGACCGCCTTCTCGTGTCCTTCCACGGGCACAGGGGCACCATGGGGCGCGGCAGCGCGACAGTGCGGCGACGCCCGGGCAGACGGAAAATGGCTTTTGTATCGGAGATTCGTCCGCTCCGGTCGAATCCCTCGACGTTGCCCGCCCACGACGGATGGCCTCAGGAACACATGTCCCCGAGCGAAGGGAGCACCCCCGATGAAATCCCTCAAGCGCGCTCCGGTCGGCAGTCGTCGCGTGGTTGCCGCCGTACTCGCCGCCACCGCGGCCCTCGGCGGCGGCGCAGCCACGGCCGTGGCCGCCCCCGCGGACAGCAGCCACGGCGTCCGGACGGACGCTGTCGCCGCCCTGCCGGGCACCGACCACGACGACAACGACGACGCGCTGATCAAGAACGCCGAGGTGGACATCAAGCAGGCTGCCGAGACCGCCGAGAAGTCCGTCGCGGGCACGGTCACCGCGGCCGACCTGGACGGCAGCCCGGACAAACCGGTCTGGAAGGTCGACGTGACGGATTCCCGCGGCATCGAGCACGAGGTCACTGTCGATGCGATCGACGGCAAGGTCACCGCCACCCGTACGGACAAGGACCAGGACCCCGACGACCGCAGCGCCGACGCCGCCCTGGCGAAGTCCGCCAGGACCGACCTGGCCGAGGCCGTCGGCGCGGCCCTGGCCGAGGTCGACGGCACCGCGACCTCGGCCGACCTCGGGAACGACCACGGCACCACCCCTGCCTGGCACATCGACATCACGAACCCCAAGGACAAGAACAAGGACCACGAGGTCACGGTCGACGCGACCACCGGCAAGGTGACCGCCACCAGGGTCGACGAGGACAGCGACCACGACTCGAACGATTAGGGCCCCTCTTCCGGATCGTGCCGGATCGGCACGCACCGTCTCCCGGCTTCCGAGGGCCGGGAGGTGGTGCGCGGTCCGGGACGTGAACCGATGGCCGCCTTCCCCGCAGAATCCATGGGGTCACCGAATCCGTAAGGTCGGGGGATGACGCACAGCACCGTGGATCCGACGGCGATCACACCGGAGATGGCTGCTCAGATCCGCTCGTGGCGGGTCGACCAGGACTTCACCTGGCGCGCTGTGGCCCGGGCCGCGTCGGAACGGTGGGGCTCCGGACGGGGCGGCAACCAGCTCTACGGCGAAGAGCTCTGCGTGGCCGCCGCGAAGGTTCTGGGCGAGGACCCCTGCCGGGAACCGTGGAATTGACGCCTGCCGGGCGGCTTTCCCCGGATCGGCGGGCGATCGGGCGGGGCAGCGGCTGGGCGGTGCCGGGGGGCAGACCTCGAACTCAGTTCGCCTCCGGCCCGAAGCGGCGCCGGTACGCGGACGGGGTGATGCCCGTCCCCCGGCGCATCAGTGTGCGCAGGTGGGCGGCGGTGCCGAGCCCGCTGCGCCGGGCGACCACCTCGAAGCGGGCCTCGCCGCCCTCGATCAAGCGGCACGCCAGGGCGAGCCGCTCCCCCGTGAGCCACGCCAGCGGTGTCGTTCCCAGTTGTGCCCGGAAACGGCGGTGCAGCGTCGCGGGACTGACCGCCGCGCGCGCCGCGAGGTCGGGGACCGTGAGCGGCGCGTCCAGCCGTTCCTGGGCCCAGGCCAGGACGGGCGCCAGGGACTCGTCGGGCAGGTCGGGCATGGGGCGCTCCACGAACTGCCGCTGCCCGCCGTCCCGGTGCGCCGCGAAGACCAGCCGACGGCTCACGGAGTTGGCGATCTCCGCACCGTGGTCGCGGCGCACCACGTGCAGCCCGAGATCGAGCGCGGCCGCGCTCCCGGCGGCGGTGAGGATGTCGCCGTCGTCCACGAACAGCACGTCCGGTTCGAGGCGGACGGACGGGAAACGGACCCGGAAGGCATCCGCCCACTGCCAGTGCGCGGTGGCCCGGCGCCCGTCCAGGACCCCGGCCTCGGCCAGAGTGAAGGCGCCGCTGCAGAAACCGATCAGGCGCGCACCGCGCGCGTGCGCCCGCCGGACGGCGTCGAGCACGGCGGGCCGGCGGGGCACCTCGACGTCGGGCCGGTTGGGGACGATCAGGGTGTCCGCCGCATCGGCCGCCTCCAGGCCGGCGACTCCCGCGAGCGTGAAGAACCCGTCCCGCATCAGGGTGCGGGGCTCGGGGGAACAGAGCCCGAAGTCGTAGAGCTCACGGCCGATCTCCGGTCTGCGCAGGCCGAAGACCTCGGTCGCGCAGCCGAGCTCGAAAGGGTTCGAGTTCTCGTCCACGATCACGACGACCCGGTGCGGGCCAGGCGGGCGTGCCGCGTGCGAGGATTCTTTCGTCATATGCGATTCCTAGCACTCACGGCGGCCGTGCGAAACGGCTCAGGATGGGCCCATGAGCAACGGACCCATTTCTCTCGACGAGGCCCTGGCCTCCTTCGACGCCCTGTGGAGCCCCCGCGTCGTCACCCGTGTCAACGACCACGACGTCCGTATCGCCAAGGTCGAGGGCGAGCACGTCTGGCACGTCCATGACGACACCGACGAGTTCTTCCTGGTACTGGACGGGGAGCTGCACATCTCCCTGCGCGGGCCCGGTGGGGAGCACACGGTCCTGCTCCCGCGGGGGTCGGTCTTCACCGTTCCCCGGGGCACGGAGCACAGGCCGTACGCCCCGTCCGGCGCCGCGATCCTCATGGTCGAGCCCACCGGGACGCTGTCCGTGGGCGATCGCCACGACGAGATCCCGGACCACGTGGACGCGACGACCGGGCACGCCCTCGGCGGCTGAGCCGGGGAAGCGCGGGACGGGGAAGCACACGGGGCGGGCGGCACGCGGGGCGGGACTGATCGTTTCAGAATGAGGTTCGGAGTCGTCTCAAACAGATGATGCTGCAGGCGAGTTGGAGCAGTCCGAGGTGGAGGTCGGCGCGTATCTCGTAGCGGATCCGCAGTCGTTTGAACTGGTGGAGCCAGGCGAAGGTCCGCTCCACGACCCAGCGCGTCTTGCCCAGCCCCGAGCCGTGCGGGACACCTCGACGGGCGATCTTCGGGGTGATGCCCCGAGCCCGCAGGATGCGGCGGTACTTGTCGTAGTCGTAGCCGCGGTCGGCGAACAGCCGTCGCGGCCGGTGACGAGGCCGGCCGACCAGGCCGCGGATGCGGGGAATCGCGTCCAGCAGGGGTGTCAGCTGGGTGACGTCGTGCCGGTTTCCGCCGGTCAGAGTGACGGCGAGAGGGGTTCCGTGACGGTCGACGATCAGGTGGTGCTTGCTGCCCGGCCGGGCGCGGTCGACCGGCGAAGGTCCGGTGTGAGCCCCCCTTTCAGGGCCCGGACGTGCGAGCCGTCGATCGCGCAGTCGTCCATGTCCAGCAGATCGGCCTTGCGCAGTTCGGCCAGGAGCACTTCGTGCAGGCGGGGCCAGACTCCGGCCTCGGTCCAGTCCCGCAGCCGCCGCCAGGCCGTCACCCCACTGCAGCCGGTCCGCTCGGCGGGCACGTCTCTCCAGCTGACGTTCTTGCGCAGCACGTACACGATGCCCCGAAGAGCCGCACGGTCGTCCGCCGGCAACCGCCCGGGATACCGATGACGCCGCGGCGGCCGGGGCGGCAGCAGCGGAGCGATGCGTTCCCACAGGTCATCAGGCACAAGATCATCCGACACCCGCACCACTCTGCCCCTGCCAGCCCCGGTCGCCAAGCCCTCACGCTGAACTCATTCTGAAACGATCAGTGCCTCGCGCGCCCTGTTCCCCGACTGGGACCGGCAGATCACCGCCTGCGTCGCCCGCCTGCGTGCCACCGCCGGCACCGCTCCCGACGCCCCGGACCTGACCAACCTCGTCGGCGAGCTCCTCCTCAAGAGCCCGGACTTCGCCCGGCTGTGGGAACGCTACGAGGTCACCGGCCGCAAGCCCGCGCAGAAGACCTTCCAGCACCCCCGCGTCGGCACCGGGTCACTCTCGACGGCCGCCCCGTCGAGGCCACCTTGAACGACAGCCCCCGGCCCGCGACTTCGCCGCCCTGCTTCCGCTCACCCTGAACCTGGAGGACTTCCACGGCATCGAGCGGGTCGCCGACCTGCCGCGCAAGCTGGACACCTCCGGCGCCCCGGAGCCGGTCGCGGCCAGGGCCGGCGACATCGCCTACTACGCGCCCTGGGGCAACCTGGCCCTCTTCTACCGGGACGGGCCCGCCCCCTCCGCCGACCTGCTCGTCCTCGGCCACCTCGACGTCAGCGCCGACCAGCTCGGCCGGGCGACGCGCATCACCATCGAAGCCGCCTCCTGACCCGGACGACTGCCCGAACTCCCTAGAGGAAGAGCCCCCTGTATGCCTTCCGCAGCCAGCACCCGAGCGGGCAAGCTGCCCTTCGTCGTGTGGGTGCTCGCCGCCGGCACGTTCCTGATGGGCACCACCGAGTTCGTCATCGCCGGACTGCTCCCGGAGATCGCCAGTGACCTCGGCACCAGCGCCCCGCACGCGGGCCTGCTGATCACCGCCTTCGCGATCGGCATGATCGTCGGCAGCCCCGTCATGGCCCTGGCCACCCTGCGCCTGCCCCGGCGCCTGACCCTCGTCGCGGCCCTGGCGGTCTTCGCCCTCGGCCACGTCGTCACCGCGCTCAGCTCCTCCTTCACCGTCGTCCTGGCCGCCCGGGGGGTGACCGCGCTGGCCACCGGCGCGTTCTGGACCGTCGGCTTCGTCATCGTCACCGCAGGCCCCGCCCGGGCCACCCGGGCCGTCGGCGTCATGATGGGCGGCCTGACCCTGGCCAACGTGATCGGTGTGCCGATCGGCTCCTTCGTCGGCCAGTACACCGGCTGGCGCGGCCCCTTCTGGGCCCTGGCCTTCCTCGCGGGCCTCGCGGCCGTGTTCGTCGGCCGGTTCATCTCCAGGACGGAGCAGCGGGCCGGGATTTCTGTACGGGCCGAGGTCCGCGCTCTGCGGCAGGGCCGACTGTGGCTGGCGCTGGCCGCCGCCGTCCTGATCATGGGCGGTGTCCTGGCCACGTACACGTACATCACCCCGCTGCTGACCGACCGTGCTGGTGTTCCGGCCGGGGCTGTTCCCCTGGTTCTGATCGTCTTCGGGCTCGGCGCCCTGGGTGGCACCGCGATCGGCGGCCGGCTCGGCGATTGCCGCCCGATGGCCACGACCCTCACCGCAGCGACGGTCACCGCGCTGGCCCTGTTCCTGCTGATCCCGCTGTCGACCGGCCCGGTCACGTCCGTCGCCCTGGTCTTCCTGATGGCCCTGGCCGGGTTCACCGTCAACCCGGTCGTCACCTCTCTCGCCGTCCGCTTCGCCGGCGACGCCCCCACCTTGACCTCGGCGCTGACCACCTCCGCCTACAACACCGGCATCGCCGCCGGCTCCGCCCTGGCCGGGACAGCCATGAACACCTCCCTCGGCCTGACCGGCCCGGCCCTGGTCGGCGCCGTCTCCGCCGCCCTCACCCTCCTGCCGCTCATCGCCCTCGCCCTCACCGGCACCCGCCAGCAGCCCCGGATCGTGGCCCAGCACACCGCTCCGGCCCCCGTACACGACGGCACCACCGCACCGGTGCCCGCACGGCACTGACCCACCCACCTTCGGGCCCCTTGACCACGGCCCGCCTCCCGACAGGAGAAGAACGGCATGAACCCCGCCTACGACTTCACCGGCCAGGTCGCCTTCGTCACCGGCGCCTCCTCCGGCATGGGCCTCGCCGCCGCCCGCGCCTTCGCCGAAGCCGGCGCCGCCGTGGCCCTCGCCGACATCGACGAGGACGCCGTCAACGCCGCCGTGAAGGACCTCACCGACGCCGGCCACAAGGTCCTCGCCCTGGTCTGCGACGTCAGCGACGAGGCCCAGGTCGCCGCCGCCGTCGACCGCACGGTGGAGACCTTCGGCCGACTCGACATGGCCTACAACAACGCCGGCATCATGCCCCCGCCCACCGACGCCGCTGACGAGAGCGCCGAGCAGTTCGACCGCGTCCAGAACATCAACCTGCGCGGCATCTGGGCAAGCATGAAGCACGAACTGCGCCACATGCGCGATCAGGGCAGCGGCGCGATCGTCAACTGCTCCTCCCTCGGCGGCCTGGTCGGCAACCCCGGCCGCGCCGCCTACCACGCCACCAAGCACGGCGTGATCGGACTGACCAAGAGCGCCGCCCTCGAATACGGCTCCCGCGGCGTGCGCATCAACGCCGTCTGCCCTGGCACCATCGCCACCCCCATGGTCGACGCCATGGCCGCCAAGGGCGAACTCGATCGCGACCAGGCCGCGGCGGGTCAGGCCATCGACCGGCTCGGCACCGCCGACGAGATCGCCCAGGCCGTCCTGTGGCTCTGCAGCCCCGGCGCGAGCTACGTCACCGGCATCGCCCTGCCCGTCGACGGCGGCTACACCGCCCAGTAGCCCCTTTCCCGCCCCGTCCGGCGCAGGCACGGCTGTGTATCGGCATGGTCGAAGCCTGTCTCATGCGAGGTGCTGCCACCAGCCATCAACCTCGGGGGAGCGTCGACGTCGACGCTCTGACCGGGCCGGGGAACGACCAGGGGGGGGAACCGGTGGCCCGGGCGGCGTGCCAGATGCGGTCGTGCAGGGCGAGGCCGAAGGTGGCCCAGCGCAAGGGATGAGGAGGTCGCTGCGGACGTCGGGGCGGGCGGTGAGGGCTTGTTCCGGTGCCATGTGGATCTGTGCCCAGGCGTCGCCGTCACGGGCCGCGGGCGGCGCAGGCATCCTGGGAGACGGCGTCTGGGGGAAGGTCGAAGCCGTAGAAAGCGCCGGCCCAGACGTAGAGTTCGGCGTGGCCTCCGGCCTGCCAGATGCGGCTGGCGTAGGTGACGACCTCGTCGCGGAAGGTCTCGGCGGGGCCGACATCGAGGAAGGCGGGCGGCAGGCCGGACAGGTCGGTGACGCGGGCGGGAGCGGCGTAGGGCGGGACGATGTCGGTTCCGCGTGAGTCACCCAGCAGAGCGCTCCAGCCCCGCCTGGTTGGAGGCGCGGTCCAGACGCCGAGGCCGGCCATCTGATGGGCGGAGGGGGTGTCGTTGCGGTCGTCGAGCATCGGGTACATCAGCAGCTGGGCGAGCAGAGCGGGGCCGCTGCGGTCGCCGGCCCTCATGGCGAGTGCGGCCGCGAGGCCGCCGTTGGTGCTGGCTCCGACGACGATGATCCGGGCCGGGTCGATGCCGAGTTCCGCCACGTGGTCGGCGGTCCACAGAAGACCGGCGTAACAGTCTTCGACGGGGCCGGGGTGGGGAGTC
>NZ_RDBO01000100.1 GCF_008120935.1 Streptomyces sp. sk2.1
AATCAAATGCCTGTTCATGAACCGACAGCGGGCCGGTTGCCGCGGCGAACACCGCGTGTGTCCCGCACTCCACCAGCGCAGCGACCCTCACCTGCGGGTAGGCACTGCGCTGCTGTCCCCGGCCGGAACCGGGACGGCCGAAGTACGTGCTGTTCGCCTCGGTGTCCGGGACGTCGAAGACGGTGCCGTCCACGGCGACCAGCCGCCACCCGCGATACCAGGCGCCGGCCGTGTCCTGGACGGCCACCGGTCGGCAAACCCGCGCGAACAGTGCCTTCAGCGGCTCCGGCCCCAGCCGTCCGCGGGCTCTGCCGATCGCACCCGTCGTCGGCACGTGCCATGGCTTCTCCCACTGCCGCACCCGTTCCAGGCCCTGCGTCAGCAGCCGGGCGACTTCCTCATGGCCCTGCCCGGAGAACAGGCACATCGCGAGCACGAAATACACCACCACCCGGGCCGGCAGCAGCCGGGAACGCTGTTCCCGGCGCCCGCACTCCGCGATCACCTCATCCACCACCCCGGGTGGAAACACCCGCGTCAACACCCCCAAAGCGATCCGGTCCGACAACCGCTCACCCGACAACTTCACCTGCCCAGGCCTTGGCACAACACATC
>NZ_RDBO01000101.1 GCF_008120935.1 Streptomyces sp. sk2.1
CACCAAACCCCCGTCCCCCACCAAGCCGCTGTCCCTCACCAAACCCCTGTCCCTCACCAGTCCTCCGTCTCGCATCAGCAAGGGACCTCACCATGACTTCCTCTCTCACCTCGGCCGTCGAACCGCTGGGCGCGCTCGACGGCGCGCGTTTCCGGGCCGGTCTCGACGACGGGCGCAGTGTGTGGCTGGACGGCGAAGAGATCAAGAACGTGGCCGAGCACCCGGCGTTCGCCGCTCCGGTCACCGAGATCTCCCGGCTGCTCGACCTCCAGCACGACCCGGCGCACCGCGACCTCCTCACGGTCGAGGACCCGGAATCCGGTCTGCGGATCGGCCGCGGCTACCATCCGCCGCGCACCGCCGAGGAGTTGCGGGCGGCCCGGGACAGCGCCGAGGTGTGGATGCGGGAGTCCTGGGGCCAGCACGGCCGCTCCCCCGCCTTCATGGCCTCCATCGCCGTCGGCCTGCTGGACTTCCGGCACCGGCTGGAGACCAACCGGCCCGGCTTCGGTGCCAACGCACGGGCGTACCACCGCTTCGCGTCCTCGCGCGACCTGCTGCTGACGCACGCGCTGGGCGATCCTCAGATCGACCGCTCGGCCAGTCCGGTCGACCATCCGGACCACGCGCTGCGGGTGCTGCGCGAGGACGCCGACGGCATCGTGGTCCGCGGCGCCAAACAGCTGACCACGCTGGCTCCGTTCGCACACGAGGTGCTGGTCTACCTGTCGGCCTCGTTCGCCCGGCGCGGCGCCGAGGAGTTCGTGCTGTGGTTCGCGCTGCCGCTGAACGCGCCGGGGCTGCGCATCCTGTGCCGCGAGCCGTTCGGCACCGAACCGCACGGGCACGCCCACCCGTTCGCGCGGCGGTACGACGAGCAGGACGCGATGCTGTTCTTCGACGACGTGACCGTGCCGTGGGACCGGGTGTTCCTGCTCGGCGACGGGGAGCTGGCCCGTGAGGGGCTCGGCCGGATCAACGCCTGGAGCCAGTACATCGGCCAGGTCCGCTACCGCGAGCGGCTGCGCACCCTGCTCGGTGTCGGTTCGCTGCTCGCGGAGTCGATCGGTGTCGACGGGTTCCGCAACATCCAGGAGGACCTGGGTGAACTCGCCGGCTACGCCCAGGTCCTCGACCACTTCCTGGACGCCGGGGAGGCCACCGCGCACCGCACGGACAGCGGGCTGCTGGCGCCCGGGCCGACCCCTGCGGCGGCGGTGTGGGCGGCCCAGGTCGCCGGACGCGCGGTGGGCATCGTGCGCGGCATCGGCCAGTCCGGGATCCTCATGCAGCCCACCGAGAAGGATCTGCGTTCGCCCGAGCTGCGGCCGTTCCTGGACCGCTACATGCGCGGCAAGGACATCGACGCCGAGCACAAGTCCCGGCTGTTCCGGCTCGCCTGGGACCTGACGGCCGACAGCTTCGGGCAACGGCAGGACCTGTACGAGTACGTGCACCGCGGCGACCTGGCGCGCAACCGCATCAACCTCTACCGCAACCACGACCTGTCAGAGGTGCGCGAGCGCATCTCGGCGCTGATCGACGCCCCGTTGTGAAGGGACCGCACACCGACATGACCGACGACATACTCGACCGCGCCCGCACCCTGTCCGGGTACGACGACGTCAGCCGCATCCGGCAGGCCCAGGACCACGCATGGGTGCTCGGCCTCGTGCCCGGCGTCCCGCGCACC
>NZ_RDBO01000102.1 GCF_008120935.1 Streptomyces sp. sk2.1
GCCCGCGACGGCCGGGGCGGGCGGGCGGCGGCCCCGTACGGCCCCTCGTACGAAGAAGGCGCCCGCGAGGATCTGGAGGACCGCGAGGACCGTGAAGACCGTGCTCGCGGAGAGTGATTCCGCGGCTGTTCCCGCGCCGACGAGCCCCAGTGTTCCTCCGGTGAGGCCGGCGGCGGCGATCACCGTGAGGGTGGCCGAGCGCAGGGGCGCCGGGATGCGAGTGGTGCGGACCGCGATCATCGGGGCGTTGGACAGGCCGTTGAGGAGGCCGGCGACCGCGAGGACGGCTGTCAGTCCGGCGGGTCCCAACGGCAGCGGCAGCGCGGCGAAGGCCGCGGTCTGGCCGAGCCGGCCGCAGACCGCCAGCCGGGTGGCCGAGACCCGTTTCAGTGCCCGGCCGACGAGCAGGGTCCCGAGCAGCGCGCCCCCGCCGAACGCGCCGAGCAGCACCCCGGCGAGTGCGGAGGATCCGCCGTAGTGGAGCAGGGCGAGGACGGGCAGCATCGCGAACAGGGCCTGCCACGTCGTCTCGCCGAGGATCTGTGCGATCGTCCAGTCGCCGAGCAGCTTGTCCCTCCACAGGATGCGCAGGGCGTCGTGGAGTCGGTGCCGGGTCCGGCCGGCCGACAGGACGATGCCCCGCGGCAGGCCGTGCCGGAGCAGGAGGGCCGATGCCATGTAGCTTGCCGCGTCCAGGCACAGCACTGTCGACGCACCGAGCCAGGCGATGAGCAGTCCGGCGACGGGGGGCCCGAGGAGGACGGTGAAGCGGGTGGCGCCCTGGAGTGTCGCGTTGGCCCGGCTGAGCCGGGTCTCGTCGTCGCCGACGAGGCTCGGGAGCAGGGTCTGCTGGCTCGCGGTGTAGGGGGCGTAGAAGGACCCGATCGCGAACAGCAGCAGCATGAACACGGGCAGCGGCAGCAGGTCCGCGTGGTGCAGGAGCGGCACGAGGGCGACCAGGGGGCCGCGGGTGAAGTCGGCGACGAGCATCACCCTGCGGGGTCCCAGGCGACCGGCCAGGGAGGCTCCCATGACGCCGAAGACGGCGACGGCGATCATCTGGGCCGCCATCACGATGCCCATGGCCCTGGACGAGTTCGTGGTCTCCAGGACGAACCAGGGCATCGCGATGGCGCTGAACTGGGAACCCGTCATGGACAGGACCTCGGCGGCCAGCACCGTGCGCAGCACGCGGCGGGGCGCCGGCCGGGGCGCTCCAACGTTCGCGGAGGATGGCACCATGTCAGGTCCTCGTGTCGGGTGTGCCGGTGGGCGCCGTCGTGGTGCCGGGGGCTTCGGCGTCGGTCTTCCTGCGGGATTCGTCCGCGGGACGGACGGGTGGCGGATCACCGGGCAGCGGTTGTCCGGTGGCCCGTGCGCGACCGGCACGTGCCGCCGCCGCCCCGCGGGATGCCGCCTGCCTGGCTCGTGCCGCGCGCGCGTGGAACGCGTCGGTGCGGGAGGCGGCCGGCGGGGCGGCGCGGGCGGTGAGCGAGCGTGCCAGCGCCGCGACGGTGGGGTGCTCGAAGAGGGCCACCAGGGGCAGCGGTGCGCCGAGCCGCTCGACGAGCAGGGCGTGCAGTGCGGCGAGGGTGAGGGAGTTGCCGCCCAGGTCGAAGAAGTTGTCGTGTGCGCCGATCTCCGCGAGGCCCAGTACTTCGCTCCACGCGGCGGCGATCAGTGTTTCGGTGTCGCCGGACGGGGCGACGCGGACGGCGGCCACCGGAAGGTCGGCCCGCCCCGGCCGGGGAAGCCGCGTCGGATCGACCTTGCCGCTGGTGGTCAGCGGGAGTGCGGCGAGCCAGACGACCGCCTCGGGCACCAGATGGGACGGCAGCCGGGAGCGCAGCCCTTCCAGCAGTTCGACGGTGGTCGGACGTGGTCCGTCCGCGGGCACCAGGTAGGCGACGAGGCTCGGTGAGGCCTGCGGGTCCCCGTGGACCACGGCCGCCGCGACGGCGGGGTGCCGCAGCAGCGCCGTCTCGATCTCGCTCGGCTCGATCCGGTGTCCGCGGATCTTCAACTGGCGGTCGAGGCGGCCCAGGTACTCGATGGTGCCGTCCGGGAGGCGGCGGCCCCGGTCGCCGGTGCGGTATTCCGTCGGCGCCCCGTCGCCGGGGCCGGTGGCCCCGAAGCGCGCGCGGGTGAGTTCGGGGCGGCGCCAGTAGCCCGCCGCCGTGCCGGAGCCGCTCAGCACGATCTCCCCCGTGACGCCGACCGGGCAGCGCCCGCCGTGCGGGTCGAGTATCCGGGCCTGGGTGCCGGTCACGGGCCGGCCCAGGACGTTGAGCGGTCCCTCGGCCTCGGCGTCCAGGTCGTGGGTGAGCGCGATGACGGTGGACTCCGTGGGGCCGTAGGCGTTGCGAACCCGGTACCCGGTGCCGGACGGCGGTCTGCGGGTGAGCGCCGCCGCGCCGACGATCATCCACCGCAGGTGCGGCAGCGGCGGGTCGGCCGCCCAGACCGACTCGGCGAGCGGCGTGGCGAGCAGCACCACCGACACCCGCCGGTCGTCGAGCCACCCGGGGAGCGTCCCGACGGCGAGCGGCCCTTCGTACGGCACGACACAGGCACCGTTGGCCAGGGCGGACCAGACGTCCCACTGGGTGGCGTCGAAGGAGACGCCGAGCAGCTGGCCGACCCGGTCCCCGGGGCCGAGGGCGAACGACTCCCTTCCCCACAGGGCGAGTTGGGCAAGGCCGCTGTGGCGGACGGCCACTCCCTTCGGCTCACCGGTGGTCCCGGAGGTGTGGACGACGTAGGCCGTTGCCCGCGGGTCCGTGGACGGAACCTCCGGGGCGCCCGGGCGGGGAGCGTCCGGGTGGGCTCCGCACTCCGCTGTCGCGGGTCCGGCCCCGGGCGCCCCGGAGGCGGACGCTCCTTCGCGCACCGGCGCCGCGGGGCGGGGTCCGGGCGTCTGCGTCGCCGCCACGGTGAGGACGGTGGCTCCGGTCGTGCCGTGGCCGGCCGCCGTCCGCCGGTCGGCGGTCAGGACCGCGCAGGCGTCCAGGTCCGTCAGTATCGCGTCGACCCGGACGGACGGGGTCGCGGGGTCAACGGGGCAGAAGGCCGCTCCCGCGTACCAGGTGGCCAGCATGGCGACGATCAGGTCCGCTCCCCGGTCGAGCAGCAGCGCGACCACCGGGTCCTCGGGCCGCAGGTGCGGACGGATCCGGGCGGCCAGTGCCTCGGCCCGGGTGTGCAGGGCCCGGTAGCTCAGCACACCGTCCGTCGTCTCCACCGCCGGTGCGTCCGGCGTGTGCCGGATCCAGTGGGCCACGAGCGCGGGAACGCTGGTGGCGAGCGCGGGTTCGCCGCCGTTCTCCCAGTCGGCCAGGCGTTCCGCTTCCCCGCGCCCGACGCCCTCGTCCCCGTGCCCCGCGCCGGCTGCCGCGTCGGTTTGCCCGCCGAGGAGGTCGAGCGCGTCGACACGTGTGTCCAGGGTCGTGGGCAGTGCGGTGAGCAGGCGGCCGAAGAGGACGGCCAGTTGCTCGACGTCGGCACGGCGGTAGCGGTCGCCGCGATAGGCGATGCCGGCGCCCAGTGTGCCGCCGTGCAGCGAGAGGACCACGGTCAGCCCGAGTTTGCCGAGGTGGCCCGCTCCCTCTCCGGCCAGGGGCAGCCGGATCAGCGGGCTGCCCGCGAGCCGGGCCGGGCGGTCGGGCTCGGTCTCCAGGCTCAGCGTCACATCGGCGTACGGGGTACGGCCGGGCCTGCGGGCGGGGTTGAGTCGCTCCACGACCTCCTCGAAGGGCGCTCCGCCGTGCTCGTACGCGTCCAGTGCCTCCGTTCGTACCGCACGCAGCAGGTCGAGCAGGGTCGCGTCGTCCGCCGGACGCGACCTCAGGAGCACCGTGTTCAGGCAGGGGCCCAGCAGACCGGCGAACTCGGGGCGGTCGCGGTGGGTCAGCGGCGTGGCGACGACCACGTCGTCCCGGCCGGTCCACCGGTGCAGCAGGGCGGCCAGGGCGCCCGCCGCGAGCTGGTACGGCGTGAAGTCGTACTGCCGCTGCACCGGGCGCATCCGTTCCAGCAGGTCCGCGGGCAGCGGCACCGCGACCGAGGCGTTGGGTCCCGGTGCGGCGGGGGCGGGGAAGTCCAGGTACTGCGGTGCCCCGGCGAGGTGTTCTTCCCAGTACGCCAGGTCCTCGGCGCGCCGCTCGCCGCCCCGCTCGGCCTCCTGGGCCATGACGAAGTCCCGGTACTGGGTCCGCCGTGCGGTGTCGTCCGGCCGGGCGGCCGGTGCGGTGGCCGACGGGTCCCGGTCGGGAGCGAGTCGGTCGAGCGGGAGGTCCAGGACCGAGGGCAGTGCGGTGAGCAGGGCGGCGAGCCGGTGTGCGAGGCGTGCGGCCTCTGCCGGGGCGACCCGGTCGCCCCGGTGCGACAGCACTCCGCTGAGGCGGCCGTCCTGTTCGATCAGGGTGACGGTGATCCCGAACTTCGTCTCCCGGCGGCCCGGCTCCACCAGGAGGGGGGTCAGCGTGCCGCGGCCGAGGGCGGCGGTGCGGCCCGTGAGCAGGTTCATGTTGAGCGTGATGTCGATGTAGGGGGCGCGACCGGGCTCGCGCACCGGGTTCAGCCGTTCCAGGACGTCCTCGAACGGGGCGCCGCGGTGCTCGTGCGCGTCCAGCACCTCGGTCCGCATCGTACGGAGCAGGTCGAGCAGGGTCGCGCCGTGTGCCGGACGCGAGCGCAGGACCACCGTGTTCAGGCACGGCCCCAGCAGACCGGCGAACTCCGCGCGGTCGCGGAGCGAGGCGGGCACGCCGAAGGTGAGGTCGGGGCGGCCGGTGGTCCGGTGCAGCACCGCCGCGAGGGCGCCCGCGACGACCATGAACCACGACAGGCCGTGTTCCTGCTGCACCGGGTGGAGACGGGCCGCCAGGTCGTCGGGCAGCACCAGGGGAATCGCGCCGTGCGGCTCCGCGTGTTCGGGAACGGGGAACACGGCGCCGGCGGGTGCTCCGGCGAGGTGTTCCGTCCAGTACGCCAGGTCGGCGACGCGTCGCGCGTCGCCGCGCTCGGCCTCCTGCGCGGCGGTGAAGTCGCGGTACTGGAGCGCCGGTTCGGGAAGTCGGACGCCTTCCTCGACGGCCCGGTAGCACTGCCCGAGTTCGGTGAGCAGGGCGGGAATGGACTCGCCGTCGACGACGAGGTGGTGCAGGCACAGCAGCAGTGCGTGGCCGCGGGTGCCCAGGTCGGCGAGTGCCGGGCGCAGCAGCCGTCCCGACTCCGGGTCGAAGGGCAGGGCCGCCTGTGTCCGCAGCCAGGCGCGGAGGTCCTGCTCCGCATCGGCGGCACCGCGCAGGTCGATGTGGTCCAGTGGCGGCGCCCACGGCTCGGTCACGTACTGGCGCAGGCGTCCGCCGTCCTCGGTGAAGGCGGTGCGCAGGATCTCGTGGCGGTCGACGAGCAGGGCCAGTGCCCGCCGCAGCACGGCGTGGTCGAGGCCCTCCGGTGCGCGCCAGGCGAGCACGATGTTGTGCGCGGTGTCCTGTGCGTGGCGCTCGGCGAGCCACAGGCGCTCCTGGAACCCGGAGGCCGGCGGTGCGGGTGCCGCCGTGACCGCCCGCCGGGCGCTGTCACCGGTCGGCAGGGGCCGCGGCGGCCGGGGGGTGCCCGTCTCGTCGACGAGGTCGGCGAAGTCCTGCAGTCGGGGCCGCTCGAAGAGTGACCGCAGCGGCACGGTGACACCGAGTCGTGCGCGGACCTCGCCGAGCATGCGGACCCCGAGCATCGAGTGCCCGCCGAGGGCGAAGAAGGAGTCGTCGGCCCCGACCCGTTCCAGGTCCAGCAGGCGGGCCCACAGCCCGGCCAGTTCCGTGGCGGTGGACGTGGCCGGGGCCCGTCCGCCGGGCGTCTCCAGCGCGACGGCGGACGCGCGCAGGGCATGTGTGTCGAGCTTGCCGTTGGCGGTCAGCGGCAGGGCGTCGACGGTGCGCAGGGCGGCGGGGAGCATGTACTCGGGGAGCGTCGCGCCCAGGTGGGTGCGCAGTTCGGCCGCGGAGGGCGCCTCGTCGGGTGCCAGCAGGTAGCCGACGAGTCGGTCGTCCTCCATGAGTACCGCCGCGTCGGCCACGGCCGGGTGCTCGCGCAGCCGTGCCTCGATCTCGCCGGGCTCGATGCGGAAGCCGCGCAGTTGGACCTGGGAGTCGGCACGGCCGAGGAACTCCAGTACTCCGTCCGGGCGGTAGCGGGCGAGGTCGCCGGTGCGGAAGAGCCGTCCGGGGCCGAAGGGGTTCGGCACGAAACGTTCGGCGTCCAGTTCGGGCCGGTGGTGGTAGCCGTCCGCGACCCCGGCACCGCCGACGTACATCTCACCGACCGCGCCCACGGGCAGCAGCCGGCGCCCGCTCCGGCGGTCCAGGAGGTGCACGGTGGTGGTGGGGAGCGGGGTACCGATGACGCTGTTGCCGCGCTCGGCGTCCGCAGGGGTCACGGTGTGCGCGGTGACGTGCACGGTCGTCTCGGTGATGCCGTACATGTTCACCGGACGTACCCGCGGATGGCGGTCCAGCCACGGTGCGAGCAGGGCGGGTGCCAGCTGCTCCCCGCCGAGTACGAGATAGCGCAGGTGGTCGAGCGGGTCGGGCTCCTCCTGTTCGGCGCTCAGCAGCTGGCGGAACGCGCTGGGCGTCTGGTTGAGCACGGTGACCCGTTCGCGGCGCAGCAGCTGCCAGAAGCGGCGGGGGTCGCGGGAGTCGTCCTCGGGGACGAGGACCACCCGGCCGCCGTGCGCGAGGCCGCAGAACAGTTCCCAGACGGAGAAGTCGAAGGCGTACGAGTGGAACATCGTCCACACGTCCGCCGGGCCGAGGGCGAGCGGGAGGCGGTCGTTGTCGATCAGTCGGACCGCGTTGCGGTGGCTGATGACGACGCCCTTGGGGCGGCCGGTGGTACCGGAGGTGTAGATGCAGTACGCGGGTGCGTCGGGGCCGACCCCGGGCAGCGGGCCGACGGGGGCCTGCGAACGGCGGGCCGCTGCTTCGAGCACGCCTGCGGCCAGGATCTCCCCGGTGTACGCGTCCGGGACCGTCGCCGCGGCGGCCTTCCCGTCGGATGTGTCCGGCACGACCACCCGGCGGGCGCCGGAGTCGGCGAGGATGAACTCCTTGCGCCCGTCCGGCAGAGCGGGGTCCAGCGGCAGGTAGGCGCCGCCCGCCATCAGCACGGCGAGCATCGCCTCGATCTGCGCTACGCCGCGGGGCAGCAGCAGCGCCACCAGTTCGCCGGGCAGGACGCCGTGCGCGACGAGCCCGGCCGCCAGCAGTTCGGCCCGCTCCAGCAGCTCGCCGTAGGTGTGGTGCCGTGCGGGTTCGTCGGTCGCGTCGGTGAGTGCGACGGCCTCGGGATGGTTCACGGCCCTGTCGCGCAGCAGGCCGTGAAGGGTGGTTTCCGGGTAGGCGGCGTCGGTGGCGTTCCAGACCGCCAGCTGGGTGCGCCGCTCGTGGCCGGTCAGCGGCTCCGCCGCGCCGACCGGCCGGTGCGGCTCGGCGAGCAGGATGTGCAGGAGTCGGACGTAGTGCTCGGCCATCAGGCGCATCTGCGCCTCGTCGAAGTAGAGCGCGTTGAACACCAGTCGTCCCGCGCAGCCCTGTCCGCCGGGGCCGCCCTGTCCATCGGGTCCGCCCCGTCCGTCGGGCCTCAGGAACAGGTGCAGGTCGTACTTGCCGTGGCCGCCGCCCGGTTCGACCGTCCCGACGGCGGCGCCGTCCGGAGAAGTGAGGGGGGCGGGATCGTCGGCCCAGGTGAACAGGACGTCGAACAGGGCGGTTCGGCTCATGTCCTTGGCCGGGTCCAGCCGCCGGACCAGTTCGTCGAACCAGGCGAGTTCGTGCTTCCGTGCTCCCGCGAGCTCTGCTCCGACGTGCATCGCCAACTCGTCGAACGTGGCGTCGGCGCGGGGCCGCAACCGCAGGGGCAGCAGGTTGGCGAGCGGGCCCACCACCCGGCGGTCCCGGACGCCGCGGCCGTGGTGCGCGACGCCGACGACCATCTCCTCCTGGCCCGAGTACCAGCCCAGCAGGGCGGCGAAGACGGCGAGGTGGACGTCCTGGCGGGTCAGACCGTGGCGCTCGGCGAAGGCCGTGACCGGCAGGTCGTCGGGGAGCAGCAGGGGGACGGACTGCTCCCGGTAGACGTGGACCGCGGCGCGGGGGCGTCGTTCGGGCAGCCGCAGCGGGTCCGTGTCGCCGCGCAGGTCCTCGGCGCGGGTGTCCAGGTCGGTCCGCCGGTCCCGCTCCGGGCGTGCGGCGAGCCACGCGTGATAGCTGCTGCCGGTGGTGGCCGCGCCGTTCAGTGCGGCCAGCAGGTCCTCCGCCACGACCAGCAGCGACGTACGGTCGACCACCGCCTGGTGGCCGAGGAGGGCCAGCCACGTCGTGCCCCCGGGCGACGGCCGGACAACGGCCACGCGCAACAGCGGCCCCCGGTCGAGATCGAAGGGTTCCGAGGCCCACCTCCGCAGTGTCCCGGGCACCTCGCCCCCGGGCACCTCGCCCCCGGGCACCTCGCCCCCGGGTTCCTCGTTCTCGGGGTCGGGGTCGGGGTCGGGGTCGAACCAGTGCGCCACCACCCGGGCGTGGCGGTGAACGCGCTGCACGGTCCGGTCGTCGGTCGTGGTGAGGTCGGTGCGCAGGGCCTCGTGCGCGGCGACGACCTGGTCGACGGCCTCCTGGAGGCGCTCGGTCGTGGGCGCCCGGTCCAGACGCAGGAACAGGGGCAGGTTGTGGTAGACGGGCGAGGCCGGATAGAGACTGCCCTTCTCGAACCGGTCGATGAACGCGATGCGTTCCTGGTGGGCCGAAGCGGGGTGCAGCGTGTGGTCGGCAGGTGCGGTCCCGGGCGCCGCCGCGTCGGGGGAGGAGCGCGGTGGGCCTGCCGGGTCCGCCGCCGTCGAGTCCGTCACCGGGTCCGGCGTCGCCGGGTCCTCCGCCGTCGCCGAGTCCGCCGCGGCTTCGTCGTAGCAGTCGGAGAGCTCGCCCAGGAACATCCCTGCGGACTCCCCGTCCCACACCAGGTGGTGCAGGCAGACGAAGAGCGTCTGTTCTCCCTCGTCCGTCTCCAGCAGCGCGGCCGTCAGCAGCCGGCCGTCGGCGGGGTCGAAGCGGTGGCCGGCGGCCCGGTCCAGCCAGTCCCGCAGTGCGCTGCCGCGGTCCTCGTGGCCGCGCAGGTCGACGTGGTCGAGCCGGGGCCGCCACTCCTCCCCGACCTGCTGCCGCAACCGTCCGCCGTGCTCGACGAAACGGGTGCGCAGGATCTCGTGCCGTGCCACCAGCAGTTCCAGAGCGCGGGCCAGGGCCTCCGGTCGCAGCGGGGCACCGGGGACGCGCCAGGCCAGCGGCACGTTGTAGGTCCCGGTACCGGGGTCGACCCGCTCGGCGAGCCAGATGCGCTGCTGGAAGGCGGCGGCGGGGAAGAAGGCGTCCTCCTCGCGTTCCCCGGACCCCACCGGCTCCCCGGAAC
>NZ_RDBO01000103.1 GCF_008120935.1 Streptomyces sp. sk2.1
CAACGCCCCCTGCTGGTGCGGCTCGGACCGCCCCTACCGGGAGTGCCACGGAGGCGAGTGAGCCCCGGCCGTACGGCCCCGGTCCCCCGCCCCGCCGCTCCGGCGGACGGGGAACCGGGGCCGCCCGACAAAGCACGGGCACCGCACACCCGCGATCCGTATGGTTCTGCCATGCCCGAACTCCAACGCCTCCGCCCCGACCACGCCCCCGCCCTGCTCGCGTTCGAGCGGGAGAACCGCGCGTACTTCGCGGCGTCGGTACCGGACCGCGGCGACGACTACTTCACCCACTTCGACGCCCTGCACGCCGAGCGGCTCGCCGAACAGGCCGAGGGCGTCTGCCACTTCCACCTCCTCGTGGACCCCGAGGGCGAGATACTCGGCCGGTTCAACCTGGTCGACGTCGAGGACGGTGCCGCGGACCTGGGCTTCCGCATGGCCGAGAAGGCCACCAAGCGGGGCCTGGCCACCACCGCCGTCCGCCGCCTGTGCACCCTGGCCGCCACGGAATACGGCCTCACCGCCCTCCACGCGTCGGCCGCCCTCGACAACACGGCCTCCCGCACGGTCCTGACCCGCACGGGCTTCGCCCCCACGGGAGAAGAGGTCTGGCTGAGCGACCGCCCGGGACTCCGTTACGTCCTGGACATCGCACGCAGAAGCTGACACGGACCGCCGACGCGGCCGGTGGCCGCGACGGGCGGGACCGGCCCCGGCACCGCGGGGCGGCGGATCGGAGAGGCGACCGGAGGCTTTGTCAACAGGATTCCCCTCTGTCCCACCTTTGCAATATCATCACATCCCCACCATTCGATCTCAGGGCCACACCTCCACACGCAGGTCTCAGCTCTGTGTGCGCGAGGAAGTGTTCATGCCTCCCTATCAGCCCTCCGCCGACTGGCAGTTCGAGATCCCGACCTCGGGCAGCAAGCGGCTCCCGCCGGCCGCCCGCTACGTCGAATCGCTGACGCACCAGGGCTACGGCTTCGAGGCGGCCGTCGCGGACCTCGTCGACAACTCCATCGACGCGGGCGCCCACAACGTCGTGGTGAGTTTCCTCCGGGACGAGGACCGGCTCGTCAGCCTCCTCGTCATCGACGACGGGCACGGCATGGACGACGAGGCCCTGGACACGGCGATGACGGTCGGCGGCCGTGAGAACTACTCCGAGACGGCACTCGGCCACTTCGGCGCCGGCCTCAAGGCCGCGTCGCTCTCCCACGCCGACTCGCTCACCGTCATCAGCCGGACCAGGAAGAGCCCGTCGACCGGCCGCCGCTGGCTGACCGCGCGCGCCCGGGCCGACTTCACGTGCGACATCGTCGACCCGGGTTACTGCCAGGACCTGGTCGACCGCTACGACGGGCTGATCCAGTGGAACGGCACAATCGTCCGCTGGGACCGGGTCCGCGCCTTCGAGACCGTCGTCGCCGGACAGGCCGACCGTTTCCTCAACGACGCGATCGAGAAGCTGGAGACCCATCTCGGACTCCACCTGCACCGATTCCTCGCCCGCGAGGGCTTCAACATAGACATCGTCGTGGAGGACGTGCGGACCAGGGACGAGCTGGACCACCGCGGCGTCGAACCCATCGATCCCTTCGGCTACCGCGTGCCCGGCCGGGCCGGCTACCCCCGTACGTACACCGCGCCGGTCGAGGGCGTCGGCGCCGTGCCGATGACCGCCCATGTCTGGCCGCCGAAGTCGCCCCTGGTCAGCTTCCGCGGCATCGGACCGCTGGCCGAGCGGCAGGGCTTCTACATCTACCGCAACGACCGGCTCGTCCAGGCGGGCGGCTGGAACGGCACCCGCAGCGCCGAGGGCCACCTCGCCCTCGCCCGGATCGCCGTCGACCTGCCCGGCGAGCCGAACGACGTCTTCGGCCTCACGGTGAAGAAGGACGGCGTGACCGTCACCCCCGCGTTCGCACGCGGCCTGGAACAGGCCGTCGACGAGTCCGGCCACACCTTCGGCGCGTACCTCCAGGAGGCCGAGGCGACCTACCGGGAAGCCTCCCGGCGCGCCACCGAACCGCAGCGCAAGGCCGTCCTCCCCGCGGGCAAGGGCATCGATCCCAAGCTCCGGCGCACCCTGCGCGACGAACTGCCGGAGCTGGAGGGCGAGGACCCGATCTCCTTCCGCTGGGACACGCTTCCGTCGGACGTGTTCTTCGAACTCGACCGCGAGGAACGGGAGGTGCGGCTCAACAAGGAGTACCGGCAGGTGTTCAACGGCGGCCGGCGCGGTGGTCTGAACGACGCACCGGTGGTCAAGAGCATGCTCTACCTCATGGTCAACGAGATCTTCCAGAAGGAACGGGTCCGGGCCGTCCACACCGACAACGTCGCGTTGTGGAACAGCGTCCTGGTGACGGCGGCGCGCTGCGAACTCGCACGCTGACCACCGACCGGCCCGCGTCCCCCGCCCGTCTCCCGAGGAAGCCGTTCCCCATGACCGACCACCTGTCCAACCTGCACGGCGACGTCCTGGCCGCGATGCGGCGAGGACCGAAGCACTTCGCGAAACTGGCCTTCGTCCTCTCCGAGGCCGACGAACCCGCCGACACGGAGCTGGGCCACTTCCGGGACCGGATCGCCGCCGCCGGTCCCGGCGACGCCCTCACCGCGCTCTGGCACCGCACCCTGACCGGCTGGGACCTGGCGGAACAGGCCGACTGGTCCACCGCCCCGCCCCGCACGGACGCCCGCCGCACGGACACGTACGACCGTCTCGGCTTCGGCGCCGACCTGCGCAGGGCACTCGACTCGGCGGTCCCTGTCTTCAAGGAGCCCGGTCCCACCGTCATCAGCAAGGAATTCGTCTCCTGGTACTCGCGGGACCTCGCCGCCGCCCGCTCCTTCTACTGGAACTCCTACGAGCAGCTGCTGCGCCGCAAGGGCTGGTCGGACGCCGCGGTGGCCGGCCTGGACGAGGCGAGCCACGCCGTGGTGGAACGCCTCTCCGACCCCACCCGCACCGAGGCGTACGGCGCCCGCGGACTGGTCGTGGGCTACGTCCAGTCCGGCAAGACGGCCAACTTCACCGGCGTCACGGCGAAGGCCGTCGACGCGGGCTACCGCCTGGTCATCGTCCTCGGCGGCACGCTGAACCTCCTGCGCGGCCAGACCCAGCGCCGCCTGGACATGGAGCTGATCGGGCAGGAGAACATCCTGCGCGGCGCCGACCCGTCCGACCCGGACTCGCTGGTCGGCGTGGACTACCAGGACGACGAGGACTGGCCGGCGAAGTTCGTCAGCCACGGCCACCGCCCGTTCAACATCGAACGCCTCACCACCCGGGACAACGACTACCGCAGCCTCCTTCAGGGCATCCGGGCCCTGGAGATCGAGAAGCGGGAACCGCACCTGCCGCTGTACGTCCCCGACAACCTGCACCGCGCGGCCGCCCGCGTCATGGTCGTCAAGAAGAACAAGTCCGTCCTGACCAACCTGGTGAAGGACCTCAGGAAGATCGGCCCGATCCTCCGGGAGATCCCCACCCTGATCATCGACGACGAGTCCGACCAGGCGTCCGTGAACACGTCCGACCCGAAGAAGTGGGAGTCGGGCCGGACGCAGCGCACCGCGATCAACGGTCTGATCTCCGAGCTCCTGGGCCTGCTCCCGCGCGCCCAGTACGTCGGCTACACCGCCACCCCGTTCGCGAACGTCTTCATCGACCCGAGCGACGGCGAGGACATCTTCCCGCGCGACTTCCTCATCTCCCTGCCCCGCCCCACCGGTTACATGGGCGTGCAGGACTTCCACGACCTGGACGGCGGGGGAACGGCCGAGGAGACCCACGTGCGCGGCATCCACGACGCCACGGGCGACCGTCTCCAGGAGGCGATGGACGCGTTCGTCCTCACCGGCGCGCTGAAGCTGTACCGCATCGATCACGGGGTCCCCGGGGACCCGTTCCGCCACCACACGATGCTGGTGCACGAATCGGTGAAGATGGACGACCACGCGGACCTGGCGCTGCGCATCAACACCCGGTGGCACCGGGCGGGTTACACCTCCCACGAGGGCCACGCCCGCCTGGAGAAGCTGCTCGCCGACGACTTCGCCCGCCACGCGGACGACGGCCTCCCGACCCCGTCCGACTACGCCGAGCTGCGCCCGTACGTCTCCCGCGCCCGTCAGCTCATCAACGCGGGCGGCAACCCGGTCGTGGTCGTCAACGGCGACACGGACCGCTACTTCTCCCAGGTGGACCTGGACTTCGACCGGACACCGAACGTCTGGAAGATCCTGGTCGGCGGCACGAAGCTCTCCCGCGGCTTCACGGTCGAGGGCCTCACCGTCACCTACTACCGCCGCACCACCCGCCAGGCGGACACCCTGATGCAGATGGGCCGCTGGTTCGGCTTCCGCCCCGGCTACCGCGATCTGGTCCGTCTCTACATCGGCCGCGAGGAACCACTGACGAAGACGCGGACGGTCGACCTGTACGAGGCGTTCGAGGCGATCTGCCGCGACGAGGAGACCTTCCGCTCCCAGCTCTCGCGCTACGCGGAACCGGTGGACGGCAGGCCCCGGGTGACCCCCGCCCAGATCCCCCCGCTGGTCTCCCAGCACCTGCCGTGGATCAAGCCGAGCGGCCGCAACAAGATGTTCAACGCGGAGCTGGTGGAGATCCGTTCACCGGGCCAGTGGGTCGAGCCGACGGCATACCCCACGGCCCCGGCGGACCTGCGGCACAACACGGAGACGTGGCGCCCGGTCCTGGAGTCGTTGGATTCAACCCCCGTCACACTGACGTGCTCGTCCTCCGAGCACGGTCGCTCCGACAGCTACGAGGCCCTGCTCGGCACGATCGGCCACGGCGCGCTGCTGAGGATCCTCCGTGACCTCCGATGGTCCGTTCCCGAGCAGTTCCCGCCGCACCTGGAGTCCCTCGTCCCGACCGGCGGGCCCGGGGAGGGCATCGACGACTGGTTGGTGATCCTCCCCCGGCAGACCTCGGCCCGCCGCACGGAGGCGACGGTCCTCGGTTCCCCTCCGCTGTCCCTGGCACACCGCACCCGTCGTCGCGGCGACCTCTTCGGCGCGATCAGCGAACCGAAGCACCGCGGGGTCGCCCTGCGGGTGGCGGGGGCACTGACGGACTCGGGCGACCCGCTGGTCGAGTCCCTCGTGCGCGAGCGGCGCGGCGTGGTGGTGCTGTACCCCGTGGTCGAGGACGAGCCCCGCCCGGCCGCCGACGGCTCCGTCGATCCCTCCCACCTGGTCATGGCCTTCTCCCTGGTCGCCCCGAAGTCGTCGACCGGGCGGGAGAGGGGCCTGGTGCGCTTCCGGACCGTCGATTCGGGAAGAGGAGATTCCGCGATCATCGACCGGACGGACGGCTGATCGTAGGAGACTTGTCGATGATGAGCACCGCGAAACCTTCCTCCCCCGAGGTGTCCGCCCGGATGAGCCGCCAGGCGAACCGCGACACCAAACCCGAGGTGGCGATCCGGAAGCTGCTGCACGCCGCCGGTTATCGCTACCGGGTCAACGAGCGGGTGCCCGGCATGTCCCGACGGACCATCGACATCGCCTTCACCCGTGCCAAGGTGGCGGTACTGATCGACGGATGCTTCTGGCACGGCTGTCCCCTCCACGCCACACGACCGAAGTCCAACGCCGAGTGGTGGCGCGTGAAGCTCGAACGGAACATGGAGCGGGACCGGGAGACGAACGAGCACCTGATCGGGGCGGGGTGGACGGTGCTGCGGTTCTGGGAGCACGAGCCCGCGGCCGGAGTCGCCGAGCAGGTGGCCGCGGCGGTCGATCGGGAGAGGGCCGGTCGTCGGCCCCGGGGCGGAGGCGGAAACGGATGAACGGGCTTCGATTCGTGGACGTCTGCGCCGGTGCGGGAGGACTGGCGCTGGGGCTGGAGGGGGCGGGCTTCGAGCCCGTGCTGCTCCTGGACAGGAAGCCGGTGGCCTGCGAGACGCTCCGGCTGAACCGGCCGGCCTGGAACATCCTGGAGATGGACCTCCTGGATTTCGTGCCCGACGAGTATCCCGACACCTACGACGTCGACCTGCTCTCGGCGGGACTGCCGCGTGTGAGGTCCAGCGCCACGGCGGCCAGGGCGGATACCGAGGAGGAGCTGCGCCTGCTGGAGGCGGCGGTGCTGCTCGCCCACTCGGTCCAGCCGCGCGCGCTGATCGTCGAGAACGTACCGGGCCTGGTGGACGCCCCGCAGTTCGAACCCACACGCGAGTTCATCCGCAAGGAACTGGAACACCTCGGTTACCGGTTCAGCTGGTTCGTGCTGAACGCCGCCGACTTCGGCGTACCGCAGGACCGCCGGCAGGGCGTGCTCGTCGCGCTGAAGGAGCGGTACTTCGACGCCTTCCGGCCGCCGGGGCCGACGGTCTCCGAACACGTCCCGGTCGGCAGGGCACTGCACCGGTCGATGGCCGCTCGCGGCTGGCCGGGGGCCGACGCATGGGCGGCCCGGGCGATCCATGTGGCTCCGACCCTGGTGGGCGGCTCGGACAACCGCGGGGGCGCCGACCTCGGGCCGACGGGGACGAAGAAGGCGTGGGCGCGCATGGGGGTCAACGGCGGCGCCCTGGCCGACGAGGTCCCCGGCCCGGACGACGACCCCGAGGCCATGATCAAGCTGACCGGCCCGCAGACGGCCGTCCTTCAGGCGTTCCCGCCGCAATGGCGGTTCGCCGGGAGGAAGACCGCTCGCCACCGACAGATCGGGCATGCGTCCCCGCCTCCGGTCGGCACGGCACTCGGGCAGGCCGTGGCCGCGGCCCTGGGCGCGTGATCCGGCCCGGCCCGGGCCCGGAAACACCGGGCGGAACGACCCCGGACGCCGGCTACACTTTCACACCATGACCCGCCCAGCACTCCCCTCCCACCCACCTGCGAGATTCGGGATCGTCGATCTCTTCGCAGGTCCCGGTGGCCTCGACATCGCCGCCACGATCATGCGGGACGAGGGTGTGGAGAGCATCGGGGTCGAGTGGGACGACGCCACCAGGGCCACACGGGCGGCGGCGGGCCTTCTGACCACCGACACGAAGGACGTCGCGGAGCTCGGCCCGTGCGACCCCGAGGTCGTCGGGGCGACCGTGCTCACCGGCGGGCCACCCTGCCAGTCCTTCTCCGTCGCGGGGAGCCGAAAGGGCCACAAGGCCCTGGACGACGTGCTGCGCCTGGCCACACGGTTGGCCGACCACGAGGACGGGGCCACGTTCGACACCGCGTGGAGCGAGGTCAAGGCCGAGACGGACGCCATGTCCGACGACCGCACGGGGTTCGTCCTCCAGCCGCTGCGCTGGATCATGGAGGCGAAACTCAAGCGCGGCAGGCCGTACGACGTGGTCGTCCTGGAGCAGGTGCCCACCGTGATGCCGGTGTGGAAGCACTACGTCAAGATTCTCCGGCGGACCGGCTACGCGGCCGACGCCCACGTCCTGCACTCCGAGGACTTCGGCGTACCGCAGGCTCGCCGGCGCGCCGTGCTGATCGCGCAGTACGACCCGGAGAACGTTCACAGGAAGGTCCGCTTCCCGGAAGCCACGCACCAGCGGTACAGGAAGGGCGTCGAGCGGCTGGCACCGGTGCACGGCCATCAGGACGGCTCGCTGTTCCCCGCCCCGCACGACGGTGGAACGCTCGCGCCCTGGGTCTCCATGGGGGACGCTCTCCGCGCGACGCGCCCCGACGACTTCGTCATGGTCTCCAACTACGGATCCGGCGGAGATCCCAAGAAACGGGGACGCCGCACCTCCGACGATCCCGCACCGACGATCACGGGCAAGGTGCGGCGCAATCGCCTCTTCGTCCTGAAGGAAGGCGATTCGGGTACGAAGGAGGACGGCGAGGAGCTGGAACGGCTGACGTTCGAGGAGGCCGGACTCCTCCAGTCGTTCCCCGCTGCATACCCCTGGCGGTCCACCGACGTGGCCCAGCAGATCGGCAACGCCATTCCGCCGCGTCTCTCCCTGCACATCCTGAGCAGCGCCCTCCTCCGCGAGCCCCCGAAGGAGGAGTGGTTCGATCGGCTCAGGGACTGGGAGCCATCGCGGCGTCCTGTGCGGGAGGGCACCGCCGAAGGCCCCTGAGGTCGGGGCCTTCGGATCGGCCTCCATCAGTTCCCGTCGTCGACGGCCTCCCTGCCGCGGACGGGAGCATCGGCGAAGAGCTTCGTGAAGTGGTCGACGAGCGCGGTGACGGAACTCTCCGGGACCCGCTCCTCGTCCGGCCCCTCCGGAAGGGCCCTGCGCGGTACTGCGGGCGCCCATTCCGCGGCGGCGATCCACTCCTGCGACGGCCGGCCGTCGCGCTCGGTGTCCGGGGCGAGGACGTCGTACATGAGTGTGGCGGCGGAGGCGTTGACGGCTCGTGCGAGCGCGTTGATCTCCCGGCCGGTGCCCACGGTGCCGCGGTCGATCAGACGCGCCATCGCCTGCGCCGTGGGCCGGTGGTCGATCACATCGAGCCGCAGTGCCGTGTTGAGCATGTCCTGGTGGGAGCAGACGGTCACGACGGGCCCGTAGTCGGCCCCGTTCCGGAACAGCTCGGCCGCCCACCACAGCCGGGCGAACGCCTGGGTGTAGGGCGCTCCGCGGAAGCGTGTGGCCGCGACCTTCGGGGCCTCGCCGTCCTTCCCGGATTCCGGCATGTGCCGCCAGACGACGTAGTCGGGGGCCACGCCCAGGGCCAGGTAGTTCCACAGCCTGCGGTCGGCGGCCTCGCGCCGGCTGAGCCTCAGGGTCGCGTGGAGGCGAGGAGCGAGCCAGGCATCGGCCGCGGTCGGCCTGCCGTCGCGGAACTCGTGCATGGCGTCGTCGACGAGATCGCGGACCGGCAGCAACGCCCCCCGGGCCTCCTCCCCGGGCAGTGGCTCGCTGATCTTGTTGAGCCCGATCGCCGGAACGTCCTCCTTTCCGGTGAGCAGTCCTTCGGTGAGGTACTGCGCGGCGTTGAGGTCCGCGAGCAGGGCCAGGCGTTCGGGCAGGTGGATCGGTTTGTCGGTCATGCTTCGGTTCCCCGGTGGAGTCGGTCCAGGCCACGGATCGTGGCTGTGAGGGCCTTGGGCACGTCGGCCCTGCGCGTCGCGGCGTAGTGGATCCGGGGTTGGAGATCGGTCCACCCCGACATCCCGGTCCTTCGCCGATGCACCTCGCGCAGCGCCTCCTCCAGCGGGCGGCCGGGCACGACGTCGGGGAGCATCTCGCGGAGGACCTCGCCCCGCCAGTCGTGGGGGAAGAGGGGCGTGCCGTCGTCCTCGACCTCCAGATCGCCGATGGCGGTGTGGAACACGGCGGTCCACACATCCGTGCACATCTGGGCCACCAGCAGATCGCGGACCAGGTTGTCGACCGGTGAGCCGTTGCCGCCCACGAGGTCGGTGACGCCCTCGAAATCGGTGTTCACGTGCACGGCCGGCAGATCGCCCGAGGTGTCGACGATCCAGGGCACGTCCCTGAAGGGGCGCAGCCACTCCGGCCCCTCCCGGAAACCGACCTCGACGACGTCGAGTGCCCGCTCGCGCAGGGGCGCGTCGGCCTTCAGGTCGATGATCCAGTCCTTCTCGGAAGCGGCGATCACACGTCCCGGCACCCCGTCCACCGTGGCGACCACGTGGACGGACAGCGTGGCACGGTCGAGATGGTCGACACGCCACAGGTCGAGGCGGCCGGTCCATTCGCGGCCGCCCTCCGCCGGGGGCTCCAGGCGGACGGTGGTCCGGGTGTTGGTGGATCCTTCGGCCAGGACGGCGAGGACCGCGACATCGGACCAGGGTCCGTCGGGGTCGGTGGCCCTACCCGGGACGGTGGCCGAGAGTGTCAGTCGGAGGCTCTCCCAGTCGTCCCGCCCCGCCGATCCGGGAGCGACGACCTGCTCGACGGTGGAGAACGTGCTGGTGTCGAGCGGTTCCCGGATCTCGCCCGGTCCCCTCAGTTCGACGGCGTTGACCCGGAGCGGGACGATCCCGGGAAGTCGCCTGTACGGATAGACCCTCACGCCCGGCCCCCCTTCTCGGTGCGGAGTTCCACGACGAGACCGCTGAACACGGCCCGTACCGGATGGGTGGACACGTCGGTGGTTCCCCGGAAGGTCGCGCTGCGCGCACCGGGCGCGAAGCGGATCGTGCCGTCGACCACTTCGCAGTTGTGCACGGCGACGAGCCGGGACCACGCCAGAACCGGTCGGGGACCGGAACGCACGTCCAGTTTGGCCACCGGCGCGGGGCGCCAGGAATCGCCGCCCGCGGGAATCCTCACCTCGGCCGTGACGCACCATGCGCCGTCGTCGTCGATCCGGGCGTCGAGCTCCTCCAGTGTCGGTGGCCCCGCCGCCGCCGTGGGTCGAGCCATTCTCCGCCCTCCCACGGCCAGGCTCCTGCGCAGCCGCTCCGCGCCTGCGTCACGCTTCTTCGCGGGCCGCGCGACCAGGTCGCGCACGGCCTTGTTGGTCAGGTTGGTGAGGGCGGCGATCCTTCGGTACGCGGACGGCGAGTACAGCATCCGCAGCTCCTCCGTCTGTCCCCACTTGTCGTGCTCGGGCGGCTCGGAGGCCCGGAGGAACGCCTCGGCCTCGGTCGCGAAGGGAGCCCCGTCGCCCGCGGCCCTGCCCGCGAGCAGCACGGCCTGGAAAGGGTCGGTCCCGACGGGCAGTCCGGGCACCCAGCCGGCCTTGACCGTCATGCGGTTGCCCCGCATCGTCGTCACCCTGTTCGGTTTCCCGTCGTCGCGGTCGTCGGCCTCCGTGACGAGCAGGACCGCCCGGTGCTCACCACCGTTTCCCTGTCCGGAGCGCCCGGGGACGACCAGCGGCACGGTCGTCATGGCCACCTGCCCGGATTCGGTCAGTCGCTCCACCGTCGTGCCGTCCAGGAACGCCTGCAGCGCACGCGTCCGCGAAGGCTGGGTGACCCGCGGGTCGACCCGCGCCTCCGGAATGATCTCCGTTCCGTTGCGGAGCGTCCGCACGGACGCCTCCAGCAAAGGCCGTTGAGTCCCCCCACCGGTCATGGCCGCCCAGAAGTTGCGGCCGAGGGCCTCCAGAAGGCGGTGGTGCATGCGATGAACGCTGTCGTCGTCCTCGACGTCGTCGTTGCGCTCGGTGCCCTCGACCAGGCTGGCCACGTCGTGGGCGCCCACGACCAGGAACGACGTGCCGGGCTCGGCGCTCTCGCGTGTGAGGTGGAGACGTTCGACGGTCTCCTCGTCGGCCCACCACGAACGGGTGACGTTCGCGTCCTTCGCGTCCGGGTCGGGCCGGCCGAACCAGGCGGGGCCGGCCCACGGTTCCCCGTCCACCTCCCTCCAGGGCAGGTCCAGTCGGCCGATGAGTCGGCGTTCGGTACGTCCCTCGTGCGGCTCGGACAGGGTGGAGTTCATGAGCACGAGGCCGAGTCGGCTCGTCGCCCAGAGCGTCGCCTTGCCGAGGCCGTACGAACCACCGGCACCACTCACCGACTTGTGGCTGTCGAGCTGGCGACGGACGACTGCGGCGAACCGGCCGGTCTCGTAGTCGTCGCCGGTCAGACCGGAGGCGTTGTAGTCGTCGACGCGGAGGAGAACCAGTCGGTCGCGCTCGTACATGTCGCGCAGCCCGGCGGCGATCACCCGTCCGACCTTCTGGTCCTGGGCGGCTGCCGCCTCGTAGTGCGGGAGGAGGTCGTCCCAGCGGATCTCGTCGCGGAAGCGGGCCAGCACCTCACCGGTCAGTTCGTGCAACGTGTACCTCACCCGGACCGGTTGGCCGAGGTCGAGACGCTCGTCGAGGCTGTTCTGCGTCGCTTCCCGTGCCAGGACCTCGACGTCCGCCTCGAAGGCGAAGGCCGCCGCATTGCCGAAGTCGCGCCCCCCGTCGGCGTACCCGGGGCGGTGGGCCCAGGAGACGGGAAGGCCGCCCAGGGCGTCGGTGGTACGGGTGTGGATGGTCCCCAGGTCGGTGCCGAGCGCCTCGGCGATCTTGACGATCGTCTCCTCGCGGGGGGTGGCCCGTCCGGTGATCCAGGCCGAGACCGCGGCCCGTGTCATCCCGACCCGCTGGGCCAGTTCGGCCTGGTTCATGCGCGACTGCTTCAGCTGCCGTGCGAGCCAGGGACCGAAATCCATGCCGTCCAACACCATCACTCCTCGGCTGCCTCGCTGCTCGTGAGGCCCACCGTACAGGGCATTTGACAGCCACCCGACCGCGACAACCAAAATTTGACACCCCTCCAGGGACCCCCGGAAGGTTCCGTTCGCTTCGATCGACAAGATGTCGCACAGTTCCAAGAAAACGGATTACACCCCGGAATGAACTTTTTCGCCGAAATTTCCGATCGGTCCGAATTACCCCCATGTGTACCGCCGTCAATCACGTGGCGGGCACCCTTGCGGCACCCCTCGTTCCCTGTGTAAGGTCGAACCGGGAAAAGCATGACCACCCGGGATCGGCACCGAAAACAAGGTGCCTTCTTCGACGTGCCCACACACTGCCCGCACGCCGAAGAGCCCTGGGGAAACCTGTCGGACCGGCACGATCGGAACGATGCGAAAAAATCCGCCGAACCCCTTGACGGAGAACAGGGAAATGGGATCTGATTCACCCACTCAGCGAATCCGGCATTCCAATTCTCGACCACCCGTTCATTTCGCGGAATACACACTCGTACCCTTGTGTGAATTCAGCCTCTCTGCACGTGCGCCATCCTGCAATAAAACCCGCATCGACCACGCACACATTCTCGAGAGAAGCAAGAGGGTTCACCCGTGTCCGACTCCGATGACGATTTTTCCCTCATCGACATGTACGACTCCTTCGAGGACCCGTGGCTGCGGTCCGAGTTCCTGGCCGCCCACGGCCTGACGCGTCCCGCCATCGCGTCCCTGCGGCGCCGCAGGGACGCCCTGTTGAGCAGCGGGGCCGAGGACACCACCGCCCGGGACTCGCCCTCCTCCTCGCGCGGCAGGAAGTCGCGCCGTCGTGCCCCGCGCACCGACCGGCGTCCCGGGGTGAACAACACGACCCGTCCCCCGAACCGGGGCCAGGAGCCGCGGCGCCCGCGTCGCCCGAGGCCCCGGGTCACCATCGTCATCGTCATCGAGCTGGACTGACCCCGGCGCACCCTCGACCGCCGGGCCCGCGCCCGAAGTCCATCCGTCGGCCGGCCGCACCTCGCCGCGGCCGGCCCCGGCTCGTCCCACGTTCAGTCCACGGCAATTGGAACGGGATCACGTTGAACCACCCCGAAGCGACGACCGGTCCGGACGTCCCGCCCGTCATCCGCAGGATCGTCGAGCAGTCGGCTCGCGTATTGGAGACGTACCGGGTCGACCCGGGGCTGATCCTGGAGCATGCCAACGGTGAGCGCCGTATCACCCAAGGAGGATACGGCGACCGTCAATTGTTCGAGTTGGTGCAGAATGCCGCCGACGAGATCGCCGGCTCCCCGGGCGGGAAGGTGCATGTCGTCCTCACGCAGACCCACTTGTACTGCGCCAACGAGGGAACGGCCGTCACCCCGGAAGGTGCGGAGACCATCCTCCGGATGAGCGTGTCGAGAAAGCGCGGGGGGCAGATCGGCCGTTTCGGGGTCGGCGTGAAATCGATCCTCGCCGTCACGGACACCCCTCAGTTCTTCAGCACGTCCGGGTCGTTCGGATTCGACCGGGCGTGGTCGTACGAGGCGATCCGGGAGGCACGCGGGACCGCACCGGACGAAGTGTTCGAGGCTCCGGTGCTGCGCATGGCCCGTCCGCTGGACGCCACGAAGGAGCGCGCGGAGGATTCCGTCCTCGACTCGTTGCTCGGCTGGGCCACCACCGTCGTCCGCCTGCCCCTGCTGCCCGGAGCGGCGGAGCGGCTCGGGCACGACATGCACACCTCCGCGGACGGGGGGGCGGAGCAGCGGGAATTCCCCGCGCGGTTCCAGCTCTTCTCCCATCACGTGGGCACGGTGATCCTGGAGGACACCCGTTCCGCGCCGCCGGTCCGCCGCGAGATCACGGTCGACCACGACGGCTGCCTGCACACCATCAACGAGACCCGAACCGACAAGTCGGAGTCCCGCTCCGTCTGGAAGGTGTTCAGCCACGCCCACCGGCCCACCGCGAAGGCCCGCGCGAGCGCGGGCGAGATGCACGACCGCGGAACGATCGACATCTCGTGGGCCGTTCCGGAGTACACGGGGGACACCGTGCTCGTCGCGCCCAAGGGACGGGGCGAGTTCTGGTCCTTCTTCCCGACGAAGTACCCCATGACGTTGAGCGGTGCCCTCAACGGTGCGTGGAAGACGAACGAGGACCGGCAGAACCTCCTGGACTCCAGTCCCTTCAACCAGGAGATCATCCAGGTGGCGGCGCGACTGGTGGTCGAGTCCCTGCCGCAGCTGGCCCCTGCCGAGGATCCCGGCGCGTACCTGCCCCTGCTCCCCGGCCGTACCAGGGAGTCGGAGACCCTGAACTGGGCCGACCGGTACCTGACCGAGCAGATCTGGAAGTTGGCCGCGCAGCTCCCGTCCCTCCCGGACCAGGACGGCGTCCTGCGAGCCCCCCGGGACCTGATGATCCATCCGGCGCCCATGCGCAACAAGGCGCCGCTCGGGCTCGAGTGGCTCCGCATGTGGAACGCCTGCCCGGGACGTCCGTCGAACTGGATCCACCCCTCGGTGGAGGCGGCCGAGTTCCGTGCCGGCAAGGTCGCACACGTCCTCGAGGAGACCAAGCAGGGGCGTGCGACGGTACGGGAGTGGCTGGAGGCTCTCGTGTCGTCCGGTACGGCCGAGGCGTCCGCCGTCGCCATCCGCATTCTCGCGGCGATGATCCGTGAGGCGTCCCCCTTCGCCGCCGAGGCCCGTTCGGCACGGATCGTGCTGACCGAGGAGAACGGGCTGGTGGCCCCGGTCGTCGGCAAGGTGTTCCGCCGGGCCGTTCAGGACGGGCTCCGGGACGGCACGACGTATGTCGACCGACGTCTCTCCGAGGACACGTCCCTGATCGACGACCTCACCTGGATCGGCATCCGCGAGGCCGACTCCCGGGGGCGCTTCATCGGCGTCCTGGAGCAGGGGTTCGACAACTACGGTCCACAGGACTGGACCCGATTCTGGGAGCTGTTCCACAGCGCGGGCGGCAGCCAGGTCGGCGGCGAGATCCGTGCCCGTGTCCCCGATCCCCTGACGACGCTCTTCGTGCGCACCGTGGACGGGCGCTTCCACCGCATGGCGGACTGCCTGCTGCCGGGAGAGGTCGTCCCCGGTGACGGTTCCCGGGACGGATCGATCGCCGTGGACCTGGGCTTCCACTCCGACGACAGGGCGCTCTTCCACGAATTCGGTCTGCGCACGGTCCCGACCACCGGGCACACCCCCTCGGACGAACCGTGGTTCGACGAGTACCGCACCGCCATCTTCGACAGCTACTGCCGGACGCTGAGCAGCAGCGCGGGGCGTCCTTCCATCAACCGGCTCAGGTTGGAGGGCCCGTCGTTCGGCGGGCCGCTGCACCTGCTGCTGTCGCTGTCGGACGAAGGCAGGGCCGCCTTCGTCAAGGCCCTGCCCGACGCGGGCGTCGTCGACTCCTGGACCATGCAGTTCGGCGCCCAGGTCACCACGCGCAAGACGATCTACTCGCCCCTGCGCTGGATGCTCGTACGGCATGGCAGGGTTCCCACCTCCCAGGGCGTCGTCCCGCTGTCCAACGCGGTGGGTCCGCAGCTCCACGCCTATGCCGATGTCCTTCCCGTGGCCGACATCAGCGCGGAGAAGGCACGCAAGCTGCATCTGCCGGTCCTGGTGGACGATGTCCCCGGGAACCAGTGGGACCGGCTCCTGGAGCAGCTCGGGAGCAGTGACGACGACGTCTTCGTCGGCCGCACCTACGTGATGCTGACCCGCTTGGAGGTGGACTTCCCCGAGGGGCAGCTCACCCGTTGCCGGGTCGGTGCGGAGTGGACCGGTCGCGAGGACCACGAGATCGCGGTGGCGGCCACCGAGGCGGAGTACCGGGCACTGCGTGCCGAGCAGATTCCGGCGCTGTTCGCCGGCAACGCGGAGGATGCCGCGCTGTTGGTCGAGACGTGGGGGATGCTCCGCCACTCCGACGTCATCAGCAAGGAGACGAGGCACGTGGGCATCGGTGAACCCACCTCCCTGCACGACGAGTTCCCGACACTGCGCCGCCGCAAGGGCAACTCGATCAACAATTACCGACTCCTGCGCTGCTCGGAGCTGGAGGAACTGACCCGCACGCCCCAGGGCACCCGGACCGCTCCGCTGACCAGCGCGCTCCGGGGCACCACCGTGCTCGTCCTCGACCCCGGCAGTCGGCTCGCCGCGCTGATGGCCGTCGACGAGGAGCTGCGTTGGGGGTTGGGGGAGGCCGGGTGCAGGGCCGTCCTCGATGCCCAGGAGCGCGAAGAGGCGGACCAGCAGCTGCAGGCATCCCTCCGCCGGGTCCGGGAGGCGGGGAGCGTCGAGGAGAAGCTGGAGCTCCTCATCGGTGCGGCCGCGCTCCGCGAGGGCCTGCCCCCGGGGCTGTTGGAGAGCGAACGCGCCGAACTCGGCGGCACCGAACCGTCCGGCCGCCGCATCGCCCGCATGGCGTACAACGCGCACGGCGACAGTGTCCTGCAGGTTCACGCCAAGGATCTGCTGGCAGCATTCCCGGGTCAGGCGCCGTCGGGCTTCACCGGTTCCTCGTCCGCGGTGAGGTTCGTCTCGGAATTCGGCTTCCCCGACTCCTTCGCGGGCACGAGAACTCCCTCCCTGCCGCCCCGGGTCGACGTTCCCGGCCCCACGGCGTTCCCCCGGTTGCACGACTACCAGGAACAGCTCGCGGCAAAGGTGTTCGCGATGCTCGACCGGTTCGCACCGCAGCGCGGGATGCTCTCCCTGCCCACCGGCGCGGGCAAGACCCGGGTCGCCGCGGAGGCCGTCATCCGCTGGATCAAACAGGTGGGCGAACTGGACGGTCCCGTCCTCTGGATCGCGCAGACCGAGGAGCTGTGCGAACAGGCCGTCCAGAGCTGGAGCTTCGTCTGGTCGAAGGTGGGGGCCGGGATGCCCCTGACCATCAGCAGGCTCTGGACGACCAACGAGGCCGGGCCGGTCGGCGACCGCCCCCATCTCGTGGTCGCGACGGACGCGAAGCTGCGCAACTGCCTGGGAACCGACGGGTACGCCTGGCTCAGGTCGGCCTGTCTCGTCATCGTCGACGAGGCGCACGTCGCCATCTCGCCCCAGTACACGGAGATCCTGTCCCAGCTGGGCCTGACCGCCCGCGAGACGCGACGCCACCTGCTCGGGCTCACCGCGACCCCGTTCCGCAACACCAACGACGAGGAGACCAGGCGCCTGGTCCAGCGTTTCGGGACGCAGCGGCTCGACGACGGGGTGTTCCGGTCCGGCGACCCGTACGCCGAGCTCCAGGAACTCGGCATGCTGGCCCGGGTCACCCATCGGGAACTGCCGGGTGGGACGATCGAGTTGACCAGCGCGGAGAAGGAGCGGGTCGATCAGATGAGTCTGTTGTCCAAGGCCGCGGAGCAGCGTCTGGCCGACGACCAGGACCGGAACGGTCGCATCCTGGAGGAGATCGCCGGGATGCCGGCCGACTGGCCCGTGCTGGTCTTCGCCACGTCCGTGGCCCACGCCAAGTTCCTGGCCGCCAAGCTCAAGGACCTCGGCATCACGGCCGCTTCGGTGGACTCGGCCACGTCCACCGGCGAGCGCAGGAGGAGCATCGACGACTTCCGCCTGGGCCGGGTCCGGGTGCTCACGAACTACGGCGTGCTGACCCAGGGGTTCGACGCCCCGGCCACCCGGGCCGTCGTCATCACCCGTCCCACCTACAGCCCCAACGTCTACCAGCAGATGATCGGTCGCGGCCTCCGCGGGCCCAACAACGGGGGCAAGGAAACCTGTCTGATCCTCAATGTCCGGGACAACATCACCAACTACGACAAGGCGCTCGCCTTCACGCAGTTCGAGCACCTGTGGAGGGCGAAGTGAGCGACGCCTACCTCGACAGCCCGCCCCTCACCGCGGAGCAGCAGGCGGTGGTGGACCAGCCCTGGGACGCCCGGCTGCTGGTCACCGCGGGCGCGGGCGCGGGCAAGACCCACACCCTCGTCCGTCGCCTCGACGCCCTCATGGGCGACGAGGAGGCGGCCCTGGAGGCCGGCGAGATCCTGGTTCTCAGTTTCTCCCGTGCGGCGGTTCGCGAGCTGCGCGAGCGGATCGCGCTGCACGCGCGCGAGGCCCGTCGGGTCCGGGTCCGGACCTTCGACTCGTGGGCGTACTCCGTGCTGCGGAGCGAGCAGCCGGACCGCGACTGGGGTGCTCTCCGGTTCGACGAACGGATCAGGGAGACCACGGAAGCCATCCTCCGCGGGGCCGTCGAGGCCGGTGAGCAGGGTGCCCCGGCCCATGTGGTGATCGACGAGGTCCAGGACCTGGTGGGCGACCGCCGGGACATGGTGGAGACGCTCATCGACCGGTTCCAGGACGACTGCGGTTTCACCGTGGTGGGCGACGGGGCCCAGGCGATCTTCGGGTTCCAGGTGTCGGACGAGGACGCCCGTGCCGCGGAGACGAACTACTTCTTCGACTGGTTGCGGGCGTCCTTCGTGGACGACCTGGTCGAGTTGCATCTCTCCGGCAACTTCCGCGCCCGTACCGACGAGGCGCGCACCGCTCTGCCCCTCGGCGGTGAACTCCAGCGGCTTCCGTCCGAATCCGCGGAGTCGGACGCGGCCGGCGAGGGCTTCCACCGCAAACTGGTCGATCTGCTGCGATCCTGCCCGGATTTCGGCGCCCTGGACGACCCCTTCACCATCGAATCGCTCCAGGACTACCCGGGTACCTGCGCGATCCTCTGCAGGGACAACCGGCAGGCACTGGTGCTCTCGGACACGCTGTTCTCCCTGGGCGTGCGGCATCGGATGCAGCGCGCCCTCCAGGACCGACCCGTTCCCGCCTGGGTCTCCTCGGTGCTGCGCGGAACCGGTTCCACCACCCTGACCGAGGAACGCTTCGGGGAACTCCTCTCCGAGTGCGCCACGCCCCCCGTCGGCGACCGTGCGAGGATCTGGCGTTCGCTCCGGGGGACCGCACGCGGGCCGCGGGGTTCCCTGGACCTGTCGGCCGTGCGCCGACTGGTCGTCGAGGGGCGCTTCCCCGACGATCTCGCCGCCGTGGAACCGGCCGACCTGGTGGTGTCGACGGTGCACCGGGCCAAGGGGCTCGAATTCGATCGTGTGATCGTGGTGGAGCCCGCGACGATGGCGGAACTGCGCAAGCAGCACAGCCACGTGGATCCGGCGGCCGAGGCCAGGGCACTCTACGTCGCGATGACCCGCCCCCGTGACGACCTGTTCCGTCTCGCCGCACCGGACACGGCGCTCGTCCGCAAGGACCGCTCGACCGACCGCTGGTACCTCGGGGGCTGGAAGTCCTACATCCGGGACGGCATCGCCGCCACGGCCCGCGACGTGTGCCGGGAGCACCCGCCGGGAACGGACGGGTTCACGGGCGACGCCGGGACGATCCAGGACCATCTGGCGTCGTCGGTCCTCCCCGGGGACGAACTGGTGCTCCGTCTCCAGCACGAACTGCCCGTCGCCGCCGACCAGAGTCCCCCCTACACCGTCCTGCACGGGGAGCGACCGGTCGGAGTCGTGTCGGAGCAGTTCCGCAGGGACCTGTACGCGTCCTTGAAGATCAACCGGACGTGGGACATCGACTGGCCGGTGTCGATCACGGGCTTCCGGGTGGACTGTCTGGAGAGCGTGGCCGGCAGCACGGCGTCCGGCGCCCGCGCCGGGCTCGGTGACCACGGGGTCTGGACGGTGCCCCGGCTGTCGGGAATCGGACGGTACGAACGAGCGAGGAAGACCCGGGAGGACCACAGCCGATGAAGGACGACAACCCGCACTCCGCCCACTACGCGGTGCGCGAAGAACTCGTCGCGCAGCTCCGCAGGGATCTGCTGGGGCCCGGGACCGCCGACGAGGTCCTCACCCAGGACCCGCCGATCACGACCTACCCGATCGGAGTGCTGTTCCCCCTCCCGGCGGACGAGGAGGCCGCCGACGCGCTCGACGACGACGCGGCCGAGAACGACGGTCTCGACGACAGCCCCCTCGTCAGGGGCGGCCGTGACATCGAGGATCCCGGCCCCGACACCGGGGCCCCGCTCACGGGCGACAGGCGTCCGTCGTCGATGGGCCTCACCTTCGCCGTCGATCCCGCCGTCTCGTCCGGAATCGTCGTGCTCGCGGAGGCCGCGGTCTACGACCCGGTCGACCCTCAGGGGCGTCCGATCGCCGCCAGGCGGGCCGAGGCACGCAGCACCTCCGACCGGAACGAGCACTGGCGGCGGCGCGTGCTGGATCTCCGCCCCGTCCCGATCGACGTGACGGATCCGCGCACGCACCGGCACAATCCGCTGGACGGGGACGACGCCGTGAACATCGAGGTTCTCGTGCGCCCTCCGTCCGCGTCGACCGGCACCGTCACCGTCACCGTCACACTGATCAATTCCAGGAGGGTCGGCGAGCGGGAACTCCAGGACGCCTTCTGCCTCTACCAGCCGCGCCTCACCGTGACCACGGCCTCGGGCGCGCCGGCGTTCGTGGAGCGTCCGGCGGACCGGCGGGCGGACGATCCGGAGGTGGCGGCCAGCAGGCTCCTGCATCGGCACGCTCCCACCTTCGCCGTGGGGCACGGATGCGCGGCCGACTGGGACTGGACGCCTCCTCCGGTGGGGGCCCCCGGCATCGACCGGGCCGGGATCGCCTCCGTGCGGACCGAATTCGTCCCGGCCCATGAGGTTCTGCTGACCGACTCCAACCCCGACATCGACGATTCCGCGCTCACGATGCACGGTCTGGCGACCCTTCCCGACACCGATGTGCTCGCGGCGCTGAACGGTCTGATGGCCGGCTACTCGGGGTGGATCGACCGGAAGGAGGCCGAGGCCGACGCCTTCGCGGGCACCTCGTACGAGCCCCCGGCACGGAAGCAGATCGAGCAGTGCCGCACGGCTCTCGGCCGGATGCGCCACGGCATCAGGATCCTCGGCACCCGGCCGGAGGCGATGAAGGCGTTCAGGCTCGCCAACCGTGCGATGGCCCAGCAGCGCGCCCGCAGCGAGTGGGTGCGGAACGGGCGCGAGGGCACGCCCGACGAGACCACGGGACGCTGGCGCCCGTTCCAGATCTCCTTCATGCTGCTGTGCCTGGAAGGGATCGTCGACCCCGCCCACGAGGACCGGCAGGTCGCCGACCTGCTCTGGTTCCCCACCGGCGGCGGGAAGACCGAGGCTTACCTGGGGCTGATCGCCTTCACCACGTTCCTGCGCCGCATCCGGCTCGAGGAGCGCGGCGGGGGCGTCACGGTGCTCATGCGCTACACCCTGCGCCTGCTCACCCTGCAGCAGTTCGAGCGGGCCGCCGCGCTGATCTGCGCGATGGAACGCATTCGCCTCGGTGACGAACGGACCCTGGGCACCGAGCCCATCTCCATCGGCATGTGGGTCGGCCAGTCCGCCACGCCCAACAAGCTGTCGGTGGCCGAGGAGAGCCTGAACGAGCTCCGTCGGGGCAAGCAGCTCCAGGAGAGGAACCCCGTCCAGCTCCGCTCCTGCCCGTGGTGCGGCACCCGTCTGGACGCCTATCAGTACGAGGTCGACGAGGAGGCCCGGCGGATGCACGTCCGCTGCCCCGACACCTGGTGCGACTTCCGTACGGGCCTGCCCGTCCATCTGATCGACGAGGCCGTCTACGACGCCCGTCCGACCCTGGTGATCGCCACCGTCGACAAGTTCGCCGCGATGCCGTGGCGTGAGAGGACTGCTGCCCTCTTCAACCGGGACCGCGACGACGACACCCCGCCGCCCGAGCTGATCGTCCAGGACGAACTGCACCTCATCTCCGGCCCCCTCGGCACCCTCACCGGGCTGTACGAGACGGCCGTCGACCTGCTGTCGGACAGCCCCAAGGTCATCGCGTCGACGGCGACGATCCGCCGGGCCTCGCAGCAGGGGAAGGCGCTCTTCGACCGCGAGGTCTCGCAGTTCCCCCCGGCCGGGCTGGACGCCCGGGACTCCTGGTTCGCCGTGGAGACCCCACGGGAGCGGAAGGCGAGCCGCCAGTACATCGGTCTGCTCACTCCGAGCACCAGTCAGTCCACGCTCCTCATCCGCACCTACGCGACGCTCCTCCACCGGGCGGCACGTGCCGACACCACCGAGGAGGTACGGGACGCCTACTGGACGCTCGTCGGGTACTTCAACAGTCTCCGACTGCTCGCCGCCGCGGAACTGCAGGTCCACGACGACGTCGACGCCTATCTGGAGTACCTGGCCGAGCGGGACGGCGGCGAACGGCGGAGGATCCGGGAACAGACCGAGCTGACGAGCCGGGCCAACTCCAGCGAGGTGCCCGCTCGCCTCAAGCAGATCGAGCAGCGGCTGCCGCACCCCGACGTCGTGGACGTCCTGCTGGCGACCAACATGATCTCCGTCGGGGTGGATGTCGACCGCCTCGGGCTGATGGCCGTCATGGGGCAGCCGCAGACCACCGCGGAATACATCCAGGCGACCAGCCGAGTGGGCCGGCGCCATCCCGGCCTGGTCGCGGTCATGCTCAATTCCTCCCGCTCCCGGGACCGTTCGCACTACGAGAGCTTCCAGCACTTCCACTCCGCCCTGTATCGCGAGGTGGAGTCGACGAGCGTGACGCCGTTCTCCTCCCGCTCCCGTGAGCGCGGGCTGCACGCGGTCGTCGTCGCACTCGCCCGGATCCTGATCCCGGCGGCACGTCCGGACGACGGCGCCGGGCGGATCGACGAGTTCCGGGACGAGTTGCAGCACGTCGTCAGGACGGCGCTGCTGGCCAGGGTCGCCTCGGTCGACAAGGACGAGTACCGGGCCACGGCCGATGCCTTCGACGAGTTCGTCGAGTGGTGGGCGGACGAGGCCGCGGCCCACGGCGGACTCACCTACGAGCCGAAGCGCGGCAGGAGGACACCGTCCCTGCTCTGTTCGTTCGACGACGAGAAGAACGAGGAAGCGTGGCCCACGTTGTGGAGCCTGCGGGACGTCGATGCCGAATCCGCTCTCTTCATGGAGGCAACCCGATGACCCCTCCCCCTGCCCGGCGCCGTCGAGGCGGAGCCCCCGAGCGCAGTTTTCCGCGACGGGGGTCGGTGCGCCGCGCCCAGATGATCACCACGTACGGTGTCGGCTCCCTGGTGGCGGTCGACAACGAATCGTTCATCGTGAGCGGAATCGACTCGTGGAACATCGGCGAGGCGCCGACCATCCATGAGCACCGGCTCGCACGCGTGCTGGGGGTGAAGTCCTTCCGCCTCCCACCGGCGTCCGACGACACCAGCAGGGACGGTGTCCGGGTACGGCGGTTCCCGCTCTGGCACTCCTGCCCCAACTGCAACGCGTTGCAGCACGTCCGCGGGTTCAACTCCCCGCCGGGGAAGAACGAGTGCGGGGATTGCGACGAGGAACTGGTGCCCTCACGATTCGTCATGGCGTGCGCCAAGGGGCACATCGACGACTTCCCGTACTGGAAGTGGGCCCACCGGAGCAACCGGCAGGAGGGCGAATCCGGATTCTGCGGCGGCGAGATGCGGCTGCGCACCAGCGGGAAGACCGCTTCCCTCCGTTCCGTCCTGATCTCCTGCACCTGCGGAATCCCCGAGGTCTCGATGGAGGGGGCGTTCCGGCGCCAGGCCCTGTCCGGGCTGAAGGTCTTCTGCAGCGGCCGCAGTCCGTGGTTGAAGGACGCTCCGACGGAGCACTGCTCGGAGACGCCCCGGACGCTCCAGCGCGGTTCCTCCGTGGCCTGGCAGCCCATCGTGAGGACCGCGTTGTCGATCCCGCCGTGGAGCGACGGTCTGGCCGCCCGCCTCGAACCGCACTGGGAGGACCTCCGCGAACTCGGGATGGATCCCGCCGCGATCGGGATCTATCTCAAGGCCCTGACCATGAAGGAGACGTACGAGTTCCCGGTCGACAGGGTCATGGCCCTCCTCGAATCGGAGAATCACGAGGACGGGGCGCCCGAGCAGGAGCAGAGCCGGGACGACGCCTACGTGGCGCTGCGGAAGCAGGAGTACGAGCGGCTGCGCGAGGGGAGGCCCGAGAGCGGGTCGGACCACGAGGAGCAGTTCATCTGCGAGCCCCCGCGCTGCTCCTCGTCCCTCCTCGTCCCGTACGGCGTGACGGGACCGATGCTGGTCAAGCGGCTGCGCGAGGTCCGGGCCCTGAAGGCGTTCTCCCGGGTGGACACCCCGGACACACATGCCGACGTGCACGAGGCGCCGCTGTCGTCGGCCTCCGTGGACTGGCTTCCCGCCATGGAGGTCCAGGGCGAGGGGGTCTTCCTGCGGCTCGACGAGCAGCGGCTCGATTCCTGGGCGCGGAGCGCGGCGGTCGCCGCGCGGGTCGAGCGGATCAGGAACAACCATCTGCGCATGCTGCGGGAGCGCGCACGGGACGCGCGGAAGGTACCCGACTCGCCCGCGAGTCCTCGCATGGTGCTCCTGCACACGCTGGCCCACGTCCTGATCAACGAGTGGAGTCTGGACGGTGGTTACCCGACGGCCTCTCTCCGGGAACGGTTGTACACGGACGACACCATGGCGGGCATTCTCATCTGCACGGCGACCAGTGACTCCGCCGGCAGCCTCGGCGGCCTGGTCGCCCAGGGGGAGCCCGACCGTCTGGAGCCCGCCCTGCGCTCGGCCCTGGAGAGAGCCCGGTGGTGCTCGGCGGACCCGCTCTGCGTCGAGTCCGGCGGAAGCGGGGTCGGCGGCATCAATCTCGCGGCCTGTCATGCCTGCGTGCTGTTGCCCGAGACGAGTTGCGAGCACAACAACGGCCTGCTCGACCGGGCATTGCTGGTGGGTACGCCGGAGGACCCGTCGATCGGTTTCTTCCACGAAGCACTGCGGCTCTGACCGCGCGGGCCCCTTGCCCGGGCCGGCCGCGCACAACACTGCCCCCGCACGCCACGACGGCGTGCGGGGGCAGTGGGGCCTCAAGGGCGGGCCGAGCGGTGGGCTCGTCAGTGCTGCTGCTGGGCCTTGCGGCGGCGGAGGGCCAGGTAGGCGCCTGCTGCCACGAGGGCGGCTGCTGCTGCGGACAGCAGGCCGACGGGGGCGCCCGTGCCGGTCTCGGCGAGGTCGCCCCCGGTGGGCCCGGACGGTGAGGGCGACGCCGACGCGGGCGGGGAGGAGATGGAGGACTGCGGGGTGGGGACCGTACCTCCGGGGGTGGACGGCGTGGGTTCTCCGCTCGGCTTCGCCGGGCCGGAGGACGGGGCCGACG
>NZ_RDBO01000104.1 GCF_008120935.1 Streptomyces sp. sk2.1
CGCCGACCSGGTCGGCGGGGACGTGCTGTCGGTTGAGGATGTCCTGTACATCGACGTGCTCTCCAGCGATGATCGTCTCGGCCGCATGCGGGGTGAGCAGTGCGACGTGCTGATAGCCGAACAGCGTCGGCCGGATGCGGGTGAGCAGCTTCGACGCCCCGCCGAGGACCGCGGGGAGCGGCCCGCCGCCGAGCAGCGCCCAGAACGGGGCCCCGGTGGACGTGACGTCGAGGACGTCGTAGCCCGCCTCCCGGACCGTGCGGCGCAGGCTGGACCGGGTGAAGAAGCGCAGATGCGTTTCGTCGAGGATGCCGCGCCGGTCGTAGCCGAAGACTCCGAACGCGACCCGCAGCCGTGAGTACCAGTGGCTGAAGTTCGGCACGGAGAGCAGCACGTGGCCGCCGGGCCGCAGCACCTCGACGATCTCGGCGAGCACCCGGTCGGGGCGGGAGAGGTGCTCGATGACGTCCCCGGCGACCACGTAGTCGTAGCCGGTGCCGATCTCCAGCGGCAGCCCCTCCTCCAGGTCTGCGAGGTGGAAGTGGGTGCACTTGTCGCGCACGCCGGGGACCTCGACGTAGTCCACGCCGGTCACCTCGTGGCCGAGCGCTTCGAGGCGCTGGGCGAACAGGCCGCCGGAGCAGCCGAGGTCGAGGACCCGGCCGGGCGGCAGGCCGCGCATCCGGTCCAGGATGACGGCGTGCGAGGAGCCGTCGCCCTCCTTGAACGCGTACTCGACGGGCTTGGGGATCCAGCCGCAGGTGCCGAATCCCTTGACGGCGAGCCGGTATTCGAGGACGTCCTTGACGACGTCCTTCGCGTATTTCATGCCGTTGACGTAGCAGATCTCGTCGCCGTAGTACGTGGGGACCGGGATCTCCTTGATCCGCATTCCCGCGTCGAGCAGCTGGACGATGATCTGGGTGTCGAAGTCGAACGCGTCGGTGTTCCGGTGGATCGGCAGCTTCTTGAGTGCCGCGACGCTGTAGGCGCGGTATCCGGAGTGGAATTCGGTGAGCCGCGATCCGAGGAGGGTGTTCTCCACCCGGGTGAGAATACGGTTGCCGAGCCATTTGTACATCGGCATGCCGCCCTTGAGGGCCGATCCGGATTTCATCATGCGTGATCCGAAGACCGCGTCGCATTCGCCGCGTTCGATCGGGGCGACCATGTCGGGCAGGAATTCGGGGGCGTACTGCCCGTCGCCGTGCAGCAGCACGACGATGTCGAGTCCGTGCTCGGCGGCCAGGGCGTATCCGGCCTTCTGGTTCCCGCCGTACCCGAGGTTCTTGGTGTGCCGCATCACCACGGTGCGCGGCATTCCCTCCGACTGCGACCAGCGGCAGCCCGCGGTGAAGGTCGCGTCGTGGCTCGCGTCGTCGAGGATGAGGATCTCGTCGACCTTGGCCCGGAAGTCCTCCGGAATGCGGTCGAGGGTCTTCTCCAGTGTCGTCTCGGCGTTGTACGCGACCACCAGGATGCCGATCCTGGGACTCGGGCTTTCCTTCACGGGGTGCTCTCCTGTTGTGCTCGGTACTCGGTGTGCGGGGTGGGGCTCGGGCACTCGGGGGCGGTCAGTTGACGACGGAGTCGGCGGGTCGCGCGGTGCGGGGGGCCGTGACCGGGACCCGCCCGTCAGGGTTTTCCGGAGGCGTGCCGGGCGGCCCGGCGAGGATCTTGCGGATGCCGACGGCGAGGCAGGCGGCGAGGAGGACCCAGCCGGCCTCACCGAGGTGCAGCACCGTTTCGCTCCAGCGCACGGCGGAGCGGCCCTGGTAGCCGAGGACCGCGGTCAGGCCGAGCAGGCAGCCGTACGCGGCGCCCTCCCAGAAGCCGATGACGAACAGTCCGGCCGCCGCCCAGGTCAGGTACTGGAGGGCGGAGGCGGTGGAGAGCAGCAGCAGGAGGCCCATCGTGACGGCGACGACGGCGGGCAGTCGCGCGGGCCGCAGCAGGGCGAGCCAGGCCCCGGCCGCCATGCAGGCCAGCACGAAGAGGAAGTGGCCGTCGCCCTCGATGTAGGCGATGGCGGGCTCCGGCAGGCCGAACAGTTCGGCGAACCTGACGAGTCCCCAGAGGCGGTGGCCGCCGCCCGCGTACTCCAGGACGTTCTCCCGGAGGTTCTGCGGCACGGTCATCAGGACCGGCCCCCAGACCAGGGCGGTCAGGGCGGCGAAGCCCGCGCAGAAGCGGACGAGGGCGGGCCGGCCGGCCCGCAGCGCGACGAGGAACAGCGCCGGGAGCACCACCACCGGGATGAACTTGACGCTGATCGAGAGCGCGGCGGCCACCCCGGCGGCCAGCGGGGCCTTCCGGTCCACGAGGAGATGGGCGGCGGCCAGGGCGAAGGTGATGGCGACCGCGTCGGTGTTGCCGTGGTAGCCGGAGGTGGCGATGAGGACGGGGCTGACGGCCACGCCGATGCCGCAGGCGAGGGCCGTGCCGACGGAACGGCGGCGGCGCACGATCTCGAACACGAGAAGTGCGCAGAAGAAATCGGCGATCGACGCGGGCGATCTGATCAGCGTTCCGAAGGGGATACCGAGTTCTTCGAGTTCGTTCAGTCCCAGGAGCAGCCAGCCGGCCAATGGCGGGTGGTTGTACACGGGCAGTCCGGGCAGCGGCTGTTCGTAAATCCGAATGGGCCCGTGGCGCATGATCGCCTTTGCGAAACCGTGGAAGATCCGTACGTCCGCCGGACCCGGCAGGTTCGCCGCGATCAGCATTCGGGTGAGGAGACCCGCGGCCGCGACGACGAGCACGGCCGTCCTCGCACGTCGTACGTCCCAGGTTTCGCATCGCATTCGGATACCCATGAAAACAGAACGTAGCAACAAGAGGACGCGGAGCGACGCATCCATGACCGCGCCCGTACGGGCCGTTGCTTGAATGCTCCGTTTTTCCGCCCGGACATCCGGACCCGCCGATCACTCGAACGGTCCAGAGCCCGTCGGGCGGAATTCGGCCGTCACAGCATTCGGTCGACCACTTTCGCCGCCGCTTTTCCGTCGTCGAGGTCGCAAAAGTCCCGGCGGAACGCCTCGTACGCCCGTGCGTGTCCCGCGGTGGCCCGCGCCGGGTCGCGCAGGGCCTCGATCAGTTCGGCGGAACCGGCGATGAACGGGCCGGGTGCGCGGGCCTCGAAGTCGAAGCAGAAGCCTCGCCGGGTGTCGCGGTGGTGCGCCGGGTCGTGGGCGTGGAAGAGCATCGGACGGCCGGTGGGGGCGAAGTCGAACATCAGCGAGGAGTGGTCGGTGACCAGGACGTCGCTGATCAGCATCAGCTCGGCGACGTCGCCGTAGCGCGAGACGTCCCGGACGAAGCCGCTGCCGCTGTCCGGGAGGCGGCCGCCGGCCAGGGGGTGACGGCACACCAGCAGGACCGTGTCGGCGCCCAGTTCGCGTTCGGCGGCGGCCAGGTCGAGCCGCAGGTCCAGGGTGTGGCGGCCGTCGCGCCGGGCCGGCGCGTACAGCACGACCCGCCCGTCCGCGGGGAGTCCGAGCCGTTCCCGCACCGCGGCGGCGACCTTGGTCCGGTCGGCGGCGCGGAGCAGGTCGTTGCGCGGGGAACCGCACTCCAGGATCTCGCCCCGGTAGCCGAACGAGCGTCGCAGGACGGGGGTGGAGAAGCTGTTCGGGGAGACGAGGAGGCTCCACTGCCGGGCGCGCCGCTCGATGGCGGCGGGGCGGCCGGGGTCGGCCCGTCCGGTGTCCGCGGGGTCCGGGTCGATGCGTTCGAGGGGGGTGCCGTGCCAGGTCTGGACGACGTACTGGCCCTCGCGCCGCTCGAACCACTCCGGCAGCCGGGTGTTGGTGACGACGTACCGGCTGCGGGCCAGGGCCTCGTGCCAGGCGGTCGAGCCGTGTTCCACGGTCGCGGCGCCGGCGGGGACGCGGGCCTGCTGGTCGCGGACCACCCAGAGGTGCTCCGCCTCGACGCCCCGGCGGACGATCTCCTCGTGGACCGCGCGCGGCGAGTCGGAGTACTGGCGGCCGTCGAAGCTGCTGTACAGCACGGTTTCGCGCAGCGGCGCGGTGCGCATGGTCCGGTACGCCCCGCGCAGCAGCCGCCGGCCGCGCGGTCCGCGTTCCCGGGCGGTCAGCATCGGGGCGCTGTCGATCAGCAGCTGGTCGTGGCAGCGCCGTTCGACGCGGTACTCCCGGCCCGTGAGGGTGCGGGCGGCGGGCAGGGTGCGGTGGGCGGCGGCCGGGATGCGCAGCGGGGTGTCGCGGCCGGTGCGCACGTCGCCCACCGGATGCCGTTCGCGCAGGAGGAGGTGCCAGCGGCCCTGGCCCAGGGGCAGTTTCCCGCCGGGGCCGTCGACGGCGTCCGGCCGGAGCTCGGCCCTGAAGCGGCGGGCCCCGGCGTCCCCGGAGAGGGTCAGCGGGAAGACGGCCTCCTCGTCGTGCCCGTCGTGCCGGGCGATCAGCTCGACGGGCCGCCCCGCGAGGGCCGGGTAGGTACCCTCCAGCAGGAGCCGGCCGTCCCGGGTCCAGGTCACCAGGTCGACGGCGGGCTGCACGGTGCGGTCGCCGATCAGCAGATCGCCGCGGGAGCCCGCGGTGAGGCCCAGCTCGCGCCGCCCGTCCGCGCCCGCACCCCCGTTCGCGTCCAGCGGGTAGCGGCCCGGCGGCACGGGGCCCGGTACGTCGATCGGTGTCCGGCGCCCGTCGGGGCCGACCAGGCGCAGTTCGTACGACAGTTGCGCGTGCGGCTCCCCCGCCTCCTCGCTCTCCCCCGTGCCCGGCCGGGCGGCGGCGAAGGCGTCGAGCGGGACGTCGGCGGTGAACCGCCGCCAGCCCGCCACCGAGGGCGCGGCCCCCTCGTGCACCGTCACCGGGCAGTCGAAGGAGGTGCCCGAGGGCCGATGGGTGAGCGCGAGGCGCAACGGCCCGCGGCCGAGCCGGTCGCGGATCATTCCGTCGATGACCACGGTGGCGGTCCCGTCGCCCGCGTCGCCCGCGCGGTGCGTCTCGAAGCGGGCGTCGATCCGCTCGGCGTGCAGCACCAGCCCGCCGTCGTCGTCGAGGTCGGGCACGATCCGGTGGTCGCCGTCCGGGCGGTGCACGGACGGCGGGGCGGTCTCCTCGTCGGCCGAGAGGGCGGACCGGCGCAGCACGCCGTGCCCGGCGATGCCGATCTCCAGCCGCCAGGTGAGCCGTTCGGGGCCGTCCACCGCGTCGATGCGGAGCCCGGCCGGGTCGACGACGGTCTCGAAGCCGGACCGGTCGTAGTCGTGCAGGCTCTGCCGGGACCGGGCGGTGGCCTCGGGCTCGTCGATCGTGCGCAGCCGCAGCCGCAGCGGCACCGCGCGGCGCCGTCCCGCGCGCAGCCAGCCGGCCCGGAACTCGCCGCCGCGCGGCCCGGCGGGCAGGTTCCGGACGTACGCGTACCCCTTGAGGTGCAGCCGGCCGCCCTGCCAGTGGGCGGCCCGCAGCCGGGCGGTGAGCGGCAGGTCCCGTTCGTCGATCCGCAGCACCGAGCGCGGCACCGGCCCGGTGAGGACCGGGTAGGAGGCGGTGCGGCGGCGCAGGCCCCGTACCGCGAACGCGCCCGGTTCGGCCCGGTCGAGGGCGAGCAGGTCCAGCAGTTCACCGGTGCGCCGTTCGCGCGCGAGGTGCCACATCAGCCGCAGCCGCAGCGGCAGCCCGTCCAGGACGGCCGGGTCCACCTGGTCGGTGAACTCGTTGGCGTACGTGAGGAAGGCGCGCCGGTACTCCTCGTCGCCGTGGGGCAGCGCCGCCATGAAGTGCCAGAGGTCGTCGGCGAGCACGTGTGCCTCGTAGCGGCGCTTGTCGGCGGCGCCGCGGTGCTCGTCGAGGAAGGCGCAGACCCCCAGCACGTGCGAGACCCGGTCCTGGACGCCGCGGACGGCGGCGCGCCGGGTGGTGTCCGGGCCCGGCCGTTCGCGCCGGTGGTAGACGGGGTCCTCGATGACGTCGACGGAGCGGGCCAGGAAGTGGGCGGGCAGGACGACCGGGATGTCCTCGTGGAGGGTGCCGACCGGGAAGGCGAAGGCGTGCTCGTCCCAGAAGGACCTGCGGAAGACCTTGTTGCAGGCGAGCCGGTCCGCGACCAGGTCCCAGTCCCGGGAGATGTGGGTGCGCAGCCGGGTCGTCGCCATGGGTCCGCGGTGGTCGGGCGACTGCTGGAGCCGGCCGTCGGCCCGCAGCCGCAGCACGTTGCCGGACGCGAGGTCCGAGCCGGTCTCCTCCAGGGCGCCGACGAGGAGTTCGTACGCGCGGGGCGGGAGCACGTCGTCGCCGTCGGCGAAGGCGAGGTGGCGGGTGCCCGGGTCGCAGTTGCGGACCCCGGTGTTGCGGGCGTGCCCCGACCCGCCGTTCTCCTGGCCCACCAGCCGGAACCGGCCGTCCCGTCCGGCGAATTCGGCGGCCAGGGCCGCGCTGTCGTCGGTGGACCCGTCGTCGACCATCACCACCTCCAGGTCGGTCATGGTCTGCTCCGCGAGGGACTTCAGGCAGTCCGTCAGATGGAGCTCCACGTTGTGGACGGGTACGACGACGCTGAGCCGTGGCGACATGGTGAGCACGTCCGTTCATCGGATGCCTGGCTGTCCGTACGGCTCAACCCCGTGGACCGCCGGGGGTCACCGGTCGCGCTCTCTCCCGAACGGGTGAGATCGGCCGCTCCGCGGTTGCCGCCCCCGGGGCCCGGCGAACCGCCGGCGGACCGGGGGCGGGGCTCCTCGCCGGGGACCTACTCCTCGTCGCTCAGGAACAGCCGGCGCACCACGCGTTCGGCCGCGTGCCCGTCGTCGTACGGGCAGAAACGTTCCCGGAAAGCGGTCCGCAGCCGGTCCGTGCGCGGCGAGCACCACTCGCCGCTCCTGAAGAGCTCCACCAGTTCGTCCTCGGTGGTGGCGACGGCGCCGGGGGTGTCGCCGGGGCGCCCCGAGAGCAGGTCGAAGTAGGTGCCGCGGGAGGCCCGGTAGGCGTCCCAGTCCGGGACGTGGCCGACGATCGGGCGGTCCAGGCAGGCGTAGTCGAACATCAGCGACGAGTAGTCGGTGATCAACGCGTCGGATGCCAGGCAGAGTTCCTCGACGGACGGATGGTCCGTCACGTCGATCACCCCGGTGCCGGACGGCCGGGCCGGGCGGTCGTGGGAGTGGTGCGCGCGGACCAGTACCACGTAGCGCGGGCCGAGTGCGCGGGCCACGCGTTCCGGGTCGAGGTGGGGGACGAAGCCCCTGCGGCGGTCGAGGTGGGGGACGAGGCCCCTGTGGTGGTCGCGGCGGGCGGGCGCGTACAGGAGCACGGTCCGGCCCCGGGGGATGCCGAGTTCCCACCGGATCTCCTCGGTCCGTTCCGGGCCGGCGGTGAAGAAGACGTCGTTGCGCGGGTAGCCGAGGTTCAGGTGCTCGTACCCGGCCGGGTAGACCCGGTCCCAGATCTCGGTGGTGTGCGGGTTGGCGGAGAGCGAGAAGTCCCACTGGTCGGCGTGGGCGACGATCCGCTCGGAGCCGGCGTCGCCGGTGCGGGCCGGATAGCCGCGCCGGTCCAGTCCCATGGTCTTCAGCGGGGTGCCGCGGTGGGTCTGGAGGTAGCGCTGGCCGGGGCGTTTGGTGAAGCCGCCGGGGAAGCCGGAGTTGTTGATCAGGTACGTGGCGGTGGCCATGATCCGCCAGTAGGCGAGGGAGCCCTCGACGACGTACGGGGTGCCGGGCGGCAGCCGGTCCAGGTACCGGGAGGAGACGGTCCAGACGCCCTGGACGTGCGGGGCCAGTTCGAGGGCCTTGGCGTGGATCGCGGCCGGGTTGCAGGCGACGCCCCGGTTCCAGTGGGCCCCGTACACCGCGAGGTTCGGGTCCAGGGGGCGGAGCAGGTCGGTGCGGTAGACGGCGCGGGTGAAGCCGGTCCCGAGCGCCGTCCCGCAGCGGCCCAGGGCGGTCCGGGCGCGGTCGTGGGCGGCCCGGGCGGCCCGGCGGGCGCGGTGGGCCGGGTAGCTGCCGGGCAGTGCGGCGGCACGGTGGAAGGCGGCGCGGTCCTCGGGGGCGATCCGGCCGGGGTCGTCGAGGACGGCGCGCAGGTGGCGGTCGCGCGCCGCCCGGACGCGCGGGTCGTCGCCGGTCTCGGCGAGCAGCCGGGCGTACGCGTCGAGGATCGCGAAGTGGTGGCGTCCCGGTGTGGTGGCAGGGGTGCCGGAGCGGCGGACGCGGTGGCGGACGCAGGTACGGTCGAGGGAGTCGAGCGTGCCGGCGTCGGCCGCCAGCAGGGCGGCCCGGTGGATGGGGAGCACGTCCGCGTAGGGGCCGTCGGTGAAGTGGAGGCCGTGCCCGGTCCAGAAGGCCCGGCGGACGAGGCACGGGACGGCGGTGGAGAACCCCTCGATCGCGGGGGCCGGGGCGGACCCGGTGCCGTCGTCGGACACACCCACCGGCGGCACGGCGACCGGGGGCATGACGACCGGGGCCGGGACGAGGACGGCCGGGGCGGGGTCCGGAACCGGTACGAGGACGGCGGGGACCGGTTCCGGTACGAGGACGGCGGGAGCCGGTTCCGGGACCGGGGCGGGAACGGCCGGTTCCGGGACCGCCGGGGCGGGCACCGGGGCCGACACCTCGCCCCACCAGTCGACGCGGTCGTGGCCCAGGAGCAGCACGTCCGGTTCGTCCGTGGCCAGCCGGCCGGCGACCGCCTCCAGGGCGCCCGGCAGCAGCAGGCCGTCGCCGTCGAGGAAGAGCAGGTACCGGCCGCACGCCGCGGCGGCCCCGGCGTTGCACGCCGGTCCCGCGCCGCGGTGCTCCGGAAGGGTGATCACCCTGACGCGCGGATCGCGCCGCGCGAACTCGGCGGCGATGTCGGCACTGCCGTCCCGGGACCCGTCGTCGACGACGAGGAGCTCCGGTTCACCGGGGAGCTGGTCGAGGACGGATTCCAGGGTCGCCCTGAGGTAGCCCTGAACGCGGTGGACGGGCACGACAACACTGAGAAGCATGGCAGCCGAGCGTAATCGCGCCGTCACCTCACGGGCTCCGAGTCAAATCCCGTGTTCACCCGTTCGGGGCAGTGTCGGTGACCCGGGGCGTCCGCCCCTGTTGTCCGTGCATGAAGCCGCGCCTCAGTGTCGTCGTCCCGGTCCACAACGTCGAGGACCGTCTGGAGGACTGCCTGCGCTCGGTGGCCGAGCAGTCGGTCACCGACATCGAGGTGGTCCTCGTGGACGACGGCTCGACGGACGGCAGCGCGGTCGTCGCCGAGATGTTCGCCGCCCGCGACCGCCGCTTCCGCTGCGTCCGCGGCCCCGGCTCGGGGCCGGGCGCGGCCCGCAACACGGGCGTGCGGCACACCACCCCGGGCGTGCCGTACCTGGCCTTCGTGGACGGCGACGACGTCGTCGTGCACGACGCCTATCGGAGGATGCTGGCCTCGCTGGAGTCCACCGGCTCCGACTTCGCGACCGGCAACGTGTGGCGGCTGGGCGAGCAGGGGCGGCAGCAGGCCCGGCAGTACCGCTGGCTGACCGGCAGCCGGCCCCGTACCCACATCGGCCGCGATCCGCGGCTGCTCGCCGACCGGGCCGCCTGGAACAAGGTGTTCCGGCGCTCCTTCTGGGACCGGCACGCCTTCGCCTTCCCGGAGGGAAGACTCTACGAGGACGGCCCGGTGACGATCCCGGCGCACTACCTGGCCGGCGCCGTGGACGTCCTGCACGAGCACGTCTACTACCGGCGGGTGCGGGAGGGAGCGATCGCCCGGCGGCGCACCGACGTGCGGGGCGTGCGGGACCGGATCGCGGCGTGCGAGCAGGTCAGCGCGTTCCTCGCGGGCCGGGGCGGAGTGGCGAACGCCGGGGCGCGGCGCCGTTACGACCTCTCCTGTCTGCGCGACGACTTCGTGTACTTCCTGGAGGGGCTCGCGGTGGGCGGGCCCGCGTACCGGAGGGCGTTCATGCGGGACGCGGGGGCGTTCCTGGACCGGATGGAGCGGATGGACGGGGCGGGCCGCGCGGACCGGGCCGTGGCGCACGAGCTGCCGGTGGAGCTGCGGCTGAAGTGGCAGCTCGTGAAGGAGCGCCGCCTCCCGGAGCTGCTGGAGGTGCTCGCCTTCGAACGGGTCAACGGCGCCGGGACGTTCATGGTCACGGGTGTGCCGGGGCGGCGGCAGGCCGGTTTCCCGGGCCTCCCGGACACCGCCCGCCCCGCCCGCGCCGACCTGCCGGCCGTGGCCCGGCTGACCCGGGCGCGGTGGGGCGAGGACGGGCGGCTGCGGCTGCGCGGCTACGCGTACATCCGCAATCTGCCGGCCCCGTCCGCGCGGCAGTCGCTGCGGGTGGGCATGGTGCGCGCCACCCGCGGCCAGCAGCTGCGGACGGTGCCGCTGCGCGGGGTGCCCGCGCCGGAGGCGACCGTCGACTCCGGTCAGCGGCTGCACGGTTACGACCACGCCGGCTTCGAGATGACGCTCGACCCGCGCCGGCTGCGGCCCGGCGGCTGGCTGGTGGGGGTGATGGTGGCCGCGCACGGCACGGCCCGCCGGGTGGCCGTGCGCGCCGCGGAGGCGGGAGCCGTCCAGCCGCTCGTCCACGACCTGGGCGAGGGGCGCCGGGCGGTGCTCGACTACCGGGACGGGCGGCTGCGGCTGACCCTGGCGCAGTTGCCGGCCCGGTGCGAGGCACGGCGTTTCGGCAAGACGCTCGAACTGACCGGCAGGCTGTACGGAAACGTTCTGCCGAAGGCCCTGGTGCTGTTCTGCGAGGGGGTGGCGGACCAGGAGTTCGGCCACCCCGTCGAGTGCCGGGCGGACGGCCGTTTCACGGTGCGGATCCCGCTCGCCGACCTCGCGGGGATGGCGGCCGCCCCGTCGTCCCCGCACCGGGCGCCGCGCGAGGTCGAGGCGGAGCCCTGCGGGCGGTGGCGGGCGCGGCTGGTGCTGGCCGACGGTTCGCGGGTGCCCCTCGCGGCGGCCCCGGAGACGGCGCCGCCGGTCGTGGCGGACGCGGCGGGCGAACTGGTGCTGGACCTGAGCGGGCAGCCGTTCGTGGACGGGGCGGCGTGGACGGCCGAGGGCGCGCTGCGGATGGAGGGGGTGACCGGCGCGGGGGCGGAGACCTGGCCGGACCGGGCCCCGGCCCATCTGCTGCTGCGGCACGAGACGCTGCGCGAGACGGTGACGGTCCCGGTCACGCACGACGTGCGGTGCGCCGGGGCGCCGAAGGGCGCGGACGAGGGCGCGTGCCGGGAGGAGCACGAGGAGGCGTACGGGGGGCGGCGGTTCACCGCGTTCCTCGCGCCGTCGGTGACCGCCGGGCTGCACGAGGGCCTCTGGGACGCGTATCTGGGCGGCCGTCCGGTCCGGGTGCTGACCGCGCTCGCCGGCCGGCTGCCGCTCCCCCGCACGGGCCGGTTCACCTCGGCCCCCGTGCCCGACCGGGAGTTCGCCCTGGACCGCCGGTTCGGCGACCGGCTGGCCGTACGGGCCGGTTCGGTGCTCGCGCCCGCCGAACGCGGCGTGTACCACCGGGCCGGGCTGCGCGGCACGTACTACCCGGCGCGGCGCGCGATGCCGCTGCGGGACGCGGTCCTCTACCTGGGCGGCGACTCCCCGCGCGCCGTGCACGCCGAACTCCTGCGCCGGGGCGTGGAGGCGGAGCACCTCTGGGTCACCGACGGGCTCCACGGCCACGTCCCGTCCACCGCCCTCCCCGTCGTCGAGCACAGCGCCGCCTGGTACGAGGCGCTGGCCCGGTCCCGCCGGATCGTCACCGACGACCAGCTGCCCGAGTGGTTCGAACGGCGGCCCGGCCAGACCGTCGTGCAGACCTGGCACGGCGCCCCGCTCGGCCGGTTCGGCGCGGACCTGCTGGGCACCCTGTACGCCGACCACCACGAACTCGCCACGCTGCCCCGCCGGTCGGCCCAGTGGTCCGTCCTGGTCTCCCCCAGCAGCCACTCCACCCCGCTGCTGCGCCGCGCGCTCGGCTACGACGGCGAGGTCCTGGAGGCCGGCTCCCCCGCCAACGACCTGCTCTTCTCGGCCGATCGCGGCAAGACCGCGGAGCGGGTGCGGCGCCGGCTCGGCATCCCGGACGGCCGCCGGGTGGTGCTGTACGCGCCGACCTACCGCGACCAGCTGGTCCATCCGCCGGCCGACGGCGAGCGGCCCCGCTACCGCTGGGCCCCGACGCTCGACCCGGCCGCGCTGGCCCGCGCGGCCGGCGGCGGCCACACGGTGCTGGTGCGCCGCCATCCGCGGGTGACCGGGAGCGTGCCGGAGCGGCCGGGGCTGCGAGACGTGTCGGGGCATCCGGACGCCACGGAGCTGCTGCTGATCGCCGACGTGCTGGTCACGGACTACGCGGGCCTGATGTTCGACTTCGCCCACACGGGCCGCCCGATGGTCTTCCACACCCACGACCTGGCCCATTACCGCGACACGGTGCGCGGTTTCTGCCTGGACTTCGAGGGCCGGGCGCCGGGGCCGCTGCTCGCCGATGAGCACCGGATCGCCGCGCTCCTGCGCGACACGGGCACCCTGACCGCGGCGGCGTCCCGGCACGCGGCGGCGTACGAGAGTTTCCGCCGGGACTTCTGCGACCTGGACGACGGCGGGGCGGCCGGCCGGGTCGCGGACCGGCTGCTGGCCGAGGGCTGAGGCCCGGGGGGGCTCGCGGACCGGAACCGGGGCCCGGTCCCGGAAACGGCGGAACGCCCCGTCGAAGGCCCGCCGGAACGCCCGGCCGAGCAGCCCGTCGAAGGCCCCGTCGAGCGGCCCGCCGAGCGCCCCGTCAGCTCCTGAGCGCGGCGACGGCGGCCGTGGCCAGGTCGTCGAGGTACCCCGCGGGCAGCGGGGCGCGCACGACGGCCAGCCGCCAGTAGAGCGGGCCGACGATCAGGTCCAGCGCCCGGTCCGGGTCGCTGTCCGCGGGCAGTTCGCCGCGGGCCACCGCGTCCCGTACGACCACGGCGGCGATGCCCTGCTGCGGGTCGAGCAGGGCGGCCTTGATCGTGTCGGAGATCTCCGGGTTGCGGGCCGCCTCGACCAGCAGGTCCGGGATGACCTGCGAGGCGACCGGGTGGCGCAGGGCGTAGGCGGCGAGTTCGAGCACGGCGCGGACGTCCCCGTGCAGCGAACCGGTGGCCGGGGCCGGCATGCCCCGGACGGCGACGGCGGAGACCAGGTCGAGGACCAGGGCCAGCTTGGACTTCCAGCGGCGGTACACGGCGGTCTTGCCGACCCCCGCGCGCCGGGCGATGCCCTCCATCGACATCCGGGCGAAGCCCACCGCGGCCAGTTCCTCGAAGACGGCGTTGCGGATCGCGTCGGTGACGTCCTCGCGCAGCACGGCGGCTCCCGCGGGGGCGCGGCGACGGGTTCCGGGGTCGGTGGTCATGGCCGAAGCATAGTCCGTGACGACGGAACGGTTGCGTTGCGACGTACACACGTCCTAACCTCGGCGTTGCGACGATACGGTCCCGTTCCGTCGTTCTTCGCGTTTCCCGCCCCCGTCGAAAGCGATCGCGGTGAGCCAGACAGCAGCCCCACCC
>NZ_RDBO01000105.1 GCF_008120935.1 Streptomyces sp. sk2.1
GACGTGGGGGACGCGCTCCCCCGGCCCCCTGAACGCGTCCGGCTACCGCCCCGGCTGCCGGCCGGGGGAGCGCGTGACGTGGGGGACGCGCTCCCCCGGCCCCCTGAACGCGTCCGGCTACCGCCCCGGCTGCCGGCCGGGGGAGCGCGTCCCCCACGTCCGCCTCACCGGAGGCCCCGCGGAAGTGACATCCACCCTCGACCTCGTCGGCCCCGGCTTCACCCTGCTCGTGGCCGACGGCGACCCGGAGTGGCAGCGGCAGGCCGGGGCCGTACGGCAGGCGGGCATCCCCCTCACCCTCCGTACCATCCGCACCGGCGCCCAGCGGGAGGCGGAACCCGGCCGATGGTCGAGCGTGCTCGGCGCCGAACACACGGACGCCGCGCTCCTGGTGCGTCCCGACGGGCACATCGCCTGGCGCGGCGCCCGCCCGGCGGACCTGTCGACGCTCCCGGCCCTCGTACGGCGCGTACTCGCGACACCGTGACCCCCGCCGGCACGGTCCGGCGGCCCGGCGGGGCGAGGACGACTGCCCACCGGCACGGCCCGGACCTCGGAAACACCCGGGCGCCGCGATCCGCTACAGCGTGTTGTCCCCGTCCCGGTTGAACAGGTCCCCGGGCGCGAACATCTGCCGGGCCACCACATGCCCGTGCTCCGCCGCCATGCGGAACCACGGCTCCGACGGGGGAAGGCCGTCGCGGTTCTCCGCCGGACGCCCCATCTCCCACATCGACTCGACGTCGCCCGCCTCGGCGGCCCGGCGCAACAGCCGCTCCGCCTCCTCCGGTTCGCCGCGGACCTCGGCCTTCACGGCCAGGAACCGCAGGGTGTGGGGGCGGGGCGCGGGCGCCCCCGGACGAGAACGATTCCCCGGACGACCGGAAGGACATCGAGCGCCCAACAGGAGCCGGTTCACCCTGGAGTCGACCGAACCGATCGCGTTCCGGCGGCAGAACTTCGGCGACTGCGAGATCCCCTCGCTGGACCTGAAGGAGGGGTTGGAGCCCGCGGGCCGCACGGGTTTCGGGCTGCGCGTGCGCGGCTGACGCCGACGAGGAGGGGGCCGGGAACTGCCGTGCCGCGCGGGCCTTGCCGCGTCGGGACCGGCCCGCCCCGAGGGATCGGCCCGCCGCGGGAGTCAGTCCGTCGCGGGGACGCCCAGGACGGCGTGCATGCCGCGCAGCGCCCACTCCTCCGCCCGGCTGTCGCCGTGGAGGAGCCGCGCCGGGGTGATGCCGGCGGTCAGGGACTCCAGCCCGTAGACGACCTGGGGCGCGTCCGTCCCGGGCGGGAGGTCCCCGGCGGCGACGGCGGTGTCGATGTCGTGGCGGAGGGTGTCCCGCCAGCGGGTGCGGCCCTCGGCGATCCGGTCGTGCACGGCGCCGGTGCGGCCGTCGTAGTCGTAGGTGACCTGGGTGAGCAGGCAGCCACCGGAGTAGCCGGGATCGGCGGCGTAGCGCACCCAGGACGCGCAGACGGCCAACAGCCGGGGCAGTCCCGCGTCGAGGTGGCGCACCGGTTGCCAGACCCGGGTGCGGACGTCCTCCAGGACCAGGTCCACCGTCTCCAGTTGCAGCTTCTCCTTGCTGCGGAACTGGCCGATCACACCCGCCTTGCTCATTCCCAGCCGGTCCGCGAGCCGGCCGATGGTGACGCTGTCCAGGCCCTCCGAGGAAGCGATCTCGGCGGCGGCGCGCAGCACCGACCGCCGGGTTTCGAGAGCTGCCTGAGCCGATGCACGTCCTGCCATGCCCGACAGCTTAGCAAACGACCGTACGGCATTGACGTACGAACGATCGTATTCTTAAATCCTCGCCATGACGCCTTCCGCCGCCACCCGCCGGGCCTCCCTCGCCCTGTTACTCGCCTGCGCGGGCACCTTCCTGAGCTTTCTCGACGCCACCGTGACCAACCTGGCGGTGCCGCCGATCGCCGACGACTTCGACGTCCCGCTGACCACCGTCTCGTGGGTCGCCACCGCCTACGTGATCCCCTTCGCCGCCCTGCTCGCCCCGGCCGGGCCGCTGGCCGACGCGGTCGGCCGCGCCCGTCTGTTCCTGATCGGCGTCGCCGTCTTCACGGCGTCGTCGCTGTTGATCGCCGTGGCCCCGGCCCTGCCCGTACTGCTCGGCGCCCGCGCCGTCCAGGGCCTGGCGGCGGCCCTGCTGGTACCCGCGTCGCTGGGGCTGGTGCTCGCGGAGATCCCCGCCGAACGCAGGCGCGCCGCGATCGGCACGTGGAGCGCGGCGGGAGCCCTGGCCGCCGCCGCGGGACCCGCCGTCGGCGGCGTCATGGTCGAGGCGCTCGACTGGCGGGCGCTGTTCTGCCTCAACCTGCCGGTGGGCTGCTGGGTGCTGATCGCCGGACGGAAGCTGCCGACCGGCGAGTCCCGTACCGGCGAAGGGCCCGACCTCATGGGCGGTCTGCTGCTCGCCCTCTGCGTCGGCTCGGCGGTGTATGGCCTGACACAGGGCCCCGACCACGGCTGGACCTCGGCGCACGTGTCGACCGCCTCCGGTGTCGCCGTGCTCTCGGGCGCGGCGACCGTGCTGCGGGCGCTCCGGCACCCGCGACCGGCGCTGCGGCTCGACCTCTTCCGCAGCCGGCCCTTCGCCGTCGCGAGCGGAGCCTCCCTCGCGTACGGTGCCGCGCTGTTCGCCACGATGCTGCTCGGCGTGCTCTTCATGACCGACGCCTGGAACTACTCCGCCCTGGAGGCCGGTCTCGCGATGAGCCCGGCGGCGCTCGTCACCGCCGCGGTCGGCATCGGCATCGGGCGGCTCCCCGTCGCCATCGCCCCGCGCACGATGGTGGCGGGCGGTTCGGTCCTCGTCGCCGCCTCGACGGCCGTACTGGCCCTGCTGATCGACACCGAACCGCGCTTCTGGACGCTCTGGCTGCCGATCGGAACGGTGATGGGCGTCGGCGTCGGCATGGCCACCGTCGGGATCTCCAGCGCCGCCGCGCTCTCCGTGGTGCCCCGGCACTTCGCCGCCGCGACGGGCATGGTCATGGCGGCCCGGCAGGTCGGCGGCGGCCTCGGCATCGCCGCCACGGCCGTGATCGTCGCGGAGGTCCCGGGCACGGGCGCGGAGCCGTACGCCGCCGTGTACTGGTTCGCCACCGCCGTCAGCCTGGCCGCCG
>NZ_RDBO01000106.1 GCF_008120935.1 Streptomyces sp. sk2.1
CCGGGGCAACACCCTTTCCACAAGGGTGATTTGACCGGAGGATCGGGAGCCCGCGCGAAATCACCGGCCTTCCGGGATCGGCCCCGGACACCGGAGCGGCCCGGCACCCGGGGCAACACCCTTTCCACAAGGGTGATTTGACCGGAGGATCGGGAGCCCGCGCGAAATCACCGGCCTTCCGGGATCGGCCCCGGACACCGGAGCGGCCCGGCACGCGGGAGCCGTCGCCCGGAACCCCGCCCCGACCACCTTCGGCCGGGCATCCGGCCGAGCGCCTTCACTCGATCGCCTTAGCAATCCGCCCCGGGCCCGAACCGGCCGCCCACCCTGCCGGAACACCTGGTTCCGCAGCCCGTCCACGACACCGGAGGGCCCGGTTCCACCCGTCCGCACCCCACCCGCGGGGTCGGCAAAGGCGACGCGAACGGAACACCCTTCGGCCGTTCACGTCAACTTCCGTACGCGTCAATCCAGTTGTCCCACACGCCGCCACCGGCCCGGCGCCGGGCCCGGACACCGCCTCTCACGTCGTACGACGCGTCCCGAAGCCTTCCCGCCGGGCGCAAACACAGGCCGTCCGATGTCCCCACCATCAGGCGAACCCAACGCTTTCCCGGCGTGTCCCGCGATCGGCCGGATCATGCTCGCCGTCGTGTACGGATCACTCATAGGACGGCTCACCGCGGCCGTCGCACTGCTGTGGCTGCTGAGCACCCCGTTACCGGCCGCGGCGGACAGCTGCGCGTACGCCTACACCGGTGAGAACGACGGGAGTTCGTCGGTCGTCGTGTCCGGCACCGGCCCCTGCCCGCCGGGTCCGGTGACCGAGCCGCCCCCGCCACCGGCCCCGCGGGTGGGGTGCGGACGGGTGGAACCGGGCCCTCCGGTGTCGTGGACGGGCTGCGGAACCAGGTGTTCCGGCAGGGTGGGCGGCCGGTTCGGGCCCGGGGCGGATTGCTAAGGCGATCGAGTGAAGGCGCTCGGCCGGATGCCCGGCCGAAGGTGGTCGGGGCGGGGTTCCGGGCGACGGCTCCCGC
>NZ_RDBO01000107.1 GCF_008120935.1 Streptomyces sp. sk2.1
CTCGCCTGGGACCTGACGGCCGACAGCTTCGGGCAACGGCAGGACCTGTACGAGTACGTGCACCGCGGCGACCTGGCGCGCAACCGCATCAACCTCTACCGCAACCACGACCTGTCAGAGGTGCGCGAGCGCATCTCGGCGCTGATCGACGCCCCGTTGTGAAGGGACCGCACACCGACATGACCGACGACATACTCGACCGCGCCCGCACCCTGTCCGGGTACGACGACGTCAGCCGCATCCGGCAGGCCCAGGACCACGCATGGGTGCTCGGCCTCGTGCCCGGCGTCCCGCGCACCGGAACCGTCCGCTCCTGCGTCTCCTCGATCGTGAAGTACCGCTCCAGCAGGGCCCGTACGTCGGGCGCCGGCCGGGCCCGCACCCCCATCGGCACCACCCCGGACAGCTCGGCGGGGGCGCCGAGCAGCCGCAGGGCGTCGACCGCCACGACGTCCTCGCCGCCGAGCCCCGCAGGGTCGGTCACCGGGTGATGGGTCGTCAGGACGAAGGCGCCGCCGGGCGCGAGATGGGCCGCGACCCAGGCGAAGGCCCGCTCCTCGTCGGGGTGCAGCCAGTGCAGCACGGACGTCATGAACGCCACGTCGAACCGGTCGTCCAGGGCCGGCAGTCCCAACAGGTCCCCGGTGAGCAGCTCGGCCCGCCCCGCCAGCCGCACCCCGGCCTCGCGGACCCGGTGGCCGGAGCCGTCGACCCCCACCGCCCGTGCCGTGTCCGGCCAGCGGTCCAGCGCCGCCTCCAGCAGCGCGCCCGTCCCGCAGCCCAGGTCGAGCAGGGTGCGCGGGACGCCGGGCACGAGGCCGAGCACCCATGCGTGGTCCTGGGCCTGCCGGATGCGGCTGACGTCGTCGTACCCGGACAGGGTGCGGGCGCGGTCGAGTATGTCGTCGGTCATGTCGGTGTGCGGTCCCTTCACAACGGGGCGTCGATCAGCGCCGAGATGCGCTCGCGCACCTCTGACAGGTCGTGGTTGCGGTAGAGGTTGATGCGGTTGCGCGCCAGGTCGCCGCGGTGCACGTACTCGTACAGGTCCTGCCGTTGCCCGAAGCTGTCGGCCGTCAGGTCCCAGGCGAG
>NZ_RDBO01000108.1 GCF_008120935.1 Streptomyces sp. sk2.1
GGTCTACACGCCGCCGCCCCTCCGGTCACCGCCCCGTCGGCTGGGCCGGCAGCGTGTAGACGTGTTGGGGCGTCACGATCCGGGTGATCGCCTCGCCGAAGAGGGTGCTCGGCTCCGAACCCCGGTAATCGGTGTCCGTGTTGAGGAGCACGACCAGCGTCGTCCTCGTTTCCGGCAGGTACACGACCAGCGATTCGTAGCCCGGCAGCGAGCCGTTGTGGCCGATCCAGCCGTGGACGTCGAAGACCCCCAGGCCGTATCCGGTGTCCGGCAGACCGCTGGGCCCCGTTTTCAGCCGCTCGGCCTGGGTGGCGGGGGTGAGCAGCGTGCCGGTGGCGAGGACCCGGGCCCAGACGCGCAGGTCGCGCTGGTCGGATATGGCTCCCCCGGCGGCCCACGCCCAGGAGGGGTTCCAGTCCGTCGCGTTCCGCGTCCGGCCGTTCGCCGTCTGGTCGGTGTAGCCCTGGGCGTGCGGGGCCGGGAACTCCGTGCCGCGCGGCAGGAACGTGTGGTGCATGCCCGCCGGTCCGAAGACGTTCCGTTCGAGGTACTCCGCCAGCGGCAGCCCGCTCACCTTCTCCACCACCAGCCCCAGCAGGATCGCGTTGGTGTTGCTGTACTCGAACTTCTCGCCCGGCCGGAACTGCAGGGGATGCCCGAAGGAGTACGCCAGCAGCTCCTGCGGGGTGAACGGCCGGCGGGGGTCGCTCGTCAGCGCCTTGAAGAAGTCCGGGTCCATGGAGTAGTTGAAGAGCCCGCTGCGCATCCCCGCCAGATCGCGCAGGGTGATCCGGTCCCCGTCGGGAACGCCCTTCACGTACCTGCCGATCGGGTCGTCCAGCCCGACCTCGCCCCGGTCGACGAGGGTGAGCAGGGCCGTCACCGTGAACGTCTTGGTCACGCTGCCGACCCGCATGTTCAGGCCGGTCGACATGGGCGCGCCCGATGCCTTGTCGGCGGTGCCGAAGGCCCGTACGTAACTGCCCTTGCCCGGTGTCCACAGCCCGACCGTGACCCCCGGCACCCCCGCCTCGCGCATGACCTGCCGCACCGCCCGGTCCAGCTGCCTGCTCACGGCGGGCGTGAGTTCCGGGAACCCGGGGG
>NZ_RDBO01000109.1 GCF_008120935.1 Streptomyces sp. sk2.1
GTTGCTGCTGCCGGTTGCTGCTGCCGAAAACCTCATCCGCCCAGTTCAGGCGGCATGTTGGTACTCGTGGAGGATGCCGCCGAGTCGTTCGCGTTTTCGTATGTCGAGGCGGGTGATCTGCTCCGGATCGGTGATCGGCACCGGCAGCGGGTGCAGCGGACGGGCGTTGGCGATGCCCTGATGCGGCCGGTGGGAGTTGTAGAACTCTTCGAACTCCCGTAGTGCGTGGAGCAGGTGCCGCTGGTTCCAGATCAAGGTGCGGTCCAGCAGCTCACGCCGGCAGGTCTGCACCCACCTTTCCGTGATCGAGTTCATGCGTGGCATCCGTACGCCGCTGAGCACGACCTCGATCCCCGCGTCCTTGAGGACGGTGTCGAACAGGGCGGGGAACTTCCCGTCGCGGTCACGGATCAGGAACCTTGCGCGGCATTCGGCGTCTTCGAGGTCCATGACGAGGTTCTTCGCGGCTTGCGTCACCCACGCGGCGGTCGGGTGCGCGGTGGCGCCCAGGATCCTGATCCGCCGGCTGGCGTGCTCGATCACCGCGAACACATACAGCCGCGCCCCGGACAGCGTGGCCGTCTCCAGGAAGTCGCACGCCAACAGGGCGTCGGCCTGCGAGCGCAGGAAGTCCGACCACGTGCTGGAGGCCCGTTCGGGCGCCGGATCAAGCCCGGCCTCCTTGAGGATTTCCCAGACGGTGGAGGCGGCCACCTTGATACCGAGAACGAGAAGTTCACCGTGGATGCGGCGATACCCCCAGCTGGGATTCTCTTGGGCGAGCCGCAGGACCAGGGCGCGGATGGAGCGCAGGATCCGTGGCCGTCCCGAGCGCTTCGGCCGGGACCGGGCCGCATGGCGGCGTGCGACCAGATCGCGGTGCCAGCGCAGCACCGTGTCCGGACGCACCAGCAGCCGCACCCTGCGCAGCACCTCGACCGGCATCCGATGCAGCAACGCCGCCAAGAACGCGCGATCGCTCGGGGTGAACCGCACCCTCTCGCCACCGAGTTGGCGCTCCAGCACCGTGATCTGATGGCGCAAGGCGAGGATCTCCGCGTCCTTGTCCCGATCGCTCATCGGCAGCAGACGCAGCATCGCGAACGCGTTCGTCACGGTC
>NZ_RDBO01000011.1:0-31699 GCF_008120935.1 Streptomyces sp. sk2.1
GGCGCCCACGGCCAGCAGCAGGACGGCTGCCGGAGCGGCGCGGAGCAGACGGCGACGGACTGCGGCGTTCATGGAAGGGATCCCCGGGACCGTCATGCGGGCATGGGCTCGGCGTAATGCCGGAAGGCGCCGCGCTCGCTGTGGAGGGCGTACAGGCGCCCGGCCAGGGCCTTCGGGCTGGAGTGCTCGGCGTCCGGGCGGATAGCGCCGGGGACGATCAGCTGCGCGACGTGGATGTTCTCGTCGGCGAGGGCGTCGTGGAGCATCTGTGCGTAGGCGCTCTCGGCGGCGAACGCGACCGAGGTCCCGGCCCGCTCGAGGTGGGGGCGGACGGCGCTGGCGCCGTTGACGAACAGCAGCGTGCCCCGGCCCAGGTCCCGCATCCCGGGCAGAACGGCATTCACGCAAGTCACCGGGCCCTTGATGGAGAAGGCCAGCGGGTCGTCCAGGTCGCTGGCGGTGGTGTCGAGAACCGGCTTCATGAAGTCGCCGCGGGGCACCGGGCTGAACTGGAGGATCTCGATGGGCCCCAGCGTCTCGGCGGCCTCTTGCAGGGCCGCGGTGAGGGAGTCCGGGTCGAGGACGTCGGCGGTGAACCCGCGGGCGTGGACGTTCTCCCGGGCCAGTTCGGCCACCAGGTTGTCCTGGTGCTGGATGCTGCGCGAGACGAGGGCGACGCGGTGGCCGGCGGCGCCGAAGCGGCGGGCGGCCGCCAGGCCCAGACCGGGTCCGGCTCCGACCAGGGCGAACGTGGTCACGGTGGTTCTCCTCAAGGGCGACATGAGTGGGAGGGGCCACTTCCCGGGGCAGCCCGAGCAGACAGGGGCGGGGAAAGGCTGAGGACGAGGACCTTGCCCGAGATCAGACGGCCGGGCCGGCGGCGTACTCGTCGTCGGTGACGGGTGTCATCCAGTGCACGACGTCGTGCTCGGCGTCGCCCTCGTTGATGGCCAGGTGCACCATCAGCCGGTTCGGGGCGGCGCCGTGCCAGTGCTCCTCGTCGGCCTCGAACAGAACGCGGTCGCCGGGCCGGATGACCTCCACCGGCCCGCCCCGGCGCTGGCACAGGCCGACGCCCTCGGTGACGAAGACGGTCTGGCCCAGCGGGTGGCGGTGCCAGTGGGTACGGGCTCCGGGCATGAAGTGCACCAGGTTCGCAGTGACCCGGGACGGGGCCGGGGCCGCGGCGACGGCGTCGATGTAGACGTCACCGGTGAACCAGTCGGCCGGGCCCTTGACGGTGTCGATCGAGCTGCGGGTGATCTGCATGATCGCTCCCTCGGAGGGGGTGGATAGGTCAGGGAGTGAGGAGGGCCTTGATCGCGCGGCGCTCGTCCATCGCCTTGTAGCCCTCGGCGACCTGCTCCAGGGGCAGGGTGAGGTCGAAGACCTTGCCCGGGTCGATCCGGCCCGAAAGGACGCGCTCGATCAGGTCGGGGAGGTAGCGGCGGACAGGGGCGGGGCCGCCGCGCAGGCCGACGTGGGAGAAGAACAGCTCCTGGCCGTCGACGGCGACGTCGTGGGGGACTCCGACGAAGCCGACGCTGCCGCCGGGGCGGGCGGAGTGCAGGGCCTGGCTCATGGCCTGCGCGGTGCCGACGCACTCCAGCACGCTGTCGGCCCCGATCCCGCCGGTCATCTCCTTGATCCGCGCCACGCCCTCCTCGCCGCGCTCGGTGACGATGTCCGTGGCGCCGAAGGCCAGGGCGAGCTTCTGGCGGGACTCGTGACGGGACATGGCGATGATCCGCTCCGCGCCCATCTCCTTCGCCGCGATCATGCCGCACAGGCCGACCGCGCCGTCACCGACGACCACGGCCGTCGAGCCGGGCCGCACCTCGGCGGCATCCGCCGCCCACCAGCCCGTCCCCATCACGTCGGAGACGGCCAGCAGGCCGGGCCAGAACTTTTCGTCCGGCACCTCGTCGGTGGCGACCAGGGTGCCGCCGGCGTTGGGGATGCGGACGTACTCGGCCTGGCAGGTGGACATGAACTCGCGGTGCAGGCAGTTCGACGGGAAACCGTTCCTGCAATTCGGACAGGTGTTGTCCGAGGTCGCGAACGAGCCGACGACGAACTGTCCGGGCCGCAGGCCGGTGACCTCGGCCCCGACTTCCTCGACGAAGCCGACGTACTCGTGCCCCATGGGGTGGGGGTCGCCGATCGGCTCGGCACCCCGGTAGGGCCACAGGTCCGAGCCGCATACGCAGGTGACGGCCGTCCGGATGACCGCGTCGGTGGGCTTGAGGATCTTCGGGTCGTCCAGGGGCTCGAAGCGGACGTCACCGGGGGCGTGGATCACTGCTCCGCGCATCAGAGGTCTTCCTTACGTACGAAGGGGCCGAACCGTCCGGGAACGGCCCGCGTGCCGGCGTTCCCGCCCTGCCGGAGGAGCAGGGGAGGAACCATCACGTCCTCCAGGTAACCGGCACTTCGCGCGCGCAGCGAGTCACTGACAAGGGGTGTACCAGCAGTACATCCCTCCGGCGCCGACCAGGCCGTACCGTCGAGGTGTGGACAACCAGGCAGAGGTCCGCGAGTTCCTCACCTCGCGGCGAGCGAAGATCACCCCCGAGCAGGCCGGACTGCCCGCCGGCCCCCGGCGCCGGGTCCCCGGCCTACGTCGCAGCGAGGTCGCGGCCCTGGCCGACGTGAGCGTCGAGTACTACGCCAAGCTGGAGCGCGGCAACCTCGCCGGCGTCTCACCGGCCGTTCTGGAGGCCGTCGCCCGCGCCCTGCGGCTCGACGACGCCGAACGCGCCCACCTGCTTCACCTGGCCCAGGCCGCCGACGGCTCCGACGCCCTCGCCCGGCCCCGCCGCCGCGCCGCCACCAGGCAGTGGAAGCCGCATCCGAGCCTGCAGTGGACCCTGGACGCGGTCACCGAGGGCCCGGCCTTCGTCCGCAACGGCCGCATGGACCTCCTGGCCGTCAACCGGCTCGCCCGCGGCTTCTACGCCGACGTCTACGCCGACCCCCACAACCAGGAGAACCTCGCCCGCTTCACCTTCCTCAGCCCCGACGCCCGCCGCTTCTACCCCGACTGGGACCAGGCCGCCGACATCTCCGTCGCCATCCTGCGCACCGAAGCCGGCCGCGACCCCCACGACAAGGACCTCCACGACCTCGTCGGCGAACTCTCCACCCGCAGCGACGCCTTCCGCACCCGCTGGGGCGCCCACGACGTCCGCCACCACGGCACCGGCTTCAAGCGCTACCACCACGCGGTCGTCGGCGAACTCACCCTCGCATATCAAGGGCTGGAGATGGCCGCCGAACCCGGCCTCACCCTCACCATCTACACCGCCGAACCCGCCTCCCCCTCCGAACAGAGCCTGCGCTTGCTCGCCTCCTGGGCCGCCACGCCCCAGCCCCCCGAACCCACACCACACACCAGTGGCTGAGGATTCCCGCCTGAAGGATGCCGGAGTCATCATGCCGATCCTGCCGTCAACCGATCGTTTGATGGTAGGTAGCTGACGCGCGGCGTCCAGCGCCTGACCTCCACCATCGTCATGAAGAACGTCGTCAGGCCAGGCCTCTATCCGGGCAGCCAGGCTCGGAATACCGCACGGTTCGAATGACGCGCCCTGCCAGCTGGGGCCTCGGCCTGGACCGCGGCCCGCCGCGAGGCCTACGCCAACGACCTCGGCCAGGCGTCCTCGCTCGTGGCGGTCACCGCCCGCACCAACCGGTCCAAGGCCGACCAGGACCCCGCCCAATGGCTCCCCCCTGCCCCCGGAGCGCTGTGCCGCTACGCGGCGGAATGGACGGTGACCAAGCTGCGCTGGGGTCTGGCCGTCGACGAGCTCGAGAAGGACCGGCTCCTGGACATCGCGGCCGGCTGCGGCGGAACCCCCGTCACCTGCACCCCCGCGCCCTGACCCGACACCCCACGAAACGGGTCCCGGCGTTCTGCCGGGACCCGTTCCCACAGCCACACACCGACGCCACTCGGACAGCTCTACCACTGCCTCCAACATGCCCAGCACTTCGACGAGGCCGTCGCCTTCCCTGCGGCGGCCGATGCTCTCGCGGCATGAGCTCCGTCAGCCGCCGACCGCGCGGGACCAGCACTCCTGGATGGCTGTCTGCTTCCGGTCAAGCTCGGCGTCCATCATTCGGTTGGTGACCGTTCCCGGAATCCCGAGCGAACGCCCACGGGTCCTGACGACCCGAAGGTCGTACCAGATTCCGCTCCGCGTCACGCGCCGTCGCCTCTCTATGCCGGCGACCTCGCTCCAGGGGATCACTCGCCTGCTGACGAAGGTGCGGAACTCCATTCCCCTCGCAGTCAGGAGGGCCCGGCCAAAGATCAAGTTGACCGTGCTGACGAACACGGCCACAACGAGGACTCCGAAGCCGCCGACCCACCACCATTTGCCCGGCTCATGCGTGGTAAAGATCATCACCAGCATCACACCGACAACGGCCAACGTCCCAATGACATTCCGCCACCAGTACCTATGCCGGTCATACGCGTTGAAGCCGATCCACACATCGGACATGTCCATGATGCTACCGACGCATACTCGAACAACGCCCGTTGCGACTTGACGAGTTGCACACCTGATGTGTCTGCCCGGCGACGGACGGGTCCGCGATGCGCGGCGGCACGGCACGGACCGATAGCAGGGGCGGGGGCGGGGCCTGGGCGGGGGAACCGGTCGGGTCCGGGGAGCCGGTGGGCGATCCGGAGGGGTTCGGGCCGGTGGTCGGGGACGGGGACGGGCCGGGCGATCCGCCGGGCTGCGGGCCCACGACGATGCCGCCGCCCGTGCCGGGTCCTCCGACCGGGTGCTTCGGCTTGTTGGGGCCGCCCGCGCCGGGGCTCTTCGGGACGGTTCCCCTGCCGTCGGCCACCGTGTGGACGCCCTTGCGGTAGAACTCCAGCCAGGACAGCACGGTGCGCAGATAGGTGTCCGAGTGGTTGTAGCTGAGGATCGCCCGGTCCAGGTCGGCCTTCACCGACAGGTCGCGGGGACCGGCGCACAGGTAGTGCCCGGCGGCGAGGGCGGCGTCGTAGATGTTGTTGGGGTCGCGGCGGCCGTCACCGTTGCCGTCCTTGCCCCAGTGCGCCCAGGTGGAGGGGATGAACTGCATCGGGCCGACCGCCCGGTCGTAGGTCCGGTCGCCGTCGTACGCACCGCCGTCGGTGTCCCGGATGCGGGCGAATCCGGCGCCGTCGAGCACCGGGCCGAGGATCGGGGTGATCGTCGTGCCGTGGGCGTCGACCCGTCCCCCGCCCGCCTGGCCGGACTCGACCTTGCCGATCGCCGCGAGCAGCTGCCAGGGCAGGCGGCACCCGGGGTCGGTCCGTCCGAGCACGCCCTCCGCCTTGCGGTAGGCGGCGAGGACGGTGGCCGGGATGCCCGCCTCGGTCCACGAGCGGACGGCGTCCGGGTTCCGCTTCTCCCCGGCCTTCGGCGGCTCGGGCGACCGCAGCGGGGGCAGTTCGGTGTGGTACGAGTCGTCGTTGGGGACCTGCGACCACTTGACCTCGTCGGCCTCCCGGCGCTCCTTCGCGGTCGGTTCGTGTCCGACCGGTGACGGGGCCTGGGACGCGGTGAGCGCGGCCATCGCCGCGACGGCGGCCGCCGTGCCGCCGAGTCCGCGGCGCATCGTGCCGTTGAACCTCATGCGTGCTCCCCTCTCCCCCGGATCACCGGGTGAACGTGTCGATGGCGGAGATCCGCCAGGTGCCGCCGCGCCGGACGGCGTCCACGGCGAACATGGCCGCCGCGTAGGTCGTCTCCTCCGCCTTGCCGGTACGGGTGTTGCTCTGGTCGGCGTAGATCAGCAGCCGGGCCCGGTCGCCGTTCAGGCGTTCCACCCCGCTGTCGGTGACGGTCGTGGTCAGCACCAGCTTCTGCTTCTGTCCCTGGGCGCGTACCTGGGCGAGCATGTCCCGGTGCTGCTGGACCGCCTTGCCGGTCAGATGGCTCTTCACCGCCTGCTCGGACTTGGCGGGCGAGGCGTAGTCGTACGAGAACACCGCGCCGACGGCCTCGGAGATCTGGCCCTTCACCTCGCTGGTGCGGCCGATGTCGGTGAGGGCGGTGTTCTGCCGGGCCGGGTCGTCGCGCAGATCGCCGGCCGAGGTGAAAGCCCAGGCGGCGTAGGCCCCGAGGAGCACGGTGAGGACGCCGAGAACCACGGGGAGCCGGATGCGGAGCCGGGGCATCCGCTCGCGCTTCGGCTCCTCCCCCTTCGGGGTCTCTTCCTTCTCCCCCGTCGTCCGCTCGTCGTCGTCGGCGGTGTCCGTGACCTCGTCGGCGGTGGTGTCCGACCCGTCCGGGGTTCGCGCGGACTCGTCCCGGGACGGGGCCGGGTCCTCCGGTCCGCGCTGCGGGGCGATGGTGGCGGTGGCGGCGCGTTCCGCGGCGACGGTGGCCAGCCGGCGCCGGCGGTTGACGAGGTGACGGGTCGTCGACATGTGCGGGGTCCTCTCGGTGGTGGGGTGGAAGCCGGTGGCGTCGGGCAGCCGTCGACCGGGCTCTCAGCCGGCCGTGTTGCCGACGGGCGCCTGGCCCAGGGCGCTGAGCTTCCATCCCTCGGCGGTGCGGGTGAGCTGTCCGAGCATCCGGCTCTCCTTCACCGCGGGTTTGCCCTTGGGCGCGGTCACGGTGACCCGCAGCGCCACCATGACTCCGGCCCTGCCCGCCCGGTCGTCGAGTTCGGTGACCGCCCCGGACAGGATCTGGGCGGTGCTGACCGTCTTCGCCTCCCGGATCTGCTTCACGAACGCGTCCCGCCCCTCGACGAGTTGCCGGTGCAGGTCTCCGGTGGTGGAGTCGGCCCAGCTGTCGAGGCCCTGCTCCAGCTTGCGGTGGTCGAGCGTGTTCATGTTCTGCACGGCCTGCTCGCCCGCGGCCAGCGCGTCGTCGCGGACCTGCGCGTACGCCGCCGACTCGTCGTGCGCGGCCTCGTACCGGGACACCCCGCCCCACACCGCCGCGCCGGCGGCCGCGACCGTCAGCACGATCGCCGCCGCCACCAGCGGGTTCCCCGTCGTCCGTATCCGTGCCATCGTTCCCTCTCCCTGCCGGCCCCTGCGTGCCGAGTCGTGCGCGTGCGGCTCTCTCATCTGGCGGTGATCTCGACGACGGTCCACTGGCCGTCCCTCAGCCGGGCCGTGACCGACAGCTGCGCCGCCGCCGTGGTGGCCCGCTTGCCCTCGCGCTCGTAGACCTGGTCGAGGAAGACGAGCAGGTGCGCGCTGTCGTCCGTCAGCCGGGTCACCCCGGCGCGCACGACATGGGTGGTGAGCGTGAGCTTCTGGTCGGCGGCCTGCTTCTCGACCTGCCCGAACAGCGCCGCGTACTGCTGGAGCGCCTTGCCCGCCAGGAGCTTCTTCGCCGACTCCTTGGTGACGGCGGTGGCCTGCGGGCTGTACGAGAAGACCTTGCCCAGCGCGTTGCTGACGTCGCCCGCGACCCGGGTGGTCGCCTCGCTGTCGGTCAGCGCGTGGTTCGACGTGGCGGGGGTGTCGCGCAGTTGCCTGCCCTCGACGAAGAGCGCGCCGCCGGTCACGAGCAGCGCGGCCGTCAGGACGGCCGCCACGACGCGTGGCCACCGCCGTCCGGGTTCCGGCTGCCCGGGCGGGTCCTCCCGGGCGTCCGTGCCGGGTTCCGCGAGCTCCTCGGTGTCCGGTGCGTCCACGTCCGTGCTCACGACCGCCGTCCCTCCCCGTTCCCTCATGCGCCGCCCCCGGCCGCGATCGCCGTGAGCGCCTTGATCTTCCAGCCGTCCGGGGTCCGGGCGAGCGTGGCCTCGAAGCGTTTGCGTTCGGTGCCGCCCTTCCCGGTGCGCGGGGTGACCTCGACGTCGACGGTCGCGATCATCTCCGCCGTGCCGGTGCGTTCGTCGAGCGCGGTGAGCGCCGCGTCGGTGACCTTCCCCCGGGCGGTGGCGCCCGCCTTGGCCAGGGCCTCGGCGTCCTTGCTCCGGGTGCGTGCCAACTGGTCGTGGAGCGGTCCGGTCGAGGAGTCGAGCCAGGCCCCGAGACCGGTGTCCACGCTCCCGGCGTCCTTGCCGTCGAGGCTGTTCAGCAGGGCGAGGCGGCTCTTCCCCTCGGCCAGCGCGGCGTCCCGGCTCTTCGCGTACGCCAGGTCGTCGTCGCCGCGGGCCCGTGCGTACGACCAGCCGCCGAGGCCGCAGAGCAGCGCGGCGACGAGCAGCACCGCCCAGCCGGCCAGGGTCTTCGTGCGCGGGGTCATGCGCCGCTCCCCCGTCCGAGTCCGAGCAGTCCGGCCATGCCGTCGGTGGCCGGTGCGGGGTCCGGGGCGACGCCGAGCGCTCCCGGCAGCCGGTTCGCCGTGCCGTTCCCCAGGAGCATCGAGCCGGGCCGGGCGGGCTCGGGCACGGGTCCGCCCTTCGGCGCGTTCGCGCTGCCGCGCACGTTGATGCCGGTGCCGGGCGACGAGGTGCAGCGGGCCTTGGTGTTGACGGCCGGTCCGGGCGTGGTGTCCAGGCCGTTGCGGTAGGTGGTGCCGCCGTATCCGGCGGTGCAGGGCAGCGGTTCGAAGAAGGTGACCGACATGCCGAACCGGGCACCGTCCCCGTCGATCGCGCTGGACCCGGCGGCGGCCACCGCGGGCAGCCGCACCAGGAGTTCCTCCATGCCGCGCTGCCGGGTGACGGCCACCTCGGAGGTGGTGAGGAGGTTGGCGACGACGACGCCGAAGGCCGGGTCGATGTCCCGCAGCAGTCCGCTCATCTGTCCCGCGGCGCCGGGGGCGGCGGCGATCAGCTTGCGCAGGTCGGTGTCGGAGCCCTTGAGCTGTGCGGCGAGTTCCTTGGCGCCGGAGGCGAAGCCCTTGAGTGCCTCGCCCTGTTCGGCCTGGGTGCGCAGCACCGTGCGGGCGTCGGCCATCAGCCGGGTGTTGGTCGGCAGGGCGTCGTCGGCCGCCCGGACGAAGTCGCTCCCGGTGTCCAGCAGGACCTGGAGGTCGTCGCCGCGGCCCTCGAACGCGGTGCCGAACTCGTCGACGACGGTGCGCAGGGACTCCAGGTCCACGGAGCCCGCCAGCTCGTCGACGCCGGTGAGCACGTCGGTGACGGGGGCGGGGACGGTGGTGTCGACCTGGTCGATGACGGAGCCGTTCTCCAGGTAGGGGCCCTCGGAACGGGTGGGCCGCAGGTCGATGTACTGCTCGCCGACCGCGGAGAGGCTGGCGACGGTGGCCTTGAGGCCGTCCGGGATCTTCGGGGCGTCCTTCTCGATGCGCAGTTCGGCCTCGATCCCCTCGTCGGTCAGCTCGATCGGACCGACCCGGCCCACCGAGACGCCCCGGTAGGTGACGTTGGAGTGGGTGTACAGCCCTCCGGTGCGCGGGAGCTGGACCTTGACGGTGTAGTAGCTGCGCAGGCCGACGTAGTGCCCGAGGTCGGCGTACCGGATGCCGAGGAAGCCGAGGACGAGCACCGCGATGACGAGGAAGGAGATGTTCTTGAGCCGGATGGCGAGGGTGATCATCGGCTGCTCCCCTTCGTTTCCGCCGTCCGTACCGCGGGGAGGGGCAGCGGCAGTGCCGTACCGGTCCCGATCTGCGGAGTGGCCGGGGGTACGAGCGACGGGATGATCTGCGTGCCGGGCATGGCCGTCACATCCAGGTAGACGTTGAGGTAGTCGCCCTTCACCCCGCGCAGCACCTCGTCCGTGAACGGGTAGGTGAACAGCACCTGGAGGGAGTCGGGCAGGTCCTGGCCGGAGTCGGCGAGCGCCTTGAGGGTCGGGGCGATGGCCTTGAGGTCGGCGATCATGTCGGCCTTGCTCTTGTTGATCGTGTCGACGGCGACGCCGGAGAGCGTGTCGAGCGAGCGCAGCATGGTGAGGAGCGAGCCGCGCTGCTTCTCCAGGACCTTCATGCCGGGGGTGAGTTCGGTGAGGACCGTGCCGACGTCCCGTTTGCGGGTGGCGAGGGTGGCGGAGAGCCGGTTCACCCCGTCGAGCGCGTCGGTGATGTCCTCCTTGTGCTCGTCCAGGTTCGTGACGAGGGTGTTGACCCGGCCGAGCATGGAACGGACCTGGGGTTCACGTCCGGCGAGCGCCTTGTTCAGCTCGGTGGTGATGGTCTTGAGCTGGTTGACGCCACCGCCGTTGAGGAGCATCGACAGGGCGCCGAAGACCTCTTCGACCTCGGGGTTCCGGTTGGTCCGGCTCAGCGGGATGCGGTCCCCGTCGGCGAGCCTGCCCCGTGCGGTGCCGCGTGCGGGGGCGGCGAGCTGGATGTACTTCTCCCCCAGGAGGCTGGACTGTTCCAGGTGGGCGTAGGCGTTGGCGGGCAGTTCGACCTTGCCGTTGACGCGCATGGTGACCTTGGCGTTCCAGCTGCCCGAGCCGAGGGAGACCTTGGTGACGCGGCCGACGGCGACGTCGTTGACCTTCACCGATGCCTGCGGGGCGAGGCTGAGCACGTCCGCGAATTCCGCGGTGACCTCGTAGGGGTGGTCGCCGAGGTCGGCGCCGCCGGGCAGCGGCACCTGGTCGAGGCCGGTGAACGCGGGCAGGCCGGAGCCGGTGGCGACCAGGGTCAGTCCGACGCCCACGGCCAGCAGTGCGGCGATGCCGGTCGTGCGGGCTCCGGGTCTGCGCAGGACACGGCTCATCGGTTCGCCCCCTTCTTGTCCGTGGCGGTCCTTGCCGGGGTGCCGTAGACGGTGCCGACGGCCGGGAGCGGCAGGGCTGGCAGCGCCTTGCGGCGGGCGGTGTCCACCGGGGTGAGGCCGGCGAGCGCGGCGGCCCCCGTGAGCGGCCCGCCCATGGAGAGTTCGTTGAGGTTGGTGCGGCCGTTGAGGGTGCGGTGCGCCGGGTCGTAGGCGTTGAGGACGTTGTCCGCGGCGAGCGGCAGCGTGTCGAGCGACTCGGCGAGCGAGGCGCGCTGGTCGACCAGGGTCTGGGTGATCGGCACCAGCGCTTCCACGTTCGCCTTCAGGGCGCCGCGGTTCTTCTGGATGAAGCCCTTGACCTGCCCGAGCGCGGTGCCCAGTTCCTTCAGTGCCGCGCCGAGGTTCTCCTTGTCGTCGGCGAGGAATCCGGTGACCGTGTTGAGCTGTTGTTCGGCGGCGCGCACATTGCCGTCGTTCTCCTTCAGCATGGTGGTGAAGGTCTGCAGGTAGGAGAGCGTGTCGAAGAGGTTCCCGCTGCTCCTGTCGAGGGTCTTGGTGGCCTTGCCGAACTGCTCGATGGAGTCCCCGATGGCCTTTCCGTTGCCGTCGAGGTTCTTGGCCCCGGTGTCGAGGAGTCCGGAGAGCGCCCCGTTCGCGTTGGCCCCTTCCGGGCCGAGGGCCTTGGAGAGCTTCGTGATGGAGTCGTACAGCTGGTCCACCTCGACGGGGGTGGCGTTCTTCGCGGCCGGCAGCACCGCGTCGTCCTCGATCAGCGGTCCCCCGTCGTAGGCGGGGGCGAGCTGTATGTAGCGGTCGGCGACGAGGCTGGGGGCGACGACCACGGCGTGCGCCCCCTTGGGGACCTTGACGCCCTTGTCGACCCGCAGGGTGACCTCGACCTCCTCCCCCCGGGGCGTGACCGATTCGACCCGGCCGACCCGGACGCCGAGGATCCGCAGGTCCGATCCGGCGTACACGCCGGTGGCCTGGTCGAAGTAGGCGGTGATGGTCGTCGTTCCCTCGTCGTCCATGGCCATCACTCCGCCGGTGACCGCGACGGCCACCACGACGAGTCCGGCGCCCATTCCGACGATGCGCTTCATCTTCATGTCAGCGGCCGCCTCGCTGCTTGGGTGGCATGCATCCGGTCGCCGGGGGTGTGCCGGCGGGCAGGTAGTCCTTCGGGACGAGTCCGCAGACGTAGTTGTCGAACCAGCGGCCGCTGCCGAGGGTGTTGCCGACGAGCCGGTTGTACGAACCGGCGAGCGAGAGCACCTTGTCGAGGCTCTTGCGGTTCTTCACCAGGACCGCGGTGACCCGGCCGAGCGAGTCCAGGGTCGGCTTCAGCTGCTTGTCGTTGTCCTTGACGAGGCCGGTGATCTGGGTACCGAGGTTCCGGGTGCCGGTGAGCAGCAGGTGGATGGAGTCGCGGCGGGCCTGGATCTCGCCGAGGAGCAGGTTGCCGTCCTCCAGCAGGGTCTCGAAGCTGCTCTTCTTGTCGGCGAGGGTCTTGGTGAGCCGCTTGCTGCCCTTGAGGAGGGTGGCGAGCTGGGCGTCGCGTTCGGAGACCGTCCTCGAGAGGGCGGAGAGGCCCTCGGCGGCGCTCTTCACGTCCGGCGGGGAGTCCTTGAAGGTGGCGGAGATCGTCTCGAAGCTCTTGGCGAGCTGGTCGGTGTCGATCTCCCCGATGGTCTCGCCGAGCCCGTTGAACGCCTGGGTGACGTCGTACGGGGAGGTGGTGCGGCTCGCCGTGATGCGTTCGTCCGGGTCCTGCGGGGCGTCGCCCAGCGGGTCGACGGCGAGGTACTTCTCGCCCAGCAGCGTCTTGATGGCGATGCCTACGGTGGAGGCGTTGCCGATCCAGGCGTCCTCGACCCGGAAGCCGACCTTCACCTTGGAGCCGTCCAGCGACACTCCGGTGACCTCGCCGACCTTCACGCCGGCGACCCGCACCTCGTCGCCCTCCTCCAGCCCGGCCGACTCGGTGAAGTCGGCGCTGTAGGTGGTGCCGCCGCCGAGGAAGGGCAGCGAGTCGGCGCGGTAGGCGCCCAGCGCGACGAGGGCGAGGACGACCAGTCCCACCACGGCGACGGCGACGGGATTGCGTTCCCGTACGGGTTTGATTCTCATGCCAGGCACCTCGGCTGTGTGATCGCGATGCCGGTGGGCGGGGCGCTGCCGTCCTCGGTCGTCACTCCGCCGACCTTGGCCTCGCAGAGGTAGAGGTTGAGCCACGAGCCGTACGAGGCGAGCCGGCTGATCGCCGTCATCTTGGCCGGGGTCTTCTTCAGGAAGTTCTCGATCTGCGGGGTGCCCTCGACCAACTGGCCGGAGAGTCGGCCGAGTTCCTTGATGTCCTTCTTCAGCGGCTTGCGGCCGTCCTCGAAGAGGTCCGCGGTGACGGTGGTGAGCGCACCCATGGCGGTGACCGCCTCGCCCAGGGGTTTGCGGTCGCCGGAGAAGCCGGTGACGAGTTTCTGCAGGGTGACGACGAGGTCGTTGAAGCCGTCCTCGCGGTCGTTGACGGTCTTCAGGACCGTGTTGAGGTTCTTGATCACCTCTCCGATCACCTTGTCCTTGGCGGCGACCGTGCCGGTCAGCGAGCCGACGTGGGAGAGGATGCTGTCGACGGTGCCGCCCTCGCCCTGGAGCACCTGGACGATGGAGCCGGCCAACTGGTTGACGTCCGGCGGGGAGAGTCCTTCGAACAGCGGCTGGAAGCCGTTGAAGAGCTGGGTGAGGTCGAGTGCCGGGGTGGTGCGGGAGACCGGGATGGTCGCTCCGGCGGCGAAGCTCTCGCCGACCGGCCCGGCGCCCTGGTCGAGGTCGACGTACCGCTGGCCGACCATGTTGAGGTATTTGATCGACGCGGTGACCGAGGCGGGGAGCTTGCGCCCCTTGCGGACGGCGAAGCCGACCTCGGCGAGCCTCTTGTCGGCCACCTCGATGGACTCGACCTGCCCGACCTTGACCCCGGCGATCCGGACGCTGTCGCCGACGATCAGTCCGGTGACGTCGGTGAACCGGGCCTTGTACTCGGTGGTCTCACCGACTCCCGTGTTGGCGATGGACAGCGCCAGCACGGTGGTGGCGAGCACGGTCACCAGGATGAAGACGATCGACTTCGTCAGCGGCCCGGCGAGGGAACGGCGCTTCACTTGAGCTTCACCTCCGCACCGCGGAAGGCCGGACCGATGAGCACGCTGCTCCAGTCGGGCAGGGTCTGCGGCTGGACTTTCAGTGAGGGGGCGACCAGCTCGTTCACGAGCCGGCTCTCCTGCGGGGAGTTGGGCATGCCGAGGGCGGGGCCCCGGTCGGGCCGTGCGGTCCGGTCCGTTCCGTCACCGTGCGCGGCGCTCTCCTGCGAGGCGGCCGGTGCCGTGCGGGCGTCCGCGGTCGGTACGGTCCTGCCGACGTACGGCACGGAGTAGCAGTGCGGTCCGCCGGTGGCGTCGTAGACCGGGGTGTCCTTGCCCGGCACGTACTTGCCCTTGGACTTCACGGGCTGGACCGAGACGTGGAGTCCGGGCTGATCGGTGCCCTTGCCGAGCGCCTTGTCCATGGCGGGGACGAAACCGGCCATGGTCCGCAGGGTGCAGGGGAATTCGTCCGAGTACCGGGCGAGGAGTTCCAGGGTCGGCCTGCTGGTGGCGGAGAGCCGGATCAGGTTGTCCTTGTTCTCCCGGAGGAAGGAGGTGATGTCCTGCGCGGAGGCGGTGGTGGCCCCGTACAGGTCGGCGAGTTGCGCCTGCTGCTCGGCGACGGTGCCGCTGGTGGTGGTGAAGTCGGTGAGCGCGTCGAGGATGTCGGGGGCGGCGTCCCCGTACACCTTGCTCACCTTGACGAGTTCCTTGATGTCGGCGTTGAGCGTGGGGAGTTGGGGGTTGAACTTCGCCAGGTGGGCGTCGAGCGTGACGAGGGTGTCGCCGAGCTTCTCGCCGCGTCCTTCCAGGGCCCGGGAGACCGCGCCGAGGGTGGAGGCGAGTTTCTCCGGTTTCACGGCGGTCAGCAGCGGCAGGACGTTGTCGAGGACCTCCTCCAGCTCGATGGCGTTCTTCGAGCGGTCCTGCGGGATGACGGCCCCGGCCCGCAGCGTCCGCGCGGACGGTGTCGCGGGCGGCACGAGTGCCACGAACCGCTCGCCGAAGAGCGTGGTGGGCAGCATCTGGGCGGTGACGTCGGCCGGTATCCGGTCCATCTCGTCGGGGTCGATGGCGAGGGTGAGCCGGGCTCCGTCGCCGTCGGCCGCGATGCCGCGGACCTGTCCGACGACGACGCCGCGCAGCTTCACGTCGGCGTTCTGGTGCATCTCGTTGCCGACACTGCCGGTGCGTACGGTCACGGTGGCGTCGTCGGTGAAGTCCTTCCGGTACACCGAGACCGAGACCCATACGAGTACGGCGGGCACGAGGAGGAAGGCGACTCCGGCGAGCCGGTGGCGGGCGGTCTGCGCGCGTCGGGAATTCATCAGCCTGCCACCTTCACCGTCGTCGTGGCGCCCCAGATGGCGAGGGAGAGGAAGAAGTCGGTGACGCTGATGAGCACGATGGCGTTGCGCACCGAGCGGCCGACCGCCACTCCCACCCCGGCGGGCCCGCCCTTGGCGTGGAAGCCGTAGTAGCAGTGGGCGAGGATCACCATGACGCTGAAGATCAGCACCTTGAGCACGGACAGCAGCACGTCGTCCGGGGAGAGGAAGAGGTTGAAGTAGTGGTCGTACGTGCCCGCGGACTGTCCGTTGAACAGGATCGTGATGGAGCGGGAGGCGAGGTACGAGGAGAGCAGCCCGATCGCGTACAGCGGGATGATCGCGACGACCCCGGCGATGATCCGGGTGGAGACGAGGTACGGCATGGACCGCACCCCCATCGACTCCAGGGCGTCGACCTCCTCGTTGATCCGCATGGCGCCGAGCTGGGCGGTGAAGCCGGCGCCCACGGTCGCGGAGAGCGCGAGGCCGGCGACGAGCGGGGCGATCTCGCGGGTGTTGAAGTAGGCCGAGATGAAGCCGGTGAAGGCGGAGGTGCCGATCTGGTTGAGGGCCGCGTAGCCCTGGAGGCCGACGACGGTGCCGGTGAAGAGGGTCATCGCGACCATCACGCCGATGGTGCCGCCGATGACCCCGAGGCCGCCGCTGCCGAAGGCCACTTCGGCCAGCAGCCGCTGGACCTCGCGCAGGTAGCGACGCAGGGTGCGCGGTATCCAGATCAACGCCCGGACGTAGAAGGTGAGTTGTTCACCCGATCGATCGAGCCAGCTGAGCATCGACATCGGTCAGCTCCCCTTCGCGGGGACGATCTGGAGGTAGATCGTCGTGAGGACCGTGTTCACGAAGAACAGCAGCATGAAGGTGATGACGACGGACTGGTTGACCGCGTCGCCGACGCCCTTGGGGCCGCCGCGCGGGTTGAGTCCGCGGTAGGCGGCGACGATGCCCGCGATGAAGCCGAAGATGAGCGCCTTGACCTCGCTGATGTACAGGTCGGGGAGCTGGGCGAGGGCGGAGAAGCTGGCCAGGTAGGCGCCGGGGGTGCCGTGCTGGAGGATCACGTTGAAGAAGTAGCCGCCGAGCGTGCCGACGACCGAGACCAGGCCGTTCAGCAGGACGGCCACCAGCATGGTGGCCAGGACGCGCGGGACGACCAGGCGCTGGATGGGCGAGACGCCCATGACCTCCATCGCGTCGAGTTCCTCGCGGATCTTCCGGGACCCGAGGTCGGCGCAGATGGCCGATCCCGCCGCACCGGAGATCAGCAGCGCCACGATGATCGGGCTGGCCTGCTGGATCACGGCGAGGACGCTGGCGCCGCCGGTGAAGGACTGGGCGCCGAGCTGCTGGGTCAGCGAGCCGACCTGGAGGGCGATGACCGCGCCGAACGGGATGGAGACGAGCGCCGCGGGCAGGATGGTGACGCTGGCGACGAACCAGAACTGTTCGACGAACTCCCTGAACTGGAAGGGCCTTCGGAACATCTCCCGGCTCACGGTCGCGGCGAGGGAGAAGAGCTTCCCGGTCTCGCGCAGCGGGGCGAGCAGCCGRSYCGGCTGCTTCTGCCCCGGCGCCTTGCGCGTCTTCCGCCCGCCCGTGCCGTCCGCGCCGTCGGGGCCGGACGGGGGCGGTTCGGGGGGCAGTACCGGCATGGGGGCCGTCACGGGTTCCCACCGCCCTCGGCCGGGGCGTAGCTCTTCATGATGGCGGTACGGGCGGCCTCGGGCAGCTGGCCCATCATCGACAGGACCCGTTCCCGGCGGCGCAGGGCGGCCTGCCGCACGGGCAGGCCGGGCGACGGCTCCAGCTGCGGCACGACGGTGCGCGGCGCGTTGGCGGAGCTGATGCCGACCCCGTAGCCGTTGATCTCCTCGGCGGCGAGGGTGGCGGCGTCCTTCTCCTCGGCCATTCCGATGGGGCCCTCGCGGCGTCCGGCGAGGAACTGGGAGACGACGGGCATGTCGCTGGTGAGCAGTACCTCGCGCGGTCCGAAGGTGACCAGGTTGCGGCGGAACAGCATGCCCATGTTGTCCGGGACGGTGGCCGCGATGTCGAGGTTGTGGGTGACGATGAGCATCGTCGCGTCGATCTGCGCGTTGAGGTCGATGAGCAGTTGGGAGATGTACGCGGTGCGGACCGGGTCGAGCCCGGAGTCCGGCTCGTCGCAGAGGATGATCTGCGGGTCCAGGACGAGGGCGCGGGCCAGGCCGGCCCGCTTGCGCATGCCGCCGGATATCTCGCCCGGCAGTTTGTCCTCGGCGCCGAGGAGCCCGACGATGTCGATGCGCTCCATGACGATCCGGCGGATCTCCGATTCCTTCTTGCGGGTGTGCTCGCGCAGTGGGAAGGCGATGTTGTCGAAGAGCGACATCGATCCGAAGAGCGCGCCGTCCTGGAACATGAGCCCGAAGAGTTTCCGGGTCTCCATGATCTCGCGTTCCGGACTGTTCACCATGTCGACGCCGTTGATGAGGACGCGCCCCTGCTCCGGCTTCAGCAGGCCGATGATGGATTTCAGGAAGACGGTCTTCCCGGTGCCGGAAGGCCCGAGCATCACGCTCACCTCGCCGGCGGGCAGCGTGAGGGTGACGTCCTGCCAGATGTTCTGCTTGCCGAAGGACTTCGTCAGGCCCTCGACGACTACTTCGATTCCCATCGGCCCTCCTTCGAAGTTTCTGTGAACGAAGTCATCTGTCAGCGCTCCGGCTCCGGTAAATCCAATGGCGGCTCGTCACACATGCACCAGGAGGCGCACACGCTATGTCTGTCGAAACCGCCAGGACAAGCCGTTGAGCAGCGGAAATCGACGAATCTGAGGTGCAGTACGGGTCACTTGTCAACAAGTGACAAAGCCGCACGGCGGCTTTGTCGAAACATGCGCAAGCTTTTCGGCCGGAAGGCCGGGTTCCGACGGTCGGCGGGACCGGATCCACCGGGGCCCCCGAGGTACCGAACGAGCAGTCACGGGTACGTTTCCCCGCTGCTCAACCGGGACGCTACGGCTCGGTAACCTTCCTTCGCAATAGCAGTTGCTCAACTTTTTGCACAATGACCGGCGTTCTCGCGGTTTTTGTTGCCGGGTGAGTATTCGATTTCTTTCCCTTGTCGAGAAGTGAGTCATTCCGGCTCCCGGCACGAAGAAATCATGGGCCCCACCGCGCACGTCCGCCCCGCCCGGCTGGTTCTGCCGGGCGGGGCGGACAGGGGAAGAACGGCAAGCCCCTCAGGCGAACTCGACCCCATAGGTGGCCGAGTACTGGACCGGGTCTCCGGTGTTGAGAATTCCGGCGCAGTTGTTGGCGCTGGAGACGACGAGACCGGTCCCGCCGTTCACCGAGGCCTCATTGGTCGCGGTGTCGAACACGACGTTGCCGATCGCCCCGGTGATCGAGCCCGTGCAGAGGCCGAACAGCGTTTCCATGCTGAACCGCACGTTGAAGCCCGAGACGCTCCCGCTGATCACACCCCCGGACGAGCTCGCCGGGTGGAACGTCATGGAGCCGGCCTGCTCGACCTCGGCGGTGGAGGCAAGTGCCCCCACGCACTCCCCCCAAGTCACCGTTCCGACAACGCCGTTGTCCGTGCCCGAAGCGGCGCTCCGGCCGCAGGAGATCTCCTGGGCGGTGGTGGTGTCGATGAAGTCGGCCCGTGTTCCGGGTACGAGTGTCGCCGTCCAGGCCCCGGTGGGTGCCGGGACCGGCGAGGCGGAGGCCACGGGCACGGCCGCCGCCACCGCGGCGGCGGCTGCCGCGGCCACGCACACGGTCCGTCCGGACAGGGATCTCATCGTCCCTCCTCCCGGCCCGCTACTTCGCCACTCCCGCGTGCCAGCTCTCCGCCAGCCGCCGGCCGGCGTCGGGGGCCGACGCTCCCGGCAGTGCCAGGCCCGCCGTGTAGGTGGCGGCGTTGTTGAGCGTCAGGCTGTTCTTGCCGGAGGCCGACGGAAGGCCCGTCTTCAGGTTGACCGCCCAGTTCAGCTCGCCGAGGGTCAGCGGGCCGCAGCCGCTCACGCCGGGCACCGCGAAGGCCGCATCCCCCTGCGCGTTGCCGGTCAGCTCGATCCGGTTGAGGAAGCCCCCGGTGTTCGCCGTGCCGTCGGCGTCGAAGCGGCGGCTGCCGATGGCGGGCTGGGTGAGGTTGCGCGGGCTCAGCACGATCGGGTCGGAGGCGGTGCCGATGTAGCACTTCGAGCCCAGGAAGGGGTTCTCCAGGTGGATGCGGATCGGGATGTCGACGATCGTCTTCCCGCTCTGCATGCCGGCCGTCAGGTCGAAGTTCTTGGGCGTGCCCACCGACTGCACCGTGGCGACGACCCGGTTGAGGCTGTTGTCCGTCAGCTTGTTGCAGATGTCCGAGACGACCGGGATGCCGCTCGGGCACATCAGGCCGAGGAGTCCGCCGGGGATCTCCGCCGGATCCCCCACGATCGATCCGCCCGCGGCCGGCACGACCTTGGACGCACCGGTCGCCGTGTTGCGGATGATGCCGAACTGCAGGTCGTTGGCGCCGGTCGTCGCCTCGGTGTTGCCGAGCCTGATGGAGCCGCTCTCGGAGTGCGAGGACACGCACATCGCGATCTCGTTCACCCCGTCGGCGGCCAGCATGGCCGGGTCGTCGACCGGACAGCGGCTGAACGGCGCCCAGTTGCCGTTCATCCCCTGGGCGGAGGCGGCACTCGCGGGCGAGGTGCTCAGCGGGATTCCCACCGCGACGGCCAGCAACGCACCGACGAGAGCGGGTCTGACTCGCTTCGGGGCAGCACTCATTGATCGTCCAGCCTTTCTGAGGAAAGAAGTAAGGGGGTGTGCGCGTTCAGCGTTCGGGCTTGGGCCTCGGGGGCTCGGGGCAGTGCGCCGGTGCGCCGTCCACGCAGAGCGGGCCCTGCATCATCTTGGTGTAGTTCGCCGGTCCGGAGACCGCGGCGGTGAACACGTTGTCCAGGTCCTCGGTCGCTCCGCAGCCGGTGAACGGGGGAACGTCGGCGGACCCGAGGAGCGGCCCGCCGGACCTGACGGTGTACCCCTCGTCCGGCCCCGAACCGGTGGAGCCCTTGCCGACGAGGGCGAGCTCCATCGACCGGGCCGTGCGGCAGTTCGGCCCCACGTCGAGAGGTGTGCCGTTCACCGACACGTCGTACAGCCGCAGGTTCACCTGGGCCGTCGCCGTCGTGGATTCCTTCCGGCGGCCGGTCACCGGGTCCGGCGCCCCGTCGTTGAACGTGTCGATGTAGACGGGGCCGGTGAGCGACATCTCGACGGTGGCCGTCGTCGGCATGAATCCGAAGGTCAGGAAGGTCGACCGGGCGGGTGGCATCTGGGGCTTGCCCCGGTAGTCCATCGTGCCTTCGCTGTGGACCCAGGTGAGCGAGCCGGTGGGGCAGCTGTAGACCGCGAGCATCGAGTTGAGCTGGAGCAGCAGATGGGTCGGGTCCTGGAACTTCGTGGCGGCCTTCTGCTTGTTCACATTGGCGTAGCCGGCCATGTAACCGTGCGCCGCTCTGGGCGGCGCGGTGACCGGACCGTAGAGGATCTTGCAGCCGGGGAGTTCCGGCGCCGTGACCTCTTTGGCGTCCACCGCGACACCGGCGTCCGCGTTCCGGGCGTCCTCCTGCGGTGTGGTGCCCGCGTCCGGGCCGTCCGGCGCACCGGGCACGGTGCCGTCGGACGGTACCGGCACCCGCACGGTCCCGAGCTCCGCCGACTGGTCCGCGTCGGCCGTGCAGGTCACCGGGACGACGACGGGCTCCGGCGTCCCCCCGCCGGACGGCCGGACCACCAGGTCCAGTTGCAGCTTGCCCGCCGCGAAGACCATCGCGCCGCTGGACCGGGGGGTCACGGTGGGTACCGCCCCGCTCGCCTCGACGTCCGTCTCCCGGTCCGCGACGACGGCCGACTCCGGGATCTCCAGGGCCTGCCACATCACGTCGGTCGACACGCCGTTCTGCGTGACCGTCGTCTGCAGACTCGCCGCCCCGGACAGTACGGGGGATTCCCCCTCGGGCAGTTCGCCCAGCAGTTCCGGCGCGAGCGCCAGGCCGATCCGCACCTGTTCCGGCTGGACCGCGACGCCCACCGGGGAGCTCACCGGCAGCTCCACGGAGACGGTCACGTCCGCCCCGTGCTCGCCCGATGCCGTTGTGCAGGAGTACCCGAGCCGGGTCTCCACCACATGGGTCCCGCTGGCGACACCCGTACCCGGCATGAGCCCTGCCAGCAGGGCCATCCCTCCGACGGCACCGACCTGGCCCCATCGCCGGGAGCGGATCGACTTCATTCTCATCTCGGCAACCTGCCGTTGTCTCGGAGCTGACTGGACGTCCGCGGAGGAGCTCGCGCCCCCTCGTGGCCGGTGACTCATGGGGAACTCACGGTGAGGGGTTCGTCCAGCACGAAGGTGGCCGAGTACTCCACCCGGTCACCTTCGTTCAGCAGGCCCGTGCACGGACGGCCCGAGAACGGCCACCACCCCGGCGACCGACGGCGAACGCCGGATGACACTCGTGCACGCCCTCACCGAAGACGAGTCCGACTGCGGCCGGATCCCCCGCGCCGGCTCCGTTCGGGAGCGGCGCGGGGGACCTCAGGCACGATCAATGACTCACGCGTAGGTGATGCTGATCGGGTTGGCGACCTTGTACGTCGCCTTGAACGTGGCCGAGTCACCCGCGTTGAGCAGACCCGCGCAGTTCGTGGCGCTGTCGACCTTCAGGCCGGTGCCGGTGTTGATGGCGAGCTCGCCGGTCGCGTTGTTGTACGTCACGTTGCTCACGGTCCCGCTGATCACGGCGTTGCAGACCCCGAGGATGGTGTCACCCACCAGGTTGACCTTGACTCCGGACAGGGTGCCGGAGGAGATGCCCCCGCTGTAGCTGCTGGCATTGATGCTGATGACGGCACCGGGGGCGAGCGATGCGGTGAAGCTGGAGCCGAGCGGTCCGGGGCACGGGCTGGCCGCGGAGCCCCAGGTGACCCCGGTGATCTTCGCGAGGCCCGCGCCGGAGGCGTACGTACCGTTCGGGGCGGTTCCGCTGGCGGGGGACACCGAGCAGTCCACCTGCTGGCCGGTGGTGGTGTCGACCAGGGTCGCCGACGTACCGGCCTTGAGCGCGGCGGTGAAGCCGCCGCCCGCGGTGGGGTTGGACACGGTCCACCCCGCGAGGGCGGTGGCCGAGGCCGACGTGGCGGCGAGGCCGAGCGCGGCGGCGGCGACGGTGGTGGCGAACAGGGCGCGGCTGAGGGTCTTTCTCACGGAACTTACCTCCGGGAAGTGGAGTTGGACGTACCCGATTACCTCGCACCAGAGCCTGGGAATGGCCGGCTACGAGGGCGGCTCACATCGTGGAACGCAGAAGTCGATGGACTCGACTGCGTGATCGAACTCCGTGCGGATCGAACGTTACGAGCCAGTAGCCCGGCGCGGCAATACCCGACGCAGAAATTCCCGCCCCCTCTCGGCAAATGCATTCCGCCTTAGCGAGAACTCAGCAGATCGCCACGGTTTTCTATACGAAAGTGAGTAGTTACGTCCGTGTCATATGCCCACGAGAGGCCCGGACACTCACCCCGGACACAGTCGGCGAGGCCGGTCCGGGCCGCCGACACGCCCCCTACCCGTCGGTAAGATCGTTGACGGCGCGGCCGAATGCCGACCCGGCCCACTGCACCCGCCGCATCGCTGAACTGCGCGGAGCGTCACGGAACCACACCCTCGGACCGGGAACACGCACCAAAGGCCCACCCCCGGTGCGACCGGGTCCCGCACGGGCGGACGGCAACCGTACGGAGCCGCGCCGGGGACACCCGACCAGGACGCCCCGGAACACCCGGCCCCCCTCGGCCACCCGGACCAATCGGCTCCGGCCACAAAGAGGCTGATGAGTTATCCATTCCGGCCGACCGGTTCAGAAAATCCCCCGCGAATCCCCAATGATTTCCCGAAGCAGAAGAATGCATCTCCACAGGACCGCTTTCCGTGCCTTCGACGACCAGCGGGCCGACACGCGGCACGGCGGTCACCTTACCCCGCCTCAGGAAGCTCCCCCGCGGAAGAATGCGCACCACCTGCGCGAAACCCCACCAATCCCCTGCCGGGAATCAGTTACCCACGGTTACTTTCTTGTTCCCCGCAGAGCAGAAGTCCGAAAAACATTGTCCGGAAGTGAGCACTCCCGCCTCACCTGCACCGAAGCACCCCAACGGCTCCACGATGCGTGCCCCCTGCACTTCGATCTTGCCCAAGTGGTGGGCACGGCCGCTGACTTGGTCTATCTTCATCGCGAACTTGGTACGCACCTGTCGGTTCGTGGGAGCGCTTTCCCCACCGCCTGACCCCCCACCGGGCGCCGGAGAGCAAGGGGACAGTCATGCCAGAACTCATACAGCCGTCGGACACGGGGGATCCGCTGGGGCCGCTCCCCCAGGAATTCGCCGCCATCATGCGGCCCGAACTGCCGAGCCTGATCAAGGAGATCGGCGTCGAGGTCACCCGGGCCTATCCGGAATACGCCCGGTTGCTCAACGGTCCCAACGGGCAGGCCATCCGGGTCGGTGTCGAGCAGAGCCTCTCCTCCTTCGTGGACCTGGTCGCCGAACCGTCCACCTCGACCTCGCTGCGCGACGACATGTGCCGCCGGTTCGGGCGCTTCGAGGCGTACGAGGGCCGCACCATGGAGACGCTCCAGGGCGCCTACCGCCTCGGGGCCCGGGTCGCGCTGCGCCGGGCCAAGAAGGTCGGCCGGAGTCACAACTTCTCGCCGACCCTCATGCTCAGCTTCGCCGATGCCCTCTTCGCCTACATCGACGAGCTCGAATCCCTCTCCCGCGAGGGCTTCCTGGAGGTGCAGTCGCAGAACGGCGAGCAGACCGAGGCGATGCGCCGGCGCCTGCTGCACCTGATCCTCGCCGGGCGCCCCGCGCCCCGCACCGCCATCGCGGAACTGTGCGAGCAGACCGGCTGGACCCTGCCCGACGAGGTCACCCTGGTCGCCGTCCGCTCCCCCGCCGCCCTGGACCGGGCCGTGGCGGACCGCGACGTCCTGGCCGACCTCAGCGATCCCCAGCCGCACTTACTCATCCCGGGCGCGTTCGACGACGTCCGAAGACACATGCTGGACGAGGCGCTCCTGGGCACCCGCGCCGCGATCGGCCTGACCGTTCCCACCGCCCTGGCCTCGGACTCGATCCGCTGGGCCCGGCGCGTGCTCGAACTCGTCGACACCAACGTCATCGACGACGAGCCCGTCATCCTCTGCGAGGACCACCTCATCACCCTGTGGCTGCTCTCCGACCCGGTCCTGGTCGACCAGCTCGCCCGGCGCGAACTCGCTCCCATCTCCCACATCAGCACCACCCGGCGGGAACGGCTGGTGGAGACCCTGCGGATCTGGCTGGACACCCGGGGCACCGCGGCCCACATGGGCGAACTGCTGGACGTCCACCCCCAGACGGTCCGCTACCGGATGCGCAATCTGGAGTCGATCTTCGGTGAGCAGCTGACCGATCCCGAGAGCCGGTTCTCCACCGAGGCCGTCCTGCGCGCGCTCCGGCTGCGGGACCGGAGCGGCGAATCCCTGCTCTGAGTCGACTTTCAGCCGGATCACGTCACTCACCAAGAGTCAACTTACTTGAGAGTAAAGCGAAATAGCCGGTCACTCTCAAACGGTTGCCACACGGAGACGTTCTCAGTGAGAAACCCGGAACTGTGTGCCGTACACCTGGAGGAGTCGGCCGCCCACCCGGCGGCCGCGCCCCAGCACCACCTCCTGGCCAACCGTTCCGAGAGGGAACCACCCATGACCGCCTCGCACCTCCTCGTCCCCGTGCCGATCCCGGACCGGGTCGCCGCGCTGATCGGGTCCTGCATCCCGCCGCACATCCTGCAGGCGGAGTTCGACGCCGACTGCGCCGCGCGCGAGGTGCGCCGCTTCCGCGGTCCGCTGCTCTGCGCCGAGGACCGGGCCGACCGCGAGCAGGCGCTCTCCGACCTGGCCCGGGCCAACAAGATCCTCGCCGCCCACCACCCCCGGCTCCCGGTGCTCCCGGGCAGCCCGTGGTGACCGGGAGCCCCCGCCGGTCCCCGCTCGACGCATGATCCGGTACGCCCCGCGGGGACCGGCCGCGAGGGCGGGCGAGAGGATACGGGGCAGTGCGGTGCCTGCGACGCGGTCGGTCCGTACGGGGCGGCCGTCGTGGCGCTCCGGGGCCGGGAACGGGCGGCGCCGTCACGGCCATTGATCATCCGGTCACCGACACGCCCCGGGAGAACGACATGCCCTCCGGACCCCGACCGTCCGTCCTCTTCGTCACCGACCTCGCCTACGAGGCGCGCGGACGCCGCTACTGCGACGAGGACATCCATCTGACATCGCGGCTGCGGGAGGACTTCGACGTCGCGCTCTGCCACCCCCGGGACGCCGCCGCCCTGCTGGACGGCTTCGACGTGACCGTCATGCGCAACAGCGGTCCCGTACTGCACTACCAGGAGGCGTACGACGCGTTCCGCGCACGGGCGCGGGAGCTGGGCGCCCGGGTCTACAACCCGTTGCACGGCCGCGGGGACATGGCGGGCAAGCAGTACCTGGTCGATCTGAGTCGGGCCGGCCGTCCGGTGATCCCCACGGTGGACCGGGCGGCCGATCTGGGGGCGCTGCCCGGGGCGGCGCAGTACGTGGTCAAGCCGAAGCTGGGGGCGGACTCGATCGGGCTGCGGTTCGTGCGGGAGGCGGCGTTGGCGCGGGAGGAGGACGGCACGGTGCTCGTCCAGCCCCGGATCGACTTCCGCTACGAGGTGTCCTACTACTTCGTCGACCACGACTTCCAGTACGCGCTGTACGCCCCGGACCCGGAGCGGCGGTGGGTGCTGGAGCCGTACGCACCGAGCGCGGCGGATCTGGAGTTCGCCCGCGGGTTCGTGGAGTGGAACACCCTCGAACACGGCATCCAGCGGGTCGACGCCTGCCGGACCGCCCGGGGCGAGCTGCTGCTCGTCGAGTTGGAGGACCTCAATCCGTACCTCTCGCTGGACCGGGTGGCACAGCCCGTGCGGGACGCCTTCGTGGCGCGCATGAAGGATTCCCTGCGGGACCTGCTGGGCTGACGACACGTCCGGCCGTCCCCCACATGCGGGAGGCGGCGGCCGGTGTGAGGGTGCAGACGTGACCACCACCGCCAGCGAGACCGCCTCCGCCGCGCAGAGTGCCGCCGCGCCACCCGTGCTCGACCCACGCCGCCGGAACATCGTCTTCGTGACGATCGTGCTGGGGATCCTGCTGGCCGCCCTGGACCAGACGATCGTCGGCACGGCGCTGCCGACGATCGTCTCGGACCTCGGCGGCGCCGCCCACATGTCGTGGGTGGTCACCGCGTACCTGCTCGCGGAGACGGTGGCGACGGTCCTGGTGGGTAAGTTCGGCGACCTGTTCGGCCGGAAGATCATCTTCCAGCTGTCCGCGATCATCTTCATCACCGGTTCGTTCCTGTGCGGACTGGCGACCGACATGCTGCTGCTGATCATCTGGCGCGGCCTGCAGGGCATCGGGGCCGGCGGTCTGATGGTCACCTCCATGGCGCTGATCGCCGATGTGATCCCATTGCGCGAGCGGGGCAAGTACCAGGGGGCGATCGGCGCGGTCTTCGGGGTGTCGACGGTGATCGGGCCGCTGCTCGGCGGGCTCTTCACCGACCATCTGAGCTGGCGCTGGGCGTTCTACGTCAATGTGCCGATCGCGATCCTGGTGGTGATCGCCGCGGCCCGGACGATCCCGTCGGTCAAGGCCGTCGGGCGGCCCGTGATCGACTACCTGGGCATCGCCATGGTCACGATCGGCGCGAGCGCGCTGATCCTGGCGACGAGCTGGGGCGGCAACGAGTACGCCTGGGGCTCGCCCGTCATCATCGCCCTGTTCGCGGGCGGTGTCGTCGCGCTGGCGCTCTTCTGCCTCGTGGAGTTCCGGGCGCAGGAGCCGATGCTGCCCATGCGGCTGTTCCGGAACCCGGTCTTCACCGTCTGCTCGGTGCTGAGCTTCATCGTGGGCTTCGCGATGCTCGGCGCGATGATCTTCCTGCCGACGTACCTGCAGTACGTGGACGGGGACTCGGCGACCCTGTCGGGCGTGCGGACGCTGCCGATGGTCATCGGGCTGCTCGCCGCCTCGATCTTCAGCGGCAACGCGGTCTCCAAGACCGGCAGGTACCGGATCTTCCCCATCGTGGGCTCGCTGATCATGGTGGTGGGGCTGTATCTGCTCTCCCTGATGGGCCCGGACAGCGGGGTGTGGCTGGAGTCGCTGTACATGCTGGTGCTCGGGGCCGGGATCGGCCTGTCCATGCAGGTGCTGACGATCGCCGTGCAGAACACCGTGGACTACTCGGACCTGGGCACGGCGACGTCGGGCGTGACGTTCTTCCGCACGCTGGGCAGCTCCTTCGGCACTGCGGTCTTCGGCACGATCTACGCCAACACGCTGGGGCCGAACCTGACCGACGGCATCACGGCGGCGGCGCGGGCGGGCGGCGACCCCGCGGTGCTGGCGAAGGCGGCGCAGAGCCCGGAGGGGCTGCACTCCCTGCCCGCCGCGCAGTCGGCGCCGCTGGCCCAGGCGTACGCGGACACGCTGCACACCGTGTTCCTGTGGACGGTGCCGGTCGCGGTCCTGGGGTTCTTCGTGGCGCTCCTGCTGAAGGAGGTGAAGCTGCGGGACACCGCGCGGGCCGGTTCCACGGACATGGGCGAGGGGTTCGCGCAGCCCGGGGCCGGCGATTCGGCGAAGCTTCTCGAATTCGCCGTGGCCAAGATCGTGCGCGGGGCGGGGCCGGACACGGCCCGGCGGATCGTGGCGGACTCGGACACCCGGCTGGACATGGCGGGTGCCTGGGCGGTGATGCAGGTCGAACTGTTCACCCGCATGGTGGGCCACGCGGGACTGCGGCTGATCGCGGCCCGGCACCGGCTGCCGCCCGAGGTGCTGGTGCCGGTCTTCGACCGGATGGTCGAGGAGGGCTACCTCACCGGCGACGGCCATCTGTTCACGCACACGGCCGCCGGGAGCCGGGAGGCCGCGACGATCACCGAGGCGTGGGCCCGGTGGCTCAACGACCGCCTGGACGAGAGCGGGGCGCGCCCGGACGACCGGCAGCTGCGGGCGGCGGTGGACGCGATCGCCAAACGGCTGCTGGCGGAGGACCTGGAGCAGGAACTCGCCCCGGAGCGGGCGCGGGCGGCGGCCGTCGCCTGACCGGGGCCGAGGGGCCGCCCGAGGCAGGTCGGAGGGCCGCCCGGGACGGGTCAGTCGACGAAGACCGCGGCCTCGTACACCCAGGCCCCGTCGTGCCGGACGAAGCGGCTCTTCTCGTGGAGCGAGTCCGGTCGGCCGTCGTCCGTGTAGTGCGCGCGGAAGGTGACCGTCCCCGTGGTGTGGAACGGGCTGCCCTCCGTCGTCTCCAGCACCTCCAGGCGCACCCACCGCATGGCGGGGTCGAAGTCGACGGCGGGCGGCCGGGTGTCGGGGTGCCAGGTGCGCAGCAGGTACGCCGCGTCCCGGACGACGAAGGCGGTGTACCTGGAGCGCATCAGCGACTCGCAGGTCGGCGCGGTGGCGGTCCCGGCGTGCAGGCGCCCGCAGCAGTCCGCGTAGGTGACGGGCAGGCCGCACGGGCACGGCGATCCCGCGGTGACCCCGGGGGTCCGTGCTCCGGCGGTGGCGGGCCGTCCCGGTCGTGTGGTGCGTCGTGACATGCGCCCATTGTGACCTGCGGTACGACCGGTCCGGAACGCCGGTGCGCACCGGGCGGGGGCGGCCGGCCGGTACGGGCGCCGGGACCGGGCCCGGCGGCCGGTCAGGGCTTGCGGGCCACGCCCGCGTAGCCCGGGATGGGCTCGTCGCCGGCGACCTCGACGACCCCGCCGAGTTCCGGGTGCCAGTCCGCGGAGAGCGAGACGCCCGGCTCGACGAGTTCGAGCCCGTCGAAGAACGTGGTGACCTCGGCGTGGGAGCGCAGTCGCAGCGTCATTCCGCGGGCCTTGTACAGGGCGGACGCCCGGGCCGCGCTGTCGGGGTCGAAGTCCCCGGTGGTGTGCGAGAGCACCAGGTAGCTGCCGGAGGGGAGCCGCTCGACCAGGCGGTCGACGAGTTCGGACGCCCCGTCCTCGTCGTCCAGGAAGTGCAGCAGCGCCAGCAGTGACAGCGCGATCGGCTCGTCGAAGTCGAGGACCGATCCGGCCGCTTCGAGGATGGCCTCCGGCCTGCGGGCGTCGGCCTGGATGTACTCGGTGGCTCCCTCGGGCGTGGAGCGCAGCAGGGCCGCCGCGTGGGCGAGGACGATCGGGTCGTTGTCGCAGTAGACGACGCGTGCGTCCGGGGCGGTCCGCTGGGCGATCTGGTGGAGGTTGGGTTCGGTCGGTATGCCGGTGCCGATGTCGAGGAACTGGCGGATGCCGTTCTCGGCCAGCCACCGGGTGGCGCGGTGCATGAAGGCCCGGTTCACCCGGGCCATGTCCCGCCCCCTGGCGTCGAGGGCCAGCAGCTGCCGGGCCATCTGCTCGTCGACCGGGTAGTTGTCCTTGCCGCCGAGGAACCAGTCGTACATCCGTGCGGGATGGGGTTTGCTGGTGTCGATCTCGACGGCTCGGGGGTCGTACCCGGTCATGGCGCGCTCCATGGGTCCATAGGTCGGCGGACAGCAGCAGTGTGGGGCGGGAACGGCGGCGGCGCTGCGGATTCGGGTGGGAAGGCCGGTTCGGGTGAGCGCTCCGGTCGGGTCCGGGTGGGCGGTCGGTTCGGACGGGGAATCGGGTCAGGTGAGGAGGAAGTCCGCCTGACCGGACTTGGCCCCCTGGATGAAGGCGGCGATCTCGCCGTGGGAGTAGATCAGGGCGGGGCCGTCGGGATCGGAGGACTGGCGCACGGCGACCCTGCCGTCGGAGAGCTTCATCGCTTCGACGCAGTTGCCCCCGTTCCCACCGCTCCACGGCTTGTGCCAGCCCTCGGTGCCGAGATCGGCGGCCGGCATGCCGTTGTATATGGGATCCATCACAGCTCCTTGCGGAAGTCCCGGAGGATTTCCTTCGTGCGTTGTGCAGTGGCGGCCTGAGCCGCCATGCGGTCCATGACTTCGAGGTAGGAGGCCACCTCGGGGCGCGCGTCGAAGTAGACGGCTCCGGTCAGGTACTCGCTGTAAACCATGTCGGGGAGTTCGGGGACGCCGAACCGGAACAGGACGAACGGGCCGTAGGTGCCCGGGTGGTGTCCCGTCGAGAATTCCGCGATCTGCAGTGTCACATGGGGCAGCTCGGTCGCTTCGAGCAGCCGGTCGATCTGCCCCCGCATGGCCTCGACGCTGCCGACGGGACGGCGCAGCACCGTCTCGTCCATCACCACCCACAGCTTCGGGGCGTCCGGTCTGGTCAGCAGGGACTGGCGCTGCATCCGCAGCGCCACGTGGCGTTCTATGTCCTCGGGTCTGGTCTGGCCGACGGCCCCGGTGCGCATCACCGAGCGCGCGTAGTCCTCGGTCTGGAGCAGACCGGGGACGAAGTGCGGCTCGTACATGCGCAGGAGGCTCGCGGCGCCCTCCAGACTGACGTACATGCTGAACCAGTCGGGCAGCACGTCGTGGAAGCGCTGCCACCAGCCGGGCTTGTTGGCCTCCTCGGCCAGCTCCACGAAGGCCTCGGCCTCGTCGTCGGCGACCCCGTACGCCTTCAGCAGCATCTGCACATAGGGGATCTTGAGAGCGACCTCGGCGGTCTCCATCCTGCGTACTGTCGCAGGCGCGACCCGCAGAACCTTGGCGGCCTGGTCGCGGTTCAGGCCGACGCGCTCCCGCAGATCCTGCAGGCGCTTGCCGAGAACGACCTGACCCACGGTCGGGGCGGACCGCGGTTCGCTCACTTCAGACCTCCCCATGCGCTGTTTGCGAGCAGTGTGCCATGCGTGGGCCATCCAGAACACAGCCACTCTGAAAATTTCAGAGTGCCCCTTGCCAAGTGTTCACGACAGGGGGAGAGTTGGTGAGTGAACCAGTTCACGAAGTCGCGCCGGCCCTCATTCGCGTGAGAGCGCGGAGCGTGACGCAGCCCCCACTGTGAGGAATCGGTTGTGGCACCTGGCAGTGCGCTCATCCCCCGGCTCATGGATCTCAGTCCCGGGACGGAGGCGCTCCGGTACTGCTTCGCGCTGCCCGCGCACCCCGAGTCGGTGGCCGGCGCACGGCGGCTGACCCGGGCCCGGCTCGACCAGTGGCGGATGGACGCGGACACCCATGACGCGGCGATCCTGATCGTTTCGGAGCTGGTGACCAACGCGGTGGTGCACACCGTGAGCACGCGCGTCGTGTGCGAGCTGCACCGCCTTCACAGACGGCTGCGGATAGCCGTGCAGGACCAGGGGCACCAGCCCGGCGGGCCGCAGTTGCGCCGCGCCTCCGACGACGAACACGGGCGCGGCCTGCTGCTCGTCGACGCGATGTGCAGCGCCTGGGGCTCCCGCGACACGGGCAACGGCTCGGGCCGCATCGTCTGGGCGGAGCTGTCGCACGGCCCGGAGCAGCCATGTTGAAGAACGCGATGTCCCACCTGCGCAAGGCCCGCCGCCGTTCCCGCCCC
>NZ_RDBO01000011.1:31799-93531 GCF_008120935.1 Streptomyces sp. sk2.1
GAAGCCGTACCTGGCCGCGACCCCCGGCTCACCACGGACACGGTGCGCCTGCCGCTGCCGCCCGCGCTGTCGGCGAGCCTGGGCTGCGACGCGGTGGGGGTCCCGGCCAGGTACGGCTTCCGGCTGATGTCCCATCTGCCGCGCACCGGCTGCGTCTTCGCGGACGCCGATCGCTGGTGGTGGATCGTGCCCTCGGGCTCGGATCTCGATCTGGACTGGCCGCAGCAGGTCGCCTACGCGAAAGGGGCCTACGTTCCCGCCGCGCGCCCCCGGTTGATCCACCAGCCCGACAACCGCACGCCGTACACCCCGCCCATTCCGCTCTTCCTGATGGTGTGTCAAGTGACCGGCGTGGCCCCGTCGTGGGCGCCGTCCGGCGGCGAGCGCGCCATCTCCGCTCCCTGACTTCCCCCATCCACGGCACAGGGGCGGCCGATGCCCCTTCGGCCGCCCCTCCCGCCCGCCGGGCCGCGCACTCCACACGCCCCGTTCACTCACGGAACGTGACGGACTCGACCGCGGACGGCCTCCGCCCCGGCCTGCCGCGGGCCGCTGTGGTACCGGCGCCCGCACGGGCAACGGAGCGATGCCCTCCGCCCGCGATACGACGGTCGCCGTTTTTCGCGCACCGGTCGCGCCGAAAAGCCCCCTTGCCCGAGTGTGGATTTTCGCGCATCCGTTGACCTGCCGGTTTTCCCGTCGGATACCCCGGGCACACCGCGCTGTCAGTGGTCCGTTCTACTGTGGCACCACTGATCGAGGAGCTCGCGGCGATGCGAGTCGAAAGTGACGGAGGGGGCGGAGCTGTGCGTCGCTGGGAATACGTCGAGGGCAGTGCGTCGAAGTTCTGGGAGACCGAGGCCGTGGGCAACGCGGTGACGGTGCGCTACGGCCGGTGCGGCAGCGACGGACGTACGCAGACCAAGGAGTACGCGTCGGCGGAGGCCGCCGCGGCCCAGGTCCTCAAGACGATCGCGGAGAAGGAGAAGAAGGGCTACCGCGAGGTCGGGGCGTCCGCCTCCCGCCCCTCCGCCCCGGGCTCCTCCGATTCCGCTTCCGTTCCCGGTGAGCCTTCCGCGGCCGTCCCCGTTCCCGGTGAGGTTTCCGCGGCCGCCCCGGACGGCACTCCCGCCCCCGGGGAGGGCACGGTGGTGCTCCCCGACGAGGACACCTTCGTACTGCCCGCCAACTGGAGGCGGGTGCTCCACCCGCGGCGCGGCGGGGTGCGCCGGGTGCCGGGCAAGCCGGCCAAGGGCGCCTTCGACACGATCGAGGCCGCGATCTCGGACCACATGGCCTGGATCCAGGAGTTCCTGGACGCACCGGCCTCGGATGCCGGGGTGGCCGACCAGCTGCGGGCGCATCTCGCCGGCAGCCCCGCACCGGTCGGTGCGGCCGCTCTTGCCTCGATCGTCGAGACGTCCGTGCCGAACTCCGTGTGGGCGGACTTCTGGGTCGCGCGGTACGGCCTGCCGTTCGCCGCGCGGACGGCGGTCGAGGCGTTCTCGGTCAGGGGCACCTGGCAGCGGAGCGGCGGCAGGCGCCGCGCGCCCCGGCTGGTCACCTTCCAGGAGCCGCACTACTACTGGGCGCAGGAGCACCGGGCTCCGATCGACCGGGTCCGTGCGCTTCTCGCCGCGGCCGACGAGGACACCTACCGGGCGGCCGTCGAGGCACTGGCCCGGTGCCGGACCGACGTCATGCACCGGACCCTCGTCTCCTACCTCGTGCCGAGCGAGACGGAGTGGGTGGACGAGCTCTGCGCGGACCCCGAGGTGACCGGCAGCAACCACCGCATCCTGCGGGCGTTGGTGTTCAACTCGCTGGGCTCCGCCGAGCAGATGGCCCGGTTCTCCCCCTCCTCGGACTTCATCGACAACGTCGCGTTCATCGCGACGGCCGCCGAGGGCATCGGCCCGGCCATCGCCCCCCATCTCGTCGAGGTTCTCGACCGGTCCGACCGCTACTACTCGGAGAGCGTGAAGCTCGCCGCCGAGTCCCTGGTCGAGCTGCCCACCGACGAGGCGTTCCTCGCCCTGTTGTCCCATGCGGACTCCAAGCAGGTCCGTCCCTCCCTCCTCACGGCCATGAGCCGCTACCCGGTGCGGGCGGTGCGGCTGATGGCCGCGCAGGTCGCCGCCGGTCCGAAGGGCTCCTCCGGCCTGGTGCCGCAGCTGCTCCAGGGACACATCGGCGCCCACCGCGACGTGGTGGCACTGGCACTCGACGGCCTCGCCCCGGAGGTCGTGGAGATCGTCGAGCCGCTGCTCAACCCGGCGGACCTGATCGCCGACGCGCCGGCGGACTCCCTGCCCGCCGCGCTGACGTCGCCGCCCTGGTCCCGGCCCCGCACCAGGCTGAAGGACAAGGTCGTACCGGGGCTGACCGCCGAGGCCGAACCCTCGGTCCGGTGGCTGCCCGAGGAGCGGGCCGCGTGGGCGGCCACCTCCTCCTGGTACACCGCCAGGCCCGGCAACGGCTCCTGGGAGAAGGACACCGCCGCCCTGGAGCACGACCTGGCCCGGGGCAGCCTGCAACCCGCCTGGTTCTTCGTCCACGCCGACGAGGAGCAGGCCGCCCCGCTGCTCGCCACCTGGGACCCGACCGACCTGTGGGGCGGTGAGGACACGCTCAAGCCGGTCGTCGCCCGGTTCGGTCTCGCCGCGCTGCCGCTGCTGCTGCGCGCCGTGCCCCGGCAGCCCGGCTCGCTCGCCCCGCTGCTCCTCCCCTTCGTCGACGTGCAGGTCGCCCGGCACATGGCGAACTGGGCGGTCCGCCTCAAGGCCACCGCGGCCACCGCCCGCGCCTGGTTCGCCCGGCACGGCGGGGCGGCCGCCCCGCTCCTGATGCCGGACGCCGTCGGCAAGACGGGCACCGCACGGCGCGCCGCGGAGCAGGCGCTGCTGCACATCGCCTCGACGCACGGCGACGACGTGGTGCGCGAAGCCGCCCTGGCGTACGGCGAGGAGGCCGCGGCGGCGGTGGAGGACCTGCTGTCGGTCGACCCGCTGGAGCGTGCGCTGCCCGCCAAGATTCCGGTGCTGCCCGGCTGGGCGGAGCCCGCGCTCCTGCCGCAGATCAAGGTCCGTTCCGGTGGTGCGCTGCCGGCGGCGTCGGTGCGGCACGCCGTGATGATGCTGGCGCTGTCGAAGCCCGGCGAGGTGTACCCCGGCGTCGAGGTGCTGGCCAGGACTGCCGAGGCCGCCTCGCTCGCCGAGTTCGTCTGGGCCCTGTTCGAGCAGTGGCGGATGGCGAACCTGCCCGCGAAGGAGTCGTGGGCGCTGCAGGCACTGGGGCTGCTGGGCGACGACGAGACGGTCCGCCGGCTCACCCCGGTGATCCGGGCCTGGCCCGGGGAGTCGGCACATCACCGGGCCGTGGAGGGCCTCGACGTGCTGGCCGCCATCGGCAGCGACGTGGCCCTGCTGCATCTGCACGGCATCGCGCAGCGGGTGAAGTTCAAGGCGCTCAAGGAGCGGGCCGGGGAGAAGATCGCCGAGGTCGCCGAGGGACTGGGGCTGACCGGGGAGCAGCTCTCCGACCGTCTCGTGCCCGACCTCGGGCTGGACGCGGACGGTTCGACGGTCATCGACTACGGGCCCCGTTCGTTCACGGTCGGTTTCGACGAGCAGTTGCGGCCGTACGTGCTGGACGGTGACGGCAAGCGCCGCAAGGACCTGCCGAAGCCGGGTGCCCGTGACGACGCGGAGCTCGCCCCGGCGGAGCGCAAGCGGTTCATGACGCTCAAGAAGGACGTCCGGACGATCGCCTCGGACCAGGTGCGCCGACTGGAGGCCGCGATGGTCGCCGAACGCTCCTGGACGGCCGAGGAGTTCCGGAAGCTGTTCGTCGAGCATCCGCTGCTGTGGCACCTGGTGCGCCGACTGGTGTGGCTGAGCGAGGCGGAGGACGGGGCGCGCACCGCGTTCCGGGTGGCGGAGGACCGCACGTTCGCCGACGCGGAGGACGACGTCTTCGTCCTGGCCGACGACGCGACGGTGCGGCTCGCGCATCCCCTGCACCTGGGCGACGAACTGGCCGCCTGGTCCGAGATGTTCGCCGACTACGAGATCCTTCAGCCCTTCCCGCAGCTCGGGCGGAGCGTGTTCGCCCTGTCCGGGGAGGAGACCGACGCCCATCGGCTCCCCCGGTTCGAGGGGCTCAAGGTGCCGGTCGGGAAGGTGCTCGGGCTGCAGCGGCGCGGCTGGGAGCGCGGGGTGCCGCAGGACGCCGGGGTGGAGCGCTGGATCTCCAAGCGCCTGGGCGACGACTGCTACCTCGTGATCGCACTGGACCCGGGCATCGCGGTCGGCGTGGTCGACATGTTCCCCGACCAGACCCTGGAGACGGTCTGGCTCGACACCCGGCCCGACGATCACTGGAGGCGGGACGGATACCGGCTCCGGTTCACCGGACTGGACGCGGTGACCGTGTCCGAGCTCCTCGGTGACCTGGCCGAACTCACGGAGGGCGTCGCATCATGACCGTACGGGACGAGACGCGTGGGGGCACGCCGGACGACGGCGCGGTCGCGGTGCAGCGGCCCCCGGCCGAGGTGCGGTACGCCGAGGAGCTGGCCGCGCTGCGCGCCGAGGACAACGATCCCCGGCCGCCCGGCTGGGAGTTGAGCCTGCGAGCCGCCCGCCGGTTCATCGTCGGCGACGCCGGTACGGGCATCGGCCGGAAGTTCGTCGGCAACCCCTCGCTGGTGGACCGGGCCCTGGTGACGCTGGCGACGAGCCGCGGGCTGATGCTGGTCGGGGAGCCGGGCACGGCCAAGTCGCTGCTGTCCGAACTGATCGCGGCGGCGGTCAGCGGGGACTCGACGCTGACGGTGCAGGGCGGCGCGGCCACCACCGAGGACCAGATCAAGTACGGGTGGAACTACGCGCTGCTGGTCGCCGAGGGGCCCTCCACCCGATCGCTCGTCCCGGCCCCGATGCTGCGCGGCATGGCGGAGGGCCGTCTGGTGCGGTTCGAGGAGATCACCCGCTGTCCGCTGGAGGTGCAGGACTCGCTGCTGTCGCTGCTCTCCGAGCGGGTGGTGGCCGTCCCCGAGCTGACCGGGCCCGAGGGCATGGTCTTCGCCCGGCAGGGCTTCAACGTCATCGCCACGGCCAACACCCGGGACCGGGGCGTCAACGAGATGAGCGCGGCGCTCAAGCGGCGGTTCAACTTCGAGACGGTGTTCCCGATTCCCGACCTGGACACCGAACTGGCCCTGGTCGAGGCCGAGGTGACGACCCTGCTGCGGCGTTCGGGGGTGGAGCCGCCGCCGGACCGGGACGTGCTGGAGGTGCTGGTCGGCACCTTCCGGGAGCTGCGCGCGGGCACCGGCGGCAAGGACGGGGCCGGCGGTCCGGACCGTCCCACGGCGGTGATGAGCACGGCGGAGGCCGTCTCGGTCGCCCATGCCGTGGGGGTGCGCGGCTGGTTCCTGCGCGGTGAGCCGGGCAGTGCCGCCGATGTGGTGGCCTGCCTGGCGGGCACGGCGGCGAAGGACAGTCCGGAGGACCTGGCCCGGCTGCGCCGCTATCTGGAGCAGCAGGTGTCGCGCCGTCAGGGCCCGCAGTGGAAGGCCCTGTACGACGCGCGCCATCTGCTGGCCGACTGATGTCCGTGGTGTTCCTGGGAGTGCGCCACCACTCCCCCGCCTGTGCGCGGCTCGTCGAGCGGACCGTCGAGGAGCTCCGGCCCGCCCTGGTGCTGGTCGAGGGTCCGGCCGAGATGAACGGCCGGCTGGACGAGCTGCTGCTCGGCCACGAGCTGCCGGTCGCGGTGTTCAGCCATTACCGCGACGAGCAGCGTGCCGCGACGTCCTGGGCCCCGCTGTGCGACTACTCGCCCGAGTGGGTCGCGCTGCGGGCGGGGCGGGCGGCCGGGGCCGAGGTCCGTTTCATCGACCTCCCGGCCTGGCATCCCGCGTTCGCCGAGCGCACCAACCGCTACGCCGACGCGGAGGTCCGCTACGCGGAGGCGACGGAGCGGCTGTGCCGGCATTTCGCGGTGGACTCCTCCGACGCACTCTGGGACCGCCTGTTCGAGGTCGAGCCGTACGACGGCCTCGCCGACCGGCTCGACGCTTACTTCGCGCTGGTCCGGGGCGACGCGGCGGCCGACGCGGGCGACCGCGCCCGCGAGACGTACATGGCGGCGTGGGTCCGGGCCGCGGTCGAGGCGGCCGGGGACCGGCCGGTACTGGTGGTCACCGGCGGCTTCCACCAGCCCGCGCTCCGCGCGCTCACCGGATCCGGCGGGGAGGGGGCCGCGGGGGACGACTGGGAACGGGGCGAGGACGGGTGGCCGCGGGTGCCCGCCCCGCCGGAGGGGGCCATGGCAGGGAGCTTCCTCGTGCCGTACTCCTTCCGGCAGTTGGACGCGTTCGCGGGGTACCAGTCGGGAATGCCGTCGCCGGGCTACTACCAGCGGGTGTGGGACTCGGGCCCCCGGGCCGCCGCGGACGACCTGCTGCGGGTGGTCGTCGAGCGGCTGCGGGCGCGGAAGTTCCCGGTGTCCACCGCAGACCTGATCGCCGCACGGAGCCTGGCGCAGGGGCTCACCACGTTGCGCGGCCACCCGTCCCCGGCGCGGATCGACGTGCTGGACGGGCTCGCGGGGGCCCTGATCACGGACGACCTCGACCAGCCGCTGCCGTGGACGGCGCGCGGCACCCTGTCGACGGGTGTCCACCCCGCGGTCGTCGAGATGCTCGCGGCCTGCGGCGGTGACCGCACCGGCCGCCTCCATCCCGGCACCCCCGCACCGCCGTTGGTGCACGACGTGGCGGCGCGGCTCGCCGCGCTGGCGCTCGACGGCGACGCGGGCACCTCGTACCGGCTGGACCTCACGGACGCCACCGATCTGGAGCGCAGCCGGGCGCTGCACCGGCTGCGCGTGCTGGGGATACCCGGTCACGGCCGGACGTCCGGTCCCGAGCACGGGATCGATCCCGTCTTCACCGAGCGCTGGGAGGCGGGGGCCGCCCCGGGCCGCGAGGCGGCGCTGGTGGAGGCGGGGGCGTATGGCGCGACCCTGGCGGAGGCGGCGGCCGTCGCGCTCGCCGAACGGACGCGGGCCGCCACGACCGGGGCCGACGAACTGGCGAAGACGCTGTTCGACGCCGTGCTGTGCGGAATGGACGGTTTCTCGGAGCAGTTGCTCGGTGAACTGTCCGCCCGGGTCGGCGGATTGCGAACGGTGGAGCCGCTCGGCGGGATACTCGCCACGGCGCTGGGGCTGTGGCGGCACGACCGGGTGTTCGGGACGGCGCACGGTCCGCTGCTCGCCGCCGTGATCGAGGGGGCGACGGTGCGGTTGCTGTGGCTCCTGGAGGGTGCGCGCGGCGCCGCGGGAGTGGACCGGCCCCGGCTGCGGGCCGTGGTCGCGGTGCGGGACACGGTGGTGCACGCGCCGGACCTGCTGCCCGTCACGCGTGCGACGGTGGCCGGAATCGCCCGGCGGATCAGCGAGGATCAGCAGGCGCCGGTCGATCTGCGCGGTGCCTCCTTCGGGCTGTACCGGGCCCTGGCCGAGGAGCCGGACACCGCCGGGGACCCGGCCGACGCGGTCCGTGCGGTGGCGCGGTCCGGCGCGGACGCGCTCGGCGACTGGCTGGCCGGGCTGTTCGCGCTCGCCCGCGACGAGGTGACCGGTGTGGTGGGCGAGGACGGGGCCGGGGGCGGGTCGTTGATCGATGTGCTGGACGGCCTGGTCCTCGCGCTGCCCGACGAGGAGTTCCTGGCCGGGCTGCCCGCGCTGCGGCAGGCCTTCGCGTTCTTCCCGCCCCGCGAACGGGAGCGGATCGCCGGCCGGCTGCTGGAGCGGCGCGGGGTGCGCGGTTCGTCGCGTTCCCTGCTGCGGACCACCGCGGACCCCCTGCTGATCGCCGGGGCCCGGACGCTGGAGGAGTCCGTGTCCCGCCTGCTGGCCCGTTACGACCTGGGAGCCACCCCATGACCACGCACGGACACGCGCCCGAGGAGGGGGGCGGCACGGCCCCCGACGCGGGCCTGGAACGCTGGCGGCTGGTGCTCGGCTCCCCCGCCGAACGGCACACCGGGCCGCTGGGCCCGGGCAACGCCGGCCGGGACGCGGCCCTCGACTGGCTCTACGGCCGCGACCCCGACCTCGCCGGACGGGGGGTGCGCCGTTCCGGTTCCCGGGAAGGCGGTGACGGGCCGTCCGCGGTGACCGCGGTCGACTGGCTCGACGACATCCACCGGCTCTTCCCGAAGGAGACCATCGAACGCCTGGAGCGGGACGCGGTCGAGCGGTACGGCATCCAGGAGATCGTCACCGACCCCGCGGTGCTGGAGCGGGTCGAGCCGAGCGCGACGCTGCTGCGGGCCGTGCTGCGCACCAAGCACCTGATGAACCCCCAGGTGCTGCTACTGGCCCGGCGCATCGTCGAGACGGTGGTGAAACAGCTCCTGGCCAAGCTGCGGCCCGAGGTCCGCCGGGCGTTCCACGGCACCCGTTCGCGCAGGCCCAGCCGGGTGGCCCTGGCCAGGGACTTCGACTTCCGGCAGACCGTGCGGGCCAACCTCGCCCACTACCAGCCGGCCGAGCGCCGTCTGCTCATCGAGCGCGCCCATTTCCACTCCCGTACCCAGCGCCATGTGACGCAGTGGCAGTTGGTCCTGCTGGTCGACCAGTCGGGCTCGATGGCCGGTTCGGTCATCCACTCCGCGGTGACGGCCGCCTGTCTGTGGGGCCTGCCCGGTCTCAAGACGCACCTGGTCGCCTTCGACACCCAGGTGGTGGACCTGACCGCCGATGTGACCGACCCGGTGGAACTGCTGATGCGGGTCCAGCTGGGCGGCGGGACCGACATCGCGCGGGCCGTGGAGTACGGCGCGGGACTGGTGGAGAATCCGCGGCGCACCATCGTCGCGCTGGTCACCGACTTCTACGAGGGCGGCGACGCCTACCGGCTGGTGCGGGCGGTGCGGGGACTGGTGGAGCAGGGCACGACCGTGCTGGGGCTGGCCGCGCTCGACGAGGACGCCAACCCGGACTACGACCGCCAAACGGCCGGGCGGCTCGCCGAGGCCGGGGCACACATCGGGGCGATGACACCGGGCCGCCTCGCCGAGTTCGTCGCCGAGAGGCTGGGCCGATGACCGACACGTCCACCGGTTGTGCCGACGCGCGGGCCGATCTGCTCGCCCTCACCCCGGACACGCTCGCGGCACTGGCCAACCGCGGCCTGGTGAAACGGGCCACGAAGGAGCTGGACGCCGGGACGGTGCCCGGGCTCACGACCGATCCGGACGCCACCGTGCGGGCCCGGTTCGACGACGGCACCACCGCGTCCCTGCCGCCCGCCGCCGGTCTGGACAACGGCGACTGCAGCTGCGCCGCGCCCGGTGTCTGCCGCCATCTCGTCGCCCTGGTGCTGGCCTACCAGCGCCGGGCCGGGTCGCCCGCGGACGGCGGGCCCGCCCCGGCCACCGACTGGTCCCCCGGCGACACCGGCGACGAAGCACTCGCCGAGGCGGTCGGTGCCCGCCCGGCCGCCTCGGCCCGCCGTACCTTCGAGCACGGCTACGGTGCCGTCGTGCACCGCCCGACCCCCGGCCATCCCGAGCCCCGGGTCGAACTCCCCACCTGCACGGTGCGTTTCCCGGTGCCGGGTGAGATCGGGTACGCGCTGACGGACGCGGCCGCCGAACTGCGCGGCGAGATGGTGGCGCTCGCGGTGTGGGCGTTCCGGGCCGCCGACGCGACGGGGACCGCGGAGCGTTCCGTGTCCGTCCAGGTCGGGGGCGGCGGCTCCGCCGCGGCGTCCGCGCCCCTGTCCGCGCTCGACACGGCCGTCGGGCTGGTGGACGAGCTGCTGGCGGAGGGCGTGGCCCATGTCGGACCGGTCCACGGCGGCGCCCTGGTGCGTGCCGGTGCCGGGCTGACCGCCGAATCGATGCACTGGCCCGCGGGGGCGCTCGCCGAGCTGACGGACCAGCTCACCGCGTACGCCGACCGCGGCGCCCACTACCGTCCGGAGTCGGTCGCCGCCCTGATCACCGAGGTGCACGCCCGGCGGCGGGCCGCCGCGCACCCCGGCGTGCTCGGCACCCGCGAGGCCGGGGACACCCCGTTGCGCCGGGTCCGGCTCACCTCGCTCGGCTGCCGTGTCCACGGCACCGGCCGGTCCCTGACCGCCGAGGTGTACTTCGCCCATCCCGGCGCGGGCAACGTCCTCGTGCTGCGCAAGGACTGGACGGCGCCCGAGGGCAAGGAGCTCACCGCCCACGGACTGTCCGCCCGGCGCGTCCTCGCCACTTCGCTCGGTTCGCTGGCCGCCGGGAGCCTGGTCAGCGAGAGCGTCCGACGCACCCCGAGCCGTGCGCTGACCGTCGCGCGGGGCCGGCTCGGCGCGACGACCATCACCCCCGTCGGCACCGCCTGGACCGAGCTGCCCGAGCCGTTGCTCGTGCGGGACCTGGCCGCGCTGACGGCGGGCTGGGAGGGCCGGCCGCCCCGGCTGATCCGGCCGCGGGTGGAGGCGGAGAGCGTCCATGTCGTCGCGCTGTCGGCGGTGGAGAGCGTCGGCTACGACCCGGCCGAGCAGCGTCTCGAGGCCGTCGTGCGCGATGCCTCGGGGTCCCGGGCGCTGGTGGCGTCGGAGTACCGGCCCCAGTGCCCCGGTGCGCTGGACGCCCTGGCCGATGCGCTGGAGAGCGGCGCCACGCACGTGAGCGGTTCGGTGCACCGCTCGGGCGGCGGGGTGCGGATCGATCCGCTCGGGGTGCTCACCCCGGCCGGGGTGGTCGTGCCCGACCTCGCCCCGGGTGACGGCTCCGCGGCCCTGGCGGCGGTGGCGCGGCGGTCCGCCGATCCGCTGGCGGCGGTGCTGGACGAGGCGACGTCCGCCATGTCGGCGGTGGCGCACAGCGGGCTGCGCCATCTGAACGCCCCCGCCCGGTCCCGTATCGACGACTCCGTGACCGCGCTGTCCCGCACCGGCCTGACCCGTGCCGCGACGCTGCTCCGCGCCTTCCTCGACGCTCTGGACGACGGGTCCGCGCCGGGCGAGGAGGGGCTGGCCGCCCGGTGCGGGGCGTGGCTGGAGGCCCAGCTCCACCTCATGGTCAGCGGCGAGCTCCGCTCCGGCCGGGCCTGAGGTCCCGCCGCGTCCGGGCGCGGGCGGCGGCTGCCCCGGCGCCGCATCGCACCCCACGCCGGTGCCGGGGTGCCCGCCCGCCGGACCGCGGTCGGACGGGCCCGGGGGCTGCCGGGGCGGTCCTCAGGGGCGGTTCAGGTAGGCGAGTGCGGGGTGGGCCTCGACGTATCCGTCGACGAGGCGTTCGGCGACGGTCACCGAGTCGACCAGCGGGTGCAGGGCGAAGGCCTTCACGGCGGTCGCGCGCGAACCGCTCTCCGACGCTTCCAGGACCGCGCGTTCGACCGCCTTGACCGCGGTGACCAGGCCGACGGCATGGTACGGAAGCGGGTCGACGGCGACGGGGCGGGCGCCGTTGGCGTCGACCAGGCACGGCACCTCGATGACGGCTTCGGCGTCGAGCGCCTGGAGCGTGGTCCGGTTGGGGACGTTGAGGATGAGCGTGGTCCGTTCGTCGCGGGCGACCGCCCGCATGAGGGCGAGCGCCACCTGTTCGTAGCCGCCGGACTCCAGGTCGCTCCCGTCCCGTTCGCCGACCCCGGCGACCTCCCGGTTCTCCGACATGTACGTGGCCTCGCGTTCGGCGCGCGTGCGGTCCCAGGTGGCCAGGGCGGGGGCCGTCGGGTCCTTCATCCGGGCGTAGAAGCCCTCCTGCTGCTCGCGGAGGAAGGCGCCGCGGGTCTGCTCGGCCTCCTGGTAGGCGCGTACCGCTTCCCGGTTGAAGTAGTAGTAGTGCAGGTACTCGTTGGGGACGGCGCCCAGCGAGCGCAGCCAGTCGGCGCCGAACAGCCGGCCCTCCTCGAAGGAGCCGAGGAGAGCCGGGTCCGCGAGCAGCCGCGGGAGTTCGTCCCGGCCGTCGACGCGCAGTCCGCGGACCCAGCCCAGGTGGTTCAGGCCGACGTAGTCGATCCGGGCCCGGTCCGGGTCGGCGCCGAGCACCCGGGCGATGCGGCGGCCGAGGCCCACCGGGGAGTCGCAGATGCCGATGACCCGGTCCCCGAGGTGGCGGGACATGGCCTCGGTGACCAGACCGGCCGGGTTGGTGAAGTTGATGACCCAGGCGTCGGGGGCGAGCCGTGCGATGCGCCGGGCCAGGTCGACGGCGACGGGCACGGTGCGCAGCCCGTAGGCGATGCCGCCCGCCCCGACCGTCTCCTGACCGAGCACCCCCAGGTCGAGGGCGACGCGTTCGTCGGCCGCCCGGCCTTCGAGGCCGCCCACCCGGATCGCCGAGAAGACGAAGTCGGCGCCGCGCAGTGCCTCGTCGAGATCGGTGGTGGCGTCGACGACGGGCGCGTCGGGGACGTTCTCGGCCTGTTCGGCGAGCACCCGGGCCACCGCGGCGAGCCGGTCGGTATCGGTGTCGTAAAGGGTGACCGCCGATACGCGGCCCTCGGCGTGGTCGGCGAGCAACGCCCCGTACACGAGTGGAACCCGGAATCCGCCGCCGCCCAGAATTGTCAGCTTCACGCTTCCGCATGGTACGGGGGCCGGATCGGACCGGGCACGAACGACTCCGGGTCGCGGAGCCCGCCCGGGGGCGTGGCTCCCGCTTCCGGTCCGACCGCCACGTCCTCCGCCCTTCCCGGCTCGGAGGATCCGTACGAGCGGCATCCGCACAAACCGCGTCGGTACGAGCGGCGTTCGTACCGACGCGGTCCGGCCCGGTGGCCGCGGACCGTGGGTCCGTCGCCACCGGGCCGGATGATGCCGGTGCCGTTCGCGCCTCGTCGGGGCGGACCGGTCAGTCGCCGCTCCACCAGCGGGAGACGACCCGCCACAGCCTGGCCGGTGCGGACCGGTCGCGCTGCTGCGGGATATGGCCCATGGCGGGCTGCGCCCCGGGGGTGCTCCCCGTCCCGTCGACGACCGCCGTCATGGCCGAAGCGCCCGTCCCCGCCCCGGCCCCGGCCACGACGGGCGCTTCGGCCATGACGGCGGTTCCCTGTCGTCCTGCGGCGCACGCGCGGCGAAGTCCGCCGGGAGTTCCACCAGATGCCGGCCCATGATGTTCCCGACCCACTTCAGCTCGCCCTCGTCGACGGCGAGTTCGAGGTCGGGCAGCCGCATCAGCAGGGCGTCGACACCGACGTCGGCGATGGCGCGGCCGATGTCCTGCCCCGGGCATTCGTGCGGGCCGCCGCTGAACGCCAGGTGGGCGCGGTTGCCCGCCATGTCGGCGTTCAGGTCGGGCCGTACGATCGGGTCGGTGTTGGCCGGGGCGATGCCGACGATCAGGGCGTCGCCCGCCTTGATCTGCTTGCCGCCCAGTTCGGTGTCGCCGACCGCCCAGCGGCCGAAGACCGCGGTGAACGGCGGTTCGTCCCACAGCGTCTGCTCGACCGCCTCGGGCACCGTCATGTGACCGCCGCTGAGCCGGGCCCGGAAGCGCGGGTCGGTGAGCACCATCCGCAGGACGTTGGCGATCAGGTTGGCGGTCGCCTCGTAGGAGGCGATGAGGATCAGGCGCAGGTGTTCGCTGACCTCCTGGTCGTTCATCCGCGCGGGGTGCTCGATGAGCCAGGTGGCGAAGTCGTCCGCGGGTTCGCGGCGGCGCCGCTGGACGAGCCGGGTCAGCGCCTCCAGGACGTAGGCGTTGCTCGCGACGGCGGTCGCCGTGCCCCGGGTCATGTCGCGGGCGGCCTGGACCATCCGGTCGTTGTACTCCTCGGGCATGCCGATGATCGCGCACATCACCATCATCGGCAGCCGTTCGGCGAACTGACCGACCAGGTCGACGCGGCCTTCCTGGCAGAAGTCGTTGACCAGTCGGTTGCTGTAGCGGTTGACGTGGCGGCGGACGCCGCGGGTGTCGATGCGGCCCATGCTGTCGGTGACCGCGCCGCGCTGGCGCTCGTGGGTGGCGCCGTCGGCGAAGACGCAGATCGGCTGCCAGGTGAAGATCGGGGCGAGCGGGTGGTCCGGGGCGACACTGCCGTCCTGCAGGGCCCGCCACCGCCGGGAGTCGCGGGAGAACTGCGAGGGGGTACGGGTCATGTGCAGGTTCTCGCTGTGGCCGAGGACCAGCCAGGCGGGCACGTCCCCGTGCAGCAGCACGGGGGCCACGGTGCCGTGTTCGGCGCGCAGTTTCTCGTAGAGCCCGTGGGGGTCCCGCTCGGCCTCCGGGCCGTAGAACCGGCGCAGTCCGCCGGGCCCGATGCCGAGGCCGTGGGCCGGGCACTCGGGGGGCGGAAACGACCCCTGGGCCGCTCCGGACTCGTAGGGAAATGGGGTTGTCACGATCGCTCCAGGGATCAGGATTCCAAGGACCAGACGGGTGGGGATGCGTGAGGGGGGTGGGGAGCGCGGTCAGGCGAGCGGGAGTGCCAGACTGTGCAGGTAGCGCATCAGGGTCATCAGCACATCGCGGCTGGAACCGCGCAGCCGGGCGTCGCAGTCGATCATCGGGACCTCCTCGGGGAGGTCCAGGGCGCTGCGCAGTGCCTCGACGGGGTGCTTCGGGGCGTCGGGGAAGGTGTTGATGGCGACGACGAACGGTACGCCGCGCTCCTCCAGTCGCCCGATGACGTCGAAGCTGACTTCGAGCCGGCGGGTGTCGATGAGGACCACCGCGCCGAGGGCTCCCTCGAACAGTCCGTTCCACAGGAACCAGAAACGTTCCTGGCCGGGTGTTCCGAACAGATAGAGGATCAGCTCCTCGCTGATGGAGATCCGGCCGAAGTCCATGGCGACGGTGGTGGCGGTCTTGCTCTCCACCCCGTAGTTGTCGTCCACGCCGACCCCGGCCTGGGTCATGGTCTCTTCGGTGGTCAGCGGTCGGATCTCGCTGACCGATCCGACCATGGTCGTCTTGCCGACCCCGAACCCGCCGACGACCACGACCTTCACCGCGGCGGTCGCCGTGGTGGGAAGGACGTCCTCGCGCCGGGGGCCGGTGATCGTGTCAGAGTTTCTGAAGTCCATGCATCACCGCTTCGAGGAGGGACCTGTCCGGGAGTGTGGCGCGCACGATGGGTGCGCGCGATTCGATGAGTTCGGCGGCGAGGAGCTCGGTGAGGAGCGACGTGACGACGCTGAAGGGCAGTCCGAGGTACGCGGAGAGCTCCGCGACGGATAACGGTGCCTGACACAGTCGCAGGATCACCGCCTGCTCGGGCTGGACCGTCGGCGTCGGCTGTGCCTTCGCGACGATCATCGTGACCAGGTCGAGAGCCGCTCGCTCGCTGCCGTCGGGATCGCCGGTGATCACGTACAGCCGTTCCGGATCGCTCAGGGCGGGATCGGCTTTTCGGCGCTCTCGTCGGGGAGAACTCATCCGGACAGCCCGTCGTGGCGCGGCGGGCTCGTCAGATGGGCACCGATCCTGACGACCATGTCGCGCATCCGCGATCCGACGAGGCCGGCGTCGACCGTCTCGCCCGCCAGGACCGCGAGGTACGCGCCCGTCCCGGCGGCCATCAGGTAGAAGAAGCCGCCGGTGACCTCGATGACGACCAGGCGCATGAGCCCGTCGCTGTAAGGGATTTCGGAGGCGACGGCGGCGGCCAGGCTCTGCAGTCCGGCACAGGCCGCCGCGAGGCGGTCGGCGACATCGGGGTCGCCGCCGTGCTGGGCGATGCGCAGACCGTCGGCGGAGAGCACCACGATCTGGTGGATGTCCGGTACGTCGTCGGCCAGCTGCTTGAGCATCCAGTCCATGTTTCCCCGCTGCTGGATCACTTCAGGTCTCCCCTGTCCCACGCGTCATCGGAGTCTTCGTCGGTCTTCGGGTCCTGCGGCACGCCGTTGACGGCGTTGGTGAATGCCTCCAGCCAGAGTCCGGGCGGCTGCTCCTTGCCGTTGTCACCGCCCGGTCCGTGGCCGTTGGCATGGCCGTTGCGCCGGGCGGCGGTGGGGTCGACGGGCTGGGCGGGGAGGTTGTGCGAACCGAGGGGCGCGCGGCCGCGGCTGCGGCGTTGCGGGAGTCCTCCGGTGGTCCACTCGGTCACCACGGGGACGTCGTCCTCCATGGCGGCCGCGGGGACGACCGGCCTGGTGACGGGGGCCACCGGTCCGGTGGCGGGGCGCTGGGCCACGGGGGTGCGGGGCTTGCGGCGGGCCGGCACGACGTGCTTCATGGCCTCCTGGTCGATGTCGCTGGTGGGCCTCGACGTGGCGCCGATGCCGTGGGCGATGCCGGGAGCGGGTCCGGTGGTGATCATGGCGCGGGGCACGATGAGCACGGCACGGACGCCGCCGTACGCGGACTGCCGCAGGGAGACCTGGAGGTCGTACATCCGGGCGAGGCGTCCGACGACGGCCATGCCGAGTCGCGGGGACTCGCCGAGGTCGTTCATGTTGGAGCCGGCCTGGGCCCTGGCGAGCATGTTCTCGGCCCGCGAGCGGGCCTCCTCGCTGAGCGAGACGCCGCCGTCCTCGATCTCGATGGCGATGCCGGTCTGCACCTCGACGGCGGTGACGTGCACCCGGGTCTGCGGGGGCGAGTAGCGGGTGGCGTTGTCGAGGAGCTCGGCGCAGGCGTGGATGAGCGGTTCGACGGCCGTGCCGATGATGGCGACCTTGGCGATCGAGTGCAGATCGACGCGGGGGTACTCCAGGATCCGCGACATGGCGCCGCGCAGCACGCTGAACAGCGGTACGGGCTTGGGCCACTGGCGGCTGGGCCGGGCCCCGCCGAGTACCGCGATGGAGTCGGCGAGGCGGCCGATCAGCGCGGTGCCGTGGTCGATGCGGAGCAGGTCGTCGAAGACGTCGGGGTTGCGCCCGTGGTGCTCCTCCATCTCGCGCAGTTCGCTCGCCTGGCGGTGGACGATCGCCTGGACGCGCCGGGCGACGTTGACGAAGGCGCGCTGCGCGGAGTCACGCATGGCTTCTTCGTTGTCGATGATGTTGAGCACCGTGTAGACGAGAGTGCGCTGGGCGTCGGGCAGGTCGCGGTACGCCTCGTCCGCGTCCACGACGTCGCGGAGCACTTCCTCGGGCGAATTCCCCACGCGCAGACGGTGGATGGCGGCCGGCAGGAGCACCTTGCTGATCCGCACGGTCTCGTCGTCGTGGGTGGCGATGCGCCGTTCCAGGTCGGCGAAGCGACGTTCGTACACCGCGCGCTGGGTGCGCAGGTCACGGGCCCTGCGGGCGAGTTGGACGGTGAGCACGGCGACCACGACGGTGGCGATCACGCCGCACCAGACGACTGGTATCCGCGCGGGCTCGGAGACCAGCGCCGCCGCGGCGGCGGTCGCGCCGCCGATCAGGAGCACGGGCAGCAACACGGCGCGAACGACCGGGGTTTCCCGGTCGGTCGGCGGTGATTCAACACGGACCATCTAAAACCTCTGGCGGTTGATTCGGGAGGTACAGGCGCTTGCAGGACAGTCGGGAACAAGCGCTCGAATTCATATCAACTCGACTTCACTGCGCGTGAGCTTAGCCAGATCGAATCAGGGCTTCGGCACATTCACCCAACCCCCTGCGCGAGCGCTCCGGCGGTAATACACTCACGAGTTTTTGCACACACCGCCGTCACGCGTGCGCGGGGAGTGACGACGGTCGGCGTCGGGCACCCCGCGAGGCGATTCGTACCGAAGAGCGGGACGGAGTTGAAGGGATCGGGAAGGTGAACAAAGGGCTGTCCAGGCGGATTTGGTCACCTCAAGGGCAACAACTCTCACCCTCGCCTCTCACGCCATCCCCACTTCGTCCCGTACCAGGGGACAGTCGTACACGCAATCGACAGGGGTCGAAAGGGATGTATTCGCGGCCCGGGAAAGGGTGACCCTCCGGGGCGCCGGGATGACGGCCGTTGCGGGCGGCGCCGGAGCGGGCGGCCGTCGCGCACCCTCGCGCTCCGTGGAACGGCCCCCGGACCGGGGCCGGCCGGGCCGTGGACCGGGCCCCGCGGCGGGCCGTCGTCCCGGATCATGTCCGGGTACGTCGCGTCACGAGACGCACCGGAACCGACGAGGAACGGACGCACCATGGGGCCGACGCGGAGCTACACCATCGAATCGCTCGACACCGGACTCCGGTTGATGCGGCTGTTCCTCACCCACGACACGCTGACCGTCTCCCGGGCGGCCGAACTGCTCTCCGTGGGCAGGTCCACCGCGCACCGGGTGCTCAGCACCCTGGAGGGGCGGGGCTTCGCGGTCCGGGACTCCTCCGGCCGCGGTTACGCACCTGGCCCCGAGCTGGTCCGGCTCGGACTCCCGGCCGGCTTCGGCACGGCGATCCACGAACGGCTCGGCGCCGTGCTGGAGGACGCAGTGCTGCGTACCGGCGAGACGGTGCAGAGCGCGGCGTTGATCGGCGACCGGATCGTCATCACCGACGGTCGCGAGTGCCGGCATCCGGTGCGGGTGATGTCGGGGATCGGCCGCACCTGCCCCGCCCACACCACGGCGGGCGGCAGGATGCTGCTCTCCCGGATGGCGCCGGAACAGGTCCGCGCCCTCTATCCGCGGGAGGAGCTGCCGGCGACCTCGTCGAACGCCCCCGCCTCGCGTTCCGCGCTGCTCGCCGAGCTCGACGAGGTCCGCGGGCGGGGGTACGCGGTCAGCCGCGGGGAATCGGTCCGGGGCGTGTACGCCGTGGCCGTCCTCCTGACCGGGGCGAACTGGCGCGACCGGCTCGCCCTGATCGCCTCGGCCCCCGCCGACCGGGGCGACGACGCGGCGCTCGCCCGCCGCGCCGAGGAACTCCGCCGCTGCGCCGCGCTGCTGGACGGGCCCGGCACCGGGCATGAGGCGGCACCGCCCCGATGACGCGCCGGTCCCCCGCACCGCGCGGGCGCGTGGAACCGGGGGCGGTCGGGAATTCCGTGCGCGGTGCGGAACCACACCGCGCGGGCGCGTGGAACCGGGCGCACGCCGGAGCGGTGGGGCGGCCGGTCCCGCACCGCGCGGGTGCGGGCCGTGCCGCGGCTGCCGCCCGGGGTCCGGGATCAGCGGCGGGTGCCGCCGATCCGCCCCTCCAGCTGGACGAGCAGCTCGCCTAGCTGGGCGCTGAGTTGGACGTGGGTGCGCTCGTCGAGGCCCGACAGGACCGTGCGCTCGTACGCCAGTTGCCGCGGCAGCAGCGTGTCCACCAGCTCACGCCCCTCCTCCGTGAGGCGGACGTGGTTGACGCGGCGGTCGCGATCGTCGCCCCGGCGGTCGACGAGGCCGCGCTCCTGGAGGACCCGCAGGCGCTTGGTGACGGCGGCGCCGGAGGAGAACGTCTCCCTGGCCAGCTCGCCGGGGGTCAGTTCGCGGTCGGTGCGGCGCACGGCCCCGAGCAGGTCGAACTCGGCACGGGTCAGTCCGGCGGCGCGCAGTGGGGCGTCCTCCGCCTGCTGGAGCAGGGCGGCGCAGCGGTTGATGCGGCCGATGAGTTCCATCGGTCCGGTGTCCAGCTCCGGGTTGACGGCCTGCCACTGCCGTACCACCGAGGCGACGATGTCGTCGGTCACACCGCTCCGTTCTCCGGGGCGGGGGCGAGCAGCCCCTGCCGTGTCGCTGTAGCGGCGAGCGTACGGTGTCCGGCCCGTTCGGCCGCGATGACCTGCTCCTGGGGCAGGGCGCGCTGCCACCATTCGCCCGCGGCGGTGTCGTCGGCGTCGCGCAGTTCGACGAGCGACCCGGTCAGCCCGCGGCGGGCGGCGTCCAGGGCCACCGGATCGGTCAGCGGCGCGGCCAGCGCGCTCACGGCCCGGGCCCGGGCGAGTTCGGTGGCGGCCAGGGCCTTCTCCAGGCGTCCGCCGGCCCGGCGGTTGGTCACCAGGACGGCGGCGAGCAGGCCCGTACCGGCGCCGATGACGGTGTCCAGGACCCGGTCGCCGATGAGTTCGCCGACCGGGTGGGTACCGCCGAATTCCAGCACCAGCAGCGCCATCGGGGTGACGGCGACGGAGCCGAGCCAGTAGTTGCGGGTGATCAGGGCCTCGGCCGCGAAACCGAAGAACAGGCAGAAGCCGATGAGGGCCAGGGGTCCGGTGCGGCTGACGGGGAGGACGGCGGCGAAGACGAGGACGCCGATCAGGTTGCCCAGGGTGCGTTGCAGGGCCCGGTTCCAGGACAGCGTCACATTGGCCTGGTAGAGGGAGGCGGCGGTCACGATGGCCCAGTAGGGGCGGCCGACGCCGGCCGCCTGGGAGGCATATCCGGCCAGGGCGCAGCCGATGAGCGCGCGGACGCCGATGGGCAGCAGCGGGGAGCCGGGGGCGAGGCCGCGCAGCAGCGCGCGGCGGGCGTCGCGCCGGCTCGTGCCGCGCCGGGCGGCCCGCTCGGAGTCGATGCCGAACAGTTCGTCCGAGGTGCCCGGGGCGGGCGGCGGGGTGGGGACGGGGCCGCGGGCCCGGGCCTGCCGCGCCCAGGCGCGGAGCAGGTCGGGGTCCGGTGCGGGGACGGGCACGGCCGGGGAGGCGTTGAGGCAGGCGTCGGGGGCGGTTGCGGCGGTCGCCGTCTCGGCGTGGACGACGAGGCGTTCGAGCGCCCGGCGCGTGGGGGTGGGGCGTCCGGCGGCGAGCAGGCACTGCCAGGCCGCGTGCACGGCGGCGGCCGTCGCGTGCCGGGTGCGGGGGCCGGGGTCGGCCAGGTGGGCGGCGGCAGCGTCGAGGGCGCGGGCCGTCGCCCGGCGCTCCGGGCCCTCCCTGCGGATGAGCACGGGGCCGACCGCGACCAGCCAGGCGATCGCCCCGGCGGCCAGGGTCAGCGCGAGGTGGCCGGGCACCTGGCCGAGTCGTTGCGGGGCGAAGAGCGCGGCCGAGGTGACGAACGTGAAGATCACCGGTCCGGGCGGGCCGATGCGGGTGGCGTCGCAGAGCGTCTTCTGCCCGGCCGCGAGGACGGCCCCCACCGCGATCAGCACGGTGGCCGAGGAGGTGAGGGAGGCCGCGACCAGCGATATCGCCATGCCGATGACCATGGAGACGACGACTCCGGCGACGGCACGGGCCCGACGCACGTAGGGCAGGTTGTGCCCGTACAGGGCGCAGAGCGAACCGGCCATCGTGTACATCACCAGGTCGAGCCGGTCGGCGGCGAGCAGCACCAGGTCCGGTACGGCGGTGGCGACGACCACGCTCAGCGCCGGTTTGAACCACATGTCCGAGGGCCGGACGAGACGCAGCGGGGCCGCCAGCGGGAGTCTGCGGACGGAGGGCTGCCGGGACCAGGTGGTTGCATCACTCACTCAAATACTTTAGCAGGTATTACACCCGTAAAACATTTCTCCGGGTCGCCGGCCGCCGGGCCCCGGGCCACACTGATCGCAGCACCCACGCACCCGCTCCCCCACCCCGGTCCGGCATCCGTTCGCGGCGCGCGCCGATGCGGGCCCTTCTGGAGTCCAGCCGATGTACGAGAGCGATGCCGGACTGCTCGCCCCCGGGCGGGCCGGCTCCCCCGCCGAGACGGCCACCGGCGACAGCGCCTTCCTGCGGGCGATGCTCGACGCCGAGGCCGCGCTCACCCGCGCCCAGTCCGACTGCGGGCTGGCCCCGGCCGGCGCGGGGCAGGCGGTGACCGCGGCGGCGGCCGACATGAGCCGGTTCGACGTGCGGGACCTCGCGCTGCGCGCACGCGCGGGCGGCGATCCGGTCGTCCCCCTGGCCCTGGACCTGGTGGCAAGGGTGACGGAGGACTTCCGGCCGTACGTGCACCGGGGCGCGACCAGCCAGGACATCCTCGACACGGCCGCCATGCTGGTCGCCGCGCGCACCCTGGCACCGGTGCTCGACGACCTGGCGCGCACCGCGGACGCGGTGGCCCGGATCGCCACCGCGCACCGCAACACCCCGATGGCCGGCCGCGCGCTCACCCAGCACGCCGCGCCGATCACCTTCGGGCTGAAGGCGGCCGGGTGGCGTGCGCTGATCCTCGACGCGCGGGACCGGCTCTCGGCCGTACGGGAGTCGCTGCCCGCCCAGCTGGGCGGCGCGGCGGGGACGCTGGCCTCGTTCGGGGCCTACGCGCCCGGCGCCGACACCGACGGGATCGATCCGGGGCTGCCGCTGCTCCAGATGTTCGCGAACGAACTCGGCCTGGCCGAACCCCTGCTGCCCTGGCACACCCTGCGCACCCCGATCGCCGACCTGGCGGGTGCGCTGGCCTTCACGGCGGGCGCGCTCGGCAAGACGGCGGCCGATGTGCTCACCCTGTCCCGTACCGAGATCGGCGAGGTCGCCGAGGCGCAGGACGGCGGCCCGTCCGTCCTGGCGCACAGGGCCGACCCGGTGCGCGCCACGCTGATCGCGGCGGCGGCCCGCCGCGCCCCCGGTCTGGCGGCGACGCTGTACGGCTCGCTCACGGCCGAGGACGAGCGGCCGGCCGGGGCCTGGCACGCCGAGTGGGAGCCGCTGCGCGAACTGCTGCGGCTGGTCGGCGGCGCCGCGCGGGACGCCGCCGAACTGACCGGGGGGCTGCGCGTCGTCCCCTACGCCATGCGGGAGAACCTCCAGCTCACCGACGGGCTGATCGTCTCGGAGCGGCTGGCCGCCGCGTTCGCGGAACGGGTCGGCCGCAGGCGCGCCGCCGAGGTGCTGGCGGGCGCCGCGGTCCGGGCCCGCGCGGAGACCACGGACCTGTCCGACGTCCTGGCCGACGTCCTCGACGAGGAGCCCGAGCTGGCGGGGATCGACCTGGCGGAACTGACCGAGCCCGCCCGGTACACCGGCTGCGCGGGCGCGCTCACCGACCGCGCGCTGGACCGCGGCTGACCACCCTCCAGAACGCCCTCGCGCCCGGGTCAGACCAGTTCGCCCCCGCGGGCGACGACCCGTCCGGCGCGCACCACCAGGGACGGGACCGGGCGGTCCACGACGGCCTCGGGCAGCGAACCGGCGGCGACGAGGACGAAGTCGGCCGGGTCGCCGGCCTCCAGCCGGGAGGCGGGCAGTCCGAGCAGCGCGGCACCGCCCTGGGCCACCGCCTCGTAGCAGGCGGCGAGTTCGGCGTCGGTGCGGGCGTCGGTGCGGTAGGCGAGCAGATGGGCGCGGGCCAGCATGTCGCCGTCGCCGAACGGCGACCAGGCGTCGCGCACCCCGTCGGAGCCGACGGCGATCCGCACCCCGTGCGGGGCGAGCCGTGCGGGGTCCAGGACCGGGTCGTCGCCCAGGGCGCAGGTGACCAGGGCGACGCCCGCCTCGGCCAGCCGCGCGGCCATGGCGTCGCGTTCGCCGCCCTCCAGCTCGGCGACGGCGAACGCGTGGCCGATCGTGACGCGCCCCCGCATCCCGGCGGCGACGGTGCGCCGGGCGATCTCGGCGGTCTGGCGCAGCCCGGCGGGCCCGCCGTCGTGCAGGTGGATGTCGAGGGGGACGCCCTTGCGGCCGGCCAGCGCGAACACGAAGTCCAGCTGGCCCTCCATGTCGCCGTCGATGCCGACGGGGTCGAGGCCGCCCACGACGTCGGCCCCCTCGGACAGGGCCTGTTCCATGAGCTCGGCGGTGCCGGGCTCGCTCAACAGACCGAGCTGGGGGAAGGCGACGATCTGGACGTCGATGAGGTGCTTGCGGGCGTCGGCCGCGGCGCGCACCCCGTGCACCCCGAGCAGGCCGTGCGCGGGGGCGACGTCCACATGGGCCCGCATGGCGCGGGTGCCCCGGGCGATGGCCCGGTCCATCAGCGCCCCGGCCCGCTCCTCCACCGGGGAGGTGAATCCCGCCCTGGCCCGTACGTCGCCGTCGATCAGGTCGCGGAGCGTCCCGGCGGGCTCCCGGCTGAGCCAGGGCCCGCCCCAGGTGGTCTTGTCGGGGTGGATGTGCGCGTCCACGGGCGAGGGCAGGACGAGGGCGCCCGCGGCGTCCACGGTCCTGCAGCCGGCGGGCACTTCCGCCGGGTCGTACCCGGCGATCCGGCCGTCGGAGACCAGCAGGTCGCGGACGCTTCCGTCGGCGGTGCGGACGGCGGTGAACAGGACGTGGGGAAGGGCGGGGGCGGATGTCGCCATGGGTCCGGGGTCTCCTTCGGGTGCCGGGTGGTGCGCGAGGGACGTGACGCGGTGCGCGAGGAGCGGGAGGCGCCGCGGGAAGGCGCGCGGGAGCACGCGGGGCGCGGCTGCCGCGGCCCTCACGGATTTCGGGAAGCTTCGCGGAGCCTCGCCCGACATTTGGTATACCAGATGGTCCGGATGTCGGCCCGTACCGGCATCCACCCCTCATTGAAACTTCACACACCACGTACGATGACGGAATGAACGAACCTGGCGGGCAGCGGCCCCGGGGAAGGCGGGGCATCGGCGCCCCTGTCGCCCTCGGTTGGCTCTTCATGCTGTTCGCCATGGTCACGTGCTGTTCGGTCCCGGCTCCGTCCTCGCACGGCTCCGGCGCCCACAGCACCTCCGTCGCGGTCCGGGTCCTCACCCCGGTGCACGCCGAGCCCGCGCCGTCCGTGGTGGCCGACGCCTCCGCGGACCGGGGAGTGGGCAGCTCCTGCCACGGCACGGTCGAGCACGCGACACCCGTCGTGCTGCCCGGCCAGAGCGCGCCCGCGGCCCTTCCCGGTGCCACCGTCGCCGCCTCCGTCGCCCCGCTCACCGGAGCCGCCACGATCCGCGGCCCCTCCAACGACGCCGTGCGCGCGGTCGACCATCTCCGTCTGCAGGTTCAACGGGTCTAGAGGCAGGCCCCCGTTTTCCGGAGAACCGGAAAGCGGGCTCCCGCATGCCCCGATCCCACCCGTCTTGCCGAACCGAAGGACCCCCATGGCTTCCGCCAAGAACCAGAACGCCTCCGCCGCGCGCCGCGCCAAGCTGGAGGAGGCCCGCCGCAAGGAACGGGCCCGCGAGCGGCGCAGCCGCATCATCACCATCACCGCGTCCGTCGCCGTGGTGGCCGCGCTCGTCGCGGGCGGCGGATATCTGATGTCCGCGGCCGACGACCAGGAGAAGGCCGAGGCCGAGGTCAAGGCCTCGCCCGTGAAGGGTGAGCGGACCTGGGACAAGCTCTCCCAGAACCACGTCGAGAAGCAGGTCTCCTACCCGATGAACCCGCCGGTCGGCGGCGACCACAACCCGGTCTGGATGAACTGCAACGCCGACGTCTACACCAAGGCGATACCGAAGGAGAACGCCGTGCACTCCCTGGAGCACGGCGCGGTCTGGGTGACGTACACGGACAAGGCGAAGCCCGCCGACGTCGAGAAGCTCAGTACGCGGGTCAAGGCGACGCCCTACTCGCTGATGAGCCCGGTCGAGGACCAGGCCGCACCGATCATGCTCAGCGCCTGGGGCAAGCAGGTCACGGTGACGAGCGCCACCGACGCGCGCGTCGAGCAGTTCTTCACCAAGTACGTGCAGGGCCCGCAGACGCCGGAGCCCGGCGCGGCCTGCACCGGCGGGGTCGCCGGATGACGCCCGCCCTCCGCTCCTCGCGCCCGATGGTGCTGGCGGGCGGCACGGTGCTGCTGCTCGCGCTGGGCCTGATCGCGCTGATGCTCGTACGGCCGTCCGCGTCCGCCGACTCCGGCCCCGCCGCGGCCGCTCCCCCGGACTCCTCGGTCGACGTCGGCTTCGCCCGCGACATGTCGGTCCACCATCAGCAGGCGGTCGAGATGTCGTTCATCGTCCGGGACCGCACCTCCGACGAGGCGGTGCGCCTGCTCGCGTACGACATCATCAACACGCAGGCCAATCAGCGCGGCATGATGCTCGGCTGGCTGGAGGGCTGGGGCCGGGCGAAGTCGTCCGGTGCCGAGCCGATGGCCTGGATGGGGCACGCCTTCACCCCCAGGGGAGACGGTTCGCTGATGCCCGGCATGGCGACCGACAGCGAGCTGGACGAGCTGCGGGCGGCGAAGGGGAAGAAGGCCGAGGTGCTGTTCCTCGAGCTGATGACCGTGCACCACCGGGCGGGTGCGGAAATGGCCCAGGCCGCGGCCACCTCGGCGGACACCGAACTGATCAGGAACCTGGCGGCGGGCATGGTCCGGGGCCAGCAGTCGGAGATCGAGCTCATGGCGGACATGCTCGGCAAGCGCGGCGCGAAGCCCTGATCCGGTACCGGTGCACGGACCGGGTACCGGTGCACGGACCCTGATCCGGCTTCCGTCGGCGGCCCGTCCTGCGGGGGTTCCTCCCCCGCAGGACGGGCCGTTCCCGTACGCGCCACGGCCCGTGGGAGGCACCCGGTCCCCGCACGACGGCCGGGCGCCGGGCACCGGGGCCCGCACAGGGGATCGCATAGGCTCGTTCCCGACATGAAGAGCAACCTCGCACCGCTGGGACCCAAGGCCGACAAGGACACCGTGCGCCGCAGCAACCTCAGTCTGGTGCTGCGCGCCGTCCGCGAGGAGGGCGCGGGCGGGGCGACCAGGGCCGGGGTCGCCGCGCGGGTGGGGCTGACCCGGGCGGCGGTGTCCTCGCTCGTGGAACAGCTGCTCGGCATCGGCTTCCTCACCGAGTCCGGCAAGACCTTCAGCGGGCAGGCGGGACGGCCCGGCACCACGCTCGAAGTGGCGCGCTCCGGGCCCGCCGGCCTCGGCGTGGAGATCAACATCGACTACGTGTCGGTGTGCGTCGTCGACTTGGCGGGCACCGACCGGGTACGGCTCACCGAACACCTCGACAACCGCGGCGCACCGCCCGCGCAGGTCCTGGCCCGGGCCGCGGGCATCGCGGCGCGCACCATGGAGTCGGCGCGCGAGCAGCGGCTCCGCCCGGTCGCGACGGCGTTGGCGCTGCCCGGCCTGGTGTCCGGCGGCACGGTGCGCCAGGCCCCCAATCTGGGCTGGAACCGGGTGCCGGCCGAGGAGCTGTTCGCCGCCGCGTTCGCCGCCGCCCGCCCGGGGCACGAGGCGCTCGCGGTGCGTGCGGAGAACGAGGCCAATCTGGCGGCGCTCGCCGAGCTGTGGTTCGGCGGGCTCGACCCGATCCGCAACTTCCTCCACCTGACGGGCGAGATCGGTGTCGGTGGCGCGCTGGTCGTCGACGGCGAACTGCTGCGCGGGGCGCACGGTTTCGCCGGAGAGATCGGGCATGTGGTGGTGGAGGCGGAGGGGCCGCGGTGCCGGTGCGGCTCGCGCGGCTGTCTGGAGCAGTACGCCGGTCAGGCCGCGCTCCTGCGGGCGGCCGGCATCGAGGAGTCCGGCGGCGGCGCGGTGGCCGAACTGGAACGGCGCGCCCGGGCCGGGGACGAGCGGACGGTGGCCGCCCTCTCGCGGGCGGGCCGGATGCTGGGGCGGGTGCTGTCCGGGGCGGTGAACCTGCTCGACCCGGACGCGGTGGTGCTCGGCGGGATCTACCGGAACCTGATGCCGTGGCTGTCGCCGGCCGTCGACGCGGAGCTGACCGGCCGGGTGGTGTCGGGGCTCTGGTCCCCGGGGAACGGCCGGCTGCGCGCCTCGTCCGCCGCCGGCGACGCGGCCCGGGGCGCCGCGGCGCTGGTGATGACCGAGGTGCTGGCCGACCCGGTGGCGTACGCGGGCCACGCGGCGGTCCGGCCCGCACGGCCCGGGGAACCGGCCCGCCGGCGTACGGGGACCGGCCCGTCGGTGCACGGGGGCTGACCCGCCGCGGCGTACGGGGACCGGCCCCGCCGATGCGCCCGGACCGCGGGGTCAGCGCACGCCGAGCAGGTGGTCCATCGCCAGCTGGTCCAGGACCTCGAACGCCATGCCCCGTTCCGCCGCCGCCGTGACGTCGAACTCCTCGTACGCCGACCGGTCGGCCAGCAGTCCGGTCACGCCGTCCTCGGCTGTGGGGCGGGCCAGTTCGTCGAGCCGGGACGCGCGCAGCGCCTCCCGCACGGCGGGGTCGGCGCGGAAGGCCTCGGCGCGCTCCTTGAGGATCAGGTAGTTGCGCATGCAGCCGGCGGCCGAGGCCCGCACGCCGTCGTGGTCCTCGGTGCGCGGCGGCTTGAAGTCGAAGTGCCGCGGGCCCGTGTAACCGGCCGTCTCCAGCAGGTCCACGAGCCAGAACGCCTGGCGCAGGTCACCGGCGCCGAAGCGCAGGTCCTGGTCGTACTTGATGCCCGACTGGCCGTTCAGGTCGATGTGGAAGAGCTTGCCCGCCCACAGCGCCTGCGCGATGCCGTGCGGGAAGTTCAGCCCGGCCATCTGCTCGTGCCCGGTCTCCGGGTTGACGCCGACCAGTTCCGGGCGTTCCAGACGCTCGATGAAGGCGAGGGCGTGGCCGATGGTCGGCAGCAGGATGTCCCCGCGCGGCTCGTTCGGCTTGGGCTCGATGGCGAACCTCAGGTCGTAGCCCTGCTCGGTCACGTAGTCGCCCAGCAGGTCGAAGGCCTCCTTCATCCGGTCGAGGGCGACCCGGACGTCCTTGGCGGCCCCGGACTCGGAGCCCTCGCGTCCGCCCCAGGCCACATAGGTGGTGGCGCCCAGCTCGACGGCGAGGTCGATGTTGCGCAGGGTCTTGCGCAGCGCGTAGCGGCGTACGTCACGGTCGTTGGCGGTGAACGCGCCGTCCTTGAACACCGGGTGCGTGAAGAGGTTGGTCGTCGCCATGGGGACGACGAGCCCGGCCGCGTCCAGTGCCTGCCGGAACCGCTTCACGATCCCCTCGCGCTCGGTGTCCGTCGCGCCGAACGGGATCAGGTCGTCGTCGTGGAAGGTCACGCCGTACGCGCCCAGCTCGGCGAGCCACCGCACGGTGTCGACCGGGTCGGCCGCCGCGCGGGTCGCGTCGCCGAACGGGTCGCGTCCCTGCCAGCCGACCGTCCAGAGCCCGAAGGTGAACCTGTCCTCGGGGGTGGGCGTGAAGCGTTCCGTCATCGTCTGCCGCCTTCGGTACGGGCCGGGCCCGGGACCGGCGCACGCGACTCCGCGCGGTTGCGTGCAGCCATGCGACTCCACACGGCTCCCTGCGGCCGGACCCTATTTGTTCAGTGTCATGACTAATCATGCACGGCCACCCCGTGACACATAACCCCTCACCGTCGGTCACGAAGTTCTTCACCCTGTCGAACCGACCCCGGACCGGCGTCGCCGAGGACCGGCACCACCGCTGTGCGGGACGGGCCCGATCGCGTAATTTGTTTCGCGCACGATCAAATGTGCCGGACCCACGACAGAGGAATGAGGGCGCCATGCCGCCGCGCACCGTCGTCATCGGTGTGGACAGTTCCACCCAGTCCACCAAGGCGGCCTTCGTCGACGCCGGGAGCGGCCGACTGCTGGCCGTCGGCCGCGCACCGCACCGCGTCGACGGGGAGGCGGGGGCCCGGGAGAGCGATCCGGAGGCGTGGTGGCGGGCGCTGCGCGACGCCGTCGCCGCCGGGCTGGCCGAGTCGGGGGTCGCGGGATCCGAGGTGGCCGGCATCGCGGTCGCCGGGCAGCAGCACGGACTGGTCGTCCTCGACCGGTCGGGCCGCCCGTTGCGCCCCGCGACGCTGTGGAACGACACCCGCTCCGCCCCGCAGGCCGCCGCGCTCACCGCGGCGCTGGGCGGTCCGGACGCCTGGACCGCCCGGACCGGATCGGTGCCGGTGGCCTCCGTCACCGCGTCGAAGTGGCAGTGGCTGCGGGAGAACGAGCCGGAGCACGCCGCCGCTGCCGCCGCCGTGCGCCTTCCCCACGACTTCCTGACCGAGCGCCTCGCGGGCGTCGCCGTCACCGATCCCGGCGACGCCTCGGGCTCCGGCTGGTACTCCACCGCGACCGGCGCCTACGATCCCGAAATCCTCGAACTCCTGGGCCTGGAGACCGCGTTGCTGCCGGAACCGGCCGACTCCGGGGCGACGCGCGCCGGTTCGCTGACCGCGCGGGCGGCCGAGGCGCTGGGCCTGCCCGCCGGGATCGCCGTGGCCGCGGGGACCGGGGACAACATGAGCGCCGCGGTCGGGCTCGGGCTGGGCGGCGCCGGGCTGCTCGACCATCCGGTCCTCAGCCTCGGCACCTCGGGCACGGTCTTCGCCGCCTCCCGGACCCGGCCCGCGTCACCGGCCCTCTCCGGCTTCGCCGGGACGGACGGCACGTACCTCCCGCTGGCCTGCACCCTCAACTGCACGCTCGCCGTGGACAAGGTGGCCGCGCTGCTCGGCGTGGACCGCGACGACGCGGCACCCGGCGGCGACGCGGTGCTCCTGCCCTACCTCGACGGCGAGCGCACCCCCGATCTGCCCGCCGCCGCCGGTCTGCTCACCGGACTCCGGCACGACACCACGCCCCGGCAACTGCTCGGCGCCGCCTACGAGGGCGCCGTCTTCACCGTGCTGCGCGCCCTGGACGAACTGCTGCGGGCCTGCGGCCTCGACCCGGCCGCCCCCGAGGTGGCCGCCCGGCCGCTGCGCCTGATCGGCGGCGGGGCCCGGGGGCGCGCCTGGGTGGAGACGGTGCGGCGGCTGTCCGGGCGGCCGGTGATCGTGCCGGGCGGCGGCGAACTGGTGGCGACCGGTGCCGCGGCGCTGGCAGCGGCGGCGGCCGGTGGTGCGGATCCGGTCACGATCGCCACCGGCTGGGGCACCGGCGAGGACACCGAACTGCCCGCCGTCCCGCGGGACTCGGCCACCTGGGACCGGATCGGTTCGGTACTGGAGCGGGCCGCGGGCCCCCTGCTGGGCGGCCGCTGACCCCACGCTTCCCGGATTCCCCGCACGTCCCGCGTATCCCGTCGCCGGGTGCCCGCGCGCCCTCGCGCGCGCCGCGTCGTACGCCCAGCGGGCGGGGCTGACCTGCCGTCACTCCGGCCCGGCCGGTACCCGTCGGTGCTCCCCCGTCGCCCCCGGGACCGGTTTGGGGAAGCGAAGCGGTCTTCACTAGTATCCGGCGATGATCATAAGAAAAAGGCTGACGGCCGGGGTGGGCATCCTGCTCGCGACCCTGACCGCCGGGCTCGGTTCGGCGATTCCCGCCGCTGCCGACGAAGCCCCCGCCAAAGCCTCCCCCAAGGTCGAGCTGGTGCTCGACGTCAGCGGTTCCATGAGGACCCGTGACATCGACGGCCAGTCCCGGATGGCCGCGGCGAAGCAGGCGTTCAACGAGGTCCTGGACGCGGTTCCCGAGCAGGTGCAGCTCGGCATCCGGACGCTCGGCGCCGACTACCCGGGCGACGACCGGAAGGTGGGCTGCAAGGACACCAGGCAGCTCTACCCGGTCGGCCCGCTGGACCGCACCGAGGCCAAGACGGCCGTCGCCACCCTCGCCCCCACCGGCTGGACCCCGATCGGTCCGGCCCTGCTGGGGGCCGCCGACGACCTGGAGGGCGGCGACTCCACCCGCCGGATCGTCCTGATCAGCGACGGCGAGGACACCTGCGGCCCGCTCGACCCGTGCGAGGTGGCCCGGGACATCGCGGCCCGCGGCATCCACCTCGTCATCGACACCCTGGGCCTGGTGCCGAACGCGAAGATCCGCGAGCAGCTGACCTGCATCGCCGAGGCCACCGGCGGCACCTACACCGCCGTCCAGCACACCGACGAACTCTCGGGACGCGTCAAGCAGTTGGTGGACCGGGCCGCCGAGCCCGTCGTCACACCGGTGGCGACCGAGGGCACCGACCGGTGCTCCACCGCGCCGCAGCTCAAGCCCGGCCTGTACACCGACCGCCAGAAGTTCGGCCAGCACCGCTGGTACCGGGTGGACGTGCTGCCCGGCCAGGAACTGCGCACCTCGGTCAGCGTGTTCGCCGACCGGGCCGTGAACAACGACTACGGCGTACTGCTGCGGGCGTTGACCGTGCACGGCCGGGAGATCGTGCGGGGTTCGGAGTCGGGCACCGGCCGCACCGACGCGATCTCCTCCGGCCTGCGCTATCCGAAGCCCGGTTCGGCCGAGACGGACAGCGACGACAAGCCGGCCGCCGAGACCGTGTGCCTCCAGGTCAGCAACTCCTTCTCGGCACCGGCCTCGGTGAAGACCTCGCCGGGCATGCCGGTCGAGCTGACCGTGGACCTGGTGGACGACCCGGACGAAGCGGCCGACGTGGCCGCCTTCGGTCTCGGCCGCGGCTGGTGGCTGCTGGGCGTACTGGTCCTCACCGGACTGGTCGTGGGCCTGGTGTTCGGCTGGATCTCGCGTTGGCGCGTCGCCGTCTGGAGGACCAACTGATGAAGCGGACGACACGTGCGTTCACGGCCGCGCTGCTGACCGGGCTCGCCCTGCTGACCCCGGCGGGTGCCGCGGTGGCCGACGACCCGTCGGCGAGCCCGAGCCCGAGCGCCTCCGACGAATCGGCCGGCCCCACCGAGGCGGGCACCACCTTCCGTACGGCGACGGCGATCCAGCAGGGCCGGACCGCCACCGCCGAGGCGTCCACGGGTGACTACCTGTACTGGGTCTTCCCCGCCGACGCGGGCCAGCGGGCCACCGTCAAGGCGAAGATCACCCTGCCCGAGAGCGCCACCCGGCACGGCGCCTCGACGTGGCAGGTCGACGTGTACGACGGGCTGCGGCGCCGTCAGGCGTGCATGTACGGCCGCCAGACCGGGAAGGCGGCGGCCGACGCGTCGACGGTCGAACTGGCCTGCGTCCTGCGGACCGTCCGCGCCTGGGCCGAGCCGTGGGCCGACGACCCGCTGCCGGGAAGCTACTACGTACGGCTCACGGTCGTCGGGCTGCCCCCGTCCGACCTGGGTCTGCCGGTACGGACCGAGGTCGAGGTCACCTCGGTCGACAAGGGCGGTGCCGGCGACGTGGACGGCACGCTCGCCGAGCCGCTGGTGCCCGGCGTGTCCTCCGTCGCGCAGGCGTCCGACGACTCGGCCGCCGGTGACGACGGTACGTCGGACGAGGCGTCCTCCGGCAACGGGCCCGAGGACGGCTGGTCCTCCGGCTGGTGGACCGACCGCTGGCTGTGGACGGTGGGCGGCGGCGTCCTCGGGGCGCTCGCGGCGGTCTTCGGGTACTCCCTCACCCGTGGCACCGGGCGCCCGTCCAGGGTTCCGCCGGGCGCCTGACCCGCGCCCCCGCACGGCGTCCCGACCCGGTGGGCGGGCCCGGCCCCGCAGGGCCCGCCCACCGGGAACGGAACGCCGCCCCACCGCTCCCTCCCGCCCTCTCTCCATTCCTCTCCTTTCTCTCTCCGCGTTCCCGGCGCCCGTCCGCCCACGGGGCGCTCCGACCCGGCTACTCTCGTCAACTCACCTGCCGCACAGGGCCGATGGCCTGTCCCACCGGTGCGGGAGCTCTGAAGCCAGGTCGCTGCGCACCCCTCGGGTGCGCCACAAGGGAGCGGAGACCTTCATGTCCACGGAGACCGGCCCGGCCATCGACGCCGAGCCGCGGAGCCACACGATCGTGCCGGGCCCCAAGGGGCTGCCGTTCCTCGGGAGCATGCCGCAGTTCGCGAAGGACCCCCTCGCCTTCTTCGAGCGGCTGCGCGACCACGGGGACATGGTCGGCTGGCGGTTCGGCGCCAACCCGTGCGTGTACATAGCCGATCCGGACTGCATCGGCGAGCTGCTCACCGAGACGGAGCGCACCTTCGACCAGCCCGCTCTCGGCATCGCCTTCCGTACCGTGATGGGCAACGGCGTGGTGGTCGCCCGCGGTACCGACTGGCGGCGCAAGCGGTCCCTGGTGCAGCCCTCCGTGCGCCCCAAGCAGGTGCGGTCGTACGCGGCGACGATGGCGGGCAGCACGGTGGAACTGGCCGACACCTGGTCGGACGGCCGACGCGTCGACGTCAAGCGGGAGATGGCCGCCCTGACGCAGCGGATCGCCGTCCGCACGATCTTCGGCGTGGACACCCCGGCCGACACCGAGGCGATGGGCCGGGCGATGGACGTGGCCCAGCAGGAGATCGGCAAGGAGTTCGCCGGGATCGGCGCACTGCTGCCGGACTGGGTGCCGACGCCGGGCCGGGCCCGGATCAGGAGGGCCGCGGCGGTCATCGACGCCGAGGTGGCCCGGGTCGTCGCCCGCCACCGCGACGGCGGGGACGAGCGCCCCGACCTGCTGAGCCGGCTGCTGACCGCGATCGACGAGACGGGCGCGCACCTCACCGACCGGGAGATCCGGGACGAGACGGTCACCCTGTACATCGGCGGGCACGAGACGACCAGTTCCACGCTGGTGTGGGCCTGGTACCTGCTGTCCCGCAACCCGCGGGCGCGCGCCGCGCTCGCCGAGGAGCTGGACCGGGTCCTCGGCGACCGGGAGCCGGGGTTCGACGACTACGCCCGGCTGACGTACACCCAGTCCGTGGTCAAGGAGACGCTGCGGCTCTACCCGACGATCTGGCTGGTCACCGGTGTCGCCAAGGAGGGGGCGCGGATCGGCGGCGTCCCGATGCCGCAGGGCACCCGGGTGTGGAGCAGCCAGTGGGTGACGCACCGCGACGCGCGGTGGTTCCCCGAGCCGGAGGAGTTCCGCCCCGAGCGCTGGGACCCCGAGGAGGGCGACGACATCGCGGAGTACGCGTGGTTCCCCTTCGGCGGCGGCCCCCGGGTCTGCCTGGGCACCCGGTTCGCGATGGTCGAGGCGGTGCTGATCCTGGCCGTGCTGGCCCGCCGCTTCGAACTGGACGTGGACCCGGGCGCCATCGGCCCCGTACCGAGTCTGACCCTGCAGCCGGACCGGGAGGTGCTGGCGACACTCCGGGCACGGTGACGGAACCCGGGCGGCCCGCGGGGCTTGCGACCGGGCCGCCCGGGTTCCGTCCACACACCGTCCGGGCGCCGTCCGGGCACCGGATATACCGAACCGATATGTCCGATCTGTCGCGGGGATCATGGCATTCGGTCCACACTGTCCATGTCGGCCGCACCGGCCCACATGGCCGTTCGGCCGTATCCGCAGGCTGTCGATCCAACGGGAGAAACACCATGCGCCTCCGCTCCGCCCTCACCTCCGCCCTCTCCGTCGCGGCAGCCCTGGCGCTGACCGGCACCGCGATGTCGGTGACGGCCGGCACCGCGTCCGCCGGAACGGTGAGCCGTCTCGCGACATGTCAGGAGAAGGCCCTCACCGTGCGCGCCTCACCCGGCGGACAGCAGAACGTCGCCCGTGTCGACGTCACCAACCACGGCAACCGGGCATGTGTGGTGGACCGGATCCCTACGATCACCTTCAGGGGGCTGGACGGCTCCGCCCAGCCCGTGCCGCCCGCGGAGAGCGGTCCCTACACGCTCTCCGCGGGCGAGCGGGCCCACGCCGCCGTCCGCACCGCGGACCCGGCGACCTCCGAGGGCCGCGTCGTCGGCAGTCTCTCCGTGGCGGCCGACCCCTCCCACCTGGGCGTCACCTTCAGCGGGGCCACCGTGGGCATGCCCGGGGGCGTCCATGTGTGGGAGCCGATCACCACCCTGTGGCAGGAGTCGAGCGCCGCGGCGGACCGCGCCCTGGCGGACGCGGTGGGCTGACGGACGGCCACGGACGCGCCGGTACGGCCCGCGGCTACAGGCCGTGGGCCGTACCGCCCACGGTCCGCCGCGGGTCCGGGGCCTCCGTCGTGCACAACGGGCCGCCCTCGAACCCCACGTTGACCAGCGCCGTGGCACGGCCCGCGGAGTCCACCAGCTTCAGGGCGTGCCACCGCGGCAGCCAGAACACGCGGCCGCGGTGCTCGGCGAGCAGTTCCGTCAGGGCCGTCGGGGCGTGTGTCCACACCTTCGGCAGTTCCCCGGTGTGGTCGAAGGCGGGGCGCAGTCCGATCCAGCCGTCATCGGCGACGTCGCCCGAGGTGAGCAGGAGTTCCACGGCCTGGCCGGGCTCCTGGTGGCACTTCTTGGCATGGATCCAGTGGACGTGGTGGCCGGGGCCGTGACCGGAGCAGCCGCCGTCGGGGATGAGATGGGGGAGCATGGGTTCTCGCCTTCCCGAGATCATGGACCTCAGGTGCTCTGCCCCGGCGGTCCGCTGTTCCCCGCACGCCGCGCACGGGGCAGGTCCTCACCCGGAGCACCCGCAGCGGAGCGGGGTGCCGTCCAGTCAGCCGGGGCTTCGCACTGGAACTCATGACCCATGAGGACTGTATCCCACGGACGGCGCCGCCCGACGGGTGGTCAGGTCCCGTACCGGCCGGGGCTCCGGCCTCGCCTCACCACCCGCCCCCGCCCGTCAGCCGTGCAGCAGGACCGGGAAGGCCGCCATGTCGTTCTGCGTCATCACCGGCAGCTTGCCGATCTCCTCGTCCGGAACGGCCGCCCGCAGCGCGGGGAAACGTGCGAACAGCGCGGGAAGGGCGATGCCGGCCTCGACGCGGGAGAGCGCCGCGCCGGGGCAGATGTGCGGCCCGTGGCCGAAGGTCATGTGCCGGATCGGCGTCGGCCGGGTGACGTCGAACGCGTCGGCGTCCGCCCCGTGCTGCTCGGTGTCGCGGCCGATGGCGCGGTAGGAGATCACCACACCCTCGCCCTTCGGGATCACGGCGTCGTCCACCTGGATGTCCTCGGTGGCGAACCGCATCAGCAGATGGGTGGTGGGGGTGTCCCAGCGCAGGGTCTCCTCGATCACCGTCTCCCAGGGGATCTCGCCGTCGAGCACCTTGCGCAGCTGGTCGGGGTGGGTGAGCAGGGCCCGCACGGCGTTCAGGATCAGCCCGATGGTGGTCTCGTGACCGGCCGCCACCATCGCCTTGAGGTTGCCCACCACCTCCTCCTCGGTGAGCGGTTCGCCGCCCTCCTCGGCGAGGATGAGCGCGCTGGTGAGGTCGTCGGTCGGCCGCGCGGTCTTCTCGCGCACGAGGTCGGTGTAGAAGACGTCCAGCTCGGCCAGCAGCGCCAGGCGCTCCTCCTGCGGCGTGAGCATGGAGAAGAACGCCTTGTACCGCTTCATCAGCATGGGGTGTTCGGCCTCGTCCACGCCCATCAGCATGCCGACGACCCGCATGGGCAGCGGCTGCGCGAACACGGTCTTGAGGTCGACCACCCCGTCCTCGCTGCGCTCGCCGTGCTCGGCGAGGGCGTCGAGCAGTTCCTCGGTGAACTTCTCTATCTCCGGGCGTATCTCCTCCAGTCGGCGCGGGGTGAGCGCCTGGGACGTCTTGGTGCGCAGCCGCCGGTGTTCCGCGCCGTCCACGGTGAACATGGAGCGCCCGGCGTCGATCATGCCGATCAGCGGCCAGTCGTGCGTGACCTCCCCGCGCTGCCAGAGCTCCCAGACATCGATGTCCTTCACCAGCCGCGGATCGACGAGCAGTTGGCGGGCCAGGGAGTGCCGGGTGACGGTCAGGGCCGGTACGCCGAGCAGTTCGATCCTGGCGAGCGGACCGGCGTCGCACAGGCGTGCCGTCTCGCCGTCGAGGTCCCGGACCAGCGGGTCGACGACCAGGACCGGACCGTTCGAAGCGTCTTCCCGGGCGGCGTGCGGACAGTTCAAGAGAAGTCTCCTGTCGATCGTACGGGGGAGAACCGGACGGGCAGTGCGGTCATCCCCCGCAGGAAGGCGGACTGTCGCCGGACCAGTTCCCGTGCGGGAACGGACAGTTCCAGGTCGGGCAGCCGGTCGAGCAGCACCTCGATCCCGGTACGGGCGATGATCTCGGCTATCTCCTGCGCGGGGAAGGGGCAGCGGTACTCGCCGTGGCTGAACGCCATGTGCGCGCCGTTGCCACCTCGGCCGGACGGCCCTCCCGCGGTCGCGAGGTGCTGCCGGATGTGCGGGTCGGTGTTGGCGGCGCCCAGCCCGAGGAGCAGCATGTCCCCGGCCCGGATGCTCCGCTCCCCCAGCCTGGTGTCGCGCGCCGCCCAGCGGCCGGCGAGGATCTGCGTCGGGCACTCCTCCCAGAGCACCTCGTTCATGGCTTCGGCGACGCTGTGCCGTCCGCCGGAGAGCGCCACGGCGAACTCGTCGTCGGTGAGCATCAGGCGCAGCGAGTTGCCGATCCAGTCGGCGGTGGTGAGGTGTCCGGCGGCCGTGATGGCCATCAGGTCGAGCACGTACTCCTGGTCGGTGAACTCGCCGGGGTACGCGAGCATCCGGGAGGCCACGTCCCTGCCGGGCACGGCACGGCGGGCCGCGAGCAGGCGCCCCATGTGCTCCCCGAACCGCAGATGGGCCTCCTGCGCGCCCGGCCCGCCGTCGGCCAGGTCCCTGAGCACCTCGGCGATCCGTGCCCCGTCCTCGTCGGGGAAGCCGACCAGCCGGGCGAGGACGAGCACCGGAAGCGGTACGGCGAAATCGGTGATCAGGTCCGCCGTGCCGCGCTCGCAGAAGTCGTCGACGAGACGGTCCGCCAGTTCCTCGCAGTCCTGGCGGAGTTCGAAGTGCTCGACCTCCTCCAGCGCGTGTCCCACCATCGCGGCGTGGCGCCGGTGCTCGGCCCCGGCGGTGAAGTAGATGGACGGCATCGGCCGGCCGACCATGGGTAACAGCGGCCAGTCGTCCGGGACGTTCCCCCACTGGTTCCACAGCCCGACGTCCCGGGGGAACAACTCGCCGTCGCTGGTGACCTGGTGGAGTTCGCGGTAGCCGACGACGAGCCAGGCCGGAAACCCGCCGGGCAGTTCCACGGGCACGACGGGCCCGTGCTCGTTCCGCATGGCGCGGTAGACGACGTGGGGTTCCGTGTGGAATTCGGGTCCGCTGAGCGGGACGGCGGACCCGCCGGGGCGCACCGGGCAGCCACCGCCGGTGGTCGCGCCGGTCTCGGCCTGGTGTTCGGGCACGGCGGATGCGGGCGGCGTCATCGTACGGGTTCTCCTGTGACGAGGGCTTCGCTCGGCGCGGCGATCGGTTGATCAACGCGGCTTCACTATAGGTAAGTTCGGTAAGCCTTTAGGGGGAAATCGAGAGCATTGCCATCACATGTTCGATCGACAACGACCGCTTTTGACGCTTTCCCACTGTGCTCCGCAGCGCCGCACGCGCCCGCTCCTCGCGCGTCCCCACTCCCCGCAAATCCCCGCTTTCCGTACGCGTCCGTTCCCGGTACGCGCCCGTTCCCCATAAGCGTCGTCCGCCCGGCGGCCGCCACGACTCGCGGGCGGCCGCCACCGTTCACGGGCTGCCGCTACGGTTTGCGGGCGACCGCGCCGTAGATGGGCACGGGCCGGGTCTCCACCGGGAGTTCGCCGAGGTTGAGCTCCGGGTGCCAGTCGACGACCTGGACGACCCCCGGTTCCATCACGTCCAGCCCGTCGAAGAACCGGCTGACGCCCCGGTGCGACCTCGGTACGAGTGTCACGCCGCCCGCCGCGTACGAGGCCACCCCCTTCTCCACGCTCTCGGGGTCGAAGTCACCCGTGAGCTGGGACAGGACGAGGCAACTCCCGGCGGGGAGCCGCTCCATGAGCCGTTGCACCAGCGCGTACGCCCCGGCGCCCGCCCCGTTCCCCCCGTCGCCGCCGTCCTCGACGAAGTGCAGCAGGGCGATCAGGGACAGCGCGACGGGCCGGTCGAAGTCGAGTACGTCGGCGGCGAGTTCCAGGATCCGGTCCGGCTCCCGCGCGTCGGCGTCGAGGTAAGCCGTCACCCCTTCGCCCGTACCGCTCAGCAGGGCTTCGGCGTGGGCCAGGACGATCGGGTCGTTGTCCACGTACACGACCCGGGCGGCGGGCGCCGCGCCCTGGACGATCTGGTGCAGGTTGGGCTCGGTCGGGATGCCGGAGCCGATGTCCAGGAACTGCCGGATCCCCTCCTCCCCCGCGAGCCGGCGCATCGCACGGTGCATGAACCAGCGGTTGTGGCGTGCGATCCGCTTCGTGTCCGGCGACAGTGCGGCGATCTGCCTGCCGAGCTCCTCGTCGACGGGATAGTTGTCCTTCCCGCCGAGGAACCAGTCGTACACCCGCGCGGAATGCGGCTTGGTGGTGTCGATGCGGTGCGCACCGGTCGGTCGTGCACCGGACTCGTGCCCTGTCATGCGGCGTTCCCCCTGTCGCTGTGGTCGGTCCCGGTCCTGTCGCTGCTCCTGCTGCTGGTGGTGCTGGTGCTGGTGGTGCCGTCGGCGGTCGGTTCCCCTGTCGGCCGCCTCGAAGAGCCGTCACCCGGACGACCGTGCGGCACCGCCGGGGCAGGTGGCCCCCGGCGGTGCCGCCCGGGTCACTCCTTGACGCCGATCCCGCCGAAGGCGTCGACGTCCGCGGGGACGGTCGCGCTGTCGGCGTCGGGCCGCCACTCGCTGAGCCGGACGAATCCGGGGTCGAGGATCCGCAGCCCGTCGAAGAGCCTGACGATCTCGTCGGGTTCGCGGACGTAGTACGGCACGGCGCCGCTCTCCATGTACGCCTTCTCGGCGGCGATCATGCCCTCGCTGGTCCGCGTGCCGTCGTACACCACGAGGTGGCTGCCGGACGGCAGTCCCGCCATCAGTCGGCCGACCACCTCGCGGGCCTGCTCGAAGTCGCCCGCGTGGCCGAGGATGCCGAGCAGCATCAGGGCGACGGGCCGGTCGAGGTCGAGCGTCTTCCCGGCCTCGGCGAGGATGGTGTCCGGGTCGTAGAAGTCCGCGTCGATGTAGTCGGTGACGCCCTCGGGCGAACTGGTCAGCAGCGCACGGGCGTGGGTCAGCACGAGCGGGTCGTTGTCCACGTACACGATGCGCGCCTCGGGGGCGATGTCCTGGGCCACCTGGTGGGTGTTGTCCGCGGTGGGCAGCCCCGTACCGATGTCCAGAAACTGCCGGATGCCCCGCTCCTCCACCAGGTGGCTCACCGAACGCCGCAGGAACTGCCGCCCCGCCACAGCCACATCGACGAGCCCCGGGAAGAACGCCTTGATCTGGTCGCCAATCTCGCGGTCGACCTCGTAGTTGTCCTTGCCGCCCACGAAGTAGTTCCAGAAGCGGGCCGAATGAGGCCGGGTGGTGTCGATCCGCTCCGACACCGGGGTGGCGGAAGAGGTGACGGACGGCTGCTGCTCACTCATGGGGGACCTCCGGACGCGAAAGCGATCAAGCTATGCCCTCAACCTACCTGGGTGTCGCGGGAGTCATGCGTCGCAGGTCCCACCGGATGCGCACCGGGCCGCCGCCGACCGGCGGGGTTCTCCCGCTTTTCACCGACCGGTCGGAACACGTCCTCCTCCGCCCCGCATCCGCGTGACGACAGCAGGCGTGTTTACATCGCAAACGAGCTGTGCATGTCCTTCCCGAGGCCATCCGTGTACCTTGGATTCATGAAGAGCGATGGTGTGCCGCCCACCGCGGATTCCCTCGTCACCGCCGCCGAGATCGGGCGTCTGGCGGGAGTCACCCGCGCCGCCGTCTCCAACTGGCGCCGACGGCACGACGACTTCCCCGCACCCGCGAAGGACAGCACCAGCAGTCCGCTCTTCTCGCTCTCCGAGGTGCGCGCCTGGCTCGCCGCACAGCACAAGGGCCAGGAGATCTCCGACGAGGTGCGCCTGTGGCAGCAGCTGCGCGGGACGCACGGCGAGGACATGGTGCACGGCCTCACCGCCGTCGCCGAGATCCTCCTGCGGTCGGCCGGAGAACGGGGAAGCGGGGAGCCGGGAAGCCATGAACCGGAGGACGGGGCGGACTCCGCTCTCGGTCCCCTGGTGGAGGAGCTGGCCGAGGAGCGTTCCCCGGCCGAGCTGCTGGCCGGGCTGACGGCGCGGTACGCCGAGTCCTCGGGCCGCGCGGGTTCCGACGGCGTCACCTCACCACGGCTCATCCGGGCCGTCCGGCACGTCGTCGGCGAGGAGCACGGTGCCGTCTTCGACCCCGCCTGCGGCATCGGTTCCCTGCTGCTGGCCTTCTCCCCGCAGGCCCGGTCCCTGACCGGCCAGGAGATCGACCCGGCCAACGCCCTCTTCGCGCGGCTCCGCGCGGAGGTGACCGGCGTCCGCGACATCACCATCAGCACCGGCGACTCCCTGCGCGCGGATCGGCAGCACGGTCTCAAGGCGGATCTGGTGGTGTGCGAACCGCCGGTCGGGGTCGTCGACTGGGGCCGGGAGGACCTGCTCCTGGACCCGCGCTGGGAGTTCGGCGTGCCGTCGCGCGCGGAGAGCGAGCTCGCCTGGCTCCAGCACTGCTACCACCACACGGCCCCGGGCGGCAGGGTCGTCGTGGTGATGCCGCCGTCCGTCGCCTACCGCAGGGCGGGGCGCCGCATCCGGGCCGAGATCGTGCGGCGCGGCCTGCTCACCGAGGTCGTGGCGCTGCCGCCGGGCATGGCCTCCGCGCACGCCCTCCCCGTTCACCTGTGGCTGCTCGAACGCCCCGACGGGCCGGACGGGGTCACCGATTCCGTACGCATGACGGACCTGACGGCCAACGCCCCCGACGGGCCGCTGGAACCGGTGGAGGGCCGGACCGCGGACGTGGCCCGCATCGATCTGCTCGACGACGTCGTCGATCTGACGCCCGCGGCCCATGTGTCCGTCGGGCGTGCCGACCTCACCGCCGAGTACGAGGCGGCCCGGGCGGCGATCGACGAGCAACTGGGAGCGCTGCTCAGCGCGTTGCCGCAACTCTTCGAGGGCGGGGCGGGCAGTCTCCGGGACAGGGCCGTGGTCAGCGTCTCGGAGCTGGCGCGCGCCGGGCTGGTGGAGACGACGGAGGACTCGGCGGTGTCGACCAGCGAGCAACTGGACACCGACTACCTGAACGGGTTCCTCCGCAGTGCCGTCAACAACCGCCGTTCGACCAGCGCCAGCGGCACGTTCCGCGCCGACCCACGCGGCGCCCGGATCCCCCGGATGGCCATCGACGAGCAACAACGGTACGGCGCCGCCTTCCGGGCGCTGTCGGAGTTCGAGGAACGCATCAGACGCCTGACGGAACTCGGCGAACACGCGGCCTCGCTGGCGAGGTCCGGTCTCACCGGCGGCGCCCTGCGGCCCTCGCCCCCCGGGACGCCCGAACCGCCCGCGGACAAGGACAAGAACAAGGAAAAGGACCGGACCGACCGGGACGGGTGAGCCTGACGGGGCAGCCCTCAGGACTGCTCAGCGGGCAGGAAGGGGCTGGGGTTCCCGCTCCAGGACACGTGGAGCGCTTCACGGGCGCGGGTGCACGCCACGAACAGCACGCACCGCTCCCGCAGCATGTCCGATTCGTGCTGGAGCCGGTCCACGTCCTCCGGGGTGATCTCGCGCATGAAAGGAACCGCGCCCTCCGCCACGCCGACGACCGCGACGCAGCGGAACTCCAGCCCCTTCATGGCGTGCATCGTCGCCAGTCGTACGCCCTCGCTCGCCGTTCCCGGATCGTTCCTGACCTTCACGACGGGAATGCCCGCCGATTCCAGCCGGGACCCGGCCTTGTCCAGAAGGATGTTGAACCGGGTGCACACGGCGATCTCGGACGGCCGGACGCCCTGCGCGATCCACTTCTCGACCTGCCGCACCAGCGCGGAGACTTCCTCCTGCTCGGAGACGTGACCGCTGACATGCGGCTTCCTGCCGTGCAGGAGGGACCGGTAGCCGGCCAGGCTGTCGCCGCCGTCACCGCTCAGGTCGTCCACGGCGACGTCCTCGATGACACCGGCCGACCACAGCAGGATCTCCTCGGTGCTGCGGTAGTTGAGCCGGAGCCGGCTGGACCGGCCGGCCACCGTGATGCCGATGGAGGAGAGCGAGACCCGCGAGTCGTAGATCCGCTGGTGGGGGTCCCCGGTGATGAACAGGTCGTCCGCACCGGGCTCGACGGCCGCCCGCAGCACCCGCCACTGCGCCGGGTGCAGGTCCTGCGCCTCGTCCACCACGACGTGGCCGTAACCGTGCTCGGCCCGGTCCGCCCCGGCCAGCAGCCGGGCCGCTTCGGCGCACACCTGAAGATGCGTGCTGTTGCCCTTCGCCGCGAGCAGGGCGTGGAAGGTCTCGACGGCACGCCACACCTGGGCGCGCTTGAGCGGCCCGAGGGCCGTGCCCCTACCGCGCCGGGTGGCCGCGAGGTACTCGTCGGCCGTACGGAGGTCCTGCGCGAGGATCACGTGCCGGTACTCCTGCGCGAGGAACTGCTCGGTCCAGGGCAGGTCGAGCTGTCTGACGGCCTTCTGCCAGATCCTCCGTTCCTCCTGGTCGCCCACGGGTGCCGGGGGCCGGCCGCCCAGTTCCCGCACGATGCGGTGGGCGTAGGCGTCGACGGTGGTCACGTCGACCCTGGCCAGCTGCTCCTCGTCGTCGAGGAGCAGCGAGAGGTTCTGCCGCAGCGCCGCCGCGAGCGCGTTGGTGTAGGTGGTGAGCAGGACGCGGGTCCCGGACGAACGCGAGAGCAGGTGCTTGACCCGGTGCAGGGCGACCACCGTCTTGCCGGTGCCCGGCCCGCCGGAGACCTGCACGGGGCCGTTGTACGAAGCCCGGTGGGCCAGCCGCCGCTGCGAGGGGTGGAGGAAGACCCGCCAGGCGGCGAAGGGCTTCTCCAGGATGGCGGTGAGTTCGTCGGGTTCGGTGATCAGGGTGATGCGGTTGCTGGTGTTGGCGATGGCCGCCGCCAGGTCCTCGGCCGGTTCCGGGGCGGCGTGCGCCGGCCGGCGGATGGCGACCACGTCGCGGTAGACCTCCTCGGGGGTGAAGCCCTCGGCGAGGAAGGTCAGCACCTCGAACTGGTCCTCGGGCATCAGTGTCCCGAAGGCGTCGAGCTGGGTGCGGTCGATGACGGTGCGGACGGCCTTCAGGATCTGCTCGTCGATGCCGAGCTCCCGCAGCACCGTGTCGGAATGACCGGCGAACAGCAGCGCGGGCGCCACGTTCGCCGCCTTCTCGAGAGCCGGTGTGAGCTGCTCGATGGCGACGACGTTGCGCACCTCCAGGGCACGGGTCGCGGTGTTGACGGTGTAGAGGCGCTTCGCGGCCCAGGTGTAGGCGTCGTCGTGCGGCACGACGTTGAGCAGCAGGAAGGTGTCGCTGCCGTCGTCGGGGGCGAGGACGACGCCCCGCCAGAAGTCGTTGATGCGGATGGTGCGCATCCGCGGATCGCGCGCCTTGTCCACCGATTCCAGGTGGAGCCCCTTGTCCGCGTGCAGTTCGGCGACGGTGAGCCGCTGGAACTTGGCCATCGCCTTGCGCACCCCTGCCTTGACCTGTTTCTCCAGGGCGTCGAAGCTCTCCCAGAAGGTGTTGGCGAAGGCGAGCTGGGGCACGGGCGCTCCTTGAGTACCGGCAGATCGGGTCCGTCGATCATACGAAAACCGACATGCGCGTCCTTCGCCGCCCGCTGCCCGCCACCCGTCACCCGTCACCCGTCACCCGCACGAACGTCGAAAATCTGAACCAGTGCGCATGCCGTGTTCGTTGGAGCGTAGGTTGTGCGGTGAAAAGCTCCCACCTCGGCTGAAAGACGGACGGTATCCATGACCGACCCCACGGCGGTGTCCGGCCCGGCGCGGCAGAAGATCGACACGTCGGTGCCGCACTCGGCCCGGATCTGGAACTACTGGCTGGGCGGCAAGGACAACTATCCGGTCGACGAGCAGGCCGGGGACGCGTACAGCGCCGTCTTCCCCGGCATCACCACCGTGGCCCGCAGCAGCCGCGCCTTCCTGGGCCGCACAATCACCCACCTGGTCACCGAGGCCGGGATCCGGCAGTTCCTGGACATCGGAACCGGTCTGCCGACCGTGGACAACACCCACGAGGTCGCCCAGCGGATCGCCCCGGAAGCCAAGATCGTCTATGCCGACCACGATCCGCTGGTCCTCGCGCACGCCCGCGCCCTGCTCACCTCGACCCCCGAGGGCACGACCGCCTACATCGACGCCGATCTCACCGACCCCGACCGCATTCTGTCGGTCGCCGCCAAGACGCTGGACCTGACCCGGCCCACCGCCCTGATCCTCAGCAACATCCTCGGCCACATCGCCGACCACGACCGTGCGCGCGCCATCGTCGCCCGCCTGATGGACGGGTTGCCGTCCGGCAGCCACCTCTCCGTCAACGACGGTTCCCGAGGGGTCGACGCCGACTACGAGCAGGCCCAGGACGCCTACAACGAGACCGGCGCCATTCCTTACTTCCTGCGCCCCGTCGACCAGATCGCGGCGTTCTTCGACGGCCTCGAACTCCTGGACCCCGGCGTCGTGTCGGTGCCCTTCTGGCGGCCGGACCCCGCCTCCCCCGCCCCGCAGCCCATCGGTGAACACGGCGGCCTCGCCCGCAAGCCGTGACGTTCCGACCGGCGTACGGGGCATGTCGGTGAACGTCCCGTACCGCGCACGGCCCCACGCGTAGGAACCGGCGACCGGGCGGGCGGCGGCGGCCGCCCCGGACCGCTCGGACGCTCCGGGCAACCGATCCCTCCCGCCCCCGACGCACCGATGCCGACCGAACACCCCCTCGGGGCCGTCGGCGATCCGGACCATGCCGAAGTCGGGGCTCGTCCAGGAGTGGTGACGCAGGACCAGTTCAGCGGTGGCCCCGCATGCGCCCCGCCCCTTCCTTTCCGAAAACCCCTCCAAAGCCTCGCCGAGGGCCCCGCGCGGTGCGCCTCGCGCATGGCGCCGGAACCGCCCCCTCCGGGAGTCGCCCCGCGAAGTCGCGCCCCCATGCCCGCAAAAGGGGCAATCAACTCCCCGAAGCGTACACGGAAAGCAGAAAGAAGCGCTTTCGGCCATCGCGTTTACATCGTCAACGCACCCTGGGTATGGTGTCGTCACAAAGGGGACGGAACCGCGCACCGCGTCCGCCGCCTCCAGGTTGCGTCGCGCGAAAGTTGGGTGGCAGTGGAACTCAAGGCCTCGATCGCAACGCTGTACCGCAATCTCCAGCGGGCCGCGCGGCAGGGCGTCGTACCGCGCTCGGCATTCGAGGCGGAGACCTCCGCGCTGGGCCTGGACGACACCGCACGCGCACGGCTCGCCTCGGCGCTGCTCGAACTGGGACTGCGCCTGGAGGCGCCCACCACCACTGCCACACCCATTGACGACTCCGGAGAAGTGAAGAAGGTTGCAGGGTCGCACACGGAAAACCCACAACCGGAAGGCCGGACACAGCCGCGGGTGGGTGCGGCGCTGAGGTTGCTCGACCGGTACGTCGTGGAGCGGGCCGTCCCGGAGCGCGCCGTGGCCGGCGTGGCCCGGCTCGCGGGTCTCACGGCATCGGAGACGGCGGACATGCGGGAGCGGGCGGCCGCACGGTTCACCCTGCTCCCCGCGGAGCCGGAGACTGCCCGGGCGCAGACCCCCGACAGGGCGGAGCCCATACCGGAAGCCTCGGCTCCGCCGGCCCCCTCGGTCGTCGTCGAGGAGTCCGCGCCGTTCGCCGGAGGTCTCGCGGCGGCCGTCGCCGCGGCACAGGCCGTCATCGAGGAGGACCGCCACACCAAGCGGCCCGAGAAGCGGATCCTCACGGCCCTGGAGGAGGTCGGGCTCAGTGTGCTCCTGCGCGGCGGCCCCCGGCGCATCTCGGTCGAGCCGACCGACGAGGAGCTGGGGAGCCTCCCGGCGACGGACGTCCGCCGCCGCGCACGCGACTGCCTCGCCGTCCACAATCAGGGCCTCGCCTGGGCCCAGGCGAGGGCGCACATGGGCCAGGGCCTCGACGAGGACGACCTCTTCCAGCACGGGATGATCGGCGTCCTGCGCGCGGCCCGGAAGTTCGACCCCGGGCACGGCAACAAGTTCTCCACCTACGCGACCTGGTGGGTGCGGCAGTCGATCACCCGGGCGCTGGCGGACGAGGGCAGCGCCATCCGCATCCCGGTCCACATGCACGAACTCGTGCGCAAGGTGGGCCGTGTGGAACGCGAGCTGCTGTCGGCCGGAAAGTCCCGCAGCGCGGCCGCCGTCGCGGTGGCCTGCGACCTCCCCGTCGGCAAGGTGGAGGAGATCCGCCGGATCAGCAAGGTCACGGACTCCACCGACCGGATCATCGGGGACGGCACGCACCTGGGCGAACTGCTGGAGGTCCGTACGGCTCTGCCGTCCGTCGAGGTCGCGGTGCTGGCCGCGCTGGCGGACGAGGGCGTGCACGATCTCGTGGCCCTCCTGCCGGAGCGTTACGCCCGCGTCGTGGCCCTTCGCATCGGTCTCGACGGCACGGCTCCCGCGACCCTCGACGCCATCGGGGGCGAGCTCGGCGTCACCCGTGAACGGGTACGGCAGTTGGAGTCCCAGGTCTTCTCCGTACTGCGGATCGCCCTTCGTGATCCGGCCGGAAATCCTTGCGCGGCACTGTCGGAGATGCTGACCGAAGCCGTGGAGGACGGGGCGACGAACAACCCGGTGGGCGCGATCAGCAGGGATCTCGCCAAGCCGGACTGGCGCGCCGGGATCAAGGCGCTCACCTCGTTCCGGGCGCGGGAGGGTCGTGCCATGCCCGAAAGAAGCCACGTCGAGGACGGGTTCCCATTGGGGGAATGGGTGGCCCAGCAACGTGTCGAGGGCCGGGTGGGAGGCCGCGGCCTCCCGGCGCAACGGCGGATGCTCCTGGAGACCCTGGGCATGGTGTGGACCCCGCCGAGGTCCGCGGAAGTCCAGGAGCGGGTCCGGCGCGCCTACGCCGAGAGCCGGGCCCTCCGCGCGGTGGGGCGGCACCGCCCCGCCCGTACTGCCACCCGTCCTGCGACGGCTCCGGTTCCTGCCCCCGCGCCGGCCGTGCCCACGTCGGCCGCACCCGCGCCCGTCGCACCCGCGCAGGCCGTGCCCACGTCGGCCGTGCCCGCGTCGGCCGCACCCGCGCAGGCCGTGCCCGCGCAGGCCGTGCCCAAAATTGCCGCGGCGGAAGCGGAGCAGGTGGCGGAGCCACCGACGGTCACGGTGGCGAAGCCGGAGCCGGAGCCGCTGGCAGTGGCGGAGACGGTGGCCGTGGCAGTGGCGGAACCGGAGCCGGTGGCGGAGACCGTGCTGCTGGCGGAATCACCGACCGGAGCGGACACCGCCGTGCACACCATCGTGGACACCGTCACGGATGTCGTACCGGAGGCAGCACCCCCGGCGGTCCCGGGGCAGCGGAGCGAGCCGGTCGACGCGGCCGTTCCGGTCGAGGTGCCCGAAGCCGAGCGGTACACGGGGCGTTGGGACGACGCCATGGACCTTGCCCTCACCCTCAACCGGAGCGTCCGGTGGACGGCCCACTACGTGCACCTCGCCCTGGGCCAGGTCCTGCTGGGCGAGATCCTGGGGGCCGGGTCGGCACGGGCCGTGGCCGAGGTCGCCGCGGGCAGCAGGCTCCCGGACCGGCCGGTCGGCCAGGCCCTCGAAGCACTCGTGCGGGTGGTGGACGGCCTCAAGGACAGGAAGTCGCGCCCGGAGGAGTTCTTCGAGTCCCCGTCCCCCGCCCTGCTCGGCCGGTCGCCCCGCGTGTACCTGGCCGCCCATCCGCTCACGAAGCCGGAGTCCAGGCTGGCGCTCGCGGACGCGCTCAAGGAGTTCTCCCCCGTCCGTGCCCTCTCTTCGGCAACGGCCGACGCGGACACGACCGGCGCCCTCCCGGCACCGGACACGCCCCCCGTTCCCGCAGCGGCGGACCCGGTCGGCGCTCCTGCGACAGCGGGCCCGGCCGACACCCCTGAAGCGGTCGTCGAGCCCCCCGCGGTGCTCGCGGACGCGCCGAACGCCGCTGTCGGGACCGTCGACGAGGCCGCGCTCCACCGGGCGTCGGCCGCCGCCGAGGAGGCGGCCCGACGGCTGCGGGAGCTGGAGGCCGACGTGGCCGACCGGGTCGCCCGGGCCCGGGCGGCCGAACGCAACCATGCCCGTGCCGAGGCGCGGGCGGAGGTGGACGAGGCCACCCGACGGATCCGCGCGCTGGAGGCGAGTCTGGTCGATCGGATCGCGCACGCCAGGGCGGAGGAGCGGAACAGGGCACGGGCCGAAGCCGAACAGCGGATCGCCGGCATCCGCGACGAGGCCGAACGGCTCGTCAGGGAGGCCGGGCACACCGCCGAGGAACGCGTGCGGCAGGTCAGGACCGCGATGGAACACGCGGCCTCCGAGCGGGAGGAGCAGATACTGCGTCGTGTCGAGGAGGAGGTCGCCCGCCGCGCCCTCGGCGTCGAAGAGGCCGCCCGCAAGGAGGTTCTCGCGCTGGAGGCCCGGCTGCGGCAGGCGGAGGCCGCCTTCGCCGAACGGGCCCACGCCGCACAGGCGCTGGAGCAGGACGCGGCCGAGCGGGTCCGGGCGGCCGAGCACTGGGCGGAGCAGCGGGTCGCCGAGGCGGAACAGGCCGTGCGCTCGCACACCGCCGAGGTGGAGCGGGCGGCGCGCTCGCGCATAGCCGAGTTGGAGGCACGGCTCGCATCGATGCACGACACGCCCGCGCCCCCGTATCCGTACCCGTCCCCACCCTCAACCCCGACCCCGGCCCCGGCTCCGGCTCCGGCCCCGGCCGACCCCCAGCAGCACGACTCCCGCCGCTGGTGGAGGCGTGGGTGACGGTCCCGGAGCAGGCCGGCCCGCCCCCCGTCGCGACAACCATCTGGAGGAACCGAGCAGTGTCCCCGCGTGACGAACTCGTCGACTATCTCCGTCGTCAGCTGGTGGGGCCCGCCCGGGGCCCGGAGGAGGTGCTCGACGCACCGCCCGACCGGCAGTACCTCATGGGCACCCTCTACGCGCAGGACGCCGATCTGCAACGGCGGTTGACGGAGACGGCCGAGGTGCTGGACGGCCCCGGCACGGAGAACGACGCCGAGGACACCGCCCCCGCGACCGATCCGATCCCCGAGTCGAATTCCTGGCTCCCGTCGTCGCTCGGGTTCAGCTTCTACACCGACGCCCCGACCGTGGAGGTCAGTTGCGGCGCGGCCCGCTACGAGACGGAGCAGGGCGAACGCGGGCGCCGGTGGCGGCGCGTCGCGCTTCCCGACGAGACCGTCACCCCGGCCCCGGACGCCGAGCGGATGGCCGTTCTCGACGGCCGGGCGGAGATCCGGTTGCGGCGCCGCCGGTTCGGTGCCGGGCACCTGGTCACCGTGGCGCTGGTGAACACGGCGCGTACGGGGCCCGTCGCGGCCGGGCCGGGACAGGGGCGGCCGACGCAGTGGGACCGGATGCTGTTCCAGGTCCGTCTGGAGGCCCGTCCGGTGGGCGGTGACGTCCTGCAGTACCCGAGTGTGCGTCTCGCCAGCCGTGATCCGGAGGAGCAGGAGCTCCGGCTCCAGTACCGCCATGTCCGCACCCATGCGGTCGGCCACGGCTGTTCGGTCACCGAGGTGTGCGAGGAGGGCCGGGTCACCGGTCTGCGGGCCGCGGTGATGCCGGAGGCGGAGGTGCCCGCCACCAGGGCCGCCGGTCCTGTCGGGCTTCCCGTCCTGCGCGTGCTCCACCTCGCCGACCCCGACGTGCCGGTCGATCGGGTGCGCGAGGAGTTGCTGGCCTTCGTGGACGGGTACCGCCAGTGGTATCTGGAGCAGCGGAACACGGAGGTCCCCGCCTGGGGGCGCGAGGCCGCCGATCGGGTCCTGGACCGCGTCGAGGCGGTGGTCGGACGCATCGCCTCGGGCGTACGGACCCTGTGCGACCCCGACCGCCCCGAGCTGCTGGCCGCGTTCCGCACGGCCAACCGGGCCATGGCGCTGCAGATGCGGCATTCGGCGTCCGACCAGGCCGGTGGGCGCCGGGCGCGCCGGGAGGCGACCGCCCACGATCCTGATCCGTCGCCCGACGCGGTGTGGCGTCCGTTCCAGCTGGCCTTCTTCCTGCTCTCCCTGGACGGGGTGGCCGATCCGTCGCACCCGGACCGGGACACGGCCGATCTGATCTGGTTCCCGACCGGCGGTGGCAAGACGGAGGCGTACCTCCTGCTCGCGGCGTTCGTGATGGTCCTGCGCCGCGGCGATCCGCGCGGCGGGGGCACCGCCGTGCTGAGCCGCTACACGCTGAGCCTGCTGACCACCCAGCAGTTCCAGCGTGCCGCCACGACGGTCTGCGCCCTGGAGAAGCTCCGTCGCGAGGACCCCGCGGCACTCGGCGACGAGCCGTTCTCCATCGGTCTGTGGGTGGGGGAGGCGACCTCGCCGAACACGTACGGGGCGGCGGTCGACGCCTTCGACGACGTACGCGCCGCGGCCCGGCCCGAGGACGTGTTCATCCTGGACCGGTGCCCGTGGTGCGGGACCCGGGTGGTGCCCGAGCGGAAGTCCCCGGACATCGGCGACTACGGGATACGGGCGAAGGCCGACTCGTTCGCGTTCCACTGCCCCCGTGACTCGTGTGCCTTCCACGACGAGCTGCCGGTGGCCGTCGTGGACGAGCACCTGTACGACCGGCCGCCGACGTTCGTCCTCGGCACGGTCGACAAGTTCGCGCGCCTGGCCTGGGAGCCGAGGTCGGGGCGGCTGTTCGGGGCCGGATCCGACCGGCTGCCGCCCGACCTGGTCATCCAGGACGAGCTGCACCTGCTGACCGGCCCGTTGGGCACGACCGTGGGACTGTACGAGTCGGCGGTGCTGGGGCTGTGCACCCGGGACGGGGTCGGCCCGAAGGTGGTGGCCTCCACGGCGACGATCCGCCGCTCCGGCGAGCAGGTGCGCGGGCTGTACGGGCGTGACGTGCAGCTCTTCCCGCCTGCCGGGCTCGACGCGCGCCATTCCTACTTCGCCGAGCCGGACACCTCGCGTCCGGGACGCCGCTACGTGGGCGTGATGGCGCAGGGCCACACCGCGGGCCGCGCCTCCGTCGCGACGGCCGCCGCCATGGTCCAGGGCGCGTGGGAGCTTCCCGAGGAGAGCCGCGACGCCTACTGGACGCTCGTCGCGTACCACCACAGCCTCCGTGAGCTGGGCCGCACCGTCACGGCCGCGGCGGACGACATCCCCGCCCAGCTGGCCGGACTGGACGGCGGGCGGGGCACGAGGAAGCTGATCGACCATCAGGTGCAGGAGCTGACGAGCAATCTGCCCCGCGCCGAGCAGCCCGTCCTCCTCGACCGGCTGGAGAAGCCGTACACCGATCCCGATTCCGTTTCGTTCCTCCCCTGCACGAACATGCTGTCGGTCGGTGTCGACGTGAAGCGGCTCTCCCTGATGCTGATGCTGGGGCAGCCCAAGACCACCGCCGAGTACATCCAGGCGACCAGCCGGGTGGGCCGTCACTCGGTGCCGGGCCTGGTCGTGACGTTCTTCAACGCGACCCGTCCCCGGGACCGTTCGCACTACGAGACGTTCGACGTCTATCACCGGGCGCTGTACCGGAACGTCGAGCCGACCAGCGTCACCCCGTGGTCCGCGCCGTCACGGCGCCGTGCGCTGCACGCCGCGCTCGTGATCCTCGTGCGTCATGGCCTCGGCCTGTCCGCCGAGAACCGGGCGGGCGACCTCCTCGACCACCTGCCGGCCGCGGCCGCGCTCGCCGAGGAGCTGGCCCTGCGGGCGGCGGCCGGTGACCCGAGGGCGGCGTCGGCCGTCCGCGAGGAGCTGGACGACCTGTTGTCCGCGTGGCAGCAGCTGGCGCTCGATGCCCGCAAGGAGGGCAAGGAGCTGTACTACCGCGGTCAGGGCAAGGGGCAGATGAACCTGTTGAAGAACTTCGAGGAGCACGGGGGTCTCTGGGAGACCCCGCACTCGATGCGGAACGTCGACCGGGAGTGCCAGGTGACGGTGAAGGGGGCGGAGCTGTGAGCAGGCGTCTTCGGGTGCGGCAGGCCCAGACGGTGCTTCCGTTCGGGGTCGGGGCCGTCTTCGACATCCAGGGCGAGTCGTTCGTGGCGACGGGCATCGGCGACTGGCCCAGGCGGCGGCAGGAGGTCGAGTCGCCGCGGCTGGCCTCCCGGCTCGGGGTGAGCGCGTTCTACGCGGCACCGCCCGCGGCGGACGACCGGTTCGACCGGCCGGACGCGGCGGGCGCCCCGTACATCAGGTTCCCGTCGTGGCTGTTCTGCGGGGCGTGCCGCCGCATGATCCGCTGGCGCATCGCCGACGAGAAGGCGGGTGTCCCGCCGCGCTGCCCGGGCTGTTCCCCCGTGCGCAGGCTCGCGCCGATGCGGTTCGTGCAGATCTGCGCGGGCGGCCATCTCGGTGATGTCGACTGGTGGTTCTGGGCGCACTCCCGGCTGGATCCCGCCGCCCGGCAGTCCTGCGACACCCGTGACCGGCTGCGGTTCAACGTGTCCGAACGCGCCACGGGCCTGGAGGCCCTGTCCGTCCTGTGCACCGCGAAGGGCTGCGGGGCCGGCCGCGACCTGCTCGATGTCCTCGGCACCCATGGGATGCGGTGCTCCGGGCGGAATCCCTGGCAGCGGCGCGGCGAGGCGGCGGACTGCACCAAGCCCGTCCAGGTGGTGCAGCGCACCGCGGGCAATCTGTACTACCCGGTGGTCAGTTCCGCCCTCGACATCCCGGAGAGCGACGCCCCCGCCGCCCTCACCGACGAGGCCCTGGCCGAACGGGTGCGCTCCAGTGACATGTGGGTGCCGCTGTGCCGGGCTCACGGCGGGCCCGCCGAGGACGCCTTCCGCGGTCTGCTCAAGGACGAGACCGGTGCCGACGACGCGCTGCTGGACGCGTTGCTGGCCGAGGAGACGGGCAGCGCTCCCCCGCCGCCGGCCCGGGCTGACGGTGCCTCCGACGAACCGGCCTCCCCGGATCTGAGCCGGGAGGAGTGGGCGGCCTTCATGTCGCCCGCTCCCCCGGCGACCCGTGACTTCGCCGTCCGCGAGAGCGAACTCGGCCTCGGTCAGGAGGACGCCGAGCCCTGGGTCTCGCTGCGGGAGCGCTTCGGCCGTGTCGTTCTCGCCGACCGGCTCCGCGAGGTCCGGGCCCTCCAGGGGTTCCGCCGGGTCTCCCCCACGTCGGCCTTCGTGCCCGCGGACACCGCCCGCCGCCTGCGCTGGCTCCCCGCCGTCGAGGTGTTCGGGGAAGGGCTCTTCCTCACGCTGGACAAGGACGAGCTCACGAAGTGGGAGGACGACGACCGGGTGCGCCGACGGGTGGCCGGTCTGCGCACCGACCTCGGACGCTCGTTCCAGCAGGACCGGCTGGGCACGGTGACGGGTGCCGAACTCTCCCCGCGTTTCGTGCTGCTGCACACACTGGGGCATCTCCTCATCCGCCAGCTGTCGTTCGAGTCGGGCTACTCGACGGCGAGTCTGCGCGAGCGCGTGTACGCACGGCCCGAGCACGACCAGTACGGCGTCCTGGTGTACACGGCGGCGGGGGACGCGGAAGGCACCCTCGGCGGTCTCGTCCAGCAGGGCGAACCGCCCAGACTCGCGGAGACCCTGCTGCGGATGGCGGAGGCGGCGGCCTGGTGCTCGGCCGACCCGCTGTGCGCGGAACACAGCGGGCAGGGCTTCGACAACCTCAACCGTGCGGCGTGCCACGCCTGTGCGCTGCTGCCGGAGACCAGTTGCGAGACGGGCAACACACTGCTCGACCGCGCCCTGGTCGTGGGCGGGGACCAGGTGCCCGGCTACTTCGAGCCCGTGGTGGCCCAGGCCCGGTCGGCCGCCGCCGCGGCCGTGGAACGGCGGCCCCGGTGACCCTCACGTACCTCGATCTCGCTCCCGGTCAGCGGGAATCGCTCGACGCGCTGCCGTTCGACGGCAACCACGTGGTCGACGGTCCGCCCGGCAGCGGCAAGAGCCTGCTGGCCGCCCAGCGGAGTGTGCTGCTCGCCCTGACCGGCGGACCGACCGTGCTGCTGACCCGGTCCAACCTGCTGCGGCAGTCCCTCGCCCCGCTGGTCGCCGCGCTCGGCCCGCGGCAGGACGGCGTGGTGGTCGCCACCGCGCATTCCTGGCTGTCCCAGTGGTACCGCGGGAACGCGGGCACCGATCCGACCCGGACGGACACGGGCTGGTTCGAGTGGAGCGAGTTCTTCCAGCAGGCTGCCGTGGCCCGGACGCCGCCCGGTTTCTCCGTCGTGGTCGACGAGGGACAGGACCTCCCGCCGGACTTCTACCGCTTCTGTCGGGTGCTGCGGGCGCGGACGACCGTCTACGCCGACGAGTGCCAGCGCCTGACCGAGACGCAGTCGACGCTGGCGGAGATCACGAAGGCGCTCGGGGCCGGTGCCCCGCACCGGCTGGACGGCAACCACCGCAACACCCGGCAGATAGCCGAACTGGCCGCCCGCTTCCGTCTCGGGCCGGACGTGCCCGGACTCCCGCGGCGCGAGGGACCGCTGCCGCGCCTGCACCGGCTGTCCGGTCCCGGCACGCTCGTCGATCTGCTCGTCGGTACGGTCGAACGCCATCCGGGGCGGAGCGTCGGGGTGATCCTGAACTCCGTCCGGGACCAGCAGGACCTCCTCACCCGGCTGTCGCGGCGGTCCCCGGGGCTCAAGCCGCAGATGTACACGTCGCAGGCGACCGGCGGCCGGTACCGGAACCTCGATCTCGGGCGCCCGGGCATCGTGATCGTGAACCGGGCGAGCGCCAAGGGCCTCGGCTTCGACCACGTGGTGGTTCCCGACACGCATGTGGACGCGGCCACCGACCCGACATCCGCCGCCCTGCGCATGGCCTATTACGTCCTGGCCACGCGCGCCCGCACCGAACTGCACCTCGGATACGAGGGAACGGACGAGCCACCGGCCCTGTCCCCGATCCCCCGTCAGCTCCTCTCCCGCGGATGACGCACCGGCCCGTCTTTCGCTCGTCGCCGCGCCCCACCCCGTGGTGGTGGGCCCGGCAGTCGTGCTGATTGACTGTCACGGCCGGCCGGGCGGCCGGCGGGGTTCCCCGGGGCGGGCCGGGTGGACGAGGGACGAGGGGTGTACGGATGGAGCGCGGTCGGACCGGGTGGGTTCGGGTGCCGGTGGGGGACGACGCGGCGCGGTGGACGACGCGGAAGAAGTGTCTGCGGGTCCTCGTCGTCGTGCACAACGTGACCTCCGCGACGCGGCTGCTCGACGTACTGCCCCTGTTCGACGACGACCTGCGCGTCCAACTGCTGGCGACCTGCACGGGCTCCTCCGCGTTCGCCGCCGGAACGGCCGAGCTGCTGGCCGACGTCGGGGTGCCGGTGCTGCCGTGGGAACAGGCGGTCGAGACGGACGTCGACCTGGTGATCTCGGCCAGCTTCGGTGGTCAACTGGACGTTTTCTCCGGGAAGTTGATCATCCTTTCGCACGGTGTTGGATACACTAAAAGGCTGGCGACACCGGACACCGGACACCGGACACCGGACACCGGACACCGGACACCGGACACCGGACACCGGGTCGAGGGCGGGGGCGATGCGGTGCCCGCGCCCGTTTTCGGGCTCGCGCCGGAGTGGTTGCTGTCCCGGGGCAGGCCCGTCGCGGACGCGCTCGTTCTCTCCCACCCCGAACAGCGCGACCGTCTGCGCCTCGCCTGCCCGACGGCGGCGCCGACCGCCGTCCTCGCCGGGGATCCCTGCTTCGACCGCGTGCTCGCCGCACGCCCCCGTCGCGAACGCTTCCGCCGTGCGCTGGGGGTACGGCCCGGGCAACGGCTCGTCCTGCTCAACTCGACCTGGAACTCCGACTCCCTCTTCGGTGACGGCGCGGAGGACGGGGGCGGAGGCGGCGACGTGGTCGCCGCGCTGCTGGACCGGATCGCGGACGAGTTCCCCGTGGACGAGTTCCGGTTCGCGGCCGTGCTGCATCCCAACATCTGGCACGGACACGGCCCCGGTCAGATCCGTGCCTGGCTGGATCGCGCGCGCCGCGCCGGGCTGACACCGGTCGATCCGCTGACGGGGTGGCGGCAGGCCCTGCTGGCCGCCGACGCCGTGATCGGCGACCACGGTTCCGTCACCTACTACGCGGCCGCCCTCGGCACTCCCGTGCTCCTGGCCTCCGCGCCGTTGGACGCACTGGACCCGGACGCGCCGATCTCCTCGTTCATGCGGGAGGCCCCGAAACTCGACCCCGGCGCGCCGCTCGCCCCGCAGCTCGCGGAACTCGTCCGCCGGCACCGGCCGTTGCCCGGTCCCGCCGAGTTCACCACCTCCGTGCCGGGCGAGTCCGCGGTACGGCTGCGGAGGCTCTTCTACTCGATGATGCGCGAGCCGGAGCCCGACCGGCCGGCTTCGCTGACGCCGCTCCCGCTGCCCGACCACGAGACGGCGCCGGTCACCGTCCCGCTGCTGGTCCGGGCGCTGGTCCTGGGGCCGGGAGAGGTCGCGATCAGCCGGTGGGCGGGCTCCCGGCCGGCGACCGGACCGGAGGACGGCGGGGAACTGCACGTCGCGGTGCACGAGGACACCCGTGACGTGGACCGGCTGGACCTGGCCGATGTCGTCTTCCGCGACGGGGCGCCCGACGACCCCCGTTTCGGGTCTCCTTCGGTCTGGACGTCCGAGGTGCTCCGCCGTCATCGGGACTGCGCCCTGGCGGCCTATGTCACCGGGCCGACCGGGTGCGTGGTGCGGGTGCGCGGCGGGGAACCGCTGCGGTTGACCGCGGTGCCCGTCGCCGGTGCGGAGGACGTCGGCGCCGCGGACCCCGCCGTGTACGCCTCCGCCCTGTACGCCTGGCTCGCGGCGGACGGCCCCGACGCGGTCACCGCCCGCGCGCGGCTGGCGCGGGCGGTGACCGACGGCCTCGTCCTGCGGGCGGGCGACCGGGTCCAGCGCGTGCGGGTCGCTCCCCTGGTGCCGCCGGATCCGGGGAGCTGAGGAGCCGCCCCGGCCTACGGCGTCGTGCAGCGGTCCCGCATGCGGCGCAGATGCGAGAGGTGGTACTCCGCCCGCTGGCCGTCGAGCGTCGTGATCGCCGCCTCGATCAGCGGGAGCGCCGCCTCGGTGTTCTCCTCGTCCAGCCAGGTCTCGGCGAGGTCCGTGAGCGTCCGGGCCGTGTTGTACGTGTCACCGGCCGCCCCGTCACCGGGCCGGAAGTACGACAGCGCGGTCTCCAGCCGCCGCCGGGCCTCCTCCCGCCGTCCCAGCCCGCGCAGCGCCCGGCCGCGGTGGCGCTCCAGCAGGGCCTCGGCACGCGGCACGTCGCCCGCTCCCTCGTCCTGGGCGCCCATGGTGCCCAGGATGCCGCCGGCCTCCTCGAAGCAGTCGTACGCCTCCTGGTACCGCCACTGGCGCAGCCTCAGCAGTCCCAGGAACTCGACGGCCGAGGCGTGGCCCCGCTTGTGGCCCGTCGATTCCTCGGCGTGCGCCGCCGCCCGAGCCGCCTCCTCGGCCTCCTCCCAGCGTCCCGTTTCGGTGAGGGAGTGCGCGAGTTGCGCGTGGAGCGCCCCGGCCCCGGAGCCGCCGGCCAGGCGTACCCCGGTCCGGAGGGCCGGCAGCAGCATCTCGTGGTGGCCCGCCTTGAGCTGGAGCGGCCACAGCGCACGGCACAGGCGTACGGCGGTGTCCGGGTCGCCGGACTCCTCGGCGCACCGCACCGCCTCGACCAGGTTGCCCGCTTCCACGAGCAGCGCGCCGAGGGCGGCGCCCCGGTCCTCGTACCGCTGTCCGGTCCGGTCCCCGGGCGGTGCCGGGACGCGCCAGCTCTCCGGGAGTGCCTGGTGGGCGGCCGATGCCGCCAGGTCGGCGTAACCGGTCAGCGTGCGGCCGAGGGCGGCCGAGCACGCGGTGATGCCGTCCTCGCGGATCGCCGCCGCCTCGGCGTGGGCGCGGACCCCGGGACGGTAGTGGAAGCGGCCGGTCCCGCTCCCGTGGTGTTCCAGGAGCATCCGGTCCGCGAGGTCCTCCAGGCGCTCCGCCGTGGCCGCGGGGTCCTCGCCGGTGGTCCGTGCGGCGATCGCGGCGTCGAAGGCGGGCCAGCCGCGCAGCGCCATCAGCCGGTACAGCCGGGCGGTCTCCGGTGCCAGGAGCCGGTAGTTGTCCTCGGCGGCCCCGCGCACCGGGTCGCCGTCCGCTCCGACGCCGCGCGGCGGGAGCGTGGGGGCGGAGAGCTGGTGGGCGGCGGCCCGCAGGGCGTAGGGCGAGCCGCCGCAGCGGGCGAGCAGCGAGGGGAGCGTGGCACGGGCGGCGGCGACGGTGGACTTGTCGGTGATGTCGGTGAGCAGGCGCTTCGCGTCCTTGTCCGTGAGCGGGCCGACGCGCACGCGCACGGCGTCGATGCCGGGGAAGGGGTTCCGGGCGACCAGGATCGTGAACACACCGGGTGCCGAGTTGATGAACGGCCGCACCTGCGAGGCGGAGTAGGCGTGGTCGAGCACCACCAGGAGCTCCAGGTCGGCCACGCGGTGGCGGAAGAACTCGCCGAGCTGCTCGGTGGCGGGCGGCATCTCCTCGTCCGGCACTCCCAGTTGGCGGAGCAGCACCCGCAGCACGGTTCCGGAGCCGCGGGCGCCGCCCGTCCTGCCGCCGCCCAGGTCGGCGTAGATCCGGCCGTCCGGGAAGAGTTCGGCGGACTGCGCACCGTAGTGCACGGCGAGGGTGCTGGACCCCATGCCGTCCGGGCCGTGCACCAGCGCGACCCTGGGCCGCCCGTCCGCGCGCCGGGTCGCCTCCCGCCGGAGCTGCCGCATCGCCTCCTTGCGGTCGGTGAAGAACCTTATGGAGGCGGGGAGGTGCGACTGCGACGGACGGCCCCGGCCCGTCCCTCCGCCGCCCACCCTCGACGCGAACGAACGCCAGTGGGCGGCGAGTCGCGGGTCCTCGCGGATTCGCTCGTGCATCATGCGGGCCACGTCGTCCCGCTCGTCCTGCGCCGCGGGGGCCGGGACCTCCCGGCCGACGATTCTGCGTACGACGCCGCCGGTCGACTCCCAGGCCCACTTTCCGGCCTCGTTGGCCATCCCCGCGCCGACCGCGCCGAGTACCGCCGAGATCGCCGCCACCGAAGTGGGATCCAGCATGTCGCGCACTCCTCGTTCCCGGCGTTCCGCGCGGTGCGCCCTCCCCGGCACCGTCGCTGCCGCCGTGCGGACCAACGTTAGCGTCCGGTGGGTCAATATCCCCTGGGCACCGCGATGATGGGCGTCGGGAGTCCGGATCCGGCCGCCTCCCCGGATGCCCGAATGCCGGCCTTTCACGAAGGTTCCAGCGGAATCGGCGCATCCGGCCCTCCCGGTTCTGGTCGACGCCTCCGTTCCATCGCCCCGGCCGGTGCGGGGAAGTGGCTCCGGATGTGTTCGGCGGGGTGTGCGTCCCGTTGGATATCCTGGCGGTTGTTCCAGGTCATCACGGCGTGCCCCGTCGGCCGTCCGCCGCGGGCCCACGGCCGTCGAGGGGAGAAGCCGTGCAGGGAGCAGCCGCACACCGGGGGTCGGCCAGGAAGGCCGAGCAGGCCTGGCAGCAGGCGATGGCCCTGTTCCACCAGGGTGACATGGCCGCCGCGGCCGAGCGGTTCTCCCTCGCCACGACGCACGATCCGTTCGCCGCCGACGCCTGGCTGGGGTTGCACGCGACCGGGCAGCGCCAGAAGGAGGCGCTGGACGGCATGCTCCGCAGCTCCGGTTCGTTCGGCGCGCTGCGCACGAAGTTCGGGATGCCGCTCCGTTCCCGGTTCCAGCTCGGCCACTACGTCACCTTCAGACTGGAGAACGCCCGCGACCTCTGGGTGGCGGCCCAGGCGGCACTGCTGGACGCGGGCCGGCTCGACGAGGCGTGGGCCGGACTCTCCGCGGCGCAACTGGACTGCGACGAGACCCGTTTCATCTGCACCCGGTACGCCTTCCTCAAGGAGGACTGGTCGCTGGTGCTGCGCTTCGCGCCGGGGATCCAGGACGCGTTCCTGTACGACGAGGCCCAGCTGTACGTCGGCGCCTCGCTGTTCGCACAGGGGGTCTGTCACGAGTCCCTGAACGTGCTGGCGGAGCTGCCGAAGAAGCTGGAGGCCGGGAGCCGTTTCGACGCCGAGGTCAAGTACTTCATGGGACGCTCCCTGGAGTCGCTGGGCCGGGCGGACGAGGCACTGAAGCGGTACCAGTACGCGTTCCGGTGCGCTCCGGGCCTCTTCGACGTGGACGTGCGCGCCCAGGCGCGTTCCAGTGCGCCGACGGCCGCTTCGGTGGCCGAGGTGTCCTCCCCCTCCGCTCCTTCCGCAACGCCGCCATGCGCAGTTGCGCGATCATCGTCAGGACCTGCCGCTTCACCGGCTCCAGCCCGATCATGTCGTCGAGGGCCTGCTGAGCCTCGGCGAGCAGC
>NZ_RDBO01000110.1 GCF_008120935.1 Streptomyces sp. sk2.1
GGCAGGGGCGGCGGGGGTCCGGGTGTCCGCGACGGCGGCGGGTACCGCCGACAGGAGCAGGGCCGGCCCGAGGGCTCCGACGACCGGCCGGGACAGGATTCTTCGTGGCATCGCGCAGCCTTTCGGGTATGGGGCGGGCGCCCCGGTGGACCCGGGCAAGGCTGGCCGTCCGGTGTCAGGAAGTTGTCGGGAAGCGGTAGTGCTCCGATGAGGAAGGCGTACGGGCCTTCGGTAAAAGGGAATTGATGGATCGTCAGATGCGGGAGGGGGGCTGTCGCCGCTCCGTCCGGGTCCCCGTACCCCGCGCGGTCCCCGCCCGTACCGGTCCGGCCGGCCGGGAAACCGGCTGTGGCCCGCGCCGGTCACCGCCCCGGCGATTGTCCGGCCCGCGTCCATTGCACATACTGGCGGCCGACGGGATCTCGCACGTAGGGGGAGAGACATGACCGAGACCAACGGCCGGACGGGTACGGACGGACAGGGCGGCACCGCCGTCGCCGAGGGACCGACCGGCGGGCCCATGGTCCGGGTCGAGGACCTGCACCGCTCGTACGGCTCCGGCGCCGGGGCCGTCCACGCGCTGCGCGGGGTGTCCTTCGAGGTGCCGCGGGGGGAACTCGTCGCGCTCAAGGGACGCTCGGGTTCCGGCAAGACCACCCTGCTCAACCTGCTCGGCGGGCTCGACCGCCCCGACAGCGGCCGGATCACCATCGACGGCACGGACCTCGCCGAGCTCGGCGAGGACGGACTGCTGGAACTGCGCCGGGACCGGATCGGCTTCGTCTTCCAGTCGTTCGGCCTGATCCCGATCCTGACCGCGGCGGAGAACGTCGGCGTGCCCATGCGGCTGCGCAAGGAGGACCCGCGCGAGCGCGAGGAGCGGGTGGCGCTGCTGCTCTCCCTGGTCGGCCTGGCCGACCACGCGGCCCAGCGCCCCGGCGAGCTCTCCGGCGGCCAGCGCCAGCGCGTCGCGATCGCGCGGGCGCTCGCCAACCGGCCCGCGCTGCTGATCGCGGACGAGCCGACCGGCCAGCTCGACGCGGAGACCGGGCTCGCGGTGATGGAGCTGCTGCGGGCGGTGGTGCGGAGCGAGGGTGTCAGCGCCCTGGTGGCGACCCACGACGCCCAGCTGCTGGGGCTGGCGGACCGGGTGCTGGAGCTGAGCGACGGGCACATCGTCGAGAACTGAGCGACGGGCGGGGACGGCCACCTGATCGACTGGTACCTCTTTGACCTGTCGGGCGGAGCCGACCTTTCC
>NZ_RDBO01000111.1 GCF_008120935.1 Streptomyces sp. sk2.1
CCCCTGTGCCGGAGTGTGCCCATGCCGCCGATGTCCTTCCCCCACCACGCCCCGCACGCGGGCTCCTCCGCCCCGCGCCAGTCGGCGGTCCCTTTCGCCGCGAGCACATCCGACCTGTCGAAGGTGTACGGCAGCGGGGACACGCAAGTCGTCGCCCTGGACCGGGTGAGTATCTCCTTCAAAGAGGGCGAGTTCACCGCGATCATGGGCCCCTCGGGCTCGGGCAAGTCGACCCTGATGCACTGCGTCGCCGGCCTGGACTCGGCGTCCTCGGGTTCGGTGCGGATCGGCACCACCGAGCTGAGCCGCCTGAACGACCGGCAGCTCACCGAACTGCGCCGGGACCGGATCGGGTTCATCTTCCAGGCGTTCAACCTGTTGCCCACCCTGACGACGGTGGAGAACATCACCCTCCCCACGGACGTCGCCGGCCGCGAAGTCGATCGGCAGTGGCTGGAGACGGTCGTGAACATGGTGGGCCTGTCCGATCGCCTCGACCACCGCCCCGGCCGGCTCTCCGGCGGCCGGCAGCAGCGCGTGGCCGTGGCCCGGGCCCTGGCCTCCCGGCCCGCGATCGTCTTCGGTGACGAGCCCACCGGAAACCTCGACTCCCGGGCCGGTGCCGAGGTCCTGGGCTTCCTGCGGGAATCGGTGCGGCAACTCGGACAGACGGTGGTGATGGTGACGCACGACCCGGTGGCCGCCGGCTACGCGGACCGGGTCGTCTTCCTCGCCGACGGCCGGCTCGTGGACGAGATGCGGCAGCCCAGCCCAGCCCGGACCGGGTCCTGGACCGCATGAAGGAATTTGACGCCCGGGGCCGCACCAGCTGACCGGGCCGTCCCACCGGTGCTCCCCCCGGATTCCGCTCGCGCCGCACTCTCCTTCCGCCCTCTCACGCCCCGGACACACACTCATGCTGAAAACAGCCCTGCGCAATGTCCTCGCGCACAAAGCCCACTTGGTCATGACCGTGCTTGCGGTCTGCCTCGGCGTCGCCTTCGTCAGCGGCACCCTGGTCTTCGGCGAGACCTCCACCGCTGCCAATCGTGCCGCCGTCTCCGAGAACCTCGCCGACCTCTCCGTCCGTGTCAGCCCCAAGCCCCCCAAGCCCGGGGAGCCCGCACCCAGGGGCCTGCCCCCGGCGCTCGACGACGCGACCGTCGCCAAGCTCGCCGGTATCAGCGGCGTCGACAGCGTCCGGCCCTCGATCTCCGGCTCCGCCGTACTGAACACGGCCGACGGCAACCCGATGCGCAGCGCGAAGCGCGGCGGCAACCGAGCCGACGCCTGGATCCCCGGACCCGGTGGCAAGGACCCCCGCTTCCCGATCGCCCGGGGCCACACACCGCGCACCGGCGACGAGATCGCCCTGGACGACGGCACCGCCGCCCGCGGCAAGCACAAGATCGGTGACAGGATCACCCTCGCCACCAACGGCCCCGTCATGCACAAGAGGCTGGTCGGCATCGTCACCACCAAGGACACCCGCGTCAGTTCCGGCTCCGGCACCCTCGTTCTCTTCGACAAGGCCACCGCCCGCGACATGTTCGGGCAGCCCGGCGCCTACTCGTCCATCGACCTGACGGCCAAGCCCGGCACCGGTGACTTCGACCTGGCCGAGCGCGTCACCGACACGCTCGGCGCCGCCCGGGCCGAGACCTCCACCGTGAGTGACCTCGTCACCCAACAGGACCGCTACGTCAGCGTCCTGGTCCGCGGCAACGAGAAAGTCGCCCTGATCTACGCCCTCGTCGCCCTGTTCATCGGCTCGTTCCTGATCGTCAACACCTTCACCATGCTGGTGGCCCGCCGCAGCCGGGAGATCGCCCTGCTGCGTGCCATCGGCGCCTCCCGCCGCCAGGTGATCCGCTCCCTGCTGATCGAGGCCGGTCTGGTCGGCCTGTTCTCCTCAGCCCTCGGCTTCGGCCTCGGCCTCGGCCTCGCCGTCGCGATGCCCCACTTGATGACCATCGACGGGAGCGCCGTTCCCACCGGGCCCCTCGTGATCGGGGCCACGCCCATCGCCGCCGCGCTCTTCGTCGGCGTCGGCCTCACCGTGCTCTCCGCCTGGATCCCCTCCCGCAAGGCGTCCAAGATCGCTCCGGTCGAGGCGCTGCGGGCCGTCCACCAGCCGCCGTCCGCCACCGCCTCCCGCTACCGGGCCATCGCGGGCGGACTCCTCGCCTTCGGCGGCGCCGCCCTGCTGATCTCCCTCTCGGGGGCCGAGGACGCCTCCGACGAGAACTTCCAGAACGCCGTGTTCGGCGCGTTCGGCCTGATCACCGGTCTGTTGATGCTGGCCCCGATCCTGGCGGTCCCCATGATCCGGGCCGGTGGCAAGCTCACCACTCGCTTCGGCGCCGCCGGCCGGCTCTCCCACGAGAACGCCCTGCGCGACCCGCGCCGCACCGCCGCCACCGCCTCCGCCGTCATCGTCAGCACCGCCCTCGTCGCCGGCCTCGCCACCATCGCCCACTCCAGCGCCCAGGCCCTCGACCGCCAGGCCGCCGCCGGCCTCACCGCCGACCACCTGATCACCGCCGACCAGATGACCGGCATCGACCGGGCCACCACCCGTAGGATCGCCGACACCCCGGGCGTGCGCACCGCGAGCGCCATCGCCGATGGACAGATCCTCCTCGGCGGCGACAATCTGAGCGTCACCGGTGTCGATCCCGCCGGTCTCGACAACGTGATGAAGCTCGACTTCGTCTCCGGCTCCCTCAAGGGCCTCAAGGCCGGTGCCATCGCCGTCTCCGAGACCACCGCCCGCGAACACCACCTCAAGACCGGCTCCCGGGCCAGGACCACTCCCGGCTTCGGCCGCGACGACATCCGGACCTACACCGTCATCGGCGTCTACCGCGACAACCCCACCGCCGGCCCGGCCATCGGCGACCGCGCAGAAATCCAGCACCTGGACGAGCACAGCGAGACCAGCCAGTACTTCACCCGGGTCCTCGTCGCCGCCGACAAGAACGGCGTCTCCAAGGCCGATCTCCTCGACGCCACCGGCAAGAACCCCCTCCTCACTGTCCAGAGCCGCGACGAGTTCGTCGCCGAGGCATCCGGTGTCATGAGCATCATCATCAACCTGATGTACGGCCTGCTCTTCCTCGGCGGCGCCATCTCCGCCCTCGGCATCGCCAACACCCTCGCCATGTCCATCACCGACCGCACCCGCGAGATCGGCGCCCTGCGCGCCATCGGCATGCACCGCGCCGGCATCCGCACGATGATCCGCCTCGAGGCCCTCACCGTCGCCGCCTTCGGCACCATCCTCGGCATGGTGAGCGGAACCTTCGGCGCCTGGGCCGTCAGCTCCCTCGCCAACGGCTCCATCAAGCAGTACGAGTTCACCCTCCCCTGGGGAACCCTCCTCGCAACCTGTGCGCTCTCCCTCGCGGTCGGCATCCTCGCCGCAGCCCTCCCGGCCCGCCGGGCCGCCGGCCTCAGCCCCCTGGAGGCCGTCGCCGAATCCTGACCCCGAGCCGCTCGACAGCGCCACACGACGCCCGCGTCGGGCAGACCCGTCACCGGCCTGCCCGACGCGGACGTCGTACGTGAAGAGGAGGTATCCGCCGGAGACGGGGACGCAGCCGTCATCGCCGCACCCGAGCCTGTGCGAGACAGCATGACGAAGGGGCCCGTCCGCGATGGACGGGCCCCTTCGTCATGCTGTCAGCAGCGGTTCGCGGCCACCTTGCGGATGATGTCGGCGTGGTCGAATGGCCAGGTCAGCCTGATTCTGCTCGTCAGTACCTGGCCCGGGGCATTCGGCTGCCCAGTGCGGCGCCTGAGTGGGAACGAGGCCGTGCTCAGGGCAGTTGGGGAGCTCGGTGCCGAGCGCGACGCCCCCGCACGGGGCTTTGGGGCAGGTGCACGAGGGATAGGACCCGCCGAGCGATGTCACGTCGCCGTGCCGCACGTACTCGCCGGCCTCCATGGTCGCCCGCACGTCGCGCGCCATCGTCCGCCCCGGCAGTGGTGGTGACCTGCACCTCAGCGGTGCCGGGCCGGGCCAGGGCGTGCCAACCCTGACGCACGATCACCCCGTCGCGGGTGATCGTGAGCCGGTCGGGGCCCGCCTCCATCCACGGCGTCTCCACCGGATCGGCCCCGTACAGCCCTGGGCACTGCCCTCCCCGCCTGCATGCCAAGTCATGGCCGACACCTGTTCCAGCTTCCCGAGCTGCCCGGCGGAGCTTCGCCCGCTGCGTGACAAGGACGTCATCGGCAGCGAACAGGGCGGTCAACGACCCGTCGCCGGCCGCACCGGCCGGCGACTCGGACGGTTCGTGCCCGGCCCGCGATGGCCGACCGGGGCAGGAGCCACCACGCGCAGCCGGTGCGACAGCGGGCCGGCGTTGACGGGGTCAGGACCGGCGGCAGCCTTGGCCCTGGAGCCACAAAGAGCCTTCGACCCAGCCGGTTTGGCAGGAGTACTTGTTGTTGTTGCGACCGTCGACGACGGTGAAGTCGGAGAGCGGTCCCCAATGGCCGGTAGCGCAGTTCTGTGCGAAAAGGTTGGGCAGGTCCGGCTCAACGCTGCCGCACCGGATAACTTCTCCGGCCCGCGCCGCAGAGCTGCCGGACGGGGCGGTGGCGCGCGATGCGGCGGTGGCTGCGGCCACGGGCGCGGCCGCGGCCAGGAAGACCGCGAGCGCGCCGGCCGCCAGGGCCAGGTTCCGCAGCCCGGTGCGACAGGATTTCCCTGCTGTGTTCATGTTGATCTCCTTCTGACTTGCTGACGAGGGCTGGACGGGACCGTGTGCCGGACGGCCTCCACCCTGCGGCGTGTGAGGCTCGCCGCACCCGGGTGTTCCTGCAGTCCAACTGGTCCAGCCACAGATCTCATCGGGAACCCGCACGGGAGGGTTGAGCCAAACCACCCCATAGGCAGGCACATGACGCGTTCGACGGAGCGCAGACAGTGACACCTGCCCGACCCCCTGCGCCGGCTTGAGCCCCTGCCGGCAGCCCCTGAACAGTTCACCGCTGGGAGAAGGCGCCGACCGCTACCTCCAGCGGCCGACCTCGCGCATCGGCAGGGCCGCGCGCGCCGGTGCCCCAGGAATGGACGGACGAACAGACGCGGGAGGGGCCCGAATCCCCATCGACAGATCAGGGGCGGTGAAGAGACGAACACGTACTTTGCGCGCCCGGTTCGCCCCGGAGCCCGTGCGCGACCCACGCACGACGAGTAGGCCCGGTACCGGCTGCGTAAAGTCTGGAGAAGTGGGGTCGGCCCGGCTCCGGCGGGCAGGACTTCGCCGACGTCGCGCCGAGCCGGGCCGCCGCCCCGACTCGGCGGCCCGGGGCGGCCCGGTCAGCAGGCGCAGGCGCGGAACGGGTGGGTGCGGGCCCTCGCTTGGCCGGTTCCGGATCGGGCCGACCACCAGGCGTCGGCCCGGGGGCAGTTGGGGCGTCTTGAGGGGCGCGTCCTCCTTCCTCCCGGCCCGGGGGCGCGCCGAATGCCCGCGCGGCACCCCGGCCGCCTCCCGCGCTCAACCTGCCGTGCCTCGCCGCTCGTGCCCACAAAACCGGGAGTTCTCCGCTTACTCACCGCTGCTTTTTCCCGCTGTAGCGGGCGGGGGTGTCCGCACCCCGAGCGAGGATCCGCTACATCCTCGGCGGCGAAGGGCAGGACGTCGGTGCCTGTCCAGTGGACTCGGCAGCAGATCATGACGGGCCCCCGCCCACCAGTGCATCCAGGTCTGCCCGCCGCTGCTCGGCGAGCCGATCGCCGCGCCTCCGGGCATTGTCGACCCACCTACCGAGCCTCACCACCACCTCATTCGCGCCCTCTCGAAGGGCCGACGCATCGGGCTCGGCCGGGCTCCCGACGCCCGGCTCGCCGCCCGGATACGCGTGATCCACCGGGCCCCGGATTCGCGACCCAGCCGGAACTGGCCCGCACGATGATCGAACGGTTCCTGGACGCCGGACACCACGGGCTCGGCATCCGGCGTGCCGCCCGCATCCTGGCCGAGATCGGCGACGCCCGCGGTCGCTTCGCCGACGGCCGGATCAGTCCGGACATCCGCTCTCGAAGGCGTGGTGCCCGTCGGACAGCCGTGTGACGGAGAGTGGTTCGAGGCCGGCGGCAGTGTGCAGTTGCCAGATGTCGTCGGCGGTCCGGAATCCGCGGACCTCTTTCCCGCCGAGCACCATCTGGTAGAGGGCATGGGCTCCGTCCGACTCCCGGTCGAGCAGGGGCTCCAGCACGATCAGCCTGGGCCGCGGTCCTGTGCGGGCAAAGGCGTGCGCGGTGCGGTTCATGGCCCGCCGTACCGCGGTGAGGATGCGTGTTCCCTGCTCGGGCGACCAGTCGTGCAGCACGTTTTTGAGCAGGTAGAGCCCGCCGCCCTCAGGCACTTCCTCGAAGATGTCCGCCGGCTGGAAGCGGATCCGGTCGGCGAGCGAACGGTCCGGGGCCTTCGCCAGACGGGCCGCCGCCCGGGCGCAGACGCTCGGTCGGTCGACACAGATCCCTTCGAGGCCCGGGTCGAGGGCCAGGAGCGACATGAGCAGCGTGCCGTTCCCGCCGCCGACGTCGATCAGCCGCCCCGGCGTGGAGAAGGAGAACTCTTCGGCGAACGCCTCGGCCGTCGGCCGCGCCAGCTCCGCCATCGCGGCGTCGAAGACCTGCTCCGACTCCGATGTCCGGCCGAGGTACCCGTACAGCGGCACGCCGAAGACTTCCTCGAACCCGGAGCGCCCGGTCATGACGGTGCCGAGCAGCCCGGCGAAGGCGTCGTCGTAGGTCTCGGCCAGCAGGATGCAATGGTGACGCAGGGACCGGGGATGGTCGCTGCGCAGGGCGGCGTGGCTCTCCGCCAGCCGGAACCGTCCGTCCCCCTCGCGCACGAAGACCCCCCGCATGGCCAGGGCCTGAAGGAGGCGAAGCATCACCTCCGGGTCGCTGCCGGTCCGTCCCGCGATGTCGTCGGACGTCATGGAGGCGCCGTCCAGGACGTCCGCGATCCGCAGCCTGGCCGCCACGGCCAGTGCGCGCGAGAAGCATCCGCCCGAGGCGATCTCCAGGAGCCCCTCGCCTCCATGCGCGTCCTCCCCCTGACAGCGCGCGTCCGTGTCCACGGTCAGCCCTCCTTCTGCTCTTCTTCACGCCCGGCGGCCTCGGCCGTGCGCTACACGGAACAACGAGGCGGCGGGACACCCAGAACGGCCCCGGCCCCCGCATGCCCGGCGCACACAAGAGCGCCATGTACCCCGCATGCGTGAACCTGCACGGTCGGGGACGGTACGGGCCAGCCGGGGCGGCAGACTGGAGATCAGGTCTGCTCCGGCCACCGGCACGTCGGCCGGAGCATGCCGCGCCCGCACGAGGCGGTACCGCGCACCGGCCCGTACGCGACCGCCTTGCCGCGCACGGGCCGAAGAGGTGAGGAACAACGTGACAGCCACCGCCGGATCGTCCCCAACGGCCTTCCCGGCCCCGAGCTACCCGATGGAACGCACCTGCCCCTACGCCATGCCCACCGGATATGGGCCGCTGCGCGAGCACCGCCCGCTGTCCCGTGTGTCCCTGTACGACGGACGGAGGGTCTGGCTCGTCTCCGGAAGCGACGTGGGCCGGGAACTGCTCCGCGACCCGCGGATCTCCTGCGATCCGGCGCATCCCTCGTTCCCCTGCCTGACCGAGAGCATGGCCTCACGGCAGGTGCCCGGCCTCCCGCTGATCGGCGTGGACGATCCCCTCCACGCCCACCAGCGCAGGTGGGTCTCGTCCGCCTTCGGCATCCGCCGGATCGCCGCCCGGCGCCCGGCCATCGAGCGGACCGCCGTACGACTGGTCGACGCCATGCTCGCCGCGGGCGACCGGGCGGATCTGGTCCGCGCCTACACAACGCCCCTGGCCTCCGACACGACGTTCGCCCTGCTGGGGGTGCCGCACCAGGACCGCCCGCACGTCGATGAGCTGATCACACGCCTCCTCTCGCCAGTCGACGAGGAGGACGGCTGCACCCCGGAAGAGTTGCTCGCCCAGCTCCTGGACTACCTCAAGGGTCTGCTCACGGACCGGCAACACAACCCCGGCGACGACCTGATCGACGACCTCGTCGCCGCCCACCGCCCTCTGACCCGGCAGGACCTCGACACGCTGGCGATGACGTGTGTCGTTCTGATGTCCGGAGGGAACGAAACCACCTCCACCGCCCTCGCCACCGCCGTCCTCGCCCTGCTCGACCACCCCGCCCAGCTCGACCGGCTGCGCCGGGACCCCTCGCTGATGCCCGACGCCGTCGAGGAACTGCTGCGGATCAGCTCCGTCACGGACGCGCTCCCCCGGGTGGCGACCGAGGACATCGACATCGCCGGGCACACCATCGAGGCAGGCGACGGCGTTGTCTTCTCGACCATGCTGATGAACCGGGACCCGGACGTCTGGGACAGCCCCGACACGTTCGACACCCACCGCAGGGCCGGCCGCCACGTCGCCTTCGGCTACGGCATCCACCAATGCGTCGGCCAGAACCTGGCCCGCGCCGAAATGGACATCGCCCTCACCACCCTCCTGCGCCGCATCCCGACGATCCGCCTGGACGTCCCCTCACAGCAGGTCCGCGGCGTCGCGGTCCACGTCCAGCTCGGCGGCGTGGCCGAACTACCGGTCACCTGGTGACCGGGACGGCATGAGCGTCGGTACCAAAGTCGGCCACGGCCTGGACAAAGCCGACGGGGAACACGCCAGTGACCGAGCCGACCCACAAATGACCGATTTCGCGTGACCTTCGGCGTTTTCTGCAGACCATTCAGTCGCCTGGTCACTGTGTCGGGTGTCGAGCGTCGAGTGTCGGCCAAGGAGGACCCTCGCGCCGCCAGCGCAGGAATTCCTCTCCAGAGCGCCTCCCATGAATTCCTGAGACTGAGTGCTTCACCTGGCAGGTGAGCGCTTGAGCCGGCGAGCAGGACAGCGGTTGTCTTCCTCGCCTGCGGCGCCTTCCGGGGCAACGTAACCTGCGTGGGGGCGCGGGACGTTGGCGCCGGGCCGTGGGTGCTGGGTGAGGAAGGAGTGGCCGGGGTGGAGCCGCTGAGGGACGGGGACCCGGAGAAGGTGGGTGGGTT
>NZ_RDBO01000112.1 GCF_008120935.1 Streptomyces sp. sk2.1
GAAGTGCGGGGCCGGGCGGGCCGAAAAACAATGGTTCCCATGACTGCCTGATCGGGGACGACTGAGAGGTCTTCCGCATGCGAGCCATAGCCGTCGGCGCGTTCCGGGCCGACCCCGCACTGGTGGAGATGCCCAAGCCCGAGCCGGGTACCGGTGAGGTACGGGTCAGGATCGAGTACGCCGCGCTCAACCCCTGCGACTGGCAGACCGTTCGGGGCGCCCCCGGGGCCCCGGCCACCGCCCGCGTCTTCCCCCTGGTCGTCGGCGTGGACTTCGCCGGCCGGGTGGACATGATCGGCCCCGGCGACAACCGCTTCCGGGTCGGCGACCAGGTCTTCGGCCGGGTCGCCGGAGCCGCGTCCGGCAGCGGCACGTACTGCGACTACGTGTCCGTGCCGCAGGACTCCGCGATCGCCCTCGTCCCGCCCGGCCTCCCCCTCCGGGCCGCGGCCGCCCTGCCGTCCGCCGGGATGGCCGCCGCCCAGATCCTGGAGGGCGCGGCGCTCCGCGGCCACGAGAGCCTGCTGGTCATCGGGGCCGCGGGCGGCGTCGGCAGCTATCTGACCCAGCTCGCGTCGGCCCGCGACATCCGCGTGATCGCCGCCGTGCGCGGCGCCGAGCACGAGCGGATGGCCGCCCTGGGCGCCGCCGCCACCATCGACGTCACCGACCGCCCCCTCGACGAGGCCGTGCGCGAGGCATGCCCGGACGGCGTCGACGCGCTCGTCGACCTGGTCTCCACCACACCGGACGCCTTCGCCGCCCATGCCGCGCGGGTGCGCCCCGGCGGCATCGCCCTCACCACGCACGGCGTCGCCACCGGGGCCGCCCTGCCCCCGGGCGTGACCGGCGTCGACTTCCGGCTCGAACCCACCCCGGTCCTGCTCGACGTCCTGGCCGCGGGCGCCGCCGAGGGCGTCCTGCGCGTGCC
>NZ_RDBO01000113.1 GCF_008120935.1 Streptomyces sp. sk2.1
GACGGCTGGGGCCGGAGCCGCTGAAGGCACTGTTCGCGCGGGTTTGCCGACCGGTGGCCGTCCAGGACACGGCCGGCGCCTGGTATCGCGGGTGGCGGCTGGTCGCCGTGGACGGCACCGTCTTCGACGTCCCGGACACCGAGGCGAACAGCACGTACTTCGGCCGTCCCGGTTCCGGCCGGGGACAGCAGCGCAGTGCCTACCCGCAGGTGAGGGTCGCTGCGCTGGTGGAGTGCGGGACACACGCGGTGTTCGCCGCGGCAACCGGCCCGCTGTCGGTTCATGAACAGCATTTGATTCCCGGCCTGCTGGGCCGGCTCGGGCCGGGAATGCTGCTGATGGCCGACCGCGGCATCACCGGCTTCGAGCTGTGGAAGGCCGCTTCGGGCACGGGTGCGGACCTGTTGTGGCGCGTCCGCAAGAACATCGTGCTCCCGTTCCTCGAAGCCTTCGAGGACGGCTCCTACCTGTCCGGGATCGTCGCGGCAGGCGACCGCAAGCGCCAGGATCCGGTCCGGGTCCGCGTCATCGAGTACACCCTCGGCCGTGAGGACGACGGCACGGTATACCGGCTGATCACGACCGTCTGCAACCCGCAGGAGGCCTCCGCTGCCGACCTGGCGGGCCTCTGCCATCAGCGCTGGGAGATCGAGAACACCCTGAACGAGATCAAGACCCACCAAGGTGGCCGCCAGCTGGTCCTGAGATCGCAGTACCCCGATGGCGTCGAGCAGGAAATCTACGGCTTCCTCCTCGTCCACCACGCACTTCGGGACGTCATGCACCACACCGCTCACCGGGCCGGCCTCGACCCCGACCGGCTGTCCTTCACCCCGCACTCTTCGCATCGCCCGCCGCCACGTCACCGACCAGGCGGCACTTTCCCCCCTCACGACTCRGCCAAGCTCTGACCCACACCATCCGTGAGCTGCTGGAACGACTCCTGCCACCCCGCAGGCAACGCTCCA
>NZ_RDBO01000114.1 GCF_008120935.1 Streptomyces sp. sk2.1
CCACGACTTCCTGCCGGCCACCGCCGCCCGGATACTGCGCCTGCTCGCCCTGGCCCCTGCCGGACTCGTCGACGCGCACACCGCCTCCGCGCTGGCCGGCTGCTCCGTCTCGGCCGCCCGATCCCGTGCCGCCGGCCGAACTGCCGCCCCCGTCGCTGCGGACGACGCTGCGCAGGGCCGCCCTGGGCGTGGTGGCGGGTGCGGTGCTGGTGACCGGTGCGGTGGTGGCCGTGCCCGACGACGAGGGGGAGAAGGCCCCGTCACCGCCCGTGCCCGGCTCCGTCTCACGCGCGCTGGCCGCGACGGCCGCGGGTTCCCCCGTCGCGCTCGCCGATCTGAAGGCGCTGATCGGGGACCGGCAGCGGTGGGTGGGCGCGCATCCGTCCGACGCCCGGTCCTGGGCGGTGCTCGGCGCGGCCTATGTGGAGTGGGGGCTGCGTTCCGCGGACGCGGCGTACTACGACCGGGCCGAACGGGCCCTGAAGCGTTCGCTGGGCGCCGGACCCGGGGAGGGCGGGGACACCGCGGCCCGGGTGGGGCTCGCGGCGCTCGCCAACGCCCGGCACGACTTCGGGACGGCGAAGAAGTGGGGCGAGGCCGTACGGGCGCGGGAGCCGAAGCAGTGGGCCGTGTATCCGGCGCTGATCGACGCCTACCGGGGCCTGGGCGACGACAAGTCGGTGAACCGGGCGGTGGAGAGGTTCGCGGAGCTGCGCTCCGGGGTTCCGGCGCTCGTGCAGAAAGCCAGGATGTACATGGACCGGGGCCGGCGCGAGGACGCGCTGGCGAACGCGCAGGACGCGGCGGACCGGGCCACCGCACCGGCGCAGAAGGCGGAGTGCCTGTACCTGCTGGGCGAGTTGGCCCGGAAGCGGGGCGAGCCGGAGGAGGCGGTCGCGCAGTACGGCGCGGCGCTGCGGACCGACCGCACCCACCACCCGTCGCTCGCGGGCCGGGCCGGGGCGCTGGCGGCGCTCGGCCGCACGGACGAGGCGCAGCGCGACTACCAGGCGGCCCTGGCGGGTCTCCCCCGGCCCGAGTACATGCTGGAGCTGGGCGAGCTGTACGAGTCGCTGGGGCAGCACGGGAACGCCCGCAGCCAGTACGCCCGGCTCGGTGAGACGCTCGCCCGCGACGCCGCCCGGGGCGTGGACGACGCGTTGCTGCGCGGCCGGTTCGAGGCCGACCACGGCAATCCGGCCGAGGCGGTCGAGGTGCTGAAGGCCGAGTGGGCGCGGTCGCACCGCGGCGCGGCGGTGGCGGACGCGCTGGGCTGGGCCCTGTACCGCTCCGGCGACCCGGACTCCGCCCTGGAGTACGCGGCCCGCGCGGTCGACGCGGGCGGGCAGAACGCCTCGTACGCGTACCACCTGGGCATGATCCAGCGGGAGTTGGGGCGGTACGGTCCGGCGCGCCGCAACCTGGAGGAGGCGCTGCGCGCCGATCCGCGGTTCTCACCCCTGGCCGGTCCGGCCGCCCGGAAGGCCCTGGACGATCTGGCCGCTTCCCCGGCGGACGCCCGGTAGGACACCGGACCCGGCCCGGACCACCGCCGGAGGCCGGGGCGGTCCGGCGGCACCGCGCCGCTGGTCGACACCGTCCACGCGTCGTTCATCACCCTCGGGGTCGTCCTCGGCTCCGCCGTGGGATCGGCACTGGTCCCGGACCACGGACTCCGCGCCCCGATCGTCCTCGGAATCGTGCCGGCCGTCCTCGCGATCGCGGCGATCCTGCCCGCCCTCGCGAGCGCGTACCCGCGCACCGGCGCCCGCGAGCGCTCCCGGGACGAGGAGCCCGTCACGTCGGCGGCATGACGCGCCGACGGCGAGGACACCCCGTCGCGGTCCGTCCCGTGCCGGAAGAACTCGGACGGCGAGGCGTACCGCATCC
>NZ_RDBO01000115.1 GCF_008120935.1 Streptomyces sp. sk2.1
CTGGCGGTTCAGGACCAGCGCGCAGTGGCGTGAGATGCCGGCCGAGTTCGGGCCGTGGCCGACCGTCTACGGGCGCTTTCGGGTCTGGCGGAACACTGGTGTGTTCACCGCCTTGCTGGAGGGTCTGATCGCCGAGGCCGCCCGCCGGGGGAGGACGGACTTGTCGCTGGTCAGCGTGGATTCCACCACGGTCCGCGCTCACCATGACGCGGCTGGGATGCAAGTGGACCGCGAGGTGCTGGACGCCCTGGAGGAAGCCGCTGCCGAGGAGGAGCAGGCCCGGCAAAAGGGGGCGGCGCAAGGGGACGGAACGGGCAGGACAGCGCAAGCGACCCCGGGAGGGAAGAACGGCGACGCGTCCGACGGCGGCACCGGCTCCGCCTGAGGGAAGCCCTGCTCGGCAGGTCCCGCGGCGGGCTGACCAGCAAAATTCACCTCGCCGCCGACCGCAGGTGTCGCCCGCTGGCGTTCGTCCTGACCGCCGGGCAGGCCGCGGACAGCCCGCAGTTCATCCCCGTGCTGAACAAGATCCGCGTCCGCCTGCCGGTCGGCAGGCCCCGCACCCGACCGGGCGCCGTCGCCGCGGACAAGGCCTACTCGTCTCGCGGTAACCGCTCTTACCTGCGGAAACGCGGCATCAAGGCGGTGATCCCGGAGAAGAAGGACCAAGCCGCCAACCGCACGAAGAAAGGCAGCCGAGGGGGCAGGCCGGTCAGCCACGACGCAGACCTCTACAAGGAGCGCAACACCATCGAGCGCCTGATAAACCGGCTGAAGGACTGGCGCGGCATCGCCACCCGCTTCGACAAGACCCCCGAGAGCTACCTCGCCGGCCTCGAACTCCGCGCCTCGATGATCTGGATCGAAGACCTGTTACGAGCAGCCGATTGATCGCGACATCACACAGACCCTA
>NZ_RDBO01000116.1 GCF_008120935.1 Streptomyces sp. sk2.1
GTGTGGACGCGGTCGGGGAGTTTCCGGGGGACCGGGGCTGGGACGTGGCGGGTCTGTATGACCCGGATCCCGAGGCGGTCGGGAAGTCGACGACGCGTCATGGTGGTTTCCTGTACGACGCGGCCGGGTTCGACGCGGAGTTCTTCGGGATCAGTCCGCGTGAGGCCCTCGCGATGGATCCGCAGCAGCGGTTGCTGCTGGAGACGGCGTGGGAGGCGTTCGAGCGGGCCGGGATCGTGCCGGAGACCCTGCGCGGCACCGACACCGGAGTCTTCGCGGGTGTCATGTACAACGACTACGCGTCCCGGCTGAAGCCCGCGCCCAAGAGCTTCGAGGGCTACCTGGTCAACGGCAGTCTGGGCAGCATCGCCACGGGCCGGATCGCGTACGTCTTCGGGCTGGAGGGGCCCGCCGTGACCGTGGACACGGCGTGCTCGTCGTCGCTGGTCGCCCTCCACCAGGCGGGACAGGCGCTGCGCAGGGGCGAGTGCTCCCTGGCCCTGGCGGGCGGTGTCACCGTCATGGCGACACCCAACACTTTCGTCGAGTTCAGCCGGCAGCGCGGGCTGTCGGCGGACGGACGCTGCAAGGCGTTCGGATCGGGTGCCGACGGAACCGGCTGGGCCGAGGGTGTGGGTTGGTTGGTGCTGGAGCGGTTGTCGGACGCGCGGCGCAACGGTCACGAGGTCCTGGCGACGGTGCGGGGCAGCGCGGTCAACCAGGACGGTGCGTCCAACGGGCTGACGGCGCCGAACGGCCCGTCGCAGCAGCGGGTGATCCGGCAGGCACTGGCGAACGCGCAGGTCTCGGCGGCCGAGGTCGACGCGGTCGACGCCCACGGCACCGGCACCAGACTCGGCGACCCGATCGAGGCCCAGGCCCTGCTGGCCACCTACGGCCGGGCCCACCACCAGGACAACCCC
>NZ_RDBO01000117.1 GCF_008120935.1 Streptomyces sp. sk2.1
CCCCCAGACCCCGGCCCGGGCCCTGCCGGACAACGAGCCCAGCCAGTGGTCCGCGGCCGCAGTCGCCCACACCCACTCCCAGCTCTACGCCGACGTCACCGACCTCTTCAACGAAATCGACCCCGAGTCCCTCCTCGACGACGTCTTCGCCAGCCCCGACGCCGAAGCATCCGTCGCCGCGTACGAGCAGCTCGTCACCGGCGAATGGGACGGGGAACTGTGATGGCCAGCACGAACCTCGGCCCCGTCCACACCGCGGGCAACGCCGTCCCGCCCCTCGACGACGACCTCGCCGGAGTCCTCGACGGCCTCACCGGCATCCACCCCGGCATCGACCAGATCCGCTCCGGGATCCGCCTCCTCGCCCTCGACCGCCACGATTTGGACAAGTCCCAGACGCTCCTGGCCGCCCTCGCCGGATCCGACGGTGCCGACGTCCTCACCGCCCTCGCCTACCTGGTCGGCCGGCTCTCCACCGCAGACACCAACCCCGCGCTCCGCACCCTGCCCCTCGACCAGCAGAAGACCGCCCAGCAGCACGGCGAAGCCGCCGTCTACGACCTCACCGACCCCGACCTCCACCAGCACGCATCCGAAGCCTCCGCCGCCATCACCGGCAACTGACCCGAAAGGACCCGCCATGACCACGCAGGCACTCACCCTCAAAAACGTCATCGCCGAGAACGCGGAGACCCTCAACTACCTCCTCGACCAGGACGTCACCGCCCTCACCCCCGCCGAACTCGTAGAAGCACTCTCCGACGCCGGCCGCGAGTTCTCCGACAGCTTCGAGCACACCAACCAGGCCAACGGCCAGGCACTGACCGCCGCCGCCACGCTCCTGGCCGAGACGCTGACGATCCCCGACGACGACCCCGACATGCCCGTCCTCCTCCGTCGCGCACGCGCCCAGCTGCGGGACACCGAGATCTGACCCAGACCGCCCTATCGTCCCCAGCCCTCATGGGGCCCGGGTCGCCGAGCCGACAGACAACCGGACCCCTCACCACCACGGCCGAAGGAGAAACCCATGCTGTTCCGCAAGACCGACAGGGAATGCGCCGCCCTCGCCGTCGCCGCCGCCATCGTCGCCCCCAAACCGGCCGACACCAGGTCCCTGATCAAGCAGACCCTCAACCCCGACGAGCTGCAGCGCGCCAAGGACTACCTCGCGTCCGGCAAGCCGATCGGCGGCCGCGGCTGACCCCACCGCACATAGCCCCGGACCCACCGCCCTGGCGCCCCTCACCCGGAAGGAACCCGAATGTTCGGCAAGAGCAACCGCAAGGCCGCGCCCACTCCCACCGCACAGTCCGACCAGTACCGCCTGAAGGCCACCGGCCAGCGGGTCACCCTTCTCGAGCTCCTCAGCGGTGGTGACGTCCGAATCGCCATGGACACCCCCTACATCACACGGGACGACATCGTCAGCGCCCGCGACATCACCCCCGCCTGACCAGCACCACCGCCCCGGCATCCACGCCGTGAGGGCGCCGGATCGAATCCGGCCCGGGGCCCTCCCCACACCACCCCGCCAACCAGGAAGGACCAGCCCGATGACCGCCACCGAATTCCGCCAGCAGCACGGCGACCCCACCACCTGGACCACCACCGACCACGAGTCCTACGACATCCTCCGCCACAACGACCACTACCTCACCGGGGGCGCCGCCAGGGCCGGCAAGAGCGACTACGCCGAAGCCCTCACCACCCTCAAGCCCGCTGCCTGAACGCCCACCCCGCACCACGACCAGGAAGGACGCCGATCCCCGTGACCACCACCCCGGCCGGCCCCGAGCCGCACAGCCTCCCCACACCGGGAGAGCAGCCCCTCGCGCCCACCGCGCCGGGGACCCCCATCACCCTCACCCGAACCCAGAAAATCCTCATCGGACTCGTCGCCACCGGCGCCGTCGCCATCGCCGGAATCGGCTTCGCCGGCTCCTACCACGCCGTCACCGCCCTCGCCGTCGACAAAGGCTTCGGCTCCTTCGCCAAGTTCTTCACCCTCGGCGTCGACATCGGCATCGGCATCTTCCTGGCCCTCGACCTCCTCCTCACCTGGCTTCGCATGCCCTACCCGCTGCTCCGCCAGGGAGCCTGGCTTCTCACCGCCGCCACCATCAGCTTCAACGCAGCCGCAGCCTGGCCCGACCCGCTCGGCGTCAGCATGCACGCCGTCATCCCCGTCCTGTTCGTCATCTCCGTCGAGGCCGCCCGCCACGCCACCGGCCGCATCGCGGACATCACCGCCGACAAGCACCTCGAAGGCCCGAACATCTCCCGCTGGTTCCTCAACCCCGCCAGCACGTTCATCCTCTGGCGCCGCCAGCGCCTGTGGGGCATCCGAGCCTGGGACAACGTCCTCAAGCTCGAGCGTGAGCGCCGCATCTACATCGCCCAGCTCCGCAAGGAACACGGGCGCCGGGCCTGGCGCCGCAAGGCCAGCGCCGCGCAGATGCTCGTCCTGTCCCTCGCCAAGGACGGCATGAGCATCCAGGACGCCATCGACCTCCCCAAGCGCGAAGCAGAGAAGCTGGCCGAAGCCGAAGCGAAGCGAACCGCCGAAGCCAACGCGAAAGCCGAAGCCGAAGCCGAAGCGAAGCACCAGACCGAACTCCGAAACACCGAAGCCGAAGCGAAGCGACGAACCGAAATCGCCCACGCCGAAGCAGCCGAAGCCGAAGCGCGACTCGAAGTCGAAGCGAAGCAGCGAGCCGAAGCCGAAGCGGCCAGGGTCCTCGTAGCCGAAACCGAAGCGAAGCTCGCCGCCATCGCCCGCAGCGAAGAACTCGCCCGAAGCGAAGCAGACCTGAAGCGCCTCCAGCAACAGGCCGAAGCCAACCGGCTCACCACGGAGCAGCAGCGCAGGGAAGCCGAAACACGGGCCGCAGCATCCCGGAAGGCCCGCGAGGAGAAGGCCCGCGCCGAAGCCCAGCGCCTCACGGCCGAAGCAGCAACCCGAAGCGAAACCACTTCAGGTTCGACTTCCACTTCGGGAAACGGAACCGCCACCACTTCGGGTTCAGCCCCCCGGAGCATCGCCCCCCAGCGCGGCAAGCGGCAGTCCGAAGTCGAAGCAGTCCTTGCACGAATCGTCGAAGCCGGTGACCCGAAGTCCGTCTCCCTCGAAGACGTCATGAACGACTTCGACCTGAAGCAGACCACCGCCTACGACCGGCTCAAGACCGCCCAGGCCCTCTACGCGGAAGCCCAGAACCCGAAGCCGCAGACCGCCTGACCCGAACCTGAAGGAACCCCCGCCATGACCGCGACCCTCACCGCATCGCAGTTCACCAGCCCCGACACCCGGCCCGCCCTCGACCCGGCCGACAGTCCCACCGAGAGCCCCGCCCACGTGCTCGACATGGAGCGGATTCGCGAGGAGCTGTCCGCGGCCCTCCAGCACATCGAGGACCTGCGCCACCAGTACCCGTACGAGGCCACCGGATACACCGGAGAGCCTGTCCAGACCAGCCAGCAGGCTCTTGATGAAGGGGAGTACAGGAGGTGAGTACCGACACGATCTCTTCGTTTGACCTTGGTTCGACGACGCCCGCCGCAGCTACGCTGAGTGATGGTTCCGGCGGCGGGGCGGGGCGGGGCGGAAGCGACAACAGCCACCAGGGCCCCCTGGTGGTCGTTCAGCAGCCCCGCAATACTTCCCCGCCCCGCCCCGCCCCGCGCAAATCTCGGGGCAACACGGATAATTCTCTGCGAAACGGATACGCCGCGATCTCACACAGCGTGAGCGGCGAAACGGCCGCCATCGGCGCCGGATTCCTCATCGCCGGCCCGGTCGGCGCCATCGTCGGCGGCATCGCCGGACCGGCCCTCGCCGCCGCTGTGATGTGGCGCAGCCGACGACGCGAGCACGACGAGAACACCAACCGGAACAGCCCCAACGCCACCGACCCGAGCCGGAGCCCGTACGGGAACGGACACGGGAGCAACGGCCGCGGCAACGGCGGCACGGGCCGCGGGAACCACAGCCCCAGCAACGGCAGCGGCCGTGATCGTTCGCCGAACGGACACAGGTCTGACGGAACGGACCACCACCGCAAGCCGAAGGTGAAGGACCCGGTCGCCGACAAGCTCAGCAAGCTCGGGAAGGACCTCGCCGACAAGCTGAAGCCGGGCAAGGGAGACAAGAACAAGACGCCGAAGAACGGCAAGCACGACGGCACCAGCCCGAAGGGAAAGCACGACAAGCCCGCCAAGGACAGCGGCGCGAAGGGGCTGAAGGACGGTCACAAGGGCGGGTCGAAAGGCGGTCTGCTGAAGGACCGGGGCAAGCAGCCGGACAGCGAGCGTCCGTGGCGCAGCCGAGGCGACAAGCCCGAGAAGCCGAAGAAGGACAAGAAGAACAAGGCCCAGGGCGACGACTCGGCACACACCACGGCGCGCGACGGCCTCGACCCGAAAGACCCGAAGGGGCCGAAGGACGGTGCTGGCGGCGACGTGCCGCCGAAGCCCGACTACGACCCGGACGAGTACATCGACGCCGAACTCGTCGACGACGACCTGCCGCCGAAGCCGGGCGTCGACCCCGACGACGTCATCGACGCCGAGGTGATCGACGAGGACCGGATCGCGCTCGTGAAAGCCAAGCGCGAGAAGGAACGACGCCGCGAGGCCATCACGGCAGGAAGCAAGGCGGCGCAGAAGGCGGCCCGAGACGGAAACGCCGGCGACCCGCGCGAGGTGAAGCACGAGGTGATCCGGCAGGAGAACCAGCGCATCGACCTCGAGCTGCACAACGAGAACCAACTGCTCGCCCTCACCGCAGCAGCCGAGAAACCGAGGAGCACCCCCGTGAACTACCCCGCGATCCAGGCCGCACCGGCCGGCACCCGAACGGCCGGAGTCGCCGTCGCGCGGCAGATCGACTTCCGCAGCTCCACCGCCTTCGCGATCCTCCGCGCCATGGCCGACCAACTCGCCCACGGCCTGCACAGCGATGACGACGCCGACATGGCCGACCACATCGTCGAGCTCACCGGCATCCCGAACATGTGCAAGAACCTGTCCGTCGCCGTCCTGGAAGCCGGCCGGGCCCTCTCCCGCACCGCGCCCCTGCACCCGTCAGTCATCAAGCACCTGAACAACGCCGCCGTGGCCGCCCGCACAGCCGGCGCCATGGCGCAGAACATCATGGTCGTTTTCGTGCAGGCGCACCGCGAGGACATCATCCGAGTCATGGACCCGCGTATCGGTGAGGAACGCTGGAACATCCGCAACGCCCCGGGCACCCTCGACGCCGCGAAACTGCGCGCCGCGATCGCCACGGCGAACTCCGCACGTCTGTCCCTCCCCGGCGGCGGGGCGGCCGGACCGAACGGCGGGGGAGGAAAGCTCGTACCGGCCTCGGACGGCAGCACAAAGAAGCTGATCAGCCTGATGAAGGGCTTCAACCGCGGCCACATGGTCACCGTGCTGTCCGAAGTCGCGGGCTCGGCCGCCGGAGTGAACGCCGTAGCCGACTCGATCACCAAGCTCTACCGACGCATGCAGAAGACCTGGCCGACCGAGGGTGTCGTCGACGAAACCGTCCTGCGCACCGCCGGTCAGGTCCTCCGCGTCTCCGACGAGCTGAGGAAAGCAATCAAGGCCGCGAAGAAGGTCCATCACCGCGAGCTCACCCTGAACGCGAAGGGGCGCGGGGGCAAGGGCGCCTACGCCGAACGGAAATGGGACGTCGTCGGCCGCCGCGGGGCGTCCGGTTAACCAGGAAGGGAGACAGGCCATGTCCAGTGCAGAACTGCCGGTGACACTCACCGACAAGCCGAAGCGATGGGACTTCTCAAGGGATGCCGTCACCCCCGGGCGGCTCGTGGCGTGGGGCGGCGAACTCGCTGTCGCCTCCGCGCTCGTGGCCCCGCTCGCCGACATCCCATGGGTGGCTGGTGCGGGTGCCGGCGTCATCTGCACCGCCGCCGCAGTCACGTACGAGCAGGCCCGCGGCTCATGGCGGCGCGTCACCGTCGCCCGCGCCGCATCGTGGCTGTCCATGACCGGATGGCTGTCGTACACCCTCGCTGAAGGCCCCAGCCTCCTGAAGATGGCGTTCGGCGGGGCGATCTGGGCAACCGGAGCGGCCGTCAACATCGGCATGGACCGGTGGGGAGAGGAGACGAAGGCGGCCGAGAAGGAGCTCGACCGCCGCCTGGAGCAGGGACAGGAGATCAAGGGCGCCCAGGACGCGTGGGCGCGCCTCCTCGACGACGTGTGCGGAATCGAAGGCGCCGTCGCCGACCCGGTCGTCGACAGGTGGCCGAGCGGCGCCGGTGAAACCGTGAAGATCACACTTCCGGCGCACCTGAACATCGACGCCCTCCGCGGCTACGAAGCCGCCCTTGCCGGCGCCCTGCACCTCCCCAAGGGCGGCGGCGTGTCCTTCAACGCCGGCGGCCCGACCGTCCCCCGGAACGTCGTCTTCATCGCGCTGACCCGGAAGAACATGATGTCCGGCGCGATCCCCTACCCGAAGCTGACACCGACCACGATCAACAAGCCCGTCGGGTTCGGTGTCGTCGGCAACGGGGACGAAGCCGGCCTGAACCTGAAGGACGAAGGGTTCATCGCGGTCGGCGCCCAGGGCTCCGGGAAGACCGGACTGATGAAGACGATCGGCCTCGGCCTCGTCCGCTGCGTCGACGCGATCGTCATCGACCTCGACACCTCAGCCAAGATGTCGGCTGTCTTCGTGAACCCCTACCTGCGGTACGGCATCGGCCGCCCCCTCATCGACTGGCCCGCCACCACCGAGGACGAATGTCGCCTCGTCATCCAGGCAGCCAAGGCCGCGATCGCCGCCCGCAAAACCGAGTACGCCGACCTCCTCGAGGACGAGGACGTCGACAACCTCCCCGCACGCCCGGACATCCCCGCGATCCACATCCGCGTCGACGAGACCAAGTCCATGCCCGACGACGTCCTCGACGGACTCGACTTCATCATGGAGGAAGGACGCTCGGTCAACGTGCGGGTGTCCGAGACCGGACTCAGGGCGACCCGCGAGTACATCACGGCCACGGCCGACGAGCTCACCCCGGGCCGCATCGGACTCCGCACCAACAACAGCAGTGAGCTCCAGATGCTGTTCCCGGACAGCGGCGCCCCCGACATGGCGATCTTCACCGACCCCGGCACCGTGGCGTACATGTCGACGACGAAGGGCCCCTTCCAGCCGACCCCGGCGAAGGTGTACGCCACCATGGCCGAAGCATTCGCCGAGGGCAGCGACGACTACACCCGCATGCAGTCCCTCTTCATGGACGCGGCACGGCAGCTCTCCGACATCAGGCCGGACATGGACCCGATCACGGCGAAGGCGATGGGCCTCGCCTGGTCGCAGCGCTGGGCCCGCATCATCCCGAACCTCCGCGGCGACGCCTACGGCAACCTCACCGCCGACCGCATGCACGAGTCCGTCTGGGAGCTGTACAGCTCCTGGGAAACGCCCGCGCCGTACGACCTGCTGCTCGGCCGCGCGACCGACAGCGACGGCGACCCGATCACCGCGCCCCTGTCCGGGAAGAGCGCCGACATCCCGCGCCTGAGCGAAGCCCTGATCGACGAGGACGAGCTCGAGAGGGCCGCGCAGCAAGAAGCCGCGATCGAACTCGCGAAGGCCTCGCAGCGCCCGAAGTCCAACGACGACCTCGCCATTGAACTGGTCGCGGCGCAGGGCCGTCCGGTCAAACCGTCCGAGGTGTACCCACTGATGGTCAGGGCCGGCTACGACAAGTCCGACCGCACCTTCCGTGACCTCTGCGCCAAACTTGGCCTGCAGAACAGGCTCGTCAAGGGGGATGATGGAACCTACGCGGCAGTGTCAATCGAGTGCGATGAGGATCCTGATGTCGGAAGAGTCCCCGGACCTGAAGATGACGCCGATGGACGAGGCGATGTTCCACATGAGTGAGCTGATCAACAGCCTGAAGAGGGCCGGACTCAGCGAACACTCAGCCGTACGCTTCGCGGCCATCTACTTCGCCGAGTCGTCGGGCTCCGTCAGCGAAGACGACTGAACAACCGGACGACTAGGGAAGCCCCCGGGGTCGCACCCGGGGGCTTCCTGCGTCTCCATCCCACCACCGCCGCCGCACGAAGGAACCTCCGTGAACACCAACCTGCCCAACCCGCAGCAGCCCGCCCAGCTCGTCATCAACGACCAGGCCGCCCAGTTCCTTGCCGCCGTCGAAGACGCCATGCGCACCCCGACCAGCCACCGCGACGACGCCCCGCACTCCTCGTCCTCAACGACAAGGAC
>NZ_RDBO01000118.1 GCF_008120935.1 Streptomyces sp. sk2.1
GTCCTCACCGCCGCCGATGCCGCGGCGCCGTGCCCTGCGGAGTCGGCGTCCGTGCCGCGCCTGCTCCCGGCGCCCGTCCCGGGCTTCTCCCGCCAGGACCGGGTCACGGCCCTCGTGTCCGAGCTCACCGCGTCCGCCGGCGCGGGAACGCCCGCCGCGCCGCGGACGGTCATCGTTTCCGGGCGGGGAGGTGTCGGGAAAACGGCCTTCGCCCTTCAGACCGCCCACGCGCTGATCCCCGCCCACCCGGACGGCCAGCTGTTCGCCGAGCTCTCCGACGCCGAAGGCCGGCCGGTGGAACCGGCTGAGATCCTGAGGCGCTTCCTGCGCGCGCTCGGCGCGGACCCGGCATCCGTACCCGAGGACCTGCTGGAGCGCGCCGAGCTGTACCGGTCCCTGCTCGCCGACCGGCGCGTCCTCGTCGTCCTCGACGGGGTCGTCGACGAGGAGCAGGTCAGCCGGCTGCTGCCGGCGCCCGCCGGCTGCACGGCGCTCCTCACGAGCCGCGACCCGCTTCCCGGGGTGCTCGGCACCCACGGCGTTTGCCTCGACCCGATGCCGAACGACGAGGCCGCCGCCATGCTCGGCTCCATGATCGGTGCCGGGCGCGTCCACGACGAGCCGGTGTCGGCCGCGGAACTCGTCCGCCTCTGCGGCGGGTTGCCGCTGGCGCTCCGCATCGCCGGGGCGCGGCTGCGGGCCCGTCCCCATTGGTCGCTCGGCCAGCTGGTGGAGCGTCTCGCCGACGAGAGCCGGTGTCTCGACGAGCTGGAGCACGCCCGGGAGAGCGTGCGGGACCGCATCGGCGTCAGCTACGCCGCTCTCGCCCCCGAGCTCCAGCGGCTGTTCGGTCGGCTCGCGCTGCTGCGGCTCGACGACTTCCCGGCCTGGCTGGCGGCGCCGCTCGCCGACACGGACCTGACCACGGGCACCGAGATGCTCGACGTGCTGGTCCAGGCGCAGCTGGTGGACACCCGGCGCACCGCGCAGGGCTCCCGCTACCACCTGCACAAGCTGTTCCGGCTCTTCGCGCGGGAGCGGCTCACCGAGGCCGAGACGGCCGAGCGGCGGGCGGACATCCTTCAGCGCGTCGTGTCGACGCTCATCTCGCTCGCCCGGACGGCACACCACCGTCCGGCCGCCGGCCGGGTCCATGCGATGCCGGAAGGCGTGGGACGGGAGCGGCTGCCCGCACGGTACGTCGAGCGGCTCCTCGCCCAGCCGGGCACGTGGCTCGGCCAGGGGCGGTCGATCCTGCTGTCGGCGGCCGAACAGGCCCTGGTGGTGGGAGCGAGCGAGGAGTTCTGGGACCTGACGAAGGAGGGGTTCCGGCTTTTCGAGGCGGTGCGGCCGGTGGCCTCGCCCGTGCCGGTCGGCCTGCACATGACGGCCTGAGCGGCTCGGGCGATGTCCGGATCCTCCTCGTTGCGGTCCTCAACCGGTGACCTGGACCAGGGCCTTGCGGTCGAGTTTCCCGTTGTGGGTCACGGGAAGCCGGTCCAGTGGCTCGAACAGCTGCGGGACCCAGCCGGGAGGCAGCAGTTCCTTGAGGTATGCGGCCAGGTCCTGGCCCCGCGGAGGGCGAAGGGCGTCCACCGCGACCACATGGGCCACGAGACGGTCGCTCCGCAGCACCACCGCCGACTGCACCACCTCGGAGTGGCCGTTCAGGGCGGCCTCTATTTCGGCCGGTTCGATGCGCTGGCCGCGGAACTTGATCTGCTCGTCGATGCGGCCGAGGTAGAGCAGCTCGCCGTCCCGGCCGACGCGGGCCAGGTCGCCCGTGCGGTACATCCGCGCGCCGGGGATCAGCGGGTGCGGCGGGAACCGCTCGGCGGTGAGCTCGGGCCGGTTGAGGTAGCCGTCCGCCAACTGCGTTCCGGCGACGCAGAGTTCCCCCGCCTCGCCGTGGGCCACCGGGGTGTCGTCCGCGCCGAGGAGGAGAATCTCGGTGCCGGGCAGCGGGTGGCCGACGGGGATGACGCCCTCGTCGACATGGCGGTCCGTCACCTCGGCCACCACGACGCCGACGGTGCTCTCGGTCGGTCCGTACTCGTTGACGATCTGGTCGCAGAGCGGCAGCCACGGCAGTGCCTGGTCGGGGCGGAACGCCTCGCCGCCGACGACCAGCGAGGCGATGGTGTTCCCGGTCCACTCGGGCCCGAGCCATTCGGCGAGGGATTCCAGATGGGTTGGAGTGATCTTCAGGATACCGATCTCGCGCTGTTCCTCCAGGAGGAGGCCGAGGCCCTCCAGACCGCTCAGCGGGTCGGAGCCGGGGACGACGAGGATCTCGCCGCCGTGGGCGAGCGGGACCCACAGTGCCGTCGCGGTGGCGTCGAAGATGAGCGGTGAGTGCCAGGGAGCGGGCCCCGAGGCCCCCTTGTAGAGCTCGCCCGCGCAGCGCACGTACTGGGCGAAGGCGTCGTGGCCGACGACGACTCCCTTGGGGGTGCCGGTGGAGCCGGAGGTGTACAGGATGTAGGCCGGCGCGGAGCCCTCGACGGGGAGGGCCTCGGCGGCGACGTCCTCGACAGGCCCGGACGAGGGGTTCGGGGCGACGTCCTCGACGCGCAGGACGACCGGGCCCGTCCCGGCCGGGCCGGGCAGCGCGGCGCGCAGTCGGCCGGCGTCGGCGTCCCCGGCGCAGACGACGGCCCGCGCCCCGCAGTCGGCGACAACGAAGGACCACCGGTGGGACGGGTGGGACGGGTCGAGCGGGACGAAGACCGCCCCCGCCCGCCAGATGCCCAGGATGGCCTGGAGGGTCACCGCCGACCGGGGCAGGCACACGGCGACCGTGTCGCCCGCTGCCACCCCCTGCGCGCGCAGGACGCGCTCCCAATGGCCGGCCCCGGCGAGGAGCTCGCGGTACGTGAGGTGGCCCGCCGGGTCCCGCACGGCACGGCGGTCGGGGAAGTCCGCCGCCACCCGGGCGATCAGCTCGGGTACTGACGTGTTCATGTAGTCATCTCTCCCTTCGCGCTAGCGGTACGTGTAGAAGCCGCGGCCGGACTTCTTGCCGAGCAACCCGCACTCGACCATCCGCAGCAGCAGCGGCGGCGGGGCGTGCAGCGGTTCCTTGGTCTCCTCGTACATCGCCCGCGCGATGGAGACGGTGGTGTCGAGCCCGATGAGGTCGGCGAGCCGGAGCGGGCCCATCGGGTGGGAGCAGCCGAGCTCCATCGCCCGGTCGAGGACCTCCGGTTCGGCGAAGCCCGTGTCGACCATGCGGATCGCGGAGAGCAAGTACGGAAAGAGCAGCGCGTTCACCACGAAGCCGGCGCGGTCGGGCGAGCGCAACGTCGTGCGGCCGAGGTCGTTCTCGACGAAGGACTCGGCGCGGGCCCGGGTGGCGGGGTCGGTGAGGACCGACTCGACCAGTTCGACGAGGGGCAGAACGGGCGCGGGGTTGAAGAAGTGGATGCCGATCACCCGGCCGGGCCGGGCGGTGGCGCGGGCGAGGCGGGAGACGGACAGGGAGGAGGTGTTGGTGGCGAGGACGGCGTCCTCGGCGGTGAGGACCTTGTCCACCATGCCGAGCACGGACAGCTTGGCGGGCTCGTCCTCGGGGATCGCCTCGACGACCAACTGGCGGTCGGCGAGGTCGCCGAGGTCGAGGGTGAAGGCGACGCGGGCCAGCGCGGCCTCGCGGTCGGCCTCGCCGATACGGCCCCGGGACAGCGCCCGGTCGAGGGAGGCGGTGATCCTGCGGCGACCGGCCGGGACCGCTTCTTCCGAGCGGACCGCCACCAGGACGTCCTGGCCGGCCTTGGCGCAGAGTTCCGCAATGCCGGCGCCCATGGTGCCGCAGCCGACGATGCCGACCCGGTCGACCGGGGGCACGGTGAGCGTGCTCGCCGTCATGCCATGACCTCCAGGGAGCGCAGCGGGTTGAGACGGTCGGCGCCGATCCGCTCCCGCCGCGCGGGGTCGGTGACGCCGAGGCCGGTGTGGGGCGCGAGGGCGAGCACGCCGACCTTGCCGGTGTGCCGGTTGGTCTGGACGCGCCGGGCCGCCTCGGCGACGTTCTCCAGCGAGTGGACTTCGGAGAGGACCGGTACGAGCTTGCCCAGCTCGAAGAGCCGGTTGCACTCCGCCTGTTCCTGGAGGTTGGCGGCGTGGCTGCCGATGATCCGCTTGAGGTTCATCCACAGGTAGCGGTTGTCGAACCGGTGCTGATAGCCGGTGCTGGAACCACAGGTGACGACGGCGCCGCCGCGCCGGACGACGAAGACGGAGACTCCGAACGTGGCCTGGCCGATGAAGTCGAAGACCACGTGGGGGTCCTCGCCGCCGGTCTCCTTGCGGATCGCCCGGCCGAGCCGCTTGCCGAGTTCGATCGTGCGCTCCGGAGTGAGCGGGCCGTCCTCGCCCATGCCGATCTCGTTGCGGTTGATCACGATGTCGCAGCCGAGGCGCCGGACGATGTCGGCCTTCTCCTCGGAGCCGACCACACCGATCGGGATACCGCCCGCGTTCTTGACGAGCTGGACGGCGAAGGCGCCGAGCCCGCCGGCGGCGCCCCAGATGAGCACGATGTCGCCGAGCTTGATGCGGGCGGCACGGTCGCTGATCAGCATGCGGTAGGAGGTGGCCGCCGTCAGCATGGTGCCGGCGGACTCCTCCCAGGTCAGGTGGGTCGGCTTGCGCAGCAGCTGGCTGGCCCGGACCACGGTGTAGTGGGCGAGGCCGCCGAAGTTGGTCTCGTACCCCCAGATCCGCTGCTCGCTGCCGAGCATGCCGTCCGCGTGGGTGGCCGGCTCCTGGTCGTCGACCTGGACGCAGCTGACGACCACCTGGTCGCCGGCCTTCCATCGCCGGACGCCGGAGCCGGTCCGCACGACCACTCCGGAGGCGTCCGAACCTATGACGTGGTGCGGCTGGGCGTGGCGGCCGTCCCAGCCACCGCGCCTGCCGAGCCGTTCGAGGAAGGCGAAGGTCGGTACGGGTTCGAAGGTGGCCGACCACACGGTGTTGTAGTTGATGGAGCTGGCCATCACGGCGACGACGACCTCGTCGGGCGCGATCTCCGGCATCGGGACCCGGCCGACGTGTATCGACTCGCGCACGTCCTTGTCCGCGCGGCCCCGGAACATCTCCGTGTCCTGGATCCGGGTGTGGGCGGCCAGGTAGTCCTGCGGCAGCGGCTGCCGCTCCAGCTCTTCGGGAGAGGCTCCGGCAAGCAGGGCCTCGGTCATGGCGTCCATGGTCACTCGTCACTCGTCCCTCGGTCGGATGCCGTGGCCAGGGCCGCGGCGGCGCGGCGCACGGTGGGGTTCTTGTAGTGCATGACCAACGTGAGCGGCAGGCCCGCGTCCTGGGCGTCGGCGACGATGCCGATCGCCAGGATCGAGGTGCCGCCGAGCGCGGAGAAGTCGTCGTCGGGGCCGATGGCCTCGGACTCGAAGTTCTTCCGCCAGATCGCGGTGAGCAGCTCCTCGGCCGCGGTCAGCGGCTCGGACGGCGTTCCGCCGCCGGTGCTCCCGGCCGCAGGCCCGGTGTCCGTCCACTCCGCGAGGAGCTTGCGGTCGACCTTGCCGGTGTGCGTGAGTGGCAGCTGCTGGTGGACAACGTACCGACCGGGGCACATGTAGGCGGGCAGGGCGGCGGCGGCATGTGCGGCGAGCCGGGCGGTGACGTCGTCGGCGGCGCCGGGTGCGACGGCGATGTGCGCGACGAGCTGCTCGCGCGGGGAGCCGGCGTCGGCGAGGAGAACGCAGGCGTCCCGTACGTCGGGGTGGAGGCGCAGCGTGTGCTCCAGCTCGCTCAGCTCGATGCGGTGGCCGCGGACCTTCACCTGCCGGTCGAGCCGACCGATGACGGCGACGACGCCCCGCTCGTCCAGCACGCCCTCGTCGCCGGTCGCGTACATCCGGGCGCCGGGCTCCGTGCCGAACGGGTCGGGGAGGAAGCGTTCGGCGGTGAGGCCCGGGCGGTCCAGATAGCCGCGGGTCACCGGCTTCCCGCCGATGTACACCTCGCCGTGCTCGCCGAGGCCCACCGGCCGCAGCTCCTCGTCGAGCAGATAGAGGCCGGCGCCGGCGATGGGCGGCCCGACGGGGACACGGGTGGTTTCGGCGGGGACCTCGGCCATCGACTGGGCGCTGACGAAAGTGGCGCACTCGGTGGGGCCGTACACGTTCATGAGGGTCGCGGGGACGCCGCGGCCGACCGCGCGGTCCACGTACACCCGGGACTTGGCCGCCGAGAGGATGTCGCCGCCGACCATGATCTGCCGGATGCCGTCGAGAGCCTCCGGCCGCTTCTCGATGATGGAGTGGAAGAGCGGGGGTGTCAGGCCGAGCGTGGTGATCCGCTTCTCGGCGAGGACGGACGGCAGTTCGTCCACTGCGGAGTACGAAGGGGCGGCGATGACCAGCCGGGAGCCGTGCGCGAGGGCGCCCCAGATCTCCACCGCACTCGGGTCGAAGGCGAGCGGCGACAGCTGGAGGAAGGTCTCGTCGGCGCCGAAGCGCACGTACCGCTGGGCCTCGCCGACCAGGTTCGCGACGTTGGCATGGGTGACGCCCACACCCTTGGGCAGGCCGGTGGTGCCCGAGGTGTAGATGACGTACGCGAGGTTCGCCGGACGCACGACGGCGGGCGCGATGGCGGAGGCCGGCCGGGGGGAGGTTTCCGGGCGACCGACGGGGACGGCAACGGCGAGGTCCGCGAGACCGGCCGGGAGGCCGGCGTCGCCGGTGACGACCACCCGCGCGCCGGAGTCCCGGACCATGAACCGCAGCCGGTCCTCGGGGTATTCGGGCGGGAGCGCCAGGTACGCGGCGCCGCAGCGCAGCACGGCGAGCATGGTGACGACGGCCTCGGCCGAGCGGTCCAGGTGGATGCCCACGACCTGCTCGGGTCCGACACCCTCGGCCCGCAGCCGGTCGGCGAGGGCGTCCGCCCAGTCCAGCGCCTGCCGATACGAGAGGCGGTGGCGGGAGTCCTCGATGGCGATGCCGCCGGGCGAGGAGGCGGCGAACGCGGCGAAGCGCTCGTGCACGAACCAGGCGCGTACCACCGGCGTCGGGGGCGTCTCCGGCAGGCCGGTGGACGACGGGTCGGTGCGCTCCGGAGCGGTGAGCATCGCGCTGCCCTGGGCCTTCATCGGTGTTTTCCCTTCACGGTGTCGCGCCGTGGCGCGAGGCGCACGGGCAGGCTGTGGAATCCGCGCGCGAAGTTGGAGTAGATGCGCTGCGGGGCGCCGGTCACGGACATCTCGTCGACGTACTCCACCAGCGCTTCGAGGAGGGCCGTCAGCTCGATCCGGGCCAGGACGGCACCCAGGCAGAAGTGTGGTCCGTGCGCGAACGAGAGATGGCGGTTCGGCGTCCGGCCGAGGTCGAAGCGGTCGGGGTCCTCGAACTGCTCGGGGTCGAAGTTGGCCGCGTTGTTCCAGATGGTGACGGTGTCGCCGGCCGCGATCGGGCGCCCTTCGAGGACGGTGTCCTCGGTGGCGGTACGGCCGCTGTGCATTGCCGGAGTGGTCCAGCGCAGGATCTCCTCCGCGGCACCGGCCACGGACACCTCGCCGCGCCGCAGCCGCTCCCACTCCCCGGGCATCGCCGAGAATGCCTCGACGGCGCCGATCATGGAGAGCCGGGTGGTCTCGTCGCCGCCGATGAGCAGGCTGTAACAGTTGAACAGCAGCTCATCCAGGCGTAGCCGGAGGTCGTCCTTCATCAGTTCGGACATGCGGCTGAGGATGCCCTCGCCGGGCAGGTCGCCCCGGGATCGCAGGAGTTGCGCGAAGTAGAGCAGGATCTCGTTGCGTGACAGCCGGGAGTCCTCGTCGAGGATGTCCGGCGAGTCGGTGGCGAGCGAGTTGCTGGCGTGCCGGTACAGCAAGTCCCGGTCCTGCTCCGGGACTTCGAGCAGGTCACAGATGGCCAGGAGCGGGATGCGGGCTGCGACGTCCTCGGCGAAGTCGCACGTGCCGCGTTCGGCCGCCTCGCGCACCAGGCGGCGGATGACCGCGGTGACGCGCTCGGTGGTGCCTGCGAGGGACGCCTTGGTGAAGGAGCGCAGCAGCTTGCGGCGTACCGCCTTGTGCCGCTCGCCGTCGGAGACGGCCAGCATCTTGCCGTTGGCCGAGTCGCCGCCGCTGAGGAGCGTGGCGAGGACGTTGCCGTGGACCGAGGTGAACCGCGTGCTGTCGCGGTAGACCTCCGTTGCGGCTCGGTGGCTGCTGACCACCCAGAATCCCGGGGGTGTTCCGTCGTACGGATGCCAGGCCACGGGCTCGTGGCGGCGCAGGGCCCGCCACATGCCGTCCAGGTCCCGTTCGTTGTGGGTGACCGGATCGGTCAGGTCCACGTCCACGCCCGGGCGGGGCACGGAGTCCGGGGACGGAGGGTTCCGGCGGGGCAGGGAGTCGACTCTCACGGTTCTCCTCCGCTGTCGTGTCAGCCGGCGTGGTGCGGCTGCGACAGCTCGTCGCTGATGAGCCGGAGCAGCGGCTCCGGTGACTCGGTCATGTACATGTGGCCGCCGGGAAGTTCCGCCGAACGCGGCGGGTGCGTGGTGACCGCGCTCCACAGAGCGGCCTCCTCCGCACTCACCAGGGAGTCGTCGACGCCTCTGACCGTGAGCACCGGGGCCGGCAGCGGCAGATCCGGGCTCGGCCGGTAGCTCTCGTGGAGCTCGGCGTCGGCGCGCAGCACCGGGAGGATCAGCTTCCGGAAGTCGGGGTCGTCCAGGGCGGGCGGCCGGTAACCGGCGAAGCGTTCGACGCTGTCGAGGAACTCCGCGTCCGAGAACTCGGAGATCCGCTCGGAGCGGATGCTCAGGGGACTGTGCGAACCGCTCGCGACCAGCAGGGAGACCTGCATGCCCGGCTCCCGGCCCAGCCGGTGGGCCAGCGCATGGGCGAGGGCCGCTCCCATGCTGTGACCGAACAGGGCGGTCTCGGTCCGGCCGGCGAGCCGGTCCATGACGCCGGGGAGCATGGCCTCCACGGCCTTCTCCGCGTCACGGTGGGGCTCCTCGTCGATGAGGTCCTCCCGGCCGGGCAACTGGACCGCGATGACGTCCAGCGCGCCCTCGGACCGTTCCGTCCAGGTCCGGAATGCCGACGCGCCGGCGCCTGCGAAGGGCAGGCAGATGAGAGGCATGGGCCGCATGCTGGCTCCGTTTCCTTACAAGGGGGCGAAGAGCGAGCCGAACGTTTCCAGAACCGCCCTATCGCGCCGCTACCGAGGGCGGGGAGAGCCGGCGATAGCGCCGCGAAGGCGGGCCGATGTGCGGCCCCTTCCAGAATCCGGTTGTCAGCCCGAACCAGGAGGCCCGGACGGCGGCCCACCCGTCGCCGTCCGGTCGATTCCCGAGAGAGCTCATGATGATGACCACCGAGGCGCGTAACGGATTTCCCCGAGCCGGCGGAACCGGCATGGCAGTCGTCGACCCCGACCCCATCCCCCGGGGACGGCTGGCCGAGGCCGGCCGGGCCGCCGGGTTCACCGTGGTCTGCCCGCCGGACCCGGCGGACTGGGCGGCGCGCACGGCCGGTCCGGTGGTGCTCACCGTCCTGGACCGGGACGGGCTGGCCGTCCTGGAACGTGTCCGGGCTGCGGCCCCCCGTGCGACCGTCGTGGTGCTCAGCGAGCCCGCGCGGTTCGACGCCGCGGTACCGGCGCTCCGGCGCGGTGCCGGCGCCGTCATCGACCGGGGCACCGACCCCGGGGACGTCGTCCTCGCGGTGCGGCTCGCCGCCCGTGGCCACGCCGTGGTGCCCGCGGGCGCGCTCGCCGCGCTCACGGCCCCGGAGACCACCCGGACTGCCGGGGCCGCCCCGATGATCGACCTGGACGAGGCGGAACGACGACTGCTCCAGGAGCTGGCCACCGGAGCCACCGTCCAGCGCATCGCGCGCCACCGCTACCAGGCTCCGCGCACCGTCGAACGCCATCTGAGCCGGCTGTACACGCGCATGGGCGCCGGTGACCGGGTGCAGGCCGTCGCGAAGGCGACCCAGTTGGGCCTGATCGACATCCCCTGCTGACCCCTGAGACCCACCCCCTCCCGGACGAACAGGAGCAACATCCGTGAACGACGCACACGCCTATTCCGCCGTCATCAACGACGAGGAGCAGTACTCGATCTGGCCGGCCCACCTCGACCTCCCGGAGGGCTGGCGGAAGGCCGGAACCGAGGGGACGAAGGCCGAGTGCCTGGCCTTCGTCGAGGAGGTGTGGACGGACATGCGGCCGGCCACCCTGCGCGCCTCGATGGACCGGACCGCCGAAGGAACCCGGTGAGCGCCGCGCTGTCCGGGGCGACCGGCTCCGTCGAGGGCCCGGCCGACACCGGCAGCCCGGTGGCGTACGACCCGCCGCTGACCCCGGTCGAGCACACCCTTGCCACCGCCTTCACCGAGGTCCTCGGTATCGAGCGGGTCGGCCGCCAGGACAACTTCCTGGATCTGGGCGGTGATTCGGTCGCCGCCATGAGCGTTCGCGCCCGTGCCCGCCGTGCCGGACTCGACGTGAGCGCCCACCGGATCATGCGCAGCGAGACGCTCGCGGACCTCGCCGGTTCGACGCGCTCCATCGCCGAGGCGACGCGTGCCGTGTCCGAGGCGGCGCGGAGCACCGCGGTCGCCCCGCAGGACCAGCGGTGGGACCAGAAGACGATCGATCAGCTTCGCAACGGGATCAGGTGAACTCGTGTCCTCGCGCCCTCGCCCCGACATCACCGGCGTCCATCCGCTGTCGCCCGCCCAGGCGGGCATGCTCTTCCACCGGCTGCTGGACGGCCACGACAACGTCTACCTCACCCAGGAGCGCTACCGGCTGACGGGCCCGCTCGACGTGGCCCTCTTCCGTGCCGCGTGGCAGCGGGTGGCCGACCGCCATGACGCCCTGCGCACCGCCCTGGTGTGGAAGGACCTCGACCAGCCCCTCCAGGCCGTACGGGCCGGGATGACCGTGCCCTGGGAGGAGATCGACCTTCGCGACCTGCCCGCCGAGCAGCAGCGGGAGCGTACCGCCGCGCTCATGGAGAACCAGCGCGGCGCGGGTCTCGACCCCGCCACCGAGCCGCCGATCGCCCTCACCGTGGTCCGGCTCGGCGACGAGTCCCACGACCTGCTGTGGACCAGCCAGCACCTCGTGCTCGACGGCTGGAGCGTCGCCCTCGTGCTGCGGGAGGTCCTGGCCTGCTACCGGGAGTCCGTCGACGGCACGCCCGCCGTGCTGTCCGAGCCGGTGCCTCACGCGCGGTACCTGGAGTGGCTGGCGAGCCAGGACCCCGCCGGGCCCGAACAGTACTGGCGGGACCGGCTGGCCGGCTTCGCGTCGCCGGTCGCCCTCTCCCTGCCGAACCCGCCGCTCACCTCCCCGGACGGTGCCCCGGTTCGGGTGCCGTTCTCCCTCACCCGCGAGGAGTCGGACCGGCTCCGCGCCTTCGCCCGCACCCACCGGGTCACCCTCTCCACGCTTCTGGAGGGCGCCTGGGCGCTGACGCTGTCGACGTTCAGCGGCGAGCACGACGTCGTCTTCGGTGCCGTGCGCAACGGTCGTCTGATCGACCTGGCGGACGCCGGCGAGATCGTCGGCATGCTGGTGAACACCGTGCCGGTGCGCGTCGGGGTCGATCCCTCGACACCCGTCGGCGCATGGCTGACGGGCCTGCACCGCGAGCTCGACGGGCAGCGCGACCACGAGCACACGTCCCTCACCGACATCCAGGGCTGGAGCGACGTCCCCCGCCCGCAGTCACTGTTCGACTCGATCGTCACCGTCCAGTCGCTGCCCTCCCTGGATGCCGAGGACCTTCCCCCGGGTCTCACCGTCGAACTGCTGCAGACCTGGGCGGACTCGGGGTACGAGACGGCGCTCGTTGTCCATCCTGCGGCCGAGGTCGCCGGCGAACTGGTCTGCCGCGCGGACACTGTCGACCCCGGCACGGGCCTCGCGCTGGTCTCGGTCTTCGCCCGGCTGCTCGACGAGATCGGCCGCGCGCCACAGACCCCGATCGGTGCGCTGGGCCTGGTGGCCGGCACGGACCTGCCGCTGCTCGACACCGCTTTCCGGGCACCCGCGCCGGAGGGGGCGGTCCGCCCGGTGCTCGACCTGATCGCCGACCGGATCCGCGAGACCCCGGAGGCGCCCGCCGTCATCTGGGGCGAGGAAGGACGGCTCGGCTACGCGGAGCTCGACCGCCTCGCCGACGCGTGGGCGGACGAACTGGCCGCCCGGGGCGCCGGCCCGGAGCGTCCCGTCGGCATCTGCTTCCCGCGCTCGCCGGAGCTGGTCGTGGCCATGCTCGCGGTGCTGCGCGCGGGCGCGGCGTACGTGCCGATCGACCCCGACCATCCGCGGCAACGGCGCGTCGACATGATCGCCGACACCGGGACCGGGCTGCTGCTCACCACCCCCGTGTACGCGCCACGTTTCACCGAGCATGAGGACCTCGACGTGGTCCCGCTCACCCTCGACGCGCCGGTCGGGCAGGACGGGCCGCGCCCGCGCCGGACCGTGGACCCGCGTTCCCTCGCTTACGTCTGCTACACCTCCGGCTCCACCGGCACACCGAAGGGGGTGAGCGTCCCGCACGAGGCCCTCGACTGGTTCGTGGGCACCACCGGGTACGTGGGGGTGCGGCCCGGCGAGGTGGTGGGCATGGCGTCCAGCCCCTCGTTCGACGCGCTCGCCTTCGAGGTGTGGACCGCCCTGGCGCACGGTGCCTCGCTCCGTGTCGTCCCGCACGAGGTGCTCCTCGACCCGGAGACGCTCCGCGCCCGTCTGGCCGAGTGGGGCGTCGACATCATGTACCTCACGGCCGCGCTCGTGGAGGAACTCTCCCGGCACGCCCCCGACTTCGCGTCCGGTCTGCGGGTCCTGCTCTTCGGCGGCCAGGCCGCCGACCCGGCCGCCATCGCCCGGGTGAGCGCCGCGTCCGCGCCGGAGGCACTGCTCCAGGTGTACGGCCCGACCGAGACCACCATCTGGTCGTCCGTGCAGAGCGCGGCGGGCGGCCCGCACGAGTTCGTGCCGCTGGGCCTGCCGATCACCCGCACCACCGAGTACCTCCTCGACGCCGATCTGCGCCCGGTGCCGCCCGGCATGCCCGGCGAACTGTACATCGGTGGCGAGGGCGTGGTCCGCGGCTACCTGGGCCGACCCGCGCTCACCGCCGAGAGGTTCCTGCCCGACCCGTTCCGTCCCGGCCGGATGTACCGCACCGGTGACCGGGCCCGCCTCCTGCACGACGGACGCCTGGAGTTCCTGGGCCGGGTCGACGAACAGGTCAAGATCCGCGGTTTCCGGGTGGAGCCGGGCGAGATCGCGGCCGTGCTGCGCGAGCACCCGGCCGTGGACGCCGCCGTCGTCGGTGTACGGAAGGACCCGCAGCGCGGGGCCGTTCTCGTCGCGCACGTCGTCACCCGAGTGTCCCCGGACGAGCTGCGCGAGTTCGCGGCGGCCCGACTGCCCGCGTACATGGTCCCGACGCACTGCGTGCGCCTCGACAGGCTGCCGCTCTCGGTGACCGGCAAGGTCGACAAGGCGCGGCTGCCCGGACCGGAGGAGGCGGGCGGCGACGCCCCGTCCGCCGGTGCCGACGGCACGCCGGCGTCCCCGTTCGAGGAGGCGATGGCCGCTGTGTGGGCGCGCGTCCTCGGCGTTCCCGAGGTGGGCGTGACGCAGAGCTTCTTCGAGCTGGGCGGCCACAGCCTGCTCGCCGTCCGGTTGGTCGCGGCGCTCGCCGCCGACCTGGATGTGGAGACGACCGTGCGCCGGCTGTTCGACGCGCCGACGGTACGGGAGCTGGCCGCGACGATCGCCGAGGACGGTGGCACGGCCCCGGCGAGGGAGGAGATCCCGCGGACGCGGCCCGGTGCCCCGGTCCCGCTGTCCAGCGGACAGAGCCGGCTGTGGACGCTCCAGCGGATGGACCCGAACAGCGGGCGGTACAACGCGCCCGTCGCCCTGCGGCTGCGCGGGGTGCTCAACCTCGACGCCCTGCGTTCGGCCGTCACCGATGTCGTACGCCGTTATGACGCCCTGCGCACCCGGATCGGGCCGACCGCCGACGGACTGGTCCAGACGGCCGCCGCGGACGCGGAGGTCGTCGTCCGGCTCCACGACCTGACCGCTCTGCCCGATGGGGAACGCGAGGGCCGAGCCGGGGAGTTGCTGAGCGTCGAGTCGGAGCGGGTCTTCGACCTGGCGGCCGACACCCTGCTGCGGTGCTCAGTGGTCCGCCTCGGAACCGAGGACCACCTGCTGCTGCTCACCTTCCACCACATCGCGTGGGACGGCGTCTCCGAAGCCGTCATCGCCGCCGGTCTGGCCGAGCGGTACGGGAAGGCGCTGGCCCACACGGCCGACCTGACCGAGCCGCCGCGCCGCACCCTGGCCGACTACGCCGCCTGGGAGCACGCGGAGCGCGCTGCGGGCCGCCACGCGCCCGAGCTCGACCACTGGCGCGAGCGGCTGCGCGATCTGCCCGTGCTCGATCTGCCCGTGGACCGGCGCAGGACGCTGAACCGTTCCTCCGCCGCGCACGCCCACGCGTTCGCGTTCACGCCGGGGCAGACGGAGGTGCTGACCGCGCTCGGCCGGAAGCACGGGGCGACCCCGTTCATGACCTTCCTGGCGGCCTTCGGCGTCCTGATGGAGCGGCACACGGGCCGGACCGACCTGCCCGTCGGCTCCCCCGTGGACCTGCGCGACCACCCGGACCTGGACGGACTCGTCGGCTTCCTCGTCAACACGGTCGTGCTACGTCTCGACCTGTCCGGCGGGCCGTCGTTCCCGGAGCTCCTCGGGCGGGTGCGCTCCACCGTCCTCGACGCCCACGCCCACCGGCGAGCCCCCTTCGACCTGGTCGTCGAGGAGCTCAACCCGACGCGGGAGAGCGGCCGTTCCCCACTGTTCGACGTCTTCTTCCAGTACTCGCCGGCACCCGCCGACGACTGGGCGCTGCCCGGTCTCGCCGTGGAGCGGGCCCGGATCGCGCCGACGACCTGTGACTTCGACATCGAAGTCGAACTCATCGGCCGCCCGGACGGCGGCACCGACGCCCAACTCCTCTGCAGCGCCGACCTCTTTGACGAGCGGACCGTCCGCTCGCTCGCCGAGCGCTTCGTGCTCCTCGCCGAGCGGATCTGCGCCGACCCGGCCCGGCCCGTCGGCCGCCTGGACGTCCTGCGCGCGGAGGACCGGAGCGACCTGGCCGAGCTGGCCGCCGGCCGCCCCGAGGCGGTCGCGGCGGCAGACACCGCCACCGGTCTCGCGCTCCGCCTCGACGAGGCCGTCGCGCGGCATGCCGGAGAGGCCGCCGACCGGCCCGCCGTGACGCACGGGGCGACCCGGCTTACCTACGGGGAGCTCCGGCAGAGCTCCGAGCGGCTCGCTGCCCGGCTGCGGGAGCGAGGCATCGGCAGGGGCGACGTCGTCGGCCTGTGGGCCGAGCGACACCCGGAGACCGTCGTCGCGATCCTCGCGATCCTCCGGGCGGGCGCGGCCTATCTGCCGCTGGAGCCCTCCGACCCCGCCGACCGCATCGCCTTCCTGCTGCACGACCGGCAGTGCGCCGCCGTCCTCACCACACAGGGCATCGGCCGTGTCCCGGAGAACTTCCGGCACCTGGCCCTCACCCTGGACGACGGTCCCGCACCGGAGCCCGTGCCGGCGGCGGTGGAGCCACTCGGAGAGCGGTCGGAGCACGACCTCGCCTACGTCATCTACACCTCGGGGTCGACCGGCCGGCCGAAGGCCGTCGGCGTGGAACACCACAGCGTGTCCCACTACGCCGCCGTCACCGCCCGGGAATACGGCCTCACCGGCGACGACAGGGTGCTGCAGTGCTCGTCGTTCAGCTTCGACGCCTTCGTCTCCGAACTGTGGACGACGCTCGTCGCGGGCGCCACGCTGGTGCTGCCCGCGGACCGGATGCTGTCCCCGGACGGCTTCCTCGGGGACCTGGCGGCCACCGGCACCACGGTCGTCGACATGCCGACCGCGTTCTGGCACCAGCTGTGCGCCTGGCTCGCCGACGTCCCCGGCGCGAAGGTCCCCGGCAGTCTGCGGCTCGTCGTCATCGGCGGCGAGCAGGCGAACGCCGGACACCTCGCCCAGTGGCACGCGGCCGTCGGCGACCGGGTGCGGCTCATCAACTCGTACGGGCCGACCGAGGCGACCTGTGTCGTCACCCACGCCGACCTCACCGACGCGACCGCCTGGCACCCGGACACACGGGAGGTGCCCATCGGCCGCCCGCTGCCCGGCACTCGCGCCTATCTGCTCGACGAGGACCTCCGTCCGGTACCGCCGGGCGCGACCGGAGCCCTGTACGTCGCGGGCCCCCAGCTCGCCCGCGGCTACCTCGGGGCGCCGGCCCTGACCGCGCAGGTGTTCCTGCCGGACCCGTGGGGGCCGGCAGGCTCCCGGATGTACCGCACGGGTGATATCGCCCGCCTCGGCCCCGACGGCCGCATCCAGGTCCTCGGCCGTGCCGACGGCCAGGTGAAGGTGCGCGGCTTCCGCGTCGAGCTCGGCGAGGTCGAGCGGGCGCTCGCCGCCTTCCCCGGGCTGCGCTCGGCCGCCGCTGCCGTCCGCACCCACCCGGAGTCGGGGAACCTCCTCGTCGGCTACGTGGTCCCCGTCGAGGGGCGGGGACCCGACCTTGCCCGGGTCCGAGCCTTCCTGCGCGAGCGGCTGCCCCGGCACTGCGTGCCGGACGCCCTGGTCGTCCTGGACGCGCTGCCGCTGACGAACAGCCGCAAGGTGGACCGCAAAGCGCTCCCCGACCCGGCCGATGCCGTCCGCCCCGAGGACCCACAGCCCGAACTGACCGACGCCGAACGGCTGCTCGCCGACATCTGGCTCGGGGTGCTGCCCCGCTCCACCGTCGCGCCGGGCGACCGCTTCTTCGACATCGGCGGGCACTCGCTCGCGCTGGCCCGGGTCGGCGCGCGGCTCCGCGGTGAGCTGGGCATCGACGTGCCGCTGACGGTCCTCTACGAGCGGCCGACGCTCGCCGAGCAGGCCCTGGCCGTGGAGGCGGCAGTCCAGGCGGAGATCGACGCCATGTCCGAGTCCGAGGTCCGGACGGCGCTCGGCGGGGAGCCGGCATG
>NZ_RDBO01000119.1 GCF_008120935.1 Streptomyces sp. sk2.1
CCCCGCGCCCGGGTTCCCCGCCCTGTACCCGACGGGCGACCGCGTACGGACAAGGCCGGACCGCACGATCGAACACCGCGGCAGTCTCCTCACCACCGAGGCGACCGCCCCGACCGCCCCTGAGCCCTCGACCGTCCCGGTCCCCCCGGCCGATGGCGCCCCCACCCCCCTCCAGACCCTCATCGCCGGCGTCTACACCGATCTGCTCGGCGTCGACCACATCGCCCCGGACGCCGACCTCCGCTCCGCGGGCGCCGATTCGCTGATCTCCGTCCGCGTCACCGGCCGGCTCCGGGAGCTGCTCGACCGCCGCGTCGAGCTGCGCGCCGTGGTCAGGAGCCGCACCGTCGCGGAGCTCGCCGCCGCCCTGGGCGAGGAGCCCGGCGCCGCCCCCGCCGCCGCGCCGGCCGCGTCCACGACCGACTACAGGCTGCCGCTCTCCCCCGCCCAGCGCAGCATCTGGTTCCTGGAGAAGCTGCACCCGGGCCGCACGGACTATCTGATGCCGCTCGTCTGGCACCTCGAAGGCCCCCTCGACGCCACCGCGCTGCGCCGGGCCCTGGGCGCCGTCCTGGCCCGCCATGAGGCCCTGCGCACCGGCTTCCGAGAAGTCGACGGCCAGCCCGTCCAGCACGTCACGGAGACCGCGGCCGTCCCGTGGACCACCCACGACCTGACCGGACTCGCCCCCGACGAGGCCGCGAGCACTCTGCGGCGGCTCACCGACGAGGAGGCCGCGCGGCCCCTCGCCCTCGACCGTCCGCCGCTCCTCCGCGCCACACTGCTGCGCTCCGGCGCGGAGCGCCACACCCTCGTACTCGTCGTCCACCACATCGTCTTCGACGGCTGGTCCACCTCCCTCCTCCTCTCCGACCTGGACGCCGCCTACCGGGACCTCACCTCCGGCGGCACCGGCACCCTTCCGCCGCTCGCGCTCGGCTACCGCCAGTACGTCCAGGAGCAGCAGCGCCGGCTCGACGGTCCCGAGGTCCGCGAGCAGCTCCGCGAGCTGGCGGCCCACCTGGCGAACCCGCCCCGGCTGAACCTGCCGCGTCAGGGCCGTGCCCCCGAACCGGGCGCCTCGACCGGCGGACGTCACAGCCTGACGCTGTCCGCCGAGCTGAGCGAAGCGGTGCGCACGCTCGCCCGCACCGCCAACGCCTCCGTCTTCACCGTCCTCCTCGCTGCCTTCGACCTGCTCCTCGGCCGGCTCTCCGAACAGGAGGACCTCCTGGTCGGCGTGCCCTTCGCGGGCCGTGCGCGCCCCGAACTCGACCGGCTCATCGGCAACTTCCTCAACACCCTGGTCATCCGTGCGGACCTGAGCGGCAGCCCGTCCTTCCGGACCCTGATCGAGCGCGTCGGCAGCACGCTCACCGACGCGCTCGGCAGCCAGGAAATCCCCTTCGAACAGGTCGTCGAGACGCTGAGCCCGCCCCGTGAGATCGACCGGAACCCGCTCGTGGACGTCGTGTTCAACTTCGACAACACCCCCGCCGGCCGCCCCGTCCTGGGCGGGACCACGGTGCTCCGGGGCGATGTCGGCAGCAGCGACCCGAAGTTCTGGCTGACCCTGTACGGCGCCGAGCAGGACGGCGTCATCCGCTTCGAGTGGGTCTTCCGCACGGACGTGCTCGGCCCCGAGCAGATCGCTGCCATGTCGGCACAGTTCGCACACCTGCTCGACCGGGCGACCCGATGCCCGGATGCCCCCGTCGGCACGTACTCGCTCCGCGCGCCGGAGCTCTCCGGCGTCCTCCCCGACCCCCTGTCGCCCCTTCCCATGCCCGACGCGCCCTCCGTGGTCGAGCAGTTCGAGCGCGCCGCCGTGCGGGACGGCGACGCCACGGCCCTGACCCACGGGCCGACGACGCGCGACTACCGGACCCTTCTCGCCGATGTCCGCGACCTCGCCGCACGCATCGAGGCGGCGGTGCCCGAGACGGCGGTCGTGGCCCTCTCCGTGCCTTCCTCCTTCGGTCTCGCCGCCGGCATGCTCGGCACCCTCGCCTCGCGCCGCCCACTGCTCGTGGTCGACCCGTCCCTGCCCGAACCGCGCCGGGATCTGCTCCTGCGCGAGGCGGGGGCGCGGCTCGTCATCAGCGGAAGCGGCGAACCGACGGCATCCGGCGGCCTCGACCTCGTCCCGGCCGCCCTGGACGGGGGTGCGGCGCCCGCGCTCCCGTCCCGCCCCGGCGACCGGGCCGCGTACCTGAGCTTCACCTCCGGCTCCACCGGTGTGCCCAAGTGCGTCACGGGCTCGGAGCGCGGGCTGGCCCATTTCCTGGACTGGCAGCGAACCGCCTTCGAGGTCGGCCCCGGCGACCGGGCCGCCCAGCTGACCGCGCTCTCTTTCGACGTGCTGTACCGGGACGTCCTGCTGCCCCTGGTCAGCGGCGCGACCCTGTGCGTCCCCGACGTGGACACCGACGACCCGGACCGGCTGTTCGCCTGGCTGCGCGAGCAGCGCGTCACCCTGCTGCACACCGTGCCCTCGGTGGCCCGCGCCTGGCTCGCCGCCCGGCACACCGACCGGAGCGTGGAGTCCCTGCGCCAGGTCTTCTTCGCGGGCGAGCCGCTGACCGGCCTGCTCGTGGACGAGATGCGGCAGCGGGTCACGGACGGGGAGATCGTCAACCTGTACGGGCCGACGGAGACCACGCTGGCCAAGCTGGCCCACCGGCTGCCACCGGGCCCCGCCCCCCGCTCGGTCCCGGTCGGCCGCCCTCTGCCCGGCTGCCAGGCCCTGGTCCTCTCTCCGCACGGCGAGCCGTGCTCGGTGGGCGAGTCCGGCGAGGTCGTACTGCGCACACCTGCCCGGAGCCTCGGCTACCTCACCGCTCCCGACGAGGAGCGGAGCCGGTTCTTCACCAGCCCGTTCACCGGCGACCCCGAGGACGTGCTCTACCGCACCGGCGACCGCGGACGCCACCTGCCGGACGGCACCCTGGAGTTGCTCGGCCGGCTCGACGGGCAGCTGAAGGTACGCGGCGTCCGGATCGAGCCCGGGGAGATCGAGGCCCACCTGTGCCGGCACCGGGCCGTCACCGACGCGGCAGTCACCGTGCTCGACGCGGAGTCCGGGCACGGCGGTGAACTCGCCGCCTTCCTGGAACTGTCGGACGACGAGGTCGACGCCACCGCCCTGCGCTCGTTCCTCGCCCACGCCCTGCCCGAATACCTGCTCCCCGGCGCGTACTACCGCGTGGCGCGCATTCCGACCACGGCCAGCGGCAAGACCGACCGGCGGGCACTGCGCGAGACCGAGCGCACCCGGATCGACTCGGGCGAGCAGTACGTGGCCCCGCGCACGCCCACCGAGAGCCTTCTCGTCGACATCTGGCGGCAAGTGCTCGGTGTACCGAGGCTGGGCGTCCACGACAACTTCTTCGAGCGGGGCGGCGACTCCCTCCGCCTGGTGCACGTCACCTCGCTCGCCCGCGAACACGGCGTCGAACTCCAGGTGCGCGATCACTACGAGCATCAGACCGTCGCCGAACTGAGCGCCAAGGTCGACCAGGACGCCGGCAGCGGCCCCGCCCCCCGCTCCGGGCCGCTCGCCCGCCTCGCGGCCGGCCGCGGAATGCGCCCCCTCTTCTGGGTCCACCCCAGCGGCGGCAGCATCGCCTGGTACGCGGGCCTGGCCCACTCGATGCCCGCAGAACGGCCGCTCCTCGCCTTCGAGTTGCCCGGTGCCTACGGGCCCGGCGAGCCTCTGGCCACGATCGAGGCCCTCGCCGAGGAGTACGTCACCCATCTGCTGCGCGAGCAGCCCACCGGCCCGTACGCGCTGATGGCCTGGTCGTACGGTGGTCTGATCGCGCTCGAGATGGCGCGCCTGCTGACCGCCGCCGGCCATCGCGTGGACCCGCTCGTCCTGGTGGAGCCCACCCTGCCGCAGGACCCCGGCTCCATGGCCAACCACCGCACCACGGCCGAGCTGTACCGGTCGGTGGAGGTGCTGGTGGAGAAGGCCGCCGCCGCACCGGAGGGCAGCCCCGAGCGGGCCCGGCTCACCACCGAGGTGGTCGACTTCTTCGACGCCGCCGGCTGGCCGCGCTACGAGGCCGAGCTCGCCGGAGTCCTGCCGCTGCGCGCCTGCGGCCTGCTGCACGGCGCCTACCTCACGTACCGCCCGGAGCCGTACGAGGGCGACATCCACCTGGTTGTCTCCGCGGAGGGCCGCAACGCGGGCCCGGAGAACCGCTCCCCGGTGCTGCACGACTCGGCCGAACGGTACCTGCGCGGCTGGGAACGACTGATCGGCGGCACGATGCGGGTCCACAACAGCGGCGACGACCACATGTCCATGGTGGCGCCGGGCAACGCGGCCCACCTCGCCGCCCTCTGCCACCGGATCGCCGCCGAAAGCGAATCGGTCCCGGCCTCCGCTCCCGCGGACACCTCGGCACCGGACCGGGTGACACCGGCATGACCCACCATGTGACCACGCCCCTCAGGAGGCAGACATGACCGCTCCCGGAACACCGTCCTTGACCGGACGGATCACGCAGGCCCCTGCCGCCCTGCTCCACGACGAGGTACTCGAACCACAGTTCGCGTACGACGTGGCCCACCTGCTGCCCTTCTACCTGCACACGGAGAAGGCGCTGCTCCTGGAGTACACGCGGCTCGGCGTACTGACCGAGCAGCAGGCCCACGACATCGCCACAGCCCTCGACGGGCTCACCGCCACCTCCCTCACGGCCGACCCCCGGACCAACTTCTCCGATCTCTCCTTCGCCATCGAGGTCTCCGTCGGCCGCCGGCTGTCCGCCCCCGTCCCCGCCTGGCGCGTCGACCGCAGCAGGAACGACTTCCAGGCATGCGCACAGCTCCAGCTGGGCCGGGCGCAGACCGTGGAGACCGCCGCCGAGCTGCTGACGTGCGCGTCCGCCGTGCACGACCTGGCCGTCCGCCACCTCGACGACCCGATGCCCGGCTACACCCACCTCCAGCCGGCCCAGGTGATCACCCCCGCCTTCTTCCTCACCGCCCTCTGCGACCACCTGCTGCACACCGCCGAGCGCCTGCTCGCCTGGTACGACGGCACCGAGTCCTCGCCGCTCGGCGCCGGAGCCATGGCCGGCCAGCAGCTCGACTGGGACCGCGAGCGGCTCGCACACCTCCTCGGCTTCGCCGGGCCGAACCCGCACGCGCTGACATCCGTCGCCTCCCGCAGCTGGCAGCTCGAACTCGCAGCGGAATGCGCCACGTTCGGCATCGGCATGAGCCGGTTCTTCACGGATCTCATGAACTGGGCCGGCGGCCAGTACGCCTTCGTGGAACTTCCCGACGAGATGGCCGCAATCTCCTCCGCGATGCCGCAGAAGAAGAACTACCCGGTCCTGGAACGCCTGCGGGGCAAGAGCAGTCACACCCTGTCCTGGTACGTGGACGCCGCGACCACCCAGCGCGGCACACCCTTCAGCAACACGGTCGAGGTGTCCAAGGAGGGCTCGGCCCAGATGACGCGGCAGTTGGGAGACCTGCGGTCGATGCTGCGGATCGCGACCGCTGTCTTCCGCAACCTCCGGTTCGATACCCGGCGTCTACGCGTGGCGTGCGAGCGTGAGTACCTCAGTGCGTTCTCGCTCGCGACCGAACTGACCCTCGCGGACGGGGTCCCGTGGCGGGAGGCCCAGGTCATCGCCGGGCGGTACGTCCTCGACGCGGTGGAGTCCTGGCGGCCGGCCACCGAGCCGGACCCGGAGACGCTTCACCGCATCGCCTCGGAGCACGGCCACCGAGCCGGAAACAGCGCCGCCGGCCTGGGGTCGCTGCTCTCGGCGGACGGCGAGCTCGAGCGCAGGGGCGGCGCCGGTTCCGCCGCGCCCTCCGCCAGCGCGGACCTGCTCGCCAAGCAGTTCGACCGCATCTCCGCCCTGACGGCCGACTGGCAGCGGCGACAAGAGGCCCCGGAGGCGGCGGCCCGTCTGGTCGACCGGCTGCTCGGGCTCACCGGGGGCGAAGACCGGTGACGCCCCCTGTCCGTCCTCCCGCTCCCTCCTGCACCCTCGGCCCGGCAGAATCGAGCACCATGCCCCGACACCTGGCCTTCGTCGAGGCCAACACGACCGGTACGGGAATGATCGCGCTGCGCACGGCGCGCGAAGCCGGCTTCGTCCCCGTCTTCCTCACCTCGGACGCCACCCGCTACACCGGTCTCGACGGGACGGGCGCCGAGGTCGTCCTCTGCGACACCAACACCCCTGCCGCACTGCGCGCCGCCCTGGACTCCCTCCCGGTCGGCAGCCTCGCGGGCATCACCACCACCAGCGAGTTCTACGTGCCTGCCGTCGCGCAGACGGCCCTCGAACTCGGTCTCCCCGGCAATCCACCCGACGCGGTCCGCCGCGCCCGCGACAAGGCGCAGGTCCGTGCCGCACTCGTGGCCGCCGGGGTGCCCCAGCCCCGATTCGCCGTGGCACGCACGCCGGACGAACTGGACGACGCCGTCTCCCGGGTGGGCCTGCCCTGTGTCGTCAAGCCCGTCGACGACTCCGGCTCGCAGCTCGTACGCCGGTGCCTCACCCGCGCCGAGGTGAACGAGCACGCCGACCGGGTCCTGGCCGTGCGCACAAACGTGCGTGGCCAGGAAGCAGCGGGCGCCGTGCTGCTGGAGGAATTTCTCGACGCGCCCGAGTACAGCGTCGAGACGTTCTCCGTCGCAGGAGAGCACACCTGCGTGGGCATCACCCGGAAGTCGGTGACGAGCGGGCCACACTTCGTGGAGACACGCCACATCTACCCGGCCCCGCTCGACGACGAGCAGCGGACGATGCTGCGCCGGGCCGCGACCGACGCCCTCCGAGCGCTCGACATACAGAACGGCCCGTGCCACATCGAGGTCAAACTGACCGATACCGGCGCCACCCTGATCGAGCTCAACCCCCGCCTGGCCGGCGGCATGATCCCGGAACTGATCCGCCTGGCCGAGGGCGTGGACCTCCTGGACCAGCAGATCCACGCCGCCAGCGGTGGCACACCGGACCTGCGACCGCGCCACCGCGGATGTGCGGGAGTTGCCTTCCTCCTCCCGACGACCACGGGCACCCTCCGTCGAATCACCGGCGCCACGGAGGCCGTCGCCCTGCCCGATGTGGAGCGTGTGACGGTCACCGGAACCCCTGGCAGACGCGTGCGCCCCGCACAGAGCGCATACGACCGACTGGGATCGGTCATCGCACGCGGTGGGCACCCCGGGGAGGTCGAGGCGACTCTGGACAAGGCTCTCGCCCTACTCGGAATCGATGTGGATGGCCAAGAGGTCATCTCATTCGGTGGCGACATGTGAGGAGTCCGCCACAAGGCGAGCCATCTCGTGCAGGCGGTGCCAGTACTCAGGGTCGTCCGCTTCGCCGAGTACAGGTACGACCCGGTCCAGTCGGGCGATGCAGCGAAGCAGACCGCTTCGACCTCGCGCTTCGAGCTCACCGCCGTTCTTGATCCAGATGAAGATCCAGGCCGCGGTGTCCGAGTCCAGCATCACCAGGTCGAAGCCGGCCCGGTCCGCGCCGGCCAATCCGGAAGGAAAGGGCAATTCCATGAACTCTCGGTACAGGCGTGCTACGGCTTCAAGCACAGTTTCTTTGTTCACGCGGGCCATCATGGCGCAGCTTCCACAACACATGGATTCGTCCTGGGTCTGCGGTGGCAGACGAAAGTGCAGGCGATACTGGTGAAGGCGAGGAAGTGTTCCGGCTCGTGCTCGTAGCGGTGGTGGAGGCGTCGGCATCCGGCGAGCCAGGCGGTCGGGCCGACCGCGCGGTGAGGTGTCTGTCGTGATGGACAATGTCGCGTTTCTCGCGGGTTCGGTCGGCCAGAGCGGGTCCCGCCTGGTTCAAGGCTGTTAGGCCGCCTTTCGCAGCCCGGACACTTGGCGTCGGCCGACTTGCGCGTGGTCCCGGTCCGGGCCGCTCGCCGTCGTCCTGCGCCGATGCAACCGGCGCCTCGGGGCCCGGCAGGAACAGAAGCTCTTCCCGCCGGGGCAGAACTCCGTCCACGTTTCCGGGAGCAGGACCGGTGGGCCACCGTTTCCCTGCGTGGCCGATCACTCGGGCCGGTCGAGTACCAGCACTGCCGAGGAGGCCGGGATCGGGGCGGCAGGCAGTGGTTGGCCGGCCGGTCCCGGGCTTCGGTGAGCTCCCGCGGGCCGGCGGCCCTGTGGACGCCGTGGTGGTCCCGGACGGGCTCGGTCGGGCCGCCGAGCCGCTGGTGTGCGGCGGTCAGCAGGTCACGGCAACGGCACCCGGTCCCTTCGCGTGCCCGGCCCCGGCCGTCGACGGGACGGGCCTCCGGCCCCGTCGACAGCCCGTCGAGGAAGATCGGGGCCATGGGCTGTCCCGTAACCTCTGCGTGTCGGGACATGCCGGGGGCCATGGAAGGTCGAAGAGCGTGGACTTTCGCCAGATCGAGTACTTCAGGGCCGTCGTGGAGGCCGGTTCGGTCTCGCAGGCCGCCAAGAACCTCAACATGACGCAGCCGCCGGTGAGCCATGCCGTGGCGAAGCTGGAGGGCGAGCTCGGCGTGCGCCTCCTCGAACGCACGGCGAAGGGCGTCCACCCCACCCAGGCCGGGCTCTACCTCCTGTCCAAGGGCGAACGCCTGGTCGCCGACCGGGACCGCGCCGTGGCGACGCTGAAGCTGATGGGCGAGGGCGCGGTCGGGGACCTGCGCATCGGGGTGGAACCCATGGTCATCAACGAGATCGTCGCCGACGTGCTGGCCGAGTTCCTCGACCAGGTCCCGGGCGCCCGGGTCAGCCTGACCGATGTCACCCCCGACCTCATCGTGCAGGGAATTCAGGACGGCCGGCTGGACATGGGATGCATTCCTTTCGGCCCCGGCCAGTTCGCCGGTTTCGTAGCGGATCTCTGCGATTCCTTTCCCGTCCTGGGAATCGATATCAAACTCGCCGTTCCCCGGTATCGCGCGCGTGAGGACCACCCCGACGGGAAGGGGTGGGGGCGCTGGATTCTCCCGTACCACATTCCGGCGTTCACAGGGATGCCCGAGGCCGTCGAGAAGGCGCTCGCGGGTGACGAGACCTTCGACGTGCTGGAGGTCTCCACTCCGCAGACCGCCGTCGCCTTCGTCGCCGCCGGGCTCGGCGTGGCCCCCGTGACCCGGCGGATCGCGGGCAGGACGGACGCGGTGGCCCTCCTCGATCCCCCGCGCTGGCTCGCCCCGATGCAGGCCACGCTGCTGTGGCGGCGGGATGCCGAGATCAGTCCGCTGATGCGGCACTGGCTGGAGGCGACCCGTGTGGTCGCCGAGCACCGCCGCGCGCTCAGATCGTGAGCCGGGGCGGCACCCGAACCCCGCAAGAACCATGGACGGGGCCGCACCACGAACACGGCACGATGCGAAGGGCCGCACCGCGAACACGACGCCACGTGAAGGGCCGCACCGCGAACACGACGCCACGTGAAGGACCGGCCCACGAACACGGTGCGCCGCGAAGGGCCGGCCCGCGTGGGAACACCCCGCCGGAAGGCAGCCATACATAAAACTATGGCCCCCTCCGTTGTGCCGCGTATGGACCGCGCGGGGAAAAGCGATGGCGCATCTCGCACAACGAGATGAATTCCCTGTGGCGTACGTCACAACCGAAGGCGCCCCGGATGACACCCCCTTCACCCACCGGCGCGAGAAACACCAGTTCAGAGGCCATTCCCCGGTCGTTCACGGATCGGCGTCCGACTCGTCCGGCGCCGCGCCCGTGCGCCTCGTCCGCTCTCGGCACCCATTGCCCGCGCCTGCCCCCCGTGGAAGCCTTCCGGCAATTCGACGCCACAGGCAAATTCGGATCGGCAACTCGACTCCCTTTTCATGGGCAGCTGATCGCGCATGACCTGAATCCGGCGCGATCCATTTCCGTCGGGGAGAAGATGGGGTTTTCGTTCCATGAACACGGAAAATGCAAATCAGCAGCCACTCGACCGCGCCGGCCGTGAGAACATCCCCTTCACCGGTGCCGAGTACCTGGAGAGCCTGAACGACGGGCGCGAGGTCTGGATCTACGGCGAGCCCGTCGAGAACGTCGCCGAGCATCCCGCGTTCCGCAATTCGGCCCGCATGATCGCCCGCATGTACGACGCGCTGCACGACCCGGCGCGCAAGGACGTCCTCACCGCGCCCAACGAGGACGGCGGTTTCACCCACCGCTTCTACCGGGCGCCGAAGACCGTCGAGGAGCAGGTGGCCTCGCGCGACGCGATCGCCGAGTGGCAGAAGATCGCCTGGGGCTGGATGGGCCGCTCGCCCGACTACAAGGGCTGTTTCCTCGGCACCCTGGGCGCCAACGCGGAGTTCTACCGCGGCTTCGAGGACAACGCGCGCAACTGGTACCGCAAGGCCCAGCAGAAGACCTGGTACATCAACCACGCGATCATGAACCCGCCGGTCGACCGCGGTCTCGGCGCCGACGCGGGCAAGGACGTGTTCATCCGGGTCACCCGGGAGACCGACGCGGGTTTCTACGTCACCGGCGCCAAGGTGGTGGCCACCGGCTCGGCCCTGACCCACTACACCTTCGTCGGCCACGTCGGCCAGGTCGCCGTGCAGGACCCTTCCTTCTCACCGGTGTTCATCATGCCGACGAACTCCCCCGGCGTGAAGCTGATCTGCCGCACGTCCAACGAGTACCGGGCCGCCGTGCTGGGCAGCCCGTTCGACTACCCGCTGTCCAGCCGACTGGACGAGAACGACGCCATCCTGGTCCTCGACGACGTGTTCGTCCCCTGGGAGAACGTGTTCATCCACAACGATCTGGAGCAGGCGAACAGGTACAACGTCCACTCGGGTTACCTGGAGCGCGCCTCCCTGCACGGCTGCACCCGCTTCGCCGTCAAGATGGACTTCCTGGTCGGCATGCTGGCCCGCGCCCTGGACGTCACCGGGGCCGGCCAGTTCCACGGCGTCATGTCGCAGCTCGGCGAGGTCATCGCCTGGCGCAACACGTTCTGGGCGCTGTCGGACGCGATGGCGAAGAGCGCGGTGCCGTGGAAGGGCGGCATGATCCAGCCCGACCCGCAGTTCGCCGGGGCGTACCGGGTGATGAACCAGCTCGCCATGCCGAAGATCAAGAACATCATCGAGCAGGTGGTGGCCAGTGGGCTGATCTACCTCAACTCGCACGCCGACGACTTCAAGACCCCCGAGATCCGCGGCTACCTGGACACCTATGTGCGCGGCACCGGCGGCATCGACGCCGAGGAGCGCGTCAAGGTCATGAAGATGCTGTGGGACTCCATCGGCACCGAGTTCGGGGCCCGCCACGAGCTGTACGAGATCAACTACATCGGCAGCAACGACGTGACCCGGCAGACCAACCTCTTCGGCGCGCGGGGCAGCGGCCTCCTCGACCGCTGCAAGGACTTCGCGCAGAGCGCCATGGACGAGTACGACCTGGACGGCTGGACCGTGCCGGACCTGATCGGGCCGGACGACGTCAGCATCCTCAAGAAGCGCTGACCGCCCTGCGGGCTCCCGGTCGGGGGAGCCCGTCAGGGGCCGTGCCGTCGAGCTGCCGCCGTTCGTCCGCGGGCCGGCCCGTGCGGCGTCCGATGCGTACGGACACGTGAGGGCAGCCGCCCCCGTGCCGGACGCACATGACGGATCCGGGCGTGCGACGAGCGCGTACCGGATGCCGCACAGCAGATGCCGGTTCGACGGCACACCCAGTCCACCGGCGACGAACCGAGCGCGCCACCGCGCTCCCACCCACCACAGGAGGACCCGTGGCCACGGCAATCGATGCCGCTCAAGTCACCTACGAGGCACCTGATCTCCAGGTGATGGAGGAGTTCCTCACCTCGTTCGGCATGATCAGGGCCGAGGGCAGTGACGACCGGACGCTGTACATGCGGGGAACCGGGACCCAGCACCACATCCACGTCACCCGCAAGGCCGCCGGGCAGCGCTTCATCGGCGCCTCGATCGAGGTCGCCGCGCACCAGGACCTGGTCGAACTCGCCGCCCTGCCGGGGTCCTCCCCGATCACCGGGTCGACGGAGCCCGGGGGCGGCCTGGTGGTCTCGATGACCATGCCGGACGGCATCGAGATCCGGGCGATCTGGAACCGGGAGAAGGCCGAACCGATCGCGGACCGGGAACCGTTCAGGATGAACAACATCCGGGACAAGAACCGGGTGAACTCCTTCGTCCGCCAGCCCGTCGCACCCTGCACCATCGCCCGGCTCGGCCACTTCGTGCTCCATGTGAAGGACCACGACGCGTCGATGGCCTGGCTGAACGAGCGCTTCAACTTCCTGCCCTCCGACTACTTCCTGCCGCCGGGCCAGGACGGCCCCGTCGTCGGCACCTTCGTCCGGCTCGACCTGGGCGAGCAGCTGGTGGACCACCACTTCATGCTCGTGCTCCAGTCGGACTGGGCGGGCGTGCACCACAGCGCCTTCGAGGTCACCGACATGGACGCGGTCATGTCCTCGCACGACCACCTGCTCCAGCAGGGCTACAGCCCGGACGTCGGGGTCGGCCGCCATCTGCTCGGCAGCCAGATCTTCGACTACTGGAAGGACCCGTTCGGCTTCCGCATCGAGCACTACACCGACGGCGACATCGTGGACGGCAGCCACCGGCCCGGACGGTTCAACGGAACCGCCGGCGAGACCACGCAGTGGGGGAACCGTCCGCCCCTGGAGTTCTTCCAGTGAGCGGCGAGCAGCGCGCGGAGCGCGCCGAACCGGTGCCGGCGGTGTCCGGCGGACCGCTGCCGGTTCACGAGCCGCTGTCCCCGACCGTCCGCGAGCAGTTGGCGCGGGCCGGCTCGTCCACCGTCGCCAACATGCTGCTCCGGCACGGTCTGCGCAACGTCCTGATGGCCGGGGTCCGGCCCCTGGCCGGGGGCGGGGCACCGATGGTGGGTCCGGCCAGCACGTTGCGGTTCATCCCGGCGCGCGAGGACCTGGACACCCTCGCCAACTACGCGAGCAGCGAGAACCTGCACCGGCGCGCGATCGAGGAGTGCCCGCCCGGGGCGGTGCTCGTGATCGACGCGTTCGGCTCCAGGGCGGGGGCGTCCATGGGCGACATGATGGCGGCGCGGCTCAGGCGGCGCGGTGTGTCCGGTGTGGTCACGGACGGCGGTTACCGGGACTCCGGTGCCATCGCCGGGACCGGGCTGCCCTGCTTCCACCGGGGCAACGCGCCCGCGGCGACGCCGATCGCCCTGCACCCGGTCGCGCTGGACGAGCCGATCGGCTGCGGCGGTGTGGCGGTCCACCCCGGCGACGTGGTGCTGGGCGACGACGACGGGGTCGCGGTGATCCCGCGCCATCTGGCCGCGGAAGTGGCGGCCGTGGCCGCCGAAGCCGCCGCGTACGAAGAGTTCGCGGCACTTGAGATCCGGCGCGGGCGGTCCCTCTTCGGGCTGTTCCCCGCCACGCCGGAAAGCCGCCAGGAATACGACACATGGGTGGCATCGGGCCGCCCGGGTTTGGAGTGAAACAGTGGACATCGACCCCGCGGCCATGAAGTCGCTCGAAGTTCTGATCCACGCCGCCGATCTCGACGACGCCGGTTGGATCGACTACCCCGACTACGGGTTCCGCCAGTACTTCCTGTTCAAGAACCCCGGTACCGGCGCCAGCATCGCCCTTCTGGAGTACGAGAAGGGCGGCACGATACCGACCAGGCACACGCACGCCTCGAACCAGTTCATGTACTGCCTCGAGGGCGACTACGAGTACACCGACTCCGGCCTGCGGCTGCGCCCCGGTTCGTTCTACATGAACCCGAAGGACCACCCCCACGGCCCGACGCTCGCCCACGAGCGCAGCGTGCTGATCGAGATCTACGACGGCCCGCACTACTACGAGAAGCCCGAGTACCACACCGACGAGACGATCGGGGACTTCCTTGCGAAGGACTGAGGCGCCGGGACGCAGCCAGGACTTCGCGGGACGCAGCCAGGAGTTCGCCGGACCCGCGGCATCGGCGGGAACTGAGGGAGAATGACGATGACCGAGACCGACCACACGAACGACACCACCGATGGGGCCGGGGCCCTGTTCGACACCGGGAAGGTGCTGGCCGCCTTCGGCCTGGACCATGTGCATTCCGGCACCTACACGGACTCCCTGGGCTGGGGCGCCGTCGAGGACCGTCCGGTCATCGAGGCGGTCTGTCCCGCCGACGGCGAGACCGTCGGCCGGATCGCCGCCTCCGACGCCGGGGACTACGAGCGCGTCGTGGCCGCCGCCGTCGAGACGCAGAAGAAGTGGCGGATGGTCCCGCCGCCCCGTCGCGGTGAATTCGTGCGCCGCATCGGCCAGTTGATCGAGGAGAACATCGACGGCCTGGCAGCCGTCGTCTCCCTCGACACCGGCAAGTCGACGATGGAGGCCAAGGGCGAGCTGCGCGAGGCCGTCGACATGTCCACGCTGGCCGCGGGCCAGGCACGGATGATGTACGGCTTCACCCAGCAGTCGCAGCGCGCCGAGCACCGCATGTACGACCAGTGGCTGCCGCTGGGCGTGATCGGACTGATCAGCGCGTACAACTTCCCGGCGGCCGTCTGGGCGCAGAACGGGTTCCTCTCCGCGATCGCCGGCAACACGGTGGTCTGGAAGCCGAGTCCCAAGGTGCCGCTCACCGCCATCGCGGTGCAGAAGCTGGTCAACCAGGCGGCTGCGGAGATGGGGTGCGAAGGCGTCTTCTCGCTGTTCATCCCCGCCGACAACACCGTCGCCGAGCGGCTGGTCGCCGACACCCGGGTCGCGATGATCTCCTTCACCGGCTCCACCGGTGTCGGGCGCAAGGTCGCCGAGATCGTCGGGTCGACGCTCGGACGCCGCTACCAGTTGGAGTGCTCGGGCAACAACGGGTGCATCGTCGACGAGACCGCCGACCTCGAACTCGCTGCGAAGGCACTGACGTTCGGCGTGGTCGGCACCACCGGGCAGCGCTGCACCAGCACCCGCCGGATCATCGCCCACCGGAGCATCGCCGAGGAACTCGTCGGGCTGCTGAAGAAGTCCTTCGAGCAGATCGCCATCGGGGACCCGCGGGATCCGGACACCGTCGTCGGCCCGTTGATCGACGCGCAGGCGGTGGAGGACTACCGCGGTGTCCTCGCCCGCGCCGAGCTCGACGGGGCCACCGTGGTGTACGGCGGCCGGGTCCTGGACCGGCCGGGGCTGTACGTGGAGCCGACGATCGTCACGGGTGTGGAGCCGCACTTCGAGATAGCCCGGTCCGAGACCTTCGTCCCGATCGTCTCCGTGCTGGTCTACGACGACCTCGACGAGGCCATCGAGATCCACAACGGTGTGGCCCAGGGCCTGGCCTCGGGCATGCACAGCACCGACCTGAACCACATCGAGACCTTCCTCTCCGCCCGGGGCAGCGACTGCGGCATCGTGCGCGTGAACATGGGCACCACGGGTGCCGATGTCGGCGCCGCGTTCGGTGGCGAGAAGGAGACCGGCGGCGGCCGTACCGCCGGTTCCACGGCGTGGCAGGGATTCATGCGCCGTCAGAGCGTGTGCGTGAACTGGGGCGGAACGTCCGCCTGGGACAGCCGGATCGATCTGTGAGGACCACCGCAACCATGAAGAAGGAACGTTTTTTCTCCGATGCCGTGCGTGAACCGGCGGCCAGGACGTGGTCGAACTGCCTCCGCGTCGACGACCTGATCCTGATCTCCGGCATGACCGCGCGCGGCCAGGACGGGGAGACCCTCCTCGGCGACACCGCCCACGAACAGTCCCGGGTCGTCCTCCAGAAGATCAAGGACCTGGTCGAGGCGGCCGGCGGCGCCATGGACGACGTCGTCAAGATGACCATCTTCGTCACGCGCATGAGTGACAACGCCCAGGTGTGGAAGGCCCGCGAGGAGTTCTTCACCGGCGACTTCCCGGCCTGTTCGCTGGTTCAGGTCGCGGCCCTGGCCAAGCCGGAAATCCTGGTCGAGATCGAGGCCATCGCGATCGCGGGCTGCAGCGCGGACTGACCGAATACGGCGACACCCGGCGCGTTCCCCCGCGGAACGCGCCGCGGACGCCCTCTCTTCTCCGATGGGTAGGAACTGTGTCGTCAACAACAAACCCTCCGGGGTCCACCGGCTCGACGCTGTCCGCGGCGGCCGAGGACCACGCCCTGGTCAGCGTCCCGGCGGCCGAGCGCCGAAGCGGCCACCAACTCGCCCTCAGCCCGGTCAGCGTCGCCACGGCGCTCGTCGTCTTCGCCATCGCCGGCTTCACCGTCGTCCTCGCCGGTTTCACCGTGGGACTGGTCGTCGGTGCCCTCGTCGCGGCCTTCGGGGTCTTCCTCGGCAGGGCGCTCGGCCGGATGGCCTTCGAGACCGGCATGTCCAGCACGATCACCTCCCGGTTCTTCGGATTCGGCCTGCGGGGGTCGTCGATCGGCTCGGCGATCTTCGCGTTCATGATCCTCGGCTTCCTGGCCATGGAGTCGGCCCTTCTCTACCAGGGCACCCTGCTGATGTTCGACCTGCCCGACTCCTGGGCGATCCGCGTCCTGCTCTACGGCCTCATGACCCTGCTGTGGATCGGACTCGCCGTCTTCGGGCTCAAGCTCGCACTGCGCGCGTCCGGAGTACTGACGGCGGTCACGCTCCTCGTCACGATCTACATGATCATTCACATCTACGTGATCGAGGGCGCCGACCCGATGGGCGTGTTCCGCTACGCCGGGGTCGTCCCCGGGGGCCTGTGGCCGAAGTTCGAGGCCGCGGTATCGGTCATGGGCGCGACGGCCGGAACCATCGCCCTCGTCACGACGGACTTCGCCCGCTACTGCCGGACCCGCCGTGACGTCACGGTCCTGGCCGCGGCCGGCCCGGTCACCCAGAACGTCCTGATGACCGTCCTGGGTTCGCTCGTCGTCATCGGCGGCATGCCCGATGTCGTCACGTACCTCATGGACCACGACAAGAACCTGACCCCGGAGGCGGCGGGCGCGGCGGGCAGTGACTTCGTCATGCAGAACACCGGCGCCTTCTTCGTGATCTTCGCCGCCTGGCTGGGCTTCGTCACCATCTACGCCGCGCAGGCCAAGGCCCAGGCCATCAACGCCTACTCCGGCTCGCTCTCGCTGGTCAACCTGGTGGACGCCCTCACCGGTCGGAAGCCGGGCAGGGCGGCGATGGTGGTCGTCGGAAACGTCATCGCCCTGGTGATGATCGGCGCCGGGATCCTGGAGAAGTTCTCCACCTATCTCGCGTACCTGGGTGCCATGACGCTCGGCATGTGCGGGGTGATGATCGCCGACTACTACCTGGTGCGCCGGGCACGGTACGACAGCCGCACCCACCGGGTGGAGAAGTGGAACTGGGCCGGAGTCATCACGCTGGCCGTGTCCGCCTCCATCGGCATGGTCCTGATGGCCACCGATGTCTTCGCCCTCGGCTTCCTGGTGTCGTTCGTCGCGGCACTCCTCCTGTACCCGCTGCTGCGGAAGTGGCTCCCCGAGGGCACGGGGACCTCCTTCGCCGCGAGCGAGGAGGCCGTCGAGGAAGCCGAGGGCGAAGACATCGGTGGCCATCAGGACCATGCC
>NZ_RDBO01000012.1:0-11960 GCF_008120935.1 Streptomyces sp. sk2.1
GTGGTCCGGACGATCACCGTCACGCACCGCGGCAGGGTGACCGCCGTCCCCAGGAATGGAGGCGGCCTCACTGTGCGCGTCGAACTTCCGCGCCACAGCCGCAAGGTCGGCGCATAGCCAGGAGATCCCCACGCTCATACGTGATGCCGACCAGACAGGTGGCGCATGAGCTGGTCGAGAGCGTAGGCCAGGCCGGCCTCGTACCGGTCGGAGTCCAGGTGGCGGGTGGGRCTCGTCCTTGCGCACCCACGACTTCGCGGTGATACCCAGATCTGCGGACGCAGGCTAGGTGCAGGTCAGGACTGGACGTTGTCTCGGCGGTTGACCTCGGTTCGTCAAGACGAGCGGGGCGCGCTCGTCAACGGGCCACCCTCGGTGTGGACGTACGTGGCGGTGGCCGCAGATCTSGGRATCACCGCGGGCGTGGGTGCGCAAGGACGAGACCCACCCGCCACCTGGACTCCGACCGGTACGAGGCCGGCCTGGCCTACGCTCTCGACCAGCTCATGCGCCACCTGTCTGGTCGGCATCACGTATGAGCGTGGGGATCTCCTGGCTATGCGCCGACCTTGCGGCTGTGGCGCGGAAGTTCGACGCGCACAGTGAGGCCGCCTCCATTCCTGGGGACGGCGGTCACCCTGCCGCGGTGCGTGACGGTGATCGTCCGGACCACCGCGAGTCCGAGCCCGGAACCGTTGCCTCTGTGTTCCTGGCCACGATGGAACGCCTCGAACAGAGACGGGATCTCGTCCGGTGTCAGCACGGGGCCGGTATTGGCGACCTCGATGTAAGCCGCGGCGTCCGTGGTGCCGGTGGCCACCGACGCCGTGCCGTCACGGTGGTTGTGCCGCACCGCGTTGGACAACAGGTTCAGCGCGATCTGCCGGAGCAGCGCCGGGTCGCCCGCGACTGGCGCGGGCTCCGGTGTGCCGGCGATCCGGATACCGGCCGTACGGGCCTCGTCGGCCAGGTCCGCCAGGGCGTCCCGGGCTGCGTCCGCGAGGTCGGCCGGTTGCGGTACCGGCGCTTCGGCCTCGCCGCGCGCGAGCGTCAGCAGCGCCGCGATCAGCTGTTCGGTGCGGGCGTTGGCGTCCAGCGCGCGCTGGACAGCGGGTTTCAGGTCGGTGGGAACCCGGCCCTGCGCCAGCGGGATCTCCAACGCGGTGCGTTGGAGGGTGAGCGGGGTACGCAGTTCATGCGAGGCGTGTGCGGTGAAGCGGCGCTGCGCGGTGAAACTGTGGTCCAGGCGGTCGAGCATCGCGTCGAAGGTATCGCCGAGTTCGCGGACCTCGTCGTGCGGGCCGGTCAGGCCGAGCCGTTCGTCCAGCGTGTTGCCGGTGCTGATGCGCTGGGCAGCTGCGGTGACCTGGCTGAGCCGGCGCAGAGAGCGGCGGCCGGCCCACCAGGCGAGCGCGGCGGCGAGCACGGTGAAGGCGACGAGCATCAACAGGGACCGCAGCAGGAGACCGCCGAGGACGCTGTCCTGGAAGTCACTGAAGGCCTGCGCGGGGTCGACCGCCTCGGCGGCGGTCGACCCCGGCGTCTCGGGTGGCTCGGCGTCCTCGGCCGGTGCGGCACTGGAGCCCGGCATCGGCGGGCCGGCCTCGGTCATGGCGGTGTCGGTCGTGGCGGCCGGCACGACGAGATCGCGGTACGCCTCAAGGAGCTGTCGGGAACTCAGCCAGTTCAACAGGAGCAGCCCGCAGCCGAGGACCGCGAAGACGGCCGTCGTCACCAGCGTCAGTCGGCCGCGCAGCGGCAGCCGTTGCGGCGACGGGAGGCGGAGGCGAGCGCGGTTCACAGCCGGTATCCGTAGCCGGGGTCGTGGACGATCAGCGCGGGTTCGCCGATCTTGCGGCGCAGCGCGTGCACGGTGACCCGGACCGCGGTGGTCGCCGGGGCCAGTGCGGTGTCCCACAGCGCTTCCAGCAACTGCCCGGTGGCGACCGGGGCGCCGTCCGCGGCGAGCAGCAGTTCCAGGACGCCGAGCTCCCGGGGGGTGAGCTTCAGCGGCCGGCCGTCTCGTTCGGCGACTCTGCGTACGGTGTCCAGGCTCACCCCGTGTCTGCTCAGCACCGTGCTGGAGCTGCCGCCCGGGGACCGGCGTCCCAGCGCGCGCAGCCGGGCCACCAGCTCCAGGTACGAGAACGGCTTGGCCAGGTAGTCGTCGGCGCCCTGGCCGAGCCCGTCGACCAGGTCGGAGAGGGTGCCGGCGGCGGTCAGCATGAGGATGCGGGCCGGGTAGCCGACCGTGTTCAACGCGCGGCAGACCGCGTCACCGCTCTGTTTGGGCAGGTCCCGGTCCAGGATCAGGACGTCGTAGTCGGCCGCGGCCGTCAGCTCCAGCGCACGGGCGCCGTCGTGCGCGACATCGCAGGCCATGCCCTCGTCACGCAGTCCCTCGGCCAGCATCGTGGCCAGATCGACCTCGTCCTCGACGATCAGCACCCGCATTCCGCCTCGCTCCGTTCTGCCGCACCGCGCCCCGCTGAGCCATGTGCCCACCAGTCTGCGCCCACGGGGGTTAGCCGACGGTTAGCCCGGCTCTGACAAGTGGCTAACACCCGGGTCCCTAGAACTGTCGTACGTCATCGTCGACATCCGACAAGGAGATCGAGAAATGCACGGTCGAACCCGAAGGACCCTCCTGGCGTCAGCCGTCATGGCGGCGGCACTCCTACTGAGCGCCTGTTCCTCGGACGACCCGGCGCCCAGGGTGGCCGGGGACAACGGCGCGAAGAAGGCCGAGCAGCAGGACGGTGCCGCACTCCGGCAGGCCTGGGTCGCTTGCATGCACAAGCAGGGGCAGACGGACGTCGAACAGGACAAGGACGGCAACATCACCTTCCCGGCGTCCGGCACCGACGGCGCGTCGGCCGAGGGGTACGAGAAGGCCGCCAAGATCTGCGACGCCAAGGTCCCCGGCGTCCAGCAGGTCACCGGGAAGACCCAGGAAAAGCTCATCGCGCAGGCGCGTGCCTTCGTCGCGTGCGCACGCAAGAACGGCTACCCGGACATCCCCGACCCCGACCCCAAGGAGGGCATCCTCACCTTCACCGCGAAGACGTTCGACGTGGCCAAGTGGGATGCCATTCAGCCGTCCTGCGGCAAGCTCCCGATGCCCGGCTACACGATCGGCGGATGACATGAGCCGCACCGTCAAGACCGCCGCCCCCGCCGACAGCACGCCGGCCCGGGCACGGAAGAATCGCCGAAGCGTCGTCGTCCCCCTGCTCCTGGTCGCCGTGCTCGGCGGTGCGGGCGCACTCGCGGTGACCCGCCCCTGGGAGCGCGGAGAATCCACCACCGGGCAGGCGCCCGTCGCCCACGACGTCGTCGCGGTCGGGAAGGGCTCGCTGTCCACCGGCATCCAGGCCGGCGGCACACTCGGCTTCGACAAGCCCACTCCCGTCGTCGCCACGGGCGGGGGCACGCTCACCGCGCTGCCCGCCGTCGACACCGTCGTCAGGACGGGCGGCAGGCTCTACGAGGTCGATGGCCGGCCCGTGGTGCTGCTGAAGGGCGCGCGGCCGATGTGGCGCGACCTCGGCCCGAAGGCGACCGACGGCCCCGATGTCGAACAGCTCAAGCGCAATCTGATCAAGCTCGGCCACGCCGAGGGGCTCGGCCTGGAGGCCGACCAGAAGTTCACCCCGGGCACCGCCACCGCGGTCAAGCGTTGGCAGAAGGCGCTCGGCGTGCCGCAGACCGGCACAGTCACGCTCGGCAGCGTGGTGATGCTGCCGCAGGGGACCGTACGCGTGCAGCAGGTGGGCGCGCAGCTCGGCGCGGCGGTCGGGACCGCGTCGGTCCTGACTGTGACCAGCACGGATCTGGTGGTGACGGTGCAGCCCGCCGAGAACCAGCTCTCCCGGTTCAAGCCCAACGGCAAGGTGACCGTGAAGCTCGCGGACGGCGGCACGGTCAACGGCCGCATCCGCTCGCTGCTCCGTGGCGGCACAGACGACGGGGAGGGCGGATCAGGCGACGGCGGCTCGGGCAAGACCACGGTCACCGTCGCATTGGACGCCCAGGGCCCGGCCAAGAAGTCCGGGCCCTCCTCGGTGGTCGTCAGCGTCGTCGGCGACAGCGTCAGCGACGCGCTCATCGTGCCGGTCACCGCGCTCCTCGCGCTGGACGGCGGTGGCTACGGCGTAAAGGTGGCCGGCGGAGCCGACGCCACCGCCGCCCGGCTGGTCACGGTGCGGCTGGGGCTCGTCGCCGACGCCAAGGCGCAGATATCCGGCGACATCCGGGCCGGCGACCAGGTGGTGGTCCCGAAGTGACGGTCTCTCAGTCATCGGGCGACGCCCCGGTCCTGGAGCTCACCGGAGTCGTCAAGGAGTACCCGGGATCGCCGCCGCTGCGCATCCTGCACGGCATCGACCTGACCATCGAGGCGGGCGAACTCCTCGCCGTCGTCGGCCCGTCCGGCTCCGGCAAGTCCACCCTTCTCGCTCTGCTCGGCTCGCTCGACCGGCCCACCGACGGACGGCTGCGATTCGAAGGGCGCGACCTGTCCGGCCTCTCCGATCCCGAGCTGGCCGCCTTGCGCGCGCACCGGATCGGCTTCGTCTTCCAGCAGTTCTTCCTGCTGTCGGGGCTCAGCACGGTCGAGAACGTCGCCGCCGGCCTCCTCTATAGCGGCGCGCCGATCTCCGTGCGCCGTGCCCGCGCCGCCGAAGCGCTTGGCGAAGTGGGCCTCGGCCACCGGCTCGGCCACCGTCCCGACCAGCTCTCCGGCGGCGAGAAGCAGCGCGTCGCCATCGCCCGCGCGCTCGTCGGGCGCCCCGCGCTGTTGCTCGCCGACGAGCCCACGGGCGCCCTCGACAGCGTCTCCGGAGCGTCCGTCGTCGACCTGCTGCGCACCCTGAACGCCGACGGCACCACGGTTGTCGTCATCACCCACGACCGCGACCTGGCTGCGTCCTTCCCCCGGCGCATCGGCATCCACGACGGCCGCATCGACTTCGACGAACGTGGCATGAACCCGGCGGGAGCGGCCCTGTGACATCCACCCCGCGCCGCACCCGGCTGCGTCCGACGGACCTGCTGCGCCTCGGCATGATCGGTCCGCGCACCCGGAAGATGCGCTCCGCGCTGTCCGCGCTCGGCATCTCGCTCGGCATCGCGGCCGTCATCGCGGTGACCGGCATCTCGCACTCCAACCAGGCGCACCTGCTCGAACGGCTCGACCAGCTCGGCTCCAACCTGCTCACCGTCGCCCCCGGCAAGGGACCCGACCAGAAGCCGGTGCCGCTGCCGCCCACCGCCGAGAAGATGCTCGCCAACATCGCCCCCGTCCAGCAGGTCACCGCGACCGGGGCCACCGAGGCCCACGTCTACCGCAACGACCTCGTACCGGCGGAACGGACCGGCAGCATCCCCGTGCTGGCCGCTCGGCTCAACCTGCTCAGCGTCCTGCGCATGCACATGAAGAGCGGGCAGTGGCTGGACCGGGCGAGCCAGAATCTCCCGGTGACCGTCCTCGGCGAGCAGGCCGCGCAACGGCTCGGCGTGAGCGCGCCGGGCGAGCGTGTGTGGCTGGGCGGGCAGTGGTTCGTCGTCGGTGGAATCCTGGCGCCGAACGAACTCTCTCCCGAGCTCGGCGCCGCCGCCCTGGTCGGCTGGCCACAAGCCACCGCCCACCTGGGCGCGGACGGCACCGCCGCCACCGTCTACCTCAGGACGTATCCGGAACGCGTCCCCGATGTGCAGGCGGTGGCCGGGGCCACCGCGGACCCCGCCAACCCGAGCACCGTCGCGGTCAGTCGCCCGTCCGACCTGTACACGGCACGCGCCGAGGCGAAGAACGCCCTCACCGGGCTGGTCCTCGCCCTCGCCGGAGTCGCCCTGCTCGTGGGCGGCGTCGGCATCGCCAACACCATGGTCGTGGGCGTGATGGAACGCCGCGGCGAGATCGGACTGCGCCGCGCGCTGGGCGCCCGAGGCGGCCAGATCGCCGCGCAATTCCTGCTGGAGGCCGTCCTGATGGGCTTCATCGGCGGCGTCGGCGGCCTGCTCGTGGGCGGCCTCACCGTCTACGGCTACGCGTTCGCCCAGGGCTGGCCGGCATCGATCCCGCTCTACACGGTCGTCGCCGGGCCGCTGGTTTCGGTTCTGGTGGCCGCCCTGGCCGGAATCTACCCGGCACTGCGCGCCGCCAAGGCGTCCCCGACGGACGCGCTCCGCTCGGCCTGACGGCCCGCACGCCGCCCCGGAAGGGACAGTTCGCGCGGGACGAGGGTGCTTGCCACGGTACTTGCACCCGGCCCSGGGCCGGGTGCAAGTACCGTCTGGTCCCCTGACCACCCGCAGGGCTGGCACCGCTTCGCGACCACCGAGCCGCCCGCACCGCCGGGCCCCGGCACAGCCGCGCGCAGCGAAGACGAACGTCTCGCGTATCACTCCGCGTTCGTCACCCTGCACACGCCGGCGCTCGACACCCTCACTATCGGCGTACGGACCTTGATGATCCTGGGCCGGCACCAGCAGGCGACCGCCCGCCCGCCACTGATCGTCACCGGGCCCGCGACGGCCGGGAACATCGCGACTTCGAGGTGATCACCAGCATGCCGGGCCTGGGCATGATCCTCGGTGCCGAGTTCCTGGCCGCGATCGGCGGCGACATGACAGTCTTCGGCACCGCAGACCGACTTGCCGGGTTCGGCGGTGTCGCCCCCGTTCCCCGCGACTCCGGCAAGATCAGCGGAAATCTTCGCCGTCCACGACGCTACAACCGCAGACTCCAACGCGTCTTCTACATCTCCGCGTTGTTCAGCATCCGCCACTGCGAGGAGTCCCGTCGGTTTTACGAACGCAAGCGAGCCGAAGGTAAGCGCCACATCCAAGCAGTCCTCGCCCTGGCCCGCCGCCGCGTCAACGTCCCCTGGGCCCTCCTGCGGGATGGACGGACCTATGCAGTCACGCCACCTACCGCCCGCGCGGCTTGACAGACCGCATTAGGAATCACTGTCCGGCGAGCGGTTCAGGGGCCATCCCTCGGTGAAGGCCCTGAGCTGACCTCGCTGTCGTTCTTCCTCCGCGATCTGCTCGGTGAGAATGCGGCGGTCGATGTACGGCGCGACGGCGGCGAGGACCAGGCGCTGCAGCTCGGTCGGGTCGAGTGCCTCGACCTCCCACTGCACCGGCTGGCCGGGGTCGAGCCCGTACCGGCGGGCGAACCCGGCCCAGCGCGGGTCGCCGGCCTTTCCCGTGGTCGCGGGCAGCTCGTACGCACGGACCTGGTCGTGCGTGAGCAGTACCCTGGTCACCGAGCTCCAGCAGCCTGTGCGCTCCACCCAGTCCCGTTCGATGTCCTCGCCCGAGCAGTCGAAATCACCCACCATGAGTAGGCAGGCTTCGCGTTGCTCGTGGGCGACGCGGTCGCGGACGACGTCGGCGTAGGACTGGGAGCTGAAGCCGCGGACCACGAGGACGGGGATGCCCGCGGACTCGAGCCAGCCGGTCAGCTGCTGCCGGAGGGTGTCCTTCTCGGCGGCGACGTACAGGGCCTGCTTCTGGCCCGTGGTGCGGTCCAGGCGGAACCAGGTGGGCACTTCGGTGACGAACGTGTCCGCGTCCGGCCAGGCCGGCGGGACGTGGACCTCGCGGACGGTGTCGATCAGGTCAGGGAAGCGGCCCTCCCGGCGGGCCTGGGCCAGCCGCGCGGACAGCCGCCGGTACATCGGCGGCGTGTGCGGCAGCACTCCCTCGGCGGCGAGCCGGTACATCACCTGCCGCAGCGTGACCTTGAGCGGTGCGTACCTGTCCACGATCTCCCGCGCCCGGTGCACCACGGCCGTCCACCGGATCCGTTCACCAGCCATACCGGTACATGTACCCCTCCGGCGTCGTCACCGCGCAAGCTGCCAGCGGCGCAGGCCTTCGACGAGTTCGCGGTGCCATTCGGTGCGGCGCGGCACGTACGTGTCGGGCGCCGCGCCGAGTGCGACGGCCTGGTCCGTGATCCTGTAGGTGACCCGGTGGGCCAGGACCCGGGCGGCGTGGTCCATCCGCTTCTCCGTCTTGTGCAGCGCGGGTCAGCCGACGGACGGTGCAGCCCTGTCCGGGGCGTGCGCGGCCTCCAGCCGGTCCAGCCTCTCGTAGAGGGCCCGGACCAGGCGGGCGCGGTTCTGGACGCAGCGGATGGTGCCCTTGGGCGGTACGGACAGGCGGCGGTCGGCTTCGCGGAGGACGATTTCGGCGAGGGCGCCGCGGCCGTCGCTTTTGGGCAGGGCGGCGGCGTGGCGGCGGACGTCGTCGGCCACGGCGCGGGCGTGTCCGGCGAGCTGGAGGGCGAGCTGTTCGTAATCGTGGGGTTCGAGGTCGGGGTCCTTCCAGGCGAGGACGGCGGTGACGAGTGCTTCGTACGGGGCGCGGTCCAGGGGGATTTCGGCTTCGAGCGGGCCGTCGGAATCGTGGAGCACGAGGTACCTGTCGCTCACCGGTGCCCCACCTCGTCGCCCTGGCCCTGGTCCTGGTTGTGGTTGCCGGGGCCGGTGCCCGGGGCGGCTAGGGTCTGTGTGATGTCGCGATCAATCGGCTGCTCGTAACAGGTCTTCGATCCAGATCATCGAGGCGCGGAGTTCGAGGCCGGCGAGGTAGCTCTCGGGGGTCTTGTCGAAGCGGGTGGCGATGCCGCGCCAGTCCTTCAGCCGGTTTATCAGGCACTCGATGGTGTTGCGCTCCTTGTAGAGGTCTGCGTCGTGGCTGACCGGCCTGCCCCCTCGGCTGCCTTTCTTCGTGCGGTTGGCGGCTTGGTCCTTCTTCTCCGGGATCACCGCCTTGATGCCGCGTTTCCGCAGGTAAGAGCGGTTACCGCGAGACGAGTAGGCCTTGTCCGCGGCGACGGCGCCCGGTCGGGTGCGGGGCCTGCCGACCGGCAGGCGGACGCGGATCTTGTTCAGCACGGGGATGAACTGCGGGCTGTCCGCGGCCTGCCCGGCGGTCAGAACGAACGCCAGCGGGCGACACCTGCGGTCGGCGGCGAGGTGAATTTTGCTGGTCAGCCCGCCGCGGGACCTGCCGAGCAGGGCTTCCCTCAGGCGGAGCCGGTGCCGCCGTCGGACGCGTCGCCGTTCTTCCCTCCCGGGGTCGCTTGCGCTGTCCTGCCCGTTCCGTCCCCTCGCGCCGCCCCCTTTTGCCGGGCCTGCTCCTCCTCGGCAGCGGCTTCCTCCAGGGCGTCCAGCACCTCGCGGTCCACTTGCATCCCAGCCGCGTCATGGTGAGCGCGGACCGTGGTGGAATCCACGCTGACCAGCGACAAGTCCGTCCTCCCCCGGCGGGCGGCCTCGGCGATCAGACCCTCCAGCAAGGCGGTGAACACACCAGTGTTCCGCCAGACCCGAAAGCGCCCGTAGACGGTCGGCCACGGCCCGAACTCGGCCGGCATCTCACGCCACTGCGCGCTGGTCCTGAACCGCCAGCAGCCGGGCTCCGGGCTCCGGGCTCCGGGCTCCGGGCTCCGGGCTCCGGGCTCCGGGCTCCGGGCTCCGGGCTCCGGGCTCCGGGCTCCGGGCTCCGGGCTCCGGGCTCCGGGCTCCGGGCTCCGGGCTCCGGGCTCCGGGCAAGCATCGGCCGGCCACACTCCGGCCGATGCTTCGGTCCTGCGTCGGGGCCCCTCCTTACATGAGTTCGACGAAGGCGGCCCGCCACTCCGGGCGCGGGTCGGCGCCGAGGCTCGTCCAGTACTCCCTCGCGCGGACGATCCGCCCGTCGCGGACGGACCAGAACGACACTGCGCGGAACACCCCGATGCCTTCGTGCGGAACCTCGACCTCGGAGACGACCTCATCGCCGTCGGCCACGATCCGGAGCACCCGGATCGCCCAGCCCTCCGGGTACTCGCGGTTCACCGCGATGTAGTTCTCCCTGCCCACCATGCGCTCACCGCTGACCGGCCACTCGACGACGGCATCCTCCGCGACCAGTGCGGCAATGCCGTCCCAGTCCCGCGCCTGCATCCGGTCCCACAACGCCTCAATCACTTCCGAAGACTTCATTCGGCGAACTCTGCCAGACACCTCTGACAGTCACCCCTGGTCATTACTGAGGTTGAACTCGTGATGTCGCTGGGTTACTCAGGTGGGTTTGATGGTCAGGCCGGTCTCGGCGAGGCAGCCGTCTATGAGGTCGCTGCGGTACTGGATGTGGCGTAGACCGCGTCGGATGCGCTGGACGAGGTGGCCGGGGGTGCTGAAGGCGACGTTGGAGAGCCAGCCACGCCGCAGGAGTGACCAGATCCCTTCGACGGGGTTGAGGTCAGGTGCGTAGGGTGGCAGGTAGTAGATGGTCAGCCAGTCCCGAGAGGCGGCGAACTCCCGCAGGCCGGCGGCCTTGTGGACGTTGAGGTTGTCCCGGACGAGCACGATCGGGCCGCCGAGCTGTTGGTGGGCGGCGATCAGCAGGTCCCGGTAGTCGCGCCAGGAGAAGCTCTTGCGGCCGTCACGTTGGCCGTCGTCCCTGCGCGGCCGGTAGATCAGGCGGGACCGGTGGCCGGGTCTGTAGCAGGTCAGCGCCGCGATCGATATCCGTCTGCGGGAACGGCCACGCACCCGCACCACCGGGGTCCGGCCGCGCTGTGACCAGGTCCTGGCCTGCGGCGGCGTCATGGAGAATCCGGCCTCGTCCTCGAAGACCAGCCAGGCTCCACGGGCCGCCGCGAGCCTTCCGCGCAGGGCCACACCTCCTTGACCCACCCGGCCACCGCCTCGTCGTCCCGCTCCATCGCGCGCCGGGCCGGGACCTGGCAGGACCAGCCGTTACGAACCAGCAGCTTGCGCACGCCCTGGACCGTGTAGGTCAGGTGGAAGCGCCGGCCGATCACCGTCTTCACGCGGCTCAGGGTCCAGCGCTGGTCTTCCCAGCCGTGCGCGGCCGGGCCCTTGGCCAGCTCCGCCTCCAGCTGGGCGAACTGCTTCTCGCTCAACCTCGGCAGCGACGCCGGGCCCTGCGACCGCAGGGCCCGCGGACCGTCCTTGTCCCACATCCGCCGCCATCGCTGCACCGAACGCACGCTGACCCGCAGGTCCTTGGCGATCACCGAGCTCGCCTCGCCCCGGGCGAACCCCTCGGCCGCCTTCAGCCGTAACTCCTCGCGGAACTGCTGCCGTTCGGCGGTCAGCCCGCCCCCTTGTGGATACCGCATGCCCCGGTGATACCGCACGGACGGCCAGCCGTCAGCCTCTACGACACCACGAGTTCAATCTCAGTAACTCGCACCAACACCCCGATGTCCCCAACCGTGACGAAGACCATCAATCGCGGAAGGGCCCGTAAATCCAGGTGTCCCCTCCCGACCGCCCCGGTAGCGTGCGCCAGCATGACATCGGAACTGGAACGCCCCCCGCTCCAAGCGGACGAGCGCACCGCGCTCATCGGCTGGCTGGACCTGCAGCGGCAGATCCTACGCTGGAAATGCGAAGGGCTGAGCGATGAGGACGCGCACCGCCCGGTCATCCCGACCTCACCAGTCATGACGATGGCCGGTCTCATTTCCCACATGCGCTGGACCGAGCACATGTGGCTGGAGGTGCTGTTTCTCGGCGGCGACGAGAAGTAGAACCCGTCGTTCGACGAGTCGAGCGAGGACGCCGACTGGCACACCGACGGCCGCTCCCTCACCGATCTCCTCGCGGAGTACGAGGCCCAGTGCGCCCGCAGCAACGAGATCGTCGCCGCGGCCTCCCTGGACGACGTCGGCCGACACCCTGACTTCCGCTCCGGCAGTGCCAACCTCCGCTGGATGCTGATCCACCTCGTCGAGGAGACGGGGCGGCACGCGGGGCACGCAGACATCGTCCGAGAGCTACTCGACGGCACGAAGGGCTATTACTAGCGCGGCTCCGCGTAGCGGGCCCTTGCCTCAGGAGCCAGGCCAACACGCCTCACGGCCAATCGCGGGAGAGCCCGTTACCGCTTCCCGAGCAACCGCACAATCGAACATCGCTGGCGCGCCG
>NZ_RDBO01000012.1:12060-45531 GCF_008120935.1 Streptomyces sp. sk2.1
CCCGCCCGAACCCGGCCGCGAGCTGGGCATATGTGTGCCCCATCCGCAGGTGGGCGAGCGCGAGCAGGGCCTGGCGGCCAGGATTCAGACGCCTCCAGCGGGAGCCGATCGCGCGACGATGCTGCCGCAGACGAGCGGACAGGAAGCGCAGGGCAGAACTGGACACGTCGACGCCCGACGGGTAGACAAGCATGCGAAGCCTCTGGTGGAGACGGATTTCTTGGTCGAAAACCCATCTACCAGGGGCTTCACCTGTCTGTCAGCCCAACTCCGCAACCAGACGCCCAGGTTGAAAAGGGCTCATTGTCCCAAGTCAATGGGACTGAGAGATCGGTACTACTGCGATGCATATTTGAATCCGCGCTGAGCCAGCCCTTGTCCTGATCCTTGAGAAACGCATTATGGCCACGTGCCAGAAGCGTCAACGTTCGCGAGAAATGGAAGTAGCCTCTGCACGCACCCATGGCAGCGCCTGCCGTATTGCCGTGAGGTGGATACTTCTCCGGCTGCGTACGCGCATCATTCACGAAGTGCCAGAGGAACTTCTCCTCCTGAGGCGCGGACATCAGGAACCACCCGTATTCGACTGTTCGGAGCTTAAAAGGAGACGCATTCATCGCGACCACTCACTCATTCGTACGGTGAACAGCGGGCAACGTCGGGAAATCCCCAGCATCGACAACTGGGCTGGTCGGCATGCGAACGGGACGCGCCAGCACTGCCTTCCTGCACCGTGCCCTTCCCTTTACTTCATCATCGGGGCAATTGCGCCATCACGCACGCTGGGAACGATGACGCAAACGCACGCCGGCTCGTAGGCCAGGGGCAAGGCTGAGTGAGACAGTCCAGGTCAACCCCAGGCCCCAGACGACGCTCAACATCACCACCAACGACACCGATCCGAACGGGTGACGGGCCAGATACTCAGGGCCTCAAGATCATCCCGTTGCCCCTTTGACGCGTATCTCGGTCAGCCCCCCATGCACCCTTCCCTCGGTGTCTATCTGTTCACGCCGGGCGAGCAAGGAGAGAAGGCCAGTTCAGCCCTGGGTGTCAACCGATGTGACACCCAGGGCTGAACTGCCTGCACGGTTCCTACTCGACCGCCGACCCCGTCGGTGACGAAGATGTGCTTGGTCGTCGCAGATTTGGCGGCATGGCCACTGGTCCAGGGACTACCGGGCCTTCGGAGAGGTGCCTGCTCAGAGGGCGCAACTGACGGTGGCTAACGGCACCTCGCCTGAGATGACTACGCCTCACATGGGGCTTGGGGCCGCCTTGCCATCCTGTCGGCAGCACGCGTTCTGTCCACCACCCCGCTATATCCTCCTCGAAACGCGCAAAGGAGCCCGGTTTCCCCAACGGGTTTCCTAGGCCACGAGGTTGGGGCGGGCTCCTTGCGCAGTGTTCCAGCACGCCGAAAAGCACGAGAGGAACTCCGTTGAAGAAGAGTAACCCGCATCGCTCGGGGCACCAGCAGACGAACAAGCGCCTCCAACCCTTCGCGAGTGACCACCTCTTCAGGAAGCAGATCACCCGAGCCCTCTGGCGGGACGTGCCGGGTGAGTTCCTGCGGGGCGTCGCCTACAAGTTGGGCAGCGGTGCCGTGACAGTGATCATCCTGTGGTGGGAAGTCAGGCACTGACCTGCACGCTACGCGTGGGGGCAGCCCGCTCCGACAATCGGGACTCGCGAACGCGCGCAGTTCCTACTCGACCGCCAAGCACTCCGCTGGGGTCACCCTCTCACGCCACTTCACCCCGTCCTGGTGAACAACCCGCTGGTCAGGAACCGGGCGTCCATCTGCTCGTCTCGGTACGGGCATGAGGTCTTTCAATGCGGTGCATGTGTCCGAGCCGGGCCTGGTCGTCGTGGAGGTGGCGGCCGGCGACGAGGAGACGGCTCTGGTCGCGGTCGCGGAGCTGGGTGAGCGGTGGGCGACATCGGGTCCGTCGGAGGTGTGGCGGGAACCGGGCGAACCGGGAGTGAGGGTGCGGACGTACGCGCAGGTGAGGCCGCCGGTAGGCTGACACGCAGGTGCCCCCGGCCACTGAACCTGGTCGGGGGCACCGTGCTGTGCGGCTACTTCTTGGCCCGGATCAGGTCGACGCAAGCGGGGCACCAGGACTCGTCAGGCAGGTCGAGGCGCATCGGCACGTCCCGCTTTGGGGCGGGTGCGACGATCCCCTCTTCCTTACTGCATGCAATGGAGTGGAAGTCGCAGTCGCCGGTGCAGCGGTGCCCGTCTCCGGGCTTGTGCCAGATCGTCCGGTCAGGCTCGCGCCCATATCCGGGTACGCGCTCAGGGGTGGCAAGCATGGTCGTGGTCCTCACTTCTGCTTGTTGTAGCGGTCGATGGCGGTGAAGAAGGTCCCTACGAGGTCGCCTGGCATCCGGTAGCCCTTGACCTTCCCAAAGCCGGGGCCTTGCGGCTGAATTGGGGCCTGCATTCCGTCCGGCCACCAACCCTCGCGTACACCGCGCTCCAGGATGCGCTTCAGGGCGCCGCTGTGGCCGCGCAGGCTGCTGCCGTCGGTGCGGAGGTCGGCATCGCTGACGAATCCGTCGCCAGCGACTGCGCCCAAGACGATGTCCTGCGCTCGGGGAGGTAGCGTCCGGTAGTACTGCAAGGCGCGTTCCGTGGTCCAGGTGGTGTCGACCTCGACCTGAGTGGCGTGCTCGGCCAGCAGGCCGAGCAGCTTCTCCTGGAACTCCCCAGTGGGGTTCTCGACGGTGACGGTGATGCGCATGTCGGTCTCCTCTACTCTGCGCGCCAGGTGCCGTGGCTGCGGACCCACCGGAGCCACTCGTCCCAGCGACCGTCCTGCCACTTCTCCACGACGATCCGGTCTGCGGTGGTGGTCGTCTTCTCCGCGTCGACCGCATCGCGGGCAGCACCCTCAGAGCGGTGCGGCTTGCAGACTGGTCCCTCGGGCGACGGGATGACGAGACGCCAAGGCTTGGATGGACGGGCGCTTGCCATAGTTCCCCTCCTTGCAACTAACGTGGACAGATGTTGTTGTAACGAGACCACCGTAGCAACGGGGGCAGGTCTGTCTAGTGTCTAATCTATGTCTATATAAACGAGTTGATGAACCGGCAAGTCAAACGCCGACTGCCTTGATTCCCGATAAGCTCACATGCGTCTCGGCAGCGCGCGGGGGTGTGCGGCCGTTGATTCATGACGAACTCCCCTTCCCCTTCTGTGGACTTTCTGACCGGACCGCTGCGTGTCGGCCAGTCGGTGACCTTCATCTCCGAGCGCAGCGACGAGCACCGGCTCTACCTCGGCGAGATCAAGCTGATCGGCTTGCATCAACTGGTCGTGGAGTCCGGAGACAACTTCTTCACCATCCAGGGGGACGACATGAGTAACCGGGATGGCGAGAACGTGGTCGTGTACCGGACCGTCCTTGGTCTCCCTTCGCCGCCCAAGTAGTCAGGCGTGGCCGACCGCGCCGGGCGGAGTGTTGCGTCTTGGTGGTAAGGACGGCTATTCGTCGGGAGTGAGTGGTCGGGAGCGGCCCGTCCTGCTGGAGTGACTGTGCAGTGTCGGTCGGCGGATAGGCTCCTGGCATGGACATCCGTGTAGAGATCATCCGGTCGGCGAGTCAGGAGCTCGTCGATGCTTTCGGCAGGTTGCTTCCGCAGTTGTCTTCGACCGCCAAGCCCCTCGACTACGAAGCGCTCGACCGGATGGTGACTTGTGATGCCAACACCGTGCTCGTTGCCCGTACTCCTGAATCGATCATCGGCACCCTGACACTGGTGCTGTTGCCCTTGCCGTCCGGCTTGCGAGCCCGCGTCGAAGACGTGGTCGTTGACAGCGCGGCGCGTGGTCAGGGAGTCGCGGGCCTTCTCACCCAGGAGGCCCTGCGGCTTGCCCGGGAAGCAGGTGCCCGGACGGTAGATCTCACCTCCCGACCGGATCGTGCTGCGGCGAACCGCCTGTATGAGCGTCTCGGCTTCCAGGTCAGGCAGTCCACGGTCTACCGCTTCGCGATCGACGCGTAGGCGAGGTAGTCGGTGCCGGCTCGTTCCGCGTAGCGCATCGCCGTAGCGGCGCTGATGCCCAGGGCGCTCGCAAGGACGGAGGGCGGGGCCTCCCGGACCATCTGCAGCCAGGCGCGCGACCGGGCGGCCAGGGGCCGGATGCCGATCGCGCGGAGGATGTTCGCGACGGCGTAGACGTGCATCGGGCGGCCCGGCATGAAGCCGGGGAACAGCAGCTGGGAGGAGGGGTTCGCAGCTGTGTTGAGCCCCGGTCGGGCCGTCAGGTGAACGCGGATCACGGCTGCCGCCGGTTCTGGCACGTTCAACCAGTTGGAACCGAAGCTGACTTGGAGCCCCTCAGCACCGTCGCGTAGTTGATCGGTGCGGAGCTGGACGATCCGGGAGAGGGGCTGGCCGAAGAGGACGAGCATCAGGCCGATGGCCCGGTGGGCGGCGGGCAGGGTGTCGTGGAGCAGGAGCGCCCGCAGGGTGTTCAAGTGCTCGTCTTCGCTGGCCAGGGGGCTGGTGCGGCTTGTCGGCAGGGGGAGGGTGATGTTGCGGACGAGACGCTGCCGGATGGCCCAGTAGAGAAAGCTGTTGGCGTGCTGGCGGGTGGTGGTGCCGTTGCTGAACCATGCGTCGATGTCGTGTTGGGTGCACTCGTCCAACCGGCGGCCTCGGTTTCCGAGCCAGTGCAAGAACTGGGTGGCGACGGTGAGGTGCTGCTTTGCTCGGAGGAAGGCGCCGACGGTCACTGGTGCGGTGCGGGCCTGGTCCCGTAGTCGCCGCTTCAGGTGCCAGCGGCTGTAGCGTTCGATGAGGCGGCGCTGGTCAGGGTCTTTGATCGCGTCGAGCTTGGGGGTGAGCCAGCGGTCGAACGATGCGAGGTGCTCGTCGCGTGGTGGCAGGCAGCCGTGGGTGACGAGCAGGCCCCGCAGGTACTCGACCGTCCGTGACGCCGGCAGGCCGTCCAGGGCCTCGTGGCTGAGGGCAATGGTGCCGTCGGCCAGGCCGCGCAGCAGTTCGCGGACGCGTGGGTTCTGATTGATCCAGGTGCATCCGGTGTTAGGGCGGGGCATGTTGATGATGGCCTGGGCCAAGGGCTGCAAGGGCTCGGGTATGGCACCGTCCGGGCCCGCGAGGAGGGTGCTGACCCTGACGGCGAGCAGGCAGCGCCAGCAGATTGCCTGGTCGGTGGTCATGGTTTCGTCGCCGCAGCGTTTGCAGTGGACGTCCAGAGGGACGTCGCTGCACTGGGCGCAGAGGAACCGGCTGTCCGGGGCGACGCCCGGGAGGATGCCCTGGTGGCCGCAGTGCGCGCAGGTGCCCTGCCGGGTGCGTGCGGCTCGGACGCAGTAGCGGCAGACGAGGCCCTCTGGCCAGCGGGTCGGCTTGGGGTAACCGTCACCGCAGCGGACGCAGGCGGGCCAACGGCCAGGATCCGAGGTGTACTTGCGCGGGCGGGGCACTGTCAGTCCTCCAGGATCCGGGCCCGCTCGGGTCGCAAGTCCGTCTTGAGGTCGATCACCGTCGCCTCGTCAGCCGTGCGCTTGCGCCGGTCCGCCTCGACATAGGGCTCGATCAGGTCCCCGGGCGAGCAGTCGAGGATGTCGCAGAGCGCGGCGAGCACTGGCAGCGACAGCCGCTCGGGCTGGTCGGTGACCAGACGGTAGACCTGGGCGGTGGACAGGTTGATACCGCGGTCGCGTAGGAGCGGGATCAGCTCGGTTGTCTTCCAGATGTTGTGAGCGGCCATGATGCGCCGCAGGTGCCAGTGGTAGCTCAGCCGCCGGACCATCAGATGCCCTCCTTGCCGGTGGCGCCCAGCGCCCTGCCGATCGTCCCGTCGAGTACCCGGCGCAGGGTGCAGGTGCGGAAGTCGGAGGACACCGATGTGTAGAGCGAGGTCGTGGAGGCGTAGGAGTGCCCGACCTGCTGCTGGACGAACAACGGGTCGTAGCCTGCCTCGATCAGGTGCGTCACGTAGGAGTGCCGTAGGCAGTGCAGGCTGAGCTCGGCGGGCAGGCCGAGCGCGTCCCGGTAGGCGGCGAAGCGATCACTCAGGGCGCCCATGTCCAGCTGCTGAGAGCGCTCACTCGGCCACAAGGCGGTGCTGTCCGCGGCAGTTTCGAACAGCTCCCGATAGCCGTCGAGCCACTGCTGTATGACCTTCACCGACCAGGGAAAGACGGTCAGGACGCTGCGGCGCTTGGGGGCAGAGCCCTTGGACGCCTTGCCCCAGCGGACGTAGACGACACCCAGGTCGCCGAACTCGGGGGCGTGCGGGTTGCGGCCGAAGTCGGCCAGCTCCAATTTGATCACTTCGCGACGGCGCAATCCCCAGGCATAGGTGGCCTTCAGGGCCGCCGCGTCGCGCATGGCGGTCAGCCAGCCCTTGCGGCCCGAGGCTCGGGCGGCGGCCACCTGATCGTCGGCGTAGTCGAAGAACTGCTGGAGTTCCGCTTTGGTCAGGGCGCGGCGTCCGGGTCGTCCCTCGTAGTCGGCAGCGTGGACAGCGGTGTTCCACTCGAAAAACACCTGCGCGGGGTGGGTGCCGAACAGCCGCTCGCTGACGGCTGTCCACTGATATCGCGGGTCGGCTGCGTACTCCAGGAACAATCGCACGTGGCCCTGGTAGCTGCGGATCGTGGACAGGGCCCGAGCTTGGCCGTCGCTGCGCAGGTGGGCGGTGAAGTCCTCGACGTCCTGCGGCCGCCAGGTCCAGGGCCATTCGTTGGTGAACCGCTGGAAGCGGCGTACCGCCGCCAAGCGATCCTCGATCGTGCTCTTGGCGAGATTCCGAGAAAGTTGCTGATCACGCCAGCCGGAGAGCATGGCCTCAAAGGCCTGCGCTTCCGGGTGCAGTAGCGGCGCACCGCCGACCACGAACAGCGACGGTGCCGCACCAGGCACGTTCCAGGAAGAACCGCCCACCACCATCCCTCCCCAACGCGCCGCGAATAGAGCGAACGAATCGTTCATTAGATGAGAACGAGCGATGTACGGGCAGGTCACGCCGCCCGTCACAGCGCAGGGGAATGGACGTTCAACCGGCCGTCGGATCAGTAATCCGTCGGAACGTACCTGCTCACAAGCCTCCTCACTCAGGAGGGCGAGTTCTCGCAGCAGATGCAACTCACGGCCGTTTACCGGAAAGAACCGCAGATCAGCAGGTTGGGTGACAGGCGAGGATAAACGTCAAGCTCAGGCGGCGCGGCGGGTCTTGCGGCGGCGTACTGCGACAGCGGTGCCGCCACCGGCGACGATCAGCGCGGCGGCTACACCAGTGATCGCCGCGGTGTTGATGCTGATCGACGCCCCCATCGGCGCGGACAGCGCCTTCGTCGTCATCAAGTCCGACGAAGACGCCTCACCGGCGCGTTTGACGCAAGTCTGATTCTTCGCCGGCAGTTTGCCGGTAGCCAGGTACCTGTTGACCTCGGCGTCCACGCAGGCGTTGCCGTAGCGGCCGAAGAGGGCGTGCCGGTTGGCGCCGTTGAGGGTGAGCAGCTTGGAGCTGGGCAGTTGCTCGTGCAGGGTCATGCTGCTCTTGTAGGTGGTGCGGGGGTCGCCGGTGGCGGCCACGATCAGTGCCGGGGCGTCGCGGCGGACCTGGGTGGGTTCCTCGTGGGGGCGGTCCCAGAAGGCGCAGGGGCCGATGTTGTTGGTCATGGGTCCGAACACCGGGTGCGCGGTCCGGCTGCGTTCGATGTCGCGCCAGTAGACCTCGGGGTCGCGCGGGGCGGCCACGTCCCCGCAGAGGACCGCGGCCTGGACTCCCGACGGTTCGGCCGCGCTGTGCAGTAGGTACCGGAGCGTCGCGGCGAACTCCGGCGAGAGCGGCGTCGGCGCCGTGCCCCGTGCGGCCTTGCTCAGCGCGGCCAGCTGCTCGGCGAGGAACGCCCGGGTCGGGTCGGTGTCGTCCCCGATGCTGGAGTAGAGGAGGACGGGCACCTGGGTGTCGTCGATCCGGAAGGTGTCCGGGCCGGTGCCGACGGTCAGCGGGCCGCTGGCGGACGCCTTGAGGACGCGGTCGACGGTGGTGAGCACTTGGGCGCGGGTGCGGCCGAGGCCGTATTCGGCGTCGCGGTCCGCCGCCCACGCGGCCCAGGCGGACAGCGCTTTCTCGCTCGCGCGCTCGGTGCCCTTCGTCAGGCGGGGGCCGTAGTCGGCGGGGGCGACCGCGCCGTCGAGCACGACGCGGTCGTAGCGGCCGGGGAACATCTGGGTGTAAACCGTGCCCAGGTAGGTGCCGTACGAGTAGCCGAGGTAGGAGATCTTCCGCTCGCCGAGCGCGCCACGGACGACGTCCATGTCACGGGCCGTATTGCGGGTGCTGATGTACGGCAGCACGGAGGCGTCATGGGTGCGGCACTTCTTGGCAAGGCTCTTCTGCAGGGCGACCTGGCGGTCGAAGCCCGCCCGGCTGGTACCGGCCGAGAACCAGGACGTGCCGACGGGCCAGCCGCAGTCCAGTGGGGTGCTGCGGCCGACGAAGCGTGGGTCGAAGCCGACGATGTCGTAGCGCGCGCCGACGTCCTTCATCGCCTTGCGGACATCCGGCGGCGACTGGACTGAAGGTCCGCCTGGCCCGCCGTTGTTCAGCAGGATCGATCCGATGCGGTGGTGGGTGTCAGTGGCCTTGAGCCGGGATATCGCGAGGGTGATCGTGCGCCCTGCGGGGTGGGAGTAGTCGAGCGGCACCGTGACGTCCGCGCACTGCACACCGGCCTTGTCCAGATCGCGGCCCGTCGTGTCGACGGGGCCCGTGACGCAGCTGCCCCAGCCGAGGTATTGCCGGTAGTACTGGTCGAGCCCGGCTCCGGTGCCGTTCTTGGCAGGGGCCTCAGAAGCCGAGACCAGGGCGGGGGAAGTGATGAAACAGGCGGCAAGGCTGAGACTCGCGACGGAGGCGCGCCGCGCGGTGGGGCTGAGGATGGTCACGGGTTTCCTTGGGTTGGTGGGTCGGTGGCGCGGAACGCGGTGTCCAGGGCGGCGCGGAAGCCGGCTTCGGCTCGATACCAGGCACCTCGTCGCCGTGGACCTGGAAGTCCGACGAAGGTCTTGTTTCGACTGCATGGCTCAACCGCTTCGCCTCTACATGCCGATCGGGCAGAGGCCGCGCGCATTTTCAAGACTTCCAGTGGGCTTCTAGGGTGTTTCTGACGGCTCTTGAAACATCTGGTGGCTGTCACGGGTGCGCACGCTCAACCATGCGAGGCCACGCCTGACAGGTGAGGTGCTCACGGGTCACCTGAGCCGTTCGGTCAGTCCGCCATCATGACTCGGTCGGGTTCCGGGGCAGGTGCGTTCGCACGGTGCTGCGGGTGGCCTCCCTTGGTGGGCCGTGGGCGGACCGGCCACCAGATGCTCCGTCCGAGGAGTGCGGAAAGGGCGGGAACCAGCACCAGCGAGAGGACAAGCGCGGAGAGCAGGATGCCGAGCGTCATCGCGAAGGCGATCTGCTCGTTGCCCGGGGTCGTGGCGAGGGTGGCGAAGGAGCCGGCAAGGACCAGGCCTGCGGTCGCGATGGCCGGTGTCGTGTGCTGCAGCGCGCGGGTCACGGCGGCGCGGGCCGGGCCCGGTTGCTGCATTTCCTCCCGGATCCGGTCGCTGATCAGGATGTTGTAGTCGGTGCCCAGTGCCACGACGAACAGAAACAGCACGAGCGGGAGGGAGAAGTTGACGCCCGGCTTGCCGAGGCCGTGCTGGAAGAGCAGGGTGGCGGCGCCGAGGGTGGCGGCGAAGCCGAGCCCGACGGAGAGCATCAGGATCACCGGTGCGAGCAGGCTGCGCAGGAGGAGCAGGAGGATGAGCGCGATGAGTGCGGCCGCGACCGGGAACACGGTCTTCAGGTCGTGGTCGACGGCGGTGGAGATGTCGGCGTAGATCGCCGCTGTTCCGCCCACGTGTGCCGTCGTTCCGGCGGGTGTGTGCTGGGCGGCCGCTGCCCGCACGGGTCCGGAGGCCAGGTCGCGGGCCTGCTGGCTCTGCGGGTCTACGGTCGGGTAGAGGTCGATCCGGGCGGCGCGGTGGTCCTTGTTCAGGACGGTCCGTGCGACCTGGCCCACGCCCTTGACCTGGGTGAGAGCGCGGGAGAGGCCGTCGAGCCGGCTTGCGGTGAGGGTGCCGCCGTCAGTGGCGGTGACGAAGACGCTCGTCGGGTCCGACACTCCGGCCGGCAGCGCACGGGATATCTCGGTCGCGGTGGCCGCCGCAGGGGTCTTGGCAGCGGTGTTGCCCTGGCCGTAGTCCATGCGGATCCCGATCAGTCCGGCGGCCAGCGCGGCAAGCAGGGCGACGGAGGCGAACGTCATCGTCAGCGGTCGTCGTGCGACCAGAGCCCCGAAGCGGGCGGCGCGGCCCTCGTTGGGCTCGTGGCCAAGGGCCTTGGAGGGCCAGAACATCTTGCGTCCGGCGGCCGCGAGCAGTGCCGGCAGCAGGGTGAGGCTGCCGAGCAGCATCACCAGGACCGCGACGGCGATGGCGGGGCCCAGCGAGCGGAACTGGCCGAAGGTCGCCACGCCCAGCGTGGCGAACGCGGCCACGATGGTCAGCGCCGCCGAGGTGATCGCGGTGCCCACCCGTCCTGAGACCTGCCGGGCCGCCTCGCGGGCGGACTGCTCCGGCCTGGCGCGCAGTTGCTCGCGGAAGCGGAACAGCAGGAACAGCAGGTAGTCGATGCCGATGCCGAGCAGGACCACGCTGATCAGATCAGGGGTGCCCGCGTCGAGCTTGCGCCCGGTGAGTATCGCGGCACCCGCGACGGCTCCCCCTGCCACGCCGATGATCATGGCGACTGCGACCAGCGGCAGCAGGGCCGCCAGCACGCTGCGGAACACCAGCACGTTGATCAGCAGGATGAGCCCCATGAGGAGGGTGCTCCCGACCTTCGCGGCGGTCTCGTGGGAATCGGTGGTGTCGACGGTGTCGGCGAGACTTCCGGTGAAGCCGGTGCGCATCCCCGCCTCGGAGAACTGCGTCCGGGCAGTGTCCCGGAAGGCCCGGTAGACGCCCTGGAGCCCCTTGTCCGTACGGTTCCCGATCAGCTCGACGGAGAGCAGTTCGAAACTCCGGTCGGGTGCCACCGCCGCCGGGGCGATCCGGGGTGTCTGGGAGCGGTCCGGGACCAGGAATTTCGGTCTGTCGTCCTGCCTGGGCATGATCACCCGGCGCTGCGCCAGCTTCGCAGCCTCGGCCTCGACCCGCTTCTGGTCGGCGGCGCCGAGAGCCTTGCCGTCGGACCGGGCGACCAGCATCGTCACGGTGGTGGCGTCGGGGTTCACCCCGAACTGTTCCTCGGCGATCTCCAGGGCGGCGGCCGAGTCGTAGCTCTTGGGCAGGAAATCCCCGGTCTGGTTCTGGGTGACGCGGCCGATCAGTTTCGGGGCCAGGGCGCTCAGCACGACACCCAGCACCGCCCAGAGGGCAATGACCTTCCACGGGTGTCTGGTGGAATATCCGGTCAGGGCGCGGATCACGATGTCCTCCGGCGGACGGACTTGCATGCGGACGTCTGCCAGGGGCTCCCGGCCGGTATCCAGACCATCACCCCAAGAGGCCGGAAAGCGTCGTGGCAGCGGATGATCCAGGCCGGGGCCCTGGGTCCTGCCCCGGCCAGAGACCAGGACCCAGGTCCTGGTCCCCATCCTGGTCGCGGGCCGCGAGCTGCCGCCGACGGTGCTGCCACTGCGGTTGCTGTGAAACCCTGTACCGGGGGCCAGAAGGCCGTACACAGGGAGAACAGACATGCGCAGGCGCCGACATATCGGGCCCGGCGATGCCCGGGAGCCGCTGCACATCGACAGCGCCGGGCCGCCGTGGTCACGCAACGACGCGCTCGTGACCGGCGGGGCCTGCGCGATGAACCTGCTCAGTTACGTGTTCTTCGACGACCCCGGCGGCCGATACGCCGTGAGCGTGGCCGGGTTCCTCCTCGTCGCGCTGGCAGCCCTGCCGCTGCTCGTCCGGCGCAGTCACCCGCTGGTGGCGCTCGCTGCCGTACTGGCACTCGATACGACAGCCACTCTGACCGCGCCGCTGCCCAGACACTTCGGCGCCGTCCTGCTGGTCGCCCTGTACTCGGTCGCCAGGGCCTGCACCGGCCGGGCGACGGCGGTCGCGGCCGTCGCGACGGTGTCGCTGACGTTGCTGAGCCAGAGCCACGGCCGGATTCCGTCCTGGCAGGACGCCGCTGTCACGCCCCTCTCCACCCTGATCGTCGTCGGCACCGCCATGGCGGTCAATCGCTGGCAGCGGGAGGTGGCGGCGAACCGCAGACTTCTCGCCGACCGTGCGGTGGCCGACGAACGCCGCCGCATCGCACGGGAGCTGCACGACATCGTGGCCCACCACATCACCACCATGCAGCTGATGGCCGGCGGAGCCCGGGCCAACCTCGCCCGACCGGAGGTGGTCCGGGACGCCCTGGTCACCCTGGAATCCTCCGGGCGGCTCGCCCTGCGCGAGATGCGCCAGCTCCTCGATGTGCTGCGGGCAGGTGACGAACCGGAGTCCGCGCCGTCGCAACCCCAGCCGGGCATCGACGACCTTGACCGTCTGGTCGCCGAATCCCGCCTTGCCGGACTGCCGACCGAGTTCAGCGTCCACGGGCCGCAGCACCCACTGCCGCCGACCGTCGGCCTCACGGTGTTCAGGATCACCCAGGAAGCCCTCACCAACGCCCGCAAGTACGCGGGGCCCGCCCACGCGTCCGTACGGCTGACGTATCGCCAGGATCGGGTCACTGTCGAAGTGCGGGACGACGGCGGGAGCACACCGCCGCAAGAGGGGGCGTCGTCGGTGGGATCGGGCGGTTACGGCCTGATCGGCATGCGCGAGCGCGTCGCCCTGCACGGCGGCACCCTCGCCGTCGGCCCGCAGGCCGACGGCGGGTTCGCGGTGGTCGCCGACCTGCCGCTGACCACGGACGAGGCGGCCGAAGCAGCCATCCAGCACGAGGGGGCACACCGATGACCGGGACCCGGCCGAACACACCGAGGATCAGAGTGCTGATCGCGGACGACCAGCCGCTGGTCCGGCGCGGCCTGTCGCTGATCCTCTCCCCCGACCCGTCCTTCGAGGTCGTGGGAGAGGCCGAGAACGGCGCCCAGGCCGTCGCCCTCGCCCGCCGGCTGCGCCCCGACGTCGTCGTGATGGACATCCGGATGCCCGTCCTCGACGGTGTCGGCGCGACCGGGGAACTCGCCGCCACCGTGCCCGGCTGCCGGGTCCTGGCCCTCAGCACCTTCGACATGGACGAGTACGTCGTGGGCGCCCTGCGCGCCGGAGCCTGCGGGTTCCTGCCCAAGGACAGCTCGCCGGAGGACCTGAGCACGGCGATCCGCACCGTCCACGCAGGCGAGGCCGTCGTCGCGCCACGCCTGCTCACCCGGCTCATCTCCACCTACGTACGGGCCCCTCACGGCGCGTCGCGGCCACTCCCCACCGACCTGGGCGAACTCACACCCCGGGAGGTCGAGGTGTGGCGTCTGATGGCCACCGGTCTCGACAACACCGAGATCGCCCACGACCTGCACATCAGCGTCTCCACGGTCAAGAACTACATCACCAGCATCTTCGGCAAGCTCGACGTCCGTGACCGCGCCCAGGCGGTCATCGCGGCCTACGAATCGGGCCTGGTCACCGCCCGCACTGCAACCGGCAACCCGCCCGGCGACGCAAACACCGCATAGCCGGGCCGACCGGTGCGCTCACCGCTTGCACAGGGTGGTGCCGAGAAGTGCCGGGTCATCGGCAGGGCCTACCGGAACTCCCGTGCGGCCCGCCGCGAGACCGGGTAACTCCCCGAGTTCCCATAGCCGGGCCTGGCCCGGCAGACGGCCGACAACTCCGGGGCAGTGGAGGTCTCGTGGGCTGCCTGCCTGGCGCCCGATCGCCCTCGGAATGCCCGGCGCCGACGCGGGAATCCGCGGCGATGACGCTGCGGGCGCGTGACGAGCAGGGGCCGCCGATCCCGTGCCGCGCCGAGTGACGTGCGGACGCGGTGATGGCAGCGCCCGCTTCCAAGACGCAGCGACCGCGCCGGCCGGCGACGCGAGCCTGTCGGCCGGCCCCGGTCCGGGACCTCGTGAGTCCATCTGGATGCCGTCCACCGCGTGGGTGTGCCGGGTGTACGGGCCGAGGTGCGCGACGCCGGCCGGATAGGGCGCGGCGCGTCCGGGATCGCCGATTGCGGATTCCTCAGGGAAGCCGCAGCACCAGCCCATCGCCGACGCACTGACGGCTGAGTACCGGGAAGCGACGCACGGCAGATGAACGGCCCGGGTGAAGAGTGGCGCGCAGGACCCGGGCCCCGACCAGCGGGGTCAGAGCGCCGCGTGCTCGGCGGCGCCGGTCCCGGGGGGTAGCCCTACCTGGAGCCCGCCGGGTAGCGGGATCGTCCGGGGCGTTCGCATCCGGAAATACTGGTTCCGGCACATACCGCTGTTTCCCATTGTTTGCAGAGGAGTTGGCTCGTGCGCGAGCAGGCATGGCAGAGGGTTCGTTCTTCCGGGCAGCGGCGGGGCCGCCGGCGCGGAGCCGCGGCCGCAATGGTCGTGGGCGTCTTGACGGTGGGTGTACTGGCATCGCCCGCGGCGTCCGCCGCCCCCGGGCCGGACACCGTCCAGCAGGGCCTGAACGCGCTGCTGCACTCCGATGGCCTGCCCGCCGCGCTGGCGAGCGTCACGGACCGTGCGGGGCATACCGGTACGTACACCGCAGGAGTCGGTGATCTGGCCACCGGCTCGAAGGTGCCCAGGGACGGGCAGGTGCGGATCGGCAGCAACACCAAGACGTTCACCGCGGTGGTCGTGCTGCAACTGGTCGGCGAAGGGAAGATCCGCCTCGACGCACCGGTCGACGCCTATCTGCCGGGGCTGGTACGCGGGGAGGGCATCGACGGACGCCGCATCACTGTTCGTCAGCTCCTCCAGCACACCAGCGGACTCCCCAATTACAGCAACTACCTCGGCGACGACGTCCGGTACTTCGCCCCCCGCGAGCTTCTCGGCATCGCTCTCCAGCACAAGGCCGACTTCGACCCCGGGGAGGGCTGGAAGTACAGCAACACGAACTACGTGCTGGCCGGGCTGATCGTCGAGAAGGTCACCCGCCACACTCTCGCCAGTGAGATGGACCGGCGCATCATCAAGCGCATCGGTCTGCACCACACCTACTTCCCGGCCCCGGGCGACGCCACCATCCGTGAGGCCCATCCCAAGGGCTACTACCGGGTTTCGGCCGACGCGCCGTTGGTCGATGTCACGGAGATCGACCCCTCCTGGGGGTGGGCCGCAGGTCAGTTGGTCTCCACCGACTCCGATCTCAGCCGTTTCTTCACCGCGCTCCTGTCCGGCGACCTCCTCCAGGAAGCCCAGCTCACCCAGATGCGCACCGGAACCCAACCCGCCGACGCCACTTTCGGCCCCGGCGCACGCTACGGACTGGGGCTCGTGAGCAAACCACTGCCGTGCGGCGGCCTCTACTGGGGCCATGGCGGCAGCTTCCCGGGATACGAGACCAGGGGAGGCGCCACCGACGACGGCCGCGCCGCCAACGTCGCAGTGACCATGCAGTTGTCCGACGAGGCGGCCAGGAAGCGTGTCGACCACGTCGTGAACAGGGCCCTGTGCCGCTGAGCCATGCCTGACACGCTCCTGCGGCCACGCCTGACAGCGATCCGCCCGCACCGGCCCGGGGGCGCTCCCCGGCATCTCGTAATGCCCACCATGCGCGCACCGGCGGCGGCCGGTGCGCGGGCCGGTGCGCGTGCGCGCCAACGGCCTACACCGGCGTGATCGCAGGATCGCAGGACGGGCAATGCCGCACTGTCCCTACGGGGCACGGGCACCGGCGCGCGGCCCCGCCGACGCGCGAGAGGGACTTGCCAGCCACCGAACAACGTCCGCTTCGCCGACAAGCGGATCGCCGATCTAAAGGCCCAGTTCGTCGAACGCGAACCATCCTGACGCGTCGGGCGGCCAGCGCCACAGGCGCCGGCCGCCCGACGTTCCTAGATCGGGACGACGTTGGCTGCGGCCGGGCCCTTCCGACCGTCCTGGATCTCGAACTCAACGTTCTGGCCCGCGACGAGGGTCTTGGAGCCGTTGCCCTGGATTGCACTGAAGTGCACGACGACGTCCTCGCTGCCGTCTACAGGCGTGATGAATCCGAACCCCCTCGACTCGTTGAACCACTTCACCTGGCCCTTTACTGACTTCGGCTCGTCAGGGTGAACTTTCCCGAAGTCCCTGATGGGCTTGGTGTGGTGGCTGTATTCGATGGTGTGTGAGGTATTCGGATGGGGGCGGGCTGACCGTTGCGGGACGGGTGCGTCGGGAGTCGGTGCGGATGCAGGCGGCCGAGCTGTTCGAGCAGGAGGTCAAGCCGCCGGAAGTGGCACGGCGTCTGCGGGTGAGTCTGAAGTCGGCTTATCAGTGGCACCAGTTGTGGCGCGAGGGCGGGGTCGGGGCGCTGGCGTCACGCGGTCCGAGTGGGTCGCGGTGTGGGTGGGTATGTACCCGTCCACCCATTCCTCTGAAAGGGCGCTCGGACTCCGGGGCTTGAGCTCCGGGGGGCGATCGAGGGGTGTCAGGTGAAGGGCAGCGGGTCGGGCAGCAGCCAGGTCGCCGAAGCCATCCCGCCGGCGCAGACCGTCGCCCAGCCCGCCCGGGCCCGTCCGGAAAGGCTCCGGGCCGCGTGCCCGGCCTCGGAGGCGAGGATCACCCCGAACATGAGCGTCAGGGACAGGTCGCCCCAGGTGATGCCGGGCCGGCCGATGACGAGCCATCCCGCCGCGCACGCTCCCAGCCCGGCGGCCATGTAGGACCAGTCCGTGGCCCTGGCGGGGGCGGACGGTGTGCGCCTGCGGTGCGTCAGGATCAGCGCGATCTCCGCGAGGGCCGCCGCTATGGCAATCAATCGGTGCTCCATGCCGGAACGTGCGGGCCTTCCTGTGGCCGCAAATGATCGTCCGGTGCCGTCATGGAAGCACGGATTGTGCGATATCGGCTAATTCTTGGCTTGGGGTGATCTGTGGAGGTATTGGCCGGTGCGACGGACGTGCCGGAAGGGGAGAGGGGGAGCCCGGTTCCGTTCCGGCACGTCCGGTGGCGGCTCAGTCGCGGCGGGGGAGCGGCGACGCGGGGGCCTCAGTCGCGGCGGGGGCCGATGACGGTGGCGCCGTCGTGCACGGTGATCGCCAGGGCCGGGCAGATGTCGGAGGCGTCCAGGACCCGTTCGTCCGGCTGGATCCCGTCGGCCCGTGCCCGTGCGCGCTCGCCGTCCAGGGCGAACACCTCGGGGACGGTTCCCGCGCACATGCCCGATCCCTGGCACAGCTCCCGGTCGACGCGTACGTTCCAGCTCATCGCCGTCTCACCACCCGATCGGCATGACGCGCGGCCCGCGCACCAGCATCTCGGACTTCCACGTCACGTCGGCGGCCACGTGCAGGCCGGGGAAGCGGGTGATGAGCGCGGACAGTGCCTCCTGGAGTTCCAGCCGGGCCAGCGGGGCGCCCAGGCAGTGGTGGACGCCGTGGCCGAAGCCGAGGTGCTGGTTGCCCTCGCGGGCGATGTCGAGCACGCCCGGGGCCGTGAACCGCAGCGCGTCGCGGTTGGCCGCGCCGACTGCGACCAGGACCGGGGTGCCCGCCCGGACGAGGGTCCCGCCCACCTCGACGTCCTCGACGGCGTAACGGGGCTGACCCGCACCGCTGCCCAGCGGTACGAAGCGCAGCAGCTCCTCCACCGCGTTCGGGACGAGTCCGGGTTCGGCCCTGAGCCGGGCCAGCTGCTCCGGGTGGTCGAGCAGGGTGAGCACGAAGTTGGGGATCTGGGAGGCGGTGGTCTCGTGCCCCGCCACCAGGATGCCGACGCACAGGTCGACGAGTTCGAGCTCGGAGAGCCGGTCGCCGCCGTCGCGGGCCTCGATCAGGGCCGTCATCAGGTCGTCCTGCGGCGCGCGGCGGTGCTGCTCGATCAACCCGGCCATGTAGGCGCGCAGTTCGTCGCGGCTGGCCTCGAACTCCTCCGCCGTGAGGGAACTGGTCGAGAGCGCGTCGTCGCTCCACTTGCGGAAGAGCGGCCGGTCCTCGGCGGGCACGCCCAGCATCCGGCAGATCACGGCCACCGGCAGCGGCAGCGCGAACAGGTCCACCAGGTCCGCCGGCTGCCCGGCCGCCTCCATGTCGTCGAGGAGACTCGCGGTCAGCTCCCGCACCTGGGGGCGCAGCTTCTCGACCTGCCGGACCGTGAACGCCTTGGCGACCAGGGAGCGCAGCCGGGTGTGGTCCGGCGGGTCCATGCCGAGGATGCCGCCGTCGCGCCGGCCCTCGGACTGCCGGGGCTCGTCGTGCGAGGCGGCGAGGGCCCGGCTGAAGCGCTGGTCGCCGAGGACGAGCCGGGCGTCGGCGTAGCGGGTGACGAGCCAGGCCGGTTCGCCGTACGGCATCTGGACCCGTAACAGTCCCCGCCGGTCGCGTACGCGCTCGTACTCCTCGGCGAGCCCGAGTCCTTCGGCGGTGTTGAAGGGGTAGGCGAGGGGTGTGGCATCTGCTGTGGTCACTGCGGGCCTCCCGTGGATGAACAGGCGTGCAGGCGGCTGTGTGAACAGCCGTGCAAGCAGTCGTGCGGATGGTCGTGCGAACGGCTATGTAAGCAGCTGCTTACAAACGTAGAAGCGATCCTTCCGGGCAGTCAACGACGCTTTACGGCCGTTATCCTGACGGACCGTTCGAGAGGAAATCCGCCATGACGCCCGCCCCCGCACCGCCGTCCGGAGAGCGTCGCCGGGATTCCGCGGCCACTCGGCGGCGGCTGCTGGAAGCCGCCCGGGATCTGTTCGCGGAGCGGGGCTACGAAGCGACGACGGTACGGGGCATCGCCGAGCGCGCCGGGGTGAACCAGGCCCTGCTCTTCCGTTACTTCGGCTCGAAACAGGGTTTGCTCACGGAAGTCGTCGCGCGGGGAGGGCTCGAACAGTTGCGCGCGACCCCGTCCGAGGAGCTCTTCGAGACGGCCCTGCGCTCGATACTGACCCGCAGCGCGGGCGGTGCGGAGGACCGTTCCCTGGAGGTCTACCTGCGTTCCGTGGGCCGGGGCGACGAGGCGGCCGGAACCCTGCGGGAGCTGGGCGAGGAGTACCAGAGCGCCCTGGCCGGGCTGTCCGGTACCGAGGACGGCGCCCTGCGCGCGGACCTCGCCATGGCCTGGCTGCTCGGCATCGGCCTGATGCGGACGGTCGTCGCCCGCGAGCCGCTCGCCGGTGCCGATCCGGACGACGTCTGCCGACTCGTGCTCGGCACGCTCGACCACCTCTGGTCCGCGCCCGCGCCCGCGCCCGAGGACGGGGAAAGGGACAGGGAAAGGGGCAAGGACAAGGGCGGTACGGCGTGACGGACGGTTGACCGGTCGGGCGGGCGGACGGTTGACCGGTTGGCCGGGCGGGCGGTCGGGGCTCAAGCGGACCCGGTGCAACGGGAAACGGGAAGGGGCGGCCCGGCTCAGTGCCGTGCCGCCCCGTGACTCCGATGGGTTTCGCCCCGCTCAGCGGTGGTTGCGCTCGAAGGCGGCGAAGGCCACCTCCTGGCGCCACTCGGCCGCCGCCTTCGGGTTCTCCGCGAGGTAGTGGGCGCAACGCGGGCTCGGGCGGTTGTCGCCGGGGCGGCTGCCCTGGCAGACGGGGACCGGGCGGTAGTCGGACCGGGCGCGGTCGGCGGTCCACAGGCTGCGGCCGTCGTTGAACGCGTACTCCAGGGAGGCGCGGGCCAGGTCCTTCAGCTCGGTGTAGGCCAGGTCGTACGTCCGGGCCGCGTACCGGTACTCATGGCTGATGTCGATCCGCGAGACCCCCGGGTCGTCGGTGGCCAGGACCACCGGGACGCCGTAGCTGCGGTAGGCGTTGAACGGGTGGTCGTCACCCGAGATGCCGAGGATCTGCTTGTTGCTGCTGAACGGCACCTCGACCGCGATGTCGCGCCGCGCCATAGTCCGCGCGAGCTGCCGCCAGTTGTCCTCGTGGACCAGGTCCACGCCGTGCCCGATGCGTTCGGCCCCGGCGACGAGGACGGCCTCGCGGATGTGGAAGGTCAGGTCCTCCGGCTTGACGAGGCCGGGCGCCAGCTCACCGGCGTGCAGGGTGAGGTGGGAGTCCGGGTACTGGCCGCGCAGGTACTTCAGCATCCGCATCTGGAGGCTGTAGTTGTCCAGCGAGCTCTGCCAGTCCTCGGGCTGGACGAGGTTGACCGCGACGAAGCGCGGGTCGCGCTCGGCCAGCCGCATGCCGACCGCCATCTGCGTGAACACCCGGGCCGGGGTGCTGCCCCGGGACACCTGGGAGATCCACTTGACGGGCAGGCGGCAGCCCGGGGCGGGGCGGGGGGTGTCGCAGTGCGAGGCTTCCCGGAACTGCGCGTCCGTGTCGTCGGCCTCCTGGATGGCCTCCTCCACCACCCGGTCGAGCTTCCCGTCGGCCACGAGCTTGCGGTGGAGGGCCGCCAGGTCGGGGTCGTAACCCACCTGTGCGGCGAGTGCGTTCGCACTTTCCGACGCCGGCGTGACCAGCGTCTCCAGGTAGAACTGGTTGTTCTTGACGACGGTGTCGGCCACGTTCGCGAGCATCTTGCCGCGGGTGTACCAGGTCGCCATGCCGAACTTGTCGAACGTGTCGAAGAAGTGGTCGTGTCCGGACTCGCCCGGCGGGAAGTCCTGCATGGACCAGGCCCGGACGATCTGCTGCCGGAACGCGGCATCGGTCCGTGCGTCCGAGGCGGGCCGCTTGCCGGGTCCGCACGGCGGCGCGACGGCCTTCATCGTCGCGTCGATGCACAGCCCCTGCTCGGCCGCGAGCTCGATCAGGTACTCCGTCGTGACGGCACCCGACAGGTGGTTGTGCAGGTCACCCCCCTTGGGCAGGGCGGCGAAGAACTCCTTCTGCCGCTCCGGCCTGTTCCGGAGCGAGTCGAGGTACGCGGAGGTCCTGCGCTCGGCCGGGGTCACCGGGCGGTGCGCGGTCTGCGCGGCGGGCCGCGGCGCGGGGTCCTCCGCCGGGGCGGCGGCGGCCGGGAGCGCCGGGAGGAGGGAGAGCGTGGCGAGTGCGGCGAGCCCGGCCGGGAGCAGTGACTTGGGGCGGCGTGTTGTCCGGAGTGTTGGAATCACGGCCGAATGATCGCGTTCGGCGAAGAGGTTTCATGCCCGAACCACATATACGGGCCGGAACGTCCACTCGATCGAGTGGGCAGTGATCATGCGGAGCAATCGGTTGCCCGATGACTGCTAATGCCGCTGACTGCTGATGCCTGATGCCTGATGCCTGATGCCTGATGCCTGATGCCTGATGCCGCGGCCCGGACCGTCCGCCCGCGGCTCGTGGCCGGTCGGTGCCGGCACATGGGACTGATGGACCGGCGCCGCCCCTGTTGCGTCGGCCGGCGGGCCCGGTCCGTCCTCCCTCCTGGATCCCGCGGGTACCGGCCTCCAACCGGTCTCCGGCCAACCTCCAACCGGCCGATGAAAGAGCCGCTCACGAGCAGTTCGAGCCCCGGCCGATCCTGCGAGAGGCACGCCTTTTCCCTGTGGTGACGGAGCCCGGCGCCGAGCAGGGCACATGGAGGGGAGGCGGGATCGAGTTTTGGGCCCGGCATGACAACTCCCTGTGACACATGTGCGGTTGCCGGGACTGCGCCTCTTCCGGGCTTTCATCGCGTTGGACACGCTGGGTATGCATTCCCATTACTCAGAGTGGAAAGGAGTGGATCATGGTGATGATCGAACGCCGCAAGGCGACGGAGAGCAGAGTGCGGGCGGCGGAGGACGCGGTGGCGCGGCTGAAGGAGAGTTTCTCGGGGGTCGGGATCACCTTGCCCTCGTTGCGGATCGATCCGGTGACCTGCGCGGGGACCGAGCCGGAGGCGCCGTTGGTGGATCTCGGGCGATGCAATCTCGATACGGCGCTGCGGCTGAGCGCGGTGCTGGAGGCGCAGGAACCGGTCGGTCATGAGCGGTGAGCGGTTCGAGGAGGATGCGCCGGAGCTGGGCTCGTTCGCGGTGGACATCCGGGACGGCAGGGTGGGGCGGGTGATGGGGCGCGTCGGCCCGTACGTGCAGTTGCGGGCGTCGGGCGGCGGGCCCGAGTGGGACTGCCCACCGGAGTCGGTGCGCGCGGCGCCGTTGGGGGAAGTGCTGCGGGCCCGCGTGAGGGAGGTCAACAGGGAGGGGAGGTTGCCATGACGGCGCTGGTCGAGAACACCCCGGCCGCTGAAGGCTGCTTGTGGGGCTACCTGTTGCAGACATGGCGTGAACTGGACGTGCCCGAGGGGTGGCGCGCGGAGATCGACGAAGGACGGATCGACGAGCCGAACGAGGACGGGACGTACAAGCGCTCCGACCCGGTGCCGTTCGGGAAGCCGCTCACGCTGCCGGAGCCGTTCGGCACGACGATCCCCACGGAGGAGTTCCCGGTCTGAAGGGGTGGGCGGGTGCGTGCGTGGATGAGGGGTGGTACCCGGCCGGGTACCACCCCTCATCCATGTGTGTGTCCGTGTGCCGGAGGTCAGACCCCGGCCGGTTCCTTCGTCGGGGTGTCGGGGTCGGTGGTCGGGGACGCGGGGGTGCCGGTCGCCGTGACGGGGGAGGCGGCCGGTTCCCGGGAGACGTTGAACTCCGCCAGCAGGTCCTTGCCGAAGCCGAAGAAGTACGTGGCGAGGAACCCGGTGAGGTAGCCGACCAACAGGCCGCCCGCGTAGATCGCGATCGTGGTGCCGAGGCCGTGGTTGCCGTCGAGGAGGGGGAACAGGGCCCAGCCGGACGGGCCGATGGCGGTGGAGCCGACCTTGTCGCCGAGCTGGTTGAACAGCCCGATGAAGCCGCCGCCGAACGCCCCGCCCACGCACGCCGTGACGAACGGGCGGCCGAGCGGAAGGCTGACGCCGTAGATCAGGGGCTCGCCCACGCCCAGCAGACCTGCGGGCAGGGCGGACTTGATGGTGCGGCGGATCGATTCGTTGCGGGGGAGGCGGAAGTAGACCGCGACCGCCGCGCCGACCTGGCCGGCGCCCGCCATGGCGAGGATCGGGAGCAGCACGGTGTAGCCCTGCTGCTCGATCAGGGTGGTGTGGATCGGGATGAGCGCCTGGTGCAGGCCCAGCATCACCAGGGGCAGGAAGAGTCCGCCGAGCACGAAGCCCGCGCCCGCGCCGCCGTTGGAGAGCAGCCAGTCGGCGAACGTGCCGATGGCGGTGGAGATCTCGCCGGCCACGTACATCAGGCCGAAGATCGTCACCAGGCCGGAGACCAGGACCGTGAGCGTGGGGGTGACCAGGACGTCCAGCGCCTCGGGAACCCAGCGGCGGCACCACTTCTCCACGTACACCGCGAGCACCGCCGCGCCGAGCGCGCCGAGCACGCCGCCCTGGCCGGGGGAGAGCTTCTGGCCGAACGCCTCGATGTTGGCGACGCCCGGGAACACGATGATCGCGGCGACCGCACCGCCCAGGATCGGTGTCCCGCCGAACTCCTTCGCCGTGTTGAAGCCGACGAACACGGCGATCAGCGCCATGAAGCCGGACGCCATCGCGGCCAGGGCGGGGGTGACGGAGGTCAGCCAACCCAGGTTCACCAGCAGGCCGTTGAGCCCGGCGATGATGCCGCAGCCGATGAGCGCCGGGATCAGCGGGACGAAGATGTTCGCGATCCTGCGCAGGAACAGCTTGAACGGGGTGGCGTTCTTCGCCTTCCGCGCCGCCTTCATCGCGGCGCCCTGGGCGGCCAGTTCCTCCGCCGACGCGGAGGGAGAGGAGGGGGAGGAGGGGGGGTGGACGCCCGCCCGTACGGGGCGGGCTCGGGCATGAGGCGTCTCCCGTGGGCGGGTGCGGCGGATGTCGGTGGGCGTCGGTGGCGGACGGCGGTGGTGGATGTCGGTGGCGGACGTCCGGTTTTCGATGCTGCCAGAGGGCCGGGCCGTGTTCCGGCCCGGCGGCCCCGGAGCGGTGCGCCGCAGGTGGTGCGGCGGTGTCCCGGCGCCGACCGGTTCCTGAATTGCCGCTGGCCAAAGGGGTGTTGTCCGGTTTCCGGTCGATTGTGGGACGTATTCCGGCGGCTGCCGCGAAACGGCCCTGACGGCCGACGGGCCTGGGCATCATGTCCGCAACAGGGCCTCGTGCCGACTCGGGGGCACCGTGACCGTCCGGACGGGCGGTGGAGGGAGGGGCGTTGAACGACATCGACGAAACCGGCGACAGCCGCGACGCCGATCTGCGGGAGCGGGTGGCCGACGCGGTCCGGCGGTCGGAGGGGGCGCGGTCGTTGCCCGCCGGGTACGCCGAACCGACCGGCCCGCAGGGGGCGGAACGTGACGCGCTGATGTCCGAACTCGGTTCCCTGATCGTGGAGTTCGAACGGGACCTGCCGGACGATCCGCTGAGGCAGGAGGCGACGGCCCGGCTCGGGGCGCTGACCGGTTCGCGGTGGGCGGCCGACGGGGAGGAGGCCGACCGGCACGAGGCGATTCGCCTGCTCCGCGCGGCCCGTGCGTCCGGCCTCCTCGCGCCGGACGACCGGCTGGGGGCCGCGCGCGAACTCACCGTCCTGCTGCTGGGGCCCGCGGTGCGCACCCCTCCGGGCCACTTCGACAGTACGATCGGCCTCGACGGGTTCTCGCTGCTGATGCAGGTGGGCAAGCCCGCCGCCCTCGGCGGCGCCGGCGTCATCGAGGCCCTTCCCGAGATCCGGCAACTGGCGGAGGAGATCGGCGAGCAGGGTGGGGGGATTCCGCCCGGCGCGCTCCAGGGCCTCTCGATGATGAGCGAGTACGCCGCGGCGCTGAACGGGGGCGACGTCCAGGGCCTGATGGCCATGTGCGAGAGCATGCTCTCCGGCGACCTCGGCCCGCTGATGCCCTCCGGCCCGCTGGGCTCCGTCGTGCAGACACTGCTGCCCCTGGTGAAACTCCAGGCGCAGAGGCCGGCCGGGGAACCGGCTGAGGAACGGGACGGGGAACCGGCCGCGACGGACGCGACACCGGCCGATGGGGGCGAGGGGCCGGGCGCGCCGGACACCGCGCCGGCCGTGTCCGGCGGTCCGTCGCCGGCCCTGCCGGAACTGGCCTCGGCCGTGCCCGCCCTGCCGGAACTGGCCTCGGCCGTCTCCGCCCTGGCGGCACCGGACGAGGACGGCAACCTGCGCGACACCGTGGCCCTGCTCGCCGAGATGAACCGGCCGGGCGTGCTCGCACCGGCCGAACTCGCCGAGCTGCTGACCAGGATGGGCGACTCCGGGCAGGGGGCGAGCCCCGGTGACCAGTTCCTGTCCGCATTCGGCGCGATGGGGCTCGGAATGCGCACCGGTCGCCCGGAGGAGTTCCAGAAGGCGCTGCGGCTGATCCGCGAGGCCGCGACGGCCGCGGGCCCGGACGACGACAAGATGGCCTGGATGGTGCGGGGCGTGCTGCCCGGTGTCCTGGTCGGCGCCATGACGGTCGGCGGGAGCCTCCAGGACCTGGCGGAGGCGCAGGCACTGCTGGAGGAGCTCCTGGTCCCCGGCGAGGGGCTATGGGCCGACGCTCCGCCCGAACTTCCGGGTCTGGCAGAGACATTGATGATCAATCAGTGTCTTCGGGTCCACATGAGGGCGGTCGGGGCCGAGGACGCGGAGACGCTCGAAGCCCTGGTGGGAGACCTGCTCGACGTCCTGGACACCTGCGACGACAGCGAGTGGTCGTTCCTCCCGCTCTACGAGCTGGGCGTGGTTCACCTCTCCCTCGCCTCGCTCACCGGCAGCGTCGACTCGCTGCGCAGCGCGGTGCACTACCAGGAACAGGCGCTGACGCGCCCGGGCGTACCGCTGCTGGCGCAGCCGATGCTCGACATGAGCTGGGCGCCGTTGCTGACCCTCAGCTCCTTCCTCGAACCCTCCGTCGAACGCATCCGGGAAGGCATCCGGCGCACCCGGGCGACCCTGGAGGGCGTGCCCGTCATGGCCGATCAGGGGGCGCGGGCACGGAGCGCGATCGGGCTGGCCCTCGACGCGGTGTACGGCATGACCGGCGACCCGGCCGTCCTGGACGAGATGATCACCGAGCTGGAGTGCACCGGGGAGGAACTGGAGGAGGCGAGCGGGGGGTCGGCCGCCGCCGTGGGCTGGCAGCTGGCCGACGCGTACGGGCGGCGGGCCGGGCACGTGGGGAACGACCTGGTCAGGGCGGTCGAGTGCGCCCGGCGGTCGCTGCGCACCATCGCCGACGACGTACTGCTCCAGCAGGGCGTCCAGCACGGCCTCCAGGTCGCCAGGACCGGCGCCAGCCGTGCGCTGACCGCCGCCGGGTGGGCGGTGCGCGCAGGGCGGCCCGCGGACGCGGTGGCCTGCCTGGAGGAGGGCCGGGCCCTGGTCCTCGGCGCGGCCGCGGCCTCCGCCACGGTCGCCGACCGGCTGGCGGAGCGCGGCGAGCACGAACTGGCCGACCAGTGGCGCCGGGAGGCCGCCCGGGGAAGCGCCGGTCCCGGTGCGGGAGGCAGCCGGTCGGAGCTGGCCGAGGTCGTGCTCGGCGAGGCGTTCGGCACCCCGGAACTGCCGAGCGCCCTGCGCCGCCGGGCCCTGGAACTGCTGCGCCCCGCCGGCGGGGAGGACGCCCCCGGGCGGATTCCCGACGCGTCCGAGCTGGTCGCCGCCGCGGGGCGGGCGGGGATCGACGCGCTGGTGTACCTGCTGCCGGGACAGGGGGACGCGGACGGCTCCGCCGTACTCCTGGCACCGGGGCGCGAGCCGTGGACACTGCCGCTGCCCGGTCTGTCGGCCGGGGGCCGGCTCCCGCTCGACGGCTATCTGGACGCCGCCGCCCGGCACGCCACCGCCCGGCGGGGGCAGCAGCGCTGGGAGGTCGCGCTGGACGAACTGTGCGCCTGGGCGGGCGAGGCCGTGATGGGGCCCGTCCTGGACGAACTCGGGCTGTGGGAAAGGGCACTCGCGGAGTCCGGCCTGGCGGGCGGGACCCCGACGGCCGGGGCCCCGCCGGAGCCGGTCAGGCTGACCCTGATCGCCTGCGGGAACCTCGGTGTGGTGCCCTGGCAGGCCGCCCTGCTCACGGTGCCCCCGTCACCGGGGTCGGTATCGGCACCGGAATCGGCACAGGAAACGGTGCCGGACGGTCGGCCCGCCACGGTCCGGGCGTGCGAGGTGGCCGTCCTCTCGTACGCCGCGTCCGGCCGGGAGTTCGCCCGGTCGTCCGGCCGGGACCGGCTGCCGACCGCCCTGGGGCAGGCGCTGGTGTGCGTACCGGGCTGGGACCTGGACGGGGCCGAGGACGAGGTGCTGGCCCTGGCCGACACCTACTACCCGGACGCAGCCCTGTACGGAAGCCTGATGACCCGCGAACCGGTACCGGCACCGCCCGAGGGAACCCCCGACGAGGTGCTGGCGCTGCTGGGGGCGGGCCCCGGCCGGGACGGCGCCGGGCGCGTCGCCCTCGTCCACCTGGCCTGCCACGGGATGGCGGGGCCCGACCCCACGGCCTCCGCGCTGGAGCTCGGCTGGCCGGAGGACGCCGAACCGGAGGCGGGCCGGCTCACGGTCACCGCGTTGCTGGACACGCCGTTCGACCGCGCGGAGGGCGCCGGCGGACCGCTGGTCGTGCTCAGCGCCTGCGAGACGGACCTCAGCGCCCGCGACCACGACGAGGCGCTGACGCTGACCACGGCCCTGGCGCACCGGCTGGCCGCCGATGTGGTGGGCTCCCGCTGGACCGTCCCGGACGTGGCCTCCTCGGTCCTGATGACCGTCTTCCACGACCGGCTCGACGCCGGACTGGCACCGCCGGACGCGTTGCGGGCCGCCCAGCGCTGGATGCTGGCGCCGCCCGGCCGCCGGGCCGCCGTACGCGGGCTGACGCCCGAACTCGGCCGTGCCGCCGCCGAACTGGACCTGTCGGTGCCGTTCGCCTGGGCCGCCTTCATCCACCAGGGCAATCCCGGACCGTCCCGCCGGTCCGGCGCCCCCGGCGGAAGGACACCCGCTCCCGTCGCGCCCGTTCCCGTCGCGCCCGTTCCCGTCGCGCCCGTTCCCGTCGCGCCCGTTCCAGCGGAAGGAGAAACCCGGAAATGACCCCGGACGCGTTCCTCGCCCTGCTCCACACCCACTGGCCGATGACCCTCGCCGCCCTCGACGGGGACCGGCGCGCACGGCTGCGCGACGGTCTGCGCGACCTCGCGGGGGCCGGTGACCGCAAGTCCGTCGAACGGGCCCTGCGCACCCTGCGGGCGCAACTGCGGGCCCTGCCCTCCGACCACCCGGTGGCCCGGGAGCTGAGCGGCACGGTCCGCTACGCGCCCGCCCCGGCCGCCCCGACCGTCGACCGGGCCCTGCTCGGCGAACTCCTCGACGTGTTCGCCGACCCCCCGCCCGATCCCGGGGAACTGCTCCGGGCCGCCCATGAACGGCTGTGGCGGACCCCGGCCCTGGACCCGGCGGAACTCGCCCCGGCGGCCGCGGACGACCCCGCGTCCGCCGGTCTCATCAGGCTGAGCCACCCCGGGGCCGGGGACCGTTACCCCCGCTTCCAGTTCGTCCCCGGCACGACCGAGACCCGGCCGGTGGTGCGCCGCGTCAACCACATCCTGATGGCCGACAAGGACCCCTGGGGCGCCGCGGACTGGTGGCTCGGCGGCAACGGCCGGCTGGCGGGCGTCCCGGCCGAACTCATCGGCACCGTCCCCGACGAGGACCTCGCGCGGGCCGCCCTCGAACTGGTGGGGGGTTGCTGATGGACCGGGTACCGCCCACCGGCGTCACCATGCGGCCCCTGCTGCGCGTCCTGCCCGAGGGGACCGAGCTCTGGCGCTGCCACGAGCACGAATTCGGCCCCGGGTCGTTCAACCCCAACACCGCCCACCCGTACTTCGGCGGCAACCGTTTCGACGCCACGGAACAGGACCCCTACCCCTTCCTCTACGCCGCGCTCGACCCGGTCACCGCCCTCTGCGAAGTCCTGCTGCGCTCGGTCGACTTCGCGGACCGCACGGCGGTGCGGCTGGTCCCGTGGGCGCAGGCGTCCCGGTACACGCTCTCGGTGCTGCGCACCACCCGTGAGCTGTCGCTCGTCGAGCTGACGACGGCCGAGGGCCTGGCCGCCGTCTGGCAGGACTCCTGGCTGGTCGACGCCGAGGCCGCCGACTACCCGAAGACCCGTTACTGGGTGCGGCTGATGCGCGAGCACGCCGCCGGGGTGCACGGGCTGGTCTGGGAGTCGAAGCGGTGCCGGCCCAGGGGCGCGCTGCAGCTCTTCGGCGACCGCTGCGGGCAGGACCCGCTGGCCGCCGATCCGGGGCGCGGGCTGCGGCTCGACTCCCCCGAGGGCGTGGCCGAGGCGAACCGGCTGCTCAACCCGCTCCGGGCCGTCGTCTCGTCGCCGTGGCCGCCCTGACGTCCTGTTGCCCCTGATGTCCTGAGACCCCGTTCCGGCACCGTGCCCGGTCCGGGGTCAGCAGGGTCCGTCCCCCGCGATGCGGACGGTGCAGCCGACCCGGAGGCCCAGCCGGACGCGGTCCCCGTCCCGCAGCCGGTGCCGCTCGCCGGGCAGGAGGTGACCGTCGTTCACCCAGGTGCCGTTCAGGGTGCCGTCGGTCTCCTCGGCGACCCAGACCGTGCCGTCGGGATCGACGGTCACACTGGCGTGCCGACGGGACACGGTGGACAGGTCCTCCAGCGCACCGGCCGAGGCGGGGGCCCAGCCCGCGTCCCGGCCCAGGCGCAGCGGTTCCCCGGGGCGCACGGGCAGGGACAGGGCCAGGGTGTCGAAGTGCAGCACCACCGGGGCACCGGCCGGCACCGCACCGCCGTCCCTGCCCCCGTTCCCGCCGCCGTCCCCGACCGGGGCCAGGCAGCGCGGACAGCGCGAGGTCCCGGACGGCAGGAGGGCCGTGCAGCCGGGGCAGCGCGCGCCGGAACCGGCGGTGTCCGGGGGCGGTGACAGGACCGGCCCGCGCACCTCCTCCTCCGGGACGGTCACCCAGTCGTCGTCCCACCCGTCGGAGCCGTCCCGGCGGTCCGGGTCTTCCCCGCCCCCGTCGTCCCGGAGCGGCGTGGTCATCGCTGCCCCGGCACGAAGGCGGGCGACGCGTCGGTACGGATCTCCACCAGGCCGTCGGCGCGCTCGTGGATCTCCCGCACCGAGACGGTCCAGCCCGCGCCGATCGCCGGGTCGGCGAACAGGACCCGGGCCAGCGGGTTGATCAGATGGGTCTCCAACGCCATGCCGATGCCCCGGCCGCCGTTCCACTGGTCGTGCGTGCAGTACTCGGTCAGCTGGTCCCGGGCGTGCGGGGAGAGTTCGAGCGAGATGTCGTGCTCGGCCAGCAACTGGCGCCGGATGTTGTCGATCTGGAGCCGCATGATCCGTTCGGCCACCTCGCCGGAGATGAAGTCGAAGACCACCACGTTGCCGCCGAGCCGGTTCATCAGCTCGGGCCGGCCGATGACGTGCTCGAAGTGGCGCTTCACGTTCAGCCGCACGGTCCGGGCCAGTTCCCGGTACGGGGTCCCCGGGCGGACGATCCACTCCCGTTCCTCGGTCTGCGGATCGGTGCGCTGCACCCCCAGGTTGGAGGTGAAGATCAGCACGCACTCGCTGAAGTACGTGGTGACGCCCTGCCCGTCGGTGAGCCTGCCGTCCTCCAGCACCTGGAGGAACTTGTCGAGGACCCCCTTGTCGGCCTTCTCGATCTCGTCGAACAGGATCACCCGGAACGGGTTGGCGCGCACCGCCGTCGTCAGCTCCCCGCCCGCCTCGTACCCCACGTATCCGGGCGGGGCGCCCACCAGGCGGTCCGCCGAGTGCGAGGAGGAGAACTCGCTCATGTCGAAGCGCAGATACGCCTGGTCGCTGTCGAACAGCACCGAGGCGACGGCCTTGGCCAGCTCGGTCTTGCCCGTGCCGGTGGGGCCCGCGAAGAACAGCACGCCGCGCGGCCGGTGCCCGGGGCTGGTGGCCTGGGCGCCCGAGAGCCCCATCGCGGCCCGCTTGAGGATGTCCAGCGTCATGGAGACGGCGGCCTCCTGACCGAGCACCCGCTCCGGCACGGTGCGCTCGCCCTCGATGATCCGCTGCCGGATCTCGTCGCGCCGCCACGGGTTCTTCTCCACGCCCAGCCGGTACATCCGCACCGCGTCGGGCATGGCGTCGAACGGGATGCCCCGGGCGAGGGCCAGGTCGAGGGACTGCCGCATGGCCCGCAGCGGCAGCCCGACACTGGCCCGTGCGAAGGCGTCCACCGGGTCCTTGCCCGTCGCCCCGTCGCCGGTGCGCGGCCCGTCGTCGTCCGAGGGCCCCCACCGGTCCCCGCCCGGCCCGGTGTGCTCGTGGCGCAGGAGCGCGGCCATCCGCCGGCGTTCGTCGGCGTCCGGGTCGGGCACCGCGATGGTGCGGATGCGTTCGCTGCCGGAGACCAGCCAGTTCGGCAGGTCGCGTTCGCCCTCGGCGAGCCAGATGACCGGGTTGAACAGCGGCGCGGCGCCGGTGCTCACGGACGACGGCGGCACGCCCGGCGGCAGCGGTACCGGCCTGGCCTGCTCGGCGAGTTCCAGGCAGGACACGAAGAAGTCGCGCTCGGACTCGGTGAGCCGGGTGACGTCGGTGGTGAGCCGGGCGGCGTGCTCGATGAGCAGGACGACCCGGAGGGGCTCCAGCGGACGGCCGTTGCCGTGACCGGCGCGCCGGTGCTCGGCCCAGCCCGTCACGATGCCGCGGAGCTGCGGTTCCATCTCCATGAGGACCGGCGGGCGGTGCCGGTCCCGGCCGCCGGACTGCTGCGTGACGCGCAGCAGTTCCTCGACCATCAGCTGCTCGGGGCCCGGCACGACGCGGAAGCCCCGGATCTGGTCGTAGCGGATCAGGGCCTGGTACCCCAGTCTGCGCAGGGCGTTCCAGACGACCTCGGCCAGCGGGTGATGGGCGTCCCGGGACCGGCGGCGCACCAGGTGGAGGTCCTGGATGTTGCCGTGCAGGACGTACTGGGAGTGCACGCCCAGGGTGCTCGTCAGTTCCTCGACGAACAGCGGCACCGTGCGTTCCGGGGGTTCGGGGCGTTCCGGACGCTCCGGGCCGTGCTCCGCCGCGTCGTCCCGCTCCTTGACCAGCCGCGGTCCGTGGCCCGGCCGGTGCGTGCGGTCCCCGTGTGACCGGGTGTCCTCGGTGCCGTGGATGTCCACGCCGTTCCTCCGCATCCTCGTTCTCGTTCCGGTTCTCGTCGTTCTGGTTCCCGACCGGGTTCGCGCCGTCCGTCAGCGGTCGCCGGTCGGTGCCGTGCGGTACCGGGGCCGGGTCTCGTCCCTGCCGTCCCTGCCGTCCCTGCCGTCCCTGACATCCCTGTTGTTCCTGACGTCCCCGCTGTTTCCGGTGCCGGCGGTGTCCTCGTCGAGCACGAGAACGCCGTCCTCGCCCCGGGTGCCGGGCACGGTGCCGCTCTCCTCCAGTACGAAGTCCAGGGCGACGCCGAGCTGTCGGGTGATCTCCCGCAGCCGGTCCAGGTGGCCGCCGGCCCCGCGGCACCGTTCGTCGTCCAGGGCGAGCGCGGCGGCGTCACGGGCCCCGGCCCCCGGCTGCTCGCGGCGCATGGTGGCCACCCGGGCCCGCTCCCCGTCCAGGACGATCCGCAGCCAGTGCTCGTCGCCCCAGCCGGGCGGGGTCCAGTCGAGGCGGACGAGCCGCTCGCGCGGGTGCGACGAGTCGGCGGGACGGTCGTCGCAGCGGTCCGTTCCCAGGACGGCGATCCGCAGCATCCGCTCGACGTACCGGCGTTCCAGCTCCGCCAGCCGTTCCGCCACCCGGTCGTCCACCTGCCGTTGCTCGTGGGGCTCCAGCCGGCGGCCCTCGTCGAGCATCCGGCGCAGCAGCGCGGTCTCGGCCGGGGCGGGCGGCAGCGGGTCGGCGTCCTGCGGGGCGGTGGTCTCCAGGAAGTGGAGCTGTGCGGCGGCCCGTTCCTCGGCGTACCGGCGGGCCCGTACGGCGCGGTTGGTGTCGGCGACGAAGCGGCGTGCCTCGCGCAGATGGGTACGGGCCTTGAGCGGGCGGGTCGCGGCGGCGGCGATCGCGTGCCGCACCGCCGCGGTGGCCGGTGCGGCGTCCTCGGCGGTGGCGGCCACGTCGAGCCGGGCGAGCAGTTCGGCCCCGATCCGTACGGCGTCCTCGTGCCGCAGCTCCTCCGCGCCGGGCGGCTGCGGAAGGGCCTCGTCCGCCCGGCGTGCCGCGGAGGGGTCGGCGTCCCGCGCGGCGTCCGGCCGCGACCGGTGCTCGTCCAGCACCGCGGCGCGCCGGGCCCGCAGTTCGCGCTGCCAGGTGTCGTCCTCCTCCGGCCCGGCGAAGGGGGGCGGGGTGGACCGCAGCACCCAGTCGGCGTGCGCGGCCTCGGCCCGGCGCGTCCGGTCCTCCAGGACGGCCAGCTCCTCGCGCAGCCGGGCCAGGGGCGTGCCCACCGGGTCGAGGGGGCCGGGG
>NZ_RDBO01000120.1 GCF_008120935.1 Streptomyces sp. sk2.1
GTTCCGTCCGCCCCGTCGGCTCAGCCCGGCCCGTCCGTCCCGCCCGGTCTGCTCGGCGAACCCGTCACCCGCCACGCCGACCACGCCGTCTGGCACCTGGTCCTCGACCTGGACACCCACGGCTTCCTGCGCGACCACCTGGTGGACGGCAGACCCACCGTGCCGGGCGTGCTGCTGGCCGACATCGCGGTCCAGGCGGCCCGCGCACTGGCCCCCGGACTGCCGCCGCGCGGCATCGACGCCCTCACCTTCAGCGCCTGGGTCCGCGCCCGCACCGACGGCAGACCCGCCCGGTACCGCGTCGAGGCCCGCCGCCGCGCCACCAGGACGGCCTGCGCGGTCGGTGTGACCATCCGCTCCGACGTCGTCGCTCCCGACGGACGCGTCCTGGCACACGACCGGGAACACGTCCGCGCCACGGTCCGGCTGGGCGGCACGGTCCCGCTGCCCGAACCGTACGGCCCGCTCGTCGGACCCCACCGCACGGTCGACGACCCGTACTACGACGCCGCCTCCCCGGTCCTGCTCACCGGCGCCTTCCGCGCCACCGACCGGTGCCGCGCCACCGAATCGGGCACCGGGGCCCGCTGGCGCCCCGACCCGGAACGGCTGTCCGTACTGCCCCGGCTCTCCACCCCGGTCGTCCTCCTGGACGGCCGGGGTGGAGAGCCGGGGC
>NZ_RDBO01000121.1 GCF_008120935.1 Streptomyces sp. sk2.1
CCCCACCTCCCCCACCACAAGACCCCAACCACCATCACCCGAAACCTCAAGCCTCAACCGCAACGCATCATGACGATCCACCACCGCCTGCACCGCACCCACCAACGCACCCACACCCACACCCGCCGGCACCGACACCAACACCGACTGATGAAAACCACCCACACCCGACCCCAACTCACGCAACCAATGCACGATCGGAGCCGACACCACACCACCCACACCACCACCGGGGGGCTCGATCACCGCGGCGGCCGGGGTGTCGCCCTGCTCGTCGAGGGCGGCGGCGATGGCCTCCACGGTCCTGAGCCGGAAGACGTCACGGGGACGCACCGACAGTCCGGCCCGCCGTGCCCGGCCGGCCACCTGGATGGACATGATGCTGTCGCCGCCCAGGTCGAAGAAGCTGTCGTCCGCCCCGACCTCCTCCAGCCCCAGCACCTCGGCGAACAACCCGCACAGCACGACCTCACGCTCCGTACGCGGAGCCCTCCCCCGCACCACACCACCGAAATCAGGCGCCGGCAACGCACGCCGGTCCAACTTCCCGTTCGGATTCAGCGGCAGGGAATCCAACGACACGAACGCCACCGGAACCATGTACTCCGGCAACCGCTCCGCCACGAAACCACGCAACACCCCACCATCCACCGGCCCACCCACCG
>NZ_RDBO01000122.1 GCF_008120935.1 Streptomyces sp. sk2.1
GTTGACTGGCTGTGCTGGGTGAGGAGTTGGCTGCGGTCCGGTGTGATCTGGAGGACTTCGCGGCGGAGATGTTCGAGCCGTTCGCGCGGGCGGATCAACGCCGGTGGGGCGCCGTCTATCTGCGAGGACTGCTGCTGGACGGGCGGCGCAAGTCGGTGGAGCCGATGGCCGCCCGTCTGGGTGAGGACGGCAACCGGCAGGCCCTGGCCCACTTCATCACCACCAGCCCGTGGGACGCGGCACACGTACGCGCCCGCCTTGCCTGGCGGATGCAGCAGGTGATCAAACCGACCGCGCTGATCATCGATGACACCGGCTTCCTCAAGGACGGGGACGCGTCGGCGTGCGTGACCCGGCAGTACACCGGCACTGCGGGCAAGGGGCCCTGACCCCGGATGTTGGACACGGGGTTATGCAGCTTGGGGAAGTGTAGTTGCGGGTTCGAAGAAGGTGTTCTCGTAGATGATCGGGGAGCGTTGTCCGAGGCGGGAGTGCCGGCGTCGGGTGTTGTAGCGGCTGGCCCAGCGGAAGGCCGCGAGCCGGGCGTGACGAGCGGTGGGCCACGCCTTCGCGCCCTTGAGGGTCTCCCTCTTCATGGACGCGTTCCAGCTCTCCGCGGCGGCGTTGTCCGCCGAACTGCCCACGGCGCTCATGCTCCTTCTCACCCCGGCCCGCTCGC
>NZ_RDBO01000123.1 GCF_008120935.1 Streptomyces sp. sk2.1
TCATACAGACCCGCCACGTCCCAGCCCCGGTCCCCCGGAAATCCCAGCCCCGGTCCCCCGGAAACTCCCCGACCGCGTCCACACCCCCCTCGACCAGATCCCACAAACCCTCCGGAGACACCACACCACCCGGAAAACGACATGCCATACCGACAATCGCCAGCGGCTCATGAGCCCTGTCCTCGACATCAGCCAACTGACGACGGGCCTGACGCAGATCGGCCGTTGCTCGCTTCAGGTATTCGCGGAACTTTTCTTCGGTGTTTCCCACGGGGCGGACCCTTTCGAGGCGGCCTGGCATGCGATCGGACGGAACGGTGCGGCAACGGAGCAGCGCGGCAACGGAGCGTTGCGGCAGCGGAACGGTGCGGCAGCGAAGTCGGTCAGACTTCCTGCACTTCAATGGCGAGCGAGGGGCAGCTGCGAGCCGCCTTTCGCGCTTCGGCGTGCAGTGCCGGTTCCGGCTCCGGCGAGAGGAGCACGACGACGCCGTCCTCGTCCCGCTGGTCGAAGACGTCCGGGGCGGTCATCGCGCAGATTCCGGACGAGCAGCACTCTTCTTCATTGATCGTGATCAGCAGACGGCTCACCACGTCACCTCCAGTCGATGGATTCCGAATACCGTCGCGTCCTTGAAGGGAAGTTCCTCGGGAGGCGACATCAGGCGCAGTTCGGGTATGCGCCTGAAGAGCGTGTTGTAGACGATCTCGAGTTCCGCACGGGCCAGGTTCTGGCCGAGACAGGCGTGGATTCCGAAGCCGAAGGCGACATGGCCCGACGTCTCGCGCTGCAGATCCAGTTCGCCCGGATCGGGGAACACCCGCTCGTCGTGATTGGCGGCGGCCGCCGAGGCGATGAACCCTTCGCCCGCACGGACGACGACATCACCGACCTCTATGTCCTCCAGCGCCACGCGGGCCGTGGGGTAGTCGACGATGCTGAAGTACCGCAGGAGCTCCTCGACGGCGCCGGCGGTCAGCGTCGGATCGGCCTTGACACGGGCGAGCTTCTCGGGCTCGCGCAGCAGGGCGGTCACACCGAGCGAGATCATGTTCGCGGTGGTCTCGTGACCGGCGATGAGCAGCAGCACGGCGAAGCCGGTCAGCAGTTCGCGGTCGTAGATGCCCGCCTCCCGGTACTTCACCGTGAGCCGGCTCAGCAGCGCGTCGTCGGGTTCCTCGGCCTTGCTGTCGACGAGGTCGCCGAGAAAGGCGAGCAGGGCACCGAATGCGTGCTTCCGGTCGTCGGGAGTGCTGGCCCGGTCGAGCAGGACCTCGGTGTACTTCTGAAAAATGCCCCGGCTCCCGTAAGGCACTCCCAGCAATTCGCAGATGACGAGCGATGGAACCGGAAGCGAGAGTTCCTGGACCAGATCGATCGGGCGCGAATTGCCGGAATCCAGGATCCGGGTGATGCACTCGTCGACGATCTCCTGAATACGGGGGCGGAGCCGACGAATACGGCTGGCCGTGAACTCGCTGGTGACCATCCGGCGGTGCAACGCGTGCTCCGGCGAGTCCATCGAGAGCAGAAAACCCTTCTGCGCGAAGACCCCGATGTCGGCGACCGTCGCGGGAAAGGCGGGGTGCGCACGGTTCGAGCTGGTCGCAGGGTTGCTCAGGAGGGTGCGCACGTGTTCGTGGCGCGTCGCCAGCCAGGCAGTCCTGCCGTTCTGCAGCACGACGTGGGACATCGGCTCCTCGGAACGCAGCCGCGCATATTCGGCGGGCGGACTGAAAGGACATGTCCGGGGCATGGGAAAGGAAAGTTTTTCAGAGGTACCGGGGTCGGTCATCTTGTCGACCTCTCGCTCGAGCTATATGCATCCGTACGGTGAGGCTGAGAGAGCGTCGGGAAGCGTAGACACCGCTGCTTAACTCCTGCTAAATGGCAACCCCTGCCGTCCGGTGCGGGTGCCGTGCGAGCGGGCCGGCGTCGATTTCCGGACGACGCTTTAGGTCGCATTAAGAGCAAACCAAGGCCCGGCCTGAAGGGTTACGAGCCGAACGGGTGGGCGCATGTAGGTCGGGCTGCCACCCATGGACCAGTGCCCGGGTAGTCCGAGGGGATGGCTCTGCATGCCGACGACGGAAGACAAGCTCCGCGAGTACCTCAAGCGTGTGACGACCGATCTGCAGCAGACGCGTCGTCAGTTGGCTGATGTCGAGGACAGGGCTCATGAGCCGCTGGCGATTGTCGGTATGGCATGTCGTTTTCCGGGTGGTGTGGTGTCTCCGGAGGGTTTGTGGGATCTGGTCGAGGGGGGTGTGGACGCGGTCGGGGAGTTTCCGGGGG
>NZ_RDBO01000124.1 GCF_008120935.1 Streptomyces sp. sk2.1
CAATCGCTTCTTCACCTTCGTCACCCGCTTCTTCTACGGCCGGCCGGTCATGCGGCGCCTCGCGGAGAGGACGGCCGCCGCCGCCTGAGGCGCGTACGGGCGACGCCCGGTGGTGGGCGGGCGCGCGCGTCCCGGTCCTCGGGGGAACCGGGCGTCGCCCGTACGCGCCTCAGGCGGCGGCGGCCGTCCTCTCCGCGAGGCGCCGCATGACCGGCCGGCCGTAGAAGAAGCGGGTGACGAAGGTGAAGAAGCGATTGACCATGTGCTGCGGTCCGGGCATCGGGCGCAGGACGTCCACGATCAGTACGACTCTCCGCTGCGCGGACGTGTTGATCACCTCGTGGTCCCAGCTGTCGTCGAAGAGCAGACTGCCCCCGGCCCGCCAGGTGTGGAAGACGTCGCGGATCCTGATGCACGGGGGATCGTCCGTCGGCACCTCGATGGCGAGGTGGTACCGGAGGTACCCGTAGTAGGGGCCCTCGTGGGCGGGAACCGACTTGCCCGGGTCCAGGACGGAGAAGCTCGCCTGGAACAGGTTGGGCACCCGCTTGAGCGCCGCGATCGTCCCGGGGCACAGGCCGGCGTTCTTCTCGGCGACCTCCCCCATGGCGTACAGGTAGAACATCCGCCAGTCGTGGGGCGTGGTCGCGGAGATGTGGCGCTGGAGCGGGTCGAGTTCATGGAAGGTCGGCATCACGGCCACGTTCTCGGCCGCCTTCAGGAATTCGCTCCGGATCTCGTGGAACGCACGGTCCAGCACGCGGAGTTCCGGAATGGTCTCGTCGATGTCGAACACGACCGGGCGCGTGTTTCCGCCCGCTGTTTTCCGGAACCAGAGGTTGAGGCGCTTCTGGAGCTGGATGACCGGGCCGGAGAGAGAGGCGAGTATTCGGTCTCCGAGTTCCCTGAAGAGTTTCGTCACCTTTTCTCCAACGTCGCACCCGATCCGAAAGCGATCACCGTCGGAACTATAGGTATTCCGGCCCGTACGGGAACCGGTGCTGGCAACAAGTCGCCAATTCGGCCGCCGCGGGCCGTTCCGCCGGATGTCGCGGCCCGGCCCGGGGCGGGGTCAGGGCGCCGCGTGCCCGTCGCACGCGCACGCGCGTTCCCCGACGGCGAAGGCGACGACCACGGTCGGCTGGTGGGAGATGGAGACCTCCACCGCGCCGAAGCCGAGTTCCTCGGCCCGGACGCGGGCGAAACGGTGCAGCAGCACACGGGGTTCCCCGCCGGGCGACGAGCGCAGCACCTCGACGTCGCGCCACTTCACCCTCCCCATGAGGCCGACGCCGAGCACCTTCGCGACGGCCTCCTTGGCGCTGAACCTTCCCGCCAGGTACTCGATGGTCCGCTCGGGCCCGTAGGCGCCGACGGGTTCGAGTTCCCGCTCCGTGAAGAGCGCGCGGACCCATCGGTCCTTCGCGGCTATGCGCTCGAACCGGGCCCTTTCGAGGACGTCCACGCCGATTCTCACGCGCCCCCTTCCGCCCGACGGGCCTCCTGGCCGTCCCCGCCCCCGTCCCGCTCGATCGCGCCGGCCAGGAGGGCGAACGACTCCCACGCGAAGACGTCCCGGGCGGTGATGCTCCAGCCGTGCCGGCCGGCGGCCAGGGAGCACATGTGCGTGGCCGCCAGCGAATCGCCGTACTCGAAGAAGTTGCTCTGCGGATCGCATTCGATCCCGAGCACCTCGTGGGCGAGGTCCAGGAGTGTGGACAGCACTTTCCCGTCCACGTGTGTGCGCTCGGTCGGCATGGGTTCCCGTCTCCTCTGTGGTTCTTCATCTGCGCCGGACGAGGTCCGGGCGGTTCAGGTGCGCAGGAACCGCTCCACTTTTCCGGAATGGGAGCGCGGCAGCGCTTCGACGACGTCGACCGTCAGGGGGATCTTGTACGGGGAGAGCCTGCCGCGGCAGTGCTCCCGCACCCCCTCGGCGTCGGGCGGGTCCCCGGGTCCGGACGGGACGACCACCGCGTGGAGGACGTCGCCCAGCAGCGGGTCGGGGCGCGTGACGACCACGGCCTCGGAGACGCCGGGGTGGGTCAGCAGCACGCCCTCGACCTCGCGCGTGCTGACGTTCGCCCCGCCCACCAGGACGATGTCGTCGAGGCGGCCCGTCAGGTACAGATAGCCGTCGTCGTCCGTGTACCCGAGGTCGCCGATGCCGAGGAAGTCGCCGTCGTCCCCGCGCAGCCGCCGGGGGCCGTCGCCCGCGGACACCTCGGTCCACTCGCTCCGCATGAACACCTCGCCGACCGCGCCCGGCGGCAGCGGCCGGCCCTCCCCGTCGGCTATCAGCACCTGGTTGGACAGGAAGGGCCTGCCCACGGTGCCCGGGTGCGCCAGCCACTCGTCGCCGTCGCAGATCGTCGTGCCCACCGCCTGGGTGGAGCTGTACGTCTCGTGCACCCGATCGCCCCCGAGCCGTGCGATCCACCGCCGCTTCACCTCCTGCGGGCAGGGCGCGGAGGTGTGCAGCATCCCGGTGAGCGACCGGCACAGAGCGTCCCAGAGGCCCTGGTTCGCATCGATCAAAGCCATTTGATGGGGTGTCAGCTGACACCATGTGGGGGCGAAGCGTTCGATCGCGGACCTCAGCGAGACCGGATCGAGCCGCCGCGGCATCACCACGTGGGCGCCGCCCCCGATGCCGGCCATGCACATCATGAGCGGTGCCGCGTGGGTGAGCGGACCGATGGAGAGCTGTACGGCACCGGGGGACCAGCCGGAGCTCCGCATGAGCCGGCGGGCGCCGGTGAGGGCCGTGCTCGGCCGCGGGGTGACCGGGAACAGGGCGGGCAGTCCCGTGGTGCCGCCGGTCGGCAGGTACCAGGTGATGCCCGGCTCCAGGCCCCGGGGCGAGAACACCGGCCGGGACGCGTCCGGCTCCAGCGCGGCGGCGAGTTCGGCCCCGCTCCACGAGAACGCCTCCTCGGCCACCGGGCCCGGCCCCGCGAAGAGGGCCCGCCGCTCCGGCTCCGTCGCCCCCGGCGGAACGATCACCGGCGTGCAGCCGAGCATCCACGACGCCAGGACGGCCCGGACGAGCCCCTCGCCGTTGGGCAGCGCGACCAGGGTGTGCCGCCCCGGCTCCAGACCGGCGGCCAGTGCGTGCCCGGCCGTCGCCGCGACCCGCTCGTACAGCTCGCCGGCCGTGTGGACGGTCCACTGCCCGGCCGCGTCCTCCACGCTGAGCACGGGGTGGTCGGGTGCCGTACGGGCCAGCGACATCAGGCGGCGCGGCTCCGTGGTCTGCAGGCGAAGCAAGGCGGTCCACCAACTCACGACTCGTTGCGGGCATTCCGGTCGGCCGGGCTCCGGAACGGGGTTCGACCGGCCGGGCTCCGGAGGCATCGGCCGGGCTCCGGAAGCAGGGTCCGCGCGTCCCGTTCCCCCGTGCCTCCGGACGGGGTCGAAGTGGAGTCACAGTAATTCTTGTGAGGGCCCGGGGAAGCGCGATGGCGATTACTCGCCATCGCGCTTCCCCGTCCCGCAGGGGCGCCCGATAATCCTGGTGCGATCTTCTTGGACGGAACCGAATTCGGGAATCCGGGCGCCTTCCGGTGCCCCTGCCCTTCGAATCGGGCCGTGGCCACGGGCACGTGCGGACGGGGAAAGAGGCATTCGGGATGAGCAGTTCAGAGGAAAAGCGGGACGAGAGCCTGGATTCCGGCACGGTCGAAACGGTCCGAGGTCTCGTCAGGAAATTCGTGGGCGAGCTCTCCCCGCTGCCGGCCTCCTCCGGCGTACGAGCCGATCTGATTCTCAGGGACGAGCTGGGATACGACTCGGTCCGGCAGGTGGAACTCACGTTCCTCCTGGAGGAGCTCTTCGGTTTCGAGTCGTTGGTCGTCGAGGAGGCGCCCTTCATGGAGACCGTGGGCGACCTGGAGGACTTCACCCTGGACATGATTTCCCGGGGGCGGGCCAGGGTTCCGTCGCAGAGCGATGTCGACCGGGTCGGAGAGCTCGTCCCGACCCGGTCGGAATGACCGGAGCGGACCGTGGGGCGACCCGCGCGGAAGGGGCCGTCCTCCGCCCGGCGGGTCCCGCGACATCGAGACGGAACACGAGAAAGGGCCCGAGGGGATGCCGGGTGTGACGGTCGCCGGTGATCCGGCGGAGACGGGCGGCGCCGACGCGCGGTTCGTATGGGACTACGGAACCACGGACGAACGCCTGCGGGACCTGTACGAGAGGGGCAAGGCGGCCCAGTGGAACGCCGTCACCGACATCGACTGGGACGCCGGTGTCGGCGTACGGAGCGGGACCGACCCCCTCCACGCCCAGTCGCCCCTGGGCCGGAGCGAGGACTGCCCGGTGCCGCAGGAGCGGTGGGGCGCCTTCCACTGGGAGTTCCACTCCTGGATGACCAGCCAGTTCCTGCACGGTGAGCAGGGTGCCCTGCTCGCGACGAGCCGGCTCGTCGCGATGGCCCCCGACATGGACACCAAGATGTTCGCGGCCGCCCAGGTCACCGACGAGGCACGCCACGTCGAGGCGTACGCGCGCTATGTCGAGCTGCTCGGCAACAGCTACGCCGTCAATCCGTCCCTCAAGCGGATGCTGGACACGGTGGTGGCCGAGAGCCGCTGGGACATCGTCTTCCTCGGCATGCAGATCATCGTCGAGGGACTGGCCCTGGCCGCCTTCAGGCTCGAACACACCCGGTCGTTCGATCCGGTCATCGCCGAACTCACCCGGCTCGTGGCCAAGGACGAGGCCCGGCACGTGGCGTTCGGCCTCCTGGCGCTCCAGGAGATCTACGGGGAGCTCACCTCCCGCGAGCGCGCCGAACGGGAGGAGTTCGTCAAGGAGGCGGCGCTGCTCATGTCCCGCAGGTTCCGGCTGGAGGAGGTCTGGGACCGGCTGGACGTGGACGTGGAGGCGGGCACCAACTACGCCTTGCGGGACCCGAAGATGATCGACTTCCGGCGGCTGATGTTCACGAAGATCGTGACCTCGCTGGCGAAGGTGGGCCTCCTGACCCCGAGCGTCCGCGCCCACCTGGAACAACTCGAACTCCTCCGTACGCTTCCGCCGAGAGCGAGGACCTCGTGACGACGCCGACCCCGCACATGCTGTCCTGGCTGGAGGCACCTCCGGCGGAGCGCGGTCTGCGCTTCTCCGACGGACACGGGACCTGGACCTCGCACTCCTACACCGACATGGCGGAACAGGTGCGCCGCAACGCCCACCGGCTCCGCCGCGCGGGCATCGGCTCCGGGGACGTGGTCCTCCTCCTCGGGCAGAACACGATCGGGTTCGTCACCTCCCTCTACGGGATCCTCCACGCCGGGGCGACCCCCGCGATCGTGGCGCCGGCCGGCCCCGACGCGATGGTGGGCCGCCTGCGGAGCGCGATCGACGCGGTGCGTCCCGCCGCCCTCCTGGCCACGGCCGACCACGCGGCGCTCCTGGAGGGCGTCGCCGGCCCGCTCGGCTGCCGGGTGCTGGCCGAGGCGCCGGACGGGCCGCTGGACGACGGCGCGTCCGAGCTGCCCGAGGTCGCGCTGATCCAGTTCAGCTCGGGTTCGACCAGCGATCCCCGCGGGGTGCAGCTTCCGTGGTCGGCGCTGAACGCCCATGTTTTCGGCATCCACGAGTGGCTGTCCGTCGACCGGGACTCCCGGGTGGTGTCGTGGCTGCCCTTCTACCACGACATGGGACTCGTGGGCTGTCTGCTGATGCCCCTGGCCGGCGGGATCTCGGCGTCGTACATGACGCCGCAGGAGTTCATCGGCCACCCGCTGCGATGGCTCCAGGAGATGTCCGGGAGCGGCGGAACGGCGTGTGCCGTCGCCGCGTTCTCGCTGGGCCACATCCTGCGGCGGGTGCGTCCGGAACAGCTGGCGGGCCTCGACCTCAGCCGCGTGCGGAGCGTGATCGTCGGCGCCGAGCGGATCGACCCGGACGTCCTGGACGCGTTCCACCGGCTCCTCGCCCCCTCCGGCCTGTCCCACGGCACCCTCCTGCCCGCCTACGGCATGGCCGAGGCGACCCTCGCCGTGACGGGCCTCAGACCCGACCCCCGCGAGATCCGCACCCGGCTGGTGGACACGGGCGCCCTGGAGATGGGCAAGCCGGTACCGGTCGCCGCCGTCGGCGAGCCCTCGGCCACCCGGATCGTCTCCTGCGGCACGCCCCTGCCCGGGATCGGCGTGGACGTCCTGGACGCCGACGGCGACCCGCTCCCCGAGGGCGTGTTCGGCGAGATCGCCGTACGCGGGTACTCGCTCGCGACGGGGTACCGGAAGGGCGGCCTCACCGCCTTCGGCGACCGGCACCGCACCGGGGACATGGGATTCGTGGTCGACGACGAGCTGTACGTGGTGGGCCGTGCCGGGGACGGCGTCAAGGAGAACGGGCGCTGGCTGTTCGCCGAGGACGTCCAGGGCCTGGCCGCCGCGGCGTCCCCCAGACCGCAGCGGACCGTCGCCCTCCTCGGCTCGCTGTCGGGGGCCAACGCGGCCGTCGTCGTCATGGAGGACTGCACCGCGGACGAGGCGTCCGGGACGGGGCGCTCCGTGGCGGCCCGGCTGCCGGGGCTGCGGGTGGTGGTCCTGCTCGTGCCGCACGGCACGCTGCGGCGCACGACGAGCGGCAAACCCCGGCGCAGGGCCATGTGGCAGGAGCTCGTGATGTCCGGCGACCTGGAATCCCGGACGGTCTGGGACTCCGCCAAGGCCGTCCCGTAACCCCTGGACCCCCGCGGGCCGGCGGACCGCCCGGCGGCGGAGCCACCGACCCGCTGAAGCAGCTCACACCCTATGGAGGGGCGAACTCCCTTGGAACGTACGGACATCGTCGAACAGATACGGGTGGCCCTGGAAACGGCGCTGGGCCGCGAGGTGGCCGAGGTGTCCGAGGACACCTCCCTCTTCGCGGACCTCGCCGTGGACTCGTCCGGTGTGCTGGAGCTGCTGCTGACCCTGGAGGACTCGGTCGGGCTGGAGGTCGACCCGGAGGCGCTGGAACCGGAGATCTTCGAAACGGTCGGCACGCTGGCCGACTACGTCGCGTCCGGTCTCGCCGGCCCGGCCCGGGGCTGATGCCGTGCCGCGCCCCGGGGAGGCCCGCATGACCCCCACCCCGCCGCCGCCGGACCCCGGACCCGGGACGGTCGGGCCCGCGGCGGTCGGGTTCTCCCGCGTCTCCGTACGCCTTCCCCGGGGCGTCGAACGAGTGGACCGCATCCTGGAGCGGGCCGGTTCCAGCCCGCTGGAGCGACGGATGTTCGCGAAGTTCCACGGCCTGCGCGACAGCCCCACCCTGGCCCCCGACGAGTCCATGGAGGACCTCCTCGTCGGGGCCGCCCGCGACGCCCTCGGAGGGCGGGGTGCCGACGTCGTCCTGTACGGACACACGCAGAGCGTGCAGGACTTCGCGTGCGCCCCCGGGTTCGCCCAGCGGCTGCGGGGCGCCCTCGGCCTGCCCGGGGCGGGGGTCTACGGGGTGTCCCAGATCAACTGCGTCTCCGTGCTGCGCGCCCTGGAGATGGCCCGCCGCTACCCCTCCCGGCCGGGCGCGCTCCCCGGCGACCGGGTCCTCGTGCTCGGCGGGGACCACGGCAGCGTCGCCGACGCGGCACGGATCGTGCCGAGCGTGACGGTCGCGGGCGACGCCGCCGCGGCCGTCGTCGTGCACGGCCCGGACGGGAACGACGTCCCCCGGTACCGCTACCTGTCGGGCGGCGCGCTGCGGGACGGCCGCTTCCACCGGAGCCTGCGGATGACGACGAAGGAGCTGGCCCTCTTCTCCCGGAGCTGCGTGGGCCACCTGGCCACCGCCCTGCGGGAGGCCACGGACCGGGCGGGCATCGGCTTCCCGGACATCGACTGGATCATGCCGGACCTGTCCAGCGCCCTGTTCTGGCGCAACTTCTGCCGGGAGACCGGCATCCGGCAGGAACGCATCTGCCTGGACCTGCTGCCGGAGCGGGGCCACAACAACGGAGTCGACGCGCTCTGCGCGCTCCAGCACGCCGACACGACCGGCCGGCTCGGCCCCGGCGACCGGGTGGCGCTCGTCGCGCTCGGGCCGGGCGCCTACTTCCAGGTCGTGATCGTCGAAGTGGCGCCGGAGTCGTCCCGATAACCGGGAATCCGCCCGGGGAGAGCACGGAACCGTGACCAAGCTGTACGTGGATCGCCTCGCGATCACAGTTCGTTCGAGCCCCCGGCTCGGGCCGACGGCCGAGCTGCACCGCACGCACCAGCGACGGCAGGTCGCGCACCTCGTCGCCGAGCGGCGCGGGGTGCCGGAGGAACGGATCAGGGCGAGGCGGCCGCTGGACGGCGAGCCCGCGGACGCCGGTGACTTCCTCGTCGTCCAGCGGACCCTGACCGCGCTCGGCTCCCCGCCCGGCCGGCCGCACACGCTCTACCTGGTGCGCTCCGGCCCGCTGCTCGACCCGATGGTGGCCCCCCTGACGGCCGCGGCCCACACCACGGGCTGGCCCGGCGACGAGGTGGGCATCAGCCACCTGGAGGAGCAGGGCGGCACGCTCGTGTTCGACCTGCTGGCCTGGGCGGTCCCCGAGGGCGACGGGGCGACGGTCGTCGTCGTCGACGACCCGGCCTATGTGGACGACACGACCGAGGACCCGGCGTTCGCCGCCGTCGGTCTGCGGCTCGCCCCCACCGGCGCCCTGCGCATCCGGGCCTGCGGCGAGGGGGAGCCCCCGGCCCCGGACACCGGGCCGTACGCGCACCGGTTCTCCGGCGCGGGCCCCTGCGACGCGTGGCTGGAGCTGTACGCGGCCCTGGAATCCGGGGCGATCGGGCGGGGCGAGAGCGCCCTGCTCCACACCGCGGGCCGGGAACGGCAGGGCTGGGTCCTCGTCGAGGCGGTCCGGCCGGACCGCCTGCGCATGACCGGTGTCCGAATCTAGGAGTGACGTGATGGCGACGGACCAATCATCCCCCCAGCGACTGCTGCACGAAGCCTTCCTGCGAAGTCTCGAACGGGACGAGGGGGCCGAGGCGTTGCGCATCGGCGCGCGGCGCGTCACGTACCGGCGCCTGCACGAACGCGCGCTGGCCCTCGCCGGCGGACTGGTGTCGGCCGCCTCGCGGCCGCTGCGCCGCGTGGGGGTGCTCGCGGCCCGCAGCGAGGACGCGTACGCGGGGCTGCTGGCCGCGCTCTACACCGGAGCGGCCGTGGTGCCGCTCAACCCGGCCTTCCCGGCGGAACGCCTCCGGTACATGGTGACCGCCGCCTCGCTCGACGGCCTGGTCGCCGACGAGCGGGGCCGCCGGTCCCTGGCCGCGCTGGACGACGTGCTGGACGGCGTCGGCGTGGTGACGGAACCCGCCGGCCCCGCCCTGGCGGAACCGGTCCCCTCCTCGCCGGAGGACATCGCGTACGTCCTGTTCACCTCCGGGTCCAGCGGGCGGCCCAAGGGCGTGCCGGTGCCGCACGCGAGCGTGGTCGCGTACCTGCGCCACATCCGCGACCGGTACGCCTTCACCTCCGACGACGTGTTCTCCCAGACGTACGACCTGACCTTCGACCTCGCCATGTTCGACCTCTTCGTCGGATGGGGCAGCGGCGGCACCGTGGTCAGCGTGCCGTCGCACGCCTATGTGTCCCTCCCCGAGTTCGTCGCCAGGCACGGCATCACCGTCTGGTTCTCCACCCCCCGGATGATCTCCCTGGCCCGCCAGGCCCGGGGCATGGTGCCCGACTCCTTCCCGAGCCTGCGGTGGAGCCTGTTCTGCGGCGAGCCCCTGCTGGTGGCGGACGCGGCCCAGTGGCAGGACGCCGCGCCGCGCTCACGCCTGGAGAACCTCTACGGCCCGACCGAGCTGACCATCTCGTGCACCGCGCACCGCTTCGACCCGGGGACGTCGCCGGGGCGGGCGGTGAACGGCATCGTCCCCATCGGGACCATCCACCCGGACCACCGGTACCTGCTGCTCGGCGCGGACGAGGACGGCGACGGCACCGGCGAACTGTGCGTGACCGGGGACCAGATGTTCCCCGGCTACCTCGACCCGTCCGACGACGCCGACCGCTTCGTGGAGCACGACGGGGAGCGCTGGTACCGGACGGGCGACCTGGTCCGGCACGTCGAGGGCGGCGAACTGGCCTACATCGGACGGCGCGACCACCAGGTCAGCATCGGCGGCGTACGGGTGGAGCTGGCGGAGATCGAGTCCGGGCTGCGCCGCCTGCCCGGGGTGCGGGAGGCCGTCGCGGTGGCCGCGGCCGGCCGGCTGGTGGCGTTCTGCGTGGGGGAGGAGCACCCGAGCTCCGTCCTCCTGGCGGAACTGGGGTCCTTCCTCCCCCGCTACATGGTTCCGCGGCACTTCGAGTACCTCGACGAGCTGCCGCTCAACGCCAACCGCAAGACCGACCGCCTCGCGCTCTCCGCCCGCGCGCACGCCCTCCTGGGGACGGGCGCCTGAGCGACGGGCGGCCGCCCGCACGGGACGCGCGGAGGGCCGGCGCCGGCCCCGGCCCGGGGCCGGCGCACGACGGAGCGGGGACGCGCACGACGAAGGGGCACGACCGCCGGCCCGGCGGTCGTGCCCCTTCTGTTCCGGCCCCTCCCGGACGGGGGGCCGCGGTGACGACGGGACGGTTCCTCAGGAACGCACGCCCTGGCCGTCCCGGGCCTCGATGACGGCCTCGATGGCGGCGGCGGTCGCGCGCAGGGTGCGCCACTGGAAGATCTCCGCCATGGAGAGTTCCACCCGGAAGAGTTCCGACATGCGCAGGACCAGCCGGACGGCGACGATGGAACTGCCGCCCAGCTCCTGGAAGTCGTCGTCCAGTCCGATCCGTTCCACGCCCACCGCCTGCTGCCACAGCGAGGCCAGCGCCTTCTCGACATCGCTCCTCGGCGGGGCGTAGGACGTCTCCACCTGCCGCTTGCCGAGGGAGGCCGCGGGCAGCGCGGGGCCGCCGGCCGCCGCGGTCGCGACCCGGTCCGCCTGCCGCGCGCGCCTGCGCAGCCCGCCGGGGCTCACGATCACCTGCGGACCCGAGCGGGCCGCCAGGATCGTACGCAGGATTCCGGCGCCCTCGCCGGAGGTGAGAGCGCCCTCGCCGTAGGCATCCAGCACGTGCTTCGAGCGCAGGGCCATGCCGGTCTCCGACCACTGCGGCCAGTTGATCGAGACCACGTGGCGGCCGGTGCCCCATCGGGTCTGGGCATAGGCGTCGAGAAAGGCGTTCGCCCCGGCGTAGTCGGACTGGCCGTAGTCGCCGGTGACGGCCGCGATGGACGAGTACAGCACGAGGAGACCGGGCCGGAACACGCGGTCGAGGACGTAGGTGCCGTGGATCTTCGGCGCGACGACCCGGTCGATCGCCTCCGGGGAACGCAACCCGATGAGACCGCCCCCCGCGACGCCCGCGAGGTGGAAGACGCCGGACACCCGGCCGAAGGCGTGCATCACCTCCGCGCGGATCGCGCGCATCCGCGCCTCGTCCGCGACGTCGCCGGCGCACACCATCACCTGGCCGCCGGCCTCCTCCATCGCGAGGACCGCCCGGATGCGCCGGACGAGCGTCTCGTCCGGGGATTCCTCGACGAGCCGGGCCCACTGCGCGCGGGGCGGCAGTCCGGACCGTCCCACCAGCACCAGCCGGGCCCGTACGAGCTCCGCCAGTTGTGCGGCGAGCTCCAGGCCGAGGCCGCCGAGACCGCCCGTGACGAGGTAGACGCCCCGCTCCTCCAGGACGGCCGGCACGCCCTCCCCGCCGGCCGGCTCGATCCGGGCGTGGGCGGCCTTCCACCGCTTGCGCCCGCGGTACGCCACTTCCCGTTCGCCCGCCCCCGACACGAGCTCCCGGAACAGCTGGCCGGCGACGACGCCGGCGTCCCCCGTCCCGACGTCGATGCCCCGCACCACGAGGGAGGGCATCTCGCGGGGCGCGGTCCTGACCAGCCCGCGCACGGCGGCCTTCACCGGATGCACGTCGCCCGTGCCGAGGACGTCCTGCATGCCGCGGGTCACGACGGAGAACCGCGAACCGTCCGCGAGAGCCCGGCCGGCGAACTGCCCCAGCGCCGCGGACAGGCTGTACAGACCCTGGTCGAGAAGGGCGCGGACGGTGGCCTGCTCCGTGCGCGCGGGCCGGTCCCCCAGGAGCCAGGCGTGCACGACGTGGAGCCGGGAGTGCCCGGCCTCCAGGACGTCGGTGATCAGCCGTGCGTGGTCGGACGCCTCCCGGGGGCGGACGGTGTAGCGCCCGTCCCCCGTCCGCGAGAACTCCCTGCCGGGGCTCACGACGACGACGTCCCGGGACGACTCCCGGGCCAGCCGGAGCAGTCCGGCGGCCGTGGCGTCGCCCGGCGGGGCGAACACGATCCACGCGTCGGTCCCGTCCGCGGCGTTCCCACCGGTCCCGTTCCCGTCCGCGGCGTTCGCGTCGGGTGCGGGCGGGAGCACCGTCTCGGTCCAGGTGGGGACGTGGAACGGACCGCCGTCCCCGGCCGCGGGCGCGTCCGCCGCACCGCTCTCGGGCACGGCGGGATCCACCCAGAACCGTTCGCGGTCGTAGGGGTACGTCGGGGCGTGGACCCGGCCGCGTTCCTCGTGGGACCAGTAGCGGTCCCACCGCACGGGCACGCCGTGCGACCACAGCGTGCCGATGCCCTCCAGCAGCACCCGCGCGTCGTCCCGTTCGTCCCGGCCGCCGCCGAGCAGCGGGGCGACCACGGCCGGTGCCGTTTCCTCCTTCGCCAGCTCGGCGATCAGGTTCGTCAGGGCGTGCCCGGGGCCGACCTCCGCGAAGGCGTACCCGCCGTCCGCGAGCAGCACCCGCGCGGCGTCCGAGAACCGGACGCACGCGCGGACGTGGCGCGTCCAGTACGCCGGGTCCGTGGCCTGGTCCGCGGTGATCCAGTCGCCCGTCACGGTCGACACGAAGGGGATCGCGGGCGGCCGGAGCCGCACCCGGTCGACCCGCTCGCGGAACTCCTCCAGGACGGGCTCCATCATCCCGGAGTGGAAGGCGTGCGAGGTGCGCAGCCGGGTGGTGCCGACGCCCCGGCGGGACAGGGAATCGCACAGGTCCTCGACGGCCCCGGTCGGGCCGGAGACCACGCAGATGCCCGGGGCGTTGACGGCCGCGACGTCCACGCCGGTGGTCAGCAGGGGCCGGAGCTCGGCCTCCGGGAGGAAGACCGCCGCCATGGAACCGGACGGCAGCGACTCCACCAGCGCCCCCCGGTCGGCGACCAGCCGCAGCGCGTCGTCGACCTCCATCACGCCCGCCAGGGCCGCCGCGACGTACTCCCCGATGCTGTGGCCCAGCATCGCGCCGGGCTCCAGGCCCCAGGACCGCAGGAGGCAGGCGAGCGCGTACTCGACCGAGAAGAGGGCCGGCTGGGTGACCGACGTGCGGTCGATCCGGTCGCGGGCGTCCGCGTCGTCGGCGAACAGGACCTCTCCGAGGTCCAGTCCGTGCGACGCGCGGAGCACGTCCGCGCACCGGTCGATCGCGGCGGCGAACCCGGGCTCCTGGGCGTAGAGGTCCCGCGCCATGCCCGGGTACTGGGAGCCCTGGCCGGGCAGCACGTAGGCGAGCTTCGGCGCGCGACCGCGGGGAACCGCGTGCGCGGCGGCGCTCAGCCGCCGGTCGCGCACCTGCCGCGCGGCGTCGTCCCGCGTGCCGACCACCAGGGCGTGCCGCAGCGCGTGGTCGGCGCGGCCCTCGGTGAGGGTGTACGAGATGTCGGCGAGGGAGTCGCCGGTCCCGCTCAGGTACGTGTCGAACCGGTCCTCCAGGGCCGCGACGGCGGTGGCCGTGCGGGCCGAGAAGGGGAGCAGGTGGTACGGGCGCCGCGACGGCGGCCGGGGGGCGGCCGCGGGCGGCTGCTCCAGGATCACGTGCGCGTTGGTGCCGCCCACCCCGAAGGAGCTCACGCCCGCCCTGCGGGGGGTGCGGGACTCCTCCCACGCCGTCGTCCCGGCCACGACGTGGAAGGGGCCGCCGTCGAAGTCGATGCGGGGGTTGGGCCGGTCGAAGTTCAGGCTGGCGGGGACGATTCCCTCCCGCACCATGTGCACGGCCTTGATCAGGCCGCAGATCCCGGCGGCCGCCCCGAGGTGTCCCACGTTCCCCTTGACCGAGCCCAGGCCGCAGTCCCGGCCGCCCGAACGCCCGGCGCCGTAGGCGCGGTTGAGCGCCGCGACCTCGATGGGGTCGCCCACCAGGGTGCCCGTGCCGTGTGCCTCGACGTAGCCGACCGACCGCGGATCGATGTCCGCGCGGCGCAGGGCGGCCGCCACGACCTCGGCCTGGCCGTTCTCGTCCGGCGACGTGTAACCGGCCTTGCCGGAACCGTCGTTGTTGATCGCCGAGCCGAGGACGAGGGCGTGGACGGTGTCCCGGTCGGCGACGGCCCGGCTCAGCCGCTTCAGGACCACGACGCCGGCCCCGGCCCCGAACACGGTCCCCGACGCCTTGGCGTCGAAGGGCCGGACGACCCCGTCGGCGGCCAGGAACCCCGCGCCCTCGCTGTACCGGTAGCCGACGGTCGCCGGGACGGGGATCTCCACGCCGCCGGCGAGGGCCATGTCGCACTCGTCGTTCAGCAGGGCCGAGCACGCCATGTGCACCGTGACGAGGGAGGTCGAGCAGGCGGTCACGCTGTGGACGGAGGGGCCGCGCAGCCCCAGCCGGAAGGAGACGTTCGTCGCCATGAAGTCGGGGTGGTTGGCGAGGCGGGCGCGCGCCTCGCCGAGCGCCGTCATGAACTGCGGGTTGGCGCGGACGTGGGAGCCGAGGTAGTCGTTGCTCCGCGCGCCGGAGTACATGCCGATGCGGCCCGGGTGGGTGGCCGGGTCGTACCCCGCGTCCTGGAGGGCCGTGTGGCAGATCTCCAGCAGGACCCGGAACTGCGGGTCCATGGCCTCGGCCTCGCGCGGGGTGATGCCGAACAGGGCGGGTTCGAAGAGGTCGAAGCCGTCGAGCAGCGGGGCGATCCGGACGTAGTCGGGGTCCGTCAGGTACTGCTCCGCCACCCCGGAGTCACGCAGCTGCCGGTCGGTCAGTTCGGTCAGCGACGCGACGCCGGCCCGCAGATTGCTCCAGAACCCGGCCAGGTCACCGGCGCCGGGGAACCTGCCCGCCATTCCGACGACGGCGATCGGTTCTGCTTTTCCGCCTGTCACAGCGCCCCACTTCTCAGGTCACTCGCACACACTGGATGATCTGCCGGCCCGGCGCCCGGCCCGCCCCGGCGCCCACCGGGCCGCACCCCGCCCCGGCGCGGGGTCGCGGGCCCGGAGCCGTCCTACTTGCCGACCCCGCGGTTGTCCCCCATGCGGGTCTTCGAGGCACCGCTCATGAGCCCGGCGAACGCGGGGCAGCCCGCGGCGTCGGCCGGGAGTTCCGAGAGGTCCACGCCCTCGAACACCTCGTCGTGACCGGGGCCCGTGCCTCCGGCGACGGTGCGCAGGTGGTCCAGGTCGAAGCCGTACATGCGCGCCGCGTTCCCGGCGAGGATCTGCTCCGCCTCGGTGACCGGAACGCCCTTGAGCGCCGTCCGGATCGCGGCCCCGGAGTACGGGTACGAGGCCTCCAGGTGCGGGTAGTCGCTTCCCCACAGGATCTTGTCGACGCCGATCTGCTCCCGGACACCGACCTCGGAGGGGTGCATGAAGGTGGCACCCGCGTAGCACTGGCGGTGCCAGTACTCGCTCGGCCGCAGGGAGAGGTTGTCGATCGCGCTGTCGGCGTCGTACGCCATCTCGGCGTTGCCGCTCTTGCTGCGCACGGAGTCGAAGACGAGGTCCATCTTCCGCAGCTCCCGGGGGATCCAGCCGATGCCGGACTCGGTGAGGACCACCTTCAGCTCCGGGTGCCGCTCCAGCACACCGCCCAGGACCAGGTGACGGAACCTGCTGATGTCCCACCACCGCAGGTCCAGGAGGAAGAACATGTCGTCGAGCTCGGTCGTTCCGGTGCGCGGACCCGCGCCCCCGCCATGGCAGTTGACCGGGACCCCGAGGTCCGCGCAGACCTCCCACAGCTTGTCGTAGGAGGAGTGGTGGTAGAGCGGGGGGACACCCGATCCGGGCGGTGCGCCCGGCAGCAGGACGCCACCGGTCAGACCGGCCTCGCGGGCCCACTTCACCTCGGCCACGGCCGCGTCGACGTCGTGCAGCACGATCTGGAACACGCCGGCCCGGCGCCCGGGGGCGTCCTGGCAGAACTCCAGGAGCCACCTGTTGTGCGCCCGGAGACCGGCCCAGCGGTACTCCAGGTCGCGCGCACCGGCCACCGCTCCCTGACTGCTCGCCAGCGAGGACGAGGCGAAGAACGGCGGAACCGTGTTGGGGTAGATGACCTCCGCCGCGATCCCGTCGGATTCCAGCTCGCCCAGGCGCCGGGACGAGTCCCAGTTCCGGGAGGCGTTCGCCCCCTTCATGTCCTCGTAGGGGATCACGTAGTTCTTCGCCCAGTCGTCGAAGTCCTCGACGTAGGCGGGGTCCAGGTAGTCCCGGTACTGCTTGAGGTCGGCCCCCGCGTGGCAGTCCGCGGAAATCACTATGTGACGGTTGTCGCTCGCCATACGAGTCTCTTTCTCGCCCTTGATGAAACGGGGGCGGCGAAGCCCATGAGCTCACGTCGCCCCCGTTTTTTGATCGACTGATCAGACTCGCGCGTAGCTGAAGCTGTACGCGGTGCTCTCAGACTCCTCGAGCTCCTCCGCCTCGTCGACGGAGACGAACTCCTCGTCGAGGTTCCAGGACTGAGACTGAACGTTGACGTCCCGCATTTCACACCCCCTTTCCTCGGTGGGAACATGACGGGCCGAGCGGATGCGCGACCCGGGATCAGGGAAGAAAGTGGTGGTCACTTTCCGGGATGATGAAGTCCATGTGGGCCCCGGTGATGCCTTCGCCGAAACCGATGTGCATGACGCCCGCGCCCTCGTTCAGCTGCGAGTTGTGGCGCCAGTCCACGTGCGGCAGCAGCGCCAGGTTGGTCCCGATGCCCAGTTCGAGGGCCTGGAGGCCGTGGTCCGGGTTGGTGACGTCGAGCAGTTCCCCGGTGAAGTCCTTGCCCCCGGCGCGGGCGCCGACGAGCACGTTGTCCTTCAACGACAGGGTGATCGAGCCGAGTTCCGTCATCTCCGCCCGGAGCCGGTGGGCCCGTCGGACCCGGGCGTCGCCCTCCTCGGTGCACCGGGGGTCCTTCGCCGCCAGGACGCCGGAGGCGTGGACGGTCCCCTCCATGCTGAAGAAGTCGTCGCCGACGGAGGTGGGCTGCTTGGTGAGGGACAGCTCGCAGCAGCTGCCGATGCTCACCCAGTCGCCGACCCCGATCTTCGCGTGGGGCCAGGCGTCCACCGTGAGGGAGGGGCCGAGCGAACACACCAGACGGGTGACGCCGGCGTCCTCGCCGGGGTCGTCGAGGGGGCCGAAGACGACCTTCTTCGCCCCGTCGCGAAGACCGTCGATCCAGTACGTCGCGGTCTCGGCGGCCTTGAGGTAGTCCGTCAGCAGGGTCATCCGCAGGGTGTAGCCGGCCGCCTCGGGGGCACCGTCGAAGCTGGCCAGGGGCACGACGAGGACCCGGTGGTGCTTGAAGAGGACCCGGATCCTCCTGCTGATGAGGTGATGGCCGAGGAAGAGGACCACGTTCGAGCCGGCCGGCAGGGTGGCGACGTCGTCGAGCGGCACGTACCGCAGCCCGTGTCCGACCGCCTCCGCGCCGAGCGGGGCGTCGTCGGTGACCGCGACTATGTCACCCTCCGGGAAGATCTGCCGAAGGCACCCGGCCGGATCGGCGATTTCTTGCATTCCTGGGGTCTCCTTCATCGGGAAGAACTCACTCGTCCGATCCGCCGTGCGGAATTATCGGGTTCTTTTTGATGAACTCTTCGAGGACGAGCCGTGCCGCTGCCTTTTCGTCGGACGGAACGATGGATGACGGTTCCCTCATCGCATAGTATTCGTCCCTGAGTATGGAACCGATGAGGGCGTCGTAATACTGCCCGTCCAGGAAGTAGTAATCCCGGAGGATGCCCTCGATCCTCATGATTCCGGAGCAGAAGTTCTCCACGGCGCCCTTGTTGAAGACGCCGCAGTTGAACTCCACCCGATGGGCGTTCCGCGAGTCGAACAGCATTCCCACGAGATGGATCACGGATTCCAGACCGAAGCCGGCCCCCCACATCTCGGAGTCGCCGATCATCGATCCGACGACATAATTGCCCGGCGTGTCGGTCTGCTTCCAGCTGACGACGCCGATCGCCTGGCCGTCATCCGTGCACACCAGAAGGAACTCGTCGTCGACACGCCCGAAGAAACTCTCGACATCGGCCGGGCTCATGTGTGCCCGAATTCCGGAAGCGTATACCCAGGCTTTCGAGGAAGTCCACTGCGAAATGATCTCGCAGTCGCTCCCGGTGATGGGGGCGAGTGTGACGGAGTGCTTATTCATCATCGAGTCCCAATCGCGTGGCGGCGACACCTTCTCAGCGCGTCGGGGACACTCTGCCGAAGGGAATGTTCAGGGGCTTCACAATGGGCACAAGCTAGCTTCCGATTCCCGGGAGTGAAAGGCGGATGGCAAGTTCTCGCCATCGCCCGGTCCGCTCCGCGAAGAGGCCGGTCCCTCGTTACCATGCGGCCCCCGGATGCGTTCTGACAAGTTTTCGCCAGTTCCGGAATCATCTTGCATTGCCGCAGCGGCGGCTGCTTGGCTGAGCGGCGTCAGTTGAATGAGAGGAGGTGCCAAGATGAGCAACGAGGAATTCGAGACGGTGGATATCCGCGCTCTCGACGACGTCGAGCTGGACGACGTTGTCGGCGGTTCTGACGCGGTCGTGCCGTTCGGCAAGACGCCGAACTGATCAGTTGGGCGGTATGAGGGCGGAGCCATGGTCCGCATACCGCCCAATATCTTTTCCCGCCACTCGTATCCGACGGCCACGGGAGTCGAATTGAGCGCCGATGACCAGGACGGGTTCCCGCTGACTTCCGGGCAGTCGCAGCACTACCGCATGACGAAGGAGAACCCGGAACTGCGTACGGCGATCTGGTCGTCGTACCGGATACCGGGCGCCCTGGACGTCGGCCGGTTCGTCGACGGCGTCGAAACCCTGGTGGCCGGCCACGAGGCCCTGCGCACCGAGATCTTCGAGCGTCCCGACGGGGAGCTGCGGCAACGGATCGTGGACCCGCCGGACCGGTCCCGTCTGATCACCTGCGAGCAGGTCCTCAGCAGGTCGGAGGACCAGTTCGACCGCTACGTCCGGCACCTGGTGGCGAGCGAGCAGACGAAGGAGTGGGAGGCGGGCGCACCGCCCTTCCGGTTCCGGCTCCTGCGGTACGCCCCCGAGGTCCACGCGTTCGTCGCCGGTTTCTCGCACACCGCGGTCGACGGCGTCGGCAGCGAGATCCTCATGCGCGACCTGATGCGCATCCACCGGGAGACCATGCGGGGAAGCCGCCCCTCGGGCCCGCCGCGCGGGCGGTTCGTGGAGTCCGCGCTGCGCGAGGCCGCGGCCCTGGAGAAGCGGGCCCGCCGGGTCAGGAAGCACGATTTCTCCGGGGTGCCCCCGGTCACCCAGTTCCGGACCGGTTCCCCGGGGCCGCGAAAGGCCGCCGGCCCGTCGAGCCGGAAGTCCGACTTCTCGCTCACCGGGGAGGAACTCGCCGCGCTGCGGCGGGCGGCCGACCGGCACGGGTGCACCGAGTTCCACTGGATCCTGGCCGCCTTCGCCACGACGGTCTTCCGGGTGACCCGGCAGGACCGGCTGAAGGTCTCCATCCCGGTGAACCTGCGCGGCCCGGCGGACCGCGATGTCGTCGGGATGTACGTCGTCGCCGTCCCGGTGGTGATCGACAGGCCCACGGGCCCGGACGACCTGCGGAGATACCCCAGGAAGGTCGGAACCGCCGTGCTCCGCGCCACCGCGATGTACCGGACGGGAAGTCCGGAACTCCTCGACAGGGCGCTGACGGAGCAGAGCGAGCGGTGGGGGGCCCGGTGCCGGCACGACCTCACCGTCAACTACCGGAAGGTGTCGGGGATGAGCCGTCGCTCGTTCACCCGGCTGGAACGGGACGAGCACCGGGCCCGGGTCGACTACTCCTTCCCGGGCGTGGGGCTGCGGATCTTCAGCTTCGAGGACGCGCTGGACGTCCAGGCCGTCCTGGATTCCGGGCTGTTCCCGGGCGACACCGCGGGCGATCTCGTCGCGGCCCTCCGGGAGGACCTCACCTCCCCCGACCACTGGGCCCGGAGCGGCGCCCGGGACCTGCCGGGGGAGTCGGTGGAGCTCCGGGACGCCGGCGGGGCCACCGTCGTCTCGGCGGACCCGGCGAAGGTGGCGGAGGCACTGCTCCGGCACCCCCTCGTCAGGACGGCCTCGGTGTTCCGCGAGACCGGCGGAGCCGGCGGGACGCGGCTGCGCGCCGAGGTCGGCGTGCGCGAGGGGCTGACCGAGGACTCCCTCCGCGACCATCTGCTGAGCCTCGGCGCCCACGCGTCCGGGGTCCTCGCGCCCGGCAGGATCTCGGTCTCCTCCTCACCGTCCTGAAAGCCGAAGCGGCTCTCGCGAGAGCTTCCCCAGGGAAAGAAAGACATTGGCAGACGAGCGGCACGGCGCCCCGGACCATCCGGACCGCGCGCGGGACCCCCGATTCCGGCAGCAGGCGCGTGAGAGCGGGGCGGCCGACCGGGAGTGGGGGACGACGGTGGAACGGCCCGGCCTCTCCCTGCCCTCCTGGCGCGATCTGCGAGTGGTGCCGAACCTGCGCGGCCGACGGGCGGTGCCGGTGCAGCTCCAGTCGCAGACGAGCGACTGCGGCCCCGCCAGCCTCTTCATGACACTGCGTCACCACGGCATCGACGTCGGCCTGGAGCAGCTGCGCATCGACACCGACTGCGGTCGCGACGGGGTGTCCGCCCGGCGGCTCCTGACCACGGCCCGCAGCCACGGGCTGCCGGGCCGCGGGGTCCGCTCGTCGCTGGAGGGACTGCGCGGCCTCCCGTCCGGCAGCATCCTGTTCTGGAGGTTCAACCACTTCGTCGTCCTCGAACGCGTCGTGCGCGACCACGTCTACGTCGTCGATCCCGCCCACGGGCGGCGGCGACTGCGGATGCGGGACGTCGGCCGGCTGTACACCGGCGTGGCGCTCGAATTCGAGGCGCCGGTCGCCGGTGCGGTCGGCCGCCGCGGCGGCGGTGGCCGGCCCGGGAGCCCCTGGCGGCACCTCGCCCATTTCTTCCCGCGGTCGAGGAAGTGGATCCACCTGGTCCTGATGTCGCTGGGCATCCTGCTCTTCGGCCTGGTGACCCCGCTGGCCACGGCCCATGTCGTCGAGAACCGCGGGCTCGGGGGGAGTCTGGGCCCCGCGCAGGCCGTCGCGGCCGTGGCGGTGTCGGCGGTGTCCTTCTTCCTGCTCCAGCTCCTGCGGGGAACGGTCATCCTCGAACTGCAGACCGTCGCGGAGAAACGGGTGACGCTCGGGATCTTCAACCGGCTGCTCTCCCTGCCGTACGCCTTCTTCTCCAGGCGCGCCCCGGCCGACCTGGCCCTGCGGGTGAGAACGAGCAGCGCCGTGCGGAACGTGCTCACCAACAGCATGGTCTCCGCGGCCTTCGACGGCGTGCTGGTCCTCTCCTACCTGGCCGTGCTGATGGTGGCGGATTTCGACACCGCCCTGTGGGTCCTGGGGCTCGTCGTGCTGCAGACGGGGGTCCTGGCCCTGGCGTGGCGGCAGCAGGTCTACCTCTCCGCCGACGCCCTGGAGTGCCAGGCCCAGGTCGACAGCGAGCTGAACGAGGTGCTGGAGGGCATCGGCACGGTCAAGAGCGGCGGTCTCGACCAGGTGATGGGGGACCGGTGGGCCAACTCCCTGGTGGAGGAGCTGAACGCCCGGACGAGGGGGCGCCGGCACTTCACCCTCGTCTCGTCCTTCGTCCTCGCGACGCAGTTCGCGGCACCCCTGTGCGTGCTGGCCGTCGGCGCGACCCGGGTGGCGGACGGCGATCTCACGCTGGGGGCGATGACGGCGTTCACGTCCCTGTCCGTCGGTGTCTTCGTGCCCCTGACGAATCTGGTGCTGTCGGCGCTCCAGGTCGCCGGGATCAAGGCCCCGCTGACGCGCCTGGGCGACATCCTCGACGCGGAGCCGGACCAGCGGCACGGGGCGGTGGGCACCGCCCCCTTCTCGGACCGGGCCGACCTGCGCCTCGAAGGAGTGGGCTTCGGCTACCCGGGGGCGGCGGAGGCGGCCGTGTCGGACATGGACCTCGTCGTGCCGGCCCGCGGTTTCGTGGCCGTGCTCGGGGCCTCCGGATGCGGCAAATCGACGCTGGCCATGATCCTCGCCGGGCTGTACGCGCCGGACGAGGGCCGGATCCTCATCGGCGCGGACTCGTTCTCCGACATCGACCGGGACTCCCTCAGACGGTCCATCTCCTTCGTCAACCAGGACGCGCGGGTCTTCGCCGGGTCGATACGCCAGAACATCACGATGGGGGCGCCCGGGGCCACGGACGCCGATCTGGCGTGGGCGGCCGGGGTGGCGCACATCCACGACGACATCATGCGGATGCCGATGGCGTACGAGACGCTGCTGGGCTCCGGCGGGGCCGGGCTGTCCGGCGGCCAGCGGCAGCGCATCTCCCTGGCACGGGCGCTGATCCGCCGCCCCCGGATCCTGATCCTCGACGAGGCGACGAGTTCGCTGGACCGGCTGACCGAGGAGCGGGTCGTCGCGGGCATCCGCGAGCTGGGCTGCACCCTGGTCGTGATCACCCACCGGGTGGCGACGGCGGTGGACGCGGACGAGATCGTCGTCATCGACGGCGGGCGCATCGTGCAGCGCGGCCGGCACGACGCGCTGCGCTCCGTCCCCGGACCGTACCGCGAACTCGCCGTCTCCTCCGATGTGCTGGACCGGCTATGACCGGGTGCCCGCCGCGGCCGTCCGCAGATTGAGCCGCACCTCGTCCAGGCGGGGGAGCATGGAGAGCACATCGGAGTCGGCGACCCCGAAATCCACCAGGGAGGCGATCTCGTCCACCCCGGCGGCCCGGAGGTCGCGCGCGAACGCCGTGCACCGCTCGACGGACCCGAACAGCGCGGCCCGGTGGAAGTAGCGCTCGAAGGCCACCTTCGCCAGCCGCCCCGGATGGCTCCTTCCGAGGTCGCTCCACCGCGTCTTCCACAGGTCGATGGAGGAGAGGAGGTAGTCCGTGAAGGGCCCCCGCACCAGCTCCTTGGCGGCGGCGTCGCTCTCCCCGACGAACGTGTGCAGCATCAGGGTGACGACGCCGGTGGCGGGATCGTGCCCGTTGCGCTCGCGGGCGGCCCGGTAGCTCGCGATGCTCGCGGCCAGTTCGTCCGTGCTCTGGAAGAGGAGGGCGGTGAGGACGTTGAGGCCGCGGGCCCCCGCCTCCTCGAACGATTCCGGGTTCGAGGAGCAGGTGAACCAGAGGCGGGGCTCGGGCTGCACCGGCCGGGGATACGTCGAGAGCTCCACCTCCTCCCCGAGCCCGTTGCGCCGCTTCACCTTCTTTCCCGCCCACAGGTCCTTGATCTCGTCCAGCGCCTCGAACGTGTACTCCCTGCGCGTCGCGTAGCGCTCCGGGGCCAGGGCGAAGTCGTCGGGGTTCCACCCGGTGGCCAGGGCCAGGTCGACCCGTCCGCGGGAGACGTTGTCCACGAAGGACCAGTCCTCGACCACCGACAGCGGGTCGTGCAGCGGAACGACGACGCTGCCGGCCCGCAGCCGCACCCTGCGCGTCCTCGCGGCGAGTGCCGCGGCGGCGAGCGCGGGGTTCGGATACGCGCCGCCGAAGGGGTGGAAGTGCCGCTCGGGCAGCCACACCGCCGTGAATCCGTTCCGGTCGGCGAACTCCGCCGTGTCGAAGAGGAGTTGGTACTCCCGCGAGGCATCCACCGTCTCGCGGTTGACGAAGTAGAGAAGGCTGAAGTCCACAGTCACCCTTTCTTGGTCCCGGGGCGGGCCCCGGCGGGTCCGGGGGCATGGCGTCCGGGCCCGCCGTGCGTGCGCCCTACTCGGTCCGCCTCGGCTGGGGGATGGTCACTTTCCTGTGGGGGCAACCCGGCTGGCAGCGGCGGATCAGTTCGGCTCCCCCCTGGAACCTGGTGCTCACCTCCAGGTGTTCGAGCAGTTCCGCGACGCGCCGGCTGTACGTGCGCGGCGAGATGCCGAGCCTCCGGCTGGCCGTTTCGTCCGTCTGTCCCGACAGGAGGGCCTCGACGACGGGGCTCAGATACCGGGGCAGGTCCGTCAGGCCGCAGGGCGGCGTGTGCCGCTGGGGCCGCCGGAACGGGTCCGGGGCGGGCGCCGGGCTCTCCGGCGCCATCCTGGCGGGGTGCTGTTCCACCAGGTGGGAGGCGCCCGTGAGGCCGGACGCGCCGGGACGGGCGAAGGAGAGCCCGGTGAGGTCCGACAGGACGTCACGGGGGCCGACCGGTCGACATGCGATTCTCGTTGAACGATCTTCCATGAACGCTTTTCCCCTCGTGAAGATGCGAAGGAACGATGTCGTGCGGCGATCGAGCGGGTGTCCGGGGGCATGGGCCGCCCCGGTGCGGCGGAGTCGTGCTTCCTCTTCTCGGGCTGGCGCCCGTGAGCGTTCGTCACGGGCGCAGGTCGCCCGCCGCCCGTCGCGTACGGCCCCCCGCGGCGTACTCGGCCACCGTTTCCGGGCAGTGGGCGATTGCGCGACGAGGCCCTTGCGGGGCCCGGCGCGCCCCTTGATCCTGCCGTTCCGCGCGAAGCGGTGTCAACAATTGTGAACCACTGGTCGGGGGCGGCGCCTCCGGTCCGGAACAAGCCGTGACTCGCGGTGCGGGGGGCCGCTAACCTTCACCCACCGCACCCGCAGTCCGCCCCGACCTTGGAGACCGTCCGCATGGAAGCCGTCGACGCGTTGCCCCAGGATGACCTGGAGGCTGTGGTCACGGCCATCAACGACCTGCTCCCCCAGGTCGGCATGGAGCACGACGATCTCGACCTCGACGCGATCACCTACGCGACGGGCATCGCCCGGGACAAGGTGGCGGCGGTCCTGCGCGGCGACCCGCTCGGCCCGGAGGAGCTCGACGCCTCGCTCCCGGAGCGCCTGGCCTTCCTGCGGGACACCCGCCGCCGGGACGACGGGGAGCGCTACTCGTACGGTCAGCTCGCCGAACGGGCCCAGGTCAGCAAGGCGCTCATCAGCGCCCTCTTCAGCGGGGCACGGAATCCGGGCGTCTCCGTGGCCGGAGCGCTGGAGGACTTCTTCAGGGTCGAGCCGCGGTTCCTGACGCTCAGCGGCCGGCGCGTCCTGGCCAGGGCGCTGAAGCCGATCGAGCAGAGCCTGGTCACCCTGAGCCTGCTCCGTGCCGCCGACGTGAGCCGGTGGGCACTGCGGAGCGGCGCCGCCACGCGGGACGACAAGCTCGGCCGGGCGCTCCAGGAAGCGATCGCCGGGACCCTCTCCGCCCCCGGGACCCTCCCCGCTCCCGAGGCCCTCTCCGCCCCCGGGACCCTCTCCGTCCCCGGGGAACGGCCGGACCCCGAGGGGCAACCGGACCCCGAGGGGCAGGAGCTCATCGACCTCACGAACCAGATCCGCGCCCTGGAGAAGAAGAAGGCCCGGGTGCTGACCCGCATCCGCGGCCTCCTCGGCCCCTGAGAACAGCCCGCCCCGCCCCGGAGAACGCCGGACGCCCCGGCCGGGGCGTCCGGGGCCCGCGCGGCCCGTACGGGGCACTACCCCGGCCCTCCCGCGACGGGTTCGAGGTCCTGCGGCTCCTCGCGGCGCCGTACGTCCCGCAGCGCCGCGGCGACGAGCGGATGGTCGAGGTGCCGGGCGACGAGCAGCAGCCGGCGACGCTCGTCCGAGGCGGCGGTCCGTTCGCCGGGCAGGGCCCGGTGGGGCGGCCCGGGGGCGACGGGAACGGCCCCCGCAGCTTCCAGCCTGGCGGCCGAGAGGCGGGCCATCGCGTCCCGCAGGGTGGCCGCGGTGGTGATGGCGTCCAGGTCGAGACCGCGGGCGTCGTCCCCCAGCGCGACGGCGAGCCTCCGTACGCTCTGCTCGGCCAGGGGCGACGACCAGGCCCGCAGGACACGCATCCCGTCCAGGATCTCGATGACGCGGCGGTGCAGGGTGAACCTGACGTTGACGAGGCGGAGCCCGTTCCTCCCGCCGGGGCCGAGGGCGAGCTTCTCGTCGACGCCGGCGACCACGAGGCGCCACAGCGGCTGGAGGGCCCGGCTGTCCCGTCGTTCGCGCAGCCAGGCGCCGATCGCGGCCCCGGACATGCCGTAGCTCGTGACGAAGGTGCCGACGGTGCCGAAGACGGAGCCCAGGACCCCGATCCCGTCGAGCGAGTGGTTTCCCGCCGCCGCGAGTGCGATGGCCGGCACGTTGCACACGATGTAGCCGAAGACGATCACCATGGCGATGCTGAAGCAGGCGACCGAGTGCTGGACCGAGGGATCGTCCGGGACGGTCCGCCGCCCGAGCCGCGCCGTGTTCAGCGTGGCGCAGGAGAACGCCGACAGGAACACGAGCAGGAACGCGAGCACCAGCGGTTCGCCCTGCACGAAGGCGGTGTTGAAGCGCATCGGGTCGGCCGGACCGGTCAGGTCCGCCGCCGAGAACGTCACCCCCATGAGCACGATCGCCGCCCCGTACGCCGCCGACCAGGAGAGGGCCCGGCGGTGCACCGAACGGTGCTCGCCCGGTGTGACGGGGGTCCAGAGCAGCGTCAGGACATGGGTGATGGCGTAGCAGATCACGATCCCGACGTACACGGGCAGGGTCGCGAAGCTCGGGCGGCCCGTGACCTCCCCGACGAACCGGTAGCCGACGGGGGAGGCCACCACGTACACGAGCACCGAGGTGGCGAAGCTCGTGGTGATCAGCGCCAGTGTCGTCGTGCGCTCGCGGAGGAGGGCGAGCGTCTTCCAGCACGTCACCAGGAGGTTGAGGAAGGCGATCGAGAGGTAGATCGCGGTCGTCGTCCGCTCAGACACCGGCACTCCGATGGGAGAAGGCCGAGCACATGACGTCGTTGCCCCCGCTGCGGCCGAGGTGCAGCCGCTGGAGCATCTCCGTGGCGAACGCCTCGGCCCTGCGCTCGCACGCCCTGTCGTAGTGGGACCGGTTGAGGACCCGCAGAACCCCCGCCGGCTTCAGGCCCGGCAGGATCCTCCGGACGGCTTCCTCGTCCATCGGCTGCCCCTCCTCCTCGGAGGGCTCGCCGTCCATGAGGTGGCACACCTCGTGCAACATCGAGTGCATCTTGGTCAGTTCGCTGGACCACACGTCCACGACGATGTGGTCCTGGTCCCGGCCGTGCATGCAGAAGGCCGACACCTCGGAGGGCAGTGCCGCCTCGGTGATCACGACCGGTCTGCCGCGCTTCGCCTCCACCGCGCGGACCACCGATGCCATGTCGTGGGCGAGGGCGAACTCGCGATGGACCAGGCGCCTGGCCGACCACGTCGCCGCCAGCAGCCCGCAGTGCTCCCGAAGGGCGTGCCACACGCCGGCCGGCCGGTGGCCGTCCGTGCTCCGCTGCGGTCGATGCTCCTGCAAGGCCATCCCGGCTCTCTCTCCTGGCGGTCAGCGGCCCGTGCGTGACGAGCGCGGTGATGAGGTCCTGTTCGTCGGCTCGCGCGGGGAATGCCGGACCGACCCCTCGCCGGGGTTCTCCGGACGGGGTGGCACCGGCCGCGTCGGGCCTCGTGGTGGGTCTGCGGTCGTGCGACAGGGAGGGTTCCGGCGCCGGAGTCCTCACCGGAACCGGAAGCGGAAGCGGAAGTGGAACCGGAACCGGGAACGGGAACGGGAACGGCCGACGGCGCCGCACGCGCCGACGGTGGGCCGATGTCCGGCCGCGGCCGGGGAGAAGTCCTTCCCGCAGCGGTGCGCGGTGGACGACCCGGTCCGGAGCCCCGGTACGGGCCTTACGGGCTGCTCAGCCCCACTCGGGCTCCTCGCCCGTGGACGGAGTCGTGGTGTCCGTCGGACCCGCGTCGGCGGGTGCCGGCCCGCCGTCGGGCCCCGCGGGGCCGGCCAGGCCCGCACCGGTGCCTGCGGCGAAGGGGGCCGACGCCGCGGTGCCGAGCAGAGCGGGTGCGAACAGGGCCGCCCCGACGATCGCACCCAGCACCTTGTTCGTCACCTTCATGGCACGACCCCCTCGGTTCGGAACGACCCCGCGCGTACGGGAAAGGGCGTGAAGTCCTGTGTATTTCCAGGTCAGATGCCCCCGCATCACTGAGGACTAGACTTTCGTGCGAACCGTGGCCGTGCAAGCACCGGGGTATGCCCATGCCTGCAGTGCCCGTTCAGGCAGGGGGGACTGTGAACGAGAACAGTGAAGGCGACGGAGCGGCGGCGGATCTGAACCTGTCCGAGGAGGACAGGCGGCTCTACCGGGAGGTGCTCGACGAGAGCATCGATCTGCCGGCCGAGGACGCACGACTGGAGCGGCTGCGCGAGCTCGGCGTGATCTTCACGGAGCCCCTCACCAAACAGCTCGGCACCAGGAGCCTTCCGCACGCCGAACGGACCTTCTACCAACGGGAGATCGCGGAGATAGCCCGGCACGCGGAACGCATCAGGGAGATAGCGCCGATCCTCGACGCGCTGGCCAGGGAGACGGACGGCCAGGAGACGGGCACGGGCAACGCCGTCGAGATCCTCAGGGCCAAGAAGGACATCAACAGCATCATCTTCGACGCCATCGAGCGCTCCGACTACGTCTGGTCGTCCCAGACCGGCCCCCGCTCGCCCGAGGGGCTCCAGCGGTCCATCACCCGCGACATGGCCCTCCTGGGCCAGGGCGTGCAGTACCGGAACATCTACCCCACCAGCGCCCGCACGCGTCTTCCCGAGACGGAGTACGCCCGGATGACGTCCGGGACGGGCAACGCCGAGGCCAGGACCTCGTCGCGCCGGTACGCGCGCATGATCCTCACCGAGAGCGTCGGCGTGGTCTCCGACATCCGGGTGGGGGAGGGCGCGGCCGAGCCCGCCATCATCATCCGCGACCCCGCGCTGCTCGCCTGGCTCATGGAGATGTTCGGCCGGGAGTGGGAGACCGCCGACCCCTGGTTCCCCGATCCCGCCGACGGCGACGCGGTCAGCGACCGCGAACTCGTCGAGCGCGACATCCTGGTCCTGCTCTCCGAGGGCAACACCAGGAACGCCATCTGCCGGAAGCTGGAGATCAGCGAGCGGACCTACTCCAACTACACGGCCGCCCTGCGCGAACGGTACCGGGCCAGGACGAACGAGCAGCTCATGTTCGCGTGGGGCAAGCGCCGGCAGCCCTGAGGGCCGTCCCGTCCCCTCATCGCGGGCCGTGGGCGGTGGCCCCGGTGCCGAGCAGGGCGAGGCCCACCGGGGTGAGGCTGTGGCGCACGGAGTTGCGCAGCCGGTTGCTGGAGACCAGACCGGCGTTCCGCAGCACGGTGGCGTGCTCGCTGGCGGAGGAGAGCGAGATCCCGACGCGCCGGGCCAGTTCGCTCGTGGTGCACTCGCCGTCGAGGGATTCCAGGACCGCGGCCCTGGTGTGGCCCAGGAGCCGGGCGAGGTGCGGACCCGCCGGTTCGGGCGGGGGCGCCGCGGCCGGGACCGCGGCCCGCGCGGGATAGACGAGGGTCGGCGGCAGGGCCGGGTCGGCCAGGGCGACCGGTGCCCGGTGGCAGAAGTACGACGGGATCAGGAGCAGTCCCCGGCCGTCCAGGCACATGTCCGCCTCGACCGGGTAGTCGGCCTCCAGGACGGGCGGGCGCCAGCGCAGGGCGGGGCCGAACGTGCGCAGCATCGCGTCGGTGCCCCCGAGGAACTGGGTGCGCGCCCGCCGGGCGCGGTCGGCCTCGACCCGGTCGCGGATGCGCTGCCACATCCCGCCGAGGGCGTGGTGCCGGTGGGCGCGCAGTGCCTCGCCGAGTCGGTGGAGCACCGGCGATCCGCCCTCCGCGACCGCCCGGAGCCAGGGGTCGGGCGGCTTGTCCTTCGCCAACCGGGTGATCTGGAGGCGCAGTTGGGGCCGTGGTGTCGACAGCAGGGCGTCGAGTCCCGCCTCGAAGCCCTCGGCGCTCTCGACCGGGGTGAGGAAGTCCGGGAAGTAGCCACGGGCCGGGACCAGGGGCAGCAGCAGGCGCAGCGGGGCCCGGCCGTTCCTGATGACGTGTTTCTGCCAGTGGAGCATGGCGGGGTCCGACTGCCGTTCCCGCAACTGGTGCAGGCTCAGTACGGATTCCCAGAGCGGGTCGGGATGGTCGGTCACACGGGTACGGGTCAGGTCCCCGGCCGAGAAGTGGATGCGCAGCATGTGTTTCCCAGGTGCGAGACGCGTTCACCGCTCCCCCCGAGCGGCGCCGGCGTCGCCACGTTCCGGTGGCGTCGGTGTTGTGACCTTGTGACAGCGGCGTGTGCTGAGGCAAGAAGGAACGGGGAAGGTGGGACGACGGGATGCCCGAGGGGGCTTCAGCTGCCGCTTTCAAGCCGAATGGGACGGCGTGGGACGTGTCCCGTCCTCCCGAGGAGGGGAGGACCGGAACAACGGGAGGGCGATGACGTTCGACAGGGAAGTGCCGGGACCGGCCGGACTGGCCGAGTCGCTGGAGGAACTGAAGCGGCGCAGCGGGCGCAGTTACACGGCGCTGGCCCACCGCACCGGCCTCAGCCGGTCCACGCTCCACCGCTACTGCCGGGGCACGACCGTCCCCGGCAGCTTCGGGGCGGTGGAACGGGTGGCGCGGGTCTGCGGGGCGAGTCCGGCGGAGCTGGACCGGCTGTACCGGGTCTGGTCGCGGACGATCGCCGCGCAGGGCCCGGCCGACGGCATGACGGTTCCGGGTGACGACGCGGCGGGTCCGGGCGGCGCGGGAGGGCGCCCGGACGAGCACGGCGAGCACCCGGACGGTACGGGCGGACCCCCGGACGCCGGGGCGGTCCGGGAGCCCGCGGCGGCAGCGGCGGTGGCGGAACGGGGCGGGGACGGCGGCGGGGGGCCGCGGG
>NZ_RDBO01000125.1 GCF_008120935.1 Streptomyces sp. sk2.1
TAGCGACCTGCCCGCCGAACACGTCCCGACCGCACAGCGCATCCTCACCGCCCTGGTCCGGCCCGCCGACGAAGCCCACGCCATCCCGGCCACACGCCAACAGGCCACCCTCACCCGCCTGCGCGCCCTCACCACCGACCCCACGACCGCAAGCCCGGCGGCCGATTCGGTCTTCGAGGACGTGCTGGCAGCCCTGACCCGCCGCCGCATCATCACCACCCGCACGGTGACACAGCCTGGCGACACCGTGGGTGAACCGACCGCGGAACTCATCCACGACGCCCTCATCCGTGACTGGGGGACCCTACGCGGCTGGGTGGCGCAGGACCACCGCTTCCAGGTCTGGCTGCACCGCGTCGCCGAACAGCAGACACGCCACGCGGAAAGCGGCCTGACCGGCGACCTGCTGGACGGAACCGTTCTCGCGGAAGGCACGGACTGGGCCCGCCAACGCCCACTCCCGCCAGAGATCACCACCTACTTCACGGCCAGCCAACAACGCCAGCAGGCCGCGCTCCGCCGCACCCGGCGCATCAACACCGCCCTGGCCGGCCTGCTTGTCCTCGCCCTTCTCGCTGCAGGAGTCGCTTTCTGGCAACGGCAAACAGCAATCACCGCGCAACACGACGCCGTCGCCGCCCAGTACGAGGCCCAGTCGCGCCAGCTGGCTGCCCAGTCCACTGCCCTGATCGGCACCAATCCTGACCTGGCCTCACTCCTGGCCGTCCAGGCCCACCGAATCAGCCCCACCATCGAAGCCGCGGGCAGCCTCTACGCAGCTGCCGCACTCCCACTCCGGAGCCGCCTCGCTGGCCACACCGACTCGGTGGACTCGGTGGCGTTCAGTCCTGACGGCAAGACCCTCGTCACCGGCAGCGACGACCAGACGGTGCGGCTGTGGAGTACGGCCTCTGACGGGTCCTCCACGCTACGGGCCAGGCTCACAGGCCACACTGGCACGGTGCTCTCGGTGGCGTTCAGTCCTGACGGCAAGACCCTCGCCACCGGCAGCTACGACAACACGGTGCGGCTGTGGAATGTGACCTCTCATGGGCCTTACACGCTACGGGCCAGGTTCACAGGCCCCGCCGCCCCGGTGCTCTCGGTGGCGTTCAGTCCTGACGGCAAGACCCTCGCCACCGGCAGTGAAGACACCACGGTGCGGCTGTGGAATGTGACCTCTCATGGGCCTTACACGCTACGGGCCAGGCTCACAGGCCACACTGGCACGGTGGACTCGGTGGCGTTCAGTCCTGACGGCAAGACCCTCGCCACCGGCAGTGAAGACACCACGGTGCGGCTGTGGAATGTGACCTCTCATGGGCCTTACACGCTACGGGCCAGGCTCACAGGCCACACTGGCACGGTGGACTCGGTGGCGTTCAGTCCTGACGGCAAGACCCTCGCCACCGGCAGCGACGACGAAACGGTGCGGCTGTGGAGTGTGGCGCCTGACGGGTCCTCCAGGCTACGGGCCACGCTCCCCGGCTCCACCGACACGATGGGTTCGGTGGCGTTCAGTCCTGACGGCAAGACCCTCGCCACCGGCAGCTACGACAACGCGGTGCGGCTGTGGAATGTGACCTCTCATGGGCCGTACACGCTACGGGCCAGGCTCACAGGCCACACCAACCCGGTGAGTTCGGTGGCGTTCAGCCGCGACGGCAAGACCCTCGCCACCGGCAGTGAAGACAACACGGTGCGCCTGTGGAGTGCGGCGCCTGACGGGCCCTCCACCCTACGGACCACGCTCCCCGGCCACACCGACTCGGTGGACTCGGTGGCGTTCAGTCCTGACGGCAAGACCCTCGCCACCGGCAGCGACGACAACACGGTGCGGCTGTGGAGTGTGGCGCCTGACGGGTCCTCCACGCTACGGGCCACGCTCCCCGGCGACGCCTACTCGGTGTACTCGGTGGCGTTCAGTCCTGACGGCAAGACCCTCGCCACCGGCAGCTACGACAACGCGGTGCGGCTGTGGAATGTGACCTCTCATGGGCCTTACACGCTACGGGCCAGGCTCACAGGCCACACTGGCACGGTGGACTCGGTGGCGTTCAGTCCTGACGGCAAGACCCTCGCTACCGGCAGTGGCGACAACGCGGTGCGGCTGTGGAATGTGACCTCTCATGGGCCTTACACGCTACGGGCCAGGCTCACAGGCCACACTGGCACGGTGGACTCGGTGGCGTTCAGCCGCGACGGCAAGGCCCTCGCCACCGGCAGCTACGACAACGCGGTGCGGCTGTGGAATGTGACCTCTCATGGGCCTTACACGCTACGGGCCAGGCTCACAGGCCACACCTACTCGGTGCACTCGGTGGCGTTCAGCCGCGACGGCAAGACCCTCGCCACCGGCAGTGAAGACACCACGGTGCGGCTGTGGAATGTGACCTCTCATGGGCGGCCTTACACGCTACGGGCCACGCTCCCCGGCCACACCGCCCCGGTGCTCTCGGTGGCGTTCAGTCCTGACGGCAAGACCCTCGCTACCGGCAGTGGCGATACCACGGTGCGGCTGTGGAATGTGACCTCTCATGGGCCTTACACGCTACGGGCCAGGCTCACAGGCCACACCGACTCGGTGTACTCGGTGGCGTTCAGCCGCGACGGCAAGACCCTCGCCACCGGCAGTGAAGACACCACGGTGCGGCTGTGGAACGTAGACCTTCCTGATGCGGCCGAAGCCAGTAGGCGCATCTGTCAAGCCATCCACCGGGACTTCAGCCAGCAGGAACGCTCTGCCTACTTGCGCGGCCAGGCGCCCGATCCAGTTTGCCCAGACTCGGCGGGTACTGAGCACGCTTCCAGTAGCGACGACAGATCCTGAACCGCCCCGGGTCCGGTAGAGATCTCAGATTGTGGTTGTGACCTGGGGTTTCGCAGATGCCCCATGCCGCTGTCGCCGCATACAACCGACCCGGCTCCTTCCTACGTGTGATTGGTCGGGGGTGGTGTCAGCGGGTTGGGTGTCAGCCGTTGAGTTCCGGTGGTCCGGCGGTCTGAGCTGTCGCTTTTCTGGCCTGGTACCCGTGGCGTTGGCTGTCATGGAGTGACTAACTGATCGTTTCAGAATGAGTTCAGCGTGAGGGCTTGGCGACCGGGGCTGGCAGGGGCAGAGTGGTGCGGGTGTCGGATGATCTTGTGCCTGATGACCTGTGGGAACGCATCGCTCCGCTGCTGCCGCCCCGGCCGCCGCGGCGTCATCGGTATCCCGGGCGGTTGCCGGCGGACGACCGTGCGGCTCTTCGGGGCATCGTGTACGTGCTGCGCAAGAACGTCAGCTGGAGAGACGTGCCCGCCGAGCGGACCGGCTGCAGTGGGGTGACGGCCTGGCGGCGGCTGCGGGACTGGA
>NZ_RDBO01000126.1 GCF_008120935.1 Streptomyces sp. sk2.1
GCGAGGTGCTGGCCGATCAGGGCTGTGACGTGGCCGCAGGGGGATTCGCCGTCGTCACGCACGGCGAAGCCCTCGCTCGGGCAGCAGTCACCCACCGCGACGGGCTGCGCGATGTCGGCGCCCGCGAGGGCCTGACGCAAGGCGGCCACGCTCGGTGCTCCGGACACGGTGCCGTCCGCGTCCCGGTACAGGCGGCAGGACACGCTCGGCGCCGCCGCGGCGGGTGCGAAGGGGTCGACGCCGTCGAGCAGGACGGTCGGCGAGCCGCTCATGCCCCAGCGAGCGGCCTCCGCCTCGTCACGCACCTCGACCAGTTCCACCTCGGCCGCCCGGCCCTCCAGCGCGGCAGCGATCCGCTCCTGGGCGAGCGGATCGTTCGGGCAGTCGGGGACCGTCAGTACGGTGATGCGCATGTCGCGTCCTTCCAGGTCGGAGTCTGTGCCACCGACGCTAGACCTTCCAGTGTGCTGGAAGGTCAAGGCGTAGCCTGGAGCCGTGCGCATCGGGGACCTCGCCACCGCCAGCGGCCTGACCACCAAGACCATCCGCTTCTACGAGCAGGCCGGGCTCCTGCCCGAGCCGCCCCGCACGGCGGGCGGCTACCGCGACTACGACGGCGACGCAGCAGGCCGGCTCGCCTTCATCCGCGACGCCCAAGGCACCGGTCTCACCCTCGCCGAGATCCGCTCCATTTTCGCCCTGCGTGACGACGGCGAATCCCCCTGCGGCCACGTCACAGCCCTGATCGGCCAGCACCTCGCTGACATCGAGCGCCGCCTGGCAGAACTCCGCAAAACCCGCGCCGCCCTGCGCGAGCTGGCCCAGCGGGCGTCCCAGACTGACCCCGACACCTTCGGCGCGAACGGGATCTGCACCATCCTCTCGCCGCACTGACGGCACGAGGCCGCGATCGCGGTGGTGACAGATGCTGTGCCCAGGTGACAGCTATCGCGCTACGGCACAGCTGCTCAGGTCCGTCTCCACCGGGCCACCGCGGAGCTCGCCGCGCTCGGGCGCGCCCTGCCCTGGTCCGTGGAGCCGCACGACGGGTGGCCGGGGAAGGAGCACTCGCACACCGGTGAGGTCACAGGCGGCCGGTCGCCGTCGCCCGGCTGGACGGACGAAGAGAAGGCCGCCGTCGACGGGCTCCGCCAGGAATGCCTGGCCCTGTCGGAGACCGTCACCACCCACCCGTACTGGGAGTCGTTCACCGGCGGGGACCTGGTGGGCTGGCGGATGGAACTGAAGTCGATCACATGGTCGGAAGTCGTTCTCCCGGCTGACGCGGCCTGACCCGCGCCGTCCGTTCTCAGCGCGACCGGCGACTGCTGATGGCGCCCGCTGATGGCGAGGCCGGCTCTGTCCCCTGGGCGGCGGTTGCCCTGTCAGCTCTCCGCTCGTGCTCCTGTGCCGTGGCCGTAGGTGCGCGGGGCGGGATCCGGTGCCGCGGGGTGGTGGCCGAGTACTCCGCGGGCGCGCATGTCGGCGAGCGAGTCGAGGTCGGGGCGGTACAGGGTGCCCCCGTCCAGGTCCGCGTCGGCCGCCTGGACCCGCGGAGGAACGGGGCCGGGGACATCGGCGTTCGTCTCGGCGGGGGAGTGGTGTTCGGCGGGGCCGGGGCCCAGCCGGCGGCGAGTCGTCATGCTCCCCGATCGTACGGACCACCGCCGGGACGATCGCCGTCGCCCGGCCGGGTGAACGAAGAGGGCTGCCGGCGGCGGGCGCCGTTGCTGCGCCGGGCTCCTGCTGGTTCGTCATCTGCTGCCCCGTACGGCGCTCCGTATGCCGATGGATTCGTACGTTCGTACGTTGCGGGCCGGGGGCGGGAGGTTGCCTGGGAACGCAAGGGGGAGTGGCCAGCCAGATGTCAGCGGGATCAGGTCCCGTTGGCGTCGGATTCACACAGTTTTGGCCGCTGTGGGCAGTCTCCGGTCGCCGTGGTTCGTTGCCGCGGSCGGTTTTCCGCAAGGGGGAGATTCACGGTCAGGACGGTCACGTCCGCCCAGGTGGGTGGTCGCCCGCGGCACCTGTGTGCGGATGCCGAGGGACCACCGGCGTCGGCACGTGGTGTCCCGCCGGGCCGTGTCCCTCTTCCCTTGTCCCTACGAAAGGACTGATCCATGGCAGGCACTGTCGTCGACGTGACCGACGCGGACTTCGAGACGAAGGTGGTCAAGGGGGCCGGGCCGGTGCTGGCCGTCTGCCGCGCGGAGTGGTCCGATGTGTGCCGGGCACTCGACCCGGTGCTGGTCGATGTGGCGAAGGAGTACTCCGGCCGGCTGACCGTCGCCCGGCTCGACATCGACGAGAGCCCCAGGACGACAGAGAAGTACGGCATCAATCAGATCCCCACGCTCCATGTGTTCAAAGGGGGCAAGATCGTCGGCACCTGGATCGGGCCCGCGAACAAGGCGCGGGTGGTCGCCCTGATCACTCCGCATCTGTGACCCGCGGCACCCGGCCGGACGACCCGGAACCCGAGATCGTCATCGACGACACCATCCCCGAGAAGGCCTGACGACCGCTGGAACCACCACGGCGCTGGCCCGCCTCGCCGCCCTGCCCGCCCGGTCCGGCACGTTGGACGGTGCTGTCACCGCCCGACGTGCCATGGGGCCGAAGTCCCGAAGACTCCTGGCCGCTTCCGGTCCGGGACGATCAGGCGCGGTGAGGGCGTTGTCACATTGATGGCGGGTGGCTGGTCGGTGGAGCTTCGAGGCGTGCCGGGGTGTGGTTCCGGTGCCCGTTCAGGCCGCGGCCGGTCGGCAGATGTTCTCGGTGTCGTGGTCCCAGACGGTGAAGCGGATGGTCGTCTCGAGGCGATGCCCGGCGGTGGTGCGGAGATGCCGCCGGGGACGGAAGTGGGGTGAGATGCCGCCGAACGCGGACAGGAACCGTTGGGCGGCGCCGGCGCTGCGGAAGCCCTTCATGGCCCGTTCCCGCTGTCTCGTGGGCTGGTGAGAGTTCTCGGCCCGGTTGTTCAGTCCTTTGTGAGCGCGGTGTTCCACCGAGGGCATCGGCTTCCGGTGAGCGGCGCCGCGGGAGCGGAGTCTGTCGGTGACCGGCACCCTCGGTACCCGGCGCTGCTTCTTCATCGGCCTGGCCATGAACCGCTTCGCGGCTCTGGTGTCCCGCCTGGGCTGCACCAGGACGTCGAGGACGTTGCCGTCCTGGTCGACCGCCCGCCACAGGTACCGCCGCACCCCGTTGATCAGTTCGGCAGTCATACCCTGCATGATCTCCCATGCCGATTGCGGTGTGTCGCTGGAAGTCTGGTCATCGGGCGCCCCGCCGCCCACGGCCTCGTCGCCGCCGCTCCGTTCCGTGTCGTCGGCTACGTTTCTCGCCCGTCCCTCCGGGGCGGTGCCGGTTGCAGGACGGGGGCCGGGCCCAGGACCGTCGACCGCCCGCCCCGGGCCACCGCCTCACCGCTTCGCGCCGTCGACCACGACACAGCCCGGCGCGGCGCCGGGGC
>NZ_RDBO01000127.1 GCF_008120935.1 Streptomyces sp. sk2.1
AGAAACAGAACACGATGAAGGCCACCGTCGTCGCCGACCATCAGGGCCGCACGCTCTGGACCGACGCCCTGCGACCAGGGCGGATGCACGACGCGACCGCCGCACGCAACGAAGGCATCGGTACCTGTTTCCAGCACTTCTCCGACGTGGAGGTCCTTCTGGACGACGGCTGTCCCGGGCCCCGCCGCGATCATCCCGGCCAGGCCGTGACCCCACCCAGGAAGGGAAACAAGATCAGCCCGCCCGAGGTCCTCGAAGCCCGCCTACGAGCCCGGCACCGGCACTCCTCAAAGCGCATCACCGTCGAACACGCCCTCGCCGACCACAAACGCTGGAAGCAACTGGTCCGCTGGACCCACCGCCGGGAGAACCTGCCCGCCACCTACCGGGCCATCGCCGGCCTCGTCTCCGACCGCGACACCACCGGCTGACACAAACCCGCAGCACAGGCCCCCACGTATCCAATGCAATCACGCACCAGCTCGTAAGGCGCGGTCTGGAACGGGCCGAGCTCCTCCGGAAGGTCCCGCCAGGGTGCGCCCGTACGGTACTTCCACACGATGGCCTCCAAAGTGCGTCGGTGGTCCGCCCACCTGCGCCCTCGGGCCGGATGAGCTGGCATCAACGGCTCGATCCGCTCCCACATCGCATCGCTGATCATCAATCGGGCCGACGTATCCGATCAACTGTGCAGCCGATCAAAGAGACACGCCCGGTGTTGCGGGTCAGGAGGTTGATGACGTTTCGCTGATCAGCGGATCTCGTTGTCGGGGTGCTCGCTGTCGTAGGCCTCACGGGCGCGGGCGATGTGGGCCCGGTGTTCGAGTGACCATTCAGCGAGTGCCTTGACGAGGTGGGTCAGGCTCGCGCCAGTCTCGGTGAGCCGGTAATCGACCTGAGTCGGCACGGTCGGATACACGGTCCGAAGGACCAGCCCGTCTCGCTCCAGCCGGCGCACCGTAAGGGTCAGCATGCGCTGGGAGATCCCGTCGATGGCGCGCTGGAGTTGCCGGAAGCGCCGCGGGCCGCCTGCGAGCTCGACGATGACGAGGACCGACCACTTGTCACCGACCCGGTCGAGGACGTCGCGGATCCCGCAGTCGGGGTGGTCCTGTTGTCCGCAGGGTTCGAGTTCAGCGGGTCCAGCGGTTACCTCGGTGTGCCTCACTGACACGAAACTGCCTCCTTGTGGGCCGGCCTGGACCGGTTGAAGATCTCACCGTAGTTACTGAAGAGAACCACGGTAGGAGACAGAACCACAATGATCATGGTGACCGGCGCGAACGGACAGCTCGCCTCTCTCACGCTCCAGGAGTTGGCTGAGCGCAACGTTCCCGCGCTGGGCGGCACTCGATCGCCCGCACCAGGGCAGCGGCGGCTCGACTTCGACGACCCCACGAGCCTCGACCTCACAGGCGTTTCTACACTGGTGCTCGTCTCGGCGGGGTACGCCGAGGACGACCAGGTCATCGCCCGGCACCAGGCGGCCCTAGACGCTGCGGTGCGCGATGGCGTGAGCCACGTGGTGTACACCAGCCTGACCGGCGACGGCGACCACCTCGGCTTCGCCCTCGCGCATCGGGCCACCGAGCAGCTGATCAAGGCCAGCGGACTCGGATGGACGGTCCTGCGCAACGGGCTCTACGCCGAACTCTTCGGGGCGCTCCTGACCTGGACCGCTGACGGCGTGGAGTCGGCGTTCGGCGACGGAGCACTCGCCGCTGTGGCACGGGCGGACCTGGCCGCGGCTGCAGCTGTCGTGGCCAGCAACCCGGCCCCGCACACCGGCAAGACCTACGACCTCGTCGGCGAACCGATCACCGCCGCCGACATTGCCGAATCTCTCGGAGTCGCGCACCGGACCATCGGGCTCCAAGAATACCGGGCCCGACTCCTTGCAGACGACACGCTACTGCCGTTCCAGCCGCCGATGCTCGCCTCGATCGCGACCAGCGTCCGCCACGGGTTCCTCGGCACCACTAGCCCCGGCCTCGCCCAACTACTCGGCCGACCGCTCACCGACCCGCTCTCCGTCGCCACGGACACCGCGGCCGCGATGCGCCCCGACGCCAGCTGACACAGATGGTTCACCGCAATGCGCCACTGTCCGTCGAAGGCCGCCGTCGCCTGATCGAACGTTGCCGCACCCGGCCGATTGCGCACGTAGCCGCCGAGATAGGTATCTCCCGGGCGTACGCCTCGAAGTGGGTTAACCGCTATCGCCAACACGGGGACCTCGGATTGTTCGACCGATCCTCGACTCCGTCCCGGCAGCCGACTCACCGCTCCGCGCCGTCGACCACCTACTCCGCGGCCCTGCCCCGTGTCGCCGCCGCCTTACCGCGCCGGGCCGCCGCCGGGCTGTGCCGTGCTCGACGGCCTGGCCGCGGCCCGTCTCGCCAGCCCTGCCGCCGTCTCCCGCCGCGGTCCCGCCCGGTGGTCGGCCGTCCCCGCCCCGCCGTTTCGCGCCGTCGGGTCCGGGCCCGGCCGTCGGCGCTCCGACCTGCTGCCGGGCCGTTCGCGTGATGGTCGACGACCTGACGGTGCGCCCGCGGCCCCGCCCCGCCGCGCCGCCCCGCGCTACTGGGCCGCTGACGCGAGGGGAATCCGCGCCCCGGGTTCCCCTCGTGCCGATGGCCCGGCCGCGGCCGCGCCCGCCGCCGTACCGTGGTCGACGACCTCGCGTCCCGGGTTCCTGCCGCGTCGACGGCCCGGCCGTGGTCACACCGCCGTGCTCTGCCGCGTTCCGCGCCCCCCGTACCGTCTCGTCCCGGGCTGTACCGCGGTCGGTGGCCGGTTGGCCCGGCCCCCGCGCCGACGGCCCAGCTGCCGCGCCGCTGCGGTGGGTCCGGGGCCCGGCCCGCCCGGTCCCGCGGCCTCACCGTGTCGTCGACGACCTTCCCCGCTCGCCCCGTCCCGCCGTCCGGGCCCCGCGGCCCGGCCCGTTGCTGTGTCTGGTCAGCCGGACCGTGCCGGGGTGTAACGCCCGTGCCCGGGTACACAGTTCATCCTTGCCGCGGGGCCGCGGGGGCCGGCTGTGTGGGTCGTGCTCCCGGTCCGCTCCGTACTGCCCGCCTTGTCCGTCACCCGCGGGCTTGCCGTTCCGCGTCGTCGACTCCCCGTCCCGCAGCCGTGCCGCGCCGTGGCGACGGAGAGCGGGTCGGTGAGCGGTCGGCCGAGTAGTTGGGCGAGGCCGGGGCTAGTGGTGCCGGCCTCGCCGTCGAGGCTGACGTACACCACGGGGCGTTCTTCTCCACCCTCGCCGACGAAGCAGAACGCGTCACCTGAGGCCGCCCGCGCGAACTGCTCCAGCCGGGCTCCAGAGGCAAGCCGGACCCCGTCTTCCAGCTCCTGGTCGGC
>NZ_RDBO01000128.1 GCF_008120935.1 Streptomyces sp. sk2.1
GGTACGGCGACCGCGCGCCCGCGCACCTCGATCTGCTGCCCGCACCGGCCGGCTCCCGGCGGCCCCTGCGCGGCCCGGACCTCTCCGGCGACGGCGGGGCCCCGCAGCTGCTCCCCGTGCCGGGCGGACCGGCCCCGTTCCCCGCACCGGACACCACCGGCACGGACCCTGCGTACGGGACGGCGTCGGGCATCCGGCCCCTCGGCAGGGGGCTGCTCCCCGCCGCCCCGTACTCCGGTCAGTACTCCGGACCGGTCGGCGGCGGACCCTGGTGAAACGGCCGTGGTGAAACGGCGGTGGTGTCCGGTGCGGGGAACGGGGCCGGTCCGCCCGGCACGGGGAGCAGCTGCGGGGCCCCGCCGTCGCCGGAGAGGTCCGGGCCGCGCAGGGGCCGCCGGGAGCCGGCCGGTGCGGGCAGCAGATCGAGGTGCGCGGGCGCGCGGTCGCCGTACCGCTCGTGCTCCGCGACGGGATACGGGTCCTCGTCGTGCACGGGAAGGGCCGTCGGAACGAGTACGGGCGGGGCGGGCAGCACCGGAACCGGGCCGGAATCGCCCATGGTCGTGTCCGTCCACCGCTGTGCCGTCACGAACGCGTGCCGCGGCGCGGGGAGTTCGTCCTCGTGCCGTTCGGCGGGGGCGGCCGCCGCGACGGGCCCGACGCCCGTCGGAGGCACCCTGTCCCCCGGTGCGGGGTACTCCCCGGTCCCCTCCGCCCCGGCCGGACCGGCGGTCTCGGCGGGGCGGCCCCGGCGTCGCCCCGTCGGCTCGCCGGGCACCGTGACCGCGTCCCAGCGGTCCCCCGTGTCCGACACGGCGGGGAGCGGTGTCCCGCTCCTGCGGCGGCCGGTCGGGCCGGGGTGTTCCGTGCGGGCCCCGGAGGTCTCGGCACCGACGCGCTGGTGTCTGCCGCCGCCGCGGGTGCCCTCCGTCCTCCCGGACAGTGTGCCCGTGCGCGGGCCGGGGCTCCCGGCCGTCGGCGAGGGGGCCGATTCCCTCGTTCCGAGCGGTACTTCGAGGACGTAGACCCCCTCGTCCTCCCCCGTTCCCCCGTGCGCCTGCACCACTCCGCCGTGCGCGGCGACGATCCCCCGCACGATGGGCTGGTGGACGGGGTCCCCTCCGGCGTACGGGCCGCGGACCTCGATCCGTGCGGTGTTCCCCCGCTGTGCGAGGGCGACGACGATCGCCGGGACGGCGTTCCCGGAATCCGGGGCGTGGACGAGCCGGCTCCTGCCCGCCGAGTCGACTCCCGCGACGTCCGCGAGGAGATGGGCGAGTGCCGTCGTGAGCCGTTCCGCGTCCGCCTCCGCCCCGATCGGTGCCGTGTGCACGGTGAACCGGGCCCGGTTGGCGCCGATGAGTCCGGCGGCCTCGGCGACGCCGGCTTCCACGACGCCGTCCAGCCGCACCTGTTCCATGCGCAGTTCCTCGGCGCCCGTGTCGAGCCGCTGGCTGCCGAGGACGTTGTCGAGCAGGGCCACCATCCGGGCGTGCCCGGCCGCCAGCCGGTGCATGGCCTGGCTGGCCTCCGGCCAGAGGTGGCCGGCGTTGTCGGCGGCCAGGGTGACGAGTTCGGTGTGCATTTCCGTCAACGGACCGCGTACGGCCTCTTCCAGAGTGGCCGTCAGCTGTCCGTGCCGGGCGGACAGGTCCGCCCGGCTCTCCCGGTTCCTGTCCAGTTCGTCCGCGTGCCGCTCGTCGCGTTCGGCGAGTTCGGCGCCGTGGTTCAGCACCAGCCGCTCGCAGGCGCTGCGGTCGGTGAACGTCATCACGGCACCGACGAGCTGGCCTCCGTCGCGCACCGGAGCGGTGGTGATGTCGGCGGGCACCCGGGTGCCCTCCTTCGTCCACAGTGCCTGCCCGCGCACCCGGTGCTTGCGGCCCGAGCGGAGGGTGTCGGCGAGCGGCGACTCGTCGTACGGGAACGGGGCGCCGTCCGTCCGCGAGTGCAGCGCCAGGGAGTGCAGTTCCCGGCCGCCGAGCTGACTGGCCCGGTAGCCGAGGATCTGTGCGGCGGCGGGGTTGACCAGGACGATCCTCCCGTGGACGTCGGTGCCGACGACCCCCTCGGTCACGGCGCGCAGGATCATCTCCGTCTGCTGCTGCGAGCGGGTCAGTTCGGCCTCGGTGTCGAGGGTGCCGGTGAGGTCCCGCAGCACGAGCATGAGCAGTCCCTCGTCGGTGTGCGACCGGTACGGGTCCCGGTGGCCGGTCCCGGCGTCCAGGTAGACGTTGGTGATCTCGGCGAGGAACTCATGGCCGTCGGGGCGCCGCGCGGTCGTCCGGGCGGGCTTCGCGCGTCCCCACGCGTCGGCGTCCTCGGGCAGCAGCATCGAGCCGGGGAGCAGGCGCGATTCGAAGCCGGGCAGGATGTCGAGGAGCCCGCGGCCGACGAGGGCGGTGCCGGGGGTCTCGAACATGCCGAGGGCCGCGGCGTTCGCGTCGACGACCGTGCCGTTGCTGTTGACGATCACGAGGCCGTCGGGGAGGGCGTCGAAGATGACGGCGAGACGGTCTGCCCCTCGGGGTGGTCTGTTGTTCACGACGACGCTTCTCTCCTGAACCACGGTGTCCTGCCTGCCCGCCCGTACCGGTGTCGGTGCCGCGCCCGCCGACACCGGTACGGGCGGGCGCGGGTGGGTGATTGCCTACGGTCCGCCCGCCGCCGGGGCCCTGCCGCGGGCCCCGGGCGCGGTCGGTACGGTCTCAGCGTCCGCCGGTCGCTCCGCGGCGGCGGCCCATGGCGAAGACCGAGGCCGCTCCGATCGCCAGCACGGCGGCCCCGGCGATCGCGATGACCGGGGTGGCGCTGTCGCCGCCGGTCTCGGCGAGTTCGGTCCCGGTCTTCTCGGCCGCGCTGTTCGTCTCGGGCGCGTTGGCCCCGCCCGTCGCGGTACCGGGTGCCGCCGCGGCCTTCTTCGCGGTGTCCCCGCCCTTGTCCGCCGGGGTGCCGGCGTCGCCGCCGTGGCCCCGGTGCGTGACGGAGGACTTGCCGGCCCCGGCCGCGATCTCCTCGTCGGTGGGGGCGGTCGCCTTCCGCGCGGGGCCCTTGGCACCGCTGTCCTTTCCGAAGACGACGTCCGAGCAGGTGTAGAACGCCTCGGGGGAGTCCGAGCGCTGCCAGATCGAGTAGACGAGGTGACGGCCGGACCTCGCGGGAACATCGCCCCGGAAGACGTAGTCGCCGTTCTCCATCTTCGGGTCGGCGACCTCCACGAAGGGCTTCGCCTCCAGGTCCGACCACTTCAGCGGCTTCGTCGGGTCGTAGGAGTCCTTCGTGATGTACAGCGCGAAGGAACCCTTGTGCGGGGCGGTTCCCTTGTAGTGGAAGGTGTGGCCGCCCGCGGACATCTTCGTCGACGGCCA
>NZ_RDBO01000129.1 GCF_008120935.1 Streptomyces sp. sk2.1
GGGGAGGATGACCGGGCGGCGGGGGCGGCTGTCCCCCGTTCGGCTGCCACGCCGGGCCGTACGGGTTGTGTCCCCCGAAAGTCACGCCGTTTTCCTTCCTGGGCCGTGGGAAGCATGTGGTGCGGAACGATCCTGGTGATTCCTCGCCCCCAGTCAACATTCAACGCGACGGCGGGACACGCGGTTGCACGCGGCTGCCCGGCAACCGCCCCGAAAACGCCCTGCCCGTGCCCCGATGTCCCTGGCAGGATCACCGCATGCGAACCGTGTACGCACTCCTGGTGGGCATCGACGACTATCCGGACAAGCCACTGAGCGGCTGTGTCAACGACGTGGTGGAGGCGGAGAGTTGGCTGCGCGAACAGGGCGGGCCGAAGGTCTCGGTCCTGCGGCTGCGCAACGCGGAGGCGACCAGGGCGGCCGTGGTCGACGGCATCGGGACGCACCTGGGGCGCAGCGGCCCGGATGACACCGCGCTGTTGTGGTTCAGCGGGCACGGCAGCGAGCACAGGAGCAACGATCCCCGTACGGCGACCGGCATGAGCCAGGCGCTCGTGTGCGCCGACAGCCTCGACGAGGGCGGACAGCCGCTGCTCCGGGACACCGAACTCGGCGCCCTTCTCGACGGGATCGCGGCGGGCGGCGCCCATGTCGTGGCCGTCCTCGACTGCTGCCACGCCGGCGGTGCGAGCCGCAAGCCCCCGCCCGGTACGCGCTCGCGGGGTGTGGTCTGGCGGCCGTGGTGGCGCACGGACGGCGCACGGGCCACGGGGGTGTCGGGGGCCGGTTCCCGTCGGCACGTGCTGCTCGCCGCGTGCCGGGAACAGGAGTCCGCGTACGAGGCGCTGGTCGACGGCGAACCCCGCGGGTACTTCAGTCATTCGCTGGTGCACGTGCTGCGCCGGCTCGGTCCGGCCGCCGCGTACGGGAAGGTGCACTCCCTCGTCGAGGAGCGGGTGCGCAGCCGGCAGCCCGCGCAGCATCCCGAGCTGCGCGGCCCGGAGCACCTGCGTTTCCTGCACGGCGACGCGCTGCCCGTGCCGCCGTTCCTGCTCCGGCACACGGTGTCGGGGTGGGAGGTCAACTGCGGTTCCGTGCACGGGCTCCGGTCCGCCGGGGGCGAGTTCACCCTGGCCGACGAGGACGGTGCCCGGCGGGCCGGCGGACCGCGGACGGTGGTCGTGCGGACGGTGCGCCCCGAGTCGACGCTGGTGGAACCGGTCGGCTGGGTACCGGGGCCGGGCGATCTCACGACGGTGCACGGGGTGACACCGTCGGCGCTGGCGTTCCCCCCGGCCGCGGTGACGGTCGTCGGGGATCCCGCCGTGGTCGGCATGATGACGGCGGCGATGGAGGGCGCGCCGCTGCTGTCCACCGGTGGGGACGGGCTGCCGCTGCGGCTGGAGGTCGGGGCGGGCGCGGCCCGGGTGACCGGGGGCGACGGACATCCGGTCGCGCCGCTGCCGCTGCGGTCACCGGCCGACGCCGCCCGGGTGGCCGACTGCCTGTCCCACATCGCGCGTTGGCACCTGCTGAAGGACCTGGCGAACCCCGACCCGTGGCTGTCGTCGCTGGTGCGGGTGACGGTCGAGCCGCTGGTCGGCGCCCTGCGGCACACGGCGACGGGCGAGATCGTGTGCTCGTACACGCCGGACGGCCGGGAGCCTCAGGTGATGGTGCGGGTCCACAACGACTCCCCGCTCATGCTGTGGGGCGTGCTGCTCGACCTGGCGGACGACTACGAGTCGTCGCCCGGTCTGTTCGAGGGCGACTTCGTGGCGCCCGGGCACGCGGGGACGGCGCGGCGCGGCGAGCCGGTGTGGCTGCGGCTGCCGCCCGGCCGTTCCCTGGCGCGGGGCTCGTTCGCCCGGGACTGGCTGCGGCTGGTCGTCGCCGAGAACGAGCTGAACGTCGCCCCGTTCCGGTTGCCGGCCTGGTCCCCGGGTGGGACGGCGGGGCGCAGCGAAACGTCCCCGGAGGGCGGGGGCGGGCTGCTGCGGCTGACCTCGCCGCCGGGTCCCCGGACCGCGGGCGGACCGGCCCACGACGTGGGCCGGTGGGGCACCACGACGGTGGCGATCCGCACCGAGCTGCCCTGACGTCACCGGCCGAGGTGGGTGAACCCGGCCCAGCCGGTCGGGTCGGCGGCGTCGATCAGCGGGACCCGTGCCGCCATGTCCGCGGGCATCCCGGCCGGCGCCCTGCGGCCCTCGTCGAGCATCCACAACTGGGCGTCGCGCAGGGCCTTTCCGGGGGTCCGGCCCTCGCGGCGCATGTAGTGGTGGGTCATGTACATCAGTACGGACGTGGCCTCGTCCGGCACCGGCCACAGGGAGCCGAGCACCGAGCGCGCGCCCGCGACGAGGAACGCGGTGGACAAGCTGTACGCCTCGTCGTGGCCGTGCCCGGACACATTGGTGCTGCACGCCGCGAGCACCACGAGTTCCAGGTGGCGGTACCGGGCGGTGCCCTCGGTCAGTTCCTCGGCGTTCAGGTCGCCGCCGGACAGTTTGAGGTACGCGCTGTTGCGGCCTCCCCGGCGCACCTCGCCGTGGCAGGCCAGGTGCAGCACCCCGCCGTGCTGCCGGCCCAGCCGGTCGAGCACGGCGGCGGGCGTGGCGGTGCCGGGGCCGAGGAACTCGCCGTCCGGATAGAACGTGCGGAAGACGGCTTCGGCCTCCTTGCCCGCGTGGTACAGGTCGCGGGTCGGGTCGCCGACGACGAGGGCCTGCCGGATGCCGGCGGAGGGCCGGCCGGCCACCTCGCACAGCAGGCGGGCGGAGGGGGTGTACGAGATCTCCGCCTCGTGGCACGCGTACCGCGGTGCGCCGCGGCGGCCGGGCAGGCGCGCGGCGTGCCAGGGCACGGCGCCCAGCTCCGCCATCGGTACCAGCACCACGGCCGGGGGCCGCCCCGGCCCGCCGGGCAGTGCCTTGAGCAGGGGCCCCATCACCGCCCGCCCCGCCCATGCGCACAGCCGCTCCAGCACGGCGCGGCCCTCGTCCGGGATGGGCGGCTGCGGCCGGGACGCGCTCGCGGTGGGCGGTCCGCCCGCGGTGCGGCCGGGTGCCCCGATGGCTTGATATTCCGTCAGAGGGCCTGCCGATAGGGTGAGTTCGGGGAGACGCAGGGTCTTGGTGGTGCCGTCGGCGAGGACGATCAGCGCCGTTCCGGGCACGCCGTCGCCGTCGGGCAGCAGATAGACCAGCGCGGTACGGTCCATGGCGCGCAGTGCCCGGCCGATGTCCGCGAGCTCGGGGACGTCCAGCAGTTGCCGCCGGTGCGGGGACGCGGCGAGGGCCTGGAGCACCCTGCGCCGCAGCCGGCTGGAGGGGCCCGGGGCCGCGCGCGGGGCGGGCACGACGGCCCCCGGCTCCGGGTCGGGCGCGGCACCGGGCGCGGCCCGCCACTCGCCGGCCAGGWCGTCCTGGCCGAGGGCGTGCAGCATGTCGGGGACGGTCGTGGCGACGGTCGCCGCGTGCAGGACGAGGCCGCGCCCGGCGTCCAGGGCGCGTACGGCCTCCTCGTGGACACCGTCGGCCAGGCACCAGCGGGCCACGTCGAGCGCCTGCTCACCGGCCCGGCGGCCGGTCTCGGCGGCGTGCGCGGTACCGGACTGGAGCAGGACGCCCCAGGTGGCGGCGCGCAGGGCGTCGAGGCCGACGCGGCGGGCCTCGGCATGATCGATGCGGGCGGCCCGCCCGTCGAACACCCGGCTGTCGCCGCGGACCCGGTAGCCCGAGGCGAGGGACATCCCGAGGGAGTTCCACAACGGGTGCGCCGGGCCACCGGCCAGGCGCAGGGTGTGCTTCAGCCAGGAGATGCCCTGGTCGAGGTGGCCGGGGCGGTCGGCGACCGGTACCGACACCGTTCCGCCGAGCATGAGGTGGGCGGAGCCGAGCACCTGGGCGTTGCGGATCCAGCGCTCGTCGTCGGGTTCGAGGAGGTCCAGGGCCTCGTGGAGCAGCTCCATGGCCTCGATCGCGCCCCGGGCGTTGCCCGCGAGCAGGGCCCTGCCGACGCTGCTGATGCCGGTCTCGCCGAGCCGGTCGGCCTGCCCCTCGCGCGGCAGCAGCGCGATCTGCCGCCGCACCTCGTCGAGGTCGGGGGTGGCCACCATGCCGGAGGAGTCGGGCAGGAACCGTCCGGTGCGCCGGCCGCGCAGGATCTCCAGGTTGGCCCGGGCGACGTCGAGGTTGGACTCCATCCCGAGCCGGTCCATGTGGTCCGGGGACAGCTTCGCGACGACGTCCTCCAACTCGCCGATGTGCCGGGCGAGCGCGGCCTCGTCCTCGCGCCGGGTGGCCTGGTGCGAGCGGAACACCGCGAGCTGCCCGTCGATGCCGAGACGCGTCCCGGCGTCGAAGGCCGGCGAGTCCCGCAGCCGGACCATGTCCTCCACGGCCGAGTCGAAGTCGTCCTCGCCGCCGCCGTTCTGGGCGAGGTGGGCGCGGATTCCGGCGTGGGCCAGGTCGAGCGCGTCCCGTTGCGGGCTGTCGGGCGGGAAGGCGGCGCGGGACTGCTCGATCCGGACGAGCGCCGCCTCCATGTCGGCGGGGCCCTCGATCCGTTGCAGCCCGGACGTGCTGCCGATGGCCGTGACCGTGGCCCGCCACTGGCCGTCCGGTCCGTGGGCACCGGCCTCCTCCATGAGCTCGTCCAGCTGCCGCTGGTCACCGACGTGCCGGTGGTACCGCAGCATCGGCAGGACGGAGAGGATCTGCCCGGCGCGCATGCCCGACAGCGCGGTGCCGCGCGGAAGGTCCCTCCAGTCGGCGCAGAGCCGCTCCCATGCCTCGTCGGCGGTGGCGCAGCCGAGCCGGTCGAGGACCAGGTCGGCGACCCCGGTGAGGTCCTGGGCAGCGGTCCTGCCCCCGGTCAGCGACTGCTGGATCTCGTACAGGATCGACTGGAGGTCGTACGGCTTCGCCTGCATCTCTAGAGCATCCGTCCCTGCTGTCGTGGCGCGGTCTGCGTGCGGTACGGGGCGAGGACCCCGTTCAGCCATCGCTCGCCGTCCTCGGTGCCGAAGTCGATCCGGGCGGCGCCGGTGGGTTCGAGGGGTGGTTCGCCGCACCGGTCCTGGAACAGGACCGCCACCCGGTCGGCGGGTTCACGTTTCGACGGCCAGACGAAGCCCTGGGCCCAGGGGGCGGTCCCGCGGCGGATCCAGTGGCCCCAGTCGCGGGTCTGCGGATAGTCCGCTCCCTCGGCGTGCACCAGCCACGAGTCCTGCGCGACCGCCGCCAGATCCCGGCCCGACATCAACGGCACCACGTCCACGTCGGTGGCCAGACGCAGGAAGGACAGGCTGCGGTCCTCGAAGGAGGCGCGCGGGAGCAGGCGCGTGCCGCCGTCGCCGTCGAAGGGGATCGAGCGCAGCAGCACCTCGCACACGGCGGCGCCGACGCCGAACCCGATGTAGAGGAAGCCGTACTTGTCGTACGGGGTGCTGTCGAAGCGTCCGCCGTAGTAGAAGGCGTGCGCGGGCCGGGGGTTGAAGGCGAGCGCGTCCCGGTGGGTGCTGTGGACGCGGTGGACGGGGGTGCCCGCGGGCAGGGTGACGCGCTCCGGCTCGCCGGGCAGTCGTTCGGGGGGCGGGTACTTGGGCACGGTCTACCACTCCCCGCCCGTGACGGTGAGCGTGCGTGCCGCGCCCAGGAGTTCGGGGTCCCGGCCCTGCCCGAGGAGACCGGCGGGCGCGCCGCCCGTCCACGCGTTCGCGGAGAGCCACCAGTCGGCGGCGCCCCAGGGGTCCCGGTCGGCGTGCAGTACGTCGGCCACCTCCAGGACGACCTGCCACGGCATGGTTCCGGCCTCGAACTGGAAGGCGGGGAGCCGCCGTTCGCCGTTCTCCCGGGTCAGGACGATCAGTCGGGGGTCGACGGCCCCGGTCCCGGGCGGGCTCGACGCCGGTGCCCGCAGCAGGCGTTCGCGGACCGGGCCGAGGAGCGGGCCGACCATCGGGTTGTCGTCGATCACGAGCATGCAGAGGTCCATGGCGTCGAAGCCCTGGTGGACGGCGGACGGCGAGGTGCCCACGAACCGTCCCGGGTCGCCGTCGCCGCGCAGCCGGACCGCCTCCTCGGCCGGCAGCGCGGCGAGCACGGCCCGTACCGCCCGGTCCGCCGCGTCGTGACCGGCCCCGCCGTGGTCACGGGCGTCCGGGGCGGGCGTTCCCAGGGCGGTGCGCACGTCGGTCAGCAGGGCGCGCAGCTCCGGGTGCGAGCCGGGGGCGAGCAGCGGTCCGAGCCGGGACCAGTCCGCCGCGACGGCGGCGAGCGTCGCGAAGGGGTTCACCCGCATCCATGTCCTTTCCACCCGTCGGACCCGGTCGGCGGGCCGGAGTCGGTCCGGCCGCCGAGCACATCCGTCACCAGGTCCGCCACCAGCGGCCGGCGGACGACCAGATGCAGTTCGCGGTCCCGGTCGGGGTCCGCCGCGAGCGCCGTCCACAGGGCGCTGACGCTGTTCTCGGGTGTCAGCCCGCCGCGTCCCGCGCCGAGGAGGGGGAAGCAGACGGATCGCAGCGGCGGGGTGTGGGCGTCGCGTTCCCCCGACATCAGGGCGAGTGCGCGGGCCGCCGCGGCGGCGACGTTCTGCGGGGTGACCTCGTAGTCGTTGGTGCCGGGTCTCGGGACGGCGACCACCGCGTGGTAGATGCGCCGGACGCCCTGTTCCGCCAGTGCGCCCGGCCCGGTGGGCGCGACCGTCCCGGGCAGGACCGGGCGGTGCCGTACGCCGTGCTTCCCGCGCCATTCGGCCAGGTCGTCGTGGACGGGGTCCTCGACCACGTCGCCCGCGGCGTCGCGCACCGCCCCGGCCCGGCGCAACGACGCCGACACGGACGCCTTGTACATCTCCGGGAGTCCCAGGTGCGTGTTGCTCGGGGAGACGATCACGTCCACGTTCCGCAGGAGTTCGACGGGGTGGATGTGCAGGGTGATGGTCAGCGGTCTCCCGGACCGGGCCAGGCGCAGGGTGCGGTGCTGAAGGTGCGGGGCCGGTATGACGCCGGTCCGCGCGGTGTCCCGGTTCCCGGTGTCGGCGATCCAGCACACCCACTCGGCGATCTGGCCGAGGACCATCTCCTCCTGGCTCTTGCGGAAGCGCTCCACGCTGAGGCCGTACACCTGGGCGGCGAGGCGGCGCCGGTCGGCGGCCGCGCGGTCGCGCATGCCGGACGCCAGTCCGAGCGTGCGCTCGGCCGCCTCCTGGAGGTCGCCGCCGCCCAGCCGCGAGACGGCCGCCCGCAGCAGGTTCTCGACCTCGACGGGCCAGGCGTCGGTCACGGCACCCGGCACCGACGCGGCGGCCCGGCGCAGCAGGGGCAGGTCGAGCCCCCGGAGCCGTACCAGCCCCTCCAGGCGGACCATCTTCACCTCCTGCAAAACCGACGCGACGTCAAATGGCCCGGCACGAGTCGACATGGGCCCATGATCGTGCGGCGGCAACGGCATCACAAGGTCGGGCCGGGCCGCCCGTTCACGTTAGGCGTCGGCGGGCTGCCCGCCGGGCCGACCGCGGGTCGGCTTCGGGTCGTCGTCGGGTCGGCGGGGCCGGGCCCCGCGGGAGCCCGGTGCGCCACGGGCCCGGGGCGCCGCCCCGGGCCGGCCTCAGCTCAGGTGCACCGGCAGCGACTCGATCCCGTACACGATCGACACCTTGCGGAAGGACAGGTCCTGCGGCGGGACGGCGAGCCTCATCCCGGGGAACCGCCGCACCAGGGCCGGGTAGGCCGCGCGCAGTTCCATGCGGGCCAGTTCGGCGCCCACGCAGCGGTGGATGCCGTGGCCGAAGGCGAGGTGGCTCGCGGAGGGGATCCGGTCCAGGTCGAAGCGCCCGTCGTCCTCGACGTACGACGCGTCGCGGTTGGCGCCGCTCAGCGAGCAGAGCACCATGTCGCCCCGGGGAATGGTCACGCCGCCTATCTCCATGTCCCGGCGGGCGAACCGGGGGAAGGCGATCTGCACGGCGGACAGGTAACGCAGCGCCTCCTCGACGAAGGGCGCCACCACGGTGTCGTCCGTGCGTATTCGGTCGAAGACGTCCCGGTCCCGGAGCAGTACGAGGGAGCCGAGGGCGATCGTGCTGGCGGTCGTCTCGAACCCGCCGGTGAGCACCCCGTCGGCGAGGCCCGCGAGTTCCTCGTCGTCGACGTCGTCACCGTGCTCCCGCACGATCATGCCGAGCAGGCCGTCGCCCGGGTTCTCCCGCTGTGCCTTGACGACGCCCCTGAAGTACTCCAGCGACTCCGACATCGCACCGAACGGCGCGGTCGCGTCGCCGAAGAGGTCGAACCGGTCCATGGCCAGTTTCTGGAAGTCGTGACGGTCCTCGTACGGCACGCCGAGCAGTTCGCAGATCGTGAGCGAGGGGATCGGCAGCGCGAACCCCTGCACCAGGTCGACCGGGCCGCGTGAGGCCGCCATCGCGTCCAGGCGCTCCTCGATGATGGCGTCGATCCGGGGCGTCAGGCGCCGCAGCCGGCGCATCGTGAACTCCGGGGTGAGGATGCGGCGCAGCCGGGTGTGCACCGGGGGGTCGTTGAACCCGAGCCCGCCGGGGCTCTGCTCGGCCGCCACCCCGGCGTTCGTCGCGAGGTGGGCGAAGTCGGTGCTGAACCCGTCGGCCGAGCCGAGGACGGCCTTCGACTCCTCGTATCCACTGACCACCCAGGCGTCCATGCCGAACGGCAACGACACTTTGGAGACCGGCCTCTTCGCCCGGGTCCTGGCCAGTTTGTCCACCGGGTCCAGGCCGTCCCTGCGCATCATCATCAGCAGGTCGTCGGGGAGCAGCCTGATCGTGGAGGGTCCGATTCCGTACTTCTGGATCCTGGACAGATAGGCGCGCCCGATCCGGGCGGTGATGCGGGAGCGGAATGTCGTGGTCAATCTGCACTCCATGAGTCGTCGCGCGGTCCGCACCCACGGTGCGGACGGGAGAGGGTTGTGCAGCAGGCGCGGATGTGAATACTGGCCGGCGGCGACACGGCTTGTGCCGGACCGCATTCTGTCGCAGATCGGGAGCAAGCAGAGCCCCCGAGGCACCCGGTCACACGGTGTGCGCCACCACTGCCGCCCCCACGGTGGCCGTGATCATGATCACGGCCACCGTGGGGGCGGCAG
>NZ_RDBO01000013.1:0-18043 GCF_008120935.1 Streptomyces sp. sk2.1
GGGGAGGGGAGGGAGGAGGAGGCACTCAGTCGTACGTGGCCAGCCGCTGGCCGAGGGCGTCGCTCATGTCGGAGATCAGTGCCCGGCCGAGGTACCGGGCCTCCTCGGTGGTCCGCGCGCCCAGGCAGAAGTAGCCGAGGACGCTGTAGTTGCCGGTCAGTCGCGGTACGCGGTCCCCGCCCCGGACATTGAGCGAGTGGCGCAGCGGACGGTACTCGTCCACGAGGGCCTCGACCCGCCGCTCGACGTCGGCCGGCAGGACACCGCCCTCGACGCTGCCGAACGCGACGACGATTCCCGCCCTGTCGAAGGGGGGTCCGGGAAGCTCGGGGCGCTCGCCCAGATGTTCCGCGACGAGCACGCGGAAGGGGTCGACGCCGGTGACGTGCCGGAAGACGAACGGGGACATCCCGCCCATCATCCTGGGGTTGATCTCGACGAGGGTCGGACCGTCCGCGGTCATGATGAACTCGACGTGGTAGACGCCCACCGTCAGCCGCAACTCGCCGAAGACGGCACGCATGTAGTCCTCGACATCCGCCGTACGCTCCTGCGGCAGGCCCGACGGCATGACGGCCGCGACCTCGAAGAGCTCGTTGTGCGTGGCGCGTTCCCGGCGGGTGATCATCATGACCCGGATGTCGCCGCCGCCCGCCACGATCTCCGCGGAGTAGAGCACCCCTTCGAGGTAGGTCTCCATGACGAGCCGGGTGCCCATGAGCGTGTCCAGGGTCGCGTCCCGGGCGGCGCGGGAGGCGTTCCGGCCGTCGAAGTAGGCGTCGAGACCGTCCTGTGCGCGGATGATCGCCGCGCCCTCCTTCGCCGTTCCCCGGCTGGGCTTGACGACCAGGGGGAAGCCGATCTCCCGGGCGGCCGTGCGGGCCTCCCCGGCGTCGGTCACCGTCGCGTGCCGGGGCGAGCGGATGCCCGCCCGGACCAGCAGGTCCCGGCACAGGTCCTTCTCCACCACCCGGGCCAGACGGTGCTCCGGGGTCGTTCTGACCCCGATGGACTCGGCGGCGCGCGCGGTGGGCAGCACCGCCAGTTCGGAGGTCGTGATCACGGCGTCGACCGGCAGCTCCTCGTGGATCAGGCGCATCCGCCCGTCGAGGTCCTCCGCGAGCCGGTCGACGGTGAAGGTCCGGTCGACGTGCTCCAGCGCGGCCGCGACGCGGTCCCGGGAGGTGGCGGTCAGCCGCAGGGTGGAGATGTCGAGGGGTTCCACGAAGGTGACGTGGTGGCCCAGGCCCTTGGCGACCTCGAAGGCGGCGAGGGAGGCCGGTCCGCTGTCGACGAATACGACGTGTGCCACGGTCAGCCCCTGTCCAGGTTCTCGAACGGGGTGACGGAGGCGGCCGACGGCCCCTCGTCGGCGGTGCGCAGGTACGCCCGCAGGAGGTCCAGGCCGGCCTTCGTCTCGTGGTCCGGCATCGGGGTGAGGGGCGCCCGGAGGTGGCCGGCGGGCAGGCCCGCGGCGTTCATCAGCGACTTGATCCCGATGGGGCTCCGACGGCTGTAGAGGAACGCGATGAGAGGGCGCACCCGGAAGTAGAGCTCCTTGAACCCGTCGAGGTCCGACAGGTCCTGCCACGGCCGGGCCAGCGCGGCGAGTTCGCGGGGCAGCAGGTTTCCCGCGGCGTTGGCGATGCCGCGGGCGCCGAGGGCCAGGGCGGGGCAGATGATGTCCTGGTCCGGGCTGTCGTCGGCCAGGAAGCAGACGTCGCCGCCCCGGGCCGCCAGGATCTCGCCGATCCGGCCGGTCTGCGGCGACCCCTCCTTGTGCAGCACGATCCGGGGATGGTTCAGGACGTCCAGCAGGGTGGCGGTGTCCAGGTCCGTGAGCAGCCGGGCCGGGTTGTTGAACGTTCCGACGGGGATCGGGCTCGCGTCCGCGACGTCGAGGAAGTACCGCGCCGCCTGTGCCTGGTCGGGGCCCATGTTCGCGGGGACGGTCAGCACGGCGCCGTCGGCGCCGTGCGCGGCCGCGATCCGTACCCGTTCGACGGTGTCGCCCGTGTGGTGTCCGGTGCAGCCGATGAAGTGGGGGAGGGCGTGGTCGGCCTCCAGGACGGTCCGTGCGAAGTCCGCGAACTCGCGGTCGTCCAGCGTCGCCCCCTCGCCCGCGACGCCCAGGAAGAACAGCCCCGAGGTGCCGTTGCGTTCGTGCATGGCGATGAGTTCGGACAGGGCGCCGTGGTCGACGTCGCCGTTCTTGTTGAAGGGGGTGATGACGGCGACGAGGGAACCGGTGAAGTCGCGCACCCTGTCGAACGGGTCCGTCCCCGCGGTCCTGTCGGTCTGCTCGGCACTCATGTGGCATGGGCCTTTCTCGCCGGCCTGGTCCGGTCGGCGTCCGGAGCTCTACGGGTTCTCGGCGGGCTTCCGCACCCGCCGTCGGCACCTCACAGGCAGGCGTCGACCACCTCACCGAGTCGGGCGACCATCTCGTCGATGTCACCGGTTTCGGCGATGAAGGGCGGGGCGAGCAGGAGGTGGTTGCCGGTCTCCCCGTCGACGGTCCCGTGTCCCGGGTAGAGGAGCACCCCGCGTTCCAGCCCGGTGCGCTTCATCGCGGAGGACAGCCGGGCCCCGCCGTCCAGCGGGGAGTGCCCGTCCTCCGGGTCCACGAACTCGATGCCCACGAACAGCCCCCGCCCCCGGATGTCGCCCACGGCCGGATTCCCGGAGAACCGCTCGGCGAGCGAACGCCGCAGGTGCTCCCCCTGCTTGCGCACGTTGCCGAGCAGGTCGTCGTCCACGATGGTGCGCTGCACCTCCAGGGCCACGGCGCAGGCGAGCGTGTGGTTCACATTGGTCTGGCCGTTCTGCAGCACCCCGGAGCCCGCGGCCAGGGCCTGGTGGACGTGCGGGCCGATCAGGACGGCGGAGACCGGAGCGTACCCCGCCGCGAGGCCCTTGCCCACCGTCACGATGTCGGGCACCACCGAGTCGTCGAGGTAGGCGAAGTGCTGCCCGGTGCGGCCGAGACCGGCCATCACCTCGTCGAGCACCAGGAGCACCCCGTGCCTGTGGCAGACCTCCTTGACCCGGCTGAGGTATCCGGGCACCGGGGGCACGGCTCCGGAGGTCGACCCGACCACGGTCTCCGCGGTGAACGCGGCCACGTTGTCCGCCCCCACCCGGAGGATCGTGGCCTCCAGCTCGTCGGCCAGGCGGGCGGCGTACGCGTCCGCGGACTCGTCCGGGAGCCGGTCGCGGTACTCGTAGCAGGGGGAGACGAACTCGGCGGGCCCCAGCAGGGGTTCGAAGACCGACCGGCGCTGCCGGTTGCCGGAGATGGCCAGCATGGCCAGGGTGCTGCCGTGGTAGCTCTGGCGGCGGGAGATCACCAGTCCCCGGCCGGTGTCGCCGCGCTCCGCGTGGTACTGGTACGCCACCTTGAGCGCCAGTTCCATGGCCTCGGAGCCGCCCGACAGGAACTGCACGTGCGGCAGCCCACCGGACCACGCGGCGAGCATCTCGGCCAGTTCCTCGGCCGGGTCGGAGGTGAAGGCGCCCGCGTGCGCCCAGGCCAGATCGCGGGAGGCGCGTTCCGCGGCCCGCGTGATCCGGGGGTGCCGGTGGCCGAGGCTGGACACCCCGACGCCCCCGCAGGTGTCGAGGTAGCGTCTGCCCTCGTGGTCCTCCAGCCAGACGCCGGAACCTCCGGCGGCCCGTATCGGCCGGCTGTCGAGGGTCTTGTAGATGACGTGGGACATGTCTTCCTTCCTCGGGGCCGGTCCGGCGGACCGGGGGCGGGGGGATCCGGCCGACGACGCGGTGTCAGCCACGGGTGGGTATCCAGTACGTCGTGGCCCGGGGGTCCGGGCGCGGGGCCAGCGGATCGCGGACCCGGCGGACGATCAGGCCCGCCGGGACGACGAGAAGGCCGTACACGAGTGCCAGGAGTGCCTTGCGGAGGACGGTGGGCATGCGGGTTCTCTTTCCCGTCGGGTTTCGGGCGGCGGAGCGGGGCGCGGTCAGTCCAGGGGAATCTCGTCGCGCCAGTCGTGCTCCTCCCGCCACTCCGGCTGGTCCTCCTTGCGGAGCAGGAACCCGCCGATCGCGAGCAGGTCGATCCGGGTGCGCATGAAGCAGGTGTAGGCGTCGCGCGGCGTGGCCACGATGGGTTCGCCCCGTACGTTGAAGGAGGTGTTCACCAGGACCGGGCAGCCGGTCTCCTCCTTGAACGCGGAAAGCAGGCGGTGATAGCGGGGGTTGGCCCGCTCGGACACCGTCTGCACCCGGGCGGAGCCGTCGACGTGGGTGACGGCCGGAATGGTCGAGCGCCGTACCCGGAGCCGGTCCAGGCCGGTCGCCGCTCCGGCGTCCTCGTCCGCCACCCGCTGGGCCTCGGCGATGCCGGCGACCACCAGCATGTACGGGCTCTCCTGGTCCAGGTCGAAGTAGTCCTTCGCGTCCTCGGCCAGTACGGACGGGGCGAACGGGCGGAAGGACTCCCGGAACTTGATCTTGAGGTTCATCGCGGACTGCATGTCGGGGTTGCGGGGATCCCCCAGGATCGAGCGGGCGCCCAGCGCCCTGGGGCCGAACTCCATGCGCCCCTGGAACCAGCCCGCGATCTTTCCCTCGGCGAGTCCGGCGGCGACCCGCCGGTCCAGCTCGTCGGGGTCGAGCCGGGTGTAGACGGCGTTCTGCGCGTCCAGGCAGGCGGCGATCTCCTCGTCGGTGTGGGCGGGCCCGAGGAGGGAGCCGGACATCGCGTCCCGTCCCCCGTCCACGTGCGGGCGCTTCGCCCCGCGCTCCATCGCGACGGCGAGCGCGGCGCCGAGCGCGCCTCCCGCGTCGCCGGCGGCGGGCTGGACCCAGATCTCGTCGAAGGTCTTCGACTCGATCACCTTGCCGTTCGCCACGCAGTTGAGCGCCACTCCGCCGGCCAGGCAGAGGCGTGACTCGCCGGTGCGGTCCCGGGCGGTGCGGGCCAGCCGGAGCACCACCTCCTCGGTGACGGCCTGGACGGAGGCGGCCAGGTCGAACTCGCGCTCGGTGAGCGGCCCCTCGGGAGTGCGCCGGGGCCCGTCGAAGAGCTTCTCGAAGCTGCGCCCCGTCATCACCTGGCCCCGCAGGTACGCGAAGTGGTCGAGGTCGAGGCGGAACGAGCCGTCGGGCTTCAGGTCGATCAGCTTCTCGCGGATCCGGTCCGCGTAGCGGGGCTTCCCGTAGGGCGCGAGCCCCATCAGCTTGTACTCGCCCGAGTCGACCTTGAACCCGCAGAAGTAGGTGAAGGCCGAGTACAGCAGCCCCAGGGAGTGCGGGAACCGCAGCTCCGCCAACTGCCGCAGCCGCTCGCCCCGTCCGTGCCAGAGGGTCGTGCTGGCCCACTCGCCGACGCCGTCGACGCACAGCACGGCGGCCGATTCGTAGGGGCTGGGGAAGAAGGCGGACGCCGCGTGGGACTCGTGGTGCCGGCGGATGACGAGCTCGGGCACCCGCCCGAGGCCGAGTCCGGCCAGCTGCCGCTGCACGGTCCTGCCGGTGCGCAGCTTCCAGGAGAGCCAGGCGGGCAGGGTGTCGCGGAAGGACGCGTACCCGTGCGGGGCGGCGCCCAGGTAGGTGGCGAGGACGCGGCGGAACTTCAGCGCCGGGTCCTCGTAGTAGGCGACCGCCGAGACCTCGTCCAGGCCGACGCCCGCCTCGCGCAGGCAGTAGGAGACGGCCCGCGCGGGAAACGCCGGGTCGTGGCGGACCCGGGTGAAGCGCTCTTCCTGCGCGGCCGCCACCGGTTCGCCGTCGGCCACGAGGGCCGCGGCGCTGTCGTGGTAGTGGGCGGAGATGCCGAGAATCAGTTCAGGCATGGACATGTCCCAGGTGTCGTCGTGTCGCCCGGGCGGGCCGGGCGGTGTGCGTCGGTCCGGCGGACCGGGTGGCGCGGGCCGCCCTCATCGGGCCCCGGAGGCGCGCCGCACCCGACGGGCGGCCCGGCGCGCCAGGAATCCCGAGGAGGGGCTGAGCGACCGGTAGCCCGTCCGCACCCGTTCCCAGGCCTCCTCGCGGGCGCCGGACCCCGGCGAGCCGGGCAGGGTGGTCAGGTAGGTGTCGACGGCATCGGCGGCCCAGGCGGAATGGCCGGTGGCGACGTTGTCGATGACGTTGTGGATGTCCACGAACCGGGTGTCGAAGCCGTGCTCCTTCAGGGCGAGCCGGGCCCGGCGGTAGCTGCCGCCCACCCCGGACAGCTCCATGGCCAGGTTCAGGCCCAGCACCTCCGGCAGGAAGGTCCGGGGGAAGCGGCCGATGCTCAGCCAGTACACCGGCAGTTCGAAGGACCGGTCCCGGAAGCCCGGCCACCGGGCGAACTCGGCCGATCCGGTGGGCGGCAGCTCCACCCCCATCTCCGCGAGCACCTCGCGGTAGATCAGCGGGTGGTTCAGCGCGGTCTCGCCGTTGCCCAGCTCGTCCCAGTAGGTCTCGAAGAGGGAGAAGCCGATCTCGGACGATGCCTGCCCGTAGTCGGTGAAGCCCTGCAGCCAGCTTCCGTCGATCAGCGTCAGCGGCGCCAGCTGCACGGTCGAGTCGATCAGCGCCGCGCGGGAGGGCAGGGGAGCGCCCGCGGTGTCCTCGAACTCGCGGCCGTGCCGGTCGTGCTGGTCGGCCAGCCAGGGGCGCAGCCCCTGCGGGGTCCACCGGTCCGGAAGGGGGACGTCCGCGCGGTCGGCGCCGTGGCGCGACCGGGCCAGCCAGCCGCGTACGTAGCTCTCGGCGTACCGGCGCACCGCGGGGGTGTCCGAGCGGGTCTGCAGCAGGTGGTAGGCCTCCCGCAGGTCCGCCGGCCGGTCCCCCTCCGCCACCGGCGGGTCGTGGCGGAGCAGGGCGGGCGCCCCGGACGAGGGGCTCGGGGCCGGGCCGGGCACCGCCCGTCGTTCCGGCGCGGCGGGGAGCGAGTCGATCCACCGCCGGATGACGGCCAGGTCCTCCTCGGAGAAGACCCGGAACATCGGCCCGTTCGCCCCGACCAGTCCCCGGACCAGGGCGCTGCGCCCGGAGTCTCCCGGCTTGACCAGGCGGCTTTCGGCCAGTACGCGCAGCAGCGGTCCGGGGTCGGTCCGGCACTCCTTCAGCCAGTCGGACAGCGGGCGCCCGGCCAGCTGGAACGACTGGTGGTAGACCGAGCCCTCGCGCGCCCGCTGCCGCATCAGCTCGGCCATCTCGTAGGCCGGGTCGAGCGCGGCGTCGAGCTCGGCGAACAGCGCGTCGCTCCAGTGCCGCAGCTCCGTCAGCGCCCAGCCGAACCCCAGGGCCGTCCGGTCCGCGATCCGGCCGCCGCCGGATCCGGCACGCATCCCGTCCACGGCGGCCCGGCACAGTTCGAGGCCGGAGGGCTCTCCCGGCCGCCGGGCCGCGCCGGGGTCGAGGGCCGCCCAGTCCGCGGCGTCCGGCAGCAGCTCCCGGAGCGCGGACAACGGCGGCAGCAGCCCCGCCGTCCGCAGGCACAGGTCGGCTCCGAGGATCTCGGGGGCGAAGTCGTCCGGGCGGCGGCTCATGGCCAGCAGCAGCCCCGGGAGGTGGAAGGCCGATCCGCCGATCCGCCGGTCCGCGGCGAGCCGGGCGGAGGGCACGGCGTACTGGGAGAGCCGCAGCCGGCGCAGCAGCGCGGTGTACGCGTTGCCCCGGGACTCCCCGGGGTGGCCGACTCCGACGTCCGAGGCGTAGAGCGCGAGGACGCGCAGGACCACGGCGTCCTCGGCGTTGCCCGGTGCGCTGAGCCACTGAAGCCAGCCGCCGGAGACCGCGGCCAGCGGGGCGCAGCCGAGGGCCGCCCGCCTGATCGGTACCGCACGGTCGCCGGGGGCCTTCGCGAGGAGGGCGCGGTAGCGGCGGGTCTCCTCGTCCGCCCAGGCCACCGCCCGTCGCCGCAGCTCGTCCGGGTCCGCGAGGTCCGCGGAGTCCGCGGAACGCGGGCCGAGGGCCGCGCGGAGCGCCTCGACGGCCCCCGTCCCCGCGAACAGCGCCTCCGGGTCGTTCGCCCGCACGTAGAGCAGGCGCGACGCGGAGTCGTCGGACTGTCCGGGGGCGAGGACGGGGGAGTCCGGCTCTGTCCGGTCCTGCAAGGTGGTGCCTCCTTACGGCGCCTGCCGTGTCCGCCGTTCGGCCGGGGACGTGATCGCGGGCAGGGCTCAGAACATCGGGTAGATGGTCGAGTCGTCCTTCTTGCCGGAGTCGCGCCGGAAGAGCCTGTCGATGAGCTTCTTGAAAAAGGACATGGGATTCGCTTCCTGTGGTCGCCGGGGCGGTGGTGGCCCGCCGGCCGGCCGGGGAGTCGTCAGGACAGTCCGAGCGTGTCCGCCAGGATTTCCGCCACCAGTTCGTGGCCCTCGTCGGTGAAGTGGATCCGGTCGACGAAGAGCCAGTCCCGCGCGCTCGCCGCGTCGGCCAGGACCGGGCTGATGTCGAGGAACCGCACGCCGAGTTCCGCGCAGCCGCCGCGCAGGGACTCGGCGTGGCGCCGGCCCGACTCCATGGCCGCGATCTCGCCGTAGGTGGTGCCGAAGTCGGAGATCCGGTCGAGTTCCGCGAACAGCGCGGCCTCCTGCGGGGCCGGCTGTTCCCGCACCCAGGTGGCGAGGGGCTGCAGGACGTAGGTCAGGCGCGCCCCCATGCCCTCGGCGAACAGGCGCCAGGTGTCGAGGTGACGCAGAGTCAGTTCCGCTGCGGAGGAGATCTGTTCGGAGAGGTCCGGCACGGCCGCCGGCCGGGCGGCCGGCGCGGTGCTCCGGCCGCGGCCGAACCTGCCGCGCGACTTCTCCTGGCGACGCCGCTCCTGCGGGCCGTCCATCCGGGAGAAGAAGTCGCCGCAGTTGAAGAACGCTCCGTGGTCCCCGCGCATGTCCTCGGGGAGTCGCGCGAGCCCCAGGTCGTTGAACCCGGAGAAGATGACGATCTCGTCGACCGCGGGCAGCAGGTGCCGGTAGAGGGTGAAGAGCAGCAGCTCCTGGGTGGAGTTGTAGCTGCGCCCGGCGAAGTTGAGCCAGGGCCGGGACGGCGCGTGCTTCGACCACAGCCGGGACGACAGCGTGGCACCGTCGTTCGTCGCCCCGATGCCGAACACCGTGGAGCTGCCGACCAGCAGCCTGACCGGTCCGGACGGGACGTTCCCGCCCGCCGACGCCCGGTCGTCCGCACCGTGCGAGATCCGGAAGCCGAGCCGGTCGGTGTTCACCACCTCGGAGCTGTGACCCGCCGGATGGAAGTACATCAGGTAGGGCATCCAGCGGATGTCGCCACGGTCGTCGAACTTCTCCGCGTACTTGAGCATGTGCGGGGTCAGTGCGGCCCGGCTTGATTCCATGGACGTGGTCACCAATCTGCGATGTCGGTGTGGGGATCCGGATGCCGCGGGCGTCGGCGGGCGGGAACGTCCCGTCCGGACCGGTCAGGCTGCTGGTCGGCAGCTCCACGGTGTTCGGCATCGGGGCGACGAACGACGGTGCCACGCTGTCGTCCCGGCTGTGGTCGAAGCACGCGCCGTCCGGTGAGATCGGGAAGGGCGGGGTGGGGAACGGGAGGGCTACTTGGGGTTGATCTCGCCGGAGATGCCCGCGGCGTAGGTGTTCGCGTCGAACTCGGCGTCCACAAGGAGCTGCTTGGCCATCGCGGTGCCGTCGCGGAAGAACTGGGTGCGCTGCATGACCCTGCTGTGGAGCTTGAGCCACTCGTCGATGCCCGCGGCGTGGGTCTCCGAGGAAACCGCCTGGTAGGCCGCCCGGACCTGCCCCTGGATGGTCTTGACCTTGACGCCCGCGTCGTCCATGTCGGTGAGGTGCCGGTCCAGCGTCTTCAGCGTTTCGAGCATCGCTGTCTCGTCGTTGGACAGGCCGTCGGCCGAATTGATGTTGAAGCCGGAGACGTCGGGCATGGAGGTCCTCCTGGACTCTGCTGGAACACGGTGACACCACGGGTGCACGGCAGGCCGACCGCACCGGGAATGAATCCCTCCGGGTCGGTTGATCATCAGATTAATACGCGGTGCGGGATCTTGGTATGCGCGCTCACCGGCAATCTGAATGTTCACCTTCGATATGCGCGTGAGCTGCGGTGATGCGGAAGAAAGCGCGTGTCCGAAGACCTCCCCATCCTCAAGGAAAGCTCAATTCCCTTAAGGCGTGGGGCAGTCGGTTATCGGGACGCCCCGTTCGCCGACGTCTCCACGAGTCCCTGCGCCAACAGGGCGGTGTCGTCCAGCGCGGGTCCGGACGCGAGCATGCCGAGAACGGCGGACGGCACGGGGACGGACTGCTCGGCGTCGTAACCGAGTTGCCTGAGCGTGCTCTCGCCCCCGGGCACGGGGTACTTGGCGCCCGTCTCGGTGACCAGGTAGTGGGCCGTGCCGGTGCCCGCGGAGGACAGTGCCGTGACGAGGGCACCGCCCCCGGGACGTACCGCGAAGAGGTCGGCGGTGCCGGAACCCACCGAGATGCCCGGCTGGTTGGACACCGGACGGCCCCCCAGCCGCTCCGCGTCGGGCAGGACGACCGAGACGGTCGGCCGGCCGTCCGCGGTGCCGATGACGGCGCACACGGCCTCGTCCGCCCCGGCCGGCATGGGCTCGGGCAGTTCGGTCGGGACGGTGCCGCCCCCGGCCGCCACGAGCCGGTTGCGCTTCGGGTCCTGATGGCGTGCCAGGTCGTCCGGGCCGATCTCGGCAAGGACGACGGACCCTCCCGCGTAGGCGGTCCGCTGGGTACGGGGATCGCCCTTCAGGAGCGCCTCCTCCAGCGCGGTGACCGGGGTCAGGCCGTGCTCCGTCAGCAGGTAGTGGCGGCCGGAGGCGGCGAAGAGCTGCCCGATCCTCGTGGGGCGGCCGGCCAGCGCCGGGCCCGCCTTGCCGCGTCCCGACACCTCCGGCACCGCCAGGTCCGGGCCCGCGGGCAGGGCGTTGAGGAAGGCGTCCGGGACCGGGCGCACCCCGCTCCGGTCGTGACCCAGTGCCTGGACCGCGTAGTTCGCGGTGTCGAGCCGCAGCCGGGTGCCGTGCCAGAGCAGGTACGTGACACCCCCCGGGACACTGCGGACCAGGGTGGCCCGGTCCGAGGTGACGGGCCTGCCCTCGGCCTCCAGGCCGACGGCCAGGACGAGCCGCGGCTGCCCGGTGTCCCCGGCCGGGGCGGCACACACCGACCAGGCGTCGCGGCTGAGGGAGTCCGTCCGGGGCAGCGGGTCCGGCGCGCCGACGATGCCCAGGGTCGAGCCGCGCGGGGCGTTTTCCAGGGAGGCCGGCTCGACGCCCACCGTCTTCATCCGGCTGCCCGCCAGCAGCCTGGCCGAGGTCTCGTTCAGCACCGGGTGCAGGACGCCGTCGAGCGTGAGGTAGCGGGCGCCCGAACGCTCGTCGATCACCAGGGTCCCGGTGGCCTTCCACGCGTTCGAACCGCCCGGTACCACCAGCCCGTACACCGTGACGCCGAGCGCGGCCAGCACCGCGACGACGAGGCCGATGACGAAGCCCTTGGAGGTCCGCCGGTGCGCCGACTCGGGGGCGTCCGGGTCGTCCCGGAGCATTCCCAGCGACAGCCGGCTCATGACGAACATGTGCGCGTGGACCTGGTCCCGCCTGGACTGCATTCCTTGCCTTTCCGACCGGGCACCGCCCGGCACACGAGGACCAGGGCCCCGGGGATCGGGGCCGTCGGCCGCGGAACCCCGGGACCGGCCCGTCGCCCGGCGTCGGCCGCCGGGCGACGGGCTCAGCCGTTGAGGCCCCGCAGGTACTGGTAGAGGCCGGCGACGAGCAGGGCCAGCGGGACGAGGACGATGGCGAGGAGCATGTGGAGCAGGTCGACCGCGCGCCCCCAGTAGGGCACCAGTCGGCGGCCGGGCAGCGTCCACCCCGTGATGGCGAGCACGGCGGCGACGGCCAGCAGACCGGCGAGCAGCAGCGGCCGGGAACCGTCCGGCACGTGCAGGACCAGACGCACCGTCAGCAGTACGGCGCCGTAGGCGGCCGGCAGGACGACGGCGAGGCGCTGCCACGCACCGCCGATCGCCCGCGCGTGCGTGAACAGGAGCGCGCACAGCACCGAGGCCAGGGCGAGCGGAGCCCAGGACGTCTCGAACGCCAGCACCGTGAGGCAGCCCGCGGCCACCAGACCGGTGGCGCCGTAGAGACCGGTGAGGTAGCCGTCCGCGACGGCGCCCCGGGTGGCGATCTGCTCGTCCGGGGTGGGGTCGATGCCCTCCTGGAGCTGCCCGGCGTTGGTGGGCAGCAGCGGCACCTTCAGGCCCGACAGGCGGAACGCCAGGGAGGGCAGGAAGTTCCCCAGCAGGACGACCACCAGGACCAGCGGGGCGGCCGTGGCGGCGGCCGGTGCGCCGAAGAGCATGACGGCGCCCCCGACCGCGCCGAGCACCGTGGCCAGGGCGATGCCCAGGAACAGCGGGGCGCACGCGCCGACGGCGGCGACCCCGAGCACGGCGGCCCCGGCCGCCGCGGAGCAGCCCGCCAGCAGCCGGGCGCCCAGTTCCGCGTCGGTCCCGGCTCCCTGCGGCACCAGCGCACCGGCCAGGGCGAGGAAGGGGACGGCCGCGGCGCCGAGCGCACCGCCCGCGCCGACGTCGCCGACCGCGCGGGCGGCGGCCCCCGCGCCGGCCAGCAGGACGACCGCGGTCGCCGCCGCGCAGACCGCCCGGAGCCCCGAGGGGCCGGGCTGCAGCAGGAGCAGCAGGCCCGTGGCGAGGACGCACAGGGCGAGCGCGGTCATGAGGTGGTGCGACCACAGGGGCCGCCAGGAGTCGGGGCGTTCCCGCAAGCGGCCGGAGAGCCCGTCGACGAGGTCGTCGTAGTGGATCTCGGGCAGGGCGTCCCCGCGAAGGCGCAGGTGCACCGTCTCGCCGTCGCGCAGGCCCAGGTCGCCGAGGGTGCTCTCGTCGTCGAGCGGTTCCTGGCCGAGGCGTTGGAGCACCCACCCGCCGGACTGGACCCCGCGCTCGTGGAGGCCGTCGCCCCCGTGGTCGACGATGGTCGGCAGCAGGTCGGCGAGCACGACGTCGGACGGCACGGCGAGTTCGACGGAACGATCGGGCGTCAGCACCGTGAGGCGGCACAGGGGGGCCGCGGATATGTCAGTCAAGCGCGTTTCATCGCCTTCCAGGACGGTGGTCGACGCGGTCAGATTGATCACATTAACTTGTGGGTGCAGTCTGTACGTTGTGGGGTGCCGTCATGATCGGCAACTCCGCTCCCACCCGTCCCGGCCTGCGCACATTCGCCGTCGGCCGTACTCCGGGCGTTCGTTGTCCCGTCATTCCGAAGGCGTGACACAACAACCGTCGGCACCCCCAGGAAGGCGATCCCCCTTGAGCGTGGTCCTCTTCAAGAGGCCTCCCAGGCGTCTTGGTCCCGAGATGCCCCACGGCGAACTGAGCCTCCAGGAACCGCCCTCGGTGCCCGAGACGCAGAGCGCGATGGGCAACATGGTCACGTACATGCCGATGGCGCTCAGCTCGCTCGGCATGGTCCTCATCTTCCTGCGGCCGGGCAGCGGCGGCGGACCCATGATGTACGTCGCCATCGGGCTGATGGCGCTGTCGGCCGTCGGCATGCTGCTGTCGCAGATCGTCCGGGCCTCCGGGGACCGCAAGCGGGTGCTGCTCGGCGAGCGGCGCGACTACATGCGGTACCTGTCGATCAGCCGCAGGCGCGTCCGCAAGGTGATCACCCAGCAGCGGGAGGCGCAGGCGTGGGCGCACCCGGACCCGGCGTCCCTGTGGAGCCTGGTGCCCACGAGCAGGCTGTGGGAACGGCGGGCGTCGCACGCGGACTTCGCCGAGGTGCGGATCGCGGTGGGCGAGCAGCAGCTGGCGACGAAGCTGACCCCGCTGAGCACCAAGCCGGTCGAGGACCTGGAACCGCTGTCCGCGCACGCCCTGCGGCGCTTCATCAAGGCGTACGGGACGGTGCCCGACCAGCCGGTCGCGCTCTACCTGCGCACCTACGCGCGCGTCCTGCTGCAGGGCGAGGAGGGGGCGGCGCACGCGATGGCCCGGGCCCTGCTGGCCCAGCTGGGCGTGTTCCACTCGCCGCAGGACCTGCGGATCGTGGTGCTGGCGGACCACGACCGTCGGGCCGCCTGGGAGTGGGTGAAGTGGCTGCCGCACGCCCAGCACCCGACGGACGTCGACGGCGGCGGGTCCGTACGGCTGGTCACCGACTCCGTCCTGGGCCTCGAATCGCTGCTCGGGGAGGAACTCACCGGCCGGCCCGCCTTCGAGGCCGACGCCACCCCGAGCGCCGAGGAGCCCTACTGCGTCGTGGTGCTGGACAGCGCCCGGACGCCCGCCGACTCCCGACTGGCCACCGACGGCTACCGCAACGTCGTGACGCTGGACGTGTCCGGCTCCCTGCCCTGGCGCCAGGCCCGCCACACGCTGCGGCTGCGGATCGCCGAACAGCGGCTGGAACTGGTCGGCACCGACCGGTCGGGGAAGGAGACCACGACCGCGCTCGGCAGGCCCGACGCGATGGGCCCCCGCCGGGCCAGGGCGCTGGCCTGCCTGCTCTCCCCCTACCGGATGGGCGTCGCCACGGACAACGGCGAGGCCCTCACCACGGACGTGCAGCTGACCAATCTGCTCGGCCTCCCCGACCTGCACACCGTCGACCTGGACGCGGTGCGCGCCGACCGGAGCGAGCGGGCCAGGCTGCGGGTGCCGCTGGGACTCACCGGCGACGGCACCCCGCTGGAACTGGACATCAAGGAGGCGGCGCAGGGCGGCATGGGGCCGCACGGCGTGCTGATCGGCGCGACCGGCTCCGGCAAGTCGGAACTGCTGCGCACCCTGGTGCTCGCCCTGGCGCTCACCCACTCCTCGGAGAAGCTCAACTTCGTCCTGGTCGACTTCAAGGGCGGCGCCACCTTCCTCGGCCTGGACGGCCTGCCGCACACCTCGGCCGTGATCACCAACCTCGCCGACGAATCGGCCCTGGTCGACCGCATGCAGGACGCCCTGCACGGTGAACTGATGCGCCGCCAGGAGCTGTTGCGCAGCGCCGGGAACTACACCTCGGCGTTCGAGTACGAGGCCGCACGGGCCGCGGGCACCGACCTGGAACCGCTGCCGACGCTCTTCGTGGTGGTCGACGAGTTCAGCGAACTGCTCTCCGCGCACCGCGACTTCATGGACCTGTTCGTGATGGTGGGGCGGCTGGGCCGCAGCCTCGGCGTCCATCTGCTGCTCGCCTCGCAGCGGCTGGACGAGGGCCGGATGACCCAGCTGGAGTCGCACCTGTCGTACCGGATCGCGCTGCGCACGTTCTCCGCGATGGAGAGCCGGGGCGTACTGGGCGTACCGGACGCCTACCAACTGCCCTCCGTACCCGGCAGCGCCATCCTCAAGAAGGACACCGGCACCCTGGTCCGGTTCAAGGCCGCCTACGTCTCGGGGCCCTACCGGGGCGTCCGCAGGGTCGGCGCCTCGGCCGTCGCCGGCCAGGTGGTCCCGTACCGCACGGACTGGACGGCCCCCGCGGTCCCCGTACCCGAGCCGGACCCGCGGCCGCAGGAGGAGGAGAGCGAGGAGACCCTGCTCGCGCTGGCCGTGGCCCGGATGCGGGAGGGCGGCAGGCCCGCGCACCGCGTCTGGCTGCCGCCGCTGGACACCCCGCTCTCGCTGGACACCCTGCTGATGGGGCTGGAACCGCATCCCGAACGGGGCCTCACCACCATCGACCCCGACCTGCACGGCCGCCTCACGGTGCCGGTGGGCATCGTCGACCGGCCCTTCGACCAGACCCGCGAACCCCTGATCGCCGAACTGTCCGGCGCGGGCGGGCACATCGGCATCGCGGGCGGCCCGCAGAGCGGCAAGTCCACCCTGGTGCGCGACCTGATCATGTCCCTCGCGCTCACCCACACCCCGCGCGAGGTCCAGTTCTACTGCCTGGACTTCGGCGGCGGCTCGCTCGGCGCGCTCCGCGACCTGCCGCACATGGGCGGGGTCACGGGACGGCTGGACCCGGAACGGGTGCACCGCACCCTGTCCGAGGTGCGCGCGCTGGTGGCCCGGCGCGAGAAGCAGTTCGCCGAGCTGGGCATCGACTCCATGGCCACCCTGCGCGCCCGCCGCGCCGCCGGTGAACTGCCGGACGAGCCGTACGGCGACGTGTTCCTCGTCGTCGACGGCTGGGGCACGATCCGCCAGGACTTCATGAACACCATGGACGCCTTCACGGCGCTGGCGGCGCGCGGTCTCAACTACGGCGTGCACCTCATCGTGGCGGCGGGCCGCTGGGCGGAGATCTCCACCTCGCTGCGGGACCAGCTCGGCACCCGCTTCGAGCTGCGGCTCGGCGACAGCATGGACTCGATGATCAACATGCGGGCCGCCGCGACCATCCCCAAGGCGCCCGGCCGCGGCATGACCGAGACCAAGCACCACTTCCTCACCGCCCTGCCCCGGGTGGACGGCGGCGAGAGCGCCGCGGACCTCGGGGCGGGCGTCGCCGACGCGGTGGCGCGGGTGGCCGAGCACTGGGCGGGCCCGTCCGCACCCGCGGTCCGCACCCTGCCCGTCCTCCTGGACCCCGCCGAACTGCCCGACGCCGAGGTCGGCGCGGACGGCGACCTGCGCATGCCGCTGGGCCTGGAGGGCGACCGGCTCGACGTCATGTGGCACGACTTCGCACAGACCGCGCACCTGGTGGTGGTCGGCGACGCGGAGACCGGCAAGACCAACCTGCTGCGCACGGTCTGCCGGACGATCGCGGAGCGCTACACCCCCGCCGAGGCGCGGGTGATGCTGGTCGACTACCGGCGGGGGCTGCTGGAGAACGTCCCCGAGGCGCACCGGCTGGGCTACGCGGTCTCCGTCGACATCCTCAAGCAGGCGGTGGACGGCGTCGCACGGGCCATGAAGGAACGGCTGCCCGGCGCGGACGTCTCGCCCGCGCAGCTGAAGCGGCGGGACTGGTGGAGCGGGCCGCGGGTCTTCCTGATCGTGGACGACTACGACATGGTCTCCGGCAGCATGTCCAACCACTTCGGCCCGCTGCTGGACTACCTCGCCCAGGGCGCCGAACTCGGCCTGCACCTGATCGTGGCGCGCAGCGCCAACGGTGCGGCACGGGCGATGAGCGACCCGCTGCTGCGCCGCCTGATGGAGGTGAACACACCGGCCGCGCTGCTCTCCTGCCCGCCCTCGGAGGGCTATCTGTTCAACGACACCAAGCCGAGGCAACTCACGCCCGGACGTGCGCAGTTCATCACCCGCAGGGGAGTGGTCCAGGTGCAGACCGCGCTGCTGCCGGAGACGGAGGAGGCGAACCGGTAGCCCGGATGCCGGAAGCCCCCGGGACAGCCCGGATGCCGAAAGCCCCGGGACGACGACCGCCCGGCACCCGTTTCATCGGTGCCGGGCGGTCGGCCGTTCCCGGCCCGCACGGGCGGGGCCGGTGTCACTTCCCGGCCCTCGGCCGGGGCGGTGCCGGGGTTCAGGGGTGGTGCCGGGTGCGTCCCATGAGGGCGCCGCTGCGTGCCGCCGCCACCAGGCCGACGACCGGTACGCACAGGAGGACGAGCAGGGCCGGCAGGGGACCGGAGCCGGCGGCGATCACCACCGCCACCTCGGGCAGGAACAAGGTGCTCGCGACGACTGCGGCGAGCAGTCCCCGCAACGGGGCCCGGGCGGTGAACCAGCCGGGGGCCGCCGCGAGCGCGCCCCCGGTCGCGGCACCCAGCAGGACACCGACCACCATGCTCCCGCCGATCGCCATGACGCCGCCCAGGAAAGCGTCGAGGGCCTCCTCGGGCGTGCCCGTGGAGAGCTGCGCGGCGGTGCCGACGAGACAGAGCGACCCGAAGACGCCCGCGGGCCACGCGGCGACGAGCACGCCGAACCAAATCCCCCTGCGGACCACCTGTGAGACGGACACATGCCCCCCGGCCTGTCGTCACGCACCCCGGCGGGCACGTCCCACCTCAAGGTAGGGGAAGCCCCCGGACAACGAACGCCCGGCCCCCGGTGGGCGGCGCCGGGCGGTCGGCGTGCCGGGGATCGTGGACCCGGTGCGGGCGCTGTCGGCCGTACTGCC
>NZ_RDBO01000013.1:18143-50236 GCF_008120935.1 Streptomyces sp. sk2.1
GGTCAGGGGCGGTCGGTGCCGAAGCGGTGGGGCGGGGCCGGGCGCCAGCCCCGGCGGCGTCCCCTGGGCAGGACCACCGCCAGGAAGGCCACCAGCAGGGCCACCGCGCCCGCCGAGGCGGCCACGGCCAGGGCGCGGTCGCGCGCCTGCGGCGAGTCGGGCGGCGGCACGACCGCCGCCGCGGCGTCCTCCGGCCCGGTCGCGGCCCGCTCGTGCTCCTCGGGCAGTACGGCCGACAGCGCCCGCACCGGGTCCACGATCCCCGGCGCGTCGCCCGCCGCCCCGTACGCGGTGCTCTTCAGCCGGTGCGCCAACTGGTCGGCGCTCAGCCGGGGATGGTAGGAGAGGACCAGGGCCGCGGCCCCGGACACGAAGGCCCCGGCCACCGCGTCGCCCCGCCCGACGAACTGCCCGGCGCCGCCCGGCCCCGGCCCCGTCACCGACTCGCCCGGAGCACTCAGCACGGGCCGCGTGCGCCGCCCCTTCGCACCGCCCGGCTCCTCGGGGACCTCCCCGCCCGGCCCCACCGAGGACACGGCGAGCACCCCGGGCAGTGCCGCGGGATAGGCGGGACCGCTCACCGCCTCGGAGGCGCGGCTCTCCCACTCCCGCGCCGACGCGGGCGCCACCACCAGGGCCCCGGCCCGCTGCGCGGCGCCCACGGCGTCCTTCAGTGCCTTCGGCGCCGAGGGGACGCTCAGCGCCACCTGGATGATCCGGGCCCCGGACTTCGTCGCCGCGCGTATCGCCCCGGCCAGCTTCTCGGGCGTCGTGGTGCCGGACCGGTCGGTGGCCCGCACCGCGACCACCTCGGCCCCGGGGGCGACCCCGGCCGCCTTCGTGCCCGGCTGCGGCCTGCCCGCCACGACGCCGGCGAGGAACGTGCCGTAACCGACGCAGTCGTCCCGCACGGTGCCGCCCGCCATCACGTCCTGCCCGCCGGTGATTCCGCCCTTCAGGGCCGGCACCCGCCGCAGATCCGCCCCGGTGCTGATGACGGCGACCTTCACCCCCGTGCCCCGGCTGAGCTCCCAGGCCCGGTCGATCCCCAGGAAGCTCTGCGCCCACGGGAGTCGGGCCGACTTCTTGGCGGAGCCCGGAGTACAGGGACGGCCGTCGGCGAGCGTGGCGGGCACCCCCGGCAACGAGGGGCTGTCCGCCCCCTCCGCCGCGACGGCCGGAGCCGCGGCGGGGGACAGCAGGAGCAGGGCGGCCAGTGCCACCGGTCCGAGGGCATGGGACACCGGGGGCCTCGAAGATCGCATGGGCCGATCGTAGCGATCCCGACGGGCTTTGGAACACCGACCACCATGGCGGGCGACCTGCGACAACAGGCATGATGAGCGCAGTAGTTTCCCATGCCGCACATGCCGCGTGTCCCCGCCCCGTACCCACGGCGCCGGGGCCGGGAGGTAAGAACGTGTCACGCCAGATGCTCACCGTCGCCGCCGACGGGACGGGCGACCACCGCACCATCGGGGAGGCCGTCGTCCGGGCCCGTCCCGGCGCCGTCGTCAGCATCGCCCCGGGCCGGTACGAGGAGCGCCTGACGATCTCGGCCGCGATCACCCTGACCGCCGAGGAGGGGCGGGGCACGGTGGAGCTGGCGCCCCGGCGCGGGACGGCGCTGACCCTCACCGGGGACGCCGTGATGGTCCGGGACCTGGTGCTGCGCGGGCACGACGACGAACTGCCGGTGGTCGACGCGCCGCGCGGACAGCTCGCGATGGACCGGTGCGACGTCCACGGCTCGTCCTGGTCGGCGCTCTTCGCCCGCGACGAGGGAGCCCTGGCGCTGCGTCAGTGCCGGATCAGCAACCCCGCGGGCGCCGGCGTGGTGTCCACCTCCGGGGCCGAGAGCTTCCTGGAGGACTGCGTCGTCGAACACCTCGGGACCTCCGCCGTGGTGGCCGGCGAGCGGGGCCGCATCACCGTACGCGCCGGCCGGCTGCGGGACACCCACGGCAACGGGGTGCTCGCCAACGGGCAGGCGCACGTCCTGCTGGAGGACTGCGAGATATCGTCCGCCGGCAAACCGGGCGTCGCCGCCGAGGAGGACAGCTCGGTCAGGATGGTGCGCGGCACGATCCACAAGGCCGCCGTCGGGGTGTTCGTGAACAGCTCCGGACCGGTCGTCCTGGAGGACGTCCTCGTCAGCGACACCACCGGGCACGGATTCGTACTGGGCGCGGGCGGTTCGGCGACGCTGTCCCGCTGCCGCACCGACCGCACGGAGGGGCACGGCCTGCTGGTCACCGAGCGCAGCCGCGGCGTGTTCGACGAGTGCGCGTTCACCACCGCCGGGGAACCCGCCGTACGGGTCACCGGCTTCTCCTCGCCGGTCCTGACGAACACCGTCGTCCGGGACGCCAAGGGCATCGGGGTGCTGCTCGACGAGGACTCGGCCGCCGAGTTCGACCGGCTCCGGGTCCAGGGCTGCGGCGGGTCCGGCATCGTGATCCGCAGCGGAGCCAACCCGCTGCTGCGGCGCTCCTCCGTCACCGGGTCCGGCGGGCACGGTGTGGAGGTCGTCAAGGACGGCCGGGGCCGCCTGGAGGAGAGCGTCGTCGAGGCGTCGGGCCGCTCGGCGGTGCACGTCTCCGGCCACGGCAACCTGTACCTCGGCAAGGGCCGGCTGAGCGGTTCCGCCGAGGCCGGCGTCGGCATCGGCGCGCTCGGCACGCTCACCCTGCGCGACACCGGGATCGAGAAGTCCGGCGGCGCGGGCGTGCACATCGAGGCCGAGGGCGAACTGGCCGCCGTGCGTGCGACGGTGACGGACTCCGGCGAGCACGGCGTGCTGGTGGCCGCGGGCGCGCGGGCCTCCCTCAACAGCTGCGAGGCGACCGGTTCGGGCGCCGACGGCATCCGGGTGGAGGGCACCGACGCGGTGGCGCTGATCGGCTGCACCGTGCGCGGCAACCGGGGCAGCGGGGTGCGCCAGGTGGTGCCCGGCGACCGGCTCGCCGTCGAGGGGCTGACCAGCACGGACAACGGCTCCCCCGACGCCTGGGGCAGCGAGCGGGACGCGACGGACGGCGGGCGGCTGCCCGGCGGCACGGTCCCGGTGGCGGCCGACTCCCGTGAGGGCTCCGGCCCGGTGGCCGAACTGGAGTCGCTGATCGGCCTCGACGAGGTCAAACAGCAGGTCCTGACCCTGATCAACCTCAACCGGATGGCACAGCGCCGGGCCAGCATCGGCATGCCCGCGCCGCCGATGAGCCGGCACCTGGTCTTCGCCGGCCCGCCCGGCACCGGAAAGACCACCGTCGCCCGGCTCTACGGCTCCATCCTCGCGTCGCTGGGCGTCCTGCGCTCCGGGCACCTGGTGGAGGTGTCGCGCGCCGACCTGGTCGCGCAGATCATCGGCGGGACGGCCATCAAGACCACCGAGACCTTCAACAAGGCGCTCGGCGGGGTCCTGTTCGTCGACGAGGCGTACACCCTGCTCTCCGACGGCGGCGGGGGCGGCGCCGACTTCGGGCGCGAGGCGATCGACACCCTGGTCAAGCTGATGGAGGACCACCGCGACGACGTGGTGGTGGTGGCGGCCGGATACCCGAAGGAGATGACGGAGTTCCTGGCGTCCAACCCGGGACTCGCCTCCCGCTTCACCCGCAGCGTCGAGTTCACCGACTACACCTCGGACGAACTGGTCACGATCGTGGAGCGGATGTGCACCGGCCACCACTACGAACTGGACCCGGCGGCCCGCACCGCGCTGCGCACCCGCTTCGACCGGATCCCCCGTGACGCGGGCTTCGGCAACGGCCGCACCGCCCGCAAGGTCTTCGAGGAGATGGTGGACCGGCAGGCGTCCCGCCTGGCCGCCCTGCCGGAGGCCGGGGAACGGGACCTGGCCCTGCTGACCGCACCGGACGTGGGCCTCCCGGAGGGCGGCACGCCGGACGGCGAACAGGACGATGCCCCGCTGCTGCGGCTGGAGTCCCTGGTGGGCCTCGCGGACGTCAAGCGCGAGGTGGGCGACCTGGTCAACCTGCTCGCCACCGCACGGCGCAGGAAGGAGGCCGGACTGCCCGCGCCCCGGATCGGCAACCACCTGGTCTTCGCGGGCCCGCCCGGCACCGGCAAGACGACGGTGGCCCGGCTCTACGGCGAACTGCTGGCCTCCCTGGGCGTGCTGCCGCGCGGCCAGCTCGTCGAGGTCTCGCGCGCGGACCTGGTGGGCCGCTGGGTCGGACACACGGCGCAACTGACCCGGGAGGCCTTCGAACGGGCCCTGGGCGGCGTCCTGTTCATCGACGAGGCGTACACCCTGACCCCCCGCTCGGCCGGGGCCGCGGACTTCGGGCAGGAGGCGGTGGACACCCTGCTGAAGCTGATGGAGGACCACCGGGACGAGGTGGTCGTGATCGTCGCCGGCTACACCGACGAGATGAACCGCTTCCTGGGCTCCAACCCCGGCCTGGCCTCGCGCTTCCCCCGGCACATCGCGTTCCCCGACTACTCCTCGGACGAACTGGTCACGATCGTCCGCAGGCACGCGGCCGAGAACGGCTACGAGTGCGCGCCGGGCACGGCGAACGCCCTGCGGGAACACTTCGACACCATCCCCAGGGGCGCGGGCTTCGGCAACGCGCGGCTCGCACGGCAGACCCTGGAACGGATGATGACCCGGCAGGCGGGACGGCTGAGCGCGGTCCCCGTCCCCAGCATGGACGACCTGCGGCTCCTGCTCCCCGAGGACCTCTCCGACCGCTGACGGCGGGGCCGGCCGGCGCGCCCGCGAACCGGAGGTCCCGCCCGTGTCCCGTTGGAAGGCCGCTCGAACCCAGGTCGAGGTACGGGGGCGTGCGGGGCGAACGGGGCTAGCGTGCGGAACGCCGACGGCTTCGAGCTCGGGGGAATCGACCGGGCAAGCGGGGAGGAAATCGTGGAGATTCAGGTTCTGGGTCCACTGAGTGCCGACGTCAACGGAGTGTCGATCGTTCCGACCGCGGGAAAGCCGCGCCAGATCCTGGCGCTGCTCTCCTTCTATCCGGGCCGGGTCATGCCCGTGCCCACGCTCATGGAGGAGATCTGGGGCACCAACCTGCCCCAGAGCGCCATGACCACGCTGCAGACGTACATCCTGCAGCTGCGTCGCAGGCTGGGCACCGCGATGGGGCCCGACGCACCCGGCACCGCCAAGGAGGTGCTGGCCACCCGGCACGGCGGCTATCTGCTGCAGATCCCGCCGGAGTCCGTGGACGTGCACCGCTACGAGCGGCTGGTGGCCGCGGGGCAGAGCGCCTTCGACGAGGGCGAGGACGTACGGGCCGGGAAGCTGTATCGCGAGGCGCTCGCGATGTGGCAGGGAACGGCACTCGTGGACGTACGGGTCGGCTCGATCCTGGAGATCGAGGTACTGCGGCTGGAGGAGAGCCGGCTGGTGACCGTCGAACGGCGCATCGACGCCGACCTCCGGCTCGGCCGGCACAGCGAACTCCTCGCGGAACTCACCGATCTGATCGCCCGTCACCCCCAGCACGAGGGGCTGCACTCGCAGGCGATGGTGGCGCTGTACCGCTCCGGGCGCCAGGCCACCGCGCTGGACGTCTACCGCAGGCTGCGGACCCGGCTCATCGAGGAGCTGGGCGTGGAGCCCTCGCCGCAGATCCAGCGGCTGCACCAGGCGATGCTCACCGTCGACCCGGCGCTGGACGTCATCTGCGGACCGCGCCGCGGCTCCACCTTCGATCTGTACGCGGCCTGACGAACCCGCCCACGAGGGAGGCACAGCAGATGCCCGACGAACAGCCCGTACGGCTCCACTGTTTCGCACACGCCGGAGCAGGCGTCTCGTCCTTCTACGGCTGGCCCCGCGACCTGGGCCCCGGCGTCGAGCCGGTGCCCAGGCTGCTGCCGGGGCGCGAGGCCAGGCGCCGCGAGCCCCGGATCACCGGGCGCGAGGCACTGCTGGCCGATGTGATGGGCACCTTCGCCCCGGCCCCGGACGTCCCGTACGTGCTGTACGGGCACAGCCTCGGCGCGATGATCGCCTACACCGTCACCCGGGCCCTGCACGAGGCCGGGCTGCCCGGCCCCGCGCTGCTGGCCGTCGGGGCCTGTCCGCCGCCCGACTCCGCGTCCGAACTCTCGGACTCCGCCGGGGAACCGGACGAGCACCTGCTGAAGCTGCTCGGCGAGGTCGGCGCCCTCCCGGAGGGGGCCGAGCCCGGCGGGTTCTGGCACCGGGCCGTGCTGCCGGTGCTGCGCGACGACCTGACACTTGCCGACGACCTGCGGACCGGTGCCCGCGAACCGGTCGGGGGCGCACCGCTGTCCGTGCCGCTGCTGGTCGTCGCCGGGGCGGACGACCCGCTGGCCCAGCCGGACGTGATGGCGGGCTGGCGGCGCTGGACCACGGGACGGGTGGTGACCCGGACCGTGCCCGGCGACCACTTCTTCGTACGCGGACGCGAGCTGCCGCGCCTGCTCGGGCGGGCCTGCCGTGTCGTACGGCGCACCGCACCGGCCCCCGCCGCAGTCGCGGCCCGCGGCTGACCGCCGCCCACCACAGGAGGACACACACCATGAGGGACAGCCGATGAGACGCGTCGTCATCACCGGGATAGGGGTGGTCGCACCCGGCGGGGTGGGCACCAGGGCGTTCTGGTCACTGCTGACGGAGGGCCGCACCGCGACCCGCCGCATCACTCTCTTCGACGCCTCCTCGTTCCGTTCGCAGATCGCGGCCGAGGTCGACTTCGACCCGGCCGGGCACGGCTTCGGTCCGCAGGAGGCCCGCCGACTGGATCGCGCGGCCCAGTTCGCGCTGGTCGCCGCCCGCGAGGCGGTCGCCGACAGCGGCCTGACCCCGGCCGACGGCGCGGAGCGCACCGGGGTCACCCTGGGCAGCGCCGTCGGGTGCAGCACCGGGCTCGACGAGAGCTACGCGCACGTCAGCGAGCGCGGCGGCCACTGGCTCCTGGATCACACCAGGGCCGAGGAACGGCTCGCCGACTACCTCGTGCCCAGCTCCCTGGCCGTCGAGGTGGCGCGCGACATCGGCGCGCAGGGGCCCGTCGCGGTCGTCTCCACCGGCTGCACCTCCGGCCTGGACTCGCTCGGCCACGCCGCCGAACTCATCCGCGAGGGCAGCGCCGACGTGATGGTGGCGGGCGCCTCGGAGGCCCCGGTCACCCCGATCACCCTGGCGTCCTTCGACGCGATCCGTGCCACGTCCGCGCGCAACGACGAGCCGGAGACCGCCTCCCGCCCCTTCGACCGCACCCGCAACGGCTTCGTGCTCGGCGAGGGCAGCGCGGTGCTCGTCCTGGAGGAGCACGGGCACGCGCTGCGGCGCGGCGCCCATGTGTACGCGGAGATCGCGGGCTTCGCGAGCCGCTCCAACGCGTACCACATGACGGGGCTGCGCCCGGACGGCGGCGAGATGGCCGAGGCGATCAGGGTCGCCCTGGACGAGGCACGCCTGGACGCCACGGCCGTCGACTACATCAACGCCCACGGATCGGGCACCAAGCAGAACGACAAGCACGAGACGGCGGCGTTCAAGCGCAGCCTGGGCGAGCACGCCCACCGGGTGCCGGTCAGCTCCATCAAGTCGATGATCGGCCACTCGCTGGGCGCGATCGGCTCCCTGGAGATCGCCGCCAGCGCCCTGGCCATCGAGCACGACACCGTGCCGCCGACGGCCAACCTGCACGACCAGGACCCCGCCTGCGACCTCGACTACACCCCGCTCGTCGCCCGTCGGCAGCGCACCGACACGGTGCTCAGCGTCGGCAGCGGCTTCGGCGGCTTCCAGAGCGCGATGGTGCTGACCAACCGGTACACGGGGGTGGCCGCATGACCGCCGTGGCCGCCGAGGAGGCGGGGCTGATCGGCGTCCGCGGCGTGGAGGCGGCCGTCACCGGCATCGGTGTCGTGGCGCCCGGCGGCGTCGGCACGGAGCAGTGGTGGGCGGCCGTGCTGCGCGGCGAGAACGCCATCGGACCCGTCACCCGTTTCGACGCCTCCGGCTACCCCGCCCGGCTCGCCGGGGAGGTCACCGGGTTCGTCGACGAGGACCACGTGGCGAGCCGGCTGCTCCCGCAGACCGACCGGGTGACCCGGTTCTCGCTCGCCGCCGCCGCGCAGGCGCTGGAGGACGCGGACCTCGACCCGGAACGACTGCCCGACTACGCGGTCGGCGTCGTCACCGCCAACGCCACCGGCGGCTTCGAGTTCGGGCAGCACGAGCTCCAGGCGCTGTGGAGCAAGGGCAGCCGGCACGTCGGCGCCTACCAGTCCTTCGCCTGGTTCTACGCCGCGAACTCCGGCCAGATCTCCATCCGGCACAAACTGCGCGGCCCCAGCGGGGTCGTCGTCTCCGAGCAGGCGGGCGGCCTCGACGCCGTCGCCCAGGCCCGCCGCCAACTGCGCAAGGGCGTCCGGGCCGTGGTCACCGGCGGCGTCGACTCGGCGCTGTGCCCCTGGGGCTGGACGGCGTATCTGGCCGGCGGCGGACTGAGCACGGGCGACGACCCGGACCGGGCCTACCTGCCGTTCGACGCCCACGCGTCGGGCCATGTCGTCGGCGAGGGCGGTGCGCTGTTCGTCCTGGAGGACGGGGACGCCGCCCGCAGCCGCGGCGCCGCGGTCCACGGCACGGTCGCGGGCTGCGCCGCCACGTTCGACCCGGCGCCCGGCACCGGGGAGCCCCGGCTGCGGGCCGCCGCCGAACTGGCCCTGGCGGACGCCGGGATCACCCCCGGCGAGGTCGACGTGGTGTTCGCCGACGCGGCGGGCGAACGGGACGCCGACCGGGCCGAGGCCCGGGCGCTGACCGAGCTGTTCGGACCGTACGGGGTGCCGGTCACCGCGCCCAAGTCGATGACCGGCCGGCTCTCGGCGGGGGGTTCCGCCCTCGATCTGGCGGCCGCCCTGCTCGCCCTGCGCGACCAGGTGATCCCGCCGACGACCGGCACCGCGCGACCCGCCGAGGACTGCCCCGTCGACCTGGTGATCGGCGCGCCGCGCCGGGCCGAACTGCGGACCGCACTGGTACTGGCCCGCGGCCGCGGCGGGTTCAACGCGGCCACCGTGGTGCGCGCCGCACGCTGAGAACCGGTCGGGCGGCCACCGACCGACCCGCGTACCACCCGCGCACCGATCCGCGCCCGCACCGCGCACCGCCCCCCGACCGGGTCGCACACCGACCCACGACCGAGGAGAAAGGCACTTCTGTGGACCGGCTGGAGCTCACCGAACTGACCGTCCTGCTGCGCACCTGCGCGGGCGAGGGCGAGGGCGTCGACCTGGACGGCGACGTCCTCGACACCCTCTTCCTCGACCTGGGCTACGACTCGCTCGCCCTGCTGCAGGTCACCGGCATCATCGAACGCGACTACGAGGTGATGCTGGACGAGGAGGTGCTGGAGGACGCGGAGACCCCGCGCCAGTACCTCGACCTGGTCAACCGTGCCCTGTCCGCACGGGCCGCCGCCTGACGTACTGTCACGAATTCGTCGAGGAGCCGACCATGTCATCGACCCCCGGACTCACCGAGATCGCCGACGGCGTCCTCGGCTACGTCCAGCCCGACGGCGGCTGGTGTCTGAACAACGCCGGACTGCTCGTCGGCGACGGCACCGGGGGCCCGCTCCTCGTCGACACCGTCGCCACCGAGGCACGGGCCCGGCGGCTGCGCGCGCAGGTGCTGCGGGTGGCGGGCGCCCCGCCGCGCCTGCTGGTCAACACCCACTTCCACGGCGACCACACCTTCGGCAACTTCGTCTTCCCCGAGGCCGTCGTCATCGGCCACGAACGGGCGCGCGCCGACATCGAGGCGGCCGGGCTGCACATGGCCGGACTCTGGCCCGACGTGTGCTGGGGCGACCTGGAGGTCGTGCCCCCGCAGGTCACGTACCGCGACCGCATGACCGTGCACGTCGGCCCGCTGCGGGCCGAACTGATCCACCCGGGGACCGCGCACACCACCGGCGACACCGTCGTGTGGCTGCAGGAGCAGAAGGTGGTGTTCACCGGCGACCTGGTCATGTCGGGCGCCACCCCGTTCTGCCCGATGGGCTCGGTCTCCGGCTCCCTGGAGGCGCTGCGGACCCTGCGCGCCCTCGGCGCCCGTACCGTCGTGCCGGGCCACGGACCGGTGGGCGGACCCGAGCTGTTCGACGACAACGAGGGATACCTGCTGCGCCTCCAGCGGCTCGCCCGGGAAGGGCTGGCCGCCGGACTCACCCCGCTCCAGGTCGCCCGCGAGGCGGGACCCGGACCGTACGCCGGTCTGCTGGACGCCGAGCGGCTGGTGCCCAACCTGCACCGCGCCTACGCGGAGGAGCGCGGCGCGGCGCCCGGCGATCCGCTGGACATCCCCGCGCTGTTCCGCGAGATGTCCGAGCACCACGGCGGGACACCGGCCTGCCACGCCTGACGGCCGGACCGAACCGGCCCCGTCCCTCAGAAGGACTGGTGGTCGGGGGTGACGCGGCGCTCGCGCGTGCGCAGCTCCCCGCCCTCGTACACCAGCACGTCCTCCACCACGCTGCTCGGCGAGACGACCGGTACCGGGTCCCAGGGGCGGCTGACCATCACCAGTGTGTAGTAGTGCGTGATCAGGCTGTCGTCCGGCCCCGGGTCCACGCTCAGCATGTTGTACCAGTGCCGGCGCCGCACCGGCTCGGTGCCGAACCGGCGTACGTGCGCGGCGCGCAGCTCCGCCGCGATGGCCTCGCGGCCCCGCGCCGGCGGGATGCCGGGCGACGGCGCGAACACCCCGTCGGCGGTGAACGTCGCGGCGAACTCCTCCGCCCGCAGGTCGTCGAGCAGCCGGACCTGCCGGGCGTAGAACTGCTGCACCTCCACGTAGAGCGCGGTCCGGTCGGTGCCGAGCCGCGGCTCGGTCGCATACGTCGTCATCCTGTGCCTCCTGGTCCTCCGGTCGCCCGGCCGCTGCGGCCGATGCGGGTGTTCTCCTGCGGGGAGCCGGTCGAGCGGGGTGCGTGCCGGGCGTGACCGCCCGGCCGGAAACCACCCGACGGGCTCTCAGCCGAGGTCGTCACGGGTCACGACGCGGTGACGGGTGCGCCACTTGCCGCGCGAGCGGACGAGCACGTCCTCCATGACGCACACCCGGTGCACCGCCGACACGCCCCGGTCGGGCGTCACGTACACCAGCGCGTAGCAGCGGGTGCGCAGCGTCCCGTCCGGCTGCGGACTCAGGTCGAGCATCCCGATCCAGTGCCGGAACCGCTCCCCGCTGCGCGCCTGCTGGGCCTCGTTGCGCCGCACGTTCGCCGCCAGGGCGGCCCGTCCGCGCACCGGCTCGTCCAGGGTCGGCACGTCGAAGACGGCGTCTTCCGTGAAGGTTCCCGCCCAGCGCTCGGCCTCGTGCGAGTCGAAGAGCTGCATCTGGTGCGCGTAGAACTGCTGGACCCGGGCGTACAGGACGCCGAAGTCCTCCTCGGGGGCACGCACCCCGTCGGGCACCGCGAAGGCGGTTTCGGTGCGGCTGAGCATCTCGGTGGTCATGTGACCCTCCTCCGTTCCATCGGATGCGGACACTCTCTGCGGCGCAGATCGAGCGCTCTTCGAAGATTCCTCAAGCGCTCCGGCCGAACGTGTAAGCGCCCGCCGGGTGCCGAACGGCAGCCGCGCACCGACCAGCCGGAGGAGAACGAGCCATGCCGAACCTCGCCTTTCCGGACCTTCCGCTGGACGCCCTGCTGCGCCGGGCGGCCGTGCGCGACCCCGACGGCATCGCCGTACGGACCGCGGACACGGACATCGGGTTCGGCGAGCTGGACGCGCTGACCGACCGCGTCGCCGCCTGGCTGCGGCGGGAGAACGGGAACCGGCGCGGGGTGCGCACCGGCGTCGCCAACGTCCTCGACCCGGTCTTCGCCGCCACCTACTACGGCACGATCCGCAGCGGTGCCACCGCCGTCCTGGTCAACCCGCTGGTCGGGGAGGAGGGGCTGCGGCACGTCCTGGCCACCGCCGGGGTGGAAGTGGTGTTCGTCCCCGCGGCCACGGCCGAACTGCTCACCAAGCTGCGCGGCGCGCTGCCCCGGCTCCGCACGATCGTGGTGACCGACGCCCCGGACGGGGTGACGCCCGGTGACGCGGTGCCGCTGCACCCGGCCCTGGAGACGGCACCGGACACCCCCGGCGGGGGCCCGTCCGACCCGGCGTCGATCGCCTGCGTCCAGTTCACCACCGGCACCACCGGCCGCCCCAAGGGCGTCCTGCTCACCCACCGCAATCTGGTCGCCAACGCGAAGCAGACCGCCCTGGCCCACCGCCTGGACTGTGCCTCGGTCGCCCTCAACCACCTGCCGCTTTACCACGTCATGCACCTCAACTCGGCGGTGTACGCGGGGGCCTGCCAGGTCCTGTGCCGGGACCCGGACCCGTTCGCCTCGCTCGCCGCGGCCGCCGCGGCCGGTGCCACCCACTACTACGGGCTGCCCGCCCGGCTGCACCGCCTCGCCGCCGACGAACGCCTCGCCGCCGCCCGGCCCGCCCCCGCCGGCAGCCGGCTCACGGCCGTGCTCTCCGGCGGCTCCGGACTACGGCCCGGGGCGGCGCGCACCCTGCGCGACCGGCTCGGCGTCCCCGTCATCCAGGGCTACGGCATGGCCGAACTCTCTCCGCTCACCCACTGTCAGCGGCCCGACCGCTACCGGCCGGGCGAGGTCGGCGAGCCCGTCCCCGGCACCGAGTGCCGCCTCGTCGACGTGGACTCCCGCACCCCGGTCGAGATCTGGTCCACCGGTGAAGTCCAGGTCAGAGGACCGCAGTTGATGGCCGGTTACCTCGACGACAGCCACCCGTCCCGGATCGACGAGGACGGCTGGTTCTCCACCGGGGACGTCGGCTACCTCGACGAGGACGGCTCGCTGCGCCTGGTCGACCGGCTCTCCGACATCTTCAAGCACGACAACGAGATCGTCTCGCCGAGCCGCGTCGAGCAGGTCATCGGCGAGGACCCGAGGGTCGCCGACTGCATCGTCGCCGACTGGCCCGACGACGTGCACGGCGGCCTCGTCTGGGCCGGCGTCGTGCTGCGCGACGCCCCGGAACCCGGACCGGACGGGGAACACCCCGCGACCCCCGCCGGCATCCTCGACGCGATCACCGCACGGGCCAACGAACGGCTCGCGGACTTCGAACGCATCCGCCTGGCCGAGGTGCTGGAAGCGGTGCCCCGGACCCCCACCGGAAAACCCGAACGACGTGCCCTGCGACAGCAGTTGAAGAACCGGGCAGCCGCCCGGACGACGGCACCAGCAGCCCGGACGACCGCACCTGCGGCCCGGACGACGGCACCGGCAGCCCGGACGACGGCACCTGCGGCCCGGCTGGTGCGGGCGGGGCCGCGGGCGGCGTCGACGAGCCGCACCCGCAGGCCGCGGCGGGCCAGTTCGTGGGCGGCGGTCAGCCCGACGGGGCCGGCGCCCGCGACGAGCACATCGGGTCGGTCGGTGCTCATGCGTCCTCCGTGAGCATCGGGTCGGTCGGTGCTCATGCGTCCTCCGTGAGTGGTCAGGCGGCCCTTCCGGGCCGCCTGACCACTCACGGAGGACGCATGAGCACCGACCGACCCGATGTGCTCGTCGCGGGCGCCGGCCCCGTCGGGCTGACCGCCGCCCACGAACTGGCCCGCCGCGGCCTGCGGGTGCGGCTCGTCGACGCCGCCCGCGGCCCCGCCCGCACCAGCCGGGCCGTGGCCACGCATCCGCGCACCCTGGAGACGTACGACCAGATGGGCGTCGTCGAGAACATGCTCGGTCGCGGCCGGAAGAACCGCGCCTTCACCATGTACGCCGAGGGACGCCGGCTGGTGCGGCTGGAGGCCGACTACGCCACGATGCCGACCTCCTACCCGTACACCCTCGTCATCGGCCAGACCGAGACGGAGGCGGTGCTGCGCGCCGCCGTCGCCCGGCTGGGCGTCGAGATCGAGTGGGGAGTGCGGCTCACCGGCTTCCGGCAGGACGCGGACACCGTACGGGCCACCCTGGAGAAGGCGGACGGCACCGAGGAGCACATCGAGGCGTCCTGGCTGGTGGGATGCGACGGCGGCCACAGCACCGTGCGCAAACTGCTCGGCCTGGAACTGGTCGGCGGAGCCGGCGAGACCTGGATGCTCGCCGACGTACCGGTCGACATGGACCTGCCGCCCGACACCATCTACTGGACCCACACCGGCGGACAGGCACTGATGATGGTGCCCTACGCCCGCGAGGGGTACTGGCGACTGCTGGACACCACACCCGCCCGGCGGGACACCGACCCGCGCGCCGTCGAGGAGCGGCTGGGCGAGAAGCTGTCGGCCGGGCTCGGCCGCCCGGTCCGGGTCGGCGAGAGCGACTGGACCTCGGTCTTCACCTTCCAGCAGCGCATGGTGGAACGGATGCGCGAGGGCCGCGTCCTCGTTGCCGGGGACGCCGCCCACGTGCACAGCCCCGCCTCCGGGCAGGGCATGAACACCGGCATCCAGGAGGCGTACAACCTCGCCTGGAAGCTGGCCATGGTCCAGCAGGGCCACGCCGGCCGGGAACTCCTCGACACCTACGGCGAGGAACGGATGCCCATCGGCCGGGCCCTGCTCGGCTCCACCCGCACCGCCACCTTCCTCGTCCAGCTGAAGAACACGCTCGCCCCGCTGGCGCTGCCCGTGGTCTTCTCCGTGGTGCGGAAGGTGCCCCCGCTGCGCCGGGCCATCCAGCGCAAGGTGCTCGGCGGCATGTCCGGGCTGCGCATCGACTACGGCGGGTCCTCCCTGACCACCGTCGACACCTTCCGGCACGTCCCCGGCACCGCCGCGCTGTCCAACGCCGCCGTCGCCGCCGGCACCGAACCGACCCCCGCGCCCGCCCCCGGCGAACGCGTCACCCGGGCCGCGGTCCACGACCCCGACGACCCGGCCTTCGCCGCGCTGCGCGCCGAACTGCGCGACCCCCGCTGGTCGTTGCTGCTCGCCGCGGGCGGCACCGGCCCCGGCGACGTCCCGGTGGGCGTGGCCATCACGGCCGCCGCCCAGTACTCCGAATGGCTGTCGGTGCGCACCGTCGGCGGCACCGGACCGGACGGACCCGCCCCGCTCGCCGACCCGGACGGACGGCTGCGCGCGGCGCTCGGCCTGGCCCCCGGCGGCTGGCTGCTGGCCCGCCCCGACGGCTACACCGCCGCCCGCGCCACCGTACTGACCAGGGACGCCCTGGGCCGGGCGCTCGCCCCGCTGCGCCCCGCCGCGCCGCTCGCCGACGCGGCCAGGACCGAACCGGGACTCGTACTCCCGGCCCCCGCCCCACGGCTGAAGGAGCACTGACCGTGACCGACAACCACCCCGTCGCCCTGATCACCGGGGCCACCAGCGGCATAGGACTGGCGGTGGCCCGCCGGCTCGGCCGGTCCGGGTACCGCGTGTTCCTGTGCGCCCGCACCGAGCAGGACGTCAAGCAGACCGTCGAGGACCTCCGGGACGAGGGCCTGGAGGCGGCCGGACAGGCCGCCGACGTCCGCTCCCGGGAGTCCGTGGCCGCGCTCGTGCACGCCGCCGTCGAGACGTACGGACCCATCGACGTACTGGTCAACAACGCCGGACGCAGCGGTGGCGGCGTCACCGCCGACATCGCCGACGAGCTCTGGTACGACGTCATCGACACCAACCTCAACAGTGTGTTCCTGATGACGCGCGAGGTGCTGAAGAACGGCGGCCTGACCGGCAACGCCCGCGGGCGGATCATCAACATCGCCTCGACGGCCGGCAAGCAGGGCGTGCTGCTCGGCGCCCCGTACAGCGCCTCCAAGCACGGCGTCGTCGGCTTCACCAAGGCACTGGGCCGGGAGCTGGCCCCGTCGGGCGTCACGGTCAACGCGGTCTGCCCCGGCTACGTCGAGACCCCGATGGCCCAACGGGTGCGCCAGGGGTACGCGGCGGCCTGGGACACCACCGAGGACTACGTGCAGGAGCAGTTCGAGGCGAAGATCCCGCTCGGCCGCTACTCGACCCCGCAGGAGGTCGCCGGACTGGTCGGCTACCTCGTCTCCGAGTCCGCCGCCTCGATCACCGCACAGGCGCTCAACGTCTGCGGCGGACTGGGCAATTTCTGAAAACCATGAGGAAGGTGATCTGTGGTGTCCGGTGAGCGTGTACACCGTACGACGCATTCGGTCGAGGTGGCCGCCCCGGCGGGGGTCGTCTACGGAATGATCTCGAACGCGGTCCAGTGGCCGCTGTTCTTCCCGCCGAACGTGCACGTCGAGCGGCTGGAGTTCGACGGCCGGGACGAACGGCTGCGGATGTGGGCGGTGGCCAACGGGCAGGTGCGGTCGTGGCTCTCACGGCGCGTGCAGGACCCGGAGGCCCGGCGGATCGACTTCCGCCAGCAGCACCCGCAGGCCCCGGTCGAGTCGATGAACGGGTCCTGGACCGTGCGGGAGCGGCCCGGCGGGACGAGCCTGCTGACCCTGCTGCACGACTTCACGGTCATCGACGACCGGCCCGGGGACGTGTCCTGGACGCAACGGGCGGTCGACACCAACTCGACCGCCGAACTGGCGCAGTTGAAGCACCTGGCGGAGCGCTGGACCCGGCTCGACGAACTCGTGCTGTCCTTCGAGGACGCGGTCCGGGTCAAGGGCCCGGCCGAGCTGGTCTACGACTTCCTGTACCGGGTCGGCGACTGGCCCGAACTGGTGCCGCACGTCGCCCGCCTCGACCTGACCGAGGACGCCCCCGGTGTCCAGGTCATGGCGATGGACACCCGCACCGCGGACGGCGCGACCCACACCACGGAGTCGGTGCGGATCTGTTTCCCGCACGCGGGCCGCATCGTCTACAAGCAGACCCGCACCCCCGCGCTGATGGAGGCGCACACCGGCGAATGGTCGGTGCTGCCCGACGAGTCCGGCGTGACCGTCATCTCCCAGCACAACGTGGTGCTGCGCGAGGAGGCCGTCGAACGCGTACTGGGCGAGGGCGCCGATCTCGCACGGGCCCGCCGCTACGTCCGCGAGGCCCTCGGCCGCAACTCCACGGCCACCCTGAACCTGGCCAAACGCCACGCGGAGTCCGCGATCCGCGTCCTGTGACCCGCGCCCCTCCCGGCGCCGACACCTTCGTACCGAAACGACACCGAATGCCCGGCACGGTGGAGCGTCCACCGCTGCTCCGGCCCCGCTCTAGCCGTCGCCGTGAAAGTTGCTCCGACGGACTTCCTCGGAGGGGAACGGGGCGGCAGCAGTGGGCGCTCGACCCTTTTCCGGCCGGCCGCAAACCTCTAGGAGAGGCATGAGCTCCAACACCATCACAGCCGGGGAGACACACGACCGGACGGCACGGCCGTCCGACGGGCCGGTGCTGTGGCACCTCGCCCTGGTCGCCGGTGCCGACGGCACTTCCCTCGACGCCGGACTCGCCGGGCTCAAGGCCCGTCTCGCCGAGTCCCCCGCCCGTGAGGACGTACCCGTGCGCATCCGCACCCTCGGCAGCGCCGGGGACGGACACCGCGGCGCGGTCCTGGCCGGCGACGGAGCGGCCACGGAGCTGGGCGCGGGCGCGCCCGCCGGGGCCGCGGCATCCGTCGCCTTCATGTTCCCCGGGCTCGGCGACCACTACCTGGACATGGGCCGCGACCTGTACCGCGACTTCCCGGTGTTCCGGACCGCCGTCGACGACTGCGCCGACGCGCTCGCCCCCGAACTGGGCCTGGACATCCGCGAGGTCGTCTTCCCCGACCCGACGCCCGAGGAGCGCACCGCCCCGGCCGTCGACCTGCGCCGCATGCTCGGCCGCGGCACGACCCCGCAGAGCGGGAACGAGCGCCGGCTCAACGCCACCCGCCTCGCCCAGCCGGCCCTCTTCGTCATCGAGTACGCCCTGGCCAGGCTCTGGGAGTCCTGGGGCGCCCGGCCCTCGATCATGATCGGCTACAGCCTCGGCGAGTACGTCGCGGCCACCCTCGCCGGGGTGCTGTCCCTGCCGGACGCGCTGACCCTGGTGGCCCGCCGCGCCGCGCTCATCGACGCGCTGCCGCAGGGCGCCATGCTCGCCGTGATGCTCCCCGAGGAGCGGGTCCGCCCGCTGCTCGGCACCAACCTCTCGCTCTCCGCCGTCAACGGCCCCGAGTTCTGCGTGGTGGCCGGACCGGTCGCCGACGTCGAGGCGCTGGAGCAGGACCTCGGCCGGCAGGGCGTCGTCCACCGCCGGGTGCAGTCCACGCACGCCTTCCACTCCTCGATGATGGAGCCCATCGCCGAGCAGGTGACCGAGCTGGCGCGGACCTTCACCCTGACCCCACCCCGCATCCCGTACGTCTCCAACGTCACCGGCCGCCCCATCACCGACGCGGAGGCCACCGACCCCGGCTACTGGGCGCGCCACCTGGTCAGCCCGGTCCGCTTCGCCGACGGGCTGACCGCCCTCGCCGCCGCCGACCTGCTGCTGGAGACCGGCCCCGGCCAGACCCTCAGCAGCATGGCCACCGTGGTCCGCGGCAGCGCCGCCGGCACCGTCGTCGCCTCCATGCGCCACCCCCTGGAGAGCCGCTCCGACTCGGCCGTGGCCCTCAAGGCACTGGGCCGGCTCTGGCTCGCGGGCGCCGACATCGACTGGACCGGCTTCCCCGCCTCCGAGCTGGACATCGTGGCCGACGGCGCCGCGACGGCCGCCCTGACCGACGACGAACACCCCGCCACCCCCACCGAGCAGGAACTGCACGGCCTGTGGGCCAGGCTGCTGAAGACCGACCGGCTGCCGCGCGACATCAGCTTCTTCGAGATCGGCGGCAACTCGCTGCTCGCCACCCGGCTGATCCTGCGCATCAAGCGGGCCTTCGGCACCGACCTGTCGCTGCGCCAGGTCTACGAGTGGGCCACCCTGACCCGGATGGCCGCAGCGATCGACACCCTGCGGGCCGGCGGCGAGCTGACCGCGACCCGGGAGGGCTCCTCGCACACCGGCAACTCCCGGGCCCGCTTCACCCTGCCGAACGGCCTGACGGTGTCCCACCAGAACGAGGCGGAGACCCGCCACTTCTACGAGGACATCTTCGACCACCGCACGTACGCCAAGAACGGCATCTCCATCCCGGACGGCGCCACCGTCGTCGACGTCGGCGGCAACATCGGTCTGTTCACCCTCTTCGCGCACTACGAGGCGAAGGACGTACGGGTCTTCACCTTCGAGCCCGCGCCCCCGATGTTCGAGCTGCTCGGCCAGAACGTCGCCGAGCACGGCGTCGACGCCAAGCTCTTCAACATCGGGATCTCCGACGCCGAGGCGCAGGCGGACTTCACCTTCTACCCGCGCAGCTCCGGCATGTCCTCGTTCCACCCGGACGAGGAGGAGGAGAAGCACAACCTGCGCACGATCATCGCCAACCAGCAGAAGACCGAGGCCGACGCCGAGGTCGCCGAGCTGGTCTCCGGCGACGAGCTGCTCGACGTCCGCTTCGAGGCGATCGAGTTCACCGCCACGCTGCGCCCGCTCAGCGCCGTCATCCGCGAACAGGGCATCGAGCGCATCGACCTGATCAAGATCGACGTGCAGAAGAGCGAGCGGCAGGTCATCGACGGCATCGCCGACGAGGACTGGCCGAAGATCCAGCAGATGGTGCTGGAGGCGCACGACGCGGACGGCGAGGTCGGCCGCCTGGTCGAACTGCTGGAGAGCCGCGGCTTCACGGTCAGGGCCGAGCAGGACGAACTGTACGTCGGCACGGACATCCACAACATCTACGCCGTACGCGGCGCACGCTAACGGAGTCGTAGGACATGGAATTCACGACAGCAGGAGTCGTCGGCGCGGGCGTCATGGGCGTCGGTGTCGCGCAGAACCTCGCACAGACCGGCCACCGGGTGGTGCTCGTCGACGTCTCGGAGGAGGTCCTCGACAACGCGCGCCGCGAACTGCGCAACAGCCTGCGCGCCTACGCCCTGTTCAACAAGGGCTCGGGCGTCGACCCGGCGGCGGTCTTCGAGAAGATCGATTTCACCACCGACTACGAACTGCTGGCCAAGGCCGACTTCGTCGTCGAGAACGTCACCGAGGACTGGGGCATCAAGCAGCAGGTGTACGAGCGGATCGACCGCATCGTCCGCCCCGACGTGGTCTTCGCCGTCAACACCTCGGCGATCTCCATCACCCGCGTCGGCTCGGTGACCACCCGCCCCGAACGCGTCATCGGCATGCACTTCATGAACCCGGTGCCGATGAAGCCGATGGTCGAGGTGATCCGCGGCCACCACACCACGCCGGAGACCATCGAGACCGCCCGCCGCTTCCTCGCCGGCATGGGCAAGGAGTGCATCGTCGTCGAGGACGTCCCCGGCTTCGTCTCCAACCGGGTCCTCATGCTCACCATCAACGAGGCGGCCTTCCTGGTCCAGGACGGCGTGGCCCCCGCGGCCGACGTCGACCGGATCTTCCAGACCTGCTTCGACCACCGGATGGGCCCGCTGGAGACCGCCGACCTGATCGGCCTCGACACCATCCTCAAGTCCGTCGAGGTGCTCTACGAGAGCTTCAACGACAGCAAGTACCGGCCCGCCCCGCTGCTCAAGAAGATGGTCGCCGCCGGCCTGCTGGGGCGGAAGAGCGGCGAGGGATTCCACAAGTACCACTGACAACCGCCCGGGTGGCCCCGACCGGGCCACCCACCCGGCGCCGCACCCCACGACAACAGGACGGATGAAGAGATGAGCACGGACAACAGGACCCGGATCGCGGAGTACCTCTCCCGGTTCTTCCCGGTCCAGGACCTGAAGGACGACGACGACATCTTCGAACTCGGCTTCGTCAGCTCGATGTTCGCGATGCAGCTGGTCTCCTTCGTCGAGCACGAGTTCGGCATCACCGTCGAGAACGAGGACCTGGAGCTGGAGTACTTCCGCTCCATCGGCGCGCTCGACGCGTTCGTCACCCGCAAGCTGTCCGTCCCGGTCCCCCAGTAGGACGGGAGCGGACACGACGATGACCGGAGCGCTCACCGACCGGCAGGCACAGGCCCAGAAGGAATTCCGGGCCTTCGCCGACCGGCACATCGCCCCGCACGCGGACGCGTACCACCGGACCCAGCGCACCCCGCCCGAGGCCATCGGGCTCCTCGCCGACGAGGGCCTGCTCGGGCTCCCCGTCGCCGAGGAGTACGGCGGCGGCGGCTGCGACGCGGTCACCCTCGGCCTGCTCGCCGGTGAACTCGGCCGGGCCTGCTCCTCGCTCCGCAGCCTGCTCACCGTCCACACGATGGTGGCGCACGCGATCGCCCGCTGGGGCAGCCGCTCCCAGAAGGAGACCTGGCTGCCCCGGCTGGCCCGCGGCGAACGCATCGGCGCGCTCGCCGTGTCCGAACCGGGCGCGGGCAGCGACGCCTCGGGAGTCACCACCCGGCTCGTCCGCGACGGCGACGACTGGGTGGTCGACGGCCACAAGAAATGGATCACGTACGGCGAGAGCGCCGACCTGTTCCTGGTCGTCGGCCGCTCCCCGGAGGGCCCCACGGCCCTGCTCGTCGAACGGGACACCCCCGGACTGCGGACCGAGCTGATCGAGGACATGATCGGCATCCGGGCCTCGATGACGTCCCACGTGCGCTTCGCGAACTGCCGCGTACCGGCGGACAACGTCCTGGCCAGGCCCGGACTCGGGGTCTCCCACGTGGTCGGTGCCGCCCTCGACCTCGGCCGCTACACCGTCGGCTGGGGCTGCGTCGGCATCCTCGACGCCTGCCTGGAGGCGAGCGTCGACTACGCCGCGACCCGCGAGCAGTTCGGCTCCCTCATCAAGGAGCACCAGCTCGTCAGAAGCATGATCAGCAACATGTACACGGACGCGCACGCCGCCCGGCTGCTGTGTCTGGAGGCCGGTCGGCTGCGCGACGAACGCCACCCCGGCGCCCTGGCCGCGACCTCCACGGCCAAGTACTTCGCCGCCACCGCCGCCGGCCGCGCCGCGGGGGACGCCGTCCAGATCCACGGCGCCAACGGCTGCAGCTCCGAATACCCCGTCCAGCGCCTCCTCGGCGACTCCAGGGTCATGGAGATCATCGAGGGCAGCGCACAGCTCCACCAGGTGGGGCTCGCCGAGTACGCGTTCCAGGAACGCGGACCGAGGAGTGACCGATGACGACGACCACCGTGACGACCGTCAAGTGCGTGGTGTGGGACCTCGACAACACGGTGTGGGACGGGGTGCTGCTGGAGGACGGCGACGTCACCCTGCGCCCCGCCGTCGTGGAGGTGATCCGCACCCTCGACGAGCGCGGCATCCTCCACTCGATCGCCAGCCGCAACGACCACGACGCGGCCATGGCGAAGCTGGCGGAGTTCGGCATCGCCGAGTACTTCCTCCACCCGCAGATCCACTGGGGCAACAAGTCGGACTCCGTCGAGGCGGTCGCCGAGGCCATCAACATCGGCATCGACACCCTGGCCTTCGTCGACGACCAGCCCTTCGAACGCGACGAGGTCGGCTTCGCCCACCCGCAGGTGCTGTGCATCGACGCCCTCGACGCCCCCGGCATCCCCGAACTGCCCGCGATGCGGCCCCGGTTCGTCACCGCCGACTCCCGCGAGCGCCGCCACCTCTACCGGGCCGACATCCGGCGCAAGGACGCCGAGCAGGCCCACCGGGGCACCGACGAGGACTTCCTCGCCTCGCTCGGCATGCGCTTCACCATCGCGCCCGCCCAGGAACGCGACCTCCAGCGCGCCGAGGAACTGACCGTACGCACCAACCAGCTCAACGCCACCGGCTACACCTACTCCTACGAGGAGCTGGACGCCTTCCGCCGCTCGCCCGACCACGACCTCCTCGTGGCCGGACTGGAGGACACCTACGGCACCTACGGCAAGATCGGCCTCGCCCTCGTCGAACGCGGCGAGGACGCCTGGACCGTGAAGCTGCTGCTGATGTCCTGCCGCGTCATGTCCCGCGGCGTCGGCTCCGTACTGCTCAACCACCTGATCCGCAGCGCCCACGACGCCGGCGTCGCACTGCGCGCCGAGTTCGTGCCCACCAGCCGCAACCGGACCATGTTCGTCACCTACAAGTTCTCCGGCTTCCGCGAGGTCGGCAGGAACGGCGACGTGTCCGTCCTCGAACACGACGGCACCCACATCCAGGGCTTCCCGCCGTACATGGACGTCACGGTCGAGCACTGACCCACCCCGGAGGCCACGCCCCGGACCCCGCCGAGCGCGACGGGGCCCGGACGACGGTCCCACCCCCGCACCACATTCACCGGAGCGACGAGACGGATGGCGGAGATGAACGCCCAGGCGAACGAGGACCGGCTTCGGCGAGCCATGGCCGCTGTCCTGCAACTTCAGCAGCGCAACGCCGAGTTGGAGAACCAGCGGCACGAGCCCGTGGCGATCGTCGCGATGGCCTGCCGACTGCCCGGCGGAGTGACCACACCGGAGGAGTACTGGCGGCTCCTCGCCGAGGGCCGCGACGCCATCGGCCCGCTGCCCGCCCGCTGGGACGGTCTGGAACTCTACGACCCCGACCCCGGCGCCACCGGCAAGAGCTACGCCGACCAGGGCGGCTTCCTCGACGACCTGGACCTCTTCGACGCCGACTTCTTCGGGATCTCGCCCCGCGAGGCCGTCTCGATGGACCCGCAGCAGCGGCTCGTGCTGGAGACCTCCTGGGAGGCGCTGGAACGCGCCGGCATCCGCCCGGACACCCTCGGCGGCAGCCGCACCGGCGTGTACCTGGGCGCCATGCGGGCGGACTACGAGACCGGGCACGCCCCCCTCGAAGCCCTCGACGGCTACCAGGGCACCGGCATCTCCGGCAGCGTCGTCTCCGGCCGGATCAGCTACGCGCTCGGACTCCAGGGCCCGGCCCTGACCATCGACACCGCCTGCTCCTCGTCCCTCGTCGCCATCCACTCCGCGCTCGGCGCCCTGCGCTCCGGCGAGTGCGACCTCGCCCTGGCCGGCGGCGTCACCGTCATGAGCTCCCCCGCCATGTTCGTCGAGTCCAGCAGGCTCGGCGCGATGGCCCCCGACGGGCGCTGCAAGAGCTTCTCCGCCCGCGCCGACGGGGCGATCTGGTCCGAGGGCGTCGGCATGCTCGTGCTCAAGCGGCTCTCCGCCGCCCGGCGCGACGGCGACCGCGTCCTGGCCGTCGTCCGGGGCTCCGCCGTCAACCAGGACGGCCGCAGCCAGGGCCTCACCGCCCCCAACGGGCCCGCCCAGCAGCGCGTCATCCGCGACGCGCTCACCGCGGCCCGGCTGGACCCGGCGGACATCGACGCCATCGACGCGCACGGCACCGGAACCCCGCTCGGCGACCCGATCGAGGCCGGTGCCCTGGCCGAGGTCTTCGGCCCGGGACGCGACCCCCGCCGGCCCGTCCGGCTCGGCTCGTCCAAGTCGAACATCGGGCACACCCAGGCCGCCGCCGGTGTCGCCGGCGTGATGAAGATGGTGCTGGCGCTCCAGCACGAGACCCTGCCCATGACCCTGCACGTCGACGAACCCAGCCCGCACATCGACTGGGAGAACAGCGGACTCGCCCTGGCCCGGGAGGCACGGCCCTGGCAGCGCGGCGAACGCGTCCGGCGGGCCGGTGTCTCGTCGTTCGGCATCAGCGGCACCAACGCCCACCTGATCATCGAAGAGGCCCCCGCGCCGGAACCGCCGGACCAGGACGGACCGCGGGGCGACGGTGCCGTCGACGCCCCGGCGCACCCGCTGCTGCTGTCCGGACACGACCAGCAGGCCCTGCGCGGCCAGGCCGCCCGGTGGGCCGACTGGCTGGAGGAGCACGGCCATGACACCGACTGGCACGACATCGTGCGCACCGCCGCCTCGCACCGCGCACAGCTGGAGGCCCGCGCGTCCGTGTCGGCCGCCGGACCGGCCGAGGCCGCCGAGGCACTGCGGGCACTGGCCGGGAGCCTGCCCCACCCCGGCATCGTCACCGGCACGGCACGCGAGCGCGGCAAGGCCGTGTTCGTCTTCCCCGGACAGGGCTCGCAGTGGGCCGGCATGGGCCGTGAACTGCTGGAGCAGAACGAGGCGTTCCGCACCGCGGCGCAGGAGTGCGACGCCGCCCTGGAACCGTGGACCGGCTGGTCGGTCCTGGAGGTGCTGCGCGGCGAGGCCGACCCCTCGCTGACGCTGGAGCGGATCGACGTGCTCCAGCCGGCCCTGTTCACGGTGATGATCGGCCTCGTGGCGGTGTGGCGCTCCCTGGGCGTGGAACCGGCCGCGGTGGTCGGCTCCAGCCAGGGCGAGGTGCCCGCGGCGGTGGTGGCCGGGGCCCTGTCCCTCGCGGACGGCGCACGGCTCACCGCGCTGCGCTCGCAGGGCCAGCTGCGCGAGTGCAGCGGCCGGGGCGCGATGGCCCTGGTGGAACTGCCGGTCGCCGACGTGGAGGCGCTGATCGCCCCGTACGGGCCGGCCCTGTCGATCGCGGTGGTCAACACCGCCTCGTCCGCGGTGGTCTCCGGCGACGTGGACGCGGTGGAACGACTGCTGGCCGAACTGGCGGACACGGACGTCTTCAGCCGCCGCATCGCCTCGGACACCGCCGGGCACAGCGCCCACATCGACCCGATGCTGCCCTGGCTCACCGAACGGCTGGCGGACCTGCGGCCGGACGGCTGGCGGGTGCCGTTCTACTCCACGGTGACCGGCGGAGTGCTGGAGGGCACCGCCCTGGACGGCGGCTACTGGTGCCGCAACGCCCGCGAGACGGTCCGCATGGACCGGGCCCTGGACGCGCTGGTCGCGGACGGCTTCGACGTCTTCGTCGAGATCTCCCCGCACCCGGTGCTGGGCATGGCGCTCACCGGCGCGACGGCCGCGGCACAGGGCGCGGTGGCCGGCACCCTGCGCCGCGACCACGGCGGGACCGACCAGGTGCTGCGCTCCCTGGGCGCCCTGCACACCCAGGGCTTCGAGGTCGACTGGCCCCGGGCCCTGGGCAGCGGCCCCAACGCACGCGTCGTGGACCTCCCCACCTACGCCTTCCAGCGCCGCGCCTACTGGACGGACGTGCCCGGTCTCCGGCCGGCCGCCCCCGGCACGACCGGGGCCCGCACCACCGGACCGGCCGACGACGGCACCGCGTCCACCACCGGCCCCGCCACCCTGCGCACCCGGCTCGCCGCCCTCGACGGGGCCGCGCGCCTGGACGAACTGACGCGGACCGTGCAGCGGGAGGCGGCGGCCGTGCTCGGCGCCGCCGAACCCGTACCGGTCGGCAAACGGCTCCAGGAGCTCGGCCTCGACTCGATCATGGCGCTCCAGCTCCGCAACCGGCTCACCGAACTGACCGGCGCGGTCCTGCCCACCAACATGGCCTTCAAGCACCCGACGCCCGAGGCCGTCGCCGCCCACGTGCTGGACAGCATCGGCGACCTCGGCGACGAAGCCGCCGGGACCCCGCTCACGCGCTCCGCGCGGCGCGACGAGCACCCGCCGACCGAGGGCCAGCGACGGCTGTGGTTCCTGGAGCGGATGAACCCGGGCACCCCGCAGTACAACACCCCGCTCGTGCTGCGCGTCGCCCGCCGGATCGACCCCGATGTCCTCGCCCGCGCCCTGCGCCGGGTGACGGACCGGCACGAGGCGCTGCGCACCGGGCTGGAGACCCGGGACGACCGGCTCGTCCAGGCGGTGCGGGACGACCACACGCCGTCGTTCGCCCACGAGGACCTGTCCGGGGCCGGTGCGCAGGAGATCGACGAGCGGATCCGCCGCGAGGAGCGGGCACCGTTCGACCTGAGCGGCGGGAGCCTGCTGCGCTGTTTGCTGCTGGACACGCCGGACGGACAGCTGCTCTGCCTGACCCTGCACCACGCCGTCGTCGACGGCTGGTCGCTGACCCTGCTCACCCGTGAACTCTTCGACACCTGCCGGGCCCTGGCCGGGGGCGACGGGTCCGAGGCCCCCGAGGTCGCATTCCACCTCGGCGACTACGCGGCCTGGGAGCAGGCGGCCATCGCCGAGGGGCGCTTCGAGGACGGCCTGCGGTACTTCGGGACGGAACTCGACGGCATGGGCCGGCTGGAGCTCGCACCGGTCACCGTCGAGGACGGCGACGAGGGCGGCACGATCGGCTTCACCCTCCCGGCGGAGCTGCACACCGCGCTGGAGGCCCTCGCCGCCCGGCAGTCCGTCACGCCGTACACCGTGTACGCGAGCGCCTTCGCGGCACTTTTGGCGCGGACCACCGGCACGTACGACTTCGGCCTCGGCACCGTCTGGGCCAACCGCCAGCTCCCCGGCGCGGAGGGGGTGCTGGGCTTCCTCGTCAACACGCTGCCGCTGCGCTGCGACCTGACCGGCGACCCGGCGTTCACCGAGGTGCTCGCGGCGACCGCCGCGCGGGTGATGGGACTGCTGGAACGCCAGGACGTACCGCTGACCGAGATCGTGCGGGTCGCGGGCGGCGAGCGCACGGGCGAGGAGAACCCGCTCTTCCGGGCCGTCTTCAACTACCGCGGCAGCTCCCTGCCCGCCCTGGGCGAGGGCGACGACGCCTGGATCCCGTCGGACGACGCCGCGGTCGGCGGCGGACCGCGCGGCGTGGCCAAGTCGGAGCTCGGCCTCACCCTCGCACCGTTCGGCGGGGGAATGCGGGGCGAACTGGAGTTCCTGCCCGGAACGGTGGACCGGGCCTCGGCACAGCGGATGGCGGAGGGCTTCCTGACGCTCCTCGCCTCGGTGGCGGCCGACCCGGACCGGCGCGTGGGCGAACTGGACGTGGTCGGCGGGGCCGAGCTGGCCTGGCTGGAGGAGCGCGGCGGCCGGTCGGCGGACTCGGTGACGGGCGCCTCGGCACTGGGCCGGATCGTCGAGCGGGCCCGCCTCGCCCCCGACGCGGTCGCGCTGGTCTGCGACGGCACGGAGGTCCCGTACCGGGAACTGCTGGTGCGGGCCCGGACCATGGCCGGCCACCTGCGGTCGGTGGGAGTGGGCACGGAGAGCCTGGTGGGGGTCCATCTGCCGCGTTCGGCGGATCTGGTGGTGGCGGTGCTGGCGGTCTGGATGGCCGGTGGCGCGTACGTGCCGCTGGACCCGGAGTACCCGAGGGCCCGCCTGGAGCACGTCATCGGCGACAGCGGGCTGACGGTGGTGATCTCGACGCGGGACGGTGCGGGCGAGGTCGCGGACGACCGGATCCAGGTGCTGCTGGCGGACGCGATGCCGGCCCCGGACCCCGGGGCGTCGGTGCCGTCGGATGTGGTGCTGCCGGGGTTGTCGGATCTGGCGTATGTGATCTACACGTCGGGTTCGACGGGGCTGCCGAAGGGTGTGCAGCTGGAGCACGGGCAGTTCGCGAATTTCTGTGCGGCGATGGATGTGCGGGTGGGGGGTGGTGCGGGTGATACGTGGCTGGCGGTGACGAGTCTGTCGTTCGACATCTCGACGCTGGAGTTGTTGTGGACGTTGACGCGTGGTTACCGGGTGGTGGTGGCGCGGGGTGGTCCGGCGGGGTGGGCGGAGTGTCTGCCGTATGCGCCGACGCATCTGCAGTGCACGCCGTCGCTGGCCCGGATGCTGCTGGCGGACGCGGACGGGCGGGCGCTGGTGCGGGGTCTGGACCGGATGCTGGTGGGCGGTGAGGCCCTGGACCGGGGTCTGGCGCGCAAGCTGCTGAGGCTGTGCCCGGACGGGCTGATGAACATGTACGGGCCCACCGAGACCACTGTCTGGTCCGCCGCCTGGAACGCGGTGGCCGGCGAGGTCTCCCTGGGCGAGCCGCTGCTGAACAACCGGCTGTACGTGCTGGACGAGGGGCTGCGGCGGGTGCCGCGGGGGGCCCGGGGCGAGCTGTTCATCGGTGGCCTGGGCGTGGCCCGCGGGTACCTGGACCGCCCGGAGCTGACCGCCGAGCGCTTCGTCGAGGACCCCTTCGCGCCCGGCGGGCGCATGTACCGCACCGGCGACGTGGTCCGCTACCGGGCGGACGGGTCGCTGGAGTTCTGCGGCCGCGCGGACGCGCAGGTCAAGTTGCGCGGTCACCGGATCGAGCTGGGGGAGATCGAGGCGGTCGCGGCCGAGCTGCCCGGGGTGGCGCAGGCGGCGGCGGTGGTCCGCGAGGACGTGCCGGGCGACCCGAGGCTGTTCCTGTACCTCACCACCGCCCGGGACCGGGCGGCGGACCCGGAAGAGCTGCGCACGGCCCTCGCCGGACGGCTGCCGGTCTACATGGTCCCCGACCGGCTCGTCCCGCTCGACGAACTGCCCCACACCCCCAACAAGAAGATCGACCGCAACGCCCTGCGGGAACTCGACACCCCCCGCACCACAACCCCCGACACCGGCCCGATCGGCGGGGACGAGGTCGAGGCACTGATCGTCGGGGCGTGGGCCGAGGTCCTGAACACCCCGCACATCGACCCCGACAAGGGCATCTTCGAGCTCGGCGCCAACTCCATGACCGCCCTGCGCGCCCACAAGATCATGTGCGCCGGGCTGGGCCGGGAGTTCCCGCTGTCCGTGCTCTTCCGCTACCCGACCGTGCGCCTGCTCGCCGCGTTCCTGCGCGACGGCTCGCACGCCACCCTGGTCCGCCAGGAGTCGGCCGCCCGCCGCGAACGCGACGGCGACGACGCGGTGGCGATCGTCGGCATGGCCTGCAAGCTGCCCGGCGCCCCCGACATCGACACCTTCTGGAACAACCTCCGCGAGGGCGTCGAGTCCATCTCCTGCTTCACCGACGACGAACTGCGCGCGGCGGGCGCCACCGACGACGAACTGGCCGACCCCGACTACGTACGCGCCAGGGGCCTCGTGGACGACCCGGACCTCTTCGACGCCGCGTTCTTCGACTACTCGCCCGCCGAGGCCGAGGTCATGGACCCGCAGCACCGGCTGTTCCTGGAGACCGCCTGGCAGGCCGTCGAGCACGCGGGCATCGTCCCGGGGACCTTCGACGGCAAGGTCGCCGTCTTCGGCGGCACCGGATTCGGCGGATACCCGCAGGAGACCGCGGGCGACCTCTCGTCCTTCTACCGCTCGATGATCGGCAACAAGAGCGACTACCTGGCGACCCGCGTCGCGCACAAGCTCGACCTGCGCGGCCCGGCACTGACCGTGCAGACGGCCTGTTCGACGGGGCTGGTCGCCGCACACCTGGCCCGCGAGAGTCTGCTGCGCGGCGAGTCCGACGTCGCGCTCGTCGGCGCCTCGTCACTGACCATCCCGCTCAAGCGCGGCTTCGTGCACCAGGAGGGACTGGTCGTCTCCCCGGACGGCAAGTGCCGCGCCTTCGACGAGAAGGGCGCCGGCACCGTCTTCGGCAGCGGCGCGGGAATCCTCGTGCTGCGCCGGCTGTCCGACGCGATCGAGGCCGGGGACACCGTGTACGCCGTCCTGCGCGGCAGCGCGGTCAACAACGACGGCTCCGCCAAGGCCGGTTTCACCGCGCCGAGCGTCGCGGGCCAGGCGTACGTCATCGCCGAGGCCCAGGCCGCCGCGGGCGTCGATCCGGCCACGGTCGGCTACATCGAGGCGCACGGCACCGGCACCCGGCTCGGCGACCCGATCGAGGTGCAGGCGCTGCAGCAGGTCTTCGGTTCGGCCGACCGCGAGGAGCCGTGCGCGATCGGCTCCGTGAAGACCAACATCGGGCACGCCGACGCCACCGCGGGCATCGCCGGGATGATCAAGGCCGCGCTCACCGTCCACCACGGCGAACTCGTCCCCAGCCTCAACTTCGAACACCCCAACCCCGAGATGGGGATGGACCCCAATCTGTTCCACGTCAACACCGAGACCCGCCCCTGGCACGAGGACGGACCCCGCCGCGCGGGCGTCTCCTCCTTCGGCATCGGCGGCACCAACGCCCACGTCGTCCTCGAACAGGCCCCGGCACGCCCCGAACCGGACCCGGCCACGGCCGCGGACGGCGCGGTGCCGGTGGTGCTGTCCGCCCGCGACGAGACCGCGCTGCGCGAGCAGGCGGCCCGCTGGGCGCAGTGGCTGTCCGACGGGCACGGGGCCCCGCCCGCGGTCGTCGCCGCGACCGCCGCAGGGCGCCGCACCCACTTCGCGCACCGGGCGGCCGTCACCGGCGCGAGCACGGAGCAACTGGTGGAGGGCCTGACCGCGCTGGCCCGGGGACGCTCGCACCCGGACCTGGTCGGCGCGGTGGCCCGCCCCACGGGCCGGACCGTGTTCGTCTTCCCCGGCCAGGGCTCGCAGTGGGAGGGCATGGGCCGGGCGCTGCTCGACCAGTCCCCGGCGTTCGCCCGCACGGTGGCGGAGTGCGACGCGGTGCTGGCACCCCTGACCGGCTGGTCGGTGACCGACGCGCTGCTGGGCCGCCCCGGCTCCGTACCGCCGGCCGAACGGCTGGACGTGATCCAGCCGGTGATGTTCACCGTGTACGTGGCGCTCGCCGCGGCCTGGCGGGAACTGGGCGTGGAACCGGCCGCGGTCGTGGGCCACTCGCAGGGCGAGGTCGCCGCGGCGGTGGTCGCGGGCGCCCTGACCCTGGCGGAGGGCGCCCGGATCATGGCCGTGCGCAGCCGGGCCCTGCAGGGCGTGGCGGGAATCGGCGCGATGGCGGTCGTGGAACTGCCGCTGGCCCGGGTCCGCGAATGGATCGCCCCGTACGGCGGCCGGATCTCCGTCGCCGCCGTCAACACCCCGCGCTCCGTGGCACTCTCCGGCGAGGCCGAGGCGATCGAGGACCTGCTGTTCGCCCTCGACGACGAGGACATCGTCTGCGGCCGGCTGGAGGCACCCGTCGCCTCGCACAGCCACCACATGGACGCCCTGCTGCCCGCACTGGAGGCGGAGCTGGCGGACCTCGCGCCGAGGGCCGGGCGGATACCGTTCTGCTCGACCGTCACCGGGACGCTCCTGGACGGCACGGAGCTCGACGCCGCGTACTGGTCCCGCAACCTCCGCGAACCCGTCCGCCTCGACCGGGCCCAGCAGACGCTGCTGGACATGGGACACGACGTGTTCATCGAGGTCAGCCCGCACCCCGTGCTCGCCATGCCGCTGACCGAGGGCAGCGACCGGGCCATTGTGACCGGCACCCTGCGCCGGGACCGGGGCGACCGCGAGGAGTTCCTGCGGACCCTGGCCGCCCTCCACGTCCACGGCCACGCCGTCGACTGGGCCCGCGCCCTGCCCGCCCCCGC
>NZ_RDBO01000013.1:50336-51442 GCF_008120935.1 Streptomyces sp. sk2.1
GGTGCCAGCAATGGTCTGACGGCGCCGAATGGTCCGTCGCAGCAGCGGGTGATCCGGCAGGCGCTGGCGAATGCGGGTCTGACGGGTGCGGACGTGGATGTGGTCGAGGCGCACGGCACCGGTACCAGGCTCGGTGATCCGATCGAGGCGCAGGCGCTGCTGGCCACGTACGGTCAGGAGCACACGCCCGAACAGCCCTTGTGGCTGGGGTCGTTGAAGTCGAACATAGGGCACAGCATGGCGGCTGCCGGTGTCGGTGGCGTCATCAAGATGGTGATGGCCCTGCGCCGGGGAGTGCTCCCGCAGACCCTGCACGTGCAGGAGCCGACCGGTCACGTGGACTGGGCGTCGGGAGGCGTGGAACTGCTCACCGAGTCCCGTTCCTGGCCGGAGCTGGACCGTCCGCGCCGGGCCGCGGTCTCCTCGTTCGGTATCTCCGGCACGAACGCCCACCTCATCCTGGAACAGGCCCCGGCGGAGGAAGCGGGGCCGGGCGAAGTGGATGCCGTGGAAGGGCCGGTCGGTCCGGTGCCGTGGGTGTTGTCGGCGCGGAGTGGTGCGGCGCTGCGGGAACAGGCTGCCCGGCTGGCCGACTTCGTCGCCGAGCGGCCGGAGCTGGACCCGGCCGCGATCGGGTCCGCGCTGGTGCATGCCCGTACGGCCTTCGACCACCGGGCGGTCGTCGTCGGCACCGACCGCGACGAACTGCTGCGCGCCGTGCGGGACCTCGCCGATGCGGACGCCCTCGTGGAGGGGGCCGCGACCTCCGGGAAGACGGTGTTCGTTTTTCCTGGTCAGGGGTCGCAGTGGGTGGGGATGGCTGCGGGGTTGTATGCGGATTCGCCGGTGTTCCGGGCGCGGTTGGAGGAGTGTGCGCGGGTTCTGGCGCCGTTCGTGGAGTGGGATCTGCTGGAGGTGCTGCTCACCGAGGGGGGTGCCGGGCTTCTGGAGCGGGTGGATGTGGTGCAGCCGGCTCTGTGGGCGGTGATGGTGTCGCTTGCGGAGCTGTGGCGGTCCTTCGGTGTGGTGCCGGATGCGGTGGTGGGTCATTCGCAGGGCGAGATCGCGGCGGCCGTGGTGGCGGGGGCGTTGTCCCTTGAGGATGG
>NZ_RDBO01000130.1 GCF_008120935.1 Streptomyces sp. sk2.1
GTTGGAGGCCGCTGGTCCCCCAGTCGATCAGCGGGCTGGGCTCCTGGGCATGCAGGGTCCTGGGAAGGGTCTCGTTCTGGAGTGCGAGGACCATCTTCATCACACCGATGACACCCGCGGCGGCCTGGGCGTGCCCGATGTTCGACTTCGACGAGCCCAGCCACACCGGCCGGCCCGCCTCACGCCCCGGACCGAACACCTCACCCAGAGCACCCGCCTCGATCGGGTCACCCAGCGACGTCCCCGTCCCGTGCGCCTCGATCGCATCGATATCACCCGGGGTCAGGCGGGCCGCCTCCAGGGCGTCCTGGATCACCCGCTGCTGCGAGGGCCCGTTCGGAGCCGTCAGCCCCTGACTGCGCCCGTCCTGGTTCACCGCACTGCCCCGCAGGACCGCCAGCACCCGGTCCCCGTCACGCTCCGCGGCCGACAACCGCTTCAGGACCAGCACACCCGCGCCCTCGGCCCAGCCCGCACCGTCCGCGGCCGCCGAGAACGACTTGCACCGCCCGTCCGCCGCCATCCCCTTCAACCGGGAGAACTCCACGAACAACGCCGGGGTGCTCATCACGGTGACACCACCGGCCAGAGCCAGCTCGCACTCACCCTGACGCAGCGCCTGCACCGCCAGATGCACCGACACCAACGACGACGAACACGCCGTGTCCACCGTGATCGCCGGCCCCTGCAGACCGAGCGAATACGCAATGCGACCCGACACCACGCTCGACGCGTTGCCGGTACTGACGTAGCCGTCGAGGGCATCCAGGTCGTGACCCTGCTGGTTGCCGTAGTCGGAGCTCATCGTGCCGAGATAGACACCCGTGCGGCTTCCGCCGACCGAGTCGGGGCGGATCCCGGCCCGCTCCAGCGCCTCCCACGACGCCTCCAGCACCAGCCGCTGCTGCGGATCCATCGACAACGCCTCACGCGGCGAGATCCCGAAGAACGACGCATCGAAACCTTCGACATCGTCGATGAACCCGCCCTCACGGGCGTAGCTCTTGCCGACGGCCTCGGGGTCGGGGTCGTACACGCCGAGACCGTCCCACCGCGACGGCAGGCCGCCCACAGCGTCCCCGCCCGATGCCAGCAGCTCCCAGAACGCCTCCGGCGTGTCGATCCCGCCCGGAAGCCGGCACGCCATCGACACGATCGCGATCGGTTCGGTGCGTGACGCGCGTTCGGCGGTGAGTTCCTTCTCCGTCTCGACGAGCGCGTTCGCCGTTCGCCGCAAATACGCCTCGAGCTTTTCGAGCTTCTCGACTTCGGACGCGCTCATTCGCTCACTCCAAGCTTGCGATCCAGGAACTGAAGAAGGTCATCCGTGCTGCCGGTGTCGATCTCGGCCTCCGGCTCCGGCTGCTCGTCGGCCACGGCTGCGGTCTTCGCCAGTCCGTCCCTCAGGGCCAGCAGACCGGCGGTCAGACCCTGCTCGTCGAGCTGGGCCGGTGTCGCGGAGCGCAGCAGCTCCACCAGGCTGTCGATCTGCTTTCTGGTCACGCCCCGCCCGCTGCTCGCCGGGCCGCCGGAGCCGATGGCGAGCCTGTCGAGCAGCAGTGCCGCGATCGCGGTGGGGGTCGGGTGGTCGAAGGCCAGGGTCGAGGGCAGGGACACCCCGGACTCGGCCGAGAGACGGCGGCGCAGTTCGACCGCCATCAGCGAATCCATGCCCAGTTCCTTGAGGACCTGGTCGGCGCCGACGCCGCCCGTCCCGGACACTCCGAGGACGGTCGCCGCTTCCTGCTGCACCAGCCGGGCGAGGTGAGCGGTCCGTTCGCCCTCCGGCAGTGCCAGCAGTCGTTCGCGCAGCCCGGAGGGGGTGCCGCCGGACTCGCCGGCCCGTTTGCGCGGGGCCCGCAACAGATTCCGCAGCAGCACGGGCACCTCGCCGCCGTTGTCCGACTCCCGCTGCAACGAGGTGAGTTCGAGCCTCACCGGCACCAGGTGCGGATACGGCTGCGTCAGCGCGGCGTCCAGGGCGGCCAGGCCCTGCTTCTCGCTCAGCGCACCGATGCCGCGGCGGCGCATCCGCGCCAGTTCGGCCTGTCCGAGCCCGGCGGTCAGACCGATCCCGGCCTGCTGCCACAGGCCCCACGAGAGGCTGACACCCGGCAGGCCGTCGGCACGTCGCCGGGCGGCGAGGGCGTCGAGGAACGTGTTCGCGGCGGCGTAGTTGGACTGTCCGGCACCGCCCAGGACTCCGGCGGCCGACGAGAACAGGACGAACGCCGCCAGACCCAGGTCCTTCGTCAGCTCGTGGAGGTGCAGTGCGCCACCGGCCTTCGGCGCCAGGACCCGGCTCAGCCGCTCGGCGTCCTGGGCCTTCAGCAGCCCGTCGTCCAGCACTCCGGCAAGATGGAACACACCGGTCCAGGGGTGTTGTGCGTCGGCGGTCGCGAGCACCGTGGCGACGTCCTCGCGCCGGCCCACGTCGCAGGCCACCACCTGTACGCTCGTGGCGCCCGCGGCGGTCAGTTCCGCCACCAGTTCCACCGCTCCAGGTGCCTCCAGCCCGCGTCGCGAGGTCAGTACCAGGTGCCGTACCCCGTGCGTACGCACCAGGTGTCCGGCCACGGCACGGCCCAGCTCGCCCGTGCCGCCCGTGATCAGTACCGAACCCTCGGGGTCGAGCGGGTCCGCGACCGGCTGTCGCCGACCCGGTTCGGTGATGTCGGCGTTCGTCGTCCGGACGAGCCGTGCGGCGAGGATCCCGCCGTCACGGATCGCGATCTCCGGCTCGCCCGCCATGGCGACCGCCCGGGGCAGCAGTGCTTCGTCGGCGCTGCCCGTTCCGAGGTCGATGAGGCGGATCGCACGCTCGGCGTACTCGTTGCGCACCGTGCGGAGCAGCCCCCACAGTGGCGCGTGTGCCAGGTCGCGGACGTCTTCGTCCGCGTCCACGGCCGAGCGCGTGATCCACAGCAACTCCGTTGTCTCCAGGCGTGGTTCGCCGAGGAGACGCTGAAGCGTGCCCAGCGCGGAAGCGGTCAGCTCCTGCGCGGCACGAGCGATGTCACCGTCTGCCGGCGCTGCCGCCGCCGTTGCGTCGACGGCCAGTCGAGCGGGCGCCTTCCTCCCGTCATCGAGGTGGGCAAGCAGTACATCCACATCAGCCACATGGTCGGCCTCCAGGATCTCGAACGCCCCGGCGTTTTCGCCGAGGATCCATATGCCGTCGGCCGGCGTCTCCTGGGTGACGCGCGGCGTCCGGAATTCGACGCGGTAGAGGTGCTCGACCGACTCACCGGCACGGATCTGCTCGGCGCTCGCCTCACGGATGGCCAGGCCCTGTACGTGGACGACGGGTTGCCCCGTGGCGTCGGCCACCCGGATACGGGCGTTGGTGTTCGTGTCGTCGAGGTCGATGCGTACACGCAGTTCGGTGGCGCCGGTGGCGTACAGCTCGACACCGGTCCACTCGAACGGCAGGAACACCGGCTTCCCGGCCGCGTCCGCCTCCTGCCGTACGCCCATCAGGGTGTGCAGGGCGGCGTCCAGGAGTGCGGGGTGGATGCCGAAGTCGTCGGGCCGGAGCCCCTCGGGCAGGCGGACGGTGCCGTACGCGGTGTTGCCCTTGCGCCACAGCCCGGTCAGACCCTGGAAGGCGGGACCGTACTCCAGGCCACGGGCACGGAAGTCCTCGTAGAACCCGTCCAGCGCGACCTGCTCGGCACCCGGAACCGGCCACTGCGCCAGGTCCGCGAAGTCCTCGAACTGTGCCGTTCCACCGTCCGCCAGCTCACCGGCGGCGTGCTGGCGCCAGGCGTCCTGGCTGCCCTCGGCACGGCTGTAGACCGTCACCGGGCGGCGCCCCTGGGGGGTTTCCGCTCCGACGACGACCTGGAGGCGGAGGGGGGTGTCGTCGGTCAGGACGAGGGGTTCGAGGAGGGTGAGTTCCTCGACGGCAGTGGCGCCTATGTGGTGGGCTGCGGTGAGGGCGAGTTCGAGCAGTCCGGTGCCGGGGACGAGGACGGTCCCGAAGGCGGCGTGTTCGGCCAGCCAGGGCTGGTCGGTGAGGGAGAGCCGGCCGGTGAGCAGGTGGCCCTCACCATCGGCCAACGCGGTCACCGCTCCCAGCCAGGGGTGCCCGGAGGCGTCCAGGCCCACGGAGCGGACGTCGCCGGACGGCTTCGGGGCGTCCATCCAGTAGTGCTCGTGCTGGAAGGCGTAGGTGGGCAGATCGGCGAGCCGGCCGTCCGTGCAGCGCTCCCAGTCGATGGTGTGGCCCTGGACGTGGAGGAGGCCGAGGTTGCGCAGGAGCTGGGCGGTGGTGCCGTGGTCGCGGGCGAGGGAGCCCACGACGATCCCGCCCCGCTCCGCACTCCCGTCGGTCAGCGGCATGGACAGCACCGGGTGCGCGGAGATCTCGACGAAGACGGTGTGGCCGTCGTCGAGGAGCCTGTTCAGGGCGCGGTCGAAGCGGACGGGCTCGCGCAGGTTGCGGCACCAGTAGCCGCCGTCCAGATCCGTGCCGTCGGACACCTCGCCCGTCACCGTGGAGTAGAACGCCAGGTCCGCGCGGCGCGGGGCCAGGTCCTCAAAACTCTTGGCAAGGTCGGGGAGGAGGGGGTCCATCTGGGCGTTGTGGGAGGCGTAGTCCACGTTGATCTTGCGGGCGTAGACCTCCCTGTCCTGGAGCTCGGCCACGATCCGCTCGATCGCGTCCGCCTCCCCGGAGATGATCGTCGACCCGGCGGTGTTCACCGCGGCGACGGACAACGCGTCCCCGTACGGGGCCAGGAACTCCTCCACCACCGCGACGGGGCGTTCGATCAACGCCATGCCGCCCTGTCCGGCGCAGGCCAGGACGGCCTTGGAGCGCTGGGCGACGATCTGCGCGCCCTGCTCCAGAGTGAGAGCACCGCTCACCACCGCGGCCACCACCTCGCCCTGCGAATGACCCACCACGGCCACCGGTTCGACACCCAGGGACCGCCAGAGTGCGGACAGGGCCACACCCATCGCAAACAACGCCGGCTGGACCACATCCACCCGGTCGAACGGCGGATGATCACCCTCCTCACCCGCCAGAACCTCCCGCACCGACCAGCCCGTGAACGGCAACAGCGCCGCATCACACGCATCCACCGTCTGCGCGAACACCTCACTGGAGGACAGCAGTTCACGCCCCATACCGACCCACTGCGAGCCCTGGCCCGGGTAGACGAAAACAACCTTCCCGCGCTCACGCGCATCTCCGGTGACGACCGCATCATGCGAACGCCCCCCGGCCAGCGCCTCCAGGGCTTCGACCAGCCCGGCCGCATCCGACGCCACCACACTGGCCCGGGACTCGAAGTGCGAACGATGACGAGCAGCCGTCACCGCCACATCCGCCACCCGCACACCCTCACCACGAGAGATCCAGGACGCCCAACGCCCCGCCTGCTCCCGCAACGCCGCCTCGTCACGACCCGACACCACCACCGGCACCGCACCGCCGGAAACCTCCGCCACCTCCGCCGACTCCACAGCCGGCGGCTCCTCGACCACAACATGCGCATTCGTACCGCTCAGACCGAAGGAGGAGACACCGGCGCGGCGGGGACGTGCCGTGTCGCGTGCCCAGGGTCGTGCCTCGTCGAGAAGTCGGAGCCCGCTGCCGTCCCACTCGATGTGCGGGCTGGGCTCGTCCACGTACAGGGTCTTCGGAAGGGTCTCGTGCTGGAGCGCGAGGACCATCTTCATCACGCCCACGACACCCGCGGCGGCCTGGGCGTGCCCGATGTTCGACTTCGACGAGCCCAGGTACACCGGCCGGCCCGCGTCGCGCCCCGGACCGAACACCTCTCCCAGAGCACCCGCCTCGATCGGGTCACCCAGCGACGTCCCCGTCCCGTGCGCCTCGATCGCATCGATATCGGCCGGAGTGAGGTGCGAAGCCTCCAGGGCCGCCTGCACGACCCGCTGCTGCGAGGGGCCGTTGGGGGCGGTGAGGCCCTGGCTGCGGCCGTCCTGGTTGACGGCGCTGCCGCGCAGGACCGCCAGCACCCGGTCGCCGTCGCGCTCGGCGGCCGACAGCCGCTTCAGCACGAGGATGCCGACCCCCTCGGCCCAGCCCGCACCGTCCGCCTGCGCCGAGAAGGACTTGCAACGTCCGTCCGGTGCCATGCCCTTGAGCCGGGAGAACTCCACGAACAGGGCCGGGGTGTTCATGACGGTGGCACCGCCGACGAGGGCGAGTTCGCACTCGCCCTGGCGCAGGGCGGTGGCCGCGAGGTGCATCGCCACGAGGGACGACGAGCACGCGGTGTCGATGGTCACGGCCGGGCCCTGGAGACCGAGCGCGTACGACACCCGGCCCGAGACGACACTGCTGGCGTAGCCGGTGCTGGTGTAGCCGTCGAGGGCGTCCAGGTCATGGCCTTGGTGGCCGTAGTCCGATGTCATGGCGCCGAGGTAGACGCCGGTGCTGCTGCCGGTCAGCGCGTCGGGCCGGATCCCGGCCCGCTCCAGCGCCTCCCACGACGCCTCCAGCACCAGCCGCTGCTGCGGGTCCATCGACAACGCCTCACGCGGCGAGATCCCGAAGAACGACGCATCGAAACCTTCGATGTCATCGATGAAACCGCCCTCACGGGCGTAGCTCTTGCCGACCGACTCCGGGTCCGGGTCGAAGAGGTCGAGTTCCCGCCAGCGCTCCGGCAGGCCGCCCACCGCGTCGCCGCCGGATGCCAGCAACTCCCAGAACGCCTCCGGCGTATCGATCCCACCGGGGAGTCGGCACGCCATCGACACGATCGCGATCGGGTCGCTCTCCGCGGCCGACGTCTTCCGGGCCATGCGGGCGGGAGAAGTCCTCGGCCGGTCCGAAAGTGCGAACTTCTCCAGCAGAAGGCCCGCCACCGCAGTGGGGGTGGGGTAGTCGAAGGCGAGGGTCGAGGGCAGCGTGAGACCGGTCTCGGCCGAGAGCCGACGCCGCAGCTCCACCGCCATCAACGAGTCGATCCCCAGCTCCTTGAGCACCTGCTGCGCACCGATCCCGTCCGCATCGGACACACCCAGAACCACAGCGGCCTCACGCTGGACGAGCCGGATCAGCCAGGCCGAACGTTCCGCCTCCGGAAGCGCTGCCAGCTGCTCGCGCAGACCGGACGGGGTCGCCGCGGACTCCCCGGCACGCTTGCGCGGGGCGCGCAACAGTCCTCGGCAGAGGGGCGGCACCGACCCGCCGCCGTCCGCTTCGCGTTGCAGGGAAGACAGTTCGAGCCGTACGGGCACGAGGTGGGCGAGTGGGTGCGAGAGGGCCGTGTCGAGTGCGGTCAGCCCCTGCTTCTCGCTCAGCGCGCCGACACCCTGGCGGCGCAGTCGGGCCAGCTCCGCCTGGCCGAGGCCCGCGGTGAGCCCGACTCCGGCCTGCCGCCACAGGCCCCACGACAGGCTGACAGCCGGCAGACCGTCGGCACGCCGCCGGGCGGCGAGGGCATCCACGAAGGCATTGGCCGCGGCGTAATTGCTCTGCCCCGCGCCACCGAGCACTCCGGCCGCCGACGAGAACAGCACGAACGCCGCAAGATCCATACCTCGCGTCAGCTCGTCCAGGTACGCCGCGCCCTGCGCCTTGGGCGCCCATACGTGGGCCAGGCGCTGCGCGTCCTGCGCCGGGAGCACACCGTCCGACAGCACTGCCGCCAGATGGAACACACCCGTCCACGGCCGCTCACCGTCGACGTTGGACAGCACTGCCGCGATTTCGTTCCGGTCCGACACGTCGCAGGCCACCAGGCGTACGGTCTCGGCCCCTGCGGCGGTCAGTTCCGCCGTCAGCTCCTGGGCGCCGGGCGCGTCCTGGCCACGTCGCGAGGTCAGCACCAGGTGCCGCACTCCATGCGTACGCACCAGGTGTACGGCCACGGCACGGCCCAGCTCACCCGTACCACCCGTGATCAGCACGGTGCCGGACGGGTCCAGCACCGACCCCGAGCCACCATCGCTGTCGCTGTCGCTGTCGCTGTTGTTGCCGCTGTTGTTGCCGCTGCTGCTGTCGGCGGCTGCCGCGCGCACCAGCCGGCCCACCCGCACCCGGCCCTCACGCACCACGACCTCGGGCTCGTCCACGAGGAACGGAACCTTGACGTCGGCAACGGCGTCGAGGTCGACGAGCCGGATCACCCGCTCCGGGTATTCGCTGCGCGCCGTGCGCAGCAGCCCCCACAGCGGGGCGTGCACCAGGTCCCGCACCCCGTCACCGGCGTCCACCGCACCACGCGTGACCCACGTCAACGCGACTTCTTCCAGGCGGGGTTCGGACAGGATGCGCTGCACGAGGACAAGGGCTTCGCCGGTCGTCTCCAGTGCGGTACCGGCCGAGTCGGTCGTCTCCCCGGTCGCCCCCGTCATGTCGATGACGAGGCGCAGAGGCGGTTCGATGCCTTCGTCCAGCCGGGCGAACAGTCCGTCGGCCTGCGCGATGCCCTGCGCGCCCAGGACACGGGCCACCTCGCCATTGCCGCCGAGAACCCAGACCTCCCCGTCCGGCGCCTCCTCCGGCGCACGGGGTGCCACGAACTCGACGTGGTAGAGGTGCTCGGCCGAAGCACCCGACCGAACCTGTTCGGCCGTCGCCTCACGCAACTGCAGCCCCTGCGCGTGTGCCACCGGGCGACCGGCCGGGTCCACGGCCGACAGGCTCAAATTGGTGCCCGTGTCGTCGAGCTCGATGCGTATGCGCAGTTCGGTGGCGCCGGTGGCGTACAGCTCGACACCGGTCCATTCGAAGGGGAGCGGTACGTGTCCCTCGGTCCCTGTTCCGTCCTGGACCGCCACCATGGTGTGCAGGGCGGCGTCCAGGAGTGCGGGGTGGATGCCGAAGTCGTCGGGCCGGAGTCCGTCGGGGAGGCGGACGGTGCCGTACGCGGTGTTGCCCTTGCGCCACAGCCCGGTCAGGCCCTGGAAGGCGGGGCCGTACTCCAGGCCACGGGCACGGAAGTCGTCGTAGAACCCGTCCAGCGCGACCTGCTCGGCACCCGGAACCGGCCACTGCGCCAACTCGTCGGCCGCCTCCGGAACGGCGGACTGCGCCTGCCCCAGCTCACCGGCGGCATGCTGACGCCACGGAGCATCCTCGGACACGTCCTCACCACGGCTGTAGACCGCCACCGGGCGGCGCCCCTGGGGGGTTTCCGCTCCGACGACGACCTGGAGGCGGAGGGGGGTGTCGTCGGTCAGGACGAGCGGTTCGAGCAGGGTGAGTTCCTCGACGGCCGAAGCCCCTACGTGGTGGGCTGCGGTCAGCGCCAGTTCGAGCAGCCCGGTGCCGGGGACGAGAACGGTCCCGAAGGCGGCGTGCTCGGCCAGCCACGGCTGGTCGGCGAGGGAGAGCCGGCCGGTGAAGAGATACCCGTAGTCGTCCGCCGTCGCGGTGACAGCACCCAGCCAGGGGTGTTCCGAGGCCCTGAGGCCCACGGAACGAACGTCGCCCGAAGGTTTCTCCGACTCGATCCAGTAGTGCTCGTGCTGGAAGGCGTAGGTGGGCAGATCGGCGAGCCGGCCGTCCGTGCAGCGCTCCCAGTCGACGGTGTGGCCCTGGACGTGGAGGAGGCCGAGGTTGCGCAGGAGCTGGGCGGTGGTGCCGTGGTCGCGGGCGAGAGAGCCCACGACGATCCCGCCCCGGTCGGCACTCCCGTCGGTCAGCGGCATGGACAGCACCGGGTGCGCGGAGATCTCCACGAAGACGGTGTGACCATCGTCGAGGAGCCTGTTCAGGGCGCGGTCGAGACGGACGGGCTCGCGCAGGTTGCGGCACCAGTACGTACCGTCCAGGTCCGTGCCGTCGGAGACGTCTCCCGTCACCGTGGAGTAGAACGCCAGGTCCGCGCGGCGCGGGGTCAGGTCCTCGAAACTCTCGGCCAGGGCGGGGAGCAGGGGGTCCATCTGGGCGTTGTGGGAGGCGTAGTCCACGTTGATCTTGCGGGCGTAGACCTCCCTGTCCTGGAGTTCGGCCACGATCCGCTCGATCGCGTCCGCCTCCCCGGAGATGATCGTGGACCCGGCGGTGTTGACCGCGGCGACGGACAACGCGTCCCCGTACGGGGCGAGGAACTCCTCCACCACCGCGACGGGGCGTTCGATGAGGGCCATGCCGCCCTGTCCGGCGCAGGCCAGGACGGCCTTGGAGCGCTGGGCGACGATCTGTGCGCCCTGCTCCAGGGTGAGAGCACCGCTCACCACCGCGGCGACCACCTCGCCCTGCGAGTGACCGACCACGGCCGTCGGTTCGACACCGAGGGACCGCCAGAGTGCGGACAGGGCCACACCCATCGCGAACAGCGCCGGCTGGACCACGTCCACCCGGTCGAACGGCGGGTTCTCGCCCTCCTCACCGGCCAGGACCTCCCGCACCGACCAGCCCGTGAACGGCCGCAGAGCGGCGTCACAGGCGTTCACGGTCTGTGCGAACACCTCGCTGGATTCCAGG
>NZ_RDBO01000131.1 GCF_008120935.1 Streptomyces sp. sk2.1
GCCCAGGTGGTTCTGGGTGAGGAGGAGTGTGGTGGGGCAGGTGGGTTTGGGGTGCATCCGGCGTTGTTGGATGCGGCGTTGCACGCGGGGTTGTTGCCGGGGCCGGCTGACCATTCGGCTGGTTCGGGAGACGGGTCGGGGAGTGGTTCGGGGGCTGGTTCGGGGCCGGTGGCTCCGAGGTTGCCGTTCGTGTGGTCGGGTGTGCGGTTGCATGCGACGGGTGCGGTGGCGGTTCGGGTGCGGTTGGTTCCGGTGGGGAACGACAGCGTGTCCGTGGAGCTGTTCGACGGCGAGGGCCGGCCGGTCGTCTCCGTCGACTCCCTCGCCCTGCGTCCCGTCGACCCCGCGCAGCTGGGGCACGGCGGCTCCCACGGCATCGACGACGCGCTCTTCCGGCTGGAGTGGACCGCTTCCGGCGCCGCCCAGGAGCCTGCGGGGAACCCCGCGACGGGCCGCCGCCCCGTACAGGTAGGAGCGGACCCCGCCGGTTCGGGTTCCGCGCTGGAACGCACACCGGCCGAGCCGTACGCGGACTTCGCCGCTCTCGCGGACAGTCTGCCCGGCGACGGTACCGGGGGCCCCGACGCGATCGTCTTCCTGTACACGGACCCGGACGGCGCCGACGACGACGACACGTACGGCATCGACGCCATGCACACCGCCGCCCACCGGGCCCTGGGAACGGTCCAGGCGTGGCTGTCCGACGAGCGGTTCGGCACGGCCCGGCTCACCGTCGTGACACGCGGCGCGGTCACCACCGACCCGGACGAGGGCCCGGCCGACCCGGCGTACGCGCCGGTCTGGGGCCTGCTGCGCACCGCGCAGACGGAGAACCCCGGCCGTTTCGCCCTGATCGACATGGACGACGACGAGCGCTCCGCCATCGCCCTGCCCGCCGCCCTCGCCTCGGGCGAGCCGCAACTCGCGCTGCGCACCGGGCAGTTCCTCGTACCGCGGCTGACCCGAGCGGTGAACCGGGCGGACACCCTGACGCCGCCGGTCGCGGCCCCCGGCACACCGTGGCGCCTCGACGCGGCCACACAGGGCACGCTGGAGGGCCTGACCCTGGTGGCCAACGAGTCCGCATCCGCCCCGCTCGGACCGGGCGAGATCCGCGTCGCGGTCCGCGCCGCCGGGCTGAACTTCCGCGACGTCGTGTTCACGCTCGGCCTCCTCCCCGGCGACGGCTCCCTCGGCATCGAGGGCTCCGGCGTGATCACCGAGGTCGGCCCGGCGGTGACCGGGCTGAAGGCCGGCGACCGGATCATGGGCATGCTGCCCGACGCGTTCGGCCCGCTCACCGTGGTCGACCACCGGCTGGTCGTGCGCATCCCCGACCACTGGTCGTTCGAGGAAGCGGCCGCCATTCCGATCGTGTACGGAACCGCGTACTACGCACTGGTGGAACTGGCAGGCATCCGGCCCGGCGAGACCTTGCTGCTGCATGCCGCGGCCGGCGGTGTCGGCCTGGCCGCCCTCCAGCTCGCCCGCCACCTGGGCGCCGAGGTGTACGGCACCGCGAGCCCCGGCAAGTGGGACGCGCTGCGTGCAGCCGGTCTCGACGGCGGTCACATCGCGTCGTCCCGGACCCTGGACTTCGAACCGCAGTTCCTGGCAGCCACCGGGGGCCGCGGCGTGGACGTCGTCCTGGACTGCCTGGCACGCGAGTTCGTGGACGCCTCGCTGCGGCTGCAACCGCACGGAGGACGCTTCATCGAGATGGGCAAGACCGACATCCGCGAACCGCAGGAGGTCGCCGCCGCCCACCCCGGGGTCGAGTACCAGGCGTTCGACCTGGTGACGGTCGCGCAGGAGGACCCCGACCTGTTCCGGCGGATGCTCACCGAGATCGTCGAACTCTTCGAGCGGGGTGCGCTGCGGCACTCGCCGATCCGCACCTGGGACGTGCGCCGGGCACCGGAGGCGTTCCGCTTCCTGAGCCAAGCACAGAACATCGGCAAGATCGTCCTCACGATGCCCCCGATGTGGAACCCCGAGGGGACGGTGTTGATCACCGGTGGTACGGGGACGTTGGGTGTGTTGTTCGCGCGTCATGTGGTGCGTGAGTACGGGGTGCGGCATCTGCTGTTGGTGAGTCGGCGGGCACGGGTGCGGACGAGTCCGCCGAGTACGGCGGCGAGCGAGCCG
>NZ_RDBO01000132.1 GCF_008120935.1 Streptomyces sp. sk2.1
GTCGGTGTGACCCCCGGGACGGGGCGGGAGGCATGGTCGGTCCACCAGTCGGACAGCACCCGGCGGACATCCCTGACGGACGGCCGGGCGGGCGACAGATCATGGGCGAGCAACAGCACATGGGCGGGCTGCGCAGTGGCGATGCCCGGCTGAGTACGCGGAACCGGACGGCTTTTGTCTCCGGAGGAACCGGAGGCGTCGGAGTCCGTGGTGCGGGTGGAGTCCGTGTCGGCGGGGGCGCCGCAGGCGGTGGCCGAGGCGAGTGGGGCGGCCAGCAGCGTACGGCGGCGGGGCGAAGGCAGGGCGGTCACCAGAACTCCAGGGCAGAAACGTGGAAACGCAGGATGCGGTGAGGGCAGAGTGCGCACAGGATCCACCGGAAGGCGAGGCGCAATGATACACCTGTCAACCATGAGGTCCCTTGTCATGAAATCCCGTAAATCCCGTACAGGCAACCGGAGTTCAGGAATCTTACGAATTGCCGCGTCGGCCGTTGCGGTGCTTCTGGTGTTGTCCTGTACGGGGTAGCCCTGGACGTCCTGCAGGACGAGTGCGGCCACGCGGTGGTTCTCGATGCGGTTGCGTTCGATGCGGTTGCGGGTGCCGCCGCCGATGCCGATGSCGATGCCGAAGCCGCCGTCGGCCTGTTCGGGGCTGYGGTCGTCGTTGTTGTCGGTGATGGTGTTGCCGGCGAGCACGGCCCCGTGCTGGGGGCCCAGGGCCTCCAGGCTGTCGGAGTTGACGGTCACGCCGACCCGGTTGCGGCGTGCGGTGTTGGCGAGGAAGTACAGGTTGCGGGAGGCGTTGGTGACCTCGATGCCGATGGCGTTGTGCTCCAGCACGTTGTCGCGCACCACGGTGTCGCAGGGGTCGCACTGCCCGACGTAGATCCCCGAGTCGGAGTGCCCCGAGGCGTAGGAGTGCTCGATGAGGCCGCCGCGCGCGTCGAAGGCGTAGATGCCGTACAGGGCGTTGTTGTACGCGGTCACGTACGAGGCCCGGAAGCCCTTCAGCGGCGGGAACCTGACCGTGTCCAGCGGGTCGTACCCCTGGCCGCCGCCCGCGCCCGCGCCCTGCAGGCGCTCGTCGGTGACCCCGGTGAACAGCACACCGTTCGCCAGGTGGTTGCGGACGGTCAGGTTCTCCACCACCGACCCCGCACCGGTSACSGTGATSCCGTTGGCACGCCGGAACTCCCCGTCSACGACCGTCCCGCCCCGGTCCGCACCGCGCAGCACCACCCCGGGACGGCGCACCGTCACCGCCTCGCGGTAAACACCCGATGAGACCAGCACGACATCCCCCGATCGGGCGACATCCACAGCCTCCTGGATCGACGGATACCCCCCGGGCACCCGCAACACCACCGGCGGCCCGGACAGCCCCCGCTTGCCATCCACCCCCGCGGAACCACACCCCGACAACACCAGAAGCACCGCAACGGCCGACGCGGCGCTCCGCAAGGGACGCACACCTGGAGCTTCTGCCCGATATTTCATGACAAGAGATCTCATGGCGGAAGGTGTATCGTCACGCCGCGCCGTCCGGCGGATCCTGCGCGTGCTCCGTCCCGGCCACGCTCCCCGCCTCTGCTCTGGAGCCCTGGAACCCTGGTGACAGCCCTGCCCCCGCCCCATCGCCGTACGCTGCTTCTCGCCCCGCTCGCCGCGGCCACCGCCTGCGGAACCTCAGTCACCGAGGACGCGGCCGAGGAATCCACCGGGAACACGGCCACGAACTCCTCCGGGAGTTCCGGTTCCTCCGGAGACAAAAGTCGTCCGGTTCCGCGTACTCAGCCGGGCATCGCCACTGCGCAGCCCGCCCATGTGCTGTTGCTCGCCCATGATCTGTCGCCCGCCCGGCCGTCCGTCAGGGATGTCCGCCGGGTGCTGTCCGACTGGTGGACCGACCATGCCTCCCGCCCCGTCCCGGGGGTCACACCGACCGTGGCCCTCGGTCCCGCCCTGCACCGCAAACTCGGCCTGACCGCCCCACCCCGCCTCAAGGACCTGCCCTCCTTCCCCCACGACCGCCTCGAACCCCGCCACGGCGGCGGCGACGTCCTGGTCCAGCTCTGCGGACCCAGTGCCGCCGCCGTGGCGGGGTTCGAGGCGGTCGTGGGGGAAGGAGGGCAGGTCCTTGA
>NZ_RDBO01000133.1 GCF_008120935.1 Streptomyces sp. sk2.1
GGCCCGGCGTGAGCGTGGATGCGAACGTCCCCCGACAGCCTGGGAGTTACTGGTGCGAGGCGGTGGCCGAGGGGCCGGTGTACGGCGTCGGGCGGACGGCCCGGTACGTGCTGGGCACCTTCCGGACCATCTCGCCCGTGCTCGCCCTGCGGTGGCTGGGCGGGCAGGCGCTGTGGATCGTGGACCGGCTCGACCCCGACCCCGACCACTCCGCCTGGGTCCAGCCCTCCATGCGCCTCCCCGGAGCCCCCGGGCCGGACCACTCCGCCGAGCTGCGCGCCTGGTACCGGGACCGCAACGGGCAGCGCGCCGCCCACGCGCACCTCAAGAACGGCCACCCGCTCCTCGTCGTCGTCCCCGACGCCGACTGCACGTACACCCTCTCCGTACGGCCCGAGGCTCCCCCGGCCGGGTGACGGGGCGCGCCTGCTGTTGGGGTGGTGTCGGGGCGGGGACCGGCGTGGTGCCGGGAGCGGGGCGCGAACGGTTGCCTAGCGTCGGCGCCTGACGGACCGCTGTCGACGCGGAACGGGTTGAATCGCCCGGCGTCCGGTGACGGTTCCTCCCCAACGGCGTTCCCCTGCCATCGTCTCGCATTGCGGTGGCGGGGGACGCCGACCGTGCCGCGTCGGGCACGCCGCGGTTCCTGCGGCTCCTACGGCCAGAGCGCCTGCGCGAGCGAGACGCCGACGAACACCGCGCCCAGCCCCGCCACCACGCTCGCCAGCACGTTGGCCACCGCGTAGAACCTGGCGCCGTCCTCGACCAGCCGCACCGTCTCGTAGCTGAACGTCGAGTACGTGGTGAGCGCGCCGCACAGCCCCGTGCCGATCAGCAGCTGGACGTGCGAGGAGGCGGCCCCGGCCACCACCGCGCCGGTCAGCAGCCCCAGGATCAGCGAACCGCTCACATTGACCGCGAAGGTCCCCCACGGGAAGACGGTGTCGTGCCGGGACTGCACCGCCCGGTCGGTCAGATAGCGCAGCGGCGCCCCGACCGACGCACCGATGATCACCAACAGCCAGTTCACCGGTCCCGGTCCCGCTTTCCGTCCCGCGTCCCGGGCCGCTCCCCGCCGTGTTCCCGGTCGTCCGTGCCGAAGCGCACGATCTCGCACGCGTCCAGGACGACCCGGCCGCCGTCCGCGACCAGTTCCGCGATCAGCGGCAGGAACGCGCGCACGCGCTCCTCCTCGTCCACGATCACCACCGCCACCGGCAGGTCCTCGCTCAGCGAGAGCAGTCGCTGGGTGTGGATCATCGACGAGGCGCCGAAGCCCTCGATCCCGCGGAGCACGCTCGCGCCCGACAGTCCCGCGCGGTGGGCCCGGTGCACGATCTCCGTGAACACCGGCCTGTGGTGCCAGACGTCGGACTCGCCGACGAGGACCGTCAGACGCAGGGCCCGTTCCGTGTGCGGCGTGCTCGACGCGTTCGGTGCGTTCGGGGTCGTCATGGCTGCCTCCAGGCCAGGACGCGGCGGGTCGCCCACACCGCGCTCCACACCGCCGCGAGGGCCGCGAGCAGTGTCAGTCCCAGGTACGCCAGGCCGGTGCGGACCCGGTCGGCGGCGATCAGCCGCTCGATGTCCACCGCGTACGTGGAGAACGTGGTGAATCCGCCGAGCACCCCCGTGCCGAAGAACGGCCGCACCAGCCGGTGCGCCGACCACGCCTCGCCGATCACCACCATGAACACGCCGATCACCGCGCATCCGGCGACGTTCACGCACAGCGTCGTCCAGGGGAAGCCGCCCGGGGCGGTGGGCCAGAGCAGACTCGCCCCGTACCGGGCGGACGCTCCCAGCGCACCGCCGAGCGCCACCACCGCGACGACGGGACCTTGGGGGTTCCGGGCTCCCATGGGTGTTCGTCTCCTGCCTGCTCCGGACACCAGGTTATCGCCGCCGGGGGCTATCCCCACCCGAGGTGTCCCGCCTCCCGGATGGGCCGCGCGGCCCGGCCCGGCCAGGCTTGTGCCATGACCACCCACCGTGCTTCCACCGCCCTCGCCGCGCTGTCCGCCGCAGTCGCCGTCGCCGCTCTCGCCGGGGCCGTGACCCCGTCCGCCCGTGCCGACGGGCCCTCGGCGCGGGCGTCGTTACCCGCACCCGCCCCCTCCGCAC
>NZ_RDBO01000134.1 GCF_008120935.1 Streptomyces sp. sk2.1
GAGTGGGGGTGGGTGCCGGTGCGTCCCGGACCGGGACGACGGTTCCGGTGGCGTTGTCCGTGGGGTTCGGGTCCACCACGGCCCCGGCGACCGACCAGCCGATCCGCTGGTCCCCCGTGCTCACCCCGGTGAGCCGGGCGGTGACCGTCACGCTCCGGCCCGGCCGGAGCACCCCCAGGTCGCACTGGGGCGAGGCGGCGCCACAGGACCCGGCCGGGGTGGTGAGCTCCTCCAGGCGCACCCCGGGCGGGGCGTCGATGGTGAACACGGTGCCGGGCGAGGGGGCGGGCCCCCGGTTGGTGACCGTGACCGCCACCTCCCCGGTGTCGCCGACCTCGATCGAGGGGGCGGTGGGCGGCGCGGTCAGGGACAGGTCGACGGACTGCTGGAAGGCGGGCTCCTTCTGCCGTCCGTCGAGCCGCCCGCCGAACGACGTCAGGGCGCCGGAGGAGAGGTCCAGCACGGACAGCTGTTCCGGGGATTTCGGCGCGGCCTCCCGGCGCGAACTCATTACGAGCCGTCCGCCGTCCGGCGACCAGGCCACGTCACGGGGCTGGAAGGGGCCGTTCGGCGGGGTGTCCGGAAGGTCCTGGCCGCAGGCCCCGGGGTCGTCCCGCCGGGTGTCGGGGAGCACCACCCGGCACTCGTCACCGTTCGGCGAGGTGATCAGGATGCCGCCGCGCCCGCTGTTCTGGTCGTTGCCGCCGTCCTTGCGGTTGAAGGCGATGCGGGTGCCGTCCGGGGAGAAGGCGGGACTGTCGTCGATCTTCTTGCACTCGCCGGGGCAGATCCTGGCGCTGAGGTCGTGCTGCTGGTCGAGCGCGTTCACCGGTGCGGTCCAGATGTGCTTGATGCCGCCGAGGCCCCGGATCACGTGGTTGCGGGTGAAGGCGAGGGTGGTGCCGTCGGGCGACCAGGCGGGCTGTGCGTCCTGTCCCGTCAGCTGCCCGGCCGGCGGGACGACCTTGCCGATGATCGCGCCCGTCGCGACGTCCGCGACGAGGACGCTGCCGGGCCCCGCGTTCTCGCCGACCCCGCCGGGCGAGGTCCTGGTGAACGCCAGCTTGGTGCCGTCCGGGGAGAACGCGGGGTCGGTGTCCCAGTCACCGGGGCTGCGCCCGGCGAGCGGCATCGCGGCCGCGTTGCCGCCGTCGGCGTCGGCCAGCCAGATCCGCTGGGTGCGCGAGCCCTTGGCGCCCTCGAAACGGGTCACGACGATGCGCCGGCCGTCCGGGGTGTAGCTCTGCCGTTCGGTCCACGGGTCATAGTCCTTCCCGGGGTTGAACAGCAGGTCCGCGTTGTCGACGGCGCCCGGGTCCTCCCACAGGACGGAGACCCCGAGGTCGCGCGGGTCCGAGCCGTCCTGCCGGACGTCCTGGAGCGTCGCGACCACCGCCGTTTCCTCGTTCTTGTCGTCCGGTCTGCGCGACGTCTGCCGGGAGACGATGACGGTCCCGGTGTCCAGCGGGCCGGTCCAGGTGGGCGAATCGAGCTTGCGGTTCTCATCCAGCACGGTCGTCGGTGCGGCCGTGTCGAAGGCGGTTCCCCGGTAGACACGTTCGTACTCGCACGTGCAGTCGCGGCCGAGGAAGACCAGGCCCGTTCCGTCCGCCAGCCAGGCGGCCGAGCGGGTGCGCCAGGTCGCCTGCCCGCCGGCGAGCAGTTCGCGGTCGGTGCCGGGGCGCCCCTCGGTCACCCACAGCCTCGGGTCGTCCTCCTTCACGCCGGGGGTGAGGGTGTACGCGATCTGGTCGCGGTGGGCGTCGTCGTCCACCGGGTTCCACGCCGGCTCGGTCGCGTTGCCGGTCACATGGCTGACGGGCCTCGCCGCTCCGCCGGACACGGCCTGCTCGTAGATGATCCCGGCGCCCCCGGCGCCGGAGTCGCAGGAGAACGCGACGCGGGTGCCGTCCGGGGAGAAGGTCGGGGAGGTCTCGTTGTTGGGGGTGTCCATCAGCCGCCGCAGACCGGTGCCGTCGACGTCGATGATCCACAGGTCGCGCTGGACCGTGCCGTCCGCGCCCCGCTCCTCGGAGTCGAACACCACGGTCCGCCCGTCCGGGGAGAGTTCGGGGTGCGCGGCGTCCCGGTCGCTGGTGAGCCTGCGCACGGCCCCGTCGGCCCCTCGCACGTACACCTGCGGGCGCACGCTGTCGCGCAGGCTGGTGAAGACCATCACGTCGCCGCGTACGAACGGGTCCTGGTCGTAGTGGGCCGGTCCGGTCCCGAACAGCGGGTCGGAGCTGGTCGTGCTGACGGTCCTGCCGATGCTGCGGTGCTCGGTCCCGGCGTAGGTGATGCGTCCGGCGTCGACCGGGGTCTCGTCCGCCGCCGCGGCCAGTCGTGGTGCTTCCCGCGGTTCGGACGCGGAGCCCGCCACCAGCAGCGGCGCCAACAGCACCACCACGCCCGCCAGTCGGTGCAGCCGGTTTCGCCTCGCCGGGCCAGCAGTGCCGGTCACGGCCCACCTCACAGTCTGGTTGATGACGCTCCCCTCGCCAGCATCCCGCCCGGCCCGGGCCGGGCGGGATGCTGGCGAGGGG
>NZ_RDBO01000135.1 GCF_008120935.1 Streptomyces sp. sk2.1
CTCTTCCGCCTCCGCCCCCTCTTCCGCCTCCGCCCTCTTCGCTGCTGCCCGTGCGTCCGCCACGCCCCGAAAACGTTTGACGGCCGGGGGCTCCCCCAGGATATTTATCTGCGTCACGCAACTTATGCGTATCGCAGTCACATCCTCGGAGAAGAGGTTCCTCCATCATGCTCACTCTCGTCACCGGCTGCCGCGGCCGTGTCGGCTCCGCGCTCGTCCCGCTGCTGCTCCGCGCCGGGCACTCCGTCCGCGCCGCCTCGCGCGCACCCGAACGGCTCTCCGGTCCGGACGCCACCGCGCTGCCCGCAGGCGTGCCGGTCGTGGCCTGCGACCTCGGCGACCCGGCCACCTTCGCGGACGCCCTCGCCGGGGTCGACTCCGTCTTCCTCTACGCCGAACCCTCCGGCATCGACGCCTTCCTCGCCGCGGCCGAGGCCGCCGGGGTCGGGCACATCGTGCTGCTCTCCTCCAGTTCGGTCCTCGCCCCCGACGCCCCGGACAACCCGATCGCCGCCTCCCACCACGCGGTGGAACAGGCCCTGACCGCCTCGCCCCTCACCACGACGCTGCTCCGCCCCGGCGCCTTCGCGACCAACGCCCACCAGTGGTCGCACTCGGTGCGGGAACACGGCTCCGTCGACCTCCCCCACCCCCACAGCCACAGCAGCCCCATCGACGAGCGGGACATCGCCGAGGCGGCCCTCGCCGTCCTCACCGAACCCCGCCTGCGAGGCGCGGCGTACCACCTGACCGGCCCCGAATCGCTCAGCGCCACCGAGCAGGTCGGCCTCCTGGCGGCGGCGTCCGGGCGCCCCATCGCCGTCAACGCCGTGTCCGGGGAGGCATGGAAGGAGTCCGTGGCCGCGTTCGTGCCCGAGCCGATCGCCGACGCGCTGCTCGCGTACATGGCGGCGTCGGAGGGCGCACCGGCCGAGGTGACCGACGAGGTCGAGAAGTTGACCGGCCACCCGGCCCGCACCTTCGCCACCTGGGCCGAGGAACACACCGACGCCTTCCGCCCCTGAGCGCCCGGGCAGCCGGAGCACCCGGAGTGCCAAGCGGATCGCCGCACCCCCGCCGGCCCGAAACCCCTGGCCGACCCGCCCGGCCCGATGACATGCTGACGAGGTGAACGGACCGGAGATCCACCTCGAAGTCGCCCCCGAACTGCGCCTTTTCGTCGCTCATGAACGCCGCCGGGGGCGCACGGCCGTGGTCACCGACGGCTCCTCCACCCTCGGCCACGTGGTGGAGTCGCTCGGCATCCCGCTCACCGAGGCCGGGCAGATCCTGGTGGACGGCCGCCCCGTTCCGGTCTCGCACATCCCGGGGGCGGGCGAGCTGGTCGAGGTACGGGCCGTGGAGCGCCCCCAGCACGTCCCGGGTGCGCCGCTGCGGTTCCTGCTCGACGTCCACCTCGGCACGCTCGCCCGGCGACTGCGACTGCTCGGCGTGGACGCGGCGTACGAGAGCGAGGACATCGGCGACCCCGCGCTGGCCACCCGCTCGGCGCGGGAGCGCCGCGTGCTGCTCTCCCGGGACCGCGGACTGCTGCACCGGCGGGAGCTCTGGGCCGGGGCGTACGTCTACAGCAACCATCCGGAGGAGCAACTCCGCGACGTGCTGGAGCGGTTCGCCCCGCGCCTGGCCCCGTGGACCAGGTGCACCGCCTGCAACGGCCCGCTGAGGAGCGCCGACAAGGACACCGTCAGCGGGCGGCTGGAGCACGGCACCCGGCAGTCGTACGACGTCTTCGCACAGTGCACGGAGTGCGACCGCGTCTACTGGCGGGGCGCCCACCACACCCGGCTGGAGGCGATCGTCACGAAGGCGCTCCAGGAGTTCGCCCCGGCCTCCGTCACTCCTGCGGACAGCGCCTGACGCCCCCGCACGCCGGATCCGCCCCGCTCTCCGGGTCCGCCGCGGCAGTGCCCGGTTCCGCCGGGTCGCCCCCGCACGCCGGGTCCGGCGCGGCGGTGCCCCGCCGCAACACCTCGACCTGGCGCGCGCTCAGCTCGATCGTCCGTCGCATGTGGGCGATGAGCAGGGCCATTTCGTCGTCGTCGTACGCCTCGAACATCTCAGCCCAGGCGCCGCTCAGCCGCTCCCACACGGCTCCGACCTCCGCCATCCGCTCCGGCACGGGCGCGACGAGCACGCGTCGCCGGTCGACCGTGTCGCGCTCGCGCGTCACGTAGCCGCCCCGTTCCAGCCGGTCCACCAGCCGGGTCGCCGACCCCGTGGTGAGCCCGGTCAGCTCCGCGATGCGGCCGGTGGTGACCGGGGCCGCCTCCAGTCCGAGCAGGTTGATGCACTGCAGATCGGTCGGGTGGAGCCGCAGGTGGTCCGCGACGGCCTGGTTGAAGAGCGCGTACGCGGCCATGTGCCGCCGCGACTCGACGGTCAGCTCGGCCATCAGCGCACGACGGCGGGGCTGGGACTTCTGCGACATGCAGAGAGTGTACGAATCGGGCACCGCCCTTCCCCGCCGGCCGACCCCGAACGGACCGGCCCCTGAACAGGCCGCCCCCGAACAGACCCGGGCCCGAGCAGGACGGGTCCGGCCGGGGCGGGTCGGGCCCTGGCCGGGCCGGGGTCGGCCGCGGCGAGGAAGGCGTCGATGCCGGAGGGTTCGGCGTAGAGGAAGACGGAGTCGACCCCGGCGAGGGCG
>NZ_RDBO01000136.1 GCF_008120935.1 Streptomyces sp. sk2.1
GGGCTGTACCGGGGGCTGGAGGGGTGCACCCGGCGGGGGACCGGAGGTGTKACCGCAGGTATGGACCCTCCCAAATCGGACACCGCYCGTTTSYGCAGGTCAGCCCCGGCGGGCAAGCCGCCCTGGTGYGCGGACACCTCTTTGCCCGCGATAGCCGGGGGAGAGGTACCACCCGGGGCAGGGGTGCGGGACGGCGTCAGGCCGGACAGCCRTCACAGCCGRCCACGAAGCACGGCACGCAGAAGGGGCGGGCCCGAGCGCCCGCCCCTACCAGCGCATSCCGAGCGCRTCCAGRTCCGCCCGCCGCTCCTCGGTGAGCYKGTCGCCGCGCCGCCGCGCGTTGTCGACCCACGTRCCSAGCCGCACCACCACAGCCTYRCCASYGCCCCCCTGACGGTCCGACRCMSCSGGYTCGGCCRCCAGGTGCTCGACRTGCTTCCGAGGCACCCGMARGTGCCCCTCACGGGCGTGGAAAGCMCGCGCCGCCGCCAGCCCAAGCGCCCACTTCGCATCGTGCCCCCGACCCGCCACCGCCCGCTCCGCAGCCGGTTCGACCCCCAGGTGCTCCAGCAGCACCTGCTGCGCGGGCACCAGCCGCCCCCACACCTCCTCATCCCGCTGCGCAGCCACCCACCGGCCGAGGTCCTCGCCCTGGACCACCACCGCCCCGGCCACGGCCGGGAGCGCCCCACCGGCCCGCACGTGCGCCTGCACCAAGCGCAGACGGCGCTGCCACGTCGTCTCCCACACCGGACACCACCCCGGATCGACCGCGTCGAGTTCGTCCTGCCGCGCCCGCGTCATCGCCCCGGCCGACGACACCACCGGACGGCCGGCCTCGCGCAGCGCCTCGTTCGCCACCGCCCGCCGCGCCGCCGCCCGCTGGTTCTTCGCCCACTCACCGATGGGGAAGTCCTTCCAGACCGCGTTGGTCGGGGGCAGGAGGTGCCCGTGCGTCTCGGCGTAGAGCCGAGCCACCATCAAGCCGTCCTCCCATGCCGCGTCCCGCTCCGACCACACCATCCCCAGCGCCTCCAGCTCGACCACGCGCCCGGCCTCCAGCGACCCGTCGGCGTAGGCGGTCCGCTGGGACGCCAGCCACCGACCCAGCGGATACCCACCCACCGAGCCCCACTCCACCGGCGCCTCGTACGCGAACGGCACCCGCAGCGCGGCGCCCCCTGTCTCGCGCAGCCACCGCGCCGCGGCCTCCACCCCGCGCCGCCAGTACGCCCCTTCCGGGTCGATCACCCGCAGCCGCACAAAGCTGGCCAGCGCCGCCGGATCACGCGCCTCACTGAACCGCAGCACCGAGCCCGCCGAAGCGCTCACCTGCGGATCCGCCCCGGATCCCTCGTCGTCCTCGTCGCCCTGGCCCTCGTGCTCCTGGCCCTCGTCGACGCCCTCGGCACCCTGCTCCCGGCCGCTGCGGACACGAGGATCGGCCAGCCTTTCGATGGTGTCCGCATCGTGCGCCCGAAGAGCACCAAGGATTTTCGCGAGAGTCGAGTAGGAATGGGAAGTAAGCATTTCGTCCGGATCCTCGTCCGGCCCAAGGAAAACCGGCACAATCAGCGTTGCCAGCTTTCCCCGTCCCGGACTGGTGCGCAGAGCACGCCCGACCATCTGCACGATGTCGACCATCGACCCGCGCGCATCCGCGAAAAGCACCGCGTCACATTCTGCCGTATCCACCCCCTCACCGAGCACCTTTACGGAGCTGAGAACGCGAAGCGCAGCAGGGGTATTTGAATTCCCGTCAAGGAAATCCGAAGAGAATTCGGCCAGGACCTTCCGGCGGTGCGCGGGAGGGTGCTCGCCGTAGAGCCAGTCCACCCACACCCCGCTCGCGGGCGGGTAGGTACCCGGCTCCTCCTCGGCCAGGCGCGCCGCCACTCCCGGCACCCCGGCCGCCATCGCCTCCGCATCGCCCACCCGGCTGTGGAAGGACAGCACCCGCCGCACCCGCTCCTCGACCGCAGCCCGCATCAGACCACTCTGAATCGCCGCCAGCCGAGCCCCCCGCGACGCCCCCGTCCCCAGACCGCCATCGGCCAGGGCCGCGTAGACCTCCGGGTCACGGATGTCCAGACACAGCACCTGATACGGCGCCACGATGCCCCGCCGGACTGCCTCTGACAGGGAGAGTTTGTAGGCCACCGGCCCGAAGACAGGGCTCTCCGGGTCCATGCTCGCCACCAGGCGCGGCACCCCGCCCTCACTGTCGGGCGCCTCCCAGATCCGCGCCGTCGCCGTCATGTACAGCCGCCGCACCGCCGGAACCCGCTGCTGATCGTGCACCGCCGCCCACGGCTTGCCCAGCTCACCACTCGTGCGGTGAGCCTCGTCCACCACCACCAGATCCCACGCCGGGAGACCCGCCGCGTGCGCCCGCTGAAGCACCGCCAGCGAGGCGTACGTCGCGACCGCCGTCACGGTCTCCAAGTCCCGCACCCACTCCGTCAGATCACCCGGATCGGTGGTGCACGGCATCCCCCCGGCCTCCTCACCCCGCAGCGAGCACACCCCGACCAACGCGGTCTGGAAGGACTTCCCCATCGGTGAGTGGGCGAAGAACCAGCGGGCGGCGGCGCGGCGGGCGGTGGCGAACGAGGCGCTGCGCGAGGCCGGCCGTCCGGTGGTGTCGTCGGCCGGGGCGATGACGCGGG
>NZ_RDBO01000137.1 GCF_008120935.1 Streptomyces sp. sk2.1
CCCTTCAGGCTGCCGCGGGTCCGCTCGGCCGCGGCCAGGGCGTCGACGACGAGTTCGGCCCGCATGTGGTCGGCGATCGCCCAGCCCGCCAGCCGGCGGGAGCACAGGTCGATGACTGTCGCCAGATAGAGCGGCTTCGCGCCGGACACGGGCAAGTACGTGATGTCGCCGACGTACTTGGTGTTGGGCTCTGACGCGGTGAAGTCGCGTCCGATCAGGTCGGTAGCCTTCACGGCGGCCGGGTCCGCGATCGTGGTGCGGTGTTTCCTGCGCAGCCGCAGGCCCGCGAGTCCGATGGTCCGCATGACCCGGGCGACGCGCTTGTGGTTCACGCGCTCGCCGTCCTCGCGGAGCTCGGCGGTGATCCTGGGGACGCCGTAGGTGCCGTCCGAGTCGTGGTGGACGGCCCGTATCCGCCGCGCGAGCTGGTCGTCGGCGGCCTGCCGGGCGGCCCGCGCGGGAGCGGTCCGCAGCCAGTAGTAGAAGCTGGACCGGGCAATCCCGAGGATGGTGCACAACCGCTTCACGCCGTAACGGCGCTGGTGGTCGGAGACGAACTCGAAGCGGTTCACCAGCGCGTCTCCGTCGCGAAATACCGGGCCGCCTTGCGGAGAATGTCGCGCTCCTCCTCCAGCTCGCGGATCCTCTTCCGTGCGGCGGCGAGCTCCGCTTCCACCAGGCTGGCGGCCTGGGCAGACGCGGTCGTCCGCGTCGTGGAGYGAGCGCCGGAGCGTCGTCCGTCATCGGCCCGGATCCAGTTGCGCAGCGTCTCGGTGTTCACCCCGAGGTCCTCGGCGACCGACTTGATCGTCGCTCCCGGCCTCGATCGGTACAACGCGACCGCGTCCGCCTTGAACTCGGCGGGATAGTGCTTCATAGCCATCTGTGCGGGACTCCGTATC
>NZ_RDBO01000138.1 GCF_008120935.1 Streptomyces sp. sk2.1
TCCCGAGGCCACACTCGACGCCTACCGGTCCTCCCTCGAAGGCGCCCAGTACACCGTGGTCGACATCGGCGGCACGTTCACCGCGAGCTCGGGCACGACCGCCGTGCAGATCACCACCACCACCGACACCGTGATCCTCACACTCGCCGGCGCCTGACACCGGCGCACCCGTGCGCCGGTACGCTACGGCGCATGGAAGCAGGGGGGATGCTCGCCGACCGGTACCGGCTGCTCGCGCCGATCGCGCGCGGCGCCCAGGGCACGGTCTGGCGGGCCGTGGACACGCGTCGCGGCGAGGAGGACGTTCGAGGGTTTGACGTCACGGTGTATGAGGTCGGCGGCATGTACCGCGGCGAGCGCGTCCAGGAGCTGTTCGGCCAGGAGCAGGCCCACGGCGGGCGGCAGCTCGCCGTAGTCGGCGAGGAGTCCGGCGAGCGTGCCGCCGCGGACCAGGGGCAGCACCAGCCATGCCTCGCCGTCGCGGACGAACCAGTCGACAGGGGCGAGGACATGGGGGTGTCCGATGCGTACCGACTGCTCGCACACGAGCCGCAGCAGCGACTCGATGTCGGCGTCGCCGGTGACCTTCACCGCCACGTCCTCGCCGCGACGCGTGTCCACGGCCCGCCAGACCGTGCCCTGGGCGCCGCGCGCGATCGGCGCGAGCAGCCGGTACCGGTCGGCGAGCATCCCCCCTGCTTCCATGCGCCGTAGCGTACCGGCGCACGGGTGCGCCGGTGTCAGGCGCCGGCGAGTGTGAGGATCACGGTGTCGGTGGTGGTGGTGATCTGCACGGCGGTCGTGCCCGAGCTCGCGGTGAACGTGCCGCCGATGTCGACCACGGTGTACTGGGCGCCTTCGAGGGAGGACCGGTAGGCGTCGAGTGTGGCCTCGGGA
>NZ_RDBO01000139.1 GCF_008120935.1 Streptomyces sp. sk2.1
GATCAGGGTGGGCACCGCGGAGAAGACCATGGTCACGGCGATGGACACGATCAGCTTGGTGCAGATGATCGTCGGCCGCTTCACCGGCTTGGCCAGCAGGTAGACGATCGATCCGTCATCGATCTCGGGGCCGATCGCCCCGGTCCCGGCGATCACCCCGATCAGCGGCACCATCGTGGCGATGGCGAAGCCGCCCAGCACGTCCGAGGCGACCTGGTCGTCGGCCCCGGCGAACATCCGCACCGCGCCGGCGATGACCAGCAGCAGGGCCGGCAGGACGAACAGGATGGCGGCCCGGCTCCGGGTCCACACCCGCCGCACCGTCCTCAACATCGCGATGCTTCTTCGCGACAGCGACATCGCCCGCTGCGTGCGTACCTATCTGCTGGACGCTGAGCGTGCGCGCGCCGGGCACCAGGGAGCCGAACAGCGCCTCCCACACCAGCGCGTAGACGAGGCCGAAGACGACCGCGTGCCGGCTGACGGTGCCCAGCAGCAGGAACAGCGCGCTGTACGCGATCGAGGCGACCAGGGCCGCGATGGTGTAGGCCACCGCGATCTGCTGGCCGTTGCCGTTGAGGATCAGTCCGGCGATCAGGGTGGGCACCGCGGAGAAGACCATGGTCACGGCGATGGACACGATCAGCTTGGTGCAGATGATCGTCGGCCGCTTCACCGGCTTGGCCAGCAGGTAGACGATCGATCCGTCATCGATCTCGGGGCCGATCGCCCCGGTCCCGGCGATCACCCCGATCAGCGGCACCATCGTGGCGATGGCGAAGCCGCCCAGCACGTCCGAGGCGACCTGGTCGTCGGCCCCGGCGAACATCCGCACCGCGCCGGCGATGACCAGCAGCAGGGCCGGCAGGACGAACAGGATGGCGGCCCGGC
>NZ_RDBO01000014.1 GCF_008120935.1 Streptomyces sp. sk2.1
GGGAGGCGGGGCGGCTGGAGTCGAACCAGCGTGTTCCGGTTCTGGAGACCGGTGCGACTGCCCCTGCGCTACGACCCCGCCCTGCCGCCGATCCTAAGGGCTGTCCCGCCGGGACGAGAACACCGTCGCCCGTGAACGGGCACTCCCGATGGGCAGGGGCGACGGGACATGTAGGGGGTATTCGGGATGGCGTACGGGGAGCGCGGGGAACGGCCGCGCCATGTGATCGACCTGACGGACCGGCACGCGCTGGAGCGGTGGCGGCCGGCCGACGGGGCGGTGATCGAGGAGGCGCGGCGGCTCAAGGAGGCCGCGCTGCTGGACCTCGGACTGTCCGGTTCGGTGGTGGCCTCCTGGATCCACGCCAAGTGCCGCCACCAGATACCGACCACGGCGGTGGAGACCGCCGCGGTGGTGGCGAGCGGCGACGGAACCTGCCTGCTCCTGTACAACCCGGACTTCTTCGTCGCCCTCGGCCTCGACGGGGTGAAGTTCGTCCTGTTCCACGAGGCGCGGCACCTGGTCCACCGGCACCTGTTCGTGGAGGAGGAACTGCGGGACGACCCGGTGTTCACCCTGGCGGCGGAGGTCTCCATCAACCACGTGGCGATGGTCCGGCTCGGCATGGGGGAACTTCCGCTCCGGGACGGCAGACCGGTGGGCATCGATCCGCGCGAGATCCACACGGCCTACCGGGAGGACCTGCTGGCGCACGGCCTGGACCCGGTGGACCACTCGGTCTTCGTCGCCACGGACATGTCGGTGTACGGCGAACTGAAGCGGATGGCGCACCCGCCGGTACCGGCACCCGCGCTGTGCGTCCGGCTCTCGCACACCCAGGTGCCCGCCGACCAGGAGACCGTCGACACCATGGTGTCCTCCGTACTGCTCAACTCGCTGCTCGCGGCCCGCCGCGGCCACGCGGTGGCGGAGGCGGAACTCGGCGACCTGGTGGACCGCACGGACGGGGCGTCGGAACGGGTGAGCCGGATGTGGGGCAGGCTCGGCGCGGGCCTGCTGCGCGGGCGGACCCCGGGCACCGGGCGGGTCGACTGGTGGCAGCGGTGGCTGGTGGACGTCGTCGCCTCGAAACTGCGGGACGGCGAGCGGCTGGTGTACCCGAAGAAGCGGGGCGCGCTGCTCGCCGCGCTCGGGCACGACCCGCTCCTCTCGCGGCGCGGCCCGGTGCGGGACAAGGTGCTCGTCATCGCGTACGACACCTCGGGGTCGATGCCGGACCGCGTGGTCCACTGGCTGACCGAACTGGTCGGCGGGATCGACGGGGTGGAGGCGCACTGGCTCTCCTTCGACGCCGTGGTGATGCCGTTCCGCCCCGGCGAGCGGGTGTACGGAGGCGGGGGCACGAGCTTCCGGGCCGTCGCCGACTACGTGGAGGGGCGGACGCTCGTCGACGGCCGGCCCTTCGAGGAGACCCCGGACGCCGTCGTGGTGCTCACCGACGGCCACGCGCCCCCCATCACCCCGGCCGAACCCGACAAGTGGATCTGGCTGATCACCGAGGGCGGCGACGACTGGCCCGACTCCCACAACCCCCCGATGGCCTGCCATCGCGTCACGACAGGATCGAGATGACCACGCCCCGCACCGTTCCGTGGCGGCCCAACGCCACCTACCCGCAACCGCCCGAGGGCTGGACGGGGGTGTCCCGGCTGGCGTCCTTCATCGACGCGATGATCGACATGGGGCAGACGGGCCAGGTCTTCGGCGAGCACGGCGTCGGCAAGACGGCGACGTTCTTCTCGCACGTCGCCGAGGCGTACCCGGACGCCGAACTGGTCTTCGTCCCGGCCGCCAACCTCACCCCGGACGACCTGCTGGTCAACGCCCCGGTACGGGACGGGCGGACCGGGGAACTCGTGCTGCGGCAGCTGGTGATGGACCGGCTGCGGCCGGGGAAGCCGTTCGTCCTGCTCATCGACGACTCGCTGCAGGCCGGTGAGTCGATCCAGTCGCAGCTGATGCAGATCGCCTGCAACTGGACGCTCGGCGGATACGACCTGCGGGCACTGGGCTGCGTCGGCGTCTTCCTCACCGACAACGAGTCGCTGAACGAGACCGCCGCCCGCCGCGGCGACCTGGCGATCCTGGACCGGATGGTCACCATCAGGATCACCGCGAACGACACGGCCTGGCGGTTCAAACTGGCCGCGAAATACCGCGACCGGGACCTCGGCGGGGTGTTCTCGCTGTGGGCGTCGCTGAGTTCCGCGCTGCGCGAGCTGCTGTCGCCGCGCACCCTGGACCACATCATCGCCAACGCCCAGGAGGGTTTCCCGCTGAGCTGGGGGCTGCCCCTGGTCAACGGGGAGCGGCTGAGGCTCTCCGAACCGCTCCCCGACGGCCGCCCGGGACCGAACCGCACCCAGGAGATCCTGGACCGGATCGCCCACGAGCTGGGCGTGCCGAACCCGGCCCGGATCGCCGACCCCGTGCGCCGGGTGGTGCGGGCGGCGCTGCGCAACCGGTGGACCGTACTGCTCCAGGGGCCGCCGGGATGCGGCAAGACCGAACTGGTCCGGCAGACGGTCCGGGAGGGCCTGGACGGGCGGGAGCCACTGTACTTCTCGCTCCCGGTGACCAACGTCGAGGACCTCTGCGCGCCGATCCCGACCCCCGACGGGTCCCTGGAGAACCTGCTGGCGGCCGTGTTCACGGACGCGGGGCCGAAGGCGATCGTCTGGGACGAGTACAACCGCCCCAAGGACCGGGCGGCGTTCGCCAAGCTGATGGAGATCACGCAGGAGTGGTCGCTGGCGGGCCGGCCGATCGACGGGCTGCGGGCACAGATCGCGGTGCAGAACCCGCCGTACCACCTGGGCCGCAAACTGCTCGTGGCGCGGAACAACATCGCCCAGGCGACCCGGTTCACGGCCTCGCTGATGGTGGGTCCCGGCGACATCCCGGCCAACGAGTGGCTGATCGAGAAGTACGGGGCGGTGGCCGAGACCGTGCTCGACTGGTGGAAGCACGACATCGACGAGGACGGCCGGGCCTGGATCACCAAGCGGACCATCGAGCGGCTGATCAAGCTCCACCAGCGGGGGCTTCCGCTGGAGATGGGCACGGTGTACCTCGGGGACGGCGAGTACGCCCCGGTGCAGCTGACCAGTCTCGTCGAGCGGCTGAACGACCGGCCGGTGACCGGGCTGCGGGAGCTGGCCCGGCAGGTGGACGCCTGGGAACGGCGGCTGCGGCGGGCCGCGGACCGGTCGTCGGAGGGCGGCGACGACAGCGACGTGGTGCACCAGATCATCGCCAACGCCGAGCTGTCGCAGCTGAAGAAGCACCGCAGGGCGGTGACCAGGCTGGTGGCGCTGCTGCCGCCGAAGCTGCGCTCGACCTACCTGGTCGGCGCCCCGGAGCCGTACCAGCGGTTCTGGATCGAGGTGTTCGCCGCGATGCCCCGCTGAGGTCCGCCCGTGCCCCCCCGTGATCCGGCGGGCCCGAAGGGGCGTGCCGGACCACGGCTCCGGAGCTACCGGTCCCGGGGCGGGGGCGTCCGGTGGACGCTGCGGACCGCCTCGACGTCCGCGGAGACCGCGGGCCTGGGCAGATGCGCGCTGAACGCGTCCAGCCGGTGCCGGACACTGGTCGCGATGCCCTTGCCGAGGACGAAGCGGGTCGCGGTGGTGGCCCGGGGCGCGGCGTCCAGGAGCCGGTGCGCCTCGCGGCTGCGCAGCCCGGTGTGGGAGAGGACGAGATGGGTGAGGCGGTGCTCACGGGCCGCCAGGCTCTCGCCGATCGCGGTCGCGGCGGCGAGGTCGAGGCGGTTGTCCGCCGCGCCGAGGGTCCCGGCGGCCCGGACCCTGCCGAGGTCCAGGAGCTCGACGCCCGCGCCGGCCGCCGCGGCGACGAGCCGGGCGGCGGCCCGCGGCCCGACACCGTTGCTGGCGACGGAGAGCCGGGCGGTACGGCCGTACGGCGCGCGCTCCAGGGCGTCGGCCAGGAGCAGCGCCCCGTCGTCGCCCAACCGGGCCGCGGACACGTACAGTTCGCCGACCGCCCCGGCGGCGAGCAGCGCGGCGAGCGGGGCCGCCCCGGTACGGCCGAGCGGGTTCCCGCCGACGAAGAGCCGCTCCACCCGGCGCCCGGAGGCGGCGGCCCCGAGCAGCGCCTCGGCGAGTACCGCGAGGCCCGCCGGGTCCAGGCCGGTCTGCACCAGGTCGAGGGTGCGCAGTCCGGCCGCGGCGGCGACGAGGTCCGCCGCGGCCCGCCCGCCGCCCGTGCCCAGCGGATTGCGCTTGAGCCAGACCCCGCTGACGACGTGTTCGGAGGCGCGCAGACTGTCCGCGATCCGGCACGCGCCGCCCGCGGTGATGCCGTTGCAGCCCAGGTAGAGGGTCTCGACGCCCGCCCCGACGGTCCGTTCGGCGACGTCCGTGGCCCCGTCGTCGCCGAGCCCGTCGGTGCCCAGGAGCAGGTGCCGGACCCGGGCCGGGGCCGCGGCGTCACCGAGGGCCTCGGCGACCAGGGCGGCTCCCTCGGGGCCGAGGGCCTGCTTGCACAGGTCGAGCCGGCCGTCGGGCATCGCGGTCCCGGCCGGGAAGTCGAGCCGCCGGTCGGTGGCCGCGCCGCCGCGCAGCCAGTCGATCAGCGGGCCGAGGTCGGCGATCGAACGGGGCAGGACGTGGGGGACACCCGCGAAGGACGCGTCCCCGGCGGGGCCTTCCGGCCCGGTGGGACCGGTCACCACGCCGCCTCCCGGTAGTCCTTGAGGAAGACGCCCGACACGGGCGAGCCCGCCTCGCCCCGCACGATCGGGTCGTACACCCGCGCCGCCCCGTCCACGATGTCCAGCGGGGTGCGGAAACCCTCGGCGGCGATCCGGTTCTTCTTCGGCAGCGGGTTCTCGTCGGTGATCCAGCCGGTGTCGACGCTGCACATGTGGACGCCCCGCGCGGCGAGTTCGGGCCCGCTGGTACGGGTGAGCATGTTGAGCGCAGCCTTCGCCATGTTGGTGTGCGGATGCCCGGCGGTCTTGCGTCGCACGGCGAAACGGCCCTCCACGGCCGTGACGTTGACGACGTACCGGTTCGGCCGGGGCGAGGCGAGCAGCAGCGGCAGCAGCCGGTCCACCAGCAGGGCGGGCGCGAGTGCGTTGACGAGCTGGGTCTCCAGCAGTTCGGCCGGGTCCAGCTCACCGATCCGGGCGGACCAGGAGTTCACCGGGGCGCGGTCGGGCAGCAGCCCCGCCGCGTCCGCCTCCGCGAGGACCAGTGCGAGCGCCCCCGAGGCGGCGGGGGCCGCCAGGGCCCGCATCGGCGCGTAGCCGGGGGCGGCCCAGGCGCCCTCGGGGAGCGCGTCGGTCTCACCGGCGGCGAGCAGCGCGTACGACTCGGGCGGGCGGCGCACGGTCTGGGCGGCGTTGTTGACGAGGATGTCCAACGGCTCGCCGTCCCGGTGGAGTCGTTCGCACAGCCCCAGGACCTGGCGCGGGTCGCGCAGGTCGACGGCGACGACGGTGAGCCGGTCGAGCCACGCCCCGCTGCCGGGCTCCGCGCGGAACCGGCGCAGGGTGTCCTGCGGGAAGCGGGAGGTGACGAGGAGTTCGGCGCCGTCGCGGAGCATCATCAACGCCAGCTGGAAGCCGATCTTGACCCGGCCGCCGGTGAGCAGCGCCCGGCGCCCGGTGAGGTCGGTGGACAGGGCGCGGCGGGCGGTGTTGTCGGCGGCGCAGTCCGGGCAGAGCGCGTGGTAGAACGTGTCGGCCCGGTGGTAGAACGACTTGCAGACGTAACAGCGCCGGGGCCGGTGGAAGGTCCCGCCGCCCGTCGCGTCCTCGCGGGACAGCGGTGCGTCCTCGCGCCGTGCGAGCGCACCGGTCGCGGTGGCGGCGACGACCGCGGCGTCGGCCTCGGCACAGGCGTCGCTGCGGGCCTTGCGGCGGCGCGTGCGGCCGTCGCGGGTGAAGGACGCGGCGACCTGTTCGGCGCGCAGGCGCACCGGGTCGTCGACGGGCAGGGCGCGCAGCTTCCCGACCGTGCGGTCGAAGGCCGCCAGCTCCTCGTCGCTGAGCCGCTCCTCGTCACCGCTCCGCGCCATGCCCCTCCGCCTCCGTGCCGTTGTCGCCCGCCCCGGTGGTCCCGGCCGGATTCGAACCGGCGTGTTCCCTCCGAGCAGGAGGGGGCGACTGCCTCTGCGCTAAAGGACCGGGCTGCCCGGACGGTCGGATTCGAACCGACGTGTTCACGACTTGGCAAGTCGGCGCGTCTGCCTCTGCGCTACGTCCGGACAGTGCCGATGATCATACCGACGGTGTCCCGGGTGCGGGCCGGGCGGGCTCCCGGCGGCACCGTCCGGCCGTTCGGCGGTGTTCGAGGCGCATTACGCTGGACTGGACACGGCAGCTCGACGCGGTCCGGAGCCCTTCGCGCCCGTGCGAAGGCCCGTGCCCTCCGGGAGGCATGATGAGCCAGCAGCCGGTGCTCCTGCCCTACACCGACCCGGCCTTCGTGGCGGACCCCTTCCCGCTCTACCGGCGGTTGCGCGACGACGGCCCGGTACGGCGCGCCGCCATCGCGGGCGGGCTGGAGGCATGGCTGGTCACCCGGTACGAGGACGGCCTGGCGGCCCTGTCCGACCCGCGCCTGAGCAGCGACCTCCGCGACGCGTCGGACCCCCGGCTCGTCGAACTGCTGCCCGCCACGGACCGCGAGTCGGTGCTGCGCAACATGCTCCGCTCCGACCCTCCCGACCACACCCGGCTGCGCCGCCTGGTCTCCGGGGCGTTCACCGCGCGCAGGGTGGCCGGGCTGCGGCCCCGCGTCCAGGAGATCGCCGACCGGCTGCTCGACGCGATCGGGCCGGACGGCCGTGCCGACCTCGTCGAGAGCTTCGCCCTGCCGCTGCCGGTCACCGTGATCGGCGAACTGCTCGGCGTGCCCGCCGCCGACCGGGACGACTTCCGGCGATGGACCGACGACATGATCCTGCGGGGTGCCGAGCGGCCGGACCCGGCCCGGACGGACCGGGCGTGGCGACGGATGCGGGGCTATCTGACCGGGCTCCTCGCACAGAAGCGGGCCCGTCCCGAGGACGACCTGCTCAGCGCGCTGATCGCGGCCCGGGACGAGGAGGGACGGCTCGACGAGGACGAGCTGATCGCCATGGCCTTCCTGCTGCTGGTGGCCGGCTACATCACCACCGTCAACCTGATCGGCAGCGGCATCGCGGCCCTGCTCGCCCACCCCGACCAGCTGCGGGCGCTGCGGGACGACCCGGCGCTGCTGCCGGGCGCGATCGAGGAGTTCCTGCGGTACGACGGCCCGGTCAGCCCGGGCATCGCCCGGTTCGCGCGCGAGGACGTCACCATCGCGGGCGTGGCCGTGCCGCGCGGCGCGACGGTGCTGATCGCGTCCGCCATCGCCGACCGGGACCCGGAACGCTTCCCCGACCCCGACCGCCTGGACGTCTCCCGGCAGGACAACGCCCACCTCGCGTTCGGGCACGGCATCCACTACTGCCTGGGGGCTCCGCTGGCCCGGTTGGAGGGCCAGGTCGCCATCGGCACCGCGCTGCGCCGGCTGCCCGGCCTCGCCCTGGCCGTGCCGCCCGAGGCGCTGCGGTGGCGGCCGGGAGGTCTGCGCGGCCCCGAGCAGCTGCCCGTCACCTTCACCGCCGACGCCCCGGCTCCCGGCGGCGTACCGGGCGCCGCCCGGTGAGGGCCCGACGACGGCCCGGGGCGTCCGAGCGGCCACCGGCCACCGGCCACCGGTCCCGTCCCGGACTCAGTCGATGAGCTTGGCCAGGAACGCGTCGAGGTTGCCCCTGGTCCGCTCCACCTGTTCCTCCGTCGTCAGGGTCTCCTTGAAGCGGGCGCCCGGCGCGGCGGCCTTCTTGCCCCGCACGTACAGCGAACAGGCGAGGTCGGTGCAGACGTACAGGCCGACCGAGTTCCCCTCCCGGCCCGCGGCCCCGGTCCTCCGGGCGGTCATCAGGGAGACGCCGTCGCCCGGGTGCGTGGTCAGACAGAGCGAGCACATGCTCCGGTGCAGGAAACCGCGCTGCCGGGAGGGGAACCGGAGCGCCACGCCGGTGAGCCTCCCGGCGTACTCGGTGACGAGGTAGCTGCGTCCGGGGGCGGAGAGGTCGCGCCACCCCAGGAAGTCCAGGTCGTCCCAGGGCTGCTCGTCCAGGTCGCGGGGGAGCGGCAGGCGCTTGGCCTCCCCCTTGGAGCAGTTGACGAACGACGTGCGGATGTCCTGTTCACTCATGGGCTTCATGCCGGGGACGCTAACTCTGCCTACGATCACTAGGCAAATGGTTAATGAGGCAAGGAAGGGGGCCTGCTCCGGGGCGGTGCCCACCCGGTCGCCAGGTCGCCAGGTCGTTCGGACGGCCGTCCGGCCGGGTGGTCAGACGGTCAGTCGCAGCGAGGTCGCCGAGATGCCGAGCCGCACCGTCTGTCCCCAGGTCAGTTCCAGCGCGTCCGCCTCCATCCCGTCGCCGAAGGCCACCACCCGGTCGGACTCGACGGTGAGCCGCAGCCCCTGCCCGCGCCCCAGTTCGCCCGCGACCAGCGAGGTGCCGGTGGCCGGGGACGGCCAGGCCTCCCGCACGAACCAGAGGAGGCGAGGGTCGGTGGGCGCCGGGAGGCGGAGCTCGCTGTGCCGTTCCTGCCACAGCGAGCGGAGCCAGCCCGTGGCGCCGGTGCCCGTGCCGACCAGGACGCCGGAGGACGCCTGCGGTTCGGCGGAGGCGTCGGGGGCGTCCGGGCCGATCCGGTAGCGGGCGGTCTGGTGGCCGGGCGGCCCCAGGTAGATCTCGTTGAGGGCGACCAGGCGCTGGGTGTCGTCGGCCACGGCCTCGACCATGGTGAGTTCGTCCGCCGCGCCGCCGGGGGCCGCGGCCGCCCTGAGCAGGGCGGCCGCGTCGGAGGGCCGGTGCCGGACGAGCACCCCCGGGTTGCGCCCGGGGTCGGTGTCGATGCCCACGACCGGCTGGCCGGAGAGGTACTTGGCGGCGTTGGCCACGAGCCCGTCCTGTCCGACGACGACCACCACGTCCTCGGGCCCGAACAGGAAGCGGTCCAGGTCCGCGCGTTCCACCCGCGAATGGCGCCACTGGAGCGGCACGGCCGCCGCCACGTCGGCGAGCGCCTGCTGGGTCCGCCGGTGCCGCCGGGCCACCTCGTCGATGGACCGGCCCCGGCTGGAGAGGAAGAACGCGGCCTGGCCGTGCGTGCCGTGGCGGGCCAGCAGCTCCTCGTACTCGGTGGTGCGGTGGACCAGTACCGCGCGCGGTGCCAGGCTCATGCCCGGGTCTCCGGGCCGGGCCGGCCGAGCTTGCTGAGCAGGCCGGTGAGCACGTCGGGGGAGAGGGTGAGGCTGTCGATGCGCGGCAGGTTCTCGGCGAGCCGGGTCGCGGCCAGGGCGTGCAGGGTCGCGTCGTCCACCTCGCCGTGCACCCGCAGCCAGGCGGCCTGGGCCTCGGCCCGTGCGGCGCCGACCTCGCGCGCCGCCTCGGCCTCGGCCCGCGCCAGGCGCACCTTGCGGGCCGCCTCCGCCTCGGCGCGCACCTTGTCGGCCGCCGCGTTCTCCTCGGCCTCGCGGCGGGTGTTGGTGCCGCGCTGCTCGACCAGCTGCTCCTCCCGGCGCGCCAGTTCGATCTGGCTGGCGAGCTCGTTCTCGGCGATGGCCCGTTCCCGTTCGACGGCCACGGCGCGGCGCTCGTAGGTGGCCCGGTCGGCCTCCTGCTGGATCTGCTCGCGGGCCGGGGTGCGCAGGGCGCGCTCCACCTCGGCCTCGGGGCGGATGGCCACCACCCGCACGGCCACCACGTCGATGCCCGTGGCGGGCAGCCGCGGTTCGGCGGCGAGCCCCGCCGCGACCCGGTCGCGCACCGCCGCGACACCGTCCACCAGGGCCTCGGCCAGCGCCGTCCTGGCCAGTACGTCCAGGGTGTGCTGCTGGGCGGTCTCGGTCAGCAGCGTGGCGATCTGTTCCAGCGGCGCGCCGCGCCAGGCCCCGGTGTCCGGGTCGATCGAGAAGTCCAGCCGGGCGGCGGCCTCGGCCGGGTCGTCGATCCGGTACGTCACGGTGGCCTGCACGGTCACGTCCTGGAAGTCGGACGTGCGGGCGTGGAAGGCCATCGCCAGCTCGCGGTCGTTGACCGGGACCTCGGAGAGGGCCGCGGTCAGTGAGCGGTACCAGAAGCTCAGCCCGGGGCCGTCGTGGGCGAGCCGGCCCCGCTTGTGGTGGCGGATGTGCGCGGTGGGCGCGGAGCGCAGATGGCGCAAGCCGAAGCGCCTGGTGATGTCGGCCATGTCGGTCCCCTTTTTCTCGTCATGGGGACGATAAGAGGAATGGCTCATTATCGTCAAGGGGACGAAAATAATCGGTCGCCGGGCTCCGCCCCCGGCGACCCGCTCCGCCCGTCCCGCACGGCGAGGAACCTGGCCGGCGCCTCGCCGCCGCCGTGCACGGCCAGATCGGCGCCGTTGACGTACCGGGCCAGCCCGCCCGCCAGGTACAGGCAGGCGCGCGCCACGTCGTCCGGTTCCGCCATCCGCCGCATCGGGATGACCCCGGCCACCGCCTCGGTGCCGCCCTCGCCGTACACCGACGCCGCGCTCCCGGTGCGGACCGGGCCGGCCGTGATGTGGTTGACGCGCACACGCGGCGCCCATTCCAGGGCCAGTGCCCGGGTCAGGGCCAGCAGCCCGGCCTTCGCCGCCGTGTAGGCGGCCGTGCCCGGCTGGGGGGTGTGCGCGGAGACGCTGCCGATGTTGATGATCGAGCCGCCCCCGGGCTGCTCCCGCATGACCCGGTTGGCGGCCTGTGACAGGTGGAACGGGGCCAGCAGGTTCAGGGCGACGACCTTCTCGAAGAAGCGCGGCGACATGGTGGCCGCGTCGGCGTCCGGGGAGCCGCCCGCGTTGTTGACGAGCACGTCCAGCCGTCCGAACCGTTCCGCCGCCGCGTCGACCAGGGCGGCGGCCGCCACCGGGTCGCGGACGTCGGCCGCCCGGAAGTGCGCCCGGCGCGGACCGCTTCCGGGCGGCTCCGGAGGCTCGTTCCGCCCGCAGACCAGTACCTCCGCCCCGGCGGCCAGGAAGGCCCCGGCGATCGCGGCGCCGATGCCCTTCGTGCCACCGGTGACGAGCACCGCCCGCCCGGTGAAGTCGATCGGATCGCCGATGTCCATCGTCCGCCCCACTGTCCTCGAAGTGCGCGTGCGGCCGAGGTCGCGCCGACCGGTCCGGACAATCTACCGAGCGTTTGTTTGGTACAACAGGTGCCGGATGGCGAGGAGGTGCGGAACCGCGGGCGGCCGGTGGCTCCCCGAGGAGTCACCGGCCGCCCGGATGGTGCGCCGCCCCCGTCCCCACGGTGCGGCGCCTGCGGGCCGCCGTCATCCGCTCGGACGGACGGCCCACGACTGAAAGGCTAGGTCGCGGAAGCGCCCAGCCCGAGTGCGGGAAGGATCGCGTTCTCCACGAAGCGGGTGAGATAACTCTCGTCCGCGTACTTCCCCTCCAGCAGCGGCCGGGCGCGCAGCACGCCCAGCAGCTGCGCGGAGACGAACTCCGCCGCGGGGGCGTCCACCGGGAACTCGCCGCGTTCGGCGCCCCGCCGGACCATGGCGTCGATCGCCGAGACGGCGGGTGCGATCAGCGACTCGCGCAGCGCGCACAGCAGCTCGGGGCTCTGCAGCGCGGCATGGCTCAGCGCGTGCATCAGCGGGGTGTCCCGCCCCGAACCCGCGCCGATCGCCCGTGCCGCCTCGCGCAGATCGCCGGCGAGTGTGCCGGTGTCGATGTGCGGGAGCAGGGCCTGCCGGGTGCCGTGCAGCGCGGCCACCACCAGTTCGGGCTTGGAGCCCCACTGCCGGTAGAGCGTGGACTTGCCGCAACGGGTCCGCGAGGCGACCCCCTCCATGGTCAGCGACTCGTAACCGGACTCCCGCAGCATGTCGAGCACGGCCGTGTAGAACTCCTGCGCCCGCTCCGGCGTGATCTTCGAGCGGCGTGCGGTGTGGGTCGGCTCCGGGGCGGTTTCCTGCGGCGACATGCGTGTTCCCTCTCGGCGAATCTGCGACGAGGTCATCCGATACGCCAGTGTACCGATACGTGCGTGTACCGATACGCGACCGTATCGGTACACTGGCGTATCGATAAGGCGTGGTCCAGACCATGCCGCCGCAACACCGCTTCGTCAGCAAAGGGGCACCGGGTGATGTACGCCGGTAACGAGCCAGCGGACCGGGAGCCGGACAGTTCTGCCCGACCGCCCCTCATCCGCGAGCTGCTTCTCGTCGTGGGACTCTTCGTGGTCTACAAACTCGGCCGACAGGCCGCCAACGGCCACGTCGACGAGGCGTACGCCAACGCCGGGCACGTCTGGGACCTCGAACGTTCCGTGCACCTGCCCGCCGAGGGCGCGGTGCAGGACCTGCTGCTGCGCGACGAGACCCTGGTCCACCTCGCGAACACCTACTACGCGACCGTGCACTTCCCGGCCACGGCGCTCTTCCTCGTGTGGCTCTACTGGCGCCGCCCGCGCCACTACGTCTGGTCGCGCCGGGTCCTCGCCGCGCTCACCGGCGCGGCCCTCGTGCTCCACCTGCTCTTCCCGCTCGCCCCGCCGCGCCTGCTGGCCGCCACCGGGCTGATCGACACCGGCCAGGTGTACGGGCCGACGGTGTACGGGGCGACGCCGTCGACCGACTCGATGGCCAACCAGTTCGCCGCCATGCCGTCACTGCACTTCGGTTGGGCGGTGATGGTCGCCGTCGGGCTGATCGTCGCGACCCGGAGCCGGTGGCGCTGGCTGTGGCTGCTGCACCCGGCCGTCACCCTGCTGGTGATAGTCGGCACGGCCAACCACTACTGGCTCGACTCGATCGTGGTCTCCGCGCTGCTCGCGGTGGCCCTCGCGGCGCTGCGGCTGCCGGGCGCGGAGCCGGTGCGCGCCCACCTCCCGTGGTCGTCCGCGACGGGCGTGCCGGTGGCGGCAGCCGTGTCCGGGGCCGTCGGACCGGGCGTTCTCCCCGGCCCCCGGCCGCGTCCGTCCTCCTCGTACGCCCCGCCGGGAACGGCCGGGACCGCCGCAACCGCCGAGATCCCGGGGGCCGCCGGGACCTCCATGGCCCCCGGGACCCGGCGGTGAGCGCCACCGCGGCGGCCGTCGCGCTGTCCCTGGTCTCGGCCGTCGCCTACGCCGCGGCCGCGGTGGCACAGGCCCGGCTCGCCGGACGGACCGACCCGGACGCCGGTGTGCTGAGGCTGCTCGGGCGGGGCGCCTGGTGGGCGTCGGTCGGACTGAACGCCGGCGGCGCGCTGCTGCACGTCGCGGCGCTCAAGTACGGTCCGCTCACCCTGGTGCAGCCGCTCGGCGCCCTCACCCTGGTCGCCGCCGTGCCGATGGGCGCCAGGGCCGCGGGACGCCGGGTCACCACGGCCGAGTGGCGCGGTACGGCCCTCACCCTGCTCGGCCTCGGCGCCCTGCTCATGACCACGGGCGGCGCCGCCCCGCACGAGACGCTCGGTCTCCCCGAGGCCCTGGCCGTCGCGGCCGGGACCGTGGCCGTCGTCGCTGGGCTCGGCCGCCCGGGAGCCCGCCCCGGCCTGCGGCACGCCGCCGCCTCCGGCATCACCTCCGGGGTCGCCTCCGCGCTCACCCAGACACTGACCGTCTCCGTCACCGACCGCACGGGCCCACTGCTCAGCGGGCGCGTGGTGGTCGTCGCCCTGCTCGTCTCCGCGTTCGCGGCGGTCGGGCTGCTGCTCTCCCAGACCGCCTACCGGGACGGCCTGGGCGCACCACTGGCGGTCGTCACGCTCGCCAACCCGATGGCCGCCGCGGTCATCGGGCTGGCCCTGCTGGGGGAACACCTCCGGGGCGGGACGATCGGCCTGCTCCCGGCACTGCTCGGGACGGCGGCGGCGGCGCGCGGGGTGTTCCTGCTCAGTCGCGCCCAGGCGCAGGCACCGGCCGCCGACGACCGGGACGCCGCGGCGGCGCGGGCGGTAACGCCCTCGCGCGTCGTCATCGGGAGCCGGGGCCCGCTGGACCCGCCTGCTGTTCTCGACAGCTTCCCGGGGGACCGGTCGGGCAGCGGGGACGGCGGCCACCGTCTGGGCAACGGGCTCGGTTACCAGTCCGTCCGAGGCGCGTGACATGCCGCTGCCGGCGTGATCGGTGGTGCGGGCCGTTCGGCCGTTCACGCCGTGTGCGTTGACCGAGGCCGGGTCGGGAGACCTTTTCGCGCACGGATCGCATGAGTGGGTCTTCGGGCGGATCCGTCGTGACCGCCGGAAGGGCCCGGCGGTACGAGATGCCGCGGAAGGCGGCGGTGAAGGCGCCGGCGCATCCGGTGCCGCCCGGGCGTGAGCCCGCCGCCGCGGCCGAGTGCGCCGGAGCCGGTGGGGGCGGGGCGAAGGCGATCTCCCCGCACACCGGGCGGCTGCCGACCGATCCGCGGCCGGGCCCGCCGGACATGGGCGGGTGCGACCGGTTGCTGAAGCCGGTGACCACCACGAGCGCGGTGCCCCGAAGGGCTCGGACGGACGGAAGAGCCGGCTCGGTCCGCTCGACCGCGTCGAGGACGGAGCCGAGCAGGCCGGGGAAGCGGGCGTCGAGTTCACGGCAACCCGCTCGTCGTCCTCACCGGCGGCATCGGTTCCGGAGGACTCTGCATCCTGGCCGGAGTCGTCGGCTGGGTCGTCTGCACCACCGGCGCAGCCGGTTTCCCGGCCTTCTCCGTCCTGCGCTACACCACCGTCACCAGTGTCCTGGGCGCCGTCACCATCGCGGTCGTCACCCTCGCCTCCGGCGCCCTCGGCGCCATCCCCACCCCGGGCGCCGCCGACTGCGCGGCCGGCTGGTGGCAGATCCTCTACATGGCCGTCCCGGCCACGGCCATCGCGGTCCTCGCCCTCAACCACGCCACCCACACCCTCGGCCCCGCCAACGGCGTCCTGTTCATCAACCTCGTCCCCCTCACCTCCTTCGCCATCGAGGCCGTCCGCGGCCACCGGCCCACCACCGCCGAAATCACCGGCGTCGCCCTCACCCTCGCCGCCGGCGTCGCCAACAACCTCTACAGCCGTCGCATCCCCGGGCGCGTCGCCCCGGCCCCGGCCGGCAAAACCGGGAAGACCCTGACCACCGTCGCCTGACCACCGGAGACCTTCAGTACGTGACCAGAGCCCCACCGCAAGGAGGAAGGGGGAGCGCCGCACGGCGGAGCTCCCCCTTCCGTGTGCCGGGAACCGGATCTCCGAGGGCCATGCCTGTCGGGGACACGAACCACGAGGGCCCGGAAGGGACAGCGTGCCGACCACCCGCCGACCGGTCACCACGACGGCACCCGAATCAATCGGCGACGTCATCCGGCAGAGGCGGTCCCGACCCGGTTGCCGATCATGAACCGGTCAGGTCCACACGGTTCATGATCGGAGCAACGGGGCGCCCGAAGCCACTGCCCGAGTGGCCCTCGAACGCCCTGCCGAAAACACGTCGGCACTCCGGCCGGAACTCGACCGTACGCCGGTCGGCGGGGTGGGAGGGGGTGGGGCGCGACGGGTGGTGGGGCGGTGCCCGCCGTCAGCCGGTCGGCCGACCCGGCTCCGGCTCCTCGCCCGGGAGCCGTTCCGCGGCCCCCGGTGCGTCGGGTGCGGTGTCCAGGGCCCGGGTGAGCCAGCCGACCCAGAAGTTCTCCAGATCGATGCCGCCGCGCAGCACCAGGTGGCGCAGCCGGTCCTCCTCGGAGTTCCGGCCGGGCGGGAAGTCCCGCTCCTCGATCTCCAGGTACTCCGCCAGCTGCCGGCGGTGCAGTTCGAGGTGGCGGCGGAGCTCCGCGTCCAGACCGGGCGCCCCCACGACCGCCGCCGCCCGCATCCGCAGCAGGAGCGGATCGCGGATCTGCCGCGGGTCCTCGGGACGGGCCACCCACGCGGAGAGTTCCTCGCGGCCCGCGGGCAGCACCTCGTACTCCTTCTTCCGGCCACGGGCGGGCTGCTGCGACGGCAGCTCCCGGATGCGGCCGCTCCGCTCCAGTTTTCCCAGCTCCCGGTAGATCTGCTGGTGCGTGGCGGACCAGAAGTAGCCGATCGACCGGTCGAACCTGCGGGTCAGCTCCAGCCCCGACGACGGCTTTTCGAGCAGGGCGGTGAGGATCGCGTGCGGGAGTGACATGGAGTGCATCCTAGGGACGGCCGGGCGGGCCGGGGCCGGTGTTCCCGGCCCCGCCCGAAGCATGCCGACCCCGGCCCCGCTCGAAGCCCCCGGCCCTGCCCGAAGCGCCCGGCCCCGTCAGAGGGAGGCCGCCAGCTCCGTGCCCTGGCGGATCGCCCGCTTGGCGTCGAGCTCGGCCGCCACGTCGGCGCCGCCGATCAGACGCGCGGGCCGGCCCGCGGCGAGCAGCTCCTCGTACAGTGCGCGGTTCGGTTCCTGGCCCGCGCAGATCACGACCGTGTCGACCGGCAGGAGGTGCTGCCGGCCGTCGACCGTGAGGTGCAGCCCGTCGTCGTCGATCCGGTCGTACGTGGCGCCCGCGACCGTCGTGACCCCGCGGTGCCGCAGCTCGGTGCGGTGGATCCAGCCGGTCGTCTTCCCCAGCCCCGCGCCGACCTTGCCGGTTCCGCGCTGGAGCAGATGGACGCTGCGGGGCGCCTTCGTCCGCTCCGGGGCGCGGAGCCCGCCCCGCTCGCGGTAGTCGGTGTCGACGCCCCACTGGCGGAAGAACACCTCGGGGTCGAGGCTCGCCGATTCGCCCGGGTCGGTCAGGAACTCGGCGACGTCGAAGCCGATGCCGCCCGCCCCGATGATCGCGACCCGCTCGCCGACCGGTGCCCCGTCGCGCAGCACGTCGAGGTAGCCGACCACGCTGGGGTGGTCCAGGCCCGGTATCGCGGGGGAGCGGGGCGTGACGCCGGTGGCGAGGACGATCTCGTCGAAGTCGTCGAGCGCGTCGGCGGTGACTCGCGTACCGAGCCTCAGTTCGACCCGCTCCTCCCGCAGCCGGGTGCGGAAGTGGCGGAGCGTCTCGTCGAACTCCTCCTTGCCGGGGACCTTGCGCGCCACGTTCAGCTGGCCGCCGATCTCCTCGGCCGCGTCGAAGAGCGTCACCCGGTGCCCGCGTTCGGCCGCCGAGACGGCGCACGCGAGACCGGCGGGCCCGGCGCCCACGACCGCCACCCGCTTCACGGTGCGGGTGGGCGACAGGACGAGTTCGGTCTCGTGGCAGGCGCGCGGGTTGACCAGGCAGGAGGTGACCTTGCCGCTGAAGATGTGGTCCAGGCAGGCCTGGTTGCAGCCGATGCAGGTGTTGATCGCGTCGGCGCGGTCCTCGGCGGCCTTGGTGACGAAGTCGGGATCGGCGAGGAACGGCCGGGCCATCGAGACCATGTCCGCCCGGCCCGAGGCGAGTACCTCCTCGGCGACCTCGGGCGTGTTGATGCGGTTGCTCGTCACCAGGGGGACGGAGACGGCGTCGCGCACCTTCTCCGTGACCCAGGTGTAGGCGCCGCGCGGCACCGAGGTGGCGATGGTGGGGATGCGGGCCTCGTGCCAGCCGATCCCGGTGTTGATGATCGTCGCACCGGCCGCCTCGATCTCGCGGGCCAGGTGCACGACCTCCTCCAGCGAGGAACCGCCGGGCACCAGGTCCAGCATCGACAGCCGGTAGATCAGGATGAAGTCGTCGCCGACCCGCTCGCGGACCCGGCGCACGATCTCGACGGGGAACCGGATGCGGTTCTCGTACGAGCCGCCCCAGCGGTCGGTGCGGTGGTTGGTGGCGGCGGCGATGAACTCGTTGATCAGGTAGCCCTCGGATCCCATGATCTCGACGCCGTCGTACCCGGCCCGCTGCGCGAGCCCTGCCGCCCGGACGAAGTCCTCGATGGTCTCCTCGACCTCGTCGTCGTCCAGGGCGTGCGGGGTGAAGGCGCTGATCGGTGCCTGGATCGCGCTCGGCGCGACCAGGTCCGGGTGGTGCGCGTACCTGCCGAAGTGCAGGATCTGCATGGCGATCCGGCCGCCCGCCTCGTGGACGGCCCGGGTGACGAGGGCGTGCTGCTCGGCCTCCGCCCCGGTGGTCATCTTCGCCCCGCCGGGCAGCGAACAGGCGCGGGCGCTCGGGGCGATGCCGCCGGTGACCATCAGGCCGACGCCGCCCCGGGCGCGTTCCGCGTAGAAGGCGGCCATCCGTTCGAAGCCGTGCTCGACCTCCTCCAGACCGATGTGCATCGACCCCATCAGCACCCGGTTGGGGAGGGTGGTGAACCCGAGGTCGAGCGGGCTCAGCAGATTCGGGTACGGGCTCATGCGGTGACTCCTCGCGCAGTGTCGTTCCGCCAGTTGTAGACCAGCGAAATACCGATGTGCAACAAGTTGCATAATGAGATGCGTCGCAGCGCCGAGGGTCGGACCGTCCCCCGGACGGCGTAGCAGCGGGGTACGCCGACACCCTGAGCGCCGGAAAGTGGAACAGCGGCATCCGTCCGGTACGGGGCAGATGGCGCACCATCACCCGACCCGGATTCCTGTGGAGACCCCCATGGCCTGCCTCAACAGGCGTGACCTCGGCCTGCTCGTCCTGCGCGTCGGCACCGGCGCGGTACTGGCCGCGCACGGCACCCAGAAACTGGCCGGCTGGTTCGGCGGCGGAGGGATCGAAGGAACCACCGCCGCGATGGAGGCGATGGGCTTCCACCCGCCGAAGCACAGCGCGGTCGCCGCCGGGCTCGGCGAGGCGGGCGGCGGGGTGCTGCTGGCACTCGGCCTCGCCACCCCGGCGGCCGGAGCGGCCGCGGCCGGGGCGATGGCGGGCGCCGTGGCCGTCCACGCGCCCGCCGGGTTCTTCGCGCAGGGCGGGGGCTACGAGTATTCGGCGTTCCTCGGCTTCACCGCCGCGGCGATCGGTCTGACCGGGCCGGGCCGGTACTCCGTCGACCACGCGACCCGGCACGTCTTCGACCGGCCGTGGATGGTCGCGCTGGCCTTCGCGGGCAGCGCGGTCGCGGCGGCGGCCGTGGTCGGCAAGCGAGCCAGGGGCCGCGTCGAGATCGACCCCGACACGACCTGACGGCCTGACGATTTCACGGCCCGGCGGCCCGACGGGACCGGTGCGGCCCGGACGGCGATCCCGTGCTTCCCGGCGGTGGCCCGGTGGCCCGGCGTACGGAATCCCGGCAGCGGACCGGGGGCCGTCGGGACCACCGGACGGCGGGACGGGACCCCGGGGGTGCCCAGGGACCGGGCGGCACCGAAGGGAGGGAGCCGCCCGGCCCCGGGCACGCGCCGTGCGCGCGGGGCCGGTGACGCGGCCGGGGAGCGGGGCGGCCGGGCACGGCGGACCCGGCCCCGGCGCTACGGCTTCCAGCGACCGCCCCGCGCCGCCGCCACCAGCTCCGGCACCGTGCCGAACTTGACCCGCGGGCGTCCGCCGTCGCGGCCCCGCGCGAGTTCGGCCCGTTCGATGGCGGCCAGTCCCTTGGCGTCGACGACATGACGGCTGCGGCTCCGGGCCAGGCGCGCGAACGCCTTGGGGGCGGGCGCCGGAGCGGGCAGGGCGCCCGCGACGGCATCGGCCAGGAGCGTGCCGACGGTTTCCGCGGCGCAGGCGCGGTTGGCGCCGATCCCGCCCGAGGGCCCGCGCTTGATCCAGCCGACGACGTACGTCCCGGACCGCCCCGTCACGCGCCCGCCCTCGTGCGGCACGGTGCCGGTCGTCCCGTCGAAGGGCAGCCCCGCCACCGGGACGCCGCGATAGCCGACCGCCCGCAGCAACACCCCGGCCGGGACGTCCAGTTCGCCCGCGTCCCCCGTCACGCGCACACCCCGCACGGCGTCGTCGCCCAGCACCCGGACGGGCGCGGAGCGGAACCGGAACACGATGCGCCGCCCCGGCCCCGGCGCCGGGGCCTGCGACCAGTCCACCGTTTCGCGCGCGACGTCCCGCAGCAGCGCGGCCTTCCCGTCCGCCGCCGCGCCGTCGACGGCCGCGCCGGTCCGCGGGTCGTGGTCGTCCACGACCAGCTCCACGCCCGGCAGGTGCTTCAGCGCGAGCAACTCGGAGGCGCTGTACGCCGCGTGCTCGGGACCGCGCCGCCCCAGCAGCACCACCTCGCGCACCTTCGAGGCGCGCAGGGCGGCGAGGGCGTGATCGGCGATGTCCGTGCCGGCCAGCGCCGACGGGTCCGTGACGAGGATGCGGGCCACGTCGAGCGCGACATTGCCGTTGCCGGCCACGACCACCCGCTCCGAGGACAGGTCGACGGCGTCCGGCGCGACCTCGGGATGGGCGTTGTACCAGGCCACGAACGAGGTCGCCGAGATGCTGCCGGGCAACTCCTCGCCCGGGATGCCGATGCGGCGGTCGGCGGAGGCGCCGACGGCGTAGATCACCGCGTCGTGATGGGCGGCGAGCTCCTCCGCCGTGACGTCCTTGCCGATCTCGACCCCCAGGTGCATCCGCACCCGGGGATGGGTGTGGAAGCGCGCGAAGGTGTCGCCCACCTTCCTGGTCGCGGGATGGTCGGGCGCCACGCCGTACCGGACGAGCCCGCCGGCCACCGGCAGCCGGTCGACCAGGGTCACCTCGGCGTTGGTGTGCAGCAGCAGGTCCTCCGCGGCGTACATGCCCGCGGGTCCCGTGCCGACGACCGCGACCCGGATCGGGGCGAAGTCGGCCGGCAGGCTGCGCTCGAACGAAGGCGCGTCCCAGTGGTGGAAGTTGGGTCCCGTGTCACCCGACGCGGGTTCCCGGCCGGCGAAGTACGCCGCGTTGATCGCGGCGTACTCCTCCTGCCCCTCGGGCAGACCGTCCACCGGGAAGATCGCGTCGACCGGGCAGGCGTCGGCGCAGGCGCCGCAGTCGATGCAGGCCCTCGGGTCGACGTACAGCATCTCCGTGCTCCCGAACGCCCTTTCCTGCGGCGTCGGATGGATGCAGTTGACGGGGCACACGGCGACGCAGGTGGCGTCGCTGCAACAGGTCTGGGTGATGGCGTAGGTCATCTCGTCAGCTCGGGTCGCTCGGCTCGGATGCTCGGATGTTCGGGTGCTCGGGTGCTCGGGTGCTCGGGTGCTCGGGTCAGATCAGGTTGGCGCGCCTGTAGAGGGCCAGCGCGGGCCCGGTGAGGAGACGGGCCGAGGCCAGGAACTCCATCAGGCCCGAACAGCTGGACCGCATGAGGGACTTGTGGTGCTCGTTGGCCCCGGCCTCGGCGAGCGCGCGCCGGGTGTCGAGCCCGGCGTTCGCGTAGACCTCCCGGTTCACCATGCTGGTGACGATGAAGTAGGACGCGACCGCGATCACGAACGCGTTGAGCTGCCGGCGCACGGGGCCCGCGCTCCGCAGGCGCCTGCGGGTCTCGTCGCGCGCGAACTTCATGTGCCGGGACTCCTCCACGACATGGATGTTGTTGATGGTGCGCACGAACGGTACGACCCGCTCGTCCCGCATCCAGTCGCGCTGCATGACGTCGAGCACTTCCTCGGCGACCAGGATCGCGGCGTACGCGGCCTCGCCGAACGCCAGGGTCTTGAACGCCCGGCCCAGTTCGACCACCGCGCGGCGCGGCCGGTACGCGGGGGCGCCCAGCTTCGCGGCGCCGCGGGCGAACATGATGGAGTGCCGGCACTCGTCGGCTATCTCGGTGAGGGCCCACTGGAACCGCGGGTCCGTCGCGTCCGTCGTGTAGATGTCGCGCAGCACCATCTGCTGCAGGATCATCTCGAACCAGATGCCGGTACTGGCCACCGAGGCGGCCTCCTGCCGCGTCAGCTCCTTGCGCTGCGCGTCGGTCAGCTCGTTCCAGTACGCCGTGCCGTAGAGCGTGCTCCACTCGGGGCTGGCGCCGTGGAAGTCCTTGTCCAGCGGGGTGTCCCAGTCCACCTCGGTGGCCGGGTCGTACGAAAGCTTCGCCGACGATTCGAGCAGGCGTCGTGCGACGTCGTGCTCGTCGAGCCGGTCCCGGTCCTCCGGCCGAACGGTGCTGCTTGCCATGATGCGGCTCCTTGAATCGACAGATCGCCCCGACGCCGGCCCATCGGCCCGCCCCGTGTCCGCCCGGCGGGGCCGTGGTCGCCCGGTGCCTCCCTCGCGGCTTGTTAGACGTCGTGTCTAGCAAGCTGTTAGACGGAACGTATAGCAAGAGTGCCGTGTCGGCCTACCCCTCGTGAGGAATCCGCTCCATCTCTCCCCCTTCCGACCCCCTGCCACCCACGGTTCGCGGGCCGGGAGCGGTCGTGCTCCGGCGCTGCCCGCACACGAGGACGGCGGGACCGGGTCGCACGCGGCGGTGGGGTCAACTCGCCCACGACGGCGGGGCGGAGCCGCGTACGGTGGCGGGCCGGGCGGCAGCGATCGTGTGTCAGTGCGCACGGGTACGGTGACGACCTCCGGGCCGGGTGCCATCGCTGTCACATGACGGCGCCCGTGCCCGTCATTCCGAATTCCGATCCGGGACCGGAAGCCGTCCCGATACCGCTGGAGGTCCACGATGGCCGAAGTGACCGTTTTCCATCATGCCCAGGGCCTCACTCCCGGGGTGAAGGCGTTCGCCGACGAACTGCGCGGCCGGGGACACCGCGTGCACACGCCCGACCTGTACGAGGGCCGCACCTTCGACACCCTGGACGAGGGGGTCGAGTACATGGCCGAGGTCGGCAGCGGCGAACTGCTCGAACGCGGCGTCCGCTCGGTGGACGGCTCGCCCGCCGAGCAGGTGTACATCGGTTTCTCCCTCGGCGTGCTCCCCGCGCAGAAACTGGCCCAGACCCGGCCGGGTGCCCTCGGTGCCGTACTCGTCCACTCGTGCGTGCCGGCCTCCTTCTTCGGGACGTGGCCGTCGCGGCTCCCGGTCCGCGTCCACGCCATGGAGGCGGACCGCCTGTTCACCGAGGACGGCGACGCGGACGCCGCCCGCGACCTCGTCGCCGAGGTCCCCGACGGCGAACTGCACCTGTACCCCGGCGACCGGCACCTGTTCGCCGACAGCTCCCTGTCGTCCTACGACGCCGACGCCACCGCGCTGTTCCTCGACCGCACGCTGACGTTCCTCCATGACCTGGACATCGCTCCGGACACCACCGGCGCCCGCGACGCCTGACCCGGCGGGACCGCGCGGCACACCGGCCCCGGGGTTCAGGGCAGGCGCTGCCCCGCCGCGGCGTCGAGGCGTACGAACGGGATCTGTCGTCCGGCCCGGCGGAAGGACTCCTCGCTGCCGTCGACGTCGAGGCCCATGAAGGCGCAGAGGCGGCGGGCGACGCGGGGGTGGGCGGGGGCGTAGCGGGCCRTGATCTCGCCGCCCTCCTCCGGGGTGAGGAAGTGGGCGGTGACCGCGTAGTAGCGGCGGCCGGACTGGATCGTCGTCCGAGGGGTGTGGCGGAGGTTCCGGTACCAGGCGGACTCCGGGCCGAAGCCCGCGGCCAGGGTCCAGCTGCCGCGCTCGCGGGCGACGACCTCCAGGACCGCCTTCCGGTCGAGACCGCTGGTGCGCCCCTTGTGGTGCAGCAGCAGGAGGCGCTTGCCGAACAACGGGCCCAGGCCCACCCGGTACAGGCCGATCGGGAGCCGGGTCAGCCGTCGCCGCCAGCCGGACGGAAGCCGGGGACGGCCCTCTGTCGTACGTCGCGGAGTCATCGTCGACACGCACCTTTCCCGGGCTCGGAGCGGCCGGGCCGACGGCCTCGATTGCGTAACGAGAACCCGCCGAAGACCCTTAGTCGATGCAACTATTGCATAGTCTAAAACGGTGGGGGGTCCGGTCGGCCGGGCGAGTGCGATACGAGTGGAGAGCGCCGTGTCCCGTACAGGGCGACCGCACGGCCCCGTGGTGCTGTACTGCCTGCCGGCCGTGGTGATGGCCGTCGTGGCCGTCGTGGACGTCATGGCGGGCCCCGGGGTGGGATTCCTCCCCCTGGTGTCGCTCGGTCCCGCCTTCGCCGGGCTGATCGGGACGTGGCGGCGCACGGTACTGACGGGCGCCGTGGCACTGCTGCTCTGTGTGGGCCTCGGCATGTACGACGGGCTCTTCCAGACCCGGCGCGGCTCCACGGCGATGGGTTCCGTGGTGGGTGTCACCGCGGCGGGCGTCGCCGGGGCCGTGATGCGCGGCCGGCGGGAGGCGGAACTGGCCAGTGTCCGCTCCATCGCGGAAGTGGCGCAGCGGGTGCTGCTGCGGCCGGTGCCGCGCAGCACGGGCCCGCTGCGGATCGCGGTCTCCTACACCTCGGCGATGGCCGAGGCGCGGATCGGCGGCGACCTGTACGAGGTGGTCGCGTCCCCGTACGGAACCCGGGTGATCATCGGAGACGTGCAGGGCAAGGGGCTGGGCGCGGTGGAGACCGCAGCCGTGGTCCTCGGCGCGTTCCGCGAGGCCGCGCACGACGCGCGGGACCTGACGGCCCTCGGCGCCCGCCTGGAGCGGAGCGTGGCCAGGGAGGCGAACGGCGAGAGGTTCGTGACCGCCGTCCTCGCGGAGGTACGGGGCCGTGACGAGGAGGCCGTCCTCCTCAACTACGGGCACCCGGCCCCGATGCTCGTCCGGCGCGACGGCACGGTCGACTTCCCGCTGCCGCCCGCCCACGCGCTGCCGCTGGGGCTGGGACTGCACGGCGGGAAACCGCCCCGGCCCTACCGGGTGGGCTTCGCGCCGGGGGAGCAACTGCTGCTCTACACGGACGGGGTGACCGAGGCGCGCGACGACGCGGGCACCTTCTACCCGCTCGGCGAACGCTCCGCCCTTCTCGGCGACCCCGATGGACAGGCCGCCCTCGAAGCGCTGCGTGCGGACGTGGTCCGGCACGTGGCCGGTCCGTTGCACGACGACGCGGCGATGCTGCTGCTGCGCCGCCGAGGGTCCCGGGACGAGGAACGGCGGAGGACGGCGACGGAGGGCACCGGCGGACGGGTGAACACTGCCGCGCCGAAGCGCGGTAGAAAGGGTGCATGACCGAGGAGAAGGACCGGGCCGGGAGCGTCGACGGTGTCGACGCGGTGACCCGTGCCGTCCTCACGGCGTCACGGGTACTCGTCGCGGTCGCCGCGAACTCGCTCGCCGAGGTCGAGGACCGGGTGACCCTGGCGCAGTTCCGGATGCTGGTGGTGCTCTCGACGCGGGGCGAGGCCAAACTCGTGACGCTCGCGGAGCTGTTGCGCGTGGCCCCCTCGACCGCGATGCGCATGGTCGACCGGTTGATCTCCTCCGGCCTCGTCGACCGGCGGACCAATCCCGGCAACCGTCGTGAAACCCTCCTCCGGCTCACCGAGGAGGGGCGGCGCACGGTCGAGGACGTCACCGCGAGCCGGCGCCGGGAGATCGCCGCGATCGTCGCCCGGCTCGCCCCGGGGCAGCAGACGGCCCTCGTCGAGGCGCTGACCGCCTTCAACGAGGCGGGTGGCGAACCGCCCGCACCGGAGGGCCGGGCCGACGACCTGTACCCGCTCGGCTGGACGGACATGACGACGGAGCACGGCACCGGGCAGGGCCCGGACCGCTGACCCGGGCACGTCCGTCCGGCCGGGAGCAGCCCGACGCCGACCACTCCCACGACTGGTGGGGCGAGCTGTCCCGGCCGCTGTCCTCGGCGGCCGGCCACCGGCCGGCGCCGATGGCGGTGACCGGGCTGCGCGACGGCCACGGGATCACCGATCCCGCGGAACTGTTCCACGGGGCCCGGGACCAGGGCGGCAGCCGGCCCGTGGATCCGTCCCCGCTGGGTCCGGAACGCGAGGATCGATGCCGAAGGGCCCGGCCGGACACCGGACGGTCCCGGGCCGGGCGCCCGTGCGACGGGGGCGCCCGGTGTCCGGCCGGCAACGCCGGCACCGGGGTCGCCCGACGGTTCACCGCTGCCGCGCGAGCCAGTCGGCGAACCGGTTCCCGGCGATGTGCGCGTCCGGGCCGGGAAGCAGCGTGGACTCCTGCAACCTGGCGCCGAAATAAGGGGCCCGGGCGTCGGTGACGACCTCGCGCGGATCGTTCCGGGCGGCGAGGTCCTCGCGGAGGAGCTCGTCCAGCCGGAACACCTCCGGACCGGCCACCTCCACCACCCCGTCGACGGGGGCGCCGACTGCCGTGCGGCCCACGGCGGCGGCCACGTCGTCGGAGTGGACGGGCCGGATCATGACGGGCGCCAGCCGGACGGTGCCGCCGTCGGTCGCCGAGGCCGCGATGCCCTGCACGAACTCGAAGAACTGCGTGGCGTGGACGATGGAGTACGGCATCCCGGAGTCCTTGATCAGCTCTTCCTGCACCTGCTTGGCACGGAAGTAGCCGCTCTCCTGGAGCCGGTCCGTGCCGACCACGGAGAGCGCCACGTGGTGGGTCGCACCGGCCTCTGCCCCTGCCCGGAGGAGATTGGCGGTCGAGGTCCGGAAGAACTCCATGACCGCGTCGTCCTCGAACGAGGGGGAGTTGGAGACGTCGACCACGACCGAGGCCCCCTCCAGGACCTCGGCCAGCCCCTTGCCCGTCAGCGTGTCGACGCCGGTGCCGGGGGAGGCGGGCACCGCCTCGTGGCCCTGCTCGCCGAGCCGGGCCACCAGCTTCGAACCGATGAGTCCGGTGCCGCCGATCACTACGACCTTCATGTCGGGAATCCTCTCGGGGTGGTTTCTGCACTCACCGGGGATGACAGGAAGGCGACGGCATCTGTGACAGGTATCCGGGAAATCCCGGACGCCTTCCGCCGGTCGGCCGACGGGAGGGCCACCGACCCGCACGCCCCACCCGGCGGCGGCACCCGGACGCACCCCCGACACGGCCCGGAACGGGGCCACCTGGATGATCAAAGCGCCGTGTGGTTACCATATGAGCGCCGCCTAGCTCGAAAGATAAACCTGTGACTGTCAATGACGACTCGTTCACCAGCTGGAAAAACCGCGAGGAGATCGCGGAGTCGATGATCCCGATCATCGGGAAACTTCACCGGGAGCGGGACGTGACAGTCCTGCTGCACAGCCGCTCCCTGGTGAACAAGTCGGTGGTCAGCATCCTCAAGACCCACCGATTCGCCCGGCAGATCGCCGGTGAGGAGCTCTCGGTCACCGACACCCTGCCGTTCCTGCAGGCCCTCACCACCCTCGACCTCGGTCCCTCCCAGATCGACATCGGCATGCTCGCCGCGACGTACGGCGCCGACGACCGCGGTCTGTCGGTGGCGGAGTTCACCGCCGAGGCCGTGTCCGGGGCCACCGGCGCCAACAAGATCGAGCGCCGTGAGGGACGCGACGTCGTCCTGTACGGCTTCGGCCGGATCGGCCGCCTCGTGGCCCGCCTGCTGATCGAGAAGGCCGGTTCCGGCAACGGCCTGCGGCTGCGCGCCATCGTCGTCCGCGGTGGTGGCGACCAGGACCTCGTCAAGCGCGCCTCGCTGCTGCGCCGCGACTCGATCCACGGCCAGTTCAACGGCACGATCACCGTCGACGAGGCGAGCAGCACGATCGTCGCCAACGGCAACGTGATCAAGGTGATCTACGCCAACGACCCGTCGGAGATCGACTACACGGCGTACGGCATCAAGGACGCCATCCTCATCGACAACACCGGCAAGTGGCGCGACCGCGAGGGCCTCTCCAAGCACCTGCGCCCCGGTATCGACAAGGTCGTCCTGACGGCCCCGGGCAAGGGCGACGTCCCGAACATCGTGCACGGTGTCAACCACCACACGATCAAGCCGGACGAGCAGGTCCTGTCCTGCGCCTCCTGCACCACCAACGCGATCGTCCCGCCGCTGAAGGCCATGGACGACGAGTTCGGCGTCCTGCGCGGTCACGTGGAGACGGTCCACTCGTTCACGAACGACCAGAACCTGCTGGACAACTACCACAAGGCCGACCGTCGCGGCCGCTCCGCGCCGCTCAACATGGTCATCACCGAGACCGGTGCCGCCTCCGCCGTCGCCAAGGCGCTGCCCGAGCTCAAGGCGCCGATCACCGGCAGCTCGATCCGCGTCCCGGTCCCGGACGTCTCCATCGCGATCCTCAGCCTGCGCCTGGGCCGTGAGACCACCCGCGAGGAGGTCCTGGAGTACCTCCGCGACGTCTCGCTGAACTCGCCGCTGAAGCGCCAGATCGACTTCACCACCGCCCCCGACGCCGTGTCCATGGACTTCGTCGGCTCGCGCCACGCGTCGATCGTCGACGCCGGCGCCACCAAGGTCGATGCCGACAACGCGATCCTCTACCTGTGGTACGACAACGAGTTCGGCTACTCGTGCCAGGTCATCCGCGTCGTCCAGCACGTCTCCGGCGTGGAGTACCCGACCTACCCGGCCCCGGCGGTCTGATCCCGTCACCCGGGGGCGCGCTCCGATGCGCGACGCCCCGGGAGGAGCACCGGCAAGTGCCCCGTACCCGTCCGACACATGACGGGTACGGGGCACTGTCGGTATCCGCTGTCGGCCGGGGGATCATGCGACGGTGGGGAGCTCGAACGGAGGAGCCGACCGCCGGTGGGCGGGCGGCGAGGGGGGCCGGATGAAGCCGTACACCAACAGCGTGGCGATCGTTCTCGGCACCGCCAGGATCGAGGCGCGGGCCGGCCGGGCGGCCGGGGTCGGCCCGGAACACCTCTTCCTGGGGTTGGCCAAGCTCTGCCGCAAGGACCTCGGCCGCGTGCTCGACGCCGCCGGGCTGACCCCGGCGCACCGCGAGGCGGTGGAGACGAACGCGAGAGCCGTGCGCCGTCGCTTCGAACTGGCCGGTGTCGATCCGCACCCCTTCCGCCGCCGGTTGCGCGCCGCGCTCGCGGCCGGGGCCCCCGCGGACCTGTCCGCACCCGCGCCGGACGCGGTACCGCCCCGTGACCGGGCGGCGCGAAGGGTGTTCGTCCGGGCCGCCGAACTGGCCGGGTCCGGGGCGTTCGGTGCGGTCGATCTGCTGCGGGCGGTGCTGGAGTCGCCGATGCCCGGGGCTGCGGAGCTGTTCGCGGAGCTGGGTGTCGATGATCCCCTCGCCGCGTTCTTCCCCCGGCACCCCGGTCGGCCGCCGGGCGCCGGTCCCGGGAAGCCGGAGGGGCCCGGGGCGGCACGGGGCCCGCAGGACCCGCGGAAACCCCCGGAGCCCGACCGGCCGCCCCGGGAGCCACGCGAGGAAGCACCGCCCCGGCGTCCCCGCGCGCCGCGGCGGGAGGCCGGCGATACCCCGTTCCTCGACCGGTACGGCCGCGATCTGACCCGGCTCGCCCGCGAGGGACGGCTGCCGGAACTGATCGGCCGGCGCGAGGAGTTGCGTGCCCTGGCCCAGGCACTGGTGCGGCAGCGCAAGGCCAACGCCGTGCTCGTGGGTGATGCCGGGGTGGGCAAGACCAACATCGTCGAGGGCCTCGCCGTGCGTCTCGCCGGACCGGGTGCGCCCGCCGGACTGGCCGGGGCCCGCGTGGTGGAGCTGTCGATGGCCTCGCTGGTCGCCGGGGCGGCGTACCGGGGCGATTTCGAGGCGCGCCTCGAATCCGTGCTGGCGGAGGCGCGCCGGACCCCGGGGCTGATCCTGTTCATCGACGAGCTCCACACCGTGCTCGGCGCCGGCGGCAAGGGGGCGAGCGATGCGGCCAACATCCTCAAACCCGCCCTGGCCCGCGGGGACCTGCGCTGCGTCGGTGCCACCACACCGGGCGAGTACCGCCGGTACGTCGAGGCGGATCCGGCGCTCCAGCGCCGCTTCGGGGTGATCTGGGTCGACGAGCCGGGCCGGGCGGAGGCGGTGGAGATCCTTCAACGGCTGCTCGGGTCGACGGCCCGGCACCACGGGGTGGAGATCGACGCGGACGTGCCGTCGGCCGCCGTCGATCTGACCATCCGTCATCTGCCCGAACTGCGGCTGCCCGACAAGGCGATCGACGCGGTCGACCAGGCGTGTGCCGCCGCCCGCGTCCGGACGCTGAGCCCCGTGCCGGGAACCGACGGACCAATCCGGGTGGGGCGGCACGAGGTGGCGGCTGCCGTGGCGGCCCGCGCCAGGATCCCGCTGGAGCGCGTGGCGGTGCACGAGGCTCAGCGGCTGCTCTCCATGGAGGAGCGGCTGCGGCGCCGGGTGATCGGCCAGGACGAGGCCGTGGGGGCGGTCGCCGAGGCGGTCCGGGTGGCCAGGGCGGGCCTCGGCGACCCGCGCCGGCCCGTCGGGGTGTTCCTCTTCGCCGGTCCGACCGGCACGGGCAAGACCGAACTGGCCAAGGCGCTGGCGGAGTTCCTCTTCGACGACGAGCGCCGGCTGATCCGGATCGACATGTCGGAGTACAAGGAGCGGCACTCGCTGTCCCGACTGCTCGGCGCCCCGCCCGGGTACATCGGGCACGAACGCGAGGGCCGGCTCAGCGGTCCGCTGCGCGACCACCCGCACAGTGTCGTGCTCTTCGACGAGGTGGAGAAAGCCCATCCGGAGGTGCTGGACATCTTCCTGCAGATCTTCGACGAGGGGCGGCTCACCGATTCCCACGGCAGGCTCGTCCCCTTCACCGAGAGCGTCGTCATCCTGACGTCCAATCTCGGCGCGACCACGTCCGTCCGGCCGGGCCCGATGGGCTTCGCCCCCGCCGTGCCGCCGGACGCGGGCGCCGCGGCCGCCCGGTCCGCCGACGTCGACCGGGTCAGGTCGGCGCTGGCGAAGGAGCTGCGGCCCGAACTGCTCGGCCGGATCGGGCGGGTCGTCGTCTTCGAGCCGCTGACCCGGGCCTCCCTGGATCGGATACTCGACAAGCTGATCGACCGGGTCCGCGACCGGCTCGCCGCCCGTTCGATCACCGTCTCCCTGACCGGGGACGCCCGCGAACTGCTGCTGCGGCAGGCCACCGGGGCGAGTTCGGGCGTCCGGGCGCTGGAGGCAGCCGTCGAGCGGCTGCTCGTACAGCCGCTGGGGCACGCGATACTGTCCGACCGGTTCGGTGACGGAGCCGAGGTGCGGGTCGACGCCGACGGGGACGTGCTCGGCCTCGCCGTCGGCCGTCCGCCCACCGGATCCCACGATCCCCGCCGAGGAGACACCGCCCGATGACGCCTCCCGCCGCTGTCACCCTCTCGCTCGTCAAGGGCCGTCTCGACCCCGCGGAGTACGTGTTCGACGAGCGGACCACCTGTGTGCTCGGCCGCAGCAAGGACTGCTCGCCGCGCCTGCCGAACGACGACCACCACAGCACGGTCTCCCGCCATCACTGTCTGCTCGACATCAACCCGCCGGACATACGCATCCGCGACTTCGGCAGCCTCAACGGCACCTACGTCAACGGCCGGAAGATCGGCCAGCGCGAGAAGCACCAGACCCCGGAGGAGGGTGCCGCGCGGGTGTTCCCGGAGTACGACCTGGTCGACGGTGACGAGATCCGGCTCGGGGACACCGTCCTGCGGGTCGGTGTCCGGGTGTCGCGCACGCTGTCGCTCCCCGAGTGCGCGAAGTGCGGGCGCCCGGTCGGCGGCGGGACGGGGCACCGGTCGGGCGACCACCTGTGCGAGGACTGCCGGTCCGAGCCGTCGGCCGCGATCCGGCACCTCCTGGACCTCGCGCACAGCGGGCGTCGCGAACTCGCCCCCATCGCCGGGTACACGGTGCTGCGGGAGCTGGGCCGGGGAGGGATGGGGGCGGTGTACCTGGCCCGCCACGAGTCCGCGGGAAAGGAGGTGGCGCTGAAGGTGATGCTGCCGAAGGTGGCGGCGAACGCCGACGCGCGGGCCCGTTTCCTGCGCGAGGCGGAACTCACGGGGGCGTTGCGGCATCCGAACGTCGCCGCGCTGTACGACTCCGGTTTCGCCGACGGCATGTTCTACCTCACCACCGAGTTCTGCGCCGGCGGCAGTCTGGACCGCCTGCTGCGGCGAAGCGGGGGCCGGCTCCCGGTGGCGGAGGCCGTCCGCTTCGCCGTCCAGGTGCTGGAGGGGCTGGAGCACGCCCACGGGCAGGGTGTGGTGCACCGCGATCTCAGTCCCTCCAACGTCCTGCTGCACGAGAACGCGGACGGTTCCACGACGGCGAAGGTCTGCGACTTCGGCATCGCCAAGGCCTTCGACGGGGCGGGGCTCAGCGGTCTCACCCGTACCGGAGCGACCGCGGGGAAGCCGCATTTCATGCCCCGTCAGCAGGTCGTGAACTTCAAGAAGGCGCCTCCGGCCGTGGACGTGTGGGCCCTGGCCGCCTGCCTCTACCAGTTGTTGACCGGGCACACCCCGCGGGACTTCCCGCGCGACAAGGACCCGTGGCAGGTCGTCCTGCAGTCGCCCGCCGTCCCGATCCGGCGCCGGGAGCCGGGCGTGCCGGCCGACCTCGCCGCGGTCGTCGACGAGGCGTTGCGCGAGCAGCCGGAGATCGGCTTCCGCAGCGCCGCGGATCTGCGGGAGGCCCTCCTCTCGGCGGCGCCCCGGGGATGAACCGGATGGGGCGCCGCGATCACGCCCGGTGTGTGCGGCTCGGGGCGCGCGGGAGCCGGTTGGCCCGGGGTACGGGGGTGCGGCGCGGCGGCGCCGTTCATGACGGTCCGGCCGCCCGGAGGTCCGCGAGGGTGTCCCGCATTCCCCGTACCAGTGCGGCCAGGCCGGTCTCGAAGGCCAGTTCGCGGTAGTCGGGGGGAGCGTCCAGCAGGGGTTCCAGCCCCGGTACGGGCCCTTCCCCGGCCGGCAGCCCGGCCCGGGGCGAGGCGTCGAGGTCGAGGGCCGAGCCGATGACGAAGTACTCGACGGAGCGCACCACCGGCAGCAGGCGTTCCTCCGGCCAGCCGGCGGCGCGCAGGACGGCGAACGCCCGCGCGTAGCCTTCGAGCACCGGCAGGGCGCGGACCGGTCTGGAGGCGATCAGCGGAACCGCGCGCGGGTGGGCGGCGAAGGCGACGCGGCAGGAGCGGGCCCACCGGTCCATCACGTCCGTCCAGGGCCGGTCGTCGGCGACGAGTTCCATCTCCCCGACGATGAGTTCGTGGATCCCGTCGACGATCTCGTCGCGCCCCGAGACGTAGTTGTACAGCGACGGTCCCTTGACGCCGAGCCGCGCGGCGACCCGCGCGGCCGAGAGCGCCTCGGGGCCCTCCTCGTCGACCAGTGCGAGCGCGGTCCGCATGATGCCCTCGCGGGTCACCAGTCGGCGCGGCGGCCTGCCCATCCCCTGCTCCTTCCCTCGCCGGTGGCCGTCCGTCCGTGTGCGTCGGGTCCGTCGCCGGCCACCGGGGCTTGGCAGCGGGCACCGGCCAGTGTACGTTTCGGTCGCGTAAAACTACGACCTATAGTTTTATGGAGGCTGTGATGGACTACACCGAGTACCGGGCCCAGGACGCGGTGGGCCTTGCGGAGCTGGTCGCCCGCCGCGAGGTCTCGCCGACGGAGCTGCTCGACGCGGCCGTCGCCCGCGCCGAGGCGGTCGACGGCAAACTCAACGCGATCGTCCGGCCGATGCACGACCTGGCCCGGGAACGAGCGAAGGAGCCCCTGACCGGGCCGTTCGCCGGAGTTCCGTTCCTGATCAAGGACTTGTCGCAGGACTACGCCGGGCTGCCGACCGGCAGTGGGAACCGTGCCCTGCGCCGCCTCCCCGTCGAGCGGCACAGCGAGGTGGTCAGCCGGTGGCTGGACGCCGGGCTGGTGATCTTCGGCAAGACCAACACCCCCGAGTTCGGCGCGAAGGGCATCACCGAACCGGAGGCGAACGGCCCCACCCGCAACCCCTGGGACCTCGCCCGAACCCCGGGAGGCTCGTCCGGAGGGACGGCGGCGGCCGTGGCGGCGGGCATCGTGCCCGTGGCCGGCGCCAACGACGGCGGCGGGTCCATCCGCATCCCGGCCGCGTGCTGCGGCCTGTTCGGCCTGAAACCGGGACGCGGCCTGGTACCGTCCGGGCCCGCCGTCGCCGAGCACCTGCACGGTGCCGCGACCGACGGCGTCATCTCGCGCAGCGTCCGCGACAGCGCGGCGATGCTCGACGTGCTGACCGCGCGCCCCGACCCGGCCGGGCCGTACCTGCACGCCCGCCCCGAGACGCCCTACGCCGAACTCGCCCGCCGGCCTCGGAAGCTGAGGATCGGTTTCACCACCCGCTCCCCCATCGACACCGAGGTCGACCCGCAGGCGGTCGCCGCGGTCGAGGACGTCGCCGCCCTGCTGCGCGGCATGGGTCATGACGTCGAGCCCGTCGAACCACGGATCGACCAGCGGCAGCTCGCCCTCGACTTCCTGGCCATGTGGACCACCCAGCTCGCCCACACCGTCGACGGCATACGCGACGCCACCGGCGCCGGGCCGGAGGACTTCGAGCTCGACACCCACCTCCTGGCCGCCGCCGGCCGCGGCCTGAAGGCCCCGGCCTACTACGCCGCCCACGACCGCTGGAACGTCTACAGCCGGCAGCTCGCCGCCTTCCACGCCGACCACGACCTGCTCCTCACCCCGACCCTGGCCCGGCCGCCCGTCCGGATCGGGGAGCTGGACACCCCGCGCCCGGTGCGCGTCGCGGCCCGGTTCCTGATGCGCCTCGGACTGCTGGGCGCCCTGGCCGGGACCGGGGCGTGGGAGCGGGCGGTGATCGCCAACCTCTCGGCGACCCCGTACACCCAGCTGGCGAACATCACCGGCCGCCCGGCGATGAGCGTCCCCACCCACCGCACCCCCGAGGGGCTGCCCCTCGGCGTCCAGTTCGTCGGCCCGCTGGGCGGCGAGGGGACGCTCCTCGCCCTCGCCGCCCGGATCGAGGCCGAGCGCCCCTGGGCACACCTGGAACCGCCGCTCTGAGCACCGGAGCGCGGACGGGCGCGCCGGGCGGCGGCTCAGGTGCGGATGGCCGCCACCCGTCGGCTCATGTGCTCCTCGCGCTCGGCCCTGGTCGCGGGCGCGCCCACGAGACCGGGGCGCGTCTGCCAGGGCAGCGGGCCCGTCCGTGCCCGGTACTCCACGCCGATCGCGTCGAGCCGGGGCAGGTGCGCCTCGTACAGCCGGGTGCGGAACTCGTCGAAGTCGCGGCGGCCGGGCCCGCACCACAGCGCCTCGGCGACCGCGCACAGGCGCGGGAAGGCGTAGTAGTCCACCATGCGGGGCGTGTCCACGTGCTCGGTCCACAGATTGGCCTGCCCGCCGAGCACCCGCGCCGCCTGTTCCTCGCTCAGCCCGGCCGGGACCGGATCGAAGGCGTAGGCGTCCTCCAGCGTCACGGGGACGGAGACCGGGATCGGCTCGTCGGGGTGCTCCGACTGCCGGTAGTCGAGATAGACCTGGTCGTCCGGGCAGGACACCACGTCGCAGCCCCGGCGCGCGGCGGTGACGGCACCGGTCATCCCGCGCCAGGAGGCCACCACGGCTCCCGGCGGGAGTTCCCCCTCCAGGATCTCGTCCCAGCCGAACACCCGTCGTCCGCGCCCCGCGACATGGGCGGCGACACGGGCGACGAACCACGACTGCAGGGCGTTCTCGTCGGCCAGTCCGCGCTCGGCCATGAGCTGCCGGGTGCGCGGATCGTTCCGCCACTGCTCCTTGGGGCACTCGTCGCCGCCCACACCGATGAAGGTGCCGGGGAAGAGGGCCATCACCTCGTCGAACACGTCGCAAAAGAAGTCGATCGTGGACTCCTCCGTGTTCAGTACGTGGGGACTGACGCCCCAGCGCGTCATGACCTCCACCGGTTCCCCCGTCACGCCCAGCTCGGGGTAGGCCGCGATGGCCGCCTGGGAGTGGCCGGGGACGTCGATCTCCGGCACGACCGTGATGCCGAGCTCCGCCGCCCGGGCGACGATCTCGCGGATGTCGTCCTGGGTGTAGAAGCCGCCGTGCGGCCGGTCCTCGGTCAGGTCGTCGATCGTGGAACCCAGTTGGGACGTCCTGCGCCAGCCGCCGGTCCCGGTGAGCCGCGGACGGCTCAGGATCTCCACGCGCCAGCCCTGGTCGTCGGTGAGGTGGAGGTGGAGGGTGTTGAGGCGGTGCATCGCCATCAGTTCGATGAAGCGCAGCACCTCCCGCTTGGGCAGGAAGTGCCTGGCCACGTCCAGCATGACGCCGCGCCAGCGGAAGTGCGGCGCGTCCTCGACGACCGCCCCGGGCACGGCCCATCGCTCGTCGGCGATCCGGGCACGGCGGTGGATCCGGGGCGGCAGCAGTTGCAGCAGCGTCTGGCAGCCGTGGAGGACCCCGCCGATGTCCCCGCCCTCGACGCGCACGCCGATGGGGCCGGACTCCAGGCGATACGCCTCGGCCCCCAGTTCCGGGCGCAGCGTCAGGACGATGCCGGGCCCGGACGCCTCCGCGGTGACCGGCAGGGGCAGCCCGGTCGCGGGGCGGAGGGCCGACTGCAGCCAAGCGGCGGCCGCGGCGAGGGCGTCGGGGGCCGTGATCGTGGTGGCCCGGTCGAGGAGGAACTCCCCCGGGGCGGTACGGGCCGTGACGGGCCGGGGCAGCACGTTGAGGGACGTCACTTCCGCTGTTCTCCTTCTCGGCTTCTCGGCATCCCGGCGTCTCGGCTTCTCGACCGGGGCGGCATCCCGAGCGACGCGGACCTTACATATAAAAATTGCTTTATTAAGGCCGGGCGGCCGTGACGGGCCGGGTCAGGACGACGGTCGGGGCAGCTGCGTGTCGACGTCGTACAGCCGGGCGTCCACGTGGTCGAGGGCGAGCCGCACGGCTCCCAGCACCACGGCCCGGTCGGAGAGGGAGGAGACCGCGAGCGCCGGGGGTTCCAGGCACAGCGGGTCGAGGTGGCGCCGCAGCGGTTCGAGCAGGACGTCGCCGGAGCGGGAGACCCCGCCGCCGATCACGACGAGCTCCGGGTCCAGGGCCAGGACCAGGGCGGCGATGCCCTCGGCGAGGTCGTGGGCGTACTGCTCGACGGCCCAGCGGGCGGCCGGTTCGCCGGTGCGGGCCTGGGCGAAGACGTACTCGGCCGCCTCCTGGGGCAGGACGTCCGGCGGCATCTTCGGATAGCCGGTCAGATGCGTGGTGGCCCGGTGCCAGCCCACCAGGGGCAGTGCCCCTATCTCACCGGCCGCTCCCCCGCGCCCCCGGTGCACCCGGCCGCCGATCAGCAGGCCGGCGCCGGTCCGCACCCCGGACAGCACGAAGGCCACGTCGTCCACGCCCCTGGCCTCGCCGATCCAGCCCTCGGTGAGCGCGGCCAGATTGCAGTCGTTCTCCACCAGGACCGGGCAGTCGAAGTCGGCACCCATCTCGCCGGCGAGGTCCAGACCGTCCCACTCGGGCAGGCCGACGCAGCGCTTGACCCGGCCGTCGCGGCCGACCACGCCCGTGGTGCCGACGCAGACGGCGGCGAGCCCCTCCCGCCCGATCCCGGCCGAATCCAGCGCGCCCGCGGCGGTCGCGCGCACGGCGGCCAGTCGCTCGGCGCGCCCCGCGTCCGCGCTCACCCGCTCGGTGCGGGTGGCCACCGCGGTGCCGTCGAGATCGGCGACGGCCGCCCTGATGCTGTACGAACCGATGTCGATCCCGAGCACATGGGCGCCGGTGGAACGGAAACTGAACAGCCTCGCCGGACGGCCCATGTGGCCGGGTTGCGGCGGCAGTTCCTTCAACCAGCCCGATCCGATCAGCTCCTCCGTCAGGCTCTCCACCGTCGGGCGGGACAGGCCCGTGCGCCTGGTCACCTCGGTGAGGCTCAGCGGACCCTGGCCGCGCAGGGCGCGGAGCGTCGTGACCAGGTTGATGCGCCGCAGCCGTGAGGTGTCGCCTCCGGAAACCGTCACCGTCAACTCCCTTGACAGACTCTGTACACGAGAAATAAAAACAGCTTGCATTAGTAAGTCGCAAGACCGAGGGGGTATTTGTGGTCACTGTCGCCATCATCGGGGCGGGGCTGCGCGGCATGAGTTATGCGCGACGCGCCCTGGAGACCGGTCTGGCACGTGTCGTGGCCGTGGCCGAACCCGATCCGGAGCGCAGGCGGAACATGGCCGCGGCGCACGACGTACCGCCCGAGAACGTCTTCGCCGACTGGCGGGAACTGCTCGCCCGGGACCGGCTGGCCGACGCGGCGGTGATCTCGACGCAGGACAGCATGCACCGGGAACCGGCGGTGCGGGCGGCGGAGCTGGGCTACCACCTGCTCCTGGAGAAGCCGATGGCGCAGACCGAGGAGGAGGCCGCCGCGATCTCCGAGGCCGCCGAGCGCAACGGCGTCCTGCTCGCCGTCTGCCACGTCATGCGCTACACCCCCTACACCATCAGGCTCAGGGAGCTCATGGGTGAGGGACGGATCGGCGACGTGATGAACATCCAGCACCTGGAGCAGGTCGGCTGGTGGCATCAGGCGCACTCGTTCGTGCGGGGCAACTGGCGCAGCCAGGACGAGTCCGGTCCGATGCTGATGACCAAGGCGTGCCACGACCTCGACTGGATCGTCCACGTCAAGGGGGCGCTGCCCACGCGGGTCTCCTCGTTCGGCAACCTGGTGCACTTCCGGCCCGGGAACAGGCCCGACGGGGCGGCCGACCGGTGCGTGGAGTGCCCGGTGGAGTCCACCTGCCCGTACTCCGCCAAGCGCATCTACCTCGACTGCCTGGGGGACTCGGAGAAGGAGTTCTGGCCGCTGTCCGCGGTCACCTCCGACCACACGGAGCGCGGCGTGCTCGCGGCGCTGCGCGAGGGCCCGTACGGCCGGTGCGCGTACACCTGCGACAACGACGTGGTGGACACCCAGGTGGTGACCATGGAGTTCGCCGACGGCACCTCGGCCACCTGCACGGTCACCGCGTTCGCGGCCCTGGAGCACCGCAAGACCCGGATCTTCGGCACCCGCGGCTCCATCGAGGGCGACGGGGTCGTCCTGCGCGTGCACGACTTCCTGACCGACGAGGTCACCGTCATCGACACCGGTGCGTGCGAGGACCCCACGGCCGCCACCGGGCACGGCGGCGGCGACGCGGCCCTGTTCGACGCCTTCGTCGGCGCCATCGCCGAGGACGCCCCTTCCCTGGTGCTCACCGACGGCGCCGAGAGCCTGGCCACGCACCGTGTCGTCTGGGCCGCCGAGCGGGCCCGCCGCACCGGCACCGTCGTCACGCTCCCGCCGGCCTGACCCCCGGCCGGCGCGACACTCCCGCGGTCTCCCCGCAGCCACCCGTCCCCCTCATGAAAGGCACACCCCCGTGCGCAAGTTGACAGCCGTGCTCACCGTCGGAGCTCTCGCCCTGAGCGTAGGCGCCTGCGGCAAGAAGAACGGTTCCGCCTCCTCGGACAAGGAACTCGTCTACACCTCCTCCTGGGGTGCCGACGAGCCGCAGGGCAAGATCATCAAGTCCCTGGCCGACGACTTCACCGAGGCGACCGGCATCGAGGTGGATCTGAAGTTCGTCGGCCGCAAGGGCACCGACACCCTCCCCACCGAGATGAACGCGGGCCAGGGACCGGACCTGTTCGACACCTCCACCGACAGCGTCGGCCCCTTCGTGGCCCAGAACCTCGCCGCTCCGCTCGACGACGTCCTGGCCATGAAGGTGCCGGGCGAGGGCAAGTCGGTGCGGGACGTGCTGCCGCAGTCCGTCCAGCAGGCGTCGAGCGACAAGGACCACGTGCGCTTCATCGCCCACACCGTGATCTCCACGGCGGTGTGGTACGACGCGTCGAAGCACCCGGGCCCCGCCCCCAGGACGTGGAAGGAGTTCATCGCCCAGCTCGACGAGGCGAAGAAGGAGGGCCGCACACCGCTCGGCCAGGACGGCACCGTCAACTTCTACAACGCGTACTGGTTCTACTCGGCCCTGGTCCGCTCCGAGGGCGCCGGCAGCCTGAACGCCCTGGCGAAGGACCCGGCGGCCTGGGACCGTCCGGCGGTGCTGGAGGCGGCCCGGAAGGTGGAGCAGCTGGCCGACGGCGGCTACTTCCAGAAGGACTTCATGGCCACCAAGTACCCGGCCGCGCAGGACGCCTGGGCCCAGGGCAAGTACGACCTGAACCTCAACGGCACCTGGCTGGCCGCCGAGACCGGGGCGAAGCTGGCCGAGGGCACCGAGGTCGCCTCGTTCCAGCTGCCGGCCGGCGGCAAGGACTCCGTGGAGGTCGGCGCGCTCGGCTGGGGCGTCAACGCCAAGGGCCGCAACACCGGGGCGGCCAAGAAGTTCCTCGCGTTCGCGCTGCAGAAGAAGTACGGGGAGAAGATCTCCACCGTCGCGCACAACATCCCCGCGCGCCCGGACGTCCCCGCCCCCGACCACCTGGCGGGTGTCCAGAAGGACGTCGCCGGGGCGAAGCACACCCACCGGACCTACGACGACATGGCCGCGGACAAGAACTGGTGGAACAACGTCTTCCTGCCGCTGGACGACCAGCTGCTCTCCGGGAAGATCGACGCGGAGACCTTCGTGCGGGACGGCAAGAAGAAGGTCACCGACTACCTCGCGGACAAGGGCTGATCCGGTGGGAACGGCAACGCTCACCCCACCCGCGGCAGCGGCCCGGCCCGCCGCGGGCAAGCAGCCGGGGCAACGGGTGCGGCCGGCGCGCGAACGGGCCTTCTGGCCCTTCCTGCTGCCCGCGCTGATCGCCTACTCCGCGCTCTTCGTCCTGCCGTCGCTGTTCGGCGTCTGGGTCAGCTTCAACAAGTGGGCGGGCCCCGGTTCCGCGATGACGTGGCACGGTCTGGGCAACTACCTGGAGCTGGCGCGCAGCGAGGCCTTCCGCACCTCCTTCGTCAACACCTTCGTGCTGGCCTTCGGGGGCGGGGTCCTCGTCTTCGGCTTCACCTTCCTGTCCATGATGGTGCTGCGGCAGGCCAGGGGCCGGGCGTTCATCCGGTCCGTGATCTTCCTGCCGATGATCATCTCGGTGATCGCGGTCGGGGTCGCGATCGGCTTCCTCCTCAACCCCGACGGCGCGGTCAACACGGTCCTGGGCTGGGTCGGCGTCGAGGCCCGGCCGTGGCTGGGCCCGGACATGGTGTTCAAGTGCATCGTGGCCGGTCTCGTCTGGTCGAGCACGGGCTTCTACGTGGCGCTGATGATGTCGGCCGCCGACTCCATCCCGCCCCACCTGTACGAGGACGCCAAGCTGGTCGGCGCCACCAAGTGGGAGCAGTTCCGGCACATCACGCTGCCGCTGACCTGGGACGTGTTCGCGGTGTCGGCCGTGCTGTGGGTGGTCAACAGCCTGAAGGTGTTCGAGATCGTGATCGCCTTCACCACGGCCGGCACCCCGGCCAGCCCGCCGATCCAGGCCCGCACGGTGGCGGTCCAGCAGTACGCCAGCGTGGCCGGCAACGGCGTGCCCGAACTGGGCTCGGGCGCCGCCATGGGCGTCGTGATCCTGATCGTCACGGCGGTCCTCATCGTACTGACCCGGCGTGTCACCCGCCGCGAACGTGTGGAGCTGTCATGAGGCGCCTGTTCGGCGACATCCTGGTGCCGCGTGCGACGACCGTCGCGCTCTGGGCCTGGGTCGCCTTCAACCTCGCGCTGGTCGCCTGGGTCGGCGTCCAGTCGCTCAAGGACCCCGGGCAGGTCTGGCTCTCGCCGTTCGCGCTGCCGGACAGTCTCGAATGGGGCAACTACTCCGCCGCGTGGAAGGCGGCCGGATTCTCCGCCGCCGCGCTCAACAGCACCGTCCTGACGGTGGTCGGGGCCCTGCTGATCGTCGCGCTGTCGGCCCCCGCCGCATACGTCCTGGCCCGCTCCGACCGGCGCGCCGCGGGCCGGCTCACCGGGTACTTCGCGATGGGGCTGAGCATCCCGGTCCAGACGATCGTGATCCCCATCGTCGTGATCAAACTGTCCGTGTCCACCTTCATGATCGACTGGGTGACCGGCTGGTGGGACAACCGCATCACGCTCCTGGTCTTCCAGGTGGTGCTGTCGCTCCCGTTCGCCGTGTTCGTCCTCACCGGCTACATGCGCTCGCTGCCGCACGAGATCGAGGAGGCCGCCGAGCTGGACGGCGCGGGCCCGCTGCGCGCCTTCGTCCAGGTCGTGCTGCCGGTGGCCAGGCCGGGCGTGATGACCGTACTGGTCCTCAACGTCATCGGGCTGTGGAACGAGACGCTGCTCGCCCTGTTGATCACCCCCACCCCTGAGGAGCGCACGCTGCCCGCGGCCCTCCTCAGCCTCTACGGCTCCATGCAGTACAGCTCCGACTGGGGCGCCCTGTTCGCCGGAATCGTGATCCTGGTCTATCCCATGATCGTGCTCTACCTCTGGCTGGGCCGCCGCATCGTCGAGGGCATGACTGCGGGAATCGGCAAGTGACGCAGATACAGAGACCGGCAATCCATCCGGAAGGACCGAGCCTTGCGTACTTCGCACACACCGCACGTCCCGGGTGCCCCGCGCACCCGGCGCAGGAGCCTCATAGGGGTGCTCCTGGCCGCTCTCGCGCTCCCGCTCCCCGCGGTGGCTGCGGGGCCCGCGCAGGCGGCCCCCGTCCCGCACCGCGACCGGGCGGTGGGCACCACGTACTACGTGGACGCCGCGTCCGGCGACGACGACGCGTCGGGCCGGAACGAGGCGGCCGCCTGGAAGTCCCTGGCCAGGGCGAGCCGATTGACGCTGGGCCCCGGTGACCGGCTGCTGTTCAAGGCCGGTCAGCGGTGGAAGGGCCGGCTGGGCGTGCGAGGGGCGGGCGCCGTGGGCAACCCCGCGTTCGTCGGCTCGTACGGCAGCGGCGCGAAGCCCCTGATCGAGGGCGGCGGCACGACCGACGTCGCGGTCAGGCTCGAGAACGTCCACGACCTCACCCTCGACGGGCTGGAGGTGACCAACTGGAGCGACAGCACCACTCCCCGCTCCGGTGTGAACCTCTTCGCCAAGGACGCGGGCAAGTTGTCCAACGTCACCCTGCGCAACCTGAACATCCATGACATCGACGGCCCCGGCGGCAGCACCGTCAGCTCGGCCGGGCTGCTGGTCTCCATCCGCGGCAACCTGACGCCCACCTACTTCGACAACCTGGTGGTGGAGAAGAACGAGGTCAGCAAGGTCCGTTCGTACGGCATCATCACCTGGTCCACCTGGTCCCGGCGCAACGGCATGACGAGCCTGTACCCGGTGGAGACCGGCATCCCCGACAGCGAGGTCGTCACCTGGACGCCCAGCACCGGCGTCCGGATCCGCGACAACTCCGTCCACGACGTGACGGCCGGCGGCATCACCCCCATGCACACCAGGGGGGCCGTCGTCGAGGGCAACCGCGTCCACCGGGCCGCCACCGGCCGGCTCAACCTCAAGGGCGGCAACGTCGGCATCTGGTGGCAGGGCAACGACGACCTGCTCGTGCAGCGCAACGAGGTGTCGGGCACCGGCTTCAACGGACCGGGCACCGACGGCCACGGCTTCGACGCGGACGCCGACAACAACCGCAGCGTCGTCCAGTACAACTACAGCCACGACAACGACGGCGGGTTCTTCATCACCGTCTCCTTCAAGGGCGCGCCGACCAAGGACACCGTGGTCCGGTACAACCTGAGCAAGGACGACGGCTACGAGGTCTTCAGCCTCTCCACCGAGACCTCGGGCACCGTCATCCACAACAACACCGTCGACGCGAGCGGCCGGGTCGTCACCGTCCACCCGCCCTACGCCGGGGCCGGTGACTATCCGCTCGGCAGGATCGTGCACATCTACAACAACGCGAGCGGCATCGAGGTCCGCAACAACATCTTCCGCAACCGGACCACAGCCGGCTACGACACCGCCAACAACACCGTCTACGACTCCAACCTCTACTGGGGCACCGACGCGCCCGTCGCCCCCTCCGGCGACATCAACGCGATCAAGGCCGACCCGAAACTGGTCTCCGTCGGCACCGACCCGGCGGGCTACACGCTCCGGGCCGACTCCCCCGCGCGGGGGCGCGGCGCGGCGGTGGCACAGGGGCTGAAGGACTACTTCGGCAACCCGGTCCCGGGCACCGCTCCCGACCGCGGCTTCCACCAGTTCACCGGGGCGCCGTACCTCCCGGTCGTCACCACCTCGTACGCCACGCTCGGCAACAGCCACCCCTACCGGATGACCGACGGCGACACCTCGACCGCGTGGAGCAGCGTGGCCGACAAGGTCGCCTTCCCCGGCACCATCGACGTGGACTACCGGCAGCCCGTCAGCATCGGTTCCGTCACCCTGCACACCGCCTTCGCCACCGGCCAGGGCGTCAGGCAGGTCGACGTGCAGACGTGGAACGGCTCGTCATGGGTGACGCAGGCGGCCGGGCAGCAACTGGCCTGGTCCGGCAACACCTCGGCCGTCGAGCAGCGCACGATCACCCTGCCGCAGCGGGTGACGACCGAGCGCCTGCGCCTGACGGTCCGTGACGCCCACCTCCAGTGGGGCAACTTCGCGGTCTACGAGATCCGGACCGCCTGACCTGCGGGGCGGTCCGCGCGGCTCCCCGGGCCGTGCGGACCGACCCGTTTCGTACGGTCCGGCCCCGTCCCGCACCGGTGCGCGGAGAGGGACGGGGCCGGACGGTCAGGCCTCGTGCTCGACGACGCCCGCGACCACGACGGTCAGGGCGACGGTACCGGGGATGTCCTCGGGATCGGCGCGCAGGATGTCGCGGGAGAGGACCACGAAGTCGGCGGCCTTGCCCACGGTGAGCGAACCGCGTTCGTCCTCCAGGAAGTTGGCGTACGCCGAGCCCATCGTGTAGCCGTGGACCGCGGCCTCCACGCTGATCGTCTCCTGCGGCATCCAGGGTTCGCCACCGCCCAGCGGGCGTCGGGTGACGGCGGTGTGAATGCCGATCATCGGGTCCATCTCGGCCACGTTCCAGTCGCTGGAGAGGGCGAGGACGGCCCCGGCCGCGTGCAGGCTGCGCAGGGGCCATGCCTTGTGCCAGCGGTCGGCCCCGACGTTCCGCGCCCAGTCCTTGCCGGGGCCGGCGACCTCCGGGGCGCTGTGCCGGGGCTGCATGCACGCCACCACGCCCAGTTCGGCGAAGCGCGGGGTGTCCTCGGGGTCGAGGCATTCGACGTGGACGATCTGGTGGCGGGCGTCCCGGGGCCCGTTGGCGGCGCGGGCGTGTTCGACGGCGTCGAGCACGGTGCGGATGCCGCGGTCGCCGGTCGCGTGGACGAAGCACTGGAAGCCGCGGGCGTCCAGCTTCGCCAGCAGGCCCGCGAACTCCTCGGGCGGGTAGAAGGTCTCGCCCCGGTGGTGGCGGCAGCCCGCGTAGGGTTCGAGGAGGGCCGCGGTGCGCGGCTCGACGACGTCGTCGATGTAGAGCTTGAGCGGTCCGACCCGGACGCGGTCGTCGTCGTGGCGACGGGCGGCGGCGGCGAAGTCGTCGAGGTCGGCGTCCGTGGTGCCGCGCGGGTGGAAGAGCGCGGCGACGATCCGGGACCTGAGCCGGCCCTCGGCGCGTGCCCGGTCGAAGAGGGCGAGGTCGTCGAGCGAGTTCTGGGGTTCGACGACCGTGGTGATGCCGAAGCCGATGGCGTCGTCCAGGGACTTGGCGAGGCGTCCGTACTGCCGGTCGGGAGAGGCCCACGGCAGGCCCAGTTCCCGCAGGGCGCGGTGGCCGTCGCGGGAGAGCCCCTTGATCGCGAAGTCCTTGATGAATCCGGTGGGTTCGCCGGTGGCCGGGTCGGTGACGGCCCGTCCGAAGGGAAGGTGGGTGTGGTCGCGGTCGATGCCGAGCCGGCGCAGCCCCGCGGTGTTGACCCAGGCGGTGTGCACGTCGTAGCTCAGGACGAAGGCGGGCACGTCGCCGGTGGCCGGGTCGAGGTCGGCGGCGGCCGGCATCCGGCCGTCCGGGATCGCCGAGTAGTCGAATGCCTCGGCCTCGATCCATTCGGCGTCGGGGTGGGCGGCGTGCCAGGCGCGGATGCGGGCGTGGACCTCGTCCAGGGCATGGGCGCCGGACAGCTGGACGCAGGCGTCGTCGGAGCCGAGCCGGACGTGGTTGTGGGCGTCGATGAAGCCCGGGAGGACCAGCTTCCCGCCCGCGTCGATCACCCGGGTGTCCGGGCCGGTCCACTCCCCGGCGTCCGTGTCGGGTCCGAGCCAGGCGATGCGGCCGTCCACCACCGCCAGGGCCTGTGCCTCGGGAAGTGCCGGGTCGACGGTGTGGATGCGGGCGTTGCGCAGGACGAGGTGTGCGGGGACGGCCATGTGAGGTGGCTCCTCCTGGTGCGGTGGTGCTGTCGGATCGGTGGTGCGTGGGGAGGCGGACGGATTCCGTCGCCCGGTCGGTGCGGGTCTTCGGGGAGGGGCGCGGCCGTTCAGGCCGCGTCGGGGCGGCCGGTGTGCGGTGCGACGGTGCGGCGGGCGAGCAGCCAGTAGACGAGCCCCGAGACGACGGAGCCGAGCAGGGTCAGGTCGGCGCCGCCCAGCGGGGCGACCAGCGGTCCGGTCCACAGTTCGGAATCGCAGGTGAGGGCGGCGAAGAGCATGCCGGCGAGCAGCGCGGCCAGGCCGGCGGGGTGGTAGCCGGACCGGTACCAGTAGGCGCCGTCCGGTCCGGCGTGCAGCGACGGTGCGTCGTAGCGGCAGCGGCGCATCAGCATGTCCGTGAGGAACACACCGCCCCAGGGTGCGAACACGATGATCAGCAGGGAGAGGAAGGACAGCAGCGAGCTGGTGAAGTCGGCGAGGAAGAGCGCGCAGAGCGAGCCCGCCGCGGTGACGGCCGCGCTGATGACGATGGCCTTGGAGCGGCTCCAGGGGACGCCGAGGACCTGGAGGTTCAGGCTCGACGAGTAGAGCGTGACGATCGAGTTGGTGACCGAGCCGCCGAGGACGAGGGCCAGGAAGAGCGTCTGGAACCATCCCGGCAGCAGCCGCTCGGTGCCCGCCACCGCGTCGGTCATGTCCGTCCGGGTCGCCGCGGCCACCCCGGCCACCCCCAGGGCGACCGACGAGATGAAGCCGCCGAGGGCCCCGTACCAGGTCAGCGACTTCATCGAGGTCGTCCTGGGGAGGTAGCGGGTGTAGTCGGCGGGCATCGGGACGTACGAGAACGGGCCGGCCAGCATCACGACGAGGGCCAGGCTCCATCCGGACGCCCCGGGATGTGCGGCGCCCCCGCCCGTGTCGGCGCCCGGCAGCAGGAACACCAGGAGCGCGGCGAACCCGACGGCGAGGACGTACGCGATCCAGCGTTCGGCGAACTGGACGGTGGCGTGGCCCCACAGGGCGACGGCGAAGGTCAGCGTGAGCGTGACCAGCAGGGCGAGGGCCCGTCCGGTGCGGCCGGACTCCCAGCCCAGGTCGGTGAAGAACGCTTCGAGGGCGAGGGTGCCGACGACGGTGTTGAGGATGGTGTAGCCGATGCTGACCACCCAGTTCAGCATCCCGGCGGGCCAGTTTCCCCGTACGCCGAAGGGGGCCCGGGAGATCACCAGGGTCGCGGTGCCGGTACGGACCCCGCTCAGTCCTGCGGCGCTGATGGCGAAGAACGCCAGTCCGCCGATGACGACGACGCCGGTGGCCTGCCAGAAGGACAGGCCGAAGGCGACGGCCAGGGCTCCGTTGATGACGTAGGTGAAGGTGAGGTTGGACCCGAACCAGAGCCAGAACAGGTCTTTCGCGCTGCCGTGGCGGTCCTCGTCGGGGATCGGGTCGATCCCGTGCGTCTCGACCTGGAAGACCTGGTCGGCGGCGTCCGGCACGCCGGGCGCTCTCGCGGCCGTGTCCTGTCGCGTCATGCGCTCTGCCCCTCGTCCATGCGTGCTCCGGGGGAATCGGAACAGTACTTTGAATGGCGTTCTAATTTAGAACGGCATTCAAGATGTGATTCCGGGAGCCCGTCAAGACCTCCGCCGAAATCGGCCGCTAAGGTCGTCACCTGGCCGACCCGAGAGGAGACGTGGCGTGGCGGCGACGGCGCGACGACGTGACGGACACCTGGCCCGGGAGCGCATGCTGGAGGAGGCGATGACGGCCATCGCCGAGGACGGCCTCGCCGCGCTCACCATGTCGGCGCTGGCCAAGCGCCTCGGCACCAGTGGCGGCCACATCCTCTACTACTTCGGCAGCAAGGACCGGCTGCTCCTGGAGGTGCTGCGCTGGAGCGAGGACGCGCTCGCCGAGGAGCGCCGGGAACTGCTGTCCGATCCGGCCGACCCGGAGCGCGCACTGGAACTCTTCCTGGCGCTCTACCTTCCCCGCGGGCCGCGCGACCCCCGCTGGACGCTGTGGATCGAGCTGTGGGCGCGCACGGCGTCGAACGAACCGCTGCGACAGGCCCAGGCCGAGATCGACCTCGGCTGGCAGGAGGACCTGGCGACGCTCCTCACCGAGGGGGCGCGCCGGGGCCACTTCGCCGCGGACCTCGACGCGGCGGCGCGCGCCTCCGAACTCCTCGCCCTGCTCGACGGGTTGAGCACCCGGGTCGTTCTGGGCCAGCACGGCGCGGACCGCGGGAGCGCGCTCCGCACGGCCCTGTCGGCGACCGCACGGCTGGTGGAACACGGCTGAACCCGCCCCGGGGCCGCGAAGGGGTGCGCCGGCACCGCCACGCCACGCGCGGCACCCCTACTTCCACCGATCGAGTGCCATTCACACCCGTTTCACTCTTTTATCACCCATACGGGTGGTGCATCCCCGGGTGGGGCCCTATGGTCGATTCAGGAACGACGGCTGGAAGAAGGGGGCCGCGACCGACGGCTGCTCCTGCCGGGCGGTCCCGGAGCACACGGGGCCCTCGGGCACGCACGACGACGGCGCGGTCCCGAAGCGAGGCGGCCGAGGAGCCGACATGCAAAGACGCAAGCTCAGGACAGGTCTCATGCTGTGTGCCGCCACAGCCCTCGCGGCTGCCGCACCGGTACCGGCCTCCGCGGCGACCTCCCCCGCCGCGGCCCCCCGCCCGTCCGCGCGCGTGGTGGCCGTCGACTGCACCTGGAACCCGCAGGTGCGCCCCGGCGAATTCCTGCTCGCCTGCGGGGACGGCAACAACCGGCTCATCGACATCCACTGGTACTCCTGGGGTCCGACGTCCGCCGTGGGCCGTGCGCTCGACGTGGTGAACGACTGTCAGCCCTATTGCGCCGCAGGCAAGTTCCACTCCTATCCGGTCGTCGTACGACTGGACCATCCCAGGACCTGGCAGAAACAGCCGGAGCTGAAACAGTTCACCCAGCTCGAACTCGTCTACACCGACGGCACTCCGGACCGGACCGGCCGGGTCGTGACGCACCAGCTCTGGGACTGATCCCTCCCCCGGCGCCTCCCGCTCCCGCGGTGGTTGTCCCCCGCACCGGAACACGCTTCCACGGCCCGTCCTTGTACAGGGTGCCGTTCGATATCGGTGTTCCACAGGGGAGACGTAAGTGATGAGTGGTCAGCAACCGGCCTCTGGAGGCACCCCCCAGGTCTTCCAGCCGCTCGCCGGAGACGACCCGACCACAATCGCCGGATACCGGTTGGCGGCCAGACCGGGCGCCGGCGGCATGGGCAAGGTGTATCTGTCGTACACGCCGGGCGGACGGCCCGTCGCGATCAAGGTGATCCGCCCCGAATTCGGGGAGGACGCCGAGTTCCGCCGCCGGTTCGCCCAGGAGGTGCGCTCCGCGCAGCGTGTGCAGGGCCTGTTCACGGCGCCGGTCATCGACGCATCCACCGATGCCGCGCAGCCGTGGCTGGCCACCGCCTACGTGCCCGGACCGTCGCTCGCCGACGCCGTCGTCGCGCACGGAGCACTGCCCGTCGAGACGGTGGTGCTGCTGATCGCGGGCATGGCCGAGGCGCTGCACGTCATCCACGGGGCGGGCATCGTGCACCGCGACCTCAAGCCGTCCAACGTGCTGCTCGCGGCCGACGGTCCCCGGGTCATCGACTTCGGCATCGCCCACGCCGCCGACGCGACCTCGCTCACCGGCAGCGGCGTCACCATCGGCACGCTCTCGTTCATGGCGCCGGAGCAGGCCGCGGGGAACCGGGTGACCCCGGCCACCGACGTCTTCGCGCTCGGCCAGGTGGCGGTGTACGCGGCGACGGGGTCCCCCGCCTTCGGCGAGGGCACCTCGCACGGCGTGCTCTACCGGATCGTCCACGAGGAGCCCGACCTCGGCCGCGTCCCGGAGCGGCTGAGGGAGCTGGTCGGCCGCTGTCTCGACAAGGATCCCGCGGTCAGGCCGTCGATCGCCGAGGTCATCGAGCTGTGCCGGTCCGCGAACGCGGAGACGGTGCTGCGCCGCCCCGAGGACTGGCTGCCCGCCCCGGTCAGCGCCGACATCACGGTACGCACGGCCGCTCCCGCCCCGGTCCAGAC
>NZ_RDBO01000140.1 GCF_008120935.1 Streptomyces sp. sk2.1
CTTCTCCATCTTCGTGGTGGCCGCCGTGGTCGCCGTGACCGTGGCGCTGACCCGCCGCACGGCGCTCGGCCTGCTCGTCGAGTCGGTCGGCGGCAACGCCGAGGCCAGCCGCCTGGTCGGCATCCGCTCCCGGCGCATCAAGATCATGGTGTACGTGTTCTGCGCGTTGTGCGCCGGGATCGCGGGCCTGATGATCAGCTCCAACACCTCGGCCGCGGACGGCAACAACGCCGGCCTGTGGATCGAGCTCGACGCCATCCTCGCCGTGGTCATCGGCGGCACCTCGCTGCTCGGCGGGCGGTTCTCCGTCGGCGGCACGGTCGTCGGCGCGCTCGTCATCCAGACCCTCACCACCACGATCTACACCATCGGCGTGCCCACCCAGACCAACCTGGTCTTCAAGGCCGCCGTCGTCATCATCGTCTGCCTCATGCAGTCCCCGAAGTTCCGCGCCAAGGTCTTCGGCGGCGGCCGCTTCGGCGGGCGGCGGGGCGACCGGCAGGCCGCGACGCCGGCGGACACCGCCCCGGCGCCCGAGGCCGTACGCACCATGGAGGTGTCGTGACGACCACGACCACCCGCGAGCCCGCCGCGCCGGACAGCCGGACACCGGGCCGGGCCGCACGCATCCTCGCCGACCGCCGCCTGCCCGTCCTGGTGACGGCCGGGCTCTTCCTCGTCATGTACGCCGTCGGCCTCAGCCGGTACCAGAACTACGGGTTCGCCGAGACGCAGGTGTTCCTCAACCTGTTCATCGACAACAGCTACCTGCTGGTCGCCGCCGTGGGCGCCACCTTCGTGATCCTCTCCGGCGGCATCGACCTCTCCGTCGGCTCCGTCATCGGCTTCACCACCATGTTCACGGC
>NZ_RDBO01000141.1 GCF_008120935.1 Streptomyces sp. sk2.1
CGGCAACGCGACCGTCACCGCCTTCGCCTCCGGCAAGGCCGCCATGGCGATCGGCGGCGACTTCAGCCACGCGGCCGTCGAGGCGGGCGCGGTGAAGGGCAAGTACGCGGTCGTCCCGCTGCCCGGCGTGGCGAAGGACTCCATAGCCCCGGCGTTCGCGGGCGGGAACAACATCGGCGTGCTGAAGAGCAGTTCGCACCGCACCCTGGCCGTGGACCTGATGAAGTCCCTGACCGGCAAGCGGACCCAGGCGAAGATGTTCGACGCGATGGGCTTCCTGCCGACGTACACGGACGTGCCGGGTGTCTTGTACGTCGTGGTGTTCGCGGTCATGGTCAGCCCGCGTCGGCGAACGCGGCGTCCATCTTCTTCGCCGCGTCGTCCGCGGCCCTCGCCACGTCCTTGCGGCCGCTGACGACCTCCTGGAACATCGTCGGCAGGACCAGCGAGGCGTCGATCTGTCCCCAGCCCGGCGAGGCCGGGACGAACTTGGCGCCCGCGCCGAGCGTCTCGACGAACGGTTCGACGAACGGCTCCTTCTTCGCGGCGGCGGCCCGCACGTCCGTGTACGTCGGCAGGAAGCCCATCGCGTCGAACATCTTCGCCTGGGTCCGCTTGCCGGTCAGGGACTTCATCAGGTCCACGGCCAGGGTGCGGTGCGAACTGCTCTTCAGCACGCCGATGTTGTTCCCGCCCGCGAACGCCGGGGCTATGGAGTCCTTCGCCACGCCGGGCAGCGGGACGACCGCGTACTTGCCCTTCACCGCGCCCGCCTCGACGGCCGCGTGGCTGAAGTCGCCGCCGATCGCCATGGCGGCCTTGCCGGAGGCGAAGGCGGTGACGGTCGCGTTGCCG
>NZ_RDBO01000142.1 GCF_008120935.1 Streptomyces sp. sk2.1
CTTCGGCCGGGACCGGGCCGCATGGCGGCGTGCGACCAGATCGCGGTGCCAGCGCAGCACCGTGTCCGGACGCACCAGCAGCCGCACCCTGCGCAGCACCTCGACCGGCATCCGATGCAGCAACGCCGCCAAGAACGCGCGATCGCTCGGGGTGAACCGCACCCTCTCGCCACCGAGTTGGCGCTCCAGCACCGTGATCTGATGGCGCAAGGCGAGGATCTCCGCGTCCTTGTCCCGATCGCTCATCGGCAGCAGACGCAGCATCGCGAACGCGTTCGTCACGGTCAGGTAAGCCAATCACAGCAGCACGATCGGCAATCATGCCGGGGCGGTCACCAGTCGCGCGAGAGGACCAATTCGAGCCCCCGGGCCCGAGACCCCGCGCACCCGCACACCAAGCTCCCACCAGAGCGGATGAGGTTTTCGGCAAGGGCACCGCCGCAGAGCCACCCGGCCCAGCGAAGAATACCGAACCCCCACCGAGCAGGAGTGGGATGCCTTCCTCTCGCACTTCGAGAAGCGCAAGGTGTCCATCGGCACCTGCGGCCGCGCATTTTCCACCCCTTGTGTCCATGAGCACGCTTGTGTCAGATGTGCACTCCTCAGGCCGGACCCGGCCCAACGCGCCCGCATCGAGGAGATCCGCGACAACCTCGTCGCCCGCATCGCCGAAGCCGAACGCGAAGGCTGGCTCGGCGAGGTCGAAGGACTCAAGGTCAGCCTCGCCGGCGCCGAGGACAAGCTCGCCCAGGTCGACCGACGAACTCGGGACCGCAGCACCGTCGATCTCGGAATCCCCACCGCGCGGGGCGACCAATGAACCCGAACACCGCGCCGTCGCCGGCAGACCGTTCACCCGCGCTGCTTCATGCCGGGCCCAGTGGGGACTACACAGGACGCTGATCGCGCGCCACGCATACGGCCGCCCCGTGAGCCGCCTCTTACTCCCACCGGTTCGGTCACCAGGACCTCGGGCACCCCGGCGATGCCTGTTGTCGGGACGACAAGATCCTCGCACGAGTCCATTCGGAGAGGCATGCGATTTCGAGCCGATGCCAAGATCAAGAATTAGTTCAGAGAAGGTCTGGCTGACAGACATCACCTACCTTACGGTGAAATCGATACCCAGTTGGTGGACGTCCGCTATCGTGAAATCTACGCAGGACAGGACGGGCTTGGGGGAACCTTGTATTACAGCGGCTTGGGGCTCGACCGGGTTGGCGGCCGGCGTACCGACTCGGAGTGGGTCGCCGGGCTGTTGACGAGCCCCAGTACCCAGGTGATTCCCTTGTGGCGGGACCACTGTCTGGTCCGCGACGACAGGCCCATCCGGCTGCCGCTGGCCGAGGCGCGGGGCATCCTCGATGCCGCCGACGAACAGGTGTTGCTCGGCCTGGACGGAGAGGCCGCGGTGTTCGCGGCCGACGTGTCCCGCGTCGACCGGTCCAACGCCGTCGAGCTGGCCACCGCGGACACGGTGCTGGAGGTGCGAGCCATGGTTCCCACCATCACGCCGGACGAGGCGGGCCTGCTCGCGTATGCCCGTGGAATCCTGCACTGGAACCGAAATCAGCGGTTCTGCGGCGCGTGCGGCGGTCCGGCCGTCCCCAGCAAAGGTGGCCACCTGCGGACCTGTCAGGACTGCGGAAAGCTGCTCTTCCCGCGGATCGAACCGGCCGTGATTGTGCTGGTCGAACTACCCGGCACGCCTCGGCGCTGCCTGCTCGGCCGGCACGCGGGATCCGGTCCGGACCGCTTCAGCACGCTGGCTGGGTTCGTCGAGATCGGGGAGAGCCTCGAAGACACGGTGCGCCGCGAGGTCGCCGAAGAGGCCGGTGTCGCGGTGGGGACGATCACCTATCAGGGATCCCAGTCGTGGCCGTTCCCATCCGGGATGATGATCGGGTTCCGCGCCGAGGCCGTTTCCGACCGGATCGACGTGGACAACGTGGAGGTGGTGGAGGCACGTTGGTTCACGGCGGCCGAACTTCGGTCGCGAATTACGGACTCCGCTGTCGGCGGGCCCTACCGGGTCGACTCGATCGGCAAGGTGCTCATCGACCAGTGGCTGGCCGACGTGGAGTGAGTCAGCTTGCCACACTGTTGGGGGGAATGTGACCAAAACAATGACGACCGATTCTCGCGTGTTTGCGGTTGGGGCCGCGGATCCACGGGCGGCGGCGGAATACTTCCACAATTTGCGATTGGCCTGCGAGACCGACCCGTTCGACGTTCATCATGACATTGGTGCAGACGCGGGCGGTTTTGTCCTGGTCGACGCCCGATCCCGCGCGGCGTTCGAGGCGGAATGCGCAAGTAGTTCAGAGAAGCTTGCGTCCGCTGCCCGATGCTCTGGCCCGACCCCGCCCAGCGCGACCGGCTCGTCGAGATCCGCGACAACCTCCTCAGCGCTGTCCCGTAATTGCTGGTCAGAGGTGAGATGATCTTGCTGTGGTTGGTGTGATTGCGGCGTCGGAGCCGTCCTGGATAGTCCCGTTCACCGGGCTGAGCCCGCGGCAGTTCGGCAAGCTGGTCACCGCGCTGCGGCGCGAGGGTGCCGACCCGGTCCGCAAGGGCCGGCCCTGGAGTCTGCCGCTGGAGGACCGGGTCCTGCTGGTCGCCGCGTACTGGCGCACGAACCTCACCCTGCGCCAACTGGCTCCGTTGTTCGGGGTGTCGAAGTCGGCGGCCGACCGGATCGTCGAT
>NZ_RDBO01000143.1 GCF_008120935.1 Streptomyces sp. sk2.1
GCTCATGGGCGGCCGCCCGTGCCCCAGCCCGGCCGGCCGCCCATGAGCCAGCGCGCCACCGACATCAGCACCCTCATGCTCACTGGGGGAGCAGCCAGTTTCATGGTCGGCGGAGGAGCCTCCCTCGTCATGATCGCCTCCGGATACGCCGACCCTGCGGTCTGCGCCATCGCCTTTGGGGCGCCCACCGTCCTCGTCCTCGCCATCGCCCGCCTCGTCGGCAAGGCCAAGGCCGTAGCTGAAGCAGCACCCGTACCCGTCCACCACCACTACAACGGCAACGTCACCGTCGACCAGCGCAGCCTCACCACCCAGACTCGCGGTGTCATCGCCCACACCCGCAACCAGCTGCCCCGCTGACCAGCACGGAACGCGACAGCCAGACACTGTCGATCCCTCATCAGGTGATCGCCGACCACCGGGGAGGCGGGCGGCTCCTTCTCCTCCTCACTACAAGAAGGTGCCAGCCCCTCCCGAACTCGCCCCGCGCGCAGCGACCAAAGCGACCGAGCCGGGGGACTGGTGAGACCTGCTGTCTGCCCCCGTCGGCACCGTGATCTGCCGCGCCTTCCACGCCGGGCGCTGAAGCACCCCTTCAAAGTCCCAGGACACTCCCGACTTGTGCAGGAGGACCGTCATGCTCATCACCGCTGCCCACTTTCCGGCCTCACCACTGGCACTCCGCACCACCGACCCCGTCAAGCAGGCCCGCATCAGGGCCTTCGCAGCCGAACAGGCCGCGATCGCCAACACCGTCCGGGACAGGCTCACGGCCGCACTCGCCACCGCGCAGAGCCACGCCAGCCGCCTGGCCGTCATGCGCGCCGCACACCAGCAGGTCACCGAGTGGCGGTACCAGGCCGCACTCCGCGCCAGCAGCCGACTGGGTACCGGAATCGCGTACAGCGCTGAACGCTTCCGGACCCCGATCACTGCCGCCACCCTCAACTACGACCGGATCGGCCGCGTGGGTCGACTTCGTGACGGCGCGACATGGGACGAGGAGACCCGCACTTACCAGGGCGGCGCCGCCACCCCCGCCTACGACGCGATGGTCGCCTACGGCCAGGCCGCCACTGACCGGTTCACCACTGAGAACATCACTGGGGACGTTCTCCAGAACTGGGTCGATCTCCCGGCGGGGCGCCGGGTGGCAGGCAACCGCATCCTCCGAGGCGAAGCCGCCCGCCGGATCGGGGCCGAACTCGCCGACCGCGTTGCCGCCCGCGGCCTTGACGCTTCCCGCATGGAGACCGGCGGCAACCCCGTGTACACCGCCACCCCCACGCTCACCGACAGCGACCAGCTGTTCACCGCCGCGATGGAGACGCTTGCCGCCCCCTCCCTCACCCTCGAGACCTTCGCGACCGCCCGGTACCTGCTCTTCCAGGCCCCGCGCTGCAAGAAGGGCAGCGACGCGGTCACCCGCACCTTCACCGTCGCCGTCGGGGCTGCGCTACTCGGCACCGACGCGCCCGACCTGCCTGCGGACATCGACCTGCGCTGCTACGTCCTCGGGCAGGAGACCGCTTCCCGCATCGCCATCAGCGCATGGGGATAGCAGCCCGGACAAACCCGGGCTCATGCGTCACGCTGGTACTGCACGGCCCGGACTGCCGAGTCTCACGGTGTCCCCGCGCCCGGACAACGCACAACGGGCCGTGCCGCACACCACCGCACCCGAGCCCACCGTGTGGCACCCCCCGCCGCGCAGCGGCTCAACCCGGCCCCACCGGCACCCCCCCGCTGGTGGGGCCGACGCATGCCACGACACGCCCTTCGTGAGAACGACGAGGAAATGTGCCGCGAATCACTGCCGGTCGTGGGCCTCGATGAGTCCCGGTGAGTCTCGGAAGATCTCATGACGCTCAGCGCCAGAGCGACCAGCAAAAATTGTGACGGATCGTCCGGAAAGTCGCCTGCATGCTGCCAAGCCCCCGTGCCGAACGGCAGGGTTGTCGGACCTGCATACGTAGACTGCTCACACGCGAAAGAGCCCCGCTTCCTCAACACGGTTCCTAGGCCATAAGTCGAGGGGGGCTCCTGCGCGGTGTCCCATTCATCGGCATGACGGAAGGACTCCGAGTGGAGAGTAACGCGAAACAGCCCCCTAAGCACAGCGCTCGCGTTGACAGGCAGCGCCAGACATTCGCCCCCCACCTGCGGAAATGGCTGGTCAGGCATGGGCGCGGCGTCCACACGAGCTTCATGTGCGGCGTGGCGCACCGGTTCGGCGACTTCGCTGCCGGCCTGGTCCTTGCCTGGCTGATCGCCCGGCGCTGACCCGAACGGGGTGGGCTGGCGCCGCAGCGTCGACCCACCCCGCTTCGCCTGGCAACCACAGACCGAGCCCCTCGCTACGAAGCCTCCGGATGCTCCCGGAACCAGGCCACCATCTGCTGCAACGGCTGCGACACCGCGAACGAGTTCCCCTTCGCCCCCAGGTTGTCCATCCCGTAGTGCTCGGCCCGCTTCTCCGCCAGGTCCACGAACCCGATCGGCTCCCCGAACTTCACCGGGTCCTCGGCCTTCATCGCCGCCCGCACATCCATCGCCGCGACCAGCTTCGCCGCGGTCAGATCCTGGCACTCATCCGCCGTCTCGCACCCGGGAGCCGCGGCCGTCGAGTACGCGTCCAACGCCTCCTGAACACCCATCACCGACGGCTTCGCCGACCCAGTTGACTCCCCGCTGGCCTCACCGCTAAAACCGCACCCCGCGGCCCCGAACACCAGCACCACGACAACCGCTATCCCCAAACCGCGTATACGCCTCATGCGGCGCAGGATGCCACCCATACCGGGCGGAGGGAAGGAAAACCCCCGCATCAGGGATCATCAAGGTAGGCGCGGGGCCTGACAACGACACAGCGGGAGCCCCGACCGCCATGCCAGCCTCCAAAGCAAAGCAAGCCGAGACCGCAGGACGCCGCGCCGACCTCATCCGACTTCGCCGCAGCGGTGTCCGCTTCGACGACCCACTCATCCTCGCCCTCGGATACAGCAGCTCCGGCGCAGCACGGAAAGACCTCATCCGGGCCCTCGAACAGAACCGCGACGAGGAAGCCGCCGAGATCTCCGTGTACCGGCAGCAGGAGAACGAACGTCTCGACTCCCTCCTCGAAGCCGTCTGGGGCAAGGCCACCACCCCCAGCCCCGTCTTCGACCGCGAAGGCATGGAGGTAGCACGGGAGGTCGACCTGAAGGCCGTCGACACCGTCCTCAAGCTCATGGACCGCCGCGCCAAGCTCAACGGCCTCGACATGCCCGTCAAGGCCGAGGTCACCGGAGCCGAAGGAGGGCCGCTCGCCGTGTCGACCGCCGACCCGGACAAGCTGGCCGCCCTCATCGCCGCAACCAGCCGGCTCGACAGCGACGCTCCCACGAATACGGCCACGTCTACCCCGGCCGACGAGGAAGAGGTCGCCGACGAGTGACCACAGCCCTCGAACGGCAGGTCGCCGTCTACCGCACTCTGCCCCCCGAGCAGCGTGCCACCATCACCCGGCTCGCCGACAAGGAAACCCGGGCTGCCCTGGCATGGGCCGAACAGCAGATGGCCATCGAACGATCCCCGGGAGCCATGGCATCAGCGCTCACTGGGGGCCGCGAGTGGCAGGCCCGCCACCTGGATCTCATCGACCAGGCGTTCGTCCGCATCGCCAACGGCGAACGCATGCGCGTCCTGCTGAACATGCCTCCTCGCCATGGGAAGTCCGCTCGGGCGGCCCGGTGGGCACCCCTGTGGTACCTGGCCAGACACCCCGACCACCGCATCATGATCGCCTCATACGCGGCCAAGCTCGCCGAAGGCCACGGCAGGTGGATCCGTGACAACATCCGCGCCCACGGCGACACGATCGGCATCAGCCTCCGCTACGGCTCCCAGGCCGCGAACCGATTCGATCTCGAAGGCACCGAAGGCGGACTCGTCACCGCCGGCGTCGGAGGATCACTGACCGGGATGGGCGCGAACGTCGCCATCGTCGACGACCCCCTGAAGGACGCCAAGGACGCCGACAGCCCCGTCAAGCTCGCCACCCTCTGGGACTGGTGGCAGCAAGTCATCAACACCCGCATGGAACCCAACGGCTCCATCATCGTCATCCAGACCCGCTGGTCAGAGAACGACCTGGCCGGCCGCATCCTCCAAGGCGGCGCCAAGGACTGGACCGTCCTCAACCTCCCCGCCGTCGCCATGACCGAAGGAGACCCCCTCGGCCGGCAGATCGGCGAACCCCTCTGGCCCGAACGCTTCCACCGAAAGCACCTCGACCGCTTCAAGAAGGACGTCGGCGAACGCGGCTGGTGGGCCCTCTACCAGCAGGAACCGCGCCCGCTGGAAGGCGGCGTCTGGAAGTGGCCGTGGATCACCGACAACCGCATCACCCCACAAGCCTTCCGCGGCGTCGACCTCACCCGCACCCTCGTCGCCATCGACACCGCCGGCGGCCGCGACGACAGCGACGAAGTCGGCCTCATCGGCGGCGGCCGCGACGCCTGCGGCGAGATGTACCTCCTCGCTGACCAGTCCAGGAGAATGGGTGCCGCCAAGTGGGGGAGGGCCGCCTGCCTCCTCGCCACCGAGCTCCAGGCTGACGCGTTCGTCGTCGAGTCCAACTTCGGCGGGGACATGGCCGCCCAGATCCTCCGGCAAGCCTGGACGGAACTCGAACGCGAGGGCGCCACCCACGGCATGCTCATGCCGCGCATCATCGAAGTCACCGCCAAGGTCGGCAAACGACTACGCGCCGAGCCCATCGCCCAGCTGTATGAGAACGGGCATGTCCACCACGTTGGTGAGTTCCCCGGACTTGAGGTCCAGTACGTGTCATGGATCCCAGGCATGGACTCCCCGGACCGCATGGACGCCGCCGTTCACCTGCTTACCGAGCTTGCCGACCCGGCCGCCGCGTCCGTGGGTAGCTCCCCGTATGCCGACCAGCGCTTGTCTGGTAGGCGATGACCATCAGCACTGCTGTCCGGCAATGCCGGATCCGTATTTGATCAAGCGTGATTCCCGGATTCGTAATGCCACCCGGGTGGACTTTTCGATATCACGATCCCAATGCTGCGGTTGCGCGACTACATTGGGCGCTGGCTCACCGACCGCACTACGCAGTGCGCTGAGGTGGACCAAGGGAAGCGGGGCCGGTCCCGAAGGACGCGACCCCGCCAATGTGGTGCGAAAGCCGGGCTAGCTGTTGAGCCAGAACGTCAGATTGAGAGCCACCTCAATCAGCGCGACGTAGAAGGCCCAACGGTCCCAGTCCGGCTGTTCGCCGTTACCGATCATGATTCCTCTGTTCTTCGGGTGCCCGAAGGGTGACTCCCTTCCGGCCTAGGCCCGGAAGGGGGATCGAGGAACGGCAACGTCACAGACTCTAGGCGGCCAGCTCTGCCAAGCGGCCATGAAACAAGAAAAGTTCAGCCACATCGCCGAACAAATGACTGCCTCAAAAGGTTTCAGAATCAAGCGCGCGTGGTACGGCAGTGCCCGCCCGGAACATCAGGGGCAGCATTCGTTCCGGCCGCCCGTACGCTGATCACATGGCGCGGGGCCTGATACGGAGGCGTGCCCCGTGGGCCTCAAGAGCCTGGTCATCGACGCCTGGTCGTGGCTGAACTACAAGCCCGTCTACTCCGACCCGTCGCTCGGCATGCCCAACCGGCGAGCGTTCCCCGAGGCCCACGCCTCCTGGGTGCCGGCCGCCGACGAGCGCCGCCTGGCCGCGTACAAGCTCCTCGCCGCCTACGACAACAACCAGGCCGGCGAACTTGCTGAACTCCGCGACGGGCCATCCGCCCGTGAGCGCCGAGAGTTCGGCGACCCCAGCATGTTCATCGACACCCTCGTCGCGCACGTCATGGGCCGCGAGCAGCACATCACCGTCCCCGGTGCCGAGCAGACCGACACCGAGAACGAAACCGCGGCCGCCGCAGCCGAACGCGTCCAGGACATGCTGCGCGACTGGGCGGACGACGAACTCCTCCCGATGCGGATGCTTCAGTGCGAACGCAAGGCCGTCGGCCTCGGCGACGGCGTGTACCTCCTGTACTGGGACCCGGCGAAGCAGCGGCCCCGCCTCAAAACGTACGACCCCGGCTTCTACTTCCCCGTCCTGCCCGAGGACGGAGACGGCGCCGACTACCCGGACCGGGTCCACATCGCGTGGGAGCTCCCTGAGGACCCCAAGCGCGGCCTCAAGCCGCGGCTGCGCCGGATCACGTACGAGCTGGACTGGATCCGCCCCGCCACCGCCTCCGGCGTCGACCGTGCCGGCCGGGCCGTCCGAGCCCCCGTCATGTCCGACCCCACCGACGACACCCCCGCCGCCCCGGTTCTCGGCCGCGGCGACCAAGTCGACGACAGCGGGGCGATCAGTCGCATGTACCCGTGGAACGACGAGCCCGCCTACCGCACCTGCTACCTCACCGACGCCACCTGGGAACTCGGCGACCTCAAAGGCAACGTCGACGTCGACGACCTCCCCATGGACAAGGCCAGCTTCGCGACCAACGGGGCCGGGGAGGTCCTCGACCGCCTCGACCTGTACATCGACTTCATCCCGGTCATCCACGTCCCGAACACCGTCCCGCCCGCCGAGGAACACTGGGGGCAGTCCTCCCTCGCGAAGGCCTTGCAGGCCTTCGACGAGCTCGCCTCCACCGACACCGACAGCGCCCGCGCCTCCGCCACCACCGGCCTCCCGATGATCGGCATCTCCGGCATCACCAGCCACCGCCACGACCAGCACGTCGGCCCCGGCACCCTCTTCACCCTCGGCGAGAACGGGCGCCTGACCGCCGTCGACACCTCACCCGCCCTCCGGGAACTCCGCGCTCACGGACACGACCTCGCCGACCGGGCCGCGAACGTCGTCCGCCTCCCCGCCGTATCCCTCGGCACCATGGACCCCTCCAAGGTCCCCTCCGGGTACGCCCTCGAGCTGTCCCTCGGCCCCCTCGACTCCCTCATCTCCGGGATGCGCCTGGCCCGCGACCACAAGGACCGGCTGCTGCTCCGCTTCGTGCAGCGCCTGTTCCTCGCCGGCCAGCACCCCGACTGGGCCGGTGTCACCCCGCTCCCGGCCCGACTGGTCCGCGGCCCGTACACCCCCACGGACAAGGCCGCCGTCCTCGAGCAGGTCGCCACCGCATACAAGGCCGAGGTCATCAGCCTCGAGACCGCGATCCGGATGCTCACCGAAGCCGGGTGGCCCATTGATGACGCAGAGAAGGAGATCGAGCAGATCCAGGCCCGCAGTTTCGAGCAGGCCCGGATGCTGGCCGACGCCCTCGGCAACCCCGACGAAGTCGCCGCATTCCTCGGCCGACAAGCGCCGGACGAACAGGTCGCGCCCACCGTCCAGCTACCCGGTCTGCCTGCAGCCGCGACGGTCGACGACCCTGTCGCACAGGGGCAACAGGGGAGCAGGGGCAGCGAATGAGCCTGGCCGTGCTTTCCTTGATCTCAGGCGCGGGGCCTGGAATGTCCTTGGGAGGACCTGCCCTCATGCGTCGCCCCACGCAGCACCACCGCACCTCCGCCACCAGCACGGCATGGGCGCACCCGTACGCCGGCATCGGCAGTCTCGCCGTGTTCTACAACGACGGCGGCGACCCGCCCAGCGGCGCCCCCGCCCCGGCTGACCCGCCGAAGCC
>NZ_RDBO01000144.1 GCF_008120935.1 Streptomyces sp. sk2.1
GCTCCCGATGTGAGCCCATTGCGCCGTCCCCGTCCCCGGTGGGGGAGCCCCGTGAACGCGGCGACGCTTCAGGGGGCGGTGGGCCGCCCCGGCGGCACGGGCGCCGAGCGGTAGGCCCGTCGCCCCCGGCCCCGGCACGGGGAGCCGCGGCCACCGTGCCGGGGCCGGGCCGTGAGTCCGGGCGTGGTGGTGGCATGGGCGGGCGACCGCCCCGGAGGCGCTCGTCCCCACGTCCCCCACGCACCGTCGCTTCCGGCCGGCCCCGGCACGGTGGCCGCGGCTCCCCGTGCCGGGGCCGGGGGCGACGGGCCTACCGCTCGGCGCCCGTGCCGCCGGGGCGGCCCACCGCCCCCTGAAGCGTCGCCGCGTTCACGGGGCTCCCCCACCGGGGACGGGGACGGCGCAATGGGCTCACATCGGGAGCTCGACGTCGCTGCCGGTGTAGTTGTAACCGGCGACGAAGGCGTTCACCAGGGCGACGCCGAGGGCCACGCCGGCCACGACCCCGGGGGTCGCGGCGACCGGCGCGAAGGTCGACAGCGCCCGGCCGGGGTCGGACTCGGACAGACCGCCGGCACCGCGCAGGGCGGCCGGTGTCGGAGACGTGCTCACAGGGTTCTCCTCACTGGAGTGATGGAACGAAATGGTCCGGTGTCGGGGGAAACGCGACTACATCGGGAGTTCGATGTCGCTCCCGGCCGCGCGGCCGACCGCGTAACCGGCGAGGAACGCGACTCCCACGCCGGCCACGATGGCCACCGGGGTCGCGGCGACCGGTGCGAGGGCCGGCAGCGTCACGCCGGGGTCGGACTCGGTCAGGGCACCGGTCGCGGTCAGGACGGCCGGAGCCGAGGATCTGCTCATGAAACTCTCCTACTGGTGAGGTGTCGGGTACTGGTGAGGTGCCGGGCCACCCGCAGCGGGCGGCCCGTCGGGCCTACTGCGGGAGCTGCGTGGTGCTTCCGGTGAGGCAGACCGAGATGTCGACGCAGGCCGTCATGGTGAACGTGACGGAGGCGACCGGAACGGTGTCGAGCGGCGCCCGGCCGGGGTCGGACTCGGACAGGGCACCGGTCTCGGACAGAACGGCCGGTATCGAAGCGGTACTCAAGGACTTCTCCTTGCTGGTGGGCGGCCGGTGGGGTGACGTCATGGGCGGGCGGCGCCGACGGGGCGGACCCACAGGTCGGGGCGCCGAGTGCCGTCGGCCGCGTACCCGGTCGACGGACGGCCTTCGCGTCGTGGAGCCGTCATGGGTACGGCGACCGACGCGGGCGGCCCCTGACGGGACACGGCTCCGACGGGGGGTCGGGACGGGCCGCCCCGGTGGGGGCGGCGGGTGTCCGGGCCACGCGCCGGGCGTCTTCCCCGGCCGATACGGGTGGCGGGGTGCCGCTGCCTACATCGGGAGTTCGATGTCACTACCACCGGCCAGCTCGCGGGCGGCCACGCCGGCCGCGAAGGCGATCACCACGGCACTCGCGGTGGCCACGACGGCCGGGGTCGCGGCGACCGGGGACGCGCCCCCGAACACCCGGCCACCGGCGCTCTCGTCGAGCGGGGCGATGCCCCTGGTCCAACCGGGCTGTCTGAATTCGGGCATGTTTCTCCTTCATGGGCGGGCCGTCACCGGGGCGTCCTCATCCGGGCGCGTGCAAGCGCACCCGGGGCCCGGCACCCCGCGTGAACAGGCGTTCTGTGATGCGCTCCACACGATGCCGAGAGCCCGGCGGAAAGGGAAGACCACTCCGCCGGCATGAGGATGCGGACTCCGAAGCAACATGCTGCGGGTTCGGGCACGGGGGTATGCGGCGCTTACCGCTTCCGTTAATCCGTCCCGGAACGCGTGGCGTTGTGGGGGCCAAGGGGTCGCAGGTTCAAATCCTGTCGTCCCGACTCGTGGGAGTCGTGGTTCAGGGGCCGTGTCGGAGAGATCCGACACGGCCCCTGAACCTTTTCGCGTTTCCCGTATGGAGCAGTCCCGATCGTGTCCCGGCCGGACGCCGGTGGAGGGTGGTCGTGACGCGTCGGCCGACGACCGGGGCGAGGGCGAGACAGGGAGCGAGAGATGACCCGGAACGACGATTCCAGGCCGGCCGAGCAGTGGATCGCGAAGGGCAACGCGGCGGTCCTCCAGCGTTTCCCCTTCGACGACACCCGCGACCTCGACGACGCGCGGCACGGCTTCCTGGGCGCCGCCGAGGAGACGGTGGTGCGCGACGCGGCCGGCCGCCCGGTCTGGGACCTCGACGCCTACGGGTTCCTGCGGGGGGAATGCCCCGAGACGGCCAATCCGAGCCTGTGGCGCCAGAGCGGGCTCTGCGCCGAACACGGCCTCTTCGAGGTGGTCGAGGGCATCTACCAGGTACGCGGCTTCGACCTGTCCAACATGACGGTGGTCGAGGGCGAGCGGGGCATCCTGGTGATCGATCCCCTGATCTCCTCGGAGACCGCCGCGGCGGCCCTCGCCCTGTACCGCGCCCACCGGGGCGACCGGCCGGTCGCCGGGGTCCTCTACACGCACAGCCACGTCGACCACTTCGGCGGCGTGCGGGGCGTCGTGACCGACGACGAGGTCGCGGGCGGCGTCCCGGTCATCGCTCCCCGGGGGTTCCTGGAACACGCGGTCAAGGAGAACGTCTACGCGGGCACGGCGATGGCCCGCCGCGCCGCCTACATGTACGGGGCCTCGCTGCCGAAGGGGGAGCGGGGGCAGATCGGCACGGGACTGGGCCAGACCACCTCGACGGGGACGGTCGGCCTGATCGCCCCGACGCTGGACGTCACCCGCACCGGGCAGACCGAGACGGTGGACGGCATCCGCATGGTCTTCCAGTTGACGCCCGGCACCGAGGCCCCCGCCGAGCTGAACATCCACTTCCCCGACCACGCCGCCCTGTGCATGGCCGAGAACGCCACCCACAACCTGCACAATCTGCTCACCCTGCGCGGGGCCGAGGTGCGCGACCCGCGGCAGTGGGCCCACTACCTCACCGAGGCCGTCGGCCTCTTCGGCGACGACACCGACGTGGCCTTCGCCTCGCACCACTGGCCGGTCCGGGGCCGCGAGCGCGTAGTCGAGTTCCTCTCCGAGCAGCGCGACGTCTACGCCTATCTGCACGACCAGACCCTCCGCAGGCTCAACCAGGGGTACACGCCGCTGGAGATCGCCGAGGAGATGGCGATGCCCCCGGCCCTGGAGCGGGCCTGGCACACCCACGGCTACTACGGTTCGGTCAGCCACAACGTGAAGGCCGTCTACCAGCGGTACCTGGGCTGGTTCGACGGCAACCCGGCCCACCTGTGGGAACACCCCCCGGTCGAGAGCGCCACGAGGTACGTCGAGTTCATGGGCGGTGCCGACGAGGTGCTGCGCCGCGCGCGCCGGTCGTTCGCCGAGGGCGACTACCGCTGGGTGGTCCAGGTGGTGAACCACGTGGTGTTCGCCGATCCCGGCAACGCGGACGCCCGGGAGCTGCAGGCCGACGCGCTGGAGCAGCTGGGGTACGGCAGCGAGAACGGGACCTGGCGCAACTTCTACCTCACCGGGGCGCTGGAGCTGCGGCACGGTTCCGTGGGCACCCCGACGACCACGGCCTCCCCCGACCTGCTGGGCGCGCTGACCCTGGACCAGCTCTTCGACGCCCTCGCCGTCCGGGTCGACGGGCCGGGCTCCTGGGACGCGGACATCTGCGTGCGCTGGCGGCCGAAGGGCGGCGACCCGGTCACCCTGCGCCTGCGCAACGGCGTCCTCACCCACGTCACGGGCGACGGCCCGGCCGCCTTTGAACCGGACGTCGAGGTGACGCTGGGCGAGGACGACCTGCGGGCGGTGCTGCTGGGCGCGACGACCCTCCCCGAACTGCTGGAGCGGGACGGGGCGCAGGTGGCGGGCGACCCGGGGAAGGTGGCCGAGCTGCTCGGCCACCTCGACGAGGCGGATCCCGATTTCGCCGTCGTCGTGCCGTGAGCGGCCGCTGGTCCCGGCTCACCCGAACGACCGGTTCCCCTCGCCGCGTACGGAGAACCGGGATCCTCTGAAAACCGGGGGCCTCCGGACCACGGGGGAAGGGGGACGCACCACGACCGGAGGAGGAACCCGTGGCCGAGGACGGGGAAGCCGGGACGCCCGGGGAGGCGGAGCGGGAACTGCGCGGACGCGTGGCCGCGCTGGAGGCCGGGGCGGCCGCGCCCCGCGGGCGGCACCGGGTGCGGTCGTCCCTCGCGGTGGTGCTCGTCCTGATCGGATGTCTGCTCGCCCCGCTGGGGATCGTCGCGGCGTGGGCGGCGGACGAGGTCGGTGACACCGACCGCTACGTCGCGACCGTGGCGCCGCTCGCCTCCGACCCCGATGTGCAGGACGCCGTTGCCGGCCGGGTGACCGACGCGCTCATGACCCGCATCGACCTGTCGACCCTGCTCTCCGACGTCGCCGCCAAGGACCGCCCACGGCTGGAGAAGGCCCTGGGACGGCTCGGGGACGCGCTGGAGGGGGCCGTGCGCAGCTTCGTGCACGACAAGGCCCGGGAGGTCGTGGCCTCCGACGCCTTCGAGCGGGTCTGGATCCGGGCGAACCGGGCGGCCCACGCCTCCGTGGACAAGGCGCTGACCGGCAGCGGCGGCGGTGCGGTGCAGCTCGACGGGGACGCCGTCACGCTGGACCTGGGGCCGGTCGTCGACCGGGTGAAGCAGCGTCTGGTCGACGCGGGGATGAAGGCCGCCGGACGGATTCCCGAGGTGCACACCGACTTCACGCTGGTGAAGTCGGAGGACATCGGGCGGGTCAGGACCTGGACGCGCCTGCTCCAGCTGGCGGGCGTCTGGCTCCCGGTCCTGGCCGTCCTGCTGGTCGGCGGCGGCGTCCTGCTCTCGGTCCGGCGGCGCAGGGCCCTGGTCGTCGGCGCGCTCGGGGTCGCGGCCACCACCGTGCTGCTCGGCATCGCCCTGCGCGTCTTCAGGGCGTTCTATCTGGACGCCCTGCCGCCGGACGTCTCCCGGGCGGCCGCCGGATCGGTCTACGACGTGCTCACCCACTTCCTGCACACGATGGTCCGGATGACCGCGGCCCTCGGCGTCGTCGTCGCCCTGTCCGCCTGGCTCACCGGCACCGGCCGCCGGGCCGCTCTCGTCAGGAGCCTGTGGACCGCGGGCATCGGGGCCGCGCGGACCACCGCCGACCGGGCGGGGCTGCGGACCGGCCCGGTCGGTCCGTTCGTGCGCCGGTACCGGACCTGGATCGTCTGGATCCTCGTGGCGGCCGGGCTCGTGACGTACCTCCTGTGGTCCTACCCCACCGGCTGGGTCGTCGTCGGCCTGGCCCTGGCCCTGCTGTTCGCCCTCGCGCTGACGGACTTCCTGGCAGGCGGAGCCGATGCCGACGAGGCGGTGGGGCGTACGGGCTGACGCCCGCGGACGCGGCTCAGCCGGTGGGCCCGTCCGCGGCGAAGGAGGGGCGCCGGTCCGCGAGCCGCCGCTCGGTCCACCGGAGCCGTCGTTCCAGTACGGGTCGGCAGCCGGCGGGCGCCACCGCGAGGACGCCGGACAGGAGGACGCGGCAGCGGGCGAGCACCATGGGGGCGTTCGCGGCGGCGTCGAGGACGTCGTCCAGACCGGTCCGCAGCAGTTCCTCCCAGCCGGGCACGGACATCACCAGGCGTACGGCACCCGTCCGGTCGGCGATCGCCCGGGTGGCCCGTCCGGTGTCCCCGGCGACGAGGCGGCGCAGCAGGTCCTCCAGGGTGTCCAGGACCTGCACGGCGGTGGCGGGGTCGTTGACCGCGGGGGAGAGCGCCCGCAGCCCGATGTCGGCGAGCAGCCGGAAGGCGAGCGCCGGGTCCTGGTGGAACGTGCGCTCCCTCCCCACGACCACCGCCCCCAGGACGTCCTCCTCGGGCACCGGACCGCCGTGGACGTCGGCCACCACGTCGCCCCGGTACAGGGTGTCTCCCACCCGGGCGCGCAGGACGACGACCGCGCCCGTGCGCGCGGCGGCCCTCGCCGCCCGGACGAGGTCGAGCTGTTCGACGAGCGCGGCGTCCCCCCGCCAGCGGACGGAGGAGACCGGCCCGGACGTTTCCGGCCCGTCGGGGAGAGCGGGCCGCGGCTCCCCGTCGCCGACGGGCGGGTAGTACATGGCGAGCGCGTCCAGGCCGCGGCCGCGCAGGTCGTCCAGGACGTGGGAGAGCTGGATGGAGCGCAGGGCGTCGAGCTGCAGCCTGCGCACGAGCAGCAGGGTGAGCGCGGCGAGGACCAGGGTCGTGACGGGGACGGCCAGGGAGACGCTCGGACGGGAGCCGATGGTGAGCATCGAGGCCACGGTGAAGGCGAGCACGCCGATCGTGAACGCGAAGACCCGCCAGACCACGGGATCCGAACGGAAGAGGGTGAGGCGGTGGCTGAAGTTGCCGGCCGCCCACTGCACGACCAGGAACAGCAGGGAGAAGATCAGGGTGGTGATGCTCAGGACCCCCAGCCCGACCACCTTGAGCACGTCCACGACCCGGTCGGACGCGACCCGGGCGCCGCCGTCGATCCTCGACAGGAGGATGCCCAGCGCGACCGCCACGGCCACGGCCACCGCGTGGGCGCTCCCGGCGCGCAGCGCCCGCCGGGGACGTACGACGCGTTCGGCCGAACGGCCCAGGCCGAGCAGCGTCATCGGCGGTTCGTGCACAGCGCTCTCCCCTCACCGGGGCCGCGGGATGTCCGCCCGCGGTGCGGTCTCCCTCGCCCCGTGAATTGAATTGGGCGAAATGCACCCTATGCTCAATTCGCTTACTTTGGGGTTCCGTCGATCGCGCGCAGTCGCGCCTGGAGGAGCCTCATGGCCACGTTGACCGTATGGAAGTTCGATACGCCGGAGGGGGCCGGCAGTGTCGAGGACACGCTTCTGAACCTGCAGAAGCAGGAGCTGATCAAAGTGCTGGACGCGGCCACGGTCAGCTGGCCCGCGGAGGCGGGGAAGCCGAAGACGAAGCAGCTGCACAACCTCGCGGGAGCGGGCGCACTCTCCGGCACGTTCTGGGGCATGCTCTTCGGCCTGCTCTTCTTCATGCCGCTGCTCGGTGCGGCGGTCGGTGCCGCGGCCGGTGCGCTGGGCGGCAAGATGGCCGACATCGGCATCGACGACGACTTCATCGACTCGGTCAAGTCGCAGGTGACCCCGGGTACTTCGGCGCTCTTCCTGCTCTCCCAGGACGTCGTGGTCGAGCGGGTGCGCAATGCCTTCCCCGGTGGTCACACCGAGCTGATCCACTCCAACCTGGACAGCGAGAAGGAGGCCAGGCTCCGCGAGGTCTTCGCGCACTGAGCCCGCGGCCCCGGACGGGGCGCCGTGCGACGACACCGGTCGGGAGCATCCGTCCGGTGTCATCGCACAAGAAGCGTCCGGATGTCCAACTTCCGTTCCCTCAAGGTCACTTGACACTATAGTGCTCACCGATTCGCCGTTCGGGAACGGGGAGTGACGGATGGCGCTGGACGATGTCCTGGCACATTTGACCTTCAGGGAAAGATTCACCCGCAGGAGAGTGCGCTTCGAGCGCGGGTCCGGTGCGCTCGTCATCCAGGTCGAGGGCGAACCCGACCCCGTCCGGCAATGGCTGGAGGCTCTGGTCAAGAGCTATCGGGGCATCGTGCCGGTCAACAATCCGAGCGACGTCGGGGCCGGGGCGGTCGAGGAACCCGAGGAGACCGGGGC
>NZ_RDBO01000145.1 GCF_008120935.1 Streptomyces sp. sk2.1
CTCCGGCTCCGGCCCCACCTCCCCCTTCGCCCACCACAAGGAGAACCCCATGAGGCATCTGCTCTCCCTCCAGGACCTCGACCCGGCCACCGTCCGTCATCTCGTCGACCGTTCCGTGAAGCTCGCCGCCCCGGACCGGCGCGGCCTCCCGCTCGCCGGGCGCGTCGTCGGCATCTACTTCGGCAAGTCCTCCACTCGCACCCGGACCGCCTTCTCCGCCGCCGCCCTGCGCCTGGGCGCCTCGGTCATCCCGTACGGCCCCGACGACCTCCAGCTGACGACGGGGGAGACCTGGGGCGACACGGCACGCGTGATGTCGGGCTACCTCGACGCGTTCGTCCTGCGCACCAACGGTCCCCTGGAGGAGATGCGCGAGCTCGCCGGTGCGGCCCGCATCCCCATCGTCAACGCGCTCAGCGAGCACGAGCACCCCACCCAGGCCATCGCCGACCTCGCCACCCTCCGCGAGCACTTCGGCGACCTGTCCGGACGCCACATCCTCTACATCGGCGAGGGCAACAGCAGCGCCGGCGCTCTGGCCATGGCCGTCGCCGCCGTGCCGGACCTCCGTCTCACCCTCGTCACCCCCGAGGGCTACGGTCTCGAACCCCACATCGCCGAGACGGTCAAGCTCCTGTCCGGCGGCAGCGATCGCATTCGGGAGCACCACGACCTCGGCTCCCTGCCGACCGGCGTCGACGCCGTCTACGCGACCCGCTGGCAGACCATGGGTGTCAGCCATGGGGACGACTCCTGGCTGAGGGCCTTCGACGGCTTCCGCGTGACCCGGCAGATGATGACCGCCGTCGGCGGCCCCGACACGGTCTTCCTGCACGACCTGCCCGCCATGCGTGGCCAGGACGTCGACGACGACGTCCTCGACGGACCGGACAGCCTCGCCTGGCGCCAGGCCTACCACAAGATGACCTCGGCCATGGCCGTCCTCGAATGGGCCGTCCTCGGCGGCCCCACCGAGCTCACCGCCCCGCGCGCCTGACACGTCCCCCGGAGGGAGGCGGGCCACCGCCCGCCTTCCTCACCCGGGGCGCCCCTCCCTCCCTGTACGGCAACGACCCCAGCACCACGGAGGACCGGACATGACGCACCCCCTGGCCCACCGGCCGCACATCTCGCAGCGGGCCGCGACGCTGTCGGGCAACACCCTCACCGAGCTGTTCGTCCTGGCACGCGCCCGCGGCGCCATCGACCTGGCCGTCGGCACGCCGGGCTACCCCGACCCCACCGCAGAGCTGATCGGGGAGGCCACCGGCGCGATGGAGGCCGGGCACAACCAGTACGAACTCCCCGCGGGCGACGCGCTGCTGCGCCAGTACATCGCCGGCACCCTGAAGGCCCCCACCGACCCCGACACCGAGCTCACCATCACCGCCGGAGCGACCGAGGCCCTCTGCGTCGCCCTCCTCGCCACCGTCGACCCGGGCGACGAGGTCATCGTGCTCACCCCCGGCTACGAGCAGTTCAGCGCCGCCGTCGGCCTGGCCGGCGCCGTCCCCCGCTTCGTACCCCTGCACGCCCCGGACTGGCGCTACGACCCGGCCGAGCTGGCTGCCGCGTTCGGCCCCCGCACCCGGGCGATCATCCTCAACACCCCCGGAAATCCCACGGGCCGCGTCCTCACCCGCGAGGAGCTGACCGAGATCGCCGAGCTGTGCGCCCGGTGGCACGTCACCGCCATCAGCGACGAGGTCTACAGCACCTTCGTCTTCGACGGTCGTCGGCACGTCTCCGCCGCCGACGTGCCCGGGCTCGCCGAGCACAGCATCATCGTCGGCTCGCTCTCCAAGAGCCACGCCGTGAGCGGCTGGCGCCTCGGCTTCCTGCGCGCCGACGCCGAGCGCACACAGACGCTGCGACGCGTCCACGAACTCACCACCAACGGCACCGCGGCACCGCTCCAGGTGGCCGCCGGCCGCGCCGCCATGGCCACCGACCTCGACGAGGTGGCCCGGGAGATGGAAGCCCGGCGCGACCTGGCCCAAAGCATCTTCGCCCGTGTCGGCATGAAGTTCTCCCCGTCGGAGGGCGGCTGCTTCCTCTTCGCCGACATCGGCCCGTTGACGGCAGGCGAGCGCGACTGCACCGGATTCGTCCGCGACCTGCTCGACCGGGCAGGTGTCCTCCTGGTCCCCGGCGCCTCTTTCTTCTCCGACCCCGCCCGGGGCGAGCAGTACGTCCGCATCGCCTTCAACCGGCGTGCCGAGACGATTCGCGAGGCCGAACAGCGGATCACGGCGTCGTCATGACCGGCCACGAGAACGAGACCACCGGGAGTACGAAGTTGGACACACACCAAGACGAGCGGGTGCCGGAAACGGCGGGCTGCCCGTACGCGCACGACGCCGGGCGAATCGGCCCCCTGCCCGACTTCCTGGAGCACGGCGACGAACCCGTCACCCGGATCGCCACCCCCACCGGTCACAAGATGTGGCTGGTCCGCGACTACGCGCTCGGCCGATCGGTCCTCACGGACCGCCGCTTCAGCCGGGCGGAGGCCGTCAAGCCGCACGCGCCGACAGTCATCGACGCGCAGCCGGTGCCGGACTCCATGATGAGCATGGACGGCGCCGAACACGCCCGGCTGCGCCGCATGGTCACCGGGTCCTTCACCACCGGCAAGGTCGCCGCGATGACCCCGTTCGTCGAGCGGCTCGCCGACGAGCACCTCGACCGGCTCGCAGAGGCCGGACCGGGCGCCGACCTGGTCGGGACGATCGCCGCACCGCTGCCGCTCGAGGTCCTGTGCTCGCTGCTCGGCGTCCCGCCCGAGGACGCCGGCCGGTTCCGTGACTGGGTCGAGGTCCTTTTCGACATCTCCGTGAGCAACCCCCGCGAGAAGGCCCGCCGCCGCCTCGAACTCGTCGAGTACATGTCCACCCTGATCGAGGAGAAGCGGCAGCGCGGCGAGGACGACCTCCTCACCTCTTTGATCGGCGCGCACGACGACGGCGACCTGTCCATGCCGGAGCTGCTGACCCTCGGGCTCACCCTGCTCATGGCCGGGTACGAGACCACCGTCGGCCAGCTCTCCCTGTCCGTGCTCGCCCTGCTCTCCGATCCCACCGCCCTCGCCGCACTGCGCGAACGGCCTGAGCTCGTGCCGACCGCCGTCGAGGAGCTCATGCGCCTCAGCCCCGCCACCCCGCTCGCCTTTCCGCGCGTCGCGGTCGAGCCCGTCGAACTCGGCGACATCACCGTCCAGCCCGGCGAAGGCGTCCTCGTCTCCCTGCTGCACGGCAACCGCGACGGCGCCGTCTTCACCGACCCCGAGCGGATCGACGCGGACGGCCGCACCGCCGCCCACCTGACCTTCGGGCACGGCGTCCACCGGTGCCTCGGCGCACCGCTGGCCCGGCTCCAGGTCCGCATCACCGTCGAACGCCTGCTGCGCCGCTTCCCCGGCCTCCGGACGGCCTCCGGGCCCGACGCGGTCATCTGGAAGGACGGCCTCGCCACCCGAGGACTGTCCCGACTGCGGGTGGAGTGGTGACCACCCCCGGCTGACCAACCGCGACCAGCCACCCCGGCCCGGCCGCCCGGCGCCCCGTGCCGTTGCCCCCGTATCAGCCCCCGGAATGCGAATGAGGAACCGCGTGTCTGTCGAGAACACCCGCCACGGGGCAGAGCCCTGCGGGGAACCCATAGCCGTCGTCGGACTGTCCTGCCGCTTCCCCGACGCCCCGAACCCGGAGGCGTACTGGGAGCTCCTCGCACGCGGGGGCGACGCCGTCACCGAGCCGCCCGCCGACCGCGTCGCCGCCACCGGCGGCCGTGCCGCCGCGGGACCGGCCGGCAAGGGCGGTTTCGTCGACGGGATCGGCGACTTCGAACCCGGCTTCTTCGGCATCGCCCCGCGCGAGGCCGTGGCCATGGACCCACAGCAGCGACTCATGCTCGAACTGGCCTGGGAAGCACTGGAGGAGGCCGGCATCGTCCCCGCCGACCTCGAACGCAGCGGCACGGGCGTCTTCGTCGGAGCCATGACCGGCGACTACTCCGACCTGGCGCGACGTTCCCGCACCCCGCTCGGCCACCACTCCTTCACCGGACTCAACCGCTGCCTGATCGCCAACCGCGTCTCGTACGTGCTCGGCCTCCGCGGCCCCAGTCTCACCGTCGACGCCGGCCAGGCGTCCTCCCTCGTCGCCGTCCACACGGCCTGCCAGAGCCTGCGCACCGGCGAGACCGAGATGGCGCTCGCCGGCGGCGTCGAGCTCGACCTCGGCACCGAGAGCGCGGACCTCGCCGAGCACTTCGGCGGCCTCTCCGCCGACGGTCGGTGCGCCACCTTCGACGCCCGCGCCAACGGCTATGTGCGGGGCGAGGGCGGTGCCTTCGTCGTCCTCAAGACGCTCTCCCGCGCCCTCGCCGACGGCAACCGGATCCACGCCGTGCTCCGCGGCGGCGCCGTCAACAACGACGGCGGCGGCCCGGGCCTCACCGTCCCCCACGAGGAGGCCCAGCGGGCCCTGCTCACCCGCGCCTACCGGAACGCCGGAGTGAACCCCTCCGAAGTCCAGTACGTCGAACTGCACGGCACCGGCACCCCCGTCGGCGACCCGATCGAGGCCGCCGCCCTCGGCGCAGTCCTCGGCACCGCCCGCCCGGCCGGCTCCCCGCTCCTCGTCGGCTCGGCGAAGACCAACATCGGCCACCTCGGCGCCGCCGCCGGCATGGCCGGACTCCTCAAGGTCGTCCTCTCCCTCACCCACGGGCAGCTCCCGCCGAGCATCCACCACACCGCACCCCACCCGCGCGTCCCGCTCGCGGGGCTCAACCTGCGCGTCCAGGACGCCCTCGGCACCTGGCCCGTGCCCGAGTCGGAGCGGCGGCTCGCCGGTGTCTCCGCCTTCGGCGTCGGCGGCACCAACGCCCACCTCGTCGTCGCCGCACCCACGCCGGTGCCCCGCAGGCAGGCGGACCGCGCCGGCGCCAACTCCCTCCTCGTCCTGACCAGTTCTCCCACCGGACGGGAGCCCGAGCCGACGCGGCCGGCCGCCTTCCGGGCCGGGACCCTGCCCTGGCTCGTCTCCGGACACACAGCCGCCGGGCTCCGTGCCCAGGCCGAGGGGCTGCTCACCCAACTCGCCCGCACCGAGCACACCACAGGGGGCGACACCGGGGACGCGCCCGTCGACATCGGCTGGTCGCTCGCCGCCACCCGCACCGCCTTCCGCCACCGGTCGGTCCTCCTCGCCGGCAGCCGCGCGGAACTCGTCACCGAGCTGACCGCGCTCGCCGCCGGGGACCGCTCGGCCTCCAGGGTCTCCGGTACCGCCCGGCCGGTCGACCGCCCCGTCTTCGTCTTCCCCGGCCAGGGCTCGCAGTGGCACGGCATGGCCGCCGACCTGCTCGACGCCTCGGACGTCTTTTGCGCGAGTGTCCGCGCCTGCGACCGGGCCCTCGCCCCGTACCTCGACTGGACCACCGAGGACGTCCTGCGCAAGGCTCCCGGCGCGCCCTCCCTGGAACGCATCGACGTGCTCCAGCCGACCCTGTTCGCAGTGATGGTCGCGCTCGCCGACGTCTGGCGCTCCTTCGGCGTCGAACCCGGCGCCGTGGTGGGCCACTCCCAGGGCGAGGTCGCCGCCGCGTACGTGGCGGGGGCCCTCACCCTCGACGACGCGGCCCGCGTGATCGCGGTGCGCAGCCGGCACCTGCTGACCGTCGCCGGCCGCGGCGGCATGGCCTCGGTCGAGCTGCCCCCCGAGGAGGTCGCCGAGCGGCTCGGCGCCTACGAGGGGCGCCTGTGCGTCGCCGTCGTCAACGGTCCGAGGGCCGTGGTCGTCTCCGGGGACGCGCCGGCCGTGGACGACCTCGTCGAGCGGTGCCGCGCCGAAGGCGTCCGCGCCCGCAAGGTGCCTTCCGACTGCGCCGGGCACTCGGCCCACATGGACGACATCCGTGAGGCCCTCCTCGCCGACCTGGTGGACCTCGCCCCGAGGCGCGGGACCGTCCCCTTCTTCTCCACGGTGACCGCCGGCGAGCTGGACACCGCCACGCTGGACGCCGGGTACTGGTACCGCAACATCCGGGAAACGGTGCAGTTCCACCGCACCGTCCTCTCCCTCACCGAGCACGACGCCTTCGTCGAGATCAGCCCCCACCCCATCCTGACCATGGCCGTTCAGCAGACGCTGGAGGGCCGCGAGACGGCACCCGTGGTCGTCGGGTCGCTGCGCCGCGACGAGGACGGCCCGCGCCGGTTCCTGACCTCTGCGGCGTCCCTGCACGCCCAGGGCGTGACCGTGGACTGGCGGCCGGTGTTCCCGGGCGACGCCGCCGCCGTTCCGTTGCCGACGTACGCCTTCCAGCGCCGACGGTACTGGGTGGAGCCGCCGGTCGCCGCGGCCCCCGGGGCGGCCGGGGAGCCGGGAGGCTCCGTACCGCCGTCGGACCTCGCCGAGTACGAGCAGGACGGGGAGTCCGGGGAACTGGTGGAGCCGGACGGGCTCGACCTGGCGGGCCTGTCGGGGGAGGAGGCGACCGCCCTCGTCCGTGACCTCGTGCTCGGCGAGGCGTCCCTCGTCCTCGGCCTCGACCCGTGCGACGCCGTCGACCCGACGGTCTCCTTCAAGGACCTCGGCTTCGACTCCGTGACCGCCGTCGAGCTGCGCCACCGGCTCGTCACCGCCACCGGTCTGCGGCTGTCGACCACGCTGCTCTTCGACCACCCGACGCCGCAGCGGCTCACCGACCACCTCGTCGCCGAGGCGACCGGAGTCCGCCCCGACCCCGGCGTCCCGGCCCGGGCGATGGGCAAGGAGGGCGAGGACGACCCGATCGTCATCGTCGGCATGGCCTGCCGCTACCCCGGCGACGTGACGTCGGCCGAGGACCTGTGGCAGCTCGTCCTGGACGAGGCGGACGCGATCACCGGCTTTCCCGAGAACCGGGGCTGGCCGCTCGACGCCAGGTCGGCCACCACGTCGGGCGGTTTCCTGCACGACGCCGACCTCTTCGATGCCGAGTTCTTCGGGATCAGTCCGCGCGAGGCGGTCGGCATGGACCCGCAGCAGCGGCTCCTCCTGGAGACCAGCTGGGAGGCCCTCGAACGGGCCGGTCTCGACCCGGCCGGGCTGCGCGGCAGCGGCACCGGGGTATTCATCGGTGCCATGGCCCAGGACTACGGTCCGAGGCTGCACGAGTCGGCGGACAAGGACGGTGGTTACCTGCTCACGGGCAACTCCAACAGTGTCGTCTCGGGCCGCGTCGCCTACTCCTTCGGCTTCGAGGGTCCGGCGGTGAGTGTGGACACGGCCTGTTCGTCGTCCCTGGTCGCGTTGCATCTGGCCGCGCAGGCCCTGCGCGGCGGTGAGTGCGATCTGGCCCTGGCCGGCGGTGTGACCGTCATGTCCAGCCATGGTGTTTTCGTGGAGTTCAGTCGTCAGGGCGGGCTGGCTGTGGATGGTCGGTGCAAGGCTTTTTCGGAGGGTGCTGACGGTACTGCCTGGGCCGAGGGTGTGGGGGTGCTGGTTCTGGAGCGGTTGTCGGATGCGCGGCGGTGTGGGCACGAGGTGCTTGCGGTGGTGCGGGGTTCGGCGGTCAATCAGGACGGTGCGAGCAATGGTCTGACTGCTCCGAACGGTCCGTCGCAGGAGCGGGTCATTCTGCGGGCTCTTGCGAGTGGTGGTCTGTCGTCGCTGGATGTGGATGTGGTCGAGGGGCATGGGACGGGGACCCGGCT
>NZ_RDBO01000146.1 GCF_008120935.1 Streptomyces sp. sk2.1
GGGACCAGGTCGAGGAGGGTGTCGCCTCGTCGGTCGGCGGGGTCGTCGCTGGGGACGGTGGGCGGGTTCTCGCGGTTGTTGGAGGGGAGCATGCCGATGAGGTAGCGGACCTCGGCGATGCAGGTCTCCTCGTCGTCGTACGCGAAGTGTGCGACGCCGGAGGTCTCGGCGTGGACGTCGGCGCCGCCCAGGCCGTTCTGGGTGATCTCCTCGCCCGTGACCGCCTTGACGACGTCCGGGCCGGTGATGAACATCTGCGAGGTCTCACGGACCATGAACACGAAGTCCGTCAGCGCGGGGCTGTAGGCGGCGCCGCCCGCGCAGGGGCCGAGCATCACGCTGATCTGCGGGATCACGCCCGAGGCCCTCGTGTTGCGCTGGAAGATCCCGCCGTAGCCGGCCAGCGCCGAGACGCCCTCCTGGATACGGGCACCGGCACCGTCGTTCAGCGACACCAGCGGCGCACCCGCCGCGATCGCCATGTCCATGATCTTGTGGATCTTCGTGGCGTGCGCCTCGCCCAGCGCACCGCCGAAGATCCGGAAGTCGTGCGCGTACACGAAGACCGTGCGCCCCTCCACCGTCCCCCAGCCGGTGACCACACCGTCGGTGTAGGGCTTCTTCTCCTCCAGACCGAAACCCGTCGCCCGGTGCCGGCGCAACTGCTCGACCTCACGGAACGAACCCGCATCCAGCAGCAGACCGATCCGCTCACGCGCCGTCAGCTTCCCCTTGGCGTGCTGCGCCTCGGTCGCCCGGTCACTCGGTCCACGACGGGCCTGCTCGCGCAGCGCCAGCAGCTCGGCCACCCGGCCACGGGTGTCGGTCGGCTCGCCCGGGATTTCGTCCACAACGGTCATGCACCGACCCTACGGAGCCGGACAAGCAAATCCTGCCGTTGACTCCGTACAGTCTCCTGACCCGTTTACTGGTGGAGCCTGACATAAGCAGAGCCGCGTGCAGGCGAAGTACCAGCCAGTACGGGTAAGTCTTTGTGCGGGTCCGACAAAGTCTCACCGCGGTCTGCTGCACACCCCCGTCAGCCTCAAAACGCGACGGGGCTGGGCCGCCTGGACCCGCTGCACGTCGTTCAGCCGCGCCTCCACCGACCCGCGGGGGTGGGCCATGGTGAGCAGCACCGCCTCGTAGAACGCGTCCCGGACGGCGGCGGGCATCACGTCGGAGGCGTCCAGGCAGAGCGGCAGCAGGTGGTCGGCGAGGCGGTCGCTGATCCGCTTCTCGACCGTACCGCTCCGGGCGGGCACGTCGGGGTTCGGCGAGAACACCCCGGCCCTGCGGCCCCATTCCTCCTGGGCCCGGCGGGAGGTGAGCCGGGCGAGCAGGTCGCGGGCCTGTGCGGAGTCGCCGAAGAGCGCGGCGAAGTCGGCGGAGACCTCGCGGCCCTTCGCCCTCGGTCCCCCGGGCAGCAGCCGGGCGGAGTCCGTGAAGGAGGCCCGGTCGCGGTGGTCCCCGTAGAAGGAGCGGGCGAAGGAGCCCTGGTGCTCCAGGGCGCAGTCGCCCTGGAAGAGCAGGCCGTTCCCGCCGGGCACGCCCCGGTGGTCCTCCTTCAGGGCGTCCCGGGCGGTCCCCGGGTCCTGGGCCAGCAGTCCGGCCCACAGGCGCCAGGCCCTGACCACCGGCTCGGCCGTCCAGCTCAGGTCGCCGGTCGCCCAGCGCCCGTACAGCACCGGGCCCGCCGTCTGCAGGATCAGGTCCTCGATCCAGTCGCTGCCGGGCCAGCCGGACGCCCCGTCGTCGCCCATGCCGATGCACCAGGAGCCCAGCGGTGCCGGGGCGGAGGGCGGCGGGCGGTCCGTGCGGTACCAGACGATGCTCTTGAGGTCGGCCTTGAGCGGTACCCAGAGGTCCGCGTCCATGCCCTCGGCCTCGGGCTGCCAGGGCCTGCCGTACGCCGGGGCACCGGCCGGGCGGCCCACCGGTTTCAGCCGGTTCTCCGCCGCGTACTCGACGAGGTCCCCGATGCCCGGCAGGATCGCGATGTCGGGCGGGTCGCCCGCCTGCACCCCGGCGAGCAGGACCTCCCGGGTGGCGGCGGTGCCCTGGTAGGTGTACGGGGTGCCGAGGGTGTCCAGGACTCCCTTGAACTGTTTCTCCTGTTCGCCGGTCCACGGGCCGAGGATCGTCACCTTCGGCCGGCCGTCGTCGCCGCCGGGCACGGCGAGCCCGCAGCCCGCCGCGGTCAGCGCCAGGCACAGGACGAACAGGACGGCGCGGAGGCGGCCGGTCGTCCCGGTCCCCGGCGGTCGGTGTCGCGGGCGGCCGGTCATCCGGGTCTCCGGTAGTCGGTGTTGAGGTGCCGGCCGAGGCCGATGACGGGCAGCAGCAGGATCGTCACGCCGCCGGCGAGCGCCCCGTAGTAGGTGCCGCTCTGCCAGTCCCGGGCGGCCAGCCCGGCGCGCACCAGGGCCGACTCGTCGGTGACGGCCTGCTGGGACCGGGCCAGGTCGGCGCGCACCCGGGCCGACTCGTCGGTGTCGGCCTTCTGGGACCGGGCCAGGTCGGTGTGGTCGTGGGCCCGCCGTTCGATCCGGGCCAGCCCGTCGCGGGCGGTGTCCAGCCGGTCCAGGGTGACGACGGTCGCGGTCAGCGGGACCACGGCCAGGAAGACCGTGGCGGCCAGCGAGACCAGGAGGCAGAGGTCGAGGCTGTGTCCGCAGCGGGTGCGCAGCACCCACAGCGCGGAGAGGGTGATCAGGGCCATGGCCAGCAGTCCGGTCTCGGCCACCGCCCAGCCGACCCGCTGGAGGGGACCGGCCGAGCTGAGCCGGTCGACGCGTTCCATCTGGTGTCCCTGGAGGACGTCCAGTCGCGGCACCACCCCGGTGTCCTTCCGGGTGAGGAGGGTGTCGGCCTCGGCGAACTTCTCCTCCCGCATCGGGTCGTCCGACACGTACTTCGTCACGGCCGGGGTGATGGAGGCGCTGTAGGAGGTGAGCACGCCGTTCACGGTCTCCAACGCCCCGCGGCCCCGTTCCCCGTCGATCTGTACGTCGGCGAGCCGGGTCAGGCCCTGGTCGGCGGCGGCCAGTTGGGTCTCGTAGCGGGCCCCGGCGCCGACCACGTCGGCGATGCGGTCCGTCACGGAGCCCTTGGCCTCCTCGTGGGCGCGCAGCAGGGCGAGCTGGGTGGCGGCCACGCCCTGCACGGCGGGGGCGCCGCGGGTGCGCATCTCGCCCGCGGCGGACTGCACCTGGCGGTACGGGAGGAGCAGGGCGCCCATCGAGACCAGGGCGACCAGCAGCAGCGCGGCACGGTGCCGTTCCAGCAGGCGGCGGGTCCGGGAGCGGTAGGGGGCGCTGCCCGGGGGCGTGGTCCGGGCTCCCGCCCCGGCCCGGGCCCCGGCGGCGTTCCGGCTCCTCGCTCCTGCCCGGCTCCCCACCCCGGTCCGGTTCCTCGCTCCGGTCCGGCTCCACACCCCGGTCCGGTTCCTCGCTCCTGCCCGGTTCCGCACGACCGTCCGGATGCTCACATCAGCCTCCCGCAGGCGATGCAGAACAGGGCCGAGGCCCCGGCCGGATGGTCGCAGTGCGGGCAGCGGCCCGCCGGTCCGTCCGGGGTCCCGGGCAGGCGCACGGGGTGTCCGGAGGCGATGCTGAGCAGTCCCTGCCGGACGGTTCCGGGGTCGACGGTCGGCCCGATCCGCACCTGCCCCTGCGGGCCGTCCACGATGCGGGCGACCCGGCGGACCTCGTCCAGGACCCAGTCGGCGGCGATCTCGGTGGCGAGCCGGACCGCGAGCCCGAGCTGTGCCTCGGCCCGCTCGCGGCGTTCCAGGTCGAGGGCGGCGTAGCCGTGGTGGAGGGCGGTGCGCATCTGGGTGGAGACGTTCATGGTGTGGACGGTCCGGTCCGCGACGCCGGGCGGGCTCGCGGTGGCGGCCGCGTCCCCGGACGGCAGCCAGCGGACCACGACCGGTTCGGTGACGCCACCGACGGAGACGGCGGCCAGCTGGAGGGGCACGTCCAGCGGGTCGCCGCTCGCGTCGGCCCGCAGGCCCAGGAGGTAGTCGCGGGACTCCGGTTCCCAGCGGTGGGTGCGGAACTCCAGCCGACGCGACCGGCCCCCGCCCGGCACCCGAACCGGAACCGGTGCCAGCCGTTGCTGGTGGGGGGCGGTCTCGGTCAGGGTCACGTCGCGCACCACCGGGCGGACGGTCACCTCGATGGGCAGTTCGGGGCTGCGGACCCGGCGCAGCCGGTCCAGGGCCTCGGCGACGGCGGGGGCGAAGTCGTCGGGCGAGCCGGTGGCGGTGCCGTGCAGTCCTTCCGCGACGGCGAGCAGCGGGGCGGGGTCCCAGTCGGCGCCGGGGGCGATGACGTCGGCGGTGAACACGTCCTCGCAGCGGGCGAGTTCGAGGCTCAGCGCGCTGTCCGGGCGGGCGGTGTCGTCCCCGTCGGCACGGTCGCCGCCGTCGGTGACGAGGATCAGGTGGCGTACGGGCAGGGCGCGTTCGGCGAACAGTTCGCGCGCGGTGGCGAGCCGGTGCGCGTATCCGGTCGGCGGCCCGTCCGCGGCGGCGATCCGTCCGACGCTGAAGGCGGCGCGGCGGCGGTCGGCGGGACCGGCCAGGGCCCACCGGCCGCTCAGCGGGTAGCACCGGGAGTCGCCGCCGCCCAGCACGGTGTACGAGATCCCGTCGGGCAGGGCGCCCATGACGGCGGCCAGTGCGGCGACGGCCGCGTCGCGGCGCCGGGGCGCGACGTCCACCGCGAGGACCAGGGCGATGTCGACGGCGGGGACGCGGTCGCGCGGGCCGGTGGCGACCGCCGTGACCCGCACGTGGGCGTCGATCCGGGCGTCCTGGTCCGGCCGGTGCTTCTCCGCGACCCGGACGGACAGCTCGACCCCGAGTCCGGTCGGCGTTGCGCTGCGGACCATCTCAACTCCCCCTGGCGGTACGGTGCCCGGGCGAGAGCCAGAAACGGCCCTGCGGGCGGACGGCGTGCGAGAGGTCGATGAGCTTGTCGTGGTCGGCGCCCTGTCTGCACTGCCGGGCCATCCAGCGGTAGCACCGGGCCAGGTCCTCCCGGACGGCCCGCTCGCCGGGCACCGGCACCGGGGGCAGGCCCCGCCGCCACCAGCGCCCGTCGGGCCGGCTGCCGCCGGCGGCGGCCCGGACCGCGTCGAGCTTCCACTCGTACAGCTCGGTGCGCAGCAGCCGGGCCGACTCGTCGCCCGTCACCACGGACGGCGGCTGCGGTCCGGTGCGATCCCCGCGCAGGGGGACGGCGTCGATCACGGCGTCGATCCGCCGCACCCCGGGCAGCGGGTGCTCCCCGGCGGAGAGCCGGGCCGCCCGGATGCGCAGGGCGGCGATCCGGGCGACGGTGTGGTCCCGCGACTCGTCGGGCACCAGGTCCAGGACGGCCGTCGCCGCGGCCCGGTCGCCGCGGGCCAGGGCCAGCCGGGCCAGGCCGAGCGCCGCCCCGACGTGGGAGGGGTTGCGGGCGTGCACGGCCCGGAGGAGTTCGTACGCCGAGGGGGCCGGGCCGGGCGGATGGTCGGGGCCGAGCTGCTCCGCGACGTAGGCGAGGGCCAGTTTCGTGGCGTACTCGCCGGGCAGGGCGCGGTGCACGGCGGTGAAGTGCTCCAGGGCCTGTGCCAGCAGCCGCCGCCGGTCGTCGGAGTCCTGGGCGCCGCGCAGGGCGACGAGCCCCCGGTGCCAGCTGAGCCGCCACTGCCGCACCGGGCCGGGGCCCGGGATGGCGTCCGCCGCCGCCACCTGCTCGCGGGCGGCGGCCAGGGCCTCGCCGCCCTCCCGGGCGAGGAGCAGGCGGACGTTGTGCAGGCAGATCTCCACAGACCGCTCCCCCGTGGCGGGCTGGGCCAGTAATCGTCCGGGGTCGTAGCTGCTCACCAGGAACCGGGCGGCCTCCGGGTCCCCGGGGTAGGGCCGGGGCACCGGCAGCCGCCGGGCGATCTCGGCGGGGGTGGGCAGCCCGGAGTCCAGGGCGGGCGCCTCGCGGATCTCGTCGCGGCGGTGCGGGGTGCGGGCCAGCCAGTGCGCGTAGTCGGGCACGGTGCCCAGCCGCGCGCCGAGCAGTCCGTTGGACGGGGTGAAGTGGGCGGACGGTTCGGTCCGGTCGCGTTTCCCGCGCAGCGCCCTGATCTCCCGCAGCACTCCGCGCAGTTGGCCCGCCATCTCGTCGGCGTCGGCGAACCGGCGCTCCGGGTCCGGGTCGGTGGCCCGCTCCACCACCAGCCGGAACGAACTGGTGCCGAGGCCGGGCACGTCGTCGCCGACGGCCCAGCCGGCCAGCTCGGCCAGGGTCGCGCCGACGGTGTGGATGTCGTGGGCGACGGTCAGCGGACTGCCGCTGACCATCTCGGGCGCGGCGTAGCGGGGGGTGATGACGGGCGGCGGTTCGGTGGAGCCGATCGCCCGCACCCCGCCGAGGTCGATGACCTTGACGCCGTCGTGCTGGTGGACGACGTTGGACGGCTTCATGTCCCCGTACAGGAATCCCATGCCGTGCAGGTGGGCGAGGGCTTCGAGGATCTGGCAGCCGTAGGTGAGGACGTGTTCGACGTCGAGGACGAAGGTGCCCTGCCGGGTCGCCTCGACGACCGCGGAGAGGGTGCGGTCGCCGACGTCCTGCATCACGATGTAGCCGCCGGAGACGGTGCCGTCCTCGTTGCTGGTGCTGACGAAGTCCCGGATCTGGACGATGCGTTCGTGCCGGATGGCGACCAGGCTGCGGCGTTCCTCGCCGGCCTGTGCGGCGCCCCGTTCCGCGTACCGGTTGAGCAGGCCCTTCACTGCGACGAGGTCTTCGAGGTGGGTGTCGCGGGCGAGGTAGACCCAGCCCTGGCCGCCGTGGGCGATGGGGCCGAGGATGCGGTACTGGTTCTGGAGCAGCGGTCCGTCGCGGGTGAGTTCGGGGCGGTAGGAGTAGGGGGCGCCGCACCGGGGGCAGTGGCCCTCGTCGGGCGGCGGGGCGGCGGTGTACGGCGGGATGAAGTAGGTGGCGCAGGACTTGGCCGAGCAGCTCATCCGGATGCGGGCCCGGGTGACGGCGGCGCTCAGCCGCCGGTCTGGGGTGTTCGGCCGGAGCCGGGGCAGTTCCAGCAGGTTCCCGGGGCCGCACGCGGCGGGGTCGGCGGGCAGCGGCGGGAGTCCCGGCCCGTCCTCGGCGCGCCCGCAGGTGTCGCAGTGGCCGGTGCTCTGCACGGCGCCGTCGCACGGGCCTCCGGTGAAGCGGCGGTGCGGGCAGGGGATCCTCATCGCTGCTCCGCCCGGCCCCGCTCGCCGCGCGGTGCGGGCAGCTCCGTCCCGGTGTGCCGGTCGTGCCGTTCCAGGTCCGCCCGCAGTTCGCGCAGCAGGGCGCGCAGATCGGCGAGCCGCCGGTGCGGGTCCTCGACGGTGCGCAGTTCGGCCAGTCGGCGGCGGTGGCGGGCCGCGTCGGTGCGCGGCAGGGGGGCCATGGAGGCCGATTCCACCAGGCCGTTCAGCGCGGCCCATTCCCGCTCGATGTCCTCGGCGCGGCGGATCAGCAGGGCGGCCCGGTCGTCGAGGGCGGGCAGCAGCAGGTGCCGCGCGACCTCGGTCACCCCGGCGCCCCCGCTCTCCCGGACGACGACGAGCACCCGGAAGCCGAGCGTCCGTACCCGTACGAGCAGGGGGACCAGCCGGTGCGGCGCCCCCTACTCCTACCGCCCCGAACTCACCCGCGACGGACCGCTGCTCCAGAACCAGTACCGCATCCTCGGCCCCATCGCCCACGGCGGCCAGGGCTGGGTCTACCTCGCC
>NZ_RDBO01000147.1 GCF_008120935.1 Streptomyces sp. sk2.1
GTGGGTGGGGATGGGCCGGACGAGGGGAAGGCGCGCGCCGAACCGATCGGCAAATAAGGATAATTCGGGTCCATCTGTATCTTCGGGGCATGGTAGTGACCCGTAGAAAAGCCGCGGCGCTGGTACTGGTCGCGATGGCGACGCTGGGCGCGGGCGCCGCACCGGCCACCGCGGGCGCCCCGGGCGCGACGGCCGCCGTCTCCGGACCCGGTGTCGTCCCCGGGCCCGGTCCCGGGATCGCCGTCGCACCGGAGGCCGATGTGTCGCACCACGGGCACGTCCTGCTGTGGGGTTCGGGGCTCGGGGTCTGGATGCGGTCCGAGAACCGCGGCCCGTCGAACCTGGCGGACGTGACCGTGCGCGTGCGGACGTCGGTGCCGCTCGTCGGGCGGCAGGAGATCCCGGAGAACTGCATGCAGACCGGCCGGCAGACCGTGCTGTGCCGGACGGGCGAGCTGCGCGCCGACGGGGCGGAGGAGGCGAGGAGGCGGCAGTTCGCGTTCGAGTTGCAGCTCGCGGGAAAGCCGGACGAGGTCGTCGTACGGATCGACACGCTGTGGAACGGTGGGGCGACCGACCGGAACCCCCGCAACAACGACCACGAGGTGCTGGCTCCGGCCACCGGCGACGAGTACGTCTTCTGACCCACGGGCGCCGACCCGGGCCGGGCGTTCATCGGACACTCTCCGACTTCGGGCCCCTCCGGCTTCGGGCGCCCATCGGTCTCGGATGCCGGCCGGCTCCGGGCGCCCGCCGGGTTTGGGTGCCGGTCGGCCTCGGGCACCCACCGGCCTCGGGCGCCCGTCGGCCCCGGGTGCTCATCGGGCTCGGGCGGTCGTGGCGGCCGGTGCCGGCCGGGCGAGCGCGGTCCGCAGGGCCGCGGGGTCGGCGTGGTCGCTCGCCCAGGCGATGTAGCCGTCGGGGCGGACGAGCAGGGTGGTGTCGCGCTCGCCCTGCCAGTGGGCGTGCACCAACGGGGCCGGTGACGCCGGGGCGGCGGCGCCGGCCGGGGTGACGAGGACGAACGCGCCGTCGCGCAGCAACTGGTGCAGACGGCCCTCCCGCAGGCTCAGGTCGGGGGCGCGCTTCGAGGTGAGGGGGTGCGCGCCGCGCGGGGCCCGGTAGGCGATCGAGATGCCGGAGACCATGCCGATGAGCTTGTCGGAGGCGGGGCGGACGCCGGACAGCATCGTGGCGGCGGCGGTTCTGACCGCCCGCTGGAGCGGGGTGTGGGCCATGGCGAGGCGGACGATCGCGCCACTGGAGCGGAGCACTCGCGTACCGACCGGGTGCCGCTCGGCGTGGTAACTGTCCAGGAGCGCCTCCGGGTCGGACGTGTGCCCCCGCAGCACGGCGGCGAGCTTCCAGGAGAGGTTGGCGGCGTCCTGGAGGCCGGTGTTCATGCCCTGGCCGCCCGCCGGTGAGTGGACGTGGGCGGCGTCGCCCGCGAGGAAGACCCGGCCGGTGCGGTAGGCGGGCACCTGGCGTTCGTCGCTGTGGAAGCGGGAGATCCAGCGGGCGTCGTGCATGCCGTAGTCGGTGCCGAGGGCGCGGCGGGCGATCTCGCGCATCTCGTCGAGCTCGACGGGGTCGCTGTCGGCGGGCTGGTGCGTGCGGTCCCAGCCCATCACGCGGTACCAGCCGTCCCCGAACGGGACGATGAAGGCGAAGGAGTCTCCCCCGCCGCTGACCGTCAGGACGGAGGCGGGCTCCTCGGTGAACCGGACGTCGGCGAGGACGATCGACCGGATCACGGACCTGCCGGGGAAGGGGAGCCCGAGTGCGTGGCGCACGGGGCTGCGCATCCCGTCGGTGCCGACGAGATAGCGGGCGGTGAGGGTGGACCGGCCGCCGTCCGGCTCGCGCAGTTCGGCGGTGACGGACCCGGTGTCCTGGTGGAGCCCGGTCAGCTCCGTCTCGTACCGGAAGCGGACGCCGGCGGCGCGGGCCCGGCGCTCCAGCAGGTGCTCCACCTCGTACTGCGGGGTGATCAGCACGAAGGGGAAACGGGAGTGCAGCCGGGAGAGGTCGATCGAGAGCGTGCCGAAGAAGCGCAGCGAGGTGACGGGGGTGCCCGTCTTGATCAGCTCGTCGGCCAGGCCGCGGTTGTCGAGCAGTTCGAGCGTGCGGGCGTGCACGGCGAAGGCGCGCGTCATGTTGTTCGTCCGGTGCGGGCGGCGCTCCACGAGCGTGACGGAGACGCCCTGGGCGGCGAGATCTCCCGCGAGCAGCAGGCCGGTGGGGCCGGCGCCCACGACGAGTACGTCGACGGTCTCGGGTGTGGTGCTCGGGTTGGTGGTCATGTCTGCCTCCTGGGCCCGTTCATCAGCAGTGGCCGGTGGTCACCGACCGTCACCTTCGTGTCAACAGGCGTTGGTCAACGCTTGTTGGCAACGGTAACTCCGGCGTGACTGGCATGTCAACGCTTGTTGGCCTACATTTGTTGGCATGACAAAGCCCGCCGCCCCCCGCCGTTCGGACGCCACCAAGGCCGCGATCCTCGCCGCCGCGCGCGAGCGGTTCGCCGCCGACGGGTACGAGCGCGCCACCATCCGGGCCATCGCCCGGGACGCGAGCATCGATCCGTCGATGGTCATGCGCTACTACGGCAACAAGGAGGGGCTGTTCGTCGCCGCCTCCTCGATCGATCTGCGGCTGCCCGAGCTGGGGGCGCTGCCGTCCAAGCACGTCGGCGCGGCCCTCGTGGCGCATTTCCTGGACCGCTGGGAGGGCGACGACGTGCTCACGGCGATGCTGAGGGTCGGCGTCACCAACGAGGCGGGCGCGGAGCGGATGAGAGAGGTCTTCGCCCAGCAGATAGGGCCGGTCACCCTCGGCGTCTGCCCCGATCCGGCCGAGGCGTCCCACCGCGCGGCGCTCGTCGCCTCGCAGATACTGGGAATGGCGCTCACGCGCTACGTGCTGCGGTTCGCGCCCGCCGCGGAGATGTCGCGCGAGGAAGTGATCGCCTGGCTCGCGCCCACCGTCCAGCGCTACCTGACCGCCGAGAAGCCGTAGCCCCGTCCGGCGGGCG
>NZ_RDBO01000148.1 GCF_008120935.1 Streptomyces sp. sk2.1
GCCTCCCTGGCCCGCGCATCCCGCACGTCCGCCGCGACCGCGGCCACGGACCACTGCGAGCCGCAACGCCTCGCCGACCTGTACTGCACCGCGGCCCGGCTCCGGCTGGCCGACCTCTGGCACCGGCTCGACCACGCCGCGTCCGAGGAGGCCGGCCGGTGGGGCCCGTCGGCGGCGAGCCAGGCGGTGCTCGGTCCGGTGAAGTCCGCGCCGCTCCCGCCGCCGTTCTCGAACCGCCCGGCCTCCTCGGACGCGGCGTGGTCGAGCCGGTGCCAGAGGTCGGCCAGCCGGAGCCGGGCCGCGGTGCAGTACAGGTCGGCGAGGCGTTGCGGCTCGCAGTGGTCCGTGGCCGCGGTCGCGGCGGACGTGCGGGATGCGCGGGCCAGGGAGGCCGACATGGTGAGCAGTTCGCCACTGATGCCGGAGAGGAGGATGAGCAGCCGCTGCCGGGCGACCAGATCGGCCTGGTCGGGGTGGCGGCGGGCCAGTTCGAGGCAGGTGCGGCCGAACCGGTGCACCGCCTCGGCGACCGCGGCCAGGTGTGTGCGGTTGCGGTCGGTCAGGATCGCGTCCCCGGGGTCCGCGGCGGGGGCGGGAGCCGTCATCAGTTCGTCCGCGTGGTCCGGTTCCGGGTAGTAGTAGGACAGGATTCCGCGGCCCGCGATCCAGTTGTCGATCTGGAAGTCGACGCCCCCGGAGATCCGCATGTTGCGGACGTCGCGAACGGCTTGTTCGAGCGGGATGGCGGGTGCTCCGCGCAGGGCCTTGCTGCGCGCGGTCTCGTATCCCTCCGCCGCCAGCAGCGACATCGTCCGGTCGGCGATCCGTCCGGCGGTGACCGATCCGATGTTCTTCGCCGCGTTCTGTTCGAAGGCCAGGTTCCTGGTCAGTCCCAGGTCCTCGGAGATCAGGGCGGCGCGTGCGACGCTCTCGACGGCGTACGTCTCGGAGAGGGACTCGGCGAGCAGGCGCCGGATCTCCTCGTACTCCCCGAGGGGGCGGCCGTCGACGGCGCGGCGGTTGACGAACTCCCGTGACCAGCGCAGGCAGAGCTTGGCCACCGCGAGCGAGGGCGAGACGATCATGTGGAGCCGGCCGCGCATGACGAGCCGGGAGACGGCCGGGGTGAGCCGTGACCGGTGTTCCGTGCCCGCCTCGACGAGTTGGTGCTCGGCGGGCACCCGGACGCCGTCGAGGACGATCCATCCGTTGGGGAACCCCCTGATGCCGGAGAACTCCTGGTGCCCGCCGTTGTGGAAGCCGGGGGTGTCCGCCTCGACGAAGAACACCCGGTTGCGTTCCGCACCGTCTTCGAGGACGGACGCGGTCACGCTGAACAGGGTGCCGACGGGGGCGTGTCCGACGAAGACCTTGTGTCCGTTCAGGACATAGGCGGTTCCTCCGTCGACCGGTTCGGCGGAGGTGGAGCGCCGTTGGTTCGCCGCCCCCTCGGGCTCGGTGTCGGCCGTCCCCGACAGCCCGCCGCCCACGACGTGCTTGTGCAGCAGTTCCTTGAGCGGGCCGTCGGGCACCACGGGCAGGAAGGCCGGGGCGCCGACGGAGTTCTCGATCCCCATGACCAGGGACACGGGGAAGCACCGGCTCGCGGCCGCCTCGATCATGCGGAAGGTGTTGAAGTGGGAGAGTCCCAGGCCGCCGAGCTCCTCGCCGAGCTGAAGGCCCAGGTACCCGCGGGAGCGCAGTTCGGCGAAGAGACCGTCGGGCAGCCGTCCTTCGGCCTCCACGGCGACCGGGTCGACGTGGTCGCGCAGGAACGCGTCGAGCGCGGCCACCGCCTCGTCCCCGCGTGCCCGGTCGGCGGGGTCCTGCTCGGGGAAGGGGTGGATGAGGTCCCACCGGAAGCGGCCCTGGTACAGCTCCTCCAGGAAGCTCGGCCGGTCGGGGTCGCTGACGAGGTTGCGGGTGCGCTGGGCCACGGGGCTCCTTTGCTGCGGTGCGGGGTCGGCTTCGCTGCGGTACGTGTTCGTGTCGACGGTCGGTCGGGGCGCCGGACGTCAGCCGACGGTCTCCGGGGCGGAGGTGAACTCCTGGGCCAGCGCCCGCCGGTCGGTCTTGCCCGTCGGGCCGAGGGGAAGTTCCGGCAGCACCACGAAGCGGCCGGGCACCAGATGCCGCGGCAGCCGGGCTCGGGCGACCGCGAGCAGGCGGGTGGCGACCTCGCCCGGGTCGGCGTGGTCGGCGACCGTCCAGCAGGCCGTCATCATGGGCTCGCCCACTTGGCCGACGGTCTTGACCACCACGAGGTCGCGCACCCCCGGCAGTACGCGCAGTACCGCCTCCACCTCGCCCGGCTCGATCCGGAAACCGTTGATCTTGACCTGGCTGTCGGCCCGGCCCGCGTAGCACAGCACTCCGCCGGGCAGCACCCTGGCCAGGTCCCCGCTGCGGTAGTGGCGGCGCGGTGGGCCGTCCGCGGCCGGGTGCTCCGCGAAGCGCTCGGCGGTCAGGTCCGGGCGGCCGAGGTAGCCGAGCGCGACTCCGCTGCCCGCCACGTGGATCTCGCCGGTCCCGCCGGGCGGCACGGGCGCGCCGTTCTCGTCGAGCACCCGCAGCTCCCATCCGTCGAGCGGTTCGCCCAGATCGAGTGCGAAGCCGGACTCCGCGTCCTGGGACGGGTCCCCGTCCAGCTCGGCGTCGGTCAGTGGCCGGGAGGTCACGAACACCGTCGTCTCGGTGATGCCGTAGGTGTTGACGAAGCGGGTGTCCGGGCCGAACGCCCGCCGCCAGGCACGTATGTCGGCCACGTCCACGCACTCGCCGCCGAAGATCACGTAACGCAGGCCGGGGGCGGGTGTGGTGCCGGGGCGCACGGCGCGCACCAGGTGGCGGAAGACCGACGGCACGACGTTGAGGACCGTGACGCGTTCGCGCACGAGCAGGTCGAGCATGGAGCGGGGCGAGCGGGCCGTCTCCTCCGGCACCACGACGAGCGTGGCGCCGTGCGCGAGCGCTCCCCACACCTCCCAGACGGAGAAGTCGAAGGAGGCCGAGTGGAACATCGTCCAGACGTCGTCGCCGTTCAGCGCGTAGCGGTCGTCGCAGGCCCGGACGAGCGCGCGCACGTTGCGGTGCGGAACCAGCACGCCCTTGGGCCGTCCGGTGGATCCCGAGGTGTAGATGACGTAGGCGGGAGCGGCGGGATCGGTCACGGCGGCCGGCGCCGCGTCCGGCGGGCTCTCCGGTTCCGGCAGGTCCAGGCGTACGGTGGGCAGCGCGGCCAGTCCCGCGGGCGGTTCCCGGTCGGACACGACGAGCGAGAGCGCGGCGTCCTCGGCGATGAACTCCAGCCGTTCCGCCGGATAGGCGGGGTCGAGCGGGACGTAGGTGTGGCCGCTCTTGAGCACCGCGAGCATGGCGACGACGGTGTCGGTGCCGCGTCGCAGGTGCAGGCCGATGCGGTCGCCGCCCCCGGGGAGCGACGCGTGCAGCCGGGCGGCCAGTCGGTCGGCGCGGTGTGCGGTCTCGGCGTAGGTGAGCGAGCCGCGGTCGTCGCGCAGGGCCGTCCGGTCCGGTACGCGTGCGGCCTGTGCGTCGAAGAGGTGGTGGAGGAGGCGGGGGGACTCGGTCGGGGCGTGTGTCATGGCGGAGAAGGGCCTTCGCTGGTCGGTGCGGCGGACGGGGTCAGAGCGCGAGGCGTACCGACAGGCGGCGCAGCCAGGCGTCGAGGTGGAGCACCATTTCGACGTCCGCGCGGCCGAGCCAGCCGCCCCGGTCCAGCAGGCGCGGGTCCTCGGAAACCCGGCGGGCGGCGGGCAGGTCCAGCAGCGGCCGGACCGGGGCGGCGGTGTCCGCCAGCAGGTCGCGCAGCCGCACCGTCAGCCGCTGCTTGTAGGCGGGGTGATAGGTGATCGGGAAGGGGACCTTCTGCCGGGTGAGGACGGATTCCGGCAAGAGGTCGCGGACGACGGCCCGCAGCAGGTCCTTCTCCCGGCCGTCGAAGGACTTCAACTGCCAGGGGACGTTGTAGAGGTAGTTCATCAGGCGGTGGTCGATGAAGGGGAACCGCACCTGGAGTCCCACCGCGGCGGCCAGGCGCTCGGAGTGCGGCACCGCCTGCTCGTAGAGCCGGGTCATGTGGAGGTAGTCGATCTCGCGCGCCCTGCGGTCGGCCGCGTTCGCCCCGTCCAGGTGGGGGACCTCGTCGCAGGCCTCCTGGTAGCGGGCGGCGCAGTGCCCGTTCAGGTCCACCGTGCGCAGCAGCTCGGGGTCGACGAGCCCGTTGCCGATGCCGTGGGGCATGCCGAGGCGGTGCGCCCGCTCGATCCAGGGGAAGGTGCGTTCGCGTTCGGTCACCGGCTCCCCCGCGGCGAACAGGCCGCCGAAGACCGCGTCGGCGCCCTCACCGCTGAGCACCGTCTTCTCGCTGCGGGCGATCCGGCGGTAGAAGAGGTAGGGGGTGAGGTTCTTGTCCCCGAACGGGTTGGGCGCGTCCTTGGCCGCGACCACTGCGGCCTCGGTGACCGGGTCGGTGAGTTCGTCCGGGGCTATCCGTACGTACTGGTGGTCGGAGCCCAGCCGTCGCACGACGTCCGCGGCGAAGGGCCGGTCGGGTACCGCAACGGCCCGTTCGCCGCCGAAGTCCACGGTGAAGGTGCGCGGCGGGGTTCCCCGCAGGGCGCCGGCGCATCCCGCGAGGGCGCTGGAGTCCAGTCCTCCGGAGAGGAGTACGGCCGGTGCGGCCCCCGCGCAGTCGCGCTCGATCGCGTCCTCCAGGAGCCCCCTGGCGGTCTTCACCGTCAGGTCGAGGTCGTGCCTGTGCGGCCGTGCCTCGTAGGTCCAGTAGCGCCGTTCGGTGATGCCGTCCGCCCGTACCCGCACCACGTGGGCGGCCTTGACCTCGTGCACGTCCCGCAGGACGGACCGGCCCGCCTCCCGTACCTGGGAGAGCGCGGCACACAGCCCGCGCGCGTCCAGTTCGGCGGGGACGAGGGGGTGTTCCAGGAGTGCGGCGACCTCGGAGGCGAAGACCAGCCCGCCGCCGGGCGGCCGGGCGTAGCTGAGCGGTTTGACGCCCACGCGGTCACGGCACAGCAGCAGTTCGCGGCTGCGCGCGTCCCAGGCCGCGAAGGCGAACAGTCCTTCCAGCCGCGCCGCCGCACCGGGTCCCCACGCCAGCACGGCGTGCAGGACCGTGGCGGCGTCGCCGCGTGCGTGGACGGTGTGTCCGCTCGCGGCCAGGGCCGTGCGCAGTTCGGCGGCGTTGGTGAGGGCGCCGTCGAAGGTGATGGCGCCGAGGGTCCGGCCGTCCTCCACGACTCGTTCGGGACCGGTGGCGGTGTGCGGTTCGGCCCCGTCCGACCGGTGGCCGAGGGACACGTGGCGGTCGGACCACAGTCCCTCGCCGTGCCGGCCGCGCGCCGCCAGCCGCGCGGTCATGGCGGCGACGGCGAATCCCTCGTGGGTCAGATCGCGCTGGTGGTCCACCCAGCCGGCGAGCCCGGACATGGCGTTCTCCTCTGTCGGTCTGCTCGTGGAACGGCGTGCGGCCGGCGACGCGCGGCCGCCGCACCTGCCCGGCCGTGTCGACGGGACGGCCCACCCGTAACGGCGCGTCACCGGGCCGCGGTCGGCCGCCCGGTGACCGCGGTCAGGCCCGCGCTGCCGCCAGCGCGCGGCGTATTTCGGCGGCCAGCGCCGGGGCGTGCCGCCGCCCCAGTACGGTCCAGTGGTCGCCCGGGACGGGACGGACGACCGCCCCCGCCCCGTACAGCGCGGCGAGTCGCCTGGTCAGCCGGGCCCGCCCGGCCGTGTCGGTGCCCGCCTTGAGCAGGAGCAGCCCGCCGCCCACCGGCCGGGGGCGGTGTCGCAGCATCGCGGTGATGCTCGCGTTGTGCACCCGTACGAAGTCGGTGCCCTCGCCCGTGGCCAGTCCGGCGACCACGCCGATGCGGGCCACCTCGCCGAATCGTCCGACCCGGTCGGTGCGGGCGGCCGGGGGCCGCCGGTTCCCGGCGAGCAGCCGCGAGCGGCCCTGCTGGAACACCGCCCCCAGCTGGAGGCCGATGCTCGGCAGCAGCCAGGACGGCAGGGCCCCGACCGGCAGGCCGCCGGTCGGCGGCAGGAAGCCGTCGATGCCGAGCAGCAGTTCCACCCGCTCCCCGGCCGCCTCCAGCAGCCGGGTCATCTCGTGGGCGACCATCGCCCCGTATGACCAGCCGCCCAGCAGGTACGGGCCCCGGGGCTGGATCCGGCGGATGACGGTGATGTGGTGCGCGGCGAGGGCGCTGAGCCGGGCCGGTGGTTTACGGCCGTCGTGGAGACCCGGCGACTCGATGCCGTACACCGGCCGGGTGTCGTCGAGGTGGTCGGCGAGTTGCTGGTAGCACAGGCTGCTCCCCGAGGCGGGCGGGACGAGGAACAGCGGGGTGCCCGGGCCGCCWTCCCTGAGGAGGGAGAGGTGGGTGGGGAGCGCGGCCCGGGTGGTCGTCCGCGGTGTCCGTCCGGTGTCGGGGCCGGGGGCTGCCTGCCGTACCGCGGCGACCAGGGCGGCGAAGGTGAGTTCCCTCGGCAGGGAGGCGGCGGGAACCCGGTGCCCGGTCCTGTTCCGTACGAGTCCGGTGAGTTGGACGAGCATCAGGGAGTCCCCGCCGAGCAGGTGGAAGTCGTCCCGGTCGGCTGCCTCCGGGACACCCAGTACTTCGCACCACAGGTCCGCGAGCACCGCGCCGAGGGTGTCCCGCGACGGCGCCGGTGACGGGCCGTCGACCGGTGTGTCCGGGCCCGGACCGGCTGCCGCGCCGCTCCCTGCCGCGCTCCGGTCGGGCTGCCGGTCGTGCGGCCCGGGGAGCCCGGCCGCGCGGTGCTCCGGAGCGCGGGGGGCGCTCGGCGGCGGGGCGGTGAGCCGGTGGGTGCCGGGGGTCGGCCGGTCCGCGAGCAGTGCCACCAGGGCGGCCGGGTCGGTCGCACCGGCAGAGGGAACTTCCAGGTGTTCCCACTCGGGGGTCCGCGGGTCCGGGTCGAGCAGGCGGCGGGCGTGCTGGGTCCGCCAGTCGTCGGGGTCGTCGGTCACGACCCAGGCGGGGCCCGCCGCGGGGAGCGCGGCACGCAGTTCCCGCCAGCGCGCGACGGCCTCCGGGGTGTGCGCGAGGGCGGGCAGGTACAGCAGCCCGTCCGGGGCGTCGGTCCCCGGGTCGCCGGCCCACGCGCTTCGCAGCCGCCGCACCGGTGCGGCACCGTCGTCCGCGGCACGTGCGGCGAGGACGACGAGGTGGTCGCTGTCGAGGCTCGCGGGCACCGGCCGCACGTCGGTGTATCCGGCCCCGTCGAGGGCGCGCAGCCAGGCCTTGGCGTCGAGGTGGATGGAGTCGGTCCGCAACTCGTCGGCGAAGTCCCACCAGCCCGGGGCCAGTCCCCACAGCACGTGGGACCAGCGGGGGATGTCGGTCACCTCCACCAGACCGAGCCGGCCGCCCGGTCGCAGCAGTCCCGCCAGGTGGCGGAGGGCGAGCGGCACGGAGGGGGTGGCGTGCACGACGTTGTAGCCGATGACCAGGTCGTAGCTGCCGGGTGCCAGTCCCTGGGGGGCGGGGTCCCGGCCGATGTCGTAGGTGGAGAACCGCATGCCGGCCAGGCCGAGTTCGGCCGCGCGGGCCTGTGCGCGGCGCACGATCAGCGGACTGATGTCGGTGAAGTGGTACTCGACCCCGTCGCGGCCGGGCCAGTCGGTGAGCAGTGGCCAGGTCAGCCGTCCGGAGCCCGCTCCGATCTCCAGGACGCGCAGGGGCCGGGTGTCGTCCCGGTCCCGCCGGGCGGTGGCGTCGCGCACGACGGTGCGCAGGGCGTCGAGGGCGGCGGCGTTGTCGTCGAGGGGAACCTCGTTGTCCTTGAGACAGCTGTGGAGGAACGTGTCGTCCGCGTCCGGGTAGAGGACCGAGACGGGGGTGCGTCCGCCGGTGAGGACGGCGGGGTAGGCGTCGGTGACGTGGTCCAGCATGCGCTTCAGGCCGGGGAGTCGGGCGAGTGCGTCGCCGCCGCGCAGCGCGTCCGCGATGCCTTCGGCCATGCCGTCCTCGGCGTACCAGTCCTCTCCCTCGCGGCGCAGCCACCCTTCCTCCACGAGCATGCGCAGGCAGAAGCCGACGAGTTCCGGGAGCCGGTCGTGGGGGTCGAGGCGGCGGCGCAGTTCCGCGTCGCCCGTCCGCTGCCCGGCGCCGAGGTCGCAGAGCGGGAGGATCCGGCGGCCCACGAGCCCGGCGCAGTAGGAATCCAGGGCGCGACTGAGCCGGGGCCGCCGGGTCAGGGGCGGCTCGGCGGTGTTCCAGGGGGCGGCGGCCACCGCCTCGGCGATGGGGCCGGAGCGGTCGGGGGCCGCCGCCCCCTGGAACACCGC
>NZ_RDBO01000149.1 GCF_008120935.1 Streptomyces sp. sk2.1
GCCATTGGGCGGGGTCCTGGTCGGCCTTGGACCTGTTGGTGCGGGCGGTGACCGCCACGAGCGAGGACGCCTGGCCGAGGTCGTTGGCGTAGGCCTCGCGGCGGGCCGCGGTCCAGGCCGAGGCCCCGACTGGCGGGGAGCGTCATTCCCGTTGTGCGGTATTCGCCTTGGCGGAGCTCTTCGGTTATAGCTCTGACCGGAGTTTCGTGAACAACTGACGTCCAGCAGGATCGAGATCGCGTACTGGTTGACTATGTGCCGTGACCGAGATGATCGAAGTACCAGATGCAGAGGATGACTGGGAGCCTGCGACGGAGCTCCCGGCGAGTAGGCGTAATCCGGCGCGGCAGGCGTCTATGTTTCAGAGCGCCACCTGGCCGTTGAGCTCGCTGGCGCTGCTCTCAGTGGACCTGGAGGCGGTGGCGCGGCGGCTGAAGCTGACCCTTGAGAGCTCGTGGGACGGGCACGGCAATGTGCGGGCCGCGTTCTTCGTGCTGGACGGGACGGACTTCGTCGTCACCCACCACGAGGGGGACGCTCCGGGAACCCACGTGTGGACCCGCAAGGGTGGGCCTGTCGATCCGGCTGCCCGCGCGGGCAGCCTCCTCGCGGCCCTTGGCGTGGGGCCGGAGGCGGTCTCGTATTCCACCTGGGGGGTCGGCACCGACCTGAGGCACGTGCCCGCTGCCTGGGGCCGCGGCCGGGGCAAGCCGACGTGGTCGTACCAGGACCTTTGGGCCCGCTTCAGGAGGAGCCCGGAACTGTTCGTCGGCCGTGTGAGTTTCGGGGCGGTGGTCGCGTTCCTCAACGGCTATGGCATCGCCTCCGACAAAGTCCTGCTGTACGGGTTCAGGGAGTGGCTCGCAGCCAAGCTGGGTTACGGCGGGAACCTGGTGTACTGGGTTTTGGCCGAGAAGTTGATCTTTCCCGATGGCCGCCCCGAGGAGCCCTGGTCACCCGAGACTGAGCAGCACGCCGTGGCCGGCCTGATCGACCTGATCGACGAGTACTTCGACAGCCTCGCCAGCAATCCGGAGGCACGCCCCGAGATGGTCTGATCGAGATCCCTGGATGAGCCCGGCATATCGGTAGAAACCACACCAGCTCCCACGGTTGCATCTGATGCAACATCGTGGCGTTGAACGCCCCGCCGCAGGTCAGAATGCACCTACCGTCACCTCTACGAGTGACAACCCCATCCCCGACCTACCCCAAGCCGTCAGCGTGTGGGAGCAGAATGATGCGTTGAGCTCAATTCCGCCTACTTGGAGTCCCAGGCCTCGGCGAGCGGGACCATGTGGTCGATGTCCAGGCCGCTCGCGGAGGTCACCGTCTGCTCGTCGTAGTACGACCACCAGGCGCCGCCGGTCAGGGCGCACCGGGCACCGACGGTGGGCGGGGTGACGGCCTCGGCGATGAGGACCTCGGCGCGGGTGTTGCAGCCGTCGCCAGGGTTGGCGCCGGCGTTCCAGTGGCGGAAGCTGCTGCGGGTATAGCCGTCGCGGGACTCGGTGCCCAGCGGCAGCGCGGAGACCGCGGCGCCGATCGGCAGCACAGTCGGCTCGGCCGCCTGCGCGTGGGCGGCCGGAGTGGTGGCCGCGAGCGGGGCGAGGGTGAGGGAGAGCGCGGCCAGGCCGCGCATCAAGTTCTTGATCACGCACGCCGTGATAGCGCCTGACGGGACCTCACCCGGCCCGGACCACTCGATGATCAGCCGCAGGAGTGAACAGGTTCACCGCAGAAACGGTTGCCCTGATACCCCCAGCCACATCACCGGCCGCCAGCAGCAGACGCCGGTGACAGCCCACCCGACATTCGGCCGGCCATACGACTGGCGGGCTCGGATGCGCACCAACGCCGAGATGCGGCGGACATCAGCAAGTGGTTCGACCGCGACATGTAGCCCGCGTCGTCAACGAAGCGGGCTGCACCATCACCCGACGCTGACGTCAGCGCGCAGGGACGCGCAGGGCGCCCTTTACACCTGACCCGGCATGCGTCCCGTTCAGTCGAGGAGGTCGTACGCCCCCGGCTCCCAGTCGACGAACAGCGTCAGCGCCTTCTCGGTCTCGGTGCGCTCCGGTTCGGTGGCGGTGGCCGGCCACCAGTTCTCGACCCGGTGCGCATCCACGAGAACACCCCCGCGGTACCCGTCGAAGTCACCGGGATCCTCCGCGACACCGATGCGAATGGGCGCGTCGTCGGGAAGATCCCTCAAGGCGTCACGGAGCTGCGCGGCGTTCCAGATCTGCGGGGCGTGCTCGAAGATTTCGGTCATGGGCGCAGGCTCCCGGAACGGGATCGCCCGGTAGGGGAGGCGCGGCTGTGCCCCCGTGCCAGAGCACTGGTTCGGGGGCACAGAAGGCCGGGGTGAAAAGCCGATCACCGGTGGGTGGTGAATCAGACCCGGCCGGTGGACACCGTACGTCAGCCCGCGGCAGGCAGGTCCCACAGGCCGGGAAGCCGGCGGCGAGGCGGGGCAGCCGGAACGGCGGCCACGGTTCCGCAGACGGCGCCGCTGGGCAGGACCGGCCTCGGTACTGGCGGGCTCGCGTATTCAACTGTCGCCAGTTCCCCGTGAAGCCCGCCACACCGGTGACCGTACGTGGTCACGAGCGTGAATAATCACCTTTATGGATCAGGGACTTGCGGCGTTACTGACTTCGGCTCGTCAGGGTGAGGTCGGGGTGTCGAGGGTCAGGCCGGTGCCGGCTATGAAGCCGTCGAGGGTGTCGGGGCGGTACTGCAGGCGCTTGAGCCGGTTGCGGACGAGGGCCTCGAGTCGGTCGAGGGCCATGACGGCGAGGTTGGCCAGGCTTCGTTTGACGTGCGCCCAGACCCACTCGACGGGGTTGAGGTCGGGCGAGTAGGCGGGAAGCAGGAACACCGTCAGCCATGCACGCTCGGCGATCAACTCGCGCATGGCGTGGGAGACGTGGGTGTTCAGGCGGT
>NZ_RDBO01000015.1 GCF_008120935.1 Streptomyces sp. sk2.1
ACCTCGCGGGAACATCGCCCCGGAAGACGTAGTCGCCGTTCTCCATCTTCGGGTCGGCGACCTCCACGAAGGGCTTCGCCTCCAGGTCCGACCACTTCAGCGGCTTCGTCGGGTCGTAGGAGTCCTTCGTGATGTACAGCGCGAAGGAACCCTTGTGCGGGGCGGTTCCCTTGTAGTGGAAGGTGTGGCCGCCCGCGGACATCTTCGTCGACGGCCAGTCCGCCCGGGGCAGATCCAGGCCCCGGTACTTCTCGTTGGCCGCGCTGCACAGCTTGCCGTCCGGAATGATCTGCTTCGACTTACCGGCCGCGTTCGCGATGTTGACCGCGTTCCAGTCGTAGAAGGCCTGCTTCCCGCTCGCCGCGACAGCCGCCTTGCACGCCGCCGACTGCGGCGACTCCACGCCCTCCGCGTAACAGGCGGAGACCCGGCTCACCGGATCCGTCATCGACCCGTGCGCCGCCGCGGGGGCACTCGACAGCGCGGCCAGAACCAGCGATGCGGCACCTGCGGCGGTGCACGCGGCGGCCTTGTGACGAATGGTCATGGGATGAGCTCCTCACCAACGTTGATGTCCGGGGGCAGGGCGGCGAGGTGGCCTTTCGACACGCTTTCCCCCGCGGCCCGGCGATCAGCAACCTAACCCCGAAAGCCGCGCCGACCGCCCTTCCGGAAATCCGGTGGGACGTTCTTATGGATGCCTTAAGGAACACCTCAGGCTGTGCTCACACAAACCCCGGACCGGCCCGGTCCGATCATGCCGTCGACGGGCCGCGCAGTGCTCCTTCCCGCCTTCTTCCCGCGTTCTCGCCCTTGTTGGGCACGGCCGGTAACGATTGTGACTCGCTACCCTTATCCCATCCCTATGACCGGCAATCGGCATGAATCACATACCTAGGATTCCCGTGTACTCGGGTGGCGCGTCAGCTCCGCTCGATTCGGCACGTCTGCCGCAGGCTCCTTTTTCCGTGTGCAACAACCGACGACACGGAGCAGCCTGCCTTCGAGGGGAATTCAATGTTTTCTGTCTTCAGACGCGGCACCGCCCGCCTGGCCGCCGTCTCCCTGGCCACGGGTCTGGTCGCGACGGGGGCGATAGCCCTCGCCGGCCCCGCCGCGGCCGACCAGGGCGACCGGGGCGCGGGTGGCGCCACGGCGAAGCTCGGCGGCCTGACCGACTCCGGCCCGGTCGACATCAAGGAGGCGAACGGGAGCCGGTGGTCCGTCGGACGCGCGGGCCTGTTCGAGATGCGGACCGAGCAGGGCGGCACGCTCTCGACCTACTGCATCGACCTGCGCACCGGGGCGCGGCAGGACTTCCGTTACAAGGAGGTCGGCTGGGACCAGTCCTCCCTGCACGACAACGGCGACGCCGGGAAGATCCTGTGGGTCCTGAAGAACTCCTACCCCGAGGTCGCGGTGAAGGACCTGGCCGAGAAGGTCGGGGCCAAGAACCTCGACCGGAATGACGCCGCCGCGGCGACGCAGGCAGCGATCTGGCACTTCTCGGACAAGGTGACGGCCACCCCGGCCGACGCCGATGCCAAGCTGCTGACCGACTACCTGCTCGACAAGGCGCAGAGCCTCCAGGAGCCGAAGGAGTCCCTCGCCCTCTCCCCCTCGTCCGTCGCGGGCAAGTCCGGTGACCGCGTCGGTCCGGTCACCGTCGCCACGAGCGCGTCGACCGTCACCCTCGCGCTCGCCCCCGGTGCCCCGGCCGGCATCCGGATCGTCGACACGAACGGCACGCCCGTCAAGGCGGCGAAGAACGGCGACCAGGTCTTCCTGGACGTCCCCGCCGGCACCCCCGACGGTTCGGCGGAGCTGACCGCCCGGGCCACCACCGGGGTTCCGCTCGGCCGCGCCTTCGTCAGCACCGACGGCCCCAGCCAGACGCTCATCCTGGCCGGGTCCAGCGATGCCGCCGTCACCGCCGGGGCGTCCGCGTCCTGGGCCAAGAAGGGCGCCGTCCCCGCCGTCACCATCGCCAACAACTGTGTGAAGGGCGGCGTCGACGTCACCGCCACCAACGAGGGCGACGAGGCGTGGACCTTCGACCTCAAGGGCGCTCAGCACACCGTCGCCCCCGGTGGGACCAAGACCGTGACCGTCCCGGTCGCCGAGGACGCGGCGTACGACTTCACCGTCACCGGTCCGAACGGCTTCGAGAAGTCCTTCCGGGGCGTCCTCGACTGCAGGACGGCCGCCCCCGGGACCAAGCCGTCGCAGGCCCCCTCCGCCATGCCCACCCACGCGGCGCCCGATGACAAGGACACCGACGTCTCCGCCGCCTCTCCCACCGACGAGGGCGACCTCGCCGAGACCGGCGGTTCCAGTGCCACCCCGATGATCGCCGGCATCGCCGCCGTACTCGTCGTGCTCGGCGGTGGCGCCGTGTTCTTCCTCCGCCGGAAGAAGGCCACCGGCCGGTGAACCACTCGCACGGTTGACGGCCGCCCCCGAGCGGCGACCCGACACACCGTCCGTACGGCCCCGGAGCACCTCGCCCGGGGCCGTACGCATGCCCGCACACATGGTGCGCGCAGTGTCCGTACGCATGGTGTGCACAGTGCCTGCACACCGGTCGCCCACATTTTGCGCGACCGTCACCTCTGCCCGTCTTCCCTCGTGCGGAGTCCTCTTGAATACTCCCGTTGCCCCTCTTCGTGGACGAACATCACCGAGGCAACAGGAGGACCCCCACTCATGACCGGGATCGATCGGCGTCGCTTCCTCCAGATCGCCGGAGCCGCCACGGGGTTCGCCGCCCTCTCCGGCTCCATCGACCGTGCCGCCGCCATCCCCGCGGCGCGCCGCAGCGGAACCGTCCAGGACATCGAGCACATCGTCGTCCTCATGCAGGAGAACCGCTCCTTCGACCACTACTTCGGGTCGATGAAGGGCGTCCGGGGCTTCGGCGACCCCCGCCCGGTGACGCTCCCCAGTGGCAAACCGGTCTGGCACCAGACGAGCTTCGGCAAGGAGACCCTGCCGTACCGCCCCGATGCCGAGAACCTGGGCATGCAGTTCATCGCGGGTCTCGACCACGACTGGGCCGGCGGCCACAGCGCGTTCAACAACGGCAAGTACGACAACTGGATACCGGCCAAGGGCACCGGCACCATGGCGTACCTGACGCGCGAGGACATCCCGTTCCACTACGCCCTCGCCGACCGGTTCACCGTCTGCGACGACTACCACTGCTCGTTCATCGGCGCGACCGATCCGAACCGCTACTACATGCTCTCCGGCCATGTCGGCAACGACGGCACCGGCGGCGGCCCGGTCCTCGGCAACCAGGAGGCGGGCTACGGCTGGACGACGTACGCCGAACGGCTGGAGAAGGCGGGCGTCTCCTGGAAGGTGTACCAGGACATCGGCGACGGCCTCGACGCGGCCGGCGGCTGGGGCTGGATCAACGACGCGTACCGCGGCAACTACGGCGACAACTCCCTGCTGTACTTCAACAACTACCGCAACGCCAAGCCCGGCGACCCCCTGTACGAGAAGGCCCGCACCGGCACGAACGCCAAGGCGGGAGACGGGTACTTCGACATCCTCGAGGCCGACGTCAGGGCCGGGAAGCTGCCGCAGATCTCCTGGATCGCCGCTCCCGAGGCTTTCTCCGAGCACCCCAACTGGCCGGCGAACTACGGGGCCTGGTACATCTCGCACGTGCTCGACGCGCTCACCTCGAACCCCGACGTGTGGAGCAGGACCGCCCTGTTCATCACCTATGACGAGAACGACGGCTACTTCGACCACGTCGTGCCGCCCTACCCGCCGGCCTCGGCGAACCAGGGCCTGTCCACCGTCGACACCGCACTCGACCACTACAAGGGCAGCATCGGGTACGCCGCCGGTCCCTACGGGCTCGGGCAGCGCGTACCGATGATCGTCGTCTCGCCGTGGTCCACCGGCGGGTACGTCTGCTCGGAGACCTTCGACCACACCTCGATCCTGCGCTTCATGGAGAAGCGGTTCGGGGTGGCGGAGACCAACATCTCGCCGTGGCGGCGCGCCATCTGCGGCGACCTGACGTCCGCCTTCGACTTCTCCCTCCGGGTCACGGACCCGGCGGACCTGCCGGACACCGCGGGCTACGCCCCGCCGGACCGCGACCGCCACAACAGCTACGTCCCGAAGCCGCCCGCCCAGGGCGCCCTGCCCCGGCAGGAGGCCGGGGCGCGGCCGAGCCGCCCGCTCGCGTACGAGCCCTACGTCGACGGGGCCGCGGACCTCTCGACCGGCAAGTACCGGCTGACGTTCGGCGCGGGGGACCGGGCGGGGGCCGCCTTCCAGGTGCGCTCGCAGAAGCGCACGGACGGCCCGTGGACGTACACGGCGGCGGCCGGCAAGCCGGTCTCCGACAGCTGGAACTCGGTCTACTCCGGCGGTGGTTACGACCTCACGGTGCACGGCCCGAACGGTTTCCTGCGTACCTTCCGGGGCAACAACAAGGCCGCCGAGCCGGAGGTGACGGCACGTCATGACGGTGCCACCGGCGGTCTGCGGTTCGTCCTGACGAACCCGTCGGCCGCCGACGCGCACCTCACCGTGACCAACGCCTACGGTGGCAAGCCCCTGAACCTCACGGTCCGCGCCGGTGCCACCGTCGAGCAGAGCGTCGACCTGCGCGCCACCAAACGCTGGTACGACCTGACGGTCGTCGTCGAGGGCAACGCCGGATACCTGCGGCGGCTGGCCGGGCACGTGGAGAACGGGCAGGCCGGCACGAGCGACCCGGGCATCGCGACCGTGTGAGGCCCGCGCCCCGGGGAGCCGCGGTCCGATCCGCCGCATGTCACGGGCCCGACCCGGCTCTCCGGCTCGGGCCCGTGAGTACCTGTTCCCGATCCCCGGTTCTGAACAGCTTCGGGCCCTGGGCCGGCGGGGTGTCCAAGGACGCCGGGGAGGCAGGGGAACGGGTGTGTGAGGGCTGCGGTCGGCGCACCCCGAGATCAGCATCGTCCGGGCCGCGATCACGCTCATGACCAACCGGGGCGGACCTGCGCGAGAATGAGCCCGACATGGACCGGATCCGTGCCGACCTCATCGCCGTGACCGGCATCGCGGCGCTCACCGACTTTGCCGATACGATGCCGTATCACCTGCTGTTCACGTTGCCGCGAGGGGTCGCACGGGCGCACCGAGGGGATCAATATGGCGACGATCACGGTGGACGTGGCAGTTCCCGACGCGCTGCGGCCGGTCGTGGATGTGGCAGCGTTGCCGACGGCCCTCGGCGACGCGGGGCCGGTGTGGCTGGTGCTGTCCGAGGACGGACGGCTGGCGCGGTGGACGCCGACGACCGGCGAGGTGCAGGACGTGGCCCGGTATCGGGAGGAGAGGCCGGCGTCCGAGTACGGTGGCGGCGTTCGACTGCGGCTTCATGTGTCTCGATGTGGCCGTTGGGCGGCGGTGGTCCAGGACCGCGGTCGGTACGGCACCGTCGTAGATCTCACCACCGGTTCGCCGGTGTTGGAGTTGGACGGCGGGGATTACTGCTGTGAAACCGTCCCGTTCGCGTTGGCGTTCGCCGAACACGGTGGCCGGCCGGTTGTCGTCCATCGCACTGACTGGAACCGGTTGGATGTCACCGATCTCGCGTCCGGCGAGGTGCTTACGGCGCGGGACAGCCCGGATGGAGATGAGGAAGACGCGGAGCACGACCTCGATTACTTCCACGGCGCGCTGTCGCTGAGTCCTGACGGGACTCGTGTCCACGACGGCGGTTGGGTGTGGCAGCCGTGGGGGATGCCGGCGGTGTGGAGCCTGACCGCCTGGCTGCACGACAACCCGTACGAGTCCGAGGACGGGCCCAGCCGTGCGGTGTATCCCGAGGTCTCGGAGTGGAACTGGCCGGTGGTGTGGATCGACGACGGGCGGATCGCGGTGTACGACCGGGACGATGCCGGCAGTGGTACCGTCCACGTCCTCGACCCCACCTCGATCGAACCGCGCTCGCCGGGCGTCCGGTGGATCAAGGCGGTCGCGACGTTCCCCTGGCCGGTCGGCGATTTCGGCTTTTTCACCGACGGAGAGCATCTACTGATCGCCGACGAGGCCGGTCTGCAGGGCGTCGACATCACCAGCGGACAGCAGGTGTTCGCGATCGACGGGTTCCGCCCGGCGCGTCAGGATCGGCATACCGGAACGCTGATCCAGGTCGGCAGCGCCAATGCCCGGTTGTGGACGCCGCCGGAGTGGACTGCGCGCGCCGGCTGAGCTGCCGTTTCCCGCAGGGTGCCGGGCGGGGGAACATCCGCGAGTCCGCACCGGAAGGGCTCGACACCGCCTCTCGCAGGGGCGAGCACGGCGGCCGGCCGCCGGTCATCACCGACGACATGCCGCACACCGTGCTGCGACGCCGCGCGAACGGCGGCCGTCGTCGGCACTCGGCCGGATCGGCACCGTCTCCTCACTGGGGAATGCCTTCTCAGCGCCTCGCGGCCAGGCGCCGGATCAGGGCGACGTCCACGTCCAGCAGGCTGTGGACCACGGTCCGGTGCGGGGCCGGCCGGACGGGAGCGAGGGAGGGAACGGCGAGGACCGTGCACCGGGCGGCCTCCGCGGAGGCGATGCCCGTCGGGCTGTCCTCGACGGCCACGCAGGCGGTCGGCGAGGCGCCCAGGGTGGTCAGGGCCGCCCGGTAGGGGTCGGGGAAGGGCTTGGTGCGGGGGGTTTCGCCGGCGGCGACGGTCGTGGTGAAGCGGTGGCGCCCCAGGGCGGCGAGGACGGTGTCCACGACGGGGCGGGGCGAGGCCGAGACCAGGGCCGTGGGTACGTCTGCCGCGTCCAGCGCCGCCAGGAGGTCCATGGCTCCCGGCAGGGGGACCACGTCACCTCGTACGAGGTGGATGAAGCGGCGTTCCAGGGACCCGGCCAGCCGGAGCGGCTCGGCCCGGCCGGCCGTGCGGGAGGCGAGGTGGGCAGCGGTGTCCTCGGTCGCGCGGCCGATGACGTGCGGGAGGTCCGCCTCCGTGAGGGTGAGGCCGAGGTCCAGGCACTCCTCCTCGACCGCCTGTCTCCAGAGGCGCTCGGTGTCGACGAGTGTGCCGTCCATGTCGAAGAGGACGGCCTGGAGTTCTGCGGGCACGAGGTCCCCCCTGGTGGATGGTGGCGGTGTCGTGTGCGTCATCGGTCCCCCCGGAGGCCGATCCGCAGGGTGCGGATCTCGAAGGGCCGGAGCGCGAGGTGGAGCGACCTGTCCTCCTCCGCTCCCGGCCGGATGGGGTCCGCCCCGGCCAGGGGGCGTTCGAGGAGGTCCGTGGCGGTCGCGGTACGCCACGGGGCGGAGAGCGTCAGCGTGGTGCGGGCGCGTACGCCATGGGCCTCGTAGAGGCGCACGACGATGTCGCCGGAACGGTCGTCGGCGAGCTTGACGGCCTCGATGACGACACCGTCGTCGCCGGTGGTGACCAGGGGCGGCACCTCCCGCTCGCCGCCGGTGACCGAGCGCTCCGGCAGGTTGAAGGCGTAGCCCTCGCGCACCGCGTCGGCGATGTCCGCGCCGAGGACCAGGCCGTGGCGCAGGCGGTGTGTTCCCCGGTCGGCGTCCGGGTCGGGGAAGCGGGGGGCGCGCAGCAGGGAGAGGCGTACGGTCGTGGTCGTGCCGCCGTCCGGCCGTACGTCACGGGTGACGTCGTGTCCGTAGGTGGAGTCGTTGACCAGCGCCGCGCCCCGGTCCCGTTCGCCGACGTGGAGGAAGCGGTGGGCGCAGATCTCGAACCTCGCCGCGTCCCAGCTGGTGTTGGTGTGGGTCGGTCGCCGGACGTGGCCGAAGGGGATCTCGGCGGTCGAGTGGTCGGCCCGGACGTCCAGGGGGAAGGCCGCCTTCAGGAGGTGCTCCCGCTCGTGCCAGTCGATGTCGGTGTCGATGTCCAGGCGCCGCGCGCCCTCCCGCAGGGACAACAGCTGCCGGATCCGTGACGAGCCGAAGGTGCGCACGACCTCGACGCCCTCGGCCAGAGCGGTCACGGAGTCGGCGTCGTCCAGGTCGCGCACCGTGTTGCGGTAGAACGCGTCGATGTCCCAGGCGTCGTACTCGTTGGGGAAGTCCTGGTGGAGCTGGAGCAGGTTGGCCGCCTCGCCGGGGGCGACGGCCTCACGGCCGTCCGCCAGGTCGATCGCGGAGACGACCAGGCCCCGGGCGTCGATCCCGATCCGTACGAGGCCGTTGTCGAGGACGAAGCCGTCACCGGACGGCACCGGCCCGACGGTCGGTTCGGTGGCCGTGGTGCGGACGGCCGCGCCGAGGGCGGGGACGTCGCCGCGGGTGTGCGGGGCGGCGTTGAACACGACGGTCAGATCGCCGTCGCCCGCCAGCGCGCGCTGCGCCGAGGCGACGATCTCACGCAGTTCGGCAAGGACCTCGGTGTAGGTCCGCTCGGCCTCGCGGTGCACCCAGGCGATGGAGGAGCCGGGCAGGATGTCGTGGAACTGGTGCAGCAGTACGGTCTTCCAGATCCGGTCGAGCTCCTCGTACGGATAGCGGAAGTCCGTACGGACGGCCGCCGTGGCCGACCAGAGTTCGGCCTCGCGCAGCAGGTGCTCGCTGCGCCGGTTGCCCTGCTTGGTCCGCAGCTGGCTGGTGAGCGTGCCGCGATGGAACTCCAGGTAGAGCTCGCCGAGCCACACCGGGGCGTCGGGGTACTCGGCCTCGGCGCGCGCGAAGAAGTCCGCGGGTCGCTCGACGACCACCCGGGGCGAGCCGTCCAGGTCGCCCAGACGCGCCGCGCGGGCCAGCATCTCGCGGGTGGGGCCTCCGCCGCCGTCGCCGTACCCGAAGGGCAGGAGCGAGCTGTTGGCTGCTCCCTTGTCCTGGAAATTGCTCACCGCGTGGGCGAGTTCGGCTCCGGTGAGCTCGGCGTTGTAGGTGTCGACGGGCGGGAAGTGGCTGAAGATCCGGGTGCCGTCGATGCCCTCCCAGCGGAAGGTGTGGTGGGGGAACTTGTTGGTGGTGTTCCAGGAGATCTTCTGGGTGAGGAACCAGCGCACGCCTGCCAGTTTCATCAGCTGCGGCATGGCCGCGTTGTAGCCGAAGGTGTCGGGCAGCCACATCTCCTCGGTCTCGACGCCGAACTCGTCGAGGTAGAAGCGCTTGCCGTGGATCAGCTGGCGGGCGAACGCCTCGCCTCCGGTGATGTTGGTGTCGGGCTCCACCCAGAGGCTGCCGACCGGCAGGAACTGGCCGGTCCTCGCCTTCTCCTGGACCCGGGCGTAGACCTCGGGACGCCGGTCCTTGAGCCAGGCCAGTTGCTGGGCCTGGGACATGGCGAAGCGGAAGTCCGGGTGGTCGTCCATGAGTTGGGTGACGTTGGAGAGTGTCCGGGCGACCTTGCGGACGGTCTCGCGCAGCGGCCACAGCCAGGCGGTGTCGATGTGGGCGTGTCCGACGGCGGAGACACGGTGGGCGCTGGGTGCGGCCGGGACCGCCAGGGCGGGGCGCAGCACCTCGCGGGCGGCGGGCGCGCAGCCGGAGACGTCCTGGAGGTCGATGGCGTCCAGGGACCGCTCGATCGTCCGCAGGAGCTGCCAGCGGCGGGGGTCCGATTCGGGGAGCGCGTGCATCAGCTCGCCGAGGACGTCCAGGTCCTGGGCGAGTTCCCAGACCTGGGTGTCGAAAACGGCGAGGTCCGCGCGGAGCAGTCGGTACAGGGGGTCACCGGTGTGGCCGCTTCCGGTGATCCAGGCAGGCTGGTTCCCGAGCGGGGTCGGCTCGTGGCTGTCGCAGAGGGCCGGGTTGGCGGCGGCCTCGACGCAGTGGGTGAACTCCTCGCCGCCCCGGGCCGGGTCGGCGACCGGGATCCAGTTGTTACGGGGGTTGAGCGCCTTCAGTACGGTGCCGTCGGGCCGGTACACCAGTCCCTCGGTGGAGAAGCCGGCGCCGGTGACGTCGAAGCCGAGGTCGAGGACGGCTTCGACGCGTTGTCCGGCCCACTCCTCGGGAATCCGGCCGCTGATCCTGAACCAGCTCGTCGACCAGGCCGGTCCCCAGCGGTGCCCGACCCGGACCGGCCGGTACGGCGCCGCCAGGCCGGCGGCGACCGGCACCGGTTCGCCGGGGGCGTCCCACACCTCCACCCGGAGCGGGACCGTCCGGGCGTGCACGGCGGGCCGGATGCGTTCCTTGAGCACCCGCTTCAGGCGTTGCTCGACGAGGCGTTGTCTGCTGTGCACGGGGCGCTCCGGGGCGGGTGTCGGTACGGGCGGTGGTGTCGGTACGGGGAGGTGGTGTCGGCCGCCCGGGAATGCCGGGCTTCCCGGGCGGGTGTCGGTCCTGGGCGGATGTCAGTCCTGGTCGGGTCCCAGGCCGGGCCGGTCCCGCAGTTCGACGGTGCGGGTGGTGGTGGCGTGGAGTTCGAGGACGGTGATCTCGTTGCGGCCGGGGCGCAGGACCGGCGCGGGTACGTACAGGGTGGTCTGGGGGCCCCGGGACCAGTACCGGCCGAGCGGGAAGCCGTTGATCCAGGCATGGCCCTTGGTCCAGCCGTCCAGCGCGAGGTAGCCGTCGGCGGGCCGGCCGAGCTCGAAGGAACCGCGGTGGAAGGCCGGGCCGACGAGGGGTCCGGCGGGGGCGACGGCGAGGTCGTCGAGGCGGTCGAGCGGAAGCGGGCTGCTGCTCCAGCCGGCGGGTTCCTCGTCGTTGACGGTGACCCGGCCGAGCAGGCCCTTGCGGTCGTGGATGCCGGGTCCGTAGTTGACCCGGCCCTGGTTCTCCACCAGGACCGCGAGCCGGGCGCCGCTCCTGGGTGCGACGAACGCGAGGGCGTGCTCGTGGTTCTCCCGTTCCAGTACGCCGACGGGCTGCCCGTCGACGAAGACCTGGGCCCGGTCGCGGACCTCGTCCACCCGCAGCACGGCCGGTCCGGCGGTCGGCAGCTCCGTCTCGTACAGCACGAAGCCGAAGGACTGGCCGAGTTCCTCCATGGTCTGCGGGCGGTCGGCGAGGACCGGCCGCCCGAACAGGTGGGTCCGGTCGAACAGGGCGGCGGACGCGTCGAGTTCGACGACGGTCGGGGCAAGCTTCGGGCCGGGTGCCGGGATCGGCTCGTCCGGGACGGGTGCGTACCGGGCGATGGTCTCGCGGAACGCCTCGTACTTGGGGGTCGGGTCGCCGGCCTCGTCGAGGAGTGCGTCGTAGTCGTAGGAGGTGGCGGTGGGGCGGTAGGTTCCCTTGTCGTTGGCCCCGTTGGTGAGGCCGAAGTTGGTGCCGCCGTGGAACATGTAGATGTTGACGGAGGCGCCGGTGGCGAGCAGGCGGTCCAGGTCGGCCGCCGCGTCCGCGGCGTCGCGGGTGGTGTGGATTCCGCCCCAGCGGTCGAACCAGCCGATCCAGAATTCGGAGCACATCCGCGGCCCGGCCGGCTGGAGCCGGCGCAGCCGGTCGAGGCCCTCCTCGACGCGGCTGCCGAAGTTCACGGTGCGCAGTACGCCGTCCAGGCCGCCGCGGGCGAGGTCGGCCGGCTGGTCGCAGGTGAAGAGCGGGACGTCGACTCCGTGGGCGCGCAGCAGGCCGGCGAGGTCCGCGAGGTAGCCGGTGTCGTTGCCGTAGGCCCCGTACTCGTTCTCCAGTTGTACCGCGATGACCGGCCCGTCGGCGCTGGACAGGTACGGCTTCAGTGGGGGAAGGAGCGCGGCGAGATAGCCGTCGACGGCTTCCAGGAAGCGCGGGTCGCGGCTGCGCAGTTCGATGCCGTCCTGGGCGAGCAGCCACGGGGGCAGGCCGCCGCCCTCCCATTCGGCGCAGATGTAGGGGCCCGGGCGGAGGAGGACGTGCAGGTCCTCCGCGGCGGCGAGGTCGAGGAAGCGGGGCAGGTCGAGACCTCCGTCCAGCCGGAATTCACCGGGCCGGGGGGCGTGGAGGTTCCAGGGGACGTAGGTCTCGACCGTGTTGAGTCCCAGCAGGCGTGCCTTCCGGAGCCGGTCGGCCCATTGTTCCGGGTGGACACGGAAGTAGTGCAGTCCGCCCGAGATGATGCGGAACGGCCGGTCGTCGAGGCGGAATCCGTCCTCGGCGATCTCCAGTCGGGGCATGCCAAGTGCTCCTAGGTGTGGATGGGGAAGTGATCAGACGAGCGGGCGGCAGAGCAGGGAGTCGGGGACTCCGCCGTGGTTCCACTTCCAGGTGAAGGCGACGCCGGCGAGGTACTCGTCGTCGGCGCACTGGCCCTTGTAGTGGCCGGGTGCCCAGTCGCTGGCGTTCGAGCCGCCGGTGGCGGGCCGGTTGTCGCCGCGGTCGAACCAGAGCACGCGGCCGGAGGTGGGCAGGGAGGCTGCCGCGGGGGCGCAGAGGAGGGCGGCCATCGCGTTGCTCCGCACGCTGTAGCCGACGGCGAAGGTGCGGTCGGGGCACTGGAGCTTGTTGTAGCCGCTCGCCCAGTCTCCCCCGGTGACGTACCGTTCGTCGGTGACGACGGTCCAGTCCCCGCTTCCCTTCGCCGGTTGACCGGCGTCGGTGCACAGGCCGCGGCTGTCGCTGCGGCCGAGGCCGACCAGGCGCTGGGTGTCGGGGCAGTTGCCCTTGCGGTTTCCGGGCGACCATTCGGGCTTCGCCAGCATGGTGGTGGAGACGTTGTAGTCGGAGTGGTCCAGGTTGAGCATGTTCCAGCGCGGGGCCGGGGCGATCCTGCCGGTCCTGCCGGGGGTGTTGACGAGCTTGTTCCAGTCGGTGACGCGCCAGTCGCCGGCGTCCATGACACCGAGCCGGGTGCCGTCCGCGCTGTAGTTGACCATGGCCCAGTTGTCCTGCGGTGTGCCGTTCGCGTCGGTCCAGCCGACCAGGGGCCAGATGGCGAAGTCGGTGTCGTTCTTCACCAGGATGTCGGTGAAGTTGGCGAACCAGGCGCGTTCCGCGGCGTCGGTGTCGCCGCGGCCGGCGGCGCCGAACTCACTGATCCACACGGGTGCGGTGAAGTGCTGGCCGGACCGGGTGACGAACAGGGCCTGGTCGTCGATGACCTGGGCGAGCTGTGCGGGGGTGAGTTCCTCGTAACGCGGGTCGTGCGTCTCGCCCGTGCCGGTGGCACCGGTGTGGTTCGGGCCGGTGTAGCCGTAGAAGTGGGCCGCGTAGACGAGTTTGTCGGAGCGGATCAGGGTGTTGGACAGGGTGGCGACCGGGGTGAGTGTCGGGCGGCCGTGGGGGGTCAGGTCGGTCGGTATGCCCTGCCAGTTGATGCCCTCCATGATGACGAGCATGTCCGGGTTGGCCTGCAGGATCTCGTTGCCCGCTTCTTCCAGGGCCTTGTTGAGGTCGTGGTCGTCGCCCCAGCCCCAGTTGGCGTCGTTCCAGGTGTCGCGGCGGACCTCGTTGCGCAGGTCGGCCCCGACGACCCGCTTGTCGGCCCGGTAGCGCTTCGTCAGGAACACCCAGTCGTCGATCCACTGCCGGGTCGACTGGCCGCTGTTCCAGCGCTCGTTGCCGTCCAGGCCGCAGCAGAAGCGGTAGCTGGTGGTGTGGTTGTTGAGGATGACGGCGAAGCCGTCCGCGGTCAGGGCTGCGACGACGGCGTCGAGCACCTGCAACGGGGTCTTGCCCTTGAGCTGCGGGTTGGCGGTGACGGCCGAGTCCGGGACGGTGCTCGTGTCGTGGATGAGCGCGTTGGCGAACGGCAGCCGGATGCTGTTCAGGCCCAGGGCGTGGAAGTCGGCCAGGATCTGGGACATCGGCTTCCGGTCCAGTCCGAGCGGGATGTTGTTCGACATCTGCCTCGCCTGGTGGTTGGCGACGTCGCCGACGTCGCCGCTGCCCTGCCAGGTGCCCTGGGCGCCGGCCCAGTTCCCGGACTTGAGCTTGAAGCGGTCGCCGTCGGCGTCGACGACGTACCGGTCCCGGGTGGACAGCGGGGCGGTCCACGAGTCGGCGAGCTGCGCGCCGGTGAGGGCCGGGGGCGGTGATGCCGTCCCCGGGTCCGCCGCGCTGGCGGTGGGGACGAGGGTGCAGAGGAGGAGCGCGGACGACGTGGCGAGGGCCGCGGTCGCGCGTCGGAGCAGGGTGATGCGAGGGGTCACGGGAAGCTCCTTGCGGGAAGGTGACGTGTGCCTGCCTTGTGCGTGGTGCGGGACAGTGCGGTGGGTCAGCCCTTGAGGCCGCTGGTGGCGATGCCTTCGACGATGTACCGCTGGGCGACGAGGAACATGACCACCAGGGGTGTGATGGTGACGACGGCGCCGGCGAACAGGCCGGGGAGGTTGATGGTCTGGGAGGTGAGGAAGGTGGACAGCGCGATCTGCGCGGTCCAGGCGGACGGGTCCTGGCCGATGACCAGTGGCCACAGGAAGGCGTTCCAGCTGTCGATGAAGGACAGCGCCCCGAGCGAGGCCAGCATCGCTCCGGAACTCGGCAGCGCGATCCGGCGGTACAGGCCGAGCCAGCCGAGTCCGTCGAGCCGTCCGGCGTCCTCGGTCTCGCTCGGGAACTGCAGGTAGAAGTTGCGGAACAGCAGGATCGCGAACGGGTTGAACAGGCCGGGCACGATGATGCCCCACAGCGTGTTGACGCCCCCCATGGAGCCGACGACGACGAAGGTCGGTACGAAGGTGACCGAGCCGGGGATCATCAGCGTGGCCACGATCAGGGCGAGCAGCACACCGCGTCCGGGGACCGGGATCCTCGCGAGGGCGTAACCGGCGGCCGAGGCGAGGAGCGTGGAGACCGGTGCGGTGACGGCGGCGATCAGCAGGGAGTTCCCGAGGGCCGGGCCCATGGAGACGGCCGGGTCGTCGAACAGGGCGGTGAAGTTCTCGAAGTGCATCGTCGAGGGCCACCATGTCCACTCCGGCGCCGTCAGGCCCTGGGAGTCCATGAGGGAGTTGCGGAGCATCAGGTAGAAGGGCGCCAGGAAGGCCGCGGTGAGGAGGCCGACGAGGAGGCCGCGGGCGAGGGTGCGAGCGGCTCGGAACAGTCCGGGCAAGGTGGTGGTCATGCGTTTCTCACTCCCCGCTCCTGCCGAATCCGGTGAGCCGCCCCTGGAGCAGGGTCACCCCGACGATGAGGGCGGTCAGCAGGAAGGCTCCGGCGGAGCCGAGACCGTAGTTCTGGCTCCCCATGGCGGTGTTGTAGAGGTGGACCAGCGGGGTCTGTACGGGGGCGGCGCCGGTGCCGGAGAGTCCGCTGTTGAACAGGTTGTAGAACTCGTCGAAGGCCTGGAAGGCGGCGATGAACAGCAGCAGCAGTACGGCGACGGCGGTGTTGCGCAGCATGGGCAGGGTGATCCCGGTCAGCAGTCGTCGGCCCGCGGCGCCGTCGAGTGCGGCGGCCTCGTAGAGCTCCTTGGGGATGGCCTGGAGTCCGGCGAGGAAGAGCACCATGTAGAAGCCGACCTGGAGCCACAGGCGCAGTGTGACGAGGACGATCCAGTACAGCGGTGGTGAGGTGGACTGGATCCAGGCAGCCGGCTCCGCGCCGAACCAGCCCCCGATCATGTTGGCGATGCCGGTCGGCAGGCCGTTGAACAGGCACATCTTCCACAACAGTGAGGCTGCGACGTACGAGACGGCCGCCGGTATGAGGAAGGTGGTGCGGAACAGGGCCCGGCCGCGCCGGACGCGGTGCACCAGCAGGGCGAGTCCGAAGGACACGGCGAAGGTGACGGGCACGATGAAGGCGGTGAACAGCAGGATCTGGAGCAGTGAGTCGCGGAAGGCCTGGTCGGCCAGGAGTGTTCGGTAGTTGTCGAGCCCGACCCAGTTGCCGAGGGAGATGGTGCCGCGCGCGTCGCTGAGGCTGAGCAGGAAGCTCCAGCCGATCGCGACGTACTTGAAGACGCCGAGTCCGATCAGTGTCGGCGCGGTGAGCAGTATGAACGCGATCCAGCCGGACCGGCCGACGCGGGGCCGGGCGACACGGGGCCGGGCGGCGCCCCGCCGTGGGACTTCGGCGGGGCGCCCGGCGTGCTCGGGCGCGGGTGGGATGTCGGTCGCCGGATTCATCGGCCGAGCTGCTTGTCGATCTCGCCCTGGGCCTTCTTCACCGCGCCGGCGAGCAGGGCGGCCGGGTCGCCCTGGCCGCCGACGATCTTCGCCGCGGCCGCGCTGAACACACTGCTGACCGCCGTGTCCCAGGTGCCCGGGTTGCTCTTCCCGTACTTCGCGGCCAGTTCCACGGTCTCCTTGGCGGGGCCGGTGGACAGCTTCTTCGCGGTCGCCGCGGCGGACTTGCGGGGCGGGACGTGGAGTCCGTAGCTCTCGGCGAAGTCCTTCTGGAGATCGGACTGCTGGATCCACAGCCACTGGACGAACTTCTTCGCCGCGGCCACGTTCCGGCCCTTGGCGTTGACGCAACCGGTCCAGCCGCCGACCCGCACGACGGGGGTGCCGCCGGACTTGAAGGCGGGCCACGGCAGGACGCCGAAGTCGTCGCCGAGCGCGGACTGGACGGCCGGCATCGCCCACAGGCCGCACCACTGCATCGGCACGACCCCCTGGGCGAAGGCGGAGGGGTCCCACCAGTCGGTGGTGAAGCCGAGCAGCAACGACTTGTCGTCGTGCAGGCGCTTCAGGGCGGTGATCGCCTCCAGCGCCCGGTCCGATCCGAACGCCACCTTGCCGTCGGGGGTCACGAGGTCGCCGCCGTTGGACCAGACGGCGTTGCTCGGGGAGTCGCCGATGCCGTCGTTGCCCATGAAGAGGCCCTTGTTCTTCTTCGTGGTCAGTTCCTTCGCCGCGGCGGCGAGTGCGTCGAAGGTGGTGGGCGGGGTGATCCCGGCCTTGGACAGGACGCTCTTGCGGTAGTAGAGCATGATGACGTCGTCGATCATCTTGACGCCGTAGGGCTTGCCCTCGACGGTGACCGAGTCGAGGGCGTTGGTGTTGAAGTCGCTCCTGGCGCTGCCGTAGACGTCGTCGAGGGCGGCGATCTGGCCGCCGCGGGCGAACCGCTCGCTGAAGTCGCCCGTCTCGAAGACGTCGGGGGCCGCGTCGGTCAGGAGGGTGGCGTTGAGCTTGCCCGCGTAGTCGCCGGGGACCCAGGTCACCTTCACGGCGATATCGGGGTTTGCCCTGGTGAACGCCTTGGCGTAGCGGAGCACCGCCTGTTGGGTTCCGGCCTCGCCGTAGGCGTGGTACCAGACGTTGAGGGTGGTGCCGGCGCCGGAGGAGGAGCCGCTGGTGGGGTCGGTGCTGCAGGCGGTCGTGAGGACCGTTCCTGCGGCGACGAGCAGCGATCCGGTGAGGAATCCCCGTCGGCTAAGCTCGGATGTGCGTATGCTCATGTCGCGTGTCCTTCTGCGAGGGTGTGTGCGGGGCAGATGTGTTCCCTGGCCGACGCCCTCGTCATTGCTTGCAGGCGGAGGAGGGCGGCGGTCGGGGAGTCGTGTGCGGCGGCTGCGCGGGGCGGCGAGCCGCCCCGTCGGTCAGCCGGCGCCGATTGCGGAGGTGGCCGCGGGCTGGGGGAAGAGTGCCTGGATGGCCACGGCGGCTCCCCCGCGGGCCCACTCCTCCCAGGGCAGCGGGCGCAGCGACAGCGGGCACCGGGACGCCGCTCCGAAGGCGTGTGTGCTGTAGGCCTCCTGGATGTGGCGGCTGAACAGATCGTATGCGTCGACTCCTTCGCCGCTGACGACGACCCGCTCCGGACCCACGAGGTTGACCAGTGCGGCGATGCCGACGCCGATGGCCCGTCCGGCCCTGGCGAAGGCGTCCCGGGCTTCGGGGTGGCCCTCGCGGGCCATCTCGACGACCTCGTGGAACGTGAGGCGCGGATTCGCGGCGGCCCGGCGGACCGCGGCGAGGATGGCGTCGGTCGAGCCGATCGCCTCGACGCAGCCGCGCGCACCGCAGCGGCAGCGCGGTCCGGCCGGGTCGACACAGATGTGTCCGACCTCGCCCGCGACGCCGTGGGCCCCGCGCAGCAGATGCCCGTTGACGACGAGGGCGGAACCGATGCCCGATCCGATGGTGACCAGGGCGAAGTAGCCGGTTCCGATGCCTTCGCCGAACCAGTGCTCCGCGACGGTCAGGGCCCTGACGTCGTTCTCGACGGTGACCCTCAGGCCGGTGGCGGCGGCGAGCAGTTCGGCCAGTGGCACGTCCTTCCAGCCGAGAAGACCGGAGTGGCGAAGCCGCCCGCTGTCGCGGTCCACGTCGCCGTTCACCGCGACACCGAGGTGGCGCGTGCGGTCCCGGAACGCGGGCTCGACGTCGAGGAGTTCGTCGACGAGCTCCGCGACCAGGACGGCGACGTCCTCCGGCGCGCAGGTGCCGAGGGGCCGGACCGCCGTGGCCCGGATGCCGGCCCGCAGGTCGCAGACGGCGCCGAAGAGCTCGTCGGAACTGATCTTCAGTCCGATGAAGTACTCCCGGTCGGGAGCGACCGAGAGCGGGTAGACCGGCCGGCCCGCACCGGGTGCGGTGCGCTCCGGCGGCAGTTCGTACAGGTAGCCGTCGTCGATGAGAGGTCGGGCCGCCTTGGTGACGGCCGTCGATGAGAGCCCCGTTCGCCGGGCCAGTTCCACTCTGCTGAGCGGCCCTTCCGCAAGGAGCAGCGCGAGGACCGCGGTCTCGGCGGGAGCACTGACCAGAGGCTGGGAGTGATGTCGAAACACGGAGGCAATGTAGAGCAAATAAATAACTTCTTCCAGTATTGATTTAGGAGTTGGGGCTGCCCTACGCTCGGGCCGCTTCCTCGCCCGTCTCCGGCAAAGGATCGCGACGTGGCCGTTCCCGGCCACATCTCCTTGGATGCAGCCCTGTTCCTCTCCGCACGTCATGGGGATCCGTCCGTGCTCACCACGCTTCCACCCGTCACCTTCGTTCCCGACCTCGGCCTCGCGGTCCTGCGCACACCGAACAGCGTGTACGCGCTGCGCGTCGCCCCCGACGGCAGTCCCCGGCACGTGTACTGGGGCCGGCCACTCGGCACCGACGTCCTGGCCGGACTGCCGGAGGCCGCCTCCCCCGCCGCGAGCAGCTTCGAGGCCGATGCCGCCGCCGATGAACTCGCGCCGCAGACCGGGGCGCGCTTCGGGCCGGCCGGCCTACAGGTCCGCTTCGCCGACGGCACCCGCGGTGTCCAGTGGCGCTTCGTCGGCCACACCGCCGACGGCGGCGAACTGCGGCTGCGCCTGGAGGACCGCCGTCGCCCCCTGCGGGCGGAACTGTGCTACCGCGTCCGGCCCGGCACCGACGTCATCGAGCGCTGGACGGAGCTGACCCACCTGGCGGTCGGGGACGGTCCGATCGCTGTCGACCGGCTCGACTCGGCCTCCTGGACCGCTCCCCCGCTGGCCGACTACCGGCTCAGCCATCTGGTGGGCGGCTGGAACAGCGAGTTCCAGCTCCAGCGCGACCGACTGCCCGTGGCCGAGACCGTGTTGACGAGCCGTCGGGGGCTGACCGGTCACCACACGAACCCCTGGCTGGCCGTCGACGACGGCACCGCGGGCGAGGAGCGGGGCGAGGTGTGGAGCACCGCGCTCGCCTGGAGCGGGAGCTGGCGCGTCACGGTCCACCGCGATCCGGTCGGACGCACCACCTGGACCGGCGGCTTCGGGCACGAGGGCATCGGCTGGACCCTGCGGCCCGGCGAGAGCCTTCGGACACCGGTGTACGCGGGCCTCTACACCCCGCACGGGTTCGGCGGGGCCAGTCGCGCCTGGCAGGCCCATGTGCGTCGGCACGTGCTGCCGGAGCCGGAGCGGGACCGGCCGGTCCTCTACAACTCGTGGGAGGCCACCGGCTTCGACGTCGACGAGCCCGGCCAGATCCGCCTCGCGCACCTGGCCGCCGGGCTCGGCGCGGAGCTCTTCGTCCTGGACGACGGCTGGTTCGGCACCCGCCGCGACGACCGGTCCGGGCTCGGCGACTGGACGCCTCGGCCCGAGGCGTTCCCCCGCGGACTGCGCCCGCTCGCCGACGAGGTGCACCGCCTCGGCATGGGGTTCGGACTCTGGGTGGAACCGGAAATGGTGAACCAGGACAGCGAGTTGTACCGCGCCCATCCGGACTGGGTCATCCATTCCCCTCACCTCGACGCCACCGAGCTCCGCAACCAGCTGGTGCTGAACTTCGCCCGGCCCGAGGTCGAGGCATGGGCTTACGAAACCCTCGGCCGCCTGGTCCGTGAGCACGACGTCGACTGGCTCAAGTGGGATGCCAACCGGCCCTTCACCGAGGCCGGTTGGGATGGTCACCCCGACCCGGACCGCCTGTGGATCGGTCACACCCGCGCCGTCCACCGGATCATGGACCGGCTCCGCGCCGACCATCCCGGGCTGCGCATCGAGGCGTGCGCGGGCGGTGGCGGCCGCGTCGACCTCGGCATGCTCGCCCGTACCGACCAGGCCTGGACCTCGGACAACACCGATCCGGTCGACCGGATCGGCATCCAGCACGGCTTCTCCCAGCTCTTCCCCGCCCAGACCATGGCCGCGTGGGTCACCGACAGCCCCAACACCACCACCGGCCGGCGCACCCCGCTGCGCTTCCGCTTCCACGTCGCCATGGCCGGGGCACTGGGGATCGGCGGGGACCTGACGTCCTGGTCCGAGGAGGAACTCGCGGAGGCCGCCGAACTCGTCGCCCACTACAAGCGGGTCCGCCCGCTCGTGCAGCGGGGCGTCCAGCACCGCGTCGTCGTGCCCGGCCCGATGGCCGCCGTCCACTACGCGGCCCCCGACGACAGCGAGCACGTGCTCCTCGTCTGGCGCCCCACCACCCGCTTCGGTCACCGCCCCGCCCCGGTCCGGCTGCCCGCGCTCGACCCCGGGGCGCGCTATCTGGACCCGGACCTGAAGCAGGAGTACAGCGGGGCCGTCCTGGTCGCCCGGGGCATCGACCCGCGCCTCCCGGACGGCGACCACGCCAGCAGTCTGATACGCCTGCGCCGTGTCGGGCCCTGAGTGCCCGCCGAGCGGCCTCCGCGCCCCGGGCCCGGGCCCGGCCTCCGCCGGGCTTGCCTTCCCCCTCCCGCCCACAACACCTCTGGACCCTCCATGGACACCTCCTGCGTACTGGTGATCGGCATCGACGGCGTACGCCTCGATCTGCTCCCCGAGCTCGACACTCCCCACCTGGACGGGATCGCCCGCGCGGGCTTCCTCGCTCCCGTCGAGGTGGACGCCGACACCCCGACGATGTCCGGCCCGTGCTGGACCACCATCGTCACCGGCGTCGGGGTCGCCAAGCACGGGGTGTGGGCCAATCGTCTGGACGGCAACCGCCTCGACGTCTTCCCCGACTTCACGACCCGCCTCGCGGCCGACTGCGGGCGGCGGACCTTCGCCGTCGGTGGCTGGGCGCCGCTCTTCCTCGCCCGGGAGGGCGGTCCGCTCTTCGTCGCCCCCACCCGGCTCGGCCACGTCGCTCCGCGCGCGGACACGCCCGAGGCATGGGAGGAGGTGGACGACCGGGTGGGTGTCGAGGCGGAACACATCCTGGGCCTGGACGAGGAACTCCACGCCGGCTTCGTCTATCTGGGCGCCGTCGACGAGACCGCCCACTTCCTCGGGTGCGGGGAGGAGTACCGCCGCTCGATCGAGGCGGCGGACCGGCGCCTCGGCCGGCTCGTCGCCGCCGTGCGACAGCGCCCGCGGCACGAGCGGTGGACGATCATCGTGGTGACGGATCACGGCCACCGCGACGAAGGAGGTCACGGTGGCCGCAGCCCACTGGAGCGCACGGCCTGGATCGCCGCGTGCGGCCCCGGTCTGTCCCCGGGCAGGACTCCGTCGGCCCTCCACCACGCCGATGTCGCCGCCCACGTCTACACCGCCCTGGGCATCACGCCCGACCCCCACTGGACGCTGGACGGCAACCCGTTCGCCTTCACCGGATGATCCGGTGAAGGGCTTCGGCGCATGCCGGCGTCCCTTCGCGTGAGGGGGCCCGGACGCGGGAGGGGCCTGTCCGGAGGGCCGGTCCGGCAGGCCGTTCCGGATGCTTCGGCACGGCGCACGGGCGTGATCGCGCGGTGTCGCCTCAGCGGCGGGTCACGGCGGGGAGGGTGCGCAAAGCTCGGGACAGTGCCCAGTACAGGGCCGCCGAGCCGAGGACACCGACGGGAACGGCGAGGTTGAGGCCGCCCATCGCACCGGAGACCGGACCGGCCCAGAAGCTGGAGCTCGCGCACACGGCGGCAGAGGCGGCGCCGAGGCACACGGCGAGCACACCGGCCCAGTTGACCCCTCCGCGGTACCAGAACGGGCCGGTGCGGCTCTGGTCGTGCAGGGCGTGCCCGTCGTAGCGGTTCCGCCGCAGGGCGACATCGGTGGCGTAGACGGCCACGACGGGTCCGGTGACGACCACGACCAGTTCCATCATGGCCTTGACCGAGGAGAGGAAGTCGAACACCAGGATCGCGAACAGCGTCATGACCGTACCCACGACACCGACGACGAGCACGGCGGGCACCCGCGGGAGGCGCACCCCGATCGACTGCATCGACAGGCCGGCGCTGTAGGCCGTCATGCCGTTGTTCGCGATGGTGTTCACGACCACCGCGGCGACGAAGGTGGGCACGAACCAGACGGGCATGATGCTCTCCAGCGCGGCCTGCGGATCGCTCATGTCGAGTGTCGTGGCCGCGAGCGCCCCGACCGTTGTGAACACGACGCTCGGCAGGAAGGCCCCGGACGCGGTCCACAGTGCGACGGCCCGCCCGCCGGTGTCCTTCGGGAGGTAGCGCGTCAGGTCCGGGCTGTTGCCGTACGACAACGGGGTCGAGGCGACGATGGTGAAGCCCGCGACCAGCACGACGAGGTGCTCGTACCCGGTCGGCGGCTCCGCGGGCGCGTAGGACCAGTTCACATGGCCGAGCGTCCACACCGACACGGCGAGGAACACGAGGGTGAGCAGGATCGTCAGGGTCATGTACAGGCGCACGATGGTGCCGTGGCCGTAGATCGCGATGAGGACGGTGAGACCGGCGATCAGGCAGATGACCGCGGCGTCGAGCACGGGTGTGTCGGGCAGGCCGAGCTGGCCCGCCATGCCGAGGGCGGCCACGGAGGCCGCCGACCAGTTGAGTGCCAGGTAGAGCGCGGCGAGCAGCCATCCCGTGATCGCGACGACCACCCTGTTGCCGATCACGCCGTACATGGCCCGGGAGATCACCGAGCTCGACGTTCCGGTGACGGGGCCGCTGACGGCCATGAAACCGGTCAGGAGCCAGAGCAGGTTGCCCGCGACGATGACGCCGATCGCCTCGGCCAACGACAGTCCCAGCAGGATGAGCGTGCCCCCGACCACGAAGCTGAGGTAACTCACGTTCGGCGCGGCCCAGATCGCGAAGAGCTCGCGTGGCGACCCGTGCCGTTCGTCGTCGGGCACGCGGTCGATGCCCCGGGTCTCGATGCCACCGGTGCGATCGGGCTCAGCGGCCTGGACGGTCACGACGACGACTGCGGGAGGACGCTTCATGGGTGTTGGTTCCTTCGAGCAGGACGAAAAGGCGAGAGATCCTCGACGCTGCGGTGACCGACGACGCGCAGCCGGGACGACCGGGCTTATTGGTGCTGGCACCAATACCCTGTTGGTGCCGTATCCAATAGCGTGATCCCCATGACGTCAACCCCCCGGAGTCCCCGGGCGCGCAAGACCCCCGCGGAGCGGCGGGCGGAGATCCTCCGGACCGCCGCCCGCCTCGCCCTGGAGCGAGGACTGGAGCGGGTGACCATGCAGCTCGTGGCCGAGGAACTCGGCGTGCGACCGGGGCTGATCAGCCACTACTTCGCCTCGGCCGATCTCCTCCTGTGCGAGGCGTTCGCCCGCGCGGCCACCCGCGAACGCGAGGCGCTCCTGCCGGACGGCGAGGCCGGCCTGCCTCCGGGACAGCGGCTGAGCCGGTTCCTGCGCCGCATCGGCGACGAGGACTTCGCCGACCTCGGCAGGCTCTGGCTGAACGCCCGTCATCTCGCGCGCTACCGCCCGAACCTCCGGCGCGTCGTCGGCGAGCAGGAGGCGGTCATGCGCGATGTGCTGACCTCGGTGATCGAGGAGGGCGTCCGCACCGGCGATTTCACCACCGACGACCCGCTGGGGGCGTGCGTGGTCATCCTGGTGGCGATCGACGGGCTCGATTCGTACGCGAACGAGGACGGATCGTTCGCCCACCCTGTGCTCGACACCCTCGTGGCCGCGACGGCCGAGCGTGAACTCGGCCTTCCCACCGGGAGTCTGCGCGGCGACGACTGACACCGGAGGGGCGGATTCACCGGCGTCGTTAGCCCAGCCTGATCCGATGATTAAGGCAGCCGTAAGAATGCTCCGGGCGGCGTCCGAGCCGCCTTTCCGGGGTGTGCGACGGGGTTAGGTTGTTGCCGTCAGAGCCTGCCGGTCACGTCACCGTTGTGTTGTCCACACCCGTGTCCGCCGGCGCACGAAGGCGTGTCCACAACGGGTGCCGGGCACACGGACCCGGGGAGGAGTATCTGTCGTGAACAGCAGGTCATTCCAAGGCGGCGCCCGCCTCGCCGCCGTGCTCGACGCCCTTCCCGACGGCATCGTGCTCATCGACCGGGACGGGACCGTCGTCGGTGCGAACGACGCCGCCCACGACATGTTCGGAGCGCCCGGAACCCCGCTCGTCGGACACGGGCTGCCCGGTCTGTTGCCGGAGCACGGATCGCGCACGGCCCCGGGAACACCGCACGACACCGACGGCCGCACCGCACGGCGGGGGCGCGACACCCCGCTCCGGATGACGGCCCGCCGGCTGGACGGCGGCGAGTTCCCCGCCGAGGTGGTCACCACGGTCCTCGGGGGCGGACACGAGCCGCACGGTCCCGGCCGGAGCCGCTCCGACGACGGGGCGCTGCTGCTCGTGGTCCGCGATCTCACCGACGCGCACGACGCGGAAGCCGCTCTGGTCCGTTCCCAGCGGCGGACCGAGGTGATCCTCCGTGCGGCGACCGAGGGGCTGATCGGCACCGACACCGAAGGGCGGGTGGTCCTCGTCAATCCGGCGGCCGCGCGCATCCTCGGCTTCCGCGCGAGCGACCTCGACGGCAGGGAGCTGCATCCGCTGGTGCTGCATTCGAGGGCGAACGGTGAGCCGAACCCGTACACGGAGACGCCCCTGGCCGCCACGCTCGTCTCCGGGCTCAAGTGCCGGGCCCACGACCAGGTGTTGTGGACGAAGGACGGTGACCGGGTGTCCGCCGATGTGACCACCGTTCCGGTGTGGGACGGCGATCGGCTCGTGGGCACCATCATGGCGTTCACCGACCGCGGCCCGGTCGAGAAGCTGATCGGTGAGCACGCCGTCGAGATGGCACGGCAGAACGAGAAGTACGACGTCCTCGCCGAGCGGCATCAGCGGCTGGAGTCCGCGTTCGCGGCGCTGCGGGAACAACTGCGCCGGGAACGGGCCGGGAGCGCGGGCGACCAGGCCCTTGCGGGGAGCGCCGGTGCCGGGGTGCCGGCGGGAAGCGTCGGTGACATGGCCCCGGCCCGGAACGCCGCGGTTTCCGGCGCGGTCGTCGGGGCCGGTGCCGAGAAGGCCGTCGGACTCGTCGGCCCCGTCCCGGCCCGGTTCGCCGTCCACGCACCACCGGCCGGTGTCGGGGCCGACGGCGACCGCGGCGCCGCGGCACTCGTCCACCGCCCCGCCTCCGTGCCCGCGCGGGAGGATGCCCCGTCCCGGATCTCCCCGGTGGCGGGCTCGTGGATCATCGGGGCGGCGGTGCGTGCCCGTCGCGAGCAGAGGGCCTCGGAGCAGCAGTCACGTGCCGTACTCCCCGGGCGGCCTCCCGGGAACGCCCTCCTGCGGGCCGCCCCGGTCGACGGGGCGGTTCCGCGGGTCCCGCAGGGCTGCGCGTCCGGGTCCGGCCCAGGTCCCGGACCCGGACGCGCAGTTCGCCCTGCGGCTGCGCGATCTGCTCAACTCCCGTGCGGGTGCCGCGGAGATCCTGGCAGCCGCGGCCCTCCTCGAACCCGACCACCCCGGCCTCGCCGACATCCTCCGCACCTGCGGCGCGGGAAGAACCGACGAGGCCGTGAACCTCGTCCGCCGGCTCGGCGCCGGACACGACGCCGGTGCCCGCCGCACGGGCCCTTGAAGGAGCGCTGCCGACGATCGATGAGCCGGATCACCGGCAGCCCTCAGGGCTCTCCCGCCCCGTCGCACCGGGGACAGCCCTTAGCCTCGGATCATTTGCAGCTTGCCGAGCTCGGCTGAGGGCGCGTCTGGACCGTTCCAGCCGATCCAGCGGGTTCCACTGATGTCGGCGACGAGCGCGGAGTCGACGCTCCAGAAGCTGTGGCTGGGTTCTTCGAAGACGTACCAGCCGTCCAGCCAGAGCGGGATCGACTGGTCGGGCAGGGCCGCCGGCTCGCTGGTGGTGGCGAGGTTGCGGCATCCGAAGACCGTTTCTTGGAGCACGAAGCTCGTGAGGAACTGTTCGAGAGATGGCGTCAGCGGGGTGTACTCGCCTTCCGAGTCGTCATCCCACATCCAGTGGGCGTTGCTCAGCACGACGGGTGCCGCTGGACCGGCGGCTGTAACACGACATGTCCAGCTGTCCTGGTTCTCGCTGAGGAACTCGACCGTTCCATCGTGAAGGCTCAGGGCCTCGGCGCGTACAAGCACATCTTGTTGTTGGAAGATCCCGGGCGAGTCCGGCAAGTGTTCCTCCGGATTCGGGCCGGGCCGACGTCCGGCAAGGCGATACAGGCGTCGGAGCGGCGCTGGGAGGAACTCGGGCAGTTCCGTCTCGGCCAGGCCATGGCTCGGCTGACATGGGCCGTGCCACGCAGTGATGAAGTCCTCAAGCCACTCGACCGAACCATCCGATGCTCGCATGACACCACGATAGACAAATCCGAACGGGGGTGAGACGCGTGAACGGGGCGACGGCGGTCAGCGAGCGCGGGCAGTCTCACAGCCAGGTGGTGATTGCTGCTGACTGATCATTTCAGAATGAGGTTCGGGGTCGTCGCAAGCAGATGATGCTGCAGGCGAGTTGGAGGAGCCCGAGGTGGAGGTCTGCTCGTGTCTCGTAGCGGGTCCGGAAGCGTTTGAGCTGGTGGAGCCGGGCGAAGGTGCGCTCGACGACCCATCTGGTCCTGCCCGGGCCGGATCCGTGGGCGGTGCCCTTGTGGGCGATCTTCGGTGTGATGCCGGGGGCCCGCAGGAGGCGGCGGTACTTGTCGTAGTCGTAGCCGCGGTCGGCGAACAGCCGGCCCGGCCGGTGCCTCGGCCGCCCGCGGTCGACCGGCGAAGGTCCGGTGTGAACCCCCTTTGAGGGCCCGGATGTGAGAGCCGTCGACTGCCGCGTCGTCCATGTCCAGCAGGCCCGCGACCCGCAGCTCGGCCAGCAGTACCTCGTGCAATTGCGGCCGGCCACCGGCCTCGGTCCAGTCCCGCAGTCGGCGCCAGGCCGTCACACCGCTGCAGCCGACCTGACCGGCCGGAACGTCCCGCCGACTCACGCTCTCGCACAGCACGTGGACGTTGCCCCGCAACGCAGCCCGTTCATCCGCCGGCAACCGTCCGGGATACCGATGCCGCCGAGGCGGACGAGCAGGCAACAGCGGGGCCACACGTTCCCACAGGTCATCAGGCACAAGATCAGCAGACACCCAACAGATCCTGCCGACACAGCACTGGACTTCCACGACCCACAACAAACTTCATTCTGAAACAATCAGCAACAGGATCTCGACCGTCTGCTGCTGCTCGCGGTTTTCCCGCCGCAGCCGCTTGAGTTCCTCGCGCTCGGCACTGCTCAGCTCACCGCTCCGCCCCTCGCCCCGGTCCGCTTTCGCCTTGTGGTACCAGCCATGCGGAGACTCCGATCTGATGCCGAGCTCCCGGGCCACCGCGGTGACCGACTTGCCCGAGGAGTTGACGAGCGCGATCGCGTCCCGCTTGAAATCCTCGGTGTACCGCTTCGTGTACTTGCCTCCCACCTGGTGCTACTTCCTCTGGAACCTCATGTCCCAGCCTCCAGGTGTCCACGATCAAGGGGAAGCTTCACATGCCCAGGAGGCTCCCGATCAGACAGTCGAGGCCCATCCGCTCGGGTTGTCAGAAGGGCGTCAATACTCGTCTCCGCAGCAGGGCGGACGCTCGACGGTCGCCTAGATTTCGTATGCCGCTCAAGGTGGCGAATGCCGACGACATCGCCGAGCGCCGGGATCCTTCCCTCCCCGCTCTCGGCGTCGCCGGTGGTGGAACGCGGCGACGTCTCCCCGCACTGCGTTCGCGTACGTCCCTGCCGGTGTTGGAATTCCACACCGGCAGGGACTCGCAGCTCCCCATCGATCGGTCCGTCTCCTCAGAAGGTCTTCCTCGATGCATCCTGCCGCACCTCACCAGAGCCCGCCCCCATCAGCGGTCGGGTGGAGATCTTCACCTTCATCGAGACCTTCTGAAACCACAGACGACTGCGGAAGCATCCGGCCTGGGGATACCGATACCTTGCCCCGCTGGAGATCCGACAACGACATGAGTAAGAACACGCCCTCGCAGGGTAAGCGACGAGTGTCCAGCATCACGGGGAAGGCTCAGCCACCGCGTCATCCTCATGGCCGGGCTCCGGCGCCGCTACCCATGACGGAACATCACCGACGTACAGAGGCACGCCCCCGCTTCGCGAAAATCTTGCCAGGGCCAGAGAAGTCCGTACGCCGAAACGCCCGTTCGTGGTCGTCGTTGCGGACCGTGGTGCGGATCCTCTTCCCGCGCCGGGCGCCCTCGAGGACCGGATCGCGCATCAGTCGGGCGACGGTGCAGCGGGTCACCGGCCTGCCTTCGTGATGCCGTTGCCGCCAGGCTTTTCGTACCCGTAGACGCTGAAGTCGTCCGCGTGGATGCGGCTGATCTGCGCCTCGGGTCCGGTGCTTTGGCCTGTCAGGGCGCTGGGGGCGCGGTTCTCGACGGTGTATCAGGTGTTTGTCGCGGTCTTCGGGCCGTGGCTGGTCAGGACCCGGCAGACCGGCTCGACTCCGAACACCCGGCGGTGTGCGTCGCCGAACGCCACGAGCGTTTCGACGACCGGTCGAGCTCGGCCGCGAAGAAAGCCGGTGCCGCCTTGAGGATCTGGTTCGCCCGTCGCGGTCCGGCGTTCTCGGCACGCAATCGCTTGATCTCCGCGGCCTCCTCGGACGTGACCCCGGGCCGTTGGGCGGCGTCCACCTCGGCCCTGCGGACCCAGGTCCGCATCGCCTTGGCCACGCCGGTCCCCAGTACGGCCGCGACCGCCTTCATCGCGGCTCACCCGGTCGGACAGTTCGGGCCGATCTCCGTGACCATGCGCACCGCACGCCCACGAAGCCCAGCAGGACGGGGAGACGGACGCGCCATGACTCGATCCGCTCAAGGAATCGAGCCTCCATCAGACCCGGAGCGGTTCAGTCCGCAGACAGGTTCATGAGCTGCTCCATCTTGCGTTGGGCTACCAGGTCGAGGCTCTGATCGAGGTCATCGCCGTAGGTACGCAAGGCCACTTCGAGGTGAGCGGCCATGGCGTCCCTCGCGGCCTTCGGGTCGCGAGCCGTGATCGCGTCGAGGATCTCCCGGTGGTACGGCACGCCCTCGCGGGAGACCGAAGGATCGCCCAGGCTGCGGAGCATGAGCTCGAAGGTGAGCGTGGCGATCGAGCCGAACATGGCCTCGATCACCGGGTTGCGCGACGCCGCAGCGACCGCGGCATGGAAAGCGACGTCGGCTCTGGCCCGGGAGACCAGGTCGCGAGCCTCGTCGAAGCGCAGCAGCATCTCCTCGATGAGGTGCAGGTCCTCGGGGGTCGCGTGCTGGGCGGCGAGCGCGGCGGTCTCGCGCTCGAGCATCATCCGGGCGCTGATCACGTCACGCGAGGTCGGCTTGCGTTGCCGGTACAGCGCGTCGAGCGGGCGGACCGCGTCGGTGATCCGCACGTCGCGGACGAAGCTGCCCCGCCCCGGGACGACCTCGATGATGCCCTGCTGCTCCAGCCCTCGGAGCACCTCCCTGATCATCGGGCGGCTCACACCGAACCGCTGGGAGAGCACCCGTTCCGACTCCAGCTTCGATCCGGCCGGGTGTTGTCCGGACAGAAGTTCCAGCTCGAGCCGCCTGGCCACGGCCTCCTTGGTCGGGGGGCGTCTGTCGCGCGCGGAGGCGTCTTCGCTTTCCATCATTCCTGCCACGCTACCTTCAAGATCGAAGGGCCGATGCCCTTCGGTAAAATCGATCATTCCTGGTTGAACAACGAACAGCCACCGTCGGCCAGCAGCGTTGTACCGGTGATGTAGTCGGAGTCCGGCGAACACAGGAAGGCCGCCGCCTTGGCCACCTGCTGCGCGGTCTGCGGTGCCCTGAGAGGGATGGCCGTGCTCGCCCGCGCGGCGTAGGCCGGCTCGTTCTCGAGCTGCCACTTGGCCAGGCCCGCGGCCACGATCCCGGGTGCGAGAGCGTTGACCAGGACGCCGTGCGACGCCAGCTCCTTGGCCATCGAACGGGCCAGCATCGCCACCCCCGCCTTGGACGCGCTGTAGGCCGCGATCTCCGGCCAGGGAACCGTGCCCACCCAGGACCCGGTCAAGACGATGCGGCCCCCGCCGCCCTGGGCGACCATGCGCCGGGCGGCGGCCTGGGCAGTGTGGAAAGTGCCAGTGAGGTTGATGCCCAGGTGGCGATCCCACTGCTCGGCGGTGATCTCCAGGAAGGGGGCGGATTCGACGGTGCCTGCGTTGGCGATCGCGATATCCAGCCTGCCGAGTCGTTCCAGTGCCGCGTCCAGAGCCGGCCGATCCCGTACGTCGGCTCGCACGTAGCTCACCTCGCCGTACGCGGAGGCCGTGGCGATCCACTCCTGTGCCTCGTCCGGGGACTTGACGTCGAGCAGCGTGACTTGGGCGCCCCGGCGGGTCAGCTCGGCGGCCACGGCGGCGCCGATGTCGCCGGCACCACCTGTGACCAGTGCGTTTCTTCCTTCCAGGTCCAGCATGGAGACCTCCTCAAATCTGGTTAGGCCGGTAAGACCAGCAACACCATACCCGCACGACCCCACTGTCGGGGACCGAGAGGCCGTTGCCGATTCGAGATGTGCGGAAGGGTTGACGAACGGCCCTTCGAGGCGGAAATCTCACTTGGCATTACTGGTCTTACCAGTCAAGCCAAATCGGGGGCTCGGAAGGAGAGAGCATGCCACTGTTCGAGGCCGTAGGCGTACGCAAACGCTTCGGCGGGGTCGAGGCCCTTCGCGGCGTCGACTTCAGCGTCGAACCCGGCGAGGTGGTCGGCCTCATGGGCGACAACGGCGCCGGCAAGTCGACGCTGATGAAGGTGATCTGCGGTGCGTACCGGCCCGACGAAGGCGAGATCCGGATGGCCGGCCGCCCACAGGTCTTCCGCAGCCCCCGTGACGCCGCGGCCTGCGGCATCGCGGTCGTCTACCAGAACCTCGGCCTGATCGACCAGCGCAGCGTCGCCGCCAACGTGTTCCTCGGGCAGGAGCCGCGCAGGTTCGGCCTGGTCGACACCCGCAGGATGCGGGCCGAGGCGCGAGAGGTTCTCACCACCCTGCGCATCCGTATCCCGTCCGTACGGATGCCCGTGGCCGGGCTGTCCGGTGGGCAGCGCCAGTGCATCGCCATCGCCAGAGCCGTGCACCAGGGCGGCGAGCTCGTACTGCTGGACGAGCCGACCGCGGCGCTCGGCCCCGAGCAGCAGCAGAACGTGCTCGCGCTCATCCGCGACCTGCGGGAACGGGGCAAGGCCGTGGTCGTCGTCTCGCACAACGTCGACCACGTCCTTGAGGTCGCCGACCGGGTCGTGGTGATGCGCGGCGGTCTGGTGTCGGGCATGCGCGACGTCGCGGCCACCACGGCGGCCGAGGTCGTCGGACTCATCCTCGGCAACGCGCCGGCGGCCGCGCACGACGGCGCCCCTCACATCTCCGGAGAACTCGCATGACCATCCAGCAACAGATCGCCGTCGCCTACCGGGTGGACGATTCAGGTGGAAGCCTGGCAAAGAGGTTGCTCGGCGCCAGGGAGTTCGGCGTGCTGGCCGCGACCGTGGTGATCTTCCTGGTCTGCGCCGTGGGAGCCGACGGCTTTCTCGCCGCCGACAACCTGCTGTCCGTCGCCCAGCAGATCGCCATCCTCGGCATCGTCGCCACCGGCATGACCTTCCTGATCGTCGTCGGCGAGATCGACCTGTCGGTGGGTTCGCTGCACGGACTCCTCGCGGTGGAGCTGGCCTGGCTGGTGACGAAGGTCGGTGTGCCCATCGGGACCGCGGCCCCGCTGGCCATCCTCTCCGGCGTGCTGATCGGTGTGATCAACGGCCTGATCACCACCCGGTTCAAGATTCCCTCGTTCGTGGTCACGCTGGCCGCGTTGGCGGCACTGCGCGGCGCCGCACTGCTGCTGTCCGACGGCGTACCGATCCGTGGCTCGCGCAACGAGACGTTCACCGACCTGTTCGCGGGCAGCCCGCTGCCCAATCTCGCCGCGCAGACGCTGTGGATGGTCGCCGTGGTCGCCATCGGAGCCTTCGCCATGGCCAGGACCAAGTTCGGCTACGACGTCTACAGCGTGGGCGGCAACCAGTCCGCCGCGGCCGGCGCGGGTATCGCCAGTGACCGGGTCAAGATCATGTGCTTCGCCCTCACCGGAGGGCTGACCGGCCTGGCCTCGGTCATCCTGGTCGGCTGGCTGGGCAGCGCCAACCCCCTCACCGGCAACGGCTTCGAGCTCAGCGTCATCGCCGCAGTCGTCGTGGGCGGCGCCGGTCTGGCCGGCGGCACGGGCAGCGTCCTCGGCACCTTCCTCGGCGCGGTGATCACCGGTGTGATCACCAATGCGCTCGTCCTCTTCGGCGTGGACGGCAACTGGCAGCAGGTCGCCACCGGCCTGCTGATCCTGGGGGCGGTCATGCTCAACCAGCTCGTCGCCAGGCGTTCGGCACACGGCCTGAACGCCTGACCCCCACTCAAACAGGAGAGAACATGGCAACGAACAGCTCGATGTCGCGCAGAAGCCTGCTGCGCGGCGGCTCCCTGGCCTCCGCCGGCCTCCTGCTCGCCGCGTGCAGCAGCGAGAAGGAACCGTCCGCCGCCTCCTCCTCCAGAGGCCGCGCCGCCGACGGCCCGCAGAAGGGCAAGAAGGTGATCTTCGTCGTGCACGACAAGAACCCCTTCTTCGCCCCGGTGCAGCGCGGCTTCGAGGACTTCGGCGCGACCATGGGATGGGACACCCAGTTCATCGGCCCGCCCGCGCCGGACACCCAGAAGACCGTCGAACTCCAGGCCAGCGCGCTGAGCGCCAAGCCCGACGGTGTGATCTTCACCCGGATCGACGAGACCTCCTTCGACGCCAACATCAAGCGGGCGACCTCCTCCGGGGTGAAGGTGATCCTGTCCAACGTGGCCAGCGACGGCTACGAGAAGCTCGGCGTCGGCTTCGTCGGCCAGAACTTCGTCAACGCGGGTGACGCCTGTGGTCGCGAGATCGCCAAGTGCGCCAAGAAGCGCACCGGTAAATCCGACGGCGTCATCGTGTGCGGCAACTTCGCGCCCGGCAGCACCGCCCTCGAACAGCGCATCCAGGGGATCAAGCAGGGGGTCGAGGCGCACAACAAGGAGAACGGCACCTCCTTCACCACCGAGGTCCTCATCACCAGCACCGACGAATCCAAGGCCGTCGCCGCCATCGACGCCAAGTACGCCTCGAAGAAGGACAAGATCGTCGGCTGGGCGATGGCGGCCTTCGACCACCAGTACGTGGCCACCTGGGCGAAGAGCAAGAACCTCGTCGGCAAGTTCGCCGTCGGAGGCTTCGACCTGATCCAGCCGGTCCTGGACGGGATCAAGGACAAGGCGATCGATTTCTCCCTGGGACAGAACCCGTACGCGCAGGGCTGGATCGCCGCGGCCCTGCTCGCCGAGGAGTTCGACCCCGGCTACCCGGCCAGGACGTACGACACCGGCGCGGAGGTCGTCAACGCCGCCAATGTCGACGCGGTCGCCACGCGTGAGGCCCGTTTCGCCTGACCCGTACGACCGCGCGCTCCCTGTCCCCTGTCCCCGCAGTTCAGCAACTTTCGGAAGATCTGGATGAAGATCACTGCTCTTGAGACAATCCGTCCGGCCATTCAGCCCAACCTGCTGTTCGTCCGTCTGCACACCGATTCCGGGCCGGTCGGCCTGGGCGAGGCGTTCTTCGGCGCCCGTACGGTGGAGGCCTACCTGCACGAAAGCGTCGCTCCTGTCCTGGTCGGGATGACCGATCCCACGCCGGAGCGGGCCGCGCGAGCGCTGGCCACCTACGTCGGATTCCAGGGGGCGGGGGCCGAGACCCGCGGCAACGGTGCGATCGACATCGCCCTGTGGGATCTGCTGGGGCATGCCTCGGGCCTGCCGCTGGTCGACCTCCTCGGCGGAGCCGTACATGACGGGATCGGCATCTACAACACGTGCGCCGGACCCGGTTACGTCGGCACGTCCACCCGGCAGGAGTCCGGCAACTGGGGGGTGAGCACCGCCGAGCGCTACGAGGACCTCCACGCCTTCCTCAACGAACCCGCGCGGCTGGCCCGTGAGCTGTGGGACGAGGGCATCCGGGGCATGAAGATCTGGCCCTTCGACACCGCCGCCGAGCGGACCGGCGGCACCGACATCTCCCGGGCCGAGCTGGACCGGGCTCTCTCGACGGTCGCCGCGGTCCGCGACGAGGTCGGCCTGGACATGAAACTGATGATCGAGCTGCACGGCCTGTGGAACAGGCCCGCCGCCGAAAAGATCATCTCGGCACTCGCACCGTACCGGCCGTACTGGGTGGAGGACCCGCTGCGCTCCGACGCGGCCGACGCGTTCGGCAAACTGGCCAAGGTCGACGGCGTGCCGATCGCCACGGGAGAGACCTGCGTGGGACGACGCGGCTTCAAGCCGCTGCTCGACTCCGGCGGCGTCGACATCCTGACCCTGGATGTCCAGTGGACCGGCGGACTCACCGAAGCGCGCAAGGTCGCCTCGCTGGCCGACGCCTACGGCGTGCCCGTCGCCCCGCACGACTGCACCGGCCCGGCCACCCTGGCCAGCTGCGTGCACTTTGCGTGCAGCCAGCCGAACGGGCTCATCCAGGAGACGGTCAGGGCGTTCCTGCGTACCTGGTACGACGAGCTGGTCACCGGCCTGCCGGAGATCCAGGACGGTCAGGTGCGGCCGGGCCGGGCTCCCGGGCACGGGGTCACCCTGCGCGACGGGGTCGCCGAACGGGACGACGTGGAAAGGCGGGTGTCCCGGCTGTGAGAGCGGCCCGCTGGCACGCGCGCCGGGACGTGCGCGTGGAGGAGGTGCCCGATCCCGTTCCGGCAGCCGGGGAGGTACTGATCCGCGTCGAGCTGTGCGGAATCTGCGGCACCGACGTGGAGGAGTACCGGGAGGGACCGCTCGCCATCGACGTGGAGAGGCCCCACCCGCTGACCGGCACCAAGGCACCGTTGGCGCTCGGACACGAAGTGGTCGGCGTCATCGCCGGGCACGGCCCGGGAACCGACGCGAGCCGACTGCCCGTCGGCACCCGGGTCATCCCCGACGTCGTGCTCGGCTGCGGCACGTGCTGGTGGTGCCGCAGGCACCAGGAGGGGGTCTGCGCGCGGCAGGCGGTACGCGGCCTCAACCTCGACGGAGGGCTGGCCGAGTACATGGTCGCCGACGCGGCCACCTGTGTCCCCGTTCCCGACCACGTCCCGCCGCGGATGGCGGTGCTCGCCGAGCCCGCCGCCGTCGCGGTACGCGCGCTGCGCAAGGCCGGTGACGTGACCGGCGGCACCTCGCTGGTACTCGGCGCGGGCGCCATCGGGCTGCTGCTGACCCGGGTGGCGGTGGCCGCCGGGATCCAGGTAGTGACGAGCGAGACCGCCGATTTCCGCCGGGAGGCGGCTCGCCGAGCCGGAGCCGTGGCGGTCCGGCCGGAGGAGACGGCCGCCACGCTCGACCGTCTGACCGAGGGCAGGGGGGCGGACGTGGTGTTCGAGTGCACGGGCCTGCCCTCCCTGCTGCCGGAAGCGATCCGGCACTGCCGGGCCCTGGGCACCGTGGTGATCGTCGGGTTCTCCGGCCGGGACGCCGCGGTGCCGCTCGCCGACGTGGTGCTCAAGGAGAAGCACCTGGTCGGTACGGCGGCACACTTGTGGGACGAGGATGTCACCGCCGGAGTACGGCTGCTCGCGTCCGGGGTGATCGACCCGACCCTCGTACCGGTGCGCGTGGCGTCGCTGGACGAGGTGCCCGCGCTGCTCGCCGTACCCGATCAGGGTGTTGTGAAGGTCGCGATCGATCCGCGCGGCCAGGAGGAGGTCTGATGATCGGCGAACTCGACGGCGAACTCGTGCTGCGGAGCAACGCGGACGTGGGGGAGGGGCCGGCCTGGGACGCGGCCCGGCAAAGGCTCGTCTGGGTGGACGTCACCGGGTGCGCGGTCCACACGTTCGACCCCGTCGGCGGCGTGGACCGGGCCGTGGACGTGGGCACGCACGTCGGCGCCGCGGTGCCCGCGGGCGACGACGGCCTGATCCTCGCGGTACGCGACGGGTTGGCGATGCTGTCGCCCGACGGCGACGTCCGCATGGTCGCCGAGGTGGAGGCCGACCTTCCGGGCAACCGGATGAACGACGCCAAGTGCGACCCGTCCGGGCGGCTCTGGGCAGGCACCATGCCGTACGAGGCCGAACCCGGCGCCGCCGCCCTCTACCGCTACGACGGCAGGAGCGTCGCTCGCGTCCTGACCGGGGTCACGCTGTCCAACGGTCTGGGGTGGAGCCCCGACGGGACCGTGATGTATCACATCGACAGCGGAGCCCAGCGGGTCGACGCCTACGACTTCGACCCCGCGACGGGCGAGCCGCGTTCGCATCGTGTGGTCGTGACCATCGACCCCGCCGAGGGGATGCCGGACGGCATGACGGTCGACGACGACGGCTGCCTGTGGGTGGCGTTGTGGGGCGGCGGAACGGTCCGCCGCTACACCCCCGACGGCGTCCTGGACCGGATCGTCCGCCTCCCCGTCACCCAGGTGACCAGCTGCGCCTTCGGCGGCCCCGGCGGTGACGTGCTGTACGTGACCTCCGCCGCCTACCGGCTCACCCCCGGCGAGCTGACCGCCCAGCCGCTGGCCGGGTCGATCTTCGCGGTCGAACCCGGAACCACCGGCCGTCCCGCCACCCCATTCCAAGGAGCTGACCGATGACACATATCCTGCGCTACGCGAGAGACGGCGAGATCCGGGCGGGGGTGCGGGCGGACGACGGTCTGATCCATCCGCTGCCGCTGCCGCTGGCCGAGCTGTTGCGCCTGAACCTGGACGACCTGCGTGAACTCGTCGAGCAGGCCCTGACCGAACCCTCGGACGGCCCGGCCGAGCCGCTCGCGCCGGTCGAGGGCCGGATGGAGGTGTGGGCCGCCGGCGTCACCTACCGTCGTTCCCGCCAGGCGCGGATGGCCGAGAGCTCCGCCGCCGCGGATGTCTACGAGCGGGTGTACGACGCGCCGCGGCCCGAGCTGTTCTTCAAGTCCGTCGCCTGGCGGGTGGTCGGCGACGGAGGCACGGTCGCGGTGCGGGCCGACTCCACAATCGACGTGCCCGAGCCCGAGCTGGCCCTGGTGCTCAACACGCACGGCAAGATCGTCGGGTACACGATCTGCGACGACATGAGCTCACGCACCATCGAGGGCGAGAACCCGCTGTACCTTCCCCAGGCCAAGATCTATCTCGGTGGTTGCGCGGTCGGCCCGGCAATCCGTCCGGTGTGGGAAGTCGCAGACCCCTACGCGCTGCCGATCCGCATGACGATCCGTCGCGACGGCGTCGTCGCCTGGTCCGGTGAGACTGACACCGGGCAGCTGAACCGGCGACTCGACGACCTGGCCGGATACCTGTTCGCCGCCGACGTCTTCCCGGACGGCGCCGTGTTGGCGACCGGAACCTGCCTGGTACCGGACCTTCCCTTCACGCTCGCCGGAGGAGACGTGGTGGAGATCGAGATCGGCGAGATCGGAACCCTGACCAACAGCGTGGTCCGCGGCCTGGCGCCCATGCTGGAGTCCCTGGAAGGACCGCTGCGATGAGTGCTGCGACGAACCACGCCACCCCGGACGTCGTTTCCGTCGACCCCCGCACCGGCGAGGCCGTCGAGGTGGTCGCCGCCGAGTCCACGCCGACCGAGGTGGCGGCGCGTTGCGCGGCCGCCGAGTCGGCCGTATCGGCGCTGGCCGCCTTGGGCGTCGCGGGCAGGGCGGCGCTGCTGCGCGACATGGCCGCCGAGTTGGAGAAGGACGGTGGGACGATCCTCGCACTCGCCGACCGGGAGAGTGCGTTGGGCCTGCCCCGGCTCACCGGGGAACTCGCCCGCACCTGTGCCCAGCTCAGGTTCCTCGCCGACGTTGTCACCGAGGGAAGTCACCTCGGGGTCGTGATCGACCACCCCGACCCGGCGGCCGTACCACCGCGCCCGGACCTGCGGCGGATGATGGTCCCACGCGGCCCGGTCGCCGTTTTCGGGGCCAGCAACTTCCCGCTCGCCTTCAGCGTTCCGGGAGGCGACACCGCCTCCGCGCTGGCGGCCGGCTGCCCCGTCGTGGTGAAGGCGCATCCGGCCCACCCGGCGACCTCGCTGGCGACGTACGGCGCGCTGCGCAGGGCCGCCGTCCGCGCCGGGGTTCCGGACGCAATGAGCCTGGTGCACGGGCAGGCCGCCGGAGTGGCCCTGGTCACCGACCCGTACGTCACGGCCGTCGCCTTCACCGGCTCGGTGCGCGGTGGGCGAGCGCTGTCCGACCTGGCCGCCGCCCGCCCCGAGCCCATTCCGTTCTTCGGGGAGCTCGGCAGCGTCAACCCACTGGTCGTCACCCCGGCCGGGGCTGCAGAACGCGGTGCGTCGATCGCCGAAGGGCTGCTGGGCTCCTTCACCCTGGGGATGGGCCAGTTCTGCACCAAACCGGGACTCGCCTTCGTGCCGGCGGGCGAGCACGGGACGGCGCTGCAGAAGGCGCTCGCCGCATGCGCCGCCGACGCGCCGGCCGGCACGATGCTCACCAGGAGCATCCTGGCAGCCTACGCCGAAGGCGTACGGGAGCTCGCCGCGCAGCCGGGCGTCCAGGTACTGGCCGGAGCCGAGAAGACACACGACCTCGACGGCAGGGCGACGCCCACCGTGCTGAGTGTGCCTGGCGCGATGTTCGGCGAGGCGCTGACCGAGGAGTGCTTCGGCCCGGTGACCGTGCTGGTGGAGTACGCCACGGAGGAGGAGCTCCTCGCCCTGCTCGGCCGCCTCCCCGGCAGCCTCACCGTGACGTTGCAGACGGGAGAGGGGGAGGAGGAACTCCCGCGCCGTGTGATCGACGTCGTATCCCGGCGCACCGGGCGGGTGGTGTGCAATGGTTATCCGACCGGGGTCGCGGTGAGCTGGGCGATGAACCATTCGGGACCGTACCCGGCGGCCACCGACTCCGCGCACACCTCGGTCGGCGCCTGCGCCGTCCAGCGGTTCCTGCGCCCGATCGCCTACCAGGACACCCCGCAACGACTGCTCCCGCCCGAGCTGCGCGACGACAACCCGCTCGGTGTTCCCCGCCGTGTGGATGGAGTCCTCGCCGCGAAGAGGACAGGCGCCGCCGATCACAGCACGGAGTTCGGCCCCGATGGATTCCGGCAGGCATGATCCGCACAACGGGCACGGACACCTCGGCGGTGACGATCCAGGTCCAGCGTTCGCCGGACTCGGGGTGCGGAGTTTCGGGCGGGTCCGGCCGAGGTTCTGCTTCATCAGCCGGAAGGTGTGCTCCGGGTCGAAGCGCCCCAGGAACGCCTGCCAGCGCACATCGACGTCCTCGCTGTCCATGGCGGTGACCGACGACCACAGCCGGACTGGTGTGGGATCTCCGCCACCGGGGAGGCGGTCGCCCTGGAGGCGGATCAGCGTGCCCTCGATGATGGGGAGTTCACCGGTGTGGTCGGTCCGGGGGAGCGGGTGGTCGGACTCGGGTGGATGTGGTCCCAAGCCATCGCGCGGGCGGTGCCGTACCGGTCGGTGATCTGGACGGTGGCCGCGTCCGGCTCGCCCGGGTCTCCTGCTCGGCGAAGCGGAACTCCTTGCCGTGCTTGGGCGGGCGCCCGCCCTGCGGCAGGGAGATCCAGGGCACCGGGACCGGTTTGCACATCACCCGGTCCGTGCGCATCCGTCCGAGGACCTCGACCGGCAGACCGTCCAGGAATTGGCATCAGGACGTGCGGCCCGATTCGAGAGCGGCGACGAACGAGTACGGCCGGCCGGGAATGAACTGGTCCGGGGTCCGTCCGCTGCGGCCGTAGACGTGGCAGAACGAACGCTCCGCGCTGGTCGGAGGCGTCGGGACGGAGCCAGTCGCTGACATCGACCGCGAGGACCAGGCGTCCGTCGGCGGCCTGCGGCATAGGCAGGCCCGCCGGCACCACATCCACGCTCCCGCGGCTCAGGGCGTCGTACAGCGAGCCGTGCCCGCGCCGGTGCCCAGCCACCGGCGTCAGGTCCACCGGCGTCCTCACCGGCCCGTCCGCACACAGCAACGCGTCGGCGAGCTCGAACAGCTCGTCCCTCCCCGGGGGCAGGCCGACACGCTGTCTCGCCTTCGCCGAGTTCTCGGAAACGATGCCGCCGGGTGTGCGTGATCAGTCTCCTTGAGACCAGGCGGCCCTCGGCAGCGACAGGTAGATGCCGAAGTCGACGAGCCCGGTTGCGGCGCGGATGTCCGCGTGCAGCGCATCCACGCGCTCTTGGCGGTTGGCTTCCCTGCTGGTGGACCACTTCGACTTGATCTCAATCACCACCGTCAGGCCGCTACGGTCCAGCGGGCTCAGCGGCCGGAAGCGGATCTCGACATCCCCGGGCCGCAGCTCGCCGTCGTACGGCTCCTCGGGGCACTCCACAGCCAGGGACACCAGGTGCGGCAGCACCGAGCCGAGTTCACGCAGCTGGGGCTCGGGCACCATGGGCGCATAGGTCACTTCGACAAGCGGCATCCTCGACACCCTAGACGGAGACCAGGCAAAACTGACAGACGGAGAAGACCCTGATCACCCAACAAAGGCCGAAAGGTTGAAGAACCTCCCAATGGCGATGTCAAGCAGTAGTTGAGACGTTTGGCAGGGCTCGACAGCACGCTCCGTCGCGGATCATTGCCCACAGAGCATTGGCTCTGCGATGGGCAAGGGAAAGCAGAGCCTGTTTGTTCCCTCTCCCTTCGTTCCGCTTGCGCCAGTAGCAGCTGTGCGATGCGGGGTACGACCTCAGGCCGGCCATCGAGGAGAGGCAGAAGGCCCGAAGCGGCCCGCGGTGGTAGCGGCGGGGCCCGCGCATATTGCCGCTGACGCGGCCGGAGTCACGAGGAACGGGGGCAAGGCCGGCGAAGGAGGTCAGGCGGTCGGGGGTGCCAGAGGCTGCCATGCCTCCGCCGGTGGCGGCAACGAACTCGGCGCCCAGCAGAGCCCCCATGCCGGGCAGACCGCGGATCACTCCAGCACGTGGGTGCTCGTGAAACCGGGCCTCGATGAGTGCGTCGAGCTCGGCGATTTCCGCGTCGAGCGCCATCACCCATTTCGCCAGGCGAGCCACCATCGCCGCTGCCGGCTTCTTGCCGGGCAGCGCGATGTGCTGCGAATGTGCTGCCCCGACAACGGTCTTTGCGAGAGCGCCCGCGTTTTTGACCTTGCGGTTCTTCAGCCAGGTCCCGATCCGGCTCGCACCGCTGCGGCGGATCGCGGCCGGTGTCCGGTAGCCGGCCAGCAGGACGACCGGGCCTTTCTCGATCAAGTTCAGTGCCCGTTCCAACGCCGGGAAGATCTCGATGAGTTGAGCTCGGAGCCGATTGATCTGCCGGGTGCGATCATTGACCAGGTCAGTGCGACGGGCGGTGAGAATGCGCAGGTCGACGGCTATCTCGTCGCTGGGCCGCAGCAGACCGAGATCCTTGCACATGCGGGCCTGGTCGGCGATGACGAAGGCGTCCTTCTCGTTCGTTTTGCCCTGGCCCCGATACGCGGTCGACGCCTGGTGCACGACCAGGCCAGTGATATAGACCATCGGCTGGTCGTGGCCAAGTAGCAGGCCGATCAGCAACGCGGCGCCACCATGGTTGATGCCCACCGCCCACAGCGTCTCGCCGGAGAGCGCCAGCACATCTGAAATCAGCTCCAGCAGAGCCGTCTCATCATTGAGGACTCGGCGTGAAAGCAGACGCTCGCCCTGGGCATCCAGCACCACGCAATGATGGTGTTCCTTGCCGATGTCCACTCCGGCCCGGATCCGGGGCATGGTCACCTCCGCCGGCTCGTCGTCCAACACAGTCCCGCGGACGACCTCGCCGACGTTGTCCTACGAAGCGATCAAGTCGTGTATCCCAATTAACGGTCGAGTCGTCGCGGGGCTCCGGGCGGCCAAGTTCTTTGAGCCGTTCAACGGCGACAAGATCACAGCCATACCCAGAACCCCCGGGCCCGCCGATCTTACGAATGACCAGCTCAGCCCCACGCCTGGAAGGCAGGACAAGCTCAGAAGATCGATCAGGTGGCTGAAACACCTCATCCCAACCATATGATCCGAACACCCGAAAGCCCCTGGAACCTTGCCGTCCACCGACCCAACTGCCAAGCACCTGAAGCAAATTCATTCTGAAATGATCAGCAGGCGACTATCGGATGAGCCAACGAGGGACAACCGCACGATGAAACAACTTACAACTGAGGCCCAGGGCACGCCTCTGCTGGAACTGAACGATGTTGCGCGGACGTACGGCGACCGCGTCGTGCTCGACGGCGTGAGTCTTCGCCTGCACCGGGGCGAATGCGTCTCCCTGGTCGGGGAGAACGGATCCGGGAAGAGCACTCTGCTGCGTATTGCCGCAGGACGCGACACCCCCACCGAGGGATCCGTGCTGTTCGACGGACACCCCATCGACGAGGACTCACCCGAGGTTCGCGGGCGCGTGGCGTCCGCCATGGATACGGGTGCCTTCTACCCGGACCTGACCGTACGCGAGCACCTGCAGTTGGTGGCGCTCTCCCACGGCATGGGGAACGCCGCCGAGGCCGCGGTGGAGCGGGTGCTCACGGCACACCGCCTCGAAGCCCGGGCGAGCCAGGTGCCGTCCGCGCTTTCCTCCGGGCAGACCCAGGCACTGCTGCTGGCGACCGCCTTCGTCAGGCCGCACGACCTGCTCATACTGGATGAGCCGGAACAGCGCCTCGACTCCAGCGCCCGCCGGCAGTTGGCGGAGTTGATCGCCGCCCACCGCGACAGTGGAACGGCGGTCCTGATGGCCACCCACCACCAGGTACTGAACGATGTGGCCGACCACATCGTGGAGCTCGGATCCGGAACCATGACCGAGGTGGACTGCGAGTCGGGCCGATGAGCCGGCCGAGCAGGGCGGCGCCACCGCGACTCGACGCCGTCCCCGCCGCGACGGCCGAGGACTCGGCGCACGAGGCGCTGCGGTTCCTGCACAAGACCCGTTCATCCTCGCGCGAGGAGCAGCGCCGCAGTTTCTGGTTCGTCCTCTACATGATCGTCCTGGTCGGTGGCTTCTGGGTCGTACCGGCCCTGATCGGCTGGTCACAAAAGGTGCAGGCGGACGGTTCCGCGGCCCGGATGTCGGATCTCACCTCAGAGGTGTCGCTGTTCCTGGTGCCCACGGCCCTGTTTCTCGTGCTGCTTCTTTCGGCCCGTGGGGCGATGTGGCGGGGACCGGTGGTCTTGGACGGGCCCACCGTCGATCTGCTGCTGCCCTCAAGGGTCAGTCGCCGCGCCCTGCTGCTGCCCGGGCTGCGGGCCTCTGCCGTCCTGTGGTCCGTTATCGGCGCGGCCGCCGGCGCCCTCGCCGGCTTCCTGCTGCAGGACGTCTCGGCCCGCCCGTGGGCCCTGTTGGCTGCCGCGGGAGCGGTATCAGGCACCTGTGTCGCTCTCGTGTCGTGCGCAGTGGGCGCACTGGTGGAACGGCATGCCGTAGTCCTGGCACGACGAGCCCGCGCCCTCTTCGCAGCCGGCTGGGCCGTGGCCGTGGCTGCGGCCGTCGCCACCGTCTTCTCCTGGCGCGGGTGGGAGATCCACTGGTTCGCGCAGGTGCTGCTGTGGTCCGGCCCGTGGGGGTGGTCCGCCCAGCCCCTGCTGTGGGCGTTGGGAGCCGTTGGTCCGCAAGCGGCCGTCGGATCGGCGCTGTCCTTGTGCGCCGCGGTACTCGGTCTGCTGCTGAGTGTGCGGGAGCTTCCCAGGATTCCGCAGTCCGCACTGCGGCTCCGGGCTACCGTTGCAACGCGGGTGGGAGCCTCGGTACTCATGCTCGACCTGCGGCAGGCCAGGTCGGGAGTACCTGCCCTGCGGGCACGGCGTTCCGTACCGCTGATGAGGCTGCCCCTTCCCCGGCACGCGAGTCTGCTGGTCCCGTGGCGCGATCTCAGCTGCCTGCTGCGCCATCCCTCCAGGCTCGGCTGGGCACTTGTGTGGCTTGTGCTCGCGCTCGGCGGAGCTTCCAGTGCTTCCTCCCTCGTGGCGACGTCGCAACTGCTGACCGTTCTCGGTTCCCTCGTGGCGCTCTACTTGGCAGCCGCTCAGCTGACTGAGCCGGCGCGCCTGGAGAGCGACGATGTCCGCCGCTCGACCAACCTGAGGTGGAGCTTTCGCGCACTGGCACTTCTGCACGCCGTCGTTCCGCTGGCGGTGCTGCTGGTCGGTGCAGCCGCGGGAGCGGCCGTGTGTGTCCTGGCCGGAGCTCCGGTCGGCCTGATGGCGTCTGTGACCGCGTGCGTGCCCGCGCTCGTCACGGCCGCGTTGGTGAGCTCGTACCGCGGGGTCATGCCGATGCATCTGCTCATGGGGGTGGACACACCGATGGGCAACACCGGCCCGTGGCAGGCTGCCTTCTGGTACGGACGCGGTCCGCTCGTGGCGATCTGCTTGCTGCTACCGGTCTGTCTCGCGGTGGCGCGCGGGCAGTCCTGGAGCTTTCCTCAGCTGCTGTGGCAGGTCTTGGTGGCCGTTTTCGGCGCGTGGTGGGCGCGGCGTACGGCGCATCGGCTGATGACGAAGTAGTGCCGTGCGAAGACCACTTCGTCCTCACGGCGCTGGGATCAACCGCCGAAGGGGCCGCTCGTCATGGCCCGGTGCCCTCCACCGGATACGGCATGCGGCTCCGCCGGTCCGGATCGATGGACAGCCGTCCGCCCGCCGGAGGGCGGGCCCGCCGGGCGCAGTCGCGGCGCTCTCGGATCCGGCAGCCGAGCCCGATCGGAGTGGCGGCGAGTCGGCCCTCGGCGGCCTCGGAGGAGGACTTCGTACCGATCCCGAAGACCTCCGCGATCCGCTGCAGCGTGGTCGCGGTTTGCCGCGCACGGGTGGGCCTCTTCACGCCTTCGCCGTGGCCGTGTCGCAGGGCGGGGCCGGGACGCCTGCGGCGTCCCGGCCCACTGGGTTCTTCGGTCAGGAGGCGGGCAGCTCGCTGCGGACGGTGCGGGCCGCGGCGACCAGATTCTCCAGGGAGGCACGGGTCTCGGGCCAGCCGCGGGTCTTCAGGCCGCAGTCGGGGTTGACCCAGAGGCGTTCGGCGGGGATCGCCCTCAGGCCGGTGCGCAGGAGTCCGGCAGCCTCCTCCATGCTCGGGACACGGGGGGAGTGGATGTCGTAGACACCGGGGCCGGCCTCGCGGGGGTAGCCGTGGGAGGCGAGTTCGCGGGCGACCTGCATGTGGGAGCGGGCGGCCTCCAGGCTGATGACGTCGGCGTCGAGGTCGTCGATGGCCCGGACGATGTCGCCGAACTCGGCGTAGCACATGTGGGTGTGGATCTGGGTGTCCGGTCGTACTCCTGCGGTGGTGAGACGGAACGCTTCGGTCGCCCACGTCAGGTACGCCGCACGGTCGGCGGCGCGCAGCGGCAGGGTCTCGCGCAGCGCGGGCTCGTCCACCTGGATCACCGGGGTGCCCGCGGTCTCCAGGTCGCCGACTTCGTCACGCAGTGCGAGGGCGACCTGGCGTGCGGTGTCGCCGAGCGGTTGGTCGTCGCGGACGAAGGACCAGGCGAGCATCGTGACGGGCCCGGTGAGCATGCCCTTGACCGGGCGGTCGCTCAGCGACTGGGCGTAGGACGTCCAGCGCACGGTCATCGGTTCCGGGCGGGAGATGTCCCCGGCGAGGACCGGCGGGCGGACGTAGCGGGTGCCGTAGGACTGGACCCAGCCGTGCCGGGTGGCGAGGTAGCCGGTGAGCTGCTCGGCGAAGTACTGCACCATGTCGTTGCGTTCGGGCTCGCCGTGCACCAGGACGTCGATGCCGGTTTTCTCCTGGAAGGAGACGACCTCCTGGATCTCCGCCTCGATGCGTTCCTCGTAGCCGACGGTGTCGATGCGTCCGGCACGCAGGTCGGCGCGGGCGGTGCGCAGTTCGCCGGTCTGCGGGAAGGAGCCGATGGTCGTCGTGGGCAGCAGTGGCAGGCCGAGGCGGGCACGCTGGGCTGCGGCCCGTTCGGCGTAGGGCTGGGAGCGGCGGGCGTCGGCGTCCGTCACGGCCTCGGCGCGGGCGCGTACGGCCGGGTCACGGGTGATCGGAGAGCCGGAGCGGGAGGCGAGGTCGGCGCGGTTGGCGGCGAGCTCGCCCATGATGGAGGCGGTGCCCTGGGTGAGGCCCTTGGCGAGGGTGACGATCTCGGCGGTCTTCTGCCGGGCGAAAGCGAGCCAGCGCAGGATCTGCGGGTCGATGTCCCGCTCGGCCGCGGCGTCCAGCGGCACGTGGAGCAGGGAGCAGGAGGCGGCGACGTCGACGCGGTCGGCGAGCCCGAGGAGGGTGCCCAGGGCGGACAGGGACTTCTGCAGGTCGTTGATCCAGACGTTGCGGCCGTTGACGACACCGGCGACCAGGCGCTTGCCGGGCAGCCCGCCGGAGGCGGCGAGTGCGTCGAGGTTGGCCGCGGCGGCCTCGGCGAAGTCCAGGGCCAAGCCCTCGACCGGGGCCTTGGCAAGCACGGGCAGGGCGTCGCCGAGACGGTCGAAGTAGGAGGCGATCAGCAGCTTGGGCCGGTCGGCGAGGGCACCGAGGGTGCGGTAGGCGCGCTCGGCGGCGTTCAGTTCGGCCGGTGTGCGGTCCTGCACGAGGGCGGGCTCGTCGACCTGGACCCACTCCGCGCCGGCCGCGCGCAGGTCGGCGAGGACCTCGGCGTACACGGGCAGCAACCGGTCCAGGAGGGTGAGGGGCTCGAAGTCGGCGGGCACGCCGGGGGCGGGCTTGGCGAGCAGGAGATAGGTGACCGGGCCGACGAGGACCGGCCGGGCGGTCAGACCGAGGGCGAGGGCCTCCTTGAGCTCCGCGACCTGCTTGGCCGAGTTCGCACCGAAGACGGTGCCGGGGCCCAGTTCGGGGACCAGGTAGTGGTAGTTGGTGTCGAACCACTTGGTCATCTCCAGCGGTGCCACGTCCTGGGTGCCGCGGGCCATGGCGAAGTAGCCGTCCAGCGCGTCGGCGTCGACGGAGGCGCGGTGCCGTTCGGGGATCGCGCCCACCATGGCGGTGGTGTCCAGAACGTGGTCGTAGTACGAGAAGTCACCGGTCGGCACCTCGTCGATGCCGGCTTCGGCGAGCTGCCGCCAGTTGGAACGGCGCAGTTCGGTGGCGATGGCATGGAGGGCGTCGGCGGCGACGCGGCCCTTCCAGTAGCCCTCGATCGCCTTCTTGAGTTCCCGGTCGGGGCCCTGGCGGGGGTAGCCGTACACGGTGGCCCGTGCTGCGGGGGCTGCGGACTGGTTGGTCACGGAGATCTCCTTCGCGAGACGAATCCCTGAGATCCCGGAGACGGGACAAGGACGCGAAGGGGTGACGAACCGGACGGGAACGACCCCACGCGGCAAGGCACGGTCGTCCGTCCGGATGCACGCCGACCCGCCCTCGAGGTCACCGGGATATCCGCGCGCGGAACGATCCGCACGCGGGCAGTCGGCAGGTCTTCGGACTTGCGGGCACGTCCTCATGGCATGAGGACACCTACTGGCCGTCGCTTCCCAGGCCCTGTTCGTCGGACCCAGTGCGTATGACGGCGGTCGTTCCCGCTCACCGCTGCGGGGCAGTCCCGGATTTTCACCGGGTTCCCTCTTACGACGTCCCGCCTGGCGGACGGGACGAACCAGCTGCTCCGGCCAGCCTAAGGGGTGGCGCCACGAAAGGGAGAGAACCATCCAGTATCCGGAAAGTGACGCAGCCCACGTCGGTAGCACGACGCCGAAGGGGCGGCGAGTGCCGTACCCGCGCTTCTTGCACGGTGCCCATGCGGGGCCCCGGCTCCGGTGTCCGTCGAGGCAGGACAGGGCGAAGGCGACGCACACGGGGGAGCAGGGCCTGCCGGGCGGATCGGCCCTGCTCCCGGAAGGGGTCAGGTGCCCAGGCGCAGGGCGATCGTGTCGCCCACGGCGATGGTGCCGTCGCGGGCGGCCGTGGTGAACGGGGCGCCGTCGACGCTCGCCTTCCAGGTGTTGGAGCCGCTGTTGGCCCTGCCGTTGAGCGCGGGACCCGGCCGATGCCGGAGGACGGGGTGACGCCCGTGACACAGCCGGACGGGGTGGCCGACCCGACCGCCGAGTCCAGCACCGCGCCGAGTGCGGTCGTGCTGCCGGTCGCGGTGAGAGTGATGGAGCACACCTTCAGGTTGCCGGTGCCGTCGTCCACGGTCAGTGCGAACTTGCTCGCGGTGCCGATGGCCGGCGACGGCTGGGCGACCCACCGCGGCGCACCGGCGGTCACGGGCGTGGGCGGCGCGGAGGTGAAGCCGCCGCCGGCCACCGCCCGCAGGCCGTCGATGGAGGCGTACGCCTGCGGTGCGGTGTCGGTGGGCAGGTACTTGAAGCCGCCGCCCGGATTGAACTGCCGGCCGATCAGGAAGTCGACCGGGGTCTTGCCCTTGGACGTGAGGAAGTCGCCGGTCCGGGCGTTGATGCCGCAGGCGTTGAGGCCGGCCGCGGCCCAGCCGTTGGAGTCGGTGTTGACGCCGAACATGGCGTCGAAGGCATCTGTGTTGGTGATGAGCTCGTTCCTGAGGAACGTCTTGGCCTGCGTGATGTCGGGATCGGTGGCAGGGATGCCGGAGACGCACAGGGCGGCCATGGCCGCGCCGGTCATGTCGATGTCGCCGACCGCGGCCCGGCTCGCGCTGCTCGCCGAATCGACCGAGCGCGACCCGCGCGACTTCGGCGGTCGGGACCTGATCGCCGCCCTCGCCGGGGACGTGTGCCCGGCCGCCGCCCCTGGCGAGGGCTGCACCGCGAAGGGCGACATCCGCAACATCACGTACGCCGACGAGCAGGCCCGCGCCGTGCCGGCGCTGCTGCGCGCCGGCGAGACCCGGACACCGCATCGGTCGACCGGCTGACCCAGGTGCAGCGCAAGGACGGCGGCATCACCAGCATTCTCATCCAGCCCGGTGAGCGCTGCGACGGCGACGCGGGGACCACGGGCCTGATCGCGCTGGTTCTGCACCGGGCGGGCAGGGCGCCGTCGTCACCAAGGCCCGCGGCTACCTGGTCAGGACGCAGCTCGACAACGGTTCGTTCCCCGGCCCCACCGCGCACCGCTCCCGGCCATGACCGGCCCGCGCTGCTCACCGCCCGCAGGACGACCGTCGCCCACCACGGGGTGCCGGCCGTCCGCGAGGTGGACCTCACCCTGCACGAAGGCGAGGTGACCGCGCTGATGGGGCGCAACGGCTCCGGCAAGTCCTCCTTGCTGTGGGCCCTGCAGGGCACGGGGCCACGCAGTACCGGCACGGTCACCGTCCGGGACAGCACTGGTGGAACGGACCCGCACACCGTCTCCCCGGCACACGCCCGCCGGCTCGTCGGACTGGTGCCGCAGACCCCCGCCGACCTCCTCCACCCGGAGAGCGTGAGGCAGGAACTCGACCAGGCGGACACCGAATCCGCGACAGGACGGAGCGCCCGTGCCCTCCCGGACCGCCTTGCTCCCGGTATCGACGACGCCACCCATCCCCGTGACCTGTCCGAGGGGCAGAAACTCGCCCCGGTCCTCACCACCCGGCTCACCGCCGCCCCGAAGGCCCTGCTGCTCGACGAACCGACCCGCGGTCTCGACTACCGTGCCAAGAGCCGACTCATCGACATCATCGGCGCGTTGGCAGGCGAAGGGTGTGCGGTGGTCGTCTCCACCCACGATGTCGAGTTCGCCGCGCGCCGCCGACCGGGTCGTCGTCGTGGCCGAGGGCGACATCGTTGCCGACGGCCCCACCGCCGACGTCGTCGTGGCCTCCCCGGTCTTCGCGCCCCAGACGGCGAAGATCCTGGCACCGCTGCTGTTCCTCACCGTCGACCAGGTCACCGCCGCGCTCCACGACCGGCAGGAGGAACGGCCATGACACCGCCGGGCGGACAGAACGCGTCCGCCATCCGCCTCACCCCCCCCGGGCCGGCCTGGTTGTCGCGATGGCGGCCTTCCTCGGCGCCGTCGCGTTCTTCCGGCCGTTCGTCGTGGCCCAGGGAACCTTCGGCTCGAACCACGCACCGCCTCTGATCTTCGGTGTGCTCCTCGTCCTGGTGCTCTGCGTCGTCCTGTCCGAGATCGCCGAGGGCGGCATCGACTCCAGGGCACTGGCCATGCTCGGCGTGCTGTCCGCCGTCAACGCGGCCCTGCGCCCGCTCGGCGCGGGCACCGCAGGCACCGAGACCGTCTTCTTCGTTCTCGTACTGGCCGGCCGGGTCCACGGCCCCGGCTTCACCCTGGGCTGCACCTCCCTGTTCACCTCCGCACTCATCACCGGCGGCGTGGGGCCCTGGATGCCGTACCAGATGTTCGGCTGTGCCTTCGTGGGCATGCTCGCCGGATTCCTGCCGCGCGCGACCGGGCGGCGCGAAGTGCTGCTCCTCGCGGTCTACGGATCACTGTCCGGCTACCTCTTCGGTTTCCTCCTCAACCTCTCCTTCTGGCCCTTCTCCCTCGATCCCGACAGCTCGATCGCCCATCCGCCCGGCCTGCCGTTCACCGAGCAGTGGCACCGCTGCATCGCCTTCGACCTGGCCACCTCGCTCGGCTGGGACACCGGCCGCGCCGTCACCAACTTCGTGTGCGTCCTGCTCGCCGGCCCGGCCGTACTCACCACCTTCCGGCGGGCGGCGCGCAAGGCACGCTTCCGGGCCCCGGTGCGGTTCGTACGACCCGCTTCACTGCCTCCGGAGCGCTGAGTCCATGCGGTCCGTGCGGGTGCCGGAACGCCCCGGCAGGAGGCACGGGAAGAACGGGATGCCGACGACCGGAACGGCACGGCTCGGGCAACGCCCTGGGCCGCCGTGCCGAACGGAACCATGCGGCCCGTGACTGTCGGGTGGCTGGGGGCGCGCCATTGGCGGAACATGAGAGGTATATGGGTGCGCGGCGTTCGTGGGATCATCTTCTGGAGCCGTCATCAGGCAGTGGTCTGGTGGCGATCCCGTTCGTGCTGATCGCGACGATCACCGTGCTGGACATCTACACCGGGCACGATGTCCAGCTGGGCCCGCTGCTGGTCATCGCGCCCGCTCTGACCGCCTCCCTTGCCGGGACACGGCTGACCGCTCTTGCCGGGGCATTGGCAGTGGCGGCCCAAGTGTTCATCGCTGTCTCCCTCGGCGGACTGACCACGCCCAACCGAATGGCGCAGATCATCGCGCTGACCGTGCTCTCCGCCCTGGTGGTCCTCATGCGGTTCGTGCGGGAGCGGCGCGACCGGGCGCTGAGCCTGGCACGCTCTGTGGCCGAGACGGCTCAGCGGGTGCTGCTTCGGCCTCCGCCACGCCGGATCGGACCGTTGCGGGTGGCATGGCTGTACATGTCCGCGCAGGACGAGGCCGAGATCGGCGGTGATCTGTTTGCGTTCGCCCGCGGCGAGCATGCCGCGACCCGGGTGGTCATCGGGGATGTCCGGGGCAACGGGCTGGCCGCCATCGGTGAGGCCTCGCTGGTACTGGGGGCATTCCGTGAGGGGGCTCATCGGTACGCGACCCTCCCCGGGCTGGTGACCGCCCTTGAGGACAGCGTCTCCCGGAACCTGGAGGACGTGGCGGACACCGAACGCGACCCCGGCGAGCACTTCATCACCTGCCTCGTCCTGGAGATCCCCGACAACGCCCCGAAGACCGCCGAGATGATCAACTGCGGGCATCCGCCGCCGCTGCTGGTGCATGACCAGCAGGTCGCGGTCCTGCATGCCCGACAGCCACTGCCTCCGCTGGGCGTGTGCGAGCGACCGATCGAGGACGACCACACAGACCTCTTCGCCTTCGCATGCGGTGACATGCTCGTTCTTTACACCGACGGAGTCATCGAAGCCCGCTCGCCGTCCGGAGCGTTCTACCCGCTCGCCGAACGAATCGCCTCCTTTCCCGCCAACAGTCCCGACAGCCTGCTGCACCACATCCACCGCGATCTGCTCACCCACGTCGGCGGCCACCCCGCCGACGACGCAGCCCTCCTCGTCATCGAACGCACCCCGTCGCATCGGCCGCACCTCACTCCCCATCCCATTGGTCACCATCGGCGCCAGTCCAATGGACAGCCCCCGCCCCCAGGCCGCTGAACCCGAGAACCGGGCGACCCCGGTGCGCTGGGCATGCCGCTGCGGATGCTTCGGCGCGGGCACGGCCCGGACAACTCCGGAACGAAAGCCGAGGAGCGGTCGCCGGTGAAGACAACCGCTCGCCCGGCAGGCGGGTCCAGGCGGAACAGGCGGGCCACGGCCTTCCCGGCGAACGCCATCACCACGAGGAACACCGCGCGGAACAGGACGACGACGGTGACATCGCCCGGGCTGTCGCCGGTCCGGGGACCCGGGAGGCGACCACGACCAGCAGCGTGGCGGCCATCAGCGGCACCATTGCGGTGGTCGTGGCGTCGGAGACACGCCGGCCTGCCGGGCGGCGCGCGGCCCACGCCTGCAGGGCCCGCGCGAGGGCCGCGGGGTGACGATCAGTACGGCGAACGCCTCGGCGAAGGGGCCGACCTGGACGATGCCGGCAAGCTCCGGGCCAATGAACAGGTGGAGGAACCCCGGGAGCGGCAGCATCTGGGCCCCGGCAGGACTGGGGCGGCGGCCAGAAGACGGCGGCCGGTGCCACCGGCCGGTCCGGAGAAGACGATCACGTAGTCCACGCACGGGCACAGCGGTACCAGCAGGACACCGAGCCGCGCCACCTGGTCGGAGGGCAGGAACGAGAACATCGCGGCGACGGTCAGCGGCATGACCACGAAGTTCACCACCATCGCGGTCGACAGGAAGCGGCCGTCGCGCAGGGACCGGACCAGTTCGGCGGCCGGGACCCGGAGGAAGGCAACGAACAACGGCGCACCTGCTCCGCCGAGGCGAGGGCCGGGACCGCGACGGCGAGCTCGGCGCCGGCCCGGAAGGACAGGCGGATACCGTCGGGGATCTCCTCGCGCTGCTCGGCCTTGCCGATCAGGGCCCGCCACTGCTCGGTGCGCTCGTCCATCTCGGTGTCGCCCGGCGTGCGGGCCACCGGGGCATCCCGCCACGACTCCATGACCCGGTCGAGGCGAGTCGGCGACGGCATCATCGGCACGGGCCCGGTTGCCGGAGCGCCAGTCGTGGCACAGCCGCAGCCCGGACCACATGCCCCTGCGGCCGCCGGGCCCGACAGCTCGGCGTGGACAGCGGCCAAGTGGGCGGAGAAAGCCCGCAGCCCGGAGATCCGGCCGTCGGTCTCCATGGTCCGGTCGGTAACCAGCGGCAGCATCCGCGCCCGCACGGACGCGCACACCCCTTCCTCGCGGACGTCAAGCAGCTCGCGGATTTCCTCCAGGGCCGAGCCCAGCATCTTCGCGGAGGAGATGAAGGCCGGACGTTCCACCGCGCCCTCGCCGTACACCCGGTACCCGGACGGCGTGCGGTCGGCGGGCAGCAGACCGGCGTCCTCGTGGAAGCGCAGCGCAGTGGCCGGAACACCGGCTCGCTCGACCGGCTGGGGGATGCGGCAGGCCGTCGCACCGCCGACGGTAAACCTTCGATCCGACCCGAAGGTCAAGTGTCACCCCCGCCCCCTGGGCATGAGGTCCCGCGCAGGAAGAGAAGCGCCGGGGCGCGCCCGCCGGGGCCTCGTCCGCAGCACCCGTTCCCTCCCCGTGGTCTTCGAGCCCACGGCCGTACGGGAGGTGCGGTGAAGCCGTCGACACAGGCCCCGGCACCGCCACCCATCGCGCCCGACTTCTACCGGGAACCGGAGCGCACGTTCGGATGGCTGCAGGAGCACAGCCCGGTCCATCCCTGGGCGTCGGCCAGAGGTAGGCCGATGTACTTGGTCTCCCGATGGGCCGACGTGCGTCAGATGTCGGCATCCCCCGCACAGTTCAGCAGCGGCCGCGGGCACGTGATCGACCAGCCCCGCGCCGTTCAGGGCATCGAGGCCGCGGTGCTGTCCCCCCTATCGCTGACCCTGCTCACTAGCGAGTTCCACGACGCGAAGCTCAGGGCGAGGGTACTTGCGGCCTGGGGTGGGGTGGCCGCAGCGGCGGGCGCGGCCGGTGACTTCGTGGGCGGACTCGTCACGCAGTACCTGAGCTGGCGCTGGACGATGCTCATCAACGTGCCGATCGCGCTTCTCGTCCTCGTGCCGGCCCGGGGCACGGTGGCCGGCCGGGTACGGGGCACGGCGTGGCGCACGCCGGACGTCGTGGGGGCTCTGGCTGTGACGGGGGGCCTGGTCGCCTGTGTCTACGGTGTCGAGCCGGGCCGCCGACCGGTGCTCGGCGCGGGGCCGGCGCTGCTCGCCTTCTTCGCGGTGTGGGAGCCCCGAGGAGCCCGTGAGCTGCTGCCGATCCCCGTGCTCCGCAACCGGTCCGTGTCCGTCGCGAACGTGGGGATGTCCCTCTTCGCGATGTGGTTCTTCCTCTCGCTCCATCTCCAGAACCAGCGCGGATTCGGCCCGCTCGAAACCGGCCTGGCCTTCCTCCCGCAGTACCTGGCCATCGTGGCGGGAGCGCAGCTGGGCCCGCCTGCTGCCGGCGTACGGAGCCAAGCGGATACTGGCGGTCGCGGCGCTGCTCCAGTCGGCCGGCTCCGCCTGGCTGTCCGCGGCGGGTTCGTACAGCCCGTTCCTCGTACACATCCTGCTGCCCGGTCTCCTCGTCACCCTGGCCCTCGGGCCGGTCGGCATCCCTCTGACCATGGCGGCGACCAGTGGGGTGGCGGCGGACCGGGCCGGCACCGCCTCCGGGCTCGTCAACACCTCACGCCATCTGGGCGGTGCCATGGGGGTCGAGGCGCTTGCCGCCGTCGCGGGGCAGCAGCCCGGGGGAGTGGACCGGATCTTCCGGACCGACGCCCTGCTGCTTGCCGCCGTCGCAGTGCTCGCGCTGCTCCTGCCCAAGCCGTCCGAGCCGGGCACCGTGCCGGAGGGGCCCCGCCACCGGCGGACCGGACCGAGAGAAAGTACTCCAGTGAACCAGCCTGATGCCCTCGCACGATTTCGGCTGACCGGACGTACGCTCTGATCACCGGGGCGGGCCGGAACATCGGTGCTGCCATCGCGTCGGGCTACGCCCAGGCCGGCGCCGACCTCCTCCTCGCCGACCATGACAAGGAAGCGGTGGAAGACGTCGCCGAGTCCATCCGCGCCTCGACCGGACGCGCCGTGGGCACCGTGCACCGCGATGTCGGCGCCGCCGACATCGTCGACCAGGTGGCCGGCGCGGCGCAGGCACACTTCGACACGGTGGACATTCTGGTGAACGGCGCGTTGGCCTTCGGGGCCACCGGTACGCACTGCGCCGATGTGTCGCCGGCGCAGTGGCAGGACGCGCTCGACATCGATGTGCTGGCCCCGGCGAGACTCTCGTCGCTGTTCGTCAACACGTTGGTGAAGGGCGGCCCGGGCACCATCATCAACCTCCTCTCGGGAGCCGGGTTCGCACCGGTTCCGCTGGCAGCGCCGTACAGCATGTCGAAGGCGTCCCTGTGGATGCTCACCCGGTGTTTCGCCAGGGACTGCGCCCCGCGCATCAGGGTCAACGGACTGTGCCCCGGCACCATTTCACCGGACGGAGTGGCGCGTACGGAGGAACGTCGCAAGGCGACCCCCATGGGCCGTGGCGGGCGTGCGGACGAGGTCGTCGGTGCGGCGATCCACCTGGCGTCGGAGGCGTCCGGCTACTCGACAGGAGACGTTGTCTATGTGAACGGAGGCTTCACCGGCCTCGCGGGCTGCAGCGACGAGATCATCGGCTCGGACCCCGTGGGCCGTCCGCGTACCGGGAGGCGTACGGCGGGATGACGACAGTCGTGCAAGAGACGATCGGGGAACGGATCGAACTGCTCAGGTGCCGACGAGGGCTCTCCCGGCAGACCCTTGCCTCGGTGGTCGGGCACAGCTCCGAATGGCTGCGGCAGGTCGAGCGCAAGGGGCGGCAGGTGGACCGGCTGTCGACTCTCCTGCGGCTCGCCGACGTCCTTCAGGTGAAGGAGGTCGCGGCCTTCATGGGGGGCGCCGTGCCGGGCCGGCGGGTCGACGAGCCGACGATCGGAGCGGCGCCGGACATACAGGCGGCGCTCCTCGGCCACCGCGCGGCGGTCCGCGCGGGTGGCCACCGGCCGAGCGACATCGACCGGTTGGCCTCCGAGGCGACAGAGGCATGGACGTGCTGGCGGCAGTCCGCGCGGCGCTGGTCCGCCGTGCGAACGAACCTGCCGGGACTGCTGGAACGGGTCTGCGGACCGCACATCGACCGTGCGGACCCCGAAGCACTCCGACTGAGCGCCGAAAACACATCGGCTGGCCGCCACCTATCTGCACAGTTCGGGGGGACCTGTCCCTGGCGCTGCTGGCGACGGACCGGGCGCTGGCCGAAGCCAGGCTGGCCTCGGCGCCACTGACCGAGGCGGCATGCCTTCAAGGCTTCGGCGATGTTCTGCTGCGTCTTCAGGCACCGACCGAGGCCTGCGAGATGTGCGTCACGGCGGCCGACGCCCTGGAGCGGTGCGACGGTTCCCCCGCTTGCGTGACCACCGCGGCTCGCGTACGGCTGTACCTCACCGCGGCCGAGGCGGCGGCGTTCGCCCGGGACCGCCACGGCGCCGAGCGGTTGCTCGACCGGGCCGCCATGCTGGTCCAGGACGCATAGGACATGACGTCGGCGCCGGATCTGGTGCCCTCGGGGACGATGGTGCCCGCCCGGCCGGTGGACGTGGCGGTCCACCGTGTCCGGGGCGAGGTCGTGCTCGGCCGTTCGGGCAAGGCGCTGCGACTGGCCGAACACGTCGACAGTGTGGACGCGTTGGACCGTGAGGGCCGGGCGCGGTGCTCGCACTGATGCCGGCGGTCCGGGCCTCGCCCGAGGAGGTCCGGTTCAACGTCTACGCGCAGCACCTTCTCAAGCAGGCGATCGGCCAGGACAGCATCACTGTTCGCCACGATCTGTACCGTCTGGCCGAACGGGCGGGACTGCTGTGACGTTGTTCGCGCAGCCGTGCCGCAGGCCGTCGCGCACCACGCTCAGTACCCGTTGTGGCACGGCCGCGCCACCGTCGTTGTGGTTCCGGGCCAGTATCAGCCCGGTGATCAGGGCCATCAAGTCGGCGACACTGATGTCGTCGCGGACGGCTCCCGCCTGCTGCGTGTTGAAGAGCAGCTTGCCGATGCCCCGCCGAAGGCGGCGCCTTGTCCGGGGCACGGCGGCAGAAGCATCGACATCCTCCCCGGCGAGGGCGTCCACCATGTCCCTGCGCACGCTGCCTTCCTCGATGGTCAGGGAGAGGAACTGGAAGAACGCTGCAGCGGGGTCGTCCGAGTCCGCCAGCTTCTCTGCCTGGTCCGCGAGTTGTTCGAGACGGCCGAGGACGATCGTTTCGAACAGCGCTTCCTTGCTCGTGAAGTGCCGGTAGATGGTGCCGGAACCCACTCCCGCGCGCCGGGCGATCTCGTCCAGGGGAATGCCGAGACCCTCCGAGGCGAACGCCTCCTGGGCGGCCTCCAGCACCCGGGCGCGGGAACGCAGCGCCGGCCCGAAACGGGGTGATGGTTCAGCTTCTCGTTCCTCGGAGTGGAGGTCTTGCATGTTTATTTCCCTGTTCATCCGTGTTCTCCGTGATGATTCTCGTTGACAAGCGGGGAGTTGGTTCCGTAAGTTCGGCCCGGATTGGATGTCCGGATTCTAGGATGTGCAGAAGGAAAACGGATCCGAGGGTCGGGAAAACAACCACGGGAACCTGAGGGGAGGGCCCTGGATTTGAACTCGTCACTGATTCCGCGGCGTCGGCCGGGAAGCGTCGGCCTTGAAGTCTCCGCACTGGGACTCGGCTGTATGGGAATGAGCCAGACTTATGGAGTTCCGGACGACAAGGAGTCGATCGCGACGATCCATCGGGCACTCGAACGAGGCTGCTTCTTCTTCGACACCGCGGAGTCTTACGGCCCCTTCGTCAATGAAGAACTTCTGGGCCGCGCGCTTCGTGGCCGCCGGGACGAGGCAGCCATCGCGACGAAGTTCGGGTGGGAGTACGAAGGAACACGGCGCGGAGATCTGAACAGCAAGCCTGAGCACATTCGCAAAGTGGTCGACGAATGCCTGGGGCGGCTGGAAACCGACCGGATCGACGTCCTCTATCAGCACCGCGTGGACCTGGAAGTCCCGATTGAGGAGGTGGCCGGCACGGTCGGCGAGCTCATCCAAGAGGGGAAGGTACTCCACTTCGGCCTGTCGGAGGCCGGTGCGGGAACGATCGCCCGCGCCCACGAGGTCTGTCCCGTGGCCCTGCTCCAGACGGAGTACTCGCTCTGGGAGCGTCACATCGAGCGGGAGATTCTGCCGGCGGTCCGGGAGCGAGGAATCGGTCTCGTGGCCTACTCGCCCCTGGGGCGTGGGTTCCTGACCGGCACGGCGCTGCCGGCGAGGGAGTATCCGGAGTCGGACTACCGCCGCTACGACCCCCGGTTCCAGGGGGACAACTTCACCGCCAACTCGGCGGCGGCATCGGTGGTGCGCGAAGTGGCCACGAAGCACGGGGCGACACCGGCCCAGATCGCCCTGGCGTGGCTGCTCCACCGAGGCGAAGACATCGTGCCCATTCCCGGGACCAAGCGCAGGGTCACGCTGGAGGAGAACCTCGCGGCCGTGGACGTGGTGCTCGACGCAGAGGACCACCAGCGGCTGGACGAGGCGCTGCCTCCGGAAGCGGTGGCGGGAACCCGCTACCCAGAAGCTGTCATGCATATGAATGGCCGCTGACGGTCGTTGAGCGAAAAAGAAAGAAGAAACGGTAAATCATGTTCCGCAGGCTGGCCATATTGATGGGAAATTCTTGTGGTTCCTTCCGCTGATGAACAATGATGCAGGTCAGATGTTCACGGGTTGGAATCCAAAGAGTTTCCCATCCATGCTCCGGAGTGGACCCGGCTGAATGTGCCCGCTGTGCAGGCCGGAACATCGAGGTTTTCTTCCGCCACTACGCCAAGTTCCTCGACGACCTGCGAGAGCAGGCGAACCGCCTCATCGAGCAGTTCATGAACGAGGGGCAGCGCGTCAGTCAAGGTGAAGCGCTTGAGGGCTGAAGAGGGGATTTGGTCCGTGACCGGTCCGGAAGTACTGGTCAGGAGGGAGTGGCTGTGGGATGAATTGGGAGTCAGCGTGCAAGCCGGGCTCGGTCGAGAGCGGCTCGGTGAAAGGCGCCTGACGGGTGAAAACCCAGCTCAGGCGCCTTTTTCCGTGCGTCTAGAAGAAGCCCAGCTTCTTCGGCGAGTACGACACGAGAAGATTCTTCGTCTGCTGGTAGTGCTCCAGCATCATCTTGTGGTTCTCCCGGCCGATCCCGGACTGCTTGTACCCGCCGAAGGCCGCGTGCGCCGGGTACGCGTGGTAGCAGTTCGTCCAGACCCGGCCCGCCTGGATGGCGCGGCCCGCCCGGTACGCGGTGTTGATGTCGCGCGTCCACACACCGGCCCCGAGACCGTACAAGGTGTCGTTCGCGGTCCCGATCGCGTCGTCGAAGTCGGAGAAGGGCGCGACCGCCACGACCGGGCCGAAGATCTCCTCCTGGAAGACCCGCATCCGGTTGTTGCCCTCGAAGACGGTGGGCTGGACGTAGTAGCCGCCCGCCAACTCCCCGTCGTACTCGATCCGCTGACCACCGGTGAGTACCTTCGCGCCTTCCTCCCGGCCGATCTCCAGGTACGAGAGGATCTTCTGCAACTGCTCGTCGGAGGCCTGCGCGCCGATCATCGTGTCCGTGTCCAGCGGGTGGCCGGCCACGATCTGCTCGGTGCGGGCGATGCCCGCCTCCAGGAACTCGTCGTACAGTCCGCGCTGGATCAGCGCGCGTGACGGGCAGGTGCAGACCTCGCCCTGGTTGAGGGCGAACATGGTGAAGCCCTCAAGGGCCTTGTCGCGGAAGTCGTCGTCCTCGTTCCACACGTCGTCGAAGAAGATGTTGGGCGACTTGCCGCCGAGTTCCAGGGTCACCGGCCTGAGGTTCTCGGAGGCGTACTGCATGATCAGCCGGCCCGTCGTCGTCTCGCCGGTGAAGGCGATCTTCGCGACGCGCGGACTGGAGGCGAGGGGCTTGCCGGCCTCCGTCCCGAAACCGTTCACGATGTTGACGACGCCCGGCGGCAGCAGGTCGGCGACCAGCTTCAGCCATACGTGGATGGAGGCGGGGGTCTGTTCGGCCGGCTTGAGGACCACCGCGTTGCCCGCCGCGAGCGCCGGGGCCAGCTTCCACGTCGCCATCAGGATCGGGAAGTTCCACGGGATGATCTGCGCGACGACGCCGAGCGGCTCGTGGAAGTGGTACGCGACCGTGTCGTCGTCGATCTCGCCGAGCGAGCCCTCCTGGGCGCGCAACGCACCGGCGAAGTAACGGAAGTGGTCGATGGCCAGCGGGATGTCGGCCGCCAGGGTCTCCCGGACCGGCTTGCCGTTGTCCCAGCTCTCGGCGACCGCGAGCTCCTCCAGATGGGCCTCCATCCGGTCGGCGATCCGGTTGAGGACGTTCGCGCGGTCGCTTGCCGACGTGGCCCCCCAGGCGGGCGCGGCGGCGTGCGCCGCGTCCAGGGCGAGTTCGACGTCCTCGGCCGTGCCGCGGGCGATCTCGGTGAAGGGGCGGCCGTTGACGGGGCTGGGGTTCTCGAAGTACTGACCGCGGGCGGGCGGCACGTACGCGCCACCGATCCAGTGGTCGTAGCGGGACTCGTACGAGACGATGGCGCCCTCGGCACCCGGCGCGGCGTAACGGGTCATCTCTGTGGCCTCCCGGATCCGGTGCCGTCCGCCGTTGGACGGCCCTCGGCGCGAGGGTAGGCAGCGGTACGTTGCAACCCCGTTGCACGCGTCGTGGAGCGGCTACCGCTGCTCGGCGTCCAGCGTCCGGACCCTGGCGAGCAGCGCCGGACGCCGGGAAGCGGGCGCGGCCGAGGCGAGTGCCCGCCAGGCCGGCAGGTCGTCCTCGCCCCAGGGGCTGTACACCCAGTCGGCCAGCAGCCCCGGATCGCCGCGCGCGATGAGCGCCGCCCGCAGCTGTTCCTGGAGCCGGTGCCGCAGCCGGACGACGGACGGGGACCGCGAGGCCGGCAGCAGCGGGCCCGGGTAGGCGCCGAGCGCCGCCGCCACCGCGCCCGACGCCAGCCTGCGGGCCACCGTGTCGAAGTCCGCGTCGACCGGGGCGGAGAGCCGGTAGGGGCGGGAGAGCAGGAGATCCGGGCCGAGCAGCCGCCGCAGCCTGGAGAGTTCGGCGCGCAACGTCACCGGGGTCACCGACTCGTCCTCGTACAGCTCGACGAGGAGTTCGTCGCCGCCGATGCCCTCGGGGCGGCGGGCCAGCGCCACCAGGATCTCGCTGTGCCGTCTGCCGAGCCGGATCCTGCGGCCTTCCGCCACCAGCAGCGCCTCGTCCCGGCCCAGCGCGCTGAGCCGCATGTTCCCGCAGGCCGGTGCGGGGGCGAGCAGCGCGAGGTGCGACTCGGCGGCGCGCGCCACCGCCTGCACGAACGCCAGGCTGTGCGGATGCGCGAGCCGGTCCCCGCCGGTGATGTCCACGGCCCCCAGGACCCGGCCCGTGTGCGGGTCGTGCAGCGGCGCCGCCGCGCAGGTCCATTGCTGCACCGGCCGCAGGAAGTGCTCGGCGGCGAAGACCTGCACCGGGCGGTCCACGGCGATGGCGGTCCCCGGCGCGTTGGTCCCGGCCGCCGTCTCGGCCCAACGGGCGCCCTCCACGAAGTTCATCCGGTCGGCGGCCCGCCGGGTCACCGCGGCCCCCTCGACCCACATCAGCCTGCCGTGCGCGTCGCACACCGCGAGCAGATGTTCCCCGTCCGTCGCGTAGGCGCCCATCAGCTCGCGGATCACCGGCATGGCGGAGGCCAGGGGGTGCCCGTCCCGGTAGGGTCCGAGGTCGTCCGGGCCCAGCTCGACCAGGGCCGCACCGTCCGGGCTGACCCTGGCCCGCGCCGAGCGCCGCCACGACTCGCCGACGACCGGTCTCACCGGCCGTTCCAGTCGGCCCGCCGTGGTGAACACCTCGTGCGCGCGGCGCAACTGGCCGATCCGCTCGCCGGGGTCGGTATCGGCCGCCAGCGCCACCCAGGGGTCCGTCAACTCACCCTCCCGTCCAGGGGCTTCGTGAACACCCCATCGTCGTCGCAGCAGGCCGCCGCGACAACTCCGACGCACGGGACGACCGGCCCGGGCGGCGCGGGCGCGTCAGCCGGCCGAGTACAGATTGACGAGACGGATGTAGCGCACCCAGTCCCAGTTCGGTCCGGGGTCGGTGTGGTCGCTGCCGGGGACCTGGGAGTGGGCGAGGATGTGGGCCCGGTCCTTCGGGATCCCGTACCGGTCGCACACCGAGGCGGTCAGCAGGGCCGACTTCTCGTACATCGCGTTGGTGAAGTACGACGGCCGGTCCACCCAGCCCTCGTGCTCGATGCCGATGCTGCGCGTGTTGTAGTCCCAGTTCCCCGCGTGCCAGGCGATGTTCTTCTCCCGGACGCACTGTGCGACGTAGCCGTCCGACGAGCGCACCACGTAGTGCGCGGAGACCTGCTTCGCCGGGTTCTGGAAGATCCCGAGCGTGTCCGAGTACGTCTCCTGGGTGACGTGGATGATCACGTACTGGACCGGATAGGACGAAGGGCGGTTCGAAGCCGTGTAGTTGGAGGTGGAGGCCGGGTTCCAGTGGGCGAGCGGGTAGTCCGTGTCGCCCGCGGCGGTGGCGGCCGTGGCACGGGCGGAGGCCGGGAGCAGGGCGGCGGCGGCCGTCGCGGCGGCGCCCTGGAGAATCCTTCTGCGGTGCATGAACACTCCTGTGTGGGGGGATGGGGAAATGCGGTCAGGGACGGGACAGCGGGGCCGCGGTCTCCCGCAGATGGCGGTGGAGTCCGCGATGGGGATCACCCGCGGGCAGCCATTCCTTGCGGATCTTCGCCACACAGGTGTAGTTGGTGTCGCACACATTGGCCAGCGGCGCCTCGCCGGCCTGGCTGACCAGTTGGTAGGCGTCGAGTTCGGACAGCCCGTAGTCCCGCGCCAGCCACTGCACGAGATCCAGCTGCGAGATGCGGAAGGCGTCCTCGAGCGGGCGCGCCGAACCGGTCGACATCAGATGGGTGTCGGACTCGATGCGCGGCCACGGCGTGGTGACGCCCTTCAGCAGTTCGACCAGCACCACCGTGTTCATGGCGCACTCCACGGCGACGCCGCAGGTCTCGCCCTCGCCCTGGCGGGCATGACCGTCCCCCAGGCTCAGCAGCGCCCCCTCGACGTTGACCCCCAGGTAACAGGTGACGCCCGCCCTCATCTCCGGCGTGTCCATGTTCCCGCCGTGCGCGTCGGGCACCAGCGCGGACCGTACCTCCAGATTGGCCGGGGCCACCCCGACCGTGCCGTGCATCGGATCCATCGGCAGCTCCACCTGGACGTCGCTGTCCCGGGCGCTGAACAGACAGGTGCGACGCGCCCGGTCCAGCTGCCACATCCACACCACCTCGGGCAGCGGGGGCTGGAGCGAGGCGGTGGTGTGGGTGGAGGTGAGCGCCCCGAAGAGGGGAACGGTCGTCGACGCGGCCCAGTCCCGGGCCGGTTCGATGGACACGAAGTGCACCGCGACGGTGTCGCCGGGCTCCGCGCCCACCACGTGGAACGGGCCGGTCTGCGGGTTGAGGAAGGGGAACTCGCAGACCTCGGAGACCAGGTCCTTCTCGGAGCGGACCCGGCCGGCGAAGCAGTCCTCCGTGTACAGGTCGAGGAAGGTCCCCGGCTCGATGCGGGCGACCGGCGCCGCCCCGCCGAAGGTCCAGGCGTACTCGCCGTCCTTGGGGCGGACGGTCAGGACACGGGGGTCACTCATCGTTGCACTGCTCCTGTCCGGGCTGCCCGGCGGGCGCCGGGTCGTCGTCGAGATGGATCCGTCCGGTCTGCGCCACCCGCTCCGGATGCCTGCGCAGCAGCACCGCCAGCACGACGATCCCGATCAGCATCCAGACGCCGACGACCGGACCGGCGTAGGAGACCGGCGCGCTGAGTCCGGAGACGAAGTCGAAGGCCGGGATGCCCGCGGCCGTCAGCAGCGCGGGCACGAACGCCGCGATGCCCAGCATCGGGAACACGAGATGGAGCACGGGGTTGAACGCGTCGCGCCGCCGGCGCAGGAAGTATCCGGCGCAGGCCAGGTTCACGACGATGTACACCCCGATGATCACCGTGACGATCACGGTGGCCAGCAGCACGAACGCCGTCACCGGGTCGTAGCCGAAGCCCAGTCCGAGCGCCGCGCCGACCGCGATCACGAACTGCACGGCCACTCCGGCGACGGGGGAGCGGCGGCGCGGGTGGAGCCTCGCGAAGGCCCGGGGGAACACCCCGATGCGGCCGAGGGCGAACGCCGTCCTGGTCGACACGTTGGCGGACGCGTTGGCGTTGGCCACCGTCGAGTTGACCACGGCGAGGAAGAGCAGCACCCAGAACAGCCCGAACGAGGCACGGGCCACCCCCTCCCAGGAGGCCGCCCCCGAACCGCCGAATCCTGCGAACCTGTCGGGCCCGAAGTACACGGACATCGCATACGTGGTGAGGACGTACACCAGGCCGATGGAGACCGCCGCGCCGAGCACCGCGCGCCGCATGGTGCGCCGGGGGTTCTTCGTCTCCTCGGCGAGCGGGGCCGCGGCCTCGAAACCGGCGAAGGCCAGCACCGTGTAGACCGATCCGGCGAAGATCCCGCTGATGCCGTCGAAGCCGTCCGCCGTGTGCGAGGTGCCGAACACCGAAAGGGTGTTGTCCGAACCGGCCTGCCCGATCAGCAGTACGGCGAAGACGACGAAGACGAGCACCTCGAAGACACCGAGCACGGTGCCGAACCGGGCGGAGGCCCGCACGCCGAAGTACCCGGCGAGCGCGATGACCGCGGCGCCCAGCAGCGACCACGGCCACCACAGGTCCGCCGGATAGGAGGACCACTCCTGGTGCAGGGTGCCCGCCGTCGTGAAACCGAGCTGGAGCAGCAGCAGCGCGGGCACCAGGGCCTCGACGAAGACATAGCCCCAGCCGACGAGGAAGCCGACGGCCGGGTGCAGCCCCTGGGCGGAGTAGGTGGCGACGGACCCGGCGGCCGGCAGATGGCGGGCCAGCTCCGCGACGCACGACGCGGTGAACAGGCATGCGACCAGGGCCACCACCACGGACAGCGGCAGACTGCCGCCCGCGAACGCGGCACCGGCCGGAATCGACGCGGCGATGGCGGCGGCGGGTGCCATCGCCGTGATGCTCTGGAAAAGGACCTCGCGCAGCCCGATGGCGTCGCGCAACAGCCCGCTGCCCGAATCCCCCGACACTCTGTGGCTCCCTCTGCCCGCTGACCGGAATGCGTTGTCCGAAGTACGGCCGAGCGTCTTGCGCGCCCTACCGTACGGGCGCGGCGAGGGCGGGGGGAAGACGGCAGGGAACGAAATCGGTTCCGCGGACGGGGAGAACGCCGGAATGTACGACGATGTTGCGACGGCGACGGCGACGGCGACGGCAACGGCGACAGCGGCGACGACGCGGCCCGGACCGGCTCTCGGGGGAGTGTGTACCGAGGGCCGGTCCGGGCCGTGTGAACTTCTCGTGTGCGCAATGGAGTTACGGCAAAAAGCGTCCTCGTCGGACCGGTCGTGCCGAACTGCCGCCGTACATGGGGGAGTCGAGGGTCAGCCGCGCAGCGGGCGCGGCAGCTTCAGCAGCGTCACCGACGTCCTGACGCCACTGTCGACCAGTCGGCCGTTCTCGTCGAACGCCTCGGCGCCGTCGGTCATCCCGAAGTCGTTGTCGTTGATGAGTGCGAGCGTGTCCCGGCCCGTCACCGCCACTCCCTCGATCTTCCCGGGCACGCCCGCGACCTTGCCCAGGTCGACCACCAGACGCTTGCGGAGCACCGGCACGCCCGACGCCGACGGGTCGGTGAGCTCCTCGTAGGACGGGGACGTCGTCGGGTCGTCCCAGGCGGAGCCCAGGATGCCGGAGCCGTGCGGCAGCGACACCCGGTGCAGCCTGGCCGCCTTGTCCGTGCGCTCCTCCACCAGCAGGTCGTCGCGGCCGATCGCCACGACCGAGGAGATCTTCAGCTCGGAGGTGTCGTCCTCGCCCGGATCCACCACGTCCACCGGGTCGAACCGGTAGGCGTACTCGGCGGTGACCGCGTGCTTCTTCGTCGAGAAGCGGAGCAGCCGCACATTGCGCGAGGACTCGCCCGCGTCCTGGTCGGGCAGCGACAGCGGGCTCTGCACCGCGAGCACCAGGTCGCCGCCCGGGAGCAGCGCCAGCCCCTCGAAACCACGGTTGACCTTGCGGTGCAGCAGCACGCCCGGCAGCGCCTCCACCACCGGGTAGTCGGCGCCCGTCAGGCCGAGCCCCTGCGGGACGTACCGGGCCAGCACCCGGCCCCGGGCCGAGACGTGCACCAGGGAGGGCCCGTACTCGTCCACGAGCCAGAAGGTGCCGTCGGCCGCGCGGACGATGCCTTCGGTGTCCAGGCCGTTCGGGTCGTACGGGAGGGGCGTCCTCGCGTCGTAGGTGTACGGCGCCTCGTCGCGGGAGCTCTGGTTCGACAGGCCGGTGACGGGGTTGCCGGAGCGGGTGGTGAGGGGGATGGCCCGCACCACCCGGAGGTGCTTCCCGCTGACGCGGACCTTGACGATCGCCGGGTCGAAGCCGGGCACGGGGAAGGTGCGCCGCTTCTTCCCGTCGATCTTGATCTGCCCGTTGGGGCCGCGGTCGGTCACCGTCCAGAACTCGCCCTTGCGGTCCGCGGGGTAGATGTCGCTGCCGATGCCGCCGAGCTTCACCCCGCGGTCGTCGGCGACCGTCCCGGGCAGCAGCCGGTTGCTGAACCCGGCCAGCGGGACGTCGCCGAGCACCGCGCTCCCGGTGACCCGCGCCGTGCGCTCCGGATGCCCGTGCCGGTCCTGCGCCCCGGTGGCCGTCCCGGCGACGCACACCGTGCCGAGCAGGGCGAGTGGCAGCCCGACGGCGAGGGAACGACGGACAACACGAGCGGACATGGGGCCTCCTGTGGCGCGGAACTGCCTGACGGCCGCCAGGTTCCGCCCTCCTCGTCAACGCATGATGACGTCCAGCTGAACGGGAGGGCAGAACGCGGCGACGGGCGGGGGCGGGAGCACACGGCCCCGCCCGCCGCCGGGCGCCGAACCGGCCGGACGAACGGGCAGGTCAGCCCTCCGGGGCGGCCGAGCCGCCGAGCGCGGCCGCCGGGTCGTCGTCCGCCGGACCCGCCGGCATCCAGCGCCCGCCCTCCTTGCGGTACGGCCACCAGCGCCCGTCCGTCCCGTACCGGAGCTGCACTCCCTCGTCCACCGCGGTCCAGCGGTTGCCAGACGACCGCAGCCGGGGCCGCTCGCCCTCCTCCCAGGCTCCGGCGAGCCGCGCCCGCGCCCGCGCCAGGGACTCCGGATCCGGGGTCCACTCCTCGTCGAGCACGGCGAGCGCGGCGGCCCCGCCGTGCTGCCAGGCACGCACCGCCGCGTCGAGTTCGGTCCTCCGCCGCCCCGATCCGGCGGCCAGCCGCGCCATGATCCGGGGCTCCGGCCGGGCCTCCGCGGCCAGCCGCACGGCGTCCTGCTCCGGCGTCAGCGCGGTGGTCGGCGGCTGTTCCCCGTGCCCGGCGCGGAGCGCTTCGGCCAGCATCCGGTGGGCGCGCGCCGCGCCGTCCGTCGCCAGCACCTCCAGGGCCGCCGGGTCGATACCGGGACGCGGCTCGGTCTCCGTGTCCAGCGACGGCGCGGCGCCGGGCTCCGCGGGCAGCGGCGGGGGAGCGGGCAACGGGGGCAGGATGTCCCGCGCCGCGAACGCCTCGTCCGCCCGCACACCCCGGACACCATCCCCGTCGGCCGCGTCCGGAGCGGGCTCCCCGTGCCCCTCGGCGCGGGCCGCGATGCGGATCTGGAGCTCGTCCAGGATCCGCCGCTCACCGCGCCCCCGCATGAGCAGCAGCACGAACGGGTCCTGGTCCAGCAGCCGCGCCACCTGGTAACACAGGGCCGCGGTGTGCGGGCAGTGGTCCCACGCCTCGCACGTGCACTCCGGATCAAGGTCGCCGATCCCCGGCAGCAGCTCGACCCCGGCCGCCGCCGCGTCCTCCACCAGGTGCGGCGGCATCTCCCGGTCCAGGAGCGCCGCGATGTGCCCGGACCGTTCGACGGCCATCGTCAGGAACCGTTCCCAGTCCGCCTCGTCGAGCTCCTGGAGCAGCACGTCGCTGCGGTACGTGGACGAGTCCCCGTCCCGGACCACCGCGGTGATCCGGCCGGGCCGCACGGTGACCGCGCCCACCCGGCCCTCGCGGGCGAACCGGCGGCCCTTCTTGAGGTGTTGGTTGTCGAGCGCGGTGTCCTCCAGCGCCTTCAGCCACGCCTGGCCCCACCAGGAACCGGCGAAGCCCCGGCCGTGCGCGGGCGGCAGCGCGGCGAAGGTGCGTTCCTGCCCCGGCGCACCGCCCTCGTCCCCGTACGCGCCGTCGTCGTACCGGTCCTCGTCGTAACCGTCGCTCATCGCGCGCCCCCTCGCAGCTCCACCAGATCGGCCAGTTCAGCATCGGTCAGTTCGGTCAGCGCGGCCTCGCCGGAGCCGAGCACCGCGTCCGCCAGCCCTTGTTTGCGGGCCAGCATGCCGGCGATCCGGTCCTCGATCGTGCCCTCGGCGATCAGCCGGTGCACCTGCACCGGCTGGGTCTGGCCGATCCGGTACGCACGGTCGGTGGCCTGCGCCTCGACCGCCGGGTTCCACCAGCGGTCGAAGTGCACGACATGGCCCGCCCGGGTGAGGTTGAGGCCGGTTCCGGCCGCCTTCAGCGACAGCAGGAAGACCGGGGCCTCGCCCGCCTGGAAACGGTTCACCATCGCCTCGCGCTCCGCGACCGGGGTGCCGCCGTGCAGGAACTGCGTACGCACCCCGCGCCCGGCCAGATGCCGTTCGAGCAGCCGGGCCATCTGCACGTACTGGGTGAACACCAGCACGCTCGCCCCCTCCGCCAGGATCGTGTCGAGCAACTCGTCGAGCAGCTCCACCTTTCCCGAGCGGTCCGTGATCCGGGGCTCCTCCTCCTTCAGGTACTGCGCCGGGTGGTTGCAGATCTGCTTCAGGGCCGTCAGCAGCTTGACGACGAGACCGCGCCGGGCGAAACCGTCGGCACCGGAGATCGCCTCCAGCGTCTCGCGCACGACCGCTTCGTACAGCCCCGTCTGTTCCGCCGTCAGCGACACCGTGCGGTCCGTCTCGGTCTTCGGCGGCAGCTCCGGAGCGATTCCCGGATCGGACTTGCGCCGCCGCAGCAGGAACGGCCGCACCAGCGCGGCGAGCCGTTCCGCGGCCGCGGGGTCACCGCCCTCCGCGGTGCGCGCGTAGCGGGTGCGAAAGGTCCCGAGCCGTCCCAGCAGACCGGGCGTCGTCCAGTCGAGGATCGCCCACAGCTCGGAGAGGTTGTTCTCCACCGGGGTGCCGGTGAGCGCCACCCGGGCCCGTGCGCCGATCGTCCGCAACTGCTTGGCGGTCGCCGAGTACGGGTTCTTCACGTGCTGCGCCTCGTCGGCGACCACCATGCCCCACCGGACCTCCGCGAGCCGTGCCGCGTCGAGCCGCATCGTGCCGTACGTGGTGAGGACGAACCCGTCGCCCTCCAGGTCGGCGAGGGTGCGCGCCCCGCCGTGGAAGCGCCGTACCGGTGTGCCCGGCGCGAACTTCTCGATCTCCCGCTGCCAGTTCCCCATGAGGGACGTCGGGCAGACCACCAGGGTCGGTCCCGCGGCCTCCTCGATTCCCTGGCGGTGCAGGTGCAGGGAGATCAGCGTGATGGTCTTGCCGAGCCCCATGTCGTCGGCGAGGCATCCGCCCAGCCCGAGCGAGGTCATGGTGTGCAGCCAGTTCAGCCCGCGCAGCTGGTAGTCGCGCAACGTCGCGGCGAGCGCGGCGGGCTGGCCGACCGGCCGCACCCCGTCCTGTTCCCCGGCCGCCTCCGGGTCGGCGACCAGCCGGCGCAGCCGCTCCAGCCAGCCGGTGGCCCGGACCTCCACCCGGCGGCCGTCGACCTCGGTGGAACCGGTCAGCACGGCCCCGAGCGCGTCGATCGGGGCGATCTTGCGGTCCTGGGTCTCGCGGGCGCGCCGCGCCTCCTCGGGGTCGATCAGCACCCACTGGTCCCGTAGCCGCACCACCGGCCTGTTGGCCTCGGCCAGGCGGTCCAGTTCGGCCCGGCTGAGTTTCTGGTCGCCCAGGGCGAACCACCAGTCGAACGCCAGCAGCGCGTCGGCCGACATGAGCGACGGCGCGTCGGAACCGGTGGGCGCGAACCCCGTGCGCTCCTCGTCGTCGACCGGGCCGATCACCGCGCGTGCGGTGAGCTTGCGGGCCAGCTCCCTGGGCCAGTGCACCTGGACCCCGGTCGCCGCGAGCGCCTGCCCGGCGGGGCCGAGGAGGTCGGCGAGTTCGTCGTCCGCGGGTTCGACGGAATCGGGCACGGCGGCGGACAGCAGCGGGGACAGCGGAGGCCAGGCGCGGGCGGCCCGGCGCAGCGCCAGCAGGGTGTCCATCCGGGCCCGCGGGCCGAGTGCCGCAGCGCCCGCGCCGCCCGACCAGACCTCGGCGGCATCGGCGACCAGAGCCGGGTCGCTGACGCTGTGGACCTGCAGGACGGCCCGGAACACGGGCCCGGCGGACCTGTCGTCGTCCTCGTCGGGCGCCGTCAGCCCGGACACCTCGACCCGGAGCGACAGCCGGACGCCCGCGTCGTGCCCGGCCGCGACATCGGTGACCCAGGCACGCCGGTCGGGGAGGCGCTGCGGCTCGTCGGCGGTGAACGCCGGGCCACCGCCCGCGAACACCGCAGCTGGGGAGCGCGGCAGACCGTCCGCCACGGCGTCGAGGAACGCCCGCAGCAGCACCTCGGGTTCGGGCAGGAGAACGGGCCCGGTGTCCCCGTCGAGCGGTACCGCGTGGGCCGTGGGAGGCATCGAGGCCGCGAGGGTGCGGATCCGTGACTGGTCGTCGGCGGTCAGCGGCCCGACCCGCCAGGCGTCGTGTTCCGTGGCGCTGAGCCCCGGCAGCAGCAGCCCCCGGGCCGCGATGTGGAGAGCGAGGAGCGCCGCCGCTCCCCAGAACGCCGCCGCGTCGGAGGCGTGCGCCGCGACCCGCGCCCGCGTCAGCACGGGCAGCGCGTCGTGGACCGGGACCATGCGCGCGGATACGGAGTGCACCCGGGCGTCGGCACCGACGACGTCCAGTTCCTCCACGGAACCGGGGGCGTCCGGCGGAGCGCTGCCGTCCGGATGCCAGAAGGCGAGACGGCCGGCACGGGCGGGATCGCCGGGCAGGAAGACCACGGAGCAGGAGGAGAGAACGGAGATCTCGGAAAGTGTTGCCGCAGGAAGTCTGTGCACAGTGACGCCGAGTTCCTCAAATTTGACTAGTGGGCAGTCGAGTCGCCGAGGGTACTTCATCGACGTCCACCAACGCGCGACGAATCACCGTGATCCGTATCACTCCCGAGATGTCCGGCCGCTCCCTCCCACGAGGCCCGGCCGTCCGGGCGCACACCGTCCAGGGGCGCAACCACCTTTCGGAGGTGGGGCAGGCCCCCCTGTGGCGCCGGGGGTTGTCCCCGGACGGTCCGGGTGCTGGCGCCATGGTCGCCGCACCGCTACGGGCCTACGTTTCTACAGGTCAGCCCAGCTTTTCAGAGACCGGAGACCTCATGTCCCAGGCCGTAGCCGCCGTCGCGGAAGGCACCCGTGACAGCAGAGGAAGCACCGCGGACGCCGACGGCGACGGGGCCGCTGCGGCCCAGGGAAGCGACTTCGCGCCCCTGCTGCGGGCGGTGAAGGGGCAAGGGCTCATGGAACGGCGCACCGGGTGGTACGCGGTGCGCATCGCCACCGATCTGATCGCCCTGGGCGCCGTCATCACCGGAATGCTCCTTCTCGGCGACACCTGGTGGACCCTGCCGCTCGCACTGCCACTGGCGCTCTTCTGGTCGCGCGTCGCGTTCGTCGGACATGACGCCGGGCACGCCCAGATAACCGGCTCCCGCAGGGCGGGGCGGGCCATCGGCCTCTTCCACGCCAACCTGCTGCTCGGCATGAACGAGGCGTGGTGGAACGACAAGCACGTACGCCACCACGCCAACCCCAACCACATCGACAAGGACCCGGACGTCGGCGTCGGTGCCCTGGTCTGGACCCAGGAACAGGCGGCCCGGCGCGAGGGCTTCGCCCGCTGGCTCACCCGAAACCAGGCCCGCCTCTTCTTTCCGATGCTGCTCCTCGAAGGCATCGCGCTGAAGATCTCCGGCTTCCAGTACCTGCGCCGGCAGCCCGCCCGGGAACGCGCGCTCTCCGCGCTGCTCCTGGTCGCCCACCTCGGCCTCTACGCGACGCTGCTGCTCACCGTGTTGTCCCCGGGGAAGGCCGTCGTCTTCGCACTCGTGCACCACGCGCTGTTCGGACTCCACCTGGGCATGGCCTTCGCACCGAACCACAAGGGCATGGAGATGCCCGACCCCGACGGCGAACGCTGGGGCCACCTCCGGCGCCAGGTCCTCACCTCGCGCAACGTACGCGGCGGCCTCCTCACCGACTGGTTCCTCGGCGGGCTCAACTACCAGATCGAACACCACCTCTTCCCGAGCATGCCCCGCCCGCACCTGCGCCTGGCGCAGCCCATGGTGCGCGCCCACTGCGAGGCGCTCGGCATGCCGTACACGGAGACCGGACTGGTCGAGTCCTACCGGCAGGCCCTGCGCCACATGCACGAGGTCGGCGAACCCCTGCGGTGAGACCCCGGTCCGGAAAGGAACGCCTCCGACGGGCCGGAACCGATCGGCGTGCGGAGGCGTTCTCACAGCAGGAGCGGCCCCGGGCCGCGAAGGAGGCGTGGACGATGTCGAACAGTGCGAAGATCGCCATCGGGGGAGTCGTCGTGGCGGTGATCCTGATGCCGTTCATCGGTTTCTGGTTGTCGTTGCTGGTCCTGATCGGCGTTCCGGCCGTCGCGTACCTGCTCCTGGACCCCTCCCAGCGACGCAGGCTCCGCAGGATCACCCGCAAGGAAATAGGGCGCTGACGCGAAGGGGCCCGCGTTGAGCGGGACAGTGACGACGGTGAGCAGGAACGAGACGTACTCGTTCACCGAACCGAACCGAACCGGGAGAGCGTCAGGCTCCTCGCCGGACTCGGGGTGGAGGGAGACGTGCACGCGGGGGTCACGGTCAAGCACCGCTCCCGGGCCGCGCAGGACCCCACCCGGCCGAATCTGCGCCAGGTCCACCTCATCCACGAGGGGCTGTTCGGCGCATTGGGGGAAGCCGGATTCGACGTCTCCCCGGGCGACCTCGGGGAGAACGTCACCACCAGGGGGATCGACCTTCTCGCCCTCCCCGTCGGGACCCTGCTGCGCCTCGGTGACGAGGCGGTCGTCGAGGTCACCGGACTGCGCAATCCCTGCCTGCAGATCGGCCACTTCCGTGACGGGCTCCTCAAGCACGTCGTGGGCCGCGACGAATCGGCCGGATCGTCCGCAAGGCGGGGATCATGGGCGTCGTCACGGCAGGCGGGGTGATCCGGCCGGGCGACCCGATCGAGGTCGAACTGCCCGCAGGCCCGCACCGGGCGCTGGAGCGCGTGCAGGGGCGAAGGGCGCGACCGGCCGGGACGCCCCTCGTCCCCGGCCCCGCGCCCCGGCCCTCCGTTCGGACGCCCGCACCCCTGCTCAGGCCGGACGCACCGCGAGCGCGTCTAGGGCCTTCAGCAGGCCGGGCAGTTCCGTGCCGCGTCCGACCGGCAGGACCTCGCCCGGCTCCTCGTCCAGCAGGATGAACGCGATGTCGTCGGTCCGGGCGACCAGGGACCAGCCGAGGCCGTCGGCGCGCAGCATCCGGGCCTCGCCCGGGGCGAAGGAGGACCGGACGCGGCCGGGCGGCGGCGGGGTGTCGAGGTAGCCACGGGCCTCCGCGAGCGCCCGCCGCACGCCGGGGTGAGCCCCCGAGGGGGGTTCACCGGCCGGTTCCTCGGCGGTGGCGCCGGCCCGGACGTCCGTACCGGCGCCGGACCCGGCATCGGCCCGGGGCTCGGATCCGGCCTCCGCGACAGCCCTGGCATCGGAACCGGCTTCGGCACCGGTGCCGGACCGGGAAACGGAACCTGCTTCCGCCCCGGCCGGGGCGCCGAAGACCGGATCGCCGTCGAGCTGCTCGCGCCAGGCGGCCCACTGGTGCGCTATCTCGTCCGCCCCCATGCGCCGCTGGGCGGGCCCCCACGAATCCGTGTCGGGCGGAGCCAACGGCGTGGGATCGGTGCCCTCGGCCTCCGGATCGGGCAACGGATCGTGCGGAGCCGCCACGCCCGGGGCCGAAACCGCCACCGGAAGGGGCCAGCCGGGCAGCGCGCAGACCACCGAACGATCGTCGGGGGAGAGGTCGTACTCCATGCCGCAGTCCCAGGCCGCGATGGCGACGGCGACCAGGGACACGTCCTCGACGACCACGGTCCACCGCGCACCACCGCCGTCCTGCCCGAGGACGAGCCCGTAGCCCTCGGCGTACGGTTCGAGGGCGAACGCGGCACACGCGGCCGGGTAGTCGTCGCCGAGGAGGCTCGGGAACTGCGCCGGTGTCAGCAGCGCCGCGGTCAGCACATACAGCGCGTCGTCATCGGCGACTGTGTCGTTCGTCCCGGCCACGGCACCCTCCTCGTCCGTCATCCCTGCCCGTCGGCGCACCCTAACCAGTCGGTAACCCACTCGTCGAGGCCCTGACAAAGGAGAAGCGGGCCGCGAAGAGGCTCCTGCGGAACGGACCGCCCCCGGTGGAACCGTGAGTGCACATGACTGGCCGGAACGTATTCGTGGCGCCCCCCGTCAGCGATAAGTTGGGCCTTCGGACCGAGGCGAGGGGGCAGCGCAGTGAAGCGGTACGACCGGCTGAAGGAGATCCAGCGCCTCGATCCGGAAAAGGACTTCCTCCGGATCTACCGGATCATGGCGACGTACGAGTTCCCCTGGGACATCGCCCGTGCTCTCGAACTCGCCCTGTACCGCACGTACGCCGTGCCGGGCATCGGCCGGCTCCTCGCGCAGACCGCCGAGATGACGGACCGCACGCAGAAGCGTTACGACGACACCGCGCTGCTCCTCGACGCCGTCATGGAGCACGGCTTCGACAGCGACCCGGGACGCACGGCCCTGCGCCGGATCAACCAGATGCACCGCAGCTACGACATCGGCAACGACGACATGCGGTACGTCCTGTGCACCTTCGTCGTCACCCCGAAGCGGTGGATCGACGACTACGGCTGGCGCCGGCTGTCCGATCACGAACTGCGGGCGTGCGCCGCCTACTACCGGACTTTGGGTGCCCACATGGGCATCAAGGACCTGCCGCAGTCGTACCAGGACTTCGAGGACACCCTCGACACCTACGAGGCCGAGCACTTCGGCTGGGACGAGGGAGGGCGCCGGGTTTCCGACGCCACGCTCGACCTGATGGCCTCCTGGTATCCCCGCCCCTTCGCCCCCGCAGCGCGGAAGGCAGCCCTGGCGCTCCTGGACGATTCGCTGCTGAGGGCGTTCCGGTACGAGCGTCCGGGGCCCGCGACCCGTGGCCTCGTCCACGGCGCCCTGCGCCTGCGGGCCCGGGCGATGCGCCTCCTGCCGCCGCGCACCGCACCGCACTACGCCCGGCAGAACCCGGAGATCAAGGGATACCCGAACGGCTACGAGCTCTCCGCACTCGGTACGTTCCCGCGCCCGGGAGTCGGCGGTTGTCCGGTGCCGCACGACCGGCGTCCCGCAGCCCCGGCGGAGTGAGTACGGCGGGACGGGACCGGCGCGCCGGTCATGGCAGCCGCACGGCCAGGGCGAGAAAGCGTTCGTCCTCGTCGGCGTAGACGTCGAGCCGCCAGCCCGAACGTGCCAGCAACGGACGGAGATTGTGCTCCGCGCGCAGGTCGCCGTCCGTGAGCCGGCGACCGTGCCGGGCCGCGAGGGCGGCCCGGCCGACGGGGTGGAAGAGCGCCAGCCGCCCGCCGGGCCGTACCACCCGCGCCAGCTCCGCCAGGTCCGGGCCGGGGTGCGAGAGGTGGGAGACCAGTCCGGCCGCGAGCACCGCGTCGAACACCTGCGATCCGAAGGGCGGGCGGGCCACATCGGCGAGGACCAGCGCCCCCTCCCGGTCGCGGCCCGCCCGTACCGCCGCCCCCAGCATGGCCGCCGTCAGATCCACGCCCACGACCGTGCCATGGGGCCCGACGGCCGCACGGAGGGCGGGAAGGGCCCGCCCCGTACCGCACCCGGCGTCGAGCACGGCGTCCCCGGGCCTCAGCCCCAGGGAACGGACGGCCTCGTCGAAGGCGGGGCCGTCATCGGCGAACCGGGCATCCCAGTCCATCGCGCGGGCCGTGAAGAATTCCTGGACATGAGTGTGGTCGTCGGCCATGAGGACATGATCGCGCAGTCGCCGGACCGCGCCCGTACCGGACCGTGCCCGGCTGTTCCTGCGCGAGGTCGTACCGAGTCGCACCGCGCGGCCGATGACGGCGGACCGGCCCTCCCGGCTTCCCGGTACCGGGTGGGAGGGCCCGTGTCCGTCGGCCGCGTTGCCTCCGGATCAGACGTTGACGCCGTAGTCGGACGCGATACCGGCCAGGCCCGAGGCGTACCCCTGACCGACCGCCCGGAACTTCCACTCCGCACCGTGCCGGTACAGCTCGCCGAAGACCATGGCGGTCTCGGTCGAGGCGTCCTCGCTGAGGTCGTAACGGGCCAGCTCGATGCCGTTCGCCCGGTTCACCACACGGATGAACGCGTTGCGGACCTGGCCGAAGCTCTGTCCACGGCTCTGCGCGTCGTGGATCGAGACCGGGAAGACGATCTTGGCCACGTCCGCCGGGACCGTCGACAGCTCCACATTGATGGACTCGTCGTCGCCCTCGCCCTCACCGGTCAGGTTGTCACCGGTGTGCTGGACCGAACCGTCCGGGCTGGTGAGGTTGTTGTAGAAGACGAAGTGCAGGTCGGAGAGGACCTTGCCCGTGCTCGAGCACAGCAGCGCGCTCGCGTCCAGGTCGTGGTCGGCCCCCGTCGTCGTCCGCACGTCCCAGCCCAGGCCGACCGTCACTGCGGTCAGGCCGGGTGCCTCCTTCGACAAGGAGACGTTGCCGCCCTTGGCCAGGGTCACACCCATGAACATCCTCCAACGATCAATTGGTCCAGCGATTCGGTGATGTGGTGAACAGCGCTTCCTTCGGCCGTCACCGGAAGGAACGACGGCGCGACGACCATGGTTCCCACAATTGCGCAAGCCCTGAAGTGAACGGCGGGGCGAGGTGACGTACGTTGGTCAACCGGCGCCCTGGACACGTGAGTCGGTACGGGGCTCCTGCGCATCGGTCTCCTTCATGGCCTTCGCCTCACTCTTCAGGATCCGCATGGATTTGCCCAGGGCCCGGGCCGCATCCGGCAGCTTCTTCGAGCCGAACAGCGCGATCATCACAATCGCCACGATCAACAGGTGCCAGGGTTCGAGGCCATTGCGCAACATGTGCGTGTCGCCCTTCCTTTCGGTGTTTCGGCCGGCGTTTCCGCCCGTCGTCCGCGGACAGTGCTTCAGGGTGACTGCGGACGGATTCGAGGATCCGTCCGGACATCAATGCTTGCTACATTGCGCAACTGTACAACCATGGGGTGACGGAGCACGTCCTACCCCGTGGAAGCCGGACGGATGGGGTGGCCGATGACGGGAAGTCGCACAGCGGGGACGCGCAGGGGAAGGGGCAGCCGCCTGCGGCGGACGGCCATGTTCGGGCTGTCGTTCCTCGTGCTGCTCGTCGCCGGTGTCGGGTGGGGCTACCTCAAGCTCGGCGGCAGCATCGCCACCTTCAGCGCGGACGGGATTTCCGACAACCGGCCGCCCGACTCGTCGAACGGGCAGAACGTCCTGGTCATCGGATCGGACTCACGTTCGGGCGACAACGTCAAACTGGGCGGTGGCACGGGGACGGTGGGGCGCTCGGACACCGCCTTCCTGCTCCATGTGTACGGCGACCGCGAGCACGCGGTCGCCGTGTCCATCCCGCGTGACGCCCTCGTGGACATCCCGGCCTGCAAGAAGCCGGGCGGCGAATGGACGGCGCCGCAGCACGACGTGATGTTCAACGGGGCGTTCTCGGTGGGGGAGACGCCCGAGGGGAACCCCGCCTGCACGCAGAACACGGTCGAGCAGCTCAGCGGCCTGCGCGTCGACCACACAGTGGTCATCGACTTCGCGGGATTCTCCGCGCTGACCTCCGCCGTCGGCGGAGTGCCGGTCTGCCTGCCCAAGGACATCTACCAGCGCGACCTGAGCCCGAAGCGGCCCACCCGGGGCGACCTGATCTTCACGAAGGGGCCGCAGTCCGTCTCCGGGCAGCGGGCGCTCGACTACGTCCGGCTCCGGCACGGCATCGGCGACGGCTCGGACATAGGGCGTATCAAGCGCCAACAGGCGTTCGTCGCCTCCCTCGTCAAGAAGATCAAGTCCCAGGGGCTGAACCCCACGACCCTGCTGCCCCTGGCCAAGTCGGCGACCGACGCGATGACCGTCGACCCCGGGCTCGGTTCGGCCGACCGGCTCCTGGCATTCGCCATGTCGATGAAGAACGTCGACCTGCACAACACCAAGTTCGTCACGGTTCCCTGGCGCTACGAGGGTGCGCGCGTCGCGATCGTCGAACCGGACGCCGACGCGCTGTGGGCCGCGCTGAAGGCCGACCGGACGGTCGACGGCAAGGACGCCAGCGGCAAGGGATCGGGCAAGGACGAAAAGAAGGACAAGGGGCCGACCGCACCCGAGGCCCCGGTTTCCGGCAAGGGCATCGACGTCGCCGTCTACAACGGCACCACGGTCACCGGACTGGCGGCCCGCGCCGCCGAACTCCTGCGCTCCCGGGACTTCACCGTCACCACCACGGCCACGGCGAGCAGGCAGGACCATGCCACGACCGTCGTCGAGTACGGACCGGGACTGCGGGACGAGGCGGAGACCACGGCGCGACTCTTCGCCGGAGCCAGGGCGACGGCCTCCGACGTCCCCGGGATTCAGGTGATCCTCGGCAGTTCCTACGCGGCCAACCCCTCGGCCGCACCGGAGGAACCGGCATCTTCCGGTGTTCCGTCCGCTGTCGCCGACGAGGCGCGGTCGGCCGACGACGACCCGTGCGCGAACCTCTCGTACGGCTGACCTGCCACCGGGTGCGGGAGCGCGGCGCCGGGTGGCGGATGAGGGAGAAGCGGCGGCGGGGGTTGGGGCGGGGTGCGACGACGGGCGTGCCGCGTCCCGGCCGATGCCGTTATCGGGTGCCCGGTTCGCGCAGGCGCACGGACCGCGCCGACATGAGACCGGCGCGTTCGGTGAGCTGGCCCACCATCAGTCGGACGACGGTCACCACATCGGGATCGTCGACCAGGTATACCTGGCGGCGGCCCTCGCGCCGTGAGCGGACCAGGCCCGCCAGTTTCAGTTTCGTCAGATGCTGACTCACCGAGGGGAGCGTGCCGCCCACCCGGTCGGCGAGGCCCGTCACATCGCTCTCGCCCTGGGACAGGGCCCACACGATGTGCAGCCGCGCGGGCGTCGCCAGCAGGCCGAAGGCCGCCGCTGCCTCCGCCAGTACCTCGGCGGGCGGATCCTCGAAACCGCCGTCGGCAGCTGTGGACACTCTTGACTCTCCCTGTCCGCGTGGCCGATTCCTCGCGCCCGAAGGGTTTCAGTGTAGGCGCCGGGCATCTGCTGAGCGCTGTCGACGAGATCCGGCCACCGTGAACGGAGGAACTCCTTGCCGCAGGGAGGGATCCGGCCGACCGCACGGACGAGTCGGCCAAACGGCCGTGATCGCTGCGACCAGGGGTTTCGAGTGCTTCGCCGTACGATTCAACCCCCTGTTCCATCCCTTCGGTACATCTGGGCGGAACCGCTTCCGGTCTCTGTGGGACGAACTCCCCCAAGAGGGCCCGGACCCAGCCACATGGCGAAGGAGTGCTTGCCCCCGAGTGACCGGTGCGCAAGGCTTACGCGCACGGGGCACGGGGAACGCATGAGCGGGGAGGAGCGGGGAAATGGCGCTTGACAGGGGACTCGACTGGCTCCTTGACGACCTCACGAGCCGGGTCGAGTACATACGGCATGCACTGGTGCTGTCGAACGACGGACTGGTGACGGGCGCGAGCACGGACCTGGCGCGCGAGGACGCGGAACACCTTGCCGCGGTCGCGTCGGGGCTCCAGAGCCTCGCCCGCGGATCGGGGCGCCATTTCCGGGCCGGGAAGCCCCGGCAGACGATGGTCGAGTTCGACGAGGCGATGCTGTTCGTGACGGCGGCCGGGGACGGCAGCTGCCTGTGCGTGCTGAGCGAGGCGGAGGTCGACGTCGGCCAGGTCGCGTACGAGATGACACTGCTGGTGAACAGGGTCGGGGAGCATCTCGGTGTTGCCGCGAGGCAGACCGGGAGCGAGGAGGACAACGAGAACTGACCCGGCCGCGAGGTTATCCACAGGCTGGGCGGGTGGTTCCTCTTCCGCGTTACGGTGGTCACGGAGAGTGATCGATCCTCACGGGGGAGAGCGTCATGACTGTTACCGAAGGCGTGCGCACGGGCACCGGCGGCGCGCGGGACATGGGCACGGACACCGGCACCGACGCCGGTACCGCGCACACGATGGCCATGGGCACGGCCGCGCGGGAACTCCTGCTGAAGCGCGGTGAGTTCGCCATCGCGGTGCATCTGGGACTGATCCGGCTGACGGTGCGACAGGGCGGCGGAAGGCCCAGGGTCGACCATGCGGAGGTCCAACGGCTCCGGTCCCAGGACGGGTTCCCGGAAGCTCTGCGGGAAAAGGCGCGCACGGTGGGGACCGCGGAAGGGGCCCAATTACTGGGCATCGGCCCCGACCGCTTCACCCGGCTCGCCCGTGCCGGATGCCTCACCCCGATCGCGCTCTACGTCAACCGGTACCGGGTGGTCGTCTGGCTCTACCTCGCGGAGGAGCTCGCCGGGTTCGCCGCCGGGCAACCCGAACTCCTGACGGGCAGGAGCCCGGCCTGGGTGCGGGACCGGTTGGCGGAAGGAGCCGACCACCGCGCGCGGAACTGGCGTTCACGCCGGGTCGAGCGGCTGCTGCACCTCGCGGAGGACCCCTGGGCACGGGCGGCGGTGGTCGCCGAGACGCTGGATCCGGTGCAGTTGGCGGAGGTGGTCGACGACCCGTACGAACGCGCCTACCTCGCCAGGATCCGGCCGGAACCGGCCTTCGCGCCGACGTCGTCGCCGTCCGCCCGGGAAACCGTGGCGCAGCTGATGCGGGCCGACGAACCGGACGAGATGTTGTGGCGGCGGGTCGGCCTGATCATGGAGCTGGACAACGCCCGGGAGGCCCGCCCGGCTCCGCGCCCGGACGCCGGATGGAGTCCTCGCCCCAGCCCCTTCCCCGCCCCGAGGCAGGAACACCGACCCGAAACCGACGCGGATTTCGAAGCCGGACCCGGCTTCGGCCCGGAGACCGATCCGGATCCCGAACGGGGTCCTGAGCCCGCCGTCGAGGCGGAGCCTGCGGCGGTCATGCCCGATCAGGCACCGATGCCGGACCCTTTTCGCAGCCTTGGCCCGGTACCGGCACCGGATCGAACACCGGTCTCGGACCTGGCCGCGCCGTCCGATCCGACCGCGGTACCCGGCACGCTCCCGGCGTCGGACACGCGCTCGATTCCGGTCCTTGGCCCGGTTGCGGTGCCGGGCCCGGCTTTGGCGTCCGGACCGGAACCGGAACCGGAGCCCGGCCCGGTCGCGGTGTCCGGTCGGCTTTCGGTGCATGGCTCGGTGCCCGGACCGGATCCGGTGTCCGGGCGCGCGACGACACCTGCTCCGGGGGCGGCTCCGGTGGGCGTGGTGGGGCCCGCGTCCGGCCTGCTCGCCAGGTTCCGCCTGCGCAGGCGCGCGTCCGGGGCCGGGCGCGGCCGGCGACCCGGCCCGGGCCGTGCGCCGCACGGCGCGTGATGGGGCGAAAGGGGATGAAATCGTTGCTCACGCAGGCAGATGGCTCGCGGCGGGTGGGAAAACAGGTCGCGGACGAAGATCGGTACGGGCATTCTGGCTGCCATGCTGATCAGGGAAGCCACCACCGAGGACTGGCCCGCCATCTGGCCGTTCTTCCACGAAATCGTCGCCGCGGGCGAGACCTTCACCTACCCTCTCGACCTCGGCGAGGAGGAGGCCGAATCCTGGTGGCTCCTCAAGTCCCCCAACCGCACGGTTGTCGCGGTCGACGACGACGGGACGATCCTCGGCACGGCCAAGATGAACAACAACCACATGGGCAACGGCTCGCACATCGGAAGCGCCAGCTACATGGTCGACCCCGAGCACTCGGGGCGGGGGGTGGGCCGGGCCCTGTGCGAGTACACCCTGGAGTGGGCCCGCGAGGCGGGGTTCCGGGCCATGCAGTTCAACGCGGTCGTGGAGACGAACACTCACGCCGTCCGGCTCTACCAGTCGCTGGGCTTCGAGATCCTGGGAACCCTGCCGGAGGGGTTCAACCACCCGGAGCGCGGGCTGGTCGGGCTGCACATCATGCACCGGCGCCTCTGAACGCACCGCCGTCTCCGACGCGACCGCAGCCCCGTCCTCCGGCCCGCCCGGGTCGGATCGGGGCGAACGGTGCGTCACACGGGTTCCGCCGCGGGCCGAGTGGTGGACACGGGCGGTACCGGGGGACCGATCTCGCACCAGACCGCCTTGCCCTCCCCGCGGGGCTCGATCCCCCAGCGGGTGGCGACGGCATCCAGGAGCAGCAGCCCCCGTCCCGACGTCGCGGTCTCGCCGGGGCTGCGACGCCTCGGCCAGGCGCTGGAGCGGTCCTGCACGGACAGCCGGACCCGGCGGACGGGCTCCGGCAGCACCTCCAGAGTGAGCACCGCCCCGCCCTCCGTGTGCAGCAGGACGTTCACCAGCAACTCGCCGGTGACCAGCTCCGCGTCGTCGGCGAGCTCGGCCATGTCCCAGTCGGTCAGGGCCTGGCGCACGATGGTACGGGCGTCGGAGAGCCCTTCCGGGTCGGCCTGGTGGATGTACTGGTGCAGCCGCGGCGCCCGCGGCGATCCGGGATCCGGGCTGCGCCGGAGCACCAGGAGGGCCACGTCGTCCCCCGAACCCCAGCGTTCCCAGAGTCGCTCCGACAGATGGTCGGCCAGTGCCTGGGCGCCCGCCGGCCCCGCGCTCACCTCATTGATCAACGTACGGACGCCCGAGTCGATGTCGGCCCCCGGCTCCTCCACCAGACCGTCGGTGTACAGGACGAGGGTCTCGCCCGGCACCAGGTCGAGCCGGGTCTCGGGGAACTCCTCGTCCCCGAAGTCGGTCGAGATGCCCAGCGGCAGACCGCCCCGTACCTGAGGGCTGCCGACCCGGCCGTCCGTGTGCCGGATCAGCGGCCCGAAATGCCCGGCGCGGACCACCCGCACGGTCCCCGACGCCAGATCGACCTGGGCGTACGTGCAGGTCGCGAAGCGGTCCGTGTCCAGCTCGGAGAGGAAGCGCGAGGCCCGCGCCAGCACCGTCGACGGCGAGTGCCCCTCGGCGGCGTACGCGCGCAGGGCGATGCGCAGCTGCCCCATGGTGGCGGCGGCATGCGTGTCATGGCCCTGCACGTCACCGACCACGATCCCGAACCGGTTCTTGGGCAGTGCGATCACGTCGTACCAGTCGCCGCCGACCTGCCGGCCGCTCCAGGCCGAGTGGTAGCGCACGGCGATCTCGCCGCCCTCGATCTCCTGGATCCGCCTCGGCAGCATCGCGGACTGGAGGCCGGTGGCGAACTCGCGCTCCTCGTCGAAGAGCTTCGCGCGCTGCAGGGACTGGGCGACGATGGCGGCCAGCCCCAGGCACAGATTGCGCTCGTCCGCGTTGAAGGTCGTTCTTTCGCGGTAGAAGAGCGCCAGGGTGCCCAGGGAGCGCGCCTGGGCCACGAGCGGCAGATAGGCGGCGGCACGGAACTCCATCCGGCCGGCATGGGGTGCCAGTACCGGGTAGCGGTGGACGAGCGCGGAGACCGAGGTCAGGAACCTGGGCCGACCACTCAGGGTCGCGTCGGCCAGCGGAAAATCACGGTCCAGGCCCGCGGACCGGACCGCGTCGATCGCCTCCGCCGAATCGCCGCTCAGCGCGATGACGTTCATCGAGGTGTTCTCGACCAGCCCGAGCGAGAGCCCGTCCGCGCCGAGCCGGGCGAGCCCGCCCGGCCCGGTGAGCGACGCGGTCACGTCGTCCACGGTCACCGCCCGCGACAAGGCACTCGTTGTGCGTTCAACGATACTGGTCTGGCGTTGCCTACGCTTCTCCAGATCCAGCACGAAGGCCGAATGGGTGACCTCGGCGGTGGCGTCCTGCACCACCCCGATGATCCGCTCCACCTGACCGTCCTCGGCGCGCAGTATTCGGGCCTGGATGTGGGTCCACTGGTCCTTGCCGTTGTCCAGCGGCACCCGGAAGTGCACGCTGTACGAACTGCGCCCGCTCTTGATCGCCTCGTCGATCGCCACTTCGAGGCGGGTCCGCTCCGACTGTTCGAGCCGCTCCATCACGGTCTCGGGCCGCGAGTCGAAGGTCTGGGGGTCCAGACCGAACACCAGCAGCCCGGCCTCGTCGATGTCGAGCGCATCGGCCCCCACGTTCCACTCGAAACTGCCCGTCCGGTTCATGGCAAGCCGCTGAGCCGTTGCGGTCTCGCCGTTGTGCGTCCGGTCGATCAGCAGGCGGGGCGGGACGGATCTGCTCGGTTGCTGGTCGTGATCGGTCATTCCTGCTCCGAGGTCGCCGGACTGGGCCGCCGGGCGGCGCGGCCCGTGCCAGGTGTCTCAATTGTCGAACCGGTTCCGGCAGGCTGCCACAGCGGATGCCCGGCGGAATCCGGCCCGGGCACCGCACCCGGCGCCTCCGGCACCCCTGCCGTCCCGGGCCGGAGCCCACCCCCGCAGAATGGCAGCGGAAGATCGTCCGCGATCTGCGGTCGATACGGCACAGGGGCTGACCGGAGCGCATTCATGAACCACGAGGATCCCGTTCTGCTGCACACCGAGGGACGCGTCCGGCACATCACGCTCAACCGTCCACGCGCCCTCAACGCGCTGAACCACGTCATGGTGGCACGCATCGACGAAGCGCTCGCCGAGGCCGAACACGACGACTCCGTCACCGCCGTCCTGATCACCGGAGCGGGCGAACGCGGCCTCTGCGCGGGCGGCGACATCCGGTCCATCTACGAGGACGCCCGCGCCGGGAACGACGCGTCGACGGGCTTCTGGCGCGACGAGTACCGGCTCAACGCCCGCATCGCCCGCTTCCCCAAGCCGTACGTCGCGATCATGGACGGCATCGTGATGGGTGGCGGCGTCGGCGTCTCGGCCCACGGGGACGTCCGCGTCGTCACCGAACGCTCACGCGTCGCCATGCCCGAGACCGGAATCGGATTCGTCCCCGACGTGGGCGGAACGCACCTCCTCGCCGCGGCACCCGGTGGACTGGGCACCCACCTGGCCCTCACCGCGGAGGCGGCCGGTCCCGGCGACGCGCTGCTGTGCGGGCTCGCCGACCACTTCGTCCCGTCGCACCACCTCACCGCACTCGTCACGGACCTCGCCGGCTGCGGCACGGCCACGGAGATCGAGAAGACGGTGCTGCGGTACGCCTCGCCCGCACCGGTCGGTGAGCTGGCCGAACACCGGGAGTGGATCGATTCCTGCTACCGGGCCGACACGGTCGAGGAGATCGTCGACCGGCTCCTCAGCAGCGGCGTCCCCGCCGCCGAACAGGCCGTCGGGACGATCCTGGCCAAGTCGCCCACCGCACTCAAGGTGACCCTCGCCGCGCTGCGCCGGGCCCGCGGGCTCGGCAACCTGGAAGCCGTGCTGGACCAGGAATACCGCACCTCGTGCACCGCCTTCACCAGGCCCGATCTGGTGGAGGGCGTGCGGGCCCAGATCATCGACAAGGACCGTTCCCCGCGGTGGAGCCCGGCGGCCCTCGCCGACGTCACCGACGCCGACGTGGCGCTCTTCTTCGCCCCGCTGGGCGACCAGGAACTCGGCCTGGCCCCCGGCCGGCAGGCGGACCCGACCGCCGGTTCCCCGACGGAGCACTGAGCCGGTACGGACCGCCCGCAGCCGGGGCGGGGCCGCCGCGACATGACGGACCCACCCCGGAGCACCTACGGATTCAGAGTTCCCCCGGGCCGTCCACCACACGGAAGGGCACGCCGAGGAGCCCGGCCGCCGCCCTGAGGTCCTTGGCGCGGTGGCCGGTGCACAGCGTCCAGTGATGGCCGACCCCCGTCGCGGACCAGGCATCCGTCCACTCGCCGGGATCGAAGCCGAAGTCGACCCGGGACGTGGTGTTGCCGATCTCCAGCAGCGGCCCCGGCACGACCTCCCCCTCGGACGCGATGAAGGTGAGGGTGCCGTCGGCCTCCTGACCGATGCCGAACGTGGTGACCGGACCGTGCTCGACATCGAACTCCACACTGACGCCCCAGCCGCGCTTGCCGTGGTAGACACCGAGCCCGCGCAGCAGCGGGTCCCCGGAACTGATCGCGAGATGGGCGGGACCGTCATGGCCCATCTCGACGACCCGGTCCCGGAAATTGAGGGCCTGGAACTCGGTGAAGGAGCCACCCGCCCCCAGGGTGTCGGCGACCAGCATGGCCAGGCTGGTGCGCAGCTCGTACTCCCCGGCCATCGGGACGCCGCGCGCGGTCAGCAGTGAAGCGCCCAGGATCATCCCGGCGCCGAGCCGCTCGTGGATCTCGCCCTCCAGACCGCGGTGGTAGTAGGCGAGGCTGTCCAGCCCGAAATCCTCCACCAGCCGGTCCAGCCCGACCGAGACCCGGGCCGCCCACGCCAGATCGCCCTCGTCGACGGAACCGTCGAGCGTGAAGACCGTACGCGCCAGCGCGACGCGTTCGGCGGCGACCGCGTCCGTCACGGCGGCGACCCGGACCCGCAGATCGTCGAACTCGAGAACTTCGACGTGCCCGCCGAATCGGGTGGAGACCAGCGTCATGTCGGTGGACACGTCGAGCATGCCGGGGTAGAGGTGGCCCATCAGACCGTGCCGTCCGTGGCGCAGCACCCCGCGCACCCGGGCGGCACGGATCCAGCGGCGGATCCTGTTCCAGGCGTTCTCGTCGCGCAGATGGCCCGATACGGACCGGAAGGGGATTCCCCCGCGCCGGAACACATTGGCGATCTCCGGCAGCGGGCACTGACCGCAGTAGGCCAGCCACGCCCCCGTGTCCGTGTTCGCGTGGTCCATCGCCTCGGTCGGCTGGAGATCGATGACCAGCACCGGAGCATGGGCGCGCTGGGCGATGGGCAGGACCATCGAGGCCGTGAGATACGTCGTCAGGAACGTCACGACGATGTCGCAGTCGGCCGCGCGCAGCTTCCCGGCCGCCCCGGCGGCCTCCTGCGGATCGGAGACGAAGCCGGCGTCGACGACCTCGCAGTCCATCTCCTCGAACCGTTCGGTCACGAAGCGCGCGGACTCCCGCAACCGTTCCAGGAGGTCCGGGAACTGCGGCCAGTACGCGCCGAGTCCGCCGGAGACCAGACCCACACGGGTAGGACGGCGCGTGACGCGGGTGAGTGCGGAGCCCGGCACAGCGGGCGGGACGTCAGCCATGGGTTTCCTTCCTCCGTCTTCCGTACCGGGTCCGGTCCGCCCCCGTGGGCGCCCGGACCGCTGTCGAGGGCGGGACACCGGGCGCTCGGACCGGCTCCAGCCGTGCGGCCGCCCGGTCCCACGCCCGTTGATCGCCCCGCGGGGTGTAGTGGCGCAATTCCTGGGTCCGGGCCACGAGCCGCCTCATGTCGTCGAGGCCCCCCACCAGCCCGTGGGCACGGGCCTGCAACAGGATGTTGCCGAGCGCGGTCGCCTCGGCGGGACCGGCAGTGACGGGGAGTCCGGTGGCGTCCGCGGTCCACTGGCACAGCAGCGCGTTGCGCGAACCCCCGCCGACGAGATGGATCCGGACCGGCTCCCGCCCCGCGAGGGCGGCGGCCAGGCGCAGCGTTCTGCGATGGGCCAGCGCCAGACTCTCCAGCACGCAGCGCACGTACCCGCCGGGACCGTCCGGCGGCGCCTGCCCGGTCCGCACGAGGTGGGCGTCGATGCGCGCCGGCATGTCGCCCGGGGCGAGGAACGCCTCGTCGTCCGGATCGATCACCGCGGCGAACGGCCGGGCCCGGGCCGCCTCCGCGAGCAGCCGGTCCAGCCCCGGGGAGACGCCCTGCCGGTCCCACGTCCGACGGCACTCCTCCAGCAGCCACAGCCCCATGACGTTGCGGAGGTAGCGGATGGTGCCGTCCACCCCGCGCTCATTGGTGAAGTTCGCCGCCCGGGACTCCTCGGTCAGGACCGGGGCCGTCAGTTCGAGCCCCGCCAACGACCACGTGCCGCAGGAGAGGTACGCGAACCCCGGCTCCGTCGCGGGCACCGCGGCGACCGCCGAAGCGGTGTCGTGCGAGGCGACGGCCGTCACCGGCGTCCCGGCGGGCAGACCAGTGTACTCGGCGACGTGAGGCAGCAGCGTCCCGGCAGGATCACCGGGCTCGCGCAGCGGCGGGAACCACGAACGGTCCAGCCCCAGCCGGCCGATCAGCGCATCGGACCAGGTCCCGGCGGACGCGTCGAACAGACCGGTCGTCGACGCGTTGGTGATCTCCGCACCCACCGATCCCGTCAACCAGTGCGTCAGCAGATCGGGGATCAGCAACACCGTCCGCGCCGCTTCCCACTGGGCGCTCGTACGGTGAGCGGCCAACTGGAACACCGTGTTGAACGGCAGCTGCTGCAACCCGCCGACGGCGTACAGTTCCCGCCCGTCGCACTCGGCCAGCACCCGGCGGGCGGCCTCGGCGTTACGGCCGTCGCGATAGTGGAACGGCAGCCCCAGCAGCGCCCCGTCGGAGTCGAGGAGGCCGTAGTCGACCGCCCAGGTGTCGATGCCGACCGAGGCGACCGGACCCGTGCGGGCGACGGCCCGCAACCCGTCCAGCATCCCCTGGTACAGGGCGAGCACGTCCCACCGCAGCCCGTCCGGCAGACGGACCGGCGTATTGGGGAAACGGTGCGCCTCGGCCGACACGAGCTCTCCGGGCCCCACCCGGCCGGTGATCACCCGGCCACTGGTCGCACCGAGGTCCACGGCGGCGAAGACCGCCCCGCTCCCTGACATCACGGACACGGCGACCTCCTTCCGGTTGGGGCGGCGGCGCGGGTCATCGCAGGAACGCCGCGGCCACACCGGCATCGACGGGAATGTGCAGCCCCGTCGTGTGCGTGAGGTCGCCGCCCGTCAGCGCGAAGACGGCGTTGGCCACGTGTTCCGGGAGCACCTCGCGCTTGAGGAGCGTGCGCCGGGCGTAGAACTCCCCGAGCTTCTCCTCCTCGATGCCGTACGTGGCCGCGCGCTGGGCGCCCCAGCCCGAGGCGAAGATTCCCGAACCGCGCACCACACCGTCGGGGTTGACACCGTTGACCCGGATCCCGTGCTCGCCCAGCTCGGCCGCCAGCAGTCGCACCTGATGGGCCTGGTCGGCCTTGGTGGCCGAGTAGGCGATGTTGTTCGGGCCCGCGAACACCGCGTTCTTCGACGTGACGTAGACGATGTCGCCGCCGAGGTCCTGGACCCGCATCATCCGGGCGGCCTCCCGCGACACCAGGAACGAGCCGCGCGCCATGATGTCGTGCTGGAGGTCCCAGTCCTGCGCGGTGGTGTCCAGCAGCGGCTTCGAGACGGAGATCCCGGCATTGTTCACGACGAGGTCCACACCGCCGAACGCGAGCGCGGCGGCCCCGAAGGCGGCGACGATCTGCTGCTCGTCGGTCACGTCGACCGTCACCGCGACGGCCGCGTCGGGCCCGCCGAGCTCCTGCACCACCGAGGCGGCGTTCTCGGCGTCGCGGTCCGCGACGACGACACACGCCCCCTCCGAGACCAGCCGGTGCGCGATGGCCCTGCCGATGCCGGACCCCGCGCCCGTGACCAGCGCCACCCGGGTTGCCAGGGGCATGGGCCCCGGCATCCGGCGCAGCTTGGCCTCCTCCAGTTCCCAGTACTCGATCCGGAACTTCTCGGATTCCTCGATCGGGGCGTACGAGGAGACGGCCTCGGCGCCACGCATGACCTGGATGGCGTTGAGGTAGAACTCCCCGGCGACCCGGGCCGTCTGCTTGTCCTTGCCGAAGGAGAACATGCCGACCCCGGGCACCAGCACGATCGCCGGGTCCGCACCGCGCATCGCCGGGGAGCCGGGGGAGGCGTGCCGCTCGTAGTAGGCGCGATACTCCTCCCGGTACTCCGCGTGCAGTTCCCGCAGCCGCGCCTCGGCCTCGTCCGGCGAGGCGTCCGCGGGCAGGTCGAGAACCAGCGGCCGGACCTTCGTACGGAGGAAATGGTCCGGGCACGAGGTGCCGAGCGCGGCGAGCCGCGGATGCCCGGTGCGGGCGAGGAAGTCCAACACCGGTTCCGCATCCGTGAAGTGACCCACCTGCGGACGGTCGGTGGAGACCAGCCCGCGGATCAACGGGGCGAGCGCCGCCGCACGCTCCCGGCGCCGCTCCTCGGCCAGCGGCTCCCGGCCCGCCCACACGGGACCGAACGGCTCGTCCCTGCCGCGCTCCTCCAGGAACGCCTCGGCGGTGCGGATCATCCAGAGGGCGTTGCGCTCGCACTCCTGGGACGTCTCGCCCCAGGCCGTGATGCCGTGCCCGCCCAGGATCACGCCGACGGCCCGCGGGTTCGCCTCCTTGACCGCGGCGATGTCCAGGCCGAGCTGGAAACCGGGCCTGCGCCAGCCCACCCAGGCCACCTTGTCGCCGAAGCACTCCGCCGTGAGCTTCTCGCCGTCGGCGGCGCACGCCAGCGCGATGCCCGAGTCCGGATGCAGATGGTCGACGTGCGCGGCCCCGACCAGGGCGTGCATCGCCGTGTCGATGGACGGAGCGGCTCCGCCCCTGCCGTGCAGGCAGTAGTCGAACGCCGCCACCATCTCGTCCTCGCGCTCCACCCCCGGATACACGTCCTCGAGCGCACGCACCCGGTCCAGGCGCAGGACGGCGAGACCCGCCTCGGTCAGGGTGCCGAGATCGCCCCCGGACCCCTTCACCCACAGCAGTTCGGTCTCGCGACCGGTGACCGGATCGATCGCGGTGGCCTTGGCCGAGGCGTTGCCGCCGGCGTAGTTGGTGTTGCGGGGATCGGAGCCGATGCGGTGGGCGCGCTCCAGCAGCGCGGCGACTTCGGGATGCGTCGCGGAGGTCATGGAATTCCTTTGCGGTCCGGAGGAGGGAGAAGCACGGAACGGGTCGGACGTACGGGGGAGGGGTCAGGCGCCCCAGCCGGCCTGCTCGCCGCCGACCCGGGCGGCGGCGATCCGCTCCTGGTTGCCGGAGGCCAGATACGCGGCGAACGGGTCCCCGGCCAGGCCGAGTTCCTCACGCACCTCGGCGAGCAGCGGACGGACGTCGGTGTTGTAGGCGTCCATCAGGACGCCGTTCGCCGCCAGCACGTCACCGGACCGCTGTGCCGCCTCCAGCGCCGTCGAGTCGACCAGCAACGCCTTGGCGGTCGCCTCCTGCACATTGGCGACCGACCGGATCACGGCCGGGATCTTTGCCTCGATGTTGTGGCACTGGTCGAGCATGAAGTTGACGTTCGTCTCGGGCCTCAGACCGCCGTTCCTGACCACCTCGTGCATGATCCGGAACAACTGGAACGGGTCGGCGGCCCCGACCATCAGGTCGTCGTCGGCATAGAACCGGGAGTTGAAGTCGAACGCGCCGAGCTTCCCGGCACGCAGCAGGAACGCCACGATGAACTCGATGTTGGTGCCCGGTGCGTGGTGCCCGGTGTCCACGACCACCTGGGCCTTCGGCCCGAGGTTCAGGCAGTGCGCGTACGCCGTGCCCCAGTCCGGCACGTCCATCGTGTAGAACGCGGGCTCGAAGAGCTTGTACTCCAGCAGCATCCGCTGGTCGTCGCCGAGGCGCTCGTAGACCTCGGCCAGCGCCTCGGCGAGCCGGTCCTGCCGGGCCACGATGTCGTCCTGCCCCGGATAGTTGGTGCCGTCGGAGAACCAGAGCTTGAGATCGGGGGACCCGGTCTCGTCCATGATGTCGACGCACTCCAGCAGGTGGTCGGTGGCCTTCCGGCGCACCGCGGGGTCGGGGTGGGTGACCGAACCGAGCTTGAAGTCGTCGTCCTGGAAGACGTTGGAGTTGATCGCGCCGATCCGCACGCCGAGACTCCCGGCGTGCCGGTTCAGCGCGGCGTAGTCCTCGACCTTGTCCCACGGGATGTGCAGGGACACCTTCGGCGCCACGCCCGTGAACGCGTGCACCTGCGCCGCGTCCTCCAGCTTCTCGAACGGATCGCGCGGAACCCCCGGTTGCGCGAACACCTTGAAACGCGTCCCGGAGTTCCCGTAGCCCCATGAGGGCGTCTCGATCACTTGGGACTTCAGGGCTTCCTTGACGGTCGACACATCGGACATGAGTACCTCGCAAGGGGTATCCGGCGACCGGGAGGCGGTCGGACCGAAGAGCATATGAATCGTTTCAGTTCGGTCGTACGGTAGGTTCTCCCATGGTTCTGGTCAATCGGCTGGTCGGGTTGTTCTTCTGTCCTGAATCAATTCACCGTGCACGCGGAAGCGTGCGCATCGGGGAGGCGCTGATCGTCCCGACGGGTGGGGCCGGCGCGGGGCGGCAGGTCGTGAGCATCCTCGGAGCAGCGCCCGGGAGTGCTCGGTCCGCCGACTCGCCCACAGCATGGTGACGCATCGGGGCGGCCGGGTGAAGAGGGCCTCGCGACGCCCGAGGACGACGGCGCCCACCGGTCGCCGGACGCGACGACAGGTCGGTGATCGCCGGGAGCGGCGTACCGGGGATGACGCGGGCGCGGTGTCGCCTGCCGGAAGGGCCGACCGGCGGGCCCGGTACGGGTTGGCGGAGGGACTGACCTACGGGCCCGGTCAGTGACCGCCGGGCATGCTCGGGCGGAGCGCACGCACCAGGTCGAAGAAACGGGACTCGTTGCCGCACAGACCCGCCCGCCGCAGTGCGCCGTCGGCCTCCGCGATCGGCGAGGCGAGCAACGGCACGTACAGAGGACCGTCGTCCGGATCCGCGAGCGCGGCCCGAGTGGCCTCCAGTAGTCGGACGTAGGCCTGGGCCGCGGCGAGTTCGGCATCGCGCATCTCAGCATCTCCCGGTCAGAGGTGTCGGACGCACCAGCATCCCCCATGGGTCCGACAACGCCCGCCGCGGCGACGCGCGGATGCCCACTAGCGGCCGTTCGGCCGCCGGGCGCCGGGCGGCGGTTCCACCTCCAGGAATCTTCGGCGGCGGGCTCCCCGGTACAGCAGTACCGTCCAGCCCAACTCCCGCAGCACCGCCGCACACCGGTTCAGCCCGTCTACCTCCGAATGGGCCGCCCCGCTGCCGGGCGGACCGAGCCATTCGACACGGACACCGCCCGGCGCCTCGCCCCGCTCCAGGCGGTACCCGGTCGCGGTACGGCTGCCCGATCCGTCGACGGCCGAGGGGGTCAGGCCCGACGCCTCCAGGGCGATGGCCACGGCCCGCACCGGTCGGTGCGTCTCCCAGGACGCGGGTACGCCCTCCGGGGCGACGTGCCCGGTGTTCGTCAGCCGGCGGATCTGCAGCATCCCCTCGAACGCCGTCCGCACCGAAGCCGCGCGCCCCGGGTCCGGTGCGGGAGCCGCCGGACCGTCCCCGGTGGCCGGTTCGAACCCGGTCTCGTGCTCGGTGCCCATCAGTGCCCCCTTCGCCCGTGCGGTACTGCCGACAGTGTGCGCCGCCCCACTGACAACGACCCGGGCACCGCGTCCCGGCCGCCGTGGCAACGGCTCGCCCTGACGGGACGGGGGACCGCGCACGCCATGTGACGCACCGTCCCGGAACCGGCCCACGACGGCCCGACGCATGCAGCCGATCATGAAATCGGTGTGCGCGGGTGACATGGCCCGATAGGCTCGAACGCCCGACAGCTCCGTACCCCAGAGGATTCACGCACTGTGCCCGACAACGTCCAAGGCCCCGGCGCCGCCCCCATCGACCGTGCCGGGCTGCGCGCCGACTGCGCGAACTGTTTCGGGCTGTGCTGCGTCGCGCTGACCCTGACCCGGTCCGCGGACTTCGCGATCGACAAGGACGCGGGGGAGCCCTGCCGCAACCTCCAGGAGGACTTCCGCTGCGGGATCCACACCCGGCTGCGGACGCAGGGCTTTCCCGGCTGCACCGTGTACGACTGCTTCGGGGCCGGTCAGAAGGTCTCCGGAGAGACCTTCGGCGGACTGGACTGGCGCTCCGCGCCGCAGACCGCCCGGCGGATGTTCCAGGTGTTCCCGGTGATGCGGCAACTCCACGAACTCCTCTGGTACCTCACGGAGGCGCTGTCCCTGGAGCCGGCGCGGTCCCTGAGGGGTGACCTCCGGCGCACCCTCGACGCCACGGAACGCCTCACCCGCCTTCCCGCGGACGATCTCGCGGGCCTCGACGTGTCCGGTCACCGCGACGAGGCGGCCCGGCTCCTGCTCCGCACCAGCGAACTCGTACGGGCGACGGCACCGCGCGGGAAGAAGCGACACCGCCGAGGCGCCGACCTGATCGGGGCCAGGCTGCGCGGCGCCGACCTGAGGGGCGCCGACCTGAGGGGCGCGTACCTGATCGCGGCGGACCTCACCGGTGCCGACCTCCGTCTGGCCGACCTGATCGGCGCCGACTTCCGGGACGCCGACCTGTCCGGTGCGGACCTCACCGGGAGCCTCTTCCTCACCCAGTCCCAGCTCAACGCGGCCAGGGGCGACGCGGCGACGAAGCTCCCGCGATCCCTCGACCGCCCCGCCCACTGGACCGGGTGAGCATCGCGGCGGGTACCGTCGACGGCGGGCGATCCGGACCGCGAGCCGGTGACCGGGCATCACGCCCGCGTCACCGGAACGAATCGACCGGCACGGCGGGGCACTGCCGACGTGCCTGATTCGTTGCACTGTGTGGCGTACCCGGAGCGCCGTCGCCGACCGGACCGAGGAGTCCCGCACATGCCCAGCAGTACCGACCGCAGCCGCACCGAGACGAGCCACCGGGACGGGAGCCGCACCCGCCTGGTGGAGCGGCTCATGGAGCAGTTCCCGCACGTTCCCCGGGAAGCCGTCATCAAGGAAGACCTCCTGCGCGGCGGCGTGGCGTTCGACGAATCCGCGCTCAGCGACAACGAGGACGGCGACGTCAAGCCGAAGTCGTACTTCATCTTCTCGTTCGACCACGGCACGCTCCCCGAGCTCGGCGCGGCCGCGCTCCGCCGTCCGCCGGAGGAGATCGTGCTCACCGGCGGTCCGTACGACCTGCGCAGGACCGTGGTGTCGGTACGGGTCAACCCCGCGTCTCCCTACCGGGTCGCGGCCGACGAGGACGGCGTGCTCGGGCTGTACCTCGACGGCCGGCGGATCTCCGACGTGGGCCTGCCGCCCATGCCGGACTACTACCGCCACACCCTGGAGAACGGCAAGTCCGTGATGGAGGTGGCACCCACCATCCAGTGGGGCTACCTCGTGTACCTGACGGTCTTCCGGGTCTGCCAGTACTTCGGGGCGAAGGAGGAGTGCCAGTACTGCGACATCAACCACAACTGGCGCCAGCACAAGGCGGCGGGCCGTCCGTACACCGGGGTGAAGCCGGTCGAGGAGGTCCTGGAGGCGCTGGCCATCATCGACAAGTACGACACCGCGAAGACCTCCACGGCCTACACGCTCACCGGCGGCGCCATCACCTCCCACATCGGCGGCCGTGACGAGGCCGACTTCTACGGTCAGTACGCCAAGGCCATCGAGGAGCGCTTCCCCGGCCGCTGGATCGGCAAGGTCGTCGCCCAGGCCCTGCCCAAGGCCGACGTGCAGCGCTTCCACGACTACGGCGTGCAGATCTACCACCCCAACTACGAGGTGTGGGACCGCAGGCTGTTCGAGCTCTACTGCCCGGGCAAGGAGCGTTACGTGGGCCGCGACGAGTGGCACCGCCGCATCCTGGACTCCGCCGAGGTCTTCGGCGCCCGGAACGTCATTCCCAACTTCGTCGCCGGTGTGGAGATGGCTGCGCCCTTCGGCTTCACCACCGTGGACGAGGCCATCGCCTCGACGACCGAGGGCCTGCGCTTCTTCATGTCGCACGGCATCACCCCGCGGTTCACCACCTGGTGCCCGGAACCCACCACCCCGCTCGGGAAGACCAACCCGGACGGAGCGCCGCTGGAGTACCACATCCGCCTGCTGGACGCCTACCGCGCGACGATGGAGGAGTACGGGCTCAGCTCGCCCCCCGGCTACGGCCCGCCCGGACCCGGGCGCGCGGTCTTCTCCGTCAGCTCCTTCATGGACAGCCTCCCGGCAGCTATGGACGACGAGCGGTAACGCCGAACGGACCGTCCGCCGGGCCCGGTCCGATCGGGCCCGGCGGTGGACGGCAGTGGACGGCGATGGACAGCAGCGATGGCAAAACGATTCGCCTGTTCACCCGGAGGATGGGAACGAGCGGCGGCGGGCACCTACAGGAAGAGAACCGGAACCACCAGGGTCAGTGGAAGGCGGTGCCCATGCTGCATGGCGTCGACGTCAGTTCCCATCAGCCGTCCTTCAATACGGACGGGCTGGACTTCGTCCTCATCAAGGCCACCGAGGGCCGTTCGTACATCAATCCACGCCTCGCGGAACAGGTGAAGCGTGCCCGGGACGCGGAATGCGTGGTCGGCTTCTACCACTTTCTCTGGCCGGGGAACATCAAGGCCCAGGCGGAGTACTTCGTGAGCAAGGCTCCGGAGAAGGCGGGCGATCTGCTCGCGGTGGACTGGGAGGAGAACGGCGAGGGCACGAGGGCGAGCAACGCGGAGAAGGACAGCTTCATCCGCGAGGTCAAACGCCTGAGGCCCCATCACAAGGTCCTGCTGTACTGCAACCGCCACTTCTGGCTGAACCACGACACCACCTCGTACGCGGGGGACGGTCTCTGGATCGCCGACTACGTGACCGCCGGGAAGCCGAGGATCGAGGCGTCCTGGCGCATCCACCAGTACACCGACCAGCCGCTCGACAAGGACGTCGCCGCCTTCGCCTCGCGGAGCGCCATGCGCGACTGGGCCCGGGGATAGCCGCCGGACAGGACGCGCGGGCGTGTGGTCCGGGGCCGTTCAGTAGGACTGCAACTCGATGAGGTGGCCCTCGGGGTCGCGTACGTGCGCGGTACGGAGCCCCGGACCCCAGTCCGGCCGGTCGCACGCCCCGGCGACCGGTGTGGCCCCGTGCTCCATGCACAGGGCCAGCCCGGCGTCGACATCGGGCACCCGGCAGACGAACATCGACCGGTCCTGGGCGGGCGGCACCGCAGCCGGCAGCCCGGCGGTACCGGTGACGGCGGCCATCGCGCCGCGGTCGAAGAGTGCCAGTACCCCCTGGCCATCGACGTCCCAGTGCGCGTACGGACCGGACTCGCCGCCACTGGTCCGGCCCGCTCCGATCAGGGCCGGCAGCAGACCGTCGTAGAAACGGAAGCAGGCGGCGAACGCGCTCACCAGCAGACGAGGGTGAAGGGCATCCATGAACCACTCCAGAATAGTAGGTGCGAACCCATCATTGGTGTATGCCTAAGATGGTGTCAATGAGTGAGACCCCGCCCAGCCTCCTGGGACTTACGACCTATCTGATGTCCAAGACCGGAAAGGCGGCGCGCGGTCGGCTGGCGGCGCGGCTGGCCGAGCGCGGGCTGCGGCTCTGGCACATGGCCGTCCTGTCGGCGCTGGCCGATTTCGGCCCCCATGTGCAGCGGGAGCTGGCGTCCCGACTCGGGATCGACCGGAGCGACATCGTCAAGATCGTGGATGACCTCGCGGTGGCCGGATTCGTCGACCGGGCCCGGGACGTCGACGACCGCCGCCGGGTGACCGTCACCCTCGCCCCGGCCGGCCGTGAGGTGCTCTCCGAACTCCAGGCCGAGGCGCTGGCCGTGCAGAAGGAACTGCTCGCCCCCTTGAACCGGCGTGAACAGGACCAGCTGGCGGCGCTGTTGAGGCGGGTTCACACCCACGCCTGCACGTGAATCGGCGGGCCGCGGTCGGCACACCGACCGCGGCCCGCGTTCGACGAGGTGGGGGAATCCTCCGGGCGGTCGTGTCGGGCCGGGTTCCGTATCGCCGCGGCCGGGGTTCCGGAACCTGTCCATTGGCATGGACCTGATGAGCGAGCTGCGTTACAGTCCGTTGCGGCATCTCCTGAGAGCGCTCTCAGTCGAGGCCTCTCACATGCCCCTGTTCCTCCCCCACCATGCCGGAACAACAGAAGGGCCACTCCCTTGAGACACATGACCGCGCTGCGTGCGAGTCTGGCCGCCACGCTCGTCGTCGGAGCCTGGGCGACCGTGGGACTCGCCACGGCATCGGCCTCGCCCGTCGCCGTGGACCAGACCTCCAATACCTCCGATTCCTCCAACGCCTCTCGTGCCGAGGCCATGGACGAACCGGCGTCCACCGGCCTGCTCTCCGCCATGCGGAGGGACCTCGGCCTGACGGAAAGCCAGGCCAGGGCGCGACTGTCCGCGGAGAAGACCGCGACCGCCGTGCAGGGCAAGGCGCAACGGGTGGCAGGATCGTCGTACGCCGGCTCCTGGTTCGATCCGGCCACGGGCAAGCTCAACGTGGCCGTCACCGACGGCCGGAGGGTCGGGGCCGTGGAAGCGGCGGGCACGTCCGCCCGGGTGGTGCGCAACAGCGCCCGACAGCTCGACGCGACCAAGGCCCGGATCGACGCGATGTCCGCACCGACCGGTGTCAGCAGCTGGCACGTCGATCCGAAAGCGAACCGGGTCGTCGTCGGCATCGTCGCCTCGGCGCAGGATGACAACGATGTCCGCGCGTTCGTCGCCAAGGCTCGGGAGGCCGGCCCCGTCCTGGTGAAGCGGACGCCCGAGGCACCCAGGACCTTCGCCGCCGGGACGGTGGGCGGCGACCCCTACTACACGGGCAACGTCCGGTGCTCCATCGGCTTCTCCGTGCACGGCGGATTCGTCACGGCGGGACACTGCGGCCAGGCGGGCGCGGCGGTCAGCGGATGGGACCGGTCGGCCATCGGCAACTTCCAGGGGTCGTCCTTCCCCGACAACGACTACGCCTGGGTCGGCGTGGGCAACGGCTGGTGGACCGTTCCTGTCGTCCTGGGCTGGGGCACCGTCTCGGACCAGCTGGTACGGGGCTCCGCGGAGGCACCCGTCGGCGCCTCGATATGCCGTTCCGGGTCCACGACCCACTGGCACTGCGGCAACGTGCTGGCCAAGAACGAAACCGTGAACTACAGCCAGGGCGCCGTCCACCAGATGACCAAGACGAGCGTCTGCGCCGAGCCGGGTGACTCCGGCGGTTCCTTCATCAGCGGGGACCAGGCCCAAGGGGTCACCTCGGGCGGTTGGGGCAACTGCTCCGGCGGCGGGGAGACCTGGCACCAGCCGATCAACGAGATCCTGAACCGGTACGGGCTGACACTGCACACGGCCTGACGACGGTACGCGTGGGCCCGCCCGGCCGGGCAGGCCCACGCGTGGGCCCGGTGGCCCGCGACGGCACGGGTTTTACCGCCCCTGCGGCAGGCCCCTGCCGCAGGCGGAGGGTGTGACGCCCGAGAGGTCGGGCAAGGGCTTCGGCCACCGGTCGGGAACCGGAGAGTGCCGCCGCCGTGGACGTAACTGCCGCGCACCGTCCCGGACAGGAACCGAGCGATGCCGCCCCGGACAGGAACATTCGGCTCCGGCCCGGGGCGGGAACGGGCGAGCGCCGTCTCACTACCGGTCGCCCGGCATGACATCACTCACGGAAGTCGTTCAGCCAGTCGCCCGGGATCAGGTCACGGATGCCGTCGAGGGCTTCCTCGATCCGGCCCCGGGCGTAAAGGGCCGCCCCGTCGTCGTCGCGGAGCAGGGCGTCCGGGCCGAGGAACCAGCGGATGCCGGGCTCTTTCTCGCAGGCCGGGTAGGCGGGAAAGGGGAGCCGGACACACCTCTGCTCCAGCAGCTCGACGCCGTGTTCGTCGAAGTCCGTCAGGAAGTCGCAGAGTTCGTCATCCGCCTGTACGGACTCCGAGAGAATGGTCTCGACGAGCGCCAGGGAGAGCCGGTCCAGCCAGGGTTCCCACTGCTCGGCGCTCTTGTCGGCCAGATTCGCCCGGACGAACACGGCAGGGTCCTCCTCTCCCAGCGTTTCGAGGAGGACACCCCAGGAGACGGCTCCCTGATTCTCGTGCCGGAAGACCAGGGCCTCCTGGCCGCTGTCCACGTACAGTTCGGACGGGCCGAGCAGGGTGTCGTGGTTCCTGGTGAGATCCGTGCGGCGGCCGAACAGCAGGTACGCCTCCCGCAGCGCCGGAGGCAGTCGGAGGCCCAACCTCTCCTCGGCCGCCACGAGATCGGCCTCGGGCAGGCCGTCCTCGTCACCGAGCGGCTTTGTCCAGTGCGCCGCGAAACCGCGGACGAACTCCCGGATGCCGCCCGCCCCGTCGCCGTGAACAACGGAAGCGAGCGACTGAACCATGTCGAACTGGTATTCCATGCGGTGACTGTACATCGACCTGATAAGGGCATTCCGCCGTGCATTGGGCGGCATGCCGGTGGCGTCCGGTCACCGACCACGAGCAGGGGTCGGTGCCGATGGCCGACGGTGTTCTGCGGTGGCGGTGAGGAAGAATGGGGCCATGCCTGCCCCGAGGATCCGCGTCGCCGCGTACGTGACCAGGGAGCGTACGGTTCCCGAAGTGCTGGTGTTCGACCACGTCGGGATGCCGGCGGCCGGGACCCGGGTTCCCCCGGAGGGGTCGGTCCCGACGAAGAATTGGAACAGGCCGTTCTGCGAGAAGTCACCGAGGAAACCGGCCTGTCGGCCGCCGAGGTGATCCGGCGGATCGCCGTGGAGGACAAACCGCACCCCGAGACCGGGCAGCCGCGGAGGACCACGTTTTTCCTCCTCCGAGCGCCGGTGAAGACCGCCGACGCATGGGACCACCGTGTCGGGGGAGACGGAGCGGACGCGGGCTTCACGTTCGCCTGCCACCTTCTCCCGCTTCCCCTGGAGCGCCCGCTCGCCGACGGGCAGGACGCCTGGCTGGGCCATGTCGACCCCCGCTGGGGCACTCCGGCCAACGGCGGTGCGTGAACAGCCGCCGGACGCCCGCGGCCGAAGCCGTACCGGGCCTGCTGGACCCGTCAGCCCGTCAGCCCGTCAGCCCGTCAGCCCGTCAGCCCGTCAGCTTCGGGGAAGGCCCGGGAACCCCGACCGCCGCCCGGTACGCACCCTCCAACACCCTTGCTGAACAATCGTGTTGGAGCCGGACGAACGACGGCATGCCTGCCTGTATCGTCGGCGCTCCGAGAGGAAGAAGCATGGGCGTCCCACGAGCCCGGACGCTTCCGTACGATCGGTGGTCCGACGACATGCCGGACCGATGCGCCGGAGCACATGAGGAGCGGTGATGAGCCCGGAGTCGGTACTCCGTCAGACGGACGTCGAGAACATGAGGAGCATCCCCGCCGGAGAGATCGTCCTGCGTGACGAGGGCACGAGAACGGAATGGAGAGCTGAGGTCGGTGCCTTCCGACTGGCGGCGTACCCCGTGACCCGCGAGCTGTATCACGCCGTTCGGGACAGGACGCCCGGTGATTCGGCCGGGCCGCGCACACCGATGACCGACATCTCCTGGAAGGAAGCCGTCGAGTTCTGCAACGTCCTCTCGCGGAAGGCGGGGCTCCGGCCCTGCTACACGACGGACGAGGACCGCGACGGGCTGGACGTGATCTGCGACTGGCAGGCCGATGGCTACCGGCTCCCGTCCGAGGCGGAGTGGGAGTACGCGTGCAGAGCCGGAACCTCCGGTGTCCGTTACGGGGAACTGGACGAGATCGCCTGGTACCGCGGGAACTCCGGCGGCGAGGTGCATGACATCGGGACCCGGGCGCCCAACGCGTGGGGCCTGCACGACATGATCGGCAACGTGTGGGAGTGGTGCTGGGAACTCTACGATCCCCGGGTCTACGGTCCGTACCGAGTGTTCCGCGGCGGTGGCGCGTACGACCCGCCCCGGGGCTGCCGGGCATCGTGCCGCCGCAAGAGCCACCCCACCTTCCGCATCGACGACCTCGGATTCCGCCTCGCCCGGACAGGCGGCTGAATCCGGGACGCGGGACACCAGGTCCGAGCGTCCCGCCCGGTCGGCCCCGCACCGAACGAAAGACCAGAGCCATGGCCAAACAGCGCGTCACCGTCTGCGTCCCGCCCTGCGCCCCCGAGGACCTCCACCGGTTCATCGGACGGGCCATGGCCCCGTTCGACTACAACCGCACGGATCACCCCGACCCGGACTGGGTGGGGGAGTGGGACTACTGGTTCGTGTCCGGTGCCGGGTGCCTCTTCGCCGTACTCCCCGGGCATGAGCAGGACCCGAGGCTCGTCCGCCGCGACGAGTGGACGGAGCCGCCGGTCGATCCGCCGCCCTCCAGGTGCCATGGCGGGCCGCGAGGTCTGCTCGACCTCGCGGTGGACCGCGACGAGGCCGCCGCGCGGGCCCGCGTCCTGTGGAAGGAGTACCAGGAGTTCGCGACCTGCTACCCACCGGCCCTGCCGTACGGGTTCTTCGCAACCAGGGCCCACACCGACCCGGTGACCTATCCGCGCGAGCGGGTCGTCGAGGAGTTCACCGATCAGCCGCTCATCCGAGCCCTCGTCGAGAACCCGGCCCTCGGGGACCAGTTCGCCAACGACCCGGTCGCTTATTTCGGCGAGGACCTTGAGACGTTCGTTGCCGAGCGGGTGGCCGAGGTGCTGCCCACGCCCACGCTGCTCACCCTGGACGGACGCTGGATCGAGAGCGGCGGCCCCGAGTACCTCCGGATGTTCAATGAGTACCTGGAGTCCCTGCCGGCCGACACCATGGTCGTCCGGTTGCTCTACCACTCCTGAGGCATGCCCGGCCCCTTTCTGTTTCCGGTGGCATCGACCGATGATCCGCGCGCGGGGCAATACAGCTAGTAGTGCTTGGTCAGGTTCACTCGCCGGTGGCGTGTCCGTTTGATCGGGTGTGTCGTTGACTGGCTGTGCTGGGTGAGGAGTTGGCTGCGGTCCGGTGTGATCTGGAGGACTTCGCGGCGGAGATGTTCGAGCCGTTCGCGCGGGCGGATCAACGCCGGTGGGGCGCCGTCTATCTGCGAGGACTGCTGCTGGACGGGCGGCGCAAGTCGGTGGAGCCGATGGCCGCCCGTCTGGGTGAGGACGGCAACCGGCAGGCCCTGGCCCACTTCATCACCACCAGCCCGTGGGACGCGGC
>NZ_RDBO01000150.1 GCF_008120935.1 Streptomyces sp. sk2.1
CGGTGAGGCGACGACGGGCGGGCGGGGCGCGGGAACGCAGAGGGTGGGGCTCCGGCTGTGAGAATCGTCGCCCCCGGACGTCCGTCGATGAGGCAGGTTTCATGTTCAGCGACAATCGCCTCAGTACGTCCTCGCTGAGGCGTACGGTGCGACCAACTACTCCAGCCCGCACGAGTCCGAGGCGACCATTGCCCGCCTCCGCGTACCACTCACGCAAGCAGCACAGCAGCCAGGCTCATGCTCCGTGCGCAGAAGGCTGTACTTGATCAAAAATCGCCGTCTCGCGACCGTGACTGAGCTTCGCACCTGGCGGATGAGTGCCCTACTCGGCAGGGCTGTGTGGTTCAGCTGGCAGGACCTCTCGAACGATTGTCACATCCGAGTCCCTCTCGTCCGCTTGCCATCGAGCTAGTTCGCGCCGAGTGCTAAGGATGTCGGGGTGGTCGGGTCCGTGCACTCGCAGGCGGTCCTGCAGCAGCTCGGTGAACGCTGTAACAGCCCCGGCCACATCCCCCGCCTCTCCCCGCCAGCGAGCGAGTTCATGACGGGCTCTTAGGGTATGGGGGTGGTCGGGTCCTTGCACGCGTAGGCGGTCCTGCAGCAGCTCGGTGAACGTTGTAACAGCCCCGGCCGCATCTCCCGCCTCTCCCCGCAACCGGGCGAGGTGATGTCTGGCGGTGAGGGGTTCGGGGTGATCCGGTCCGATTACCCGTAAGTAGTCCCCGAGCAGTGTGATGAGGGCGTCCACGGCCCCGGTGGCGTCTCCCGCTTTGCCGAGGCAGACCGCAAGGTTGAGCCTGGCCGTGAGGGTATCGGGGTGCTCCGGGCCGAGCAGCCGCAGAGCATCCTCCACCAGCGCCGCGAAGCCGTTCACCGCTCCAGCTACGTCTCCAGCGTAGATCCGCCAATTGGCAAGTTCATGGCGAGCCCTGAGGGTGCGTGGGTGATCCGGGCCGAGCACTCGCAGGCGGTCCTCCAACAGTTCTGCGAAAGCGTTCACCGCGCCGACTACGTCTCCCGCTTCTCCCCGCAACCGGGCAAGATTGCTTCGGGCAGTGAGGGTGTCCAGGTGGTCTGGGCCGAGTACTCGTAGGTAGTGCTCCACCAGCGGCGTGAGAGCGTCCACTGCGCCGACCGCGTCCCCCGCATCCCCCTGCCACCGGGCGAGCTCATGCCGGGCAGTGAGGGTGTCCAGGTGGTCTGGGCCGAGTACTCGTAGGTAGTGCTCCACCAGCGGCGTGAGAGCGTCCACTGCGCCGGCCGCGTCGCCTGCTTCTCCTCGCAGCCGGGCTAGTTCGTGTCGGGTGTGGAGTGTTTCGGGGTGGTCTTGACCGAGCAGTCCCAGTCGGTCCTCCAACAGTTCGGTGAGGGTGTCCACTGCGCTGGCCGCATCTCCCGCCTCTCCCTGCCATCGGGCGAATCCGTGCCGGGCGGCAAGGGTGTCGGGGTGGGCGGCACCAAGAATCGCGGTGGCAATTTCTGAGAGGTGATGGAAGTAGTCCCGAGCAGCGGTAACCTGCCCGGCGTCGCCAAGGCTATGGCCGGTGCGAAACAGTACACGGTGAAGATCGGGCCGATACAGGGCCTCTCCGCTGTACCTGGTCAACGCGACGGTGTTGGCACGCAGCACCTGACCCAGATCAACGTCACGCTCGACTTCCGGCCATGATTCAGTCAAAGCGTCAGCGGCGGTACGGGCGAGCAGGTCGTGCTGTGTTGAAGTGAGGGTGTCGCGGACCGAATGCTGAATCAACTGGTGAACGTGAAGCTCCCGGTGGAGGCTGCCAGGATCATGGTTGATCAGGCTGAGTCGGTAAAGCGCTCGCACAGCAAGTCGCGCCTGGTCGGCAGAGACCGGATGCGCATCGGGGGCCTTGCTGTGATAGCTCGTGAGGTAAGCGAGCGCCGACCGACTGGTCACAACAGCGGCAGGGATGCCGTTGGAATCCAGGAACGCACAAAGTTGGAGCGTAGGACGAGCCAGGCCGACCGGGCGCAGGGCATCGGCACGGTCGATGGACAACCCCCAGGCAGCGGCCACCGTTTGGGCTTGGCCGTCAGGAAGCACATCCGGGGCTGCGTCAGCGAGGGTACGTGCGCGGTCGGATAGCAGGGCGCGGTAAGCAGTGCAGTCGACGCCAACGTCGACAAGGTAGGCAGCAGCCTGGGACAGCGCCAGCGGCAAGTGCCCAAGGTCAGCGGCAAGTGCGGCCAGCTGCGCATCAGGCTCGCGGCGATCGTGAACGGCGAGAGCGCTCGTGAGGTAGGCGAGGGACTCCGTTGCAGTGAACACTCCGACCTCGATCATGCGGCGCTCGTCTTTAGCGAGAGCGGCGTCCTTTCGGCGGGTGGTGACCACCGTGCGGCCAGTTGGGCTAGCGGGCGGCCACCAGTCGCTAAGGTCGGAGGGGTCGGTAACATCGTCCAGTACCACAAGCCACCTGCATCGGGGGCCTTGTGCCTTGGGCTGCAGCCATGCCAAAAAAGCTTTAGCCGCAGAGTGTGGGTCGGCAGGGTCAGCTCCCTGGATTTCGACACCAGCCTGCGCGTAGCCGGAAATGACCGCAGTGGTGTCGCTCGCACTGATCCACACCAGCACGTCCACTCCGCTCTCCTGCCAAGCGGTACGGGCGTAGTCAGCGGCCAGCTGTGTCTTGCCCACCCCGCCGGTACCGGTCAGCACCTGGCTCAGCACGGTGGTGCCTCCGCCGTCGAGCGCAACTCGCAACTGGTCGGCCTCGGCGCGGTGCTGGAAGGATCCGCCCCGAGACGGGATCACCCCAACCTGATACGGCCATGCGGCCGGTGTTCGAGGCGCGGCATGTTGATGGACCTCCTCGGCAACGCCGACGGCAACGCCGCCGTTATCGGCGACGATAAAGACGGCCCGATCGGGGGCAGCCGAGGTAACTCCGGGTACGCTCAGCCCTGTTGCGGACCCGGCTGTGGAGGGTTTCCGAGGGTCACGTTCCCCATGTTCCAGGCCGCTGCAGAGCCGTGGTCAGCGAAGATCGTCACGTTCCCGACAACGGCTTGTCCGCCGTCGCCGACCGATACTTCGCCGTAGCGAGCGTGCTGGGTCAACAGGGCGCGCAGCTCCTCGGAGGCACGGGCACGTCCAGCCTCGTCCAAGCTCTCCAACAAAGTCTCGATCCGGACCTGCCACGCTGCCTGCTGACGGATACGCACCTGCTCCGCCCCGGCCCCCTCGGCTGTATCCAGCTCATTGGCAGCCTGATCCAGACGCTCCAGCTCCGCCCGTTCACGCTGCTCGTCACCCCGGCCGAACCAACTTGCCACTGATTTCCGTAGCCCGGTCCACATGTCCGTCCCAGCAGCCTGCACTACGGCGGCTCCGCCTGCTGCGGCTAACGCCGCCATGGCCTGATCCAACATCCCCGTTTCCCTCCCGCAGTGAGTCTCAATAGCACGGTAGCGCCTCATTCCATGCCTGCTCAGCGTTTTGGCACTGGCCAGCTGACAACTCGAGCACTCATCCGCCAAGTGATCCGCACAGCCACAGCGGCCACCCAGTCGGAGAGCTGGCCAACTATCGAACGAGATGGCCAACTACCGGCCGACGTCACAGCAGCTCCGATTCGACCGGTTCGTGCGAAGGAGGAGGGTTCTCTGTCCACAGGCCAGCGGGCCGAGCATCGGGGTCGAGGCCGCCGCGATCAGCGGGGCGGCCCGATCATGAGGAGCTGTCATGCCCGAGAACACCGTCGCCGCACCGCCCACCCCGATGACACCGGACGACATCGTCGACGCGTTCGCCTACATCGGGGCGCTGCAGGCCGACGACATCGACACCGCCTGCGAGGTCGCCCGGCTCTCCGACGGTGAGAGCAAGCCCCGGATGCTCCTGGACGTCGCCGAGCGCGTCATCATCCCGGTCACCGCCGTGGACGAGGACTGCGACGAGGGCCCGTGTGCGCACTCCTTCCTGGCGGCGGCGCTCGGTCGGCTGCTGCTGGAGGTCCTGTCCGTCGACCGCTGCTGTCCCGTGTCGCCCGTGGGCATCGCCCAGTACGTCATCCGCTTCGCCGAGGAGATCCTCACCGAGGAGCGCGGCGACGTCGCCGACGTGCTCCGCCGGCTGGAGGCCGCAGGAATGGAACAGGCGATGGAGGCGCACTCGGTGGACCGGACCACCGCGTAACCACACCTCCGTGCCGGCGGTGGTGCGGCGCGCACCAGAACTGCACCGCACCACCGCCATCGTGGCGTGCTCCACAGGCCGGGGCACCGACCATGCAGGACCGACGCCGCGAGTCGCGCGGCAGTCATCGTGAGGAGAGCGTGATGCCGTACCTGATCCCGTCCCGTACACCCCTGACGCCCGAACAGGTGGAGCGGGGCTTCGCCTACCTCCTGGCCCTGCAGACGGGTGGCGGCGCCGCTGTCGCCGGGCGCGCGGAAGCAGACCCGGAACTGGCGTTCGTCCTGCTGCGGCTCGCCGAGAACATCGTCTGGCCCGTCACGGCCCTGGACCTGGAGGCAGAACTGGGCGCGGACTCCTTCGCGCTGGACGAGGTCGGATGCGCACTGCTGTCCGCGCTGCGGGACTGGGCACGGGACTCCCCCACCACCGCCGCGCCGGGCATCGCCCGGAGCATCATCCGGTTCACGGTGAACGTCATTCCGGACCCCGACCACCCGGACACCGCCGACACCCTGGAGGCCATGCGCGACGAGCACCTGGTGCTGGCCCACGCGATGCACTCCGCACCCGGTACGCACCACTGACCGCACCACCGTGCGGGTGGGTGCGGTGGCGCGCACCCACCCGGTGCGCGCCGAATCCATCC
>NZ_RDBO01000151.1 GCF_008120935.1 Streptomyces sp. sk2.1
GGTGGGCGCCGAGCGGCACGTACGTCAGCGGGCGGACGGGGCGTCCGACGTGTCGGCGTCCTCCTCGGAGGCACCCGTCGACCACTGGTGTCGTCCTGTGGTCGTGCCCGGCTTCCGCCGCACCGGCGAGCGCCGTTCGGTCCGGCAGCGGACGCCGAACACCCGCCCCGTACAAGAAGGTTGACGGCGTCGGACCGTATCGGGGAGGGCACTCATGACCACACGCGCCAGGACCGCGGCGGCGACGGCGCCGAGACGTCGGTCGGCGCGTCGTCCGGTCGCAAGCCCGTCGAGCCCGTTCCCCGCTGGGCGGTCCGGGTCGCCCATGCCATTCCGCTGTGTGTCCTGCCGTCCGGGTTGTGGCGTGTCGCGCTGGTGCTGGGCCTGGCCGGTTACGACGCGGACTACGACTGGGCGGGGTGGGAACGCCTGTACGTGCTCGGGCTGTCCGTGGTCTCCGAAGGGCTCGCGCTGCTCGCCCTCGGGCTGGTGCGGTCGTGGGGCGAAGTCGCCCCGCGTTGGGTGCCGGGGCTGCGGCAGACGGATCCCGATCCGGGCGGTGGTCGTTCCGGCCGCACTCGGGGCGGTGCTGATCACGACGTTCGTCGCGTACGCCGTGCTGAACCAGGTCTTCGGTTTCGTGGAGCCGCTGAACGAGAGCGGTGCCCGTCCCTCCGTCAACGGTCCGGCCGCCTGGGCGCTGTGTGTGACGTACGCCCCGCTCATCGCCCGGGGGCCGCTCCTGGCGATCCTCACCGTCGCGTACCACCGGCGCCGCCGGGCGAACGAGGAGGGCGGGGGCGAGGTGGGAGACGCCGGCGGGCACCGCGGATGAGCGGCAGGGCGGTGGTGCCCTGACCGCGCCCGCGGCGGAGACCGGCAGGAGAAGGCCGACCGGCGGAGGCCGGCACGAGAAGGCCGACCGGCGGAGACCGGCAGGAGACGGCGGACAGGAGGAGGCCGGCCCCGACGTGGATCACCTCTCCGTTTGATTTGGACGACCGTCCAGGACTATCGTCCAAAAAGACGGCCGACTCCACACGCACACGTAACGGAGAACGTGATGAACCAATCCTTGTTGGCGACTGTGACCGCGGCGCTCCTGGTCTGGGAGACGCTGCTGCTGATTCCCATGGTCCCGGGGAAGCTGATCGACACGAGGGACTTCTCCCCGCTTCCCCGGTGGCAGTACAACGGCTTCAACGTGTATCTGACCGCCCTCGGGCTCGCCGGCTTCGTGGTGGCCGGGTTCGCCATGGCCGGGCAGCACTGGGCCTTCGTGGCGGCGCTGGTGCTGAGCATCGGCCACATCGCGGTCTTCGCGGCCGACCTCGGCGCGGTCTTCCCCGTCGTGCGCGATCCCCTGCCGGTACAGTTGCTCGTTCTCGAAGCGATCGCGCTGGCCTCGGCCGGTGTGCTCGCGGTGGTCGCGATCCAGGGAGTACGGCTGTGAGCGACGGGCCCACGAGCCCCTCGCGCGGGACGGACACGCGCGAGAAGATCATCGAGGCCGCCGCCTCCCTCATCCCCGAACTGGGCTGGGGCGACGTGAGCAGCCGGCGGGTGGCGGAGCGCGCGGGTGTGAACACCGGGGTGATCCACTACCACGTGGGGAGCATCGGTGAACTCCGGCGCATCGCCGCGGTGCGGAAGATCCGGACGTTCTTCCTCGACCGGATCGACGGGGCCCTGTCCCTGACGGATCCGGCCGAGGCCGTGGAGACCATGCTCCGGGCGTTGTCCGCCAACGATCCGCGCGATCCGGAACTGCTGCTGCTGTACGAGTCCCTCGTCGCCGCGAGCCGGGACGACGAGCTGCGCGCCGAGATCGCCGCCCTGCTGGCCGAGTTGCGGCAGCGGCTGTGCGACTGGTTCGGGGCCCGGGGGGTCGCGCGCCCGCTCGCCGTCGCGGTCACCCTCACGGCGGCGATCGACGGCTATCTGCTCCAGCGGTCGCTCGACCCGTCCGTCGAGCCCGGCCCCCTCGTCGAGGGCCTGGTCGGACTGGTCCGGCAGCAACTCGCGGCCGACGGGGTGTGAGGCGCGAAGCGGGGTGTGGGACGCAAAAGCGCGGGGGCCGGGCGGTGGTTCCCCATCGCCCGGCCCCCGCACCCGGGGTGCGGGACCTCATCCACTGCCGTGCCGGGCGAGAACCGGGACGTCCTCGGCCCGGACATTCCCGGTCCGGGAGTCCTCGGCCCGGACGTCCCCGTCCCGGACATTCCCGGTCCGGACGTCCTCGTCCCCGGCGCTCCCGGTCCGGGAGTCCTCGCCCCGGACGTTCCCGTCCCCGGCGTCCTCATGGCGCACGCCCAGCTGAACGGGCACGATGCGGGCGCCCTGCCCGGCCACGGCCTCCGGGACGGTCCGTTCCCGTACGACGAGCAGCCCCGTCAGCACCAGTGCCACCCAGAGCACCGGAGCGAGCGGATTTCCGGGGAAGACGAATCCCTGGGCGGCGAGCCCGAGAAGGCCACCGGCGGAAAGGACCGCGGCGAGAGCGATCCGGCCGGGACCCATTTCCGATGCCGTACCCGAACGGCGACGGAATTCGAACCGGCCGAACACCCCGGTGAAGCACATCAGGAATATTCCCGAAACGCCGATCCACAGCGGTGCCACCGCGAACCACATCGGGCTGCCGGGGGTCGGCGTCGAGAATCCGAGTCCGACGATCGCGATTCCCGCCGTCATCACGAGCGCGGGCATGTGCCAGAGATACAGGGTCATGAACCGGGTTCCGCACCACCGCAGGACGGCGGCGGCCGACGGACGTCCGGCGAGCCGGGTGATGACGGGTTTGAGCGTCAGCCAGAGTCCGAGCTGGCCGACCGCCAGCGACAGCATCAGCGCGGTCGGAGGGCTCATGTTGGAGACCGGGGCGCCGGGCATCCCGATCATCGACGCCGGGTAGGGCCCGAAGAACACGGCGGCCGCGGTGAGTCCGAAGCCGACCGCGGCCAGCCCCGCCGACGGCCGTCCGCTCCGTACGCGCAGGCCGCCGTCGGCGTAGTGGAAGCCGATCTGGTGGACCGCCAGCCAGACGAACAGGGCGTTCACGAAACCGATCGCGGGGCCGGCCTCGAAGCGCAGCACGTCGACGACCAGGGCGCAGACGGCGAGTACGCCGACCACGCGCCACCCGTACCGGCGGTACCACTGGTACATCACCGGGGTGAGCGCGACCACGAGGACGTAGACGGCGAGGAACCAGAGCAGTTGGCCGGCGATCCTGCCCGCCAGCAGCACCGGCTGCTCCGGCACCCCCGCGCCGATCAGCACATGGGGCAGCAGCAGCCACACGGCCGCCAGGGGCACGACCGGCACCAGGAGGCGCGCGATTCTGCTCCGGAGCCAGACGCGCGTCGATTTCGTCGGACGGAACGAGAAGAAATTGGCGGCACCACCGGCGAAGAAAACCATGGGCATGACCTGCGTCAGCCAGGTGACAATCCACCAGCCGGGGCTCGCGAGCGCATTTCCGGTGCTCAAGTGTCCGTTCTCGTAGGCGAGTACGGGCATGAGCCAGTGCTGGGAAATCACTGCCAGCACGCACAGTGCCCTGATGACATCTATGAATGGATCACGGTCGCGACCGGGTGAATGAGCCTGCGTCTGCTGCATACGGACATCGTGCTGGCGGCAGGCGAATCGGGCAGTAAAGCGGCCCCCCGAATTCATCGGGGTGCCAGCACCGCGTGCCGTGGTGGGGTTCTCCCCACCACGTACGGGGTGCGGCCACCGTGCCCGGGGGCGGTGGGTTCACTCCCGCGGCCCCCGGGCACCGGGGTTCCCGGCGACCGCCGCGACCACCGCGAGCGCCGCGGTCGCGCCGCCGAGCGTCATGACCGCCGACACGGAGACGTGGTCCAGTACGGCTCCGCCCGCCAGGGCGCCGAGGGCGAAGGTCGCCTGGAAGGACGCGGTGAACAGGACGGACGCGGCTTCGGGCGCCTCGGGCGCGGCCCTGGCGAACCAGGTCTGCGAGCAGACCGGCACCGCACCGTAGGCCACTCCCCACACGGCCAGCAACGCGACGGCTCCGACCTCCCGCCCGCCCAGGACCGGGAGCAGGGCGGCCGAGGCGGCGATCAGGCCCGCGGCGAGGGAGACCGCGAGGCGCGGGCGGCGCGTCACCAGCGCGCCGCCGACGAAGTTGCCGACGATCCCGGCGGCTCCGTAGACCAGCAGGAACACCGTGATCAGCGTCGGACCGGCGTGCGTGACCTGTTCCAGGAAGGGGGTGACGTAGGTGTACGTCGCGAAGTGGGCCAGGACGACGAGGAAGGTGAGGAGAAGGGCGAACCGGGTACCGGGCCGGCCCAGCACCGTGCCCAGCAGGCGCGCGCGGGTGACCTGCGCGGGCGGCAGGGGCGGGACCACCAGGAGCATCAGGGCCAGTACGCCCACGCTCAGCGCCCCCATGACCACGAACGCCGTCCGCCAGCCGGCCAGGCCGCCGATGAACGTACCGGCGGGGACGCCGAGTACGGAGCCCAACGGGACGGCCGAGAAGATCACCGCTGTCGCCCGGCCGACCGACGCCGGGCGGACCAGCCGGCCCGCCAGTCCGGCGCCGATGGACCAGAAGCCGCCGATGGTGACCCCGACCATCACCCGGGAGACCAGGACGAGTCGGTAGTCGGTCGCGGTGGCGACGAGGAAGTCGGCCAGGGCCAGCAGGAGCATGAAGGCGCAGAGCATCACGCGCCGGTCGACCCGCGCCGTGACCACCGTGACCAAGGGGGCGGAGACGGCCGCGAGGAGTCCGGGCATGGTCATCATCAGGCCCGCCGTGCCGTCCGAGACGGCGAAGTCGGACCCGATCGAGGTGAGCAGGCCGATCGGCAGGATCTCGGTGGTGACGATCGAGAAGATGCCCAGCATGACGGAGACGACGGCGAGCCGGCCGCGCAAAGGGGTGCGGGGCCGGCTCGCCGTCGTCTCCGT
>NZ_RDBO01000152.1 GCF_008120935.1 Streptomyces sp. sk2.1
CTTGCGGTGGGAAGCGTTGTGTTCTTCTTTCCAGTCCGGGAGTTCGGTCTGGCCGCGTTCGCGGCGGTGCGGAATGATCGGGCCGGTGCCGCGGTAGCCGCCGTCCGCGATCACCGTGGTCCTGCCGACGGCGTCCTTCGCGCCGGACAACTCCCACGCTTTGCAGTCGTTGCGGTTGCCGGGCAGCGGCCGGCCGACGGCGACGACGAGCCGGGTGTCCGCGTCGATGACGACCTGGTGGTTGGTGGAGTACCGGTAGTTCTTCGACCGCTCGGCGACGGTGTGGTCGCGGGTGGGCASCAGGGTGCCGTCCACGATCAGCACGGTGTCCTTGCGGAACCGCCTGCGCGGCTGGAGCGCGAGCGAAGGGCCCAGGTGATCGACGATCCGGTCGGCCGCCGACTTCGACACCCCGAACAACGGAGCCGTCCTGGATAGTCCCGTTCACCGGGCTGAGCCCGCGGCAGTTCGGCAAGCTGGTCACCGCGCTGCGGCGCGAGGGTGCCGACCCGGTCCGCAAGGGCCGGCCCTGGAGTCTGCCGCTGGAGGACCGGGTCCTGCTGGTCGCCGCGTACTGGCGCACGAACCTCACCCTGCGCCAACTGGCTCCGTTGTTCGGGGTGTCGAAGTCGGCGGCCGACCGGATCGTCGATCACCTGGGCCCTTCGCTCGCGCTCCAGCCGCGCAGGCGGTTCCGCAAGGACACCGTGCTGATCGT
>NZ_RDBO01000153.1 GCF_008120935.1 Streptomyces sp. sk2.1
GCTTCGCTTCATCTACCGGTGACCCTGTTCAGGTCAACGTCCATCACGTTCCGACGGTCCCTGAGCGGCGCTGCGCGGGCCTGATCGTACGTCGGGGCGTGGCCGGGCCGTCGACGCGGCAGGAACTCAGGGCGGCCGGGCCGGGCCAACCGGCCACCGGTCGCGGTACAGCGCAGAACACCCCACCCCGGCACGGCGGTACGGGGCGCGGCACGGCGTCGGGGCTGCGGGGTTTCGGTCAGGGGCGTCGATGGCCCGCCCCTCCGGGCCGGTGCCTCACCGCTCCGCTCCGTGCTGCTCGCCTTGTTTGTCACCCGCGGGCTTGCCGTTCCGCTTCGTCGACTACCCGTCCTGCTGCTGTGCCGTTCCGCGCCCCGTGCTGTACTGCGGTCGGTGGCCGGTTGGCCCGGCCCGGCCGCCCTCGGGTTCCTGCCGCGTCGGCGGCCTGGTCGCCGCCGCGCCGCCCCCGCCGCTGTGGTGGGTCCGGGTCCGGGGTTCTGCACAGGACCGTCGACCGCCCACCCGTCCATCGACCGCCCGGCTCCGGACCGTGCCGCCGCTCGGTCTGCCGTGCCGCGGTGCCAGTCGCAGGACCGGGGCCGAGACCAAGGCCGTTGACCGCCTGACCGCGCCCCGCAGCCCCGACGCCGTGCCGCGCCCCGTACCGCCGTGCCGGGGTGGGGTGTTCTGCGCTGTACCGCGACCGGTGGCCGGTTGGCCCGGCCCGGCCGCCCTGAGTTCCTGCCGCGTCGACGGCCCGGCCACGCCCCGACGTACGATCAGGCCCGCGCAGCGCCGCTCAGGGACCGTCGGAACGTGATGGACGTTGACCTGAACAGGGTCACCGGTAGATGAAGCCGACCCCGAAGTTGGCAAGCCCGGCAAGAAGTTCAAGAGCCGTCTCCGCAGCCTCCAGCCGTTCTTCGGTGGTGCACGCCATGCAGGCAGCACACGCCGCCAGCCCCATCATCCTCGTAGGCGCAGGCAATGGCGCGAAACGCCGCAGTGGGATGGAAAGAGGGGCATCGTCCCGCTCACTTCCATCCAGCAGGATCTCCGGCAGCCCGCCGTACGTCTCAGAGACGATCAAGCAGACCCAGCCGACCAGCGCAGCTGCGGTTGCGGAATCCTTCGCGAGATGGGCCAGCAGTTCCCGACGGCACCGGATACTCCCGCTCCTCGTGGAACCGGTCCTCTGTGATCGCTCGTGCGAGTGGCAGCGGCAGACTCGCACAAGCGAGCAGCACCTGCCAGCCGCCGCCATCAGCGAAGCCCCGGCCCTGCGCGGCCAGGACCGAGGCGGCTGAGGAGTCGATCAGATCGTGTCTGCGACCTTGATGTAACCCCGCTGGATGACCCACTTCTGGTTCGTGTGGTTGACGCACCTCCAGATGCGCACACGGTCACCGTTGTTGCGGGTGTCGCCAGCGTCCAGGCACATCTCCTGGCTCTGGCCCACGGGCGTTGACCCCGGATGTTGGACACCAGAGACACTTGGATCTTGATGGTCCGGGTGGATACGGAGTCCCGCACAGATGGCTATGAAGCACTATCCCGCCGAGTTCAAGGCGGACGCGGTCGCGTTGTACCGATCGAGGCCGGGAGCGACGATCAAGTCGGTCGCCGAGGACCTCGGGGTGAACACCGAGACGCTGCGCAACTGGATCCGGGCCGATGACGGACGACGCTCCGGCGCTCACTCCACGACGCGGACGACCGCGTCTGCCCAGGCCGCCAGCCTGGTGGAAGCG
>NZ_RDBO01000154.1 GCF_008120935.1 Streptomyces sp. sk2.1
CCGGCCTCGTCACCGGCCGCGACGGCTGTTCGCCGACCGCGGCTACGACTACGACAAGTACCGCCGCATCCTGCGGGCTCGGGGCATCACCCCGAAGATCGCCCGTCGAGGTGTCCCGCACGGCTCGGGGCTGGGCAAGACGCGCTGGGTCGTGGAGCGGACCTTCGCCTGGCTCCACCAGTTCAAACGACTGCGGATCCGCTACGAGATACGCGCCGACCTCCACCTCGGACTGCTCCAACTCGCCTGCAGCATCATCTGTTTGAGACGACTCCGAACCTCATTCTGAAACGATCAGTTAGTCACTCATGTGGGTGATGACCGTGGGTGCGGCTGACGGTACGTTGAGTATGCGTGTGCATGGGGGGTGGGCGTTCGCCCTGGTTTCGTTTTCTGTTCTGGCGCTTGTCTCTGTGCTTGTCCTGGTTCTCGTTCCGGCTGTCACACCGCACGCCACACATCGCACACCGCACAACACCCCGCATCCCTTCGCGTTCCCCCGCGCCGTCCGTCCCGCCGTGCGGGGCGGACGGCGCGGGGCGGACGATGCGTCCTGCTCGGGAATCTTCCAAGTATCGCTCTGTGCAGAGGAGTTGCTTTGGTCGAGCGCTGTGCTTTCGTGTTTCCGGGGCAAGGGGCCTATCTGCCCGCCGCTCTCGCCCGGCTCGCCGTCGACGAACCGCTGGTCGAGGAGACACTGCGCCCGCTGGACGCCGCCGCCGTCCGTCTCGGGCGGAGCGCCCCCTCCCGTTTTCTGCTCGACGAGCGGGCACCGACCCTGTCCGAGCTGGTGGACGAGGCCCCGGCGGATCTGCACACGGCGCTGTTCGCCGCCGAGATGGTGCTGTTCCGGTTATTGACGGAACGTCATAAGCTTTTTCCCGACGTGCTGTTGGGGCACAGCTTCGGCGAGTTGGTGGCCCTGGCCGCGGCCGGGGTGTACGAGCCGGCGGAAGGCATGGCACTGGTCGCAGCCCGCGACGAGGCGTTCGCCGCCCGCCCTCCGGAGCACGGCGGGATGCTGGCACTGGAGATGTCCGCCTCCCGGGCCGAAGGGCTGCTGGTGGGCCTCGGGGAGTGGGAGGTGGCCTTGGCCGCGGACAACAGCCCCCGCCAGTGCGTGGTGTCCGGCCCCGAGGAACCGTTGGGCCGGGTACGGCGGGCCGCCGGGGCGATCGGCGTCAGGGCGACCGCGCTGCGCGTCCCGTACGCCTTCCACCACCGCATGCTGGCCGCCGTGGCAGGTGACTTCACCCGCCGGGCGACCGCGCTGCGGGCCGGGCCCGCGCGGCATCTGCTGCATTCGGCGATCCTGGGGCGGCGGGTGGACGACACCGACGCGGTGGCCGACCTGGTCGCCGCCCACCTGGTACGGCCCACCCGGTTCACCGACGCGGTCCGGCTGCTCCACGCGCAGGGCGTGGAGGTGTTCGTGGAGTGCGGCCCCCGCGGCACACTGAGCGATCTCGTGACGGCGACGGTGCCGGGCGTACGGGCGATCGCACCGCTGCGCCGCCGGGTGGGCGGCCCCGAGCTGGCCGAGTCGCTGAGCGGCCTGACGCCGGTTCCCCGCACGACCTCGACACCCCCGACGTCCCCGAGGCCCCCATCGGCCCCGGCGGCCCGGATCCACCGGCCCGGCCCCGCATCGACCCCTGCCGATGCGGCGGAGGACCGTACGAAGCAGGCGGCCGAGGAGACCCCGTCGGGTGCGGAGGCGTTCCCGGACCGGCGCTCCGTCGTGGCCACGCTGCGGACCCTGTACGCGGCGGCGCTGGGATATCCGCCCGAGGTCCTGACCGACGACGCCGACCTGGAGGCGGACCTCGGAGTGGACTCGATCAAACAGACCGAACTGTTCGCCCGGGCCGCCGCACGTTTCGGACGTACCCTGCCGGCGGACGGCTCCCGCCTGACCAGCTACACCACCCTGGACGCGTTGGCCGGGCTGCTGAGCACCCTGCCCGCGGACGGCACGCGCGCGGGGGTACGGGCATGAGCGGCGGCCGACCCGAAGTGCCCGCGGCACAGGATCTCGCCGGAAAGGTCGCTCTGGTCACCGGGGGCGGCAAGGGGGTCGGCGCGGCGATCAGCCGTGAACTGGCCCGGCACGGCGCCCTCGTGGTGGTCAACTCCTTCCACTCGCCGCGGGCCGCCGAGGAGACCGTCGCGTCGATCCGTGCCGCCGGGGGCCGGGCGGAGCCGCTGCGGGCCAGCGTTGCCAAGCACGACCAGGTGACCGCGATGTTCGCGACCTTGGCCGAGCGGCACGGCGGCGTGGACATCCTGGTCAACAACGCGGCGCGGGGCGTGTTCGCCCGTTTCGACGACCTCACCGACGCCGAGTGGCGGCGGGCGCTGGACACCAACCTCCACGGAGCCCGCTGGTGCGCCCTCGAAGCGGCGCCGCTGATGGCCGCGCGCGGCGGCGGTGCCATCGTGAACGTCTCGTCCGTCGGCGCCGGACTGGCCATGGACAACTACCTGCTGGTGGGGGTGTGCAAGGCGGCGCTGGAGGCGACGACCCGGTATCTGGCCGCCGACCTCGGCCCCTCGGGAATCCGGGTGAACACCGCCTCGGCCGGGCTGCTGGACAATGCCACGGCCGCGTTGTTCCCCGGTGCGGACGCCCTGCGGGCGACCTGCGCGGCGGCGGCCCCGCTCGGTGGGGTGGGGCAGGAGGACGACCTCGCCCGGCTGGTGGCCTTCCTCGCCTCCCCGCAGGCCCGCTGGATCTCCGGGCAGTGCCTGCTGGCCGACGGCGGACTGTCCGTGGGCCGCGCCATGCTCACGCCACATCGGTCCGCCCCGACTACCCCGGTCCCGGCTCCTGCGTCCCCGGCTTCCTCTCCCGCCCCTCCGTTCCCGGCTCCCTCCCTGACCCCTCCGCCTCCGGCTCCGCCTTCGTCCTCCTGCCCGGCCCCGGCCCCGGCCCGGACCGGCTCCGTGCCGACCCCGCGGCCTCCCGCCACGGGGCGGGACACTGCACGCACGGTGGCCGTGGTGGGCATGGGGCTGGTGGTCCCGGGTGCCGAGGGGCCGGAGGCGTTCCGGCGGCGGCTGATGGAGGGCGTTCCCCAGTTCGGTGAGCCGGGAGAACGGTTTTCCCTGGAGGACTTCTGGTCGCCGGAGAGTGCCCCGGACCGTACCTACAGCCGGGTCGCCGGCTACGTCCGCCCCGTACCGGACCTCGGAGAGGACACCGGGAAGGGCATCGGCGGGAACGCGGAGGAAGAGGACTTCCTCACCGTGTGGACGCGCACCGCGCTCCTCCAGTGCGACGCCCCGCGTCTGGCGTCCGGCGCCGGTGTCCGCACCGCGTGCTTCGCCGGTGCCTGGGCCGAGGGATCACAACACATGGAGGAGAGCCTGCTCGTCGAGGCCGCCGCCGACGGCATCGCGGAACACTGGGACGGAGATCCGGCCGAGGACCCCGAGGCGCTGCGCGCACTGCTCGTCCGATGGCTGCGGTCCGCGTACCGGCACGCGGGCGCACCGGCCGGACACCTGCCGACGGCGGCCCTGCGCGCCGCCGTCGCGTCGCTGTTTCCCGAGCCGGTACCGGTACAGGTCGTCGACACCGCCTGTTCCTCCGCGCTGTACGCCATCGACCTGGGCGCCCGCGCCGTACTGGACGGCGAGTGCGAACTCGCCCTGTGCGGAGGGGTGTTCTCCCTCGGCCCCCGTTACGGTGTGCTGTTCTCCCAACTGCGCGGGCTGAGCCGGTCGGGCGCGGTCCGGGCCCTCGACGCGGACGCGGACGGGGTGCTGTTCGCCGACGGGGCGGCGTTCGTCGCCCTCAAGCGGCTGGACGCCGCCCGGGCCGACGGCGATCACGTCCTGGGAGTGCTGGCCGGGTTCGGCGCGGCGTCCGACGGGCGCGGCCGGGCCGTCCACGCCCCCAACTCCAAAGGCCAGGAACGGGCGTTGAGCAGGGCCCGCGCCGTTTCCGGCATCGCGCCGGAGCAGATCGACTGGGTGGTCGCCCACGCCACCGGCACCCCGGTCGGCGACCGGGTCGAACGCGGGGTGCTGGCGGCGCAACTGCCCCACGCCCGGTGCACATCGAACAAGTCGGTGTTCGGGCACACCGGTTGGGCGGCCGGTGCGGTGTCGGTCGTCCACGCCCTGCTGGGCATGGCCCACTCCACGATCCCGCCGCAGATCCCCTACCGCGGCCCCGACGGCGCGCCGCCGCTGCGGGTACCGACCGATCCGGTGCCCTGGCCGCGCCCGGCCGACCGGCCACGAACGGCGGGGGTGTCGGCGTTCGGTTTCGGCGGGACCAACGGCCACCTGCTGCTCCAGGACGCCCCCCGGCCCGGCGAGGCCGCACCGGCCTCCCTGCCCGACCCCGTCGAGGACGATCCGGTGGTCGTCGTGGCCTGGTCGGCCCACCTGCCCGGAGCTCCGGACGCGGCGGACGTCGCGCGCCGTCTGGCCGACGGGCGCAACCCGGCGGCACGGCGTTCGTTCGGGGCGCGGTACCCGCTCCCGCCCTTCTCCGAGGTACGCATCCCCGCGCCCACCGCCGCGGGCATCGACCGGGCCCAGCTCATGGCGTTGCAGGCCGTCGCCGCACTCGTTCCCCGGGACGCCCCGCCCTGGTGGGAGGGGCTGCGGGAGACCTGCGGGGTCTTCGCCGCCCATACCGGCGTCCCCGCCGCCTCGCCCGACACGACCGTCCGGTGCCACGCCGCCTCGCTGGCCGGGGCGGTCGGGCGGCCGCTGCCCGACGGGCTCGACCGCGCCGCGCTGCGCAGGGCGACCTCGGCGTACCTCGACGCGGTGCGCGGGCGCACGCGCCCGGGGGAGGACACCCTGGCCGGGCTGATGCCGAACGTGATACCCGCCCGGATCGCCGCCCTGCACGACCTGCACGGTCCCACGATGACCCTCGACACCGGGCCCACCTCGGGCCGCAGCGCCCTCGGGGCCGCCGCCGCGCATCTGCGGCGCGGAGAGCTGGAGATGGCACTGGTACTGGGCGTGAACGGTGCCACCGGGCCCCTGTTCACCCGGCTGCACGAGCCGGCCGGTTCCCGGGAGACGGCGGAGGGGGCCTTCGCCCTGGTGCTCACCCGGTCCTCCGTGGCCCGCGCCCGCGGCTGGCCCCTCCTCACCGCCCTCGACGCCCTGTCGGACCGGCTGTCCGCCGAGCGTCGTGCACCGGACGGATGGAGCTACCCGGGAGCCGACGACCTGGTGACCGCCCTACGGCACATCGTCACCCGCACACCGGACCCCGCTCTGCCGGACTCCACTCCGCCGGACCCCACGCCGACGGCTCCGGTCCGACCGGCCGAAGGAACCCCGCCCCCGGTCACCCGGCGGCACACCCTGAGCTGGGAGGCGGCCGGACCGTGCGGCACCGGGGCGCGGCCGCTGCCGCCCCGCACCCTGGTGATCACCGGCTCCCGGCACACGAGTGCCCTGCGCGCCATGGTCGAGGCCGGTGTCCACTGCCGCCTGGTCGCCGTCGACGGGGACCGGGACCCGCAACAGGCCGTCGACCGCGCCCTGGGCGAGGACCCGGAAGGGTTTCGGCACCTGCGGGTCGTCGCCGACCTGCACCCGGCACCCGCCTGGCCCGCGCCACCCACCGCCGACGTACTGGCCGTGCAGGAGGCGGCGTTCTGGGCGGTGCGCCGGCTGCGCGACCGGCTCGCCGAGGGCGGCACGGTCGCGGTGGGAGCGGCGGCACCGTTCCTGGGGGAGGAGGCCGCCCCGCACGCCCATCTCTTCACCGGCTTCGTCAAGTCCCTGGCCTGGGAGCTGGCGGGCTGCACCGTGCGCGCGGTGGTCGGCGACAGCACCGAACCCCTGGCCGTGCTGGCCGCCCTGGAGGACGAACTCGCCCGCCCGGCCGACGGGTTGCCCGTGGTCCGCCACCGCGATGCCACCCGCTTCGTCCAGCGCCTCACCGAGAACGACCCTCCCGCGCCGGACGGGGCCCCGCCGCTCGCCCCCGGGGCGGTGGTCGTGGCCACGGGCGGCGCCCGCGGCATCACCGCCGCCTGCCTGCTCGGCCTCGCACGCCAGGTGCCCCTGCGGATCCACCTGGTGGGGGCCGGCCGCCCCGGCGACGTACCCGACGACCTGCTGCACACCCCCGACCAGGAGCTGCCCGCGGCACGCGCCCGCTACATCACCGACCGGCGCTCCCGCGAGCCACGGCGGCCGGTGGGCGAGATCAACGCCGTCTTCGACCGCCTCCTGCACGCCCGCGAGTCCGCCCTGACCCTACGGGCCCTGCGCGAGTCGTGCGGCGCCGACCGGGTCCACTTCCACACCTGCGACGTCACGGACGCGACCGCCGTACGAGCCCTGGCCGACGCCGTACGCGCCCGGGAGGGCCACGTCGACCTGCTCGTCAACGGCGCGGGGCTGCACCACCCGGGCGACATCACCCGCAAGACCCTGCCCGGCATGCGCCGTGTCCGTGACGTCAAGCTGTTCGGCCACCACCATCTGCGCGCCGCGTTCACCGGCGCTCTCGCCCCGCGCCTGTGGTGCAACTTCGGCTCGGTCACCGGAGTGGCCGGTCTGCCCGGCGAGAGCGACTACTCCCCGGCCAACGACTTCCTGTCCGCCGCCGCCCACGCGGGCGACGAGGGCGAGTTCACCATCGCCTGGACCATCTGGGACGAGACCGGCCTCGGCTCCGGGTCCATCGTCCGGGCCCACACCGCGCGCACCGCGCGCCTGTCCCGCATGACCACCGCCGAAGGGGTCGCCCACTTCCTGACCGAGCTGCGCCGCCGCACCCACGACGAGGGCGGGAGCGACCGGCTCGTCACCTTCATCGGCGAAGCCGAACACCACTCCTTCGACGCCCGCTTCCCGGGCCTGCGCACCATCGGGAACACCGGCGGACACCGCCCGCCCGAAAACCCCCGGGCCGTCCCGCCAGGTCCGCCCGCCCCGCCCGGCCCGTCCGTTCCGCCGGTTC
>NZ_RDBO01000155.1 GCF_008120935.1 Streptomyces sp. sk2.1
CTCCTCGACACCGACCGCCTCGACGACCGGCGCCTGCTCGATCACCACATGCGCATTCGTCCCACTGATACCGAAGGACGACACACCCGCACGACGCGGACGACCCGACTCCGGCCAGGACCTGGCCTCCCGCAAAAGCTCCACAGCACCCGAGGACCAGTCCACGTGCGAACTCGGCTCCCCCACATGAAGCGTCCGGGGCAACACCCCCTCCCGCATCGCCATCACCATCTTGATCACACCACCGACACCGGCAGCAGCCTGCGCATGACCGATGTTCGACTTCAACGACCCCAGATACAACGGAGAACCCCCACCACGACCCCGGCCATACGTCGCCAGCAACGCCTGCGCCTCGATCGGATCACCGAGCCGGGTCCCCGTCCCATGCCCCTCGACCACATCCACATCCAGCGACGACAGACCACCACTCGCAAGAGCCCGCAGAATGACCCGCTCCTGCGACGGACCGTTCGGAGCAGTCAGACCATTGCTCGCACCGTCCTGATTGACCGCCGAACCCCGCACCACCGCAAGCACCTCGTGCCCACACCGCCGCGCATCCGACAACCGCTCCAGAACCAGCACCCCCACACCCTCGGCCCAGGCAGTACCGTCAGCACCCTCCGAAAAAGCCTTGCACCGACCATCCACAGCCAGCCC
>NZ_RDBO01000156.1 GCF_008120935.1 Streptomyces sp. sk2.1
GGCTTCCCGGCCCGTACCGAGTCCGAGCTCGCCTGGGTCCAGCACGCCCTGGCCCATCTGCGCGAGGGCGGCACCGCCGTGCTGCTGATGCCCCCGACCGGAGCCGATGCACCATGCGCCTTCCCGCCCGCGTCTCGGCGGCCGCCCTGAGCGCCGCGACCGCCCTCGTCCTCGCGACGGCCTGCGACCTGCTTCCGGACGACGCGCCCGACGCCGCCGCCCCCTACGCGCGGCTGACCGGCCCCGAGGTCACCAACAAGGCCCTCGCGGCGACCCGGGCCGCCAAGGCGGTGCGCATGACGGTGCGGACGGCGACGCCCGACGGACCGGTCGAGGCGTACGTCGCCACGGACGTCAGGGGCGCGTGCACGGTCACGCTCTCCATGGGCGCGGCGGGCACCCTGGAACTGGTCCGGACGGGCGGCACGGTCCGCACCCGCTCCGACGCCGCGATGCTGCGGGCGGCCTCCACCGCACGGGGCCCGCGCGGGGACGCCGAGGTCGAGAGGCTCACCGGCCGCTGGGTGGAGCCCGCCGCCGGCGACCGGCAGGCGAAAACGGCCGAGCGCTACTGCGACCGGGAGACGTTCCTCGGCCTCCTCGCACCGACGAGCGGAACGGCCCGCAAGGGAAGGACAACGGCACCCGCCTCCCCCGACGGACCCGCCTCCGGTACACCCGCCCTGGCCGTCACCGGCGGGGCGGACGGCCGGACGTGGTCGGCGAGCATCGCCACCGACGGCCGCCCCTACCTCCTGAAGCTGCGCGCCGCGCCCATGGAGAGCGTGACCGTGCACGCGCCCCTGACGTCCGTGGCGACGTACGCCTCGACC
>NZ_RDBO01000157.1 GCF_008120935.1 Streptomyces sp. sk2.1
GAGGCGGACGCGGCGGCTGGAGGTGTCGCACGCGTTGAGGCGGACGCGGCGGCTGGAGGTGTCGCACGCGTTCCACTCGCCGCACATGGACTCGATGCTGGACGCGTACCGGGAGGTCGTGGAGGGCTGTGCGTTCGGTGCTCCCGGGGTCACGGTGGTGTCGACGGTGACGGGCGGGGTGGTGTCGGGGGAGGAGCTGGCCGATCCGGGGTACTGGGTGCGTCAGGTGCGGGACGGGGTGCGGTTCCTGGACGCGGTGCGGTGCCTGGAACGGTCCGGGGTGTCGCGGTATCTGGAGTGCGGCCCGGCGGGGGTGCTGTCCGCGATGGGCGCGGGATGCGTGCGGGGCGAGGCGGTGTTCACCGCTTCGCAGCGCACTGTCCGTGGCGCGGACGAGCCGGTCGACGAGGTCCGCTCCCTGCTGCGGGCGTTGGGTGAGCTCCATGTTTCCGGGCAGGAGATCGCCTGGGACGGGGTGCTGTCCGGCGGGACGCCGGTGGACCTGCCCACGTACGCCTTCCGACGCAAGCACTACTGGATCGAACCCGCCAGGAACGGCAACCGCGACGCCCGGAACTCGGGGCTCGTGGCCGCCGAACACCCGTGGCTCGCGGCCGTCATGACGCTCGCCGACGGCGAGGGACACCTGATGTCCGGCCGGCTGTCGCTGACCGATCAGCCGTGGCTGCGCGACCACGCCGTGTTCGGCTCCGTGATCGTCCCCGGCACCGGACTGCTCGAACTCGCCCTCACCGCCGCACGGGCCGTCGGCTCGGCGCGCGTGGACGGGCTCACGCTCGCGCAGCCGCTCGTCCTCGACGAGAACACCCCGCTCAGGATCCAGCTCAAGGTGGGTGCGCCCGACGACGACGGCCGGCGTGCGATCGGGATCCACAGCCAGCCCGAGACGACCGCGGAGCAGGGTGCCTGGACCCTGCACGCCACCGGTGAACTGGCCGACGACGAGCAGCAGGACATCCCGTCCGAGGGGATCGGCGAGCTGCGGGCCTGGCCGGTGGCCGGGGCCGAACCCGTACCCCTCGACGGCTTCTACGAGCGGCTCGGGGAACAGGGACTGGAATACGGCCCCGCCTTCCGCGGGCTCGGTGAACTCGCACGGCGCGGGAACGTGGCGTACGGGCGGGTGGTGCTGCCCGAGGAGGTCCGCGCGGACGCCGACGACTTCGGCCTGCACCCGGCGCTCCTGGACGCGGCCCTGCACGTACTGGCCGGGGTGGACACCGGGGAGCGGCCCGAGAACACCGTGCTGCTGCCGTTCATGTGGACGGACGTGGCGCTGCACGCGACGGGCGCCGCCGAACTGCGCGTACGGATCGAGGTGGACTCCGACCCGTCCGGCTCCGGCGGCCGTACGGTCACGGTGACCGTCGCCGACGCCATGGGCGAACCGGTGCTGCACGCGGCCGGTCTGGAGATCCAGCAGGCGGGCGCGGACCAGTTGCGGGTCGCCGGACCGTCGGTCGGGGACCACCTGCACCGTGTCGACTTCCAGCCGGTGAACCTGCCCGACACCCCTGCGGCCGGGGACCCGGACGGCACCGTCGTGCTCGGTGGCGGGGACGCCGTGGCGCAGGCCCTGGGTGTCATCCGGGTCGCCGACCCGGACGCGCTGCTCGCCCTCGGGGACCGTCCGCGCCGGATCGTCGTCGACGCCACGACCGGCATCGGTACCGGTGCCGACGCCGCCCCCGGTACCGGCGACATCGCCGGGCGGGCCCGGGCCGTCACCCTGGACGCGCTCGGTCTGCTCCAGCGGCTGACGGCCGAGGAGACGCTGGAGGGCGCCGAACTCGTCTGGGTGACGCGGAACGCGGTCGCGGCCCGGCCCGAGGACGCGGCGGGGGCCCTGGGCGACGCACCCCTGTGGGGTCTCGTCCGGTCCGTGCGCGGTGAGTACCCGGACCGGTCCCTGCGCCTGATCGACATCGACGTCGCCGACCCGGACCCGGGGCTCCTGACGGGCGCCCTGGCCGTGACGGGCGAACCGGAGCTGGCGCTGCGCGCCACGACCGTGTTCGCGCCCCGGCTGGTGCGCACGTCGAAGGAGGGCGGGACGCTCCTCCCGCCCGCCGGAGACGGCCCCTGGCACCTGGACATCCGGGAGAAGGGCAGCATCGAGAGCCTCGAACTCGTCCCCGTGGACCGGTCCGTCCCGCTCGGTGCCCACGAGGTCCGGGTGGCGGTGCGCGCCGCCGGAATGAACTTCCGTGACGTCCTCAACGCCCTCGGAATGGTGGCGACGCCCAAGCTGGGCCTGGAGTTCGCCGGTGTCGTACTGGAGACCGGCGCGGCCGTGACCCACCTGGAGCCCGGCGACCGGGCGATGGGGCTGGCGCTCGGCGCGTTCGGCACCGAGGTGCGCGGCGACGGGCACCTCATGGCGAAGCTGCCCGACACGCTGACGTTCGAGCAGGGCGCGACCATTCCGCTGGCCTTCCTCACCGCCCACTACGCGCTCACCGAACTGGGCGCCCTGCGGGCCGGTGAGAAGGTGCTGGTGCACGCGGCGGCCGGCGGCGTCGGCATGGCGGCCGTGCAGCTCGCACACCACCTCGGTGCGGAGGTGTACGGCACGGCCAGCCCCGGCAAGTGGCCGACCCTGCGGGCCCTCGGGCTCACCGACGACAGGATCGCCTCGTCGCGGGACACGGACTTCGAGGCACGCTGGCTGACCGGCACCGGCGGCACGGGCGTCGATGTCGTGCTCAACTCGCTGGCCGGGGAGTTCACGGACGCCTCGCTGCGGCTGCTGCCGGGCGGCGGCCGGTTCCTGGAGATGGGCAAGACGGACATCCGCGAGCCGCGGACGGTCGCCGAGGACCACCCGGGCGTCGTGTACAGCGCGTTCGACCTGATGTCGCTCGACCCGGAGCACCTGCACCGGATGCTGACGGAGATCTCCGCACTGCTCGGGAACGGCACCGTCGAACCGCTGCCGTACCTCGCCTACGACGTGCGGGAGGCCCCCGCGGCGTTCCGGTACATGGCACAGGGACGGCACACCGGCAAGATCGTGCTGACCGTGCCCCGCGCACTGGACCCGCACGGCACGGTGCTGATCAGCGGCGGCACCGGCGAACTGGGCCGGGAGGTCGCCCGTCACCTGGTCGAGGAGCACGGCGCACGGCACCTGGTGCTGACGTCGCGCCGGGGTTCGCAGGCGCCGGGCGCCGCCGGGCTGGCCGACGAGCTGACGGCGGCCGGCGCCGCGTCCGTACACATCGTGGCCTGCGACATGTCGAGCCGGGACGAGGTCGCCGCGGTCCTGGCGGAGGCCGGACGCGAGCACCCGCTCACCGGTGTGGTGCACCTCGCGGCCGTGATCGACGACGGGGTGCTGGCCAACCAGACACCGGAACGCTTCGAGCGGGTGCTGGCCCCCAAACTGACGGGCGCCTGGCACCTGCACGAGCTGACCCGGGACCTGGACCTGGACGCCTTCGTGCTGTTCTCGTCCGTGGCGGGCACGCTCGGCTCGCCCGGACAGGGCAACTACGGTGCGGCCAACGCCTTCCTCGACGCGCTCGCCGCCCACCGCCACAAGCGGGGGCTGGCCGGGACCGCGCTCGCCTGGGGGCTGTGGGCGCAGGGCGGCAACGGCATGACCGCCCGGCTCGGCGAGGCCGAACTGGCCCGGATGCGGCGCCAGGGCGCCCGGGCGATGACCGTGCGGGAGGGGCTGCGGCTCCTCGACGCGGCACTGGCACGGCCCGAACCGCACCTGGTGCCGCTGAAGCTCGACACCGACCGGCTCCAGCAGGCCGGGGAGGACCGACTGCCCGCCCTGCTGCGTGCGTTGGTGCGGCCCAGGCCCAAGCGGGCGTCCGGCCGGGACGCGGAGCAGGCCTCCGCCTTCCGCGACCGGCTGGCCGCACTGCCCGCCGAGGAGCGGATCGTCTCGCTGCGCAAGTTCGTGCAGCAGGAGGTCACCGCGGTGCTCGGCCTGTCCGGCACCGGAGACGTACCGCTGGACAAGGCGATGCGGGAGTTCGGCTGGGACTCCCTGATGGCCGTCGAGCTCAAGAACCGCATCGCCAAGTACACGCAGGTCGCCGTTCCGAGCACCCTGGCGTTCGACCATCCGACGCCGCGGGCCATCGCCGACTTCCTGCACGGGCGGCTCTCCTTCGACGAGCCCGTCGAGAGCTCCGAGCCGCCCCTGGACCCCGCCCGGGCCGCCCAGTGGGCCCTGGCCCGGGTGAGCCCCGAACAGCTGCGGCAGAGCGGGTTGCTCGACCGGCTGCTGGAACTCGCACGACCCGAGCAGACCCCGGACCGGAGCGACACCGCCGCGGTGCTGCAGACAGCCGAGGAACTGACCGCAGAAGAGATGGACAAGGCGCTCGACGCCGTACTGGGCGTCGTCTGAACCGGCCGCGCGGCAGCCGGCCGCGCGGTCCCGCGACGCGCTCCCCACACCCGAAACCGTTCCACACGGAGTTGATCAAGTGACACACACAGCGGAAACGACAGAGACGGCGAAACCGGCCGCGGGAACGACGGAGAACCCGGCGGCCCCCGACCCATCGCGTCGCAAGTGGATCGCTCTCGCCGTGGTGCTGCTCGCGGCCTTCCTCGACAACGTCGACTCGACGATCGTCACCGTCGCGCTGCCCAGCATCCAGGAGGACCTGGGCGCCGACTACGCCACCGCGCAGTGGACACTGGCGGGCTACGCCCTCGCCTTCGCCGTCTTCCTGATCACCGGTGGACGGCTGGGCGACATCTTCGGCCGCAAGAAGCTGTTCATCACCGGTGTGATCGGCTTCACGCTGGCGTCGGTGGTCTGCGGCGTGGCCGCCACACCGGGCGTGCTGGTGGGCGGCAGGCTGGCCCAGGGCGTCATGGCGGCACTGATGGTGCCCCAGGTGATGTCCGTCATCATGACCACGTTCGACCAGAAGGAATGGGTCGTCGCGTTCTCGATGATGGGTGCCGTGCTGGGACTCGGCGGTGTCAGCGGACCGCTGCTCGGCGGTGTGCTGACCGACCTGGACGTCATGGGCCTGGGCTGGCGCGCGGTGTTCCTCATCAACATCCCGTTCGGTGTGATCGCCGTGGCACTGGCCCTGTGGTGCCTGCCGGAGAGCAAGTCCGAACAGGCGCCGAAGCTGGACGTCCCCGGCGTCGCCCTGATCACCGTCGCCGCGCTCGGCCTGATGTTCCCGCTGGTGCAGGGACGTGAACAGGGCTGGCCCGTATGGATGTTCGTGATGATGGGGGCCGCGCTCCTGCTGCTGGTCCCGTTCGCCCTCTACCAGCGCCGGCGCCACGAGAAGGACGGTTCGGCGCTGATTCCTCCGACGCTCTTCAAGCACCGCTCGTTCACCGCCGGGGTGTTCGTCGTGATGCTCGCCTTCTCCGGCATCACCTCGTTCTTCCTGGTGCTGACCTACCAGATGCAGCTGGGCCTCGGCTGGTCCGCGATCCGTACGGCGCTGGTCACCGTCGCCTTCCCGATCGGCATCACGGCCACCTTCCAGATCGCCTGGCGCAAGGGCACCGCCAACGGGCGGGCGTTCGTCGCGCTCGGCACCTCGATCATGGCCGTCGGAACGCTCCTCATGATCCTGCTGACGCACACGCAGGGCCAGGACCTGACCTGGTACCAGGTTGCCGGGGCGGAACTCGTCGTGGGCCTCGGAATGGGCCTGTGCTCGCCCATTCTCACCAACGTCGTTCTCGGCGACGTACCGCAGCAGGACGCCGGTGCCGGATCGGGCGTCGTCAACGCGCTCATCCAGTTCGGCACGGCCACCGGCATCGCCGTCGTCGGTGTGATCTTCTTCAGCCTCTCCGGCTCCGGCGGCGGCAGCCGCGCCGAACGGTTCAGCGACGCCACCGCCGTGACGCTCTGGTACAACGTCGGCGTCTTCGCGCTGGTCGCACTGCTCAGCCCGCTCCTGCCGGGCCGCAAGGACGGGGCGGCGGAGAAGAGCGGTTCCGGCGCCGACGCGCCCGCCGGTGCGGCGGCCGACCGTCTCGTACCGGACCCGGCATAGGCCGAATTCAATTTCCTCTGACCGAAAGTAAATCTGGTCCGCTCTGATTTCCTGTGTCAGGCTGGCCGAGCTGTCAATTGCGTCCAGGAGGTTCGCATGACCGACAAGCCGCTCGTCGATTTCGAAGAGAACGACCCCCGGCAGAAATTCCGCGAAGCACTTGAGCGGAAGGCCAACGCGACGAAGTCCAAGCAGGCCCACGAGGAAGGACGGATGAAGGTCAAGAACATGAGCGGGCCTGCCGGGAAGAAGCGGTACTTCCGCCGCAAGACCGGGTGAGACCGAACGGCTGAAGAGGCTGCCGCCATCCCCCCGCGGGATGGCGGCAGCCTTTTTCCTTCCTCCACGCGAACCGGCTCCGCCACATCCCGCTCGAATTCCAGTGGGCTCCCGGTGGACTTCCGATGGAGCTTCGCTCGATTCCTGCTCAAACTCCACTTGAATTCCACTTGAATTCCATTCGGGTTGTTCTCGGGCCGGATTCGGGTCCGGCTCGGGAAACGAACGGAATCCGGTCCCGGATGGCTCGGCGGCCGTTCGGGGAACCGCGGACGACGCGTCGAGCTTCGCTCCAGCGCGGCGCGAGCCGTTGCCGTCAGGGTCGTGCGTACGGGCGCGATACCTGGCGCGCATCCTGCGACGACGGAGCTGACACCCGCTGCCATGACCATCACTGCCGAGACCATCGAGACCACGGATGCCGACCGCAGTCGGTGGGAGGCCGACGCGCGCACGCGCGCGACCCGGCTGGAGACGCTGCTCGGCGATCCCTACGACCCCGCCAACCCGCACGGGCTGCGCGCGCTGTTCGCCGCCGACGCCCGGCACACCCCGCCCGCCGACACGGAGGACCTGCTCGCCGGGACGGGGCTGGGCGCCGAGTTCGTACCCGTCGAGCACGGCGGCCGGCTCACCCGGGCCGACCTGCTCGCACGCGTCCTGCGCCCGGTCTTCCGCCGCGACGTCGCCCTCGGCTTCGGCTTCGGGATCACCTCGCTGTTCGCCTCCGGCGCCGTCTGGGCGGCCGGCACCCCCGAACAGCGGCGCCGCGTCGCCGACCTGCTGCTCGGCGGCGGCCGGGCCACGATCCTCCACCACGAACTGGCCCACTCCAACGCGATCCTGCGGCACGAGTTCACCGCCCGCACCACCCCCGGCGGATACCGGCTGGACGGCCGCAAGGACGTGATCATCAACGCCGCGCGGGCCGATGCCCAGGTCGTCTACGCCCGCACCGCCCCGGCCCGCGGACCGCACAGCCACTCCGTGCTGCTCCTGGACCGCGGCCGGCACGAGGGCACCGCCGTACGGCACCTGCCGCGCGTCCCCACCTCCGGCATGCGCGGGGCGCTCTTCTCCGGACTGGAGTTCGCCGGGCACACCGTCCCCGACGACGCCCGCGTCGGCGAAACCGGGGACGGCGTCCCCCTCGCCCTGCGCACCTTCCAGGTCAACCGCAGCCTCATCTGCGGCGTCGTCACCGCGGCCGCGGACACCGTCCTGCACTCCGCCGTACGGGCCGCGACCACCGGGCGCAGCACCATCGCGCGCCGCTGGCACAAACCGCTGACCGGGGTCTTCGCCGACCTGCTGGCCTGCGACAGCATGGCCACCGTCGTCCTGCGCGCACTGAGCCTGCTGCCCGACCGGGCGCATGTCTTCGCCGCGGCCGTCAAATACGTGGTGCCCGACCTGCTGCGCGAGAACCTGGAGGAGCTCTCCACCGTCCTGGGCGCACGCGGCTACGAGCACGACAACCCGGAGTACGGCGCACTCGACAAGCTCGTACGGGACCTGCCGGTCGCCGGGCTCGGCCATGCCGGAACCGCCTCCTGCCAGTCCGTCATCGTCCCGCAACTGCGCGGCCTGGCCGAACGCTCCTGGTTCGCGGAGGAGGAGCCACCGCCCGAACTCTTCCGCCGGAGCGCCGAGTTGCCCGCCCTGGACTACCGGGCGCTGGGCATCGCGGGCGGTGGCGACTTCATGGCCGCCTCCCTCGTCGGCTCCGCCGCCCGGCTCGCCGCGTCCCGCGGCCTCGGCGGCCAGATCGCCGCCCTCGCCGAGCTGGCGGAGGGCTTCGTCACCGAACTGCGGGCGCTGCGCGAGGAATGCCGTCGGCTCCCCGCGTACGGCACCACGGCACTGGCCGACCCCGCCGTCTGCGTGCTCAGCGACCGCTACAGCTTGATTGTCGCCGCCGCCGCGGTGCTCGGCGTGTGGGAGGGCCAGGACGGCCTGGACCCGTTCCTCGCCGACCCGGCCTGGGCGGTGCTCGCCCTGTCCCGCCTCGGCGAACGCCTCGGCATGCACGTGCCCGACCTGCCCGACGGCTGTCCGGCACAGGTACTGGACGAACTGGTCCGCCGATACCGGACGGGCCGCAGCTGCGACCTGGACGCCATCGCCCTGGCGCAGTGAACGGGCAGGCACCGACGGAGCAACGAGCAGGGAAGGAAAGACCGTTGACGCGGAGAGAGCCGATGACAGGGATACCGGGCGCGGGCGACGTGATGGACATCGAACAGCCGCTGCCCCCGGCGCCGACCGAGGAACGCATCACCGAGCCGATCCACGTCAGCGGCCCCGACGGGCCGTGGGACCTGGTGCGGGAGGGAATGGACCTGCGCGGCAACGCCGTGGTGCACACCACCTGGGGGGAGTGGCTCACCGGCGCCCTCGCCGATCCCTCGCTGCGCCCGCTGCTGGGCCGGGACTGGCAGCGCTACCGGCGCACCACCGACCCCACGATCCGTTTCCGCTTCGTCGCCTCCCGGCTGGCCACCAAGTTCACGGCCGCCGCCGCGCTGGGCACCGGACCCGCCGAACTCGACCTCGCGTACAAGATCGGCGGACGACCCTACCTGCGGGGTCTCGACCAGATCGACGTGAGCCTCACCCACACCGACGACCTGATCGCCGTCGGCATCAGCCGCAGCGGCCGGATCGGGGTCGACGCCGAACCCGCCGACCGGCACATGTCGTTCGAACTCCTCCAGAGCCACGTCTGCACCCCCACCGAGCGCGCGGCCCTCGCCGAACTGTCCGAGACGGAACGGACGGCGGAGCTGCTGCGGCTGTGGACCCTGAAGGAGGCGTACACCAAGGCACTCGGACAGGGACTGCGGCTCGGCTTCACCGAGTTCGGCTTCGGCGTCGGCGAGGGCGGGCTGCTGGCCCCCGACGGCAGACCGGCCGCGCGCGGCGAATGGGCGTTCACCACCCGTCGCGTGCTGGGCCGCTACCTGGTCAGCGTGGCCTGCCACGACTCCGGCCTGGACACCTCGCGCGACACGGCGGCCCGCACCATGCTCGACGAAGGGTTCATGGGGGCCGTCGCGGGACTCCTCGACCCCGACTGACACCGCGGGATCGGTTACCGAATTATCCGCTGAACCGGTAACCGTGCCGTCCTCGGACCCCTCCGTCCCGGGCGGGCCCACAGGGCCGTTCGCGGATCCGTCCAGGGCGGCTGGAGAAATCCGGTCCCGCCCCCGTACCCGGCTAGCGTGCCGGGGGACGGTTGCGGATACGGAGAACGAGGAGGCTGGTCGTGGGGGAAAGGGACCTCTCGGTGCTCGCGGCCCGCCGCGCCACCCTGCGCGTACTGCCCGGCGGTGCACCACCCGCCGCGCCGCACGCGGCCGGAGCGACCACGACGGTACGGGTGTACGTGCTGGGCGCCGACGCCCTGGCCCGCGGCGGCATCAGGGCACTGCTCGACGGCAGGCCCGCCATCCACGTCGTGGGCGACGGGGAGCCGGGGCCCGCCTGCCCCGACGACATCGCCGCCGCCGGACCGGACGTCGTCCTCGCGCACGGCATCCCGGGCCCCGGAACGCTTCCGCCGGACTGCCGACTGCTCACCATCGGCGGGCCGGAACCGGAAACCGACCCCGGCCCGGCGCACAGCCGGCTGCCCGGTACCGTCACCGCTGCCCAGCTCGCCTCCGCCGTCGTGCTGACCGCCGCCGGGTACACCGTCGCGGCACGGCCCGACGGACCGGCACCCACGGCCGCCCCCGGGACGGGACCCACCGCCCCGGTCATCTCCGACGTCGGCCCCGAACAGCTCACCGACCGCGAGCGGCAGGTGCTGGGCCTGCTCGCCCACGGACTGACCAACACGGAGATCGCCGGCTCGCTGACGCTCTCCGAACACACGGTCAAGACGCACGTGCAGAACCTGCTCGGCAAGTTGCGCCTGCGCAACCGGGTCCAGGCGGTGGTCTACGCGTTCGAGGCCGGACTGCGCCGACCACTCAGCCCGTCCCCCTGACCGGCCCGACCCGCACCACCGGAGTACCGCAGCACCACAGCACCGAATCCGCTCCACCGAAGACTTGAGTCCGCTCCACCGAACACCGTGCCGATGGCCGGAGACCCCGGCCCACCGCCGTGTCAGCGCCGTATCAGGTCCGTATGGGCGGGCCTCGCATACTCGTTCCGTGCTCGTAGAGAGGGGAGGGAGGGGGTGCGCGCCCCGACACATCATGACCGCCAACCATTTCTCACCGATGTCACAGGTCTCTCCGGATGGACCGATGACCGTTGTCGTCGACCCCGGGGAACCCCCCTATGACGCTCCGCCGTTCCTGGAACTCCGCGGTCCCCTGGACACCCGGAGCCTGGAGGCCGCACTGGACCGGCTCGCCGCCCGCCGGCCGGACGGCCCGGCCTGGCAGCACCGGCTCCGGCCCCACGGACCCGGCCTGCACACCCTGAGACTCACCATGGGCGCCCCCGGGGAGTTCCCGGCCGGACTGCTGGCCGACCTGCTCACGGACCCGCCCCTGACGGGTCGCCGCGTGCGCACGGCCGGGGCGAGCCCGCTCCAGCTCGAACTGCTCGCCGACGCCGACGCGCACCCGGGCACCGGGCGCCACGTCGAGCAGCTTGCCTGGGACTGGCACGGCCCGCTCGACCCGGAACGCTTCACCGCCGCCTGGCAGTCCCTCTTCGACCGGGAGAGCGTGCTGCGCTCCGCCTTCGACGACGGCCCCGAACCGCGGATCGTGGTGCACGACCGGGTCCGGGCCGAAGTGGTACGGCTGCCGCACAGCACCGAGGACTGGGCGTCGGTGGTCGAGTACGACCGGCGACGCGGCCTCGACCCGCGCCGCCCCGGACCGCTGCGCGTGACCGTGCTGGGCGGCGGCCCCGTCGTGTCGGTCACCGCCCCGCCCACCCGGGTGCTGCTCACCTACCACCACGCGCTGCTCGACGACTGGAGCGCACGCCTGCTGCTGCGGGAGTTCTACCGCGCCTACCTGGCCGACGGCGTCCTGCCCGGTGGCGAACGCCGCCCCGACATGGGCGACTACACGCAGTGGCTCGCCCGCCAGGACATCGGCCCCGCACGGGAGTTCTGGACGGAGGCCGCACCCCCGCCCGACGTTGCGCACTCCCCGCTCCCCGACACCTCCGGCACCCCTGCCTCCGCCTCCCACGGGACAAGCACCGGAACCGGGCGCACCCGACTGCGCCTGACCGCCGGCCAGACGGCACGGCTCGGTGCCTGGGCGGCCGGTTGGGGCAGCACCGAGAGCGGCGCGCTCCAGGCCGTGTGGGCGCTGCTGCTGTACCGGGCCACAGGCTCGGCCGACCCGCGGCCGGTCCGCTTCAGCGTGACCGTGTCCGGCCGCGGAATCCCGTTCGACTCGGTGGAACGGCTGCCGGGCTCGCTGCGCAACCCGCTGCCGATGTCCGTCGTCGTCGACCCGCGATCGAGCGTGCCCGCACTGCTCGCCCTGCTGCGCGACCGGGCGCTGGACATGGCGGCGTACGAATGGGTGTCGGCGRGCCGCATCCGTGGCTGGACCGGGACCCCGGACCGACCGGCCGGACCGGAGGGCAGCCTCGTCGCCTTCGACGGCCGGCCCCGGAACGCGGACGGCCCCGCCCCCGAACTCGCCGCCCGGGGAATCCGGGTGGACCCCCCGGAGACGCTCGGCGCCCGCACGGCCTTCCCCCTCACGCTCGCCGCCCACCACGACGAAGCGGGCGGGCTCGTCATGACCGTCACCTACGACCGCGCCCAACTCGCCGGTATCGGCGGCGTGCTGGCGCATGCCGCGTACCTGCTGGACGAACTCCCCCGGATCGCGGGAGAGTTCACCACCGTCGCCGAGGTGCTGGAGCTCCTGTCCGCAGCGGACGTGGACGCGAGCGCGGACATGGGCACCGAGGCGGAAACGGGCACCGAAGCGGAAACGGGCACGGGTGTGGAAGCGGGCACGGGTGTGGAAGCACGCCCGACCACGGACGACGGAGCCGAATCCGAAGCGGGAGACAGCACCGGGACCGGAACCGGGTCCGGTGGGGCGTCCGCGATCATCACCCTGCGGCCGTCCCGGAAACCCGGCGTCGGCACTGTCTGCCTCGTCCCGACACACAGCACCCCGCGCTTCCGCCACGACCTGCTCGCCCGCTCCTACCGGGGCCCCGAGGCCCTCGTGCTGCTGGACACCCCGCCGGACGACGCGCGGGCCGGGTACGACGCGCTGCGACCGCTGATCGACGCGGGCGGCCCCCTGGTGCTCGGCGGCTTCACCGGCTGCGGAGTCGCCGCGTACGGAATCACCCGGCTCATCGCGGAGAACGGCGGCCGACCGCCGCTGATCGTGCTCACCGGCACCGCGACCTCCGCCGCCGACCTCGCCCGACTGCTCGAATCCGCCGCCGAACGCGCCGGATGACGAATCCGCCGGACGACCGCCGGACGGCCACCGGGCCGTCCGGCCACGCCGACGACCGACCGTTCGACGGACCTCGAACCGTTCCACGGACCTCACACCTCTGGAGAGCCATGTCCCGCCGCCTGTTCACCTCGGAGTCCGTCACCGAGGGCCACCCCGACAAGATCGCCGACCAGATCAGCGACACCATCCTCGACGCACTGCTCCGCGAGGACCCGACCTCCCGGGTCGCCGTCGAGACCCTGATCACCACCGGCCAGGTGCACATCGCGGGCGAGGTCACGACCAAGGCCTACGCCGACATCCCGGCCCTCGTGCGCGACAAGGTCCTCGAAATCGGCTACGACTCCTCCAAGAAGGGCTTCGACGGCGCCTCCTGCGGCGTCTCGGTGTCCATCGGCGCGCAGTCGCCCGACATCGCGCAGGGCGTCGACACCGCCTACGAGAAGCGCGTCGAGGGCTCCGCCGCGGGTGGGGAGGGGGACGAGCTCGACAAGCAGGGCGCCGGCGACCAGGGCCTGATGTTCGGCTACGCCACGGACGAGACCCCGTCCCTGATGCCGCTGCCGATCGACCTGGCACACCGCCTCTCGCGCCGACTGACCGAGGTCCGCAAGGACGGGACCGTCCCGTACCTGCGCCCCGACGGCAAGACCCAGGTCACCATCGAGTACGTGGGCAGCCGCCCCGTCCGTCTCGACACCGTCGTCGTCTCCTCGCAGCACGCCTCCGACATCGACCTCGACACCCTGCTGACCCCGGACGTCCGCCATCACGTCGTGGAGCACGTGCTGGCCGAACTCGCCGCCGGCGGCATCAAGCTGGAGACCGAGGGCTACCGGCTGCTGGTCAACCCGACCGGGCGTTTCGAGATCGGCGGCCCGATGGGCGACGCCGGTCTGACCGGCCGGAAGATCATCATCGACACCTACGGCGGCATGGCCCGGCACGGCGGCGGCGCCTTCTCCGGCAAGGACCCGTCGAAGGTGGACCGCTCGGCCGCGTACGCGATGCGCTGGGTCGCCAAGAACGTCGTCGCGGCCGGCCTGGCCGCCCGTTGCGAGGTCCAGGTC
>NZ_RDBO01000158.1:0-549 GCF_008120935.1 Streptomyces sp. sk2.1
GGCGGTGTCGCGGTGCGGGTGCGGGATGCGAGGAGGAAGGCACGGCGGCGGGTCTGGGGGACGCCGTAGTCGGCGGCGTTGAGTACGCCGGTCCATGCCGAGTAGCCGAGGCGGCGCAGGATGCCCGCAATGTGCGCGAACAGGGGTGCCACGGCCGGGACTTCCTCTAAGGCGATCCAGTCGGGACGCAGTTCCAGGGCGTAGCGCAGCGGCTCGACGACGAGGAGGGAGCGCGGGTCGGTGCAGGCGGCGCGCAGGGCGGTGCGGGTGTCGTGCCCGCGGGCGAGGGCGTCGAGGCCCTGGTGGCACAGGTCGATGTCGTCGTTTCCGGCGCGCAGGCCGGCGGCGCTGAAGGTCTGGCAGGGCGGGGAGGCGATCAGCGCGGAGACGTTCCCGCGGAGCGGTGCGGTGGGGTAGTCGGCGACGTCGGCGCGGATCGTGGTGTGCCGGGCGGCGGTACGGGTGGCGCACGCGGACGGGTCGATCTCGATGCCGATGTCACGGAGTCCTAGGGCGTACAGGCCTTCCGACCAGCCGTGTTTTTTTTTT
>NZ_RDBO01000159.1 GCF_008120935.1 Streptomyces sp. sk2.1
CCGAGCGCCTGGCGGCCAACCAGGTGCCGGTCGTCGCCGCCGTCTACCACGACGACATGTACGTCGCTACCACGACGACATGTACGTCGACACCGGGCACTCGCTGCGCACGGCGGCGTCGATCCGCGGGCTGCGCACCTGGGTGACCAACGAGTACGAGCACGACGGGCTGCGCGCGGGCGGGCCGCGGGTGCTGGACCGGCTGCTCGCCATGGTCCGGGGCGAAGCCTGACCGACGGCGGGAACGGGCCGGGGCGGTGCACGGGCGGCCGACGGGCAGTACCCCGGACGGCGTCTGTTCCGGGCGCGGCGCACGGTGGGGACGACACGACACGCCCGAGGAGGTGGGGGCCGGTCACGCGGATCGCGTGACCGGCCCCCACCATTCCGCGTGACCGACCTCACCGTTCCGYGTCGKCCCCACCGTGCGCCGGGGTTCAGCGCTGGAGGGCGGCCAGTGTCGCGTCCAGATCGGTGGCCGCGCGCGGCGCACGGTTGTGCGGCAGCCGCGACAGGACCGCCGCCATGCCGCAGGTGTTGGTCACGGCGGAGAACACCAGGCCGGAGCCGACGCCGGCGGAGATCCACCGCGCGGCCGGGAAACGCGCCCCGGCGAGCAGCCCGGCCACCACGAGCGAACCGGCGGCGAGCCGCACCTGGCGCTCCATCGGCCAGGTCGCGCGGGCCCCGGCGG
>NZ_RDBO01000016.1:0-56384 GCF_008120935.1 Streptomyces sp. sk2.1
GGACCGGAGCGGGCGGGTGCTGGCCTTCTCCAGCAGACAGGACGAGGCCGACGGGGCCAGGATCGCGACCGTGCTGGGCCGTCAGGTCCCCGCCGAGAAACTGCGAGCCCTGGAGATGGCCGGAGCCTTCCAGGCCCTCTACCGGAAGGAGGAACCCGTCTACATCGACGGTGTCTCGGACCGGCCCCGGGCCGCGATCGCCGTCCGCGCCGGCGGCGAGATCCTCGGCTCGATCTGGGTCGTCGTCGACGCCCCGCCGAGCGAGGACCGCACCCGGGCACTCCAGGAGGCGGCGAAGGTGGCCGCCCTGCACCTGCTGCGCCGCCGCACCGGCGAGGACGCCGAACGCCGACTGCGCGCGGACCTGCTCGCCACCGTCCTGGAAGGCGGCATGCACGCCCCGCAGGCCGCCGCCCGGCTCGGCCTGGCCGCGCAGCCGGCCTGCGTGCTCGCCCTCACGGTGACCGGCGAGCCGGCCGCGCCCGACCGGGTCGCCGCAGGCCACCGCGCCGCCGAGGCCCTCACCCTGCACCTGGCCGCGATCCACCCCCGCACTGCCACGGCCACCCTCGGGGGCGTCACCTACGCGGTCCTGCCCGCCGGATCGGACGAGCAGGGGCTGCGGGTGGCCGAGGCGTTCCTCGGTCGGGTCGGCGACCGGGTCCCCGCCGTCATCGGCGTCGGCCGGCTCGCCGCCCGCCCGGCCGAACTGCGCCGCTCCCGCACCGACGCGGACCGTGCGCTGCGGGTCCTCGGCTCCGGCCGCACCCGGCGCCGGACCGCCCGGCTGTCGGACGTCTACGCCGCCGCGCTGCTGGAGGAGCTGACGGACCGGATCACCGCCGAGGACGACCTGCCGGACGGCCCGGTCGTACGGCTGCTCGCCCACGACGCCAAGCACAACACGGCCCTCACGGACACCCTGGACGCCTGGCTGAGCACCTTCGGCGACGTCCCCGCCGCCGCGGCCGCCGTGCACGTCCACCCCAACACCTTCCGCTACCGGCTCAAACGGCTGGCCGCGGTCGCGGACATCGACCTCGCCGACCCGGAGGCCCGGTTCGAGGCGATGCTGCAACTGCGCCTGAGACCACCGCACTCCTGATGCCGCTCGCTCCGTCACCGTGGCACTGGGATCGATCCGGGCACCGGGCGGACGGAAGAGATCGACGGGCGAAGCCTCCGGGTGAGAGTAGGTGTGCACATCACCACCGCATATACCGACGTACCCGTTGCGGATCTTCACCTGACCGGGGCCGACTTCTGGTTCCGGCACATCCTCGATCCGCAGATCTTCCTTGCCGTAGAACATTGCTGCCTTCACGGATGCTCCTCATCCCCCGCCATGGCTCACTGAACGGGGCACCCGCAGACAGCGGTGCCCGTCGAGGATCTTTCGCTCCCGACGAATGGCCCACAACCGCCACGTGAGCGGGATCGAGCCTTCGCACACCGCAACACGCGCAGAGGGCGCGCAGGTGCCACTCGCGCACCAGTGTCCTGAGAGGGAATCCGATCCGGGTGGTTGGTGTCTCGGGATGTTCTTGTGGCTGTGGGACGTGGTGAACGCGATCCTCCGCGCCGGCCGCACCGGGATCCCGGGGGAGCACCTGCCGCACGGCTTTCCGCGTGCAGGACCATCGGCCCGCTCCTGCAGCGGACCTGCGCCGAACTCGTTGGCGGGCCGCTGGAGGGCCTGCTGCCGGACCTCCGCGGCTGGCACACCGAAGAAGCCGCCGACGGTGTCGCCCCGGCCACCGAGCTCTCCCGGTGGCCGGGCGGCCGCGCCCTGCACGACCCTCGCCCCGGCGAACCCCGCACACCCGGGCTTGGGGTGAGCTGCTGCTTCCACTGCTCCGGCCCGTCCGGCCGGCGCGAGCCCCACTCGCTCCGGGGCGCGGTCGGGCCGCCCGGCAAACCGTGCGTACGGGGCAGTCAGCCGGGACGACGGCTCGGCGAACGTCCGCCGCCCCACAGATGAAACGCCGGACCGTCAACCGGATCACAAAGCCCTGTTCAGCGAGTGGAAGGTCCTCCAGCCTGCGCCGGTATCGGTCGTGGACTCGGTCCGAGAGGGCGTACGAGGTCTCACGCGAGCCTGTCTCCTCACGATCGAACAACGTGGTAACGCTCCGCGACGACTCCCCAAGATCCGTGCCAGAACCTCTTCGTCATCGACAGAGCCACGTGATGGTTGGCCGAGTCGTTTTCTCGTGGCTCCACAGCGCGACCGATGAGTTTTTGACTTCCGGCCGGTCCAAGCTCGTGACATCCCAGGAAAGGACACCGCCATGTCGGAGCTTCTCGTCGACTTCATCACCTCCCTCGACGGCTACGCGTCGGGAAAGGGGTGGCCCGGGTTCTGGGGCCTCGAGGGCCCGGAGTACCTCGCATGGCTCGGCGAGCAGCCCGGGGCCACCTACCTGATGGGAGCGAACACCTACCGCCTGATGTCGGGCTTCGCCGCAGGCGAGGTCCCGGATGGCCAGGACGAGTTCAGGCCCGAGGAGGAGGCGTCCGTCGACGAGCTCACGCAAGCTTCCAAGGTGGTGTTCTCCTCCTCTCTCCAGCAGCCGCTGACGTGGGCCAACTCCACGCTCGTCCGCGACGACGCCGTCGAGGCGGTCCGCGCCATGAAGTCGAGCGGCTCGGGGCTCCTCAGCACGATCGGCAGCCTCAGCCTGTGCCGGTCCCTGCTGCGAGCCGGACTCGTCGACCGCTTCCGGGTCGTGATGTTCCCGGTGATCACCGGGGCCACGGGTGAAGAACGCATCTACGACGGCTATCCGGACGTTGCCCTGGAGATGATCGAGCACCGCACCTTCGACGGCCGCATCCAGTTGGTCGAGTACAAGCCCCACGTGCTCGAGCACCCGCCGCTCGACGTCCCTGCGTGACGACGCCCCGTCCGCCGGGCCGGACGGCCGGCGGGCCGACGCCGACGGGCCGCCGGGCCGCCGATGTCAGGGCGCCCGGCCCGCCTGGCCCCGAGCCGTCGCAGGTCAGCCCACATACGTCCGGGTCGGTCCTCGACCGTGCGAGCTTGAGCGAGCGGTCGAGCACGGTCGCGGCGGTCGCGGCGGTCGCGGCGGTCGCGGCGGTCGCGGCGGTCGCGGCGGTCGCGGCGGTCGCCATCAGGGTGCGGCGGTCGGCCGACGTCGGCTCGAGCCGTTCCCGCTCGGCTCAGGTGTGCATGGACCCGCCCCGGTCGAAATACAGCTGGGGTTGGGTCATGCGGCCGATCTCGCGTTCGGCCACGTCGTGCAGCCGGTGCGCCACCTCGGTGTGCCGAGCGTCAGGGCCTGCTTTCCGGACGGCGGTTGCCGTGGGGACTTCGGCGGCGCGGTCGAAACCGGGACCGGCCCCGGCGACGAGTTCTGAGACGGTGCTCGGGCTGCGGCCGATCTTCCGGGCGATGTCGCTGCGGCCCATGCCCGCGGCGTGGTGCCGGCGTACCGCTCGCCGGCCGGTTTCGGTGAGGGGTCGGCTCATGGGCGCGTCACCTCCTCACCGCGGGGCCCAGGTCCGGGCATGCAGAACGCCCCGTCGCGGCGAGAGGGCGACGGGGCGTTTGTTTCCGGGCATGCCGGGGCCACCCTGATCGGCTCACAGGCCGATAGCGGTCGGCAATGTCGTCACTTCGGGCAGAGCGTCTTGCGCAGCGCCTCGTTCAGCGCCTTGCCTTGTGCGTCCGTCAACGGTTGGGCGTCGTTCCCGAATCGCTGCGCCGCCGCCCAATCGATCTTGTCGTTCGGCTTCGCGAGCGAGGAGCACTGGTTCCGCCCGGCGTCGATCGCCTTCTGCTCGTCCACGATCAGCCGTTGGTCGACAGCCGCGATCGCGTCCAGGTACGCGTCACGGGCGTCACCAATCGGCGCATCCGGAATGCCCGCGGCCCTCTCGGCATCGCTGCTCTTCCCGCTGTCGTCGGCCGGCGGTTCCTCCGCGGCCGGGGCGGATGCCTCCGGCGCGGGCTTCGTGACGTCCTTCTCGTCGGCCGAGCAGGCGGTCAGGGCGAGCAGCGCGGCGGCGGACGCGGCGAGCAGGACAGCGGTTCTTCTCACGGTGGTACTCCGTACGTAGGTCTGTGCTCTGTGAGACAGGCGAGGCGGCCGGAGGGTTGTGGTGACTCCCCCGCACGACACGCGGGCCGCCCGGTCGACAGCGGGGCACAGCGTGGCATACGGGGGTTACTCACACGCCATACGGCCTGGTCAGGGGCCTGTGTGGTTGTCGTGTGGGGCGAGTTGGTGGGCGATGGTCCACGGCTTTCGCCCAGCCCTCCGTGCCCCCGAACCAGTGCTCTGTCCCAAGGTCACAGCCGTGTCTTCCCTGCCAGGGGCCCCTGCTCCGGCAGCCTGTGCCCATGACCGAAATCTTCGAGCACGCCCCGCAGACCTGGAACGCCGCGCAGCTCCGCGAGGCGCTGAAGGACCTTCCCGACGACTCGCCCATCCACATCGGTGTCGCGGAAGACCCCGGTGACTTCGACGGATACCGCGGGGGTGTTCTCGTGGACGCGCACCGGGTCGAGAACTGGTGGCCGGCCACCGCCACCGAACCGGAGCGCACCGAGACCGAGAAGGCGCTGACCCTGTTCGTCGACTGGGAACCGGGCGCGTACGACCGCCTCGACTGAACGAGACGCGCCCCAAGAAGACCCCACGACAACGCGCCGGCAGAACCACACCCCGGGGCTGCGCCGGCTCCTCCGGGCGTTCGAGGCCACGGATCCGGATCCGGGCCTCACTGCGCCCGGTTGTCCAGGACCGGAAGCGGGCAGGGGTCTTCGGGACTTCGGCCCCATGGCACGGAGGCGGTGACAGCACCGTCCAACGTGCCGGACCGGGCGGGCAGGGCGGCGAGGCGGGTCGGCGCTGCGATGGTTCCAGCGGTCTCGGGCCTTCTCGGGAATCTCGGGCCTTTTCTCGGGAATGGTGTCGTCCATGACGGCCTCGGGTTCCTGGGCGTCCGGGCCGGTGGCGGTCTTGATGCGGTCGATCACGAGGGCCGCGGCGTCGCAGAAGCTGAGCCGACGCCGCCTGCCGCGTACGAAGCCACCGCTTCGTGGCTCACCCCAGCACCAACAGCACCGCCAGAGCGACGAGGAGGGAGTCGATCCGGTCGAGGATGCCGCCGGAGCCGGGCAGCCAACGACCGGCGTCCTTGGCGTGGGCGCCCCGCTTGACCATCGACTCCAGCAGGTCCCCGAGCGGGCCGCCGACGGCCACGGCCACCGCCGTCTGCCACGTCAGGGAGGACAGCACGGCCAGCGTGAGGAGACCGGCCGCGGCCCCGGCCAGTGTGCCGCTCCACCGCTTGGCGGGCGACAGGGGGGAGAGCCGGGGGCCGCCGAGACGGCGACCCGCCGCGTACGCGACGATGTCGGCGATCGACACGGCCACGAACAGGACGAGGCCGAGGGCGCCGGACGATACGAGGCCGGCCAGGGCGCCCAGCCACACGAACCCCAGCAGGCCCGCCCCCAGGCGGTGGAGTCCGTGCTCCGCGTCACCCGAGAACAACGGCACCCCGGCGATCGCAAGCGCCCCGGCCGCCGCCACCCGGAGCACCTCCCCGGGGGCCAGCCAGGCGGTCAGGACGAGTCCGACGATCGCCGCGCCCAGCACCGCCCGGTCCACCGGCCCCAGCCGGAGCAGCCCGCCGAACTCCGCCACCGCGACCACACCGACCACGGCCGCGAGCACCGCGATGCCCGGTGGGCCGAGCCAGAACGCGGCGGTCACCAGGGGCACTCCGAGCGCCCACACACACCAGCGGACCAGCAGCTCACGGCGCCGGGTCGCCGCCACCGCGACGCCTCCGACCGCCAGTGCCCCACCGAGGTACGGCACGAGACCGGCGACCGTCGTCACCGGGAGCCTCGCCCCGGTGCGCCCGGCATCACCGCGACCGGCGTACGCAACACGTCCAGGGTGCTCCGGCACGCCGCCACGATCCGTGCGTTCTCCGCCGTGTCGCGGACGGCGATCCGGACGGTCCGCCCCTCGTACGCCGGGGACATCGGCGACAGGTCGCGCAGGAACACGTCGTGCCGTCGGCACTCGCGCACCAGCCGCGCCGCACTCGGTCCGTCCGGCGGCAGGGTCACCGTGAGGAAGTTCGCCACCCCCTCGTCGACCGAGGAGAACCCGTCCAACTCCCGGAGACCGTTCGCCAGTTCCCGGCGCAGCACATGGGTGCGGGCCCAGCGCCCCGCGTAGTACGCGGGGTCGCGCAGCGCCGTCACGGCAGCCAGCTGGGCCGGCAGGCTCACGGGCCACGGCGGCGTCCAGCGCCGCAGCTCCCCGGCCGTCTCCGGACCGGCCACCAGGTACGCGGCCCGCATCCCCGACAGCGCGTACATCTTCGACAGCGAGGTGCAGACCACGACCCGGGCGTCGAGCGAGGCGAGCCCGGCGAGCGAGTCCGTCGGATCGACGTACCCCAGGTATGCCTCGTCGATCCACCACCGGGTCCGCACGGGCGAGGCCTCGATGACCGCGCGCAGCGCGTCGGCCGGGGCGTGGCGGCCGGTCGGGTTGTTCGGGTTGACCACGACCACGAGGTCGTACCGTCCGTCGCCGGTCGCGGTGGCGAGCCGGGCCGGGTCGAGCAGCCAGCCGTCCTCCCGGCGCAGCTGGAGCCGGTCGACCCGGCAGCCGATCACCCGCTCGGTGACATGGGCGTACTCCCCATAGCCCGGATCGAGCAGGAGCACCCTGCTCTGCGGTGTCAGCCACCGGCCGAACGCGCGGAAGATCAGATCGGACGAGCCCGCCCCGACGACCAGCGACTCCACCGGCAGGCCGCGGACCCCGGCGATCTCCGCAAGCAGTCCCTCCGCGCCCGTCGGCGGCGAGGTCCGGGCCGCCCACCCCGGATCCTCCGCGAGGATCGCCCGGACCCCTGGGGACGGCGGGAACCAGGCGTCCAGCACATCCGCCGCGACCACCTCGTGCCGACGGGCCAGGGTACGGAAGTCGGTGCCGATCGCCGAGAAGAACGCCCCGCCGTGCTCACAGCCGTCCGCACGCGGCGCGAAGGGCACGTCGAGCTGCCAGTCGAGGCCCGTCCGCAGCCGTTCCAGGATTCGGCCGTGGCGCTCCGCGACCGTCCTCGTCAGCTCGGCCACGGAGCCGCTGAGGATCTCGAACGAGACCGCGCCCGAGCGGACCGTGCGCCCCACCGGCCGCAGACCGGTGGCGAGGTACATGTCGAGCAGCTCCGTACGACCCATCGCCACCACCCGGCGGCCGCCCCGCGCCGCGACCCAGCGCAGCGCCGCGTACATGAGGAGTGGCGCCGCCGCGGTGGACCGCCAGTGCTCCTCGACGGTCAGGACGCGGATCTCGAACGGCGCCTCCTCGGTCAGGACCGGCAGCTCCTCGCGCGTCAGGTACTTGTCGAGGGAGTAGCGGCCGACCCATGGCGGAGTGAGGCTGACGAAGCCGATCCGCGTCTTGCCGCGCGCGGCCACGAGATAGACGTTGTCGCCGTCGAGTCCGTCGCTCAGCCTTCCCGACGGATCCACCGGATGCTGGCCGAGCTCCTCCGCGTACACGCGGTGGCGCAGTTCGTGGATCCAGTCGTGATCCCGAGGCGTGGCGGTGCGCAACTGCAGGGCGTGGTTCATGCGTATGTCCCTCTGAGACGGTCCGACGTTCGCGCCCCAGCATGGAGGGGGCCGGCAGCCAGCACCTGAGTACGTGTACTCAGCGGGACAGTGGAGGAGTTGGAAGCGGTCCAGGTAAGGGCCGAGTCCATGGGCAGGCACCGAACCACCGGCGTCGACCGGGCCCCGGCAAAGACGTTCGGCCTCGCCGGCTTCCAACTCCGCGGGAAACCAGTCCTGTTGTCGTGAAGGACGGTGGTGGCGTCACAGAAGTTGTGCCAGAACCCCATGTGGTGAGTTGCTCGTTGGGCTGTCCATGGGGCGGGATACGTGGAGTTGGGTTGTTCCGGAGGGGCCGTGGGAGATCGCGAAGCCGTTGATCCCGCCGTCGAGGGTGCGGCCGCAGGGCGGCGGGACGCAGGACACGCCTGATGAGACCCTGTTCGCGACGATCGTCCACGTGCTGGTGAGCGGCTGTGCCCGGCGGGCTCTGCCGCCGTGTTTCGGGGTCCCGAAGTCCACCGGGCATCGCCGGTTTGCCATCCGGTCCAGAGCCGGAGTCCAGGGCCAGGCCGCACGAGGCCGTCATCGACCGCATCGCCGCCTTCTGCCGCTGCCGCGTCCGCTGCTGCTGCAAACGACTCGTCAAACTCACCACGTAGGAAACCGTCCGAGTCGAAGCGTTCGGCCGGTCAGCGGTCTGTCCAGTTCGGTGCCCACACGTCGTCCGGGGTGCGCAGCCCTGAGGTGCGCAGATGGTCGCGCAGCGCGGTCAGCACGGGGTGCTGGTCTCCGGTGCGGGACAGCAGCATGTGTGTGTACACCGGAGTCGGTTCGCGCAACGGGATGCGCCGCAGGTCGTGGGCCCGGGGCCACACATACCGGTCCCCACTGCCGACGAGGGTGGCCGGCGAGGCCGATTCGGCCAGCGCGTCCATCAGGGCCTCGTCACCGAAGTTGGGGCCGAGTGCGTCGATGCTCAGGCCGAAGTCCTCGGACAGTGCCCGATAGAACGCCGCCCACTCCGTGCCGGGCCTGATCCCGGGGATCCAGATGCGGTGGTCGGCCAGGTCCGCAGGCCTGACCCAGGGCGCGTCCGCCAACGGGTGACCGGGTCCGACCAGGAGCTCCAGAGGTCCGTCCAGGAGTCGTTCGGCACTGATCCCGGCCGGGACCTGGCCTGTCGGCAGAGCACGGAAGGACACGTCGACAGTCCCATCGACCACCGCCTGGGCGGCTTGGGCGGCATTTTTCTTGCTCAGTGTGACGACGTCGAGGTTCGTCTCGGGGTGGGAGCGGTAGAACCGGTAGACGGCCTGGGCAGGAGCGATGCGCCGGTTGAGGACGTCGACGCGCAAGGGCCGGCTGCCGGGGCGCACGGCCTGCTCGGCCTGCTCGACAGCAGTCAGGACCTTCTTGGCGTGCGGCAGGAAGACCTGCCCGTGCGGGCTCATCCGGGAGCCGCGGGAGGTGCGTACCAGGAGAGTGACCTCGAGGTGCTTCTCCAGGGTCGCGATCCGTTTGGAGACTGCCTGCTGGCTGATCCCGAGCTCGTCCGCCGCTGCCTGGAACTGGCCGGCCTCGGCGACGGTCACAAACGTCCGCATCGCTTCAACATCCACACTCCCACCCTAATTTCACAACGATTGGTTGTCGCTGGTCGGCCCCGAGGTTGTTTGATCGTGGGTTCTTCAGGGTGGTGGGATCAGCGCATGTCCACTCGCACAGATCAGATCATGTATGTCCAGAAGCCCGAGTTCGCGCGTCATGCGGAGCGGATCGTGGAGGTGACCGACGCGACGTCTCGACTGAACGCGCTTCCGTTCAGCGACAGTGAAGGTCGCGCGGAACTGCTTTCTGTTGTGTTCGGTGGCCCGCTGCCGGAGTCGGTGACGATCTACCCGCCGTTCTTCACCGAGCACGGGCTGAACACGACGTTCGGGGAGAACGTCTTCGTCAACCAGGGATGCACCTTCATGGACAAGGGAGGCATCCGTATCGGCAACGGCGTCATGATCGCCCCGAAGGTCAGCCTCATCACCGGAGGTCATCCACTGCCCCTGGCCGACCGCCGCGAGTACCTCTCCTTCGCCCCGATCGTCATCGAGGACGACGTCTGGATCGGAACGGCTGCCATGATCACGCAGGGGGTGACCATCGGCGGCGGTGCGGTGGTCGCTGCCGGTGCGGTGGTCACTCGTGATGTTCCTGCCGGCACCGTGGTCGCGGGAGTGCCCGCCCGGGTGATCAAGACGATCGACTGAGCCCGGCCGGGATGCCGACCGGGTGCGCGATACCTCTGCGGCCCGGTCCTGACGCCTCGTCACACCCGGCCGACTGGCCGGCAGTGGGACCGCATCCGACCTCTGCTGCCCTCCAGTACCGGCCGCCGCGGCAGGCCGCGGGCTCGCGTTCGACGGACACGCCTCACTTCGCGTCAACTTCCCTGCGGCTGGGGCGAGTCCCACGTCATCGACGCAGACGCCGTGGAAGCCGGATCCTGTGGTGATGCGCTGGTTCAACCAGCGCCCTCACTTTCTGACCGACGACTGCGGAGCTGGGCGGTGGTCGTGGCCCGTGGGTGTCAGGAGTTGCGCGGGGTGACCAGGCCGGATTCGTAGGCGAGGACCACGAGTTGGGCGCGATCACGGGCGTGGAGCTTGGCCATGGCCCGGTTGATGTGGGTTTTCGCGGTCAGGGGGCTGATCACCATGCGGTCGGCGATCTGGTCGTTGGACAGGCCCCGCGCGACCAGGGCGACGGCCTCGCGTTCGCGGCCGGTCAACTCTTCCAGCCCGGCCTCGGCACCGGTGTCGAGCGGCTGGGAGATGTACCTGTCGATCAGCTTGCGGGTGATCGAGGGGGCGAGCAGGGCGTCACCGCGTGCGGCCACACGGACGGCGTGCAGGAGGTCGTCCGGGACGATGTCCTTGACGAGGAATCCGGCTGCGCCGGCGCGCAGCGCGTCGAAGACGTATTCGTCCATGCCGTAGTTGGTCAGGATGACGACGCGCACCCGGGCCAGGGCTGGGTCCGCGGCGATGCGCCGGGTTGCCTCGATGCCGTCGACCACCGGCATCTGGATGTCGATGAGCGCGATGTCGGGCAGGTGTTCCCTGGCGAGCTCCAGGCCCTCCTCGCCGTCGGCGGCCTCGGCCACCACCTCGATGTCGTCCTCGAGGTCGAGGAGTGCGCGGAATCCGCTGCGGATGAGTGGCTGGTCGTCGACCAGCAGGACGCGGATCACGACGTGTGTTCCACGGGGAGTTCGGCCCGGACGGTGAAGCCGCCCTCGCCGCGCGGTTCGGCGCGCAGCAGGCCGCCGAGGGCGGTGACGCGTTCGCGCATGCCGAGCAGCCCGACGCCGGGCACCGGGGCAGTGTCCGGCGTGGCCTTGCCGTCGTCGTCGATGCGCAGCGCGAGGGCGTCGGGCCGGTAGTCGATCCGGACCGATGCCGTGGTGGCGGCGGAGTGCCGGACGATGTTGGTCAGCGACTCCTGAACGATCCGATAGGCGGTCCGGCCCACCGCGGCCGGCACGTCGTGCCGCTGCCCCTCGATCGTCAGCGTCGCTTCCAGACCGGTCCTGCCGGCCCGCTCCACCAGTTCCGGTACGTCGGCGAGCCCGCGTGGCGGGGTCGTGTCGTCGTCGCGCAGCGCCTCCAGGGTCGCGCGCAGCTCCCGGCTCGCCTCGCGTCCGGCCTCCTGGATCGCCAGCAGCGCTTCCGGCACCTTCTCGCCGCGTCTGCGGGCCACGTGGACGGCGACTTCGGACTGCACCTTGATGATGGAGATCTGGTGGGTGAGCGAATCGTGCAGCTCCCGCGCGATGTGCAGTCGCTCCTCGTCGGCGCGGCGCCGCGCGGTCTCCTCCCGGGTGCGCTCGGCTTCCTTCGCCCGCTGCTCCGCCTGCCGCAACGCTTCCCCCGCGGCAAAGGCGGCGATGAGCCAGGCGATCTCCAGGGTGCCGCGGGCCCGCACCAACGCCTCGCCCACGGGCCCGTCGCGGACGACCAGGGCCGTGAGCTGGAGAGCCACCAGCAGGGTCACGGACGCCGTCGCCGCGAGGGCGCGGTGCCCATCCCGCACCGCGCCGTACACCGCGACCAAGTACGCGACGGCGAGCACGTCGAGCCCGGCTGCCTGGTGCCCCACCGCACACAGCCCGGTGACGGCCAGGACGACGACCGGAGCCCGGCGACGCGCGGCCAGTGCCAGGCCGCCGAGCGCCAGGAGCGCGTAGCCGAGCAGGCCGGGCCCCGTGCCCGTGTGCTCCCCGGACCATCCGGTGCCCAGCATCAGCGCCGCCACGCCCACAGCGATCACCCGGTCCCCGGCCCCGGCCGGGACGGCGAACCGTCGTCTGTCCATGCGCGCACCCTAACCAGATGCCCGCGCGGGCGAGTCCTGCTCGCGGACGAGCGGCCCTCTACCGCGTCCGCAGTACTTGCGCGGTTCCTGCAGCGTCCGAAGCAGCCGCCTGTGCCATCGGCGGCAGTGCAAAGTGCCTCCGTCTGCGGGACGACCGGCGGTGGGCCCGACGGCCAGGATCCGACGACACCCAGCAGCAGGAGCTGCACGAGAAGAAGGAGCACCTCATGTCCGTCCGTTACGTGCTTGCCGTCGGCGCAGGCGCCCTGTTCGGGGGGTTCGGGCTTGCCGCACCGGCGGCCGCGCACGCCTCGGCCCAGCCGATCGCCGTCGATGCCCATGACCTGACCACCGGGCGGCTCGTGGGCACCGTGGCCGCACTGGTGGCGTTGGCCGGCGTGGTCATCGGCGTCCTGGCCCTGGCTCGCTCCGCCGGCCGAATCGGCAACGGCAACGGGAAGAAGGGGGCCCTGGTGTCCCTGGTGGCGGGGCTGATCGGCATCGTCATCGGCGTGGTGAATCTGGCCGTCGCCGACGGCGGTCCCGGCACCGGCAACGGAGTGATCGGTGGCGCCCTGGCCCTGCTGCTGGGGCCGATCGCAGCGGTCCTCGGCCGACTGGCCCGGGTCCGCTCCCGCCGCACCGAACGGCTGACCGGCTGACCGGCTGACCGGCTGACCGCCCCGGCTACGAGCGCGCGTTCGTGTGAGGGAGGGACAAGGACAGGGGCATGAGGAGGCGATGACGGCAACCGGAACTCCCCTGCGGGCGGGACTCCGGCGGGACCGGGTCGCTTCTGTTTCCGGCGCCGCCGCCTGGTTCTCCTGATTTTGATCGTCGGTGTGGTCGTGGTGTCGTTCGTCGGCTTCGGCTTCGGCGCCGCCCCTGACAACGACTTTTCCGGAGGAGACTCGCAGTCGGCCGAGGCACAGCAGCCGATGGAGAAGCACTTTCCCAGGAGCAAGGGGACCGGCTGACCCTCGTGATCGAGGCCGTTCAGGGGGTCGGCGATCCTGCCGCCGGGCGGAAGACCGGGAAGGACATCGTTGATCTCACCGACTCACCTGTGACCGGGCCCGTGACTTCGCCGTACCAGAACAAGAACCTGGTGATCCAGGACCGTCGCATCGCCCGTATGACCATCCCGCCTAGGGCCTGTGTGATGTCGTGATCAATCCTGTGGATCCGGGTCCGTCTGGAGGGCGGATCCGGTAGGAATGCGGTCGTGACGCGTAGGCAACTCACGGATAACCAATGGGAGTTGATCGAGCCGTATCTGCCGATCGGCGAGTACGGTCCGTACCCCGAGCGGCTGAGGGATCAGTTCGAGGGGGTGATCTGGCGGTTCAGGACCAGCGCGCAGTGGCGTGAGATGCCGGCCGAGTTCGGGCCGTGGCCGACCGTCTACGGGCGCTTTCGGGTCTGGCGGAACACTGGTGTGTTCACCCGTCACCACCCCCGAACCGGCCGCTCCCCGGCCGTCCGCCCCCGCACAGGACTGAACGAGACACCCACATGGCCCTGCCCAGGATCACCCCGTACCCCATGCCCGCCGCCGCGGATCTGCCGGCGAACCGGGTCGACTGGAAGGTCGACCCGGCCCGCGCGGTCCTGCTCGTGCACGATCTGCAGAACCACTTCCTCTCCGCCTACGACGTCGAGGCGTCCCCCGTCCCGGAACTCCTGGCGGGCGTGGCCGCCCTGAAGAAGCGCGCGGCACGACTCGGCATCCCCGTCCTCTACACCGCCCAGCCGGGCGGGCAGACCCGGGAGGAACGCGGCCTGCAACAGGACTTCTGGGGCTCCGGCCTGCCGGACGACCCCACGGCCGCGGCGATCGCCGAAGCCGTCGCGCCCGGCCCCGACGACGAGGTCGTGACCAAGTGGAAGTACAGCGGCTTCGCCCGTACCGACCTGGCGGACCGGCTGGCCGCCCTCGGCCGTGACCAGCTCGTCGTCACCGGCGTCTACGCCCACATCGGCGTGCTGATGACCGCCTGCGACGCCTGGATGCGCGACATCCAGGCCTTCGTCGTCGCCGACGCGGTGGCGGACTTCTCGGCCGAGGAACACGCCATGGCCCTGCGCTGGGCCGCCGGCCGGTGCGCCGTCGTCACCACCGCCGGCACCGTCCTGGAAGGGATCTGACCCCGTGGCACTGACCCTGCAGCAGATGCGCGAGGACATCGCCGACATCCTCGGTGAATCCGTCGACGACATCCCCGACGACGAGAACCTCGTCGACTACGGACTCGACTCCATCCGCCTGATGGCCCTGGTCGGCCGCTGGCGGGAGGCGCACGGCATCGACATCGCCGTCGCGGACCTCGCCGAGCGCCCGGCCGTGGAGGCCTGGGCCGAACTCCTGAGGGCCACCGCCTGACACGGCCCCACCCGGGAAGCACCACATCCCCGAACAGCCGTCGGGCCGCTCGCACGAGCGGCCCGACGGCTGTTCGGGGATATGGGTCAGGCGTGTCCCGGGGGCCGGCCCGTGTCCGGCCCCGGGGCCCCGGTGTCCCGGCGGTCGACGGTCTCGCCGCGGATGACGTGGGGCGGCGCGGTCTGCCCGTCGCCGTCCGGGTCGTTCTTCATGGCCCTGGCCTCGGACTTGAGGATGCGGGCCGACTTGCCCGCGGAACGGGCGAGGTCGGGGAGCCGCTTGGCGCCCAGGACGAGTATGACCACGATCAGGATGATCGCGAGTTCGCTGATCCCGAACATCAGTCGTCGCCCTCGTCCTCGTCGTCGCCTTCGAGGAAGTCCCCGACCTCGTCGACGACTTCGGCCGCGACCATGCCGCCGACGACCCCGACCGCGAGCCCGGCGGCGCCCACCGCGACGGCCGTGCCGATGCCCGGTCCGGAACGGTGGCCGTCGTCGTGGGAGTGGTGCCCGTGCCGGGCGGGGTACGGGCCGTCGTGCCCGTACGCGGATTCCGCCGCGTACGCCGACCGGTGCTCGACCAGCTGCCGCAGCCAGCCGTCCACGAGCGCCGTCCAGTCCTGGTGCTCCACCCCGTCGTGCGGGACCGTGAACCGGCTGAGCGCGTCGTGCCCGTCGGAGAAGGGGCCGCCGCGCTTGTCGGCCTCCAGGACCACTTCCATGCCGCCCGGCGAGACGAGGAAGGTCACCTCGATCTCGTTGACCGCGTGCGCGTACTGTGGCGCCGGGGACAGCTCGATCTCCTGGTAGAAGGGGAGCTGCTGACCGGTGCCGCCGATGTGCCCGTACTCCAGGTCGGCGGACTTGAAGCCGAAACCGAGCCGGCCGAACGCCTCCAGGACGGCCTCCTGCACCGGCAGCGGGCGGACGGTGAGCCGGTCCAGGTCGCCCTTGTCCTTGGCCCCGGCCACCGCCAGCTCGGTGCGCACGCCGAGGACGATGCCCAGGTCCTGCCCGTACAGCTCAGTGATCGGGGTCTCCCACGGCAGGGCGACCGTGAACGGAACGCTGCGCTGCTCGCCCTCGGCCAGCCGGAAGCCGCCGCCGACGGTGAGGCGCTCGAAGGCCACGACGCCCTCGCTCTCGCCCTCCTCGTGCTCGGACTCCACCCGCGCGACGAGCTCCAGCGTGATGTGCTCGATGTCGAAGTCGGCGTTGCCGCCCTTGAGACGGACCTGACCGGACAGCGGCCCGCCCGGGGCGACCGCCCCGGGATCGAGGACCGTGTCGACGGTGGGGCCGCCCACGCCGAGCGAGCCGAGCAGTCGTTTGAACACCATGGCGGCGTTCACTCCCTTATGTGCGTACGAGGGGTGCGGGGAGCACGGGCACATCCGGAGGAAGCGCCAGAACTCTACAGACGTGTAGAAGCATAGAGCCGGTGAAGGGGGTGCAGGAGCCGTGCGGGCCCTGCGGGCGGGAAAGTCCGAAAAGGATCGCCCGCGAGGTCCGGGGAGCCGCTTGACGAGCGCGTTTTGCCGTGCTTTTACCGTGCCCCGGTGAGCGTACCGCCCGGCGCCGCGCCGTGGCGCACGCGTCGGGGCGGAGCCCGGTCCGGGTGGTACGCGACCGGCCCCGCCGACGCGGGGGAGCGTCGGCGGGGCCGGTGGACGGATCACCGCGCGCCCCGGTCCCGGGGCGCCGCGGTCCGGGGTGTCAGCCCTTGCGGGTGTTGACTTCCTCGGTGAGCTGGGGGACGACCTGGAAGAGGTCGCCGACCACGCCGTAGTCGACGAGGTCGAAGATCGGGGCCTCGGCGTCCTTGTTGATCGCGACGATCGTCTTGGACGTCTGCATCCCGGCCCGGTGCTGGATCGCGCCCGAGATCCCCGAGGCGATGTACAGCTGCGGCGACACGCTCTTGCCGGTCTGCCCGACCTGGCTGGAATGCGGGTACCAGCCCGCGTCCACCGCCGCCCGCGAGGCACCCACCGCGGCACCCAGCGCGTCGTCGGTACGCATCGGACACCCCCATGTCCTCGCCCCTGTCGACTGGTTCGTCCGCGACGGCGAGGCATGGCTGGTGCTGCCCCTGGTCCGCGGCGGCACGCTCGCCGGACTCCTCGCCGACTACGGCGAGCTGCCGCCCGCCGTGGGCCTGCTCCTGGCCGAACAGCTCCTGGACGCGCTCGCCGCGGTACATGCCGCCGACCTCATACACCGTGACGTCAAACCCTCGAACGTCCTCCTCGCCGCGACCGGGACCGCCCGCCCCCACGCCTGCCTCGGCGACTTCGGCATCGCCCGCGTCCTGCCCCACCTCCGGCTCACCGCTCCCGCCTTCGTCCCGGGCACGCCCGACTACCTCGCCCCCGAGATCCGGGCCGGGGCCGACAGCTCCCCCGCCCAGGACGTCTACGCCGCCGGGCTCGTACTGCGTGCTCTGGGCGCCCCGCCGACGCTGCTCGCCGCCATGACCGCGGAGCGGCCCGAGCACCGGCCCACCGCCGCGGCGGCCCGCGACGCGATCGCCGCCGCCCGCGTCGCCCTCGGGCCCGAGAACTGGCCCCTGGAGTGGCAGGACGAGACCTTCATCGTCCCCGACCAGTTCGGCGACGCGCCCCTTCCCGCCGCCGACCGGTCCCCCCACCGCCGACGCCCATGGGTGGCCCTCGCCGCCGGTGCCGCACTCCTCGCGGGCCTCGCCACGACGGCGGTGCTGGTCGGCGGCGATCCCGGCGGCCCGACCACGCCCGGTGGGAGCAGCCCGTCGGGCGCCCCCACCCGCACCGTTCCTCCCGGCGCCGAGCGCGGCCCCGCCGACCCCGAAGGGCCCACCGCCTTCCACTCCTGCCCCGCGGATCAGGAGTACGGTGTCGCCTTCAGCCCCGAGGGCTACGCCCTGTCGTGCGCGCACGTTCCCGGCACACGACGCTACGAATGGCAGCCGATCACTCCCGAGGACTGACCACGGCCGTTCCTTCCCGGCCCCGTGACCGGGATCGCGGGGATCACTCGGCGAGCGACTGCTTCACGGCCAGGTCCTCGCTGCCGGTCCAGTACGTGACCTCGGGGTCGTCGTCGATGTTCACGAAACCCGTTCCGCCGGGCAGCGGGACGTTCTGCTCGTAGCCCTCCGAGGAGAGGCTGACGCCCATCTTCTTCACCGCGGTCGTCGGCATGCCGGTCCGGAAGAGGCGGACGCCCGCGTACGCCTTCCTGCCCGGCTGTACCAGGAACTCCTCGAGCTGGGACTTCATGACGCTCGCCTGATGGTTCGCGTCCTCGAAGACCACGGCGGGATATCCGCCCAGGACGCACGCCTTGTCACCGGTGTTGGTGGCAGTGAGGAGGATGTGCTGGAGCGAGTCGTGCGGGGAGGTCGACGCGGTGATCGTGAAGCTGTCGTCGGTACACAGGGGGCCGGGAACGCCGTCGCCACCGACATCGCCCTCGCCCTCGCCGCCCTTGCCGCCCGATCCGCCGGAATTCCCGGGTCCGGTGGCCGTCCCCTTCTGCCCGTCGCTGCCGTTGCCGGCGCCGGGCGCGGTGGAGCCGGGTGGGGTGGAGGGAGTCGCGCTCGTGCTTTCTCCGGTGCTCGCGCTCGCGGTGCCGGACGGTGTGGTTCCCGTGCTCCCGGCCCCTGAGTCGGGGCTGCAGGCGGCGGTCGAGAGCAGCGCGGCGACGGCCGCGGCTCCCAGGGCGCAGTTCCTCATGGTCTTGCGTGCGGTACGCATGGTGGTTCCCCCGTATGCGGTTGCGTGATTGCCGTTGCGTGATGCGGCACGCCCTGTCGAGGGCATGCCGGTGGCGACTTCCCCGGTTCGCTTCCGATCGCGGCGCCGGTGGTCCTCCGGACCGTCGTGACCTCAGAAGATACGGACTGCCGCCGGGGCCGGCGTCCCACACGGGGTTGAACCTCCGCGCCAACTCCTGCCGTATCTCCGTGGTGCGCCGGTCCGGTGCCGTCACCCTCCGGTTGACCGCTGCCGCCCCGCGGCATGGTCGGGGTACCGCGCCGGTTGACCTTCGCGGGCCGGACGACTCCGGAAGTCGACGGGACCGGTGAACTGCTGCCGGATGCCCACCGTGTCCGCCTTCTCTATGGTCGGCGTACCGGATGGACGAGGAAGGCGAGAGTATGGCGCCTTGGTCGTACCGCCGGGCCGGCCCGCTCGGCAGGGGGAGGTTCGGCCACGTCGGGCCGCGGCCCGGCGCGTGCCGACCGACGAGGGGGCCCACGACGGTGCGGGCGGCAGGAGCGGCGACGGGGGAACGCTCCTGCCGCCCGTGACCGGGCGGGTACCGGCACCTGCCGATGCCCGCGGTCACCGGCGGCGCCGGTGCCCGTGCCGACGCCGAGTTCAGCGCCTGTCACCAGCGAGGCCGGCGACCACTCTTCGACTCACCCTGAGGAACGAGCAGTTGGGGACCCTCATCTACCATGTCCGGATGCCCGAGCTGCAGGCCCTCCGCCCACGGTCGGCCTCGGTGGCTCTGGCCGTCGGTTTCGCCGTCGCCGGCTGTCTGGTCGGCACCTTCTACCACCCGGAGCCGTGGCGGCCGTTCGGCCCGGGGGCGTACCTGCTCACCCTGCTGATCGCCCTGCCTCTCGCACTCCGGGAGAAGTGGGTGTCCGGCGTGCTCGTGGTCACGGCGGCGGGATTCGCCGGATATCTGCTCCTGGGACACCAACCCTCGCTCAACTTCTGGTGCCCGGCGGTCGCGTTCGTCTCCGTCTGCGCCAGGGAGCGGCGCGGCCGTGTCGTCCGCGGTGCGGTGCTGCTGGCCGCGGTCATCGCTCTCAGCGGGACGTGCGGCCGGCTGCCCTGGCCCGTGACGGTCGTACAGGCGTTGATCGTTCCCGCCGTGGCCGGTGCCGTCGGGCTCACCCAGCGCCGACTCGCCCAGCGCAACGCGGAGTTGCGACGGCTCACCGTCCTGCTCGACGAGCAGCAGCGCCAGGAGGCCCGTCGGGCGGTTCTCGACGAGCGTTTCCGGATCGCGCGCGAGCTCCACGACACGATCTCGCAGCACATGACCATCGTCACCCTGCAGACGGGCCTCGCCCAGTACACCTTCCACTCCGACCCCGCCGCCGCCCACCAGGCGCTCGGCGTCGCAGCCACGGCCGGGCGGGACACCCTGGACGACCTGCGCCGGCTCCTGGTCGTGCTGCGTACGTACGATCTCGGCGGCGCGACGGGCGGACAGGGCCCGTCCGCGCGGGAGGACCCGTCCGCGCCGATCCCCGACGACCTGCTCGCCGACATCGACCGCGTCCCCGCGCTCGCCGAACGTCTGGAGGCGGCCGGCCTGCGCGTCGCCGTGCACTTCTCCGGGGCACGCCGGCCCCTGCATCCAGGCATCGAACTGTGCGCCTACCGCGTCGTCCAGGAGGCGCTCACCAACGTCGTGAAGCACTCCACGGCCGGTGCCGCCGACGTCACCGTCGACTATCTGGACCAGGAACTGCGCGTGACGATTCTGGACGAGGGGGCGCCGGATGCCGCCCCGGGGGCGTTGGCGAACACTCCCGGATCCGGGCACGGCTTGATCGGAATGCGGGAACGGGCGAAGATTTGGCACGGCTCGCTGACCGCCGAAGCACGCCCCGGGGGTGGATTCCAGGTACGCCTCCGCATCCCTCTGGGAGAGGAAGGCGCTTCCCCCGCCCCGGAGAAAGACGCTCTCCGGGGTCGGGCCCAGGTTCAAGATCCGGATCGGGATCGGGACAGCGGCCGACCATGACGTGAGCAACACCCGAGGGCGAGGAGCGCCGTGGCCCGCATCCTGGTGGTGGACGACCAGCACCTCATCCGTGCCGGCATCGTCACACTGCTGCGCACGGTGGACGGGCTGGGCCCGATCATGGAGGCCGCGGACGGCGAGGAGGCCGTCGCCGCGGCCCGCGAACACCGCCCCGATCTCATCCTGATGGACATCTACATGCCCCGTCTCAGCGGCCTCGCCGCCGCCGAGCAGATCCTCGCCCTCGGTCTCGATCCGGCTCCACGGATCGTCGTCCTCACCACCTTCGACGAGGACGAGTTCGTCCACGCCGCCCTGCGCGCCGGCTGCAGTGGCTTCCTGCTGAAGGACATGCCGCCCGAGCAGCTGATCGGCGCCGTCAACGCGACTCTCTCCGCCGACCTCCTGGTCGCTCCGGCCCGCATCCGCCACCTCGTCCAGAAGCACGCCCGGGATCAGCAGCCTCAGCAGGCGGTCCGGCCCGGGGCCGACGCGACGGGCCTGCTCACCGAACGCGAGACCGAGGTGCTCGGCCTGGTCGCCCGGGGCCTGGCGAACGGGGAGATCGCCGAGTGCCTGTGCGTCAGCGATTCCACCGTCAAGACCCACCTCCACCGGCTGATGGCCAAGCTGAACCTCCGCAGCCGCGCCCAAGTGGTGGTGTTCGCCTACGAGTCGGGCATCACGCGAGTCGGGGAAGGTTCCGTGCTGCCGGACGGGCCGGGCGGACCAGGGGTGTGACATCGCCGCACGGCGGTGCCGACCCGGTCATGTGTCGGTCGCCGCGCGGGCATGCGTCGACCGGACATCGGGCCGGGCAACTACCATGTCGCCGATTCGGGCGCCCGGTGGAGTGAGGACCGACCGATACCGCGCCCGATGGATGCGCAGACCTGTCCCCCGAGGACTGCGACGACCACCTTGCCCGCCGTCCGGTCCAGGACCGCCGGCCCCTCGTCAGCCCACGGGTCCGGGCCCTCCCGCCCGCTCACGGCGACCGCCCCGGGCGTACGGCGTCGACGCGGGCCCTGGATACACTCGCCCGCATGGTCGAATCATCCCGTAATGGTGCGAGCTCCGGGATGTGGCGGCGCGAAACGGGCACCGTGGTGCGCCGGGCCACGAAGCTTCCGGGGCGGGCTACGGCGCCCTTCGCCATCCTCGCCGAATCGCAGGTTCCTCCCGTTCCCACGGAGTGGGCGCCGCACTCGCACGATCTGCACGAGCTCGTCTGGGTGCGCGGGGGGACGCTGACGTCCCGGGTGGAGGACCGGGTCTTCACCGTGTCCGAGGGGCACGGGCTGTGGATGCCGGCCGGAGTGGTGCACGGGGGGGCGGACGACGGCGGGTGTGGAGTTCCACGACGCCTTCTTCGCTCCCGACCGCACGCCGTTCGCGTTCGAGGGACCGACGGCGATCACGATGACGCCGGTGTTGGAGTCCTTGCTGACCCATCTGACCCGCACGGATCTCGACGCCGCGGCCAGGGCGCGGGCGGAGTCGGTGGTGTTCGACGTGCTCCAACCGTCGGAGCGCCAGTTCGCGCTGCAGCTGCCCGGCGACGCCCGGATCGATGCGATAGCCGAGGCACTGCTGGACGATCCCTCCGACTGCCGTTCGCTGGACGAGTGGGCGCGCACGCTGGGGATCAGTGACCGCACGATCGCCCGTGCGTTCCGCCATGCGACAGGACTCTCCTTCGCGCAGTGGCGGCAGATGCTGCGCGCCCATCGGGCACTGACACTGCTCTCCGAGGGCCTCGATGTGCAGGCCGTCTCCGAGGAGCTCGGCTACGCGCAGCCCAGTACGTTCATCGCCGCCTTCCGGCGGGTCATGGGAACCACTCCGGGCGCGTTCTTCGCCCCGGCCGACGATGCCCCGGCCGGTGTCCGGAATCCCGTATCGGGTGTCCGGAACTCCTGATTGCCGACAGAGCGAGCGAAAGATAGCCTCCCCTTAGTTAGGTAACCCTTAGTTGTTGCTCGCCGGGTCCGGTCGTACCGGAGACGGGGGAGTTCGCGGCCCGGTCGGCGACGACCGGACGGAGGGTGCCGCAGTCGTTGCCCCTCCAGTCACCCGGATCCACCGATGCTCACAGGCTCTTCCCGGCGCGCCGAACGGCATGCCGTCGCCCCCGCCTCCCCGACGACCACCCTCAACGGCCACGACCTGGTACTGCGGTACGGCAGGACGCCAGTCGTCCACGGCGTCTCGCTGACCCTGGAGCCCGGCCGCGCGACCGCTCTGGTGGGACCGAACGGCAGCGGAAAGTCCACCCTGCTGCGCGCGCTCGCCCGGCTGCACCCGGTGGACGACGGCCGGGTGACGCTCGGCACCCGTGACGGGCACCCCGAGCGCGCGGCGGCCCTGCCCAGCGCACGCCGGTTCGCACGCGAGGTCACCTTGTTCTCCCAGTCGAGACCCGCGCCACAGGGACTGACGGTTTCGGAGGTCGTGGCGTTCGGACGCCACCCGTACCGGCGCGGCTTCACCGGCCTGTCCGCCGATGACCGGAGCGCCATCGAGCACGCCATGGACGTCACCGGCGTGCGGGACATGGCCGACCGGCCGGCCGGGGAACTCTCCGGCGGGGAGATGCAGCGTGTCTGGCTCGCCGCCTGCCTGGCGCAGGACACCGGCGTCGTACTGCTGGACGAGCCGACGAACCACCTGGACCTGCGCTATCAGATCGAGACGCTCGACCTGGTGCGCGACCTCGTCGAGGAGCACGGCGTCGCGGTGGGCATCGTGCTGCACGACCTCGACCACGCCTCCCGCGTCGCGGACACCCTGGTCCTCATGCGGTCCGGCCGCGTGCACGCGGCGGGCCCACCCGTCGACGTCCTCACCGCGGAGAACATCGGCGAGGTCTACGACATCCGCGTCGAGGTCGAAGTGGACCCCCGTACGGGCCGTCTTCGCATCGACCCGCTCGGGCGGCACTCCGCCCGGAGCGGCACATCGGCCGCTCCGACGAATCGCTGAGGGTCGCTCCGGCAGGCTCTGCCCGCCACGGCGCTTGAAATCGCTCCACCGAACCACCCGGAAGAGGAACCCCCATGAACCGTGCCCGTCGCCTGGCGGCAACAGCCGCCACAGGGCTCGCCGTCGTCCTCACCGCAACGGCCTGCGGCACGACCAGTGTTGACAGCACGACGACGGCCGCAGGCGGTGACGCGTCGCCCTCGTCGAAGAGCTGCGCGGACGACACCACCACGACATCGACGAAGCCGGTCTCCATCAAGGACGGCGTCGGCCGTCAAGTGAAGCTCGACAAGCCCGCCGAGCGGATCGCGGTCCTGGAATGGCAGCAGATCGAGGACGCGCTCACCCTGTGCGTGACCCCCGTCGCGGTCTCCGACGCGAAGGGATACAGCACCTGGGTGAGCGCGGAGAAACTGCCCGACGGGGTGAAGGACATCGGTACCCGTGAGGAGCCCGACCTCGACACCCTCTTCGCGACGAAGCCCGACCTCGTCGTCGTGGAGGCGTTCAAGGCCGACGACGAGATCATCAAGAAGCTGGAGAAGCGGGGCGTGCCGGTGCTGGCCACGCTGGGGGCTGATCCGGCCGACCCGATCAAGAACATGCAGAACGTGTTCAGCATGATCGGCGAGGCCACGGGGCGCACCGAGCGGGCCGATCGGGTACTCCAGGAGTTCGACGAGCACCTCGCCGCGGCCAAGAAGCAGGTGACCGCCGCCGGTCTGCCGACCAAGGACTTCCTGTTCTTCGACGGATGGCTCCAGGGGGGCAACCTCACCGTCCGCCCCTACGGCGAGGGCGCCCTGTTCACCGCGATAGGCGAAGAGCTCGGCATGACCCCCGCCTGAACCGACGACGTCGACAAGGCCCACGGGAACGGGGGCGTCGACCCCTCCTACGGCCTTGCGCAGACCGATGTCGAAGGACTCTCCGCCGTGGGGAAGGCCAACCTCTTCCACGCCGACGACGAAGGGGCGGGAGGATACGTCGCGGCGCTGGAGAAGAACCCGATCTGGAAGTCGCTCCCGGCCGTGAAGGAGGGTCGCGCACACGCGTTCCCGGCGCGGGTGTGGGGCGCGGGCGGTCCGCGCTCCTGCGAGCAGGCGATCGACGCGTACGTCGACGTGCTCGACAAGAAGTGAACCCTCGGCAGGAAGTGAACGCTCAGCAAGAGGTGAACCCTCGGCAGGAGGCGGACGTCCGGCGAGAGGTGGGCACACCGCCGGCACCGGTCCCCGGACGGAAACCTGAGCCGCGCACCGATCACGGCCGCGGCTCCACCGGGGCGGCCGTCCTGGTGCTCCTTCTCGTCGGGGTCGCCGTGGTGGGCATGTGGCACCTGACCCAGGGGACGTCGGGTGTGGGCGTCCGGGACCTGGTTCGGTATCTCGCCGGGGACCGGGAGGACACGGGCGGGGCGCCGGTCGGTGAGATCTTCACCGGCTCGCGCCTGCCGCGCCTGCTCGCGGGCGTGGCGGTGGGCTTCGCCCTCGGCGCCGCCGGCGCGCTGCTGCAGTCCGTCACGCGCAACGCGCTCGCCTCCCCCGACACCCTCGCGGTCACGGCCGGGGCCTACTTCACGCTCTCGCTCCTCGCGGCCCTCGGCCTCACCGTTCCGCTGTGGGCATCGGGCGCCGTCGCCTTCGCCGGCGGCCTGCTCGCGGCGGCGCTCGTGCCGGCCCTCGCGGGCCGGGCCGCCGGCACCTCGGGCACCCGCCTCATCCTCGCCGGATCGGCGATGGCGATGGCCCTGGACTCGGCGACCGCGATGCTGCTCATCCTGTTCGAACAGAACACGACCGGCCTGTTCGCCTGGGGAAGCGGTTCGCTCGCGCAGCTGAACATCGACGCGTCGGTACGTGCCTTCCCCCTCATGGCCGTGGTGCTGTGCGTCGCCCTGGCGATGTCCCGGAAGCTGGACGTGATGGGCCTCGGCGACGACGCCGCGTCCTCCCTCGGCGTGCCGATCCGTGCCACCCGGGTGACCGCCGTGCTCTGCGCGGTGCTCCTGACCAGCACGTCGGTGACGCTCGCGGGGCCGATCGCCTTCGTCGGACTCGGCGCCCCCGTCCTGGCCCGCCTGCTCGCGGGACGGGTCCGGGCGCTGCGTCGGCACCTCCTCATGGTGCCCGCCTCCGGGATGCTCGGCGCCTTGCTCATCCTGCTCGCGGACGCGGCGCTGCGCGCGGTGCAGGGCGCCGGGGAGGCCGCCTCCATTCCCACGGGCGTACCGACCGCGCTGCTCGGCGCCGTCGTGATCGTGGTCCTCGCACTCCGTCTGCGCGACGCGGGCGGACTCCGGCAACCCCCACGCGCGCGGGTCGCCGTCCGGTCGCGCCGGGCGTTCCTCCTCGTCGTGCTCGGCGCGGTGGCGCTCCTGGCCGCGGCGGTCCTCGTGGCGACCCTCGCGGGGAGCCTCTGGCTGCGGACGGGGGACATCGCTCTCTGGATGCGGGGAGCCGCCCCGGACCTGATCGGCCAGGCACTCGACGACCGGGTCCCGCGCGTGGTCGCCGCGGTGCTCGCCGGCGCGGCGCTGGGGCTGGCCGGATGCGTCGTGCAGAGCTCGGTCCGCAACCCGTTGGCGGAGCCGGGAGTCCTCGGCATCACGGCGGGTGCCGGGCTGGGGGCGGCGGGCGTCGCGACGTCGGGCCTGTCCGGCGGCCGGCCGGTGCTCATCGCCGCGGCGGTGGCGACGGGGCTCGCCACGTTCGCGGTGATCGCCCTGCTGGCCTGGCGCGGCGGCTTCCTGCCCGACCGGTTCGTGCTGATCGGCATCGGCTGCGGGTACGGCCTCAGCTCCGTCACCACCTTCCTCCTGCTGCGTGCCGACCCGTGGAACACACCCCGGATCTTCACCTGGCTCTCCGGCACGACCTACGGGCGTACGCTGCCCGACGTCGTACCGGTCGCGGTGGCCCTGGTACTCGCGCTCCCCGTGCTGCTCGGCATGCGTCACCGGCTCGACCTGCTCGCCGTCGACGAGGACACCCCGCGCGTGGTCGGCGTCGGGCCGGAACGCACCCGCTTCGCCGCACTGGCGATCGCCGCGGTGCTCGCGGCGCTCAGCGTGATCGCCGTCGGCGTCATCGGTTTCGTGGGGCTCGTCGCCCCGCATCTCGCCCGGTCCCTGGTGGGCGCCCGGCACGGCCGGGTGATCCCGGTCGCGATGCTGCTCGGCGGAGTGCTGGTCTGCGTGGCCGACGCCCTCGGCCGCACTCTCGTCGCACCTGCCCAGATGCCGGCGGGCCTCATGGTCTCCCTGGTCGGCGCTCCGTACTTCATCTGGGTGCTCCGGAGGTCCCGCGCATGACATCGGGCGCAGCGCTCCGGACCGGGGGCATGGTCCCCGGTCCGGAGCCCTCCCCCGGGTCACCGATCGCCCGGACCTCCGGACCGAAGTCCGCTCGGTCGTGGAGACCCGCTGCCGCAGCCCCGTTCCCCGTCCCCTCCGACCCCTTGAGGAGTACCGGAATGCCGCCCCGTCGGGCCATGTCCGTGAAGAGCACCGTCGTCCCGTTCGAGCCCGCCGCGCCGCCGGCCCCGTTGAGCCGGCTCGTCCACCACGACGTTCTGGAACGCTGGCGCGCGGCCGACCGCTCCGCCCACGCCCCGCACATCGTGGCCGTTCCGAGGGGCGACGGCGAGGACTGGGCCGCCGCCGCGCTCGTGACGGCACGCCCGCACACGGCCTACCTGAAGATCGTCGATGCCGTCGGCGATGTACCGAGAGCCGTCGAAGCCGTGGTCTCCCACGCCCGCCACCGGGGGCTCGCGCAGGTCAAGTGGGAAGGGTGGACGGTGGGCCCCGGGGCCGCCACCGCCGTCGGCTTCGTCCCGCTGAGTGCTCCGCGCACGCCCGCGGAGGAGGCGGGCGGGCCCCGCGCGGGCTATGTGCGCCGGTTGCACGACGGTGCGGTGGCCGAGCCCCCGTACTACGGGCAGACGACACACTTCACGTGCGGCGCCGTCACGGCCCTGGTCGCGCAGGCGCACGCGGGGAGGCTGCCGCGGGAATCGCTCGACCGCCGGGCGGAGCTGACGCTGTGGCGCGACGCGACGAACTTCCCCGCGTGCGAGCCCGTCGGACTGGGTGTCGCCGTGCGCCGGGCGTGGCCGTCGTCCCCGGTCACCGTCTTCCTCGACGCGGACCGGCCCGTCCTGCTCGACCAGTACCCGGCGGACGAGCAGGAGTGGCGGGCCGTGCTCCAGCGTGCCTCTCGGGCGGAGGCCGGACGGGTCGGTGTCCCGATCGACTCGCACCGGCTGTCCATGACCGCGATCCGGAGCGCGCTCGGCCGGGGGGAGCAGGTGCTGCTCCTGGTCTCGCTCGCCGGCATGCAGGGGTTCGACGTACCGCACTGGGTTCTCTGCCACGGCGTCGTGCCGGGCGCCGTCGTGATCGAGGACCCATGGACCAACACCGCCGCGGGGGACACCTGGGTCGACGCCCACCTGCTGCCCGTGCCGGACCTGTCGCTCGACACGATGTCGACGATCTCCCCGGACGGTTTCCGGGGTGCCGTGATCATCGGCCCGGCGTGAGCGGCGGGCCGTCACAGGGCGGTCGCCGACCGGTTGCGTGCTCCTCCGCCGGGTTCCCCATGTGCGATCGATGTGCGGTCGGCGGTGTGGCCTTGCCGCGTACGTCTCCGCGTGACCGGAGCGTGGGAGGCGTCGGCCACGGCGAGACGGCGCCGTTGCAGTCGCCGTCGTCCTCGTTCTCGGCGGCTGCCCGCAGGATGCCGTACGTGCCGGTTCCGTACGGTCCGCCGCTGTTCGGCCTGCCGGAGAAAGAGGGCCGCCGCACCCGGCATGCTCAAACGGTGTCGGTGCGTCGTCGTGCCAGGTCCGCTGCGATGCCGTCCAGGACACCGGCAAGACCTGAGGCGAACAGGGAGTCGAGATCCCAGGGGTCGGCGCCCGCTCGCATGGCGCGGGCCAGCCGGGGATACGCCCCGGGTTCGTACAGCGGGCTCTGCGCGCCGTCCGGGGCTTTCGCCCCCTGTTTCGTGGAAGCCTTCGACTGGCGCTCCGCTTCCGCGTCGCTCACGAGGATCAGCGCCACGCCTTGCACGTAGGAGGCGAACATGAACATGTAGCGGAAGGCATCGGCCGGTTCGAGGTCGAGCCCGTCGAACGAGGAGAAGGCGCTCTCGCTGTCCGCCGCGAGTGCGGGGCTGAAGTACGCGCGGGTCGTCATCATGACCCTCGGCAGGATCCACGGATGGCGGTGATACAACTCCCAGTCGCGGTGCGCGGCGCGTTCGAGGCCGTGACGCCAGTTCCGCGGGGGTGAGTCGGGCAACGGCACGTCGGTCATCGCGGCTTCCACCATCAGGGTCACCAGGTCGTCCTTGGAGGCCACATGCCGGTAGAGGGACATCGCGCCGGTGCCGAGTTCCGTGGCGACCCGGCGCATCGACAGCGCGTCGAGCCCCTCCGCGTCCGCGATGACGATCCCGGTCCGCACGATGCGCTCGACGGTGAGGTGCCGCGCACCGTCATCGCTCTCCGGGGCACGGACCGGTGCTTCCTCCCGGCGCGTTCGGTAGGCCCTCGCCTGGCACGCACGGGAGCAGTAGGTTCTCGGCCGTCCCCGCCCGGTGGACTCAAGCGCCCTTCCGCACGACGCGCATGTCGACTGCACGGACATCTGCACACTCCTTTTCGTCACAACCATGGCGTGTGACGTAATCCTATTACATCGACGTCGATCACTCCGATCTGATTCAAATTGGCAGCTCAAAAAGCCTTTGCGGCAATTTCGCGCGCATGCGTACCCTGTATGCCGTCAACGCGTACGACGTACGCGTCCGGAGGGTGACCAAAACCCGTCCGGACCTTGCACGGATCAGGAGAGGGCTGGGCATGACCGCACAAGAAGGAAGAGCCGGGAACAGGGAGTGGGCCGGTCTCGCCGTCCTGGTGCTGCCCTGCCTGCTCGCGTCCATGGACATGTCCGTCATGTTCATCACCCTCCCGTCCCTGGCGGCCGACCTCGGCCCGAGCAGTTCCGAGCAACTGTGGATCATGGACTCCTACGGGTTCCTCCTTGCCGGGCTGCTCATCACCATGGGCACACTCGGTGACCGCTTCGGACGGCGGCGGGTGCTGCTCGCAGGCGCCGCGGCCTTCGGCGTCGCGTCGGTCCTGGCGGCCTGCTCGACCAGCCCGGGGACCCTCATCGCGGCCCGCATGCTCCTGGGCATCGCCGGCGCCACGCTGGCACCGTCCACCCTTTCCCTGATCCGGAACATGTTCCACGACGCCGCGCAACGGGCCACCGCAGTCGGCATCTGGACAGCCGGATTCGCGGGCGGCGCCGTGCTCGGCCCGATCATCGGCGGCCTGCTCCTGGAGCACTTCTGGTGGGGATCGGTCTTCCTCATCAACGTGCCGGTGATGGTCCTGCTGCTGGTCCTCGGTCCGCTGCTGCTCACCGAGCGCCGCGACCCCGAGCCGGGCCGTTTCGACCTGCTCGGCGCCGCCATGTCCCTCGTGGCCGTGCTCAGCATCATCTACGGCATCAAGACCATGGCGGAACACGGCCCCGGGTGGGTTCCCCTGGCGTCCGGCGCCGCCGGGCTCGCCGTGGGCGCGGCATTCCTCCGCCGCCAGCACAGGACTCCGAATCCGATGATCGACATGCGGCTGTTCCGCACCCGCCGGTTCACCGTTCCCCTGCTCATCGACGCGCTGGCGACGTTCGGGCTGGTCGGATTCAGCCTGTTCAACTGGCAGTTCATGCAACTCATCCTGGAAATGGGGCCATTGGATTCGGCTCTGTGGTCCCTGCCCACCTTCCTCGTGATGCCCGTGGGTATCGCGCTGGCGACCGCCACCGCCCCCCGCATCGGCAAGCACAACGTGGTCGCCGCCGGGCTGCTCGTGGCGACGGCCGGCTACGTCGTGCTGACCCTGCTCCGGGCCGAATCGGGAATCATCCACCTCGTCGGCGGCATGACCGTCGTCTCGATCGGCATCGGCGCCGTCTCCGCCGTCGTCACCGAGGTGATCCTCTCCGCCGCACCGCCGGAACGGGCCGGGACGGCCTCCGCCCTGGCCGAGACCTCGGCCGAATTCGGCGGCGCACTGGGCATCGCGCTCCTGGGCAGCATCGGCACCACCGTCTACCGTTCCGTACTGGCCGCCAAGGCTCCCGACAGCCTCACGCCCGAAGAACTGGAGGCGGCGAAGAGCACCCTGGGCGGCGCGGTCGAGACCGCCACCACCCTCCCGACGGGCACCGCCGACGCACTGCGGAACGCAGCCTTCGACGCCTTCACCCAAGAGGCCCGGATCGCCTCGGTCGTCAGCGCCGTCCTGATGACCGGAGCAGCTGTCCTCATCGCCATCCTGCTGCGCACCACCCGCACACGGACCGGGCCCGAGGTCACCCGATCCGCAGCGGAGCGCCATGACGGGGGCCGGTCTGGGAACCCGCCCCAGGCAGGCGTCGGCCCTGTCCATCCAGTCCCTTGAGGTGCTGGTCAGCGGCGTAGCCGCGAAAACGCTCCGTCTGCTCAGCCCTGCTCGTCCCGTGCTGCGGCCAGGCTCGCCTCGATGGCCTCCTCGTCCGACATCCCGCTCCTCTTCAGGTCGCGCGGGCGCCACGGGTCGTCGCTGCTCGTCCAGGTGCGGTTGATCGCCTCCTGCAGCCGGGACAGATAGGCCTCACCGTCGCGTTCGTACTGCCGCACCTCGGCGGCCTCCAGGCGGATCAGCCTCGACCCGTCCACGGCGCTGTACCAGCAGCGCGCGTTCATGAAGAGATGCTCGCCCACGGCATACAGGACCCAGGTGTTTTTGTCGGTCGCGATCCGCTGCGGGCGTTGTGCTTCCCGCGCGATCCGGGCGGCATCGCCCCACCGCTCCACCGGCGGTACCTTCTCCGGGGGCCGGCGATAGGTGTCGTTGAGCGAGACGTACTCGAAGGTCGGGTCCGCGTCGCGGTGCAGCGCGAAGAGGATGTGCCGGTGGCAGATCGTGCAGCCCAGCTGTGCCTCGACGCGTTCCATCAGTCCGGAGTCGTGCAGGCGGAGCATGTCGTCCAGCGCCACCCGGTTGTGCGCCCGGCGGAGACGTCCGGCGGCGACCCCGGCGCGCAAGGCCGTGATCGTCGCGTCCACGTCGACGCCGCCGGGCGCCGATGCCGCCCTGATCAGCGTGCCCGCGCAGCCGGGGCAGCGCTCGTCGGCGGGATCGGTCCCGGCGTACGTGTCCTCCGCCGTCACCTGGATGAGCTTCAGACGGCCCGGTGCGTCCTTCTGGGCCCACCCGTCGTAGAAGACCTTCACGAACCCGTTCCCGACGGCGTAGGTCGCGTTCGGGCTCACGCGTCCGGCGATCGGCTCACCGAGTGCCGCCTCCACCTGGCTTCTCGAGGCGTCCCGGCTCAGCCCGGGGATCAGGGTGCCGAGCCCCGTGAAGCCGTGCGGTGCGGCCTCGGTGGGCCGGACGTGGAAGAGGATCGCCGTCACCACCCCGTCCCGGAGCATGATCTCGCCGCCGGAGCCGAACGTCAGGTACCGGTCGTGGTGTGCGGGCGCACCGACCTCGAACTCGCTGATCACCGGGTCCGATCCGAGCAGGCCGACGACACGCCGCACGGTGTCGTCGCGCTCGGCCGTCAGGAGGGCGTCGTTGTACGGCTCGAAGGCCTGCCGCACCGCGGTTGCCCGGGCCGCTGCCCGGCGTTCCGCCTCCTGCGCGCGCCGGGCGCGCTCCGCGTCGCTGATGATCAACGGCTCGACGCCGAACCACAACCGCTTCTCGAACGCCTCGCGGTCCCGGGAACGTGTCAGATCGACCTGGCACAACGTCGCCAGTGAATCCCGAAGACCGCCCCGGAAGCGCTTGTTCGTCATGGTCAAGTACTGCTCGACCTGGGAATCGGCGCCCCCGAGGATCATGTCGATCACCCGCCGGCATTTTCCCGGCGGCCGCGCCGGGGCGGCGTCGGAGTGGAAAACGGCGAGTTCACCGAAGAGCACGGCGAAGACGGCCCAACACCGAAGTGCGCTGCGCTCCGCGGCGGCGATCTGCTGCGCGGTCACCTCGAAGCAGAAAAGATCGTTCCGGCCGTTCCGGGCGACCTGCACATTCAGCGTCCCGCGACCGTCCCCGCGGACGTCGATGAACGGCTCGTCCCCGCCCTGGTCGGGCAGCAGCCACAGCCGCCGTACGCCCCTGCCGGGCGTCCGGTCCCGCGGGCTTCGCCTCCTGCTCATGGCCCCTCCTCCTACGTCTCACGCTCGCGCCGCTTCCTCTTCCCCACGAGGTCCCGCCGCACCTCCGGCCTCCCGACCGTCCGTGCCGACGCCCGGAGGGTCACCGCCACTCCCGGCATCGTGCCGGCGCGGCCCCGTACGGCTCGACGGAACCCTCGGTCATTCTCGTCGATGATGCACGGGGCGATGCGGGCCGAGGCGCTCGGGATCCGTTGCCGCGTCGCGGGCCGTTAGTCTGTCGGTATGTCGGAGCGTGTCGTGCCCGGCCGCACGGACGGCCTGATCACCCCGGTCGCCGCGGACGCCCTGTGGGCAGATCTGACGGCCGGCAGTGCTGTGCCGACGGCTTCCGGGGTGTTCACCCGCTCTTCTGCCCGTGTCCGGGCGGGGTACGTCCTGCTCGGCGGCCGTGTGGTGGCGGCGGTGCGGGCGGGCGACGGCCGGTGGGGGGTTTTGGAGGTCGAGGTGCGCCGGGCGGCCGCGGAACTGAACGCGGTGGGGATGGACCGGCGGGACCTGGTCCGCATCGGCCCGTTCCGCGAGGCGCCGGGGCAGGAACACGACGGGGAAACACCGCTGCGCTGGCGCCGGCACATCATGGGGGAACTGCGGGAGCCGGGCGGCTCCGACCGGGCAGCACGACGTGAAGGCGGCCGGCCGCACCATCTGGCGGGGATCGACTGGCGGCAGATGCTCGTGGAACGGACCCGCGGCGGGACGCAGCGCACGTGGTGGCTGCCGCGCGCCGCGGTCAGGCTGCTGGACGCGGCCGAGCACGCCGAGAAGCAGTGGGTGCAGGCCGCACGGACCGGCCGGGAGGGCGCAGCCGTCACCGGGCCGCCCTCCCGCCCCCGGCAGGCCCGGGACGCCGACGCTCGGCGGACGACGGGTCCCGAGAACCCCACCGCCGCACTGCGCCCGTACGGCAAGGAGCTGGAGGGCCAGCTGTACTCGGTGCTCAGCAGGAAGCCCGGCACCTCCCGCAAGGTGGCCGGGTGGGCGTGCGCCGTCTGCCGCACCGCGCCCGCCGCCGTGCTCGACCACTGCCACGAACACGGCTACGTCCGCGCCCCCGTCTGCCAGTCCTGCAACACGCAGGAACGCCCCGACCACCTGTACAGCAACGACGTCCGCGTGGCGAACCGCTACAGACGCCTCTTCCACACCGATGCCGACGCCTGGCTCCGCCACTGGCACCGCTGCCCCGGCTGCCGTGCACGCACCACGCTGCCCCTGCCGCACCTCGCCGCATGGACCGCCCACGTGGCCTGCCGGTCGCTGCGCCCGACCCACCGCGCTCCCCGCGGGCGCAAGCCCTGCGGTGTCCTGCGCGTGTCCTGGACGGGCAGTCAGAACGCGCCCCGTTCCTGCCTGTTCACTGTCGCCGTCGACTTCTGCCCCTCCGGCGAGCACCGCGTCCTGGCGCGGGTTCCCTACCGCGAAGCCGTCGAGCGGTTCCGTGCCTGGCTGGCCGAGACGGCCCCCGCCGTGGCCGCCGCGGCCGGTCCCGACCGCCTGGACGGCCTCCCCACCCGATTCCGGCCGGTCATCGCGGACACCAGCGGCAAGGGGCTGGAGCTGTTCTGAATGGGCACCGGGAGACCTGACATCCCGGAGAAGTGTGCGGCAGGGCCCTGCGGGGCGGGGCCGAGGGGCACGGTCGTTGGAGTCGCGTGTGCGGCTGGACCGGCCATGGGCAAAGATCGCAGATGTGCCGTGATCCCGCATGGGGGACTGTCCCCCATATCCCCGGTCCCCTCGCCGGTGGGGCAGAGGGGTGCACGGGATGCCGCGGCGTCGGAGGGCGGCCGGTGGCGGCCGTGCCGTCCGAGGCGGCGGGTCGGCGGCGTGCGGCCGGGTGATGGCCGGCCGAGGGAGTACGGCCGGGCGGTCGGTCCGGCGGGTATATGGGGGCAGGCGCGACACGCCATGGGGGACGCACGCGCCTCCGGTCGGCACCGCACGGCCCGGTCCGCCGCGCCTGCCTGTCGTGCGGGCCCACGGGGCTCGGCCGGTCGCCCGGTCGTCGTGAGCATGTGGCGGCCCGATCGGCCATCCGGTCGCCCGGCGCCGATGCGGCCCGCGCGGGCTCCGTCCGGTCGCACCCGCCGGTGAGCACAGTGGTGTGCGCTCCAGCCGCGGGAGGGCGTCCCGTCGAGGCGCGGGAGCCGTCCGTGGAGCGCCTCGTCCGCCCCACGAGGGCTTGCCCCGAAGGAACTTGGGGGATCATCCCGCATCCGCCGCCGCTGCGGCACCCGTTCTACTGATGTCCGGCCGGCGGTTCCCGCGGTGGCGTCCCGAGGGAGTGCCGTCGGTCCGAAATCTACTCGTGTCCCACAGCCAACAGGTGCCGTACGAACAAGACATACAGGAGCGCACGACATGCGGACCTCTCTGGGTATCGACTCCGTTGCACGGAGGGTGTACATATCGATGGTCGACCGGCCCGGCGCGGAGGTGCCCGAGCTGGCCGAACAACTGCAGGAGACCGAGGAAACGGTCCGGGACGGGCTGGAGCGGCTTTCCGCCCTGCTGCTCGTCGTCCCGGGCGACTCCGCCAGCGGCTGGCGGCCGGTCGACCCGGAGGTCGGGCTGGCGGCGATGCTCACCCGGCAGCAGGAGGAACTGGCCCGCCACCGGCTCCAGGTGGAGGGCAGTCGGCTGGAGGTGACGCGGCTGCTGTCGGAGCGCGGGCGCGGCGGCCGGGAAAGCGTTCCGGACGTCAAGTGGCTGGCCGGCGCGGACGCCGTGTGGCGGCACATCACCTTCCTCGCCGATGAGTGCGCGAACGAATGGCTGACCGTCGGTCCGGCCGAGCGGCCGGACGCGGCGGCCTTCGAGGCCGGCCACTCGCTGGACGAGATCCTGCGGCAACGCGGTACGCCCGCTCGCGCCATCGTGCTGGAGAGCGTCCGCAACGACCCGGAGGCGACGGAGCGCCTGCGCCGGAACGAGGAGTGCGGCGGCGCCGTCCGCACCCTGCCGTCGCTGCCGGTGTGGATGATCGTCTCCGACCGCAGGCACGCCGTCGTGCCGGTCACGAGCGGCCGCAGTGTGGTCGGCGCGATGGCGTGCGGCGTCGAGTCGGTCACGGAAGCCTTCGCGACCCTGTTCGCCCGGCTGTGGAAGGAGGCCCTGCCGCTCGCGGAGGCACGCCCCCGTACCCGCGGCAACCTCTCCCTCCAGGAGCAGCACGTGCTCCGGCTGTGGGCGCAGGGGCTCACGGACGCGGCGGCGGCCCGCCGGATGGACGTCTCGCTGCGCACGGTGCGCCGGCTCTCGGAGAAGCTGACCGACCGGTTCGGTGCCCAGAGCCGGTTCCAGCTCGGCGCCCTCGCGCTCGCCAGCGGCGGCATCCGCGCCGAGGACATGGCCTGAACCGTCTCGCCCTGTGCGACTGGGCCCTGAAGGGGCCGGACCTCGTCGTCGAGGTCCGGCCCCTTCACGGTGTGGCACGGGGTGCGGTCACCCGGCCGGTGCGAACTGTGCCGTGATCTCCGCCATCATCAGGTCGGCGATGGCCTGGGCGAGCCGCGCCGGGGTGGGAGAGTCGAACACGGCTCGCACCGGCACGTCGATCCGCAGCGCCTTCCGCAGCCGTGAGGCCACCTGCGTGGCGAGCAGCGAATGCCCGCCCAGCTGGAAGAAGTCGTCGTGCACGCCGACGCGTTCGATGTCCAGCAGTTCCTGCCACACGGTGGTGACGGTCCGCTCGACGGCGTTGCGCGGTGCCGTGTACTCGCTCCCCAGATCCGGCCGCTGGTGGTCCGGCACCGGCAGGGCCGCCCGGTCCACCTTGCCGTTGGCGGTCAGCGGGAGGCGCTCCAGCGTGACGAACACCGCCGGGATCATGTAGTCGGGCAGGAACCGCCCCAGATGGGCGTGGAGGTCCGCGGTGCTCGGCGCGTCCGCGCCGGTGGCCACGAGATACGCCACGATCCGTTTGTCGCCGGGCGTGTCCTCACGGACGATCACACAGACCTCGCCGATGCCGGGATGAGTCAGCAGGGTGGACTCGACCTCGCCGAGCTCGATGCGGTTGCCGCGGATCTTCACCTGGTTGTCGATCCGCCGCAGGAACTCGAGCTGCCCGTCCGCCCGCCACCGCACGAGGTCACCGGTGCGGTAGACCCGGGTGCTCACCCCTTCGGCCTCGTACTCGACGAACTTCTCCTCGGTCAGATCCGGCCTGCCGCGGTAGCCGCGGGCCACCGGTACGCCTCCGAGGAGGAGTTCCCCGGGCACCCCGACCGGCACCGGCCGGCCGTGCTGGTCCACCACGAACACCAGGGTGTTGGAGATGGGCCGGCCGATCGGCGGGACCACGTCGCCGGGTTCGACCACTGCCGAGGTGACGATGACCGTGGTCTCGGTGGGTCCGTAGTTGTTGATCACACGGAACGGCAGCCGTGCCCGCGGTGGCATCCGCAGCCGGTCACCACCGGTCAGCACGTACTCGAGGGTGTTGTCCGCCTCCCACGGCAGCGCCGCCAGGGCCTCGAGCATCGGCGTGGACAGGAACGTGGCGTGGACGCGCTGCTCGCACAGCCAGTCCCGCAGCAGATGCGGGGTGAGCCGGACGGTCTCGGTGGTGACGCAGCAGGTCGCGCCGCGGGTCAGGCCGAGCCACAGCTCCCACGCCGCCGGATCGAAACCGATGCCGGCCAGCAGCGCGATCCGCTGCCCGGGTTCCAGCCCGTACTCGCGTACCGTCCAGTGCACCAGGTTGACCAGGCTGCGGTGTTCGACCTGGACGCCCTTGGGGCGGCCGGTGGAACCGCTGGTGTAGATCAGGTAGGCGAGGTTGTGCGCCGCGGCGGCCGGCCGGGGATCGGTCTCCGGCTCGTCGGCCAGCGTCACGGTGTCCTCGTCGAGCAGCAGCAGCGGTACGTCCGAGGGCAGCCGGCCGGTGTGCGCGGAGCCGGTGAGGACGACCGGGGTCCCGGTGTCCCGCACCATGTACGCCAGCCGCTCCTCCGGGTAGTCCGGGTCCAGCGGCACGTACGGCGCCCCCGCCTTCAGGACGCCCAGCACGGCCGTCACCAGATCGGGGCCGCGCTCCAGGCACACCGCGACCGGCATGTCCGGCCGTACTCCGTACCGGGTGCGCAGGTGATGGGCGATCCGGTTGGCCCGGGCGTTCAGTTGGCCGTAGGTCAGAGTGCCCTGCGGCCCCTCGACGGCCACCGTGTCCGGCTGCTGTGCCGCCCGCTCCTCGAACAGGCCGTGCAGCGTGGCGGTGTCCGGGAAGGCGGCCCCGGTGTCGTTCCACTCGACCACCGTCCGCCGCCCTTCCCCGGCGGTGAGCAGGCACAGCCGCGACAGCCGTGCCGCGGGCTCGCGCGCCACCGTTTCCAGCAGTGTGCCCAGGTGGCCGGCCATCCGGGCGACCGTGTCCCGTTCGAAGAGGTCCGTCCGGTACTCCAGGGTGCCGCGCAGTCCGCCGTCCGCGTCCTCGGACATCATCAGGGTGAGGTCGAACTTGGCGTCCGGAAGTGTGACCGCGAAGGGTTCCACGTCCAGCCCGGGGAGGCTCCAGCCGTGCTCGTCCGGCGTGTTCTGGAACACGAACATGGTCTGGAACAGGGGGTTGCGGGACGGGTCCCGGTCGGGGGCGAGTTCCTCCACGAGGCGTTCGAAGGGCAGGTCCTGGTGGTCGAAGGCACCGAGCGCGGTGTCCTTGACCCGGTCCAGGAGTTCGGTGAACGCCGGATCGCCGGACAGGTCGGTGCGCATGACCAGCGTGTTCACGAAGAAGCCGATCAGGTCCTCCGTCTCGGCCCGGTTGCGGCCCGCGACCGGGCTGCCGACGGTCACGTCGTCCTGGCGGGCGTACTTGACCAGCAGCACCTGGAAGGCGGCCAGCAGCACCATGTACAGGCTCGCGGTGCCGCTCATGGCCGCCTTCCGCAGCCCGGCGGCCACTGCCGCGCCCACCTCGAACGTCACGGTGTCGCCGCCTCCGGCCCGCCGCTCCGGGCGGCGGTGGTCGGTGGGCAGTTCCAGGGGTTCGATCCCGGCGAGCCGCTCCCGCCAGTACGCCAGCTGTCCCTCCAGCACGTCACCGGTGAGCTGCCGGCGCTGCCACACGGAGAAGTCCGCGTACTGCACGGGAAGTTCCGTGTCCTCGGACGGGATGCCGGTCGTCGCCGCCCGGTAGCCCTCCCTCAGTTCGCGCGCCATGACCGGCTCCGACCAGCCGTCGCAGACGATGTGGTGCACCGTCAGCAGCAGGTGCGCCTCCTCGTCGGCCAGTCGCACCAGGTGTGAGCGGAGCAGCGGTCCCGTCGTCAGGTCGAACGGGCGGGCGGCCTCCGCGCGGGCCAGGTGCCATGCCTCCTCCTGGCGTTCCTCGGTGCCGGCGATGTGCCGCAGGTCGTGGACGGCCGTGCGCACCGGCTGCGGCGGATCGACGATCTGTACCGGCTCGCCGTCATCGGCGGCGACGAACCTCGTCCGCAGGGTCTCGTGCCGTGCCAGCATGCGGGTCAGCGCCGCGTCGAGGGCGTCGGTGTCCAGCGCACCGCTGACGCGCAGTGCGAAGGGCACGACGTACTCGGCGCGTCCGGGCTCCAGTTGGTCGAGGAACCACAGCCGCTGCTGGGCGAAGCTCAGGGGCAGCGGACCGTCGGTCCGGTCGGCCGACACGATGCGCTCCGCACCGGCCGTCCCGTCGGCGGCGAGTTCCGCCACGGCCGCGGCCAGCCCGGCGACGGTGGGTGACGCGAACAGCTCCCGCACCGGCACCTCCACGCCCAGCGCGTCCCGCAGCCGTGACGTCACCTGGGTGGCGAGCAGGGAGTGGCCGCCGAGCTCGAAGAAGTCGTCGTCCGTGCCGGTGACCTCGGTGCCCAGCACCTGGGACCAGGCCGTGGCGATCGCGCGCTCGACCGGGGTGCGGGGGGCCGGGCCGCCGGCCCCGGCCGCGCGGGGTTCGGGCGCGGGCAGTTCCCGCCGGTCCACCTTGCCGTTCGGGGTCAGTGGCAACCGTTCCAGCGTCACGAACGCGGACGGCACCATGTAGTCGGGCAGTTCACGGCGCAGCCGCCCGCGCAGGGCCTCGCCGTGGGCCGTGGCGCCCGCTGCCGGGACGACGTACGCGACCAGTCGCTTGTCGCCGGGGGGGTCCTCGCGGACGACGACGGTGGCCGCGGCGATGTCGGGGCCGGCCAGCAGCACCGCCTCGATCTCACCGGGTTCGATGCGGTGCCCTCGCAGCTTCACCTGGTCGTCCAGCCGTCCCAGGAACTCCAGTTGCCCGTCGGCCAGCCAGCGCACCCGGTCGCCGGTGCGGTAGACCCGGCGCGGTGTGCCGTCGACGTCGGCGGTCACGAACCGCTCCGCCGTCTGGTCGGGCCGACCCCGGTATCCGCGTGCCAGTCCGGCACCGCCGACGAGGAGTTCGCCCGGCACCCCGGTCGGAACCGGCCGGCCGTACCGGTCCACCACGTACACGAAGGTGCCGCGCACCGGGCGGCCGATCGGTGGTACGGCCGTGCCGGGGACGATCTCGGCCGAGGTCGTCACCACCGTCGACTCGGTCGGCCCGTAGTTGTTGACGACGCGGAAGGGCAGGTGCAGCCCGGCCGGCAGGCGCAGCGCGTCGCCGCCGGTCAGCACGTACTCCAGGGAGGTCGGCTCCGACCAGTCGAGGGCCGCCAGTGACTCCAGCACCGGTGTCGAGACGAAGGTGCCCGTGATCCGCCGCTCGCCCAGCCAGCGCCGGAGCAGTGCCGGTGTCAGTCGCACCGTGTCGTCGGGCACGCACACGGTGGCACCGGTCGCCAGTGCGGGCCACAGCTCCCACGCCGCCGCGTCGAATCCGATCCCTGCCAGCAGCGCGACGCGCCGTCCCGGGGCCGCGCCGAAGGTGTCGGCCGTCCAGTGGACCAGGCCGGCCAGGCTGTGGTGCTCGATCTCGACGCCCTTGGGCCGGCCGGTGGATCCGCTGGTGTAGATCACGTACGCCAGGTCGCCGGAGGACGCCGCGGGTTCCGGGTCGTGGGCCGGCAGGTCCGCGAGGGACGGCCAGTCCCGGTCGGTGAGGAACCGGCCGGGCTCGTCGGGCAGCCGTGCGGCCCGGGCGCTGTCGGTGACCACGAGCGCGGCCCGGGCGTCCGCGATCATGTGGGCGAGCCGGTCGGCGGGGTGCTCCGGGTCCAGCGGCAGGTAGGCGGCGCCGGACTTGAGGACCGCGAGCAGTGCGGTGATCTGGTCGGGGCCGCGTTCCAGGCACACGGCGACCACGTCCCCGGGGCCGGCTCCGCGAAGGCTCAGGTGCCGGGCGAGCCGGTTGGCCCGTGCGTTCAGCTCCCGATAGGTCAGTTCCCCGTCGGCCGAGAGCACCGCCGTCGTGTCCGGTCGCAGGGCGGCGCACTCCTCGACGAGCCGGTGCACCGTCGTCCCGGCCCCGGTGTCCGTGATGGCCGCCGTCCCGCTCCACTCGGCCAGTACCCGGTGCCGTTCGGCACCGGTCAGCACTTCCAGTTCGGACAGGCGCCGCTCCGGGCCGGTGACCGCCGCGCGCAGCAGCGTGGTGAAGTGCCCCGCCAGCCGTTCCGCCGTGTCCGGTGCGAACAGGTCGAGGGCGAACACCAGATCGCCGGCGAGCGAGCCGTCGGGCCGCTCGGTGAGGATGAGGGTCAGGTCGAACTTGGCCTCCTCCTCGCGGACGGCGAACGGCTCCACCGCTGCTCCGGGCAGCTGCCAGGCGTGGCCATCGGGGGTGTTCTGCAGCGCGAACATCGTCTGGAAGAGGGGGTTGCGGGACAGGTCGCGGTCGGGGGCGAGTTCCTCCACGAGGCGTTCGAAGGGCAGGTCCTGGTGGTCATAGGCACCGAGCGCGGTGTCCTTGACCCGGTCCAGGAGCTCGGTGAACGCCGGATCGCCGGACAGATCGGTGCGCATGACCAGCGTGTTCACGAAGAAGCCGATCAGCTCCTCCGTCTCGGCACGGTTGCGGCCCGCGACCGGGCTGCCGACCGCGATGTCCTCCTGGCCGCTGTACTTCGCCATCAGCAGCTGGAACACCGCCAGCAGTGACATGAACAGGCTCGCGCCCTGTCCCGCCGCCAGCCGCCGGGCCGCGCCGGCCACGTCGGCGGGCACCGAGAAGGACACCGTGCCGCCCCGGCCCGACCGCTCGGCCGGCCGCCGGTGGTCGGTCGGCAGTTCCAGCGGCCGTATTCCGGCGAGCCGCTCCCGCCAGTACGCCGACTGCCCCGCCAGCGCCGGACCGTCCAGCACCTCGCGCTGCCAGCTCGCGAAGTCCGCGTACTGGAGGCCGAGGGGGGCCGGGGCGCACGGCAGGCCGGCCACCGCCGCGCCGTACAACTCGCCCAGCTCCCGGGCCAGGATGCCCTCCGACCAGCCGTCGGAGACGATGTGGTGCACCGTGAGCAGCAGCAGCCACTCCGTGTCGGCCGCCCGCACCGCCATCGCGCGCAGCAGCGGCCCGGTGGCCAGGTCGAACGGCCGTCCCGCCGCCTCCCGCAGCATCTCGCGCGCGGCGTCGGCATCGAGGTGCCGGGCGTCGTGGACGTCCACCACCACTTCCCGCACGGCGTCGACGACCTGGAAGGGGCGTCCCGTGGCGTCCGCGACGAACCGGGTCCGCAGGATCTCGTGCGCGGCGGTCAGGGCCGTCAGCGCGGCACCGAACGCGTCCGGCGCGAAGTCCCCCTCGATCCGCAGCCCCACCGGGATCGCGTACTCGGCCCGGCCCGGTGCCAACTGGTCCAGGAACCAGAGGCGTTGCTGCGCGAAGGACAGCGGCAGGGCATCCGTCGACCGGTCCGCCCGCGGGATCGCGGCGCAGGTCCCCGGATCCAGCGCGTCCACGGCCGTCGCCAGCAGCGCCGGTGTCGGCGCGTCGAACAGCGTCCGGTACGGCACGTCCACCCCGAGGTCGCGGCGCAGCCGGGCGGCGACCCGGGCGGCCAGCAGGGAGTGGCCGCCCAGCTCGAAGAAGTCGTCGTCCGCGCCGACCTCGTCGACGCCCAGCAGCTCGGCCCAGATCCCGGCAATCGTTCGCTGGGTGGGTGTGCGCGGCGCGGCGAACGCGGCGGAGACGTCCGGGCGGTGGCCCTCGGGCGCGGGCAGCGCCCGCCGGTCCACCTTGCCGTTCGGGGTGAGCGGCAGCCGTTCCAGTACGACGTACCGGGCGGGCAGCATGTGCTCGGGCAGTTCCCGCGCCAGTGCCGCGCGCAGTCCGGCCACGGCCACGGCCGTGCCGCCGGCCGGCACCAGGTACGCCACCAGGCGCTTGTCGCCCGGAACGTCCTCGCGGACCACGACCGTGGCCGCCGCGACGGCAGGCCGGGACAGCAGGGCGTTCTCGATCTCCCCGAGTTCCACCCGGTGCCCACGCAGCTTGACCTGGTCGTCCATGCGGCCCAGGTAGACCAGGCGCCCGTCCGGCAGCCACTTCACCAGGTCGCCGGTGCGGTACACGCGTGCCTCGGGGTCGGCCGAGAACGGGTGCGGCACGAACCGCAGCGCCGTCAGATCGGGTCGGTCCAGATAGCCGAGGGCCACGTTGACGCCGCCGATCAGCAGCTCACCGGGGACTCCGACCGGCTGGACCTCGCCGTGCGCCCCGACGACGTACACCTCGGTGTTGTCGATCGCCCGGCCCATCGGCACGTGGTCCGCCGCCGGGTCCACCGTCGTCGTCCGGCTGACCACGTTGCCGACGGTCGCCTCGGTCGGCCCGTACTCGTTGACGATCGCGGTGTCCCCGGTGCCCAGGGCCAGCGCCCGGTGCGCCAGTACCGGTGCCAGGTCCTCGCCGCCCACGACCAGCGTGGCGATGCCGTGCCGGACGCCGTCCTGCTCCAGCCGGGCGGTCAGCAGCTCCAGGTGTGCGGGCGTCGCCTTGAGGAAGCTGATCGGGACACCCGTCGCGACGATGTCCACGGCCGCGTCGAACACACCGTGTCCCGGCTCCGGCTTCGGCACCACCAGGCACAGCCCCTGCACCAGCGGCAGGAACAGCGCGGTCACCGTCAGGTCGAAGGCCGCCGACGAGCACAGCAGCGAACCGATCCGCGCACCGGGCGCCGGAGGATAGTTCCGGTCGCACCAGTGCAGGTAGTTGACGACGCCCCGGTGTCCGACCCGCACGCCCTTGGGGCGGCCCGTCGAACCCGAGGTGTAGATGACGTACGCCATGTCGTCCGGGCCCGCGGCGGCGACCGGGGCGGTGCCGGTGCCGGCCGGCCACTCCCGGTCGGCCAGCAGCAGCGCGGTGCCCGGCGCGAACAGGTCCGCGTGCGCGGACTGCGTCACCACCACCGGCGCGGCGCTGTCCTCGACCAGGTACCGCAGCCGCTCGGCCGGGTAGGCCGGGTCCAACGGCACGTACGCGGCACCCGACTTGAGCACGCCGAGCAGCGCGCACACCAGGTCCGGGCCGTGGTCCAGGCACACCGCGACCAGCGCGCCGGGGCCGACGCCCCGCTCCGCCAGGTACTGCGCCAGCCCTTCGGCCCGCTCGTCCAGCTCCCGGTAGGTCAGCCGCCGCCCGTCGTACTCCAGGGCCACCGCGTCGGGCCGGTGCGCGACCTGTTCCTCCACCAGCCGGTGCACGGTCGCGGTGTCCGGGAAGGCGGACCTCGGCCCGTTCCACTCGGTCAGAATCCGGTGCCGCTCCGGCTCCGTCAGCATCTCCAGCGTGCTGAGCGGTTCCCCGGGCGTGTCGGCGGCGGAACCCGCGAGCGTCGCGAGGTGCCCCGTCATCCGCTCCGCCGTGGCCCGCTCGAACAGGTCGGTCCGATAGCCGAGGACACCGCTCAGCCTCCCGCCGTCCGCGACGACTTCCAGCGTGACGTGCGCGTCCGGCGGGAACGCGGCGGCCTCCCGGCCGGCTGTGCGCCACGCGAACCACGCCACCGCGACCCCCGTGCCACCGGCCGCGTCGGCCAGCGCCGCGAGCGGCACCGGGCCGCGGCCGACGGCGTCCGCCATGCCCCGCGCGACGTGCGCCAGGGCCTCGGTGAACGCCGGGTCGCCGGCCGCGCCCCGCACCACGGTCGCCGCGTCCGTGTCCCGCGCGCCGTCCGCCGGCACCGCCACCGGGACGTCGCCCCGGCCGGCGTGCCGCGCCAGCAGCGTGTGAAACACCGTCAGCAGGACCGCGGGCAGTTCCACGCCCCGGTCGCGGGCCAGCGCGGTCAGCGCGTCGGCGGTGCGGACGGGCACGTCGAACGGGACCCGGTCCGCGGGACCCGGTCCGTCGTCCGACGGCCGGCGGTCCGACGGCAGTTCCAACGGTTCGAGGCCCGCCAGTGCGTGCCGCCACTCCCCCAGCTGGTGATCAGCCACCGTTCTCTCCCCATCGTCAGAACATCGTCAGCGGTACAAGCGGTTCACGGGCGGCACGTCGTACGGCGCGCGGCAAGGGGCGGGGCGGGGGCCTCCGGGCGGGCCGGGGACCGTGCCGCCGGCGGAACCGCGGCCGCCGGCGCCGAACGTCCGCGACGAGCAGGCTAGGACGGGCGGACGCACGACCCCAGTGGACACAAATGACTCCCCCGGGGATGGTCACAACTGCCCAGTGCCGCTCGCGATCACCGCTGGCCACCATGGACGGCGTTACCAACGCCCAGCCCGGACGCCCCCACGGAGGGCGATTTCACGGGTACCCGGCCCGATCACAGTGGTCGCGGCCCCATCACGGTGTCGAGAGGAAAAGCCGGTCGTGTACCCGCATAGCCAGCCCCCGGACAGTCCGCGCCACGCGGTCCTGACCACCATCGCCTCGGACTCGCACACCTGGAACCTGCTCTTCCTGCAGCTACTGCTGGAGGAGCAGGGCTGGGAAGTCACCAATCTCGGTGCGTGCGTCCCGGTCGACGTCCTGATCGAGGAGGCCACGGCCCGTACGCCCGACCTCATCGTCGTCAGCACGGTCAACGGACACGGTGCCGAGGAGGCCACGGGCCTGGCCCGCGCGGTGCGTGCCGTGCCGGCGCTGGCCGAGGTGCCGCTCGTCGTCGGAGGCAAGCTGGACACCTCGGGCGCCGTCGCCCCGGAGGTCCACGACTCGCTCACCGACGCCGGCTTCGACGCCGTCCTGACCGGCCCGAACGCCGTCCCCGGGCTGCTCGCCCTGCTCGACGCCCTGCCCGAGCACCGGCACGGAAGGCCCCACGCCGATGCCGTCCGCTGAACCCGCCCCCGCCGGCGGCGCCTTCCACCGCTTCGTCGCCGAGGCCGCCCGCACCGGCAGCCTCGTCGTGCAGCCCCGCATGGGCTTCGCCGACCCCGCCCTGATGCGCACCGGCCTGATCGCCACCCGTGCCGCCGACGCCACCACCGTCGGCACCCTCACCCTGGACAGCTTCACCCGCGTCGGTGATTACGCCGCCGCCGCCCGCGCCGTCGCCCAGGACCACCACCTCAACGGCTACCCGCTGGTCAGCATGCCCGTCGAGACCACCACCGGTCTCCTCGACGGCGTCCACGGGCCCGAGTTCCCGGTCCAGGTACGGCACGGCTCGGCACGGCCCGGCCGGATCGTCGAAGCCCTCATCGCCGCCGGGCTCGACGCCACCGAGGGCGGCCCCGTCTCCTACTGCCTGCCCTACGGCCGCACCCCGCTGGCCACCTCGGRCCAGGCCTGGYCCGAGGCGTCCCGCAGGCTCGCCGCCCTGCGCGAGACCGGCGCCGAACCGCACCTGGAGACCTTCGGCGGCTGCATGCTGGGCCAGCTCTGCCCGCCCTCCCTGCTCGTCGCCCTCTCCGTCCTGGAAGCCATGTTCTTCCGCCGGCACGGCCTGCGCAGCGTCTCCCTCAGCTACGCCCAGCAGACCAGCCGCGAGCAGGACGAGGAGGCCGTCCACGCGCTGCGCGCCATCGCCGCCGACCAACTCCCGGACGTCTCCTGGCACGTGGTCGTCTACGCGTACATGGGCGTCTATCCGGAGACCTGGGACGGTGCGCTGCGGCTCGTGGCGGACGCCGCCCGGCTCGCCGTGCGCACCGGCGCCGCCCGGCTCATCGTCAAGACACCGGCGGAGTCGGCCCGCATCCCCTCCGTCGAGGAGAACGTCATCGCGCTGGAGACCGCCGCCGCGGCCGCCCGCACCACGCGGCCGGCCGCTCCGCCGCCGTCCACCGGCATCGAGGCGGAGGCCCGCTCCCTCGTCGAGGCCGTCCTGAACCTGCACGACGACCTGGGCCAGGCCCTGGTCCGCGCCTTCGCCCACGGCTATCTCGACGTCCCCTTCTGCCTGCACCCCGACAACGCGGGGCGCACCCGCAGCTTCATCTCCGACCGCGGCCGGCTGGAGTGGTCCCGCACCGGGTCGCTCCCGCTCGGCCGCCCCACCGCCGCGCAGCCGTCCCGGCGGCTGACCTCGTCCGGGCTGCTGCAGGCGCTCAACCATGTCAAGAACCGCTACGACGATCCCGCGGCCCGCCTCGACAGGGCGAGCTGATCCGAGCGGCCCCGCCCCGGCGCCCCTCCGCCACCAATGGCTGGTGCCCCGACCCGGCAACGACAGGACAGGACACGACAGACATGACACTTCAGACAGATCTCCCGCCGACACCCGAGGCCGCCTCGCTGCCCTCACCACTGGAGCACCTGCGTGACCCGCGCACCCGGGCGGCCCTGCGCGTCCAGCAGGCTCTGGTGGCCGGTGCCCGTTCCTTCCTGCGCTCCGACGGCGCCGTGGAGATGGCCCACCCGATCATCGGCCCCGTCACCGACCCGGGCTCGCGCGGTGCCAAGCAGGTCGACGTCGACTACTACGGCCACCGCTACAAGCTGATGACGAGCGCCATCCTCTACAAGCAGGCGTCGCTGCTGGCCTTCGACCGCATTTTCCTCGTCGCGCCCAACGTCCGCCTCGAACCCGTCGAGACCAGCAGTACCCACCGTCACCTCACCGAGTTCCGGCAGATCGACGTCGAGTACGCGGGCGCCACCCGGGACGACGCCATGGGCGTCGCCGAGCGGCTGGTCCGTCACGCCGTGACCACCGTCGTCGACGAGTGCGGCGACGACCTCGCCGTCCTGGGCCGCGACCCCGACGCCCTGCGCCGCCTCGTGGCCCGGCCGTTCGCCCGCGTCCCGCACGGCGAGGTCGTCGACGGCCTGCGCCGCGACGGGTACCCGCAGGCCGCCGGCACCGAGATCGAGTGGGAGGCCGAGGAGCGCATCTCCCGCCAGGCCGACGCCCCGTTCTTCATCGTCGGCTACCCCAAGGGCTCCCGCGGCTTCTACGACAAGGAGAGCCCGGCCGAGCCCGGCACCCTGCTCAACTTCGACCTCATCGCCCCCGAGGGCTGCGGCGAACTGTGCAGCGGCAGCGAACGCGAGTACGACTACACGGCCCTGGTCACCCGGATGCGCGAAACCGGCGAGAACCCCGCCAAGTACGCCTGGTACCTCGACGTCGCCCGGCACGGCATCCCCAGCAGCGCCGGCTTCGGCATCGGCCTGGAGCGCCTGACCCGCTGGGTCACCGGCCTGGACTCCGTCTGGCGGACCACGGCCTTCCCGAAGATCGCGGGGGTCGTGTCGCCGTGACCCAGCTGGCTGCACCCGGCCTGCCCGAGGACACTGTCCGCGCCCGGGCCCGCGACGGCGCCGCCGCCGTCTTCCCGCCCCTGGACAGCTACGGCACCACCGTCTTCGGCGCCGTCCCCGAACCCGCCGGCGACGAGATCGACGCGCTGCGCCTGGCCCCGCCCGTCTTCATGCCGGACCGCCTGGCCAAGCTCATCGACCTCGGCCGCGAACCCCTCTACTCCGACGTCCGCCTCGACACCGCCCTCGGCGGCTTCACCGCCCCGTTGCCGGTCTACCTGTCGGCACTCGGCTCCACCCGCGTCACCAGCACCAGTCTCGCCCTCAGCCGCCAGGCCGGACGGCTCGGCATCCCCATGGTCATCGGCGAGAACGTCGCCCCCATGAACGGCTTCCGCTCCAGCGGCGACGACCACCGCAAGGGCCTGTTGGAGCGCGTCCAGGCGTACTGCGAGGAACTCCCCGACGGCGTGGGTGGCATCTGCGTCCAGCAGAGCACCGAGGACGCCGACTCCGAGGTCTGGAACCACGTCTACAGCGACCCCGCGGTCACCGGGCTCCTGACCACCGGCCGCCTCGGCTTCGAGCTCAAGGTCGGCCAGGGTGCCAAGCCCGGCCTCGGCGGCCTCACCATGATCGGCGAAGCGGTCGCGGCCGACCTCGCCGGACAGTACGCCGTCGAACGGCTGGGCCCCGGTGCCTCCTCGATCCTGCGCTGCGCGAGCCCGGGCACCTTCACCGACGAGATCTTCCGCCGGCAGATCCAGCTCATGCGCAACAACTACCCGCGCGCCCGCTGCTGGGTGAAGCTCTTCCCCGGCCGTGACGTCGGCCGGGCCGCCGCCATCGCCTGGGACGCCGGTGCCGACGCCGTCGCCGTCGACGGTGCCGAGGGCGGTACCGGCTGGGCCCCGACCGGCTTCCTCGGCCACGTCGGACTGCCCCTCGCCGAATGCCTGCGCCGCGTCGACCCCGCCGGCCGCACCCTCCTCGCCAGCGGACGCGTCTGGGACGGCATCCGCGCCGTGAAGCTCCTCGCCCTCGGCGCCCGTGCCGTCGGCCTCGGCCGCGCCGCGCTGATCGCCGCCGACGAGGACCCCGGGCACGGCCTCGAACGCCTGCTGGAGGCCATGACGCTGGAACTGCGCATGGCCGTCAGCGCGCTGGGCCGCTACGCGGCGCAGGAGACCGGCCCCGAAGATCTCTGGGAGCCCCGGTCATGATCTACGAGCACTCCTACGAGCTGGTCACCGACGACCTCTTCGTCCTGCTGCCCCGGCTGGTGCCCGGCTCGGACCTCTTCCTGAAGATCGAGGGCCTCAACCCGGCCGGCTCCGTCAAGCTGAAGACCGCGCTGAGCCTCATCGAGGACGCCGAGCACCGCGGCGTCCTCGCGCCGGGCGCCCGCGTCATCGAGTCCTCGTCCGGGAACCTCGGTATCGCCCTCAGCTCCATCTGCGCGACCAAGGGCTACCGCTTCACCTGCGTCGTCGACCCGAACACCAACGCCACCAGCATCGATCACATGCGTGCCCTGGGCGCCGAGGTGGTCGTCGTCGACACCGTCGACGCCAACGGCGGCTTCCTCCAGTCCCGCATCGCCCACATCCGGCGCCGGATCGAAGCGGACCCGACCGTGGTCTGGCTCAACCAGTACGCCAACCCGGCCAACCCGCGCGCCCATTACGAACAGACCGCGCGCACCCTGCTCAAGACGGTCCAGCACCTCGACTACCTGTTCATCGGCGTCGGCTCCACCGGCACGTTCGTCGGCTGCGCGCAGTATCTGCGCGAGTTCTCGCCGCACACCCGGATCGTCGCCGTCGACGCCCTCGGCTCCGTCCTCTTCGGTGCCGCCCCCGGCCCGCGGCACATCCCCGGACTGGGCGCCAGCCGCATCCCCGAACTGTTCGAGCCCGACCTCGCCGACGACGTGGTGATGGTCGCCGAGAAGGACGCCGTACGCGAGTGCCGGCTGCTCGCCCGCACCCACGGCCTGCTCACCGGCGGCTCCACCGGCTCGGTCCTGGCCGCCGTCCGCCGCCGCGCCGACACCATCCCGGCCGGCTCCCGCATCGCCGCGATCTCTCCCGACCTCGGCGAGCGCTACCTCGGCACGGTCTACAACAACGACTGGGTCGAGCGGAACTTCGGTGTCCTCACTTGATCCCGCCCGCGAAAGGCAACCACCGATGTCAACCTTCCACGTGATCGACGGCTCCGTTGCCCAGGACGTCATCGGCTCCGCGCCGTCGGACGTCATGGATCTCGTGCGGGAGACCTACCTCCAGCACAGCCGCGGGGCCACCGTGAACCCCAACAGCCACTTCCTGCGCTTCCCGCACGATCCCGGCGCCCGGATCATCGCTCTGCCCGCCCATCTCGGCGGCGACGCACCGGTCTCCGGCCTCAAGTGGATCGCCAGCTACCCGCAGAACGTGAACCAGAACCTGCCGCGCGCCTCCGCCGTCCTCCTGCTGAACGACGCCGAGACCGGCTACCCGTTCGCCTGCCTGGAGGCGTCCGGCATCAGCGCCGCCCGCACCGCGGCGTCCGCCGCGCTCGCCGTGGAGACCCTCGCCGCCGACGACGGCCCGAAGACGGTGCTCTTCGTCGGCGCCGGCATCATCGGCCGGACCGTCTCCGACTTCCTCGCGGCACGCGGCACCGACGTCCGCGAATGCCTGGTCCACGACCACGTCGACACGTACGCCAAGACCTTCGCCTCCTACGCCGCCGACACCCACGGCTGGCAGACCCGCACCGTGCCGCAGGTCGACGCGGCCCTGGCCACCGCCGACCTGGTCGTCCTCGCCACCACCGCCCCGGCGCCCTGGCTGACCGACCAGCAGACCGTCCTGCCGGGCCAGCTCATCCTGAACCTGTCCCTGCGCGACATCCACCCCACCGTCATGATCAAGTGCAACAACGTCCTGGACGACATCGACCACTGTCTCACCGCACAGACCTCGCCCCACCTGACGGAGATGGAGTACGGCACGCGCGACTTCATCAACGGCACACTGGCCGACGTGCTGCGCGGCGATGTGACCCTGTCCCACGACCGCCCCACCGTCTTCTCCCCGTTCGGCCTCGGCGTCCTCGACCTGGCCGTCGGCCACCACATCTACCGAACCGCCCTGGCCACCGGCCGCGCCACCGAGATACCGGGCTTCTTCCCCGAGCTGAAGCGCTGGTGAGCCGGGCGGCACCGGCCGCTTCCCTCCGACGCCCCGGTCTCGCGCTCCCACCGAACACATGGTGGGAYCGACGAGACCGGGGCCTCGGCATGTGCGCCGAAAGAGGCAGGGAGGAGCGGGGAGGGGAATGCGGCAGGGCCGGGGCGGAGGCTTCACCGGCAGCGAGGTCGGGGCAACGCCGGACAGGGAGCCCGCGGAGCCCCAGGGTTCCGAAGCCCTGGACCACCCCTGGCCGCCCTGGACCGACGGCGCGGGACGAGGCCGGGGCCGGACTCCCGCAGCGGCCTCCGGCCCGGTGCACCGCGCGGTCCGGCCCGGCGGAGCGGGGCGGACCGCGCGGTGCACCCGCGCGGTCCGGCCCGGCGGAGCGGGGCGGACCGCGCGGTGCACGGCCGAGCGGTCCGGGCAGAGGCCCGGTGGGGCCGGGTGGGATGACCGGGCGGGGTGGTGTGCTCCCCCGGGCCACGGCCGTCGCCACCGCCGCTCATGGATGGCGGAGAGCCTGTCGGCGGACGCGACGAGGGCCCACCACATTTCCGTGGTGGGCCCTCGTCGCGTCCGCCGGCTCCCGTTGCTCCGGCGACGGTCCGCGGTCAGACCTGCAGCAGCTCCCGGTCGGTGTCGTCGGCCGGCGCCGTCTCCCGCAACGCGGAGACCACGGCGTCCAGTTGCTCGTCGCCCCTGACCATCTCCATGTGCCGACCCGGCATCGTCCGCTGGGTCAGACCTTCCGGATAGAGCCCGCGCCAGTGGGCGAGGTACTGGGCCTCCGGCACCTCGTCACCGCTGCCGTCGCGCACCGTGTCGCTGACGAACAGCGTCGCCCTGGCCACCGAGCGGCCGGGCCGGTAGGCGGCGAGCGAGCGCACCTCGGCCTCCAGCACCTCGAAGGGGAGCCACTCGTCGAGCGTGACCATGTCCTCGCCGATGTTCATCTCCGGAGCCAAGCGCTTCAACTCCCGCTCCGTCGCGGCACGTTGGGCACCGCGCTCGTCCTGGCCGCGGTGCCACAGCTCGTTCACCCGGCGGTAGACCTCGGCGTACTGCTGGAAGCGGTCCCGCTGGTCTTCGCCGGTCACCGCCGGCTCCAGCAGGTAGAGCCCGGCCACCTCCTCCGGGGCCCGTACACCCATCGCGTGTGCGATCACCGCGCCGGTCGACCATCCGAGGATGGCGCACGGACCCGTGGGCCGTACACGGCGGATCTCCCGCCAGTACCGGTCCGCGATCGACTCGAACCCGACGAGCGGCGCCTCGTCCGCGTTCAGCCCCGGCGCCTGGATGCCGTACACGGTGAACCTGCCCGTCAGGCACCGTGCGAGAGCCCGGTAGGGGTGGGTGCTGCCGCCGCCCGGGTGCACACAGAAGAGGGCGGGCAGCTCCGGGTCCGCCACGGACGACAGGAGCACCACCAGCCCGGCCGAAGCCGCCTGCGGGACATCCAGCGCGGCCGCCAGCCGGGCCACCGTCGGGTGCCGCACGAACTGCTGGAGGGTGACGCCCAGGCCGGCTTCCCGCAGCCGGGAAACCACCCGCACCGCGCTGATCGACTGTCCGCCCAGTTCGAAGAAGTTGTCGTGGATGCCGATGGTGTCGATGCCGAGGACGTCGGACCAGACCGCGGTGATGGTCTCTTCCGTCGAGTTGCGGGGTGCGGTGTAGGTGGTGGCGAGTTCGGGGCGGTCGTGGCCGGGTGCGGGCAGTGCCTTGGTGTCGACCTTCCCGTTGGGGGTGAGGGGCAGCCGGTCGAGGGGGACGTAGAGGGCCGGGACCATGTAGTCGGGCATGCCCAACAGCGTGGCGATCAGCTCCGGCGAACGATCCAGACACACCCCGACCAACGTGTCCGGGGAAATACCCATGCCCCGCAGATGATGGGCCAGCCGGTTCGCACGCGCGTTGACCTCACCATAGGTCCAGCACCGATCCCCATGCGTGACAGCAACCACACCCGGCCCCGCCGCCACACGCTCCTCCACCAGCCGGTGAATGGTCGCCGTATCCGGATACGGACCAGCCACACCATTCCACCCGACCAACACCTCCCCCAACTCCCCCACCGTCAACATGTTGAGATCGCCGATTCGGGCGTCGGGCGAGTCCACCACGGAGGTCAGCAGGCTTTCGAGGTGGCCGGCCATGCGCTCGATCGTCTGCGCGTCGAACATGCTCCGGTCGTAGACGAAGCGGAACTCCAGGGCCCGGCCCGCCGACACGACGAGGGTCAGCGGGTACCCGGTGCGTTCCACACAGTTGACAAGGCGTCGGGTCAGTCCCTCGGGAAAGTCCGACGGCTTCTGAACCACCGGATAGTTCTCGAAGACGAGGATCGACCGGAACAGTGGCTCGCCGCGCGGGATCCGGCTGTGCTTCTGCACGTCGACGAGGTGGCAGTACTCCCACTGCCGCATCTCCAGCTGTTCGTCCTGGAGATCCTTCAGCCACTCGGAGACGACCAGGTCTCCCGTGAGCCGGCCGCGGACCGGCAGCGTGTTGATGAACAGGCCCATCATCGACTCCACGCCGGGCAGATCGATCGACCGGCCCGAGATGGTGGAGCCGAACAGCACCTCGTCCTGGCGGCTGTACCGTGAGAGCAGGATCGACCACAGGCCCTGCACCAGTGTGTTCATCGTGACGCGCTGGGACTTGGCGTAGTCCCGGGCCCGTGCGAACAGCTCCGCGGAGGCACATACCTCGAACTCGCCGATTCCCGTGTCACCGGTGTCCCGGTCGACGTTCAGCGCGGTGGGCTCGCCGACGCCCGCCAGGTAGTCGGTCCAGAACGCCGCGGAGCCGTCGTCCTGACGGGAGTTGAGCCACTCGATGTAGCGGCGGTAGGGGACGGTCGTCGGCAGTTCGGCGGAAGTGCCGTCGAGCAACGCGCGGTAGAGGGCGAACAGTTCCTTCTGGAGGATCTGCACACTCCAGCCGTCGAGGAGGATGTGGTGGAACGACCAGACGACGATCCGGCGCTCCTCCCCCGTCAGCAGCACGGTGACCCGGACCAGCGGGGCCCGTGAGAGGTCGAATCCCCGGTCCCAGTCCTCGGCCAGGAAGGCGCTCAGCCGGTCCTCCTGATCGGACAGGCCGCGCAGATCCCTCACTTCGAAGGGCAGCGGAGCTCGGCGCTGCACCACCTGCATCGGCTCCGACACCCCCTCCCACACGAACGCGCTGCGCAGGATCGAATGCCGGTCGACGAGCTGCTGCCAGGCGACTCCGAACAGCGCCTCGTCGAAGGATCCCTCGACCTCCTCCGTCATCTGCACCATGTACGGGCGCGTGTCGGAAGTGTCCTCCAGCGAGTGGTAAAGCATGCCGAACTGCAGGGGCGAGAGCCCGTAGACGTCTTCCACGTTGTGCGCACTCATATCGAGAACCTCTTCAGGATCGCGGCCATGTCGGCGTCACCGACATCGGTGAGGGGAACACCGGGGGACTCCCGGCGGGCGTCGGCGGCTCCGTCCGCACTGCCGGCGACCAGCTCGCGCAGGTGGCCGACGATGCCTTCGGCCAGGCGCTCGACGGTGCGCCGCTCGTGCAGCGCGGTCGAGTAGTTGATGTACAGGCCGAACGTGTCGCCCTCGACTGCGGCGGTCACGTCCAGCACGTTCCAGCGCATGCCGTCCGGACTGATCGAGTGGCCCTTGGACTCGCCGGGACCGGCGTACCGCCCGATGCCGGGCAGCTCCCTGGTGAACTGCCCCAGGTAGTTGAAGTTCACTTCCGGGGTGGGTTGCCGGCCCAGCACCGCGGCCACGTCCGGGGCACCGAGATGGCGCAGGATGCCGTAGCCGACGCCCTTGTTGGGGATCCGCGCCAGCTGCTCGCGGACGGAGTCGAGCGAGGCCACCGGGTCGGTGGCTCCCGGGGCCAGCCGCAGCGCGACGGGGAAGACGGACGTGAACCATCCGACCGTTCGCGACAGGTCCACGTCCGGGAACAGGTCCTCACGGCCATGTCCCTCCAGACCGACCAGGATCTCGTCGTCCCCCGTCCAGTCCCGCAGGGCGTGCGCCAGTGCGGTGAGCAACGCGTCGTTGATCTGGGTGCTGAAGGCCCGTGGCACGTCGCGCAGCAGGGCACGCGTCTCCTCGGGGCCGAGCTCCGCCATGACACTGGCGGAGGATCCCAGGTCGTTGCGGCCGTCCAGGTCACGCGGCACCCGGCCGGCCGGCTTGGGCTCGGCCCAGTAGGCGTACTCGGCCCGTGCCTGGGCGGAGTCGGCGAAGCCGTTCAGCCGCTGGGCCCACGACCGGAACGACGTCGTCTTCGCCGGCAGCAGGGGCGCGAGACCGGCAACCCGCCGCTCGTAGCAACTTCCCAGGTCCTCCAGGAGGATTCGCCAGGACACACCGTCGACCGCCAGATGGTGTACGACGGTGAGCAACCGCTGCCCGCGCTTCGGCCCCAGCTCCAGCAGGGCGGCCCGCAGCAACGGGCCCTTGGCCAGGCCGAGGCTCTGCTGCGTCTCCTCCGCGATGTCCAGCGACACCGCCGCCAGGGACTCGTCCGGGACTCCGGACAGGTCGTGCACGTCGAGGATGTCGGTGTCCGCGGTCTCGTCCAGGTACTGCCGCCAGCCGTCGGGCCCGTCCACGCAGCGCAACCGCAGCGCGTCGTGATGCTCGATCAGGTCGGCCAGCGCGAGCCGCAGCACGTCGGGGGCGAGCCCGTCGGTGACGAGGAGTTCGGCCTGGTTGAAGTGGTCGAACGTCGGCAGGTCCTTCTCGAAGAACCAGTGCTGGATCGGTGTCAGCGGGACCTCGCCCGCCACACGGCCCTGCTCCGCGTCGACCGGCGCGGCCGCAGCGGCGTGGACCGCGATCTCGGCGATCGTCTGGTTCTTGAAGATCAGCCGCGGAGTCAGGTGCACACCGAACTTCTTGGCCCGGGCGATCATCTGAATGCTGACGATCGAATCCCCGCCCAGTTCGAAGAAGTTGTCGTGGATGCCGATGGTGTCGATGCCGAGGATCTCGGACCAGATCGCGGCAAGGGTGCGCTCGGTGTCCGTCCGGGGTGCGGTGTAGGTGGTGGCGAGTTCGGGGCGGTCGTGGCCGGGTGCGGGCAGTGCCTTGGTGTCGACCTTCCCGTTGGGGGTGAGGGGCAGCCGGTCGAGGGGGACGTAGAGGGCCGGGACCATGTAGTCGGGCAGCTGCCGCTGGAGATGGGTGCGGAGTTGGTGTGCGGTGGGGGTGTTGCCGGGAGTGGCGACGATGTAGGCGACGAGCTGTTTGTTGCCGGGGGTGTCTTCGCGGGTGGTGACGGTGGTGGTGTGGATGTGGGGGTGGATGTGGGGG
>NZ_RDBO01000016.1:56484-100594 GCF_008120935.1 Streptomyces sp. sk2.1
GCACCGCGCTGATCGACTGTCCGCCCAGTTCGAAGAAGTTGTCGTGGATGCCGATGGTGTCGATGCCGAGGACGTCGGACCAGACCGCGGTGATGGTCTCTTCCGTCGAGTTGCGGGGTGCGGTGTAGGTGGTGGCGAGTTCGGGGCGGTCGTGGCCGGGTGCGGGCAGTGCCTTGGTGTCGACCTTCCCGTTGGGGGTGAGGGGCAGCCGGTCGAGGGGGACGTAGAGGGCCGGGACCATGTAGTCGGGCAGCAGCCGCTGGAGATGGGTGCGCAGTTCGAAGGTGTCGGGGTCGTGTCCCGGGGCGGGCACGATGTAGGCGACCAGCCGCTTGTCCCCGGGGGTGTCTTCGCGGGTGGTGACGGTGGTGGTGTGGATGTGGGGGTGGGTGGTCAGGGCGGCTTCGATCTCGCCGAGTTCGATGCGGTAGCCGCGCAGTTTGACCTGGTTGTCGATCCGGCCGATGAACTCCATCGTGCCGTCGGGCCGCCACTTGACCAGGTCCCCGGTGTGYTAGACCCGCGGGTCGGGGCGGGGCGGGGCMAGGGGGTTGGGAGTGAAGCGTTCCCGGGTCAGGTCGGGGCGGTCGTGGTAGTGCCGGGCCAGGCAGATCCCGCCGAGCAGGGCGTGGCCGGGGATGCCGACGGGTGCGGGCTGGTTGTGGTGGTCGACGATGTAGGCGGTGGTGTTCGTGATCGCCCGGCCCAGTGTGGTGGTGCCTCCGTGCGGGTCGGGGGCGGTGGTCAGGCTCATCACGTTGGCCACCGAGCCCTCGGTGGCACCGTACTCGTTGCTGATCGTCGTCCGTGTGCTGCTGGCCTCCAGGAGCCGGGACACCAGCTGGGGGGTGAGGTTCTCACCGCCGGCCACGATCGTGGTGATGCGATGTCGGGCGCCCCGGGTCTCCAGGTGCGCGGCCAGGACCTCCAGGTGGGAGGGGGTGGCCTTCAGGAAGCTGATCGGGGTGTCGGTGCAGATCAGGTCGATCGCCGCGTCGAACGCCGTCCGCTCCGGCCCCGTGACCGGGATGACCAGCTGCTGGCCCTGGATCAGGGGCAGGAACAGTGCCGTGATCGTCAGGTCGAACGTCACCGACGAATACAGAACCGACCCGACACCCCCCGAAGCACCGGCCGGGTAGTTCCGGTCGCACCAGTGCAGATAGTTCACAACACCCCGGTGCTCCAGAGCCACCCCCTTCGGCCGGCCCGTCGAACCCGACGTGTAGATCACATAGGCCAGATCGTCCGGCACCGCCACCGGCACGGGATCCGTCTCCAAACCCTCCGGCCACTGCTCATCGACCAGGATGCGCTCGACCCCGTCGGGCAGCCGGCCGGCCAGATCCGTGCTCGTGATGACCAACGGGGCATTCGCGTCCCGGACCATGTAGGTGATCCGGTCCGCCGGATACTCCGGATCCACAGGAACGAACGCCGCCCCCGCCTTCAAAATGCCCAACAGCGTGGCGATCAGCTCCGGCGAACGATCCAGACACACCCCGACCAACGTGTCCGGGGAAATACCCATGCCCCGCAGATGATGGGCCAGCCGGTTCGCACGCGCGTTGACCTCACCATAGGTCCAGCACCGATCCCCATGCGTGACAGCAACCACACCCGGCCCCGCCGCCACACGCTCCTCCACCAGCCGGTGAATGGTCGCCGTATCCGGATACGGACCAGCCACACCATTCCACCCGACCAACACCTCCCCCAACTCCCCCACCGTCAACATGTTTCGCACGCGCGTTGACCTCACCATAGGTCCAGCACCGATCCCCATGCGTGACAGCAACCACACCCGGCCCCGCCGCCACACGCTCCTCCACCAGCCGGTGAATGGTCGCCGTATCCGGATACGGACCAGCCACACCATTCCACCCGACCAACACCTCCCCCAACTCCCCCACCGTCAACATGTTCAGCTCCGACAGACGCGCACCCGGCGCCGCCGCGACCGACCCCGCCAGAGTCACGAAATGCCCCGCCAACCGCTCGATCGACGCCCGCTCGAACAAATCCGTCCGATACTCAAGGGCTGCCAACAGCTCACCGTCCGTCTCCGCGGCGGTCAGCTGGAGGTCGAACTTGGCGTCCTGACCGCCCACCCCGACCTGCTCGACCGTCAGGCCGGGCAGGCTCCACGATTCCCCGTCCGGGGTGTTCTGGAAGACGAAAAGGGTCTGGAAGAGGGGGTTGCGGGACAGGTCGCGGTCGGGTGCCAACTCGTCGACGAGGCGTTCGAAGGGCAGGTCCTGGTGGTCGTAGGCACCGAGCGCGGTGTCCTTGACCCGGTCCAGGAGTTCGGTGAACGCCGGATCGCCGGACAGGTCGGTGCGCAGGACCAGGGTGTTGACGAAGAAGCCGATCAGGTCCTCCGTCTCGGCACGGTTGCGGCCGGCGATCGGGGTGCCGACCGCGATGTCGTCCTGGCGGCAGTAGCGGGCCAGAACGATCTGGAACAGGGACAGCAGCGCCATGAACAGGCTCGCGCCCTGCCCGCTCGCCGTCGACCGCAGCGCCTCCGTCACCTCCGCCGGCACCGAGAAGTACACGGTGTCGCCCTCGGCACCCTCCCGCTCGGCCGGCCGGCCGTGGCCGGTCGGCAGTTCCAGGGCCGGGACCCCTGTGAGGCGTTCGCGCCAGTACGTCAACTGCCTCTCCAGGAACTCCCCGTCCAGCTGCTTCCGCTGCCAGGCGGCGAAATCCCCGTACTGGATGGAGAGCTCGGGAAGCGACGCCTCACGCCCGGCAACCGCGGCCGCGTACAACTCCCGCAACTCACGGGCCAGAATCCCGGAGGACCAACCGTCCGAGACGATGTGGTGCAGCGTGATCAGCACGTACTGGTCGTCGTCGGCGACGCGCACCACGTCGACCCGCAGAAGCTGCCCACCGTCCAGCTCGAACGGTCGTCGTGCCTCGGCCGCCATGATCTCCAGTGCGGCCTCCTCCCGCTCGGCCGTCGGGCGGTTTCGGATGTCGTGCACCACCGGAGTGACCGCCCACGGTGCGTCCACGATCTGCGAGGGGCGTCCCGAGTCGTCCGTGACGAACCGGGTCCGCAGCACCTCGTGCCGGGTCACCAGACCGGTGAACGCCGCACCCAGCGCACCGGCATCGAGCGTGCCACGCATCCGCAGGCCGAACGGCACGAGGTACTCGGCACTGTCCGGTGTCAACTTGTCCAGGAACCACAACCGCTGCTGCGCGAACGAAAGGGGCAGTGGGCCGCTGCCGCGGTCGAGAGGTATCAGCGGCGCCTCCTCGGCGGTCTCCAGCTCTCGCACGACTCCGGCCAGCGAGGCAGGGGTGGGCGAGGTGAAGAGGGCACGCACCGGGACGTCCAACCCGAGCCGCTGCCGCAGGCGCGACGTCACCTGGGTCGCGAGCAGTGAATGTCCGCCCAGTTCGAAGAAGTTGTCGTGGATGCCGATGGTGTCGATGCCGAGGACGTCGGACCAGACCGCGGTGATGGTCTCTTCCGTCGAGTTGCGGGGTGCGGTGTAGGTGGTGGCGAGTTCGGGGCGGTCGTGGCCGGGTGCGGGCAGTGCCTTGGTGTCGACCTTCCCGTTGGGGGTGAGGGGCAGCCGGTCGAGGGGGACGTAGAGGGCCGGGACCATGTAGTCGGGCAGCAGCCGCTGGAGATTCGCACGTCGCACGCGCGTTGACCTCACCATAGGTCCAGCACCGATCCCCATGCGTGACAGCAACCACACCCGGCCCCGCCGCCACACGCTCCTCCACCAGCCGGTGAATGGTCGCCGTATCCGGATACGGACCAGCCACACCATTCCACCCGACCAACACCTCCCCCAACTCCCCCACCGTCAACATGTTCAGCTCCGACAGACGCGCACCCGGCGCCGCCGCGACCGACCCCGCCAGAGTCACGAAATGCCCCGCCAACCGCTCGATCGACGCCCGCTCGAACAAATCCGTCCGATACTCAAGGACCGCGCGCAGTCCGTCCGCCGACTCGACCGCCGTGAGCGTCAGGTCGAACTTGGCGACACCCCGCTCTATCTCGACCGACTCGGTCCGTGCGCCCGCCAGTTCCCATGCCTGGTCCTCCGCGCTGCCGGGCGCCTGGAGGACGAACATCGTCTGGAACAGGGGGTTGCGGGACAGGTCACGGTCGGGGGCGAGTTCCTCCACGAGGCGTTCGAAGGGCAGGTCCTGGTGGTCGAAGGCACCGAGCGCGGTGTCCTTGACCCGGTCCAGCAGCTCCGTGAACGCCGGATCGCCGGACAGGTCGGTGCGCAGGACCAGGGTGTTGACGAAGAAACCGATCAGGTCCTCCGTCTCGGCACGGTTGCGGCCCGCGACCGGGCTGCCGACCGCGATGTCGTCCTGGCGGCAGTAGCGGGCCAGAACGATCTGGAACAGGGACAGCAGCGCCATGAACAGGCTCGCGCCCTGCCCGCCCGCCGTCGCCCGCAGCGCCTCCGTCACCTCCGCCGGCACCGAGAAGGTGACCACGTCGCCGTCGCCGCTCGGCTGCGCCGGGCGCTGGTGGTCGGTGGGAAGTTCGAGCGGCGTCACGTGGGCGAGGCGTTCGCGCCAGTAGGCCAGCTGCCTCTCCAGGAACTCCCCGTCCAGCTGCTTCCGCTGCCAGGCGGCGAAATCCCCGTACTGGATGGAGAGCTCGGGAAGCGACGCCTCACGCCCGGCAACCGCGGCCGCGTACAACTCCCGCAACTCACGGGCCAGAATCCCGGAGGACCAACCGTCCGAAGCGATGTGGTGCACCGTCAGCAGCAGGAAGTGGTCGTCGTCCGCGAGCCTCACCACGTCGGCCCGCAGGAGTCGCCCGGCCTCCAGGTCGAACGGCCGCGTCGCCTCGGTGCGCAGTACTTCGCCCGCACGGGTCTCCGCGTCCGCCTCGGCCCGCAGGTCGTGGACCGTGACCTCCACCGGCCGGGGGGCGCCGATCACCTGCCGCGGTGTGCCGTCGTCGTCCGCCCGGAACGCCGTCCGCAGCACCTCGTGCCGGGCCACCAGAGCTGACAGTGCCGTGCCGAGCGCGGGAACGTCCAGCGTGCCGTGCACCCGCAGCACAGTCGGCACCAGGTATTCCGCGCTGTCCGGCGTCAGCCGGTCCAGGAACCACAGCCGCTGCTGCGCGAACGACAGCGGCAGCGGTCCGGCCTCCCGGTCGGTCCGTACGATTCGAGCCGCTTCCGCACGCCGCCGCATGCGGGACAGCAGCCGTGCCTCCACCGAGTTCTCGCCCATGATGTTCCGTCCTCTTCGTCTTCTCGCGTGGGCAATGGGCCGCTGTTTCAGGAAAGCTGTTCCTGCGCGTCGAACAATTCGACGAGCTGTTGCTTGATGCCGATGACGGTCGGCGACTGGAAAAGTCGTCGCAGGCCGATGCGTACTCCGGTCACCGACTCGACCTGGTTGACGAGTTGGAGGGCGAGCAGGGAATGCCCGCCGGCGTCGAAGAACCCCTCGTGGATTCCCATGCGCTCGACGCCGAGCACGGCGGCCATGATCCCGGCGATCTCCGCCTCGATCTCGTCCCGTGGCGCGGTGTATCCGGCCGTGCTGTCGCCGTCGTTGCCGGGGGCCGGCAGTGCCGCGTGGTCGACCTTGCCGTTCCGGTTGAGCGGCAGTTCCGGCAGGATCGCGAACGCGGACGGCATCATGGCGCGGGGCAGGCGTTCGGCGGCCCACTCGCGCAGCGCGCCGACGTCCACCGCGGCGCCGGGTGCGGGCACGCAGTAGGCGACCAGTCGCTTGTCGCCGGGAGTGTCCTCCCGGACCACCACCGCGCAGACCCCGACCGTGCCGTGGGTGAGCAGCGTCGCCTCGATCTCGCCGAGTTCGACGCGGACACCGCGCAGTTTCACCTGGCGGTCGATCCGTCCCAGCAGGTCCAGTTCGCCATCGGCGGTGAACCGGCCGAGATCGCCCGTGCGGTACATCCGGCCGCCGCGGAAGGGGTCGGCGACGAAGCGTTCGGCGGTGAGGTCGGGCCGTTGGTGGTAACCGCGTCCGACGCTGTCGCCGCCGAGGTACACCTCGCCCAGCACCCCCGCGGGCACGGGGCGGCGGTCCGGGTCCAGGACGTACACGGTCTGGTTGACCATGGGACGGCCCGCGAGGACCGGTCCGGTCGGGTCGGTGCGCGAGGCACGCCAGTACGTCGTGTCCACCGATACCTCGGTGGCGCCGTACAGGTTGACGAGGTCGCCGGGGAAGCGCTCGGTGAACCGGCTCACCAGCGTCGGCTGGAGCGGCTCGCCACTGGCGAAGGCGTACCGCAGGTGCGCGCAGTCCTCGGGCCGCGCCTGGGAGACGAACATGTCCAGCAGGCTCGGCACGAAGTGCAGGCCGACCACGCGGTGGGCGCGCATCAGACGGGACACCTCGGCCATGTCGAGCCGGTCCGATCCCGGCACCAGCACGACCGTGGCGCCCTGCCACAGGGGCCAGAAGATCTCGTACGCCGACACGTCGAAGGACAGCGGTGTGGCCTGGAGGAAGCCCTCGCCCGGAGCGATCGGGAACGCGTGCTGCATGCCGGCCAGGTAGTTGACCACTCCGCGGTGTTCGATGCGGACGCCCTTCGGGCGGCCCGTGGAACCGCTGGTGTAGATCAGGTAGCACAGGTCGCCGGGGTCCGCGACGGGTTCCGGCGCGTCCGTGGGCAGGGTGTCCGGCAGGTCGGCGGGGCGGTCCACGGCCAGCAGGTCCGGACCGTCCGGCAGCAGGGCGGAGTGCGCGATATCGGTGACGATCAATGGTGCGCCGGAGTCCGCCACCAGGTACGCCAGCCGTTCCTCCGGGTGCTCCGGGTCGAGCGGGACGTACGCGGCGCCGGCCTTGAGGATGCCGAGCAGCGTCCACACCATGGCGGGCGAGCGTTCCAGGCAGACCCCCACGGGTACGTCGGGGCCGATGCCCGGCACGGCGCGCAGCCGGTGGGCCAGGCGGTTGGCCCTTTCATCGAGTTGACGGTACGTCATGCTTTCCGTGCCGCAGACGACCGCGACCGCGTCCGGGTCCTGTGCCGCCCGCTGCTCGAACAACTGGTGCAGTGTCGTCGCCGGAACGGGCTCGGTGGTGTCGTTCCATTCGGTGAGGACTCGGTGCCGCTCCCCCGCGTCCAGCATCTCCACCTCGGACAGCGTGCTGTGCGGGCGAATCGTGGCCGCGGCCAGCAGGTTGGTGAAGTGACCGGCCATGCGGCGTGCGGTGTCCTCGGTGAAGAGGTCGTCGGCGTAGACCACTGCGCCGTCCAGGGTGCCGTCCGCGGCCTCCGCGAGGTACATCGACAGGTCGAACTTGGCGTCCCGGACGGGGGACTCGACGGGCTCCGCGGTCAGGCCCGGCAGGTTCCAGGCGTCCGCGCCCGGTGTGTTCTGCAGTGCGAACATCGTCTGGAACAGGGGGTTGCGGGACAGGTCGCGGTCCGGGGCCAGTTCTTCCACGAGGCGTTCGAAGGGCAGGTCCTGGTGGTCGTAGGCGCCGAGCGCGGTGTCCTTGACCCGGTCCAGCAGCTCGGCGAACGCCGGATCGCCGGACAGGTCGGTGCGCAGAACCAGGGTGTTGACGAAGAAACCGATCAACTCCTCCGTCTCGGCACGGTTGCGACCGGCGACCGGGCTGCCGACCACGATGTCCCGCTGCCCGCTGTAGCGGGCCAGCAGCAGCTGGAAGACTGCCAGCAGGGTCATGAACAGGCTCGCGCCGCTCTCGGCGGACACCGTGCGGGCGCGGGCGGCGACCTCGGCGGGCACCGAGAACCGGATCACTTCGCCCCGCCCGCCCCGCTCCGCCGGCCGTACGTGGTCGGTGGGCAGCTCCAACGGCTCCAGTCCGCCCAACTGATCGCGCCAGTAGGCGAGTTGTCGTTCCAGCGGCGCGCCGGACAGCCAGCCGCGCTGCCACACCGCGTAGTCGGCGTACTGCACGGGCAGCGGATCCGGCCCGGTCGTGCCGGAGCGGTCCGAGAGGGCTTCCGCGTACCGCGCGGACAGCTCGCGCACCAGTACGCCCACCGACCAGCCGTCGAAGGCGATGTGGTGCACGGTGACCGCCAGGACGTGCTCCTCGTCGGTCAGCCGCACCAGCAGTGCGCGCAGCATCGGTCCGGTGCCGAGGTCGACCGGCCGCAGTCCGTCCTCGCGCAGCACCTCCGCCAGGGCGTCCTCGCGGGCGGCCGTGTCACCCGTCCGGCGCAGGTCCCGTACCAGCATCCGTACCGGCCGTGCCGGGTCGATCAGCTGCGCCGGGGAGCCCGTCGCGTCCGTGCCGAACCGGGTGCGCAGGATCTCGTGGCGTGCCACCACCGCGGTGAACGCGGCGTTCAGCGCGTCGGTGTCCAGGGGGCCCAGGATGCGGAAGGCGAAGGGCAGCAGGTATTCGGCCCGGCCCGGCTCCAGCTGGTCCAGGAACCAGAGCCGTTGCTGCGCGAAGCTGAGGGGCGGCGGAGTGCCGTGGCGCGGTGCCGCCGGAATGCGGTCGGCCTCCGTGCCGTCCAGTTCCGTCACGGCCGCGGCCAGCAGCGCCGGGGTCGGTGCGCTGAACAGCGTGCGCACCGGCACGTCGGCGCCCAATCGCCGGCGCAGCCGCGACACGACCTGGGTGGCCAGCAGCGAGTGCCCGCCCAGTGCGAAGAAGTCGTCGTGCACGCCGATCCGGTCGACGCCCAGCACCTCGGACCACACCTCGGTCACCGTGCGTTCGGTGTCCGTGCGCGGCTCGGTGTACGCGGCGTCCAGTCCGGACCGGTCGGAGGCGGGCGCGGGAAGTGCCCGGCGGTCGGTCTTGCCGTTCGGGGTGAGCGGGATGCGTTCCAGCGGGACGAACGCCGTGGGCACCATGTAGTCCGGCAGGTCGCGCTGGAGGTGGGCGCGCAGCGCGCTCGCGTCGAGGGGGCCCACGGGCACCACGTACGCCACCAGTCTCTGCACGCCGGGGGCGTCCTCGCGCAGCACGACGGTGGCGCCGGTGATCGTGGGGTGGGCGAGCAGCGCCGTCTCGATCTCGCCCGGTTCGATGCGGTAGCCGCGCAGCTTGACCTGGTTGTCGGAGCGGCCCACGAACTCCAGCCGCCCGTCCGGCAGCCATCGGGCGAGGTCACCGGTGCGGTAGACGCGCCGCGGCGTGCCGTCCACGTCCACGACGGTGAACTTCTCGTCGGTCAGCTCGGGCCGATTCAGGTAGCCGCGGGCCAGCCCGGGGCAGCCGATCCACATCTCGCCCGGCACGCCCACCGGCACCGGCCGGCCGTGACGGTCGACCACGAACACCTTCGCGTTGGCGACCGGCCGGCCGATCGGCACCCGGTCGACGGGGCCGTCGATCCTGGCGGTCGTCGCCTCCTGCGCGGCCTCCGTGGGACCGTAACCGTTGATCAGGGGCACCGCGCAGTGCCGGAACCACTGCCGGACCTGTTCCCGCTGGAGCGCCTCGCCGCCGAGCCGGACCAGCCGCAGCCGCGGTCCCAGCGCGTCCGGACCGTCCAGGTCGGCGGCCAGGGCCCCGAACGCCGACGGGGTGAGCCATGCCACCGTGACCCGGCGCTCGCGCAGCGCCGCCGCCAGTCGGCCCGGGTCCCAGGTGTCGTCGCGCAGCACCAGAGCCGCCCCGGAGACGAGCGGGGCGAACATCTGGCCCACCGACGAGTCGAACGCGATCGAGGCGAACTGCAGGACCCGGTCCTCGGACGTGAGCCCCAGCTCACGGCATGTCTCCCGCATCCGCGCACGCAGCGCGCCGTGGGTGATCTGCACGCCCTTGGGGCGGCCGGTGGAACCACTGGTGTAGATCACGTAGGCCACGTCGTCCGGCCCGGCCTGCGCCACCGGACCGGCGGGGGCGGTGTGCGGCGGCTCCGTCCGGTGTCCGTCCAGCAGCAGCGTCGGTGTGCGGTCGGGCAGGCGGCCGGTGTGCGCGGACTGGGTGACGATCAGTGGGGCGCCGCTGTCCTCGACCATGTGGGCGAGCCGGTCCGTGGGGTACGCCGGGTCCAGCGGCACGTATGCCGCCCCCGACTTGTGGATGCCGAGCAGCGTGCACACCATGTCCGTACCGCGGTCCAGGCAGACCGCGACCAGGGTGCCCGGCCCGGCACCGCGCTCGCGCAGCCGGTCGGCGATCCACTCGGCCCGCTCGTCGAGTTGACGGTAGGTCAGCTCGTCGGTGCCGCAGGTCACGGCCGGTGCGTCGGGGTGGCGAGCGGCCTGTTCCTCGATCAGCCGGGTCACGGTCACCGTGTCCGGCGCGTCGGTGTCTGCCCCGTTCCACTCGCCGAGGATCGTCCGGCGCTCGGTGGCGGTCAGCATCGGGAGCTCGGACAGCCGGGCGTCGGGGGTGGCGCAGGCGGCGGCCAGCAGCGTCTCGAAGTGCCCGGCGAGCCGTACCATCGTGGCCTCGTCGAACAGGTCGGTGGAGTACACGATGGTGCCGTCCAGAGCACCGTCGGCGGCCTCGGTGGCGTAGAAGGTGAAGTCGAACTTGGAGTCCTGGGCGGACACGTCGAGCTGCCGCACGGTCAGGCCCGGCAGTTCCCAGGACCGGCTGTCGGGGGTGTTCTGGAGGACGAACATCGCCTGGAACAGCGGATTGCGCGACAGGTCCCGCTGCGGGGCCAGCTCCTCCACGAGGCGTTCGAAGGGCAGGTCCTGGTGGTCGTAGGCGCCGAGCGCGGTGTCCTTGACCCGGTCGAGGAGATCGGTGAACACTGGGTCGCCGGACAGGTCGGTGCGCATGACCAGCGTGTTCACGAAGAAGCCGACCATGTTCTCGATCTCGGCCCGGTTGCGGCCCGCGATCGGGGTGCCCACCGCGATGTCCTCCTGGCCGCTGTAGCGCGACAGCACCGTCTGGAAGACCGCCAGCAGGGTCATGAACAGGCTCGCGCCGGCCTCCTTGGAGAGCCTGCGGGCGCCGTCCGCGGTCCTTGCCGGTACGCGGAAGGTGAGCATGGCGCCGTTGCCGCTGCGCCGCGCCGGGCGCCGGCGGTCGGTGGGCAGCTCCAGCGGTTCGGTGCCGGCCAGCCGGGCGCGCCAGTAGTCCAGTTGCTCCGCCAGCACCTCGCCGGTGAACCACTGGCGCTGCCAGGACGCGAAGTCGGCGTACTGGAGGGAAGGTTCGGACAGTCCGGTGGCCGTTCCCGCGACCCGTGCGCCGTACAGCGCGGTCAGCTCCCGGGACAGCACCCCCGACGACCAGCCGTCGAAAGCGATGTGATGCACCGTCAGAGAGAGCAGGTGCTCCTCGTCGGCCAGCCGGACCAGCAGTGCGCGCACCATCGGTCCGGTGCCGAGGTCCATCGGCCGGAAGCCCTCGGTGTCCACGAGCGCGGCGGCCGCCTCCTCGCGCGCGTCCCGTCCGACGACGGACCGCAGGTCGTGAACGGCGAGCGGCAGCGGCCGGGGCGGGTCGACGACCTGGCCGGGGTTGCCGTCCGCATCGCCGACGAAGCGGGTGCGCAGCACCTCGTGCCGGGCCACCAGATCCGACAGCGACGCGCGCAGCGCCGGGACGTCCAGCGGGCCGCTGATGCGCAGTCCCATGGGGATCAGGTACTCGGCCCGGCCGGGCTCCAACTGGTCCAGGAACCACAGTCGGTGCTGCGCGAACGACAGCGGCAGCGGACGTCCGTGCCGGGGCGCGCGGGGTATGGCAGGGGCGTCGTCCGGAGTCCCGGCCGCCGCCAGGGCGTCCACGGCGTCCGTCGGGTCCCCGGCATCGAAGTCGGCCGACTCGAACAGCCGGCGGGCCCGCAGCAGGGCTTCCTCCGCGAGGAACGACGCCACCGCCCGCACCGTCAACGGCTCCGGCAGTTTTTCCGCGCCGAATTCCGAACCGAATTCCTCCGCGATCCGGACCGCCATTTCCGTCGCCTGCGGGAGGGTTCCGCCGAGCCGGAAGAATTCGTCCTCCGCCCCGGTCACCTCGGTGCCGAGCACCGCGTTCCACACTGCCGCGATGCGGGCTTCCGCGGGAGAGAAACCGCCCTGCTCGACCCTCTGGCCGGAGGTCGCGGCCATCATCGGGTTCGTCGTCATGTGTCCACCAGTTCCTCGTCATCGACCGTCTGCGAAAACCCTCGGAAACTCAGCCGAATCCGATGCTCGCAGAGCGATCTGGAGGAGATAACTGGTCACTTCTGCCCGCCGGACGTGGTCACTTCTGCCCGCCGGGCGCGGACGCCCACGGCTGTCGGAGGCGGGCGCCCACGCCCTTCGGGCATGGACGCTCACGCCGGTCCGGGCGCGAACACAACACCCGGTCGGCAGGGTTCCGCCGACCGGGCAGGGCAGTGGCAGTGGTACGGGACCGGCGGCCGACGGGCGGTCCACCGCCCGGCCGGTGCCGGCCCCGTACCACCGATCACACGGCTTCCTTGACCGCGTCTTCCCCGGGAGCCGGAGCCGTGCCGGTCGCGCTCTCCTTCCCGTGCTCGGCGCCGCCGGGGCTCGTGTCGGGAACCGTCTGCTTGCGCATGCCCGACCACTCCCGGTTCAGGGCCGGCACACCGATGGCGACGAGGTAGAGCCCGCCCACGATCCACAGCGCACCCGAGGTGCCCGCCACCGTCACCAGTCCCGCGCCCAGCAGCCCGCCGAAGGGGATGCCCGCCCAGGTGACGGCCTGGGCCATCGTCTTGACCCGTCCCAGCAGCGGAGTGGGGATCAGCTCGTACGTCACGGCCCCCACGATCGGGTTGACGAAGCCCGAGCCCAGGCCGCCCACCGCCAGCACCGCCAGCACCACCCACAGGGGCGCCCCCGTGGCCATGGCCACGAAGCGCGGGACGCCGCCCAGGGTCAGGCCGATCAGATAGACGGTGCGCCGGGGCAGCCGGTCGGCCACCCCTGCGGCCACGAGCGCGGCGACGATCGACGTCGCGGCGAAGACGCTGACCACCAGGCCGATGACTCCCGCACCGTGGCCCGTCTCCTTCGCCCAGACCGGCAGCAGCACGGACATGAACGCCTGGTCGAGCAGGTTGGTCACGGCGAGCATGCCGACGATGGACCGCAGCAGCTTGGCGTCGCGCAGGAACACGGCGCCCTGACGCAGTCGCGAGAAATAGCCCTCGGCCTCCTCGACCGGCATCTCGTGCGGCTCGGGCACCGGGTCGCTGAGGGTGGTGGAGATGATCAGCGCCGACACACCGAACAGGAAGGCCGTGATCCACAGGGCGTAGAGGCTGCCGAAGGAGGCGACGACCACACCGGCGATAGCCGGTCCGACGGTCGTCGCGGTCCGTTCGACCGCCGTCGACAGACCGGTCCCCCGTTCCAGCGGCACCCGGGCCGCGCGGGTGGCCGCGGGCACGAAGAGCCCCTTGGCCCCGTTGGCCGGGCCGTCCGCCGCGCCGACCACGGCCAGCAGCCCCAGCAACAGGCCGAAGGACAGGTTGCCCGTCAGGTAGAGCAACGGGGCGGCGGCCGTCGCGACGGTGGAGGCCAGGTCACCGGCCACGCTGATGCGTTTGGGGCCGACCCGGTCGATGATCGGCCCCGCCAGCGCCTGGGCCACCACGTAGGGGACTATCTGACAGAAAGCGACCAGGCCCGTCTTGCCGACACTGCCGGTCGTCGTCAGGACGAACCAGGGCAGGGCGATCGAGAGCACCCGGTTGGCCGACAGGGACGCCGCGTTGGCCGACAGCATGCCGATCAGTCCACGCAGGACCCGGGGTTCTTCGTCCTGAGCGCCCGGGGCACCCGAGGTGTCCGGGGCGTCGGGGGTGCCCGGGGCGTCCGGACCATCCAGGGCGTCCCGGGAGTCCGGGGAGTCCGGGGAAGGTGTGCCACTGTCCGCCGCCTGCTGGGCGGCCGCGTGCCGAGAGGTCATCTTTCTCACTCCGGGTCGGTGGGGTGGGAGACGTGCCGGTCTGCGCTGGTGGGGAACAACTGGAACTGGAAGGTGACTCGTGCCGCGCCCTCGGGCAGCGGCGAACCCGCCGGTTCGGTCGAGGAGTTGCGTCGGCGGAGCAGTCGGTGGATCTCCGCCGACAGCTCCTCGGCCTCGGCCGGGGTGAGCGTGAGCGCGTAGTCGCTGAAGTCCTGGGCGTCGCGCCACTCGGGCGACAGCGAGGGGGTCGCGTCGATGGCGGTCGTCATCGCGTCGGACCAGACCCGGCCGAGCGCCTGCAGATAGGCGATCCCGAGACCGCCGTCGTCCGCCAGCACCGCATCGTCCGGCAGGACCGTGTTGACGTGCGCCGCCTGCCACCAGCGCTCACGTCGGCCACCGCCCTGGGACGGGGCCTCGACGATGAAGCCGTACTCGGCGAGCTGGCGCAGGTGATAGCTGGTCGCGCCGGTGTTCTGGTTCAGCCGCCGGGCGATCGTGGTGGCCGTGGCGGGCCCCTCCGTCCGCAGGACCGTCAGCATCTGCACCCGCAACGGGTGCGCGATGCCCCGCAGGTTACGGGCGTTCAGTTGCACTTGGGAGGGCTGCTCGGGATGTTCCATGGACCCCAAGGTAGACGACAAAGACTTCTGTGCACAGACTCCTGTGCACAGAAGTCTGTGCAGTCGCAGAGTGGCTGAATTCCATTGACATACAAGCCGGTTGACGACATCGGCTCACGGCTGGGCTCCGTCACGGAACCCGGTGTCGAGCCGGGCACGGGGATCGCCGCACCGCAGGTGAACCAGGGCGGGCAGGGCCCGTCGGCATGCGGGCGGACACCATCGGCGCGCCCCGGTCTCCCGCCGCCGGACACGCGGTTGAGCGCTCGGACAGTGCGGTTTCCGGCCGGGCGGATCGTCCGGTGGCGGGTGGACGAGCACGCGGAGCTCCTGGCGGGGCACGGCGGATCTCGGCCGTGGCTCCTCCCGCCAGGAGCTTCATCGCAGGGTGGAGCCGTCCGGCCGGCGTACACCGTCAACGGGCCGGAATCGGCTCACGGCCCCCGGTCCACGACATCCGGGCATCGTGGGCGGCCCGGCTGCGGGCAGGGAACCCGATGTCGTGTTCGCCGTCGTCCGACGGGCGAACCATCCGGTCCGTACCGACACCATCCGGTCCGCACCGACACCGACACCGACACCGTCCGCGTCGGCGCGGTGACGACGGCACTCAGCGGATCAGCGCAGTCCTGCGAAGAGGTCGTTCTCGGGTACGGCCGCACCGGTGGTGTCCTTGACGCGTACGAAGGTCTCCATGCCCATGAACTCGCCGAACCTCTCCTTGCCCATCTTGAGGAAGAAGATGTTCTCGCCCTGACTGGCGTGCGCGGCCAGCGCATCGAACTTCTGGCCGCTGAAGGCGGTGGTGTCCACCCACGTGGTGACCTCGTCGTCGGGCAGACCGATCTTGGCCATCGCGGCGATCTCGGCAGGATCCGGCTCCGGCACGTCCTCACCGAACTCGCGCATGGTCTCCCCGAACTGCTGCATCATCGAGCGGGGCATCGTCGTCCAGTACACCTTCGGGGTCAGCTCGGCCATCTCCAGCGCCGCCATCGTGATGCGGTTGGCCTGGATGTGGTCGGGGTGGCCGTAGAAGCCGTTCTCGTCGTAGGTGACGACCACGTCGGGGCGGTAGTGGCGCATGAGTTCCGCGAGTCGGGCGGCGCCTTCCTCCACGGGGGTCCGCCAGAAGGACCCGGGGGCGTCGTTGCTCGGCCAGCCGATCATCCCGGAGTCGGCGTAGTCCAGCATCTCCAGATCGCTGATCTTCAGGACGTCACAACTCGCCTCGAGTTCTTGACGGCGCATCAGGGCGACGGCCGCCGGATCGTGTCCGGGGTCGCCCGGCTTGGCACCCCCCGGTCCGTCACCGCAACCACCGTCGGTACACGTCACGAGAACCGTGCGGATGCCTTCGGCCGCGTACCGCGCGAGGACCCCTCCGGTTCCGGTGGCCTCGTCGTCGGGATGGGCGTGCACTGCCATGAGCGTCAAGGGCCGGTCAGTCATGAAAAAGTCTCCTCCTGCGGAAATACGGGTCGGTCCAAGTGTGCGGCGGGTGTACCGCGGTCCCGGGCCCGGTTCCCGGTGGGGCGGACGACCTCGCGGTCTCCGTGTCTCCCCGCCCGTGACGGCGCCGGTCCCTCGGTCGGTGCAACCGTGCCGACCGGACCCGCTGTTCCCGGCACGGCCGAACTGCCGTCCGAGCGGGCATGCCCGCTCGGGGGGAATCGGTCGGCTCCCGTCGCGGTCCGGAGAGGTCGTTGCCCGGCACGTTCGTTTCGCGTGATCGGCGGTCGGGCCGAGGGGCCGCGTTCGATGGGTTCCGGACGAATCGCTAATCTCTTGGGAAGCAAGGAACTTGATCGTCCTGATCGTGCGGGAGGCCGTGGTGACCATCGGTGACGGAGGGGCGACGGCCGAAGCGGTGCGGGCGGCCGCGGGCCGACTGCGCGACGGCGGCGTCGGCCCCCGGCGGGACGCCGTGGTTGAACTGGCCCGGCTCGGCGACGACCATCCGGACCTGCGGCAGGACGTGGCGGAGGCGGTCTGCGCGTTCGTCCGCGAGCACCCGGCCCGGGACGAACACCCGTCGGACGGCGACAGCGATCCGGCCGGGGCCGAGGTACGACGAGCGGCGCTCGCCATGCTCGCCGACCGGCTGCGCCCCGTACCGGACGCGACCGGGCAGGACACCGCCCGCTGGGGCGGCATCGCGGTGGACCTGACCGGCGCGGTCGTGGACGGCGTCGACTTCACGGACTGCCGGTTCGACCGGGCGGCCTTCGCCGACTGCCTGTTCCGCGGCACGACCACGTTCGAGGGCACGCGTTGGGCGGGCGACGCGCTCTTCCCGCGCGCGGTGTTCTCCTGCGATGCCCGGTTCACCGGCGCCCGGTTCGACGGGGATGCCGTATTCGGCCGGGCCCGGTTCCACGGCCGGGCCCGCTTCGACGATGCCCGCTTCGACGGGCTCGCCTGGTTCGGCTTCGGCGAGGAGGGCATCTGGGAGGACGAGGACGGGGAGGATCTCGACGACACCTCCCCGGAGGGACTCGGGCCGACGACCGTGATCCCCTGGAACGAGCCGAACGAGGCCGACCCCCACTGGCCCGACGCGTACCTGATGGGCGAGTACCAGAGCTGGGAGGAGGGCGGGGACGGAGCGCTGTTCCGCGGTGCCGCGTCGTTCCGCGGCGCGCGCTTCCGGAACGCCGCGTGGTTCTGGAAGGTGCGGTTCGGCGCGGCGGCGGTGTTCCGCGGCGCGCGCTTCGACTCGCAGGTGTACCTGGACCAGCCGGCCGCCGACCTCACCGACGCCCGCGCCGCGGCCACCGACCGCGAACAGCGGTGGCCGTTCGGCTGGACGACGGTACCCGCGGACGACGGCCCGGCGCGCCTGACGACCGACGCCGCCGTCGCCCCGTACGCACACCAGTTGGCCGCGGCCGAGGCGTCCGTACGGCTGGCCGGGCTGCGGATCCTCGACGGTCTCGGCGACGCCCGGCCCGAACTGCGCGCCGAGATCGTCACCACGGTCTGCGCGTACCTGCGGACGCCGCTGCCGTTCCCGGTCGGCGCCGCGGACCTCGACGACGGGCAGCGGACCGAACTGGCCGTACGACGGTCGGCCCAGGAACTGCTCACCGCACGCCTGCGGCCGTCGGACGCCGACCGGTTCTGGCCGGACGCGGAGCTGTCGCTGTCCGGCGCCACGCTGGTCGGCCTCGACCTGAGCGGCTGCCGACTGGCGTGCGCGGATTTCACGGGCACCCAGTTCCACGGCGCCACGCGGCTCGACGGCGTTCTGTTCACCCGGGGCGCGCTGTTCCGGCTGCCCGACGGCGGCGGTTCCGCGACGTTCCACGGGCCGGTCCTCCATGACGACGCCGACCTCGGCGAGGAGCACCTCGCCTCGTCCGGGCCGTCCCGTCGGCACACCGCCCGCGCCACGCTCGAATCGCTGCTCGCGGCCCGCCCCGTGCCGTGACCGCACCGCCGATCCGGCGCCGTACCAGCCCGTGACCTCGTACTTCCCACGGCCCCGTCATGCGCCTTTCTCCCGGCCCGCTCCCCCGACCGGGCCCGGCCCGCGTATCGGCTCCCCGTTCCTCCCCGCTCCCTCGGCGGAGCAGTTGTCGGCCTCCGGGGAGCGTCCGAGTCAGCGCCCGATGATCCGGTGCCATTTGATCTCGCCTTCGTGCCACTCGCCGGTGGGTGCGAGCCCGGCGGCGGTGGCGACGGCGGCGGATGCCCGGTGTTCGGGGTGGATGTGGGCGATGACGGTGTGCACCCGCTGCCCGCCGAGCCAGTCGACGAGGCCCCGGGCCGCTTCGGTGGCGATGCCTCTTCCCTGCCACGGGGTTCCCACCACCCAGGCGATCTCGGCGACGGGCCCGTGGTCGGACGGGCCGACCGTCGCCTGGACGGTGCCCGTCAGGCCGGACGTGTCACGGAGGCGGATCACCCAGTTCAACCAGGAGACGGCCGGGTCGGGAGAGCCCGCGGTCATGCGCCGATAGCGCGAGCGCAGGGCCTGCGGGGTGTCGGGAGTGCCGCCGATGAAGGTGTGCAGGGCCGGGTCGGACAGCACGTCGGCCATCTCCTCGGCATGCGCGACGCGCAGCGGCAGCAGGTCCAGCCGTCCGGTGCCGATGATCCGGGCTTCGAGGGCACTCATGCCGCGGCCTCCTCGGGGCGTCCGACGAGCCGGCCGCGTCCGCGGCGTGCTCCGGTGCGGCCGGCGGGGCGGGGCGCGTTCGTGGCCTTCCGGAAGTCCGGGGCGCCGTCGCCGACCGCGAGGGCCGGGACGTGCGCGCCCCGGCGGGCAGCCTCGCGCACGATCCCGTCGACCGGGGAACCGGTCCCGGTGGTGCCGTTGCCGGTGGTCGTGTCGAGCACGGATGAGCCTTTCCGGCCCGCGCTGCGCACACGGGCCCACTGCGGTGGCCGTCGAAGGATCACTGGGAAGGTACGCCCTTCGCGCCCCGCCGCCAAAGGCCGGTGCGCAGGTCCGGGGTATCGCTCGCGCGTCCGGCACCGGGTGCGCGACCGACCCGTTCGGCATCGCGCGTCGCGACGAACCGGTGCGGGATCGGCGCGGCTCCGTGCCGAAGTGCCGGGCAGTGCCCGGCGGTCAGGTCCGGTCGACGGGTTCGGGGTCGTGCGAGTTGACCAGGCGCACCGAACTCTCGCCCGCGAGCTCCGCCAGCAGTCGTCGTGTGTGGAGTCCGGCGGTCGCGTCGTGCTGCACGGAGGCGGCGAACGCCTCGACCGCGGGCGGTGCGGTGCGGGTGAGCTGCGCGTGGTGGTGGATCGCGTCGCCGATGTGCAGGAGTTCCTGGCCCCGGGACACGTCGTCGACGAGCACACCGACGTGTCCCGGCGAGTGGCCGGGCAGCGCGACCAGCCGGATGGACTCCGGGAGGCCGTCGAGCGTCCAGGACCCCTGCCCCCGCCAAGGAGCCGCCGGGACGGGTGCGGGGGCCCACACCACTCCGTGCGCCCACTGCGCGGGCATGACGCGCCCGTCGTCCTCCTCCACGGCGGACCGGCACTCGCTCGTGGCGTGGACCCGGGCCGACGGGAAGTCGGCGAGGCCGCCGACGTGGTCGCGGTGGTGGTGGGTCACGATCACGTCCGAGACGTCCCGCGGGTCCAGCCCCAGCGAGACGACACGGGCCATCAGCGTCTCGTCGGGATCGAGTGCCGGGCGGACCTGTTCGATCCAGTCCTTCCCCAGGCGGGGTCCGGGGGACTCGATGTCCTTGTGCCCGATCCCCGTGTCGACGGCGACGAGCCGGTCCTCCAGCTCGATCAGGAGGCATCTGCAGATGAAGTGGGGCGCCCCGAAGACGGCTTCCCCGCCGGGGACGTCGAGGGTTCCGCAATTGAGCTCATGGATTCGCATGCGGCAGACGGTAGGAGTTCGTGCCGACACGAAGTCAACGATCATGGGCACATGAGTACCCTGCTACTGCGAATCGGCGAGGCGGCCGAACGGCTCGGAGTCTCCACGCACCTCCTCAGGCACTGGGAGGCCACCGGCGTGATCACTCCGCTTCGCACCGCGAGCGGCGCCCGGCGCTACGACCCGGAACTGATGGACGCGCTGTCGATCGCGATCAAGTGCCGGCGGGCCGGCATGTCGCTCGATGCGATCGCACGGCTGCTGAACGGCCGACGGCAGGAGCGCGGACACCTCATCGCCGAACAGCGCGACGCGATCAACCGGCAACGTGCACGACTCGCACGGACCGCGGCCTTCCTCGACCACGTCCTGGAGTGTTCCCACCCCGTGGTGCGCGAGTGTCCGTCCTGCCGGGACTTCGCGTCGACGGCGTCATGACCCGTGACGGCCGGTGCGCCGCTCGAAGAGGCCGCGGCCTGCCACCTGATCCGGCACGGCAGCGGCCGGACACGGCCTCCCGGCCGGGTGCCCTGACGGGTTCGTCCGGGGTGCCCGCCATGGTCCCGGCCGACGCCGCGAGCCGGGGTCGGGAACCGGTCAAATGCCGAGCTCAGCAGGTGAGTCGCGCTTTTCTCCCCCGTCCTCCCCTGACGTATCGTCCTTCGCATGAACCTTCTGAGCCCGGACGATCCGCGTGCGATAGGCCCCTATCGGCTTCTCGGAGTACTCGGGGAAGGGGGCATGGGCCGGGTGTACCTCGCGCGGTCCGAAGGAGGGCGGACCGTCGCCGTGAAGGTCGTGCGGGCCGAGTTCGCCGGGCAGGACGACTTCCGGCAGCGGTTCGCACGGGAGGTCGACGCAGCGCGGCGCGTGGGCGGTGACTGGACCGCGCCGGTCCTGGACTTCGACACGGGTGCCGAGACCCCCTGGGTCGCCACGGGCTACGTACCGGGCCCCGACCTCCAGACCGTCGTCATCGACGACTACGGCCCGCTGCCCGAGCACTCGCTGCGCGTCCTCGCGAACCGGCTCGCGCTCGCTCTGGAGGCCGTCCACGACGCCGGTATCGTGCACCGGGACCTGAAGCCGTCCAACGTCCTCGTCGCCGTCGACGGCCCCCGCGTCATCGACTTCGGCATCGCCCGCGCCCTGCACGCCGTTTCCGGCGACGGCTTCCGCACCGGTACCGGCGCCGTCATCGGCTCGCCCGGCTTCATGTCGCCCGAGCAGGTGCGCGGGCTCGGAGTCGGTCCGCAGAGCGATGTGTTCAGCCTGGGCACCGTCCTCGCGTACGCGGCGACCGGGCGGCCCCCGTTCGGCAGCCACTCCATCGGGCTGCACGCGCAGCTGTTCCGGGTGGCCGAGGAGGAACCGGACCTGGAGGGTGTGCCGGAGGGCGTGCTCGGGCTCGTACGCCAGTGTCTGGAGAAGGATCCCGGGAAACGGCCCACGCCCGTGGAGCTCGTGGCCCGCACCACCGCCGCCGGGCAGGCGCGGCCGTGGCTGCCGGGAGAGCTGCTCGAACAACTGGGGCGACGTGCGGCACAGTTACTGGATCTGGACCCGCAGGGGCGTACGCCGGGGGTGTCCGCGGGCGAGCGGCCGGACGTACCGGCAAAGGTCCCGCCGGACGCACGGGTGGGCACCCGGCGGGACACCCCGGTGGACGCGCACGAGGAGGTGCGGCCCGACGTGCCGGGGAGCGTCCCGGCTTCCGGCGGCCTCCCGGCACGGCCGAGTCCCCCGCCCGGGCGGTCGCGATCGAAGCGGGCCGGGTTCATCGGTGCCGTCGTCGGGGTGCTGGTCCTCTCCGTCGGTGTGCCGATCGCGGTGAACTCCCGGGGCGGCGACGACTCGGCCTCCGGCGGGAGCGGCGGCCCGGCGGCGGTGAGCGTGCCGAAGGACTTCCTCGGGGCGTGGGAGGGCGTGCCGTTGAGCGACACGCGCGTACGCGTCGAGTTCAAGAAGGACGAACAGCAGCGCACGGTCGCCCGGTCCTTCTTCCTGACCGGCACGTCGCTCTGCGTGGTGAACAAGGAGCCGAAGAAGGCGTCCGGGGAGTCGGTCTCCCTGGGCGAGGCCCGCAACGAGAACGCCTTCGGCGGCGGCACGTGCGCGTTTTTGCCGTCGTACACCCTGAGGGCCCGCAAGGACGGCAATCTTGATTTCGCCACCGACGACGGCCGGTACAAGGCCGTCCTCTTCAGGGCCGGGGCGGGCAGGGCGCCCGTGCCCGAGAAGTACGTGGGGCAGTGGGTGCCCAGGGGCGAGGGGGGAAATCCGACGGCCCAGGTCACCATCGAGCAGGCGAAGACCGGGGATTTCTTCGTCCGGGGCTGGGACGACTCCCCCGGCAGGCACTGCGTCTGGAAGGAGGTCCTGGTGTTCGTGAACGACACCGGCCTCGTCTCCAGGCCGGTCTACCGGCGCGGTTCGGTGAATCCCTGCGGCATCGCTCCCACCGGCGCCCGCGGGTACTCCCTCTCCGACTCCGGTGTCCTGGCCATGGGACATGCGGCGCAGAAGCTGGAGTTCGTCCGCAAGCCCGGCACGTGACGCGTGCGTACGGCCGTGCCCCGGGCAACCGTGGACGCGGTCGTCCGCTCTTCGATTCCGTCCCGGCGTCCGATCGCCGGATGCCTGACGACCTGACCGTTTCCCACACGATCCCGGAGACACCGCCATGCCACGCGTCCTCCTCGTCGAAGACGACCCCTCCGTGCGCGAGGGCATCGATCTCGGACTGCGCCGACGCGGGCACGAGGTCCTCGCCGTCGCGACCGGCGAGGCCGGTCTGGAGGCGATGGGCTCCTTCCGCCCCGACCTCCTGCTGCTCGACCTGATGCTCCCCGCCATGAGCGGCGTCCAGTTGTGCTGCCGGGTGCGCGAGACCAGCCAGTTGCCGATCGTCATGCTGACCGCGCGCGGCGACGACGTCGACATCGTCGTCGGCCTGGACGCGGGGGCGGACGACTACATCGTCAAGCCCGCCCGTGCCGAGATCATCGAGGCCCGAATACGTGCCGTGCTGCGTCGTGTCGAGGGCCCGGTCGGGGCGGGGACCGCCGTCGAGCACCATGGTGAGCTCGACATCGACCGCGCCGGTCACACCATCCTCAAGTCGGGCGCCCCGGTCGCCCTCGCGCCCTCCGAGCTGAAGCTGTTGCTGCACCTGTCCGCGGCGCCGGAACAGGTCTTCAGCCGGCAGCGGCTCCTGGAGGAGATCTGGGAGCACAGCTACCACAGTGACGTCCGCCTGGTGGACGCCTGTGTGCGCCGGCTGCGTGCCAAGATCGAGGATCCGTCCCGCGACCCCCGGTACGTCCAGACCCTGCGGGGCTTCGGCTACCGCTTCGGCCCGCTGTGAAGATGCCCGGGGCGACCGCCGCGTTCGGGCTGCGTACCCGGCTGGTGATCGCGTTCCTGCTGGTGGCGGCCGTCAGCGCCGTCACGACCGCCGCTTTGACCTACCGGGAGGCACGCAGCGCGGTCCTCGTACGGGCGCAGGACACGGCCGTCACCTCCTTCCGCGAGGAGGTCGAGCGGTTCGCCCCCCGTCTGCCCGTGGACCCGGAGTCGCTGCGGTGGGAGCTCTACGACATCGCGGCGCGCGCCAAACCGCATCCGTGGATCGTCTTCGCCGAGTACGGCTCGGTGCGCGCCTCCTCGGGCGACCGGCCCGTCTCCGGTGTGCTGACCGCGGAGCTGCGCCGCGCCGCGCTCGCCTCGCCGCACGGAGTCTTCGAACGGGTCGTCGAGGACGGGAAGCCCTATCTGACGATCGGGATGCCGGTGATGACCCGGATCGTCGCCGGCGGCGACGCGGTGCCGAGCGGCCTGGTGCTCTTCGCCGTGATGCCCATGACGAACGAGGAGGTGGACATCGACGCCCTGGTGACCGCGGCCCGCGACGGCGCGCTGCCGGGGCTGGCCGTGGCCCTGGTGCCCGCGCTGCTCGCGGCGCGCAGTGTGCTGCGTCCCGTCCGTGAGCTGCGGCGTGCCGCGCACTCCATGGGCGGTGGGCGGCTCGACACGCGCATCCCGGTGCACGGCCGGGACGAGATGGCCGATCTGGCCAGGACGTTCAACGAGTCGGCGGCCCGCCTGGAGCGCTCCGTGCAGGAGTTGCGGGACGCCGGGACGCGGGCCCGGCGGTTCGCCTCGGACGTCTCGCACGAGTTGCGCACCCCGCTCGCCGGCATGCTCGCCGTCACGGACGTGGTGGACGAGGACGCCGCGGCGCTCGCCCCGGACACCGCCCGGGCGGTGCGTCTGATCAGTGCCGAGACCGGCAAGCTGGCCGTGCTGGTGGAGGACCTGATGGAGATCTCCCGCTTCGACGCCCGTGCGGCGGAGCTCAACACCGACGAGGTGGACGCGGCGGAGGCCGTGCGCCGCACCCTGGCCGACCGGAAGTGGCTCGACCGGGTCCACGCGGAACTGCCCGAGGGCTTCCGCATCCGCCTCGACCCGCGCCGCTTCGACGTCATCGTGGCCAATCTGGTCGGCAACGCCCTGCACCACGGTGCCGAGCCGGTCACCGTACGGCTGTCGGCGTGCGGGGGCGTGCTGGTCACCGAGGTGCGCGACAGCGGTCCCGGGATCGCGCCGGACGCTCTGCCGCACGTCTTCGACCGTTTCTACAAGGCGGACGCCGCGCGTTCCCGCTCGTCGGGCAGCGGCCTCGGGCTCGCGATCACCGAGGAGAACGTACAGCTGCACGGCGGCACGATCCGCGCGGGGAACGCACCCGGCGGTGGCGCGCTGTTCACCGTGGAGCTGCCCTTCGACGGGCCCGCGGCCGGGAGCGGTGCGCCGGACGGCCCGTCGTCCGCGCATGGTGGCACGGGGTCCGCGGACGGCCGCGACGGGACGGGGGCCGCCACATGAGGGGACCGGTGTTCCATGGGCGCCGAGCCGTGCGGCTCGCCGCGCTGCTGGTCCTCGTCGGGGGACCGCTCGTGGGCTGCGGCATCCAGGAGACGGCCGTGGTCGAGGCCGGCGAACCGGCCGTCGCCGATCTGCTTCCCCCGCGCGAGGAGCGCGTGCTGTTGTTCTTCCGCTCCCCCGACGGCGAGTTGCGGCCCGTGCCGCGGATCGTCGCGGCACCGTGGCCGGACGGCTCGGCGGCCGGCCCGGACGCGTCGCGCGGACGGGACGGTCTCGACGGTTCGTCCCCGACGGCTGGGGCGATGAGCGGGGCCTCCTCACCGCTCGCGGCCGTCACCGCCCTGCTCGCCGGGCCGGACAAGACGGAGCGGCGGGCCGGATTCCGCAATGCGCCCTCGCTGTCCCGTGCGGCGTCCGCCGTGGGCCGGGTCGTGACAAGCGGGTCCACCGTCGAGGTCGAGCTGCGCCTGCGGGTGACTCGGCTGACCGCTTCCGCCCGCGAGCAGATCGTCTGCACGGCCGCGTACGCGGCGCATGCCCGGGGGGCCGTGTCCGTGACCCTGATCGGGCGGGGGGACCGTATCGCCCCGGCCGGCTGCCCCGTTCGGCCGGTCCCGGTGCCGGCGCGCTGAGCCGCGGCGGGACCGGGACCTCATGGCGGACCCGCATGGGAAGGAGCGGTTTGCCGGAACGTCCGTTCCGGCAAACCGCTCCTTCCTGTTCACCCGGGACCGTGCCCCGCCCGCCGGGGTCTCACCCGGTCGTGCGCCGCTCGTGGGCTCCGGTCCCGGGTCGCCTCACTTGCCGAAGAAGGCGTTGTGGATCGCGACCGTCGACAGGTTGCCGTCCTTGTCGGTGACGACGGCCTTCAGCGAGATCGCCTTGTCCTTCTTCGGGGCGTTCACCGTGATCTTGCCCGCCGTGACCGGGACGGGCAGCCACGTCGTGCCGTCGTACGACACCAGGACCCGCAGGGACTTCAGGCCGGTGCCGGCCGCCGCGCCCTGCACCTCGACGGGGAAGGTCTGCCTGCTGCCTGCCGGAACGGTGGAGTCCGGCGCGAGCCGCGGCAGGAAACGGGCCGTGGAGACCGGGAGTTGCGCGGAGCTCTCGGTGCGGGCCGAGTCGAAGGTCCACGAGGCGTCGATCCGGGTTCCGGTGCGGTTGATCGCCGGGTTGCGGTGGATCGTGGTCGACACCTTGTACGCGGCGGGTTCCGACGGCAGTGTGAAGGCGCCCTGGTCGATGGCGGCGTCCTCCTTCGCGTACAGCTCGCCGTTGCGGTGGACGGTGGTGCTCGCGCCCGAGTACCGGGCGGACCCGAAGTGGCCCGCCCCGTCGCTCACCAGCGGAAACGATCCGTAGATGTCGTCACCGTCGCGTACGAGTCCCTCGTTCGCGTTCATCCGCGGGCCCGGCACGCCGATGTTGTACTCCTCGGTGTACGTCTTCCCCGCCTCGAACCGCCGCGGCTCGTCGAAGCCGTACAGGGAGTCGAAGCTCCGGTAGCCCGTGGAGTCCGCCTCGCCCAGCACGCCCGCGACGACGTTCCAGAGGGCCCCGTGGTCCGTGGACAGGTACACGTCGCGCGTTCCCGGTGCCGACTGCGCGGAGTAGGGGGCGTCGACGCCGCCGCCGTAGTCCAATATGCCGTGTGCCGCGAGGGCGCCTTCGAGGCCGGGTACGGACGACCCGATCTTCGCCTTGACCAGGGCCAGGTCCTCGGGCCGGTAGGTCTTGCCGTATCCGGTGGCCAGCTTCTGGACCGGGCCGCCGGTGATGACGTTGTACTCGGTGGTGCCCCGCTGCCAGTTCGCGGACCACTGCTGGACGAGGGATCCGTCGTCCAGCTCGGGGCCCTGGTACGCGGTGCGCAGGTTGTCGAAGCTGCCGAACTCGCCCCCCTCGATGATGAAGGTCTCGGGTGTGTTCAGGGTGTACATCATTCCGGCGCGCGTGAAGCGGGCGGCCGCGTCCGGTACTTCGACGTTCACGGGCCGGGTGGTCCGGGCGTCGAGGGTGACGGTGGTGGGGCCGGTCACCGAGAACTGCGGGTTGTTGATCAGGTCGATGCCCTTGCCCGGGGCGGCGGGGTCGACCAGCATGTCGGCCGCGAGGCTGTAGGTGCCGCGCGGCAGCCTGACCGTGGCGGAGCCGGACGACAGGTCGGGGAGGAACCGCAGGCCCGCGGCGGACTCGCGGTAGCCCTTCAGGTCGGCCTGCCAGGTGGTACTGGTCGCGCCGTCCCGTCCGATGGTCTTGAAGGTGACGTCGTACGACTCGCTCTCGCGGTCCACCGCTGCCGCGGTGCGCACGGTCCGGCCGTCCGCGGACGCGACGACCGTGGTCGAGTACGAGCCGTCGACCGTACCGCCGAGCCGGGTGTCGGCCGTCAGGTCCACGGTGGCGGTGCCGCCCGCCGGGACCGTGATCCGCTGTGCCCCGAGGGTGAAGAACCCGGCCGGGGCGGGCTTTCCGTCCCCGCCGGTGGGCGCCTCCAGCGACAGGTCCAGCGTCACGTCGGCGGTGCCGCCGTTCCGGTACTTCACCTGCTTGGTGACGGGGGTGTCGTCGGTGTGGGGCCACTGCTGGACGCCCAGATCGACCGAGCCCGGTTCGGAGACGAGTGTCTGGTCGATCGCCTTGTCGACGGCGAGCCGGCCCGCGCCCTGCTGGAAGACCGAGTGCGAGCCGCCCTTGGCCGAGCCCGTCAGGGCGGCCTTGATCTGTGCGCCCGTCCAGGTGGGGTTCTTCTGCTTGAGGATCGCCGCGGCGCCCGCGACGTGCGGGGTCGCCATCGACGTACCGCTCATGCTGACGTACCCGGCGGGGTTCTGTTCCGGGACGCCGGTCGCCGCGGCCGCCGTGATCTCCACGCCCGGCGCGGTGATGTCGGGTTTGACGGCGCCGTCCCCGATGCGGGGTCCGACGCTGGAGAAGTCGGCGATCAGGTCGTTGTCGTCGACGGCGCCGACGGTCAGGGCCGCGTCGGCGCTGCCCGGCGACGCGACCGTGCCCCGTCCCGGTCCGCTGTTGCCCGCGGCCACCGCGAACAGGACGCCCTTCTCCGCGGAGAGCTTGTTGACCTGGGCTTCCAACGGGTCGATCCCGGAGGTGTCGGGGCTGCCCAGGCTCATGTTGATGATGTCGGCGCCCTGGGCGACGGCCCAGTCGACCCCGGCGAGGATGCCGGAGTCCTCCCCGGTGCCCCGGTCGTCCAGCACCTTGGCGTTGATCAGTTGGGCTCCGGGGGCCACGCCCTTGAACCGGGCGTCCTTCGCCCCCGTGCCGGCCGCGGTGGAGGCCACGTGCGTGCCGTGCCCGACCCGGTCCTTGGCATCCGGGGAGCCGCTGAAGTTCCGCTCCGCCACCACCTTGCCCGCCAGGTCCGGGTGGGTGGCGTCGATCCCGGTGTCCACGACGGCGATCTTCACACCGGTGCCGTCGTAGGAGCGGGCCCAGGCCGCCGGGGCGCCGATCTGGCCGGTGCTGTGGTCGAGCGACGCCTTCCGTACGCCGTCCAGCCAGATCTGCGCGATGCCGGAGGTCATGGCGGCCGAACCGTCGCTCCGCCGACGGGTCAGGGCGTCCCACAGCGAGTCCGCGCCGTCGGTGGCGCCGGTGACGGCATCGGCGCCGAGGGCCGACAGGGTCCGGCGGACGGTGGTGCCGTCGGAGGACCGCACCCCGGCGCGGGCGGACCCGGCCGCCGATCCGCGGTAGCCGACGATCACCTTGAGTCCGTCCCGGTTGGCCCTGCGGCTCTCCGGCCGGGCGAGTCCGGTGACGTCGAACAGCCGCTGGTCCAGCGTGCCGTCGGCGATCAGCCGCCGGGCGTCGCGCGGCACCACGTAGGTGTGGCCGTCGTGGGTCCGGGTGAAGAAGGGCATGTCCTCCCGGCCCTTCGCCCGCTGGATACCGCCGACCCGGCCGCGGGAGTCCACGAGGACCCGGTCGCCGGTGATCAGTGCGACGGTGTGCACGGTCCGGCCGGACGACTTCAAGTCCTTTGCCGTCACCGGGAGTTCTTTGTCCGGGTCGCTGCTCTTCGCCACTGCCGGGCCGGTCGTGCCCGCGGTCAGGACGACGGCGGCCGCAGCGACGACGGCGTACGCCTGTTTCGATCGTTTACGCAAGATTGCCCCTGCTCAGGAGTGGATCGGGCGGGCGAGGGCCCGGCCCGTACGGGGCTCGGCTCGAATGTGCTCACGGCCCCGGGCTCCGAACTATTCCAGGGGCGTTCGAAGGCACTCAATGATCGTTGTGTAACAGCCGTCCGGCCCGATCCGGCCGGTCGGCCGGGCGGGACGGGGCGGGGCTCGGTGTGTGTCCCGCCGCAGGTCCGGAGGCATGCGGACCAGTGGTACCGGTCCGTCCGTTCCCGGTCGCACGCCTGGGACCGGGGCGGACCGGACGGTTCGTCCGGCCCGGTCCGCCCGCTCCCGGCAGCGCTCCGGGCGGCGGTCAGGACGAAGCGGGATCGTGATCGGTCGCCACGTGTCGGCGCCGGTAGTGCCGCGCCGCCCGTGCCCGGTTTCCGCACGACGGCTTGCACCACTCCTGCCGTCCGTGGCTCTTGACGAAGTAGCGCACGCAGCGGGGAGCGGTGCAGGCGCGCAACTGCTCACGCCGCGGGCCGCTCAGGAAGTCGATGGCCGAGCGCGCCAGGGCCGCCAGGAGGCGTACCTCCGGGTCGTCCTGCGCCGACAGCAGACGGGCCCCGGGGTCGCCCTCCTGCGGCCAGTCCAGCTGCGGGACGACCGGTTCGCGGGCGGCGACCGAGTTGAGGTGGGCCAGCGCCCGATCGGCCGGCATCAGCCGCCGGGCGTCCGCCGGGCTGGGAGGAGCGGGACTGACCGCCCGGGCGAACAACGCCCGCACCGCCCGCCGCAGTTCGGTGATCTCGATCCTGAGGTCCTCGTCCGCCGTGATCCCGCCGACCGGAGGGCAGTCGGCCAACAGGTCGGCCTGGGCCCGGATCCAGCGGGTCGTCCCGGGCGTCGTGGCGAGGTCGTCGGCGACGCCGCCCTCCCCGTCGTGACGGATCGTGCTCGCCAGTTCCAACGCGGGCCAGCGTTCCATCGGCGTCTCCCTCCCTGTCCCTGCCGGGTCGTCGACCACTTGATCACATTCCCGTGCGCACCCTAGAGTCTCTAACGGTAAAAAAATAATTTCCGTTAGACGGTGGGGTGGGGCGACGAGCCGCGCCCCGCGGTGAACCGGTGGCCGCGGCCGCCACGGGAGGGGACGGACGATGACGGTGTTGCTTGCCCAGATCAGTGATCTGCACCTGGACGGCAGTGAGCGGGCCACCGAACGGGCGGTCCGCGTCATGGACCATCTGCGCGCCCTGCCCCGCCCGGTCGACGCGGTCCTGGTCACGGGGGACATCGCCGATCACGGCGAGGAGTCCGAGTACGAGGAGGCGGCCCGTATCCTGGCGGCCCCTTTCCCGGTGCTCACCTGCCCCGGCAACCACGACGTACGCGCGGCCTACCGCAAGGCCCTGCTCGACGAGGCCCCCGACCACGGGCCCGTCAACCGGATCCACCACATCGCCGGAACCGCCGTCCTGATGTGCGACTCCACCGTCCCCGGCCGCGACGAGGGGCGTCTCGACGCCGGAACGCTCGACTGGATCGACACCCGACTCGCCTCGCTCGCGCGGGACACCCCGGCGCTGATCGCCTTCCACCAGCCACCGGTCGGGCTCCATCACCCGCTGCCCGACTCCAGCCTGCTCGAACAGCCCGGGCGCCTGGCCGCGTTGCTGGACGCGCACCCGCAGGTCGTCGCCGTCCTGACCGGGCACGCCCACACCGCGGCCGCCTCGACCTTCGCCGGCCGTCCCCTGATCGTCGGCCCGGCCGTCACCTGGACCCTGCGCATGCCCTGGGAGGGCGACCGCCCCGCGGACCGCGACCAGCCGCCCGGTCTCGCCTTCCACGTCCTGGACGACGACCGGCGTCTGACCACCCATTACCGCGTCGTGCTCTGACCCCGTCCGCCCGTCACGGAGGCATCATGGTCCACCCCTGTGCCGTCCTCGGGTTCCTGGCGGCGGTCCTTCCCCTGGTCGCCACCCCCGGAGCCAGCCTGGCCCTCCTGGTCCAGCACGTCACCGACAACGGCCGCCGCCAGGCCCTTCCCGTCGTCCTCGGCACGACCACCGGCCTGTACGTCCACGCCGCCCTCGCCGTGGCCGGGCTGTCGGCCCTGGTCATGCACTCCGGCCGGGCCTTCACCACCGTCAAGGTCGTCGGCGCGGTCTATCTCGTCGGCCTGGGCCTGTGGACCTGGCGATCCGCATCGGCGCCGGCGCGCGCCCCCGCCCGCCGGAAGCTGTCGGTGCGGCCGGACTCCGTCTACGTCCAAGCCCTGCTCGCCAACGTCCTCAACCCGAAGGCGGCCTCCATCTACCTGACCCTCGTTCCCCAGTTCATCGACGCCGACGACTCCTTCGGTGGCCAGGTCATCGCCCTGGCCACCGCCCACGCGCTGCTGATGACGCTCTGGCTCCTCGCCTGGACCGGCCTCGTCGGGCGTGCCTCGCACGTCCTGCGGAAACCCCGCTTCAAGCGCCTGGCCGCCCGGACCACGGCCGTGATGTTCCTCGCCCTCGGGGTCCGGACCGCCGCGACGTAGCCCGGGGTTCCCGCGCGACCCGGCTCGGCCGGGCCGCGCGGGAACCCCAAGTCCCGGCCGGGCCGGGGGAAAGCCTCAGTCCCCCGTCGCCCCGTCGGTCCGCTCCCGGAGGAAGTCGGCGTGGCCGTTGTGGCGGGCGTACTCCTGGATCATCAGCAGGTGGACCCAGCGCAGGCTGAGGGCGGCCCCGTAGGAGGACATGAAGGTCTCGTCGAGGTCGTGCCCGGCCACTGTCGCTTCGCAGGCGTCGACCTCGTTCCGGAACAGCGCGAAGTCCCTCTCCGCGTCGTCCGCGCGCACCCCGTCGAACCCCTCGTCGCCGTCCGACGGGCCGGTGAAGACATCACCGATGTCCTCGCCCGCGAAGGAGCGCCGGAACCACCACCGCTCCACCTCCGCCATGTGCCGGACCAGGCCCAGGAGGGTGAGGTTCGACGGCTCCACGGTCGTCCGCACCAACTGGGCCGGTTCCAGCCCGGCGCATTTGGCCAGCAGCGTCTCCCGGTGCCGACGCAGCCAGCCCTCCAGCATCCGGCGCTCGGTCACGGTGCCCAGGTCGCCCAGCTGTTCGGTGTGCTCGACCGGTGGAGCTGTCCATGTCATGGGCCCACCCTGCCCTGCCGTCCGGGAGGGATCAAGCGGGCGCCTCGACGACCTCGCGCGGGCCGCGGAAGTCTGCTGCTCCGGCGCGGGCGGGTGGGGTCGGAGCAGCAAGGCCGACGGGAGAAGTCCGGTGGCGCACGGGCTCGTCAACGGGCCCTCGGCCCCGGCCGCCGGGCTCTCGCGGTCACGATGTCCGCGAAGCGGTGGGCGACGGTGCGCCAGGCTTCGGTGGCTTCCGGTTCGTCCCGCAGCGCCAGGGCGTGCAGGGTCTCCGGGGGCGGCGCACCGTTCCGGTCCAACCGGTCGCGGTTCCAGCCTCGGATCCGCTCGGCCGTGGTCTCCGGATGGAACTGCACGCCCCATGCCGCGGAACCGACGCGGAACGCCTGGTAGGGGCAGCGCTCGCTGCGGACCAGCCAGTGGGCGCCGGCGGGAAGCGCGGTGACGGCGTCGACGTGGTTCTCGATGGCCGGAGGATGTGCGGGCAGCCCGTGGAACAGCGGGTCCCCGGCCGCCTCGGGGCGCAGGCTGAGCCGGGTGCTGCCGAACTCGGGCGGTCCGTGCCGCCCCCGTACCTCGCCGCCGGCGACGTGGGCGAGCAGCTGGCCCCCTAGGCAGATGCCGAACATCGGTGTCCCCTCGTCGACCGCCTGGCGCACGAGGGCCCGGGTCGCGGGCAGCCAGGGCGCGCGGGCGTCGTCGTCGGGAAGGCGGGCGCCGCCGAGGACGACGAGCCCGGGGTGCTCCAGCCGGTCGGGAAGCGGGGCGCCCTCGTACGCCCGGACCACGCTCATCGTCACACCCCGCTCCTCCAGCCAGGCCGCCCAACGGCCCGGTCCTCCCCCGGGCTCGTGCTGGACCACCAGTGCCGTGGCCGTCACGCCGTCGGTGCTCATCCCTCTGCCCCTTGTCGTCGTCCGCGTTTCCTGTCCGGCGGTGCCGGGCAGTTCCCGCCCGGCCTCCGCGGGACCACACTGCCCCGGGGCGGCACCGGCGACACCGGCGAGGAACTCCCCGCCGGGCCGGTGGGGGCGTCGGGCGGCGGGAACGCCGGGGCGGCCGGGCCCCGCACCCCGGCCCGTCCGTCCGCGCGGCCTCTGGCATCATGTGACGTTCTGCCGTCGGACGCCGGTGCCCGCCGGGGCCGTGTCCGGCGYCCGACGTCCACGACATCCGCCGCACGGCGCCGGGGTCGGGCAACGAGCAGTCGAGGAGAGGAACGTTCATGCGTGCTCGGAACATCGGCGCGGCCGCCGCGACAGCACTGGCTCTGGTGGCTGCCCGCGACCTCGTCCAGAAGAAGCACGCGCTGCTCAGGAACTTTCCCGTGATCGGGCACGCCCGGTACCTGCTGGAGACGATCGGGCCGGAGCTGCGGCAGTACGTCGTGACCTCCAACGAGGAGGAACGCCCGTTCAGCCGTGACCAGCGCACCTGGATCTACGCGTCGGCGAAGGAGGAGAACAACTACTTCGGCTTCGGAACCGACGTGGACGTCGAGCATGTGCAGGGGCACGCGTACATAAAGCAGCGCACGTTCGCCGACGCACTGCCCGACCTGCACGACCCGCAGTCCCCGCTGCCCTCGGCGAAGGTGCTGGGCGGCCCGCGCGGGCGCGCCGGGGCGTTCCGGCCGGCGAGCGTCGTGAACATCTCGGCGATGAGCTTCGGGTCGCTGTCCGGCGCGGCCGTCACGGCGCTCAACAAGGGCGCGGCGCTGGCCGGCGCGATGCAGAACACGGGCGAGGGCGGCCTCTCGCCGTACCACCGCAACGGTGGTGACCTCGTCCTCCAGATCGGGACGTCGTACTTCGGCTGCCGCAACGAGGCCGGCACCTTCAACCTCGACAAGCTCAAGGACGTGGTCGCCGGCGCCCCGGTCAGGGCGATCGAGATCAAGCTCTCCCAGGGTGCCAAGCCGGGGCTCGGCGGAATGCTGCCGGGTGCGAAGGTGACCCCCGAGATCGCCCGGATCCGCGGCATCCCGGTCGGTGAGGACTGCGCCTCGCCCTCGCGGCACACCGCGTTCCACGACGTCGACTCGATGCTCGACTTCGTGGAGCTGCTCGCCGCCGAGACCGGGCTGCCGGTCGGGATCAAGAGCGCCGTGGGAGAGATGGAGTTCTGGCAGGAGCTGGCCACGCTGATGGCGCGTGGTGACCGCGGGGTCGACTTCGTGACCGTCGACGGCGGCGAGGGCGGCACCGGGGCGGCTCCCCTGATCTTCAGCGACTCGGTGTCGCTGCCGTTCCGGATGGGCTTCTCCCGCGTCTACGGCACGTTCGCCGAGCGGGGCCTGACCGACGACCTCACCTTCATCGGCTCGGGCAAGCTCGGCCTGCCCGAGAACGCCGCCGTGGCCTTCGCCCTGGGTGTCGACATGATCAACGTCGCCCGCGAGGCGATGCTGTCCATCGGCTGCATCCAGGCGCAGAAGTGCCACACCGACAAGTGCCCCACCGGCATCGCCACCCAGAACCCGTGGCTGGTGCGCGGCGTCGACGCACCGTCGAAGGCCACCCGGGCCGCCGTCTACCTGCGCACCCTGCGCAAGGAGCTGCTGAAGGTCTCGGGAGCGGTCGGTGTCGCCCACCCGGCGCTCATCACCACCACCGACATCGAGATCATGAACGGCGACTACGACGCCCGCACCCTGGCGAGCGTCTACGGCTACAAGGACGGCTGGGGCGAGCTCGGACCGGAACTGGCCCGGGAGATCACCGCGCTGCTCACCACCGGGCCGGCCCCGCTCCAGAAGCCGACCGACTGACGCGCGACGAGTCGCCGGTGGCAGCCGGACGGCCGGGGGTTTCGGGCCTGCCCGGCGGGCCGGGAACGGAGCCGTCCGTCCGGCTGCTGCGGAACACTTCGATGCCGGGGGAACCGGGTGCGGATGCATGACTGCCACGGGGACGTCGATCGTGTCCCCGTGCTTCTGGAGCGGGTGGAGTCCGAGGACGACGCCGAGGCGTGGGACGAGCTCGGGCGCCGGCTGGTCCTCGAGTGCGACCTCGTCCTTCCCGCCGGCTTCGCCGCCCTGCCGCGTCTGGTGTGCCTCGCCCGGGGAAACGCACGGGCGCGTGGGCTGGCCGGGACGATCCTGCGACGTGCGGCGGGACACCACGGCTGCGACGGCCTGTTCGCGGGCTGTGCCGGTGCGGTGGCGGAATTCCGCGAGCTGCTGGACCGGCATCTGGAATCGCGGCCGGCCGACTACCTCCCGGCCTTCCGCGACCTGCTCGCGGCGAGGGAGCAGTACCACTGGAGTGCCGTCCTGGAGGACTTCACGGACGACTTCTACCATCTCGCCTGCCCCCACTGCGCCGTGGAGGTGACGATCGCCATCGGGGACCACGGGCGCTATTCGGCGATCCGGGACTGGCACCTGGGCGACGTGGACCGTCGCGACCTGCGGCCGGCGTCCCCCGAGGAGCTCTCCGGCACCGGCCTGTGGATGCACGGGACGGCCGTCCGCGACGGGCAGGAGGCGCTCGCCGACGGAATCGCCCACCTCTTCGGCAGGGGTGAATGCCCGCGCTGTGCCAGTGTGTTCGACATCGCGGCCGAGTACACGTGCGCCAACCTCCCCGTCCTGCGGCAGGGAGGGGCGGATCAGGGGTGACCGGGGGCGGGGACGGGGGCGGGGACGGAGCCACGATCGGCCCCGGTGTCCGCGCCCGGGCGTCCGGGCCGTGTCAGTGGTGGTCCATAAGGTGGGCGCAACATTTCGGAGGAGGTCCTGTGGGGTTCTCGGGTCATCTGGTCTTTGCCAGGAGCGAACGTCCGCTGCTGGAAGCGCCCACGTTCGACGGCGTCTTCCGGGGACCGGCGGGGACCGTGCACGCGTGGTGGCCGCGTCCGGGCGGCTGGCAGACCCTCCAGTTCGTCCATGGGCGGTGGAGCGACGACTTCCTGTCCGCCCTGGTCGAATGGACCGGTGCGCCGGTCTGCGTCGCCGATGTCTCCGACAGCAGCATCGCCCTCGTCACCGGGCTGGGAACGGACGGTCGGCGCTGGCAGGCATGGCTCAACCTGGACAGCGCGGCGGCGCTCCTCGTCGAGGAGCCCGAGGACGTGGACGACACGATCCTGTGGACGGACACACCCGAATTCGACGAGGCGGTGGGCCGCAAGCGCGCGGAGCTCCGGGCGGAGGTTCCGGCCGACGCCGAAGGGGCCGTCGCCTGGGCCGCGGCGGCCGGCATGCCGGTGACGGCGGCGCGGCGGTCCCGGATCGAGGAGACGCTGTGCTCGCGGGAGACCTTCGTGGAGGATCTCTTCGACACGCTCCTGGACGAGTTGGGATTCCCCGGGGCCACCGAGCCCTCGCCGGAGCCGGAGGACGCCGCTTCCGGTCACTGACGTCAGGACGGCGGGACCCGTGGCCGCCTCGCACCATGACCAGCACGATGCCGCCGCCGGGCCGTCACGGGAACCGCATGCGCCAACTCGGTTTCCTTGTACGGGACTTGAGCCCAGCTGAACCATCCCTGTCGCCGCCCCCGCATATTAGCTATGTTGACATAGCTATCCACCTCTACCTATGGTGGCGGACATGTGTCGGCACAGCGCCTCCTCCCAGGACATCGACCACGTGGCCTCCGGGCTCGTGGCCTGCCTGCCGGTGCTGTCCCGCGCCCTGGAGCGGCGCACGGACCAGGAGTACCCGCAGCCCAAGCCGCCCGAGGCCCAGCTCGCCCTGCTCCGGCACGTCGAGGGCCACGAGGGAGTGACGGTGCGCGCGGCCGCCGAGGCCCTGTCGATGAAGCCCAACAACGTCAGCGCCCTGGTCACCCAGCTGACCGAGCAGGGCCTGCTGGAACGCCGGCAGGACCTCGCCGACAAGCGGATCGCGCACCTGCATCTGACCGCGAGGTCCCGGCGCGAGCTGGCGGACGTCCACCGTCTGATGAGTTCCTACGTCACCGACGCGTTGAGCACCCTGTCCGAAGGCGATCTGAACGCCCTCGGCGCGGCCCTGGGTTCGCTCAACGCGCTCGCCGAGCGCCTCCACTCCGAGAAGTGACGACGCGTACCGGACCCCTGACGGTCCGGTACGCGCCTCCCCGAGGAATCCCCTCGCACTCCCCGCGGTGCCTCTTCGCGGCTTCGTCGACGACGGCCGCGCTCTCCTCGGCACCGCCCCCTTTCCCGCGGACGCCTTGCCGCCGTCCGCTCCTTCCGCATGCCCGACTCCGCATGCCCGACAAGGATTTGAGCGTCATGCCCTCCGAAGTTCTCAGCCCCTCCGCGCCCGCGACCGGGGTGCGGCACGCGGACCGCCCGCACGGTCTGCGCGCCAACCCGTGGCTGACCCTGATCGCCGTCGCCTTCGGCCTGTTCATGGTCGGCCTCGACGGTTCGGTCGTCTCCATCGCCAATCCCGAGATCGGCCGGGACCTCCACGCCACCACCGCGGACCTGCAGTGGGTGACCAACTCCTATCTGCTGGCACTTGCGGCGGCGCTGATCCTCGGGGGCAAGCTCGGCGACCGGTTCGGACGCCGCACTTTCTACCTGATCGGCGTCGCCGGTTTCACGGCCGCTTCCGTCGCCATCGGCCTGTCCGGCTCCATCGGGGGCGTCATCGCCTTCCGCGCGGTGCAGGGGTTCTTCGGCGCGCTGCTGATGCCCAACACCCTCGGCATGCTGCGCGCCGCCTTCCCGCCGCGGAAGTTCGGCATGGCGGTCGGCATCTGGGCCATGGTCTCCTCCGTCTCCACGGCCCTCGGCCCCATCGTGGGCGGGCTGCTCGTCGAGCACGTGAACTGGGAGTCGGTCTTCTACATCAACGCCCCCATCGGCGTCGTCGCCCTCGTCTTCAGCGCCGTCGTCCTTCCGCCGGGCAGGAGCACGGCAGCGGCGCGGGAGAGGTTCGACATACCCGGCGTGGTGCTGCTGGCCGCCGGTCTGCTCGCCGTGGTGTTCGGTGTCGTCAAGGGCGAGACCTGGGGCTGGACCTCGGGCGGCACCCTGGGAGCCATCGCCGCGGGTCTCCTCCTGATCGTGCTGTTCGGCCGGTACGAGGCGCGGGTGGCGCATCCGCTCCTGCCCATGCGCCTGTTCCGCAATCCGGCGCTGTCCATCGGTACGGTCGTCACCGCGCTGAACTTCTTCGTCCTGCTCGGTGTGATCTTCTTCGTGATGCTCTACCTGCAGAACGTCCGGGGCTTCACCCCGGTCCAGGCGGGTGTGCGCACCCTGCCGCTCAGCCTGGCCTCGGTCGTGGCCTCTCCCCTGGGTGCCGCGCTCACCCAGAAGTTCGGTCCCCGGCTGACCATGCCGCTGGGCATGGGGCTCCAGGCCGTCGCCTGCTTCGTCATGGCGGGCTGGGGCACGGACTCCTCGTACGCGCTGATGTGGCCCCCGTTCATCGCGCTCGGCCTGGGTGTCGGCATGGTCATGGCGTCGTCGTCGGACGCCATCGTCGGCAACGCCCCCGTCGAGGACGGCGGTGTCGCCGGCGGTCTCCAGGCCACGGCCCTGCAGGTCGGCGGTGCGCTCGGCACCTCCGTGCTGATCTCGCTCATCAGCAGCCGGGTCGGTTCCACCCTCACCGGCGAGCTGACCTCTGCCGGTGTGCCCCCGGCCGTGGCAGAGGGGCTGAGCGGGGCCGAGGACGCGGTGTCCATGGGCGTCGCCCCGGTCCCGGGCCGGACCCCCGAGGGGCTCGGGGCGGCGATCGTCGAGGGAAGCCACCACGCCTTCATGAACGGCGTGCACACCGCGGCGCTGGTCTCCGGCTCGCTGGCCGTCATCGGCGCGCTGGTCGCGGCCGTCTGCGTACGGCGCGGCCCCGAAGCGGCCCGTCACTGAAGAGACGACGGGCCGTCGTGGGACGGCCCGTGCGGGGCTCCTTCGTCCCGGCCACCGCGCGGTGGCCGGGACGTGGTGTCAGCCCGCCATCGGCAGGCTCCTGCGCGACGGCACCGCGTCGAGTTCGTCCACGGCCACCGCCTCCCCGCTCTCCGCGTCGACGTAGCCGACCCGGACGACCGGATCCTTCCCCGCGTCGCGCACGGCCGTGGCGTCGAGCGCGAACAGCACCACCACCGGGCGTGCGTCCGCCCGGTCCCCGTGGACCCCCGAGTACTGGAGGATGCGCCAGCCGCCGTCCTCCCAGTGGTCCAGCAGGGCGGACCTGACCACGGGCGCGGCGGTCTGCCAGGCCAGGGAGTTCTCCAGGAGTTCGACGCTCGCCGCGACCGGCACCCGGTCCCTCCCCGCGGTGCCGAGGAGCGGGTGGCCGAAGACGCGCAGTCTCGTCCGGCGCAGCGGCAGCAGCCACCACCGGTCGAGGTCGGCCGAGAGGGCGACCAGAACCGCCGCCGCCCCGGCCAGGAGGGCGAGGGCGGCGACGGGCCGGTCCCGGAGCGTCGGCCACCAGGTGTCCTGCGCCACCGCGACGGTCGCACCGCCGGCCAGTACCACGGCCGCCCGTGCGAACGCCCGCCGGCCGATGGGGGTGTCATCACCGGCCGAGCAGCCGCAGGAGGACTCCGGTGCCACGGCCCGGCCGTAGCCGAGGTATCCGAGGAAGCCCGCCCCGAGGACCGCGGTCGCGGCTCCCGGCAGCGGGTTCGTGGGGACCGCCAGCAGGCCCGCGGCGATCAGGAGTTCGGCCGCCCCGGTCAGGCGCAGCACCGTCGTGGCCCGTTCGCTGCTGCGCAGCATGCGGGCCAGCGCCGTCTTCGGCGCCTGCCGTGCGGTGTCCCGGCCGAACGCCTTGACCGCCCCGGTCCACCCGAGCAGGCCCGCGAGGACCAGCGGGGCGAGGCTCGTCGTCAGTGACAGCATCTCTTCCTCTCTCCGTTTCCTCGGGGCCGCGTCAGTGACCGACCGAGATGCGGACGACGTCCACGGAGTCGTCGGACGGCCGCCAGGCGCCGAGCACCTGGGCGCTCTGCCCGATGCGCAGCCGGGACAGGTCGGACGTCAGGGCGCGGCCGGCGTAGGAGGCGCTGGTGTCCGGGGCGACATGGCCGACCAGTTCGTGCTGTCCGTGGGCGAGGTGCAGCCGGTTCTTCGCGATGCCCCGGATCTGCGTGTCCAGGTTCACGATGTTCACCCAGACCGCGTCGGCGGCCACGGTGCCGTCGGGCATCTCGACGCCGCGCGCGTAGAGCCCGTCGCCGATGTCGATCGCCTCGGCCGTGGTGGCGCGCACCTTCCACACGCTGGTCACGTTGGTCATCTGCACCCGGGAGTGGCCGCCGTTGGATCCGGCCACCTCCAGGACGCTGCCGGTGATGCCCGTGATGCGGCCCTCCACGAAGGCGGACCGGGCTATCGCGGGGTCGAGCGAGGGTTCCGCGGCGAACGCGGCGTCCGCGTCGAAACCGCCGAGCGCGGACGCGCCGATGATGGTCGCGCCGCCGAGGGCGGCGTTGGTGAGGAAGCGGCGACGGCGCATCCCGTCGGTCCGGTCGTGTCGTGCGGTCATGCCGATGCTCCTCACTCGTAGATGTAGACCGGCAGCTTGCCCGAGCTCAGGTTGCCGATCGCCGAGAAGGCGGCCGGGGTCAGGTCGAGGACGCGGTTGGTGCGGCAGGTGCCGTTGCAGCAGGTCGCCTCGCCGCACCACTCCTTGGTGCGCGGGCCGCAGTCGGTGATCGTGATGCACACGGTCGCGCCCGAGCACTGGTGCCTGACGTTCATCACCGCGCCGCAGCCGCGTCTGGGGATGTTCTCGCCGCAGAGGTCGGGCCGGGTGATGTTCCAGCAGGCCTGTGAGGCGTTGGGCCACGCGCCGTGGTGCGCGCCGGACTGGCAGTTGCCGCAGGCGCCGCCGCCGGCGCTGGAGCACGGTCCCCAGGAGTTGCCGCAGCAGAACCAGCTGGTCTCGCCCGCCCACAGGCTGGTCGATCCGCAAGCCATCGTGTTCCCTTTCTCGGAGATTGACGCGTGCATGACAATTCCGGAATCGGGTGTCACCCGGGAGTCGAGGAAGGGGTGCCCGCGTTCCGGCCGAGGACGGTTCGTTCGTGCGAAGCACCTCAATGATGCGCGTAGACAAGCCCGTTGTACAGACGGCCGCGTTCCGCCCAGCACGATCCGAACGAGAGGCCCTACCTCCTGCCGCGCCCCTGTGCCCGGCCCAGCCACGGGCCGAACTCGCTCTCCATGACCAGTCGGCCGAGCTTGCGGTACTCCTGGAGCACGGCCGAGACGATCTGCTCCATGCCGAGCGGTCCCCCCGCTTCCGCCGCCCGGTAGGCGGCGGTCACCGCGCAGGAGCGGATCGATCCTCCCGCCAGTTCGAAGCGCTGCGCGCAGAATTCCAGGTCGAGGTCCGCGGCGCGCGGGATCTCCGCCCCCAGGCAGCGGTCCCACAGGGCCAGTCGCTGCCGGGCGTCCGGCATGGGGAACTCCGCGATCACGTCGAGGCGGCGGGTGAACGCCTCGTCGAGGTTGGCCCGCAGGTTGGTGGTGAGCACCGCGATCCCGTCGAAGGACTCGATGCGCTGCAGCAGATAGGCCGACTCCACGTTGGCGTGGCGGTCGTGCGCGTCCTTGACCTGCGAACGCTTCCCGAAGATGGCGTCCGCCTCGTCGAACAGCAGGATGCCGTTGACGTCGGACGCCTCGACGAAGATCCTTTCGAGGTTCTTCTCGGTCTCGCCGATGTACTTGTCCACCACGATGGACAGGTCCACGACATAGAGCTCCATGCCGAGCTCCGACGCCACCACCTCGGCGGACATGGTCTTCCCGGTGCCGGACTCACCGGCGAACAGCGCGACGACCCCCCTCCCCCGGCCGCCTCCCGGCCGCATCCGCCACTCGCCGAGCACCTGTCCGCGGTGGCGTGCGCGCAGGGCGAGTTCGGACAGTTGGCGGTGGGTCCCGGGAGGCAGTACGAGGTCGTCCCAGCCGACCGCGGGCTCGATGCGGCGGGCGAGCCGTTCGAGCCCCGCGCCGTTCTGTGCCCGGACCGCCGTACGCAGGTCCCGCACGCCCACCGGACGCTCCTCCAGGGCGGCCAGCCGGGAGGCGACGGCGGCTGCCCTGCGCACCTGCTCGGAATCGAGCCGGTAGGCGGTGGTGGCCTCCACGACCCCCGCTTCGACCCCCGCCTCCCCGGCGGGCAGGCCGACGGACGTGCCGGCCCGGTCGAGCGCCCGGCGCCACTGCCGTGTCACGGCCGCGGGGCCGGGGGGCGGGACATGGACCGGAACCGGGCTGTCCCCGGCCCACAGGGGGTCCCAGTTCTTCGTTCCGTGCACGACCAGAGGGGTGCCGCGGAGCGCCGCGCACAGGTCACCGAGCAGCCGGGCCCCCTCGGGCCGTTCGGGGGCCAGCGTTTCGAGCGGCCCGAGGACGACACCGCCGCGGCTCAGCCGGACCTCGGCCGCCAGGGTCCGTACGAGGTCGGCCGGTCCGGGGGCAGCGGCGAACGCCGCGATGTCGACCACCAGCGGACGGCGCCCCGCGGCGAGGATCGCCTGGACCGCCAGTCCGCCCGGGTCGCCGCCCCGGTCGAGCAGATGCACCAGGCCGCTGCCCGTGCCCAGGGCCGCCGCGACCCGCGGCGTCCCGGGTGCCGGGTCGGACTGCTCGTCCCCGGGCCCGGCCGCCCGGACCAGTCCGCGCAGCCTCCCGTCGGGTTCGTCGTCGCCGAGCAGATGGGCGGTGACCCGGTCCGGTACCCGCAGCACCCGGGAGAGCAGCGGTCGGTCGGCCTCCAGGACGGTCAGCAGTCCGCCCGCGACCAGGGGCGCGGACGGCGAGAACCGGAAGCGGCCGGAGCTCGCGGCGGGCAGCCCGCAGAGTTCGAGGGCCAGACCGATGGTCGGTCTGCGCCGGTTGAGGTCGTCGTTGAGGTAGCCGTAGAGCCGCTCGAACCGGGCGTCGATGTCCGGCGCCGTCGCGACCATCAGCAGGTCGACGTCGAGCGGGGTCAGACCGAAGTCCTCCACGAGCCGGCCGAGCCGGCTGCCGGGGCGCGGCCGTGCCGGGGGCTCGGACGCGTACTGCGGTACGGGCCCGAACGCGTCGCGGGCCGCCAGGATCCGCTCGACCCCCTCGGGGGTGAGGTACTGCCCCCGGTAGGGGTCGTCGGGCTGCGGATCGACGGCCCGCCGGGCCGCGACGGCGTTCCTGACCCGTTGCTCGACGTGGCCCAGCCGCTCCCAGAGCTCCTCGACGGCCGTCGGGACGCCGGGCGGTTCCGCGGTGGTCCGGGGGGTGTCCTGCGCGGTGGTCATCGGGCGGCGCCCCCGCGTCGGCGCCGACCGGGCGGAAGTCGCCGTTCACGTTCCGCGGCGAAGCCCTGACCGCCGGGGTCGGACGCCCCGTCGTAACGCAGCCGGCGCCCGGGGCCCGCCCCCTCGCCGTCGCGGGCGGGCGCGGCCCGCACCACCAGTCCTTCGGTGACCGGCGGGCCGGCGGGCTCCTGCTCGCCGGCCAACGGTGCCCACACCCGCAGGTCGATCGCGGCCTTGAGCTCGCCGCCGAGCGCGGACCACACGTCGGCGGTGGACTGCCGGTCGATGCTCGGGCCCGCCGCCTCGATGTCCACGGTCAGCCCCAGTTCGGCGAGGCTGCCGGTGAGCATCCGGGCGGGCAGCACGTCCGCCCGTACCAGGCAGCGCAACACCTCGGAGAGCAGCCGGTGTTCGTCCTGCGGGCGGTTGGTCCAGGCGGTCACCAGATAGGTCAGCTCGAACCAGCGCGGCGGGGTCCGCCACCCGACCACCAGCCCCTGCTCGTCGTGCTCCTCGGCGGCGCCGGTGCGGCGCCGGGTCGCGTCCTCGCGGATGCCGTGCAGGAAGACGCTGACCGTGGGTGCGTTGCGCCGGGCGGACCACTCCTTCGTCGGCGCGTCGAAGACCAGGTCGACACCGCTCTCCTGGAGGCCCGCCTCGACCAGCAGCAGCCGCAGCCCCTCGTCGACTTCGTGGATCACCGGCGTCCCACCTCGTCCGGCGGGACCATGGTGCCGTCGACCACCAGGAAGCGGGTGGTGACCGGGCTGAACCCGGGCCCCGTGGCGGTGATGGTGCGCGGCCCCGTCCGGTCCTTCACCAGGACCAGCAGCTGTGCGATGAACGTGCGGTCCGCACCCGGGACGGCGGGCGGCGCGGCCGCCGTGATCCCCGGTTTCCAGGTGAGCCGCACCGGGGCCCCGGGCGGGAAGTCCTTGCCCCGTACGGAGGTGACGAAC
>NZ_RDBO01000016.1:100694-112176 GCF_008120935.1 Streptomyces sp. sk2.1
GGCCCCGAGTACCCGTACCGGGGGAAGGAACCGCTGCCCTTTGCGTCCGCCCCGCGGCCCCCTCCCCCGGGAACCCCGGCGCGCTCCCGTGCGGCGGCGTCGGCACACCGTCCGCACGGGAGCCCGGAGCGGGACTCAGATGAGCCCGTGCCGCATGGCGTAGCCGACGGCGTGTGCCCGGTTGCGCAGTTCGAGCCGGGTCGCCATCTCGTGCAGCACGTTCTTGACGGTGCGTTCGGAGTACGAGGTCTTCTGCGCGATCTCCGCCGTGCCGAAGCCCTCCGACACCAGCCTGATCATCTCCGCCTCCCGTGCCGTGAGGGTGGAGAGCGAGAGCCCCCGGGGGTCGAGGACCGTGCGCTGGAGGCTGCTGACGTGGTCGAGGAGCTTTCCGAGCAGGTCGCCCGGGAGCACGCCCTCGCCGTTGGCTATCGCCGTCACCAGGTGGACCAGGCGGTCCTGGTCTGCCTCCCCGCGCCTGAGCACGGCGACCACACCGCATTCGATCAGGGTCTGGAGCGCGCCCGATTCGAAGAAGCCGACGACGAGTCCGGTGCGGGTCGCGGTGTTGCGCTGGAGTCTGGAGAGGAGCCGGACGGTGGGTTCGTCCACCATGTCCACCACCACTAAGGAGACCTGGGCCCGGTCGGCCTCGGCCTCCGTCGTCAGTTCTATCTCGGGGCGCGGGCGCAATTGGTGTATCACGCCGGTCTGGAGGATCAGGTCCTCCGCGTACACCGCCACGGAGACCCTGCCCTCGGGGGCCCTCCGCGCGCCGCGCTGGGCGGAGCGTTCCGAAGCGGTGGGCCTGCGGAACTGTCCGCGCACCGCCGCCTCGCTCTTCACGTCTGTCGTCGTCATCGTTCCGTGCTCGTCTTCCTCAGGTGCTCTTGTCTCGATGTGCCGGTCGCCCTGCCCGTCCGTGCCCGGCCCCGTCAGGGGGACCTGGCGCGGGAGAGGGGCTCGGGGAGACCGTGCCGTTGGGCTCCGGGGGCACAAGCCCTGCCCGTGCGTTGCCCTCCCGTCTCTGCTGCGCCACCGCGTCCTCGGCTTAACGTCGCATCGTGACCACATCTGCCGAATTCGAAATGTCCACGGTGACGGTGTCGCCCGGCGCCGAGGCGACGACGACCCTGACCGTGCGCAACGACGGCGACATCGTCGAGGCCTACACGCTCGAAGTGGTCGGCGACTGCGCCGCGTGGAGCACCGTGGAGCCGGCGCGCGTCTCGCTCTATCCGGGCACCTCCGAGGTGGTGACCGTGCGGCTCGCGCCGCCCCGTTCCCACGAGGTCCGGGCCGGGGAGACGCCCCTGGGGGTACGCGTCCTGCCCGCGGAGCGCCCCGAGTCGGTGGCGGTCCCCGAGAGCACGGTGGTCGTCGAGCCCTTCCACGAGCTCCGGGGGCAGCTCGACCCCCGTCGGCGTCGCGGCTGGCGGGGAGCCCGGTTCCAGACCTCGGTGCAGAACCGGGGGAACACTCCGGTCGGCGTCGTGTTCACCGGGACGCAGGACGGGGAGGAGCTCCGGCTGGCCTTCTCCCCCGACCAACGGCGCCTGGAGCCGGGCGAGTCCGCCGAGGTGGGTCTGCGGGTGCGGGCCCAGAAGCTGATCTGGTTCGGCACGCCGGCCACCTGGCCGTTCGAGGTCGAGGTCGCCGAGAAGACCGAGGGGGAGGCCGAGGACGAGCAGCCCCACCGGCCGGAGACGCTGTCCGGCGAGTTCGCCCAGATACCGATACTGCCCAGGTGGCTGCTGATCGTGCTGGCCGCGCTGCTCGCCCTGCTGCTCGCGTGGTTCGCGCTGGTCAGGCCCGCGGTGAAGAGCACTGCGGAACAGGCGGTGACCGACGCCGCCGAGAAGGAGCGACGGGGCGACGGTCAGCAGGGCGGGGCCTCGTCCGGCGGCTCGGGCGACGCCTCCGGCGGTCAGGGGCAGGACGGGAACCAGAAGCCCCGGCCCGGCCGGTCCTCCGGTGGGTCGGGCGGTTCCGGCTCGACGTCGGGCACGGGCGGCGACGGCCACCAGCAGATGTCGGAGACGATCGACGTGCAGGTCGGCGCCGGGGGCACGAAGAAGGAGCCGTACCGGGTGCCCGAGGGGAAGGTGTTCGGCGTCACGGACCTCGTGGTGGCGAACTTCCAGGGCGACGAAGGGGTGTTGACCATCACGTTCGGGAACCGGAAGATCACCACCATCGCCCTGGAGACCTTCCGCAACCAGGACTATCACTGGGTCACCCCCATCGAGATTCCGGAGAACGAAACGGTCACCGCTTCCGTGACGTGCAACAAACCGGGTACTCCGGCCACCGGAACCCAGGCAGCCGGATGCCACCAAGTACTCAACGTCAGCGGCATCCTGCGCGACCTCGAACCGTAGGACAAAGCACCGGCCCCACTTCCCCCGGGCGGGAAGAGAACAGCAGAAATTCCGCCCCGGGGAAACCCGGCTTGCCGGGTGTTGGCGAAACTCTTTCCCTGTACACCCTGATGAAACGGACCCGTGACGGCCCGCGGAGCGGCGGCGGGCGAAGAACGTCCGGTGCCGTCCGCCCGCATCCCCCTCCGTCGCCGTCCGGTCAGTGGGGTCGTGCGGGCGCCCGCACGGCCCGTCGGGTTCCTCCGGCCGTGCGGGGTCGGCCGGTCGACCGATCCTGCGGCTCATTCTGGCCGATAGTGGCCGCCCCCTCGATCGGGCCTTGACCACGGGTTGTCCCGTCGACGGCGAAGACGGGCGGGCCCCGTCGGACGGGTACGCGGCACGGCGACGGGGCGGCCCCGTCCGGAACGCACGGGTGCCGTCGGCGGACGCCGCGACACAGCAGCGGCCCACGGCCCGTACGCCCGCCGGGGACGGCCGGACGAGCACCGGCAGGAATGTGTTCGCGCGTGGTTCCCTGCCTTCATTCATCACCATTCCCCGGGTCCGGGCATCCGTATTCCGGGCACTCGGACACCTGGCGAACCGTCACACGTCTTCCTCCGCACCGGAGTTCATCCCGCGTTCATCGAACGGGCCAAAAGAATTGCTATGGGCCGGGCCCGGGAAGCCCGTCGCGAATGTCCTCACGGGGAAGAATTCCCTGCCCCCGGGGGCGCCCGGAAAGGCAGTGGCCTTGCCCCGTGCCCAGGACTCCGGGGCCTACTGTCCGCCGGTGCGGGCCGACGAGACTGGACGGCGACCGGACGACCACCCGAAGGAGCGAGTATGCCGTCGTACCTCACCCCCGGCGTATACGTGGAGGAGGTGCAGTCCGGAGCACGGCCCATCGAAGGAGTCGGCACGGCGATCGCAGCCTTCGTCGGTTTCTCGGAGACCGGCCCGTTCCACCAGCCGACCCTGGTGACCAACTGGGACCAGTACGTCCAGACCTTCGGCACCCACGCACCCGGCACGTACCTGACGCGCGCGGTCCACGGCTACTTCGCCAACGGCGGCGGCGCGGCCTACGTCGTGCGGGTGGGCGGCGCGGCGCAGGACCCGGGCGCCGGCGGGGCGGCCCCGTCCGTCGCGCTCGGGGGTTTCCAGGTGTCCGCACGGCCCGGCACGGGTGGTGACCTCTCGGTGGAGGTCGCCGATGCCGAGGGGGAGAACCCTCCGGAGGACCGATTCCGGCTGCTGGTGCGACAGGCCGGCAAGGTGGTGGAGACCTTCGACGTCTCCATCCGCAAGAGCGTCAAGGGCTACCTGGTCACCCAGGCCCGCCAGTCCAAGCTGATCGAGGTCGTCGAGCAGCCCGGCGCGGCCCAGAGCCGCCCCGCGAACCAGGTCCTCCCGCTCTCGCCCGCCGCCGCGGGCCCGGGGGCCGGTGCCGCGACCGTGGACCTGGCCGAGTTCGTCGGGGACTCCTCGCAGCGCACCGGGATCGCGGGTCTGGAGGCGATCGACGAGATCACCATGGTCGCCGTTCCGGACCTGATGAGCGCCCACCAGCGCGGGGCCGTCGACGCCGAGGGCGTCAAGACCGTCCAGCTCGCGCTGATCTCGCACTGCGAGCAGATGGGCGACCGGGTCGCCGTACTGGACACCCCGCCGGGCATGAACGCGCAGCGGGTCCGTGCCTGGCGCAACGACGACGCCGGGTTCGATTCGCGCTACGCGACCGTGTACTACCCGTGGATCAGCGCCTTCGACCCGGAGGCCGGGCGCAACTCCCTGATGCCGCCGAGCGGTCACGTCTCCGGTGTGTGGGCGCGCAGCGACGGCGAGCGCGGTGTGCACAAGGCTCCCGCCAACGAGGTCATCCGCGGTGCGCTGGACCTGGAGATCCGGCTCAGCAAGGGCGAGCAGGACCTGCTGAACCCGATCGGCGTCAACTGCGTGCGCGCCTTCCCCGGCCGCGGCATCCGGATCTGGGGCGCCCGCACGCTCTCGTCCGACCCGGCCTGGCGCTACCTCAATGTGCGCCGTCTCTTCAACTACCTGGAGGAGTCGATCCTCCTGGGCACCCAGTGGGTGGTGTTCGAGCCGAACGACGACCGTCTGTGGTCGAGCATCCGGCGCAACGTGACCGCCTTCCTCACCGAGGAATGGCGCCGGGGCGCCCTCTTCGGCCGCACGGCCGAGGAGGCGTTCTACGTCAAGTGCGACCGCGACAACAACCCGCAGGAGTCGATCGACCTCGGCCAGGTCGTGTGCGAGATCGGCGTGGCACCGGTGAAGCCCGCGGAGTTCGTGGTCTTCCGCCTCTCGCAGTTCTCCGACAGCACCAGCCTCGTCAACGAGTGACCCGGCAGGGTCCGCAAAACGGAACAGGTGACACAGAGTCATGGCAGAGGGCGACGCTCTTTCCACCCACGTCTTCGGCGTGCAGCTCGGCGGCTATCTCGTGGAGTCGATCCAGGAGGTCAGCGGTCTGACCGTCGAGGAAGAAGTCGTCGAGGTCCGTCAGGTGACCGCCGAGGGCAAGCAGATCATCCGCAAGCAGCCCGGCGCGCGCCAGGCGGGCGAGGTGACGATCACCCGCGGGCTCGACAAGAGCAGCGAGTTCACCAAGTGGATCAAGGAGACGCTCAACAACGGGGCCGTCGACACCGCGCGCCAGAACCTGACCATCGAGATCAAGGACTCGAAGGGTGACACGGTCCGGCGCATCCAGCTGATGCAGGGCTGGGCCAGCAAGTGGGAGGGTCCGTCCCTGAAGGCCGGCGAGTCCAGCCCGGCCACCGAGACGGTCACCATCACCTTCGAGGAGATCGTGGTCGAATGAGGCGCAGGACCGTTACGTCGGGCGGACTCGACGAAGTCCTCGACACCCTGGCGTCCGCCCGGTCCGCCACCCGCGAGGAAGCTCCCGCGCCGCCCGCGGCGCGGGAGCGGGAACGCCAGGACCTGCGGACGGAGTTCGAGTTCGAGCTGCCGCGCGGTTACGTCGACGACGAGGGCCAGGTGCACCGGCAGGGCTCGATGCGGCTCGCGACGGCGCGGGACGAGCTGCGCCCGCAGATCGACCTGCGGGTGAAGGAGAACCCGGCGTACCTGAGCGTGGTGCTGCTGAGCCAGGTGATCACCCGGCTCGGCACCATCACCGATGTGCACGCCGGGGTGGTGGAGCGGATGTACGCCACCGACGTGGCGTTCCTCCAGGACTTCTACCGGCGGATCAACAGCGAGGGCCATACGCACGCCGCGGTGACGTGTCCGCTGTGCCACGGCTCGTTCGAGGTGGACCTCTCGGGTGGGCGCCTGGGGGAATCGTGACGTACGCGCTTCCCCGTCTGCGGGAGGAGATCGCGTACGTCGCCTACCACTTCCATTGGCAGCGTGAGGACATTCTCGACCTCACCCACGGCGAGCGTCAGCAGTGGGTCCGGGAGATAGCGCGGATCAACACCCGCGTCAACGAAGGCGGGTGATCGTATGGGGTTCGGCGACTGGTTCCGCCGGGCGGACCGGACGCCGTCCGACGCCCCTTCCGGGGGCGGGGACGGGTCCGGTGCCGGGCCGACGGCCGGTGCCGCCCCGGACACCGGCCGGACCGATCGGCGGGGTGGCGACTGGGACGGCGGCTGGCGGCAGGTCGCGCCGCCCGCGGTGACCGTCGCCCGGTCCTCGATCGGGGTGAGCGACGGGCTGCGGTTCAGGTCCGGCCTCGCCTCGTGGCAGAACGTCGCGTTCGGCGGCGAACTCGGCCATGCCGTGATGCCGTCCGCACCGGTGGGCCTCATCCGCGGGGTCACCCGCCCCGCGGGCACGCGTGAGGTGTCCGCCGGCGGGCCGCTGCTGCTGCGTGCCGCCCGGCCCGACGCGGACGGGGGCACCGACCCCGTCGCCGGCCCGTCGCCCGCGGCGGCGGGGGGCACGGGGCGGGGTCCCGCGGTCGTCCAGCGGTCGAGCGCCCCGGAGCCGTCCGGGGCTCCCGGCGCTCCCGGCGCTTCCGGCCGGGAGGCACCGCGACGGGCCGCTCGCGGCAGCGGTACGACCGCGCCCGGAACCGCACCGGCCCCGTCAAGGACGTCTCCGGTCAGGAGCACAACAGCGGAGGCGCCGTCCGGCGGGGGCGACATGCCGGTGCCGGCCGAGCCCGGGCGTGCCCGTCCCGCCCCGGTACGMCCCCGGCGGACCGCGCCGCCGCTGATCGTCGCCCGGCGCCCGGCGATGCCGCTGCGGCACATCACCGGGGTCGTACCGGCCGTACCCGCGCCCGTCACCGGCGGCGGCGCCGCGCGGCGGATCACGTCCGGCCGGCCGGACACGCCCGTATCCGCCCCGGCACCCGAAGCCGCGCCCGGGCCGACCGGTTCCGCCGGGCCTCCCGAGGTCACGTCGGTACGGCCCGCCCTGGGCAAGCCGCTGCGGGAACTGCCCTCCGGGGCCGTGCCCGCCGACCCGGCGGGACGACGCGGGGCGGTCGTACCGTCCGGTCCCACGGGGCAGGCCGGTCCCGGCATGCCCGTGATCCAGCGGCAGGAGGCGGAGACACCGGCCCCGCGCCCGCCGGAGGCGACGGCCCCGCCCGCGCGCCCGCAGTCACCCGCTCGCCCGCAGTCGTCCGCGCGTACCGGTTCCGCAGAGCCGTCCCGACCGTCTCCGTCCCTGTCCTCGTCCCCGTCGGCCCCGGGGCGGGCCCCGTCCTCCGGACCGGAGCGGCACCGGGCCCAGGAGCCCACCGGGCACGGGCCGTCGAAACCCTCGGCCCCCGATGGGGCATCGGCGCCGCCACCGCCCGACCGGGCCGACCGGGTGAGGCCCGCCCGTGGCGGGATCGGTGCCTCGCTGTCCTCGCTCCCCCCGACCGCCAGGCGTCAGGACGGCGCTCCGCTGCTCGGTGACCGCCGTCGGCCGCGTCCGGGAGCCATGGGCTCCGGGCAGAACGCGGCGTCGGGACGTGAGACCTCCTCCTCGTCGTCCGTACCTGCCGGACCCGTGGGGACACCGGTGCGCCCGGACGGACCCTCCGCGATGCCGGTGCTCCCGTCCCCCTCGTCCGGTTCCCCCGCGAACGTGACACTTCGGGCTTGAGTGTCACGTTCTCGCGATGGGGGGTACCTCCGCCGTCGGACGTGGAGGCGGCGGGGTCCTTCTCCGGAACCGCCCTCATCCACCCTCCCGGCCCACCGACACGCCCTGTCGCCGTCCCAGGGTGTGTGCGGTGCCCGCGCGGTACGCAGGGCGTGCGCACCGCGGTCCGGTGCAGCGCCCGGCGGCACGTACAACACGACGGCATTGCCTGATCGGGCAGTGGCCGGTGCACGGGTGGGCGGCCGTGTGTCCGTTCCCGGTGATCGCGGCTGTCGCAAGAATTGCGGGCGTTCCCCGGCCAAGGAGAGACTCACATGCCGTCGTACCTGTCCCCGGGCGTCTACGTCGAAGAGATCGAGTCCGGGTCCCGGCCGATCGAAGGGGTGGGCACCTCGGTCACCGCCTTCGTCGGCTTCGCGCAGAAGGGCCCGTTCGACGAACCGACGCTGATCACGAACTGGAGCCAGTTCGCCGGCACCTTCGGCGACTTCGTGGAGGGCGCGTACCTGGCCTCCGCCGTGTACGGGTTCTTCGCCAACGGCGGCGGTGTCTGTTACGTGGTGCGCATCGACGACGGCACCGAGCACGTGGTGGACGACGGGGGCGACCATGTCGCGGGGAGCCTGCCCGCCGGGTCGGAGACGCAGCTCGGGCCGTACGCGGTGAAGCCCCGCCCCGGTGTGACCGGCGAGATCAGCGTCGAAGTGGCCGAGGCGGAGGGGGACGACCCGCCGTCCGACGTCTTCCGGCTGGTCGTGAAGCGGGACGGGCAGCCCGCCGAGGAGTACCCGGGCGTCACGACCAAGCGCAGCAAGGAGAACGTCGCCACCCGGGTCAACGCCAGGTCGGAGCTGATCGAGATCCGGGAGACGGCCCGCGGCGCCGCACCCGCCCGGCCCGAACCGCAGAGCGTGACCCTGGCACCCGCCGCCCCGGCGGCACCCGGCACCGGGGCGCTGACCCCCGAGCTGTACGTCGGCGACCCCGACCGCCGTACCGGGTTCGGCGGACTCGAAGCGGTCGAGGAGATCACCACGGTCGTCGTGCCGGACCTGATGAGCGCGCACGAACGCGGGCTGCTGGACCTGGAGTCGGTCGTCGCCGTGCAGCAGGGGCTGATCAGCCACTGCGAGCTGATGGGCGACCGGGTCGCCATCCTCGACCCGCCGCCGGGGCTCAGCCCGCAGCAGATCCGGGCCTGGCGCACCGACCACGCCAACTTCGACTCCAAGTACGCCACGCTCTACTACCCCTGGATCCGGGTCGCGGACCCCTCGTCCGGGCGGGCGCGGCTCGTCCCGCCGAGCGGTCACGTCGCCGGGGTGTGGGCGCGCAACGACGAGTCGCGCGGCGTGCACAAGGCACCCGCCAACGAGGTCGTGCGCGGGGCGGTCGCGCTCCAGACCCAACTGACCAAGGGCGAGCACGACATGCTCAACCCGATCGGGCTGAACTGCATCCGGTCCTTCCCCGGACGGGGCATCCGGATCTGGGGCGCGCGCACGCTGGCCTCCGACCCGGCCTGGCGCTACCTGAACGTCCGGCGCCTCTTCAACTACCTGGAGGAGTCGATCCTCGCCGGTACGCAGTGGGTCGTCTTCGAGCCGAACGACGACGCCCTGTGGGCGCGCATCCGGCGCACGGTCTCGGCGTTCCTGGTGAACGAGTGGCGCAAGGGGGCGCTGTTCGGGCTCACCCCGGAAGAGGCGTTCTACGTCAAGTGCGACCGCGAGACCAACCCGCCGGAGAGCATCGACGCGGGACAGGTCATCTGCGAGATCGGGGTGGCACCGGTCAGGCCGGCCGAGTTCGTCGTCTTCCGCCTCTCCCAGCTGACCGGGGGGACCGGCGGCGTCGACGAATGATCCCTTCCCCTCGTGGGCGGCCGGGCCGAGCGGCGCGTACCTCCCGGGCGGCGAGTGCCCCTTCCGATTCCGAGTGACGCGTACCCCCCGGAGACCCCTGTGGGCGGCAAGACCCGTAGGCGGCAAGAGCGGTAAAGGAGCCTGTTGTGCCACTTCCCGATCTCGACAGCACCGTCGGGGCGTCGTTCGGCCTCGAATTCGACAGCGTCGTCATCAAGCAGATCACCGAGGTCAGTGGTCTGAAGATGGAGCAGGACGTCATCGAGCTGAAGCAGAACACCGCCGACGGCCGCTACGCCATCAAGAAGCTCCCCGGCCGGCCCAAGGCCGGTGAGGTGACCGTGACCCGGGGCCTGACCGAGGACAACAGCTTCGAGCGGTGGATCAAGGACTCCCGCTTCGGCCGGATGACCACGGCCCGCCGCAACGGCGCGGTCATCGTGTACGACCACGAGGGCATCGCCATCAAGCGCTACAAGCTCATCAACGCCTGGCCGAAGTCCCTGGAGATCGGCACCCTCAAGGCCGGTGACACCTCGGTCCTGACGGAGAAGCTCGCCATCACCTACGAGAGCATGGAACTCGACTGATGCGGCGTACGGCTCCGGCGGAGGCTCCCCAGCGGCCGGACGCGCACCTCCCGGCGGGAGGGGACGCGCGGTCCGGCGGGCGGGAGCCGCTGCGCACCGAGTTCCCCTTCGAGCTGCCGCGCGGGTACGTCGACGACGCGGGCGTCGTGCACCGCACGGGCGTCATGCGGCTCGCGACCGCGCGCGACGAACTCGTGCCGCTGCGGGACGACCGGGTGCGGGAGAACTCCGCGTACCTCTCGGTCGTGCTCATCGCCCGGGTCGTGACCCGGATCGGCACGGTCGACGACATCCACCCCGGTGTCATCGAGGACCTGTTCGCCTCCGACCTGGCCTTCCTCCAGGACTTCTACCGGCGGATCAACGCCGAGGGACACACCCGCGCCGCCGTCACCTGTCCCTCCTGCCAGGAGGAGTTCGCGGTGAATCTCGCCGGTGGCCGCCTGGGGGAATCGTGACGTACGCGGCCGACCTGCTCTACGAGGAGGTCGCGTACCTCGCCTACCACTTCCACTGGCCGCTCGATGAGCTGCTGGACCTGGAGCACCCGGAACGACTGAGGTTCGTCGCACAGATCGCTCGCCTCAACGGGCAGTAGCGGACGGCGCGGGGAGGGCGGGAGAATCCATGGGCCTGATGTCCTGGCTGCGCGGCGGCGACGGGCGCAAGGGTACGGACACGAGCACGGGTACGAGTACGGGCGCGGGAACGGGAACAGGTACGGCCGCGGGGGCCGGAAGTGCGGATTCCGCCTGGTCCGCCGGGCCGCGCGAGCGCGTCGACCTGGCCGAACTGCCGCCCATCCAGCGGACCCTGGGCACACAGGACCTGGTCATCGACCCCTCCGGCTTCCAGGGGTCGCTCTCCACCAGGCAGGACCCGGCACTCGGCACCCCGCTCGGGCACCTGGTCAGCCCGGACGCGCCCACCGGGCTGGTGCACGGGATCACCGCCCCGGCGGCCCCGGCCGCCGCGGACCGTCCTTCGCCGGTGCAGCGGTCCGCGGAACGTGCGGAGGGGGTGCCGGGCGAGGTCCGGTCCGTACCCCTGCCGTCGCCGCGATCCCTGCCTCCGTCCGTTCCCGTGCAGCGCGTCGTTCCGGGGGACGCTTCCGCGATGACGTCGGCCGGGGAGTCGGCCGTAGCGGAGTTGCCGGTGCGTCAACTGGTGGGGGAGCAGCACCTTGTGACGGCAGCCGGACCGGCCGCTCCCGAGCCCGCGACGCCGTCCTCGTCCCCGACCTCGACCCCGAATCCGTCCCAGCACCCGCCGTCGTCCGCGGTTCCGCCCGTGCAGCGCTCGGTGATGCCGTCCGCTCCCGGCTCGCCGCCGCTGGTCCCGCCCGACTGCGCGGTGCGCGCCCAGTCGCTCGCGTACTCGTCCGACAGCCAGGGGAACCGCACCTTGACCCGGCCCGAACCGTCCGGGTCGTGGGTGTCCGTGACCGTTCCGCTGACCAAGGAGACCGAGAAGGTGGCCCGCTGGTTCGCCACCATGACGACCGGGTTCAGCCGCAAGACGGCACACATCGAGGCGCGGACGAGGACGGCGTCGCGGGCTCGGG
>NZ_RDBO01000016.1:112276-120318 GCF_008120935.1 Streptomyces sp. sk2.1
CGTGGACGGACGGGTGTCCGCCGCGCCGGGCCCCGCGACCGTCCAGCGCGCGGCGGACACCCGTCCGTCCACGAGCACGCCCGCCACCGGCCCCTCTTCCTCCGCCGCGTCCTCGGCTCCCCCGGCTCCCGCCGCTCCGGTACGGGTCCGGCGGATCGTCCCGGGGCGGGCCCCGGCCGCCCCGTACGGACCCGCCGAAGGGCGGACGCCCGTCGTCCAACGTTCGCGTGCCCTGCTCCCGAGCAGGGCGCTGGAGATCAGCACCGGCGCGGCCGAGGGATTCTCGGCCCCGGTCGCGGCGGCGGGCGGCGGTTCGGCCCGGCCGGTCGTGACGGCCACCTGGCGTCGTGACGTACCGCGGCCCGGGGCCGCCGTACCGGCGCCGGGGCACGGGGGCACGTCACCCGCACCGCACCGGCCGTCCTCCGGTGCGTCACCCCGGCCGGCCCCCGTTCCTCCCCCGCCCGCCGGGCCCGCCTCGCCCGAGCGGCCGGTGCGCACGGGGCGGGCCCCCGAAGGGCCGGGCCCCGCCGGGACCGTTCAGCGCTCGGTGTCCGGGGGTGCTCCGGGCGGGGCGCCGTCCGGTGGTTCCGCCGGCCCCGCCCGTCCCGCGCCGGACGGCGGCAGGGTGCGGGCCGCGACCGGTACCGGCCGGGCGGGGCGCGGGGCGTCGATCGGCGGCTCCCTCCTGCGGCTCGTGCAGCGTTCGGCGCGTGGTGGGCCGGCCGTGCCGTCCGGGCCCGGCGTCCACCCTTCCGCGCGGGACCGCGTGGAGTCCCCACCGGCCCGCGTCCCCGCTCCGCCGTCCCCGGCACCGCACCCCGCACCGGCACTCCCGTACGCGTCACCGCCCTCCCCGGGGGCCTCCGCACCGTACGCGTCGGCGTCCCCCTCCGGGGGGTCCGCGCCGGCCGCCGCCCGGCCGGTCCCGGTGGTGCGCCCGCATCCGCCCGGGACGACCGGCACCGGCCCGGGCGCCCCGGTCGTGCAGCGGACGGCGATGCCGGTGGTGCCCGAGTCCATCGGGCCCCTGTTCACCGGCACGGCGTCAGGGGACGGCGCCGTGCCGGGTGGAGCACCGCCCCTCTCGGTGCGGGTGCCTCCGCGTCCCTCCCCCGGTCCGGGAGCCGTGTCCTCCTCCGGTCCGGCCGTGGGGGCGAGCGGTCCGGGAGCCGTGGCCCCGGCCGTGCAGCGCGCGGCGGCCGCGGCCGGGATCACCGGCGTCCCCGTCAGGGCGGCCCCGGTGAAGCCCGCCGGTCCGCCGGCGAGGAACGGACCGGCCGCCCCGCCCGATGCGGCGGCTCCGGTCGCGCACCGGGTGACCGGCGCGGAGATCGAGGAACTGGCACGCCGCCTGATCGACCCGGTGAGCCGGCTGATCCGCGCGGATCTGCGTCGAGGCCGGGAACGCACCGGCCGGCTGTACGACAACCGCCGCTGACGACGGCTCCGCCCGGCGGGGCACTGGGAAACGGCAGAGAAGAAGAGCAATGACGGACAACATCTTCGCGACGAGCGTGTTCTTCAAGCTGGTGATCGGGGGCAACGACCTGGGCGCCTTCCACACCTGTTCGGGCCTGGGCGCCGAGGTGGAGCTGGAGCAGTACGCCGAGGGCGGCAACAACGGCTTCACCTGGCAGCTGCCGGGGCGGATCACCTGGACCAACATCACGCTGACCCGCCCGGTGACCGCCGACACGCTCAAGATCACGCGGTGGCTGAACGACACGATCCAGCGGGTCGAGCGCAAGGACGGCGAGATCGTCGCGCTCCGTCCCGACCTCAGCCGCATCATCAGCTGGCAGGTTCAGGGCATCGTGCCGGTGCGCTGGCAGGGCCCCTCCTTCGACCCCGCCAGCTCCCAGCCGGCGATCGAGACGCTGGAGATCGCGCACGAGGGCCTGGAGCCCTCCTGAGCGTTCGTCGAACCGCTCTGGAAAACCCGGCGGCCCAGCAGCCCGTCACCCGTGAAGTCCCGGTCCCGGAAGGAGGAACGCGATGTCACCCGTTGCCCGCACGAGCCGTGCTCGCGCCCAGCTGACCATCATGGAGCCGCCCGCGGAGGTCGGCGCCAAGCCGGGCGGGAGGATCGCCCAGCTCACGCTGCAGTTCAATCCGTCGCAGTTGTCGTTGAACAAGAGCACCGAGTGGCGGCGCACCCCGTCCCGGATGGCCGAGCAGTCCGCGCTGCCCGAATTCGTGGGCAGCGGGCCCCGGACCCTTTCCATGGAGGTCTTCCTCGACGCCACGGCCACCCATGACAACTCGGTGGAGAAGGCGGTGGAGCAGCTGATGCTGGCGTGTGCGCCCACCCCGAAGAGCCTGGCCCGCAAGACGCCGGCCAGTCCCTGGGTGCGCTTCGACTGGGGCACGTCCCGGACGACCTCGTTCGACGGTGTGATGTCCAGCCTGTCCATCTCGTACACCCTCTTCGACGTCGACGGGAAACCGCTGCGCGCCACCTGTTCCCTCTCGATCGAGGAGGCGAGCGGCGAGCGGCTCGGGCAGAACCCGACGTCGGGTTCGCGGGAGGCGCGGCGCACCCATCGGGTCGTCGTCGGCGACAGCCTGCCGCTGCTCGCGTGGCGGGAGTACGGCGACGCCACCGCGTGGCGCACCATCGCCCACGCCAACGACATCGACGACCCGATGCAGTTGGTCCCCGGCAGGGAGCTGGTCGTGCCCGGCCTGGAGGCCCCCGCGGCGGAGGGCGGCCGATGACCGCCCCGGGCCGTTCCTTCGCCGCCGACCCGATCGTCGAGGCCCCCGGCGAGCTGCCTCCCGTCTGGGCGACCCAGTTGGTGAGCTGTGTGGTCGACGAGAACGTCGGCCTGCCGGACACCGCCGTGCTGACGTACCGGGACCCCGACCACAAGCTGCTCACCGCCACCGGGCTCACCATCGGCACCCCGCTGAAGATCTCCGTGGTCACCGTGCAGGAGCGGGCGCGCGAGCGGCTGTTCACCGGCGAGGTCACGGCGCTCGAACTGGACAGCGACACCACCGGTTCGTTCACCGTCGTGCGGGCCTTCTCCAGGGCCCACCGGCTGCAGCGCGGCCGGAAGGTGGTGGCCTACCGCAACATGCGGGCCGCGGACATCGTCCGCAAGGTCGCCGCGGGCGCCGGGATCGCCTGCGGGAAGATCGAGGCCGCGCCCGTCACGTACAAGCAGCTGACCCAGCCCAACGTCTCCGACTGGGAGTTCCTCCAGTACCTCGCGGGCGAGAGCGGCGCGCACGTGCGGGTGGACGACAAGGGCCTGTTGCAGTTCGTGAAGCCGAAGCCCGCCGCGTCGGCGCCCTCGCCCGACACCTCCGCCGCCCGGAACCCGATGGTGCTCGAGTACGGGCGCAATCTGCTGGCGCTGCGGGCCGTGCTGACCGGTGCGGACGGGGCGAACGACGTGGAGGTGCGCGGCTGGGACGTCGAGACCAAGCGGCGGCTGGTGGCCCGTGAGCAGTCCGTGCGCAGCGACACGGTGTCCCCGGGGATGAGTCCGTCGCGGGCGGCCGGGGCGTTCGGGTCGCGCGCCCGGCTGACGGTCGCCGACACCCCGTACCGGACCCAGGCCGAGGCCACGGCCGCCGCCGGTTCCCTGGCCGCCTCGGTGAGTTCCGGTTTCGGGGAGATCGAGGCGGTCGCCGAGGGGAACCCCCAGTTGCGGGCCGGTGAGCCGGTGGCGCTCGGCAACGTCGGGCCCGCGTTCTCCGGCCGCTACACGGCGACCGCGGCGCACCACGTCCTGGAACCGGACGGCGGCTACCGCACGACGGTGCTGGTGAGCGCCGCGCCCGACCGCTCCCTGGCGGGGCTGGCCGTTGGTGCGAACGCGCCCGCGCGCGGTCCCCGCGTGCCGGGCCTCGCGATCGGTGTGGTCACCGACATCCGCGAGGGCAAGGACGAACGGGGCTGGGTGCGGCTGAAGTTCCCCTGGCTCGACGACACCTATGTGTCCGACTGGGTCCGTACGGTGCAGTGGGGCGGCCGGGGCGGCGGCGGTGTGTTCAGTCCCGAGGTCAACGACGAGGTGCTGGTCGGGTTCGAGCAGGGCCTGCTGGACAGTCCCTACGTGCTGGGCGGTCTCTACAACGGGGTCGACAAGCCGTCGCCCCATGACGTGCCGCTGGTCGACCCGACCAGCGGCAAGGTCAACCGCCGTTCACTGGTGTCCCGTTCGGGGCACCGGCTGGAGCTGCTGGACAGTCCGCGCGGGCCGTCCGGCGTCCGGCTGGCCAGTGGTGACAAACAGCTCGACGTCACGCTGGACGAGCGGCGGAACGAGATCGCGCTGAAGGTGCTCGCGCCCGGCGGCAGCCGGGTGCTGAGCTCCGTGGTCCTCTCCAAGTCCGGCATCACGCTCGACGCCGGTACGGGCGAGGTCAACGTGAAGGGACGTTCGGTGACCATCAACGGCAGAACGGGGGTCACCGTCGACGGCGGGCTGCTCGCCGTCCTCAAGGCCAAGCTCATCCGGATCAACTGACGCCCCGACACGGCCCGTACGGCGGCCGGATTCCTTTTCGCAGCAAGGAGAACAGCGACCATGCCCCCTGCAGCCCGGACGGGCGACTCCACCGTTCACGGCGGCCTCATCGGGACCCCGCCACCGGGTGCCGTGGCCGTGGCCACCGTGCTGATCGGCGGCAGGCCGGCGGCCGTCGCCGGCAGCCTGCACGTGTGCGTGGTGCCCCCGCACGCCGCACTCGGGCCCGGGAACGTCGTCCTGCCCAACCCCGCCGCCGCGGTCGGCGGCCAGGTGCTGATCGGCGGGCTGCCCGCCGCCCGGATGCGGGACACCACCAGCTGCGGCGCGCAGATCATCACCGGCGCGATGAACGTCCTGATCGGGGGTCCGGTGTGAGCGGCTTCATCGGGCGCGGCTGGGGCTTCCCGCTGCGGGTCGGTCCCACGGGCGGCATCGGCATGGTCGAGCGGGACCAGGAGATCGAGGAGGCGATCGGGCTGATCCTCGGCACGGCGCCGGGCGAGCGGCCGATGCGGCCGGAGTTCGGCTGCGGCATCCACGAACACGTCTTCGCCCCCGGCGACGGCGCCACCGCGGGCCGTATCGCGCACGAGGTCCGCACATCGCTGGAGCGCTGGGAGCCGCGCATCGAGGTCACCGACGTGGTGATCGCGTTCGACGCCGTCGAGGAGGGCACCTTGTACATCGACGTGCACTACACCGTGCGCGCCACGAACGACCTGCGCAACCTCGTCTTCCCCTTCTACACCATCCCCTCCTCCGAGGGCTCCGCGGAAGCGGGGGTGCGCTGATGGCCCTGCCCTCCCCCAACCTGGACGACCGGCGCTTCCAGCAACTCGTCGACGAGGCCAAGCGGTACGTCCAGCAGCGCACCCCGGAGTGGACCGACCACAACGTGTCGGACCCCGGCGTCACGCTCATCGAGACGTTCGCGTACATGGTCGACCAGTTGCTGTACCGGCTGAACCGGGTGCCGGACAAGAACTACTCGGCCTTCCTCGACCTGCTGGGCGTCACGTTGTTCCCGCCGACGGCGGCGCGGGCGGAGGTCGACTTCTGGCTGTCGGCCCCGCAGCCGGAGACCGTGCTGCTCCCGGCGGGGACGGAGGTCGCCACCTCGCGCGGCGAGGCCGAGGAGGAGGTGGTGTTCTCCACCTCCGACGACCTCCCGATCGTGCCGAGTTCGCTGGTCCGGCTGGTCACCGCGCCGGTGTCGGGCGAGCAGACCGACCGGACCGCGCCGCTCGGCGCGGGCCAGGACGTCCCGTGCTTCCAGGCTCGGCCGGAGCCGGGCGACGCGGTGCTGTTCGGGCTGCCGACCGCCGTTCCCCGGTGCATCGTCGCCGTGCGCCTGGACAGCCGGGTGGAGGGCGTGGGCGTCGACCCGCGGCAGCCGCCGCTGGTGTGGGAGGCGTGGGACGGTGCCCGCTGGGTGACGTGCCGGACCGGCACCGACAGCACCGGCGGGCTGAACCGGCCGGGCGAGATCACCGTGTTCGTCCCCGCCGGGCACACCACGTCGGTGGCGGCGGGGACCCGGGCGGGGTGGCTGCGCTGCCGGGTGACCGCGCCGGAGCCGGGCCAGCCGTTCTACTCCGAGTCGCCGACGATCCGGGAGGCCGAGGTGTTCACCGTCGGCGGCACCGCGGACGTGGAGCACGCGGAGACCGTCCTGGACGTTCCGCTCGGCGTCTCGGAGGGGGTCGCCGGGCAGCGGTTCCTCGTGGACAGGGCGCCGCTGCTGCTGGACGGGGAGCCGCCGGTGGTACAGGTGTCGTCCGCGGAGGGCTGGCAGGTGTGGACCGCCGTGGAACACTTCGGTGCCTCCCTGCCGGACGACCGCCATGTGCGGATCGACGCCGTCACCGGCGAGTTCGCGTTCCCGCCCGAGGTGCGCGAGCCCGACGGGACGATGCGTTCCTGCGGCGCCGTGCCCGAGAAGGGCGCGCAGCTGCGGATCCCCCGCTGCCGGACGGGCGGCGGCGCGGCCGGGAACGTCGCCCGGGGCGCCATCAACGTGCTGCGCAGCTCGGTGCCGTACGTGGCGAGCGTGCACAACCGTGAGGCGGCCCGGGGCGGGGTCGACGGCGAGACGGTGGAGAACGCGAAGGTCCGGGCGCCCAACATCCTGCGGGTCCAGGAGCGGGCCGTCACGGCCGCGGACCACGAGGTCATCGCCCGTGAGGCGGCGCCCTCCCTGCGCAGGGTCCGGTGCCTGCCCGCCGTCGCGGGCGAGGGCGGGGCGGTGCGGGTCCTGGTGGTTCCCGACGCGGTCCCGGACGAGGGCGGGAACCTGCGGTTCGAGCAGCTGATCCCGTCGGAGTCGGTGCTCTCGGCGGTCGCGGCCCGGCTGGACGAGCGGCGGCTGGTCGGGACCCGGTTGGTGGTGGAACCGCCCGCGTACCAGGGCGTCACCGTGGTCGCCAGGCTGGTGGCGTCCGGTGGGGACGTGGACCGGGTCCGTACGGAGGCGCTCGCGGCACTGTTCCGCCACATCGACCCCCTGCGGGGCGGGGCCGAGGGGACGGGCTGGCCGTTCGGCCGGCCGGTGCAGTACGGCGAGGTCTTCGCGGTGCTCCAGAACGTGCCGGGGGTGGGTCTGGTGGAGGAGGTGCGGTTGTTCCCGGCGGACCCGATCACCGGCCGGCGCGGGGCGGCGCAGGAGCGGATCGACGTCGCCGCGGGCGCCCTGGTCTTCTCGCACCAGCACCAGGTCGTGGTCACCGCGGGCGGACGGGGGGACGGCTCATGACCAGGGCCGCGGTGCCGGGGCTCCCCAGCCGCCACCCGATCGGCGGGCTGCTGCCCGCCCTGTACGCCGACGACGACCTGGCCCAGCGGTTCACTGCGGGGCTGGACACCGTGCTGGCCCCCGTCCTGTCCACCCTGGACAACCTTCCGGCCTACTTCGATCCGGCACTCGCCCCGGCCGACTTCCTGCCCTGGCTGGCGTCCTGGGTGGGTGCCGACCTCGATCCGGGGCTGCCGCCGGAGCTGCGCCGGGCCGTCGTGGCCCGCGCCGTCGAGTTGCACCGGTGGCGGGGGACCCGCCGGGGGCTGGTCGAACAGCTGCGGCTCTGCTTCGGTGTCCAGGCCGACATCCGTGACGGTGGGGGCGTCGTGTGGTCGCCGGAGCCGGGAGCCGCGCTGCCCCCGGCTCCGACCGGCGAACTGCTGGTACGGGTCTGGGCGCCGCACGGGGGTCCGGTGGACGCAGACCGCGTCCTGGAGGTCGTCGCGGCGTCGTGCCCCGTGCACCTCACGTGCCGGGTGGAGATCCTGCCGGGTCCGCCGGCGGAGACAGGAGGCTGACGCGATGCGCCCATGTCCGGCGTGCGGTGCGGGCAACCGCGAGGACGACGAATTCTGCGGGAACTGCGGTTCCTACCTGGGCTGGTCCTCCCGGCCGCCGCAGCCCCCTCCCGCCGCGGAACCCGCCGTCCCGGAGGAGCCCGCAGGCCCGGCGGAACCGGCCGCCGGGCCGGCAGGCCGGGCTCCGGACGCTCCCTCGGCCGGTGCGGCCCCGCAGGCCGCGCCGGCCGAGGGAGCGTCCGG
>NZ_RDBO01000160.1 GCF_008120935.1 Streptomyces sp. sk2.1
CAGCTGCGGGGCAATGTCGGACTCCATCGCTTCGGTCCACTGCAGCACCAGGTCGAGCCGACCGCCCGTCCGTCTTCTCAGTCGAGCGGCAGCACGCGAAAACGGGCAAGGACAACGATGGTGTCGTCGTCGACCGTGAAGCCGGGGTCGCCGATCGATTCGAGATAGTCCGGGCTCGCCCAGAAAGCCTCATGCGCCTCGCGCCACTGGGCCACAGTCTCGAAGCCCTCGCCCTCGTCGATCGCATGGCGCAGATCGACGTCGGCGAGCCGCTGCTCGCGGACGTCCACGATCTCCTCGATACAGACCGGCGAGCCCGCGGAGTCGATCACGAGCGCCCGGTCGCCGGCCTTGGGCAGCGCCTCGTTCTCGCGCTCGTAGTCCTGTCGGAGGGACGTGGTGGTGGTCTTCTCGCCACGGAGGATCGCGGCAACAAGCATGTCGCGCACCGGGCCGGGAAAGGCGTATTCGGAAGTGGGGAGTGTTTCGGACATCCCCCGATCCTCGCACTCCTCCGCAAGGGGCCGTGCAGTGCCTTCCGCCGGCGCGACGGAGCGCGGGGCGACGCAGGGCCGCAGCCAGGCCGTCGACCACGACACAGCCCAGCGCGGTGAGGCCCCGGCGCCGGGGCCGGGCGGGACCGCGGAGTAGGTGGTCGACGACGCGGAGCGGTGAAGCGGCGGCCCGGAGGGACGGGGCGGACGGCCCTGGGCCCGGCCC
>NZ_RDBO01000161.1 GCF_008120935.1 Streptomyces sp. sk2.1
CAGCCTGAGCCGCCGCCGGGCCGTCTCGGCCACCCGCCGCTCGCCCTCCGGTCCCGCGTCCAGCAGTGCCGACGCGGTGATCACCATGTGGTCGACGTAGAAGCCGCCCAGCATCAGCAGGTCCTCGTCGCTCCACCCCCGGGAGTGATCACCATGTGGTCGACGTAGAAGCCGCCCAGCATCAGCAGGTCCTCGTCCCGGGGGTGGAGCGACTGCGGCGGTTCGCCGAGGAGACGGCGGCGGCGCTCGCCGGGGAGCCGCAGTCCCGGGGGTGGAGCGACGAGGACCTGCTGATGCTGGGCGGCTTCTACGTCGACCACATGGTGATCACCGCGTCGGCACTGCTGGACGCGGGACCGGAGGGCGAGCGGCGGGTGGCCGAGACGGCCCGGCGGCGGCTCAGGCTGGTCAACCTCGGCCGGCTCCACTGGCTGGACGCTCCGAGCGATCCGGACGGCCCGAGCGACCCGGCCGCCTGAGCACACCCGCCCCTGCGGGGATCGGTGGCACTTCAGGAACGCGACACCCTGGCCAGCTGGCGGGACTGGGCCACCAGCCGGTCCGCGCTGTCCCAGACGTCCGCGTCCTCCTCCAGGAAGCCGCCCGCGAGGTTGCGGGTGGTGATGGAGACCCGGAGCGGGCCCGGGGCGGGGCGGCAGCGGATGTGGGTGGTCAGCTCGATGGTGGGCGTCCAGCCCTTGATGCCCAGCTCGAAGGC
>NZ_RDBO01000162.1 GCF_008120935.1 Streptomyces sp. sk2.1
TGCTGGCGGTCACCACGCTGACGCGGGAGGAGTGCGTGGACGACGAGGACTACGCACAGCTGACCGAGTTCGGCCGCCATTTCCGCACCATCCCCGCAAGACTCCACGAGGTTCACGCGAACCTGAGCATCGGCAACCTGGGCTTCGAGGAGTTTGCGGCATGGGCTCACGATGATCCCGAGGGGATCTTCCGGTCCTTCTGAATGGGTTCACGGAACTGCGGACAGAGCCTTGAAAACGGCCAGGAATGCTCCTCGCCTCACTCGCTCCGGTGTTCAACGAAGTGGGGAGTCTCAACGAGCGTCGCGGGTCGTCGGCCGGGGCCGCTTGCTTGTGGGAGGGTGCGCGCCTTCATAGGGCTCTCCCCTGGCCGCGCGCCCCTGTGGCCCTTGGCCGTTCGGTGGGTGGCCGACTCCCACGGATGAGCCGGCGACTGGCACGGTCGCGGGCCGCCGGCCGGCACTGAACGCCCCCGACGCCTCCAGCAGGAGCCACCCGCGCTCCGCCAGGCGCCTGGCCTTCGAACGCACCCCCTCGACCTTCGCCGGCGTCGTCCCAAGGCCCAGCTCCGCCGCGATCTCCTTGGCCTTCACCGGTCCCTCGCCCGCGGACCGCCGTTCCTCCAGCACGCCCACAATCCGCTGGTAGTCGGGCGCGAGCACGGTCACCGGCAGCCCGTCCCGCCAGGGCGGCACCACCGACCCCGGCACCGGCG
>NZ_RDBO01000163.1 GCF_008120935.1 Streptomyces sp. sk2.1
CCGAGCGCCTGGCGGCCAACCAGGTGCCGGTCGTCGCCGCCGTCTACCACGACGACATGTACGTCGACACCGGGCACTCGCTGCGCACGGCGGCGTCGATCCGCGGGCTGCGCACCTGGGTGACCAACGAGTACGAGCACGACGGGCTGCGCGCGGGCGGGCCGCGGGTGCTGGACCGGCTGCTCGCCATGGTCCGGGGCGAAGCCTGACCGACGGCGGGAACGGGCCGGGGCGGTGCACGGGCGGCCGACGGGCAGTACCCCGGACGGCGTCTGTTCCGGGCGCGGCGCACGGTGGGGCCGACGCGGAACGGTGAGGTCGGTCACGCGGAATGGTGGGGGCCGGTCACGCGATCCGCGTGACCGGCCCCCACCTCCTCGGGCGTGTCGTGTCGTCCCCACCGTGCGCCGGGGTTCAGCGCTGGAGGGCGGCCAGTGTCGCGTCCAGATCGGTGGCCGCGCGCGGCGCACGGTTGTGCGGCAGCCGCGACAGGACCGCCGCCATGCCGCAGGTGTTGGTCACGGCGGAGAACACCAGGCCGGAGCCGACGCCGGCGGAGATCCACCGCGCGGCCGGGAAACGCGCCCCGGCGAGCAGCCCGGCCACCACGAGCGAACCGGCGGCGAGCCGCACCTGGCGCTCCATCGGCCAGGTCGCGCGGGCCCCGGCGGGGCGGTCGAGCGCACGGCCCTCG
>NZ_RDBO01000164.1 GCF_008120935.1 Streptomyces sp. sk2.1
GCGATCGTGTTCGTGGCCACGTCGGGCTGCACGTGGCAGCAGTTGCCCACGGCGTCGTTCGGCCCGTCCGGGGCGACGGCCCACCGCAGATTCACCGAGTGGACGAAGGCCCGGGTGTGGGCCGGGCTGCACCGCCTGGTCCTCGACGAGCTCGGATCCCGCGGCGAGCTGGACTGGTCGAGGTGCGCGATCGACTCGGTGAACATGCGGGCTTTGAAAAGGGGGACCTGACAGGTCCGAATCCTGTCGACCGGGGCAAGTACGGGTCGAAGATCCACCTGATCACCGAGCGGACCGGTCTGCCCCTCTCCGTCGGCATCTCCGGCGCCAACCTGCACGACAGCCAGGCCCTGATCCCGCTCGTGAAGGGCATACCGCCCATCAGATCCCGGCGGGGCCCACGCCGGCGCAGGCCCGCAAAGCTCCACGCCGACAAGGGCTACGACTACCGCCACCTGCGGCAATGGCCGGCACAGCGAGGCATCCGGCACCGCATCGCCCGCAAGGGCATCGAGTCCTCACAGCGACTCGGCCGACACCGCTGGACCATCGAACGCACCATGGCCTGGCTCGCCGGCTGCCGCCGACTCCACCGCCACTACGAACGCAAGGCCGAACACTTCCTCGCCTTCACCAGCATCGCCTGCACCCTCATCTGCTACCGCAGACTCACCAAATGAGATGGCTTCT
>NZ_RDBO01000165.1 GCF_008120935.1 Streptomyces sp. sk2.1
TCGCCGGACTCGCCGCCAGCGCCCTCAACCCCTCCATGGACTCCTGGGACCACTCGCCGCCAGCGCCCTCAACCCCTCCATGGACTCCTGGGACCAGGCACCCGCCGCCTCCGCCCTCGAAGCCGACGTCACCGGCGCCCTCGCCGCCGAGATCTACCCCCACCGACCCACACCCGACGCCCTCATCACCACCGGCGGCACCGAGGCCAACCAACTCGCCCTCCTCCTCGCCCGCGAACGCAACGGCCCCGTACAGACCATCCACGCCGCCAACTACTACCTGCTGATGCTCCTGTTCACCGCCGTCGTCGTCCTCGTCTTCCGCCGCTCCGGGGAATCCCGCATCGGCCGGGCCTGGGTCGCCATCCGCGAGGACGAGACCGCGGCCACCGCCATGGGCATCAACGCCTTCCGCCTCAAGCTGATCGCCTTCGCCCTCGGCGCCACCCTCGCCGGACTCGCCGCCAGCGCCCTCAACCCCTCCATGGACTCCTGGGACCAGGCACCCGCCGCCTCCGCCCTCGAAGCCGACGTCACCGGCGCCCTCGCCGCCGAGATCTACCCCCACCGACCCACACCCGACGCCCTCATCACCACCGGCGGCACCGAGGCCAACCAACTCGCCCTCCTCCTCGCCCGCGAACGCAACGGCCCCGTACAGACCATCCACGCCGCCAAC
>NZ_RDBO01000166.1 GCF_008120935.1 Streptomyces sp. sk2.1
CCTGGAGGCCCGGCGGATCCATGACGTGTGCGCCGCCAACGGCGTCCCGGTCTGGTGCGGAGGAATGCTGGAGACCGGCCTCGGCCGCGCCGCCAACGTCGCGCTCGCCGCACTGCCCGGCTTCACCCTGCCCGGCGACACGTCCGCGTCCGGCCGGTACTACCGGACCGACATCACCGAACCGTTCGTGCTGGAGGACGGCCACCTCACCGTGCCCCACGAACCCGGCATCGGAATCTCCCCGATCCCCGGACAACTGGCCGAGGTCACCGAGTCGACGGAATGGATCGGCCGGTGACGGGCCGGTCGCCGGATCCGGACGCGGTGACGGCGGCACGGTGAATTTGAGCCTTCGGGCCCCGGCCGCCGCGGCCCGGGGCCCGAAGGCCCGGTTTACTACGTCGTGGCGATGACGGAGCAGCCGCGGGCCGTGCTCGGCCGGATCATCGACGATCTCGGATCGACGTTGATCGAGGTGGCGGCCGGGGAGGTCGATCCGGCCCGCACCGTCACCGGGGTGCTGATCCAGGACCCGTTGGACGAACCGGCACGGCTGCCCGGCGCGGTGGTGCTCGGCGTCGGGGTGTACGGGGCCGGGCCCGTGGCCGGCCTGGTCGACCGGGCACACGGGCTGGGCGCGGCGGCCGTCGTGGTCCGCTCCCCGGTCCCGGTGGACGGGCCCGTGTCCGAGGCCGCCGCGCGCACCGGGGTGACCGTGCTCGGCCTGACCCCCGGCGCGTCCTGGGCCCAGGTGGCCGCGCTGCTGCGGTCGCTGCTCGCCGTCGACGAGCTGGGCACGGTGGGCGGCCCCGGTGACCCCGACAGCGCCGAACCGCTCGCCGGGGACCTGTTCGCCCTGGCCAACGCGACGGCCGGACTGCTGGACGGCCCGGTCACCGTGGAGGACCGGAGCGGGCGGGTGCTGGCCTTCTCCAGCAGACAGGACGAGGCCGACGGGGCCAGGATCGCGACCGTGCTGGGCCGTCAGG
>NZ_RDBO01000167.1 GCF_008120935.1 Streptomyces sp. sk2.1
CTCCCGGTGCACCCCGCTCCGAGGCCGGGGCGGGGCGGGGTGGTTCTCGCGGTGGGTGGACAAGCCGCTGCGCGGGAGGTACTTGCCCAGGGTCCCTTTACGCTTGCCGGGCCCTGGCAGCGGGCCGGGTCGCCGTCATCCTTCCCCTGCCTGCCCAAGATTCCAGGCATGGCTGTGGCGGGCCCACAGAGTGTCAGGGTGGTCCGATCCGAGAACACGTGCCCGGTCCGCAGCGACCTCAGCCATCAACCTCGCCGCTTCCGCGTGCTCACCCGCCTGCCCGAGATTCCAGGCATGGCCAGCGCGGGATCGCAGGGTTTCGGGGTCATCGGCTCCGAGAACACGTGCCCGGTCCGCAGCCAGTTCGGCAAACAACCTCGCCGCTTCCGCACGCTCACCCGCCTTCTCGAGATTCTGGGCGTGGCCGGAGCGGGATCGCAGGGTTTCGGGGTGGTCGGGACCCAGGATGCGTGCGCGGTCCGTGGCCAGTTCGGCAAACAACCTCGCCGCTTCCGCACGCTCACCCGCCGCACCAAGATCCCAGGCATGGTTGTGGCGGGACCACAGAGTGCCGGGATGGTCAGGGCCGAGAACACGTGCCCGGTCCGCAGCGACCTCAGCCATCAACCTCGCCGCTTCCGCGTGCTCACCCGCCGCACCGAGATTCCAGGCATGGTTGTGGCGGGCCCACAGAGTGTCAGGGTGGTCCGCTCCGAGAACGGGCCCTGACCCCGGATGTTGGACACGGGGTTATGCAGCTTGGGGAAGTGTAGTTGCGGGTTCGAAGAAGGTGTTCTCGTAGATGATCGGGGAGCGTTGTCCGAGGCGGGAGTGCCGGCGTCGGGTGTTGTAGCGGCTGGCCCAGCGGAAGGCCGCGAGCCGGGCGTGACGAGCGGTGGGCCACGCCTTCGCGCCCTTGAGGGTCTCCCTCTTCATGGACGCGTTCCAGCTCTCCGCGGCGGCGTTGTCCGCCGAACTGCCCACGGCGCTCATGCTCCTTCTCACCCCGGCCCGCTCG
>NZ_RDBO01000168.1 GCF_008120935.1 Streptomyces sp. sk2.1
GCCCCCGGCCCGCTCCCCGCGCTGGCCCGCACCGACCCCTTGCGGTCCACCGCCCGGAGGGCCGGGTGCCCCGTCGCGTACCGCAGCGGAAGGGAACCGGCCGCCACCGGCAGGCACGGGCCCGGCTCACCGGACGGGGTCGCCGCCACCCGCACCAGCCGCTCCCCCACCACCAGATCGACCAGCGCGTGGTCCGCGAAGCCCGCGAGCGCGTAGTCCAGGTAGGAGGTGGCCGCCTCCATCGGGTCCTCGCACTCGGACGCCGACCGCGAGGCCCGGTGCAGCTGGTTCGACCGGAACCGCGTCCGGTCCGCCTCCTGCGCCGCCAGCCGCTCCGCCGTCACGTCCTGGAACAACCAGCCGACCCCCAGCGGGACCGGCTCCTCGGCCAGCGGCGACGCCAGCCGGAGGAAACCGCTGCGCCAGCAGCGCCGCCGCTCCCCCTCCGCCGTCCGCAGCGTCACCCACAACTCGGCGGGCGCCGGTGGTGCGCCCTCGGCCAGCACATGCTGCAACGCGCCCTCCACCTCCTCGACGCCCCGCACGACGACCTCCCCCAGCGGACGCCCCAGCAGCGCCGCCCGGCCGACGCCCAGGGCACGCGCCGCGTGCGCGTTGACCACCGCGGGACGCAGATCGGCGTCGACGAGGACCACACCCCAGGACGCGTCCTCCAGCAGCGCCTCGCTCAGCGCGATCGACCGCTCCAGATCGATCTGCGCGTGCACCTCGCTGAACGCGCAGTACACCCCGGCCGGCCGCCCGTCGGCGCCCCGCACCCCGGCCGACTGGGTCCGCACGAGCACCCGGCCGCCGTCCTTGCGCAGCAGCGCGAACTCGTGGACCCGGCGGCCCGGCCCGTCCATGGCCGCCATCAACCGCCCCCGCACTGGGGCGGCTACCGCGTCGTCCCCGACACGATCGAGTTCTGGCAGGGCCACCCGAACCGGCTCCACGACCGGCTGCGGTACGTCCGCGAGGGCAAGGACTGGCGCGTCGAGCGCCTGTGCCCGTAGGAC
>NZ_RDBO01000169.1 GCF_008120935.1 Streptomyces sp. sk2.1
CCTGACGGCCCAGCCCTGACGGCCCAGCACGGTCGCGATCCTGGCCCCGTCGGCCTCGTCCTGTCTGCTGGAGAAGGCCAGCACCCGCCCGCTCCGGTCCTCCACGGTGACCGGGCCGTCCAGCAGTCCGGCCGTCGCGTTGGCCAGGGCGAACAGGTCCCCGGCGAGCGGTTCGGCGCTGTCGGGGTCACCGGGGCCGCCCACCGTGCCCAGCTCGTCGACGGCGAGCAGCGACCGCAGCAGCGCGGCCACCTGGGCCCAGGACGCGCCGGGGGTCAGGCCGAGCACGGTCACCCCGGTGCGCGCGGCGGCCGTCGTGGTCCGCTCCCCGGTCCCGGTGGACGGGCCCGTGTCCGAGGCCGCCGCGCCCAGCCCGTGTGCCCGGTCGACCAGGCCGGCCACGGGCCCGGCCCCGTACACCCCGACGCCGAGCACCACCGCGCCGGGCAGCCGTGCCGGTTCGTCCAACGGGTCCTGGATCAGCACCCCGGTGACGGTGCGGGCCGGATCGACCTCCCCGGCCGCCACCTCGATCAACGTCGATCCGAGATCGTCGATGATCCGGCCGAGCACGGCCCGCGGCTGCTCCGTCATCGCCACAAGATAGTTGACCAGAGATCGTCCGCGACAGGGGCGGCCGCCGCTCCGGACTCCCGGCCCGCCCGGGGTTTGCGCAGGTCGGGCCCGGTGAGCGGGTCCTGTGCTCCGCGGGTCACCGGCCGATCCATTCCGTCGACTCGGTGACCTCGGCCAGTTGTCCGGGGATCGGGGAGATTCCGATGCCGGGTTCGTGGGGCACGGTGAGGTGGCCGTCCTCCAGCACGAACGGTTCGGTGATGTCGGTCCGGTAGTACCGGCCGGACGCGGACGTGTCGCCGGGCAGGGTGAAGCCGGGCAGTGCGGCGAGCGCGACGTTGGCGGCGCGGCCGAGGCCGGTCTCCAGCATTCCTCCGCACCAGACCGGGACGCCGTTGGCGGCGCACACGTCATGGATCC
>NZ_RDBO01000017.1 GCF_008120935.1 Streptomyces sp. sk2.1
CCTCCCGGGGCCGCCCCTGAGAGCCTGTCGGGTGACCTCCGCCCGCCCCGCCCTCCTCCGCCGCGCGGAGCCGCGCCCGGCTGGTTAGCGTGACAAACCGGACATCCATCGAGTGCGAAGGAGTCAGGGCCATGGCCGCACAACCGGAGGGCACACCGTGCTGGGCCGACGCGATGTTCCCCGATGTCGAGGCGGCCAAGCGCTTCTACGGTGACGTCCTGGGCTGGACGTTCGGCGAGGCCGCGACGGAGTTCGGCAGCTACACGCAGGCGTACGCGGACGGCCGGGCGGTCGCCGCCGTGGTGCCCCCGATGCCCGGCCAGGAGGGCCCGGCGGGCTGGTGCCTCTACCTCGCGTCGGACGACGCCGCCGCCACCGCCGAGAAGATCCGGGCGAACGGCGGCGAGACCCTGATGGACCCCATGCGGGTCGACGGCTTCGGCACGATGGTGCTGGCCCGCGACCCCGGCGGGGTCCTCTTCGGCGTGTGGCAGGCGGGCACCCACGAGGGCTTCGGGGCGCAGCGCGTGCCCGGCGCCTACTGCTGGTCCGAGGTCTTCACCCGGGACCCCGAGAAGTCCGACGCCTTCTTCCCCGCCGTCTTCCCGTACGGCGTGGTGAAGCTGGAGGACGAGCACGTCGACTTCCGGATGTACAACCTGGGCGACCGCACGGTCATGGGCCGGATGCGGATGGGCGACGACTTCCCGCCCGAGGCGCCGCCGTTCCTGAACGTGTACTTCACGGTCGCGGACTGCGACGCGGCGGTGGCGAGGGCGACCGAACTCGGCGGGGTGCTCCGGTTCGGCCCGATGACCATGCCGTTCGGCCGGTTCGCCGCACTGACCGACCCGCAGGGCGCGGTGTTCTCCGTCATCGACATCGACACGACCGAGGGTGAGCTCCCCCGCACGACCCCGGTGTCCTGACCGGAGCCGCCGGGCGGCCCCGCCCGGTCCCGTCCCGTGCGGCGGCCCCGCCCGAGTTGCGGGGGCGCCGCACATGGGGTTGTTTCGAAGGAGGGGAGCAGGCGGGGCCCGTACGCATGCGGCCCGCCCTCCCGCCTCTGGGGGTGAACCTTCGTGCTGTTCGCCGACCGTGTGGACGCGGGGGAGCAGCTGGCCGAGGCGCTCCGCCGCATGGAGCGGGAGAACCCGGTCGTGCTGGGACTGCCCCGCGGCGGAATCCCGGTGGCCTTCGAGGTGGCGCGGACGCTCGGCGCCGAACTCGACGTGATCGTGGTCCGCAAGCTCGGTGTGCCGCACCACGAGGAGGTGGCGTTCGGCGCCATCGGCGAGGGCGGTGTGCGGGTCCTCAACGAGGACGTCGTGGGCCGTCTGCGGTCCGCGCGGCAGGATCTCGCGGCGGTCGAGCGGGTCGAGGCGGCCGAGCTGGCCCGGCGGGCGCAGGTGTACCGCGCGGGCCGGCCGCGCGTCCCGCTGGCCGGCCGGACGGTGATCGTGGTGGACGACGGCATCGCGACCGGTGCCACGGCCGAGGCCGCCTGCGAGGTCGTACGGGCGCAGACCCCGGCCCGGGTGGTGGCGGCCGTTCCGGTGGCCCCGCCGGAGGCGGTGGTACGGCTGCGGCGCAGCGCGGACGAGGTGGTGTGCCTGTCCGTGCCGCGCCTGTTCCACGCCGTCGGCGAGTGGTACCGGGACTTCTCGCAGACCTCCGACGAGGAGGTCGTCACCCTGCTGGCGGAGGCCGGGCACGGCGGACGCGCACCCCCCGGCAGCGACTGACGCCGCCGGGGGCCGCACCCGGCCCGGTCCGCTCAGCCCGCTCAGCCCGCGCAGTACGTGTCCTGTCCGGGCCGCTTCCCCGTCGTCAGGAACCTGGTGACCGCGCGGTCGCCGCAGGCGTTGCCGTTGCCCAGGTAGATGCCGTGCCCGCCGTGGTCGACGGTGACCAGCCTGGCCCGGTCGCCGAACGCCTCGCGCATCTTCAGGGCCCCGAAGTACGGCGTCGACGGGTCCCGCAGGCCCTGGATCATCAGGATGTTGGACGGTCCCTCGTCGGTGATCCTGGTCGGCCGGTCGGCGGGGGTGTCCTTCCAGAAGGCGCACGGGGTGATGTTGGCCGGCAGCCCGGCGGTCAGCGGGTGCTTCACCCGGTCGATCGCGACGGCGCGCCGGTAGTCGGGCACGGAGGCCGGCCAGCGGACGTCGTTGCAGACCACGCCGATCGTGACCGCCGCGTCCTGGTCCGACAGCGGCCGGTCCAGTCCCGGCGGCAGGACCGGCTCCGCCGCCGGGTCCCCGGCCGCCCGGATCAGTTCGGCGAGCCGGGGGAAGGCGCTGTCGCTGTACAGGGCCATCTGGACGGCCTGGCGCAGCCGGTTGCCGGTCAGCGGCACACCGGGCGTGGTGGTCTCCCTCGGTTCGCGGTCCAGCCGCGCGGCCAGGTCCAGCACCAGCGGCCGCACGTCCCGCGCCTCCCGGGCCAGTCGCAGCCCCTCCGCCTCCCTGGCCGGGTCCGCGGCCCAGCGCGCGAAGTCGGGGAACCGGTCCTCCACGGCCCGCGCCATGTTCTGCATCCAGCCCCGGTTGACGCGCGACGGGTCGGGGTCGCCGCTGCTGTCCAGCACCCAGCGGTCCGTGTGCCGCGGGTACTTCTGCGCGTACACGGCGCCCACGTACGTACCGTACGAGCTGCCCCAGGCCGACAGCTTCTCCTCGCCCAGCGCCTGCCGGAACCGGTCGATGTCGCGCACCTCGTTGGCCGTGGTCAGGCTCCGCAGCATCGCTCCGCCGTTGCGGGCGCACGCCTCGGCGGTGCGCCGGGAACGCGCCACGTTCTCGGTGATCGAACCGTCGGCGGCGGGCCAGGACCGCAGGTGCACCAGGTCGCGGTCCTCCGCGGCGAGCCCGCAGCTCGCCTTCGTGCTGCCGCCGACCCCGCGCGGGTCGAGGCTCACGACGTCGTACCGGCCGCCCGTCTCCCGTTGCAGCCGCTCCCCCTTCCCCGTCACCAGGGCCACCCCGGAGGAGCCGGGCCCCCCGGGGATCACCAGCAGCGTCCCGCGCCGCTCCCCCGGGCGGTCGCTGCGGACCCGGGTCACCGCGAGCCTGACCCGCGGACCGTCCGGGTCCGGGTCGCGGTAGTCGAGCGGTACGAACAGCTCGGCGCACTCCTGGGCGGCGGGCCCCCCGGCGACGGCGCAGGGTTTCCAGTCGAGCGCGGACGGTGCGGAGGGGGCGGACGGTGCGGAGGTCACCCGACAGGCTCTCAGGGGCGGCCCCGGGAGGAGGCCCCCGCACCCGCCCCCTCCCGAAGGAGAGGTCATGGACGACCGGGAACACGACATCATCGACGACATCGGCGATCTCGTCTCCGAGGAACGCGAGCTCCGCGACCGCTCCGTGCGGGAGTCGGGCCTCGGCCCTGACGAGAAGGCCCGGCTGCACGCTGTTGAGGTCCGGCTCGATCAGTGCTGGGATCTGCTGCGACGGCGCCGCGCACTGAGCGCGTCCGGCGAGGACCCCTCCACCGCGAAGGTCCGGCCGGCCGACGAGGTCGAGGGCTACCGGGGCTGAGACGCGGAACCCAGGGGGACGCATTGACCGAGGCAGGCGCGGAGGCAGGAGCGGGGACCGGGGACGGACGCAGACGCGCGACCCCGCCCCCCTGGCTGCTGAGCGGACTGCGGCCCCAGCCGTCCGCCCCCGTCCCGTGGGCCGCGGTCCTCCGCGCCTCCGTCGCGCTGGCGGCACCGCTCGCCGCCGGCTTCGCGCTCGACCGCCCGGCGTACGGCGCGCTCGTCTCCATGGGCGCGCTCTCCGGGGTCATCGGCGACACCGCCGACGCGTACCGCATGCGCATCCTCAACATCGCGGTGCCGCAGCTGTTCGGCGCGCTCGGCGTGATGCTCGGCACCCTGGTGTACGGGACCGGCTGGGCGGCCGTCGTCGCGCTGACGCTGGTCGGCCTGGTCTCCGGGATGATGTCGACGATCGGTGCCGTCGCCTCCGTGTCCGGGCTGCTGCTCCTGCTCAACGCGATCGTCGGGGCCGGGCTCCCGCTGCCGGAACCCTGGTGGGTGGCACCGCTGCTGCTCACGGTCGGCGGCCTGTTCGTCCTCGCCCTGACCCTGCTGGCCTGGCCGCTGCGGCGGGCGCTGCCGGAACGGGTCGCGGTCGCGAACACCTATCTCGCCGTCGCCGACCTGCTCGCCGCCGCGGGCGGTCCCGGCTACGAGGAGCAGCGCCAGGCCGTCACCCAGTCCCTCAACACCTCGTACGACCTGATCCTGGCCCGCCGGGCCCGCTACCACGGCCGCAACAGCGCCATGGTGCGGCTGCTCGCCCAGCTCAACGTCGTCATCCCGCTCGTGGAGGCGGCCCCCGCGGTCCATGTGCGCCGGCTCACGCTCCCGGACGAGATCCCGGCGGCGGTGCGCGAACTGGCCGTCGCCGTCGAGGAGAGCCGCACCGGCCGCCCCGAACTCGTCCTGCCCGCGCCGGACTCGCCCGCGACCCGGGCCGTGGACGGCGCGCTGCGGCACGCCGCGGTCGTCGTGCACAAGGCCGACCCCGACCCGTACAACGTCGACGACCGGCTCGGCCGGCCCGCCGCGCTCGGGGTGCGCGTCCGGCGGACCGCCCGCGACGTGCTGTTCTCCGGGGCGTCCTGGCGGTACGGGCTGCGGCTCGCCCTGTGCATCGGCCTGGCCCAGGCGCTGACCTCGCTGATCCCGGTGCCCCGCTCCTACTGGGTGGCGCTGACCGTCACGTTCGTCCTCAAGCCGGACTTCGGTTCGGTGTTCTCCCGGGCCGTGCTGCGCTCGGTGGGCACGGCGGCCGGCCTCGTGATCGCCGCACCGGTGCTGGCCGCGGTGCCGATCGGCTGGTGGGACGTGCCGGTGATGGTGGTGCTCGCGGCACTGATCCCGGCGCTCACGGCGAAGGGGTACGCGTTCCAGACGGCGGCCATCACCCCGGTCATCCTGCTCCTGTCCGACCTGCTGAACCACCAGGGCTTCGACCTGGTCTGGCCACGCTTCCTGGACAGCCTGATCGGCTGCGCCATCGTGCTGGTGGCGGGCTACCTGCTGTGGCCGGAGAGCTGGCACGTCCGGATCGGCCACCGGCTCGCGGACGCGGTGACGGACATCGCCGACTACGTGACATGCGCGTTCGAACCCGCCGGTTCGACCGGTTCGACCGACCAGGGCGGTCCGGGCGGGACCGGCGGCGGAAGCGGCGGTCCGGGCGACCGGGCGGAACGGCTGCGGGCCCGGCGCCGCATCTACCGCGACCTGTCGGTCGTGCGGTCCGAGTTCCAGCGCGCGCTGACCGAGCCGCCGCCGGTCGGCACCCGGGCCGCCGCCTGGTGGCCGCTGGTCGTCGCGGTCGAACGCATCGTGGACGCGGCGACGGCGGCCCGGGTCCGGGTCAACCACGGGGCGTCCCCGCCACCGCAGGAAGAGGTGGCCGGGATCCGTCGGCAGCTGCTGGAACTGGCCGACGGAATCCGGTCGAGCGAGGTCCTGGTGGAGGTCCGCGCCGAACTGCCGGGCGACGAGAGGGGCGTACTGGCCCCGCTGCGCCAGGAGGTGGCGGCGGCCCGGGCGATCGCGTCCCCGCAGCCGTGACCCCACCGCTGCCGACACCGGTCGACCCGGTCGGTCCGGTCGGCACGGTCGGCACGGTCGGCACGGTCGGCAGTGAGCCCGGTCCGCGGTCAGCCCGGTCCGCGGTCAGCCCGCGGGGCCGTTGCCCCGCAGCCGTTCCATCTCGCGCCGGTCCCGCTTCGTCGGCCGCCCCGCGCCCCGGTCCCGTACCGGAACCTGGATCGCCGCCTCGCGCGGCGGCGGGGGCGGGCTGTTGTCGACGAAGCACTCCACCGCCACCGGCGGACCGACCCGCTTCTTCACGATCTTCGACACGACCACGATCCGGTCCCGGCCCGCGTGCCGGAGCCGCACCTCGTCGCCGACGCGCACCGTCTGGGCGGGCTTGGCGCGCTCACCGGCGACCTTCACATGACCCGCGCGGCAGGCGGCAGCGGCCTGCGAGCGGGTCTTCGTCAGCCGGACCGACCAGATCCAGACATCGACCCGAACGCTGCCCTCCGCCTGCGGCGCCTCACCGGAAACCATGGGTCCGACTGTAGTGCGGCACGGGGGACGGGGCGGGCCGGATCGTTCACCGGCCCGCCCCGTCCCCCGTGTACTTCGGCCCCGCGCCTCAGCCGAAGCTGCTGATGACGTCGGACATGCCGTAGCCGTACAGCTCGCGCTCGCACGCCCCGCACTTGCTCGGCGCGTGCTCGCTCAGCGACCACAGCTTCGGCGCGAAGCCGTCACCGCGCCCGTGCGCGAGGTAGAGGTCCTCGGGCCCGAACGACGACTGCAGGGTCTTCGTGTTGCCGACGAGCTGGTCGACCCCGTCGACCGTGCCCGGCGTGGCCTGGAGCAGCCGCCCGTTGTCGTAGCCGTTGCTGCGGTGGAAGTACCACTTGCCCTCGTACCGCATGACGCCCTGGATCTTGTGCCACAGCGCCTCGTCGCCGAACTTGGCACCGGTCGGCAGGCCGTAGGCCAGGTCGGCGGAGGCGGTCTTGCCGGAAGCGCCCTCGACCGCGGCCACCAGATCGGCCATCGGGTACGTGCCGACCCGGCCGGGGCTCGTACCGCCGTTGTTGGTGTTGCAGTACTCGCCGAGGACCATGTGGTCGGTGCCGGTGCGGTCCAGCGAGATGTACGAGGCCTTCGGGCGCCCGGTGGCGTAGCACTGGTTCTTGCTGGTGGAGCCGCCGTTCTTCGCCGTGGTGAACTTCAGCGTGGCGACCTGCGGCATGACGTAGCGGTAGCCGTAGCCGTACCAGACGTTGTTCTGCCGGCCGACCCGCCGCTTGTCCGTGACGTTGCTGGTCAGGCCGTCCGGCGTCGGGTCGTCGACGTCGGTCTTGTTGTCCGGGTTGAGGTCCATGATCTTGCGCAGGTCGAAGACCCGCATGCCGTTGGCGGTGTCGGCGACGTACAGGTAGTTGCCGTACCAGACCATGCCACCGGCGTGGATGCCGTTCTGCGCGGCGCAGGAGGACGTCACCTCGGTGAGGCACTTGCCCTCGCGGGCGTGCAGCGCGTCGAAGGAGATGTGGTTCTTGGAGTTCATGTACGGCCAGACCAGCAGCACGTGGCGGTACATCTTGGTGGCCTGGTTGAAGAAGCTGACCCGGATGCCCTTCTCGTTGCAGGCGTCCCCGGTCGGGCTCAGCAGGCAGTTGTCCTTGCCCGAGAGGTAGTCGCTGCGGCCCGGGTTCTCCGCGTCGTAGCCGGCCACGGCGATCGGCTCGGCGTCGGACGTGCCCCAGTCCTCGTCCTCCTGCGCGTCCGACACACCGCTGATGGCCTGCGGGACCCACTCCGAGGAGGTGGCGTCGTCGCTCTTCCAGCAGACGCGGGGGGAGGCGGTCAGGTCGGGGCCGTAGATGCCGGTGTCCCCGCAGTCGCTCCCCCAGCCGGCGGGCCGGTTGGCCTGCTCCATCAGCTCGGTGAGCCCCTGCTCGGGCAGCCCGGCGTCCAGCTTCGCGACAAGGCCGGAGATATCGGTGCCCTTCGCCAACTTGAAGTCGGCGGCCCGGCCGGGGACGGGGGCCGCGGCGAGCGACGCCCTCGGGGCGGCCGGGGCCGTTCCGGCCCCCGTCCCCGCGAAGTCGTCCTGCTCGCCCTCGTCCTCGTTGTCGAAGCCGTCGTCCGGCATGCCCTCGTTGCCCGGTACGGGGTCGTCCGCCGCCCGCGCGGAGGACGGCGGGGAGGCTGCCGGGACGGCGGTGGCACCGGCCGCCGGAACGAGTACGGAAATCAGCGCACCGGTCGCGACGGCACAGGCCGCGAGACGTGTTCGACGAGAGGGTTTCCCCATGTGAAGGCCCTTCCTGGCAATGCTGGTGAACAACGGACAACGGTGCACCTGACTTCGCGTCAAGTGCACCGGCCGATCACGTTAACAAGGCAGTTGGAGGCTCCGTCAGTGCATTCGGGCGAAGCACATCAGGCCCGCACGACATGCGCACAGGACCCGGCGGGGACTCGCCCAGGACCCTGCCGGGCCCCGGCCGTGGCCCGGCAGGGCGGGGGCGGGGAACGCGTCGGACAGAGGAACGGGAGCGCGCCGGATCAGGCGGCGCAAGCGCGTCGGGGCGGGGGCCGGACTCGGCGGGGAACCGTTCGCCGATCGTTCCCGTATCGGTTTTCCCCGGGGCGGGCCGTGCCGACGAAGGGCCGGATCCGGCCGCTAACCTTACGTATCCGCCCTGGCCAGGGATCAATTCCCACAGGTCGGACATTCATCGCACCCAACTCACGCGAAAGGCCTCGCCCATGGGCATTCGGAGCTTGCTGCGCAAGGTGTTCGGCCGTGACCGCGCGGAGCAGGACGCGTCGACGGCCACGGTCCCGCCCCAGACCGAACGCACCGCGCCCGCGGAGTCGGAGCCGGTCGCGGAACCGGTCGTGGAACCGGCGGACGAACCGGAAGCGGCGGCGGCCCCGGTGAGCGCCCCCGCCCCGGCCGCCAAGGCCACGATCCCGGCCCCCGCCTCGCCCCGGTCCACCGAGAACGACGGCAGCACCGGCCTGGCCTCGGATCTGGTGGCGGCCGCCTTCGACAAGCCCTCCGTCCCCACGGTCCCGGCACAGGGCTCGGCCCCGGAGGAGAAGAGGGACGAGCCGAAGCCCGAACCGGAACCGGTCGCGGCGGCGGAACCGGAACCCGAACCGAAGCCCGCAGAGGCCGAGGTCACCGAGCCGGAGGCCACCGAGGCCACCGAGGCGAAGGACGTCGAGCCCGAGACTCCCGTCAAGGCCGAGGTCGAGACGCAGACCGAGACCGCTCCTGAGCCCGAGGCGAAGCCCGTACAGCCCGAGGCGAAGCCCGTACAGCCCGAGGCGACGTCCGTGGAGCCCGAGGCGACGTCCGTGGAGCCCGAACCGGAGCCCGAGTCGGCACCGGTGGCCGAAACCCCCACCGAGCCCGAGGCCGAGGCTAAGCCCGTCGTCGAACCGGCACCGGTGGCCGAAACCGCCGCCGAAACCGCCGAGCCCACCGAGCCCGAGGCCACCAAGACCCCCGAGCCCGAGCCCGCCGCCGAAACCCCGGCCGTCTCCCCCTC
>NZ_RDBO01000170.1 GCF_008120935.1 Streptomyces sp. sk2.1
GGCACCTGGGCGCCGCCGGTATCGAACGCGCGATCGTATCAACGCGGTTCCGGACCCCTCCGCCGACCGGCGCCATCGAGTCCCCAAAAGGAACTCATGTCGTGCGAGGTGGATGCGGTGGGTCCGGCGGTGGGCCCGGGGGCGGTGAACCGTCCGGTGCGCCCGCCATGAGCGACACGCAGCGGATGAACGAGTCGCTCAAGTCGTTCAAGGGCTACGAGTCCTTCCGGATGAAGGGCGAGTTCAGGTCCGAAATATCGGTGGGGGTCGACCTGCGTGCCGATCGGCAGGGAAACTGCGTCGGCACGTACAAGCAGAATCAGGTGCCCGACGAGATCATCATCATTCGTGACCGTGGCTGGGTGCGCCACGGCGACAAAAATCTCGATGAGACGCGCAAGTTCGCGAAGATTTACATGCCGGACAAGCTGGCCGCCGTCGACGAAGCGATCAAGAAGTCCCGTGGAAAGTACGTCGAATATCCGGCCCGCGACCTCCTGGAGGCCCCGGGGGTGTTCCTCTGCGCGTTCCACCTGGCGTTCATGAAGGTTCCGGCAAAGGTGAGCAGAGCCAAGGAGATGGGCAATCCGCGCACCAGGGGCGGTGAGCGAACCATTCAGCTCACACACGGTTCCGGTGCGGGCGAAGTCTCGGTGCACGTGCCGGAGAAGGGCGGGAACACGCCCCGGGGGATCGAGTTCAATCTCGGTGACGTGCCGGTACTGCTCGAACTCGACGAATACGACAGGCCGGTGACCGTGAAGCCGCCCGCGCCCGCGGACGTCGTGCAGGAGAAAGAGGTACGGGCGCTGGATCTGGCGTCGGATCTGCCCGGCGACTGAGCGGGGTCGGTGCGCCCCGGCCGGTTCCGGACCCCGGCGGTAAAGCCTTCGACACAGGTGATGGATCCGGTCATGATCGGGTGCATGAGTTCGTACGTGAGTGACCCGGTTCGTGTCGGTACGGAGCGGCTGCCGGGAGGGCGGTTGCTGGGG
>NZ_RDBO01000171.1 GCF_008120935.1 Streptomyces sp. sk2.1
CCACGTGCACTACGCCTACCCGAGCGGCAGCAGCTGGACCAGCAAAACCGTATACACCAACACCCAGACCACAGCAGCCCTCGGCATCACCTGGAACACCACAGACACCAAACGGATCTACTACATCACCACCACCGGCACCGACCAGGTCTTCGTCGCGACCCAGAACACCGACGGAACCTGGACCTCACAGTCCGCCGCTCCGGGCGTGAGCGCGGACCGGCTCGCAGTACAACAAAACACCGACGGCAAAGACATCCTCTACCTCCCCGACACCACACACAACACCCTCTACTACGGGCTGCGCTGAGGCCCCACCCGCCCGTTTGCCGTTGTGCCGGGCGGGGGTGAACGCCCGTCAGGTCCGGGGCAGTGCGAGCCAGATCTCCGAGAGGCTCAGGCCGTGCTCGCGGTGCACCGCGCCGCAGGGGCAGCCCAGTTCGGCCCGGCGCCAGTCGCAGGTCACCGTCCACGGGCCGTCGCTGCCCCCGCACCGCGGGCAGCACACGGTCCCGGCCGCCCACACCCCTCTCGCGGGCCGGGTGAAGTGGCGGAACCTGCCCGGGTGGCGGGCCCGCCAGGGCTCGACGGGCGGGGTGAGCCCCGCGTCGCCGGGCCGGCTCGTCGCGGCGAGGGCGGTGAACAGGCCGGCCAGGCCGGGCAGCAGGGCCTCGCCCGCCCCGGTCGGTGGCCTTCCCGGCACGGTCGCGTACCGGGGGGCCGCGGCCGCCGCGGGCGGGGTGGGGAAGCCGTGCCAGGGCAGCAGGGCGCGGGCGAGGGCGGCCAGCAGAGCTGCGGCGGGCGGGCTGACGGCCCCGGACCTGACGGGCGTTCACCCCCGCCCGGCACAACGGCAAACGGGCGGGTGGGGCCTCAGCGCAGCCCGTAGTAGAGGGTGTTGTGTGTGGTGTCGGGGAGGTAGAGGATGTCTTTGCCGTCGGTGTTTTGTTGTACTGCGAGCCGGTCCGCGCTCACGCCCGGAGCGGCGGACTGTGAGGTCC
>NZ_RDBO01000172.1 GCF_008120935.1 Streptomyces sp. sk2.1
GGCGATTCCGTGGCGATTCCGTCATCGTCGACGGCACCCTCATCCCCACCGACCGCATCGCCGCCGACGAGCCGTACCACTCCCAGAAACACAAGCAGCACGGCATGAACGTGCAGGTCATCGCCCGCCCCGACGGCACACCCCACAACACTTCCGACACGCGACACCCCATTCCGTTGAGGAACCCATCATCCCGAGAAGCCGGACGCTGCGACGGCAATCACCCAACCCCGCTGCGGACGCTCGCCGTTCGCAGCACGCAAAGCACCCAGGTTGTCGCGTGTCCGAGTAGTTGGGCCGCTTTTGACATCGCTGGGGCACGACCGCACGGGCGCGGAACTCGGTGGGCCGCATCGACCCGTACCCAGGAGCGTTGCTCCTGGCGCCGGACATGTCGGCCAGTGAGAGCAGGGCCGTATGGTGTTCACCCCGCCGAGGACACGATTGTCACCGGCGCGGGAAGCAGCTGACGGTGTGCGGCGTACCGCTAATTCCCGTTCCGATACTCCAAGCGCCGCATTCTCAGTTGCGCCTGCTTGACGGAAGTTCTGTGTCGTCCAAGGCGGCCCGAGCCGCCGACGTGAAGCTGCCGAGGCGCTCGGAGACCATGGTCACCTCGACGGCATGACGTTCAACGAAGTTGACGTTGCGATCGGGGGAGCCCGAGGAATCCCGCCAGGCCAGGAGAGTCGTATGCATCGAGTGGAGCCCTAGTAGTGCTTGGTCAGGTTCACTCGCCGGTGGCGTGTCCGTTTGATCGGGTGTGTCGTTGACTGGCTGTGCTGGGTGAGGAGTTGGCTGCGGTCCGGTGTGATCTGGAGGACTTCGCGGCGGAGATGTTCGAGCCGTTCGCGCGGGCGGATCAACGCCGGTGGGGCGCCGTCTATCTGCGAGGACTGCTGCTGGACGGGCGGCGCAAGTCGGTGGAGCCGATGGCCGCCCGTCTGGGTGAGGACGGCAACCGGCAGGCCCTGGCCCACTTCATCACCACCAGCC
>NZ_RDBO01000173.1 GCF_008120935.1 Streptomyces sp. sk2.1
GAACTCGGTGGGGGAGAAGGGGCTGCTGCGCGGCGGGGCCGAGACCGTGGTACCGGCCGGCGTGGTGCACGAGCGGCGGGCCGTTGCCGCTCCGCACCCCGACCACCTGACCGATGAGCAGGGAGTGGTCCCCTCCGGGCACCACGGTGACGAGCCGGCAGTCGAACCAGCTCAGACAGTCGTCGAGGACGGGCGCGCCGGTGTGCTCCCGTACCAGGCCGGCCGGCGGTGGCTGCGGCCGGTCGCGTTCGGGCCGCGCGTAGTGATCGGCGACCTCCTGCTGGTCGTGGCGCAGGACGTTGACCGACAGCACGCCGGAGGCGCGCGCCGCCCACACCAGCGGGCTGTGCCTGCCGATGGCCACGGCGATCAGCAGCGGGTCGAGCGAGAGCGAGGCGAAGGCGGAGACGGTCTTGGCGGGGGTGCCGTCCCGGTAGCGGGTGGCCACCACCGTCACCCCGGTGGGGAAGGTCCGGGCGGCGTCGAGGTACTCCGCCGTCGTCGGTCCGCCCCGGCCGGTCGTGGGGCTCATCGCACCCTCACCCGGTAGGTTTCGAGCCAGCGGTCCACGGCCAGCAGGTGGTCGAGCCCGCCGGTGGGGTGGGGCGCGGCGCGCGGCCCCGGCAGCGGTGTGCCCTCGGCCAGGTGCCGCTTCACCGCCGCCCGGTCCACCAGGTCGAACACCGGACTGCTCCGGTGCACCAGATCCTCGGCCAGCACCCGGAGCGCCCGCCCGTAACCGGGCGCGGAACTGGCCGGATAGCCGCTCTTGGGCCGGTGCAGCACGCTCTCCGGCAGCAGGTCGCCGACCGCCCGCCGCAACAGGCCCTTGGGCACCCCGCCGGTGTTCTTCTGCGACCAGGGCACGTTCCACAGGTACTCGACGAGCCGGTGGTCCGCGAACGGCACCCGCACCTCCAGGCTCGCCGCCATGCTCATCCGGTCCTTGCGGTCCAGCAGGGCGGGCAGCCAGCGGGTCAGCGCCAGGTGGGAGATCTGCCGGGCCCGTCGCTCCGGACCCGACCCGCCCGCCGGGTGCGGCACTTCGGCGAGCGCGTCGGCGAACCGCTGGGCGGCGTACTCCCGGGGCCGCACCCACTCCGCGACCTCCGGCCGCAGCAGGTCCGCCGGCGACGGCCGGTCGCTCAGCCACGGGAAGGTGTCGAGCGGACGGTCGTGGTGGAAGTAGGGGTAGCCGCCGAACACCTCGTCGGCGACCTCCCCCGACAGGGCGACCGTGACATGCTGCCGCACCCCCTTGAACAGCAGGTACAGCGACACGTCGGGCTCGCCCCAGCCGGGCCGGTCGCGGGCCCGGAGCCCGACGGAGCGGTGCGCGAGCAGCTCGCCGCCCGGCACCGTCACCGCCGTGTGCACGGTGGCGAGCCGGTCGGAGAGCTCCGCGATGTACGGCGCGTCGCTGTCCCGGTTCCAGTCGCCCAGGCGTTCGGGCTGCTCGTCCGGCGGGAAGTCCACCGAGAACGTCGCGAGCTTGCCGCCGCGGGCGTCCGCCGCCGCCAGCGCGGTCAGCGTGGAGGAGTCCAGCCCGCCGGAGAGCAGCATCCCCAGCGGTACGTCGCTGACCAGCTGTCGTCGTACCGTGTCGGTCAGGATCTCCCGCACCCGGGCGGCGGTGGTGTCCAGGTCGTCGGTGTGCGGCCGGGTCTCCAGGGACCAGTACGCCCGCTCGCCCACCCCGTTCGGACCGAACCGCACGGTGTGCCCGGGACGCACGGTGTGCAGCCCCCGGAAGACGGTCCGGCCCGGCGTCGGCGCGGACGGGACCGCGAACAGCTCGGCCAGCGACTCCGCGTCCGTCTCGGCCTCGAAGAGCGGATTGGCCAGGACGGCCTTCGGTTCCGAACCGAACAGCAGATGGCGGTCGCCGCCCGTCCAGTACAGCGGTTTCACACCGAGCCGGTCGCGCACCAGCAGCAGCTCCTGCCGGGGCACGTCCCAGACGGCGTACGCGAACATCCCGTTCAGCCGGGGCACCGCGGCCTCGCCCCACTGGAGGTGGGCCCGCAGCACCACCTCGGTGTCCGAGCCGGTGCGGAAGCGGTGCCCCAACGAGGTCAGTTCGGCGCGCAGTTCGCGGAAGTTGTAGACCTCGCCGCTGTAGGTGATGACGGCCAGCACCCGGCCGTCGCCGTCGCGCGCCTCCATCGGCTGCGCGCCGCCCCCGACGTCGATGACGGCGAGCCTGCGGTGGCCGAACGCGGCGTGCTCGGAGAGCCACACATCACCCGCGTCGGGCCCGCGCGGCACCATGGTGTCGGTCATGGCCCGCACGACCTCGCCCTCGGTCCGCAGATCGCGGTCCCGGTCGACCCAGCCGGCTATGCCGCACATTGCGCCTCCCAGATGCAACCGGGGCCGTCGGGACCCTCGGTGAGTTCATGACGTGGTGCGTAGCCCTTGGCGGCGATGTTGGCGCCGGTGGCGTGCACGCAGTACTCGCAGGGCGAGGCGAGCGTGATGCGCACACCACGGGCGCGCGCCTGCTCGCGGTAGTCCCAGATGGCACAGTGCGAGATCTCCAGCACGGCGCGTTCGGCGCCGTCCTCGACGACGCGGTAGCGCGATCCGTACAACTCGGCCTGGCGGGCCACCCGGAGGACCGGGTCCAGCGCGCCGCGGCCGTGACCGGGCTCGACGTAGCGGTGGACTTCGGCACCGGCCCGTGCCCAGGCGGCGAGTTCGCCGTGCCCGTAGCGGGACACCAGGAACCGTTCCATGAGGGCCTGGGCGCGGAAGAAGACGCGCTGCCAGTCCCCGGCGAGGTCCGCCCCGGCGCGGGCACCGGAGTCCGGGCCGGTGTCGGTGCCCCGGCCCGGCAGATCGGCGAAGATCTCCGAACGCACCGCGATCCAGCCGTCGATGTCCTGGCCGCCGCGGGTCTCGGTGAGGTACCGCGTCAGGCCGGCCTCGGCCTCGAAGAGGCGCTGCCGCCACAGTGCGGCGCGCTCCGACGGGCTCATGTCGGTGGAGTACTTCTGCTTCATCAGCAGCTCTTTCGACCGGAGAAGAATATTTCGGGAAGAATGAATTCGAAATTCCTGACGCAGAATAGGAATGAGAGTTCGACGCCGTCAATGTCAATTCTTGAGGCGGTGCACCGGTCATCCTGTGACCGTGAATAACAGCATCCGCAATGAATTCCCGAACGGGTCGGCCGCCATTAGCCTGGCCCGATGGTGCTGTTCGAGGGATTCGATTCGCTGACCGTCACCGGGGCCGACGGCGGCCCCGTGCACGTCCGCAGAGGGGGCGAGGGCCCGCCGCTGCTCCTGCTGCACGGATTTCCGCAGACCCACGCGATGTGGCACGCGGTCGCACCGCCGCTCGCCACGGAGTTCACCGTCGTGGCCGCGGACCTGCGGGGGTACGGGGAGAGCCGACGGGCCGTCCGGACCGGCGAGGACCCGCCCCCGTACGACAAACGCGCCCTGGCCGGCGACCTGGTGCGGGTGATGGACGCGCTGGGCTTCGACCGCTTCGCCGTGGCGGGCCACGACCGGGGCGCCCGGTGCGCCTACCGGCTGGCCCTGGACCATCCGGCACGCGTCACCCGGCTGGCCGTGCTCGACATCGTGCCCACGGCGGACGCGCTGGACGCCGTGGACGCGGGGGCCGCCCGGCAGCTGTGGCGCTGGTTCCTCATGGCCCAGCCGCACCCGGTCCCGGAGCGCCTGATCGCGGGCGACCCCGAGACGTTCCTCTTCGGGGCGCACGCCGGGCTGTTCGCCCCCGAGGCGCTCGCCGCCTACCGGAAGGCCGCCGAGGACCCGGCCGTCGTGCACGCGATGTGCGAGGACTACCGGGCGATGTTCGGCCCCGACCTGGAACACGACCGGGCGGACCTGCGGGCGGGGCGGCGGATCGAGGCCCCGGTGCTCGCCCTGTGGGGCGGACGGTCGCACACCGAACGGCACCACGACGTACTCGCGGTGTGGCGGCGGTGGGCCGGTGACGTACGGGGGCGGGCGCTGGACTGCGGGCACTTCCTGCCCGAGGAGGCGCCCGCCGAGACCTACGCGGAGCTGCGCTCCTTCTTCGCCGCGGCCGGCGCCGCCGCCGGATGACCGGAGCCCGCCCGGCACCGCCCGATGCGGACGACCTCCGCACCCGTGTCACGGCCCTCCCGCACCAGACGGGACACCAGCTCGCGGTCTCCGGGGCCGACCGGGGCCTGCACCACGATCAGCGCCTCCGGGTCGTCCACCGGCCGGAACGCCGAGAACTGCAGGTCGAGCCCGCCGTGCCGGGGCAGCAGCACCGAGACCCGGCGGGCCGTCAGATCGCCGACGCCCTGGCACTCCCACCACTGCGCCAGCTCCGGGAAGTCCGCGCGCAGGATCGCGTAGATCTCCCGGGTACGGGGGTCGCTCGCGGCGAGCCGCGCCGTCTGGCCCCGGAAGTGCGCGAGCACGGCACGGGCCAGCGGCTCCCAGTCCAGCAGCGTCGAACGGAACGCGGGACTGCCCGCCACGCACCACATGAGGTTGCGGCGCCCGGCCGGGATGCCGGCCGGGTCGGACCACACGGCGGCGTACGCCTCGTTCCACGCGGTGATGTCGAAACGCGAGTCCAGCAGCACCGCCGGACTGTTCTCCCAGGTGTCCAGCAGGCCCTGCAGACGGGCCGCCACCTCGTCGTGCCCCGCCCCGTCCACCGCGGGCGGCAGCAGCCCGGACAGGGCCAGGACGTGGCGGTACGACACGGCGTCGAGCCCCAGCGTCCGCGCCACCGCCTCCAGCACCTTCCGGGAGGGGATCACCCGGCCCTGCTCCAGCCAGGTGTACCAGGCGAGCCCGACGCCCGACAGCGCCGCGACCTCCTCGCGGCGCAGCCCGGGCGTCCGGCGCCGGCCGGTGTCGGGCAGCCCGACGTCCTGCGGGGAGCGCCTCTCGCGATGGGCGCGCAGAAACGCCCCCAGCTCCTTGGAATTGGCGAATCCCCTGCTCTCGCCGATTTCTTCCTCGGTGTTCGTGGATGTGTGTGCGGACTTCTGCACGGAGAATTCCCTTCCGGGTCGACGGGTGAAGACGAATGATCACCGGGAGTGCTGCGGCACGCCCCTACATCGTCTGCACCGTCCGTACGGACCGGAATTCGTCAACCCGTCGCCCGGCTGCATGCCGCCCCCCGATTCTCCGCGATCCTGCGGGTTTCACGGGCCAGCTTAACCGGGTTCCGGCCACCACTGTCCGATTTCTCGTCAGTTGTCCTTCAGGCGAGATGTTCCGTTAAGAAATCCGCAACAGAGTCGGCGGCCGCCACCGCCTTCGGCAGCCGGTCCACGAACAACTGCCAGCAGTGCGTCGCCCCCTCCCACAACTCCACCCGGCAGCGACCGCCCGCGGCCGTCATCCGCGCGCCGAACCGCCGCGCGTCGTCCACCAGCACCTCCTCCCGGGCCGCCTGGAGCAGCACGGGAGGCAGGGCGGCCAGCGCCGCCCCGTCGGCGAACAACGGCGACGCGGCGGGGCCGCGGGCGTCGGCCCCCGCGAGGTAGAGGGCGGCGGAACGGCGCAGCGAGGACCGGTCGAGCACCGGATCGCTGTCCGCGCACCGCTCGAACGCCCCCGATTCCAGGGTGAGATCGAGCCACGGGGACAGCCCCACCGCGGCGGCGGGCATCGGCAGCCCGGCCCGCTGCGCCTCCAGGAGCACGGCGAGCGCCAGCCCCCCGCCGGCCGACTCGCCCACGAGGGCGATCCGGTCGGCGGGAACACCGTCCCGCAGCAGTTCCGTGTACGCGCCGAGACCGTCCTCGACGGCCGCCGGGAACGGGTGCCGGGGCGCCAACCGATAGGCGGGCACCAGCACTTCGGCCCCCGTACGGCGCGCGAGATGCGCGGCGAGCGGGCGGCTCGGCCCGGGGGAACCGGACCGGTAGCCGCCCCCGTGCAGTTGCAGCACCACGCGGCGCCCGTCCCCGCCGACGGCTCCGACGCGCAACACCGGCCGCCCGCCCAAGAGCTGACCCGCCGTCATGTCCGCAGGTCCGCGAGCAGCCCGGGCAGCGCCGCGGGGTCCCCGTACAGTTCGGGCGTCGGCGCGACGTACAGCAGCAGGGTCGTCACCCCCGGGTGCAGGAAGCCGCGGATCCGTTCGCGCAGCGCGGCCGGTTCGCCGTGCAGCCACAGGGCGTCGACGAGCCGGTCCGGCAGCGCGGCGGCCGCCCCGTACCGGTCGCCCGCCAGATGGGCCTCGTGCGAGGCCTTGAGCAGGTCCCCGCGGCCGAGCCACTCGTGGAACGCGTGGTAGGGCTTCTGGTTGAGGATCCAGCCGAGGAAGCCGCGCCCCGCGTTCCTCGCGTACGCCGTGTCGCGCGTCGGGCAGACGAAGAGCTTCACCACCGTCTCCTTGGGCGGCGGCGGGGTGCCGTCCGAGCCGTCCACGCCCCCCTGCGCCCGCCCGGCCGCGATCACCCGCGGCACGTCCTCGGCGGTGAGGAGGTTGACGACCGCGCCGTCCCCGTCCCCGTACGCCACCCCGAGCATCCGCGGCCGCAACGCGCCGACCAGCACCTTCGGTGGCCTGGCCGGGGTGAAGCCGAGGCTGAAACCGGGCGCCGAGAGCGTCTCGTAAGCGTCGCCCACCGGCTCCCCGCGCAGGGCCCGCCTCAGGAACCGGACGGTGTCCCGGACCCGGGCGAGCGGCCGGTCGTGCGCCACCCCGTTGAGCGCCGTCGTATGGGCGGGCACGGACGCGCCGACACCCAACAGGACTTCACCCTCCGTGAGTTGGGAGAGCGTCGCCGCGGTCTGCGCGAGGATGCCGGGGCCGCGGGTGAAGACCGGCACCACTCCCGTGCCGAGCCGGAGCGCCGGCTGCCAGGCCGCCGCGGTGGCGAGCGGGGTGAAGGCGTCGATGCCCCCGCCCTCCCCGGTCCACACATCGGTGAACCCCAGGTCGGGAAGCGCCTCGACGGTGCGCCGGTGATCGGTCAGGGCATGGGTGGGCAGAGGCAGGTTGACGCCCCAGCGGACATCGTTCATGGAAGTACGGACTCCTGTTCGTCGCGGAGGTCGGACCGTCGGGGGCCGGGYCGGCGGGGTCCGGACTCCGTGGGATCGGGTACTCGGGGGCCGGGCACCGGCCGGGGCTCCGGCGTCCGGCCGCGCAGCCGCCGCAGCGGCCGTTCGACCAGGTAGTGGCTGAACGCGGCACATCCGACGGACAGCACCACGGTGACCGGGAACAGCACCCGGAAGTCCGCCGACCCGGCCCGCTCGCCGGTGACCCGGAGCCAGCCCTCCACCACGACCATGTGCCACAGGAACAGGCCGTACGAGATCTGCCCGAGCCAGGCGGGCACCGGATGGGCCAGCAGACGGGCGGGCGTCCCCGGACCGGGCCGGGCGGGCCCCAGGGCCAGCGGCGCCACCAGCGCCACCGCGACGACCAGATAGAGCAGATGCTCCAGCAGCGCCTCGGCCACCGTCGGATAGCGCAGCGTCGACCCGGTGAGCGGCGTCGACACCAGGACGTACGCCCCGAGGGCCACGCCCCAGCACAGCCACGGCCGGCGGACGGGGGCGGGCGGCTCGACGGTCCGGGAGGCGATCACCGCCAGCGCCATGCCCGCCGCGAAGTACCCGGCGTACTCGGGCAGCCACAGCTGGGCCGGCGGATAGGGCCCGGCGGACGGCACGTGGGTGAGCACCACCGACAGCAGGGTCACCGCCTCCACCGCACCGAGGACGCCCAGCACCGCGCCCGCCCTGCCCCGGCGCAGCAACGGATGGAGCGCCGCGGCCAGCAGGGGGAGCACGGCGTAGAACGACACCTCGGTCGCCAGGCTCCAGGTCTGCGGTATCCCGGCCGGGATCGGGTCGGAGCCGTAGATGTGGAGCAGCAGGAACGTCCGCAGCGCCGGCCAGGCCGCCCCGAGCGTGTCGCGGCCGAACCACACGAGCGAGACCAGTGCCACCAGCCAGTAGGCGGGCAGGATGCGCACCGCCCGGTGGCGGAGGTAGCGACCGGTGGAGGGGCGCGGTCCACCGTCGCGCGCGGCGTTCGCGAACGGGCGGTAGAGCAGCAGCCCGGACAGCACGAAGAAGATCGGCACCCCCACGGTGAAGCGGGAGACGACCGGACCGAGCGGCCCGGCCTCGCCGATGCCGAGCCAACTGGACGCGACCTGACCGGTGTAGATCCCCACGTGCAGGGCGATCACCAGCAGCGCGGCCACGGCGCGCAGGCCGTCGAGCGGCAGCGCCCGGCGGTGCCCGGTGTCAGGCACGCCCATCGGTCACCGCCCCCTTCGCGGAGCCCTCGCCCACGGCCCCGGCACGCGAAGTCCCCTCGGGCGCGGGCTCCTCCGGCGCCGCGGACTTCCCGGACTCCGGCCCCCCGGGGCCTTCCGGCGCCGCGGATTCCCCGGACCCCTGCGCCCCGGCCGGGCGGAGCCGGCCCACCAGCGGCAGCGCGGTCAGCCCGGCCAGCACCGCGAGACCACCGCCGACCACCGCGGTACCGGTGTCCGCGTGCGCGAAGGCACCCGCGGCCGCGACACCGACCGCCGTGCCCGCGTACAGCGTCGCGCTGTTCCAGGAGCTGGACGTCGCCCCCAGATCCGGCCGCGACGACACCAGCAGCGTCTGCACGAGCGTCCCGAAGGCACCGCTCGCGAAGAACCACACCAGCACCGCCGCGTACGCCAGGAGCGAGGTCGCCCCGAGCGCGGCCAGCACCGCGGCCCCGCCCAGCACCAGGCACCACACCGGAATCCACACCGCGTCGCCGGAGCCGCGCTCCCGCGCCCGGTCCCCGATCCGGCCCGCGACCAGCGAACCCAGCGCGCTGCCGGCCCCGACCAGGATGCCCAGCAGCCCCAACTCGTTGACGGAGAGCCCGAACCGGTCGTGGAGCGCCGAACCGAGGAAGGTGTACGCCCCGAGGTTCGCGGCCTGCAGCAGGAAGACGACGATCAGGGTGTGCCGCAGCACGCCGTCGCGCCAGACGGAGAACACCGCGGTGAACCGCAGCGGGGCCGCCCCGCCCGCCGCTCCGTCCTTCGGCCGGCGCTCGATCTGGGCGAGCAGCAGGGGGGCCGAGGCCGCGGTCAGCGCGGTGAGCGCCCAGAACGAGGCCCGCCAGCCGCCCCATCCGGCCAGGAAGCTGCCCGCCGGGACGCCCAGCACCTGCCCGGCGGAGAAGAGCGCCATGCCGAGTCCGACGGCCCGGCCGCGCACCGGGGCCGGGGCCGTCTCCGCGATGTGGGCCCAGATCGACGGCCCGGCCAGCGCCGCGCCCAGGGCACCCACCACCCGGGCGACGACGAGCACCGTCAGGTTCCCGGCCACCGCCGCGAGCGCGTTGCCCAGCAGGAACAGCAGCGTTCCCGCGAGAATGGTGGGGCGCCGGCCGAAGCGGTCGGACACCGCCCCGAGGAACGGCGCGGTCAGGGCGTACACCAGGGTGTACGCGGTGACGGTGCTCGCCGCGGCGGCCACGGAGACCCCGACCGAACCGGCGATGGTCGGCAGCAGCGGCGAGACCAGGAACGTCTCGGTGCCGATCAGGAACAGCAGCAGATACACGCCCGTGTACGCCGCCCACGGCACCCGGGCGGGTGGTGACTGCGCGGGCGGTGCCGCCTCGGCGGCGGACGGTGTGGTCTCGGGCACGGCATTCCTCTCGCCGGACGGCGTCTGACGAGGCGATCGTTCCGGTACGGGAGCGGGGCAGCCAGATCCCGAATCATGCTGGTACTGGCACACACAGGCTGCGGCGCAGCGCGGCCAGGAAGCGCTCGGCGAGGACCGGATGGCCGGCCGGCCCCGGATGCAGCCGGTCCAACCCCTCCGGTTCCAGCAGCAGTCCGGCCTCGCGCGGGCCGAAGACGTCGAGTCCGTCGATGTGGTTGAGGGCCGTGTCGCCGTGCCGCCGCAGGAGCTCCACGGCCTGCCGGACCCGGACGCGGCAGTCCTGGACGGTCAGTCCGGAAGGACCGGGAACCGTCTCGCGGTCCGGTGCGACGATGGTCGACATCAGCGCGAACGGTGTCGTCGGATGCCGCTCGCGGACCGTGGCCACGAAACCGATCAGGGCGGAGGTGAAGGCGTCCGGGCTGTGACTCCCGAGCGCCTGGACGTTGATGCCGACGCACGCCGTGAGCAGCTCGGCCGGCAGGTCGCGCATGAGCCGGGCCGACATCGGCTGGAGGCAGCACGCCGCGCCCAGCGCGATGGATGTCAGATCGAGCCCGGCCCGTCGGGCGACGAGCGCGGGCCAGGCCCTGGCGGGCGAACGGGCGCCCCTGCCCTGCGATATGGAGCTGCCGTAGTGCACCCAGCGCGGGCCCCCGCGCCCGTCGCGCTCCACGGACGCCGTCCGGTCGACGGTCAGGGCGCGCAGCCTGAACTGGTGGTACGGGGGGAGCCAGAGCTCGACGGTGCCCATCCGTTCCGGCAGCCCGGGCACCAGGAACCCGGCCTCCTCGCCGTCGCACCGGAGCTCGACGGTGGTGACGATCCGGCCGTCCCGCACCACGTCCAGCCGGGGCCGTTCCTGGGGGCCGTTGAGCCGGGGCGCGGGGGCCCGCGCTGGGTGCACTACGGCAGCTCCATATCGCAGGGCAGGGGCGCCCGTTCGCCCGCCAGGGCCTGGC
>NZ_RDBO01000174.1 GCF_008120935.1 Streptomyces sp. sk2.1
CTCGCGCAGCTGAAGACCGACGCGACCACGTTCGTGAACGAGAACAAGGACGACGACGAGTGGGAGTACGACGGGGACAAGGTCGAGGAGCACAACCAGCTCCGTGACGACATCACCGCGACCGTCGCCGCGTTCTGGGCCGCCGAACGCACCTGCCACAACAAGATCACCGCCCTGTTCGGCGGGACGCAGATGGTCGCCGGCGACGGCTCCGAACGCAAGGACCAGTACGGGTTCAACGCCGAGGACCTCAAGAACGCCAAACTCCCCTGGGGCGACCCCGTCGAGGAGAAGCACCACTGGTACGAGGTCGGCCACTGGGTCAAGTCCTTCGTCTGGGACGGCCTGATCGTCGACGGGGTCTGGGGCACCATCAAGGGCCTGGGCACCCTGGTCGGCTTCGGCGGCTGGGAAGCCATGGGACAGGCCTGGAAGGGCCTGGCCCAGCTCGCCACCGGCCTCGTCATCTCCGCCGTCCCCGGAGCAGGCGCCCTGTTCTGGACCCTGCCCGACGACAAACTCCCCTCCTGGCTCCGCGACTCACGCACCGCGATGAAGGAGACCGGCAAGGCCCTGGTCGCCTGGGACGAATGGGGCAAGAACCCCGGCCGCGCCGCCGGAGCGGTCACCTTCAACGTCCTGACCACCGTCTTCACCGGCGGCGCCGGCGGCGCGGC
>NZ_RDBO01000175.1 GCF_008120935.1 Streptomyces sp. sk2.1
ACCACCACAGCCGCCTGCGCAACCCCCGCACAACCAGCCACCACAGCCGACACCTCACCCGGCTCGACCCGGAAACCCCGAATCTTCACCTGATCATCGGCACGACCCACGAACTCCACCTGACCATCCGCCAACAACCGCACCACATCACCCGTGCGATACATCCGCGAACCAGCCGGACCATACGGATCCGCCACAAACCGCGAACCCGTCAGACCCGCACGCCCCACATACCCACGCGCCAACCCCACACCCGACACATACAACTCACCCGCAACACCCGGAGCCACCAACCCCAACGCACCATCCAACACATACACCCGCGTGTTCCACACCGCACGACCGATCGGCGGGACGGACGGGGAGCCGTCGGCGGAGAGCGGGTCGCTCATGGTGGCGCAGACGGTGGTCTCCGTCGGGCCGTAGGCGTTGATCATCCGGCGGTCCCGCGACCACCGCTCGACGAGCGTCGGGGAGCACGCCTCGCCGGCCACGGTCAGCACCATGCCCGGCGGCAGGCCGTCCTCGTCCAGCGCGGCGAGGGCGGCGGGCGGGATGGTCGCGTGGGTGACCCGCCGGCGGTGGGTCAGCTCGGTGAGGGACCGGCCCGGCAGCAGCCGGTCGGCCGGTGCCAGGACGAGCGCCGAGCCGGACAGCAGGGCCAGGCACAGCTCGGAGAAGGCCGCGTCGAAGCTCGGCGAGGCGAACTGGAGGATCCGGCTCCCCTCGTGCACGGCGAACCGCTCGATCTGGCTGCCCGCGAGGTTGGCCACCCCCCGGTGGGTCACCAGCACGCCCTTGGGGTTGCCGGTGGAGCCGGAGGTGTAGATGACGTACGCCGGGCTGTCCAACGTCAGCGGGGCGTGCCGGTCCGCGTCCGTGGGACTGTGGCCGGGGCGCTCGGGGGCGATGTCGCCGCCGAGGACCAGGGCGGCCGTGCCGGTGCCGATCTCCGGCAGCCGGTGGGCGGTGTCCCGGTCGACCAGCAGCAGCGCGGGCCGGGCGTCGCCGATCACGTACGCGATCCGCTCGGCCGGGTACTCCGGGTCGATGGGCAGGAAGGCGCCGCCCGCCTTGGAGACGGCGAGGACGGCCACCACCTGGTCGATGGAGCGGGGCAGCAGCAGACCCACGACGGACTCGGGGCCGATGTTCCGCGCGATGAGCAGGTGGGCGAGGTGGTTGGCCCGCTCGTCCAGCTCGGCGTAGGTGAGATCGGTCGAGGGCCCCTCCGTCTCGTCGTACACCACGGCCGTGGCGTCCGGCGTACGGGCCGCCTGCGCCTGGAACAGCTCGGGGAAGACGTCGAACCGCACGTCACGGGTGGTGCTGTCCCACTCGGTCCGCAGCCGGTCCGTCTCCTCGGCGGTGATGACGCCGACCCGGCCGACCGGCCGCCCGGGCTCCGTCACGATCAGTTCGAGCAGTCCGCGCAGCCGGGCCCCGAGCAGCTCGGTCCCGGCCGCGGTGAACGCGTCCGGCCGGTGGTCGAAGCGCAGCTCCAGGCGGGTGCCGGGGACGACGGCCAGCGAGAGCGGGTAGTGCGCCGCGTCCCTGACCCGGGCGTCGACGGCGCGCAGACCGGTGCCGGGCAGGTCGAGGACGCCCGGGTCCAGCGGGTAGTTCTCGAAGACCAGCAGGGTGTCGAAGAGTTCGCCGAGTCCGGTCGACGCGGTGACCTCGGAGAGGCCGACGTGCTGGTGCTCCATGAGGCCGGCCTGTTCGTCCTGCAGCCGGGCGAGCAGGTCCGCCAGCGGCTCGGCCGGGTCCAGGACCAGGCGTACGGGCAGGGTGTTGCTGAACAGGCCCACCATGCCCTCGGCCCCCGGCAGGTCGGCCGGGCGGCCGGAGACGGTGGCGCCGAAGACGACGTCGTCGCGGCCGGTGAGCCGGGCCAGCAGCAGGGCCCACGCCCCCTGGAGGAGCGTGTTCACGGTGAGTCCGCGCGACCTCGCCCAGGCGTGCAGGGTCGCGGTGAGCTCCTCGGACAGCCGGACGGAGTGCCGCTCCGGTGTCGTCGGCAGGTCCCCGGACCCGGCGGGCGCGAGCAGGGTGGGCTCGTCGAGTCCGGCCAGGGCCTCGCGCCATGCCGTGCCGGCCGCGGCGCGGTCCTGCCGGGAGAGCCATTCCAGGTGGTCGCGGAACTGCGGGGGCTCGGGCAGCGCGAAGCCGTCGCCCCGGTGCGCGTACAGCTCGAACAGTTCGCGTACGGCGATGGGCACCGACCAGCCGTCCCACAGGAGGTGGTGGTTGGTCAGCACGAGCCGGTGGCGGCGGTCGCCGAGCCGGATGGCGGTGAAGCGCAGGAGCGGCGGGGCGGCCGGGTCGAAGCGGCGGGCCCGGTCCTCGTCGAGGACCCGGGCGGCCTCCGCCTCGCGGTCGGCCTCGTCGTACCCGGTCAGGTCGACGTCCTGCCACGGCACCTCCGCGGATGCGGGGATCACCTGGACCGGACGGCCGGATTCCTGGTGGACGAAGGCCGCCCGCAGGTTGGGCCGGCGCTCCAGCAGGGTCCGGGCCGCGGCGCGCATGGCCGTGGCGTCGAAGTCGCCCTCCAGGTCGAAGACGAGCTGGATGGCGTAGAGGTCGGGGGCGTCGGACTCACCGCCGTAGACGGTGTGGAAGTGGAGTCCTTCCTGGAGCGGGGAGAGCGGGAGGACGTCGACGAGCCCCGGATACGCGCTCTCCAGCACCTCGATCTCGCCCTGCGTCACCTCCACCAACCCGACGTCCGACGGCGTCAGACCACCCGCACCCGGCTCACCCGCCGCAACCACCAACGACTCCAGGACCTCCACCCACGCACGGGCAAGACCCTCCACCTCACCCTCACCGAACAAACCACCCGGCCACGCCCACACCGCCGACAACACCGAACCATCCACACCGTCCAACGTCAGAGCATTCACCTCCAACG
>NZ_RDBO01000176.1 GCF_008120935.1 Streptomyces sp. sk2.1
GTGGCGGGTCGGGCAGGTCGTGGACGGGCGTTACGAGGTCGCCCGGGTGCACGAGGGGCGGTGCCTGCGGGAGGTGGCGGCACCGGTCACCCCGAAGGAGGGGTCCGTCGAACTCGGCATCAGCGGCGACGGCCGGTACGCGATCACCGCCGGGCTGTACACCGTGCGGTTCTGTGACCTGGCCGAGGGGCGCTGCCTGCGGGTCTTCGACGCCGTCTTCGACGGCCGCCGAGAAGGGCTGGACCGGATACTCCACTGGCCCAACTCGGTGGGCCTCAGCGGCGACGGACGGGTCGCCGTCGCGGCGTACCACGGCGGGATCGTGCTCGTCTGGGACTTCCCCAGCGGTGCGCTCCGGCTGGTCCTCGACGGGCACGACAGCAGGGCGACGGCGGCGATCGGCCACGACGGCCGACTCGTGCTCGGCGCGGGCCGTACGGACGGCACGGCACGCGTGTGGGACGTGGCGACAGGCCGTTGTGTCCACGTGCTCGACAGTTGTGAACGCGTCCACGGGGCCTGGCTCGCCGCCGATGCGGAACGGGCGGCGGTGGCGGGTGACGGGGAGATCCGGGTCTGGGACCTCCGCAGCGGGCGCGCCCGCGTGTTCCGGGGAGTGGGACGGCTTCCCCGGGTGTCGGTGGCGGGCGATGTGGTGGTGTCCATGGACGTGGACGACACGGTCCGCCTGTGGACGATGGAGGACGGACGGTGCCGGCGCACCCTCCGGGGAAACGGAAGCCGCCTGCTCGCGGCCCATTTCGACCCGGGGACGGGCCTCCTGCGCACCGGCCGGCAGGACGATCGACTGAGCTGGTGGGCACTGCCCGAGCGGTACACCGCCCCGCCCCGGCTGAGCCGACCGCGCCGGCACCCCGAGCTGGACATGTTCCGCAGCAGGGTGGCCGACCTGATGAGCCGCGCCCGGACGGCCGAAGAGCCGCGAACCGCCCTGGAGTTGCTCACCGGGGCCAGGGCGGTGCCCGGGCACGAGCGCGAGCCGGGGCTGCTCGCCGCGTGGCACGGGCTCGGGAGGTCCGCGACCCGGGTGGGCCTCCGCTCCGCGTGGCCCACCGGGGTGTTCGACGCCGGGACCGACGCCGGACAGGTGGCCCTGGGCACGAGCGCCGACGGCCGCGTCGCCGTGTCCGGAGGGGGCGGCGGCAGCGTACGGGTGTGGAACCTGGAGAGCGGAACCCGCAAGCGCGTGACCGAGAAGCGGCCCCACCTGGTCGCCGCCGTCGGGATCAGTGACGACGGGACACGGGCGGTGTACGCGACGGGCACAACGATCGTCGCGTGGTCGGTCCGGAGCGGTGAGCGGGTCACCGTTGTGGACGATCCGTCGGCGCTGGGCGTGACCGCGTTCGACTCGGCCGCGCGGATGGCACTGGTGGCGGGCCATGACGCGCTTCAGCTGTGGAACCTGGACATCGGGGTGTGCGAGCGGAAACTGCCACCGCATCCGAATGCCACCGCACTCTGGTTCGGGCCGGGGCTCGCCGTTTCCGGGGGGAGGGACGGGACGGTGCGGCTGTGGGACCTGAACACCGGACGGTGCGCGCGGACGCTCCGCGGCCACACCAATTGGGTGATGTCGGTCTGCCTGAGCGCGGACGGCCGGTACGTTCTCTCCTCGGGCGGGTACACCGACCGCACGATCCGGCTGTGGGACGCGGCGACGGGCGCGTGCCCGCGCGTCTTCGGCGATGAACCCGACAGCCGGAGGGGGATCGGCTCGGTGCCCGAGGTGCCGTCCAAACGGGTGCGGTTCAGCCCCGACGCGCGCTTCGCCATCTCCGGCGGAAGCGACACCACCGTACGGATCTGGGAACTCGCCACCGGCCGGTGCCTGTGCGTTCTGGAGGGCCACGAAGGGAAGGTGTCGGCCGTCCTGATCAGCCCGGGCGCACGGTTCGCCCTCTCCGCGGGCACGGGCGGGTCGGTACGGCGTTGGGAACCCGACTGGGATCTGCGGGTGCCCTGACACGGCAGCCCGTGTGGGGCCGCGGCCCTCGGAACGGACCCCTTCCGGGCTCGGGAGCGTGGGAACGGTCAGGTGCGGACGCCTCGGCACCGCGGGGCCGGCCGCGGCGTCGACGGGCAGCAACCGGAGGAGAAGGAAAAGGAGTCGGGGGAACCGGAAGCCGCCGCTGCGGCCGTGGGGCGCCCCACGGACAGGTGTGCCCGCCCGCCGCGTCACGGAGCACGTCCACTCCGTGAGCGACAGCCTGCGACGCGGGTCCCACCTGCGGCATGCTGGAACCAAGGGGCCGTTACCCGGAGTTCCGTGCGGGAAGGTCCGCCGGGACGACGGGCCGGCAAAGGTGTGGACAGCAGGAGAGGTGGGCGGTGGCGTCGGTACCGTTGACGGCGGGTGATCCGGTGCGGGTGGGCCGGTACCGGCTGCTGGCCAGACTGGGGCAGGGCGGCATGGGCCGGGTGTACCTGGGCCGTTCGCCCGGAGGACGTGCGGTGGCGGTGAAGGTGGTGCGGGAAGCACTGCTGTGGGACGAGGGGTTCCGGCTGCGCTTCGCACGCGAGGTCGAGGCCGCACGACGGGTGACGGGCTTCTGCACCGCCGCGGTGGTCGACGCCGATCCGTCGGGGAACCCGGCCTGGCTGGCCACGGAGTACGTCCCCGGGCTGTCGCTCCAGGAGGCGGTGACCCGGCACGGGGTGTGGCCGGAGCAGGCGGTACGCGGTCTGGGCGCCGCCCTGGCCGAGGCGCTCGCCGCCGTGCACGCGGCGGACCTGGTGCACCGTGATCTGAAGCCGTCGAACGTGCTGCTGGCGCCGGACGGCCCCAGGGTGATCGACTTCGGGATCTCGGCGGCGGCCGGCGACACCGCGCTCACCGAAACCGGAACGGTGATCGGCACTCCCGGTTTCATCCCGCCCGAACAACTGCGCCACGAGGGTGTCGGTCCGGCCGGTGACGTGTTCGCGCTGGGGGCGGTGCTGGCGTACGCGGCCGCGGGCGTCGGCCCGTTCGGTGGCGGACCGTCCCAGGCGGTCAACTACCGGGTCGTTCACGAGAACCCCGACCTGAGGGGTCTGGCGCCCGCACTCGCGGCGGTGGTGGCCCGGTGCCTGGCGAAGGACCCCCGGGAACGGCCCGCGGTGCCATGGCTGCTGAACGAGTTGGGGCACCCGGAACCCGCCGACGGCGACCGGCACACGTACCGGGGCGCCCCGGCACCGGACGGGGGCGAGGAGAGCGACGGGGGCGTCGCGACAGCCGGATGGATGCCCGCCCCGGTGGTCGACTCCGCCACCCGGATGCGGGACGAGACGCCCACCGAGCCCATGCCCCGGGCGGAGGACGGCAGGCCGGAACCCCCGGCCGACGGTGCGCCGGAGCCCCCGTCCGGCACACCTCCGCGCGCCCGGCGCCGACGCCTGCGGACGGCTCTCGCCACGGCGACCGCCCTGGCCGTCGTCGTGACCGGCGTCGTCGTGTGGCGGGTGTCCGCGGACGAGGAGAAGGACGACTCCCGGCCCGCCGCCCCCGCGAACGTCGAAGAGATCTGGTCCCGGTCCCTGGACGAGGGGCAGACCATGGCCATGGCGACGGAGCGGGCGGTCTACCTCGAGAACAAGGAACGCCACGAGATCACCGCCCTGTCCGTCGCCGGGGGCTCCGATCGCTGGGCCCGCCGGGTCAAGGTCTCCGACGTCTCCGGGGAGAGCGATTACGTGAAGAACACGGTGGGCGACGACATCGAGATCACCGCCGTCTCGGGCGGCCTGCTGTACTACGGCAGCGGCCAGTACCTGTACGCGCTGGACGCGGACAACGGCGATCCGCTCTGGAAGCACATGGACGACTCCTTCCATCCCTCCCCCGTGGCCGTGGGCGGCGCCGCCTACGCGCACATGAACGCCTTCTTCTACGTCCTCGACCCGCGCACGGGGGACGAGCTGTGGAAGCACGTGTTCGAGGGCCTGACGTCCGACGACGTCTCCGTCACCGGTGACACGCTCCTCACGCACGGCAAGAAGGAGCTGATCGCGGTCAACACCCGTACGCGCAAGGAGACATGGATCTACGAGGCCGACAGCGAGGTGGAGACGGCGCCCGTGGCGGCGGGCGGCAAGGTCTACTTCGGGACCAAGGACGGCGCCCTGTACGCCGTCGACGCCGCGTCGGGCGACGAGGCGTGGCGCGGCACCTTCGAGGGGGAGTTGTGGGACGGGCGGCTCGGCGGGGGAGCCGGTGGGCCCGAAGTGGCCGACGGGAACGTCTACTTCGAGAACGACGGCTATGTGTCGGCCTTCGACGCGGACACCGGTCGGGTGCTGTGGCGGAAGAAGCAGAAAACCGACGAGGTGACGTCCCTGACCGTCGTGGACGACACCGTCCTCGTCCATGACTCGGAGGGGTATCTGAGCGCGCTGGACGCCGACAGCGGAAAAACCCGATGGCGGGAACCGGTCGACGTGGACGACGACGCGGACTTCGGGATCGTCGGGAACACCGTGTTCGTCGAGCTGAACGGACGGCTGACCGCCTACCGGGCCGCGACCTGACCCACATGTGCCGTACACGGCCGGAGAACGACGAACGAGGAGGAGCCAGTGCAGGCGTTCGCGCCGCTGGAGGCGGGGGACCCCGCGAGGATCGGCCCGTACCGGATCGTCGGAAGGCTCGGCTCGGGCGGGATGGGCCGGGTGTACCTCGCCCGGTCGCCGGGCGGCCGGGCGACCGCAGTGAAGGTGGTGCACGACGAACTGGCCGATGACCCGTCCTTCCGTGCACGGTTCCGGAGGGAGGTGGCGGCGGCGCGGCGGGTGACGGGCCCCTTCACCGCGTCCCTGGTCGACGCGGACCCGGACGCGGAAGCGCCGTGGCTGGCCACCGCCCACGTGCCGGGTCTCTCGCTGGGAACGGCGGTCGCCAGGCACGGTGCCTGGCCCGAGCGGTCCGTACGGGCGCTGGGCTCCGGACTGGCGGAGGCACTGGAGGCGATCCACCGGGCCGGGGTGGTGCACCGCGATCTGAAGCCGTCGAACGTGCTGCTGGCGCCGGACGGCCCCAGGGTGATCGACTTCGGGATCTCGGTGGCCGCCGACGACACCAAGCTGACGGCCACCGGGGCCGTGGTCGGCAGTCCCGGCTACCTTCCGCCCGAGCAGCTGATCGGCCGTGAAGTGGGGCCCGCGGGCGATGTGTTCGCGCTCGGCGCGCTGATGGTGTACGCCGTGACCGGCACCAGCGCGTTCGGGGGCGGGCACGCGCACGGCGTCAGTTACCGCGTCGTCCACGAGGACCCGGACCTGTCGGGGCTGCCCGGCGAACTCGCCGACGTGGTCGGCCGGTGCCTCGCCAAGGATCCGCTACGGCGGCCCGGAGTGCCGGAGCTCGTCGCGGAGCTGGGCCGGTGGGAGGGGGCCGACGGAGCCAGGGGCACGTTCGGCGGCGCCGCCTGGCTGCCCGAGCCGGTCGCCGACGACGTCATGGCGCTGCGCACGGACCCGCTGCCGGAGGAGACGGGCAGGGCGACGGCGGGCGCGGACCTGCCCACGGTCGGCCCTGCGCACACCGACGTCGCCACCGCACGGCTCGGTGGGCCGCCCGGGCGGCCTTCGTCCGCCGCCCGCCCGGGTGAGTGGATCCGGCAGCGGCGTACGGCCGTTCTTGCCGCGGCGGGCACGTTCGTCGCCCTCGCCGTCGTCGCCGGACTGCTTCTGCCCCGCGCCTTCTCCGGCTCGTCGCGCGGGAGCGGCGGCAGCGGCGGCGGGAGCAGTGCCGGCCCCGCGGCCGTCGCGAAACAGCTGACGGTGCGGGAGGAGTGGCCGTCCGACGAGGACCTGTGGCACCCGGTGGTCGCCGGTGGCAAGGTGGTCGGCGAGGGCCAGGACGGTCTGCTGCACGCGGTGGACACCGACAGCGGCGACACCGCGTGGACGTACGACGACCCGACCGCGTCGTCCCTGGAGGGCGTGGGCGACGGTCTGGTGGTGGCCTCCAGCGACGAGCGGGGCACGATCCAGGGCATCTCCCTGGACAGCGGCAAGCGGGTCTGGAGCGTGGGCGCGCAGGCGCACACGGCACCCGGCACGACGTTCAACCTCTACCTGCGGATCGTGGTGGCCGACGGGACCGTCTACGTGAACGCCCTGTACGACCTCCCCGAGGGTTCGAAACCTTTCGGCAGGTACGCCGTGTCGGCGCTGGACGCGGCCACCGGGCGGCTGAAGTGGACCCGACCGGTCGAGTACGGCCTGTCCGACGCGCTCACGGTGGTGGACGGGGTGCTCTACGGCGGGATGTGGGAGAAGGACGGCTCCTACTTCTACGCCCTGGACGCGGACACCGGGGACCAGCGCTGGCGGTACCGCACACAGGACAGATACGGCGCCGAGGTGACGGCGATCAAGGTGTCGGGGGACACGGTCTACGCCGGCGACAGCCGGGGCGGCCTCCACGCCGTCGACGCCCGGCGGGGCACACGGCTGTGGACCTACAGGCCGGACGTCCAGAGCAGGAAATGGCTCGAACCGCTGCTGGTCACCGACGGCGTGATCCTCGGAGGCACCGGCGAGAACGACAGCACGCCGAGCCCCGGGGACGTGCACGCGGTCGCCGCCGGCTCCGGCAAACCGCTCTGGACCACGCACACGGAGGGCGAACCCGAACTGCACGGTCTGCTGGACGGCTCGGTGCTCTTCAGCACGGAAGCCGGCACACTGCACGCCGCCGACGCCCGCACCGGCAAGTCCCCGGCCGAGACACGTCTGTCGCCGGACGACCCCGACGCGGCCGTCGTCGGCGACCGGGTGTACTTCGACGGCGGCGACGGCCGTCTGCACGCGGGAAGGATCTCCCTCACCGAGAAGTGAGCAACGACCGGGCACGTCCGGCGCGGGAGGCCGCCCGGTCCGGAGGCCGCCCGGCCGTCCGCCGGCACCGGTCGCCTGCTCGAACAACTCCGTCGAACGGCGTTGTCAGTGGCGCACGATAGTTTCGGAGTTGTTCGGGATCACGGGGCGAGAAGGGTGAATTCGTGGGTGTCAGGCATGCGTTGAGAGTCGTCCTGGTGGACGTCAACGACGGGGTGGTGAGGGCTTGGCGGTCCGCGTTCGCGGATACACCGGAGGTCGAGATCAGGTGGGGTTCCCTGCTCGACGTGGACGCCGACGCCTGGGTCTCTCCCACCAACGAGCGCGGCCGGATGGACGGTGGGGTCGACGCCGTCGTCAAGCGGTACCTCGGCGCGGGCATCCAGGTGCGGGTGCAGCGGGCGATCCGTGACCGGTTCGGCGGACGGCTCCCGGTGGGCAGCGCGGTGTGCGTCCCGTCCGGGGCCGACACGCCCCGGTACCTGATCTCGACGCCCACCATGCGCCAGTCGTCGCAGAACGTCAGCGACACGATGAACGTGGCCCTGGCCTGCGCGGCCGCCTTCCAGGCGGTGCATCTGCAGAACCGGGCGAAGCCGGGCAGCATCCGGTCGGTGGCCCTGGTCGGGATGGGCGCGCAGACCGGGAAGGTGCCCGCGAAGGTGTGCGCCAACTTGATGTGGACGGGCTACACCCTCTTCCACGACCACGATTTCGCGGACTACGACGAGTTGCGGGCCACCGTGCTGGGGCAGCTCGACGACATCGAGGGAGCGGGGTCCGCACGGCGGGTCCGGATCAACGTGCCGCAGCGGCCTTCCTTTCGTCACTGACCCGAAGACCTCCCAGGCCGGTGCCGCCCAGGGCGCCGACACCGGCGACGAACCCACCGCAGCTGTTCAGCATGCCGGGACGCCCGTGGAGGCGCCCGGTCCGAGTATGGGGAGTTCCACCCTCGTGAGTGATGCCGACGTGACGGCCGCGGGCGACGCCGGTTCCCCGGCCGGGGATCCGCTGGGACTGGCCGACCTGTTCACCGGTGGCGGCGAGCCGTGGCTGCCGCTGCTCGGACCGGTGATCGAGGCGCAGCCGGGAGCCGCCGACTTCATCGGCCCGAAGCGCAGCCCGGAGGTCGTTCCGGTGCGCGAGCTGACGTTCCAGGCGCTGAAGCCGCATCCGCCGGAGAAGTGGAAGGTGGTCGTCTTCGGACAGAACCCCTATCCGCGGGCGGAGAGCGCGACCGGCATCGCGATGTTCGACAACACCTTCAACGACTGGAAGGACAGCCAGTTCGGCCGGGTCGTGAGCATCCGCTGCCTCATCAAGGCGGCCGCGATGTGGAAGTACGGCATCGTCAAGAAGACCCCGATCGCCGACGTACGCGCCCTGCTGAAGAAACAGGACACGGTTCAGCCGCCCGAGTGGTTCCAGGCGATGCTCACCCAGGGCGTGCTGCTGCTGAACGCCTCCCTCACGGCGAGCGCGGACGGGGCGATGGCCACCGATCGGCACACATCGTTCTGGCGCCCCGTGGCCGAACAGATCGTCGAGGAGATCCTCCGGGCGAAGCAGGACGCGGTGGAGGAGGATGACCGGGGGGTGGTGTTCGCCTGGTGGGGCGCACACGCCCGGAGCCTGAAGAGGGTCGTCCAGCGGCTGGAGAAGAAGTACCCGGGAGTGGAGGTCCGTCACCTGGACCACGCCAATCCGGCCGCACAGGGGGATCTGTTCTGCGAGGGCGACCATTTCGCCCAGGTGAACGACGCCCTGGCGGCGGTGGGGGCCGAGCCGGTCGACTGGCTGCCGCAGAAGGGCTGGGACCAGGGGACGGGCGGAACCGGCGGGCCGGAGGACGGCGTCGTCGCGCAGCGGATGGGGGCGTTCATCGCGTCCACGATGGAGCTGCACCAGCTGTATCTGGAGCGGCTCACCAGCGTCAAGGACGAGGGCCTCGTCCTGCCGCCCGTCACCGGGGTGTTCGACACGCCGCTGATGGACTTCCGGAAGGCTGTCGAGCCGGTCTCGCAGGTGCTCGGAAACCTGGACCGGCACATCGATCTGTCGAGCCGTTTCGGGGAGACGAAGGCCGCGGAGGCGGCGTCCGCGGGCGTCCTGCCCGAGGAGGCCGTGGGCGCCCTGTCGGCCGACGCGATCTCGGCCCTCTACCTGTACACGTGCGAGTCGGGCTTCTACCGCGAGCTCAACGCCGTGCTGCGCTCGTCGGACCGCGAGCGGGTGGCGCCGTACCTGCCGTATCTGCGGCTGCTGTTCTCGGCGATGGCGGCGCTGCCGGCGCAGACGCGCCCGTTGTGGCGCGGGGTGGCGCTGGACCTTCGGTCCCAGTACCCGCTGGGGCGGACGGTGACGTGGTGGGGCGTGTCGTCGTGCACGTCCGAGCTGGGTGTGGCCCGCGCGTTCCTCGGCGGGCGCGGCCGGCGGACGCTGTTCGAGGTGACGCCCGCGCGGGCGGTGGGAATCCGGCGGTTCTCCGCGTTCACCGGTGAGGAGGAGTACATCCTCGCGCCGGGGACGCAGCTGAAGGTGACGGAGGTGAAGGCCGAGCGCGGCGGGCTGTGCACCGTGCGGCTGACCGAGCTGGAGGGAGCCGGCCTGGTGTCGTGACGTCCCCGTGCCCGCGCCCGGTGGGCACGGCCCTCCGGCCTCCGCCGGGCGCGGGCACGGTGCCGACTTCCGGCGCCGAACCCTCCTCGTGTCCGGCCCGGTGGGGCCCCTGCCGTCCGGATCATGGTCGGTGGAGGCCCCACCGGGCCGCCTGCTCCGGCCGGTTCAGGTGATCGGGGTGGTCAGTGTGCCGATGCCGTCGATGGTCACCTCGACCACATCGCCGGTCTTCAGGTACCACCGCGGGGTGCGGGCCCGGCCGACCCCGTGGCCGCCGTGCCGGAGGACCCGGAGATGGACTGGGAGGGCGAACTCGCCGTCGTCGTGGGCCGCACCGCGTACCGGGTGGACGAGGACGAGGCGGCCGGGTGCATCGCCGGATACACGGTCGCCAACGACATCTCCATGCGCGGCTGGCAGTACCGCACCACGGAATGGCTCCAGGGCAAGATCTGGGCCCGCTCCACCCCGGTGGGCCCGGTCCTCACCACGCCCGACGCCTTCGACCCCGCCACCGCGACCCTGTCCACCACGGTCAACGGCACGACGGTCCAGGAACACCCGATCGCCGACCTCCTCTTCACCCCCGCCCGGCTGATCGCGTACATCTCCACCGTGCTCCCCCTCCGCCCCGGCGGCCGGGATGCGGCGCCCGTCGGCGTCGGCCGCGAGCCGGCGCCAGTTCTCGTTCCGCAGCAGGGCGCCGAGGTCGGCGTGGCCGGGGATCTCGGTGAACGCGTCGCCGTCCAGGCGTGCCGCGACCGTCCCGTCGGCGGTGCGCACGGTTGCCAGTTTCATGTCCTTCTCCTTCTCCTCCCGCAGGAAGTCTTCAGGCGTCGAGGGCGGAACGTCCGGGGACGATCAGGTCGAAGAATCCCCAGTGCGCACCGGCGGGCAGGGTGCCGGACAGCATGCGGCCGCACTTCTGCGTCACGATGTGCGAGGAGCCCCGGTGCTGGCTGCCGGCATGGCTGTCGCGGAAGAAGCGTTGCAGCACCCCGTCCCGCATGACCCGCGCTCCGGCGAACCGGTGCACGAGTTGGCTGATCTCCACCGCGGTCCGGCCGGCGAGGCTGCAGGCGAGGCGGGACATCGTCTCCTGCTCGTCACTGAGGCGCGCCCCGGTCGAGAGCGCCGACTCGTTCTCGCGCCATGTCTCGCGGAGCAGCGCCATCGTGCCGCGGACGTGCGAGAAGTGGCGGGCGAACTCGCCGAAGAACTCGTCGCTGGTGACCGGGGACTCCTGCGCCGGGTCCTTGCGCAGGGTCAGCTCGCGCAGCTCGTCGAGCATGCGCCGGCCGACCCCCTGGGACCAGGCGGCCTGGTGCAGGCCGGCGGAGAGGGCGGGGCTCAGCCGGTTCGCGGGGCGGCCCCGGCGGACGTTCCCGGGGCCGATGCCGTACACGTACGCGTCCTCGACCAGCACGTCCTCGGCCCGGTAGTCCAGGCTCGCGGTCGCGCGCAGCCCCAGCATGTCCCAGTTGTCGCTGATCCGTACGGCGGACCGGGGGACGAGACAGACCACCCGTTCCCCGGTCCCCTCGACCGTGGCGGAGAGGTTGAGGTGCGTGGCCATGGATATGCCGGGGGCGAACTGCCAGACGCCGCTGACCCGGCAGCCGCCCGTGACCCGTACGGCCCGGCCGGTGAACGACGTGGACTGCCCCGCCACCAGCGGGTCGGCGCCGTCGGCGAAGAGCGCGGCCACGGCCTCGTCGCCCAGGTGGGCGGCAGCGGTCGCGGTCTCGCTCGTCAGGGCCCGGACGAGCCAGCCCAGTGAGGCGTCCGTGTGGGACAGCTTCTCCATGACCTCCAGGACCTGGAGCGGGGAGGCGTCCAGGCCGCCGAGTTCGGCGGGCACGGTCAGCTTGAGGACTCCGCTGTCGCGCAGGGCGTCCTGGACCGCCGGCGTCGGGCGGCGCAGCCGCTCGCTGTCGGGGGCCTCGCCCAGCAGAAGGGGACGGATGGCGTCCAGCCGTGCYAGGAGGGCGGGGACGTCGGCGGGTGCGGGAGGGGTGGGGCCGGTCACGGTCGGTTCCTTTCGGACCGGACACCGTTCTCGGTGCCGGCCTCGGATTCCTGGGCCAGCGCGCTCCACTGGCCGCGGTAGAAGAGCAGTGGCCGGGCGTCGTCCTGCTGGCCGTAGGCCGTCACCCGGCCGAGTACCAGGACGTGGTCCCCGCCGTCATTGGCCGCCCAGGGCGTGCACTGGAAGTAGGCGGGCGAGCCGCCGATGCGCGGCGCGGGGCCGTCCGTGATCCAGTCGACGGGCCGGTCCTGGGGCCTGCCCGCGAAGTGGAGCGCGGTGTCGAGCTGGTTGTCCCCGAGGACGTTGACCGCGAAGGGCCGTTCCAACAGGTGGTTGAGGGCGCGCGAGGTGCGCTGCATGGACACCAGCACCAGCGGCGGGTCCAGGGACACCGAGGTGAAGGAGTTCACGGTGACGCCGTAGTGGGTGTTGCCCGACCGGTAGGTGAGGACGACGACGCCGGTGGCGAAGTTGCCCAGGGTGTTGCGGAGTTGGCGGGGATCGGGGAGCGGGGGACATGCGGCGTCCGACGCGGGCGGTACGGCGTCGGCGGCCTTCTCGTAGATCTCGGCGTCCCACATGATGTCGGTCATCGGGGAACCTCCTGGACGATTCGTGGGGCCCCGTGCACGGGGCCGGAACGGGCGGGGAAGGGA
>NZ_RDBO01000177.1 GCF_008120935.1 Streptomyces sp. sk2.1
GTACGCGGCGTCCGCGGCCCGCCGGGGCGGGGCCTACCTGCCCCCGTGCTGCACCGCGGACGTCGACCTGTCCGGCTTCCCGCCCGAGGCCGGAGACGATCACGTCGGCCCCGGGCGGGAAGCCGGACAGGTCGACGTCCGCGGTGCAGCACGGGGGCAGGTAGGCCCCGCCCCGGCGGGCCGCGGACGCCGCGTACCGGCGCTGCGCCGCGTCCATGCTGCCGTCGATGTTGCCCTGGGCGAGGACCACCACGTCGGCGTCGACGAAGCTCCCGTCGGAGAGGGTGACGCGCTGGCGTCCGTCGTCCCCGTCCGCCAGGTCGACCGCCGCGGCGCGGTGGTCGTGGACCTCCACCCCCGGCGGGAGCGCGGCCCGCGCACGCTCGAAGCACCAGGCGAGGTACGCCCCGGCGAGCCGCCGGCTGGGGAACGAGTCCGGTGCGAGGGAACGGGCCTCGTCCGCGACACCGGCGACCGACGTCTCCCGGCGGCCGGGCCCGGCCGCCCACTCGGACAGGATCGGGCCGGGCGTGACCGGTCCGGCGCACTCGACGCTGTCGTCGGTGAACATCGTGACGTCCCCGGCCCGCGAGTTCATCAGCATCCGGGCCGACTGGTCGTCCCGCCAGACGCGTCCGCCGCCGGGCGGGTACGGGTCGACGACGTCCACCCGCAGCGAGCCGCCGGGCCACAGGGCATCGAAATTGGCCGCGATCCGCTCCAGGATGCCGGTCGTGCGCGGGCCCGCGCCCACGAATGCCAACGACGGAGTCCTTAAAACCTGCCGCGTTTCAGTCATGGCACGGGAGATTACTGCGCCTCGCGGTAGGGGTGGAAAAAAGGGCTGTCAACTTGATTTATGCTCCATGGCCCCGGGCCTGTGGGCGGCGCCCGTTCGGCTTTTGCGTGTTCGACTTTCCGCGTGTTCGACTTCCACGAGGCATGCTTGACGGAAAAGAAGGTCTGGATCTAGGTTCTTCAACGGCTCGCCGAGAGGCCGAGTCGAAGAAGGTCCGGATGATTCTTGGACGGGGGGATGGGGAAGAAATGCAGGGGCGTTTCGTAAGCTTGCTCCCGCCGACTTCCGGCGATTTCGAGTTGATTGCCGGATGGCTGGCGCCCGATGCGCAGGGAACCGCCCTCACCGGAGACTCCCGGGAAATTGCGAGTCCCGAGGAAATCCGCGCCGCACACTTCTCCGGGAACCTTACGTTCCGGATGATAAAGGAGAACGACGGGGAACCCCTCGGGTTCGTGAACTGGCGCCAGCGCGGCAGCCACCAGTCGTTCGAGATAGCCATCATCGTCGGGGAGCCCGACCGCTGGCGCAGCGCCTACGGCGGCGAGGCGATCGTCCGGCTCATCGACATCCTCTTCATGACGTACGACGCCCGCAGGGTGCAGCTCACCACCGGGTCGTTCAACCCGTACACCCTGCCGGCCCTGATCCGCGGGAACTTCGTGCTGGAGGGAATCCTGCGCGACTTCTACTACGTGGACGGCAAGTACCACGACGCGACCGTCTGGTCGTTGCTCCGCTCCGAGTACGAGGACGAGCTGAAGAAGACCGAGCACCTGGCCGGACTGAAGTACGTGCCGTCCGTCCCCGAGGACGACAAGGCGCGGGCACGACGGATGCTGGACAAGTACCTGGCGGAGGGCGGGGCCACCTCGCTCGGCACCGGAGGGAGGGGTACGGATGCGTGAGGCGGGGGAACTCTTCTCCGTTGCCGATCCCGACCACTTCGAACCCCCCGAGCGCTGGTACCCGCAGGACGACGTGGACTTCGCGGCCACCGTGCCGGAGCGCGACGGCTGGTCCCGGAAGCTCAAGGGGCCCTGGTGTCATCTGCGCCCCACCGGCGGGACCCTGCCCGAACAGGGCTGGAAGATCCACGTGTCGGCCCGCCCCGAGAACGCCGCCGCCGTCCTGGCGGCCGTCTCCGCCCACTGCCTGGAGCACGGCCTCGCCTTCAAGTTCCTCGCCCGCCGGGCGGTCTTCCAGGCGTACAACCTCAAGTTCGCCCCGCGTACCGCCAGCGGCAAGTTCATCGCGATCTACCCGTCGGACGAGGAGGTCCTCCCGGCCCTGGACGCGCTGCACGAGCTGCTGACCGGCCAGGACGGCCCCTATGTGCTGAGCGACCGGCGCTGGCGCGACGGGAGCCCGGTCTACCTGCGCTACGGCGCCTTCACCACGCGGTACACATACACGCCGGACGGCCGGCGCGTCCTCGCGATGCACGGTCCGGACGGCCGACTGGTCCACGATCCGCGGTCGGTCCCCTTCCGGCCGCCGTCCTGGATCTCGCCCCCCGACGAGATCCAGCGCGCTCTGCGCACCCCCGACCCGGACGAGCCCTTCCCGTTCGTCGTGGAGCGTGCGTTGCAGTTCTCCAACGGCGGGGGCGTCTACGCCGCCCGGCAGAAGGAGACGGGACACGAGGTCGTCCTCAAGGAGGCCCGCTCCCACGCCGGTGTCGACCGGGACGGCCTCGACGCCGTCGACCGGGCCCGGTACGAGGCCGAGGTCCTCGTCCGGCTGGCCGATGTGGCGGCCGTACCGGACCTCGTGGACTCCTTCCGGTACTGGGAGCACCACTACCTCGCGCTGGAGAAGGCCGAGGGGAGCAACCTGCAGAACTGGGCGGCCGGCCACCACCCGTTCATCCGGCACGCCCCCACGGCCGACGCCGTCGCCGCCTACCGCGAGCGGGCGGAGCGGATCCTGGAACGGGTCGCGGCCGCCGTCGCCGATGTGCACGCCCACGGGATCGCCCACCGGGACCTGCACCCCGGGAACATCATGGTGGACGACGACCTGACGGTGCGGCTGCTGGACCTGGAGATGTCGGCCCCGCTGGACACGGAGGACCCGCCGCCGCTGGCCTACCCCGGCTTCGCGCCGAGGACCGGCTCCGCCGGGTTCCGCGACCGGTACGCCCTCGCGGTGCTGCGGCTGTGGCTGTTCATGCCGCTGGCGCCGGTGTACGTACTGGACCGGCGCAAGGCCGCGCAGCACGCGGCCGCCGCGGTCGACTGGTTCGGCCTGCCCGCGGACCACTTCGACGACACCCTGCGGATGATGGAGCTCGAACCGCTCGCGGACGGGTCCGGGGCGTCCGCCCCGGACCGGGCCCGGCTCGTGCCGGGCACCGCGGCCCCGTCCGATCCGCTCGACCTCGTCGTGCCGCTGAGCGCCTCGCTCGCCGCGGCGGGGGACCCGGACCGCGACGACCGGTTGTTCCCGGGCGACCCGGACCAGTACCTGAACACCGCGGGCCCGGCGAGCCTCGCCCACGGAGCCGCGGGCGTCCTGTGGGCGCTGCACGCGGCCGGGCACGAGCCGCCCGCCGGGTACGAGCGGTGGCTGCTGGAACACCCGGGGCCGGAGGGTGCGGAACTGGCGTCGCCCGGACTCTGGGACGGACTGACCGGAGTGGCCTGGTACTGGGCGGCGCGCGGACGGCACGAGGCCGCCCGGGCGAACCTGGCACCGCTGGTCCGGGACATCGACACCACCACGGACCCGTCGCTGTTCTCCGGTCTCGCCGGCATGGGCCTGGCCGCCCTGGCGCTGGGGCCGGTGCTCGGCGACGAGGAGGTCACCGCACTCGGCCGCCGCGCCGCGACCCGCCTGCGGGACGAGCTCTTCCCGAGCCCGCACACCCAGGCGCCGCCCGCGGGACTGATGCGCGGCTGGAGCGGGGCGGCGGTGTTCCTCGCCAGGATGTACGAGGCCGACGGGGATCCCGTCTGGCTCGACCTGGCCGAGCGGGCGGTCGACCGGGACCTGTCCCGGTGCACCGCGGACGACGCCGGAACCGTGCAGGTGGTGGACGGGAAACGCCGTCTGCCCTACCTGGCCGTCGGCGGTCTGGGCGTGGCGCTGGGAGCGGACGCCGTGCTGCGGCACCGGGAGAACGCCGGGCTGCGTGCGGCGGTCCCCGGACTGGTGAACGGCGCCCGGGTGCGGCTCATGGCCGACGCCGGGGTCTTCTCCGGGCGGGCCGGGGCGCTGCTGGCCCTGGTCGCACTGGGGGACCGGTTCGAGGAGGCGGACGAGGCGCTCGCCGGTCTCCTGCGGCAGCTGCCGCTGCACCTGGTGGAGCGCGACGGCGAGCTGCGCGTGCCGGGCAGCGGTGGGGTGCGGTTCTCCGCGGACCTCGCCACCGGTGCCGCCGGCGTGACCCTCGCCCTCGCCGCGGTCCGCGACCGCAGCCTGAAGAGCTTGCCGTTCCTGGGCATCGAACCGCTCTGAGCGGTTCATGGGAACGGCACCGGTCAAGAGGCCGTCCGAGACGGCCCGATACCTGAGGGGAGGTACGGACATGTCGATCATCGAGCTGCAGGGCCTTGAGGTCCCGGCCGAGAGCGCCGAGGCGCTGGGCAGCACCATCAGCAACAGCTGCTGACGTGCCGTCATGAAGTACTGCCGAGCCCCGTTCCGGCCTTCTTCGCGGAGGGGYGGAGGGGCATCCGCGGGGCGACCTGGTCGCCCGGATTCACCGAGGGGAGGTACGGACATGTCGATCATCGAGCTGCAGGGCCTTGAGGTCCCGGCCGAGAGCGCCGAGGCGCTGGGCAGCACCATCAGCAACAGCTGCTGAACGAAGCAGTGAGGGTGCATCTCCCGGGACCTCGATGAGATCCCGGATCGGGGGCGCGGCGCGGGCCGTGCGTCGCGCCCCACGCACATTCACCAGCGTAGGGCCGGACAGCAAAAAAGCGAGAACAACGGGGTGATCAGCATGACCTCCGCTCGGGAGGAGAGGCCGGTCGCGGTCGCGAGGCGCGCCGCCGTGACCCAGTACGCCCTGGGCCATGGGGTCCAGACGATGCGCCGCGCGTTGCACGACCGCGGTGTGCGGGCCGGCGACCGGGTCGTTCTCAGCGGCGACAACACCATCGAGTTCTACGCGGCCCTGCTGGCCCTGATCGCCTCCGACGTCTCCGTCGTCGTCCTCGACGAGGCCCAACTCGCCCGGATGGAAGACCCGTTGGGGCAGATGCACGCCCAGCACGCGGTACTGCCGGGTGACGCGGCCAAGCAGGTGCCCGGCGCCGTCGCGCCGCGCGACCTGTGGGACTACGGCGTGGGAGAGGTACGGGCGAAGGACGTCGGCGGCTCGGCCGACCTCCCCGACCCCGCGACCCTCGCCTGGCGGGAGCGCGAGGACGGCCTGATCCTGCTCTCGTCCGGTACGACCGGCGAGCCGCACGCCGTGGTGAAGTCCGGCGGCTCCGTCATCGACAACTGCCTGCGCACGGCCGAACGGGTCGGGTACACCCCGGACGACGTCCTGTTGCCGCTGCTGCCGATGACCCACCAGTACGGCCTCTCGGTCGCCCTGATCAGCTGGGTCGCCGGCACCCGGCTGGTGATCGTGCCGCCCGCCCACCTGTCCGAGGCGCTGCGCCTGGGCAAGCGGCACTCCGCCACGGTCGTCGACGCGCCCCCGCGCACGTACCAGGCGATCCTGAACCTCGCCGCCCGCAACCCCGCCTTCCTGACGGATCTGTCGTCGGTGCGGCTGTGGTGCGTGGGCGGCGGTCCGCTGGAGAGCCGGCTGGCCGAGAGCTTCCACCGGGCCTCCGGCCACCTGATGCTCGACGGCTACGGGTCGACGGAGCTGGGCAACGTGGCGCACGCGCTCCCGGGGAAGCCCGAGCTGGTCAAGGCCCTGTCCGGTGTCGACATCCAGGTCGTCGGCGCCGACGGGGAGCCGATGCCCGCCGGGAGGGTCGGCGAACTTCTGGTCCGGACCCCCGACCGGTGCGCGGGCTTCCTGGACGCCGAGGGCCGGCTCGTGCGCGAGGCGGACGGCTGGCAGCGCACCAACGACATCGCCTCGATCGACGAGGACGGACACCTGACCGTCCTGGGCCGCCGCTCGGCGCTGGCCAGGGGCGGGTTCACCGTCTACCCGGCCGAGGTGCAGCGCAGGCTCGCCGACGCCGGCACGACCAACGCCTGCGTGGTGGTCGAGGGCGCCGGGCGGGACGACCGCCTGATCACCGTCGTCGCCGACCCCGGCCGTCGCACGCACACCCACTGGCGGCGGGAGATCACCGCCCACCTGGCGCCCTACGAGGCGCCCGACCACGTCTTCGTCGTGGACGAGCTGCCGCAGAACGCGTTCGGCAAGGTCGACCTGGGCCGGGTCCAGGCGTTCGCGGAGGCGGCCACCGCCCAGCGGCTGGGCGTCCGGGACCACGTGCCGGAACGTTTCCGCAGCAATCACCGCCTGGCCGAGACGCTCCCGGCGCTCGCCCGCACCGCCCAGTACGTCCAGGACAACCGGGACCTGTTCGTCGACGTGCTGAGCGGGATCACCGACCGCGAGGCCGCCGGCATCGAGGTCGAGGGCTTCGTCTCCACCCTGCGCGGGGCGGCCGCCGAGTACGCGCTGCACCAGCCGCCGACGGTGCCCACGTCCTGGGTCTTCATGCCGTCCAACATGGTGCTCTACTCGTACGCCCTGTACCTGCTGGTCCCGGCGTGCTTCACCCGCGAGATCTCCTTCCGGCCCTCCTCGCGGATCACGGAGACGACGCTGCGGATCCACGAACTGCTGGCACCCGTGCACGGCCTGGACGTCACGGCGTTCACCGGCACCCAGGGCGCCTACGTGGACTCCATCCGGGGCAACCCGGGAGTGGCCGTCTTCACCGGCCGCTACGAGAACGCGGAGGAGCTGCGGGTCGCCCTGGGCGACGAACCGCTCTTCCTCTTCTTCGGCCAGGGCGTCAACCCGTTCATCATCACCGAGCACGCCGACATCGGCGCGGCCGCCGCCGACGGGGCCCGGATCAGGATGCTCAACTCGGGGCAGGACTGCCTGGCCCCCGACATCTACTTCGCCCACCGCACGGTCGCCGACGAGTTCCGCGAGGAACTGTCCCGGCGCGTCGGGGCGCTGCGGTTCGGCCCGGCGGCCGACCACGGCAGGGACTACGGCAGCCTCCAGGACCCGAACGTGCTCCACCAGGTCACCCGCTACCTGATCGCGAACCGGCACCGCATCCACCAGGGCGGCGCCGTCGACATCGCCCAGTCCCACGTGGTGCCGACCGTCCTGGTCTGGGAGGTGTCCGAACCCCTGGACGTCTCCGAGCAGTTCGCCCCCATCTTCAACCTGGTCGTCTACGACGACGAGCGCGAGCTCAGGCGCGTTCTCGCCACCCCGTCCTTCACCGAACGGGCCTTCGGGGCCTCGGTCTACGGGGGCGGCCGGGACCTCGTGGACTTCCTGCGCGAGAAACACATGGTGAGCGTCGACTCGACGCTCATCGAGATAGAGAACGGCAACAAGCCGTTCGGCGGCCGCGGCATCAGGGCGGGCTACCTGGCCCTGGGCGGACGGCGCTTCCCGCAGCCCCTGCTGGTGTCGAAGGCCGTGGCCGAGTACGGGGGCCGGTTCGTCACCGGCGCCCGGGGCGAGGTCCGGCTGGCCGCGGCGGCGGGGAAGTAGCGCAAACGTTCACGGATCGGCGATCGGCCGCCGACGATTTGGAGTGAGGCAATGGGTTCGTACGTGACGGGTCTCGGTGCGCTGACACCGCTGGGCAACTCGGTGGCCGAGACCTGGGAAGGCATGGTGGAGGGCCGCAGCGGGATCACCTCCATCACGGGCTTCGACCCCGGCGACTGTCCCGTCACCATCGGCGGCGAGATCCGCGGCTTCGAGCCGACGGACTACATGCCGCGCACCGAGGTGCGCCGGACGGACCCGTACGCGAGGTACGCGATCGCCGCCGCCCACCAGGCCCTGGAACAGGCCGGCGTCAAGCCCGGGGTCTGCCCGCCGGAGCGCATCTCGGTCCTCGCGGGGTCGGGCTACGGCACCACCAAGATGGACGCGGAGGCGGTCCGGCTGTTCGACACCCGGGGCGCGCGGGCGATCCGCCCCTACATGTCGACGTACGGCGCGGTGGACGTCGTGACCGGCTACCTGTCGGTGGAGATCGGCGCCATGGGCGAGTCGTTCGCGGTGTCGGCCGCCTGCGCCTCGGGCACCATCGTGATCGGCGAGGCCCACCGGATGATCGAACGGGGCGACGCGGACATCGTCGTGGCGATCGGCGCCGAGGACTCCATGAGCGGCAAGGACCTCGCGCTCACCGCGGCCACCCGGGCCCTCACCAGCAAGTACAACGACGACCCGGCCGCCGCCAGCCGCCCCTTCGACCGGGCCCGGGACGGCTTCGTGCTGTCGGCGGGCGCCGGGGCGGTGGTGCTCGAATCGGAGAGCAGCGTGCGCCGGCGCGGAGTCGCACCGCTCGCCGAGATCATCGGCTACGGCGGCGCCAGCGACGCCCACCACGTCACCGCACCGCACCCCGAGGGACTCGGCGCGCGGTTCGCGATGCGGCGGGCGCTGGCCGCGGCGGGGGTGCCGGGCGACGCCATCGACTACGTCAACGCGCACGGCACCAGCACCCAGCTCAACGACCGCACCGAGACCCTGGCCATCCGCGCCGAACTCGGCGACCGGGCCCTGCGCATCCCGGTCAGCTCCACCAAGTCGACCACCGGGCACATGATCGGTGCCGCCGGGGCCGTCGAGCTGATCGCGTGCGTCAAGGCCCTGGAGACCGGCCTGGTGCCGCCCACCATCAACTGCGACGACCCGGAGTTCCCGGAGATGAACCACGTCGCGCACACCGCACAGGAGCACGCCCTGACAACGGTCATGTCCAACTCGTTCGGCTTCGGCGGACACAACGCGGTGCTGGTGGTGAAGAAGTGCTGAACCCCACGACACCCCCCGAGGCGGCCGCGAAGCCCGCCGGGCCGACCGGGCGGAAGGTGGTCGTCACCGGCGGCACCCGCGGCATCGGGCGCGAGACCGTCGACCGGTTCGTCGCGATGGGCGACACGGTGGTCTCGCTCAGCACCTCCGGCGCCCCCGTCGACAACGCGCTCTCGCTGGCCTGCGACGTCGCCGACCCGCAGGCGGTGGAGCAGGCGATGAAGCAGGCGGTCGAGGCGCTGGGCGGCCTCGACGTCCTGGTGGTGAACGCCGGGATCGTCCGCGACAACCTGATGGCCCGGATGTCGGCCGAGGACTTCTCCGCCGTCATCCAGACCAACCTCATGGGCGGCTTCTACTCCGTCAAGGCGGGCATCCGCCCGCTCATCCGCTCCAGCCGGGGCCGGGTCATCTTCTGCTCCAGCACCGCGGCGCTGCTGGGCGGGATCGGCCAGGGCAACTACGCGGCCAGCAAGTCCGGGCTGATCGGCCTGGCCCGCACGCTGGCCCGCGAACTCGCGCGCGGCAGCACCACGGTCAACGTCATCCTTCCCGGGCTGATCGACACCGACATGGGCCGGGACTTCCCGGAGAAGGTGCGCCAGGAGTTCATCGACTCCGTACCGCTGCGCCGGGCCGGGACGGTGACCGAGGTCGCCTCCCTGATCACATATCTGGCCAGCGACGAGGCCCGGTACATCACCGGGGCGGTCATTCCCGTGGACGGTGGGGTGAGCATGGGTGTCTGAGCACGAGGAGAACACGACGACCGCGGCGCCGGGGGCCGGCGCGGGCCTGCTGGCCGGGAAACGGCTGCTGGTCACGGGCATCATCACGCCCAGCTCCATCGCCTACCACGTCGCCGAGCAGGCGCAGCTGGCCGGGGCGCGGGTGGTCGCCACCGCCTACGGACGCACCTCGCTGGTCAAGCGGGTCTGCGCCCGGCTCCCCGAACCCGTGCCCGTCGTCGAGCTGGACGTCACCGACGCGACGGACCTGGAGCGGCTGGCCGGGCGGGTGTCGGAGCACCTGGACGGGCTGGACGGGGTGGTGCACTCGATCGCGCACGGCTCGCCCGCCTGCTTCGACGAGGACTTCGCCGCCGTGCCCTGGCCCGAGGCGGCCCGCGCGCTGGAGGTCTCGGCGTACTCGCTGGCCTCGCTGACCCACGCCTGCCGCGACCTGCTCGCACCCGGCGCCTCGATCGTCGGGCTCGACTTCGACGGCCAGCGCGCCTGGGAGGGCTACAACTGGATGGGCGTGTCCAAGGCCGCCCTGGAGTCGGTCGCGCGCTACCTGGCCATGCAGATGGGACCGCGCGGGGTCCGGGTGAACCTGGTCGCCGCCGGGCCGCTGCGGACGGTCGCGGCCACCTCCATCCCCGGCTTCGACGCGACGCACTGGGCCAAGCACTCCCCGCTCGGCTGGGACGACCGGGACGCGGCCCCGGTGGCACGAACCTGCTGCGCCGTCCTGTCCGACTGGATGCCGGCGACGTCCGGCTCGGTCGTCTGGGCGGACGGCGGCTACCACATCGCCGGCCCGTGACATCCGGCGGAACGAAACAAGGAGCACCCATGCCCAGTTCAGCCACGAGCGGCCAGGCGGCCCGGGAGCGGCTGCGGGTCGAACTCGTCGACCCGACCGGCCGGACCACCGGCAGCACGACCGTGCACGAGGCGCACACCCGCCCCGGCGGGCTCCTGCACCGCGCGTTCTCCGTGATGCTCGTCAACGACCGCGGCGAGGTACTGCTCCAGCGCCGGGCCGCGTCCAAGCGGCGCTTCCCGGGGCTGTGGACCAACACCTGCTGCGGGCACCCGGCGCCCGGCCAGGACCCGGCGGACGCGGCCCGCGCCCGGCTGCTGGAGGAACTCGGCGTCCGGGCGGGCGAACTGCGGCCGGCCGGCCCGTTCGTCTACCGTGCCGAGGACCCCACCTCGGAGTACGTCGAGCACGAGTACGACCACGTCCTGGTGGGCGATCACGACGGCGCCCCGCCGGCCGTCGACCCCGACGAGGTGTCCGAGGTCGCCTGGCGGCCCCTGACGGAGGTCCTGGCGGAGCTCGACGGACCGGGCGCGGACTCCTACACCCCGTGGTTCCGGCAGGTCGCGCATCTGACGCGGGAGCTGCGGGAGTCGCGGGCGCTGCCGGGGACGGGGCACTAGATGGAGCACGAGCTCCCCGGCGGGCTGCTCGACCCCGACCGGGTGCCGGCCCTGCGCGTGCTCGTGCACGGGACGTCCGAGAAGGCCACCGGGCCCACCTGGCAGACCCCGTGCACCTCGCCGGCCGCCGGCGTCAAGGGTGCCAAGGTCTACCGCACGCTCGCCCCGGTGTTCCGCGCGCTGGGCTACGACGACGGCGACCGCGCCCTGGTCTCGCCGCTGTTCGGCCACCTGTGGGCCGTGGTCTACGAGGCGGACTGGGCGTACGAGGCGCACCAGCGGTCCGGCGGCACCGGGGCCGGGCCCGGGTCCTGGTGGCCGGAGCACCTGCGGGCGTACCTGGGTTCCCTGGAGCTGCTCGACGCGACCGTCGAGCGCCATCTGGCCGGCCTGGAGGAGTACTTCGAGCTGGAGACCAGGCTCCTCGGGTCCGCCGACTCCTTCGACGAGGCCGACCTGGCCCGCGCGATCCGGCTGCGGTGCTCCGACATCCGGGCCTTCCTCGCCGTCGCCGCGGCCCTCACGGGCCGGCCGTGGGCGCGGGAGCTGAGCGCGCTGCTCGGGCCGATGATGTCGTTCATCGACCTGGAGGACGACCTGCGGAGCGTCGAACAGGACGCCGCCGAGGGCTCCTTCAACACCTACGGCCTCGCCGTGCGGCGCTGGGGCGAGGCCGGGGCCCGGCACCGGCTGGACCGCACCGGCGACGAACTGCTGGGCGAGACCGCGCAGGCGCTGTCCGCGGCGCCCCCGGACACCCTCCGGGCGATGTGGGTGCTCCTGGGGCGGCCCTCGTCGGACGCCGAAGCCCGCCTGCTGGCCCGGACGGCACCCGGCCCCGACCGCGAACTCCTCGCCGGTCTGCGGCACAAGCTGCTCGACGGGACCCCCGGGCCGTTCGAGCCCTACTGGCGACTCTTCGACACCCCTGGCGGCGACACATGCAACACCTGAACGAGCAGCGGCTCACCGCAACCCCGAAGGCCCCCGCCCCCGCGGCTCCCGAGGCCCCGATTTCCGCAGTCCCGTCCCACGAGGCCCTGCACCCGGAGGCACCGACCTCCGGGGTCAGGACCTTCCAGGGC
>NZ_RDBO01000178.1 GCF_008120935.1 Streptomyces sp. sk2.1
GCCCACCACTCCCCCGACCACTCCTCCGACCACGCCGCCCACCACTCCTCCGACCACCCCGCCACCATGCCTCCGAACCACCCCGAGCCGGCGCACCACAAGCCCCCGCACCACAAGCCGCCTCACCACAAGCCGCCGCAGCTGGCGCACACCGGCTCGGACGCGAAGCTCGGCCTGGCCGGCGGTGCCGCCGCGGCCATGGTGCTCGGCGGGACCCTGCTGGTCCGCCGTGCCCGTGCCACGCGGGACTGACCGGAGCGGCCTCCGGGCAGCGGTGACGAGCGGTAGGTCACCGGGCAGCAGATAGAGAAAGGGCGGGGTCCGCCGTCACAGCTCGGACTGTGACGGCGGACCCCGCCCCTTCGTCGTTCCCGCCCCTCCCGTCCCCGGTTCCGCTCGGGCCCGGGAGGGTCCCGTATCAGACCCGGGAGAGTCCCGCGCGGTCCAGGCAGGCCGCGACCTCGGCGGTCTCGGCCGCGTCCAGGCGGCGCATCGGCGGACTCACCGCGTTGGTGGCGATGATCCCGCGCAGCATCAGGGCCGTCTTGAACGCGCCGAGGCCGGCGGCGGTGGCGGACGCCGTGCCGGGGCGGGCCGCGCGGACGATGTCGAAGAGCCGGACGAGCCGGTCCTGTTCGGCCCTGGCGGCGGCCCAGTCGCCACGCACCGCGGCCTCGTGGAGGCGTACGTAGCCATGCGGATCGACGTTGCCGAGCCCGGGGACCGAGCCGTCGGCCCCGCCCAGCATCATCGCGTCCACGACCAGTTCGTGCCCGGTGAGCACGGAGAACTCCGGCAGGTCGCGGGACCCTATGACCAGGCGGCGGAAGGATCCGTCGTCGCCGCTGGAGTCCTTCACACCGGCCAGTACGCCGTCCGCGGCGAGCGGCAGCAGCAGTTCCGGGGTGAGCTTGCTGTGCACGCAGACCGGCACGTCGTACGCCAGGACCGGCCGGTCGAGGGCGGCGGCGACGTCACGGAAGTGGCGGTCGATCTCGGTGTCGTGGGTGCGGGTGTAGAACGGCGCGGTGACGACGACCGCGTCGGCGCCGAGCCCGACCGCGGCACGGCCCCGTTCGATCGCGCGGTCGGTGGTGGTCTCGATGGCTCCGACGAGCACCGGGACCTGGCCGGCGGAGACGGCCGTGACGATCTCGATGACCTCGTCCTGCCGGGCGGGCGTCAGATAGGCGGTCTCGCCGGAGCTGCCGAGGGCGAACAGGCCGCTGACGCCGCCGTCGAGGAGGTGCCCCACGACCCGTTCCAGGGACGGCCGGTCGATCTCGCCGTCCTCGGTGAGCGGGGTGACGACGGGCGGGATCACTCCGGAATGGCGCGGAGTTCGGGCGGTCATGCGGTGCTCCTTGCGAACGGTACGGGGGCCGGGTCCCCGGCGGGGGTCCCGGAGTGCTGGGGGTGGGCGCAGTGCCAGCGGTGCCCGTCCGGGCCGGTGGCCGGGGCGGGGAAGGCCGTGGCACAGGCGTCGTCCGCCTTCCAGCAGCGGGTGCGGAACGGGCAGCCGGTCGGCGGGTTGGTCGCCGAGGGGACCGGGCCGGTGAGCACGATCCGTTCGGTGGACTCCAGCAGGCTGGGGGTCGCCGAGAGCAGTGCCTCGGTGTACGGGTGCGCGGGGCTTCCGGCGACGTCCGCCGCGCGTCCCTCCTCGACGATCCGGCCGAGGTAGAGGACGGCGACGCGGTCGGCGAGGTAGCGCACGGTCTGGATGTCGTGCGAGATGAACACCATGCCGAGGCCGAGGCGTTCGCGCAGGTCGACGAGGAGGTTGAGGACCTGGGCGCGGACGGAGACGTCGAGCGCGGAGGTCGGCTCGTCGGCGACGATCAGCTCCGGTTCGAGGGCCAGGGCGCGGGCGATGGCGACGCGCTGGCGCTGGCCCCCGGAGAGCTGTCCGGGGAGGGCCGCGAGGGTGTGGCCGGGCAGGCCGACCAGGTCGAGGAGTTCCTCGACGCGGGTCTCGCGCTCCTCCCGGGTGCCCCGCCGGTGCACGTCGAGCGGATCGCGCAGGATCTGACGGACCGTGAGGCGCGGGTTGAGGGCGGTGGACGGGTCCTGGAAGACGACGCCGACGGCGGAGCCGAACTCGTCGCGGCGCCGGGCGCCGGGCATGTCCCACAGGTCCTCGTCGTGGAAGAGGACCCGGCCCTCGGTGGGCTTCTGGAGCCCGGTCAGTACGCGGGCGAGGGTGGACTTGCCGCAGCCGGACTCGCCGACCAGGCCGACGATCTCGCCCCGGCCGACCTCCAGGGTGGCGTCGGTGAGGGCGTGCACCGCGTCCCGGCGGAACACTCCGCCGCTGCGGGCCTTGTGGCGCACGTGGACGCCTTCGAGCCTGATCACAGGGCGCTCCCTTCCAGCTGCACGGTCTTCGCCGGGTGGTGGCAGGCGAAGGCGTGGTCGTTCGTGCCCTCGCCCGGGGCGAGCGCGGGCGGGGTCGTGCGGCAGAGTTCGGTGGCGGCGGCGCAGCGCGAGGCGAACCGGCAGCCGGTGCCGAAGCCCTGGGGCGCGGGGACGATGCCGCGGATCTGGTGCAGCCGTTCGGCGCCCGCCTCCAGGGAGACGACGGAGCCGAGGAGGCCGCGGCTGTAGTGGTGGGTGGGGCCGGTGAGTACGGAGCGGGTGGCGCCGATCTCGGCGAGGCGGCCCGCGTACATGACGGCGACGCGGTGCGAGAGGTCGCCGACGAGGGCCAGGTCGTGCGAGACGAGGACCATCGCGAAGCCGAGTTCGTCGCGCAACCGGACGAGGAGCTCGACGACCTGGGCCTGGACGGTGACGTCGAGGGCGGTGGTCGGCTCGTCGGCGATGAGCAGCCGGGGGTCGCGGGAGAGCGCCATGGCGATCAGGACGCGCTGGCGCTGGCCGCCGGAGAGCTCGTGCGGGTAGCTGCGCAGGGTGCGTTCGGGCGAGAGGCCGACGAGTTCGAGGAGTTCGGCGGGGGTCCGGGTGCCGCCGCGCGAGGTGAGCTGCTTGAGCTGGGTGCCGACGAGGACGGACGGGTTGAGGGAGGAGAGCGCGTCCTGGTAGACCATCGCGATCTCGGGGCCCATCAGGGCGCGGCGTTCCTTCGGCGACAGTTCCAGCAGGTTCCGGCCGCGGTAGCGGATCTCGCCGCTGACCTCTGCGTTGCGGGCGAGCAGGCCCATGACGGCGAGGCTGGTGATGGACTTGCCGCAGCCGGACTCGCCGACCAGGCCGAGGGTTTCGCCCTCGTGGACGGTGAAGTTCAGCGCGTCGACGACGGGGATGTCGCCGTAGCGGTCGGGGAAGCGGATGGCGAGGTCGCGGACGACGAGGAGTTCGGCGGCGTCCTCGCGCACCGGGGTGATGGTGGGTTCGGTGGCCCGGATCCGGTCGGCGAGCCGGGCGAGCGCGGCGTCGACGTCGGCGGAGGAGGCGGCCTCGACCGGGTCCGGGCCGGTGGCCGCGGCGGGATCGGCGGCGGGGCGGGCGCTCCTGGGCGCCGCGGAGGCGTCGGTGAGCCCCTCGGAGAGGATGTTCAGGGCGAGGACGGTGATCAGCAGGGCGAGGCCGGGGAAGAAGGTGGCCCACCAGCCGCCGGCCAGGAGGATCTGCCGGCCGTAGGCGAGGACGCTGCCCCAGCTGGGGTCGGGGTCCTGCACCCCGGCGCCGATGAAGGAGAGACTGGCCTCGAAGATGATCGCCTCGGCGACCATGACGGTGGCGAACACCATGACCGGGGCCATGCAGTTGACGGCGACGTGCCGCAGGACGATGTAGCCGCGTCGGGCGCCGATGACCTTCTCGGCCGCGACGTAGTCCTCGCCGTACTGGGACAGCACGTTGGCGCGGACGACGCGGGCCAGGGAGGGGGTGTAGACGAACGCGATGGTGAAGATGATCACCGGGACGCTGGTGCCGAAGACGGCGACGAGCACGGCGGCGAGCGCGATCGGCGGGAAGGACATGACGACGTCGAGGGTCCGCATCACGGACTCGTCGCCGAGCTTGCGGGAGGTGGCCGCCAGCGAGCCGAGCAGTGCCCCGGCGACCAGGGCCAGGGCGGTCGCGCCGAGGCCGATGACCAGCGAGTAGCGCGAGCCGTGCACGACCCGGGCGAAGACGTCGCGGCCGGCCCGGTCGGTGCCGAACCAGTGCTCCGCGCCGGGGGCCTGCACCGGGGTGCCGGTGGTCAGCGGGTCCTGGGTGAACAGCGGGGCGAACACTGCGCCGAGCACGACGACGATCAGTACGCCGAGGGCGATGCGGGAGGTGACCGGGAGGGAGCGGAACGCGATGCCCGGTCGGGACAGTTTGGTGGCCAGACGGCCGGTGGCGAACATGTCACACCGTCCTGATGCGCGGGTTGACCAGCAGGTAGAGCAGGTCGACGATGACGTTGACCACCAGGAACGCGATGGCGATGGTCAGTACGGTGCCCTGGACCAGGGCGACGTCGCCGCCGGTGACACCTTCGAGGATGAGCTTGCCCATGCCGGGCAGGTCGAAGATCGCTTCGATGACGACGGCTCCGCTGAGCATGTAGCCGACCTTGATGCCGAGCACGGTCAGCGGGGTGACGAGCGCGTTGCGCAGCACCGAGCGGATCACCAGGAGCGGCGGGAGTCCGTTGCCGCGGGCGGTGCGGACGTAGTCGCGGTCGAGTTCGGCGACCATCGCGGTCCGCACCAGGCGGGCGAGCGAGGCGGAGACGGGGAGCGCGAGGGAGATCGCGGGCAGCGTCATGGTGGTGAGCCAGCCGCCGAAGGAGTCGGCGGGGTTGGTGTAGCCGCCGGTCGGGAAGATCCGGGTGTTCAGGGCGAACTGCTGGATGAGCAGGACGCCGAGCCAGAACGACGGGATGGCGACCCCGGCCATGGAGACGACCCGGAACAGCTGGTCGGGCCAGCGGTCCCGGTACATCGCGCCGATCACGCCGGACACGACGGCCAGTACGACCGCGAGGGCCAGGCCGAGGAGGGTCAGCTGGAGGGTGAGCGGGAAGGCGGCCGTGATCCGGTCGACGACGGGCTGGCTGGGCGGGACGGTCGAGCCCAGGTCGAAGTGGAGCAGCTGCCCCAGGAAGTGGACGTACCGGACCGGGAGGGGGTCGTTGAGGCCGTTGGCCTCGGCGAAGGCCGCGCGGGCCTCGGGGGTGGCGCTCTCCCCGAGCGCGTTGAAGGCCGGGTCGACCGGCGAGAACTGCAGCACCACGAAGACGAGCAGCGCGATGCCGAGGATCATCACCGGCATCATCGCGACGCGGCGCAGCGCGAGCCGGAGAAAAGCAACCATCGTCGGGTTCCTTGCGGTTGGGCGGGCCGGGGTCTTCCGTCCGGGTCGAGGCCGGTCCGGGCGAAGGGCCCCGGTGGTCCGGGACACCTGGGTCGGGGGTGTCCCGGGCCTGGCGGGTCGGGCGGTCGGGCGGTCGGTCCGGGCCCGGCCGGTCAGGCGTGGCCGACGTCCAGGAAGGACAGGCCGGTGGTGGGCAGGGGCTTGAAGCCGGGCAGCGCCTTCTCGTTCCAGGCGGTGGGCAGCTTGCGGTGGAGGATCGGGTAGAGCGCGGCCTCGTCGGCGATCAGGTCGGTGACCTGGCCCCACAGTTCCTTGCGCCGGGCCTCGTCCCCGGCGCCGGCGGCCTGGTCGAGCAGTCGCTTGACCTGCTTGTAGGCGGCCGAGCCGCCCCAGCCGTAGCGCTTCTCGGGCCAGAAGCCGTAGTAGAACCAGCGCAGCAGGAGGTCGGCGTCGTTGCCGAAGACGGAGGGGTCGCCCGGGGCGACCAGGACCTCGAAGTCGCCCTTGTCGATCTTGGCGTACTGGGCCGGGGACTGGGCGATGTCGAGGGTGACCTCGACGCCCGCCGCCTTCCAGCTCTCCTTGAGCAGGGGGGCGATGTCCTTGACCCAGCCGGTGTCGGTGGTGAGGACGGTGAAGGAGAGGTTCTTGACGCCCGCTTCGGCGAGCAGTCGCTTCGCCTTCGCCACGTCGTGGGTGTAGACCGTGGCGGCCTTGCGGTAGTCGGGGTGGGTGGCGGGGACGTAGCCGGTGGCGGGTGCGGCGTTGCCGACCATGGCGGTGGAGATGATCTTCTCGGTGTCCAGGGCGTAGTGCAGTGCCTGGCGCACCCGCTTGTCGGCGAACCGCTTGTCGGCGGTGTTGAACATCAGGAAGAGCAGGCCGAAGGACTGCACGGACTCGGTCTTCACGGAGCCCGAGAGCCGCTTCACGTCGATGTAGGGAACGTCCTCGATGGCCTGGACGCGGCCCGACTCCATGGCGCTGACACGGGCCGACTGGTCGGACATCAGGCGCCAGATCATCTTCTTGGCCCTGGCGGGGTGGGCGCCGTTGTACTTGTCGTACGCCTCGAAGACGATCTTGTCCTCGCGGGTGGCCTCGACGAACCGGTAGGGCCCGGATCCGACCGGCTTGGCGTCGAACGCCTTCGGGTCCGGCTCGACGATCTTCCTCGGGACGATCCGGACCACGGCTATCCGGGACGGGAAGAGCGCGAAGGGGTGCTTGAGCTTGAACTCGACCGTGCTCGTGTCAACCGCCTTCACCGTGTCGACGAAGGGCACGAACTGGGCCATCAGCGAGGCGTTCTTCGGTTCCAGGACGCGTTCGAAGCTGAACACCACGTCGTCGGCGGTGACCGGCGAGCCGTCGTGGAAGGTGGCGCCCTCGCGGAGCGTGGCCCGGTAGGTGGTGGCGTTGATCTTCTTCGGCATCTCCGTGGCGAGCGCGGGGCGGGCCACGAGCGTCGCCGGGTCGAGGTCCACGAGGCCCTCGAAGATGTGCATGTTGGCGGCGTAGGGGGTGGCGCCGGAGGTGATCATGGGGTCGAAGCCGGTCGACAGGGGGTACGAGAGGCCGGCTTCGATGACGCCGTCCCCGTCGCCCTTGCCCGCCGCACCGTCGGCGGTCGAGGATGGTCCGCCGCAGGCGGAAAGGCTCGCCGTGATGGCGGCTGCCGCACCGACAGCACTGGCGTAACGCAGGAAGGTGCGGCGCTCGACACCGGCGGGTCTCAGCTCGGGCACGGGTCCTCCAGGGACATCGAAGGTGGGACGTGACTGCGTCGGACGGATCGGAGGCGCGTCGGGAACACGGGGTCGCGAAGGGCGTCGATCCACCGGCAAGGCATAAGACGTCAGATGTCTGATGCCTTGATAGCGTGGGAACGTAGCTTGACAATCGAGAGGGGTCAAGAGGTGGGGAGTTCACGCATGTCCGGTACGAAGCCCGGCCGACAGTTGCTCCGGCAGGAAGTCGTCGAGGGCATCAAGCGTTACATCCTGGACGAACGGCTCCGCCCCGGGGACCCGATGCCCACCGAGCCGGCCCTGTGCGAGGCGCTCGGCGCCAGCCGTTCCAGCGTGCGCGAGGCGGTCAAGATCCTCGACGCGCTGGACATCGTCGAGGTGCGTCACGGGCACGGCACCTACGTGGGGCGGCTGAGCCTGTCCGCCCTGGTGGAGAGCCTGACCTTCCGCGGACTGCTCTCCCCCGACGACGACTTCCAGGTGATGGCCGACCTGGTCGACGTGCGCGAGCTGTTCGAGCGCGGGATGGCCGACCGGATCGTCTCGCTGCTCAACGAGGAGCAGCTCGACAAACTGGACACGCTGGTCACCACCATGCGCGAGACCGGCGTCCGGGACGGCCACGGCTTCGTGGAGGCCGACCGGGCGTTCCACGAGCTGCTGGTGGCCCCGCTCGGCAACGAGCTGATCGGCCAGCTCTCGATGGCCTTCTGGGACGTGTACACGATCGTCGCGCCGCATCTCGACGGGTTCACGCAGGCCGACGAGATGGAGACGATCGCGGCGCACCAGAACATCGTGGACGCCGCGCGGGCGGACGACATCGTCGGTTTCATGAAGGCCCTGGGCGAGCACTACGCCCCGGTCAGGCGCCGGATCTCCGAGGCGCGGGCCCGCGACGCCGCCCGGGGCTGACTCCGCGCGTCCGGACCGGCCCCGCGTCGCCCGCCCCCTCCGGGCCTTCCCGAAGGAGCCGGGCACGGGGCCTCCCGTCCGGACCGGGCCGGGCTCGGCGCGGGCGGGAGCCCCCGGCCCCCTCGGCACCGAACCCGGTCCGGCGGGGGCCTTGACGCTCACCGCGAGCACTGCCTAGGGTCCGTGTGCCGCCAGGACATCTGACGTCTTCTGTCCTGCTGGTCGGCGTTCAGCTCCCGGTCGCACCCAGAAGGGCACCACCATGCCGTTGACGGATCTCCCGCTCGCGGACTGCCGCGCCTACCGGCCCGAACTGCCGGTTCCGGCCGACTTCGACGCCTTCTGGTCGCGCACGCCGGGCCCGGCACCGCGGGAGGAGCCGGTGTACACGCCCGTCGACGCCGGGCTCCCCCGCATCCGTACGTACGACGTGTCGCTGCCGGGCTTCGCCGGGCGGCCGGTGCGCGGCTGGCTGCGGCTGCCGGCCGGGGCCACCGAACCGCTCGGCTGCGTCGTGGAGTTCCTGGGGTACGGGCGCGGGCGCGGCCTCGCCCACGAGAACCTCCTCTGGGCGTCCGCCGGACACGCGCACCTGATCATGGACACCCGGGGCCAGGGCTGGTCGGCGGCACCGGGCACCACCGCCGACACCGACGCCGGGGCGGCCGGCACCGTCCCCGGCTTCCTCACCCGCGGCATCGAGAGCCCCGAGACGTACTACTACCGGCGGGTGTTCGCCGACGCGGTGCGCTGCGTGGAGGCGATGCGCGCCCATCCCGGGATCGATCCGGACCGGATCGTCGTCACCGGGGTCAGCCAGGGCGGCGGCATCGCGCTGGCGGTGGCCGGGCTGGTGCCGGGGCTGGCCGGAGTGATGCCGGACGTACCGTTCCTCTGCAACTTCCGGCGGGCCGCCGAGATCTCGGGCCGGCCGCCGTACACCGAGATCACCGAGTACCTGAGGCTCCACCGCGACCGCGTCGAAACGGCGTTCACCACGCTGTCGTACTTCGACGCCGCGCTGCTCGCCACCCGCGCCACCGCTCCCGCACTGTTCTCCATCGCGATGATGGACGACATCTGCCCGCCCTCCACCTGCTTCACCGCCTACAACCACTACGCGGGCCCCAAGGACGTCCGGGTCTACGAGTTCAACGGGCACGAGGGCGGCACGGCACACCATCAGCGGGAGCAACTGGCCTGGGTGCGTTCCCTGTTCGCGGGCCCGCCGTCGGGGCGGGCCGAACACTCCTGACCGGAGGCTCTTCCGTGCGCAGACGCTCCATGCTCCTCGCCGCCGGCACGGCGGCCCTGGGTTCCCGGCTCGGCGGCCGCGCCTTCGCCGCCCCGGGCGGCGGCCCGCTCCTGGACCACGACACACCGGTGGACCTGGACGGCACCGAGTACGTCGACCTGTCGGACCGGGTCGGCGCACTCGCATCGCTCGTCACCGGGACCGTCCTCGTCACCTTCCGCACCACCAGCCACAACGAGGCGATGACCCTGTTCAGCGCCTCGGACCCGACCGTCCCCTCCTCCAACATCACCCTGAACCTGTCCCGCGGCGCCCTCCGGTTCTCGGCCCGGAACAAGGGCACGGTGCTCATCGACGTCGTGACCCGGACGCGCTACGACGACGGCCTCCCGCACACCGTCGCCGTCACCGTCGGCCCCTCCGGCACCCGGCTCCACGCCGGTGGGCGCATGGTGTTCGAGACGGCGCGGCGCGCCTTCCTCGGCGACGTCCCCGGGCTGGGCGCCATGGCCCTGGGCCGCAACCTGGACAGCGACCACCCCGGCGGCGAGTGGTTCTGCACCGGCACGATCGAACGGGCCGCGGTGTGGGACCGGGTGCTCGGCGAGTCCGAACTGGTCGCGCAGAGCCCCCGTCCCGACCCCGCCGACCTGGGTCGGATCTCCGTGATCCTCAACAGCGACACGCCCGCCACCTGGGTGCTCACCGGTGACAGCATCACCCACGGCGCCCTGCACACCGACGGCTGGCGCAGCTACCCGGAGCACTGGACGGAGCGGGTCCGCTGGGAGCTGGGCAAGCCGAAGAACCGCGACTTCGTGATCGACACCGGCGTGAGCGGGGCCACCGGCGCCGAACTCGTCGCCGGCTTCGCGGAGCGGGTCGCCGCCTTCTCGCCGGAGGTCGTCTCGATCATGATCGGTACGAACGACATCGCGACCCCGGGGCTCGGCCCGGAGGCCTACCGGGCCAACCTCGTCTCGCTCGTGCGCTCGGTGCGCGCCCTGCCCGGCTCGCCGGTCCCGGTGCTCCAGTCGCCCAATCCGGTCGATCCGGCCAAGTGGCCCGGCCGGGTGGGACTTTCGCGGTACGCGCAGGTCATGGGCGAGGTCGCGGCGCAGCAGAACGCCGTCTTCGTCGACCACCACACCGACTGGACGGGCGACGGGCAGGTCCCGCTCGCCCTGCTCAACGACGGGCTCCACCCCAACAACCGGGGCCACCACCGCCTCGCCCTGAAGATGTTCAAGGACTTGCGGGTCTTCGACCGGGACAGCCGGGTCTGCTCCCTGCGCGTCCCGTAGAACACGTCCCGAACACGCCCGGGGCGCGTCCCCGGCCGGTCCGGAACACACCCGCGCACGCCCAAAGCGCGTCCGGCCCCGTCCGGAACGCGTGCCGGGTGTGTCCGGAGCACGCCCGCCGGAGGCCGCCGGTCCCGCCGGGCACTCCCCCGATCCTCCGCCCTTCCCAGAAGCACCACCCCTTCCGAGAAGAGAGATCACCCATGCAGCGAAAAGCCCCCCTCGCCCTGCTCGCCGCCGCCCTGCTGGTCGCCACCGCGGCCGGCACCGCCCACGGCGCCACCGCCCCCGCCCCGGGCCAACTGACCTTCCAGGACCTGACCGTCGACGGGGTGGGCTCGCCCCACTACCGCATCCCGGCGCTCACCACCTCGGTCGGGGGCACGGTCCTCGCGGCCTACGACGCCCGGCCCACCCTGGGCGACCTGCCGGGCAACATCTCCGTCGTACTGCGCCGCAGCACCGACGGGGGCGTCACCTGGCAGCCGCAGCAGGTGGTCCGCAAGGACGCCGCGCCCAAGGGGTACGGCGACCCCAGTCTCCTCGTCGACCGGGAGACCGGCCGGATCTTCCTCTTCTACGCGGCCTCGGTGAACCAGGGCTTCTTCGGCTCGGGCACCGGCAACGACGAGAACGACCCGAACGTCCTCCAGGCCGACTACAGCTACTCCGACGACGACGGGCTGACCTGGACCCACCGCCGCATCACCAAGCAGATCAAGAACCCGGCCTGGGCGGGCATGTTCGCCGCCTCCGGGGAGGGCATCCAGCTGCGGCACGGCGCGTACAAGGGGCGGCTGATCCAGCAGTACGCCGTCCGCATCGACGGCGCCAACCACGCGGCCAGCGCCTACAGCGACGACCACGGCGAGACCTGGAAGATGGGCAACCCGGTCGGGCCCGGCGGCGACGAGAACAAGACCGTGGAGCTCTCGGACGGCAGGGTCATGCTCAACAACCGTTCGAAGCCGTACCGGACGATCGCGTACTCCACCGACGGCGGCGTCAACTACACCCCGTTCGTCCAGGACACCCGGCTCGCCGACCCGGCGAACAACGCCTCGGTGATGCGTTACGCCCCCGACGCCCCGCCGTCGGACCCGCAGTCGTCGTGGCTGCTGTTCAGCAACACCGAGGACGCGTCGGCGCGGCGGAACCTGACGGTGAAGATGTCCTGCGACAACGGGAAGTCCTGGCCGATCAGGAAGGTCGTCGACCCGGGCTCCGCCGCCTACTCGACGCTGACCCGGCTGCCCGGCGGCCGCCTCGGGCTGCTCTACGAGCGGGCCGACTACCAGCACATCACGTACGCGTCCTTCGACCTGAAGTGGCTGGGCGGCACCTGCGCCGACATCACCATCACCCCGCCGGCCACCCTGAAGGCGGGGACGGCCGCGGAGGTGACGGTCCGCGTCGTCAACCGGATGGACGTACGACGCGCGGCCGGCACGGTCGATCTGACCGTACCGGCGGGCTGGACGGCGCAGCAGCGGAGCATTCCCGCGCTGAACCCGGGCCAGGGCGCCAACATCAAGGTCCCGGTCACCGTGGCGGCGGGGGCCTCGGGGAACGCCGCCCTCACCGCGACGTACCGCACGATGGGCCTCCAGGCGTCCGGCGGCGGGACGGTGACGGTCACTCCGTGACCGGACGGCGCCCCGGTCCGTGCGATCGGGGCGCACACCGTCTCCCAGAGGTCGCGTGCGCCCCGGGCGACGCCGTACGCCCCGGGGTGCACGCCGCGTGTCCCCCGTCCCGGCCCCGGGCGGGTGCGACGATGAGGGCGGTCGGCACCTCGCGGGCGTCGGGACGGGCGGTGGATCGGTGGCGGTGACGGGTTTGCGCATCGGGGTGGTCGGCGGCAGCATCGCCGGCTGCGCCATGGCGATCGCGGCGGGGCGGGCCGGGGCGGAGGTCACCGTCCACGAGCGCAGCGACGGCGCGTTGCAGGAGCGGGGCTTCGGGATCGTCATGCCGCCCCCGCTCCACCGGGAGCTGGTGGCCGGCGGTTATCTGGGCGCGGACATGCCGACGGTCCCGGTCGCCGACCGCGTCTGGCTCACCCGGGCCCCGGGCGGGCGGTCCTCGCGCGAGCTGGCCCGCCAGCGGTCCCCGGTGGCCGCGTGCAACTGGGGGCTGCTGTGGCGGGCGTTGCGCGGGCGGATCGGAAAGGGCGTGTACCGCCGCGGACTGCCCGTCGAGTCCGTCGGCCGGACCTCCTCGGGCCGTGCCCTGATCCGTACCGGGGACGGGGAGCGGGAGTACGACATCGTGGTGGGGGCGGACGGGCACCGGTCCGTCACCCGCGCCCTGGTGGCCCCGGACGTCCGGCCGGTGCCCGCCGGGTATCTGGCGTGGCGGGGCACGGTCCCGCTGGACGTGCTCCGCGACCACCCGGGGCCACTGGAACTGCTGCGGACCGCCTGGGTCACCCTGGGGTTCTCCGGCGGGCACGCCGTCTTCTATCTGATTCCGGGCCCGGTGCCCGGCTCGCGGCTGCTGGCCCATGTCGTCTACGGGTCCGCCCCGGGACCGGCCGGTGCGCGGGAGCCGGTGCCCGTCGAGTACGTGCGCGACCTGGCCGAGGAGCACTTCCCGGCGGAGTGGGCCGACATCGTCACCCGCGGTGAGCACGGGACGCATGCCCTCCATCAGGTCGCCGACTTCGTGACACCGCGCGTCGCCGAGCCGCCGTTCCTGCTGGCGGGCGACGCGGCGAGCGTCACCAGACCGCACACGGCCAGCGGCGCGGTCAAGGCGCTGCAGGACGCGCTGTGCCTGGAACGGGCCCTGCGCGCCGAGGTCCCGGTGGCCGAGGCGCTGCGCCGGTACGCCGACGAGCGCACCGCCGAGGGGACCCGGCTGGTGGAGCTGGGCCGTCGGCTGGGGCGCGATCTGGTCGAGCGCACGCCCGACTGGGCGACGATGGGGCCCGCCGAGGTGGAGGCGTGGAGCCGGGCCTCGCTGAACGGCGACCGGAGTTATCTGTACGGCGGCGTGCACCGGGCATAGCCGTCCGGCCGCCGGGACCGGTTCCCGGCGGCCGGTGTCCGCGCCCGGTGCGCCCGGCTCCCGGCCGCGGCCCACGGGGGCCGCGGCCGGGAGCCGGTGTCTCAGTGGCCGGAGCGCGCGGCCCCGGCCACCGCGGCGGTCAGTTCGGCCATGTCCACGACCCGGTCGGCGGCCTCCGCCACGGCCGGGTCGTGAGTGGCCACGACCGTGACGCAGTCGTCCTGGCGGGTGCGTTCGGCGAGGAGCGCGGCCAGTTCGCCGGCCTGCGACCGGTCGACGGCCGCGGTCGGTTCGTCGACCAGCAGGAGCTTCGGGGAGCGGAAGAGCGCGCGGGCCAGGGCGACGCGCTGGCGTTCGCCGCCGGAGAGCTGGTCGGGCCGGTGGCGCAGCCGGTGGCCGAGACCGACCCGGGTCAGCGCCTCCTCGGCACGGGCCCGGTGGGCGCGGGGCCGTTCGCCGCCGATGTACGCGGCGGCCAGCAGCTGCTCGACGGCGGGCAGTCCGGAGAGCAGGTTGCCGCTCTGGAACATGTAGCCGATGCGTTCCCTGCGCACCTTGGCGCGTCCCCGGTCGGAGAGCACGGCGAGGTCGTCGCCGTCCAGCAGGACCTGCCCGGAGTCGGGCCGCAGCAGCGCCCCGGCGACGGCCAGCAGGGTGGACTTGCCGGAGCCCGAGGGGCCGACGAGCGCGGTGGTGCGGCCGGCCTCGAAGGTGACGTCGAGGCCGTCGAGGACGGTGGTACGGGTGTCGGTGCGGCCGAACCCGACGGTGACGGAGATCAGTTCGAGGCTCATCGGTTGGCTCCCAGCATGGTCAGGGGGTCGGCGCGGGTGACCCGGCGCAGGGTCAGCGCGGTGCCCGCGAGGCCGACGACCGCGACGGTGCACATGGTGGTGGCGAGAGTGGTGGCGGGCAGGCTGAACGGCACCTTCTCGCCGACCAGGAGCCCGACCGCCCCGGCGAGTACGGCGCCCGCGGCGGTGCCGAGGACGACGACCAGGCCCGCCTGGAGCACGGTGTGGGCGAGCAGCTTCCGCCGGGAGGCGCCGAGCGCGCGCAGCAGGGCGAGTTCGGGCTGGCGCTGCACGGTCCACACGGCGAAGAAGGCGCCGACCACCAGGGGTGCGATCAGGTAGAGGAAGACCTGGATCGAGGTCATGGTGACGCGTTCGCCGGTGTAGCCCGGGGCCGCCTCGTACGCCTTCTCCTTGGTGAGGGTGGTGGTGGAGTGGCGTTCGTCGAGGGTGGCGGCCGAGGTGCCCGGCGCGGTGCTCAGGGCCAGCGCGCTGAACTGGTCGGGAATCGCCGCGGTGGCGGAGGCGGGGGCGCCGGGGGTGCTGAACCGGATGCGCTGCCAGGTCTTCAGCGGGACGTAGGCGGCGGGCACGTGCCCGTAGCTGAGGCGTTCGGTCAGGCCGACGACGCGCAGTTCGATGCCCAGCCGGTCGATGACGAGGGTGTCGCCGACGCGCACTCCCTCGTCGGCGAGTTTCGCGGAGATCACGATGCTGTCCGCTCCGGCGCCCGCGAGGCCCTCGCCCCGGGTGACGGACGGGGCGAGGAAGGAGTCGGGCTCGATGCCGAAGGCGGCGAGGTCGACCTCGGCGCCCCGGTCCGTCGTGCCGCGGGTGATGGAGACGCCCAGCGGTGCGGTGTCGGTGCCCGCGTCCTTCCGCCAGGCGTCGGCGGTCTCCTCGTCGAGGAGGCTGCGGGCGAACTGGTCGGACCGGGCGTCGGAGGAGAAGACGAACTGCGCGGCCGGGAGGCGGCGCAGCGCGGAGATGGTGTCGTCGCCGAGGCCGGTGGTGAAGCCGGAGACGATGCCGACGAGTGCGGCGACGAGCACCACGACGGACCCCATGAGCAGGAAGCGCCCTCGGGCGGCACGCAGCTCCAGCAGTGCGAGGAACACGGCGGTTCCCTTCGGTGGATCGATGTTAGGGACGGTGTGTCGCCAACATAGATGATGGCGACACACCGTCTCCAACTGGGGGTCGACCGGTGGGTCCGGCCTCCTACACTGGGCGCGTGCCCCGGATCAGTGCCGCCACGGTCGTCGAGCACCACGCCCAGCAGCGACTGGCCCTGGTGCGGGCGGCGCGCGCACTGCTGGAGGAGGGCGACGCCGAGGCCGTGACCTTCGCGGCGGTCGCCAGGGCCACCGGCCTGGCCCGCAACAGCGTGTACAAGTACTTCCCGGGCCGCCCCGAGCTGCTCGCCGCGGTCGTCGAGGACGCGATGCCGCGCTGGACGGACGCCATCCGGGCGGGCATGTCGGCGGCGGGCACACCGGAGGAGAAGATCGCGGCGTACGTGTCGTCCCAGCTGGATCTGGTGCGGAGCGGGGAGCACCGGCTCGCCCAGGCCCTCGCCGGGGTCCGGGACGCGGCGGTGGTGCGGGAGAGCGCGGCACGGGTCCACCGGGAGCTGCTCACCCCGCTGATCGGCGCGCTCACCGAGCTGGGCGAGGAGGACCCCCGGCGCACGGCGCTGCTGCTGCAGGGGATCGTCAACGCCGCCACGACGGCGATCGAGTCGGGCGACGACCACGCGGCGGTGGCGGACCGGGCGGTGCGGATGGCGGTCGCGGCGGTCGTCGGAGCGGACCGGCCGGCGGACTGACGGACGAACCGACGGATCCACGACCGGCGGGGCAGGGGCGGCGGACCGACGGGCCGATGGCCGATGGGCCGATGGGCCGATCCGGCGGCCGGGGACTCACGCGCCGCCCGGCACGACGGGCGGCGCTACGGGCGGCGCTACGGGCGGCGCGGCTCCAGGCGGGCGCGGATGCCGTCGAAGTGGGTGCGCATGGCGCGTACCGCGCGCTCGCCGTCGGCCGCCGCCACCGCCTCGACGATCTCGTGGTGCTGGGCGCAGGTGACCGCCGGGTCCTGATGGCCGTCGTCGAGGTCCTCGCGCACCCGGTCCATGGCCGCCCAGAAGGCGTCGAGCACCTCGCTGAGCAGGTGGTTGTCGAGCGAGGCGTAGAGCGCGAGATGGAAGGCCCGGTCCGTGCCGCGCGCCACCCGCCCGCCGGCGCGGGCCTCGGCCCCCATCTCCGCCGCGAGGCCGCGCAGCACGTCGAGGTCCCCGTCCGGGATGCCGGCCGCGACGGCGCCGATCAGCCCCGTCTCCAACGCCTCGCGCACCTTCATCAGTTCGAGCAGCCCCGGCTCGCCCCGCCGGTGGCGGACGGCCGCCCGGAAGGCGAGCCCCTCGGCGAAGGGCGAGAGCGACAGCGAACCGACGAAGGTTCCGGAGCCCCGGCGGATCTCCACGACGTTCATGGCCTGGAGCCCCTTCAACGCCTCCCGCACCGACACCCGGCCGACGCCGAAGAGCTCCATCAACTCCGCCTCGGTCGGCAGCGCGTCACCGGGGGCGAGCCTGCGTTCCAGGATCAGTTCCTTGAGCCGGCGCTCCAGGTCCTGGGCCACGGTGGGGCGTGTCACAACGTCCTCCTGCGCTTCGACTGCCCCTTGACCGGTCGCAGGAGCATCTGTTTAAGGTGAGCCAGACATAGGACATCTTACGTCTCATGTCGCGTTCCACGGAATCCTCGGTGCCGTGGAACGACGCCCCCACCGAGCTGGAGAGCCCTCACCATGTCCCTGACCACACCGCTGCGCGGCGTCGTCCCGCCGGTCTGCACCCCGCTCGACTCCCGGGGGGAGGTCGACACCGCCTCCCTCGCCCGGCTCGTCGAGCACCTCGTGGACGGCGGGGTGCACGGGCTGTTCGCGCTCGGCTCCACCAGCGAGGTCGCGTACCTCACCGACGAGCAGCGCGCCACGGCGCTGCGGACGGTGGTCGAGACGGCCGCCGGCCGGGTTCCGGTGCTGGCCGGTGTCATCGACACCACCACCGCGCGCGTGATCCACCACGCCCGGGCCGCCGCCGCGCTCGGCGCGGACGCCCTGGTCGCCACCGCGCCGTTCTACACCCGGACCCACCCCGCGGAGATCGCCGGACACTTCCGGAGGCTGCGCGCGACGGTGGACCTGCCGCTGTTCGCGTACGACATCCCGGTCGCGGTGCACAGCAAGCTGTCCGCCGCGCTGGTGCGCGAACTCGCCGAGGACGGCACCCTGGCCGGTCTCAAGGACAGCAGCGGGGACGAGGGCGGGCTGCGCAGGCTGCTCGTCGAACTGGGCGGCCGGGGCGGCCGCGGCGTGGGCCCGGCGCCGGAGTTCAGTGTGCTCACCGGCTCCGAACTCACGGTGGACGCCGCCCTGTTGGCCGGGGCCGACGGGGTCGTGCCGGGCATCGGCAACGTGGACCCGGCCGGGTACGTCCGGCTGTACGAGGCCACCCTGGCCGGGGACTGGACGCTCGCCGCTCAGGAGCAGGAGCGGCTCGTGGAGCTGTTCGGCATGGTCGACGCCGGGCCGGAGGCGGACATGGGCCGCAGCTCCTCGGCGCTCGGCTCGTTCAAGGCGGCGCTCCGTCTGCTCGGTGTCATCGAGTGCGGCGCCACGGCCTTCCCGCAGATCCCGCTGAGCGCCGAGTCGGTCGCCGAGGTCGGCCGGTACCTGCGCGCCGCCGGCCTGTCCCCGGTCCGATGAGCGCCTCCTCCCGCCCGGTGCCCGAAGGAGCGGCGCCGGGCCCCGGGACGGGGGCGGCGGTGATCGGGCTCGATCTCGGCGGTACGAAGATCGCCGCCGCGCTCTTCGCCGCCGACGGCACGGTCCTGGCCCGGCACACCCGGCCGACCCCGGCCGGGGACGGCGCGTCGGCGGTGCTGGACGCGCTCGCCGGGGCCGCCGCCGCCGTCGACCCCGGGCGGCTGGCCACGGCGCTCGGCATCGCGGCGGCCGGGGTCGTCGATCCCCGTACCGGCCTGGTCACCAGCGCCACCGACACCATCCGCGGCTGGGCCGGCACCGCGCTGGGCAGCGGCCTCGCGGACCGCACCGGCTACCCGGTGGCCTGCGACAACGACGTACGTGCCACCGCCGGTCCGGAGCTGGCGGCACTGACCGCCCCGGGGACGGACCACGCGCCGTCCGAGCCGGAACCCCCGCACGGAACGGCACCGACCGGGCACGATCCGGCCGGGCGCGGATCGTCCGGCGCGCGCCGGACGGCGTCGGGGGCACGGCGCGCGGGCGGCGGGTCGCTGCTGTTCGTGGCCGTCGGCACGGGCGTGGGCGGCGCGATCGCCGTCGACGGGCGGATGCTGCACGGCGCGTCCGGCATCGCCGGGCACCTGGGCCATCTGCCGAGCCCCGCGGCGGCCGGACTGCCCTGCACCTGCGGCGCCACCGGGCACCTGGAGGTCATCGCCTCCGGCCCCGGCATCGCCGCCCACTACGAGCGGCTGACCGGCGCCCCCGTCGACCGGCTCGAAACCGTCGCGGCCCGTGCCGCGCGGGGCGACGACCACGCCGTCCGCGCCATCACCGTCGGCGCGGCCGCCACCGGGCGCGCGCTCGGCGGACTCGCCAACGCCCTCGGGCCCGACCGGGTCGTCGTCGGCGGCGGAGTCCCCCGCATCGGCCCGCTGTACGGGGACGCGCTGACCGCCGCCTTCGTCCCGGAACTGATGCCACCGCTGCGCGGGCTCCGGCCCGAGCCGCCGCGGTTCGGCGCCGACGCGGCCGTACGTGGCGCCGCCGCCCTCACCACCACCCTTCCCCTCCACCGACCGGGAGCCGACCGATGACCGCACAGGACCCGACCGCTGCGCAGGAAACGACGGACGCCCCGTCCCCCGCCCCGGAGCGAGTCGGCCAGTTC
>NZ_RDBO01000179.1 GCF_008120935.1 Streptomyces sp. sk2.1
GCCGACGACCTCCCCGCCGCCCGCTCCGCAGCCGGTTCGACCCCCAGGTGCTCCAGCAGCACCCGCTGCGCGGGCACCAGCCGCCCCCACACCTCCGCATCCCGCTGCGCGGCCACCCAGCGCCCCAGATCCTCGCCCTGGACCACCACCGCCCCGGCCACGGACGGGAGCGCCCCACCGGCCCGCACGTGCGCCTGCACCAGGCGCAGACGGCGCTGCCACGTCGCCTCCCACGCCGGGCACCACCCCGGATCGACCGCGTCGAGTTCGTCCTGCCGCGCCCGCGTCATCGCCCCGGCCGACGACACCACCGGCTGGCCGGCGGCCCGCAGTTCGTCGTTCGCCGCCGCCCGCCGCGCCGCGGCCCGCTGGTTCTTCACCCACTCACCGATGGGGTACTCACCCCAGACCGCCGTGACCGGGGGCAGGAGATGCCCGTGCGCCTCGGCGTAGAGCCGAGCCACCATCAGACCATCCGCCCACGCAGCCTCCCGCTCCGACCACACCATCCCCAGCCCCTCCAGCTCGACCACGCGCCCGGCCTCCAAAGTCCCGGCGGCGTAAGCGGTCCGCTGGGACGCCAGCCACCGACCCAGCGGATACC
>NZ_RDBO01000018.1 GCF_008120935.1 Streptomyces sp. sk2.1
TAACGGGTGGAGCTGACTGGTACTAATAGGCCGAGGGCTTGTCCTCAGTTGCTCGCGTCCACTGTGTTTGTTCTGAAATAACGAACGGCTGTGTTGTCACCGGTTGTTCAGAATTTCATAGTGTTTCGGTGGTCATTGCGTTAGGGAAACGCCCGGTTACATTCCGAACCCGGAAGCTAAGCCTTTCAGCGCCGATGGTACTGCAGGGGGGACCCTGTGGGAGAGTAGGACGCCGCCGAACAATCATTCCGGGAGAGCCCCGCACCTCATGGTGCGGGGCTCTTCTGCGTTCACCACCCGATACCGCCCTCCGGCGGTTTTTTTTGTTTTCAGGCCGGAGTCACCAGGTGGGTGTCGTAGGCCAGGATGACCGCCTGGACCCGGTCGCGGGACCCCGTCTTGGCGAGGATGCGCGTGACATGGGTCTTCACCGTCGACTCGGCGAGATGGAGCCGGGCGGCTATCTCGGTGTTGGACCAGCCCCTGCCGATGACGGTCAGGATTTCCCGCTCCCGTTCGGTGAGGGACGCGATGCGCGGGTCCGGCGTGGTGGGGCCGCCGGGAACGGCCGGCAGGTGCTGCACGTACGCGTCCAGGAGCCGGCGGGTGAGGCTCGGGGCCACCACCGCGTCGCCACCGGCCACGGCCCGGATGCCGGCCAGGAGTTCCTCCGGCAGCGCGTCCTTGATGAGGAAGCCGCTGGCGCCGACGCGGAGGCCGTCGTACGCGTACTGGTCGAGGTCGAACGTCGTGACGATGAGGACGCGGGTGCGGGCACCGGTCCTGACGATGCGCCGGGTGGCCTCGATGCCGTCCAGGAGGGGCATACGGATGTCCATCAGCGCGACGTCCGGCTGGTGCCGGGAGACGAGCTCCAGGGCTTCGTGGCCGTTCCCGGCCTCGCCGACGACGGTCATGTCGTCCTGGCTCTCCAACAGCATGCGGAAACCGAAGCGTTGCATCGGCTGGTCGTCCGCGATGAGCACGGTCGTCACGAGGGGGTTTCCTCCAGCATCACGAGGGGTTGTCTTCCAGGGGGAGTCGGAGCCGCACCTGCCAGCCGGGCGCGGGTGCGGGTCCCGGCCTCGGGCCCGTTTCGAGCGTGCCGTCGTAGAGGGACGCCCGTTCGCGCATCCCGGCGATGCCCTGCCCACCGTTGCCGCGATCATGACCGGCCGGACCTGTCGCCGTGCCCGTGCCCGTACCTGTGTCCGTACTCGTGGTGGTGCCCGGCCTCGTACCCCGGCCCGTGTCCGTGATCAGGACCTCCAGTTCGGCGGCCCCGTACGTGAGGGTGACCTCCGCGGTCGGTGGCGGGGCGGTGCCGCCGTGCTTCAGGGTGTTCGTCAGGGCCTCCTGCACCACGCGGTAGACCGTCAGCTGGCGGCCCGCGGTGGGCGGGACCGGCGGGGGCGTGCCGCGGGTGTGCAGGCGTACGGGGAGGCCCGCCGTCCGGACGCCCGCGAGGAGCTCGGCCATGTCGTCCAGGGTCGGCTGCGGGGCGCGGTCGGCCTCGACGGGGTGGTCCCGCAGGACACCGAGCAGGCGGCGGAGCTCGGTGAGGGCCTGGCGGCTCGTGGTGCCGATGGCTTCGAGCGCCTGGGAGGCCCGTTCCGGGCTCTTGGCCGCCGCGTAGGCGCCGCCGTCCGCGAGGCCCGTGATGACGGACAGGTTGTGGCCGATGATGTCGTGCATCTCCCTGGCGATCCTGGTCCGTTCGGCGGCGGCCGCGAGTCGGGCCTGCTGGTCGCGCTCCAGCTCCAGCCGGTGGGCGCGGTCGACGAGGGCCTCGGTGTACTCCTTGCGGGTACGGACCACGATCCCGAGCAGCGCGGCGAGGGTGAACGCCCAGACGTGGGGGACGATCAGCGGGTCCCAGCTGCGCGGGTGCTGCACCGCGCCGGCCAGGAGCGGGGCGAGGACCAGGGTGCCCGCCCATGCCAGGGCCCGCGCGGGCAGCCGCAGCGCGATGTTGAAGACGACGATCTCCTGGAGGTGCGCGGCCTGGACGACGGCACCGGACCAGGCGTTCACCAACGAGACCGGGGCCATGAACGCCAGCACGGCCAGGGGGTGCGTGCGCCGCCACAGCAGGGGTGCGGAGAAGGCGATGCTCATGGCCAGGACCAGTGTCCCCGACACGTTCGGGTCGAGGGCCACGGTGCGCCAGCCGCCCGAGGTGACGTCGAGGACGGCGAACTGCACCCAGGCCATGGCCAGCAGGCCGTTCCAGATCATCGGCCGACGACGGTCGAACGCGCGGAGGTGCTGGAGCAGGCGCTGTATGTGACCGGTGAGCTGGGTGGGGCCCGGGGCGGTGTTCCGGCCCCGGCTCCGGTCGTCGTGCGTCACGCGCCCATCCTCGCTGTTCGTCATGCCCGGGTCACGCGCCCATCCCCACGGTCGTATCGCCGTACCTCTTGGTGAGTTCGTACGCCCTGGTCATGCGATCGAGGCTACGGAGCGGGGCCGTGGCGGGCATCGGCCCCGGGGAGGGGCATGGCGGTGCGCGTAGTACCGGGGTACGACACCGGGCCCGGGACGTGCCGAGTGGGGAATGGGCAGGGCGAAATAGCGTTTGCGCAGGTCGGACGGCAGGGGCACGATCGGCGGATGGAACATGTGATTCGAGTTGTGCGCGCCGACGAATGGGACCGGGTCAAGGAGTTGCGACTGGCCGCGCTGCGGGATCCGGTCGCGGCCATCGCGTTCCTGGAGACGTACGAGCAGGGCCTGGCCTGTTCCGACGAGTTCTGGCAGGAACGGGCGCGCAACGCTTCCGAGGACGGGAGCGGTGACGTGCGGCAGTTCGTGGCCGTCGCGCCCGACGGGCGGTGGGAGGGCGGCATCACCGTGCTGATCGAACGGCCGGACGCGGAGGCGCGGTTCGGGGAGGCGGCCGGGGTGAACCAGGCGCATGTGGTCGGTGTGTTCGTACGGCCCGAGGCGCGTGGCGGGGGTCTGGCCGAGGAGTTGTTCCGGGCCGGGATGGACTGGGCCTGGTCGCTGGAGGAGCCGCGGATCGAGCGGGTGCGGCTGTACGTGCACGAGGACAACCTGCGGGCCGCGGCGTTCTACCGGCGGATCGGCTTCGTGGCGACCGGGAAGTCGGTTCCGATGCCGGGCGATCCGTCCAAGCGCGAACTGGAGCACGCGGTGGGCCGGGTGGCGTGAGCGGTCGGTGTGATCGGGTGGGTCGGTGGGTCATGGGTCCACTGTCGCACCCGGGTGTGACAGTGGTTGGTCACCAGATCGAAACCCGGGAGGGGTGTTGCCGGGTGTGGCTCCTGGGTCATTATCTACGCGCGTTGTGTACGGTCTGTCCCGCGTCGGSCGGGGGTCAGTGCGGGGCGGTGAGCTCCTGGGCCCAGCGGGCGCGGGCCTGTTCGCGGGAGCGGAGGAGGACCAGGGCCGGCAGGCCCATGGCCTGACCGTTCGCCAGCAGCTCAGGGAGCCGGGGGAGCGGGGCCACGGCGGCGACGTCGTCGAGCACGAGCGTCATTGGTGGGTCGAGCCGACCGTCGGTCGACCGTGCGGCCGAGCGGCGGCCGTGCTCGACCACGTATGAGGCGAGTGCTGTGAGCAGGGGCATGGCCCCTGGCCCCGAGCGGGGGTCCTCGATCGGCTCACCCACCACATAGAGGGTGCCCCCTTCGGCCACGAAAGATTCCAGCACCAGTGAATCGGCGCGGTTCGGCGTGCAGGCCTCGCGGATGTGGACCGAGGAGAGCGCGGCGAAGGCGCGTACCGTCAACTCCTGTGCCATCTCCCGGCGTTCGGGGTGGGAGGTGAGTGCGGACTCCAGCAGTCCGGCGAACCCGGAGGCCGCCTTGGGGTGCGTACGGAGCAGGCGCACCGGCTCGTGGGCGCTGTTGCCGAGGGCCCAGCGGTGGACCTGGCGGAAGGGGCGGCCGTCGATGGCGGCGGCGTGCAGCCAGCACCGCAGGAGCGTTTCGGCGGTGTCGGCGGTCGCCGCGTCGATACGGGCCTGCGGCCGGACGGGGGCCAGCAGGGCGGTGGAACGGGCGGCGGCCGTCTCGGGCTGCTCGCAGCCGGCGGTGGGGGACCAGTGCAGCCGGGCGGGGGTGTCGCAGAGGTGGCCCGGGTCGTAGACCAGCACCGGGCCGAGCTTGGCGCGGGCGTCCTTCGTCTCGGCCCAGACGGTGGGGTCGGAGGTGATCACG
>NZ_RDBO01000180.1 GCF_008120935.1 Streptomyces sp. sk2.1
GCGGTGCTGTTCACGCACAGCCGGTTCGCGGTGTCAGGACCCATGGAGTGGCACACATGGCAGGCGATCGACACAGTGGCTCTGCACAGCCGCCCCATCTCCACGCTAGTCGCCGGGGTCCTGGACGCTCACCGCGCGCACCTCGCCTCGACTCCCACAGCAGGCTGGTTCAACCCGGCATCCGTCGCTCCGGATTCCGGCCAGGCCGCCAGAATCCTGGAGGCGTTGCGGCCCTCATTCGAGTTTGCCGAACCGCCTAAGCTGCGGCGGCAGCGGATGGACCGGGAGACGCAAGCCTTCACTGCGCAGCAGTACGAGGTGCTCGACATGATCGCCGCCAACCGGCGGTGCCTCGTGCGTGGAGCTGCGGGGACGGGCAAGACGTTCGTGGCGGTGGAGGCGGCACGGCGGTTCGCCGGAAGCGGCCTGAGAGTCCTGCTGTGCTGCTTCAACCGGCAGTTGGGCAGCTGGCTCAAGGAAGAGACGGCCGAGGTGGAGGGGATCACGGCTGCTCACTTCCACTCTTACATGGCGGGACTGGTGTCCTCTGCACGCCCCGCAGCAAGCGGTGGCAGCGATTTCTTCACCGAGGAGCTGCCCGACC
>NZ_RDBO01000181.1 GCF_008120935.1 Streptomyces sp. sk2.1
GACGGTGGTGTCGGTGAGGGTGCCGCGGAAGGAGAGGACGGCGCCGAAGGGGTTGTCGTGGGTGTTCTTCTCGATGCCTTCGGTGCGTATGAGGTTGCCGCCGAAGTCGAGTTCGATGTGGGAGCGGTTGAAGAGGTGGCGTTTGGTGAACAGGAGGTCGGTGTGGGCTTCGATGCGGTGGACGCTCTTGTCGGCGATCATGGCGTCGAGTGCGGCGTCGGCGGGGGTCTTGGCGTCGAAGTGGCCGAAGGTGCGGAAGTCGAGGGTGCCGGTGTGGAGCTGGTGCCAGCGGCCGGTCTTCGCGTTTTTGGGTGCGATGACGGTGCCGTTGTTGTGGGCGGCGGTGGACTCGGGGTCCCAGCGCAGGGCCATGCCGCCGCCGTCGCCGGGGCGGGTGTGGCCGGCCAGGAGGATCTGGGTGCCGGTGGCGAGCGGTCTGGTGTTCAGCTCGCGCAGTTCGGCGACGGTGTCCAGGCGCAGTACGTCACCGGCCCGGGCGGGCGCGGCCTGCGCGCTGCCGGAGGCCGCGGCCGTACCGGCGATGACCAGACCGGCCAGACCCGAAGCCCGCAGCACGGCACGACGGGACGAGACGGAGGAGGG
>NZ_RDBO01000182.1 GCF_008120935.1 Streptomyces sp. sk2.1
GACCGGCTCAGCTCAACACCCATGTCTCCCGCACGATGCGAGAGTTGATCGACGCACGGGAATGGCTGACGGTGTTCCTGCTGCCCGCCTGCTCGCCCGACCTGAACCCGGTCGAGGGCGTGTGGGCCCACGTCAAGCGCAGCCTGGCAAACCTCGCCGTCGTCGCCCTGGACCGCTTGGAGGTCCTCGTCCGCAACCGGCTCAAACGACTCCAGTACCGGCCCGAAACCCTCGACGGCTTCATAGCCGGCACCGGCCTCACCCTCGACAATCCAACCTCACCCTGACGAGCCGAAGTCAGTAAACGTCAAGCTCAGTGTTCTGCAGACTGACTGTGCGGATTCTCATTCGCTGCGGAGGCGGACCAGACGGCGAGGTCTCCTCCCGGCAGGGACACGAACCGCCACCCTCCAGGTCCTGTGATCTGCCACGCTTCAAACGCCGCGTCGGCGGGACACGTCAGATGCGTGCCATCATCGAACACCATCCGGAGCGTGCCGGACTTGAAGGCGGCTGCAGAGACGGCCTTCGTCCCGAAGAGAGGGAGGACTGCGGCCACGTCCTGGGTTCCCGGTATCAGAAGCACGCCGGGATTGATGCGGGCCGACCCGGATGAGAGTCGAGCAGGTGTTTCGAGCACGACTTCCCATCCCCCAAAGGCCAGCGTGAGGCGGTAGTCGACGGTGATCCCGGTGACACCCCACCCGCGGAGATTCAGGATCCACCGGTCTTCGTGTTCGACCGGCTCAGCTTCAGCGCTCATCACCCCACCATGATGCAGGGGTCCAGCCGAGGCGATGGACGGCCCTCAGGGATTCCACCGAAGCCAGGTCCATTGAGAATCCGGCGGGGGGAGTTCTCGATTCGCCTGGCAAACCAACAGCTCAGGTCAAGGCCCAATGACAACTCCGATGCGACGGGACAAGGAGCCTGGCGTGGTCTTCGAGCAGTGGCTTGAGGGCGCCGTAGTAGGGCTGATAGTCCGTTGTTCGTAGCCAGTCGCCGCCTCGTGCGTGGCAACCAGGCTGCCCCGACCATCCCCGTTCGCCAGCTCAGCCGGTGCCGTGACAACTTCTGAGCTTCGGCTCATGAATCGGGTCACCATCGTGCGCGCAGCACGCCGTCGCTGTCGGGTAGAACGGCTTGGAGCAGTGGACTGCGTTCGTCGGTGTAGAGGGACAGGGCTCGGGCCGCTCGCGCGTCGGCTACCAGGGCAACGAGCTCCTGGTACTGGGTCCCATCGACGGTCACGTCTCTGATCGTTCCGTCCTTCGTCTCCCAGACGAACTCGATGTGCCATTCGGACGGCAGTGCGGTCAGGACCGCGCCGACGTCGGGTTGCAGGTCGGGCCAGACGGTCAGCAGGGCGCGCGGGCCGAGACCGGCACGTACCGTGTTGAGGTTTTCCGTGGTGAGACGGTGCCAGCGTGTGGCGTTGACGATGTGGGTTTCCTCCAGGAGCAGGCCCTCTCGCGTCGCCAGCTCGGTGCGTACCGACGCCCAGAAGCTTTCGTCGGCGGCTTCTGTCACCTCTGGTTCCGCAGCGTAGGGAGAAGCCACCAGCGGTTCCGCGAAGAGGCCGAGGTCCCGCGTACGGGCCACGGCGTCCGTGCAGGGTCGGTCGCTGCCCACGTACACGTACTGGTCCCATCCGACGTGCACGGTGAACATGTCTTCCGCCTCCAGCCGGCACCAGGCGCCCTGGTCACGGAGCATGACGCGGATCAGCTCCAGGGCCACCGCCAAGGAGACCTCGGCTCCGTCGTGGTAACCGGTGAGGTCAGCCGGGAAGAGACCGCTGAGACCGTGTCCCTCGATCGCCAGCTGGGCGCCAAAGTGGACGAGCCCGGTGACGGAGGGCTCACGGATCTCGAGCCGGTCGATGCCCGCAGCTTCCGCGAACGCGGAGATTGCCTCCAGGTACGCGGCCTCGACTGGCCCGTGGTCACTGACCGCCTCCTCCGCGCCCCGGTAGCTGCCGTGCTCGTCACGGTCGGCGGGGTCGTACTTCGTGATCCGGTGAACGAAGGCAGGCGGCACGCTACTCCTAGACAAGGTGGAAGGTAGCGCCAGCGTAGGTCCCGAGCCGAACTCGCAGTTCCCAGTTTCCGCTGCACAGCCCGACAGCTCTTTCTGGTGACAGAAAGACTGCCGAATGGGCGCTTGTGACAAGTCGGATGCCTCGCGTGTGACAACCAGGCTGCCTCGGTCGTCCCCATTCACCAGCTCAGCCGGACTCGCTGGTGACAACTCCTGAGCTTCGACTCACTGCCGATGAGCCGAAGCAAGGTAGTTGTCACCGGCAGTGTCGTGAGCGGTTGTCGATTGCCGTGGCCAGGTGTTTGGCGTGGTCTTCGAACAGTGGCTTGAGAAGCGATTCTCAAACCGGAAGGCAGGGGACTTGCTCGAACTGTCCTCCAAGCTGGTCTCGTTCGGGCAATCAAGGCTCAGCCGTGCATAGCAGCGGGGCCTCTTGAACATCTCGGTGATGTCGAGTCAGCCGAGGATAAGAGGCCCTGATATCCCGCTGTGTCGCTCCGCACCTTCCTCGTCCACTTCCGGTGCACCGACGTGTGACTTTCTTGCTGGCCGGGACTGTGGCGCATGGTTGCGAACCTGGGTGGCAACGGAGACCACCCGGATTGATCGGTGCGACCGCCTGGTAGGCGAACAATGATCGCCCCTGGATATTCTGTGAATATGAGATCGATGGATCCGTTCCGCGACCTAGCCCGCGACCAGGGCATACCCCAGGACGAGGTCGAGCGGTGGCTCGATACAAAAGTCCGTCCATGCGCAATGCTGGGCGCAGGAAAGCCGAGTCACGGCCCGGTGGTCGGACAGCTCGGCGGGCTGCCGCCGATGCCCGAGGACGAGCCCGTGCCGGACTTGCCGTTCCTCGCCTCGGTCGACCTCGCGGCCATCCCACCGGGCGCGACGGACCTCCCGTTGCCGAAGGACGGCACGCTGCTCTTCTTCGCGGACACATCTGAATCTACCCCGTGGACACGACGCGACTGGTCCCGGCTCCTCTATGTCCCGACTGGCAGGCCAGTCTCCAGACGCGGTCCGGGCGATGAGTGGCCGCCACAGGTCCACTCGGCCCGTGATCTCTATCTGGTGATCGATCCCTCGCTGCCCAACCACGGCGACTACACCGAGGAGTTCCCGCACGGTGAGGAGCTGGGCGAGGTGTGGTGGGAAACCTCCGACGATGTACAGACGAGCGGATCGGTGCAGATAGGCGGCTACCCCTGGGTCTGGAACAACGATCCCGTCACGGACTACGACCACGGCCCGGACGACTGGGTGCTGCTCGCGGAGATCGGGGCGAACGACGGTGATCTTCTGGGCAGGGTCCACTGGGTGATTCGCCGGGACGACCTGGCCGCTGGCCGTTTCACCCGGGCCCGGGCCTGCTACGACATAGTCGGCTGACGTGGTCCAGAAGGCATTCCCAGATGGCGCGAGGTCCGGTCGAACTGTCGTCCCGGCAGGTCTCCTTCAGGTGATCAACGGATGCTGGAGCATAAGAAGCCATCTCATTTGGTGAGTCTGCGGTAGCAGATGAGGGTGCAGGCGATGCTGGTGAAGGCGAGGAAGTGTTCGGCCTTGCGTTCGTAGTGGCGGTGGAGTCGGCGGCAGCCGGCGAGCCAGGCCATGGTGCGTTCGATGGTCCAGCGGTGTCGGCCGAGTCGCTGTGAGGACTCGATGCCCTTGCGGGCGATGCGGTGCCGGATGCCTCGCTGTGCCGGCCATTGCCGCAGGTGGCGGTAGTCGTAGCCCTTGTCGGCGTGGAGCTTTGCGGGCCTGCGCCGGCGTGGGC
>NZ_RDBO01000183.1 GCF_008120935.1 Streptomyces sp. sk2.1
GGGCAGCATGACGGGGGACGGGTTGCGTGCCGGGCGCCTCGCGCGGCGGGTGGGTCAGTGGACGTCGCACCGGCCGCGCCTGGTGGGGGCGGCGCTGGGCCTCGGCATGGCGCTGGTGGTGGCGGGATGTGGGCTGGCGTTCATCGTGAACGTGCAGAGCAGGCCGCTCGTCGCGCTGCCGCTGTTCCTGGTGGCGATCGTTGTGGGGTTCGCGCCCACGTTCGTGAGGAACGGCATGTGGTCGCCGGCTCTGGGCCTCTGCCTGATGCTCCTCCTGCCTGTGGCGTCGTGGGGTGTCAGTCAAGCCATATTGAACTGGCGCGGCGAAGAGGTGCCCGCGACGGTCACCAAGATCGTCCACATTGAGCGTTCGGCAGGCACAGGTGAGAAGTACCACTGCACGCTCCGTCTCCCCAACGGCCGCACGAAGTTCTTGACCGACAGGGAGGCCTGCGGCGTGTCCACCCGCGTCGGTGACCGCGTCCGCGTATACGTCGACCCGTACAACCGCCTGGACTTCCCCAATGCGACGAAGCCCTGGCCCTGGCTCACGCCCGCCGTCGTCGGGACGGCCCTCGGACTGCTCACGCTGATGGCGGTCGTGATGGCGTCCCTGGCGATGGGAAGCAGGCAGCGCACCCTCGACCAGTCACCCGGTTCGAAGTCATCCGTTGGGTACGAACGCGGTGGAGGAGCTGAGTGAACTCGACGTTCTCGATCAGGCCGGTGGGCCCAGGAAGCATTCACCGCCGCCCCGCCCAAGCCAGGCCCAGATCAACTTCCTGCGGCCAGCCGCCGGCCATCGCGCAGCGGGAGCACCAGGGCGGCGCGGGTCCCGGCAACAGCGAGGCAAGGCCGGCACGGCGGGGCAGGCGGGACGGCGAGGTCGTCGACCACGGTACGGCGGTGGGCGTGATCGCGGCCGGGCCATCGACACGAGGGGAACCCGGGGCGCGGGTTCCCCTCGTGTCGGCGGCCCGGCGGCGCGGCTCGGCCCGGTAGCCCGGTGCGGCGGGGCCGCGGGCGCACCGTCAGGTCGTCCGAGGGCGGCAGCGGCCGGAGGCCCGGGGCGCGGGCGGCGGGCCCGGCGGGACGACGGCGGCTGGAGGGCGCGCAACGGGGCGGCCGGAGGGCGGCACGACGGCACGGCGGCGCGGGTCGGCGGCCAGGCCGCCGACCACGACACAGCACGCGGCAGAACCCGGCGGGCGCGCCCACGACCGGGCCGCCGACGCGACAGGAACCCGGGACGCGAGGCCGGACCAACCGGCCACCGACCGCGGGGCGCGGCGGAGCCGGGCGGGCGGGCCGTCGACGGCCCGGCGTCGGCCCGGAGGGCGGGCGGGGAAGGAGGCCGACGGCGCGGAGCTGCGGCAAGAGCGAACTGCGTACMCAGGCGMGGGCGTTACAACCCGGACGCGGGYAGGCCGCCCGGGCACGGCAACGGGCAGGGCCATGGAGTGGGTGGTCGACAGCGCGGAGCGGTGAGACACCGGCCCGGACGGGGCGGGCGATCGACGCCCCCGACCGAAACCCCAGCCCCGGACGGCGGGACGGGGCGAGTGGGGAAGGTGGTCGACGACACGGTGAGACAACGAGCGGGCGAGGCGGTGACCAGACCTCGATGGACACACGAAGCCGAGCCTGGCCGCCGGGCCGCCCGGTCGCCGACGCGACAGGAACCCAGGACACGGGGCCGGGCGGCGACCAGGCGGCACGGCGCGGAACGGCCGCAGTGACGGGCGCGGAGCGGGGCAGGGCCGCGGCCAGGCCGTCGACCACGACACAGCACGCGGCAGAGCCCGGCGACGCGGGGCGGCGGCACAGGCCCGGCCCGGGGCGCGCGTCAACGACACCGACAGCTCCCTCACCGTCGGCGACCGCGGCCCACCCTGCTGGAGGACTTCCAGCTGCGCGGAGGCTCACCCACTTCGACCACAAGCGCACCATCCATGGTTGTTCGAAAATGAATAAGCAAGGAGCTCGAACACCAGTAGGAGACAGTGATCATGAGCACCGTTCCCGTGCCGCCCGATCCCGACATCACCTCCGTCCCGCCGCCTGAACCCCCATCGCCCCCGGGACCGCCGGAACCGGAAAAGCCTCCAGAGCCGCCTGTGCCGCCGGACCCTCCGGCGCCGCCCAGGTCGCCCACACCACCGCCTGAGCCACCCCGCCCGAATGGCCCGGGTGTTCCCGGTCCCGAACCCGAGCCGGGACAGCCGCGCCCACCGGAGCCGCCCGACTGAACGCAGACCGATTGACGCGGGTGGGCCGGACAGATGATGGCGGCCCCATACATTCAACGCTGCCCCGGGCGACAGCGGATCGGGACCAGTACGTCCTGGCCACTCGGGTGCTCTGCTCTGCATTTCGCAGGGCCGCGAGGACGGCATCCTCAGCTGGGTCGAGCCACGAGAGCTGGCACCTGGCCACGCTGGTTGGCGTCGCCCTTACTCGCCTGTGCCAAGATTCGAGGGTGGATATGACTGACGTCACGCGTGCGATTACGGCTGCGACTTCGGTCTCCGCGTCGCTCGACCTGCCGGCCAACAATGCAATCGTTCTCCACAACTCGAACAAGCTGGCACTGCGGCTGACGCCATGCGACGTCTTCGCCCGGGTCGCCCCTGTGGGGCAAGAGGTTGCACAGTTCGAAGTTGATCTCGCTCAGCGGCTCATCGAGGTCGGATGCCCGGTGTGTCCCTTGGAGCCTCGGGCAGACCCGCGCGTGTACACGCGCGATGGCTTCACAGTGACGCTGTGGACCTACTACGAGCCCGTGGCACCTCACATTTCACCAGCCGACTACGCCAAGGCGCTGGAGCGGCTGCACGTCGGCATGCTCAAGGTCGATATGCCGAGCCCGAGGTTCACGGACCGGATCACGGAGGCGGAGGAAGTTGTCGCCGACCCGGATCGCTCGCCGGAGCTCACCGACGCGGACCGTGTGTTCCTCAGCGGCAGGCTGGCAAGCCTGGGACGAGCGATCGACGACCGCGGCGCCGTGGAGCAGCTGCTCCACGGCGAGCCGCATCCAGGCAATGTGCTCAGCACGAAGAGCGGCTCGTTGTTCATCGACCTTGAGACGTGCTGCCGTGGACCCGTCGAGTTCGATCTCGCCCATGTTCCCGAGGCGGTCTGCGAGCACTACCCAAGCGTTGACCAAGGGCTGCTGGACGAGTGTCGGCAGCTCGTCATCGCGATGGTCGCCGCGTGGCGTTGGGAGCTTGGCGACCAGTTTCCAAATGGGAGGCGATTCGGGGAGGAACTCCTGCGCTTGCTGCGCGAGGGTCCTCCTTGGCCGACACTCGACACAGTGACCAGACGACTGGATGGTCTGCAGAAAAAGCTGAAGGCCACGTGAAAGCGGCAAGGAACCAAGCGACGAGACCGTCGCTGTTGAAACCCATGCACGGCGGTCGGCGGCACGGGGCCCGGCGGGGCGACGGCACAGGAGCGGCAAGCGGCGGCCCGACGACAGGCGCGGAGCGGGGCAGGGCCGCGGCCAGGCCGCTGACCACGACACAGCACGCGGCAGAACCCGGCGACGCGGGGCGGCGGCACAGGGGCGCGGGGGTCGAGGTCGGGGTCCTTCCATGCGAAGACGGCGGTGACGAGTGCTTCGTACGGGGCGCGGTCTGGGGTGAGTTTGGCCTCGATCAGGCTGCCGGGGTCGTGGAGCACGAGGTGCTTGTCGCTCACCGGTGTTCCGCCGCGTCGTCCTGGTGGTGGTCGCCGGGGCCGGCGTCCGAGGTGGCCGGGGCGGTGTGGGCGAGGAAGCGGGCGTAGCCGTGGTCGGCGCGTTCCAGCAGCGCGGGGGAAGGCCGGCCGAAGTCGGGGGCTGGGGGCTGTGCCCTTCAGGGG
>NZ_RDBO01000184.1 GCF_008120935.1 Streptomyces sp. sk2.1
GGGCTCATGGGGCTCATGTCGGGGGGATGCCGGGGTGCACCCAGCCGTCCTCCCGGACCCGCAGGGCCAGGTCGATCTTGGTGTAGGTCGGCCGTCCGGCGTCCTGGTACTTGGCCTTGACCCGGTCCAGGTAGTACTTCGCGGTGTTGGCGGTGATCCCGGCCCGGCGGGCGGTGGCCTTGAGGGTGAGCCCGGAGGCGTAGCCCACGAGCACCTCGCGTTCCTTCGGCGAGAGCTTCGGGCGGATGCCCTGGTCGCAGGCCCAGGCGAAGGCCAGCTCCGGGGAGTGCGCGGTGCCCCCGGCGGCGACCTCCTCGATCGCCCCGACGAGGACGGACAGGTCGTGGTCCTTGGTGAGGTAGCCGTCGGCGCCGTCCGCGATGGCGGCGACGATCCGGTCGCGGTCCGGCACCACACTGATCATCAGCACCCGGCTGCCGGCCTCCCGCAGCCGGCGGATGTTCTCGGCGGACGGACGTCCGTCGCGCAGGACGAGGTCCAGCAGGACGACATCGGCCCGCTCCCGCCACCCGTCGAGCAGCTCGTCCACCGTGCAGGCGCAGCCGACGAGCCGCAGCCCCGGGGCCCCGGCCAGCCAGGACCGGATCCCGTCGAGCAGCATCCGGTCGTCGTCGACCACGGCGACGGTGATCACCTCGGCCACCTCAGCTCCACGCTCACGCCCTCGCCGGGAGCGCTGTCCACGGTCGCGTGGCCCCCTATGCCGCGCATCCGCTCGTGCACGGAACGGGTGAGGCCGAGGCCCCCGCCGCCGCTCCCGGGCTCGAAGCCCCGTCCCCGGTCGACCACGGTGACCACCAGCCGGCCGGAGTCCCCGGTGACCGTCAGATAGGCGTGGCCGGTGCCCGCGTGGCAGCGGACGTTGTTCAGCGCCTCGGTCACGGCTTGGGCGAAGGGCAGGGCCACGTCGCCGGGCACCCTGGGCGGTTCGTGGTACCGGGCGGTCACCCGCAGCCCGAGCGCCTCCGCGGCCCGCACCGACTCCTCCAGTGCGGCGAGGAGCTCCGAGTCGGCTCCCTGGTCGTCCGTCTGCTCGACCAGCCGTCTCAGATAGGCCGCCTCGCGGGCGCATCTTCGCCGCATCTCGGGGGTGTTGGCGTCGACGCCGCCGCCGGAGATGGCGGTCAGGGTGGCGAGGACCGTGTCGTGCAGCGCCTGGTGGTGGGAGATCCGCTCCGCGTACCTGGCACGGTGTGCCTCCGCGGCCAGGGCCCGCTCGTTGGCGGCGTCGAGCAGGGCGCCCTGCCTGCGGAAGTACCACCAGAGCACCCCGGAGACGACGGCCGAGAAGACCAGGGCGTTCAGATGACCCCCGGTCACGGCCGCGTCGGCGCCGACCAGCAGGTACCCGGCCAGGTGCGTCGCCACCAGGAGCGCGGTGGCGACGACGACCAGCCGGAGGGGGAGGGCGGCGGCCGCCATGGCCGCCGCGGATCCGCCCAGCAGCATGACCCAGGCGATCGAGGCGGGGGTGTGCGCCCCGCCCCATAAGTAGGCGCAGAACGGGAGCAGGCAGCCGACCACGGTCACGTCGATCCAGACGGCTCGGGGGACAAGTCGCCCGTGCCGCCCGGCAGTTGTGTGGACCACGGCGCTGGAGGACAGGGCCGCGACCAGGATCAGCCACTGGACCGGGCGATTCCACTGGTGCTGGACGACGCCGGCGATCCCGGCGACGAGATGGCTGCCCCGGTAGAGGGACGTGGCCAGAACCATGGAGGTCTGTGCACGGTGGAGCCCGGTTTCGTCCATGTACATGCCTTCCCGTTCGCTGTCCGCAACCCCCCAGAACGGGTGGTACACCGGTCCCTCGGTGCACCGTTAACGTCACCCATGGCAATCAGGGGGGCGCCTCACGGCCACCATATGCGCGGCCGCGCGGGAGCTCCCCCGAGAAATGCAGATAGCTGATCATTTTGCCCGATCAGTTCTGATACTCCCGTAGTTGACTCCTCATCAGGCGATGTGGACGACCTCTCAGGAACGGTGCCTCCCGGCCGGCCGCCGGATCGGACCACCACGCCCCGCACCCTCCGCGCCGGGCGGCCCCGGCCGACTCCCGGCACCCCTCCCGCCTCCTCGTCGTGGCAGCCCGACCGCTCCCGCACGCCCCGACGCCGCACCCGGAAGGAAAACCCGTGACCGCTGATGGCCAGGCACCCGGCGCCGATGGGTACTTCGTGGTGAGCACCGCCCTGCTGCCCGGAATCGTCGAGGGCGTACTGCACCGGCGCGGCGCCACGGGATGGGCCGTCGACCGGGGCGACTTCTGGTGCTCGGTCCGCCCCCGGGACCACCGCGGCGCGGAGCAGGGCTGGAAACTGCACCTGTCGGCCACACCGCTGTCCGCGGCCCTGGTACTGGCGGCGGCGTCCGAGGTGCTGATCGAGGAGCGGGCCTCGTTCAAGTTCGCGGGCAGCGTGGAACGCGTCGCCGAACTGACGGGCGGCCGGGCGGACCGGGGCGGCGGCGGCAAGTTCATCACCGTGTACCCCGACGACCCGGACCACTTCCGCCGGCTCGCGCGGCGGCTGCACGGGGCGACCTTCGGACTCAGGGGCCCCGGCATCCTCTCCGACCGGCGCTACCGCCCCGACAGCCTCGTCCACTACCGCTACGGGGTGTTCCGCGGCGTGCGCACCATGACCAACGACGGCGACGCGGACGTCAGGCTCCGCCGGCCCGACGGGGGGCTGGAGAAGGACCGGCGCCAGGCGTGGACGACCACACCGGACTGGGCCCCGCCGCCGTTCCCCGACGAACCGGCCCCCGCGAAACCACCGGCCCCCGCCGAGACCCCCCGGAAGAAGCCGGTGGTGCTGCTCAACGACCGCTACGTCGTCAGCAGGGCGATCCGGCACGCCTACAAGGGCGGGGTCTACCTCGCCACCGACCGCGACACCGGCCGGGAGGTCGTCGTCAAGGAGGCCCGCCCGTACGTGGGGGTGCGCATGGACGGCACCGACCTCCAGGACACCCTGCGCCACGAGGCCGAGATGCTGGACCTGATGGCGCCGCTGGGCCTCACCCCGGCCGGGATCGACCTCTTCTCCCAGGGCGGGAACCTCTTCCTCGTCCAGGAACGCGTCCCGGGGCAGACCCTGCGCGAGCGGATGCCGGAGCGTCCGGTGCGGGACATGGCGGAATTCCTGGGCCTGGCACGGCAGGTGGTGGACATCGTCGAGGGGGTCCACGGCACCGGCCACGTGCTGCGGGACCTCTCCCCGAACAACCTCATGATCACCCCCGACGACGAGGTGCGCCTGATCGACGTCGAGTACCTGGCCCGGCAGGGCGTCCCGGTCCGCCGCGGGTACACCCCGGGCTACGCCGGCCCCGAGATCAGCTCGCTGGTCGACTACGAACCCACCGCCCCCGAGTACGAGGGGGACCTCTACGGCCTCGGAGCCGTGCTGCTGCACCTGGTGGCGGGCGTGGACATGCTCCTCGTCCCCGACGGGCGCCCGGTCGGCGAGCGCACGGACGCGCTGATCGCCCTCGCGGTGGCCGACCACCCCTGGGCGCGCCCGCTGCTCCCCCTGCTGCTCGCGCTCTGCGCCCCCGACCCCGCCGAGCGGTGGGACCTCGCCCGGGTGCGGGAGGCGCTCGCCACCCCGGCGGAGAAGCTTGGGACGGGCCACGCGGAGCCCGCGGCCGGAACCGGTCACGCGGAGCCCGCCGCCGGGACGGGCCGCGCGGGAACCGCGACGGGGCCCGGGGCCGGCCCCGCCCCCGACCTGCGCATCGCCGACGGGGAACGCGACCGGCTGATCTCCGACGGCCTCGCGTACCTGCTCCGCACCCGGGGCACCGGCAACGGAGGACACCTCTGGCCGATCAACGGCTTCGGGGCCACCACCGACCCGCTGAACGTGCAGTACGGCGCGGCCGGAGTGCTGGCGGTCCTCACCCGGGCCGCCGCGACCGGCGGCGAAACCGGACTGCGGGACGGAACCGCGGAGCTGACGCAGTGGATCCGTGAGCGACTGGCCGATCCGTCCGCCGGACGGGCCGCCGACGGGACGACCCTGCCGGGGCTGCACTTCGGCCGCTCCGGCACCGCCTGGGCGCTGCTGGACGCGGCCCGCCTGCTCGGCGACGGGGCGGTGGAGGCGGAGGCGGCCGCGCTGGCCCGTACCGTCCCCGTCGACTGGCCCAACCCGGACATCTGCCACGGGACGGCCGGGGCGGGCATGGCCCAGCTGCACTTCTGGCGGACCACCGGCGACGCGGAGTTCCTCGACCGGGCGGCCGCCTGCGCGAAGACGCTCCTCGCCGCCGCCGAGGACCACCCCGCCGGAGTGATCTGGCCGGTCCCCGCCACGTTCGAATCGAGCCTCGCCGGGGCCCGCCACTACGGGTTCGCCCACGGCATCGCGGGCATCGGCGCCTTCCTGCTGGCCGCCGGACTCGCCACCGGCCGGGAGGACTTCGTCCGGGCGGCCCGCACGGCCGGCGACACCCTCGTGACGCTCGCCCGGGTCGCCGACGGGCAGGCCCGGTGGGCGGCCGGGGACCGCACCGCCGACGGCGTGGCCGGACAGACCCACTGGTGCAGCGGATCCTCCGGCATCGGCACCTTCCTGATCCGGCTGTGGCGGACCACCGGCGACGCGCGCCACCGGGACACCGCCGTGCTCGCCGCGGCGGGGGTACGACGCGCCATGTGGCTCTCCTCGCCCGCCGCCTGCCACGGCCTGGCCGGCAACGCGGAGTTCCTCCTGGACCTGGCCGCGATCCTCGGCGATCCCCACTACCTGGACCTGGCCCGGGAGCTGGCGCAGTGCATCCGCACCCGCACCGTGCTCAGGGACGGACTCCTGGTCGTCCCCGACGAAACGCTGGAGGCGGTCGTCGCCGGCTACCAGACGGGACTCGCCGGAACCCTCGGCATGCTCCTGCGACTGCGCGACGGCGGCCCCCGGCTCTGGATGCCGGACTCCCCACCACCGGCCGCCCCCGCCGGACGGGACGTCCCGCTCGTGGCCGGTGCGGCATGACGCGCCGCCCCGACCGGATCAGCTTCCGGTTCTCGGCACGGGCCCGCCACGCGGCCTGTCTGGTGAGCACCGCCGAGGGCGGGTTCGTCCCGGCCCGCTGGGACCTCGGCGGCGCGTCGCCGAGGTACCGGGAGGGCACCTCCACCGAGTCCACGGCGACCCAGGTCCTGCCGACCGACGACGGCGAACTGCTGTTGCTGCGCAGCGCGGTGGGCAGCGGACGCCATCGGCTCGCCCTGACCGGCCCCGACGGCGGGCCCGGCCCGGCCACGACGATCGCCGCCCGGGGGCTGCGGCTGGTCCCCGGCGGCCCGCCGGGCACGCTCGCCCTCGCCGTGGAGACCGACGCGGGAGGCCGCACCCGGGTGTGGCAGGTCAGGAACGGCCCCCTGCGCCTGGCCCACCCGGTGATGCTGCCCGGCCGCATCACCGGCCTCCTGCCGCTGGACGAGGAGGGAATCCGGTACGCCACCGACCTCGGCCGCCCCGACGGCTGCCGGCCGGTCGTCCTGAACCTCCGGGAGGGAATCGGAAGGGGACTCCTGCTGCCCGAGGGCGGACACATCCACCGGGTCCTGCTGTCGGCCCCGCGCTCGGGACTGCTGCTGACCGCGAGCGACCCCGGGGACGGACGGCTGCGGATCGGCCGCACCACCGTCGACGGCCGCACCGCCCTGAGCTTCCCCGAACGGCTCAACTCGCTCGACGGCTCGGTGTTCCCGCTCGCCGCCGACCCGGCGGGCGGACGCGTGGCCCTGCGGGTCACCAAGGGGGCCGCGGCGCGGCTGTTCCTGTACGACGTCGCCGAGGACCGGCCGTACCCCACCGAACTGCCCGCCGGAGCCCTCCACCCGGCCGCCGGGTCGGCGGCGAGCGGGAACACCGAGCCGTCGAGCGAGTTGAGCCGTTCGGGGAAGCTCAGGGCGGTGCGGCCGTCGACGGTGGTGCGGCCGATCCGCAGCCGTCCGTCCCCGGGGTCGCTCGCGGTCAGCAGCAGTCCCGAGCGCGGGGCCGACAGCAGGACCC
>NZ_RDBO01000185.1 GCF_008120935.1 Streptomyces sp. sk2.1
GTGCCGGGCAGCCGGTGTTCGCGCTCCGCCTCGTCGCCGACGCCCTTCCCACCCGGCCCGACGCCCCCTGGCACCCTGACATCTGACCAGCCAACAGTTCAGTCTCATGGTGGCGGCAACGCCCCATCCGGCCGACAGCTCGGTAAAACAAAGATCCAACCCTTCAGCCATGCGGAGGCCGCACAGCGGCCACGAGATGCCCGTCGAGCTCACCTCGGCTGATCTCCTTCGTCAGCCGGGGCACTTCGAGCTCTTCGAGTCGGCGGGTCAGGATCTGCACCGTGACGCCGGGCAGGATCTCAGCCTGCGGCCAGACCACGGACCGCCTGCCCAGGAACGCCAGGTTCCAGGGGTGAGCATGTCATGTTTCTGCACGTGTGGCCGGGAATGCCCGCGTTCGGGCGACAACGACGAGGAACGCTGCGATGGTCAGGCCGAGTGCGGTCCAGGCCAGGGTGGAGGCACTCGCGTGGGTGGCCAGGATCGCGCCGCCGACGATGCCACCACCGGCTACCGCCAGGTTGAACACGGTCACGAATACGGACTGGGCGGCGTCGGTGTGCTCGCCGGCACGGTCGGCCAGGGCGGTCTGCAGCAGCGCGGGCGCGCCGCCGAAGCCGAAGCCCCAGACCGCGATCGCGACAGCGATCAGCACGGCTCCAAGGATCGGGTTGGCCAGGGCGAGGCCGGCTGTGGCCATGAGGGTGAGCACGCCGAGCACGGTTGCTCGTAGTGCCCGGTCGATGACCAGGCCGGTGGCGATGATCCCGATGAAGGAGGCGATGCCGAAGATCGCGAGCCCGATGTCGAGGCGCAGCCCGGTCGGGACGAGCAGGGACGCGATATAGGTGTAGAGGATGTTGTGCGCGAGCACCCACGCGAGTGCGACGACCAGCACCGCCCGGATACCGGGCAGCAGGACCACGCGCCGCAGTGGCAGATGCGCCGACGGTGCCTGGCCGGGCACATCGGGCACGGCGGCGCCGATCCACGCGGTCAGGCCGGCCGCGGCCAGCGAGATCGCGGCGAATACCCACCGCCAGTCCACGAGCGATCCGGCGAGTGCTCCCAGCGGGACTCCGGCGGCCAGCGCGATGGGTTGGCCGATCCCGGTGACGGTGAGCGCGCGTCCTTGCTGGGCGGGCGGGACAAGGTGGCGGGCGTACCCGGCCAGCACACCCCACACGAGCGCGGCGGCCGCACCGGCGATGAACCGGGCCACCAGGATCAGTGGGTACCCGGGCGCGAGCGCAGTCACGGTGTTGAACACCAGCAGCGTGAGCACCGCGGCCAGCAGCACCTTCTTCCGGCTCACCCGTCGGGTCGCGGCCACGAGCGGGATCGCGGCGAGCACCGACCCGACCGCGTACAGCGTGACCAGTTGCCCTGCTGCGGATTCAGAGATCCCCAGTCCTGCCGAGAGTTGTGGGAGGAGTCCGGCGGGGATGGTCTCGGTGAAGATCGCGAGGAACCCCGCCGCGGCCAGCGCCAGCAGCGCCGCCCACGGCAACCCCGCGCGTTGAGCGTGTCCGGACGTGGTGGTCGCGTGTGTTCCTGTGGTCACTGGTCGGCCTCGCCGAGGTCGCGGTGGCGCTGCATGTCGGCCAGCGAGGCCCAGTCATCCTGCCCGTGCCCGGCCTCGATCGCGTCGGTGAGCAGTTCGGAGAGCAGATCGGCCACCGGGAGCCCGAGCCCGGTCGACGCGGCCTGGCTGCGGGCCAGGTCGATGTCCTTGCGTCCCAGTACCGGGGTGAACCCGGCCGGGGAGTATGCCCGGCGAGCAATGAGCCCGCCGTAGTTCGTGTACACCGGGCCCGGCGTGATCGTCGAAGTGAACAGCTCCACCAGCGTCTTGGCATCGACACCGCCCCGCTCACCGATAGCAACGGCTTCGGCCATCGACTGGATCGCCGAGGCGATGAGCACCTGGCCGGCGACCTTGACCACGTTCGCCCGCTGCGGCGAATCACCGACCGGCCACACACGGGCGCTGACCGCCTCCAGTAGCGGGCGCACCCGCTCGACCGGCTCGGGCGCCCCGGCACCGACGATATTGAGCTTTCCCGCCACTGCGACCGGCACCCCACCGAACATCGGCGCAGCCACATACCCGACCCCCTTGGCTGCGTGGATCGCCGCTGTCTCCTCCGCCAGCGCCGGGCTGATCGTCGCGAGATTCACATGCACCACCCCCGACGGCGCAGCGTCGAGCACGCCGCTGTCGAGAAACACCTCCCTCACCGCGGCGTCGTCGGCAAGCACCGAGAACACCACCGGCGAGGAGAACACCTCGCCCAGCTGCTCCAGCCTCATCACCCCCGCATCCACCAGCGGTGCGAGCCGAGCACGGTCCCGGTTCCACGCCGCCACCCGGTATCCGGCCCGCACCAGATTCCGGGCAATCGCCGCCCCCATACCGCCGGTACCGACCACGGTCACATCGGTCATCACATCCACCCTCCAACTTGGAACCGCTTGAACCGGTTCCACCATACATGCCACCCCATGGTGGAACCACCTAAAGTGGTTCCATGACCGATCCCGCCGCCCCGAGCACCACCGCCGCGAACCGCCCGATGTTCAGGCTCGACAACGAGCAACTCGCGTTCCGTTTCACCGCCACCCTCAGCGATCGGCACGGCACCCCAGTTGAACGGCTGCCCGATCCGGGACGACTGGATGACTGGCTCGCTGCCAACGACATCGCCGTCGGCAGCGAACACGCCACCCCCGCAGACCTCGACCTGGCCCAGCGGCTCCGTGAGGCGATCCACCGCATCGGCACCGCGATCGCCCACGACGAGCCGACGACCGAGACGGATCGAGCAGTGCTCAACCGGCTCCTGCGCGACGAGCAGCTCTGCCCCGAACTCACCGGGACCGGGCTGCGCTGGCAGCCCATCACCGGACACCACGTGCGCGGCGCGCTCGGCCGCATCGCCCACGACGCCGTCACCCTCCTCGGCGGCCCCCAACGCGGCCAGGTGAAGGCCTGCCAGAACCCCGACTGCCGAGGCCTCTACGTCGACACCAGCCAGGGCCGGAACCGTCGCTGGTGCTCGATGAACATCTGCGGCAACCGCGCGAAGAAAGCCCGCTTCCGCGGCCCACGCACCACCGCCGGCAACAACTGAACCCCTGTACGCAGGCCGCATCTGCGCCAACACGAAGCAGCCGGGGCGTGCTGGCCTTCCTCGCCGAAAAGTCCTGTCCCAAGGCAGCACTCGCCGGTGTTCTCGCCACCGGGGGCCGCGTGATCGGACTGCACAGCCCGATCGACTGACCGGAGGGGCGGGCGGGGTCTCCCTGTCCGCCCCTCCCGGACTCCCGGACTCCCGGACTCCCGGACGTCAAGCTGCGCTGAACTCGTGGGCGGGACCGTCGCGCCACTCCACCCACTGCGGATCGGACAAGACGGATTCGAGGGCGTCGACGCCGGCACCCTCGAGGAACACGACCGGGTCGTGGTCGCTGTGGGCGGTGCCGAGGATCTCGTCCCGGCCGCTGCTGCGCACGGTGACCCGCCGACCTCCCGAGACGGAGGGCCGATACACGACGATCGGCGCGCCGGGTCACGCCTCCCGACGTGACCCGGCTCCGTCCGGGAAGCGAGTCGGGCCGAGTTCTTCGGGCGACGCGCGCCACGAGGGCGGTGGCATTCCGCGTACGGGTCGGGCAGCGCGCGGGCCCGCCGGACGGCGTCCTCGACAAACCGCTGTGCGTCCTTGCGCGGTTCGCCGGTGAGGTAGTCGGCCAGGTCATGGTCGGCGTCCCCAAGGGGCTCGTACGCACCGCCGGAAACAAGCAGAAGCCGGCCCGGCCGGGCCGGTCCGCGAACGACTTCGACGGAGGGGTGGCCCCAGACGTCTTCGTTCCGACGGTCGTCCGGTCTCCTCCGAGGCAGGCCGTGGTCAGGTTCCGGTCCGTCCCGCACGCCCGGCGTGCGTTTTCGCAGTGCCCTCCTCCCGCCCCCGTCCAGACCGCCACCGCATGGCCCGGCAGATGGCCCTCCTTCCGCCCCCACGCCTCCGTCCAGGGCCGACCTGTCCCGCCTCCCGGTCCCACCGGCGGCACAGCCCCAGGGCGCGGGACGGAGGTGGAGCCGGGAGTCTCTACGGCGCGACTTCGTACTTCACGACGGTGTCCGCGCAGCCCTTGGCAAGGACCTCCGGGGCGGCACGCTCCTTGTCGTCCGCGGTCAGTTTCCAGCGGAGTTCGGTGGCCACCCGGTCGGCGCCGTAGGTGCACTGCGCGAACGCGGCCGGCGAAAGCCACTCGCCCGGATCCTTGTCGGCCTCGGACCTGTTGGTCTTCGCGGTGCCAGCCACCGTCCATGACGTCCTGCGTGCTCCGGGCCGCCCCCTCGATGACGGCACACGCACCAGGATGGAAGCCCGCTTCGGCGCGGACTTCTCCGACGTCCGTATCCACGACGACATCCACGACGACTCCGCAGCACACACCTCGGCCGCGGGGATCGACGCGCTGGTCGGCGGGCACCGGGCGCTGGCCGAGGCACCGTGGTACTCGTCGCGGCCCGGGGACCGGCTGATGGGCACGCCGGAGGCCACCGGGCAGATCCCGCGCACGACGGGGCTGTACGAAGTCACCGCGGGCGAGGGCGGGGACGGGATGGAGCTGCGCCTGGCGAGCACCGCCCCCGAGGGGGCCGCGGGCGGCTGGTACGCGGGGCCGCCCCGCAGACAGCCCCGTGCCCCACACGGTGGTGAATCTGGTTCGTTCCGGATGGGCCGGAGGAGTTCGGGCGGCCGGAGTGCGGCACCCGGACGGCGCGGCGCGCCGGCCGGGTGGCTCTTCACCGTTCGTGCCGTGGGGGTGCCGTCAGTCCGTACGCAGGGGCAGTTCGACGAGGCCGCGTACCGAGCCGGCGCGGCGGCGCAGTTGCTCGGCGGGGACGGCGAGGCGCAGTCGTGGGAAGCGGCGCAGGGCGGTGGCGAGGACGATTTCGACCTCCAGCGCGGCCAGGCGCGCCCCGACGCAGTAGTGCAGGCCGTGGCCGAAGCCGAGCTGGCGTGTGGTGTCCGGGCGGGTGAGGTCGAAGCGGTCGGGGTCGGCCCAGTGGTCGGGGTCCCGGTTGGCGGCCGCGACGCCGACGATCACGTAGGAGCCCTTGGGGATGGTCGTACCGCCGATCTCGACGTCGTCCAGGGCGTAGCGGCTCAGTCCGGGGGTGACCGGGCCGTCGTACCGGATGGCTTCCTCGACGGCTCGTGGCAGCAGCGAGGGGTCGGCGCGGAGCGCGTCGAGCTGGTCCGGGTGCTGGAGCAGGGCGAGCAGTGTGTTGCCGATCAGCTGGGCCGACGGTTCGTAGCCTCCGAAGAGCAGCAGCCCGGCCATGCTGACGAGTTCGTCGTCGCTGAGCGGGCTGCCGTCGGCGGGCGTGGTGATCAGTTCGCTGAGCAGGTCCGGTCCCGGCGTCGCGCGGCGTTCGGCGACGAGTGCGCGGACGTAGGCGTCGAAGGCGTCCAGGGCGGCGACCGTGCGCAGGGCTGCCTCGTCGTCGGCCTGGAAGCCGCCGAGGACGCTCGCGGCGGTGCGGAAGAGGTCGGCGTCGGAGTCCGGCACGCCCAGCAACTCGCAGATCACGGTGACGGGCAGCCGGTTGGCGACCGCTTCGACGAGGTCGAACCGGGGGAGGCCCTCGACCGCGTCGAAGAGTTCGTCCGCGCCGCGCTCGATGCGCGGGCGCAGGCCGTCGACACGTCTGGCGCCGAAGGCGCGTACGACGAGTTTGCGCAGCCGGTCGTGGTCCGGTGGGTCGAGGTTGGCCATGGCACGCCCCAGGAGACGGCTGGTGCGCAGGGTGACCTGCCAGCGGGGCGGCAGGGGCTCGGGCGGCAGGGACTGCTGGAGGCCGCGGGCGAGTTCGTTGCTGAGCCGGGGGTCCGCGAGCGCCGCGACCACGTCGTCGTAGCGGGTGATGAGCCAGCGTTCGGCGCCGCTGGGCATGCGGACGAGGTGCACGGGTCCCTCGGCGCGGAGCTCGTCCAGGACGGGGAAGGGGTTCTGGGCGAAGTCGGCGTCGAGCGCGTGGACGGGGTCGGCCGTTCCCGCGAGGTGCGGGCAGCCGTGCTGTTCCGGTGGCGTCATGGGGTTCCTCGATGGGTGCGGGGCGGGCGGCCGACGGAGCCGGACGTGGAGGCCCGGGGCCGACAAGGATCCGGGCGAGTGGCTTTCGCCGGCCGCGTTCGCGCAGTGCACCTAC
>NZ_RDBO01000186.1 GCF_008120935.1 Streptomyces sp. sk2.1
CTCCAGCGCCCTCCGCGGCGCCGCCTACGCCACAGGGGCCGGAATCGTCGGTCTCGGTTTTTGGTGGGTCCAGCAGCAGCTGTAGACCGAGCACCCCGGTACGGCACCGCCCAGCGCGTCTGCCTCGACGATCCTGTTCGTGGCCCGTTCGGCTGCCGCGCCGGCACTGGCCTCGGCGAGGGTTTCGGCCCCGGCGCCGTCGCTCCCGCCCTGAACGCGGACTCTGCCGGTGGACGACGCCCTGGACACGGCGGGCAGGCCCAGCAGGAGCCGAAACGGCCGTGCCCCGGCGACCAGAAGCGGCTGGTTGCCGGGGCACGGAACGCCGGGTGACCGGTCGGGTCAGGGTGCGGGGGTGTAGGTGACGGGGGTTCCGCCGCAGCCGGCCGCGATGTCCAGGAGCCGGTCCTTCTCGAGTTCGTCGACGGCCAGGTCCCAGCGGAGTTTGRTCGCGGTCCATTCCGCCGCGTAGCGGCACAGTGCTCCGGGGGCAGGGGGGAGCCATTGGGCGGGGTCCTGGTCGGCCTTGGACCTGTTGGTGCGGGCGGTGACCGCCACGAGCGAGGACGCCTGGCCGAGGTCGTTGGCGTAGGCCTCGCGGCGGGCCGCGGTCCAGGCCGAGGCCCCGGAGTCCCAGGCCTCGGCGAGCGGGACCATGTGGTCGATGTCCAGGCTGCCCGCGGAAGTCACCGTCTGCTCGTCGTAGTACGACCACCAGGTGCCGCCGGTCAGGGCGCACCGGGCGCCGACGGTGGGCGGGGTGACGGCCTCGGCGATGAGGACTTCGGCGCGGGTGTTGCAGCCGTCGCCCAGGTTGGCGCCGGCGTTCCAGTGGCGGAAGCTGCTGCGGGTGTAGCCGTCGCGGGACTCGGTGCCCAGCGGCAGCGCGGAGACCGCGGCGCCGATCGGCAGCACGGTCGGCTCGGCCGCCTGCGCGTGGGCGGCCGGAGTGGTGGCCGCGAGCGGGGCGAGGGTGAGGGAGAGCGCGGCCAGGCCGCGTACCAGGTTCTTGATCACGCACGCCGTGATAGCGCCTGACAGGGCCTCACCCGGCCCGGAATGCTTGATGATCAGCCGTGGGAGTGAACAGTTTCACCGGGGAAACGGTTCCCCAGGGCCACCGGGACCAGACCCGGTCGGCCAGCGGCGGACGATGGCGGCACTCGACCGATACCTGGCCGACCACTGGCAGGGCGGCGGCGACCGAGCGCTGCTCCACTTCAGCCAGATCTACCCGTGCGGCAAGGACCGGCAGGGCGACCGCAGCCCTGCGGAGTCACGCAGTCGCGGCCGCCGCCGTCACCGCGATGCCGCACGCCATGAGACAGGGCGCCGCACGGTCACTGGTCAGCAGCTACGCCAGACGGTCACCGTCCAGGCCCGGTGGGCACAGGTCCATGAGTGGTGGGCCGCGGTCCAAGCCCTGTCGGAACCGAACAAGCAGGGTGTCACTGCCCATGTTCTGTTGTCAGTGGTCGGCCCTACCGTGGAATGCGCGGTTTTCCTCTGGTAGTTGCTGGATGGAGATACTTGTGACAAATGGTGTGTGGCACTCCGGACTGAACCTGGTCCTCGAGCTCGACAAAGAAGACCTCGGCCTTCCCTCTGGCAGAGGGATCAACGCCGCCGATCTGATCTCGGAAATCCTTCTCCCTGTCGCCGACCGGCCACGGGACCTCCTGGTCTGCGTGGAGCGCAGCCTCGGCCGTGAGTGCAAGGCCGAGCTGCGCGGCGTCAAGAGCCCCCACATGTACGTACGTCAGCATCGCGGCCCGGACGGGCTCTTGCGGTTACGGGCCGCGCATCTCCCCACCGCGCACGAGATGACCGCTGAGGAAAGCGACCGTCACAAGGCGATGAAGGACTTCGTCGCGCGTCACTGCCAGTCCGCAGGCATCGAGTCGAGGGTTGAGAAGACCACGAGGAACCGCACATCCCGGCCCGACGTCACGGTCATCGGAGACGGAGGGATCAGCCTCGGGTGCGAGGCCCAGTTCTACAATGCTGGCCCCGATCTCGTCCTGCGCCGTTCCAGGGCACACTACGACGCCGGCCTCGTCACCAACTGGATCACCCATGACGACACCTTCCATCTCGTCGACAGGGCCAACTGGATGCTGATCCGTGACACCCCCTGGCAGGAGATCCGTCGCGCCGCCGACCTTCCGCTCTTCGGCGGATACCGCATCCTCGCCGACTGGCACTGCACAGCCGCCGCCGTCCGGGCCTGCCCGACGGGCCGGGTGAAGACGGGGTGCGGCAAGCGCCACCTGCAATGGGAGACCCCCCGCCTCCTGGACGGTGAAGCCGCCGGCTGGACCGGCTACCGGGGAGACCGGCTCGGCGTCACCGTCGGCCGCACCATCGTCGGCGCCGCCACGGGAAGCGTTGTGCCCCTCTTCGTCCCCGGGCGCAAGGACCACCGGGCCGGAAGCTACATGTGGGTTCCGGCCGAGGACCGGAACACCTGGACCGAGTACCGCAGCGAGCAGCCCCCGGCCGAAGAACCACCTCCTGAGACGAGCCAGGACCTGCATTTCTCCGGCAGGGACGCCGATGGAACATGCCGGTTCGGGGAGAAGCCCTGGGTTCCCAGCGCGCCCCTGCCCCGCCGGGGCATCGCCAGCGTCGAACTCACGATGACGCTCGACGAACCCGCCATTCCCCGGCCGCGCCTCCCCGAACCAAAAATCGAACACACGTATTATTCGGATATGGCTGAGACAACGTTCCCCGATGATCTTCGCGCCGCTCAGGTCCGCCTGCACGAGGCCGCCGCGGAGCTCGCCGCGCTCGGGCGCGCCCTGCCCTGGTCCGTGGAGCCGCGCGACGGGTGGCCGGGGAAGGAGCACTCGCACACCGGTGAGGTCACGGGCGGCCGGCCGCCGTCGCCCGGCTGGACGGACGAGCAGAAGGCCGCCGTCGACGGACTTCGTCGGGAGTGTCTGGCCCTGTCGGAGACCGTCAGTGCCCATCCGTACTGGGCGGACTTCACCGGCGGGGACCTGGTGGACCGGCGGATGGAACTGAAGTCGATCACACGGCCGGAAGCTACTCTCCCGGCTGGCGCGGCCTGACCCGACGCCATCCGTTTTCAGTGCGACCGGCGACCACTCCGTGGCGCCCGTCGGCGGCGAGGCCGGCTCTGACTCGTGCCGGCGGTTGCCCTGTCAGCTCTCCGCTCGTGCCCCTGCGTCGTGGCCGTAGGTGCGCGGGGCGGGTTCCGGTGTTGCGGGGTGGTGGCCGAGTACTCCGCGGGCGCGCAGGTCGGCGAGCGAGTCGAGGTCGGGGCGGTACAGCGTGCCCCCGTCCAGATCCGCGCCGGCCGCCTGGACCCGGGAATGAATGAGGCCGGGGGCGGTGACATCGGCGTTCGCCTCGGCGGGGGAGCGGTGTTTGGAAGGTAGGACAAGCTCATGTCGCTGCTGTCGGGCGCGCAGGGTGGGTGTCCGTGAGGGCGCAGGAGCGTATCAGAGGGAGACCGTGCGGGGCGGGAGCACCGGCAGCCTGCCGACCGTTCCCACGGCGCGCAGTTCAGGCGGTCGGTCGGCGCTTGGCGAGCGCCTTGGCGGCGTGTCTGCGGGCGGTCCCGGCTTCGGCGAGGCGGGTGAGCAGCGCGAGGGCCTCCTCGCGGTGCCCGTCCACATCGGCCAGGAACTCGACAGCCTCCACGCGGGCGAGGCTGTCCCAGGCATCGGGGTCACTGGCGATCCTGGCCAAGGCTCGGGCGCCCTCCTCGCGGTACCGGGACAGCCAGGTGAGGGCGCGGGCCGCCAACACGGGACCGTAGATGTCGTCCTCGGGATCGTCGTACACGGTCATGGCCGCGAGCGGCCCGGCCACGCGTTCGTCGTCGAGCCGAGCCAGGCCGGAGGCGGCCCTCGCACGGCGGCGGACGGTCAGGCCCTTGTTGTTGGTCATGCGCAAGAGCAGCCCAGTGCCACGCTCATCACCCCAACCTGCCAGGACCGTTGCCATATCCATGCGCTCGTAGAAATCGCCGTAGAGGGGAAGGGGGGCACGGTCAAGGAGAGAGGCGAACAGAGCGATGACCTCGTGCCGGTACTCGGCCAGCCTGCCAAGGGCCTGCCCGGCATTCAGGCGGTGCTCGAAAGGAAGCGTGCTGTCGCTTGCTAGACGGAGCAGGAACCCCGCGGCCCTGGGCCTGTAGTCCTTCAGGCGCGCCAGCTGCGTGGCCGCCCGCACGCGGTTCTCGAACGGCAGGGCGGTGTCGTCGACGAGCCCGGCGAGAAGCTCGGCGCCCTCGTCCCGGTGCCCGGCCAGCATGGCCAGGTACCACGCGGCCACGATCCGGTAGCCGGCCAGCTCTTTGTTCCGCGAAAAGGCCGCAAAATGACGGGCCATAAAGTCATCGGGCAGACCGGTCCGCATCCGCATCTGATGGGACAGCAGCCGTACAGCGGCAACCGCGTCATGTGCGGCCAGCTCGTCCAGGGCCCGCACGGTATCGGTCGCGATGCGGTCCCCGGGGGTGAGGAGTCCATTGAGGAGGAAGCCCAGGTAGGACGGGTCGATGGCGAGTGACTGCACGGAAGACGGGGGTACGCGGGATGGGGTTGCGTCGTCTCCGGCGGGGACGGGTCGGCGGGGGAACAGCCGCGCGAGCAACTCGGCGCGGGCCTGGACGTCGCGGGTGGCGTGCCGGGCGGCGTGGTATTCGAGCAGGGTCTGGTGGAGGAAGTGGAAGTCTCCCGCCCGCTCGACCAGGAGGCCGGTGGGCCGCAGGAGATCGCCCAGGAACGCGTTCCAGAGCGCTGGCCTGACCTTGTCCGGGCGTTGGACGTGCAGATGGGCGGCGAGGATCGCGATGGCCGGGGCGGTGTTCCCATTGATCCTTTCGTGTGCCACGTGGTCTATGAGGTCCGGCAGTTCGTCACGCACCAGGCGCGAGGCCTGCTCGGTTGCCTGCTGGTCGCGGGGGATCTGATGCCGGTCGGTGAGGACGCGGATCGCCTCGGCGTGGGTGGCCCGGACGCTCTTGTGGGTGTTCTGCTCGTAGAGCAGTTCGACGAAGGACCGGTAGGCCCCGGTGCGGCCCTCGGGCAGGGGCCGAGCAGGGTCGGCCGCGTACAGCGGGCACAGCATGGAAGCCATCAGCGGGGTGCGGGCCAGCTCGTGCAGGCCCGACATCTCCAGTCCCGCTGTGAATCGCCGGACATGCCCATCGCGGTTCGGCAGGTTGCGGAAACACCGTTGGGCGTATGTACCCAGGTCGGCTGCGGTGAAGGGCTGGAGTTCGAAGCGGCTGGCGCCGGGTCCCAGCCGGGTCAGCTCACCGTCGGGCAGGGGGCGGGTCGCGACGACGAACCGGTAGGTCGACGGCTCCTGGTCTCCCTCCCGGGCCAGCCGCTCCAGCAGGGCGACGCGGGTGGCACGGTCCGAGACCTCGTCCAGACCGTCGACCATGACCAGCCAGGGCGTGCCGGAGTACGGCGGACGGGTGAAGAAGTCCGCAGTCGGCGCCTCGCGTAGCCCGTACGGGCCGAGTTCGTCAATGACTGCGGCTTCGAGAGCCTGGACCAGGAGAGGTTCGGCGGCCAGAGTGGTCGCGCGGATCAGAACCGGGACGGACGGATGCGCCCGATCGTGCGCCCGGCCCGCCAACCAGCGGGCGGCCCCGTCGGACAGGTGGTGGCGCAGCAGTACGGACTTGCCGCCGCCTGCGGCGGCAAGGAGCACCCGGATGCGGTCGGTCCCGGTGAAGACGGTCTCGGCGGAAACCCGCTCGTTGACCGAGCCCGGCACGCACGCGTCGGAATCGTCTAGGTCCGGGGCGTCGGCCCGCCGGTCCTCGGCGAGCTGGCGCACGTAGACCTCGGCGAGCGGGAACGGGCCGGGGCCCTCGGAAAGGCCGGGGTAGGGGTGCTGGCCGGCCGCGCGCGCGGCGGCACGCAGGTACGAGGCCAGCAGCGCACCGTGCCCGGGGGCGACGTTGCCGAGCCCCGGCGTCAGGACGTAGTAATTGACCTGGTCGGCGTACCCGACCGCGAGGCCGCCCCTGGAGGCGGTGATCGCAGTCCAGGCGGTGACAGGCGGTGGCCGGGTGGTTCGGTCACGAGGACGAGGAGCGCGTACTCATTGAGCTGGACCGTAGTGCGCATGCACTGGCCGTTGCCGATGAGGCCGAGGCGGAGGTCGTGCGGCGCGGCGAACAGGCCGCATGGCAGG
>NZ_RDBO01000187.1 GCF_008120935.1 Streptomyces sp. sk2.1
GGTTACTGACTTCGGCTCGTCAGGGTGAGGTCGGGTTGTCGAGGGTGAGGCCGGTGCCGGCTATGAAGCCGTCGAGGGTTTCGGGCCGGTACTGGAGTCGTTTGAGCCGGTTGCGGACGAGGACCTCCAAGCGGTCCAGGGCGACGACGGCGAGGTTGGCCAGGCTGCGCTTGACGTGGGCCCACACGCCCTCGACCGGGTTCAGGTCGGGCGAGCAGGCGGGCAGCAGGAACACCGTCAGCCATTCCCGTGCGTCGATCAACTCTCGCATCGTGCGGGAGACATGGGTGTTGAGCCGGTCCCAGACCAACACGATCGGTGCCTTGATGAGCTGGTGGGTACCGTCGAGCAGAGCGATGAAGTCGCGCTCGCTCATGCTGCGGCGCTTGCCCTTGCCCGCCGGGTGGGCGATCAGCCGATGGCACAGCCGGGTCCGTGAACCGGGCCGCATCGCCATCAGCCCGGCCACCGACAGCCGCCCCGAGCGGCGCCCACTCACCGTCACGAGCGGGGCGTGTCCGCGTCGTCCCCAGGTCCGGCCTCGGGGCGGTCGGCGGGTGAAGCCTGCCTCGTCCTCGAAGCAGATGTAGCCCCCGCAGGCCGCCCGGGTCCTTTTACCTCCGCCCAGGTCGCCTCCTTCCACACCTTCACCGCCTCCTCGTCGCGCTCGGCGACCCGCCGCACGGGGACCTGCGGGGAGAACCCGAGCCGGTGCATCAGCCGGGTGGCGCCCGAGACGCTGCAGGAACGTGGAACTTCCGGCCRATCAGCGTGGCCACCCGCGCAGCGGCCCACACCTGGTCCTCCACCCAGCCGTGCGCATTCGGCCCCTCCTCCAGATACGCGGCGAGCTTCTCCAGGCAGCGCGGCGACAGACGGCACCGTGATCCGCTCGGCCCGCGCGAGACCAGGGCCCCGCCGTCCCGCCGTCCCGCCGTCCCGCCACAACTGGTGCCACCGGTAGGCCGACTTCCTGCTCACCCGGAGGCGCTGGGCGACCTCCAGCGGCTTGATCTTCTGCTCGAACATCTCGGCCGCCTGCCGCCGTACGGCCTCCCGACGCTGCCGCCCCTCAGCGGTCAGCCCGCCCCCATCCGCATATCTCACACCMCACGAGATACAGCCCGCACCCCAGGCCCATCAGGCACATCGACAAAGTTCACCCTGACGAGCCGAAGTCAGTAACCGCCGCACCGATCGAGTCGTGTGTGCGGTTCAGCGTCCGCGCCGCCTCATATAGAGATCGAAGGCCCGGTAAACCATCGGTCGCAGCGGCAGGTCCCACTCGCCGATGTACCGCATCGCCTGGCCGCCGGTGCCGACTTTGAACTGGACGAGGCCGACGTGCGGGTCGTCGGCGTCGAGGGTGGGGGTGATGCCACGCAGATCGTAGACGTCGCAGCCGGCCGCGAGCGAGTCGCGGATCATCGCCCACTGGCAGGCGTTGGAACCGCGCAC
>NZ_RDBO01000188.1 GCF_008120935.1 Streptomyces sp. sk2.1
GTCCGGGGTGTCGCGGTATCTGGAGTGCGGCCCGGCGGGGGTGCTGTCCGCGATGGGCGCGGGATGCGTGGAGGGCGGGGCGGTGTTCACCGCTTCGCAGCGCACTGTCCGTGGCGCGGACGAGCCGGTCGACGAGGTCCGCTCCCTGCTGCGGGCGTTGGGTGAGCTCCATGTTTCCGGGCAGGAGATCGCCTGGGACGGGGTGCTGTCCGGCGGGACGCCGGTGGACCTGCCCACGTACGCCTTCCGACGCAAGCACTACTGGATCGAACCGAAGGCCGGGAGGAACGCTGGGAAGAACACCGGCCACGGACGCCCGCACGTCGACGACGCCCTGTGGCAGGCCGTCGGCAGCGGAGAGAGCGAACGCGTCTCCGAACTCCTCGGCGTGACCGACAGCTCCGCCGTGGCCACCCTCCTGCCCTACCTCGCCACCTGGCGCGAACAGCAGGACAGGGCCGGCGAGGTCGCCGACTGGAGCTACGAGGAGACCTGGCAGCCCTCCCCGGTGGCGCGCACCGCGCCGCTGCCGCGCGGCCACTGGCTGATCGTCGCCCCCGCCGCCGCACAGGACCTCGCCGGAGACCTGGCCGGGGCACTGACCGGCGCGGGCGCCTCCCCGCACCTCCTGACCGCCGACACCGGCACGGACACGGACTCCGGTGCCGACCGCGCCGCGTACGCCGCGTCGATCGGCGACCTGATCGCCGAACTCGGCGACGAACCGCTGCGCGGCGTCCTCGCCCTCACCGCCGCCGACACCGCCCCGCCCGTCACCGTCGACACCACCGTGACCCCGGGAGCACCGAACGCACAGCCCTCCACGACCTCCCGGTACGCGTCCAGCATCGAGTCCATGTGCGGCGAGTGGAACGCGTGCGACACCTCCAGCCGCCGCGTCCGCCTCCCCAGCCCCGCGAAATGCCCCACCACCACGTCCACCGCGGCCGTGTCACCACTGACGACCGTCTGCGCCGGACCGTTCAGCCCCGCCACCGACACCCGCCCCACCACACCCGCCAGGACTTCCACCACCTCCGACTCCGACGCCTCCACCGACGCCATCGCCCCACCACGCTCACACCCCTGCATCAACCGCCCACGCGCCACCACCAACCGCGCCGCATCCCCCAGGCTCAGTACCCCTGCCACATGCGCAGCCGCCACCTCACCCACCGAATGCCCCACCACCGCACCCGGCACCACACCCCACGACTCCCACAACCGGAACAACGCCACACCCACCGCGAACAACCCCGGCTGCGTGAACTCCGTCTCATGCACCAACACCGCGTCCGCACTGTCCTCGGGAGCGAACACCACCGCGGCCAACGGCACCCTCAGATGCGGATCCAACGCCGCACACACCTCGTCGAACGCCTCCCGGAACACCGGGAACGCCCCGTACAACTGACGCCCCATCGCGATCCGCTGACTGCCCTGCCCCGTGAACAACACCGCCAACTCACCACCGACG
>NZ_RDBO01000189.1 GCF_008120935.1 Streptomyces sp. sk2.1
CCCCCACCCCCTGCTCCCGAACACCCCGCCCGCCAACAGACTCCTCATTCCGGGTGCCGGTCTGGTCGACCGGGTACGCGACCTGCTCCGCACAACCCCCAGCAGCTGACCCCCTTGGCCGCCCTGAGCATGGCCTGACGTCCATCACGCACCCGCAGGAGCACCGAATGCCGGCCCTCGAAAGATCCGTGCCGGTGGCGGGTGCGCCGTGCTGGGTGAGCCTGATGGCTCGGGACCTGCGCGTGGCGCAGTCCTTCTACTCCGACGTCATGGGCTGGACGTTCAGGCCCAGTACGCTCGGCAGCGACTTCTCGGTGGCTCTGGCACAGGGTGAGCCGGTCGCCGGGATCGGATGCTGCCCGGGCGGTGGCCATCCGGCTGTCTGGACGCCGTACTTCGCAGTCAGGGACGCGGACGAGACGGCGGCCCGGATCAGTGAGCGCGGCGCCACCCTCGCCGTCGGTCCTCTGCTCCTGGGAGAGGGCCGTGCCGGGATCGCCGCGGACCGGGACGGCGCCGTGTTCGGATTCTGGGAAGGCCCGGCCCTGACCTGGTCGGTGGGACGAGGCGGGGCCCCGGTGCGGCTGGACCTGCGGACCCGTGACGCGTTCGACGCCGCGATTTTCTACGCGGAGGTCTTCGACTGGGCCCGGCCACCGGGAGGCTGCACGGTCGACTACGCCCGGGACCACATCATCGTCCAGGCCGCAGGACGCACCGTCGCCACCCTGTACGGCGGCAGCGACGAAACCGGCCCGGACCCAAAGGTCCGGCCTCGGTGGAACGTCCACTTTCAGGTGAGGGACGGCGAACAGGCCGCAGCGGCCGCCGTCACGGCCGGAGGCGAATCCTCATCGCTTCCCACACCGGCCGGTAGCCCGGACAACGCGTTCCTCATCCGCGACCCCGACGGCGCCCTCTTCACCCTGTCCGGCGCATGACGACAGCCACCCCAGCCGCGACCTACAGGCCACAAATACCTTCATGGCCTGCGCGTTCACTGCTTTCACTCCGATCCGTACCATCCGAGCGGTCTGAGGGCGGACACAGTCCGCCAGGAACGGGCGGCGGTTCTTCGCCCACTTCCCGGAGCAGTTCACCGAGCCCGGCGGCCTCCTGCTCCCCGTCCTGCGCCCGTTTCGGAGCGGTGAGAACCTGTCACAGGGCTGCGGTCTCCCATGCGAGCACCGCCCGGAGGAACACCATGTCGGAGGTGTCCTCCGGACCGGCGACGGGCGAGTCGGCGGGGCGCTGGGGGAGGGCGGTGGCGAGGTTGCTGATTGCGTCGGCCGCGGCCTGGAACGGGGCATCGGCCAGGCCGGCCGCACCACCGGTGGTCTCGGCCGTGTCCTCGATGGCATCGGAGGGGTTGGGACAGGACCATGATGTCGAGGCAGTGCACGTCGTGGAGCCACGACGGGATGCCGGGCCTATACACAGCGCTGGCCGGGTGCGAAGTCGTCCGGGTCATCCGATCAGCGTTCCAGCCCCGCACATTCACAGCAGTCCTTCCGGGAGACCGTCTGGCGGGCCTGCTTCTGGAAGGAACGGAATCCTTCACCCGTTCCGAGGTAGTGGAGTGCGTTGACCTGTTGGATCAACCAAGGCTGACCATCGCCGACCTCGGCACCGGAAGCACCGACGACATCGCTTTTCTCACCGTACGCATGCCTCCGTGAACCCGGAACTGTAGGAGTGTCACTCCGAGGAAAACCCACAGCCCGATGTACATCCAGCCGGCGACGTCCCGAGGCATCGTGATACGCCGGGCACTCCGACCATGAGGGAGAGGCCATGGCGAGGGTGGCGGTCGAGGAGACCGATATCGTCGTACACCTGTCCTGGCGGGAGAAGGCGCTGGCACACCACCGCAACGTGCGGGTTCCGGTATCGGCGCTGCGCCAGCTTTAGAAGCCATCTCATTTGGTGAGTCTGCGGTAGCAGATGAGGGTGCAGGCGATGCTGGTGAAGGCGAGGAAGTGTTCGGCCTTGCGTTCGTAGTGGCGGTGGAGTCGGCGGCAGCCGGCGAGCCAGGCCATGGTGCGTTCGATGGTCCAGCGGTGTCGGCCGAGTCGCTGTGAGGACTCGATGCCCTTGCGGGCGATGCGGTGCCGGATGCCTCGCTGTGCCGGCCATTGCCGCAGGTGGCGGTAGTCGTAGCCCTTGTCGGCGTGGAGCTTTGCGGGCCTGCGCCGGCGTGGGCCCCGC
>NZ_RDBO01000019.1 GCF_008120935.1 Streptomyces sp. sk2.1
GGTCACATAGGCCCCGTTGTTCCCCGTCCCGAGCGCCAGCACCGCCACGATCCGCAGGTGCGCCGGCCGCCCGTCGCCCAGCCGCACCCGGACCGTCGAGCCCACCGGAGCCGGAATCGATCCCTCCGCCGCTTCTCCGCCCGCTGTCGTCGATCTCGTCGAACTTGGCCAGGCCGTGGTCGTAGTGCACGGGACGCAGATGCTGGTGCCGGTGGCGGGCGTTGAGCAGATGGATGATGTACGCCGCGAGCGCGATCATCACGAGGACGACCACGACGGTGACCAGAGTGTCCATGCGGTTCCGGCCCCCTTCGATGCGCAGGCCGACAGAACCGGCTCACCGGGAGCCGTACACATCCAGGCTACTCCGCGGACCCGCGACCGCCCCCGGAGGACGGGAAGGAAGGAGGGTCCGGGCCGATGGTGCCGTCGGCCCGGACCCTGCGCGGTGCGCACCCCCCGCGAGGCAGGTCCGGGGTGCGCACCGCGCGGCGGTGGTACGCCTGCGCCGTGCTGCGCGTCTACCCGCGTTCCCACAGGGCGGGGACGTTCGGCGGTTCCCAGCCGGCCATGGCCGAGTGCGCCTGCAGACAGCGGTACGTGACCCCGCCGTACGTGACGCGGTCTCCCGCGGTGTAGGAGCTGCCGACCGCCCAGGTGGTGGAGCCGGGCGGGTCGGTGGGCGGGTCGGTGGGCGGAACGCTCGGGCCCTCGACGTCGAGGACGAAGTCGAAGGACCCCTCCTTCCCGGCACCGACGTCCCGGACGTTCATCAGGAGCGCCGGGTCGAAGAGCATGTCGGTGTTGTTGCGCGGCTCGCCGGGGAAGTAGAGCTGGGTGGTCAGGATGCCCGAGCCGGGCGCCTGGGCCTTCACGTGGATGTGCCGCGTACGGCCCGGGTAGAGCCCCGCCACGATCGTGGTCAGCTCGAAGGCCCCCGACTTGTCGGTGAACTGGTGGCCGCGGAAGGCGTATCCGCTCATGTCGTACGCGCCGTTGGTGTCGGCCTGCCAGAAGTCCAGGAGCACTCCGGGGATGGGCTTGCAGCCCCGCCCGAAGACGTAGCCGCTCACGGTCAGCCGGACACCGGGGGTGCTGTCGGTGATCAGGCTCGTGCGGAGCGGGGAGTTGGGCTTGAAGTAGGGCCCCTCCATCTGCTCGTGGGTCGGGCCGTCGCCGTCGTCGCAGTTCGGCGTGGGTGCCAGCGGTTGGCCACCGGCACCGGTGTCCCGGGCCAGCGCGATGCCGCCGCCCGCGAGCAGCGGGACGGTACCGGCGACCAGGGCGGCCTTGAGCAGGGTCTTGCGGCTGATCCCGCGGGAGTCGCCGGAACCTTCGGGCACTTCTGGAGTCATGGCTGATTCCTCGGTATGGGGGAAGGACACGGGCATGACATGACGTGGAGCGGTGTGCGGTGCGCGCCGCCCGGCGGGGAGGCCGGAGCACTGGCCGGGCGGCGCGGTCATCGGCGCCGCGGTACCGGTGCCGGAAGGGACGCCGGCGCCGGATTCCGCGAGGGGTGCGCGGGGGTACTAGACCCGCTGCCAGAGGGCCGGCACGTTCGGCGGCGTCCAGCCGGGCTGCGCCAGGTGCGCCTGGAGGCAGCGGAAGCTCTCGGAGCCGTACGTCACGACGTCGCCCGCCGTGTACGACGTGCCTTCCTTCCAGGTGCCGCCCGGGGCCGGCGGGTCCGTCGGGTCCGGCGGGTCGGTCGGGGTGCCGTTGGTGACCAGGGTGAGCCCGTACGCCTGGAGCGCCGGGTTCAGCGGCTGGAAGTACGTCGTACCGCCCTGGGAGCAGTTGCCGGAGCCGCCGGAGGTGACGCCCTGCGCCTGGCTGCCGGAGATGAACGAACCGCCGGAGTCACCGGGTTCGGCGCACACGTTGGTGCGGGTGACCCCGGAGACGGTGCCCTCCTGGTAGGTGACGCTGGTGTTGCGCTGCTGGACCGTTCCGCAGTGCCAGCCGGTCGTCGAACCGGAGCGGCAGATCGACGAACCCTCCAGCGCCTCGGTGGACCCGGTGACCGTCACGTCGCCGTTGCCGTAGCCGTTCACCAGGGCGCGCGGCGTCCAGTTGCCGTTGGTGGCGACCCAGGAGTAGTCGCGGCCGGGGAACGTGGAGCCCTGGAACGAGCCCTGCGCCTGCTGGTTGTAGCCGCTGGTGCTGACCCCGGGCGTTCCGCAGTGGCCGGCGCTGACGAAGCCGGACTGGCTGCCGCGCTTCACGGGGAAGCCGATGGAGCAGCGCCCCGAGCCGTTCATGTAGTACGCGTCACCGCCCCGCAGGTCCGCGAAGGTGCGCGGCTGCTCCGTGGACCGGTTCACCTTCACCAGTTCGCGCGACACCCCGGCGGCGGCCAGGAAGGCGTCGGCGGCCGAGGTGTCGGCGGCCTGCACGACGACCCGGTTGGTGGCCACGTCGACGTACCAGACGGGCACGTCCTCGGGAGCGTCGCGCAGCGCCACCCGGTCCAACTTCGCCTTGGCGGCGTCGAGTTCGGCCAGGGTGTGGGCGACGACGACCGGCTCGGCACCGGCCTCGCGGATCCTGGCGGCGTCCGCCGCGTCGGTGGTGGCGACGGTCAGGGCGGCGTCGTCGCCGCTGACCCGGGCGCCGGCGAAGTCCGCGCCGAGGGCGCGCTTCAGCCCCGCGGCGACGGCCGTCGCGCGGGTCTCGTGGCCGATCCTGCTGCGTGCCTCGGCGTCCGTGAGGCCGAGGTCGCGCCGCATGGCCTCCAGCAGACCGGGCGAGAGCTGTTCGGAACCCGCGGCGGTGGGGGTGCGGGGGGCGGGGTCGGCGGACGCGGTGCCGGTCAGACCGGCGAGCGCGAGCGCACCGACGGCCACGGTGGCGGTACACGCGGCCAGGGCGCGTCTGCGGAGCATGGATCTCTCCACGGAACTCTCCTTGACTTCGGGGGAATTGCCGCCAAGGTAGCCGTGGACACGTCACCGCCAGGAGATCCCGTTCTCCCCCTCACTTCGCGTTATGGGGCGGGCGCGCGCATGGGTTGTCGGGGGCCGGACGGCGTACCGTCCGGCCCCCGACAACCCATGAACCAGCGGCAATTCCCCCGAAGTCAAGGAGAGTTCCGTGGAGAGATCCATGCTCCGCAGACGCGCCCCCCCGTCCGTCCCCCATGCTGAGGGGGTGAGCAACGATGAGTTCCGGGCCGCACTCTCCCGCCTGGCGGCCGGAGTGGTGCTGGTCACCGCCCAGGAACCGCCGCTGGACGAGCACGGACGCGGCGAGGACGTCGGCATGACGGCGACCGCCTTCCTGTCGGTGTCGCTGGACCCGCCGCTGGTGATGGTCAGCCTGCGCAACGACTCCCGGATGGACGACCTGCTGGCGGAGCAGCCGCTGTGGGCGGTCTCCGTGCTCGCCGAGGACCAGCGGCAGGTGGCCGGCCGGTTCGCGATGAAGGGCCGGATCAGCGACCGGCTCCTGTTCCAGGACCTCCCCGGCACGCGGGGGGAGTTCACCGGCGCACCGCTGATCGGCGGCGCGCTGGCCACGCTGGAGTGCCGCACCGAGCAGCGGGTACCGGCGGGCGACCACACGCTGGTCATCGGCCGGGTGCTGGGCACGGGCCTGCCGCGCGAGGGCGGGCAGCCGCTGATGTACTTCCGGGGGAACTACCGCCAGCAGGTCGTCCATCCGGGAGTCGTTGCGCAGGCTGACCATCACCAGCGGCGGGTCCAGCGACACCGACAGGAAGG
>NZ_RDBO01000190.1 GCF_008120935.1 Streptomyces sp. sk2.1
CCCCCACCTCCCATGACACGCGTCGAGGCCCGGCGCGCCGCACGGGCGCGGAAGCCCGGCGCGGCCACGCTGGCGGGCCGACTGGGCGGCGAAGTCCTCATCACCACAGGCGTGTTGATGCTGCTCTTCACCACGTATCAGCTGTGGTGGTCGAACGTGCGCGCCCACAGCATCACGGGCAGCGCCCGTCACGAGCTGGAGCGTGAATGGGCGGGCGGCGCGAGCGGCCCGGGCACGTTCGAACCGGGGCAGGGCTTCGCGATCCTGCACATCCCCAAGCTGGACGTGGTCGTGCCGATCGCGGAGGGCATCGGCAAGACCAAGGTCCTGGACCGGGGCATGGTCGGCCACTACGACAAGGCCAGCATTCCCACCGCGATGCCCGGGGCGAGGACGGGGAACTTCGGGATCGCCGGACACCGCAACACCCACGGCGAGCCGTTCCGGTACATCAACCGCCTCAAGCCGGGCGACCCGATCGTCGTCGAGACGCAGGACACGTACTACGTGTACAAGATGGCGAGCATCCTGCCGCAGACCACGCCGAAGAACATCGCCGTCCTCGACCCGGTGCCCGCCGGATCGGGGTTCACCGGACCGGGCCGCTACATCACGCTGACGACCTGCACGCCGGAGTTCACGAGTACGTACCGGATGATCGTCTGGGGCGAGATGGCCGAGGAACGGCCGCGCGCCGAGGGCGAACCGGCTGCGCTCAAGGAGTCATAGGGGCAGACGGGGCAGACGGGAGGGAGCGGTGAGGCACTGTGCCTCACCGCTCCCTCGCCCGTTCTCGCGGTCGGCCCGTGCGGGTGGGCGACGGCGGGCGGTTCGGATCGCCGCGGTGCCGCTCGACGGGCCCCGGTGCGGGAGCGCCGGGGCCCGGGGACGTCAGCGGTTGCCCGCCGACGAACGGCGTCGGCCGAGGGCGAGCACCGCGGTCGCGCCCGCGGCCAGGGCCGCTGCTCCGGCGATGGCGATGTAGGGGGTGGTGCTGTCGCCGCCGGTCTCGGCGAGTTCGGTCCCGGTCTTCTCGGCCGCGCTGTTCGTCTCGGGCGCGTTGGCCCCGCCCGTCGCGGTACCGGGTGCCGCCGCGGCCGTCTTCGCGGTGTCCCCGCCCTTGTCCGCCGGGGTGCCGGCGTCGCCGCCGTGGCCCCGGTGCGTGACGGAGGACTTGCCGGCCCCGGCCGCGATCTCCTCGTCGGTGGGGGCGGTCGCCTTCCGCGCGGGGCCCTTGGCACCGCTGTCCTTGCCGAAGACGACGTCCGAGCAGGTGTAGAACGCCTCGGGGGAGTCCGAGCGCTGCCAGATCGAGTAGACGAGGTGACGGCCGGACCTCGCGGGAACATCGCCCCGGAAGACGTAGTCGCCGTTCTCCATCTTCGGGTCGGCGACCTCCACGAAGGGCTTCGCCTCCAGGTCCGACCACTTCAGCGGCTTCGTCGGGTCGTAGGAGTCCTTCGTGATGTACAGCGCGAAGGAACCCTTGTGCGGGGCGGTTCCCTTGTAGTGGAAGGTGTGGCCGCCCGCGGACATCTTCGTCGACGGCCA
>NZ_RDBO01000191.1 GCF_008120935.1 Streptomyces sp. sk2.1
CCGCCGCCTCGGGGTCATGGCCCGCTGGGCCGTCACCCAGGCCGGGGCCGCCACGCACGTGGAAGAACTCACCGCGCTCCTCGGCAACGACGAGAGCGTCGCGCAGTTCGACGGCTGGACCAGCGCCGTCGACGTCGACGGCGTCCAGGTCTTCGCGTGCATGCTCTACCTCGCCCACCACCCCGAAAGCGCCCGGTTCTGGTGGAGATTCGCAGCCGGCGCCGGAAGCACCGCCGCCGCGTACTGCCTCTACCTGGACCACCTCGGCCTCGGCGAGGGCCGCGAAGCCCAGTTCTGGAAGCAGCAGGTCACCACCGCCCTCTTCCAGCTCGGCCCGGCCCCCCTCGACACGGACCCGGAAGAGTTCCTGAAGGCACTGGAAACCGTCACCGGCTACTCCGCCCGCCACAACACCCGCCGCACCGTGCTCACCGGGCGGCTGGAAGCGGACTTCGAGCGCCTCACCAACCACCACGACGACGACGGCCTCGTCTGCCGCCCCGTCCCTCACCTCGCCGACCGCATCCACGAACTCGCCGTCAGCCGGTGAAAAAGAAAGAAGTCCGGCCGGGGCCAAAGGTTCCTACGCCGCCCAGCCCCCGCCGGACCCCTGCAACAGCACCCGGAACAACGGAGTACCACATGCACAGTACCCACCACCCCGGCACCACGGACCAAACCAGCCGAATCCGCCGCACGAAACGCTGGCTCACCCGCCGCAGCCACGCACTGCTCTCCAGCGCCCTCCGCGGCGCCGCCTACGCCACCGGAGCCGGCACCGTCGGCCTCGCCTTCTGGTGGCTTGAGAACAACCTGTAGTCGAAACTGGCCGGGCTCGGCTCGCTGCCGGGCTCGGCCAACCCCGAAGAGCGGATCGGCCAGCGCTACTGCTTCCAGCTGTTCGCTGCTCGATCTGGCAGCAGACTCAGCTCGAACCAGACGACCTTGCCGGTCGAGAGCCGGGTCGCTCCCCACCGTCTGGCCAGCCGGTTCACCAGGAAGATGCCGCGACCGCCCTCGTCCATGTCCCGCGCCCGGCGCTGCCGGGGCAGCTGCGGGGCGTCGTCGCCGACCTCGCAGCGAAGGATGTCGGTGCGCAGCAACCGCAGCGAAACCGGTCGCTCCGCGTAACGGACGGCGTTGGTGACCACCTCGCTGACGAGCAGTTCCACCACGTCGGAGAGGTCATCCAGCTCCCACCGGCTGAGCGCGCGGCGGACCAGCCTGCGGGCCCGGCCCGGGGCGGTCTCCTCCGGCTTCAGGTGCCAGTAGGCGACGTCGCTCGGCGCGATCCCGTCGAACCGGGCGGCGAGCAGCGCGATGTCGTCGTCCCGGTCACCGGGGCCGAGCATGTCCAGGACGTCGTCGCACAGCGCCTCCAGCGGCGGCGAGTGGTCCGGGCCGGTGAGCCGGGCGGTGGCGGCGAGCCGTTCGCGCAGCATCTCGATGCCGGTCCACACGTCCCGCAGCCGGGACTCCACCAGGCCGTCGGTGTACAGCAGCAGCGTGGCGCCCGCGGGCGCGTCCAGCTCGACCGCCTCGAAGTCCACCCCGCCGA
>NZ_RDBO01000192.1 GCF_008120935.1 Streptomyces sp. sk2.1
CTTCGGCCGGGACCGGGCCGCATGGCGGCGTGCGACCAGATCGCGGTGCCAGCGCAGCACCGTGTCCGGACGCACCAGCAGCCGCACCCTGCGCAGCACCTCGACCGGCATCCGATGCAGCAACGCCGCCAAGAACGCGCGATCGCTCGGGGTGAACCGCACCCTCTCGCCACCGAGTTGGCGCTCCAGCACCGTGATCTGATGGCGCAAGGCGAGGATCTCCGCGTCCTTGTCCCGATCGCTCATCGGCAGCAGACGCAGCATCGCGAACGCGTTCGTCACGGTCAGGTAAGCCAATCGCAGCAGCACGATCGGCAATCATGCCGGGGCGGTCACCAGTCGCGCGAGAGGACCAATTCGAGCCCCCGGGCCCGAGACCCCGCGCACCCGCACACCAAGCTCCCACCAGAGCGGATGAGGTTTTCGGCAAGGGCAACCCCCACCGCCTGGTCGGTGGCCGTCAGCAGCGGCCACGTCCTGGCCCGGGACCTCGTCACCGGCCTCCTGAACGGAACCACGATCGGCACCTGGGAAGAGGTGCAGGCGCTCGTCCAGACACTCGACGGCGAGTACACCTACTTCGAACCCCTCTGGCAGCAGGCCGCCGAGCACACCACCCCCGCACCGCAGCCGCCCGGTCAGGGAACCACCAGCCGGATCGAAGAACTCATCACCACCTTCAGCAACATCCTCGCCACCACCAGCCGTCCCACCACCCCACGACGCCCTCTTCCCACTCCCATCCAGGCCGCCACCACCTGGCCCGGCAGATAACCCCCACCCCTCCGCCTCCACCC
>NZ_RDBO01000193.1 GCF_008120935.1 Streptomyces sp. sk2.1
CCGACACCCTCGCCCCACGCCGTCCCGTCCGCATCCGACGAGAACGCCCTGCACCGCCCGTCCCCCGACAACCCCTGCTGACGCGAGAACTCCACGAACATCCCCGGCGACGCCATCACCGTCGCCCCACCCGCAAGAGCAAGCCCGCACTCACCACTGCGCAACGACTGCGCCGCCAGATGCAACGCCACCAACGACGCCGAACACGCCGTGTCCACCGTCACCGCCGGACCCTCAAGACCCAACGCATAAGCAACCCGACCCGACGCCACACTCGCCGTCGTCCCCGTCAGGAGATAACCCTCCGACCCGCCGGCCGACTCGTACAGCCGCGGGCCGTACTCCTGCGTCATCGCCCCGACGAACACACCCGTACGGCTGCCCCTCAGCGAACCGGGCACGATCCGGGCCCGCTCCAGGGCCTCCCACGTCGTTTCCAGCAGCAGCCGCTGCTGGGGGTCCATCGCCTGGGCCTCGCGCGGGCTGATCCCGAAGAACTCGGCGTCGAAGGTGTCGGCGTCGTACACGAAACCGCCGTGCCGGGTGTACGTCTTGCCCGACAGGCCCCGCTCCGGGTCGTACAGCTCGTCCAGGTCCCAGCCCCGGTCCCCGGGCAGTTCCCCGATCGCGTCCACCCCGCCGGAAACCAGGTCCCAGAGTCCTTCCGGCGACACCACGCCGCCCGGGTAGCGGCACCCCATGCCGATCACGGCCAACGGTTCGTCGGAGGAGTCGTCGAGACCGGAGAGCACGGCATCGACGGTCTGCGGGTCCGGTGCCTCCACCAGGTCCCGCACGATGTGCCGGGCCAGCACCTCGGGGGTGGGGTAGTCATAGACGAGGGAGGACGGCAGGGCGATGCCGAGGTCGGCGGCCAGCCGACTGCGCAGCTCCACCGACGTCAGCGAGTTGTAGCCCAGATCGCGGAACGGCAGGGTCGGATCGACCGCCTCGGCACTCTCGTACGCGAGGATCTGCGCCGTATGACGGCACACCAGGTCGGTGATCAACTTCTGGCGGAGCTGGTCACCCTTTTTGCTGCTCAGGGTTCGAAGCTTCTGCGCCCACTCCCCCAGGATCTGGTCCGCCTCGTCGCCGTCCTCCTCGGATTCCACGGACTCGGCGTCGGTCGGGGCGTCGGTGACGGTGCCGGTGCCGGTGCCGGTGGTCGGGGCTGTGAGGTCGGGGACGTCGATCCAGTACCGCTTGCGCTGGAAGGCATAGGTCGGCAGGGCGATCCGCCGACCGGTGCCCAGCAGCGGGGCCCAGTCGGTCTCGGCACCGGAGGCGAACGCCACGGCCAGGGCACGCGGCATCGTCCGGGTCTCGTCCTTCCCCTTCTGGAGCACACACGCCGCCGCCACGGCGGCGCCCTGACCATCCAGGGCGTCAAGGGTGTCACGGACCATGGAGGTCAGGACCGGGTCCGGGCCCAGCTCCAGGTAGGTGGTGATGCCACGGGTATGGAGGGTGGTGATGCCGTCGTGGAAACGGACGGCTGCCCGGATGTGCCGTGCCCAGTAGGCGGGGGTGGTCAGGGTCTCCGGCTCGGCCACGGCTCCGGTGATGTTGGAGATGACGGCCAGGGAGGGTTCGTGGAAGGTGATCCCGGACAGGGCCTGCTCGAACGCTTCGGCGGCCGTGTCCATGTGGGGTGAGTGGAAGGCGTGGGAGACGGTCAGGCGCTTGGTGCGGGTGTCCTGTTCGCGGAAGTGGTCGGCGATCTCGGTCACGGCGTCGGTGTCGCCGGAGACCACCACGGCGGCGGGCCCGTTGACCGCCGCCACCGACACCCGCCCCACATACGCGGCCAGGTGCTCGGTGACCTCGCTCTCGGGGGCGGCGATCGCGACCATCGCACCACCCGAACGGGCCGCCTGCATCAGCCCACCGCGCGCCGCGACCAGGACACAGGCGTCCTCCAGGGAGAACACCCCCGCCGCCCAGGCCGCCGTGATCTCGCCCACCGAGTGCCCCATCACCGCATCCGGACGCACCCCCAGCCAGGACACCAGGGCGAACAGGGCCGACTCCACCGCGAACAGACCGGCCTGC
>NZ_RDBO01000194.1 GCF_008120935.1 Streptomyces sp. sk2.1
GGAGTGACACCGTGATGCTCCATGAGCCGGTACAGGGCCACCTCCAGAGCGAACAGCGCAGCCTGCGCGTACTGGGTCCCGTCAAGAGCGGCAGCCTGCACACCGCCCTCCTCGGCGAACACCAGCTCCTTGAGAGAACCCCCCAGACGGGCATCGAACCGCTCACAGACAGCATCGAACGCAGCAGCGAACACCGGCTGGGACACATACAGCTCACGACCCATCCCAGCACGCTGACTGCCCTGCCCCGTGAAGAGGAACGCAGTCCTCCCCGAACCCGACACCACACCCGTCACCACATCGGTGGAGGGCTCCCCCGCAGCCAGGGCGGCGAGTGCTCGCAGCCGGCTCCCGTCGTCCGCGGCGACCACGACGGCACGGCTCGCGAAGCCGCTCGGCGCGGAGGCGAGAGACCGACCGATGTCGGCGGCGGAGTGCTCGGGGTGCTCCGTGAGGAAGCTCCGGAGACGGTCGGCGCGCACGCGCAGGGCCTCGTCGGTCCGGGCGGTGATCAGCCAGGGCAGCGGCCCGGACCCGGCCACCGGCTCCTCGACACCGACCGCCTCGACGACCGGCGCCTGCTCGATCACCACATGCGCATTCGTCCCACTGATACCGAAGGACGACACACCCGCACGACGCGGACGACCCGACTCCGGCCAGGACCTGGCCTCCCGCAAAAGCTCCACAGCACCCGAGGACCAGTCCACGTGCGAACTCGGCTCCCCCACATGAAGCGTCCGGGGCAACACCCCCTCCCGCATCGCCATCACCATCTTGATCACACCACCGACACCGGCAGCAGCCTGCGCATGACCGATGTTCGACTTCAACGACCCCAGAT
>NZ_RDBO01000195.1 GCF_008120935.1 Streptomyces sp. sk2.1
GGAGTGACACCGTGATGCTCCATGAGCCGGTACAGGGCCACCTCCAGAGCGAACAGCGCAGCCTGCGCGTACTGGGTCCCGTCAAGAGCGGCAGCCTGCACACCGCCCTCCTCGGCGAACACCAGCTCCTTGAGAGAACCCCCCAGACGGGCATCGAACCGCTCACAGACAGCATCGAACGCAGCAGCGAACACCGGCTGGGACACATACAGCTCACGACCCATCCCAGCACGCTGACTGCCCTGCCCCGTGAAGAGGAACGCAGTCCTCCCCGAACCCGACACCACACCCGTCACCACGTGCGAGGACGGCGCGCCCCGGGTGAGGGCGTCGAGGCCGGAGAGCAGTTCGGCACGGTCGGCGGCGAGCACCACGGCGCGGTGGTCGAGCATCGAGCGGGTCGTGAGGAGGGAGTGCCCGATGTCGCGGCGACCGGTGTCGTCGGCGGCGTCGGCCAGCGGACGCAGGCGGGCCGCCTGGGCGCGCAGCGCCCGCTCCGAGCGGGCGGTGATCAGCCAGGGCAGCGGCCCTGACCCGGCCACCGACTCCTCGACACCGACCGCCTCGACGACCGGCGCCTGCTCGATCACCACATGCGCATTCGTCCCACTGATACCGAAGGACGACACACCCGCACGACGCGGACGACCCGACTCCGGCCAGGACCTGGCCTCCCGCAAAAGCTCCACAGCACCCGAGGACCAGTCCACGTGCGAACTCGGCTCCCCCACATGAAGCGTCCGGGGCAACACCCCCTCCCGCATCGCCATCACCATCTTGATCACACCACCGACACCGGCAGCAGCCTGCGCATGACCGATGTTCGACTTCAACGACCCCAGAT
>NZ_RDBO01000196.1 GCF_008120935.1 Streptomyces sp. sk2.1
TGCGCGGGAGCGCGGGAGGTGCTTACCCAGGGTCCCCTTACGCTTGCCGGCCCCTGACAGCGGGCCGGGCCGCCGTCATCCTTCCCCTGCCTGCCCAAGATTCCAGGCATGGCTGTGGCGGGACCACAGAGTGTCAGGGTGGTCCGCTCCGAGAACACGTGCCCGGTCCGCAGCCAGTTCGGCAAACAACCTCGCCGCCTCCGCACGCTCACCCGCCTTCTCGAGATTCTGGGCGTGGCCGGAGCGGGATCGCAGGGTTTCGGGGTCATCGGCTCCGAGAACACGTGCCCGGTCCGCGGCCACCTCGGCCAACAACCTCGCCGCCTCCGCATGCTCACCCGCCTGCCCAAGATTCCAGGCGTGCCGGTAGCGGGACCGCAGGGTGTCAGGGTGGTCCGCTCCGAGAGCGCGTGCCCGGTCCGCGGCCACCTCAGCAAACAACCTCGCCGCCTCCACACGCTCACCCGCCGCAGCAAGATTCCAGGCATGGCTGTAGCGGGACCGCAGGGTGTCAGGGTGGTCCGCTCCGAGAGCGCGTGCCCGGTCCGCGGCCACCTCAGCAAACAACCTCGCCGCCTCCACACACTCCCCCGCGTGTTCGAGATTCCAGGCGTGCTGGTGGCGGGAGTGGAGGGTGTCGGGATGATCGGGGCCCAGGATGCGTGCCCGGTCCGCGGCCAGTTCGGCCATCAGTCGTGCTGCTTCTCGGGGGCCGGTGGTGTGGTTCGTTTGTTGTGCTTGCTGGTGTTGGTGGATCAGGTCTTCTTGGGTGGGTGTGGGAGGTGTGGTTGGTGGTGGGGT
>NZ_RDBO01000197.1 GCF_008120935.1 Streptomyces sp. sk2.1
CTCCGCTGCCGACCTGGCGGGCCTCTGCCATCAGCGCTGGGAGATCGAGAACACCCTGAACGAGATCAAGACCCACCAAGGTGGCCGCCAGCTGGTCCTGAGATCGCAGTACCCCGATGGCGTCGAGCAGGAAATCTACGGCTTCCTCCTCGTCCACCACGCACTTCGGGACGTCATGCACCACACCGCTCACCGGGCCGGCCTCGACCCCGACCGGCTGTCCTTCACCCCGCACTCTTCGCATCGCCCGCCGCCACGTCACCGACCAGGCGGCACTTTCCCCCCTCACGACTCGGCCAAGCTCTGACCCACACCATCCGTGAACTGCTGGAACGACTCCTGCCACCCCGCAGGCAACGCTCCAACCCCCGCGTCACCAAACGCAAGATGGCCAACTGGCACCTCAAACACACCCACCACCGCAACCCGCCCCGACCACCCACCAGGGCAATCACACTCGTCCCACCCACCAAAACAACCAGCAAGCACCAGAAAAACACCTAAATCACCGGTATTGAGCTTACTGATCTTTTCGTAAGTTCGGTGGGTGTGGTGGGTGGATGGTCAGGCCTGTGTGGGCGAGGAAGGACCAGGGCAGTTGTGGGTTGTGGTTGATGCGGTGGATGCCTTGTTCGGTGGCGTCGGCGACATCGGCGAGGTGGTCGCCGGCGAGGTTGGCGAGTTCGCGTTTCTTGAGTGAGGACCACAGCAGTTCCACCGGATTCAGCTCGGGGGCGTATGCCGGGAGGCGTTCCAGGGTCAGCCAGTCCTGTTCGGCGACCCAGGCCCGCATCGCCCGGCTCCAGTGGGCGGACAGG
>NZ_RDBO01000198.1 GCF_008120935.1 Streptomyces sp. sk2.1
TACCTCGAACTCCACGGACTGTCCGTCCAGCTCGCCGAAGCCCTCGCCGAGTACTGGCACGCCCGCGTCCGCGCCGAACTCGGCTTCGGCGGCGAGGACCCCGACGACGTCGAGGACATGTTCGCGCTGAAGTACCGCGGCGCGCGCTTCTCCCTGGGCTACGGCGCCTGCCCCGATCTGGAGGACCGGGCGAAGATCGCCGAACTGCTCCGGCCCGAGCGGATCGGGGTGCACCTCTCCGAGGAGTTCCAGCTGCACCCCGAGCAGTCCACCGACGCGATCGTCATCCACCACCCCGAAGCGAAATACTTCAACGCGCGGTAAGGCGATGTTCGACGCGCGGTAGCAGGACAAGTCGTACACTTGTCGGCCCAGTGCAGGCCGGTCGTCCTTTCCACGGGAAAAGGCGACCGGCCTCTCGTCCCTCACGGAGGTGTGCCGATGACCAGTACGGTCCCCGCGTCCTTGACCCGCACGGCCGAAGGCGCCGCGCTCCAGGCCGTTCTGCTCGACATGGACGGCACCCTCGTCGACACCGAGGGCTTCTGGTGGGATGCCGAGGTGGAGGTCTTCGCCGAACTCGGGCATCGGCTCGACGAGGCGTGGCGGGACGTGGTGGTCGGCGGTCCGATGACCCGCAGCGCCGGCTACCTCATCGATGTCACCGGCGCGGACGTCACCCTCGACGAACTCACCGTGCTGCTCAACGACCGCTTCGAGAAGCGCATCGGCCGGGGCGTCCCGCTGATGCCGGGCGCGGCCCGGCTCCTGGACGAACTGGCCAGGCACGAGGTCCCCGCCGCCCTGGTCTCCGCCTCGCACCGGCG
>NZ_RDBO01000199.1 GCF_008120935.1 Streptomyces sp. sk2.1
GGGTGGAGGAGGCGGACGCGGCGCTCGACGAGGCGCTGGCCGGTGCCCGGGCGCGGGAGAAGGACGAGGAGCGGGCCCGTTCCCTGCTCGACCGCACGCCGCCCGCCGCGCCGCCACCGCCGTACGACCGCACGTCCTGCTCCGCCAGGCTCGACGCCTCCCCGGCCAGCGCGTCCGCCTGCCGGGCCTCGGCCAGCGCCCCCTGCGGATCGCCCGCCCCGGCCAGTTCGAGGGACCGGTCGAGCCGCCGCTGTGCCTCCGCCAGCCGGGTCCTGGCCGGGCTGCCCACCGCACCGCGGTTCGTGGCGACGAAGTCGGCGGCGGCGGCGATCGCCGAACGCGCGGTGAGCGTCGTGCGGTCGAGCAGGGAACGGGCCCGCTCCTCGTCCTTCTCCCGCGCCCGGGCACCGGCCAGCGCCTCGTCGAGCGCCGCGTCCGCCTCCTCCACCCTGCGCAGCGCGTCGAGCGGGTCGTACGGCCCGGCCCGCAGCTCCTCCCGCACCCCGTCGAGCACCGACCGGGCACGGGCGATCCGGCCCCGCAGGTCCCCGGTCGGCACGCCCGCCCCGGTGCCCTCCAGCAGCCCGCCCGCGTCGGCCAGATCGGTCTCCGTCCCGGCGAGGGCCCCGGCCAGCCGTCCGTCCGCCTCCGCGAGCTCCCGGCCCCGCCGGTCCACCGCGTCGACGAGGGTGGCCGCCTGGTCCACGGCGCCCTCGGCGGCCCGGATGTACACGGCCGCCGCGGAACCGTCCCCGTCGTCCACCGCCTGCCGGGCCCGGTTGAGCCCGGCCGTGGCGAACAGCAGCCGCTCCTTGGCCTGCTCGACGTCACCGGCGACGGGCGCGGACGCCGACTCCGCGTACCGTCCGCGCATCGCGGCCAGGGCCGCCTCGGCCGCGGAGACGCGCCCGGCGAGCGCGCGGAACGCCTCCTCGACCGAGGCCAGGGCCCCCGGCGCGTCGCGCTCCAGGGCGCGCAGCCGGTCGAAGTCGCCGGACACGGCGTCGAGCCGGGCCCCCGCGTCCGCGCAGCGGCGGACGATCTCGTCCAGCATCCGGCGCCGGGCCGCGTCGTCCTCGGGAACGGCGTCGTCCAACTGCTGGCGCAGCCGGAACGCGGCCGTCAGCTCGCCCCTCGCCCACTCGACCGCCGCCGCGAAGGGCGCGGCGGCCTCCTCGCCGAACTGGGCGGTGGCGAAGCCCAGTTCCTCCTCGCTGGTGCGCACCGCGTCGTCGGTCGCCACCAGCGACTCCTTCGCCCGCGCGTCGAGCCGCTCCAGCGGCACGGGCGGCGGCTGCGGCGGCCCGCCCCGGCCCCAGCCCCGCGCGGCGGGAGTGGTGCGGGTCGCGGCGCGCCGCCTGCGCCGGAGGTACGCGTAACCGGCGACCGCCACCGCCCCGCCGACCACGACCACCGGCAGGACCAGGCTCTTGGCGTCCGTTCCGTCCGGGCCGCCGGTACCGGGGTCGAGCCCGCGCTGCGGGAGAACGACTGGGCCGGGGCGGCGATCGGCGCCGCGAACGGGTACGCGGCGGTGCTGACGGGCCGG
>NZ_RDBO01000002.1 GCF_008120935.1 Streptomyces sp. sk2.1
GGTGCGGCCGAACTCCTCGTGGGTGAAGCGGTGCAGGTACGTGCGGCCCAGTCGGCGGTCGCGCAGCAGCGCGGACACGTCGGCGTGATGCGGGACGAGCCACTGGTCGGTCGGCTCGAAACGGTGCACCCGGCCGGCGGCCCGATCCGGGCGGGAGCCGGGCGAGGCCAGGCAGGAGCCGACCCGGTGCGGGCAGGAGCCGGCCAGGTCCGGGCGGTGGCCGGCCGGGCGCGGACGGGAGCCAGCCGGGCGCGGACGGGAGCCGGTCAGGTCCGGGCGGGTGGTCGGCGGGTGCCGGGTCCGGTTAGCGTCCGACCATGCACCCGTCCTTCCCTTCCGCGGCCGATGCCCGCTTCGACCCCTGGTCCCCGGCCTTCGTCGCCGACCCGTACCCCGCCTACGCCGCTCTGCGGGCCGCCGGCCGGGTGCACCGTTTCGAGCCGACCGACCAGTGGCTCGTCCCGCATCACGCCGACGTGTCCGCGCTGCTGCGCGACCGCCGACTGGGCCGCACGTACCTGCACCGCTTCACCCACGAGGAGTTCGGCCGCACCCCGCCGCCCGCCGAGCACGAGCCGTTCCACACCCTCAACGGGCAGGGGCTCCTCGACCTGGAGGCCCCCGACCACACCCGCATCCGGCGCCTGGTCTCCAAGGCGTTCACACCGCGCACGGTCGAACAGCTCGTCCCGACCGTGCGGCGACTGGCCGCCGAACTGGTCGACTCCTTCGTCGAGGCGGGCGGCGGCGACCTGCTCACGGCCGTCGCCGAACCGCTGCCCGTGGCCGTCATCGCCGAGATGCTCGGCATCCCGGAGTCCGACCGGGCCCCGCTGCGGCCCTGGTCCGCGGCGATCTGCGGCATGTTCGAACTGAACCCGTCCGACGAGACCGCACGGGCCGCCGTCCGTGCCTCGCTCGACTTCTCCGCGTACCTGCGCGAGCTGATCGAGGAGCGGCGCAGGAACCCCGGTACGGACCTGATCTCCGCGCTCATCGCCGCCCACGACGAGGGGGAGCGGCTGAGCGAGCAGGAGATGATCTCCACCTGTGTGCTTCTGCTGAACGCCGGTCACGAGGCGACCGTCAACACCACGGTGAACGGCTGGTGGACGCTGCTGCGCCACCCCGAGCAGCTGGCCGCCCTGCGCGCCGACCACGGGCTGCTGCCGACGGCGATCGAGGAGCTGATGCGGTACGACACCCCGCTGCAGATGTTCGAGCGCTGGGTCCTCGACGACATCGAGATCGACGGCACGGTCATTCCGCGCGGCTCGGAGGTCGCCCTGCTCTTCGGCTCCGCGAACCGTGACCCGGCCCGCTTCACCGATCCGGACACCCTGGACCTGGCCCGGCGTGACAACCCGCACATCACCTTCGGAGCGGGCATCCACTTCTGCCTGGGAGCCCCGCTGGCCCGCGTCGAACTCGCCGCCTCCTTCGGCGAACTGCTGCGCCGCGCCCCGGACATGCGGCTGGTGGCCGAACCGGAGTGGAACCCGGGCTACGTGATCAGGGGCCTGAAGGAACTCCGCGTGGAGCTGTGACGGGGCGAAGGGCCGGTCATCTGGTCATCGCGTTCGGCGGCCCTTCGCCCCTCCCGGAGCCTTGCCCCTTCTGGCGCTTTGCTCTTCCCGGAGCCCTGCCCCGCCCGGGCTCCTTGCTCCGTCCCCTACGGCTCAGCACCCCGGGCCGCAGCTCAGGGGCGGACCTTCCAGTACGTCGAACACCACTCCGAAACCGGCGAGTGCGGCAAGAACCACCGCCGCTCCGAGTGCCTGCCGCCACTTGCGCCGGGCGAGGGCGAAGAGGGTGATCCCGGCCGCGACGCCGCCGAGTGTCATGACCGGGAGCCCGAACCAGAGCACGTTCCACTCCGACGTGCCCTCGAAGCCGCCGAAGATGCCGTGCCGTCCGTAGGGGGCCCAGGCGAGCATCCCGGCGGCCCCGCCCGCGGCGGCGGCCACGCACCCGACGACCCCACGGATGGCTTCGTTCCGGTTCTCCGCGCGGCTTTGGCTCTCCATGGAGGAGGGGACGCGACCGATCCGCAGGAAGGTTCCCACCACGGCCCGTCCGGAGCCCCGCCCCGGCTCAGCTCAGCACGTCGCGTCGTCTCAGCGCGCCCAGGCCCGCCCCGGTCAGCACCACCGCGACGGCGGTGAGCGCGAACACCGGGCCCCACTCCATTCCCGTGCCCCCCGGCAGTTTGGGCAGGTGCGTGAACGGCGACACGTTCATCACCGCCTGCGGAACATCGATGGCCGGGCCGAGCCACCCCAGCGCCAGACAGACCCCGGCCACCCCCCAGGCCGCCGCTGCCGCCTTCGGGAGCACCCCGTACAGCAGGACCGTCACCCCGCCCAGCAGCCAGATCGCCGGGAGCTGGACCAGTGCCGCGCCCAGCACGGCCGGGAGGTCGTGTCCGTAACCGGCGGCCAGGCCGAGGCCGCCGACCACCATGAGCAGGGCAGCGCCGCCGAACGCGATGACCAGATGACCGGCCGCCCACCCGATCCGGCCCACCCCGGCCGCCAGCACCGGTTCGGCGCGGCCGGTGGTCTCCTCGCCGTGCGGTCTCAGCGCCGACGCGACGACGTACAGCGCCGCGACCATCCCCAGCATCGAGACCATCGCGGCGAGGAACGCGTCGGTCAGACCGGCCTGGCCGCCCATCCGCTCGAAGATCTCCCTCGTCTTCTCGTTGTCCCCGACGAGATCGGCCGCCCCGCCGGTCAGCCCGCCGAAGACGACCCCGACCGCGGCGAAGGCCAGCGTCCACCCGATCAGCGCACCGCGCTGGAGCCGCAGCGCGAGGCCGAACGCCGTGGAGATCCGGCCCTCCGCGGGCCCCGGCCGGGTCGCCAGGAAGCTCATGCCGACGTCCCGCCGCCCGGTCAGGGCGTACGCGACGGCGGCCTGGACCGCGATCGCCGCCGCGACGGCGAGCAGCACCCACCAGCGTTCGTCCGCGTAGGCGCGCACGTTCTCCGCCCAGCCGATGGGGGAGAGCCAGGTCAGCACCGACGAACCGTCGTCCGTCGCCGAGTCGCCCGCCGCCTTCAGCACGAACGCGGCACCGATCACCGCGGCCGTGAGCCCCTTCGCGAGCCGGGCGCTCTCGGTGAACTGCGCGGCGATCGCGGCGGTGCAGGCGAACAGCATCCCGACCCCGGCGACCGCCAGGGCCAGCGCCACCGCCCCCGCGCCGCCCGCACCGGACCCGGCCATGCCCGCCACGATCACCAGCGCCAGCGCCGCGTCGGCGATCACCGCGGCGAGGAGCGCGGCGGTCAGCGGGGCGAGGCGCCCCACCATCGCCGAGGAGAGCATCTCCTGGCGGCCGGTCTCCTCCTCCTCACGGGTGTGCCGGACGACGACGATCAGATTCATCACGGCCGCCAGCGCGGCGCCGAAGGCGACCATCCGCCAGCTGACGAGCCCGCCGACGGAGTCGTCGAAGACCGGTCCGTACATCGCCCGGAGCGAGCTGTTGCCGTTCATCGACGCGGCGAGCTCGGCACGTCGGCCGGCGGTGTCGTACAGCGAGGCGAGGGACTTCCCGACGGACGAGAAGGAACCGCCGAGCACGAGCACCCAGATCGGCATGATGATCCGGTCGCGGCGCAGGGCGAGCCGCAGCAGCGTCCCCGTGCCGGCGAGCCGCCCGCTCCCGGACCGGGTCCGGCGCCGGGCGTCGGCCGGGGAGGTCATGGTCACGGCAGTCATCGCGCCGCCACCCCCGCGCCCTCGTCGCCGCGGGCCGGGTCGGCCGTCGCGTAGTGACGCAGGAACAGCTCCTCCAGCGTGGGCGGGGTGCTGGTCAGCGTCCGCACCCCCGACGCGGAGAGCGATCTGAGGACGGCGTCCAGCTTGTCCGTGTCGACCTGGAGCGTGACCCGCAGGCCCTGGACGTCGAGGTCGTGGACACCGGGCAGCTGCGCGAGCCCGTTCGGCGCGCCGGCCAGCTCGGCGCTGATGTTCGTGCGCGTCAGATGGCGCATGTCCGCCAGCGAACCCGACTCCACCGTCCGCCCCTGCCGGATGATGCTCACCCGGTCGCAGAGCGATTCGACCTCGCTGAGGATGTGGCTGGACAGCAGGACCGTCCGCCCGCGCGCCCGCTCCTCGGCGACGCAGTCCTGGAAGACCTCCTCCATCAGCGGATCGAGGCCGCTGGTCGGCTCGTCCAGGATCAGCAGGTCCACGTCGGAGGCGAACGCGGCGACGAGGGCGACCTTCTGCCGGTTCCCCTTGGAGTACGTCCGCCCCTTCTTGGTCGGGTCCAGCTCGAACCGGTCGACGAGGTCGGCGCGCCGGGTCCGGTCGAGACCGCCGCGCAGCCGCCCGTACAGGTCGATGACCTCGCCCCCGGAGAGGTTGCGCCACAGCGTGACGTCACCCGGGACGTACGCCACTCTCCGGTGCAGCTCGACCGCGTCGGCCCACGGGTCGCGGCCGAGGAGCCGAGCGGCGCCCGAGTCCGCCCGCAGCAGGCCCAGCAGCACCCGGATGGTGGTGGACTTCCCCGATCCGTTGGGCCCGAGGAAGCCGTGGACCTCACCGGTCTCGACCGTGAGGTCGAGGCCGTCCAACGCATGTGTCCGACCGAACGACTTGTGCAGTCCGGCCACCGTGATTGCCTTCTCCATGTTTTGAACGTACGCTACTTTCACAAATTTGTGAAGTTAAGGAAGCGTATAAAGTTGGGGGCGCGGCGGAGGCCGGGAAAACAGGGGAGACGATCGGACGATGACCAGCGAAACCGAGCAGGACGTGCGCTCCGGGCGTGACGCGGAGGCCGTGTCGCGGTTCGTGGAGCGGTTCGCGTCCGAGATGACCGAGGCCGGGATGCAGCGGATGGCGGCCCGGGTGTTCGCCGCGCTCCTCGCGGACGACGACGGCTCCATGACCTCCGCCGAGCTGGCCATGGCGCTGCAGATCAGCCCGGCGGCCGTGTCCGGCGCGATCAACTACCTCACGCAGGTCAGCATGGTCGGCCGGGAGCGCGAGCCGGGCTCGCGCCGCGACCGCTACCGGCTGCACGACGAGGTCTGGTACACCACCTTCGCCAACCGCGACCGGGTGCTGACCCGCTGGGAGAGCACCCTCAAGGAAGGCGTCCGCACCCTGGGCGAGGACACCCCGGCCGGGGCCCGCCTCGCCGAGACGGTGGCGTTCTTCGAGTTCCTGCAGGCGGAGCTGGTCGGAATGATGGATCGCTGGCGCGAGCACCGCAAGACGCTCGGCCTTCCGGCCCGCGACAGCCTCCCCCAGGGCTGACCCCGAGCCCGATTCCGAGCCCGATTCCGAGCCGAGCCCGATTCCGAGCCGAGCCCGATTCCGAGCCGAGCCCGATTCCGAGCCGAGCCCGATTCCGAGCCGAGCCCGATTCCGAGCCGAGCCCGATTCCGAGCCGAGCCCGATTCCGAGCCGAGCCCGATTCCGAGCGCAAGGGCAAGCTGATCGAGGACTACCGGTCGCGAGGGGGTGGCTCAGTGCTCGGGGCCGAGCCGGTGAAGCGTGGCGAGGACGTCGTCGAGCCAGGTGAGCGTCATCCGCTCGTACGCGATGCCGCCGCGCAGCACGACGTGCTGGAGCTCCCGCCCCGCGTCGAGCGGACCGGCACCGGACGGGGTCGTGCCGGACGGATCGGGCCCGGACGGATCGGTGCCCGACGGGCCGGTGCCCGACGGGGCGGTGCCCGACGGGGCGGTGTCGGGGGAAGCCGGGTCGGGCGCCCGCACTCCCGTGAAGTCGCGTTCCTCGCCAGCGAGGTAGTGGGCGAGCCGCTCGGCGTGCACCTGCCGGTACCGCCGCACCTCGCGGATCAGCGCGGCCGGGTCGTCGAAGGCCGATCCCCTGATCTTCACGGCGAGGTCGTGCCGGACGCTCTCGGGTTCGATCGGCTCGTGCAGCCACTGCGAGAGGGCGGCCCGCCCGGGGGCGGCGACGGAGTACTCCTTCTTGTCCGGACGGCCCTCCTGCGGCACCTCCCGGACCTCGACCCAGCCGTCGCCCTCCATGCGCTTGAGCACGCGGTAGATCTGCTGGTGGGTGGCGGTCCAGAAGTACCCGATGGACCGCTCGAACCGCCGGGACAGCTCATAGCCGGAGCCGGGCTTCTCCAGCAGGGACACCAGGATCGCGTGTTCGATCGCCATGCCCCGATCTTTCTATGCAACTCGTTGCATGGACAAGTCGGGCCGCCCGGGTGAGACGCGACTCACCCGGGCGACGGAACCCGCGCCCTCGCCGGTCACATGGCCCGCTCGACGCTCCACACCGGCAGCCGCTCGAAGAAGGCGACCGCCTCCTCGCGCCACCGGGGCCGCCAGCCGGCGGCCACCCGGGACGCCTGCTCCGCGTGGCGCCGCATGTCCGCCCGCATCCGGGCCGCCGCCCCGCTGCGCTCGCCGATCTCCCGTACGGCGGCGATGGTCTCCGGCGTGCAGGACCGGTCGCCGAGCGCGGCCTCCACCAGGTCCCGGTCGGCGCCGTCGGTGGCGGACAGCAGGGCGCCGACGGTGTAGCTGCGCCGGCCGTCCCGGATGTCGGTGCCGGTCGGCTTGCCCATGACGGCCGCGTCCCCGAACAGGTCCAGGTAGTCGTCGCGCATCTGCCCGCTGATCCCGACCAGCCGCGCGTAGCCGCGCAGTTCCTCGTCGAAGCGCTCCGGCCGCTCCCCCGCCGCCAGGAGCCCGAGCTGGAGGGGGGCGAGCAGGGAGTAGCGGGCGGTCTTGTAGTCGGCCACGCCGTGCAGGACGTCCTCGTCGGGGACGGTGGTGATGAAGTCGCGTTCCAGGTCGACGATCTGGCCCACGAAGGTGTCGGCCGCCGCCCGCGTCTGCACCTCGACCATGGCCTGGCGTACCGGTACGGGCAGTTCGGCCTCCAGGAGCACCCGCAGGCACAGGGCCAGGGCCAGGTCGCCCGCGAGCACGGTCAGGCCGATCGCCGCCTGCGGGTGCCCGGGGAACCGCTCGCGGTAGGCGTAGTAGGTGGAGGGGCCGTCCCGGCGGGTGGGGCTGTCGTCGATGAGGTCGTCGTGCACCAGGCCGTGGGTCTGCAGCAGTTCGATGCTCAGCGCGGCGGCGTCCAGCCCCGCGACCGGTTCGGGGGTCACCAGCCGGGCCGCCTCGTGGAGCAGGACCACCCGCATCCGCTTGCCGCCGCGCAGGGACAGGTCCCGCAGCAGCCGGACGCACTCCGGCGTGAAGCGGCTGAACGACGGCGCGTCGAGCCGGGTGCCCAACGTGTCGAAGTACTCCTCGAAGAGCGCGGTGAAACGGCGCTCGTGTCCGGCGGCGCGCTTCAGTACCTCGCCGAAGCCGGCGGTGTCGGTCATGACGGGTGTTCTCCTGCGTGAGGGGCGGGTGACGTGCGCGCGGACGCGCGGGAGTGCCGTACGACGGCGCGTGCGTCGGGGACGCGATTGTCTCAGGAGGCGCACCGGGCGGCGGCCGGGGACGGGAGCGGGAACCCGCGGCGGGAGGCGGGGCGCGATCGATCAGGAACGAAGAAGCGTCCCCGCCGCCCGGCCCGTAGCGTGAGGCACATGGACACCGACCTCCCGCAGCACCGCACCGCCGTCGGCGGCCGCGCAGCGGCACCCGCCCGGCGCCGCGGACCGTGAGTCCCGGTTCACGAACCGGAGGCCGCGCACCGGGTGTTACCCTGCCGCGACCCCGCCGGGCGCGAGGCGGACGGGCCGCCCGGCCGCGAGCACGACGCACCGCGGCCGTCGCCCGGTCCGGCCCCCGGGGCGCGCCGCACGACCGGGCCACGGGCCCCGCCCCGGCCCGCCCCGCCGATCACACGGAAGACCACCCGCCGCCGCGCCCGAACCGGCGCGGAGGAGCGGGACGCACCGCCCGGAACCGCTCGGGCCGTACGAACACCCACGGGACCGCGAGGGCGGTCCCGCGACGGATGGAGACACGATGAGCACGGCCACGAGGACGGACACCCCGTCGCCCGCGTCGCACGCCGCCGACAGCCATGAGGTGATCCGCGTGCACGGCGCGCGCGAGAACAACCTCAAGGACGTCAGCATCGAGATCCCCAAGCGCCGGCTGACGGTGTTCACCGGCGTCTCCGGCTCGGGCAAGAGCTCGCTGGTGTTCGACACGATCGCCGCGGAGTCGCAACGGCTGATCAACGAGACCTACAGCGCCTTCGTGCAGGGCTTCATGCCGACGCCGGACCGGCCCGACGTCGACGTGCTCGAAGGGCTGACCACCGCGATCATCGTCGACCAGCAGCGGATGGGTGCCGATCCGCGTTCCACGGTCGGCACCGCCACCGACGCCAACGCGATGCTGCGCATCCTCTTCAGCCGACTCGCGCAGCCGCACATCGGCCCGCCCGGCGCGTACGCCTTCAACGTCCCCTCGGTCCGGGCGAGCGGTGCGATCACCGTCGAGCGCGGCGCCAAGAAGGCGGTGAAGGCGACCTTCAGCCGCACCGGCGGCATGTGCACGCGCTGCGAGGGCCGGGGCTCGGTCTCCGACATCGACCTCACCCAGCTCTACGACGACTCCAAGTCGCTCTCCGAGGGCGCGTTCACCATCCCCGGCTGGAAGTCGGAGAGCTTCTGGACCGTGCGGGTCTACGCCGAGTCGGGCTTCCTCGACCCGGACAAGCCGATCCGCGAGTTCACCGAGCAGGAGATGCGGGACTTCCTCCACCGGGAGCCGACCAAGGTGAAGGTCGAGGGCGTGAACCTCACCTACGAGGGGCTCATCCCCAAGATCCAGAAGTCGTTCCTGTCCAAGGACAGGGAGGCGATGCAGCCGCACATCCGGGAGTTCGTGGACCGGGCGGTCACCTTCACCACCTGCCCCGAGTGCGACGGGACCCGGCTCGGCGAGGGGGCCCGGTCCTCCCGGATCGGCGCGATCTCCATCGCCGACGCGTGCGCGATGGAGATCCGCGACCTGGCCGAATGGGTCCGCGGGCTGGACGAGCCGTCGGTGGCGCCGCTGCTCGCGACGCTGCGGCAGACCCTCGACTCGTTCGTGGAGATCGGGCTGGGCTACCTCTCGCTCGACCGGTCCGCGGGCACGCTGTCGGGCGGCGAGGCGCAGCGCGTCAAGATGATCCGCCACCTCGGATCCCCGCTCACCGACATCACCTACGTCTTCGACGAGCCCACCGCGGGGCTGCACCCCCATGACATCCAGCGGATGAACAACCTGCTGCTGCGGCTGCGGGACAAGGGCAACACGGTACTGGTGGTGGAGCACAAGCCGGAGACGATCGCGATCGCCGACCACGTGGTCGACCTCGGGCCGGGTGCCGGTACGGAGGGCGGCACCATCTGCTTCGAGGGCACCGTCGAGGGACTGCGGACCGGCGGCACCCGCACGGGCCGCCACTTCGACGACCGCGCCCGCCTCAAGGAGAAGGTGCGGACGTCCACCGGCGCGCTCGAAATCCGCGGCGCGACGGCGCACAACCTCCAGGACGTCGACGTCGACATCCCGCTCGGGGTGCTGTGCGTCGTCACCGGTGTCGCGGGCTCCGGGAAGAGTTCCCTCGTGCACGGGTCGATCCCGGCCGGTGCGGGTGTGGTGTCGATCGACCAGAGTCCGATCCGCGGCTCCCGGCGGAGCAACCCGGCGACGTACACCGGGCTGCTCGACCCGGTCCGCAAGGCATTCGCGAAGGCCAACGGCGTCAAGCCGGCCCTGTTCAGCGCCAATTCCGAGGGGGCCTGTCTCAACTGCAAGGGCGCCGGGGTCATCTACACCGACCTGGCGATGATGGCCGGCGTCGCCACCACCTGCGAGGAGTGCGAGGGGAGGCGGTTCCAGGCATCGGTGCTGGAGTACCGCCTGGGCGGCCGGGACATCAGCGAGGTGCTCGCCATGTCCGTGACCGAGGCCGAGGAGTTCCTCGGCACCGGTGAGGCCCGCATCCCGGCGGCGCACAAGATCCTGGAACGCCTCGTGGACGTCGGCCTGGGCTACCTCGGTCTGGGTCAGCCGCTCACCACCCTGTCCGGCGGCGAGCGGCAGCGGCTCAAGCTGGCCACGCACATGTCCGAGAAGGGTGGTGTCTACGTCCTCGACGAGCCGACCACGGGGCTGCACCTCGCCGATGTCGAGCAGCTGCTCGGCCTGCTCGACCGGCTCGTCGACTCCGGCAAGTCGGTGGTCGTCGTCGAGCACCACCAGGCGGTCATGGCGCACGCCGACTGGATCGTCGACCTCGGCCCCGGCGCGGGTCACGACGGCGGCCGGATCGTCTTCGAGGGGACCCCCGCGGACCTGGTCGCCGCGCGCTCCACCCTCACCGGCGAGCACCTCGCGGCCTACGTGGGCGGCTGAACCGGCACCGGCCGCCCGGAACGGGTCCGGGCGGCCGGTACGAGCGGTCGGGGCCGGGGTCCGCCGTCCGGGCCGGACGGCGGACCCCGGGATTCACCGCTGTCCGGTGGGTTCGAACCAGGTGGGTTCGTCCGCCAGCGACTTCTTGATCCGGAAGAGCGCGAACTCGTTCAGCGGGGGCAGCGCGTCCACCTCGAACCAGCCCACCTCCAGCGACTCGTCGTCGTTGACCCGCGCCTGCCCGCCCGTCGCCCGGCAGCGGAAGGTGACGTCCAGGTACTGGCAGCGGTCGCCGTTGGCGTACTGCACCGGTTCCAGGGCCTGGGTGAGCACCACCCGTTCCGCCACGCAGTGCACGGCGGTCTCCTCGTACACCTCGCGCTCCGCCGTCGCCGCCGGCTGTTCGCCCGGCTCGCAGATGCCGCCGATGACCGACCACTTGCCGGTGTCGGCACGGCGGCCGAGGAGCACTCTGCCCTCGTCGTCGAAGACGACGGCGGTGACGCCCGGCAGCAGGAGCAGCTGCCGGCCCGCGGTGGCGCGGATCTCGCGGATGAACTCAGGAATGGCCATGGGGCGACCCTACGCGGTGCGAAGGGTCGCTCACCTGCTGCGGCGCTGCCGCACCGCGCGGAGGGCGACCAGGCCGAGCCCGGCCGCGGCGATCAGCACGAGGACGCCCTCGGGCAGCGCGCCCATCCGGGTCGCGGGCGTCTGCGAGGACCGCAGCGGCACCTCGTCCACGAGCGCGTCCGGGGTGAACAGCTTCGTCTGCTCGACGACCTCCCCGTCCGGGCGGATGATCGCGCTGACCCCGCTGGTGACGGGGACGACGACGGACCTGCTGTGCTCGACCGCCCGCACCCGGGACATGGCCAGCTGCTGGTAGGTCATCTCGCTGCGGCCGAAGGTGGCGTTGTTGCTGGGTACGGCGATCAGCTGCCCGCCGTGCGTGACCGTGTCGCGGACGGCGTCGTCGAACGCGGCCTCGTAGCAGGTCACGAGCCCCACCCGGGTGCCCGCCAGGTCGAAGACGCCGACCTTCTTGCCGGGCCCGAAGTCGCGCCGCACCCGGTCCACGTCCGAGCTGAAGACACGCGCGACGGACCGCATCGGCATGTACTCGCCGAACGGCTGGATGTGGCGCTTGTCGTACGTGTCGACCGGGCCGCGCCGCGGGTCCCACTCGATGAGGGTGTTGCGCAGCTTGGCGGTGTCGGACTCGGGTTCGAGCACCGCGCCGATCACGGTGGGCGCGCCGATCGCCCGCACCGCTTCGTCGATCAGGATCCGGGCGTCGGCGTTGCGGTAGGGGTCGAGGTCGGAGGAGTTCTCCGGCCACAGGACGAGGTCCGGCTGCGGGACCTTGCCGGCCTTCACGTCCCGGGCCAGCTGCTCCGTACGGTTCACGTGGTTGTCCAGGACCGCGCGGCGCTGGGCGTTGAAGTCGAGTCCGAGCCGGGGCACGTTGCCCTGGATCGCGGCGACGGTCGCGGTGCCGTCCTCGGCCGAGTCGTCGACGAGCGGCAGCGCGGCGAAGGCGGAGGCGACGGGGACGACGACGCTCACGGCCGCGGCCGCGACGGCCGTCCGGGACACCTGCCCGGTGCCGCGACGGGCCAGGAACTGGCGCGCCGCCTCGCAGAGCCCGAAGCCGCACAGCACCACCGCGAAGGAGAGCAGCGGTGTGCCGCCGACCGCCGCGAGCGGCAGGAACACACCGTCCGCCTGCCCGAACGCGATCTTCCCCCAGGGGAAGCCGCCGAACGGCACCCGGGCCCGGACCGCCTCGTCGAGCGCCCAGACCGCGGCGGCCCACACCGGCCACCAGGACAGCCGGGAGACGGCGGCGATCCCGGCGCAGCCGGCCGCGATGAACAGCGCCTCCGCCGCGGCGAGCGCCAGCCACGGCACCGGACCGACCTCCTCGCCCGTCCAGTGCAGCAGCGGCAGCATGAAGCCCAGCCCGGCGAGCAGGCCGAGTCCGAAGCCGGCGCGGAGCCGGCGCCCGTGCAGCACCCAGCCGAGCAGGGCGAACCCGGGCAGGACCAGCCACCACAGGGGGCGCGGGGGAAAGCTCAGGTACAGCAGTACGCCCGAGAGCACGGCGGCGGCGGGCCGCAGTACGAGACGTGACTTCCGGGACGCGGGCGCAGGCACCGGCTGCGGGGCGTCGACTGGGGTGATGGTGGCGCTCACCAGGCGGAGTCTACGGTGGGCGGCTGTGGGTCCGGCAGCCCCCGCCCGCCCGGGGCGGTCCGCTCCGCCGGGCCGTTCCGGCACTCACCCGGGCGCCGGGGCCCCGTCCGGAGCGGGTGCGGGTCCGCGGTGGTTCAGGCCCCGGCCGCCGCGCCGCTCGCCGGCAGGTGCAGGCGTTCACGGATGAAGCGCACGCCCGCCTCCGCGTCGTCGACCGTGATCGTGAACGTCCGGCCGTCCCCGAGGCGGAGCACCAGCCCCTCGCCCCTGCGGACGACCACGGCGGTGCCCTGTTCGGGGCGCCAGCGGTAGCCCCAGCCGCCCCATTGGCGCGGGGTGACCCGGGGCACGAACTCCGCGCCCACCACGTGGGTGAGCAGGATCCGGCGGCGCGGCAGGCCCATGTGGCCGCAGCGCACCTCCAGGGCGTCGCCGTCGATCCGGACGGCCACGTTCACGAAGGCGAGCGTTCCGAACAGCATGAGCAGTCCGGCGGCGACGCAGCCGACCACGGACATCAGCAGGGGAACGATTCCCGAGGCCCAGTTCGAGCTGACGGCCAGCTGGACGCCCAACGCCAGACAGGCCGCGCCCGCGACCGCGAACACCCACTGGGCCCGGTTGGTGGCCCGGCCGGTCCAGACGTCGGAGCGGGATTCGGTTCCGGTGTGCGGGGGTGTACGGAGGTGATCCCTCATGCCAAGCAGCGTACTCAGGATTCCGCACGCCGGGAGGTGGGAGCGACGGCCCCAAAGGGGTCAGCGGGCGGGGCTGACGGCCCCCAGCAGACGCCCCTCGGCGTAGGCCAGGGCGGCTTCCGGCAGGTCGGTGGAGCGTCCGCTGAGGAGCACGGTGAGACCGGTGGAGGGTTCGGCCGACGGAGCGGGTCCGGCACCGATCCGGCGCAACGCCTGGGCGGCGACCGCGTCGGCCGAGCCGTGCAGCTCGACGGGCGGCAGGCCGGGCCGGTGCACGGCGGCGCGGATGCGCTCGGCGACCAGTTCGTAGTGGGTGCAGCCCAGGACGACGGCCCGCACGTCGCGGGGGGTGAGCGCGGCGGCCGCGGCGACGGTCCGGTCGATCGCGGCCTCGTCCGCGTTCTGCACGGCGTCGGCGAGACCGGGGCAGGGAACCTCGGTGACCTCGACGGACCGGGCGAATTCGCGGATGAGTCCGTGCTGGTACGGGCTGCCGGTGGTGGCGGGCGTGGCCCAGATCGCGACGGGGCCGCCACCCGCCACGGACGGCTTGATCGCGGGGACCGTGCCGATGACCGGCAGCTCGGGTTCGAGCGCGGCGCGCAGCGCCGGCAGGGCGTGGACGGAGGCCGTGTTGCAGGCGACGATCAGCGCGTCCGGCCGGTGGGCGGCGGCGGCCCGGGCCACGTCGAGCGCGTGGGCGGCCACGTACTCGGGCGTACGGGGGCCCCAGGGCATGCCGTCCGGGTCGGAGGAGAGCACCAGATCCGCGTCGGGCCTCAGTCGGCGTATCGCGGCGGCCGCTGCGAGCAGGCCGATTCCGGAGTCCATGAGCGCGATCTTCACCCGGTCACCATAGTCGACCGCCCTTGCGGTTTTGTCCGGGTGGGGCAGACTGCGGCGAATGAGCGCCGTTGCCTGGATCGCCGTGGGTTCGCTGACCGCGTGGGTGTGGCTGCTGCTGGGCCAGGGGTTCTTCTGGCGGACCGACCAGCGGCTGCCCCGTCGGGGGGTTCCCGACCACTGGCCGTCGGTCGCGGTCGTGGTCCCCGCGCGTGACGAGGCCGACATGCTGCCGGTGAGCCTGCCGTCGTTGCTGGCGCAGGACTACCCCGGCCGGGCCGAGGTCTTCCTCGTGGACGACTGCAGCGAGGACGGCACCGGGGACGTCGCCCGCGCGCTGTCCGTGCGGTACGGGGGGCTGCCGGTGACGGTGGTGTCGCCCGGTGAGCCGGAGCCCGGCTGGACGGGCAAGCTGTGGGCCGTGCGGCACGGCATCGAGCTGGCCCGGGCCCGGGATCCGGAGTACCTGCTGCTGACGGACGCGGACATCGCGCACGAGCCGGACAGCCTGCGGGAGCTGGTCGCCGCGGCCGTGACGGGCGAGTACGACCTGGTCTCGCAGATGGCCCGGCTGCGGGTGTCGAGCGTCTGGGAGCGGCTGGTCGTGCCCGCCTTCGTGTACTTCTTCTCGCAGCTCTACCCGTTCCGGTGGGTGAACCGGGCCGGGGCGCGGACGGCCGCGGCGGCCGGTGGCTGTGTGCTGCTGCGGACCGGGGCGGCGGAGCGGGCGCGGATTCCGGAGTCGATCCGGCAGGCGGTGATCGACGACGTGTCGCTGGCGCGCGCGGTGCGGCGCGGCGGCGGGCGGATCTGGCTGGGGCTCGCCGAGCGGGTGGACAGCGTGCGGCCGTACCCGCGGCTCGCGGACCTGTGGCGGATGGTGTCGCGGAGCGCGTACGCGCAGCTGCGGCACAGCACGGCGCTGCTCCTGGGGACGGTGCTGGGGCTCGCGCTGGTCTATCTCGCGCCGCCGGTGACGCTCGTCGCGGGGCTGCTGGGCGACGACCCGGTGGCCGCGTGGGCGGGCGGCGGCGCGTGGGCGGTGATGACCGGGACGTACCTGCCGATGCTGGCCCACTACCGGCAGTCGCCCTGGTGGGCGCCGCTGCTGCCGTTCACCGCCGCGCTGTACCTGCTGATGACGGTCGATTCGGCGGTGCAGCACCACCGGGGCCGGGGCGCGGCCTGGAAGGGGCGTACCTACGCCCGTCCCGAGGCCGCGCCCGACCGGTGAGCGCAGGGGGCATCGGCCGGGAGCCGCAGGGCCGGCCGGGCCTTCGGGGGGTCATTTACGGCCGGGCGTCCAGTTCATGCCCCACCCGTAGGCGTAGTCGATGGTGCGCTGCGGGCTCACTCCCCGCTCGGGGACGAGGTAGCGGGCCTCGCGCTGCACCGTGAGGTCCCCTCCGTCGTTGGTGAGGAGCGCGAGGGCGCAGACGGTGGACGGGACGGTGCATTCGTCGAGCGAGAAGTCGATCGGTGCGCCGTGCTGGGGCTGGAGGGTGACGGTGGCGTGGAGGTCGGCGAAGCTCCGGGCGCCCTCGTAGATCGTGACGAAGATCAGGACGCGCCTGAGCTCGCTCTTGTGGTCGAGGTTGACCGTGAGGTTCTCACCGGTGGCCACGGCGCCGGTGCGGTCGTCCCCGTCGAGATGGATGTAGGGGGGGTGCTGGAGCGCGCCGAACGCGTTCCCCAGCGCCTGTACGACTCCCTTGCGCCCGTCGGTGAGTTCGTAGAGGGCGCAGAGATCGAGGTCGAGGTCCGAGTGCTGGGCGACGGCCCGGCCGAGCTTGCTTCCCCAGCCCTTGAACTGTTTGCGCACTTCCCAGTTGAGATTCACCCGGAGCGCTCCCGAGGTGCCGCCCTGCTTGGCGAGGGAGACCGAGGGGGCGTCCTTGGTGAGGGTCACCTTGGTCAGCCGGACGGGTGCGGGTGCGGGCGGTGCCGCCGGCGG
>NZ_RDBO01000020.1:0-67277 GCF_008120935.1 Streptomyces sp. sk2.1
GGCCGAAGAGGAGCAGGTGGCCGGCCGGGGAGCTGAGCGCGTCGGCGAGGCGGACGTCCTGCTCGGCGGCCTCGATCCCGGTCTCCTCGCGCAGTTCCCGGACGACGGCGTGCTTCCATTCCTCGTCGTGGTCGATGAAGCCGCCGGGGAGGGCGATGCCGCCGGGGTGGGGCGGGATGGTGCGGGTGATGACGACGAGTCCGGTGCCGTCCGGGTCGGTGACGGGGAGCAGGGCCACGGCGACCGGCAGCGGGTTGCGGTAGGCGGTGCTGCCGCAGGCGGCGCAGGTGCGGGGCCAGCCGGCGGTCGCGGCGTACGGTGCTCCGCAACCACCGCAGTGGGAGTTGTCGACCGGTGCGTGGGAGTTGCTCGTGGATGCGGACACGCGCGGACTGTATCCGATCCCCGGGCGCACTCCCCCGCACTCCTGGATTATGTGCTCATGACAGGTCTCGCTTTCGCTTCCCGTGTCCTGGCGACCGCTGCCGCCACCCTGCTCGCCGTCGTCGCCGCCGTTCCCGTGGCCGGGGCGGCGCCCGAGCCGAAGGCGCCCGAGGAGTTCGTGGCGCTGCGTTCGGTGGATCCGACGATCATCCAGGAGATGCGCTACCCCACCGCGCACAACTTCATGGGCGTTCCGGTGGACGGCTACCGCCAGCCGCTCTGCATCCTGACCCGGCCCGCCGCCCGCGCCCTGCACCGCGCGCAGGTCCGGCTGCTGCGCCTGGGCTACTCGCTGAAGGTGTACGACTGCTACCGGCCGCAGCGGGCGGTCGACCACTTCGTGCGCTGGGCGAAGGACCTCGACGACCAGGCGATGAAGCGCGAGTTCTATCCCCGGGTCGACAAGACGCGGCTGTTCGCGGACGGTTACATCGCGGAGAAGTCCGGGCACAGCCGGGGCAGCACGGTGGACCTGACGCTGGTGAGGCTGCCCGCCGCGCCGACCCCGCCGTACCTGCCCGGTCAGGAGCAGGTGCCCTGTCACGCGCCCGCGGCCGACCGCTTCCCGGACAACTCCGTGGACATGGGCACGGGGTTCGACTGCTTCGACACGCTCTCCCACACCGACGACCCGCGCGTCGGGGGGAAGCAGCGCGCCCACCGGCAGTTCCTGAAGAAGAGCCTCGCCGACGTCGGCTTCGTCAACCTGGCCGAGGAGTGGTGGCACTACACCTTCAAGCCCGAGACGTTCCCGGACACCTACTTCGACTTCCCGGTGGCCAGAAGGTCCGTGGCGGGGCACTGAGGACCTGCCGGGCGGCCCCGGGTCCGCTGCGCGGAAGGGGCGGCCGGTAACACCCCCGCGGATTCCGGCCGCCCGCTTCTCCCACTTCGACGCGAACCGGCCGTTTCCGGTTGCCGTTCGAGCCATTACGGTGCCCGTATGTCACAGCAGACGTTCGATTCCTACGAAGAGTTCTGGCCCTATTACGTGGCGATGCACTCCAGGGCGGCGACCCGCTGGGTCCATCTGACGGGCACGCTGACGGGGCTCGCGGTCAGCGCCTACGGCCTGGCACGGGGGCGTCGGAGGTACCTGGCCGCGTTGCCGCTGATCGGTTACGGAACGGCCTGGCCCGCGCACTTCCTGATCGAGGGGAACAACCCGGCCACCTTCGGGCATCCGGCCTGGTCGCTGCGCGGCGACGTGCAGATGATCCGGATGATGCTGGCGGGGCGCGACCGGGAGCTGGCGGAGATCGCGGCCAAGTGGCTCGCCGAGCACCGCTGACGGCAGTCCGGCCGGCGGTCCGCACGACCGGGCCGCCCGGCGGGTGAGGACCGCTCGCCCCGGCACCGGTCGGCATGTGGCCCGGCCCCCGGTCGGCGGGGGTCCGGGCCACATGTCGTGATCCGGACGCGGGGCATCACGTCGTGGCGGTTTCGACGCGGGACGTCACGTCGTGTTCCGGACGCGGGACGTCACGTCGTGGCGGGTTCGCGGACGCGTTCCGCGCGGGCCAGGGCGTGTTCGACCACCGTGGCCAGGACCTCCCGCACGGAGGAGCGGTCGCGCGCGTCGCACATGAGCACGGGCACCTCGGGGTCCAGGTCCAGTGCGGCCTGCACCGTCTCGGTGGGGAACCGGTCGGCCCCCTCGAAGCAGTTCACCGCGACGGCGAACGGGATGGCGCGGCGTTCGAAGTAGTCGACCGCCGCGAAGCAGTCCTCCAGGCGCCGGGTGTCCGCGAGCACGACCGCGCCCAGGGCGCCCTGCGCCAGTTCGTCCCACAGGAACCAGAACCGGTCCTGTCCCGGTGTGCCGAAGAGGTAGAGCACCAGGTCCTCGCGGAGGGTGATCCGGCCGAAGTCCATGGCCACCGTGGTGGTGGTCTTCGCCTCCACCCCGGCCAGGTCGTCCACCGGACGGCCCGCCTCGCTCAGCCTCTCCTCCGTGCGCAGCGGCCTGATCTCGCTGACCGCGCCGACCAGGGTCGTCTTGCCCACTCCGAAGCCGCCCGCCACCAGGATTTTCAGGGTAACGGGCTCCACGGGCCGCTTCTTGCGGCTAGAGCGCCCGAAGGCCATTGATCACCTCGCGAAGAATGTTCACGTCCGGCAGCTCGGCCGGCGGAACGGGACGGGTCACATGCACCAGTTCGTCCTCGACGAGGTCGCCGACCAGCACCCGGACCACCCCTACGGGGAGGTCGAGGCCGGCCGCGAGCTCGGCGATCGACTGGGGCACGCCGGAACAGAGCTCGATGATCTCCACGTGTTCCGGGGAGAGCGTCTGGTCCCTGCCCGGATCGTCGGCTTCCGGTTCGGGGACGACGATCGCGATCAGGTCGAGCCGGTGACGGGAGGCGCTGCTGGTACGGCCCCGGGTCATCGCGTACGGACGGACCACCGGCCCCGCTTCGGCGTCGTACCAGTGCGAAGCCCGCGGGTCGGTGGGCGTTGCCGGAGATCTGGAGGATTCGGCGCTCACCGTCCACTCACCCCCCGGCGGCCGAACCGGGCGTCCGTGGGGCGTTGGCCAGGTGTGCGCCGACCCGCTTGACCATCAGCGTCATCTCGTACGCCACCTGGCCGACGTCGGAGTCGGCGTCGGCCAGCACCGCGAGACAGCTCCCGTCCCCGGCCGCGGTGACGAAGAGGAACGCCTCGTCGAGTTCGACGACGGTCTGGCGGACCCTGCCCGCGTCGAAGTGCCGCCCGACTCCCTTGGCGAGGCTGTGGAAGCCGGAGGCGACGGCCGCCAGGTGCTCGCTGTCCTCGCGGGTCAGGCCCTTCGACGTGCCGGTGGCGAGACCGTCGCTGGAGAGCACCAGCGCCTTGTGGATGCTGGAGACCCGCTCGACGAGTTCGTCGAGGAGCCAGTTGAGCTGGCCGGAGCCCTGGCGTGCGGCATCGGTCGCAGCGACGTTCGGTGCGGTCATGGACCGTCCCCTCCCGGAGTGGTTCCTTGTGCTGTGTCACCGGGACCGGACACGTCCTCGGCGTTCTGCCGACGTCCGCGCTGCCAGCCGCGTTGGAGCGAAGCCATGCGGCTGCGTACCTCGTCCGCGTCGCGGTCGAAGTCCTGGGCCGGGTCCGTCCGGGCCGGTTCCGCGTCACGGAGGCCCGAGTCCTCGCGCAGCTGCGGGGCGAGGCTGGCCTGCCGGACGCGGCGGGGCAGCCCTCCCACGGTCTCGCGGGTGCTCGGGGCCCCGGAGGGAGCGGGCCCTGCGGGGGTGGCGGGCTCGGTGGGTTTCCGGAAGCCGGTGGGCTGCCGGGGTTCGGTGGCGGCACCGGGGTGCCACGGGGCGGCGGCCGGCGGCGTGCTGCCCGGGTCCGGCGATCCGGCGCCCGGTCCGGGGCGTGCGGTGTCGAGGGACCTGGGGCCGGAGGTCTCGGCGGGGCCGCGCCCGGCGGCCGCGGAGCGGGCCCGGCCCGCCTCGTCGACCCGGCGGCCGTTGTCGGCGACCAGGGTCGGCGGCTTGCGGCGGGGCAGCGGCACCGGCCTGCCGGGGTGCGCGTCGGCCGCGGTCCCGGCCGGCCGGTCCGCGGCCTGCTGGTGCTGGTCGCGGCCGTCGTCGCGGCGCAGCTCGCGGGCCCGGAAGATGCCGCCGCGCTCGCTCTCGGTGTCGTCGAGGTCCGAGGCGCCGCCCAGCAGGGGGTCGAGCAGCGGGTCGTCGTCGAAGTCCAGTGCTCCGACGGGGCCTTCGAGCTCCACGGGGCCGTCCAGGAGGGCCGGGTCCACGAGGCCGGTCGGCACGGGGGCGAGGGTGGAGGGCCGGCCGGTCCGGCGGTCCGGCGCGCCGTCGCCGCCCGTCGGCTCCCCGGCCTTCCGTCCGCCCGCTCCGATCGCCCGCTCGGCCCTGCGGTCCAGGCGGAATCCGGTGCCGTGGGTGTCCGGGGCGTCGGTGAGCAGCGCCGCCGGGATGAAGACGACCGCGGTCGTACCCCCGTAGGGGGAGGGTTGCAGCGAGACCCGGACGCTCTGGCGCTGCGCGAGGCGGCTGACCACGAACAGGCCGAGCCGGTCGGTGTCGGAGAGTTCGAACTCGGGGGTCTCGGCGAGCCGCAGATTGGCGTCCAGGAGGACTTCGGGGGGCATGCCCAGGCCGCGGTCGTGGATCTCCAGCGTGAAGCCGTTGGCGACGCGTTCGCCGTGCACCTGGACCGCGGTGTGCGGGGGCGAGAACACGGTCGCGTTCTCCAGGAGTTCGGCGATCAGATGGGTGAGGTCGGCGACCGCGGGGCCGCCCACGCCGATGCGGGGCAGTCGGCGGACCTCGATCCGCTCGTAGTCCTCGACCTCGGCGACCGCCGCCCGCACCACGTCCATCAGCTGGATCGGCTTGCGCCACTGGCGGGAGGGCGCGGCGCCGGAGAGGATCACCAGGCCCTCGGCGTGGCGCCGCATGCGGGTGGTCAGGTGGTCGAGGCGGAAGAGGTCCGCGAGTTCGTCGGTGTTCTCGGTACGGCGCTCCATCGTGTCCAGGAGCGTCAGCTGGCGGTGCAGCAGCACCTGGTTGCGGCGGGCGAGGTTGACGAACACCTCGGACACTCCGCGCCGCATGTCGGCCTGCTTGACCGCGGCCTCGACGGCCGCCCGTTGCAGGGTGTTGAGGGCCTGGCCGACCTGGCCGATCTCGTCGCGCTCGTACTGGAGGTGCGGGGCCTCCGTCTCCACGTCGACCTGCTCCCCCGCGGCCAGGCGGCGCATCACGCTCGGCAGTCGCACGCCGGAGACCTCGTGGGCGTCCTTGCGGAGCCTGGAGAGGTCGCGGATGAGTTCGCGGCCGATGCGCACGGAGACGAACAGCGAGGCGACCAGGGCGAGGAATCCGAGGACGCCCGCGACGCCGGCCTTGATCAGGACGCCGTACCCGGCGGGTTTGCCGCGGTCCTGGAAACGGTTTCCCATCTCGGTGGAGTCGTTGGCCAGCCGCTCCAGGACCGGTGCGGCCGCCTCCTGCCAGCGCTCGGCGTCGACGGCCCGCGGGTCCTGGGTGGGGCCATCCTGGACGAGGGTCCGCTCCGCGGTCCTGAGCGGTTCGCTGTCCGGGCTCGCCCAGTACTGCTCGATGCGCTGCCGCTCCGACGCGGGAAGCATCTCGGCGTTGATCTCGTAGAGCAGTTCGCGATTGGCCACGAGGTCGGAGACCTGGCGCAGTTCGGCGGCGGTGAGCCGGCCCGCGATGAGCGACGAGGCGATCAGGGCGTCCTCGCGGGAGAGCATCTCGCGGGCGCGGGAGATCCCGACCAGGGCCCGGACCTGTTTGTCCATCGACACGTTCTCCATCGTGCGGAGACCGGTCAGAAAGCGGTAGCAGGGATCTATGAGCCGCCCGTAGAACTCCATCGCCCTGGAACGGTCGATGGTGCGCTCGTCGACCGATTCACGCAGTGCGCCCAGCCCCTCCACGGTGCCCAGGATGGAGTCGAGCTGGGAATCGTCCTCGGAACTGAGGGCCTCGCGAATGTCTTTCTGGCGCGCGCCGTCCTTGAGGCCCGTCAGGACGCGGTCGGTGGCAGTGCGTTGACGTTGCAGGAGCGGGAGGGCGTCGGAGGCCCTGGGGTCGGCGAGGAAGACGAGGGTCTGGCGGCGCTCGTCCTGAATGGCCCGGACCGTGTCCTCCAGCGGATGGCCGACCTTCTCCACGATGGTGCTCGCACTCATCAGTTGTCTGGCCTCGCGCCCCGTCAGATAGGTGGCGAATCCCCAGAGTCCGGTGAGGGAGACGAGCGGCACCAGCAGCAGCGCCACGATCTTCCTGCGGATGGACTTTCCGCGAAAGCGCATGGACTCCCCCAGCTCGACCCCGTGTGCCGGGGGTCGTGTTCCGTCAACAAACGGCGCGAGCCTACTACCGACACGGAGACAACTCGAAGGGACGTCCGGACGATTTTCAGCCGCTCTCCTCGTTATTGATCATGGCTTGTCCCGGTATTCCGGGCAATGAAATTCGCGAAAGCGGCAGAAGAGACCCGCCAATGCTTCACCATGTTCGACAGGGCAGTTGGCTGGAATTATTCGCTCCATGACGGATCGGGGGAATCTTCACGACCGGTCACTCGTCCGTCTGTACGGGACATCTGTACGAGGTGGGGGCAGCCCGGGGAGAAACGGTGTCCGCGAGGCGGGATCATGGTGGGGGTTGCGACTCCGGTCCGCCGGAGGAAACCGGTGGGGCGGGACGGTCCGATCCGCCCGCGTAGAGACGGCGCAGGCCGGGCAGCAACCCTGAAGTCGGACAGTGGTGGGGAGTTGAGAGTCCTTGGAAACGGAAGAGCGTCGGGGTGCGGTGCTGTCGGCACCGGCCGCGGCGGCACGACCTGCGGCGAACGGGGCGAGGATCCCGCGCCAGCAGCTGTGGGTGGAAGAGCCCGCGGGACGGCGCCGGATGCCGGACCCGGTCCGCACGTCCGCCGTGCGCGCGGTTCTCATCATGTCGCTGACGATCATTCAGGCGATGGTGGCGTTCCTGTGCACTCTGACCGGGTCCTGGCTGGCGTTCCCGATGGTGCTGAGCAGCGTGGGCAGCACGGTGGTCGCGACCTGGTCGGTGCTGGACGTCTGGATCACCCGGCAGGTCTGGAACCAGCGCAACGGCGTGGTCTCCGCGCCGAGCAGTTCGGCACGGCAGCTGCGCCGCGAGCGGCGCAGGGCACGACGGGCGGCACGGGCCGCGCAGCGGGACGAGGCGCGGATACGCCGCCGGGGCGCGGGAAACCTCTCGCAGGCCTGAGCGCCCCGGCAGGTCCGCACGCCCGGGGAGAGGCCGGGGCCTCTCCCCGGGTCGCGCCGGCCCCCGCGGACCCGGCGCGATCCGGGCGGGAAGTCCGGGGAGCGTGTTCCGAAAGTTCCCGCCCGCCCGGGAACGCCCTCCGGGCGGACGACGCCACTTCCGCGACGCGCTTCAGGCGTCCTGCTCCGCGGGGGTCCGGTCGGTACCGGGCGGTGTCGTGGCGCGCTTGAACATGCGGGTGGCGGTGATCTCGCCGTGCACCGTCCCGCCGCCCGGGTCCTGCTGCGGCAGGCCGGGGCGCAGGTGCTCCTCCACGCTGATGTACTTCAGCCCGGCCCGCAGGTCCGCGTCATTGCGCAACCGGATGACCAGCGGGAATTCCGCGAGTGCCGTGGTGTCGAACAGTCCGGTCGTGTAGAGCAGCTGCACGCCCAGGGCGTCGGACACCGCGCGCTGGAGCTCCAGCAGATAGGTGGCGTTGGCGCGGCCGATGGGGTTGTCCAGGAAGAGGGTGCCCGCGTGCCGGTGCTGGTGGCGGTCCCGTCCCCGGTCGTTGCTGCGCAGCGCGGCCATGGTGCAGTACAGGGCGATGGCAGCGGTGAGCAGCTGGCCGCCGGAGAAGACGTCGCCCATCTGTCCGACCGGGACGCGCTCGGCGCGGAGCACCGCGTCCGGCTTGAGGATCTCCACGGCGACGCCCCTGGGCTCCAGCGCCGCCTGCACACCGCGCAGCAGGAGGGACATGCCGTCCCTGCGCAGGTCGGAGTTCTTCCTCAGCGCGGCGCGGGTGGCCTCGTCGATGACCTCGCCGAGCCGCTCGGTGAGCGTCGCCTGGTCGGGTTCCTCGAAGCGGATGCGGAGGAATTCCTGACCGGACCACTCCCCCAGCCCCTCCGGCAGCCGGGAGAGCCGCTGGGCGGAGCGCAGGGTGGTGAGCGCGGACTCCACGAGACCGCGCAGCCGGTCGACGATGGAGTCGCGGTTGCGTTCCAGCTGGGCCAGTTCGTCGGTGAGCACGCGGAGCCGGGGCGCGAAGGCGACGGCCCACTTCTCGGCGTGCTCGGGCAGCGCCGCGGCGGGCAGTTCGCGGATCTGCTGGCGCGCGGGGGTGCGGACCTGTTCGTAGCGGGTGGAGTTGGCGTGCCGTACGAGGACGTCGCTCGCTTCCCGTACGGCGCTCTCGGCGGCGGAGAGGTCGGTGGCGCAGCCGCGCAGCGAGCGGCGGGCCTCGGCCGCGGACTGCCGGGCCTCGTCGAGGCTGCCGGGGTACGGCTCGGGGGCCTCGGCGTCGTCGTCCGCGCCGTGGTCCCTGAGCAGGTCCCGCAGGAGCGCGGCCGTCTCGTCGAAGCCGCCCGCCGAGTCCTCGGCGGTGCGGTGGGCGTGCAGCAGCTCGGCGTGGGCGGCGCGGGCGGTGTCCAGCGTCGCGGTGGCGGAGGCCAGTTCGGCCGTGGCGGTGCGCAGGAGGGCCTGGGCCTGCTCGGCATCGGCGGGGACCAGCTCGTCGGGGAGTTCGGTGTGGTGGGACTCGCCGTCGGCCGGGGCCAGGCGCTCGGCCTCGCCGCGCAGCCGGCCCAGTTGCTCGCTCGCCGTGGAGGCCCGGGTCTCCAGGAGCTGCACCAGGGACTCGGCACGGGCCGCGGCGGCCTGCCGGGAGGGCCCGTCGGCTCCGTCGGTTCCTTCGAGGAGCTGGGCGGCCCGGGTGCGGACCTTGTTGGTGAGCCGGTCCAGTTCGGCGAGGGCGGCGCTCTCGTCGCTCTCGGCGCGGGCCTGCTCGGCGCGCAGGTCCGCGCCGACGCCCACCTTCTCGTACAGCTGGGAGGCGGCCCGGTACGCCTCGCGCAGGGCGGGGAGCGCGGGGCGCGGGGCGTCGCCGTCGGGCTCCGGGAGCTGCTCGGGGGCGCCCGCGATCTCGGCGCGTTCGGCGCGCAGGGCGCGGGCCGTGCGCCGGGCGTCGTCGGCGGCGCGCTGCGCGGCCCTGCGGTCCTCGTCGGCGGCGCGGGCCCGCTCCAGGCAGACGGTGGCGCGGGCCTCGGACTCGGCCGCCTCGTCGGTCAGTTCGCGGAGCTTCGCCTGCCAGCCGGCGCGTTCACGGAGCCGGTACGCCAGGCCCGCGAGGGCGTCGGCGGCCCGGCGGGCGCGCTGGGCCGCCTCCTGGCGCTCGTCGCGGACGCGGGCGGTGTCCGCGGCCGCCTCGTCGGCCTCGGCGCGCACCGTACGGGCTTCCGCGAGTTCGGCCTCGGCCGTCTCCGCTGCGGTGCGGGCGGTGCCGGCGGCCTCGGCGAGTTCGGCGAGCATGCCGGGCGGGCAGTCGGCGCGCCAGGAACCGATGCGGGCGGCGAGGGCGCGGTCCGCGGCGAGCCGGGCGGCGAGGGCGCGGATGTCCTCGTCGCGCGCCGCGGCCCGGGTCCTGAGGGCCTGTCGTTCCTCGTCGGCCGCGTGCTCGTCGTGCATCGCCGGGTTCGGCGGGACGAGGAACACGCCCTCGGTGTGGGGGCCCGCGGCCGGGACGGGGGCGAGCAGGGCCGCGGCGGTGCCGACGGCGACCGCGGAACGCGGCAGCAGGGCGGCGCCGTCGAGGACCTCGCGGGCGCGGGCGTGCGAGTCGGGGTCGGTGATGACCACGCCGTCGACCAGCTCGGGGCGGGTCGCGAGGACCGCCGCGTGGTCGGCGGGGTCCACGGCCTGGGCGAGGTACCGCCAGCCGGGCAGGGCGGGGATGCCGTGCTCGCCGAGGTACTCGACGGTGGCCAGGACGTCGGGCCCGGGAGGCAGCAGACCCCCGTCGCCGAGCGCGCCGAGGATCCGCGCGTCGTCGGCGGCCGCCGTGCGCAGCTCGAAGAGGCGTCGTTCGGCGGAGCCGATGCCCTGGTCGAGCAGCTCCCGCAGTTCGTCGGCGCTGCGGTCGAACTCCTGGGCCGTGAGCGACCGTTCGCGAACGCCGGGCTGCTGCCCGGGGCCGGTGGGCGCCCGGTCGTCCCGCTCTCCCCCGGCGGGGCGCGAGCCCGTTCCGGCCGGGCCGGTTTCGGTGCCGTCCGTGCCGTGCGGTGCGGGAAGGCCCAGCAGGTCGGCCAGCCGGTGGTCGGCGGCGATCGACTCGGCGGCCCTGAACTCGGCCTCGTACGACTGCTCCGCGGCCTGTGCGGCGTCGGCGGCACGGGCCGCGGCGAGTTCGGCGCGGCTCTCGGCGGCCGCGGCCTCCCTGGCCCGGTCGGCCGCCGTGCGGGCGGCCTCCCTGGCGGTGTCCCAGGCGGCGACGGCGGACTGCTCGGCGTCGCTCGCGGCGAGGGCGGCGCGCGCCGGGTCGGCGTCGGGCGCGGTGTCGTCGAGCCAGCCGGCCCGTACCGCCTGGGCCGTCTCCTGTTCGACCTCGGCGAGGCGCTGGCGCAGGTGTCCGGCCTCGCTGCGGGCGCGCTGGGCCTCGGTGGCGGCGGTGGTGGCGTCCCGGTGGGCGGTCTCGCCCGCGCTCTGCAGGGCGTCGGAACGCTCCTCCTCCTCGTTGGCCAGGTTCTCCCCGGCCTCCGCGGCGATGTGCAGGGCCTGTACCAGGTCGGCGGCGGCCTCGGCACGGGCGGCGAGCGCGGGCGCGGCGTCCCGTTCGGCCTCCCGGATCGCGGCGGCCACCCGTGCGGAGCGGTCGCCGGCCGCGCGGTGCCGCAGCACGGCCTCGGCGGCCTGCCAGGCGGAGTGCAGGGTGCGGGCGTCGACCAGTTCGCGGCGCTGGGCGGCGGCGCCCTTCTCCGCAGCGGCCAGGGCCAGGGAGGCGTGCCGGTAGGCCAGTTCGGCGGCGGCCAGGGCGCTGCGGCCGCGTGCTTCTTCGGCCGTGGTGACGGTGTGGGCGGCGCCCGTCACCTGCTGGGCGAGTTCGGTGCTGCGGCCGCGTTCCTGACCGGCCCGGACGGAGAGCCTGCGGGCGAGCGTACGGGTGCGGCGCTCGGCGCCGGCGTGGATGTCCCGGGCGCGGGAGCGGGTGCCCGCGGCCTCCACGATCCGTCCGAGCAGGTCGACCGAGCCCGCCGTGAAGTCCCGTTCGGCGGTCAGCTCGGCCCGGCGGCCCAGTTTGTTGCCGAAGCCGCCGACCAGGTCCGCGAGGCCGTCCGTGTCCCGGGTGTCGGTGACGGCCCGCAGCAGCAGGTCGGTGAAGTCGGAGTCCTTCTTGACCGCGAAGAGGCCCGCCGCCTCGCCCTCGTCGGCGTTCATCTCGCGCTGGTAGCGGAAGAGTTCGGGGTCGAGTCCGAGGTCCCCGAGGTGTTCGTTCCACCGGTCGTGGATCTCTTCCCAGTGCACGTCGAGGTGCTGGTAGAACTTGCCCGCCTCGGTCAGGGCGTCGCGGAAGCCCTTCATCGTGCGCCGTCGGCCCCGTGCGCCGGAGGCGCCTTCGGCGGACGGGCGTACGGAGGTGGCCTCGGCGACCGGCAGGGAGTCCAGGCTGAGTCCGGGTCCGGGCCGGAAGGAGTACCAGGCCTCGGCGAACTTCCTCGGGTCGTTGGAGACCTGCCGGCCGCGCCATTCGCTGACCTTGCCGACGACCACGCACTCGCCGGTGAGGGTGTGCTGCCACTCCAGGGCGACGTGTCCGCAGTCGTCGGCGAGGAGGAACTTGCGCAGCACGCCGGAGCTGGCCCCGCCGAGGGTGTTGCGGTGGCCGGGCAGCATCACCGAGAAGATCAGCTTCAGCAGCACCGACTTGCCGCCGCCGTTCTCCAGGAAGAGCACACCGGCGGGTGCCGGGCGGCGCGGCGGGCCGACCGGCTCCTCCTCGAAGAACTCCGCCTGGGCCGGCGCGGGGTTGGGCACGGGCTCGCCCACTCCGCGCAGGTCAAGCACGGTGTCGGCGTAGCGCGCACCGGCAGGCCCGATGGAGTAGAGGCGGACCCGGGACAGCTCGTACATGGCGGCGGACTCTCGTCGTTCGGGCGGTGAAGGCGGTGGGGCGGTGGAGGCGGTGGGGTTGCGAAGGAGAGGTGGTCAGGAGTGGAAGGGCAGACCGGCGTCGGCGACCAGTTCCAGGTCGTCGGGGTCGGGCGGCGGGAGGAGCGTCGCCGTGCCGTCGGTGACCGGGACGACGCCGAGTTCCAGCAGTTCGGCCATGGCGGCGCCGCCGGCCATGTCGCGCACCTGGAGCTGGTAGCGGGCGGTGGTGCGGAAGGCGCCGCCGGCGTCGTCCCCGGTGCGCTGGAGGAAACCGGAGTCGGTGAGGAAGGCGACGGCCTTCCCGACGATGCCGGTGGTGGAACCGGCCAGCCGGCGGGCGTCCTTCGTCGCGCCGGTGGCGCTGCGCCGGGCGTAGATCCGCCATGCGGCTTCGAGTCCGGGGGCGTCGGTGGCCGGGTCGGTGTTGTCCCCGTGCTCCTCCGCGCGCTCCTCCAGCCGGCGGCACGCCTGACGTACGAAGGAGTCGACGCCGTTGACCGTGATGCGGCCGATGTACGCGTCGTCGGCGAGGTCCTCGGGGCGGGGGAAGGCCATCGTGGCGACGGCGAGGTGCGCGAGCCCGTGCAGGAAGCGGTCGGCGGAGTCGGAGGAGGCGCGGCGGGCGTAGTCGCCCATGCGGACGGCGAAGACGGAGTCCTCCCCCGCCGTCACGGCCATGCCCGCGCGGGTCGACACCTCCAGCACGACCAGGCCCAGCCCGGTCGCCACCGCGTCGGCGAGCCGGGCGAAGGCGGGCTCCTCCCGGTAGCGGCGGAGCAGTTCGGCGTACTCGGCGTCGCGGGCGGGCAGCAGTTTGGGCTGGAGGCCGAAGGCGACGAGCCGGGCGGCGTCCGCGGCGTCGGCCGGGGTGACGGACGCGGTGGTGGGGCCCGTCGGGGCGGCGGGCGCCGCGCCCTCGGTGACGTACGCGGCGGCCGGCTCGCCCCACGCGTCGGCGTGCTGTGCGCGGTGGTCGCTCACGACTGTCGCTCCTTGCTGCGGAAACTCTTCGGTACGGGGCGGACGGCACGGACTCTCGCGACCGCGGTCCGGGACGGTACGGGGCGGGCGGCACGGGCTCTCGCCGTGGGCGTCCGGGGCGGTACGGGGCGGGCGGCGCACGTGCCGACGGATGTCATATGCCCGCCGACGGGCCGGGGGCGCCCCCGGCCGGTCGACGCCGTCCGGGAGAGCGGGTGGCGGGCCGGGCGCGCCGCGCCGGTCATGACGCCTCCGAGCGGTCCGCGGCCATCCCGACCGCGTCGAGCAGGGCCGTGCCCACGATCAGGTCGGCGCCGCCGAACTCCGGGTCGTCGAGCTGCGTCCCGTCGTCCACGGAGAACAGCAGGCGCTGCTCCCCCTGCCGGTAGGCCGTGCCGACCGGCGGGCTCGCGGCGTGCACCGCGAGCAGGGCGACCAGGTAGGGAAGTTCCGGATCGCGGCGGCGGGCCTCGGCGAGGAGTCCGGAGAGCCGTCTCGGGGCGTCGTGCTCCAGGTCGAGGAGCTCCATGGCGCTCGCGAGCTGCTCCTCGCTGAACCGGCTGTCGTCCGGGGTGGCGATCAGATCGGGCTCGGGCATCTCGGCGCCCAGGTGCTCCCGCTCCAGGGGCGGGGTGAGCAGCAGGCCGACGAGGTCGCCCATCCGCACCGAGGAGGGGGTGCGCAGCCCGGTGCCGCGGGCGAAGAAGGCGTCGGTGACGCGGATGGCCCGTTCCACGGGGAGCGGCAGCAGCGGGGCGACGAGCTGGCCGTAGAGGTCGAGGCCGGTGCGGGCGGCGGGGGTGGCGAACGCCTGCCGGTCCTGTTCGGCGCGGAAGAGCGGGCCGGCCTCCAGCAGTCGGGACTGCAGCTGGGTGTGGCGGCGGATGCAGTCCTTGACGATGTCGACGAGTTCGGCGGCGCGCCTCTTGTGCTCGGGCTCCTCGGCCTCGTCACGGGCCTTGCGGATGTTGGTGAGGATCGCGTTCTCGTGGCGGTAGCGGTCGGCCACGTGGTCCAGCGCCTCGGCGATCATGTCGGGCACCGCGTTGAGCCAGTCGACCGCCCGGACGTTGCGCCGGGTGGCCTCCAGCGTCTTGCGGAGGGTCTCCGCGTACTGGACGGTGCGGTAGCGGGCCTGTTCGGCGGCGAGCTGCGCGTCCGCGAGGCGGCCCCGGCTGATGAGGACCTCCAGCTTGACCTCGGCGGCGATCTGGGCGCTGGTGACGTCCGTGTCGAGGGCGCCGACCAGGACGTTGACGGCCTCGTCGGTGGTGCGGAGGTAGACCGCGCCGCCGTGGCCCGGGACCTCCTCGATCAGTTTGAAGTCGTAGTCCCTGCGGGTGTAGAGGCCGTCGGCGCCGAAGGTGCCGTACACGGCGCGGAATCCGCGGTCCACGCTGCCGACGTTGATCAGGTTCTCCAGCACCCAGCGGGCCACCCGCTCGTGCTCGGCGGCCGGGCGGGCCGGGGCCTGGGCGGCGACGCGGGGAAGCAGCCTGGCCACTATCTGGTCGTGGTCGGCACCGGTGTCGAAGTCCATGTTGAGCGTCACGAGGTCGATCGCGGCGAGCGCCACCTCGGCCATCGCGTAGACCGTGTACTCCCCGGCCAGATTCGCCTTGCGCACATCGAGGTCGTGCAGCGGCGCCGTGCAGGCGAGCGCGCGCAGCCGCCGCGCGAGCCCCTCGTCGGCGGCCGGACCCGGGGCGGGTCGCGGCCCCGCGCTGAGCTGGGGCGCAGCGTTGTCCGTGTAGGCAGGCGAAGTCACGGTGCACAGATTAGGTCCTCACACTGACACCGGTCGAAACGACGCAGAAGCGACCCCCGCCCGGGGTCGTCGCCCGGCGGCCCGGCGGCCGCCGTCACCGTCGTCGTGCGGGGCTCCGGCGGTGCGGTCGGCGCCGTCGCGCGAAGCCCCGCGGCGCGGTCACGGCCGTTCGCCGGGGTGTTCGGGTGCGGGGGCGTCGCGGTCGGGTTCCGGGGTGCCGTATCCCCCGCCGCCGGGGGTGCGGAGCACCAGTACGTCGCCCGGTTCCAGGTCGGCCGTGTCGCAGCCGCGCAGCGGGGTGGGCGGGCGGCCGTCCGGGTGCTCGACGCACTGGTCCCCCAGGGCGCCCGGTCCGCCGCCCGCCATGCCGTAGGGGCGGACCCTGCGGTGGCCGGAGAGCAGGGCCACGGTGACGGGTTCCAGGAAGCGGATCCGCCGCTCCACCCCGCAGCCGCCGTGCCGTCGGCCGGCGCCCCCGCTGCCCTCCCGCACCCGGAAGTCCTCCAGCAGCACGGGGTAGCGCCATTCGAGGACCTCGGGGTCGGTGAGGCGGGAGTTGGTCATGTGGGTCTGCACGGCGTCGGCCCCGTCGAAGTCCTCGCCCGCGCCCGAGCCGCTCGCCACGGTCTCGTAGTACTGGATCCGTTCGTTGCCGAAGGTGAGGTTGTTCATGGTGCCCGAGCCCTCGGCCTGGACGCCGAGGGCGGCGTACAGGGCGCCGGTGACGGCCTGGGACGTCTCCACGTTTCCCGCGACGGTGGCCGCGGGATGGACGGGGGCCAGCATGGAACCCTCCGGAATCCTCACTTCCAGGGGCTTGAGGCAGCCGCTGTTGAGCGGGATGTCGTCGTCGACCAGGGTCCGGAAGACGTACAGCACGGCCGCCATGACCACGGACTTCGGCGCGTTGAAGTTGTCCGGCCGCTGCGGCGACGTGCCGGTGAAGTCGATGACCGCGCCGCGGGCGGCCCGGTCCACGGTGAGGGAGACCTCGATGACCGCGCCGCTGTCGGTCTCGTAGCGGTAGGAGCCGTCGTGCAGTGCGGCGACGGTCCGGCGGACGGACTCCTCGGCGTTGTCCTGCACGTGGCCCATGTACGCGGCGACGGTCTCGCGTCCGAACTGGTCGACCATGCGCCGGAGTTCGGCGATGCCCTTCTCGTTGGCGGCGATCTGGGCGCGCAGGTCGGCGATGTTGGTGTCGGGGTCGCGGGAGGGGTGTGCGGCGGTGGTGAGCAGTTCGCGCGTCTCGGCCTCGCGGAACCTGCCGTCCCGTACCAGCAGCCAGTTGTCGAACAGCACGCCCTCCTCGTGGACGGTGCGGCTGAAGGCGGGCATGGAGCCGGGGCTGATGCCGCCGATCTCGGCGTGGTGTCCGCGCGAGGCCACGAGGAAGACCGGTTTCCCGCCGTCGTCCCGGTCGTCGAAGACCGGTGTCACGACGGTGACGTCGGGCAGATGGGTGCCGCCGTGGTACGGGTCGTTGACGGCGTACACGTCCCCGGGCCGCATCGACCCGGCGTTGCGGCGCAGCACCTCCTTGATGGACTCCCCCATCGAGCCGAGGTGGACCGGGATGTGCGGGGCGTTGGCGATCAGGTTGCCGTCCGCGTCGAAGAGCGCGCAGGAGAAGTCCAGCCGTTCCTTGATGTTGACGGAGTGGGCCGTGTTCTCCAGACGCACACCCATCTGTTCGGCGATCGACATGAAGAGGTTGTTGAAGACCTCCAGCATGACGGGGTCGACACGGGTGCCGACGGCCGTGCGCTCCGGTCGCGGGCTCGCCCGGGTGAGCAGCAGGTGGCCGGTGTCGGCGAGCGAGGCCCGCCAGCCCGGGGCGACGACGGTGGTGGCGTCCGCCTCGGTGATCACGGCGGGGCCGGTCACGGTGTCCCGGGGGCGCAGCTCGTCGCGGCGGTGGAGGGGGGTGTCGTGCCAGTGTCCGTCGGCGAACATCCGTACGGTGTCGTGCGGTCGCGGTGGTGCGCCGCCTCGGCGCGGGCGGCCGGCCGGCCTCGGCCGGTGCCTGCCCGCCGTTCCGGCCGCCTCGACCGAGACCGCCTCGACGACCAGGGGCTTGTCCATGGTGAACGAGTAGCGGGCGCGGTGCTCGGTGGTGAACGCCTCGGCCATGGCGGGGGCGGTGTCCAGGTCGACGGGCAGGCTCGCGTCCGTACCGGCGTAACGCAGGAGCACCCGGGCGCGGGTGCTGATCGCACTGTCGGGGATGGCGTCGGCGCGCAGTTCGGCGCGGGTGCGGGCGGCCAGTTCGGCGCAGAGCTCGCCCACCTCCTCGCGGGTCGTCGGGTTCAGTTCCGCCTCCACGGACCGTTCGCGCATGGCGGTGGCGTCGGCGAGGCCGATGCCGTACGCGGAGAGCACACCGGCGAGCGGGGGCACCAGGACCGTGTCGATGCCCAGGGAGTCGGCGACGGCGCAGACGTGCTGGCCACCGGCACCGCCGAAGCCGGTGAGGGCGTAGCGGGTGATGTCGTGTCCGCGCTGCACGGAGATCCTCTTGACCGCGTTCGCCATGTTGAGCACGGCGATCTCCAGGAATCCGGCGGCGACCCCGGCGGCGGTGGGCCGGGTCCCGGTGGCGTGCGCGATCTCGTCGGCGAGCGCGTCGAAGCGTTCGCGCACGAGGCCGGCGTCGAGCGGCAGGTCGCCGTCCGGTCCGAAGACGGCCGGGAAGTACGCGGGCTGGACGCGGCCGAGCATCACGTTGGCGTCGGTGACGGTCAGCGGTCCGCCGCGGCGGTAGCAGGCCGGGCCGGGGATCGCGCCCGCCGAGTCGGGACCGACCCGGTAGCGCCGGCCGTCGAAGTGCAGGACGGAGCCGCCGCCGGCCGCGACGGTGTGGATGCTCATCATGGGGGCGCGCATCCGGACACCGGCCACCTGGGTGCCCAGTTCGCGCTCGAACGCGCCCGCGTAGTGCGACACGTCGGTGGACGTGCCGCCCATGTCGAAGCCGATGACGCGGTCGAAGCCGGCCTGTCGGGAGGTGCGGGCCATGCCGACCACGCCGCCGGCGGGCCCGGAGAGCACCGCGTCCTTCCCCCGGAAGTGGGAGGCCTCGCGCAGCCCGCCGTTGGACTGCATGAACATCAGCCGGATGCCGTCGAGCTCCTCGGCGATCCCCTCGACGTACCGGCGCAGGATCGGCGACAGGTAGGCGTCGACGACGGTGGTGTCGCCGCGCGGTACGAGTTTGATCAGCGGGCTCACCTCGTGCGAGCAGCTGATCCGGGTGAAGCCCGCGGCGCGGGCCGCGTCGGCCACGGCGCGTTCGTGCGCGGGGTGGCGGTAGCCGTGCATCAGGACCACGGCGGCGGCGCTCAGTCCGTCGGCCCGCGCGGCCGCCAGGGGCGCGGTCAGGGCGTCCGGGTCCAACGGGGTCACGACCCGGCCCCGGGCGTCGATCCGCTCGGGCACCTCGATCACCCGTTCGTAGAGGGCCTCGGGCAGCAGGATGCGGCGGTCGAAGAGCTTCGGCCGGTTCTGGTACGCGATGCGCAGGGCGTCGCGGAAGCCCCGCGTGATGACCAGGGCGGTCGGCTCGCCGCGCCGTTCCAGCAGGGCGTTGGTGGCGACCGTCGTGCCGATCCGCACCGTGTCCACCCGGTCGGCGGGGACCGGTTCGCCGGGGCCGAGGCCCAGCAGTGCCCTGATCCCGGCCACGCCGGCGTCGCGGTAGCGGTCCGGGTCGTGGGAGAGGAGTTTGCGGGTGACCAGCCGCCCGGCCGGGTCCCGGCCCACGACATCGGTGAACGTGCCGCCCCGGTCGATCCAGAAATCCCAGCGTCCGCTCATCCCTCCATGGTGGCCCGCGGAGCGGGCCGGGGGCCGGGCGGCGCGGCGGGTCCGGGGCATGGTCGGCCCGGACGGCGGGTGACGGGCCGTCGGGCACCGGGCCGGTACGGCGGAGTGCGCGACCGGGCGCCGACCCGGTACGACAGGGTGCCCAGCCGGGCATCGACCCGGTTCAGCGGAGTGCGCGACCGGGCACCGGGCCGGTACGACAGAGTGTCCGGCCGGGTGTCGACCCGATGCGTCGAGGTGTCCGGCAGGGCGTCCGGCCAGGCATCGCCCCGATACGGCGGGGTGTGCGTCCGGGTGCCGACCCGGTACGGCAAGGTGCCCAGCCGGGTGTCGACCCTATGCGTCGAGGTGTCCGGCCAGGCATCGGGCCGGTACGGCGGAGTGCGCGACCGGGTGCCGGGGCCGCGCCCCGCGCGGTCAGACCGCGGGGGCGTCGGGGCCGATCCGGCTGCGGACCGCCGTCTGCACCTCGGCCTCCTCGGCCGGGTCCGCGGCGAGGCGGCGCAGGCGTTCGGCGACCTTGATGTCGCCGGTCTCCGCGTGGAGTGCGGCGACCTCCCGGGTGGTCTCCTCGCAGTCCCACAGGCATTCGACGGCGAAGCCGGTGGCGAAGGAGGGGTCGGTGGCGGCCAGTGCGCGGGCCGTCCGGCCGCGCAGGTGCGACGAGGACGTCTCCCGGTAGACGTGCCTGAGCACGGGGGCGGCGCAGGCGATGCCGAGCCGGCCCGCGCCGTCGACGAGGGTCCACAGCCGCGGGGTGTCCGGTCCCTCGCCCCGTACGGCCTCGCGGAGCGCGCCGAGGACCAGGGACGCGTCCTGGGCGCCGCCCCGGCAGGCGAGCACTCCGGCGGCGGAGGCACCGAGCGCGTCGGGCCGCCGGGCCCAGCGCCGGGCCCGGTCCACGGCCGCCTCGCCGCACATCCGCTCGAAGGCGGCGACGGACGCCTCGGCGACGGTGTGCGAGGAGCTCGCCGCCCCGGTCTCGATCAGATCGAGCACGGCCGGATCCCTGGCCTCCGCCAGGTAGTGCAGGGCGGCGCAGCGCGCGCCGTCGGGGCCGCTGCGGGCAGCCTCGACGATCGCGGGCCGGTCCTCCGGGCCCGCGACGGCGTTGAGGCAGCGGGCGGCGGGCACGTGCAGGGCGCTGCCGCGCTCGTGTCCCTGCTGGGCCCAGTCGAAGACGGCCTGGACGCTCCAGCCGGGGCGGGGGCCGCCGGGTCGCATCTGGCGCTGCCAGCGGTCGAACGAGCCGCGTTCCGACGCGGCCCTGACCCGGCCGCCGACCGCCTCGCGCGGGTCGTCCGCCCAGAGCCGCCAGGGGCGGGGCTCGTAGGCGTCCCGTACGGTGGCGGCCAGTTCGGCGGCGCCCTCCTCGGTGTCCGGGAACCTGCCGAGCACGGGCACGGCGAGGGCGCGGAGCCCCGCGTCGTCGTCGCGCAGGGCGAGCTCGTCCAGGGCCCAGGCCCAGTTGGCGCCGGTCGCGGCGTACCGCCGCAGCAGGGCCAGGGCGTCCTCGCGTCCGTACGAGGCGAGGTGGCCGAGCACGGAGAGGGCCAGGCCGGTGCGCGAGTCGTCGGTGTCGAGGTGGTCGTCGGGACCGCACAGGTGCCGTTCGATCTCCTCGATGCCGCCGTCGAGGTCGAGATAAAGGCGTGCGTAGTAGAGGGAGCGGTTCTCCACCTGCCAGTCGTGACGCGGGTCGCTCAGGACGCAGTGGTTGAGGGCCGCCAGGGCTTCGGGGCGCGGTGCGGCGAGCGCGTGGAGCGTGCCGTCGCCGCGGCCTCTCTGCAGCAGGCCGAGCAGGGTGCCGCTCGGCGCTATGAACGGATCGAACATGGAAAGAGCCTCACATCAAGCTGTCGACGCAACCGGGACTGTGCAGTTCCAAGTGCCGGGTGGGCACTACGCCGCGCAGCGACATGATCGGCCGACCGCCGTCTTCTGCTTGGTGTAGACCATCTTCCTCTACCTCTCGTCGGTGGCCCGAACCAGGGCCCGCGACGTCATGATGACCCAGCCATTTCGCCACCGCGACCACATTTACGGCGTACCCGGTCAGCGGGAGCCGAAGAGTTCCAGCAGGTCGGCCTTGCCGAACATGCGGGCCGTGTCCAGGGCGGAGGGCGTTCCGGCGGCCGGGTCGGCCCCCGCCGCGAGCAGGGCCCCGATCACCGCGTCCTCACCCTTGAAGACCGCGCCGGCGAGCGGCGTCTGCCCCCGGTCGTTGGCCCGGTCCGGGTCGGCCCCGCGGTCGACGAGGGCCGTGACCGCGGCGGCGTGCCCGTGGTACGCGGCGAGCATCAGCAGCGAGTCCCCGCGGTCGTTGGTGAGGTCGGCGGGCACGCCGGCGTCGACGTACGCGGCGAGCGTCTCCGTCTCGCCCCGGCGGGCGAGGTCGAAGATCTTCGTCGCCAGCTCGATCACCTCGGGATCGGGGGTTTCGCTCATCAGAGGGGCCGCCTTCCGTTTTCCGGTCCCGACTGCCGCCGAACCGCCTGGACGCACGCCGTGAAGGCCGTGCGAATGAACCGACAGGGTACTGCCCGTCCGGCCGGACGGACCGGCCCACCCGGAACGGGGAATCGAACGCGACGCCCCTGCCACGCATTCCGCTTCGCCGGAACCATCCTGCGGCCATTCAAGTGAAAATAACGACTTTTCACCCGAATGCAGCTTTTATCGAATGGATACTTCCGGTGAACCTGGAAGGACTCATGGTGACCGTCCCCCCAACCAGGAGAACCTCTCATGATCCTGTCCATGTCAGGCGTCGTCATTCTCGGCATCATCGTCTTCCTGTTCTTCAGGAAGGACGGCCTCAAGGCGTCCCACGCCCTCGTCACCGCCCTGTTCGGCTTCTACCTGGCGGGCACCGCCATCGCACCGAGCATCACCGCGGGCGGCGCGAGCCTCGCCGGCCTCCTGGGCGGGATCAAGTTCTGACCCTCCTCGACCGCTCCCACCCCTTCAGGAGACAGACGTGGCCCGGCGACCACTCCCCCGCATTCTGAGCAGCGGCAGCGCCTCGATCACTCGCAGTCGCGAGTTCGCGCGCACGGCCGCCGACAACGCCACCGACGTCCTCCATCCGCTGTTCACGGTCACCCGTGGCCTGCGGCTGCTGGTCGGCACCGGACGGCAGAGGTGGGCCGCGACGCCCAAGGACCGGCGTGGTCCCACGCTGTTCCTCGTCGCGGCCTGCGTCCTGGTGTTCGCGGTCATCCCGTACGGGGGGCTGATCGCCCTGGTCACGGTGATGGGCGCGGCAGCCTGGGCGGGGCGGGAGCGGACCCCGGTGAAGACCGGCCCCGACGAGGCGGAGACCACGCGGCTCCGTTCCCTGTACGAGGCGCTCGTGCCGTACTTCTCCGTGGCCGACGACCCCGACCCGCTGTTCGCCCACGGCGGCGACTGGGCGAAGGTCCTCGACGAGTACCGGTTCGACGACAACGGACGGCTGACCCGCCTCCAGGTGACGTACCCCGCCCATTTCACCGACAGCGAGGCCGCCTCCCGGGCCCGGATCGAGCAGCTGCTGCACACCAAGTCCGGCCGCGGCCGCGAGTACCGCTTCTCCTGGGACGAGGAGGCGAACCGGCTCGTCATGGAGGTCCTCGCCCCCCTGCCCACCTCGATCTGCGCCCAGCGGTTCGTGACCGCGCCCGGCGAGACCGTGCTGGGCTTCACCGACGACGACGCGGTGCAGCGCACGGTCCCCGTGCAGGACGGCGACACGATGCGCGACGCCCCTCCGGTCGTCTGGCGGACGGGCGCCCGCTCCACCGAGCCGCACCTGCTGGTCGTCGGACAGCCCGGCAGCGGCACCACGACCCTGATGCGCTCCATCGCCCTCCAGGCGCTCCAGCACGGCGACGTACTGATCGTCGAGGGCGGCGGAGCGGGCGAGTACGCCTTCCTGGCCGGACGCGACGGCGTACTGGCCCTGGAGTGCGGCCCGGCCGGCGCGTCGGCGATCCTGGAGTGGGCGGTCCACGAGACGGAACGGCGGCTGCTCGCCGCCAACCGGGCCCGGCAGGCCGGCCACCCCGCCCCCGACGACGTCAGGCGCCCGCTGTGGATCCTGCTGGACCGGCCCGGCGTCCTCGGCCACCTGGCCGCCGCCGAGAACCGGCCCGACCCGCGGGACCTGCTCCAGGTGCCGCTGCGGCACGGCAGGGCCGCCAACGTCACCGTGGTGCTGGCCGACCAGTTCGACGGCCTGGACTCCCTCGGCGAGACCGTCCTGGCCCACACCCGGGCCCGGGTGGTGCTCGGCCACTGCTCCCCCGAGCAGATCGGGACGGTGCTCGGCGCCGAACCCCCCACCACCCCGCCGCCCGGCGTCCCGGCCGGCCGCGGCTACGCCCGGCTCGGCACCGGTCCGGTGCTCCGGCTCCAGGTGCCCGCCACGCCCGACCCCTACGACGAGGCGACCGGCGAGGCGCAGCGGCAGTCGGTGCTCTGTCTGCTCCCGGAGCCGCAGGACCCGGCCGGAGCCGCCGCACCGGCCGGAGCGGACACGGCGGACACCGGGCCGGACGTCCCGGAGGGCGTCCCGGAACCGGTCCTGCCGCGCACCATGACCGCCGCCGTGGCCGCCGAGGCGGTCGACTGACCGGGCCGGGTGGGCCCGGTCGCCGGACCGGGCCCACCCTGGCCCCGCTCCGACCCGCCCGGCCCCGTCCCGGTCAGGCGACGAACGTCCGCGGTGTCTCGACCCCCGCACCGGCGCCCGACCCCACCAGCTGCGCGGCCGCCGCGAGCCGTACCGCCGCCTCGTCCGCCACCGGCCCGGTGACCGTGAACGGCAGCCGCACGTACCCCTCGAAGGCGCCGTCGACCCCGAAGCGGGGGCCGGAGGGGACCCGGATGCCGACCCGCTCGCCGGCCACCGCGAGCCGGGAACCGGAGAGGCCGCCGGTGCGCACCCAGAGCGTGAGACCGCCGCTCGGCACGGAGAACTCCCAGTCGGGCAGTTCCCGGCGGACCGCGGCGACGAGCGAGTCCCGGTTCTCCCGCGCCTGCTCGCGCCTCAGCCGGACGGCCTCCTCCCAGCCGCCGGTGCGCATCAGCCAGTTGACCGCGAGCTGTTCCAGGACGGGCGTCCCCATGTCGGCGTAGGCGCGGGCGGCCACCAGGCTGCGGATCACGTCCGGGGCGGCGCGCACCCAGCCGATCCGCATGCCCGCCCAGAACGCCTTGCTGGCCGACCCGACGGTGAGCACGGTGGAGCCCGCCGGGTCGAAGGCGCAGACCCGGCGCGGCATCCGCACGTCGTCGTCGAGGCGGAGCTCGTTCATCGTCTCGTCGACGACCAGGACCGTGCCCGCGGAACGGGCGGCGTCCACCAGGTCCCGCCGCCGGTCCTCGTCGGCGAGCGCGCCGGTCGGGTTGTGGAAGTCGGCGACGACGTAGGCGAGCCGCGGCGCCGCGTCACGCAGCACCTGCCGCCACCGGTTCATGTCCCAGCCGCCGAGCCCCTCCTCCATCGCCACCGGCACCAGCCGGGCGCCCGTCTCCCGCATCAGCTGCAGGATGTTGGCGTAGCTCGGGGACTCCACCGCGATCCGCTCGCCGCGGCCCGCGAAGAGGTGGCAGATCGCGTCGATCGCGCCCATCGCCCCGGTGGTGACCATGATCTGTTCGGGCATGGTCGGAATGCCGTGCCCGGTGTACCGGTCGGCGATCATCTGCCGCAGGGCGGGCAGTCCGGCCGGGTAGTCGCCGTGGGTGTGGGCGTACGGCGCGAGCTCCTCGATGGCGCCCTGCACGGCCCGGGTCAGCCAGGGTTCGGGCGCGGGCAGCGAGGCGCAGCCCAGGTCGATCATCGAACCGAGCGACTCCGGGGGCAGCGGCTCCAGGCCGCGCGCGGGCAGCGGGTTGCCCGCGGGCACGGCGGTCCAGCTGCCGGCCCCCCGCCGGGACTCCAGGAACCCCTCGCTCCGCAGCGCCTCGTAGGCGGCGGCGACGGTGGTGCGGCTGACGGACAGCGCGAGCGCCAGTTCACGCTCGGCGGGCAGCCGGGCGGCGACCGGCACCCGGCCCTCCAGGACCAGGAGACGGATGCCGTCGGCCAGTGCACGATAGGCGGGCGGGCGACGGGTGCCCGGCCCGGCGGGCCGGGACTGCTGCGCCTGGAGCTGCCGGGCGAGCTGAGCCGCACCCACCGCCGAGGTCCACTGAGCCATGGAAATCAGTCCACCTTCCTCGGATTGGCCATAGTTGGCCACCAATCCCCTGCCACAGAGTGACATGCGGCAGTCCACATCCACCACACCAGGGGGCATCCTTGTCCGTCACCGCGGCCCCTCGCGGGGCCCTCCTCACCCGTCGGCTGATCCAGCTGTACGTCGGGCTCGCGCTGTACGGGGCCAGCTCCGCACTCCTGGTACGGGCCGGTCTGGGCCTGGAACCCTGGGGCGTGCTGCACCAGGGGCTGGCCGAACGCACCGGGCTGTCCATCGGGGTCGTCTCGATCGTCGTCGGCGCCGTCGTCCTGCTGCTGTGGATACCGCTCCGGCAGCGGCCCGGACTGGGCACCGTCTCCAACGTCTTCGCCGTCGGCGTGGCCATGGACGGCACGCTCGCGCTCGTGCCCGCGCCGGACGGTCTCGTGGTGCGGGGCGCCCTGCTGGTCGCGGGGGTCGTCGTCAACGGGATCGCGACGGGCCTGTACATCGCGGCGCGCTTCGGCCCGGGGCCGCGCGACGGGCTCATGACCGGACTGCACCGGCGCACCGGCCGCTCCGTCCGGCTGGTGCGCACCCTGCTGGAGGTGGCGGTCGTGGTGACCGGCTTCCTGCTCGGCGGTTCCCTCGGGGTGGGCACGGTCCTGTACGCCCTGGCCATCGGCCCGCTCGCCCAGCTCTTCCTGCGTCTGTTCGAGGTCGGCGGGGCACCGGCCGGGGAACCCGCCGGGACATCCGTCGCGTCCGCGCCGGACGACGGAGACGGGGCCGTCACCGACCGGACACCGGGGCAGGCCATACTTCCGCAGTGACCTCCGTACGCCACCCCTATCTGGACCATCCCGCGACGATCCCCTTCGCCCACCGAGGCGGTGCGGCGGACGGGATCGAGAACACCGCGGCCGCGTTCCGCCGGGCCGCCGACGCCGGGTACCGCTATTTCGAGACCGATGTGCACACCACGTCGGACGGCCGTCTGGTGGCCTTCCACGACGCCACCCTGGACCGGGTGACGGACGTCCGCGGCCGGATCGCCGAACTGCCGTGGAGCGAGGTGGGCCGGGCCCGGGTGGCGGGCCGGGAGCCGCTGCCGCTCTTCGAGGAGCTGCTGGAGGAGTTTCCCGGGGCCCGGTGGAACGTGGACATCAAGGCCGGGTCCGCCCTGGAACCGCTGATCGGACTGATCCGCCGGACCAATGCCTGGGACCGGGTGTGCGTCGGCTCGTTCTCGGAGGCCAGGGTCGCCAGGGCCCACCGGCTGGCGGGCCCCCGGCTGGCCACCTCCTACGGCGTCCGCGGCGTGCTGGGGCTGCGGCTGCGCTCGTACGGCATACCGGCGGCGCTGCGGGCGGGGGCGGTGTGCGCCCAGGTGCCGGAGAGCCAGAACGGGGTCCGGGTGGTCGACCGCCGCTTCGTGCGCGCGGCGCACGCGCGCGGGCTCCAGGTGCACGTATGGACCGTGAACGAACCGGAACGGATGGCGGCGCTCCTCGACCTCGGCGTGGATGGCATCATGACCGATCACATCGAGACGCTGCGCACGGTGTTGGGCGAACGGGGAGCCTGGGCCTGATGCCGCCGCGCGGGGTCTTCACGGGGAGAGATGAGGGGGTTGCGGCTTGAACGCCGAGACCGCGGACACCACCGAGCCGACCGGACCGACCGAGGGGTCCGACGGCGCCGCGAGCCGCAGACGCGAACAACGCGGCTGGTACTTCTACGACTTCGCCTGCTCGGTCTACTCGACGAGCGTGCTGACGGTGTTCATCGGGCCCTATCTCACCTCGATCGCCAAGGCCTCCGCCGACGCCGACGGCTTCGTGCACCCGCTCGGCATCCCGGTGCGCGCCGGTTCGCTGTTCCCCTACGCGATCTCCGTGTCCGTCGTGATCGCGGTGATCCTGATGCCGATCGCGGGGGCCGCGGCGGACCGCACGGGCCGGAAGAAGCCGCTGCTCGCGGCCGCCGCCTACGTGGGGGCCGCCGCGACCACCGGCATGTTCTTCCTGGACGGCCACCGCTATCTGCTCGGCGCCTTCCTGCTGATCGTGGCGAACGCGTCGGTCTCGGTGTCGATGGTGCTCTACAACGCCTATCTGCCGCAGATCGCCGAGCCCGACGAACGGGACGCGGTCTCCTCGCGGGGCTGGGCCTTCGGATACACCTCGGGCGCGTTCGTCCTGGTCCTGAACCTGGTCCTGTACACGGGCCACGACTCGTTCGGCCTCTCCGAGTCCGACGCGGTGCGGATCTGCCTGGCCTCGGCCGGTGTCTGGTGGGGCGCCTTCACGATCGTGCCCCTGCGCAGACTGCGCGACCGGAAGGTGGCGCCGAGCGGCGAGGGGGCGGTCGGCTCGGGGTGGCGTCAGCTCCTGGCCACCCTGCGCGACATGCGCCGCCATCCGCTGACGCTCTCCTTCCTGCTGGCGTACCTCGTGTACAACGACGGGGTCCAGACGGTGATCTCCCAGGCGTCGGTGTACGGCTCGGAGGAGCTGGGCCTCGACCAGACGACGCTGATCACGGCGGTGCTGCTGGTGCAGGTGCTCGCGGTGGCCGGAGCACTGGGAATGGGCCGGCTGGCCCGGACGTACGGCGCGAAGCGCACGATCCTCGGCTCGCTCGTGGTCTGGACGCTGATCCTGCTCGCCGGTTATTTCCTGCCGGCCGGCAAACCCGCCTTCTTCTACGCGCTGGCCGCGGCGATCGGTCTGGTGCTCGGCGGCAGCCAGGCGCTGTCGCGCTCACTTTTCTCCCATCTGGTGCCGCGCGGCAAGGAGGCCGAGTACTTCTCCGCGTACGAGATGAGCGACCGCGGCCTGAGCTGGCTGGGGCCGCTGGTGTTCGGGCTCGCGTACCAGCTGACCGGCAGCTATCGGGACGCGATCGTCTCGCTGGTGGCCTTCTTCGCGATCGGTTCCGTACTGCTCGCGAGGGTGCCGATCCGGCGCGCCGTGGCGGCCGCGGGCAATCCCGTGCCGGAACGGATTTAGACGTCGAAGTGAAAGGCCGGTAGTGTACGCCTTTGGCCTGCCCGGAGGACCGTTACTGCGAGTGGAAGAAGCCGAACCGTTGGGTGACAACTACCGCCAGATGTGACAAACCGGGCATGGGTGGGTACCCCACCCCTGAAAAAGCAGCGGCACGACGGGCGACGCAGACCGGCAACGGGAATCTTTGCCGCCGACCGGACGTTGACCGGATGACGACGACAGCGACACCTGTCCTGTGGGCGACAAGCCCGGGAGGCACGATTCATGAGTGAGCGAGCTCTCCGCGGTACGCGCCTCGTGGTTACCAGCTACGAGACGGACCGCGGCATCGATCTGGCCCCGCGCCAGGCGGTGGAGTACGCATGCCAGAACGGACATCGTTTTGAGATGCCGTTCTCGGTAGAGGCGGAAATTCCGCCGGAGTGGGAGTGCAAGGCGTGCGGCGCCATGGCACTCCTGGTGGACGGGGATGGCCCCGAGGAGAAGAAGGGCAAGCCCGCGCGTACGCATTGGGACATGCTCATGGAGCGGCGCACCCGCGAGGAGCTGGAGGAGGTGCTGGCCGAGAGGCTGGCGGTCCTGCGTTCCGGAGCCATGAACATCGCCGTGCATCCGCGGGACAGCAGGAAGTCCGCCTGACCGCACAGCAACCCAGCAGCACAGAGCCGCGGGCCGCGACACACATGTGTGTCGCGGCCCGCGGCTCTGTGGCGTGCCTCCGCGCCCGGATCCGTCGGTCCCGTCCGGCCGGACGGGACCGACGGATCCGGGCGCGTGCGGTCAGGGGATCAGCGGCGGGCGGGGGCTCCCGTCGGGCCGCGCGTCGGACGGCGCGTCGTCCTGGTGGATGACCTCACCCTGGATGATCTTTCCGTCCGGCCGGTGGATACGGGCCTGCTGGAAGGCGTCGGAAAGGCTGCCGGGGCTCGCGGCGCTCATCCGGCGCTCCAGCGAGCGCTCCGCGTACCGTCCCAGCCGCGTGCGGACCGGCGGCACCAGCAGCAGGAGCCCCGCCACGTCCGAGATCATCCCCGGCACCATCAGCAGCAGCCCGCCGAGCATCAGGAAGCCGTTGCCCTCGCTCCCCGAGGGGGCGGGCGGCTCGGCTTCGGCCCCGGGCCGGCCCGGCACCCGCTGGAGGGTCTCGGTGAGGTTGCGGAAGGCCCGGCGGCCGGCCCGCTTCACCACCGCGGCCCCGAGCACGATCCCCGCCACCAGGAGCAGCAGCACGGTGATCCCGCCCGCCGCGTCGGCCACGAGGATGAACAGCCAGATCTCCAGCACCGCCCAGGCGGCGACGGCGAGCGGGACGAGGGTACGGGCGCGAGAGCGCCGGGGGGCGGTCGGGGGCGGTGTGCCGGTCGTCATGGTCCCCAGTGTGCCTGTACGACGGTCCGGGCGGCACGAGGGGGTGATCGCACCGGGCGGCGGACCGGCGTCCACCGCCGCGGGCCCGGGTCAGATCGCCTTGCGGCCCAGGACCCGGTTCGTGCGGGAGGCGACCCCCCAGGCGGTGACCCGCCAGAGCGCCTCGACCAGGATGTCGCGGCTCATCTTGGAGTCGCCGATCTCCCGGTCGACGAAGGTGATCGGGACCTCGACGACGTGGTAGCCGGCCTCGACGGCCCTGCGGGCCAGGTCGACCTGGAAGCAGTAGCCCTGCGAGGCGACCTGGTCGAGGCCCAGGCCGTCCAGGGTCTCCGCCCGGAAGGCCCGGAAGCCGCCGGTGACGTCCCGGGTCCGCAGCCCGAGCAGGAGCCGGGAGTACGTGCTGCCGCCGCGGGAGATCATCTCGCGGGACTTGGGCCAGTTGACCACCCGGCCGCCCGGCACCCAGCGGGAGCCGAGCACCAGGTCGGCGCCCTTGAGCGCGGTGAGCAGCCTGGGCAGTTCCTCGGGCTGGTGGGAGCCGTCCGCGTCCATCTCCACGAGCACGCCGTACCCGTGCTCGGTGCCCCAGCGGAAGCCCGCGAGATAGGCCGCTCCGAGCCCCTCCTTGCCCTTGCGGTGCAGCACCCGGACCTGGCTGTCCTCGGCGGCCAGTTCGTCGGCGACCTTGCCGGTGCCGTCGGGGCTGTTGTCGTCGGCGACCAGGATGTCGGCCTCCGGCACAGCGGCTCGCACCCGGCTGACGATCGGCTTGATGTTCTCGGCCTCGTTGTAGGTCGGAATGATCACCAGGATCCTGCCGAGCGGGCCGTACCGCCGCTGACCGCCGTCGTTCACTTACTGCCCCTTAAGTCCGTACGCAGGTGCACACCATATCCAGCGGGCGGACACCGATCGCCGACCCGGTCGCGGGTGGCCGGGCGGCGTCGGGGACAGAAGGAGGGAAGTGGGGACAGAAACCCTGTCGCGACCGCGGACGGGAACTGCGGGTGGGGGCCCAGCGCCCTTCGGGCCGACCTGGGACCCGCTGGCTGCGGGTCGACCGAGAGCCGTTGTCTACTGAACGTCCGGGCCCCACCCGGGTCGCACCGCCGTCCGGCTGAAACCTTCCCTCGCCCCGAGGCGCGGACGCTGAACCTGGCTGTCAGTGGCGCTGTGCCGGTGCGGCACAGCCCCCCGTGACCCAGCGGCATTCGACGACTGCGTGGAGGTTCGACCGGTCGGACGTCCTTGGTGGACTTTGCCGAACCTACCGGCCGTTGGGCGCTTTCTGTCAATAGCCGTCTGACCTGCGACCTTTATGGAACTTGCCTGGTCAGTAGCGAAGATCCGCAGGTCGCGGCGGAAGGGGCCCCGCCGCGGCCCGCGGTGCGAAATGTCCGCACGTCACTCGTTCGGACGCTCGTGGACGGTCCGCCCCCCGACCACGGTCCGCAGGCAGACCGGCAGTTCGGCGCCGGGGCTGAGGTCCGGCAGCCCGGGCGTCCCCGAGCGCGGGTCCGTCGACCAGCGGGCGACCCGGTCGTCCGGGGCCTGGACCACCAGGTCTGCGGTGCGCCAGACCGCGTAGTCGGCCGGGGCGCCGGGCACCAGGGTCCCCGCGTCGTCACGGCCGACGGCGCGCCAGCCGCCCCTGGTGTGGGCGGCGAAACCGGCCCGTACGGAGATCCGGTGCTCGGGCGTGCGGTGGAAGGCCGCGGCCCGCACGGTGCCCCACGGGTCGAGCGGGGTCACCGGGCTGTCCGAGCCGAAGGCCAGGGGCACTCCGGCCCGCAGCAGCGCCGCGTACGGGTTCAGGGTCCTGGCCCGTTCGGCCCCGAGCCGGCGCGCGTACATGCCCTCCTCGCCGCCCCAGGCCGCGTCGAAGGCGGGCTGGACGGAGGCTGTCAGGCCCAGTTCCGCGAACGCGGCGACGGTCTCGGGGGTGAGCATCTCGGCGTGTTCGACGCGGTGCCGGGCGGCCCTGATCCGGGCGAGGCCGAGCGTCTCGGCGGCGGCCCGGACGCCCTCCACCACGGCGGAGACCGCCGCGTCCCCGATGGCGTGGAAGCCGGCCTGCAGCCCCGCTCCGGTGCACGCCGTGACATGGGCGGCGATCTGCGCCGCGTCCAGGTGGGCGGTGCCCGTGTGCCCGGCCGGACCGTCGGCGTACGGCTCGTGCAGGCAGGCGGTGTGCGAGCCGAGCGAGCCGTCCACGAACAGGTCGCCGGCCGCCCCGATCGCGCCGAGTTCCCTGATCCGGCGGGCGTCCTTCTCATCGGCGACCCGCTCGGCCCAGTAGCCGAGGACCCGCGGTCCGTCCTGCTCGCCGGCAAGCTTCAGCAGACCGGCGAAGTCCTCCTCGTCGGAGATGTCCGGGCCGCCGCACTCGTGGACGGTGCCGATGCCGAGCGCCGCGGCACGGCGCAGGGCGGCGCGCTGGGCCCCGGCCCGCTGGAGCGGCGAGACGGCGCCGTGGGCGGCGGCGCGGACCGCGTGGTGGGCGGCGTCGGTCAGCGGTGCGTCGGGGTGGTACCCGACCAGCCCGGTGACGCCCGGGACGAGGTCGAGCAGGGCGGTGGTGACGACGGCGGAGTGCACGTCGACCCGGGGCAGGTAGACGGGGCGTCCGCCGGCCGCCGCGTCGAGTTCGGCCCGCGACGGCGGGCGCTGCTCCGGCCAGCGCGTGGCGTCCCAGCCGTGGCCGAGGACGACCCGGTCCCCGGGGTGCCCGGCCACGTACGCGCGCAGCAGGCCGAGCGCCCCGTCGAGGGTCCGGGCGCCGGAGAGGTCGAGGCCGGTGAGGGCCAGGCCGGTCGACGTGGTGTGGACGTGGGCGTCGGTGAACGCGGGGGTGACCAGCGCGCCGTCGAGGTCGACCACCTCGTCGACGCCGCTCGCGAAGGCGTCGGCGGCCCCTTCCGAGCCCACCCAGGCGACATGGCCGCGTTCGACCACCATGGCGGTGGCGAAGGGGTCGGCGGGGCTGTGGACGTCTCCACCGCGCAGCAGCACGGTGCGGTGTTCGCTCTGGGGGGCGGTGCTCTCGGTCATGGGACCAGTCTCGCGCCTGCCCGGAGCCGCGTGGTCCGCGCCCCCTCGGAAGTCCACCGGCCGGCCCTCCGGGGGCGGTTGTCCGGCTCCCTCAGATCCGCGGCGGCCTGGCCTCGTAGGGCGTGGACAGGACGACGGTGGTCCGGGTGGAGACACCGGCCAGCGAGCGGATCCTGGTGAGCAGGTGCTCCAGCTCCAGCGGCGTGGCGACGCGCACCTTGAGGATGTAGTTCTCGTCGCCCGCGACGCTGTGGCACGCCTCCAGCTCCGGGACGCCCGCGAGCCGCTCCGCGATGTCGTCCGGCGCGCTCGGGTCGAAGGGTTTCACCGAGATGAACGCGGTGAGCGGCAGGCCGACGGCCTCGGGGTCGACGACCGCGGCGTACCCCCGGATCACCCCGCGCTGCTCCAGCCTGCGGACACGCTGATGAACGGCCGACGTGGACAGGCCCGTGGCCTTGCCCAGGTCGGTGTAGCTCATCCGCCCGTCCTTGACGAGCAACTCCACGATCTGTCGGTCCAGCTCCTCCATACGGATCAACCTATTGCCCCGAGTCCCTCCAGGCACAGTCGGCGTACGCGCGGAGGGGCACCTGCGGCGGGCATGTGACGAATGCCACAGGTTTACGGATGGGTAGCCGCCCACCTCGCGGTTACGGCCGATGCGCGACGGGAAGTGCTTGGTGTGGCCGAGGCGACGTCGCCCAGTCGGCCCACCCGAGGGGGGAATTTCCCATGCAGAGCCTGAAGCTCACCGGCCGTACCGAACCGGAGCCTGCCGATCCCGTCGAGGACACCGCTCCCGACGCGTACGACATGTTCGACATGTACCGGGTGATCTGCCCGGACTGCTCGCAGCCGATCGCGCTGCCGGCGGGCGAGGACGTGCTGCCCGAGCACGCGCTGTGCCCGACGCCGTGGAATCCGTTCGTGCTGACCGTCTGCGCCGGTACCGGCCGGCCGGCGTCGCTGTCGCGGCCCGCCGACGAGTCGCTCGACACCCAGGAGCAGGAGACGGGCCTGCTGTTGACGCTCCCCCAGGGACTCGACTGGCGGATGCAGCCGTTCTCGCACGCCGGAGGCCCCGGCTCGCGTCCGCTGCGGGTACCGCGGATGCGCCGCAGCGCCGCCTGACGGCGACTCCCGCGTCCGAACAGGGGACGGCCCGGCCACGTCCGGGCCCGACCGGCGAGACCCGCACCGCACCACGACGGTCCGACCGGCGTGGTGCCCGCGAACCGCGGCCGGACCACCGACCGGGACGCCGGCACGCACCGCCCGAACGAGGAGCCCGCCCGGGGACATGGCGAACGGGCTCTCGAATCGGTCGGACAGTGACCGGGAACCGCTCCGCGGCGTTGCCCATGCATGACCCCGCCGTACCCGACGGTCGGCGCCGACCGCCGTCGCCTCGCCGCACCGACTGCCGAAGAATCGGTTCCGCAGCCGGTGCCCCAGTCCGCGTCCCCCCGCTCCGCGTCGCGCCCGGGGCCGCACTTCGCCGATCCGCCCATCTACCGGGCCCTGCTGCGCCACTGGGAGAGCACGGACCGGACCCTGCCGGGCCGTCATGACCAGGAGTGGAACCGGATCATGACGACGCCCGTGTGGTCGGACCGGCCGTCGCGGGTCAGCGCGTCTCGGGACCCGCGAGGTGGCGGGCGATGACCATGCGCTGGATCTGATTGGTGCCCTCGACGATCTGGAGCACCTTGGCCTCGCGCATCAGCCGCTCGACCGGGAAGTCGAGGGTGTAGCCGTATCCGCCGAGCACCTGGACGGCGTCGACGGTGACCCGCATGGCCGTGTCCGTGCAGAACAGCTTGGCCATGGCCGCCTGGCGCGAGAAGGGCTTGCCCTCGTCGCGCAGCCGCGCCGCCTCCAGGTAGAGCGCCCGGCCCGCCTCGATCTGGGTGGCCATGTCGGCGAGCATGAAGCGCAGCCCCTGGAAGTCCGCGATGGGGCGGCCGAACTGCTGCCGTCCCGCCGCGTAGCCGAGCGCCTCGGTCAGGGCCGCCTGGGCGACACCGATCGCGCAGGCGGCGATGCCCAGACGTCCGGAGTCGAGGGCGGACAGGGCGATCGCGAAGCCCTGGCCCTCCTCGCCGATCCGGCGCGCGTCGGAGACCCGTACGCCGTCGAAGTTCAGCTGGGCGGTGGGCGAGCCCTTCATGCCCATCTTCTTCTCGGGGACGGCCGCGCTCAGCCCCTCGGCGTCGCCGGGAACCAGGAAGGCGGTGATGCCGCGGGCACCCTCGACCCCGGTACGGGCCAGGACGGTGTAGAAGTCGGCGATGCCGCCGTGGGTGATCCACGCCTTGGTGCCGGTGAGGACCCAGTCGTCACCGTCCCGGACGGCCTTCGTGCGCAGCGAGGCGGCATCGGAGCCCGAGGCGGGCTCGGAGAGGCAGTAGGCACCCAGCAGGCCCCCTCCCAGCATCGCCGGGAGGTGCTCGGCCTGCTGCTCCTTCGTGCCGTATCCGGCGACCGCGTGGCAGGCGAGGGAGTGGACGCTGACGCCGAGGCCGACGGTGAGCCGGGCCGCGGCGAGCTCCTCCAGGACCTGGAGGTACACCTCGTACGGCTGGTCGCCGCCGCCGTGGGCGGAGTCGTAGGGCAGTCCGAGCAGGCCGGACTCGGAGAGCAGGGAGAAGACCTCGCGCGGGAACAGGCCCGCTTCCTCCTCCTCCGCGGCCCGGGGCGCGATCTCCCGCTGGGCGATGTCGCGGACGAGCGCGACGAGTTGCCTGGACTCCTCGGTGGGCAGACGGCGTTCCACCACATGCAAGGCACGGTCGGACATGACGGCGCTCTCCTCCCTGTCGGGCGTTGCGACGGTCGCGCGCGAGGGGGTGTGGGCGGCGCCGCCGGGGGTTTCCGGGTGAGCCCGGACAAGCACTGCTGCCCAACCGGTGCCGGCCCTCCCGGATTACGAGAGTTGCTGGCCAGCGGCTGTGGCGGGTCGAGTATGCCCGATCGGACGATATCCGTCACGGGGCGGCCGGGCCACTCGGCCGCGGACGGGGCGATCGCTCCGAATTGGTCCGAACCATTGACCCAACTGGTCTAGTCCTTCTACGGTTCCAGGCAGACCGGCCTTTCCGCGTTCATGCCAAATCCATGCGGTGGTCGGCCGTACACCCCACATGTACGTTCCCTCCCCCACGAGGAGCAAAGATGTTCGGACCGCATCGCCCCCGTGCCCGCTTCCGGGCGCTCACCGCAGCCGCCTGTACCGCCGCCCTCGGCGCCGCCCTGCTGGGGGTCGCGGGCACCGCGTCGGCCGGCACGGTTCCGGCCGCCCCGCAGGCCGCGGCCGCCGACGCCACCCCCGCGGCGGCCGGCGACAAGGTGGTCGGGTACTTCGCCAACTGGGGCGTGTACCAGCGCAATTACCATGTCAAGAACATCGAGACCTCGGGTTCCGCCGACAAGCTCACGCACATCAACTACGCCTTCGGCAACGTCCAGGGCGGCAAGTGCACGATCGGCGACTCGTACGCCGACTACGAGAAGGCGTACACCGCCGACCAGTCGGTCGACGGCGTGGCCGACACCTGGGACCAGGAACTGCGCGGCAACTTCAACCAGTTGCGCAAGCTCAAGAAGAAGCACCCGGACCTGAAGGTCATCTGGTCGTTCGGCGGCTGGACCTGGTCCGGCGGCTTCGGCGAGGCGGCGAAGAACCCGGCCGCGTTCGCCGAGTCCTGCTACAACCTGGTCGAGGACCCGCGCTGGGCCGATGTCTTCGACGGCATCGACATCGACTGGGAGTACCCCAACGCCTGCGGTCTGACCTGCGACACCAGCGGTCCGGACGCGCTGAAGGGCCTCACCTCGGCCCTGCGCGCCAAGTTCGGCGGCAACAACCTGGTGACCGCCGCCATCACCGCCGACGCCTCCGAGGGCGGCAAGATCGACGCCGCCGACTACGCCGGCGCCGCCCAGTCCCTGGACTGGTACAACGTGATGACGTACGACTTCTTCGGCGCCTGGGACGCGAAGGGCCCGACGGCCCCGCACTCCCCGCTGACCTCCTACGAGGGCATCCCGAAGGAGGGCTTCGACAGCGAGGCGGCCATCACCAAGCTGAAGGCCAAGGGCGTTCCCGCGTCCAAGCTGCTGCTCGGTCTCGGCTTCTACGGCCGCGGCTGGACCGGCGTGACCCAGGACGCCCCCGGAGGCACCGCCACCGGCCCCGCGGCCGCCACCTACGAGGCGGGCATCGAGGACTACAAGGTCCTCAAGAACAGCTGCCCGGCCACCGGCACGGTCGCCGGCACCGCCTACGCCCACTGCGGCACCAACTGGTGGAGCTACGACACCCCGGCCACCATCGCGTCCAAGACGGCCTGGGCGAAGAACCAGGGCCTGGGCGGCTCCTTCTTCTGGGAGCTGAGCGGTGACACCGCCGACGGCGAACTGATCAAGGCGATCAAGTAGTCACGGGAACCGGGGGCGGGGTGGCGGGCCGGTCGGCCTTCCGCCCCGCCCTGTCCGTTCCTCGCATGAGGTCGTTCCTCACATGAGGCCGGCCCGGGTGACGAACACGGCGACCACCACGACGAGCGTCCAGCCCAGCACGGTCTCCAGGATCTTCGGGCCGTCCTGGGGGCCGCCGGTGCGCGCGCGGAGGCGGGCGGCGAAGTGGGTGGTGACGGTTTCGGCAGCAGTCGCAGTCATGGCATCTCGCTCGGTTCGGCCGGCATGTGGTGTCCCCCGAGGACCCGACCACAGTGCCAGTACGACCGGCTCCCGGGGTAGAGACGTGCGTCACCGCCCCGGGCGGGACCGTCCTCCGGGGCCGTACGCCGACGGCGTCCGGGGCCCGCCCGCGCCCCGGCGCCGGGGCTCCCGGGAGCGAGTGCCGCGGGCGGGCCCCGTGCCGGAGACCACACGGCCGCGCACGGCGTTCACGCGGTACGGGACCGGCGGACATCGATCACCCGATGTCCGCCGGTCCCGTACCGCGTCGATGCCCTTCGCGCATCCGCGCGCCGTGGTCACACGCCGACCGATTCGCCGCCCTTCCGCGGTGCGGCGTCCCGGCCCGAGGCCGGTTCGCTCCTCTCGCCCCGCATCAGGGCCAGGGTGAGCAGTCCGCCCGCCGCCGCGATCGCCGCCGCCGCGGTGAAGGCCGAGGCGAACCCGTCGGTGAGGGCGGGCAGATCGCCGAGCCTGCCGGCGCCCCGGGACGTCGCCAGTGCGGTGAGAGCGGCGAGACCGAGGGCCGAACCCACCTGGTAGGTGGTGTTGACGATGCCGGAGGCGAGGCCCGCCTGCTCCTGGGGCGCTCCCGACATGGCGGTCATCATCGCCGGGATGTAGGCGAGGGACATGCCGAGCGCGGCGACCAGCGACGCGGGCAGGACGTCGATCAGGAAGGTGCCGGTCGGCTCGACGGCGGACAGCCACACCAGCCCGGCGGCCAGGACGAACAGCCCGCCCGCGACGAGCGGCTTGGCACCGAACCGGGCGAGGAGACGGGCGGTGATCGTCGTCATGAAGATCATCAGCAGGACCGTCATGGGCAGGAGCGCCGCACCGCTGGCGAAGGCGCCGTATCCGAGCACCTGCTGCAGGTAGAGGTTGAGGAAGTACCACATCGGGATCCAGGCGGCGCCGAGCAGGGCCATGGCCAGGTTGGACGCCCCGAGCCTCGGGGTCCGCCAGATGCCGAGCGGCATGAGCGGGCTGCGGACGGAGCGCTGGATCACCAGGAAGAGCGCCAGGAGCACCGCCGCCCCGCCGAGTTCGAGCAGGGTCGAGGTCGCGCCCCAGCCGATCTCGGGTGCGCGCACGACGGCGAGGACCGCGAGTGCGAGTCCCGCGGTGACCGCGGTCGCGCCCAGGACGTCGACCGAGCCCCTGCGCCCCTGGACGGCGGGCAGCAGGCCGGTGGCCGCGAGGGTCACGAGGCCGATGGGGACGTAGATGATGAAGACCCAGGGCCAGCTGGCCCATTCCGTGAAGACGCCGCCGAGGAACACACCGGCCGTGCCGCCCGCGGGGGCCGCCGCGCCGTAGAAGGCGAGCGCCTTGCCGAGCTCCTTCGGGTTGTGCCCGAAGAGCATCATCAGCAGCGTCATCGAGGCGGGCGCGATGAGGGCACCGCCCACGCCCTGCACGGCACGCCCCACGATCTCGGTGGTGGCGTCACCCGCGGCCGCGGCCACGACGGAGCCCGCGACGAGGATCACCCAGCCGCCCGCGAACACCTTCCGGGCACCGAGCAGATCGGAGAGGCGGCCGCCGAGCAGCAGGAGTCCGCCGAAGGCGATGACGTACGCGTTGAAGACCCATTGCAGGTCCCCCTGGGTGAAGCCGAGATCGCGCTGCATCTCGGGAAGCGCGACCCCGATGATCGAAGTGTCCATGATGACCATGAACTGGGCGGTGGCCAGCACGGCCAGTGCCCACCACCGCCGAGGGTTGATAGCCGACATCACTTGCTCCCTGATCGGACCTTGATACCCCTGGGGGGTATTTCGTCGACCGGAACGTAACATACCCCGGCGGGGTATGGAAGAGGGGTTGTGCACCCCGCACCCGGCACGGAGCGACCAGGGCGGACGAACACGCACGAAAGGGGTGACGGGCGGTCACTCGCCGGAGCTCCGGCCGGGGTTGCGGGTCGCGCCGAGCGGTGCGCGTTCCGGCGAACGGGCCGGCGCCGGGACGGGAGGCACCGGAGCGCGACGGCCCGGCGGCGGATGCGGACGGCGGGGGACAGCGGCATCCCCCTTCCCGCGCCCGCTGTGCGTTCGCCGCCGGGGCACCGGACGCGCACCCTGATGAGGAGACCGCCCCCTGCCGTCAGGTTCCTCCCATGGCGTCCACCCCGAGCCCGCCCAAGCCCCACGGTTCCCCGGCGCATGCCGCCGTGCGAGGCGGCTGCACCGTCGGTGCGCCCTGCTGGGCGAGCCTCGCCACGCCCGACGCCGAGGCCGCGCAGCGCTTCTACGGGGCCGTGCTGGGGTGGGCCTTCCGGCGCACCTCGCTGGGCGAGGACTTCCGGATGGCGCTGTCGGGGGGCGTGCCCACCGCGAGCCTGGGGTGCACGGCGCCGGCGTTGCAGGTGGCCCTCGACTGGACGCCCTACTTCTCCGTCCCGGACGCCGACGGGACGGCGGCCCGCATCATGGAGCGCAGCGGCACCGTCGCGGTGGGCCCGGTCCGCCTCCCCCTGGGTCGCGGCGCCCTCGCGGCCGACCGGGAGGGCAACCGCTTCGGCATCTGGGAGGGGCCGCTGATCACCGACTGGGAGTCGTGGCGCGCCCGTCGCCCGTGGCGGCTGGAACTGCACGCGGGCGACATGTTCGAGGCCGCCATCTTCTACGGCGAGGTGCTGGAGTGGGCCTGCGGCCGGCCCGGCTGCTGCGAGGTCCGGTACGAGAGGGGCGGCGTCACGCTCCGGGACGTCGGCGGCGCGGCGGCCAGGATCGTACCGGTGGGCTCACCGCTGAGCGGTGAACGGGCACGTCCGGGGTGGCACCTCTACTTCCCGGTGCCGGACGCCGAATCGGCGGCGGTCGCCGCGTGCCGGTACGGCGGCGGGGTCGTCGGCCGGTCGGCGGAGAAGAACCGCCGCACGGTCCTGCTGCACGACCTGCACGGCGCGGTCTTCGGTGCCGATTCCCCCGGCAGGACGGTGGTCGCTCCCCGCGGGGCCGTCCCTCCCCCGGCCCCCGGGTGACGGGACGCCCGGCACGGACCCGCCGCACGGGCGCCGACGGAATCGGGACGGCAGCGGGATCCGGACGGCAGCGGCATCCCGGCGTCACCGGGACCCGGGCGTCAGCAGGATCCAGGCACGTCACCGGGACCCGGGCGTCGGCGGAGTCCCGGTGTCACTGCGGTCCGGACCTCGGCGGAATCCCGGCTTCACCGGGTTCCGTGCGTCACTGGTGTCCCGGGCTCCCGCCCACCGGCTCCTCCAGGTATTCGGGGCAGTCGGGATTGCCGCAGGGGCCTGCGGCCCGCACGGGCACGAAGACCCCGAGGGTCTTGTGCCGCCTGGTGATGGTGACGGGGAGGGGCTGCTTGCAGACCGGGCACACAAGCGCCCCCTGGGGACCGGTCTCATGCTCGGTTTTGCTCATTCTTTAACCATATGTCGTATGAACCCGGACCGTGGGGCCGAAATCCGACCCCACGGCCTACAACCAAGCCCGTTCCTCGCGAGTCTTGATCGTCGGCAGTCACGTCCTGCCGCAGAAGACCGAGATCGAAGGAACGAATTGAACCGACCCAGAGGCACAACGGTCGCCGCCGCCGGCGCCGTCGTACTCGCCACCGCGGGGGGTCTGCTCAGCGTGGCCGCCCCCGCCTCCGCCGCCGTGACCTGCGCGTCCCCCGTCTTCAAGCGGACGTTCTACGCGAACACCACGTTCTCCGGGACCCCCAAGGGCACGGACTGCGACTCGGTGATCGACCAGAACTGGGGAACCGGCGCGCCCGGCGTCAAGGGCATGCCCGCCAACAACTTCGGCGTCCGCTGGTCCATGACCCGCGACTTCGGCTCGGGCGGCCCCTTCACGTTCGCCGCCTCCTCCCGTGACGGCATCCGCGTCTACCTCGACGGGGTCCGCAAGGTCGACGTGTGGAAGAACGTCTCCACCACCGTCTCCAAGACCGTCCAGGTGACCGTCCCGTCGGGCCGGCACAGCCTCCGCGTCGACTTCGTGAACTGGACCGGCGCCGCCGACGTCAAATTCTCCTACACCCCCCGCACCTCGGCGACCGTCGACAAGGTCAAGCCGCTCGTGCCGACCGGGACCACCGTCGTCTACAGCCCGACGGCCATGTCCACGAAGATCGGCTGGGCCGGGAACAAGGAGATGGACCTCGCCGGGTACCGCGTCTACCGGCGGCTGAAGGGCACCTCCTACCCCACGAAGCCGATCGCGACCACGACGTCCACCTCGTACACCGACACGACCGTCCCGAAGGACGGCAACGTCTACTACTACGAGGTCCGCGCCCACGACAAGGCCGGCAACGTCTCCTCCGGCACCGCCGACCTGGCCGTCACCACCGTCGACCGCACCGCTCCCGCCGCCCCGAAGGGCGTCGAGGACAACTGGTCCATGGACTTCCCGACCGAGATCACCCTCTACTGGGACAGCAACACGGAGCCGGACCTCGCCGGGTACCGCGTCTACCGCTCGACGTCCACCCCGGTCGCCCTCACCCCCGAGAACCTCCTCACCGGCGACAAGCTGTCGCCCGGCGGGTACACCGGCCCGCTGCCGCCGACCGGCGACGTCCACTACTACGTCGTCACCGCCGTCGACACCCACGGGCTGGAGTCCCCGGCCTCGGCCGCGGCGATGTACTACACCCGTGACCTGACGGGCCCCGTGGACACCGCCCTCAACGTGCGGGCCGTCGAGAGCGAGGCGGGCGTCACCCTGGACTGGGACGCCTCCGAGCGGACCAGTGACGACTTCGCGGGCTACTCGGTCTTCCGGAAGACCGTGCGGGGCACCACCGTCGGCGTGAGCGAGGAGGTCGGCAAGGGCGTGCGGGGCACCACCTTCACCGACGCCGCCCCGCCGCCCGGCTTCACGTACCGCTACCGGGTGGTGGCCCTGGACCACGCGAGGAACGGGGGCGTCCCCTCCCAGGAGCTCACCCTCGACGTCGTCGGCAACACGACCGCGCCGGCCGCGGTCGCCGACCTGACCGCCACCCCGAAGGAGAACGGCGTCACGCTCTCCTGGGACGCGAACGACGAACCGGGCTTCGATCACTACCGCGTGCTGCGCGGCACCCTCGCCGACGGCGGGTGGACCTACACCCCGGTGCAGGACCCCTGGACCCTGAAGCCGCGGGAGATCACGGCGACGACGTTCCACGACGCCGTGCCCGCCGACGGCCAGCAGGTGCGCTACGCCGTCGTCGCCGTCGACCAGTACGGCAACCGGCTCGCCCCGGAGACCGGCGCGTCCGTCGCCGACGTCACCGAGCTGGATCTCCGCCCGACCGCCCCGCCCGCGACCGGCGCGCCGCTCGGCCACCTCGCCGCCGACGCCTCCGGCTGGATCTCCTGGTTCCTGTCCAGCGACAGGAACGAGAACGGCAGCCCGGTCTCCGGCTTCGCCATCCACCGCTGGAACCCGCGGACCGCGACGTTCGAGCGGATCGGCACCGAGCCCGAGGACAACGCCGGCAGCGGCGACTGGACGGACCTCGACCAGCCGGCCGCCACCACGGTGTACTACCGCGTCACGGTCCTCTACGCGGACGGCACCGAGTCCGGCGCGAGCGAGACGGTCACCGTGACCGACTGATCGCCCCGGCGCGGGAGTTCCCCGCGACCGCGGATCCGCCCTCCGGTCGGCCCCTGGGGCCGACCGGAGGGAATCGGGACGCCACCGGTGCCGCCGGGAAGTGCATCGACGCCGTGTGCCCTTCCCCGTTTCCCCGCACCGCTCGTGTGGCGGGCGGCGGGCCCGTTCGGGCGAGGCCGAGTCGTCGAGCAGGACCTCCGCCCGCGACCCCGGGTCCTCGTACGAACGAGGCGGTCGACGTTCGCACAGCGGATCGCGGCGGCCCACCCGGGACCGGCTTACAAAAAAGCCAGGCAAAAGGGCGCCGAGGGCCGCTCGTCCATGAACAAGGCAGGAACTGCGCCGGGCTCCCGGGCACTGAGGCGGTACGACGTGCGGATCACCGTCCGGCCGCATCGGTGAGGGCAACCCCTTCTGCCCGTGTGCGGCAACGCCGGGCATGGCGGCCCTCGACGAATTCGTCGATGCCGCGCCTCCAGGGGCGAAGGCCCCGCCCGAAGTCGCTACCAGTAGTGCCTTCGCCCCGCGACGGCGTGCCCCATCCCGCCCAGGATCCACAGGATCAGGCCGACCACGGCCAGAATGATTCCGATGGTCCACAGGATGGAAATACCGGTGACGAAACCGATGACGAGCAGTATGACTCCCAGAATGATCACAGCACGCTCCGATCTCGTGTGTGTTCTTCTCCTTTCACTCTGTCCCCCCTGAGCCGTTGCGGCAACTGCCCAGGTTCTCAAGTCGGCTCGGGCGTGGCGCAGGCCGCCGCCGCTCACCGCGCGGGAGCCCCTCAGCCCCGGCGACTGCTCCTCCCTCGCCGGGGCATCGCCTTCCCGGAACTCAACGCGCTGTTCCCCGAACCCCATTGCCCCCGGGTGGAGCGGGCTCCCCCGGGGCCGGAGGGCGACGAGCGCGAGAGAACCTCCTCCGCCCCCGGCACCGGGCGGGTGTCGCACCGCAACCGGACCGCCACGGCCACCCGCCCAGGACGGTCGGGAGCGCTGCCGTCAGGTGGGCGGGGCGGCCGCGGCGCCGCATGGGCTCACAGCAGGTCGAACGACCTCAGGACGCGGCGCTGGGCCGGGGTCGGCCGCGCGGGCCAGTAGACGTAGCAGACACCGCCCGTACCGCTTCTGACCTTGCCGTTCGCGTCGTAGCGCTTGGTGCGGAGCCAGATGTTCTCCCATTCCGTGCGCCGGTAGACCCGGCGCACGGCCTCGTTGTCCGGCGAGGCCGGGTCGTTGGCGATCACGTCGCCGTCCGCGGTGAACCCGATCACGGTCATCAGGTGGCCGGAGGTGCCGTACCCCGCCCCGGTCAGCTCCTCCTTGAGGAAGGACTGGGACGTGATGACCGGGATGCCCGCGCGGATCAGCGTCTCCACGTCCGTGAGCGAGGTCAGCCGGGTCACCGCCGCGCGCATGTCGTCGTACGTGGCGGCGTACGCGGCGTTGAACGGCCAGTTGCCGCAGCCCTCGTACTGGTAGTCGTAGGTGAACCGGGCGGCGTGGCAGACCTGCGGGTCGGCCAGTTCCGGCCTGACCCAGGCGAGGTCCTCGGCGGTGGGCCTGCGCCCCCAGTACTCGATGATCATCTGGGACGAGGTGGGGCTGCACCAGGCCTCGCCGCCGTTGTCGTACTCCGGGTACTCGCCCGCGTGGACGTTCTGCGAGTAGCGCGGCACCGCCAGCTCCCGGACCAGGCCGGGGGTGCTGGCCGGCACGGTGAAGCGGTCCGGGACGTCGGAGGCCATCGCCCCGAGCCGCCGGACGACGGGGGTGAGGCGGGTGCCCGGGGTGCGGTGGAGGGTGAGGCGCAGCCGGTACGCGGTCAGCCGCAGCCCGCTCGTCGCGTCGTCCATCGAGAGGGTGTCGGTCCAGACGGAGCTCCTGCCGTCGCTCTGGTCGTCGACGGACGTGCGGCGGATGTCCCCGTCGCCCGCGGCCCAGCGGCCCATCACGTACCAGGGGGTCCGCGTGGCGTCCGAGTAGTGGCCCTGCAGCTCGACCTGGATCCAGGTGCCCGCCGGGGTCTCGGCGTTCCAGGAGGCGATCACCTCGGTCGCCGGGACGGCGGACCGGTGGACCGGGGAGGTCCAGGTGGCGTACTCCCAGGAGGCGGTCGTACCGGTGTGCGGGTCGGTGTAGTCGGTGCTTCCCTCGGCGTGGCCGATCACCAGACCGGGCCGGAGGCCGGACACGACGCGCGTCCCGGCGCCGAGGCCACTGTGCCAGTCGACGAAGGTGTGCCAGAAGTGGTTGTCCACGGTGGAGGCCGCCGGGGAGGTGCGGGACGGGGTCGTGGAGCGCGCGGCGGCGGACGACGCCGAGCCGGCGGTGGCCGCCACCGCGAGCGCGGCGGTCAGCACGGTCCTGCGTGAGGTCGGTCTGTTCATGGGCGGGACCCCCGGTCGTAGTCGTAAGCGGAATGGGGCTGCGGATGCACGACAGTGCGCCAACTATCGCGGGTCGCGGCCGGATTCGGCCAGTGATTCGACCTGCGCCGGGAAAGCAATATTGGTCTGGTCCACTGGCGTGACCTGCGTCTGTTCCGGAACGGCTCGTAGGCTGGTGCGCATGAACGCCCTCTCGCTCCTCGCCGCGCGGCTGCCCGCCCTGGCGCCGTCCTGCGGCCCGGTGCGGCTGATCGCCGTCGACGGCCACGCGGGATCGGGGAAGAGCACCTTCGCCGCCCGGCTGGCCGCCGCGCTCGGCGACGCCCCCGTCCTGCACCTGGACGACCTGGCCTCCCACGACTCCTTCTTCACCTGGACGGACCGGCTGCGGGAGCAGGTGACCGGGCCGCTGGAGCGCGGCGAGTGCGCGCGCTACGCGCCGTACGACTGGACCGCGCGGCGATTCGGGACGCCGCGCGTCCTGGAACCGGCGCCGGTGGTCGTCGTCGAGGGGGTCGGGGCCGGGCGGCGGGCGCTGCGGCCGCATCTGGCGCGACTCCTGTGGATGGACCTCGACGCCGCGGCGTCCTGGCGGCGCGGCCGTCGTCGGGACGGCCCGGCGCTCTCGGGCTTCTGGGACGGGTGGATGGCGGCCGAGACGGAGCACTTCTCGGCCGATCCTTCACGGCCTCACGCGGACACGCTGGTACGGCAGTTGCCAGTGGGGTACGAGTTGCTGGAGGGACCTCGAACGGCAGCAGGAACGAACCATTCCATCACGTAGAGTGAGCACATCGCGCCGTCGTATCGAATGGTGAGAAAACACCCCGGAAGTACCCCAACTCCGCTTGACCCGGGGGCGGTACAGGTCTTACGTTCTCAATGTGCGGCTTTTCGGAGCCCCCATGGACACGAAGCCCCCGGTTGTTCCCCCGTGATCGGGGGCTTCGTTCTGTCCCCACACCCCTCCCCCACCCCGGAACGACCCGTTCCGATCACCCTGGGTCACGGGCTTCCTTCCGTCTGCGGTGCCCTTAGTCGTGCACTCCCCGCGCAGGTACGATGCCTCTCGGTGCGGTCAATTCCCGTCCGTGGCACATCGATTCGGCGCGCCCCGGCGATCCGGTCGGGCGGCGGGACATCCTGGGGGCACGGTTTGTGGGGGACCAGATGGACATCGGCACGCAGGGCGCTCAGGCCCCGGCCGACCTCGCCTGGCTGCGCGGCGTGGACGCCTACACCATGGGCGCCTATCCGCAGGCCGAGGAGGAATTCGGAACCGCGGTACGCCTCGATCCGGGCATGGCGGACGGCTGGCTCGGTCTCCACGCGCTGAGGGTCGACACGACGACGGCGCTGTTGCGCATGCACCGCCACCGCGAGCGCTTCGGCGAGCAGCGCACCCGGCACCGGCGCACGCTCAACTCCTGGTACTGGCTGGGCTGGTGGGTGCAGCCGGTGCTGGAGAGCCCGCGCGACCTGCTGCTCGCGCACGCCTCGCACTGGCTGGACGGCCGCCACGTCCCCGAGCTGGACCGGGCGCTCGCGGGCCTGCCGCCGGTGGACACGGACCCGCAGGTGCGCTTCCTGCACGCCTGCCGCTCCTACCTGGTCAAGGACTGGGAGCAGCTCGTCCGCAACACCGATCAGCTGACGGACGACCCGCTGCTCGGCATCGAGGCGGGGCTGTTCGGCGGGATGGCCCGGGTGCGGCTGGAGATGTACGGGCAGGCAGAACCGCTGCTCGCCACCGCCCTGATGCGCTGCCGCAGTGAGCAGCCCCAGCGCAAGGAGCTGCGCTACTGGCTGGCCCGCGCGTACGAGGGCACCGGCCGCAGCGCCGCCGCCCTGCCGCTCTACCGGGCGGTGCACCGGGTCGACCCGGCGTTCATGGACACCTCGGCGCGGCTGGCCGCGATCGCGGACTACGACGGTCTCGAGGGCGCCGAGGAGGCCTCCGGTCTGGCCGCCGTGTCCCTGGTGGGCACGGACAACACCGTGTCGGGGACGGACGGCACCGGGTCGGAGCCCCCGCCGGACATCGATCCGCCGCTCGGCACCGATCTGGTGGACGGCCGGGAGCTGCGGCCCGGCGGCGAGCCCTCGGGGCTCACGGGCCTCGGGGTGCCGCCGCCCGGCGGGGTGCGACGCAAGAGCGCGATGCAGCCGCCGTCGCCCTTCCCGGCGGGGCCCAGCGACCCGGTGCTGCTCGCCGAGGCGCTGGCCGAGCTGGAGCGGATGGTGGGTCTGGAGCCGGTCAAACGCCAGGTCAAGGCGTTGTCCGCACAGCTGAACATGGCGCGGCTGCGGGCCGGGCAGGGGCTACCCGTCCAGCCTCCGAAGCGCCATTTCGTCTTCTCGGGTCCTTCCGGCACCGGCAAGACCACGGTGGCGCGCATCCTGGGCCGGGTCTTCTACGCGCTGGGGCTGCTCGGCGGCGACCATCTGGTCGAGGCCCAACGGGCCGATCTGGTGGGCGAGTTCCTCGGCCAGACCGCGGTCAAGGCCAATGAGCTGATCGACTCGGCGCTCGGCGGGGTGCTCTTCGTGGACGAGGCGTACAGCCTCTCCAACAGCGGCTACAGCAAGGGCGACGCGTACGGCGACGAGGCCCTCCAGGTCCTCCTCAAGCGCGCGGAGGACAACCGGGACCATCTGGTCGTCATCCTCGCCGGCTATCCGGAGGGCATGGACCGGCTGCTGGCCACCAACCCCGGGCTCTCCTCGCGCTTCACCACCCGGGTGGACTTCCCGAGCTACCGGCCGCTGGAGCTCACCTCGATCGGCGAGGTGCTGGCGGCGGAGAACGGCGACGTGTGGGACGAGGAGTCGCTCGACGAGCTGCGTTCCATCAGCGGCCACGTCGTCGAGCAGGGCTGGATCGACGAGCTGGGCAACGGACGGTTCCTGCGCACCCTGTACGAGAAGAGCTGTGCCTACCGGGACCTGCGGCTCTCCGGGTACACCGCCGTACCGGGCCGGGACGACCTGGCCACGCTGCGGCTGCCGGACCTGATGCAGGCGTACGGCGAGGTCCTGTCCGGCCGGGGCCCGGTGGACCGGGGACAGCAGGAGCCGCCGGCCCCGTGAGGGCGGCGGCTCCCGGTCCGGGCGAAGGCCCCTAGCGGGCCGACGTGGCGAGTTCGCCGGTGCCGGACGTCGTCTCCGCCGCCCGGCGCGGCACCGATACCCGGTGGGCCGGGTCGCGCACCTCGCCGACGAGCATCTCCAGGACGTCCTCCATGGCGACCAGGCCGAGGATCCGGCCCGACGCGTCGGCGACCTGGGCCAGGTGGGTCGCCGCCCTGCGCATCACGGTCAGGGCGTCGTCCAGGGGCAGTTCGGCCCGCACCGTCGCCATCGGGCGCCACACCTGCTGCGGAACGGCCCGTTCGCCGTCCTCCAGGTCCAGGACGTCCTTGACGTGCAGATAGCCCATGAACGGGCCGCCGCCCTCGGCACACACCGGGAAGCGCGAGTAGCCGGTCCGTACGGTCAGCTCCTCGATCCGGCGCGGGGTGACGGACGGGTCCACCGTCACCAGGGAGGCCCGCTTGAGCAGCACGTCGGTGACGGGCCTGCTGCCCAGCTCCAGCGCGTCCTCCAGCCGCTCCTGGGCCTCCGGCTCCAGCAGACCGGCCTGGCCGGAGTCCTCGACGAGGCGGTTGAGCTGCTCGCTGGTGAAGACGGCCTCCACCTCGTCCTTGGGTTCCACGCCGAAGAGCCGGAGCACCAGCCGGGCGCAGGCGCCCAGTGCGGAGGTGACCGGCCGGCACAGGCGGGCGAAGCCCACCAGGCCGGGGCTGAGCCAGAGCGCGGTCCGCTCCGGCGCCGCCATCGCGAGGTTCTTCGGGACCATCTCGCCGATGACGAGGTGGAGGAAGACCACGAGGGCGAGCGCCAGGACGTAGCCGAGCGGATGGACGAGCCCCTCGGGCAGGTGGACCGCGTGGAAGACCGGCTCCAGCAGATGGGCGACGGTCGGTTCGGCCACGGCGCCGAGGGTCAGCGAGCAGACGGTGATGCCGAACTGGGCGGCGGCCATCATCTGCGGCAGGTTCTCCAGGCCGTACAGCACCTTGTGGGCACGGCCCGACCCGGCCGCCGCCAGGGGTTCGACCTGGCTGCGCCGTACGGACACGAGGGCGAACTCCGCGCCGACGAAGAAGCCGTTCGCCAGCACGAGGAACCCCGCGAGGAGCAACTGGACCAGGCTCATCGCACGGCCTCCAGGACCTCGTGGGTCACCGGTGCCCCGGCGACGGGGACGGTGACCGGGGCGGTCGTGCGCACGAAGCGGACCCGCTCGGCGCGGTAGTGGCCGACCTGGCGGACGGAGAGCCGCCAGCCGGGCAGTTCGGCCCGGTCGCCGGGGGCCGGGATGCGGCCCAGCAGGTCGGCGACGAGCCCGGCCACGGTCTCGTACGGGCCGTCGGGGACGTCGAGTCCTATCCGGCGCAGGCTCAGGACGCGGCAGCTGCCCTCGACGTCCCAGGCCGGGCGGCCGTCCTCGGGAGCGGCGGGGACCAGTTCGGGCCGGTCGGCGCCCTCGGCGTCGTGCTCGTCGCGGACCTCGCCGACGAGCTCCTCGATGATGTCCTCCAGGGTGACGACGCCGGCGGTGCCGCCGTACTCGTCGACCACGACGGCGATCGGCTGCTCGTTGCGCAGCCGCTGGAGCAGCTGCTCGACGGGCAGGGTCTCGGGGACCAGCAGCGGCGGCACGGCGATCCGGCCGGCCGGGGTGCGCAGCCGGTCGGCGGCGGGCACGGCGAGCGCGTCCTTGAGGTGGACCATGCCGACGACCTCGTCGATGCGCTCCCGGTAGACCGGGAAGCGGGAGAGGCCGGTGGCGCGGGTGAGGTTGAGGACGTCCGCCGCGGTCGCCGAGGACTGCAGGGCGCTGACCTTCACCCGGGGGGTCATGACGTGCTGGGCGGTGAGCCCGGCGAGCGACAGGGTCCGTACGAAGAGGTCCGCGGTGTCCTGTTCGAGGGTGCCGGCCTCGGCCGAGTGCCGGGCCAGGGAGACCAGCTCACCGGGGGTGCGGGCGGAGGCCAGCTCCTCGGTGGGTTCCACGCCCAGCAGCCGCACCAGCCGGTTGGCCACGGTGTTCAGCAGGCTGATCACCGGCCGGAACACGGCGGAGAAGCGGTGCTGGGGGCCGGCGACGAACCGGGCGACCTGGAGCGGCCGGGAGACCGCCCAGTTCTTGGGCACGAGTTCGCCGATCACCATCTGGACGGCGGAGGCCACCAGCATCCCGATGACCACGCTGATGCCGGGGACGGCGCCGTCGGGCAGTCCGGTCGCGGTGAGGGGGCCGTCCAGCAACTGGGCGAGTGCCGGTTCGGCGAGCATGCCGACGACCAGTGAGGTGATGGTGATGCCCAGCTGGGTGCCGGAGAGCTGGAAGGAGAGTTCACGGAGGGCTTCGACGACGGTACGGGCCCGCCGGTCGCCCTCGGCGGCGGCGCGCTCGGCGTCCGGCCGCTCCACCGTGACGAGGCCGAACTCGGCCGCCACGAAGAATCCGTTGGCGAGGATGAGAAGGAATGCCGCGCTCAGCAGCAGCAAGGGGGTGGTCATGCCGCCGCCTCCGGGGAGGGGGCGGCGCAGGTACTACCGGACGATCCGTCCATTGCTGGAAGGAGTCACTCCTTGGGTCGCAGGAAGGCCCCGCCGGTCTCGGGGACCTTCCGGTGCGGGGCGGGGGCGCACAGGGGCGCCGCCGTCCTCCAGAGTAATCAAGAAGAGCCCGCGGGGGGCAGGGGGCTCAGCCGATGTCCTTGCCGGTGCCGCGGTTCTCGGCGAGGGCCCGCAGCGCTCGGGCGTCCCGGATGGCCTGCTGTTTGGCGACGCCCGGCTGGATGCCGAGGGCGGGCATGCTCGTCCCGTCGCTGAGGTCGAGGAAGACCCAGGGGTCGCCGGCGCGCAGGTTGACGCGGAGGATCTCCGCCCAGGACAGCCTGCGCGTCCGGGTGATGTTGACCACCGTCACCCCCTCCTCGTCCGCGACCACCTTCGGGCGGCTGAGCAGGGCGAGCACGCCGAGGAACAGCAGCGCGGTGAAGACGAAGCTGATCCGCTCCCCCCCGCTCAGCCGTTCCAGTGTCAGGGCGACGGCGGTGATGACGAGGAACATCACCGTGCCCACGGTCAGCAGGACCACCCGGGTTCGGGTCGGCCGGAACGTGACCGGGAGGGTGGGGAGGGTGGGTGGGGAGTTCGGGCCGGGGCGCGGGGGCGGACATGGTGTTCTTCTGTCTTCCGGGGGCTTTTCTGCTGTCTTCCGGGGACGCCTGGCCGTCAGAGGCGGCAGGCGTGGATGGCGGTGGTGAGGATGGCGCGGGCGCCGAGGTCGTACAGGTCGTCCATGATCCGCTGCGCCTCCCGGGCGGCGACCATGGAGCGGACGGCGACCCAGCCCTCGTGGTGCAGCGGGGAGATGGTCGGCGACTCCAGGCCCGGGGTGAGGGCGACCGCGCGCTCCAGGTGCTCGACGCGGCAGTCGTAGTCCATCATCACGTAGGAGCGGGCGACCAGGACGCCCTGTAGGCGGCGCAGGAACTGCTGCACCTTGGGGTCGTCGTCCGGGGCGCCGGCGCGGCGGATGACGACGGCCTCCGACTTCATGATCGGCTCGCCGATGACTTCGAGGCCGGCGTTGCGCAGGCTGGTGCCGGTCTCCACGACGTCGGCGATGACCTGGGCGACGCCGAGCTCGATGGCGGTCTCGACCGCGCCGTCGAGGTGGACGACGGAGGCGTTGATGCCGGCGTCGGCGAGGTGCTTGGCGACGATGCCCTCGTAGGAGGTGGCGATCGTCTTGCCGTCGAAGTCCTGCGGGCCCTGGGCCGTGCCGGGCTTGGTGGCGTAGCGGAAGGTGGAGCGGGCGAAGCCGAGCTGGAGGATCTCCTCGGCGTCGGCCCCGGAGTCGAGCAGCAGGTCGCGGCCGGTGATGCCGATGTCGAGGCGGCCGGAGCTGACGTAGATCGCGATGTCGCGGGGGCGCAGGTAGAAGAACTCGACCTCGTTCTCGGGGTCGACGAGGACGAGTTCCTTGGACTCCTTGCGCTGCTGGTACCCGGCCTCATGGAGCATCGCCATCGCAGGCCCGGAGAGTGAACCCTTGTTGGGGACGGCGATGCGCAGCATGAGGTCGGCTTCCTTTGCGAGGAGAGGTGCGGGATGCGGAAGGGGCGGGTGGTGCGGGGTCCTGCTCAGAGGTGGGCGTAGACGTCGTCGAGCGAGATCCCGCGGGCGACCATCATCACCTGAACGTGGTACAGCAGCTGGGAGATCTCCTCGGCGGCGGCGTCCTTGCTCTCGTGCTCGGCGGCCATCCAGACTTCGGCGGCCTCCTCGACGACCTTCTTGCCGATGGCATGGACGCCCTTGCCCACCAGTTCGGCGGTGCGGGAGGTGGAGGGGTCGCCGTTGGCGGCCTTGAGCTGCAGCTCGGCGAAGAGCTCTTCGAAGGTTTTGTTCGCCATGATGGTTCTTAGCCTACGGGGTCCGCGCGCCCCACTCAGCGCCAGGGCTCGCTGACGGTGCGCAGCGTGGCGGCGGTGGCGACGGCCGCGGTGACCGCTTCGTGCCCCTTGTCCTCGTTGGAGCCCTCCAGGCCGGCCCGGTCGAGCGCCTGCTCCTCGGTGTCGCAGGTGAGCACCCCGAAGCCGACGGGCACCCCGGTGTCGACGGCGACCTGGGTGAGGCCGCTGGTGACGCCCTGGGAGACGTACTCGAAGTGCGGGGTGCCGCCGCGGATGATGACGCCGAGGGCGACGACCGCGTCGTAGCCGCGGCCCGCGAGGACCTTGGCCACGACCGGGAGTTCGAAGCTGCCGGGGACCCGGAGCAGGGTCGGCTCGTCGATGCCGAGCTCGTGCAGGGCGCGCAGCGCGCCGTCGACGAGTCCGTCCATGACCTTCTCGTGCCACTGCGCGGCGACGACCGCCACGCGCAGGTCACCGCAGTTGCGTACGGACAGTTCGGGTGCGCCCTTGCCGCTCATGTCTCTCCTGTCGCTCGTTTCCGTGATCGTCACTGGTTGCCGCAGGTCGACGCCTTGGCGGTGTCGAGCCAGGGCAGGTCGTGCCCCATGCGGTCGCGCTTGGTGCGCAGGTAGCGCAGATTGTGCTCGCCGGCCTGGACGGGCATCGGCTCGCGGCCGGTGACGGCCAGTCCGTGTCGCAGGATCGCGGCCGTCTTGTCGGGGTTGTTGGTCATCAGCCGGAGGCTGCGGACGCCGAGGTCCTTGAGGATCTGGGCGCCGGCCGCGTAGTCGCGGGCGTCGGCGGGCAGGCCGAGTTCCAGGTTGGCGTCGAGGGTGTCGACGCCGCGTTCCTGGAGTTCGTAGGCGCGCAGTTTGGACAGCAGGCCGATGCCCCGGCCCTCGTGGCCGCGGAGGTAGACGACGACGCCGCGGCCCTCCTCGGTGATCCGGCGCATGGACGCGTGCAGCTGGGGGCCGCAGTCGCAGCGCTGGGACTGGAAGATGTCGCCGGTCAGGCACTCGGAGTGGACCCGGACCAGGATGTCGTCGCCGTCGCCGAGGTCGCCGTGGACGAGCGCGACGTGTTCGACGCCGTCGGTCGTGGAGCGGTAGCCGTAGGCGGTGAACGGGCCGAAGCCGGTCGGCAGCCGCACCTCGGCCTCGCGGCGCACGGTCGGTTCCGAGCTGCGGCGGTAGGCGATCAGGTCCTCGATGGAGATGATCGTGAGGCCGTGCTTGCGGGCGAACGGGACCAGCTGCGGCAGCCGCAGCATCTCGCCGTCCTCGCCGGCGATCTCGACGATGGCGCCGGCGGGCCGCAGGCCGGCGAGCCGGGCGAGGTCGACGGCGGCCTCGGTGTGGCCGTTGCGCACCAGTACGCCGCCGGAGCGGGCGCGGAGCGGGAAGACGTGGCCGGGCCGTACGAAGTCGGCGGGTCCGGCCTCGCCGCCCGCCAGCAGCCGGAGGGTGGTGGCCCGGTCGGCGGCGGAGATCCCGGTGGTCACGCCGTGGGCCGCCGAGGCGTCGACGGAGACGGTGAACGCGGTCCGCATCGACTCGGTGTTGCGGCCGACCATCTGCGGGAGTTCGAGCCGTTCCAGCTCGTCGTTCTCCATGGGGGCGCAGATCAGGCCGCGGCACTCGCTCATCATGAACGCGACGATCTCGGGGGTGGCCTTCTCGGCGGCGACGACGAGGTCGCCCTCGTTCTCCCGGTCCTCGTCGTCGACGACCACGACGGGCCGGCCGGCGGCGATGTCGCGGATCGCCTGTTCGACGGGGTCGAGCGAGAGGTCCTCCAGGTCCCTCCCGCGGTCCGGGTGCAGCCAGGTGGGCTGGGCAGTCATGCCGTGGCTCCTTCCAGAGCGGGTGTCCGCGAGCGCAGCCACCAGTCGCGCATGCCCCACAGGACGAGGGCGCCGTACACGACGTAGATGAGACCGGAGAAGGCGAGGCCGCTGTGGAAGTTCAGCGGTACGCCGACGAGGTCGACCAGCAGCCAGGCGAACCAGAACTCGACCATGCCGCGGGCCTGGGCGAGCATCGCGACGAGGGTGCCCGCGAAGATGTACGCGTCCGCCCACGGGCTCCAGGACAGCGAGGGGAACGCGGTGAACAGGCCGCCGACCGCGAGGGTGCCGAGCGCGGCGCCGCCCAGCAGGTATCCGCGCTCGCGCCAGGTGGCGAACCGCACGGCGATGGAGCCGTCCTGGGCCTGCTGCCTGCCCCGGGTCCACTGCTGCCAGCCCCAGACGGCCACGGCGATGACGACGACCTGCTTGCCGACGCTGCCCGCCTGCTGCACCGAGGCGTTGGCCGCGACGAGGACGACGCCGGACAGGAGCTGGGCGGGCCAGGTCCAGACCGAGCGGAGCCAGCCCAGGGTGAGGGCGATCAGACCGACCGTGTTGCCGATCATGTCGGACCAGATGATGTGCTGCCCGAGGACGGTGAACGCCTCCGAGTTCAGCCAGTTCAGGGCGGTCACTTCACCGGCTCCTCGGTCTCCTGCGCGGTGTGGCCGAGCAGCCGCTCGACGTACTTCGCGATGACGTCCACCTCCAGGTTGACCGGGTCGCCGGGCTCCTTGATGCCGAGCGTGGTCAGGGCGAGGGTGGTGGGGATGAGGCTGATGGTGAAGTAGTCGGGTCCGGCGTCCACGACGGTGAGGCTGACGCCGTCGACGGTGATGGATCCCTTCTCGACCACGTAGCGGCTCAGGTGCGCGGGGAGGGAGACCTTCACGATCTCCCAGTTCTCGGAGATCCGGCGCTCGACGATGCGGCCGGTGCCGTCGACGTGGCCCTGGACGATGTGCCCGCCGAGCCGGCCGCCGACCGCCATCGGGCGCTCCAGGTTGACCCGGGAGCCCGCGGCCAGGGCGCCGAGGCTGGACCGGTTCAGGGTCTCGGCCATCACGTCGGCGGTGAACTCGCCGTCGCCGAGGTCGACGACGGTGAGGCAGACGCCGTTGACGGCGATGGAGTCTCCGTGCTTGGCGCCCTCGGTGACCACTCGGCCGCGCAGGCGGAAGCGGGAGGCGTCGTCGAGCTTCTCGACGGCGGTGACCTCACCCAGTTCTTCGACAATTCCGGTGAACAACTCAGTTTCCCTTCCGGTCGGTGCCGGGGACGGCGGTGATGCGCAGATCGGGGCCGATGCGGACGGTCTCGGTCACATCGAGGCGCAACGCCTCTGCGATGGTGGAGATTCCGGCGTCGGCGAGGGCCGCCGGACCGGCGCCGAGGAGCACGGGGGCGAGGTAGCCGACGACCTTGTCGACCGTTCCCGCGGCGACGAAGGCCCCGGCCAGGGTCGGGCCGCCTTCGAGGAGTACGGAGCGGATGCCGCGCCCGTGCAGGGCGTCGAGCAGGGCGGGGATGTCGAGGCCGGGGCCGGTGGCGGCGCGCGGCAGCCGCAGGACGGCCCCTTCGGGGAGGTGGCGGGCGTCGGCGTCGTCGGCGACGGCGATCAGGGTGGGCGCGCCGTCGTCGAGGACGCGGGCGCCGGGGCGTACGGCGGTGGCGGTGGTGTCCACGACCACCCGCAGGGGCTGCGCGGCGCCGTCGATGCCCCGGACGCCGAGCTGCGGGTCGTCGGTGCGGGCGGTGCCGGAGCCGACCACGACGGCGTCGGCCTCGGCGCGCAGCCGGTGGACGTCGGCGCGGGACTCGGCGGAGGTGATCCAGCGGCTGGTGGCGTCGGCGGCCGCGATCCGGCCGTCGAGGCTCGCCGCGTACTTCCACAGGACGTACGGGCGGCCGAGCCGCACCGAGGTCAGCCAGGCGGTGTTGCCCGCTTCGGCCTCGGCGGCGAGGAGCCCCCCTCCGACCTCGGTCCCGGCCGCGCGCAGGGTGTCCGCACCGCCGGTGGCCTGCGGGTTCGGGTCGCCGACCGCGTAGACGACCCGGGCGACGCCGGCCTCGATCAGCGCCTGGGCGCAGGGGCCGGTGCGACCGGTGTGGTTGCAGGGTTCGAGGGTGACGTAGGCGGTGCCGCCGCGGGCCCGGTCGCCCGCGGCGCGCAGGGCGTGGATCTCGGCGTGCGGGCCGCCGGCCCGCTGGTGGAAGCCCTCGCCCGCGAGGCGGCCCGCGGCGTCGAGGACGACACAGCCGACGACGGGGTTGGGGCTGGTGGAGCCGAGGCCGCGGGCGGCGAGCTCGATCGCTCGGCGCATGGCGGTGATGTCGGCTGCGGTGTCCACCGGGTCCTCCTGCCTCTTCGGGCACGGACTCCGGGGCTGTCGATGACGACAGAAGAGCGGGAACGCGACAGGGGAACGCCGAATGCCGGAAGAACGGACGGATCGGTCGCCCGAAACCATCCGCCGACGGCGGCGTACCCGTGAAACGGCCCGCCGCGCACTGCCTCCCATCCGGACTTTAACCGTCGGTCCAGGAATTTCACCTGGTCAACCGGCCGCTGGATGCGGACGGGTCGCGGACTTTAACCGCCGGCTCGGAATTTCACCGACCCCGGAGTGCGCTGCTACTGGTACAGGGTTCAGTGTGCCACGCCCGCCGCTGGGCCATGCGGGTGAGCGGCTGTGGACTGGCTCACAAGGGGGCGCACGGCGGGGCGCAAACGGACAGCCGCCCCCTAAAGGTCCAGACCTATTGACTCACTGGTCTAGTCCTCTTAATCTCTGCGTCACCTCCGAGGAGTCGTCCCGCGGTGTGCGCACACCCGGGGCATCAACCCGACCCACCCCCTTGCCAGTTGCGTTTTTGCCGAACCTCCCCGGGAGGAACCGAACGTGCTGTCCCCCACCCGTGCGAGAGCCACCCTGCTCGCGGCCGGTGCCACCGTCGCCGCACTGCTGCTGGGCTCGCTCGCCACCACCCCGTCGGCCGCCGCCGACCAGGAGTCCTGTCGCCCCGACGGTCTCTACGAGACCCCCGGCGTCCAGGTCCCCTACTGCTCCGTCTACGACACCGAGGGCCGCGAGAAGATGGGCGCCGACCATCAGCGGCGGGTCATCGGGTACTTCACCAACTGGCGTACCGGGAAGGACGGCAAGCCCGCCTACCTCGTCCCCGACATCCCCTGGGACAAGGTCACCCATCTGAATTACGCCTTCGCCCACGTCGACGGCGGCAACAAGCTCTCCGTGGGTGCCGACGGCCCGGACAACGCCTCGACCGGCATGACCTGGCCGGGTGTCGCGGGCGCCGAGATGGACCCCGAACTCCCCTACAAGGGCCATTTCAACCTGCTCACCAAGTTCAAGAAGAAGCACCCGAACGTGAAGACCATGGTGTCGGTGGGCGGCTGGGCCGAGACCGGCGGCTACTTCGGCGCCGACGGCGAGCGGGTGGACTCCGGCGGCTTCTACTCGATGGCGACCAACGCCGACGGGTCGGTCAACCAGGCCGGCATCGACACCTTCGCGGACTCGGCCGTCGACTTCGTCAGGAAGTACGGCTTCAACGGCGTCGACATCGACTACGAGTACCCGACGACCATGAAGGACGCGGGCAACCCGCTGGACTGGACCCTGTCCAACGCCCGCCGGGCCGGTCTGGTCAAGGGCTACTCCGCGCTGATGAAGACCCTGCGCGAGAAGCTCGACCGCGCGTCCGCCGCCGACGGCACCCACTACCTGCTGAGCGTGGCCGCCCCCTCGTCGGGCTATCTGCTGCGCGGCATGGAGACCTTCCAGGTCCAGAAGTACCTGGACTACGTCAACATCATGTCGTACGACCTGCACGGCGCGTGGAACGAGTACGTCGGTCCGAACGCCGCGCTGTACGACGACGGCAAGGACGCCGAACTCGCCCAGGCGAGCGTCTACTCGACCTCCCAGTACGGCGGCACCGGCTACCTCAACACCGACTGGGCGTACCACTACTTCCGCGGCTCGATGCCGTCCGGCCGGATCAACATCGGCCTGCCGTATTACACCCGCGGTTTCAAGAACGTGCAGGGCGGCACGGACGGGCTGTGGGGCAGGGCCGCCACCACCGACTGCCCGGCCGGCGCGGGGCTGACCAAGTGCGGCGACGGCGCCGTCGGCATCGACAACCTCTGGCACGACCTGGACACCGCGGGCAAGGAGTCGCCCGCCGGTTCCAACCCCATGTGGCACGCGAAGAACCTGGAGAAGGGGGTCGTCGGCGACTACGTCACCGACTACGGCTTCCCCGCCGACACCGAACTGACCGGCACCTACGCCCGCAAGTACGACTCGACGCTGGTCGCGCCCTGGCTGTGGAACGCCGAGAAGAAGGTCTTCCTGTCCACCGAGGACGAGCAGTCGGTCGCCGCGAAGGCGGACTACGTCGTCGACAAGGGCATCGGCGGAGCCATGATCTGGGAGCTCGCGGGCGACTACGGCTGGAACGCCGCCAAGGGCCAGTACGAGCCGGGCTCCACACTCACCTCGACGATGTACGAGAAGTTCAAGTCGGCGGCCCCGTACGGCGCGAAGCGCTCCACCGTCGGCCTGCCCACCGAGGCACTCGACATCGACGTGTCCTTCGACCAGTTCCCGCTCGGTGACTCCAACTACCCGATCAGCCCCAAGCTGAAGATCACCAACAATACGAAGACGACGCTGCCCGGCGGCACCGAGTTCCAGTTCGACTACGCGACCTCGGCCCCCGCCAACGCCAAGGACCAGTCCGGCTTCGGCACCACGATCGTGCGCAGCGACCACACCGCCGCCGACAACATCGGCGGGCTGAAGGGCGACTACAACCGCGTCTCGCTGAAGCTGCCCGGCTGGCAGAGCCTGGCGCCCGGCGCCTCGGTGCAGGTGGACTTCGTGTACTACCTGCCCACCTCCACCCCGTCGAACTGGACGGTGACCTTCGGCGGGAAGTCGTACGCCCTCGCCGCCGACCTGGCGCGCGGCACCACGGTGGTCGAGCCGGGCACGGGCACCTCGCCCACGCCGGACCCGTCGACCAGCCCGACCCCGGGCCCCGGCGGCGGCAGCTGCACCGCGCCCGCCTGGTCGGCGACCGGTGAGTACGGCGCGGGCACGACCGTCGCCCACGACGGGCACCAGTGGAAGTCCAAGTGGTGGACGAAGGGCGAGACGCCCGGCTCCACCGGTGACTGGGGCGTCTGGCAGGACCTCGGCGCCTGCTGACCCGCCCCCTCGACCGCCCGGCGGTGACCGGTTCGCCCCCGGTCACCGCCGGGTCCACGGCCGTCCCGGCCCCTGTCGGGCGGGCACGGCTCCCGGCCGGGCACGGCCGGGGTGTTCCGGCAGGCGGTCAGCGGCCGTCGGCCGTCGGCGTGCTTCGGGACCACGTACGGCGGGGCGCCCCCGCTCTCCGCTGCCGGGGCCGCGTGGCACCGGCGGACCTCGACCGCGGCGACGTCGGGGCGGATGAAGAGCACGTGGTCGACCGCGTGGGCGACCTCGCCGTCCCGGTCCGCCGCCGGGAGGACCCGGCGGGTGAAGTCCGTGATCGCGTCGAGGCCGACGAGGACCTCGCCGTGGGCCGTCGTCCGGACGACGTCGGGGTGGAAGAGGCCGAGGAGCTCCTCGGGGTCCTCGTTCCGCCGGAAGTCCTCGACCGCAAGGACGAGCCGGCCGATCGCTTCGACGTCCGCCGCGCGGGACGTGGTTTCGGTGGTCACGCGGATCGGCGTCCCTCCTCGACCGCGATCGGGGTCAAGCGCCCGACCGGCCGGGCGTCCCCTGCGCCGACGGGCCGAACAGGTCGTCCTGGGCCGCCTCGCGGGCGGCCAGGAGGGCGCCGCGGAGCACCGCCGCGCCGCCCAGCCGCCCGGCCCTGACCTCGGTGCGCAGCGGCGACATGGTGACCAGCCGCTCCTCGACCCGGGCCGCGAGCGCGTCGCCGCCCGCGTGGCCGACCTCGCCCGCCAGCACCACGCAGCCCGGGTCGAGGACCGAGGCGATGGCGGCGGCGCCCAGCGCGAGACGTTCGGCCAGGACGTCCAGGAACGCCTCGTGCCGGCCCTCCCCCGCCAGCGCGGCCCGCACGGCCGACGCCGCGCCCGGTTCCTTCTCGCCCCCGGCCGTGCCCGGCGGCACGACGATGCCGTGGGCGGCGGCCAGTTCGCAGACCGGGGCGGAGCCGACCAGCGAGTGGAAGCCGCCGTCGCAGTTGAGCGCCGAGGGGACCCCGACCGCGCCGGGCACCGGCAGGAAGCCGATCTCGCCCGCGCCGCCGGAGGCCCCGCGGCGGAGCGCGCCGTCCAGCATGACGGCGGCGCCGACGCCGTGGCCGAGCCAGAAGAGCACGAAGGTGTCGCGGTCGCGGGCCGCGCCGCTGCGGTGCTCGGCCACGGCGGCGAGGTTGGTCTCGTTCTCGACCAGTACGGTCGCGGGCAGCCGCTCCTGGAGGACCCGCACCAGCCGCCGGTGCCAGGCGGGCAGCCCGGTGGTGTCGCGCAGTTCGCCGGTGACCGGGTCGATCAGTCCGGGCGCGCCGATGCCGACGCTGTGCAGGGGGGCGGGGCCGGCCTCGCGCGCGATGCGCTCCAGCAGGGCGGCGGCCTGTTCCGCGGTGGTGTCGGCGTCCGTGTCGCCGTCCACGGGCAGGGTGGCCTCGGCGAGCGTGTTGCCCAGCAGGTCGGCGACGGCCATGGCGACGCCGCGGGTGCGCACGTCGAGGGCGGCGAGGTGGGCGCGGTCGGCGACGATCCCGTACAGCCGGGCGTTGGGGCCGCGCCGCTCGGCGCCGGCCTCTCCGACCACCTCGACCAGTCCGGCCTCCCGGAGCCGTTCGACGAGGTCGGCGACGGTCGGCCGGGACAGGCCGGTCAGTTTCTTCAGCTGGGCGGCCGTCAGCGGGCCCTCCTGCTGGAGCAGTCGCAGGGCGAGCCGGTCGTTGAGGGCTCGGGCGGTGCTCGGTGATGCGGGCATGCCGGGATCCTTCCAGATCTCCGCCGGACCGGACGCTCGGGCGGACTATTTATCAGGCAGGGTTCCTGATAGTTTACGGCCCGCACGGCCGACAACGAGCGCCGGGCCACCGGCGGCGGAAGAATTCCAGGGGAGGGCACGGCGGCATGACAACGGATTCCACCGAGACGGTCTTCGGCGCGGAGCAGGTGAGGCGGGCCAGGTTCGCCATCGCCACGGTCTTCACCGTCCACGGCGCCGTGACCGGCAGCTTCGCCACCCGGGTTCCCTGGATCCAGGACCACGCCGGGGTCAGCGCCGGGCAGCTCGGCCTGGCCCTGGCCTTCCCGGCGATCGGCGCCTCGCTCGCGATGCCGCTGGCCGGCGCGATCAGCCACCGCTTCGGGGCCCGGACCGCGCTGCGCGGACTGCTCGCCCTCTGGACGCTGGCGCTGGTCCTGCCCGCGCTGGCGCCCGGTCTGCCGACGCTGTGCGCGGCCCTCCTCGTCTACGGGGCGACGGCCGGCATGTCGGACGTGGCGATGAACGCCCTCGGCGTCGAGGTGGAGAACCGCCTGAACAAGTCGATCATGTCCGGGCTGCACGGGATGTGGAGCGTGGGCGCCCTGATCGGTTCGGCGGCGGGCACCCTGGCCGCGCACCTGGGCACCGACGCCCGGCTGCACCACGCCCTGGCCGCCCTGGTGCTCACCGTGCTCGGCCTGCTGGCCTGCCAGGGCGTGCTCGACCTGCGCAGCGAGCCGGACGAGGAGCCGCCGCCGCGCTTCACCCTGCCGCCGAAGTCGGCGCTGATCATCGGCGCGGTGGGCTTCTGCGCGGTGTTCGCCGAGGGGGCCAGCCTGGACTGGTCGGCGGTCTACCTCCGGGACGTGATGGACACCTCCGCCGGGCTCGCCGCGGCCTCCACCACGGCGTTCGCACTGACCATGGCGGTCGCCCGGATCGCCGGCGACAAGGTCGTCGACCGCTTCGGCGCGGTGCGCACCGTGCGGGTCGGCGGGGTCCTCGCGACGGTGGGCGGCGTGCTCGTGGTCGCCTCGCCGAGCGCGGTGCTCGCCATGTGCGGCTTCGGGCTCATCGGCCTCGGGGTCGCCGTGGTCGTCCCGCTCGCCTTCGCGGCGGCGGGGCGCAGCGGCCCGAACCCGAGCCAGGCGATCGCGGGGGTCGCCACGATCACGTACACCTCCGGGCTCATCGCCCCGTCGGCGATCGGCTCGCTGGCCGAGGCGACCTCGCTGGTCGTCTCCTTCGGCCTGGTGACGGTGCTGGCGTTCGGTCTGGTGCTGGGGGCCGGGGTGCTGCGGGCGGGCGACCGCCGGGCCACGTCGTCCCCGGACGCGGGCGCCACGAAGGCGGCGTCGGCCGAGCCGGGAGCCTGAGCCGGGGCCGGGTGCCCGAGCCGGGAGCCCTGAGCCGGGAGCCGGGGGCCGGGCCGTGGCCCGGGCGGGGTCCGCACCGGCCGGGCCGGGGCCGGGCAGGCTCCCGACCTGCGGCCCGGCCGAGAGGTCCCCGCGATCCGGCATTACCATGGCGCTGATCATTTCGGCGGAAGCGCCACGCCCATCGGGGCGGTGGGCTCCGTATCTACCCCCAGGGAGCGACCATGGACCTCGGCGTGCGCTGGACTCTGCACGGCGACGGGAAGACCCCCGCGCCGGGGGCCGTGGTCCGTCCGGACGAACGGCTCTCCTGGCCCCGTACGTTCGGCCTCGGCGCCCAGCACGTAGTCGCGATGTTCGGCGCCTCGTTCGTCGCGCCGGTGCTGATGGGGCTGGACCCCAACCTGGCGATCATGATGTCGGGTGTCGCCACGGCCATCTTCCTGCTGGCCACCCGCGGTCGGGTGCCCAGCTACCTCGGCTGCTCGCTCTCCTTCGTCGGGGTCGCGGCGACGATCCGGGCGAGCGGCGGCAGCAGCGCCGTGGTCACCGGCGCGGTGTTCGTCGTCGGTGTGGTGCTCTTCCTCGCCGGTCTCGCGGTGCAGCGCTTCGGTGCCCGGATCATCCACGCGGCCATGCCGCCGGTGGTCACCGGTGCCGTCGTCATGCTGATCGGCTTCAACCTGGCGCCGGTGACCGCCTCGACGTACTGGCCGCAGGACCAGTGGACGGCGCTGCTGGTCATGCTGTTCACCGGTTTGGCCGTAGTGTGCCTGCGCGGATTCTTCTCGCGCATCGCGATCTTCCTGGGCCTGGTCTTCGGATACGTCCTGTCCTGGGTCCTCGACCAGGTCTTCGGCAAGATCCACTCCCCGGCGGGCGGCGCGGAGGCCGTGGACCACTGGCGGCTCGACCTGTCGGGCGTCTCCAAGGCCGACTGGATCGGGCTGCCGTCCTTCCACGCGCCGAGCTTCGAGTGGTCGGCGATCCTGGTCGCGCTGCCGGTGGTCATCGCGCTGATCGCCGAGAACGCCGGGCACGTGAAGGCCGTGGGCGAGATGACCGGCTCCTCGCTGGACGACAAGCTGGGCACCGCGATCGCCGCCGACGGCGCCGCGTCGATGCTGTCGACCGCGGTGGGCGGCCCGCCGAACACCACGTACTCGGAGAACATCGGCGTCATGGCCGCGACCCGGGTCTACTCCACCGCCGCGTACTGGGCCGCCGCCTGCTTCGCCCTGCTCTTCGGCCTCTGCCCCAAGTTCGGCGCGGTCGTCGCCGCGGTCCCCGGCGGGGTGCTCGGCGGCATCACCGTCATCCTCTACGGCATGATCGGCCTGCTCGGCGCCCAGATCTGGCTGCACGCCAAGGTGGACCTGCGCAACCCGCTGAATCTGGTCCCGGCCGCCGCGGGCATCATCATCGGCGTCGGCGGCGTCGGCCTGAAGATCACCGACAACTTCGAGCTGAGCGGGATCGCGCTGGGCACCATCGTGGTGATCACCGGCTACCACGTGCTGCGGGCCTTCGCCCCGGCGCACCTCAAGACCCAGGAGCCCCTGCTGGACTCGGGGACCTCGGCGTACGACGAGCAGGACCCGGCGGACAAGCGGTGACGGCCGGACCGGACCGGCGATGACACGATGACGCGGCGACGGCCGCGGCGGGCGCACCGTCCCGCCGCGGCCGTCGCCGCGTTCCTGCCCTCGTGCTCCCGTTCCCGCGCTGCCGTTCCCGCGTTCCCGTTCCCGCGTTCCCGTTCCCGCGCTGCCGTCCTCGTGCTCCCGTTCCCGCGTTCCCGTCGCCCCGGCCGTCGCTCAGAAGCAGTCGCCGTACCAGTGCATCGCGCCGGGTGCCGTGACCGCGGCCCGGACGGATTCCGCGGTGGCGTGCAGCGGGCGTGCCATGCCCACCCGCTCCGTCACCCGCCTGGCGTCCGTCAGCAGGGCCGGCAGCGCGGCCCGGACCCCGGGCTCGTCGGGGAGCCGGACCCGGGCCCGGTCCAGCCCCGCCGCCCGGCCCCGTTCGCCGACCGCGGCGAACAGTTCGCCCAGGCACCCGGGCGCCCCCGCGAACTCCCGCACCTCGACGTGCTCCCCCACGTGCTGGGCCACGATCCAGCCGGCGAGCGCCCCCGAGACGGGGTCCTCGGCCACGAGCCACCGCTCGATCGGGCCGTACCAGGCGGGCACGCGCACCGCCCAGTCCTCGGCGCTCCGCAGCGAGCTGAGCGGCCGGTCCGCGTTGTACGCGCGGTGCAGCGCGGCCACCCCGGCGGCGTCCCGCGCCGTGGCCGGCCGGACCCGGAAGGCCGTCCCCGCGGCGGACGGCGGTGCGGGCGTCCCCCCGGTGAGCGTCCCCTCGGTGTACGCGCTGTCGAACTCCTGCCAGCCCGAGCCCCGGTAGACGCCCGGGGTGCCGGTGAACAGCAGCGACCAGGCGCACCCCTCGGCCCGCATGGTGCGCTCCGCCGCCACCAGCAGCAGCCGCACCAGCCCCCGCCCGCGGGCCTCGGGGCGGGTGGCGACACTGCCGATGCCGCCGACCCGCCGCGGGGCGCCGTCCGCGTCGCGGATCGTCCTCGGCACGTACACGACGACCGCGTCGATCCCGTCGCCCGCGGCGTTCTGCGCGACGAAGGTGTGCCGGTGGCGGTCCGGGTCGAGGGCGTGCAGGTCGGTGACCTGCGGAGCGTCGAAGCACAGCCGCCACAGCCCGGCCAGCGCCGGGTCGTCGGCCGGGGTGGCGGTCCGGACGACGGCGGTCACAGGACCAGGTTCCCGTCCGTGCGCACCGACGGGCCGTTCGCGGGCATCGCGGTGCGCTTCGTGCCGTCCTCCACGCACCCGGTGTGCAGGGCCGAGGCCAGGGCGTCCGGGGCGAGGTGGAGCGTGCCGCCGGTGAAGCGGCTGCCGCTCGCCGCGTAGTGGTTGGTGCCGTCGGCTATCCGGATGTGGGCGGTGTCCGCGCCGGAGGCGGCGCCGGCGATCCCGTTGATGTCCCAGGTGACCTTCCCCGGGCCGGCGGCCCGGCCGAGCAGTGCCCTGGCCTTGTTGCCGCCGGTGAGGCGGGCCCCTCCGGTGAGGGTGATCCGCTGGTCGCGCACGGCGCTGAGTTCGATGCCGGTGTTGTCGTAGTGCCCGCCGTCGATCCGCAGGTCCGCCGAGCCGACCGAGAGCGGGGCGGCGTTCTCGGCGCCGATGACGGTGCAGTCGGTGAAGTGGACGGGGCCCGCGCCGCGCAGGATCGCGCCGTCGACGCCCTTGAACGTGCAGCGCACGAAGTGGACGGTGGCGGTGACCGGGGTCTGCACGAGGACGGCGCCGGCGGGTGGCTCGAAGGAGCAGTCGCTGATGGTGGTGGGGCGGCCGGAGCGGGCGGAGCGCTGGGCGACGGCGAAGGTCTTCGCGGTGCAGCCGCGCACCTGGGCCCCGTCGGCGTTGACGGTGAGGGTGCCCGCCTGGTCGAAGGTGGGGCGGGCGATCACCGTGATGTCCTCCAGGGTCAGGTCGGTGATCTTGGTGTTGGCGGTGAACCAGGAGCAGACGTGCCGCCGCACGGTGATCCGCTTGGCGGAGATGCCCCACTGCGCACCGGAGTTGGCGATGTCCATCAGCCCGGAGTTGCCGTCGAAGAGCAGGTCGTGCTCGTACTGGCCGTGGGTGGTGAAGGGGTTGCCGCCCGCGTCGTCGCCGTCGCCGTGGCAGTTGACGACGGTGCAGTAGGCGGAGGCGGTGAGGTCGTTGAGGTGGCGCACGTTGCTGGTCGTGCAGTCCGCGACCCGCCCGTACAGGCAGTAGATCTGCTGGGTGAGGTAGCCCGCGCCGCCGTACTCGACGGTGGGCGGGTTCTTCAGGGAGCAGTCCTCGGTGCGGAAGCGGGTGCACCAGCGGCGCATGATGACCGGCCAGAAGGAGCCGGTGGCGTGGATGCCGGAGACGTCGCAGCCCACCGCGTACTCGTAACTGACCGGGTGGGAGCCGGTGTACTCGTCGCGGCCGGCGCCCTCGAAGACCATGTTGCGGACGTGGGCGTCGCGGACCGGTTCGACGCGGGTCCAGGTGAGGGTGCGTCCGGCGGCGAGCTCCCAGCCGTTGAGGTAGCCGATCCGGATGTGCGTGGCGTCGACGATCTCGGTGATCTCTACGAGCTTCTGCAGTTCGCGTTCGTCGCGCCCGCCGCCCTCGACCGGAGCGACCTGGACGGCCCACCACTGGCCGGCCTCGAACGCCTTGGCGTCGGGGACCGGGAAGGTGTCGGTCAGCTCGATGACCTTGCCGGAGAGCGCGTGCTCGACGGTGGTGTCGGTGAGGGTGCCGCGGAAGGAGAGGACGGCGCCGAAGGGGTTGTCGTGGGTGTTCTTCTCGATGCCTTCGGTGCGTATGAGGTTGCCGCCGAAGTCGAGTTCGATGTGGGAGCGGTTGAAGAGGTGGCGTTTGGTGAACAGGAGGTCGGTGTGGGCTTCGATGCGGTGGACGCTCTTGTCGGCGATCATGGCGTCGAGTGCGGCGTCGGCGGGGGTCTTGGCGTCGAAGTGGCCGAAGGTGCGGAAGTCGAGGGTGCCGGTGTGGAGCTGGTGCCAGCGGCCGGTCT
>NZ_RDBO01000020.1:67377-109603 GCF_008120935.1 Streptomyces sp. sk2.1
CTCCACCGTCGCCTTCGACCTGATGAACCCCACCGCCGACCTGACCGAACTGCCCGACGCCGGGAACATCGTCTTCATGGTCGGCGCCAAATTCGGCTCCGCCGGAGCACCCTCGCACGCCTGGGCCGTGAACGCCGCGATGCCGGACCGGGTGACACACCGCTGGCCACACGCACGAATCGCCGCCTTCTCCACCGGCAACGTGTACCCACTGGTCCCGGTCTCCTCCGGCGGCAGCACCGAGAGCGACCCGGTGGGCCCGGTCGGCGAATACGCCATGTCCTGCCTGGGCCGGGAGCGGATCTTCGGCCACGCGGCGCTGACCCGCGGCACCAAGGTCGCCAACATCCGCCTCAACTACGCGGTCGACCTGCGCTACGGCGTCCTCGCCGACATCGCGTACCGGGTACAGACCGGCGAGAGCGTCGACGTGACGACCGGTCACGCCAATGTGGTGTGGCAGGGCTACGCCAACGAAGTCGCCCTGCGCTCGCTGCTGCACGCCACCGACGGCGAGGCGTTCACCCTCAACCTCACCGGCCCCGAGACCGCTTCGGTGCGCCGCATCGCCCGGTGGTTCGGCGAGGAGTTCGGCAAGGAGCCGGTCTTCGCCGGCGAGGAGGCGCCCACCGCGCTGCTCTCCGACGCGAGCCGCTGCCACGCGCTGTTCGGCTATCCGGACGTCACGCTGCGCACCCTCGTCGAATGGCAGGCCGACTGGCTGCGCCGCGGGCTGCCGCTGTCCGGCAAGCCCACCAAGTTCCAGGTCCGCGACGGAAGGTTCTGATCCACCCCATGTCCACTCCCTCCCTCGCACCGACCCCCGCCCTGGACGCACTCGCCCACGGTGCGGTGATCCCCGCGCACCCGCTCGCCCTGCACGACGACGGCTCCTTCGACGAGCGCCGGCAGCGGGCGCTGACCCGCTACTACCTCGCCTCGGGCGCGGGCGGCGTCGCCGTCGCCGTGCACACCACCCAGTTCGAGATCCGCGAACCGGAGGTCGGCCTGTTCCGGCCGGTCCTGGAGCTCGCCGCCGAGACGATCGACGCCGAGGCCGGCCGGCCGTTCATCAAGGTCGCCGGTGCCTGCGGCTACACGGCGCAGGCCGTCGCGGAGGCCGAGACCGCCGCCGAGCTCGGTTACGACGCGGTGCTGCTCAGCCCGGCCGTGCCCGGCGCGGACGAGAAGGGCCTGCTGGACCGGGCGCGGGCGGTCGGCGAGGTGCTGCCGGTGATCGGCTTCTACCTCCAGGAGGCGGTCGGCGGACGCTACCTGTCGCCGCACTTCTGGTCCTCGTTCACCGATCTGCCGAACACGGCCGCGGTGAAGATCGCCCCGTTCGACCGCTACCGCACCGCCGATGTCGTACGCGCCGTGGCCGCCGCCGACCGGGCCGACGAGGTGGCGCTGTACACCGGCAACGACGACGACATCATCGGCGACCTGCTCACCCCGTACGAGACGGCGGGCGGCGGGCCGCGCTGGTTCGCGGGCGGGCTCCTCGGCCAGTGGGCCGTGTGGACGAGCTCCGCGGTGACGCTCCTCGACGACGTCCGCAGGGCACGCGGCGGGGACCACGAGGCGATGGTGCGCTGCCTGGGCCGCCGCCCGGAGCTCACCGACGCCAACAGCGCGGTGTTCGACGTGCGCGGCGCGTTCCGCGGCTGCATCGCCGGGGTCCACGAAGTGCTGCGCCGCCAGGGCCTGCTGGCGAACATCCGGTGCCTGGACCCGGCCGAGACGCTCTCCCCCGGACAGGCCGAGGAGATCAGCCGGGTCGCCGCGGCCTACCCCTGGCTGACCGATGACGCCTTCGTCGCGGAGCACCTCGATGACTGGCTCTCCTGACCCGGCCGGCCGGCCCCGGGTGGTCGTCGCCGTGCCGCCCGCGCTGCGCGCCCAGCTGTTCACCGCCGAGGTGTGGCGGGAGCTGGAGCGGGCGGCGGAGTTGGCGGTCCCGGACAACCATCGCGACCGGGCGGCTGTGGCGGCGGCGCTGCCCGGCGCCCGTGCGCTGATCACCTCGTGGGGGGCGCCGCGGGTGGACGCCGGGCTCCTCGCGTCGGCCGACCGGCTGGAGCTGGTGGCGCACACCGGTTCGGCGGTCGCGCCGTACGTCACCGAGGAGGTGTTCCGGCGGGGCGTCCTGGTCACCCAGGCCGGTGACGAGATGGCCCGCCCGGTCGCCGAGGTCGCGCTCGCGTTCACCCTGTCCCTGCTGCACCGCGTGCACCGCTTCGACCACGCCCTGCGCGGCGGGGCGACGTGGGAGGCGGCCGGCCAGGCCCCGCCGCGCCACGAGATCCACGGCAGCGACATCGGGGTGATCGGCGCCTCCCGCACCGGCCGCGCGTACATCGCCCTGGTGCGGGCGATGGGGGCGCGGGTGGGCGTGGCCGACCCGTACCTCTCCGAGGCGGACGCGCGGGAGCTCGGCGTGGAGCGCGTACCGCTCGACGTGCTGCTGTCGCGCAGCCGGATCGTGGCCGTGCACGCCCCGGTCACCGAGGAGACCCACCGGATGATCGGTGCCGAGCAGCTGGCCCTGATGCCGGACGGGGCCGGCCTGGTGAACACCGCGAGGTCGTGGCTGGTCGACGAGGAGGCGCTGCTCGCCGAGTTGTCGTCGGGCCGACTGGACGCGGCGATCGACGTCTTCGAGGCGGAGCCGCTGCCGGTGGACCATCCGTTCCGCTCCCTGCCGAACGTGCTGCTCACTCCGCACCAAGCGGCGGGCAGCGTCGAGTGCCGGCAGCGGCTCGGGGCGAGCGCCGTCGACGAGGTGCTGCGCCTGCTCTCCGGGCGGCCGCCGCTGCACGCCGTCACGGCCGACGCCCTCGCCCGTCTGCACTGAACCCCCGATATTCCACCCGTTGAGAAAGTTCCTCCCATGCGACTGATGCGCATCGGCGAGCCGGGCCACGAGCGCCCGGTCCTCGTCTGCCCCGAAGGCCGTCACCACGACCTGTCCGGCATCACCGACGACATCGACGGCGCGTTCCTCGCCGCGCTCGCGGACAACCCGCGGCTGGTCCCCGCCGAACCCGTGCTCCCCGAGATCGACATCACGGGTCTGCGGATCGGTGCCCCGGTGGCCCGGCCCTCCGCGCTGCTCTGCATCGGCCAGAACTACGCGGCCCACGCCGCGGAGTCGGGTGCCGAACCGCCCGAGCAGCCGATCCTCTTCTACAAGTCGCCGAACACGGTCGTCGGCCCGTACGACGACGTGCTCATCCCGCGCGGTTCGAAGAAGACGGACTGGGAGGTGGAGCTGGCCGTCGTCATCGGCCGCCGCGCCTCCTACCTGGACTCCCCCGCCGACGCCGCCGCGCACATCGCGGGCTACGCCGTCAGCAACGACGTCTCCGAACGCGCCTTCCAGCTGGAGGAGTCGGGCGGTCAGTGGTCCAAGGGCAAGAGCTGTGCCACGTTCAACCCGCTGGGCCCGGTGCTGGTGACGGCCGACGAGGTCGGCGACCCGCAGGACCTACGGCTGCGCAGCTACGTCAACGGCGAGCCGCGGCAGGACTCCGTCACCGCGGACATGATCTTCAGCGTGGCGCACCTGGTGCACCACCTGTCGCAGTACCTGGTGCTGGAGCCCGGTGACGTCATCAACACCGGTACCCCGCAGGGCGTGGCGCTGTCCGGCCGCTTCCCCTACCTGGGTCCGGGCGACGTGATGGAGGTCGAGATCTCGGGCCTCGGCCGGCAGCGCAGCGTCTGCCGGCCCGCGTAGCACCGGCCGGATCATTCGAAGGACGGGCGCACGGGGGTTGGGGGCCTCCCGTGCGCCCGCCGGTCTCGGGGTCGCCCGGCGGGCTCTCGGAGCCTGCCGGGCGTTCGGTTCTCCGGGAGTTCAGTCCTCCGGGAGTTCGACCGGGGCGATGTCGTCGAAGACGTCGCCGGGGCCGGGGTTCGTCGGGTCCGTCGCGCCGCCGAACTGGTGCATCACGCCCCACACCGCGTTGAGCGCGGTCTGCACGGCGCCCTCGGCCCATCCGGCCGTCCAGGAGATGTCGTCGCCCGCGAGGAACAGCCCGCGCCGGTCGGCGGGCAGCCGGTCCTGCATGAAGTGGGTGAACAGCCGCCGCTGGTAGCGGTAGTGGCCGGGCAGGTTGGCCTTGAACGCCCCCATGAAGTAGGGCTCGTTCTCCCAGGAGACCGTCACCGGGTTGCCGATGACGTGCTTCCTGATGTCCACGTCCGGGTAGATCTCGCCGAGCGACTTGAGCATGACGTCCATGCGCTCGGCCGGGGAGAGCGGCAGCCACTTCAGGCTGTCGTCGCACCAGGTGTACGAGAGGCAGATGACGGCGGGCCGGTCGGGGCCGTCGTCCAGGAGGTACGTCCCGCGGGTCATCCGGTCGGTGAGCGTCATCGACATGGTGTCCCGGCCGGTCGACTCGTCCTGGTCCAGCCAGAACGGCCGGTCGACCGGGACGAACAGCTTGGACGACTCCATGTAGTGGGTGCGCTCCATCGCCGTCCAGTGGTCGATCGGGAAGAGCGCGTCGTCGCAGTCGACCTTCGAGAGCAGCAGCCAGGACTGCCCGGTGAAGATCGCGGCCGGGTAGGTGCGGATGTCGCCGGTGGCGTCGGTGATGGTGATCCGGTTGCCGGCGGTGCGGTTCATCCGGGTCACGGCCGGGCGCGGCTCGCCGCCGTGCAGCGAGGACAGCGACGTGCCGAGCGGCCAGTGGACGATCTTCTGCGGTTCGCGGTCCCACAGCCGCAGCGGGAGCTGCTGGCTGCCGCCGACGATGCCCCGGTGGTGGTCGTCCGCCTCGGTGTAGACGACGCGCAGGATCTCCAGGATGGAGTTGGGGAAGTCGGTGTCCCAGCCGCCGGTGCCGAAGCCGACCTGGCCGAAGATCTCCCGGTGCCGGAAGGACTTGAAGGCGTCGGAGTCGCAGAGGAAGCCGTAGAAGGTCTGGTTGTCGAGCTTCTCGACGAGCCTCGCCCAGATCTCCCGGATGCGCGGCACGTCGCGCTCGCGCATCGCGCGGTTCATGTCGGAGAAGTCGGCGCCCTCCTCCAGGCAGCGGTTCCAGGCGTCCATCACGTCGCGGTAGACCTGCGGGAGGTCGTCGATGGTCCGCGCGTAGTGGGACTCGCCCTTGAGGTCGACGACGGTCGACGGGGTGGCCGGGGAGAGCGGGTTGGGGAACGGCTTCGTCTCCAGGCCGACCAGGTCGATGTAGTGCTGGAGGGCGGTGGAGGACGGCGGGAAGCGCATCGCTCCCATCTCGGCGGTGAGGTCCGGGTCGCAGCCGTCGAACCCGACGGTGCGCAGCCGGCCGCCGATCCGGTCCGCCTCGTAGACGACGGGCTTGAGCCCCATCTTCATCAGTTCGTACGCGGCGACGATGCCGGACAGTCCGCCACCGATGACGGCCACCTCGGTGCCGTGCCCGGTCGCCGGGATCTGCCCGATCCCGGCCGGGTGCGCCAGGAAGTCGTCGTACGCGTAGGGGAAGTCCGGCCCGAACATGGTGATCGGTTCGGCGGTGGCGTCGGTGTGCTGGACGGCGTTGGGCACCGTGGACGTCATGGGGTACGGACTCCTTGCGCGGTGGTGAAAGAAGGTGGAACGGGGGTGCGGGCCCGGGTCAGGGAGCCGTACGGGCCGGGGCGAGGGAGCCGTACAGACCGGGGCGGCGGTCGCGCAGATACGGGTTGGCGGCGCGCGAGGCGCTCAGGAAGCCGGGGTCCACCTCGCCGACGACCAGTTCCTCGCCGCGTCCGGCGCGGGTGCGGGCGGTGCCGTCGGGTCCGGCCAGGCAGCTCAGTCCGACGAACTCGAACTCGCCCTCCTGTCCCGTCCGGTTGGCGTACGCCACGTACATCTGGTTCTCGAAGGCGCGGACCGGCACGAGGGACTCGGCGACGAACGGGAAGGGGTGCATCAGCGCGGTGGGAACCAGGAGCAGGTCGGTGCCCGCGAGGGCGTGCGCGCGGACGTTCTCCGGGAACTCGACGTCGTAGCAGATCATGATCCCGACGCGTACGCCGTCCAGTTCGGCCTGGACCACGGGCTGCTCGCCCGGGGTGAACCACTTCTGCTCGAAGTCGCCGAACAGGTGCGTCTTGCGGTAGCCGGCCAGCACCGCCCCGTCCGGGCCGACGAGCTGCGCGGCGTTGAAGATCCGCTCGCCCGCGCGTTCCGGGTAGCCGTGGAGGACGGCGAGTCCGTGGCGGGCGGCGATCTCGCCGACGGCGCGGAGGGACGGCCCGTCGGCCGGCTCGGCCAGCCGGGCGACGTCGGCCCCGATCGCGTAGCCGGTCAGGAAGAGTTCGGGACAGACCAGCAGCCGGGCACCGGCGCCGGCCGCCCGCCGCGCGGCGTCGTCGAGCGCCTCGATGTTCTCGTCCACGCGCCCGGGGCGTCCGGAGCTCTGGAGCAGGGCGGTGCGCAACGGCGGCATGGCTGACCTCGGTCGGTGCGGGCGGGGCGGGGACGTATCGACGGTACGGTCCGCCGCTCGTCGGGGACAAGGCGCGAATGTTGCGCATGGACCGTCGATTCGTTGCGTGCTCAAAGGCAGAGTGGCGATTCGTTGCGCGACGGGAAACACACAGGTCAAGGGTGTGATGGAGGCAACGGTCCCGGGTGGCCCGAGAGCTGCCGCTAGCCTGGCGTACCGCTGTACGCGAGGGAGGGGGCGCGGTGAGGGACGATGCGCGCGGGCACTGGGTGGACGAGGTGGCGGGGCTGGCGGGACGCTGGCTCGGGCCCGGCGTACTGCCGGAGGGGCCACGGACGGACGAGTGGTGGGCCGCACTGGCGACCCGCACCGCGCTGGCCGCGCTGGCCGCGCGCGAGGGGGCGGACGACGCCGCCAGGGCCCTGGCGGCCGCCGTGCGTCTCGGTCCCGACACGGGCACGGAATCCTTACCGGTACCTCGGCGCCCGGCCGTCGGGCGTTCCGCGGAGCCGTTCCCCACCCGCGGGGCGGCGGAGGACCCCGAGCGCTCCGGGCATCCGTGGCACGCCTGGTCGCCACTGCCCGGCGACCGCGATCCGGCGTCCCGCTGGCCGAGGCCGCCGGTCCCTCCCGCCCGTTACCTGGAAGTCCGGGAGGGCCCTCGGGAGGAACTGTCCGCAGCCGAGCTGGGGCGTCGTCTCCTGACGGATCACGTCCGCACCGGTGCGCCGGAGCGGCTCGACGAGGCGGAGGCCGTTCTTCGGGGCGTGGTCCGGGAGGTGCCCTCGGACGGGGTGCACCAGGAGTCCGCCCACGGCGACCTCGCGTGGGCCCTGCTCCTCCGGTTCGTCCGCTCCGAGCAGCGGGAGGACGTCGACGGGGCGATCGAGTACGCGATGATCGCCCGGGTCTTCGACCAGCCCTCCGGGGCCGGGGCCGCGCATCCGCCCCCGTGGGAGACCGTGCTCGCGATGGCGCTCCTGGCCCGCCACGACCTGACGGGCCGCGGGGTGGACCTCGACAACGCGGTCGCCGTGCTGGAGCGCTCCGCGGCACGGCTGCGCAGCGACGACCCCGACCTCGACACCGTCCTGTCGACGCTGGCGGACGCGCTGCTCTGCCGGCACGGCCAGCGCGGGAACCCGGCGGACCTGCGGCGGGCCGGGGAGCTGCGGTACGACGTCGAGCAGTATCCCTCGCTCGCCACCGCGCGGTTCGCGGCCTATCTGACCGGCGGCGCCCCGGAAGCACTCGACGATGCCGTGGCCGCGGGCACGGCATCGGTGGAACAGGCCCGGAACCCGGCGCAGCGCGCCTGGAGCCTGAACAACCTGGCCGGGTACCTGCTCGCGCGCCACGAGGCGTCACGGGATCCGTCGGATGCCGCCGCGGCGGTGGACCGGCTGAACAGTGCCCTGGAGCTGTTGCGGCACGGAACCACCGCCCGCGCGGCGGTGTCGCTGAACCTCGCCCGCGCCCTCATGACGGGCCCGACACCCCTGCGCTTCCGGGCCGCCCGGCTGATCGGCGAGGCACTGGACACGGAGCACACCACGCTCGCCCTCCAGGCGCAGGCGCTCGAACTGCTCTGCGCGGTCGCCGAGTTCGACGGCGGCCGCTCCCCCGTGACGGAGGTCCGGGCGGAGGTGCTCGACCGGCGGCTCGGCGCCCTCGTGGAACAGCTGGGCGCGGAGTCGGCCGGCGCCCGTGTCTCCTCCCTGCGCTGGGCCCGGGCCCGGCTCCGCCGGGGAATGGGGCAGCACGGGGAGAGCCGCGAACTGGCTCGGGAGGTACTCGACGACCGGGTGTGGGACGTGCTGGCCCAGCCCGATCCCGCGGAGGCCTACCGCTGGGCCCGGCAGGCCCTCGACGAGGCGGCCGAGCTGGCGTCCTGGCTGTCGGCCGACGGGCAGCCGGGCGAGGCGTTCGCCGCGGTCGAGTCCGCACGCGGTCTCGCGCTGTGCTCCGCGACCGACACGGACCCGGTCGCGGAGCGTCTCGCCGCCGTCGGCAGCGACGACCTGCGAAGGCGGTGGCTGCTCGCGCGAGAGAGCCCGGCCCTTTCCCCCGGGCCCGCGGCCCCCCGCCGGGAATTCGACGGCCCGCCACCGGCCGGACAGGATCGTCGGCGGCTCCTCGCGGAGGTCCGGCAGGCCCTGTCGTCGCGGAACCGGACCGGCCCGGCCCCGGCGGCGGGCCTCCTGGGGAGGCCCTCGCTCCGGACGCTCGCCGAGCAGGTCCGCGCCGTCGACGCCGATGCCGTCGTGCACCTGGTCATGGGACGCAACGCCGTGCCGGGAAGGGCGCTGGTCCTGCACGCGGCGGGAGATGTGACGGCGCTTCCCCTGCCGGACCTCCGCGAGGACTCGGCGCAGCTGCGTGAGTTCGTGCTGGCGCACGACAGGAGTCTGCGGTCCCCCGGGGACAAGGGGGCGGACAACAAGTGGGCCAAGGCGCTGCGAGGGCTGTACGGGTGGTCCTGGCGGGCGGTGGTGGGGCCGCTCCTGAGTCATCTGTCGTCCCGCCCGGAGCTCGCGGAGCGGGCGGTTCCGCGGGTGGTGCTGGTGCCCACGGGGGTGCTGGGCCTGGTGCCCTGGCATGCCGCACGGCGCAGGGAGGGCGGATCCGGATGGCGTTACGCGATCGAGGACGCCGGTTTCGGCTACGCGCCGTCGGCGGGCGCCCTGGGCGGCTTCGCCGACCGGGCCCAGGCCCCTCTGGACGGTGCGGGACTGGTGGTGGCCGACCCGTCCGACGATCTGCCGCACGCCCGGCAGGAAGGCGGTGACCTCCACCGCTGGTACTACGCCAAGGGCCCCCGGCTCGGCCGTTCCGGCGATCCGGCCGCTCCTCCGGCCACACCTCGGGCGGTTCTCGGCTCGCTCCTCGCGGACACGGCCTCCGGTGCCCCTCCCGTGGCCCACTTCGCCTGCCACGCCCGCAGTTGTGCTCCCGCGGCCGACTCCCACCTGGTCCTCGCCGGTGGACAGCGGCTCACGGTGGCCGCCCTGCTGCGGAGCGCCCGCCCCACCGGTCGTCGCGACGGCCCCCTGGTCGTGCTGTCCGGGTGTGCCACGGCCGTACCGGGTGATCGTTACGACGAGTCGCTCAGCCTCGCCACCGCCTTCGCTTCGGCGGGGGCCGCCTCGGTCGTCGGCACCCTGTGGGCGGTGCGCGACGAGGACGCGGCGCAGCTGATGACGGACTTCCACCACTTCCTCAACCTCGACGGGCTGCCCGCCGCCGAAGCCCTGCGCCAGGCCCAGTTGCGCGCGCTCGCGCGGGCGCGCAGCCGGACGGCGGGTGGGAGCGCGGCGGGTCGGACCAGGGCCGAGGACCCGCTGCGCTGGGGTGCCTTCCTCCACTACGGAAGGGGGGTTCCCGCCGCCCTCGGTCCGTACCCCGGTCCGGAGCCGGAGGCCGGCCGTGCCGCGGGGGAGAACGGCGGTCGACCGGCACGGACCCGCTCGCCGATCTTCGCCAGGATGCCCGGGGGCGAACGTTCCGAGGTCGTCTGGCTGTGCCCGGAGGCCGACTGCCCGTACCGGGCCGGGGGCGACGCGAAGGCGCCGTTCGACGAGGACACCTGCCCCCGGCATCCCCGGCAGGCCCTGAGGCGGGAGTAGCACGTGGGCGAACTCGTGAAGGGCATGGTGGAGCCGCTCGCCAAGCGGTGGACAGCGGCGATGAGCGGCCCGCTGGTGTTGTTCTGGCTGGCCGGAGCCCTGCTCCTCGCCCTGCGTCGGGGTGGTCTGCCGGACGTCTGCCGGACGGGGACGCGGGACCTCGCCGGGCCGGCCTGCCGGCTGGTGGAGCAGGGGTCGTGGGGGGTCGCTCTGGCCGCCGCCGCGGCGACCGCGGTGATGGTCCTCTGCGCGATGGGGCTGTCGGCCCTGGCGTCCCCGCTGCTGGAGGTGCTGGCGGGGAAGTGGGGGACGGCGGCCCCGGTGGTGTCCTTCGCCCGGCTGCGCACCGCCCGCCACGCGGTCCGCCGTGAGCGGCTCGGGGGGCGGGCCGACGACCTGTCCGGTCCCGGCGACCTGGCCGGTGACCGACTGGCCGTGTGGCGGACGCAGAACGCCTGGCGGCGTACCGGGGCCCGGCGGATGTGGTCGCACTATCCGCGGCGGCGCGACGAACTGCGTCCCACGGCGGTGGGCAACGCGCTGCACGGGGTGGCCGCCGGGATCGAGCGGAACTACGGGCTGTCGCTGCCCGTCTGCTGGGGGCCGTTCGTCGAGTGCCTGGAGTCCACGGCCCGCGAGCGCCTGGTCGCCTCGGCGACCCGTGTGTCGGGCCGCACGCAGGCGCTGGTCTGCGCCGCCGTCGCACCGCTGTGGGCCCTGGTCCTGACCGGTGCGGTGGCCCGGCTGTGCTGGCTGGTGGCCTGCGCGCTGTGCGTCTGGGGCGCGTACCGGGCCCTGCGCTCCGGCGTCGAACAGTACTGCGAGCACGTGCGGGACGTCTTCGCCGTGCACCGGGTCCGGCTCTACCGCGCGGCCGGCTTCCCGCCGCCGGCCTCGACCGAGGCGGAGGTGGCGTGCGGACGCCTGTTGAGCAGGGCGCTGGCGATGGAGCTGACCGACGACGTCGCGCACCTGTGGCCGGAGACCCCGTAGGAGGACCGGTTCAGCGCGGGGCGGCGGCCCCGGACCATTCGGGGTCCGACGTGTCGGGCGGTCCCGCCGCGTACCGCCGCAGCAGCGGCGACAGCACCAGGACGGACTTGGTCCGCTCCACGTAGGGCTCGCCCGCGATCCGCTCCAGCACCTGCTCGAAGTGGCGCATGTCCGCGGCGAAGACCTGCACGATCGCGTCGGCGTCGCCGGTCACCGTGGAGGCCGACGCGATCTCCGGGTACCGGGCGAGGCCCTGTTTGATCGCCTCCGGCGAGGTGTTGCGGCTGCAGTAGATCTCGATGAACCCCTCGGTCTCCCAGCCCAGCGCCGCCGGGTCCACCCGGACCGTGAAGCCGGTGATGGCGCCCTCGGCGCGCAGCCGGTCCACCCGGCGTTTCACGGCGGGCGCGGACAGGCCGATCATGGCTCCGATGTCCGCGTAGGAGCGCCGGGCGTCTTCGGCGAGGGCGTGGACGATGCGTTCGTCGAGGTCGTTCAGGCGCACGGCGGGTGGTTCACTTCTCTGCGATGGCCGGTGTCGGGGGCGGCACGGGCCGCCACCGAAGTAGACCACGGCCCCGTGCCGTGCGGCGCACCCACCACGGCGGCCGTGCCGCCCCCGTCCCGGGCGGTCGGAACGGGGGCGGCACGGCCGCGAAGAAGTCAAAGCGGTGGAACGGCGGAACGCTCAGAAGGGGAACCGCGAGCGGCCGTGCTGCACCGAGATCCACTTCTGGGTGGTGAATGCCTCGACCATCGAGTCGCCGTTGAGCCGACCGAGACCCGAGTTCTTCTCGCCGCCGAACGGGACGATGGGCTCGTCGTGGACCGTGCCGTCGTTGATGTGGATCATGCCGGTGCGGATGCGCTGCCCGACCCGTACGCCGCGTTCGATGTTGCCGGTGTGCACCGCGCCGCTCAGCCCGTACGGGGTGTCGTTGGCGATCCGGACCGCCTCGTCCTCGCCGTCGAACGGCACGAGGAGCGCGACCGGGCCGAAGATCTCCTGGGACAGAACCGGGGAATCGGCGGCCAGCCCGGTCAGCACGGACGGGCTCACCAGGTTGCCTTCGGTCCGGCCGTGCAGCAGCGCCGTGGCACCGGCCTCCACGGTCTGTTCCACGAGCGAGGAGACGGCCTCGGCCTGCGAGGAGTTGATCAGCGGGCCGATGACGGTCTCGGGGTCGGCCGGGTCGCCGACCTTGAGGGAGGCGACCTTCGCGACGAACTTCTCGGTGAACTCCTTCTCCACCGCCCGGTCGACCAGGATGCGGTTGGCGGCCATGCAGACCTGCCCCTGGTGCACGTACCGGCTGAAGACTGCCGCGTCCACGGCGTAGTCCAGGTCGGCGTCGTCGAGGACGATCAGCGCGCTGTTGCCGCCGAGTTCGAGCACGGCGCGCTTGAGGTTCGCCGCGCACACCGTGGCGACGTGCCGCCCCACCCGGTCCGAGCCGGTGAAGGAGATGACCTGGGGCACGGGGTGCTCCAGCAGCGCGTCACCGATCTCGGCGATGTCGGTGACCACGACGTTCAGCAGACCGGCGGGCAGCCCCGCCTCCTCGAACACCTTCGCCACCAGCGTGCCGCCGCAGACCGGGGTGTTCTGGTGCGGCTTGAGCACCACGGCGTTGCCGAGCGCCAGGGCCGGGGCCACGGACTTCAGCGACAGCAGGAACGGGAAGTTGAAGGGGCTGATGACCCCGACGACGCCGACGGGCATCCGGTAGACCCGGTTCTCCTTGCCCTCGGTCGGCGAGGGCAGTATCTGTCCCGAGGGCCGCAGCGCGAGCTGGATCGACTCCCGCAGGAACTCCTTGGCCAGGTGCAGCTCGAAGCCCGCCTTCACCCGGGTGCCGCCCAGCTCCGCGACGATCGCGTCGCCGATCTCCGCCTCGCGCTCCTCGACGACGCGCAGCGCCCGCTCCAGCACCAGCCTGCGGGCGTACGGGTTGGTGTCCCCCCAGGCCTGCTGGGCGGCCTCCGCCGCGCGGTACGCCTGGTCCACCTCACCGGCCGTGGCGACCGTGATCTCGGCGAGCTTCTCCCCGTTGTACGGGTTGAAGTCGATGATGTCCCAGGATCCCTTGCCCGGCCTCCATTCTCCGTCGATGTACTGCTGGGCCAGGTCGGTGAAGAAGGACATGAGATCCCTTACCACAGAGGAACAGGAAGCTGATTGTGGTTCATGTTACTTACATTCCAACGGGGTTGATGCGTACTGCCGTGCCATGGATTGCCGGGAACCGGACGGCCTCGGGACCTGATGCCCTCCCCCGGACGCACCGGTGCCCCTCCGGGCTCGAACGGCCCGGAGGGGCACCGGTTTCGTGGACCTCGCGGATCGCGGGAGGTCAGCTCCAGCTGGCGTGCAGCGGCTTGCCCTCGGCGTATCCGGCGGCGCTCTGCACCCCGACGACCGCCTTCTCGGCGAACTCCGCCAGGGAGGCCGCCCCGGCGTAGGTGCAGGAGGAGCGGACGCCCGCGATGATCGAGTCGATCAGGTCCTCGACGCCGGGCCTGGCCGGGTCGAGGAACATCCGCGAGGTGGAGATGCCCTCCTCGAAGAGCGCCTTGCGGGCCCGGTCGTACGCGGACTCCTCCGAGGTGCGGTTCTTCACGGCGCGCGCGGAGGCCATGCCGAAGGACTCCTTGTAGAGGCGGCCGTCGGCGGACTGCTGGAGGTCGCCGGGCGACTCGTACGTACCGGCGAACCAGGAGCCGATCATCACGTTGGAGGCACCGGCGGCGAGCGCCATGGCGACGTCGCGCGGGTGGCGCACCCCGCCGTCCGCCCAGACGTGCTTGCCGTGCCTGCGGGCCTCGGCGGCGCACTCCAGCACGGCGGAGAACTGCGGACGGCCCACTCCGGTCATCATCCGGGTGGTGCACATGGCGCCGGGGCCGACACCGACCTTGATGATGTCCGCGCCGGCCTCGACGAGGTCGCGCACGCCCTCGGCGGCGACGATGTTGCCCGCGACGATCGGCACCTTCGGGTCGAGCGCGCGCACGGCCCGGACCGCGTTGATCATGGACTCCTGGTGACCGTGGGCGGTGTCCACGACGAGCGTGTCGACCCCCGCGTCGAGGAGCTGTGCGGCCTTGCCCGCGACGTCGCCGTTGATGCCGACGGCCGCGGCGATCCGCAGCCGGCCCGTGGCGTCGGTGGCGGGGGTGTACAGGGTGGCGCGCAGGGCGGCCTTGCGGGTGAGGATGCCGACGAGGCGGCCGTCCGCGTCGACCGCGGGGGCGAGCTTGCGGTTGGCGCCGTCGAGCCGGTTGAACGCGTCGCGCGGATCGATGTCCGCGTCGAGCAGCACCAGGTCCTTGGACATGACCTCGGAGAGCTGGGTGAAGCGGTCGACGCCGTTCAGGTCGTGCTCCGTGACGACGCCGACGGGCCGGTGGTCCCCGTCGACGACGACGCCCGCGCCGTGCGCGCGCTTGGGGAGCAGGGACAGCGCGTCGGCGACGGTCTGGCCCGGGGCCAGCACGATCGGCGTGTCGAGCACCAGGTGGCGCGTTTTCACCCAGGAGATGACGTCGGTGACGACCTCGATCGGGATGTCCTGCGGGATGACGACGAGGCCGCCCCGACGGGCGACGGTTTCGGCCATCCGGCGGCCCGCGATGGCCGTCATGTTCGCGACGACGAGCGGAATGGTGGTGCCGGTGCCGTCGGGCGAGGAGAGGTCCACACCCTGGCGGGAACCGACCGCGGAACGGCCCGGAACCATGAAGACATCGTCGTACGTGAGGTCGTACGGGACCGAGGGGGAATCTGTGTAGCGACCGGTGCCGGGCTCAAGAAAACGCATAAGGCTCATTTTTTCATACAAAAAAGAGCAGGTCGTCTCCAGCAAGACACAACAAATGACCCCCGCGTTCGTATATTCCTCCGAAAGGAATCGGGCGGGGGCCCGGGCAAGCGGAACCTGCCTTGCCGGGTGACCCTACCCGAAGCGCTTTCGAATCATTCGCGATCATCTTCCCTGGACCTGGTGACAAGGGGTCAGGTAGCTTCAAAGCCGCAGGTCCCGTGGGTCACGACTACGCCCCGGAGGAACAGTCGGAAGGGCCACAACTTCCGTCACCCGTACGACCGGAGAGGATCACGACCCACCCGTGGAGAGCGAACTGCCGGACATCTACTGCCCGTTCCCCCAGCGGACCAACCCGCACGTCGGACACACCCGGGTCCACCTCGCCGAATGGATCCGCAACACCGGTCTGGTGCACCGGGATTCAGCCAGGGAGCGCTTCGAGCAGGCGGACTTCGGGGCGTTCGTCGGCATGGTCTATCCGACCGCCGACAGCAAGAACCTCGACCTCGTCGCCGACTGGTTCGTGTGGCTGTTCCTCGTCGACGACCAGCTCGACGACGGCCAGCTCGGCCGCAGCCCCGAGCGGGTGCGGGACGTGGTCGAGGTGATGCGTTCCGTGATCGAGAGCCCCGGTCCGGTCGTCCTGCCGGACGAGGAGCTGCCCGCGGCCGTGATCGCCCTGGCCGACCTGTGGGAACGCACGACGCCCGGCACGGCCGCGCACTGGCGCACCCGGTTCGCCTGGCACGTGACCACCTACCTCACGACGGCCACCACCTGGGAGGCCGGCAACCGGGCCGCGGGCGTGGTGCCGTCCGAGGAGACGTACATCGCCAAGCGGCGCCACACCGGCGCGATACACGTCTGCATGGACCTGATAGAGATCGTGGCCGGCATCGAGGCCCCCGAGTCGATACACAACGACTCCCGGTTCATCACGGCGCTGGAAGCCTCGTGCAACGTCGTGTGCTGGGCCAACGACGTGTACTCCTACGAGAAGGAGCAGGTGCTCGGGGAGATCCACAACCTGGTCCACCTGGTCCGGCACCACCGCGGCCACGGCAAGCGGCAGGCGCTCGAACACGTCTGCGCGGAGATCGAGACGGAGACCCGGCGCTTCCTCGCCGCGGAGGCCGAGCTGCTGGAGACCTACCCCCAGCTGTCGTGGATGCTCGCGCCGTACCTGGACGGGATGCGGAGCTGGATGCGCGGCAACCTGGACTGGTCGCGGCAGACGCCCCGCTACAACCCGGCCGACGTGGGGCAGTACGAGGAGCCCGAGGAGTACCTGGAGGCGACGGTCCTGGGCGTGGCCCCGGACTGAGACCGCCGCAGACCTCGCGGGAGGCCCCCGGCCCGGCACCGTGTGCCGGGCCGGGGGCCTCCTCCGTCTCCCGTCCCCGCGGTCAGTCGCCGTCCGGGTCGGCCCGCTCCAGCGCCGGACGCTGCGGCGCGGGCGACTCCGTCAGCAGGTAGTCGGCCGCCGCCGTGTCCGTCACCAGGCTGGTGACCAGCCCGGACCTCAGCACCGCGCCGATCGCCGCGGCCTTGCGCTGGCCGCCCGCGATCGCCACCACCTCGGGGATCCGGCGCAGCCGGTCGGCCTCGACCGTGATGCACCGCTCCCCCAGGTCCCGGCCGACCCGCCGCCCCTCGGTGTCGAAGAGGTGCGCGGACATCTCCGCGGCGACGCCGAGCGAGGCGTAGTGCGCCCGCTCCTCGTCCGAGAGCATGTCGTGGACGGTCGAGATGCCCGGCTCCCAGGAACCGATGGAGACCGCGGCGACGGTCACCTTGTCGAAGTAATCGAAGGCCCGGGCGATACCGGTCTGGTGCCGCAGCGCGGCGGCCGTGGCCGGGTCGGGCAGCAGCATCGGGGCATAGATGGGGTGGGCCTCGCCGCCCGACACCTGCGCCGCCCGCCGGACCGCCTCGACGGAGCCGCGCTCGGCCGTCCCCGCGTCGTACACCCCGGTGAGCTGCACGACCGTGCACGGCGGCAGCCGGTCGAGCGCCGCCGCCATGTGGATGGTCGACCGGCCCCAGGCCAGGCCGAGCACATCGCCCTCGTTCACCAGTTCGCCGAGGAGATCGGCCGCGACCTCGCCCAGGTTCTCCGGGTCGGGTGCGTCGTCCTGCTCCTCCGCGGGGGATTCGACGACGACCGCGTGGCGCAGCCCGTAGCGGGCCCGGAGCGCGTCGGAGCGCTCGGCGTCCAGCTCGGCGGGAACGCGGATCTCGATCCGTACGAGGTCGCGCTCAAGAGCCGTCTCCAGGACCCGGGCCACCTTGAAACGGCTGACGCCGAACTCCTCGGCGATCTGGATCTTCGACTTTCCCTCGAGGTAGAAGCGGCGGGCCATGGCCGCCGCCTGCACCAGCTCCGCGGGCCCCATCCGCAGGGCGGACCGACCCGCCGACATTGCAGACACCGCGATCTCCTCACTGCTGTTCACACTCTCGATACGCCGTTCATCCTGTCAGATCCGGCGCTCCCTGATCGGTCCCGTCGGACCGAGTTCATCTGCCCTTGGCCGGGCCGGCCCCCGAACGGAAACCCGGGCGCCCGGGACGTCAGTGGCCGCAGGCCCAGGCCGCCGAGGCGGTGGCCCCCTCCGCCCTGGTGCGCAGCGCCCGCACCGCTTCGGCCGGGTCCTTCGCCCCGTACACCGCCGAACCCGCGACGAACACGTCCGCCCCGGCCTCGGCGCACCGCTCGATGGTGGACTCGGAGACCCCGCCGTCGACCTGGAGCCACAGTTCGAGGCCGTGCTTGGAGATCAGCTCACGGGTGCGGCGGATCTTCGGCAGCATGATGTCCAGGAACGCCTGGCCGCCGAAGCCCGGCTCCACGGTCATGATCAGCAGCATGTCGAGCTCGGGCAGCAGGTCCTCGTACGGCTCGATCGGCGTCGCGGGCCTGAGCGCCATGGAGGCACGGGCCCCCTTGGCCCGGATCTCCCGCGCCAGCCGCACGGGCGCCGCCGCGGCCTCCACGTGGAAGGTGACGGAGCCCGCGCCGGCCTCGACGTACTGCGGCGCCCAGCGGTCCGCGTCCTCGATCATCAGATGGCAGTCCAGCGGGGTGTCCGTGGCCCGGCTGAGCGATTCCACGATCGGCACGCCGAGGGTCAGGTTGGGCACGAAGTGGTTGTCCATCACATCGACATGGAGCCAGTCGGCACCTTCGACTGCCTTCGCCTCCTCGGCGAGGCGGGCGAAGTCGGCGGACAGGATGCTGGGGTTGATCTGGGCCATGTGCCAAGCCTGCCATGTTCCGCGCCGCTTCCCCGCCCCGGTGCGTGCCAAAGCCTCACGGGATCATTACAGTTCGCGCGATCCGGGCGCTCCCGGCCGCACGATCCGGACGTTTCGGCCCGGGGCGGGCGCCCGAGGGGCCGCCGCTGCAGGAACACGCAGCGGGGCCCCGGGCCGGGCGGGCCGGTCCTCAGGCGGTGCGCCGCAGGAGCGCCAGGTACATCGCGTCCGTGCCGTGCAGGTGCGGCCACAGCTGGACGTCCGGGCCGTCGCCCAGCGCGGGCACCCCGGGCATCAGCGGGCGGGCGTCCACCCACTCCGCCTCCACGGGCCGGCCGCCGCGCCCCTTGAGCACGTCCTCGACGACGACCCGGGTCTCCGCGAGGTGCGGCGAGCAGGTCGCGTAGCCGACGACTCCGCCGACCCGCACCGCCGCCAACGCCTCGCGCAGCAGCGACCGTTGCAGCGGGGCGAAGTTCTCCAGGTCCTCCCTGCGGCGGCGCCAGCGCGCCTCCGGGCGGCGGCGCAGCGCGCCGAGGCCGGAGCACGGCACGTCCATCAGCACCCGGTCGAAGCTTCCCGGCCGCCACGGCGGGCGGGTGCCGTCGGCGGTGACCACCTGGTACGGGCCGGGGTTGCCGGACAGGGCGCGCTCGACGAGGCGGGCCCGGTGCGGCTGCTTCTCGGCGGCGAGCAGGGCGGCGCCCCGTCCGGCGGCCAGCGCACCGAGCAGGGCCGCCTTTCCGCCCGGCCCCGCGCAGCCGTCGAGCCAGCGGCTGTCGCTGCCCTCCACGGGGGCGTTGGCGAGGGCCAGGGCGACCAGCTGGCTGCCCTCGTCCTGGACCCCGGCCCGGCCCTCCCGGACCGCGTCCAGGGCGCCGGGCTCGCCGCCCTCCGCCATCCGCACGGCATGCGGCGACCAGCGGCCGGGCAGGCCGTTCCCGTCGCCGAGGGCGGTGAGCAGCTCGTCGGTGGTGGCGCGGCCGGGGCGGGCGACCAGGGTGACCTCGGGGCGTTCGTTGTCCGCCTCCAGGAGGTCCTCGATCCCGGCCCGGCCACCGCCCAGCGCGTCCCACAGGGCGGAGACGATCCAGCGCGGATGCGAGTGCACGATCGCGAGGTGGTCCTCGGGGTCCTCCTCGTACGTGGGGGCCACCCGTGCGATCCAGCCGTCGAGGTCGTCGGCGGAGACCTTCCGCAGGACGGCGTTGACGAACTTGGCCCGGCCCTCGCCGAGCACCACCCGGGCCAGTTCCACGCTGGCGGAGACCGCGGCGTGGGTGGGGATGCGGGTGCCGAGCAGCTGGTGCACGCCCATGTCGATCACGTCCAGGACCGGCGGGTCGACCTCGCGCAGCGGCCGGTCGATGCAGGCCGCGACGATCGCGTCGTACGTCCCCTGGCGGCGCAGCGTCCCGTAGACCAGCTCGGTCGCCAGCGCCGCGTCCCGGTGGTCGAAGTCGCCCTTGGCGCGGGCCTTCTTCAGCAGCGGGGGCAGGACGAGGTTGGCGTACGCGTCGCGTTCGTCGACGGCCCTGAGCGCCTCGAAGGCGAGGAACCGGACCGGATCCTTCTTGGGACGGCGATGCGGCTTGGCGGGACGGCGACGCTGCTGGTCGTTCACGTGAAAGGTGCTCCGCTGACGGTCGAGAGGACGAATCCTCCCAGCGTATCGCCGCCCCGGCCCGAAGGGCCCCGGTGCCCGCCGGCCCGCGGGCACCGGGCGGTCCTCAGACGCCCAGCAGCTCGCCGTGGGCGATGCGCACCCCGCGGGCCCAGTCGGCGGCCCGCATCGGCTTCTTGCCCTGCGGCTGGACCCAGAGCAGCTCGACGGCGTGCGACCCGGTGCCCACGTACACGTTGTTCTTGGCCGCCGACAGCTCGCCGGGGGCCAGGTCGGCACGGTCCTGCACGGGCGCCACCTGGACCAGCTTCAGGCGTTCCCCGCGGAACAGGGTCCAGGCGCCGGGTGCGGGCGTGCAGCCGCGCACCACGCGGTCGACCCGCAGCGCGGGAGCGGACCACTGCACCTGGGCGTCCTCGACGGTGATCTTCGGTGCGAGGGTGATCCCCTCGGCCGGCTGCGGAACGGCGTGCAGGGTGCCGTCCTCGATGCCGTCCATCGTCGCGGCGAGCAGCCCCGCGCCAGCGAACGCGAGCCGGGTGAGCAGGTCCCCGCTGGTGTCGGTGGGACGCACCTCCTCGGTGAGGACGCCGTACACCGGGCCGGAGTCCAGGCCCTCCTCGATCAGGAAGGTCGACGCGCCGGTGACCTCGTCGCCCGCCATGACCGCGTGCTGCACGGGGGCGGCGCCGCGCCAGGCGGGCAGCAGCGAGAAGTGGAGGTTGACCCAGCCGCGGGCGGGCACGGCGAGCGCCTCCTTGGGGAGCAGCGCCCCGTAGGCGACGACCGGGCAGCAGTCCGGGGCGATCTCCCGCAGCCGGGCCAGGAAGTCCTCGTCGCGCGGCCGGGCGGGCTTGAGCACCTCGATGCCGGCCTCCTCGGCGCGCTCGGCGACGGGGCTGGCGACCAGTCGGCGGCCCCGCCCGGCGGGGGCGTCGGGCCGGGTGACGACGGCGGCCACCTCGTGCCGGTCGGAGGCGATCAGGGCGTCCAGGGCGGGTACGGCTACCTCGGGGGTGCCTGCGAAGACGAGCTTCATGGGTGGCTGACTGCCTCTCGGGCCGGAACGTACGGTGACGAGCGACGCGTGGGACCGACCGGCAGCCCCGTGACGCCGCCCACTGTTCGCCGGTCGGCCCCACAGTCTATGGGCCGGGCCGCCGGGGGGCGTACGCACGGCCGCGCGCCCCTTTGACGGGCGCACGCGCCCCTGATGCGTGACCAGATCCACAGCTCGGGCGTTGGTCAAGAGAGATTGACCGAAGCGAGCCGCCACGATGCGGCCCGATCCCTTTCAACGCCGGTTCGAGAGGCTTCTTCATGGCCGACCACGCAACCCACGACGCCCAAGCGAGGGCCAGCCTGCATCTGTTGGTGCGGGACATCGAGCGGGTCCGGCGGCAGGTGGACGCGCTGCGCACGCTCACCGCCCAACTGGGCAACGTCTACCGTCCCCGCCGCTCCGGCCCGTCCACGGGCTTCGTCGTCTACGGCCGGGCCCCGGCCCCCACCGTCAGGCTGGCCCAGGAACTGCGCGACAGCGTCGAGACCCTGGTCACCGCGGCGGTGGACTTCGACCGTTCGCTGGGCTTCTCCTGGGACGCGGTGGGCTCCGCGCTCGGGGTCACCAAGCAGGCGGTGCACCGGCGCTACGGCGCCCGCCGCAACGCCCGGCAGACGGGGGCGGGCGAGACCGCCGCGGAGACGGCGGTGCCGCGCGCCCTGCCGGGCCCGGCGAACCCGTCCGCGCTGCCCGTGGTGCCCGCCGCGCGCTCCATGCCGCCGCAGCCGGGCGACCGTCCGGCGCTCCGGGACGACCTGCGCCCCGGCGTCTTCCCCGGTCCGCGCAACGGCTGACCGCTCCGCCCCTGCCCCGCCGTGTCCGACGCCCGGCGGGGCAGCCGTACATCCACGCACACCCCCCACCACCGAATCCACCGGCGGCCGGCCGCATCCGCGGTCGGCCGCCGTACGGGTCCTTCGGCCCTCCGCCGCCCCGTCACCCGATGTCCGGCGGGTCCACCCTGATCCGGACCTGCTCGCCGCCGCCCCGGGAGGTGCGCGCCGCCTGCGCGGCCTTCAGCGCGGCGGCCAGCGCCGCCCCGCGGCCCGGCGGCACCCGGAGGAGCGCCCGCTCCCAGGACTCCCCCTGCGGCGCCTCCCCGGGCCTGCGGGGCCTGCCCGGCACGGCGGACGGCACCGGGACCGGGCCGAGCACCTCGGCCTCCGGCGGCAGCTCGGCCGCCGTCATGAACGCGGCGAGCGCCTCCGGCGTCCCCGTCACCGCCGCCATCCGGGAGACCGGCGGGAAGCCCAGCTCGGCCCGTTCCGCCAGTTCGCGGCGGGCGTGTCCGACCGGGTCCCAGCGCACCAGGGCCTGCACCGGCCGCAGCGTCGGCTCGGCGACGATCACCACCGTGCCCCGCTCCCGCTGCCCGCGCACCAGCGCGGCCGCTGCCGTCCAGCGGCGCAGCGCCTCCTCGCCCGCCCGCAGATCGGGCCGGCCGACCATCGCCCAGCCGTCCAGCAGCAGGGCGGCCGCGTAACCGCCCTCGGCCACGGGTTCGGCGCCAGGGGTGCTGACCACCAGCGCCGGTGCCGCCGGTACGGAGTCGAGGACGTGGTCGCGGCCCGAGGTCCGCACCGGCACGTCCGGAAACGCCCGGCCCAGCTCCTCGGCCGTGCGGCGGGCGCCGACGACACTGGCCCGCAGCCGGGCCCCGCCGCAGGCGACACAGCGCCAGGCGGCCTCGGCCCGTCCGCACCAGGCGCATTCGAGGTCCTGCTGGTCGACCGCCTGGAGCGGCCCGGAGCAGTGCCGGCACCGGGCGGGTTCGCGGCAGCGCTCGCAGGCCAGCCGGGGAACGTAGCCGCGGCGCGGCACCTGGATCAGGACGGGGCCGCCGCGCAGCCCGTCCCGCACCGTCTGCCAGGCCAGGCTGGGCAGCCGCGCGGCCCTGGCGGCGCCGTCCCTGGCCAGCTCCCCGTCGCCCACCGTGCGCACCAGGGGCGCCGCGGTCCGCAGCTGCTCCCGGTCCGCGGCCAGCGGCAGCGCCCAGCCGCTCTCCACCAGCTGGGCGGCCTCCACGGTGCAGCTCGTGCCGCCGAGCAGGAACGCGCACCGGCTCTGCGTCGCCCGCAGTTCGAGCACCTCGCGGACGTGCGGGAAGGGAGCGTTGTCGTCGCTGTGGCTGGAGTCCCCGTCGTCCCAGACGGCGACCAGGCCGAGGTCGGTGACGGGCGCGAACATCGCGGCCCTCGTCCCGACGACCGCGCGCACCGAGCCGCGCCGGATCGCGAGCCACTGGCGGTAGCGCTTCTCCGGGCCGGACTCGGCGGTCAGCAGCGCGTGCCGGCCCGGACCGAGCAGCGCGGTGAGCGCCGCGTCCACCCGGCCCGCGGTCCGTCCGTCCGGCATGACGACGAGTGCGCCGCGCCCCGATGCGAGGGTCGCGGCCATGGCCCTGGCGATCTCCTCGGGCCAGTGGGGGCCGGGCAGCGCCGTCCACACGGCCCGGGGCGCCCCGCCCCCGGCCAGCGCCCGCAGGAACGCCGGCCCCTGCGGATACCGCTCCCAGCTGCCCGCCGACGGGGCGGGCGGCCGGGGCAGGGGCTCGGGCGAGGGCGCGGACTCGGCCCTGCCGTTGCGGGGCGGAACGGCCAGCTGGAGCACATCGGCGAGGCTGCCGGCGTAGCGGTCGGCGACGGCGCGCGCGAGGGCGAGCAGCTCCGGCCCCAGTACCGGTTCGGGCGACACGACGTAGGCGAGCGCGGCCAGGGCCCCGGGGTAGTCCGACTCGGCGAGCCGTTCGACGAGGAAACCGTCGATCAGCCCGCCGCCCTCGCGCCGTCCGCCCCGGACGTTGCGCCCGCCGGCCCCGAAGCGCACCCGCACCCGTACCCCGGGCCGGGCCTCGGCGTCGAGCTCCTCGGGCACCGCGTAGTCGAAGTACTGGTCGAGGTGGAGCGCGCCCTTGTTGACCAGGACGCGGGCGACGGGCAGCTCCGGGGCGAGGGCGGCACCGCGCCAGGTGCGCGGCTTGGCCCGCGGCACCTTGGCCCTGCGCACCGTCTCCCGGATCAGCGCAAGCTGCTCCGGGGCCCCGCCTTCGGGGTCCTCGGACCGCTCGTCTTCGCTGCTCACAGCCAAATTCCTACCAGACGGCACCGACAGCGGCCCCGGCCCGACAGCGGCCCCGGCGGCCCCGGCGTACGGGCGAAGTGCGGTGGGCCTACAGCCCGGCCGCCGCGCGCAGCGCGTCCACCCGGTCGGTGCGCTCCCAGGTGAAGTCGGGCAGCTCGCGGCCGAAGTGGCCGTACGCCGCGGTCTGGGCGTAGATCGGGCGCAGCAGGTCGAGGTCGCGGATGATCGCGGCCGGGCGCAGGTCGAAGACCTCGCCGATGGCGTGCTCGATCTTCTCGGTGTCGATCGCGGCGGTGCCGAAGGTCTCGACGAACAGGCCGACCGGCTCGGCCTTGCCGATCGCGTACGCGACCTGGACCTCGCAGCGGGCGGCCAGGCCGGCCGCGACGACGTTCTTGGCGACCCAGCGCATCGCGTACGCGGCCGAGCGGTCCACCTTCGACGGGTCCTTGCCGGAGAAGGCGCCGCCGCCGTGCCGGGCCATGCCGCCGTAGGTGTCGATGATGATCTTCCGGCCGGTCAGACCGGCGTCGCCCATCGGGCCGCCGATCTCGAAACGCCCGGTCGGGTTGACCAGCAGCCGGTAGCCCTCGGTGTCGAGCTTGATGCCGTCCTCGATCAGCTGCGCGAGCACGTGCTCCACGACGAACTCGCGGATGTCGGGCGCGAGCAGCGAGTCGAGGTCGATGTCGCTGGCGTGCTGCGAGGAGACGACGACGGTGTCGAGGCGGACGGCCTTGTCGCCGTCGTACTCGATGGTGACCTGGGTCTTGCCGTCGGGGCGCAGGTACGGGATGGTCCCGTTCTTGCGGACCTCGGAGAGCCGGCGCGAGAGCCGGTGCGCGAGGTGGATCGGGAGCGGCATGAGCTCGGGCGTCTCGTCGCAGGCGTAGCCGAACATCAGGCCCTGGTCGCCGGCGCCCTGCTTGTCGAGCTCGTCCTCGTCGCCCTCGACGCGCTTCTCGTAGGCGGTGTCGACGCCCTGCGCGATGTCGGGCGACTGCGCGCCGATGGACACCGAGACGCCGCAGGAGGCGCCGTCGAAGCCCTTCTTGGAGGAGTCGTAGCCGATTTCGAGGACCTTGTTGCGCACGAGGTTCGGAATGTCGGCGTAGGCCTTGGTCGTGACCTCACCCGCGACGTGCACCAGACCGGTGGTGATCAGGGTCTCGACGGCGACCCGGGAGGTCGGGTCCTCACGGAGCAGTGCGTCGAGGATGGTGTCGCTGATCTGGTCGGCGATCTTGTCGGGGTGGCCCTCGGTGACGGACTCCGAGGTGAAGAGACGGCGGGACACATCGCTCCCTGGGGTTGCAGCGGCTGCTGGCTGATCATTTGGCGGACCGCCGGGAGCTGCGCCCGACACGGTCCTGGATCAGTTTATCGGTCGCTTCCGCCCGGCGGACAGTGTGTCTCGCCCCTTGGGAGTTCTGTGACCGGCCCCACGCTCCCCCGGCGGCCGCCGACCGGCCTCCGGAAGCCGGTGTTTCCCCGTGTTTCAGGGGTTCCGGCCCGGTCGGCGGCATGAAACAAGAATTTCACCCCAGGCGTACCGACACGAGGTCCCAGACCGTGTCGGCGAGTGCTTCCTTGGGCCCGTACGGCACCTGGGTCTCGCCGCCGTCCGCCGCGAGCACCACCGCCTCGTTCTCCTCCGCCCCGAAGGTCCTGCGCTCCCCCACCTCGTTGACGACGAGGAGGTCGCAGCCCTTGCGGCGGAGCTTCTCCCGGCCGTTGGCGAGGACGTCGTCGGTCTCGGCGGCGAATCCCACGACGATCTGGCCCGGCCGGGCGCGTTCGCCGGCCACCTCGGCGAGGATGTCGGGGTTGCGGACGAGCGTGATGGGAGCGGGCTCCTGCCCGTCCTTCTTCTTGATCTTCCCCGTGGCGTACTCGGCGGGGCGGAAGTCGGCGACCGCCGCCGCCATCACGACCACGTCGGCGTCCGCGGCGGCCTTCAGCACGGCCTCGCGCAGCTGGACGGCGGTCCCGGCGTGCAGGACGTCGGCCCCGGCCGGGTCCGGCAGACCGGTGTTGGCCTCGACGAGGGTGACCCGGGCGCCGCGGGCGACCGCGGTGCGGGCCAGCGCGTAGCCCTGCTTGCCCGAGGAACGGTTGCCGAGGTAGCGCACCGGGTCGAGCGGCTCGCGGGTGCCGCCCGCGCTGATCACGACGTGGCGCCCGGCCAGGTCGGGCTCGACGGGTCCGCGGGCCAGCACCCGGCGGCAGACCTCGAAGATCTCGCCGGGGTCGGGCAGCCTGCCCTTGCCGGTGTCGACGCCGGTGAGCCGGCCGACGGCGGGCTCGATGACGACGGCGCCGCGGCGGCGCAGCGCGGCGACGTTCTCCCGGGTGGCGGGGTGCTCCCACATCTCGGTGTGCATGGCGGGCGCGAAGACGACCGGACAGCGGGCGGTGAGGAGGGTGTTGGTGAGCAGGTCGTCGGCGAGGCCGTGGGCGGCCCTGGCGAGCGTGTCGGCGGTGGCGGGGGCGACGACCACGAGGTCGGCGCCCTGCCCGATCCGGACGTGCGGGACCTCGTGGACGTCGTCCCAGACCTCCGTGGACACCGGGTGGCCGGAGAGCGCCGACCAGGTGGCCTCCCCCACGAAGTTCAGCGCCGACCCGGTCGGGACGACGCGCACGTCGTGTCCGGACTCGGTCAGCCGGCGCAGCAGCTCGCACGCCTTGTACGCGGCGATGCCCCCGCTGACCCCAAGAACGACCTTCGGCTTGTCCACTGCGTCTCCCCGCACTCGGATACGAACACCCCCATGCTGCCTCACCGTGCCCGTGCCGACGCCGTCGCCCCGGACACGCCTCGGGCCCGGCTGCCGTGGCGGCCGGGCCCGAGGTGAAGGTGCGATTCCTGCTTACTGCGCGGGGCCCTCGATGGCCTCGGAGGTGAGCAGGCCCGCGTTGATCTCGCGGAGCGCGATCGACAGCGGCTTCTCGTGGACGTGGGTGTCCACGAGCGGGCCGACGTACTCCAGGAGACCCTCGCCGAGCTGCGAGTAGTACGCGTTGATCTGGCGCGCGCGCTTGGCGGCGTAGATCACGAGGCTGTACTTCGAGTCGGTGGCCTCGAGGAGCTCATCAATCGGCGGGTTGATGATGCCCTCGGGCGTGGTGATGGAAGAGGACACTCTCTGCCTTCCGAAGGGGGTAAAGATCAAAGAAAACTTTGACGGTGCGGGGTTCCGCCGTGCTTGCCAGGGCCGGTCACGACTGCGTCGTACTGCGGTTCGGCGATTCAGTGATGCGGTGGTGCTGCGACTCGCCGAGTCGGTGATTCAGCCGTGCGTCAGTCGCTAGCCGGCACGGTGGCCGGAAGCCTCCAGCATCAAGGCTAGCAGCTCACGGGCCACGTCCTCGACGGAGGTGTTGACCAGCGTCGTGTCGAACTCGGCCTCGGCGGCCAGTTCGACCCGGGCGGCGGCGAGCCGGCGCTCGATCACCTCGGGCGCCTCGGTCCCCCGGCCGGTGAGCCGGCGGACCAGTTCGTCCCAGCTCGGCGGGGCCAGGAAGACCAGCTGGGCCTCCGGCATCGACTGCCGGACCAGCCGGGCGCCCTGGAGGTCGATCTCCAGCAGCACCGGCTCTCCCGCCTCCAGGCGGTCGAGCACGGCGCGGCGGGGCGTGCCGTAGCGGTTGCCCGCGAACTCGGCCCACTCCAGCAGCTCGCCGTTGGCGATCAGCTTGTCGAACTCCCCGTCGTCCACGAAGAAGTAGTGGACGCCGTCGCGCTCGCCGGGGCGCGGCTTGCGGGTCGTCGCCGACACCGAGAGCCAGACCTCGGGGTGGACCTTGCGCATATGGGCGACGACCGTGCTCTTGCCGACCCCGGAGGGGCCGGAGAGCACGGTCAGCCGCGGACGTACGTCCGGGGGTACGGGGGACGTCCCCCGGGATGTTGCAGCCATGCAGCGATTATCCAGGTTCTCGGGGGTGCCCGAGAACGTCAGGCGGCGCTGCCGCCGAACTCACGCTCCAGGGATGCGATCTGGTTGGAGCCGAGACCTCGGACCCGACGGCTCTCGGAGATGCCGAGCCGCTCCATGATCTGCTTGGCGCGGACCTTGCCCACGCCCGGCAGGGACTCCAGGAGGGCGGAGACCTTCATCTTGCCGATGACGTCGTTCTCCTGGCCCTGCTTGATGACCTCGTGGAGGGAGGCGCCGGAGTGCTTGAGTCGATTCTTGACCTCGGCCCGCTCCCGGCGAGCCGCGGCGGCCTTTTCGAGCGCGGCTGCGCGCTGTTCAGGGGTAAGGGGCGGAAGAGCCACGCCTACGTCACCTCGGATGTCGATCTGTCGGATACGGACCGGTGAGGACGCAGATCGCCCCGCACCAGGTGAGCGACGAACACTTCGTGCGCGTCGGCTCTCGACGGAGACTAGCGGCCAAGACCGCCCGAGTCAGCGAGAACCAACGAAAAGTCCTGGTCAGCCTTGGCCGACCAGGACATTTCAGGCATAACAACCGAGTTTTTTGGTCAGGAAACAGCCAACGGGCTGTTGCGTGGCCCGTTCACCCATCCGAGACGGCGGCCCGGATCTCGTCCGCGAACCGTTCCGCGGCCGCCCGCAGCCCCGCCGCGTCCGGTCCGCGACTCAGTACGCCGCGGCTCACGCTGGGCACCACATTGCCCACCGCGTCGCCGAAGACGCCGGGCAGATCCGCGGGGGTCGCCCCCTGCGCCCCGATCCCGGGGGCGAGCAGCGGCCCGTTGATCGCCAGGTCCGCCCCCGCGTCCCCGAGCGTCGCGCCGACCACCGCGCCCACCGAGCCGAGCGGGCTCGCCCCCGCGTTCTCGGCGGCCATGTGGTCCAGCATCAGCTGGGCCAGCGAGCGGCCGTCGGCGGCGGTGGCGCGCTGCACCTCGGCGCCCTCCGGGTTGGAGGTGAGGGCGAGCACGAAGACGCCCGCGCCGGAGGCGGCCGCCGCGTCGAGCGCCGGGCGCAGCGAGCCGAAGCCGAGGTACGGCGAGACGGTGACCGCGTCCGAGAACAACGGCGAGGCCGGGTCCAGGTAGGTCGCCGCGTAGGCGCCCATGGTGGAGCCGATGTCGCCGCGCTTGGCGTCCATCAGCACCAGCGCGCCGGCCGCCCGTGCCTCCTCGACGGCCTTCTCCAGCACGGCGATGCCGCGCGAGCCGAAGCGCTCGAAGAACGCCGACTGCGGCTTCAGCACGGCGACCCGGTCGGCCAGTGCCTCGACGACGGTGCGGGTGAAGCGCTCCAGGCCGGCGATGTCGTCGGCCAGGCCCCAGGAGGTCAGGAGCGAGCTGTGCGGGTCGATGCCCACGCAGAGCGGTCCGCGGGTGTCCATGGCGCGGCGCAGGCGTGCGCCGAAGGGTTCGGGGCTCATGCGGTGGCCTTCCGGGTTTCCGCGCCGACGGCCTCGGCGAGGGTTGCGTACGGGGAGGCGGCCAGGCGCGCGGCCAGGCCCTTGTGGATCGCCCTGGCGTAGAACGGGCCCTCGTAGATGAAGGCGCTGTAGCCCTGGACGAGCGTGGCGCCCGCGAGGATGCGCTGCCAGGCGTCCTCGGCGTTCTCGATGCCCCCGACGCCGACGAGGGTGATCCGGTCGCCCACGCGCGCGTACAGGCGGCCGATGACCTCCAGGGAGCGCGCCTTGAGGGGCGCGCCGGAGAGTCCGCCGGTCTCCCCGGTCAGGGCGGGCGCGGACCGCAGGCCGAGGCCGTCGCGGGCGATGGTGGTGTTGGTGGCGATGATGCCGTCCAGGCCCAGCTCGACCGCGAGGTCGGCGACCGCGTCGATGTCCTCGTCCGCGAGGTCCGGGGCGATCTTGACGAGCAGCGGGACCCGGCGTCCGGTGACGACCCGGTCGGCCGCCTCGCGCACGGCGCCGAGCAGCGGCCGCAGCGCCTCGGTGGCCTGGAGGTTGCGCAGGCCCGGGGTGTTGGGCGAGGAGACGTTCACGACGAGGTAGTCGGCGTGGCCGGCGAGGCGCTCGGCGGACTTCACGTAGTCGCCGACCGCCTCGGCCTCCGGCACGACCTTCGTCTTGCCGATGTTGACGCCGACCGTGGTCCGGAAGACCGGCCTGCGGGCGGCCAGCCGGGCGGCCACGGCCGCCGAGCCCTCGTTGTTGAAGCCCATGCGGTTGATCAGCGCGCGGTCCGCGACGAGGCGGAAGAGGCGCTTCTTGGGGTTGCCGGGCTGCGGCTCGCCGGTGACGGTGCCGATCTCGACGTGGTCGAAGCCGAGCATCGCCATGCCGTCGATCGCGACGGCGTTCTTGTCGAAGCCGGCGGCGAGGCCGAAGGGGCCGTGCATGCGCAGGCCGAGGGCCTCGGTGCGCAGCTCCTCGTACCGGGGCGCGAGCGCGGCGGCGACGAAGGTGCGCAGCACGGGGATGCGGGCGGCGAGGCGGATCCACCGGAAGGCCAGGTGGTGGGCCTGTTCCGGGTCCATCCGCTTGAAGACCAGCTGGAAGAAGAACTTGTACATCGGGGGTGTCCTCGGTGTCCTCACGGAGAGGGGGACACCGTTTCCGGTGTCCCCCTGTGGAGTGGCTAGTCGCGAGCCGCTGTCAGGTGTTCCGCGTGTTCCTGGAGGGAACGGACGCCGACGCCTCCGTGGGTGAGGGCGTCGATGCCCTGGACGGCGGCGGCGAGCGCCTGCACCGTCGTCAGGCACGGCACGGAGCGGGCCACGGCCGCGGTGCGGATCTCGTAGCCGTCGAGCCGGCCGCCCGTTCCGTACGGGGTGTTGACGATGAGGTCGACCTCGCCGTCGTGGATCAGCTGGACGATGGTCTTCTCGCCCTGCGGGCCCGTGCCCTCGGACTGCTTGCGCACGATCGTGGCGTTGATGCCGTTGCGCTTGAGGACCTCGGCGGTGCCGGAGGTGGCGAGCAGCTCGAAGCCGTGGGCGACGAGTTCGCGCGCCGGGAAGATCATCGAGCGCTTGTCGCGGTTGGCGACCGAGATGAAGGCGCGGCCCTTGGTGGGCAGCGGGCCGTACGCGCCGGCCTGCGACTTGGCGTACGCCGTGCCGAAGACCGAGTCGATGCCCATGACCTCGCCGGTGGAGCGCATCTCCGGGCCGAGGACGGTGTCGACGCCGCGGCCGTGGATGTCGCGGAAGCGCGACCACGGCATGACGGCCTCCTTGACGGAGATCGGCGCGTCGAGCGGCAGGGTGCCGCCGTCGCCGTTCGCCGGGAGCAGGCCCTCCGCGCGCAGCTCGGCGATGGTCGCGCCCAGCGAGATGCGGGCGGCGGCCTTGGCGAGCGGGACCGCGGTCGCCTTCGAGGTGAAGGGGACGGTGCGCGAGGCGCGCGGGTTGGCCTCCAGGACGTACAGGATGTCGCCGGAGAGCGCGAACTGGATGTTGATCAGCCCGCGGACGCCGACGCCCTTGGCGATGCCCTCGGTGGAGGCGCGCAGCCGCTTGATGTCGAAGCCGCCGAGCGTGATCGGGGGCAGCGCGCAGGCGGAGTCGCCGGAGTGGATGCCGGCCTCCTCGATATGCTCCATGACGCCGCCGAGGTACAGCTCGGTGCCGTCGTAGAGCGCGTCGACGTCGATCTCGATCGCGTCGTCGAGGAAGCGGTCGACCAGGACCGGCCGGGTGGGGCTGATCTCGGTGGACTCGGCGATGTACGAGGCCAGCCGCGCCTCGTCGTACACGATCTCCATGCCGCGTCCGCCGAGCACGTAGCTGGGGCGCACGAGGACGGGGTAGCCGATCTCGTCGGCGATGGCCTTGGCCTCGTCGAAGGCGGTGGCGGTGCCGTGCTTCGGGGCGGGCAGCCCGGCCTCGGCCAGGACCCGGCCGAAGGCGCCGCGGTCCTCGGCGGCGTGGATGGCCTCCGGGGAGGTGCCGACGACCGGTACGCCGTTGTCCTTGAGCGCCTGCGAGAGGCCCAGCGGGGTCTGGCCGCCGAGCTGCACGACGACCCCGGCGACGGGGCCCGCGAGGGTCTCCGCGTGGACGATCTCCAGCACGTCCTCGAGCGTCAGCGGCTCGAAGTACAGACGGTCGGAGGTGTCGTAGTCGGTGGAGACGGTCTCCGGGTTGCAGTTGACCATCACGGTCTCGTAGCCCGCGTCGCTGAGCGCGAAGGAGGCGTGGACGCAGGAGTAGTCGAACTCGATGCCCTGGCCGATGCGGTTCGGACCGGAGCCGAGGATGATCACCGCGGGCCTGGTGCGCGGCGCGACCTCGTTCTCCTCGTCGTAGGAGGAGTAGAAGTACGGCGTCTTCGCGGCGAACTCGGCGGCGCAGGTGTCGACCGTCTTGTAGACCGGGCGGATGCCCAGCGCGTGCCGCACCTCGCGCACGACGTCCTCGCGCAGGCTGCGGATGTCGGCGATCTGGGCGTCGGAGAAGCCGTGCCGCTTGGCCTCGGCGAGCAGCTCGGGGTCCAGCTCGTCCGCGCCCGCCAGTTCGTCGGCGATCTCCTTGATCAGGAAGAGCTGGTCGACGAACCAGGGGTCGATCTTCGTCGCCTCGAAGACCTCCTCCTGGGTGGCGCCGGCCCGGATCGCCTGCATGACGGTGTTGATCCGGCCGTCGGTCGGGCGGACCGCCTCGGCGAGCAGCGCGGTCTTGTCGCCGGGCTCGCCGGTGAAGGAGAACTGCGAGCCCTTCTTCTCCAGCGAGCGCAGCGCCTTCTGGAGCGCCTCGGTGAAGTTCCGGCCGATCGCCATGGCCTCGCCCACCGACTTCATGGTGGTGGTGAGGGTGGAGTCGGCGGAGGGGAACTTCTCGAAGGCGAAGCGCGGGGCCTTGACGACGACGTAGTCGAGGGTCGGCTCGAAGGACGCCGGGGTCTTCTCGGTGATGTCGTTGGGGATCTCGTCGAGCGTGTAGCCGACGGCCAGCTTGGCGGCGATCTTGGCGATCGGGAAACCGGTGGCCTTCGACGCGAGCGCCGAGGAGCGGGAGACGCGCGGGTTCATCTCGATGACGATGACCCGGCCGTCGTCGGGGTTCACGGCGAACTGGATGTTGCAGCCGCCGGTGTCGACGCCGACCTCGCGGATGATCGCGATGCCGATGTCGCGCAGCCGCTGGTACTCGCGGTCGGTGAGCGTCATCGCCGGGGCGACGGTGATCGAGTCACCGGTGTGGACGCCCATCGGGTCGAAGTTCTCGATGGAGCAGACGACCACGACGTTGTCGTTCTTGTCGCGCATCAGCTCCAGCTCGTACTCCTTCCAGCCGAGGATGGACTCCTCCAGGAGCACCTCGGTGGTCGGGGAGAGCGTCAGGCCCTGGCCGGCGATGCGGCGCAGTTCGTCCTCGTCGTGGGCGAAGCCGGAGCCGGCGCCGCCCATGGTGAAGGACGGGCGGACGACCACGGGGTAGCCGCCGAGCGTGTCGACGCCCGCCAGGACGTCGTCCATGGAGTGGCAGATGACCGAGCGGGCGGACTCGCCGTGGCCGATCTTGGCGTTGACGGCCTCGACGACGCCCTTGAACAGGTCGCGGTCCTCGCCCTTGTTGATGGCCTCGACGTTGGCGCCGATGAGCTCGACGCCGTACTTCTCCAGGACGCCGTTGCCGTGCATGGAGATCGCGGTGTTGAGCGCGGTCTGGCCGCCCAGGGTGGGCAGCAGCGCGTCGGGGCGCTCCTTGGCGATGATCTTCTCGACGAACTCGGGGGTGATCGGTTCGACGTACGTGGCGTCGGCGATCTCCGGGTCGGTCATGATCGTCGCCGGGTTGGAGTTCACCAGGATGACGCGCAGGCCCTCGGCCTTGAGGACGCGGCATGCCTGGGTGCCGGAGTAGTCGAACTCGGCGGCCTGGCCGATGACGATCGGGCCGGAGCCGATGACCAGGACGGACTGGATATCGGAGCGCTTAGGCACGCTGGCCCTCCATCAGGGTGACGAAACGGTCGAAGAGGTACGCGGCGTCGTGCGGGCCCGCGGCGGCTTCGGGGTGGTACTGGACGCTGAAGGCCGGCTGGTCGAGGAGCTGGAGCCCCTCGACGACCTGGTCGTTCAGGCAGACGTGGGAGACCTCGGCTCGGCCGAACTTCGTGTCGGACACCTTGTCGAGCGGGGCGTCGACGGCGAAACCGTGGTTGTGCGCGGTGACCTCGACCTTGCCGGTCGTGCGGTCCTGCACGGGCTGGTTGATGCCACGGTGGCCGTACTTCAGCTTGTAGGTGCCGAAGCCGAGGGCGCGGCCCAGGATCTGGTTGCCGAAGCAGATGCCGAAGAGCGGGGTCTTCCGCTCCAGGACGCCCTGCATGACGGAGACCGGGTGGTCGGCGGTGGCCGGGTCGCCGGGGCCGTTGGAGAAGAACACGCCGTCGGGCTCGACCGCGTACACCTCCTCCAGGGTGGCGGTGGCGGGCAGCACGTGCACCTCGATGCCGCGCTCGGCCATCCGGTGCGGGGTCATGCCCTTGATGCCGAGGTCGATCGCGGCGACGGTGAACTTCTTCGTGCCGATCGCGGGGACGACGTACGTCTCCTTGGTGGCGACCTCGGCGGAGAGGTCGGCGCCCACCATCTCGGGGGCCTCCTCGACGCGGGCCAGCAGCGCGGCCTCGTCGGCGATCGTGTCGCCGGAGAAGATGCCGACGCGCATGGCGCCGCGCTCGCGCAGGTGGCGGGTGAGCGCTCGGGTGTCGATGCCGCTGATGCCGACGACGCCCTGGCGCTCCAGCTCCTCGTCCAGCGAGCGCCGCGAGCGCCAGTTGGAGGGGACCCGGGCGGGGTCGCGGACGACGTAGCCGGAGACCCAGATGCGGCCGGACTCGGGGTCCTCGTCGTTGACGCCGGTGTTCCCGACGTGCGGGGCGGTCATCACGACGACCTGGCGGTGGTAGGAGGGGTCGGTCAGCGTCTCCTGGTAACCGGTCATGCCGGTGGAGAACACCGCCTCGCCGAAGGTCTCCCCCACGGCCCCGTAGGCGCGGCCGCGGAAGGTGCGGCCGTCCTCCAGGACGAGTACGGCGGGAGCCTTGGCAGCCCCCCGGGTGGAGATCGTCATCGTGCGGTGCCTTCCGTAGTGCGGGTGAGTTGGTCGATGGCCTCGACCCAGGCCGGGTGCTCGGCGGAGCGGTCGGAGCGGAAGCCGGAGTCGATCAGCTTGTCGCCGTGCGCCCAGGTGATGATCAGCAGGCCGCCCTCGGGCAGGACCTTGCCGGCGATGCCCTTGTCGAGCCGGGCCCCGCGCAGTGCGGCGGCCGGGACGAAGAAGTCGGCCGCGCCGGGGCGCCGGACGTCGAGGCCCTGGTCGGTCAGGGCGAGCTCGACGCGGCTGCGGGTGCCCAGGCCGTGGGCGACGATCCGGTCGAGCCACTGCCCGGCGGTGGTCGAGGCGTGGTAGCGGCCGGTCAGGGTGAGCGGCTGTTCGCCGTCCCCGAAGCCCTCGGGCGTGGTGGCGAGCTCCGGCAGTCCGGACTGGAGGCTCCCCCGCCACTTCCATCCCTGGCGCATCAGCCAGTAGACGAAGGCGATGAAGACGAGCAGTCCGACGACCCAGCTGATGCGGGCGGACCAGTCGGTCACTTCGGCCGACTTCTGCTCCGCGGCGAGTCGGAGGTACAGGTGGGTGGGTGATGTCACGCGAGCTTCCCGTCGACGACCGTGGCACGGCCCCGCAGGAAGGTGTGGGTGACTCGCCCCGGCAGCTCGCGCCCCTCGTACGGGGTGTTGCGGCTGCGGGAGGCGAAGCCCGCGGGGTCCACGACACCACGGTAAGCCGGATCGACCAGGGTGAGGTTGGCGGGCTCACCGGCCGAGACGGGCCGGCCGTGTCCTTCGAGACGGCCGATGGCCGCCGGGCGGAACGACATCCGGTCGGCGACGCCCGCCCAGTCGATCAGGCCGGTCTCGACCATCGTCTGCTGGACGACGGAGAGCGCGGTCTCCAGGCCCACCATGCCCATGGCGGCGGCGGCCCACTCGCAGTCCTTGTCCTCGTGCGGGTGCGGGGCGTGGTCGGTGGCGACGCAGTCGATGGTGCCGTCGGCGAGCGCCTCGCGCAGGGCCTGGACGTCGGCCTCGGTGCGCAGCGGCGGGTTCACCTTGTAGACCGGGTTGTAGGACCGTACGAGTTCGTCGGTGAGGAGCAGGTGGTGCGGGGTGACCTCGGCGGTGACGTCCCAGCCCTTGGACTTGGCCCAGCGGACGATCTCGACGGAGCCGGCGGTCGACAGGTGGCAGATGTGCACCCGGGAACCGACGTGGGCGGCGAGCAGGACGTCGCGGGCGATGATCGACTCCTCGGCGACGGCGGGCCAGCCGCCGAGACCGAGTTCGGCCGAGACGACGCCCTCGTTCATCTGGGCGCCCTCGGTGAGGCGGGGCTCCTGGGCGTGCTGGGCGACGACGCCGTCGAAGGCCTTCACGTACTCCAGCGCGCGGCGCATGATCACCGCGTCGTCGACGCACTTGCCGTCGTCGGAGAAGACCTTCACCCCGGCGGCCGAGTCGTGCATGGCGCCGAGCTCGGCGAGCTGCTTGCCCTCCAGCCCGACGGTGACGGCGCCGACCGGCTGCACGTCGCAGTAGCCGGACTCCTTGCCCAGCCGCCAGACCTGCTCGACGACGCCGGCGGTGTCGGCGACCGGGAAGGTGTTGGCCATGGCGTGCACGGCGGTGAAGCCGCCGACGGCCGCCGCCTTCGTCCCGGTGAGGACGGTCTCGGAGTCCTCTCGGCCCGGCTCGCGCAGGTGGGTGTGGAGGTCGACCAGGCCGGGCAGCAGGATCTGCCCCTCGGCCTCGACGACGGTCGCGCCGGCGGCGTCGAGGCCGGTGCCGACCTCGGCGATGGTCTCGCCGTCGATCAGCACGTCCCGGGGTTCGCCGCCGAGGATCTTCGCGCCGCGGATAAGGATCTTGCTCATGGTTACTTGTTCTCCTCGGTACGGGACGGGGCGGCGGGGGCGGCGGGCTCGGATCCGCCGAGCAGCAGGTACAGGACGGCCATCCGGATCGAGACGCCGTTGGCGACCTGTTCGACGGCCGTGCAGCGGTCGGAGTCGGCGACCTCGGCGGTGATCTCCATGCCCCGGACCATCGGCCCGGGGTGCATGACGACGGCGTGCCCGGGCATCTTCGCCATGCGGTCGCCGTCCAGGCCGTAGCGGCGGGAGTACTCGCGCTCGGTCGGGAAGTACGCGGCGTTCATCCGTTCACGCTGCACACGCAGCATCATCACCGCGTCGGACTTCGACAGCACCTCGTCGAGGCCGTAGCTGACCTCGCAGGGCCACTGCTCGACGCCGACGGGGACGAGGGTCGGCGGGGCCACCAGGGTGACGTGGGCGCCCAGCGTGTTCAGCAGGTGCACGTTGGAGCGGGCCACCCGGCTGTGCAGGATGTCGCCGACGATGGTGATCCGGCGGCCCTCCAGGTCCCGGCCGAGACCGCTGTCGGTCCCGACCAGGCGGCGACGCATCGTGAAGGCGTCCAGGAGCGCCTGGGTGGGGTGCTCGTGGGTGCCGTCGCCGGCGTTGACGACCGCGCCGTCGATCCAGCCGGAGGTGGCGAGGCGGTACGGGGCGCCGGAGGCGCCGTGCCGGATGACGACGGCGTCGGCGCCCATCGCCTCCAGGGTCAGCGCGGTGTCCTTGAGCGATTCGCCCTTGGAGACGGACGAGCCCTTCGCGGAGAAGTTGATGACGTCGGCGGAGAGGCGCTTGGCGGCGGCCTCGAAGGAGATGCGGGTGCGCGTCGAGTCCTCGAAGAAGAGGTTGACGACGGTACGGCCGCGCAGGGTCGGGAGCTTCTTGATCGGCCGGTCCGCGACCCGGGCCATCTCCTCGGCGGTGTCGAGGATCAGGACGGCGTCGTCGCGGGTGAGGTCGGCGGCCGAGATGAGGTGACGCTTCATCTGGGTGTTCTCCGGAGGGTGGAGGGTGAGGGCGTGCGGGCGTGCGGAAGCCGCCGTACGGGCTCGAAGGGCGTCGTACGGGTGGGGTGCGGCTACTGCTCGCCCGCCGGGGAGGCCGGCTGGACACCGAGCAGCACGGCGTCGCGGCCGTCCTCCTCGGCGAGCTGGACCTTGACCGTCTCCCGCAGCGACGTGGGGAGGTTCTTGCCGACGTAGTCGGCACGGATCGGGAGTTCGCGGTGGCCGCGGTCGACGAGGACGGCGAGCTGCACGGCGCGGGGGCGGCCGATGTCGCCCAGTGCGTCGAGCGCGGCGCGGATCGTGCGTCCCGAGAAGAGGACGTCGTCGACGAGCACGACCAGACGGCCCTCGATGCCCTCGCCGGGGATCTCGGTGCGGGCCAGGGCGCGCGCCGGGCGCAGCCGCAGGTCGTCGCGGTACATCGTGATGTCGAGGGAGCCGACCGGCATCTTTCCGCCGGTGATCTCCTCCAGCTTCTCGGCCAGCCGGCGGGCGAGGAAGACGCCCCGCGTCGGGATGCCGAGGAGCACCACGTCGTCGGCGCCCTTGGCGCGTTCGACGATCTCGTGGGCGATCCGGGTCAGTACCCGGGCGATGTCGGGGGCCTCCAGAACGGGGCGTGCCGCATTGCCGAGGGCTTCATGCTGTGCGTCCATAAGAAACGGACCTCCTTCTCCGCCTCACGGGACGGACCTTAAAGGACGTCGAAATTGCGTCATCCACGTTACCAGGGCTTGCGCGGAGCCCCGGTGGCACCCCCGGGAGGTGCCGGTACGGACCTTTCCGGCTTGACGCAGCCAAGTAACGCTGCGTAACCTCACAGTGAGTTACCAGCCACTGCGGCGGAGCCGCAGAATGTTCCAGCGTCCGGGGAGCCTTATGTCCAGCGAATACGCAAAACAGCTCGGGGCCAAACTCCGTGCCATCCGCACCCAGCAGGGCCTCTCCCTCCATGGCGTGGAGGAGAAGTCCCAGGGCCGCTGGAAGGCCGTCGTGGTCGGCTCGTACGAGCGCGGCGACCGTGCCGTGACCGTGCAGCGCCTCGCCGAGCTCGCGGACTTCTACGGGGTCCCGGTGCAGGAGCTCCTGCCGGGCACGACGCCCGGCGGTGCCGCCGAGCCGCCGCCGAAGCTCGTGCTGGACCTGGAGCGCCTCGCCCATGTCCCGCCGGAGAAGGCCGGTCCGCTGCAGCGCTACGCGGCGACGATCCAGAGCCAGCGCGGCGACTACAACGGCAAGGTGCTCTCGATCCGCCAGGACGACCTGCGCACGCTGGCCGTGATCTACGACCAGTCGCCGTCCGTGCTGACGGAGCAGCTGATCAGCTGGGGCGTGCTGGACGCGGACGCGCGCCGCGCCGTCGCCCACGAAGAGGGCTGACGCCCCGCCGAAGAAACGTACCGCCGTGCTGGTGCGGGTTCCCCCTTCCGGGTGCCCGTACCGGCACGGTTTTTTCGTGCGCGGTCCCGTGTCCGCATACGTACGGCGTACGGCTTCGGCGCCGGACGGCGAAGGGCCCGCGGTCGGGTGACTGCGGGCCCTTCGCCGGCTGAACGCCGCCGCGGGTCACTGCTCCCGGCGGAGCTTCGGCTTGAGGTCCTTGAACCGGGCGAGCAGCCCGTTCACGAAGGACGGCGACTCGTCGGTGGAGAACTCCTTGGCGAGCTGGACCGCCTCGTCGAGCACCACCGCGTCCGGGGTTCCGTCCACCCAGATCAGCTCGTACGCACCGAGCCGCAGGATGTTCCGGTCGACGACCGGCATGCGGTCGATCTCCCAGTCCACCGCGTAGGTCGCGATGAGGTCGTCGATGCGGTCCGCGTACTGCGCGTACCCCTCGACGAGCTCCATCGTGTACTCGGTGACCGGGGGCTGACGGCTGTCGGTCCGCGAGTGCCGCACCCAGTCCGCGAGGACCGTCTGCACGGACGCGCCGCGCTGGTCGGCCTCGAAGAGGATCTGGAAGGCGCGCTTGCGGGCCGTGTTACGGGCAGCCACGGTTAGCTGTTCACCCGGCCGAGGTAGTCGCTGGTGCGGGTGTCGACCTTGATCTTCTCACCGGTGGTGATGAAGAGCGGGACCTGGATCTGGTGGCCGGTCTCCAGCGTGGCGGGCTTGGTGCCACCGGTGGAGCGGTCGCCCTGGACGCCCGGCTCGGTCTCCTGGATGACGAGCTCGACGGCGGCCGGGAGCTCGACGTAGAGCACCTCGCCCTCGTGCTGCGCCACGGAGGCGGTGAAGCCCTCGATCAGGAAGTTGGCGGCGTTGCCGACGGCCTTGCGGTCGACGTGGAGCTGGTCGTAGGTCTCCATGTCCATGAAGACGAAGTAGTCGCCGTCCATGTAGGAGAACTGCATGTCGCGACGGTCGATGGTGGCCGTTTCGACCTTCACGCCGGCGTTGAACGTCTTGTCGACGACCTTGCCGGAGAGCACGTTCTTGAGCTTGGTGCGCACGAAGGCCGGGCCCTTGCCGGGCTTGACGTGCTGGAACTCGACGACGGACCAGAGCTGGCCTCCGTCGAGCTTGAGCACCATGCCGTTCTTGAGGTCGTTCGTGGAAGCCACGGTTGCGGAATCTCCTGGACTGAAGCTGGTGGAACGACCGAGGATGCGCGCTAGAGCGCGAGCAGCTCCTTGGTCGTAATGGTGAGTAGCTCGGGTCCGCCGTCCGCCTCGGGGCGCACGACGAGCGTGTCATCGATCCGGACTCCGCCCCGGCCCGGGAGGTGGACCCCCGGTTCGACGGTGACCGGCACACAAGCGTCCAGTTTACCCATGGCCGCAGGTGCCAGCTGCGGGTCCTCGTCGATTTCGAGTCCCACTCCGTGCCCGGTCCACGGCACGAGGTCCCCCCCGTGGTCCGCGGCATCCAGCAGGTGCCGGGCCGCGCGGTCCACGTCGCGGTAGGCCGCGCCCGGCACGAGGGCCTCGCGTCCGGCCCGCTGAGCGGCGAAGACGAGGTCGTAGAGCTCGATCTGCCAGTCGGCCGGTGCCGTGCCGATGACGAACGTGCGGCCGATCTCGCAGCGGTAGCCGCGGTAGTTCGCGCCGAGGCAGACGGAGAGGAAATCTCCTTCCTCCACCCGCCGGTCCGAGGGCCGGTGACGCCCCTGGCCGGAATTCGGGCCGGTGGCCACGGAGGTGGGGAAGGCGGGGCCGTCGGCGCCGTGGTCCACCAGCCGGCGCTCCAGCTCCAGGGCGAGGTGGCGTTCGGTGCGGCCGACCAGGATGGATTCGAGGAGCTCGCCCAGGGCCTGGTCGGTGATCTCGGCGGCGATCCGCAGGCAGGCGATCTCCTCCTCGTCCTTCACCACCCGCAGGTGCTCGACGGTGGCACCCAGGTCGGTCAGCCGCAGCCGGGGCGCGACCGAGCCCATGGCCCGGTGGCGGGAGACCGTCAGGTGGTGCTCCTCCACGGCCAGGGAGTCCGCCCCCGAGGATGCGGCGAGGCCGGCGGCCGCCACCGCCGGATCGCCGTCGAGGGCCGGCAGCGGGAGGACGCGCAGCCGGTCGTCGGTGCGCCCCTCGGCCGGACCGCCGGGCGGGGCCTCTGGGCGGAACAGGACGTCCCCGCCGGGCCCGAGCAGCAGCACGGCCCCCGGTGGCGCCCCGCCCGCGAGATAGCGGACGTTGGCGGGGCGGGAGACCAGGGCGGCCGCGGATCCGGCGGCGGCGCACCGGTCGCGGAGCATCCCTCGGCGGACGGCGTACACCTCTGACATGTCACGAGCCTACGAGTGGTGGCACCGGCCTGCTCGGTCAGCGCACCCGACCGGGGGCCGTCCGGTGGCGGCGGGCTACCAGGCCGGGGGGCTGGCTATGGACCGGGCGAGGACGTCGTCGAGGACGCGGGCGGTGGTCTCGACGTCGTACGTGGAGTTGTCGATGATCGGCAGCCCGGAGCCGTACCACCCGGCCATCCTGCCGTGGATCCGGGCGACCTCCTCGTCCGAGAGGCGGCGGTTCCCGCTGCGGGCGGCGTTGCGCTCCAGGACGATCTCCAGGCCCGGGAGCAGGACGACGGGCAGCAGCCCGGGGCCGACGTGGCGCTTCCAGCCGCCGAGGCCGACGACCGGCCGGTCCGGGAAGACGGCGTCGTCGAGGATGCAGGAAATGCCGTTGGCGAGGAAGTTGCGGGCGGCGAAGCCGCAGGTGCGACGGGCCAGGCGGTACTGCGCCTCGGAGTTGTCGTTCCATCCGGACTGCGGGTCGGCGAAGCCGGAGCAGACCCATTCGCGGACGTCGTCGAGGCTGACGTGGGCGGTGGGGACCCGGCGGCGGCTGGCCCAGAGCCTGGCCACGGTGGTCTTGCCCGCGCCCGCGGGGCCGATCAGCAGGACGGCGAGCGTCGTGCCGCCGGTGCCGGGTTCGGCGGGCGGCGCGGGCAGCGGGACGGGACCGGCGGGCGGCAGCTGGACGTGCCCGGTGGTCTCCCTGGCGGGCGGCGCCGGGGCGTGGCTCGGGGC
>NZ_RDBO01000020.1:109703-250789 GCF_008120935.1 Streptomyces sp. sk2.1
GCCCTGGGGCGCCGGAGGGGCGGTGGGCGGCGGCCCCGGCGGACCGGGGTGGCCGGGGTGCTGGGACTGGTGCGTCCAGCCGACGGGCCCACTGCCGGGGCCCTGGGGCGGCGGCAGCGGAGCCCCCACTGCGTGCTGCATCCGGTGCCACTCCGTCTCGTACAGGCAACTGGCGCTGATGGGACGGCAACCGTACCGTCCCCGGCCGCCACAAGGACAACGGCCGGGAGCGGTCCGCAGTGCCCGATCGGCCGGTATTCCGCCCGATCCACCGGTCCGTCAGCCGGTCAGTTCGTCCGCGAGGGCGCGCAGGGCCAGGCGATAGGAGCCGATGCCGAATCCGGCCACGGTTCCGGTCGCCACCGGCGCGATCACGGAATGGTGGCGGAATTCCTCCCGTGCGTACGGGTTCGAGATGTGCACCTCGATCAGCGGGGCGGTGCGCTGGGCCGCCGCGTCCCGCATCCCGTACGAGTAATGGGTGAACGCCCCCGGATTGACAATGACCGGAATTGAACCGTCCGCGGCCTCGTGGAGCCAGCGGATCAGCTCGCCCTCGTCGTTGGTCTCGCGGACGTCGACGTCGAAGCCGAGCTCCTTGCCGAGCTCCCGGCAGGTGTCGACGAGCCCGGCGTAGGACGTGGCACCGTACACGTCGGGCTCGCGGGAGCCCAGGCGGCCGAGGTTCGGCCCGTTGAGGACGAGGACCCGGCGGGTCACGCCGACACCTCCCCGTAGGCGGCCAGCAGCACGGCCGGGTCGGGGCCCTCCAGCACGGTGGGCTTGCCGAGGCCGTCCAGGACGATGAAGCGCAGCAGGTCGCCGCGGGACTTCTTGTCGACCTTCATGGTCTCCAGCAGCCTGGGCCACTGGTCGCCGCGGTAGGTCAGCGGCAGGCCGACGGACTCCAGCACGGTGCGGTGCCGGTCGGCGGTGGCGTCGTCGAGGCGTCCGGCGAGCCGGCCCAGCTCGGCGGCGAAGACCATGCCGACCGAGACGGCGGCGCCGTGGCGCCACTTGTAGCGCTCGTTCTTCTCGATGGCGTGGGCCAGGGTGTGGCCGTAGTTGAGGATCTCGCGCAGCCCGGACTCCTTGAGGTCGCTGGAGACGACCTCGGCCTTGACCTTGATGGCGCGTTCGATCAGCTCGGCGGTGTGCGGTCCGGTGGGCGTACGGGCGCCCTCCGGGTCCGCCTCGACGAGGTCGAGGATCACCGGGTCGGAGATGAAGCCGGCCTTGATGACCTCGGCCATGCCGCTGACGTAGTCGTGCACCGGCAGCGAGTCCAGTGCCGCGAGGTCGCAGAGGACCCCGGCCGGCGGGTGGAAGGCGCCGACGAGGTTCTTGCCCTCGGCGGTGTTGATGCCGGTCTTGCCGCCGACGGCCGCGTCGACCATGGCGAGCACGGTCGTGGGGACGGCGATCCAGCGCACTCCGCGCAGCCAGGTCGCCGCGACGAATCCGGCCAGGTCGGTGGTGGCACCGCCGCCGACGCCGACGATCATGTCGGTGCGGGTGAAGCCGGTCTGTCCGAGCGCCTTCCAGCAGTACGCCGCGACCTCGGCGGTCTTGGCCTCCTCGGCGTTGGGCAGCTGGATCGCGATGGCCTCGTAGCCCTGTTCGGCGAGGTCCTGGCGGACCGCCTCACCGGTTTCGGCGAGCGCCTCGGGGTGCAGCACCGCGACCCGCTTGACGCGGTCGCCGATGAGTCCGGGCAGCTCGCCGAGGAGCTGCCTGCCGATCAGCACGTCGTACGGGTCGGTGCCCGCGCTGCCGGCGATCGGGATGCGGATGGGGCCCTGCTCGGTCATGGGTGTGCTCTCCCGGCCGGAGGCGACGGGGTCGTCCGTGCGCTCCGGCAGTTCCAGTGCGTCGAGGACCGCCTGGGCGACCTCTTCGGGGGTGCGCTCGTCGGTGGCGACGGTCGTCCGCGCCACCTCGGTGTACAGGTGACGGCGGGCGTCCATCAGCTCGCGCCACTGCCGGCGCGGGTTGACGGCGAGCAGCGGGCGGGCGGTGCTCAGGCCGACCCGCCTGACGGCCTCCTCCACCTCCATCGAGAGGTAGACGACGGGGTGGTCGGCGAGCAGGGCACGGGTCGTCGCGTCGAGCACAGCGCCGCCCCCGAGCGAGAGGACTCCGGTGTGCTCGGCGAGGGCGGTGTGCACCGCCCTGCGCTCCAGCTCTCGGAAGTGCTCCTCGCCCTCGTCGTAGAAGATCTCCGGGATCGGCTTGCCGGCCGCGGCCACGACGTCCGCGTCGGTGTCCCGGTAGCCGGTGCCGAGCCGGTCGGCGAGCAGTTCCCCGACCGTGGACTTGCCGACGCCCATCGGGCCGACGAGGACGACCAGCGGGCCGCTCATCGGATCTGGAGGTGGTCGAGGTACGACTGCACGTTGCGCCGGGTCTCGGGGACGCTGTCGCCGCCGAACTTCTCCGCGACGGCGTCGGCCAGGACCAGCGCGACCATCGCCTCGGCGACGATCCCCGCAGCCGGAACGGCACAGACATCGGAGCGCTGGTGGTGCGCCTTGGCGGGCTCGCCGGTGACGACGTCGACGGTGGCGAGCGCGCGCGGCACGGTCGCGATGGGCTTCATCGCGGCGCGGACCCGCAGCAGCTCACCGGTGGTGAGGCCGCCCTCGGTGCCGCCGGAGCGGCCGGAGGCGCGCCTGATGCCGTCCTCGGTGACCAGGATCTCGTCGTGCGCCTTCGAGCCGGGCACCCGGGCCAGGTCGAAGCCGTCGCCGACCTCGACGCCCTTGATCGCCTGGATGCCCATCAGGGCCCCCGCGAGCCGGGCGTCCAGCCGGCGGTCCCAGTGGACGTGCGAGCCGAGGCCGACGGGCACCCCGTACGCCAGCACCTCGACGACGCCGCCGAGGGTGTCGCCGTCCTTGTGGGCCTGGTCGATCTCGGCGACCATCGCCTTGCTCGCGTCGGCGTCCAGGCAGCGCACCGGATCGGCGTCGAGCCGCTCGACGTCGGCGGGCGTCGGGTAGACCCCGTACGGCGCCTTCGCCGCGGCCAGCTCGACCACATGGCTGACGATCTCGATGCCGGCGGTCTCCTTGAGGTACGACTGCGCGACGGCGCCGAGCGCGACGCGGGCCGCCGTCTCCCGGGCGCTGGCGCGCTCCAGGATCGGCCGGGCCTCGTCGAAGCCGTACTTCTGCATGCCCGCGAGGTCGGCGTGACCGGGCCGCGGGCGCGTCAGCGGGGCGTTGCGGGCCAGTTCGGCCAGTTCGGCGGGGTCGACCGGGTCGGCCGCCATCACCTGCTCCCACTTGGGCCACTCGGTGTTGCCCACCATCACGGCGACCGGGGAGCCCATGGTGAGACCGTGGCGCACCCCGCCGAGGAAGGTGACCTCGTCCTTCTCGAACTTCATCCGCGCACCGCGGCCATAACCGAGCCGCCGCCGGGCGAGTGCGTCCGCCACCATCTCCGTGGTGATCGGGACGCCGGCGGGAAGACCCTCCAGCGTCGCCACGAGTGCGGGGCCGTGCGACTCCCCCGCGGTCAGCCAGCGCAACCTGCTCAACGGTGCTCCTCATGCTCGCGCCTGGAACTGCGACGGCGCGACCGGGTGCGCGGCCCTGGCCCGCCGCCTCGATCCTCCCACGTCCGAGGGCCCGAACCGGTCGCCGGTCCAGCAGACGGACGGATCGCACCGGCGGGTGCGGGGGCTCAGCGGGCGGCGAGCGCCGCTTCCCCGGCCCGCCGCATGGCCGCCAGCGGGGCGGGCGCGCGGCCCGTCATCTGCTCGACCTGGAGGACGGCCTGGTGCACCAGGAGGTCGAGACCTCCGACGACTGAGCCGGATCGGTCCGCCCAGGCCGCGGCGAGCCCGGTGGGCCAGGGCTCGTACAGCACGTCGAAGAGGGTGCCCGGCCGGTCCGGTACGGCGGCGGCCAGGGCGTCGGTGGCACCGGCCGGGGTGGTGGCGATGACCAGGGGGGCCCGCAGCGCCTGCTCGGCGTCCGCCCAGTCGGCGATCCGGACGTCGACGCCGAGGCGTTCGCCCCAGCCCCGCATCTCCCGGCCCCGCTCCTGGCTGCGGACGTACGCCGTGACCGGTCCCGCGCACATCCCGGCCAGCGCGGCGAGCGCCGAGGAGGCGGTCGCGCCCGCGCCGAGGACGGCGGCGGTCTCGGTCTTCTCCACCCCGCGTTCGCGCAGGGCGGCGACCATGCCGGGGATGTCGGTGTTGTCGCCGGTCAGTCGGCCGTCCTCGGTGAGGACGACGGTGTTGACCGCCTCCACCGAGGCGGCGGTCCCGCTGACGGAGTCCAGCAGCGGGATGACCGCCCGCTTCAAGGGCATGGTCAGCGAGAGCCCGGCCCAGGTGGCGTCGAGGGACTCGACGAACCCGGGAAGCGCGGCCTCGTCGATCTCGAACCGCTCGTACGACCAGTCGGTGAGGCCGAGCTCGGCGTACGCGGCCCGGTGCAGCACCGGGGAGAGCGAGTGCGCGATGGGCGAGCCGAGGACGGCGGCGCGGTGGCGCCGGTCAGCCGAGGCCATGCTTTTCCTTGAACTTGTCGTTGAGCTTCTCGTGCTCGGCGACGGTCTTGGTGAACTGGGTCTTCTTGCCGTCGAGCGAGATGAAGAACATCCAACCGTCACCGGTGGGGTTGAGCGTCGCCCGCAGGGCTTCGTCGCCCGGGTTGCTGATCGGCCCCGGCGGAAGGCCCTCGTGGTAATAGGTGTTGTACGGGTCCGGATTGGTCCGGATCTCGTTCGACCCGATCTTGATCTTGCTCTGGTTCTTCAGGTAGTTGAACGCAGAGTCGAATTCGAGTTTCCCGTTCGAGACCGAGTTGTCCGGCTTCAGGCGGTTGTACACGACTTCGGCCATCTTGCGGAAGTCGTCGTGCGTGAGCCCCTCCGCCTGAACCAGGCTGGCGACGGTGAGGACCTGCCAGGGCCCGTCCAGCTTGTGCTTCTTGGCCGTCGCCTCCAGGTCGAGCTTGCCGTACTCCTCGTTGGCGCGGGAGACCATCTTCTTCAGGACGGCCTCCGGCTTGGCCCCCTTGGTGACCGGGTAGGCGGCCGGGAAGAGGAAGCCTTCCAGCGGATCCTTGATGTTCTTGCCGTCGCTCGCCCAGTCGGGCAGTCCGAGATCGGGCGCCTCGGACTTGGCGACTCCCTTGGTCGTCCCCTTCTTGAGGCCCAGCTTCTTGTCGATCATCTCGTAGACGGCGACGTTGCGGGTGCCCTCGGGGATCACCAGGAGGTTCTGGCTGTTTCCGTCGAGCATCATCTTCACGGCCTCGGCCGCGGACATCTCCTTGCGGAGCAAGTAGACGCCCGCCTGGATCGACTTGCCCTGGGGGTTCTCGTTCTGCGCGGCAACGAACGCGTCGACGCTCTTGACAACCCCTTTCTCCTTCAGGATGTTGCCGATGTCGGAGCCGAAGGCGCCCTTCTCGATCTCGACCTCGACCTCGCCGGTTCCCCTGCCGGCGTAGTCGGGCGCCGCGCCGAACTTGTCCTGCCAGTACGAGTAGCCGAAGTAGGCCGCCCCGCCGAGGCCACCGACCAGGACCAGCGAGACCACCAGGCAGGCACAGCCGTTGCGGCTCTTCTTCTTGCCCTTGCCGCCCCGGCGTTCGCTCCCGCCCCGGCCGCCGCGGCGGGAGGCACGCGAGTCGTCCTCGTGCTCCTCGTCGTCCTCGACGTCCTTGTTCCTGCCGTCGGGGTCGTCGGAGCCCGTGAAGAAGGGGTGGGTCTCCTCCGGCTGGACCTCCGGGTCCCAGTCGGGGTTCTGCGCCGGGGCCTGCTGGGGAGCGGCCTCACGACGGCCCGGGGGCTGCGGCGGCGGATACGCCTCCGGCGTGCCGTAGTAGTCGGAGGTCTCGCCGTAACCGCCCTGCCCGCCGTACGGGTCGGCCTGCTGCGCGTCGTAGGGCATCGCGGCCTGCTGCCCGGTGTCCCAGCCGGTGTTGCCGTACTGGGGCTGCTGAGGCTGCTGGGGCTGTTGGACCTGCTGGGCGTAGGGGTCCTGCTGGGCCCCGTACGCGGGCTGCTGCGGGTAGTGCTGCTGCTGCGCGTACGGGTCCTGCGACTGCTGTGCGTACGGATCCTGCGGCTGCTGTGCGTACGGGACCTGCTGCTGGTGCGTGTACGGGTCCTGGGGGTAGGACTGCTGCCCGCCGCCGTACTGGCCCTGGCCGTGGGCGGACTGCTGTCCCCCCCATCCCTGGTCCCCGTACAAGGGGTCCTCGGGATGCCACGGTTCGGAGCCGGAGCCCCGGCCATACTCAGTCATCGATCCCCTAGAGCCGCGAGACGACGTTCCGTCTCTTTGCTGTGCGGCCCTAATGGAAGGCGCCGCCGCATCGCGCGGAACGTTACCGTATCGCGATCAGACAACCACTTCGACGCCTTCGCCCGGGGGCCTGCCCGACGCCCGTTCGGACTCCAGAGCGTTCTGAAGGATCACCACAGCGGCAGCTTGGTCGATGACGGAACGGCCTTTCCTGGACTTCACGCCCGAAGCGCGCAGCCCCTGACTGGCCGTCACTGTGGTCATCCTCTCGTCCACCAGGCGCACCGGAACGGGTGCGACCGAGCGGGCGACCTCCTGTGCGAAGACCCGGATCTTGGCGGCGGCCGGTCCCTCGCCGCCGCCGAGGGACCGCGGCAGGCCGATGATGATCTCGATCGGCTCGTACTCCTCGACGATCTGCCCCAGCCGCCGGTGGGCCGCCGGGACGTCACGTCCCGGAACGGTCTCCACCGGCGTGGCGAGGATCCCGTCGGGGTCGCACGAGGCGACCCCGATCCGGGCGTCCCCGACGTCGATCGCGAGCCGGCGACCGCGACGCATTTCCGTCACTCCCGCCGTCACGCCGTCTCGGTGACGAGACGCTCGACGGCGGCCACGGCCGCGCCGATGGCCTCGGGGTTCTGGCCGCCGCCCTGGGCGACGTCCGGCTTGCCGCCGCCACCGCCGCCGAGGGTCTTGGCGGCGGTGCGGACCAGGTCGCCTGCCTTGAGTCCGCGCTCGCGGGCGGCCTCGTTGGTGGCGATCACGGTCAGCGGGCGGCCGTTGGCGGTGGTGAACAGGGCCACGACGGCCGGCCGGCCGCCCTGGATGCGACCGCGGACGTCGAGGACGAGCTTGCGCAGGTCGTCGGCCGAGGTGCCGTCGGCGACCTGTCCGGTGACCAGGGCGACGCCGCGGATGTCCTGGGCGGAGTCGACGAGTCCGGCGGCGGCCTGGAGGACCTTCTCCGCGCGGAACTTCTCGATCTCCTTCTCGGCGTCCTTCAGCTTGCCGAGCATGCCGGCGATCTTCTCCGGCAGTTCCTCGGGACGGCCCTTGACCAGCTCCTGGAGCTGGGCGACGACCGTGTGCTCCCGGGCGAGGAAGTTGTACGCGTCGACGCCGACGAGGGCCTCGATGCGGCGCACGCCGGAGCCGATGGACGACTCGCCGAGCAGCTTCACCAGACCCAGCTGGGCGGTGTTGTGGACGTGCGTGCCGCCGCAGAGCTCCTTGGAGAAGTCGCCGATGGTGACGACGCGGACCTGCTCGCCGTACTTCTCGCCGAACTCGGCGATGGCGCCCTGCTTCTTGGCCTCGGCGATCGGCATGACCTCGGCCTGGACGTCGAGCTCGCGGGCGAGGACCTCGTTGATCTTCTGCTCGACGTCGGTGAGGACCGTGCCGGGCACGGCGGCGGGCGAGCCGAAGTCGAAGCGGAAGCGGCCGGGGGAGTTCTCCGAACCGGCCTGGGCGGCCGTCGGGCCCAGCGCGTCGCGCAGCGCCTGGTGCGTGAGGTGCGTGGCGCTGTGGGCGCGGGCGATGGCACGGCGGCGGGTGGTGTCGATGGCGGCGTAGGCGGACGACCCGACGGTCACCTCGCCGACCTGCACCGAACCCTTGTGGACGGAGACGCCGGGGACGGGCTGCTGGACGTCGCGCACCTGGATGACGGCGCCGCTGTCGAGCCGGATCCGGCCCTGGTCGGCGAGCTGGCCGCCGCCCTCGGCGTAGAACGGGGTGCGGTCCAGGACGACCTCGACCTCGTCGCCCTCGGAGGCGGCGGGCGAGGGCACGCCGTCGACGAGCAGGCCGACGACGGTCGACTCGCCCTCGGTGGCGGCGTAGCCGGTGAACTCGGTGACGCCGGAGTTGTCGGCGACCTCGCGGTAGGCGGACAGGTCGGCGTGACCGGTCTTCTTGGCCTTGGCGTCGGCCTTGGCGCGCTCCCGCTGCTCCTTCATCAGGCGGCGGAAGCCCTCCTCGTCCACCGAGAGGCCCTGTTCGGCGGCCATCTCCAGGGTGAGGTCGATCGGGAAGCCCCAGGTGTCGTGGAGCAGGAACGCCTTGTCGCCGGCGAGCACCTTGCCACCGGCGGCCTTGGTCTCCGTGACGGCGGTGTCGAGGATGTTGGTGCCGCCCTTGAGGGCCTTGAGGAAGGCGGCCTCCTCGGCGAGGGCGACGCTCTCGATGCGCTTGCGGTCGGTGATCAGCTCCGGGTACTGCTGCCCCATCGTGTCGACCACGACGTCGACCAGGTCCTTGACGACCGGTCCGGTGGCGCCCAGCAGCCGCATGTTGCGGATGGCCCGGCGCATGATGCGGCGCAGCACGTAGCCGCGGCCCTCGTTGCCCGGGGTGACGCCGTCGCCGATGAGCATCACGGAGGTGCGGATGTGGTCGGCGACCACGCGCAGGGAGACGTCGCTGGTGTGGGCCGCGCCGTAGGCGACGCCGGTGAGCTCGGTGGCCTTGTCGATGACGACCTTGAGCGTGTCCGTCTCGTACATGTTCTGCACGCCCTGCAGGATCATGGCGAGGCGTTCCAGGCCGAGGCCCGTGTCGATGTTCTTCGACGGCAGGTCGCCGAGGATCGGGAAGTCCTCCTTGCCGTCACCGGCGCCGCGCTCGTACTGCATGAAGACCAGGTTCCAGATCTCCACGTACCGCTCGTCGTTGACGGCCGGGCCGCCCTCGACGCCGAACTCGGGGCCGCGGTCGTAGTTGATCTCGGAGCAGGGGCCGCAGGGACCGGGGACGCCCATGGACCAGAAGTTGTCCTTCTTGCCCAGGCGCTGGATGCGCTCGGCCGGTACGCCGACCTTCTCGCGCCAGATCTGCTCGGCCTCGTCGTCGTCGAGGTAGACCGTGATCCACAGCCGTTCGGGGTCGAGTCCGAAGCCGCCGTCCGCCACGGAGCCGGTGAGCAGCTCCCAGGAGAGCGTGATGGCGCCCTCCTTGAAGTAGTCGCCGAAGGAGAAGTTGCCGCACATCTGGAAGAACGTGCCGTGCCGGGTGGTCTTGCCGACCTCTTCGATGTCCGGCGTGCGGACGCACTTCTGCACGCTGGTGACGCGCGGGGCGGGCGGCTTGACCTCGCCGAGGAAGTACGGCTTGAAGGGGACCATGCCCGCGGGGACCAGCAGCAGAGTCGGGTCGTCCGCGATGAGCGACGCCGAAGGGACGACGGTGTGACCGCGCTCCTCGAAGAAGCTCAGCCAGCGGCGACGAATTTCAGCCGACTCCATCAGTGGTCCTCATTCCGGTTGTACGAGTTGTAGGGGAGCTTGCGGTATTCGGTTGTCCCGAGGGCCCGGTCCGGGCCGACGGGTTCGGGCGCCTCGACGGCGAAGTGCCGCCGGACCGGGAGGTCCGGGTCGACCGGCGCCTCCAGACCCAGCGCCTCGCCCAGTTCGGCCTCGCGCCGGGCCATGGACTCACGGACGTCCAGAGCGAAGTCCTTGAGCTTGTGCCCGGTCTCGATCGCCTTGTCCGCGGCCTGCGCAGCGAGGCTCTCGGGGGTCAGCTGCTTGAGCTTCCGGTTGACCTTGGTGGTGGCCCAGACACCGGCGGCGGCGCCGGCGGTGAACCAGAACGTACGGCGGAACATCGCTGCGTCAGCCCTTCGATCCGCGGGGGTCTCTGCCGCCGCGCTTCCTGCCGCGCGCGGACGGCACGGTGCGGCCGACGATCACCGTCCGACGGGCGGCCTCCGGCTCGGGAGCGGATTTGCGGCCGATGGCCTGCCGGACCCCGTAGCCGAACGCGGCGACCTTGACGAGCGGGCCGCCGAAGGTCGAGGCGACGGTGCTGGAGAGCGCGGAGGCGTTCGAGGTGACTTCCTGGACGTCCGTCGCGATCGCGTCGACCTTGTCGAGCTGGGTCTGCGCGGAACGCACGGTGGCGGAGGCGTCGGCCAGCAGCGGAACCGCCTGCTCCGTCACGTCCGCCACGAGTTTGGTGGTCGCCCTGAGCGTCTGGGCCAGCCTCACCAGTACGACGGCGAGGAACGAAACCAGGATCGCCCAGAAGACGGCCACCAGGATCCCGGCCACCTCTCCACCGGACACAGTGCACCGCTCTCTAGCTCGTCGCTGTTTTTGTACTGCTCTGCCTGACTCTGCTTCGGTCCGGCGACCGCTGTCACGGCAGCCGGTCGTCGCTCCTTGAGCCTATCGCGCCGGTGGTCGCACCCCGTACCGCATTACCGGCCCGGCGGGCGGGAGTTGCCACAAGGAGATTGTACGGAGAGCTTCCGTACCAGTACTCTGCGTGTTTCATGCGACGCCCCCAGCGCCCCCTTCCGTCCCCCCACGATCCGAGCGCTCCCGCCGCGCCCGGGAACCTCCCGGCGGAGCTGAGCAGTTTCGTGGGGCGGGAGAACGAACTCACCGGCCTCGTCCGACTGCTCGACGAGTCGCGGCTCGTCACCGTGGTCGGAGTGGGCGGCGTGGGCAAGACCCGCTGCGTCACCAGGATCGCCGCGCTTCTGGAGAAACGGTACTGCGACGGGGTTCGGGTGGCGGAGCTCTCCGCGGTCCACGACCCCGAGCTGCTGGAACACGCCCTGGCGGACGCCCTGGGGCTCACCGACCACACCGGCAGACCGCCCCGCACGGCCCTCCTCGACCATCTGGCCCCGCGCCGGCTCCTCCTGGTGATCGACGGCTTCGAGCACCTGGTGGACGACTGCGCCGGGCTGGTGCGGGAGCTGCTGCGCCGGGCCCCGTACCTGCGGGTGCTGGCCGCCGGACGGCTGCCGCTGGAGCTGGACGGGGAGCTCGTCTTCCCGCTCCCGCCGATGACGGACGAGGACGCGATACGGCTCTTCGCCGAGCGGGCCGCCGCGGTGCGGCCCGGATTCCGGCTGACCGACCGCAACCGCGCGATCACCCGGGAGCTGTGCCGCCGCCTGGACGGGATCCCGCTCGCGCTGGAACTGGCCGCCGGACGGCTGCGCGCCCTGTCCACCGAGCAGGTGCTCCAGCGCCTGGACGACCGCTTCCGGCTGCTGACCGGCTCCAGCCGCAGCGCACCCGCGCGCCACCAGACCCTCCGTACGGCCATCGGCTGGAGCCATGAGCTCTGCGCCCCGGAGCAGCGGCTGCTCTGGGCCCGGCTCTCGGTGTTCGCCGGGCAGTTCGATCTGGAGTCCGTCGAATACATCTGCGGCGGTGCGGATCTGCCGGCCGAGTCGGTGCTCGACGTGCTGTCCGCGCTGCTGGCGCAGTCCGTCGTGCTGCGCGAGGACACCGAGCAGGGCACCCGCTACCGGATGCTGGACACGATGCGGGAGTACGGCGCCGAGTGGCTGGCGGCCACCGGCGACGCGGACCGGCTGCGCCGTCGCCACCGGGACTGGTACGTGGGGCTCGCGACCTGGTGCGAGCTGGACTGGTTCGGCCCGCGGCAGGCCGAGGTGGCCGCCCGTGCCGAGAGCGAGCTGCCGAATCTGCGGCAGGCGATGGAGTACTCGCTGGAGAGCCCGGGCGAGGCCCATCTCGCGCAGTACCTGGTCGGCACTCTCTGGTTCCTCTGGGTGGGCTGCGGCCGGCTCGCGGAGGGTCGGCACTGGCTGGACCACGTGCTGGAGGAGGGCACCGCGTACGACTCCTCACGGCTGAAGGCGCTGTGGGTGCTCGGGCAGGTGGCCGTGCTCCAGGGCGACCCGGTCGGTGCGCTCTCCGCGCTCCAGGAGTGCCGGGACGAGGCGGAGCGGGCCGGTGACCCCACGGCGCTCGCCTACGCGGTGCACCGGATGGGCGGTCTGGCGCTGGTCACCGACGACCTGGCCAGGGCACGGCGGCTGCTGGACGACGCGCTCGGCCGCTACCGGGAGCTCGGCGAGCTGAACAGCAATGTGCTGATGGCCCGGATCGAGCTGGCGACGGTGATCGGCTTCCAGGGGGACCTCGACACTGCGGCCGAGATCTGCCAGGAGGTCAGGGAGGTCTGCGAGGACCACGGGGAGCAGTGGGCCCTGTCGTACGCGCTGTACGCGCTGGCCTTCGCGGCGCTGCAACGGGGCCGGCCGGACCGGGCCCGGGAGCTGCTCGGGAAGTGTCTGGCGATCGGCCGCGCCTTCCACGACCTGCTCGGTTCGGTGCTCGCCCTGGAGCTGCTGGCGCTGGTGACGGCGGTCCAGGGCGATGCCGCGGAGGCCGCGGTGCTCCAGGGGGCCGCCGACCGGATCTGGCCGTCGGTGGGGCTGCCGCTGTTCGGTTCGGCGCACTACGGGCAGCCCAGGTTCCGTTGCGAGCAGCTGGCCCGCCGGGAACTGGGCGACGGTCCCTACGAGGCGGCCCTGCGCACGGGCGGGCTGCTGGATCTGGACGCGGTGGTGGCCAGGGCGCTGGCGGACGGCCCCATGGACCGGGCGCGGCGTTCCGAGCCGCGGACCAACCCCGGGAAAAGGCGGCGGCCCACCGCCTCCCGTACATCCGGGAGGGGTGGGCCGGAACGCTCGTGAGACGACTGCGCCCGATCAGCGGGCGTAGTACTCGACGACGAGCTGCTCGTCGCAGATCACGGGGATTTCCTTGCGGTTCGGGTCCCGGTCAAGGCGGAAGGCCAGGGCCTTCAGGTTCACCTGCAGGTAGCGCGGGGTCTCGCCGTCGCCGGCGTAGCCACCCTCACGGGCCACCTGGAAGGGGACCTTGGAGCGGCTGCGCTCGCGGACCTGGATGATGTCGTCCGGGCGCACGCGGAAGGACGGCTTGTCGACCTTGCCACCGTTGACCTCGATGTGGCCGTGCACGACCATCTGGCGGGCCTGGTAGATGGTGCGGGCGATGCCCGAACGCAGCACCAGGGCGTCGAGGCGACGCTCCAGCTCGACGACGAGCGCCTCGCCCGTCTTGCCCTCGGCCTTCTTGGCGCGGTCGTAGGCGCGGGCCATCTGCTTCTCGCTGATGTCGTACTGCGCGCGCAGACGCTGCTTCTCCAGCAGACGGACCTTGTAGTCCGAGTTCTGCTTGCGGCCACGGCCGTGCTCGCCCGGCGGGTAGGGGCGGGCCTCGAAGTACTTGACGGCCTTCGGCGTCAGCGCGATACCGAGCGCACGGCTCTTCTTGACCTTGGGACGCGACTGGTTAGGCACGTTCTCCAGACCTCCGTTGTAGGTTAGGTTAGGCTCACCTTAGTTGAGGAGATCGCATGTCTCGCCCGGGGAACACCAGTCACATCACGGACAGCACTGACAGCGTCGACACCCCTCGGGGTGCCGATACGACGGAGGACCGATCAGATCGTGGTCAGCCGCGTCCCAGCAGGCTTGAAACCACTCGGATGCCGTCAGCAGCCGAGCGCACACGAACTCTCGTACAGAGTACCTGCTCCGCCGTACTGCTCGTTCCCGGGCTGCGCCATGCGCCTTCGGACCACCTGATGCCCCTGGCCAGAAACGTGGGCCCGGACGGGGACCTGTTCCTCGAACTGCCCGCCGACTCCCCCGTCGTACGGGCCGCGACGCACGCCGAGGACGACGAGCTGTCCGCCGTGCTGGAGATCACGGACGTCGCCCCGGTCTCCGTGCCGCACCGCATCCGCGGCCGCGCGTGGGTCTCCGGCCGGCTGACCTCCGTGCCCGGCATCTCGGGCCCCGGCCGCACGACACTCCGGCTGGAGACGAACGAGGCGTACGTCGACGACCTGTGGGGCGCGCAGGAGGTCGAGCCCGACGAGCTGCGGGACGCCGCGCCCGATCCGCTCCGCGGGCACGAGGCGGAGCTGCTCCAGCACCTGCACTCGGCGCACGGCGAACAGCTGCGGACCCTGTGCGGACTGCTGGGCGAGCGGACGGCCCGCCGCTGCGCGGCGCACCTGCCCTCGGTCGTCCCGCTGGCACTGGACCGGTACGGGCTGCGGGTCCGGCTGTGCGAGGGGGCGGGGCAGTGCTACGACGCGCGCTTCGAGTTCCCCGCGCCGGTGCGGGACGTCATCGAGCTGAGCGACGCCATGCACACGCTCTTCGAGGCGGCGGCGCGCTGAGCCGGAGCGCCACGGGGGCGCGGCCGGGGCGCCTCAGCCCTCGGACGGGCCGGGCTCCCTGCCGGGGGCCGTGCGGCCGAGCCGCTCGCGCACCCGGTCCACCACGTCCGCGTAGCGCGCCTCCGCCCCGTAGCGCGTGGGCCGGTAGTAGTGCTTGTCGCGGACCGCTTCCGGCGCGTACTGCTGGGCGGCGATGCCGCCGGGGACGTCGTGCGGATACACATAGCCCTGGGCGTGCCCCAGCTTGGCGGCGCCCTTGTAGTGGCCGTCGCGCAGATGGGCGGGGACCGGCCCGGCGAGCCCCTTGCGCACGTCCTCCTGCGCGGCGAAGATCGCCAGCGTCGCCGCGTTGGACTTGGGGGCGAGGGCCAGGGCGATCGTGGCGTGGCTCAGGGTGAGCGCCGCCTCCGGGAAGCCGATCATGGCGACCGCCTGGGCGGCGGCCACGGCGGTGGGCAGTGCCGTGGGGTCGGCCAGGCCGATGTCCTCGCTGGCCGAGATCATCAGCCGGCGGGCGATGAACCGGGGGTCCTCCCCCGCCTCGATCATCCGGGCCAGGTAGTGCAGCGCGGCGTCCACGTCGGAGCCCCGGATCGATTTGATGAGGGCGCTCGCGACGTCGTAGTGCTGGTCGCCGTCACGGTCGTACGTGACGGCCGCGCGGTCGACGGTCTCCTCCAGGGTCCGGAGGCTGATCTCCTTCTCCTGCTTGGCCAGCGCCGCACCGGCCGCGGCCTCCAGCGCGGTCAGCGCCCGGCGGGCGTCCCCGCCCGCGATGCGCAGCAGATGCGTCTCGGCGTCCCGGGGCAGCGTCACCGCGCCGCCGAGCCCGCGCTCGTCGGCCAGCGCGCGGCCGAGCAGCCCGCGCAGGTCGTCGTCGGTGAGCGGTTCCAGGGTGAGCAGCAGCGAGCGGGACAGCAGCGGCGAGATGATCGAGAAGTACGGATTCTCCGTGGTCGCCGCGATCAGCGTGACCCAGCGGTTCTCCACGGCGGGGAGCAACGAGTCCTGCTGCGCCTTGGAGAAGCGGTGGATCTCGTCGAGGAAGAGGACGGTCTCCTTGCCGTAGCCGCCGGTGGCACGCCGGGCGCCCTCGATGACGGCGCGCACTTCCTTGACGCCCGCGGTGATCGCGGAGAGCTCGACGAAGCGCTTGTTGGTGGCCTTGCTGACCACGTACGCCAGGGTCGTCTTCCCGATGCCGGGCGGGCCCCAGAGGATCACCGACGACGGACCGGCGGGGCCGCCGTTGCCCTCGCCGACCAGGCGGCGCAGTGGGGAGCCCGGCTTGAGCAGGTGCTGCTGGCCGACGACCTCGTCGAGGGTGCGGGGGCGCATCCGGACGGCCAGGGGACTGCCGGTCGGATCCTTCTCCTGGCGGTCTTCGGCTGCTGCGGTAAAGAGGTCGGGCTCCACGTCCTGAAGCCTATGCCACGGCACCGACATCCCCGCCGGGCCGGTCGTCCGGCGGGGTTCGCAGGCCGGTCAGCTGGTCCAGAAGTCCCACCAGCGGGTCAGGATCAGCATGCCGATGATGCCGATCCACAGGAGCGGCGGCACCCAGTGGAACTCCGTCAGCCCGGTGCGCAGCCAGTTCGGCGCGGGAATGATCCGGTGCTTGATGTTGTGCGTGGTGACGTAGCAGAACATGACGATCGTGGCGACCCAGGCCAGGCAGCACCACAGGCAGAGCGAGTTGATGTTGTAGAGCGACTGGTACTGGAGCCAGGTGCAGAAGCCGACGCCGAACAGCGTGCCGGCGTTCATCCCGAGCCAGTACCAGCTGCGGAAGCGGGCGCCCGCGAGCAGCGCCAGCCCGATGCCGATGATCACCGGGTAGGTGGCCATGCCGAGCATCGGGTTCGGGAAGCCGAAGGCGGCCGCCTGGTCGCTCTTCATGATGTTGCCGCAGGCGACCACGGGGTTGAGGCTGCACCCGGGCGTGAAGCCGGGGTCCTCCAGCAGCTTGAACTTGTCGATCGTGATGATCCAGGCGGCGAAGAGTCCGGCGGCGCCCGTGATCACCAGCAGCAGTGCGAGCGCCCGACTGCCGCCGATGGTCCTCGTCCCGCCGTCCTCGTCCTGGTCGGAGGAGGGATGGTCAACCGCTGCAGTCGTCATATCGCCGTTCCATCAGTGAGTGGCCTGCTGGGCACGGTCATTGTGCCGCACCGGGGTGCCGCATCTCTGTTCGATGAACATAAAGATGCGCCCACGGTTCGTTTCCGGCCGGGGCGGCGCACGAGGGCCTTCGCGCACTCCCGACACGCGCCCGTGCGCGCGGCGGAAGTGCCGGACCTGCGGGCATCTCGCGCCCGGCGCCTCCGGCCGATGGCCCGGACCTGGGAATCCACCGGACCCTGCGCCGACCCGGCCCGCACCGGCCACCGTCGAGGTTTCCGACCAGGAGTCATTCGTCAGAATGAATCCACGCACACCGGGTTGACGGCGTGGCGAGCGGAAAGGGCCTGCCGGTCGTCCCGCTCCGGGTCGTACGACACCCTCGCGCCGCCCTCGCACCGACGAAAAACCGGCCGATCGGGGCACGTGCCCCGATCGGCCGGTCATGGCGTTCACGCCGGTCGTCGAACTCCCGCCGCCCGGGCGGACGACGCCGGGTACTACCGGGCCAGCCGCTCGCGGATCGTCCCGGCGATCTCCGGCAGGGGCACCGCCGTCTGCTCGCCGGACTCCATGTCCTTGAGCTGGGCGACGCCCTCGGCCAGATCGCGCTCGCCCGCGACGATCGTGAACCGCGCACCCGACCGGTTCGCGCTCTTCATCGCACCCTTGAGGCCGCGGTTCCCGTACGCGAAGTCCGCCGCCACACCGTCGCGGCGCAGCCGCGTGACGACGTCGAAGAGCACCCGGCGGGCCTCCTCGCCGAGCGGTACGGCGAACACGCTGGTGGTCGCGGGCAGTTCGAGCTCGACGCCCTCCGCCTCCAGCGCGAGCACCGTGCGGTCCACGCCGAGCGCCCAGCCGACCGACGGGAGCGCCGGGCCGCCGATCATCTCGGACAGCCCGTCGTAACGGCCGCCGCCGCCCACCGCGGACTGCGAGCCGAGTCCGTCGTGCACGAACTCGAAGGTGGTGCGGGTGTAGTAGTCGAGGCCGCGGACGAGCTTCTCGTCGTCCTCGTACGCCACGCCCGCCGCGGAGAGCAGGTCGCGCACCTCCTCGTGGTACGCCTTGCAGGCGTCGCAGAGGTAGTCGCGCAGCACCGGGGCGCCGACCAGCTGCTTCTGCACCTCGGACCGCTTGTCGTCGAGGACCCGGAGCGGGTTGATCTCGATGCGGCGACGGGTCTCCTCGTCCAGGTCGAGCTCGCGCAGGAAGCCCTGGAGCGCGTCCCGGTAGACGGGGCGGCACTCCTTGTCGCCCAGCGAGTTGAGCAGGATGCGGAAGTTCCGCAGACCGAGCGTGCGGTACGCCTGGTCGGCCAGGATGATCAGCTCGGCGTCCAGCGCCGGGTCCTCGGCACCGATCGCCTCGGCACCGACCTGCGAGAAGTGCCGGTAGCGGCCCTTCTGCGGGCGCTCGTAACGGTAGTACGAGCCGGAGTACCAGAGCTTCACCGGCAGGTTGCCGAGCTTGTGGAGGTTGGCCTCCAGCGCGGCGCGCAGCACGGAGGCGGTGCCCTCGGGGCGCAGCGCGAGCTGGGAGCCGCCCTTGGTGGTGAGGGTGTACATCTCCTTGGTCACGATGTCGGTGGACTCGCCGACACCGCGGGAGAAGAGGGCGACGTCCTCGAAGCCGGGCGTCTCGATGTAGCCGTAGCCGGAGTTCTTCAGGGGTGCGGCGAGTGCCTCGCGCACCGCGAGGTACTTGGCGGAATCGGGCGGAGTCAGGTCGTACGTGCCCTTGGGGGCCTTGAAGGTGCTCACGATTTTCTCTCGTCTACATTCCTCGTCGGGGCGCGTCCATCCCGTTCAGGAACGGGTTGGAGACGCGCTCGCGGCCGATGGTCGTCTGGGGGCCATGGCCGGACAGCACCACGGTCGAGTCGTCGAGCGGCAGGCACACACGGGCCAGCGACTCGAGCAGCTCGGCGTGGTCGCCGCCGGGCAGGTCGGTGCGTCCGACGGAGCCGGCGAAGAGCAGGTCGCCCGAGAAGAGGATCTGCGGAACATCCGCGACCTCGGGCATCCTGAACGTCACCGACCCCTTGGTATGGCCGGGCGCATGCGAGACACCGAATTCCAGACCGGCCAGCTTCAGGAGCGCGCCGTCGCTCAGCTCCTGGACGTCGTCCGGCTCCCCCACCGTCAGCTCGCCCATGAGCGGCATCCCGATGGAACGGCCTATGGCCTTCTCCGGGTCACTCATCATGTAGCGGTCCGCCGGGTGGATCCAGGCGGGGACGTCGTGCGCGCCGCACACCGGGACGACCGATGCGACGTGGTCGATGTGGCCGTGGGTCAGTACGACGGCGACGGGCTTCAGCCGATGCTTCTTCAGCGCCTCCTCGACTCCGGCCGCGGCCTGGTGGCCCGGGTCGATGATCACGCATTCCTCACCGGCGGCCGGGGCGACCAGGTAACAGTTGGTCCCCCAGGCCCCTGCGGGGAACCCGGCAATGAGCACGATCGTCCTTAATGGTCGTCCGACAACGGATGGCGACTGAGAAGGTCGCGGCAGTACCAGAGCCTACCGGCGCTCCTCATTCCACAGCCAACCCATATACGGTACGGGCAGCCCAGGCCCCATACGGACGACCTACAAGGAGAACACCCGGTGGTCAGCAGCGATCAGCGGCGGCGGCAGCTCGCCAGGGAGAAGTTCGAGCGGCAGCAGCAGCGCCGGGAGGAGGCCCGCCGCAGGACCCGGCGGCTGTCCGTCATCATCGCCTCCTCGGTGGCCGTGGTGGCGGTCATCGCGGGGGGCACCTACCTCGCCATGGGCGACGACGACAAGAAGGACAAGACCGACGCGTCCGCGAGCGCGAGCCCGTCGGCCTCCGCGTCGCCGAGCGAGAGCAGCACGCCCGAGCCGGCGATGAAGATCGACAAGAAGGCCGAGTACACGATGTCGCTCAAGACGAGCCGGGGCGACCTCGGGTTCACCATGAAGGCGGCGAAGACCCCGCACACCACGAACTCCTTCAAGGCGCTGGCCGACAAGGGCTTCTTCGACGGCACGAAGTGCCACCGGCTGACCACGCAGGGCATCTTCGTCCTGCAGTGCGGCGACCCCAAGGGCGACGGCACCGGCGGCCCCGGCTACACGATCCCGGACGAGAACCTGACCGCGCTGGGCAAGGCGGGCGCGGACGGCACGGTGACCTACCCGGCGGGCACGGTGGCGATGGCGAACACCGGCCAGCCGCACACCGGCGGCAGCCAGTTCTTCCTGGTGTACAAGGACAGCAAGCTGCCGCCCACCTACACCCCGTTCGGCACGATGGACGACGCCTCGCTGAAGGCCGTCAAGGACATCGGTGCGGCGGGTGTGGAGGGCGGTGCCGCCGACGGTGCGCCGAAGAAGGCCGTGGACATCTCGAAGGCCGCCGTCGACAAGTCGTGATCCGGTCGGGGCGGCCGGGCCGGTCGGTGACGACGAGCGCGGGACGGATTTTTTTCGGCCCCGCCGAGTGCGGACAGCCGGGCGGCCGGTCGCCTAGATTGGCGTTGTGCAGGGCGGGCGCTGCCCGCCCCAGGAAACTGTGGACGATGCCAGGGGGCGAACCCCTCGCGGGCATCAGGTGGAGGAGGCGCTGTGAGCAGCGACCCGTGGGGCCGTGTCGATGAGACCGGCACCGTGTACGTGCGGACAGCCGACGGCGAGCAGGTCGTCGGATCGTGGCAGGCGGGTTCCCCCGAGGAGGCTCTGGCCTACTTCGAGCGCAAGTACGAGGGCATTGTGGTCGAGATCGGCCTCCTCGAACGGCGGGTGAAGACCACCGACCTGTCGGCCAAGGACGCCACGACCGCCATCGAGCACCTGCGCACGCAGGTGGACGAGCACCATGCCGTCGGCGACCTCGACGCGCTGCGCAAGCGGCTCGACGCGCTCGTCGCGGCGGTCGACTCGCGGCGCGAGGAGCGCAAGGTCCAGAAGGCCAAGCAGACCGACGAGGCGAAGCGCGCCAAGGAGGCGCTGGTCGCCGAGGCCGAGGAACTGGCGCAGAGCGAGCAGTGGCGTTCCGCGGGCGAGCGGCTCCGGGCGCTCGTCGACACGTGGAAGGGCCTGCCGCGGCTCGACCGCAAGTCCGACGACGAGTTGTGGCACCGCTTCTCGCATGCCCGCTCGGCGTTCTCCAAGCGCCGCAAGGCCCACTTCGCGTCGCTGGACGCCCAGCGCGAGGAGGCCCGCAAGGCCAAGGAGAAGCTGGTCGCCGAGGCCGAGTCGCTCTCCGGTTCCACGGACTGGGGGGCCACGGCCGCCCGTTACCGCGATCTGATGACCCAGTGGAAGGCGGCGGGCCGCGCCCAGCGCGAGGCCGAGGACGACCTGTGGAACCGTTTCCGCGGTGCCCAGGACGTCTTCTTCGCCGCCCGCGGCGAGGTCTTCGCCGAGCGGGACGCGGAGCAGGGCGAGAACCTCAAGCTCAAGGAGGAGCTCGCGGTCGAGGCCGAGCGACTGGTGCCGGTGCAGGACCTGAAGGCGGCCAGGGCCGCGTTCCGGGCCATCAACGAGCGCTGGGAGGCCATCGGCCACGTGCCGCGCGACGCCCGCCCGAAGGTCGAGGGGCGGATGCACGCGGTGGAGCGGGCGCTCCAGGAGGCCGAGGAGTCGGAGTGGCGGCGGACGAACCCGGAGGCGCGTGCGCGTGCCGCGGGTCTGACCGGTCAGCTGCAGGCCGCCGTGGACAAGCTGCGCGCGCAGATCGACACGGCCCGTGCCTCGGGCAACAACGCCCGTGCCGACAAGCTGGCCAAGGAGCTGGAGGGCCGGCAGGCACTGCTCGACCAGGCGCTGAAGGGCCTGGAGGAGTTCGGCGGCTGACGCCCCGGCACACGCCCGAGGGGCCTTCCCGCGTTCGCGCGGGAAGGCCCCTTTCCGTGTCGGGGTGGGCACGGACGGCAGCGATGAAGCCATGACAACTGCCGGGATCCGGCAGTGAATCGGGGCGGGTCGAGAAGGGATGATCTTCGCACCGGCACGTTTCCCGCGCCGGATTCGACTCGTTCGCCCACACACGTGAGGCAGGTTCACCGATGAGACCCACCAGTGCCGCCCTGACCGCCGCAGCCGCCGTCCTCGCCCCGGTCCTCCTCCTGTCCGGTCCGGCCTTCGCCGCCGGACCGGCGTCCCCGTCCGCCGCCGTCACCGCGGTGCAGGCGGCGGACGGGGACGGCGGCTCGGACATCCCGGTGGACGAGATGTCCGACCACGACCTGAGGATCGCGATCCTGCGCATCCTGGCGGACGAGGACAGTGGCAAGCGGGTCGTGCGGGAGGCCAACGAGGCCCTGGACAACGGCACGACGGAAGCCATGCGCGCCTTCCTGAAGACCGGTTACCCGCCGGCCCAGGCCGAGGACGACCGCGTCGCCCTCTTCCGCATCCTCGCCGATCCGGACTCCGGGAAGCGGGTCGTCAAGGAGATCAACGCACTCCTCGACGCCGGCACCGCGCCGGAGATCCGCCAGTGGCTGGAGACCGGTTACCGCCTCGCCCAGGCCGAGGACGACCAGGTCGCCCTCTTCCGCATCCTCGCCCGCCCGGACATCAGCGACGCGATGCGCGCGGCGGTCGTCGACGTCATCGACGGTACGCCCGAGGAGATGCGCCACTTCCTGGAGTACGGCCAGTACGAGGTCGACGCGTAGACCACCCGGCCCGCCGCTACGGCCGGCGGGCCGAAGTCACCCGGTAGACGTCGTAGACGCCCTCCACGCCGCGTACCGCCTTCAGGACGTGGCCGAGGTGCTTCGGGTCGCCCATCTCGAAGGTGAAGCGCGAGGTGGCCACCCGGTCCCGGGAGGTCTGCACGGCCGCCGACAGGATGTTGACGTGCTGGTCGGACAGGACGCGGGTGACGTCGGACAGCAGCCGCGACCGGTCCAGCGCCTCGACCTGGATGGCGACCAGGAAGACCGAGGACTGGGTCGGCGCCCACTCGACGTCCAGGATCCGCTCCGGCTGCTGCGACAGCGAGTCGACGTTGACGCAGTCGGCGCGGTGCACGGAGACCCCGCTGCCCCGGGTGACGAAGCCGATGATCGGGTCGCCGGGGACGGGGGTGCAGCAGCGGGCCAGCTTCACCCAGACGTCCTCGACGCCCTTGACGACCACGCCCGGGTCGGCGTTGGAACGGCGCTTGCCGCGGCTGCGCGAGGGCGGTGCGCTCTCGGCGATGTCCTCGTTGGCGGCGTCCTCGCCGCCGAGTGCCTGGACCAGCTTCTGCACGACCCCGGCGGCCGCCACGTGGCCCTCGCCGATCGCCGCGTACAGGGACGAGATGTCGGGGTAGCGCATCTCGTGGGCGAGGGTGACCAGGGAGTCGCCCGTCAGGATGCGCTGGATCGGCAGGTTCTGCTTGCGCATGGCCCGCGCGATGGCGTCCTTGCCCTGCTCGATCGCCTCGTCGCGGCGCTCCTTGGAGAACCAGGCCCGGATCTTGTTGCGGGCGCGGGGCGACTTGACGAAGCCCAGCCAGTCCCGGGAGGGCCCGGCACCGGAGGCCTTGGAGGTGAAGACCTCCACCAGGTCGCCGTTGTCCAGGGTCGATTCGAGCGGTACGAGCCGTCCGTTGACCCGGGCCCCTATGGTCCGGTGGCCGACCTCCGTGTGCACGGCGTACGCGAAGTCGACCGGTGTCGCGCCCGCGGGGAGCGCTATGACGTCTCCCTTGGGCGTGAAGACGAAGACCTCGTTGCGGGAGAGGTCGAAGCGCAGCGACTCCAGGAACTCGCTGGGGTCCTCGGTCTCCTTCTGCCAGTCCAGGAGCTGGCGCAGCCATGCCATGTCGTTGACGGTGTCCTGGCTGCGGCCGGTGTTCTTGGGGACGTCGGTGCGCACCTTGGAGGCACCGGCGACGGCCTCCTGCTTGTACTTCCAGTGCGCGGCGATGCCGTACTCGGCGCGGCGGTGCATGTCGAAGGTGCGGATCTGGAGCTCGACGGGCTTGCCGCTGGGACCGATCACCGTGGTGTGCAGCGACTGGTACATGTTGAACTTGGGCATCGCGATGTAGTCCTTGAACCGGCCGGGCACCGGGTTCCATCGCGCGTGGACGGTGCCGAGCGCCGCGTAGCAGTCGCGGACGGTGTCGACGAGGACGCGGATGCCCACCAGGTCGTAGATCTCGGCGAAGTCCCGGCCCCGCACGATCATCTTCTGGTAGACGCTGTAGTAGTGCTTCGGCCGTCCCGTGACGGTGGCCTTGATCCGGGCGGCCCGCAGGTCGGCCTGGACCTCGTCGGTCACTATGGCGAGGTACTCGTCGCGCTTGGGCGCCCGCTCGGCGACGAGCCGGACGATCTCGTCGTACATCTTGGGGTAGAGGATCGCGAAGGCGAGGTCCTCCAGCTCCCACTTGATGGTGTTCATGCCCAGCCGGTGCGCCAGCGGGGCGTAGATCTCCAGGGTCTCGCGGGCCTTCTTCTCCTGCTTCTCCCGCTTGAGGTAGCGCATGGTGCGCATGTTGTGCAGGCGGTCGGCGAGCTTGATGACCAGGACCCTGGGGTCCTTGGCCATCGCGACGACCATCTTGCGCACGGTCTCGGCCTGGGCGGCCTCGCCGAACTTGACCTTGTCCAGCTTGGTGACGCCGTCGACCAGCAGGGCGACCTGGTCGCCGAAGTCGCGGCGCAGGGTGTCCAGGCCGTACTCGGTGTCCTCGACCGTGTCGTGCAGCAGCCCCGCCATCAGCGTCGCCGGGTCCATGCCCAGCTCGGCGAGGATGGTGGTGACGGCGAGCGGGTGGGTGATGTACGGGTCGCCGCTCTTGCGCTTCTGACCGCGGTGCCAGCGCTCGGCGACCTGGTAGGCGCGCTCGATCTGGCGCAGCGTGGCGGTCTCGATCTTGGGGTCGTTGCCGCGGACGATGCGCAGCAGCGGTTCGAGCACCGGATTGTACGGGCTGGAGCGCTGCACGCCGAGGCGGGCGAGCCTGGCCCGTACCCGGTTGGAGGAGCCGCCGGAGCGGGTCGTGGGCGCGCTCGGCGGAACCGGTTTGGCCGCGGGCTTCGCCGGGGGCTTCGGGGCGGACGCGGCCGGGGGCGCCGGCGCGACCGGCTGCGCGGGGGACGCGGCCCCGGACGCCGACGCGCCCGCCCGGWCCGGGCCCGGWCCGGGCTCGGGAGCCGGGGGCTTCGGCTTGTCCGCGGGCTGCTTCTTCCCGGGCGTGACGGGGGCCGCCGCGGGCTTGTCGGGCTGCGGGGCGGCGACTGGCTGGGCCTCGTCTGGCAAGAGCGCTCCTCGTGCGGATCCGGGTACCCGGAAAGGCCATCGTATCGACCCTGTGGCCGGTCCTCCCCCGGGGACCGTGAGACCCACCACAACACGGGACGGCCCCCCGGTTGTTCCCGGGGGGCCGTCCCGTGCCGTACGAGGTGGCGCCGCGTGCGGTCCGACGCGGTTCAGACCGTGATCAGCACTTCCAGCGGAGCATTGCGCAGACCCCGCTCCAGCCGGGCGCGTCCGGCCAGGAAACCGAGCTCCATGAGGACCGCGACGCCCGCGACCTCGGCGCCGGCCCGGCGGATCAGCTCCAGCGAGGCCTCGGCGGTGCCGCCGGTCGCGAGGATGTCGTCGATGACCATGATGCGGTCGCCGGCGGACAGGTCCTCCGCGTGGATCTCGATCTCGGCGGTGCCGTACTCCAGCTCGTACGCCTGGCTGAGCGTGGCTCCGGGCAGCTTGCCCGCCTTGCGGACGGGAACGAAGCCGAGACCGGCCCGGACCGCGACCGGGGCGGCCAGGATGAAGCCGCGGGCCTCCAGGCCGACGACCTTCGTGGCGCCGTGCCGTACGCACAGCTCCGCGAGGGTGTCGGTGAGGGCCGTGAACGCCGTCGGGTCCGCGAGCAGCGGGGTGATGTCCTTGAACATCACGCCCGGCTTCGGGTAGTCCGGCACGTCGCGGATCCGGCTGAGCAGGAGCTCACGGGTGCTTTCGGTGGTGCTGGTCATTCTCAACGCTTCCCCGGGGTCCGGCCGTGGCCCCTGGGGGGCTGCTGGCGCTGGCCGACGACTGCGGCGGCGGGGGCGGTGTCCTGGACGAAGTCGTCCGACGGGTCGCCCTCGGCGGACTCGCCCTTGGCGGCGGCCGCCGCGCGCTTGGCGAGGATCCGCTTCTTCAGGGCCTTCATCTGCGGGTCGCGTTCCTTGAGGTCGGCGACGAGCGGCGTGGCGATGAAGATCGAGGAGTACGCACCGGCGGCGAGGCCGACGAAGAGCGACAGCGAGATGTCGTTCAGCATGCCGGCGCCGAGTACGCCGCCACCGATGAAGAGCAGGCCGGCGACCGGCAGCAGCGCCACGACGGTGGTGTTGATGGAACGCACCAGCGTGCCGTTGATGGACCGGTTGGCGATCTCGCTGTAGGTCCAGCGGGTCTGCTTGGTGATGCCGACCGTGCTCTCCTTGAGGCTGTCGAAGACCACGACGGTGTCGTACAGGGAGTAACCGAGGATCGTGAGCAGACCGATCACGGTGCCCGGGGTGACCTCGAAGCCGACCAGGGCGTAGATGCCGACCGTGATGGTGATGTCGTGGATCAGCGCGACCAGGGCCGCGATGGCCATGCGCCACTCGAAGGCGATGGCCAGGTAGATCACCACGAGAACCATGAAGATGCCGAGGCCGGTCCAGGCCTTGTTGGCGATCTGCTCACCCCAGCTGGGGCCGACCAGGTCGGCGGCGATCTTCTCCGCGGGGACGTCGAGGTCCTTGGAGAGCTGTTCCTTGATCTGGTCCGACTTGGCGGTGTCGACCTCGGTGATCTGGATGCGCAGGCCGCCGTTGCCGAGCTTCTGGACGATCGCCTGGTGGCCGGAGGCCTCCGTCGCCAGGTCCTCCGCCTCGGCGACGGTGGTGCTGGTCCTCGGGGTGGTGAAGACCGCGCCGCCCTTGAACTCGATGCCCATGTTGAGGCCGCTGACCACCAGGCCGACGATGGCCGTGATGGTGATCAGGATCGAGACGCCGTACCAGATCTTGCGCTTGCCGATGAAGTCGTAGCCGACCTCGCCGCGGTAGAGACGGGCGCCGATGGTGCCGAGTCGCGACATCTCACGCCTCCTTCGGGTCAGTGGGGGCGGTGACACGGCGCGAGCGGCGCAGCGGCGGCTTGGCGCCGAGCCGCTTCGGGTCCAGGCCGGACCACGGGTGACCGCTGGAGAAGAACTTCGTGCGGGCCATCAGCGTCATGAGGGGCTTGGTGAAGAAGAACACCACGACCACGTCGAGCAGCGTGGTGAGCCCCAGTGTGAAGGCGAAGCCCTGGACCTTGCCGACGGTGACGACGAAGAGCACCGCCGCGGCGAGGAACGAGACGAAGTCGGAGACCAGGATGGTGCGCCGGGCGCGCGGCCAGGCCCGTTCGACGGCCGGGCGGAGCGTGCGGCCCTCGCGGATCTCGTCCCGGATCCGTTCGAAGTACACGATGAAGGAGTCGGCGGTGATGCCGATGGCGACGATGGCGCCGCAGACCGCCGGCAGGTTCAGCGCGAAGCCGATGGCCGGGCCGAGCAGCGACATGAGCGTGTAGGTCAGGATGCCGGAGGTCAGCAGGCTCAGCAGGGCGATGAACGCGAGGCCGCGGTAGTAGACCACCAGGTAGATGACGACCAGGGCCAGCCCGATGGCACCGGCGATCAGACCGGCGCGGAGCTGCTCGCCGCCGAGCGCGGCGGTGACGGTGGTGACGCTCTGCTCGTTGAACGAGAGCGGGAGCGCACCGTAGGAGAGCACGTTGGCCAGGTCCTCGGCGGACTGCTGGGTGAAGCTGCCGGAGATCTCCGCGCTGCCACTGAGCGTCGTGCGGACGGAGGGCGCCGAGACGACCTCGCCGTCGAGCGCGATGGCGAACTGGTTCTGCGGCGGCTGCTGCTGGGAGAGCTTGCCGGTGATCTTCTGGAACTGCTTGGAGCCCTTGTCGGTGAACTCCATCTGGACGATCCACATGCCGCGCTGCTGGTCGAAGTTGGCCTTGGCGCTGTCGACCTCGGTGCCGGAGACCTCGGACGGGCCGAGGAGGTACTTCTCCGCACCGTCGGAGCTGCACGCGACCGCGCTGTCGGTGGGCTTGACGCCCCGCGCGGCCTTGGAACGGAGTTCCTTGCTGGAGCAGTCGAGCTCCGCGAACTGCTTCTGCAGCTTGGTCGCGGCGGCCTGCTCCGCGGCGGAGGGGGCGGACGCGGAGGACGACGGCGAGGCGTCGGCCTTCGGCTTGTCGCTCGCGCCCGGGCTCGGCGTGGAGTCGGCCTTGAGGGCTCCGGTGACCGCGCGGCCCTGGGTGGTGGCGGTCGCGCTCGGCGTCGTCGAGGACTTGCCCTTGTCCTTGTCCGTCGCGGTGGCACCCTCCGACGCCGAGGCGCTCGGGCTGGTGGACGGGGAGGGCTTGCCGGACGACGAGGCGCTGGGCTCCGGGGTGGGCGTGCCCTGGGCGACGGTCAGCACCGGCCGGAAGTAGAGTTTGGCGGTGGTACCGACCTGCTCACGGGCCTGGGCGGAGTTCGTGCCCTTGGGGATGTTGACGATGATGTTGCGATCGCCCTGGGTCTGGACCTCGGCCTCGGAGACACCGAGACCATTGACACGGCGCTCCATGATCTGGACCGCCGTGTCCATGTTGGTCTTGTTGACCGCCGATTCCTGGCCGGGCTCGCTCTTCGCCTCCAGCGTGATGGACGTGCCACCCGCCAGGTCGATGCCGAGCCGCGGAGTCGGCTGATCAGCCAGGAACATCCCGCCGGTGAGCGCGACCATGGCGATCAGGATCAGAGCCAGGGAACGCCCCGGCTTGCCCTGACCGCCGGACGCTCCCCGGCTCTTCTTCGGTGCTGCCACCTTCTCGTTTCTCCCTGTCCAACCGCCCCGCGCCGGGTACGCGCCCGAGCGGCCACGAAGTGTAGTGGGGACCCGCCCCCGCAGAAGATCGCACGGTCCGGGGAGTGCCGGGCGCCGATGCGCCCATGACACTCCCCGGGTCGTGAACTACTTCGCGTCGGCCTCGCCGTCGGTCTTGCCCTCGGACTTCTTGTCGGACTTGGCGTCCGTCGGCTCGGCGTCGTCGTCCCCGGTCTTCTTCTCCAGGTCGATCGCGGCGTCGTCCGAGGCGTCCTCGGTCAGCGAGGAGGCGTCGTCCGGGACGATCGCACCGTCGAGGGCGTCGTCGCCGTGGACGATGCGGTTGTACTCCTCGTCGTCGAGGACGGCGCCGACGGCGTTCTTGGCGTAGACGGCGTGCACGCCGGGCGCGACCTCGAGGAGCACGGTGTCGTCGTGAACCTCCTTGACGGTGGCGTACATCCCCCCGATCGTCCGGACGCCGGTGCCGGGCTGCATCTCGTTGCGCATCTGGACTGCGGCCGCCTGCTTCTTCTTGGCGGACCGCGTCATCAGGAACATGGCCCCGATGAGCACGATGAAGGGGAGGAGAGTCACGGGATTCACGGGACGAGTTTCCTTCGCACGACCGCGCTGGAGGGCGGCCTGTATCTACGGGGGTGGGCACACCGACCTGCTAAGGGCGGCATCGGCGGAGTCTAAGCGAGTCCGCATCGATGGAACAACGCCCGACGCCGTGCTGTGGTTCCTGCTTCGGTCAAGCTGTGACACTTCACGCCCCGAACAGGCCCTGTTGTCCCTTTCCGCCGTGCTGCGGGGGCACGAGACCGAGGTGCGCCCAGGCCGCGGGCGTCGCGATCCGTCCGCGCGGGGTCCTGGCCAGCAGTCCCTCCCGTACCAGGAAGGGCTCCGCGACCTCCTCGACCGTCTCGCGCTCCTCCCCCACCGCGACCGCGAGGGTGGACAGCCCGACGGGGCCGCCGCCGAAGAGTTTGAGCAGGGCTTCGAGCACCGCCCGGTCCAGCCGGTCGAGGCCCCGGGCGTCGACCTCGTACACCCCGAGGGCCGCGGCGGCGACCGGGCGGTCGATCCGTCCGTCGGCCTTGACCTGGGCGTAGTCACGGACGCGGCGCAGCAGCCGGTTGGCGATGCGGGGCGTGCCTCGGGAGCGGCCGGCGATCTCGGCGGCGCCGTCCGCGTCGGTCTCCACGTCGAGCAGGCGGGCGGAGCGGTGGATGACCCGTTCCAGTTCGACGGGGGTGTAGAACTCCATGTGACCGGTGAAGCCGAAGCGGTCGCGCAGCGGCGGCGGCAGCAGTCCGGCCCGGGTGGTCGCGCCGACCAGGGTGAACGGCGGAAGTTCCAGCGGGATGGCGGTGGCGCCGGGGCCCTTGCCGACGATGACGTCGACCCGGAAGTCCTCCATCGCCATGTAGAGCATCTCCTCCGCGGGGCGCGACATCCGGTGGATCTCGTCGAGGAAGAGGACCTCGCCCTCCTGGAGGGAGGAGAGGATCGCGGCGAGGTCGCCGGCGTGCTGGATGGCGGGGCCGGAGGTGATCCGGATCGGTGCGCCCATCTCGGCCGCGATGATCATGGAAAGGGTGGTCTTGCCGAGGCCGGGGGCGCCGGAGAGCAGGACGTGGTCGGCGGTGGCGCCGCGGGCCCTGGCCGCCTTGAGGACCAGGTCGAGCTGTTCGCGCACCTTCTCCTGGCCGACGAATTCGTCGAGGTCCTTCGGCCGCAGGGCCGCTTCGACCGCGGTGTCCTCGCCGTCCGCGTCGGCCCGGACGAGGCGCTCGTCGAGCCGCTCGTCGGTGTCGGGTCCGGTCTCGTCCCAGTTCATGTGGTCTGTCCCGCCTCGGATGGTTCGGTGCCGCGCGGTGCCCGGCCCGGCGTCGGGGGTGTCCCCGGGGTGTCGCGCTCCGTTCAGCGCGCGCGGTTGAGGGTCTGCAGCGCGGCGCGCAGCAACTGCGGCACGGGAGGCCGTCCGCCCTCGGCGAGGGCCGCCTCGGCCTGCGGGGTGACGGCGGCGACCGCCTCGTCGGCCTCGCGGGTGGCGTAGCCGAGGCCGATCAGGGCGGCCTGGAGCTGGTCGCTCCAGGAGGAGGTGACGGCGGTGCCGATGCCCTGCCGGCCGCTGTGGGATCCGACGGGTTCGCCGAGCCTGTCCTTCAGTTCGAGGAGGAGCTTCTGCGCGCCCTTCTTGCCGATGCCCGAGACGGCGGTGAGCGCCTTCTCGTCGCCGGTGGCGACCGCGGTGCGCAGGGCGTCGGGGCTGTGGGTGGCGAGCATGGCCTGGGCGAGCCGGGGGCCGACCCCGCTGGCGGTCTGGAGCAGCTCGAAGACCTGCCGCTCGTCGTCGTCGGCGAAGCCGTAGAGGGTGAGCGAGTCCTCCCGCACGACGAGGGAGGTGGCGAGCCTGGCCGCCGTGCCGATCCGGAGGCCGGCGAGGGTGTTCGGCGTGCACTGGACGGCCATGCCGATGCCGCCGACCTCGATCACGGCCGTGGTCGGGGCGAGTGCGGCCACGGGGCCGCTGACGAAGGCGATCATCGGGGGACCTTCCGGACGGGAACCGCGGGTGTACGGGGGGCGCGCCGGGCGGCGGCCGCGTGGGCCTGCTGGAGGCGGTTGACGGCGGGGGCGCGCCAGATGTGGCAGATGGCGAGCGCGAGGGCGTCGGCCGCGTCGGCCGGTTTCGGCGGGGCGTCGAGCCGCAGCAGCCGGGTGACCATCGCGCCGATCTGTGCCTTGTCGGCGCGGCCGCTGCCGGTCACGGCCGCCTTGACCTCGCTGGGGGTGTGCAGGGCGACCGGTATGCCGCGCCGGGACGCGCAGAGCATGGCGACGGCGCTGGCCTGGGCGGTGCCCATCACCGTACGCACGTTGTGCTGGCTGAAGACCCGCTCCACGGCGACGAACTCCGGCCGGTGCTCGTCGAGCCATTCCTCGATGCCGCGCTCGATGGCGACCAGCCGGTGGCCGAGCTCCGCGTCGGCGGGGGTGCGCACCACTCCGACTCCGAGCATCGTCAGGGGCCGGCCCGCGACGCCCTCGACGACGCCGACACCGCACCGGGTCAGCCCCGGGTCGACGCCGAGTACCCGCATGGGACGCCCCCTTCCGTGCCGATCGTTCAACTGTTCCCGCAGGCTATCCGCTGGCACTGACAATGCGACGGGCCGACGGGGTGTGTTCCCCGTCGGCCCGTCCGTGGAGGCCGTGCCGCTGAGTCGGGCTCAGGCCTCGACCTTCTCCATGACCTCGTCCGAGACGTCGAAGTTGGCGAAGACGTTCTGCACGTCGTCGCTGTCCTCCAGCGCGTCGATCAGCTTGAAGATCTTGCGCGCGCCCTCCTCGTCCAGCTCGACCTGCATGGTGGGCAGGAAGTTGGCGTCGGCGGAGTCGTAGTCGATACCGGCCTCCTGGAGCGCGGTGCGGACCGCGACCAGGTCGGTGGCCTCGCTGACGACCTCGTAGCTCTCACCGAGGTCGTTGACCTCCTCGGCGCCCGCGTCGAGCACGGCGCCCAGGACGTCGTCCTCGGTCAGCTCGCCCTTGGGGACGATCACGACGCCCTTGCGGTTGAAGAGGTACGAGACCGAGCCCGGGTCGGCCATCGAGCCGCCGTTGCGGGTCATCGCGACGCGCACGTCGGACGCGGCACGGTTGCGGTTGTCGGTGAGGCACTCGATGAGCACCGCGACGCCGTTCGGACCGTAACCCTCGTACATGATCGTCTGGTAGTCGACGCCGCCCGCTTCGAGACCGGCACCGCGCTTGACCGCGGAGTCGATGTTCTTGTTCGGTACGGAGCTCTTCTTCGCCTTCTGGATCGCGTCCACAAGGGTCGGGTTCCCATCGAGGTCCGCGCCACCGGTACGGGCGGCGACCTCGATGTTCTTGATCAGCTTCGCGAAGAGCTTGCCGCGCTTGGCGTCAATCACGGCCTTCTTGTGCTTCGTCGTAGCCCATTTAGAGTGGCCGGACACTGCCTTCTCCTTCGCGTCACCAAAAACGATTCGAACCCGAGGGATCCTACCGGGATCGAGTCAGCCGACTGCGCGCACCATGTCCACGAACAGCGCGTGAACACGGTGGTCCCCGGTCAATTCCGGATGGAATGACGTGGCCAGGGCGTTTCCCTGACGTACGGCGACGATGTGGCCGTCGTGCTCCGCCACCACCTCGGCGCGCGCGCCGACCGACTCCACCCAGGGGGCGCGGATGAAGACGCCCTCCACCGGGCCGCCCTCGACGCCGGCGACCTCGACGGCGGCCTCGAAGGACTCGTTCTGCCGCCCGAAGGCGTTGCGGCGCACGATCATGTCGATCCCGCCGATCGTCTCCTGACCCGCGCGCGGGTCGAGGATCTTGTCGGCGAGCAGGATCATTCCGGCGCAGGTCCCGTAGACGGGCATGCCGCCCCGCACCCGTTCGCGCAGGGGGTCCAGCAGGCCGAACAGGGTGGCCAGCTTGGACATCGTGGTGGATTCGCCGCCGGGCAGGACCAGGCCGTCGACCTCGGCGAGTTCCTCGGGCCGCCGGACCGGCCTGGCCAGGGCGTCCGCCGAGGCCAGGGCGATCAGGTGTTCCCGTACGTCGCCCTGGAGCGCCAGGACTCCGATCACAGGGGTGTCGCTCATCGGTGCTTACCAGCCGCGGTTGGCGTAGCGCTCGGTCTCGGGCAGGGTGTCGCAGTTGATGCCGACCATGGCCTCGCCCAGGTTCCGGGAGGCGTCCGCGATGATCTTCGGGTCGTCGTAGAAGGTGGTGGCCTTCACGATCGCGGCGGCGCGCTTGGCCGGGTCGCCGGACTTGAAGATGCCGGAGCCGACGAAGACGCCCTCGGCGCCGAGCTGGCGCATGAGCGCGGCGTCGGCCGGGGTGGCGACACCACCGGCGGAGAACAGCACCACGGGCAGCTTGCCGAGCTCGGCGACCTCCTTGACCAGCTCGTACGGGGCGCGGAGCTCCTTGGCGGCGGCGTACAGCTCGTTGTTGTCGTAGCCGCGCAGCCGGGCGATCTCGTTCTTGATCTGGCGCAGGTGGCGGACCGCCTCGACGACGTTCCCGGTGCCGGCCTCGCCCTTCGAGCGGATCATGGCCGCGCCCTCGGCGATGCGGCGCAGGGCCTCGCCCAGGTTGGTGGCGCCGCAGACGAACGGCGTGGTGAAGGCGAACTTGTCGCTGTGGTTGACCTCGTCGGCCGGGGTGAGGACCTCGGACTCGTCGATGTAGTCGACCCCCAGGGACTGCAGGACCTGGGCCTCGACGAAGTGACCGATGCGCGACTTGGCCATCACCGGGATGGAGACGGCCTCGATGATCTCCTCGATCATGTTCGGGTCGGACATCCGGGCCACGCCGCCGTCCTTGCGGATGTCGGCCGGAACCCGCTCCAGGGCCATGACGGCCACGGCGCCCGCGTCCTCGGCGATCTTGGCCTGCTCGGCGTTGACGACGTCCATGATCACGCCGCCCTTGAGCTGCTCGGCCATGCCGCGCTTGACGCGCGCGGTTCCGGTGGCCGGGGAGTCTGCGGACTGCGGGGTGGAGGGAAGCGTGGACATGGATCGACCTCACTCGGAGAAAAAGTTGCCGAAAAGCGCTGGTTGGCGCAGAGCTGAGCAAACTCTCCGGGAACAGTCCACGACAAGGGCCAATAAGAGGCCGGTGGATCGTTTTGCACGTGTACGGGCCGGGATGTGGCCCCGGTCACGCCCGAAAGGGCCGGTTGTGGCTCAGCCGACGGGGCGGTCCGCGAGGGCCACCGGCGGTTCGTCGTCCATCTCGAAGGCGAGCGGGAACGGGGCGTGGCCGGCCAGCCGGAACCACCGCACCTTGCGGTGGCGGCGCAGCGCGCGCGCCGCGCGCACCGCGTCGTTGTGGAACCGCCGGGCCATCGGTACGCGGCGCACGGCGGCGGCCAGTTCGAGCGCGGCCTCCTCGCCACCGGGGATCTCCTTCACCGCCTCCACCTGCGCCGCCTCGCCGAAGACCGCGCGCAGCGCGGTGCTCAGCTCGCTCTCGGCGACCTCGCGGTTCTCCTCCTCCGCCTGGCGGGCGGCGTGCGCGGCCTCGTACAGCACGATGGACGCGGCCGGGTCGAGGACACCGGACGTGGCCAGTTCCTGGGTGACCGATGCCCGGCGCAGGAGCTGCGCGTCGAGGGCGGCGCGGGCGGCGTCGATACGGGTGTGCAGCCGGTCCAGCCGTCCGGCGGTCCAGCTGAGGTACATGCCGATCGCGACGACCGCGACGGCGATCCAGATGAGGGTTTCGATCACGGGCGGCAAGGCTACCGCCGGTGCGCACACGGCGTGACGCCCACCGCCCTGCACCGGCCTCCGGAGGAGCCGCCGCACCGGGCCCCGGCAAGCCCCGGAGCCCCGCCCGGACAGCGCGGCACGGACGGATGCCCGGAGGCACACCGCGCGGGCCCGGAACGATTTGGACGGGAGCACGGCGGCAGGCCGGGCAGGCCCGTCCGGAAGACCCCCAGGGCCTCTCGTCCGGACCGTGCCGGCCCGGTCCGGACGAAAAACCTCAGTCCCGGGCCAGGCCGAGCCGGGCACGCAGTCCCGGGCGTTCGTCGGCCGCCACCGAGGCCGCGCCGTCCGTCACCGTCTCGTACACCGCGAGGATGTCCGCCCCCACCGTCGACCAGTCGAACCGCCGCACGTGGGCGGTTCCCCGTTCGCTCAGTTCCGCGCGGCGGCCCGGGTCGCCGAGCAGCCGGATCGCGGCTCCGGCCAGCGCGTCCGCGTCCTCGTTGGCGAAGAGTTCGCCCGCCGCGCCCTGGTCCAGGACCTGCGCGAACGCGTCCAGGTCGCTGGCGAGGACCGGGGCGCCTGCCGACATGGCCTCGACCAGGATGATCCCGAAGCTCTCGCCGCCCGTGTTGGGGGCGACGTACACGTCGACGCTGCGCAGCAGCTGGGCCTTGTCCTCGTCGCTCACCATGCCCAGGAACTCGACCCGCTCGCGCATCGCCGCCGGCAGCGAGGCGACGGCCTCCTCCTCGTCGCCCCGGCCCGCCACCAGGAGCCTGGCGTCCGGGCGCGCTCCGAGGATCGCGGGCAGGGCCCGCATCAGGACGGGCAGGCCCTTGCGGGGCTCGTCGATGCGTCCGATGAAGCCGATCGTTCCCCCCTGCCACTCGGTCCGGGGCTCGGCCGCGGCGAAGAAGTCGACGTCGACGCCGTTCGGGATGACGACCGCGTCGCCGCCCAGGTGCTCGACCAGGGTGCGGCGCGCGTACTCGCTCACCGCGATCCGCGCGCTGATCTTCTCCAGGGCCGGCTGCAGGATCGGGTACGCCGCGATCATGGCCCGGGAGCGCGGGTTGGAGGTGTGGAACGTGGCGACGATCGGCCCCTGCGCGGCCCAGCAGGCGAGCAGCCCGAGCGACGGCGAGGTCGGTTCGTGGATGTGGATCACGTCGAAGGTGCCGTCGTGCAGCCAGCGGCGGACCCGGGCGGCGGAGAGGAAACCGAAGTTCAGCCGGGCCACGGAGCCGTTGTACGGGACGGGTACGGCCCGGCCGGCCGACACCACGTACGGCGGCAGCGGGGTCTCGTCGTCCGCGGGCGCCAGCACCGACACCTGGTGTCCCAGCCGGATCAGGTGCTCGGCCAGGTCGCGGATGTGGAACTGCACGCCTCCGGGCACGTCCCAGGAGTACGGGCAGACGATGCCGATCTTCACGGCCGGTCCTCCCGGGGCTCCAGGTCGGCGAGCCAGAGCCGTTGCAGCATGTGCCAGTCCTCCGGGTGCTCGGTGATCCCGGTGGCGAAGGCGTCGGCCAGCGCCTGGGTCATCGCGGACGTCCGCTCCGTGCGGTCGCCCGTGGCGGGCACCTCGACCGGCGGGTGGACGCGTGCCTTCATCACGGGCGTGTCGTCGTAGCCGAGCGTCACCGGCAGCAGCAGCGCACCGGTCTGCTGGGCGAGCAGCGCCGGGCCCGCGGGCATGCGCGCGGTGTCGCCGAAGAAGGACACCTCGACCCCGGAGGCCGACAGGTCGCGGTCGGCCACCAGGCAGACCAGTCCGCCCGAGCGAAGCCGCCGGGCCAGGGTGCCGAAGGCGGCACCGCCGCTGTGCGGCAGGACCTCCATGCCGAGCCCCTCGCGGTAGGCGACGAACCGGTCGTACAGGGTCTCCGGCTTCAGCCGCTCGGCGACGGTGGTGAAGGGCACCTTGAGGTCGGTGGTGACCCAGGCGCCCGCCAGGTCCCAGTTCGCCAGGTGCGGCAGGGCGAGGACGACACCGCGACCGGCGTCCAGTCCGTCGGTCAGCCGGTGCGCGTCGGTCACCTCTATGGACGCCTTGATCCGCTCCGGGCTCCAGGTGGGCAGCCGGAACGACTCCATCCAGTAGCGCATGTACGAGCGCATGCCGGCCCGGGAGAGCTCGGCCAGCCGGGCCGGTGAGGCCCCGGGTACGACCCGTGCCAGGTTCGACTCCAGTCGCAGCACGCTCTTGCCGCGCCGCTTCCACGCCTGGTCGGCGATGGTCCGGAAGAGGGACCGGGCGACCGGCTCGGGAAGCTTCTTGACGGCGGTCCAGCCGAGTCCGTACAGCCCGTCCGTCAGCCGGTCGCGCAGGCCGGCCCGCCCGCCCCCCGGTGCGTCGCTCACTGGGCGGCCCCGCTGCCCCGCGCGGCGGCCGCCTCGGCGGCGTCGGCCTCGGCGGATTCGCGGCGCACGGTGACGACCCGCTGCACGAGCGTCACCAGGCTGCCCACGGCGACGATCCACAGCGCGATCGGCAGCAGCACCTGGATGCCGGGGACCCCGAACTTGTGCAGACCGGCGAACCCGGCCGCGACCAGCGAGACCACCAGCCGCTCGGCGCGCTCCACGAGCCCGTTGACGGCGACCGGCAGCCCGATCGACTCGCCGCGCGCCTTCGTGTACGAGACCACCTGGCCGCTGGCCAGGCAGAAGATCGCGACCGCGCAGAGCACGTTGTCGTCGCCCCGGCCCGCGTACCAGAGCGCGAAACCGCCGAAGATCGCCCCGTCGGCGACCCGGTCCAGCGTCGAGTCCAGGAAAGCGCCCCAGCGGCTGGAGATGCCGGCCTGGCGGGCCATGTTCCCGTCGACGAGGTCGGAGAAGACGAAGATCGTGATGACGATCGTGCCCCAGAAGAACTCCCCCATCGGGAAGAAGACCAGCGCACCCGCCACCACTCCGGCCGTACCGATCAGCGTGACCGCGTCAGGGCTCACGCCGAGACGGAGGAGCAGTGCGGCGAACGGTGTGAGGACACGCGTAAAAAATGCACGCGCGTACTTGTTCAGCATGGCCTTCCCGAGGGTCGGTGGGCCGAGCGGCCCCATCGGCCACCGGCTGGCCCATCGTAGTCACGCCCGCCCGGCTCCACCGTCCGGGCACCCGGGCGGCACCGGGGCGGGGGCGTTGTATGGACGCATCCCGGCCCGAGTGGAAAGCTCGAATTACCGCGGGTGTCGTCGTGGCCGCCGCGGCGGCTCCCCGTGCCCGTGACTTCTCTCCCCCACCCCGCGCCGGCCCTTCCGGCCGGCGCCACCATCCGGGAGGCACATCATGGGTGACAGGACACGCGCGCACACCGGGGCCGCCGGCGGGGCGACGACGGCCGACCGGCCCTCGTCCGTACGGAACGTGGTGCTCGTCGGCCACAGCGGTTCCGGGAAGACCACGCTCGTCGAGGCCCTGGCGCAGACCGCGGGGGCGGTCAACCGGGCCGGCCGGATCGAGGACGGCACCACCCTCTCCGACTACGACGAGATCGAGCACCGGCAGCAGCGTTCCGTGCAGCTCTCCCTGGTCCCCGTGGAGTGGGCCGGGTGCCGGGTCAACCTGCTGGACACACCCGGCTACGCCGATTTCGTCGGGGAGCTCAGGGCCGGTCTGCGGGCGGCGGACGCGGCCCTGTTCGTCGTCTCCGCGGCCCAGGAGGCGGACGCGGTGGCCGGTGCCACCCGCGCCGTGTGGGAGGAGTGCGCGGCCGTCGGCATGCCGCGCGCGATCGTCGTCACGCACCTCGACACGGCGCGCACCCCGTTCGACGAGATGGTCCGGGTCTGCGGCGAGGTGCTGGGCGGTGACGACCCCGACGCCGTGCTCCCGCTCCATCTGCCCGTCCACGGCCCCGAGGGACCCGACGGGCACGCGCCGCTCACCGGGCTGACCTGCCTGCTCACCCGGCAGGTCTTCGACTGCTCGTCGGGCGAGCGGCGGGAGAGGCCGCCCGACGACACCCAGCGGGCACCGCTCCGGGCGGCCCGCGACCGGCTCATCGAGGGGATCATCGCCGAGAGCGAGGACGAGACCCTGATGGACCGCTACCTGGGCGGGGCCGAGATCGACGTCGCGAGCCTCGTCGAGGACCTGGAGCGCGCCGTCGCCCGGGGCACCTTCCACCCCGTCCTCGCCGCCGCCCCCGCGGCCGAGGGCGCCCGGCAGGGCGTCGGCACCGTCGAGCTCCTGGACCTGGTCACCGGTGGCTTCCCGACCCCGTCGGAGCGCCCGGTGCCCGGCGTCACCCCCCTGCACGGGGCGTCGCGCCCGGTCCCGTCCTGCGATCCGGACGGGCCGCTGATCGCCGAAGTGGTCAAGACGTCCTCCGACCCGTACGTCGGCCGGGTCTCGCTCGTGCGCGTCTTCTCCGGCACCCTGCGCCCCGACGAGACCGTCCACGTGTTCGGCCGCGGCCTCACCGACCCCGCCCACGAGGCCCGCCCCTTCCACGAGGCCGAGGTGCGCGTCGGCGCGCTCTCCGCCCCCTTCGGCAAACAGCAGCGTCCGCTGACCTCGTGCGCCGCGGGGGACCTGGCCTGCGTCGCCAAGCTGGGCACCGCCGAGACCGGGGACACCCTCTCCGACCCGGACCTGCCCCTGCTGCTGGATCCCTGGACCACTCCCGACCCGCTGCTGCCGCTCGCCATCGAGGCGCACAGCAAGGCGGACGAGGACAAGCTCTCCCAGGGGCTCGCCCGGCTGGTGGCCGAGGACCCGACCATGCGCCTCGAACAGAACCAGGACACCCATCAGCTGGTGCTGTGGTGCCTGGGCGAGGCCCACCAGGACGTGGCACTGGACCGGCTGCGCAACCACTACGGCGTCCAGGTGGACGCCGTGCCGCACGAGGTGGCGCTGCGCGAGACGTTCGCCGCCCCGTCGACCGGGCGGGGCCGGCACGTGAAGCAGTCCGGCGGCCACGGCCAGTACGCCATCTGCGAGATCGACGTGGAACCGCTGCCCGCCGGGTCGGGCGTCGAGTTCGTCGACAAGGTGGTCGGCGGATCGGTGCCCCGGCAGTTCATCTCCTCCGTGGAGAAGGGCGTGCGCGCCCAGGCGGCCCGCGGGGTCGTGGCCGGGCATCCGCTCGTCGACGTGCGCGTCACGCTGCGGGACGGCAAGTCCCATTCGGTGGACTCCTCCGACGCCGCGTTCCAGACCGCGGGCGCGCTGGCCCTGCGCGAGGCCGCCGCGGACACCCGCATCCGGTTCCTGGAACCGGTCGACGAGGTCCGGGTGCTGGTCCCCGACGACTACGTCGGGCCGGTGATGAGTGATCTGTCCGGCCGCCGCGGCAGGGTGATCGGCACCGAGCAGTCCGGCTCCGGACGCACCCTCGTACGGGCCGAGGTGCCGGAGCTGGAGATCGACCGGTACGCCGTCGACCTGCGGTCCCTCTCCCATGGCGCCGGTCGCTTCGACCGGGCGTACGCCCGGCACGAAGCGATGCCCCCGCAGCTCGCGGAACGTCTCGGGAAACGGCGGGAGAACCGTCCGGACGACACCTGAGCAGGACTGTCGGCCGTCTTTGTCCACAGGCGCCAGCGGCGCACCGATCCGGACGATACGCTTTGGTCCCAGCTCAGAAGGTGTGCCGGACACGGCAGTTGGGAAACAGCCGCAGGAGCGGTTCTTGGCGGCGAGTGGGGGCGACAGTGGCCAACGACGGATTCGATTTCTCTCCTGGAGCGCAGATCCCGCTCCAGGGCTCGGGCGGTCAGGCGGTGGCGACGAACGCCCTCGCCTCCGCCGCGTACCGCGACAGCCCGGTGGAGAAGATCCTTGAAGCCAACAGCGAGTGGCACAAGTCCGAAGTGAAAGCGGGCCGTTCCAAGTTCATCAAGGCCGACTACTTCAAGCCGAATCTCGGTGAGGCGTTCTCCCGCGCCGTCCAGGAGCGGATGCTGGGCGGTGCCCGGGCGGCGCTCATCCAGTCCTTCGGGACCGATCCGCAGACCGTCGTCGAGCACTGTCTGTCCGCGTCCCGCCTGCGCAGGACCCGGGACGCCAAACTGACCGCCGTCACCGCCCTGTTCGGCTTCCTCTTCCTGCCCGGCATGCTCATGTGGATCATCGCGTTCCGGTTGCGCGACTGGCTGAGCGGCACCAAGGACAAGGCCCTCTCCGCCCTGGGCAACGCCCTGCTCCCGATCATCGGCATCGTGTCCCTGTTCTTCCTGGTCAAGCTGCCGCTCACCGGGTTCATGGCGATCTACGTACGGGCGATGATCGTCGCTCCCGTCATCGGCTGGTTCATCGCCAAGCGGATCGCCGAGTCCTCCGCCAAGGACATGCGGGCCCGTTGGGAGGGGCTCCTGTCCGGCGGCGGCGTCACCGCCAAGATCCCCGAGGCCGTGCCCAAGAACCCCAACGAGACCTCCCGCGAGGCACTGCGCCAGGGGCTGGAGAAGCTCTCCGCCGAGCAGCAGTCCAACTCGGTCTTCTACGCGGGTCCCAAGGGGATCCTCGGCATGGGCACCCGCTGGGGCAGCTGGCAGCTCGCCGAGGAGCTCGTCCCGAAGGAGCCCAACAAGGAGTTCCACCAGTTCCGCAGCTGGGACGTGATCCGGGCCATCCACGACCAGCTCAAGCTGCTGGAGCGCGGCCCGTTGAACACCGGGGGGTTCCCCACCCCGTCGGTCACCCACTGGATCGTGTCCCCCGTCGGGGAGAACGCCGGATCGGTCTCCCGTCCCGACGGCGAGGACGTCGCCACCTTCCAGGTCAAGCCGCACGAGATACAGCGGATCTGCAACCACCAGCAGTTCGGCGGCGGCGACCGGCACTACCTGGGGGTCCAGTTCACCCTCTGGGACGGCCAGTTGGTCATCACCATGATGATCACGGTCACGGTCCTCTACGAGACCCTGCGCATCGAGGTCACCGGACACGCGCTCGGCCCGGTCCACTCCCTGTTCACCAGCAAGCCCTCGGCCAAGACCAAGACGGTCAACAAGACCGTGCGGTTCTGGGAGACCCGCAGCATCACCCTCGCCCTGGTCGAGCCCGAGGAGGTCGTCCGCCTCGCCCTGCGCGCGCCCTTCACCTGGTATCCGCCGCTCCTGGACTACCTGGGCGGCAAGATCGCCCTGCCCGAGCCGTTCGGCCTGCGGCACGCCTGGGCGGAGAAGCCGTGGCGGCACCGCTTCATGGCGGACGACGCGATGCGCGCCGCGACCCCCGTGCTGCGTGCCGTGCACAGCGCCGCCCTGCGCGTCCTGGAGGAGAACGGCGTCGACACGGAGCGCTTCGACAGCCGCTCGATGGCGCTGAGCGGTCAGGTGCAGGACCCGTCCCCGCGCAAGGCCGACGTGTACGACGCGTAGGACCGTCCCGTGCGGATGCGCGGAGGCCGCCCCGGCCGGAAGGCGGGGGCGGCCTTCGCACGGGGCGACGGTCCGGTCAGTCGACCGGCCAGGCGTCGGCCAGCATCTTGCGCGTGTCGGCGAGCAGTTGCGGCAGCACCTTCGTGTGCCCGACGACCGGCATGAAGTTGGTGTCACCGCCCCAGCGCGGCACCAGGTGCTGGTGCAGATGGGCCGCGATGCCGGCCCCGGCCACCGTGCCCTGGTTCATGCCGATGTTGAAGCCGTGCGCGCCCGAGGCCGACCGCAGGGCCACCATCGCCCGCTTGGTGAAGTCGGCCAGCTCCATGGTCTCCGGGCCGTCCAGCTCCGTGTAGTCCGCGACGTGCCGGTACGGCACCACCATCAGATGGCCGCCGTTGTACGGATACAGGTTCAGCACGGCGTAGACGTTCCGGCCGCGCGCGATGACGAGCCCGTCCTCGTCCGATTTCGACGGGATGCCGCAGAACGGGCAGCCGTCGCCGGCCTCCGGACCGGTCGGCTTGTTCTCGCCCTGGATGTACGCCATCCGGTGGGGCGTCCACAGGCGCTGGAACGCGTCGGGCGTTCCCACTCCGATCTGCTGCTCCGGCTCACTCGTCATGGCGATCAGCATATTGCTTCACCCGCGCGGAGCGTGTCGCCGGGGCCGTACCCGTGCGCGGACGGCGATGCTGAGGCGATGAGCGACCGGCCCGCCGACTCGGCACCTCCCTCCTTCCGGCGCTGGGAACAGCGCACCGAGGTGCCGCTCCTCGTCGTCTCACTGGTCTTCCTGCTCGGCTACGCGGTGCGCGTCCTGGCCCCGTACGACGCCGGGATCTGGCGCGACCTCGCCCTCGCCCTGGTCTGCGCCACCTGGCTGGTCTTCGTCGGGGACTACGTCGTACGGCTCCGGCTCAGCGGCCTGGGCATCCGTTTCGTCCGGGTGCACTGGCTGGACACGGTGGTGCTGCTGCTCCCCCTGCTGCGGCCGCTTCGGCTGATCCGCGTCTACACCGCGGTGCAGCGGCGCCGGCAGCAACCGCGGCTGAGTCTGTACGCCCGCGTGATGGCCTACGCCGGAGCGAGCGCGCTGCTGCTCGGCTTCTCCGCCGCGCTGGCCGTCTACCACCAGGAGCGCGCGGCACCGGGGGCCTCGATCCGCACCTTCGGGGACGCGGTGTGGTGGGCGTGCGAGACGCTCACGACGGTGGGGTACGGGGACGCGGTCCCGATCACGCCGAGCGGCCGGTTCGTCGCGTCGGGCCTGATGGCCTGCGGGCTGGCGCTGCTGGGAGCGGTGACGGGCTCGTTCTCGTCGTGGATGCTGCAGGTGTTCCGGCGGGAGGACGAGAAGAGGCCCCCGGAGAGCGGGTAGCTCTCCGGGGGCCTCTCGCGCCGTGTCCGTCAGACCTGGACGCGGTCCTCGACGGCCTTCTCGATCTTGGCGATGGCGTCCTCGACGGGGATGCCGTTCTCCTGCGACCCGTCGCGGTAGCGGAAGGAGACGGCGCCGTTGGCCATGTCCTCGTCGCCCGCGATGATCATGAAGGGCACCTTGGCCTTCTGCTGGTTGCGGATCTTCTTCTGCATCCGGTCGGACGAGGCGTCCACGTCGACCCGCAGCCCCTTCTTCCGCGCCTTGGCGGCGAACTCCTGGAGGTAGGGGATGTGCGCGTCGCCGATCGGGATGCCGACCGCCTGGACCGGGGCCAGCCACACCGGGAACGCACCCGCGTAGTGCTCCAGCAGCACCGCGAAGAAGCGCTCGATGGAACCGAACAGGGCGCGGTGGATCATGACCGGGCGCTGCTTGGTGCCGTCCGGACCGGTGTACTCCAGGTCGAAGCGCTCCGGCAGGTTGAAGTCGAGCTGCACGGTCGACATCTGCCAGGTGCGGCCGATGGCGTCCTTGCACTGGACCGAGATCTTCGGGCCGTAGAACGCGGCGCCGCCCGGGTCCGGGACCAGCGGCAGGCCCTGCTTCTCGGCGACCTGGCGCAGCGTCTCGGTGGCCTCTTCCCAGATCTCGTCCGAGCCGACGAACTTCTCCGGGTCCTTGGTGGAGAGCTCCAGGTAGAAGTCGGTCAGGCCGTAGTCGCGGAGCAGGTTCAGGACGAAGGTGAGCGTCCGGTCGAGCTCCTCGGCCATCTGCTCCTTGGTGCAGTAGATGTGCGCGTCGTCCTGCGTGAAGCCGCGCGAGCGGGTCAGGCCGTGCACCACGCCGGACTTCTCGTACCGGTACACCGTGCCGAACTCGAAGAGGCGCAGCGGGAGTTCACGGTACGAACGGCCGCGCGCGTCGAAGATCAGGTTGTGCATCGGGCAGTTCATCGGCTTGAGGTAGTAGTCCACCCCGTCGTCGAGCTGCATGGGCGGGTACATGCCGTCGGCGTACCAGTCCAGGTGGCCGGACTTCTCGAAGAGCTTGCCCTTGGTGGCGTGCGGGGAGTAGACGAACTCGTAGCCCTCCTCCTCGTGCCGGCGGCGCGAGTAGTCCTCCATGGCGCGGCGGATGATGCCGCCCTTGGGGTGGAAGACCGCGAGGCCGGGGCCGATCTCGTCGGGGAAGGAGAAGAGGTCCAGCTCGTTGCCGAGCTTGCGGTGGTCGCGCTTGGCGGCCTCCTCCAGGAACTCCAGGTGCGCCTTGAGCTCGTCCTTGGTGGGCCAGGCCGTGCCGTAGATGCGCTGGAGCATCGGGTTCTTCTCGCTGCCGCGCCAGTACGCCGCAGCGTTGCGCATCAGCTTGAACGCCGGGATGAACCGGGTGGTCGGCAGGTGGGGACCCCGGCAGAGGTCCTTCCAGCACAGCTCGCCGGTCTTCGGGTCGAGGTTGTCGTAGATGGTCAGCTCGCCGCCGCCCACCTCGACGTCCGCGCCGTCGTCCGAGGACGCGGCGCCCTTGATGCCGATGAGCTCCAGCTTGTACGGCTCGTCGGACAGCTCCTCGCGGGCGTCCTCGTCCGTCACGACCCGGCGGGAGAACCGCTGGCCCCGCTTCTGGATCTCCTGCATCTTCTTCTCGATGGCCTTGAGGTCCTCGGGGGTGAACGGCTTCTCGACGTCGAAGTCGTAGTAGAAGCCGTCCTTGACCGGCGGGCCGATGCCCAGCTTGGCCTCGGGGAAGAGCTGCTGCACGGCCTGGGCCATGACGTGCGCGGTGGAGTGCCGCAGGATGTTCAGGCCGTCCTCGGAGGAGATCTCGACGGGCTCGACGACCTCGCCGTCGGCGACGACGTACGCGAGGTCCTTCAGCTCGCCGGCGACCCGGGCCGCGACGACGGTGCGCTCGCCGGGGAAGAGCTCGGCCGCCGTAGTGCCCGTCGTCACCACGCGCTCTTCCCGCTCGGAATCGCGTTGGATGGTCACACGGACGTCTGACACCGGTCTCTCCTGACTCAGGGGGAACGCACGCGTTCGCTGTGCGCGTGCGATACGAATCGTACCGAGCCGCGGGCCCCCTCTGCGAAACGGTTCGGGCGCCGGGCCCCGACGCCACCCCCGCGGTCCCCTCCCCCGGTCCTATTCGCCGGTGCACGCCTCCTCGAAGTGGTCGACGTTCTCCTGGAGCGACTTCATCAGCCGGTCCCGCTCCGCCTCGTCGACCTGCACGGGCACCACCTGCGTGGTGCGGGTCAGCCGCCGGAAGCCGCCGCGGCTCTCCAGCCGGCCCTCCACCCTGACCGGCAGCCCCACCAGATGGGCCTGTCCGGCGATCCGGTACGCCTCCTCGTCCAGCTCCAGCCGTACGTGCGGCACCTCGGCGCCCGCCAGTACCCGCAGCCGCACGATCCCCGGTCCGCGCGGTGCCGAGCGGCGCATCCTGACCACGGCGCCGGTGATCCGGACCGTCACGGCGGGTTCGTTCCTGAGGTAGCGGGCACCCGCCCGGCGCAGGGCCGGCAGGTCGCCCGGGGAGAACTCCACCGGTTCGGGCCGGGGTGGGCAGCCCTCGGGGGTTCCGGCGGCAGGGGCCCACTCCAGGGCGATCCCGGCCCCTTCGGAGCCCCGGACCAGAGCGACCAGGGCCTCGGTGAGCTCCCGGCTGACGCCCGCCCCGACCGCCGTGTCGAAGGCTTCGAAGCCGCCGGTGGCCCGCTGGTAGTCCACCGCCTCGCGGGCCGCGTGCAGGGCGTGGTGGAGTCGTACGGCGACGGCGCGGCCCGCCTCGACCGGGAGGTAGGCGGTCAGCGCCCGGCCGCCGGGCGCGGGCCCGACGAGGATGTCGTCCAGTGCCGCCCCGGCCCGCCTGCGGTGCCGTGCGCCGTGGTAGCCGGTGCGGTCCCGTACGGCGAGGGCCCCGGCCAGCAGGATCTGCCGGGCGGCGGTGTGCAGCCGTTCGGCCTCGGTCCAGCCTGCCGCTCCCGCCGTGCCCGCGGCCGGTTCGGGGGCCTCGCGCCACCAGCGGATTCCGTCGCTGGGCACAGCGAGGGAGACCAGTACGTCGCGGGCGGAGGGCACGGCGCTGCGGGCGAGTGCGGTCAGCGCCTCGCCGAGGAGGTCCTCGCTGTCGGGGAAGGCGGTGCTGTCGGGGACGAGCAGGCTGGTGACGCCGCCGGGCGGGGCGGGCGGACCCGGCGGGGTCCAGCGGCTGTAGCGCCCGGCCGCGCCGCCCCGGCGCCGCCAGCCGTGCCGGGCGAGGAGGGCGCCGAGGACCGCGGGGTCGACGCGGGCCGGGTCGGGGATGTCCCCCGGCGGTCCGGAAGGATGGGACCACGGCCCGGCGGGCTCGCCGGGCCGCGGGCGGGTGGCCGACGGGATCGCTCCGTCGGCGGGCTCGTCCATCGGCCGGTGCATCAGGGTCTCCCTCCGGCCCCTACGCGGGTCATGATCTCGCAGAGCGCCCGGTCGTCGAAGATGCGCGAGGTGGGGATCCGCACGGTGGTCCTGTGCCGGCCCGTCACCGGGTGTCCGGCCAGGTTGGTCCAGTAGCAGCAGTGCCGCAGGTCGAGCCGGTCGTGCCCGGCGCGCAGCCAGTCGTCCTGACTGCGCGGCACGATCATCACGACGAGGATCTTGTGCACCGACACCGGGGTCCGGGCCAGCTTCACGAGGTGGGCGTTGTCCAGCGTGAAGGAGAACGCCGGTCCCGGCGGCCGGGGCGGCAGTTGGTAGGTGCACTTGAGCTGCACCTTGATGGTCACCTCGTCGTCCACGGTGTGGCCGGGGGCGCCGTGGCTGACGTGCCAGTCGATGCCGCTGTCGGGGAAGGGCTGCGACAGGGAGCACCCCGCCGCGGCCGCGACCGCGTGCAGATAGCCCACCTGAAGGGTCTCCATGCAGGCGGTGGTGGCGAGTGTGCCGCGCAGCGGGGCGACCCGCTGGGGCAGCAGTCCGCTCGGTTCGGGCTGCGCGAGCGCCATGGCTGCGAGTGCCTCCCGGGCTGTGCCGATCGGGGTTCTTCGGTGCGGGTGGCGGACAACTTCCTTACCCGTCACCTGTGTTGTCACCGCACGGAGCGGCCCGCAAACGGCGTACCAGGCAAAGCGCGCGGGTATCACCGAACCGGGCAGGGGAATCACACCGCCTGCCGTCCGGACACGAGGAGTTCGGGGATGACTCATTGGTACGAGGGGCCACTGGCCGCTTTTGACACCGAGACAACAGGAGTCGACGTCGAGGGGGACCGGATCGTTTCGGCCGCCCTGGTCGTCCAGGACGTGGCGGGCGGACGGATGCGCGTCACCCGCTGGCTGGTGAATCCGGGCATTCCGGTGCCTCCCGGGGCGATCGAGATCCATGGTCTGACCGACGACCACCTGCAGCGCAACGGCCGTTGGCCGGCTCCGGTGGTGGAGGAGATAGGCCGGGCGCTGGCCGAGCAGTCCGCGGCCGGGCGCCCGCTGGTCGTGATGAACGCGCCGTTCGACCTGACGCTGCTGGACCGGGAGCTGAAGAGGCACCGGGCCTCGTCACTCGCCCAGTACCTCCAGCACGCGCCGCTGTGCGTGCTGGATCCGCGCGTGCTGGACAAGCACCTGGACCGCTACCGCAAGGGACGGCGCACCCTCACCGATCTCTGCGAGCTGTACGGCGTGGTGCTCGACGGGGCGCACGACGCGGCGGCCGACGCGGCGGCGGCGCTGGAGCTGGTGCGGGCGGTGGCGCGGCGGTTCTCGTCGCGTCTGGAGCGGCTGACCCCGGCGGAGCTGCACACCCTGCAGGCCGTGTGGCACGCGGCGCAGGCGCGCGGCCTGCAGGCGTGGTTCGCGAAGAACGGCACCGAGGAGGCGGTGGATCCGGCGTGGCCGCTGCGCCCGGCGCTTCCCGCCGCGGCGTGAGGTGACCGGCCGCACCGGTCCGGTACCGGTGCGGCACGCGTGGAAGGAAGCAGTGGGGAGAAACAGAAGACCGGTCCGTCGCTGTTGCTGACGGACCGGCCTCTTCCGGGTGGGCGATACTGGGTTCGAACCAGTGACCTCTTCGGTGTGAACGAAGCGCTCTCCCACTGAGCTAATCGCCCGGGAACGGGTTGAACCATACAGGGCTCGGCGGGTCGGGTTCAAACTCCTTCCAGCCGGGCCGCCAGTCCCCGCCGTCCGGCGCGCATCATCAGGGCGTGATTGGCGCGGAACACCGGGCGTCCGGGCACCGCGAGGAGCCGCATCAGCCGCTTGCGCACCTCGACCTCCTGCTCGTAGACGGCCCGGCTGCCGTCGCCGTACGGGACGACCGTCCACCGGGCCCAGCCCTCCAGGTCACCGCCGAGGATCGCCTCGACGACCCGGGCCCGCGGATCGCGTCGGCTCTCGCGGACGGTCATGACGAGGTCGTACGGGAGGACGGAGCGGATCCGGGCGGTGCCGGTGGTGGCGTCGAGCCGGGCGACCTCGCGGAACTGTGGCCACCAGCGCGGGTAGTCGTCGGCGCGCAGGAGGATCTCGTAGACGGTGTCGGGCGGACCGGGAAGGTCCCAGATGCTCAGGAAGCGGTAGTGGCTCCAGTCCATGGTCCCAGTCTGCGGGTACTCAGCCGGGGAACTGAGTATCCGAGCGCATGTTTGAACCTGTGGCTCGCACCACACTCCGTGGCATGGAACATGTGCCGCCGCCCGCCGAGGAATTGGCGCTCCTCGATCGCGAACTGGCCCGACTGGACGCCCGCCGGTCCCAGCTGCTGGTTCGCCGTGCCTGGCTGGTGAGTGTGCTGACGCCGCCCGCGGCGCCGGCCCCGCCGCGGTTCGCCGGTTCGTTCGGTCCTCCCCCGGCCGCCCCGTTCGGGCCCCCGGTCGCGCGGGCCGAGCAGCGCAGCGCGCAGAACGTGCTGCTCACCCTGGGCGGTCTGCTGCTGGCGATCGCSGCGATCGCCTTCACCCTGGTCAGTTGGGGCCACATGGGGATCGGCGGCCGTTCGGCGGTGCTCGCCGTGGTGACGCTCGCCGCGCTCGCCACCCCCGCCGTGCTGCTGCGCCGCGGACTGTCCTCGACGGCCGAGTCGCTCGCCGCCCTGGCGTCGGTGCTGATGGTCCTGGACGCGTACGCCCTGCACCGGGTGGCGGTGCCGGAGGCCGGCGGGGCGGGTTTCGCCGCGGTCGCCTCGGCGGTGCTCGCGGTGCTGTGGTGCGCGTACGGGCTGCTGCTGGACCGGCTGCGGCTGCCGCTGCCCCTGGCGGTGGTGAGCGCGCAGCTGCCGCTGCTGCTGTGGGCGTGGTCGGCGGGGGCCGGTGCCTCGGTGTTCGGGTGGGCGCTGCTGCTGACGGCCGCGCTGGACTGCGCGATCGCCGTGCGGATCACGCGGCTCCCGGTGCGGGTGACCGCCTGCGTCGGTTGCTGGACGACGGGGCTGCTGGGGCTGCTGGTGGCCCTGGGGCAGTCCGTCTCGGCCGGGTCCGCCCCGGCCGCGCTGGCTCCGGCCGCGCTGCTGCTCACGGGTGCGGCGATCGCGCTGGCCGGGGCGTGGCGCGCGCCGACGGGGTTCGCGGTGGCCGGTGGTCTGCTGGCGGGGCTCTGCGGGGTGGCCGCGGTGGGCGGTGTGCTGCGGGCCGGGGCGGACTGGGACTGGTCGGTCCCGGTGTATCTGCTGTGCGGGGTGGCGCTGCTGGTGGCCGTGCGCGCCCCGTTGCCGCGGCCGGTCGGGCAGGGGGTGCTGTGGGCCTCGGCGGCGGTGGTCGCGACCGCCGTGCTGGACGCGCTGCCCGCGGTCGGCGTGTCGTTGCTGGGTCCGGTGTCGCGGCTGGGCGAGGTGTGGTCCGGGGTGCCCGACGGCGGTGTGCGGGGCGCGCTGGGGGCCGGTGGTCCGGCGTGGTCCCACATGACCGCGGCTCCGGTGGTGCTGCTGGCGGTGGCCGGTCTGGCGGCGTCGGCGCACCGGTCGTGGGACCGGCTGGTCCGGGCGGCGGGTCCTGTGGTGTCGCCGGGCGCTTCCTGGCGGGGTGCGGCGGGGGCCGTGGCGCTGGGGCTCGGCTGGGCGGGGCTCGTCGTGTCGCCCGCGGTGCTGGGGTTCCCGTACGCGGCGGCGGTGGCGACGCAGTCGGTGCTGGCCGCCGGGGCGTTCGCGGTGGCGGTGGCGGGGTTGCGCCGGGGCGCGGGCGTCCTGGGGACGACCGCGCTGGTGTGCGCCCCGGCCGGGGCGGTGAGCGCGGGGTTCCTCTCGCTCGCCGCGCAGGGCGCGACGTACGCGGTGTTCGGGGTCCTGCTGGTGGTGTGCGCGGTGGCCGCCGTGCTGCTCGACGGGGTCGCGGGACCGCTGGCGCAGTCCCCCGCCGCCCCGGCGGCGCCCTCCGTCCGGTTGCCGTGGATCGCGCAGACGGTGGCCGCGTGCGGGGCCGTGCTCTGCGCGACGGTGCTCGCCCGTGCGCTCGGGGCGTCGTGGGGGCTGCCCGTCCATCAGGCGGCGCCGGTCCTGCTGGTGGTTCCCGTGGCGACGGTGCTGCTCGGGGCCCGGCTGGGGAGCCGTCCGAGCGCGCTCCCCGTGGAACTGGCCGGGGCCTCGGCGGCGGCGGTGGCGATCTGCATGGCCCTGCCGGACCGGCCGTTCCTGGCCCTGGTGCTGGCGCTGTGCGGCGTACTGTCGGCGGGTACGGCCGTACGGGCCGAACGGCGGCCGGTCGCCGGGTATCTGGCGGTGGCGCTGTTCGTCCTGGCCGCCTGGGTGCGGCTGTCGGCCTCGGGGGTGTCGGACCCGGAGGCGTACACACTGCCGGTGACGGTGCCCGCCCTGGTGGTCGGCGCGCTGCGGCGGCGCCGCGACCCGGAGGCGTCGTCGTGGGCGGCCTACGGGCCGGGGCTCGCGGCGACGCTGGTGCCGAGCCTCTTCGCGGCCTGGGTCGATCCGCACTGGCTGCGGCCCCTGTTGCTCGGTGCGGCGGCGCTCGTGATCACGCTGGCCGGTGCGCGACTGCGGTTGCAGGCGCTGTTGCTGCTCGGCGGTGCGGTGCTCGCGCTGGACGCCCTGCACGAACTGGCGCCGTACGTGGTCCAGGTCGTCGGCGCGCTGCCGCGCTGGCTGCCGCCCGCGCTGGCCGGGCTGCTGCTGGTGGTCGTCGGGGCGACGTACGAGCAACGGCTGCGCGACGCGCGACGGCTGAAGGAGACCCTGGGCAGGATGCGCTGACGGAGCGTCCGACGGCCGGTCCGCAATGCCCGTCGCGGGGCTCCGGGCCGGCCGTCGGCCGTCCGTCCGGCACCGGTCGCCCGCCGGGCGGGGAAGCGGGTGCCGCGAACTCGCCCGCGAAATGGAGCAGTTCGCGCCGCACGCCGACGCAATGCAATTGCGACGCAGTTCTCGAATGGCCCGGGACATTGCCCGCGGAGCGGCACGGCGAACTCTTTCCGGGAATTCCCGCCGCCCCCGGCGGCCTGCCCGTACGCGATATCCGGATACGGCTTGTCGATTAGCGGATCACACTCCGTCCGCCGCCGCCCGGGCCGAATCATTCGCGAAAGCGCTCACGTCCCGCACGGGAAGGACGCGCACCGGACCGGAGGAAAGCGGAGCGGGAAACACGGAGGGCCCGTGAGACTCTGCGTCTCACGGGCCCTCCGTCCGGGGTGGGCGATACTGGGTTCGAACCAGTGACCTCTTCGGTGTGAACGAAGCGCTCTCCCACTGAGCTAATCGCCCGGGTGCGGACCAAACATTACCCCATGTCAGCGGTGCCCCGTGACCACCCCCGGATCAGCCCCGCACCCGCCCCGGGGTCACTCGTTGATCTTCCAGGGCATGACGATGCCGAACTTCCAGACGTAGATCCCCACCAGCACCGCGACGATCACCAGTCCGGTCACGGTGAGGATGATGTTGCGCCGCCGGACCTTGGGGTCGAGCGCCCGCTGGGCGGCCTCGGTGACCTTCCGCCTCGTCCAGCGGAGCACCAGCTGGGCCCAGACGAACTCGGTCGCCCAGATCGCCATGCCGCCGAAGATCACCAGCCAGCCGGGGCCGGGCAGCGGCAGCATGATGATCCCCGCCACGACCACGGCGAGACCGACCACGAAGACGCCGACCTGCCAGCTCAGGTGCAGCGTCCTGGACGCCTTGATGAAGCCGGGTGCCCTGGATCCGAGCTCCCGGTCCTCCTTCGTCACCTCCTGGGTGGCCTCCCCCGTCACGCCGTCCGACCCATCCCCCGCGGCGGGGCCGGCGGCCGCCCGTCCGGCGCCTCCGCCCCGCTCGTCACGCTCCGCATTCATGGAGGACAACCTACCGGAACGGTCTTCGTCACCGGAATGGCCGCATAACCGAAAGTTACACACCGCCGTACGAGCTATCCGAAGGAACACAAAAAGGTCAGAGGGGTTTACAACGCCACCGTAGGTGGCATGTCGATTTCGCCGACGTGCGAATCCCCGAGCGCACACTGAGCGAAAGGCCCTGGCGCTTATGAACACCACGGTCAGCTGCGAGCTGCACCTGCGCCTCGTTGTGTCGAGCGAGTCCTCACTGCCTGTACCCGCGGGCCTGCGGTATGACACGGCCGATCCGTATGCCGTGCACGCCACCTTCCACACCGGAGCGGAGGAGACGGTCGAATGGGTATTCGCCCGCGACCTCCTCGCCGAGGGGCTGCACCGCCCCACCGGCACCGGAGACGTCCGCGTCTGGCCATCCCGTAGTCACGGCCAGGGCGTCGTCTGCATCGCGCTGAGCTCACCGGAGGGCGAGGCCCTGCTCGAAGCCCCGGCGCGGGCCCTGGAGTCGTTCCTGAAGCGGACCGACGCCGCGGTCCCACCAGGCACCGAGCATCGTCACTTCGACCTCGATACGGAGCTCTCCCACATCCTGGCCGAGAGCTGAGCCAGGCGGAGAGCCGCGCGGCGCCGTCCGACTCGGGGAGACGGCGTCGCGCGGACAACCTCATACGGCCGGCACCGGCGCCGTGACCACACGATCCACCGTGGTCACGGCGCCGGTGCGCGTCCGCCGCACGGTCCCGTCCGGCGGCCCGGGTCCCGTCCGGGCCGGAACGCGCCCGTACGGGACCCGCGGCCGCCCGCCGGTCCCCATGACCGGCCCGTGGCCGGTATGCGCTCACCGCACCCCGCACGGGCCCTCTCGGCCCTCTGCGCCCCGCCGCCGAGCCAGTAGAGTCAGCCGGCATCGGCGGGCACCCGCCCGCCGGAGGCAGGGAGCGAAAGCGTGCTGATCCCACACGACACCCGGATCGCCCTCGACACGGTGGTCGATCTGCTCAACACCGCACCGGAGAGCGAACCGCCGTCGGGCGGGGCGCGGCCCGAGGACGGACGGGGCGACGGTCTCGCCGGCGTCGAGACGCTGTACGACTTCGCGCGGCGCCACCGCATCAGCGGCGTCGGCACGCTCGACGAGAAGGACCTGCGGGCGGTGCGGGATGTACGGGCCCGTTTCGCGGAGATCTTCGCGACGGACGACACCCAGCTCGCCGCCTCGCTCGTCAACACGCTCGTCGCGGCCGCCGGCACGACGCCGCAGCTCAGCAATCACGACGGCTACGACTGGCACGTGCACTACTTCGCGCCGGACGCCTCGATCGCCGACCACCTCACGGCCGACTGCGGCATGGCGCTGGCCTTCATCGTGGTGGCGGGCGAGCTCGAACGGCTGCGCAGGTGCGAGGCGCCGGACTGCCGGCACGCCTTCGTCGACCTGTCCCGCAACCGCTCCCGCCGCTACTGCTCCAGCCGCACGTGCGGCAACCGTCTGCACGTGGCCGCGTACCGGGCGCGCCGCAGGGAAGCGGCCGGCTGACCGTTCACAGCATGAACAGATCGTGCAGCGCGGCCATCAGCAGCAGGCTGCCGATCACCCCGAGGAAGATCATCAACGGGGGCTGGGAAAGCGCGAAGAGGCAGCCGCGCGGCTCTTCGGCAGGGGGTGCGGGGGCATCGCCCCGGGAGGTGTCCACCATCTCGGGACGATCATGACGTACTCAGGACCCGCCGAACGCCAATAGGCCTCATCACGACGGGAGTTCACTCGTACCGGGTCGTCCGTGATTCGCTCCGGCGGCCGATCCGCCGTCACGTGTTCGGCAGTGTTCCCGGCTCCGCCGGGCCCGGCGCCGCTCCGCCCTCGCGCCCTCGGTCCGGCATCGTGCTGGAGGCCCGCACCACGAGTTCCGGCCGGAGCACCACGTCGCGGTGCTCGTGGGTGCCGTCCTCGTCGTCCGACTCCTCCAGCAGCAGCTCCGCCGCCATCCGCCCCATCACGGCCGCGGGCCGGCGGACCGAGGTGAGCGGCACGGCCGCCGCGGCGGCGAACTCGATGTCGTCGTACCCGACGATGGCCATGTCGTGCGGCACCCGGACACCCGCCGCGTACAGCGCCTGCAGCACGCCGAGGGCGAGCAGGTCGTTGGCGCAGAACACCGCGGTCGGCCGGGGCACGAGGCCGAGCAGCCGGGCCCCGGCGTCGCGGCCGGCCGCCACGTCCAGGCGTTCGGAGGGGATCTCGACGAGCGCCCCGGGCGGCAGTCCGCCCTCGGCCAGCGCCGCCAGGGCTCCCTCGCGCCGGTCCCTGATCTGCTGGAGGTCGCCGGGGCCGCTGACGTACGCCACCGAGCGGTGTCCGGCCGAGACCAGGTGGCCGACGGCCAGGGCGCCGCCGCGGACGTCGTCGACGGAGACCGCGCAGGTCCCCCCGCCGGACGCCACCCGGTCCACCAGGACGAAGGGGATCCGGTGGCGGCGGAACGCCGCCAGGTTCCGGCCCGTCGCGTCGGCGGGCGTGACCAGGACGCCGCACACCCGCTGCTCGGCGAAGAGCCCCAGGTACTCGGCCTCCTCCGCCGGGTCCTGGTCGCTGTTGCAGACCATGACGCCGAGGCCGGCCCTCCGGGCGGCGCGCTCGGCACCCCGGGCCACGTCCACGAAGAACGGGTTGCCCATGTCGAGGACGAGCAGCGCCATGATCCGGCTCCGGCCCGCCCTGAGCTGGCGCGCCGACTCGCTGCGCACGTACCCGAGTTCCTCGATGGCCGCCAGCACCCGGGCGCGGGTCTCCGGCAGCACCGCCTCGGGCCTGTTGATCACATTGGACACCGTGCCCACGGAGACTTCGGCCCGTCGGGCCACATCCTTGATCCCTGCCACACGCGCCACTCGTCCTGCCCCACCGATGCCCTCGGCCGCGCCCGTCCGCGGCGTCGCCCCATCGTACGGACGGCGCCCCGGGGCGGTCCGCCGCCCGGTGCGGCGCGGGTCAGATGCCGTGCTTCTTCAAAATGGCCTCGATGTCGCTGAAGTCGTCACCGGACGAGGCGGGCTGCTGCCGGGGCTTCGCCTTCGGGGCCGCCGGTGCCCCGGCTCCCAGGGAAGGTGCCGAGGCCCCGGGGGCGACGGCGTCCGCCCGCGCCGCCCGTGCCGCGGCCCTGCGTTCCTTGCGGGTGCCGCCGCTGCGGCGTTCGACCGCGCGCGTGGCCGTGAACAGCACCCAGGCCAGCGCGAGCAGCCCGAAGCCGGCCCAGATGCTCGGCTTGAAGGCGATTCCGGCCACCCAGTCCACGATCCCGGTCAGCGCCAGCCCGATCGGGACCAGCGAGTAGGCGGCGATCCGGGCGGCGGCGAGGAAACGCCTGCGGTACGCGGTGACGGCGGCGATGCCCAGGCCGGCGGCGGACACCGCGGCGCAGATGGTCTCGGCAAGCATCGGTGCCTCCAGGCGCACGGGGAAACGTCCCTTCCATCCTGCACCGACGACCGGGCGGGCGGCCATGACGGAGGACCACATCAGGGACTTTTCAGGGCCGGGATCCTCCCCAGGTGCCGCCCCGGGGCCACCGGGACGGGTGCGGTTCGGGAGGCGCGGGCGGGGCCTGGGAGACTGGTCCCATGAGCGATTCCACCCCTGCCGCGCCCGTCGTCCTCGACATCTGGTGCGACCTCCAGTGCCCCGACTGCCACCGGGCCCTCGACGATGTGCGGGCCCTGCGGGCCCGGTACGGCGACCGGCTGGAGGTACGGCTGCGGCACTTCCCGCTGGAGAAGAACAAGCACGCCCACGCCGCCGCGCAGGCCGCCGAGGAGGCCGTGGCCCAGGGCAAGGACTGGGCGTACGTCGAGGCCCTCCTCGCCCGCACCGACGACCTCGGCCGCGTCGGCGAGCCGCTGCTGATCGAGGTGGCGCGGGAACTCGGCCTGGACACCGAGGAGATGGACACCGCCCTGATCGACGGACGGCACATGCTGATCGTCGACGCCGACCAGGCCGAGGGCAAGGCGATCGGGGTCACCGGCACCCCGACGTACGTGATCGGCGACGAGCGGCTGGACGGCGGCAGGAGCCAGGACGGGCTGCGGGAGCGCATCGTGGAGATCGCCGACCGGCTGCTCGCCGAACGGGGCTGAGCGGACGGGGCCGGACGGACGGGTCAGAGGTCCTTGGCCAGGTTGTACCGGGCCGTCCGGTAGCCGAGCGACTCGTACAGCCGCAGGGCGGGCGTGTTGGAGGCGAACACGTGCAGCCCGAGCAGGCGGAGGCCCGCGTCCAGGACGAGGCGCTCCGCCTGCAGCATCAGGGTGCGTCCGTGGCCGCGGCCCCGGTGCTCCTCGGCCACCTCGACGTCGAAGACGAATCCGGCGCCCACGCCCTCGATCTCCTCGCGCACCGACACCCACACGTGGCCGACGACCGCGTCCCGGTCCACCAGCACGTGGAGGAGCATGCCCTCGGTGTCCCGGCCGTCCGGCAGATTGCGCTCGTGGTCGGACACGGACTTGCGCATGGCCTGCTCGGCCGGCACGCCCCGGTCGGTCCAGGACTTCGCGTACTCCTCGACGCTGGTGCTCAGCCAGGTGTCGAACTCCTCGGCGGACATCGGCCTGGCGACGACCCCGTCCGGAAGCGCGGGGGCCTCGGGGCCGAGTTCCTTGAGCATGTTGCGGCTGCGCTCGGTGTAGCCGAGCGCGGCCGCCAGGCCCCGGGCGGCCTCGTCGTCCGCCGGCGCCTCCAGGCGGACCTGGGCGCAGCCCCAGCCGCGCAGCACCTCCTCGGCGGCGAGCGCGGCTATGGTGCCGCGCCCGCGCCGCCGGTCCGGTTCGTCGATGCGCAGGGAGCGCAGCACGCCGGCCCCCGCACCGAACGCCGCGTCGGTGCCGACCTCGACGGAGCCGACGGGCCGTCCGTTGTCGCACACGTCGTACGCACGGGTCTTCGCGCCGTCGGCGCCTTGCTGGATCGGCCCGGTCGGCCGGAGGGTGGTGGTCATCAGTGCTGTTCTATCCACCCGGCCCCGCCGCGTCACCCGGTTTTACGGATTCGGGGTGCCGGTCCTACGGGTCGAGGTCGTTCCCGGCCCGCTCCTCGAAGATCCGCATGGCCTTCGCGGTCACCGGCCCGGGGCCGCCGGGCAGCTCCCGGTCGTCCACCCGGTGGACGGCCTGCACATCGCGCAGCGTGGAGGTCAGGAAGATCTCCTCGGCCCGTTCCAGGACGTCGAACGGCAGCTCGGTCTCCTGTGCGCCCGTCCATTCCACGGCCAGCGCGCGGGTGATCCCGGCGAGGCAGCCGGAGGCGACGGGCGGGGTGTGCAGCTGTCCGTCGAGCACGACGAAGACGTTGGAGCCGGTGCCTTCGCAGAGCTGTCCGACCGTGTTGGCGAAGAGCGCCTCCGACGCGCCGTGCTCGTGGGCGCGGGCGAGGGCGACGACGTTCTCGGCGTACGAGGTCGTCTTGAGCCCGACGAGCGCACCGCGTTCGTTGCGCGTCCAGGGGACGGTGATCACGGCGGTGGTGTCGGGGCGGCGGGCGGCCCCGCCGAGGGCGATGACGAGCCCGGGGCCCGCGTCGCCGCGGTCGGAGCCGAGCGGGGAGAGTCCGCCGGTGTAGGTGATGCGCAGCCGGCCGAGCGGCATCGGGTTGGCGTCGATGACGGCGGCGCAGCCCCGGCGTATCTCGTCCGGGTCGGGCTCGGGGAGGCCGAGGCCGCGGGCCGACCGGGCCAGCCGGTCGAGATGGCGGGTGAGGGCGAAGGGCCTGCCGTCGGTGGTCCTGATCGTCTCGAAGACGCCGTCCCCCACGGTGAGCCCGTGGTCGAGCACGGACACCCTGGCGTCGTCGGCGTCCCGCAGGCCGCCGTTCACCCACATCCTCATCATGCGGTCCTTCCTGTTGTTCCGTGTTCGCCCGACGCCACCGCGAGCAGTCGGGACGCCTTGAGTTCGGTCTCGTCCCATTCGCGTTCGGGATCCGAGCCCCAGGTGATGCCGGCCCCGGTGCCGAAGCGGAGCACCGGCACCGTTCCGGTCCGGTCGATCCAGAAGGTGCGTATGCCGACGGCGAGCGAGGCGGTGCGGCGGTCGGCGTCGACCCAGCCGATGCCTCCGCAATAGGGCCCGCGCGGCGCGGTCTCCAGTTCCCGGATGATCCGCAGGGCGCTGGACTTGGGCGCCCCGGTGACCGATCCGGGCGGGAACGCGGCGTCGAGGAGTTCGGGCCAGCCGACGCCCTCGGCGAGTTCGCCGCGCACGGTGGAGACGAGGTGGACCAGGCCGGGGTGCTTCTCGACCACGCAGAGGTCGGGGACGGTGACCGAGCCGGTGGCGCAGACCCGGCCGAGGTCGTTGCGGACCAGGTCGACGATCATCACGTTCTCGGCGTGGTCCTTCTCCAGCAGGTCGCCCTCGGTCCGGCCGGTGCCCTTGATCGGCCCCGACTCGACGGTCCGGCCGTCCCGCCGGAGGAAGAGCTCGGGGGACGCGGTGGCGATCTCGACGCCGTGCGCGGGCAGCCGGATCGTTCCTGCGTACGGGGCCGGGTTGCCCCGGGCCAGCAGCGCGGTCAGCGCGTCCACGTCCGCGGCGGCCGGGTCGGGCAGGGGCGCGGTCATCACCCGGCAGAGGTTGGCCTGGTAGACCTCGCCCGTCGCGATGTGTTCACGGATCCGTCGTACGCCCGTGGTGTACATGGCCCGGTCCAGGGACGAGGTCCAGTCGTCGACCGCGGGGCCGCGCCAGGCGCCGGGCACCGGGGCGGGCACCGGCCGCCTGCGTACGGAACCGAAGCGCGCGCAGACGAGGCGGCCCTCGAAATCGGCGGAGACGGCCCAGAACCCGGTTGATTCGAGGGCCGCGGGATCACTGGTCACATCCCGCAGGTCGGTCGCGAGGAGGCCGTCGAAGCGGGCCATTGGAGCAAGGTCGTGCACGCGGTCGAGTCTAGGGTCTTCCGTCCGGGTCGGGTCGGGCCGGTGAGCGGGGTCCGGACCCGCGACCGCACCCCGGCCGGACCCTCCCCCACCGGGGCCACCTGGGCTTTCGGTCGGTGCCCCGGGCCCGCGCGTCAGGGGGCTCCGTGGGGCGGGGTTTGCCGGGAGGGACGCCCGGGGGACGTGCGGCGACCCGCACCGGGGCGGGTGCACCTCAGCACGCTGCGCAAACGCGTTTTTGTACTGGCCGGGGAATCCGCTAGAGTTCAACACGTCGCCGGGACGCGCAAGCGGACCGGGAAAGACAAGCGGACGTAGCTCAGTTGGTAGAGCGCAACCTTGCCAAGGTTGAGGTCGCCAGTTCGAACCTGGTCGTCCGCTCGCAGAAAAGTGGGGGATCTTCCCGAACCCTCACTCCGGGTGGAGTGGCCGAGAGGCGAGGCAACGGCCTGCAAAGCCGTCTACACGGGTTCAAATCCCGTCTCCACCTCCAAGGACGATTAGCTCAGCGGGAGAGCGCTTCCCTGACACGGAAGAGGTCACTGGTTCAATCCCAGTATCGTCCACTGATCCGCAAGGATCCCCGCGCGATTAGCTCAGCGGGAGAGCGCTTCCCTGACACGGAAGAGGTCACTGGTTCAATCCCAGTATCGCGCACGCAGTACACGCAGGTTCACCCTGCGCGATTAGCTCAGCGGGAGAGCGCTTCCCTGACACGGAAGAGGTCACTGGTTCAATCCCAGTATCGCGCACCATCGAGAGCCCCGGTCGTCATCGACGACCGGGGCTTCTTCGTTCCCGCCGGGCGCGGTGGACGCCCGTGGGTCCGGACGGGAGACGTCCGGACCCACGTGGTCAGGCGCTCGGTGCGGCCGTCCGGTTCAGGACGAGAAAAGCATGCGGCCGAAGCTCTTGTGCCGGTAGTGGCCGCCGTGGTGCTGCGGCGCGCCCCAGGCGGGCGCAGGGGCGGCGGGGTACGCCTGCGGGGCCGGCGGCGCGGGCGGGGCCTGCTGCGCCCACTGCGCCTCGATGCGGGTGAGGGTCTCCAGCTCGCCGTAGTCGAGGAAGATTCCCCGGCAGCCGCTGCACTGCTCGATCTGGATGCCGTTGCGGTTGTACGTGTGCATCTGCGCGTGGCACTTGGGACACTGCATGGTTTCGGCTCACTCCTCGTTCTGGGACCGCCGTCGCCGGAAGGGATGTCCGCCGACGGTCGGTTCAGCCTACGACGACTGCCCGGCGGCCAACTCCGGCAGGAGGGAGGCGATTCGGGCGCAGGCGTCGAGCATCGTCCGCTCCACCTCGTCCGGAGCCCGTCCCTCCGCCGCGGACTTGGCGATCGCCAGCGCGGCGGACTGGACGGTCAGGGCGCGGGCCGGGACGTCCAGTTCGGGCCAGGGGTCGCCCTCGGCGCGTACGGCGGGGCCGCCAGCGGCCCGGTAGGCGCCCAGGAAACGGGACCAGACCTCGGGGGGCAGGAGGCCGGCCGCGTACCAGGCGGCGGGGCGGGCGAGGTCCCAGGCGGGGTCGCCGAGGCCGAGGTCGTCGACGTCGATGAGCAGCCAGGGCCCGTGCGCGTGATGCTGGGGCGCTGAGCGGCGCCCGGGGTCCGGAAGAGCGGTCCGGACCGGGACATCCGGCCCGGGGGCTTCGGGGTTCCGGGCGGGGCGGGGGTGCAGCGGTGCGAGCAGGATGCCGGCGAACCGGGGATCGTCCGCGAGGGCGAGGCGGGTGAGCAGACCGGGGGCGTCCGTGCCGGGGGCGTGGGCCTTGGCGACGACGGTCCCGCTGCGGACCACGGTGCCGTCCGCGCGGTCCGCGAGCACCGTCGGGGACGGGCAGGCGCAGGGGGTCTCGGGGCGCGGGTGCGCGGCCCGGTGGGCGAGGTCGCCCAGCGCGCGTATGACTGCGGTGGTCACGGTCTCCCCCGGTGGCGAGCGGATGCACGGGCGGTCCGGTCCGTGCCGGGCCCGTCGACGAGCGTACGCGCGCCGGAGGGCGCCCCGGACGCATGGGGGTGGGCGCTCCGTCGTGAACGGTTCCGGAAAACGCGATGTCCGGTCAGCTCCCCAGCTGACCGGACAAACGCTGCCGTCCGCCGCACCCCCGTCCCCACGGGGCTGTTGGCCGGATGTCCCGGTCCGGACCGCTCTTCCGGACCCCGGGCGCCGCTCAGCGCCCCAGCATCACGCCCACGGACGACGCCTGTGTGACCACCGCGTCCCAGCCGCCGAAGACGACCACGAGCAGGGCCGCCAGGGGAAGAACCATCGCCGTCGCCACCAGGGGGTGGCGCGTGCCGGACGACGGACGGGCGCCGAACGCAGTGTGGAACCTGCGCCCCCGCGTACGGATCATGGTCCGCGTTGCCGTGTCCGCCATGGTTCCTCTCCCGACTCGATATGGAGCGGCGGGCGTGTGACCTCGGGGGACGAGTGTTGCGCCCGCCGCTTGACCTCAACAGTAGGGACGCGGGGGACGGACGACGTCATGCCCGCGTACCTAATGCCGGGCCTCCCGGAGGATGAGCCACCGGTGGGCGATGTACTCCCCTGGGTGGAGAACGGGTGCGCGCCCTTGGGGACATCCCTGAGGGGTTGTCGGGTACTCCTCACGCGCGACCTCCGATGTATCAAGGTGTCCGACGGGCGCCTGAATGACTGGGCAAGAGGCTTTGACCAGGGAAAAAGTGGCGGAGGTCGCGGAACCGTCCGGGCGGGTGGCGGACTGCGGGGTCGGGCATTCACCCGATTTCTGGTGCCGTTGTCGTACCTCCGTCGGACATGGTCCGGATCCGGGGCACGGGACGTCGTCCGCGGGCCGCCGGACCCGCCCGTCACGGCCCGGCGGAACCGTCCGTGACCGTGACTTCACTCACCCTCCCTCTTCCCCGTCGGCCCGGCGACGCGACCGGCCGGGCCGGCGGCGGTCCGCGCACGCCCGCGCCGGCCCGGGTCGCACCATATGGTTTTCGGCCATGTGGCTCCAACGGCCTTTCGGGGCAACCGCTTTGGGAGCGGGGGCCGATGCGGCGCGGGCCGGCTCCCGGCCCACGGCCCGTCACGGCCCGTGCCGCGTACCGACAATCGATCGTCCGGCGAGGGCGCGGCCTCTGAGCGCCCCGGGCGCCGGGTACGTAAGCTGTGCCTCGTCAGGCGGACCAGGCAGCGGGGATGGGCAGACATGGCGATGATGCGGCTCCGGCGCGAGGACCCGCGTGTCGTCGGCTCGTTCAGGCTGCACCGGCGGCTCGGGGCGGGCGGCATGGGTGTCGTCTACCTGGGTTCGGACCGGCGCGGTCAGCGGGTGGCGCTGAAGGTGATCCGCCCCGATCTGGCGGAGGACCAGGAGTTCCGCTCGCGGTTCGCGCGCGAGGTGTCCGCGGCCCGGCGGATCCGCGGTGGTTGCACGGCGCGGCTGGTGGCCGCCGATCTGGAGGCGGACCGCCCGTGGTTCGCCACCCAGTACGTCCCGGGGCCCTCGCTGCACGACAAGGTGGCCGAGGAAGGCCCGTTGTCGGCGGTCGAGGTGGCCTCGATCGGGGCCGCGCTCTCCGAGGGTCTGGTGGCGGTGCACGAGGCCGGTGTGGTGCACCGTGACCTGAAGCCGTCGAACATCCTCCTCTCCCCCAAGGGTCCCCGGATCATCGACTTCGGGATCGCCTGGGCGACCGGGGCCTCCACGCTCACCCATGTCGGCACGGCGGTGGGTTCGCCGGGATTCCTCGCCCCCGAGCAGGTGCGCGGCGCGGCGGTGACGCCCGCGACCGACGTGTTCTCGCTCGGTGCCACGCTGGCGTACGCGGCGATGGCCGACTCTCCCTTCGGGCACGGCAGTTCCGAGGTGATGCTGTACCGCGTGGTGCACGAGGAGCCGCAGCTGCACGATGTGCACGACGCGCTGGCGCCGCTGGTGAGTGCCTGTCTGGCGAAGGACCCCGAGGAGCGGCCGAGCACGCTCCAACTCTCCATGCGGCTCAAGGAGATCGCGGCGCGGGAGGCGCAGGGGCTGCGCGCGGGCCGGCCGCCCGCGCAGCGCTCGACGCAGGATCCGGACCGGCCGACCGGCCGTCTCGACGGCCCGTACACCGAGCAGCAGACCAGGCGCGCGGCGCCTCCCGGGCCCCGTCGGCAGAAGCTTCCGCAGGACAGCAGGCAGGGCCCGTCGTCCAGGGCGGGGGGTGCGCGCACCGGTGGTTCGCGTACCGATGGTTCTCGTACCGGCGGTTCGCGCACCGGTGGTTCTCGCACCGGCGGCTCGCGTCCGCAGCAGCCGCGCAGCACCACCCGGTCCGGCCGGCGTCCGCAGGGCGCGAACGGGACGAACGGCCGGCCGACGAACGGCAGGCCGGGGACGCGGCCCGGGAACCGGACGACCTCGGCGGGTCTGCGGCCCGCCAATCCGCGGCTGCTGCGGCAGCGGCTCGTCGTCTTCGTCGTGGTGACGCTGCTGGTGGCGCTGGGCATCGCGGCGGCCCAGGGCTGCCAGGGACCGGCCCGCGGGCTGGGGGCCGACCGGGGCCACGAGCAGACGCAGGGTCGGAGCCGGTAGGTCCGGGGGGGGCGGCCGGGGCGGCGGAGCACCGGTGGACGATCGCGCGTGACGGCGGGAGGACCGGGTCCGGGCATCACCGGCCGCCTCCCGGCGTCCGGTGCGGAAGGCCCCGTGCCGCAGGAACGGGACCGGCACGGGAGCCTTTCGTGGATCGGTACGGCACGTGGGGGCCGGCTCCCGTGCGCGTGGAGCCGGCCGGGGCGCGGGTCAGCCGCGCGGGATGCTCCCGAGGACGCGGGTCGCCGCCCAGTAGACGGCGGAAGCCGTGATCATGCCGGCGAAGACCGCCGCGTCGACACCCCACAGGGCCTTCGCGGCCGGGCCGGTCCAGAAGCTGGTGGTCACCCACATCGTGGCGGCGATGCCGCCGACGACGAGCGCCAGGACGCCCGCCCAGTGGACGCCGCCGCGGTACCAGAACGGGCCGCCGCGCCGCGCCTCCAGGAGGACGGCGCCGTCGTAGCGGTTGCGTCGCAGGACCAGGTCGGTCACGGCCACCGCCATGGCCGGACCGGTCACCACGACCACGAGCTGGAGCATGGTGTTGACGCTGGTCAGGAAGTCGAAGACGAGGATCGCGTACAGCGTCATCGCCGTGCCGAGGACACCGATGACCAGGACCGCCGGGATGCGGGCGAGGCGGACGCCGACCGACTGGATGGACAGGCCGGCGCTGTAGGCCGTCATGCCGTTGTTCGTCATCGTGTTGACGACGACCGCGATGACGAAGACGGGGACGAACCAGCCCGGCAGGATGGTCTCCAGCGCGGCCTGCGGGTCGCTCATGTCGAGGCCGGTCGCCGCGAACGCGCCGACGGCGGTGAAGACGACGCTCGGCAGGTACGCGCCGAGAGCCGTCCACCCGGCGACGGCGACCGGGCTGCTGTCGCGGGGCAGGTAGCGGGCGAGGTCGGGGCTGTTGCTGTACGAGAGCGGGGCGGAGGCGACGATCGTGAAGCCCGCGCCGAGCGTCGCGACGAGCGCGGCGCCCCGCAGCGGCTCGGCCGGGGCGTAGGACCAGTCGGTCCCGGCGAGCACGTACCCCGTGACCACGACGAACACGACGGTCAGGAGGACGCTGAGCGCGGCGTAGAGGCGCACGATCAGGGCGTATCCGAAGATCGCTATCAGCAGCGTCCCCCCGGCGATGAGACAGATGACGACCGCGTCGACGGCCCGGCTGTCCGGCAGCCCCATCCGGCCCGCCAGTCCGATGCCCGCGACCGAGGCCGCCGACCAGTTCAGGGCGAGGTAGGCCGCGGCGAGGAGCCAGCCGGTCAGGACGAGCACGACCTTGTTGCCCACGACGCCGTACATCGCGCGCGAGATGACCGATCCGCTCGTACCGGCGACCGGACCGCTCGCCGCCAGGACGCCCGTGCAGATCCACAGCAGGTTCCCGGTGAGGATCACGCCGATGGCCTGCGGGAGCGTGAGCCCCATGAGGATCAGCGTGGCTCCGACGACGAAGCTCAGATAACTCACGTTCGGCGCCGCCCAGACCGCGAACAGCCGGCGCGGGCGCCCGCCGCGTTCGTCCGCGGGCACCAGGTCGATGCCCCGGGTCTCCAACTGCCCCGCGCGTTCGGGGCCGTGGCTGTCGGAGGGCCCCGGGGAGGAGTTCGAGGACCGTACGGAAGGGGTGGAGTTCGTCGCCATCGAGACCTCTCGGATCCACGGACCGCGATGCCACTATTGAGCGCCCGGCCAATTACCTATTGGTCGCACATCCAATAGCGTGTTCCGTGCGACCGTCAAGACCCTGACCGGCACGGATCCGGAACGGACGGAGAGGGCGGCGCATCAGCAAATTCGCACCTTGCCGCGCGTCCGCTTCCGGCCCCGCCCTGCGCGGGGGCCCGGCATGCCCGGGCGCGGCGCCCGGACCGGGAGCTCCGCGGCCCGGGGTGTGTACGGGGCCGGCCCGCACCGGACTCGGCGGGCGCGTCTCAGCGCACGGCTCGCAGCAGGCCCGCGATGTACGTGAATCCGCGCCGTTGCGCGTGTTCGAGGGCCGTGACGCCGTCGCCGTCCGGGAGGCCGGCGGTGGCGCCCGCCGTGATGAGCAGTTCCACGACCTCCTCGTGCGCGGGGCCGCCGTCGCCCAGGATCACCGCCTCCAGCAGGGCGGTCCAGCCGAGGTGGTTGACGTGGTCGACGTCGATGTCGGTCTCGCGCAGCAGGGCCCGTACGTAGCCGACGTGGCCGCGTTCGCAGGCGGGAATCAGGGCGGTGCCACCGAAACGGTTGCACGACGACGGGTCGGGGCCGGCCGGGAGCAGGGTGCGCATCATCGCCACGCTGCCGGTCACCCCGGTCACCAGCCAGGCGCTGTCCTCGCGGTCGTCCCGGGCGTCGGGGTCGGCTCCCGCGGCGACGAGCACCTCGGCCGCGGCCACGTGGTCGCCCGCGGCGGCGAGCAGGAGCGGGGTGCGGCGGTGGCGATCCCGCACCTCCGCCTCGGCACCGGCGGCGAGCGCGGCCCGCACCCCCGCGGTGTCACCCGCGCCCGCCGCCGCCAGCAGGGCGTGTCCGGCGGGAGTCATGGGAGTGCTCCTCGGGCTGCTCGCACCGCGCAGCACGGCCGACATCGTCCTCATCCGCGTACGCACCGCGATGCCGATGCCCGCCCTGAGGCCGGCCCGGACGCGGACGGGGTCGAGGAACCGACGGCGCACGGTACGGACGGTGCCGTGCGCCGACCGGAACCGGGAGGACGCGTCGCCCCCGCCCGCGGCGTCGCCGTCGTCGAAGGGCGGCATCACGCGACCTCCGCTCCTGTCCTACTCGTTCAGGGCCGCGGCGCCGGCCCGGGCGAACTTCTCGTCCAGGTCGCCGGACGGGGCGCCGGCGACGCCGATGCCCGCGATCGGGGCGCCCTTCGCGGTGACGGGGGCGCCGCCGCCGAGGAAGAGGGTGCCCGGGATGTCCTTCAGCGTCGGGGCGTTCTCCAGGCGCTTGGCCAGTTCGGAGGTGGGGGCGTTCCAGGAGACGGCGGTGTAGGCCTTCTTCACGGCCGACTCGTAGGACTGCGGGCCGGCGCCGTCGCCGCGCAGGGTGACGACGGTGTTGCCGTTGCGGTCGACGACGGCGACCGAGACGCGCTGGTTCTCCTTCTCCGCGGCGTCCAGCGTCGCCCGCGCCGCCTTCGTCGCGGCCTCGACCGTCAGGTGGGTGGACCGGACCAGGTTCTCGCCCGCCGCCTCCGCCCGGGGGGCGGTGGTCCCGGCCGAGCCCGCGTTGGCCGTCACCACGGCGAAGGTCCCGAGCGCGACGGCGCCGGCCACCGTGCCGCCGATGACGGTGCGCATGCGCTTCGAGGTCTTCCTCGCGTGCTTCATTCCGGTCACTCCTGTGATGGATGGGGGTCGCGGCCCCGTCCGCCCGGGGAATCCGGCTTCCGGGCCCGCCGGCTCCTGCCGTCCCGCTCGGATCAAGAGTGCGGCCGCACGCCCGCCCGTCCCGTCGACGTACCGGCTGCATGTGACGAGCGGGAAAGCCGACCCGGGGGTCATCCGATCGGTTGACCCCGGACGCCCCTGGACCTCCCGGCCTTCGGGCTTCCCCGACCTCCCGGCTCCATCGGCCCGGAAGGATGTGCGGACGCGCGGACCCGCCCCGCCGACTTCCGCCCGTACGTTCCGCGGGGGCGGGACGTACGGGCGGCTCGGGCGGGAMGGGCGGGCGCGGCACGCCCGGGGTCAGGCCGTTCGCGGCCTGGTGGCGTAGAAGGCCACGGCCGAGGCGGCCGCCACGTTGAGGGAGTCGACACCGGCGTCCATCGGGATGCGGACGTGCTCGTCGACCGCGGCGAGGGTGCCGGGGGTGAGTCCGGCGCCCTCCGTACCGAAGACCAGCGCGAGCTTCTCGTCGTCGCGCGCGGCGAGTTCGTCGAGGGTGATCGCCCGTTCGCTCAGGCAGAGGGCGGCGAGCGTGAACCCCGCGGAACGCAGGATGCCGATGTCCTTCGGCCAGGACTCCAGGCGGGTCCACGGCACCTGGAAGACGCCCCCCATCGAGACCTTCACGGACCTCCGGTAGAAGGGGTCGGCGCAGCGCGGGGTGAGCAGGACCGCGTCGATGCCGAGGGCGGCGGCGTTCCTGAAGGCGGCGCCCAGGTTGGCGTGGTCGACGATGTCCTCGAAGACGGCGACGCGCCGGACCGGGCGCTCCCCCGGACCCTGGAGCGGCACCGCCGCGGGGCCGGCACGGTCGCCGGCCGCCGTCTCCGCGTCCGCCGTGCCGAAGGCCGTCGTCAGCAGCTCGTCCGCCGTCGGCAGCGGCCTGCGCTGCATCGAGGCGAGGGCACCGCGGTGGACGTGGTAGCCGGTGACGCGCTCGGCCAGTTCGGGGCTGACCGCGTACACCGGGGCGGGGACCTCGTCGATGACGTCCCGCATCAGGTCGATCCACTTCGCCGAGAGCAGCATGGACCGCATCTCGTACCCGGCGTGCCTGGCGCGTCTGATCACCTTCTCGCCCTCGGCGATGAAGAGCCCCTCGGCGGGCTCCCGTCTGCGCCGGAGCTCGACGTCGGTCAGCCCGGTGTAGTCGTGCAGACGGGGGTCGTCGGGGTCGTCGATGGTGATGAGGTCGGCCACGGGTTCGATACTGCCTTGTCCGGTGTGTGGTGCCAACGGATCGGAAGAAGTTCCGTTACCGCCGGTTACTCGATGGGGTCCGCGAGATGTCCGCGCCGGTCATTCGGCGGGGAGCGGCGCGGTGTCCGCGCCGACCGCGACGACCTCGCCGATGACGATGACCGCCGGGGGGCGCACCTCCTCGGCCGCGGCCCGTTCGGCGACGGTCTCCAGGGTGGCGTCCACCCGGCGCTGGGCGGCGGTGGTGCCCTCCTGGACCAGGGCGACCGGTGTGCCGGGGGCCTTGCCGTGGGCGATGAGGGCGCGGGCGATGGCGCCGATCTTGTCGACGGCCATCAGGAGCACCAGGGTGCCACGCAGTTTGGCGAGGGCCTCCCAGTCGACCAGCGAGCGTTCGTCGTCGGGGGCGACGTGGCCGCTCACGACGGTGAACTCGTGGGCCACCCCTCGGTGGGTGACGGGGATTCCGGCCGCGCCGGGCACGGAGATCGAGCTGGAGATGCCGGGGACGACGGTGCAGGCGATGCCCTCGGCGGCGAGCGCCTGGGCCTCCTCCATGCCGCGGCCGAAGACGAACGGGTCGCCGCCCTTGAGCCGGACGACGGCCTTGCCCGCCTTGGCGTGGTCGATGAGCGCCTGGTTGATGGCCTCCTGGGCCATGTAGCGGCCGTACGGGATCTTCGCGGCGTCGATCACCTCGACGTGCGGCGGCAGTTCGTCGAGCAGGTCGCGCGGGCCGAGCCGGTCGGCGATGACGACGTCGGCCCCGGCGAGGAGGCGGCGGCCGCGGACCGTGATCAGGTCGGGGTCCCCGGGGCCGCCGCCGACCAGGGCCACGCCGGGGGCCCTGGTGCGGTGGTGGGGCGCGGCGAGGGTGCCGTCGCGCAGGCCCTCGACGATGGCGTCGCGGACGGCGGCGCAGTGGCGCGGGTCGCGGTCGTGGGTGCCCGCGGTGAGGACGGCGACGGTGACGCCCTCGCCCCGGCCGGTGGCCGGGGTCCAGGCGGTGGCAGCGTCGGCGTCGTCGCTGCGGACGCACCAGATCCGGTTGCGTTCGGCCTCGGCCGACGCGGCGTCGTTCGCCGCGAGGTCGTCGGACGCGACGAGGACGTACCAGGCGCCGGCCAGATCCCCGTCGGCGTACCCGCGACGCTCCCAGCGGATCTCGCCGGCGTCGGCCATCGCCTCGACGGACGGGGTCGCGGACGGGGACACGAGGACGATGTCGGCGCCCGCCGCGATGAGCGCGGGGAGGCGGCGCTGAGCGACCTGGCCGCCGCCGATCACGACGACGCGGCGGCCGCCGAGCCGCAGTCCGACGGGGTACGCGGGGTGATCGGTGCGCTCTGCGTGCTCGGCCATGGCGGTGCGGACTCCTCGTGCAGGGGACTGAATGCGGAGGCCGCTGCGGCGGTGGAGCGGCTGTGACGTGCGGGTTCGCGGGGCGGGTCAACGATACGCGGTGGGGTGGCCGCGACGCGTCGGGGAGCGGACGGGCCGTTCTTCGGCCCGTCCGCTCCCCCGGCCCCGGGGCTACTTCTCCGTGACGCCCGCCGCGTCGAAGGTCGCCACCTCGTGCATCGCCCGCGCCGCGCTCTGCACGATCGGCAGTGCCAGCAGCGCGCCCGTGCCCTCGCCGAGGCGGAGGTCGAGGTCGACCAGCGGGCGCAGCCCCAGCTTGTTGAGGGCGGCGACGTGGCCGGGCTCGGCGCTGCGGTGGCCCGCGATGCAGGCGGCCAGGGCCTCGGGGGCGATCGCGCGGGCGACCAGGGCCGCGGCACCCGCGCTGACGCCGTCGAGGATGACGGGGGTGCGCAGCGAGGCGCCGCCCAGCAGGAAGCCGGCCATCGCCGCGTGTTCGAGGCCACCGACCGCGGCCAGGACACCGATCGGGTCGGCCGGGTCCGGCTGGTGGAACTCCAGGGCCCGGCGGACCACGTCGACCTTGCGGGCGTGCATCTCGTCGTTGATGCCGGTGCCGCGACCGGTCACCTCGGCCGGGTCCATGCCCGTGTACACGCAGATCAGCGCGGCCGACGCCGTGGTGTTGGCGATGCCCATCTCACCGGTGAGCAGGCCCTTGTTGCCCGCCGCGACCAGGTCGCGGGCGGTCTCGATGCCGACCTCGATCGCCGCGAGCACCTCTTCGCGGGTCAGCGCGGGGCCGGTGGTGAAGTCGGCCGTCCCGGCCCGGACCTTGCGGGGCAGGAGGCCGGGCGTCGCGGGCAGTTCCGCGGCCACGCCGACGTCGATCACGCACACCTCGGCGCCGACCTGGGACGCGAACGCGTTGCAGACCGCGCCGCCGCCGAGGAAGTTGGCGACCATCTGGCCGGTGACCTCCTGCGGCCAGGCGGTGACGCCCTGGGCGTGCACGCCGTGGTCGCCCGCGAAGATCGCGACGGCCGCGGGCTCCGGGATCGGCGGCGGGCACACCCGGGAGAGCCCGGCCAGCTGCGCGGAGATGATCTCCAGCATGCCGAGGGCACCGGCGGGCTTGGTCATCCGCTTCTGGCGTTCCCACGCCTCGCCGAGCGCCTTGGCGTCCAGCGGACGGATGTTGGCGATGGTCTCCTGGAGCAGGTCGTGCGGCTCCTCGCCGGGCAGGGCGCGCCGCCCGTACGTCTCCTCGTGGACGACCCAGGACAGCGGGCGGCGCTTGGACCAGCCCGCCTGCATCAGCTCGGGCTCCTCGGGGAACTCGTCGACGTAGCCGACGCACAGGTAGGCGACGACTTCGAGGTGCTCGGGCAGGCCCAGGGCGCGGACCATCTCACGCTCGTCGAAGAAGCTGACCCAGCCGACGCCGAGGCCCTCGGCACGGGCGGCGAGCCAGAGGTTCTCGACGGCGAGCGCGGAGGAGTACGGGGCCATCTGCGGCTGGGTGTGCCGGCCGAGGGTGTGCCGGCCGCCCCGGGTGGGGTCGGCGGTGACGACGATGTTCACCGGGGTGTCGAGGATGGCCTCGATCTTCAGTTCCTTGAACTGCTTGGCCCGGCCCTTGGGCAGCGACTTGGCGTAGGCGTCGCGCTGGCGCTGCGCCAGTTCGTGCATGGCGCGGCGGGTCTCCGCGGAGCGGATGACGACGAAGTCCCAGGGCTGCGAGTGGCCGACGCTGGGTGCCGTGTGCGCGGCTTCGAGGACGCGGAGCAGGACCTCGTGCGGGATGGGGTCGTTGCGGAAGCCGTTGCGGATGTCGCGCCGCTCGCGCATGACGCGGAGCACCGCCTCGCGCTCGGCGTCGTCGTAGCCGGGGGCCGGCGGACCGGCGGGGACCGGGGCCTCGCCGGACTCGGACGCCTCCGCCCCGGGGGCTTCGGCCGCGGGGGTCTCCGCCTCGGGGGTCTCCGCCGCGGGGACCTGGGGCGCTCCGGCAGCCGGGGGCTCCTCCACGACCGGGGCCGCGGCGACCGGTACTTCGACGGTCCGCTCCTCGGGGGCTCCGGCCGTCTCCGGGGCCCCGGCCGGCTCGGGGGCTTCCGCCGCGAGGGGCTCGGTGCCGGGGGCCGGGGCCGCCTCGGGCGTCTCCCGCGGCCGGTCCACGGACTGCGCGAAGACGATCTCGTCGTGCTCGGTCACCGTGTCCTGCAGGGGCGCGGCTGCCACCGGCTCCACGAGGGGGGCGGCCTCCACCACGTCCGCGGGGGTGGTCGGGTCCGGGGTCTCGATGACCTCCGGGCCCGCCTCGGCCTCCGGTCCGGGCGCGTCCGGGCCCGGTGCCCCGGCGTCCGCGACGGGGCCGGGAACCTGCGCGGGCACCTCGGCGGGCGCGGCACTGTGGACGCCCTCGGCGGCCCGGACCGCTTCGGCGCCCTCCACGGGCACGATGGCCCCGGCGGGTGCGGCGGACTCCCCGGCGTCACCGGCCGGCACCGCTCCGGCGTCCGGCCGAGGGTCCTGGGCGGGCTCCACCGCGATCGCCCCGTGCTCGGGCCCGGCCGCGGAGTCGGCCTCCGCGCCCCCCGCCCCGACGGTCTGCTCGGCGAGCTGTACCGGGATCTGCTCAGCGTCCTGCTGCGCCGGGACCTGCTCCGCGACGGGTGTCGGGGCCAGGTGCGGGGTCGTAGGGACCGAACCCTCCACGGGCACGAACTGCCCCATGGGAACGGCTTCCTGGGCCCCCTGGACCTCCCGGACCTCCTGGGTCTCCTGCGTCTCCGGAGTCCCCTGGGCCTCCTGAGGCACGGCGGTCTCGACGGACACGGCGCCTTCGACAGGCACTGCGGTCTCGACGGGCACCGCGGCATCCGCGGGCACCGCGGCCTCGACGAGGCCCTCGGCCGGAATCCCGGCGGGGGCCTCGACCGCCCCCGGCACCGGCTCGGCCACCGGAGCCGCCACGGCCTCCGGTGCCACGGCCGGAGCGGCCTGCACCGGCTGTGCCACCGCCACCGGCTCGGCGGCCGACTCCGCGGCCGGCTCGGCGCCCTGCTCCGGAACGACCGATTCTGCGGTCGCCTCCGCCGTCACCGGAACCGCCGCCGGCTGCGCCGCCCACGGGCTGCCGCCCTGCGGAAGGATCTCGCCGAGCTGCGGACCCGGCAGCACGGCCGCGTCGTCGTCCGGCGCGAAGTACTCGGGGCCGGCGGCCTGCGGCGCGGGGGCCTGGGCCTGGGTCTGGGCGGGTGCCTGGGGCTGGACCGGGGCCTGGGGCGCGCCCGCGGGCCCCCGGTCCGCGAGCGAACGGACCACGCCGCCGGTCGACGCCCCGCCGTACGACGGGCCGCCGTCGGCCACGGCCGGTCCGCGGTGCAGCGGCCGGCGCGTCGGGGTCTGGGACTGTGCCGCCTGGGCGGGAACCTGCGCGGGCGAGGGGATGCGCACACCGCTCAGGTCGACCGAACCGGAATCGCGGCCACCGGATTCATGCGTTCCCCGGCCGGTCACGGCCGGGGGCTCCGCCACCGCCTGCTGAGCGGCGGCGTACACGTCCGCGGCCGGTGCCTGCACGGGCTCCTGGACCTGGACCTGCACGGGCCCCTGCGGCTGGGCGGGGGTCTCGGCGGTCGGCTGGGCATAGGACTGGGCCGCGGCCTGCGCCGGGTGAACGCCCTGTCCGGGCACCGGTGCCCGGACGGCGACGGGCTCGGGGTACTGGCCGGGGGCCGGTACGGTCTGCGGGTCGCTCCAGGCGCCCTGCGGGCTCGGCATCAGCAGGAGGTCGTCGTCCTCGGGAACGTGCTCGGAGGGGGCGAGGTAGGTGTAGGCGTCCGGGGCGGCGATGCCCGGCTGCTCCACCGTGCCCGCGTTCTCCGGCAGTCCCTCGACCGGGATCTGGCCGGTGTCACTCATGCGTACCCCTCGCCCATCGTCAGTGCTCCTTCGGCCCTTCGTCCGGAACGTCCGAACACGGCGCCCCGGTGCTCGTCAACAAGAACGAGCGGGCTCGCCGCGCGGCACGAAACGGTCGTGGACATACTGCATTCTCACGTCCGTTCGCCGCCGCGGCAGCCCATTTCGCCACGGCCCGCTGTGGACTGCGCCACGTTGCGCATCCCCCGGTTCCGCCGTACCACAGCGGGGACCAAAACAGTCCCCTTTTCCGGACATTGACGAGCGAAACGACGAACGTCCGACCGCGGTACAACGATCGGCCAGCCTACCTCCCGCCGCACGCGGCCGGGTCAGGGGGCGAGGTCGGAACGCGTCGCGGAGAGCAGGAACACGACCGAACGTTCACGCTCCGACCATGCGGCCGTGTCGAGTTCGACGGACTGGAGGAGCGAACACCGGACGGCGTATCCGTTCCCGGTGAGCGCGGCGCCGAGCGCCTCGGCCTCGTCGCGCGTCGACGCGTGGGTCACGATGCGTTCCGGCCGGCGCTCGGTGACGGCGGTGACGACGGGGACCCCGCCGCCGCCGATCCGGACGACGTCGGGTTCCGGCAGCCGTTCCAGCACGTGCGGCGCGCGGCCCTCGACGACCTGGATCTGGACCCCGAGGGCCCGTGCCGCCGCCGCGGTGCGGGCGCAGGCGGCCGGGTCGCTGTCGACCGCCAGGACCGCCGCGCCGAAGCGGGCCGCCTCCGCGGCCAGGGCCCCGCCGCCGGAGCCGATGTCCCACAGGAGGTCGCCGGTGCGGGGGCCGAGGCGGGCCAGTTGGGCGGCGCGCAGCCCCGGGGACTCGCCTTCGCCGCCCGCCGCCCCGCCGCCCGCGGCGTCGTCCGGGTACGCCTCCGGGGGCAGTGCCCAGCCGCGTACTCCGCGGGGGCAGATGGGGTGGCCGCCCGCGATCCATCCGCCGGCGGCCTGCGGTTCGGGGCCGCCGCCGATGACGATGACGACGTTGGGGTCGCGCCAGACGTGGTCGGCGGCCTTGTCGGAGGTGACGACGGTGACCTGTTCACGGTCGGTGCCGAGTTCCTCGCAGATGACGAAGGTGCGGTGGACTCCTTCGAGGAGCAGGGCCAGTTCGGCGGGGCCCGCCCCGGGCGAGGTGAGGACGGCGACCTTGTGGTGGGCGCGGCAGACGTTGACGGCGCGGCGCAGGGTGCGGGGGTGGGCGACGACGATCCGGGCGTCCTCCCACGGCATTCCCGCGCGGGCGAACGCGGCGGCGACGGAGGAGACCGCGGGGACCACTTCCACCTCCAGGCCGTGCTCGGGCGCGCGGAGGTTGCGTACGACTCCGAAGAAGCCGGGGTCCCCGTCGGCGAGGACCACGGCGCTGCCGCGGTGTCCGGCGATCCGGCGGGCGGCCAGGTCGATGGAGCCCAGGCGGATGCGCTCGGCCTGCGCCGGCACTTCGGGCAGTGCGAGGTGGTGGGCGGCTCCGGCGACGAGCGTGGCGGCCGAGAGGGCGGCCGTGGCCGCTCCGGTCAGTGGTGAGCCGTCCCAGCCGATCACGGTGACCCGATCGGCCATGTGTCGTCAGTCTCCTGGAGTCGTCGCAGGTGGGGATGTTCGTGAAGGGGCAGGGCGAGGGTACCCGGTCCATGCCCACGGAGCGTCAGGACCCCTCCGGGAGGTCAGTTCCAGTCGCTGTAGGCACCGTAGCCGCCCGCGTCGGCGAGCTGCTCGGCGACGCCTTCGAGGTCCTCGGGGAGCAGGCCCCAGACGATCAGGTCGGTCCGGATGTCGGTCCAGCCGCCGTCCGTGCCGTTCTCGGTCCGGGTGCGCGCTATGCGGGCGTTGCGCAGGACGCCCTCGCTGATGCAGCCGAGCTTCTGGGCGACCTGCTGGGCGGCGGTGTTGTCGGCCGCGGTGCGCAGCTCGATGCGTTCGAAGCCCCGGTCGTCGAAGAGCCACTGGGCCAGTGCCAGCACGGACTCGGTGGCATAGCCCTCGCCGCGCGCCCAGGGGGCGGTGATGTACGAGACCTCGGTGGCGCGGGTGCGCCAGTCGGTGTTGCCCAGCCGGACGGAGCCGACGAGCCGCTGGGTGAGGAACTCGGTGACGGCGAGGACGATGCCGTCACCGCTGGTGCGCCGGGCGGGGGCGATCCTGCGGACCCAGCGCTCGGCGTCGATCCGGGTGTAGGGGTGGGGGGCGTCGGTCCAGGCGGTGACGAGTTCGTCGTTCATCATCTCGATGTACGCGGGGACGTCCACCATGTCGAAGGGACGCATCACCAACCTGTCCGTGCTGATGGAGATGTCCGGAAAGGTGGAAGTCATGCGCAGCTCCATGCCGAAGGCCGTGTGAATGCACAGCATGCAGCATCGGGGCACCGGCGCGCATGGTCGGGTCCGGCACGGCGGAGCCCCGCGCCCCCTGACGGGGTGCGCGGGGCTCTTCGGACAAATGCCGTGCGGGGGTCAGGACTTGGTCGCGGTGCCGAAGGCCGGGACGATCGAGCCCTGGTAGGTGTCCTCGATGAACTTCTTGACCTCGTCGGAGTGCAGGAGCTTCACGAGCTTCTGGACGCGGACGTCCTTCTCGTTGCCCTCCTTCACGGCGACGATGTTGGCGTAGGGGTTGCCGTCGGCCTTCTCCAGGACCAGGGAGTCCTTGCCGGGCTTGAGGTCGGCCTCGATCGCGTAGTTGCCGTTGATGACGGCCGCGTCGACGTCGTTCAGGGCGCGGGGGACGGTGGCGGCCTCCAGCTCCTTGAACTCCAGGCCCTTCTTGTCGGTGATGTCGCTCAGCTTGGCGCTGGTGCCGACGCCGTCCTTGAGGGTGATGAGGCCGTTCTCGGCGAGCAGCTGGAGGGCGCGGCCCTCGTTGGTGGTGTCGTTGGGGACGGCGATGGTCTGGCCGGCCTTGATGTCCTTGAGGCCCTCGGCCTTCTTGGAGTACAGGCCGAGGGGCTCCAGGTGGACGGCGCCGACGGAGACGAGGTGGGTGTTCTTCTTCTTGTTGAAGTCGTCGAGGTACGGCTGGTGCTGGAAGAAGTTGGCGTCGACCTGGCCGGTCTCGGTGGCGGTGTTCGGCAGGACGTAGTCCGTGAACTCCTTGACCTCCAGCTTGAGGCCCTCCTTCGCCGCCAGGTTCTTCGCGACGAACTCCAGGATGTCGGCGTGCGGCGTGGGGGACGCGGCGACGACGAGCGCCTTGGAGGTGTCGGCCCCGGCGCCGGTGTCGCTCTTGGCGGACGGGTCGGAGTCCGTTCCGCAGGCGCTGAGGCCGAGGGCGAGGGCGGCGGTGGCGGCGGCAGCCGCGGTGATCTTGATGTTCTTGCGCACGAAAAGTGCCTCTTTCCGGTGGTGAGGGTGGTGCGCCCGGACAAGGAGTGCGGGCTTGTGAGGAGAGGAAGTCTCAGGTGGCGGTGCGGCCCCGGCGGGCCAGCAGGCGTACGGCCACGTCGCCGATCAGCTGGACCGCGGTCACGATGACGACGAGCAGCGCGACGGTGATGAGCATGAACTGGTTGTCGAAGCGCTGGAATCCGTAGGTGACGGCCTTGGATCCGAGTCCTTCGCCGCCGACGGCCCCGGCCATCGCGGAGTAGCCGATGAGCACGATGACGGTGGTGGTGACGCCGGAGACGAGCGAGGGCAGCGCCTGCGGCAGCAGGACCTTGCGGACGATCGTCGGGATGGATCCGCCCATCGACTGGACGGCCTCGACGAGTCCGTGGTCGACCTCGCGGACGGACGTCTCGACGAGCCGGGCGAAGAACGGGATGGCGCCGACGGCGAGCGGGACGATCATCGCGGTCGGGCCGATGAAGGTGCCGACGATCCAGGTGGTGAAGGGGATCAGGGCGATCAGCAGGATGATGAACGGCAGCGAGCGGCCGACGTTCACGATCGCTCCGACGACCTTGTTCACGGGGGTGTTCTGGAGCAGTCCGCCCCTGTCGGTGAGAACCAGCAGGACGCCGAGCGGGAGCCCGACCAGGATGGTGACGACCGTGGACCAGAGCACCATGTAGAGGGTGTCGACGGTCCCCTGGGTGAGCAGTGGCTGCATTTCGGACCAGGTCACTTGGCCACCTCCTCGGTGAGCGGGGCGGGGGTCTGTACGGGGATGGCGGTGGCCGCGTCCTCCACGACCTCGGCCTGGAGGCCCTGCTCCCGCAGGAAACCGATCGGGACGACGTTCTCCTCGAAGCGGCCGGGCAGCTCGATGCGCATCCGGCCGATCTGGTTGCCGCCGACCGTGTCCATCGCGGCGCCCAGGATCGAGATGTCGATGTTGTACGTGCGGGAGAGCTGGGAGATCACCGGCTGGGTGGCGGCCTCGCCGCGGAAGGTGACGTCGACGACCGTGCGGTCGGGGCCGGAGGCCGTACCGCCGACCGGGAACAGCTCGTGGGCCAGTTCGGAGCCGGGGGTGGCGAGCAGGTCGCCGACGGTTCCGGATTCGACGACGCGTCCCTTCCGCATCAGTGCGGCGGAGTCGCAGATCGTCTTGACGACGTCCATCTCGTGCGTGATGAGCAGGACGGTCAGGCCCAGCTGCTGGTTGAGGTCGCGCAGCAGTTGGAGGATGGAGCGGGTGGTCTCGGGGTCGAGGGCGGAGGTCGCCTCGTCGGAGAGCAGCACCTCGGGGTCCCCGGCGAGCGCGCGGGCGATGCCGACGCGCTGCTTCTGGCCGCCGGAGAGCTGGCCCGGGTATGCCTTGGCCTTGTCGGCGAGGCCGACCAGGCCGAGGAGTTCGAGGGCCTTGCGGGAGCGGTCCCGGCCGGGGACGCCGAGGATCTCCAGCGGGAGTTCGACGTTGCCCTGGACGGTGCGGGAGGCCAGCAGGTTGAAGTGCTGGAAGACCATGCCGATGCGGCTGCGCGCCTCGCGCAGTTCCCGGCCGGCCCGCCGGCCGCGCCCGGCGAGGGCGGTGAGGTCCCGGCCGGCCACGGTCACGGTGCCGGAGGTGGGGCGTTCCAGGAGGTTGACGCAGCGGATCAGGGAGGACTTGCCGGCGCCGCTCTGTCCGATGACGCCGTACACCTCGCCCTCGCGGACATGCAGGTCGACGCCGTCGAGGGCGGTGACCTCCCGGCCGCGCGACTGGTAGACCTTCGTGAGGCCCGTGGTGGTGATCACAGGGGGTTTCCGTCACTGTCGAGTGCGCGGCGCGGTGTCCGCCGGGCACGGGGCATTCGTCTGAATGGGACTGTCGGGACGCTTCGATCGGACGTTCCGAGCGGAGTTCTCGGAGCGGGCCGGCGCGGCAGGGGCCGGGCGGTGGCGTCGAGGCAGGCTCGTTCCGCCGGGTGCGGACGGCGCGGGCTCGGTCTCGCTTCGGGGCGCGAGGATCGGGCGGGGGCCCTCAGAAGGTGCGCATTCGACACATACAACGAGCACCGGGCGTCGTGATCGCCTCGGTCGCAAGGATGCGGCTGCTCGTCGTGGTCATGGCCCAAGTAAAACAGACGTAACGGTCCTCGCGACCCGATTGTCCGGATGGCGGACAGTCGTGGACACTGGTCCGGACCGGTCCGGTTGCCGCCCCGGATTCCCAGCACCAAGACTGTGACCTGCGAAAACATGCCCCGAACGGGGGTGCGGGCCGCTTCCGTTACCGGACCGGAACGGCCTCGGGTTGTGGTCAAGGCCACGGCCGGCCCCGGTTCCGCGCCCGGACCGCCCCGTCCGGTCCGCGGCCCGGGCGGGGGCGCACGCGGGGAGCGGCACGGCCCGTAATACCCTCGGGCTCATGCTTGTCGCCCTGACGGTCGCGGTCTCCGTGACCGCGCTCGCCCTCGCCGCCTGGTGCGGTTTCGCCGCCTACCGGGACCAGCCGACCAAGGACTGGCACTTCATCGGGATGGCCGTGGTCTCCCTGCTGGCGCTGGCCCAGCTGGTGGTGGGCATCGTGCAGCTGTCCCGGGGCGAGCGGCCCGAGCAGGGCATGACGATCTTCATCGCGTATCTGATCGGGGCGTTCTTCGCGGTGCCCGCCGCGGGTTTCCTGTCGCTGACCGAGCGGACCCGGTGGGGTTCGGTGACGGTGGCGGCGGGTGCGGTCGTGCTGGCCGTCCTCGAAGTACGGCTCCACGACATCTGGGGAAACTGACCGTGACCGACACCGACCGCTCCCCCTCGGCGGCCACCGGCGAGAAGCAGCCCTTCGACCTCGGCACGGGCCCCGGCCGGGTCCTGGTCTGGTTCTACGGGGTGTTCACCGTCGCGGCGGCCTCCCGCGCGATCGTCCAGATGATCCTGGAATTCGACCGGGCGCCGCTCTCCTACGTGCTGTCGGCCGCCTCCGCGCTCGTGTACGGGTTCATCACGTACTCGCTGGTGCGCGGGGGCGAGCGGGCCCGCAGGACGGCACTGGTCTGCTGCGCCGCCGAACTGCTGGGGGTGCTGGTCGTCGGGACCTGGACGATGGTGGAGCCCTCGGCGTTCGCGGACGACACCGTCTGGTCGGACTTCGGCATGGGCTACCTGTTCATCCCGGTGATCCTGCCGGTCACCGGGATGATGTGGCTGCGCCGGTCCAGGGCCGCCTGACGGGTCGTCCCGTGCGCGGGAGCGTACGGCCCGGTCCACCGGACTCCGTCCGGCCGGGCGTCGTGCGCGGGGGCGGGCGGCCGATCGCCCCGCCCCCGTACTCATACCGGGAACGTGCGACCGGCCGGTTCCGCTCGCGGCCGGTCGCGGGTTCCGCTTCCGGCCGGTCCCACACGCGGGCGGCCTTCGGCCGGTGCTACGCGCTGGCGACGTACGCGGGCGCGGTGGCGTCCTTCTCCAGCAGGATCATCAGGACGCCGTCCCCGCCGGTCTCGTTGCCCACGGGGGTGTATCCCGCCCGCCGGTAGAGCCGCAGGTTGCCCTCGCTGCGGTGTCCGGTGTGGAGCCGGAAACGGGTCGCCGACCGCTCGGCGGCCAGGCCCGACTCGGCCGCCTTGAGCAGCCGGGCGCCGAGGCCGTGCCCCTGGAGCCGCGGGTGGACGCAGAGCCTGCCGATCTCCCCGACCCCGTCCCCTTCGAGGGTTCCCCGGACCGAACCGACGATCTCGTCGCCGAGGCGTGCCACGAACACCAGGTTCGTGGCGATCTCGGTGCGCATCGAGTCGAGGGTCTGGGTGAGCGGGTCGATCCGGTAGTTCCCGTACAGCTCCGCCTCGCTCTGGAAGCTGAGGTACTGGAGTTTCAAGATCTGTTCGGCGTCCTGCTCCGTCGCCGCCGAGATGATCACGCTCGTGCCCATCCGCGCATGCCTCCGCCCACCTGATCCACCGGTTGTCTATCGCTCCTTTCCCCACGGTTCAGGAGCTGCAACCTCCGCCGCGAGCATTCTGCGCAGACATCCAAGGCATCGGGAACGGACGGGGCCCAAACTCCCCTGTGACATACCCAACTTTCCTGCGATTTCCCGGTAGGTGGGGTCGCTCGGCGCCAGCATCGCCGACAGCAGCCGGGCGCATCGGGCGGGCAGCCGGTCCACCGCCGCGCGCAGTGCCCGGCGTTCGTCGGCGCCGACGGCCATCCGTTCGGGGCAGCCGGCCGGATCCGCGGCGGCCTCGTCGCGGTAGGGGCGTTCGAACCGGGCGGTGCGGCGGGCCCTGCGGGCCTCGGCCCGTACGCAGTCGCGCACCCAGCGGGCCGAGTCCGCCGGTGGCCCCTCCCCCGCGAGCCGTTCCAGCAGCCGCAGCCAGACGGACTGTTCGAGGTCGGCGGGTTCGATCGCCGGACCCGTCGCCGAGGCGGCCGCCTCGGCCATGGCCTCGGCGCTCACCAGCGGGTACAGGGCCCGGACGACCGCCGGGGCGCCGGGGGCGGCCGCCGCGGGAACATGATCGAGAAGCGTCATGCCCCGGCCGACGCCCGTACGGCGGCGGCCGGTTGCCGTGACGGGCGGTCACCACCCGACCGGGGCACGCCCGGCCGGGTGCTGACGCCGGTGTCGTGGAGGGCCCGGCGGGGGCTCAGCGTCCGGCGAAGTCCGCCGCGGCGAGCAGGGCCGTGTCCGGGTTGTCGGAGAAGATCCCGTCGATGCCCGTCCCGAAGTACGTCCGCAGCGCGCCGAACGCGTCGCCGTAGGCGGCCGGGTCCGTGCCGCGCCGGAAGTCGGCGGGCAGGAAGGTGTTCTCGTTGCGCATGGTGTAGGGGTGCAGGACCAGGCCCTGCGCGTGCGCGTCCTTCACCAGCGAGGTCGGCTCGGTGAGCCGGCCCGAGGCGTCCTTGGGGATGATCAGGTCCAGGGTGGGGCCGATGCCCTGGGCGAAGGAGGCCATCCACTTCAGGCCCTCGGGCTTCACCAGGTCCGCGACGGTGCGCGGGTCCCCGGAGGTCACGAAGTCCCAGGGGCGCTCGCCGGCGCCCGAGAGCAGCACCACGCGCGGGGTCGAGACGAGCCGGGCCAGCCGCTGAATGCTGCCGGGCTCGAAGGACTGGAGGATGAGCGGCGAGTGCGCGCGGTGGCGGTTGTGGCGGCGCAGCAGCTTGGCGAGCGGCTCCTCGAGGCCGAGGCCGAGGCCGCGGAAGTAGGTGGAGTGCTTGGTCTCGACGTACAGCCAGACGGGCTCGCCCCGCCTGCGGCCCTCGCGGTCGGCCCAGCGCAGCACCTCCTCGAAGGTGGGGACCTCCCAGCGGCCGTCGTAGAGGGTGTTCTCCTGACGGGTGCCGGGGATGCGCTCCTTGGCCCGCAGCGTCTTCAGCTCGGCGAGGGTGAAGTCCTCGGTGAACCAGCCGGTGAGCGGGACGCCGTCGACCTTCTTCGTCGTCCTGCGGCTCGCGAACTCCGGGTGCTCGGAGACGTCGGTGGTGGCGGTGATGTCGTTCTCGTGGCGGCAGACGAGGTGGCCGTCCTTGGTCGGCACCAGGTCCTGCTCGATGACGTGCGCGCCCATGTCGAGGGCCAGCTGGTAGGAGCCGAGCGTGTGCTCCGGCCGGTAGCCGCTGGCGCCGCGGTGCCCGATGACGGTGGGGACCGGCAGGTCGAGGCGGAAGCCGTGCCCGCCGTGCCGCCCGGAGGCGCTCGCCACGGGGTTGTCGGCGGCGTCGGCCGGGCCGCCGGCCAGCCCGAGGGCGGCCGTGCCCAGTACGGCGGCGCCCGCTCCCAGCATGGTTCTGCGGGCGGGACCGGTCTGCGCGCGCTCTGTCATGAATGCTCCTCGCGTGTGATGTCTGGCACCTGTCGGGCGCGGCCCGAGCGTAAGCAGCAGTACGGTCGTGGAGGCAGCTCCTGGACGAACATGGCGGAAACTCGTGTCAACGCCCCGTGTCCGCCGGTTGAACCCGATGTGCGATCAGCGAGAAGCCGCGAGTATCGTCCTCACCTGCATGGACCGTCACGATCCCGCACCTCGGCCGGCCCGGCCACTACACCGGAGGAACCGTTGTCCCGACACGCACTCATCAAGGCAGTGCTCGGACCGATCTTGCGCCTGATGTTCCGCCCCCAGGTGGAGGGTGCCGAGAACATCCCCGGGGACGGTCCGGTGATCCTGGCGGGCAACCATCTGACCTTCATCGACTCGATGATCATGCCGATCTGCTGCGACCGGCCGGTGTTCTACATCGGCAAGGACGAGTACGTGACGGGCAAGGGCCTCAAGGGCCGGGCGATGGCCTGGTTCTTCACCGGCTGCGGCATGATCCCGGTGGACCGGGACGGCGGACGCGGCGGTGTCGCGGCGCTGATGACGGGCCGTCGGGTGCTGGAGGAGGGCAAGGCGTTCGCCATCTACCCGGAGGGCACCCGCTCCCCGGACGGCCGGCTGTACCGGGGCCGTACGGGCATCGCCCGGCTGACGCTGATGACGGGCGCGCCGGTGGTGCCGTTCGCGATGATCGGCACGGACAAGCTGCAGCCCGGCGGGGCCGGTCTGCCCCGCCCCGGCAAGGTGACGGTCCGGTTCGGCGAGCCGATGGAGTTCTCCCGCTACGAGGGCATGGACCGCGACCGCTACGTGCTGCGGGCGGTGACCGACTCCGTGATGGCCGAGGTGATGCGGCTGTCCGGCCAGGAGTACGTCGACATGTACGCCACGAAGGCCAAGGCCGCGTGAGCCGGGGCGCGCCGCGCCGGTCATGACGTGGGAAGGGCCCGTACCACCGGTGGTACGGGCCCTTCCCGTTGTCCCCGCGCGCCGGTCCGGCGGGCGCGGTCACTGGTGGACGATGCCCTCCTCCAGCTTCTGGCCCCGCAGCAGGAACCAGGCGGCGACCGCCGTCGCCAGCAGGACCGCGGCGCCGACGCCCGCGGCGACCCTCAGTCCGTCCACGAACGCCTCCTGTGCCGCGGCGAGCAGTTCCTGCCCCTGCCGGGCGGGCAGCCCGTGGGTCGCCTCGACCGCGCCGCCCAGTGACTCGTGGGCGGCCGCGGCGTGGTCGGCCGGGACGCCCGCGGGCGATTCGAACTTCTGGTAGACGCCGGTGACGATGGAACCGAGCAGGGCGATGCCGAGGGCCGCGCCGAGTTCGTACGCCGTCTCCGAGACCGCTCCGGCGGAACCCGCCTGTTCCTTCGGGACGCTGGAGAGGATCACGTCGGAGGTGACGGTGAAGGCGAAGCCCGCGCCGAGGCCGACGACCAGGAGCACCGCGCCGATCAGCGGGTACGCGGTCTGCTGATGGATCAGGGTGACCGCGGCGAGCGCCAGGCCGACCGCCCCGAGACCGCCGGTCACCACCGAGCGCACCGAGAAGCGCCGGGCCGCCCTTCCGGCGAGCAGGCCCGCGACGACCGCGCCGATGGCCGCCGGGAGTTCGGCGAGACCGGCCTCCAGCGGCCTGCGTCCCTGCACCAGCTGGAGGAACTGGGAGAGGAAGAAGACCAGTCCGGACAGGCCGAGGATGGTCAGCAGGTCGGCCAGGACCGCGCCCGAGAAGCCCCGGTGGTGGAAGAGCCGCATGTCCAGCAACGGCGACTGGAGGGTGAGCTGCCTGCGCACGAACCAGCAGAGCGCGGCCAGGCCGCCGATGCCCGTGACGGCGATCTCCCAGCTCGGGCCGTGCGCCGCCAGTTCCTTGACGGCGTAGACGACGCCGATCATGCCGACGAAGGAGAGCGCGACGCTGCCCAGGTCCCAGGGGCCCGGGGCCGGGTTCTTCGACTCGGGGATCATCTTCGCGCCGACGATCACGAGGATCACCATGACGGGCAGGTTGATCAGGAAGACCGAGCCCCACCAGAAGTGCTCCAGCAGGAACCCGCCGACCACGGGTCCGACGGCCGCGCCCGCCGAGGCCATCGCTCCCCAGATGCCGATGGCCAGGCTGCGCTCGCGCGGGTCGTGGAAGAGGTTCCGGATCAGGGCGAGCGTGGACGGCATGAGGGTGGCGCCCGCGACACCGAGCAGCGCCCGCGCCAGGATCATCATCTCGGGGGTGTGCGCGTAGGCGTTGAGCACGGAGACCGCGCCGAACGCGGTCGCGCCGCACAGCAGCAGCTTCTTGCGCCCGATGCGGTCGCCGAGGCTGCCCATGGAGACGAGGAGGCCGGCGATGACGAAGGAGTAGACGTCACCGATCCACAGCAGCTGGGTGCCGGTCGGTTCGAGGTCCTCGGTGAGGAACGGGGTCGCCAGGCCGAGGACGGTGGCGTCGATCGCCACGAGCAACACGGCGAGGACGAGTACGGCCAGGGCGATCCACCGCCCGGGACGGTACAGCTCGTCCGAGGTCTTCGCCCGTTGTTCGATACGGCTCATTGCTCCACGCTCCGGCGTGCGCCGCCGAGCAGCAACTCGACGATCATGTACTGGAAGTCCTTGCTCGCGACCCGGCCCGTCTGGACCGTCCAGGCCCCGCTGGAGACCAGCCCGTAGAGGGCCTCGGTCAGCCAGGCGGGGGTGAGGTCGATCCGGAACTCGCCGCGTTCCTGGCCGCGCCGGAAGAAGGCGGCGACGCGGGCGTCGAGCCGGCTCCAGCCCTCGTTGACCTGTTCGCCCTCGAAGAGCTGGTTCTCGGTGACGAGGAAGGAGAGCAGTCCGGCGCCCGGTTCGACGGCCGCGATCAGCCGGCGCAGCGCCTCCTCCGAGGTCCCCTCGTCGAGCCCGGCGGCGTCCAGCGCCGCTTCGAACTCCTGGATGCCCAGCTCCTCCAGCGCCCTGACCAGCGCGTCCCGTCCGGCGAAGTGCCGGTGCAGGGTGGCGCGGCCGATGCCCGCGGCTCTGGCGACCTCGTCCATGGTGGCGGTCGATTTGCGGGTCAGCAGGGCGGCGGCGCTGCGCAGCACCTGCTCACGGTCGAGAGTCATGAGACAACCATAGACCATTTGAGACATCAATGTCTCACCGGAAAGGTGTCGCCCCCGGACACGGCACGGGAGGACCATGGCGTCCATGACGCATGTCGCCGTGAAGCCGCTCCTGCTGATCGACATCGACGGCCCGCTCAACCCCTACCTCGCGCTCGCACACCCCGGGGCCCCGGACGGATACGCGAGACACCCGATGCGGCCGACCGGGTGGGAACAGGGGCCGCCGCTGCCGGTCCTGCTCAACCCGGAGCACGGGCGGGCCCTGCGGATCCTGGCCGGCCGCTACGAACTGGTCTGGGCGACGACCTGGAAGGACGAGGCCAACCAGTGGGTCGGCCCCCGCCTCGGGCTGCCCCCGCTGCCGTACATCGACTGGCCGGCGATGCACGGCACCGCCCCCGCCGGTACGTACTGGAAGACGCAGTACGTCGTGGAGTACGCGGCCGGGCGGCCGTTCGCCTGGATCGACGACGAGATCACCCTGCGGGACCGGGAGTGGATCCTGGGGCACGGGGTCACCGAGGCGCTGCTGCGGTGGATCGATCCGGGGCTCGGGCTGCTGCCGGACGACTTCGCGGCGCTCGCCGCGTGGGCGGACGGCCGGGCCGGCGGCAGGGGGTGAGCCCCTCGGGCGGGGCCGGTCACCGGGGCCCGGTGACCGGCGTGCCGCGGCTCAGGCGTCGAGCACCACCAGGTCCAGGCCGGGAAGACCGGCCGGGTCGTCGATCGCGAGCATCTCGACGACCCTCCCCCGCTCGATGGTGAAGACCAGGACCGAGAACTTCCCGCCGTCGAGGGCCGAGAGGACCGCCGGCCGGTCGCCGACCACGGCCGGCTGCGACGACCGGGCGAACGGCGCGAACATCATCGCCCGGCGGGCCACCGCCTCGGCGCCCCGCACCAGGGACGGCGTACCGGTGACGGACCGCACCACCACGTCCGGGTCGAGCACGGCCACGAGGGCGTCGAGGTCGCCGTCGCGGGCGGCGGCCAGGAAGGCGTCGACCACCTCCCGCCTGCGGGAGAGGCCGGGGTCCGCGACCGGCTCCGCGCCCCGCACCCGGCGGCGCGCCCGGCTGGCGAGCTGCCGGGCCGCGGCCGGGGTGCGGTCCACGACCGGGGCGATCTCGTCGAAGGGCACGGCGAACATGTCGTGCAGCACGAAGGCGAGCCGCTCGGCGGGGTCGAGCGTCTCCAGCACGACGAGCATCGCGAGGCCGACCGAGTCGGCCAGCAGCGCCTGCTGCTCGGGGTCGGCCTCCGGCCGGTCGCCGGGGGTGCTCTCCTCGGGCGCCCCGGTGTCCAGGGGCGCCTCGGGCCGGGAGCGGCGGGAGCGGAGCATGTCCAGGCACACCCGCCCGACGACCGTGGTCAGCCAGCCGTCCAGGTTCTCGATCGCCCGGCCGTCGGAACGGCCGAGCCTGATCCACGCCTCCTGGACGGCGTCCTCCGCCTCGCCCGTCGAGCCGAGCATCCGCTGGGCCACGGCCCTCAGCCGGGGCCGGTTCGCCTCGAAGCGCTCCGCCAGGAACTCGTGTCCGTCCACGGTCGTGTTTCCTCCGTCGTGTTCCGTCACCGCGCCGACGTGCCGGGGTCCCCGGCACGTCGGCGGATCGTGGTCCGTCACCGTACTGACGGACCGGACCGCACGGATGTGACGGGCGCTCCCGGCCGGGCGGGAACTCCGGAACACGCCCCGGGGTCCGCGTCCCGGCCGGTCAGCTCCACGGCAGCCCGGCGCGGTGCCGCCAGTACGCCTCGGGCTCCTCCACCAGCGCGTCGAGCCGGGCGCGCAGTTCCTCGTCGAGGTCGACGACGGGCGCGTGCAGGTTCCCGGCGAGCTGGCCGACGGTCGCCGCGCCGGAGAGCACCACCCCGGCCCAGGGCTGGTGCAGCACGAACGCCAGGGCCACCGCGTCACTGCCGACACCGGCCCCGGCGGCGATCTCCTGGAGCACCGCGGGGGCCTCCGTACCGGCGAGCCGCCCGTTGGCCACGGCCTCCTTGACGATCACGGTGAGCCCGGCGGCGTGGGCCTCGGCGAGCGCGGCCCCGGCCGAGGTCTCCAGCGCGTTGTAGGTGGCCTGCACCGTGCGGAAGAGCGGTTCGCCGTCCACGGTGACGGCGAGGGCGGCCCGGATCGCGTCGGCCTGGGCGGGTCCGCTGGTGCTCAGGCCGACGCTGACCCCTTCGCCGGCGAGCGCGGCGAGCCCGGCGTGCAGTTCCCGGTCGGTCAGGGCCGGGCTGTCGGCGGTGACCGAGTGGATCTGGTAGAGGTCGAGGCGGTCGCCGAGCAGCGCGCCGGTCTCGGCCCGCTGGCGCAGGAACGTGGCGAGGCCGTGGTCCTTGACCTCGTGCTCCTCGGCCTCGACGCTCCAGCCGGCGGTGTAGGTGTAGCCCCATTTGCTGCCGACGACGACGTCGTCCGCCTCCGGGTGCGCCGTCAGCCAGTCGGCCAGGAACTCCTCCGACCGGCCGTAGGAGCGGGCCGCGTCGAAGTAGCGGACGCCCTGGGCGTAGGCGGCGTCGAGCAGTTCGTGGGTGCGTGCGCGCAACGCCTCGACGCCGCGGTCCGCGGGCAGGTCGCGGTCGCGGTGGAGGTTGATGTAGCCGGGCCTGCCGACCGCCGCCAGCCCGAGCCCGATGTGGGCGGTCGGAGTCGTCGCTGCGGCCAGCCTGGCGAAAGGCATCGTGGGCTCCTCGTCGGTCGGGTGCTCTCTCCCCCGTCAACGTAACCCAGCTCACGAGAGCCGGGGGCGGGGAGCGCGCGAACGCTCCCCGCCCCCGGTATCCGCCCCCGCGGCGGTCAGTTCCTCGCGGTGGCCCAGGCCTGCTGGGCCGCGAGGTCGGCCTTCACCTCGGTGAGCTGGACGGCCACGGCCGACGGGGCGGTGCCGCCGCGTCCGTTCCGGGAGGCCAGCGCACCTGCCACGTCGAGGACCGTGCGGACCTCGGGCGCGAGGTGTTCGGAGATCTTGGCGAACTGCTCGTCGGTCAGCTCGTCGAGCTCGATGCCGTGCTGCTCGCACTCCTTGACGCACTCACCGGCCACCTCGTGCGCGACCCGGAACGGCACGCCCTGCTTGACCAGCCATTCGGCGATGTCGGTGGCGAGCGAGAAGCCCGCCGGGGCCAGCTCCTCCATCCGCTCGCGGTTGACGGTGAGGGTGGCCATCATTCCGGTGAAGGCGGGCAGCAGGACCTCCAGCTGGTCGCAGGAGTCGAAGACCGGCTCCTTGTCCTCCTGGAGGTCGCGGTTGTACGCGAGCGGGAGGGCCTTCAGCGTGGCCATCAGGCCGGTCAGGTTCCCGATCAGTCGGCCGGACTTGCCCCGGGCCAGCTCCGCGATGTCCGGGTTCTTCTTCTGCGGCATGATCGAGGAGCCGGTGGAGAAGGCGTCGTGCAGGGTGACGAAGGAGAACTCCTTCGTGTTCCAGATGATGACCTCCTCCGCGATCCGGGAGAGGTTCACCCCGATCATCGCGGTGACGAAGGCGAACTCGGCGACGAAGTCGCGGGAGGCCGTTCCGTCGATGGAGTTGCCCACGGAGCCTCGTTCGAAGCCGAGGTCGGCGGCGACCGCCTCCGGGTCCAGGCCGAGCGACGATCCGGCCAGGGCGCCGGAGCCGTACGGGGAGACCGCGGTCCGCTCGTCCCACTGGCGCAGCCGCTCGGCGTCCCGGGACAGGGCCTGCGCGTGGGCCAGGACGTGGTGGGCGAAGAGCACCGGCTGGGCGTGCTGGAGGTGCGTGCGGCCGGGCATCGCGACATCGGGGTGCGCCTCGGCGAGGCCGACCAGGGCGCCCTGGAGCTCGGCGATCAGGCCGCCGATGATCCTGGCGTGGTCGCGCAGGTACATCCGGAAGAGCGTGGCGATCTGGTCGTTGCGGGACCGGCCCGCGCGCAGCTTGCCGCCGAGGTCCGGGCCGAGGCGCTCCAGCAGTCCGCGCTCCAGCGCGGTGTGCACGTCCTCGTCGGCGATGGTGCCGGTGAACGAGCCGTCGGCGACGTCCGCCTCCAGCTGGTCGAGACCGGCGAGCATGCGGGTCAGCTCGTCCTCGGTGAGCAGGCCCGCCTTGTTCAGGACGCGCGCGTGGGCGCGGGAGCCGGCGATGTCGTACGGCGCGAGCCGCCAGTCGAAGTGGACGGAGGCGGACAGCCTGGCCAGCGCCTCGGCCGGACCGTCGGCGAAGCGGGCGCCCCAGAGGCGTACGTCGCTGGTGCCGTTGCCGTTGCTCACTGCGTGCTCCTCGAAAGGACAAGGGGTGGATGTGCGACCGCCTCCCCGCACGGAGGGTTTGGGGAGGCGGTGACGTAACTACTGGGGATCAGGCCAGGTCACGCTTGGCGGCGATCTTCGTGGAGAGGCCGAAGATCTCGATGAAGCCCTGCGCCTTGGACTGGTCGAACGTGTCGCCCGAGTCGTAGGTGGCGAGGTTGAAGTCGTAGAGCGACTCCTCGGACTTGCGGCCGGTGACGACGGCGCGGCCCGCGTGCATGGTCATCCGGATGTCGCCGGTGACGTGCTGGTTGGCCTCGTTGATGAAGCCGTCCAGGGCGCGCTTGAGCGGCGAGAACCACAGGCCGTCGTAGACCAGCTCGCCCCAGCGCTGCTCGACCTGCCGCTTGTAGCGGGCCAGCTCGCGCTCGACGGTGACGTTCTCCAGCTCCTGGTGGGCGGTGATCAGCGCGATCGCGCCCGGGGCCTCGTACACCTCGCGGGACTTGATGCCGACGAGCCGGTCCTCGACCATGTCGATCCGGCCGATGCCCTGGGCGCCGGCCCGCTGGTTGAGCTGCTGGATGGCCTGGAGGACGGTGACGGGCTTGCCGTCGATGGCCACCGGCACGCCCTCCTTGAAGGAGATGACGACCTCGTCGGCCTCGCGCGGGGTGGCGGGGTTCTCGGTGTACTCGTAGATGTCCTCGATCGGCGCGTTCCAGATGTCCTCCAGGAAGCCCGTCTCGACGGCGCGCCCGAAGACGTTCTGGTCGATGGAGTACGGGGACTTCTTGGTGGTCGCGATCGGGAGGTTCTTCTCCTCGCAGAAGGCGATCGCCTTGTCCCGGGTCATCGCGTAGTCGCGGACCGGGGCGATGCACTTCAGGTCGGGGCCGAGCGCGGAGATGCCGGCCTCGAAGCGGACCTGGTCGTTGCCCTTGCCGGTGCAGCCGTGGGCGACGATGCCGGCGTTGTGCTTGTTGGCGGCGGCGACGAGGTGCTTGACGATGGTCGGCCGGGAGAGGGCCGAGACCAGCGGGTAGCGGTCCATGTAGAGGGCGTTGGCCTTGATCGCGGGGAGGCAGTACTCCTCGGCGAACTCGTCCTTGGCGTCCGCGACCTCGGCCTCGACGGCACCGCAGGCGAGCGCGCGCTTGCGGATGACGTCCAGGTCCTCGCCACCCTGGCCGACGTCCACGGCAACGGCGATGACCTCGGCGCCCGTCTCCTCGGCGATCCAGCCGATGGCGACGGAGGTGTCCAGGCCGCCCGAATAGGCGAGTACGACGCGCTCGGTCACGGGTTTCTCCTTACGGTGCAATCACTGATGGGTATAACTATGCAGTCCTCCGTATGTTTTGTCAAAGGCGCGGGCGGGTGGCGTGCCGACGGGCCGGGCGCCCGGTCCGCCGGTGCTCCCCCACCGGCGTCCCGGCTGTCGAAACACCCCTGTCCGCGGTGGAGTTGCCGACGACAATGGCCGGTATGGGAAAAACGTACGAGCGCATCGACGGACGGCTCAGGACCTTCATCGAGGAACAGCACGTCTTCTTCACGGCGACCGCGCCCCTGGACGGCGAGGGCACGGTCAACCTCTCCCCCAAGGGGGTCAGCGGCTCGTTCGCCGTCATCGACGAGCTGACCGTGGCCTACCTGGACTTCGCGGGCAGCAACGCCGAGACCGTCGCCCACCTCCGCGAGAACGGCCGCATCACGCTGATGTGGTGCGCCTTCCAGGGCCCGCCGAACATCGTGCGGGTGCACGGCCGCGGCGAGCCGGTCTTCCGGGACGACCCCCGGTTCGGCCCGCTGCTCGCCCACTTCCCGGACGTGGACCCCCGCCTCCACGGACTGCGCGCCGTCATCGTGGTGCGGGCCGAGCTGATCCGGGACACCTGCGGCTACGGGGTGCCCTTCATGTCGTACGACGAGGACCGGCCACTGCACGCCCAGCGCTTCGCCCGGGAGGACGACGCCTCGCTCGGCGCCTACTTCGAGAAGAAGGAGCACATAGCGACCAGCATCGACGGGCTGCCCGGACTGCCGCTCCCGCTGCCGGTCATGCCGCACGGGGAGAAGGATTGAGCCGTACGGAGCAGATCCGGGGGTGGGGGCCGGGCGGAGCGTCTAACGTCCGGGGCATGCGCAGATCCGTGGTGACCGTGTCGGTACTGCTCGCGCTGGCGGGCTCGGTCGCGGCCCGGCCCGCCCCGGCGCCGACCTCTCCGGGACGGCTGGCCGACACCGGCGGCGGCACCCAGCTGATCACGGCCGAGGCGCCGGACACGGGCTCCACCACGGGCACCGTCACCTGGTGGAACCTGCGCCGGGGCGTCTGGGTGAGGGCCGGCTCCGCACCGGCCCGCTTCGGCGCGAAGGGCCTGGCCGAGGGCGCCTCGCGCAAGCAGGGCACGAACACCACCCCCACCGGCCTGTACGACCTGCCGTACGCCTTCGGGACCGGGCCCGCACCGGCCGGCACCACCCACCCCTACCGGCGGATCAACGACCGGTCGTGGTGGTGCCAGGACAACGCGGCGCGGGACTACAACCGCTGGGTCGAGCCGCGCCCCGCGGACTGCCGGGCCGGCGAGGCGGAGCACCTGATCGCGTACCCGACGCAGTACGCCCGCGCGCTCGTCATCGGGTTCAACTACGAGCGGCCGGTGCGCGGGCGCGGCGCCGGGATCTTCCTGCACGTCGACGGGCGCGGCGCGACCGCCGGCTGCGTCTCCGTGCCGGCGTCCGCGATGGCCCGGATCCTCGACTGGGTGAACCCGGCCCGCCGTCCGCACATCGCGATCGGGACCCGGTCGGGTCCGACCGCGATCACGCGCTACTGACGGTCCGGGAGCCCCGGGCGGCCGACGGACCCGACCGGCTCTCAGCGCTCGTTCTGGGCCAGCCGCAGCAGGTGGTCGGCCAGTGCCTGGCCGCCCGCCGGGTCGCGGCTGATCAGCATCAGGGTGTCGTCGCCCGCGATGGTGCCGAGGATGTCGTGCAGTTCGGCCTGGTCGATGGCCGAGGCGAGGAACTGGGCCGCGCCCGGCGGGGTGCGCAGCACCACGAGGTTGGCCGAGGCCTCCGCCGAGATGAGCAGCTCGGCGGAGAGGCGCCGCATCCGCTCCTCCTTGGCGGAGCCGCCCAGCGGTGCCTGCGGGGTGCGGAAGCCGCCCTCGCTGGGAACCGCGTAGATCAGCTCGCCGCCGGTGTTGCGGATCTTCACCGCGCCCAGCTCGTCCAGGTCCCGGGAGAGCGTCGCCTGGGTGACGCTCAGCCCGTCGTCGGCGAGGAGCTTGGCCAGCTGGCTCTGCGAGCGCACCGGCTGCCGGTTCAGGATGTCCACGATCCGGCGGTGGCGCGCGGTGCGGGTCTGCGGCACGGCCGGTCCCCCGTGCTCGGTCTCCTGCGCCTCGGTCATCGTCGTCGCCTCATTCTCCGGATCGTCCGTCCCCTCTTGCCGCGTCGAGAACACCGGGCAGTGCCCGGAGGAACGCGTCCACCTCCGCGTCGCCGATGATCAGCGGCGGCATCAGCCGCAGGACATCGGGGGCGGGTGCGTTCACCAGGATTCCGGCTCCCTGAGCCGCCTGTTGCGCCTGGGGCGCAAGGGGCTCGGTGAGCACGATACCCAGCAGCAGCCCGGAGCCGCGGACATGGGAGACCAGCGGGTGGCCCAGACCCTCCACGGCCTCGCGGATCCTCTCGCCGAGCCGCTTCACCCGGTCCAGGGCGCCGTCGGCCGCCAGGGTGTCCAGGACGGCGAGTCCGGCGGCGCAGGCGACCGGGTTGCCGCCGAACGTCGTGCCGTGCTGCCCCGGCCCCAGCAGTTCGGCCGCCGGTCCGAACGCGACGGTCGCACCGATCGGCAGTCCGCCGCCGAGGCCCTTGGCGAGGGTGACGACGTCGGGTTCGACGCCCTGGTGGGCCTGGTGCTCGAACCAGTGGCCGCAGCGGCCGATGCCGGTCTGCACCTCGTCGAGCACGAGCAGGGTGCCGGTGGCCCGGGTGATCTCGCGGGCGGCCTCCAGGTAACCGGCGGGCGGCACGACCACCCCGTTCTCGCCCTGGATCGGCTCGATGATCACCAGCGCGGTGTCGGTGGTCACGGCCGCCCGGAGCGCCTCGACGTCGCCGTACGGGACGTGCGTGACGTCGCCGGGCAGCGGGAGGAAGGGGTCGCGCTTGGCGGGCTGGCCGGTCAGCGCGAGGGCGCCCATGGTCCGGCCGTGGAAGCCGCCTTCGGTGGCGACCATGTGCGTGCGCCCGGTCAGCCGGCCGATCTTGAAGGCGGCCTCGTTGGCCTCGGCGCCCGAGTTGGCGAAGTAGACCCGGCCGGTGCGGCCGAAGAGCTGGAGCAGCCGTTCGGCGAGCGCGACGGGCGGCTCGGCGACGAAGAGGTTGGAGACGTGGCCCAGCGAGGCGACCTGGGCGGAGACCGCCTCGACGACGGCGGGGTGGGCGTGGCCCAGCGCGTTCACCGCGATGCCGCCGACGAAGTCGAGGTACTCGGTGCCGTCGGCGTCCCACACCCTGGCCCCCTCGCCGCGCACCAGGGGCAGCCGGGGGGTGCCGTAGTTGTCCATCAGCGCGTCGTTCCAGCGCCGGACGAGCTCCTGGTTGCTCATGACTCCCCCTGCGCGGGCTGCGCGTCGGGCACGACCATCGTGCCGATTCCTTCGTCGGTGAAGATCTCCAGCAGGATCGAGTGCTGGACCCGGCCGTCGATGACGCGGGCGGTCTCGACGCCGTTGCGCACGGCGTGCAGGCAGCCCTGCATCTTCGGCACCATGCCGCTGGACAGCTCGGGCAGCAGCTTCTCCAGCTCGGTGGCGGTGAGGCGGCTGATCACGTCGTCGCTGTTGGGCCAGTCCTCGTAGAGGCCCTCGACGTCGGTGAGGACCATCAGCGTCTCGGCGTTCAGCGCGGCGGCGAGCGCGGCGGCCGCGGTGTCGGCGTTGACGTTGTAGACGTGGTCGTCGTCGGCGGAGCGCGCGATGGAGGAGACCACCGGGATCCGGCCGTCGTCCAGCAGCGCCTGGATCGCCCCGGTGTCGATGGCGGTGATCTCGCCGACCCGGCCGATGTCGACGAGCTCGCCGTCGATGGTCGGCCGGTGCTGGACGGCGGTGATCGTGCGGGCGTCCTCGCCGGTCATGCCGACGGCGAGCGGGCCGTGCTGGTTGAGCAGGCCGACGAGTTCGCGCTGGACCTGGCCGGCCAGCACCATCCGTACGACGTCCATCGCCTCGGGCGTGGTGACGCGCAGCCCCGCCTTGAACTCGCTGACCAGGCCCTGCTTGTCGAGCTGGGCGCTGATCTGCGGTCCGCCGCCGTGCACGACGACGGGCTTGAGGCCGGCCTGGCGCAGGAAGACGACGTCCTGGGCGAAGGCCGCCTTCAGCTCCTCGTCGACCATGGCGTTGCCGCCGAACTTGATGACGACGGTCTTGCCGTTGTGCCGGGTCAGCCAGGGCAGCGCCTCGATGAGGGTCTGCGCCTTCGGGAGTGCGGTGTGCTTCCGCGCCGTGCTCATGAGCTGTACGCGCTGTTCTCGTGGACGTAGTCCGCGGTGAGGTCGTTGGCCCAGATGACGGCCGATTCGGTGCCGGCGGCCAGGTCGGCGGTGATGGCGACCTCCCGGTAGCGCATGTCGACCAGGTCGCGGTCCTCGCCGACGCCGCCGTTCCTGCAGACCCAGACGCCGTTGATGGCGACGTTCAGCTGGTCGGGCTCGAAGGCGGCCTTCGTCGTGCCGATCGCGGAGAGCACCCGGCCCCAGTTGGGGTCCTCGCCGTGGATGGCGCACTTGAGGAGGTTGTTGCGGGCGATGGAGCGGCCCACCTCGACGGCGTCGTCCTCGGTCGCGGCGTTGACGACCTCGATCCGGATGTCCTTGGAGGCGCCCTCGGCGTCACCGATGAGCTGGCGGGCCAGGTCCGCGCAGACGGTCCGTACGGCCTCGGCGAACTCGCCCTGATCCGGGGTGATTCCGCTCGCCCCGGAGGCCAGCAGCAGCACCGTGTCGTTGGTCGACATGCAGCCGTCGGAGTCGACCCGGTCGAAGGTGGTGCGGGTGGCGGCGCGCAGCGCGGAGTCGAGTCCGGCGGCGTCGACGTCGGCGTCGGTGGTGAGGACGACCAGCATGGTCGCGAGGCCGGGGGCGAGCATGCCCGCGCCCTTGGCCATGCCGCCGACGGTCCAGCCCTCGCCGCCCGCGACGGCGGTCTTGTGGACGGTGTCGGTGGTCTTGATCGCGATGGCGGCCTTCTCGCCGCCGTGCTCGCTGAGGGCGGCCGCGGCCTGTTCGATGCCGGGCAGCAGCTTGTCCATCGGGAGCAGGGTGCCGATCAGACCGGTCGAGGCGACCGCGATCTCGCCGACGTTGTGGCCGGTGAGGACCTCGGCGGCCTTCTCGGCGGTGGCGTGGGTGTCCTGGAAGCCCTTCGGTCCGGTACAGGCGTTGGCGCCGCCGGAGTTGAGGACGACCGCGGTGACCTCACCGCCCTTCAGCACCTGCTCCGACCACAGGACGGGGGCGGCCTTGACGCGGTTGGAGGTGAAGACGCCCGCGGCGGCGCGGCGCGGACCGCGGTTGACGACGAGGGCCAGGTCCGGGTTGCCGTTCTGCTTGATTCCCGCGGCGATGCCCGCCGCGGAGAACCCCTGTGCTGCCGTGACGCTCACGGTGCGACTCCGATCGTGGAAAGACCCGTGTCCTCGGGAAGTCCGAGGGCGATGTTCATGCTCTGCAGGGCACCGCCCGCGGTGCCCTTGGCGAGGTTGTCGATGGCGCTGATGACGATGATCCGGTCCGCCGCCTCGTCGTGGGCGACCTGGATCTGTACGGCGTTGGAACCCTGGACGGACGCCGTCGCGGGCCACTGCCCCTCGGGGAGCAGGTCGACGAACGGCTCGTCGGCGAACGCCTTCTCGTACACGTCGCGGAGGGACCGGGCGCTCACGCCGGGCCTCGCCTTCGCGCTGCAGGTGGCGAGGATGCCGCGGGGCATCGGCGCCAGGGTCGGGGTGAAGGAGACCGTGACCCGTTCGCCGGCCGCCGCACTGAGGTTCTGGATCATCTCGGGGGTGTGCCGGTGGCCGCCGCCGACGCCGTACGGGGACATGTTGCCCATCACCTCGGAGCCGAGCAGGTGCGGCTTGGCCGCCTTGCCCGCCCCGGAGGTGCCGGACGCCGCGACGATCACGGCCTCGGGCTCGGCCAGCCGGGCCGCGTACGCCGGGAAGAGCGCGAGCGACACCGCGGTCGGGTAGCAGCCGGGCACCGCGATCCGCTTGGAACCGGCCAGTGCCGCGCGTCGGCCCGGGAGCTCGGGCAGTCCGTAGGGCCAGGTGCCAGCGTGCGGCGAACCGTAGAACTTCTCCCAGTCCGCGGCGTTCTCCAGCCGGAAGTCGGCGCCCATGTCCACGACGAGCACCTCGTCCCCGAGCTGCTCGGCGACGGCGGCGGACTGCCCGTGCGGCAGGGCGAGGAAGACCACGTCGTGCCCGGCGAGCACCTCGGGGGTGGTCGGCCGGAGCACCCGGTCGGCGAGCGGCCTCAGGTGCGGCTGGAGCGCGCCGAGCTTCTGTCCCGCGTTGGAGTTGGCGGTGAGTTCACCGATCTCGACCCCGGGGTGGACCAGCAGGAGACGGAGCAGCTCCCCGCCGGCGTATCCGCTCGCCCCTGCCACCGCTGCACGTACCACCATCGAAAGCCTCCTCGTCGATGGCATGACTATACGCATCTCCGCACTTTTATGCAAAGACTTGCGTATCCCCCACGAGGTCGCGGTTGTGACCGAGATTTTTAGGTGGCACATCTCCGTCTGAGCTGTGCAGGTCAGGCCGGCTTGGAGAATTCTTGTTGGCACACCTTGAGCGAGATAGTTGACACCTCAAGGGTGCGGATGCTTACTGTGCGTGAGCTCCGGGGTGAGACGGTCCCACGTTTAGGTGCGGCAGGTCGCTGGGCGGGTTTGGAGTAACCCGCCCAGCGACTTACGGGGGTGGGGGCGTGATTTGGGCGAGGCGGACGCGGTGGCCTTCTGCGGTGTCGCCGAAGTCGCGTTCGTCGTCGTCGCGGAAGCGTTTGTAGAACCACTCGGGTACTCGGGTGGTGTCCAGGCGGGTGCGGAGAACGCCGTCCTGCACATCCCGTGCAACGGTCCGAAGGCGGTGCCATTCGTCGTCGGGTACGGGGCCGGGGTATCCGTTGTGTAGCTCAGTATTGACGACCTTGGTGAGTCGGTCGCGCTCGTCGGCCACCTTGCGTTGGCCGGACCAGATCTCGTAAGCGATCTGGTAGGCCGCCAGAGACGGGACGAAGAAGCTAAGGAGAGTGTCGCCCAGAGTGGCGCCCGCGACCACCAAACCCGCGACGAAGCCGATAGTGGCCCACAGCATCGCAAGCGTGGCGATGAGGTGGCTGTAGCGGCGGCGGAGGCGGGCGTCCCAGGCAAGGTTCTGTTCCTGGGCGATGAAAATGTCGTAGGGGTGGTGGACGTCGTGGGTGGGGTCGTACCAACCGTCGGTGATGCGCTTATCCTTCGCGCCACCTCGGGGGAGCTTGCGCGCGAGACGGCGGACGTCGGGTTCGGGGATGGGATCGCCTGCAACGGTGGAACGCCACGGCAAGTGGAACAGGGTGACGTCGAACATCTCCTGGAGCAGGGCGCCCTGCCGGGCTGTGCTCCCGGCGAGGCCCTTGAGCAGGAACGCGGAGACGACGAACCAGAAGAACCCGACGATCGAGACGGCTGTCCGGCCGTGGCCGATCAGCGTGATCAGGACACCGGCGGCGGCGAGCAGAACGGCGGCGGTGACGCGCACGGCCTCGAGGAGCTGGCCGCGTTGGTGGCTTGCTGACGCGGCGCGCTGGAGGAGCAGCATGCCGTCGTCGAGCTGCCGCTCGTGGATGGCCCGGGATGGGATCCCGTGGACGCCGCCGGGGTCGGTGGAGAGGTTCATGGCCTGGTCATCCTGTTCCCGAACAGCTTCTTCCACTCGTCGTAGGCAGCGCGCTCCTGGCCCTCGTCCTCCAGGTCGACTGCCTGCTCTGCGATGGCGCGGGCCTGGGTGAGTGCGTTGGCCGCGGCGAGCTTCTGAGTCGCGTTCATGACGGCGTTGACGTCACCGCCCAGGCCGGCGGGGTCAGGCCACTCGTCGCCGATGCGTTCGGCGGCGGTGGCCAGGAACAGCACGATCTCGTCCTGGTAGCGCCCGATCGGCGGTTTCACTAGCGACTGGGCCATGACCTCCAGCAGGAAGGAGGGCGACACGGGCTCGCCGAGTTCGCGGTTGATGCCCTTGACCATCTTGACGAAGGGTACGTACTTGCCGTCGCAGTCGGCGTTCTTGGCGATGCTCAGCTCGTGGTGGCGCTTGGGGTTGGTCGCGATCCAGTCCCCTGCCGAGGGATTGGGGATGTAGTAGCCGCCCTCGTCTCGCTTGAAGGCGGGGACTACGTCGATCGACATGACCTCGTCGTCGGGGCCGTAGGGGATGACGACGGCCATGCCGTCGCGGGCGGCAGCGCTCCACTTCTGACGGAGCAGCGTCTCCAGGGCGTTGATCACTTGGATGGGCGCCTGATTGAGGAAGCCGGCCTGGGAGCCGTCGGCGTCGAGGACCACGAAGATGTCGATGTCCTTGAGCTTCTTCGTCTTGGTGTCGCGCCGGTAGCTGCCGGTGAGGAAGTCGTCGGCGAGGTCCCAGTGCGACCGGACGAAATCGCGGATGGCCTCGTGCCGTGCCTTCGCCAGGTTCTGCTCGGTCTGGGTGATCTCCAGGTTGTGCTTGAGCTTGGTGAAGGCGTCGTCGATGTATCCCATAGCGGTGTGTCCCTGCTCATGGTCTCAGGTGTGGTAATACCGCATGCCGGTCGAGGCGTGCGGGGCGGAGCCGAGGGTGCCGAAGGTGATGCCGCGCAGGCCGTCGGTGCTCGCCCGATGGCCGGGGCCCCAACCTGGTTGCGGGGTGCGGGGCCTGTTGAAGGTGCAGAACAGCCGGTAGGTGGTGCCCGCGGGCACCCGGTCGAACTTGGCCCGGAACCGGGCGGCTCGAGCACGAGAGGCGGTGAACTCGGCGTTGCCGTCGCCGGAAGTGGTGTAGGACACCGGGAACTCGATCACCGGTGCCACGGTGCCCGAGGGCTGGTGGCACTCGAGGACGACCGTGTCGAGGGAGGCCTCCTCGATCCACGCCTTGATCGCGTTCTCGTTCTGCACCCAGTCGCGATGCAGCCGGTCCATGTTGATACCCAGGTCGGCGAGGATGTCGGTGATGGTACCGAGGATGACGTCGGTCAGGTGCGTGGCGGTGTGGGTCCGGGTGTAGGTGTAGGTGTAGGTGGAGGTCATCGCTGAGTGACCGCCCGTCGCAGAGCCTCACGGTCGATCAGCAGACCGGAGTGGGCAGCCTTCGTCTCCGGGTCGGGCGGGACAGCGTCGGACAACCGGGCGTGACCGTCGGCGGCTGCCTTCACCTGCTCCTGGAGCGGGGCCGGGGACGGCAGGTGGATCGTGAAATCGTCGGCGCCCGCCGCGCCGGGGACGGGGTTGAGGTTCTCCTCCAACGTCAGCGCCGCCGTGCCGGACACCGTCGTGATCTCGCAGTGCACCTTGCCGGCCACCAGGATGATCGGGTGCTGCTGCAGGTGCCCTGCCGCGATCAGCATCCGCCCGACTGCCTCGGCGGCCGACATCGCCTGCACCGCCTCGTCGCGGGACAGTGCGGAGGACTGCGCCACGGTGTCCGCCACGAGGTCCGAGATCACCGCCCAGGTTCCGCTGGCGCTGCGCACGGGAGAAGCCGCCACCTGCCTAGTACGCCGCACGGGACACCTCCGGCTCACCCGTCTCCGCGACGGCGTTGCGCACCGCGGCGGCCAGGTCGTCTTCGGTGAGACTGCCGGGGTCCAGCACCGTGTCCAGCCGCTGAGCCAGGGCTTCAAAGACCACCTTGCGCGTACGGCGGCCGTCCAGCCCGCGAGCCGCCTCGGCGACGCGCTCCATCGCCGAGGAGCGCGCCAGCTCACCCAACGCCGGGTACTTGTCGGCCAGCGTCACCAGCGTGGAGGCCAGGATCTTCCGCAGTGCCTCCGGCTCGGGAAGCGGGACGAGGATGGCGGCGTCGGAGCGGGAGAGGAACGCCTCGTCCAGGGCGGTGGTGAAGTTGCTGGTCGCGACGAAGAACAGGTGCGGGTGCTCGGCGGCGTTGAGATCCAAGGCGGTGAGCACCGCGTCGGTGGCGCGGTGGACGTCGGCCGGGTTGGCGGCCAGCGATGCCGCCGAGCGGGCGACTGCCATCGACTCGACCTCGTCGAGGATCACCACGGTCGGCACGCCATCCGACGCGAGACCCGGTACGTACTCGCCGAGCAGCTCGCTGACCCGCTGCTGCGACTGCCCGTGCTCGGCGCTCATCAGCCCGTGCGGGTTGATCTCGATCCGCCGGACCGCGCCTCCGGCGACGTAGCGGGCGACCTGTGCTGGCAGACCCCGCGCCAGGGTCGTCTTGCCGGTGCCGGGAGGGCCGTAGAGCGTGCACAAGCCGTGCAACGCCGTCACCGCAAACGGCAGGTCAGGCCGCACGAGCAGCGACAGCACAGTCTGGTTGCGCAAGCGCTCCTTGATCTCCTCCGGCACCACGATGGCGTCCCACAACGAGGCATCCGCCGAGTCGGCGGTGATCACCTCGTCCGACAGCACGCACTCCTGAACCCGCATCCCCTCAACTCCGTCCCCCCACGCATGGTGGGTCACCTCAGATCCGAACATCATCTTCTCTGGTTTCGGTAGAGTACATGACGTGGCAGAGATGCAACTCGACACACTTCACTCGGGCGTGTTCGGTTGGAGCCGAGCGATTTGACCGACCGGTAACCAAGGTGTGCCTAAGATGCGGGCGGAGCATTCAAGATCGAGAATCGTCCGCTGATCGGCGGACGCCGACTGGCCGGGAGGCGAGCGACGTGAACGACCTGCGACTGGACCCTGGTGACATCGCAGCCCTGTTCGATCGCGCCCGGCTGCGAATGGCGCGCGAACTCCGGGGGCTTACCCAGGTGCAACTGGCCAGGGAAGTGGGCTCCGTCACCGCAGCCTCGATTAGCCAGTTCGAAAACGGACACACCAAGCCCGCTACATCGACGCTTCGCCGGCTTGCGGTCGCTTTGCGGGTACCGCTGTCGTTCTTCGCCGCGCCAGCCCGCCCCCCTGCTCAGGATCAGGTCAACGGGTTCTTTCGCAGCCTTCGATCGACCTCCCCTCGAGATCGCCAACAAGCGCTTGCGTACGTGCACCTCGCACGAGAACTCGCGCTTGAGCTCGAAAAATACGTCGCGCTTCCCGACCTCAATCTGCCGCGCATTCCAATCAACGAAGAGCATCCTCTTCAATCCGCCGACATTGAACAAGCGGCAGCACAGATCCGTGATCACTGGAATGTCCCACGCGGTCCCGTACGAAACGTCGTGCGCCTGATGGAAATGAACGGCGTTGTCGTCGTTCGCTTCCGTGTCAGCATTGAAAAAGTTGATGCATTCTGTGTCGACTTCCCTGACAGGCCTATTGTCGCTCTCGGGGCCGACAAGGGACTGCGTGACCGCTCCCGCTTCGATGCGGCCCATGAGCTAGGGCACCTGGTCTTGCATGGCCTCACCGGGGATATCGGCCACAAGGTCACTGAGAGTCAGGCCCACGAGTTTGCTGCTGCGTTCCTCATGCCAGCTAACGACATCAGATCCGAACTTCCGGAACATCTCGATTGGCCCGCATTTCTTCGCTTGAAAGCGAAGTGGCACGTTTCTCTAGCAGCTCTCCTGGTTAGGGCAAAAACGCTCGGTGTTATGAGTGAACACACCTATGCGCAGGCGTGGAAAGCCTTGTCCGTCCGGGGGTGGAGGAAAGTTGAGCCAGGCCCTCTTGGGAATCCAGAAGTTCCCGTACTCTTGCAACGAGCACTAGAACTCATGGAGACAACCGGGGTCTCCTTCGCTGATTTCATCAATCGTTCCGGACTTCCGGAAGCCGACATTCGAACCCTGCTCAGTCGGGATATCAGCGAACGACCCCGTGTGGAATTCTGACCTGCCCCGCTCGGTTACTCGGTATGCGAGTTTTGGGAGGAGGTGAGGGCATCCTTCCAGACGGCTGCCCCTTCACTGTCGGCCCAACGCATGCAGCCACGGTAGATGCTCGTCTGCTCGAACGCGTCACGGCTAAGCGCGGCTCTGGCGGAGCGTTCGATGACATCGTGTCCCACTTTGGCTGCCCACCGCCGTTTCGCGACGAGTGAGAATGCCTTGGCCAGGTCGTGGCCAGAGCAGTACTGCTCCCTCTCCGTGACGCGTGCGAGTTCTGCCTGCAGAAGGGCGAGCAGCCCAGGATGGTCTTCGGGCTCCTTTCCTGCGCGTTTGCAGGCGAGCGTGATCAATGCGGTGAGGTCGATGCTGCCGACGTTGTTCCTTGCCACCTCGGTCAACGGGAAGTCCCGCAAATTCAGCGCGAGCCCGTCACGCTGAGACATGAAGCGCAGGAGCCCGACTGGGAGCGCCAGGTGGACACAGGCGGCATTGATGTCCTCCTGGGTGCAGCCGTCGGCGCCGTGCCGAAAACTCAGGTCAGTGCAGAAGCTGGCCGCGAGTGCTTCGTATACGTGCGGGGCGAAGAAGATGCAAGCGTCCAAGTCGTAGAAGTCGGTGTAGATCACTGCGTGGTGGTCCATACCGTTGTCCAACAGCCCTACCCAGTCGCGGTCAAGGATGGCATAGACGGCTGCGAGTTGGTCGCTGTCGTGGACCCTCGCGATGGCTCCTTGGGCTCTTTGCTTGCCTAGCGCGGGAACTGTGGTGAAATTTTCGGCGTTTATGAAGCGGTCCAAGACTGCGCAGTCCGCAGAGCCTTCGACGAGTATGAAGGCGCGTGAGTCATTGGCCCGGAGCATGATCAGTTCAGCGTATAGGTCGTTTGCATCGAGGTCGTCGAACACCTTGTCTGCTACTCCGCGTCCGGGCCGAGCACGACCATGCGATCCGCCCACTTTCCGGCAATCTGAGGGGAATGAGTGGCGACGATAGTCCGGAACCTCACCAGGGACGCGATCTTGCGGAGGTCCGTGATGAATCCCTTTTGCCAGGACACATGAAGGGAGATCTCCGGTTCATCGATTAGGACGAGAGCGCCCAAAGGCACATTGAACAGGAGGTCGTAGACCAGCACCAGTTCATGCTGCTCTCCGGAAGACAGGGAAGCTAGTTCGAGTTCCTGCCCGTCGTCGTCGCTGACCAGTCGGAAGCCGCGTTCGCGGTCGATCTCGAGGTGTTTGAACAGGAACCGGCTGTTGACGATTTCACGCAGTCGAGAAACTCGATCGAGGGTGTCCTGGAACGTCGCCAGTTTTGCTTCGGTGTCACGGAGATAGGTCCACAGCACCGCGCGCTGCCAGTCCTCCATGCGCTCGGGGATCTCGATCACGCTGGAACGTTCGTCATCGTCAACCAGCGAGATGTCACCGAGCTGGCGTCGCAGCTCGTTCTGGGCGTCGTAGCGTTCCCGAATCGCCTGCTCGCTCACGTCGACAGCGGGGTTCTCCAGAAGGCGCTGTGGGTAGGTTCGGTCCAGCTCCTGCGAAGTCCGTGAGTTCTCCGCCAGTTCTTTCGCCAGTCTGCGGGCCAGGTCCTGAGCGAACTCCTCGACTTTCATCAGTGTGGGACGCTGCCTCCGTCCTGGCCGATCCTCTGGCACCGACAGGCCAAGCAGCCGGTGGGTGTCGATGGAATGGACCACGATGCCCGTCAGGTACTCACGCATCTCTGCCGGCATGAGCTCGCTCAGCAGGTCCCTGAGCGCATCAGGGGGCTCGTCCCCCCACTGTGCCAGGAGGTCCAGGAGAGCGACCTCGTCGGTAGCGTGCATTAGCTGGTTTCGTAGCAACCTTTGGTTACGGGACAGCAGTTCAGCGCTGCCCGTTTCGAGGCGCATGAACGCGCGCCGGGCCTCCGCTCGCCCTACGGGGAGCTTGGGCGACCACGTGATGCGAACGGGGCCAGGTCCTTCGAGGAGGAAGGACAAGGATGCCGGAGCGGTCCGGGTTTCGTCGTCTGGAGAGGCTTGGTCCTCTTCGTGCATGCTCTCCGGCTCGGGCTTTTCGATAGAGAGCTGCGAGCCGTCGCTGAAGCACATCTGAAGAGTCTGAAACGGCACGCGTGCGATCTTGCCGAAGTCCACCGGCCACGACACCGCGCTGATGAGGTCGAGGAGCATTGTCTTGCCCACACCATTGGGCCCGTGGACGATCACGAACTCGTCGGTAGCCGGGAAGTTGACCGTATGCGTGAACCTGCCGAGCAGGCCAGTGACCTTCACTTGGGTGAGCGCACGAGCGCTGTCCATCAGTTGTCCATCCGGTGTCTCGTTCCCATTGCGGGCGAAGTGATCGTATCTCTGCTCCGTACCCCATGTTGGAGATCGCCGCCATCTGCGATGCGGTGATGACGGTGGGCGGGGCTGCATACGGTGCTGTACGGGCTCTCGGGAGCAGAGCTACGGACATGGATGTCTACTGTGCGTTCGCGTCGGGACGTTGGGTGATCCGTTGACCTCATCCGCGAGGGTGGCCGTGGGCCCAGCACCGGCGTCGATTTCCCGTGCGAGTTGCTGTGCGTACTTGGCGAGGACGTAGCGTAGGTCCGCGTAGTGACGCAGTGGATCGGGGCGGGAGAACTGGAACCATGCGGTGTTCCGCCGCGCGGCCCACTGTTGCTGGATTTCGGTGGGTTGTGCGGCTTCGAGTGGGCGGGGAGCGAAGAGGTGCTCGCCTCGCGTGACCAGCGTCCAGATGAATACCGAGGCGTCCTGGCGCTTGCGGTCGTCGGTCCGGGTGCGGGTCTGGGTGCGAACGGACGGGAGTTCTTTGACCAGCGCTTCCCAGGAGTCGATGCTGAGCACCCACTCGTGGAGTGCTTGCCGTCTGTGCCAGTAGTCAACTGGTGGTTGACGTCGTGATTGCAGTTCTGAGGCGAGAGCACGAAGGGCTTTGTCGACCTCAAGAGGGTTGCATCGCGTCCATGCTGAGCGCCGGGTCTCGCGTCCGGTGAGTAGGTGTGTCTGGACTGGCGTGATCCCGAGGAACTCGGCGGCGTCATCGTAGGTTCCGCCCATGGTCCACTGGACGAGCCGGACGGCGGCGGCCCTGCGCACGGACTTGACTTCCGAGCCCGCGCAGCTGGCCAGGTAGCGCTGATACCAGTCGGGTTCCAGGAACGCCGGGATGTGCTCGGGCTGGTAGCCGCTGCGGAGTGGTCCTCGTGTGCCTCCGCGGCCGCCGCTGACCCGGGGGAACGTCCGAGTGACGGGTTCAGCGACCTGGCGGAGTCGCTCGGAGCAGCCGCTCTTGTGTCTGTCGTAGAGAACGGCCCATGGTGTTCGGCTTGAAGGGCTGCCGAAGGCAGCACGCGTGAGATTCGAGATGACGTCGGGCAGGTCGTCTCTCGTAAGCAGGCGGTCTGCGGCCATGAGTAAAGCTCCGCAGGTAATGGGGTCACGCGGCGGCGTGTCGCGGACTTGTTGGTTGTGCCTCCCGCCCGGACTGGCGTGCATTGTCTGCGAGTTGGAGTCGATTCGCTCAGCGGTGTTGGTATCGAGGAGGTCCAGGCTGTGAGGCCATGCCGTGTTGATCAGCGCAGTGGCCAGCCGGAGATCGGTGAAGTACTCGGACGCGTCCGTGGCTCGAGTGGGTGAATCCAGGCGGCCCCGGAGGGACTTCTGGAAGCGGAGGATGTCGGCAGTCGGTTGTGGCCGGTCGCGCCCAGAGTCGGTGAGGTGGTCGAGTCTGCCGGCGCAGGCGAAAGACTTCCTCCTCGGCGTCTGCGCGTTGACCGTCCACCGGCATTGCGCTGGATGCAGCGTGTGGTCGTTGGCCCGTTGGATGAGAGGTCCTTGCGCGTCGTGCGGCTGACCGCAGTGCGGGCATTCGGCCTCCAGATAAGTCTGATGCTCGGTGCAGGCGAAGACGATGGGCAGGTGCCAGAGCTTGAGCCAGGGCCCGCTGTGCCGCTGCTGAACATCAGTGCCGTCGCCCGCCAGGCAGGAAGGGCAGAAGCGGGGCGAGCCGACGTAGAGCCATGCGTCTGGCCTCATCAAGCGTCCTGGGGCGGACAGGGACCGGGCGATCGGCGGGTAGCGGTCACGCCACTGCGCCAGCGTCAGCGCGGAGACTTCCCTGGCCGTCTGTCCCGTGAGCCGGGCGAATGCGTCGATCTGAGGACTGGGAAGGTCCAGCAGCAGACTGCCGGGGAAGTGATTTGAGTTGGCGCCGTCCTTGATCCAGTCCGCCGCGCGAATCAGGTGGAGAGGCGAGAGGCCGAGACGGTGCCCAAGTCGCAGCATGTAGCTGACCAGGGACTCTCCGGACAGGGATTCGAGGCTCCGGGGCAGTGGATGCATCGTGGCTTCACCCGTCAGGCGCCTGCGCGGGCAGCCGGGCCGGCGTCATCGAAGACAGTGTTCCGGGGGCGCTTCGCCGGCTTGGGGGTCTTGTCAGCGGTCGGAGGGTCGGCCGGGATCACGGGCTCGTCCGGTGCCTGTTCGGGCGCATCCCGTCGGAGCACGATCTCGTCCAGCAGGCTCTCGTCGATCAGTTCCTTCCCGGACTCCATGGCCTCTTGAGCACCATCTTCGAGCAGGCGTCCCAGCAAGCCGATGACACCGCCGGTGCGACGCATCAGGTACTCCGGCATGGCGCCGGCAGTGAGCATGCCCGCCTTCGCGTTGAAAAGCCGCAGGTGCTGCTCGATTCCCTCCAGATGATCCACGAAGCCCTGGATCTGCTCCGGGGTGGTGTAGCGGAAGCGGTCGATCTCGATGAGCTCGAAGCGGTGCTCGGTCTGGGTGATCTCCAAGCCGTGGATGCGGGTCGACTCCAGCGGCGGCATTTCCCACTGCCGGGTCTTCTTGTTCCACGTGGCCTCGCGAAGCAGCCCAGTGCCGGGGATGTTGACGCCGGTCAGGATCAGGGTGACGTCCAGGCTCATGAAGGCCCGCATCAGGTCGAGGACGTCCTGATCGTCGGCTCTGTGCATCCGCAGCCGGCTGATGTCGTCCAGGATCAGCGCTTTGACGCCGTGGTCATGGAGGGAGTCGGCGACCTGCCGTACCAGTTCCGGCAGCGTGGCCGACTTGCGGGTCTGGGCGCGGAAGAAGGCCAGGATCGATGCGCAAAGGCTCTTCGGGGTCGCGGTCACCGGGGTCGAGACATAGACGACTGGCGCATGAAGGTCCCGAGTACCCGGAACAGCCCCAGGGTTGAGGTGGCTGTGCAGTTCCAGCCACTGGTCTTCGAAGACGGCTCCGGCTGAGATGACAGACGCGGTTTTGCCGTAGTTGCCCCAGCCGCTGATCATGACGCCGGCGCGGGTCGGGTCGTTCTTCTTCCTCGTGTTGCCGCTCAACCGGCGCCGGATCAGCCTGCCGACCTTGTCGTGCATGGGGGTGTCCTGCAGTGGGAGGTTCGCGTTCGTCAGCTCTCGGTAAAGGTCGTAGTCGTACTGGCGGCTCTCGGGAAGCATTGACCACTGCTTCGGCGAGATGACGGAGGCAGGGACGAGGAGATCGCAGTGGGTGCGGTAGTGCTGCCAGCCGGCGTAGGTGTCGAGGGACGGGCAGCTGCCCAGGATCAACTCGGCGATCCTGGCTCGTGAAGGCAGGCCCTCCACCGAATCGTCGTGAGAGAGAGCTTGGGTCACGTGTCGTCCTCCCGGACCGTTGTGGCGGCTTCCGAGCCGTCGGGAGGCGGAAGCCGGAACATGCGGCGCCGGTTCAGGGCTGCGTGCAGGGTTGCCGGAGCGACGGGCCTGGTGCCGGCGAGTGCTTCTTCGCGTCGTCGGCGCCGGTCGGCGTCGACGACGTGGTCGATGGTGCGGGCGTGCTCGGCCCAGGCCACGGGCATCTCCACCGGGACCTGCTCGTTTGCGGGTGCCGGTGCGGCGGGGCGGTCGGCCGCAGCGGCCTGTGCTCGGGTGATCTCGCGGGCCTGGGCGACGCGCCGCTTCTTCCCGGCCCTCTTCTTGGCCTGGCTGGGCCACTGGTCAACGGGGGTGACCGAGCTGAGGATCCCGAGCAGGTGCTCCAGGAGCTCACTCTCCGAGTGGATCCTGATGTTGTTCGCCTTCACGTGGGCCAGCAGGGCACCTGCGGTCTTGTCCGAGAAGGCGGGGATCTCGCCGTCGGGCGGCAGTCCTCGCCAGCGCAGGATGTGCCAGGTCTCATGGTCGGCGTCGTCCTGGAGGAACACCTGCCGGCGGTCCCTTCGGTCGCTGCGGACCACCCATTGGCGCGCGTGTTTGCCGCCTCGGGCGGAGGGCTGCTGGAAACGCGGCTCGTCGAGGACCGGGTCGTGATACCAAAGCCCGAGGATCTTCACTCCCCGGCGCGGATGGATCTTCACGTGGTGCTTGCGCAGGACCTTGTAGTAGAAGCTCGGCTCGGGGAAGTCCAGGTCGAAGCCGCCCTGTTCCATCGCCGCGGCGAACAGCGTGTTGGGGCTGTGATCTTCGCCCGGTGCCCAACTCGGGGCATATTCGCCGAGTTTGCGGTTCTGCCAGATCTGGACGATCCAGGTCGCGATGATGTGCTCGGCCTGCGCGAGCGTGAGGCTCGCATCGCGTTCCGGGTCGGTCCCGCGGTCCGCGACGTCACCGCCGGTGAAACCCAGCAGGTGCTCGAAGAGCATGGTCTGGACGGTGAGGAACTGGCGCTCGACCGCGAACTTGTCGGCCTGGCGCAGGACACGGGCAGGAAGGATCCGGCAGCCGATCTCCCGCTCGGCCTCCACCAGGTCGTGGTTCTTGTAGGGGCCGCCGTGGTCGGTGGTGACCGTCTCCGGGGCGAAAAACGGCAGGGCGGCGACCCGGTGCCCGGTGAACTCGGCGATCACGTCGGCCGGAGCCCCGGCGTAGGGCCACTCCGTGTCCTCGCCCCACCCGTCCCGCATCGGAAGCGGTAGCATCACGTCCCGCAGCAGCATCGCGACATCGACCGAGGTGTCGGACTGCAGCGTCAGCCGGAAGGCCGGCAGCCCGTGCGTGTAGAGATCGAGCGCGAGGGTGAGCGTCGCGGTGACCGCATCACCGAAGACGGTCTCGCGCAGCTTCACCGGCATCGGCGTCGAGTCCAGCACCAGAACCTGGCCCGGCCGATGGACCACCACCCGGCCGGAGACCCCGGCCTCCGCGGCGGCCTCAGCCGTTCGCCCGTAACGAGGCCGGGCTCCGCCGGGCCTGAACCACTCCTCCCAGACCGTCGCGAACGTCCAGCGGGAAGGGATTCTCTCGGTCGGGAAGGCCGGGAACCGCTCGCGCATGTACTGGTGCATCAACCGGTGCCTGGCAGCCAGGCTCAGGCCGGCGCGTTCGCGGCACTCGGCTTTGACCGCGAAGATCGCCTCCCGGACCTCCTCGGTGATGCTGCGGTGCCCGCTGCGTCGCCGTGTCCAGCGCCCGTCCGCACAGGCCAGCAGGAGACTGTCGCCTGACAGGCCCGACAGACGCATCAGTGTCCGGTAGCTGAGGTGCTGCAGGCCGAGCCGGACCGCCTCCGGACGGAACAACGCCTCCATCTCCGCAGCCTTCGAGCGGCGGCGCTCGGTCAGCGTCGTGCGGTCCGGGTCGTAGGCAGGCCGGGGCTCACCCGGCAGGGCCCGAGCCGGGTGGCCCTCCCGGAACCCCGTCTCGGCTTCCAGCACATGCGCAGCCCGCAGCCGGGCCCGCTCCAGCTGGTCCTTTGTCAGGTCAGCCAGGGTCCTCGGCTGCTGGGCGACTGGCGACGGGGGCCCCGACGCTTCGGCCTTCGGCAGAAGCCGCAGGTCGGGATGGTTGATGAGCCAGCGGAACGAGCGGGTCTCCGTGCGGCCGTCGTCGTCCGTGAGGACGAGCCGGCCGTACTGACCGTGGACGGCTTCGATCGTCCACTCGATGCCGTTGAGCGCGACCCGCCTGCCCGGTGCGATCTGCAAGAAGCCCCTGGCTGCCATCACACCGCCCAGATCAGCGAGCTGTCCCGCAAAGGACTGCCCAGGTCAACGCCGAGCTCGCGGTGCCAGAGCAGCCGGACGATGTTCGCCCGGCCAACGGCAGGCACGCTGGTCGAGTCCGCCAGCTCGCAGAACGTCATCATCCGTCCCGGCTGCCCGCCGATAGCGGTGAGCAGTTGGTCCCGCATGCCGAGCAGGTCCCTCGCCGGCCGCCTGCGCGAGGAAAGATGATCAAGGACGCTCCAGACATGCGGGCGCCAGCCCGCGATCACCGAGTACCGCCAGCCGCAGGCGGCCGCCACTTCCCTGGCCGCCGCGAACTTCAGCGCGTCTTCTTCCTTGATTAGCTCCATCGGCCGGACGTCCAGCAGCCACATCCCGCCGTCGATCACCGCCAGGAAGTCCGGGATATGCCATGCCTGTCCGCCCGTATGCTCGAAGTCCAGCCGGAACGGCTGCGACAGCACCTCCGATGCCTTCAAGAAGTCCAGCGCGACGAGCAAGCGCAGTTCCTCCAGCGACTCGAAGCCGTGCATCCTGCCTGTTGAGGCCATCACCTCCAGGCCAGGGCGATGCCGCTGTTTCGCCCGCCAGGTGAACCCCCGCATCGGCCGTGATGACAGCACCGGCACGTGTGCCATGTCGCGGATCGGCCAGCAGACTTCGCCGGTACCCACTCGCCATGACGAACTCCACCGACGAGGCCAGTCGTTATCGAGCCGTAGCCGATCCCGCTGGGTGACATCTCCCTCATACTCCATGGCCAACTGGTCAAGGTGACTTGACTCCGACGGGATCACTGCCCTCGTTGCGTCGCCCATCTATCCACGGCAGCACCCTCTGCTCAGCGGTGGCGACCTTTCTTCGAAAATGACCACAATTTGGCGTGGAGAGTCGAATGTTTGCGAACCAATGTGCTCACTTTCTTCGCTTGTCCGATCGCGAAATGACATAGAGCGGCGCCAGGGAGTGCCCTGCAGCCATCGCAAAGGGCCTTGATCCAGGTGCCGTGTTGGTCGCCGTGGAAGCGGGCGCGTCCGGGCTCACCACAGGCTTCGCAGGTCTTCCCCGCTTCGAGTTCCGCGGCTTCGGCGAGGCGGCCGGCGGTGTCGGCCCAGGTGTCGTCGAACTCGCCGTCGTCGCACCAGTCCGCGACGTTCTCCTCACCAGTGCCTTTTTCGAAAACTCGGCCCCTTCAGCCCTTTCGGCTCCTAGCAGGTCTCAGGCGGCAGGCCCGTGACCAGGTGGTTTCCCGGTCCGGTCCTGCCGCGCAAGATGTGGGCATCAGGGGCGGCTATCTGGCCGGGGATGGTTCAGCGCAGGGCTGCGGTGATGCGGGATCGGAGTTGAGAGTCGGTGATCTCGTCGGCATTGCGCCAGGCGGCCTCGGAGACCTCTTCGGTCTGCAAGTCGCCAATGTCTGCGGTAGTGCGGAACAGGAACCGGAAGTCGAAGTGCTGGTGGGCGGACTCGCCCTTGGCGGGGTTGGCGTCGATGGGGTGGACATCGATGTGCAGCGGGACTTCGCTGTGCGGGGAGACCACGTGGGGCGGGATGCCGGTCTCCTCGGCCAGTTCACGGCCGGCGGCCTGCAGGAGCGTGTTGTCCGAAGCCTCCAGATGGCCGCCAGGCAGCAGCCACTTCTGGGTCGCGTTATGAAGAATGTGCAGGATGCGGCCGTCGGGGCCGACGAGGATCGCCCCGGCGGTGACGTGCCCGGGCAGCGTGGTGCGGTGGGTGAGGTCGTCGCCATCGTCCAGGAAGCCGAGGACGACGCCGAGTTCGCGCTTGTCGTCGGGATGTTGGTCGAGGTAGGCGGCGATGGTGGTGCGGATGTGGTCGGCTGTGATGGTCATGGTGATCACCTGTTGAAGTAGGAGAGCCAGGTCGCTGCGATGGCTTCGCGGTCGGGTGCGGGGACCTCATGGATACCGGGGGCGAGCTCTTCGCGGGTGAGCATCCTGATCGCGGCGAGGATCTCGGCCTGGACCAGGAAGATGAATGGCCCAACGCTGGCGCCGTGGATGAAGTTGACGGCGTTGCCGCCGTTCGCCAGATAGAAGTACTGGCCGGTGGTCCGGTAGCGGGTGACGTGCTCGCCGACGATCGTGCGGGTGTAGACGTCGGGGAGTCCGGCGAGGTCGAGTTCGTCCTCGCTGCTGGTGACGGTGGCAACGTAGGCGCCATTGCGGAGATGCCCGAAGTCCTCGCCGCGCAGGGAGATCGCGCCGGTTGCGCAGAGGACCAGGCCGGCACCGGTCAGGGCGGTCTCGCGGTCGCGGGCGACGGTGAAGCCCTGGGAGAGGGCCTGGGTGCGGCGGACGGGGTCGATGTCGAAGACGGTGACCTGCACTCCCTTGGCCTGCAGGAGCCGGGCGATCGAACTGCCGAGCTTCCCGAAGCCGATCACGAGGGCGGGGCGGCCGTGGAGGATGTCCCCGCGGCCGCGCATGACGGCCTCAGTGGAGAAGACCACGGACTGTCCGACGAGGAAGTCCTCAGGGTCCTTCAAGGGAGAGCGGGCGACGGAGATGACGGGGCAGGGCAGTTTGTCGAGGTCCGCGTAGCGCCGGTGCCCGTTCTCGGTGTCCTCGATCACCCCGGCGATCCGTCCGGTGAACCGGCTGTGGACCTCGGCGAGGGTGGGGGCGAAGTAGCCACCGACGTCCAGCAGGCAGGCCGTCTCGCCTGCGGCCCGGGATTCGAGGTAGTCCAGGGCGTCATCGGGCTCGGTGAACATCTCGCGGGTGAGGATGTCGACGGGGACGGTCTGCTCGACCTCGCGCTTGGCGGCCGGGTGGATGGACTTCGGCTTGGGCAGCACCGCGGTGAGCCGGGTCATCGCGGCGACGGCCTGGATGAACGCGGGCCGCTCCGGCAGCAGGTGCGTGATCAGGAACGATGCGGTCTGCTCGTCCGGGGCGAACTGGGTGGCGATCCGGGCGAAGTAGGCGTCCAGGCGGGCGCGTTCGAATGTTTCCATGGCAGTTCCCTCTCATCCGTTCCGTCCGGGGGCCGTGCGGAAAGTCCGGGGTTCAGCGGGTGCGGGCGCGTCCGAACAGCAGCCGCTCGGCCGCGAGGGCGGCATCCAGGTAGGCATCGAGCCGGGCGGCGTCGGCACTCTGCGGCAGTGGGTCCAGCCCGAGCAGGAGGACGGCGTCACCGTTGTGGGCGACCAGTTCGGTCCAGGCCCGGCGGGTGGGCAGCCGCAGCCGGCGAGAGGCGCCGGGGATGTGCACCAGCACCTGGTCGCCGACGATCTGCAGGCACCGGTCGATCTCCAGAACGACCTCCCGGGGGCCGGCCAGACAGCCGAGGCTGTCCGACAGCCGCCGCATCCGGGCCTCGACAGTGTCGGGGGTGGCCAGGGCCGGGGTGTGGGTGATCAGGATGTGCGCGACCTCGTGGCCGTCCGGTCCGGTGCCCGGCCAGGTCCAGGACGCGAGGGAGACCAGCAGTCGAAGTTCCGGATCTGGCGGGGTGAGGATGACGGTCATGACGCCGCCCCTCCCGCAGCCTTGAAGCAGGACCAGACGACCTTTCCGGACGGGGTGTGGTCCTGGACTCCCCAGCCGTCGGCGAGCACGCTCACCAGCGTCAGGCCGCGCCCGGAGGTGTCCGTGTCGGCGGCCTGGCGGGCCTTGGGGTGCTGGCGGCGGCTGTCGTGGACTTCCAGGCGTACGACTTCCTCGTCAGCATCGAGCTTGACCAGGAAGCCGTGGCCGTCGACGGCTGCGTGGACGAGGGCATTGGTGGCGAGCTCGGAGACACAGAGCCGGATGTCCTCGGCACGGCCTTCAAGATCCCACTCGGCCAGGGCGTCTGTCGTGAACTGCCGTGCCTGGCCGATCGATTCGGGTCGGGGCTCGAAGAACCGCTGGGTCGTTTCGGTCATCGTGGCCCTCACGACTCGGCGTCCWGGACGCGGGTGGATCCCGGACTGCGGCGACGGACCGGGCCGCCGCGGGAGACGGGCGGGTGTGCGGGGCGGGGCCCGCGGGCCAGCAGCAGCCGGGAGCCGGCCGCCTCGATCCGCCGGCCGCGTTCGGCAGCTATGGCCTTCGGCCCCAGGTGCGACATGGCCGGGGAGATCACTCCATAGACGTCCGGCAGGGCCAGCACGTCCAGCAGCCCGGTGAACGCCGCCGAGTCGGGTCCGGAACTCACGTCGCGGTCGGTGAACAGTCCGGACAGCTGCAGTTCGTGGTTGCGGCAGTACTCGGCAAGAGAGGCGGCCAGCGCCGCCTTCCGGGCGGCGGAGACCCGCACCAGTCGCAGAAAGCCGTAAACGACCGGGCCGTTGACCGGGCGATTCTCCGTGAGGGGTTCCATGCTGAAGACCGTCCAAAAGGCTCGACAAGAGGTGACGTCTTGAGCGTGGATGCTGGCCAACTCCCGGCCAATCACCGCCTGTTCTACTTGCGTTCCACTTTCGTCCCACCGACTGCACGCACCGTGCTTCGATGACTGGCGGAAGGGAGTGACGCGTGGCGACCGTGCACCACTGGACGGGCCTGGAGGCCAGGGCCCTGCGTCTCGCCCTGCGTCTGAGCGTGCGGGCCTTCGCCCAGCAGCTCGGCCTGGCGGTTGCGACCGTGTCCAAGTGGGAGTCCAAGCTCGCGGCCACCGAGCCCAGACCCGACACCCAGGCCATCCTCGACACCGCGCTCGGCCGTGCGGACGCCGCCGTTCACCTGCGCTTCGAGACACTCCTGTCCGAGACGTCCAACGCCGCGACCGCTGCCCGGCGCCGCGTCACCGCCTCAGGTCCCCGGGCCTGGGAGTACGAATCGTGGGCCGACGAATTGGACCGTGTCGTGGTCGCCCTGTCCCGGCAGAACTTCGCCTTCGCCGACAGCTTGCTCAGCCGGTGGCTCACGCGCTTCACGGCCCTTGAGCTCGACGACAAGGGCCTGTATCTCTTCGCCCGCTCGACGGCTTTGCTCGGCGACCTCAAGCGTGACCAAGGCGTCGTTCTCGGCCCGCTCTCCGCCCAGCACTCCTATGCCGGCGCCCGCTCCGTCTTCACCCAGCTCGACATTCCCCGCCGCGTCGCCCAGCTCAATCTGTCACTTGCGGTCGTGACCGAGATGTCCGGGAAGCTGGAGATCGCCGCCCGCAACTACGAGACCCTCGCCGTCGACGACCGGCTCTCCCGTCGCGACCGTGCCAGGGCCCGGCTGTGGGTGGGGACCGCGCTGAGCAAGGACGGCAACCACGACTATGCGACCCGCGTCATGCAGGCCGCGACCCGCGACTTCGAAGACCTCCAGGAACCCGACGACTGGTCGGTGGCCCATCAGAAACTCGCCCTCGCCCGCCGCGGCGCCGGCGACCTCACCCAGGCCCTGCACTTCATCGACATCGCCCGCAACAGCGGGACCACCGAATCACCGATGCAACGCGTGCGACTGGACACCGCTCATGGCCACATCCTGCTCTCCGACGCAGCCACCCGGGATGATGGACACCTCGTCCTCGACCAGGCCGCCCAGGTGGCCGCGCAGTACGGACTCGTGCACCAACTGCGCAGTATCGAGGGCATCAAGGCCATGAGCGAGGGGCCGACCGGCCCCCGGCAACGGTGACCAGGGAGACAAGACGCGTGAGCGACAACCAGCAGACCATCACCGAGGACCAGTGGCGCCAGGCCGAGCTGATCTGGGACTACCACCAGATGAACCACGAGCTGCGGCCCGTCGACGTGGCGATCGGACTGGGCAGCCACGACCTCGGCGTCGCCGCCCACTCCGCCGAGCTGTATCAGGCCGGGCTCTTCAAGACCCTGGTGTTCACCGGCGGCAACAGCCCCACCACCGCCAAGGTCTTCCCGCGCGGCGAGGCCGTCCATTTCCGCGAGCACGCCATCGACCTCGGCGTCCCCGCCGAGGCGATCCTGCTGGAGCCCAACGCCGGGAACACCGGGCAGAACATCACCCTCTCGCGTGAGGTCCTCACCGGCGCCGGAATCCACCCGACCACGGTGCTGCTGGTGTCCAAGCCCTATATGGAGAGGCGATCGTTCGCGACCGCCCGCAAGCTGTGGCCCGACGTCGAGATCCTGTGCGCGTCGGAGCCGCTGGAGTTCGACGACTACTTGAAGTCCATCGGCGACGAGAAGCTCGTCTTGGACATGCTCGTCGGTGATCTCCAGCGGGTGATCGAGTATCCGAAGCTCGGGTTCGCCATCGAGCAGGAGGTCCCGGAGGACGTGCATGCCGCGTACGAATCCCTCATCGCCGACGGCTTCACCAGCCGCCTCATCACCTCGTGACCTGCCCGCCCCGGGCGGGCTGTGCGCGATCCACCAGCCCAATGTGTTCCCGAGACTGACGACGCTGGCCAAGCTGTTCGCGGCGGACTACTGGATCGTCCTGGACGACGTGCAGTTCACCCGCCGCGACTACCAGCACCGAGCCCGTCTCGCCGACCTCGACGACCCGGCCCGCCAGCAGTGGCTCACCATCCCCACCCACCTCCCCAATGGGCGGCCCACCCTCATCCGGGACGCCCGGATCGACGACCCTGCCTTGGCCTGCCGCCGAACCGCTGGGATGCTGCGGCAGCACTACAGCTCCAGCCCCCACTGGCCCGCCCTCGCGAAGGCCCTGGGCCCGGTGCTGGACGCCTTCACCACCGGCCGGACCGCGACGGTCGCCGAGATCTCCACCCCCGTCCTGCTGGACCTGCTCGGCTGGAAGGGCCAGATCCTCACCAGCAGCCAACTCCCGTCCCGGCCGGGCCGATCCGTCCGGCTCGCGGACCTTTCCGCCGCGACCGGCGCCCGCGCGTATCTGTGCGGGACCGGCGGCATGACCTATCTCGACCCCGCACCCTTCGCCGCCCGGAACATCGCCGTGGCGCCGTTCCGGCCGCCGTTGATCAATATCTGCTCCTCCGGCCGCCAGCTCAGTGCCCTGTGGGCCCTTGCGGCTCTCGGCCCGGATGCCGTGGCCGACCGGCTCCAGGCCCTCGCCGCCGTCCACACCGTCCTACAGCCCGCCGCCTGACGCAGCCGTCCCCCTCCTCGAGGAGGGGGACGTACCACTGAACGTCCCCAGTCGCGCACGACTCCGTCCTGCACCATCGCGTACGGGATGCACCTAGGTCACATGCCTTCTTAGCTCCGGGCCGGGAGCCAAGGCAGGCCCGCACGCGGGTGCGGCGCCCAGGAGAACAGGCAGCCAGAGATTCCGCTTAGTGCCGTACGCGGAGTCGCAGAGCCGTGTCGGCCTCCCGCGTGGTGGTCGCCAGCCCGGCGGCGGACGCGACGACGCTCTCGCCCATGTGACGAACACCACATCACCTCCGGCGCGTCCGAAGCGGCTGCTGGGCGTGGTGCGGGGCGGCCCGATGTGGAACCGTGCACCCCTCCTCACCAGGGCTTCGGCTGCTTTGCCCCGTCCGTGACTGTGGCGGAGCCCTGCCGGCGTGCCCTCCGTTGGGCGACGAGCGGCTGGCACGAATCGCCAGGGAAGGCTCCTCCCGCACTGAGCTCCTGCCGGGTGGGCAGCCGACACTCCGGCGTCTGCTCACGGCCCCAAGCGCCAGGAGAGCACCAAGGAGAGTCCCTCCGAATGCCCGCGCCTCGAGGCCTTGGGCTGCACCTCGCCCAGTGGGACACTCCACCGCGGAACAGGCCAGCCGCACCTGGGATCAATCTCGTTGGGAATTCCGACGCCCAACTCTGCGCGTTCGTGTCTCGCCGTGCCGGCCCGCGCAACCGCGCATTCCTGTGTGGTGTTTCGAGGGCACGGCCATCGGCTTCGGGGGCGTCCCCGTTCGCTTCGGGAGCACGCTGCCGGGCTTCGAGGCCAGCCGGTCTCGCGGGGCAATTCTCGGTCTCGCATAGGTCTCGCGGGAGGTCTCGGCGTTCAACGACACAGGTCTCGTCTTCATCGCGACAAGATCGGCGTTCAGCGACACGGGGCCCGTGTTCAACGGCTGCTGTCGCGACACGACGGCGACATCCGTGTCGACGGCGACGCCTTGTCCGCGGACAGTCCGCGCGGACGGATCTGGATGTCCGCACACCCGACTCCCTCCCCACCCGCCCCCGCGTCCCGTCGGCGCCGGGGCCCGCGGCTCCCCACCGGGCGAAGCCGCCCTTCGGACATAGACTTGTCGACATGGACCGCCACCCGTGAGGAGGTCAGTCGCGATGGAGGCACACGCGGGCGACCGGCTGCTGACACACGGCAGGACCGTGGGGCAGCACGACAGGGTCGCAGAGATCGTCGAAGTGCTCGGGGCCGGGGGCACTCCCCCGTACCGCGTCCGCTTCGAGGACGGACACGAGCACCTGATTTCACCCGGTCCCGACAGCGTCGTACAGCACACCGACCCCCGGAAGCAGGCCCGGGAGACTCCGTAGCGGCCTCCGGTGGCCCGGCGCTGTTCTTCGCCCCGGGACGCCCGTGGCCGGGCCGCCGGGAAACCGGCCGGCCCGGCCACGGCGCCCGTCGCGCCCGCCCCGCCCCTGCTGTCGGCGGGGCGGGCGCGACCTTCCGTCAACGGGGCGGGCGCGCCCGGTTGCGGTAGTGGTCGGCCACCACCCGGTCCATGGCCCCGATCGCGTCGTTCACCACGCTCTTCCCCGAGAAGTAGACGTGGCCGCGCGCCTGGTCGTAGCCGGCGGCGAAGGTGACGTGGCGGGAGAGTTCGGCCGGGTCCTGCCAGGCGGCGGGCTGGGCGGGGTCGCCCGCCTTGTAGAGCGCCTCCCCCACGAACAGGTCGACGCCGGTGCCCCGGACCGTCTCGGCCCACCAGGGCAGCAGCTTGGCGTAGTCGGCGGCGGCGAAGCCGATGTTCCAGTAGATCTGCGGGCAGATGTAGTCGATCCAGCCCTTCCTGACCCAGCCGCGGGTGTCGGCGTACAGGTCGTCGTAGGTCTGCACACCGGCCTTCGTGTCGGAGCCGAGCGGGTCGGTGGCGGCGTTGCGCCACACGCCGAACGGGCTGACCCCGAACTGGACGTTCTTCTTGATCTGCTTGATCCGCTCGGCGGTCTCCTTCACCAGCCGGTCGGTGTTGTCCCGCCGCCAGGCCGCCTTGTCCGGGAAGCCCGCGCCGTACTTCTCGTACGTGGCGTCGTCGTCGAAGACCTGCCCCGCCACCGGGTACGGGTAGAAGTAGTCGTCCCAGTGCACCGCGTCGATGTCGTAGCGGCGGACCGCGTCGAGCATCGCGTCCTGGACGAAGCGGCGGACCTCGGGGATGCCGGGGTTGTAGTAGAGCTTCCCGCCGTACGGCAGCACCCAGTCGGGGTGCACCCTGGCCGGGTGCCCGGGCGCCAGCCGGGTCGGGTCGGTGTGGTTGGCGACCCGGTACGGGTTGAACCAGGCGTGCAGCTCCAGGCCGCGGCGGTGCGCCTCGCGGACGGCGGTGCCCAGCGGGTCCCAGCCGGGGTCCTTGCCCTGGACGCCGGTGAGGTACTGGGCCCACGGCTCGTAGGGCGAGGGCCACAGCGCGTCGGCGGTCGGCCGCACCTGGAGGATCACGGTGTTCAGCCGCCGGTCGACGGCCTCGTCGAGGTACGCGATCAGCTCGGCCTGCTGCGCGGCCGCCGTCAGGCCCGGCGCCGAGGGCCAGTCGAGGTTGGCGACGGTGGCGACCCACATGCCGCGCAGCTCGCGCCGGGCGACCCGGCCCCGTCCGGCGTCCTCCGTCGGGCCGGGTCCGCCGGACGGGGCGGCGAGGGGGTCACCGGTCCCCCGGGACGGGCCCGCGAAGGCGTCGCCCGCCGCGGCGACACCGCTCACCGCACCCGCGACCACCCCGGCCGCACCCGCCACGAAGCCTCTTCTGGCCATCTGCCGCATTTGTTGCACCTGCCGTCTCTTTGGCATCGTCGTCATCATCCGTCGCCCCCGTAATCGGGCGTAACGCAGAGCATGCCCGCCCCGGCCCGCGATGACCCGCAGGACGCGGAGTAACGTCGGGGGGTCGGGGCGGGCACCGGAATCAGACGGGAACCTGCGACACGGAGAACAGCGAAAGGCACGAGGTGACGGACTCTATGGCCGACATTGCACGCGTCGGAGTGGTGGGCTGTGGCCAGATGGGCGCGGGCATCGCGGAAGTGTGCGCCCGCAGCGGTCTCGAGGTCCTGGTGGCCGAGACCACCGGTGAGGCGCTGGAGATCGGCCGCACCCGGTTGCACAACTCCCTCTCGAAGGCCGCCGAACGCGGCAAGATCACTCCGGAGGAGCGTGACGGGACACTTGCCCGTCTGAGCTTCACCACCGACCTCGGGGAGTTCGCCGACCGCGATCTCGTCATCGAGGCCGTCGTGGAGAACGAGCAGGTCAAGACCGAGATCTTCCAGGTACTCGACCAGGTGGTGACCCGGCAGGACGCGATCCTCGCCTCGAACACCTCCTCCATCCCGCTGGTGAAACTGGCCGTGGCGACCTCCCGCCCCGACCAGGTCATCGGCATCCACTTCTTCAACCCGGCGCCGGTGCAGAAGCTCGTCGAGCTGATCCCCGCGCTGACGACGTCCGACGAGACGGTCAAGCGCTCCGAGGCGCTGGTGCAGGAGGTCCTCGGCAAGCACCCGATCCGCGCCCAGGACCGCTCCGGCTTCGTGGTCAACGCGCTGCTGATCCCGTACCTGCTCTCGGCGATCCGGATGTTCGAGTCGGGGATCGCCAGCCGTGAGGACATCGACAACGGCATGGAGCTCGGCTGCGCCCACCCGATGGGCCCGCTCAAGCTCTCCGACCTGATCGGTCTCGACACGGTGGCCTCGGTCGCCGACTCGATGTACGCGGAGTTCAAGGAGCCGCTGTACGCCGCTCCGCCGCTGCTCCAGCGGATGGTCGACGCGGGCCGTCTCGGCCGCAAGACGGGGTCGGGCTTCTACCCGTACTCCTGATCCTCACCGCTGTGCCCGACGGGGCCGGCCGGGGCGATCCCCCGTGCCGGCCCCGTCCGCTTCCCCGGCCCGCCCCACGGGCCCGGCAGGGGCTCACAGCGGTACGCACAGGGCCCCGTCGATCAGTTCGACGGCCCGGCCCGCCTCTGCGCCGCCGCTCGCGGCCAGGCCCTCGCGCACGGTACGCAGCCGGTCGCGCAGCCGCCGCGACTCCATGCCCCCGGCCAGTCCGGCCATCTCCACCGCGGTGGCCGCCGCCCGGTCCGCCTCGCCCCGGCGCAGCTCGACCTGGGCCAGCACCGCCAGCCGGTGCACCCGGCCCCGGTCGTGCGAAGGGTGCCTTACGGCCGCCGCCGCGTGCTCCCCGGCCCCCGCCAGGTCGCCGAGGACGAGCAGCGCCTCGGCCACCTGCACGTCGACCAGGCCCGGCTGGACGTATCCCGCCTCGGCCGGCTCCTGCCCCGGCCGGATACGCGCCGCCTCCGTCTCCGCGCGCCGGATGCACTCCCCGGCGCCGCCCGCGTCGCCGAGGCGGGCGTACGCCTTGGCCTGCATCGCGTACAGGTCGGCGGTGAGCGCGGGGCCGAGCCGTCCCCCGGCGGCCCGCAGCGCCGCCTGCGCGAAGGCGACGGACTGCCGGTACTCGGCGAGGAGCAGCGACTGGTTGACCAGCAGGGCGATCACATAGCCGCCGAACCCCCGGTCCCCGCTCGCCTTGGCCAGCCGCAGCGCCTGGTGGAAGTGGCGCTGGGCCAGACCGTGCAGATCGCAGTCGTACGCGCAGATCCCCGCCATCGCGACCAGCCCGCCCGCCGCCCGGTGCAGTCGGCGGCCGGTGGCGTCGTCGTACCCGCCGCGCAGCAGCGGGGCGGCCACGGAGTTCAGGAAACCGGCGACCCGGGGCCTGGTCGCCATTCCGCCGGTCCTGCGGTACATCAGTTCGTAGTGGGTACGGGCCGCGCGCAGGGTCACCAGGTCGGCCGGGCCGACGCGGACCGGGCCGTCGCGGGAGACGTCGGCGTCCTCGGGCGGGTTCTCCCACTCCCAGACGGGCATCACCGCCGCGGTTCCCGCCACGGCGGACGGGGCGGGCGGGTGCGGGCGCCCCTGCTCGTCCGAGCGCCACAGCATGGTGGTCCGTTCGACGAACCCGGTGAACGAGCAGCCGGGCGCGGGCGAGCCGGTGCCCGCCTCCGCCATGCCGATGTCGTCCAGTGAGACGGAGCGGCCCAGTCGGCTCCCGAGCACCTCGCAGATCAGGTCCGGCACCCGGCCGCGCGGGCGCTGCCCCTTCAACCAGCGGGCCACCGCGGTGTGTTCGTACCGCAGCGGGAGCCCGCGGGAGTCGCCGGCCCGGTTGACGTGTGCGGCGAGGCCCGCCCGGGAGACGCCCGCTTCCTCGATCAGGGCCGCCAGCAGAATGTTGGGCTCCGTCGCTCCCATGTGCCCCTCCGGTGGTTCGGCACGCCGAGACGTGTCGCACCAGTGGAGCACGATTCACACGGGGTGTGAACGGAATGCCCGAACCGTCCCGCTGCGCACCCTGTCGCGCCGGTACGCGGGTCGGTTGAATCAGTCGCCTCGCAAGAGGCGGACGGGTCGTCTGCTCCCCCTCGTACAGCACGACGGCCCGCACCCGCGCCGTCCGTCCTGCCGACCTGCCCGGCACTCCGTGGCAGCACGGACGGCGCCGGATCGCACGACCCACTGCCCACGGATCGGAGGGTGGCTACGGGGTCGGCACGGGGCCGGGTCCTCCCCGGGCCGCGCCGGGGCCCGGGTGCGATCCCGCCGCCCGCGAGCACGCGGGAGGGGCGCGTCCGGCCGGACGCGCCCCTCCTCGCACCTGTGCGGCCCCCGCCGCCGGATCACCCGGCGGCGGGGGCCGCACGGCCGTTTCCCGTCACGCGCCCCGCAGCACCGCGCCGGTGCGCTCGGCGGCCAGCGCCACCGCGGCGTCGCGCGCGGCCGTGGCCTCGTCGACGGTCAGCGTGCGGTCCGCGGCGCGGAACCGCAGCGCGTACGCCAGGGACTTGTTCCCCCCGCCGATCTGCTCGCCGGTGAAGACGTCGAACAGCCGTACCGATTCGAGGAGTTCACCCGCGCCGTCGCGCAGTGCCCGCTCCACGTCGGCGGCCGGGACGTCCTCCGCGACGACCAGCGCGACGTCCTGGGTCGCCACCGGGAAGGTGGAGATCCGAGGTGCCCGGAGCACGCCGTCGACGGCCTGCTCCAGAACGTCGAGCTCGACCTCCATGGCGCAGGTGCGCTCGGGCAGGTGGAGTTCCTTGACGACCCGCGGGTGCAGCTCGCCGGCGTGCCCGAAGAGGGTCTCCTCGCCGTCGACCGTGACGTACAGCGCGGCGCACCGGCCGGGGTGCCACGGCGTGTGCCGGTCGCTGCGGACGGTCGGCTCGACACCGGCCTCGCGGGCGATGGTGCGGGCGGCCTCGACGGCGTCCGCCCAGTCGGCCGGGCGGCCCTTGCCCCACCAGCCGGCCTGCTCGCGGGCGCCCGCGAGGACGACCGCGGCGCGGCGCGGCTGACGCGGCAGCGAGGCGTCGAGCCCGGCGATCTCCTCGTCGGTGGGACGGCGGTCGACGGGCAGCCGCACGGCCTTCGTCTCGGTGCCGGTCGGCCGGAAGACCAGGCCGGTCTCGAAGAGCGCGAGGTCGTGGCTGCCGCGGCCGTCGTTGCGCCGCAGCGCGCCGAGCAGGCCCGGCAGCAGCGTGGTGCGCAGCGCCGGCTCCTCGTCGGAGAGCGGGTTGACGATCTTGACGGTGCGGCGGCGGGCGTCGTCGGCCTCGATCCCGAGCCGGTCGAGGACGGCGTCGCCGATGAACGGGTAGTTCAGCGCCTCGACGTAACCGGCCCCGGCGAGCGCCCGGCCGATCCTGCGGTGCAGCCGCTGGCGGTCGGTGAGCCCTCGGCCGGAGGGCGGGGTCGGGAGGGTGGACGGGAGGTTCTCGTAGCCCTCCAGCCGGATGACCTCCTCGGCGAGGTCGTTCGGCTCGCCGAGGTCGGGGCGCCAGGACGGCACGGTGACGATCAGCTCGTCCTGCCCGTAGACGTCGCAGCCGACCTCCTGGAGGCGGCGCACGACGGTCTCGCGGCCGTACTCGACACCGGCCACCCGGTCGGGGTGGTTCGCCGGCATCGCGATGGTGCGGGGCGCGGAGGGCGCGCTGACCTCGGTGACGCCGCTCTCGGCGGTGCCGCCGGCCAGCAGCACCAGCAGGTCGACGGTGCGCTGCGCGGCGGCGGCCGCGGCCTGCGGGTCGGCGCCGCGCTCGAAGCGCTTGGACGCCTCGGAGGACAGCCTGTGGCGGCGCGCGGTCCGGGCGATCGAGATCGCGTCGAAGTGCGCGGCCTCGATGACGACCTCGGTGGTCCCGGCGCCTTCCTGGAGGTCGGCGATCTCGGTGTCGGCGCCGCCCATGACGCCCGCGAGGCCGATCGGTCCGCGGTCGTCGGTGATGACCAGGTCCTCGGCGTCCAGGACGCGGACCGTGCCGTCGAGGGTGGTGAGCTTCTCGCCCTGCTGGGCGCGGCGCACCCCGATCGGTCCCTCGATGCGGGTGCGGTCGTAGGCGTGCAGCGGCTGGCCGAGCTCCAGCATCACGTAGTTGGTGATGTCGACGGCGAGCGAGATCGGGCGCATCCCGGCCTTCTGCAGCCTGCGCTGCAGCCAGATCGGGGAACGGGCCTCGGGCTGCAGGCCGACGACGGTGCGCGCGGTGAACTTGTCGCAGCCCATCGGGTCGGCGACCTTGACCGGGTAGCCGAAGGCGTTCGGCGCGGGCACGTCCAGGAGCGCCGGGTCGCGCAGCGGCAGCCCGTACGCGATGGCGGTCTCGCGGGCGACGCCGCGCATGGAGAGGCAGTAGCCGCGGTCGGGCGTGACGGCGATGTCGAGGACCTCGTCGACGAGCTGGAGCAGCTCGATCGCGTCGGTGCCGGCCTCGTGCTCCGGCGGCAGCACGATGATGCCGTGCGTGCCGTCGTCGCCCATGCCGAGCTCGCCGGTGGAGCAGATCATGCCGTGCGAGGTCCTGCCGTAGGTCTTGCGCGCGGAGATCGCGAAGTCCCCGGGCAGGACGGCGCCGGGCAGGACCACGACGACCTTGTCACCGACGGCGAAGTTGCGGGCGCCGCAGACGATCTCCTGCGGCTCACCGGTGCCGTTGGCGCCGCCGACGTCGACCGTGCAGAAGCGGATGGGCTTCTTGAAGCCCTCCAGCTCCTCGATGGTCAGCACCTGCCCGACGACCAGCGGGCCCTTGAGGCCGGCGCCGATCTGCTCGACGGTCTCGACCTCCAGCCCCACACCGATGAGCTTGGCCTGTACGTCCCGGCCGGTCTCCGTCGCCGGCAGGTCGACGTACTCCCGCAGCCAGGAAAGCGGGACCCGCATCAGATCTCCATCCCGAACGGCCGGGTGAACCGGACGTCACCCTCGACCATGTCTCGCATGTCTTCTACGTTGTGGCGGAACATCAACATCCGTTCGATGCCGAACCCGAAGGCGAATCCGCTGTACTTCTGGGGGTCGACGCCGCAGGCGACGAGCACCTTGGGGTTGACCATGCCGCAGCCGCCGAGCTCGATCCAGCCCTCGCTGCCGCAGGTGCGGCAGGGGCGGTCGGGGTTGCCGACGGACGCGCCGCGGCAGACGTAGCAGACCATGTCCATCTCGGCGGACGGCTCGGTGAACGGGAAGAAGTTCGGCCGCAGCCGGGTCTTCATGTCCGGTCCGAAGAGCGCCTGGACCATGTGGTCGAGGGTGCCCTTGAGGTCGGCCATGGTGAGGCCCTCGTCGACGGCCAGCAGCTCGATCTGGTGGAAGACCGGGGTGTGCGTCGCGTCCAGCTCGTCGGTGCGGTAGACGCGCCCGGGGCAGACGATGTAGACGGGGGGTTCCCGGTCGAGCAGGGAGCGGGCCTGGACGGGCGAGGTGTGCGTGCGCAGCACGACGCCGGACTCGTCGGTCTTCGCGCCGTCGGCGCCCTGGACGAAGAAGGTGTCCTGCATCTGCCGGGCCGGGTGGTCGGGCACGAAGTTCAGGGCGTCGAAGTTGAACCACTCCGCCTCCACCTCGGGACCCTCGGCGACCTCGTAGCCCATGGCCACGAAGACGTCCGCGACGCGCTCCATGAAGGTCGTCAGCGGGTGGCGGGCACCGGCCGGGGTGCGGTCGTAGGGCAGCGTGACGTCCACCGCCTCCTCGACCAGCACGCGGGCGTCCCGCTCGGCCTCCAGCTCCGCCTGGCGGGCGGCGAGGGCCTTGTTCACGGCGCCGCGGGCCTGGCCCACGCGCTTGCCCGCCTCGGCCTTGGCCTGCGGCGGCAGTGCGCCGATCTCGCGGTTGGCGAGCGCGAGGGGCGAGGTGCCACCGGTGTGCGCGGTCTTCGCCTGGGCGAGCGCGTCGAGGTCACCGGCGGCGGCGAAGGCGGCGAACGCCTCGTCCCGCATGCGCTCGATCTCTTCCGGTTTCAGTGCCTCGACCTCGACTGGGTCGTACGACTTGTTCGGTGCCGACATCTCTTCCCGTGCTTCCGATTGGCTGGTAATGCTCTGAACCGGGTACGCCCCGGACCCCGCGGCCCCGCTGCTCGACGGCAGGCGGACGCAAAGGTGCCAAAAGTCGAGTCTAAGGGCCGTGGAACGTGTGAGAGGCCCGTGGGCTGCTCAGACCAGGTAGGCCGGCGTGCTCACGGGCAGGATAAATCGGAACTCCGCCCCGCCGCCGGGGCCGCGACCGACCGTGATCGCGCCGCCGTGCGCCTCGACGATGCCCTTGACGATGTAGAGGCCCAGTCCGGTGCCGCCGCGCTTGCTCCCCCGCCAGAAGCGGGTGAAGACACGGCCCATCGACTCCTCGGGGATGCCGGGGCCTTCGTCGCTCACGGTGACGGACGTTCCCTTCTCGTCGCTCTTCGCGGGTGCGGGTGCGACTTCGATGGTGACGGTTCCCTCGCCGTGGCGCACCGCGTTTTCCAGCAGGTTGCCGAGCACCTGGTCGACCTTGTCCGGGTCGGCCCAGACCACGGGCAGCGGCTGGCAGGTGCGCACGAGGAAGCGGTCGGGGGTCTGGCCGTTCGCGGTGAGGGCCTGGACGTGGCGTTCGACGGCGGCGGAGAGGTCCACGGGCTGCCGTCGCAGCTCCAGCCGTCCCGAGTCGATCCGGGAGATGTCGAGCAGCTCGGTGATGAGCCGGGTGACGCGGTTGGCGTCGGCGTCGACGGTCTCCAGCATCAGGCGCTTCTGGTCGTCGGTGAACCGCTCCCACTTGGCGAGGAGGGTCGCGGTGAAGCCCTTGACCGAGGTCAGCGGGGAGCGCAGCTCGTGGGCGACGGTCGCGATCAGCTCGGCGTGGCTGCGTTCGGTGCGGCGGCGGGCCTCGGTGCCGCGCAGCGAGACGACCACCCGGCGCACGGGGCCGGTGGGGTGCTCGCGCACGTACCGGGCGGAGACCAGGACCTCCCGGCCGCCGGGCAGCAGCAGATTGCGCTCGGGCTGGCCGACCCGGGTGGCGAGGCCGCCGTACGGATCGGTCAGCGCCCACCAGCGGCGGCCCTTGAGGTCCTCCAGCGGGAGTGCCTGTTCCAGGGGCAGGCCGAGGGCGGCGTCGCGGGGCACGGCCGTGATCCGGACCGCGGCGGAGTTGAAGCAGACGACCCGGCCGTTCTCGTCGGCGACGACGAGGCCGTCGGGCAGGTCGTCGGGGTCGACGCCGATGCCGGTGGTGACGAGGTCCGACTCCCCGGTCGGCTCGTCCGCCCCGCTCGGGCGTTCGCATCCGCGCACGACTGCGGTGTGCGTCTCGCGCGGCCTGCTCATGCCGACAGCCATATCCCGTACCCCACCTCTCGAACCGGTGCAGTGGGCCCCCGAGTTCGCCACCCTACTAGTCGTCGGTGACGGAGCGACACCCTGCGGGGGCGCACTGCTGCGGTCCGCGGTCCGGCGGGCGCGGCACGAGCGCCGCCGGACCGCGCCCCCGGTGCGCCCGTGATCCCGGGCGCCCGCCCGCGTACGCCCCCTCGGGCGTTCCGGAAGCGGCTCTCCCTCTTTGCCTTTGCGGGGTGGCGGCGGGGCGGTGCAGGAAGCGGCAGCGGGGCCTGCCCGGCCCTGGTGGGCCCGGCAGGCCCCGAGGGGCCGTGCGGTGGTCCGTCAGCGGCGCGGGCGCTGGGCCCTTGCGGAGGCGTACAGGCAGACGGCCGCGGCGGTCGCCAGGTTGAGGCTCTCCGCCTTGCCGTGGATGGGCACGCGTACGACGGCGTCGGCCAGCGCCCGGGTCTCCTCCGGCAGGCCCCATGCCTCGTTGCCGAAGATCCAGGCGGTCGGGCCGCCCATGGTCCCCGCGTCGAGCTCGTCGTCGAGGTCGTCGGCGCCCGCGCCGTCGGCGGCGAGGATCCGTACGCCCGCCTCCCGCAGCCCCCGCACGGCCTGCTCGACCGGGACGCCGACGGCGACCGGCAGGTGGAAGAGCGAGCCCACCGAGGCCCGGACCGACTTGGGGTTGTAGAGGTCCACCGAGGCGTCGGTGAGCACGACGGCGTCGGCGCCCGCGGCGTCGGCGCAGCGCAGCACCGTGCCCGCGTTCCCCGGGTCGCGCACATGGGCCAGGACGGCGACCAGCCTGGGCTTCGCGGCGAGGATCTCGTCGAACGGCGAGTCGAGGAAGTGGCAGACCCCGATCAGGCCCTGCGGGGTGACGGTCTGGGACACGTCGGCGAGCACGTTCCCGTCGGCGAGGTGCACCCGGGCGCCGGCCGCGTGGGCGGCGGCGACGATGTCGGCGTACCGCTCGGCCGCCTCGACGGTGGCGAACAGTTCGATCAGGGTCGGTTCGCCGTCGCTGCCGCGGTGCTCGGCGGCCTCCCGCACGGCCTGCGGCCCCTCGGCGATGAACCTGCGCTCCTTGCCGCGGAAGTTGCGCTTGGCCAGCCGTCGGGCAGCGGTGACGCGCGGCGATCGCGGGGAGATCAGTTCGGGGGTGCCCATGGTCGGCGGCGGGCCTCTCTGCGTACGGGGCTGACGGGTGCGGGAGCGACGGGCGGACGCGCGGAACGTGCCGTGCAACGCACCGGACCCGCAGACGACGGGCGCCTGCGGGTCCGGCTCGGAAAAGCAGGAAGTGCTGCCTGGGTCAGGCGGCCTTCGGGGCGTTGACGTCGCTCGGGAGGGCCTTCTGGGCGACCTCGACGAGGGCGGCGAACGCGTTGGCGTCGTTGACCGCGAGCTCGGCCAGGATCTTGCGGTCCACCTCGATGTTGGCGGCCTTCAGACCCTGGATGAGGCGGTTGTACGTCATGCCGTTCTGGCGGGCAGCGGCGTTGATGCGCTGGATCCACAGCTGACGGAAGTCGCCCTTGCGCTTCTTGCGGTCGTTGTAGTTGTAGACGAGGGAGTGGGTGACCTGCTCCTTCGCCTTGCGGTACAGACGGGAGCGCTGGCCCCGGTAACCGCTGGCCTGCTCGAGGATCGCCCGACGCTTCTTGTGAGCGTTTACTGCCCGCTTGACGCGTGCCACTTGTTAACTCCTTGTAGCGGGGCCGTGGTTGGACTCACACGGCCCGGAAACGAATTGGTCCCGGTCTGAAGTCGAGGTCGCCGCCCCCGGGCGCGCCGGGGACCGCGGGCTCACTTGCCGAGAAGCTTCTTGACCTTCTTGGCGTCGGCCGGGGACAGCTCGACCGTGCCGGTCAGCGAGCGGGTCTTCTTGGACGACTTGTGCTCGAGCAGGTGGCGCTTGCCGGCGCGCTCACGGAGCACCTTGCCGGAGCCGGTGATCTTGAAGCGCTTGCTGGCACCGCTGTGCGTCTTGTTCTTCGGCATCGCGCCGTTCTCTCCTCGTCAGTGGCGCCCCTCTCGGTGCGGGCACCGGACAGCAGGGGCGTCAGATCTTGATGGGAATCCCGGGGGGACCCGGGGCCGCCTGGATGGCGACCCCTGAGGTCACGCCTCGGAAGGTGTCTCGGGCTGCGCGTCGGCAGCCTGGTCCGCTGCGGCGTCGGGGGTGGAACCCTGACGCCCCGCCTTGCGGGCGGCCTGGGCCTCACGGGCCTCGGCCATCGCCTCGGTCTTCTTCTTGTGCGGGCCCAGAACCATGATCATGTTCCGGCCGTCCTGCTTCGGGTTGGACTCGATGAAGCCGAGTTCCTCCACGTCCGAAGCCAGACGCTGGAGCAGACGGAAGCCCAGCTCGGGGCGGGACTGCTCACGACCACGGAACATGATCGTGATCTTGACCTTGTCGCCCTGCTTGAGGAACCGGACGACGTGACCCTTCTTGGTGTCATAGTCGTGCGGGTCGATCTTCGGCCGGAGCTTCATCTCCTTGATGACCGTGTGCGCCTGGTTCTTGCGCGCCTCACGGGCCTTCATGGCCGACTCGTACTTGAACTTCCCGTAGTCCATGAGCTTGCACACGGGCGGACGGGCGGTCGCCGCCACCTCGACCAGGTCGAGGTCGTACTCCTGCGCGAGTTCCAGGGCCTTGGCAAGCGGAACAATCCCGACCTGCTCGCCGCTGGGACCGACAAGTCGCACCTCGGGAACGCGAATCCGGTCGTTGATGCGGGGCTCGGCGCTGATGGATCCTCCTCGGTAGCACCACGCGGCCGCCTGGCGGACAGCCACGTAACGTCTGTTTTATTGGGACCAACCGCACACGGGCAAGAAAAATGCCCCGGACGGGACACAGGCGGGGCTCCTGAAACAACCGGAACACCGCCGCGGTCAACCGCGGGGCGCATCGGGCGGTCCCATCGTCCGTACGGAACGATGGTTACCGCCTGACCGGATGACCCGCCGTCCGACAAGGACGGCCAGGTGGGAGATCGGAGCCTCCACTTGTGGGCCGGGCACATAGCTGCCCAGCCGGTCGTCACACCAGGCTAGCAGCTCCCAGGTGCGCGCACCAACCGGCCGCCGCCCCCGCTCCCGCGGACGGGACGGGTCCGGCGTGGGCCTATCGTATGGCGCATGAGTGACGCGACCCCCACCAGTGATTCCCCCGGCTTCGACGACATGGCCCGCGACATCGCGGAGGTGCCCGCGGTCGAGGTGATCGTGACGGTCGCGGTCAATCTGATGAGCGCCGCCGCCGTGAAGCTCGGGCTGACCGAGGACGGCGCCGACCACAAGGACCTCGACGAGGCCCGCAAGCTGGTGCACGCGCTGGCCGGTCTGCTGGACGCGAGCGCCACCGAGATCAGCTCCTTCCACGCGGCCCCGCTGCGCGACGGGCTGAAGTCGCTGCAGCTCGCGTTCCGCGAGGCGTCCCTCGTCCCGGACGAGCCCGGCCGGGGCCCCGGCGAGAAGTACACCGGCCCCGTCTTCGGCTGAGCCCGCGCTCTTGCCCCTTTCGCACAGGTGAGCCCCCGCCCGTCCCGGGCGGGGGCTCACCTGTTTCGTGCGGCAGGACCGGGCGGGGCCGGTGCCCGCTCCGCGGTCAGCGGGTGAACAGGGGCTCGCCCGGTGCGGCCGCGTCGGCCGGCAGCAGCGCCAGGTCCAGGCCGCGCACCAGCCGGGCGCGCAGCACCTCGTCGGCGGCCAGCGTCCCCGCGACCCGGCGGGCGACATCGGCGGGGTCCGCGTCGGGGGCGAGGACGAGGGCGAGGGTGCCGTCGGCGGAGCCGGGGACCAGGTGGGCGCGGAGCACCGCGGGCTCGGCGGCGACCGCGGCCCGCACCGCCGAGGTGACGGCGGGGTCGTCCAGCGGGTCGGCGCTGGTGCGGCCCTCGGCGAGGGCGAGCAGCGCGGAGCCGGTCAGTTCGAACGCGACCGGTCCCGCGAGGTCGAGGACGACCGTGTCCGCCTTCTCGTGCGCGGCGGCCTGGAGCGCCTGGTGGAGGGGGACGGCGACGGGGCGGGCCTGCGGGTCCCAGCGGGCCAGCGACTCGGTCGAGGTGAAGGCGGGCAGGGCCCGGCGGTCCCCCGCCTGGAGGGTGGGGACGGCCATGTCGCTGGTCTTCTCGCGACGCAATCCGTTCTCGTCTTCCTCCACCTCGCCGAGCACGGCGACGACCGGGACCAGCAGCCGGGTGCCCCTGAGGGCTTCGAGCACCGGGCCGACCGCCTTTCGGTCCGCGGCCCACGCGGTGAGTGCCGCGGTCAGGGCCGGGTCGGCCGTGCCGTCGTCGTCGGAGTAACCGGGGTCCGGAATGTTCTTCAGCGCCACGGGGCGAGCGTAGTCCCTGGCCCTTCCCGTCCCGGCGACGGGGCTGCGGACCGGCCACTGCCGGAAGCCGCCGCCGGACCTTCCGGGAGCGGCCGACGGGGGAATCCGGTGGGACGGTCGGCGGGGCGGTCAGTGCCGGGCGGCGGCCGGGCCGCGGCCCCTGCCGCGCCAGAGCACCACGGCCAGTGCCAGCAGGAGCGCGCCGAGGGCGCCCGCGCCGGCGGCGAGCCAGCCCGCGGGGATGTTCTCGTGCCGCGCGGGGCTGGGGCCGGGGCCGAAGTACTGCTCGCGGTATCCGGCCCGGGCCTCGGCCCGCAGGTCGGCGGGGCGGAGCTTCGCCCCGGCCGCGATCGCCGCGACGGGGTCGACGATGCCGTACCCGCGGGCGTCGTCGCGGCCGGACGCCGGGGAGCTGCGGGCGGTGTCCGTGAGGAGCTTCTTGATCTGGGCGGGCGTCAGGTCCGGGTGCGCGGACCTGACCAGCGCGACCGCGCCCGAGACGAACGCGGCGGCGGCGGAGGTGCCCCACTCCACGTAGTACTGGCGGTCGGGCGAGGCCACGACGATGTCGACGCCGGGGGCGCTGACCGCGGCGTACCAGCGGCGGGTGGAGAACGCCGCGTGGGTGCCGTACCGGTCGACGGCGGTGACCGCTATCACCCCGGGGTAGGCGGCGGGGTACGAGATGTGGTCGCCCTTCTCGCCGCCGTTGCCCGCGGAGGCGACGACGACGGCCCCCTTCTTCAGCGCGTACTGGATGGCCGCGTCCTCGCCCGGTTCGGGGTGCGCGGACTTGCTGTCGTCGCCGAGCGAGAGGTTGATGACGTCGGCGCCCTGGTCGGCGGCCCAGCGGATGCCGTCGGCGAGGGCCGTGCCACGCGATTTGCGGGCCTTGGAACGGGCCGGGTCGGAGGCTTCGAGGATCACCCGGACCGGGAGGATCCTCGCCTCCGGCGCGATGCCGAGCACCCCCTCGTCGCCTCCCGCCCCGTGGCCGCGCCCCGCGATGATGCCCGCCATCGCCGTGCCGTGCCGGGCCCAGGCGCGGTCGCCGCGGCCGGCGCCGAAGCCGATCATGTCCTTGCCGGGCAGCACCTGTCCGGCCAGATCGGGAAGGCTGCCGTCGACCCCGGTGTCGACGACGGCGACGGTGATCCCCTTGCCCTTGGTCGTCCGCCACGCCTGTTCGGTGTGGAGCGCCTGCAGCCCCCACTGCTGGTCCCGGATGGCGTCGGCCCGGGCCGGTGCGGCGGGCAGGAGCGCCAGCGCGGTGGCGGCGCAGACCGCGCCCAGAGCACGGTGTCGGCGGGTGCGGCGGCTCATTCCGGCTTCTCCGTGAGGTCGGTGACGGCCCGGCGCAGACCGCGCTCGACCCGGTCGGCGATGCCCTTGGCCTCGTGGCCGAGTCCGGCCTGCGCCGCCGCGGTCGTCGCCTTCGTGTCCATGGCCTTCGCCGCGGGCTGCGGATCGGCGACGGCGCGTCCGTCGGCGAAGCCGGAGACGGCGAACACGACGACGGGCACCTCGGTCAGTACGTGGACGGTCCAGCTGGCACGCTGCCGGTCGCCGAACCCGGCGGCGACGGTGCCCCGGACGGGGTACGTGCGGGGCATCAGGTCGGTGCGCCGGTCGAGGTGCTGGTCGGTGAAGCGGGTGCCGAGCGCCCGCATGGCCGCCTCGTCGCCCTCGGTGAAGATCACCCCGACGGTGGTGACGCTGCTGGCCGTGGCGTCGGTGTAGGTGGCCCGGAGCATCCGCTCGCAGCCGACCGGGTCGAGCGTCCTGGCCAGCAACGGGTCCAGCGCCTTCGCGCAGCCGCCGTCCGGGGCGACGGCGATCCGGGTCCAGACCCGGTCGGCGCCGCCGGGGCCCGCCCCGTCACCGGCCAGGGTGCGGGGGAAGAGGGCGTCCACGGGGACGTTGTGCCAGGCGGAACGGCCCACGGCGTAGGCGTTGCGGGCGGCGGGGTCGGCCGAGGAATCGCTGGTGAGCCAGGTGCCGGTGGCCGCACCGCCGATCAGCCCGAGGCCGAGCACGACGCAGACCGCCGCGGCCGCGGTCCGGGCGGGGCGGCGGGTGCGGATCGGACGCAGCCGGGTGGTGGTCTCGGCGGGCCCCGGCGGCGCCGACCGGGTCTGGACCCGGATCGCCGTCGCCCCGGACGGCGGCTGCGCGAAGGCGCTGGACCCGTTGCTGGTCCGTGTCCTGTGCCGGGGGCGTGGGGCGGGGTGGGACAGGAGCCCGCTGCGCCTCGGTACTCATCCGCCCCCCTGATCCCGTTCCGTACCGCGCGCGGATCGGCATCACAGGCAGGCCCGTTCGATTGCCGCTGATTGCCGCGTGTCCGTCACTCTACGGGGTGGGGCACCCCTGGCGGGAGCAGGCCGCCCGACCCCGGATGATCTGCGCAGATCATCCCCGGGGCCCGGCCCGTGCACGGGCCGGGCCGTCCGGTGGTACGAGTACGACCGGGATGCGGAACAGCCCTTACCCATCGGTACGGACGTCTGGCAAGCTGCGGCCATGACTGCCCGTGCCGCTGACCGGACCCGGTACAACCGGGCCACTGCCCACCTGGACGCCCCGATCGCCGTGGTCGATCTCGAGGCGTTCGACACCAATGCCGATGACCTCGTCCGGCGGGCCGCCGGAAAGCCGATCCGGGTGGCCAGCAAGTCGGTTCGCTGCCGGGCGCTGCTGGAACGGGTGCTCGCGCGGCCCGGTTTCGCCGGGATCATGTCGTTCACGCTCGCCGAGTCGCTGTGGCTGGCACGGGCCGGTTTCGACGACGTGCTGCTGGCCTATCCGACGGCCGACCGGGCCGCCCTCGCGGAACTGGCCGCCGACCCGAAGCTGGCCGCCGCGGTGACGGTGATGGTGGACGACCACGCGCAGCTGGAGCTGATCGACGCGGCACGGGCGGGCGGCCGCGAGGAGATCCGGGTCTGCCTGGAGCTGGACACCTCGCTCCAGCTGCTCGGCGGCCGGGTCAGGGTCGGCGCCCTGCGCTCCCCGCTCCGCTCCCCCGCCCAACTGGCCGATCTGGCACGCTCGGTGGCGCGCAGGCCGGGTTTCCGGCTGGTCGGCCTGATGGCGTACGAGGGGCACATCGCCGGGGTCGGGGACTCGCTCGCGGGCCGGCCGCTGCGTTCCCGGGCGATCCGGCTGATGCAGGCCGCGGGCCGCCGGGAACTCGCCGCGCGGCGGGCCGAGGTGGTGCGCGCGGTACGGGCGGTGGCCCCGGACCTGGAGTTCGTGAACGGCGGCGGCACCGGCAGCGTGCAGCACACGGCGGCCGAGCACGCGGTGACCGAGATCGCGGCCGGATCGGGGCTCTACGTGCCGCGGCTGTTCGACAACTACACGTCGTTCACGGCCCGTCCGGCCGCGCTGTTCGCCCACCCCGTGGTGCGCAGGCCCGGTGTGGGCGTGGTGACGGTGCTCGGCGGCGGCTACCCGGCGTCCGGGCCCGCGGGCCCGGACCGGCTGCCCGTCCCGTATCTGCCGGAGGGGCTGCGCTACGACCCGCAGGAGGGGCCGGGCGAGGTGCAGACCCCGCTGCTCGGCGCCCCGGCCGACGATCTGCTGATCGGCGACAAGGTGTGGTTCCGGCACGCGAAGGCCGGTGAACTGTGCGAGCGTTTCGACGAGTTGCAGCTGATCGAGGGCGACCGGGTGACCGCGACCGTGCCGACGTACCGGGGCGAGGGCCGTACGTTCCTCTGATCCCGCAACCGGCGGGCTCCCCGGCCCCCGACGCGTCGTCGACCGGTCCGGCGGCGGGTCAGGGGCCGACCGAGCTGCCCACGCCGCCGCTCGTCGCGCTGTCGCCGATCGGCCGGATGCCCTTGGTGATGGTGTCCATGAGCGTGAGCGACGGTCCGTCGGGGCCCGCGTCGAAGGCGTAGCGCACGATGACCAGCGTCTCGCTGCCGACCGTGGACGGGAAGACGAGCGACTGCACGTAGCCGCCGGGCCCCTTGCCCGTTTCGACCCGCCAGCGCACCCGGTAGCCGGTGCGTCCGGCGACGCTCACGGACTCGGAGACGAGCTCCTCGTGGGAGGTGATGCCGCCGTGGATCCGGTTGCCGACGAGGTCCTTCTCGTAGGCGCCGTCGGCCGCGGCGGTGATGTCCTGCTTGGCGAGTTCCTCGGCGGAGGTGATGTCCGTGGCGCTCGCGGTGCGGCTGGTCACCGTGCCGTGGTAGCAGTAGCGGCCGGAGTCGCCGGGGCACCGGTAGGAGTCGACGGTGCGCATCGTGAGGACCTTGTCCACGGTCCGCTCGGGCCTCTCCCAGCCGTCGGGGATCGGCAGGGTGATGCCGTTGAGCTGGTCGACGAGGACCTTCGGGTCGTCCTCGGCCGGTGAGCCGTCGGGGGACGGGGCGTCCGTCGCGGTCGCGGTCGTGGTGGGCTTCGGCGCGGAGCCGCTCGGGCCGGCCTCCGGAGTGCCGTCTCCCCCGCGCAGCAGGAGCGCCCCGGTGACGGCCGCGCCGACGACGACCAGTCCGGCGACGGCGAGGGCGACGGTCCGGGTGGTGCCGGAACCTCCGCCGCCGGAGGTCCCGCCGGTCCGCGCGAGCGTCCCGTCGGGAGGCACGGGCGGCCCGAACTGCGGGGCGGGCGGCCCGAACTGCTGCGGAGCGGGGGCGGCCGGGCGGGTGTGCGCGGTCCATGCCGCGCCGTCCCACCAGCGTTCGGTGCCCGGTATCGCGGCGTCCGGGTACCAGCCGGGCGGTGTCGCGTTGCTCATCCCCCCACTCTAGGGTTCGGCCATCGGCGGAAGTCCGCCGATCGCCGGTCCGCCACTTCTCCGCTCAACCGCGGGACTTAAGGTGTGGTGGCCGACCATTGATCGAAAGGGAGACGGGGCGTGGCCGGGGAGAGCGAGTTCATCGACCGTCTGTTGCCGGTGCTGCGACCCGTCCGCGCCGGGAACGGCTTCGAGGAGGCACTGGAGCAGATCCTCCAGGTGGTCAGGCTGGAGCTGGTGCCCGGCGGCGGGCGGCTGCCGGCCGAGCGCGACCTCGCCGAGCTGCTGGGGATCAGCCGGGTCACCCTGCGCGAGGTGCTGAAGGTCCTCCAGGACCAGGGCCTGGTGGAGAGCAGGCGCGGCCGGTACGGGGGCACGTTCGTGCTGGCGCGCACCGGCAGCGCCGGAGAGGACGAGCTGCGCCGGAGGGGGGCCGCCGTCGACATCGAGGACGTGCTGCGCTTCCGCGAGGTGCTGGAGGCCGGGGCGGCCGAGCTGTGCGCCGCGCGGGGGCTCGGCGACGAGGGCGCGGACCGGCTGCGCGCGGCCCTGACGGCGACCCACGAGGCGCCCCTGTCCGACTACCGCAGGCGCGACACCCTGCTGCACCTGACCCTGGCCGAGCTCTCCGGTTCCGCGTCGCTGACCACGCAGTACGCGGCCGTCCGGGCCGCCCTGAACGACCTGCTGGACTGCATACCGCTGCTCGTGCGGAACCTGGAGCACTCGCAGCACCAGCACACGAGTCTCGTCGAGGCGGTCCTGGACGGGGACGCGGAGGCCGCGCGCGCGGTGATGCGCGAGCACTGCGCGGGCACGGCCGCGCTCCTGCGCGGGTTCCTGGCCTGAACCGGACCGGTGGCCGGTTCGCCCCGGACCCTTGTGCGGAGCCCCGGGGAACGCAAAGGTATTCGCGTTGACCATTGAATCCTTGGGACCGTCCCCGCCCCTGCGGGCGGCCGACCGGAGGGACCGCCGTGCCCGAACCTCTCGACCACCCCGTGCCCGAACCCCTCATCGGCATCACCACCTACCTGGAGCCCGCCGCCCGTTGGGGCGTCTGGGAGCTTCCCGCCGCCCTTCTGCCGACCGGGTACCCGCGCATCGTCCAGCGGGCCGGCGGCCTGGCCGCGATGCTCCCGCCGGACGATCCCGGCCGGGCCGGGACGACGGTGGCCAGGCTGGACGGGCTGGTGATCGCGGGCGGGGCCGACGTGGACCCCGGCAGGTACGGCGCGGAACGCGACCCCAGGTGCGGTCCGCCCGCGCGGGAGCGCGACGACTGGGAACTGGCCCTGATCCGGGCGGCCCTGGAGTCCGGCACCCCGCTGCTGGGCATCTGCCGCGGCATGCAGTTGCTCAACGTGGCGCTCGGCGGCACCCTGGTCCAGCACCTCGACGGTCACACCGGGCCGCCGGGCACGACCGGCGTCTTCGGCACGCACCGGGTGACGCCGGTGCCGGGCACGCGCTACGCGTCGGTGGCGCCCGAGCCGTGCGACGTACCCACCTACCACCACCAGTGCGTGGAGCGGCCGGCGCCGGGCCTGGTGATCGGCGCCCACGCGGCGGACGGCACGGTCGAGGCGGTCGAACTCCCGGGCTCTCATTGGGTGTTGGGGGTGCAGTGGCATCCCGAGATGGGTGACGACCCGCGGCTGCTGAAGGCACTGGTCGCCGCCGCGGCGGCCCGGACGGCGGTCGGGGACCGGGTGCCGTGACCGGCGGCGGCCCGGACGGTGTCGGGAATCCGGCGCCGTGACCGGCGGCGGCCGTCAGCCGTCCCGTGCCACCGGCAGCCCCGCCGGCCGTACCGACCCGTCAGCCGTCCCGTGCCGTCAGGGACAGCAGGTCGCGGGCGGGGCCCGTGGGGCGGTGGCCCGAGGGCCACACCGCGCGCAACTGTCGCCGCAGGCGCACTCCGGCGACCGGGATCTTGACCAGGCGCCGCGAGGACAGCTCCTCGCCCAGGGCGAGTTCGCTCAGGACGCACGGCCCGGCGCCACTCTCCGCCGCGCCCTTCACCGCCGTGGTGGAGGAGAGTTCGAGCAGCGGCTGGGCGAGGCCGCCGTGCACGGCGAGGGCCGCACCCAGCACCTGACGGGTGCCGGAGCCGTGTTCGCGCAGGATCAGCGGGGTCGCGGCGAGTTCCCCCGGCGTCAGGGGGGCGCGACGGCGGGCCCAGGGGTGGGACGGTGCGACCACGACGACGAGGCGGTCGTGGGCGACGACCGTGCCGTCGAGCCCCTCCGGCACCGACAGTCCCTCCACGAATCCGAGGTCGGCCTCGCCGACGAGCAGCCGCCCCGCGACGGCCGCCGAGTTCCCGGCGAGCAGCGAGACGGCGGTGTCCGGCCGTTCGGCGCGCAGCGCTATCAGCCAGCCCGGCAGCAGGTACTCGGCGATGGTCATGGAGGCGGCGACCCGCAGCCGCGAGTCCCGCCGGTGGCGCAGCGCCTGGGCGCCCGCGTCGAACGCCTCGGCCGCCTCGACGATCCTGCGCGCCCAGTCGGTGACCAGGGCGCCCGCGTCGGTGAGCCGGGAGCCGCGCGGGGAACGGTCCAGCAGGGCCACCCCGAGCTGCCGCTCCATGGCCCGGATGCGGCTGCTGGCGGCGGGCTGGGTGACGCCGACGTCCCGCGCCGCGCGCCCCAGGCTGCCGTGCCGGGCGACGGCGAGCAGGAGCTCCAGCGCCCCGAGGTCGGGGACCCGGTGGGACAGAGGGGGCGGAACAGGCGCTTCACCGGTCATAAAGCCAGCTTATGACCTCATAGAAGCGGAGTCCCTGGRGGGGTCGAGCAGATGGTCGCGGGCCTGGTCGCGATGGGCGATCCAGTGCCCGGCGCGGGCCGTGAGCAGCACGGCGAGCGCGATCGCCGAGAGCGCCCACACGAACACGCAGAAGGTCCGCAGC
>NZ_RDBO01000020.1:250889-268135 GCF_008120935.1 Streptomyces sp. sk2.1
GCCCAGCTGTTCGACCGGCTCGGCGGGGCGGTGGGCCGGAGCCGGGGAAGGGGCTCGCTGCTACTTACGCACGGGCGGGCCGCCGCCGCACCCCGGGACACCCCGGCCGGGCGACCCCGGAGGCGGGCGGACACGAGGACCGCGCCGACAGGGTTCCCGCGCCGATCCGAGCGGACCGCACCGACCGCGCCGCCCTGCCCGGGTCACCCCGCCGCGACCTCCGACCGGTCGCCGCCCCAGAGCGTGTGGAAGGAGCCCTCCCGGTCGGTACGGCGGTAGGTGTGCGCGCCGAAGAAGTCGCGCTGCCCCTGGGTGAGCGCCGCGGGCAGCCGGTCGGCGCGCAGACCGTCGTAGTACGAGAGCGCGGCCGCGAACCCCGGCGTCGGCACGCCCTGCCGCACCGCCTCGGCGACCACCGTGCGCCAGTCGTCCTGCGCCGCGCCGATCTCCGCGGCGAACTTCTCGTCCGACAGCAGGCCCGGCAGGTCGGGCCGGGCGTCGTAGGCGGCCCGGATCCGGTCGAGGAACGCGGCCCTGATGATGCACCCGGCCCGCCAGATCGCCGCCACCGCACCGAGGTCGATGTCCCAGCCGTACGCCTCGCTGCCCGCCCGGATCTGGTGGAACCCCTGCGTGTACGAGACGATCTTGGACGCGTACAGCGCCTGTTCCACCCGGTCGGCGAAGACCGCGGCCTCGGCCGCGCCGAGCGGGGAGGCCGACGGGCCGGGCAGGTCCCGGGCGGCCTCGCGCAGATCCGCGTGCCCGGACAGGGACCGGGCGAAGACGGCCTCCGCGATTCCGGAGACGGGCACCCCCAGGTCCAGGGCGATCTGCACCGTCCAGCGGCCCGTGCCCTTCTGTTCGGCCCGGTCCTGCACGATGTCGACGAAGGGCTTCCCGGTGGCCGCGTCGGTGTGGGCGAGGACCTCCGCCGTGATCTCGATCAGATACGAGTCGAGGCGGCCGGTGTTCCAGCCGCGGAACGTCTCGGCGATCTTCGCGGGGGAGTAGCCCGCCACGGTGCGCAGCAGGTCGTACGCCTCCGCGATCAGCTGCATGTCCGCGTACTCGATGCCGTTGTGGACCATCTTCACGAAGTGCCCGGCCCCGTCGGGCCCGATGTGGGTGGTGCACGGGGTGCCGTCCTTCGCCCTGGCGGCGATCCGTTCCAGCAGCGGCCCCAGCGACTCGTACGACTCGGCCGAACCGCCCGGCATGATGCTCGGTCCGTTCAGCGCGCCCTCCTCGCCGCCCGAGATGCCGACGCCGACGAAGTGGATGCCGCGCCCGCGCAGCTCCTTCTCCCGGCGCCGGGTGTCCTGGAAGTGCGCGTTGCCGCCGTCGATGATGACGTCGCCCTCTTCGAGGAGCGGGGCGAACTCCTGGATCACGGCATCGGTCGGGTCGCCCGCCTTCACCATGATCACGAGTCGGCGCGGACGTTCGAGTGCCGCGACGAACTCCTGCGGGGTGCGCGCGGCGACGAAGGTCCCCTCGCCGCCGAACTCCTCCACCAGGGCGTCCGTCCGTGCGGTCGTCCGGTTGTGCACCGCGACCGTGAGGCCGTTGCGGGCGAAGTTGCGCGCGAGGTTGCGGCCCATGACCGCGAGCCCCGTGACGCCGATCTGTGCCGTGCCGCTCATCCGTGTGCTCCGCGATTCGTGTCGGAAGTGCCCGGATCTCCGATCCGGCCGGGATCTTCAGTATGGATTCGGGGCGGGAGAACGGCCTGTTCGCCGTCGACTGCGCGAAGTCACCTTGGTATGTTAGAAAAGTGCCTAGGGCTCCTAGGATTGATTGCGGCGGAGGTGGCGGATGGTTCGCGCGGGACTCACGACCGAGCGCGTGGTGGAGGCGGCGGCCGACCTGGCCGACGACATCGGCTTCGACAAGGTCACGATCTCCGCCCTGGCCCGGGGCTTCGGTGTCAAGGACGCCAGCCTGTACTCGCACGTCAAGAACCTCCAGGACCTGCGGTTCCGGGTCGCGGTGCTGGCCTCCGAGGAGTTCATCGACCGGATCGCCGCCGCCGTGGTGGGCCGGGCCGGGAAGGACGCCCTGGTCGGGTTCGCCGATGCCTACCGGGCCTTCGCGCTGGAGCGGCCGGGCCGGTACGAGGCGACGCAGCTGCGGGTCGATCCCGCCGTCGCGGCCCGGACGTCCGCGTACCGCCGCACCATCGAGACCACGGGCGCGATGCTGCGGGCCTACGGCCTGGCCGAGCCCGATCTCACGGACGCCGTACGGCTGTTGCGCAGCACCTTCCACGGCTACTGCGCACTGGAGGCGAGCGGGGGCTTCGGCGCGCCCCGCGACGTGCAGACGTCCTGGGAACGAGCCGTCGAGGCCCTGCACTTCCTGCTGGAGCACTGGCCGTCGGCCACGGACAAGGGGGAGAACGAGGATGGCTGACCACATGGCACCGGACCGCACCGGACACCTGGAGGTGCCCGGCGCGACGCTGTACCACGAGGTGCGCGGCGAGGGCCCGTTGCTGCTGTTGCTGCCGGGAGGCAGCGCCGACGCGGGGATCTACGACCGGATGGCGGCGCGGCTCGCCGACAGGTGGACCGTCGCGACCCTCGACCCGCGCGGATACTCGCGCAGCCTCATCGACGGCGGGACGGGCGAGCAGCGGGTGGCGGTGCAGAGCGAGGACGCGTACCGGCTGATCGAGTCGCTCGCGCCGGACGGCGGCCCGGTGTCGGTCTTCGGAGCCAGTTCGGGGGCGATCGTGGCCCTGGACCTGCTCGTCCGGCACCCCGAGCGGCTGCACCGGGTGGTCGCGCACGAGCCGCCCCTGGTGGAGCTGCTGCCCGATCCGGAACGGGGACGACGGCTCTTCGCCTCGGTGCGGGACTCCTTCCGTGCCGAAGGGGTGGCCGCGGCGCTGGCCACCATGACGGAGGGCCTCATGGCCTCGGCCCCGTCCTCGCCGCCCGTACGGGAGACGGCGGCGAGGACGGAGACGGAGCCGGTCGAGCAGACCGTGCGGGAGGCCGAGGCCGTGCAGAGGATGCATGCCAACCTTCCGGTGTTCCTGGAGCACGTGCTGTGCTCGTTCAGCGGTCACGCCCTGGACCCGGAAGCGCTGGCACGCGGTGGGCGGAAGCTGGTCGTCGGGGTGGGGGAGGAGTCCGGCACCCTGCTCACGGCGGTTCCGGGTCCCCGGCTGGCGGACCGGGCGGGCGGCGGGCTCGTGGAGTTCCCCGGCGGGCACACCGGATCGAGCGAGCACCCCGAGGCGTTCGCCGCGCGGCTGCGGTCGGTACTGCTCGACCGGACCGGTCCCGGCGCGTGAGACCGGGAAGAACGGGGTGCGGGCCGTAGGCTCTGTGCCGTCGGCCGCCACCTCGGCGAGACGCCGGCCGGGTGCGAGCGATGCGCCGGCAGGGCTGTACGGGCTGGTGACCACGGCGGGGACGACTCCGCGAAACCCACCTCACCCTGCACAGAGGAATCCCGACATGCGCACTTCCCGGATCAGCACCGCCACTCTGGCCGTCGGCACCGCCGCACTCGCCCTGTCCCTGACCGCCTGCGGCGGTTCGGGCAGCGCCGTCGGCGGGGCCGCGAGCACACGCACGGGCACCACCACCACGGTGGGCGGTTCGGCGGGGGCGGGGAACGCGCGGCAGGTGTCGGGGACGGACGACGGCAAGAACGTCCTCGCCTCCGTCTCGCGCTCCGGCTCCGCAGGGGGCGGCACCGTCACCTCCGGCGGTGCCGTTTTGTGCGCGGGCGACGAGATGGCGTACTCCGTGCTGCACCGCTTCCCGGACCAGCCGGGCGAGCACCTGCTGATCACCGCGCGGAACGCCGGTTCCGAGCCCTGCTGGGTCACCTCGTCCCCGTCGGTCGTGCTCGGGGACGGTTCGGACGTCCTGCCCCACTCGACGAAGGACGCCCCGGGCGGCAGCGCCCGGATCACGGTCCGGCCCGGTGGCAAGGTCTACTCCGCCGTGGCGCTCTTCGCCGACGGCCCGGGGCCCCGTACGGCGGCGGGCCTCTCGATCGCCCTGCGCGACGGGACCGGGCACACGGGCCGGGCCGTCGAGCAGGACGCCCGCGACGGCGAGGGCGTGCCGTCGTCGTTCACCTGGTCCAGCGCCGACGTCACGAACTGGAACACGGCCCGGCCCTACGACTTCTGACCGGGCGAAGTCCCGCGCGGGAAAAAGTTCGTTGCGGACGCCCCGGCCATGGCTGAGAGACTGGGCCCATGGATACGACGAGGCGATTCCGGGCGGCGGCCGTGGAGTGGGCGGCCGACGGCGCCGGGGCGCCTGCGGCCGCCGCGACCGCACGTGAACTGGCCACCGGCCCCGCCCTGCGCACGGCCGTGCTCGTGGAAGGGGTCAGCGACCAGGTGGCGCTCGATACGCTGGCCGCGCGCCACGGCCGCGCCCTCGACGCGGAGGGCATCGCCGTCATCCCGCTCGGGGGCGCCACCAACATCGGCCGGTTCCTGAACCTGCTGGGCCCCCAGGGGCTCGGCATCGCGGTGGCGGGGCTGTGCGACGTCGGTGAGGAGGGCCACTTCTCGCGCGCCCTGGAGCGGGCGGGTCTCGGCCACGACCTCACGCGCGCCGACATGGAGCCGCTCGGTTTCCACGTGTGCGTCGCCGACCTGGAGGAGGAGCTGATCCGCGCCCTCGGCGCCGACTCCGTGCAACAGGTCATCGAGGCCCAGGGCGACCTGCGGGCCTTCCACATCTTCCAGAAGCAGCCCGCCCAGCGGGAGCGGAGCGTCGAGCGGCAGCTGCGGCGCTTCATGGGAACCATCAGCGGCCGGAAGAGCCAGTACGCCCGCTCGCTCGTCGACGCCCTGGACCTCGCCCGGGTGCCGCGCCCGCTGGACCGTCTGCTCGCGCACCTGTAGCGGCTCGACGGGCCCTGCGGGACGACGGACGGCCCCGGCCCGACCCCGTACGGACGTACGCGGCCGGGCCGGGGCAGCGCTCCGCGGCGCGGGGTGAGGGGCGCGGCGATATGGCCTAGAGCGGCGTGACGTACGCGCCGGAGAGCCCGCCGTCGACCAGGAAGTCGGTGGCGTTGACGAAGGAGGAGTCGTCGCTGGCCAGGAAGGCCACGGCGGCGGCCATCTCGTCGGGTTCGGCGAACCGGCCGACCGGGATGTGCACCAGCCTGCGCGCCGCCCGCTCCGGGTCCTTGGCGAACAGCTCCTGGAGCAGCGGGGTGTTGACCGGCCCGGGGCACAGGGCGTTGACCCGGATGCCCTCACGGGCGAACTGCACCCCGAGTTCGCGGGACATGGCCAGGACGCCGCCCTTGGACGCGGTGTAGGAGATCTGCGAGGTGGCGGCGCCCATCCGGGCCACGAACGAGGCGGTGTTGATGATGGAGCCCTTGCCCTGGCGGCGCATGTAGGGGATCGCCGCCTTGCAGCACAGGTAGACGGAGGTGAGGTTGACCTCCTGCACCCGCCGCCAGGCGTCGAGGCCGGTCTCCAGGATCGAGTCGTCGTCGGGCGGCGAGATCCCCGCGTTGTTGAAGGCGATGTCGACCGAGCCGTACGTGTCGAACGCGGCCTTGAACAGCGCCTCGACCTGCTCGGCGTCCGTGACATCGGTACGGACGAAGAGGCCGGCGACCTCCTCGGCGACGGCCTTGCCGCTCTTCTCGTCCACGTCCGCGCAGACGACGTGGGCGCCCTCGTCGGCCAGGCGCCGTGCGGTGGCGAGCCCGATGCCGCTGCCGGCTCCGGTGACGACGGCAGTGCGGCCGACCAGGCGGCGGCAGACGGCGGTGGTGTCGGTCATGGTGCTTCAGGCCTCCGTGCTGATGAAGACGTTCTTGGTTTCGGTGAAGGCGGCGAGGGCGTCGGGACCGAGTTCACGGCCCAGCCCGGACTGCTTGTAACCGCCGAAGGGAGTCGAATAACGGACGCTGGAGTGCGAGTTGACCGAGAGGTTCCCGGCCCGCAGGCCCTGGGCCACGCGCAGGGCGCGGCCCACGTCACGGGTCCAGACCGAGCCGGCGAGCCCGTACTCCGTCGCGTTCGCCAGGCGTACGGCGTCCGCCTCGTCGTCGAAGGGCAGGACCACGGCGACCGGGCCGAACACCTCCTCGACGGCCACCGGCGCGTCCGGCGACACCCCGGCGAGCACGGTCGGCGGGTACCAGAACCCCGGCCCCTCCGGCGCCCGGCCGAGGATCGTCCGTACGCCGTCCGGCGGACCGTCCCCGCCGGGGCCGTCCACGAAGCCGCGTACCCGGTCCCGCTGGACGGCGGAGATCAGCGGTCCCATCTGGGTCTTCTCGTCGGACGGGTCGCCGACCACCACGGCGGCGACGGCCGGTGCCAGCAGATCGAGGAAGCGGTCGTGGACGGAGCGCTCGACGAGGATGCGGGTCCGGGCGCAGCAGTCCTGGCCCGAGTTGTCCAGGAAGGACATCGGGGCGGCGGCCGCCGCGGCGGCCAGATCGGCGTCGGCGAAGACCACGTTCGGGCTCTTGCCGCCGAGCTCCAGGGTGAGGGGCTTCACGCGGTCGGCGCAGCGGGCCATGATGTGCTTGCCGGTCCGGGTGGAGCCGGTGAAGACGATCTTGGCCACGCCGGGGTGTTCCACCAGGGCGTTCCCGGCCACCGCGCCCTCGCCGGGAAGCACCTGGAAGAGCCCGTCGGGCAGTCCGGCCGCCAGGGCCAGTTCCGCCAGGCGCAGCGCGGTCAGCGGCGTGGTCTCGGCGGGCTTGAGCAGGACGGCGTTGCCGGCGGCGAGCGCCGGGGCCGTGCCCCAGGCGGCGATCGGCATCGGGAAGTTCCAGGGCGCGATGACACCGACGACGCCGAGGGGTTCCAGCAGGGTGAAGTCGATGCCGCCCGCGACCGGGATCTGTCGGCCCGTCAGGCGCTCGGCGCCCCCCGCGCAGTAGTCGAGGAGGTCGCGCACATTGCCCGCCTCCCAGCGGGCGTTGCCGATGGTGTGACCGGCCTCGCGGACCTCCAGCAGGGCCAGTTCCTCGATGTGTTCGTCGACCACGGCGGCGAAGCGGCGCAGCAGCCGGGCCCGGTCGGCGGGTGCGGCGGCGGCCCAGGCGCGCTGGGCGGTGGCGGCGCGGACGACGGCCGCGTCGACGTCGGCGGGGGCGGCGGCCGGGACGGTCGCGACGACCTCGGCCGTGGACGGGTTCAGGACGTCCAGGTTGCGGGGTTCGGACTGATGGGACACGTACGGGCCTCGATCGTCGGGAACAGGAACAGGAACAGGAACAGGAACGGGGGAGTGGTGCGGGGGCGGGGCGCAGGTCACAGGCGCTCGAAGGAGCGGCGCAGCTCCCAGTCGGTCACGGCGGCGTCGTACGCGGCGAGTTCGACACGCGCCATGTTCAGGTAGTGCGCGACGACCTCCTCGCCGAAGGCCTCCTTGGCGATGGGGCTGGCCTCCCACAGGTCGGCGGCCTCGCGCAGGGTGGTCGGCACCTGCTGGTACTCGGCGGTGTAGGCGTTTCCGGTGCACACCTCGGGCAACGGCAGTTCGTGCTCCACCCCGTACAGCCCCGCGGCGACCAGCCCGGCGGTGGCGAGGTACGGGTTGACGTCGCCGCCGGGCAGCCGGTTCTCGAAACGGCGGGAGCGGCCGTGCCCGACCACCCGCAGCGAACAGGTGCGGTTGTCGTGGCCCCAGGCGACGGCGGTCGGCGCGAACGACCCGGGCTGGAACCGCTTGTAGGAGTTGATGTTCGGCGCGTACAGCAGCGAGAAATCGCGCAGCGCGGCGAGCTGCCCGGCCAGGAAGTGCCGCATCAGCGGCGACATGCCGTCCGGGCCGTCGCCCGCCATCGCGTTGCCGCCGTCGCCGTCGGTGAGCGAGAGGTGGATGTGACAGGAATTGCCCTCGCGCTCGTCGTACTTGGCCATGAAGGTGAGCGAGACGCCCTCCTGCGCGGCGATCTCCTTGGCGCCCGTCTTGTAGACGGCGTGCTGGTCGCAGGTGATCAGCGCCTCGTCGTAGCGGAAGGCGATCTCGTGCTGGCCGAGGTTGCACTCGCCCTTGGCCGACTCGACCGTCAGCCCGGCGGCCTGCATCTCGTTGCGGATGCGGCGCAGCAGCGGTTCGACGCGGCCGGAGCCCAGGATGGAGTAGTCGACGTTGTACTGGTTGGCCGGGGTCAGCCCGCGGTAGTCGCGGTCCCAGGCCTCCTCGTAGCTGTCCTTGAAGACGATGAACTCCAACTCCGTGCCCACCTGGGCCCGGTAGCCGAGTGCGGCCAGCCGGTCCAGCTGGCGGCGCAGGACCTGGCGCGGCGCGGCGACGACCGGGCTGCCGTCGTGCCAGGCGAGGTCGGCCAGCAGCAGGGCGGTGCCCTCGTGCCAGGGGACGAGCCGCAGCGAGGCGAGGTCCGGGACCATGGCGAAGTCGCCGTAGCCGTGCTCCCAGGAGGACATCGCATAGCCGTCGACGGTGTTCATGTCGGTGTCCACGGCCAGCAGGTAGTTGCAGCCCTCGGTGCCGTGCTCCAGGACCTCGTCGAGGAAGAACCCGGCGGCGAACCGCTTCCCCTGGAGCCGCCCCTGCATGTCGGGGAACGCCAGCACGACGGTGTCGATCGACCCGTTCGCGACGAGCGAGCGCAGCTCCTCGACGGCGAGCGGGGGTGTGCGGTCTGCCACGGGATTCCTCCTTGGGTGCACCGAGATCCATAAGGTATGGCAGTTGACCATTGCTTGGGAAGGGGGCCGGTGGGTGGTGGCGAGGAGGCCCTCCCTGCGGTATCTCGGCCCCAGCCCTCCCTGCGGTATCTCGGCCCCAACTGGTACGCCTCCGTCATGGGCACCTCGATCGTTGCGAGCGCGGGGGCCGCGCTGCCCGTGCACGTACCGGGGCTGCGGACCTTCTGCGTGTTCGTGTGGGCGCTCTCGGCGATCGCGCTCGCCGTGCTGCTCACGGCCCGCGCCGGGCACTGGATCGCCCATCGCGACCAGGCCCGCGACCATCTGCTCGACCCCGCCGTCGCCCCCTTCTACGGCTGCCTCTCGATGGCGCTGCTGGCCGTCGGCGGCTCCTCGCTCACGGTGGGCCGGGATCTCATCGGGGAGTCGGCGGCCCTGGCGCTGGACGTGGTGCTGTACACGGCGGGCACGGTGATCGGTCTGGTCGCCGCGGCCGCGATCCCGTACCTGATGGTCGTGCGCCACCGGATCGAGCCGGGGAACGCCTCGCCGGTGTGGCTGCTCCCGGTGGTGGCACCGATGGTCTCCGCGGCGCTCGGCCCACTGCTGGTGCCCCACCTGCCCGCCGGGCAGTGGCGGGAGGCGATGCTGCTGGCCTGTTACGCGATGTTCGGCCTGAGCCTGCTGGCCACGCTGGTGATGCTGCCGCTGGTCTTCGCCCGGCTCGTCCACCGTGGGCCGCTGCCGCTCGCGCTGACGCCCACGCTGTTCCTGGTCCTCGGTCCGCTGGGGCAGTCGACGACCGCGGTCGGTCAGATCGCCGACGCGGCGCCGGGCGCGGTCCCGGAGCCGTACGTCGCGGGGTTCGAGATGTTCGCCGTGCTGTACGGGGTGCCGGTGATGGGGTTCGCGCTGCTGTGGCTGGCCCTGTCCGCGGCGCTGGTGGTGCGGGCCCTGCGCAACGGCATGACCTTCGCCATGACGTGGTGGGGCTTCACCTTCCCCGTCGGCACCTGTGTCACGGGCGCCGCGGGCCTGGCCCGGCACACCGGTCTCACGGCGTTCACCTGGCTGTCCGTCGTCCTGTACGTGCTGCTGGTGACCGCGTGGGCGGTGGCCGGGATCCGGACGCTGCGCGGGCTGTTCGGCGGAGCGCTGCTCGCAGCACCGCAGGTGCCCGCACCAGTGACGGCCCGTACCACGTGAGGTACCGCCCGTCGACGAGCGCGGCGGGCAGCGCCGGGAAGGCCTCGGGTCCGTCGGTCGCGGTGAAGCGGTACGGCTCGTCGGGCAGCACCACCAGGTCGGCGCCCGCCGCGTTGAGCTCGTCGAGGGGGATGCGGGGATAGCGCTCGGCGTGGTCCGCGTGGACGTTCTCCACGCCGAGCCGGGCCAGCAGGTCCCCGGCGAAGGTGTCGCGGCCCAGCACCATCCACGGCCTGCGCCAGACGGGCACCACCGCGCGGCGCGGGGCCGAGGGGGGCGGGAGCGCGTCCCAGGCCGCCTCCGCCTCGTCCAGCCAGCGCGGCCGGGACCTGCCGCAGGCGGCCAGGACGCGTGCGAGCTCCGCGAAGGCCCCGTCGAGGGTGCGGATCTCCGTGACGAGCACCTCGGTACCGGCGGTCCTGAGCGCGGCGATGTCGGCGGCCCGGTTCTCCTCCTCGTTGGCGAGGACGAGGTCGGGCCGGAGCGCGAGGACCGCCGCCACGTCGGGGTTCTTGGTCCCGCCGATCCGGGCGGCGGTCAGGCCGGCCGGGTGGGTGCACCAGTCGGTGACGCCGGCCAGCCGGCCGGGGTCGGTGGCGGCGACGGCCTCGGTGAGCGAGGGCACCAGGGAGACGACGCGCACGGGGGCCTCCGGTCAGCGGCGCGGGTCGAAGGTGGCGTCGATGTGCTCGGCGACCGAGACGACCAGCAGCCGTGTGCCGGGCTCCGTGGCCCGCCAGCGGTGCCGCACCCCGCCGGACAGGAAGAGCGTGTCGCCCTCCTCCAGCCGGTACGCCTGCCCCTCGGCCTCCACCTCGACGCCGCCCCGGGTCACGTACATCACCTCGTCGTTGCGGTGCTGGAACTCGCGCCCGAGGTCGATCTCCCCGGTGAACTCCAGGGCACTGAGCTGGTGGCGTCCGCGCACCACCCGGCGCACCCCGTCGCTCTCGCCCGCGCGCACCACGTCGACGGCGCGCGCCGAGTCCGCGGCGGCGCGCAGCCGCGCCGTGGTGGTCTCCAGGGCTTCGGCGACCAGGTCCAGGGACCGGGCGCTGGGCCGGGCCCGCTCGTTCTCGATCTGGCTGAGGAACGGCACGGACAGGCCGCTGCGCCCGGCGACCGCGGCCAGCGTGAGTCCCAGGGACCTGCGTCTGCGGCGGACCGCGGCACCCACGCGGAGTGCTTCCTTCTCGTCCATGTCCGGCTCCCTCCCGACTCGCCATCCTTCCGGTTGCCGACGTGTTACGCACACGGTTGCACAAGTCGGCCCGCCGATGAACACCGAGGCAGCGGGAAGGGGTGGGTACCGCCGACGGCGGTACCCACCCCTTCGGGTGCTTCCGGACCCTACTGCGGGGCCATCTTGTCCGCGATGCCCGGGTTCTTCGCCATCCAGGCCTTCACGGCCTCCTCCTCGTGGCCCGTACCGAGCTTCTGGATCTGGTTCTCCAGGCCGGCGAGCTGGTCCTCGCTCAGCTCGAACGCCTTGAACCACTCCGTCAGCTGCGGGTACTGCTCCGGGAAGTCCTTGGACGCGATGGTGTGCAGCCGGTCGCCGTCGCCGAAGGCCTTCTCGGGGTCCTTCAGCTTGGTCATGCCGTACTCGCTGTACGCCCAGTGCGGCGTCCAGAGCAGCACCGCGACGGGCTCCTTCTTGGCGTACGCGCGCTTCAGCTCGGCCAGCATGCCGGGCGTCGAGGAGTCGAGGACCTCGTACTCCTTGTCGAGGCCGTACGTCGGCAGCACGTTCTTCTTGAGGTTCTCCATCGTGGCGGTGCCCGGCTCGATGCCGATGATCCGGTTCTTGAACCGCGAGCCCTTGCCCTTGAGGTCGGCGAGGGACTCGACGTCCTTCACGTACGAGGGCACCGCGACCTCGATCGACGTCGGGCCGTACCACGAGCCGAGGTCGGTCAGCCGGGAACCGTACTTGTCCCAGTAGTTCTTCTGGGTGTACGGCAGCCAGCCGTCGAACTGCACGTCGATCTGGCCGCGCGACATCGCGGTGTACATCGGGCCGACCTCGAACTGCTTGAGGTTGATCCTGTAGCCGCGCTCCTCCAGGACCGCCTTCCACAGGTACGTGGCGGCGATGTCCTCCTCCCAGGGGAACCAGGCCATCTCGACGGGGCGGTCGCGCTCGTCCTTGCCGTTCTTCTTCCCGGCGGCCTTCGCCCCGGTGACCGGGGTCCACTCGTCGGCGACGCCCGGGTTGGCCTTCAGCCAGGTGCGGACGGCCTCCTGCTCCTTGCCGGAGCCGGCCTTCTGGATCTCCGCCTCCAGGCTGGTGAGCTGGTCCTCGCTCATCTTGAAGTTCTTGAGCCAGCGGCCGACCTCGGGGTTGTCGGCGGAGAAGCCCTTGCGGGCCAGGGTGTGGATGCCGTCGCCCTTGCCCCAGAGGTTCTTGGGGTCCTTGAGCTTGGTGAGCTCGAACTGGTTGTACGCCCAGTGCGGCGACCAGAGCGGGACGACGATGGGTTCCTTCTTGGCGTACGCGCGCTTCAGCTCGGCCAGCATCGAGGGCGTGGAGCCGTCGATGACCTTGTACTCCTCGTCCAGGCCGTAGCCCGGCAGGATCTTGTCCTTGAGCAGGCCCGTCTCACCGGCGCTCGGCTCGATGCCGACGATCCGGTTCTTGAACCGCGAGCCCTTGCCCTTGAGGTCGTCCAGGGACTTGACGTCCTCCAGGTAGGCCGGGACGGCCAGCTCCAGCGAGGTGGGGCCGTACCAGGAGCCCATGTCCTCCAGCTTGTCCTGGTACTTCTTCCAGTAGCTGGCGTGCGTGACCGGGAGCCAGGAGTCGGTCTCGAAGTCGATCTGGCCGTTGGCCATGCCGGTGTAGAGCGCACCGGCCTCGTACTGCTTGACGTCGACCTCGAAGCCGCGCCGTTCCAGCATCTCCTTCCAGAGGAAGGTGGAGGCGATGCCCTCGTCCCACGGGATGTACCCCATGCTGATCTTCTTGCCGGCGCCGATGTCCGAACCGTCGGCGGCGGTGTCCTTGTCCGTGCCGGACGAGCCGAAGATCCCCATGCCGCCCGCGACGAGCGCGAGGACGACGACGCCGACGACCGCGACCACGGGCTGCGGGCGGTGGTTCCAGATCTTCGGTCCGCCGGCCATCGACTGCGCCTTGGCGAGCGCGCGCCGGGCGAGCGGGGAGACCTCGCGGCCGAGCGCGCCGGTCATCCGGTCCAGGTACATCGCCACGATGACGATGGAGATGCCCGCCTCGAAGCCGAGGCCGACGTCCACGTTGCCGATGGCGCGGTAGACGGCGCCGCCGAGGCCGCCGCCGCCGACCATGCCGGCGATGACCACCATGGACAGGCCCAGCATGATGACCTGGTTGATGCCCGCCATGATCGTGGGCAGGGCGAGCGGGAGCTGGACCCGCAGCAGGGTGTTGCGCCGGGTGGTGCCGAACGCCTCGGCCGCCTCGACGAGCTCGCCGTCGACCTGGCGGATGCCGAGTTCGGTCATCCGGACGCCCGGGGGCAGCGAGAAGATGATGGTGGCGATGATGCCGGGGACCACGCCGACGCCGAAGAAGATGACGCCGGGGATCAGGTAGACCATGGCGGGCATGGTCTGCATGAAGTCCAGGACCGGGCGGGTGACCGCGCTGACGGCCTTGGAGCGGGACGCCCAGATGCCCAGCGGCACGGACAGCACCAGCGCGATGATGGTGGCGACGAGCACCAGGGTGACGGTGTCCATCGCCTCGTCCCACAGCTCGACGGAGTCGATGAGGGCGAATCCGACGAAGGCGAGCGCGCCCGCGAGCAGACCGCGCAGCCACCAGGCGATGACGGCGACGATGCCCGCGAAGAGCAGCGGGGCGGGGGCGGAGAGCACGGCGGCTATGCCGTCGAACATGCCACTGACGACGGAGCTGATCGCGTCGAACAGCCAGGCCAGGTGGGTCTGCAGCCAGTCGACGGCCGAGTCGACCCAGTCACCGAGAGGGAGCCTAAACACTGGCCACCTTCTTCAGGTCGGCCGGGACGTCCTTCGGGGCCTCGGCGGGGGTCATCGGTTCGCCGAGGACGGCGAGCAGCCGGGCGCGCGGGACGACGCCGACGAGCTTGCCCCCGGCGTCGGTCACGGCGACCGCGACCCCGCTCTGCGAGCAGGGCGTGAAGAGCTCGGCGATCGGCGTGGACTCGGTGACGGTGGCCGGGGCGGCCGCGATCACGTCGGCGGCGGTGCGCAGTTCCTTGCCGTCGTCCGTGCTGGTGCCCATGACGGTGTGCGGCTCGGCCATGATGGCCCCCGCGGTCAGCACCCGGGTCCGGTCGACGTCCTGGGTGAAGGAGGCGACGTAGTCGTTGGCCGGGGTGACGAGGATGTCCTCGGCGGTGCCGAGCTGGACTATCCGCCCGTCGCGCATCACGGCGATGCGGTCGCCCAGGCGCATGGCCTCGTTGAGGTCGTGGGTGATGAAGACGATGGTCTTCTTCAGCCGCTTCTGCAGTTCGAGCAGCTGGTCCTGCATGTCGCGGCGGATCAGCGGGTCGAGCGCGCTGAAGGACTCGTCCATCAGCAGCAGGTCGGCGTCGGTGGCCAGGGCGCGGGCCAGGCCGACGCGCTGCTGCATGCCGCCGGAGAGCTCGTCGGGCCAGGACTTCTCCCAGCCGGCGAGACCGGTCAGCTCCAGTGCCTCGGCGGCGCGCTTCTCGCGCTCGGCACGCGGCACGCCCTGCACTTCGAGGCCGTACGCGGCGTTCTCCAGCACACTGCGGTGGGGGAAGAGCGCGAAGTGCTGGAACACCATGCTGATCTTCGAGGACCGGACGTGGCGCAGCTCGGCGGGGGTCAGGGCGGTCAGGTCCTGCCCGTCGAACAGCACGCGCCCGGCCGTGGGCTCCAGAAGTCCGTTGAGCATGCGCAGCAGCGTGGACTTGCCGGACCCGGACAGACCCATCACGACGAAGATCTGACCCGGCTCGACGGCGAACGAGGCGTCGATCACCGCTGCGGTCGTTCCGTCGGCGCGCAGCTCGTCGCGGTCGGCACCGTCCTCGAGCCTTCGCACTGCTTGATCGGGTCGTCTGCCGAACACCTTGTACAAGTGCTCGGCCTGCAGCCTTGACACATACACCTCGCGGGTTGAACCGAAAAACGGTCTGCCACCCCCTCCGGCAGACCGTGGAGCGACGCGGATCCGGTCCGCACGGCACGCGCATTGGTTGAAATCGCTACGTGATCCGCTCCGGCTGCGCGCCTGCCCCCGCTTATCCGACCCAAACACAAGAGTGACCCAGGTCACGTTTCCGTGATCGGCAACGCGGTCCGCCCTCCCCCGGTGTCCGCGGCGGGCGGTGTCGGTGGGGTGCGGCATCATCGGGGTGTGACGCGACGCCTGATGCTCCTCGACACCGCCTCCCTCTACTACCGCGCCTACTTCGGGGTCCCCGACTCGGTGCGCGCCCCGGACGGCACGCCGGTCAACGCCGCGCGCGGTCTGCTCGACTTCATCGCCCGCCTGGTGCAGGACCACCGGCCGGACGACCTGGTCGCCTGCATGGACGCCGACTGGCGGCCGCACTGGCGGGTCGAGCTGATCCCCTCGTACAAGGCGCACCGGGTCGCGACGGAGACCGCCGAGGGGCTGCCCGACGAGGAGGAGACCCCCGACACCCTGGCCCCGCAGGTCCCGGTGATCGAGGACGTGCTCGACGCCGTGGGCATCGCCCGGGTAGGCGTCGCGGACTACGAGGCGGACGACGTGATCGGCACGCTCACCGGCCGGGCCACCGGGCCCGTGGACATCGTCACCGGCGACCGCGACCTCTATCAGCTGGTCGACGACGCCCGCGGGGTGCGGGTGCTCTACCCGTTGAAGGGGGTCGGCTCGCTCCAGCCGACGGACGGGGCGTGGCTGCGGGAGAAGTACGGGGTGGACGGCTCCGGGTACGCGGACCTGGCCCTGCTGCGCGGCGACCCGAGCGACGGACTGCCGGGCGTCCCGGGCATCGGTGAGAAGACGGCGGCGAAGCTGCTGGACGCCTTCGGCGATCTGGCCGGGATCATGGCCGCCGCCGACGATCCGGGGTCGGCGCTGACGCCGTCGCAGCGCAGGCGGCTCGACGAGGCGCGGGACTACGTGGCCGTCGCGCCGAAGGTGGTCCGGGTCGCGGGCGACGTGCCCCTGCCGGAGTTCGATCCCGCGCTGCCCGCCGCGCCGCGCGATCCCGCCGCGCTGGAGGACCTCGCGAAGCGGTGGGGGCTGGGCGGTTCGCTGCAGCGCCTGCTCTCCACTCTGCCCGGATGAAGTGTTAGCTTAGGTAAACCTAAGTAATCGGAGCAGGGAGAACCTCGTGGCAGAGCGACCGGCACGGCAGGCACCCAAGGCGCAGGGGGCCCAGGTGCTGCGCACCGAGCGGATCACACCTCACATGGTGCGCGTGGTGTTCGGCGGCGAGGGCCTCGCCGGTTTCGAGCTCTCCGGGTGCACCGACCACTACGTCAAGATCTGCTTCGCCCCCGAGGGGGCCGACTACGCGCACCCCTTCGACATGGCCCGCATCCGCGAGGAGCAGCCGCGGGAGCTGTGGCCCACGACCCGTACGTACACGGTGCGGTCCTGGGACCCGGCCGCCCGCGAGCTGGCGATCGACTTCGTGGTCCACGGCGACGAGGGGCTCGCCGGGCCCTGGGCGGTGCGGGCCACGCCGGGCGAGCAGGTGACCTTCCTGGGGCCGGGCGGGGGCTACGCCCCGGACGCCTCGGCGGACTGGCACCTCCTGGTGGGCGACGAGAGCGCCCTGCCGGCCGTCGCGGCGGCGCTGGAGCAGATGCCCGCGGGTGCGGTGGTGCACGCCTTCGTCGAGGTGGCGGACTCCGGGGAGGAGCAGAAGATCGTGACGCCCGAGGGCGTCGGGGTGACCTGGCTGCACCGCGGGGAGCGGCCGGTCGGCGAGGCGCTGGTCGCGGCCGTGCAGGAGCTGGAGTTCCCGGCGGGCGACGTCCAGGCGTTCGTCCACGGCGAGGCCGGTTTCGTCAAGGAGATCCGGCGCCACCTGCGCCTGGACCGCGAGATCCCGCTCTCCCGGCTGTCGATATCGGGCTACTGGCGGCTCGGCCAGAACGACGACGCCTGGCGCTCGGTCAAGCGCGAGTGGAACGAGCAGGTGGAGCGTGAGCAGGAGGGCGCCGCGTAGGCCCCTTCGCCGGCTCGGGACCGGACGCGTCCCGACACCGCAGCCCCGTACGTGTGCCCCGGCCCCGGCCGGGGCACACGCGCGTCGGGACGGAACCGGGGCACGAACCGTGCTCACGCTCCACCTGCTCGTTCCACTCGCGCTTGACCGAGGCTCGTTCCACTCGCGCTTGACCGAGCGCCAGGCGTCGTCGTTCTGGCCGAGCCGCCAGTAGCCCGATATCGACAGCCGGG
>NZ_RDBO01000020.1:268235-303249 GCF_008120935.1 Streptomyces sp. sk2.1
CCCCCGCACCGCCCCCGCCATCCACATCACTCGCACCACCTGCATCACTCGCACCACCTGAACCACCCGCACCGACGCCCCCACCGCCCGCGCCCCTCCCGTCCTCGTACGCGCGCGCCGAGGCGTCCACGTGCGCGAGCCGCCGCAGCGCGCCGAACATCGCCTCCCCCAGCACCGTGCCCACGACCACGCTCTCCACCAGGTCCTCGCGCGCCACCCGGCGCCCCACGTAGTCGAGGTCGGCCCGCGCGACCGGTTCGGCGGCCGCCGCGTAGGCGTCGAGCAGTTCGACGAAGCCGCCGTGCCCGGCCCGCCGCAGCGCGACGATCACCTCGGCCAGGGACTCACCGGCCGGGCCGGCCGCGTCCGCCCGCCAGCCGCGCCGCTCCACCAGTTCCGCCACCTCGTCGCGGGCGTCGTCCAGTTCGGGCCCGGGATCGTCGCCTGCCGGCTGGGCGAGGCGCTTCGCCGCGAAGCCCAGCACCTTGTGCACCGGCCGCTCGGGGTCGTCGACCACCCGCAGCACATCGCCGATGGCCGCCAGCGAGAGCCCGCCGACGTCCAGCAGGGCGCGGATCAGCCGCAGCCTGCGCTCGTGCCCGTCGTCGTAACTGGCCTGGTTCGGGCTGGTCAACTGCCCGGCCGGCAGCAGCCCTTCCCGTACGTAGTACTTGATCGTCGGTACCGGGACCCCGGACCTGCGGCTCAACTCTCCGATGCGCACCGCGTGTTCATCCTTCCGCGCTTGCCAACCACCGGAGCCATCATAGATAGTTCCACTATCGGATAGCGGAGAGTGCTGCTATCCATAATTCTCTGGGGGTTCCATGCCTTCCCGGCTCTTATCCGCCCCGTTCCTGCCCTCCTGGCGTTCCTGGCACCGGCCGTTGGTGCTCTTCGCCGCGGCGATGGCCGTCATGGCGGCCGTCTCGGCCGTGGGGCTGGTGGTCGACGACCGGGTCCTCGCGGGCGCGGCGATATGGTTCAAGCCGTTCAAGTTCGCGGTCTCGTTCGTCGTGTACGCGCTCACGCTCGCCTGGATGCTGACGCTGGTCACCCGCGGCCGGCGGGTCGGCTGGTGGGCGGGCACGGTGGTCGCGGCGGCCTGCCTGGCCGAGATGGCGATCATCACCGGCCAGGTGGTCCGCGGGAAGCGCAGCCACTTCAACCACGCCACCCCGTTCGACGAAGCCCTGTTCAACGCGATGGCCGTCACGGTCGTCGTCCTGTGGACCGGCACGCTGGTCATCGCGGTCCTGCTGCTGCGCGCCCGCATCGCCGACCGCGCCACCGCCTGGGCGATACGTTCGGGCGTGCTGCTCGCCCTGGTGGGCGCCGCGTTCGGTTTCCTGATGACACAGCCCACCCCCGAGCAGCGGGCGACCGGAAACCTGGACACCGCCGACGTGATCGGCGCCCATGCCGTGGGCGTACCGGACGGCGGCCCGTCGATGCCGCTCACCGGCTGGTCCACCACCGGCGGCGACCTGCGCATACCGCACTTCGTCGGGATGCACGCGCTTCAGCTGCTGCCGCTCCTCCTGCTCGTCCTGATGTCCCTCGCCCCGCGTTTCGCGCGGCTGCGCGATCCACGGGTCCGGCTGCGGCTGGTGCTGGTCGCCTCGGGGTCGTACGCGGCACTCGTCGCGCTCGTCACCTGGCAGGCGCTGCGCGGCCGGCCGCTGATCCACCCGGACGGCGCGACGCTCGGCGCCGCCGCCCTGCTCGTGGCGGCGACCATCACCGGCGGCCTGCTCGCCCTGCGGACGCCCCGCGCGGACCGACGGCCGGGGTCTCGGTCCGGCCCCGCCCCGGAGCACGGCCCCGACTCGAATCCCGATCCCGACCCGAAGTCCGATCCCACGGAAACGAAGGAGCTCGTGGCATGACCGGTGCGCTCTTCGAGATCTCGTTCCTCCTGGCGGCCCCCTTCTGGCTGCTCATGATCCTGGCGCCCGGCCTGCGCCTCACGGCCCGTGTCGCCGCCTCGCCGCTCACCGTGCTGCCGGTGCTGGCGGTCTACCTGCTCATGGCCGTGCCCGTCCTCCCCGAACTCTGGGACGCGGTGCGCAGCCCCGACCTCGACACCTTCCGCGACCTGACGGCCCTGGCGAACGGGGCCGGAGCGATCTGGGCCCAGGTGATCGCCTGGGACCTGCTGCTGGGCCAGTGGATGTTCCTGGAGGGGCGCCGGCTGGGGATCTCCCCGTGGGTGATGAGTCCGCTGCTGGTGCTGACGATCCTGCTGTCGCCGTTCGGCCTGCTGGTCTTCCTCGTCCTGCGGGCGGTACGGGGACGGGGGACCCGTACCGGGAACGGGGCCCCCGACCGGGCGGCCGTCCGCGCCCCGGCCGGATGAATACCCTGGCCGGATGAATCCTGTGAGCGACACGGAGCGTCACGACCGGGTGGCGGGCGCCGTCGTCGGATCGGCGGTGGGCGACGCGCTCGGAGCACCGTTCGAGTTCGGCCCCGCAGGTGTGTACACGGCCCGCTTCCCGGACGGCGTCGGCACGATGTGCGGGGGCGGCGGCTGGAATCCCGGCGAGGCCACGGACGACACCCAGATGGCGGTCCTGGTCGCCGAGTCCCTGCTGGAGCGCGGCGGGCTCGACCTCCCCGACATGTTCGACCGGTTCCGCCGGTGGGCGGCGGCCGAGCCGAAGGACATCGGGCTGCAGACCGAGCAGGTCCTGACGGACGACGCGCCCTGGGACCTCGCCGCCGCGCTGCACTTCCAGGTCAACGGGCGTGCGGCGGGCAACGGTTCGCTGATGCGGGCGGCCGGCTCCGCCGTGTACTTCGCGGCCCGGGGGCGGGCGGCGACCATGGACGCGGCGCGCCGGATCGCCGCGCTGACCCATGGCGACCGAGCCGCCTGGGAGGGCACCGCCGTGCTCCACGAGCTGATCCGGGTGGCGCTCGACGGGGGCGATCCGCTCGGTGCCGTCCCCGCCGCCCTGGACCTGGTGCACGAGGACCACCGCGGGCGCTGGGCCGTCGTCCTGGCCCCGGACTGGCACCCGGACGCGGCGACGGAGTTCAACGGCGCGGTGTGGCCCTGCCTGGGCACCGCGCTCTGGGCACTGCGCACCGGCCGCACGTACGAGGAGGCCGTGGCCGCCGCCGTCGACGTGGGCGGCGACACCGACACGGTCGCGGCGGTGACCGGCGGCCTGGCGGGTGCCGTGCACGGCTTCGGCGCGATCCCGCCCCGCTGGACGGAGCCCCTGCACGTACCGCTGCCGGGATTCGGGGACCGGGTGCTGGGCACCGCCGACCTGGTGGACCTGGCCCGGCGACTGGACGGGGCCGCCCCGCGCGATTCCCGCGGACATTGACCGACCCCGAACCTACACATAAGGGGCATATAAGAGCAGAATGGCAAGGCAGGCTGTTCATCACACGGCACGTGATGGCGGTGCTGCACGAGGGAAGGAGACGAACCCCATGTCAAACATCTCGCACACCGGCCGTGACATGGCCAGTCACCCCGATGTCTCCGAAATGCGCGATCGTTATGCCCGCATGCTCGGTGGCCGCGATGTGGCCCTGGTGGACGCGCCGGTGTTCCTCGTCGGTCTCTACTGCGCCATATCGCCGTGGGTGCTCCACTTCACGGCGAGTCAGCCCACGCTCGCGACGCACAACCTGATCATGGGTCTCGCGATCGCCGCCCTGGGCCTCGGGTTCACCGTCATGCCCGAGCGCATGTACGGCCTGAGCTGGGCCATCTGCGCCATGGGGGCCTGGATGATCATCTCGACGTGGATCGTCGGCAGCAGTCCCGACCTCGGCATCGTCCTCAGCAACATCATCGTCGGCGGTCTGACCGTGCTGCTGGGACTGGTCTGTGCGGGCGTGTCCACGAAGAGCGGCAGCCGCGCCGCCTGAAGCGGGACTCGTCCGGGAGCCGAAAGCCGAAATGGGAACCGGCCGGAGCGGCAACCGGCCGGAGCAGGGGCCGTCGACCGGCCCGCGCGGAGCGGACCGGTCGACGGCCGTACGGCACCGGGGATCCCGCGGACCGCCCCGGCCCGCACCCGCGGAACGGGGCCCGCCCCGCGGGGGGACCTCACCCCACGGAGCTGTACGCCACGACCCCTCGCAGCACCGCGTCCACCGCCTTGTGCGCGCTGCGCGCCACGGAGCTCCCCTCCCTCGGCGCGGCGGCCGCGATCTGACCCAGCACGTCGATCACCTGCTTGCACCACCGCACGAAGTCCCCCGCCGGCATGTCCGCCTCGCCGAGCACTTCGTCCAGCGTCCGCCCCGACGCCCACATGTAGACCGCCCAGGCGAACCCCAGGTCGGGCTCGCGCTGTCCGACCCCCTCCGCCTGGTTGATCTTGAAATCCTCCTCCAGGGCGTCGAGCCTGCCCCAGATCCGGACCATCTCGCCCAGCGCGGTCTTCGCCGGTCCCGACGGCAGCTTGGGCGCCACCGCGTCGTCGGCCTGCCGCGCCTCGAACACCAACGCCGATACGCACGCCGCGAGTTCGGCGGGGTTCAGGCCCTCCCACACCCCGGCCCGCAGGCATTCGCTCGCCAGCAGGTCCAGTTCGCCGTAGAGCCGCGCGAGACGGCGCCCGTGCTCGGTGACCTCGTTGCCCCGCAGGTAGTCGAGCTCGGTGAGCAGCGCGACGATCCGGTCGAAGGTGCGGGCGATCGTGTTCGTCCGCCCCTCGATCCGTCGCTCCAACTGCTTCGTGTCGCGCTGCAGTCGGTGGTAGCGCTCGGCCCACCGTGCGTGGTCCTCGCGCTCGTCGCACCCGTGGCAGGGGTGCGCCCGCAGCTCCGCCCGGTAGCGGGCGATCTCCCGGTCGTCGGCCGCGACGGACCGCCCCTTGCGGTGCCGGTCCGGCACGATGTGCCCGGCCTTGGTCCGCAGCGCGGAGGCCAGGTCGCGACGCGACTGCGGCGAGCGCGGGTTGAACGACTTCGGCACCCGCATCCGCTCCAGCGCCTCCACCGGCACCGGGAAGTCGATCGAGGCGAGCCGCTTGACCTGCCGCTCGGCCGTCAGCACCAACGGCCTCGGCCCGTCGTGGTATTCGAGCCCGCGATGGCCGTGCCCGTTGGTCCGCCCGGCGGGCAGCCCCGGGTCGAGGACCAGTGCCAGCCCGGCGAACTTGCCGGTGGGCACGTGGATGATGTCACCGGGCTTGAGCTTCTCCAGCGACGCCGCCGCGGCCGCCCGCCGCTGCACCGCGCCCTGCTTGGCCAGTTCCGTCTCCCGGTCCTTGAGGTCGCGGCGCAGCCGCGCGTACTCCTCGAAGTCGCCGAGGTGGCAGGTCATGCCCTCCCGGTAGCCCTCCAGTCCCTCCTCGTTCCTCTGGACCTGGCGGGAGATGCCGACCACCGACCGGTCCGCCTGGAACTGCGCGAAGGAGGTCTCCAACAGCTCGCGCGAGCGGTGCCGCCCGAACTGCTGCACCAGGTTGACGGCCATGTTGTACGAGGGCCGGAAGCTGGAGCGCAGCGGGTACGTGCGGGTGCCCGCCAGCCCGGCCAGCGCCCCCGGGTCCATGCCGCGCTGCCAGAGCACCACGGCGTGGCCCTCGACGTCGATGCCGCGGCGCCCGGCCCGCCCGGTCAGCTGGGTGTACTCGCCGGGGGTGATGTCGGCGTGCTGCTCGCCGTTCCACTTGACGAGCTTCTCCAGCACCACCGAACGCGCGGGCATGTTGATGCCGAGGGCGAGGGTCTCCGTGGCGAAGACGGCCTTGACCAGCCCGCGCACGAAGAGTTCCTCGACGACTTCCTTGAACGTCGGCAGCATGCCCGCGTGGTGGGCCGCGATGCCCCGCTCCAGTCCTTCGAGCCACTCGTAGTAGCCCAGGACGTGGAGGTCCTCGCCGGGGATGGAGGCCGTGCGCTCCTCGACGATCTCGCGGACCAGCCGCCGCTTCTCCTCGTCGTTGAGCCGCAGTCCGGCGTGCAGGCACTGCTGCACGGCGGCCTCGCAGCCGGCCCGGCTGAAGATGAACGTGATGGCGGGGAGCAGTCCTTCGGCGTCCAGCCGGTCGATGACCTCGGGCCTGGCCGGGGTCCAGATCCGGCTGCGCTGGCGCCGCTCGCGCTCCCGGTCCGCCTCGCGCACCATCTTGCCGCGGCGGCGCTCGCGCGGGTTGTACCCCCGCTGGTTCTCCATCCGGGCCAGCCGGACGAGATCGGGATTGACCTCGCGGCGTCCGGTGCCCCGGCCGCCGTGGTCGGTCTCCTCCTCGAAGAGGTCGTACATCCGGCGGCCCGCCAGCACGTGCTGCCAGAGCGGCACGGGCCGGTGCTCGGAGACGATCACCTGGGTGTCGCCGCGGACGGTGTCCAGCCAGTCGCCGAACTCCTCGGCGTTGGACACCGTCGCCGACAGCGACACCAGGGTCACCGAGTCCGGGAGATGAATAATCACTTCCTCCCAGACGGCGCCCCGGAAGCGGTCGGAGAGGTAGTGCACCTCGTCCATCACCACGTAGCCCAGGCCGCGCAGCGTCTGCGAGCCCGCGTACAGCATGTTCCGCAGCACCTCGGTGGTCATGACGACCACCGGGGCATCGGCGTTGACGCTGTTGTCGCCCGTCAGCAGGCCGACCTTGTCCGGCCCGTACCGCTTGACCAGATCGGTGAACTTCTGGTTGGACAGGGCCTTGATGGGCGTGGTGTAGAAGCACTTCCGGCCCTGCGAGAGGGCGAGGTGCACGGCGAATTCACCGACGATCGTCTTGCCCGACCCCGTCGGGGCGGCGACGAGTACGCCCTTGCCGGCCTCCAGGGCCTCACAGGCCTCGATCTGGTAGGCGTCCAGATCGAATTCGTACAGCTCACGGAAGGGCGCGAGTGCGGTGGCCTGCTCGGCGGCGCGGATCCGAGAAGCCTGGTATCGCTCAGCTGGTGAGAGGTCCTCTGTCATCGTGCTTTCGAGCCTACCCGCCACCTCCGACAGCAGGCGCGATCTTTAAATCCCGCCGGAGGGACCCGGCGCGAGCACCCGTACCGCGCCCGGCACGCAGTGCGCGGTGAGCGGCAGCGCCCCGAGCTGTTCACCGTCCGCGTACGCGGTGACACCGGTCGCGGCCAGCTCGATGGAGGAGACCCGGTGCACGGTGACCGCGGGGTGGTCGAGGTGCGTTCCCCTGTAGACGCGAGGGAAGACCTTGAGCAGGGTGGTGCGGCTGCAGTTCCCGACGACGGTCACGTCGAACAGCCCGTCGTCCATGACGGCGTCCGCGCAGATCCGCATGCCCCCGCCGTACGTCGAGCCGTTGCCCACGGCGATGAGGGTGGCCTCGATCTCCCGCACGGGGCCGCCGTCCAGCCGGATCCGGTACGGGATGGGCCTGAACGCGGCGAGTTCGGCGAGGATCGCGAGGTCGTACTTGAACCGTCCGCCGACCCAGCGCATCCGGTTGCCGCGGTCGTTGACCCGGGAATCGAAACCGGAGGCGAGCACGGAACCGAACCACCGCTCGCCGACCCGGCCGAGGTCGATCTCGCGCGCGGCACCGCCCTTGAGCAGTTCGGCGGCCAGTCGTCCGGCGGCGGACGGGTCCCGTATCGGCGTCCCGAGCGCGCGGGCGAAGTCGTTGCCGGTGCCGACGGCGACGATCCCGAGCGGGGTCCGCGTCCCGGCGACGGCCTGCAGGGCGAGGGACATCATGCCGTCCCCGCCCACCGCGACCAGTGCGCCGGTCCCGTCCGCGACGGCCCGGCGGGCCCTTCGCAGGGCGTCGTCGGCGTCCTCGCCGAGAACCGTGCGGACGGAGAATCCGGCGTCCCGCAACGCGGAAGCGGCCGGCTGCGCGGCATGCGCGCCCCGGCCGCTTCCCGCGGTGGGATTGACGAAAAGGGTGATCTCGCTGGTCACCCGGGGACCCTACAAGGTCAGGTGATGTCGTCGTAACCGTTCAGTCGGTCACGGTCCGAGTTCGCCTGCGAGGGCAGTGACCGGGTGGACGAGACCGGTTCGATCTCACCGATGTCCTCGGGCGTGAGGTCCAGGTCCGACGCCTCGTCGTCGGCCGGGCCCGCTGCCGCGATCCGCGCCTTGCGGCGGTCGTTGAGGAGCGCGATCGCCGTGGCCACGAAGTAGAGCGCCCAGATCGGTACGGCGAGCATCAGCATGCTCACCGGGTCCGTGCTGGGAGTGGCCAGTGCGGCGAAGAGCGTGATGCCCATGATCATGCCCCGCCACCAACCCAGCATCCGCTTGCCGGTGATGACCCCGCCCAGGTTCAGCATGACGAGCAGCAGGGGCAGTTCGAAGGAGAGACCGAAGACCACGACCATGCGTGTGATCAGGTCCAGCAGTTCGTCCAGCGGCAGCTGGTTGTCGAGGTCCGCCGGCGAGAACTCCAGCAGCACCCGGGACATCGTGGGCAGGGTCTTGTACGCGAAGAAGCCACCCGCGAGGAAGAGCGGGAAGCCCGCGCCGACGAAGGCGAGGGAGTACTTCTTCTCGTGCTTGTGCAGCCCCGGTGCGACGAACGCCCACAACTGGTAGAGCCAGAGCGGCGAGGACAGGGCGAGACCCGCCATCAAGGAGACCTTGAGGGCGAGGGTGAACGGGGTGATCAGACCGTTCAGGACGATACGCGCGCAGGTACCGTCCTCCTTCTGCGAGAGTTCGGCGAAGCTGGACTCACAACCGACCGCCTTCAGCACGGGGTCGGTGAAGACCTCGATGATCTCCTTGTAGAAGAACGCGGCAACGATCGTGACGACGACGATCCCGAGCAGCCCCTTGGCCAGCCGGTTACGCAGCTCACGCAGGTGCTCCACCAGGGGCATGCGGCCCTCTGGGTCCGTCTCCTGCTTGCGGGCAGACTTGAGCAACCCACGTCCTCATCTCGTGCAGCAGGCCCTCGCGATCAGGGCGCCTGCGTCGGCCCGTTTCTTGTCAGCGCTTGGTCGAGTCGGTCGGCTCCGCGACCGGACGCGAGCTGGTCACGTCACCGGGGGCGGCCTTGATCGTGCGCTGGGCGGTCTGGTCCTGGGCCGCGTCGTCGGCGGCCGGCTCGGCCGGGGTCGCCGACGGGGAGCCCTCGGACTTCATCGCCTTGGCTTCGCTCTTGAGGATGCGGGCCGACTTGCCGAGCGAGCGAGCCATGTCAGGAAGCTTCTTCGCGCCGAACAGCAGAATAACGACGACGAGGATCAGGATGATCTCGGGAGCGCCAAGCTTTCCGAACATATGCGTGTACCTTCTCACCGAGGCAGCAGGGGCGGGCGGATCGAACCTCGGACCGGACGTCCGACCTTCGTACTGTCAGCGATCGTATCCCGCAGGAGTAAACACAGGGCAATACCCACGCATCCTTGCGGTTACGGCCCATGCCTCGCTCTCCGGGCCGCTTCAGCAGCGTACCCCTCCAGCCCGAGAAACTGGAGGCCGCGCCCGTCCCGATCCATTCACCCTGCTCACGGGGCGATTGGGAGCCGGAGGAGCACCGGGGGCGAGGGGTCCGTCAGCGCAGTGCCTCACCGGTGGCGGCCAGGTCGGTCGCCGCCCTTTCGAGGTCCTCCGCGGCCCGGTTGATGCGCTGCGTGGTCAGCGTCACCTGGCGCCCGAGGCGCTGGGCCTCGACGAAGACCTTGACGGCCAGCACGCCGAGGACGGCGATGCCGAGAAATCCCAGGGCGATGGCGAGCATGGGCCAGAACATGCGCAGAGCCTCGATGTGTCTAGGGGGCGGAGCCTCGGGGCCGGTGCGGCGGGAGGCGTTCCGGTGACGGATGCGGAAGAGCGCCGGGAGGACGGGGCCGGGGCAGCCCTCAGGACCGGAGGCCGGTGTGGAGGCGCAGCGTCCGGACCCCGCCACCGGTGAGGAGTTCGACTATCCGCTCCCCCGCGGGCTTGCGCACGGCCGTGCCGCACCGGGGGCAGGTGAAGGAGTAGAACGTCGTGCGGCGGCTGGCGCCGACGGCGAGGCGCAGGGCGCCCGCCGCCAGCTCGAACCGTTCGCGGCAGTCCGGGCAGGCGGCCCTGAACCGCACGGACTCGGGCACCACCACGGTCGGGGCGTCCGACACCACGGACATATGGCTCATGTCTCCCTCGGTATCCGCTCAGACCGGGCCGTCGTACGCGGCGAGCGCCGCACGGGCCGCCTCCCGCGCGCTCTGCGCCAGCTCCGGCGGGGAGACGATGCGGCCCTCCCCGCCCAGCCGCAGCGCGAGCCTGCGCAGCGAGGCCGGATCGGGGGTGCGCAGGGTGATGCGCAGCCCGCCGTCGGGCAGCTCCTGCGCGCTGTCGTGCGGGTAGTACTCGGCGACCCACCGTCCGCCGGGGCCCACCTCGACCACGACCTCGGGGTCCTCGGCCGCCGGGTGGACGAGCCCTTCGGACAGGTCCCGCAGTTCCAGCTCGGGCGGGGCGGCCGGTTCGTCGAGGAGCCGGATCTCGGCCACCCGGTCGAGCCGGAAGGTGCGCCGGTCCTCGGAGGACCGGCACCACGCCTCCATGTACGTGTGCCCCACGGCGAACAGCCGGATCGGGTCCACCTCGCGCTCGGTGAGTTCGTCGCGGGCGGGCGAGTAGTAGCGCAGCCAGAGCCGGCGGCGCTCGGAGATCGCCCGGTCGACGTCAGCGAAGACGCCGCCCTCCGACTCGAAGGTGACCGAGAGCCGGGAGCTCGCCGCGCCCGTCTCACCGGCCGCGGTCTCCAGCTTCGCGGTGGCCCGCAGCAGCGCCTGCCGGTCGCTCTCGCGCAGCCCGGGCAGCGTGGCCACGGCGCGGGCGGCCACCAGGAGCGCCGTCGCCTCGTCGGCGGCGAGCCGCAGCGGTGCGGCGACGTCGTCCGGGTTGTGCCACCAGATGCGGTCGCCGTCGGTGTCGATGTCCAGCAGGTCCCCGCCGCGGAAGCTCGTCCCGCACATGGGCAGTACGTCGAGGTCCGAGATCAGCTCGTCCTCGGTGATCCCGAAGGCGCGGGCCACGTCCTGGACGTGGGCACCGGGGCGCTCGCGCAGGTACGTCACCAGGGAGAGCATCCGGCGGGTCTGGTCGATCGCGTTCGTCGCCATGAGTACGCTCCTCCCCCTCAGTCCTTGGCCACGGCGCGCAGCCGCTCCACCACGTCGGCCCGCAGATCGGCGGGCTCCTCCACGACCACGTCCGGGCCGAACTCGACGAGCCAGGCGTCCAGGCCGTGTCCGTACGGAATCTCCAACTCGTCCCACCCGTTCCCGAGTTCCCGGACCGACACGGCGCGCGAGCGCAGCGGGTAGCCGGCTCCGGTGCGCAGCCTGATCAGCGCGGTCCTGGTCGCCGTCTCCCCCGCCCAGCTCTCGACGGTCTCGCGGACGGTCACCACGTCGGGCACCTCCCTGGTGAACGCCCCGGCCCGGGAGCGGACCCGGCCGGTGATCCGGGAGAGCCGGAACACCCGCTCGGCCCCGCGGTCGCGGTCCCAGCCGGCCAGGTACCAGTGGCCGCGCCAGCACTCCAGCGTCCACGGTTCGACGTGGCGCTGTTCGGAGCGGGCCGCGTTGCCCTTGCGGTAGTCGAAGATCACCGGGCGGCGGTCCCGGCAGGCCAGCATCAGGGGTTCGAAGGCGGCCTCGTGGACGGGGATGCGCGGTTCGAGGGCACTGTGCACCTCGTACGTCTCCTCGGTCTCCGGCATGCCGGCGGCCCGCAGCTTCTGCAGCGCGCCGCTGGCGGCGCCGGCCAGCCGGGCCTGCTGCCAGACCTTGGCGGCCAGTCCGAGCGCGGCGGCCTCCTCGGCGTCCAGCGTGATCGGGGGCAGCCGGTTGCTGTCGCGGCGGGCGAGGTAGCCGATGTCGCCGTCCAGGTTCTCCACGGTCTCGATGACCAGACCGAGCTCGCGCAGATCGTCCTTGTCGCGCTCGAACATCCGGTTGAAGGCGTCGTCGGAGCCCGCTTCCAGGTAGGCCTCGATGGATCCGCGCAGCTCGCGCTTGCTGAGCGGGCGGCGGGTCCCCAGCAGGCACAGCGCCAGGTTCATCAGCCGCTCGGCCTTGGCAATCGCCATCGGCGCCCTTTCTGTTTCGCTCTACGACGGTCGACCGTACCGCTCCGCGCTGTCCGGACAAAAGCGAGGGCCCGTGCCTGATGGCACGGGCCCTCGTGTCGCACGGATGCGGATCAGACGGCGACCAGGTCGCAGACGAAGATCAGCGTCTCGCCGGGCGCGATGCGGCCGCCACCGGCGCCGCGGTCGCCGTACGCGAGGTGCGCCGGGATGATCAGCTGACGACGGCCGCCGACCTTCATGCCCTGCACGCCCTGGTCCCAGCCGGCGATGACCTGACCGGCACCGAGCTGGAACTCCAGCGGGCCGCCGCGGTTCCAGGAGGCGTCGAACTCCTCACCGGTGGAGAAGGCCACGCCCACGTAGTGGACGCGGACGGTGGCGCCCGCCTTGGCAACCGCGCCGTCGCCCTCCCAGATGTCCTTGATCTCCAGCTCGGCCGGCGGCTCGCCACCCGGGAAGTCGATCTCGGGCTTCTCGATGCTCACTGACTTGCTCCTCTTGATGATGAACTGGGCAACCGGGACAGTCTTACATCTTCGCCAGCAGGTCCACCGCGAAGACCAGCGTGGACTTGGCGGGGATGGTCTGCTGGGCCTTGTCGCCGAAGCCCTGGTCCGGCGGGATGACGAGCAGCACCCGGCTGCCGATCTTCTTGCCGACCAGCCCGTTCTTCAGGCCCTTCAGGGTGACCTGGGCGAGCGGGAAGGTCTGGGTCTTGCCCGCCGCATAGGTGCTGTCGAAGGTCTTGCCGTCCTTCCACGTCAGCCCGACGTAGTTCACGACGACGCTGTCGGTGTCCTTCACGACCTCGCCGTCGGACTCCAGGATGTAGTTGGAGACCAGCTTCTTCGGCGGGTCGCTCTTGGCCGGGATGGTGACCTTGGGCGCCTTGCCGTCGGTGTTGGTGCCGACCTTCGGGAGGTCGATGTTGTCCTGGGCGACCTCGGTGCCCTTGGCGGAGGCCGGGATCTGCGTCGCCTTCAGGACGTCGACGACGAAGACGAGCGTGGCGTTGGGCTTGATGTCGCCCTGCCCCTGGGCGCCGTAACCGAGGTCCGGCGGGATGACCAGCTGGACCCGGCTGCCGACCTTCTGGCCGACGAGGCCCTTGTCCCAGCCCTGGATGACCATGCCGGCACCGAGGGTCAGGTCGAACGGCTGCTTGCGGTCGAAGCTGTTGTCGAACGGCTTGTCGGAGTCCCAGGACTGGCCGAGGTAGTTGACCTGGATCGCGTCGCCGTTCTTGAGCGTGGCGCCGTCTCCCTTGCTGACGACTCTGGTCTTCAGCTCCTTGGGCGGGTTGCCCGTGCCCTTGGCCAGGGTGGGCTTCTCCCCAAACTTCGCGCCCGCGGTGATCGCGGGGAAGCCGTCCTTCGACGGGGCGGAGGCGGAAACTGAATCGGAAGCGGAGCCCTTCTCGTCGCCGCAGCCCGATGCCAGCAGCAACAGGGGTACGACGAGAAGGCCGGCAAGTCGGCGCACTGGTTCCTCAGATCTCAGACGGCACGGTTGATTGGGTCCCCGACACTCTAGGGCGTACGCGGGGCCCCGTACGAGGAACGTACGGGGCCCCGCGTCGCGTCGTCGGCCGGGCTTTCTCCCGCGCCGGGTCACATACCCGCGATCAGCTTCTCGACACGGTCGTCCACCGAACGGAACGGGTCCTTGCACAACACGGTGCGCTGCGCCTGGTCGTTGAGCTTGAGGTGCACCCAGTCGACGGTGAAGTCCCGCCGCTGCTCCTGCGCCCTGCGGATGAAGTCGCCGCGCAGCCGCGCCCTGGTCGTCTGCGGGGGCACGGACTTGCCCTCGAAGATCTTCAGGTCGTTGCAGACGCGGGCGGCCTGCCCCTTGCGTTCCAGCAGGTAGTACAGACCGCGACGACGGTGGATGTCGTGGTACGCGAGGTCTATCTGGGCGACCCGCGGGTGCGACATGGTCATGTTGTGCTTGGCCCGGTACCGCTCGATGAGCTTGTACTTCATCACCCAGTCGATCTCGGTCTCGATCCGGTCGAGGTCCTCGGCCTCGACCGCGTCGAGCGTACGGCCCCAGAGCTCCAGCACCCGGGCGACCGTCCCGGTGCGGATGCCGCGGCGGTCGACGAAGTCGACGGCCTTCTCGTAGTACTCGCGCTGGACCTCGATGGCCGACGCCTCGCGGCCGCTGGCCAGGCGCACCTTGCGCTGCCCGGTGGTGTCGTGGCTGACCTCGCGGATCGCCCGGATCGGGTTCTCCAGCGTCAGGTCCCGCATCACCGTGCCCGCTTCGATCATGCGGAGCACCAGGTCGGTCGCGCCGACCTTGAGCAGCATGGTCGTCTCGGACATGTTGGAGTCACCGACGATGACGTGGAGGCGGCGGTACCGCTCCGCGTCCGCGTGCGGTTCGTCACGCGTATTGATGATCGGACGGGAACGCGTCGTCGCGGAACTGACGCCCTCCCAGATGTGCTCGGCACGCTGACTGACGCAGTAGACGGCGCCCCGGGGGGTCTGCAGCACCTTGCCCGCGCCGCAGATCAGTTGCCTCGTGACGAGGAAGGGAATGAGGATGTCCGCGAGCCGGGAGAATTCACCGTGCCGGGCCACCAGGTAGTTCTCGTGGCAGCCGTAGGAATTCCCCGCGGAGTCGGTGTTGTTCTTGAAGAGATAGACGTCGCCCGCGATTCCCTCCTCGTGCAGGCGGCGTTCGGCGTCGACGAGCAGACCTTCGAGAATGCGCTCACCGGCCTTGTCGTGGGTGACCAGTTCGGTCAGGTTGTCGCATTCGGGGGTTGCATATTCCGGATGCGATCCCACGTCGAGGTAGAGGCGGGCGCCGTTCCGCAGAAAGACATTGCTGCTGCGGCCCCATGACACAACACGGCGGAAGAGGTAGCGCGCCACTTCGTCAGGGGACAGTCGGCGCTGTCCCCTGAACGTGCACGTGACGCCGTACTCGTTCTCCAGCCCGAAAATGCGGCGGTCCATGACTGAACATTACGCCTGATGGCCTGAGCTGAAACCGGGTTCGACAGCACCGTTTCGATCATTTTCCGATCCCCGTACCGCAACTGCGGTGCGGCCGGGAACTGCCAGTACCCGTCCGGTGGTCAGCAGAACGAGGAGTGCCGCCACTCCACCGGCCGCAGCGACGGCGAAACTCCACGCCGTGCCGCCCAGCTCGACGGCCGGGCCCGCCACGGCCGTTCCCACAGCGGCGCCCACCCCGAACGTCGTCACCAGCCAGGAGAACGCCTCGGTCACGGTGCCCCGCGGGGCGTGCCGGTCGACCACGATGAACGAACAGGCGATCGCGGGGGCCAGGAAGACCCCGGCCAGCGCCGCCAGCGCGGTCATGGCGACCACGCCCGGCGTCAGCATCAGCGGCAGGTAGCCCAGTGCCAGCAGGGCGACGATGACCCGCAGCCGGCGCTCCGGGGCCCCGGCCCACTGCCGTGCCCCGTACACCGCGCCGCCGATCAGCGCGCCCAGCCCGAGCGCGGCCATCAGCCAGCCGTACACCGACTCGCGGCCGTGGTCGTCGGCGTAGGCCACGCCGGCCACCGTGATCGAGCCCAGCGCCAGTCCGACGAAGAAGAACGAGCCGAGCAGCACCAGCAGCCCCGGCGAGCGCAGCGCGCCCAGCCAGTGCGCCTCGCGGGGCGCGGAGCGCCAGGTGCGGGACGGCTCGGAGAGGACGACGGAGAGCGCCCCCAGCACCCCCAGCACGTTGATGACGAGCAGGGCGGCGGCGGGCGACCAGAGCGAGACGAGCACCGTGACCAGGAGCGGGCCGAGGGTGAACATGACCTCCTGGGCGACGGCGTCCATGGCGTACGCCCGGTGCACCCGGTCCTCGCCGCCCAGGACGCTCGGCCACAGGGCCCGCAGGCCGCCCTCCAGCGGCGGCGTGAAGAGTCCGGCCACGACGACCGCCCCGTAGGCCAGGGGCAGCGAACCGAGGCCCACCGCGGCCAGCAGGGCCATGCCCAGCGCCGAGACCACCGAGGCCGGGAGCTGGACGCGCGGCTGGCCGTACAGGTCCACGGCGCGGCCCAGCAGCGGCTGGCCGACGGCGGTGGACAGCCCGTACACGGCCGCGAGCGCGCCGGCGAGGGTGTAGCTGCCGCCCTCGGCCCGGGTGAAGAGCACGATCGCGATGTGGCCGGTACCGCTCGGCAGCCGTCCCAGCAGGGTGCCCGCCAGCAGCCGCGCGGCGTGTTTCGCCCGGAGGATGTCCAGATATCCCGCGGCCATGTTTCGTCGCCCCTCTCCCTCGGGCGCTCTTCGGCCACCCAGAGGTTTTACGTATAACTTCGAGGCTCATACGTACCATGTGCCCAGTCCGCAGGTCCACCGCACAGCGCCTGCCCCGATCGGCCGGGAGGCCCGAGTGACCAGCGCACCACAGCCCGTACCGACCCGGCCCACCAGCCGCGACGTCGCCCGGGCCGCGGGCGTCTCGCAGGCCACCGTCTCCCTCGTGCTCGGCGACAAGTGGCGGGGCCGGGTCTCCGCGGCCACCGCGGAGCGCGTTCGGCGCACCGCCCACGGGCTCGGCTACCGGCCCAACCTCGCCGCCCGCAATCTCCGCCTCGGCCGCACCAGGACCGCGCTACTGGTCGTCCCCGCGCTCACCAACGAGTTCTTCGCACGTGTCTACACGGGGGCCGCCGCGGTAGCCGCCGAACACGATTTCGGGGTCGTCCTCTACCCGTCCCCCGAGGGCACCGGGCCGGCCCGGGACCCCTTCGCCTCGGCGAGCGCCTCCCTGGACGGCGTGATCGCCTCCTCCATGGCCGCCGGCGCCCTGGACGCGCTGCGCGGTGCGGCCCTGCCGCTGGTCATGATCGACAGCGACCCGGCGGACGGCGGGGTCGCGGCCCGCATCAATCTCGACGTCGCCGACGGCATGCGGCAGGTGGCGGAGCACCTGCTCGCCCTCGGCCACCGCCGCTTCGTCCACCTCGCGTCGGCGGTCGACTCCTGGACCTTCGTGGTGCGCGGCCGGGCGCTGCACGAGACCCTGCGGGCGGCTCCCGGCACCTCCGTGCGGACCGTCACCGCGGCCCTCGACGTGCACGCGGGCCGTACGGCGGCCGAGCAGGCCCTCGCCGCCCCGGGCCCCCGGCCCACCGCCGTCGTCTGCGACGACGACATCCTCGCCGCGGGTGCCTGCAAGGCCGCCCGCAGGCTGGGTCTGCGGGTGCCCGGAGACCTCTCGGTCACCGGCTTCGACGACCTGGCCCTGGCCACGGCCGTCGAGCCGGAGCTCACCACCGTGCGGCTGCCCGCCGAGCAGGTCGGCGAACGCGGCATGGCGGCCCTGCTGGCGGTCCTGGACGACCGCCCGGTCGAACCCGGCAGCCTGCCGGTGCGCCTGGTCGCCCGCGGTTCCTCGGCGGCCGTCCGCCCATGACGGCGCCCCGGCCCGCCGGGAGGCGGACCGGGGCGTGCGTCACCGCGATGGGCTACTTCTCGGAGGACTCCACGTCCCCGCCGGAGTCGGCGGACCCGGTGGTGTCCGTCGGGGCCGCGGCGGCCCCGTCCTCGGTGTCGGAGGGGGCGTCCGTCGGCGCGGAGCCGCCGTCCGCCTCCAGCAGCCGCGCCAGCTGCCGCCCGACGATCCGCTTGAACTTCCGCTGCTGGGGCCGCGTACGGTCCAGGACCGCGACCTCCAGCCGCTCGGCGGGAATCTCCCGCTCACTGCCGTTGGGGTCGCGCGACAGCGCCTGCACCGCCAGCTTGAGCGCCTCGGCCAGCGTCATCCCGTCCCGGTGCCGCTGGTCCAGGAAGGTGCTGATCTGCTCGGCGTTGCCGCCGACCGCGACGGAACCGTGCTCGTCGACGATCGAGCCGTCGTGCGGCAGCCGGTAGATCTGGTCGCCCTCGGGCTCGGTCCCCACCTCGGCGACCACCAGTTCCACCTCGTACGGCTTCTCGGCCGCGCTGGAGAAGATGGTGCCCAGCGTCTGCGCGTAGACGTTGGCCAGCCCACGGGCCGTCACGTCGTCGCGGTCGTAGGTGTATCCGCGCAGATCGGCGTAGCGCACGCCGCCGATGCGGAGGTTCTCGTACTCGTTGTACTTGCCGGCGGCGGCGAAGCCGATCCGGTCGTAGATCTCGCTGAACTTGTGCAGCGCGCGGGACGGGTTCTCGCCGACGAACACAATGCCGTCGGCATACTGCAGCACAACCAGGCTGCGACCGCGGGCGATGCCCTTCCGGGCGTATTCCGCCCGGTCGGCCATGGCCTGCTGGGGTGAGACATAGAACGGCGTCGACACCGGTTATCCGTCCCTTTCTGTCAGTGACGAGAGCATCGGAGAGGCAGCGGAACGGCGGTCAGAGCAGCGCGGCGCGCGGGCCGTCGGGCTGCTCCATCCGGCGTTCGAGGACCGAGCGGGCGATCTCGGAGGATTCCGCGTCGTCCAGCCTCCGGTAGCCCTCGTCGGTGATGACGGTGACGATCGGATAGATCCGCCGGCCCACGTCCGGGCCGCCGGTCGCCGAGTCGTCGTCGGCCGCGTCGTACAGGGCCTGTACGACCAGGGTGAGCGCCTCCTGCTCCGTCAGGTCGTCGCGGTAGAGCTTCTTCATGGAGCTGCGGGCGAAGACCGATCCCGAGCCGGTGGCCGCGTACCCGTGCTCCTCCGAGCGGCCGCCGGTCACGTCGTACGAGAAGATCCGGCCCTTCTCGCGGTCGATGTCGAAGCCGGCGAAGAGCGGCACGACGGCGAGGCCCTGCATGGCCATCCCCAGATTGCTGCGGATCATCGTGGAGAGCCGGTTCGCCTTGCCCTCCAGAGAGAGCTGGGCGCCCTCGACCTTCTCGAAGTGCTCCAGCTCCAGCTGGAACAGCTTGACCATCTCCACGGCCAGTCCGGCCGTGCCGGCGATGCCCACCGAGGAGTACTCGTCGGCCGGGAAGACCTTCTCGATGTCGCGCTGTGCGATCACGTTGCCCATGGTCGCCCGCCGGTCGCCGGCCAGGACCACCCCGCCGGGGAACGTCACCGCGACGATGGTCGTCCCGTGCGGCGCCTCGACGGCCCCCTGGAGGGGCGGCAGGCTGCGGTTGCCCGGGAGCAGCTCCGGGGACTGGTCGGACAGGAAGTCCATGAACGAAGAGGATCCCGGCGTCAGGAAGGCAGCTGGTAGACGCCCGGTGCTACGAGTGTTGGCTTCCACGCGTTTCCCTCCAGGTAAGCGACGGCCCCGAACCGGTTGTCGGGATCGTCTCCCAACTCGCCGACGGCCGAATTGCAGTTGATGCGGTTACGCCACGGACCCTACCCGTCCCGTGGCGGTGATCCACATGAACCGCGGGGGCGGCTGCACGGCTCGCGGTGCCGCTTGTGGCCGCGCGGCACGGGCCGACCGGGCCCGTACCGCGCGTACCGCCTCCACTCCCCCGCGTTCACACTTATGAACTACTGTCCGCCCTTTTGAACGAACGAACGCACGAAGTCCTCGGCGTTCTCCTCGAGCACGTCATCGATCTCGTCCAGGACCGAGTCGACGTCGTCGCTCAGCTTCTCCTGGCGCTCCTTGAGGTCCTCGGACGCCTGCGCGTCCTGCGCCTGCTCCTCGACCTCCTCGGTGGAACGCGTCGCCTTCTGCTGTCCGCCGCCGGTGTCCTTGGTCGCCATATAGCTCACCCCGCTCGGTTCGAAGCACTTGATCAGACCCTACCCACGGGCTCCGACATCGGCCCGGTACTTTCCCTCAACGTCCGGGGGTCATCCCGATGATTCCCCGATCCCGGCCCTTTCAGCCGCCGGACAGCACCTGGACCAGCTCCTCCGCCGTGCGGCAGCGGTCCAGGAGCTCCTTGACGTGCTCACGGGTCCCGCGCAGCGGCTCCAGGGTGGGCACCCGCTGCAACGAGTCGTGCCCCTGGAGGTCGAAGATGACCGAGTCCCAGGAGGCCGCGGCCACGTCGTCGGCGTACTGCTCCAGGCAGCGGCCCCGGAAATAGGCCCTGGTGTCCTCCGGAGGCTTCGTACGGGCCTTCTCGACCTCGCCCTCGTCCAGCAGCCGCTTCATCTTCCCGCGGGCCGCCAGACGGTTGTAGAGCCCCTTCTCGGCCCTCACGTCGGCGTACTGGAGGTCCACCAGGTGCAGGCGCGCCGCGTCCCAGTCCAGGCCGTCGCGGCGGCGGTAGCCCTCCATGAGCTCCCGCTTGGCGACCCAGTCGAGCTCGCCGGACAGGCTCATGGGGTCGTTCTCCAGCCGGTTGAGGGTGTCCTCCCAGCGGGCCAGGACGTCCTTGGTCTGCTCGTCGGCGTCCGCCCCGTACCGCTCCTCGACGTACTTGCGGCCCAGCTCGAAGTACTCCATCTGCAACTGGACCGCCGTGAGGGTGCGGCCGCTGCGCAGCGTGACGAGGTACTGCAGGGTCGGGTCGTGGGAGACGTGGTGCAAGGTGCGCACCGGCTGGTCCACCGCGAGGTCCACGTTGATGAAGCCGTCCTCGATCATGGACAGGACCAGGGCGGTGGTGCCGAGCTTGAGATAGGTGGAGACCTCCGAGAGGTTCGCGTCGCCGATGATCACATGGAGCCGGCGGTACTTCTCCGCGTCGGAGTGGGGCTCGTCGCGGGTGTTGATGATGGGGCGCTTGAGGGTGGTCTCCAGGCCGACCTCGACCTCGAAGTAGTCGGCGCGCTGACTGATCTGGAAGCCGTGCTCGTGTCCGTCCTGGCCGATTCCCACGCGCCCCGCCCCGGTGACCACCTGGCGGGAGACGAAGAACGGGGTCAGGTGGCGCACGATGTCGGAGAACGGCGTCTCCCGCTTCATCAGGTAGTTCTCATGCGTGCCGTACGAGGCGCCCTTGTTGTCGGTGTTGTTCTTGTAGAGGTGGATCGGCTGGGCGCCGGGCAGCTGGGCCGCCCGTTCGGCCGCCTCGGCCATGATCCGTTCGCCGGCCTTGTCCCAGAGGACGGCGTCCCGCGGATTGGTGACCTCCGGGGAGCTGTACTCCGGATGCGCGTGGTCGACGTAGAGGCGGGCGCCGTTGGTGAGGATGACGTTGGCGAGGCCGATGTCCTCGTCGGTGAGCTGGCTGGAGTCGGCGGACTCGCGCGCGAGGTCGAAGCCCCGCGCGTCCCGCAGCGGGTTCTCCTCCTCGAAGTCCCAGCGGGCGCGGCGCGCCCGGTGCATCGCCGCCGCGTAGGCGTTGACGATCTGGGACGAGGTGAGCATGGCATTGGCATTGGGGTGGCCGGGGACGGAGATCCCGTACTCCGTCTCGATGCCCATTACTCGACGTACGGTCATGCGGCCCTCCTTGCCCGGCGGCGCTCCCCTCGGGGGGCGGCGCTCAAATACCGCTGCTTGTCGGTGCGCGTGCACGGCCCGCCCACGCACTGCGCGACCGGGCGGTACGCAAGAGCCTAGAGCGCCGCTGTGTCGACGGGGAGATCAATTACGTCATTGCCGCGGTGTCGCGCGAGCTGTCCGGAAAGCAACCGGCTGCGGATGCCCGGGCCGGGCATCCGCAGCCGGACCGCGCTCTACAGGTACTGGCCGGTATTCGCCACCGTGTCGATGGAACGGCCGGTGTCCGCGCCCTGCTTTCCGGTGACGAGCGTACGGATGAAGACGATCCGCTCGCCCTTCTTGCCGGAGATGCGGGCCCAGTCGTCCGGGTTGGTGGTGTTCGGCAGGTCCTCGTTCTCCTTGAACTCGTCCACGCAGGCCTGGAGGAGGTGGGAGACCCGAAGGCCCTTCTGCCCCTGTTCGAGGAAGGCCTTGATGGCCATCTTCTTGGCCCGGTCGACGATGTTCTGGATCATCGCTCCGGAGTTGAAGTCCTTGAAGTACAGGACTTCCTTGTCGCCGTTGGCGTACGTGACTTCGAGGAAGCGGTTCTCCTCGGACTCGGTGTACATCCGCTCGACGACGGACTGGATCATGGCCTGCGCCGCCGCCTCCTTGGAGCCGGTGTGCTCCGCGAGGTCGTCCGCGTGCAGGGGCAGCGAAGGCGTGAGGTACTTCGCGAAGATGTCCTTCGCGGCCTCCGCGTCCGGACGCTCGATCTTGATCTTCACATCGAGGCGGCCGGGGCGCAGGATCGCGGGGTCGATCATGTCCTCGCGGTTGGAGGCGCCGATGACGATGACGTTCTCCAGGCCCTCGACACCGTCGATCTCGGCGAGCAGCTGGGGGACGATGGTGTTCTCCACGTCCGAGCTGACACCGGACCCGCGGGTGCGGAAGAGGGACTCCATCTCGTCGAAGAAGACGATGACGGGAGTGCCCTCGCTCGCCTTCTCACGAGCACGCTGGAAGACCAGTCGGATGTGCCGCTCGGTCTCGCCGACGTACTTGTTGAGGAGCTCCGGACCCTTGATGTTGAGGAAGTAGCTCTTGCCCGCCGGCTGGCCGGTGACTTCGGCGACCTTCTTGGCGAGGGAATTGGCGACGGCCTTGGCGATGAGCGTCTTGCCGCAACCGGGCGGACCGTAGAGCAGAATGCCCTTCGGCGGCCGCAGTTCGTGTTCCTTGAAGAGGTCGGGGTGGAGATAGGGGAGTTCGACCGCGTCCCGGATCAGTTCGATCTGGTCGCCCAGGCCACCGATCTTGTCGTAGTCGATGTCCGGCACTTCTTCGAGGACGAGTTCCTCGACCTCGCTCTTGGGGACCACTTCGTAGACGTAGCCGGACCTGGGTTCGAGCAGCAGGGCGTCACCGGGGCGGATGGTGATGTCCAGCAGCGGCTCGGCGAGCCGCACCACCCGTTCCTCGTCGGTGTGCCCGATGACCAGGGCCCGCTCGCCGTCCTCGAGGACTTCCTTGAGGGTGACGATGTCCCCGGCCCGCTCGAATTCCATGGCGTCGACCACGTTGAGCGCTTCGTTGAGCATGACTTCCTGGCCGCGCCGGAGGTCGTCGAGCTCAACGCTGGGACTGACGTTCACCCGGAGTTTCCGGCCTCCGGTGAAGATGTCGCAGGTGCCGTCCTCATTGCCCTGCAGAAACACACCGAATCCGGCCGGCGGCTGTGCGAGCCGGTCGACTTCTTCCTTGAGGGCCACGATCTGGTCGCGGGCCTCACGGAGTGTGTTGGCGAGCCGCTCATTCTGCGCGGACACGCCCGCCAGGTTGGTCTGCAACTCGACGATCCGCTCTTCGAGAATCCTCGTATGGCGCGGAGAGTCGGCGAGCTTACGTCGCAGGACGGCGATTTCCTGCTCGAGATAGGCGACCTGGCCGGCTGGGTCTTCGGACCCCCGTCCGGGCCGGATGCCGCGGTTGATGTCGTCGTCGTGGGCTGCCACGGTCCTCACCTCCTCCAAGGGGAGCTGGACGCTTCCTGACCCTACCTGGGTGGGTGATGATTGAAACCCCTAGATCACAAAGACTGCGGGGCGTGTCCGATCTTCACCCTTGCGTTCCCCCTCGTGTACAGGGGAATACCCACCCTTCAACATCGGAAAGCGGCCAGTTGTATCGTCGGACCGTCCAACACCCGTCGGGGCTGGCTTCTTTTGGTTCGGATACGCAGGGAACGGCAGGAGAAATGACCGTGCAGCAGGACGCGCCCAACGATGGCGACGCACAGGATCTGGAGGTCTGGATCGACCAGGACCTCTGCACGGGAGACGGCATCTGCGTCCAGTACGCCCCCGAGGTGTTCGAGCTGGACATCGACGGCCTGGCGTACGTGAAGAGCGCCGATGACGAGCTGCTGCAGGACAGGGGCGCGACGACGCCGGTACCGCTGCCGCTCCTCCAGGACGTCGTCGACTCGGCCAAGGAGTGCCCGGGCGACTGCATCCACGTGCGTCGCGTTTCGGACAGGGTCGAGGTGTACGGCCCCGAGGCCGCCTGATCCGGCGGACCGGGCCCCGGGGGCACGTGCGGTGACTGCTCAGGCACCGGCCGGGGCCGGGACGGTGGCGCGGACGAACGCGCCGCCCCGCCACTGCCACGTGACCTCTTCCCGCTGGTCGGGGCAGCAGCGCGGCACCTCCGTGGAGGAATAGCCGAGCAGAGTGGCGGAAATGATTCCGTCACGCACCCCGAAATCACCGATGCTCATCTTCTGCGCGGGGTCCACCAGGGTCGCCACGACCCGGGGTGTGGTCCCGGTGCCGTTGGTGAGGACGTAGACGCCGCTGGGCGGGGTGCCGGAGCCGGCCGCGCAGTGGACCACGGCGACGGTCTCGGGGCGTGCGTCGCCGTCGAGGTCGCCGGTTGCCTGCTTGGCCACGGTGCTGTCCAGTCCCGCGCAGTCCAGGGGGAAGGTCGCCCGTGCCGGGTCGGGGGCGGTGGCGGCCGGTGTGCCGTGCCGCGTCGCCGTGCGGTGGGGGGTGGAGGCCGATGCCGAGGCCACGGGGTCCGGCTGGAGCGCGCCGGCGGCCGCGATGACGGCGGCCATGGCCGTCGCGGTGGCGAGCCAGTGCAGCGGCTTGGTGTCGGTGTGCGCGAGGTCCGGGAGCTCGGAGGTCTGCACGCGGGATGTCTCCTGTGGTTCCTGTGGTTCGAGGATGCCTGGACGGGCGGTGCGCCGGTGGGTCTTCTGCGGTGGCGTGGGTGGGCCAGCATCGTGCCACACCTCACAGGGCGGAGGAACGGTGGGGTCGGTACGGATCCGGGCCCGCGGGGCGGTTGCCCCCGCGGGGCGGTTGCCCCCACGGGCGGTTGCCCCCACGGGCGGTTGCCCCCACGGGCGGTTGCCCCCACGGACAACGAAGAGGCGCCGCCGTCCGGTTCCCGGGTCGCTCCGGGAACTCGGCGGCGGCGCCGGTGCGTTGCGGCGGGTCGGCCGCGTACGGGTCAGCCGCGCGACGAGGAGCCGCTCTGGCTGCCGGGGCCGTCGTAGTCCTCGCCGTAGGCGCCCTTCGCGGGCCGGCGGCGGCGCAGCGGGGGCTCCACACCGTCGGCCAGGCGGCGGGCGGTGACGAGGAAGCCGGTGTGGCCGATCATGCGGTGGTCCGGGCGGACGGCCAGGCCCTCGACGTGCCAGTTGCGGATCATCGATTCCCAGGGCTGCGGTTCGGCGAAGCAGCCGATCTCGCGGATGGACTCGACGGTCCGCGCCAGCTGGGTGGTGGTGGCGACGTAGGCGCAGAGGATGCCGCCGGGCACCAGTGCCTTGGAGACGGCCTCCAGGCACTCCCAGGGGGCGAGCATGTCGAGGATGACCCGGTCGACGTCGGTGTCCGAAAGGTTGTCCTGGAGGTCGCCGACGGTGAGCTGCCAGGCGGGGTGCGGCTCGCCGAAGTAGCGCTCCACGTTCTGCTGGGCGATCTCGGCGAAGTCCTCGCGGCGCTCGTAGGAGTGCAGCATGCCCTGGTCGCCGATGGCGCGCAGCAGGAAGGTGGAGAGCGAGCCGGAGCCGACACCGGCCTCCACGACGCGGGCGCCGGGGAAGATGTCGGCGAAGGCCAGGATCTGCCCCGCGTCCTTGGGGTAGACCACGGCGGCGCCGCGGGGCATGGACAGGACGTAGTCGGGGAGCAGGGGACGCAGCGCGAGGTAGGCGACGTTTCCCGTGGTTCGGACCACACTGCCCTCGGGGGCACCGATCAGCTCGTCGTGCGGGAAAGAACCCTTGTGGGTGTGGAAGTTCTTCCCTGCTTCGAGCGTGAAGGTGTAGTGGCGTCCCTTGGGGTCGGTGAGCTGGACCTGGTCCCCGACCTTGAAGGGCCCGCGTCGGCGGGCGGCACCGGTCGGTTCAGACATGTGACCAGCGTACCGGTGTTTCCCCGGCCTCCGACCGCGAGCCCGGGGCGGGTGGCGGGCGTTCAGGCGGCGGGCCGGGCCAGGGCCGCGACGAAGGCCCGCTCCACGTCGGCCGTGGAGAGCACCCCGTAGATCTCGCCGGTCTCCTCGACGACGAGGTACTCGGTCGCCGGGGTGGCCTTGAGCCGGTCCAGGAGTGCTTCGCCGGACAGTTCGGCGGAGACCCGCATGCCTTCGGTGAGGTCCTGGGCGAGGCCGCCGACGGCGACCCAGGGGCGGCGGTGCTCCGGCACGGAGACGATGGCGGTCTCGCGGACGAGGCCCTTCGGCTCGCCGTGGCCGTCGACGACGACGAGGGCGCGGGCGCCCGCCTCGTTGGCCCTGCGCAGGGCCTCGGAGAGCGGGGTGTCGGCCTCCACCGGAACGGCGCGGCGGGTGAGGGTGCGGGCCCGCAGTTCGGGGAGGTGCTCGCGCAGCCGGGCCATGCGCAGGCTGTTGCCCGCCCCGGTCCAGATGATCGCGGCGAGGATGGCGGCGAGCAGCGCGTCGGTGACGGTGTCCATGCCGCTGAGCTCGGCGGGGTCGTTGCCGAAGGATCCGCTGTGGGTGAGCAGCGGCAGGCCGATCAGGGTGACGACGGCGAGGGCGCGGCCGACCCAGGCGGCGGCGACGGTGCCGCTCATCGGGCGTCCGGTGATCTTCCAGACGACGGCCCGGAGCATGCGTCCGCCGTCGAGCGGGAGGCCGGGCAGGAGGTTGAAGGCGGCCACCAGGAGGTTGGAGATCATCAGGCCGGCGAGCAGGACGCCGGGCACGGTGCCGGGCTCGACGAACATCATCCCGACGTAGAACAGTCCGGCGAGCACCAGGGAGAGCAGCGGACCGACGAAGGCGAGCAGGAACTCCCGGCCGGGGGTCTCGGACTCCTTCTCGATCTCGGAGACGCCGCCGAAGAACTGGAGCTGGATGCGGCGCACCGGGAGCTTGTAGCGCAACGCCATGACCGTGTGCGCGAGTTCGTGGACGAGCACGGAGGCGTAGAAGGCGATGGCGAAGAAGAGGGAGACCAGGTAGCGCGCCGCGCCGAGCTCCGGCAGCACCCGGTCGAGCTGCCCGCCGAAGACCCAGGTGATCAGTGCGGCCACGAGGAACCAGCTGGGCGCCACGTACACGGGCACGCCGAAGGGGCGGCCCATGAGGAGGCCGCCTCCGGGCTCTTCGGGGCGCTGCGGCCGGCCTCCGTCGGGGCCGGTCCCGGGTGCCGTTCCCCCGGCACCGGGCTGCGGCCGCCCGCTGTCGCCGCTCTCGTCCACGGGGTCCCTTCGGTCGGTGCCCTGCGGCACGGTCATGCAGTGTTCGAGGGTGTGTGGTCGATGGTATGCCGCCGACTGTCGGTGGCGAGCCGTAGGGTCTTCGACATGACCTCCCTGTCGCGGTCCCCCCAGCCGCCCTCGTCCCTGTCGCCGTCGCGGGCGAGCGATTTCATGCAGTGCCCGCTGCTGTACCGCTTCCGGGTCATCGACAAGCTGCCGGAGAAGCCCAGCGAGGCGGCTACCCGGGGCACGCTGGTGCATGCCGTGCTGGAGCGGCTCTTCGACAGTCCCGCGGCGGAACGCACGGCCGGCCGGGCCACGGCGCTGGTGCCCGGTCAGTGGGACCGGTTGCTGGGGTCGAAGCCCGAGCTGGCCGAGCTGTTCGCCGGGGACGCCGGGGGCGAGCGGCTCGCGCGCTGGCTCTCGGAGGCGGAGAGCCTGGTGGAGCGGTGGTTCTCGCTGGAGGACCCGACGCGGCTGGAGCCCGCCGAGCGGGAGCTGTTCGTCGAGACGGAGCTGGAGTCCGGGCTGCGGCTGCGCGGGGTGATCGACCGGATCGACGTCGCGCCGACGGGCGAGGTCCGGATCGTCGACTACAAGACGGGCAAGGCACCGCGTCCGGAGTACGCGGAGGGCGCGCTGTTCCAGATGAAGTTCTACGCCCTGGTGATCTGGCGTCTGAAGGGCGTGGTGCCGCGCCGGCTCCAGCTCGTCTACCTCGGCAGCGGGGATGTCCTGACGTACGACCCGGTGGTGGCGGACCTGGAGCGGGTGGAGCGCAAGCTGCTGGCCCTCTGGGACGCAATCCGGCTGGCCACGGAGACGGGCGAGTGGCGGCCCCGGCCGACGAAGCTCTGCGGCTGGTGCGACCACCAGTCGGTCTGTCCCGAATTCGGTGGCACTCCCCCGGTGTATCCGCTGTCGGTCCGCCCGCCCGAGTCGGAGCCCGGGGAGCAGGGCAGAATGGATCCGGTCCGCACTGAGGCCGGCCGGCCCGTGGCCCCCGAAGGACCCTGAAGGAGACCCTGTGGCTATCCGCGTCCTACTGGTCGACGATCAACCGTTGCTGCGCACCGGCTTCCGGATGATTCTGGAGGCGGAGGGGGATCTCGCGGTGGTGGGCGAGGCCGGTGACGGCCTCCAGGCTCTCGACCAGGTGCGGGCGCTGCAGCCCGATGTGGTGCTGATGGACATCCGCATGCCGCGGATGGACGGTGTGGAGGCGACGCGCCAGATCACCGGTCCCGGCCGGGACGGCCCGGCGAAGGTGCTGGTGCTGACCACGTTCGATCTCGACGAGTACGTGGTGGAGGCACTGCGCGCGGGTGCCAGCGGCTTCCTGCTGAAGGACGCCCCGGCCAATGAGCTGGTGCAGGCCATCCGGGTGGTCGCGGCGGGCGAGGCGATGCTCGCCCCGAGCATCACCCGCAGGCTGCTCGACAAGTACGCGGACCACCTGCCGTCCGGCGAGGATCCCGTGCCCGACACGCTGCACACGCTGACCGACCGCGAGGTCGAGGTGTTGAAGCTGGTGGCCCGCGGCCTGTCGAACGCGGAGATCGCCGCGGATCTGTTCGTCAGCGAGACGACGGTGAAGACGCATGTCGGGCACGTGCTGACCAAGCTCGGGCTGCGCGACCGGGTGCAGGCGGCCGTGTACGCGTACGAGAGCGGCCTGGTGCGTCCCGGCGCCCAGTGAGGGCGGCCGTGCGGTGACGTGCCCGCCGCCCGGACGCGTCCTCGTGGGGTGTCCGGGCGGCGGGTTGCTCAGTCGGCGCTTTCCTCCAGTTCCCAGAGCTGGAGTTCACCGGAGGAGTTGAGCGCCCACTCGACCCCGGTGAGGCCGTCGTGGGAGGCGGCGTACTGCTTGCCCTGCCAGATCGGCAGTACGGGGACGTCGGTGGCGACGAGGTCCTGGAGCTCCTCGAAGGTTCCCGCCGCGGCACTGCGGTCGGCCACGCGCCGGGACTCCGGGATGAGCTTCTTCTGCGCCAGGGTCGACTTGTAGGGCGAGTTGAGGAAGTTGTTCTTGTCGAGGAACGGCGCCGTGTAGTTGTCCGGGTCCGGGAAGTCGGGGAACCACCCCATGCCGTAGACGGCGTAGTCACCACGCACCTGGGCGGGGCGGAACTTCGCCCAGGGGGTGCCCTTGATGGTGACGTCGAACAGCCCGGTGTCGTCGAGCTGCTTCTTCAGTGCCCGGAACTCCTCGGCCGTCCCGGTGCCGAAGTGGTCGGTCGTGTAGTGCAGGGTGAGCTTCACCGGGGTGTCGATGTGCCCGGCCCGCAGGATCTTCGCCGCCTTGGCGGTGCTGGGCTCGCCGTACTTGTTGTAGAACGAGTTGGAGTGTCCGGTGATGCTGGACGGGATCAGCGAGTACAGCGGCTCGGCCGTGGCGCCGTACACCTCGCTCGCGATCTCGCCGCGGTCGACGACCTGCGCCATGGCCTGGCGGACCGCCTTGCTCTTCACGGTCTCGTCGTCGGTGTCGAAGCCGAGGTAGCGGATGGCGAGCCCCGGTATCTCGGTGAGCCTGACGCCCTCCTCCGGTTTCTCCAGCATCCGCTGGGCCTGCTCGGGCGTCATGGTGCGGGTCATCATGTCGATCTTCTTGCGGTCGAAGGCCTTCTCCATCGCCTTCGCGTCCGGGAGGAGGTCGAGCTCGATCTCCTCGTTCCGCACCTTCAGGTCTCCCCTGTAGAGGGGGTTCCTGGTGAAGACGACCTTGACGACCCTGTCGTGCTCGACCTCCGGTTTCATGGTGTACGGGCCGGAGCCGTTCACCTGGAACCCGGTCCGCGCGGACTTCGCGTCGTACTCGGTCCGCGGCACGATCCCCGCGACGGGGGTGGAGAGCTTGTACGGGAACGTGGCGTCCGGCGTACGGAGGTGGAAGACGACCTCCCGCTCGTTCGGCGTCTCGACCGTGTCGACGTTGGCGAGAAGGGCGCCGGGCCCGTTGGGGGTGTCGATGCGGATGACCCGGTCGATGGAGTACTTCACGTCGTCGGACGTGATCCTCCTGCCGTTGGTGAACTTGAGGTCGCTGCGCAGTTCGCAGCGGTAGCTCTCGTTCTGGGTGTCCGTGAAGAAGCAGTTCTCGGCCGCCTCGGGCACCGGCAGGCCGCCGCCGCGCGGCACGTGCATCAGGGTCTGCACGGTCTGCCGGAGCACGTTCCACGCGCCGGCCTCGTAGGCGACGGCGGGGTCGAACGGTGCGGGGTTGTCCTTCGAGGCGACGAACTGGTCCGTGGTGCCGACGACGACGGCGTCCCCGCCGGCGCCCCCGCCCGACGCGCCGCAGGCGGCGAGTACGGGTGCGAGCAGGCCGACGACGGCCGGCAGCACCAGAGTCTTGCGGTTCATCTTGGACGCTCTCCCTCATCCCGGTATCGAGAGAGCGACATTAGTAGGCACTGCCGGCAGGGCCGCGCAGGAAAGTTCCGCCGCATGATCGGGCGGCGGAAGGGCATAACCACGCACCGTTTCCCTGCATCCGAAAGGCTTCGTCCGAACCAGTGCAATCAGGACTTTTCGCCACCGCAAAACGGGCACGCAGGTGGATCTTGAACAATTTTCAGGATTTATCGAGTGACAAAGCTCACGATTTCCTGTATTTGCAATCCCTGTCGCGCACACATCCCCCCCACACACGTGCGCGACAGAAAGCACACATTCATCACCGAGAGCTTTTCCTTTCTTTCACAGAAATACTCCCGGTGCGCGAATCACTGCATTCCCGTGACCAGCTCCCGGAGGAAAGCGAGGTCGACTTCCTCCAGCGAGTTCACGACCACCCGGCCGGACGCGGGGGCGATGGGGGCGACGGACGGCACGGCGACCACCCGGCAGCCGGCGGCCTCCGCGGCGGCGACACCGGTCGCGGTGTCCTCGATGACGGCACAGCGCTCGGGGGCGGCGCCGAAGCCGGCGGCGGCGGTGAGGTAGGGCTCCGGGTGCGGCTTCGTGCGGGAGACCTCGTCGCCCGCGACGGTGAGGGCGAAGTGGTGGTGCCCCACCGAGTCCAGCACCCGGTCGATGATCCGCCGGTGCGAGGCGGAGACCAGGGCGGCGGGGACCTCGTGCCTGGCCAGTTCGTCCAGGAGCCGGGCCGCGCCCGGCATCAGCGGGACGCCCCGGCCGATGCGCTTCTCGAAGCGGTCGTTGAGCAGCACGGTGAGTTCGTCGAGGGTGACGTCCGCGCCGGTGACATCGATGAGGTAGCCGGCGCTGCGGGTCATCGGACCGCCGACCACCACGTCCCGCCACGCCTCGTCGAGCCGATGCCCGAGTTCGGCGAAGACCTCCACCTCGGCATCCCACCAGAAGCCCTCGGTGTCGACCCGATGGTGACGACCTGGAGGCCGACGACGTCGGTCTGGCCGGATTCTTCGGGGCGGAAGAAGTCGGCGAGGCACAGGCGGCGGCCGCGGCGCTGGCGGGGGAAGGTGAAGCGGGTGCGTTCGGAGCCGTCCTCGTGGAGCAGGATGAGGTCGTCGCCCTTGGAGACGCAGGGGAAGTAGCCGTGGACCACGGCCGCTTCCAGGAGGTTTTCGGTGTGGAGTTTGTCGAGCCAGCCGCGCAGGTGGGGGCGGCCCTCGGTTTCCACCAGTTCCTCGTAGGTGGGTCCGTCGCCGGTGCGGGCCTGCTTGAGTCCCCATTGGCCCTTGAAGAGGGCGCCCTCGTCGAGCCAGGAGGCGTATTCCTTGAGCTGGATGCCCTTGACGACCCGGGTGCCCCAGAACGGCGGGGCGGGGACGGGGTTGTCCACCGCGACGTCCGAGCGCACCCCCTCGGCCGGTTCCTCGACCTGGAGCACCGCGGTTTCCCTGCGCGGGACCCGGCGCTGCTTGAGTTCCGGCAGGGCCGCGCCGGGTACCTTGCGTTTGACCGCGACCAGTGCGTCCATCAGGCGCAGTCCCTCGAAGGCGTCGCGGGCGTAGCGGACTTCGCCTTCGTAGAGTTCGTGGAGGTCTTGTTCGACGTAGGCGCGGGTGAGGGCGGCTCCGCCGAGGATGACGGGGTAGTGGGTGGCGAGTTTGCGCTGGTTGAGTTCTTCGAGGTTTTCTTTCATGATCACGGTGGATTTGACCAGGAGGCCGGACATGCCGATCACGTCGGCGTGGTGTTCTTCGGCTGCTTCCACGATTGCCGCGACGGGTTGTTTGATGCCGAGGTTGATGACGTTGTAGCCGTTGTTGGACAGGATGATGTCGACGAGGTTCTTGCCGATGTCGTGGACGTCGCCGCGGACCGTGGCCAGCACGATGGTGCCCTTGCCCTGGGCGTCGGACTTTTCCATGTGGGGTTCGAGGTGGGCCACCGCGGTCTTCATGACTTCGGCGGACTGCAGGACGAAGGGCAGTTGCATCTGGCCGGAGCCGAACAGTTCGCCGACGACCTTCATGCCCTCCAGGAGGGTGTTGTTGACGATGTCGAGGGCCGGGGTGTCCCGCAGGGCCTGGTCGAGGTCGGTTTCCAGGCCGTTCTTCTCCCCGTCGATGATGCGGCGCCGGAGGCGTTCCTCCAGGGGGAGGGCGGCCAGTTCCTCGGCCTTGCCCGCCTTCATCGACTTCGTGCTGACTCCTTCGAACAGCTCCATCAGCCTCTGGAGGGGGTCGTACCCCTCGGTGCGGCGGTCGTGGATCAGGTCCAGGGCGACTCGTACTTGTTCCTCCTCCAGGCGGGCGATGGGCAGGATCTTGGAGGCGTGGACGATCGCGGAGTCCAGGCCGGCCCTGACGCATTCGTCGAGGAAGACGGAGTTCAGCACGACGCGGGCGGCCGGGTTGAGGCCGAAGGAGATGTTGGACAGGCCCAGCGTGGTCTGCACCCGGGGGTGGCGCTTCTTCAGCTCCCGGATCGCGCCGATGGTGGCGATGCCGTCCTTGCGGGACTCCTCCTGGCCGGTGCAGATGGTGAAGGTCAGGCAGTCGATCAGGATGTCCGACTCCCGAATCCCCCAGTTCGTCGTCAGGTCCGTGATCAGGCGTTCGGCGATGGCGACCTTGTGCCCGACGGTGCGGGCCTGGCCCTCCTCGTCGATCGTCAGCGCGATCAGCGCCGCCCCGTGCTCCGCGGCCAGCCCCGCCACCTGCGCGAACCTGGACTGCGGCCCGTCACCGTCCTCGTAGTTCACCGAGTTCAAGACCGCGCGGCCGCCCAGCTTCTCCAGCCCCGCCCGCAGCACCGGCACCTCGGTCGAGTCCAGCACCACCGGCAGCGTGGAGGCCGTCGCGAAACGCCCCGCCAGCTCCTCCATGTCCGCCACCCCGTCACGGCCCACATAATCGACACACAGATCGAGCATGTGCGCGCCCTCACGGATCTGGTCGCGGGCCATCTCCACGCAGTCGTCCCAGCGGGCCTCCAGCATCGCCTCACGGAACTTCTTCGACCCGTTCGCGTTCGTCCGCTCACCGATCGCCAGATACGACGTGTCCTGCCTGAACGGCACCGTCTGGTACAACGACGCCGCACCCGGCTCCGGCCGCGGATCACGCACCGCGATCTGCGCCCCCCGCACCCGCTCCACCAGCCGGCGCAGATGCTCCGGCGTCGTCCCGCAGCACCCGCCCACCAGCGACAGCCCGTACTCCCGCACGAACGTCTCCTGCGCATCGGCCAGCCCCTCGGGCCCCAGCGGGAAGTGCGCACCGTCCTTCGTCAGCACCGGCAGCCCCGCGTTGGGCATGCACAGCAGCGGGATCCGGGAATGCCGGGCCAGATAACGCAGGTGCTCACTCATCTCGGCCGGCCCCGTCGAGCAGTTCAGCCCGATCATGTCGATGCCCAGCGGCTCCAGCGCCGTCAGCGCCGCACCGATCTCCGACCCCAGCAGCATCGTCCCGGTCGTCTCGAACGCCAGCGAACACAGCACCGGCAGATCACTGCCCGACGCCTCCATCGCACGCCGCGCGCCCAGCACCGCCGCCCTGGTCTGCAGCAGGTCCTGCGTCGTCTCGATGATCAGCGCGTCCGCACCACCGGCGATCAGACCCTCCGCGTTCTGCTGGAAACCGTCCCGCAGCCTCGCATACGGGGCATGCCCCAGCGTCGGCAGCTTCGTGCCCGGCCCGATCGACCCCAGCACCCACCGCTGCCGCCCCGTCGAGGCGGTGAACTCATCGGCCACCTCACGCGCGATCCGCGCCCCCGCCCGCGACAGCTCGAAGATCCGCCCCGCGATGTCGTACTCCCCCAGCGCCGACGAATTCGCCCCGAACGTGTTCGTCTCGACACAGTCCACACCCGCCGCGAAATACTCCTCGTGCACCGACCGCACGATGTCCGGCCGCGTCACATTCAGAACCTCGTTGCAGCCCTCGAGATTCTGGAAATCCTCCAGCGTCGGATCCTGCGCCTGCAACATGGTGCCCATCGCACCATCCGCCACCACCACCCGGGTGGCAAGCGCCTCACGCAACGCTCCGGCTCGGATCCTGCTGTCGGCGGAAGGGGTCGGCAACGAGGCCATGGATGTACTCCCTGGGATGCGAAGGACGAAGTGGCCGGCCGGTCAGAGACCGGCCGCGGCCTTCAGCCGCTGGGCACGGTCGGTGCGCTCCCAGGTGAAGTCGGGCAGCTCGCGGCCGAAGTGGCCGTACGCCGCGGTCCGGGAGTAGATCGGGCGCAGCAGGTCGAGMTCGCGGATGATCGCGGCCGGGCGCAGGTCGAAGACCTCGCCGATGGCGTGCTCGATGCGCTCCTGGGCCACGGTGCCGGTGCCGAAGGTCTCGACGAACAGGCCGACCGGCTCGGCCTTGCCGATCGCGTACGCGACCTGGACCTCGCAACGGGCGGCCAGGCCGGCCGCGACGACGTTCTTGGCGACCCAGCGCATCGCGTACGCGGCCGAGCGGTCCACCTTCGACGGGTCCTTGCCGGAGAAGGCGCCGCCGCCGTGCCGGGCCATGCCGCCGTAGGTGTCGATGATGATCTTCCGGCCGGTCAGACCGGCGTCGCCCATCGGGCCGCCGATCTCGAAACGCCCGGTCGGGTTGACCAGCAGCCGGTAGCCCTC
>NZ_RDBO01000020.1:303349-365959 GCF_008120935.1 Streptomyces sp. sk2.1
GGCCACCTCACGCGCGATCCGCGCCCCCGCCCGCGACAGCTCGAAGATCCGCCCCGCGATGTCGTACTCCCCCAGCGCCGACGAATTCGCCCCGAACGTGTTCGTCTCGACACAGTCCACACCCGCCGCGAAATACTCCTCGTGCACCGACCGCACGATGTCCGGCCGCGTCACATTCAGAACCTCGTTGCAGCCCTCGAGATTCTCGAAATCCTCCAGCGTCGGATCCTGCGCCTGCAACATGGTGCCCATCGCACCATCCGCCACCACCACCCGGGTGGCAAGCGCCTCACGCAACGCTCCGGCTCGGATCCTGCTGTCGGCGGAAGGGGTCGGCAACGAGGCCATGGATGTACTCCCTGGGATGCGACGGCTGTCGGCTTTGCGGCTTCGGTGGAAGGCGCACCAGGCCAGCCTAGCCCGGTGACGGCCGGGGCCGTCACTCCGTCCCACGGAGCGGACGGCATGCTGTGCGGGGCGATGTCCGGATCGGAGTGGCACCGCGGTTTTCCTCCGCGATCGAGCATGGGTCGACATCGGCCGATAGTGTTCAGCATTGTCGAACCGAGGTGGAGGAGTACGGCGCGATGGCCAAGAACATCCAGTCGCTGGAGCGGGCGGCGGCGATGCTGCGCCTGCTGGCAGGCGGCGAGCGTCGGCTGGGACTGTCCGACATCGCCTCTTCGCTGGGCCTGGCCAAGGGCACCGCGCACGGCATCCTGCGCACGCTCCAGCACGAGGGCTTCGTCGAGCAGGACGCCGCGTCCGGCCGCTACCAGCTGGGGGCCGAGCTGCTGCGGCTGGGCAACAGCTATCTGGACGTCCACGAGCTGCGGGCCCGCGCGCTCGTCTGGACGGACGACCTGGCCCGCTCCAGCGGCGAGAGCGCCCATCTGGGCGTGCTGCACCAGCAGGGCGTCCTCATCGTCCACCACGTCTTCCGCCCCGACGACAGCCGGCAGGTCCTGGAGGTCGGGGCCATGCAGCCGCTGCACTCCACGGCCCTGGGCAAGGTGCTCTCGGCCTACGACCCGGTGGCGCACACCGAGGCCCTGGAGGTCGAGCGCAAGTCCTTCACCCCGCACACCGTCACCGACACGGAGGAGTTCGAGGCGATGCTCGACCTGATCCGGGCCCGGGGCTGGGCGGCCGACGTGGAGGAGACCTGGGAGGGCGTGGCCGCGGTGGCCGCCCCGATCCACGACCGGCGGCGGATGCCGGTCGGCGCGGTGGCCGTGACCGGCGCGGTGGAACGGGTCTGCGCGAACGGGGAGCTGCGCCCCGAGCTGATCGCCGCGGTGCGCGACTGCGCCCGCGCGGTCTCCAGGGACCTGGGCGCCGGACGCTTCTGAGCCCGGCCGCGGCGCTTCACCCGGTAACGATCGAGTTATAGGCCACACAACTCTTGACGCCCGATTCACCTGGGGGAAGCATTGCCGTTCACCGGTCGGCATTGTCGAACAGCTAACGGAAATAAGCGTTATGGTGTGACAGCGCCAAGGGCCGGAAAACGCCCTCCCACGAGGGCGCGGACCACCGGAGGGACCCGGGGTTCGGCTTCCCTGGACGAAGGACAAAGGAGTCGCGGGTGTCCAGCTCCGACATCTTCATCGGCGAGACCATAGGTACCGCCGTACTCATCCTGCTCGGCGGCGGTGTCTGTGCCGCCGTCACTCTCAAGCACTCCAAGGCCCGGAACGCCGGCTGGCTGGCCATCACCTTCGGGTGGGGTTTCGCGGTGCTGACCGGCGCGTATCTGGCCGGCGGCGTCTCCGGCGCGCACCTCAACCCGGCGGTCACCCTCGGCCTCGCGATCAAGGGCGGCACCGAGTGGGGCGACGTGCCGCTGTACCTCGCCTCCCAGCTGCTCGGCGCGATGATCGGCGCGGTGCTGGTCTGGGCGACGTACTACGGGCAGTTCCGGGCGCACCTCACGGATCCGGAGATCGTGGGCGCCCGTACGGGTGAGGACGGCATGGTCGACAAGGCCGCCGCCCCGGCCGCGGGCCCGGTCCTGGGCATCTTCTCCACCGGTCCCGAGATCCGGAACGCCGCGCAGAACCTGGTCACCGAGATCATCGCCACCGTCGTGCTGGTCCTGGCGATCCTCACCCAGGGCCTCAACAATGACGGCAACGGCCTCGGCACGCTCGGCGCCCTGATCACCGCGCTGCTCGTCGTGGGCATCGGCCTCTCGCTCGGCGGCCCGACGGGGTACGCGATCAACCCGGTCCGCGACCTCGGTCCGCGTATCGTGCACGCGCTGCTGCCGCTGCCGAACAAGGGCGGTTCCGACTGGGGCTACGCCTGGGTACCGATCGTCGGACCGCTGATCGGCGGCGCGATCGCGGGCGGGCTCTACAACGTCGCCTTCGCCTGAGCCGCGGCGCCCAGAGCCGTCACCCCAAGACCACACAGACTTCCGGGAGCACACCGTGACCGACGCACACACCACCGGCCCGTTCATCGCGGCCATCGACCAGGGCACCACCTCCAGCCGCTGCATCGTCTTCGACAAGGACGGCCGGATCGTCTCCGTCGACCAGAAGGAGCACGAACAGATCTTCCCCAAGCCGGGCTGGGTCGAGCACGACGCGACCGAGATCTGGGAGAACGTCCAGGAGGTCGTGGCCGGCGCCATCGTCAAGGCGGGCATCACGGCCGCCGACGTGAAGGCGATCGGCATCACCAACCAGCGCGAGACCACGCTGCTCTGGGACAAGAACACCGGTGAGCCGGTCCACAACGCCCTCGTCTGGCAGGACACCCGGACCGACGCCCTCTGCAAGGAGCTCGGCCGCAACGTCGGCCAGGACCGGTTCCGCCGCGAGACCGGTCTGCCGCTCGCCTCGTACTTCGCCGGCCCGAAGGTCCGCTGGCTGCTCGACAACGTCGAGGGGCTGCGCGAGCGCGCCGAGCGCGGCGAGATCCTCTTCGGCACCATGGACTCCTGGGTCATCTGGAACCTGACCGGCGGCACCGACGGCGGCGTCCACGTCACCGACGTCACCAACGCCTCGCGCACGCTCCTGATGAACCTGCACGAGATGAAGTGGGACGAGCGGATCCTCCACTCGATGGACATCCCGGCCGCGGTGCTCCCCGAGATCCGCTCCTCCTCCGAGGTGTACGGGAACGCCAGGGGCGGCGTGCTCGACGGGGTCCCCGTGGCGTCCGCGCTCGGCGACCAGCAGGCGGCCCTCTTCGGCCAGACCTGCTTCTCCGAGGGCGAGGCCAAGTCCACGTACGGCACCGGCACCTTCATGCTGATGAACACCGGTGAGACGCCCGTCAACTCGTACAACGGGCTGCTGACGACCGTCGGGTACCGGATCGGCGACCAGAAGCCGGTCTACGCCCTGGAGGGCTCCATCGCCGTCACCGGTTCGCTGGTGCAGTGGATGCGCGACCAGATGGGGCTGATCAAGTCCGCGGCCGAGATCGAGACCCTGGCCTCCTCGGTCGAGGACAACGGCGGCGCGTACTTCGTGCCCGCCTTCTCCGGTCTGTTCGCCCCGTACTGGCGCTCCGACGCCCGCGGTGTCATCGCCGGTCTGACCAGGTACGTCACCAAGGCGCACATCGCCCGTGCCGTCCTGGAGGCCACCGCCTGGCAGACCCGCGAGATCACCGACGCCATGACCAAGGACTCCGGCGTCGAGCTGGCCGCCCTGAAGGTCGACGGCGGCATGACCTCCAACAACTTGCTGATGCAGACGCTCGCCGACTTCCTGGACGCACCCGTGGTGCGGCCCATGGTCGCCGAGACGACCTGCCTCGGCGCCGCCTACGCCGCCGGTCTCGCCGTCGGCTTCTGGCCGGACACCGACGCGCTGCGCGCCAACTGGCGCCGGGCCGCCGAGTGGACACCCCGCATGGACGCGGACACCCGCGACCGTGAGTACAAGAACTGGCTCAAGGCCGTCGAGCGGACCATGGGCTGGCTCGAAGACGAGGAGTAATCGACATGACCACCCTGCAGAGCGTCCCGTCCCTCGGGACACACCCGGCTTCCGGCTCCCTCCCGAGCCGCGCCGAGACCCGGGAGCAGCTGTCCAGGGCTGCGTACGACCTCCTGGTGATCGGTGGCGGCATCCTGGGCATCTCCACCGCCTGGCACGCCGCGCAGTCCGGGCTGCGGGTGGCCCTGGTGGACGCCGGCGACTTCGCCGGCGCCACCTCCTCCGCCTCCTCCAAGCTGCTCCACGGCGGTCTGCGCTACCTGCAGACCGGTGCCGTGAAGCTGGTGGCGGAGAACCACTTCGAGCGCCGTGCGGTGTCCCGCCAGGTGGCCCCGCACCTGGCCAATCCGCTCACCTTCTACCTGCCGGTGTACAAGGGCGGCCCGCACGGCGCGGCCAAGCTCGGCGCGGGCGTGTTCGCCTACTCGGCGCTCTCCGCGTTCGGCGACGGGGTCGGCCACGTGATCAGCCCGGCGCGGGCCCGGCGCGACGTGCCGGAACTGCGCACGGACAACCTGAGGGCCGTCGCGGTCTACGGCGACGACCAGATGAACGACGCCCGGATGGCGCTGATGACGGTGCGCGCGGCCGTCGACGCGGGCGCGGTCGTCCTCAACCACGCGGCGGTGACCGGGCTGCGGTTCACCAGGGGCCGGGTGACCGGCGCCGACCTGGAGGACCGCCTGGACGGCACGGAGTTCGGCGTCGACGCCCGTCTCGTGCTGAACGCCACCGGGCCGTGGGTCGACCACCTGCGGAAGATGGAGGACCCGGGCGCGGCACCCTCCATCCGCCTGTCCAAGGGCGCGCACCTCGTGCTGAGGCGCACCCGCCCCTGGAAGGCCGCGCTCGCCACCCCGATCGACAAGTACCGGATCACGTTCGCCCTGCCGTGGGAGGACATGCTGCTGCTCGGTACGACGGACGAGGTGTACGAGGGCGACCCCGCGGACCTCGCGGTCACCGAGAAGGACACCGCACAGATCCTGGACGAGGCGGCGTTCTCCATCCGGGACCAGCAGCTGTCGCGCGACCTGATCACGTACTCCTTCGCCGGTCTGCGGGTGCTGCCCGGCGGTCCCGGCGACACGTCCAAGGCCAAGCGCGAAACGGTCGTGACGGAGGGCCGAGGCGGGATGCTGTCGGTCGCGGGCGGCAAGTGGACGACGTTCCGCCACATCGGCCGTACGGTGATGAACAAGCTGGCCGCGCTCCCCGGCCGCCCGCTCGCGGAGGACATGGAGCCGATCGCGCACCTGCCGAAGAAGCTCCCGCTGCCGGGCATCGCCAACCCGAACGCGGTGGCGCACCGGCTGCTGATCGACGGCGGTACGCCGGGGCCGAGGATGGCGGCCGACACCGCGCGGCACCTGGCCACGCACTACGGCTCGCTCTCCTTCGACATCGCCCGGCTGGCCAACGAGAACCCGGCGCTGGCCGAGCGCATCCACCCGGACGCGCCGGAGATCTGGGCGCAGGTCGCCTACGCGCGCGACCACGAGTGGGCCGAGACGGCGGACGACGTGCTGCGCCGTCGGACGACGCTGACGATCCGGGGCCTGGCGACGGACGAGATCCGGGCCGGTGTCGAGACCATGCTCGGCGACCGGAGCTGACGGCACGGCACGGAACAGCACGGCGTACGGAGCGGACGGGGCGGCTCCCCATGACGGGGCCGCCCCGTCCGTGTGTCCGGCCGGGCACGGCTCCGGACAGAACGACCGCCCGTGTACGGACGGCCTCGGCGGTCCCGGCTCCTTCGCCCCTCCCGGCCCCCATAATGAAGAGATACATCGGATGTCTGATTCCCGTCCGGATCTCAGGAGGACCGTCATGGCTGTCACCGACGAGGCGATCGAGAAGATCAAGGGAATGATCGTCTCGGGTGCGCTGCGGCCCGGCGACCGGCTCCCCAAGGAGAGCGAGCTCGCGGCCGATCTCGGGCTCTCCCGCAACTCGCTCCGGGAGGCCGTGCGCGCGCTGTCGCTGATCCGCATCCTCGATGTGCGACAGGGCGACGGCACCTATGTGACCAGCCTCGATCCGCAGTTGCTGCTGGAGGCGCTGAGCTTCGTCGTGGACTTCCACCGCGACGACACGGTGCTCGAGTTCCTCGCCGTCCGCCGGATCCTGGAGCCGGCCGCGACGGCGATGGCGGCCACCCGGATCGACGATGCACGGCTGGACGCGCTCGGCGCGCAGCTGGACGCGCTGGGCGCGCAGCCCTCGGTGGAGGAACTGGTCGCCTGCGACCTGGAGTTCCACCGAGGGATCGTGCAGTCGTCCGGGAACTCGGTGCTCTGCTCGCTGCTCGACGGGCTGTCCGGGCCGACGACCCGGGCGCGGGTGTGGCGCGGTCTGACCCAGGAGGACGCGGTCAGCCGCACGCTGCACGAGCACCGGGCGATCCTGTCGGCCCTGCGGGACCGGGACGCGGAGGCCGCGCGGGCCTGGGCGACGGTGCACGTGGCGAGCGTGGAGCAGTGGCTGAGGTCGACGCTGTGACCCGGCACGGGAGGGGCACCCGGSCCGGGTGCCCCTCCCGTGCCGGCGGTCGGGTCAGCTTCCGGCCGGGCGCAGCCGCAGTCCCTGCATGCCGCCGTCGACGGCGAGCGCCGTGCCGGTGACCGAGGCGGCGGCGGGGCTCGCGAGGTACACGATCGCGGCGGCCACCTCGTCGGCGGAGACCAGTCGCCCCATCGGCTGACGGGCATCGAGCGCGGCCCGTTCGGCGGCCGGGTCCTCCGCGCTCCCGAGCAGCCGGCCGATCCACGGGGTGTCCGCGGTGCCCGGGTTGACGCAGTTGACCCGGATGCCCTCGCGGACGTGGTCGGCGGCCATCGCCAGGGTCAGCGAGAGGACCGCGCCCTTGCTCGCGCTGTACAGGGCGCGCTGCGGCAGCCCGGCGGTCGCCGCGATGGAGCAGGTCTGGGTGATCGACACGGCGCCGGGCCGGTCGGCCGCCGCGCGCCGCAGATGGGGCAGGGCGTGCCGGGCGGTGCGGACCATGCCGAGGACGTTGATGTCCAGGACCCGGCCCCACTCCTCGTCGTCGTTGTCCTCGACCGTGCCGATGGAGCCGATGCCCGCGTTGGACACGACGGTGTGCAGCGCGCCCAGTTCGGCCGCGGCCCGGTCGACCGCCGCGCGCACGGCGGCGTCGTCGGTGACGTCCGCCTCGACGGCCAGGGCCCCCGCGGGGGCGCCCGAGGTCTCCCGGTCGAGCACGGCCACCCGTGCGCCGCGTTCCAGCAGCATGGCCGTGACGGCGGCCCCGATGCCGGAGGCACCGCCCGTCACCAGTGCGCCCATTCCCTCGAAGTCACGTGTGCCGGTCATCGGTTGGCCTCCTCGGCGGTGCGGCGGGCCTGCCACACGGGGCCCTCCGGGTAGCGGTGTGCGGCGATCGACCCGGGAAGCATCCGGGCGGAGAAGCCCGGGGTCTCCGGGGCGACGTAGCGGCCGTTCTCGATCACGGTGGGGTCGGCGAAGTGTTCGTGGAGGTGGTCGACGTACTCGATCACGCGGTCGTCCCAACTGCCGGACACCGCGACGTAGTCGAACATCGACAGGTGCTGCACCAGCTCGCAGAGTCCGACGCCGCCCGCGTGCGGGCAGACCGGCACGCCGTACTTGGCGGCGAGCAGCAGGATCGCCAGGTTCTCGTTGACGCCCGCGACCCGGGCCGCGTCGATCTGGACGAAGTCGACCGCCCCGGCCTGCAGGAGCTGCTTGAACACGACCCGGTTGGCGACGTGTTCACCGGTGGCGACCTTCACCGGCTGCCCGGCCCGCACGGCGGCGTGGCCGAGGATGTCGTCGGGGCTGGTCGGTTCCTCGATCCAGTGCGGGTCGTACGGTGCGAGCGCGGTCATCCACTCGACCGCGTCGGAGACGTCCCAGCGCTGGTTGGCGTCGACGGCGATCCGGATGTCGGGGCCGACCGCCTCTCGGGCCAGGGCGAGTCTGCGGACGTCGTCGGGGAGACTGCCGCCGACCTTCAGCTTGATCTGGGTGAAGCCGTCGGCGACGGCCTCCTTGGCCAGGCCGACCAGCTTGTCGTCGGTGTAGCCCAGCCAGCCGGGCGAGGTGGTGTACGCCGGGTACCCCTCGGCGCGCAGCCGTTCGGCGCGCTCGGCCCGGCCCGGTTCGGCGGCCCGCAGGATCTCCAGTGCCTCGTCGGGGGTGAGGGCGTCGGTGAGGTGGCGGAAGTCCACGAGGGAGACGAGCTCCTCGGGCGTCATCCCGGCGAGGAACCGCCACACCGGTTGTCCCGCCAGCTTCGCCGCCAGGTCCCAGGCGGCGTTGACGACCGCGCCGGCCGCCATGTGCATCACGCCCTTCTCCGGTCCCAGCCATCGCAGTTGGGAGTCGTGCGTGAGTTCCCGGTGCAGCGCGGCGAGGTCGGCCGCGGTACGGGGGACCGGGCGCCCCACCACGTAGGGGCGCAGCGTCTCGATGGCGGCGGCCATCACCTCGTTGCCGCGCCCGATGGTGAAGCAGAAGCCATGTCCCTCGGCGCCGTCGCCCGGGCCGTCCGCACCGGCGGGGCCATCGGTGCGCAGCACGAGGTAGGCGGCCGAGTAGTCGGGATCCGGGTTCATGGCGTCCGAACCGTCCAGTTGTTCCGAGGTCGGAAAACGGATGTCGTGGACCACGAGATCCGTGACGGTCTGACTCATGTGCGCCCCCAGGGGAATAACATCGGACCTCTGTTCTGGTCATCCGATGTATAGCGCCAAGAAGGCTCCAACGTCCAGGCTTGACGGCAAATTCACTGGACACAGCTCGGATGTATTCGCAGGATGAAGCCTTGATCGGATCGGTGATCCACCGTCGGCGGGCCCAAGAGATCCGGCTGTGCGCGGGGACTGCGGCGGGAGGGGTCGGAAGCCGTAAGGTTGATGAGTACACAAGGGAACTTCGGAAGGAGGCCTGGGTGATCGAGCTCGAGGGGGTTCCCGAGCTGATCGACCCGGTCATGGTGGCCGCGTTCGAGGGATGGAACGACGCGGGTGACGCGGCCTCCACGGCGGTCGCGCACCTGGAGCGGGAGTGGAAGGGCGAGGTGTTCGCGGCGCTCGACGCCGAGGACTACTACGACTTCCAGGTCAACCGGCCGACGGTCTGGCTGGACGGCGGGGTGCGCAAGATCACCTGGCCGACCACCCGGCTGTCCGTGGTCCGCGTCGGCGGGGAGAAACCCCGCGACCTCGTCCTCGTCCGCGGCATCGAACCGTCCATGCGCTGGCGCTCGTTCTGCAATGAGATCCTCGGCTTCGCCCATGAACTGGGGGTGGAGATGGTGGTGGTCCTGGGCGCGCTGCTCGGGGACACCCCGCACACCCGCCCGGTACCGGTCAGCGGGGTCACCTCCGACCCGGACCTGGCGCGGACCATGGACCTGGAGGAGACCAGGTACGAGGGCCCGACCGGCATCGTCGGCATTCTCCAGGAGGCGTGCACCCACGCGGGCGTGCCCGCGGTGAGCCTGTGGGCGGCGGTGCCGCACTACGTGTCGCAGCCGCCCAACCCCAAGGCCACGCTCGCGCTGCTGAACCGCCTGGAGGATCTGCTCGGCCTGCGCATCCCGCTGGGCGAACTGCCCGAGGACGCGCGTGCCTGGCAGTTGGGCGTCGACCAACTGGCCGCCGAGGACAGCGAGGTCGCCGAGTACGTGCAGACGCTGGAGGAGGCCCGGGACACCGCGGAGCTGCCCGAGGCGAGCGGCGAGGCCATCGCCCGGGAGTTCGAACGCTATCTGCGCCGCAGGGACATCGGACCCGGCGGGCACGCGACGGAGAGCGGGGACGCCTCGTACCTGCGCGATCCGGCCGGCGGCCGTACCCGTCCGCCGAAGCCGGTGCGCCCCGAGGCGGGCGACGACACCGGTTCCCGTGCCCGGCCGACGGCCGGGGAGGGGAACGACGGCGCGAACGACGACGCCGAGGGCCCGCGGGATTCCGCGGAGGACACCCCGGAGCCCCCGGACGCCTCCGGCTCCCCGGACTCCCCCGATTCCCCGGACTCCTGACGCCGGGTAACCGGTGGGGCGCCGGACGGGATCATGTCCCGTCCGGCGCCCCCTCGTCGTCCGGCCCGGTCTGCGAATCGTCCGGTCAGGAACAGGTGAACCGCGCCGCGGCCCAGTCCCCGTGGTCACCGGTCTTGGAACCGTTGGTGTCCGTGACCCTCAGGCGCACATGGCGCGCCCCGTCGAGCCCCACGTCCACCGGTACGGTCGCCGAGGCCCCGGTCACCTTCGGCGAGGTCCACAGCACCTTGCCGTCCGCCTCGACCGAGAACGCCACCTCGCCGTAGCCGTTGATCTCGTCGTCGATGCCCACGTCCGCGGTGAACGCGGTGCAGCGCCCGCCGAGGTAGACCTCGATCTCGGAGTCGGCGTGGGTGCCGATCCCCTTCTCGTAGGTCTTGCCCGCGAGGGTCAGCGTCCTCCCGTCGGCCGCGCCCGACTCGCCGTTGCTGCGGTCCCGTTCGGCCGGTCCGTAGCCGTTGGCGGACTTCAGCCACACCAGATCGCTCGCCCATGCCTCACCGGTGGGCGGCGGCGGCATCACCGCGGCCGCGAACCGCTGCACGGCGGTGCGGGGCTCACCGGCCGACCGGTAGCGGGCGACCGCCGTGATCCCCGCCTCCCCCGCCGCGGCGTCCTTCGCCGGGGTGACCGAGAGCTCGACCCGCCGGGTGGTGCCCGCCGGGACGCGGTCCACGGTCGCGGGCCGGGCGACCCGCCAGCCCTCGGGGACGTCCAGGGTCACCTCGGCGTCCGTCACGTCCGCCGTGCCCGCGGTGACGTCCACGGCGACGGTGGACTCGGCGCCGGCCCCGACCTCCTGTCCGGCCGGTGCGGCGAGCGCGGCCGTCGCGGCGGCGTCCCGTCCGCCGACCGCGCTGGTGTCCTTCAGCCTCACGGCGAACTTCTTGCCGGTGGACAGCTTCCCGGTCTTGATCTTCACGACACCGCCGCGGTCGTCCCGGTCGTACCACCAGCCGCGCCCGGCCGCCCGGTAGGCGGCCCCGGAGTCCAGCCGGGGCAGTTTCCCGCGGAGCTGGACCGCGCCCGGCTCGGAGCCGGTGTGCACGCTGAACTCGTAGGGGCGGGCGGTCTGCTTGCCGCTGAACTCCCCCTCGCTCGCGCCGATCCGCACGGTGACGTCGCCCGCGCCCCGGACCGGTGCGTCGACCTCGGCGGCCTGCGTGGCGTACTCGCCGGCCCGGTGCTGCCGGGTGACGCCGTCGTCCTCGTACAGCGTGAAGGAGGACTTCCCCCGCGGGTAGACGTCCCAGGCGAGCGGGGAGTCCGCGGTGCGGTCCCGGTACGAGCGGATGCCCGGCCACATCGGCACGGCGGCACCGCCCCTGACGAACAGCGGCAGGGTGTCCAGCGGCGCGGCGTAGTCGTCCACGGTGGTCGGCCCCTCGTACGTGCGGCCGCTCCAGTAGTCGGTCCAGGTGCCCTTCGGCAGGTAGATCCCGTCGCGTTCGGCGCTGTCCCGGTAGACCGGTGCGACGAGGAAGTCCTCGCCGGACATGAACTCGTACTTCGCCGCGTCCGAGGCCGCCTTCGGGTCGTCGGGGAATTCGAGGACGAGCGGGCGGACCATGCCGACGCCGGTCTTCGTCGCCTCGTGCGCGTAGGAGTACTGGTAGGGCAGCAGCGACTCCTTGAGCTTGAGGTAGTCGCGGTTGATGGAGGTGTACGGCTCCCCGTACCGGAAGGGCTGCTTGTCGCTGGCCGCCCAGCCGTCCATCGTCATCGTGGTCCCCAGGAACATCTTCCACTGGAGGTCACGGGTGTACGTCTTGGCGCTGCCGCCGAAGATGCCGTCCACGTCGCCGGTGGTGTAGGCGAGACCGGACATGGTGGCGCCCGCGTAGGTCGGGATCTGCCAGCGGATGTAGTCCCAGGTGCCGTACTGGTCCCCGGACCACTGGACGCCGCAGCGCTGCGCGCCCGACCAGCTCTCGGGGGCGTAGGTGAAGCCGCGGGCGTCGCTGTTGTCCTCGATGCCCCTGTACGCGTCCTTGCAGCCGTCCAGGGCGAACTTGTAGCCCTCGCCGACCCAGGCGACGTCCAGCTTGGCGACCCGCTGGCCCGCCCTGACCTGGTCGGCGATCTTGTCGATGCCGTCCTCGGTCCACAGGCCGAGCTGCATGCCGCGCGCCCGGAGTCCTTCGGCGGTCTCGCCGAGGTCCTCGTAGCCGCAGCCGTAGCCGTCGTTGACGAGCATCCAGCCGTTGGGCATGTCGTTCTCGACATAGCCGTCGGCGACCTTCAGCGCGTCCAGGGTGCGGCGCTCGCCTCGGTTGGCGTTGTGCAGGTAGCAGTCGGCGTCGCCGATCTCCAGCCCGTACACGGGCGGCAGGAACGGTTTGCCGGTGAGCTTCGTGTACTGCCCGATGACGTCCTTGGCGCTGTCGCCCGCGAAGTAGTAGGCGTCGAAGCGCTTCTCCTGCGCGCTGGTGGTCACCGGGTCGGTGAAGGCGTAGGTGTTCGGCGCGTAGGTGTTGCGGAAGACGCCGTATCCGGCCGAGGAGAGGTAGAACGGCACCGAGTTGGGGTGGCCGCCGTCGTCCCAGTCGTAGTCGACGCCGACCTCGACGGTCTTGCCGCGGTGCGAGGTGTTGCCCCGGCCGTTCTGCATGCCGGCGCCGTAGAACTGCTCGTCCGCGCCCCGGTCGAGCGTCTGGACGGTCCGCTCGCCGTTCCAGCTCAGCCCCTTGGACTCGGACCACAGGCGGGTGCCGTCGGCGCGGTACAGCGCGAAGCGCAGGGGCGACTTGTAGGCGCGCAGGGTGACCTCGGCGGTGGAGAGCTCGTAGCGGTCGTCGCGCTCCTTCCAGCGGGTGCGGGGCGGGGTGCCCTGCGGCAGGACGATGTCGTCGCCGGTCGGGTCCGAGAAGGCCCCGTCCGGGGCGAGCTCGATGCGGAAGGTCTCGGCGGAGACGAAGCTGACGCGGGCCTCGGCGTCGCCGGCCTCCAGGCGGTAGGCGGCTCCGTCCGCGGAGAACCCGGTCAGGTCGCCGACCGTGGTGTCCGGTTCGGCTGCTCCCGCCTCCGGGGCACCGGGTCCCGTGAAGACGGCCACCAATCCCAGCAAGGCTGCAACTGCCGCCGTTCTGATGCGCGTTGATGATTGCATAGAGCGCTTTTAGCGCAGTAACGAGCACTTGACCATGGGCAAAACGGAACCGGCCCCGAACTTCGTCGAGAAGTCCGGGGCCGGTTCGGCCGAATCGTTTGGTGGGAACCTGCGCGGCGGCGCCGCGCGGGGTGTTACGACCGGGTCGTCACAGGGCGACGCCCAGCAGCGCGTCGACGGCCCGCGAGACGACGCCGGGGGCGCCCTCGTCGCTGCCGCCCTCCGCGGCCTGCCGCTCGGCCCAGCGGTCCACGGCGGCCAGGGCGGCCGGCGCGTCCAGGTCGTCGGCGAGGGCCTCGCGGATCTCCTCGACCAGGGCCTCGGCGGACGGTCCGTCGGGGCGGGAGACGGCGGAGCGCCACCGCGCGAGCCGTTCGACGGCGTCGGCGAGCACCTGGTCGGTCCACTCCCAGTCGGACCGGTAGTGGTGCGCGAGCAGCGCGAGGCGGATCGCCGCCGGGTCCACGCCGTCGTGGCGCAGCTTCGAGACGAAGACCAGGTTGCCCCGGGACTTGGACATCTTCTCGCCGTCCAGGGCGACCATGCCGGCGTGCACGTACGCCTGCGCGAAGGGGTGTTCGCCGGTCAGCACCTGGGCGTGCGAGGCGCCCATCTCGTGGTGCGGGAAGACGAGGTCGGACCCGCCGCCCTGGACGTCGAAGCCCATCCCGAGGTGGTCCAGCGCGATGGCGACGCACTCGATGTGCCAGCCGGGCCGTCCGGGGCCGAGCGAGGCGCCGTCCCAGCTCGGCTCGCCCTCGCGGGCGGCCATCCAGAGCATCGGGTCGAGCGGGTTCTTCTTGCCGGGGCGCTCCGGGTCGCCGCCGCGCTCCGCGGACAGCAGCCGCATCGCCTCGGCGTCGAGGTTGGAGACCTCGCCGAAGTGCGGGTCGGCCTCGACGGAGAAGTACACGTCGCCGTCGAGCTCGTAGGCGGCTCCCGCGTCCCGGAGCCGCTCGACGAGCGGAACGATGCCGGGTATCGACTCGACGGCGCCGATGTAGTGCTTCGGCGGGAGCATGCGCAGTGCGGTCATGTCCTCGCGGAACAGGGCCGTCTCGCGCTCCGCGAGCTCGGTCCAGTCCTGGCCGTCGCGCACGGCCCGTTCCAGGAGCGGATCGTCCACGTCGGTCACGTTCTGGACGTAGTGAACCTGCCGCTTGGTGTCGAGCCACACGCGCTGGACGAGGTCGAACGCGTTGTAGGTCGCCGCGTGACCCATGTGGGTCGCGTCGTACGGCGTGATGCCGCAGACGTAGATACGGGCGACGGGACCGGGGTCGAGGGTGATCCGTCCGCCGGTCGCGGTGTCGTGGATCCGAAGGTCGCGGCCCTTGCCGGGCAGGGCGGGGACCTCAGAAGCGGGCCAGGCATGCATGCAACGAGCGTAACCGGATGCACGTTCCGGATACGAACCGGATACCGGATCCTGGCCGAAGAGGCACTCTTGCGCGATGCGGCCCCGTCTGCTGCGGGGTACGCGCCGGGCTTCCGCCCCCGGTTCCTCCGGCCGGTTTCCTCACACCGGCGGCCAGGGGATCGACGGCCACTCGCCGCTCGGCTCCGGGTGCCGCCCCGACGCCCGCAGCCCCGCGACCCGTCCCCGCAGCGCCTCGATCTCGGCCTCGGTGATCAGCTCGGCCAGCCGGGTGACGAGCGGGGTTCCCGGCGCGAGCTCCGCCCCCAGCCGGTCGACGACCTCGACGGCCTCGGCCGTCAGCGGCTCGCCCGCCCAGCCCCAGAGCAGGGTGCGCAGCTTGTCGTCGGCGTTGAAGGTCACCCCGTGGTCGATGCCGTAGAGCCGGCCGCCGGGCGCGGGCAGCAGGTGGCCGCCCTTGCGGTCCCCGTTGTTGATGACGGCGTCGAGCACGGCCAGCCGCCGCAGCCGCGAGTCGTCCGCGTGGACCAGCAGGGCCGTCCTCCCCCCGCCGACCTCGGCGCGGACGACGGCCTTCCAGCCCTCGCCGGGCTCCTCGTCCTCGACCAGTGCGAGCAGCGGGGGTTCGCCCGCCGCCCCGTCCTCGTCGTCCTGCGGCACGGCGTCGATCCACAGCTGGCACATGCCCTCGCCGTACGGCCCGTCCCGCAGCACGGTGGGCGGTACGAGACCCCAGCCGGTCGCCTCGGAGAGCTCGTACGCGGCCACCTCGCGCCGGGCCAGCGTGCCGTCCGGGAAGTCCCACAGGGGCTGTTCACCGGCCACCGGCTTGTAGACGCAGGTCGCCTCCTCGCCGTCGCGCGCGACCGTGCAGTACAGCACCGCGTTGGAGGCGCCGCGGACCTGTCCGAGGACGGTGAGCTCGCCCTCGGCGAGCAGGGCGAGCCGGTCGGCGTCGGCGCGGGTTCCGGTGTCGGTGCCGACGCCGGTCAGGCTCCGCGACGGTATCCGTTCTGGCGCGGGCATACGTGTCCTTCCGGATCGAGCGGCAGGCTGCACAGCGGGCACGGCGGGCGCCCGGCGTTCACGACGTCCAGGGCGCGCTTGGCGAAGGCCCGGGCCTGTGCGCCGCTGAGACGGACCCGGAGCATCGGCGGGCCGTTCTCCTCGTCCTGCAGCAGCCGTTCCTCGGCCTCCGCGAGGTCCTCGTCGGAGTCCACGTCCAACTCGACCAGCGCCTGGGCCTCGACGATCATGCGCTGTTCCTCGCCGTCCCAGGCGAGGGCCATCGTGCCGACCCTGAACTCCTCCTCCACGGGCACGTCCAGGGGGGCCGTGTCGGTGACGTCCATGGGGGCCACGGCGGGCACCGGGGAGTTGCCGCCGGTCCGCCGCACCACCTCGTCGAGCAGCTCGTCGATCCGCTCGGCGAGCGCGGCGACCTGGGTCTTCTCCAGGGCCACGCTGGTGACACGTCCGCCTGAGGATGCCTGCAGGAAGAACGTACGGCGTCCAGGCAACCCGACCGTGCCGGCCACGAAACGGTCCGGGGGGTCGTAGAGGAACACCTGACGGGACACGTCCTGTCTCCCTTGAAGATCGAAGGTGGTTGGGGGCGACCGGGGCCGGGGGGACCCCCGGGAAACGGCGCCCACGGCGCGTCCACCCTACTGCGCGGAGCGATCACGGCGCCCCAGCGCCGCCACCGACCGCCGCGTCCGCGTCCGGGCGCCGGTCCGGGTCCGTCGCGTCGCCGCGTTCGCGCGGTGCCAGCGGGGCGAGGTCGCCGGTGTCGCCGAGCCGCAGCAGGAAGGGGCGCAGCCCGGTGTAGCGGATCGCGGTGACCGAGCAGGGGTCGGCGTGGATCCGCTGGAAGAGGTCGAGGTGCAGGCCGAGCGCGTCGGCGACGATCGCCTTGATGATGTCGCCGTGCGAGCACATCACGTAGGCGGCGTCCTCGCCGTGCCCGGCCGCGATCCGGGCGTTCCAGTCCCGGACGGCGTCGACCGCGCGCGCCTGCATGGCGCGCATGGACTCGCCGCCGGGGAAGACCGCGGCGGAGGGGTGCTGCTGCACGACGTTCATCAGCGGTTCGTCGGCGAGTTCGACGAGCTTGCGCCCCGACCAGTCGCCGTAGTCGCACTCGTTGATCCGCTCCTCCGTGTGCGGCTCCAGCTCGGGGCGGGCGTCGAGCAGCGGCCGCAGGGTCTCCCGGCACCGTTGCAGGGGGCTGCTGACGGCGGCGGCCAGGGGCAGCGCGGCCAGCCGTCCGGGCAGCGCCGCGGCCTGCGCGGCCCCGCGCTCGTCGAGCCCGACACCGGGGGTGCGGCCGGCGAGCACCCCGGCCGTGTTGGCGGTGGAACGTCCGTGGCGTACGAGGATCAGGGTGGGCATACGGGCCAGCGTAGGCCGCCGACGCCGACGGGGTGCGCCGGGGAGCCGGGCAGGGAAGAATGCCCGCCGTGATCGTGGACTGTGCCATCTACCGGGACGGGCGTCGTACGGACGGCCCCGCCGACCTCTCCGACGCCCTCGCCCAGGCGCGGGCCGACGGGGACGCGTTCCTCTGGATCGGGCTGCACGAACCCACGGAGAAGGAGTTCGACCTCGTCAGCAGCGAGTTCGGGCTGCACCCGCTGGCGGTGGAGGACGCCCTGAGCGCGCACCAGCGTCCCAAGCTGGAGGTGTACGACGACTCGCTCTTCGCGGTCATCAAACCGGTGGTGTACGACCATCGGGACGACACGGTCACCACCGGCGAGCTGATGGCCTTCATAGGCGACTCGTTCGTCGTGACGGTCCGGCACGGGGAGGGCTCGCCGCTCGCCGCGGTACGGCGCCGGCTGGAGGCCGAGCCGGAGGTGCTCAAGCACGGGCCGACCGCGGTGCTGTACGCGGTCAGCGACGCGGTCGTCGACCACTACATCGAGGTGGCGGGCGAGCTCCAGGTGGACCTGGAGGAGCTGGAGACGAAGGTGTTCGCCCCGGCCGGCGGGGGCGGCGACAAGAACACCGCGTCGCGCATCTACACCTTCAAGCGGCAGATCCTGGAGTTCCGCCGGGCCGCGGGGCCGCTCGGCGCCCCCATGGCCCGGCTGGCGAGCGCGGAGGTGCCGTTCGTCCACGAGCACTCGCAGCCGTTCTTCCGGGACGTGAACGACCACCTGACGCGCGCGAACGAGTACGTGGAGGGGCTGGACCGGCTGCTCTCCGACATCCTCTCGGCCCATCTGGCCCAGGTGGGGGTGCGGCAGAACGACGACATGCGCAAGATCTCGGCCTGGGCGGCGATGGCCGCCGTGCCGACCATGGTGGCGGGGATCTACGGCATGAACTTCGAGCACATGCCGGAGCTCGACTGGGTGTGGGCGTACCCGGCGGTCATCGTGCTGATGGCCTCCGTGGTCCTCGCCCTGTACCAGCTGTTCAAGCGGCGCGGCTGGCTCTGACGGTCCGGGCGGCGCGGCCCGGGCGGTCCGGGAGCGGCCCGGCGCCCCGCCCGGGTCAGGCGAACTCCGGCGCCGGTGTGGCGGGGCCGCCCAGGGCGTCGCGCCGCTCGGGCTGCTCCAGGCTCACCATGCGCCGCCAGCCCACGAGCCGTTCGTACGCGTGGACGCCGTGGATGCCCGCGGCCAGCACCGCCGCCCTGGCCCGGGACCAGCCCAGGACGCGGCCCATGTGCGCCATCACGGCGAGGCTGACGTCGCGGTACACCCGGATCTCGGCGAGCGCGCACTCGCGCAGGGTGCGCTGGATCGTGCGGCCGTGCCCGGCGCGGGCGAGGCGGAGCAGTTCCTCGTGGCAGTACGCGAGGTGGTTGTCCTCGTCGTTGGAGATCATCTTCACGGCACGGCCGAGGTCGGGGTGGTCCGCGAAGTGCTTGCGCAGCAGCCGCATCTGTTCGGAGGCGCGCTGCTCGGTGACCCGGCTGTGGGCGAGGTAGGTGATGATGTCGCTCTCCAGGAGCGGTTCGTCCAGCCGCAGCCGCTCGTGGCCGAGGCCGATGCCCTGTCGCTCCAGCAGCATCGTGTAGTCGGTCTCGCGCGGCACCTCCACCGGCCGCAGACCGCGCTTCCTCAGCAGCGCGCCGAAGATCCTGCCGTGCTTGTCCTCGTCGGCGCCGTGCCGTGCGATCTTGGGGGCCAGGGCCCGCTGGCTCTCGGGCACCAGGGCCGCGATGCGGCCGTTCTCCCAGCCGCCCTGGGACTCCCCGCCGGCCGCGATGGAACAGAACAGCCGGAATGCCTCGTCGTCGTCGAGGATCTCCTGGAACAGGCTCTTCGCCGAGAGCATCACTGCCACCTCCGTACCGGCATCCACCGAGCGACAGTCAAATGCGGCACGCCCGCCCGGGCAACAGGAGGCGGGTCCCGGCTACGCCGGACGGGGCGGCGCGGCGGTCGCCCGGCGCGCGGCGGCACCGCGCACGCCCTGCCGCGTAACCGTCCGCCCCCTGGCGCGTTGATATGTACAACGGCCGTGGCGGGGAGGCCCCGAGCCCCCGCCACGGCCTGCCCCCCGAAGGGGGGCGGTGTGTCACGCGAGTCCGGCGCGCTCCAGCGCGTCCGTGCCGGCCCGCAGGGCCGTGATCCGCTCGTCGAGCGTGAAGCCGGCCGGGGCCAGGGTCAGGGTCGTGACGCCCGCCTCGGCGTACGCCTGCATCCGCTCGGCGATCCGCTCGACGGGACCGAGCAGCGCGGTCTGGTCGATGAGCTGGTGCGGCACGGCGGCCGCGGCACCGTTCTTGTCGCCGGACAGGTACTTGTCCTGGATCTCGGCGGCTTCCTTCTCGTAGCCCATGCGCTGCGCGAGCTGGTTGTAGAAGTTCTGCTTGCGGCTTCCCATGCCGCCCACGTACAGGGCCGTGTACGGGCGGAACACGTCGGCGAGGCCGTTGACGTCGTCGCCGACGGCGAGCGGCAGGGTGGGGCACACGTCGAAGCCGTCCATGGTCAGACCGGCCTTCTCGCGGCCCGCCCGCAGGTACTTCAGGGTGGTGTCCTCCAGGTGCTCCGCGGAGGGGAAGATCAGCAGCGCGCCGTCGGCGATCTCGCCGGTCTGCTCCAGGTTCTTCGGGCCGATCGCCGCGATGTAGAGCGGGATGTGCTCGCGCTGCGGGTGGACGGTCAGCTTGAGGGGCTTGCCCGGGCCGTCCGGCAGCGGCAGCGTCCAGTGCTGTCCCTGGTACGAGAGCCGCTCGCGGGACATCGCCCTGCGGACGATCTCGACGTACTCGCGGGTGCGGGCCAGCGGCTTGTCGAACTTGACGCCGTACCAGCCCTCGGAGACCTGCGGCCCCGACACGCCGAGGCCGAGCCGGAACCGGCCGCCGGAGAGCGAGTCGAGGGTGGCGGCGGTCATCGCCGTCATGGCGGGCTGCCGGGCCGGGATCTGCATGATCGCGGAGCCGACGTCGATGGACTCGGTCCGGGCCGCGACCCAGGAGAGCACGGTCGGGGCGTCGGAGCCGTACGCCTCGGCCGCCCAGCAGACGTCGTACCCGAGCCGGTCGGCCTCCTGGGCGACGGCCAGATTGTCGCCGTCCATTCCCGCGCCCCAGTAACCGAGATTGATGCCGAGCCGCATAACCGCTCCCTTACCGATCAGTAACGTCCCTGGACCCCGGACTCTAGCGCGCGGTACCGGGTTCCGTCAGGGGCGACTTCGGGGCGCGGCCGTCCACAGGCCTCCACCGAGTGGGGCTCTGGCCAGTAATCTCAGCGCCCATGGAGCAGAGGCATCTCGGCCGGACCGGCCTTCGAGTGTCCCGGATCGGGCTCGGCACCCTCACCTGGGGCCGGGACACCGACGAGCACGACGCCGCCGAACAGCTCAAGGCCTTCTGGGAAGCGGGCGGCACGCTGGTCGACACGGCCGATGTCTACGGCGGCGGGGAGGCCGAGTACCTGCTCGGGCGGCTCGTCGCGGGCCTGGTGCCGCGGGAGGACCTGGTCATCGCGACGAAGGCGGGCAGCGTGGCCGACCCGTACCGCAGGTTCGACGGGTCGCGCGGGCATCTGCTGGCCGCGCTGGACGCCTCCCTGGAACGGCTCGGCACCGATCACGTGGATCTCTGGCAGCTGCACGCCTTCGACCCGGGGACCCCTCTGGAGGAGACCCTCCAGGCGGTGGACCTGGCCGTCTCCACGGGGCGCGCCCGGTACGCGGGGGTGTCGAACTTCTGCGGCTGGCAGCTGGCGAAGGCGGCCACCTGGCAGCTCGCCGCGCCCGGGGCGCGCACCCGGCTGGCAAGCACACAGATGGAGTACTCGTTGCTGCAACGGGGGGTGGAGCGCGAGGTGCTGCCGGCCGCCCTCGATCTCGGCATCGGGCTGCTGCCGTCCTCGCCGCTGGGCCGCGGGGTGCTGACCGGGAAGTACCGGACGGGCACCCCGTCGGACTCCCGCGGCGCCTCGGAGCTGCTGGCCCCGTTCGTCGAGCCGTACCTGGACACGGCGGCGGGCCACATCGTGGAGGCGGTGGCCACGGCCGCGGACGGTCTGGCCACGACGCCGCTCCAGGTGGCGCTCGCCTGGGTGCGCGACCGGCCCGGTGTGGTGGCCCCGATCATCGGCGCGCGCAACGCGCAGCAGCTCACGGAGGCGTTGTCAGTGGAGGCGCTTAGTCTTCCTGACGAGATCTGCCAGGCGCTCGACGACGTGTCGGTGCCCGTGCACCGCTATCCCGACCAGGACTGGAGCACGCTGTGACTGCGCTTCCCCGGGGGGAGACCCCCGGTTCCCCGGCCGCCGCCGACGACGGCGTCGTGCTCCCCCGCCGTGCCCGCCCCGGCCGGTGACGCCGCGGAGGAGGACGGCGGGAGCGGTGCCGCCGAGGACGGGGGCGAGACCACGACCGACACCACCGGGGACGAGGGCGAAACCGCGACCGACGCCGCCGAGGGCGAGGGCGAGACCGCGACCGGCACCACCGGGGACGAGGACGAAACCGGGGCCGACGCCGCCGAGGCCGAGGGCGAGACCACGACCGGCACCACCGGGGGCGACACCGCGCTGTCCGAGGCCGAGGCCGAGCTCGCCGCCCAGCGCGAGTTCCGGGAGCGGATCGAGAAGCGCAAGTCCGAGAAGAAGGGCCCCATCTCCGCCGGTACGAAGCTGAGCGGCACGGCGGCCGACCTGCTGGCCGCCGTACGGGCAGTGGAGAGCGGCGAGAAGCCCGCAGCGCCGTTCCTCGACCGGCCCGCGCCCGCTGCCGCCCCCGGTCGGCCCGCGCCCGCCCCCTCTCCCGCTCCGGCGCGTCCGCGTGCGCCCGAACCGGCACCGGCGCCCCGCAGCGCCTCGCCCGAGACGCTGGCCGCGACCGCCGCCGTGCTGGCCGGGGGCGGGGCCCCGGCGGCGCTGGCGGGCCCGGTCGCCGAGGTGCTCGGCGCGCAGGCCGCCGAGGCGCTGCGCGAGGACCCGTGGCGCCTGCTGGCCGTGCCGGGGGTCCGCCCCGAGCAGGCGGACGGATTCGCCCGGGCCCTGCTCGGTGCCGGATGCGGCCCGGACGACGAGCGGCGGACCGCCGCCCTGATCGGTCTGCTGCTGGAGCGGGCCGCGCTGCGGGGCCATACGGCGCAGGACGCCGCGACGGTACGGGCCGCGCTCGCCGGGCACGCGGTGACCGACCCCGGGGCGGCCGTGGAGCACGCCGTGGCGGAGGGCGTCGTCCTGGCCTTCCGGGACGGACCCGAGGACCCGGAGCCCGAGGCCACCGAGGAGCCCGGCGCGCGGGACGAGGGCGACGACGACGGCGACGGACCGGAGCCGGTACGGGTGCTGCTCGGCCTCGACCGCTACGCGCTCGCCGAGGAGAGTCTCGCCGACGGTCTCGCCCGGCTGGTCAACGCCTGCGAGAAGGACGCCGACTGGACGGAGGCGGCCTCGGTCGCGGGCTCCTCCTCGGCGTCCGAACTGATCCGCGCGGTCGCGGCCCACGGTCTCGTGGCCCACACCGGCGGCGAGGCCGCCCGGGCCGAACCCGCCGCCCTGATCACCGCGGCCCGCGGCCTGGGGCTGCGCGCCCTGGGCGCCGCGCACAGCGCCGACGGCAGGAACCGGCTGGCCGGCGCGACCGGCGACCCGGCGACGGCCGTCACGCTCGCCGGGCTGCTCTCCGGCGCGGAGGGCCCCGGGCGGGACGAGGAGGGCGCGCTCGCCGTCGACCTGCTCGTCGTGCTCGACGCCCCGCAACTGGACGTCGAGACCGCCGCGATGCTGGTCGAGTCCCTGGCCGACGGCACCCGCCTGGTGCTCAGCGGCGACCCCGGAGTGCTGGGATCGGCCGGTGCGGGGCGGGTGTTCGCGGATGTGCTCGCGGCCCGCGCCTGCCCGCAGATCGCCTCCCGCACCCCCGACCCGGGACCGATCGGCGAACTGGTCTCCGGCATCGGCATCGGTGAGCTGAACCAGGTCGAGGCGCCCGGCAAGGAGGTGGTGATCGTCCCCGTGCGCGACGCGGGCGAGGCGGTGCACCGCACCGTGCAGCTGGTGGCCGACTCGGTGCCGCGCGCCATCGGCGTACCGTCGTCCGACACCCAGGTGATCACCGTCGGCCACGGCGGGTCGGCGGGCACCCGGGCGCTGAACGCGGCGCTGAAGCAGCGTCTCAACCCCGGTCCGGGACGGTTCGGCGGCTTCGACCCGGGCGACCGCGTCGTCCACGTCCCGGTGCCCGGCAGGACCGTGCCCGCGGTGGTCGTCTCGGCGGACGCCGAGGGTCTGCGCCTGGACTGCGGGGGCACGGAGGTCGTCGTGCCGCGGGAGCGGGTGGAGTCCGCAGTGCGCCATGGCTGGGCCCTCAGCGCCCACCAGGCGGCCGGGACGCGGTGGCCCGCGGTGGTCGTCGTGCTGCCGGGCGACGCGGCGCAGGGGCTCAGCCGGGCCTGGGTGTACACCGCCTTCGGGCGCGGCGAGCGCCATCTGTCCGTCGTCCACGGGGTGGATCAGGCGCTCCCGCGCGCGGTCGCCCAGTCCCCGGCCCAGGACCGCACGACGCGGCTGCGCGACCTGCTGGAGGCGGCCGCCCGGTGACCCGGGCGTCGGGCGGGCCCGGTCGGGGCCCGCCCGGCCGGCGGGTCAGGAACCCTCCGCCGCCATGCGGCGTTCCTCCTCCGGTTCGTCCTCGTCGAAGACGGCGCTGACGTCGAAGCGGCAGACCACCAGCTGCGGGTCCGCCTCGTCGAACGGCGCGCCGAGCCACTCCCCCGCCTCGGGAAGTTCCTCGGCGGCCGTGACCCACAGCGTGGAGTCGCCCTCCTCCAGCCCGAACTCCGTGTGCCTGGAGGCGATCTCGTCCGGTTCGTACTCCCCGAAGAGCACGCCGAGCGCCGCGTGGACGCTGGAGCCGACGACCGCGGCGTGCTCGTCCCGGTCGTCCCGGTCGAGGTCGGCGATCCGCTGGGCCTGTGCGAGCAGCCTCGGCGGTTCCACCACCGCGTAGTCGCGCCGGATCAGCACGCTGAGCGCGTTCGGCTCCTCGGGTCCGGTGTACGGCGGAAGCGCGTCCTGCGCACCCGGGATCTCGAAGGGAGTGACTTCGTCGTAGCGGTCGTAGAGCAACTCGTCGTAGGACTCGGCGGCAGCGGCCAGTGCGTTGAACGCGTCGTAGACGGCCGTGTCGTCGTCCCCGGTACGGCGTTCGACCGCCGCGAGATGGTGGTCGAGCGCGGCTTTGATCGCCTCCGCGGCGGCGCGTACCTCGGCAGCGGTGGGCTGCGCAGCATCAGACATGGTGCAGACGCTATCCGTACACGGGCTCTGCCCGCACAATAGATGCGATGCCGGAATACGAATTTGTCGATGTGTACGTACCGCGCGGGGTCTCCCGCAAGGAGACGGCCCGCCTGCTGACCGACCACGCCGAGTATGGTCACTGGGAGTTGGACCGGCTGACGCTGCGTCGCGACGGCAGCCGCAGGGTGCGGCTGCGCCGACGGATCATCCGCCAGCTCCGCGCCACCTGGTGAGACGGAACGGGCCCCGCGGTGGCGGGGCCCGTTCGTTCTCATCGTGTTCGTGCCACCGCTCCGGTCCGTTATGCGGACATCCGGGCGCGGCGGTAGAGCACGGTGCCCGCGCCCGCGAGCAGCAGTCCCGCGCTCGCCGGGACCAGCAGGTCGAGCCCGCCCGCGCCGGTGTGCGCAAGCTGTTCGACGTGCTGCGGTTCGGGCTTGTTCGGCACGGTCGGCTTCTCCGGGGTCGGAGGCTTGGGCTCGGTGACCGGGGGTTCGACGGGCGGCGGCGTGACGACGTCCGTGCCGTTCTCGCAGTCGTTGCCGAAGGTGGGGTTGAGCAGGCCGCCGACGGTGATGCTGTTCCCGCAGACGTTCACGGGGATGTCGATGGGCACTGCGATGTTGTTGCCGGACAGCACGCCCGGCGAGCCCTTCGTGACGCCCTGGGCCGTGGCCCCGCCGCCGAGCGGGGCCCGGTGCTTGCCCGTGCCCGGCCGACTCGCGTCGGTGAGGTCGCCGGAGACCTGGCTGCCGGAGGCGTGCTTGCCCTGGGAGCCGTCCTGCGATTCGTTCCCGCAGGTGTTTCCGAACGCCGGGTTGAGCAGCGCCACGACGTCCACGGAGTTGCCGCACACGTTGACCGGCACGTGCACCGGGATCTGTACCGAATTCCCTGAAAGCACCCCCGGGGAATTCGTTGCGCCGCCGGACGCTCCCGCGTCGGCGTGCGCGTAACCGCCGCTCAGCGCGAGTGCGCCACCTGCGGCCGCCATGGTGATCAGGCCTTTGCGCGTGACCTGTCGCATAGGTGTTTCCTGCCTTCTGACCTTCCGGAAAACCCCCGGACTCGACCGTGCGGGGGCGGAGTACCAGTGGCCCCGGAGTGCATGGCGTGCACTCCGGGGCCGACCGGTTTCAAACCCTCAAGGGTTGACGCACAACGTCAGGCGTTGACGCAGGTGTTGCCGAAGGCGGGGTTCAGCAGCCCGATCACGTTGATCGTGTTGCCGCACACGTTCAGCGGGACGTGGATCGGCACCTGGATGGTGTTGCCCGAGATCACGCCGGGGTTGCCGAGGGCGGCACCCTGGGCGCCGGAGTCCGCGACGGCCATGCCCGCACCCGCGAGCACCAGACCGCCAGTGACAGCCGCAGCAGCGACGACCTTCTTGATCATGATTCCTCCTAGTTGGCAATGCGGTCCCAGCCGCGGACCGCATCACGTGTAACGAGGAAGAGGTAATCGGGCTACGAGCGTATGGTTCCTTTCACTCGTTCCGGTCAAATACGCACACGCTGCCGATTACCGATGCGGGAAACGGGTGGAAAGTCGGCGGAAAACCGGCGGGGACTCAGCAGTTGTCGATGAAACGGTCGAGCACCCGCACGCCGAACTTCAGCCCGTCCACCGGCACCCGCTCGTCCACTCCGTGGAACATGCCCGCGAAGTCGAGCTCCGGCGGCAGCTTCAGCGGGGCGAAGCCGAAGCAGCGGATGCCGAGGTCGTCGAAGGACTTCGCGTCGGTGCCGCCGGAGAGCATGTACGGCACGGCGCGCGCGATCGGGTCCTCCGCCTTCAGGGCGACCTGCATGGCGTCGACGAGCGCGCCGTCGAAGCTGGTCTCCAGCGCCTTGTCGCCGTGCACGTCCTCGCGCTTCACGCGCGGGCCGAGGATCCGGTCCAGGTCGGCCAGGAACTCCTCCTCGTGGCCGGGCAGGAACCGTCCGTCGACGTGGGCGGTGGCCTGGCCGGGGATCACGTTCACCTTGTAGCCGGCGCCGAGCATGGTGGGGGCGGCGGAGTTGCGGAGCGTGGCGCCGACCATCTTGGCGATGCCGCCCAGCTTGGCGAGCGTGGCCTCCATGTCCTCCGGGTCGAGCGGGGTGCCGAGCGCGTCGGACAGCTCGTCGAGGAAGGAGCGCACCGTCTTGGTCACCCGGACCGGCCACTCGTGCCGCCCGAGCCGCCCGACCGCCTCGCAGAGCTCGGTGATCGCGTTGTCGTCGTTGGTCATCGAGCCGTGGCCGGCGGTGCCGTCCACGGTGAGCCGCATCCAGTGCATGCCCTTCTGCGCGGTCTCGACGAGGTAGAGCCGCAGGTTCTCGTTGACCGTGAAGGAGAAGCCGCCGACCTCGCCGATCGCCTCGTTGACCCCCTCGAAGAGCCCGGGGTGCTTGTCGACCAGGTACCGCGCGCCGTACGTGCCGCCCGCCTCCTCGTCCGCGAGGAACGCGAGGACGATGTCGCGCGGGGGCTTGCGGCCGCTGCGCATCCGGTCGCGGACGACCGCGAGGGTCATCGCGTCCATGTCCTTCATGTCGACCGCGCCCCGGCCCCACACGCAGCCGTCCGCGATCTCGCCCGAGAACGGATGGTGCGTCCAGTCGTGCGCGTTGGCCGGGACCACGTCGGTGTGGCCGTGGATCAGCAGCGCGGGCCTGGACGGGTCCTCGCCCTCGATCCGTGCCACCGTCGAGGCCCGGCCCTTGTGGGACTCGAAGATCTGCGGCTCCAGTCCGACCTCGGCGAGCTGCTCCGCGACGTACTCGGCCGCGCGCCGCTCCCCCGGCCCCGAGTGGTCCCCGTAGTTGCTGGTGTCGATCCGGATCAGCTCACGACAGAGGTCCACGACCTCGTCCTCGCCGGAGACCGTCCGGGTCGTGCTGGTCTCGCTCACGCTGCTTCCTTCCACTGTCGCCGTGGTGTCCCTCCTCATCCTCCCGCGCCGGGCCCGCGCGCCCAAGGCCACCCGCCACTCGCCATGCGCCCTTCACACTGTCCGGGGCGTGATCGAGCACCTCCGAATGTTTGCTATTGTTTTCCACGTCGGAACGGGCAGCGGCCCGCGAGACAGACACCTTGTCCGGGTGGCGGAATGGCAGACGCGCTAGCTTGAGGTGCTAGTGCCCTTTATCGGGCGTGGGGGTTCAAGTCCCCCCTCGGACACAGCGGCGAGTGCCGGTCAGGAGAGATCCTGACCGGCACTTCGCGTTGTGCCCCCGCCACGGCGCGGGGAGCCGCGGACGGGCGGGCGGTGCCACTGCGGGGACGCCCGGGAGACGAGCGAGGAGCCGGCAACCATGAGCACCGTCGTACCGGTGGGCGTGACCCAGTGAGGGGGCGCGGGAAGGCCCCGGCGGCGCCGCTGGCGCAGCGGGACGGGATCGATCCGGTGCGGCTGCGGCTCCCGGAGGACCCGGACGGGGCGTGGCCGACGGTCCGCGACCATCTGCTGGCCCGGTTCGGGGACGCGATCGGGGCGGCCCGGGTGGACGCCATGTTCGCCGAGGGGCGGTTCGTCTCCACCGGGGGGCCGGTGTCCGCCGACGAGCCGTACGCGGCGGGCCGGTATCTCTGGTTCCACCGGGATTTCGCACCGGAGGAGCCGGTGCCGTTCCCGGTCGGCGTCGTGCACCGGGACGCGCACCTCGTCATCGCGGACAAGCCGCACTTCCTGGCGACCACCCCGCGTGGCCGGCACGTCACCGAGACCGCGGTGGCCCGGCTGCGCCGGGAGCTGGACCTGCCCGCGCTCCAGCCGGCGCACCGGCTGGACCGGCTGACCGCGGGCCTGGTCCTGTTCGTCGTGCGACCCGGGGAGCGGGGCGCGTACCAGACGATGTTCCGGGACCGGCTGGTGCGCAAGGAGTACGAGGCGGTGGCGCCCCACGATCCCCGGACGGTCCTGCCGCGCACGGTGCGCAGCCGGATCGTGAAGGAGCGCGGGGTCATCGCCGCCCGCGAGGAGCCCGGCGAGCCGAACAGCGAGAGCCGGATCGAGCTGCTGGAGCACCGGGAGGGGCTCGGCCGCTACCGGCTGCTGCCCGCCACCGGGCGGACCCATCAGCTGCGGGTCCACATGAACGGCCTGGGGCTGCCGATCACGCACGATCCGGTCTATCCGGTGGTCGAGCCGGAGCCCGCCCCGGACGACTGGTCGCGTCCCCTGCAGCTCCTCGCCCGGGTCCTGGAGTTCACCGATCCGGTCACGGGCGAGGCGCGCCGCTTCGAGAGCGGGCTGCGGCTGGCCGCGTGGCCGGACCGGTGAGCGGCCCGGGCTCCGCAGTCCGCGGGGCGGCCGCCGGGCCGGCGGCCGCCCCGCGGGCCCTCAGTGGCCGCGGGCGATCCACTCGTCGAGGTGCGGGGCCTCCGTGCCGATGCTCGTGGAGTCGCCGTGCCCGGTGCGGACGGCGGTCTCCGGCGGCAGGGTGAGCAGCCGGTCCCGGATCGACTCCACGATGGTCGGGAAGTGGGAGAAGGACCGGCCGGTGGCGCCGGGGCCGCCCCGGAACAGGGTGTCGCCCGTGAAGACGGTGCCCAGGCCGGGGGCGTACAGGCAGACGGCGCCGGGGGCGTGCCCCGGGGTGTGCAGCACCCGGAGGGTGGTCCCGGCGATCTCCAGTTCCTGGCCGTCGGCCAGCTCGCCGTCCGGGGCGCGGTCCGGGTGGGTCTGCTTCCACAGCGGCAGGTCGTCGGGGTGCAGCAGGACCGGTGCGCCGGTGGCGGCGGCGAGGGCGGGGGCGGCGTCGATGTGGTCGTTGTGCGCATGCGTGCAGACGATGGCGCGCAGCGTACGGCCGTTCAGCGCGGCCTCGATGGCGTCGGCGTCGTGGGCGGCGTCGATGACGATCGCCTCGGTGTCGTCGCCGACGATCCAGACGTTGTTGTCGACGTCCCACTCCCCGCCGTCGAGGGCGAAGGTGCCGGAGGTGACGAGGTGGTCGATGCGGGCGGCCATCAGAGGATCACCACCGAGCGCAGCACGTCGCCGTCGTGCATCCGGGCGAACGCCTGCTCGACGTCGCCGATCCCGATGGTCTCGGTGACGAACGCGCCGAGGTCGAGGCGGCCCTGCTGGTGCAGGTCGACGAGCATCGGGAAGTCGCGCGAGGGCAGGCAGTCGCCGTACCAGGAGGACTTGAGCGAGCCGCCGCGGCCGAAGACGTCGAGCAGCGGGAGCTCCAGCTGCATCTCCGGGGTGGGGACGCCGACCAGGACGACGGTGCCCGCGAGGTCACGGGCGTAGAAGGCCTGCTTGTACGTCTCCGGGCGGCCGACCGCCTCGATGACCACGTCCGCGCCGTTGCCGTCGGTCAGGGCGCGGATCGCCTCGACCGGGTCGGTGGCGCGGGAGTTGACGGTGTGCGTGGCACCCATCGTCCTCGCCGTCTCCAGCTTGCGGTCGTCGATGTCGACGGCGATGATCTTCGCCGCGCCGGCCAGCCGGGCGCCCGCGATCGCCGCGTCGCCCACGCCGCCGCAGCCGATCACGGCGACCGAGTCGCCGCGGCCGACCTGGCCGGTGTTGATGGCGGCGCCGATGCCCGCCATCACACCGCAGCCGAGCAGCCCGGCGACGGCCGGGGAGACCTCCGGATCGACCTTGGTGCACTGCCCGGCGGCGACCAGGGTCTTCTCGGCGAACGCGCCGATGCCGAGCGCCGGCGACAGCTCCGTGCCGTCGAGCAGCGTCATCTTCTGCTTCGCGTTGTGGGTGTCGAAGCAGTACCAGGGGCGGCCGCGCAGGCACGCCCGGCACTGGCCACACACGGCACGCCAGTTGAGGACGACGAAGTCGCCGGGCGCGACGTCCGTGACGCCCTCGCCGACGGACTCCACCACACCGGACGCCTCGTGGCCGAGCAGGAACGGGAAGTCGTCGTTGATCCCGCCCTGCTTGTAGTGCAGATCGGTGTGACAGACGCCGCACGCCTGGATCTTCACCACGGCCTCACCGGGGCCCGGGTCCGGGATCACGATCGTCTCGACCCGTACCGGCTCGTTCTTCCCCGGTGCGATGACCCCTTGCACCTGCTGCGACATACCGCGGTCTCCCTGTTTCCGTCATTTCGCGAAGATCCAACGCGACCAACCGTACGCCCCGCGAGGGTGTCACGGCGGCGCGCCGCATTGGCGGGAAACAACTGCCGTACACCTGGCCCGATGCTCCTCTTTCGGTCAGATGCCGCATATCAGTGAACTCCGGCGCTTTCCGAGCCGTCCTTCGATGTGCAGGGGCCGCCGGATCGATACCTGCGGGGGCAGGGGTCTCGCGGCCCATCAGCAGTGGAATGAAGGATCATGGGGGGAAGAACCTTGATCGAGATCACTGAGACCACGCATCCGGCGGGTCTGCGGACCGAGGAGCCGGTTCCGGTTCCTGTGGCGGTCGCGCCCGTGGCGCCGGTCGGCGGACTCGTGCCGTACGTCGACGCGTTGCCCGTGCCGCCGGTGCTCCGCCCGCAGAGCGGTGACGTGCTCCGCGAGACCGAGATCGCGCTGTCGCCCACCTGGGTGCGGCTGCACGCGCAGCTGCCGCCGACCCTGATGTGGGGGTACAACGGCACGGTGCCGGGGCCGACCATCGAGGTGCGGCGCGGGCAGCGGGTCCGGATCGCCTGGACCAACCGCATTCCCAGGGGCAGCGAGTACCCGGTCACGGCGGTGGCGGTCGGCCCGGTCGGGCCGGGCGAACCCGCGCCGCACAACCGTCCCGGGCGCGACGGCGTCGAGCCGGACCCGGACGTGGCCGCGCTGCCCGCCTGGACGGTGACGCATCTGCACGGCGCGCAGACCGGGGGCGGCAACGACGGCTGGGCGGACAACGCGGTCGGCTTCGGCGACGCGCAGCTGTCGGAGTACCCGAACGACCACCAGGCCGCCCAGTGGTGGTACCACGACCACGCCATGAACATCACCCGGTGGAACGTGTACGCCGGGCTCGTCGGCACCTATCTGGTCCGGGACGACGAGGAGGACGCGCTCGGCCTGCCGTCCGGCGACCGCGAGCTGCCGCTGATCCTCGCCGACCGCAACCTGGACACCGACGCGGACGGCCGGCTCAACGGGCGGCTGCTGCACAAGACGACGGTGATCACCGAGGCCGATCCGGAGACCGGCAAGCCGGTGTCGCTGCCGTTCCTCGGCCCGTACACGACGGTCAACGGGCGCGTCTGGCCGCATCTGGACGTGGACGACGCCTGGTACCGCTTCCGGCTGGTCAACGCGTCCAACGCGCGGACCTACGACCTGGTGCTGGTCGACGAGGGGAACAACCCGGTGCCGGGTGCGATCCGGCAGATCGGCAGCGACGGCGGGCTGCTGCCGCGCCCGGTGCCGGTCGACTTCGACGAGGTGCTGCCGGGGCTGACGATCGCCCCGGCCGAGCGGATGGACCTGCTGATCGACTTCTCGGCGCTGGCCGGGCGCCGGGTCCGGCTGGTCAACTGCGGCGGGCTCGGGCCGGGGGTGCCGGACCCGGCGGCGAACGTGCCGTTCCCGCAGGTGATGGAGTTCCGGGTGCGGGAGACGGGGCGGCGGGACGGTTTCGAGCTGCCCGAGGTGCTGTCGGGTTCCTTCCGGCGGTACGAGCACGGCCGGGTGGAGCACGGGCACCGGCTCGTGGTGCTGACGGTGCCCGGCACGGTCGGCGGCGGCGGTCACCCGGAGATCTGGGAGATGGCCGAGGTCGAGGACGCCGCCGGGGTGCGGGTGCCCTCGGACGGTGTCATCCAGGTCCGGGGCGAGGACGGCACGGTGCGCACGTACCGCAGGATCTCGCGGACCTTCAACGACGGGCTCGGCTTCACGGTCGGCGAGGGCTCGTTCGAGCAGTGGTCGTTCCTCAACCTGGGCGGTCCGACGCACCCGATGCACATCCACCTGGCGGACTTCCAGGTGATGGGCCGGGAGGCGTACGAGGTCGGCGGCTTCGACCCGGCCGTCGGCGGGACCCGCTCCCCCGTGGCGTTCGACCACGGGACCACGATCCCGGTGGCGCCGAACGAGCAGGGCTGGAAGGACGTCTTCCGGGTGCCGGCGGGTCAACTGGTGAAGGTGATCGGGAAGTTCGACGGGGCGTACGGGCGGTTCATGTACCACTGCCATCTACTGGAGCACGAGGACATGGGCATGATGCGGCCGTTCGTCGTGATGCCGTCCGAGGCGATGAAGTTCGACCACGGCGCCGGGCACGGCGGCCACCGGGGGCACGGCGGCTGACCGGTCGGCCGGACCGTCGGCGGGCCCCGCGGGATCGTTCCGCGGGGGCCGCCGCGCGTCCGGGACTCCCGCCGCGGGCGGTGGTCCGGGCCGGTGGTCCGGGGCGGAGGGGGTCAGGGCGCGAGGACGTCCAGTTCGTGCAGGGCGCCCACCGCGATCTCCTTCGTCAGCCGCTCCGCCTCGGCGGCGTCGCCCTCGCGCACCGCTTCGGCGACCCGGACGTGGAGGGTGACGGCCGCCGGGTCGGGGTCCTCGAACATCACCTGGTGGTGGGTGCGGCCCGCCAGGACCTCGGCGACGACGTCGCCGAGCCGCGCGAACATCTCGTTGCCGGAGGCATTGAGCACGATCCGGTGGAACGCGATGTCGTGTTCCAGGTAGCCCTCCAGCTGCTGGCCGCGCGAGGTGGCGACCATGCCGAGCGCGCACTCGGTGAGGGCCGCGCACTGCTCCGGGGTGGCGTGGCGGGCGGCGAGGCCGGCCGCGACCGGTTCGACGGCCGAGCGCAGCACGGTCAGGGAGCGCAGCTGGCGCGGGCGGTCGCTGCCGGCCAGCCGCCACCGGATGACCTGCGGGTCGTACACGTTCCACGTCTCGGTGGGCCGCACGGTCACGCCGACCCGGCGCCGGGACTCGACCAGGTGCATGGACTCCAGCACGCGGACCACCTCGCGCACGACGGTGCGCGAGACGTCGAAGCGCCGGGCGAGCTCGTCGGTGCGCAGCACCTGTCCCGGCTCGTGCACCCCCGCGGCGATCTCCAGACCCAGGGTGTCCAGCACGTGTGTATGCAGCCCGGGGCCCCGTGTGGTCATGGGCACCAGCCTAAGGGGCACCTTCCGGGAACAAAAAGTACGACGTTTACGTCACAGCATCTTGAATAAGTCGTACGTTTGGGTTTCAGTAGCGCGACGGACCGGTGTCGAGGAAGACATCGACGAAGACTGCGAGGCACCACCAATGAGCACCCCCCACGTCATCGTGGTGATGGGCGTGGCAGGGACCGGCAAGACCACGATCGGCCCCCTGCTCGCCGCCGGACTGGGCGTTCCGTACGCCGAGGGCGACGACTTCCATCCCGCGGCGAACATCGCCAAGATGTCGGCCGGCGTCCCGCTGGACGACGAGGACCGGTGGCCCTGGCTCGACGCGATCGGCCGGTGGGCGCACGGCCGGGCGGGGCTCGGCGGAGTGGTGAGCAGCTCGGCTCTCAAGCGGGTCTACCGGGACCGGCTGCGGGACGGGGCCCCGGACGCGGTCTTCCTCCATCTGACCGGCGACCGGTCCCTGATCGAGAAGCGCATGGCGGAGCGCAAGGGGCACTTCATGCCCACCGCGCTGCTCGACTCGCAGTTCGCCACCCTGCAGCCGCTGCGGGAGGACGAGGCCGGGGTCTCGGTCGACGTGTCCGGCACCCCCGAAGAAATCACCCAGCGGGCCGTCGCCGCGTTGCGCCGGCTCGACGACTAAGGACCACCACCGTGACCAGTCTCAGCGTCGAGACGCTGGCAGCGGACGCCGCCGAACCGATCACCTCGGCAGGCAACGCTCAGTTGGGCATCGCAGTCCTGGCGGGCATCGCCGTCATCGTCCTGCTCATCACCAAGTTCAAGGTGCACGCGTTCCTCGCGCTGACCATCGGCTCGCTGGCGCTCGGTTCGTTCGCCGGGGCCGCCCCGGCGAAGACGATCGCCAGTTTCACCACCGGCCTCGGCTCGACCGTCGCGGGCGTCGGCGTGCTGATCGCGCTCGGCGCGATCCTGGGCAAGCTGCTGGCCGACTCCGGCGGCGCGGACCAGATCGTCGACACCATCCTCGCCCGGGCGAGCGGGCGGGCCATGCCGTGGGCGATGGTGCTGATCGCCTCGATCATCGGCCTGCCGCTGTTCTTCGAGGTCGGGATCGTGCTGCTGATCCCGGTGGTGCTGCTCGTCGCGAAGCGCGGCAACTACTCCCTGATGCGGATCGGCATCCCGGCGCTGGCCGGCCTCTCCGTGATGCACGGGCTGATCCCGCCGCACCCCGGCCCGCTGGTGGCGATCGACGCCCTGGACGCCAACCTCGGCGTCACGCTGGCGCTGGGCGTGCTGGTCGCGATACCGACCGTGATCATCGCGGGGCCGGTCTTCTCCCGCTACGCGGCGCGCTGGGTGGACATCGAGGCGCCGGAGAAGATGATCCCGCAGCGGCCCTCGGAGGACCTGGACCGCCGTCCCGGCTTCGGCGCCACCCTGGCGACGATTCTGCTGCCCGTCGTGCTGATGCTGGTCAAGGCCCTGGTCGACATCGTCGTGGACGACCCGGAGCAGGGTGTCCAGCGGGTCACCGATGTGATCGGCTCGCCGCTGATCGCGCTGCTCGCGGCCGTCGTGGTCGGCATGTTCACGCTGGGCCGGGCGGCCGGTTTCTCCAAGGACCGGCTCTCCGTCACCGTCGAGAAGTCCCTGGCCCCGATCGCGGGCGTACTGCTGATCGTGGGCGCGGGCGGCGGTTTCAAGCAGACCCTCATCGACGCCGGTGTGGGCCGGATGATCCTGGACTTCTCCGAGGACTGGTCGATTCCCGCGCTGTTGCTGGGCTGGCTGATCGCCGTCGCGATCCGGCTCGCGACCGGTTCGGCGACCGTGGCCACCATCTCGGCGGCCGGTCTGGTCGCCCCGCTGGCCGCCGACATGTCCACGACCCACGCCGCCCTGCTGGTCCTCGCCGTCGGCGCCGGCTCCCTCTTCTTCAGCCATGTCAACGACGCCGGTTTCTGGCTGGTGAAGGAGTACTTCGGCATGAGCGTCGGCCAGACGGTGAAGACCTGGTCGGTCATGGAGACCATCATCTCCGTGGTCTCCCTCGTCTTCGTCCTGCTGCTGTCGCTGATCCTCTAGCGGCGGCGGCCTCCCGCACGGTCCTCCTCCCACCGGGGTTCGCCCCGGGGACCGTCCCCGACGGCGCCCGTCGGCCCGGTGCGCACGCCTCGGCGTGCCCCGGGTCCGGCGGGCGCCGTCGCCGTGTCGGGCCGCGGGCCGCGCCGGCCGCGCTCCTCGCGCCAACTGCGGCCCTCGCGCACCGGGTTGGCGTCCGGGGCCCGGGCTCGCCCCGCCGCCGGGCCCGGCGACGCGTGCCAGACTTGGCGCCATGTCGAACCGTGAACCCCTCAAGCCCTTCCTGCTCGCCTTCCCGGGACCGCTGCGCGATCAGCTGGTCGGGGCGGTCCTCACCGGTGTGAAGGTCTCGACGACCGGGCTGCTCGCGGAGTACGAGGCGGAGCGGGAGGAGCTGCCGCCGGTGGGCGAGCGGTCCGCGCTGATCGACTCGGACGGCCGGGAGACCGCGGTGCTGGAGGTGTCGGAGGTACGGGTGCTGCGTCTGGGGGACGTCGACCTCCAGCACGCGATCGACGAGGGCGAGGGCTACACCTCGGTGGCCGAGTGGCGTGCGGGCCACGAGAAGTTCTGGCACAGCGACGAGATGCGGGAGGCGCTCGGCGACCCGGAGTTCACCGTCGACGACGACACCATGGTCGTCGCCGAACGGTTCCGCGTCGTCGAACTGCTGGACCCCGTCGTGGGGGCCGAGGAGCGGTAGGCGGCGAGCGCCGGAACCGCCGGAGTCCGGGCGGGCGGGACGGACGGGACGGGACGGACGGGACGGACGGGACGGCCCGCCGTGTCCGGGCAGGCCCGGGCGCGGCGGCCCGGGCCGTCCGGAAAGCGGTCCGTCCCGTCCCGCCGCTCCGGACGGTTCGGGCGGGTCGGACGGACCGGGGCGGGACCGTCCGGGCGGACGGGTCGGTCCGGCCGCCCCCCGGCCCTCCGCGGGCCGCCTCAGACGACGGCCTGCGCCGCCGCCCGGCCCGCCGCGCGTCCGGAGAAGATGCAGCCGCCGAGGAAGGTCCCCTCCAGCGAGCGGTAGCCGTGCACCCCGCCGCCGCCGAAACCGGCCGCCTCCCCCGCCGCGTACACCCCCGGCAGGGGCGTGCCGTCCGCGGTCAGGACCCGGGAGGACAGGTCCGTCTCCAGCCCGCCGAGCGACTTGCGGGTCAGGATGTTCAGCCGTACGGCGATCAGCGGGCCGGCGTCGGGGTCCAGGATGCGGTGCGGCGGCGCCGTACGGATCAGCTTGTCGCCGAGGTAGGCGCGGGCCCCGCGCATCGCGGTGATCTGGAGGTCCTTGGTGAACGGGTTGGTGATCTCCCGGTCCCGGGCGATGATCTCGCGGCGCAGTTCGGCCTCGTCGATCAGCGGTTCGCCGGTGAGCGCGTTCATGCCCCGGACCAGGGCGGCGAGGTCCTTCTCGACGACGAAGTCCACGCCGTTGTCCATGAACGCCTTCACCGGCGCCGGTACGTCCGCGCGGGCCCGGCCGATCACGCCGCGGATCGACTTCCCGGTCAGGTCGGGGTTCTGCTCGGAGCCGGAGAGTGCGAACTCCTTGCCGATGATCTTCCGGTCGAGGACGAACCAGGTGTGGTCGTGGCCCGACCTCATGATGTGTTCGAGGGTGCCGAGGGTGTCGAAGCCCGGGAAGAGCGGGACCGGCAGCCGCTTGCCGCGGGCGTCGAGCCAGAGCGAGGAGGGCCCGGGCAGGATCCGGATGCCGTGCTTGGCCCAGATCGGGTTCCAGTTCTCGATGCCCTCGGTGTAGTGCCACATGCGGTCGCGGTTGATGTGGTGGGCGCCCGCCTTCTCGGCGACGCCGAGCATGAGGCCGTCGACGTGGGCGGGGACGCCGGAGAGCATCTTCGCGGGCGGGGTGCCCAGCCGGGCGGGCCACTGCTCGCGCACCAGGTCGTGGTTGCCGCCGATGCCGCCGGAGGTGACGATCACCGCCTGGGCCCTCAGCTCGAACGTGCCGGTCGCCCGGCGGCTGCTCGCGGTGCCGCGGGCCGCCGCGCTCTGCTCCAGCACCTCGCCGGTCACCGTGTCGACGGTGCCCGCGGTGCGGCCGAGCCCCGTGACCCGGTGCCGGAACCGGAACCGTACGAGGCCCTTGGCGGCGCCCGCGCGCACCCGGCGCTCGAAGGGGGCGACGATGCCGGGGCCGGTGCCCCAGGTGATGTGGAAGCGGGGCACGGAGTTGCCGTGGCCGTTCGCGTCGTAGCCGCCGCGCTCGGCCCAGCCGACGACGGGGAAGATCCGCAGCCCCTGGGCGTGCAGCCAGGAGCGCTTCTCGCCGGCCGCGAAGTCGACGTACGCCTCGGCCCACTTCCGCGGCCAGTGGTCCTCCTCGCGGTCGAAGCCCGCCGTGCCGAGCCAGTCCTGGAGGGCCAGCTCGTGGCTGTCCTTGATCCGCATCCGGCGCTGCTCGGGCGAGTCGACGAGGAAGAGCCCGCCGAAGGACCAGTGCGCCTGACCGCCGATCGACTGCTCGGGCTCCTGGTCGAGCAGGATCACCGAGCGGCCCGCGTCGACCAGTTCGGCGGTGGCCACCAGACCGGCGAGTCCTGCCCCGATCACGATCACGTCAGCGTCGTACGCCATGGGTGGTCCCATCCTGTCGGGGCGATCCGGTCGCGGCCGTGGTCCGGTTCCGGAGCCGGAAGTTACTGGTGCGTCAGATCTTCGGCACCCGGCCGCCGCGACGTCAACCGCCCGGTCGGCGGCGCTCCGGCCGCGTCCTGGGGACGCAGACGTTATCGTCGGTACAAATCCACCCACTTCTGGCCTGACTCGAGGTAGAAGCGTGTCGGTGCCGGTCCTCCTCCTCGCCGTGAGCGCCGCCTGCTGTCTGGGATTCGGCTTCGTCCTCCAGCAGGCCGCCGCCTCGCACGCCCCGAGGAGCGACTACCTCTCCCCCCGGCTGCTGCTGGACCTGATGCGGGTGCCGAGCTGGCTGGCCGGGATCGGGCTGATGGTCTGCGGCATGGTGCTGGGCGCCCTGGCCCTGGGCAAGGGCGAGGTGTCCGTCGTCGAGCCGCTCCTCGCGACCAATCTGCTCTTCGCGATGGCCCTGTCCCGGCACCGCACCGGCCAGCGGCTCGGCCGGCAGGGCTGGGCCGGGCTCTGGCTGCTGGCCGGCGGGGTCGCGGTCTTCCTGCTGGCGGGCCGGCCGCAGGGCGGCGAGGCGGTGTCCAGCGCACTGCGGCACTGGTCGGTGATCGGCGCGGTCGTGGGGACCGCCCTGCTGCTCACCGCGGTCGCCCGGCGCTCCGCTTCGGGGGTCGCCCCGGCCCTGCTCGCGGTGGCGGCCGGTCTGCTGTACGGACTCCAGGACGCCCTCACCCGGGTGAGCGGGCAGCTGCTGTCCGACGGCGGGTGGGAGGCGCTGGTGACGGGGTGGCAGCCGTACGCCGTGCTGGCGCTGGGGGTCACCGGACTGCTCCTGGTGCAGAGCGCGTTCGAGACGGGCCCGCTGCGGGTCTCGCTGCCCCCGCTGACCGCCTCCCAGCCGCTGGCCGGGATCGCCTGCGGGGTCGGTTTCCTCGGCGACCGGTTGCGCACCGACGCCGGTGCGCTGGCCTGGCAGGCGGTCGGGCTCGTCGCGATCGTCGTCGGGATCGTGCTGCTCGGGCTGCACCCGGCGATGCCGGAGGGGCCCGTGGGCGGGCGCCGCGAGAAGAGTCTCCAGCCGCACTGAGCGGCCCCGCCCGGCCGCGGGAACGCCCGCACTGGTTTTTAATAATGGCCAGCATTAGAATGCCCGCATGGCGCGAACGTCCGGGCAGGAGACCAGGGAGAAGCTGATCCGCGCGGCCGAGGAGGTCTTCGCCGCACAGGGTCCCGACGGGGCCCAGCTGCGGGACATCGTCCGGCTGGCGGGCCAGAGCAACCCCTCCGCGGTCCAGTACCACTTCGGCTCCCGGGCCGGACTGCTCGACGCCGTGATGGCGGGCCGCCAGGCCCGTACCGAACGGGTGCTGGCCCCCCTGCTCGACGCCCTGGCCGAGGACTGCGGCGTACCGGAACTGCTCACCGCGCTGGTGACGGCCGAGGCGAGCCTGCTCGCCGACGACCGGGGCCTGCGCTGTCTGCGGATCTCGTCCCGGCTCACCCATGAGACCGGGCTGCGGACCGGCAGTCCGCACCCCGTCCTGGGCGACACCGGCTACGGACGGCTGATCGCCCGCCTCGGGGACCGCCTGGGCGGGCTGCCCGAACCCGTGCGCCTGGAGCGCCTGGACCTGGCACTCGCCCTGATCGGCGCGGCGCTGGCCGACCGCGCCCGCCAGCGTCTCGACGGCATCGAACCGCTGACCGACGACGCGTTCTTCCTCGCCGACCTCGTCGGGACCACCACCGCGTTCCTGCACGCCCCCGTGCCGGACGGCACGTGAGCACCGGCGGGACCGCACCACGTACCACGCACCACCCGCACCACATGAAGGAAGCGACATGAGCGACAAGAGCAACCTCACCGACAAGACCGTCATCATCACCGGCGGCGCCCGGGGCCTGGGCGCCGAGGCCGCGCGCCTCGCGGTGGCGGGCGGCGCCAACGTGGTGATCACCGACGTGCTCGACGAGGAGGGCGCCGCCACCGCCGCCGAGCTGGGCGCCAGGGCCCGCTTCGTCCACCACGACGTGACCTCCGAGGAGGACTGGCAGCGCGTCGCCGAGTTCGCCGTCGCCGAGTTCGGACGCATCGACGGGCTGGTCAACAACGCCGGGGTGTCCACCGGCCAGCCGCTGGAGACCGAGACCGTCGAGCACTTCCGCAAGGTGATCGACATCAACCTGACGGCCGTCTTCATCGGCATGAAGACCGTGATCCCGGTGATGAAGGAGAACGGCGGCGGCTCGATCGTCAACATCTCCTCGGCCGCCGGTCTGATGGGCCTCGCCCTGACCTCCAGCTACGGCGCGTCGAAGTGGGGCGTGCGCGGTCTGACGAAGGTCGGCGCGGTGGAGCTCGGCACGGAGAGGATCCGGGTGAACTCCGTGCACCCCGGCATGGTCTACACGCCGATGACCGCGTCCGTCGGCATCCAGCAAGGCGACGGCAACTACCCGAACACCCCGATGGGCCGGGTCGGCGAGGCCCCGGAGATCGCGGAGGCGGTCGTCTTCCTGCTCTCGGACGCCGCCTCGTACGTCACCGGCGCCGAGCTGGCCGTGGACGGCGGCTGGACCACGGGCCCGACCGTGAAGTACGTCATGGGCCAGTGATCGTCCGGCGGTGTCCTGCTGTTGGATGGGGATCATGAACCCTTCTGACGAGATCCTGGACATCGTCGACGAGAACGACGTGGTCGTGGGGCAGGCCCCGCGTGGTGAGGCCACCGCGCGGGGCCTTCGCCATCGCTGCGTCTTCATCGAGGTGCGGGACGCCGACGGCCGTCTCTTCGTCCACCGCAGGACCTCGACCAAGCTGGTCTTCCCGTCCCGCTACGACATGTTCGTCGGCGGGGTGGTCGGCGCCGGGGAGTCCTACGAGGAGGCGGCGCTGCGGGAGGCCGAGGAGGAGCTGGGGGTGTCCGAGCTGCCCCGGCCCGAGCCGCTCTTCAAGTTCCTCTACGAGGGCGAGCACTCCTGGTGGTCCGCCGTCTACCGGGTGCGGTGCGAACTGCCGGTGGACCCGCAGGTGGAGGAGGTCGCCTGGCACTCCTTCCTCACCGAGGCGGAGCTCGCGGAGCGGATCGACGACTGGGAGTGGGTGCCGGACGGGCTGGAGGCGTACCACCGGCTGCGGGCGCTGCGGGCGGCCGGGCAGGCCCCGTGAGCCCGGCCGGCACCCTTTCTCGTAAATCGGCGGATAAGGTCCGGACGTGAACGAATTCGTGCGGGGTCTGCGGCTGTGGTTCGCGCCGCAGCGCATCCGCGAGGAGGGCGACACACCGGACTACCGGTTCTCGCTCGCCAACGAGCGCACCTTCCTCGCCTGGATCCGGACGGCTCTGGCGCTGATCGGCGGCGGCTTCGCGGTCGACCAGTTCCTGCCGGAGCTGGCGTGGGGCGTCCGGGCCGGTCTGGCGCTCGCACTGCTGGCGTCCGGGGTGCTGTGCGCGCTGCGCGCGGTCAACCACTGGGTGCGGTGCGAGCGGGCGATGCGGCGCGGGGAGGACCTTCCGGTCTCCCGGTTCCCGACGCTGCTCGGCCTCGCCGTCGCGGTCGTCGCCGTGGCGATGGTGGTGGTGGTCCTCTTCGGCTGGGAGGGCCGGTGACCACCGCGGAACGCGACCCCGGGCTGCAGCCCGAGCGGACGCGGCTGGCGTGGCGGCGCACCACGCTGTCGTGCACGGTGGTGGCGCTGCTGGCGGTCAGGCAGGCGCTGCACGGCGGGGTGAGCGCGGCCGGGGTCGTCGCGGTGTCGCTGAGCGCGCTGGCCTGGCTGGGGTTCCTGCGGGTGGCGCATCTGCGGGTGCTCGGGATGGGGACCGCGCGGCCCCGGCCCCTGTCGGCGCGCGACGCGCTGGCCGCGGCGGCGTGCACGGTCGCGCTCGCGGTGTTCGCCGTCGTCCTGTTGTTCTGAGACCGCGCGGCCCGGCCCGGTGTCCGGGCCGACCCCGGACACCGGGCCGGGCCGCGCGGTCGGTCCGTTGGTCGGTCGGTCCGCCGGTCAGCCGGCCGGGGCGTCCGAGACCTCCAGGACCTCCGGGACCTCCCAGGGCACGGTGACGACGATCTTTCCCCGGGTGCGCCCCTGCTCGTTCAGCCGGTGCGCCTCCGCCGCCTCCGCCAGCGGGAACACCCGGTCCACGTGGACCGTGACGACGCCCTGCTCGGCCAGTTCGGCCAGGTGGGCGAGGTCCCCGGCGTCCGGTCGCACATAGGCGTAGCGGCCGCCGTACGAGAAGACCTCGGCGTCCACGACGGACGCCAGCCTCCCGCCGGGCCTCAGCACCTCGGCGGAGATCCGGAGCGCCTCGCCGCCGACCGTGTCGAACGCGGCGTCGACGCCGTCCGGGGCCAGTTCCCGCAGCCGGTCGGCGAGGCCGTTCCCGTAGGCCACCGGCTCCCCGCCGAGCCGCCGGACGTGGTCGTGGTTGTGTTCGCTCGCGGTGCCGATGACGCGGGCACCGACGTGCCGGGCGAGCTGGACGGCGAACGAGCCGACGCCGCCCGCCGCCGCGTGGACGAGGACCGTGTCGCCGCCCTGGACCTTCAGGGCGCGGTGCAGCACCTGGTAGGCGGTGAGACCGGCCAGCGGCAGGCCCGCCGCCTCCTCGAAGCTCAGGTTCCGGGGCTTGCGGGCGAGGGCCCGCACGGGGGCGGCGACGTACTCGGCGAGCGTGCCGCGGCAGAGGAAGTCCTCCCGCGCGTAACCGATGACCTCGTCGCCGACCGCGAACTCCTCGACGCCGATGCCGGGCTGGACCACGACGCCGGACACGTCCCAGCCGGGGATCACCGGGAACACGGCGTCCAGGACGGGGTCGAGGTGTCCCTCGCGGGCCTTCCAGTCGACCGGGTTGACCGCCGCGGCCCGCACCTTCACCAGGACCGTGTCCGGGCCGACCTTGGGGTCGGGCCGCTCCCCGTACTCCAGGACCTCGGCCCCGCCGTACCTGCTGTAGCTGATCGCCTTCATGTACCGACCGTCGGTGCGGGCCGGGGTGCCCGCAACTCGGACCGGTCCGGGCCGGGGCCCGGCCCGTCACCAGCGCGGGATCGCGGGGGTCCGCCAGTCGGGCTCGGCCTTGCGCATCGCGGCCGCGTCGTCGCGCTCGCGCATGGTGCCGTCGTCGTCGAGCCAGCGCCGGTGCAGTGCGGCCAGGCGGTCGCGGTCGAGTTCCACGCCGAGGCCGGGGGCGTCGGACACGGTCAGCCGGCCGTCCTCGAAGACGTGGCGGGTGGTGATGACGTCCTCGGTCTGCCAGGGGTAGTGGCTGTCGCAGGCGTAGTCGAGGTTGGGGACGGTGGCGGCGACATGGGTCATCGCGGCCAGGCTGATGCCGAGGTGGGTGTTGGAGTGCATGGAGAGCCCGACGCCGAAGGTGCGGCAGATCCCGGCGAGTTCGCGGGTGCGGTGCAGCCCGCCCCAGTAGTGGTGGTCGGAGAGGACCACCTGCACGGCGCCGCGGGCGAAGGCGTCCGGGAGCTCGGCGAGGGTGGTCACGCACATGTTGGTGGCCAGCGGCACGTCGGTGGCCGCGGCGACCTCGGCCATCGCGTCGGTGCCGGTCGCCGGGTCCTCCAGGTACTCGAGCACGCCCTTCAGCTGCTCGGCGACGTACCGCGAGGTCTCCACGGACCAGGCGCCGTTGGGGTCCAGGCGCAGCGGCCGGCCGGGGAACTCCTCGGCCAGGGCGCGGATCGCGGCGATCTCCCGGTCGGGTTCGAGGACGCCGCCCTTGAGCTTGAAGGAGGAGAAGCCGTGCTCGCGGGCGAAGCGCCGGGCCTGGGCGACGACGCCGGCCGGGTCGAGGGCGGCGCCCCAGTCGTCCCGCTCGCCGCCCTCGGGGTGGGCGGCCCAACGGTAGAAGAGGTAGGCGCTGTACTCGACGCGGTCGCGGACCTTCCCGCCGAGCAGGGCGTGCACGGGGAGGCCGAGGGTCTTGCCCAGCGCGTCCAGGCAGGCGACCTCGAAGCCGGAGACGACGGAGAGCCGGAGCTTGTCGGCGGTCTGGACACCGCGCAGTCCGCCCGCCTCGACCCGGTCGTCGGTCGCGCGTGAATCACCGCACACCTCGTCGGCCAGGGCGAACAGACCGTTCACATCGCTGACCGGGCGTCCGACGAGTGCGGTGGCGAGCGGCTGTGCGAGTTCGAGGTACCTGCCGTCCCCGTACGTCTCCCCGACGCCCGTGACACCACCGCGGGTGACGACCTCCACGACCAGGCGAGGGGTGTAGGGCTGGTGGACCCCCTGGGTGTTGAGCAGGGGCGGGTCGGCGATCAGGATCGGGGTCAGCCGGACTTCGTCGATCAGCAGCTCTGTATTCATACGTGAACTCTATTCAGGGATGCGACTGAGCACCAGACTCCGGCCCGATCCGGACCGGGGCCGACGCACCGGGCGGAGGGAGCCCTCTGGACGACATACCGACTGGTCGGCATCATGGGCGGCGACCGTCTTTCATCCGGAGGTGCGCACGATGAGCCCAGTCCACCCGCCAGGTCTCGACCTCGACCGGCTGCGCGGACACCTCGACCGCGAGCGGCCGGGGCTGGTGAGCGGACCGCTCGATGCCCGGATCATCGAGGGCGGCCGGTCGAACCTGACGTACGTCGTCACGGACGGCACCGGCCGCTGGGTCGTCCGCAGGCCCCCGCTGGGCCATGTGCTGGCCACCGCGCACGACATGAAGCGGGAGCACCGGGTGATCAGCGCCCTCGACCCGACGGCCGTGCCGGTGCCGGAGCCGGTGCTGCTCTGCGAGGACGACACGGTGATCGGGTCGCCCTTCTACGTCATGGAGTACGTCGAGGGCACCCCGTACCGCAGCGCCGAGCAGCTCGCCCCGCTGGGTGCCGAACGCACCCGGGCGGCCGTGCTCGGCCTCGTCGACACCCTGGTCGAGCTGCACGCGGTGGACCCGCGGGCCGTCGGGCTCGACGACTTCGGGCGGCCCGAGGGCTTCCTCGACCGGCAGTTGCGCCGCTGGGGCAAGCAGCTGGACGCATCCCGCAACCGCGAACTGCCCGGCATCGACGAGCTGCACGCCGCGCTCGGGCGCGAACTGCCCGACTCGCCCGCGCCCACCGTGGTGCACGGCGACTACCGCCTGGACAACGTCCTGATCGGTGCCGACGACCGGATCAGGGCCGTCCTCGACTGGGAGATGTCGACGCTCGGCGACCCGCTGACCGACCTCGGCCTGCTGGTGATGTACAGCTCCGACCTCGGCCTGGCGCACTCCCCCGTCTCCACCACCAGCGGCGCCGCGGGCCACCCCTCGCCCGCCGAGCTGATCGAGCGCTACGCCGCCCGTTCCGGCCGGGACACCTCGGCCATCTCCTGGTACACGGCGTTCGCCTGGTTCAAGCTCGCCGTGATCCTGGAGGGCATCCACTACCGCTACACCCTGGGCCGGACCGTCGGCGCCGGTTTCGACCGCATCGGCGATCTCGTCCCCGTCTTCATCGAGCACGGCCTCGGCACCCTCCAGGAAGGCTGACCACCCATGGACTTCGCATTCGACGCCCGTACCGAGGAGCTGCGCGGCCGGCTGCTCGCCTTCATGGACGAGCACGTGCACCCGGCCGAGCGGACCGCGGACGAGCAGCGCACGCTGCCGGCCTCCCCTTGGCAGACCCCGCAGGTCGTCGAGGACCTGAAGGCCGAGGCGCGGCGGCAGGGCCTGTGGAACCTCTTCCTCCCCGACGCGGAGTACGGGGCCGGGCTGACCAATCTCCAGTACGCCCCGCTCGCCGAGATCACCGGCCGTTCCCCGCAGCTGGCCCCGACCGCGCTCAACTGCGCGGCCCCGGACACCGGGAACATGGAGGTGCTCTTCCAGTTCGGCACGGACGAGCAGAAGAAGCGGTGGCTGGAGCCGCTGCTCGCCGGGGAGATCCGCTCCGCGTTCGCGATGACGGAGCCCGAGGTGGCCTCGTCGGACGCGACGAACATCGAGACCCGGATCGTGCGCGACGGCGGTGACTACGTCATCAACGGCCGCAAGTGGTACATCTCCGGGGCGATGAACCCGGACTGCGAGATCTTCATCGTGATGGGCAAGACCGCCCCCGACAGTGCGGACATCCGCCGCCAGCAGTCGATGGTCCTGGTCCCCCGCGACACCCCGGGGCTCGAAGTGCGCCGCGCCATGCAGGTGTACGGGTACGAGGACCACTACCACGGCGGCCACGCCGAGGTCTCCTTCACGGACGTGCGGGTGCCCGCCGGGAATCTGATCGGCGAGGAGGGCGGCGGCTTCGCCATCGCCCAGGCGCGGCTGGGACCGGGCCGCATCCACCACTGCATGCGGCTGATCGGCATGGCCGAGCGGGCAATCGAGCTGATGTGCCGGCGGGCGGTGTCCCGTACGGCCTTCGGCAAGCCGCTCGCCCAACAGGGCGTCGTGCAGAACTGGATCGCGGACGCGCGGGTGACGGTGGAGCAGCTGCGGCTGCTGGTCCTGAAGACGGCGTGGCTGATGGACACGGTGGGCAACCGGGGCGCGCACACGGAGATCCAGGCCATCAAGATCGCCACCCCGCGCGCGGTGGTCGGCATCCTCGACCGGGCGGTGCAGCTGCACGGCGCGGGCGGGGTCGGCCAGGACTTCCCGCTGGCCGAACTGTGGGCGGCGGCACGGACGTTGCAGCTGGCGGACGGCCCGGACGAGGTGCACCAGCGGTCGCTGGCGCGGCGGGAGATCAAGCGGTACGTGTCGTAGGCGGCGCCCGGAAGCGGGTGCGGGCGGGGCGGTGGGCGCGGGGCGACCGGCGCTCCCCGCCCCGCGCCCTTCTCCCTCAACGGCCGGTCGGGGCCCCGTCCTTCGCGTTCCCGATCCGGTCGAGCAACGAGGTGTACCGGGAGCGCCGGTCGGGGCGGGCGCGGGCGGCGGCCTTGCGGAGGGCGGGGACCGCCGCCGGGCCCAGTTCGACGAGCCCCTCGGCCGCCGCCCCGCGCACGACGGCGTGCGGATGGGCGAGCAGCCCCGTCACGGCGGGGGCCGCGGGCTCCCAGCCGGCGCGGCAGAGCGTACGGATAGCCATCCGCACCACGTCCGGGCGCGGGTCGTCCAGCAGCGACGCGGTGAGCCGCAGATGGGCCGGCCGGTCCAGCACCACCCGTGACGTCCGGTGCGCGCGCAGCCGGACCTCGGGCCGGGGATGGGTGATCAACTCGTCCAGCAGCTCGTGGAGTCGGCGGTCCGGTTCGGCGTCCGGGCCGGGGTGCTCGCCGGCCAGTTCGGTGAGGGCCCGGCAGATCTGCTCCGGGGTTCCGGCGCGGGCCAGGTCCAGCAGTTCCCGGCGGGACGGCGGGCGGGCGGGGTCGGCGGGTGCGGCAGTACCGCGTTCGCGCAGCGCCGCGAGCGCGGCCGCGTCCCGCCGCGCGGCGTCCGGACCGCGCAGCGGGCCCTCCACGAGCCGGAGCCGGTCCGCCAGTTCGTCGCGGCCCTCCGCGCGCAGGCGGCGGCAGGTCTCCGTCAGCGCGGGGGTGCGCAGCAGCGGCCGGCCGACGAGCAGGTCGAGGAAGCCCCAGGCCCCGGCGGCGAGCCGCTCGCCCAGTGCCTCGGCCAACGCGTCGGCGGGATGGGCGTGCAGCGCTCCGGCGATCTCCGCCCCGAGCCCTGCCGGGGCGTGTTCCCACCACTCCAGCAGCAGCGGTACCAGCGGTTCCCGCTCCGCCGGGCCGAGCCGGGCCGCCGCGCGGGCCACCAGCCCGGGCCGTACGCCGTCGCCGCGCAGTTCCGCCTCGTCGATCCCGGCCAGCGCGCGGGCCGGGTCGGCGCCGGGGGGCAGCTCCACGCGTCCGCGGAGATGGGCGCGGAGCACCGCCAGCCGGGCCTCGGGCTCGGGCCATCGCGCGAGTGCCCGTGCGGCGGTGTCCCTGTGGTCCGCCGCGTCCGAATCCAGCATGGTCAGCAGCCGTTCGTACTGGGCCGCCGAGCGGGGCTGGTCGAGGTCGTCGGCGCGGACGTGCCTCGGGGGCGGCGTCGCGCGGTCGGCCCCGGGGGCGGCGCACGGCGGTGCGTCGAGCGGCTGGAGAAAGGCCATCCAGTCGAGCAGTGCCTCCCGCACCGCCGGGTCGTCGGCGCCCCGGTACGCCTCGATCAGCGCGTTCAGCCGGTCCTGCGAGGGGACCGTGCCGTCGTCCCGGCCGCGGAGCTCCGCCGGACCGTCCGGGGTGCGCACCGCCGCCTCCAGGGTCGCCCGCCAGGCCCGGGTCCCGGCGGGGAGGGGGGCCGTGCCGGGTTCCGGAACGGTGAACGCCTCGCGCAGCACGGCGGTTTCGGCCCGCCACGGGTCGGCGCCGAGCCGGGCGCCCGCGAGCGCCCGGTCGAGGTCGGCGCGGACCGGCACCGCGCCGAGGCGGCGCAGCAGCGTCAGCGTGGACCGGTGCGGTGCGGCGGGGGCGGGGCGCAGGGCCCGCACCGAGGCGATGGCGGACGGCCTCCGGGCGGCCGTCGTCATCGGCGCGGCCTCCTCCAGTACGGCGATCAGGTCGTGGCGGTCCTCGTCCCGGGCGTCGGCGAGCGCGTCGAGCAGCACCCCGGCGGACCGGGCGAGGACGGCGAGTTCCCCGGCGGACCAGGTACGGGCGGCGGACTCCCCGGTGGGCCGGACACGGGCGACAGGCTCCCCGGCGGGCCGGGTAGGAGCGGCGGGCTCCCCGGCGGACCAGGTACGGGCGACAGGCTCCCCGGTGGGCCGGGACGTGGCGCAGATCCTCAGCGCGAACCGGATCACCTTCCTCCGGTGCGCGGGCCGGGAGCCGGCCAGGCGGAGCCAGTGGTCCAGCATCGGCCGCAGTTCGTCCGCCCGGCCGGGGCGCAACGGCCCGTCCCGGTCGGCGATCCGCAGGGCGAGCGAGGGGTTCCAGCCCCCGGCCACCAGTGCCGCCACGTCCCGGTCCGCTTCCAGGTCCGCCGCGTCGGCCGCCGGTGGCCGTCCGGCGTCCGGTGCGGCGATCCCGTGCCGGGCCAGGGCGGGTGCGAGGGCGTCCACGTCCCCGGAGGCCGCCGCGACCCGGCCCGACGCCACCAGGGCGAGCAGTTCGGCGGCCACCGGGGACCGCTGCTCCTCCAGCGCGAGGATCGCGCGCACGGTGAGGGCGCCGTCGAGGCCCGCCAGCAGCAGTTCGCGGGAACGGGCGTCGCGGCCGTGCTCGGCGGCGGCCAGCAGCGTGGCCGCGCGGGCGTCGCCCAGGATCGTGCGCAGGGCCGCGAGGAGTGCGGTGCGCAGTCCGGGGTTGTCGTCGTGTCCGAGCCGGAACAGCAGCTTCGGGAGCGCCGCGGGGGTGCCCGCGCGGACCAGTGCCTCGGCCGCGGTCTTCCTGATGTTCATGTTGGGGTGGTCGAGGCACGCGGCGATCGCGGTGCTCGCCCAGTGGGCGCGGGCGTGCCCCAGGGCGTGCAGGGCCTGGCGCACGGTCTGGATGTCCCGGGCGGTGGTCAGCGCGGTCAGCGAGGCCGACAGCGCCTGCGCGTCCTCGCCTGTGGCGTCGCGGGCGAGGAGGGCGATGACGTGCTTGCGCACGTGCCGGTCCCGGTGGCGCAGCATCCGGTGCACCCGGGCCCGGGTGCCCGCCCAGGGGGCCCTGAGCAGTGCTTCGAGGAGGATCGCCCGTTCGGCGTCGGACAGTCCGGGCCGGTCCAGCAGGTCCAGTGCCGTGGTGGCGACGAGGGCGTGACCGGCCTCCCGCACGTCCGCGGCGCCGAGCAGGCAGACCGGTCTGATCGCGCCCCGCCCGTGGAGCCTGCCGCCCAGGGCGGCCACGGCGTCCAGCACCTCCTGCGGCACCACGGGCTCACCGGCCGGCTGCCCGTGCTCCCCGGTGCGGGCGGGGGCGTCCGGGCGCCATGACGCCGCCCGGTCGGCCACGACGCGCAGCAGCAGGTCGGCGATGGCCGGGAGGGTGGCGGCGGTGCCGTGGGCGGCCAGCCCGCACAGCGCCGCCACCGGTTCGTCCGGGTCCGGGTGGGAACTCAGCAGGGCCAGTTCCCGCTCGTCGGGGCCGCCGAGTCCGGCCGCGACGCGGGGCGGCAGGCCGCGGGGGTCCAGTCGGGTGAGGAGGTCGTGGCGCGCTTCCGGGTCGTCGGTGAGCTGCCAGAGGATTTCGAGGGCGCGGTCGCGCACGGCGCGCAGATGGGGTGCGATCCCGTCCGGGGCCGGGGGGTCCTCCACGATTCCCAGCCCGTCCCGCAGGGCCCGTACGGTGCGGGGCCCGCCGATCGCCTCCAGGGTCTCCAGGGCCGCGGCCGGTGCCGAGGGGAGCAGGGCGAGCACGGCCTCCTCGGCGGCCTCGTGGCGCAGTTCGCGGATCGCGTCGAGGAACGGCGCGGGGGCGGGGGCGGACGGGAGCAGCCGGGTGATCGCGTCCCCGACCGGCAGGTCGTCGGCCCCCTGCCCGGCCAGGGCCACCAGCAGGGCGAGCCGCCTGGGCCAGTCCGGGGCGTCGGCCGCCGCCTCCACCAGCACCCGGAACGCCTCCTTCCGGGTGGTGAAGAGGACGGTCGCCACCTCGCGGGGCGGGATCGAGTGGTCGGCCAGGGCGAGGCCGACGACGGCCGGGACGTCCGGGTCCCGCGGGAAGTGTCCGCGCCGGTGAAGGCCGCGCAGGCAGGTCACCGCGGGTCCGCCGAGGAGCAGGGGGTCGCGCGCGGCGAGGGCCGTCAGCGCGCCGATGTCGTCGCGGTCCGCCAGGTCGCCGAGCAGTTCCATGGCGCGCCGACGGAGGACCGGCGGGAGGCCGGGGTCCTCGACGGCCTCCCGCAGCAGGTCGCGGTGGCCGTGGCGGGCGGCGGCCGCGAGGGCTGCCTCGGCGGCCTCGGGCCGCTCCCGTACGGAGTCCCCCTCGGGTCCGTCCCCCGTTCCGGTGGTGAGGAACGGGGCGAGGCGCCCCCGGGGCAGCGGTTCCGTCGCCGCCCACGGTTCGGCGAGCTCGGTCAGCGCGTCGACGACGACCCGGGGGTCGTCGGTGCCGAGCAGGCCGGTCAGGCGGGCCCGGGCCGGGGCCGGGGCCAGCAGTCCGGCGTGCAGGCCCTGCCGGACCAGCCGGACCGCCTCGGCCCGCAGGACCGGATCGGCGGCGGCCGCCAGCTCGTCCACGAGCCGTGCCGGGTGGTGCGCGGCGGTGATGTCCGTCTCCCGCACGGCCCGGTGGAGGAGTTCGCCGGGCGCCTCGTCGCGGAGCACGGCGGGGTCGTGCAGGAGGTCGGCGCGCAGCCAGGCGGTCCGTACCCGGTCCGGCAGCGCCCCGGCCGTGCGCCAGGACGGCCGGGGGTGCCCGCGGAGGTGGGGGGCGAGCCGCTCGTACAGCCCCGCCAGGAGGAGATCCGCCTCCGGCGGGCCCATGAGCTCCTTCGGCAGCAGCGCGGCGAGTTCGGCCCGTTCCCCGTCGTCGGCCGGGCCGCAGGCGGCGAGCCGCTCGTCGAGCAGGACCAGTCCCAGGTGGCGCCGGGCGGGGTCCTCGTGCCGGATCAGCCGCCCCAGGGCGTCCGGCGGGCAGTCCCGTGCGTCCGGGAGCCCGGACAGCGGGCCGGTACCGGCCCGGTCCACGGCGTCGTGGAGGTGCGTGTCGGCCGGTTTCCGCATCGTCGGATGCTAGCCGGGGCGTTCCGGCCCCCACCAACGGGATTCGGTCCCGGTCCCCGGACGCGCCCCGCCCGGCGGGCGCTCAGTAGCCGCCGGACCCCACGTGGTCCGTCAGCGCCAGCTCACGGGCGAAGGCGCGCACCCGCAGCAGGCACCGGGCGGCGAGGCGGACGGACCGGCGGTGGTGCGGGCCGTAGGCCGCGCTCCAGAGTGCCGGGACACGCACGGACGGCTGGATGTGGGTCATGCGTCCAGCCTCGCCCCGCGGCCGCGATCGGTCCAACAGATGGATCAGCTGGCTGCCATCGATAACGTGGATGGATGGAGATACGCCAACTCCGCCACTTCATGGCGGTGGTCACGCACGGCGGTTTCACCGCCGCCGCACGGGCCGAGCTGATCGTGCAGTCCGCGCTGAGCACCTCCGTGCGCAACCTCGAACGGGAGCTGGGCGCCGAGCTGTTCGACCGGACCGGCCGACGGGTGGTGCTCACCGAGGCGGGCCGGGCGCTGCTGCCCGCGGCCCGGTCGGTGCTGGCCGGGACCCGGGCCGCGCGGGAGGCCGTGGCGGCCGTGTCGGGGCTGACGACCGGCCGGTTGCGGATCGGCACGATCCAGACCCTGACCTGCGTGGATCTGGCGGCCGAGCTGGCCTCGTACCACCGGTCGTGGCCGGGGGTGCAGATCTCGTTGCGCGAGGCGACGACGCCGGAGCTGGTCGCGGGGCTCCGGGCCGGTGAGCTGGACCTCGCCTATCTCGCGCCGGACGCGGCCGAACTCCCCGACGGCATCGCCGGGTTCGCGACCTGGCACGAGGACCTGGTGCTGATCACCGCGCCGGGCCACCGGCTGGCGACCGCCGGACGCACCCTGATCAAGGACCTCGCCGACGAGCCGTTCGTGGACTTCCGCGCGGGCACCGGTCTGGAGACGGCGGTGCGGCGGCTGGCCGCGCACTGCGGCCTGGAGCGCCGGATCACCTGCGACGTCACCCAGATCCGGCTGCTCGTCGACCTCGTGCGGGCCGGCATCGGGGTGGCGATCGTGCCGCGGCGGATCGGGGAGGACGCGGGGCTGCCGTGCGTGAGCATCCGCCAGCCGGAGCCCGGCCGGACGGTGGTCCTCGCGGGGCGGGCGCCCCGGCCCCGCAATCCGGCCGCGGAGGCCCTCCTGGACCGGCTGACCGGCCCGGACCAGGAACGGGGCCGTGCGCGAACCCCCAGCGCGACGTCCGTTTTCCGCCGGTACGGGGACGCGGCGGTGCCGATGCTGGAGCCATGACGACGCTCCACGACACGACGACATTCCACGAGACGCGGGCCATCGCCCCCGACGTACTGAAGCAGCTGCGCGAGCGGGACGACGCCGGTGTCGCCCGCCGCCCCGTCACCGACCCCGAGGGCGGCGCCCCGCTCCGCTGCTGCCTGCGGCGCAGCGCGGCCGGTGAGCGGATCGTCCTGGTCTCGTACGCGCCGCTGCGCCGCTGGGCGGCCGGGACGGGGGCCGAGCCCGGCCCGTACGACGAGTGCGGTCCCGTCTTCATCCATGCCGAGGAGTGCCCGGGGCACACCGCCGGGCCCGGTTATCCGGCCACGATGCACGGCGCCCGCCGGGTGCTGCGCGCCTACGACGCCCGGGGGCACATCCTCGGGGGGACGCTGGTGGAGATCCCCGTGGAGCGGGCCGCCGAGGTGGACGACGTGCTGAGCGGTGTCCTCGCCGACCCGGCGGTGGCGCTGGTGCACGTACGGGCGGTGGAGTTCGGCTGCTTCATGGCCGAGGTACGCCGCCGGTAGCCGGGCGGGGCCGCGCCCCGGCCGCCGCCGAGGTCAGGGGCGCAGCGCGCGCAGCAGCAGGTCGGCCAGGTGGTCGGCGACCTCCTGGCGGCCCAGCGGGCCGTCGGGCCGGTACCAGGTGGACAGGTGGTGGATCGAGCCGAAGTGGTAGTCGACGACGAGGTCCGCGGGGGTGGCCGTGGAGAACACCCCGCTGCGCTGGCCCTCCTCCACCAGGGCCCGGAAGCGCTCGTGGTAGCGGCGCCGCTCCGCCCGTACCTGCTTGTTCTTCTCCGGGCTCAGGTGGTGCATGGAACGGAAGAAGATCGAGGCGTCGTCGAGGTTCTCGATGGTGGTGACGACCACGTCGGCGGCGGCGTCGCGCAGCCGCTGCTCGACGGGGGCGTCGGCGTCGGCGAAGGCGTCGAGGCGCTCCTGCTGGAGCCGGAGCACCCGGGAGTAGACCTCCTGGAGGAGGTCCTCCTTGGAACCGAAGTAGTGGTAGAGCGCGCCCTTGGTGACGCCCGCGGCCTCGACGATCTCCTGGACCGAGGTGCGGTCGTAGCCGCGCTCGGCGAAGAGCCGGGTGGCGGCGGCCAGCAGTCGCTGGGGGACGGGAGCGGTGTCCTCGTCCGTCGCCTTGGTCATTGCCGCCGCCTTCCTTCCGTGCCGTGCCCGATCGATCCCTGCGGGTTCCCTCCCGTGCCCGGGCGAACCGGGTCTACCGGGTCTACCGGGTCTACCGGGTCTACCGGGGGGAACGCAGTTCCCGCCTGAGGATCTTCCCACTCGCCGTCTTCGGCAGCTCGGCCAGGATCTCCACCTCGCGCGGGTACTTGTACGCGGCGAGCCGTTCCCGGCAGTACGCGCTCAGCTCCTCGGGTCCGGCCGAGGCGCCGGGCCGGAGGCTGACGCAGGCGCGGACGGTCTCGCCCCGGTAGGGGTCGGGGACGCCGACGACGGCCGCCTCCCGGACCGCCGGGTGGGTGTACAGGACGTCCTCCACCTCGCGCGGCCAGACCTTGAAGCCGGAGGCGTTGATCATGTCCTTCTTGCGGTCGACGACGTAGAGCCAGCCCGCGCCGTCCATGAAGCCGACGTCCCCGGTGCGCAGTTCGCCGTCGGGGAAGGCGGCGGCGGTGGCCTCGGGCATGCGCCAGTAGCCGGAGACGACCTGTGGGCCGCGGACGGCGATCTCGCCCTGTTCGCCGAGGGGGACCTCCGCGCCGTTCTCGTCGAGGATCCTGACCACCGTGTCGGGGCCGGGGACGCCGACCGAGAGCGTGCCGGAGGCCGGGTCGACGGGTGCCTCCCGCTCCGGGGGCACGGAGGCGCAGGGGGCGGTGCACTCGGTGAGACCGTAGCCGTTGCGGATGTACGGGCCGAAGCCCGCCCGGAACTTCTCGACGAGCGCGGGCGGCAGCGGTGCGCCGCCGGAGGAGATCACCGCGAAGGAGGCGAAGTGGTCGGGGGTGGCGTCGGGGTGGGCGGCCAGGGCCATGAAGGCGGTCGAGGGGCCCACGGTGTAGGCGGGGCGGTGCTCGGCGAAGGCTTCGAGCACGACGCCGGGGTGGAAGCGGTACGCGAGCACGAGGGTGCCCGCGTTGGTGAGGCAGGCGGCCAGCTGGCACACCATGCCGGTGATGTGGAAGAGCGGGGCGAGCGCGAAGTACGCGGAGCCCTCGGCGACGGGGTGCCCGGCGCGCTGCCGCTCGGCGTTGACCATGATGTTGCCGTGGGAGTTCAGGGCGCCCTTGGGGGTGCCGCTGGTCCCGGAGGTGTAGCTGATCAGGGCGGTGTCGGCGGAGGCGGGCCCGCGGCCCTCGGGGGCTTCGAGGCCCTGCCGGGCGACGGCGACCAGGTCGTCGGTGTCGTCGGGCACCGGCAGTCGCTCGAAGCCGAGCACGCGTTCGTCGTCGCGGGTCTGGAGGTCCGGCTCACTGGTGGTGAGGGCGATCCGTACGCCCGGGGCGCCGGCCGCGGTGTCCCGCAGGTACGCCTCCCAGGTCCGGTCCGCGCAGATCACCGCGGTGACCTCGGCGTCCTTCAGCACGTGGCCGACCTCGCCGGACTTGTACATGGGGTTGAGCGGGACGACGACGGCCCCGGCCTTCCAGGCGCCGAGCAGCGCGAGCACGAACTGCGGGGTGTTCTGGAGCATGATCGCGACCCGGTCGCCGGGGGCCAGGCCCGCGGCGGCGAGGTGGCCGGCCACCGAGTCGGAGAGCGCGTCGGTCTCGCGGTAGCTCAGGCGGCCGTCGAAGTAGGCGAGGGCGGTGCGGCCGGGGGCGCGTACGACGGACTCCCGGAAGGCGTGGACCAGGGTCTCGGCGGGGTGGACGGGGGCCCGCTGGGCCTCGCTGAGCAGGGGCAGCCAGGGCTTCGCCGCGTAGACGGACTCGCTCATGCGCGGGTCTCCTCCCACTTCCGCTGAAGGTGGTTCATGCCGCCGAGCCAGTGGTCGGTGTCCTCGGCGCGAGCCCGGTAGTACCCGGCGACCTCGGGGTGCGGCAGGACGAGGAAGCGGTCCTCGGCCATGGCGTCGAAGAGCGCGTCGGCGACCGCGGCGGGCTCGATGGCGCCGGGGGCGAGGACGAGTTCGCCCGCCGACCCGGCGGCGGCGAGCATGTCCGTGCGCACGCCCTGCGGGCAGATCGCGTGGACCTTGACACCGCGGTGGCGGTAGGTGAGGGAGAGCCATTCGGCGAAGGCGACGGCGCCGTGCTTGGTGACGCTGTACGGGGCGGCGCCGATCATCGTCAGCAGTCCGGCGGCGGAGGCGGTCGAGACGAACCGGCCGCTGCCGCGCTCCAGCCAGGCCGGCAGCAGGGCCCTGGCGGCGCGGACGTGGGCCATCACGTTGACGTCCCAGGCCGCGGCCCAGACCTCCTCGTCGGCCAGTACGTCGCCGGGCGAGGCGAGACCGGCGTTGGCGCAGTAGACGTCGATGGCGCCGTCGAGGGCGTCCCGGGCCTCGTCCACGATCCGCGAGGCGTCGCCGACGACGGCGACGGCGCCGATCTCCTCGGCCAGCGGCCCGATGCCGGCCGCGTCGAGGTCGTTGACCACGACCCGCGCGCCCTCCTCGGCGAACCGGCGGGCCAGCGCGGCGCCGATGCCGCCTCCGGCCCCCGTGACCACCACGCCCGCGCCCCGCACCGTGCCACCCATCGGTCCCGCCTCTCTCAGCCGATTCCACCGGCAGACTAACCAGTCGGTATGTCGAATCGGAAGGGGTGGGCGCGACCGGGCGGAGCGGTGGACGCGTCGGGACGGAAGGGCGGAGGAGGCGACGTGCCGGGACCGGCGGGGCCGACGGGACCGGCACCGTCCGGCGGGCACACCCGTCACACCCGTCACGTCCGGCTCATTCCGTACGGCCTGAACGCGCGCTAGCGTGCGTGACCATGACAGAGGTCGCGATCATGGAGGTAGCCGAATGAGCCTGTCCAGACGTGGTTTGCTGGCCGCCGGCGGTGCGGTGGGAGCGCTCGCGGCGACGGCCGCCGGAACCGGGGCCGCGAACGCCGCCCCCGCGTCGGGCCGGGGGCGCGGCCGGGTCCGCACCGGTTTCGACCGGCTGGCGGCGGACGGCTACTCCCTGCTGAGGGGCGAGAAGGTCGGGATCGTCACCAACCCGACCGGGATCACCTCCGACGTGCGGCACATCGTCGACGTGATGCACCCGGACGACCGGGTGGACCTGATCGCCGTCTTCGGCCCCGAGCACGGATTCCGCGGCACCGCCCAGGCCGGCGGCTCGGAGGGCCGGTACGACGACCCGGCGACCGGACTGCCGGTCTACGACACGTATCTGAAGAGCGGTCAGCCGCTCGCCGACGTCTTCACCGCGTCCGGCGTGGACACGGTGGTCTTCGACATCCAGGACGCGGGCGCCCGCTTCTACACCTACATCTGGACGCTGTACGACTGCATGGAGGCGGCGGCGCTCGCGGGCAAGCGGTTCGTCGTCCTGGACCGGCCGAACCCGGTGACCGGGCGGGCGGCGCTCGGGCCGGTGCTCGACCCGGCGTTCGGCACGTTCGTGGGCCGCCGGGAGATCGCGCAGGCGCACGGCATGACGGTCACCGAGCTGGCGCTGCTCTTCAACGCGGAGTTCTTCGCCGAGCGCCCGGTCGACCTGCGCGTCGTGAAGATGTCCGGCTGGCGGCGCTCGGACTTCTTCGACGGAACCGGGCTGCCGTGGGTGCCGCCGAGCCCCAACATGCCGACGCCCGACACCGCGCTCGTCTACTCGGGGACCTGCCTGTTCGAGGGCACCAACCTCTCCGAGGGGCGCGGCACCACCCGGCCGTTCGAACTGCTCGGCGCGGAGGGCGTCGACCACCGCTGGGCGGCGGCGGCGAACGCGCTCGACCTGCCCGGGGTCGCGTTCCGCGAGGCGTACTTCGCGCCGACGTTCTCCAAGTTCCAGGGCAAGACGGTCGGCGGCGTGCAGCTGCACGTCCAGGACCGCGAGGTCTTCGATCCGGTGCGCACCGGGATCGCGCTGCTGGTGACGGCGAAGCAGACGTGGAGCGGGTTCGCCTGGCGTGCCGACAACTGGATCGACAAGCTCACCGGCAACACCCGGGTCCGCACGATGATCGACGCGGGGGCGGACACGGACGAGGTCGTGGGCGCGTGGCAGGCCGACCTGGCGGCCTTCCGCACCGTACGGAAGTCGTACCTGCTGTACCGCTGAGAGGGCGCCGCCGAGGGGAGTACGCCCCCTCCCGTGCACGGGTGCTGCCCCCCGCACGGGAGGGGTGCTGTCCGTCTGTCCCGCGCCGGGGCGGGCCGGAAGGGTGGTGGGCATGGAACTGCGCACACGACACCGCCTTCCGCTGCTCGGTCTGCTCACCGCCCTCTGCCTGGGGTCCCTGGCCCCGGTGGCGGGGGCCGGGCCGCGCACCACCTCACCCGCACCCGACCCGGCCCGTGAACTCGCCCGCACCGCACAGCCGTTGAATGATCTGCGCCCGCTGGAGCGGATGGTCGGCGACGCGAAGGTGGTGGGCGTCGGCGAGGCCACCCACAGCTCGTCGGAGTTCTTCAGGAACAAGCACCGGATGTTCGAGCACCTCGTCGAGGAGAAGGGGTTCACCACCTTCTCCCTGGAGACCAGTTGGGGCGGCGGGCTGCTGATCGACGCGTACGTGCAGACCGGCGAGGGCGACCCCGCGAAGATCATGCGGGACGCTCTGGACACTCCGTTCTGGAACAACCAGGAGTACCTGGACCTCATCCGGTGGATGCGGCGGCACAACGTCCGCCACCCGGACCACCGGGTGCACTTCATGGGCAACGACCTCGGCTTCGCGGACCCCTCGCTCTTCGACCGGGTCGAGCGCTACGTGGCCGAGCACCACCCGGCGCTGCTCCCCCGCTTCAAGGAGCTGTACCGGACGTCGCGGCCGAACGCGCCCACCGCCGAGTGGATGAAGCGGTACCTGGAGAAGCCGAGGCCCGAGCGGCAGCGGATGTCGGCGGACGTGAACCGCGCGCTGGCGCTGCTGGAGGGCCGACGGCCCGCGAAGCCCGACAAGGCGGCCAGGGGCGACAGGAGCGCCGAGGAGCGCGCCTGGGCCGTGCAGAACGCGCGGGCCATCGCCCAGGTCGGCACCCTGCACGCGTTCGATCTCGGCGAGGAGCACGTCCACGAGGCCATGCTGTACCGCGACCGGACCATGGCGGAGAACACGGTGTGGTGGCAGCGCAGGACCGGCGACCGGATGCTCCTGTCCGCGCACAACGGCCACATCGGCTACGAGACCACCGACCCGGCCCACTACCCGAGGCTCCAGGGCGAGTTCCTGCGGGACCTGCTCGGCAAGGAGTACGTGAGCGTCGGCACGACCTTCGGACGGGGCTCGTTCAACGCCAACGACACCGAGCGGCCGGGCGAGCCGATGCGGAAGTTCACGCTCGGCCCGCTGCCCGCCGACAGCAACGAGCACACCCTGGACCGGGTCTCCGAGCGCCCCTACTACCTGGACCTGCGCACGGCGACCGGGGCCGCGCGCGCCTGGCTGGGCGGCACCCGCACCTCGCGGTCGATCGGCACGGCCTACCCGTGGCCCGGCTCCGAGGCCCCGCACCGGCTGGGCACCATGTACGACGTCCTGGTCCACTTCCCCCGCGTCACGGCCGCGCACCTGCGCTGATCCCCGGCGGCACCGGGACGTCCGGGCCCGTGGCCGTCCCCCGCGTCCGGCGGGACGCCGGGCGCATCCGCCGGGGAGCCGACGCGGATCGTGGCGGCGGGCCGGATCGGCGCCGGGTGAGGAAGCGGCACGAGCGAGGGGCGGGGACCGCGGTCCCCGCCCCTCGCGATCCGTTCCCCGGTCCGTCTACCGGTGCGAGGGGAACTCCACCACCTGCTGGTAGGTCGGCCGGTTCTGCCAGTGGATGGCCTTCTGGGTGATCCCGCCCAGCGCCCGGTGGACGATCGAGTCCGAGCACCACTGCTCGCCCGCCTTGCAGCTGCCGTCCCCCGGGTAGACCTCCGTGGCCGGTTGCGCCACGGCCCGCTTCAGGGCCGCGAGCAGCACGTCGCGGCAGGCGGCCCGGTCCCCGTCGCCGCAGTACGTCCGGGCCAGCGGTCCCTCGACCTCCTGCCCAAGGACCTGGCGCAGGTCCTTGTCCACGAAGCCCCACCAGCCGTACTGGAACGCCGATCCGCTGTGCGCCCCGCTCGGGCCGTGGCCGGCCGCCGGGGACTCGTCGGTGGCGAGGTTGGCGGTCAGCGCCCCGTACAGCTCGCTGCCGAGCCCGGGGGTGAACTCCGCCTCGACCAGCTTCGGCCACCACGCGTCCATGATCCGGACCGCGTCGGCGTGGCCGTACGCGTGCGATCCCGGGCTGCTCTCCCGGCGCTGCGAGCCGGCCGCCCGCCAGGACTCCAGCTGCTGGACCGCGGCGTTCAGTTCCGGGTCGGTGACCGGCTGGGAGCGGATCACCTTCAGCAGTTCGGGCAGCAGCTGTTCACCGCGCAGGTCGGTGACCGCGGCCTCGGCCATGGCCCGGGTCAGGGACGCCCGGGTCACCCCGCCCTCCTCGACGAGCTTCGCCACCCGGTCGTCCAGCAGGTCCCCGCGGTGCACCGCGCCGAACCCGAAGCCCGCCGTGGCGTACCCCTCGGCCTGCCGGTTGTTCCAGGAGATGTAGTAGTCCTGGCCGCTGGAGTGCGGGTGCTCGGCGAACGCGGTGTACGCGGCGGTGTTGCCGGCCGGGTCGTACCCCTGCCACTCGTAGGCCCGCTCGGCCCGCACCGGCAGCGCCGGGTCGACGCCCGCCGCGCGCACCGGGTTCATGCCGCTGTTGTAGTAGGCGGCGGTGCGGGAGTCCGCGTAGAACCAGTTGAACGCGTAGTCGATGTTGCTCGCCGCCCGCTGGAAGGAGGCGGCGTCCTTGACGTAGTCCGGGTCGTTGAACATCTGGAAGCCGATGATCGAGTCGGCCTCGTGGCGGTAGGTGGTGCGCAGCGAGGTGTACGCGACGGGCTTGCCGTCGATGGTGGCGCGGTGGGTGACGATGCCGTAGTCCGTGCGCCGCACCTGCATCCGGTAGGAGCCCGCCGCCGTGGAGTCGGCGACGGTCGGCTTCCAGGAGTTGGTGTGCGACAGCGTCTCCATGGCGGTGCAGGTGCCCCGGTTCAGGTAGTGCGTGGACTCCTTGGTGGGCGTGGTGCCGTCGGGCTCGCACAGTTCGACGGCGTAGGTGTCGGTGATGTCCTGGCCGGCCGAGGTGGCGCTCCAGGCGTAGTCCTGGCCGCGGCCCATCTGGACGTACATGCCGACGCCGGCGAAGGAGACGCCGCGGGCGCTGATGCCGGGCCCCTGGAGTTCCTGGAGCATCATCAGCTGCGGGGCGAAGTAGCCGGTCTGCGGACCGAACACGGCGATCGGGTTGCCGCTCGCGGTGTGCTTCCCGGAGACCAGCAGGGCGTTGGACATGCCGCGCTTCTGGGCGCCGGGGCCCGATCCGGGCAGCGAGCCCTCGGGGATGACGCCGTCGTCGTAGATGCCCTGGGCCTTCTTGAGCCCGGCCGGTGCCTTGACGGGCGCCTTCCGGTCGGTGCCCGCGGAGCCGGTGCGGTCGTGGATGAGAGGTTCGGCCGTGACGGACCCGGCGTCGGGGAGCGCGGTGCCGCGCGCCTGGTCGGGCTTGCGGGCGTACGGGAACGAGGTGCCGTCGTGGACCGTCAGCACGGCCTCGGGATCCTCGCGCTGGCGGAACGACTCCCAGACCCTGGTGCCCTCGGCCACGCCGTACTTCTGCTGGGCGGCGAGCAGCGAGAGCGCCGCCTGCACCTCGCCGCCGCCCCCGCCGCCGAACTGGCCGCCGACCACGGAGGCGATGGAGATCAGGTCGGTCAGCTTGAACGGCTGGATCTCGCCGACGTTGGTGATGGCGTCGATCTTTCCGGTGAGAACGTACTCGCCCGGGAAGTAGCGGCCGTTCTTGGACTTCTCGCGGTACGCGTTGATGCCGTCGACATACGCCTGGGCGTCGGCCATGGCCTGTTCGCCGCGGGCGCCCTCGTGGGTCCTGATGTACTCGACCTGGGCTTCGAGGTCGGCCTCGGTGTACGGGGCCTGCGGCCAGAACTGCTGCTCCAGGCCCTGGTTGGCGAGTGCGCCGCCGGCGAACGAGGTCAGCTCGCCACGCCCGATGTGCCGGAAGAGGTCCATCAGCCACAACCGGTCCTGCCCGGCCGCGTACCCGGCCCCGAACTCGGTGCCGTAACGGGTGGTGCCCTTGATGTGCGGGACGCCGGACGCCTTGTCACGGGTGATCGTGACATCGTCGCGCGGCGAGGTGACGGACTCGACCTGGCCCTCGGGCACGCCGAACGAGGCGTCGTTGAAGAACTCGGTGAGCTTCTGGTCGGTGAGGCCGGTGTGTCCGGCCACCAGACCGTTGTAGCGGTCGAGTTGGTCGTCGCTGTGGGCGGGGTGCGTACCGAGCGTCTTGTTGCCGAGGATCTCGACGAGGGTGGCGTTGCCGTTCTCGCCGGGGGGCAGGATGTCGTCGCACTGTCCCCGGCAGTGGTCGGTGACGGGCGCGGGTTCCGCGGCGGCGGCGCCGGACTGCGGCGAGGCCGCGAGCAGAGCGGCGCCGAGGGCGAGGACCGCCGTGACGGTGGCGGCTCTGAGCTTGACGGTGCGTGGGGGCATGAGCGCTCCTCCAAGTGGCCTGTGGGCCGGAGGTTACTGGCGGTAGGCCACGCCGGTAAGATGAGTACCCGTCACATTTTCTGAATCATCACATGGCGCCGCCCCTCCCC
>NZ_RDBO01000020.1:366059-380688 GCF_008120935.1 Streptomyces sp. sk2.1
CTCCAGGCACTTGCGCAGCGAGTACCGCCGCAGCGCCAGGTCGATCCGCGGGTCGCGGACCTGTCTCGCAAGACTCCGAAAACCAGCCTCCAGGCACTTGCGCAGCGAGTACCGCCGCAGCGCCAGGTCGATCCGCGGGTCGCGGACCTGTCTCGCAAGACTCCGAAAACCAGCCATTGCACTGCCACCTCCGTCGCTCGTACTTCGCCGTCCCGGGATCCAAATCGGGGGGCCGTACGTCAACTCATTGACACCGAAGTACGACGACGGCGAAGTACGAGCGACGGAGGTGGCAGTGCAATGGCTGGTTTTCGGAGTCTTGCGAGACAGGTCCGCGACCCGCGGATCGACCTGGCGCTGCGGCGGTACTCGCTGCGCAAGTGCCTGGAGAGGTTCGCCCCGTACGGGCACCGGGCGACCTGGCACCATCTGTGCGCCCGGCACGGCATCGAACCCGAGGACCGCTCCCCCGACCCGGCGCGGCTGATCCGCGCGCTGGACGAGCTGGAGGCGGCGCGGACGGTCTGGCTGGGCTACGAGGCGGGGTTCGCCGAACGCCGCAGGCGGGAGAAGCACGACGGGCTGCGCAGGCCCGGCGCGTTCGACGACTGGCACCGGCACACCTGGGGCGGCCACGGGGTCGCCCGCTGCGCGGACCCGGCGGTGCACCCGTCGGCGCCGCTCGCCGAGGTGCTGCGCCGGCTGATCACGGCCCTGGAGTCCGGGCCGGGCACGGCCTGCCCGGTGTGCGCGGGGGCCGAGATGCGCTGGCGGGAGGAGGCCGGGGACGGGCCCGTCCCGGGACCGGTGTGCGCGGGGTGCGGGATCGTGGTGCCACAGCCGGTGCTCACGCCGGGGGCGCTGGCCGCAGCCCGGGGCGCACGGCGCCGCGACCTCGCCTCGGTGGCATGACGCGCGGGGCCCCGGCGGCGCCTCCCGGTGACGCCCGCCCGGCCCCGGACCCCGGGGCTACGGGCAGTCGCCCGGCGGGCATTCGGGCGACGGGCTTTCGACCGACGGGCTTTCGGGCGACGGGCGCTCGGACGACGGGCGTTCCGGCATCAGGCGCGAACCGCTGATCCGCTGGCCGGAGATGTCGTTCGGGTTGGAGAGCACGCAGTTCTCCAACGACAGGCAGCCGCAGCCGATGCAGTCGGTGAGGTGGTCCCGCAGCCGGCCCAACTGCTTGATCCGCTCGTCCAGTTCGGAGCGCCAGGCCGCGGACAGACGCGCCCAGTCCTCACGGTTCGGGGTGCGCTCCTCGGGAAGCTCGGCGAGGGCGTCCCGGATGGTGGCGAGCGGGATGCCCACGCGCTGCGCCGCCCGGATGAACGCGACCCTGCGCAGCGCGTCCCTGGCGTAACGGCGCTGGTTGCCGCTGGTGCGGCGGCTGCTGATCAGGCCCTTGGCCTCGTAGAAGTGCAGGGCCGAGACGGCGGCGCCGCTGCGCGCGGAGAGCTGTCCGACCGTGAGTTCGTGGAGCGTCTGTGGGATCTGGGGCACTCATCCAACCCTACTTGCCCGCCCACCCGGCGGTCCGTCGTTGACAGGAACGCACCCGCGAACCATGCTGAGCAAGCGCTTGGACAGTGCTCAGGGATGGCATGGAGCTGGAAGGGCAGGGACCGGGAACATGGCGGAGCCGAGGATCTTCACGTCCGCGCAGGAGCTGCGCGACGGTGTGGGCGAGCAACTGGGGCACAGCGACTGGCTGGAGGTCGACCAGAAGAGGATCGACCTCTTCGCCGAGGCCACCGGCGACCATCAGTGGATCCACGTGGACCCGGAGCGGGCCGCGTCCGGGCCGTTCGGCACGACCATCGCCCACGGCTACCTCACGCTCTCGCTGCTGCCCGCGCTCGTCCCGCAGGTCATGCGGGTCGAGGGCATGAAGATGGGCATCAACTACGGGACGAACAAGGTCCGCTTCCCCTCCACCGTGCCCGTGGGCTCGCGGCTGCGCGCGAGCGCCGTCCTGAGGAGCGTCGAGGAGGCCGGGGGCGGCGTGCAGGTCACCGCCGTCGTCACGGTCGAGCGCGAGGGCGGCGACAAGCCGGTGTGCGTGGCCGAGTCGGTGTCGCGCTACTACTTCTGACGACCGCCGCCGTGCCGCCGCGCCTCTGCCCGCGGCGGCACGGCGCACCCGGCTCCGCACGGCCCCCGCGCGGCCGTCACCGCTCGGCGCCGACCATCCGCAGCACGAGGCCGGCGTAGAGCTCGCCGACCTCGTCCGGCGTCCGGCTGCCCTGCTCGTTGAACCAGCGCGCCACGTCGATGCAGAGCGAGAGCACCGCGAGCGTGGTGCCCGGCACGTCGGGGACGTCGAACTCCCCCGCCCGCACCCCCTCGCCGATGATCCGGCGGACCACGGCGTCACTCCTGCGGCGCAGGCCGACGATCTCGGCGCGGTGCTCCTCGCCGAGGGCGTCGAGTTCGTACTGGACCACGCGTGCGGTGGTGTGCCGTTCGGCGTGCCAGCGGACGAAGGAACGTACGGCCTCGGCCAGCCGCTCGGCCGCCGTGCCGCCGCCGTCGGCGGCGGCCTCCAGGACGGACAGGGCCCGGTCGTGGCCGATCCGGCTGATCCGGTGGAGCAGCTCTTCCTTCGTCTTGTAGTGGATGTAGAGCGCGGCGGGGCTCATCCCCGCCCGGCCCGCGATGTCACGGGTGGTGGTGGCGTGGTACCCGCGCTCGGCGAAGGCGTCGACGGCGGCGACAAGCAGCCGCCTGGCCGCCTCGGGCGTCACCTCGGCCCACGGCGCGTCGCCGTCGGTCTCCTCCGCCGTGCTCATCGTCCCTCGCCCCTCTCATCAGCAGGACGAACACCATACCGCGACCCTGAGCAAGCGCTTAGGGCCCGGGTGCGGCGCTCGGGGCCGGGATCCGGGACGAATCGGGGCCTCGGCCGGATCAGAGCTTCTGGAAGGGGTCGTGCTCGGCGAGGATCTTCTCCAGCCTGGCCTGGTCGACCCGGCTGACGAGCCGCCCCGCCTCCTGGCGGTCCCTGATGACCTTGGCCAGGGTGAAACAGGAGGTGACGAGGTAGAGGACCCCGATCGCGAGGAACCCGCGGACCCAGGCGTCGGCGTCCAGGAAGTAGATACCGAGGGCCACCGCGCCCATCGCCACTCCGAAGGAGGCGACGGCCTGGCCGTAGAAGGCCGCGGTGCCCTGCTGCTTGACGGTTGTTGTCTCGCTCATGCCGCCAGCATCGGGCGGAGTGGCGTGCGCCACATCCGCTCCCGTACTCAGTCCGATACTCAGACTCCCGTTCGAAACCGCTCGGGCGGGCGGCGGGTCAGAAGGCGGAGACCCCCGTCAGCGCACGGCCGATGATCAGCTTCTGGATCTGGCTGGTGCCCTCGTACAGGGTCATCACCCGGGCGTCGCGCAGCAGCTTGCCGACCGGGTACTCGTCGATGTAGCCGTAGCCGCCGAAGACCTGGAGGGCGTTGTTGGCGGCACGGACGGCCGCCTCGGAGGCGAAGAGCTTCGCCTTGGACGCGGCGGTGGCGAACTCCTCGCCGCGGTCGACGAGGTCGGCCACCCGCCAGGTCAGCAGCCGGGCGGCGTCGACGTCCACGGCGATGTCGCTGATGAGTTCCTGGACGAGCTGGTGGCCCGCGATGGGGCGGCCGAACTGCTCGCGCTCGCCCGCGTGGCCCACGGCGGCGTCGAGGGCGGCCCGTGCGATGCCCACACAGCCGGCCGCGACCGACATCCGCCCCTTGGCCAGGGCGGACATGGCGATCGAGAAGCCCTTGCCCTCCGGCCCCAGCAGCGCGGAGGCGGGTACGCGGACGTCCTCCAGGACCAGTTCGGCGGTGGCCTGACCGCGCAGGCCGAGCTTGCCGTGGATGGCGCGGCGGGTGAGGCCGGGGGTGTCGGCGGGTACCAGGAAGGCGGATATGCCCCGGTGGCCGGGGGCGCCGCCGGTGCGGGCGAAGAGCAGCACCACGTCGGCCCAGGTGCCGTTGGTGATGAACATCTTGGTGCCGTTGATGAGGTACGAGTCGCCGTCCCGGACGGCCTTCGTCGTCAGGCTCCCGGCGTCCGAGCCGGTGCCGGGCTCGGTGAGGCCGAAGCAGCCGATCGCCTCGCCCGCGGTGAGCCTCGGCAGCCAGTGCCGCTTCTGCTCCTCGTCGCCCCAGGCCGCGACGGTCTTGGCGACCAGGCCGAGGGAGACGGAGACGATGCCGCGGACCGAGGAGTCGCCGCGCCCCAGCTCCTCGGTGACCAGGCAGTACGCGAGGTGGTCGCCGCCCGATCCGCCGTACTCCTCGGGAACGGTCAGCCCGAGGAAGCCCACGGAGCCCAGCTTCCCCACGATCGACCTGTCGACGCTCTCGGCCCGGTCCCACTCCACGACGTGGGGGGACACCTCGCGGGCGACGAAGTCCTCGGCGAGCCGGCGGACGGCTTCCTGTTCCTCGCTGAGCTCCAGGTTCATCCTTGACTCCCACTTTTAATTAGCACTGCTAGTTTTCTGTTCGCAGGCCCTACTATGTGCCGCATGGCCCGACCGCGCAAGCCCCTCCTCAGCCGAGACCGGATCGTCGAGACGGCGAGCGCGCTCGTGGACGCCGAGGGGCTCGACGCCGTCTCCACCCGGCGGCTCGCCGCCGAACTCGGGGTCAGCGGGCCCTCGCTCTACAACCACTTCCGCAACAAGGACGAGATCCTGGACGCGGTCGCGGACGCCGTGTCCGCCCAGGTCGACCTGTCGATGTTCGACGAGTCGGACACCCGCGACTGGCGGGCCGCCCTGCACGACTGGGCCGTCTCCTACCGTGCGGCGCTCTCCGCGCATCCGCACATCGTCCCGGTGCTCGCCCGGGGTCCCGGCCGCCGCCCGGCCGGCCTCCGGGTCGCCGACGCGGTCTTCGGCGCGATGGTCCGGGCCGGCTGGCCGCCCGCCCAGGCCACGTACATCGGGGCCCTGATGCGCTACTTCGTCACCGGCTCGGCGCTCGGCTCGTTCGCCCGCGGCTTCGTGGACGACGAGACGGCGTACGACCCCGCCGACTACCCGCACCTCGGCCGGGCCCATCTGCTGGCCGAGCGCCGTCAGCAGGTCGACGAGGGGGCGTTCGAGACCGGACTGCGGGCCCTGGTCGACGGCCTCTCGCTCCAGTACGGGCTGCTGCCGCCCGACAGGACGGTTCGGCCGTCGCCGAAGCGTCCCTGACGCATCCTGGTCCCATGGCACGCATGGCACACCCCGACCCGGCCGCGCCCCGGCTGGCCGCCCTGGCCGCGCTCCTCGCCGACGAGACCCGCGCCACCTTCTGCCTCGCCCTGCTCGACGGCCGTGCCTGGACCGCGGGCGAGCTGGCCCGGCACGCCTCCGTGGCACCGTCGACCGCCAGCGAACACCTCGGCAGGCTCGTCGCCGGCGGGCTGCTGGCCGAGGAGCGGCAGGGCCGCCACCGCTATCTGCGGCTCGCCGGCGAACGCGTCGCGCACCTCGTCGAGGACCTGGCGGCCCACGCCTCCCCCGGCCCCGCCCCCGCGCGTCCGCGGAGCCTGGGCGCGGCGACCGCCGACCGTGCGCTGGCCCGCGGCCGCACCTGCTACGACCACCTCGCGGGGCGGCTCGGCATCGCGATCGCCGACGCGATGACCGTACGGGGGCTGCTCCGGCAGGACACCGGCTTCGCCCTGACCGACGACGGCCTGCGCTGGTTCGACGGGCTGGGCATCGGGCTGGATCCGCGGTCGCGGCGTCCGCTGGCGCGGAGCTGTCTGGACTGGACGGAGCGCAGGGCGCACCTGGGGGGCGCGGCGGGCGCCGCGCTGTGCCGGTACGCGCTGGAGGAGCGGTGGTGCGTGCGGATCGGGTCCGGGCGCGCGGTGCGGGCGACCGCGGAGGGCGAACGGGCGCTGCGCGAACACCTCGGCATCGACCCGGAGTCGATTCGGTAGGTACCGAACGGTCGCGGCCCTACGGTCGGGGCATGACGACGACACCTTCCCCCGCGGCGCCCCGTGACTGGCGGGCCCCCGCCGCCGCCTGCACCACCGTCGTGCTGTGGGCCTCCGCCTTCGTCTCCATCCGCAGCGCGGGGGACGCCTACTCGCCCGGCGCGCTCGCCCTCGGCCGGCTGCTCTCGGGCACCTTGGCGCTGGGCCTCCTGCTGGCGCTGCGGCGCGAGGGGCTGCCGCCGCGGGCCGCCCGGCCGGGGATCATCTGGTCCGGGCTGCTCTGGTTCGGCGTCTACATGGTGGTCCTCAACTGGGGCGAGCGGCAGGTGGACGCGGGCACGGCCGCGATGGTGGTGAACATCGGCCCCCTCCTGATCGCGCTGCTCGGCGCCCGGGTGCTGGGCGAGTCGCTGCCCGGCAGGCTGATCGCGGGCATGGCGGTGTCGTTCGCGGGCGCCGTCGTGGTCGGGTTCTCGATGTCGGGGCGCGGCGGTGCCCCGGTGTTCGGCGTGGCGCTCTGCGTGCTGGCCGCGGTGGCGTACGCGACGGGGGTGGTCCTCCAGAAGCCCGCGCTGCGGCACGGCTCCGCGCTCCAGGTCACGACGTTCGGCTGCCTGGTCGGCACGGTGGCCTGTCTGCCGTTCTCCGGCGCGCTGGTCTCCGAGATCGCCGACGCACCCCTGTCCGCCACCCTGAACATGGTCTACCTGGGACTCTTCCCGACCGCGCTGGCCTTCACGACCTGGGCCTACGCGCTGGCCAGGACCACCGCCGGGCGGATGGGCGCCACCACCTACGCCGTGCCCGCGCTGGTGGTGGCGATGTCCTGGCTGGTGCTGGACGAGGTGCCCGCGCCGCTCACCATCGGCGGGGGCCTGCTCTGCCTGGCAGGGGTGGCGGTCTCCCGGGCCCGTACGCAGACTGGCCTGACGCGGAAGGATCCGGCGCAGCCTGCGGAAGGACACCGAGATGACACGGAGCGCCAAGCGACCGAGCGGCCGCGGTAGGGCGGCGGAGGCGGCGGCCGGGGACCGGAAGGACATGTCGGACGCCCTCGCCGACGCGGCCCGCCACGGCGGTGCCGGGCTCACGGGCTTCGCCGTGACCGACAGCGGTGACGACGACCCGGTCCTGGTGACGCCCGAGGGCCGGCCCCGGGACGCCTGGCGCGAGGACTACCCGTACTCCGTCAAGCTCGGCCGCAAGAGATACGAGAAGTCCAAGCGCGCCCTGCAGATCGAGCTGCTCAAGCTCCAGCACTGGGTGAAGGACCGCGACGAACGCCTCGTCATCCTCTTCGAGGGGCGGGACGCGGCGGGCAAGGGCGGCACGATCAAGCGCTTCACCGAGCACCTCAACCCCCGTGGCGCACGGGTGGTGGCGCTGGAGAAACCCACCGAGCGCGAGCGCACCCAGTGGTACTTCCAGCGTTACACGGCCCATCTGCCGTCCGCCGGGGAGATCGTGCTGTTCGACCGGTCCTGGTACAACCGGGCGGGTGTGGAGCGGGTGATGGGGTTCTGCACCACCCGCGAGTACCTGGAGTTCATGCACCAGGCACCGGGCTTCGAGCGGATGCTCGCCCGGGACGGCATCCATCTGGTGAAGTTCTGGTTCTCGGTCTCGCGCAACGAGCAGCGCAACCGATTCATGATCCGTCAGATCGATCCGGTGCGGCAGTGGAAGCTCAGCCCGGTCGACCTCGCCTCGCTCGACAAGTGGGACGCGTACACCGAGGCCAAGGAGCTGATGCTGTTCCACACGGACACGGCGGACTCGCCCTGGACCGTGGTGAAGAGCAACGACAAGAAGCGGGCCCGGCTGGAGGCGATCCGGCACGTGCTGCACCGCTTCGACTACCCGGACAAGGACACGGACGTGGTGGGCGAACCCGATCCGCTGATCGTCGGCCCGGCCTCCCGGCTCTTCGAGCAGGGCGAGATGGACGCCCGGCTGCTCACCACGGAGCGGGCGGAGACCGGGCCGACGAGTTGACGGGTTACTCGAACACCACGAGCGCGCGGCCGCCCCTGCCCGCGATCATGTCGTCGAAGGCGGCCGGGATGCCGTCCAGCCCGATCCGTCCGGTGACCATCATGGAGAGGTCGAACCTGCCCGCCCGGATGTGTTCGGCGAGGACGGGCAGGTCCCGGGCCGGGTCGCTGTTGCCGTACACGCAGCCGGTCAGCGAGCGGCCCCAGTGGAAGATCTCCAGGGCGTTGAAGGACACCTGCTGGTCCTTGCCGCCGATGCCGACGACCGTGGTGCGACCGCCGCGGCGGGTGGACTCCCAGGCCCCGCGGATGGTGACCGGCCGGCCGACGCACTCGACGGCGACGTCGGCCCCCTGGCCGCCGGTGAGCCTGCGGATCGCGCGCGGGGTGGTGTCGGAGGCGACGACGTAGTCGGTGGCCCCCGCCCGCCGGGCCAGTTCCTCCTTCTCCGGAGACACGTCCACGGCGATGACCTTCGAGGCGCCCGCGATCCGGGCGGACTGGAGCACCGCGAGGCCGACGCCCCCGATGCCGAACACCACAACGGACTCGCCGGCCCGGACCCGGGCGCTGTGGTGGACCGCGCCGTATCCGGTGAGGACCGCGCAGCCGAGCAGGGCGGCGTCGGTGAGCGGGATGCCGTCCGGGGCGGGCAGTACGCAGTTCGCGGCGACGACGGTCTCCTGGGCGAACGCCGCCACGTTCAGCCCGGGGTGGAGTTCGGTGCCGTCGGCGGTGCGGGCGTGGATGCCGGCCGCGCCGGCCAGGGCGTTGGCGCAGAGCCAGACCTCGCCGATCCCGCAGTGGTGGCAGCTTCCGCAGGACGGGGCCCAGTTGAGCACGACGCCGTCGCCGGGCGCGACATGGGTGACGCCCTCGCCGACCGCGACGACGGTGCCCGCGCCCTCGTGTCCGAGGACCGCGGGGACGGGCACCCGCATGGTGCCGTCGGACAGCGAGAGGTCGGAGTGACAGACGCCCGCGGCGGCGAGCGCGACCCGCACCCGGCCGGGGCCGGGTTCCGGGAGTTCGATGTCGGTGATCTCCAACGGGGCTTTGACGGCGGGCAGTACGGCGGCGCGGACCACGAACGGGCTCCTCGACGATCGACGGGACTGGACCGGGCGTGCGGGTGGTGCGGGCGACGGCAGGGGCCGGCAAGGGGTTCAGAACTGGAGGGACTTGGTCTGGAGGTACTCCGCGAGTCCGTGCGGGCCGAGTTCGCGGCCGACGCCGGACTGCTTGTAGCCGCCGAACGGGGCGAGCGGGTTGAACCGGCCGCCGTTGATGTCCACCTGCCCGGTGTCCATCCGGCGGGCGAAGGCCGCGGCCGTGGCGTCGTCGGCGGCCCAGACGGCACCCGCGAGCCCGTACACGGTGCCGTTGGCGATCCGCAGGGCGTCGTCCTCGTCCTCGTACCGCAGGATCGAGAGGACGGGGCCGAAGATCTCCTCCTGGGCGATGGTCATCTCCGGGGTGACGTCGGCGAACACGGTGGGGCTGACGTAGCAGCCCTTCTCCCGCGGGGCGTCGGGGCCGCCCGCCACGAGCCGGGCGCCCTCCTCGACGCCCTTCTCGATGTAACCGCGCACCCTGGCCTGCTGCCCGGCGTTGACGAGGGGGCCGATGCGGTCGCCGTACTTGCCGGCCGCCTCCGCGGCGAGCGCGACCGCCTCGTCGTACTGCGAGGTGTGCACCAGCATGCGGGTCAGGGCGCTGCAGGTCTGGCCGGAGTTGCCCATGACGCTCGCGACGCCGACGGCGACGGCCCTGGCGAGGTCCGCGCCCGGCAGGATGACGTTGGCGGACTTGCCGCCCAGTTCGAGGGCGACGCGCTTGACGGCCGCGCCGGCCGTGGCGCCGATCCGCTTCCCGACGGCGGTGGAGCCGGTGAAGGAGACCAGGTCGACGCCGTCGTGCCCGGCCAGGGCCTGTCCGGCGACCGGGCCGAGGCCGGTGACCAGGTTGAACACGCCCGCCGGGACGCCCGCCTCGTGGACGGCCTCGGCGAAGAGCTGGGCGGTCAGCGGAGTGTCCTCGGCCGGCTTGAGGACGATCGTGCAGCCCGCCGCGAGCGCGGGGGCCACCTTGGCCACGATCTGGTGGAGCGGGTAGTTCCACGGGGTGATCGCGCCGACCACGCCGACCGGCTCGGCGTACACGGTGGAGTTGCCGATCCTCTCCTCGAAGGCGTACGAGGCGGCGAGCTCGGCGTACGAGCCCGCCACCCTGACCGGCAGGCCCACGTGCACCGACTGCGAGAACGACAGCGGCGCGCCGAGTTCGGCGGTGACGGTCCCGGCGATCTCGTCCTTGCGGGCCGCCAGCACGTCGCGCAGCGCGGCGATCCGCGCGGCCCGTTCGGCGGGGGCGGTGGCCGCCCAGCCGGGGAGCGCGGCGCGGGCGGCCCGTACCGCGGCGTCGACGTCCTCCGCCGTGCCCGCCGGGACATGGGCGATGACCTGCTCGTCCGCGGGGTTCACGACCTCGATCGTGTCCCGTCCCGCAGCGGGCCGCCAGGCTCCGTCGATGTACATGCCGTCGTGGGCCTTCATGGCTGTTCCTCCCGGACGCGGTTGCGGGCGATGTCGCCCGCCCCAAACTAGCGCCGTTAGTTTTGTGGCGCCAGAGACGCCCGTCACGCCCGGTGGAACGTTCGCGCTCAGCCCAGTTCCGCGGTTTCGTGGCCGGGGTTCTCGAACTGGGTCCGGTACAGCTCCTCGTACCGGCCGCCCGCCGCGAGGAGTTCGTCGTGCGTGCCCCGTTCCACGATCCGCCCGCTCTCCACGACGAGGATGAGGTCGGCCGCCCGCACCGTGGAGAGCCGGTGGGCGATCACGACCGCGGTGCGTCCGGCGAGGGCTTCGGTCAGCGCCTCCTGGACGGCCGCCTCGGAGGTGTTGTCCAGGTGGGCGGTGGCCTCGTCGAGGATGACGACGCGCTGGCGGGCGAGCAGCAGTCGGGCGATGGTCAGCCGCTGGCGTTCGCCGCCGGAGAGCCGGTAGCCGCGTTCGCCGACGACGGTGTCGAGCCCGTCGGGCAGCGAGGCGACGAGACCGTCCAGGCGCGAGCGGCGCAGGGCGTCCCAGAGTTCCTCCTCGGTGGCGCCGGGGCGGGCGAGCAGCAGGTTGGCGCGGACCGACTCGTGGAAGAGGTGGCCGTCCTGGGTGACCATGCCGAGGGTGTCGCGCAGGGTGTCGGCGGTCAGGTCGCGCACGTCGACGCCGCCGATGCGCACCGTTCCCCCGTCCGTGTCGTACAGGCGCGGCAGCAGTTGCGCGATGGTCGACTTGCCCGCGCCGGACGAGCCGACGAGCGCCACCGTCTGTCCGGGTTCGGCGCGGAAGGAGACGCCGCGCAGCACTTCGCCGCTGTCGCGGGTGTCGAGGGTCGCGACGTCCTCCAGCGAGGCGAGCGAGACCTTGTCGGCGGACGGGTAGCCGAACCTGACCCGGTCGAACTCCACGGACACCGGGCCGTCCGGGACCGTCCGCGCGTCCGGCTTCTGGGCGATGAGCGGTTCCAGGTCGAGGACCTCGAAGACCCGCTCGAAGCTGACGAGGGCGCTCATCACCTCGACGCGGGCTCCGGCGAGGGCGGTGAGCGGTGCGTAGAGCCGGGTCAGGAGCAGGGCCAGGGCGACGACCGCGCCCGCGTCCAGCTGTCCGCGCAGCGCGTAGTGGCCGCCGAGCCCGTAGACCAGGGCGAGGGCCAGGGCCGACACGAGGGTGAGGGCGGTGATGAACGCGGACTGGGCCATGGCCGTGCGGACGCCGATGTCACGCACCCGGCCGGCCCGGGCGGCGAACTCGGCGGACTCGTCGGCGGGCCGGCCGAAGAGCTTGATCAGGGTGGCGCCGGGGGCGGAGAACCGCTCGGTCATCCGGGTGCCCATCGCGGCGTTGTGGGCCGCGGCCTCCCGCTGGAGCCTCGCCATCCGGCTGCCCATCCGGCGGGCCGGCAGGACGAAGACCGGCAGCAGCACCAGCGCGAGCACGGTGATCTGCCAGGAGATGGAGAGCATGACGCCGAGGGTGAGCAGCAGCGTCACGATGTTGCTGACGACGCCGGACAGGGTGTTGCTGAAGGCGCGCTGGGCGCCGATGACGTCGTTGTTGAGGCGGCTGACGAGGGCGCCGGTGCGGGTCCGGGTGAAGAACGCGATCGGCATGCGCTGCACGTGGTCGAAGACGGCCGTGCGCAGATCGAGGATCAGCCCTTCGCCGAGGTTCGCCGAGAGCCAGCGGCTGACCAGGCCGAGTCCGGCCTCCGCGATGGCGATCACCGCGATGAGCAGGGAGAGGCCGGTGACGGTGCCCGACTCCTCGCCCGCGACGATCGCGTCGACGACGCGTCCCGCGAGGATCGGGGTGGCGACCGCGAGGAGCGCCGTCACCACGCTCAGGACCAGGAACTGGACGACCCGGCGCCGGTGCGGCCGGGCGAAGGCGGCGATGCGCCGCAGGGTGGCCCGGTCGAAGGGGCGCCGGTCGGTCTGCGCGTTCATGACGTTGTGGAGCTGTGTCCACGCCGTGGTTTCCATGCTCATGCAAAGAACGTACGACCTCCAGTGGACTTGAGGTCAACACGGATTCCGCGGCGGCCGCGCGGTCGCCCGACCGCCGGTACGGGGCGGGCCCCGGTACCGGCGCGCGCGGCGCCCTCCCGGGCACGGGTCCTGCCGTGCGCCGGCACGGCGGGGTCGGCCCCGGCAGCTCCTGTCATGCGCCGGTACGGAGTCGGCCCCGGCAGGTCGCGTCGTGCGTCGGCCCCGGGCGTCAGGCGCGGTTCCGGTCGGCGGGGCTCCGGCGCCGGGGCGCGGGTACGGCGGCGGGGGCCGGGTCGTCCTTCCGGGGGCGGTCGCCGCGCGCCCCGAGCCCGGCCGCCGCGAGCAGGAGCACGCCGAGCATGACGAACGGCGCCGCGGTGCCGGCCACCCCGGCGACCAGCCCGACGGAGGCGGGGGCCACGACCTGCCCGAGGCGGTTCCCGGTCAGCCGCAGGGCGAGGGCGGTGGACCGGGCCTCCGGCGGGGCGGCCCGGACGACGGTGGTCATCGAGAGCGGCTGGCCGACCCCCAGGCAGAAGCCGAGCACGGCGAGCATCACGGCCAGGGCCGCCACCGGGACGGGCAGGGCGATGCCCGCGCAGAGCACCCCCGCCAGCAGGCAGGTCGTGGTGAGCAGCGCGGTGCGGCCGAGGACCCGGAGCATCGGGGTCATCACCAGTCGGCAGGCGATGGTGGCCGCGGCGCGCAGACTGAGCAGCAGTCCGACGGTGGCGGGGGCGATGCCCCGGTGCTCCCCGACGACGGGCAGGTACGCGGTGAGGATGTCGGTCGCGGAGAGCACGGCGAGGCTGATGAAGATCCCGGCCGGGACGCCCCGGGAGCGCAGGATCCGCCCGACGGGGACCCTGGCGGCGCTCTCCGCGCGGCGGGGCGCGGCCCCGGTCCGGTGCTCGATGCGCCGGAGCGAGCCGAGGGAGACGGCGGCGACGGCCGCCGAGACGATCAGGGCGAGGGCGCTCGTCCGCGCCATGGCACCGTCCCGCTCGGAGATCAGGTACCCGGCGGCGATCGGGCCGATGAGCTGGCCGAGGGAGGCGCCGATGGTGAAGTGCCCGAAGTTGCGGTCCTGTTCGGCGGGGGCGGACTGCCGGGCGACGATCGACTGGGCCCCGATGACGAAGCAGAGGTGGCCGAGCCCCATGACACCGCTCCAGGCTGCCATCGCCGGCAGGGAGCCCGCCGTGCCGCTGAGGGCGCAGCCGCCCGCGATGAGGACGACGCCGAACGGCAGCAGGGGCGCGCACCGGCCGTGGTCGGTGCGCCGGCCGAGCGGGACGGCGGCGAAGAGCGGGAGGAGCGCGTACACACCGGCGATCACCCCGATCGCGCGCTCGTCCGCGCCCAGTGAGAGGGCCCGGTAGGAGACGGCCGGCCGCGCCATCGACACCGCCCCCTGCGCGAGGGCGAAGGCGATGACGAGGCGCAGCAGCCAGCCCCTGCCGGGCTTCCGGGTGCGCGGCACGGTCAGACGATGCCGAACAGGAGACCGGCGGCGAGCACCACCAGCGAGGTGAGCGCGGCCCACTTGACGGTGAACCTGGTGTGGTCGCCGAACTCGACCTTCGCCATGCCGACGAGGACGTAGACGGCCGGGACCAGTGGGGACGACATGTGCAGGGGCTGACCGACCAGGGAGGCGCGGGCGATCTCCAGCGGGGAGACGCCGTGGGCCGCGCCCGCCTCGGCGAGCACCGGGACCACGCCGAAGTAGAAGCCGTCGTTCGACATGAAGTACGTCAGCGGGATGCTCAGGACACCGGTGACGATCGCCATGTGCGGGCCCATGCCCTCGGGGATCGCGCCGACGAGCCAGTCGGCCATGTGCTCGACCATGCCCGTGCCGGAGAGGACGCCGGTGAACACGGCGGCGGCGAAGACCATGCCGGAGACGTTGAGGACGTTGTCGGCGTGGGCGGCGATGCGGGCCCGCTGGTCCGGCATGTGGGGGAAGTTGACGGTGAGGGCGAGGGCGGCGCCGAGCAGGAACAGCACCGGGATCGGCATCAGTTCCATGATCATCGCGGTGAGCAGGGCGATGGTGAGGGCCGCGTTGAACCAGTACAGCTTGGGGCGCAGGGTGGGCCGGTTCGGGTCCAGGCCCTTGAAGCCCTCGTCCACGCCCTCCCCCGCGTTCTCCGCG
>NZ_RDBO01000020.1:380788-389923 GCF_008120935.1 Streptomyces sp. sk2.1
TACCCGTGCCCCCGCCCGTGCCCCCGCCCGTGCCCGTACCCGTGCCCGTGCCGGTGCCCCGGTCCGCTCCGCCGGAGGTCCTGCGGGCGCGGTCGCCGCCGCCCGCCGCGACGAGCACGGTCTCCGGCTCGGTGGCCGTCTCCGCGGCCGGCGCCCCGTCGAGGGTGAGCGGGCCGATCCGCCTGCGCTCGCGCCGGCCGAGCACGACGGCGAGGAGCAGCACGGCGGCCAGTCCGACGCCGAGGGCCGGGATCATCGGGACGAAGATGTCGCCCGCGTCGAGCTTGAGCGCGGTGGCGGCGCGGGCGGTGGGGCCGCCCCAGGGGAGGGTGTTCATGACGCCGTTGGCGGTGGCGGCGACACCGGTCATCACGACCAGGCTCATCTTGAGGCGCTTGTAGAGCGGATACATCGCCGAGACGGTGATCATGAACGTGGTGGAGCCGTCGCCGTCGAGCGAGACGATCGCGGCGAGCACCGCCGTGCCGACGACGATCCGCATCGGGTCGGCCTTGCAGAAGCGCAGGATGCCCCGCACGATCGGGTCGAAGAGGCCGACGTCGATCATCACGCCGAAGTAGACGATGGCGAACATCAGCATCGCGGCGGTCGGGGCCAGGTTGCCGACGCCGTCTATGACGTAGTCGCCGAGCTTCGCGCCCTGTCCGACGGCGACGCAGAACAGTGCGGGGATCAGGACCAGCGCCGCGATCGGCGACATCTTCTTCATCATGATCAGGACCAGGAAGGTCGCGATCATGGCGAAGCCGAGGATTGTCAGCATGTGGGATACCTATCGCTCACCCTTGAACTCCCACCGGAGTCGGCGGTGCGGATGACGTTAGGGCTCGCCTCGCGGCGTTAACAAGATGTTGACATGCGAGCAATACGAGCAAAACCCCAGGTCAACGCGTTGTTCACCCGTCGGGTGCGATCCGGCCCCCCCTCGCGCGGGTCAGTCCAGGAGCCGCGCCAGGTAGGCCCGCAGCAGGATGCGGGTCTCGGCGACGACGGCCGGATCGCCCTCCGGGTCGCTGCGGAACGCCAGCCCGAGGACGGCGTCGGCGGCCTCGACGCAGACCAGGATGGTGCGGAGCCGCTCCTCCTCGGGGGCGTGGCCGAAGTATCCGGAGAGCAGTTCGGCGAGCCGGTCGGCGACCCGGCGGTTGGCGTCGTCGGCGGGGTCGTCGACGGGAGCCGGCACACCGAAGTCGACCAGGGCGAATCCGGCCACGGACCGCTTCATGGCCAGGTACTCGTCCAGGACGGCGTCGATGGCGCTGCGCCAGTCGGCGGTGGGGATGGCGGCCAGGCGGGCGGTGACGCGTTCGGCGAAGCTGTCCAGGTTGCGGCGGGCCAGTGCGTCGGTCAGCGCGCGCTTGTTGGAGAAGAAGCGGTAGACGGAGCCGATGGGCACTTCGGCGCGCACGGCCACGGCCCGGGTGGACAGCTGCTCGTAGCCGGTCTCGTCGAGGAGTTCGGCGCAGGCGTCGAGTATCCGGGCGAGGCGTTCGGCGCTGCGCTGCTGCACGGGGGCGCGGCGGAGGTTCGTGTTGACATGGGGCACGGGCTCCATGATGCCGTGGGTCTCCTCTGCGACGGGTGGCCGACCTCCGTCGATGCTCACACGATGAGCAACGAAAGCCCTCCGACGGTATAGGTGATCATCAGGATCAGCAGCGGGAGCTGCCCCGCGACGGCGCGGCCGGGCGGGAAGAGGCGCACGGACCGGTCGTGGGCGGCGACGACGCCGAGCACATGGCCGAGGACGATCGCGAGGACCTGGAGCGTGGCGACGCCGCCGGGCCCCAGGGGCGGATCGGGCGGGACGGGATCGTCGGTGCCGAACGCCATCATGACGGTGCGCGGCCCCTCGGTGACGAAGAGCGTGAAGTAGTGGGCGACGAGGTAGCCGAGGGCGATCGGGACGAGCGAGTGCGCGAAGGAGGTGAGCGGCCGGCGGAGCCGGCCGGATATCAGCCGGACGGCCCCTGAGCACAGGGCGTAGAGGGTGGCGACGAGGACGACGGCGGCCAGGAGGCCGAGCGTGGCCGCGGCGGTGCGGCCCAGGGGCGAGGTCTGGACGGTGGTGATCCAGGAGGGGGAGTCGGAGAAGCCGTCGTAGGCGGTGGAGCCGAGCATGACGCAGACGGTGGCGACGAGCCCGGGGAGATGCGGGGTGGCGTCGAGGCCGTTGAACGGGGAGCGGAGCACGAGGCGGCCGTCGGCGGGGCGGCGGCCGAGCGGGGAGAGCCGGGCGAGCAGGCCGGAGTAGACCTCGAAGGCGTCCGCGTGGTCGAACCACCCGGCGCCGTGACGGGCGGCGCCCACGAGCTGGACGGCGGTGTGGAGGGCGAGGAAGAGCAGCAGGGTGGTGGCCGAGGCGGGGTCGGGGGCCACGAGTTCGAGCCAGGTGAAGGCGAGGAGCCCGGCCGCGGCGGGCCACAGGCCGAGCCGGGCGGGCAGGGGGCGCCCCTCGCCGGGGTCGCGGCGGAGCAGGCGGCGGACGACGAGGTGGACGGTGCGCAGCGGGTTGACCAGCCGCCAGACGGGGCCGAGGAGGAGCGAGGCGGGGACCAGCCCGACCCAGAGGAGCACGTACACGGCGCCGGGGGCCGGGTTGCGTTCCGGGTCGTCCGGTCCGAGCAGGAGGTGGAGCACGACGAACAGCCCGGCGGCGAGTCCCAGGACGCGCAGGGCGGTACGGGTGGGGCGGGCGTCGGCGAGGCGCTGGACGGCGGCCGGTACCGGGCGGCCCGCCCGGTCGCCGCGGAACCGTGAGGCGGACCAGAGCAGGCCGAGCGCGAGGAAGGAGACGAAGAGCGCGGTGAAGGCCCCGGCGAAGGCGTAGAAGGGGGACAGCGGCAGGTCGTGCTGGGCGCCGATGCCGTGGGCGAGGGCGTTCACCGTACGACGAGTTGGGTCAGGAGCAGGTCGGACTCGTGTGTCTCGACCTCGAAGAGTCCGCTGCGGTCGGCGGTGAAGGTCAGGGTGACGGTGCGGCCCGCGGGCAGCCGGGCCTCCTTGTCGTAGCCGTGGACGTGGAGGCTGTCGGCGCGGTCGCTGCGGACGCGCAGCCGGACGGTTCCGCCCTTCTCGACCTCGGTGCGGCCGGGGGCGGGGCTGACCCTGCCGCGGGAGACGACGATCTCCAGGTCCGTGTCGGGCCGGGTCTCCCCGGAGCGGGTCGCACCGGGGGCCGGCTTCGCGGAGGAGGCCGCGAGGGAGGCGGTGGCCTGGACGGGGGCTCCGTTCACGGCCCAGGCGGTGTGGTCGTCGGCATAGAGCCGGGCGGTGAGGCCGGTGCCGCCGCCCGCGCCGCGGACGAGGGAGGCGGGGAGGTGGTACCAGGAACCGTAGACGCGGGCGAGGGGACGGCCGTCGAGGAACAGGCGGGCGTGGCCGCGCCCGAGGAGCGCGGCGCCGCCCACGCTGTCCGGGGTGAACCGGAAGTCGCGCACGGTGAGGCGGACGTTCCACCCGTCCTCGGAGTCCCGCCGCACGGCGACCGTCACGGCGGGGGCGCCCTCGGCGTCGACCTCGCGCAGCCGGTTGCCCGAGCCGTCGTCGGCGGTGAGCAGCCGGCCGGTGTCCCCGTCGGCCTGTTCGTGGCTCGTGCCGGGTTTGTGGTGGGTGGTGGCCCGCCCGCCGCAGGCGCTCGCCCCGAGCACGAGGGCGCCCGCGGTGAGCACGGCGACGGCCGTGGCGACCGGCCGGGCGGCCCGCTGCCGCCTGCGGGAACGCCCCGCGCTCCGGCCCTTTCCGAAACTCCTCATGCTCCGTCCCCTTCCGCGGTCCGCGACGCCTGCGCGGTCCGTGCCGTCTCCGGGTTCTCCGTCGTTCCGGGTTCCTCGCCCCGTTCGCCGTGCCGGGCGGTGGCGATCACGGCCCACACCACCCAGACCACGCCGAGGAGTCCGCGCACCCAGGCCGGGCCGAGCGGGATCCACGGGATCATGAACATGGCCTTGTCGAGGGCGTCCAGCAGCGTGAGCGCGCCCAGCACCACCGTGGTCCACCCCAGCCACGGCCGTTCGCGCCGCAGCACGAGCCCGATCCCGGTCCACCACACCCCGGTCAGCAGCAGGGCCAGCGCGGGCACGTAGGAGGAGGCGAGCCCCGTCGTCGAACCGGCGACGTCCAGCGCGAGGCCGATCGCCCCGAGCGCCGTGACGACGGTGGCGGACCGGCTGCCCCGCAGTCTGCGCCACCACAGCACCCCGCCGACCAGCGCGAGCACCACGGCGATCGCCAGAGTCACCTGCGTCTCGATGCGCTCGATGCCCCGCGCGCCGTACCAGTCGCAGCCGGCCGGCAGCCGCCGCGCCTGCACGTTGTAGTCGGCGCAGACCAGCAGTTGGGCCAGTTTGACCGGTTCGCCGACGAGCCGGTCGCTGCCGCCGGACACGGCGCCGCGCTCGGCGCCGCAGGTGGGCAGGGTGCGCGGGGACGACGCGCCGGTGTCCGACTGCCAGCAATTGCCACCGCCCTGGCCGTCCCACCAGACGTCGGTGCGGTTGGGCCGGGAGTTGCCCGCCCGGTCCTTGCCGAGGTGGTTGTTCGCGTACCGGTTGTGGTGGGAGGTGTCGGCCTGCTTGGACAGCGCGTCCTCGCCCCGGATGAAGGCGGGGACGGCGGACAGGTAGAAGGCGGTGCGCCGGTGCCCGTAGATCCAGTTGTTCTCGTACAGGTTCCAGTTGCCGCCCGCGGTGATGATGCCGGAGCCGGGCGGCATGGAGATCTGCGGGCAGACGACGCCGTCCTCGTAGCCCCGTTCCACGGGCGGCTTGGCGCAGGTGCCGTCGGCGACGTACCGGTAGTAGTCGGCGTTGTTGTCGTGGATCAGGTTGCGCTCGAAGCGGGCGTGGTTCTGCGGCAGTCCGGGGTGGCCGGGGAAGGCGCTGTCCATCGAGGCGCCGCCCATGTTGTGGTCGAACTCGTTGTCGTGGACGTAGACGGAGTCGCCCGCCGTGCCCGAGTAGCCGACCATGTTGTGGTGGCTGCGGCAGCCGGTGATCTCGATGGAGTAGCGCGGTACGTCGTAGCCGTGGCCGTCGTTGATGTTGGAGGCGCTGCCGGGGTAGATGCCGGAGTCGCCGTTGCCGTACGACTCGCAGTTCTTGTACAGCCCGTGGTCGCTCGCGAAGGTCAGGAAGCCGTACTCGTCGTTCCAGCGGGTGAGGACGTCGTCGATGACGAAGCCGTCCTGCGCCAGGACGTACAGGGAGTTGAAGGTGGTGCGCTGGGCGGTGAAGTTCTTGAAGTAGACGCCGTCGGACCGGTCCGCGCGGATCGCGTTGAGCTTGCGGTACTTGGCGTCGATCACCACGTCCGTGCGCTCGGCGCCCGTGCCCTCGATCTGGAGGTTCTTCTTGCCGAGGATCGCCACCAGGTTCTGGTTGTGCGGGCACCGCGCCTGCTGGGCGTACGACAGGATCTGGTAGCCGAGCTGGGAGTCGGGGGCCTTCAGCCGGGCGCACTCCCCCGCCGGTGCGGGCAGCGAGGGCTCCTCCTCGTACAGGCCGGGCAGGACCGCGATGTTCATGCCCGGCCGGTCGACCGCGTCGACGGCCTGTTGCAGATGGCGGAAGCCGGACTTCAGGCACCGGTCGAAGAGCTTCAGGTTCCGGTCCCGCAGCTCGGCCGGGAAGGCCGCCACCCGGCGCTCGAAGTCGGCCCGGTCGCCCTTGCAGACCAGCAGATCGGGTTCGCCCGTGCGGTACACGGGAACGCTTCCGGTTCCGTCGGGCAGTTCGACCGGACGTTCTTCGTGCGCCTGCGCCACGGGGGCCGCGAGGAGGGCGGCCGCGAGCGCCGCCAGGACCACCAGAAGTCTTCGTGTCCACGACATGTGCGAGAGAGTAGAGCATTGTTCAACTTCTGGAACCCCCCTGTGCGTCACGAATGCCGTTGACGCGCCCCGATTCGATTCCTACGGTTGTCCATAGGATTTCTTCGGCACCGGGAGCGCGGATGAGCGGCATCGAGCAGGCGAGGAAGACGGCGGAGGGGCTTGAGTACTCCGCCGGTTTCGGCAATCAGCACAGCTCGGAGGCGGTGACGGGGGCGTTGCCGCACGGCCGCAACTCCCCCCAGCGCGCGCCCCTCGGGCTCTACGCGGAGCAGTTGAGCGGCTCGGCCTTCACCGAACCGCGCGCCCACAACCGCCGCTCCTGGCTCTACCGGATCCGCCCCTCGGCCGCCCACCCGCCGTTCGTCCGGATCGACAACGGCGCCCTGCGCACCGCCCCGTTCACCGAATCCGTGCCCGACCCCAACCGGCTGCGCTGGGACCCGCTCCCCGAGCCCGCCGCCGGGACGGACTTCCTGGCCGGCCTGTGGACCCTCGGCGGCAACGGCGACGCGACGCAGCGCACCGGCATGGCCGTGCACCTCTACAGCGCCAACGCGTCCATGACGGACCGGGTGTTCAGCGACGCGGACGGCGAGCTGCTGATCGTCCCGGAGCGCGGCGGCCTGCTGCTGCGCACCGAGATGGGCCTGCTGCGCGCCGAGCCGGGGCACGTCGCGCTGATCCCGCGCGGCGTCCGGTTCCGCGTGGAGCTGCTCGACACCACCGCCCGGGGCTACGTCTGCGAGAACTACGGCCAGCCGTTCGCCCTGCCCGACCTCGGTCCGATCGGCGCCAACGGCCTGGCGAACGCCCGGGACTTCCTGGCCCCCGTCGCCGCGTACGAGGACGACGACCGACCGGTCGAGGTGATCAACAAGTTCTGCGGGAACCTCTGGTCCGCGACCTACGACCACTCCCCGCTCGATGTCGTCGCCTGGCACGGCAACCACACCCCGTACGTCTACGACCTGCGCCGCTTCAACGTCATCGGCTCGATCAGCTACGACCACCCCGACCCGTCGATCTTCACGGTGCTGACCTCGCCGTCCGACACCCCGGGGCTGGCCGGGGTCGACTTCGTCGTCTTCGCGCCGCGCTGGCTGGTCGGCGAGGACACCTTCCGGCCGCCGTACTTCCACCGCAACGTGATGAGCGAGTACATGGGCCTGATCGAGGGCGCGTACGACGCGAAGACGGCCGGCAGGGGCGGCTTCGTCCCGGGCGGCGGCTCGCTCCACAACATGATGTCGGCGCACGGCCCGGACCGGGAGACCTTCGACCGGGCGAGCGGGGCGGAGCTGAAGCCGCAGAAGATCGACGACGGCCTGGCCTTCATGTTCGAGACCCGCTGGCCGGTGACGGCGACCGCGCAGGCGGCGACGGCCGGTCACCTGCAGCACGGCTACGACGACGTGTGGCAGGGTCTGAGCCGCAACTTCAGGCCGTAGGCGGCGGGGCCGTTCCCCGGCCCCGCACCGGCGCGTCCGCCCTGCCGCAGTACGGAGAGACCAGGTGACCCAGGTGCCCCAGATGCCCAAGACGCCCCCGGGGCCGGCCTTCGCCCCCGACTCGCTGGTCCTGAACCGCAAGCTGCCGCTGTGGTACCAGGTCTCGCAGTCGCTGCGCGCCTCGATACTCGGCCGGGCCCAGGACGCGTCGGCGCGGCTGCCCACCGAGGAGCAGCTCGCCGCGCACTACGGCGTCAGCGTCCTGACGATGCGCCAGGCGCTCAAGGAGCTGGAGACGGAGGGGCTGATCAGCAGGCACCGGCGGCGCGGCACGTTCATCGAGCCGCGCGCCCGCCGGGTGTCGCCGGTCCGGCTGCTCGGCTCGATCGACGCGATCGTGGCCCAGCAGTCGGGCGAGCGGACCGAGGTCCTCGGCCACGGCCCGGTCGCCGTGCCCGGGGACCTCTGCGAGTACTTCCCCGACTGCGCGGAGGTGGTCGGCTACCGCCGGCTGCGCTGCGACGAGAACGACGACGAGCCCACCAACTGGGCGGAGAACATGGTGCGTCCCGAGGTCGCGGCCCGTATCGACGTCGCCGATCTCGAACGCTGGCCGATGACCAAGGTGCTGCGCGACCGGGTCGGCGTCCGGATCGCGCGCATCACCGACACCGTCGAGGCCCGCCTCGCCGACCCGCCCACCGCCGAGCTCCTGAGGGTGCCGCTGCTGAGCCCGATCCTGTTCTACACGGGCGTGACGTACGACGAGAACGGCCGGGTGGTCGACGTGGCGCGCATCCGGTACCGGGGCGACCGCTTCTCCTTCTCGGTCACCCTGGAGGCCCACTGAGCCCCCTCCTGCGGGGCGGGACCGCTCCGCACGGGCACGGTTACGATGCCCGGGAAGGCGGCGGACGTGGCGACGGGGAGGACGGCACGGTGGCAGCACGGGCGGCGGGCGGCTCCGGCGACGGCCAGGACGCGGACGCCCCGCTCCTCGACGACCTCATGCCCTGGTCCGTACGGCCGTTGCGCACCGGGCGCCCCTGGGTCCTCGCCCCCGACGCCGGCTCGCTCAGGGCGCGCTGGGACCGGCTGGTGCGGGCCCCGGCCGACGAACGCGAACGGCTGTTCCGGGCCAGCCGGTCCCGTGATCCGTGGACCTCGGTGGCGGCGCTGCCGGGGCAGTCCACCGGCACCGGCCGGTTCGCCCGCGAGGACGGGCCGTGCCCCGAGCCGGTACGGATCGCGCACGGCCCGTTCGACCGGCAGTGGCTGCTGCCCGACCACCGGCTGATCGACGCCGCCCGCCCCGAGCTGTGGCGGGTCGCCGACGGGCACCAGCTGTTCGTCGTGGAGCACGGGCACGTGCCCCGGGACACCGGCCCCGCCCTGTCCGTGACGGCGCTGCTCCCGGACGGCCACTCCCCCGCCGGCCGGCCGGGCCGGATCCGTCCGCTGTACCGGCGGCCCGGCGGTCTCGAACCCAATCTGGCCCCGGGGCTGCTCGCGCTGCTGGGCGAACTCCACGGCGGGCCGGTCACCGCGGAGGCCGTGCTGGCGTGGGTGCTCGCGGCGGCCCGGCCCTCGCCCGCCGGATGCGTGGTGCCGCTGCCCGCCGACACCGCGCGCTGGTCGGCCGGGGTGGAACTGGGGCGGGAGCTGGCGCGGTTGCAGCTGCGGGGCGCCGGGGGCCGGGAACGCCCGCGGCTGCCGGGCGGGCGGCGCCCCTACGTGCGGGCCGCGATCCCGCCGGTACCGACCGCGCCGGAGTACGACCCGGATGGGGAGACGCTCGCGCTGGGCACCGGCCGCATCTCGCCCGTGCCCGCC
>NZ_RDBO01000020.1:390023-433448 GCF_008120935.1 Streptomyces sp. sk2.1
GCCGCATCTCGCCCGTGCCCGCCGGGGCCTGGGATTTCCGGGTGGGCGGGGTCCGGGTGCTGGAGCTGTGGTTCGGACGCCGCGCGGCGTCCGGCGCGCCGGACCCGGACGGCCTGGAGGCCGTGCGCCCCCGGGCCTGGCTCCAGGAATGGACCTCGGAGCTGCTGGAGCTGATCACCCTGCTGGCGCTGCTGGACGGGCTCCGTCCCCGGCAGGAGGGCCTGGACGTCGGCCCGCCGGTCACCGCCGCGGACCTGCGGGCGGCGGGCGTCCTGCCGGCCCCGGCCGCCGCGCGCCGGCCCGCGTCCGTGCTGGACCATCAGGAGGAGGGCCCGGACGGGCAGTTCGCGCTGCTGTGACCGGGCGTACGGCGGCCGCCGGGGAGTCACCGGTCGAACGAGTCCAGTACCCGGTCGAGCGCCCGGTCGAAGATGCCCTCCAGATCGATCGGCCCGGGGTCCTCGGCGAACCCCGCCGCCATCCGCGGGTACTTCCCGGTCGCGATCTGGCTGATCAGGTAGGCGGTGCGCACCTGCTGCTCCTGCTCCTCGGACCAGGGCAGCGACCGGCTGCGCTCCGCCGTGGCGATCTCGTTGGCCACATAGGTGGTGACCACGCCGTTGACCATGGCGATCAGTTCCATCTTCTCGCCGAACCGCGCGTCGACCCCGTCCAGGCAGCTGAGCGCGTACTCCAGGTACCGCAGCGCGTTCGGGCTGAAGCCGTACACGGGTGACATCAGCCGGGGCACCCAGGTGTGGCGGTGCATCATCGCGCGGGCCTGGCGGGCCAGCGCGCCGAGGTCGGCCCGCCAGTCACCGGACGGTTCGGGGAGCTCGTACTCGGCGCTGACCGCGTCGAGCATCAGCTCGTGCAGGTCCTCCTTGCGCGGCACGTAGTTGTAGAGCGACATCGTGCCGCAGCCCAGCTCCGCCGCGACCTTCCGCATGGAGACCGCGTCGAAGCCGTCCGCGTCGGCGATGCGGACGGCCGCCGCCGCGATGTCGGCACGGCTGAAGGCCGGCCGGGGGCCGCGGCCCGCACGCTCGGGGCGCGCCCAGATCACTTCGGGTACAGCGGGTCGCCCCACCATCGATCATCACCTCGCCCCCATCTTAGTTACGTACAGCGTACGTAGTGCGGTACGGTGGTCGCATGACAACTACGTACGCTGTACTTAGTGAAGGTCTGGAGAAGCGCTACGGCGACGTCCACGCGCTGCGCGGGCTCGACCTCGCCGTGGCCGAGGGCTCCGTCTGCGGGGTGCTGGGGCCGAACGGCGCGGGGAAGAGCACCGCGGTCCGGGTGCTCACCACGTTGACGGCACCGGACGCCGGGAGTGCCCGGGTCGCGGGCCACGACGTGGTGCGCGAGGCGGCGGCGGTGCGCGGGGCGATCGGCGTCACCGGGCAGGACGCCTCCGTCGACGGCGAGCTGACCGGGCGGCAGAACCTGCGGCTCTTCGCGAAGCTGTTGCGGCTGCGCGGCGCGGCCGCGCGCGGCCGCGCCGACGAACTCCTGGAGCGCTTCGAGCTGACCGGGGCGGCCGACCGCCCGGCCCGCACATACTCGGGCGGCATGCGGCGCCGCCTCGACCTCGCGGCCAGCCTGCTGACCCGCCCGCGGGTGCTCTTCCTGGACGAGCCGACCACCGGGCTCGACCCGCACAGCCGCAACCAGATCTGGGCCGCGATCCGGGACCTGGCGGGCCTCGGCACGACCGTCCTGCTCACCACGCAGTACCTGGAGGAGGCCGACCAGCTGGCCGACGACATCGTGCTGATCGACCGGGGCCGGGCCGCCCACCGCGGCACCCCCGCGGAGCTGAAGTCCCTCATCGGCAGCTACGCCGAGGTGGTCGTCGCCGACGACTCGGCGCTGGTCCCGGCGGCCGGCGTGCTCGACCGGCTCACCGGCACCGAACCGGCGCTCGACCACGAGCACCGCACCGTGGGCGCCGTCGCGGCCGACACCACGCTCACCCTCCCGCGGATCGTCCGCGAACTCGACGCGGCCGGAGTGCCGCTGGTCGACGCGAGCCTGCGTCCGCCGACGCTCGACGAGGTCTTCCTCCGGCTGACCGGCCGCGGCGACGTCCGCACCACCCCGAACCCGACCCCCGGCCCGACCCCGAAGGAGGCAGCGGCATGAGCGTCACGACACCGCGCGTCGCCCCCGCCACGAGCACCCCGGTCGCCGACTGCCTGGCCATGCTGGGCCGTCACCTCCAGCGGATCAAGGCGTCCCCGGGCGTGATGATCCTGACCCAGACCATGCCGATCACGATGCTGCTCTTCTTCGGGTACGTCTTCGGCAGCGCCCTGGCCGTGCCCGGCCAGGAGTACCGCGCGTTCCTGGTGCCGGGGCTGCTGGCGGCGACGGCGGCGAACGGCATCATGGTCGGGATGTTCCAGTCGGCGCAGGACTGCCAGCGCGGGGTGATGGACCGGCTCCGCACGCTGCCGATGAGCCGCCCGGCCGTGCCCTTCGGCCAGACCGCGGCCGACCTGCTGACCACGGCCGTCGGCATGGTCCCGCTGATCCTGGTGGGGCTCGCGGTCGGCTGGCGGATCGAGGGCGGACCGCTCGCCGCGCTGGGCGCCCTCGGGCTGCTGCTGCTCTTCCGCTTCGCCACGTCCTGGCTGGGCTACTGGCTGGGCCTGCTGATCCGCAACGAGGAGATCGCCGGCCAGGTGGGCAGCGCCACCTTCGTCCTGCCGCTGCTGTCGAGCGCGTACATCCCGACCGACAACCTGCCGGGGTGGCTGCGGACGGTCGCGGAGTGGAACCCGATCAGCGCCATGGCCTCGGCGACCCGGGACCTGTTCGGCAACGCGTCACCGGCCTCCGACGCCGCCTGGCCGGTCGCCCATCCGGTGGCCGGGACGCTGCTCTGGTCGGCACTGCTGCTCGCGGTGTTCGTGCCGCTGTCGGTACGGCGCCACGCACGCGGCGGCGAGTGACGGGAACGCCGGTGGCGGCGCCCGGCGCGGGAGTGACGGTCCGGCGCGGGGGACGGCGATCCGCCGGAGGGGGAACATGCCGAAGCGCCGCCGCCGGCCCCGGGGATGACGGGGAGGGTCGACAGCAGCGCGGAGCCGGGACGGTGCGTTTGGTTCACCGTCCCGGACCGGAGGCCCGGATGACGGGCCCCGGCCGGGGAGTCCGGGCCGAGGACCGACGGGTGGTCATGACGGGCCGAGGGGTCAGCGGTGACTTCCGAAGAGCGAACGCCTCAGTCGTCGCAACGGCGCGAAGAGCGACACCCGCGCGCTCTTGCTCCGACGGCGGTGAGCGGCGTCGCGCGAGGTGAGCTCGCGCATCAGCAGCGTCGCCTCCGCGGCTTCCCGCTGTGGCACGGCGGGTCCGCCGAGCACCGCGAGATGACGGTCGAGGCGCGAACTCGTCGCACCGCTCCCGCATGTGATGGCAGGCACACGCGGCCTGCTCCGCATCGCTATCTGTTCCATGTCACTCCCCACCCGTACGAGGGCACCCGCCCCGGGCAGGTTAACCCTATCGCCCCGCGACGACACTCGTGTATCCCGGGCGCAGGATTGCGCACACCTGTACGGGGGTTGACACCGGCCTCCGGATCCCTTCGCGTCGGGGCGAATTGGGCGCGAGGGACCCGGTCCGGTCCGGTGGCCGTGCGCGACCCGCCGGACGGAGGCCCCGTCGGGCGGGGCCTCCTGCCCGACGGACGGCCGACGGGACCGGCGGGTGCGCGACCGGGCGGAATCAGGCCGCCGAGGTGAAACCGGGCAGGTAGCCGCCCGACTGCCCGGCGGCGGTGGGGTGGTAGGACTCGCCGATGTTCAGCCAGTTGACGCTGTGCAGCCAGGAACTGCTGGAGCAGATCTCGTGGCCGGTGAACCGCCCCGCGACGTCGGCGAAGGCGAATCCGTGGTCGGCGGCGCGCTTGGCGGTCGCCGTGTTGAGGTGGTCGGCCGCCGAGTTGATCGCGGAGCGCACCTTGTCGCTCAGGCCGACGGCGCAGCTGCCGCCGATCTGGTAGAAGCGCGGGTAGCCGAGGACGACGACCCGGGCGGACGGCGCCTTGGCGCTGATCGCCGAGTACACCGAGTCGAGGTTCCCCGGCAGGGTGGTGTCCACGAAACTGCGGGCCGTGGCGATCCGGTCGAGGCAGGTGGTCTCCGACTGGAGCACGCAGGTGAGCATGACGTCGGCGAAGCCCGCGTCGTTGCCGCCGATGGAGATCGAGACCAGGTCGGTCGAGGAGTTGAGGGGGCCGAGCTGATTGGCCTTCACGTCCCCGGTGCGGGCACCCGAGCAGGCGGTGAAGGCGAAGGAGGCGGGCGAGTTCGCGGCGGCCCAGAGGGCGGGGTACGACTTGGTGCTGCGCTTGCAGGAACCGCTGGCGCCGTCGTAGCTGCCGGCCCCGACGCCCGAGGAGTACGAGTCTCCGAGAGCGACGTAGTCGACGGCCTGGACGGACGGGGCGGCGAGGGCGGTGGCCGCACCGGTCAGGGCGAGCACGGCACCGAGCAGGAGCGAGGACGAGAACGCCGCGAGTCGGGACATCTTCATGGAACCTCCCGTGGACCGACGGGCGGGATCTCCACCCGGTCTGCCGAGTCCGTGGTAGCAGCAGCCGCACCCCTGCCGGAAGTGGGCATGCCAAGTTGCTCCAACGAGTCCTCCCGTGCGCCCCTTTGATCCCGAGTCATACCCCCGCTCCCCCCTTCCGGGTGACGGCCAGGGGGCGGTCGGAGGGCGGCGAAACCCGGGTGCACCCGCGGTCCCCGTGCCCGATCATGGCGCCATGTCAGCCACTCCCGAGTCCGCGCTGCCGATCCGGCTCACCGTCGACGACAGCGATTCCCCGTCGGACGTCATCGACGCGCTGTTCCTGGGCCGCTTCGCGACGGGCGAGCAGCCGTACTCGCACAGCACCTCCCTGGAGCGCGTCAAGGCCGGGGCCAGCCTGCTGCCCCCGTCCGCCAAGGTGCTGCGCGCCGCCCGCGACGACGACCGCAGCGCCACCCTCGCCGAGGGCGACGGCTGGACGCTGCTCGTCTCCCGCTGGAACCGCGGCGCCGACGTCACCGTCACCGCGACCGGCCCGGAGCTGGCGCGGGAGGTCCTCGACCGGGCGACGGACGGCGCCCGGGACGAACCCGAACCCCGCCCGGAGAACGTGACGATGGGCTTCTGGTACGCCTCCCCGCGCCGCGGCCCGCACCGCACCACCCGGCAGATCTCCTCCGGCACCTGGGACGAGGTCCGCGGCAACTACACGGCTCCGGTGGCCCGCGCCATGGACCGGCTGATGACGCTCACGCCCGACGACGTCTCGGGCCGGCTGCTCCTGCTGCACGGCCCGCCGGGCACCGGCAAGACGTCCGCGCTGCGCACGCTCGCGCGCTCCTGGCGGGACTGGTGCCAGGTCGACTGCGTGCTCGACCCGGAGCAGCTCTTCAACGACGTCGGCTATCTGATGAACATCGCGATCGGCGAGGACGACGGCACCGCGAAGGGCCGGTGGCGGCTGCTGCTCCTGGAGGACTGCGACGAGTTGATCCGCGGCGAGGCCAGGCACACGGCGGGCCAGGCGCTGTCCCGGCTGCTGAACCTCACCGACGGGCTGCTGGGCCAGGGCCGCAACGTGCTGGTGGGGGTCACCACCAACGAGGACCTGGGCCGGCTCCATCCGGCCGTGGTCAGGCCCGGCCGCTGTCTCGCCAGGATCGAGGTGGGCGCGCTGACCCGCGAGGAGGCGGTGGCCTGGCTCGGCACGGAGGAGGGGATCGGCCGGGAGGGCGCGACGCTCGCCGAGCTGTACGCCCTGCGGCGCGGCAACGGCCCGGCGTCGGTCCCGAAGCAGGACTCCGGGGCGGACGCGGGCCTGTACCTCTGACGCCCGCGCCGGGGGCCGGGCGTCCGGCCCGGACCCGGCGTCCTCCGCCCGGGTCAGTCCGCGTACGCCGCCCGCACCGCGTCCGCCACCAGGGACAGCGCCTCGTCCCGGGGCAGGCCCAGCCGCCGCGCGTGCTCCGCGTACTCCTGCGCCGCGGCCGCCGCGTGCCGGTCCGCCGCGTCACCGGCGGCGGCGACGAACGTGCCGTTGCGCCCCCGGGTCTCGATCACCCCGTCGGTCTCCAGCGCGCGGTACGCCTTCGCGACGGTGTTCGCGGCGAGGCCGAGCTCCTCGGCGAAGCCGCGTACGGTCGGGAGTCTGAAGCCGACGGGCAGCGCGCCGGAACGGGCCAGTTCGGAGATCCGCGTGCGCAGTTGCTCGTACGGGGCGATGCCGGAGTCCGGGTCAAGGACGATCTTCAAAGTCACGTCCCGATTCTCCCCCACACCGCCCCCGTCACCGCCGGAAATTCAGGGGCGGGCACCTGCGTCCCGCGCGTAGCGTCCGGTTCATGACTGTCATCGTTCGCGACTTCCGGCCCGCCGACGCGGAGGACTGGGTACGGATCCGGCGCGCCGCGCTCCCCTACATGGTGACGACTCCCGAGCACGTCGTCCACGACCTGTCCCGCGCCCATCCCGACAAGCGCTACCGGCTGCTGGTGGCCGAGGAGGACGGGCAGCTCATCGGGACCGCGCAGGTCGGTCTCGCGTACGACAGCCCCGAGCCCGGCCAGGGATTCTGCAATCCGTACACCCACCCGGAACACACCGGGCGCGGGGCGGGCGCACTGCTGCTGGGAACGGCCGAGGAGCACCTGGCCCGGGAGGGCGCGACCACGGTCCACGCCTGGGTGCTCGACGCCCCGGCGAACCGCGCCTTCGCCGAGAGGCGCGGCTACGCGCCGAGCCGTTCGGCGCACTTCCTCCACCTCGGCCTGGCGGGCGGGAACCTGCCGCCCCGTCAGGAGCCGCCGGCGGGGGTGGAGCTGCGCACCGCCGCGGACTTCGCGGACGATCCGCGTCCGCTCTTCGCGCTGGACGCCGAGACCGTGGCCGACGAACCCGGCGACATCCAGGCCGAGTTGACCGACTACGAGGACTGGCTCGACCACACCTGGAACGTCCCCCTGCTCGACCGCGAGCTGACCACGGTCGCGGTGGTCGACGGGGAGCCGGCGGCGTTCAGCCTCGCGGAGACCGACGGTCTGACCCGGTACATGTCCGGCATGACCGGCACCCGTCGGGCGTACCGCGGCCGGGGTCTGGCCAAGCTCGCCAAGAACGACTCGCTGCACCGGGCCCGCGCCGCCGGGTACACGGACGCGTACACCGGCAACGACACCGCGAACGGCCCGATGCTGGCGGTCAACCGGTGGCTCGGCTACGAGGTCTGCGCCACGGAGGTGCGGTATGTCCGCGGCCTCGGCTGAGACCTCGCTGACGGTCGCCCTGGTGAAGGCCGGGCGGACCAAGATCAGCTATCCGGCGGACGTGGTCCGCGACGACGGCGTCCGGGTGACGGTGCGTGCGCCCTGGGCGGCGCCCGGCGTGCGCGACTTCGGCTTCGTGCGGTTCGAGCCGGGCGACGTGTTCACCGAGCACTACTGGCGCGACCGGTGGTACGCGGTGAAGGAGGTCCGTTCCGGCGCGGGCGTGCTCAAGGGCTGGTACTGCGACGTCGCCCGCCCCGCCGTGCTGCGGGACGGCCGGCTCCTGGTGGAGGACCTGGACCTCGACCTGTGGGTGTCGGCGGACGGCACGTCCGTGCTGCGGCTGGACGAGGACGAGTTCGAGCACAGCGGTCTGGCCGGACGCGACCCGGCGGCGGCCGACGCGGCCCGCCGGGCGCTGGACGAACTGGAGCGGCTGGCCCGCGCGGAGGGCCTCGCACCGCTGCTGGCCTGACCGTCCGCCGGGGCTCCGGGGGCCGTTCCCCGGCCGGGAACGGCCCCACCCGGACGCGGGGCGGCGGCCCCCGGCCGGGACCGGCGCACCCGGCCGCGCAGGCGCCCCGCCCCGGTGAGCCGTGCCGAGGAACGCGGAGAAACGGGTACGGGTGCCGGTCGCGGCGCGCCGGGTCGAGCACCGCCGCGCCCTCGTCGCCCCGAGCGCCCCTCGGGTGGTCCGTGGAGCGGCCGTGTCCGCGGGTGCCGCCGTCGGGCTCCGGGCCCGAATCGATGTCGACGGCCTCGGCGCAAGGCATGGCCGGGCGGCCGGGTCCGGACCGGGCCCGGACCCYGRCGCCCGGCCATGCCTTGCGCCGAGGCCGTCGACCCCCGGACCCGGTCGCGCCCGGACCCGACCGCGCCCGGCCTGCGCTCAGTCGCCCGCCGCTGCCGCTCCGGGCAGCCTCGACTCGGCGGCGTCGAGGAGCAGCTCCAGCGCGAACGGATAGCCGCTGAGCGTCATGTCCTCGGCCAGCAGCCCGGCGGTGGCAGCGATATGGGGGTAGGTGTCCGCGTCCAGGCGGCCGTAGCGGCGCTGCCACACCTGGAGATCCGCGGCCTGCGCGGCAGCCGGCAGGGCGAGCGTGGCCGAGTCCAGGGCCGCGAAGGCGAGCGCCTGGTCCACGAAGGCGTGGTAGATCCGTACCACCTCCGGGTCGGGGAAGCCGGCCGACCTGAGTATGCCGAGGATCGCCTCCACGGCCCGCGTCTCGTTGTTCCGCCCGGTCGTCCGGTGCGCGGCCAGCATGGCGGCCTGCGGGTGCGCCTGGTACGAGGCGTGGACGCGCAGGCCCAGTTCGCGCAGGTCGCCGCGCCATTCACCGGTGGGCCGCCAGCCCTGCTGGGCGCGGCCGATGAGCTCGTCGGCGACCGCCAGCAGAAGATCGTCGGTGCTGTGGAAGTACCGGTAGAGCGCACTGGGGTCGGCGCCCAGTGCGGCGCCCAGCCGCCGGACCGTCAGGGCATCCGCACCATGCTGGCCGACCAGCCTCAGCGCCGTCTCCACAATGACCTGTTCGGACAGCACCGTGCCCTGTTTCGTCGGCCTTCTGCGCCGCCGCCGCGATTCCGGAACCACACGCTCACTCATGGCGCGGAGCTTATGACAACACCATTGACCTGTTAAGGGGGCAACGGTTTCATGGCCTGCCATCCGGGCTCTCCGGCGACTTTCCCCCTGAGCAAGGCGACGACCGTTGGCGGTACCAGTGAAGAACGCAAGCACCACGCCGGACAGCGGCGACCAGATCCCGCGGGCCACGATGCGCAAGTCAATCGGCATCGTCGACGGCATCGTCCTCGCCGCGTCGAGCACCGCGGCCACCAGCAGCATCGGCGTCGGACTCGGCCTGATGGCGACCATCGTCGGCCTGCACCTGCCGGCGATCATGCTGCTCGCCTTCCTGCCCGTGCTCGGCATAGCCGGCGGATACGGCCGGCTCAACCGCGTCGACCCGAACGCGGGCAGCAGCTACCAGTGGGTCGGCCGCATTTTCAGTCCCTGGCTGGGCTTCCTGACCGGATGGGTCAACGTCGTCGGCACCATCGTGTTCATGGCCTACACCACGACGATCACGGGCTCGGCGATCATCCAGCTGCTGGGCCAGGCCGAGCTCCACAGCATCGGGGGCCTGGCCCTCGATCCGGACTCCACCCTTCAGTCGACCCTGCTCGGCATGGCCGTCCTGATCGCCGCCGCGCTGGTCGCGGTGCGCGGACTCGACCTGGCGGCACGTCTCCAGAAGTACCTGCTGATCTTCGAGTACGGCGTGCTGCTCGCGTTCTGCGGCTACGGTCTGTTCGCCGGTGACCAGCCCTTCTCGCTCCAGTGGTTCAACCCCTTCGACATTCCCTCGGCCGCCGCCCTCGCCCAGGGCATGGTGCTCGCGGTCTTCTGCTACTGGGGCTTCGAATCGGTCTTCAGCGTCGGCGAGGAGGTCGGCGACCCGCGGGACGCCTCCCGCGGCGGGTTCATCGCGCTGACCGTCATGATGCTTCTCTTCCTGCTCGCCGGCACCGCCTTCCAGCGGGTCCTGCCCCTGGACGAACTGGCCGACAACGGAGCGCAGGGACTCGCCTACTTCGGCACCGAGCTCGCCGAGCAGCCGCTGGCCGCCCTGCCGCTCATCGCCCTCATGTTCTCCGCGGTCGCGTCGCTCCAGGCCTCGGTCATCCCCACCGCCCGCGGGATGTACGCGATGGGCCGCGACGGCGTTCTCGGCCCGGTCTGGACACGGTTGCACCCCAAGCACAGAACCCCCGCCGTCGGCACCCTGCTGATCACCGCGATCGCCCTGGTCCTCGCCACGCTGGCCCTGGTCATCCCCACCGTCAACGATCTGATCTTCGCCTCCGTCAACGCGATCGGCATCGTCGTCGCCCTCTACTACGCCCTGACCGCCGCGGCCGCCGCGGTGCGCTTCCGCCACCTGCTGCGCACCTCACCGCTGGAGGCCCTGCGCGCCGTCGTCGGTCCGGTGCTGGGCGCGCTCGCGCTGCTCGCCACCGGCGGCTACCTCGCCTGGACCTTCTACCGCTCCACCGACCACTTCGAGGTCTCCGCCGACAACGGATGGTTCGCGCTGCTCGTCCCGGTCCTGATGATCGGTTCCGGACTGCTGGCCGCCGCGTGGGCCCGCTGGCACCGCCGGTCGCCCTACTTCGTCCCCGCCCGCGTCCCCTCGGCCGACGGCGAGCCCACCGCCGCCGTGTGACGTCCGCACCGCCGGTCCCCGGTGCGAACCGCGACACCTCGTTCCATCCAGCGGCCCCGGGCCGCCGAACCACCAGGAGCACCTCCCATGACCAAGGCCGATCTGGTCTTCTCCCAAGGCCCCGTGCACACCGGCGATCCCGCCCGCACCCGGGCGAGCAGCCTCGCCGTCACCGGGGAGCGGATCTCGGCCGTCGGACATGACGAGGTACGGGAACTGATCGGCCCGAAGACCGAAGTGGTCGACCTCAGGGGCAAACTGCTGCTCCCCGGCTTCCAGGATTCCCACATCCACGCCGTCTACGGTGGCCTGGAACTCGCCGAGTGCGACCTCAGCGGCACCGAGGACGCCGGCGACTACCTGCGCCTCGTCGGGGAGTACGCCCGCGCCCGCCCCGGCCTCGCCTGGATCACCGGCGGCGGCTGGTCGCTGGACAGCTTCGAGGGCGGGCTGCCGACCCGGCAGCTGCTCGACGCCGTGGTCCCCGACCGCCCGGTGTACCTGGTCAACCGGGACCACCACGGTGCCTGGGCCAACACCCGCGCGCTCGAACTGGCGGGGGTCGACCGGGACACTCCGGACCCCGACGACGGCCGGATCGAGCGGGAGGCCGACGGCACGCCGAGCGGCGTCCTCCAGGAGGGCGCCACCGGTCTGGTGGCCCGGCTGCTGCCCGCGAAGACCGCCGCCGATCGCCTCGACGGCCTGCTGCGCGCGCAGCGGCTGCTCCACTCGCTCGGGATCACCGGCTGGCAGGACGCCCTGCTCGGCGTGTTCAACGGCCAGCCCGACCCCTCCGACGCATATCTCACCGCCGCCCGCGAGGGGACTCTCACCGCCCGGGTCAACGGTGCGCTCTGGTGGGACCGCGCCCGGGGCGCCGACCAGATCCCGGAGCTGGTCGCCCGTCGCGAGAAGCTGGCCCACGGCAGGTTCCGGGCGGGCTCGGTGAAGATCATGCAGGACGGCATCGCGGAGAACTTCACCGCCGCGATGACCGCCCCCTACCTGGACGGCTGCGGCTGCGCCACCGCCAACAGCGGCCTGAGCTTCGTCGACCCGGTCGCGCTGTGCGCGTACGTCACCGAGCTCGACGCGCTCGACTTCCAGGTGCACTTCCACGCTCTCGGCGACCGCGCGGTGCGCGAGGCGCTGAACGCGGTCGAGGCGGCCCGCACCGCCAACGGCCGCCGTGCCACCCGGCACCACCTCGCTCACCTCCAGGTGGTCCACCCCGACGACATTCCGCGTTTCGCCGAGCTCGGGGCGATAGCCAACATCCAGCCGCTCTGGGCTTCACACGAACCCCAGATGGACGAGCTGACCATCCCGTTCCTCGGCCCCGAGCGCGCTGCCCGGCAGTACCCCTTCGGTTCCCTGCTGCGAGCCGGTGCCACGCTCGCGGCGGGCAGCGACTGGTCCGTGAGCAGCCCCGACCCGCTCGCCGGAATCCACGTCGCCGTCAACCGGATGCAGCCCGGGGCGACCGACGGCCGGGTCTTCCTGCCCGAGCAGCGGCTCGACCTCGCCACCGCCGTCGCCTCCTACACCGCGGGCTCGGCCCACGTCAACGGCATGGACGACGCCGGAACGCTGCGGCCGGGCCACCTCGCCGACCTGGTGGTCCTCGACCGGGACGTCTTCACCGAACCGGTCGAGGAGATCCACGCGGCCCGGGTCCTGCAGACCTACGTCGGGGGATCGCGGGTGTACTCCGCCTCATGACGGACGTGCCCCTGGACCGGGCCACCCCTGCGGCCGACTCCCAGCCCCTGCGGCTCATTTCGAAGGAACAGCACATGACCGACCTCACCGACCTCGCCTACCTGCCCGCCACCGAGGCCCTGCGCCGCTTCCGCGACCGCTCGCTCTCACCGGTCGAGCTGATGACCGCGGTCATCGCGCGTGCGGAAGCCGTAGAACCGAAGGTCAACGCCCTGGCCGAGCAGACCTTCGAGGAGGCGCTCGCCGCCGCCCGCGAGGCCGAGGCCCGCTACGGGGGCAAGGGCGAGGCACCCCGCGCGCTGGAGGGCCTGGCCGTGGCGACGAAGGAGGAGCAGCCCATCGCGGGACGCCTCAGCACGGACGGCTCGCTGGCGTTCCGGGAGGAGATCGCCGAGCAGACGCACCCGGTGATCGAGCGGGTCCGGGCCGCCGGCGGCATCGTGCACGCCCGGACCACGACGCCGGAGTTCAGCTGCGCGGGTTACACCCAGTCACGGCTGTGGGGCATCACCCGGAACCCGTGGAACACGGAGTTCAGTCCGGGCGGCTCCTCGGGCGGTGCGGGCGCCGCGCTCGCGGCGGGCGAGACGACGCTCGCGACCGGCTCCGACATCGGCGGCTCGATCCGCATCCCCGCTTCGTGCACGGGCACGGTCGGCTTCAAGCCGCCCTACGGGCGCGTGCCGTCGATGCCGCCCTTCAACCTCGACACGTACTGCCACGACGGCCCGATGGCGCGTACCGTCGCCGACTGCGCCCTGCTGGAGAACGTCATCGCGGGGCCCCATCCTCTGGACGCCGTCTCGCTGCGGCCCGGATTCGTCCTGCCCGAGCGGTTCGGGAGCGTCGAGGGCCTGCGCGTGGCGCTCTCGGTCACCCTCGGGGACTGGCCCGTCGATCCCGAGGTCGAGGCCAACACCCGCGCGGTCGCCGAGGCGTTGCGCGCGGCCGGTGCCGTCGTCGAGGAGGTGGAGGTCCCCATCATGCGGGCGGACGTGATGCGGGCCGCGATGATCCATTTCGGCTCGATCTTCGGCCCGTACATCGCTTCGGTCGCCGCCGAGCACGGTGACCTGCTCACCACGTACGCGCTCGACTTCGCCCGGCGGGCCGGCGAGGCCGTCCGGGAGCCCGGCAGCTTCCTCCAGGGCCTCGAACTCGAAGCCGGGGTGCAGACGACGCTCGGTCTGCTGCTGGAACGCCACGACGTCCTGCTGTGCCCGACGACCGCCGTCCCGGCACTCGGGGCGGACGACGACCACCTCTCGTCCAAGGTCGTGATCAACGGCGTCGAGCTGGACTTCTATCTGGAATCCGCGATGACCACACCGTTCAACATGGCCAGCCGCTGCCCGGTGCTGAGCGTGCCGTCCGGCTTCGCCTCGACCGGCGTACCGACGGGGGTGCAGATCGTCGGACGCACCTATGACGACACCACGGTGTTCCGCGTCGCGCAGGCCGTCGAGTCCGCCCGGCCCTGGAACCGCACCCCGGTCCTCTGACACACCGCCGACCGGGCCCGGTCCGTTCGCGCGGACCGGGTCAGTCGCGGCGCCGCGCCCAGACGTCGGCGTACGGATCCGCTTCCACCCGTGCCGGGCGGGGCTCCCGGCGGCCCCCGGCGACCAGCTCCACCTCGTATCCCGCGGCGTCCTCCAGATAGGCGGCGACGTGCTCCTCGCCGCCCGCGTGCGGATAGCGGTCCGCGAAGAGCTGCCGCCAGCCGTGCTCCGGGGCCCGCGCCACCAGGGCGTCGAGGGCGGCCCGGTCGCGGACGTGGAACGCGAGGTGGTTGAGCCCGGGGCGGCGGCGGTCGTACGGCTCCGGGATCAGGTCGGGCGACTGCTCGACCACCACGTAGCTCTCGCCGCGCCGCCAGCTCCGCCCGTGCTCCCAGCGCTGGTACGGGACGTGGCCCAGCTCGCCGAGCAGCCAGCCCCATCCCCGCTCGGCCGCCGCCAGGTCGGGCACCCACAGCTCGATGTGGTGCACCCCTCCGCCGCCGGCCCGCCCGGCCGGCAGCGCGACGGCCCGGCCCGCGCCGTGCGGCCGATGGGCCACGGAGTCGCCGTCCTCGTGCCAGTGGATCAGGAAGTGCTCCCCCGCGCGGTATCCGTCGAGCCCCGCCCGGCAGTAGGCGACCATGTCGTCCGGGAGGTCGTCCAGCGGGAACCATCTCAGCTCGGAGCACTTGTCCGGCTCGCGGTTGTGGGGTTCGCGGCCGGGGTCGTACTCCGCCTCGAAGAACCAGCCCGTCCTGGGGGCGCCGCCGGGGCCCCGGTGCTGCATGACCAGGGCGACCCGCAGCTCGTCCGGGCCGAGTTCGAGCCCGATCTCCTCGGCTGCCTCGCGGATCATCGCCTCGCGGACGTCCTCGCCGTCCTCGACGTGCCCGGACGGGCCGTTGAACAGCCCGTCCGCGTACCCCGTGTTGGCGCGGCGGGCGAGCAGGACCTCGGAGCCCCGGCGGAGGATCAGGTGCACGTCGACGACCTCGGTGTGCCGGTGCGGCGGCACGGCGCGGGCCACCAGGGCGTAGCGCTCGTCGTGGACCCGCTTGCCCCAGAGGTCCGGATCGTCGGAGAGCCGCTCGTGGTGGACGCGCTCGGTGAATTCCGAGAGCAGCCCGGTCAGGGTCTCGGCGGGGACTCCGACGCCATTCCAGACCCCTTCGATCAGGATCAGCCGGCCGCCGGGCCGCAGCAGGCCGAACCAGTGGCGCAGGGCCGCGGCCGGATCGGGCAGCAGCCACACCACGTGCCGGGCCAGGATGACGTCGAACTGCCTTCTGCCGACCGGCGGTCGGGCCGCGTCCCCGAGGAGCACCCCGGTCCCCGTCCCGGCGAGCTTGGCCCGTGCCTGCTCCACCATGCGCGGGGACCGGTCGAGGGCCGTGACCCGGTGGCCCTGCCCGGCGACGAGGAGGGAGAGGCTCCCGGTGCCGCATCCCAGGTCCAGCACCTCGGAACGCTCCCCGGGCAGCCAGCTCTCCATCCGCCGCGCCCAGGCGTGCCGGACCACCGGGTCGAGCAGGCCGTGGTCGGGTTCCTCGTCGAAGGAGTCGGCCGCGGAGTCCCAGTCGATCGTCGTCATGGGTCGATCGTGCCAGCCGCCACCGACAACGGCGCCCCTCCGGACGGATCGCGATCGGCTCGCGGTGGTGAATCCGGGCGCACGGGCCGTTCGAGCGGCGCCACACCGGCTCACGGCGGTACGAAGGGGCACGGCCGGACCGGCCCCCCGTACCGCCGCGGGTGCGACCGCTCGTCACCGGCGCACGGAGCGCCCCGGGCCCCGCCCTCCGGGCGAGAGCCTTCAGCCGATGACCGAGGCGCAGGTGGTGGGGGTGGCGTGTGCCGGGTCGAGGGCGTTCACCACCTCGTGGTAGGCGATCCGGTCGACGGTGCCGATCGCCACGTGCTCGGAGAGGTCGAGCGGGCACAGGTCCTGGAGCAGGACGTTGCGCACGTTCGGCCCGTCCAGGAACTGCGTGCGGTACGGGGTCACGACCTCGTCGTACCGGGTCGCGATGACGGTGTACTTCACGCCCGGCACGGTGTCGTCGCCCGCGTTGAGCCTGGTCATGAACGGGGAGCCCGCCACCTGGTCGGCGAGGCCGGGGGTGTTGGCGTTCAGCAGGTCCTCGACCCCGGGGAAGTACGGCAGCAGTTTCGTCAGCCCGAGGAGGGTGGTGCCGTGGTTGTCGGGGGCGAGCCCGATCAGGGCGTTCACCTTGGCGGCGCCGCCGAGGAACTTCAGGTAGTAGTTCGGCATCATGCCGCCCTGGGAGTGGCCGACGAGGTCGGCCTCGGGAGCACCGGTGGCGGCGAGCACCTTGTCGACGAACGCGGCGAGCTGACCGGCCGACTTGTCGATCGGGCCGAGGCCGTTGAAGAGCGGCACGCCGGGCAGCTGGCCGTAGTCGAGGGAGTAGACGCAGTAGCCCCGGTTGACCAGGTAGGGCGCGAGGACCAGCCAGTTGTCGATGGAGTTCCCGAAGGTCCCGTGGACCAGGACGACCGGTCGGGGGTGGGCTGCGGAGGGCTTGCAGGAGTAGTCGTTCCAGCCGCGGGAGGTGGCCGCGGCGGCGGTGGGGGCGGCCGCGGCCGCGGTGGTCGTGGAGGCGGCGACTGCGGCGACGGCGAGGAGCAGTGCGGCGAGGGTCCTGCGCGCACGTGGGGTGCGCGACGCACGGTTCCAGGGCAGCATCGTGGGGTCTCCTTGCGGCTCAGGGGAGTTTCGATGTCTGTGCACCCTGCGGCCCGGACCACAAGTTCTGACGCTGGCTCTGCTTGCTTCGTGCCAAATTACGCGTGAGTAAGGTGGCATGGGAAGTTACGCGTCGGTAAAAAGTGTCGGCGCGTCAACCCTGCGGGGCGGAACCGTGCGGACGGCCCGGTCCCGCGGTCCGCCATCCGGCCCAGCCCCGACTGCACGAACGGCCGATGCCCCGGAACGTGGGGACATGACTTTCGTCGACGAGGTGAAGAACGCCGTCACCCCACGGGCCGCGCTGCTCGTCATCGGTGTGCTCGCACTGCAGTTGCTGTTCATCACGTCCTACGTCGGGGCACTGCACAAGCCGAAACCGACGGACGTGCCCTTCGGCGTGGTCGCACCCCAGCAGATGTCCGCCCGGCTCACGGCCGACCTGAAGGCGCTGCCCGGCGGTCCGCTGGACCCCCGCCCGGTCGCCGACGCGGCCACGGCCCGCGAGCAGATCCTCGACCGCGAGATCGACGGCGCCCTGGTCGTGAACCCCACCGGCACCACCGACACCGTCCTCGTCGCCTCCGGCGGCGGCACGGCCATGGCCGACACGCTGACGCGGATCATCACCGAGGTCGACCGGACGCAGCAGCGCACGGTGCGCACCGTCGACCTGGCCCCCGCCTCCGACCAGGACTTCAACGGGATCTCGTCCTTCTACCTGGTCGTGGGCTGGTGCGTGGGCGGCTACCTCTGCGCCTCGATCCTCGCGATCAGCGCGGGCGCCAAGCCCGCCAACCGCCGGCGCGCGGTGATCCGGACCGGTGTCATGGCGCTGTACTCGATCGTGGGAGGGATCGGCGGCGCGCTCATCATCGGCCCGATCCTCGGCGCCCTGCCCGGAAGCTTCTGGGGCCTGTCGGGGCTGGGCGCGCTGACCGTCTTCGCGGTCGGCATGCTCACTCTCGCCCTCCAGGCCCTCACGGGCATCGTCGGCATCGGCCTGGCCGTCCTGATCGTGGTGATCGCGGGCAACCCGAGCGCCGGCGGTGCCTTCCCGCTGCCGATGCTGCCGGACTTCTGGCGGGCGATCGGCCCCGCCCTGCCGCCCGGCGCGGGCACCTGGGTGGCGCGCTCGATCGCCTACTTCAAGGGCAACACGATCACCGGCCCCCTGCTGGTGCTCTCCGCGTGGGCGGTGGCGGGCACGATCGTCACCCTCCTGGTCGCCGTGCGCCGCACCCCGGAGGAACTCACCGGCGACCACCCCGCCATCGGCTCGGTCGTCGACTGACCCCGCGGCCCGGCGACCTCGCGCCACAGGTCCGGCGCGGGGCCCTCCGGAAGTCCGGCCCGGGGTCCGGCCGGACCTCCGACCGGAAAGAAAGTCCTGGCCGATCGGGGAAAGGGGAGCTACGCTGCCCCGCGATGACCACTTACTCTCTCAGCAGATTGGGGGACCCGTCCGCGCAAGGTGAGTGCTGATGCTCACTCAGGACGCGAACGGGGATTCCCGGCTTTCCTTCTGGCGGCGCGTGCGCGAGTTCGCCGTGCCGCCCTCCATGATCGAGACCGCGACCGCCCGCCGCCGGGTCGGCGACTGGGCGGGGGCGTGCGCCGCCGCGGGCATCGACGTCGACCTCAACCCCCGGTCCGCGGCACGCGCCCACGGCCGGGAACTCGCCTCCCGGCTCCGGGACGATCTCCGCCACCTGGCACCCGACCTGTTGCGCTGGCACATGCCGAGGATCGCTCCTCGCGGGCTGCTGCGACCGGGCCTGACGATCACTCTGGCCCGGTACGCCACCGAGGGGCCCGACGGCGTGCGCCCGGTGCACCTGGTGGTGCGGACCCCGCCCGCCTGGGCGGACGCCGGACAGCGGGTCGGTCTCGCGCTGTGGGACGGCTCCGGGGACGGTCCCCGCCGCCACCCGCACCATCGCCCGAACCCCCGGTTCCGCCTCGACCTGCACCGCCACCTGTGGGATGCGCGCCGGGCCGACGAGTTGCGGGTCCGGTCCGGGTTCGGCCCGCCGCCCTCCGACGACCCGCCCCCGGTGCCCCCGGAGGTGCTGGAGGCGGTGCCGCCGGGGCGTCACTGCGCCGTCGACCGGTGGGCGGCCGAGGCTCGGCTCCTGCTCCGCGCCGAGGGACGGTCCGCGGGCCCCGTCGCCGTACGGCTCGGGGGCCGGCACCGGCTGCTCCTGGACCTGGCCGCGGAACGGGACGGCTACGGGCCGCCCGCGCTGCGGCTCGCGGGCGGGGCCGACGGCCCGTACGCACCACCGGTCCTGCCCGACGCGGCGACCTGGACGCTGCCCGACCTCGAACTGATCCGTACCGGTGCGATCGGGGCCGGCCAACTGCACCCGCTGGTCGCCGCGGCCCTGATGCCGGGTCACACCCCGGCCGCCGCGTCCCGGCCCCCGGACCCGTCGGGGCAGCCGCGCCTCGTGGAGTGCCGGGGCGACCGGCACCGGATCGGTCTGGTCGACGGGGTGCTGGTCCCGCTGGACCACGACCCGGCCGAGATCCGCCGGGAGGAGCTGCTGGTCGCCCTGACCGGCACTCCGCTCCCCTGCCTGCGGGCCATCGACGAGGCGCACCGCCGCCCGGACTGCCTCACCGGCGTGCGCGAACGCCTGGACCACGGCGACATCGCCGGTGCGCTGGCCGTCGTCGAGGGCCTGCTGGGCCCCGGCGCGCTGCTGCGCAGCGGCGAACTGCGGGACGAGCTGGAGGAGGCCGCGCGACGGCGGATCACCTACGGGCTGTTCCGGGCGGGTCTGGCCGAAGGGCCCGACCGCATCCGTCCGTACCGCCATCGCCCCCGGCAGCGCCGCGCGCACCCGCGCGACGCGGCCCTTCGCTGAACCGGCGCCCGCCGGCCCCGTACATCCACCACGACTCCGAAGGTGATCAGCCATGCCCGTACGCACCCCCGCAGCATCCTCCGCACCCTCCACCCCTTCCCTCTCCCCCGTCGTCCGGGACCGTGTCTCCCAGCTCGACATCGCCGACGAACTGACGGCCCTGCTGAGCGAGACCACCACCGAACCCCGCCCCGACAGCCGGCTGGAGGCCCTGACCCTGGCCGTGGCCGCCGACCTGCCCGTACTCCTGTGGGGGCAGCCGGGCATCGGCAAGACCGCCGCCCTCACCCGGCTCGCCGAGTCCCTGGACCTTCCGCTGACCACGGTCATCGCCAGCGTGCACGAGCCGTCCGACTTCTCGGGACTGCCCGTCGTCGGGGACGATCCCGCGGAACAGGGCGTCCCGATGGCGCCGCCGGACTGGGCGGTGCGCCTGGTGAGGGCCGGCCGGGGGCTGCTGTTCCTGGACGAACTGTCCACCGCGCCCCCGGCCGTCCAGGCCGCCCTGCTCCGCCTCGTGCTGGAGCGGCGGGTCGGCGCCCTGCGACTGCCTTCCGGGGTACGGATCGTGGCCGCCGCCAATCCGCGTTCCTCGGCGGCCGACGGCTGGGAGCTGAGCCCGCCGCTGGCCAACCGGTTCGTGCACCTCCAGTGGACGCACGACCACGAGGTGGTGGTGCGCGGCCTCGGCGGGACCTGGCCCCGGGCGACGCTGCCGCGGCTCGATCCCGGACGGCTGCCGCAGGCCGTGGACTTCGCCCGGCGCGCGGTGTGCGGGCTCCTCACCGGCCGTCCCGCGCTCGTGCACCGACTGCCCAGCGGCGAGACGCACCGGGGCGGGGCCTGGCCGTCGCCCCGCAGCTGGGACATGACCCTGCGTCTGATCGCGTTCGCGACCGCGGCCGGCTCCTCCCGGGACGTGCTCTCCCTGCTGGTCAGGGGCACCGTGGGGGACGGTCCGGGGCTGGAGCTGCTGGCGGCCCTGGACCGGATGGACCTGCCGGACCCCGAGACGCTCCTCGCCGACCCGGCGGGGGCCGAGCTGCCCGAACGGGGGGATCTGCGCCAGGCCGCGCTCGACGGCGCGGTGGCGGCGGTCCGCAACCGCCCGGAGAAGTCCCGCTGGGACGCGGCGTGGGCGCTCCTGGTCCGGGCGCTGGAGGACGGGGCCCCGGACGTGGTGGTCGTCCCCGCGACCACGCTCGCCTCGCTGCGCCAGGAGGACTGGGACGTTCCGGAGTCGATCGAACGGCTCGCCGGAGTGGTCTCCCTGTCCCGGCGGGCGGACCGGGCGGCGGCACGGACGGCGGACCGGGCCTCGGCCGCCACGAAGGCCGGCCGATGACCCCGGACGAACCGATGCCCCCGGACGGGCACGGAACACCGGACGGGTCCGGGGCGCTGGACGGGTCCGGGGCGCTGGACCTCGACAAGCTCTTCGCCGCCCGGCTGCAGGCCGTCCGGGTCCGCCCCTATCTGGCGACCGCCCTGTTCGCCCTGCGGGTCGTGGAGTCGCGGCGGGTGCCGACGATGGCCGTCGACCGGCACTGGCGGTGCTACGTCTCGCCCGGCTTCGTGGACCGGACCCCGGTGGAGGAGCTGGCCGGGGTATGGGTGCACGAGGTGTCGCACCTGCTGCGCGACCACCACGGGCGCGGCGACCGGGTCGCCCGGGAACGCGGGCTGACCGGCCCCGGGGAGCGGCTGCGGATGAACATCGCCGCCGACTGCGAGATCAACGACGACGTGTTCGGCGAGGGACTGACGCGGCCGGAGGGCGCCGTCGATCCGGAGGCCCTGGGGCTCCCCGCGGGGCAGCTCATGGAGGACTACCTGCGCCAGTTCCGGCTCGGGTCGCATCTGGGGGACCTCGCCTGGCTGGACTGCGGCAGCGGCGCCGACGGGCTGGAACGGGAGTGGGACCTGGGGCCGGACGGCGCGCACGGCCTCAGCGAGCAGGAGCAGGACGCGGTCCGGTTCCGGGTGGCGCAGGGCATCACCGGCCGTCCGGGGAACGCCCCGAAGGGGTGGAAGCGGTGGGCGGAAGAGGCGTTCCACCCGCCCCAGCCGTGGCGGGAGCTGCTGGGCGCGGCGGTCCGTTCGGCCGCCTCCGGGGCCGGTGCGGGCGACGACTACACGTACGGCCGCCCGTCGCGGCGCTCGGCGAGCGTGCCCGGAGCCGTCCTGCCGAGCCTGCGGCGCAGGCCGCCCCGGGTCTGCGTGGTCATCGACACGTCCGGTTCGGTCAGCGACGCCGAACTGGGCAGCGCCCTCCTGGAGGTCGTCGCGATCTCCCGCGCCGTCGGCGGCCGTCGCGACCTGGTCACCGTCCTCCCGTGCGACGCGGCCGCCCGGGTCGCGCACCCGCTGTGCAGTGCCGAGGGGGTACCGCTGGTGGGCGGCGGGGGCACGGATCTGCGCACGGGCTTCACCAGGGCGCTGCGGACGCGGCCCCGGCCCGATGTGGTCGTGGTCCTGACCGACGGTCAGACGCCCTGGCCGAGCGCTCCGCCGTCGTGCCGGACGGTGGTGGGCCTGTTCCCCCGGCCGTGGGACGAGGACGACCCCCACCACGTCCCGGTCTCCCCGCCCGCCTGGGCGCGGACGGTTGCCATCGGCTGACCCCCTCCGGGGCCGGCGCGACCGGTTCCGGAGGCCGCCGTCGACCCCCTCGTGCACCCCGGGTACTGTCCGCTTGTTCGAGTCGAACCCCTGGTCAGGGGGGCACGTGGGAGGGACGTCATGAACGGTGCGGGCCGGGCCGGAAGCGTGTGGAAGCCGAGTGACGAGGAGGGCGGGGAGCTCGCGGGCCGGTGGTGGAAGTGGGCCATGTCCGCGCCCGACGACCGCAGCCCGGTCAAGGACACGACGGGTGAGCACGCCGCCTGGAACCAGCCGGACGACCTCTGGTTCCTGGCCGGCACCTACGGCGGCCGGGTGGTGCGGCGCTGCCCGATCCCCTCGGACCGGTCGGCCTTCTTCCCCGTGCTCAACATGCAGCACCCCCGGTCGTACTCGCGGGTGCCCCTGTCCATGCAGGTGGTGGAGGCCACCGCGTCGCTCAACGGCGTCCCGCTGCCGCTGCGGGAGTTCTCCGCGTCGTTCCGGACGGGGCTGACCCAGCGTTACGCGTGGGGCGTCTGGGGCGGCTTCCCGCCGCTGATCCCCGGCGAGTACGTGCTGGAGATCAGAGCCAGGGCCACGAACGGCTTCTGGGTCGACACGACCTACCACCTGGAGTCGAGGGCCTCCTGATCCACCGAACGGCCCCTAGGCATGACAAGTACATGCCGCCATGCTGGAGCGACCCCGTGAGACCACGAGGAGCACGGGCCCAATTGGCTCTCGTACCCCGGAGGTTGCTCATGCGTCGCCGATTCGCCGCTCCGCTCGCCGCGGTGGCCCTGTCGCTCCCGCTCGCCCTGCTCCCCACCGCGTCCGCCTCGGCCGCCCCCGCGGACAAGCCCCAGGTCCTCAGCTCCTGGACCCAGACGAGCCTGTCCAGCCACAACGCCTGGAAGTCCGCCCGCGGCAACCGGAGCGCCTGGGCCGCGTACGGCTTCGACTGGTCGACGGACTACTGCAGCAGCTCCCCCGACAACCCCTTCGGCTTCCCCTTCCGGACCGCCTGCGCCCGCCACGACTTCGGCTACCGCAACTACAAGGCCGCCGGCACCTTCTCCGCCAACAAGTCCCGCATCGACTCCGCGTTCTACGCGGACCTCAAGCGCGTGTGCGCCGCCTACACCGGCGCGAAGCTCACCGCGTGCAACAGCACCGCGTGGACGTACTACCACGCCGTGGACATCTTCGGCGTGGTACCGGCGAAGACCGCCTGACCGCCACTCCCGCGGGCACGGCCGGCCTCCCCACGGGGCCGGCCGTGCCCGCACGGCTGCCGGCCGGGACCCGTCCGCCGTTGCACTCGCACCTTCTCACCGGGACGGGCGCACTCTCCGAATGCCTCCACGGTTTCCCAACGCACATACCCGGCAAGAGCTCTGATGAGCCATCATCGAATCTGGCGTCACAAGTCGGGCACGCGGTGCCCGCACCACACGGAGGAGGCGCGGAGTGCGTAGTCGGGTGCGCGCGAGGGACGGGCGGCAGCTGGTGGTGGAGCGCCTGGGGGATCCCCGGGGCAGGCCGGTCTTCCTGATGCACGGAATGCCCGGCAGCAGACTCGGCCCCGCCCCGCGCGGCATGGTGCTGTACCAGCGCAAGACCCAGCTGATCACCTACGACCGGCCGGGCTACGGCGACTCCGACCGGCTTCCGGGCCGCTGCGTCGCCGATGCCGTCGAGGACGTGCGGGCCATCGCGGACCACCTCGGCATCGAACGGTTCGCCGTGGTGGGACGGTCCGGCGGTGCCCCGCACGCCCTGGCCTGCGCGGCGCTGATGCCCGACCGGGTTACCCGTACCGCCGCCCTGGTCGGACTGGCGCCCCGCAGCGCCGACGGCCTCGACTGGTTCGACGGGATGGCCGCCTCCAACGTGCTGGCGTACTCCACCGCGGTGGCCGATCCGGACGGGCTGGCGGAGTCGTTCATCTCGCGGTCCGCGGTGATCCGGCAGAACCCGGTCCAGCTCATCGACGAGCTGCGCCAGGAACTGACCGACTCCGACCGGATGGTGGTCAACGACGCCGGGGTCCGCACCATGCTGCTGCGCAACTACCGTGAGGGGCTGCGCACTTCGGCCTGGGGCTGGATCGACGACGCGCTCGCTTTCAGCAGCCCGTGGGGCTTCGAGCCCGCCGACATCCCCGGTCCGGTGCTGCTGTGGCACGGCGAGAAGGACGTGTTCTCGCCGGTGGGCCACTCCCGTTGGCTGGCCGAGCGCATCCCGAACTCCACCGTCGTGGTGGAACCGGCGGCGGCGCACTTCGACGCGCTGCACGCGCTGCCCAGGATCCTGAACTGGCTGCTGGATCCGCCGACCGACTGAGCGACGGTCCGGGGAGCGTCCGGCCACGGGGCCGGACGCTCCTCCGCGCCTACACCGCCGTCGGTTCCAGCTCGCGCTCGAACCGGCGCTCGTCCCGGGCGATCCGGGTCATCGGATGGTCGTCGCCGAGCTGCCGGGACAGCTCCTCGACCGTCTCGCTCCTCAGCCGCAGCGCCTCGTCCTTGCGGCCCATCGCGTCGAGCGTGACCGCCATGTTGGACGTCATGGCCAGGGTCTCGGGATGGTGCGCCCCCAGGACCCGGCGGAGCTGCCCGGACACCTTCTCCTCGGTCTCCAGGACCAGTTCGAGATCGCCCCGCTCCGCCGTCGCGTTGGCCAGGTTCATCACGCAGAACAGGGTGTTGGGGTGTTCCGGCCCGTACACCTCGCGCATCGCGGCGACGGCCCGGGTCAGTACCAGCACCGCCTCCTCCGACGCGCCGGCGCCCGACTGGTAGACACCGAGGTTGTTCAACGCGGCCAGGGTGTACGGGTGTTTCTCCCCCGGCACCTTCATGTACTGGTCGACGACCTCCTGCGCGGTGTCCCTGGCCTCGGTCGTCTCGCCGGCCGCGTACAGGTCGGCCGCCATGTTGAGGTCGCAGGCCAGCGACTCCGGGTTGGCCGAGGTGTACTTGGCCCGGTACCTGCCCCGGGTGGCCACCGTCAGCCGGCGGGCGTCCTCCAGCCTGCCCGCCCGGCGCAGCGACACGGCCAGGCTCTTCGCCGCGCTCAGCGTGCCGGGGAAGGCCCGGCCCAGCGTGGCCTTGTAGCTGTCGTACGTACGGCTGAGGATGCCGACCGAGTCCTCGTACCGCCCGACGTCCCGCAGGTCCCGGGCCAGGTTCATGGCCGAGGAGAGGCTGTAGGGGTGTTCCGCGCCGAGCACCTCGACGCGCCGGTCGAAGACGTCCTGGTCGATCTCGCGGGCCTTGGCGTACTGCCCGATGGAGCGCAGGGTGAACGCCAGGTTGTTGGCCGCGGCCAGGGTCCTCGGGTGCGATTCGTGGAAGATCTGGTTGAACCCCTCGGTGGCTTCGGTGGCCAGCTCGATCGCCCTGGTGTACTCGCCGAGCGTGCCCAGGTCCGTCGCCAGGCTGCTGGTGCTCATGTACGTGTGCGGGTGCTCCGGGCCCAGGACCTCCTGCTGCACCGACAGGGTGATCTCGTCGAGTTCCCGGGCCTCCACGTAGCGGCCGCGCGAGCGGTAGATGTTGGAGAGGTGGAAGCAGAGGTAGAGGTACTGGATGTCCCGCTCGCCCAGCGTCTCCCGCCAGATCTCGCGCAGCTCCTCGCAGAGCGTGGTGGCGGTCCTGAAGTCACCGCGCTTCCAGAGGTAGCGGACCCGGTCGATCAGCAGCCTGCGGGCCTCGGGCTCCTTGCAGTTGCGCGCGTCGGACGGGCCGAGGTGCGGCCAGATGGTGGCGAACTGCGGCCAGGTCGAGGGGTTGTCGATCGGCTCGTCGTCGTCGGGCCGGGCGCCCGCCAGGATGCGGTGCACGGCGTGCCGGGCGTCCCGCTGCTCCTGCTCGCTGAGCTGTGCCCGGATGACCGCCTGGACGAGCCGGTGCACCTGGATGGAGTTGGAGACCTGGTCGACCTTGGCGAGGGCGAACCGGCCGATCTCCCGGATGACCCGGCCCAGCACCAGCTTCTCCTGGAGCGAGGCGTCGTACGGCTTCAGCGCCTCGATCATCTCCTTGCTGTACAGGAGGTTCCCCGAGATGGGCTCGGGGGCGAAGAAGGCGCAGAGCTGGAGCAGCCGCACCGCGGCGGGCGAGCGCTCCTTGAGCCGTTCGATGGAGATGTTCCAGGTCGCGGCGACCGGCTGCGGGTAGCCGGCCGGCTGGTTGAGCGCCAGGACCTCGGGGGCCTGCTGCGCCAGCTGTTCCAGATACGTGTCGATCGGGGTGGCGGTCTCCGCGATCCAGGCCGCCGCCTGTTCGACGGCGAGCGGCAGGTCACCGACGGCGGTGGCCACCTGGGCGGCGTCCTCGTCGCTCAGGCCCGGGGCCCGGCGCTGGAGGTGCTCGACGGACTCCTCGCGCAGGAAGACGTCGACGGGCAGTGCGTCGCCGTGCTGGGACCATGCCTGGTTCCGCGAGGTGACCAGGATGTGCCCGGATCCCCCCTGCGGGAAGTAGCGCCGGAGCCGTTCGGGGTCGTCCGCGTTGTCGAAGACCAGCAGCCAGCGGTCCGAGGGCACACCGCGGCGCAGCAGGTCCACGGCCTCCTTGGAGGCCGCCGCCATGTCGTCGCCGCCCTGGGCTCCCAGCCGGACCGCGAGTTCGGCCAGCGCGGCCACCACGTCGTCGGTCTGCTCGGAGGATATCCACCAGACCAGGTCGTAGTCCGCCATGAACCGGTGCACGTACTCCAGGGCGACCTGGGTCTTGCCGACGCCGCCGAGTCCGTACAGGGTCTGCGGCTGCGGCAGCACGACGGCCATGCCGCCGCCGAGCTGGTCGCGCATCCGCTCCAGGACCAGGGAGCGGCCGGTGAAGCCGGGGTTGCGCGGCGGCGCGTTCCAGATCCGGGGGACGGTGCCGGGGAAGCGCGGTCCGGGCGACACGGAGTCGGTGAGCTGCACCGGCCGGTCCAGGGCGCGCAGCAGCGCGGCGGTGGCGTGCACCTCGTCGAGCCGGAAGAGGTCGACGGGGTTGCGGTCGATGTAGGGCGCGGAAAGGCGTACGTCGCCGACCCTGAGCGGCAGCAGATGGCGCCGCCCGCCGCCGGGGTCCTCCGCGACGGCCCGGTCCCAGAGGTTCACCGCGCGCTGGGACTTGAGGTAGGCGCTGGAGAGCAGCACCACGGTACGGGCCGCGTTCTCGGGGGTCGCCGGTTCCGGGGTGTTCCGTTCGGCGGAGACGTCGCGCGGTACGACGCGGAACCCGGCCCTGGTGAGCACGGACTCGATCCAGTCGGCCCACATCCGGTTCTCCGCCACGTAGCAGAGGAAGAGATCGGCGGGCAGGGCCGGCCTGCGCCGGGTGAAGGCGTCCCGGATGCGCAGCCGCACCTCCTCGCCGACCGGCGGCATCGAGGTGATCTGCTGGTCGGTGATGACGGCGGTGAGCCGTTCGAAGGCGGAGAGCAGCGAGTTGGTGAGTCCGGCCTCGTCGCCGAAGGTCGCGAGGGTCTCCTCGTACGCGTAGTAGGGGCGGTACGGGATCTCCACCGCGCCCCAGTAGGCGGTGAGTTCGTCCCCGGACAGGTCGCGCGGCAGCCGGTCGAACTTCAGTCGGGCCAGGGCGCGTCCGGCGTCCGCCTTCTCCTTCTCGCCCTCGTCGATGCGCATCGGGACGGGGAAGATGGAGATGGGGCGGCCGGTGTAGCGCTCGGAGATCTGCCGGGCCACGGAGGCGGCGCCGTCGATGGACTGGTCGCTGAGCGTGAAGCAGTCGACGAGGACGTCGGGGAGGTGGACGGTGCAGATGTCGGCGATGTCGCTGAGGCCGGTGCGGCTGTCGATGAGGACGTAGTCGTAGTTGGCCTTCATGTCGTCGCGCAGGGCGTCGAAGAAGTGGCCGCCGCCGAGCCGGTCGTAGAAGTTGTCCCAGTCGAAGGTGGAGACGGTCGCGGAGTACTCGCGGTTCTGCCGCCCGGCGGACACGAAGTCCAGGGTGCCGCCCTGCGGGAACTCCCAGCCGAGCGCCTCGGGGGTGAGGGAGACGGCGTGCGGCTGGATGCGGGCGTAGTCCCGGTGCCAGTCGTCGGCGCGCTGGACGGGACTGGTCGCGGCCCACGCGTACTCGGTGATCAGGTCGATGACGCCGGTGGTGGCACCGAGGGTGGACGGGTCGAGGAACGGGTGGAAGAACCGGTGGAGCCCCGGCGCCTCCAGGTCCCAGTCGACGGCCAGTACCCGTTTGCCGTTGGCGGCGAGTATCCAGGCGGTGTTGGCCAGGGCCATGGTGCGCCCGGTGCCGCCCTTGTACGAGTAGAAGGTGACGATGCGCCCGTCACGACCGGCCGTCATCCGTGTCCTCCGCATCCGTCGCAGGGTCGTGTGTCTCGGGGATGTAGTTCGTCTGTGCCATCGGCCCCAGCAACCTCGTCCGTTCGCTGTGTCCGCCACCGGCGGCGGGTGGATACACCGCCGCGTGTCTCAGGTACTGCTGGGCCGCCACCTCGACCACCTGCGGCAGGATCTGGCCGAACGCCTCCATGCTGGGCACGCCCCTGGCCGCGGCGCGGCAGTAGGCGCGCCCCTGGCGCATCTTGGTCGGCATGGTCTGTTCGAGCTTCTCGGTCAGTTCGGCCTCGATCGCCATGCTCTGCCGGTCCTCGCGGCTCCACGGCACGACCATCGTGACCCAGGGGCGGTTCTCGGCGTCGAAGGCGGCGAGCCTCCTGCACCGGTCCTCGTCCTGGAGGGCCCAGCGGTCGACGAGCAGGATCTCGGGCCTGCTGGGCGGCTGCTTGCCCTCCCCGTGCCCCACCTCCTCGTCGAAGGAGGTGATGGTGGCCTGGTAGTTGAGGGAGCGCACCAGGTCCTCGGCCACATAGGCCAGGGGGCGGGTGGTGGCGGGGTGGTAGGGGTTCCAGTCCTGCGGGTTGTCGCCGTAGTAGTCGGCCAGGCGCCCCTCGGGCAGGTCGTGCCGGGTGGGTGCGGCGATGGTCACCTGCATGGGGCGGGGGCCGCCGGCCACGCTGTCGGGCGGGCCGAAGGCACTGGGGGCCAGCCGGTAGTCGACCGGGCGCCCGGTGCCGATCCTTATGGTGTCGGCGACGTTGACGATGCGCTTGGCGAGCTCGTACACCGCGCGCTCGTACTCCTCGGCGAAGAGCCTGAGCTTGATGAGGCCGTAGAGCCCGTCGCTGACGTAACGGTCCCCGAAGTCGCGGTGGTTGAACTGCAACCGCTCGGCCGGACCGGGGAGCTGGCTCGGCGGCACGGGCACCCAGAGCGCCGGGACGATCGCCTCGGCAGGCTGGTTGGAGCGGGCCCGGTAGTGGATGGCGCGCTGCGCGAAGGCGTACCACTCCTTGCCGCACATCTCACTGGCGAAGTAGCGCGGCGAGAACAGCGGAACGAACACCCGGCAGGTGGCGAGCACCTCGCCGAGCCGCTCCGACCAGCCCTCGCCGGAGCGTATCTCCCGGTCCATGAACCCCGCGGGCGCGCCCGCGGGCAGATCCGTCATGGCCAGCACGTGGTCACAGAGATCCTTGAAGAGGCGTTCGACCCACATGTCCGGGTCCGTTCCACCGCCGTACCCCGGTGTGTGGGCGTAGCTCAAGAAGAAGTACGGCCGATGGTCCGCCGCTCGCTGCTGCGTCATCGCGTGCACACGACCCCCGTCCTGTGTGAGCACCCGCACCCGAGGCGTGAAGCGAATGCGAGCGAATTCATCATTCCGGAGCGGAGGTTGCTCCACCCCCATGGTGTTCGGTCATTCAACGCCGGTTTTCAGTCATACGTTCCCGGGTTCGACCGGTCATTTCCTTGATCGAATTCGGTCTGCGGTCGTTCCTCCCGGTTGTCCCCTGTACGTCGGCACCCCTGATCGAACCGGAATTCGACCCTCAGATCTCTTTTCGCATCAGATCCAGCAGTTGTTTCCCGCCGACGGTCACTTCGGCGGCGCCTTCCAGCATGTCGAGGGCTTCCGGCACGCCCTCCAGGCAGCTCGGCTCGAATGCGCCCAACGCCACTCGCTCATAGGTATCGGCCAGCAACCGGGAAAACGGAACTGGTTCTTCCTGCCAAGGCATTCGATGTTCCCAGGAGCCGTCCGCCGCGTAAAGATCCGTGACGTCGACGAGCGCCCGCAATTCGGCCCTCCGGAATCCCCGCAGCAGCGCGAACGCCAGTTCCTCGGCACCGCCGTCCACGGGGATGCCCAGCGCCCCGAGTCCGTGCCGTCCCACGGCGGGCTCGGCCGGGTCCAGACCCGTGAGGGGCGTGAGGGTGGTGAGGCGGTCCGCCATCTCCGCGGCCCGCGCGGGGGCCTTCGCCCCGATCAGGGTCCAGGCCTCGACGATCCTGGCCCCCAGATCCGCCGCGGCCCGGTCGTCCAGGGGGGCCGCCGCGGGCACCGGGAAGCAGTCGCGGAACGGGTCGGCGTCGTCGAGCACCGGGCCGGACGCCGCCCCGGGGACCGCGAGCCGCCGCAGCGGCCGCCAGCCCGGACCGGGTTCCGCCGGCCGGACGACCCGCGCCCCGGCCCCGCCCCCCGCCGGCCGGACGAGGAAGCCGTCCCCGGCGGCCCGCAGCACACCCGTGCCGCGCTCCCCCGCGTCCGCCACGCGCAGCCCGCCGAGACCGGGCAGGAAGAGACCGCCGCCCGAGAGGTCCACCGGCACGGGCAGGTCGAGACCGCCCCGCACGACGGCCGCCGCGAGGTACGCCGACAGCCGGTGCGCCGCCCGTACGGCGCCGGGGTCCTCGTGGACCGACTCCAGCGCCCCGAGCAGCCAGCCGCGGGCGTACGGCAGGGACAGCACCCCGTCCAGGGCGCGGGCGCCCTCCTCGGACGCCTCGACGGCTGCGGCGAGCTCCCAGGCGGCCTCCCACTCCGCGCCGCCGTGCCGGCCGATGTCGGCGTTCAGCCGGGCGAGCAGGGTGCGGTCGAGGTCCAGTTGGGCGGCGGCCGCCCCGGCGGGCCCGGTCACCGCGGGCGCGACGAGCTCCGCCGCCGTACGGGCCTCGATGCCACGCACCAGGGCGAACAGGTCGGCGCAGTACACCGAGGGGTTGTCGAACCCGCCCGACGGGCCCTCGGAGCGGTACCTGTGGGTGTACAGGCCGCCTCCGCAGGTGCGCACCACGGGGCAGCGGCGGCAGGTCCCGCCGACCCCGGCCAGCCCGAGCTGGCGGGCCCGCACCCCGGGGTGGCCGGCGACCTCGTCGAAGGTGTGGGTGAAGACGTCGAACCCGGTGGCCGCGGCGCCCTCGTAGGCGCTCTTGAGCGAGTCGACCTGCTCCAGCCGGCCGTCGGTCTCGACGACGACGAGGTCCGTCGGGGCGAGCCCCAGGGACTCGGTGAGGCTGGGGCCGCCGCCCAGCGTGGAGAGCACCGACGAGAAGAGCCGCACCGGCACCGGGCGCCCCTGCTCCTGCCAGCGGTCGAAGATCGCGAGGAGCCAGTCGGCGTAGGCGGTGGGCGAACCGTCCGGACGCGGCGGCGGGGTGTCCCAGGTGGCGTGCGGGAGCAGGAAGTCGATGAGCGGCGGTTCGAGTTCGGTCAGCGCGTCGAGGACCGCGTGCGGGTCGTTGCGGATGTCGACGGTGCACAGGAGGCCGAGGTCGAGATGGCGGTAGCGCTCCTGGTGGAGCAGTTCGACGGCCTTGAGGACCAGGGGGTGGCTGCTGCGCCCGTCCGCGTAGCGGCGGTGCCGGTCGTTGGCGGCCCGGTCGCCGTCGAGGGAGATGCCGACCCTGACGCCGAATTCGTCGAAGAGGTCGAGGTACCGGGGGCTGAGCTGGAGCCCGTTGGTGTGGATGCGGAGGTCGAGCTCCGCGACGCCGTCGAAGGCGGAGGTGAGCTCCTCGCAGACCCGTCGCAGTCGCGCGGGGCCCGCCAGCAGGGGCTCCCCTCCGTGCAGGATCACTGACACGGAGGGCAGTGCATGTGTCTTGGCATGCTCGGCCAAGCGTTGAGCAGTCCGGAAAATGACATCATCAGAGATTGTTCTGGGTTGGGTTTGCCAGCTCTGATCTGCATGTTCATAGACATAGCAATGGTCACAGGCAAGATCACACCTGCTGTGAACCTTGAGAACGACTTCGCGGAAAGGGACCAGGGGTCCTGTCATTCCACCAGTCTAGCCAGCCCGAAGGGGTGCTCGGGGCGTCGGCCGGGGGCGCCATGAGGCGCTCGGCGCGTCGTTTTTCAGAGCGCCGAGTTGAAGGTCGACGTCTGGGTGGGGCGACCGGTCGACGCGGCGTTCACACGGCCGAGCTTCCGGGCGGCGGCACCGCCGCGGACGTCGATCTCGGTGAGCGGCACCCGGTTCTTCTTCGCAACGGCGAAGGAGGTGGAGGATTCAGTGGTCTTCACGGCTGTCCTTGAGGGGATTTGTTCCGATGGAATGTTTCCAGACAGGAATGCAGCAAGGGTATCTGCACCATTGCAGTGCCTGGCGGCACGACTTTACTCTCATGACCTCTGTTGGCAACTGAGGACGCCCACTTGGGACAAGAGCGTTGCACGAGGCCGTCCGAGCCGAACGGAACTAGTGATTCCGCCATTGAGGTGACGACAAACCCGCAGACGGGAGTGAACATGACGGCGCTTCCCGGGCCGCTCCAGAGCATGGTCTTCAGGAACGCCGACCTTCCGGCGCTCTTCCACCACACGGACGAGATCGCCGTCGCGAGCCAGCGGGAGGCCGTGAACACCACCCGCATTCAACTGATCCTGCTGGTCGTGGGTGCTGTCCCGGCCGCGGTCCCATGGCACGCGACGATGGGTGACACGTTTCAACTCGTCGACGCCGCAGGCGTGTTGGCCTACCTGGGTGTCCTGATCACGACGTACCTCTCCGCCCGGCGCAAAGCAAAGTCGCAATGGCAACTCAACCGCTCGGCGGCAGAGTTCATCAAGTCGATGTGCTGGCGTTACTCGGTGCACGGGGCGCCTTTCGACACCGGTACCCAGCATCCGGAGGCGGTGTTCGCCAACCGCCTCGAAGAAGGGCTCCAGGAACTCCGGAAAGTGGGCTGGGCCGACCCCCGCGATCTGACGGCGGATTCCGGCGGGCTCATCACCGAGTCCATGCGCGAGTTGCGGGGAAAGGCATTCACCGTACGTAAAGAGACGTACGTGCGGGACCGGCTCATCGAGCAGAGAAGTTGGTACCGCAGGCGTCAGGAGGTGTCGCGGCGGGCCACCCTCGTCTGGTCGACCACCATCGCCGCGCTGACCGCGCTCGCCCTGGTCCTCGCCCTGCTGAGGATGTTCTCCGTCGCCCAGTCCTTCGCCCTGACGGGGGTGCTGTCGGGGGCGGCCGCGGCCTGCCTGGCGTGGAACGAGATGCGGCGGCACCACCCGCTGATCTCGGCGCACTCGCTGGTCGAGCAGGACCTGGAGGCGATGCAGGTGGCGATGGAGACCACGCTGACCGAACGTCAGTGGCCGCGGGCGGTCTTCGAGACCGAGCGCATCGTCTCCCCGCAACACACCGACTGGCTGGCCCGGCACCAGATGTGACGTGGTGCGTTGCGCCGCGCGAGGCGGCGCCGCACCGGACGCGGCGCGACGCCGGATGTGCCGCGGCATCGCGCGGGGTGACGCCGGCCGGGTACGGGCGGCCTCGCCCGACCGGTCGGCCGTGCCCGGCCGGTCAGCCGCGCTCCACGCCCTCGCGCCAGATCACCGTGACGGGACGGCCCAGACTGCGGGCGTACGTCACGATGTCGCCGGTGCCGCCGAGGCCGCGGGCGGGCCGGCCGTCCCACACCGCGAGCAGCCGGTCGCAGTGGTCGGCGATGTACGCGCCCGCGGCGTAGTACGCCTCGTCGGTGGAGTGCGGGTAGTCGAGCCTGACCTCCCGGACCGCCCGGTCCTTGAGGGCCCGGTAGCGGGCGAGTTCGTCGGCGTCGGCGAAGGAGGACTCGTAGTCGCCGCTGGGGATGACCACGGTCAGTTCGGCGCCGCGGGCCAGGGCGATGTCGGCGAAGAGCTGGTCGGCCCCCACCGCCAGGCTGGAGAAGGCCTCCAGGGAGCCCTCCAGGCCGCGGAAGGCCGCCCGCAACCCGTCGAGCACATGGGCGTGGGCCTCCTGCGGGATGCTGCGATGACCGGTCACTCCGATGCGTTTCACGGACCTGGAACCCCCTGAGGTGTCTGCCGGGGGCCCGGCCCGGGGTGTCCCCCGGCGGTACGACCGCCCCCGTGTGCTCCTGCGTGACCGACCTGTACCCCACATCCTCTCAAAAGCCGCGGGGTGTGCGGGAGCCCCCGCCCAGGATTCGGGCAGGGGCTCCGCCTCGGTCGACCTCGCGTTCGAGGGTGGGACCGGTGTGCCGGGGTGTCAGAAGACGCTGACCCCGTACGCGCTGAGCGCCTCGGTGACCGGCTGGAAGTACGTCGTGCCGCCCGAGGAGCAGTTGCCGCTGCCGCCGGAGGTGAGGCCGATCGCCCTGGAGCCGGAGTAGAGCGGGCCGCCCGAGTCGCCGGGCTCCGCGCAGACGTTGGTCTTGATCATGCCGTAGACGACGTCGCCGCCGCCGTAGTTGACCGTGGCGTTGAGGCCCGTGACGGAGCCGCTGTGGGTTCCGGTGGTGGAGCCCCGGCGGGTGACGGACATGCCGACCGTGGCGTTGGCCGCACTGGTGATGTCGACGCTGCCGACGGTGCCCGGGTGGGCGACCGCGGTGTTGTCGTAGCGGACCAGTCCGTAGTCGTTGGTCGGGAAGCTGGAGCCGACCGTCGGACCGATCTTCGTCGTCTTGGCGGAGTTGGAGTACCAGTCCGGGTAGCCGTCGGTGCAGTGACCGGCGGTCAGGAAGTAGTAGGTGGTGCCGCTGCGGACGTTGAAGCCCAGGGAGCAGCGCCAGCTGGGCGCGTAGATCGCGTCGCCGCCGGCGACCAGCTTGCTGAACTTCCCGGGGATGCGCTCGATCTTCAGGGCTCCCGCGTTGACCCCGGCGGTCTTCTTGATGTGCGCGATCTCGGCCTGCGAGACCGTGCTGTCGGCGGTGACCACGACCTTGCCGGTGGCCGGGTCGACGTTCCAGGCGGTGCCCGCCACGTCGGCGCCCAGGACGGCGTCGCTCGCGGCGGAGAGCTGCGCCGTGCTGAAGGTGGTGGCGGTGTCGGCCTGGGCGCTGGGGACGGCGAGCGCGGCGACGGAGACGAGGCCCGCCGCGACGGCCACGGCCCTGGCGCGTCTCGCGGTGCCGTTGAGGGGGGCGGTGCGCTTGATCCTCACTTTTCATTCCTCCAAGGGGGAAATCGGGGGTCCGCCTGTGGGGTGGCCGGACCCGTGAGGCGCAGTCGTTCGCACGGCATGGGTCCGCGATGCGAACCTGCCGTGTTCCTGACAAGCGCTGTCCCGGAAGTATTCAAGGCGTTCAACTTGTGGCGCAAGAGGGCCCCATGGCCTGAACCTGTCATGCCCGGCGCGTGTACCCCGGTGCCGCTCGGGGCACCGGGGTACACGCGCCGGGGGGGGTGACGGCCCGGTGCGTCAGTGGTCGACGCGGTTGCGCTCCCCCGCCTCGACGGCGACGGAAAGGGTGTTGCCGGGCGGCGGGAAGGGGCAGATGAAGTGGTCCGCGAAGGCGCAGGGCGGCAACAGTGCCCGGTTGAGGTCGACCGTCACGCCGCCGTCGGCGTCCGGGGCGGCGGGCCGCAGGAAGCGGAAGCGGTAACTGCTCCGGCCGCTGGTGGCGTCGGCGAAGACGGCCCAGAGCGAGCCGTCGGCCTCGACCGCCACCTGGAGGGTGTGCTCCGTGCCGTCGATCCCGAAGACGATCTCGCCGGCGAGTCCGAGTCCGCGCTCGACCCCGTCGGCGTTCTCCACCCGGACCGTGCGGGAGGCGTCGTACGGGCGGAAGGTGCCCGGCAGCACCCAGCGGGGGTCGTACGGGGTGGCCTCGATGGTCCGGAAGGCGCGCCGCGCGGCGGAGGCCGGGTCGAAGTCCCGCACCGCCCACAGTCCTTCGCGGCTCAGCACGACCAGGCGCCGTTCGCCGTGCGCGACGCGGGAGCCGTCGATGGGGCCCCGGTCGGCGGTGAGGCGCACCCGGCCGGTGAAGGGCTCGCCGTCGACGGTCAGTCCGTCCCCGTCGGTGGCGTCGAGCACCACCGCGTCGCCGTCCTCCCGCCACTGTCCGGGAATCCCGGGGATGCGGCCCTCCGGGTGGTCGGAGAGCCAGTGGGTGCCGGTGAGGGAGAGGGGGCCGTACGGTGCGGCGACCGCGGCGGTGCGCTTCTCGTGCCAGTGCTTCCAGTCCTGCGCCGCCTGCTCGGTGCCGTGCGGCTGCTGTGCGTCCGTGCTCATGCGGTCAACCCTTCCACACCGGCTCGGCGAGCCCGAGATGCGACCGCAGCGTGGGACCGCCGTATTCGGAGCGGAACGCGCCGCGCTCCTGGAGGAGCGGGACGACCCGGTCGACGAACTCGTCCAGCCCGCCCGGGGTGAGGTGCGGCACGAGGACGAACCCGTCGGCGGCGTCGGCGGCGACGAACTCCATGAGCCGCTCCGCGACCGTCCGCGGGCTGCCGACGAAGGACTGCCGGCCGGTCGCCTCGATGACGGTCTGCCGGGTGGAGAGCCCCTTCCGCTCGGACAGCGCGCGCCAGCGGGCGGCGGTCTCCAGGGGGTCGCCGTGCGACACCCGGCCCCGGGTGGCCGGGGCGCCGGGGTCCGGGTCGACGGCGGGGAGCGGTCCGTCGGGGTCGTGGCCGGTCAGGTCGCGGCCCCAGACCTGTTCCAGGGCCAGGATCGCGTTCTGCGGGGAGATCTGCTGGAGGCGGATCTCGGCCGCCCGTTCCTGGGCCTCGGCGTCGGTGTCGCCCAGCACGAAGGTGACCCCGGGCATGATCCTCAGCTCGTCCCGTTCCCGCCCGTGCTTCGCCAGTCGCGCCTTGACGTCGGCGTAGAACGCGCGGCCCGACTCCAGGGTGCCGTGCCGGGTGAAGATCACGTCGGCGGCGGACGCGGCGAACTCGCGCCCCTCCGCGGAGTCCCCCGCCTGGATGACGACCGGGTGGCCCTGCGGGGAGCGCGGGACGGTGAACTCGCCCTCGATGCCGAAGTGCCGGCCGTGGTGCGCGAAGGGGCGCGGGGTGCCGTCGGGGGTCCAGGTGTCCCACAGCTCGCGGGCGGTGGCGACGAACTCGGCGGCCCTGGTGTACCGGTGGGCGCGGTCGAGGTAGCCGCCGCGCCGGAAGTTCTCCCCGGTGAAGGCGTCCGGCGAGGTGACCGCGTTCCAGGCCGCCCGGCCCTCGCTGAGGTGGTCGAGGGTGGCGAGGCGGCGGGCCAGTTCGTAGGGCTCGTTGAAGGTGGTGTTGACGGTGGCGGCGAGGCCGATCCGGTGGGTGACGGAGGCCAGCGCGGCCAGCACGGTGAGGGATTCGGGCCGGCCCACCACGTCCAGGTCGTGGATGCGGCCGTGGTGCTCGCGCAGCCGCAGCCCCTCGGCGAGGAAGAAGAAGTCGAACAGGCCGCGTTCCGCGGTGCGGGCGAGGTGTTCGAAGGAGGAGAAGTCGATCTGGCTCCCGGCGCGGGGATCCGCCCAGACGGTGGTGTTGTTCACGCCCGGGAAGTGGGCCGCGAGGTGCATCGGCCGGGTCGTGGTGGTCATGCGCGTCCCCTTTCCGGGGCGTACCGGTCGGCCCGGGCGTACCGGTTGGCGGGACGGGCCAGGCCCAGGTGCTCGCGCAGGGTGCCGCCGGGATGGAAGGTGCGGAACAGGCCGCGGTGCTGGAGCAGGGCCACGGTGCCGTTGACGATCCGCTCGAGGTCGCGGCCGGGGGTGATGGGCGTGAGGTGGAAGCCGTCCGCCGCCCCGCCGCGGTGCCAGCGGGTGATCAGTTCGGCGAGGTCGACCGGGCCGCCCCGGTAGTACGAGCCGCCGGCCGCGAGCGGGGGGCCGCTCTCCAGACCCGGTTCCGGGGTGGTCTCGATGTCGCCGAGGTCGACGGTGAGCGCGACCAGCACCCGGAGCGCGTCGGGGTCCCGTCCGTGCGCCGCGGCGCGCCGGCGCAGTTCGGCGCGGATCGCGGCGGCCCGTTCGGGCGCGGTGGCCCGTACCAGGACGACGTCGGCGTGGCGGGCCGCGACCTCCGTGGCCGGGCCGCCCGTGCCGTCGACGACGGTGACCGGGTGCCCCTGCGGGGGCCGGGGCACGATCGCCGGGCCCCGGACCGAGAAGAAGGCTCCCTCGAAGTCGATGTGGTGCAGCTTGTCGCGGTCGACGAAGCGTCCGGTGGCGGTGTCCCGGATCTCGGCGCCGTCCTCCCAGCTGTCCCACAGCCGGGCCCCCGCGTCGGCGACCTCACCGGCCTCCCGCCACAGCTCGTCGGCGGGTGCCGCCGGGCGCCGGCCGAACAGCCGGGCCTCGGCCCCGGTGGTCGACACGTCGACGTACCAGCCCGCCCGGCCACGACTCACCCAGTCCAGGGTGGCCACGGCGGACGACACGTGGAACGGCTCGGTGTGGGTGGTGGTGACGGTGGGCACCAGGCCGATCCGGCGGGTGGCGGGCGCGACCCGGGCGAGCACGGCGAGCGCGTCGAGCCCCGGCCTGAGGAACGAGTCGCCGAGCGTGACGAAGTCGAGCGCCCCTCGCTCGGCGAGCCGGGCGAGGCCGATGTAGTGCCCCGGGTCGTAACGGGGCGGGCCGCCGATCTCGGCGGCCAGGTGCAGGGGGGCGGTCGCGGACATGGGTGTGACCTTTCGGGGAGGTGGGCCGGGCGGCTCCGGGCGGGAGCCCGGTCAGGTCCGGGGGCCGTCGTCGCGGACGAGGTCGCGGAGCAGGCGGAGCGCCGTGCGCGCGGTGGCGTCGTTCTGCCGGAAGGCCGGGCCGCCGGTGCGCGGCCGGGTGAACGCCGCGCCGGTGCGCGTGGAGGTGAACGGGCCCAGCGCGAAGCGGCGCGCGTGGGGGCGGCCGTCGCGGTACAGGACGCGGCCGTCGTCGGGGTCGACCGAGAGCAGCCCGGAGCCGGTGGCGGCGGCGCCGTCCGCGTACAGCTCCCGGAGCAGCGTGCTGCGGACGCGGTCCGGGGCGGGGTCCGGCAGGCGGGCCTCGACCAGGGCGCGGGCCGTCGTCCGCAGCCCCGGCACGGTGGTGCCGCCCGCCACGAAGAGGCCCCGCCGCTCGTCGGCCTCGACGGTCATCCCTGCGCCGATGAAGCGGACGACGCCGGCCCGCGAGAGGGCGAGCAGTCTGCGCAGCCGGGGTCCCGGCGGGCCGGAGGCGAGATGGCTGAAGAAGCCGTGCCACCAGTCCCCGGTGTCCCCGAGCCGGAGCAACTGCCCGTAGGCGGAGAGCAGTCCGAGGAAGACGGCGAGGTCCGGGCTGCGACCGGGGTCGTGGCGGCGTTCCAGGTCGGCGGTGATGTGGTCGCGCATCCCCTTCTGGAGCGCGTCGTACGAGGAGTGGCGCACCCCGTCCAGGGGGCGGTCGAGCGCTTCGAGGTCGAGGCGGTCCGCGGGGTCGGGCACGGCGGCCTCGACTAGGGCGCGCAGTTCGGGTCCGGCCGGGTCCGCGGCGGCGTACCGCGCCTCGAAGGCGGCCCGGTCGCCCCTGGTGCGTTCGGGGTGGGCGGTGAAGAGGCGGTGGTAGTGGGCGTGGCCGAGTTCCTTCGCGACATGCGGCCACACGTCCCGCCGGAAGTCGACCGGTCCGTCCTGCTTCAGCAGCGCCTCGGTCCGGTCCGGTCCGAGGAAGCGCGGCAGCACAGGCCGTTCGCCCTCCCAGGCGTAACCGATCTTGGAGTGGTACGGGACGCCCCGGCGCGATCCGACGTACAGCACGGGTTCCCTGCCGGAGGGCACGTACTCGCCGGTCTCGTACCTGCCGCCGCGTCCCTCGGTGAGCAGCACCATGAGGTCGACGAAGGCGAGGCCGAAGCCCCGGACGAGGACCGGTTCGCCCCCGGGCAGTACGGACAGGTCGCTGTCGGCGGTGAAGTCCGGCGGCAGGTGGACGAGTCCGTGGCGGTCGGCGAACTCGGCCAGTCCGACGTGTTCCGGCTCCGGTTCGGCGTCGAGGTGGCCGATGGTGACGGCGACGGCGTCGGCGAGCAGCGGGGTGCCGTGCCCCTCCAGCCAGACGCGCTGGCGACCCTCGCGCGGTCCGGTGATCCGCAGGGCCCGGCCGCGGTGCCAGGTGACGTCGACGCCCTCCGGGAGCGCGGCCACCGCCCGCCCGTACACCCAGCGCAGATAGGCGCCCTGCAGTTGTCTGCTCGGGAAGGTGTCGCCCGTCAACGCCTCGATCTCGGCGCGGAGTCCGGGCTCGGCACCGGCCTCGTCGGGGAGGGGCAGTCGTCCGTCCCGGATGTCCGCCGCCCAGGTGTGCAGCGCGGGCCCCGGGCGTACCGGGCCCTCCTGCCGGACCGTTTCGTCGGTGAACATCGTGACGTCCTCGGCCATGGAGTTCATCCACAGCAGCGGGGACTGGTCGTGCCGCCATACCCGTCCGCCGCCGGGCGGGTACGGGTCGACGATCCGGATGTCCAGGGGGCGGTCCCCGTACAGTTCGGGGGCGTTGGCGGCGATGCGCTCGATCAGGCCGGTGCCGCGCGGGCCCGCGCCTATGACGACGAGCACCGGGGCCCGGCTCATCGGGGGCCCGCCGCGCGGTGCGGGCGGGCACCGGCCGTCGGAGGGCTCCCGGCGGGAGGGCGGGGCGGGAAAAGGGGATCGGGCTGCGCGGGCATGCGAAGGCTCCGTGGATGCAGAGATCGGACACGGGGCGTGCCTTCGGCGTGAACACAACGCGGACCGGGCCCCTCAGCACCGGTCCGCTCCGAGACAACCGCTGTTCACCGCGGGCTGTCAAGCCCGTCCACACTGTGAGCCGTACGTCCGGGCCCGGTTGACGGGTCACCGGATGCCTGTTCCACTTGGGCCATGCATTCGCAGCAGTGGCTGGTCAAGCGCTCCCACATCGACTTCGGTCGCGTGTGGTCCGCCTCCTGTTGAGCCGACCCCCTGCGCCCTCGCGTCTTCCCGCCCCGCCCCGTGCGCGGCGTCCGAGCAGTTCTCCCGCGTGCCCGCGCGTGCCCAACGCCGCCTTCCCCTCCCCTCGTTCCACCCCGCCCGGTCCTGGGTGATCCGGCCGGATCACCCAGGACCGGGCGGGCGGTTCAGCAGTCGCAGTTGCAGTCGCAGCAGCCGCCGTCGTCACCGCCACAGCTGCTGCAGCAGTTGCAACACTCGCAGCAGTCACCGCAGTTGCCGCAGTCGCACTGACTGCAGAGTCCTTCGCGACGCTGGTGGCTCCACGGGTCCTCGAACGTCCCGCAGCACATCTGGCAGGTGCAGGCCAGGCCCGCCCACACCAGGCAGCCCATGATCAGGCCGCGCCGGTCGCGCGGCGGCTCGGGCGGCTGCCAGGGACCACCGGGACCGCCGGGGCCGCCGGGGTTCGTCGGCGCGTACGGATTGCCCGGGGGCGGTCCGAACGCCCCGGTCGGTCCGGCGGCCGCCGACGGAGCCGTTCCGTCCAGCAGGACCGCGCCCGGCTGGTGCGAGCACGCCGTGGTGCCGAACGCCCGGTCCACCGACTGCCGCAGCTCGTGGGCCAGCAGTACGTGGGCCAGCTTGCCGTCGGTGAATTCGGCGTCGCGCAGGGCCAGCCGTACGCCGTGCAGCGCGTCGTCGCACAGCCGGCGCGCCTCGGCGCGCGAGGTGCCGGTCGCGGTGAGCGGGTTCCAGGCGCCCGACGCGGCGTCGGCCTCCTGGTCCTCCACGGCGTCCAGCAGGTGCGCCAGTCGTCCGAAGAGCCGGCCCGCCTCGGCGAGCGGCTCCGCGTTCCGCGGCCGGCCGGCGAGCACCGCGGTGTGGGCGAAGGCCGCCGCGGTGGCGGTCTCGGTGGGCTCGGTGATGGTGAGCAGCGGGGTGCCGGGCCCGGCGGCCAGTTCGATTCCGGTCTGCCGGTCGACGGCGTCGACGAGGAGCGCCGTGTCGAAGCCGAGCTGCGCGCCGGTGCGCGCCCCGGCGCGGTCCCAGCCCGCGGCGACCCGGCGGGCCGCCGCGGCGACCGGGCGGCGCCTCAACAGCCCGTCCCCGTCGGCGACGTGGTCCCTGACCTTCGCCGAGGCCAGCACCAGCGAGACGGCGGCGGCCAGCCGGGCGCCCTCGCCGCGGGCGACCGGGGCGGTCCGCATGGCACGCAGCGGGCAGGGCCCCGCGGTGCGCCGCCATCCGGTGGTGCGTTCCGACTGAGCCTCCGTCAGAACGGAGACGATCAGGCCGTCATAGTTCGTCACGATCCGGGCGAACTGTCCGTGGTCGGAGCGGAGTGCGAGACAGAGCCCGCAGAGATGGGCCATCCATTCGGTCCTGAGCCCCTCGGACAACCGATGGGTACAGGGCCTGACTATTCCGAACACGACGATCCCCCGAGAGTTTTCCGCCTTCGCGCCGGGTCGTGCGACCGCGCGACGTGCATCGTACCGAGCACCCCGTTCACCCGTACGTCCCTCATGTCACCCGTACGGACCGGGGCATCATATTTTCTTTCTTTCACTCCCTTTATACGGGAGGAACCCTGACGAAACGCCACATCTTCTGCATCAGTACCGTCACGAACCCTCTGCGCGCCGACTATCCACTTGGCGCACGATCCGCATCATGGACGACCATAGGGATACGAAAGAGATGCGGACATCACGGAACCGCGGTGAGAGGAGGCGTCCATGGGATCGGTGCGCAAGGCAAGTGCCTGGCTGGGCCTCGTGGAGGACAACGACGAGCGGTACTACGACGACGAGTACGCCGAGGGCCCCCAGACCGGGGCGGCCCAGGCCTGGGTGACCGACCCCCGGGTGCAGATCGCGTCCGAGACGGCCGAGGAGACGGGCCGCCGGATCGCCACCGTCACCCCGGACAGCTTCCGGGACGCGCGGGCCATCGGCGAGCTCTTCCGGGACGGCGTTCCCGTGATCGTCAACCTCACGGCCATGGACCCCACCGACGCCAAGCGCGTCGTGGACTTCGCGGCCGGCCTCACCTTCGGCCTGCGCGGCTCGATCGAGCGCGTGGCCACCCGGGTCTTCCTGCTGACCCCGGCCGACACCCAGGTGGTCAGCGGCGAAGCCGTCGGCCGGCCGGCCGACGGCTTCTTCAACCAGAGCTGAGCAGGGCGCTCGTCGGGCCGTTCCCGTACCCCTTCCGGCAGCCCCCCGCCGGTCGTGGTCCTAGGGCCTGTGTGATGTCGTGATCAATCCTGTGGATCCGGGTCCGTCTGGAGGGCGGATCCGGTAGGAATGCGGTCGTGACGCGTAGGCAACTCACGGATAACCAATGGGAGTTGATCGAGCCGTATCTGCCGATCGGCGAGTACGGTCCGTACCCCGAGCGGCTGAGGGATCAGTTCGAGGGGGTGATCTGGCGGTTCAGGACCAGCGCGCAGTGGCGTGAGATGCCGGCCGAGTTCGGGCCGTGGCCGACCGTCTACGGGCGCTTTCGGGTCTGGCGGAACACTGGTGTGTTCAC
>NZ_RDBO01000020.1:433548-457466 GCF_008120935.1 Streptomyces sp. sk2.1
CTCTTACCTGCGGAAACGCGGCATCAAGGCGGTGATCCCGGAGAAGAAGGACCAAGCCGCCAACCGCACGAAGAAAGGCAGCCGAGGGGGCAGGCCGGTCAGCCACGACGCAGACCTCTACAAGGAGCGCAACACCATCGAGCGCCTGATAAACCGGCTGAAGGACTGGCGCGGCATCGCCACCCGCTTCGACAAGACCCCCGAGAGCTACCTCGCCGGCCTCGAACTCCGCGCCTCGATGATCTGGATCGAAGACCTGTTACGAGCAGCCGATTGATCGCGACATCACACAGACCCTAACGGAACGCGTCGAGACCGGTGAGCGCCTTGCCCAGCACCAGCTGGTGCATCTCCACGGTCCCCTCGTAGGTGAGCACCGACTCCAGATTCGTCGCGTGGCGCATGACCGGGTACTCCAGCGAGATCCCGTTGGCGCCGAGAATCGTGCGCGAAGTGCGGCAGATGTCGATCGCCTCCCGCACGTTGTTGAGCTTTCCGAAGCTGACCTGCTCCGGGCGGAGCCTCCCCGCGTCCATCCGCCGCCCCAGGTGGTGGGCGAGCAGGATGCCCTTGTGCAGTTCCACGGCCATGTCCGCGAGCTTGGCCTGGGTGAGCTGGAAGCCGCCGATCGGCCGGTCGAACTGCTCCCGGGTCCTCGCGTACTCCAGGGCCGACTCGAAACTGGCGCGCGCCGCGCCCATGGCCCCCCAGACGATGCCGTAGCGGGCATGGCTCAGACAGCTGAGCGGGCCGCGCAGGCCGGTGACGCCGGGGAGCACCGCGTCGGCCGGCAGCCGGACCTCGTCGAGGACCAGTTCGCTGGTGACCGAGGCGCGCAGGGACCACTTGTGCCGGATCTCGGGTGCCGAGAAGCCCGGCGCGTCGGTCGGCACGACGAACCCGCGGATCCCCCGGCCCGGGCCGCCCTCGTCGGTCTGCGCCCAGACGACGGCCACCCCGGCGACCGAACCGTTGGTGATCCACATCTTGCGGCCGGTGAGCACCCAGTCGTCCCCGTCCCGCCTGGCGTGGGTGCGCATCGCGGCCGGGTCGGAGCCGTGGTCGGGCTCGGTGAGGCCGAAGCAGCCGATGATCTCGCCGGCCGCCATGCCCGGCAGCCACTGCCGGCGCTGCTCCTCGGAGCCGTAGCGGTGGATGGCGTACATCGCCAGCGAGCCCTGCACGGAGACCAGGGAGCGGATGCCCGAGTCCGCCGCCTCCAGCTCCAGGCACGCCAGCCCGTACTGGACGGCGGTGGCGCCCGCGCAGCCGTAGCCCTGCAGGGACATGCCGAGCGCGCCGAGCGAACCGAGTTCGCGGGCCAGTTCGCGGATGCCGGGCAGTTCGCCGTTCTCGTACCACTCGGCGATGTGCGGCAGTACGCGGTCGGCGGCCCAGCTCCGGACGGTGTCGCGGATCGCGAGGTCCTCGGCGCCGAGCAGGTCGTCGATGCCGAGGGGGTCGGCGGGGTCGAAGGGCGGGAGCTTCGAGGACTCGGTGGTGGACATGAGGGTGCCTCCGGCGGCTCGCACGATGCTAAAACTAGCGGTGTTAGTTATGGCGTCGCACCGACGTTACGGCTCAGTGCGCCGCCCGTCCAGAGCCGGTCGCCCCGGCGGGTCGGCGCCGGGCGGGCCGGGGTATCGGATGCGGCGCGCGGTCCGCGGCGGGTGCCTCGTGCGCGGTACGGAACTCGGGCGCGCCGTCCGCGTCGGCCCGCAGCGGTTCGCGCACGTCGTCCGCCGGGGAGTCGGAGGCGGGCGCGGCGTGTTCCATTCCCCGCGGCAGCCGCAGCGCGGCGAGCGCCCCGAGCAGCAGCAGCGCCGCGCTGACCAGCAGCGTGACGCGCAGCCCGGAGACGAAGGCGTGCTGGGCGGTGGTGCGCAGCACCGCGCCCAGCGGTCCGCCCAGCCGGTCCGCCACCTGGTACGCCTCGCCCAGCGAGTGGGTGGCCGCGGTGCGGGCCCAGCCCGGGACGCCCTTGCCGGGCAGTTCCGAGAGGCCGGGGGCGTAGGCGGCGTTCATGACGCTGCCGAGCAGGGCGATCCCCATGCCGGCGCCCAGCTGGTACGAGGTCTCGCCGATCGCCGCCGCGCCGCCCGCGCGGTCGGCCGGAGCCTCGCTGAGCATGGATTCGTACGCCCCGAAGAGGGTGGTCTGGAGTCCGAAGCCGAGGGCGACGAAGGCCACGGTCAGCAGCACGGGCCGGTCGTGCTGGCCCATCGCGGTCAGGACCAGCACCGAGAGGGCGGTGAGCACGAAGCCCCAGCCGACCATCCGGCGCGGGCCCAAAAGGCGCAGGGTGTGCGAGCCGAAGGCGCCCGCGACCATGGCCGCGATGGTGAGGGGCAGCAGCCGCAGGCCGGTTTCCAGCGGGCTCAGGCCCAGGACGAGCTGGAGGTACTGCACGGCTATGAGCTCCAGCCCGACCAGGGCCAGCATCGCGATGACGATGCAGCCCACCGAGGTGGAGAAGGCGGGCCTGGAGAACAGCCCGATGTCGATCAGCGGATGCGCGCGCCGCTTCTGCCGGCGCACGAACGCGACGAGCAGCACGGCCCCGAGCAGCAGCGGGACGAGCGTGGCCGCGCCCAGCACCTCGCCGGCGCCCGCGCGCTTGACCCCGAGGACCACCCCGAGCACCCCGGCCGCGGCCATCAGCGCGCCCAGCACGTCCCACGGACCGTCGTCGCCACCGCGCGACTCGGGCAGCAGCAGGCGGCCGACCGGCAGGACCAGCGCCATCAGCGGAACGTTGATCAGGAAGACCGAGCCCCACCAGAAGTGCTCGACGAGGAAGCCGCCGACGACCGGTCCGGTGGCGGCGCCCACGGCGGCGACGGCGGTCCAGATGCCGATCGCCACGGCCCGTTCGCGCCGGTCGGGAAAGACCTGCCGGAGGATCGACAGCGTCGCGGGCATGATCATCGCGCCGCCGACGCCGAGCAGGGCGCGCGCCGCGACGAGCACCCCGGGGCTGTCCGCCATGGCGGCGACCGCGGAGGCCGCCCCGAAGAGCGCGTAGCCGAGCAGCAGGATGCGGCGCCGGCCGACCCGGTCCCCGAGAGTGCCGAAGAGGACCAGCAGCGAGGCGCAGACCAGCGGGTAGGCGTCGACTATCCAGAGCAGGGCGACGGCGCTGGGGCGCAGGTCCTCGGTGACGGCGGGGACGGCGACGTGGAGCACGGTCGAGTCGAGCGCCACCAGCAGGAGGCTGAGGCAGAGAACGACGAGGACGACCCATCGATTGGCACCGTCGGCGGCTGGGCGCAGCCGGAATCGGGCTGTGGTCGTCCCGGACATGCATGTACCTCCAAAGGTCCCTCGCGCTCGGCGGGCCAACCGGGGTGACAGGGGTTCGCTGTCCCTCATGGCCCGGCATCGACGGGCGAGTGATCCGTCAGCGTACGCGAGTTCGGCACCCTCACGCGTGGCCCACTTCATACCCCGTCGGACCTCGCGGTGTGGCGTGCACCACGCCACGCCGTCGCCCGGACCTGCACGGACTCGCCCCGCACCCGGCACAGGACGGTACCCAAGGCCCGCCGGGAGGTGTCCGGCGGGGCCCGTGCCGGGCGCGGCCGGTGACCGCACCGGCACCGTCCGTTCCGCCCTTCTCCCGTCCGGAGAAATTCATACCGGCGCCTCCTGTGCTTTTCCGTCCGCCACCAAACACCCTTCCGAAATGCGTGCGAAATCAATAGCGCGGAGAGTCGCCGGAACGCTTCCGTCGATCAGGAATTAAGGCCCGCCCGAGACATAGCCCACATCACATCGTCATCACGAAGGGACCGGATCGCCCTGGTCGCTCACTAACTCGCTGTAACGTCGATTGGGTGCGTACCGACATCTTTGCCCGGCTGGACCGGGAGCCGGAGCCGCCGAAGATAGAGCCACCGCGGATGAGCCGTCACCGCATCGCTCTCTTCGGCGGGACGTTGGCGTTCTATCTCGCCATCGTCGTCGCCGTCCTGGTCTCGTCCTGGCTGGTGGCCCTGGACTGGAAGGTCATGCTCTTCCGGCCGTATCAGCAGTGGCCGGAGATCCACGCCTTCCTCGACTACTACATCGTGCTCGGCCAGCGCGGCCCCACCGCCACCATGGTCGCCTGCTGGCTCGGCTGGCGCTCCTGGCGGCAGCACACGCTGCGTCCGCTGCTGACACTGGGCGCGGCGCTGCTGCTGCTCAACGTCTCGGTCGGCGCGGTCAAGATCGGCCTGGGGCGCCTCGGCCCGCACTACGCGACCCAGATCGGCTCCGCCGAACTCTTCGCCGGCGGCGACATATTTCCCTCGGGCCACACCGCCAACGCGGTCGTGACCTGGGGGATCCTCGCCTATCTGGCCACCACTCCGCGCGCCCGGCGCTATCTGTCGGCCCTGTCGGCCATCGTCTCGCTCGGCGTCGGCCTCACCACCGTCTACCTCGGCACGCACTGGCTCAGCGACGTCCTGCTGGGCTGGGCGGCGGGGCTGCTGATCATGCTGGGCCTGCCCTGGGTCGAGCCGCTGATCACCCGGGCCGAGGCGTGGATCTTCGCCCAGCGCGAGAACCTGCGGGGGCGCGGGCCCGTTCCGTCCGTGCCCGTCGCGGCCGGGGGTCCCCGGACCGCGCCGCTCCCGGAGGGCGGCGACGCCGTGGCGCAGGAGCCCGTGCTGGAGCCGGCCGTCGCGGCGGCGGGCGGCCCGGGCGCACGCTCGCGCTCCCACCCCGCGCACCCGTCGCACCCCTCGCAGCACCTGGTGCGTTCGGAGCGGTCCCCGGTCACGCCGACCGGCAGCCGGCGCCCGCCGCACGCCGACCGCGCACCGCGCGGCGGCACGAGCCCGGCCCGCCCGGTGGCGGGCGGCTGAGGGCCCGGACGCGGGACCGGTACGCACGACCGCTCCCCAGCCGCACACGGGAAGGCCCCGACCGAGGTCGGGGCCTTCCCGTGTCTCCGGAGCCCTTCCCGCGCCCGGAGGCGGGGCGGGAGGCCGGTCGGCGGGTCCTCAGCCCACCCAGCAGCGGATGACGACCGCGCCGTCGACCTCGAAGTTGATCCGTCCGCTCCGGAACTCCATGGTGATGATCGCGCCCGGCGGCAGGGATCTGACGGTGGCCCAGCCATGGCTGCGGGCCCGTCGTTCGGCCGCGTCGGCGGCGAGGCCGACATACGCGCCGGGCGGGTCGTCGGGCTGGGCGGAGGGGGTCGGTATGGGTGCCATGCCTCTCACCGTAGGCGGCCGGGAACCCGGACGGAAGCCGGGGAGGCGGTCGCCGCACGGCATCCCCGCGTCCCCCGCCGGTCACGCTTGTGTCACAGGATCACGACACGCGCACCGCCCGTGCCGCGACGCCCGATCACACCTCCGGAGGCCCGACACACAGTAATCACACAAAGTCGGAAATGATCGCACGGAAGCCCCGGAAATCAAACGGAATAACCCATTCGAACCGTTCGGAATTTCCATACAGAATAACCTGAGTAAATGAGTATGCCACCAGGAATTCACGCTTCCTTATGGCACCCTTATCCTTTGGTCACAATATTCGCGTCAGGGGACGGAGACGACTGTCCGGCACTCCTATAGAGGTCGGTCATCGCCCCCTGGTGGCCGGTCGGCACCCCTCCGCACGGAACCGGTCACCCGCGGCGGGGCTCAGTCCAGAGCCCTGGACAGCCGGTCCCGGGCCGTCCTGATCGCCTCCTCGAACTCCGGCGGCTCGACGACCTCGAAGTCGAACCCGAGCATCATGACGTGGACGACCAGCATGTCCATGCTCGCCGCACCGGTGCGCAGCAGGCAGCTGTCGGCGTCGATCGCCTCCAGGGTCCCGGCGAACGGCGAGGTCCTCGCGGCCGCGCGCTCGATGCCCACCTTCAGCCGGACCACCGCGTGCGTGGCGTACGCGGTGGTGGAGAGTCCCTCGGAGACGTAGGCGGCCAGGTCCTCGGCCGGTGGGTCGCGGGGGACGAACCGCGGGCCGTGCGGTGGTGCGGGCGTGATCCGGTCCGCGCGGAACGTGCGCCAGGCCGCCCGGTCCAGGTCCCAGGCGACGAGGTACCAGCGGCGCTCGGCGCACACCAGCCGGTGCGGTTCGACGGTGCGGCGCGACGCGGAACCGGCGTGGTCGCGGTACGCGAAGCGCAGCCGCTCGCCGTCCCGGCAGGCCGCGGCGAGTTCGGTCAGGACGGCCGGGTCGGTGGCGAAGGCACCGGGGTCGCGGAACAGCGGCACGGTGAAGGTGTTCAGCGCGTTCACCCGGCGCCGGAGCCGGTTCGGCAGCACCTGTTCGAGCTTGGCCAGCGCGCGCACGGAGGTCTCGCCGATGCCCTCGACGCCGTTGCCCGCCGCCGTGCGCAGCCCGACGGCCACGGCGACGGCCTCGTCGTCGTCGAGGAGCAGCGGCGGCAGCTGGGCCCCGGAACCGAGCTGGTAGCCGCCGCCGGTGCCGGGGCTGGCGTTGACCGGGTAGCCGAGGTCGCGCAGCTTGTCGATGTCGCGCCGGACGGTGCGCGGGGTGACCCCGAGCCGTTCGGCGAGATCGGCGCCGGACCAGTCGCGGTGCGCCTGGAGCAGTGAGAGCAGGCGCAGCAGTCGTGCCGAGGTCTCCAACATGGGGCGAGTCTGCCAGGACCCCGAACACCCCGGCCCCGCGGCCGGTCCGGACCTGCGAACGCCCCGGGCCCTCGGCCGACCCGACTCCGCAGCCGACCCGGATCCGCGGCCGACCCGGATCCGCGGCCGGTCCACGCGCGGCGCGACGGTCGCGGAGCGCGGGCGCCTTGGAGCACGGCGGCGTCAAACACGGGCATCGGACCCCGGCCGTGCGCCGGGTCGCCCCACCGCGCGCCGGACCGCCCGGCACGCGCCGCCCCGCCCGGCCGTACGACGGGCGGGGCGGCGGACTACCGAGCGGCCGGGGGCTTCGACGGGGCCGGGTCGAGCCGTACGCAGAGGTCGTTGTCGCTCGAATAGCAGGGGGTGGCCCGGACCCCTTCCCCGGCGGGGCGGGCCGGGTAGACGAAGATCTTCTTCCGGTCCCAGACGTCGTCGAGGATGCGGGAGATCCGCACCCCGCCGGCCGGTCCGCCGTCCGCGGCCCCCGGGACCAGCCAGAGCGTCCACAGCTGCTGCTCGGTGAGGGGCCCGTCGGCCAGCCGGCCGACGGGGAGCGTGCAGGTGAAGGCGCCGTCCCGTCCGGTGGCCGGTGCCCGCAGCACCCGGCCGTCCGCGCCGGGCAGCCGCGCCTCGACCCGGGCCCCGGCGCCGAGCTCCGTCCCGTACAGCGTGCCCCGGACGGTCATCGTGCCGTCCTCCAGGGTGATCGGCCCGGCCTCGGCGTGCGGTGCGCGCAGCCAGCAGCGCACGGCGAGCCGGCCGTCGAGCGTCGGGTACGGGATGCGGACCGCGATCCGCCCGGTGTCCGGGGCACGGTCGACGAGCAGCCGCAGATCCCTGATCCCGGGCAGGACGGCCACCGCCTCGCCGTCGTCCGCGTCCGGCTCCCGCAGATGGACGTCCCAGCGCCCCTCGGCGGATTCCGTGCAACCCGGTAGCACCGCGCGCAGCCGGCCGTCGCGCAACGGGCTCAGCGCCAGCCGTACGGTCCCGTCCGCGCCCTTGGCACCGCGCAGCCGGAGCAGGAGTTCGGGCAGTTCGCCGTCCTCGTCGCGGCGGCGGTCGAGGTCGAAGGTGATCCCGCCGTCGGGGCCCACGGTGCAGTCGGCCCGGGGCTTTCGGCGGGGTGTGGTGGCGGTCATGCGGAGTTCCCCCTGCGGATCACGGCGGCTGCCTTGTAGCGCAGGGCGTACGCCCCGTCGAGCACCGTGCCCCGGGCGCGGTGCAGGGTGGTGCGCATCGCCCCGTGCGAACGCTCGCGCGGGCCCCGTGCGGCGAGTTCGGTGAAGAGCCGTTCGTGGCGTTCGGCGATCCGTGCCGGGTCGAACCGCTGCGAGGCGACCAGGGCGGCGTGCCCCGCCCGGTGCCGTGCCCCGTCGTCGTCGATCAGCCCGAGCAGCGCCCGGGTCACCGCCGCCGTGTCACCGATCGGCACCAGCCGCCCGTCGGTGCCGTCGTCGATGATCTCGCGGGGGCCGTGCGGGCAGTCGGTGGCGACGACCGGCAGCCCGCAGCGCATCGCCTCGACGATGGTCATGCCGAAGGACTCGCGGTCCGAAGTGACCGCGGCGATCGACCCCTTGGGCCATTCGGCCTCCAGCGGGTTGACCGGGCCCATCAGGAACACGTGCTCGTGCAGGCCGAGTTCGTCGATGAGCGCGACCAGCGCCTCCCGCTCGTTCCCGGTGGCGTCGCCGCCGCCGTAGATGCGCAGCCGCCAGTCCGGGCGGGCGGCCACCACGCCGGCGAAGGCCCGCACGAGCAGGTCGTACCGCTTGACCCGGTGCAGCCGGCCCGCGGCGATCACCCACTTGTGATCGCCGTCGGCGGGTGCGACCGCCGGCGCGGGCACGCTGTTGGGAATGGCCTCGATCCGTACGCCGGGCAGCTTGAGCCCGGTCCGGTAGGCGCGGGCGTCGGCCTCGGTGACGGTGGTGATCGCGTCGAGCAGGGCGTAGCGGTGCCCGATCTCGCGGCGCAGCCGGTAGCCGTGGCTGTCGAGGGTGAGGTGTTCCTGGCCGATCCGGACCGGGCCGCGCCGGGTCTGCCTGCTGATCTGCACGTTGAGCCCCGGCCTGGTCCCGACCACGACGTCCGCGTCCAGGGAGCGCAGATGCTCCGCCACCCGTGCGTCGGTCAGCCTGCTGTACTGCCGGTGCCTGCTGTCGCCGCGCGGGAACACCGTGGCGGGACGGGCGTGCTCGGGCGCGTCGCCGTCGTACGTCGGGCTCTTCTTCCGCAGGTCCACGAGATGGCTCATGCTCACGCCCGGGGGCGCGCCCAGGACGGGATCGTCCCGGTGCCGGAAGACCGACACGATCTCGACGTCGTGATGCCCGGCCAGCTCCTCCGCGAGGTTGAACGTCGTTCGGATCGTGCCCCCGACTCCGTAGGCGTTGTGGAGCAGGAAAGAAATGTGCATGGAACGCCGTGTCTCCCGGTTCAACTGGCCAGTGGCGGGGTGCACTTGCCATGACGGTTCGGGGCATCCGGAGGTTCACTCCGGATGGAAACGATTTTCGGCCGATCGCGGACCCGTCCGATTTCATGCTTTGTCGATGTATCGGCATGCGGGACTGTCGTCGAGTCGACCACATCGCCGTACACCCCACCAGGAGGAAACGGCGGCATGTACCCCGGCGGACACCGGGATTCACCCTCTGTGGCGGATGGTTCGATTACGTTCCCTTTCCCGCGTGACCCCGGCCACGGATCTCCCGTTGTCATCTTCATGAGCCGGGAACCGCCCGGCGCACGCACCGAGTTCGAGGAGCCACCCGTGCCGCGCATGCTCGACGTCAGCGAGGACGTACGCGCCGAGATCGGCGATGCCGAAGCCGACCGGCTGCTCGTCGGCGACAACGCCCCCGGCAGTTACGACTGCACCTCCTGCCGCACCCCGGGGAACTCCGATCAGGAACGCACCAGCACGGTGCTGTTCGTCGGCGACGAGACCGCGGTGCTCGCCTTCGCCCACGCCACCTGCATCCCCTCCCAGGTCGTCCAGGTCGCCGAGGAGCAGTTGCAGGGTGCCGTACGCAGCATCACCGGCAACGAGACCGGGGCCGGGCAGTCGCAGGACCTTCCCCCCGAGCAGGCCGTGCTCGGAATCACCAGCGGTCTCGTCCTGATCGACGACGAGCTCCACCCGGCTCTCGTCGTCGAGCCGACCGGCGCGATCGCCCGGCCGGGCACGGACGGCAGCCGGGGCGACGAGTTCCTCCAGCTGCTGCTGGAGCAGGGCTTCCACCCGGCCCCCCGGATGGACCAGGTGCCCGCCGTCCTGCACGGCTGGTCGATCCTGCTCGCCATGGGCAAGCTGCACGCCGTGCTCCAGCCGGGCCCCGACGGCGGCGCCCCGGTCGCCTGGTGGCAGGCGCACGCCCCGCTCCAGGTCACCGAGGGCTGGCGGACCGCGGCCAACAAGTCGCAGACCGTCCTCGTCTTCGCCGCCCCGGCGGGGGCGATCGGCCAGCAGCCCCGCGAGGACCTGCTGCGCGACGCCCTGGACAGGGCCGCGGCCGACGGGCTCCTGGTCGCCGCCGCGATGCCGCTGGCCGGGACCTGATCGTGGCCGACCGGTCCTCGCGCCCGCGGCGAACCGCTATTTCTCCGCCGCGCCCGCATCCGACGGACACCGGGGTCGTTGGCACGTACGTGCACTCATACGACTCCTCACACCAGCGCCCGAGCCCGATCCCCGCCATGCGCCCCACGCAGGCCCCCTCGGGTGGTCAGTCCCACACCCCGATCTACGACGCGCTGTACTCCGAGTACCGCCGTTCGTTCCGGGCGCTGCCGGGTGACCGGAGCGGCGAGGAGAATCTCGGTTTCCTGTCCTTCGGCAGCGGGCTCTTCGGCAGCCGTCTTCCGTCGGTTCCCCGTCCGGGCTTCTCCACCGGGCTGTCCGCGACCGGCGGGACCACCGGGAACGGCGGGACCACCGGCACCCGCGGCGGCACCGGTTCCTGGCAGCGGGTGGGCCGGCACTCCGGGCGCACCCAGCCGGCCGCTCTGCCGCCCGGCTCGCGAGGGGCCTGACGTACGACGGAGCCCCGGCCGGTCTCGGGTTCGAGACCGGCCGGGGCTCCGTCGTACGCCCGTGTCGGCTACTTGTTGCGGCCGCGCTTCTCGCGGACCCGCACCGAGATGTGGATCGGGGTGCCCTCGAAGCCGAATTCCTCGCGCAGTCGGCGCTCGACGAACCGGCGGTAGCCGTGCTCCAGGAAGCCCGAGGCGAACAGCACGAAGCGCGGCGGCTTGGTGCCCGCCTGGGTGCCGAACAGGATGCGGGGCTGCTTGCCGCCGCGGATGGGGTGCGGGTGGGCGGCGACGATCTCACCGAGGAAGGCGTTCAGCCGGCCGGTGGGGACGCGGGTCTCCCAGCCGGCGAGGGCCGTCTCGATCGCCGGGACCAGCTTCTCCATGTGGCGGCCGGTGGCGGCCGAGACGTTGACCCGCGGGGCCCAGGAGACCTGCGCGAGCTCCGTCTCGATCTCGCGCTCCAGGTAGTAGCGACGCTCCTCGTCGAGGGTGTCCCACTTGTTGTACGCGATCACCATGGCACGCCCGGCCTCCACGGCCATGGTGATGATGCGCTGGTCCTGGACGCTGATGGACTCGCCGGCGTCGATCAGGACGACGGCGACCTCGGCCTTCTCCACGGCGGCGGCGGTGCGCAGGGAGGCGTAGTAGTCCGCGCCCTCCTGGAGGTGGACGCGGCGGCGGATGCCGGCCGTGTCGATGAACTTCCAGGTGATGCCGCCGAGCTCGATCAGCTCGTCGACCGGGTCACGGGTGGTGCCCGCCAGCTCGTTGACGACGACGCGGTCCTCGTTCGCCACCTTGTTCAGCAGCGAGGACTTGCCGACGTTCGGGCGGCCGATGAGCGCGATCCGGCGCGGTCCGCCGACCGGGGTGCCGAAGCGCTGCGCCGGGGCCTCGGGAAGTGCTTCGAGCACGGCGTCGAGCAGGTCGCCGGTGCCGCGGCCGTGCAGCGAGGAGACCGGGTGCGGCTCGCCGAGGCCCAGCGACCAGAGCGCGGCGGCGTCCGCCTCGCCGCTCTGCCCGTCGACCTTGTTGGCGCACAGCACGACCGGCTTGCCCGCCCGGCGCAGCAGCTTGACGACGGCCTCGTCGGTGTCGGTGGCGCCGACCGTCGAGTCGACCACGAAGACGACCGCGTCGGCGGCCTCGATGGCGTACTCGGCCTGGGCGGCGACGGAGGCGTCGATGCCCAGCACGTCCTGCTCCCAGCCGCCGGTGTCGACGACCTTGAAGCGGCGGCCCGCCCACTCCGCCTCGTAGGTGACGCGGTCGCGGGTGACGCCCGGCTTGTCCTCGACGACCGCCTCGCGGCGGCCGATGATCCTGTTCACCAATGTCGACTTGCCGACGTTGGGACGGCCGACGACGGCGAGTACGGGCAGCGGTCCGTGACCGGCCTCGCCGATCGCGCCCTCGACCTCCTCGAGGTCGAAGCCCTCCTCCGCGGCGAGCTCCATGAACTCCGCGTACTCGGCGTCGCCAAGCGCTCCGTGCTCGTGGTCCGAGCCGTCGGAGTGAATCTGGTCGTTCATGAAGTCCGTTCCTCTTTGCATCATCGATGGGCCGCGACTGCGCGACCCACTACTCAAGTCTTACCTAGCGCCCGGTGAAACGCCTGGCCCCGTCCAGATGGGCGGTCAGCCGGGTCTGGATCCGTACCGTCGCCTCGTCCAGCGCCTTGCGCGTACGCCGCCCGCTCCCGTCGCCCGCCGCGAACGCCTCGCCGAAGACGACGTCGACCCGGCTGCGCAGCGGCGGCAGTGCCGATATCAACCGTCCGCGGCGCTCGGTGCTTCCCAGGACGGCCACGGGCAGGATCGGCGCCCCGCTGCGCACCGCGAAGTACGCGAGTCCGGCACGCAGGGAGGCGAAGTCGCCCTCGCCCCTGGTGCCCTCGGGGAAGATCCCGAGCACCCCGCCCTCCTCCAGCACACCCAGGGCCCGGGTGATGGCGGTGCGGTCGGCGGTCGTACGGTCCACCTTCAGCTGCCCGATCCCGTGGAGGAACGGGTCGAGCGGACCGACGAACGCCTCCTTCTTGATCAGGAAGTGGACGGGCCGGGGCGCGGTGCCCATCAGCATCGGACCGTCGATGTTGTGGGAGTGGTTCACCGCGAGTATGACGGGTCCGGAGGCCGGCACCCGCCACGCCCCGAGGACGCGGGGCTTCCACAGCCCGTACATCAGCCCGATGCCGATCCCGCGTCCGACCGCCGCGCCGCGCGGCGAGGGCGAGCCCGTGGTGGCTCGGGTCACTTCGCGGCCCGCTTCTCCTCGACGAGGGTGACGACACACTCGATGACCTGCTGAAGGGTCAGCTCGGTGGTGTCCACCTCGACCGCGTCGTCCGCCTTGGCGAGCGGGGAGGTCTTGCGACCGGAGTCGGCCGCGTCCCGCTTGATCAGCGCCTCCTTGGTGGCGGCGAGGTCGGATCCCTTGATCTCCCCGCTGCGCCGGGCGGCGCGCGCCTCGGGCGAGGCGGTGAGGAAGATCTTCAGGTCGGCGTCGGGCAGCACGGTGGTGCCGATGTCCCGGCCCTCGACCACTATGCCCCGGTCGGCCGCGGCGGCGATGGCGCGCTGGAGCTCGGTGATCCGGGTGCGCACCTCGGGGACCGCGCTGACGGCGCTGACCCTGGAGGTGACCTCCTGGGTGCGGATCGGGCCCGAGGCGTCCTCGCCGTCGACGGTGATCGTCGGGGCGGCCGGGTCGGTGCCGGAGACGATGACCGGCTTGGCGGCGGCGGTCGCCACCTCCTTCGCGTCCTGCACGTCGATGCCGTTGTTCAGCATCCACCAGGTGATCGCCCGGTACTGGGCTCCGGTGTCCAGGTAGCTCAGGCCGAGCTGGGCCGCGACGGCCTTGGACGTGCTCGACTTGCCGGTGCCGGAGGGCCCGTCGATGGCGACGATCACTGCGGCCGGGGCCGTACGGGTTTCCACGGTGGTGGACACCTTCCTGGTACACGGGGGTGGGCGCGCATCGAGCACGCCACCGGGCAGCAGGCGGGTCTGGTCCAGCTGATGGTCGAGCCGAGCGCGGCCCCCGTCCGTCCCGGGCCTACTGCCGTATCGACCAGCCCCGCTCGCGCAGTGCCGCGCTCAGTCCGGGGGCCGCGCTCGGCTCGACCATCAGCTGGACCAGACCCGCCTGCTGCCCGGTGGCGTGCTCGATGCGGACGTCCTCGACGTTGACCCCGATCCGTTCCGCGTCGGCGAAGATCCTGGCCAGCTCGCCCGGCCGGTCGCTGATCAGCACGGACACGATCTCGTACGCGGCGGGTGCGGTGCCGTGCTTGCCCGGCACCCTGACCCGGCCCGCGTTGCCGCGGCGCAGGACGTCCTCGATGCCCTCGGCGCCCTGCCGGCGCTTGTCGCCGTCACCGGATTCGAGGCCGCGCAGCGCCCGTACCGTCTCGTCCAGGTCGGCGGCGACCCCGGCCAGCACGTCGGCGACCGGGCCGGGGTTGGCGGAGAGGATCTCCACCCACATCCGGGGGTCGGAGGCGGCGATCCGAGTGACGTCCCTGATGCCCTGGCCGCAGAGGCGCACGGCGGACTCCTCGGCCTCCTCCAGCCGGGCGGCGACCATCGACGAGATCAGCTGCGGGGTGTGCGAGACCAGGGCGACGGCGCGGTCGTGGGCGTCGGCGTCCATCACGACCGGTACGGCCCGGCAGAGGGCGACCAGCTCCAGGGCGAGGTTGAGGACCTCGGTGTCGGTGTCCCGGGTCGGGGTGAGGACCCAGGGGCGGCCCTCGAACAGGTCCGCGGTGGCGGCGAGGGGGCCGGACCGCTCCTTGCCCGCCATGGGGTGGGTGCCGATGTAGGGCGTGAGGTCGAGGCCGAGGGCCTCCAGCTCGCGGCGCGGCCCGCCCTTGACGCTGGCCACGTCGAGGTAGCCGCGCGCGACGCCGTCCCGCATGGCGGCGGCCAGGACCGGGGCCACGTGGGCGGGCGGCACGGCGACGACCGCCAGGTCGACGCGGCCCTCGGGGGCCTCGTCCGTACCCGCGCCGAGCGCGGCCGCGGTGCGGGCCGATCCGGGGTCGTGGTCGGCCAGGTGGACCTGGATCCCGCGCCCGGCGAGGGCGAGCGCTGCGGAGGTGCCGACCAGGCCCGTTCCGATGACGAGGGCGGTTCTCACTGGGCGATGTCCTTGCGGAGTGCGGCGGTGGCGCCGAGGTACACGTGCGCGATCTCGGCCTTGGAAAGGTACGTCTCCACGTGTGCCAGGACGCGTACCACCCGGGGCATGGCCCCCGTGATGTCCAGTTCCTGGGCGCAGATCAGCGGTACGTCGACGATACCCAGCCCGCGGGCGGCGGCGGCCGGGAAATCGCTGTGCAGGTCGGGGGTGGCGGTGAACCAGATGCTGATGAGGTCGTCCGCGAGGAATCCGTTGCGTTCGAGGACGGCGGTGAGCAGGGCCCCGACCCGCTCGTCCATGTGCCCGGCCTCGTCCCGTTCCAGTTGGACGGCTCCGCGGACCGCTCGTACCGCCACGTCGTGCTCCTCGGTTCCCTGGTGCGTCTCGCGCCTGCTGTCCGCCTGCGTGATCCCTGCCCGGTCAGCCTAGAGGGGCGGCGGGGCCCGCGGCCCCGGGTGCTCTGTCAGTGAGACGGGCCGCGTCCCGCCGCCCCTCGTGGGCGGGGCCGTTTCAGAGTCGCTGCTCGCGGACCAGGTCCTCGATCGAGCGGCCTTCCGGCACCTCACCCGACGGAGTCAATTTGTCGACGGCTGTCGGCAGCGACCGGGCGATCTCGTCGGCCGCCCGCTCCGTGGACACCCCGGTCTCCCGGGCGACCTGCCGCAGGGTCTCGTCCGGCAGCGCCTCGGCGATCTGGGCACCACTGACCGGCTGGTTCGCGCCGGTGCCGATCCAGGACTGCGCCTGGTCGACCAGTCCGGACCGGGTGAGCACGTCGATCAGCCCTTCGAGCGCGCTGCCGCCGCCCTGTCCGCTCCGACCGCCCTGGCCGCCGCCGAGCGCGCCCAGCAGTGCGCCCAGGATGTTCCCCGCGCTGCCGGAGCCGCCGCCCTGTCCGCTGCCACCGCCCAGCAGTCCGCCCAGCAGGCTGCCGAGGTCGTTTCCCGCCATGGTTCCGCCCTTCCTGAGGGGATGATTCATCGACAATGTCGATCAGAACCGGGGCTCCTGCCACTCGGGCGACACGGCTCACGCAGCCGTGCGCACCGGGAAACCCCCGGCACGACGCGCCTCCTCCCCCGTACCCTCACCCGCATGATCACCCCTGATCCCGAGGCCCTCGTACGCGACCACACTGTCTACTCCTGCGTGATGGGCTCACGCGCCTTCGGGCTCGCCACGGAGGGGAGCGACACCGACCTGCGCGGGGTCTTCCTCGCGCCGACCCCGCTGTTCTGGCGGTTCGAGAAGCCGCCGACGCATGTCGAGGGACCGGCACCGGAGCAGTTCTCCTGGGAGCTGGAACGCTTCTGCGAACTGGCCCTGCGCGCCAACCCCAACGTGCTGGAGTGCCTGCACTCGCCGCTGGTGGAGCACGTCGACGCGGTGGGCCGCGAACTCCTCTCGCTGCGCGGCGCGTTCCTCTCCCGGCTGGTCCATCAGACCTTCGTGCGCTACGCGGTGGGCCAGCGCAGGAAGCTGGAGGCGGACGTCCGGCAGCACGGGGCCCCGCGCTGGAAGCACGCCATGCACCTGCTGCGGCTGCTGGCGAGCGTCCGGGACCTGCTGCGCACGGGCGAGCTCACGATCGAGGTGGGCGCGGCCCGGGAGGAACTGCTGGCGGTGAAGCGGGGCGAGGTCTCCTGGGCGGAGGTGGAACGCCGTATGAACCGCCTGGTCGAGGAGAACGACGGGGCGGTGGCCGGCTCGCCCCTGCCGCCCGGACCGGACCGGGCCCGGGTGGAGGACTTCCTGGTCCGCACCCGCCGGGCCTCCGCGTCCTGGCCCGGCGGGGGGACCACGTCCTAGGTGCTGCGGCTACGGCACCCGGCCCACCGGCCGGGCGCGCACCACGAGGTCGTCCAGTGCGTCGAACCCGTCGGCCGCGTCGGGGAGCCGTGACGTCGCCTGCGCCTCGTCGAGCACCGCGTGCAGCGTCTCGACCTCCCGGGACACCGCCGCGCCGTCCACACCCTCCGCTCCCCCGTGCTCGGCCTCGGCCTTGGCCGCGATCAGATCGGGCAGCCGGGCCGGGGCGGCCACCTCCCCGAGGAGCGTCGGCAGGTGTGCCAGCACCTCGCCGCTGCGCATCAGGTGGATGCCGGTGAGCAGCGCCCGGAAGGTGTACAGCAGCGGTTTCAGCTCGCCTGTCTTCCCGAAGAGCCGCCACTGGGTGTTGGCGAATCCCCGGTAGTGGTGGGCGTGGTTGCGGGTGAGCACCCCGGGGGCCAGGGCCACCAGCTCCGCGTGCGGCCCGCTCGTGTGCACGACGAGCGGCGAGAGCAGCTGCTCCAGCACGTAGCCGTTGGGCTTGAGCATCAGCTGGACGAACTTCCGCAGGTCATGGGTGACGAGGTCCATCTCGACCCCGCCCTGGTCCCACATCCGCGAGCGGGTCTCCTCGGGCCGACGCAGCCCGAGGAGGTCCTCCGCGGGCAGGAGATGGACCCCCCGAAGGTCCACATCCGAGTCCCGGGACGGGAATCCGTAGAGGTGCGCCCCGGAGACCGTGGCGAACAGCAGCGGGTGGCGTTCCCCGGCGAGGACCGGGCCGAGGTCCATGACCGGCAGTCCGGCCTCCTGGAGGAGCATCGTTTCCGTACGCATGGCTCAAGAATCCCAGAGCGCCCCCAGCGCCAGCAGGTCGCTCCGGTACTCGATCCGCTCCGACCACTCCTTGGGCCAGGCCCCCGCCCCCAGGTGCGCCCCGGCGAACGCCCCGGTCAGGCAGGCCAGGGAGTCCGAGTCGCCCCGGGTGCATGCGGCGCGGCGGAGCGCGGTGACGGGGTCCTCGGGGAAGAGGAGGAAGCAGTGCAGGGCGGTGGCGAGGGCCTCCTCCGCGATCCAGCCGTCGCCGGTCCGCTCGCAGGGGTCGGTCTCCGGGGAGGGGTCGCGCAGGGCGTCCTGGACCCGGGCCAGGACGGCGAGGCACTCCTCCCAGCCGCGCCGGATGTACAGCTCGGGCGAGGCGTCGCCCGCGTGCCGCCAGAGGTCGCCGAGCCAGCGCGTGAGGTAGCGGCCGCTGTTCTCGTACGCGTAGCTGCGCAGCTGCCCGATCAGTCCCGTCGGCTCCGCCCCCCGGGCCAGCAGGTGCACCGCGCGGGCCGTCAGGTCGGACGCGGCGAGCGCGGTCGGGTGGCCGTGGGTGAGGGCGGCCTGCAACTGGGCGGCGCCGGAGCGCTGTTCGTCGCTCAGACCGGGCGCGAGTCCGATCGGCGCGACCCGCATGTTGGCGCCGCAGCCCTTGGAACCGGTCTGGCTGGCCTCCTGCCAGGGCCGGTCGCTGTCGAGCAGGCGGCAGGCGGTCATGCAGGTGCGGCCGGGGGCGCGGTTGTTGTCGGGCGAGTGGTACCAGTCGACGAACTCCTCGCGCACCGGCCGGGCCAGCCGCAGCGGGGTGAGCGGTCCGCGGTCCATGGCGGTGCGCAGGCCCCGCCCCAGGGCCAGGGTCATCTGGGTGTCGTCGGTGACGAACGCGGGCTTCGGCAGCCGCATCTCGCGCCACGGTCCGCACTTGGCGAGGATCGAGGGCACGTTGTTGAACTCGGTCGGGAAGCCCAGGGCGTCGCCGAGCGCGAGCCCGGTCAGCGCGCCGGTGGCGGCCTGCTTGGTGATGGTCCTGGTCACGATCATGTGCTTCTTCCTTCCGGTCTCAGGAGTGGAGGGTGCAGGGCGGTGGCGGCACCCGCCCGGTAGAGCGCGGCCGGTTTTCCCCGTCCGCCGGTGCGGCGCGGCGACCCCTCCACGACCTGGACGAAGCCGGGCGTGGTGAGGACCTTGCGCCGGAAGTTGGGCCGGTCCAGTTCGACGCCCCAGACCGTCTCGTACACCTGCTGGAGTTCCCCCAGGGTGAATTCGGGCGGGCAGAAGGTGGTGGCGAGGCAGGTGTACTCCAGCTTGGCGCCGATCCGGTCGTGGGCGTCGGCGAGGATGCGGTCGTGGTCGAAGGCCAGTGGGCCCGGGGCGCGGCTCGGGGTTCCCGCCCGGCCGGGGGTGTCCGTCTCCTTCTCCGGCATCCCGGCGTCCCACCACCGGGCGCCCGCCGCGTCGCCCCCGCCGCGCGGTTCGGGCAGGTCGGGCACGAGCGCGGCGTACGCGACGGAGACGACCCGCATCCGGGGGTCGCGGTCCGGGTCGCTGTAGGTGCGCAGCTGTTCCAGGTGGAGGGCGCCGACGGCGGCCTCCGTCAGTCCGGTCTCCTCGGCGAGTTCCCGGCGGGCGGCGTCCTCGGCGCACTCGCGGGGCAGCACGAAGCCGCCGGGCAGTGCCCAGTGGCCCTTGTACGGCTCCTCGCCCCGTTCGACGAGCAGGACGTGCAGCCGGCCGGCGCGGACCGTGAAGACGGCGAGGTCCACGGTGACCGCGAAGGGTTCGAAGGCGTGCGGGTCGTAGCCCGCGGGGATGCCGGTGCTCATCGGTTCTCCGGCAGGGGGGCGGCGAAGTCCCAGCCGTCGGCGAGCAGCCGGTCGACGGCGGCGACCGCGGTCGCCAGGCGTTCCTCGTGGGGTCCGGTCAGTTCGACGAACCGCCTTCCGGTGCGAGTGAGTTCGGCCCGGAAGCGATCGGTCATCCAGGGGCGCAGCTCCTCGCCGTCGCGCAGTCCGTCGTCCTCGAAGGCGACGCCCTCGTGGTCGGTGAGCAGCCACAGGTGGTGGGCGACGCGGTCGGCGGTCTCCTCGACGAGCGGGTTGCGTCCACCGATGTACCGCTCGTGCCAGACGGTGGTGGCGAAGGAGTCGGTGTCGCAGAGGAGCACCGGCGACCCGATGCGCGCGGCCCTCTCCTCCGCGGCGTTCTGGGCCTCGGCGATCAGCGGGAAGTCCTCCGTGCGGAAGGCGACGTCCTCCCACCGGGCGCCGGGCCGGCGGGAGCGCAGCTCGGCCAGTTTCCGTTCGCTGAACTCCCGGCCGTACTCGGCGACGTAGCCGGTCCGGGCCCAGATGCCGCCGCGTAGGCGGTAGTGGTCGGCCAGGGCCAGGGCCATCGTCGTGGTGCCGGTGGATTCCGCGCCGAGGACGACGACCCGGCGGGCGAGCGCGGCCCGTACCGGCGGTTCCAGGAAGTCCCAGCAGCCGACCGGGTCCTTGCGGACGGCTGTCCCGGAGACGGGGAAGACGGTGCGCCCGGGGTCGACGCAGACGGACTCGGCACCGAACCTGCGGGCGAGTTCGTCCCCGTACGACTCCGAGGTGAAGACGGCGTCCACCGGCTCGGGCACGGCCGCGGTGAAGACGGCCATGTGCGCGTCCCAGATCGCCGGGTCGTGGAGGTCCATGCGGGTGTCGTCGACGGCGCCGACGACCCGTGCGTCCGGGTGGACCTCCCGCATCCAGGCGACCCGGTCGGCGAGCGGCACGGACTCGACGGAGGCGGCGCAGACCAGGACGGTCAGCCGTTCGCAGCGGTCCTGCGCGGTGCGGACGAGGTGGTGGTGGCCGGCGTGCGGCGGATAGAACTTGCCGAGGACCAGCCCGTGCCCGAAGCGCTTCATGCCGTCGCCCCCGCCAACTCCCGCCGCTGTCCGGCGAGATCGCGCCGCCAGTTGCGCAGCCCGATCAGGCAGAGCGTCATGAACCCGATGTACAGCAGCGAGGTCAGGTAGAGCTCCTTGTACGCGTACAGCGGGACGTACACCACGTCGGCGGCGATCCAGAGCCACCACGACTCGACGAGCTTGCGGCACTGTCCGTACGTCGCCGTCAGGGACAGCGCGGTCGTCAGGGCGTCCCAGAAGGGCACCGTCGAGTCGGTGGCGCGGTCGAGCAGGGCGGTGAGGGCGAGGGCCCCCACCGCCCCGGCCACGAGCAGCCGGATCCATTCGGTGCGCGTGGTCCGCCTCACCGGCAGGTCCGGTGTTCCTGGTCCACCCCCGTGGGTCCAGGTCCACCAGCCGTAGCAGGCGAGGACGATGAAGACGATCTGCAGGCCGGCGTCGGCGTACAGACCGGCCTGCGTGAACAGCAGGATGAAGAAGAGGTTGTTGGCGATGCCGATCGGCCAGTTGGCGAGGTGCTGGCGGGCCACGAGCCAGACGCACAGCGCACCGCTGCCGAAGCCGAGCACCTCGGTCCAGCTGACCGGGGTGTCCAGAACCGTCACCAGGGGTTGCTGCAGGGGATCGAGGAAATCCGCGAGACTCACGCCCGCCTCCTTTATAGTCACTCTGACTATAAAGGGGGAACGGGCATGCCAAAAGGCCCGCGGCCGGTTCCCCTTCGAATACGTCGACGACGGGAACCGGCCGCGGGCCGCGGTACGGGGCTGCTACAGGCCGACCTCGCGCATCAGCATGCCCACCTCGGTGTTGGTGAGGCGGCGCAGCCAGCCGGACTTCTGGTCGCCCAGCGGGATCGGCCCGAAGGAGGTGCGCACGAGCCGCTCGACCGGGAAGCCGGCCTCGGCCAGCATCCGGCGGACGATGTGCTTGCGCCCTTCGTGGAGGGTGACCTCGACCAGGTAGTTCTTGCCGGTGTTCTCGACGACCCGGAAGTGGTCGGCGCGGGCGTACCCGTCCTCCAGCTGGATGCCGTCCTTGAGCCGCTTGCCCAGGTCGCGCGGGAGCGGTCCCTGGATGGCGGCCAGGTAGGTCTTCTTCACCCCGTACTTGGGGTGGGTCAGGCGGTGGGCCAGCTCGCCGTGGTTGGTGAGCAGGATGACGCCCTCGGTCTCGGTGTCCAGCCGGCCGACGTGGAAGAGCCGCGTCTCACGGTTGGTGACGTAGTCGCCGAGGCACTGACGGCCGTCCGGGTCCTCCATGGAGGAGACGACGCCGGCGGGCTTGTTCAGCGCGAAGAAGAGGTAGGACTGGGCGGCCACGGTCAGGCCGTCCACCTTGATCTCGTCCTTGTGCACGTCCACGCGCATGCCCTGCTCGACGACGATCTCGCCGTTCACCTCGACGCGGGCCTGATCGATCAGCTCCTCGCACGCGCGGCGCGAGCCCATACCGGCCCGGGCGAGGACCTTCTGCAACCGCTCGCCCTCCTGCTCGGCGCCGGGGTGGGTCTTGGGCGTCCTGATCTCGGGCTTGTTCGCGTACCGGTCCCGGTTGCGCTGCTCGATCTTGGCGTCGAGCTCCCGGGGGCGGGACGGGGCACCGCGGCGGCGCTGGTCACCGCTCCGGCCGCCGCCACCCTGCGCGGCCTTCGGACCGCCCTTGGCCCCGCCGCGGGCCGCGGCGCCGCGGCCCTTGCGGGGGCCGTCGCCGCTCCTCTCGCCGTCGGCGCCCACGTCGTAGCGGCGCTCCTCGGGCCTGGGCCGGCGGGGACGCTGCTCCTGCTTGCCGTCACGGCCGGCGCCGGCACCCCGGGGATTCCGGTTGCCGCCGCTCCTGCCGCTGCCGCTTCCGCTGTTCCTGCCACTGCTTCGCATCAAAAGTCCGTCTTGTCGTCTGCGTGAGTATCCGGGGTGTCCGGTGCGTCCGGATCGAACGACGGCACACCCTCTGGCGTCTCGGCCTCGATCGCGTCCGCCTCGGGGAGGAAGGGCGCGAGCTCCGGGAGCTCATCCAGGCCACGCAGGCCCATCCGCTCCAGAAAGTAGTTCGTCGTCCTGTACAGGATCGCACCTGTTTCGGGTTCCGTGCCCGCCTCCTCGACGAGGCCCCTCTGCAGGAGGGTCCGCATGACCCCGTCACAGTTCACTCCGCGCACCGCCGAGACCCGCGACCGACTGACCGGTTGACGGTACGCGACCACGGCGAGGGTCTCCAGCGCCGCCTGGGTGAGGCGGGCCTGCTGGCCGTCCAGGACGAAGCCCTCGACCGCCTCCGCGTACTCGGGGCGGGTGTAGAAGCGCCAGCCGCCCGCCACCAGCCGCAGGTCGAAGCCCCGGCGCTGCACGGTGTACTCGTCGGCCAGCTCGCGCAGCGCGTCGGCGACCGCCCTGCGGGGCCGCTCCAGCACCTTGGCGAGGTGCTCCTCGGTCGCGGGCTCGTCGACGACCATGAGGACGGCCTCCAGCGCGGGCTTGAGGTCGAGATCCGCGACGGTGGAGCCGGTGGTGTCCTGCTGACTCATGCCTTCACATCCTCCTGGGCGCCCTGCGCCTCGGTGTCGAACTCGTCCGTGACCACGGGTTCGTCCCCCTCTCCCCCGGCCCAGCGCACCAGGAGTTCCCCGAGTGCCTCGTCCTGGTCGAGCGCGACGGCCTTCTCCCGGTACAGCTCCAGCAGCGCGAGGAACCGGGCGACGACGGTCAGGGTGTCCGGGGCGTCCTCGGTGAGCGCCCGGAAGGTGGCCTCCCCCGCCTCGCGCAGCCGCGCCACCACGATCCCGGCCTGCTCACGCACGCTGACCAGCGGTGCGTGGATGTGGTCGACGTACACCTGCGGCTTGGGTCTGGGCTGCATCGCCTTCACCGCCAGCCGGGCGAATCCTTCCGCCCCGATGCTGATCGCGACCTCGGGCAGCAGCTCGGCGTGGTGCGGTTCCAGGCCCACGGTCCGCGGGAAACGCCGCCCCTCCGACTCCAGCCGCTCGCTGAAGATCTCCGCGATGCGCTTGTACGCGCGGTACTGGAGCAGCCGGGCGAAGAGCAGGTCGCGCGCCTCCAGCAGCGCCAGGTCCGCCTCGTCCTCCACCTCGGCGGTGGGCAGCAGTCGGGCGGCCTTCAGGTCGAGCAGGGTCGCGGCGACGACGAGGAACTCGGTGGTCTGGTCCAGGTCCCAGTCCGGTCCCATGGCCCGGATGTGCGCCATGAACTCGTCGGTGACCTTGGACAGCGCGACTTCGGTCACGTCCAGCTTGTGCTTGGAGATGAGCTGGAGGAGCAGGTCGAAGGGTCCCTCGAAGTTCGCCAGCCGAACGGTGAACCGCCCGTCCTCGGCGGCCTCGCCCTCCGCCCCGGACGCCTCGGGCTCCGGCGCTCCGGAACCGGGTGCTTCCGGTACTTCCGGTGCCTCGACCGTCTCCGGGGCCTCCGATGTCTCGACCGTCTCCGGTACCTCTGCCGACTCCGGTGCCTCCAGCGCCTCTGCCGTCTCCGGTACCTCGGCCGGCTCCGGCGCGTCCGGGGCTTCCGGGGCCGCCGCCGGGTGCGTGGATGCCGCCCCGTCGGCGGGGAGGGCCGGGGCGGGCGGTTCGGTGCCGGTGTCCGGGCCGCCCGCCCGTTCCGGTA
>NZ_RDBO01000020.1:457566-479032 GCF_008120935.1 Streptomyces sp. sk2.1
GTCCAGGGGCTGCGGGACACGGGCGTGGCCGTACGGAAGGGGCCGGGCCGCTCGACCGGCGGCCCATCAGCAGGCTAACGCCCTGGAGGCGCCGGGGAGTGGATCGGCGAGCGGCGCCGTGCGGCTTCGGATCCAGGGCTGAGGAGAGAGGCGGACGGGGCCTCCCCTGCTCGAACGCAGCCGAGAGCCGGGGGAAGGAACGTCGGCGACCGACGACGACGCCGGCGGCGGAGTCGCGGCGGAGGCCGAGTCGTGGGGCCTCGTTGCCCCGGGGCGTGGACCCCGGCGGCTGGGCGCGCGGCGTCGAACGCGGCGCGCACCGCGGGCCGGGGCCTCCGCGTGCGACCGTGCCGGGACGTCTCAGGCGGCTCGACGGCGCCGTCGTGCGCCCGCCGGGGTCACGGGACGGCCTCCCCGCCCGTCAGCGGCCGCGCAGCCGCCGTACGAGGATGCTCGCGTCGCCCCGCGACTCCAGGTCCGCGAGGACGACGGCGACCGCCTCGCGGACGATGCGTCCGCGGTCGACGGCCAGTCCGTGCTCCCCTCGCAGCACGAGGCGCGCGTGCTCCAGGTCCATCAGTTCCTCGGCCGAGACGTAGACGGTGATCTTCTCGTCGTGGCGCTCGCGGCCGCTGGGCCTGCGGTTCGCCCCGCGTCCGCCGCGCCTGCGCTGCGGCTGGACCGCGGGCGCCGCCTCCTGCGCGGCCGGCGGGGCGGACTGCTGGGGCCTGCGCCCCGCCTGTGCCGCCGCCGCGACCCGGTCGCCCTCGCCGCCGCGGCTGCGCGACTCCCCCGCGTCGGCGTCCGCCGCGGAGTGCTCCTCGCGCGGTGCGGCCGCGGTCTCCTCCGCGGTGTCCGTCCCGGTTCCGTCCGCCCCGGGGTCGCTCTCACCGGCGGGGCCCGGCACCCGGGCCTCGCCGTTCGCCTTGCGCCGCCGGTCCCCGGGGGACGAGGCCTGCAGCCCCATCCCCCCGGTGGTACGGAACAGTTCGTCGGCCCCGGGCAGACTCACTCGGCGTGACACCGGGCGAGCACCTCCCTGGCGAGCTGGCGATAGGCGGCGGCACCGACCGAGTTGGAGGCGTACGTGGTGATGGGTTCGCCGGCGACCGTGGTCTCCGGGAAGCGCACGGTGCGCCCGATGACCGTGTGGTAGACGTGGTCGTCGAACGCCTCGACGACGCGCGCGAGGACCTCACGGCTGTGCACCGTGCGGGAGTCGTACATGGTGGCGAGGATGCCGTCGAGCTCCAGGTCGGGGTTGAGCCGCTCCTGGACCTTCTCGATGGTCTCGGTGAGCAACGCCACACCGCGCAGTGCGAAGAACTCGCACTCGAGCGGCACTATGACCTTGTGGGCTGCCGTCAGGGCGTTCACCGTGAGCAGGCCCAGCGAGGGCTGACAGTCGATCACGATGTAGTCGTAATCGGCCATCAGCGGCTTCAGGGCGCGCTGCAGCGTGGACTCCCGGGCGACCTCGCTCACCAGCTGCACCTCGGCGGCGGACAGGTCGATGTTGCTGGGCAGCAGGTCCATGTTGGGGACCGCGGTCTTCAGCAGGACCTCGTCGGCCGACATGCCCCGCTCCATGAGCAGGTTGTAGACCGTGAGGTCGAGCTCCATCGGGTTGACGCCGAGCCCGACCGACAGGGCTCCCTGCGGGTCGAAGTCGACGAGCAGGACCCGGCGTCCGTACTCCGCGAGCGCGGCACCCAGGTTGATGGTCGACGTGGTCTTGCCTACGCCGCCCTTCTGGTTGCACATCGCGATGATCTTCGCGGGACCGTGGTCGGTCAGCGGGCCCGGGATCGGGAAGTAGGGCAGGGGCCGACCGGTCGGGCCGATCCGCTCGCGGCGCTGGCGGGCAGCGTCGGGCGCGAGGGTGGCCGCGTACTCCGGGTCGGGCTCGTATTCGGCGTCGGGGTCGTAGAAGTGCCCCTGGGGCACCTCGTCGAAGTCGGCGAAGCGGGCGGTCTCCCGGCCACTCTCGTTGCCGGCCATGGCGTTCACGTGTAGGCCGTCCATCATCTGGGGGGCTGTCGTCATGTGCTGTTGGGTGGAGAAGGCGCGGACAGCGACGGAGCCGACAGCCTCCAGCCCGTTCGGGCTCTGGCCCCGCGCAGGCATCCCTGGTTGTACACCCCCGGGAGTAAATGTCGACTCATTCACAAGTCGTCTTACCTCCTTGGGTGCAACCAGGAAACTTATCGATAGGTCAGCGTGGCACCATGCCGACGATTGGCGACTCTATGGCGTGTCACCGCTTCGCAGCAACACAATCCGCCGGACCCGGCCCGATGTGTCGGCAATCGAACACCTCCCTGTCAAGGGCATGCGGCCATCACGGCGCACTTTTAACCGGTGTACGAATCGGTCGAAGAGTTACGTTCGAGACGAGTTGAACGCACCGCGCACGGGTCCCGACATGCGTCCGGCCGGACCTTGCTCGGCAAGGTCCGGCCGGACGCATGAAGTTGACGGGAGGTGGGGCGCCTCCCCGCCGCGACCCCTCGGGCCGCCGGGAGGGCGTCAGCCGAGGAGCGAGCTCAGCTCGACGTGCTCCAGGCCGTGCGCCTCGGCCACCTCGCGGTAGACGACCTTGCCGTCATGGGTGTTGAGGCCCTTGGCGAGCGCGGCGTCACGGCGCAGCGCCTCGGCCCAGCCGCGGTTGGCGAGCTCCACGATGTACGGCAGCGTGGCGTTGGTGAGGGCGTACGTCGAGGTGTTCGGCACCGCGCCCGGCATGTTCGCGACGCAGTAGAAGACCGAGTTGTGGACCTTGAAGGTCGGCTCGGCGTGGGTCGTCGGGTGCGAGTCCTCGAAGCAGCCGCCCTGGTCGATCGCGATGTCGACAAGTACACTTCCGGGCTTCATCTTGGCGACGAGCTCGTTGGTGACCAGCTTCGGGGCCTTCGCGCCGGGGATGAGCACGGCACCGATGACGAGGTCGGCCTCGACGACCGCCTTCTCCAGCTCGAAGGCGTTGGAGACGACCGTCTGCACCTTGGTGCCGAAGATCTTGTCCGCCTCGCGGAGCTTGTTGATGTCCTTGTCGAGCAGCGTGACGTGGAAGCCGAGACCGACGGCGATCTGGGTGGCGTTCCAGCCGGAGACGCCGCCGCCGATGACGACCGCCTTGCCGGCCGCCGTGCCCGGGACGCCGCCCGGCAGCACGCCGCGGCCGCCGACCGAGCGCATCAGGTGGTAGGCGCCGACCTGCGGGGCCAGCCGGCCCGCGACCTCGGACATCGGGGCGAGCAGCGGGAGCGCGCGGCTCGCGGTCTCGACCGTCTCGTAGGCGATGGCGGTGGTGCCCGACTCCAGCAGCGCGTCGGTGCACTCGCGGGAGGCGGCGAGGTGGAGGTAGGTGAAGAGCGTCTGGTCCTTGCGCAGGCGGTGGTACTCCTCGGCGACCGGCTCCTTGACCTTGAGCAGCAGGTCGGCGGTGGCCCAGACCTCGTCGGCGGTGGGCAGGATCTGCGCCCCCGCCGCCACGTACTCCTCGTCCGTGATGGAGGAGCCGGCCCCGGCGTTCTGCTCGACGACGACCTGGTGGCCGTGACGGACGAGCTCGTTCACGCCGGCGGGCGTGATCGCCACGCGGAACTCGTTGTTCTTGACTTCGCGGGGGATGCCGACCTTCACGTCGATCACGGTCCTTGGCTCAGAGGGTTACCCGGGCATACCGATACATACCCGGATAGACACTACGTAAATGGAGACACCGCGAACGCACGCGGCACAGCCAGTCTAATGAAGGGTTTCGTACTGTCTAGCCTTACAAAGCATTATTTTTCTGTCGTCGCACTACGGATTTCGCAGGTCGAACCCTTCTGGTCCAGCAATCTGTCGGCCACGCCCCGGTGCAGGCCCGCAGCGGCCGGGTCGCCGAGCCGGTCGAGCGTGTCGGCCAGCCGGAGCTCCAGCGCCGCCTGCAGCCGCACGTCACCGGCCCGCCTGGCCCATTCGACGGCCTCCCGGCAGGTGTGCAGCGACTCGCGCGGCCGTCCCGCGTATTCCTGGACCCGGGCCGCCTCGCTCAGCGCCCGCGCCTGGGCGGGCACGTCGCCGAGCCTGCGGTACCCGGCCGCCGCGGCCCGCCAGTTCCGCAGCGCCTCGCCGTACCGCCCGGCGTAGGTGTGGACGGCGCCGAGCCGCCCGTACAGCCGTGCCTCGTCGGTCCGCTCCCCCTGGGTGAGCCGCTGCGCCAGCGCCCGGCCGTACCAGTCGGCGGCCCGCTGGTAGTCGCCCAGCTCGGCGTAGGCGCCGCCCACGGATTCCATCGCGCGGCCGGTGGCGTACGGGTCCTTCGCCTCCCGTCCGGCGTCCAGCGCGGCCCGGTACCGGGCCAGTGCCTCCCGGGTGCGGCCGGTCCCGGCGTCGAGGTCGGCGAGGTTGAGGAGCGCGGCGGCCCGCTCGCGCGGCAGGTCGCGCCGCTCGGCGACGGCCAGCACCAGTCCGTGCAGCCCGTACAGGTCGGGGGCGGCCGCCTCGGTGCCCTGGTGCGCGGCCAGCGCCCGTACCAGGGCGGCGACCAACCGCCTCGCCAGCGTGTCGAGTTCGCCGTCCTCGACGGCCATCGCGGCCGAGGCCAGCAGCGCCGGACGGCGGGTCCGCAGCCATTCGGCGGCCGCCTCGGGGCTGGGGAAGCGCAGCGACCGCGGCAGCCCGGCGAGCTTGCGGCGGGCCGGGGAGCCCTCGGGGTCGGTGGTCGCCCGGCAGGACTGCAGCAGTCGTACGGTCCGCTCCAGCAGCCGGGCACCGGCGAGCTGGATCTCCGCCGGGCGCTCCCGGGTCTCCAGCAGCGCCCGCAGCAGCGGGGCGAGGCAGCCGGGCAGCTCGTACTGCGGCCGGCCGGCCCCGTTGCTGCGCAGCAGTCCCAGGGACACGAAGTCGTCGAGGGTCCGCTGGGCGGCCGAGACGGAGCAGCCGGCCAGCGCGGAGGCGGTGTGCGCGTCGACGAGTCCGGCAGGGGCCAGGGCGAGCAGGCGCAGTATCCGGGCGGCGGTGGCCGGCAGGAAGTCGTGGACCAGCCGGAAGACCCGGGCCAGCGGGCGGGAGCCGGTGGACTGGTCGGTGTCCTCCGGCAGCTCGCGCAACTGTCCGGCGATGTCGGCGACCGACGCCATGGGCTGGGCGGCGAGCAGTCCGGCGGCCATGACCAGGGCGGCCGGCAGCCCGCCGCACTCCTCGGCCAGGCGCTCGGCGGTCCGCGGGTCGACGGTGATCCTGACCTGTCCGATGGTGCGGGCGAGCAGCTTCACGGCGGCGCCCGGGTCCAGACCGCCGATGGTGCAGGGGCGGACGTCGGGAATCCCGGTCAGCGGGCCCTCGGAGGTGGCGACGACCAGGCAGTCCGGGTTGTCGGGCAGCAGCGGGTCCACCTGTTCCGCGTCCGCCGCGTCGTCCAGGAGCAGCAGGACGCGGCGGCCGGCGAGCTCCCGGCGGAGCAGCTCGGAGAGTTCGTCGCCGTCCGCGCCGGGCGGCCCCGTCACCCCCAGCCGGCCGAGCAGTTCGCGAGCGGTGCGCTCGGTGGGGACCGGCATGCCGTCGGGGTCGGTGAGCCTGGCGCGGAGCAGTCCGTCGGGGTGGCCGCCGTCGGCGAGCAGCCCGCGGGCGAGTTCACCGGCGAGCGCGGTGCGTCCGGAGCCGGGGCGTCCGGCGATCAGCAGGACCCGGGCGCGGGCGGCCTTGCGGCCGGCCAGGGTGTCCAGGCCGGTCCGTTCGATGTCGGCCCGCAGCTGCTTCAACTCGCGTTCGCGGCCCAGGATTCGGGGCGGGGCGGTGCCGGACGGCTCCTCGGTCCCCGCCGCCTCGGCCGGGCCGCTGGTGTCCACCGCCTGATCCGTCACGGGCCACGCTCCACTTCGCTGCACGCGTCGCCCGCCGGGGCTCCGGACAGGGCGTTCCGAGCGTAGTTCAGGCGCGTGGGCGATTTCGGTGGAGCACGACGCGGAGGTCCCCCGATCGGATCATCATCTTTTCCGATCAAGGGACTTCGACGGCCCGTACGGCGGACCGCAGGGGCTCCGGAACGCCCCGGGCCCGCGGGTGGCCCCGGTGTCCGCGGCCCGCTGCCCGCGCCCCGTCAGGCCTCGAACGGGCGGGCCGGCCACGGCGCGTCGGCCGGGCGCAGCGAGTCGATCCCGTCGCCCGCGAGCACCGCCGCGAGCGAGAGGACGCCCACGACGAGGCAGTTGTTGTGCAGCTCCCCCGCGAGCACGCCCCGCACCAGTTCCTGGAGCGGCACCCGGGCCAGCTCCATGTCCGCCTCCTCCTCGGAGACCTCGAAGCGCTCCCCGTCGGCCTCGGAGAGGTTCCGGGCCAGGAAGATCCGTACGGCCTCGTCGCAGCCGCCCGGCGTGGTGTAGACGTCGGTCAGCACCCGCCAGTCCTCGGCCTTGGCGTACGCCTCCTCGTACAGCTCGCGCTGGGCGGCGTGCAGCGGGTTCTCGCCGGGGACGTCGAGCAGTCCGGCCGGGATCTCCCAGAGCTTGTGGCGCACCGGGTGGCGGTACTGCCGCAGGACGAGGACCCGGTTCTCCCCGTCGAGCGCGAGCACGGCGACCGAGCCCGGGTGGACCTGGTAGTCGCGGCGCACGACCGTGCCGTCCGGCATCACCACTTCGTCGGTGCGGACGCTGGTCTTGTTGCCGGTGAAGGGTGTCTCGGTCGCGGTGACCTGCCACTCCTCGGGCGTGTCCTGGAAACCCATCTACGTCCTCCCACGAAAAACAGAAACCGGGGTACGGATCCTCGGCGGATCCGCACCCCGGTCAACGTTAATGCCTGTGCGGCGCCGGACTACTTGCCCGAGGCCGCGGCGACCTTGCGCTCGACGGCCGCCTTGACCAGGCCGGCGAAGAGCGGGTGCGGGCGGGTCGGACGGGAGCGGAGCTCCGGGTGGGCCTGGGTGGCGACCAGGTAGGGGTGGATCTCGCGCGGGTACTCGACGTACTCGACGAGCTTGTTGTCCGGGGAGGTGCCGGAGAAGACCAGACCGGCCTTCTTCTCCAGCTCGGCCCGGTAGGCGTTGTTGACCTCGTAGCGGTGGCGGTGGCGCTCCTCCACGTACGGCTGGTCGTCGTACGCCTCGCGGACCAGCGAGCCCTCGGCGAGCTTCGCCGGGTACAGCCCGAGCCGCATGGTGCCGCCCAGGTCGCCCGCGCCCTCGACGTACGCCAGCTGCTCCTCCATCGTCGAGATGACGGGGTGCGCGGTGGCGGCGTCGAACTCGGTGGAGTTGGCGTCGGGGATCTCGGCCAGGTTGCGCGCCGCCTCGATCACGATGCACTGCAGGCCGAGGCAGAGGCCGAGCAGCGGCACCTTGTTCTCACGGGCGTACTGGATGGCGCCGATCTTGCCGTTGACGCCGCGGTCGCCGAAGCCGCCGGGGACGCAGATCGCGTCGACGTCGGAGAGCTGCCGGGCGGCGCCGGCCGGAGTCTTGCAGTCGTCCGAGGCGACCCACTTGACCTTGACCCGGGCCTTGTTGGCGAAGCCGCCGGCCCGGATGGCCTCGGTGACCGAGAGGTAGGCGTCGGGCAGGTCGATGTACTTGCCGACGAGCGCGACGGTGATCTCGTGGTCGGGGTTGTGGACCCGGTCCAGCAGGTCGTCCCACGTCGTCCAGTCGACGTCGCGGAACGGCAGGTCGAGCTTGCGCACGACGTAGGCGTCCAGGCCCTCGGTGTGCAGCACCTTCGGGATGTCGTAGATCGACTTGGCGTCCACGCAGGCCACCACGGCGGCCTCGTCGACGTCGCACATCAGCGAGATCTTGCGCTTGATGGCGGTCGGCACGTCGCGGTCGGCGCGCAGCACGATGGCGTCGGGCTGGATGCCGATGTTGCGCAGGGCGGCGACGGAGTGCTGGGTCGGCTTGGTCTTGAGCTCACCGGACGGGCCGATGTAGGGCAGCAGCGAGATGTGCACGACGAAGACGTTGTCCCGGCCGACCTCGTGGCGGACCTGGCGGACGGTCTCCAGGAACGGCAGCGACTCGATGTCGCCGACCGTGCCGCCGACCTCGGTGATCACGACGTCGACGTCGTCGGTGGCCATGCGGCGGATGCGGTGCTTGATCTCGTTGGTGATGTGCGGGATGACCTGCACGGTGTCACCGAGGTACTCGCCGCGCCGCTCCTTGGCGATCACCTGCGAGTAGACCTGGCCGGTGGTGACGTTGGCGGAGCCGTCGAGGTCGACGTCGAGGAAGCGCTCGTAGTGGCCGATGTCCAGGTCGGTCTCGGCGCCGTCGTTGGTGACGAACACCTCACCGTGCTGGAACGGGTTCATCGTGCCCGGGTCGACGTTCAGGTACGGGTCGAGCTTCTGCATGGTGACCCGGAGGCCACGCGCCTTGAGCAGGGCACCGAGGCTGGAGGCAGTCAGACCCTTGCCGAGGGAAGAGGCGACACCCCCGGTGACGAAGATGTGCTTGGTCGTCGTGGATGTGGGCTGCATAGCCAAAGGGGGCTCCCGTGGTCGCGATCGTGAGGTGCGTACCGGCGTTCTCGTCCGGAGACTCCGGAGGTGCCGTCGCTGCGGTTCGGGGGCCTCGTCTGCGGTTGCGGACGACCACCGGTCCACGGGCTACCAGGGTATCAGCGTGGAGGGGAGCCCGCTTCCGGCGCCGCCCGGACGCCCACCTCGCATGATCACCACGAGTGTCCGCGCACACACCCGTTCGGGTCGGACGTGTTGTCAAGACCGTCGCGCAGATCATCGGAGTGCGTCGTATCCTGCTCGGACACTTGCCCCGGGCGAGGTGACACGTTCGCAGGTTCCCACCACACCCCTTGCGACGACCTCTTGACCCGCAGTAATGCCCTACGGGGCGACATGGCCGTTCGACTGGAGACGCACGTGGCCGGGCGCATCGAGGATTACGCACTCATCGGAGACATGCAGACCGCCGCCCTGGTCTGCCGGGACGGCACAGTGGACTGGCTGTGCCTTCCCCGCTTCGATTCGCACGCCGTCTTCGCGGGACTGCTGGGTACCGAGGAGCACGGCTTCTGGCGCCTGGGTCCCGCGCGGGCGGACGGCACCGAACCGCAGGCCGCGGACCGCCGCCGCTATCGCGGTGACTCCCTCGTCCTGGAATCGGAGTGGGACACACCCCGCGGAACGGTCAGGGTGACCGACTTCATGCCGCCGCGCGACGGCGCGCCGCAGGTGATCCGGATCGTGGAGGGGATCAGCGGCCGGGTGCCGATGCGTTCGGAGCTGCGGATGCGGTTCAGCTACGGACGGGTCACCCCCTGGGTGCACAAGGTCGACGGCCGTACGGTCGCCGTCGCCGGCCCGGACTCCGTCTGGCTGGACACCCCCGCCGACACCTACGGCGAGAACCTGACGACGTACTCCGACTTCACGGTCGCGCCCGGGGACCGGATCGCGTTCACGATCAGCTGGCAGCCCTCGCACCACGAGCCGCCGGGCCTGCCGGACCCGGAGGGTTCGCTGGACGCGACCGCGGACTTCTGGCGCGAGTGGGTCGAGCAGTGCACGTACCACGGGCCCTACCGGGAGGCCGTGGTCCGTTCCCTGATCACCCTCAAGGCGCTGACGTACGCGCCGACCGGCGGCATCGTCGCCGCGCCGACCACCTCGCTGCCGGAGGACATCGGCGGCTCCCGCAACTGGGACTACCGCTACACCTGGCTGCGCGACGCCGCGATCACCCTCTCCTCGCTGCTGCGCACCGGCTACCGGGAGGAGGCCCGCGCCTGGCGCGAGTGGCTGCTGCGGGCGGTCGCCGGCGACCCGGAGAACCTGCAGATCATGTACGGGATCGCGGGCGAGCGCGAGCTGGGCGAGGCCGAGCTGGACTGGCTGCCCGGCTACGAGGGCTCGGCCCCGGTCCGGGTCGGCAACGGCGCGGCGGGCCAGCTCCAGCTGGACGTGTACGGCGAGGTCACCGAGGCGCTCCACCTCGCCCACATGACCGGGCTGACCCGCAACGACTACGCGACCGGCCTCCAGCTCAAGCTGATCGAGTACCTGGAGAAGCACTGGGACGAGCCGGACGAGGGCATCTGGGAGGTGCGCGGCCCGCGCCGCCACTTCGTCCACTCGAAGGTGATGGCCTGGGTCGCCGTCGACCGCACCATCAAGCTGATCGAGTCCGGGGACGCGGAGGGCCCGCTGGAGCGGTTGCGGGAGCTGCGCGACGAAATCCACCGGGACGTCTGCGAACGGGGCTACGACCCGGAGCGCAACACCTTCACCCAGTCCTACGGCTCGCGGGAGCTGGACGCCTCCCTGCTCCTGATCCCGCAGATGGGCTTCCTGCCGCCGGACGACAAGCGCGTGATCGGCACGATCGAGGCGATCCAGCGCGAGCTGTCCACCGAGGACGGCTTCGTGCTGCGCTACCCCACCGCGGGCGAGGACGCGGGCGTCGACGGCCTGGAGGGCGACGAGGGCGCGTTCCTGGCCTGCTCGTTCTGGCTGGCGGACGACCTGGCGATGATCGGCCGGGTCGACGAGGCGCGCCAGCTCTTCGAACGGCTGCTGGCCCTGCGCAACGACCTGGGCCTGCTCGCGGAGGAGTGGGACCCCAGGCTCCAGCGCCAGGTGGGCAACTTCCCCCAGGCGTTCAGCCACGTGCCGCTGATCGACACCGCGCTGCGGCTGACGGCGAGCGGGGCGTACGCCGGTTGAACCGGTGATGACCGCCCGTACCACCCCCTGCCCGGTCGGCCCCGGTGACGTCCACCGCGCGGCCTGCGGGGCGGGGGCGGGCCGCCCGGACCCGGCCGGGGGTGCTGTCGTCCCGTCCGGCGCCTCCACCGGGACGTGCGGGTCGCCCCGGCACGCCGCCGTCCGCCGGACACGTCCGTGGTCCTCGACCGTTCGCGCCGAGGGCCCCGGGCGTCCGGACGGGCCCTGACCACGGCCTCCGGCGCCACCTCGCCGGCGGGGCGGCGCCCTCTCAGCGCGGTGGGGCGGCGGCGTCCGTCCCGGTCACGACGGGGCGTTCCGACGGCAGCCCCCATTCGCTCCAGGAACCGTCGTACACGGCCGTGTCGTCGTAGCCCGCCAGCACGGCGCCGAGCGCCACGACGCACGCGGTGACGCCCGATCCGCAGCTGAACAGCAGCCGCTCGCGCTCCCCGACGAGGGCGGTGAGCATCGTGCGCAGTTCGTCCGCCGGGCGCATCCGGCCGTCGCGCCGGACCTCGTCGAAGGGCAGGTTGACCGCGCCCGGCATGTGTCCGGCGCGCAGTCCCGGCCGGGGCTCGGCGGCCGTACCGGCGAACCGTTCCCGGGAACGGGCGTCGAGGACGGCCGCGCCGGGGTCGGACAGGGCCGCCGCCACCTCGGCGCCGTCGGCGAACAGCTCCGGGCGCGGCCGGGCGGTGAAGTCGCCGCGGGCCGCCTCGGGGCCGGATCCCGCGGGCTCCGTTTCCTCCACCGGCAGTCCGGCGTCCGTCCAGGCGGGCAGGCCGCCGTCGAGCACCGCGGCCCGGTCGAAGCCCATCGCGCGCAGCATCCACCAGGCGCGGGCGCTGGAGTAGATGCCCGCGCGGTCGTAGACGACGACGGTGTCGGTGCCGTGCACGCCCAGGGAGCGCAGTTCCTCGGTGAACCGGTCGGGGGCGGGCATCGTGTGGGGCAGTGGCCCGTCGTGGTCGGACAGCGCCCCGTCGATGTCGAAGGTCCTCGCGCCCGGGATCCGCGGCCCCGGCCCCCGGTGCGCGCCCACGGAGGCGTCGAGGACCACCAGTCCCGGCCGGTTCAGCCGCGGTCCCAGCCAGTCGGTTCCGACCAGCGGGCCGAAGGGTCCCGGGGCGCTCGTGCCCGCCGGTGCGTCGTCGCCCACGTCTGCTCCAGGTCCGGGTCCCCGGACTCGATCAGCTTGATGGTGCGGTCGACGGCGACCCAGGCCATCACCTTCGAGTGGACGAAGTGGCGGCGCGGGCCGCGCACTCAACAGCCTCCCCGGCCTCTCCCGTCCCCCGGCCGTCCCCCCTGCCGTCCGGAACCGGGTACCTTCCTGAGCAGGGCGATCGCCCGTCCGATCCGAGTGGAAGCGCGAGGCCAGAAGCAGTGGAGACGCAAGGCGGAATCACCGTGCAGCGGGCCCTGGAGCTGCCGGGGCTGCGCAGCGGGCTCCCGGAGGTGATGGCCGGCGCGGACCGGTTGAACCGTACGGTGCGCTGGGTGCACGCGGGCGAGGTCCCCAACATCGCCTCGCTGCTCAAGGGCGGTGAGCTGCTGCTGACCACCGGCCTGGGGCTCGGCACCCGCCCCGCCGAGCAGCGCGCCTTCGTCCGCAGGCTCGCCGACCGCAAGATCGCCGCCCTGGTGGTCGAGCTCGGGCCGCGCTTCAGCAGGCTGCCCGCGTCGATAGTGGACGCCGCCCGCGCCGCGGGGCTGCCGCTGGTGCAGCTGCACCGCGAGGTGCCGTTCGTGACGGTGACCGAGGAGATCCACACCGAGATCGTCAACGGCCACTACGCCCTGCTGCGGCAGGCCGAGGACGTGCACCGCCGGTGCACGGAGGCGCTCCTGGGCGGTGGCGGGGTGCCCCAGGTGCTGGGCATCCTGGCGGACTTCACCGCCAACCCGGTCTTCCTGGAGACGGCGGACGGCCAGCTGCTGTACGCGGCGGGCCCCGGGTCCGGCACGGTCGGCGCCGATCCGCTCCAGGTGTGGGAGGGGATGCGCGGAGGCCGGGCGGCCCGTGAGACCCCGCCCACCGGTTCGGTGCTGGTGGACGTGCCGGGCGGCGGTCCCGGGACGGGCTCGGTACGGGCCCGGCTGGTGCTGCTGGCGGTGTCCGGGCCGTTGGTGACCGTGCACCGGATGGCGGCGGAGCGGGCGGCGGGGATCCTGGCCGTCGTGCTGATGCAGGCCCGGCAGGAGGAGGAGCTCGCGGCCCGCGGCCGGGGCGACTTCCTCACGGATCTCGCCGAGGGCCGGATCGCCCCGGAGGACGCCCCGGCACAGGCCCGCGTCCTGGGTTTCAAGCCGGGCGGCATGCCGCTGCTGCCGGTCGTGATGCGGCTGGCGCCCGAGCTGTCCGTGTCGGGGAACTGGGCGCTGCTGGCGCGGGCGGTGCTGGAGGAGCTCGCGTCGGTGGGGGTGCCGGTGCTGCTCGGTGTGCGTCCCGTGGAGGGCCGGGTCCCGGTGCTGCTCGGGCTGCGGTCCGAGACGGAGCGCACGGCGGTCGCGGACCGGGTCGCGGCGGCGCTGCGGGCGGGGGTGGAGCGGGCCGGTCTGGAGCGCGCCGGGTCGCATCCGCCGGTCGTGGTGGTGGGGGTGGCGGGCGGCTGGGCGGCGGCCGGCGCGGGGCTGCGCCACGCGGCGGAGACGGCGACGGCCGCGCACGGGCTCAGCGACCGGCCCTGGTACGACGCCCGGCGCCTCGACATCGACCTGCTGCTGTGGCGGTTGCGGGACCATCCGGACCTGGCTGCGTTCGTGGACCGGGCGATCGGTCCGCTGCGCGACCACGACCGCACCTCGCGTCCCCCGCTGCTGCCGACGCTGGAGACGTACCTGGCCCACGCGGGCCGCAAGGCGGAGACCGCGCGGGAGCTGCATCTGAACCGTCAGACGCTGTACAACCGGCTGGCCCGGATCGGTGAGCTGCTCGGCACCGATCTGGACGATCCGCAGGCGGTCCTGGCCCTGAGCCTGGCCCTGCGGGCCCGCCGCCACATCTCGTAGGGCCGGGCTCATCTCCCCCGCGTCGCCAGCGGCTGGGTCAACTCGTCGTAGATGCTGAGCACTTGGGCGATGGTGTCGTCCTCGGTGGGCCAGCTCGCGGCCTGTACCGGCCCCGCCGCCGCCAGTTGCTCGCGCCGGTGCGGGTCGCAGAGCAGTCCGGCCACCGCCCGCGCGAGCGCCTCGGGGTCCTCGCACGGCACGAGTTCCGCGGCGTCGCCGACGAGTTCGGGCACCCCGCCGACCGCGGTGGCGACCAGCGGCACACCGAGCCGCAGCGCCTCCTGGGCCAGCACCGAACGCGCCTCCCAGCTGCTGGACAGCACGGCCAGGTCGGCCATGGCCAGGAGCCCTGTGGTGTCGTCGTGGTCGCCGACGATCCGGACGGACAGCTCCTCGTTCCTGATCCGGCGCTGCAGGGCGGCCCGTTCCCGCCCCTCGCCCGCGATGACCAGCAGCGGCGCGGGGTCGAGGTCGCACCACAGCCGCGCGGCGTCGAGCAGGGTGCCGTATCCGTGATGCGGTACGAGGCTTCCGTACGACACGATCAACGGCCGCTCGACCACACCGAGTTCGGCCCTCGCCTTGTCGGCCCGGCCGGGGTCCGGGTCGGGCCGGCGGGGTGCGGGGGCGGAGACGGGAGCGAGCCTGGCGTCGCGCGCGCCCCGGCTCCGCGCCCGGTCGACCAGTTCCGACGTCGTGCCGAGCACGACCGCGGCCGCGCGGGCGGCCCTTCGTTCCATCAGGCGCAGCAGTCGGGCCCGGGCGCCCTCGGCGAGGGCCCGGGCGTGCCAGGTGACGACCAGCGGGACGTCCAGGCCGCCGAGCGCGAGGGAGGCGCGCACGGCGGCGTGCAGGCCGTGCGCGTGGACCACGTCCGCCGTCGCGCAGGCGGCGCGCAGGGCGGCGACGGCGGCGGGATCGCTGCGTCGCGGCACGGGGGCGAAGAGGGCTCCCGTGCCGGAGTAGTCGTGGGCGCGGTCCAGTTCGGCGGGGGCGCAGACGGTGACGTGCACGCCCCTCGCCACCAGTCCCGCGGTCAGCGAACCGACGTGGGCGCTGCTGCCCGCGCTGCCGCCGCCCAGGACTTGGACCGTACGCAGCTGTGACACGTTGAATGGCTCCCGGGGGTCCCGAGTCGGCGGTGATTGCACCGCCAAGGATGCCAGTCCGTACGCACGTTCCGGCACGGTCGGGGCGCCGTTCCTGCCCACATCGCAACAACGGCACACGTCCTATCACTCTCATGGGCGAGAAACCGGCGCACTGTTGACCAACTGTCAGGAGGACGGGGCCCTGCCGACGGGAGAAACCCCCTCCGTCAGCGGTCCGGCAGCGTCCGGGCGAGCCGGCTGATCCGGTCCCCGTGCACCGCCGCCGCGACGAGCCCGGCCGCGTGGGCGACGAGTCCGGCCCGGCCCCCGGCCGCGACGACCGCGACCCCGAGGGCCGCCCCCAAAGCATGGGCCCCGGCATCCCCGATCATCGTCCGCTCCCCCAGGTCATCGGCGACGAGCGCCGCCACGGCCCCCAGCGGTGCGGCGGTGAGCCCGCCGCGCCACAGTCCCGGCGCGCCGAGGGCGAGCACGGTCGTGGCGGCGGCCGCGGGCCGCACGTCCGTCAGGTTGACGAGGTGCGCGCCCCCGGCGATCACGACCGCGGCGAGCACCCGGTCCGCGGGCCGTTCCCGGAGCAGCGCACCGGCCGCGAGCCCGGCGGCCCCGATCCCGAGGAGCTTCACCGCGCCGCTGGTCACCTCGCCGTCGCGCAGCGCGCCCAGGTGGGCGCGGAATCCGCGGCGCGGATCGCCCGCCCCCGCGAAGTCGTCGTACGCGCCGCAGCCACCGGCCGCCAGCACGGCGAGCACGGCGGCGCACCGGGTACGGGCCGGCAGGGGCAGCACCGCCGCCCCGGCCGCGGTACCGAGCACCGCGGCGGGTCCGGCGTACAGATCGACGGTCCGGCCCGCGTGGTTGACGCGCTGCCAGCGCCCGCGCGGCCGGACCCGCAACGCCCGGTACACGCCCGTCGCGACGGCCGCCGAGACCGCCCCGGACACCATGACCCCGCCGAATGCCACTCCCATGCGCGCCAGGCTACGCGGGGCGCCGCCGGGCACGACCGACGCGTACCCGGCACCGGCAGAACCCGCACGGGATCGCCTCAGCCCTCCACCCGTGCCGCGGCCAGCAGTTCCTCCGCGTGGGCCCGTGCCGTCTGGGAGTCCTCCTGGCCCGCGAGCATCCGGGACAGCTCCCGCACCCGGTCCTCGCCCTCCAGGACCGTGACCCCGCTGCTGGTCACCGCCCCGTCGACCGTCTTCTCCACCAGCAGCTGCCGGTCCGCGAACGCCGCCACCTGCGGCAGGTGGGTGACGACGACGACCTGAGCGGACCTGGCGAGCTTGGCCAGCCGCCGTCCGACCTCGACCGCGGCCTTGCCGCCGACACCCGCGTCGACCTCGTCGAAGAGGTACGTGGGCACGGGGTCGGCGCCCGCGAAGACCACCTCGACGGCCAGCATCACCCGGGACAGCTCACCACCCGAGGCCCCCTTGGCGATCGGCCGCGGCTGGGCCCCGGGGTGCGGGGCCAGCAGGAGTTCGACCTCGTCGGCGCCGGACGGCCCGTAGGCCACGCTCCGGCCGTCGATCTCGATGCCGGACGCCTCATCGGCCGCCTCGATCTGCCGGATGGCGAAGGAGACCCGGGCGTGCGGCATGGCGAGCGAGGCCAGCTCCGCGGTCACGGCCTCGGCGAAGAGCGCCGCGGCACGGTTCCGCGCATCGGTCAACGACTGCCCCAGGACGGAGAGTTCGGCGCGCAGCGCGTCCCGCTCCGCCGTCAGCTCGCCGATGCGGTCGTCGTCGCCCTCCAGCTCGGTGAGCCGGGCGGCGCCCTCCCGGGCCCAGGCGAGCACCGCGGTGATGTCCTCGCCGTACTTCCGGGTGAGCGCGGTGAGCGCGGCGCGGCGCTCCTCGACCGCGGCGAGCCGCAACGGGTCCGCGTCCAACTGGTCGGCGTACCCGGCCAGTTCGCCCGCCACGTCGGAGAGCAGGATCGAGATCTCGCCGATCCGGTCGGCGAGCGCCGCCAGGGCCGCGTCGTGGGTGCGCACCGCGTCCAGGGACCGGCCCGCCGCCGCGACCACGGTCGTCGCGTCGATGCCCTCGGGGTCCTCGGGGTTGCCCGCGAGCGCGGTGTGCGCGAGGGACGCCGCGGAGGCGAGCGCCTCGGCGTGGCCGAGCCGTTCCGCCTCGGCCGCCAGGTCGGCGTCCTCGCCGGCCAGGGGCTCGACCGCGGCGATCTCGTTCAGCCCGAAGCGCAGCAGATCCGCCTCCTGGGCGCGTTCCCGGGCCCGGGTGGTCAGCTCGTCGAGCTCGGTGGCGACGGCCCGCAGCCGCCGGTAGGCCGCGGCGTACTCGGCGTGCGGCACGGCGACGCCGTCGCCCGCGTACCGGTCGAGCGCCTGCCGCTGCCGGGCCGGCTTGAGCAGACCCTGCTGGTCGGTCTGGCCGTGCACGGCGACGAGCTCGTCGGCGAGTTCGGAGAGCACCCCGACCGGCACGGACCGGCCGCCGAGATGCGCCCGGGAGCGCCCCTCCGCGGAAACCGTGCGGCTGATCAGCAGCGCGCCGTCCTCGATCTCGGCCCCGGCCTCCTCGGCCCGCAGGGCGACGGTGTCGCCGTCGGACACCGTGATCCGGCCCTCGACGACGGCGGCCTTGGCCCCGATCCGTACCAGGGCAGGGTCGGCGCGCCCGCCGAGCAGCAGCCCCAGACTGGTGACGACCATGGTCTTGCCCGCGCCGGTCTCACCCGTCACCGCGGTGAAGCCGGGTGACAGCTCCACCACCGCGTCGTCGATGACTCCGAGCGACCGTATCCGCATCTCCTCCAACACGGAGACGACCTTACGAGGTCCTGGCCCCGATGTGCGACGGACCCCGCCCCCCTGCACTCACTCTCCCGTGTGTACACGAAGGATTCGCAACACCTCCGGGGGAATGTCCGTCGCTCAGTGCGGTGCGCCCCGCCACCCCGAGACCGGCAGGGCGAACTTCGCGACCAGCCGGTCCGTGAACGAGGCGTGGTGCAGCCGTGCGAGCCGTACGGGCACCGCGCCGCGGCGCACCTCGACCCGCGCACCGGCGGGCAGCTCCACGGTCCTGCGCCCGTCGCACCAGAGCACCCCGTGCGGGGTGTGCTGCTGGACCTCGACGGCCAGCACCGAGGTGGGCGAGGTCACCAGCGGCTTGGCGAACAGCGCGTGGGCGCTGATCGGCACCATCAGCAGCGCCTCGACCTCGGGCCAGACGACGGGGCCGCCCGCCGAGAAGGCGTAGGCGGTCGATCCGGTCGGGGTGGCGCAGACGATCCCGTCGCAGCCGAACCCGGTCACGGGGCGGCCGTCGATCTCCAGGACGACCTCCAGCATCCGCTCGGGCGACACCTTCTGCACGGCCGCCTCGTTGAGCGCCCAGTCGGTGTGGACGACGTCGCCGTTGCTGTGCACGAGGACGTCGAGGGTCATGCGTTCCTCGACCTGGTAGGCCCGGGTGACGACCCGGTCGACGACCTTGTCCAGGTCGTCCCGCTCGGCCTCGGCGAGGAAACCGACCCGGCCGAGGTTGACGCCGAGCATCGGCACCCCGGACGCGCGGGAGAACTCGGCGCCGCGCAGCAGCGTCCCGTCCCCGCCGAGCACGATCAGCAGCTCACAGCCGTCCACGGCCCTGGGCGTGGTGTCCGTGACCGTCTCGACGGCCGGCGGCAGCGGCAGATCGGCCGCCTCGGTGGCCAGCACCCGTACGCCCAGGCCGTTGCGCAGCAGTCCCTGTACGACCAGTTCGGCACTGCGGATCGCGGCCGGGCGGCCGGTGTGTGCCAGAAGAAAAACGGTTCGTGCCGTGTTCGTCGTCATTCGTGCCGCATTCGTCGTCAACGAGGCCCCTCCGCCACTGCACGGTCGACATCCGCGGGATCCAGTTCAGGTGCTCCGGCCCGCAGCCAGAGAAAGTACTCGACGTTCCCCGACGGGCCCGGCAGCGGGCTCGCCGTCACTCCCCGCACCCCGAGGCCCAGCTCCCGGGCCCGGCGCGCCACTTCCCGTACCGCCTCGGCCCGCAGTTCGGGGCTGCGCACCACACCGCCGCTGCCGAGCCGTTCCTTGCCGACCTCGAACTGCGGCTTGACCATGAGGACCAGGTCCGCGTCGGGGGCGGCGCAGCGCGCCAGGGCGGGCAGGACCAGGCCCAGCGGGATGAACGACAGGTCGCCGACCACCAGGTCCACCGGCTGCCCGTCGATCGCCTCCAGCGTCAACTCCCGTACGTTGGTACGGTCCTTGACGGTGACGCGCGCATCGGACTGGAGCGACCAGGCGAGCTGTCCGTAACCGACGTCCACGGCGACGACATGACCGGCACCGGCCCGCAGCAGCACGTCGGTGAAGCCGCCGGTCGAGGCCCCGGCGTCCAGGGCCCGTCGCCCCTCCACCGTCAGCCCGAGGGGCACGAAGGCGGCGAGGGCGCCCGCGAGCTTGTGCCCGCCCCGCGAGACGTACTCGGGGTCGCTGTCGTCCTTGATGACGACGACGGCCGCGCTGGTCTCGACCTGGGTGGCGGGTTTGGTCGCGGTGTTCCCGCCGACGGTCACCCGCCCGGCGGCGATCAACTGGCTCGCGTGCTCGCGCGAGCGCGCGAGCTTTCGGCGTACCAGTTCGGCGTCGAGACGGCGACGTGCCACTCCTGCCACGTTCGGTTCAGCTCCTGTGGTCGTACGGGGGGACCGGCGCGGGCACGGGCCCGGCGTCCAGCGCGGTCAGCGTTTCGCGCAGTCCGCGGTGTACATCCTCGTACACCTCGACGTGTCCCTCCGTCGGGAGGTGGTCCGCGTCGGCGAGACGCTCCAGCCCCGCGTCCACCCCGGCGTCGCCGGTGGCGGTGCGCGGGACGCCGAGGGGGGCGGGCGCGGCGGGGTCGAGCGGCGCCCCCGCGCCGTCGGGGACCGGGTCCTCGCCGGACGGGCCCCGCACCACGCCCCCGGACGCCGTCGGCGCTGCGGTCGTCCCCTGTTCCGGCATCGAGTCACTCATGCGGAAACGCTACCGCGAAGGGCTGGGGTACCGTCGGTCACGATGGCGACCATGGCTGAGTGCCGCAGCGCGCTCGACAGACTTTCCGACAACCTCGCGGGTGCCGACGGCGACGTGCGCGCCGCGGCGGCCCTCGACCGCTCGCTGAGCTGCCACATCAAGGACCTCGACGTCACGTTCACCGGCCGGCTGGCCGATGGCCGGATCCAGGTCCTGGACACGGTGGACGGTCCACCCCGGGAGAAGGCCGAGATCCGGCTCGCGATGACCGGGGACGACCTGGTGGCGATGGTGGACGGCGACCTGAATTTCGCCAGGGCCTGGGGCTCGGGCCGGGTCCGGCTGGAAGCCGGCTTCCGGGACCTGCTGAAGCTCAGATCACTGCTGTAGCGACGCACCGCGACGGCGACGCACCGCTGCGGTGGATGCCGCCGCGGCGACGACGATCGGCGACGGGGCCGGACCGGTGCGATGCGGCGGGGCGGTGCGGCGGGCCCGGAAGGGCCCGTCCGTGGGCTCAGCCCCCGGCGACCGCCCCGGTCGGCGCGCCGGCCGCCTCCACCCCGCCGCCGCGCGGCCTGCGCGCGGCCGGCACGACCAGCGGGGTCCCGGTCTCCGGGTCGTCGATGACCTGGCACCGCAGCCCGAAGACCCGTTCCACCAGTTCCGCGGTGACGACCTCGCCCGGCGCCCCCTCGGCGACCACCTCGCCGTCCCGCATCGCGATGAGGTGAGTGGCGTACCGCGCGGCGTGGTTCAGATCGTGCAGCACGGCCACCAGGGTGCGCCCCTGCGTCTCGTGCAGCTCCGCGCAGAGGTCGAGGACGTCGATCTGGTGCTGGATGTCGAGGTACGTCGTCGGCTCGTCGAGCAGCAGCAGGGGCGTCTGCTGGGCGAGCGCCATGGCGATCCACACCCGCTGCCGCTGCCCGCCGGACAATTCGTCGACATAGCGATCCGCCAGCGCGCCGACTCCCGTCGCCGCCATCGATTCCCCGACGATGCGTTCGTCGTCCGGCGACCACTGCCGCAGCAGCCCCTGGTGCGGGTACCGGCCCCGCCCGACGAGGTCGGCGACGGTGATGCCGTCCGGCGCGATGGAGGACTGCGGCAGCAGCCCCAGCGTCCTGGCGACCTTCTTCGCCGGCATCGAGTGGATCGCCTGCCCGTCCAGGAGCACCCGCCCGCTCTCCGGCTTCAGCATCCGGGCCAGCGCCCGCAACAGGGTCGACTTGCCGCAGGCGTTGGGGCCGACGATCACCGTGAACGAGTTGTCGGGTATCCCGACCGACAGGTTCTCCGCGATGACCCGCCGGTCGTAGCCGAGGGTCACCGAGTCCGCGGTGAGGCGCTGCATGGTCGTACTCCCGGAGTCGGAGGCGGGCGGGTGCGAGGGATCGTCCTTCGCCCCCGGGCGGCGGCCGGGCCGGGCCCGGTTCCGTCCGCCCGGTGGGTCGCCGTCCGGACGGCGACCCACCGAATAGAGCGAAGTTAGGTTAGCCTACCCTCTGCCATGTCCGGGCCCGGCCCGGCCGCCGCCCGGGGGCGAAGGACGATCCCTCGCACCCGCCCGCCTCCGACTCCGGGAGTACGACCATGCAGCGCCTCACCGCGGACTCGGTGACCCTCGGCTACGACCGGCGGGTCATCGCGGAGAACCTGTCGGTCGGGATACCCGACAACTCGT
>NZ_RDBO01000020.1:479132-523496 GCF_008120935.1 Streptomyces sp. sk2.1
GTCCCGATCCCCGTCCCGGCCCCGGTCTCCCGTCACAGCCCCAGCCGCGAGACGGCCTTGCCCGCGTCCAGTCCGCACGAGCCGCCCCCGGCGTGCGACCAGGCCGCCCCGCAGAGCGCCCGCAGCCCGTCGAGCACGTCCCCGTCCCCCTCCAGCACCAGTTCGTTCCCGCGCGCCGACGCCGTCCAGTCCCCGCACACGAAGCCGCGGCCGGTCTCCGTCACCTCGGGCTGCCCGGTGAGCAGCCCCCGCAGGTCCGCGTCCACGTAGGTGGGGCGGTGCCTCGGCCCGGCGGCCACCAACTGCGCCGCGTCCGTCACCCCGGTGAGCACCAGCAGGGAGTCCACCCCGCCGTTGAAGGCGCCCTCGATGTCCGTGTCCAGCCGGTCCCCGACCACCAGCGGGCGCTCGGCCCCGGTCCGCAGCACCGTCTCCCGGTGCATCGGCGGCAACGGCTTCCCGGCGACCTGTGGTTCGGCCCCGGTGGCGATCCGTACGACCTCCACCGCCGCCCCGTTGCCCGGCGCGATGCCCCGGGCACCCGGAATCGTCAGATCGGTGTTGGACGCGAACCACACCGCCCCGCGCGCGATCGCGTACGCGGCCTCGGCGAACCGCCCCCAGGCCATGTCCGGCCCGCCGTACCCCTGCGCCACCGCGACCGGTTCGTCGTCCGCGTGCTCCACCGGCACCAGGCCCCGCTCCCGCAGCGCGACCCGCAGCCCCTCGCCGCCCACCACCAACACCCTGGAACCGGCGGGCAGTTGGTCGGCCATCAGCCGGGCCACCGCCTGCGCCGAGGTGATCACGTCGGTCGGTTCGGCCGGAATCCCCAGCTCGGTGAGGTGCTCGGCCACCGCCGCCGGGGTCCGCAGGGCGTTGTTGGTCACGTACGCCAGGTGCATCCCGCCGTCCCGCGCCGTGCGCAACGAGTCGACGGCGTGGACGATCGCCCGGCCGCCCGCGTACACCACTCCGTCGAGATCGAGCAGCGCCGTGTCGTACGCCTCGTACAACGCGGTGCTGCTCCCCCTCGGTCCGCTCCTGCTCACCTGACTCATCCGTCGCGCTCCTCGCTCCATGCTTCCGTCCGATCATCGCTCATCGCCCGTCGCTCACCGGAGCCGCCCGCATACGATGCAGAAATGAACACACCAAGTCCGGCCGACCAGGGGCTGCGCCTGATCCCGTTCCGTGGACTGCGATACGTCCCCGAGCAGGTCGGCAGCCTCTCCGCGGTGACCTCACCGCCGTACGACGTCGTCGTTCGACCCGACGGGCTGCACCACTTGGAATCGGCGGATCCGCACAACATCGTCCGGCTGATCCTGCCCCAGGCCGACACCGCCGCCGCCCGCCACAAGCAGGCGGCCGAGACCCTGAACCGCTGGCTCTCCGAGGGTGTCCTCGCACCCGATGCCGAGCCGGCCCTGTACGTCTACGAGCAACGCGACGCGGAGATCCTGCAACGCGGCATCGTGGGCGCCCTCGAACTCTCCGCCCCCGCCGACGGCATCGTCCTGCCGCACGAGGACGTGATGTCCGACGTCGTCGAGGACCGGGCCGACCTGATGCGCACGACGGCCGCCCATCTCGAACCGCTGCTGCTCACCTACCGCAGCGACGACGGCGGTCCGGGCGCGACCGCCGTCATCGAGCGGACCGTGGACCGCCCTCCGCTGCTCGCCACCACCACCGAGGACGGCTTCCGCCACCGGCTCTGGGCGATCACCGATCCCGACGACCGGGCCGAGATCGACACCGACCTGGCACGCCGCCAGGCCCTGATCGCCGACGGCCACCACCGCTGGGCCACGTATCTGCGACTGCAGCGGGAGCACACCGGTCACGGCCCCTGGGACTTCGGCCTGGTCCTCCTGGTCGACACCGCCCGCTACCCGCTCCGGGTGCGTGCCATCCACCGGCTGCTGCGCCGCCTCCCGGTCGCCGACGCGCTCGCGGCGCTGGACGGTCTCTTCCACGTCCGGGCCCTGGACGGACCCCTCCCGCAGGCCCTGGAGGCGCTCGCCGAGGCCGCCTCGGAAGGCAACGCGTTCCTGCTCGCGGGCGACGGCGGGTTCCATCTCGTCGACCGCCCGGACGCCGCCCTGCTGGCCCGCGCGGTTCCCACCGACCGCCCGGACGCCTGGCGGACCCTGGACGCGACGGTCCTGCACTCGGCCCTGCTCGACGACGTCTGGCGAATCCCCGACGCCCCCGAGCACATCGCATACATCCACGACACCGCGGCAGCCGTCGAGCAGGCCGAACGCCTCGGTGCGACAGCGGTCCTGATGCATCCGGTACGGGAGGAGGTCGTCCGCGACCTCGCCCGGCAGGGCGTCACGATGCCCCGCAAGTCGACCTCCTTCGGCCCCAAGCCGGCCACCGGCCTCGTCCTGCGCAGCCTCACCCTCGACTGACCCGCGCCGACGACGGAGGGCGGCATCCCTTTCCTGGATGCCGCCCTCCGTCATGACTCACGCCTGGGACGCGCCGTTCCCGTCCTCGGTCCCGGCCTCGGCCTTGTCGGCCGCACCGTCCGCGGCGTCCGCGGCGTCCGCGACATCACCCTTGCCGGTGTCCTCGTCCGCCTTGTCCTCGTCGGCGTCTGTGGCGACGGCCGGGACGACGGCGGTGTCGTCCTCGTCGTCCCCGAGGGCGTCGACGAACTCGACGCCGTCCAGCTCCGCGAGCCGGTCCGAGGCGTCCGTGGAACCGTCCTTGTCCGCCTCCAGCGCCTTGCCGAACCACTCGCGCGCCTCGTCCTCACGCCCTGCGGCCAGCAGCGCGTCGGCGTACGCGTAGCGCAGCCGGGCCGTCCACGGGTGCACGGCGCTCGATGCGAGTTCGGGGCTCTGCAGCGTGACGATGGCGGCGTCGATCTGCCCCATGTCCCGGCGGGCTCCGGCCGCCACCAGCCGCATCTCGACCTGACCGGCCTTGTCGAGCTTCTGCACCTCGGGCTCGCCGGCCATGGCCATCGCCCGCTCGGGCCGCCCGAGTCCGCGCTCGCAGTCGGCCATGACGGGCCAGAGCTCCACGGAACCGGTCATCCGCTTCGCCGCCCGGAACTCCGCCAGCGCCTCGGAGTACTTCTGCGTCGCGTACGCGGCGAACCCGGCCGCCTCACGCACGGCGGCGACCCTGGAGGCCAGCCGCAGCGCGATCCGCGAGTACGCGTACGCCTGCTCGGGGTCCTCGTCGATCAGCCGGGCCACCATGACGAGGTTCCTGGAGACGTCCTCGGCCAGGGTCTTCGGCAGGCTCATCAGCTCCTGCCGCACGTCCTTGTCGATCTCGTCGCCGGTGACGTCCTCGGGAATCGGGAGCCGCTTGATGGGCTCGCGGTCCCGGTCGTCACGACGCTCGTACCCACCGCGGTCGTCACGCCCCCGGTAGCCGCCCCGGCCACCACGGTCGTCCCGCTGCCCGCGGTAGCCCCCACCCCGGTTGTCGTCCCGCCGGTCGTCCCGACGGGGGCCACGGTCCCGGTCGTCGCGGCGGAAACCGCCGCCGCGGTTGTCGTCGTCGCGGCGCAGGCCACGCGGACGGTCGTCACGACGCTCGAACCCACGACCACCACGGTCATCATCACGACGCGGACCACGGAACCCACCACGGTCGTCATCCCGACGCGGCCCACGATCCCGATCCCGGTCATCACGGCGGAACCCACCACTGCGGTTGTCGTCCCGCCGGTCGTCCCGACGCGGACCACGGTCCCGGTCCCGGTCATCACGCCGGAAACCGCCACCGCGGTTGTCGTCGTCGCGGCGCAGGCCACGCGGACGGTCGTCACGACGCTCGAACCCACGACCACCACGGTCATCATCACGACGCGGACCACGGAACCCACCACGGTCGTCATCCCGACGCGGACCACGGAAGCTACCGCCGCGGTCGTCGTCCCGACGGGGGCCACGGTCCTGGTCCCGGTCGTCGCGGCGGAAACCGCCACCGCGGTTGTCGTCACGCCGGTCATCACGGCGGAACCCACCACTGCGGTTGTCGTCCCGCCGGTCGTCCCGACGCGGACCACGGTCCCGATCCCGGTCATCACGCCGGAAACCGCCACCGCGGTTGTCGTCGTCGCGGCGCGGGCCACGCGGACGGTCGTCACGACGCTCGAACCCACGACCACCACGGTCATCATCACGACGCGGACCACGGAACCCACCACGGTCATCATCACGACGCGGACCACGGAACCCACCACGGTCATCATCACGACGCGGACCACGGAAGCTACCGCCGCGGTCGTCGTCCCGACGGGGGCCACGGTCCCGGTCCCGGTCGTCGCGGCGGAAACCGCCACCGCGGTTGTCGTCACGCCGGTCATCACGGCGGAACCCACCACTGCGGTTGTCGTCCCGACGCGGACCACGGTCCCGATCCCGGTCATCACGCCGGAAACCGCCGCGGTCGTTGTCCCTACGGGGCCCGCCGGCCCGGTCGTCACGGCGACCGCTGAAGCCGCCCCGGTCACCACCGTCCCGGCGACGCGGCTCGCGCTCCGAACGATCGTCGGGAGAGTTGGTGGACATCGGCGTGACTCCTGTCATCGGGTACTACAAGACATTCTGGCGCAGTCGGACATCCAACGCGCTCCGGAAAACAAAAAGGACCCTTGGTCCCAGCGTMKACGCTGGGACCAAGGGTCCTTCAAAGATTGTTCGGCGGCGTCCTACTCTCCCACAGGGTCCCCCCTGCAGTACCATCGGCGCTGAAAGGCTTAGCTTCCGGGTTCGGAATGTAACCGGGCGTTTCCCTAACGCAATGACCACCGAAACTCTATCGGGCCACCCCGCAAAACGGGGTATCGGCGCTTAGCGAACAAGCACACTTTTCAATTAATTAGTGAAGCTGTTCAACCGGTGCGACTGTTCGCAGCCCGGGAACAACACAGTGGACGCGAGCAACTGAGGACAAGCCCTCGGCCTATTAGTACCAGTCAGCTCCACCCGTTACCGGGCTTCCACATCTGGCCTATCAACCCAGTCGTCTACTGGGAGCCTTAACCAATCAAGTTGGTGGGAATACTCATCTCGAAGCAGGCTTCCCGCTTAGATGCTTTCAGCGGTTATCCCTCCCGAACGTAGCCAACCAGCCATGCCCTTGGCAGAACAACTGGCACACCAGAGGTTCGTCCGTCCCGGTCCTCTCGTACTAGGGACAGCCCTTCTCAATATTCCTACGCGTCGGGACAACACGACACGAGAGCGGGACAACCAGTCGGAATAGGACCGGCCGTCCACAGCGTCCTCGCTGTGCAATTGCCTGCCGGAACCCGAAGGATCCCGCAGGACTTTCAAAGGAACCACCAACCTGCCGTAGCAGGCCGGGGTATCAACATATCTGGCGTTGACTTTTGGCACGCTGTTGAGTTCTCAAGGAACGGACGCTTCCTTTGTACTCACCCTCTCGGGCTTTCCTCCGGGCTTTTCCCTCCGGTCTTGCGTTTCCGACTCTATCAGATCCTTRCGGACCCGATTCCCGGRCAGCGGGATTCGCCTTCCAGGTCCTCCGCTTCCGCGTTTTCCCTTTCCGGCGGTTCCGACTCTACCAGAACCTTTTCCCGTTCCGTTTCCGGACCGGATTCCGAATTCTCGGTGACCGTCGAAGTGGTCTTTTGCCTTTCGGCTTCCGCTACGTTAACCGATTTCCCTGGTGGCTCATAATCGAGCCGAGGAAACGAATTACGGCATGCCGAATTCGCACCCGTCCGGGTGAGTCGTAGGTAGTGGTTGGCCGCTGCCAGGTGCTCGGATTCGGTCCGGATGGACTGAATCGACAGCAGTACCCGTTCAAGCGGCTCGGACAACATTAGGTGTCCCTCAAGGGTGAGTCAAGTTGCGCGGCGGCGTGGCACATGGGCCCGGTAGGGACTCACCGTGGGATCTCCGTCGATCCAGAAGCGCCAGGGATGTACGGCCCCGTCGCCGCCCACCCCGGTGCGCGGACCGTTGCGTACCTGGTCGCGCGGTGGTGGGGTGCCGTGCAGCACGGAGAGCTGGGCCCCGGGGTGGGCGATGGCGTCGGTGCCGTTCAGTGCGCGGTCGATGCCGAGGGCGGTCGCCAGGCGGGCCGGCCCTTTGGCCAGTTCCTTGTCGTTGCGGGCCGAGTTCCGACGTTCGCGGGTGAGTTCCGCGCCGACCTGGATGTCGCCGGCGCGGAGCAGGACCCCGCTCGCCCTGCCCTCCGGGCCGCACACCAGATTGAGGCAGTGCCACATGCCATAGGTGAAGTAGACGTACGCGTGTCCCGGCGGTCCGAACATGACGCTGTTGCGCGCGGTGCGGCCCCTGAAGGCGTGCGAGCCGGGGTCGATCTCCCCCGCGTACGCCTCCACCTCGGTGAGACGGAGTTCGATCGAGCCCTCGGGGGTGGTGCGCACCAGGGTGCGGCCCAGGAGGTCGGGGGCCACGTCCAGTACGGGGCGGTCGAAGAAGTCGCGTGTCAGTGGCGTACGGTCCATGCCCTCGATCATGGCGGTCGAGGGTACCGGGAACCGACTACGGTCGTGACGCGTATGTAGGGGTCAGGACCAAGGAGGAGTAAACATGGGCTTCAAGCGGCTGCTCGCGAGTCTGGGTGCCGGTGGTGCTTCGGTGGAGACCGAGCTGACCGAACTCAATGTCGTACCGGGTGGGGTCGTCCAGGGCGAGGTGCGGGTCCAGGGCGGATCCGTGGCCCAGCAGATCGAGGGACTCTCCGTCGGCCTGCAGGCCCGGGTCGAGGTCGAGGGCCAGGACACCGAGACCAAGCAGGACATCGAGTTCACCAAGCTTCGGCTCGGTGGGGCGTTCGAGGTGCAGGCCGGTGCCGTGCACGTTGTGCCGTTCGGGCTGGAGATCCCCTGGGAGACGCCGATCACGATGTTCGCCGGGCAGCACCTGCACGGCATGAACATCGGTGTGACCACGGAGCTGGAGATCGCGCGGGCGCTGGACTCGGGCGACCTGGACCCGATCAACGTGCACCCGCTGCCGGCCCAGCAGGCCATCCTGGACGCCTTCGGGCAGCTCGGTTTCGGTTTCCGCAGCGCGGACATGGAGCGCGGTCACATCCGCGGCACGCGCCAGCGGCTGCCGTTCTACCAGGAGATCGAGTTCTTCCCGCCGCAGCAGTACCGCGGGCTGAACCAGGTCGAGCTGTCCTTCGTCGCGGACGACCGCGAGATGGACGTCGTCCTGGAGATGGACAAGAAGCCGGGGCTCTTCAGCGAGGGCAGCGACTCGTACCGCTCGTTCAAGGTCGGGCTGAACGACTACCAGGGGACCGACTGGGCGGCGTACCTCAACCAGTGGCTCGCCCAGGTCGGCGGTCGGCGCAACTGGCTCTAGGGTCGGTGGGGACCGGCTGACAGCAGTGACAGAACGAAGCGATCAGGAGAGGTGCTGACGTGACCGAGCCGAAGAGGGCGCCGCTGCCGCACGACTTCCACCCCGAGGTGCCGTCGTTCACGGTGGTGAGCGAGGACCTCGCCCCCGGTGCCGTGCTGGCGGACGCCCAGGTGTTCGCGGGCGGGAACACCTCGCCGCAGCTGCGGTGGGAGGGTTTCCCGGCGGAGGCCAAGAGCTTCGCCGTGACCTGTTTCGACCCCGACGCCCCGACGGGCAGCGGGTTCTGGCACTGGGTGGTCTTCGACATCCCGGCATCGGTCACCGAGCTTCCGGCCGGTGCGGGAAGCGGGAAGTTCGAAGGGCTGCCCGCCGGTGCCGTGCAGGTCCGCAACGACTACGGCTCGAAGGACTTCGGTGGCGCCGCACCGCCGGCCGGGGAGAACCACCGCTACGTCTTCACCGTGTACGCGGTGGACACCGAGAAGCTGGGTGTCGACAGCGACGCGTCGCCCGCGGTCGTCGGATTCAACCTGCGTTTCCACACGCTGGGCCGTGCCCAGCTGATCGGCGAGTACGCGTCCCCCGCCCAGGAGGCGTGAGCCGAGAGTTTCCCCGCTGTTCGCCCTGCCCTGGTCCCGAGGAGACCGGGGCAGGGCATTTTTTATTGCGTTGTCCATCCCGGCCCGCCCCGCCAGAGTTGATCCGGGCCTGCCAGGGGGCGGGCGGCACACGGGAGGTGGGCGAGATGCGGGACACGCTGGTGCTGAACGCGAGCTTCGAGCCGCTGTCGACGGTGACGTTGAACCGTGCGGTGGTGCTGATCCTGCAGGACAAGGCCGTCGTCGAACAGTCGCACCCCGACCTCCGCATGCGTGGCGCCGCCGTGGACATTCCGGTGCCCCGGGTGATCAGGCTCTGCCGGTACGTACGGGTGCCGTTCCGAAGACACGCCCCGTGGTCCAGGAGGGGGGTGCTGGTGCGGGACCAGCACCGGTGCGCGTACTGCGGGCGGCGGGCGAGCACCGTGGACCACGTCGTCCCGCGGGCCCAGGGCGGTCAGGACACCTGGCTCAACACGGTTGCCTCCTGTGCCGAGGACAACCACCGCAAGGCGGCCCGGACGCCCGAGCAGGCGGGGATGCCGCTGCTGCGGCAGCCGTTCGTCCCCTCCCCCGCGCAGGCGATGCTGCTGGCACTGGGGGCCGACGCGGGGGCGGAGCTGCCGGACTGGCTGGACAGTGCCGCGGCGTGACCGGCGTACGTGTTCCGTCGTGACGGAAGCCCGTCCCTCCGGGGGCGGGCTTTTGCGCGTCGGCCGGGTCAGCGCAGCAGCAGCTGGACGATGGCGACCGTGCCGACCGCGACGATGAGGACGCGCAGGACGGTAGGGCTGAGGCGGCGGCCTATCTTCGCGCCGATCTGGCCGCCGATCGCGGAGCCGACGGCGATCAGGACGACGGCCGTCCAGTCGAAGTCCGCGACGAAGAGGAAGAAGAGCGCGGCAATGCTGTTGACGATGGCGGCCAGTACGTTCTTGACCGCGTTGAGTCGCTGCATGGTGTCGTCGAGCAGCATGCCCATGAGGGAGAGGTAGATGATCCCCTGGGCGGCGGTGAAGTAGCCGCCGTAGACGCTGGCGAGCATCAGCCCGACGAAGAGGAGCGGGCCGCCGTCGGGGCGGGCGGGGGTGCCGTCGTGGTCGCGCCGGCGCTGGACGGCTTTGCTGATGCGCGGTTGCAGGATGACCAGGACGAGGGCCAGTGCCACCAGGATCGGCACGATCGTCTCGAAGGCCGTGGAGGGCAGGGCCAGCAGCAGGACGGCGCCGGTGAAGCCGCCGATGAGGGCGGCGACGGAGAGTCTGAGCACGCGGCTGCGCTGCCCGGTGAGTTCCGCGCGGTAGCCGATGGCGCCGCTGATGGAGCCGGGGATCAGGCCGAGGGCGTTGGAGACGGTGGCGGTGACCGGTGGCAGTCCGGTGGCGAGCAGCACGGGGAAGGTGATCAGTGTTCCCGAGCCGACGATCGTGTTGATCGTTCCGGCGCTGATGCCCGCGACGAAGACGGCGAGCATCTCCCAGATGTTCATTGCGTGTCCCCCCGTGCGGGATCGGTGCTTGGTGCACTGATCATGCACGAGGGTGTGTACACGTCAGTCGACTGGGGTGCCGTACCGGTCCTCAGTCGACCGGGGGCTCCTCGCGGCGTTCCTTGCTTGCGCCGGTGTCGAACCCGGGGGCGCCGTTGCCGAGGTTGCCGAAGGCTCCACTGAGGCCCTTGAGCGCGTCGCCGATCTCGCTGGGCACGATCCAGAGCTTGTTGGCGTCGCCCTCGGCGATCTTCGGGAGCATCTGGAGGTACTGGTACGAGAGGAGCTTCTGGTCCGGGTCCCCGGCGTGGATGGACTCGAAGACCGTACGGATGGCCTGGGCCTCGCCCTCGGCGCGCAGGGCCGACGCCTTGGCCTCGCCCTCGGCGCGCAGGATCGCGGACTGCTTCTCGCCCTCCGCGGTGAGGATCGCGGACTGGCGCGTTCCTTCGGCCTGGAGGATCGCGGCGCGCTTGTCACGGTCGGCGCGCATCTGCTTCTCCATCGAGTCCTGGATGGAGGTGGGCGGCTCGATCGCCTTGAGCTCGACGCGGTTGACGCGGATGCCCCACTTGCCGGTCGCCTCGTCGAGGACGCCGCGGAGGGCCGCGTTGATCTCCTCGCGGGAGGTCAGGGTCCGCTCCAGGTCCATGCCGCCGATGATGTTGCGGAGGGTGGTGACGGTGAGCTGCTCGATCGCCTGGATGTAGCTGGCGACCTCGTAGGTCGCGGCCCGCGCGTCGGTCACCTGGTAGTAGATGACGGTGTCGATGTTGACGACCAGGTTGTCCTGGGTGATCACCGGCTGCGGCGGGAACGGCACGACCTGTTCGCGGAGGTCGATGCGGTTGCGGATCGAGTCGATGAACGGAACGACGATGTTCAGGCCGGCGTTGAGCGTACGGGTGTAGCGGCCGAAGCGCTCCACGATGGCGGCGCTGGCCTGCGGGATGACCTGGATCGTCTTGATCAGGGCGATGAAGACGAGCACCACCAGAATGATCAGGACGATGATGATCGGTTGCATCGTTCCTCGTTGCCCTTCGGTTGCCGACGGATCGCGATGATCGAGGTCGAGATCGCGGGAGGGGCCGGCTGTCGTGACGGCCCCGGTCTCAATGATGATCTACATCGAGTCTGGCAGAACAGGCCCTGCCTTGTGGGTGGTTCGGTCACATGACGACTGCCGTTGCTCCGTCGATGTCGACGACATCGACCTGTTGGCCCGGGTCGAAGCTCTGGTCCCCGTCGAAGGAGCGGGCGGACCAGATCTCCCCGGCCAGCTTGATCCGGCCGCCGCTGCCGTCGACCCGTTCCAGGACGACGGCCTGACGGCCCTTCAGCGCGTCGATGCCGGTGGAGAGTTGGGGCCGGTCATTGCGGTGTCTGGCGGCGATCGGGCGGACCACGGCGATGAGCGCCACGGAGACCACGACGAACACCAGCACCTGGGCCACGATGCCGCCGCCGAGTGCCGCGACGACCGCCGCGGCGACCGCTCCGACGGCGAACATGCCGAACTCGGGCATCGCGGTCAGGACGAGCGGGATGCCCAGTCCCACCGCGCCGATCAGCCACCACACCCACGCGTCGATGTCCACGTGGTCATGGTAGGACCGCGAAGGCCCTCACGGACAGGGCACAATCGGGCAGCCCTGGCCCGTCGCGCCGGTCAGGTCCGCGGCGCGCGCCGGGTTCGCCCGTGCCCGTCGCCGTATCCGTCCGGGTCCGGGGCCCGCTGCGGCCCCGTGGCCGGCGGAAAGGCCCTACGGGGGCGGGGGCCTCAGGAGAGCGGCAGGCCGTGGGCGGTGTACCGGTCGCCGGTGTGCTCCACGACGAGCGGCAGGCCGAAGCAGAGGGAGAGGTTGCGGGAGGTGAGCTCGGTCTCCATGGGGCCGGCGGCGAGCACCTTGCCCTGGCGGATCATCAGGACGTGCGTGAAGCCGGGGGCGATCTCCTCGACGTGGTGGGTGACCATGATCATGGAGGGGGCGTACGGGTCGCGGGCCAGTCGGCCGAGGCGGCGGACCAGGTCCTCGCGGCCCCCGAGGTCGAGTCCCGCCGCCGGTTCGTCGAGGAGCAGCAGCTCGGGGTCGGTCATCATGGCGCGGGCGATCAGGGTGCGCTTGCGCTCGCCCTCGGACAGGGTGCCGAACTTGCGGTCGAGGTACTCGGTCATGCCGAGCCGGTCGAGGAAGGCGCGGGCGCGCTCCTCGTCGACGGCCTCGTAGTCCTCGTGCCAGGTGGCGGTCATGCCGTACGCGGCGGTGAGCACGGTCTGCAGGACGGTCTGGCGCCGGGGCAGCTTCTCGGCCATGGCGACGCCCGCGATGCCGATGCGGGGGCGGAGGTCGAAGACGTCGGTGCCGACGCCGCCGAGCTGCTCGCCGAGGACCTTGGCGGTGCCGGTGGTCGGGAAGAGGTAGCTGGACGCGATGTTGAGGAGGGTGGTCTTGCCGGCGCCGTTCGGGCCGAGGATGACCCAGCGCTCCCCCTCCTTGACCGACCAGGAGACGTCGTCCACCAGAGCGCGTCCGTCGCGGACCACGGATACGTCCACCAGCTCCAGTACATCGCTCATGGCGCGTTGTCTCCCCATGCAGTGTCGAGATCGTCGCGTGCCTGTGGGCACAGCTCCCAGGGAAATCTACGCCACCGCGCGAGTGCTTCCGGCGCTGGGCCCGTGTGACCACGGGGCCCCGGCCGGTTCCCTAGGCTGTCGCCATGCTTTCGGAACCACGCTCAGGGCTGTTGGCCGCTTGGGGAAACGCGCTTCTGGCGGGACTCGTGTCGCCGGACGACGCGGTGCTCGCCATTGTCGGAAAGGACGCGGTGCACCGCGTCGAGGGACTGCCGGGCGAGGCGGGGCCGGTCGGGCTCACGCTGGCGCTCGGGCGGTTGCGGGGGCTGGGGGTGACGGGGTTCCGGGTGGCGCTTCCGGCGCCCGGCCATCCGCTGGGTCTGAGCGGGCCGCCGGACTTCAACGCGCGGGCGCTGGAGGCCGAGGAAGCGGTGGTGGCCTTCGGTGCGCCGTACGGGCTGGTTCCCGAGGTGCGCGAGGCGGGGCCGGCGGGGGATCTGCACGTCGAGGTGGTGTGGCGGTGTCTGGCGGTGCGGGAGGCGCCGCCGGCCGACGTGCCGTCGCTGGGCGAGGCGGAGCGGGAGCTGGCCGAGGCTCTGCGGGACGCGACGGCGGTGCTGTCGCGGCTGGACGTGGCCGGTTCGGGGCCGGTGGCCGAGGCCGCCGTGGACGCGTACCGGGCGCGGACGGAGCGGGGGCGCGAGGTGCTGGCCCCGGGGTATCCGCCGCGGGCGGTGCGGGTGCTGGAGCTGGCGCAGCGGGTGGGGCTGCTGATCTCGGTGGCGTACGGGAACGGGCACGGCGGTGCGGTGAGCGCTTCGGAGATCGCGGCCCGGGGCGAGGCGCTGCGGCCGGTGGAGCGGGTGGCCCGGCGGGCGCAGGTCGCCGCGTACAACGCGTATGTGGAGGAGCGGGAGCGGGGGCGGTAGTCCGGTCCGGGGTTCGGGGCCGGTGCGGCCTGCGTGCTGTGCGGTGCCGCGGGGCGGGGCGGACGTGTCGTGTCCGTCCCGCCCCGCGGCGCACGACCGCGGGACCGGTCGATCCGTCCGGTCGGCCGGGTCAGCCGTTCAGGCCGAGGTTGCCGAAGGCCGGGTTGAGCAGGCCGATCACGTTGACGGTGTCGCCGACCGCGTTGACCGGGACGTGCACCGGGGCCTGGACGGTGTTGCCGCCGGCCACGCCCGGGGAGTGGGTGGCGATGCCGTCGGCGCCCGCGCCGTGACCGGTGGCGGAGGCCGCGCCCGCGCCGCCGGCGATGATTCCGCCGGCGATCATGGCGACGGCGGCGGCCTTCTTCAGGTTCTTCACTTCGGGGTCCTCCTGGTGTGGCTGCGGCCGACCGCCGCAGCTCCCTGGAGAACGCCTCTCCCCGGTACGGGTTGCGCCGTCCGGGTGACATACACCCGACAGTATGAATCTCAGCCCGGGGGGCGACGGTCCGCTCCACCGGCGTCCGGCTCCACCGGTGGCCGGACCCGCCGGTGGTCAGCTCGCCGCTCCGTGCCGGACGGCCCACAGGGCCGCCTGGGTCCGGTCCGAGAGGTCCAGCTTCATCAGTATGTTCGAGACGTGCGTCTTGACGGTCTTCTCGGAGAGGACCAGCGCTCGCGCGATCTCGCGGTTGGAGCGGCCGTCGGCGATCAGGCCCAGCACCTCCCGCTCCCGTTCGGTGAGGGTGTTCCCCCGGCCCGTCCCCCCGCCCGGTTCCTCCTGGGCGAGCAGGGCCTCCGCGACCTCCGGCTGGAGCAGTACGTGTCCCGCGTACACGGAACGGATCGCACCGGCCAGGGCGTCCGGGTCGACGTCCTTGTACACGTAGCCGGAAGCCCCGGCGCGCAGTGCGGGGACCACGGTGCGCTGCTCGGTGAAGCTGGTGACTATGAGGACCCTGGCCGGGTTCTGGAGTTCGCGCAGTGTGCGCAGCGCCTCGATGCCGTCGGTGCCGGGCATCTTGATGTCCATCAGGACGACATCGGGACGGAGCTCCTCGGTCCTGGCCACGCCCTCGGCGCCGTCGGCCGCCTCGCCGACCACCTCTATGTCGTCCTGGATCTCCAGGAACGTGCGCAGACCGCGGCGGACCACCTGGTGGTCGTCGACCAGCAGCACCCTGATGATCTTGTCAGCCACCGGGTACCTCCATCTCGATCGTGGTGCCCTCGCCGGGCGCCGATTCAACGGTGAGCCTGCCGCCGACGCCACTGGCCCGGTCGCGCATCGACACCAGGCCCAGGTGCCGGCCCGCCTGCCGGGTCGCCGCGGGCTCGAAGCCGCTGCCGTCGTCGGCGATCCGCAGCAGCGTGCCGCCGTCGCGCCGGGCCAGGGTGACCGCGACGTGTTCCGCACCGGAGTGGCGCAGCGCGTTGTGCAGGGCCTCCTGGGCGACCCGGAGCAGCGCCTCCTCCTGGGCGGCCGGCAGGGCCCGTACGCCCAGGCTCTCGAAGGTCACCCGGGCCGTGTGGGCCCGGTCCAGGACCTGGACTTGGGTACGGAGCGTGGCGACGAGACCGTCCTCGTCGAGCGCGGCGGGGCGCAGCTCGACGACGGCGGCCCGCAGCTCGTCCACGGCTTCGGCGGCGAGCACGGCGACCTGTTGCAGCTCGCCCTTGGCGCGGGCCGGGTCGCGGTCGACCAGGGCGGTGGCGGCCTGGGCCGTCAGCCGCAGGGAGAAGAGCTTCTGGCTGACCGCGTCGTGCAGCTCGTGGGCGAGCCGGGAGCGTTCCTCGGCGATGGTGAGCTCGCGGCTGCGTTCGTACAGCCGGGCGTTGGTGAGGGCGATCGCGGCGTGCTGGGCGAGGATGGCCAGCAGGTCCTCGTCCTCGGCGGTGAAACCGCAGCTGCCCTCGGGTTTGGGGCAGCGCTTGTTGGCGAGGAAGAGCGCGCCCATGACCTCGTCGCCGTCCCTGATGGGCAGGCCGAGGAAGTCGGACATGTCGGGGTGGGCCTCGGGCCAGCCCTCGAAACGGGGGTCCTTGCGGACGTCGGCGAGGCGCTCGCACTTCGCCTCGCGGAGCATCGCGGCGAGGATGCCGTGCTGCCTGGGCAGGGGGCCGATGGCCTTCCACTGCTCGTCGCTGACGCCGTCGACGACGAACTGGGCGAAGCCGCCGTGGTCGTCGGGGACGCCCAGCGCGGCGTACTCGGCGTCCAGCAGCTCGCGGGCCGAGGCGACGATCGTCTTCAGGACGTCACGCACTTCGAGGTGTCGGCTCATGGCGAGCAGCGCGGCGCTCACGGCGGCCAGGCCCGATGGCGTGCGGTGGCTCATGGACCTCACCGTACCGGCGGGGTGCGCACGCCGTATCGGCCTGTGGACGGCCCCGCATTAGGACCGTGGGACTAGGCCGCCCGGCCCGTGGGCACACGGCGGGACCTCCGCCCGCTGCCGGGTCCCGCATGCCTCACCGCCCGGTCCTGCCTGCCCCGCGGCCCGGTCCCGCCTGCCCCCGCGGGTGCGCCGCAGAGCGTCCGAGGCGGTCGACGCACCTCCCACAGGGTCGGATCATGACACTCCGAATTGCGGAAGCAACGGTTGGTGAAACTGTTACGCGCCCGATGTGAGGCCGCGCATAGGACCCACATCACTTACGAAGTCGACTAGTGGAGACATAAGCGCCGCATCAATGGGCATGAGAACGGGCCCGCACGACCGGGCCGGGCACTGATCCACTACTCGGGTTCGTACGTCACACCTTTGCCACCCGATTTTGCCGCCGCTAAGAATTGCTCCCGTCCCCGACGGAGATGCGAAACGCGCTTCCCGTCTTCGTCCTCCGTGAGGACTTCCGCGATTCGAAGAGGTACGTCTGCATGTCCGCGTCCAGCACCACCGGCCGTCGCCGTCGCCTGAACAAGGCCCAGAAGTTCTCCGTCGCGGGTGTTTCCGCCGCCGCGGTCGCCGCGCTCTCGTTCTCGCTCGTCCCCGCCAACGCCGAGCCCAAGACCGAGGCCGAGGCTCCCGTCTCCGCCGCCCCCGTGGTCCTCGCGTCGGCCGCCGGTGCCCCGCAGGCCAGGACGGTGCAGGCAAGCATCATCGAGCAGCACTCCACCGCCGAGAAGCTGGTGAAGGCCGCCGACCTCGCCAAGGCCAAGAAGGCCGCCGCCGAGAAGGCCGCCGCCGCCAAGAAGAAGGCGGCCGCCGAGGCCAGGGCCGCGGCGAAGGCCGAGGCAAAGGCGAAGGCCGCCTCCCGTGCGAAGGCGAAGGCCGTCGCCGAGCGCACCGAGACGCGTGCCGCCAGCCGCTCCCAGGCCCGCACCCCGGTGTACGCCAACAACCTGGACGGCTGGATCCGGCAGGCCCTGGACGTCATGCGCGCCAACGGCATCCCGGGCTCGTACGAGGGGCTGCACCGCAACATCATGCGCGAGTCGACCGGCAACCCGAACGCGGTCAACGGCTGGGACGTCAACGCCCAGAACGGCACCCCGTCCTGCGGTCTGCTGCAGGTCATCCAGCCGACGTTCAACGCGTACCACGTGCCCGGCACCTCGTCGAACATCTACGACCCGGTCGCCAACATCACGGCCGCCGCCAACTACGCGGCCGACAGGTACGGCTCGATCGACAACGTCAACAGCGCGTACTGAGCCGGCGCCCGGACGCCGCACGCACATGCCGAAGGGCGGCACCCCGCAGGGTGCCGCCCTTCGGCGTCCGGTACCGGCGCGTCCGCCCCGGTACCCGTGATCACTTGCGCATGACCTCGGGCTCGTGGCGGCGCAGCAGCCGCGCGACCGCGAAGCCGCAGATCACGCCGAGGAACAGGAGCACCGTGATGTTGATGCCCCACTGACCGGCCGAGTGCTCCCACAGCGGGTCCAGGTCGGTCGGGTTCTTCGGGTCCCACGGCGGCATCAGGTGCGCCAGGTCGAGCGTGGCGCCCGCGCCCGCGATGGCCCAGCGGGACGGCATCAGCCAGGCGAACTGCTCCAGGCCGGGCGAGCCGTACACCTGGAAGAGGATGCCGGTGAAGACGACCTGGACGATCGCGAACATGACCAGCAGCGGCATGGTCTTCTCGGCGGTCTTCACCAGCGAGGAGATGACCAGGCCGAACATCATCGAGGTGAAGCCGAGCGCGATGATCGTCACGCAGAGCTCGACGGCCGGCGGCATGAACAGGCCCTCTTCGGGCAGGTCGCGGGTGGCGAAGCCGATGCCGCAGATGATGACGCCCTGGAAGGCGGTGATCACGCCGAGGACGATCACCTTGGACATCAGATAGGCCGAGCGGGAGAGGCCGGTGGCCCGTTCCCGTTCGTAGATGACGCGTTCCTTGATCAGTTCTCGTACGGAGTTGGCCGCCGCGGAGAACGTCATCCCGATCACCAGGATCAGCATGATCGTTCCGGCGTCCCCGTTGAACCGGGACGGCGGCTTCGGCGGTGCCAGGCCGAAGTCGGCCGGGATGACCACGCTGACGACGCCGAGCACGGCGGGCAGGATCACCATCAGACCCATGAAGCCCTTGTCGGACGCGATCACCGAGACGTAGCGGCGCATCAGCGTCCACAGCTGGGCGGACCAGCTCTGCGGCTTCGGCGGGCGCATCTGCTGCGGGGGCGGCATGTGCACGGACTGCGCGGCGACGGCGTCGATGTCCGCGGCGTACATCTGGTAGTGCTGCGAGCCGCGCCAGCGGCCCGCCCAGTCGTAGTCGCGGTAGTTCTCGAACGCGGAGAAGACGTCCGCCCAGGTGGTGTAGCCGAAGAAGTTGAGCGCTTCCTCCGGCGGGCCGAAGTAGGCGACGGAACCGCCCGGCGCCATGACGAGCAGCTTGTCGCAGATGGCCAGCTCGGCGACGGAGTGCGTGACGACCAGGACCGTGCGGCCGTCGTCGGCCAGGCCGCGCAGCAGCTGCATGACGTCGCGGTCCATGCCCGGGTCGAGACCGGAGGTCGGCTCGTCGAGGAAGATCAGCGACGGCTTGGTGAGCAGTTCGAGCGCGACGGAGACGCGCTTGCGCTGACCGCCGGAGAGCGAGGTGACCTTCTTGTCCTTGTGGATGTCGAGCTTGAGCTCGGCGAGGACTTCGAGGATCCGGGCCTGGCGCTCCGCCTCGGTGGTGTCCGCGGGGAAGCGGAGCTTGGCCGCGTACTTGAGCGCCTTGATGACGGTGAGTTCCTTGTGCAGGATGTCGTCCTGCGGGACCAGACCGATGCGCTGGCGCAGCTCGGCGAACTGCTTGTAGAGGTTCCGGTTGTCGTAGAGGACGTCGCCCTGGTTGGCGGGCCGGTAACCGGTGAGCGCCTTGAGCAGGGTGGACTTTCCGGAGCCGGACGGGCCGATGACCGCGATGAGCGACTTCTCCGGGACGCCGAAGGAGACGTCCTTGAGGATCTGCTTCCCGCCGTCGACCGTCACCGTGAGGTGGCGGGCGGAGAAGGAGACCTCACCGGTGTCGACGAACTCCTCGAGCCGGTCGCCGACCAGGCGGAAGGTCGAGTGACCGACACCGACGATGTCGTTGGGGCCGATGAGCGCGGAGCCGGACTTGGAGAGCGGCTGACCGTTGACGTACGTGCCGTTGTGGGATCCGAGGTCGCGGATCTCGAAGCGGCCGTCGGGGGTCGCGTGGAATTCGGCGTGGTGGCGCGAGACCTGGAGGTCGGAGACCACCAGCTCGTTCTCCAGCGCACGACCGATGCGCATGACGCGGCCGAGGGCCAGCTGGTGGAACGTGGTGGGGCTGCGGTCGCCGTACACCGGCGGGGCCCCCGCGGCACCGCCCGCGCCGGGAGTGTTCGGCATGCCCTGGTGCGGGACCTGGGGCTGCGGCTGCACGGGCTGCTGGGGCTGCCCCTGGGGGGCCTGCTGCCAGCCCTGCTGCTGCGGAGCGGGGTTCTGCGGGGCGGGCCAGCCCGTGCCGCCCTGCTGCTGCGGCTGCTGCGCGGGGGCCTGCGGGGCACCCGCGCCCTGGCCGCTGTACGCGGCGCCCGCCGGGGCGCCCAGGCTCAGCAGCGGCCCGTCGGTGGCGTTGCCGAGATGCACGGCGGAGCCGGGACCGATCTCCAGCTGCTGGATCCGGCGTCCCTGCACATAGGTGCCGTTGGTGCTGCCGTGGTCCTCGATGAACCAGCTACGGCCGTTCCAGCTGATCGTGGCATGCCGCCACGAGACCCTTGCGTCGTCGATCGTCAGGTCGCCCTGCGGATCGCGCCCGAGGGTGTACGACCTGGACGGATCGAGCGTCCAGGTCCTTCCATTCAATTCCAGTACGAGTTCCGGCACTCCGCGCCCCACTAGTTGTCCCCCGAGTTGCCCCCATCACAGGGAGCCTAGGGATGCTGAACATCGTGGGGAACTATTCCAGGAGCGGTCCCGGATACGAAAGTCGGACGGGGTGAAGACCCTGCCGAGACCTGCATCGTTACGGTGTCGGCACGAAAAACTGCGGACAGGAGCCGCAAGTCCCGACGAATGGCGGCAGATCGTCGGCAAGCGGGCCGAAGTACGGCATTCACCCGTGAACGCGGGACGATCCAGGTCATACACGCTCCGTCACCTTCCGGGTACGCGACCCGGTCACCGGGGATCCACCCGGTGGCCACCCGGCGTTCCGGGGAGGCGTCGCCCCCGGCCGTTTCCCGCCCGCGCCCGGTGCCCGGCGCGGGCGGGAAACGGGGTCGACGCGCTGTCCGGCACTCGGGACGGACCTTCGGTGCCGCGGGAGGGACCGATACGGTGGAAGCACCATGAGCGCATCTCAGCCCCCTCAGTCCTCCCGGTCTCCTGAGCCCTCCGAGCCCCTCCGGGGCGCGGACACACCCACCCTTCTCGTGAAGATCTTCGGGAAGGACCGTCCCGGCATCACCGCCGGGCTCTTCGACACCCTCGCCGCCTACTCGGTCGACGTCATCGACATCGAGCAGGTCGTCACCCGTGGCCGCATCGTCCTGTGCGCGCTGGTCACCGCCCCGACCTCGGGCGGCACCACCGAGGGCGACCTGCGGGCGACCGTGCACAGCTGGGCCGAGTCCCTGAAGCTCCAGGCCGAGATCATCTCCGGCACGGGCGACAACCGGCCGCGCGGCCACGGGCGTTCCCACGTGACGGTGCTCGGGCACCCGCTGACCGCGGAGTCGACCGCCGCCATAGCGGCCACGATCACCTCCACCGGCGGCAACATCGACCGCATCTTCCGGCTGGCCAAGTACCCGGTCACGGCGGTCGAGTTCGCGGTGTCGGGCACCGGCACCGCGGAGCTGCGCACGGCCCTGGCCACGGAGGCGGCCGGGATCGGCGTCGACGTGGCGGTGGTGTCCGCCGGGCTGAGCCGCCGGGCGCAGCGGCTGGTCGTCATGGACGTCGACTCGACACTGATCCAGGACGAGGTCATCGAGCTCTTCGCCGCCCACGCGGGCTGCGAGGACAAGGTGGCCGAGATCACCGAGCGGGCGATGCGCGGCGAACTCGACTTCGAGCAGTCGCTGCACGCGCGGGTGGCGCTGCTGGCGGGGCTCGACGCGTCGGTGGTGGACAAGGTGCGCGCCGAGGTGCGGCTGACGCCGGGCGCGCGCACCCTGATCCGTACGCTGAAGCGGCTCGGGTACCAAGTGGGCGTGGTTTCGGGCGGGTTCACCCAGGTCACCGACGACCTGAAGGAGCGGCTCGGGCTCGACTTCGCCTCCGCCAACACGTTGGAGATGGTCGACGGGAAGTTCACCGGGCGGGTCGTCGGCGACATCGTCGACCGGGCCGGCAAGGCCCGGCTGCTGCGCAGTTTCGCCAAGCAGGCCGGGGTGCCGCTGGCGCAGACCGTGGCGATCGGTGACGGTGCGAACGACCTGGACATGCTGAACACGGCCGGTCTCGGGGTGGCGTTCAACGCCAAGCCGGTGGTCCGCGAGGCCGCGCACACCGCGGTGAACGTGCCGTTCCTGGACACCGTGCTGTATCTGCTCGGCATCACCCGCGAGGAGGTCGAGGCCGCCGACGGCCTCGTCGACTGACGCGTTCCCGCACGGCACTTCTGTAGGAACGTTCCTGCGGTGGCGGCCCCGTGACGGGTCCCGTACCGGGACGTTCCCGTACGTGCAGGGGCCCCGGTGCGATCGCACCGGGGCCCCTGCACGCGCCCGTCCCTTTCCCCGCCCGTACGCGCACCGGCCGCCCCGCGGCGAGCGGGCGCGTCGAGCCGGCGGGGGCCGCGGGATCAGTCGTTGGGCGTCCAGTACTCGACCAGCTTGCCCACTCCGTGTTCCACGCCCTTCCAGGAGCCGTTGAACTCGACGACGGCGAACGCGGCGGTCGGGAAGCCGCCGCGGGACATCCGGGCCAGGGCGTCGCCCTCGGCCGAGTTCGAGAGGGCGTCGGCGACCGCGTGCATGCCGGGGTTGTGGCCGATGACGAGAAGGTCGCGCACGTCGTCGGGGGTTTCGTTGATCAGGGCGATGAGCTCGCCGGGGGACGCCTCGTACAGGCGCTCCTCGTACACGGTCCTCGGCCGGTGCGGCATCTCGTGCACCGCCAGCTTCCACGTCTCGCGGGTCCTGGCAGCGGTGGAGCAGAGAGCCAGATCGAGGACGATCCCGGAGTCGACGAGTTTGCGGCCTGCGACGGGGGCATCCTTGCGGCCGCGCTCCGCGAGGGGCCGCTCGTGGTCGGAGTCCTGCGACCATTCCGCCTTTGCATGCCTGAGAAGGACGATCCTGCGAGGTGTATCGACGCTCATACACCTCAGCTTCGCACGAAACCGCCCGCCCGGCGCAGGGTGTTGACGTGCTCGTGCGACGGGCGCGGGCGGCTCGGGCCGGTCCTCGGGGCCGGGGACGGAGTGCGTCGGCCGGTCTTCGGGCCGCGGGCGGACGGCGTCAGGCGCTCACCAGGGCCATGACACGTGCGAGAAGTCGGCCGATCGCGGGGTCGGTGGTCGCGGCCTGCGCGTCACCGGTGCCGATGATCAGCAGCATCAGCGCGGCGAACGCGACCGCCGGCAGCGCCACGGCCCACCACGGCAGCCGGACCTCGACGCCGCCCGTGGCCGGGTGGGTGGTCCGGGGGTGGTGGTGCGTACGGGCCGCCATGTCCGCCTCCGTGGGGCTTCGGTGCCGAATCCGGGGGTTGCCGGTTCCGATACCGAGAAACCTACGGATCCGCGGGCGCCGTTCCCATCCGGTGACCCACCCACTTCACCCTGACCCCAGCCCCCTAGGGGATGGTGGGGACAGCCCCACCCCCGGCCGAGGCGCCGGGCCGGATCAGGGGGAGGCGACCGAGGCGATCACCGCGACCACCACGGTGATCAACAGCATCGCCCCGAGCACGAGGAGGAGCTTCTTCTGGCCGTTCTGGGGATTCGGGTCGAGCACAGGAGACATGGGCACAGTCTCCCACCTCAGCATTCGTCCTCGATCGTCCGGGCCCGCCCCGCCAGGAACCCGGCCGCCATCTGGGGCACCATGAGGCCCGCCATCAGGGCGATCGGCACCTCCCAGCCGCCGGTGTGCTGGTAGAGCACGCCGATCAGCAACGGTCCGGGGATCGAGATCAGGTAGCCGACGGACTGCGCGAAGGCGGACAGCCGCACGACTCCGGCACCGGTGCGCGAGCGCATGCCGATCATCGTCAGGGCGAGCGGGAAGGAGCAGTTCGAGATCCCCAGGAGCAGCGCCCAGGCCCAGGCCCCGCCGGCCGGTGCGAGGTAGAGGCCGGCGTATCCGACGAGGCCGCAGCCGCCGAGGAACAGGACGATCGGGCCCTGGTTCCGCATCCGGGAGGCGACCTTCGGGATGACGAACGCGAGGGGCACCCCCATCGCCATGGTCACGGCGAGCAGCGCGCCCGCGGTGCCTGCCGAGACCCCCGCGTCGCGGAAGATCTGCGGCATCCATCCCATGGTGATGTACGCGGCGGTGGCCTGCAGGCCGAAGAAGCAGGCGAGGGCCCAGGCGGTGCGGCTGCGGGTGATCCGGAGGGCCGGGGCGTCCTGGCCCCGGCCGCCCGGCCGGGCCGAGGGGCCGCGCCGGTCCCGTACCACCGGGAGCCAGGGCAGGATCGCGACGGCGGCGAGCGCGGCCCAGACGCCGAGGCCGAGCCGCCAGCTGCCGCCCAGCGCGCTGGTCATGGGCACGGTCACGGCGGCGGCGAGCGAGGTGCCGAGGGCCAGGGCCATCGAGTAGAGCCCGGTCATGGAGCCGACGCGGTCCGGGAACCAGTGCTTGACGATCACCGGCATCAGGACGTTGCTGACGGCGATGCCCATGAGGGCCAGGGCGCTCGCGGCGAGGAAGCCCGCGGTACCGCCGACGAGCGGACGGATCACCAGGCCGGCGGTGATGGCGATCATTCCGGCGCAGACGACGGCGCCGGGCCCGAAGCGGCGGGCGAGGCGGGGCGCCATGATGCCGAAGACCGCGAAGCAGAGCGGCGGCACGGAGGTGAGGACACCGGCCACGCTGCCGCTCATGTGCAGGCCGTCCCGCACCTCTTCGAGGAGGGAGCCGAGGCTGGTGATGGCGGGGCGGAGGTTGAGTGCGGTGAGGACCAGCCCGACGGCGACCAGCCGGAGCAGCCAGGGCGCGGGCCCGGAAGCGGGCCGGGTCGCCCCCGGGCCCTGCGGGGCGCGCGGGGCCGGGGAATCCATGGGGGCTTCCGCCGTGGCGGCGGGGCTGAGGGCCCGGGTCTGGGGCTGATTCTCGTCGGACATGACTCCATCATAGAATCATGGGATGATTGGTTGTCCAATCCTCCGAGAACGTTCGGGGACCCCCGGGGAACCGTGAGGTGTTCGCGGGACGGCGCGAATCGTCCCCGCTCCCCCGGACACCTGGAGCAACCCGCGCGCGTTGGGCGAGTGGGGCGGCCCGAGCACCTCGAACCACCCGCCCCGCACCCCGACTCCCCACAACCCGACCAAGGAGCACCATGACGCTGACGTCCCCGCGGCGTTCGGCACTCGCCGACCAGGTGATTGCCCAGCTGAGGAATCAGATCACCTCCGGCGAATGGCCCGTGGGTTCCCGGATTCCCACCGAGCCCGAGCTGGTGGAACAGCTGGGGGTGGCCCGCAACACGGTCCGGGAGGCGGTGCGCGCCCTCGCGCACAACGGCCTGCTCGACATCCGGCAGGGCTCGGGCACCTATGTCATCGCCACCAGCGAGCTGGCCGGGGTGATGCGCCGCCGCTTCGCCGCCGCCGATCCCCGCCACGTCGCCGAGCTGCGCGCCACCCTGGAGTCGTCGGCGGCCCGGCTGGCCGCCGTGCGGCGCACCGAACGGGACCTGAAGCAGCTGGACGCGCTCATGGCGCGGCGGGAGGAGACCTGGGCCGCGAACGACGCCGAGGCGTTCGTGGCGGCGGACGCGACGCTGCACCTGGCCGTGGTCGCCGCCTCGCACAACGACGTACTGACCGGCCTCTACGCCGACCTGGCCGATCTGCTGCGCGACTACCTCAGGGACGACATCGGTCACGAGCTGCGGCCGGAGAACCACATGGACCACAGCAGGCTGGTCGAGGCGATCCGGTCGGGGGACGCGGAGACGGCGGCCGCCGAGGCCGCGGGCCATGCGCTGAGCTGCCGGGCGGACCGGGTCTGAGCGGACCGGGCCCCAGGGGCCGTCCCGCGGGGCCTCTCCCACGGACCGGTACACGCGGCCCCGCGCCCGCAGACCGGGCGCTCCGGAAACGGCGCCCGCGACCCGCGCTCCGGGGTGGTGTTCACGATCCGCGTTCCTGGGCAGCGCCCGCGACCCGTACTACGGAACAACGCTCATGGTCCGCATCCCCGAACGACGCCCACGGTCCGCGTTCCCGGACGGCGCCCGCGGACCCGTGTTCCGGGGCGGCGCTCAGAGCTCGTCCCGCACCCGGTGCGTGATCCAGGCGGCGTCGACTTCCTTCCAGCAACGGTCGTCCAGCCGTACGGTCCGCCCCGGGGCCACGTCGACCGGGGCCGCGTCGGCGTCGATGTCCCACCAGCGGCGGCACTCGGTGTGCAGCTGCACGCGGTCGGTGGAGGGGTACGGATTGTGGCAGTAGGCCACGACCCGGGAGCCCAGCACGGAGGTACGGCATTCGGCTCCGGCGGGTTCCGGGCCGGTGGCGGCGGGTGCGGGGGCCGGTGCCCCGGCTCGGCCCGCCATGGATATCCCCATCGGGGCGGCCAGCGCGGCGACGGCCATGGAGGCCGCCAGCAGGGCCCAGGTCCGGCGACGCGTGGAGCGCATGGCGTCCTCCCTCCCCCGCAGCCTGACCAGAAGTCCGGTTCACCACATTCTGCGGTGGATCGACCTTCTTTTCGACTTGAGTGGCCCGGGGGTGGACCTCGATCGGCCCGGGGCCGGGCGAGGACGCGCGACGGCCGCGTACCGCCCGGTCCGGGGCGGTACGCGGCCGTGTCACAGCCTGTGGTGCGGGATCAGGCACCCATCATGTGCACGCCACCGTCGACGTGGATGATCTCGCCCGTGGTCTTCGGGAAGAAGTCCGAGAGCAGGGCGACGACACCGCGTCCGGCCGGCTCCGGGTCCGCCATGTTCCAGGCCAGCGGGGAGCGGGTGTTCCACACGTCCGCGAGCTCGATGAAGCCCGGGATGGACTTCGCGGCCATGGAGCCGATCGGTCCGGCGGAGATCAGGTTGCAGCGGATGTCGTCCTTGCCCAGGTCGCGGGCGAGGTAGCGGGAGGTGGCCTCCAGCGCGGCCTTGGCCGGGCCCATCCAGTCGTACTGCGGCCAGGCGTACTGCGCGTCGAAGGTGAGGCCGACGATCGAGCCGCCGTCGTTCATCAGCGGCTTGCAGGCCATGGCGAGCGACTTCAGCGAGAACGCCGAGACGTGCATCGCCGTGGCGACGGACTCGAACGGGGTGTTCAGGAAGTTGCCGCCGAGCGCGTCCTGCGGCGCGAAGCCGATGGAGTGGACGACGCCGTCGAGCGAGCCGAGCTCGTCGCGGACCAGGCCGGCGAGGCGGTCCAGGTGCTCGGTGTTGGTCACGTCCAGCTCGATGACCTTGGCGGGCTTCGGCAGCTTCTTGGCGATGCGCTCGGTCAGCGTGGGCCGCGGGAAGGCGGTCAGGATGACCTCGGCGCCCTGCTCCTGGGCCACCTTGGCGGTGTGGAAGGCGATGGACGACTCCATCAGCACACCGGTGACGAGGATGCGCTTGCCGTCGAGAATTCCGCTCATGCTGATCAGTGACCCATGCCCAATCCGCCGTCAACGGGGATGACGGCTCCAGTGATGTACGACGCGTCGTCGGAGGCGAGGAAGCGCACCGCGGCGGCGATCTCCTCGGGCCGCGCGTAGCGGCCGAGCGGCACCTGGGACACGATGCCCTTGCGCTGCTCCTCGGTGAGCACCTGCGTCATGTCGGTGTCGACGAAGCCGGGCGCGACGACGTTGAAGGTGATGTTCCGCGAGCCGAGTTCACGGGCCAGGGACCGGGCGAAACCGACCAGACCGGCCTTGGAGGCGGCGTAGTTCGCCTGCCCGGCGGAGCCGAGGAGCCCGACGACGGAGGAGATGAGGACGACCCGGCCCTTCTTGGCGCGCAGCATGCCGCGGTTGGCGCGCTTGACGACCCGGAAGGTGCCGGTGAGGTTGGTGTCGAGCACGGACGTGAAGTCCTCCTCCGACATCCGCATCAGCAACTGGTCCTTGGTGATACCGGCGTTGGCGACCAGTACCTCGACGGGGCCGTGCTTCTCCTCGATCTCCTTGTAGGCCTGCTCCACCTGTTCGGCGTCCGTGATGTCGCAACGGACCGCCAGGCAGCCCGCTTCGGTGAGGACTTGGGGCGGCTCGCCGGAGCGGTAGGTGATCGCGACCTTGTCGCCGTTGTCGGCGAAAGCTCGGGCGATGGCGAGGCCGATGCCCCGGTTTCCTCCGGTGACGAGAACCGAGCGGCTCAACGGATCACCCTTTCGATAGCGGTCTGGTACATCGAAAACCTATCGGTACCACCCGCCCGGCGAGGACTCGGCCCCTGACAGCGCCTTCGGCCGGGCACTGTGGGGTTCCTACAGATGATCGCCCATGGGGCGCATCCCGGCTGGCCCCGGCGGGCGGCGCCGGATATCCCCGGGTGCGGTCACCGTGCGGCGTGATTCACTTCCGTGGTGTATCGAGAAGGGAATTCCCTGTGCCCCATGAGGTAGATCAGTCTTTTCTGGCCCTGCCCCTGCGCGCCCTCGCCGACGCGGCGCTCGCCCGCGCGCGGGCGCTGGGCGCCGCGCATGCCGACTTCCGCTTCGAGCGGGTGCGCAGCGCGTCCTGGCGGCTGCGGGACGCCCGGCCCGCGGGCTCCTCGGACACCACCGATCTCGGGTACGCGGTGCGGGTGGTGCACGGCGGCGCGTGGGGGTTCGCGTCCGGCGTCGACCTGACGATGGACGCGGCGGCGAAGGTGGCCTCGCAGGCCGTGGCCATGGCGAAGCTGTCGGCGAAGGTGATCGCGGCGGCCGGCTCGGACGAGCGGGTCGAGCTGGCGGACGAGCCGTCGCACGGCGAGCGGACCTGGGTCTCGGCGTACGAGGTCGATCCCTTCGACGTGCCGGACGAGGAGAAGGCGGCGCTGCTCGCCGAGTGGAGCTCCCGGCTGCTGGGCGCCGAGGGCGTCGCGCACGTGGACGCCTCGCTGACGGCCGTGCACGAGAACAAGTTCTACGCGGACACGGCGGGCACCGTGACCACCCAGCAGCGGGTCCGGCTGCACCCGGAGTTCACCGCGGTGGCCGTGGACGGGACGACCGGCGAGTTCGACTCGATGCGGACGATCGCCCCGCCGGTGGGACGCGGCTGGGAGTACATGACCGGGACCGGCTGGGACTGGGACGACGAACTGGCGCGGATTCCCGGCCTGCTGGCCGAGAAGATGCGGGCGCCGAGCGTCGAGGCGGGGACGTACGACCTGGTCGTCGACCCGTCCAACCTCTGGCTGACCATCCACGAGTCGATCGGCCACGCCACGGAGCTGGACCGGGCGCTGGGCTACGAGGCGGCGTACGCCGGGACCTCGTTCGCCACCTTCGACCAGCTGGGGAAGCTGGCGTACGGCTCCTCCGTGATGAACGTGACCGGTGACCGCACCGCCGAGCACGGGCTCGCAACCATCGGGTACGACGACGAGGGCGTCGAGGCGCAGTCCTGGGACCTGATCAGGAACGGGACGCTGGTCGGGTACCAGCTGGACCGGCGGATCGCGAGGCTGACGGGGCTGGGCCGGTCCAACGGCTGTGCCTACGCGGACTCGCCGGGTCACGTCCCCGTCCAGCGGATGGCGAACGTGTCGCTGCGGCCGGAGCCGGGCGGGCTGTCCACGGAGGACCTGATCGGCGGGGTGGAGCGCGGGATCTACGTGGTCGGCGACCGGTCCTGGTCGATCGACATGCAGCGCCACAACTTCCAGTTCACCGGGCAGCGGTTCTTCCGCATCGAGAACGGCCGGCTGGCCGGTCAGCTGCGCGATGTCGCCTACCAGGCGACGACGACGGACTTCTGGGGCTCGATGGAGAAGGTCGGCGGCCCGCAGACGTACGTCCTGGGCGGCGCCTTCAACTGCGGCAAGGCCCAGCCCGGCCAGGTCGCGGCCGTCTCGCACGGCTGCCCCTCCGCCCTCTTCCGGGGCGTGAACATCCTCAACACGACGCAGGAGGCCGGACGATGAGCCGCGTCAGCAAGCCGCACGAGATCGTCGAGCGGGCGCTCGAACTGTCCACCGCGGACGGGTGCGTGGTCATCGCCGACGAGGAGTCGTCGGCGAACCTGCGCTGGGCCGGCAACGCCCTCACGACGAACGGGGTGACGCGGGGGCGGACCCTGACCGTCATCGCGACCGTGGACGGTGCGCAGGGCACCGCGTCCGGGGTGGTGTCGCGGTCGGCCGTCACCGCGGACGACCTGGAGCCGCTGGTGCAGGCCGCCGAGGCCGCCGCGCGCGGGGCCGGTCCCGCGGAGGACGCCCAGCCGCTGGTCGGCGGGGTGCCCGTGTCGCCCGGCTTCACGGACGCGCCGGCCGAGACGGGCTCGGACGTCTTCGCGGAGTTCGCCCCGGCGCTCGGCGACGCCTTCGCCCGGGCCCGTTCCGGCGGCCGTGAACTGTACGGCTTCGCCAACCACGAGATGACCTCCACCTACCTCGGCACATCGACGGGGCTGCGGCTGCGCCACGACCAGCCGAACGGGACGCTGGAGCTCAACGCGAAGTCGCCCGACCGGACCCGCTCGACCTGGGCGGGCCGTTCCACGCGCGATTTCAAGGACGTCGACCCGGCCGAGCTCGACACGGAGCTGGCGCGGCGGCTGAGCTGGTCGGAGCGCCGGATCGAGCTGCCCGCCGGGCGGTACGAGACGCTGCTGCCGCCGACCGCGGTGGCCGATCTGCTGATCTACCAGCTGTGGTCGTCGACGGCGCGGGACGCCGCGGAGGGCCGGACGGTGTTCTCCCGGCCGGGCGGCGGGACCAGGCTCGGCGAGAAGCTGTCCGGGCTTCCGCTGACGCTGCGCAGCGATCCGCACGCGCCGGGGCTCGAATCGGCGCCGTTCGTGATCGCCCACTCCTCCGGGGACAGCGCCTCCGTCTTCGACAACGGTCTGCCGCTGGCGCCGACCGACTGGATCCGGGGCGGCGAGCTGGCGCACCTGACGACCACCCGGCACACGGCGGGGCTGACCGGGCTGCCGGTCGCGCCGGCGATCGACAACCTGGTGCTGGACGGCGGCGGCGAGCGGTCCTTGGACGAGATGGTGGCGTCCACGACCGGGCGCGGGCTGCTGCTGACCTGCCTCTGGTACATCCGGGAGGTCGACCCGGCGACGCTGCTGCTGACCGGGCTGACCCGCGACGGGGTGTACCTCGTCGAGGACGGCGAGGTCGTCGGCGAGGTGAACAACTTCCGGTTCAACGAGTCGCCGGTGGACCTGCTGTCCCGGGCCACCGAGGCGGGCCGCACCGAGAAGACACTGCCGCGCGAGTGGGGCGACTGGTTCACCCGGGCCGCGATGCCCGCGCTGCGCATCCCCGACTTCAACATGAGTTCGGTGAGTCCGGGCGTGTGACCCGCCTAGACTGACTGTTGCAGTTCACCACACGTCTGAGGAGAGAAAGAACCGTGACGGACATCGTCGACGAGCTGAAGTGGCGCGGGCTGTTCGCCCAGTCCACCGATGAGGACGCACTGCGCAAGGCTCTCGCGGACGGTCCCGTCACCTTCTATTGCGGTTACGACCCCACCGCGGCGAGCCTGCACGTCGGGCATCTGGTGCAGGTGCTCACCATGCGCCGGCTCCAGCGGGCCGGTCTGCGTCCGCTCGCCCTGGTGGGCGGGGCCACCGGTCAGATCGGTGACCCGCGGCCGACCGCGGAGCGCACGCTGAACGATCCGGAGACGGTCGCCGGCTGGGTGTCGCGGCTGCGGGCCCAGATCGAGCCGTTCCTGTCCTTCGAGGGCGAGAACGCGGCGGTCATGGTGAACAACCTGGACTGGACCTCGGGCATGTCCGCGATCGAGTTCCTCCGGGACATCGGCAAGCACTTCCGCGTCAACAAGATGCTGACCAAGGACTCCATCGCCCGGCGGCTGGAGTCCGACGAGGGCATCAGCTACACCGAGTTCAGCTACCAGCTGCTCCAGAGCATGGACTTCCTGGAGCTGTACCGGCGCTACGGCTGCACCCTCCAGCAGGGCGGCAGCGACCAGTGGGGCAACCTCACCGCGGGTCTCGACCTGATCCACCGCCTGGAGCCGGGCGCCGAGGTGCACGCGCTGGCGACCCCGCTGATGACGAAGGCGGACGGGACGAAGTTCGGCAAGTCCGAGGGCGGGGCCGTCTGGCTCGACCCGACGATGACGACGCCGTACGCGTTCTACCAGTTCTGGCTGAACGTGGACGACCGGGACGTCTCGCGGTACATGCGCATCCTCAGCTTCCGCAGCCCCGCCGAGCTGGAGGAGCTGGAGAAGGTCACCGAGGAGCGTCCGCAGGCCCGGACGGCGCAGCGCGCGCTGGCCGAGGAGCTGACGACGCTGGTGCACGGCGCCGACCAGTGCGCCGCGGTCATCGCGGCGTCGAAGGCGCTCTTCGGCCAGGGCGAGCTCGGCGAGCTGGACGCGGCGACGCTGGACGCCGCGCTGTCCGAGGTGCCGCACGCCCGGGTCACCGAGCTCGGCCCCCTGGTGGACCTGCTGGTGGAGGTCGGTCTGACGCCGAGCAAGTCGGGTGCCCGTCGCACGGTGAAGGAGGGCGGCGCGTACGTGAACAACGTCAAGGTCACCGACGGCGAGAGCGCACCGGCCCGTGAGGAACTGCTGCACGGGCGCTGGCTGGTGCTGCGCCGGGGCAAGAAGAACCTCGCCGCCATCGAGGTCACCGGCTGATCCCGGAGCCGATCGGCACTGCGGCCGGACACGCGTACGAGCGTGTCCGGCCGCAGTGCGTCGTGCCGGTGGTTCAGGTCTTCTGTCTGGTGCCGCGGAGCGAGGCCCACAGCATGTCGCCGACCCCGACGACGGCCACCGCGCCGATCAGCTGGAGCAGATGGCGCGTCCAGTCGATGCCCTTGGTTTCGTTCACACCGATCCAGGTGGCGACCGCGTTGCCGAGGACGCTGCCGATGATGCCGAAGACGGTCGTCAGCCAGAGGGGGATGTTCTGTTTGCCGGGCAGGATCGCCTTCGCGATCAGGCCGAGCACCAGCCCCACGATGATTGCCCACAGCCAGCCCATGTCGCCTCCTCGTGCGACGCCATGTCACACATGTCCCGCCCAGTGTCGGCCCGCGGGGCGCGGCCCGCACGTCGGGGGAGCCCGGACGTGCGGTACGGGTACCGGTGTGTACGAACCGGGCGTGCCCCGGTCTCGAAGCCGTCGCGGGCCGGGCGTACCGTGGATGCGGTCCGGTCCGGGAGCGTCCGGCGCGGGAAATGAGGTGCCCCCGGTCCGTCGGTGTCGGGGGAAGGGTGGAGACGTGATGCGGAAGCGGAGCGGCGACGAGGTCTTCCGGATCACGGGGGCCCGGCAGGGACTCGCGGACGACGTGCGCGGCAGACAGCGGCGCTATGTGATCTCGATGTCCGTGCGGACGGTCTCGGTGATCCTGGCCGCCGTGCTGTGGAACGTGGAGCGGTACGTCGCGATCGTGGCCCTGGTGCTCGGTGTCCTGCTCCCCTACGTGGCGGTGGTCATCGCCAACGCGGGCCGGGAGAACACTCCTTCGCTCCCCTCGACCTTCGTACCGGCGCCGATGCGGCCGGTCCTCGACGCGGCGCCGGTGTCCGGCGGCACGGACCCCGGACCGAAAAATGGCGAAACATCCCGGGGTGCCGGATCGGCGTGAGCCCGGTCGGGGGCGACCCTCACCGAATCCTCAAGAGAACCTCAGATCAATCATGAAGTTACGGTGCACCGCACCCCGATGTGCGTGACATACTGCGTAGGCGCTCCGCATCCCCCGTCGGAGCGACAGACCGACGCCGGGCAGCTCCCCCCGTGGCTGCTCGGCGTCGCTTTTCTCCGGCACGGGGTGACGTGGACGGCCGGGGAACCCCGGTTCGGCGGCACCGCCTAGGGTTGAGTCCGTGAACTCCCCTGATACCGCGGCCTCTGACGCCGCCGCGCCCATCTGTTCCGCCAAGGGCTGTCGGGCCGACGCCGTGTGGGTGCTCGCCTGGAACAATCCGAAGCTGCACACCCCGGAGCGCCGCAAGACCTGGCTGGCCTGCGAGGAGCACCGGGAGCACCTCTCCTCGTTCCTCGGCGTCCGCGGCTTCCTCAAGGACGTGGTGACGCTGGCGGAGTGGGAGTCCGCCGGACCGGAAGCGGGCGCCGAGTAACGCTCCTCCGCCTTGCGATGCACCGCATCCGACGCCGCGCGCTGATCCACCGAGGGTCACGGGACAGCCCTCAGCCGCCGATCGCCGACATGGGCCGGTCCGGCTGGAGGAAGGAGGGGTCGTCCAGTCCCGATCCGGCCTTCTTCCCCCACATCGCCTCCGTCCAGATCCGGGCGATCTCCTCGTCGGGTGCGCCCGAGCGCAGGGCGGCGCGCAGGTCCGTCTCCTCGCGGGCGAAGAGGCAGGTGCGGACCTGGCCGTCGGCGGTGAGTCTGGTCCGGTCGCAGGCCCGGCAGAAGGGGCGGGTGACGGAGGCGATGACCCCGACCCGGTGCGGTCCGCCGTCGACGATCCAGCGCTCCGCGGGGGCGGAGCCGCGTTCCGTTTCGCCCTCCTCGGTGAGGGTGAAGCGGGTGCGCAGCGACTGGAGGATGTCGCCCGCCGTGATCATGCCGTCGCGCTTCCAGCCGTGCTGGGCATCGAGCGGCATCTGCTCGATGAAGCGGAGCTCGTAGTCGTGCTCGACGGCCCAGGCGAGCAGCTCGGGGGCCTCGTCGTCGTTGAGCCCGGGCATGAGGACGGTGTTGACCTTGACCGGGGTGAGTCCGGCGTCGCGGGCGGCTTCGAGGCCGGCCAGCACGTCGTGGAGGCGGTCGCGGCGGGTGAGTGCCTTGAAGGTCTCGGGGCGCAGGGTGTCCAGCGAGACGTTGACCCGGTCGAGCCCCGCCGCCCTGAGCGCGGCAGCGGTGCGCTTCAGTCCGATGCCGTTGGTGGTGAGCGACATCCTGGGGCGGGGGTCCAGGGCCGCGCACCGCTCGACGACGGAGACCAGGCCGGGGCGCAGCAGCGGCTCGCCGCCGGTGAACCGGACCTCGGTGATGCCCAGCCGGGTGACGGCGATGCGGATCAGCCGGACGATCTCGTCGTCGCTGAGCAGGTCGGGCTTGGCCAGCCACTGCAGGCCCTCCTCGGGCATGCAGTACGTGCACCGGAGGTTGCACCGGTCGGTGAGCGAGACGCGCAGGTCGGTGGCGACCCTGCCGTAGGTGTCGATGAGCATGTGGCCCCCTCCCCCGGTGGCTTTCCGGTGCCGGTCCCGGGTGTCCGGGCGGCGGTTCCGGCTGGCTCCTTCGAGACTACGCGAGAGCTGTGACATCGCGGGGGCCCGTAAGCCACGAGGAGCGGCACGGCCGTGTCGTAGGGTCCTACGACACGGCCGTGTGCGGTGTTCGTTCAGTGCGCCCCGACGCCGGTGAGGGACTTGACCTCCAGCTCGGCGTACTTGCCCTTGTCCGGCTCCTCCTTCGAGAGGAGGGAGCCGATCCAGCCGAGCAGGAAGCCCAGCGGGATGGAGATCAGGCCGGGGTTCTCCAGCGGGAACCAGGCGAAGTCGACGCCCTTGAACATCGACGTCTTCGGGTTGCCGGAGACGACCGGCGAGAACAGCACCAGGATCACCGAGCTGGCCAGGCCGCCGTAGATCGACCACAGCGCGCCCTGGGTGGTGAACCGCTTCCAGAAGAGGCTGTAGAGGATGGTCGGCAGGTTGGCGGACGCGGCGACGGCGAAGGCGAGTGCCACGAGCCCGGCGACGTTCATGTCGCGGGCGAAGGCGCCCAGGACGATCGCGACCGCGCCGATGAGGACGGTGGCCCAGCGGGCGGCCCGCATCTCCTCCTTCTCGGTGGCCTTCCCCCTGCGGATGACGTTGGCGTAGATGTCGTGCGCGAAGGAGGACGAGGAGGCGAGGGTGAGTCCCGCGACGACGGCGAGGATGGTGGCGAAGGCGACGGCGGAGATCACCGCGAGCAGCACGGCGCCGCCGGTGGAGCCGACCCCGCCGAGGTATTCGGCGAGTTGCGGGGCGGCGGCGTTCCCGGCCGGGTTCTTGGCCTTGATCTCGGCCGGGCCGATCAGGGCCGCGGCGCCGAAGCCGAGCGCGATCGTCATCAGGTAGAACGCGCCGATGATGCCGATGGCCCAGTTGACGGACTTCCGGGCGGCCTTGGCGGTCGGCACCGTGTAGAAGCGGATCAGGATGTGCGGCAGGCCGGCGGTGCCGAGGACGAGCGCGATGCCGAGGGAGAGGAAGTCCAGCTTCGAGGTGCCGGTGACGCCGTACTTGAGGCCGGGTTCCAGGAACGCCGCCCCGTGGCCGCTCTTCGCGGCGGCCGTGCCCAGCAGGTCGGAGATGTTGAAGTCGAACTTCAGCAGCACCAGGAAGGTCATCAGCAGGGCACCCGCGATCAGCAGGACGGCCTTGACCATCTGCACCCAGGTGGTGCCCTTCATGCCGCCGATGGTCACGTACACGATCATCAGCACGCCGACCAGGGAGACGATGAGGATCTTGCCGGCGTCGCTGGTGATGCCGAGGAGGAGGGCGACCAGGACGCCCGCGCCCGCCATCTGCGCCAGCAGGTAGAAGATCGAGACGACGATGGTGGAGACACCGGCGGCGGTGCGGACCGGGCGCTGGCGCATCCGGTAGGCGAGGACGTCGCCCATCGTGTAGCGGCCCGAGTTGCGCAGCGGTTCGGCGACCAGCAGCAGGGCCACCAGCCAGGCGACGAGGAAGCCGATGGAGTACAGGAAGCCGTCGTAGCCGAAGAGGGCGATGGCGCCGGCGATGCCGAGGAACGAGGCGGCGGACATGTAGTCGCCGGAGACCGCGAGTCCGTTCTGGAAGGCGGTGAACTGGCGACCGCCCGCGTAGAAGTCGGCGGCGCTCCTGGTCTGGCGGCCGGCCCAGACGGTGATGCCGAGGGTGGCGGCGACGAAGACCGCGAACAGGGTGATGATCAGCGGCCGGTGTTCGCTGGTGGACGAGGCGGCCAGTGTCACGGCGGTGTGGGAGTGGTACGCGGCGCTCATGCGTCGGCCTCCATGCGGGACTTGATCGCCTCGGCCTTCGGGTCGAGCTTCGCCGCGGCGTGGCGCGAGTAGAACCAGGCGATGAGGAAGGTGGTGACGAACTGGGCGAGACCGAACACGAAGGCCACGTTGATGTTGCCGTACACCTTGGTGCCCATGAAGCCGCCCGCGTAGTTGGACAGCAGCACGTACAGCAGGTACCAGAGGACGAAGGCGACGGTCAGCGGGAAGGCGAACGAGCGGTACGTGCGGCGCAGTTCGCCGAACTCCTCGCTCTCCTGCGTCTCGAGGAACGCCTCGGTCGTGGGCCGGGTGGGGCGGGTGTCCGTACTGCCCTCGGGCGGCGGCGGTGCATCGGTAGCCACGGAATCTCCTCGCGACGCGGGTGCGGTGGTGTGGGTGACGGTCGGTCTCATCGGGAAGGCCGGGTGCGAAACCCCTTCCCGGCGGGGGGCGGGGAGCGCTCTCCCCGTCATGGGCACGGAGGGTTCCGCGGGGCGGTTCACCGCGGATGTGCACTTCTCCCGCCGCTTCCTGCCGCAATCCGGTCGAATCCGTTACCACGAACTCATTGATGAGCGGGGATGATCAGCGATAACTTCACACGTCATGTACGCGATCGGCCACATCCGTGCCGGTCGCTCGGCACGGATGATGTGGAGACCCCATGGCTCAGCTGGGATCCAGACGGACGCGCGCACTGACATTGCCCGTCGGGCTGGCCCTCACCGCTTCGCTCGGCTTCCTCCCCGCGGGTGCCGCCTCCGCCGCACCGGTGGACGCGCAGCCCGCGGCGGCGGTGTCGACGGACGGACCGAAGCTCTCCTACGTGGTCAACACGCGCGGAAACCACGGCACGGTCAAGCGGGTGAAGAAGGCGATAACCGAGGCCGGTGGCACGGTCGTGGTCGCCTACGAGCAGATCGGCGTCATCGTCGCCCACTCGCAGAACCCGGACTTCGCGAAGACGATCCGCCGGGTCAAGGGCGTGGATTCGGCAGGGGCCACCCGTACCAACCCCATCGTCCCGCAGGCCACCACGGACACCGGGGACGACCAGCCGCTCAGCGCCGCCCAGGCGAAGAGCGCGGCGGCGCGGGCCGCGGCGGACCAGGACCCGATGGAGCCCCTGCAGTGGGACCTGCCCGCCATCAAGGCGGACCAGGCGCACAAGAAGACGCTGGGCAGCAGCAAGGTCACGGTCGCGGTCATCGACACGGGCGTCGACGACACCCACCCGGACCTGGCGCCGAACTTCGACCGCGGGGCCTCGGCGAGCTGTGTCTCCGGGGCGCCGGACACGACGGACGGCGCCTGGCGCCCGAAGGCCGGCGAGAGCAACCACGGCACGCACGTGGCCGGCACCATCGCCGCCGCGAAGAACGGCATCGGCATCACGGGCGTGGCGCCGGGGGTGAAGGTCGCCGGCATCAAGGTGGCGAACCCGGACGGCTTCTTCTACACCGAGTCGATCGTCTGCAGCTTCGTCTGGGCCGCCGAGCACGGGGTCGACGTCACCAACAACAGCTATTACACCGACCCGTGGATGTTCAACTGCAAGGAGGACGAGGACCAGGGCGCCCTGGTCGAGGCCGTCGCCCGTGCCACGCGGTACGCGGAGCGCAAGGGCGCGGTCAACGTCGCCTCGGCCGGCAACAGCGCCTTCGACCTGGCCTCCGACGCGATCGAGGACACGACCAGCCCGAACGACACCGAGCCGGTCACCCGCACGATCGACCCGAGCGAGTGCCTCGACATCCCGGCGATGCTGCCGGGCGTGGTGACGGTCTCCGCGACCGGTGCCAAGGGCCTGAAGTCCTCGTACTCGAACTACGGGAACGGCGTCATCGACGTGGCGGCCCCGGGCGGTGACTCCACGGTCTACCAGACGCCCGCCCCGCCGGCCACGAGCGGCCTGATCCTGTCCACGCTGCCGGACGGCAAGTACGGCTACAAGGCCGGTACGTCGATGGCCTCCCCGCACGTCGCGGGTGTCGCGGCCCTGATCAAGTCGAAGCACCCGTACGCGCCCGCGGCCGCGGTGAAGGCGCTGCTGCTCGCGGAGGCCGACGCCACCGCGTGCGGCGAGCCGTACGACATCGACGGCGACGGCACGATCGACGCCGTCTGCGAGGGCGGCAAGAACCGCAACGGCTTCTACGGCGCCGGTGTGGTGAACGCGCTGAACGCGGTCCGCTGGTAGCGGGAAGCGGCACGAACGGGAGGGTCCGGGGTCTTCGACCGGGCCCTCCCGCTGTTCACCGGGGTACCGGCACGCCTTCCCCCGTGGTGGCACCCGGTGCCATAGTGCGGGGATGAACCAGGTACGTGCATCCGGCATCGAACAGGCGTGGGCGGCGCTGGGCGGTGATCCCGCCCTGCTCGCCCGCATCGGGACGGGCGGTCGCGGCGGGACGCTCCCCGCACGGCTGCCCGTCATGGAGCTGGCCCGGTCCACCGTGGCGGTCTGCTCGCTGGCCGCCGCCGAGCTGGCCGCCCGCCGGACCGGCGGCCCGGTGCCGCGGGTCCGGATCGACGACGGCGCGGTGGCGACGGCGTTCACCGGCGAACGCCATCTGCGGATCGACGGGCGGGCGGCGGCCACCTTCGCCCCGCTGTCCAGGTTCTGGCGCTCGGCGGACGGCTGGGTCCGTACGCACGCCAACTACCCGCACCACCGGGCCCGGCTGCTCGCCGCACTGGGACTGCCCGGGGACGCCCCGGACGACGTCGCGGTGGCCGCGGTGGCCGCCTCGTTCGCCGGGCTCCGGGGCGAGGAGATCGAGCGGACGGTGTACGCGGCGGGCGGCCTGGCCGTGGCCGCCCGCACCCCGGCGCGGTGGGCGGCCGATCCGCGGGGCGCCGCCCTGGCGGGCACGCCGCTGGTGGCCGGGGAACGGCTCGACGACGCGCCGGTGCGCCGGGCGGCGGCGCCCGGCGGCGAACCGGTACTGCCCGCCGCCGGGTTGCGCGTGCTGGACCTCACCCGGGTGATCGCCGGGCCCGTCGCCACCCGGACCCTGGCGCTGCTCGGCGCGGACGTGCTGCGGATCGACTCGCCGCGGCTGCCGGAGAGCCCGGACGCGCACGGCGACACCGGCTTCGGGAAGCGGTCGGCGGACCTGGATCTCGGCCGCCCTTCCGGCCGGGCCGCTCTCGACGCGTTGCTGGACGACGTGGACGTGGTCGTCCTCGGGTACCGGCCGGGGGCGCTGGACCGGTTCGGGCTGACGCCCCGGGCCCTGGCCGCGCGCAGGCCGGGGCTGGTCGTCGGGCGGTTGTCGGCCTGGGGGTTCTCGGGCCCGTGGGCGGAGCGGCGCGGCTTCGACAGTCTGGTGCAGGTGGCCACGGGCATCGCCTCGGTCCAGGCCGGGCCGGAGGGCCCGCCGGGTGCGCTGCCCGCGCAGGCGCTGGACCACGGCACCGGCTATCTGCTGGCCGCCGCCGTGCTGCGGGCCCTGACCGAGCAGCACGACGGGGGCGGCTCCCGGCTGGTCACGCTCTCGCTGGCCCGTACCGCCGCCTGGCTGCTGGACGAGCTGCCCGCCCCGGCCCCGGAGGGCTCCGGCACCGGCTCCGATGCCCGCTCCGGCTCCGATGCCGACACCGACGGGCCGTGCGACTCGTACGACCCGGAGAAGTGGCTCACGGAGACGGACAGCCCGCTGGGCCGGCTGCGGCACGCGCTGCCGGCGGTCGCCTTCGACGGCTCCCCCGCGAACTGGTCGCGCCCGCCCGGCCCGCTGGGGGCGGACCGGCCGGTCTGGCTCGCGGCCCGGTGAACGTCCTCAGTCCCGGGGCCCGTCCGTCGTGGTGCGCCCCGTCCGCTCCGGGGCGGGGGCGAGTGCCCCGGTGGTCAGCAGGTACTGCGCCGCGAGGTAGGTGAACATGACCCAGAAGTCGGGGGCGGGCAGTTGCGGCCAGTCGGCGATCCCGGTGGCGATCAGCCCGTCGGAGAGCAGGAACAGCCCTCCGCCGACGGCCGCGCGCATGCCGAGGGCGCCGGCCCGGCACGCCATCGCCGTGAGCAGCATGCTGTAGCCGGCGATCGGCACCCGCATGTCCGCGGGCAGCCCGTTCCAGAGCAGCGCGACGAAGACGGTCAGGACCACCGCGTATCCGAGCGCGGCCACCGGTGAGCTGTGGGCCCGTCCGAAGAGCCACAGGTAGCAGATGTGGCCGACGGCGAAGGAGCCCATCCCGACCAGGAAGGCCGTGTCGGAGTCGAACAGCAGGAAGGTGTCGCCGCCCCAGCCGAACAGCAGCGCCGCGACGAGCAGCCGGGGACCGCGCCGGGCGAGGGCGTACCCCGCCAGCAGCGGCATCAGCAGGGGTTTCGCGATCTGGTGGGCGAGTTCGATCCCGGCGAGCACGCCGACGAGGTCGACGGCGCCGGCCACGAGGAACGCGATGAGCAGCGGGCGCACGAGGCGGTCCCGGCGGCCCGGGCCGGCGTCGGCCCCCGTCCGGCCCGCGCCGCGGGGGCCTCGGCCGGTGTCGGTGTTCGTCCGGCGGTCCCGGTCGGCTTCGGCGCTCATCCGGCGCGCTCCTCGGTGGGAAGGGTCGTGGTCGTGGTCGTGCTCGTGGAGGCCGCGGAAGCCGCGGCAGGCTGCCAGCCCGGCCCGCGGAAGATCCGTCCGGCGCGCTCGCTCCAGCTGCTCGCCGCCCGTACGTCGCGGGCGATGGCGACGTACTCGTGGGTGGCGACCCGCAGGGGGTTGAACGTGTCGATGTTCTTGGTGAGGCCGAACACGGGGCGCTCCGTCTCGGCCGTGAAGGACCCGAAGAGCCGGTCCCAGACGATCAGGATGCCGCCGAAGTTCCGGTCCAGGTAGCCGCCCTGCGACGCGTGGTGCACCCGGTGGTGGGAGGGCGTGTTCAGCACGTACTCGAAGGGCCGGGGCAGCTTGTCGACGCGCTCGGTGTGCACCCAGAACTGGTAGACGAGGTTGGCCGACGAGCAGAAGGCGAGCGCGGCCGGGTGGACCCCGCAGGCGATCATCGGCAGGTAGAACGGCCAGACGGTCAGCGAGGTCCAGGGCTGGCGCAGCGCGGTGGAGAGGTTGAACTTGCGGCTGGAGTGGTGGACCACGTGGCAGGCCCAGAGGATCCGGATGACGTGGTGGCCGCGGTGCGACCAGTAGTAGAAGAAGTCCTGCGCGAGCAGCATCAGCAGAACGGTCCACCAGAGCACGGGGACGCGCAGCGGGGTCAGCTCGTAGACGGCCGTGTAGATCGCGACGACGGGCACTTTCCACAACAGGTCGAAGGCCAGGCTGCCCAGCCCCATGCTGATGCTGGTGACGGTGTCCTTCGTCCCGTACCCGGCGGCCTCCTCGTCGGGATGGAAGTGGTGGAGGGCCATTTCCAGGACGGTGAGCAGGACAAAGGCCGGTATGGACCAGAGCACTACATCGGGCAGGTTCGTCGGCATGTCAGCACCGTAGAGCCGCAGGTGGGCCGGGGGCCAGACGTTGTTACCAACAAGTATGCGAGACGCGTTGTCAGCAGTCTTTGGTGACTTCTGCCAACACGCTCGTCGTACGATCCTTTGACCTGAGCCGCCCCGGGGAGGAAATGCCGTGCAGGGTCTGGAAGTTGCGCTGGTCCGGCTGGCGACGACGGTCATCGGCACGGTGGCCAGGTCACTGGTCGCGCCGCGGCCGGGAGCGGGCCTGGTCCCGGACCCGGTGCGCCCGCTCCCCCGCCCGGCGAAACCGGACCGGCTGGCGAGGGTGCTCGGCGGACGGCTGGCGGAGTCGTACGCCGGACTGCCCGAGCACGAGCGGCTGGCCGCCGTGGAGGCGGTGCGGGACACCTTCGCGGCGGCGGGCGAGCTGACGGCGGACCGGCTGTTCGCGGTCGGCCTGGAGCCCGAGCGGCTGCGCGCCGCGCTGTCGGCGCCCGCCGCGGGCCTCTCGGGGCGGGCGGTCGAGCTGTACGAGGAGCTGCTCGGCCGGTGCTGCGCGCATGCCGTGGAGCAGCTGACCGCCCAGCCGGCGTTCGCGGCGCGGGCCGCCGTGGAGCAGACCCGCGCGACGGAGCGGACGCGGGAGCTGGTCGAGGACGTCCGGGCCCGGGTGGGCCCGCGCCCGGACGCTGCGGCGTCGGCCTTCGAGCAGCGGTACGCGGAGTTCGTGGCCGCTGCCCACGGCCGGATGGGGCTGTTCGGGCTGACGCTGGGCCGGTCGGCGGCCGAGTGGCCGCTGGAGACGGCCTACATCAGCCTGACGGTGAGCGGGAGCGGTGCCCGGCAGGGCGGGCTGGAGCACCCGGCCGCGGTGCCGGTCTCCGTCGAGCAGGCGCTGTCCGGGACGGACCGGCTGCTGCTGCGGGGTCCGGCCGGTTCGGGCAAGAGCACGCTGGTGCAGTGGCTCGCGGTGAACGCCGCCCGTCGCACGTTCGGCACCGGCCTGACGGACTGGAACCGCTGTGTGCCGTTCGTCCTGCGGCTGCGCGCGTTCACCGCGCACGGGACCCTGCCCACGCCCGAGGAGTTCCTGCGCGCGGCCGGGGTGCCTCTGCACGGCGCGGCGCCCGCCGGCTGGGCGGACCGGCTGCTGACCGAGGGCCGGGCGCTGGTCCTGGTCGACGGGGTGGACGAGGTCCCGACGCGGCTGCGCAGCCGGACCGATCGCTGGCTCAAGGACCTGATCACGGCCTACCCGCGGGCCCGTTACGTGGTGACGACCCGGCCGTCCGCGGTGCCGGAGAACTGGCTGTCCGGTTCCGGCTTCGAGGCGCACTCGCTGCTGCCGATGAACCAGAGGGACATCCGCTCGTTCGTCGACCACTGGCACGCGGCGGCCCGCTCCGAATGCCCCGGCCCCGAGGAGCGCGAGCAACTGGACGTGTACGAGGCCTCGCTGCGGCGCGCGGTGGGCATGCGCCGCGACCTGGCGCGGCTCGCGACGAATCCGCTGATGTGCGCCCTGCTGTGCGCGCTGAACCGGGACCGCAGGATGCAACTCCCGCGCGCCCGCAAGGAGCTGTACGACGCGGCACTGGACATGCTGCTGGTGCGCCGGGACACCGAGCGGGAGATCGCCGGGGTCGAGGGCGTGGACCTGACCCGCGAGGAGCAGACGGCGCTGCTCCAGCGGCTGGCGTACTGGCTGATCCGCAACGGCCAGGTGGAGGCGGACCGCGACGAGGCCGGGGCGATGGTCGCCGAGTGGCTGACGGCGATGCCCCAGGTGCGGGGGACGCCGGAGCAGGTGTTCGCGCACCTGTTGATCCGCAGCGGTCTGCTGCGCGAACCCGCGCCGGGCGCGGTGGGGTTCGTGCACCGGACCTTCCAGGACTACCTGGGCGCGAAGGCCGCGGTGGAGGCCCGCGACTTCGGCGTCCTGGTCAAGCACGCGCACGACGACCAGTGGCACGACGTGGTCCAGATGGCGGTGGGCCACGCCCGCCCCGACGAACGGGCCCGGCTGCTGCGGCGGTTGCTCAAGCGCGCGGACCAGAACCGCGAGCACGCCCACCGGCTCGTCCTGCTGGCCGCGGCCGGCCTGGAGCACGCGCCGGAACTGGACCCGGCGGTGCGCGCCGAGGTCCAGGAGCGGACGGCCGAGCTGCTGCCGCCGCGCACCCGCCCGGAGGCGGAGGCCCTGGCCGAGGTCGGCGAACTGGTCCTGGAACTGCTGCCGGGGCCGGAGGAGGTTCCCGGTGAGGACGCGGCGGGGTACGTGGTGCTGACGGCGGCCCTCGTCGGCGGCGACGGGGCGTACGAGGTGATCCGGCGCTACCGGAACGACGAGCGGGAGTGGACGGCCGCTCAGCTGACCCAGGCCTGGGGCAAGTTCGATGCCGATGCCTACGCCCGGGAGATACTCGCGGCGCAGACGTGGGACGAGGTCAGCCTGTCCGTGACGGACGTCCGGCAGATGGCCGCGCTCCGGCACGTCCCGGTGGCCCGGCGGATCCGCCTGCAGGGCGATCACGAGGACCTCTCCCGTCTGGTCCCCCGGCGCGAACTGAAGAGGGTCTTCGTCTACGACAACGCGGTACTGAGCGATGTCGGCCCCCTGGCCCGGATGGCCTCGCTCACCGGGGTGGGGCTCAGCCTGTGCCCCCGGGTCCATGATCTCAGCCCGTTGGCGGACCTTCCGCTGACCTGGCTCTCCCTGGTCCATCTGAATCCCTGCCTGCCCAAGGAGCATCTGGAACCGCTCACGGAGATCCGCGACCTCTTCCTGAACCACCGCTTCCCCGTCGACGACCTCTCCGGGCTGGCGCTGGGCCCCCGCCTCAGGTCTCTGTCGCTCGGCCCCCGGGTCGGGGGCCTGGGCCTGGAGGGCATCGAGCGGTGGACCGAGCTGGAGGAGCTCGGGCTGCAGGACCTGCGGCACGTCCGGCTCATGGGCCGCATCCCGCTCCTCCGGCGCCTCATCCGGCTCGACCTCAACCGGCTGGCCCTTCCCGATCTGGGCGTACTCGCCTGCCTCGAATCCCTGCGGACGCTCGTCCTCACCCACTGCCTGTTCACCGAGGGCCTGGCGCCCCTCCGGGAGCTGCCCGCGCTGACCCAGCTGTACCTGTACAACACGTGGGACGACGGACCGGTCGACCTGACCCCGCTGGCCGGTCTCGACGACCTCACGATCCATCTCGGCAGCGAGACGATGGCCACCGGCACCGAACTCTTCCCGCCCGAGCGCCTCGTACGGCCCGTCTGAGGGACCGGGCCCCTCACACCCCC
>NZ_RDBO01000020.1:523596-536057 GCF_008120935.1 Streptomyces sp. sk2.1
GGCGGTCGAGCTGGGCATCGACCCGGACGAACTGACGAACCCGTGGCACGCGGCGGGCCCCGTCGCCGCCTCGCCCAGCCGGGCGCTCCACCAGCCCGTCAGGGCCAGGGCGGCGAGCACCGACAGCACGGTCACCGGCAGCCGCAGCGACGTCGGGGGCAGCACGATCGCCAGCAGCGGCAGCAGTGCGCCGACCGTGAACGCCAGGAAGCTGGCGCCCGCCGCGTGCCACGGGTTCGTCAGTTCGTCCGGGTCGATGCCCAGCTCGACCGCCGCGTGGGCGCGCAGCGCGTCGCGTTCGGTGAGCTGGACGGCGGCCTCGCGGGCGACCTCGCGGCTCAGCCCCTTGCCCTCCAGCAGGCCGGTCAGCTCCTCGAGTTCCGCCTCCGGGGCCTCCATCAGTTCCTGCTTCTCCGTCGCCAGCGCGGCCATCTCCGAGTCGCGCTGGGTGGAGACCGACACGTACTCGCCCGCCGCCATCGACATGGACCCGGCCAGCAGCCCCGCCAGGCCGGCCGTGAGCAGGGCGCCGCGGTCCGCGGTGGCACCGGCCACGCCGACGACCAGGCCCGCGGTGGAGACCACCCCGTCGTTGGCGCCGAGGACGGCGGCGCGCAGCCAGTTGAGCCGGGTGCCGAGCCCGTTGCCGTGCGGTTCGTGGTGCGTCCGGGAATCCGTCACCCGGGGATGGTCTCACCCCGTCCCCTCTCGGGCGTGCGGAGACACCGGCGTGTACGGGAAACCGAGGACGGCCGGAACGGGGGAACCCGGGGACGGCCGGAATAGGAGACTGTCAGTCGCGGCCCGTATTCTCTGTGACCATGCTCGACGACCGCCAGACCGCAGGACCATGGCCGACCTCCTACCCGCAGGGGTACGCGGTCGTCGACGTGGAGACCACCGGGCTCGCCCGGGACGACCGGATAGTGTCCGCCGCCGTCTACCGTCTGGACGCACAGGGCGACGTCGAGGACCACTGGTACACCCTCGTCAACCCGGAGCGTGATCCCGGTCCGGTCTGGATCCATGGCCTGACCAGCGACGTCCTCGAAGGCGCCCCGCTCTTCCCGGAGATCGCCGCCCAGCTGTCCGAGCGGCTCACGGGCCGTGTCCTGGTCGCGCACAACGCGGCGTTCGACTGGTCGATGCTGGCCCGGGAGTACGCGCGGGCCTCGGTCCTCGCCCCCGTCCAGCAGCGGCTGTGCACCATCGCGCTCTCCAAGGAGCTGCGGCTCCCGCTGCCCAACCACAAGCTGGAGTCGCTGGCCGCGCACTTCGGGGTCGTGCAGCAGCGCGCCCACCACGCGCTGGACGACGCCCGGGTCCTGGCCGAGGCGTTCCGGCCGAGCCTGCACGCGGCGGCGCGGGGCGGGGTGCGGCTGCCGCTGCTGGAGTGCCGGCCGCTGACCGAGTGGTCGGACTCCCCGGTCACCCCGCGGTCCGGGCCCCGGTCCCCGTACGGTCAGAGCTCCTGGCGCGCCCCGCGCAAGCGCCCGGCGTGCCCGTATCCGAACCCCGGGCGGTACGAGAAGGACAAGCCGCTCAAGCAGGGGATGCGGGTGGCGTTCTCCGGCGACACCTCCATCGACCGCGAGCTGCTGGAGGACCGGGCCGTGGAGGCCGGGCTGCACGTGGCGACCAGTGTGTCCCGGCTCACCAGCCTGCTGGTGACCAACGACCCGGACTCGGCGACGTCGAAGACGGTGAAGGCCAAGTCGTTCGGCACCCCGATCCTGGACGAGAGCGCGTTCACCCATCTGCTGCGCGACGTGGCACCCGCGACGGCGCGGCCGGCCGCGCCGTCATCGGAGTGAACCGACGGCGACTCGCCCGCCCACCGCTCGCCCGCCGGCGCCCTCGCGTCCGACCCTGTGGCGCATGGCACGTTGTGAGGTTTGCGGAAACGACTACGGCATGTCCTTCGAAGTGCACGCGCAGGGCGCGGTGCACGTCTTCGACTGTTTCTCCTGCGCCATCCACCGCATGGCGCCCATCTGCGAGCACTGCCGGGTCCAGATCATCGGCCAGGGCGTCGAGGTCGAGGGGCACTGGTTCTGCGGCGGTCACTGCGCCCGCGCCGAGGGGAAGGTGGGCATCATCGACAAGGTCTGACCACCGGCCGCCGCACTTCCTTCCCCCACCCCTGCGCGATGCACCCCACGACCCCGGTTGTACCGTCGTGGGGTGTACCGCTTCCTGTTGACCCGGCAGTGGCTTCTCCTCGCCCTCCTCGCCCTCGTCCTGATTCCCACGATGGTCGAGCTGGGGTTCTGGCAGTTCCACCGGCATGAGCACAAGGTCGCGCAGAACGCCCTGATCTCCCGCAACCTCAAGGCGAAGCCGGTCCCGGTCGCCTCGCTCACCTCCCCGGGTCACACGGTCCCGCGGTCCGACTACTGGCGTACGGTGACGGCCACCGGCACGTACGACCCCGCGCACCAGGTGGTCGTGCGCCGCAGGACCTCCTCCGACGACCGGGTCGGCTTCCACGTGCTGATCCCGCTCGACCTCAAGGGCGGCGGCACGGTCCTGGTCAACCGCGGCTGGGTGCCCCCCGCCGCGAGCCAGCGCGACTTCCCCGACGTGCCGCCCGTGCCCCGGGGCGAGGTGACCGTCACCGGGCGGCTCAAGGCCGACGAGACGACGGACGCCAGCGGCATCAAGGACATCTCGGACCTGCCGGACCGCCAGGTGATGCTGATCAGCAGCGCCCAGGAGGCCGAGCGGCTCTCCCGGCCGGTGCTCGGCGGCTACATCGAGCAGACCGCGCCCGAGCCGGTCGACGGCTCCCCGGAGCTGATCGGGTCCCCCGACTCCGGTTCGATCGGCCCGCACATGGCGTACGCCGTGCAGTGGTGGCTGTTCGCCGCCGGTGTCCCGGTCGGATACGTGGTCCTCGCCCGCCGGGAGAAGCGCGACCGGGCCCAGGCGGCCGCCCGGGCTGCCGAGGAGGCGTCCGGTTCCGGCCCGGAGGAGCCCGGCAGGCCCGAGAAGCCGGAGCCCGCGACGGCCTGACGCCGTGTCCGCGGGCGGGGACCGGGCAGGTGCGACCGGGAGCCGGGCGGGGACGGCCTGCTACCGGGCGACCCGGGTGCCGGTGTTGCTTAACGTGGCCCCGGGCCGGGAACACGCCAGAACGTGACCCCACGCATCGAGGACTACGCCCTCATCGGCGATCTCCAGACTGCCGCCCTGGTCGGCCGGAACGGTTCCGTCGACTGGCTCTGTCTGCCCCGCTTCGACTCGGGTGCCTGCTTCGCCGCCCTGCTCGGCGACGAGGAGAACGGCCACTGGCGGATCGCCCCGAAGGGGGCGGAGAACTGCACCCGGCGCGGCTACGTGGACGACTCCCTCGTCCTGGAGACGGTCTGGGAGACCCGTACCGGCACGGTCAAGGTCATCGACTTCATGCCGCAGCGCGACCGGGAACCCGATGTCATGCGGATCGTCGAGGGCGTCAGCGGCAGCGTCGACATGAGCTCGGTGCTCCGGCTGCGCTTCGACTTCGGCTCCGTCGTGCCGTGGGTGCGCCGCTCGCAGGGGCACCGGGTGGCGGTCGCGGGACCGGACTCGGCCTGGCTGCGCAGCGAACCGCCGGTCAAGACCTGGGGCCAGCAGTTCTCCACCTGCTCGTCGTTCACCGTAGCGGCGGGCGAGAAGGTGGCGTTCGTCCTGACCTGGCACCCCTCGCACTCGCCCCGCCCCGACCTCGTCGACCCGCACGTGGCCCTGGAGACCACCCTGTCCGACTGGGCCGAGTGGTCCTCGCGGTGCAAGTACCGGGGCCCGTACCGGGAGGCGGTGATCCGTTCGCTGATCACGCTGAAGGCGCTCACCTTCGCGCCGACCGGCGGCATCGTCGCGGCCCCCACCACCTCGCTGCCGGAGGAGATCGGCGGCGTACGGAACTGGGACTACCGCTTCTGCTGGCTGCGGGACTCCACACTGACCCTCGACGCCCTGGTCTCGGCCGGGTACCTGGAGGAGGCCGCGGCCTGGCGGGACTGGCTGCTGCGGGCGGTCGCCGGCGACCCCGCCGACCTCCAGATCATGTACGGCCTCGCGGGCGAGCGGCGGCTGCCCGAGGCGGAGCTGTCGTGGCTGCGCGGGTACGAGAACTCCACCCCGGTCCGGATCGGCAACGCGGCGGTCCGCCAGCGCCAGCTCGACGTCTACGGCGAGGTCATCGACTCCCTGCGGCTCGCGCGCGAGGCGGGCCTGGACGACAAGCCGCACGCCTGGAACCTCCAGCTGAGCCTGCTCGGCTTCCTGGAGTCCACCTGGCGCGAGCCGGACGAGGGGCTCTGGGAGATCCGCGGCCGGCGCCGCCACTTCGTGCACTCCAAGGTCATGGCCTGGGTCGCCGCGGACCGTGCCGTGCTCACCCTGGAGCAGAACCCCTCGCTGGCCGGGGACGCCGACCGGTGGCGGGCCATGCGGGACGCCGTGCACCGGGAGGTGTGCGAGAAGGGGTTCGACCCGGTCCGGAACACCTTCACCCAGTCCTACGGCTCCCAGGAGCTGGACGCCGCGACGCTGCTGATCGCCCGCACCGGGTTCCTGCCGCCGGACGACCCCCGGGTGATCGGGACGGTCGACGCGGTCCGGGCCGAGCTGGGCAGCGGCTGCCTGGTCCGCCGCTACAGCACGGACGGTGTCTCGGTCGACGGACTGCCCGGCACCGAAGGGGCCTTCCTGGCCTGCTCGTTCTGGCTGGCCGACGCCCTGCGCCTGACCGGGCGCGCCGGGGAGGCGGAGGAACTGTTCCGGCAGCTGCTGGAGCTGCGCAACGACGTGGGGCTGCTCGCCGAGGAGTACGACACCGGCAAGCGGCGGCAACTCGGCAACTTCCCGCAGGCGTTCAGCCACATCGGCCTGGTGGGCACCGCGATGGCGCTGGCCGGGCAGGACACCCTGGAGACCGACACGGCAGGATAGGGCCATGGATCTTGGACTGAAGGACCGTGTGTACATCGTCACCGGGGCGACCCGCGGGCTGGGCAACGCCACCGCCGCGGCACTGGCCGCCGACGGCGCACGGGTGATCATCACCGGGCGTGACGAGCGGCGCGTCGAGAAGGCCGCCGCCGAGCTGGGGCCGGACGCGGTCGGCCTCGTCGCCGACAACGCCGACCCCGAGTCGGCCCGGCGTCTGGTGGACGCGGCGCACGAGCGGTTCGGGCGGCTCGACGGCATCCTCATCAGCGTCGGCGGGCCCGCGCCCGGTTTCGTCGCCGACAACACCGACGAGCAGTGGCAGTCGGCCTTCGAGTCGGTGTTCCTGGGCGCGGTGCGGCTGGCCAGGACCGCGGCGGCCGCGCTCGGCGAGGGCGGGGTCATCGGCTTCGTGCTCTCCGGTTCCGTGCACGAGCCGATCGCCGGGCTGACCATCTCCAACGGGCTGCGCCCCGGCCTGGCGGGCTTCGCCAAGTCCCTGGCCGACGAGCTGGGCCCCCGGGGCATCCGGGTGGTGGGGGTGCTGCCGGCCCGGATCGACACGGACCGGGTCCGCGAGCTGGACGCGCTCTCGGGCGACGCGGAGGCCGCCCGCGCCGCCGGCGAGGCGCGCATCCCGCTGCGGCGCTACGGCACGCCGGAGGAGTTCGGGCGGACCGCGGCGTTCCTGCTGTCGCCCGCGGCGTCGTACCTGACGGGCATCATGGTGCCGGTCGACGGCGGCTCCCGGCACGGTTTCTGAGCGGCAGCCGGGCCCGGGCCTCTTCCCGGCGTCCGGGCCCGGACCTCTCACCTGTGGCCGGGGCCGGGCCCGGTCCGTCAGCTCACCCGTTCCGCCCGGTGCCCGACCGCCCGCAGCCGTACCTCGGCCGGCAGTTCGGCCAGCCCCGCCGATTCCCGCGCGTGGGCCAGCGCCCCGTCGGTGAGGCGGCCGAGCGTCTCGTCGGGTGCCGCGTGCGGCTCCATCCGCAGGCGGATCCGGACGCGCGGCGCGGAGCGCCGGCCGGTCAGCGCGACCCGGACGCGGGCCACCCCGTCCAGGTTCCCCGCCTCGTCGGCGAGCACCCCCTCCAGGGCCCGGCCCCGCAGCCGGGCCCCCTCGCCGTCGCCGCTGTCCACCAGCACCTCGGCGAGCCGGGCGCGGCGCAGCTGGGCCAGGAACCACCACAGGGCCAGGACGACCACGACGGCCAGGGCCGCGATGACCGTCGGCCACCACCAGCCCCGGTCATGCCAGCGGTCCCGGTCGGCCGCACTGAGCAGCACGTCGGTGCTGCCGTACCAGGGCCACCAGGACGGCACGGAGAGGCCGAGCCCGGCGGCGAGCACCGCACCGCCGACGCAGAGCAGCACCAGTCCGGCCAGGCCGAGCAGCAGCCGGTTGACGGTCCCGAGCAACGGGCTCACCCCTTCTTCGCGGGTCGGCGGACATGCACGGACAGGCTCGGCGGCCGGGCCAGCCCCAGTTCCCCGACGGCGGCCCCGAGCACGGTGTCCAGGTCGGCCCGTACGTCGTCGAGTTCCCGGAAGTGCGACACGGCKCGCACCACCGCCCGGCCCCGGCCCGCCCGGACCCGTACCGACTGCACACCGGCGACCTCGACGGCGCGGTCGCGCAGGACCAGGGCGGCCGCGGACCGGTCGAGGGCGGCCCGGACGCCGGGGCGGTCGCGGCGCATCGGCAGCAGGGCGCGCAGTCCGGGGGTGAGGGCCAGCACGAGCAGCCAGAGCCCGATCAGCACGGCGAGGGCCGCGGCGGCGAGGACCCAGGTGTTCTCCAGCGGGCGTTCGGCCAGTTCACCGGCCAGCTCCCGGCGCCATCGCATCGCAGGGCGGTCGGCCCGTACCGCCGCCACGTCGTAGAGCAGCAGGGCGGCGGCGCCGAGGACCAGGAGGGCGAGGACCGCCGCGGGGATGCGGCGCGCGGACCAGAAGCGGCCCGCCCCGGCGCCGCCGTCCCGCCGTGCGGGCACCGGGGCGGGTGCGGCGGACGAGGAGGACCGGTCGGGTGCGAGCACGTCCCCGGGTCCGGCGGGGTCGCCGGCGGGCAGCGGTCGCGTCCCGTGCTCCGGTTCCAGGGGCTCGCTCATCGGATCCTCCCCTGCGCCCCGGAGCCCGCTCCCACCGGATGCAGCCGCTCGACCTGTACGGCCACCTCGGGCACGTCCATCCCCACCAACTCCCCGACCCGCTCGGCGACCCGGCGGCGCACCCCGCCGCACTGGCGTCCGATGTCGGAGGGGTAGCGGAGTTCCAGGCTCACCCGCACCCGGGCGGTGTCCCGGTGCACCGTGACCGTGGCGCGCGGTGCGGCGCCCTCCTCCGGCGGCTCCTCGATCGCCTCCTTCGCCGCCTGTGCGGCGATCTTGGCGACCACCCGGTCGGCGATCCTGGTCTCCCCGCGCTCACCGGCGGCGATCGTGCGGCTCACCCCCGACACCGTCGTCACCGGCGTCGGTCGCCGCGTTCGCGACTCCGGAAGAAGTCGCCGGGTTCCAGGTCGCCCTCCACGAAGCGGCCGGCGACGAAACCGACCGCCCCCAACGCGGCCACCAGCAGGAAGGCCCCGAACCCGCCGAAGTACCCGGCGAATCCGAGTGCCATGCCGGCCACCATGCCGACCACTGCCATGCTCATCGTGCGCTCCTCGACTGCCTCGTGTTCACGTCCTACTGAAGTCGCGGCTCGGGCTGTTCGTCGTCGACCTCGTCGGGCAGCTTCACGTCGCTCACCGCGATGTTGACCTCGACGACCTCCAGACCGGTCATCCGCTCGACCGCCGCGACCACGTTCTCCCGTACGTCGCGGGCGACATCGGCGATCGAGACGCCGTAGTCGACGACGATCTCCAGGTCGAGGGCGGTCTGGGACTCGCCGACCTCCGCCTTCACCCCTCGGGTGACGGACTTGCCGCCGCCCCCGCCGGGCACCCGGTCGCGCACCGCGCCGAACGTGCGCGACAGGCCGCTGCCCATCGCGTGGACGCCGACCACGTCACGGGTCGCCATGCCCGCGATCTTCTCGACCACGCCGTCGGCGATGGTGGTGCGTCCGCGAGTGGCGGGGGCTCCCCCGCCGCGCTTGACGAGCGGACTCGATTCCCGGTCCGAGCTCTCGGGCCGGTTGCGCTGTGTGGTGTCGGTCATCGCCACTCTTCCCTTCGGGATGATTCGCCCCTCTTTGCCCACACTAGGCGGGGTTACGACGTCCTGCGCCGTGGATGCGGCAGGCTGGGGGGATGACGACGGGTGAGGGCCCGCAGCGGGCGGACGGATGGGCGGCGGCGGTCAGACAGAGGCTCGGCCTCGGACGGCTGCTTCCGCTGGGCGGTCCGGCCGACGGCGCCTGGATCGCCGAGCGGGCGGCGGTCGCGGTGCTGCGCGGGGCAGTGGCGGAGCAGGAGCAGGAGCAGGGCGTGGTGCTCGGGCGGCTCAGGATCGCGGTGGCCGCCCCGGATCAGGCCCCGGAGCCGGAGGTGGAACCACCGCCGAGCGCCCTGCCGCCGGGGCCGTTGCGGATCGAGGCCGACGTGTCGGCCCTGTCCGGCCGGCCGCTGCCGGTCGCCGCCGACGCACTGCGTTCGGCCCTGTTCACGGCGGCCGGGGACTGGCTGGGCCTGGTGGTGGCGGAGGTGGACGTACGGGTGACGGAGCTGCTGGACGCACCGCCCGGACGGACGCCCCCCTCACCGGCCGAAGCGCGCGGGGCGCGGGCGACGGAGGACGCGGGGCGGGCCGCCGCCGGGGTTTTGGGAGTGGTGGCACTGACCCGGGCGCTGGGACACCCGGTGCACACGGGCCCGGGGCGGGTGCGGGTCGAACTGGCGACGGACCCCGCGCACCGGGCGCTCGACGTGGCGCGCGCCGTGCGGGGCGCGGTGACGGCCGCGCTGGAGGGACACCCCTCGGTCGCGGTGCTGGTCACCGCGGTGGTGGAACGCGACCGGGTGACGGGACTCGACTGAGCGGCAAACGGACGGGGGCGGGGCGGCGCACCCCTCGCCGACGGCCGTCCGGACCCGCGCGGACGCACGGGACCCGCGGGCGGGACCGGTCCGGCCGGTTCCGCCCACGGGTCCGCGGGGTCAGTCGGTGATGCCCGCCAGGTCGCGCAGCCGGCGGCCCTGCGCGGCGCGTTCGGCGACGCGCTGCTCCTCGTAGCCGCGCGAGACCGCACCGCCCAGCAGCGCCTTGGTCTCCACGACCGCGTCGCGCGGGGCGGCCAGCAGCGCGCCGGCCAGGTCGCGGGCCGCGCCGTCCAGCTCGTCGGCGGGGACCACGAGGTTGGCCAGGCCGGTGCGTTCGGCCTCCTCGGCGTGGACGAAGCGGCCCGTGGCGCAGATCTCCAGCGCGCGGGCGTACCCCACCAGGTGCACCAGGGGGTGCGTGCCGGTGAGGTCGGGAACCAGTCCGAGACTGGTCTCACGCATGGCGAACTGCACGTCCTCGGCGACGATCCGCAGATCGCAGGCGAGGGCCAGCTGGAAACCGGCACCGATCGCGTGTCCCTGGACGGCCGCGATCGACACGATGTCGTTGCGGCGCCACCAGGTGAACGCCTCCTGGTACTCGGCGATGGTCGCGTCGAGCTCGTCCTGCGAGCCGCGCGCCATGTCGAGGAAGGACGGCTCGCCGTCGAACCCCTCGGGGGTGAACGCCTGCCGGTCGAGCCCGGCGGAGAACGACTTGCCCTCGCCGCGGAGCACGACGACCCGCACGCTGCCGGGCAGTGCCCGTCCGGCTTCCGTCAACGCCCGCCACAGAGCGGGAGACTGGGCGTTGCGCTTGGCCGGGTTGGTGAGGGTCACCGTGGCGACCGCGTCGTCGACGGTGAGTCGTACGCCGTCCTTGTCGAGTACGGGGTCGAGCGAGGTCATGGGGCGCCTCCGGATCCGTTCAGTCAGCACACGAAGCTAAGTGACTGAACAGTAACCACCCGGTCGACCGCACGATCGACCGGGTGGCCACCGTCAGGAACGGTGAACTCCGGGACGGCCGCACGACCCGTCCCGACCGCCGGTGGCCGTCAGGCCGTGGCGGCCTTCTTGCCCCGCGTCGCTCCGCCGCGTCCCCGCAGCGTGACTCCGGACTCGCTGAGCATCCGGTGGACGAATCCGTAGGAACGGCCGGTTTCCTCGGCCAGCGCCCGGATGCTCGCACCGGAGTCGTACTTCTTCTTCAGGTCTGCCGCGAGCTTGTCGCGCGCGGCGCCGGTCACCCGGCTGCCCTTCTTCAGAGTCTCGGCCACCCGTGCCTCCTCATGGGAAGTGCGCTCTGGACTCTCATGATCACCCCTCGGCAGCTTCCTGGCCACCCATTCGGCAAGGTCCGTGCAACCGGATTGCCGTCCGGGGAACGGGATCGGGCGCCCGGAATCCTTTGTTCCATGGGGCTGCGGGGGCGGGTGGGGCGAGGTGCAGGACGAATCAGCAGGTCAGGGCCGCACGGGTTTTCCCGGGTCCGAATGGGTGTGCCCGGCAGGCATCTGCCGGGCACCGCGCCGGGGTACGAGACGTCATCACACAGATGACGGATCACGCATGGGCCGAATGATCCAGACGGAGTGGATCAAACATGCGCCGGGCCGGTTCAGGCCAGCGCGACCAGGTCCTGGTAGTCCGCGCCCCACAGGTCCTCGACACCGTCCGGCAGCAGGATGATGCGCTCCGGCTGGAGCGCCTCGACCGCTCCCTCGTCGTGCGTCACGAGGACGACGGCGCCCTTGTACGTGCGCAGCGCGCCGAGGATCTCCTCGCGGCTGGCCGGGTCGAGGTTGTTCGTCGGCTCGTCCAGGAGCAGCACGTTGGCGGAGGAGACCACCAGGGTGGCCAGGGCGAGGCGGGTCTTCTCGCCGCCGGAGAGGACCCCGGCGGGCTTGTCGACGTCGTTCAGGCCAGCGCGACCAGGTCCTGGTAGTCCGCGCCCCACAGGTCCTCGACACCGTCCGGCAGCAGGATGATGCGCTCCGGCTGGAGCGCCTCGACCGCTCCCTCGTCGTGCGTCACGAGGACGACGGCGCCCTTGTACGTGCGCAGCGCGCCGAGGATCTCCTCGCGGCTGGCCGGGTCGAGGTTGTTCGTCGGCTCGTCCAGGAGCAGCACGTTGGCGGAGGAGACCACCAGGGTGGCCAGGGCGAGGCGGGTCTTCTCGCCGCCGGAGAGGACCCCGGCGGGCTTGTCGACGTCGTCGCCGGAGAAGAGGAAGGAGCCCAGGGTCTTGCGGACGTCGACGAGGTCGAGGTCGGGCGCCGCGGAGCGCATGTTCTCCAGGACCGTGCGGTCCGGGTCCAGGGTCTCGTGCTCCTGGGCGTAGTAGCCGAGCTTGAGCCCGTGGCCCTGGATGACCTGGCCGGTGTCGGGCTTCTCCGCACCGCCGAGGAGCCGGAGCAGGGTGGTCTTGCCCGCGCCGTTGAGGCCGAGGATGACGACCCGGGAGCCCTTGTCGATGGCGAGGTCGACGTCGGTGAAGATCTCCAGCGAGCCGTAGGACTTGGACAGGCCCTCCGCCATCAGGGGGGTCTTCCCGCAGGGCGCGGGCTCGGGGAAGCGCAGCTTGGCGACCTTGTCGGAGACCCGGACGGCCTCCAGTCCGGCCAGCAGCCGGTCGGCCCGCTTGGCCATGTTCTGCGCGGCGACGGTCTTGGTGGCCTTGGCGCGCATCTTGTCGGCCTGCGAGTTGAGGGCCGCGGCCTTCTTCTCGGCGTTCTGCCGCTCGCGCTTGCGACGCTTCTCGTCGGCCTCGCGCTGCTGCTGGTAGAGCTTCCAGCCCATGTTGTAGACGTCGATCTGCGAGCGGTTGGCGTCGAGGTAGAAGACCTTGTTGACGACCGTCTCGACGAGCTCGGCGTCGTGGGAGATCACGATGAAGCCGCCGCGGTAGGTCTTGAGGTACTCGCGCAGCCAGGCGATCGAGTCGGCGTCGAGGTGGTTCGTCGGCTCGTCGAGCAGCAGGATGTCGGCGTCCGAGAACAGGATGCGGGCCAGCTCGACGCGGCGGCGCTGACCGCCGGAGAGCGTYTGGAGCGGCTGTCCGAGCACCCGGTCGGGCAGGCTGAGCGCGGCGGCGATGGTGGCGGCCTCGGCCTCGGCGGCGTATCCGCCCTTGGTGAGGAACTCCGTCTCCAGGCGCTCGTACTTCTTCATCGCCTTCTCGCGGGTGGCGCCCTTGCCGTTCGCCATCCGGTCCTCGTTCTCCCGCATCTTGCGCAGGATCTCGTCGAGGCCGCGGGCGGAGAGGATGCGGTCGCGGGCGAGCACGTCGAGGTCGCCGGTGCGGGGGTCCTGCGGGAGGTAGCCCACCTCGCCGGAGCGGGTGATGGTGCCGCCGGCCGGGTTCCCCTCGCCCGCGAGGCACTTGGTGAGCGTGGTCTTGCCCGCTCCGTTGCGGCCGACGAGGCCGATGCGGTCGCCCTTGGCGATACGGAAGGAGACGGACTCGATGAGGACTCGGGCGCCGGCGCGCAGCTCGATGCCGGAAGCGGTGATCACGGTAAAACTCCAGGGCGGT
>NZ_RDBO01000020.1:536157-558627 GCF_008120935.1 Streptomyces sp. sk2.1
GGATCTCGTCGAGGCCGCGGGCGGAGAGGATGCGGTCGCGGGCGAGCACGTCGAGGTCGCCGGTGCGGGGGTCCTGCGGGAGGTAGCCCACCTCGCCGGAGCGGGTGATGGTGCCGCCGGCCGGGTTCCCCTCGCCCGCGAGGCACTTGGTGAGCGTGGTCTTGCCCGCTCCGTTGCGGCCGACGAGGCCGATGCGGTCGCCCTTGGCGATACGGAAGGAGACGGACTCGATGAGGACTCGGGCGCCGGCGCGCAGCTCGATGCCGGAAGCGGTGATCACGGTAAAACTCCAGGGCGGTTGGACGGCGGACGGGACGAGGGCGGAGGTGTCTCGACGCCGCTCAATGCACAAGGAGAATTGCCATACGGGCCATTCTACTGGGGGTGTGCAACTGCTTTTCCGCCCGCACCCGCCCTCTCCCCGCCGCCTCGCGCGGCGTCACCGCACCGCTCCACCGCGCGACGAAAAAGGGCATCGAAGGATGAACCGCCCGATACTCGTCGGAGGCGGCGAGGCCGTCGCGGCCGGAGCGGAGGGTGGTGCCCATGCAGTTCGACGACGACGCCGATCTGGACACGTCCGAGGTCCAGGACGTGCGCGGCAGCCGCATCCCGGGCGGCAGGGCCACCGTGGGCGGCGGCATCGTCGGCCTCATCGCGCTGGTCCTGGGGCTGTTCTTCGGCGTGGGTCCCGAGCAGCTCGGCCTGTCGTCCGGCGACCCGGACGCGGCACCGACCGCCTCGTCGGCCGCGCAGGTGGAGGAGGCCTGCCGGACCGGGCGGGACGCGAACGACCGGGAGGACTGCCGGACGGTCGCCGTGGTCAACAGCGTGCAGGACTACTGGGAGCAGGAGTTCCGGCGGCGGCAGGGGACGTACACGCCCTCGCGGACGATCCTGTTCTCCGACCGGATCGGCACCGCCTGCGGCTCCGCGACCTCGGCGGTCGGGCCGTTCTACTGCCCCGGCGACCGGAAGGTCTACCTGGACCTGGGGTTCTTCGACGAGCTGCGGACGAGGTTCGGCGCCGGCGGCGGACCGTTCGCCCAGGCGTACGTCGTGGCCCACGAGTACGGGCACCACGTGCAGGACCTGATGGGAACGCTGGAGCGGTCGCAGGACGGGCGGACCGGCGCGGACAGCAACGCGGTCAGGGTCGAGCTGCAGGCGGACTGCTACGCCGGGGTCTGGGCGCACCACGCGACGACCACCCCGGACGAGTCGACCGGACGGCCGCTGATCACCTCGCTGACGCAGGCGGACATCCGGGACGGACTGGACGCGGCGGCCGCGGTCGGCGACGACCGGATCCAGGAGAGGTTCCAGGGCCGGGTCACGCCGGAGTCCTGGACGCACGGCTCGGCGGCGCAGCGGCAGCAGTGGTTCACCACCGGTTTCCGCAGCGGCGACATGGCCGACTGCAACACCTTCCGCTGAGCCCCGGACGGGCCGCCGGGGCGGGTCGCCGCCGGTGGCCGGGCCGTTGCCGGTGGCCGGGCCGTTGCCGGTGGCCGGGCCGTTGCCGGTGGCCGGGCCGTTGCCGGTGGCCGGGCCGTTGCCGGTGGCCGGGCCGTTGCCGGTGGCCGGTGGAAGACTGAGACGCAGATCACAGAAATCGGGGCAGGCGGCACGGAAAGGGGTGAACGTCATGGCAGGCGCACCGGCCGGCGTTCCGACGATCTATCCGGCGATTCTGTACGACGACGCGAGAGCGGCGATCAGAACGCTGACGGAGGGGCTCGGCTTCACCGAGGAGGCGGTGTACGAGGGCGCGGGCGGCCAGGTCCTGCACGCCGAACTGTCCTGCGGGAACGGCAGGGTGATGCTGGGGTCCAAGGGCCGGGCGGGCGTCTTCGCCGAGGCGATGCGGGATTCGGGCCCGGTCGGGGTCTACGTCGTGGTGGACGAGGTCGACGCGCACCACGCGCGCGCCGTGGAGCACGGGGTGGAGATCCTGATGCCGCCCACCGACCAGGACTACGGCTCGCGCGACTACACGGCGCGGGACGCCGAGGGCAACGTGTGGACCTTCGGGACGTACGCGCCGGGGTCGGCGGACTGACCGCCGGACGAGCGGCCGGGGCGGGGCCGCTGTCGCCCGGCCCGCGGAGCACGGACCGGGCGCGGCACGCACCGGGTCACGCGCCCCCGGTGTGCACCTGGAACGCGGCCCGGCGCACCGCCTTGGCCAGTGCGGGGTCCGGGTGCGCGGCGGCCAGCGCCACCAGCACCTGCACGGTGCGCGGGTGGCCGACGGCCCGTACCTCGTCCAGCAGGGCCGGGACCGTGCCCTGGACGGCCGAGTCGAGGTGCCGGACCAGCAGTCCGGTCTCGCCGTGGTCGGCGACGGCCGCCGCGGTGTCGACCCAGAGCCAGGTGGCCTCCTCCCGGCTGAGGACGTCCTGGGCGTCCTCGGGGTCGGCCCCGTCGTACTCGGCCAGCCAGAGCAGCGCGTAGGGGCGCAGCGAGGGGTCGGCCGCGACGGCGCGCACCTCGGGCTCGGCGGGGGCGCCGACGACCCGGAGCGCCTCGAAGGCGAGTCCCCGCAGCAGCGCGTCCTCGCCTCGGGCGACGGCGAGGAGTTCGGCGACGGCGCTGCCGACGGGGCGGGCGGCCAGCCAGGCCCGGTACTCGTCGCGGGCCGGGCCGGGGGTGAGCCGGGCGCAGCCGAGCAGCATGTCGGCGGCGGACTGCTCGATGTTCCCGGCCGGGCTCTGGGCCGCGACGCAGATCTGCTCCAGCTTGACCCAGACCGCCCAGTTGCCGAGCGGGGTGAGGGTGGCGTGCCCGGTGCCGAGGGTGAGGGCGCCGACGGCGGCCAGTCCCTCCAGGGCCCAGTCCAGCAGGGCCGCGGGGTCGGCGGGAGGGGCGGACTCGGCCGGCGCGGGCAGCGGCTGCGGCCCGTACGGCACCTCGCAGCGTTCCTCGCGGAGTTCCGCGACGCGCTGGCCGAGCAGGTCCAGCAGGGCGGGCACGGTGACCGGGCCCGCCGAGAGCTGGAGGAGGGAGAGCACCTGCGGCACGGCCTCGACGGCCTCGGCGACCGCGGTGGACTCGATGTCCTCGGGCGCCGGGTGGACGAGCGACCAGGCGTCGAAGAGCGCCACCCAGCCGCGCAGGACGGCGGAGTCGTCGCGGTCCCAGGCGCGCAGCCGCCAGCCGGGGCGCGCGGTGTCGCCGTGCAGTTCGACGAGACCGGCGAGTCTGGCCCGGTCCCAGCCGGAGCGGATCTGGGCCGGGGACAACTCCAGGGCCGTCGCGGCCCGTTCGAGCGCCTGGGCGGCGAGCGGTGGTGCGCCGGGAATCGCGCCGTCGGCCGCCCAGCGGGCGATCCGTACGGCATCGGCGAGAACCGTCCTGGCCTGGCGGGCCAGTTCGGACCGGGGCGGGGTGCCCTCCGGTGGCCGGGGGGCCGGCCTGGTGCGCCGGGTGGTCACGGCCTTGCGAGCGGTGGCAAGGGGTCGCGGGCGGACAAGTCGCAGCCTGGAGTCGCGCGGGGTACGGGACGTCACGGGGAGCAGTCTTGCTCCTGAGCGCCCGAAAGCCCAAACGGAGTCCGGATTCCCGGTGGAGGAGGTGACGGGCCGGATCGGGAACCAAACGCCCGATCCCTCCCATCGGATCACATCAGGGGCGTCAGGAAACGGCGCAGCGTCTCCTCGTAGCGGTCCGGGCCGGCGTTCCACATCGCCGCGTGCGGTGCCTGCTCCACGGTGTGCAGGGCGATCAGGTCCGGGCGGCGGGCGGCGAGGTCGCGGGACGGCTGCCAGGGGGCCAGCCGGTCGTCCGGTCCGTGGAAGATCACGGCCGGGGCGCGCAGGGCGTCGGCGAGGGAGCCGTCGAGGAGCCGGGCGCCGTGCAGTCCGGTCTGTCCCTGGGCGGCGCGGACGGCGAGCGGCAGCAGCGCGGCGGGGATCCCGCGGGCGACGGCGAGGGCGCGCAGCGTGGTGGCCCAGTCCAGGACCGGGGAGTCGAGGACGAGGCCGCAGATCCGGTCGCGGAGCGCGGAGTTGACGGCCGCGTGCAGTGCCATGGAGGCGCCGGTGGACCAGCCGTGCAGGACGACCTTCTCGGCTCCGTACCGCACGGCGAAGCGGATCGCGGCGTCCAGGTCGCGCCACTCGGATTCGCCGAGATGGGCGAGGCCGTCGGGGGACCTCGGGGCTCCGGCGTCGCCGCGGTAGGCCAGGTCGAGGACGGGCAGGCGCAGGCCGTGCAGGAACCTCATGAGGTTCATGGGGTGTTCCCTGGTGGTGCCGAGGCCGTGCACGGTGATGACCCAGGTGTCGCGGGGGCCGGGCAGGAACCAGGCGGGCAGGGCGCCGAGTTCGCCGGGGATCTCGACCTCCTCGTGGCCGAGGCCGAGGGCGGAGCGGGGGTCGCCGCTGTGCAGCTGCGGGGTGATCCGGACCTTGGCGCCGGGTTCCAGGCTGCCCCGACTGACACGCTCCAGCCTGCGGACGACGGTGTCGGGGGCGTGGTGGGCGTTCTCGATCACCGGGCCGACGACGGCGTGGACGTCCTTGCCCGCCAGACCGTACGTACCGGGGCGCAGCGCGGCGAAGGAGCGGGTCAGGGTGACCTGCCCGGCCGCCGTGGCGTGCACGGTGAGTCTGCGGTCGGCGGGCAGCGGCCGTCCGGACGGCGCCTTGAGGGCGGCGTCGCTGGCGTACCGGCCGGCCGCGACCGCTGCCGCACCGATGCCGAGGATGGTGGTGACGGCTGCTGCCGTAACTGTTGCCGGGCGCACCGCTTCAGTGTCGCGGGGGGCGCGGCGCCGTGCCAGCGGACGGGTCCGTCCGGGTCCGGGCGGACGGGCGGGGCGGGCGAAGACTCAGCAGAGCACGGACCACGGACGAGCGGGTATGGGCGGGCCCGCCGGTCCACTACGCCGCCGCCATGCTCGGCGGGACCGTCCGGGTCGCGGCCTACGCGCGCTACGGCACCGACGAACTGGCCGCGAACATGCTCACCGCGCTGCGGGACCGCACGGGCTGCCTGCTCCAGAACCACGGCACGGTCACCCATGGGGCCACCCTGGACGTCGCTCAGCTGGGCCGGGGAGAGCAGGCTCGGGGTGCGGCCGGGCACGGAGCTCGCGGCGAGCCAGAGCCGGCAGAGCCACTCCAGCTGGGCGGTGCGGTCGTAGGCCTCGTCCAGGGTGGCCCCATGGGTGACCGTGCCGTGGTTCTGGAGCAGGCAGCCCGTGCGGTCCCGCAGCGCGGTGAGCATGTTCGCGGCCAGTTCGTCGGTGCCGTAGCGCGCGTAGGCCGCGACCCGGACGGTCCCGCCGAGCATGGCGGCGGCGTAGTGGACCGGCGGGACCTCGGGGACCAGGGTGGAGACGGCCGTGGCGTGCACCGCGTGGGTGTGCACGACGGCGGACGCGTCGGTGTTCCGGTAGACCGCGAGGTGGAGCGGGAGTTCGCTGGTCGGGGCCAGTTCGCCCAGGACGCGGTTGCCCGCCAGGTCGACGCCGACGGCGTCCTGCGGGCCGAGCCGGTCGTACGGCACTCCGCTCGGTGTGACCAGGACCGTGTCGCCGACCCGTGCCGACACGTTTCCCGAGGTACCGACGACGAGGCCCTCGGCCGCCGTCCTGCGGGCGGTGGCGACGACACCGTCCCAGGCCCGCCCGATCGCGTCCCGCTGCTGATCGCTCATGCGCCGATCCTGTCAGGCCGGAGGGCGGACGGACACGTGTTCGGCCGGGACGGGGGCGGCCGGGGCCGGTCGGTGGCCGGTTCCTTTCCCTGCGGGCGGGCGGCTCGCGGCCCGGGGGACGGCCCCGACGGAGCGGCGGGTTCCGGGCGGGGCCGGGAGCCGGTCCGCCCGGTTGCGGCGCGCACGGTCGAACAGGCGCCCGGACCCCCTCCGCCGGTCGCGGACGGAGACAAGCGGAATGCCATCAATCGCTTGGCAACACCGCAACGCCCTGCTCAGTTCATCTTCCGTTCACTAAGGTTGCCTACGGTCTACGCACCAATGACGTCGAACGATTGCCTGGGTAAATGGAACACATCACGCTGCTCCTCGCGATTGTGATCGTGACAGCTCTAGTGTTCGATTTCACGAACGGTTTCCATGACACCGCCAACGCGATGGCGACGACCATCTCGACCGGTGCACTCAGACCGAAGACAGCGGTGGCCATGTCCGCCGTTCTCAATCTCGTCGGCGCGTTCCTGTCGGTGGAGGTCGCCAAGACGATCTCCGGCGGGATCATCAACGAGGACGGGCTGCGAACAGAAGTGATCTTCGCGGCACTCGTCGGCGCCATCCTGTGGAATCTGCTGACCTGGCTGGTCGGACTGCCGTCCAGCTCCTCGCACGCCCTGTTCGGCGGCCTGATCGGCGCGGCCGTCATGTCGGCCGGCTGGTCCTCCGTCAACGGCGGCACCGTCGTCACCAAGGTGCTGCTCCCCGCGGTCGCCGCCCCGATCGTCGCCGGACTGGCCGCGCTGCTGGCCACCAGGCTGACGTACCGGATCGGTGGGAAGATCCGCAACGACGCCCAGGAGAAGGCCACCGCCAAGGGTTACCGCGCCGGTCAGATCGCCTCGGCCGGACTGGTCTCCCTCGCCCACGGCACCAACGACGCGCAGAAGACCATGGGCATCATCACCCTGGCCCTGGTCACCGGCGGCGTCCTGAGCCCCGGTTCCAACCCGCCGGTCTGGGTGATCGTCTCCGCCGGTCTGGCCATCGCCCTCGGCACGTACCTGGGCGGCTGGCGCATCATCCGCACCATGGGCAGCGGCCTCACCGACCTCAGGCCGCCGCAGGGCTTCGCCGCCCAGACCAGCGCGGCCACGGTCATCCTGGCCTCCTCGCACCTCGGCTTCTCCCTCTCCACCACCCAGTCCTGCTCCGGCGCCGTGATGGGCGCGGGCCTCGGCCGGCAGGGCGGTGTGGTCCGCTGGTCCACCGCCACCCGGATGTTCGTCGCCTGGGGCCTGACCCTCCCGGCCGCCGGTCTGGTCGGCGCGGGCGCCGAGCTCCTCACCAAGCAGGGCACCTGGGGTGTCGTCGTCGTCGCGGCGCTGCTGGTCGCGGGTTCCGGCTCGATCTGGCTGATCTCGCGCCGCAAGCCGGTCGGCCACGACGACGTCGCCCCGTCGGACGTCGACGTCGAGCCCGCGGGCGTCGTCACCACGGCCATCGCCGCCGTCAGCCCGCCGCCCACCGCGGCCCAGGCACCGGTCCAGAACCTCACGGCCACCATCGCGGCCCCGGCCGCAACCACCACCACCCAGGACCCGGCGCGACCCGCCACCGTCTGAGCGGGCCGTCCAGGCCGGCCGTCTAAGGAATCAGCATGAAAATCGACTGGGCAGCCCTCGGTTCCGTGTTCGGCGTCTCCCTCGTGGTCACCGTCGCCCTGGTGGGCCTCTTCACCCTCGGCATCGTCGGCCTCTCCAAGCAGGCCGAACCGGCGGCGCAGGGCGGCTCCGGCGGCTCGGTGCTGCTGGCCCGCGCCGGGGCGTACGCCTGCTTCGCGCTGTGCGCGGCGGCGGTCGCGTACGGGATCTTCCTGATCGTCGCCTGATCACACGCGTCACGCCCGAGTACATGCGTGACGTCCGACGCGCCCACGCATGACGCCCGAGCACACGCGTCACGGCTGAACACACGCGTCACGGAGGGCCGGACACCCGCGAGGTGTCCGGCCCTCCGCCGTGCGCCCGGCGCGATGTGGGTCTCAGCACACTGCGCCGCCGCAGGTCAACGGCAGGTTGACGGGCGTTCGCGGGGCGTGGTGGACTGCCGGAGCCAATCACGGCGACAGCAGAGGAAGCCGGTGCGAATCCGGCGCGGTCCCGCCACTGTCACCGGGGAGCGGTCCCCCAACACCGGAAGTCACGGCACGCGCGAGCGGGCTGGAAGGCCGGGGGAACCGCGGATCCGGGAGCCAGGAGACTCTCGTCGCCGGTCTCGTCGAACCAGGGCGCGGACCCTGAGTGAGGACATATCACCATGCCTGGCTGCCGTGCGTCCGTCGTCGGGGCGCTCTCGCCGAGAGCCGCCCGTACCGGGATCCTCCGAGGCACGACGGCCGGTTGAGCGTGCGAGCCGACCGCGTCTTCGCGTACGGCGCCGCCGCCGGTCTGCTCGGCGACCTGCTGCTCGGTGACCCCCGCAGGGGGCATCCGGTGGCCGGGTTCGGGCGGGCCGCCGCGGGCGTCGAGCGCCGTCTGTGGCACGACCACCGCGGGTGGGGCGCGCTGCACACCCTCGTCTGCGCCGGGGGCGTCGCCGGTGGTGCCGCGCTGGTGGCCCGCGCCCTGCGCGACCGCCCCGCCGCCTCCGTCGCACTGACCGCCGCGACCACCTGGTCCGTCGTCGGCGGCACGTCCCTGGGTCGCGAGGCCCGGGCCATCGGCGACGCCCTGACGGCCGGTGACATCGAGCTGGCCCGCGAACGGCTGCCGCATCTGTGCGGGCGCGACCCGCAGTCCCTCGACGGGCCGCAGATCGCCCGCGCCGTGGTGGAGTCCGTGGCCGAGAACACCTCGGACGCCGTGGTCGGCGCCCTGGTGTGGGGCGCGCTGGGCGGGGTGCCCGGACTGGCCGGCTTCCGGGCCGTCAACACCCTGGACGCCATGGTCGGCCACAAGTCGCCCCGGTACCGGCGCTACGGCTGGGCCTCGGCCCGCCTCGACGACCTCGCGGGCTGGCCCGGCGCCCGGCTCACCGCCCTGCTCGCCGTGGCCGCGGGAGGCCGGCCGGGCGCGGCGGTACGGGCCTGGCGGGCCGATGCCGGCCGACACCCGAGCCCCAACGCGGGCCCGGTGGAGGCCGCGTTCGCGGGCGCGCTCGGCGTACGGCTCGGCGGGACCCTCGCGTACGGCGGCCGGGTCGAGCACCGTCCCGTGCTCAACGGGGAGGCCGGGCGGGCGGTGGAGGGCGCGGACATCGAGCGCGCGGTGCGGCTGTCGCGCCGGGTGGGCGTGCTGGCCCTGGGCGTGTGCGCGGCGGGCCGGTTCGGCGTGTCGTTCGCCGCCCGGCGGATCGCGGGGCGCCGGGCGGCCGTGACCGACGTGGCAGGACCCCGCATCCCCGGACCCCGCACCCCAGGACGGAGAAACCCATGAGCGGCGGGCTGCTGATCGCCGGAACCACCTCCGACGCCGGCAAGAGCGTCGTCACCGCGGGCATCTGCCGCTGGCTGGTGCGCCGGGGCGTGAAGGTGGCGCCCTTCAAGGCGCAGAACATGTCGCTGAACTCGTTCGTCACCCGTGAGGGCGCCGAGATCGGGCGCGCCCAGGCCATGCAGGCCCAGGCCGCCCGGGTGGAGCCGTCCGCGCTGATGAACCCTGTACTGCTCAAGCCGGGCGGCGACCGCTCCAGCCAGGTCGTCCTGATGGGCAGGCCGGTCGGCGAGATGAGCGCGCGCGGCTACCACGGCGGCCGGCAGGAGGCGCTGTTCTCCACGGTCGTGGACTGCCTGGAGCAGCTGCGGGGCACGTACGACGCGGTGATCTGCGAAGGGGCGGGCAGTCCGGCCGAGATCAACCTGCGGCGCACGGACATCGTGAACATGGGGGTCGCACGGGCGGCGGGCTTTCCCGTGGTGGTGGTCGGCGACATCGACCGCGGCGGGGTCTTCGCCTCGTTCTTCGGCACGACGGCGCTGCTGGCCCCCGAGGACCAGTCGCTGATCGCGGGCTACCTGGTGAACAAGTTCCGCGGCGACGTGTCGCTGCTGGAGCCCGGCCTGGAGATGCTGCGCGGGCTCACCGGGCGGGGGACGTACGGGGTGCTGCCCTTCGCCCACGGCCTGGGCATCGACGAGGAGGACGGCCTGCGGGTCTCGCTGCGCGGCGCGGTGCGCGAGTCGGTCGTCGCCCCGCCGCACGGCGAGGACGTGCTGCGGGTCGCGGTGTGCGCGGTGCCCCTGATGTCGAACTTCACCGACGTGGACGCGCTGGCCGCCGAACCCGGCGTCGTCGTCCGGTTCGTGGACCGGGCCGAGGAGTTGTCCGACGCCGACCTCGTCGTGGTGCCGGGCACCCGCGGCACCGTGAAGGCGCTGGCCTGGCTGCGCGAGCGCGGTCTCGCCGACGCGCTGGTGCGGCGCGCGGCCGAGGGCCTGCCGGTTCTCGGCATCTGCGGCGGCTTCCAGGTGCTCGGCGAGCACATCGAGGACGAGGTCGAGTCCCGCGCGGGCCGGGTCGAGGGTCTGGGCCTGCTGCCCGTGCGCATCCGCTTCGACCGCGAGAAGACCCTCGCCCGTCCCGTCGGCGAGGCGCTCGGCGCGCCCGTCGAGGGGTACGAGATCCACCACGGCGTCGCGGACGTGCGCGGCGGGGAGCCGTTCCTGGACGGGTGCCGAGTCGGTGCCGTGTGGGGCACCCACTGGCACGGCTCGCTGGAGAGCGACGCGTTCCGCCGCCGCTTCCTGGCCGAGGTGGCGCGGGCCGCGGGCCGGCGTTTCGTCCCCGCCCCCGACACCGTCTTCGGCGCGCTGCGGGAGGAGCAGCTCGACCGTCTCGGCGACCTCGTCGAGGAGCACGCCGACACCGACGCGCTGCTGCGGCTCATCGAGTCGGGCGCGCCGTCGGGCCTGCCCTTCCTTCCGCCCGGCGCGCCCGCGGCACCCGGGGCGCGCATGAACACCCCTTCGGGCACCGCGCCGGGAGCCTCCCGGGCAGTGCCGTCGGCCCGGACCGACGTCCCGGCCCCGACCGGCTCCGACACCGGCAAGACCGCCGCCCCTCGTTCCTCCAAGGAGGCACCGTGAGTACGCCGTACCCCTTCACCGCCGTCGTCGGACAGGACGACCTCCGGCTCGGGCTGCTGCTGAACGCCGTATCGCCCGCCGTCGGCGGGGTGCTGGTGCGGGGTGAGAAGGGCACCGCCAAGTCGACCGCCGTGCGGGCACTCGCCGCGCTCATGCCGGACGTCCCGGTGGTTCCCGGGTGCCGTTTCTCGTGCGACCCGGCGTCGCCCGACCCGGCGTGTCCGGACGGCCCGCACGGGGCCGGGGGCGGCGTGTCGCGGGGGGCCCGGATGGTGGAGCTGCCCGTCGGCGCGTCCGAGGACCGGCTGGTCGGGGCGCTCGACATCGAGCGGGCGCTCGCCGAGGGCGTCAAGGCGTTCGAGCCCGGCCTGCTGGCCGCCGCGAACCGGGGCATCCTGTACGTCGACGAGGTGAACCTGCTCCACGACCACCTGGTCGACGTCCTGCTCGACGCCGCCGCCATGGGTGCCTCGTACGTGGAGCGCGAGGGCGTCTCCGTGCGGCACGCGGCCCGGTTCCTGCTCGTCGGCACGATGAACCCCGAGGAGGGCGAGCTGCGCCCGCAGCTGCTCGACCGGTTCGGGCTGACCGTCGAGGTCGCCGCGTCCCGCGACACCGACCAGCGGGTCGAGGTCGTGCGGCGGCGCCTGGCGTACGACGCCGACCCGGCGGGTTTCGCCGCCGAGTGGGCCGCCGAGGAGGGCGCCCTGCGGGAGCGGATCGCCGCCGCGCGGGCGCTGCTGCCCGAAGTGCGGCTCGGGGACGGGGCGTTGCGGCAGATCGCGGCGACGTGCGCGGCCTTCGAGGTCGACGGGATGCGCGCGGACATCGTCATGGCGCGGACCGCCACCGCGCTGGCCGCGTGGGCGGGGCGCACGGACGTGCTGGCCGAGGACGTGCGGCAGGCCGCCCTGCTCGCGCTCCCCCACCGCCGCAGGCGCAACCCGTTCGACGCGCCGGGGCTGGACGAGGACAAGCTCGACGACACGCTGGAGCAGAACGGCGGCGGGGACGAGGACCCGGACCCGGACGGCCCCGGTGGCGGCGGCCGGCCCCCGCACGACGGCGGCCCCGACACGCCGCCGCGGCCCGAGGGGGAGAGCGCCGACGCGCCCGCCCCGTCCGTGCCCGAGCAGGACCGGGGACAGGGGCAGGAGCAGGGGCAGGAGCAGGGGCAGGGGCAGGAGCAGGGGCAGGGCCGGCCGTCCGGGGGCGGCGAGCAGCGGCCGGTGGGCGCCACCGAGCCGTTCCGGACCCGGATGCTGAGCGTGCCCGGCCTGGGCGAGGGCGCGGCGGGACGGCGGTCCCGGGCGCGTACCGAGCACGGGCGCACGACCGGTTCCCGGCAGCCGCGGGGCGCCCTGACCAAGCTTCATCTGGCGGCGACCGTGCAGGCCGCCGCCCCGCACCAGCGGGCGCGCGGCCGTTCGGGGCCGGGGCTGGTGGTGCGGCGGGACGATCTGCGGCAGGCGACGCGAGAGGGGCGCGAGGGCAATCTCGTGCTCTTCGTGGTGGACGCCTCCGGGTCGATGGCCGCCCGGCAGCGGATGGGTGCGGTGAAGGGCGCGGTGCTCTCGCTGCTGCTGGACGCGTACCAGCGGCGGGACAAGGTCGGGCTGGTCACCTTCCGGGGCCGGGAGGCCGAGGTGGCGCTGCCGCCGACGTCGTCGGTGGACGCCGCGGCGGCCCGGCTGGAGCTGCTGCCGACCGGGGGGCGCACCCCGGTCGCGGCCGGGCTGCTGAGGGCCCACGAGGTGCTGCGGGTGGAGCGGTTGCGCGATCCGTCGCGCCGGCCGCTGCTGGTCGTGGTGACCGACGGGCGGGCGACCGGGGGCCCCGACGCGGTGGCGCTGGCCGCGCGGGCGGCCCGGCTGCACGAGGCGCAGGGCATCGCGTCCGTCGTCGTGGACTGCGAGTCGGGGCCGGTGCGGCTCGGTCTCGCGGGGGTCCTCGCGCGTGAGCTCGGGGGCAGCGCCGTCACGCTCGACGAGCTGCGGGCCGACTCGATCGCCGGGCTCGTCAAGGACGTTCAGGAAACCAACAGGAGGGCTGCTTGATGCCGCAGGGACAACCGACCACCGTGCCCGACGACGGGCTCACCACCCGTCAGCGCCGCAACCGCCCGCTGCTGATGGTGCACACCGGCGTCGGCAAGGGGAAGTCGACGGCGGCCTTCGGGATGGCGCTGCGCGCCTGGAACCAGGGCTGGCCGATCGGGGTGTTCCAGTTCGTCAAGTCGGCCAAGTGGAAGGTCGGCGAGGAGAACGCCCTGAAGGTCCTCGGTGCGAGCGGCGAGGGCGGGTCCGTCGTCTGGAACAAGATGGGCGAGGGCTGGTCGTGGGTGCAGCGCGACGGCCAGATGGACAACGAGGAGGCGGCGCGCGAGGGCTGGGAGCAGGTCAAGCGCGACCTGGCCGCCGAGACGTACCGGCTGTACGTGCTCGACGAGTTCGCGTACCCGATGCACTGGGGCTGGGTCGACACCGCCGAGGTGATCGAGGTGCTGCGGTCCCGTCCCGGTACGCAGCACGTGGTGATCACCGGCCGCAACGCGCCGCAGGAGCTGCTGGACGCGGCGGACCTGGTGACCGAGATGTCGAAGGTCAAGCACCCGATGGACGCCGGTCAGAAGGGTCAGCGGGGCATCGAATGGTGAGGGAACCCCGGTGAACGTTCCTCGACTGGTGATCGCCGCGCCCTCGTCGGGCAGCGGCAAGACCACCGTGGCCACGGGGCTGATGGCCGCCTTCGCCGGGCGGGGCCTCGCCGTGTCCCCGCACAAGGTCGGGCCCGACTACATCGATCCCGGCTACCACACGCTGGCCACGGGGCGGCCGGGGCGCAACCTCGACGCGTACATGTGCGGCCCCGACCGGATCGCGCCGCTGTTCGCGCACGGGGCGCGGGGCTGCGACCTGGCGGTGGTCGAGGGGGTGATGGGGCTGTACGACGGTGCGTCCGGGCAGGGCGAGCTGGCGTCGACCGCCCAGGTCGCCAAGCTCCTGCGGGCGCCCGTGGTGCTGGTCGTGGACGCGTCGTCGCAGTCGCGTTCCGTGGCCGCGCTGGTGCACGGCTTCGCCTCGTGGGACCCGCAGGTGCGGCTGGGCGGGGTGATCCTGAACAAGGTCGGCTCCCAGCGCCACGAGATGCTGTTGCGGGAGGCACTGGAGGAGTCCGGCGTACCGGTGATGGGGGTGCTGCGGCGGGCCGGGCAGCTGGCCGTGCCGTCCCGTCATCTGGGTCTGGTCCCGGTGGCGGAGCGGCGGGGCGACGCGGTGGACGCGGTCGAGGCGATGCGGGCGCAGGTGGTGGCCGGGTGCGACCTGGACGCGCTGCTGGCGCTGGCGTCCTCCGCGCCCCCGGTGGGCGGCGGGGTGTGGGACGCGGCGGCGGAGGTGGCCGGCCACGGTGGGGCCGTCGTGCCGCCCGCCGGGGACCGGGAGGGACCGCGGCGGATCGCCGTCGCCTCCGGTGCGGCCTTCACCTTCTCCTACGCCGAGCACACCGAACTGCTCATCGCCGCCGGGGCCGAGGTCGTACCGTTCGACCCGCTGCGGGACGAGGCGCTGCCCGAGGGGACGCGGGGGCTGGTCATCGGCGGCGGGTTCCCCGAGGTGTACGCCTCGGAGCTGTCCGCCAACGCGGCGCTGCGCCGGTCGGTGGTCGAGCTGGTGGCGTCCGGGGCGCCGGTGGCCGCCGAGTGCGCGGGGCTGCTGTATCTGGCCCGCTCGCTGGACGGGCTGCCGATGTGCGGGGTCCTCGACGCCGAGGCGCGGATGTCCGAGCGGCTGACGCTCGGTTACCGGGCGGCGGTGGCGGTCTCCGGCAGTGTGCTGGCCACGTCCGGCACCCGGGTGCACGGGCACGAGTTCCATCGGACCGTGCTGGAGCCGGGGGCCGGGCCCGCTCCGGCGTGGGGCATGCACCAGCCCGAACGACGCGTCGAGGGCTTCGTGCACCGGGGCGTGCACGCGAGCTATCTGCACACGCACTGGGCCGCGGTGCCCGCCATGGCCCGCAGGTTCGTCGAGAGGTGCGGGGGATGAACCACGGCCGGGGCGGGGGCCCGTGAGGCGCCCGGGGGCGGTGTGCCGTCCGGGCGTCGCGTGGCACCCCGGTGCGGTGTGCCGTCCCACGGCCGAGGGGTGCCCGGGGGCGGTGCGGCGGTCATTCCGCGATGCCCACCACCAGCCAGATGAAGCCCACCCCGGCGACCGTGCACAGCAGCGTGGAGCGGGCCGGGTGTTCGTGGTGCGCCTCGGGCAGGATCTCGGTGGCGGCGAGATAGAGCAGGGCACCGCCGAAGAAGCCGAGATAGCATCCGAGCAGTTGCTCCGGAAGGGTGAACACCAGGGTCGTCGCGGCGCCCACGATCGGTGCAGCGGCGTCGGCGAACAGCATGATCAGGGCCTTGCGGCGGGCGTTCCCGTACAGGCTGGTGATCGTGTAGGTGTTGAAGCCGTCGGCGAAGTCGTGCGTGATCACGGCGAGGGCGACGGCGGCGCCCATGCCCGCGCCCACCTGGAAGGCGGCGCCGAGCGCGATGCCGTCCATCAGGCTGTGGCCGACCATCGCCGCCGCCGCGGTGAGTCCGACCTGCGGCACCCGCTCCCCGCCCGCGCCGTGTGCCGCCCGGCGCACGGCGAGCAGCCGTTCCACGAGGTGGGCGAGGAGGAAGCCGCCGACGAACAGCAACAGCGCGGCCGGGACGCCGAAGACGGGTTCGCCCGCGGCCCCGATCGCCTCCGGCAGCAGGTCCAGGCCGACCACGCCGAGCATCAGTCCGCCGGCGAAACCGAGCACCAGATGGCGGCGGTCGGTGACGCGTTGGGCGACCCAGCCGCCCACCAGGGTCATCAGGAACGCGCCGAGCGCGACGAACACCGCCATGCGCCCTTGCTAGCCGATCGACCCCACCGCGCGCATCCCGGCCCTCCGGAAGGAGCCCGATCCGTGCCCGGCACCGGGGCGGACGACCGGACGGCGGCCGCGCGGCTCGTCGTGGGCGTCGGCGCGTCCAGGGGCGTACCGGCCGACGAGGTGCTGGGGCTGGTCCGGGACGTCCTGCGCGGGGCCGGGCTCCGGCCGTCGGACGTCGTGGAGCTGGCGACCGTGGACGCGAAGGCCGACGAGCCGGGGATCGTCGAGGCGGCCGTGCGGCTCGGTGTGCCGCTGCGGACGTACCCGGCCGACGAGTTGGCCCGGATCGAGGTGCCCGGCCCGTCCGGCGCGTCGCTGGCCGCCGTCGGGACGCCGTCCGTGGCGGAGGCCGCCGCGCTCGCCGCGGGGGGCGATCTCCTCGTGCCGAAGCGGAAGTCGGCGCCCGAGGGGCGGCCGGCGATGGCGACCTGCGCGGTGGCGCGCCGCGCCCCGGACGGTACGCCCGGCACTGCCGGTACACGCGATACCGCCGTTACATCCGGCACATCCGATACATCCAGCGCATCCGGCACGACCGGTACGCCCGGTTCGGCCGCCGAGGAGTTACCGGGCGACGCGACCGGCTCCTGAGGACCCCGGCCGTGTGGAGCCGGTCCGTTCGACGGAACCGGTCCCGTTCGCGGAGCCGGCCCCCGTGAAGCCGGTGTGACGTGCGACCCCGACCGTTGCGTGAAGCCGGGTGCCGGGCGCATAGTCGTTCTGCCGTACTCCCTCCCACCGGAACCCCGTTCGAGGACGGCGTGGGGCCGCCACCGCGGCCGCGCTTCCACTCCGACGACTCCGGCCGTCACCACCACCCCCACGGCGGTCATGCACACTCCCATCGAAAGTCCCGACGCGGCAGGCGCGGGCGCGCACGATCTGCGGCACCACGGTGACGTGGAAGTACGGGGACCGGGCAGGGATCTGACCGATCTCGCCGTCAACGTACGGACCGGTACGCCCCCGGCCTGGCTGAAGGCCCGGATAGCCGAGTCCCTGGGCTCGCTCGCCGCCTACCCGGACGGCGGTGCGGCGCGGGCGGCGGTGGCGGCCCGGCACGGGCTGCCCGTGGAACGGGTGTTGCTGACGGCGGGTGCGGCGGAGGCGTTCGTCCTGATCGCACGGGCCCTGCCGGCCCGCCGTCCGGTCGTGGTCCATCCGCAGTTCACCGAGCCGGAGGCGGCGCTGCGCGCGGCCGGGCACGAGGTGCGGCGGGTGCTGCTGCGGGCCGAGGACGATTTCCGGCTGGATCCGTCGGCCGTGCCCGAGGACGCGGATCTGGTGGTGGTCGGCAATCCGACCAACCCCACGTCGGTGCTGCATCCGGCGGCCGTCATCGAGCGACTGGCCCGTCCCGGGCGGACGTTGGTGGTCGACGAGGCGTTCATGGACGCGGTGCCGGGCGAGCGCGAGGCGCTGTGCGGGCGCACGGACGTCCCCGGACTCGTCGTGCTGCGGAGCCTCACCAAGACCTGGGGGCTCGCGGGGCTGCGGATCGGGTACGTGCTGGCCGCCCCGGAGACCGTTCGCGCCCTGGAGGAGGCCCAGCCGCTGTGGCCGGTCTCGTCCCCGGCGCTGGCGGCGGCCGAGGCATGCATGGAGCCGCGGGCCCTGGCGGAGGCGTCCGGCGCCGCGGAGCGGATCGCGGTGGACCGGGCCCATCTCGTCGCGGGACTCAGGGAGTTCACCGAGGTCCGGGTCGTGGAACCGGCCGAGGGGTCGTTCGTCCTGATACGGCTGGACCGGGCCGCCGAGGTCCGGGAGCGATTGCGGGTCCTCGGGTTCGCGGCGCGGCGCGGGGACACGTTCCCCGGGCTCGGCCCCGAGTGGCTGCGGCTGGCGGTGCGCGACCGGGTCACGACCAATCGTTTCCTCCAGGCGTTCGACCAGGCGCTGCAGGCACTGGGCGCGCCCGTCCACTGACGGGAGGCCCGCCGGGCCGGCCGACGTCCCGTACCGTCCGCGGGAAGCGGCGTCCGTACGACGGGACGCCGCTGCCCGCTCCCCCTCCCGGTGCCGGTGCGGGACCGGCACCGGGCGCTTCTCGGCCTCGGTGGGATCAGCCCCGGGCGCGGCGCCTGGCCAGGACCGTCGCCCCCGCGCCCGCCGCGAGCAGCACGGCCGCGCCGCCCGCGATGTACGGCGTCGTGGAGCTGCTGCCGGTCTCCGCGAGGTCCCCGCCGGTGGCCGACTCGCTGCCGGTGCCGGTCTGGGGCTTCACGTCGCCGCCGGTGGTGCCGCTCGTGGAACCGGCCGTGCTCCCGCCGCTGCCGGAGGCGCCCCCGTCACCGGAACCGCCGCTGCTCGCTCCCCCGTCGCCCGTACCGCCGTTGTCGGAACCGCCGCCGCTCGTGCCGCCGTCCGCTCCGCCGCTGCCCGAACCACCGGTGCCGGAGCCCCCGTTGCCGGACCCGCCGTTGCTCGTGCCGCCGTCGGTCGTACCTCCGTTGCTCGTGCCGCCGTTGCTCGTGCCGCCGTCGCTGCCGCCCGGGTCGGTGGTCCGCGGCGTCCGGCAGGTCGCCTCGACGAGCGTGACCTCGCCCCGTACGTCGGCGACGTTCAGCTTGAGCGGATTGACGGAGACCTTCAGCCGCAGGGCGGTCGCCGCCGCGGTGTTCGAGGTGGTGCTGGTCCGCGACAGGTCCAGGGTCACGTCACCGATGCCCGGGACGTCGACCCGGGTGGTACCGCTCGCGGTGAGCTCGACGCGCTTGCCGAGCACCGTCACGTGCCCCAGGACGTTCGACTCGGCGACCGGCTTGCGGCCCGTCGCGCAGACCGCCCGGGACGTGACCTTCTCGACCTCGACGAGCGACAGCGCGGGCAGGCCGGGCACATGGACCCGGGCCTTCACCACGTTGCTGTAGCCCTCGGCCCGGTGCTTGTCGACGGTCGCCCTGGAGGTGGCCACGTCGGCGCTGAGCACGCTGACCGGCCGGCCGCCCTCCACCCCGTCGAGTCGCACGCTGAGCGCGGTCTTCTTCGCGTCGGCGGGCGCCTGCACCTCATTGAGCGTGGCCCGGAGCGGCACGTCGATCGTCTTGTTCAGGAGCGAGACGTCGAGTGCGGTGCGGAGCACGACCGCGCTCGCCTTCCCGTCGCCGGTCGTCCTGGTGGCCGCGCCGCCGGCGTGCGCCGGGGCGGCGACCAGCAGGGCCACGGGAGCGGCGGCGACCGCCAGGGCGGCCAGGCGGAAGGTGTTGCTGTTCAAGATGGTGGAACCCCCACAAGAGACATGGAGCCACCGGCGCCCTCCAATGGGGGACATCGAGAACTCCGGTGGCCTCGACCCCGAAAGCTTTACGCACGAAGAGTGAACTCGCGGACACCTGAAGCGAGTTCACCCCAAAGGGGGGTTTCCGTGCCTGTATTCGAATATCTCGGTACGTTCGTTCTCCTCGCGTCACCCGATCCGCCCAGCGCGGGCGCCACCGGGACCGACCGCGCCGAAGTGCGCGCAGAAGTGTTCCAACGAGCCGACGGGGTGTCGGTAACTGCTCGTCAACACGGTGCGCCCAACCGCCGCCGCAGCCCCGGCCCCGGCCTCAGCCTCAGCCTCAGCCTCAGCCTCAGCCTCAGCCTCAGCCTCAGCCGATGATCCGTCCGTTCAGCACCACCCGACGCGGCCCCGCCAGTACCCGTACGTCCGCCCGCGGGTCCTCGTCGTACACCACCAGGTCCGCCGGGGCGCCCTCCTCCAGCGCCGGCCGCCCCAGCCACCGCCGCGCGCCCCAGGTCGTCGCGGACAGCGCGTCCAGGGCCGGGATGCCCGCCTTCACCAGTTCGGCGACCTCGTCGGCGACCAGGCCGTGGGCGAGCACCCCGCCCGCGTCGGTGCCGACGAAGACCGGGATGCCCGCGTCGTACGCGGCCCGCACCGTGTCGTGGCGCCGCTCGTGCAGCCGTCGCATGTGGTCCGCCCAGCGGGGGAACTTGGCCTCGCCGCCCGCCGCGAGCGAGGGGAACGTGGCGATGTTGATCAGGGTGGGGACGATCGCCACCCCGCGCTCGGCGAAGAGCGGAATGGTGTCCTCGGTGAGCCCGGTGGCGTGCTCGACGCAGTCGATCCCGGCCTCGACGAGATCGCGCAGCGAGTCCTCGGCGAAGCAGTGCGCGGTGACCCGGGCGCCGAGCCGGTGCGCCTCGGCGATGGCCGCCCCGACCGCCTCGCGCGGCCAGAGGGCGGTCAGGTCCCCCACCTCCCGGTCGATCCAGTCGCCGACGAGCTTCACCCAGCCGTCCCCGCGGCGCGCCTCCTGGGCGACGTAGGCGACCAGTTCGTCCGGCTCGATCTCGTGGGCGTAGTTCCGGGTGTACCGGCGGGGCCTGGCGATGTGCCGCCCGGCCCTGATGATCTTCGGCAGGTCCTCGCGGTCGTCGATCCACCGGGTGTCGGCCGGCGAGCCCGCGTCCCGCAGCAGCAGCGCGCCCGCCTCCCGGTCGGCGAGGGCCTGCCGCTCACTGGTCGCCGCGTCGACGGCGCCGTGGTGGTCGAGCCCGACGTGGCAGTGGGCGTCGACCAGGCCCGGCAGCACCCAGCCGGTGACGGTCACCGCCCCGTCCGCGCCGGCCGGCCGCCGGTAGGTGATCCGCCCGTCGGCCACCCAGAGCTCGTCCCGCACCTCCTCGGGTCCGACCAGCACCCGCCCCTTCACGTGCAGCACCTGCGATGCCTTGTGATCACTCATGGGCAGCACTGTACGAGGCCGCGTCCGGGGCCCTGGGTACGCTTCGACGGAAGCCCCGTCCGTACGCCTCGACCGCGCACCGACCCGATCCGACCCGATCCGAAGAGAGCACCACCGTGACGCACCCCTTCCTCGACCTCGCCCCGCTGACCGCCGCGCGCTTCGCGGCCATCGAGCAGCGGGTGGCCGGCCTCCTCGCCACCGAGCAGGACGTCGTCATCATGCAGGGCGAGGCACTGCTTCCCCTCGAAGGCTGCATCCGGGGCGCCGCCCGGCCCGGCTCGACCGCGCTGAACGTCGTCACGGGCCCGTACGGGCAGACCTTCGGGAACTGGCTGCGGGACTGCGGCGCCGAGGTGATCGACCTGGTGGTCCCCTTCCACACCGCGGTCACCGCCGAGCAGGTGGCACGGGCGCTGGACGAGCACCCGGAGATCGACTTCGTCTCCCTGGTCCACGCGGAGGCGGCCACCGGCAACACCAACCCGGTCGCCGCGATCGGCGAGGCGGTCCGTTCGCACGGGGCGCTGTTCATGCTGGACGCCGTCGCGTCGGTGGGCGCCGAGCCGCTGCTGCCGGACGCGTGGGGCGTCGACCTGTGCGTGATCGGGGCGCAGAAGGCGATGGGCGGACCGGCCGGGGTGTCCGCGGTGTCGGTGAGCGACCGGGCCTGGGAGCGGATCGCCGCCAACCCCCGGGCCCCGCGCCGCTCGTACCTCTCCCTGCTGGACTGGAAGGAGCGCTGGATCGACGGCGGCCGCAAGGCGCTGCTGCACGCCCCCGCCCAGCTGGAGATGCTGGCGCTGGAGGCGTGCGTGGAGCGGATCGAGGCCGAGGGCCTGACCACGCTGATGGCCCGTCACTCCGCCGCCGCGGCGGCGACCCGGGCGGGCGCGGAGGCACTCGGCGGCGGTCTGTCGCCGTACGTGCACGAGGCCGCGGAGGCGGCGCCGGTCGCCACGACGCTGCGCGCCCCCGAGGGCGTCGACGCCGCGGAACTGGTCGCGCGGGCGCTCGCGGCCGACCCCTCGCTGCCGCTGATCGCGGGCGGGGGCGCGCTGTCCAAGGAGATGATCCGGGTCAATCACTACGGTGTGGATGCGACGCGGGGCGCGGTGCTGTCCTCGCTCGCGGCTCTGGGGGCGGCGCTGGCCGATGCGGGCCGGCAGGTCGACTTCGAAGCTGCCCGCAAGGCCGTTTCGGAAACCTGGCCGAGCGAATAAATCCGAGTCCGGCAAAAATATTCCACAAATGCGGGGAGCTGCTCTGTCCAGAGCAGCTCCCCGCATTCTTCTGCCCGGTTTCCCCGACCCTAAACACCCGAGTTTTCGGAGCCCCGACCGGGGGTCCGGTCCACACAATTCCGTTGCGTCGCACGAGAGTTACAACCATGTGACCTACTCCACAGCCCGACCGTTATGCCTGATAAATAACGCCCAAAACAGAATAAAGCGCAACTCCGTCGCGCCGGGGCACGCGCCCGCGTGATAACACGATTGGGTACCCCACCCAACCCCTTGCCTCGATGCAATTTGGGAATTTGCTGGGTAAATTCAATTCACATGACCGCCGCACCAGCAGATTTTGCACGTGCCCGAAGCGAATTCATCACCATCGACACCCCACGAGTGGAGGACGGGGCCGCGATCTGGCGCATCGCCCGCGACTCCGAGGTCCTGGACCTCAACTCCTCGTACAGCTACCTGCTGTGGTGCCGTGACTTCGCGGCGACCTCCGTGGTCGCCCGCGACGAGACCGGTGGGCCGGTCGCCTTCGTGACGGGATACCTCCGGCCGGACCGCCCGGGGACCCTCGTCGTCTGGCAGGTGGCCGTCGACCACGGCCACCGCGGGACCGGACTCGCGGGAGAGCTGCTGGACGCACTGACCTCCCGGGTCGCCGCCGGGCAGGGGCTGGCCTCGGTCGAGACGACCATCACCCCGGACAACACCGCGTCGGACCGGCTGTTCACCTCCTACGCGCGGCGCCACGACGTGGCCCTGGAGCGCGAGGTGCTCTTCGACGGCGAGCTGTTCCCCGAGGGGACGCACCTGCCCGAAGTCCTGTACCGCATCGGTCCGTTCCACGCCTGACCGGCCCGCGCCCCGCCCGCCC
>NZ_RDBO01000020.1:558727-581260 GCF_008120935.1 Streptomyces sp. sk2.1
GTCTCCCACCGCCCTCAACGGACAGGCATTCGGCCTGACGCCTGCCGATCTCAGTGTCTTCGAGACCCTGGAGTCGGAGGTACGGAGCTACTGCCGCGGCTGGCCCGCCGTGTTCGACCGTGCCCAGGGCGCCCGGCTGACCGACGAGGACGGCCACGGCTACCTCGACTTCTTCGCCGGAGCGGGGTCGCTCAACTACGGCCACAACAACCCGGTGCTGAAACGCGCGCTGATCGACTACATCGAGCGCAACGGCATCACCCACGGCCTCGACATGGCCACCACCGCGAAACGCACCTTCCTGGAGTCCTTCCGGAACAACGTGCTGCGCCCGCGCGACCTCCCGTACAAGGTGATGTTCCCCGGGCCGACCGGCACCAACGCGGTCGAGGCCGCGCTGAAGCTGGCCCGCAAGGTGAAGGGGCGCGAGTCCATCGTGTCCTTCACCAACGCCTTCCACGGCATGTCGCTCGGCTCGCTCGCCGTCACCGGCAACGCCTTCAAGCGGGCCGGGGCCGGCATCCCGCTGGTGCACGGCACCCCGATGCCGTTCGACAACTACCTCGACGGCCGGGTGCCCGACTTCCTCTGGTTCGAACGGCTCCTGGAGGACCAGGGATCCGGGCTCAACAAGCCCGCCGCCGTGATCGTCGAGACGGTGCAGGGCGAGGGCGGCATCAACGTGGCGCGCCCCGAGTGGCTGCGGGCGCTGTCCGACCTGTGCCGCCGCCGCGACATGCTCCTGATCGTGGACGACATCCAGATGGGCTGCGGACGCACGGGGTCGTTCTTCTCGTTCGAGGAGGCCGGCATCGTCCCCGACATCGTCACCCTGTCGAAGTCCATCAGCGGCTACGGACTGCCCATGTCCCTCTGCCTGTTCAACCCGGAGCTGGACATCTGGGGGCCGGGCGAGCACAACGGCACCTTCCGCGGCAACAACCCGGCGTTCGTCACCGCCGCCGCCGCGCTGGACGCCTACTGGGCGGACGGCCAGATGGAGCGGCAGACCCTGGCCCGGGGCGAGCAGGTCGAGCAGGCCCTGCTCTCGATCTGCGACGAGCACGCCGCTCTCGGCGCGCACTACCGGGGCCGCGGCCTGGTCTGGGGCCTGGAGTTCACGGACGAGGCGCGCGCCGCCGCGGTCTGCGCCCGCGCCTTCGAACTGGGCCTGCTGGTGGAGACGTCCGGCCCGCGCAGCGAGGTCGTGAAGCTGCTGCCGCCGCTGACCGTCACCCCCGACGAGCTGGACGAGGGCCTGCGCACGCTGGCCCGCGCGATCCGCGACACCATCTGAACCACCGGCCCGTCACGGGGGCGGGCCCGACCGGTCGCACCACAGCGAAAACACCACGACGAGAAACACCCGGCGGGAAACCCCGCGGAGAGAAAGGCACCGACCCACCGTGATCGTCCGATCGTTCAGTGACATCGAGAACACCGACCGGCATGTGAAGGCCGCTTCCGGCACCTGGGAGAGCAAGCGCATCGTGCTCGCCCAGGAGAAGGTGGGCTTCTCGCTCCACGAGACCACGATGTACGCGGGCACCGAGACGTCGATGTGGTACGCGAACCACATCGAGGCCGTCCTGTGCGTCGAGGGCGAGGCCGAACTCACCGACGACGAGACCGGACAGACGTACCTGATCACCCCGGGCACGATGTACCTGCTGGACGGCCACGAACGCCACACCATGCGGCCGAGGACCGATTTCCGCTGCGTCTGCGTCTTCAACCCGCCGGTCACCGGGCGGGAGGAGCACGACGAGAACGGTGTCTACCCGCTGCTGACCGAGGAGGGCTGAACCATGACCCACGACACCCGCGTCGATCTCTACCCCACGCGCGGCACGGCCGAGCTGACCACGCCCCGCCAGGACCCGGTGATCTGGTCCGCGCCCGGCGCCCCCGGCCCGGTGGCCGCGCAGGACCTCCAGGGCTTCGAGCGCGACGGCTTCCTCACCGTCGACCAGCTCATCACCCCCGACGAGGTCGCCGTGTACCGCGCCGAACTGGACCGGCTGATCGCCGATCCGGCGGTGCGGTCCGACGAGCGCTCGATCATCGAGCCGAAGTCGCAGCAGGTCCGGTCGGTCTTCGAGGTCCACCGGATCAGCGAGGTCTTCGCCCGGCTGGTGGGCGACGAGCGCGTGGTGGGCCGGGCCCGTCAGATCCTCGGCTCGGACGTGTACGTCCACCAGTCCCGGATCAACGTCAAGCCGGGCTTCGGCGCCTCGGGGTTCTACTGGCACTCGGACTTCGAGACCTGGCACGCCGAGGACGGGCTGCCGAACATGCGGGCCGTGTCGGTGTCGATCGCGCTGACCGAGAACCACGACACCAACGGCGGGCTGATGATCATGCCCGGTTCGCACAAGTCGTTCCTCGGCTGCGCGGGCGAGACGCCCCGGGACAACTACAAGAAGTCCCTGCGGATGCAGGACGCCGGGACGCCGTCCGACGAGGCCCTGACGAAGATGGCCGACCGGCACGGCATCAAGCTCTTCACGGGCCGGGCGGGTTCGGCGACCTGGTTCGACTGCAACTGCATGCACGGCTCGGGCGACAACATCACCCCGTACCCGCGCAGCAACGTCTTCATCGTCTTCAACAGCGTGGAGAACGCGGCCGAGGAGCCGTTCGCGGCACCGACCCGGCGCCCGGAGTTCATCGGGGCGCGGGACTTCACCCCCGTGCGGTGAGATGACGCACCGGTGACGTGGGCAAGCGCGAGGGAGGCGTGCCTTCCTCGCCCCCGCCCACGTCACCGGCTCCGCACGGCCCGGCGGTTCCGCCAGGAACCCCGTCCGCCCGGTACGACGTCTTCCCCACGACGGGAGATGTCCGAGAAGCCGCACGGGACGAGGGAGCCGGGAGACGATGTGGATCGCGATGTCGCTGGTGGCGGGTGTCACCCTCCTCGGGTTCGGCGTCCACGAGGCCATGATCCGGCGCCGCCTCCGGCGCGGTGGGATCGGCGTCAGCGGCCTGGTGGTCAGCCACCGCAGGAGCAGCTCCGGAAGAGGCGACGCCGTCCACTTCGCGGTGGTCGAGTTCGTCGACGAGCGGGGCGGGCGACACACGTTCGAGTCCGGTTCGTCCGGGGTCGGGGGCCTTCCCGTGGGCGGTCGGGTCCCGGTGCGCTACGTCTCCGACGCCCCGGAGCACGCGCGCATCGACCTCACCGGCAGGCGGATCGGTGACGTCGCGCTCCCCTTCATGGGCGGCGGCCTGTTCACGGCCGTCGGGATCTGGATTCTCGTCACCGGCCGTTGAACCCGTTCCCCGCGGCCGGACCGACGGCCGGTCGGCCGTGCGGGGCGCGGTTCAAGTCGTTGGACCCGCACGGCCGTCGGCGGCGACAGTGGGGGCATGACCTCTCTCATCCGTCACATCACCGTCGACTGCGCCGACGCCTACGGACTCGCCCGTTTCTGGTCGCAGGTGCTCGACGCCCCGCTCTCCGACGAGGACTCCCCCGGTGACCCCGAGGTGCTCGTCGAGGTCCCCGGGGCCGGAATGCTGTTCATCACGGTGCCGGAGCCGAAGAGCACCAAGAACCGCCTGCACCTGGACCTCCAGCCGCAGGACCGCACCCGGGACGAGGAGGTCGAGCGGCTGCTCGGCCTGGGCGCCGCCCTCGTCGCCGACCACCGCAAACCGAACGGGCGGGGCTGGGCGACGCTCGCCGACCCCGAGGGCAACGAGTTCTGCGTCGAGTGCGGCGCGGCCGAACGGGCCGCCCTGACCGGGGCCCGGCTGCCGGTCACGGCGGACGACGTGACCACCGCGGTCCGGCTCGCGACCGCCGCGCTCCGGGAGTCCCCGGTGGACGACTGGCTGGTCCCGGCCGGGACGCTGGAGTGGAACTGCTGGGAGACCGCGGAGCACCTGAGCGACGACCTGTTCTCCTACGCGGCCCAGCTCGGCGCACCCGACGCGCCCGACGCGCCGTCGGACACCTACCTCCCGTACCGCTGGGCCGCCGACCGCGAGAACGGTCCGAAGAACGCGGTCTTCGCGGACCCGGCGGCCGGTCCGGCCGGGCTGCTGCGGACGATGGAGGCGAACGGCGCGCTGCTCGCGGCGATGGTGCGGACCTCGTCGCCCGGGGTCCGTTCCTTCCACTCCTACGGGGTCTCCGACCCGGAGGGCTTCGCCGCCATGGGCGTGGTGGAGACCCTGGTGCACATGCGGGACCTCGCCGCGGGGCTGGACGTGGCCTGGGAGCCGCCCGCCGACCTCTGCGACCGGGTGCTGGCCCGGCTGTTCCCGGACGCCCCCGGGGACGCCGACCGGTGGACCGTCCTGCTCTGGGCCACCGGCCGCGCCGAACTGCCCGGCCGGCCGCGGGTCACGTCGTGGAAGTGGCACAGCGCACCGCTGGACGGGGCCGGTCGGGAGTAACGGACCGGAGCGGCGGACCCGGGGGGAGCGCCCCGCCCGGCGCCCCTCCGAGGTCCCCGTTCTCCGGAATCCCCGCCCTTCCGGGGTCCCCGGCCTCAGGACCGCACCGCGTCCAGCGCCGGGTAGTCGACGTACCCCTTCGCGTCGCCGCCGAAGAAGGTGGCGGGGTCGGGGGTGTTGAACGGGCCGCCGGCCTTCAGTCGGGCCGGCAGGTCCGGGTTGGCGATGAACAGCGCGCCGTAGGAGACGATGTCGGCGAGCCCGTCGTCGATCGCCCTGTGGTCGTCGGGCCCGGTCGGCCCGTCCGTCAGCAGGTTGACGACGAAGGTGCCGGAGAACTGCTTGCGCAGCGCGAGGGTCAGCTCGCGGATGTCCAGCGCCTCCAGGACGTGCAGGTAGGCGATGCCGAGCGGTTCGATCTCCCGCACCAGCGCGGTGTACACGGCCTCCGGATCGGTCTCGGCGATGTCGTTGTACGTGTTCCCGGGCGAGATGCGCAGCCCGGTGCGTTCCGCGCCGATCTCGGCGACGACGGCCCTGACGACCTCGACGGCGAACTTGATGCGGCCCTCGACGGACCCGCCCCACTCGTCGTCGCGCAGGTTGGAGTTGGGGGCGAGGAACTGGTGGATGAGGTAGCCGTTGGCGCCGTGCAGCTCGACCCCGTCGAAGCCGGCGTCGATCGCGTTGCGGGCCGCGGTCGCGAAGTCGGCCACGGTCTGCCGGATCTCGTCGCCGGTCAGTTCGCGCGGCGTGGTGAAGTCCTTCATCCCCTCCCCGGTGAAGAGCTGCCCGGCGGGCCTCACCGCGGAGGGGGCGACCGGGGTGAGTCCGTCCGGCAGCAGGACCGGGTGGCCGATGCGGCCGGTGTGCATGAGCTGGGCGAAGATCCGGCCGCCCGCCGCGTGCACCCGGTCGGTCACCTCGCGCCAGGAGGCGACCTGCTCCGCGCTGTGCAGCCCGGGGGTGAAGGGGTAGCCCTGGCCCACCGCCGACGGCTGGATGCCCTCCGTGATGATCAGGCCCGCGGAGGCGCGCTGGGTGTAGTACTCGGCGACGAGATCCGTGGCGACGCCGCCCTCGCCGGCCCGGCTGCGGGTCATCGGGGCCATCGCGATGCGGTTGGCGAGTCGGGTGCCGGACAGATCGATCGGGTCGAACGCGGTGGTCATGGGAGCTCCCGAAGAAATATGTGGTCGGCCAAGTATTTGCGTGCTCCGTCACTGTAACCCATTTACTTGGCCGACCAAGGTAAAGTTGACGGAAAGCGGCTCCCGCCCGTTCCCGACCGGCCGGAACCCCACCGGGGGACCTGTCGGGAACGCCCGCCCGGGCCCGCACCGCACCGTCCGAGGAGTCCCGATGACGTCAGGTCCCGCAAGCACCGACCCCGCCTGTACCGAGCTGCCGAGCGCCGCCCGGGGCGGCCCCGTCAGCCATGCCTTCTCCCGGGTGGCCCGGCTGCACCGGATCGCCGCGGGCAAGATGCTCAAGGGGGCCGGGATCTACCCCGGCCAGGAGTTCCTGATGATGTACCTGTGGGACACGGGCGCGGTGCGCCAGTCCGAGGTGATCAAGGCCATCGGCCTGGACCCCTCCACCGTCACCAAGATGCTCCAGCGCCTGGAGCAGGCCGGACACGTCAGCCGCTGCCCCGACCCGGACGACCGCCGGGCCGTCCTGGTCGACGCCACCGAGGACAGCTGCGCACTGCACTCCGAGGTCGAACGGGCCTGGACGGACCTGGAGGAGCACACCCTGGCCGGTCTCGACCGGGGCGAGCGCGAGGAGCTGGCCCGGCTGCTCGCCAAGGTCGAGGAGAACCTCCGCCGGGAGACCGAGGGCTGCCCCGAGCTCCGCCACTCCCCCGGCTGCTGATCCCCGGCGCGCCCCTCCGGTGCCGCCGAGCGCCCTCCGGTGCCGCCGGGTGCTCCCGGTCCGCCGGGCGGCGGCGCCGGGTCGCGGGCTCAGCCGGAGAGCACGTCCAGGGCCCGGTCCACGTCGGCCCGCGTGTTGTACAGGTGGAAGGCCGCGCGCAGGCTCCCCGCCCGGTTGGAGACCACCACCCCGGCCCGCGCCAGCTCGGCCTTCCGCGCGCCGAGTCCGGGCACGGCCACGATCGCCGACTTCCCCGGCACCGCCTCGTGCCCCAGCTCCGCCAGCCCCGCCCGCAGACGGGCGGCGAGCCCGGTGGCGTGGGTGTGCACGGCCTCCACGCCGACCTCGCCCAGCAGCGCCAGCGACCGCTCGGCACCGTGGTACGACAGGAAGGCGGGCGGCTCGTCGTAGCGGCGGGCGGACGGGGAGAGCCGTTCGACCGGGCCGTACGTGCTGTTGCCCGGGTCCTCGGCGGCGACCCAGCCGGCGAAGACCGGCGGCAGGGTCCGCTGCGCCTCCTCGGTGACGGTGAGGAAGGAGGCACCCCGCGGGCAGAGCAGGAACTTGAAGCCGCCGGCGACGGTGAAGTCGTACTCCCCGGCGTCCAGCGGCAGCCAGCCGGCCGCCTGTGAGATGTCGAGCAGGGTCCGGGCGCCGTGGGCGGCCGCCGCCGCGCGCACCGCCTTCAGATCGGCGATCCGGCCGTCCGACGACTGCACGGCGGACAGTGCGACGAGCGCGGTGTCCGGGCGTACGGCGTCGGCCAGGCCGTCCAGCGGGACGTAGCGGGTCCGCAGGTCGCCGCGGACCGCGAACGGGCTGACGACGGAGCTGAACTCCCCCTCGGGCGACAGCACTTCGGCTCCCGGCTGCAGCGCGGCCGCGATCAGCCCGACGTGCACGGAGACGGAGCTGCCGACGGCCACCCGGTCGGCGTCCGTCCCGACGAGACGGGCGAAACCGGACCGGGCGGCCTCCACCGTCGCGAAGTCGCCGGAGCCGGCACCGCGGCCCGCGGCGACGCGCTCGGCGAGCGACCGCACCGCCGCCACGGTGCGACGGGGCAGCAGCCCGCAGGTGGACGTGTCGAGGTAGGTGGTCTCCGGCGCGAACTCGCCGTACACGGCCCGGCCGAGCGGAAGCGAAGTGGTCTCCATGCGCCCAGCCTGGGGCCCCTCCGATTCGTGGTCAATCACGGAGGACCGGGGACGCGCCCGGGAAATCCCATGCGCACGGACGGGCACGCCGCCCGTGCGCATGGGCGGACCCGGGGCTCAGGCGTTCGTGCCGCCCGTCGCGGGGACCTCGCAGGCACCGTCCGGGCCGCACGCCCCGGCGTCCTCGCCGATCATGGTCACCGGACGGTCCTTCCACGCCTGTTCGAGCGCCTGGGTGAAGACCTCGGCGGGCTGGCCGCCGGAGATGCCGTACCGCCGGTCGAACACGAAGAACGGCACCGCGTTGGCGCCCAGCTCGGCCGCCTCCCGCTCGTCGGCCCGCACCTCGTCCGCGTACGCCTGCGGGTCGGCGAGCACGGTCCGCGCCTCGTCCGCGTCGAGTCCGGCCTCCACGGCCAGCGCCACCAGCACGTCGCCGTCGTAGACGGACCGCTCCTCGGCGAAGTTGGCCCGGTAGGCGAGGTTCAGCAGCTCGTCCTGGCGGCCCCGGGCGCGGGCCAGGTGGAGCAGCCGGTGGATGTCGAAGGTGTTGCCGTGGTCACGGCCCTCGACGAGGTAGCCGAGCCCCTCGGCCCGCGCGTTGGCCGCGACGTTCGCCTCCATGGCCTGCGCCTCCTCACGGGTGCGCCCGTACTTCCGCGCCAGCATGTCGATCACCTCGACCGGCCCGTCCCCGGCGTACGTGGGGTCGAGCTCGAAGGACCGGTGCACGATCTCGACCTCGTCGCGGTGGGCGAACTCCGCCAGGCCCTTCTCGAAGCGGGCCTTCCCGATGTAGCACCAGGGGCAGGCGATGTCGCTCCAGATCTCGACGCGCATGTCCTTCTTCTCTCCGTCTTCTCGCGGCCCGGTACGGACACGGGGCCTTCCCCGCGCTGTGGGCAACTGGGCAACACGGAAACAAATGTCCTCATTCCCCGACCGGCCCCGACGACCGGACCGGCCGCCCGGTCACCGCCCGTACCTGCCGCCCGGTCACCGCCCGGACCGGGCCTCCGGCACGGGCCGGGCGAAGCGCAGGTCCGCCGGAGCGACCTCGCGGGCCGGACCGGCCGCCCGGAACACCACGTCCAGCGCGCGTTCCGGGTCGCAGGCGTAACCGCCGCTGGCCCAGGCCGGGTTCGCCTCCACCGCCGCCCATCGGCCGTCGTCGAGCAGGCCGACGTCGACCACGGCGGCGGAGGGCAGTGCCCCGGCCGCCTCCGCGAGCAGTTCGGCGGCGAAGGCGCGGACCTCGGGGCCGTGCTCGTCCTCGTCCAGCGGAACCGGGTCGAGCGCGGGGCCGACGGCGTAGCGGCTGCCCGTGCGCACGGCTCCGTCCCTGACGAACAGCCGGTACTCACGGGTGAAGCGGACGATGTCGCTCACCAGTACCGGCAGGTCGTCGTCGAACGCGTCCGGTCCGGGCAGCCGTGAGCCGTCGGGGTAGATCCGGGCGGGGAAGAACTTGTCGGTCGGCGGCTTGACGAAGGCCGGCCGGCGCAGCCGCCGGGCCTCCGCCAGCGTGAGCGCCTCCACCCGGCGTCCGGTCAGCGCCGTCGGCAGCGACGCCAGCCAGTCGGCCGGCGGCTCCAGCGCCACGAGGTCCAGCTCGGCGGCCACCCGGTCGGCGAGCAGTGGCCCGCCGTACAGATGCGCCCGCCCGACGGCGTCCCGCGCGTCGGCCGGAAGCCGCCATTCGTGTGCGGTCAGGGTCCGCACTCCCCGGCCCGCCGCGGTCGCGGCGAAACGGCGCCCGGTCGCGGAATCGCGCGGGGCGAAGATCAGGACTCGGTCGGTGGTCATGGCGCCCATGCTGCCCTGCCCCCCGCTGCGCCCGGACATCGTTTTCGACGGCCGAACGCTCCGCGGAGACCTCCGCCCCGGGCACGGCGCGGAAGCGGATCCCCTCGTTCCCCGGCGCCGGTCCCGGCGGTCGGCGAGCGGTGCCCCGGCGCCCCGCTGCCCGACCCCGCACAACCGGGTCCGGACCCTCCCCACCGCGGGTACGGTGACCGGCGGGGGCAGGGAACCGGGTGCCCGCCCGTCGCGCGTGAGGGCGCACGACGGGATTCCGCTGGACGCCAAGAGGGGCTGCTGTGACAGGGGCACGTATCGGGGAGTACGTGATCGAGCGCGAACTGGGCACCGGGGGCATGGGGACGGTCTACCTGGGGCGCTCGCGTTCCGGCCGGGCCGTCGCCATCAAGGTGGTCAAGGCCGAGTACGCGGCCGATCCCCGCTTCAGGGAGCGGTTCCGCAAGGAGGTCGAGGCCGCCCGGAAGGTGGGCGGCTTCCACACGGCGGCGCTGGTGGACGCCGATCCCGACGCGCCGCAGCCGTGGATGGCCAGTGCCTATGTCGAGGGGCCGACCCTGGCCGACGAGATCGACCGGCGCGACCGGCTGACCGAGGCCGAGCTGTGGAAGCTCGCCGCCGAACTGGCCGAGGCGCTGAAGGCGATCCACGCCCACGGGCTGGTGCACCGCGACCTCAAACCGGCCAACATCATCATGGCCGAGGACGGTGCCCGCGTCCTGGACTTCGGGATCGCCCAGGTCCTGGAGGGCACCCGGCTGACCCGGGACGGCGGGGTGGTGGGAACGGCGGGATACCACGCCCCGGAGCAGGTCCTGGGCCAACCGGTCACCGGGGCCTGCGACGTCTTCGCCCTCGGTGCCGTCCTGGTCACGGCGGCGGGCGGCAGCGCGTTCGGCTCGGGCTCGGCGTACGGGCTGATGTACCAGGTGGTGCACGGCGAGGCGGACGTGTCCGCGGTGCCCGGACCGCTGCGGCCCGTCGTGCTCGACTGCCTCCGGAAGGAACCCGGCGACAGGCCCACGCCCCACCGGCTGCTGGATCTGTACGCGGGCCGGGCCGGCCGCGCCGGTGGCCCCGGCACCGCGGCCACCGCCCCGTTCACGGTGGTCGACGAACCCCCGACCGTCACCGCCACCGCCCCTGCGGCCACTCCCGTCACCGAGCCCCCGACCGTCACCGCCACCGGGCCCACGCGGCCCCGCGCGGCGTCCGCGCCGCCGTCCGCCGCCTATCTGCGCCCGCGCCGGAGCTGGCTCGCGCAGGTCGCGCGGAACCTGCTCGGGGTGGCCGCGCTCGTGACGACCGCCTCCCTCGGCCCGGTCCTGCGTCTGCCCGTCGCCGTCGTCGTGGGGGCCGCGATCGTCGCGTTCCTCCTGGGCACACGTCTCCTCGGCCTGCTCACCAGCGCCAAGGACGGTCTCGTCCTCGGTGAACCCGGCATCGGGGTCGGGCCCGGCAACGATCTGGTGGTGCTCCGGTGGGACGCCGTCAGGTCCGTGGACCTGACGGTCGGTGCGAAGGAGAGCTCGCTGGCGGTGCGGCTGGACAGGCAGCAGTTCCTGCCCCAGGGCTTCCAGCATCCGTCGTGGGTCCGCAGCCGGCGGGACGGGGTCACCCTGATCCGGGTGCGGGGGCTCCACCCCGTCGGTGACTCGCTCCTGCTGCCCGACGCCGTCCGCGCCTTCGCCGGACGGCACGGCGTGCCGCTGACGGTGACCCGGACCGACGGGACGCCGGACGGCCGGTGAACAAAACGCCGCGCGGACACGGACGGCGCCCGGATCCGCTGCGGGATCCGGGCGCCGTCGGGGCCGTTCGGCTCCGTCACGCGGGGCCGGGCCCTTTCGTGCCGAACGGGCCCGGCCCGGAGGGGAGTCCGGGAACGCGCGGGGTCAGGCGGGGCGGCCGTCCACCCGTCGGGGCAGGCCCAGGGGGTTGTCCTCGCGGAGCTCGGGCGGGAGCAGCGCCTCGGGGGTGGTCTGGTAGGTGATCGGGCGCAGCCAGCGTTCGATGGCGGTGGCGCCGACCGAGGTGGAGGTGGAGGTGGTGGCCGGGTAGGGGCCGCCGTGGTGCTGGGCGGGGGCGACGGCGACCCCGGTCGGCCAGCCGTTGACGAGGACCCGGCCGGCCAGCGGGACGAGGGCGGCGAGAAGGCCGGGGGCGTCGGCGTCGGTCTCCTCGGTGGCGGTCTGGAGGGTGGCGGTGAGGTTGCCCGGGAGCCGGGAGAGGACGGCGGTGATCTCGTCGGTGCCGGTGTAGCGGGCCACCACGCCGACGGGGCCGAAGCACTCCTCCAGGAGTTCGTCGTGCGGGCCCTCGGTGGTGAGCAGGGCGGCCGGTACGGTCAGGAAACCGGCCGAGACGGTGTGCTCGCCGCCCGCGCCGGGGGTGACGGGGGCCTCCACGTCGGGGAGTGCGGCCCGGGCGCGCACCCCCGCGACGAAGGCGTCGCGCATCCGGTGGTCGAGCAGGACGCCCGCCTCGGTGTCGCTGACCGCGTCGGTGAGGGACTTCAGCAGCCGGTCGCCGTTCTCGTCGGCCGGGACCAGGACGAAGCCGGGCTTGGTGCAGAACTGGCCCGAGCCCAGGGTCATCGAGCCCGCGAGCCCGGTCCCGATCTGCTCGCCGCGCTCGGCGGCGGCGGCCTCGGTCACCACGACGGGGTTGAGGGAGCCCAGCTCGCCGTGGAAGGGGATCGGTACGGGGCGGGCCGCCGCCGCGTCGAACAGGGCGCGTCCGCCGCGTACGGAGCCGGTGAAGCCCGCGGCGGCGACGAGCGGGTGCTTGATCAGTTCGACGCCCGCCTCGAAGCCGTGCACCAGGGTCAGCACGTCCTCGGGCAGACCGACCCGGGCCGCCGCCCGGCGCAGCACGGAGGCGCACAGCTCGGAGGTGGCGGGGTGGTCGGGGTGGGCCTTGACGACGACCGGGCAGCCGGCCGCCAGCGCGCTCGCGGTGTCGCCGCCGGGGACGGAGAAGGCGAGCGGGAAGTTGCTGGCCGCGTACACGGCGACGACCCCGAGCGGGATCTTGTAGCGGCGCAGGTCGGGCCAGGGCGGGGTGCGGGTGTCGTCCGCGTGGTCGATGTGGACGTCCAGGAAGGCACCTTCGTCCACGACCTCCGCGAAGGCCCTCAACTGGGCTGCGGTGCGGGCGAGTTCGCCGGTGAGCCGGGCCGGGCCCAGCGCGGTCTCCGCGTCCGCGGCCTCGACGACGTGTTCCCCGGCCTCGGTGAGCAGGTCGGCGGCCGTGCGCAGGAACGCGGCGCGCACGGTGCGGTCGGCGAGCGAGTCGCGCACCGCGTGGGCGGCCCGGACGGCGCGGTCGACCTCCTCCGCCGTAGCCTCCACCGCGACCTGCTCACGCGGGTTCCCGGTGCGGGGGTCGACGCTCCAGACTGGTGTTGCTGCCACCGTGCTTTTCCTTCCGCTTCACTGCCACGCATCGGAGTTTGTTCGGTATTCTGAACAAAGTTCCCGATCGTGAATATGAAGCGACTCTATTTCCGGTCGTTCGACGTTGGCAAGGTGCCATCGGACCGGCCGGACGCGGGAGTTCGACGGGTCACGGGATTCGTAAACGTGCTGGAAGGAGCATAGGTCGATGTCCGCTGCCGAGTCCGGTGGGGCACAGGTCAAGTCCGCCGTGCGTACGGTGGAGCTGCTCGAGTACTTCGCGGGGCGACCCGGCATGCACTCGCTCGCCACGGTGCAGGAGGCCGTCGGCTATCCCAAGTCCAGCCTGTACATGCTGCTGCGCACGCTGGTGGAGCTGGGCTGGGTGGAGACCGACGCGACGGGCACCCGGTACGGGATCGGGGTGCGGGCCCTGCTGGTCGGCACCTCGTACATCGACGGGGACGAGGCCGTCGCGGCGGCCCGGCCCACCCTGGACCGGCTCTCCGACGACACGGCGGAGACCATCCACCTGGCCCGCCTCGACGGGACGAGCGTGGTGTACCTCGCCACCCGGCAGTCCCAGCACTACCTGCGCCCCTTCACCCGCGTCGGCCGCCGGCTGCCCGCCCACTCCACCTCCCTCGGCAAGGCGCTCCTGGCCACCCACAGCGACGAGCAGGTCCGCAAGATGCTGCCCGAGACGCTGCCCGCGCTGACCGAGCACACCATCACCGACCGCGAGAAGCTCATCGAGGAGCTGCGCCTGGTCCGCGAGCAGGGGTACGCGGTGGACCGCGAGGAGAACACCCTCGGGCTGCGCTGCTTCGGCATCGCCATCCCCTACCGCACCCCCGCCCGCGACGCGATCAGCTGCTCCGTGCCGGTCGCCCGGCTCACGCCCGCGCACGAGCAGATGGTCAAGGACGCGCTGTTCGACGCGCGCGACCGGCTGGCGCTCGCCACCCGGAGGCTCTGACCCGTCGGCGGCCCCCGCGCGAGGCCCGGGGCGGCCCCCGCGCCATGACGCGCGCCCGCGGCGGGCCGCCGTCCGCCCGTCGGGACGACCCGGTGACGATCCGTCTCCGCCGCGCGGCGGAGACGGATCGTCACCGGGCAGGACGTGCCCGCCCGGACCGCACGGGAGTGTGGGTGCCATGACACAGACCTCGTCCGCTCCGGCCACCGCCGCGGGACGTCCCGGAACCCGCGCCCTGCTCCGTACGCTCGCGATCACCGCCACCCTGCCGTACATCGCGCTCAAGACCGCCTGGATCGCGGGCAGTCGGATCGGCATCCCGGACGGCAGCCCGCTGCTCGAACACCGCGCCACGATGATCGTCGCCAACGGCGTCACGATCCTGATGGACAGCGCCGTCGTGGTCATCGCCCTGCTGCTCACCCGCCCCTGGGGCCGGCGGGTGCCCGCCTGGCTGCTCGTCCTGCCCGTGTGGGTGGCGTCCGGGCTGCTGCTGCCGATCATGACCGGGTACCCGACGCAGCTGGTGGTGGGCCTGTTCCAGGGCGGCGGCGTCGGCGGGGGCGGGGGCGGCGACCCCTTCCTCGACGAGTGGGTCTTCGGCATCGTCTACGGCGGCTTCACCGTCCAGGGCCTCGCGCTGGGCACCCTGTTCGCGCTGTACGCCCGGGACCGCTGGGGTCATCTCTGGCGGGGCACCCTGCGGGACCTGCCGGAGAGCCCCACCGCGCCCGCCCTGCGGGTCACCGCGGTCCTCGTCTCGCTGCTCGCGGTCGTGCCGGCCGTCATGCACCTGGTGTGGGCCACCGGCTCGACCGCGGGGCTCAACGCGGCCAGGATCGCGGACCGGGACGGCCCCTTCTACATCATGGAGGCGTTCAACGTCCTCTTCTCCCTCGCCACCGCCGCCGGGGTGCTGCTGCTCGCCTTCCGCCGCTCCGCGCTCCCCCTCGCCGTTCCGCTCGTCCTGGCCTGGTGCGGTTCCGGGGCCTCCGGTTGCTGGGGCGGCTGGCTGAGCATCGCCTCGCTGACCGGGACCCAGGAGGTCTCCGAACAGCCCACGCCCACCATGGTGGTGATCTACGGTGTCCAGATGCTGCTCGGAGCCATGGTGGTCACCCTCGGCGGGTACTTCTTCTCGGAACGCGCGGCGGCCACCGGCCCCGGCGGCCCCGCGCCGTCCGCCCTGCCCTCCGGAACCCGCGCGTGACCCTGCTGTTCGGGCGGCGGGCCCGGCTGCGCTGGCTGCACCTGATCCTCGGTGGCGCGCTGCTGATGCCGTACTTCCTGGCGGCCCTGGTGGTGGTCGGCTCGCTCCGCCCGAGCCCCGTCCTCTTCACGTCCCTCCCCCACCAGCTCGTCTCGTTCGTCTGCGCCCTGCCCATGGCCGCGGTCACCGCGCTCTTCGCACCGGCCCGGCCGCTCTCGGTGGACGCGGCCCGCGCGCTGTGCGGCATCCCCGCCGGCCGGCAGCTGGCCGACGGGCCCTCCAGGACCCGGCAGGCCCGGGTGCGCACCGCGGTCTGGTACACGACGCACCTCGCGCTCGGCGGCATCGTGAGTGCCATGACGCTGGCGCTGTCCCCGCTCGCGCCGGCCTTCGTGGCGCTGCCGTTCTCGGAGACGGTGCGCGACTCCTGGATCAGGCTGCCCGAGGAGCTGGACCGGCCCTGGATCCTCGCCCTGAGCCCCTTCGCCGGGATCGCGGTACTGCTGGTGGTGGCCGGCTGCGCGGCACTGGCCGGGGCGCTGCTCGCCGGCCGGGCCCCGGTGCTGCTGGGCCCGACCCCGGAGGACCGGCTGGCCGCCGCCGAACGCCGGGCGGCCGATCTGGCGGCGCGCAACCGGCTCGCCCGGGAGCTGCACGACTCGGTGGGCCACGCGCTGAGCGCCGTCACGCTCCAGGCGGGCGCGGCCCGCAGGGTCCTGGACAGCGACCCGGAGTTCGTCCGCGAGGCGCTGGCCGCGATCGAGGAGACCACCCGGCGCACGGTCGGCGAACTCGACTCCGTGCTCGGCCTGTTGCGCAGCGACGAGGAGCACGGGACGGCCGGGACGACCGGTCCGGCGCTCGACGCGCTGGACGGGCTGCTGAAGCGCTGCGGGGTGCCGGTCTCCCTCAGCGTGCGGGGCGAGCCCGGCACGGTCCCGGCCGCCGTGTCCCGGGAGGCGTACCGGATCGTGCAGGAGGGGCTGAGCAACGCGCTGCGGCACGGCGGGGCCGGAACGGCGGTGGAGCTGCGGATCACGGTGCTCGCGACGGACGTGGAGATCGTCATGGACAACCCGCTGCCGGAGCGGCCCGCGGCGGTGCGGCCCGGGGGCGGGCGCGGACTGCGCGGCGTCGCCGAGCGGGCGGTGCTGCTCGGCGGCCGTGCGCAGGCCGGGCCGCACGACGGCGCGTGGCGGCTGGCCGCGCGCCTCCCCCTGCGTACGGACGGACGGGAGAAGAAGTGAGCACGAGGGTCCGGGTGGTTCTGGCCGACGACGAGCGGATGGTGCGCACGGCGCTGCGCGTCATCCTGGACGCCGAACCCGATCTGGAGGTCGTCGGCGAGGCGGCGAACGGCGCGCAGGCCGTGTCCGTGGTGCGCGAGCTGCGCCCCGACGTGGTGCTGATGGACGTACGGATGCCGAAGATCGACGGCATCCGCGCCACCGAGCAGATCCTCGGCTCGCTCGCCGCCCCGCCGCGGATCGTCGTGGTGACCACCTTCGAGAACGACTCCTACGTGTACGACGCGCTCGTCGCCGGGGCGGCCGGTTTCCTGCTGAAGCGCGCGGCGGCCGAGGACCTCGTGCAGGCGGTGCGGCTGGTCGCCCGCAGCGACACGTTGCTGTTCCCGGCGGCGGTCCGGACCCTGGCGGCCGAGCACCTGACGCGGCGGGGGACCGCCCCGCCGCCGTGGGTGGCCCGGCTCACCGAACGGGAGGCGGAGGTGTTGCGGCTGATGACGGCCGGGCTGACCAACGCGGAGATCGCCGAGCGGCTGGCCGTGGGGCCCGCGACGGCCAAGACGCACGTGGCGGCGGTGCTCGCGAAGACCGGCGCCCGGGACCGCACCCAGGCCGTGATCGCGGCGTACGAGTCGGGATTCATCGCTCCCGGGGATTCCGGCCGACCATGAGGAATCGGTGAGAATCGGCACAACCGGGAACGTCCCCCGACGCCCCGCTCGTCCCTCGGTGGGATGAACAGAACGATCAGGCACACGTCCGTCTTCTGCCTGCTGCTGGTTCTCGCCCTTCTGGTGCGGGCGACCTGGCTGCAGGCGTACCAGGCGCAGGCGCTCGCGGACAACGACCACAACCGGCGGAAGACCATCGCGCAGTACGCGCAGCCGCTCGGCGACATCATCGTGGCCGGGAACCCGGTCACCGGTTCGAAGAGGACGGTGGGCAGCGATCTCGCGTACAAACGCACCTACACCCAGGGCGAGCTCTACGCGGCCGTCACCGGCTACGGCTCGCAGGCGTACGGCGCCACCCAGCTCGAAGGCATCTACAGCCATGTGCTGGACGGCACCGACGACCGGCTGAAGAGCCCGCTGGACACGGTGACGAACAAGCAGGCCGATCCGGGCAACGTCCTGACGACGATCGACCCGGCCGTGCAGAAGGCGGCGTACGAGGCGCTCGGCGACGACAAGGGCGCCGCCGTCGCGATCGAGCCGGGCACCGGGCGGATCCTGGGAATGGTCTCCACCCCCTCGTACGACCCGTCGACGATCAGCGGTACGACGGACGGCGACGCCTGGCAGAAGTTGCTCGACGACAAGGACAAACCGCTGGTCAACCGGGCGATCCGGCAGCCGCTGGCGCCGGGTTCGACGTTCAAGCTGGTGGTGGCCGCCGCGGCGCTGGAGGACGGGCTGTACGGCTCGGTCGACGAGCCCACGGCCAGCCCCAACCCGTACACCCTGCCCGGCACCAGCACTGTCCTGCGCAACGAGAGCGCCACCGCGCCCTGCGAGAACGCCACGCTGCGCACCGCGCTCCGGTATTCCTGCAACAACGTCTTCGCGAAGGCCGCCGTCGACCTCGGTCAGGACAAGGTCGGGGCGATGGCGGAGAAGTTCGGCTTCAACACCGAGAAGCTCGACGTGCCGGTGCGGGCGAGCGAGAGCGTCTACCCGTCCGGCATGGACCGCCCGCAGACGGCGCTGACGGGCATCGGCCAGTTCGAGGTGACCGCGACGCCGCTGCAGATGGCCATGGTGTCGGCCGCCCTCGCCAACGGCGGGGAGCTCGCCGCCCCGCACATGGTGTCCGAGGTGACGGACTCCGAGGGCACCACGCTGCGGGAGTACCCGGACGGGGACACCGAGCGGGTCGTCTCGCCGGACACCGCCGAGCAGTTGCGCAGCGCCATGGTGACCGTCGTCGAGGAGGGCACGGGCACCAATGCCCGGATCGCCGGGGCCGAGGTCGGCGGCAAGACGGGCACCGCGCAGAACGGGGTGGGCAACAGCAAGACCCCGTACGCCTGGTTCACCTCGTACGCGAAGGACGCCTCGACCGGCAAGGAGGTCGCGGTGGCGGTGGTCGTCGAGGACTCGGGCGCGGCCCGCTCGGAGGTCAGCGGCAACGGTCTGGCGGCGCCGGTCGCCCAGAAGATGATGAAGGCGGCGCTGGCGCGCTGAGCACGCCGGGCGGGGGCGTCCGCCGTACGCCCCCGCCCGGCGCGGTTCCGTCAGCGGCCCAGGCGTGCCAGCGCCCCGGCGACGGCCGCCAGGTCCGGGTCCGAGGCCAGCCCGGCGTGGTACAGGCGCAGTTGGTTCGCGCCGAGCGAGGCCGCGTGCGCGGCGTCCCGCTCCAGCGTGGCGGGGCTGCCGCCCATGCCGGTGACCACGCAGAAGTTGGCCGCGAGCACCCCCTCGCGCCCGGCGAACGGGCCGAGCACGGCCTCGCGCGCCGCGTCGGCGCCGGTGCAGGGCAGCACCACGCCGTCCGCGACGGACAGGACGTGCCCGGGGTCGACGCCCGTGTTCGCACCGGTGCGGTACGGCGCGGGGTCGGCGTGCAGCAGCACCTGGAAGCCGGGTTCCGCCGCCGCCCGCACGGCGGCCACCGCGGCCTCCTGGAGCGTACGGGCGACCGTGCCGCGCCACCGGAGGGTGGCGTCGGCGAGGTCGGCTCCGAGGAGTTCCCGCACGGCCTCCCAGCCGGCCTCCGTACTGCCGGAACCGGCCCAGCACGGTTCCAGGGCCCGGCGCACGGCCGCGGCCAGGGCGTCGGCGTCCAGGCCCTGTCCGGCGTACCCGGTGCGGCAGGCGGAGCAGAAGCAGAGCGACATCAGGTACTGCGCCGCGTCGCCGAGCCCGACGCCCGTGGTCTTGTCGTGGGCGTGCAGGTGCGCGAAGCCGTACCAGCCGCAGGACTCCAGCTCGGTGCCGCCCGCGCCGTCGCGCACCGCCGCCTCGGCGGCCAGGTCGATCAGGTACGCGCGGACCTCGGGCCGTGCGATGCAGGGCGCCCAGGGGTAGCGGTCGCCGTACGCGTTGACGACGGAGGTCCCGGGATGCTCGGCGCCCAGGCGGGAGTTGTGCGCGAGGACCACCCAGGTGTGCACCTGGAGTCCGGCGGCGGTGAGGGCCCGGGCCGCCTGTGCGTACGGGTCGTCGGCGGCCACCCACGACTGCGGGTACGGGCGCAGCGCGCGCCCCGCCCACCGCTTCGGGTCCGGCGGGTAGAGCACCGCCGCGTGCTCGGCGGTGACGATGCGGCGGGCGGGGTGGCGCGGGGTCAGCGCCCGGGTGGAGTGGTAGGCGGCGGCGAGCGTCACCTGCCGGACGCCCAGGTCCGCGACGCGGGCGGCCGCGTCCGGGTCGCCGACGACGTCCCAGGGGTAGAGGAAGACGGAGGTCCTCACCCGCGCCGCTCCTGCCCGTGCTTCTCCAGGACGGCGCGGCCGCGCGCGATGATCCCGGTGAGTTCCTCGACGTGGGCGGCGGACGGCTCGGTGAGCGGGGTGCGGACCGGGCCGACGGCCAGGCCGCCGAGCCGGACCCCGGCCTTGACGAGCGAGACGGCGTAGCCGCGGCCCTTGGCGCGCAGTTCGACGAGCGGCCGGTAGAAGTGGTCGAGGAGTCCGTCCGTCAGGGCGTCGTCGCCGGCTTCCAGGGCCCGGTGGAAGGCGAGCGCGATGTCGGGCGCGAAGGCGAAGACGGCGGAGGAGTAGAGCGTGATGCCGATGCCGCGGTAGGCCGGGCCGGTGAGTTCGGCGGTGGGCAGCCCGTTGAAGTACAGGAAGTCCTCTCCCGGCGCCTCGGTGCGCACGGCGCTGACGATGCGCTGCATCAGGTCGAGGTCGCCGCAGCCGTCCTTGAGGCCGATGACGCCGGGGGTCCGGGCCAGTGCCACGACGGTCCCGGGGGTGAGGACGGCGTTGTCGCGCTGGTAGACGATCGTCTCCAGGCCGGTGGCCGCGGCGAGCGCGGTGTAGTGGCCCAGGAGTCCTTCCTGGTCGGCGACGACGAGGTAGGGGGGCATCGCGAGGAGCCCGTCCGCGCCGGCCTCCTCGGCGATCCGGGCGTACTCGACGGCGAGCGCGGTGCCGTATCCGGCCCCCGCGACGACGGGCACCTGTCCGGCGGTCTCCTCGACCGCCGCGGCGACGACGGCGCGGAACTCCCGCTGCGTCAGCGCGTGGAACTCGCCGGTGCCGCAGCAGGCGAAGACCGCCGCCGCACCGGCGTCGACACCGGTGCGCACATGGGCGCGGAAGGCGTCGAGATCGACGGCGCCGTCCGGTCCGTAGGCGGTGACGGGGAAGAAGAGCGGCCCGGTCGCACGGTGGAGTCGGGCGGCAAGAGGGGCTGAGGTCACTGGCGCTCCCTGAGCAGGTCCAGGCGTGCACAATTATGATCGCCGTCCACATTCGTGAACAGTTGCACGCTAAGGCAGCCGCCCCGCACGGGTCAAGGAAAAGAACCCGCAGGACATCCGGACACGCACCCGGCACCATCACCTCCGCCGGAACGCCGGAGCCCTTGACTCACCTCGCCGGAACTTCTTAGCTTGTCCACACATATGAATGACGTCCATGACTTTGGCTTCTGACGGGCACGTCCCGCAGGCACCGCAGGGGCCGTGCCGCGCACGCCGGAGTGCGCGTGCGCACCCACGCACCGAGGAGATCCGCGCATGCCCGCTCCCCGCACCGTCCTGCTCACCGGCGCCGCCGGCGGCCTCGGCACCCTGATGCGCGGGCTCCTGCCCGCGTACGGCTACGGGCTCCGGCTCCTCGACGCCCGCCCCGTCGAGGGCGAGCCCGGCGCGATCACGGCCGACCTCGGCGACCGGGCGGCGCTGCGCGAGGCCGTGCGGGACGTCGACGCGATCGTCCACCTCGCGGGCATCTCCCTGGAGTCCTCCTTCGACAGGATCCTGCGGGCCAACATCGAGGGGACGTACAACCTCTACGAGGCCGCGCGCGAGGAGGGCGTCCGGCGCGTCGTCCTCGCCTCCTCCAACCACGTCGTCGGCCACACCCCCCGCCCGCTGCCCGGCGACCCGCCGATCTCCGTCGACGCCCCGCGCCGCCCCGACACCTTCTACGGCCTGTCCAAGTCCTTCGGGGAGGACCTCGCCCAGCTGTACTGGGACCGGCACGGCATGGAGACCGTCTCGGTGCGCATCGGCTCCTGCTACCCCGAGCCGACCTCGGTGCGGATGCTGTCGCTCTGGCTGAGCCCGGCGGACGGCGCCCGGCTCCTGCACGCCGCGCTCACCGCGAAGGACGTGGGGCACACCGTCGTCCACGGCTCCTCCGCCAACACCCGGCTGTGGTGGGACCTGGCCTCGGCCCGCGCGCTGGGCTACGAGCCGCAGGACGACTCGGAACCGTACGCGGCGCGGCTCGTCGCCGAGCAGGGGGAACTGGACCCGGACAACCCCGACCACACCCGCCTCGGCGGGCACTTCTGCACCACCCCACCGATCTGGCCGCACTGACCGGCCCGCGGGCCCCGCGGAAAATCGCGCGACAGCGTGCCCACCGACGGGCAGGATGCGGGGCCATGCCGAGACCTTCAGGATTCCTGTACGAGCAGCACGGCGACGCGAGCGTCACCATCACCCACCACGGCCGGCCCGCGGGCACGCTGCGCGGCGGCCGGGCGGAGAAGTTCCTGGCCGAGGTGGTGTCCGGGGACGCCCAACTGGTGATGGCCCGCTGGACCGGGGCGTACAAGCACGGCAACGAACGCACCGCCCGCGATCACCCGCGCAACCGGGCGCGCGGGCGCTGACGGCGCCCACGTCCGGACACCCGAGGGGACGGCGTGGACGGCGGGAACGACGGGGACTGCGGGCGGCAAAGGTAAGGGAACGGCAAAGCGGGGTCGTTCGTTACTCCGGACATGACCGCTATGACCCCCGGCTCGAACATCCCTCTCTCCGCCGCCCGCGTGGCAGTGGACGTCTCCGCCCCGGTGCGGCTCGACGTTTCGGGCCTCCTGCTCACCGCAGCCGGCAAGGTGCGCTCGGACGACGACTTCATCTTCTACAACCAGCCCGCGGGCCCCGGCGTGACCTACCGCTCCGGCGGCGGCACCGCGCCGGACTCGATCCTGGTGGACACCGCGGCGGTCCCGCCCGGCATCGAGAAGATCGTCGTCACGGCGAGCCCGGACGCGGCGGGCCAGACCTTCCAGGGCATCGAGCCCACCGCGACCGTGCGCAACGCCGACGACAACAGCGTGCTCGCCACCTTCACCCCGCCCCGACTGGGCACCGAGACGGCGCTCGTGGTCATCGAGGTCTACCTCCGCAACGGCGCCTGGAAGGCCCGCGCGGTCGGTCAGGGCTACGCCGACGGCCTGGCCGGCATCGCCACGGACTTCGGCGTCTCGGTCGAGGACGAGCCCGCTGCCGCCCCGGCCCCCGTGCCCGC
>NZ_RDBO01000020.1:581360-620563 GCF_008120935.1 Streptomyces sp. sk2.1
CGCCGGCCCCGCCCGCCCCGGCGTCCGCGCCCGGCTCCGGGAAGATCAGCCTCGACAAGGGCCGGGTCAACCTCCAGAAGAACCAGACGGTCTCCCTGGTCAAGGGCGGCCGGCCGCTGCTCTCCCAGGTCAAGATGGGCCTCGGCTGGGAGCCCGCCTTCCGCGGCAAGGACATCGACCTCGACGCCTCGGTGATCGCCTACGGCCCGCAGCGCAATCACATCGACAGCTGCTACTTCGGCAAGCTCTCCATCCTGAACGGCGCGATCAAGCACTCCGGCGACAACCTCACGGGCGAGGGCGCGGGGGACGACGAGGTGATCGTCGTGGACCTGGGCCGCATCCCCCCGGAGGCGACCGGCCTGGTCTTCACGGTCAACTCGTTCACCGGCCAGAAGTTCACCCAGGTCGCCAAGGCCTACTGCCGGCTGATCGACGGGGCCACCGGCGAGGAGCTGGTCCGCTTCGACCTGACCGGCGCCGAGCCGCAGACCGGCGTGATGATGGCCAAGATGATCAAGCAGTTCTCCGGCGAGTGGGAGATGACGGCCATGGGCGACTTCGTGAAGTCGCGCACCGTCCGCGGCATGGTGAAGCCCGCGGCCCAGGCACTGTGACGCGGCGGGGCCCCGGGGCGCGGACGCGCCCCGGGGCCCCGGTCGTGGTCGGTGTCCCGCTCGAAGCCCGGTCGGCTCAGAGCTTGGTCAGCTTGGAGTACGGGCGCAGGATCCTGCCCTGCCGCCCGGCGAAGTCGATGAGCACCGCGTCGTTGTCGCCCTCGACGGCGAGGACCCGGCCGAGGCCGAACTGATCGTGCGACACCCGGTCGCCCGCGTCGAACGATTCGACCGGTGGGGCCTCCTGGGCCGGGCGGTTGAAGGGACTGGAAGGCAGGTGGCGCCGGGATCCGGCTGACTGTTTCATTACCGCGAGTATGCGCCCCTCCGACGGTTCCCGGGAACACCCGGTGCCGCACCCGTCCCTCGCGGGTACGGGCACGGCACTGAATCCGCGGTCAGTTCTTCCAGGGCCAGTCCGCGTTCCGACCCGCCTCCAGCAGCGGCACCATGCGGAACGCCGCGTCCGAAAGCCCCCCGAAGGTGTGGCGCGCCCCGTTCCCGGACGGGGCGTGCCCGACCCGGTAACCGGCCAGGTTCCAGGTGTAGACGGGCACGGTGTCCGGCACCGCCGCGGTGGCGTCCGCGGCGTACGAGAACGTGGCCTGCTCGTCGGTGACGATCAGCACCCGGTCGTGGTTCCGGTAGTGCCGGCGCACCGCCTGCTCCGTGTCGGTCCCGCCGAGGTCGCCGAAGCGTTCCAAAACCTTCAGCACGGACTCGCTCCGGCGGTACTTCACCGGTGCGCTGCTCGTGCCGAACTGGACCAGGTCGGCGTCGGCCGCCCGGAGCGCCAGCGCCGTGCCGAAGATCGCGGCGGCGTCGGCCCTGTTGAGCTGCGAGTGGTCCGAGAGCGGCGACCACATCGAGCCCGAGCGGTCGACCAGGACCAGCGTCCGCCCCGGCAGGGCGGGCACGTTGTCCAGCGAGTGGCCGAGCGCCTTCTCCAGCGGGTGGGCCCAGCGCAGCGAGGGCGCGTGCTGGTGGGCGGCGAGATAGCGGAACGGGAACTGCCGGGACGCGGCGACCGCGGCCGGGTCGCTGATCCTCGCCGCCACCCGCGCGGCGGCCTCGTCCGAGACGCCCGCCTCGTCGAAGTTGCGCAGGTTGCGGATGAGCGCCATCACGCCCATCGACGGAATCACCGCTTCCCAGGCCGTGGCGTCCATCGGCCCCTGCAGCCAGCCCGCCAGTGCCTCCCAGGTCATGCCCGCGGCGGCCAGCCGGTCCGCCCCGTCGGCGCCCTCGATCACGGCCCGCCGCCGCTCGACCGGCAGTTCCATCAGCGCGCGGTGGGCGGTCAGGACGCGGTCACCGGCCGGCGGCACGGCCGTCTCGGGGTGGTGCCTGCGGTCGAGGGCGTACCGGAACAGCTCGCCCTGCCACGGCTTCGCGGGGTCGGGCGAGGCGTGCGTCAGGTTCAGGATGTCGCCGAAGCGGTAGCTCCTGGACGCGGTGTCGTACTTCAGCAGCGACTTGCCGTTGTAGAGCCGGCGCACGGCGTCGGCGATGCCGCGCTTGACCGGCTTGGGCACGGCCCGGCCGTGGCGCGAGGTCCAGTATCCGAGGAGTTCGCCGGGCTCGTCGGCGCGCAGCAGCACGGAGTCGACGACCCGGCGGTTGGACGGGCCGTCCTCGACGCCCGCCTCCAGCCGCGCCTTGACGTACTCGGCGGCGCCGACGATCGAGGCAGTGCGCATCTGCCCGTCGCGGCGCAGCCAGTGGAGCAGGCCCGCGGTCCACTCCGGGTCCGTGACGGCCAGGGTCCGCACCAGGGCCGAGAAGCGGTCGTCGCGCTGCGCGCCGTCCTCGTAGAAGGTCTGCTGCGAGACGAAGTTGGCGACCGCGAGCAGGAAGAGTTCGGAGCGTTCGTCGCGCAGGTGTCCCCGGCCGCCCTGGTGGGTCGGCGCGGTGCGCCCGGTGGACTTCACGGGCGAGACGGCGCGGGGCCGGGTGGTGCGGGTGTTGAAGCGTGCCATGTGAATTCCCCCGAATTCATTGGGAGAAGGCACAACCGGAAGGGCGCCCGAGATCAGGGGTCGGCGACGGACTTTACTGATGCTCTACCGCTTGAGCTACCGGCCGGAGCCGGACGGGACTCGAACCCGCAACCCTCAGTCCAAAGGAAGTAACCGTTGCCTGCGCACCGGGCACCCCCCGGCGTCTGTGCCTCCCGAGATCATTCCGGCCGCGGCGGTATCTGGACAGGAAGTAGCCGCGGCCCTCGCACCGGGAGGTGCGTGCAGTCATCGCTGCAGATGAAGTTGTGGTGCCCAGAGAACCGATTCGGCGGAACCGACGAAGGTGCTCTACCCCCTGAGCTACACCGGAGCGAGATCCGGCGGCGGGACTCGAACCCGCGACATCCCCATTAAGAGTGGAAGTAGGTCCTGCCTGCGCACCTGGGCACGGACAGGACTCTAAAAGAGGAACCGCCCGGAGCGCGAGGGAATTACGCGCCCGAGCGGTTCACCCGTACGAGTTGCTGCTACTTCTTCGGCTGGCGCTTCCACGGGCCGGTGATGGCGAGCATGATGCCCGGCGTCTGGATGTTGGCGAACAGCGTCCGGCCGTCGGGCGAGAACGTGACACCGGTGAACTCGCTGTACTCCGGCTCCTCCTCGGTGCCGATGTTCAGCTCGTTGCGCGCGATGGGGTAGGTGCGGCCGCTCTCGGTCGCGCCGAAGAGGTGCTGGACGCCCTCGCCGTCCTCGGAGATGACCAGACCGCCGTAGGGCGAGACGGTGATGTTGTCCGGGCCGTCGAAGGCGCCGTCCTTCGACGGGTCGGGGTTCACGCCGAGGAGCACCTTCAGCGTCAGCGTGCGGCGCTTGGGGTCGTAGAACCAGACCTGGCCGTCGTGCTGGACGGGGCTCTCGGAGCGGGCGAACGAGGAGACGACGTAGGCGCCGCCGTCGCCCCACCACATGCCTTCGAGCTTGCGGGCGCGGGTGATCTCGCCGTCGGCGAACTGCTTGCGCACCGAGACCTTCTTGGCGTCGCGGTCGGGCACGTCGACCCAGTCCACGCCGTACACGGTGCCGATCTTCGTGGCGCGGGACAGGTCGTCGACGAACTTGCCGTTGCGGTCGAAGCACTTGGTGGCCTGGAGGACACCGGCGTCGTCGGCGAGGGTGCGCAGCTTGCCGCGGCCGTGCCGGAAGCCCTGCGGCGGGACCCAGCGGTAGAGCAGCCCGTTGGGGCTGCCGGCGTCCTCGGTCAGGTAGGCGTGGCCGCGCTTGGGGTCGATCACGACGGCCTCGTGGGCGTACCGGCCGAACGCCTTGATCGGGTGCGGGTCACGGTTGGCCTTGCGGTCGTACGGGTCGACCTCGAAGACGTAGCCGTGGTCCTTGAGCAGGCCGTTCTTGCCGGCCTTGTCCTCGGTCTCCTCGCAGGTGAGCCAGGTGCCCCACGGGGTGGCGCCGCCGGCGCAGTTGGTGGAGGTGCCGGCGATGCCGACCCACTCGGCGACCCGGCCGTCGCGGCGGGTCTCCACGACGGTGCAGCCGCCGGCCGCGACCGGGTCGTAGACGAGGCCCTCGGTGAGCGGCACCGGGTGCTCCCAGCCGGCCCGGGTGCCGGCCAGCTCGTGGTTGTTGACGAGCAGGGTGACGCCGCGCGGGCCCTCGAAGGCGGCCGTGCCGTCGTGGTTGGAGGGGGTGTACTCACCGCTCTCCAGCTTGGTGACACCGCAGTGGGTGACGATCTCGTACGAGAAGCCGGCGGGAAGCGCGAGGATGCCCTCGGGGTCGGCGATCAGCGGTCCGTAGCCGGGCTCACGGCCGTGTCCGTGGCCATGACCGTGGCCGTGGTCGTGGTCGTGTCCGTGGCCGTGCTTCGGGTCGTCGGCGGCCAGGGCACCGGGCGCGGTGGCCAGGGAGGCGACGGTGCCGGTCAGGGCGATGCCGGCACCGGTGAGTGCGGACTGCTTGGTGAATTCCCTGCGCGTGATGGGCATCACGTACTCCTGGGGGCGACTGAACGGGTTTGTTTGCGGGCCCACAGTCGCGTCCCCGTGCCAACGGAAGTTGAACTGCGGGCGACGCCGGGGGGCATCCTTCCTGTGCACTTGGCCGAAAACGGATGTCCGACCCTGTACCACCCACCGCCGCGGACCTGCTCGTTCGTCTCCCCCGGTGCCGTCCGCACTGCCCGTCCCCCGGTGCCGCCCGTCCCCGGTGCCGTCCGCACTGCCCGTCCCCCGGTGCCGCCCGGGTGAACGGACGGCGCGCCCCGCCGGGGCCGGGGGAACCACCGGCCGCCGACGGGGCGGGAAACCGCTCAGGAACCCGCGCGCGACCGGGCCTTGAACGCCGCCTTGCGGGCCTCCTTGGCCTTCTTCTTGTCGCTGTGCAGCCGGCCCATCGCCTCAAGGACCTCCGCCGTCGCCGGGTGCTCCACCCGCCACGCCTCGTCGAAGAATCCGCTGTGCTGCCCGGCCAGCCCCTCGACCAGGTCCTGGAGCTCGTCCAGGTCGCCGTCGGCCTCCAGCTGGGCCGCGATCGTGTCGACGGCGAGCCAGAAGATCATCGGCTCCGGCGGCGCGGGCACGTCCGCCACGCCCAGCTCCGCGAGCCAGACCCGGGCCAGGCCGCCCAGTTCGGGGTCGTCCAGCACCGCGCGCACCTCGGGCTCCGCCGCGGCGCCGACCAGGGCGAGGGCCTGCTGGCAGTGGAGCCTGCGCAGCGGGGCCTGCCGGTCCGTCCCGCGGGCCGCCGCGAGGAGTTCGCCCCCGGCGCCGTCCGTGCCGCGCCGGGCGAGCCACAGTCCGACCTCGGCGCGGGCCGCCGCCTCGGGGTAGTGCGCGATGCCGCCGAGGAGCGCGTCGGCGCCCTTGTCCGCGAGGTCGCCGACGGCCGGGGCGTCCACCCCGGCCTCCAGCATCCGGGCCCGCAGCCCGTACAGACCGAGGGGGGTCAGCCGCACCATTCCGTACCGGGTGACGTCCTCGTCGTCGGCCGGTCCGGCGCCGTCCTCGCCCTCCTCGATCAGCAACGCCTCGTCCACCGGGCGGTATTCGACGATCCCGATCGGTTCGAGGACCCGGAACTGGTCGTCGAGGCGCATCATCGCCTCGGACACCTGCTCCAGGACGTCGTCGGTCGGCTCGCCCATGTCCTCGGGCACGACCATCGACGCGGCGAGGGCGGGCAGCGGAACCGGAACCGGGTCGGCGCCGCCCCCGCCGTCGCCGACGGTGAGCAGGTACAGGTTGCCGAGGACCCCGTCGAGGAACTCCGCCTCGATCTCCGGGTCCCAGTCCAGGGACTCGAAGTCGATCGTGCCGTCCTCGGCGACGAGGTCGGCGAGGTCGTCGAAGGCGGGGGCGGTGGCGTCGGCGTGGACGGCCTCCAGGCCGTCGAGCCAGATCGCCAGGACGTCCTGCGGCGAACCGCCGGTGACCAGCGCCAGGTTCTCGCCGACGGTCACGGTGCCCTCCGCGTCCGGACCGGCGGCCCCCTCGGGGTCCTCGACGTCGAGCAGACCGGCGTCGACCGCGAGCCGCCACGCCTCACTGGCCTCCGCCGCACCGTCCTCGTCCGGCTCCAGGCCGAGGTGCTCGGCCGCCGCCGGCAGCTGCGCGTCCACCAGTTCGCCCCCGGCACCGACCCGGGTGCCGGGCCCCGCCCAGCGGGCGAGCCGGACGGCGCGGGCGAGCAGCGGCGCGGCGAGCGCGTCCCGTGCCAGCTCGGCGTCGGTGCGCAGCCGTACGGGCGGCAGGGTGGGGCGCTCTGCGGACATCAGGCGGTTCTCCTCGGGGCGTACCGGGCGTACGGGTCGGACGTAGCCGGAGTCACGGGTCGGCGTACCGGAGTCACGGATCGGGTGTACCGGAAACGGATCAGGCGTACCGGAATACGGATCGGGCGGCCCAAGCGTAGACGCATTTCGCCCCATGCCGCCCGGTTCATGCGACGGACGGCAGCAGTACACCTGTCAGACCTTGACAACGGCCTTGCGCACACAAGAGATTGACGCGCGTAGACGTCTCCACCCGACCCTCGATCCCCCGGAGCCCGTGATGCCTGCCGCATCGTCCAGAACGACCACCGTCTCCGCCGTAGTCACCGCCGCGCTCGCCGCCGGCCTGCTCACCGGCGCCGCCACCACCTCCGCGTCCGCCTCCACGACCGCCGACGCCCAGGTCCGCATCCACGACATCCAGGGCTCCACCCGGATATCCCCGCTCGCCGGCCAACAGGTCGACGGGGTCGCGGGCATCGTCACGGGTGTGCGCACGTACGGCTCGAAGGGCTTCTGGTTCCAGGACCCGCAGCCCGACGCCGACCCCGCCACCAGCGAGGGCATCTTCGTCTACACGGGCTCCGCGCCCACGGTCGCGGTCGGTGACGCGGTCACCGTCTCCGGCACCGTCACCGAGTACGTCCCGGGCGGCCTCGACTCCGGCAACCAGTCGCTCACCCAGATCAGCAAGCCCACCGTCGCCGTGGTCTCCTCCGGCAACGCCCTGCCCGCGCCGGTGCGGATCACCTCACGTTCGGTCCCCTCCCGGTACACCCCCGAGGGCGACCCGGCGGCGGGCGGCTCCATCAACGCGCTGCCGCTGCGGCCGTCCCGCTACGCCCTGGACCACTACGAGTCCCTCGAAGGCATGAACGTCGAGGTCGGCACCTCGCGGGTGGTCGGTGCCACCGACACGCACGCCGAGCTGTGGGTGACGGTCAAGCCGCACGAGAACGACGCCCGCCGCGGCGGCACGGTCTACGGCTCGTACACCTCGCAGAACACCGGGCGGCTGCAGATCCAGTCGCTGGTGCCGCTCGCCCAGCAGCCCTTCCCGAAGGCGAACGTGGGCGACGTGCTGTCCGGCACGACCGAGGGCCCGCTCGACTTCACCCAGTACGGCGGCTACACGCTGACCGCCCGCACCATGGGCACGGTCGTCGACGGGGAGCTGCGCCGGGAGACCACCCGCAAGCAGCGCGGCGGCGAGCTGGCCGTGGCGACGTACAACGTCGAGAACCTGGACCCGGGCGACCCGCAGGAGAAGTTCGACGCGCTCGCCGCGGCGGTCGTCGACAACCTCGCCTCGCCCGACATCCTGGCCCTGGAGGAGATCCAGGACAACAACGGTTCGAAGAGCGACGGCACGGTCGCCGCCGATCTGACGGTCGAGAAGTTCATCGACGCGATCCGGGCCGCGGGCGGCCCGGCGTACGACTGGCGTTCCATCGACCCGCAGGACAAGAAGGACGGCGGCGAGCCCGGCGGCAACATCCGCCAGGTGTTCCTCTTCAACCCGGAGCGGGTCTCCTTCACCGACCGCGCCGGCGGCGACGCGACCTCGGCGACCGAGGTCGTGCGCGAGCGGGGCCGCGCGGCCCTCACCCTCTCCCCCGGCCGGATCGACCCGACGAACCCTGCGTGGGAGAACAGCCGCAAGCCGCTGGTCGGCGAGTTCGCCTTCCGCGGCCGTCCGGTCTTCGTCGTCGCCAACCACTTCGCCTCCAAGGGCGGCGACGAGTCCATCTTCTCCCAGCACCAGCCGCCGACCCGTTCCTCGGAGGTCCAGCGGCACGCACAGGCCGAGACGGTCAACACCTTCGTCAAGAAGCTGCTGAGCACCCAGAAGAACGCGGACGTCCTGGTCGTCGGCGACATCAACGACTTCGAGTTCTCCGGCACCACGAAGGCCCTGACCGCCGGGGACGTGCTGTACCCGGCGATCAAGTCCCTGCCGCGCTCGGAGCGTTACTCGTACGTCTACCAGGGCAACAGCCAGGTCCTCGACCAGATCCTGACCAGCCCGTCGATCCGCGGCTTCCACTACGACAGCGTGCACATCAACGCCGAGTTCGCCGACCAGAACAGCGACCACGACCCGCAGGTGATCCGCTTCCGCCCGTAGGGCCTCTCGTTCGGATCATGCCGGGCTCGCGTGCCCCGCTCCCTATCCGGCCTGGTCCAAACGGAAAACCCTGGGCCGTACGGTCCGCACGGACCCGTTCCGTGCGGACCGCCGCACCGCTACGCGCCCGTCGCCGGCCGCATGCCGAGCACGGGCGCGTAGCGGTTCACGCCGCCGCCGGTCATCCCCGGGTACGACTGCACCCGTTCCCACTGCGGTGTGCTCGATCCGACCCCGTCGCCGGGCGTGGCCAGCGCGGCCACGTGGGCCTCGGCGCTCTCCCATTCGGCGTAGTTCAGCACCCGCGTCCCGTCGGTGCTCACGTGGAAGTGCGCGGAGATGCCGCCGGGGGCGGGCGCCGGATCGGTGCCGAGCGCCTCGAACACGCTGTCCACCCAGTCCCGCTGCCGGGCCGGGTCCGCCCCGTCGAACTCGACGTCGACGATCACCACGCAGCCCGGTTCCCGTCCGTCGTCCTCCCTCGTGCCGGACCGGTACAGCTCGTAGGTGTGCAGCCCGAGCCGCCTGATGCCGGGCACGGCGGCGTCGATCTCCGCGTTGCGCTCGTCCCTGCCGTGCCGGAAGAACTCCTGGTACGCCTGTTCGTCGCTCCACTGGCTGTAGTGGAACAGGGTCTTCCCGTCCTCACCCGCGTGGACGGTGTACGAGAGCAGCCCCGGGTGCGGCCAGTCCCGGCCGGCCCACGCCCGCCGGACGGCCTCGACCGTCGCGTCCAGGCGCTCGGGGGTGCCGACGTCCCAGGTGCTCGCCTTGACGAGCCCGACGTCGTTGCGGGCAAGATCGGGGCGGGATTCGAACTGCACACTCATGACGGGTCCTCCCTGACCGGCGCACCGGGGCGGCGCGCCGTTGCCGTCCACCCTGATACGTCAAGTCCGCTTGAGGTCAACAGCACGCCCCGCTGCCCGGTCGGGCCCATCGACCGCACGACGAACGGAGTACCGCATGGCGCCGCACCTCAGGACGATCGACCGCGAGGAGCATCTGGCGTTCGTCGCGAGCCGCCCGGCCGTGAGCCACATGCAGGTCCCGTCATGGGGCGACGTGAAGCCCGACTGGCGCACGGAGAGCATCGGCTGGTTCGAGCGGGACGGCTCGGGCCGGGAGCGGATCGTCGGGGCGGGGCTCGTCCTGTACCGGCCGATCCCCAGGGTGAAGCGCTACCTGGCGTATCTGCCGGAGGGGCCCGTCATCGACTGGCACGACGGCGGCCCGGACCGGTGGCTGGAGCCGATGCTGGCGCACCTGAAGGCGCGGGGCGCGTTCACGGTGCGGATGGGGCCGCCGGTGGTCGCCCGGCGCTGGGACGCCCGGACGGTGAAGGACGCCATCGCCGATCCGGCCGCCGGGCGGCTGCGCGAGGTGCGGCCGGACACGGTGGAGCCGGGGGCCGCCGAGCTGGTGGACCGGCTGCGCGCGCTGGGCTGGCGGCAGGGCGAGGAGGAGAGCGAGGACGGTTTCAGCGCGGGGCAGCCCCGGTACGTCTTCCAGGTGCCGTTCGCCGGGCGGTCGCTGGAGGACGTCCGCAGCGGCCTGAACCAGCAGTGGCGGCGCAACGTCAAGAAGGCGGAGAAGGCGGGCGTCAAGGTCGTCGAGGGCGGCTACGAGGACCTCCCGGCCTTCTACGAGCTGTACCGCGAGACGGCCGGTCGCGACCGCTTCATCCCCCGTCCGCTCGACTACTTCCAGCGCATGTGGACCGCGCTGCGGGCCGAGGACCCCGACCGGATGCGGCTGTACCTCGCCCAGCACGACGGCGAGACGCTCTCCGCCGCGACGATGCTGACCGTGGGGAACCACGTCTGGTACTCCTACGGCGCCTCGACCGGCCGCAAGCGCGAGGTGCAGCCCAGCAACGCGATCCAGTGGCGCATGATGAGCGACGCGCACGAGCGGGGCGCGGCCGTCTACGACCTGCGCGGCATCACCGACACCCTGGACGAGGGCAACCACCTGCTGGGTCTGCTGCGCTTCAAGGTCGGCACCGGCGGCCGGGCCGCCGAGTACATCGGCGAGTGGGACTTCCCGGTCAACAAGGTGCTCCACAAGGCGTTCTCGCTGTACATGGCGCGCCGCTGACCTCCGCGCCCGCCCCGGCGGGCGGACGGCCGGGCACGGGCGCGCCGGCGCCCGTGCCAGACTCCGGGGCATGATCCTGCGCATCGCCACCCGTGCCGACCTGCCCGCCGTCCTCGCCCTCCTCGCGGACGAGGAGCGGGTCGTCGACCCGGCGTCGGTCGTGGTCGACCAGGCGTACGAGAGCGCCTTCGCGGCCATCGCGGACGACCCGCGCAACGAGATGCTGGTGCTGGTGGACGGCGACGCGGTGCTGGGCTGCGCGCAGGCGACGTACATACCGGGGCTCGGCCGGAGCGGCCGGGAGCGGGCGCTGGTCGAGGCGGTGCGGATCAGGGCCGACCGGCGGGGCGGCGGGCTGGGGCGGGAGCTGATGCGGCAGGTCGTGGAGCGGGCCCGGCGGCGGGGGTGCGGGCTGGTGCAGCTGACCAGTGGCAAGCGGCGCGCGGACGCGCACCGGTTCTACGAGTCGCTGGGCTTCGCCCGCAGCCACGAGGGCTTCAAGCTCGCCCTCTGAGGCCGCTACGCGGGGTCGGTCCGCCAGGCGGTCATGTTGAGCTCGTCGAGCAGCCGCACGTCGCTTCCTTCGAGCGGGAAGGTACGCGCCTCCAGGCCGGGCGCCGGCGCGATCTCCAGGGCGTCGCCCTCGATGAGGTCGCCGCCGGTCGGGGTGGACACCCAGGCCAGCAGGGAGCGCACGGTCTGCCCCGGCTTCAGCACGACCTCCTTCGGTCCGCGGTCGGTGCCCATGTAGGAGGAGCCGGGGTTCACCGGGACGGGCAGCGGGTCGCCGGCCTCGTCCAGGGCCCGGACGGACGGGTAGCCGTGGACCCGGTACGGCTCGCCCCCGCAGTTGGTGAGGGTGAGCCCGACGGCCCGGTGGCCGAGCGCCGCCTCCACCTCCCCCATGTCCACGACGACGCCGGAGGACGGGCAGCCGGCCCGGGGCGTGGTCTCCGTGGGGGTGGGCCTCTGCGTGGCCGGCCGGGCGGGAAGGGTGACGCTCGGGAACGGGGTGGGCAGCTTGTCGGCGTGCACGGCCCACGAGCCGCTGGGGGTCGGTTCCGGCTCGCCCTCGCCCGCGGGCACGAGGAACCCGGCGCAGCCGGAGAGCGTCAGGCCCAGGACCCCGGTCAGGAGCGCGACCGCCGCCGGCCCGCGTCCGGCCGTTCCCGCCCCGGTGTCCGCCCCTGCCGGTCCTCGCACGCCCACGCACCCCGCCCCATGTCGACCTGCCGCATAGGCGTTCGATCATGCCAGAGACCGCGGCCGCCGCCCACGACTGTTCAGTTCCGCTTTCCCCCCGACCCCAGCAAAGCTAAGTGGACCTTTACGCTCCGGTCGGCTGAGACTGGGGGAATGACAGCAACCGCGGCCCCCTTCGGCCGAGCGCTCTGCGCCATGATCACGCCCTTCACCGCCGACGGCGAGCTGGACCCGGACGCCGCCGGGAAGCACGCCGCCGGCCTGGTCGCCGACGGCTGCGACGGTCTGGTGCTCAGCGGCACCACCGGCGAGTCCCCGACCACCACCGACGCCGAGAAGTCCGCGCTGCTGAGGGCGGTGCGGGCGGCGGTGGGCGACGGGGTGCCGATCGTCGCCGGGGTCGGCTCCCCGGACACTCGGCACACCATCGACCTCGCCCGGCAGGCCGAACGGGCGGGCGCGGACGGCCTGCTGGTGGTGACCCCGTACTACAGCAGGCCCCCGCAGGCCGCCGTCGAGGCGCACTTCCGGCGCGTCGCCGACGCGACCGGCCTCCCGCTGATGCTGTACGACATCCCCGGCCGCACCGGCACCCGCGTCGAGCCGGAGACCCTGATGCGGCTCGCGGAGCACCCCCGCGTCGTGGCGGTGAAGGACTGCGCCTACGACCTGCTCGGTTCCACGAAGGTGATCGGCGCAACCTCGCTGGCGTACTACTCGGGCTGCGAGGAACTGAATCTGCCGTTGTACGCGGTGGGCGCGGCGGGCTACGTCAGCACGGTCGCCAATGTGGCGCCCCGTCAGCTGCGGGCGGTCCTGGACGCCTTCGACGCCGGGGACACCGCCCGGGCCGCCCGGCTCAACCTGCTGAACGCCCCGCTCGTCGAGGCCATGATGGCGTCCGGGCTGCCGGGCACGGTCACGGCCAAGGCGCTGCTCGACGCCGGGCCGGTCCGCGAACCGCTGCAGCCCGCCGGGCGCGGGGCGGCCGACGGGCTGCGCGAGGTCCACGAGGAACTGCTCCGCGCCACCCGGGGGGCGTGACCGGGCGGCGGGGCGTGTTGTCCGTGGCGCTCGGTCAGTTGTGGCTGTGCAGGACGTCGTTGAGGCCGCCCCAGACCGCGTTGTTCGGGCGGGCCTCGACGGCGCCGCTGACCGAGTTGCGGCGGAAGAGGATGTTCGAGGCGCCGGAGAGCTCCCGGGCCTTGACGATCTGGCCGTCCGGCAGCGTGACGCGGGTGCCGGCCGTGACGTACAGCCCGGCCTCGACGACGCACTCGTCGCCGAGCGCGATGCCGACCCCGGCCTCGGCGCCGATCAGGCAGCGCTCGCCGATGACGATGCGCTCCTTGCCGCCGCCGGAGAGGGTGCCCATGGTGGAGGCGCCGCCGCCGATGTCGGAGCCGTCGCCGACGACGACACCCGCGGAGATCCGGCCCTCGACCATGGAGGTGCCGAGGGTGCCCGCGTTGAAGTTGACGAAGCCCTCGTGCATGACGGTCGTGCCGGCGGAGAGGTGCGCGCCGAGCCTGACCCGGTCGGCGTCGGCGATCCGGACGCCCTTCGGGGCGACGTAGTCCGTCATCCGGGGGAACTTGTCGACCGAGGTGACCTGGAGGTGCAGGCCGTCGGCGCGGGCGTTCAGCCGGACCCTCTCCAGGTCGTCCACGGCGACCGGGCCGAGCGAGGTCCAGGCGACGTTGGAGAGCAGGCCGAAGAGGCCGTCCAGGTTCTGGCCGTGCGGCCGGACGAGGCGGTGCGAGAGCAGGTGCAGGCGCAGGTACGCGTCGTGCGCGTCGAGCGGCTTGTCGTCGAGCGAGGCGATGACCGTACGGACGGCGACGACCTCGACACCGCGGCGGGCGTCCACGCCGACGGCCTTGGCCGCGCCCTCGCCGAGGAGGTTGACGGCCTGGTCGGGGGTGAGCCGTTCGGTTCCGGCCGGGCCGGGCTCCGCGGTGAGTTCGGGGGCGGGGAACCAGGTGTCGAGAACGGAACCGTCGCCGGCGATGGTGGCGAGGCCGGCGGCGACGGCGCCGGTGGTGCGAGCAGGAGTCGTGTCGGTCATGACACGAAACCTAACCGCCGAGGCACCACCGGGGCCAACCGGTCCCACCGGATGGTCGCGGACCGGCCCCGAAGGGCCGACCTGCCAGGTCAGCCGGACCGCGTCCGCCGTTCGGGCACCGGCGCGGCGGGCCCCTCGCACACCGGCACGGACGGCGTGCCGGCCCCCCGCAGCCGCCGCGCCGCCAGTACCGCCGCCCCCGCGGCGCAGGCCAGCACCGCGCAGACGGGCCAGAGCAGTCCGGGCGCGTGGGCGTAGAGCGCGCCGCCGAGCGGCGGCGCCAGCACCTGGCCGCTGATGGAGGCGCCCGCGTACAGGCTCTGGAAGCGCCCCTGCGCGTGGGCGGGGGCCTGATCGGCGACGTAGGCCGTGGCGGTGGTCTTGTAGAGGATCTCGCCCGCCGTCAGCGAGGCCATCATCGTGACGGCGAACAGCGCGCCGGCGCCCGGGATCAGCACGGCGTAGCCCAGCCCCACCAGCAGCAGCCCGGTGCCCACGATGCCCAGCGGCGCCCGTCGGCGCAGCGCGTGCGCCGCGGGCAGTTCCAGCAGCAGGATGAGGCCCCCGTTGATGGAGAGCAGCCAGCCGTAGAACTGGGCGCCGTGGCCGTGCTCGGCGAGGAAGACGGGCAGGGTCGAGTACTGCTGCCGGTAGACGAGGTCGACGCAGAGGATCGCGGCGAGCAGGACCGGCACCGCGGGCCTGGCCCGCAGCTCCCGCAGGAGGCCGGGCGCGCCGGGATCGCGGGCCGGGCGGCTGTGCGCCGTGCCGTGCGCCGGGAGCACCGCCGCCGCGTACCCGGCGAAGAGCAGCGTCCCGAGGCCGTCGGCGACGAACAGCCAGTCGTACGAGAAGCGGGCGGCGATCAGCGCGCCGAGCGGCGGGCCGACGGCGAACGCGGCGTTGCTCCCGGCGCGCACGAGGGCGAAGCTCTGGCGCCGGCTCCCCTCGGGGACGGAGACCGCGACGAGCGCGGCGTTGGCGGCGCGGACGACTCCGGCCGCGTACTGCGCGAGCGGCAGCGCCCCGTACATCGCCGCGACCGGCAGGACGGGCAGGACGGCGAGCGCGGCCCCGCTCACCAGCGCGCCGGTCAGGAGCATCCGGCGGTGGCCGTACCGGTCGCCGAACCAGCCGCCGGTGAAGTTCCCCGCGACCAGGCCGATGCCGCCGATGCCCGCGATCACCCCGGCCTGCGGGACGCCCAGTCCGCGCGGGCCGGTCAGATAGACGAAGAGGTAGACGAAGGTGAAGCTGACGACTCCGTTGAGGAAGGAACCGAGGGCGAGCAGCCGTACCGTGCGCGGCACGTCCCGCACGAACCCGAAGGCCTTCATCCACGACACCCCTCAGTGAGTTTCTTTTGGGAACTTACTATGGCAGCGTGTTTTCCTGCGGGTCAATCCAGTAAGAGGTGGAACGGGAGACGGAGGAGCCATGCCCCAGCGCACCAGCCTGGCCGACGCCGACTGCGCGATCGCCCAGGCACTCGATGTCGTGGGCGACTGGTGGACCCTGCTGATCGTGCGGGACACGGCACGCGGGGTGCACCGTTTCGACGCGCTCCAGCAGGAACTGGGCGTGTCCCGCAAGGTGCTGACCGAGCGGCTGCGGCTGCTGGTCGACGCGGGGGTGCTGTCCCGGGAGCCGTATCAGGACCGGCCTCCCCGGTACGAGTACCGGCTCACCCCGCGCGGCCGCGCGCTGCTGCCCGTACTGATCGCGCTCCAGGACTGGGGCGACACCTGGGTACTGGGAGAAGGAGAGACGATGGCGACGACCGCGGAGACCTCGAAGGAGGCGGCCCGGGTGCACGCCCTGGTGGGCACGCGCCTGCCCGAACTGCGCCTGCTGGGCCACGACGGGGAGCCGCGCGACCCGGTCGCCGACACCCCGTACACCGTCCTCTACCTCTTCCCCGGCGCCTACGCCCGCCGGGACGCCTATCCGCCGAACTGGGCCGAGATCCCGGGCGCGAGCGGCTGCACGCTCGAATCCTGCACCTACCGCGACCAGTTGGCCGAGTTCACGGCGGCGGGCGCGACCGTGCGCGGGATCTCCACCCAGCGCCCGGACGAGCAGCGGGCCTTCGCGGAGGCGGAACGGCTGCGCTTCGCGCTGCTGTCCGACGCGGAGCTGGAGCTGACGGCGGCGCTGCGCCTGCCGACCTTCCGGGCGGGCGGGACGAGCCGGCTGAAGCGGCTGACGCTGGTGGTGGACCGGGACCGGACGGTCCGCCGGGCGCTGTACCCGATCACGGACATCGAGGCGAGCGTGCGGGAGGCGCTGTCGGCCGTCCGGGACGGGGGCACGCCCGCGGGGTGAGGAACGCGGCGCGGCCCCACCGGGGCCGCCGGCCGCACGGCCCGCGCACGGGCCCTCCGGCCGGCGGGCCCGTCAACCCGTCGGCCCGTCAACCCGCCGGCCGACGATCCGGCCGAGCATCTCCCGCGCGTACGCCTCGTCGTACTCCCCGCCGGTGAGCAGCACCTGGAGGCAGATCCCGTCCATCAGCGCGACCAGCGCCCGCGCCGTGGCCGGGTCGGTCCGCCGGGACAGCAGTTCGGCGACGCCGTCGGTCCACTCGGCGGCGACGGGGCGCAGCGCGGGCCGGCGGAGCGCGGCGAGGTACAGCTCGTACTCCAGCTCGGCCCGCCCGCGCCCGCCGGAGAAGTACTCCCCCAGCAGCCCGGCCAGTTCCCCGGCGAGGTCCGCGTCCGGATCGCCCAACGCCCCGCTGCCCCGGATGACTTCGGCGAAGTTCTCGTTCGACCGGCGCAGTGCGGCGATCAACAGCTCGTCCAGCGAGGCGAAATGGTAGGTCGTCGAGCCGAGCGGCACATCGGCCTCGGCCGCCACGGAGCGGTGGCTGAGCCCCGCGATGCCCTCGGCACCGACCACCCGGATCGCGGCGTCGATGATCCGGTCGCGCCGCCCGGGGTCGTAGCGGCGCACCATCAGTGGGCCCCGCCCAGATTCAGCACCACCACTCCGGCGATGACCAGCGCTATGCCCGCCAGCTTGACCGGACTGCCGGTCTCCCCCATGAAGAGGACGCCGATGGCCGCGACCGCGGCGGTGCCGATCCCGGCCCAGATGGCATAGGCGGTGCCCATCGACAGCGTCTTCAGCGTCTGGGCGAGCAGACCGAAGGCCAGGAGATAGCCCGCGACGGTGATCACCGACGGCCAGAGCCGGGTGAAACCCTCGCTGTACTTCATGGCCGTCGTGCCGGCCACCTCCGCCGCGATCGCTGCCGCCAGCAGCCCGTATCCCATGTGTACGAGTGTACGCATCGCCGTCCGCGCGACGGGGCCGAAGCCTCCCACCGGCCGAAACGCTACGGTGTCCCGACCGGAAGCACACCAGTACGACTGGACACCCGTACGACGAGGCACCCGTACGGCGAGACATGACGGAGCGACAGTGGCGCAGGACGCAGGGTGGGGCGGCGGAGCACCGTACGGGGGACCCCCGGGACCCATGGGATGGGGTGGCTGGATGCCACCGCCGCCCAGGCCCGGGGTGATCCCGCTGGCGCCCCTGAAACTCGGGGACATACTCGGCGGCGCCTTCAGCGCGATGGGGCGCCACTGGAAGCAGCTGTTCGGCATGGGCGCGACGGCCTACGGCGGGGCGCTGGTGATCGTGGTGACGGCGGCCCTGATCGCGTACTCGGCGATCAGCGACCCGCTGCACCGGGTCGTCGAGCTCAGCGCCGACGAGGACGCGACGTCGGCCGACGTGGTGCCGCTCGTGATCGCCTTCGGCGTCGTCTGGCTGGTCGCGATGCTCGCCTTCGTGGTCGCCACGGCCCTGCTGTACGCGACCGTCCCCGTGGTCCTCCAGGAAGCCGTGCTGGGCCGGTCGACCACCTTCGCCGCCGTCTGGCGCCGGGCCTGGGCCCGGGTGCCCGCGGTGATCGGGACGGTGTTCCTGTGCTTCCTGGTCGCGGTCCTCCCGATGCTGCTCATGATGGTCGGCTTCTTCGCCCTCGTGATCGGCGCGATCACGTCGGCGCACGGCACCGGCGCCACTGTGTGGATCGCGCTCGGCTTCCTGGGCGCCTTCGTCACCACCCCGCTCGCGGTCTGGCTCTGGGTGAAGTTCTGCCTGGCCCCCTCGGTCGCGGTCTTCGAGAACCAGTCCCCGGTGGCGGCGCTGCGCCGCTCCTCGCAGCTGGTGCGCGGCGACTGGTGGCGGGTCTTCGGCATCACCCTGCTGGCCTTCGGCATCGCCGCCGTGGCGAACTACCTCATCCAGATCCCGTTCTCGTTCTTCGGCATGTTCTCCGGCATCATCGGCGGCGCGACCCTGGACGCGGACCCCAATCCGGCCTCGGTCGCGTTCGCCATGAGCGGCTACCTGGTGACCATGCTGCTGGGCCAACTGGTCGGCCAGCTCCTCTCGGCGACGTTCCCGCAACTGGTGACCGGTCTGGTCTACGTCGACCGCCGCATCCGCACCGAGAACCTGGGCCCGGTCCTCGCGGAGGCGGCGGCCGTGCCCCCGCAGCCCGGCCCGTACGGCCGGTAGCCCCGCCCGCGCCGCCGCGGCGCGCACGCCCGGCGATCCGCGGGGCCGCCGGGCGCGGAAGGGCCCGGCGGCCCCGCACCGCTTCGCTTCCGGCGCGTGCGTCACGCACCGGTGAGATACCGCGCGGCGAGCCGGGCCGCCGCGGAACTCACGGCCGACAACGGTCAGTCCGACCAGCCATCCCGGGATGTGCCGGATCGTCAGGTGCAGGGCACCGCGGCGCAGCTCGAAGGCCGGTGCGGGACCGCCGGGGGTGGAGTCCTCTGCCATGCCCTATCCCACCGGCACCGCCGCGGGGCCGGCAACTCTGGCACATTTCCTCCGCCGTCGACCCCCTCGAACCCGTAGAGCCCGTAGAACCTCTCGAACCCGTGGAGCCCCTCGAATCCGTCGGACCCGCCGAACCCCTCAAGGACCGTTCGCGTGTGCCGCCGCGTCAGCCGCCGACGCGGAACCGGACCGTCCGGGACTTCTTCCACTCCGCGTGGTCGAGGTCCTTCGCCTCCGTGCCGTCGCCGTACAGGTCGGCCGATCCGGAGTCCGTGATCAGCTGGGCGCGGGCGTCCGGGTCCGTCAGGTCCGGTACCTCGACGACGGCCTCCCAGCCGCCCGGGTCCGTGGTCGGCAGCCCGGTCCGCAGGACCGGCGGGTGGGCGGCGACACCGTCCCAGGTGTAGAGGGCGTACGGGTCGGAGTTGTCGTCGGCGGCCCAGGAACCGGCCACGATCAGGTACTGGTCGGCGGCGTTCTTCCGGATGTCGCGGATGCTGAGCCCGCCGAGGTCCAGCTCGATCGGGTCGCCCATGACCGCCTTCGCCCCGTGGCCGGCCACCCGGTCGAAGTTGGTGACGGGCACGATCAGCGCCTTGCCCCCCGCCTCCGGCGGGACGAGCGGGGCCCGGAAGCCGAAGTACGCGGTGGTCGTCGAGCCGGGGGCGAACTCCAGGCCCTCGATGTTGAATCCGTCGATCTGCTTGGGCGCCTGGCCGTCCTCGGTGCCCCCGGCGAAGCCGAGCCGGTCGCCGTGCGCCTCGTCCCAGGCGACGAGGTCGTCGCGGAGCTTCCCGTACGAACCGCCCACCGTCAGCCGGGTGGCGGCCCCGGAGCCGGTCACCTCCGTGGTGAAGACGGTGTTGCGGGCGGCCTTGTACTCACCGTCCTTGTTGTTGCCGAGCGAGCCGGTCCAGTAGATGGTGTCGCCGACCCGGGCCGCCCCCTCGATGTCGATCTCCTTCGACACCCCGAGGTCCGGGCCGACGTCCCAGCTCCGCACGGGCGCACCGGACACGGAACCGTCGTACAGGCGCAGCGTGTTGGACTCGTCGTCGGCGACGACCAGGTATCCGTCGCCCACCGCGACGGCGGCCGAGGCGTCCGAGGAGCCGGTGAGGTACCGCGTGTCGGCGGCGTCGCGGACCGCGGCCGACGCGGCGTAGTGCAGCTTCTCGGTGGCGGTCGCGCCGTCGGGTCCGGTGACCTTGATCGTGAGGTCGGTGTAGCCGCGGCCGCGGGCGGCGACGGACAGCTTCCGGGTGGCACCCGCCCCGGTCACGGTCACGTCGCCGGTGCCCGCGACGGACGGCCGGGAGCTGGCGGACGCCGTCACCCGGAGCTCGTCCGCGTCGGCGCCGCTCTGTTTCACGGTGACGGTCACCACGGGGTCGCCGATCGCGCCGACGGCGCCGGAGAGGTAGGAGGCCGAGAGCCCGATCGTCGGCGTCCCGTGATCCGCGGCGTGCGCGGGGACGCCGATCCCCGCGGCGGTCAGTGCGAGGACGGCACCGGCCGCGGCGGCCACCCGGCGGTCGGTGAACGAAAGCTGATGCGGCACGGCATGCCTCTCGTCGACGTGGCAGGTCGAGGAGAGGCTGCACCACCGGGGCCACGCGCATGCGTACATCACACATACGGAGGACGAACACCGGCACACGCCGGACCCGCGCACCGCTCCAGGGCTACGGGGCGCCAACAGGTCACCGGTTCAAGGGAGTTGACGCCCCGTGGACATGCGAACGGCCCCCGGGACCTTCCGGAACCCGGGGGCCGTCCACCGCGATGCGCGGCTCGGACGTCGAAGCCCGGGCCCCGGAGTCCAGGCGTTCCGGCCCGGACGTCGAAGCTCGGACGTCGGAACTCAGACGTTGAAGCCCAGCGCGCGCAGCTGCTCGCGCCCGTCGTCCGTGATCTTGTCCGGGCCCCACGGCGGCATCCAGACCCAGTTGATCCGCAGTTCGTTGACGATGCCCTCGGTCGCGGACTTCGCCTGGTCCTCGATGACGTCGGTCAGCGGGCAGGCCGCGGACGTCAGCGTCATGTCGAGGGTGGCGATGTTGGCGTCGTCGATGTGGATGCCGTAGATCAGGCCGAGGTTGACGACGTCGATGCCCAGCTCGGGGTCGACGACGTCGTACAGGGCCTCACGGACCTCCTCCTCGGAGGCCGGCTTGATCGTCGGGCTCTCGTCGGTTGTCACCGTGTTCTCGCTCATGCCGTCTTCCCTTCGGACAGCGCTTTGGCCGTCGCGTCCTTCCACGCCATCCAGCTCAGCAGCGCGCACTTCACCCGGGCGGGGTACTTGGAGACGCCGGCGAACGCGACCGCGTCCTCCAGCACCTCCTCCATCGCGTCGTCCGGCTCCAGCTGGCCCTTCGACTGCATCAGCTCCAGGAAGGTCTCCTGGATCTTCTGCGCCTCGCCCAGTTCCTTGCCGACCAGCAGATCGTTCAGTACGGAGGCACTGGCCTGGCTGATGGAGCAGCCCTGACCCTCGTACGACACATCGGCGATGGTCTCGCCGTCGTACTTCACCCGGAGAGTGATCTCGTCGCCGCACGTCGGATTGACGTGGTGCACCTCGGCGTCGCCGTCCCGCAGGCCACGCCCGTGGGGGTGCTTGTAGTGGTCCAGGATCACTTCCTGGTACATGGAATCAAGCTTCACCAGTCAACCCTCAGCCGCTCGCCCATTTATCCGAAAAAGTTCCGTACGTGCTCCAGACCGTCCACCAGGGCGTCGACCTCGGCGGGCGTGGAGTACAGATAGAACGACGCCCGCGTGGTCGCAGGAATTCCGTACCGCAGGCAGACCGGCCGTGCGCAGTGGTGTCCGACCCGGACGGCGATGCCCTGTTCGTCCAGCACCTGACCCACGTCGTGCGGGTGGATGTCACCCAGCGTGAAGGAGATCGTGGCGCCCCGGTCCTCGGCCGTGGACGGGCCGATGATCCTGAGGTCGGGCACCTCCAGCAGCCGCTTCACCGCGTACTCGGTGATCGCGTGCTCGTGCCGGCTGATCTTCTCCATGCCGATCGCCGAGAGGTAGTCCACGGCCGCGCCGAGGCCGACGGCCTGCGCGATCGGGGGCGTACCGGCCTCGAACTTGTGCGGCGCGGGGGCGTACGTCGACGAGTGCATCGACACGGTCTCGATCATCTCGCCGCCGCCCAGGAACGGCGGCAGGTCCTCCAGGAGCTCCTGCCGTCCCCAGAGCACGCCGATGCCGGTCGGGCCGACCATCTTGTGGCCGGTGAAGGCCACGAAGTCGGCCTGCAGCGCCTGCACGTCGAGCACCATGTGCGGGGCGGCCTGCGAGGCGTCGATGCAGACCAGGGCGCCGACCTGCTGGGCCCGGCGGATGATCTTCTCGACCGGGTTGATCGTGCCCATGATGTTGGAGACCAGGGTGAAGGAGACGATCTTCGTCTTCTCCGTGATGATCTCCTCGATGTTGGACAGGTCGAGGCGGCCGTCGTCGGTGATGCCGAACCACTTCAGCTTCGCGCCGGTGCGCTGCGAGAGCAGCTGCCACGGCACGATGTTGGAGTGGTGCTCCATCTCCGTGGTGACGATCTCGGTGTCGTGGTCCACCCGGTAGGGCTCGTCGGCCCAGCCGAGCATGTTGGCCACGAGGTTGAGCGACTCGGAGGCGTTCTTGGTGAAGATCACCTCGTCGCGGCTGGGCGCGTTGATGAACGCGGCGACCTTGTCACGGGCGCCCTCGTACAGCGCCGTGGCCTCCTCCGCGATCGTGTACACACCGCGGTGCACGTTGGCGTTGTGCCGCTCGTAGTACTCGTTGAGGGCGTCGAGCACCTGGCGCGGCTTCTGCGAGGTCGCCGCGCTGTCCAGGTAGACGACCTTCTTCCCGTCGTGGACCGTCCGATCCAGCAGGGGGAAGTCCTTGCGGATCGCCTCGGTGTCGAGGAGGCCCGGCAGCTGTGTCACGCGGAAGCGCCACCCTTCACATATGCCTCGTAGCCCTCGTTCTCCAGCTTGTCGGCGAGCTCGGCGCCGCCGGACTCGGCAATGCGGCCGTTGGCGAAGACGTGCACGAAGTCGGGCTTGATGTAACGGAGGATCCGCGTGTAGTGCGTGATCAGCAGGGTGCCGACCTCACCGGTCTCGCGGACCCGGTTGACTCCCTCGGAGACGATGCGCAGGGCGTCGACGTCCAGGCCGGAGTCGGTCTCGTCGAGGATCGCGACCTTCGGCTTGAGGAGCTCCAGCTGAAGGATCTCGTGGCGCTTCTTCTCACCGCCGGAGAAGCCCTCGTTGACGTTGCGCTCGGCGAACGCCGGGTCCATCTGGAGCCGGCCCATCGTCTCCTTGACCTCCTTCACCCAGGTGCGCAGCTTGGGCGCCTCGCCGCGGACGGCGGTGGCGGAGGTGCGCAGGAAGTTGGAGACCGAGACGCCGGGGATCTCGACCGGGTACTGCATGGCCAGGAACAGACCGGCGCGGGCGCGCTCGTCGACGGACATCTCCAGGACGTCCTCGCCGTCCAGGGTCACCGAGCCGCTGGTGATCGTGTACTTGGGGTGACCCGCGAGGGAGTACGCGAGGGTGGACTTGCCGGACCCGTTGGGGCCCATGATGGCGTGGGTCTCGCCCTGCTTCACGGTCAGGTCGACGCCCTTGAGGATCTCCTTCGTGGCGTTGTCGGCCTCGACGGAGACGTGCAGGTCGCGAATTTCAAGCGTTGCCATGGGTGACTCAGGACTCCTGGGTGACGGAGACGAGCACATCGTCCCCTTCGATCTTGACGGGGTATACGGGGACGGGGCGCGTCGCGGGAAGGCCGGACGGCTTGCCGGTGCGGAGGTCGAAGCTGGAACCGTGCAGCCAGCACTCGATGGAGCAGTCCTCGACCTCTCCCTCGGACAGCGAGACGTTCGCGTGCGAGCAGATGTCGTTGATCGCGAACACCTCGCCCTCGGTGCGGACGACGGAGACCGGGACGCCGTCGAGCTCCACCCGCTTCGGGGTGTCGTCCTCCAGCTCACTCAGCGCGCACGCTTTCACGAAGGCCATCAGACGGAAGCCTTCAGCTCGGCCTCGATCTTCTCCATCAGCCGCTCCTCGACGTCCGGCAGACCGATCTGCTGGACCAGCTCGGCGAAGAAGCCGCGCACCACGAGCCGGCGGGCCTCCTCGGCCCCGATGCCCCGGGACATGAGGTAGAAGAGCTGCTCGTCGTCGAAGCGGCCGGTCGCGGAGGCGTGGCCGGCGCCGACGATCTCGCCGGTCTCGATCTCCAGGTTCGGCACCGAGTCGACCCGCGCGCCGTCCGTGAGGACGAGGTTGCGGTTCATCTCGTAGGTGTCGGTGCCCTCGGCCGCGGCCTGGATGAGGACGTCGCCGATCCACACCGCGTGCGCGCCGTCGCCCTGGAGCGCGCCCTTGTAGGCGGCGTTGGACTTGCAGTGCGGGGTGTTGTGGTCGACCAGGAGGCGGTGCTCCTGGTGCTGACCCTTGTCGGTGAAGTACAGCCCGAAGAGCTCGGCCTCGCCGCCGGTGCCCGCGTAGTTGACGCGCGGGTGGAGCCGGACCAGGTCGCCGCCGAAGGTGACGACGATCGACTTGAACGAGGCGTCCCGTCCGACCAGCGCGTTGTGCTGGCCGACGTGGACCGCGGTCTCGTCCCAGTCCTGCACGGAGACGACGGTGAGCTTGGCGCCGTCGCCGAGGACGTAGTCCACGTTGGCGGCGAGCACCGCGTCACCGGTGTGGTCGATGACGACGACGGCCTCGGCGAAGGCGCCCAGCTCGACGACCTGGTGGCCGTAGGCCACACCGCCCTCGCCGTGCACCGCGATCCGGATCGGCTCGGTGAGCACGGCCTCCTTGGGGACGGTGACCACGGACGCCTGCTCGAAGGAGCTGTACGCCTGGGCGGCGACGCGGTCCACCGGGGTGCCGGCCCGGCCGAGCCGGGCGTCGTCGCGGCCGACGGTCTCGACCGTGACGCCCTCGGGGGCCTCGATCGCGACCTTCACGCCGCCGCCGGTGGCGACGGCCGTGCCGTCGTGCAGTCCGCGCAGCCGCTCCAGCGGGGTGAACCGCCACTCCTCCTCACGGCCGTGCGGGACCGGGAAGTCCGCGACGTCGAAGGACGGGGGGGCGCTCATGCGCGTGGCGACGGTCGACTCGGCGGCCACCGCGATGGAACCGGCGGTGGTGGAACCCGTCGGAAGATTCTGAGCCTCAGCCATGGCTGTCGTAGTGCTCGCTTTCTCTGTCAAAAGTCGGGGATTCGGTCGTCGGGCCTGGTCAGCCGACCGAACCCTCCATCTGCAGCTCGATCAGCCGGTTGAGCTCCAGGGCGTACTCCATCGGCAGTTCCTTGGCGATCGGCTCGACGAAGCCGCGCACGATCATCGCCATCGCCTCGAACTCCGTCAGACCGCGGCTCATCAGGTAGAAGAGCTGGTCCTCGGAGACCTTGGAGACGGTCGCCTCGTGCCCCATGGACACGTCGTCCTCGCGGACGTCGACGTACGGGTAGGTGTCCGAGCGCGAGATGGTGTCGACCAGCAGCGCGTCGCAGAGCACGTTGGACTTCGCGCCCGGGGCGCCCTCGCCGATCTCGATCAGACCGCGGTAGGAGGTGCGGCCGCCGCCCCGCGCCACCGACTTGGAGACGATGTTGGAGGAGGTGTTGGGCGCCATGTGGACCATCTTGGCGCCGGCGTCCTGGTGCTGGCCCTCGCCCGCGAAGGCGATGGACAGGGTCTCGCCCTTGGCGTGCTCGCCCATCAGGTAGACGGCCGGGTACTTCATGGTGACCTTGGAGCCGATGTTGCCGTCGACCCACTCCATGGTCGCGCCCTCGTAGGCCACGGCGCGCTTGGTGACCAGGTTGTAGACGTTGTTCGACCAGTTCTGGATCGTCGTGTAGCGGCAGCGGCCGCCCTTCTTCACGATGATCTCGACGACCGCGGAGTGCAGCGAGTCGGAGGAGTAGATCGGGGCGGTGCAGCCCTCGACGTAGTGGACGTAGGCGTCCTCGTCGACGATGATCAGCGTCCGCTCGAACTGGCCCATGTTCTCCGTGTTGATGCGGAAGTAGGCCTGCAGCGGGATGTCGACGTGGACGCCCTTGGGCACGTAGATGAACGAGCCGCCGGACCACACCGCCGTGTTCAGCGAGGCGAACTTGTTGTCGCCGACCGGGATGACGGTGCCGAAGTACTCCTTGAAGAGCTCCGGGTGCTCCTTCAGCGCGGTGTCGGTGTCGAGGAAGATGACGCCCTGCTCCTCCAGGTCCTCACGGATCTGGTGGTAGACGACCTCGGACTCGTACTGCGCGGCGACACCGGCGACCAGGCGCTGCTTCTCCGCCTCCGGGATGCCGAGCTTGTCGTAGGTGTTCTTGATGTCCTCGGGCAGGTCCTCCCAGGACTCCGCCTGCTTCTCCGTCGACCGCACGAAGTACTTGATGTTGTCGAAATCGATGCCCGACAGGTCCGAGCCCCAGCTGGGCATGGGCTTCTTGTCGAAGAGCCGCAGGCCCTTGAGGCGCAGCTTCAGCATCCACTCGGGCTCGTTCTTCTTCGCCGAGATGTCGCGGACGACATCCTCGGAGAGCCCGCGCTTGGCTGCGGCGCCTGCCGCGTCGGAGTCGGCCCAGCCGAATTCGTACGTACCCAGACCCTCGAGTTCGGGGTGGGCAGTCTCCGTGGGGAGCGTCATGCGGGGTTCCTCCCGGCCGTGCTTGCAGATGCTGAATTGGTGGTCTGTGGTGCTGCGTGGCCGCTGCGCGGAATGTACGTCGTGCACACCCCGTCGCCGTGGGCGATGGTGGCCAGACGTTGCACATGCGTCCCGAGGAGGGTGGAGAAGAACTCCGTCTCCGCCTCGCACAGCTGCGGGTACTGCTCGGCGACGTGGGCGACCGGGCAGTGGTGCTGGCACAGCTGCTCGCCCTGCTGCGGGCCGGGCGCGCTACGCGCCGTAGCAGCGTACCCGTCGGCGGAGAGGGCCTTGGCCAGCGCTTCGGTGCGGGCCCCGGGGTCCGCCGCCTCGACCGCGGCGCGGTACGCGCCGGACTGGGCCTCGATCCTGGACCGGGCGAAGGCGGCGACCGCCTCCTCGCCCGCGTTCTCCGCGATCCAGCGCAGGGCGTCCGCCGCGAGCTGGTCGTAGGACTGGTCGAAGGCGTCCCGTCCGCAGTCGGTGAGGACGAACACCTTGGCGGGCCGGCCACGGGTCCGTGCCCCGTACACCCGCTGCTCACGGGCCTCGACGACGCCGTCGGTGACGAGGGCGTCGAGGTGGCGGCGGACGGCCGCCTGGGTGAGGCCGAGGCGCTTCGCCAGCTCGGCGACGGTGGACGGGCCGTGGTCCAGGATGGAGCGCGCGACCCGGTTGCGCGTGGAGCGTTCTCCGGTCGCGAGTTCCTCCTGGGGAGCCTCGCCGACGTATTTCACAACGCCATTGTTGCGTAATTAATCGGGCAGTGACAACCCGCTCCCTGACCGGTGACGATGATGCGCATCACTCAGGTAAGGCTTACCTGGCCTGCCGAAATGATCATTGGCGGGCCGGTTCCGCCCGCTCCCCGGGCGCCCCGGCGGCACCGGCGTCCACCCGGTGGAAGCCGTCGGGCGGGCCGTCGAAGCGGTACTCATGGGCACCCCGGCGGGCGCTGCGGCACGGCTCCGGGGCGGCGGTTCCGGTGACCGCCCCGGCCGTGGAGACCCTGCCGGTGGGGCCGGGGCGGCCGTACGAGCCGGCCCGGTGCCCCGGTCGGGCCGCCGGCCGTCACCGCGCGTGTCGGCAAGGACGGCGGCCCCGGCGTCGACGGCCACCCGGCGGGCGGGCACGACGCTCTCCGGCAGCGGTTCGAGACCCCCGGGGTCCGGCCGGCCCCGGGCGCCCCGGAGCGTGCCGGTGAGCGCCGGGCCCGGTGTCGCGCCCGCGGTACCGACGGTGGGCGCCGGCTCCCGGGTACCGCCCGACATGGGGCCTCCGGAGGCCGGGCCTTCTTACCTGCCGCGCAGGGCGTCGCGGAGCCGCCGCCCGGCGCTGCGGTCGGTGGCCGCGGCCGTGCGGCGCCGGGGGCGACGGCGTACGCCGTGCGGGTGGCCGGGACCCGGCCGGGGCCGGCACCGCGTCGGCGGTGGTGGTCCCGGCGGCCCCGGCGCTGCGGTCGGTGGCCGCGGCCGTGCGGCGCCGGGGGCGACGGCGTACGCCGTGCGGGTGGCCGGGACCCGGGCGAGGCGATCGCCGTCGGCGCCGGTGACGCCTCCGTGTCCGCTTCGTACCGTGACGCGACCGGCCCCGCGCCCGGCCTCCCCCGCGCCGCTCCTTAGACTTGGCCACCATGCGAAGCGAGCCCGTCCTCCGGATCGAACGTCTGGTGAAGCGGTACGGAGACAAGACCGCGGTCGACGGTCTCGATCTGACCGCGCAGCCCGGCATCACCGCCGTCCTCGGCCCCAACGGCGCGGGCAAGACCACCACCGTCGAGACCTGCGAGGGCTACCGCCGCCCGGACTCCGGGACGGTACGGGTCCTCGGCCTCGACCCGGTCGCCGACTCCGCGCGGCTGCGACCCCGGATCGGCGTGATGCTCCAGTCGGGCGGCGTCTACTCCGGGGCCCGCGCCGACGAGATGCTCCGCCACATGGCGAAGCTGCACGCCCACCCGCTGGACGTCGACGCGCTGATCGAGCGCCTCGGCCTCGGCGGCTGCGGCCGCACCACCTACCGGCGGCTCTCCGGCGGCCAGCAGCAGCGGCTCGCCCTGGCCATGGCCGTGGTCGGGCGGCCCGAGCTGGTCTTCCTGGACGAGCCGACCGCCGGCCTCGACCCGCAGGCCCGCCGCTCCACCTGGGACCTGGTGCGCGAGCTGCGCTCCGACGGCGTCTCGATCGTCCTCACCACGCACTTCATGGACGAGGCCGAGGAGCTCGCCGACGACGTCGCCGTCATCGACGCGGGCCGGGTCATCGCCCAGGGCAGCCCCGAGGAGCTGTGCCGGGGCGGCGCCGAGAACACCCTGCGCTTCACCGGGCGCCCCGGCCTCGACCTCGGTTCCCTGCTGAAGGCGCTGCCCGACGGCGCCGGGACGGCCGAGATCACGCCGGGCACGTACCGCATCACCGGCGACGTCGGCCCGGAGCTGCTGGCCACCGTCACCTCCTGGTGCGCCCAGCACGGGGTGATGCCGTCCGGCATCTCCGTGGAGCGGCACACCCTGGAGGACGTCTTCCTGGAACTGACCGGCAAGGAGCTGCGCGCATGAGCGCCGGTACGTACACCCCGCGGCCGGGCGCCGCCCCGCTGTCCCGCATGATCACCGCGCAGGCCGCCCTGGAGACGCGGATGCTGCTGCGCAACGGCGAGCAGCTGCTGCTGACCGTGGTCATCCCGACGCTGCTGCTGGTGCTGTTCAGCGCGGTCGACATCGTGGACACCGGCGCGGGCCGGTCCGTGGACTTCCTGGCCCCCGGCATCCTGGCGCTCGCCGTCATGTCCACGGCCTTCACCGGCCAGGCCATCGCCACCGGTTTCGAGCGGCGCTACGGGGTGCTCAAGCGGCTCGGCGCCTCGCCGCTGCCGCGCTGGGCGCTGATGACCGCCAAGACCCTCGCGGTGCTGGTCACCGAGGTGCTCCAGGTGGTGCTGCTGACGGCGATCGCGTTCGCGCTGGGCTGGTCGCCGCAGGGCAACCCGTTCGCCGTCCTGCTGCTGCTCGTGCTCGGCACCGCGGCCTTCTCCGGGCTCGGGCTGCTGATGGCCGGCACGCTCCGGGCGGAGGCCACGCTCGCCGCGGCCAACCTGGTCTTCCTGCTGCTGCTGGTGGGCGGCGGGGTGATCGTGCCGCTGGACAAGTTCCCGGACGCGGCGCAGTCGGTGCTGGGGCTGCTGCCGATCACGGCCCTGTCGGACGGTCTGCGCGACGTGCTGCAGAACGGCGCGTCGATGCCGTGGGGCGACCTCGGCGTCCTGCTGGTGTGGTCGGTGCTCGGGCTGGGCGCCGCGGCCCGGTTCTTCCGCTGGGAGTGAGCGGGGCCGCCCGCCGGGGGTGAGCGGACGGACGCGTTCCGTCGACGTTTCGCGCAACTCGTCCCCCTCGTGAAAGCTTGCACAAGCCGCCGCCTACGATGGTGCGCGTGCCCAAGCTGACCCGAGCCGAAGTCGCTCAAGCCGCGCGGAACCCGCTCCTCTACATCGCCGAGCGATGGACCCCGACCCCCCGCACGGTCCGCCGTGCGGCCATGTCGGCCGTCGTCATGTCCGTGCTCATCGTCGTGACCGGCGGCGCGGTGCGGCTGACCGGTTCCGGTCTCGGTTGCCCCACCTGGCCCAAGTGCACCGAGGAGAGCCTCACCGCCACGAGCGAGATGGGCCTGCACGGCGTCATCGAGTTCGGCAACCGGCTGCTGACCTACGTGCTGTGCGCGGCCGTCGGATGGGCGATCATCGCCGCCCGGTCCGCGAAGCCCTGGCGGCGCACCCTCACCCGGCTCGGCTGGCTGCAGTTCTGGATCGTCATGGGCAACGCCGTGCTCGGCGGGATCGTGGTGCTGGTCGGCCTCAACCCGTACACCGTCGCGGCGCACTTCCTGCTCTCCACGGCACTGCTGACCGTCGCGATGGTGACCTGGCACCGGATCGACGAGGGCGACGGGGAACCCCGGCCGCTGGTCGGCAAGGCGGTCTCCCAGCTGGCCTGGCTGCTCGCGGTCGCCGCGGGGCTGCTGGTCGCGGTCGGCACGGTGGTCACCGGGGCCGGACGGCACGCGGGCGACTCCAGCGACGTGCACCGCATCCCGATCGACTGGAAGCTGGTCTCGCAGCTGCACGCCGACCTGGCCTGGGTCGTGGTGGCGCTGACCGTCGCGCTCTGGTTCGTGCTCAAGGCCGTGGACGCGCCGGTCGGCCCGCGGCACCGCGCCCGTGAGCTCTTCCTGGTGCTGATGGCCCAGGGCGTGATCGGTTACGTCCAGTACTTCCTGGACACCCCGGAGCTCCTGGTCGGCCTGCACATGCTCGGTTCGTGCCTGGTGTGGATCGCGGTGGTGCGGGTGATGCTGTCGCTGCGCGAGCGGCCGGCGGCCGGGGCTGCGGTGCCCGGCCCCGCCGTGGAGCGGCCGGAGCCCGCCACCGCGGGCTGAGAGCCCGCCGGGGCCACCGGCCCCTCCCCGTACGCCGATCGCCGGACGGACCCGAGTGCGGGTCAGTCCGGCGATCGGCGTACGGGGGTCCGCTCGTCAGGCCTTGTCGGAGGGGCCGCCCACCTGGATGCCGGCCATCCGCGTCCATTCGTACGGACCGGTGCGGACCTTCGCGGCGAACTCGCCGTCGAAGTCCTCGTGCATCGTGATCCCGGCCTTGCGCGTGGCGCTCTCGGCGACCGCGTACGAGGGGGCCACCAGGTCGCCCCAGCCGCCGTCCTCGCCCACCAGCACGATGCGGGTGCCGTGCTCCCCGATGTAGGCGAGCTGTCCCTCCGCGCCGCCGTGCGCCTTGGAGAAGGCGCCGATCTGCTTGGCGAGCTTCGCCGCCCTGCGCTCCGCGCGGGCCGCCTGCTTGCCGCTCTCAACCTGGGTCTCTGCCGTCTCTGCCATGTCCAGAATGCTACCGACGGGTAGATCAACCGGCGACGGGCGGGGTGCGTGGCATGGGCCACGCACCCCGCCCGTCGGCAGGAGCGGAGAGGAGGCGGACTACCTCAGGAAGGGGTCGATCGCCACGGCGACGAAGAGCAGCGACACATAGGTGATCGACCAGTGGAACAGCCGCATCTCCTTGAGCTTGGCTCCGGTCACCCCGGCCTTGGCCCGGTTCTGCAGACCATGCGCCTCCCAGAGCCAGAAGCCGCCGGTCAGCAGCGCCACCACCGTGTAGAACCAGCCGGTGTAGCCCAGAGGGGTGAGCAGCAGCGAGACGGCCACCATCACCCAGCTGTAGACGACGATCTGGCGGGCCACCACCCGGTTGGACGCGATGACCGGGAGCATCGGGACGCCGACCCGGGCGTAGTCGTCCTTGACCTTCATGGAGAGCGGCCAGTAGTGCGGCGGCGTCCAGAAGAAGATGACGGCGAACAGGATGACCGCGGCCCAGGACATCGAGTTGGTCACCGCGGACCAGCCGATGAGGACCGGCAGACAGCCGGCGATGCCGCCCCAGACGATGTTCTGCGAAGTGCGTCGCTTGAGCAGCATCGTGTAGACGACGACGTAGAACAGGAGTGCGCCGAGTGACAGCGCGGCCGAGAGCCAGTTCACCAGCAGGCCGAACCAGACCGTCGAGATCACCGCGAGGGAGATCCCGAAGGCCATGCACTCGCGCGGACTCACCATGCCGGTGACCAGCGGTCGCTGCGCCGTACGGTCCATCAGCGCGTCGATGTCGCGGTCGATGTACATGTTCAGCGCGTTGGCACCGCCCGCGGAGAGGTATCCGCCGATGGTGGTAGCGAGAACGAGCCACAGATCGGGCACGCCCTGGGCCGCGAGGAACATCACCGGGACCGTGGTGATCAGCAGCAGCTCGATGATCCGAGGCTTGGTCAGTGCCACGAATGCCTTGACACGGGCCCCGAACGGGCGATGGCCCCCTGGGCTCGGAGTCAAGGCGACCCCTGCGGGTCGGGACTCGACGGCCGTCACGCACACCCCTGACAGAGAAATCCCAGCAAGCTCCGGGCGTGAAGGCCCGGTAAAGACTTGCGCGAACCAGACCACTGTAGACGTTGGGTACAGGCCGTTCTTCGCGGGGGTGTGGTCGTGTTGGGGTGGCTCTTCGAAAGAAGGAGCGGCTTCGCCGGGAGGCGAACTGCGCAGGTCGCCCGCACCCTTGAAAGCACTCGGAAATTGCGTGTTCCGTCAGGGGTAGGCTCGACAGCGCCCGGTGCGGTCACCAGTCACCGGTTTTCGACAGTGGAGAGGAGCCCTGACTCAGGGTGAGCACCAAGCCGACCACCACAGACCTCCAGTGGACCGAATTGGACCAGCGGGCCGTGGACACCGTCCGCGTCCTGGCCGCGGACGCCGTACAGAAGGTCGGAAACGGCCACCCTGGTACGGCGATGAGCCTCGCTCCCGCCGCGTACACCCTCTTCCAGAAGGTGATGCGGCACGACCCCGCCGACGCGGACTGGGTCGGCCGGGACCGGTTCGTGCTCTCGGCGGGCCACACCAGCCTGACCCTCTACATCCAGCTCTACCTGGCCGGATACGGTCTGGAGCTCGACGACCTGAAGGCCTTCCGCACCTGGGGCTCGAAGACCCCCGGCCACCCGGAGTACGGCCACACCACCGGCGTCGAGACGACCACCGGGCCGCTGGGCCAGGGTGTCGCCAACGCCGTGGGCATGGCGATGGCCGCCCGCTACGAGCGCGGTCTGTTCGACCCGGACGCGGCCCCCGGCACCTCTCCCTTCGACCACATGGTCTGGGTCGTCGCCGGTGACGGCTGCCTCCAGGAGGGCATCTCCGCGGAGGCGTCCTCGCTGGCCGGGCACCAGAAGCTCGGCAACCTGGTGCTGCTGTGGGACGACAACCACATCTCCATCGAGGGCGACACGGAGACCGCGGTCTCCGAGGACACCCTGAAGCGGTACGAGGCGTACGGCTGGCACGTCCAGCGCGTGGAGCAGCTGCCCAACGGCGACCTGGACCCGGCGGGTCTGTACGCGGCGCTGCAGGCGGCCAGGGCCGAGACCGGGCGCCCGTCGTTCATCGCGGCCCGCTCGATCATCGCCTGGCCCGCGCCGAACGCCCAGAACACCGAGGCCTCGCACGGCTCGGCCCTCGGTGACGAGGAGATCGCCGCCACGAAGCGGGTCCTCGGTTTCGACCCGGAGAAGACCTTCGAGGTCGCCGACGAGGTCATCGCCCACACCCGCGAGGCGCTGGACCGCGGCCGCGAGGCCAGGGCGGAGTGGGAGAAGGGCTTCGCCGCGTGGCGCACCGCCAACCCCGAGCGCGCCGCCGAGTTCGACCGGATCTCCGCCGGTGAGCTGCCCGCGGGCTGGGAGGACAAGCTCCCGGTCTTCGAGCCGGGCAAGTCCGTCGCCACCCGTGCAGCTTCCGGCAAGGTGCTCCAGGCGCTCGGCGACATCGTCCCCGAGCTGTGGGGCGGCTCCGCCGACCTGGCGGGCTCGAACAACACCACGATCGACAAGACGTCGTCGTTCCTCCCGGCGGGCAACCCGCTGCCGGAGGCCGACCCGTACGGCCGCACGATCCACTTCGGCATCCGCGAGCACGCCATGGCCGCGGCCATGAACGGCATCGCGCTGCACGGCAACACCCGCATCTACGGCGGCACCTTCCTGGTGTTCTCCGACTACATGCGCAACGCCGTGCGCCTGTCCGCGCTGATGCACCTGCCGGTGACGTACGTGTGGACGCACGACTCGATCGGTCTGGGCGAGGACGGCCCGACCCACCAGCCGGTGGAGCACCTGGCCTCGCTGCGCGCCATCCCGGGCCTGAACATCGTCCGCCCGGCCGACGCCAACGAGACCTCCATCGCCTGGCGCGAGATCCTGCGCCGGTACACCAAGGAGTTCGGCAAGGGCACCCCGCACGGCCTGGCGCTGACCCGTCAGGGTGTGCCGACGTACGAGGCGAACGAGGACGCGGCCCGCGGCGGCTACGTGCTCCGCGAGGCCGAGGGCGGCGAGCCCCGGGTCCTGCTGATCGGCACGGGCTCCGAGGTGCACCTCGCCGTGGAGGCGCGCGAGGAGCTCCAGGCGGCCGGCATCCCGACCCGGGTGGTCTCGATGCCGTCGGTCGAGTGGTTCGAGGAGCAGGACCAGGCGTACAAGGACAGCGTGCTGCCGCCGTCGGTGAAGGCGCGCGTCGCCGTGGAGGCCGGCATCGGCCTGACCTGGTACCGGTACGTCGGTGACGCCGGCCGGATCGTGTCGCTGGAGCACTTCGGCGCCTCGGCCGACGCCAAGGTCCTCTTCCGCGAGTTCGGCTTCACCGGCGAGCACGTCGCCGCCGTCGCGCGGGAATCCCTCGCGGCCGCCACGCGCTGACGCCGTTATACGACTAGTAGGAGATGCAATTCTCATGACAGACGCACTCAAGCGCCTCTCCGACGAGGGCGTGGCGATCTGGCTCGATGACCTGTCGCGCAAGCGGATCACCTCGGGCAACCTGGCCGAGCTGATCGACGAGCAGCACGTCGTGGGCGTCACCACCAACCCGTCGATCTTCCAGAAGGCCATCTCTTCGGGCGACGGCTACCAGCAGCAGCTCACCGACCTCGCCACCCGCAAGGTCACCGTCGACGAGGCGATCCGCATGATCACCACGGCCGACGTGCGGGACGCGGCCGACATCCTGCGTCCGGTCTTCGACGCCACGGACGGCCAGGACGGCCGGGTCTCCATCGAGGTCGACCCGCGGCTGGCCCACCACACCGCCGCCACCGTCGCCGAGGCCAAGCAGCTGGCCTGGCTGGTGGACCGGCCCAACACGCTCATCAAGATCCCGGCGACGAAGGCCGGTCTCCCGGCGATCACCGAGGTCATCGGCAAGGGCATCAGCGTCAACGTCACGCTGATCTTCTCGCTGGAGCGCTACCGCGAGGTCATGGACGCCTACCTGGCGGGTCTGGAGAAGGCGAAGGCCGCGGGCCTGGACCTGTCCGAGATCCACTCGGTGGCCTCGTTCTTCGTGTCCCGCGTGGACACCGAGATCGACAAGCGGCTCGACGCGATCGGCACCGACGAGGCCAAGGCCCTCAAGGGCAAGGCGGCTCTCGCCAACGCCCGCCTCGCCTACCAGGCGTACGAGGAGGTCTTCGGCTCGGAGCGCTGGGCCGCCCTGGACCGGGCGCACGCCAACAAGCAGCGTCCGCTGTGGGCCTCGACCGGCGTCAAGGACCCCGCGTACAAGGACACCCTGTACGTCGTCGACCTGGTCGCCCCCGGCACGGTGAACACCATGCCCGAGGCCACCCTGGACGCCACGGCCGACCACGGGGAGGTCACCGGCGACACCGTCACCGGCACCTACGAGCAGTCCCGCGCCGAGCTGGACGCCGTGGCGGCGCTCGGGATCTCCTACGACGACGTCGTCCAGCTGCTGGAGGACGAGGGCGTGGAGAAGTTCGAGGCGTCCTGGATCGACCTGCTCAACTCGACCGAGGCGGAGCTCAAGCGCCTCGCCCCTTCGGAGGGCTGACCACCTTGTCCGGTGTTCCCGGAGCCAATCCGCTTCGTGACCCCCAGGACCGACGGCTCCCGCGCATCGCGGGGCCGTCGGGTCTGGTGATCTTCGGTGTCACGGGTGATTTGTCCCGCAAAAAGCTGATGCCCGCCGTCTATGACCTGGCCAACCGCGGCCTGCTGCCGCCGGGCTTCTCGCTCATCGGTTTCGCCCGCCGCGAGTGGCAGGACGAGGACTTCGCACAGGAGGTCCACGACGCCGTCAAGCAGCACGCCCGCACGCCGTTCCGCGAGGAGGTCTGGCAGCAGCTCATCCAGGGGATGCGCTTCGTCCAGGGCAACTTCGACGACGACGAGGCCTTCGAGCAGCTGAAGACCACGATCCAGGAGCTCGACAAGGCGCAGGGCACGGGCGGCAACTTCGCCTTCTACCTGTCCGTGCCGCCGAAGTTCTTCCCCAAGGTGGTCCAGCAGCTCAAGAAGCACGGACTCGCCGACCAGAAGGAGGGCTCCTGGCGGCGCGCCGTCATCGAGAAGCCCTTCGGCCACGACCTGGCGAGCGCTCAGGAGCTCAACCAGATCGTGCACGACGTGTTCCCGCCCAACGAGGTCTTCCGGATCGACCACTACCTGGGCAAGGAGACGGTCCAGAACATCCTGGCGCTGCGGTTCGCCAACACGATGTTCGAGCCGATCTGGAACCGGTCGTACGTCGACCACGTGCAGATCACGATGGCCGAGGACATCGGCATCGGCGGTCGTGCCGGGTACTACGACGGCATCGGCGCAGCCCGTGACGTCATCCAGAACCACCTGCTCCAGCTGCTCGCGCTGACCGCCATGGAGGAGCCCGGCTCCTTCCACCCGAAGGCCCTGGTCGCCGAGAAGCTCAAGGTGCTCACGGCGGTGGAGCTGCCGGAGGACCTGGGCAAGCACACCGTGCGCGGCCAGTACGCGCACGCCTGGCAGGGCGGCGAGGAGGTCCTCGGCTATCTGGAGGAGGACGGCATCGACCCCAAGTCGACGACCGACACCTTCGCCGCGATCAAGCTGACGATCAACAACCGCCGCTGGGCGGGCGTGCCGTTCTACCTCCGTACCGGCAAGCGGCTCGGCCGCCGGGTCACGGAGATCGCGGTCGTCTTCAAGCGGGCCCCCTACCTGCCCTTCGAGTCCGGCGCGACCGAGGAACTGGGCGGCAACGCCCTGGTCATCCGGGTCCAGCCGGACGAGGGCGTGACCGTGCGCTTCGGCTCCAAGGTGCCCGGCACCTCGATGGAGGTCCGGGACGTCACGATGGACTTCGCGTACGGCGAGTCCTTCACGGAGTCCAGCCCGGAGGCGTACGAGCGGCTCATCCTCGACGTGCTGCTCGGCGACGCCAACCTCTTCCCCCGGCACCAGGAGGTCGAGCTCTCCTGGAACATCCTCGACCCGATCGAGGAGTACTGGGACGAGCACGGCAAGCCCGCGCAGTACCCGGCCGGCACCTGGGGTCCGGCCGAGGCCGACGAGATGCTCGCACGAGACGGACGGAGCTGGCGCCGGCCATGAAAATCGATCTCACGGAGACCACTTCCAGCAAGATCAACCAGGCGCTGGTGTCGGCCCGCCGCGCCATCGGCACCCCGGCCATCGGCATGGTGCTCACCCTGGTCATCGTCACCGACGAGGAGAACGCGTACGACGCGCTCAAGTCGGCCGGCGACGCATCGCGCGAGCACCCCTCGCGGATCATCGCGGTGATCAAGCGGGTCAGCCGCTCGCCGCGCAGCCGCCGCGACGCCCGGCTCGACGCCGAGGTGCGCGTGGGTTCCGACGCGGGCACCGGCGAGACGGTCGTGCTGCGGCTCCACGGGGAGCTGGCCAACCACGCCCAGTCGGTGGTCCTGCCGCTGCTGCTGCCGGACGCCCCGGTCGTGGTCTGGTGGCCCCAGGACGCGCCCGCCGACCCGGCGAAGGACCCGCTGGGCGCGCTCGCCCAGCGCCGGATCACGGACGCGTACGCGGCGGAGCACCCGGGCCGGGAGCTGGCCGTCCGCGCCGACTCCTACACCCCGGGCGACACCGACCTGGCCTGGACCCGCATCACGCCGTGGCGCTCGATGCTGGCGGCCTCGCTCGACCAGCAGTCCGCCCGGGTCGTCTCCGCGACCGTCGAGGGCGAGTCGGAGAACCCGAGCTGCGAGCTGCTCGCCATGTGGCTCGCGGACCGGCTCGGGGTCCCGGTGGAGCGCACCGTGTCCGCCGGCCCCGGTCTGACGGCCGTGCGGATGGAGACCAAGAACGGCGTCATCGTCCTGGACCGTCCCGACGGTTCGCTGGCCACGCTCTCGATGCAGGGCCAGCCGGACCGCGCGGTGGCGCTCAAGCGGCGGGACACCGCCGAGCTGCTCGCCGAGGAGCTGCGGCGTCTGGACCCGGACAACACGTACGCGTCGACGGTGCGGTTCGGCACGGAGAAGCTCGGCGGGGCGGCGGAGCCGCAGCGGGCCGAGCCCGCTCCCGCCGCCGCGGCTGCGGCCACCGCTCCGGCCCCGGCTGCGGCCACCGCTCCGGCCCCGGCTCCGGCGAAGAAGTCGGCGGCCAAGAAGGCGGCGTCGAAGTGAGCACCCCGCAGCTCGTCGTGCACCGCGACAAGGAGCTGATGGCCCGGGCCGCCGCGGCCCGGCTGATCACCCGGGTCGTGGACGCCCAGGCCGCGCGCGGTCACGCCTCGGTGGTGCTGACCGGCGGGCGCAACGGCAACGGCCTGCTGGCCGCGCTCGCCGACGCGCCCGCCCGGGACGCGATCGACTGGTCGCGGCTCGACCTGTGGTGGGGCGACGAGCGGTTCCTGCCGGAGGGCGATCCGGAGCGCAATGTCACGCAGGCCCGTACGGCCCTGCTGGACTCGGTGCCGCTGGACCCGTCCCGGGTGCACGCGATGCCCGCATCGGACGGCCCGTTCGGCAACGACGCCGACGCGGCGGCGGCCGGATACGCCGCCGAGCTGGCCGCCGCGGCCGGTCCGGAGGACCACGGTCCGGTGCCGACGTTCGACGTGCTGATGCTGGGCGTCGGCCCGGACACGCACGTCGCGTCGCTCTTCCCGGAGCTGCCCGCGGTCCGGGAGACCGAGCGCACCGTCGTCGGTGTGCACGGCGCCCCCAAGCCGCCGCCCACCCGCGTCTCGCTCACGCTGCCCGCGATCCGGGCGGCGCGCGAGGTGTGGCTGCTCGCCGCGGGCGAGGACAAGGCGGAGGCCGCGGAGATCGCGCTCTCGGGCGCCGGGGAGATCCAGGCCCCGGCGGCCGGTGCGTACGGGCGCGGCCGCACCCTGTGGCTGATGGACGCGGCGGCCGCCTCCCGGCTGCCGCGCGCCCTGTACCCACCCGCCTCGGCC
>NZ_RDBO01000020.1:620663-645293 GCF_008120935.1 Streptomyces sp. sk2.1
CCTCGGCCGTACGGGCGTGTCGCGCGGGGTCAGCCGGTGGGCGGGGTGCGTTCCAGGAAGGGCTCCAGCAGGCCCGGGACGGCCCCGGCGGCGAAGTCGAGGCCCTCGCTCCGGTCCACGTCGTGCGCCGTGTACGCGCCCGAGCCGGCGGCCGTCGTCGCGGTGACGCTCAGCACCCCGGCCCGCCGCTGGAAGTACGTCTGCCGGATCGTCCAGCCGATGACCCCGGCCCGTTCCAGCGCGGCGGTCGAGCGCCGCACCGTACCGGACCTGACCACCAGGTAGTCGCCGCTGACGGCGTGTCCGAGGCCGCGGTACGCGTCGTGGGCCAGGAACAGCCCGACGGGCAGTCCGAGGGCCGCGCAGGCGAGCGCGATCCAGAGCAGCACGGGGGTCAGCAGCGCGCCCAGCAGGGCCAGGACGGCCACCGGGACGAGCACCGCCCACAGCGCCCGGCGCAGTCGGCGGCCGCGGGCCGCCGCGGGATGGCGGACGAGCGGGGCGCCGGTCGGGGACGTGGCCTCGCGCAGCACCTCGGCGGCCACCGTGTCGGCGAGGGACCGGGGCGCCGGGGGCAGCAGGGTGTTGTGGTCGCCGTGCTGCTCCTCGTCGTCCTTGGCCAGTCCGGTGGTGATCGCGTCGACCCTGGCCGCGCCGCACATCCGGACGCCGAGCGGCTCGACGAGGTCCACGCCGCGCAGCCGCCGCTCCTCGATGGATATCGACCGGGAGGTCAGCAGTCCCCGCCGGACGCGCAGGGTGCCGCCCGGTTCGCGTTCCAGCCGGTAGCCCCACCACATCTCGATCCACAGGCCGAGCGCGCCGACGGCGCCGACGACCACCGCGCCGACGGCGAGGATCACGATCATGGTGAGCAGCGAGGTGTCCCGGAAGCGGTCGCCGACCCAGGCGATCACCCGGCCCTGTGCCCCGAACCAGTCGCTGACCTGCATCACCGCTCCGGCCGCCGCGACGCCGAGCGCCGGGGCGACGAACGACACCGGGGCGTAGCGGATCCAGCGCGGGTCGAGGGCGACGAGTTCGCCCTGGCGGTGGGTGCCGGGGGCGTCGGTGACCGCCCGGGCCAGCAGTTCGCGGCGGAGCCGTTCGCCCTCCGCCCCGGACACCGGGTCGAGCTCCAGGGTGGAGTCGCCGCCGGAGTGCTCCCCGGTGCCGATGCGGACGGTGACCAGGCCCAGGACCCGTTGCAGCGGATGGGCGGTGAGGTCGACGGTCCGGATCCGTTCGCGGGCCAGGGAGCGCTTCTTGACCAGGAACAGCCCGGTGTGGAGTTCGACCCGTTCGGTGCCGATGCGGTAGCGGGTGCGGCGCCACCGGACGTAGTCGCCGACCGCGGCGCAGCCGATCAGCAGGACGGAGCCGGCCAGGACCCAGGCGATCGCCGTCGCGAACCCGAACCGGCCGGACAGGCCGAGCGTGGTGGGCACGGCCGCGCCGGCCGCCACCCCGGCCACGACGAGCGCGTTGACGAGGACCGTGCGCCGGTCCAGCCGCCGCCAGTCGACGACGGTGGCCGTGCCGGGGCCGTCGGGGCCGTCGGCGCGGTGGTCGTCGTCCGCCGCGGCCGGGGGGACGGCCGCCCCGGCGCTCATGTGGCGTCCCCGGGCGTGGCCTGGGTGATCCGGGTCAGCCGTTCGGCCAGTTCGGCCGCCGCCTCGTGGTCCAGGCCCTCGATCCGCACCTCGCCCTTGGCCGATGCCGTGGTCACGGTGACCGTGGCGAGCCGGTAGAGCTGCTCCAGCGGGCCGCGCACGGTGTCCACGGTCTGGATCCGGGACATCGGCGCGATCCGCCACTCCTGCCGGAAGACCCCGGTCCTGACGTACACCGCCTCGTCCGTGACCTCCCAGCGGTGGGTGCGGTACCACCAGGCGGGGAGGAGAAGCGCGCAGCCGGTGCCGAGGACCGCCAGCACCGCGGCGGGCAGCAGCAGCCAGAACCGGGCGGGCTCGATGAGCACGCCCAGGACGACCAGGACCACCACGGGTGCCGCGGTCAGCAGCAGCCACTGGGTCCGCCACCATCCGACGGCTCTCGCGTCCAGCGTGTTGTTCGGCGGCCTCAGCCGTACCGTCCCCGTCCCCTCCCCCCTGGTCATGGGTTCAGCGCCCCCTGCGGGTGCGGTACGCCTCGGCGAGCGCGGCGGTCGAGCTGTCCAGCTGCTCGCCGCCCCCGCCGCCGGTCAGCACCGGCTCGATCCGCTTGGCGAGGACCTTGCCCAGCTCGACGCCCCACTGGTCGAAGGAGTCGATGTTCCAGACGGCTCCCTGGACGAAGACCTTGTGCTCGTACAGCGCGATGAGCTGACCGAGGACGGACGGGGTCAGCCGGTCGGCCAGGATCGTCGTCGTGGGGTGGTTGCCGTGGAACGTCTTGTGCGCCACCAGCTCCTCGGGAACGCCCTCGGCGCGGACCTCGTCCGGCGTCTTGCCGAAGGCCAGGGCCTGGGTCTGGGCGAAGAAGTTGGCCATCAGCAGGTCGTGCTGGGCGACCAGGCCGGGCAGCAGGTCGGCGACCGGCTCGGCGAAGCCGATGAAGTCGGCCGGGATGACCTTGGTGCCCTGGTGGATCAGCTGGTAGTAGGCGTGCTGGCCGTTGGTGCCCGGGGTGCCCCAGACGACCGGGCCGGTCTGCCAGTCCACCGGATTGCCGTCCCGGTCCACGGACTTGCCGTTGGACTCCATGTCCAGCTGCTGCAGGTACGCGGTGAACCTGGACAGGTAGTGGCTGTACGGCAGCACGGCGTGCGACTGGGCGTCGAAGAAGGCGCCGTACCAGATGCCCAACAGCCCCATCAGCAGCGGGGCGTTGTCCTCGGCGGGGGCGGTGCGGAAGTGTTCGTCGACCAGGTGGAAGCCGTCGAGCATCTCGCGGAACCGGTCGGGGCCGATGGCGATCATCAGCGAGAGGCCGATGGCCGAGTCGTAGGAGTAGCGGCCGCCGACCCAGTCCCAGAACTCGAACATGTTGGCCGTGTCGATGCCGAAGTCCGCGACCTTGCCGGCGTTCGTGGACAGGGCCACGAAGTGCTTGGCGACCGCTTCCTGACCGGCCCTCAGACCGGTCAGCAGCCAGTCGCGGGCGGAGGTGGCGTTGGTGATGGTCTCGATCGTGGTGAAGGTCTTCGACGCGATGACGAAGAGCGTCTCGGCCGGGTCGAGGTCGCGCACGGCCTCGTGGAGGTCGGCGCCGTCGACGTTGGACACGAAGCGGACCGTGAGCGAGCGGTCCGTGAAGGAGCGCAGCACCTCGTACGCCATGGCGGGGCCGAGGTCGGAGCCGCCGATGCCGATGTTGACGACGTTCCTGATGCGCTTGCCGGTGTGGCCGGTCCACTCCCCCGACCTGACGCGGTCGGAGAAGGCCGCCATCCGGTCGAGCACGGCGTGCACGCCGGGCACCACGTTCTCGCCGTCGACCTCGATCACCGCGTCGCGCGGGGCGCGCAGCGCGGTGTGCAGGACGGCGCGGTCCTCGGTCGTGTTGATCTTCTCGCCGCGGAACATGGCGTCCCGCAGACCGGCCACGTCGGTGGCGGCGGCGAGCTCGCGCAGCAGCCGGAGCGTCTCGTCGGTGACCAGGTGCTTGGAGTAGTCGATGTACAGGTCGCCGACCCTGAGGGTGTATCCGGTGCCGCGCCGCGGGTCGTCCGCGAAGAGCTGCCGCAGATGGGTCGTCCCGAACTGCTCGCGGTGCTTGCCCAGAGCGGTCCACTCGGGCGTCTGGTTGAGCCTGGTTCGGCTTGGTGTGTTCATCCGGGATATCAGCCCAATTCTTCTCGTGCCTGCAGTTGCCCCGCTGCCCTTCCAACCTAATTGATCGGACCGGTGTACGAGGCACGGCGAAGCCGCGGCACGAGGGATGAAACAGTCCGGCCGGGCACCCTGTGGGTGCCCGGCCGGTGAACCGCTAGATCTCGCCCCGGAGTTTCGCCAGGGCCTCGGCGAGGATGGCCTCGCCGTCCGCGTCGCTGCGCCGCTCGCGCACGTACGCGAGGTGCGTCTTGTACGGCTCGGTGCGCGGCGGGTCCGGCGGACTGTCCTGGTCCTGGCCGGCCGGGAAGCCGCAGCGCGGACAGTCCCAGGTCTCCGGTACCTGCGCGTCACTGGCGAAGCTCGGCTGCGTCTCGTGCCCGTTCGAGCACCAGAAGGAGATGCGGAGGCGTGGCGCGGACTCGCCCCGCTCGGCCTCCCCCATCGGCCCCGCTCCGACCCGGCTCCCCCGGATCGCGTTGCCACTTGCCACGGCGTAACTCCCTGCGTGATGGTGCTCGAAGATGCCCCAGTCTACGTAAGGCCCAACGCGCGTCCAGTGAAAGGAGTTACACCCTCACCGGGAATCGCGTACGCGGGTCAGCTGTCCAGCTTGATCAGCAGACCGAGCACGACGATGCACGCGAACCAGCCCAGGCCGACGACCACGGTGATCCGGTCGAGGTTCCGCTCGGCGACCGAGGAACCGCCGACGGACGACTGCATGCCGCCGCCGAACATGTCGGAGAGGCCGCCACCCTTCCCCTTGTGCATCAGCACCAGCAGCATCAGCAGCAGGCTGAAGACGATCAGGGCGATCTCGAACGCCAAAACCACGGCTGGTCCCTACTTTCCGGAATCCTCTGGACTGCATGTGCGAACAACGGGGGCCGGGAGGCTGTATCCTCCTCGGCCCCCGCAAGGGTACGACGGATCCGCGCTACCGCATACTCACTGGTCGCGGAAGCGCACGATCCTGACGAACTCGTCGGCGTCCAGTGCGGCACCGCCGACCAGCGCGCCGTCCACGTCGGGCTGCGCCATGATCGCGGCGACGTTTCCGGCCTTCACCGAGCCGCCGTACTGGATGCGGACCGCGTCGGCCAGCTCCTGCGAGTACAGCTCGGCCAGCCGGCCGCGGATCGCTCCGCAGACCTCCTGGGCGTCCTCCGGGGTGGCGACCTCGCCGGTGCCGATGGCCCAGACCGGCTCGTAGGCGATCACGATGGACTCGGCCTGCTCGGCCGGGACGTCCTTCAGGGCGCCGTCGAGCTGCGCGAGGGTGTGGGAGACCTGGTCACCGGCCTTGCGGACGTCCAGGCCCTCGCCGACGCAGAGGATCGGCGTCAGTCCGTGCCGGTAGGCGGCCTTCACCTTGGCGTTGCAGACCTCGTCGGTCTCGCCGTGGTACTGCCGGCGCTCGCTGTGGCCGACGGCCACGTAGGTGCACCGGAGCTTGGCGAGCATCGGGCCGGAGACCTCGCCGGTGTACGCGCCGGAGTCGTGCGCCGAGATGTCCTGGGCGCCGTACTTGATCTTCAGCTTGTCGCCCTCGACGAGGGTCTGGACGGAACGCAGGTCGGTGAAGGGCGGCAGGACGGCCACCTCGACGACGTCGTAGTCCTTGTCGGTGAGGGCGAAGGCGAGCTTCTGGGTGTGGGCGATGGCCTCCAGGTGGTTGAGGTTCATCTTCCAGTTGCCCGCCATCAGCGGGGTACGGGTGGTCATGAAAGGTCAGTCCTCCAGTGCGGCGAGGCCGGGGAGCGTCTTGCCCTCGAGGTATTCGAGGCTGGCACCGCCACCGGTCGAGATGTGTCCGAATGCGTTCTCGTCGAAGCCCAGGGTGCGGACGGCGGCGGCGGAGTCGCCACCGCCGACGACCGTGAAGCCCGGGGCGTCGACGAGGGCCTGGGCGACGGCCCGGGTGCCCTCGGCGTAGTCGGGGTGCTCGAAGACTCCCATGGGGCCGTTCCAGAAGACGGTGGCGGCGTCGGCGAGCTTCGAGGCGTACAGCTTGTTGGTCTCGGGGCCGTTGTCCAGGCCGATGAAACCGGCCGGCATGGCGTCCGCGGGCACGGTGCGGTGCTCGGTCGGCGCCTTGGCCCTGAGGTCCGGGAACTGCTCGGAGACCACGACGTCGACGGGGAGCACGAACTCCACGCCCTTCTCCTCGGCGCGCCGGAGGTACTCCAGCACTGCCGGGATCTGGTCCTCCTGGAGGAGCGAGCTGCCGACCTCGTGGCCCTGGGCCTTGAGGAAGGTGTACGCCATGCCGCCGCCGATGAGGATGCGGTCGGCGCGCTCCAGCAGGTGGTCGATGACACCGAGCTTGTCGGAGACCTTGGAGCCGCCGAGCACGACGGCGTAGGGGCGCTCGACGTCCTCGGTGAGCTTCTTCAGGACGCCGACCTCGGTGGCGATCAGGTCGCCCGCGGCGTGCGGCAGCCGGGCCGGGAGGTCGAAGACCGAGGCGTGCTTGCGGTGCACGGCCCCGAAGCCGTCGCCCACGTACAGGTCGGCGAGCTCGGCGAGCCGGTCGGCGAACGTGCCGCGCTCGGCGTCGTCCTTCGAGGTCTCGCCGGGGTTGAAGCGGAGGTTCTCCAGGACGGCGACCTCGCCGTCGGTGAGCGCGGCGACCGTGGCGTGCGCGGACTCGCCGACCGTGTCGGTCGCGAAGGCCACGTCGGCACCGATCAGCTCGCCGAGGCGGGCGGCGGCGGGCGCCAGGGAGAAGGCGGGATCCGGGGCACCCTTGGGGCGGCCCAGGTGCGAGGCGACGACGACCCGCGCGCCGGCCGCGGCGAGCTTCTCCACGGTCGGTTGGACGGCCCGGATGCGGCCGTCGTCGGTGATGGTGGTGCCGCTGAGCGGCACGTTGAGGTCGGCGCGGACGAATACGCGCTTTCCGGTGACCCCTTCGGCGAGAAGTTGGTCGATCGTCTTCATCTTGCTGGACTCCTTGGAAGGCGGGAGAGCATGCGACGGGGCCCGAACGGCGCGGCGTTGCGCTGTTCGAGCCCCGTACTCACATCGAAGTTCCTGCCGGTTCGACGGTCAGAGCTGGCTGCCGACGAAGACGGTCAGGTCGACGAGGCGGTTGGAGTAGCCCCACTCATTGTCGTACCAGCCGAGGATCTTCACCGACCCGCCCTCCTGGACCATGGTCAGCGAGGAGTCGAAGGTGCAGGAAGCCGGGTCGCCGACGATGTCCGAGGACACGATCGCGTCCTCGGTGTAGGACAGGAAGCCCTTGAGGTCGCCGTCCTCGGACGCCTTCTTGAACGCGGCGTTGACCTCGTCCTTGGTGACCTCGCGCTGGAGCTCGACGACCAGGTCGGTGGCCGAGCCGGTCGGGACCGGGACGCGCATGGCGATGCCGTCCAGCTTGCCCTTCAGCTGCGGGAGGACCAGGGCCGTGGCCTTGGCCGCACCGGTGGTCGTCGGGATGATGTTCGCGGCGGCGGCGCGGGCGCGGCGCAGGTCCGAGTGCGGGAAGTCCAGGATGCGCTGGTCGTTGGTGTAGGCGTGAACCGTCGTCATGAGGCCCTTGACGATGCCGAAGTTCTCGTCCAGGACCTTGGCCATCGGGGCGACGCAGTTGGTCGTGCAGGACGCGTTGGAGATGACGTGGTGGCCGGCCGCGTCGTACTTGTCCTGGTTGACGCCCATGACGATGGTGATGTCCTCGCCCTTGGCGGGGGCCGAGATCAGGACCTTCTTGGCGCCGCCCGCGATGTGCTTCTCGGCGTCGGCCTTCTTGGTGAAGATGCCGGTCGACTCGATGACGATGTCGACGCCCAGGTCGCCCCAGGGGATGTCGGCGGGGTTGCGCTCGGAGAGCACCTTGATGACGTGGCCATCGACGGTGATGGTGTCGTCGGTGTGGCTGACCTCCGCCTTCAGACGACCGAGGATGGTGTCGTACTTCAGCAGGTGGGCCGTGGTCGCAGTGTCGCCCAGGTCGTTGACAGCCACGATCTCGATGTCCGCACCCTGCTCCAGCAGCGCGCGGAAGTAGTTACGCCCGATGCGGCCAAAGCCGTTGATGCCTACGCGGATCGTCACGAACCGATCTCCTCGTTGAATACGCGGGATTCTCACCCCGGCGAGTTGTATGAGATGTCCCCGACCGCCTCCGACCCTACCCCTCCGAGGGCTACGGAGTGACATCGAGCAGGGCCGTACGAACCACGGAAAGAAGCACGAAGACCCGTATTCCCTGGTAGGAGTACGGGTCTCCGGACGGTGGTCCGCAGGGCGACGTGATTACGGAGCGTCAACACCCCGAAGGGTGCCGCACGTTCCGGTGACGACCGGTTTCGCCGGGTTCGGGGTCAGCCCACCAGGCCGTCGGCGAGCTCCTCGCCGAGGGTGGATTCCGTGCCCGGGATGCCCAGGTCCTGGGCCCGCTTGTCGGCCATGGCGAGCAGGCGGCGGATGCGGCCCGCGACCGCGTCCTTGGTCAGCGGCGGGTCGGCGAGCGCGCCCAGCTCCTCCAGGGACGCCTGCTTGTGCTCCATGCGCAGCCGGCCGGCCGCCGCGAGGTGCTCGGGCACCTCCTCGCCCAGGATCTCCAGGGCGCGTCCCACCCGGGCGCCCGCGGCGACCGCGGCGCGCGCCGAGCGGCGCAGGTTGGCGTCGTCGAAGTTGGCCAGCCGGTTGGCGGTGGCGCGGACCTCGCGGCGCATCCGCCGCTCCTCCCAGGCCAGCACCGACTCGTGGGCGCCGAGCCGGGTGAGCAGGGCGCCGATCGCGTCGCCGTCGCGGACGACGACCCGGTCCACCCCGCGCACCTCGCGCGCCTTGGCCGCGATGGAGAGCCGGCGGGCGGCACCGACCAGGGCGAGCGCCGCCTCCGGGCCGGGGCAGGTCACCTCCAGGGAGGAGGACCTGCCGGGCTCGGTGAGCGAGCCGTGGGCCAGGAAGGCCCCGCGCCAGGCGGCCTCGGCGTCGCAGGTGGCCCCCGAGACCACCTGCGGGGGCAGTCCGCGGATGGGCCGGCCGCGGCCGTCCACCAGGCCGGTCTGCCGGGCCAGCTGGTCGCCGCCCGCCACCACCCGTACGACGTAGCGGGAACCGCGCCGCAGACCGCCGGGCGCCATCACGATCAGCTCGGAGCTGTGCCCGAAGATCTCGAGGATGTCCCGCTTCAGCCGGCGCGCCGCCATCGCGGTGTCCAGCTCCGCCTCGATCACGATCCGGCCGCTCACCAGGTGCAGTCCGCCCGCGAACCGAAGAATCGCCGAGACCTCTGCTTTTCTGCAGCAGGTCCGGGTCACGGGAAGCCGGGAGATTTCGTCCTTCACCGCCGGCGTCATCGCCATGGGCCGATCCTTCCATGCATCCGAAAAATACGGTCGTACGCGGCGGCCAACAGCTCCGGATCATGGATCGGAACGCCGTCGGGTGAGGCCACCGGCGCCAGCTCGACCGCGGCACCGAACCGCTTGGCGGCGTCGGCGAGGGACTCGCGATCGGGCACGGCGGCTTCGTCGGCCAACACCACGTCCAGGGCGAGTTTAGGGGCGTGTCGTCCCAAAACCTCCAAATGACGCTGCGGGGAGAAGCCATCAGTTTCACCGGGTTGCGGTGCGAGGTTGAGCGAGAGGACCTTGCGGGCCTTGGTCTCGACGAGCGCGTCGAGCAGTTCGGGGACGAGCAGGTGCGGGATCACGGAGGAGAACCAGGATCCCGGTCCGAGCACCACCCAGTCGGCGTCCAGCACCGCGGCGACCGCCTCGGGGACGGCCGGCGGGTCGTGCGGGACGAGGTGGACGGACTGCACCTCGCCGGGGGTGAGCGCCACGGTGGCCTGGCCGCGCACCGTGTCCACGTCGCCCGGGCGGTCCGGGTCGTGCCCCCGGACCAGCGCCTGGAGCTCCAGCGGCACGGCGGACATGGGCAGCACCCGGCCGTGCGCGCCGAGCAGTTTGCCGACCAGGTCCAGGGCCTGGACGTGGTCGCCGAGCTGCTCCCAGAGGGCGACGATCAGCAGGTTGCCGACCGCGTGCTCGTGCAGGTCGCCCTTGGACTGGAAGCGGTGCTGGATCACCCTGGCCCAGGTCTGGCCCCAGTCGTCGTCCCCGCACAGGGCGGCGAGCGCCTTGCGCAGGTCGCCGGGGGGCAGGACGCCGAGCTCCTCGCGGAGCCGTCCGCTGGAGCCGCCGTCGTCGGCGACGGTGACCACGGCGGTGAGGTCGCCGGTGATCCGGCGGAGCGAGGCGAGCGACGCGGACAGCCCCATGCCGCCGCCGAGGGCGACGACCTTGGGCTGGGCGCCGCGCTTGCGGCCGGACAGCGCGGGAGTGGCTCTGCGCAGCCGCCGCAGGCGCAGGTTGCGGCTGGTCACTCGCGCCCCATGTCCCGGTGCACGAGGACGGTCTCGATGCCTTCGGTCGCGAGCCGGGCGGCGAGCTTCTCGGACATGGCGACCGAGCGGTGCTTGCCGCCCGTGCAGCCGACGGCGATCGTCACGTAGCGCTTGCCCTCGCGGCGGTATCCGGCGGCGATGAGCTGGAGCAGCTCGGTGTACTGGTTGAGGAACTCCTTGGCGCCGGGCTGGTCGAAGACGTAGGCGGAGACCTCCTCGTTGAGCCCGGTGAACGGGCGCAGCTCGGGGACCCAGTGCGGGTTGGGCAGGAAGCGGCAGTCGACCACCAGGTCGGCGTCGACCGGCAGGCCGTACTTGAAGCCGAACGACATGACCGTGGCGCGCAGCTCCGGCTCCTCCTCGCCGGCGAACTGGGCGTCCATCTTGGCGCGCAGTTCGTGCACGTTGAGGCTGGAGGTGTCGATCACCAGGTCGGCGTCGCCGCGCAGCTCGCGCAGCAGGTCGCGCTCGGCGGCGATGCCGTCGACGATCCGGCCGTCGCCCTGGAGCGGGTGCGGGCGGCGGACCGACTCGAAGCGGCGGACCAGGGCGTCGTCGGAGGACTCCAGGAAGACGATGCGCCGGGTGACGTGCTTGGCCTCCAGGTCGGCGAGGGACTCGCGGAGGTTGTCGAAGAAGCGGCGGCCCCGTACGTCGACGACGACGGCGATCCGCGCCACGTTGCCCTGCGAGCGGGCGCCGAGCTCGACCATGGTGGGGATCAGGGCGGGCGGCAGGTTGTCGACGACGAACCAGCCGAGGTCCTCCAGACACTTGGCCGCGGTGCTGCGCCCGGCGCCCGACATCCCCGAGATGATCACCAGCTCGGGAATGGCCGCGCTCCCGTCGCCGGTCTCGATGGTGGTGCCCGTACTCACGTGTCCTGCTCCGTCTGCTCGGTCGGTGCCGCCGGTCCCGGTTTCGTTCCCGGTGCCGGCTTCGTGCTCGTTCTCACGCTCGGTCATGTCGTGCTGCCCCCGTCGTCCTCTTCAATGATCTCTCCTGTCGCCGTGTTCACGGCAGGCGTGGCCGGGGCGGCCGATGCGAGGGCGACAGCCACCGATTCCGCCGTTCTGCGGCCTATCCCCGGAACCTCGCAGATCTCGTCGATTGTCGCCTGCTTCAGCTTCTTCACGGAGCCGAAATGCTTGATCAACGACTGTTTCCGGGTTTCGCCGAGGCCGGGGACGGCGTCCAGGGGGCTGGAGCGGATGCGTTTGGCCCGTTTGGCGCGCTGGTACGTGATCGCGAAGCGGTGGGCCTCGTCGCGGACGCGCTGGAGGAGGTAGAGCCCCTCGCTGGAGCGGGGCAGGACGACGGGGTCGTCGTCATCGGGCAGCCAGACCTCTTCGAGGCGCTTGGCGAGGCCGCAGACGGCGACGTCGTCGATCCCCAGCTCGTCGAGGGCCCGCTTGGCCGCCGCGACCTGCGGCTGCCCGCCGTCGACCACGACGAGCTGCGGCGGGTAGGCGAACCGCTTGGGACGGCCGTCGTCCTCGCGGGCCTCGCCGTCCGGGGCGGGGGGCCCGGAAATCCCCGAAACCTCGGGGATTCCGGAGGTCTCGGGGGTTCCGGGGATCGCGGAGGTCCCGGAGGTCTCAGGAATCCCGGGGGTCCCGAGGGTCCCGGGGGTCCCTGAYACCTCAGAGACCTCGGGGGCCTCAGGGGTCTCGGGGGCCTCGGGGGTCTCCTCCCACTCCCCCGTCCGCTCCTTCTCCTGGAGGTACCGCTTGAACCGGCGGCCGATCACCTCGTGCATCGACCGGACGTCGTCCTGGCCCTCGAAGCCCTTGATCTGGAAGCGGCGGTACTCGCTCTTGCGGGAGAGCCCGTCCTCGAAGACGACCATGGAGGCGACCACGTCGTCGCCCTGGAGGTGCGAGATGTCGAAGCACTCGACGCGCAGCGGGGCCGAGTCGAGGCCGAGCGCCTCGGCGATCTCCTCCAGGGCGCGGGAGCGGGTCGTGAGGTCGGAGGCGCGCTTGGTCTTGTGCAGGGCGAGGGCCTGCTGGGCGTTGCGCTGGACCGTCGCCATCAGGTCCTTCTTGTCGCCGCGCTGCGGGATGCGCAGGCTGACCTGGGAGCCGCGCCGTCCGGCGAGCCATTGGGAGACCGCGTCCGGGTCCTCGGGCAGGGCCGGGACGAGGACCTCCTTGGGGACGGAGTCCCCCGCCTCCTCGCCGTACAGCTGCTGCAGGGCGTGCTCGACCAGGCCCGCGGTGTCGACGTTCTCCACCTTGTCGGTGACCCAGCCGCGCTGGCCGCGCACCCGGCCGCCGCGCACGTGGAAGATCTGGACCGCCGCTTCGAGCTCGTCCTCGGCGACCGCGATCAGGTCGGCGTCGGTGGCGTCGGCGAGGACGACGGCGCTCTTCTCCATGGCCCGTTTGAGGGCCTCCACGTCGTCGCGGAGCCGGGCCGCCCGTTCGTACTCCATCTCCTCGGCCGCCGCCATCATGTCCTTCTCCAGGCGGCGGATGTACGTACCGGTGCGGCCGGCCATGAAGTCGCAGAAGCCGTCCGCCAGTTCGCGGTGCTCCTCGGCGGTGACGCGGCCGACGCAGGGGGCCGAGCACTTGCCGATGTAGCCGAGGAGGCAGGGGCGGCCGGTTCTGGCGGCGTTCTTGAAGACCCCGGCGGAGCAGGTGCGCACCGGGAAGACCCGGAGCATCAGGTCGACCGTCTCGCGGATCGCCCAGGCGTGTCCGTACGGGCCGAAGTAGCGCACGCCCTTCTTCTTGGCCCCGCGCATGACCTGTACGCGCGGGAACTCCTCGTCGAGCGTGACCGCGAGGTACGGATAGCTCTTGTCGTCGCGGTACTTGACGTTGAACCGAGGGTCGAACTCCTTGATCCAGGAGTACTCCAGCTGGAGGGCCTCAACCTCCGTGGACACGACCGTCCATTCCACCGAGGCGGCGGTGGTGACCATCGTGCGCGTACGCGGATGGAGCGCGGCCAGGTCCTGGAAGTAGTTGGCCAGGCGCTGGCGCAGGTTCTTGGCCTTGCCGACGTAGATCACCCGGCGGTGCTCGTCCCGGAACTTGTAGACCCCCGGGGAGTCGGGGATCTGTCCCGGCTTGGGGCGGTAGCTGGAGGGGTCTGCCATGTGCCCCACCCTACTTGCGGGCAGTGACAGCACGGCCGGTCCCGGAGCGGTGCCGTGCTCCGGGGCGCGGGCGGTGGGAGCGCGCCCCGGAGCACGGGTCAGGAGGTGTCGCCGGTCAGCGGGGCGCCCCGCGGCGGCGCCGGTCGCGCAGGGCCGCGGCGCCGCCGAGGGCCAGCACGGCGAGGGCACCGGCCCCGGCGGCGGCCGAGGTGGCGGTCAGGGCCGGGCCGGGCACCGTGCTCGCGGTGACGACCCGGGACTCCCCGCCGGCGGGCGCGGATCCGGTGGCGGGTGCGGACGGCGCGTAGCCGCCCGCCTTCCCGGCTCGCGCGTACCCGGAGCCGGGGAGCTTGTCGCCGTACGCCTTCCGTACCCGGGCACGGTAGGCGGCCAGCGTGGTGCCGCGGGCGCCGACCGCGCGGACCGCGTCCCGGTCCAGCGGGAGCACCCTGGTCCCCTTCTGCACGAACCAGGCGTCCGTCTGCGGTTCGCGGAAGACCGTCCCGCCGGGGAGCTTGCGGGCGCCCGCTGCGGCGTACCGCGCCTCGTCGTCGCCGGTGGCTATGTTCACCACCTGCCAGCCGCTGTCCTTCCCTCCCTTCCCCTCCTTCGGAAGGGTCCACAGGGACGCCTTCTGTCCGTCCGAGGAGACGGCCGTGGTGGCGAGGTAGTCCAGTCCGGCCACGGGCGCGCCCGGCTTCCCGGCGACGAAGTCCGGGGCGAGGGTGTACACGGGCACGGTCTCGCCGACGAGGCGCGGGGCCGCCGCGGACCTCGTGACGGCGCCCTCGCGGGCGAAGAACCGGGACAGGGTGTCCAGCGTCCCGGCGCCGGCCGCCGCGTGCCGGGCGGCGCTCAGCGCGGCCGGGCCGACCGCGGGTCCGGTGGCGGGGCCGGGGGCGGCGCTCGCCCCGGGAGCTGCGACGGTGAGCAGGGCGGCGCCGGTCAGGACGCCGACGGCGGCCAGGGCGGCAGCCGTGGACCGGGCGGTGCGGGTGGTCGTGCGAGCGGTGGTGCGGGCGGTCGTACGGCTCATCTCGTCACGCCCCGATCCGGTAGAGCGAGTGGGTCCAGGAGAACTCGGCGTTGTTGACGTACCAGGCGTGCGAGGCCCAGTTGTAGCGGTTGCTGGAGGGCCAGGGGTCGCCCCAGTAGACCCAGCTGCCCGAGTCGTCGTACCCGTACAGGACGTGCATGTGACCGCCGCCCGACGACCACTGGATGCGGGTCTCCACGGGGCGTCCCGCGGCGATCTCGGCCTGGACGGTGGGATAGCGCAGCCAGCCGGTGACGTACGAACCGGGGTTGACCCCGGCCCAGTACAGCCCGTCCTGGACGTTGCCGAGCGTGGCCTGCGAGTTGGGGCACTCGTAGCCCTGAGCACGGCCGAAGGCGGCGTTGCAGAACTGGTTCTGCGAGTAGTTCCGGCCGAACCAGGTGGCGATGGTGTTGCCGGACGCCGCCCAGCACCAGTTGCTCTTCTGCTGGGCCTGCATGGTGATGTCCAGGCGCCGGGTCGCGGCGACGCCGTTCACGGGGGCGGCCGTGTCCGCCGGTGCCGCGGCGACGGCGGCCTGCGGGGCGGGGGCGGTCGTCGCGGGGAGCCGGGCCGCCGAGGCGGTCGCCGTCGGCAGTGCGAGGAGCACGGCGGCCAGGACGGCCGCGGCGGGGAGCCGGCCCGGTCGGATTCTTCGGTTGCGCATGACGTTCCTCCCGATGCGGGGGATGGGTGTTCGCGGGAGCGCGTCCGGACGCTGCCCGAGGAGCATCAACCGTTGTCGGGACCGGGTCAACACGCTTCAATGCGGGGGAACATCGCGGTGTGAACGGCGTGGCGGACACGTGAACGGCCCTCCCCCGGCCACCTGCGGAACCACCCCCGCCGACGCGGTCCTCCCACGCCGCGTCGTGAACGTTCACCCGGTCACCTGGAGGACCCATGCGGCACACCGAGGCCGAACTGTCGCAGGTGCTGCACACCGGCCCGTTCCATCTGGCGCTGCGGACCGCGCTCTCGGTGCGCGGGCTGCCGCTCCAGCGGGTGCAGCACCATCTCGCGCACCGCGGGGTCAAGGTCGGGGTGACCAGCCTGAGTTACTGGCAGCAGGGGGCCAGGCGCCCGCAGCGCGCCGAGTCCCTGCGGGCCGTGAAGGCGCTGGAGGAGGTGCTGGAGCTGCCGGGGAACTCGCTGCTCCGGCTGCTGGACACCGGGAGCGGCCGTCCGGAGGGCGACCGCCCGGCCGCGCGGTCGTACCGTTCGCTGCTGGAGTCGTCCGGTGCGGTGGAGCGGCTGCTGGCGGAGCTGGGGTCGCCGATGGACGGCGGGCTGCACACGGTGGGGCACCACGAGCGGGTGCGGATCGGCCCCGGCCGGGAACTGTGGCAGCGCGAGTCGCAGCACGTGGTGCGGGCGCACCGGGACGACATCGACCGCTACCTCGCCGTCTACCGGGGCGACCCGGGCTGCGATCCGGCCCGGGTGACGGTGGCGGCCCGGGAGAACTGCCGGACGGGGCGGGTCCGCTGGGACGGCGGGACGGGAGTCCTCGTCGCCGAGCTGCTCTTCGACACCCGGCTGAGGTCGGGCGACACGTATCTCTTCGGCTACGGCTTCGACGACGGCACGGGAGGCCCCTGCGGCGAGTACGTGCGCGGTTTCAGCTTCGGCGGCGGGCAGTACGTGCTGCAGGTGGGGTTCGACGAGGCGGCGCTGCCGGTACGGTGCCGGCGCTTCGCCCAGGTCTCGGCGGGGGCGCCGCGCGGCGCCCGTACGGACCTCACGCTCACCGGCAGGCACCGGACCGTCCACCTGGTGGAACAGGGGGTACGGCCCGGCCTGGTCGGCATCGACTGGGACTGGGAGTGACCCCGGCCCGGCGAGGGCGGGTGCCCGAACCGGCGGGGGCCGGTGTCCGACCCGGTGGGGGCGGGTGTCCAGCACGGCAAAGGTCGGTGCCAGGCCCGGCAGGGCGAGTGCCCGGCCCGGCGGAAACCGGTGCCTGATCCGGCGGAGGCCGATGCCTGATCCGGCGGGACCCGACGGGAACGGGCGTCCGGCACGACGCGGCCTGGCGCTGGGTCGGCGTCCGGCCCGGTGGGGACGGGTCTCCGGCCCGGTGGGGACGGATGTCCGGCACGGCGCGGACGGGRSTCCGGCACGGCGGGGGCATCCGGCCCGGCGCGGGCCGACGGGGGCGGCGCGGACACGACGCYAATGCGGACCCGACGCGGCAAGCGCGGCACGGCGCGGACGGGRSTCCGGCACGGCAGGACACCCGGCCCAGCGTGGGCCGACGGGGGCGGCGCGGACGCGACGCGAGTGCTGGCCGGCCCGGCGCGGGGTCGGTGTCCGGCCTCCGGCCGGTACGGGGCGCGTGTGCCGGTCGGGTCAGGCCTCGGGGCCCGCGATCAGCTTTCCGCCCTCGATCCGGACCGGGACCGCGGGCAGCGGCGCGGTGGCCGGGCCGCGCGTCGCCTTGCCGGTCGTGGTGTCGAAGTGGCTGCCGTGGCAGGGGCAGTTGCCCACGTTGTCCTCGACCTTGTCCAGCAGGCAGCCGCCGTGGGTGCACTGGGCGCTGAACGCCTTGTACTGGCCCTTGGCCGGGCAGGTGACGACGAGCCGCTGCTCGCGGTAGAGCTTGGAGCCGCCGACCGGGACCTCTTCCGGCGCACCGAGCGTCACGGGGGCGGTCGGCGTCGGCGTCTCGGCGTGGCCGAGCTTCGATTCGGTCGAGCAGGCGGCCACTCCCAGCCCGGCGGCGCCGGCGAGAGCGGCGCCCTTCAGCACGGTACGGCGGGCGGCGGGCTGGCCGGACATGCGGTCTCCACTGGTCGGAGGAACGGAGGGACACCGGGGACGGCTGAGGCACCGGGAGTACCTGGGCATCAGCGCCATCGGTGACGGAACCGACGATACCGGCGCCCCCTGCCGCCCCCGTGACGCTCGGTGCGCCGGAAGAGGTCCCGGTCGGCGGCTCCAAGCTCTACCGCGAGCAGCGGCTCGTCGTCACCCCCGCGCCCGCGAGGCCTGAGCCGGAAGCACGCGGCGCACGGGCGGGTCGTCCTCGACGTCCCGCCCGTGCGCCGCGTGCTTCCGGCTCAGGCCTCGCGGGCGCGGGTCGTCCGCTTCGCCGCGGGCTTCTTCGCGGCCGGCTTCTTCGCCGCCGCGGCGGACCCGGCGGCCTTGCCCGCGCCCGTCCGGGCCGTGGCCGTCCGTCTGGCCGGGGCCGACTTCGCGGCGACCGTCTTCTTCGCGGCCGCCTTCCGCACCGGCTTGCGGGCGGCGGGCACCGCGGCCTCGCTCACCCGGTCCGGGTCCAGGATGTCCTGGAGGAACTTCCCGGTGTGGCTGGCGGGAGCCGCAGCGACCTGCTCCGGGGTGCCCTCGGCGACGACCAGACCGCCGCCGCTGCCCCCTTCGGGGCCCATGTCGACGACCCAGTCCGCAGTCTTGATCACATCGAGGTTGTGCTCGATGACGATCACCGAGTTGCCCTTGTCGACCAGTCCGGAGAGCACCTTGATGAGCTTGCTGATGTCCTCGAAGTGCAGCCCCGTGGTCGGCTCGTCCAGAACGTAGACCGTGCGGCCGGTGGAGCGCTTCTGCAGCTCGCTGGCGAGCTTCACCCGCTGCGCCTCGCCGCCGGAGAGCGTCGGCGCGGACTGGCCGAGCCGCACGTACCCGAGACCGACCTCGTTGAGCGTGCGGAGGTGGCGGGCGATCGTCGGGACGGCCTCGAAGAACTCCAGGCCCTCCTCGATCGGCATGTCCAGCACCTCGGCGATGGACTTGCCCTTGTAGTGGACCTCCAGGGTCTCCCGGTTGTAGCGCGCCCCGTGGCAGACCTCGCACGGGACGTAGACGTCCGGCAGGAAGTTCATCTCGATCTTGATCGTGCCGTCGCCGGAGCAGTTCTCGCAGCGGCCGCCCTTGACGTTGAAGGAGAAGCGGCCCGGCAGGTAGCCGCGCACCTTCGCCTCCATCGTCTCCGCGAACAGCTTGCGGACGTGGTCGAAGACACCGGTGTACGTGGCCGGGTTGGACCGGGGCGTGCGGCCGATGGGCGACTGGTCGACGTGCACCACCTTGTCGACCAGGTCGTCCCCGTCGACCCGGGTGTGACGGCCGGGGACCGACTTGGCGCCGTTCAGCTCCCGGGCCAGGTGGGTGTAGAGGATGTCGTTGACCAGCGTCGACTTCCCGGAACCCGAGACGCCGGTGACGGCGGTGAGCACGCCGAGCGGGAAGGAGACGTCGATGTCCTGGAGGTTGTTCTCCCGGGCGCCGTGCACCGTGAGCGTGCGCTCCGGGTCCACCGGGCGGCGGATCTCGGGGGTCGGGATCGACCTCTTGCCGTTCAGGTACTGGCCGGTGATCGACTCGTCGTTGCCGAGCAGTTCCTTGAGCGATCCGGAGTGGACCACCTTGCCGCCGTGCTCACCGGCGCCGGGGCCGATGTCGACGACCCAGTCGGCGACCTTGATGGTGTCCTCGTCGTGCTCGACGACGATGAGCGTGTTGCCCATGTCGCGGAGCCGGACCAGGGTCTCGATCAGCCGGTGGTTGTCCCGCTGGTGCAGGCCGATGGACGGCTCGTCCAGTACGTACAGCACGCCGACCAGGCCGGAGCCGATCTGGGTGGCGAGCCGGATGCGCTGGGCCTCGCCGCCGGACAGGGTGCCCGCGGCGCGGTTGAGCGAGAGGTAGTCGAGGCCGACGTCGACCAGGAACTTCAGTCGCTCGTTGACCTCCTTCAGGACCCGTTCGGCGATCTTCTTGTCGCGGGCGTTCAGCTTCAGGCGGCCGAGGAATTCGGCGCACTCGCTGATCGACATCGCGGAGACCTCGGCGATGGACTTCTCCATCACCGTCACCGCGAGCACGATCGGCTTGAGCCTGGTGCCCTCGCAGGTCGGGCAGGGCACCTCGCGCATGTAGCCCTCGAAGCGCTCCCGGCTGGAGTCGCTCTCGGCCTCGGAATGCCGCCGCTTGACGAACTGCACCGCCCCTTCGAACGAGGGGGTGGTGTACGCGCGCTCCCGCCCGTAGCGGTTGCGGTAGCGGACCTCGGTCTGGATCTTGTGGCCGAAGAGCAGGGCCTTCCTGGCGCGCTGCGGCAGCCCGGCCCAGGGAATGTCGGTACGGAATCCGAGGGCCTCGGCGAGCGCGTTGATCTGCCGGCCGAAGTACTCCTTGGTGTGACCGTGCGACCAGGGGTGGATCGCGCCCTCGTCGAGCGACTTCTCCTCGTCGGGGACGATCAGCTCCGGGTCGACCTCCATCCGCGTGCCGATGCCCGTGCAGTCGGGGCAGGCGCCGAAGGGCGAGTTGAACGAGAAGGAGCGCGGCTCCAGCTCCTCGAAGGAGAGGTCGTCGTACGGGCAGTAGAGGTGCTCGGAGTACATCCGCTCGCGCTCGGGGTCGTCCTCGGGGAGGTCGACGAAGTCGAGCACGACCATGCCGCCGGAGAGCCCGAGCGCGGTCTCGACCGAGTCGGTCAGCCGGCGCTTGGCACTGTCCTTCACCGTGAGCCGGTCGACGACCACCTCGATGGTGTGCTTCTCCTGCTTCTTCAGCTTGGGCGGCTCGGAGAGCTGGATGGTCGCGCCGTCGACCCGGGCCCGGCTGTAGCCCTTGGTCTGCAGGTCCGAGAAGAGGTCGACGAACTCGCCCTTGCGCTCGCGCACCAGCGGTGAGAGCACCTGGAAGCGGCTGCCCTCGGGAAGGGCGAGCACCTTGTCGACGATGGCCTGCGGGGACTGGCGCGAGATGGGCCTGGAGCACTCGGGGCAGTGCGGCTTGCCGATCCGGGCGAAGAGCAGGCGGAGGTAGTCGTAGACCTCGGTGATGGTGCCGACCGTCGAGCGCGGGTTGCGCGAGGTCGACTTCTGGTCGATGGAGACGGCGGGCGAGAGCCCCTCGATGAAGTCGACGTCCGGCTTGTCCATCTGGCCGAGGAACTGGCGGGCGTACGAGGAGAGGGACTCCACGTAGCGCCGCTGGCCCTCGGCGAAGATCGTGTCGAACGCGAGGGACGACTTGCCCGACCCGGAGAGCCCGGTGAAGACGATGAGGGAGTCGCGGGGGAGGTCGAGCGAGACGTTCTTGAGGTTGTGCTCGCGAGCGCCACGGACGATGAGACGGTCGGCCACGCCGGTCCGCACCTTTCTGGAGAGAAATGGGGGAACTGAGCCCCCGTCCCAGGGTATGGGGGGCGCCACAGCGTTGTACGAAGCTTTCGACTCCGAGCGTATAGCACGCGCATTCGATTTACGGACGCCCGCAGCCTCCTTCACCCGAACGAGTGGCGGGGCTAGGCTCGGCCCCATGAACGATCATGTGCACGACCTGGAAGCCCTTCGCGAGGCCACCGATCGGCTGCTCGACGCCGCCGGAAAACTGGACGACGCCGCGCTCGCCCTGCCGTCCCGGCTGCCGGGCTGGAGCCGGGGACACGTCCTCGCGCACCTCTCCCGTAACGCCGACGCGCTCGTGAACGTTCTCCAGGCCCGGCCCATGTACGCAGACAGCGAAACCCGCGACCGCGACATCGAGCGCGACGCGCCCCGGCCGCAGGCCGAACAGCTGGCCGACCTGGCCGGGAGCGCGGCCCGCTTCGCGGAGGCCGCCTCGGCCCCGGCCGACTGGTCCCGCACGGTCACGCTGCGCAACGGCGTGACGGACTCGGCCTCCCGGGTCCCCTTCCGGCGCCGCGTCGAGGTCGAGCTGCACCACGTCGACCTGGGCATCGGCTACGAGCTGGAGGACCTGCCGGAGGAGTTCGTCTCCAAGGAGATCGACTTCCTCGTCGAGCGGTTCGACGGGCACCCCGACGTCGTGGCCACGGGCGTGGTCGACGGGACGGGCCGGACCCGGACGACCGGCGGCGGCGCGGCGGGCTCCCCCGTCACCGTCCGCGGCACCGCTCCCGAGCTGCTCGGCTGGCTCTGCGGGCGTCGCGACGGGTCGGCGCTGACCGTCGAGGGAGGCCCCCTCCCCGCGCTCCCCCCGCTATAGGCTGAGTCGCATGACGTACAGCGGAGCGGTCAGGGTCGGCGGGCCCGCCGATGTGCACGAGCTGACGGATCTGATGATCTCCAAGGTCGCCGTCGGCGCGATGAACAACAACGCGTATCTGCTGCGCTGCCGGGCCACCGGCGAGCAGCTGCTGATCGACGCGGCCGCCGAGGCCGGGACACTGCTGCGGCTGATCGGTGACGACGGCATCGCGTCCGTCGTCACCACCCACCGGCACGGCGACCACTGGCAGGCGCTCGGCGAGGTCGTCGCGGCCACCGGGGCACGGACCCACGCCGGACGGTACGACGCCGAGGGCATCCCGGTCCCGACCGACGTCCTGGTCGACGACGGCGACACGATCCGGGTGGGCCGGGTCGCCCTGACCGCCCGCCACCTCGTCGGCCACACCCCGGGCTCCATCGCACTGGTCTACGACGACCCGCACGGCGCCCCGCACCTGTTCACCGGGGACTGCCTCTTCCCGGGCGGGGTCGGCAACACCCACAAGGATCCCGAGGCCTTCGCGAGCCTGCTCCACGACGTGGAGACCAAGCTCTTCGGCCGGCTGCCAGACGAGACCTGGGTCTACCCGGGGCACGGGCACGACACCACGCTCGGCGACGAGCGTCCGCAGCTGCCGCAGTGGCGCGCCCGCGGCTGGTGATCCGGGCCGCGGTCGCCACCGGCGGACCGCCGCTCCCCGCACCGGGGACACCCTCCGACCGAAGAACACCGGCCGGGGCGGGCAACGAAGTGTTGCGCGCCCCGGCCGGTGCCGTGTCCCGTCGGGCCGGCCGGGCGAATGCCGGGCCGGCCCGCGGACTCAGGCGTCGACGTCGGCCTCCTTGTCCACGGCCTTGTCCGTGATCTCGTCCGTCCGCGCGGCGGCCTCGGCCCGTTCCTGCTTCCGGCCGGCGACGAGGCTGGTGATCGTGGTGATCACCAGCACGCCGCAGATGACGCCGAGCGACACCGGGATGGAGATCTCGGGGACGTTCACCCCGGACTCGTGCAGCGCGTGCAGCACCAGCTTCACGCCGATGAAGCCGAGGATGACCGAGAGGCCGTAGCTGAGGTGGACCAGCTTCTTCAGCAGCCCGCCGATCAGGAAGTACAGCTGCCGCAGCCCCATCAGGGCGAAGGCGTTGGCGGTGAAGACGATGTACGGGTCCTGGGTCAGACCGAAGATCGCGGGAATGGAGTCCAGGGCGAACAGCACGTCGGTGGTGCCGATGGCGAGCATGACGACCATCAGCGGGGTCAGGACGCGCTTGCCGTTGTTCCGGATGAAGAGCTTGGTGCCGTGGTAGCGGTCGGCGACGCCGAAGCGGCGCTCGATCGTCTTGAGGAGACGGTTCTCCTCGAACTCCTCCTCTTCCTCACCGGCCCGCGCCTCCTGGATGAGCTTCCAGGCGGTGTAGATCAGGAACGCGCCGAAGATGTAGAAGACCCACGAGAAGTTGGCGATCACGGCGGCACCGGCGGCGATGAAGACGGCCCGCAGCACCAGCGCGATCAGCACCCCGACGAGCAGCACCCGCTGCTGGAGGTGCGAGGGCACCGAGAACTTCGCCATGATCAGGACGAAGACGAAGAGGTTGTCGACGCTGAGCGACTTCTCGGTGATGAAGCCGGCGAAGAATTCGCCCGATGCCTGGCTCTCGCCGAAGGCCAGCAGGCCGAACCCGAAGAGGACGGCCAGCGCGATCCAGATGATCGTCCAGATCCCGGCTTCCTTGGTCGTCACGTCATGGGGCTTGCGCCCGATGAAGAAGTCGACGGCGATGAGGGCTGACAGACCAAGAATGGTCAGCGCCCAGAGGGTCCATGAAACGTCCACTGCGCCTCCGGCAGTTCGCTACGGCTACTGATCAGCGTCGTCGCTGCCGGAGGTCTCTTCCACCCGGGGCGCGGGCTGCGCCATGGGCCGACGCCCCGGGACCGGTCACGGTCCGTACTGACGGGAACGCCGCGTACGGGAGTACTCCCCTCCGCCCAAAGAACGGTACAGGAAATCCCAAGGAAAGGTAAAGAGAAAGGTAAAGCTCCTTCAAAAGCGCTGGTCAGGGCGGTACGGGAGAGGTCGGGGCGATCCGTGGATCAGTACCGCCGGGGGCGGCGGGCGGCGGCCACCGCGGCGAGCACCTGCTCCAGGACCCGGCTTCCGGGCGGCATCACCGGCGGCTCGTACGTCCAGGCGTGCCCCACCCAGGGGTCGGCGAGGTGGTCGTCGGGGACCGGGGTGAGCCGGAGCAGCGAGCGCCACAGCGGGTCGAGCACCGGCCCGTACCCGGCGGCGTCCTCCCGGTCCGCGACCATCAGGAGGTGGACACCGACCGAGGGGCCCTCGTCGGCGAGGTAGCGCAGCTGGGTGACGGCGCGGTCGTCGAAGCCGTGCGGGAAGTCGTTGACGATCAGCAGCTGCTCGCCCGTGTCGAGGTCCGGCGGCAGCGAGTCGGCGGCGCCCGCCCGGATCGCCATCTGCACCAGGTCGACGCGCCGGGTGAGATGGGCGAGGACCGACGCGACCCCCTGGGCCCCGGTGGCGGGCGGCCCGGCGAGCGCCCCGGAGTGGACCAGCGGGGCGAGCGCCCCGGCCCCGGAGCCCGCGGCGTCGATGACGTGGACGGAGAACTCGTCGGCCGGGTAGACGGCCAGCAGGCGTGCCGCGTGGGCGACCGCGCTCTCCATGGCCAGGGTGCGCAGCTGAGTGGTGTCCATCAGGGCCGCGGCGTCGGAAGCCGTGCGGCCGCTGTCGATCCAGATCCCCCGCTCCAGGGGCAGCCGGACCAGCAGCGGGATGCGCAGGTCGGGCTTCTCGGGGAGGTGGAGGTCGCCGATGCGCAGCGCCATGGGGATCTCCATCGGGACGCGGTAGGCGTGCCAGACGGGGTTGTCCCAGCGTGCGAACGCGGCGGGGAGCGCGGGCTCCACGACGTCGGACTCGGCGGCGAGCTGGGTGAGGTCGCGGTCGAGGGTCTCGCGGGCGCGGCCGGTCAGCTCGTCGCGCTTGGCGCGGGCCTCCTCGCGGGCCCGGTCGCCCGTGCCCCCGATGCGGCTGCGCGGGTCGGACAGGGTCCGGTCGAGCTCCTGTTCCATGCGGGACTCGGCGAACTCCACGGCGCTGCGGTACGCGGCGGTGGTGCGGGCCAGGTCCTCGAACATGCCCCAGATCTGGTTGTAGAGGCGCTCGTCCATGGACCAGCCGGTCGCGTCCCCGGCGACGGGCTGGGCGGGCCGGCCCGTCGCCGGGGACGCGACCGGCTGGTCCATGGACGGGACCAGCCGGTCGCGTCCCCGGCGACGGGCTGGGCGGGCCGGCCCGTCGCCGGGGACGCGACCGGCTGGTCCATGGACG
>NZ_RDBO01000020.1:645393-661302 GCF_008120935.1 Streptomyces sp. sk2.1
GAACTGGCCCACTCGATCCAGGAAGCGATCACCCGCGCGACGGCCCGCGCCGTGGCCGACGCGGCCGGTGTCCGGGGTGCGCGGCGGGGGCGGGGCGACGGCGCGGGCCGTCGCGCGGGTGATCGCTTCCTGGATCGAGTGGGCCAGTTCGGCCGCCCCGGACAGGCCCTGGTCGGCGAGCATGGCGGCGAGACCGCCCGCGTAGCCCTGGCCGACGGCGCGGACCTTCCAGGCGCCCTGGCGCCGGTAGAGCTCCAGGGCCGTGACCGCGGACTCGGTGTCCAGGCCGGTGAGGGTGAACGTGGCGATCTCGGTGCCGTCGAGTCCGGTGACCGCGACGAACGGCGAGGCGACCGCGCCGAACCGGACCGGGCCGCCGATGCCCGTGGGCAGGGCCAGCAGCACGGTGACCCGGTGCACCGCGTCCGGCAGGGCGTCGAGGTCGACGGCGAGCCGGTGGTCGGCGGCGGCCTGGCGGGACACTTCGAGGCCGGGCAGTTGGGGCGATCCCGGGTGGGCGACCCATTCGGTGCCGTGCACCGTGCCGTTCTCGTCGCCGAGCGTGGCACCGGCCACGACGGGCGTGCCGGCCGATACCCGGATCTCCAGACGGGTCTGGGGCAAGGTGTGGTTCTGCCCCCGGACCAGCTCGGCCGTCATTGCCCTGTCCCCTCGACGATTCGCTTCACTGCCGTGCGGTGTGCCGCAGGGCGCCGCGGCACCGTGCGGTGCGCCGCGTGCGATGCGGCGCCATGCGGTGCAGCTCCCGGCGGCCGATGCCGCCGGGAGCTGCGGTTACCGGTGTGTACCGGTCCGTTCAGGCCCTGCTCACAGGTGCGGCAGGATCGACGGCATCAGGTCCTGGAAGGTCCGGCCGTTGGCCGGGTTGCCGAGGGCGGTCATCTGCCAGCCGTTCCCCGCGCGGTGCACCTTCGCCATGATCTGAGCGGTGTACTGGCCGCCGCCGTCCAGCGTGTAGCGGGCGAGCTCTTGGCCGTTGGTCTCGTCGACGATGCGGCAGAAGGCGTTCTGCACCTCCTGGAACGTCTGGCCGGTGAAGGAGTTCACCGTGAAGACGATCTGGTCGATGTGGACCGGCACCCGCTGCAGGTCGACGAGGATCGCCTCGTCGTCGCCGCCGGATCCGGCGCCGCCGACCAGGTTGTCCCCGGTGTGCCGGACCGAGCCGTCGTCGCTGACGAGGTGACGGAAGAAGACCACGTCGACCGGCTGCTTGTCGGCGAAGAGCACCGCCGAGGCGTCGAGGTCGATCTCCCGTGTACGCGAACCGAACAGACCACGGCGCGGCGCCGCCTGCCAGCCCAGCCCCATCCGCACCGCGGTCAGGGTCCCTCCGTCGCCCTTCTGCAGGCTGATGGCCTGACCCTTGGTCATGTTGACCGTCACGCGCTGTCCCCTCTCCGCTTTCCCCGCAACCATCCGTGCGCGGTTTCCCAGCACCCTACGCAGTCACACCGACAGTGCGACCGTTCGGGGCCATTTTGTGTCGGTCCTGCAACACACCGAACGCAACGCGGTCAGGCGAGACCTGCCTCCCGCATCTGGCGCAACTCCTTCTTCAACTCCCCCACCTCGTCGCGCAGTCTCGCCGCCACCTCGAACTGGAGGTCCGCGGCGGCCGCCCGCATCCGTTCGGTCATCTCCTCGATGATCCCGGCGAGTTCGGCGGCGGGCCGGTCGGTTACCGTCCCGGTGCCGTCCCCGGCCCGCTTGGCGCCGGCCTGCTTGGCCAGTGCGGGAACGGGCGCCTTGGCGCCCTTCGTCTGGCGGTAGCCGGTGCCGAGCAGTTGCTCGGTGTCGACCTCCTCGCGGGCGATCGTCGCGACGATGTCGTTGATCTTCTTCCGCAGGGGCTGCGGGTCGAGACCGCGCTCGGTGTTGTAGGCGATCTGCTTCTCGCGGCGGCGGTTGGTCTCGTCGATGGCCTGGGCCATCGCCGGGGTGATCGTGTCGGCGTACATGTGGACCTGGCCCGAGACGTTGCGGGCGGCGCGCCCGATGGTCTGGATCAGGGACGTCCCCGACCGCAGGAAGCCCTGCTTGTCCGCGTCGAGGATGGCGACGAGCGACACCTCGGGCAGGTCGAGGCCCTCGCGCAGGAGGTTGATGCCGACCAGTACGTCGTACTCGCCGGAGCGCAGTTCGCGCAGCAGCTCGATGCGGCGCAGCGTGTCGACGTCGCTGTGCAGATAGCGGACCTGGATGCCGAGTTCCAGGAAGTAGTCGGTGAGGTCCTCGGCCATCTTCTTGGTGAGGGTGGTGACCAGGACCCGCTCGTCCTTCTCGGCGCGGACGCGGATCTCGTGCACCAGGTCGTCGATCTGGCCCTCGGTGGGCTTGACGACGACCTCCGGGTCGACGAGACCGGTGGGGCGGATGATCTGTTCCACGAAGCCGTCGCCCCGGGACAGTTCGTACGTGCCGGGGGTGGCGGAGAGGTAGACGGTCTGACCGATCCGGCCCTGGAACTCCTCCCACTTCAGCGGGCGGTTGTCGAGCGCGGAGGGCAGCCGGAAGCCGTGGTCGACGAGGGTCCGCTTGCGGGAGGCGTCGCCCTCGTACATCGCGCCGATCTGCGGCACGGTCACGTGCGACTCGTCGAGGACGAGGAGGAAGTCCTCGGGGAAGTAGTCGAGGAGGGTGTGGGGGGCGGTGCCGGGCGAGCGGCCGTCGAAGTGCATCGAGTAGTTCTCGACGCCGGAGCAGGTGCCGATCTGCCGGAGCATCTCGATGTCGTACGTGGTGCGCATCCGCAACCGCTGGGCCTCCAGCATCTTGCCCTGCTTCTCCAGCTCGGCGAGGCGCTGCTCCAGCTCCTGCTCGATGCCGTTGACCGCCTTCTCCATGCGCTCGGGGCCCGCGACGTAGTGGCTGGCGGGGAAGACGTGGAGGGATTGGTCCTCGCTGATCACCTCGCCGGTGAGCGGGTGGAGGGTGGAGAGCGCCTCGATCTCGTCGCCGAACATCTCGATGCGGACGGCGAGCTCCTCGTAGACCGGGAAGATCTCGATGGTGTCGCCGCGGACCCGGAAGGTGCCCCGGGTGAACGCGAGGTCGTTGCGGGTGTACTGGATCTCGACGAAGCGCCGCAGCAGCTGGTCGCGGTCGATCTCGTCGCCCACCTCGAGGTGGATCATCCGGTCCACGTACTCCTGGGGCGTGCCGAGGCCGTAGATGCAGGAGACGGAGGCGACCACGACGACGTCGCGCCGGGTGAGCAGCGAATTCGTCGCGGAGTGGCGCAGCCGCTCGACCTCCTCGTTGATCGAGGAGTCCTTCTCGATGTAGGTGTCCGACTGCGGGACGTACGCCTCGGGCTGGTAGTAGTCGTAGTACGAGACGAAGTACTCGACGGCGTTGTTGGGCAGCAGCTCACGGAACTCGTTCGCCAGCTGGGCCGCGAGCGTCTTGTTCGGCGCCATCACGAGGGTGGGGCGCTGCAGCTTCTCGATCATCCACGCGGTGGTCGCGGACTTGCCGGTACCGGTCGCGCCGAGCAGGACGACGTCCTTCTCGCCCGCGCGGATGCGCCGCTCCAGCTCGGCGATGGCCGCGGGCTGGTCGCCGCTGGGCTGGTAGGGACTGACGACCTCGAAAGGCGCCACCGAACGTTCGATCTTCGAAACGGGCCGCATGGGACCACCGTACGACCCCCCACTGACAACCGGGTCCGTCCGGCCGCTCCACCGGCCTCGGGTCACCACTCCCCGGGCGGTGCGGGGTCGCGCGGGCGGGAGTGGAACGATGCCGGGTCGGCGTGGGTCCCGAACCGCGGCACCTGCCGCTGGGCCGGTATCCCGGGCGGGCGTCCCGCCCCGTTCGCGGCCCCGGGGTCGTTCCAGTCCGGAGTGCCCAGCACCATCAGGGGGTCGAACATCACGACCACCGCGGCGATGACCAGGAAGCAGCCGGGGCCGATCAGCAGCGGCACGAGCGGGGCGGCCGTGGTGCCGGACACGCTGCCGGAACCGGGGTGCAGATGGACGCTGAGCGCCGCCATGCCGGTGTAGTGCATGCCGCTCACCGCCACGCCCATCACGACGCTGGCCCCGAGGCTGGGCAGGAAACCGTGGATGGAAACGGCCGCCCAGAGCGCCACGGTGGCGGCCACCACGGCGATGACGACGGAGAGGGCCACGGTGACCGTGTCGTACTCCAGCTGTCCGTCCAGACGTATTCCGGCCATGCCCAGGTAGTGCATGGTGGCCACGCCGAGTCCGGTGATGGTGCCGCCCGTCACCAGTGCCATACGGGTGGCGCCGCGGTATCCGACGAGGAAGATCCCGACGCCGACCATGCCGATCGCGACCGCGAGGCTGGCGAAGGTGATCGGCTTGTCGTAGCCGATCACCACTCCTTCGACGGAGAAGCCCATCATCGCGATGAAGTGCATCGTCCAGATGCCGGAGCCGATGGAGGTCGCGCCGAGGGCCAGCCAGCCGGCCTTGAAGGAGCGTTCGGTGCGCAGCGAGCGGGTCGTGCAGCGCAGTCCGAGAGCCGCACCGAGGCAGGCCATGAGGAAGGCCGCGACGGGCGTCACCGCCCCGTAGCTGAAACCGTCGATCGTGCCCTGCATGCTCGTACGCCCTTCGCGGAAGCCCGGGTCCGGGGGTGACCCTAAGGCGCGAGGCCCGGCAGACAAACAGAAGAGCTGCATCTTATAGACATGGAAATCGGCCCGTGACCCGGTGTCGACGGCGGCGTTCACGTTGTGGCCATCCTTCGCCTGTCCCCCGTTGGGGCACGGCTGTCACTCTCGGCCCTGCCGCAACTCTGACGCAAGGAGTACACGTGTACGCACGTACCGCAACCGCCGTCCTCACCGCCGCAGCCGTGATGGGGGCCGGCGCGCTGCTGATGTCGTCCGCCGAAACCCGGACCGCGGACAGGACCGCGGACAGGACCGCGGCCGCGGCCGGCCGCACGACCACGGTCACGGACGTCCGGACCGTCAGCACCCGGACCAAGGGTCCGGGGCGGGGCGCTCCCGTCGTCTTCGCCCACCGGGGCGCCTCGGCGTACGCGCCGGAGAACACCCTGGCCGCCGTCGACAAGGCCGACGAGCTGGGCATCGACTGGGTCGAGAACGACGTCCAGTTCTCCAAGGACGGTGTGCTGGTGGTCGTGCACGACACGGATCTGAAGCGGACCACGAACGTCGAGGAGGTCTTCCCGGACCGGACCTCGTGGGCGGTGAAGGACTTCACGGCCGCGGAGATCGCCCGGCTGGACGCGGGCAGCTGGTTCGGGCCGGAGTTCGCCGGGGCCCGGGTGCCCACCCTCAAGCAGTACCTGAACCGGGTGGAGCGCAACCGGCAGAAGCTGCTGCTGGAGATCAAGAGCCCCGAGATCTACCCGGGCATCGAGAAGGCGACCCTGCGGGTGCTGCGCCAGCAGGGGTGGCTCGACCGCGACCACGTGAAGAACCGGCTCGTCATCCAGAGCTTCGGCGCCGACAGCGTGAAGAAGGTGCACCAGCAGCGCCCCGACGTCACGACCGGTTTCCTCGGCACCCCCGCCGTGGCCGACCTTCCCTCGTACGCGGCCTTCACCGACCAGATCAACCCCTCCCACTCCTCGGTCACGGCCGACTACGTGACCGCGGTGCACGCGCTGAAGGGCGCTCACGACAAGCGGCTCCGGGTCAACACCTGGACGGTCAACGACGCGGCGACCGCGAAGCGGCTGGCGGGCCTCGGCGTGGACGGGATCATCACCAACAACCCCGACGTGGTGCGCGAGGCCACGGGCCGGGGCTGACGCCCCGCTCCCGGGTCCGGCCCGTCGGCCGGACCCGGCGTCGCGGCCGGTTGTCAGTGGCCGGTCGTACCGTGGTTCCCATGAACAGCAACGGGGTCGTCGAGTGGGCCGTCGTCGGGAGCGACATCGGTCCGCTGCTCCTTGCCGCGACCGGCACGGGCCTGGTGAGCGTGGTGTTCCACGCCCGTCCCGAGGTGCGCGGGAGGGCCGTCGGACAGCTGCGGGCACGGCTGGGCGCGGAGCCGGTGGAGAGTCCCGGTTCCGCCCGGCTCGCCGAGCCGATACGGCAGCTCGCGGGTTCGGCGCGGGAGTTCTCGCTCGCCCTGGACTGGTCGCTGACCTCCGGTTTCAACCGCCAGGTGCTCCGCGAGCTGGCGGCGGGGGTGCCGTACGGGACGGTCGTCGGGTACGGGGACCTAGCCGAGCGGGTCGGGCAGCCGGGGGCCGCGCAGGCGGTCGGGGCGGCGATGGGTTCCAATCCGCTTCCGGTGGTGGTGCCGTGCCACCGGGTGGTGGAGAGCGGCGGCGGACTCGGCGGGTTCGGCGGCGGACTCGAAACGAAGCGGAAACTGCTGGCCCTAGAGGGCGTGCTGCCGCAGCCGCTGTTCTGAGCCTCTCCCCCGGCGCCGGGTTCCGAGCGCCCTTCGGTGCCGGTCCGGGCCGCCCGGATCGACTCGAACCCGGTTTCTTACCTGCGTACGGGCTGGCACACTGCGTCAGTGACCAACCCCCTTGACGCACCTGACACCCCCGCCGGGTTCGGCCATCCCGAAGCCGCCCGGGTCACGGCAGCCGAGTTGCCCGCGCTGCAACGCAGAACGTCCGTGGTGCTCATAGCCAGCCAGATACTCGGCGGCCTCGGCGTGCCCATCGGCATCGCGCTGGCTCCCGTGCTGGCCACGGAGGTGAGCGGCTCCGAGGCCCTGTCCGGGCTGGCTCCCACCGCCTCGGTGGCGGGGACCGCCCTGCTCTCGCTGCCGCTGGCGGCGCTGATGACCTCGCGCGGCCGGCGCCCCGGTCTCGTGCTGGCCTATCTGATCGGTGCGCTCGGCGCGGGGCTCGTGGTCCTGTCCACCCTCGTGGAGAGCTTCCCCCTGCTGCTGCTCGGCATGGCCGCGTTCGGTGCCGGTTCCTCGGCCAACCTGCAGGCCCGGTTCGCCGCCGCGGACCTGGCCGAGCCGGACCGGCGGGCCCGGGCGATCTCCACCGTCATCTGGGCCACCACCATCGGTTCCGTCCTCGGGCCGAACATCGCCGCCCCGGTGGGCCACCTCTTCCGCGGCACCGCGATATCCGAGGAGGCGGGTCCGTTCTTCTTCGCGGCCGGGATCTTCCTGCTGGCCGCCGTGGTGGTCGGGGCACTGCTGCGGCCCGACCCCCTGCTCACCGCACGGGCCCTGGCCCCGCAGGACGACGGGGCGGCGGCGGGCCGTTCGCTGCGGGCGGGCATCGCGGCGGTCCGGGCCTCCCCGATGGCGCGGCTGGCGCTGGTGACCGTGGCCGTCTCGCACACCACGATGGTCTCGATCATGGTGATGACCCCGGTGGACCTGGGCCATCACGGCGCCGGGCTCCAGTTGATCGGCCTGGTCATCAGCGGTCACATCATGGGCATGTACGCGTTCTCCCCCGTGATGGGCTGGCTGTCGGACCGCTTCGGCCGACTCGCCGTGATCGGCCTGGCGGCCGGGCTGCTCTGCTGCGCCGCGCTCCTGGCCGGAACCGCGGGCCCCAGCCACGGGCAGACGGCGGCCGGTCTCTTCACGCTCGGACTGGGCTGGTCGGCGGGGCTCGTCGCCGGTTCGGCGCTGCTCACCGACTCCGTGCCCCAGGCGGCCCGCGCCGCCGTGCAGGGCCTGTCGGACCTGACCATGAACACGGCGGCGGGCATCGGCGGAGCGATCGCCGGGGTCATCGTCGCGCGGGCGAGCTACGGCTGGCTGAACGCGGTGGGGGTGTGTCTGCTGCTGCCGATGGCGGCGCTGACGCTGCGCCGGGCACTCGCCCGCCCCACCGCCACGGACCCGGGACCGGCCCCGGCCGACACGACCGGGAAGCAGTGACGTACGGGGTGGAGGACACCAGGAGTGACGTACGGAGCGGGAGAGGGAGGCGCGGGAGGCGCGGGCCCGTGACGGTGTGACGCGTGGGGCCCAGCGGACCGGAGGGCTTCAGAAGCTGGTCCGGGGTCTCAGGAGCTGATGTGGTACGCCTTGCGCAGCGTCTCGTGCACGGTCCACGTCGTACGGTCGCCCTCGCGCAGCACACAGGCGTCGCCCGGACCGATCTCCATCGTCGCCCCGCCGTCGACGGCCACGGTCGCCCGCCCGCTGACGACCACGAAGAGTTCGTTGGCCTCGGTGTCGGTGACCACCCCGGGGGTGATCTGCCAGATTCCGCGCACCTGCTTCCCGTCGGGCGACTCCCAGAGCACCTTGCCCGTCACCACGGGCTCGCCCGAGACGATCTGCGCGGGGTCGAGCGGTTCGGGTTCGAGTTCGGCATCCGGAATGTGCACGACGAACGAGGCAGGGGACTGATCAATAGTGGTCATGCCCGGTCACCCTAGTACCCCTGTCGGCGGACCCGTCGGCCACGGCACCGTAACGGAAGCCGCATCGGCAGACCGCGCACCGCCCGCGCCGCACCTGCCCCGCCCCTCGCCGGGTCCGCCCTTCGTCAGGTCCGCCCCGCGCACCACCCGCGCCGTGCGGAACCCTCCGTGCGCACGGGCCGCGCCGCGCGGGCCCGTCGTCCCCGTCCCACGTTTGAGGCGGGCACCCCCGCGACAGGGATGTGGACATGTCATCGAATGCGTCGCACAGCGCAGATTCCCACGCCCCCGCCCTCTCCACCGAGGTACGGGCGGCCCTCGCCGCGAACCACCCCGTCGTGGCCCTGGAGTCGACGATCATCGCCCACGGTCTGCCGCGCCCCCGCAACCTGCGGGTGGCCGAGGAGCTCGAAGGGCTCGTGCGGTCCGCGGGGGCGGTTCCCGCCACGATCGCCGTGCTCGACGGAAGGGCCCGCATCGGCCTGGACAAGGCCCAGTTGGAACGGGTCGCCACGGACCCGGCAATGCGGAAGCTGGGGCATCGCGACCTCGCTCCCGCCCTGGCGACGGGCGCGAGCGGGGCGACGACCGTGTCCGCGACGGCGTTCCTGGCCGCCCGCGCGGGGCTGCGCGTCTTCGCGACGGGCGGCCTCGGCGGCGTGCACCGGGAGTGGACGCGGACCCAGGACGAGTCCGCCGACCTCCGGCTCCTCGCCCGGACCGGCATCACCGTGGTGTGCGCGGGGGTGAAATCGATCCTGGACGTCCCGGCGACGCTCCAGCGCCTGGAGACGCTCGGCGTCCCGGTGCTCGGTTACGGCACCGACCGTTTCCCCGGCTTCTACCTCAACAGCTCGGGCGAGCCGGTCGACTGGACGGTGCGGTCGCCCGAGGAGGTCGCGGACGTGATGCGGGCGCAGGACGCCCTCGGCGGTCCCGGGACCGCGCTCGTGGTCGCCAACCCCGTACCCGTGGCGGAACAGCTGGACCCGGCGCTCCACGACCGCGTGCTGGCCGAGGCCCTGGAGGAGTGCCGGGAGCGCGGCGTCGAGGGGCAGGCCGTCACCCCGTTCCTGCTGGAGCGCCTGGTGCGCGGGACCGGGGGCGCCTCGCTGGAGGCCAATCTGGCGGCCGTACGGGGGAACGTCTCGCTCGCCGCACGGATCTCCGGCGCGTGGACCGCCGCCGTACGGAACCCGGCGTCGCAGCAGGACCCGGCATCGTGCCAGGGCTCTTCGCCGCATCCGGACCCGGCATCGCACCGGGCCCAGGCGTCACGCCCGGACCCGGCGGCCGGGCGATGACCGACGGCGGGCTGCTCGTCATCGGGGACGTGGTCACGGATGTGGTGGCCCGGCACGCGACGGCGCTGGCCCACGGCACGGACACCCCGGCCCGCATCCGCACCCTCCCCGGCGGCGCGGGGGCCAACGTCGCGTGCTGGGCGGCCCGTTCGGGCTGTCGCGACGTGCGGTTGCTGGCCCGGGTCGGAGCCGACAGCGCGGACTGGCACCGGGACGCGCTGCAACGGGCGGGGGTGCGCTGCCTGTTGGCCGTGGACGACGAGGAGCCGACCGCCACCGTCGTCGCCCTCGTCGATTCCGCCGCCGAGCGCACCTTCCTCACCGACAGCGGTGCGGTGCTCCGCCTCTCCCCCGACGACTGGTCGCCGTCGCTGCTGGACGGCGTCGCCCACCTCCACCTCTCCGGGTACCTCCTCTTCGCCGCGACGAGCCGGTCGACGGCGCTGCTCGCCCTGCGGGAGGCCCGGCGGCGCCGGATTCCGGTGAGCGTCGACCCGGCCTCGGCGGGCTTCATCGCCGAACTGGGAGCCGACCGGTTCCTGGCGGCGGTGGAGGGCGTCGATCTGCTGCTGCCCAACGCGGACGAGGCCCGGCTCCTCACCGGTCTGCCCGAACCGGCCGACGCCGCGGCCAAGTTGAGCCTCCTGGCCGGCCGGGTGGTCGTCACGCTCGGCGCGGACGGGGCGCTGCTGGCCGCCGCCGGTGCGGTGGTCCGGCACGTCCCGGGAGTCCGGGCGGGCGGCGCCGTGGACTCGACGGGTGCGGGCGACGCGTTCACCGGCGGTTTCCTGGCGGCGCATCTGGCCGGGGCGGACGACGCCTCGGCCGTGGCGGCGGGCTGCCGGGCGGGGGCGGAGGCGGTCACGACCGTGGGCGGCCGCCCCGGCCCGTGACAGCCCCCTGTCTCTCCGGGACAAAGGCAGCAGCAACGACAACGGTCCGGGTCGGGCCGGTCCGGGCCGGACCCGATTCGGTTCGAACCGGTCCGGGTCGGGCCGGGCCCGGCCCGGGGGTCCGGTCGGCCGGTCCGGGGCAAGAGGCCCGGTCGACCGGGTCGGCCCGCTACCCGTCCCGTTCCCACCCCGTCCACGCCGGATGCAGCGGATCGTCGGCGCGCACGACCGCGTCCGCGCGGCTCGCGGGCTCCGCCTCCTCCTCGTACCGTGCGAAGGCGGGCAGCGTCCAGTGCCCGCCGTCCCCGGTGCGCCGCCGCAGCGCGCCCGGCGACAGCCGCAGGTGGACACTCAGGTCGAACGGGAACCAGTGGCCGAGCAGCAGCGGGCCGTGCACCACCAGCACCCCGCCCTCGGGCAGGAGCCGGTACGGGCTGCGGGTGGCCCGGTCGGTCACCGGGTCCCAGAGGTCCGGCAGCACCCGGCCGCTCCCGCCGGGCTCCAGCGGCCCGAAGACCTCGCGCCACAGCGCGCCCGTGTCGAACCAGCTGCCGTAGTACGAGTCGGGGTCCTCCTTGCCGTACTCGTACCGGAGGCTGGCCGGTCGCAGGAACCCCTCGGTGGACACGACGAGCACCGCGCGGCCCCGGACCCGCAGGGCCTGGGCGATCCGCTCGGCGAACTCCCCGGTGCGGGCCGCCGGGGCGCCGTCGACGGCGGCCTTCAGCCAGGGACCGCCGTCGGCCGGCTCCAGGGCGTCCGCACGTACGGCGAAGGCCTCGGCCAGCCGTTCCCAGGTGATCGCTTCAAAACGCACCCGCCCATCATCACCCCGCGGCGACGCGACGACCGTGCGAACGCGGCGCCCCTCCCGGGACGGGTCCGTCCTACGCTCTTCCCCATGGATCTCGAATTCGCCCGCGCATTCGCAGCGGAGTGGCTGGACGGCTGGAACTCCCATGACCTGGAACGCATTCTGACGCACTATCACGACGACGTGACGTTCAGCTCGCCCGTCATCGCGCAGATCACCGGAGACGCGTCCGGCACGGTGCACGGCAAGGAGGCACTGCGCGCCTACTGGGCGGCGGGCCTGGAACGCATCCCCGAGCTGAGGTTCGAGCTGGTGGACGTCCGGGTGAGCGTGCACGCCCTGGTGATCGACTACCGCAACCAGATCGGCGGCCGGGTCAGCGAGGTGCTGACCTTCCGCGACGGCCTGGTGGTCTCCGGCTTCGGGGCGTACGGCGAGAAGCTCGCCAACTGACGACCGACGGCCGGCGCATGACATCCGATGCCTGACGCGCGACGGCTCACCGCGACCGCCGCCGTCGTCATCGGCGCCCCCGTCCGCACGGCCAGCGCGGGGACGTGGTCACTCGCCGCGCAGCTCGGCGGCGAGCGGCCCGTCGCCCGACACCTCCACGCGCCCGTCACCGACCGCCTCGGCAAGCGTCAGCTCCCCCCGTCCCAGCGCGAGGCAGACCTCGGCGTCGAGTACGAGACGCGCGTCGGCACGGGCGGCGGGGCCGTCCCCGTAGACGACCCCGTCCCCCTTCGCGCCCCCGGCGCGCACATGGAACTCGCCCTCTTCCAGGTGGACTTCCACGATCCCCTCATGGGCCGTCCCCTCCAGCGCGCGCAGCAGCACGAGCGCGAACCAGTGCGCCCGCACCGCGTCGGTGGGCCGCCGCTCGGCCAGGGCGGGCGCGCCCCATTCGGCGAGCGCCGCGAGCACCGGCATCAACCCGCGTCCGCGCCCGGTCAGTTCGTACACCGAGGCCGCGGCGGGCGGCGGAAGCCGGCGGCGGGTGACGAGGCCTCCCTGTTCCATGTCCTTGAGCCGGGAGGCGAGGACATCCGTGCTGACTCCCGGCAGGTCGGCGTGGAGGTCGGTGTAGCGGCGGGGGCCCGCCAGCAGTTCACGGACGATCAGCAGGGTCCACCGGTCGCCGACGGAGTCGAGGGCGCGTGCGGTGGCGCAGAACTGGTCGTAGCTCCGGCGGCGGGTCGGGCGCGTTGCGGGCTGTTGCTGACGTGGCATGCGACGCAGTCTAGACATGTTGTTGGACTTTCCAAGCTCGAACTTGGTAAAACCAAGTATCGCAATCAGGTCGGGGAGGCCACGCATGGAGTTCCGGCAGTCCAGCAAGCTCGACGAGGTCTGTTACGAGATCCGGGGCCCGGTCATCGAGCACGCCAACGCCCTGGAGGAGGCGGGCCACAGCGTGCTCCGACTCAACACGGGCAACCCCGCGCTCTTCGGTTTCGAGGCGCCGGAGGAGATCGTCCAGGACATGATCCGGATGCTTCCGCAGGCCCACGGCTACACCGATTCGCGCGGCGTCCTCTCCGCCCGGCGGGCCGTCGTGCAGCGCTACCAGGCGATGGGGCTGACCGACGTCGGGGTGGACGACATCTTCCTCGGCAACGGTGTCTCCGAGCTGATCTCGATGGCCGTGCAGGCGCTGCTGGAGGACGGCGACGAGGTGCTCGTCCCGTCCCCCGACTACCCGTTGTGGACCGCGGTGACGACGCTGGCGGGCGGCAGGGCCGTGCACTACGTCTGCGACGAGGCCGCGGACTGGAACCCGGACCTCGCGGACATGGCGTCGAAGATCACCGACCGGACCAGGGCCGTCGTGATCATCAACCCCAACAATCCGACCGGTGCCGTCTATCCGCGCGAGGTCCTCGAAGGCATCCTCGCCCTGGCGCGCCGGCATGGCCTGATGGTGTTCGCCGACGAGATCTACGACCAGGTGCTGTACGACGACGCCGAGCACCACAGCGTGGCGGCCCTCGCCCCCGACCTGCTGTGCCTCACGTTCAGCGGGCTGTCGAAGACGTACCGCGTGGCGGGCTTCCGTTCCGGCTGGCTGGTCGTCTCCGGCCCGCAACAGCACGCCCGGAGCTACCTGGAGGGGCTGACCACGCTCGCCTCCATGCGACTGTGCCCCAACGCGCCCGCGCAGTACGCCATCCAGGCCGCGCTCGGCGGCCGGCAGTCGATCCGGGATCTGGTCGCACCGGGCGGCAGGCTGCGCGAGCAGCGCGACCGGGCCTGGGAGCGGCTGAACGAGATCCCGGGGGTGTCGTGCGTGAAGCCGAAGGGCGCGCTGTACGCGTTCCCGCGCCTCGACCCGAAGGTGCACCGCATCGTCGACGACGAGAAGTTCGTCCTCGACCTGCTGCTGCGGGAGAAGATCCAGGTCGTGCAGGGCACCGGTTTCAACTGGCCGCGCCCCGACCACTTCCGGATCCTGACGCTTCCGCACGCCGACGACCTCGACGCGGCGATCAGCCGCATCGGCCGCTTCCTGACCGGGTACCGCCAGTGACCCGCGGCCCCGGGTGAAGTGCCCCGCTCAGGCTTCCCCGCCGGACGACGTGGGGAGCGGGAGAACGGGAACGGGCCGGAGAACGGGAGCGGGCCCGGGGGTGTAGCCGACCCCCGAGCCCTGTGGATGCCACCCATTCGGCACGCCGACACTTTTAAGGAACCGTGTCAGGTTTATGTCGCCGCGTCCTGCCTTTAGACCACCGCAGATCGAAGCTCCGCGGGCCGGAGTCGAACCGGCATCTCGACGCCCATGGGCACGGGCCCGTTTGATTCGGCGATCGGTGGCGAATGCTGAGTCTGGAGCAAGAGTCTGAGATTGATCGCGGTCGCCTCTACCATTTGGGCCACCCCGGCCCGTGGGGGTGCTCGAAGCACCCCGAGTGCCGGGGGGAGGACTCGAACCTCCACCGGTACCGCGTCGTTCACGACAAGCTTCAGTTTCAGCTTGCGCTCCTCGCGCACCCCGGCCGTAAGTGACGGCCGGGGAGTCAATGGTCGGTCACCCGAAGAGGTAACCGAATACCGCATCACCCACCCGCTGGTCGGTGACGTCCACGCCGTTGGCCTCCTCGCGGGCGAACTTCACGGCCTGCTGGAGCTTCTCGACCCGGTCCAGCAGTTCGTTGACGCGGCGCGCGGGAAGGGCTCCGGAGAACTTCACCGTCGTCCAGTACCCGATCGGGACGTCCTCGTAGTACACCTCGACCTGCGCCGGGTGCTTGTCGGTGGCCTCCGCCTTCACGTGGTTGCGGGGCACCTTCTTCGTACGGAGGGTCCGTACCGGCTCGGTCTTCCAGGAGTCCGTCGACGGGTCCTGGACCCAGGCCTCGGAGGCGTCGAGCACCGGCAGCTTGCGGACGAAGGTGTTGAGGTCCGTGAGCTGCTTCTCCAGGAAGAGCAGGTACGAGACCGGCACGTCGCTCACGATCACCCGGCCGTCGACCTTCACGTCCGCGCGGGCCGAGCAGTTCGCCCAGTCCTTCGTGGCGGTCACATCGAAGAGCCGGGTCAGGGTCACCGCGGTGTCCCGCAGCACGTCCTCGGCCTTGATCTGCACCAGCGTCGACTCGGGCGGCAGCTGCTCGCCCTCCTCGTCCTTCGGCTGGTACGTCCGGGAGATCCCGGCGAGCAACCCGGTCTTCTGGAGGCCGTGATGCGCCGCCGTCAGGTCCTGGTGGGCCTTGGACTTGACGCCCTTCTCCACTGCGATGATCTGATTGAGTTTCGCCACGTCGAGGAACCTAACAGGGCCGTCCTGGCCTTGGCCAACGGTTTTGGTGCCCTCCGGCCGCACGACGGGAGCGTGGTCCCCGTCCGCGCCGCGGGAGGACGGTCCCCGTCCGCCCGGCAGGAGGTGACCGGGAGTCAGCCGGGCAGTGCCGCGGTGAGGTCGACCTCGACCAGCTGTCCGGCGAAACCCAGCCGCGCGACGCCGAGCAGGGTGCTCGCGGTGGTGAACGCGGGCCCGATGACCGAGCCGGTGAGCCGTCGCCAGGCCGCTCCCAGGGGCGCGGTGTCGTCGTCGACCACGTAGATCACCGACCGGACGACATGGGCCGGTTCGGCTCCCACGGCCGCGAGCGCGGCGAGGGCATTGGCCGCGACCTGGTCGATCTGGGCGTCGAGGTCGCCCGGACCCACCAGGGTGCCGGAGCCGTCGAGGGGGCATTGCCCGGCCAGGTGGGCGGTTCGGCCCGCCTCCACCACGGTGATGTGGTGGTAGCCGGGAGTGGGGTGCAGTCCGTCCGGATTGATCCTGCTGATTCTCTCGGTCACGGGGGCGAGTCTGCCCGGTCGGGCACCGGGGCGCGACGGGATTCCGGCAGGGCCGCCCGGCCGCCCCGTACGGGTGGTTTCCGCCGGTTTTCCATGTCCTGCCGCCGCCCGGCGGGGACCGCTTGCCACAGTGGGCCCGCGCGTCCGCGACGCCGGCCCCCGCGCACCGCGCCCGCCGCCTCCCGGTCGGGCACGGCTCCCCCGTTCCCCGTACGGACACCGCCCTCACGGGCGCCGAACGAAGGGCCCGCCTTGTCC
>NZ_RDBO01000020.1:661402-683130 GCF_008120935.1 Streptomyces sp. sk2.1
CCTCCTGACACCCCCCACCCCCCGACAGGGATGCAGACAAGGAGCACCATGCGCACGCACCGCATCACCCAGGCAGCCGTCGCGGCCGCCCTGCTCGCCGGTACGGTCCTCGTCCCGCCCGCCATCGCCGCCACTCCCGCCGACGCGCCCGTGGCGAGCGCCGGGGTCGCCACGCGGGCCGCCGCCGTGCCGTTCACCGCGGCCGGCGCCCTGCGCGCCGCCGACGGCGGCTACACGATCTCCTGGTCCTCCCCCGCCGGATCGGTGACCGTCACCGCCGTCGCCTCCCCCGACGCCACCACCGGCACCCCGGTGGGCACCGGCGCCGGCACCGGCTCGCTGACCGTCCCCGCCGGGACCCTCGCCGGGACGGGACGCTGGTACTTCCGGCTGGTGCCGGACAGCGGCTCCCCGCTCGTCGTCGCCGACCGCTCGCTCGGCATCGAGTCCGCCCGCAACTTCCGGGACATCGGCGGCTACCGCACCACCGACGGGCGCTGGGTGAAGCCCGGCCTGGTCTTCCGCTCCAACAAGATCAACAAGCTGACCGACGCCGAGCAGCAGCAGCTGCTGTCCCAGCGGCTCACTCTCGACGTGGACCTGCGCAACGCCGTGGAGCGGTACGAGGCCCCCGACAAGCTGCCCGCGGGTGTGAAGTACCAGGTCGCCGACGTGGTGTCGTTCGACCACGGCATCCGCTTCCACGACTCGGCGCTGATGACGCTGGCCGAGGCCATCGCGGCCGGGCTGTTCTCCGGCTCGTCCGACCTCGGCCAGTCCATCGGCTACCCGTTCATGGTCAACTTCGTGGGCGCCGACTACGCCTTCCACGACCTGGTCACCGCCGTCGCGAACAACGACTCCGGCTCGACGGTCTACCACTGCAGCTCGGGCAAGGACCGCACCGGCTGGAGCACCGCCGTCCTCCTCACCCTGCTCGGCGTCCCGCGCGAGACCGTCGAGGCGGACTTCCTGGCCAGCAACCAGTACCTGGGCAACCCGAAGGCCGTCGAACTGAGCTGGCTGACCGCCGCGTTCAACCAGGTGGACAAGTTGTACGGCGACTTCGACACCTACGTCCGCGAGGGCCTGCGGATCGACGACGCGACGGTGGCCAAGCTGCGCGCCAAGCTGCTGACGGCCTGACCACCCGTCAGCACCCGGTGTGCCGACGGGTGGTGCCCCCGCCGTCCATCGGCGGACGGCCGCCCGTCAGCACACCGGGTACCGCCCGGCCGGCCAGTCCACCGCGTGCTCGAACTCCACGCACAGGTCGTCGGCCACCTCGGTGATCACGGCCCGGCCCTCGGTCGCCACCAGCCAGGACGCCGGAAGGCACACGTCGCCGTGGCGCGCGCCGAGCAGATTGCCGCAGATCGCGCCGGTGGAGTCGCTGTCGCCCGAGTGATTGACCGAGAGCAGCAGCGCCTGCGCCACCTGGTCGGCACCGGGCAGCACGAGGGCGCAGTACACCGCGATGGCGAGGGCCTCCTCGGCCACCCAGCCCGCGCCCAGCGTCTCCACCTTCTCGGCGGTCGGCGCGCCCTGCGCGGCCAGGTCGACGGCCGCCCGCAGCGCCGCCGTGGTCTCCTCGTGCCCCGGGTGGCGGCCCAGCAGGTCCATGGCCCGCAGCACCGCGCCGGGCATCGAGTCGCCCTCCAGGAGGTGGGCGACGATCGCGGCGAGGGCCCCCGCCGCGTACGCGCCGGTCGGGTGGCCGTGGGTGATCTGGGCGCACCAGTGGGCGAGCCGGAAGCCCACCGGGGCGTCCTGCCCCGTCAGCCCGAAGGGCGCCGACCGCATCACCGTGCCGCACCCCTTGGACCCGGTGTTCACGGGCCCGGGCGTGCCCAGCCGGTCGACCGGCTCGGGAACGTGACCGGTGGCGAGCCCGGTCAGACAGGCGTTGCCGGGGGCCCGGCGCGCGTACAGCCAGGGCTGCTGCCTGAGCCAGCCGGTCCGGATCACGTTGTCACCGCCCGCGGCGGGCGGGGCGGGGTGGTTCTGGGTGTCCAGCCAGCGGAGGTAGGCGTTCCGTACGAGCGCGGTCTCGGCGCCGCCCACCCCCTTCGACTTCGCCCGGGAGTGGGCCCTGATCAGTCCCTCGGCCGTGAACAGGGTCATCTGCGTGTCGTCCGTGACCCGGCCGACCACCCCCTCCTCGTCCGGAAGGAGCCCCTGCACGCCGTGCTCGCCGTGTGCGCGTCGGATACCGGCCAGGGAGAGGAACTCCACCGGGTTGCCCAGCGCGTCCCCGATCGCCCCGCCCAGCAGACAGCCCCTGACCCTCGCCCTGCGGTCGGTGCGGTCATTCCACGATGCGCCGTTCACGCGCGATCCCCTCGATTCGTTCGACATGTCCCGTAACGCCGTCGTGGGTCCATCCTTGGTAGGAGAGGCGATCGCCATGCGTACCGGCAATGAACCGACGACTGCCCGCAGTGCTCTGCGACTGCGGCTCGGGCTGAGTCTATGGGGGCTGGCCTGGGCCGTCTTCGGCGTGACCGCCTTCGCCCTGACCGACCGGCCGGGCTGGGCCGCCGCCTGCGGCCTGCTGCTCCTGCTGGTCCTGGTGGACCTGGCGGTGATCGTCCACCACATCCACCAGGGACCGCACTACCAGCCGGGCCGCGACATCCCGCCGTACGAACCCGACCGGGGCGGACGCGGCGGATACGCACCGGGCAGGTACGAACACCACGGGTACGGGCACGGCAGGTACGGGCACTGAGCCGGACCCGCCGCCGGTCGGAGGCGTGAGCCGGGCCCGCCGGGCAGGGCGTGGGACGGCCCTGCCCGGCGGCGGGCCCGGTTCCGCGCGAGACAGGTCCCTGTCCCGGCGGCGGACTCAGTCCTGCGCGGGGAAGCGGGCCGCCTTCAGGTACTCCGGGTTCGGGTCGAGCGCGGCGGCCAGCCGGAAGTGCCGGGAGGCACGGTCGGAGCGGCCGGAACGCTCGAAGGTGCGGGCCAGCGCGAAGTGCGCGAACGCGTTGTCCGGCTCGCGCTCCAGGACGAGTTCGAACTCGAGCTCGGCGGGACGCAGCTGGGCGGCGGCGAAGAAGGCACGGGCGCGCAGCAGCCGCGCCGCCGTGTTCTCGGGGTGGGCCGCGATCACCGAGTCCAGCAGCTTCACCGCGCCACGGGGATCGCGCGCGTCCAGCAGGCGTTCGGCCGCGCGGAAGTCGATGACGTCGGTCTCCGGGGTCCTCTCGGGCACGTTCGCTTCCTTCCCTTCGCTACCGGAACCCTCAACGCCCGCCCGGGGAACGGTATTCCGCACCGGCCCGCCGCCCCGGCGGACCGGTGGACCGACAGGCGGGCAGGCCGGTGGGCCGACGGGGCGGTGCGGGGATCAGCCTGCCGCGGCCCGCCGGGTCAGCTCCGACCAGACCTTGCGGACCTGCGGCTCCAGCTCCTCCAGCGGCCCGTCGTTGTCGATGATCAGGTCGGCCACGGCGCGCCGCTGCTCCCGCGTGGCCTGGGCGGCCATCCGGGCGCGGGCGTCGGCCTCGGTCATGCCGCGCAGCCGCACGAGCCGGTCGAGCTGTGTCCCGGGGCTCGCGTCCACGACGACGACCAGGTCGTACAGCGGTGCGAGGCCGTTCTCGGTGAGCAGGGGGACGTCGTGGACGACGACCGATTCGGGGCCCGCGGCCCGCTCCAGCTCGGCGGAGCGGGCGCCGACCAGCGGGTGGACGATCGCGTTGAGGGCGGCGAGCCGGTCGGCGTCGGAGAAGACGATCGAGCCCAGCTTCGGCCGGTCCAGGGCGCCGTCGGCGGTGAGGACGTCCGGCCCGAACGCCTCGACTACGGCCGCGAGCCCGGGAGTGCCCGGTTCGACCACCTCGCGGGCGATCCGGTCCGCGTCGATCAGCACGGCCCCGTACTCGACGAGCAGCCGTGACACTTCACTCTTGCCGGCGCCGATCCCGCCGGTCAGGCCCACTTTCAGCATGACCGGCAGCTTAGGCCCTGTCCGGCGGACCGGCCCCGGGCAGGGCGGGACGATCCGCGGGGAAGGCCGGCGGAGGTCAGACGTCCCCCTCGCGCTCCGCGAGGAACCGCTCGAATTCCAGGCCGATCTCGTCGGCGGACGGCAGGTCCACCGGCTCGGCGACCAGATTGCCCCGGGTCTCGGAGCCGGCGACCGCGTCGTACTGGTGCTCAAGCCCCTCGACGAGCGAGACCAGCTCCTCGTCGCCCTGGCCGATCTGCCGCTCGATCTCGGTCTGGGTGCGGTGCGCCTCGGTGCGCAGCGCGTGGGCGATGGTCGGCAGGACCAGACCGGTCGCCGCCGTGATCGCCTCCAGGGCGGTGAGCGCCGCGTCCGGGTACGCGGAGCGGGCGACGTAGTGCGGTACGTGGGCGGCGACGCCCAGGACGTCGTGCCCGGACTCCATCAGCCGGTACTCGACCAGGGCCTCCGCGGAGCCGGGGACCTGCGCCTCGTCGAAGGGGCTGCGGTGGCCGGGCATGAGGTCCGTGCGGTTGCCGTGCGGGGTGATGCCGACGGGGCGGGTGTGCGGGACGCCCATCGGGATGCCGTGGAAATTCACCGCGAGGCGGACGCCGAGGCGCTCCACGATCTGCTCGACGGCGGAGGCGAAGCGCTCCCACTCCACGTCCGGCTCGGGCCCGGACAGCAGCAGGAACGGCGCCCCGGTGGCGTCCTGGACGACCCGGACGGCCAGGGTCGGGGTCTCGTAGGCGGTCCAGCGGTCGCGCCGGAAGGTCAGCAGCGGGCGCCGCGCGCGGTAGTCGATGAGCCGGTCGTGGTCGAAGCGGGCGACGACCTGGTGCGGCAGCGTTTCGAGCAGACCGTCCACGATCTGCTCGCCGGTCTCACCCGCGTCGATGTATCCGTCGAAGTGGTAGAGCATGACCAGGCCGGCCGACTCCTGGGCGAGCGCCATGTCGACGACGGCCAGGCCCTTCGGCTCCCATTCGTACAAACTCTGCGGGTCAGACACCGTTACCGCTCCTCCTCGTATTCCTGCACAAGAACGTCCGGCAGGGCACGGGCATTCCCGAACGGTGCCCGTTCGACCGGCCGTTCATGCCCGGACTCGTGCGGAAGTCAAGCGTCCGGATCCTCGCGGAAGCCGATGCCCGGCACCGTGCTCCGCACCACCGCCGTCCTCCGTGCCGGGACCGCTCGCGCCGGAGCCGCACGCACCGCGCGCCCCTGCCACGGAGCCATGCTCCCGCTCGCGCGGCGCGCAGGCGCCCGTACACGTACCCGAACATTGGTCCAGACATTGACACGGCCAGGCCCCGTCCCTACCGTCTCTGGGCAGCAAGTTCAGAGACTCGCCCCACATTCATGTACGAGAACCTCGAACTCCTTCGACGGGAAGGCACCCCCCATGCGCACCCGCACGCTGCTCCCCGCCCTGCTGGTCACCGCGCTCGCCACCGGTGGCCCCGCCCTCGCCGCCGCCCCCACTGCAGGCTCGGCCGGAGTCGTCGACGTGAGCACCGCCGCCCAGCTCAAGTCCGCCCTCGCCGCCGCGGCCCCGGGCGACACGATCCGGCTCGCCGACGGCACGTACACCGGCAACTTCAAGGCGACCGTCCCGGGCACCGCCGCCGCCCGGATCACCCTCACCGGTTCGTCCGGGGCGGTCCTCAAGGCCGGCGGCGGCTACGGGCTGCATCTCAACGGCGCCTCCCACTGGACCGTCGAGGGCATCACCGTCACCGGCGGCCAGAAGGGCATCGTGGCCGACACCGCCACCGGCGTCGTCATCGATTCGGTGACCGTCCACGACCTGGACATGGAGGGCGTCCACTTCCGCAGGTCCAGCAAGGACGGCGTCCTCAAGAACTCCCGGATCCACGACACCGGGCACGACGGCCGGGGCATGGGCGAGGGCGTCTACGTCGGCACGGCCGGCGACCTCTCCGACCGCAGCGACCGGGTGCAGATCCTGGGCAACACCATCGGACCGGGCGTGGGCGGCGAGAACATCGACATCAAGGAAGGCACCACCGGGGCGCGGATCATCGGCAACACCTTCGACGGCAGCGGACTGACCGGCGCCAACTACGACGACTCCTGGGTCGACGTGAAGGGCAACGACGTCCTGGTCGAGGGCAACCGGGGCTCCCGCACCACCGACAACGGCTACGAGACCCACACCCAGCAGAGCGGCTGGGGCTGCGGCACCGTCTTCCGCGACAACGTCTCGGACCTGACCGGCGCCACGGGCGACAAGCAGCTCGCGTTCAACATCACCAACCACGGCGAGAACTGCCCGACCACGGTCCACGGCAGCAACACGGTGACCGGCGGCAAGGGGCTGACCAATATTCCCGTCACGCCGTGACCGCCCGCGCGGGACGGCCGCGGACATGAGTGAGGCCCGCTCCCCGGAGGGAGCGGGCCTCACTTTCAGCTACTGCGATCGGTCACCGACCGGAGGACCGGAGCGTCAGCTCTGGCCGCCCGCCAGCTTCTCGCGCAGGGCAGCCAGGGCCTCGTCCGACGCCAGGGCGCCGGAGTTGTCCGCGGACTCCGAGGAGTACGAGCCGCCACCGCTGCCGCCGGAGGCAGCCGGGGCGCCACCGGCCGGGGCGGCAGCGCCCTCGGCAGCAGCGGCCTCGTCGGCCTCGCGGGACTTGATGACCTGGGCCTGGTGCTGCTCGAAGCGCTGCTGCGCCTCGGCGTACTGCGTCTCCCACGCCTCGCGCTGAGCCTCGTAGCCCTCGAGCCAGTCGTTGGTCTCGGGGTCGAAGCCCTCGGGGTAGATGTAGTTGCCCTGGTCGTCGTAGGACGCGGCCATGCCGTACAGGGTCGGGTCGAACTCGACCGAGGCCGGGTCGGCACCGAAGGACTCGTTGGCCTGCTTCAGCGAGAGGCTGATGCGACGACGCTCGAGGTCGATGTCGATGACCTTGACGAAGATCTCGTCGTTGACCTGGACGACCTGCTCCGGGATCTCCACGTGGCGCTCGGCCAGCTCGGAGATGTGGACCAGACCCTCGATGCCCTCGTCGACGCGCACGAACGCACCGAACGGAACGAGCTTGGTGACCTTACCGGGAACGACCTGCCCGATCTGGTGCGTGCGGGCGAACTGCTGCCACGGGTCTTCCTGCGTCGCCTTGAGCGACAGGGAGACGCGCTCGCGGTCCATGTCGACGTCGAGGACCTCGACCGTGACCTCCTGGCCGACCTCGACGACCTCGGAGGGGTGGTCGATGTGCTTCCAGGACAGCTCGGAGACGTGCACGAGACCGTCGACGCCGCCGAGGTCCACGAACGCACCGAAGTTGACGATCGAGGAGACGACGCCGGAGCGGACCTGGCCCTTCTGCAGGGTCGTGAGGAACGTCTGGCGGACCTCGCTCTGGGTCTGCTCCAGCCAGGCACGGCGGGACAGGACCACGTTGTTGCGGTTCTTGTCCAGCTCGATGATCTTGGCCTCGAGCTCCTTGCCCACGTAGGGCTGGAGGTCGCGGACGCGGCGCATCTCGACGAGGGAGGCCGGCAGGAAGCCACGGAGGCCGATGTCGAGGATGAGACCACCCTTGACGACCTCGATGACGGTACCGGTGACGATGCCGTCCTCTTCCTTGATCTTCTCGATCGTGCCCCAGGCACGCTCGTACTGAGCGCGCTTCTTGGACAGGATGAGGCGGCCTTCCTTGTCCTCCTTCTGGAGAACCAGGGCCTCGATCTCGTCGCCGACCTTGACGACCTCGTTCGGGTCGACGTCGTGCTTGATCGAGAGCTCGCGGGAGGGGATGACGCCTTCGGTCTTGTAACCGATGTCGAGCAGGACCTCGTCCCGGTCGACCTTCACGATGACGCCGTCGACGATGTCGCCGTCGTTGAAGTACTTGATCGTCTCGTCGATCGCGGCGAGGAAGGCTTCCTCGTTACCGATGTCGTTGACCGCTACCTGCGGGGTGGTGGCGGTGGTCTCGGTGCTGCTCGTCATGTGGGAAAGGGCTCCGGTACGGACAGTGAGTCGTAGGTACTGCTACGCCGGGAGCCCTTATCACCTCTGCAGAAGCCGGACAGCTCGGGAAGCGCCGAACCCGCCGGGCGGGAGGCGCCTCGTGAACCGAGGGGACATACAGCAGATGCGAGCGCGGCCTGCTAGGTCTGAGGCGCACAGGCTCGCAGCGCAACTTGTAGCATACGGGGGCAGCCGGGCACGGTCAATGCGCGAAGGCGCACACCGGGGGCGCAAGGGCCCATATCCGGCACAACTCGTGTTCCCCGGGGCCGCCTCGGCACCGGGAGACGCTCCGGGCGCGCGGAACCGCGCTCATGGACACCCCCGAGTACGTACCGCGTGCGGCGGGGTGAAGGCAAACTACAACGACGGACACGATGAGCCAAGAGATCTACGCGGCCGAACCCGAAGCGACCCGTCGCGAGGCGTCGGAGACCGAGAGCAGCCGGGCCAGTCGCGGCTGGTGGGACCGGAACGCCGACGAGTACCAGAGCGACCACGGCGCCTTCCTGGGCGACGACCGGTTCGTCTGGGGCCCGGAGGGGCTCGACGAGGCCGAGGCCGGCCTGCTCGGCCCCGCGGCGTCGCTGAACGGCCTGGACGTCCTGGAGATCGGCGCGGGCGCCGCGCAGTGCTCGCGCTGGCTCGCCGCCAGGGGCGCCCGCCCGGTGGCTTTGGACCTCTCGCACCGGCAGCTCCAGCACGCGCTGCGGATCGGCGGCGGGGTCCCGCTGGTGGAGGCGGACGCCGGGGCGCTGCCGTTCCGCGACGGCTCGTTCGACCTGGCGTGCTCCGCCTACGGCGCGGTGCCGTTCGTCGCCGATCCCGTGCGGGTGTTCCGCGAGGTGCACCGCGTGCTGCGCCCCGGCGGCCGCTGGGTCTTCTCGGTGACGCATCCGGTCCGCTGGGCGTTCCCGGACGAGCCGGGGCCCGAGGGGCTCTCGGTCGCGGCCTCCTACTTCGACCGCACCCCCTACGTCGAGCAGGACGAGCGGGGCGACGCGGTCTACGTCGAGCACCACCGCACGCTCGGCGACCGGGTGCGCGACGTGGTGGCCGGCGGCTTCCGGCTGGTCGACCTCGTCGAACCGGAGTGGCCCGCCTGGAACACCCAGGAGTGGGGCGGCTGGTCCCCGCTGCGCGGCAACCTGATCCCCGGAACGGCGATCTTCGTCTGCGTGCGGGACTGACGGCCCGCGCGGACCGGGGCCGGAGGGGCCCGGCCGGTCCCGGGGTGCGGCGGGCGGGGCGGCCCGTACGAGACTGGGGGCGTGATCCGTACCGATGCCCTGGACCGATTGCCCGTGCGCACCGCCGTGCCCGCCCTGGAGCGGGCGCTCGACGACCGCGGTGTCGCGGTGCTGTGCGCGCCGCCCGGCACCGGCAAGACCACCCTCGTGCCGCTGGTCCTGGCCGGTCTGACCGGTGACGGCCCGGTGCGCCGGGTGGTGGTCGCCGAGCCGCGGCGGATCGCGGCGCGGGCGGCGGCGCGGCGGATGGCGTGGCTCCTCGGGGAGCGGGCCGGCGGGCGGGTCGGCTTCACGGTCCGCGGGGAGCGGCTGGTGGGTCCCGGCACAGTGGTGGAGGTGGTCACCACCGGGGTGCTGCTCCAGCGGCTGCAGCGCGACCAGGAGCTGGCCGGGGTCGACGCGGTGATCATCGACGAGTGCCACGAGCGGCATCTGGACGCGGACACCGTCGCCGCGTTCCTGCTCGACGTGCGCGAGGCGCTCCGCCCCGACCTGCGGCTGGTCGCGGCGTCCGCGACGACGGACGCGCGGGGCTGGGCCCGGCTGCTGGGCGACGCCCCGGTGGTCGAGGCGTCGGGCGTGTCGCACCCGGTGGAGACGGTCTGGGCGCCGCCGGCGGCACCGGTCCGCCCGCCGCACGGGATGCGGGTCGATCCGGCGCTGCTGGCGCACGTCGCCGCGACGGTGCGCCGGGCACTGGCCGAACGGGACGGCGACGTGCTGTGCTTCCTGCCCGGTGTCGGCGAGATCGGACGCGTGGCGGGCCTGCTGGCGGACGTGGCCGCCGAGGTGCTCCAGGTGCACGGGCGGGCCCCGGCGGCGGTGCAGGACGCGGTGCTGGCCGGGTCCTCGGAGGGCCGGCGGGTGGTGCTGGCGACCTCGGTGGCGGAGTCGTCCCTGACGGTGCCCGGGGTGCGGGTGGTGGTCGACTCGGGGCTGGCCCGGGAGCCGCGCACCGACCACGCCCGGGGGCTGGGCGCGCTCACGACCGTACGGGCCTCGCGGGCGGCGGGTCGAGCAGCGCGAGGCCCGAGGCGTCCGGATCGCCCCAGCACGCCGCCTGGAGGGCGAACGCCGTCAGGTCCGCGACCCGGATCTCCGGGGACGGGAACGGGGCGAGCCGTCCGTCCTCCGCCTGCGCCCAGCACTCCTGATGGTGTCGGGGACGGGTGCGGGAACCGGGGAGGGCTCGGGGCTGCGGGGCGCGCCCTGGCTGGCGGTCGCGGTGGCCGACCGGCCGGCGCACGCGGCGTCCGCGCGGGTGCGGCTGGCCGCGGTGATCGACGAGGACACGGCGCGGGCGGCGGCCGGGCACCTGCTCCGGGACGGCGAGGAGGTCGGCTGGGCGGACGGCGACGTGGTGGCCCGCCGGGTGGAACGGCTGGGCGCCGTGGAGCTGTCGGTGCGTCCGCTGAAGGCGCCGGCGCCGGAGGCGGTGCGCGGGGCGCTGGTCGAGGGGCTGCGGCGGGAGGGGCTCGGGCTGCTGCGCTGGACGCGGGAGTCGGAGCAGTTGCGGGAGCGGCTGGCCTTTCTCCACCGGGAGCTGGGCACGCCCTGGCCGGACGTGGCGGACGGGGCGTTGCTGGACCGTGCGGAGCAGTGGCTGGAGCCCGAGCTGTCCCGGGCCCGGCGCCGCTCCGATCTGGGCCGGATCGACGCCGGGCAGGCGCTGCGGCGGTTGCTGCCGTGGGCGACGGGCGAGGCGGCCCGGCTGGACGAGCTGGCGCCGGAGCGGATCGAGGTGCCGAGCGGTTCGCGCGTCCGGGTGGAGTACGGCGGGGCGCAGCCGGTGCTCGCGGTGAAGCTCCAGGAGATGTTCGGCCTGACGGAGAGCCCGAGGCTGGCCGGGGTGCCGGTGCTGGTCCACCTGCTGTCCCCGGCCGGGCGCCCCGCCGCGGTCACCGCCGATCTGGCCTCGTTCTGGCGGGACGGCTACCGGGCGGTGCGGGCGGAGCTGCGCGGCCGGTACCCGCGGCACCCGTGGCCGGAGGACCCGACGACGATGGCGGCGACCCGGTTCACGACGTCACGGCTCAGGCGGGAGCAGGGGCAGCGGGAGTAGGGGCGGGATCCGGTGTTCCGTCCGGGCCCCGCCCGTCCGGTCGCCGGGAGCGGGCCTCCAGCCACAGGGCGAGGGCAAGCAGTCCGGCGCCGAGGACCAGGAAGCCCCAGGGCAGGTACGAGGTGAGGAGCAGGATCAGCAGGCGCTGGGACTTGACCAGGTCGACGGTCGATTCGACGTAGTCCTGGCGCATCTTCACGTGTCCGGCGAACACGGTGACGGTTTCCTCGGACAGCCCCAGCGACTTGGCGTTGCGCAGCTCCTCCTTGTGGATCTCCTCGCCGTTGACCGGCGCTCCGGTGACCGGGTCCACCCAGAACATCCGCTTGGTGGTGTACCAGCGGGTCAGGCCGGTCTTCGCGATCTGTTCCGGGGTGATCGCGATCGGCATCTTCTTCGGCATCGGGACCTTGGTCCACGGGATGGTCTGCTCGAAGTAGTAGACCTCCATGCCGTGGAAGGTGCGGGTGCCCCGGTAGTGGATGGGCGAGCTGGTGCGGGTCTGCGCGTCGAAGTACTCGTAGTCGCGCTTCTCGGTGAGGAAGGGCCACTTGAACTCGATGCCCTCGCGCCTGACCGGGTCGCCGTCGACGGATTCGCCGGTGGCGTGGACGGGGGCCTGGCTGTGCGCGTCGAAGATGTACCGCTCGGGGATCTGGGAGACCATCTTGCCGTCCGGCCCGGCCACGAAGCTGAGGGCGTCCCAGACGACGACGTCGCGGCCGGCGGTGCGCTCGATCCGCTCGGACTCCTCCACGTTGCCCTTGAGGGTCTGCACGATGGTGACCCGGGGGACCGTCTTCACCTTCATGCCGTCGTTGTAGTCGAGGAGGGTGGCGGGCTTCGCCTCCAGCACCGCCTCCTGGTACTGGCTGGGCGGGATCTTCGCCAGCCTCGGGAAGGCGTACCAGCGCATCAGCGGCGACATGGCGGCGAAGAAGACGGCGAAGGCCAGGAGTACGAGGCTGGCTCGGCGGCGCATGTGGTGCCCTCCCTCAGCTTCTGTTGCTTCTTCCGGTGGCTACTTCTTGGGGCCCGGCACGGTGGTCAGCAGGGGTTCGGGCGAGGTCTCCCCGGGCGGGGCGCCGATCGCGGCGACGGTGAAGACGAGCGCGAGGGCTGCGGCCAGCCCGATGGCGGCGGCGACGAGGGCACGCATGCCGGTCCTCCCGGAGAACATCGATCTGATGGGCCGTCAGGGTTGGGGCACCGTAGCAATCCGGGCGCGAGATGAGAACACGTGCAACAGCCCCTCCGCCGCGGTGGCGAAGGGGCTGTCGAGGTGTGCGGCCGACCGGCCGGTCAGACGACGGGGGTCCCGGAGGGCTCGGGGCTCGTGGACGGCTCCGGGCTCGTGGAGGGCTCCGGGGTTCCGGAGGGGTCCGGCGTCCCGGAGGGCTCGGACGCCTCGATCTTCAGCTCGATGACGACGGTGGCCCCGCCCTCGGTGGTGAGCCGCAGCCTGTACGTGCCCGCCGTGCCGTCGGCGTAGATCTTCGGGAGCTTCAGGGTGCCGTCGGCACCGGTCCGCAGGCCCGCCAGGGTGCGGACCGCCTTGTCGTCCTCGTCCTTGAAGTACGGGCCCTTGTCGTTCTCGACCGGCTTCTCGGCATCGGTGATCATGGTGGCGGTGACGGCGACCCCGGCCGCGACCTTGCCCTTGTAGGTCGCCTTGACCTCGACGGTGTCGGCGAACTCGGCTCCGGGCGCCGCGGTCAGCGCCTTGTCGTCGGTCCTGGCGATCGCGTCGGCCCGGCGGGCGGTGACGGTCGCCCCGTAGCTGACGGGGGGCACCGAGCGGCCGGTGGCGGCGGCCCGCACCGTGAACGTGCCCGTCTTCTCGCCCGCCCGCAGCACCGGGGCGGTGACGGTGCCGTCGGTCCCGGTGGTGAGGGTGGCCGACTTCTTCCCGTCGGCGAACGCGGCGTCCGTGTCGCCGGTGATCGTGAAGGTCACGGAGACCTTGGCGAGCGGTCCGCCGCGGCCGTTCTCGGCCCGCACCTTGATCCGCTCGGCGAAGGCCTCGCCCGCGGTGGCGGCCAGCGGGCCGGTGCCGGCGTTCTTCACGGCCGCGAGGGTCTCGGACGGCTCGGGGTCGGGCTTGGGGCTGGTCGTGCCGTCACCCGGCTTCGGGTCCGGCTTCGGCGTGTTCCCGGGCTTCGGCTTGGCGGAGCCGGACGGCGAGGGGCCGGGGCCCGTCCGGTCCGGGGTCGTGCCGCCGCCGAGGCCGGGCGGCAGGGCGCCGGTGCCGTCGGGGATCTCGTGGGTGCCGCGCCGGTAGTAGTCGAACCAGGAACGCACCGTGCGGAGATAGGCGTTCGAGTGGTTGTAGCTCAGGACCGCCCGGTCGAGGTCCCCGGCGAGGGACAGGTCGCGGGAACCGGCGCAGAGGTAGCGCCCGGCGGCGAGCGCCGCGTCGTAGATGTTGTTGGGGTCCTTGCGGCCGTCGTCGTTGCCGTCCTGGCCCCAGGTCGCCCAGGTGGACGGGATGAACTGCATCGGGCCGACGGCGCGGTCGTGGGTGCTGTCCCCGTCGTACGCGCCGTCGTCGGTGTCCTTGATCATGGCGAAGCCCCGGCCGTCGAGAACCGGGCCGAGGATCGGCGAGAACGTGGTGCCGTTCGCGTCGACCCGGCCGCCGCGCGCCTGACCGGACTCGACCTTGCCGATCGCGGCGAGCAGTTGCCACGGCAGCCGGCAGGCGGCGTCGCTCGCGGAGATCTCCTGCTCGGCCTTCTTGTACGCGGCCAGGATCGAGGCCGGTATGCCGGCCTCCGAACCGCCGACGAGGGGCAGCCGGGTGCTGGTCCCCGGCTTGTCCGGCGTGTTCAGCGGGGGCAGTTCCGTGTAGTACGGCGAATTGCCGGTGGCCGCGCTCTCATCGGGCGAGGGGGTCGTTCCGGCGGCCTGCTGGTCGCCGCTGCCGGAGACCAGCGGCGAGCCGGGAGCCCCCGAGGCGGAGAGCGCCGCCACCACGGCGGCGGCCACGGCTGTCGTGGTCGCTCCCTTGCGAAGCCGGCGACCGAACTGCGCTGCCATACCTCTGGCCCCTCCCCTTCGACGACTGTCCGCGCCCCCAGCGGCAGGACTCAGGCGACCCTACGGCAACTCGTACCGCCGGAACACCGCGCGCCGACCGGTTCTTACCTGTTTTTCACGTTCCGGACGGCAAGTTGTACGCCGGTGGGCCCACAGGTGACAGCAGGGACCGTACGGCGTGGCCACGCACCGGCGAACGGTCTTCACCGTTCACGCATACTTGCCGCCATGCCCTTCACACTCAGTCATGCCGCCGCCGTGCTGCCGGTGCTGCGGCGGAACGGGACGGCGCGCGGCCCGCTCCTCGCGTCCGCCCTCGTGACGGGGTCGTTCGCACCCGACATGACGTACTACGCGGACACCGCGGTTCCCGGCGCCATGGAGTTCGGACAGGTCACCCACTCGGTGTGGGGCGTACTCACCGTCGACGTGCTGATCACCGCGGCCGTGGTCGCGCTGTGGCTGCTGCTGCGCGAACCGCTGGTGGCGCTGCTGCCGACGGCCTGGCAGGGGCGGGTGCACACGTTCCTGAGGGGGCGGCACGGGCCGTGGCGCCCCCGGGACTGCTGGTGGTTCGCGCTGTCGGCGGCCGCCGGGGCGGCCACCCATGTCGTCTGGGACGCCTTCACCCACCACGACCGGTGGGGGGTGCGCCTGGTGCCGGTGCTGTCCGGGAGCGTGGCCGGTCATCCGGTGTTCCAGCTGGTGCAGTACGGCAGTTCGGCCGTGGCGCTGGTGCTGCTCGCCCGGTTCGCCGTGTCGGGGCTGCGCGCCGCCGGGGCCCGGCCGGTCCCGCCGTCCGTGCCGGTGCTGAGCCGTCGTGAGCGGTGGGCGGCGGGGGCCCTGCTGGGCGTCTGCGTACTGGGCGGCATCGTCCATCGGTGCGTGCGCTGGTACGCGTACTTCGGGCACGTCGACACCCCGCTGGACATCATCCCGACCATCTGCTTCGGGGCCGGGGCGGGGCTGGCGGCGGGCCTGGTGCCGTACGGGGTGTGGACGCCCGCCCCTGAAGGCCCCGGCCCGCGGAAAGCCCGCACGGGCCCGGGACCGCCGGACGGTCCGGAGCCCGGTACGCGGACGGCCCGGAGCCCCGTGCGGGCCCCGGGCCGTCCGGCACGGCCGGACCGTCAGTGCGCCGCGGACTCCCAGTCCGTTCCGACGCCCACCGAGACGTCCAGCGGGGCGCGCAACCGCACCGCCGTGGACATCTCGTGGCGGAGGATCTCCTCCACCCGGGCACGCTCGCCCCCGGCGATCTCCAGGACGATTTCGTCATGGACCTGGAGCAGCATCCGCGACTTCAGCCCCGCCTCGGTCAGCGCCCGGTCGACCTGGAGCATGGCGACCTTGACGATGTCCGCGGCCGTGCCCTGGATCGGTGCGTTGAGCGCCATCCGCTCGGCCATCTCACGGCGCTGACGGTTGTCGCTGTTGAGGTCGGGGAGGTAACGGCGGCGGCCGAAGACCGTCTCCGTGTAGCCGGTGGCCCTGGCCTCCTCCACCACCCGGTGCAGGTAGTCGCGCACTCCGCCGAACCGCTCGAAGTAGGTGTCCATCAGGCCGCGCGCCTCGCCCGCCTCGATGTTCAGCTGCTGGGAGAGGCCGAACGCGGAGAGCCCGTACGCCAGCCCGTAGCTCATGGCCTTGATCTTGCGGCGCATCTCCGGGTCGACGGCCGACTTGTCGACGCCGAAGACCTGGGAGGCGACCGTGGTGTGCAGGTCCTCGCCGGAGGTGAACGCCTCGATCAGGCCCTCGTCCTCGGACAGGTGGGCCATCACCCGCAGTTCGATCTGGCTGTAGTCGGCCGTCATCAGCGTCTCGAAGCCCTCGCCGACGACGAAGCCCCGGCGGATGGCCCGGCCCTCGTCCGTACGGACGGGGATGTTCTGCAGATTGGGGTCGGTCGAGGAGAGCCGGCCCGTCGCCGCCACCGTCTGGTTGAACGTGGTGTGGATCCGGCCGTCCGCCGCGACCGTCTTGACCAGGCCCTCCACCGTGACCCGCAACTTGGCCTGCTCACGGTGGCGCAGCATGATCACCGGCAGCTCGTGCTCCGTCTGCGCGGCGAGCCAGGCCAGGGCGTCGGCGTCCGTCGTGTACCCGGTCTTGGTCTTCTTCGTCTTCGGCAGGCCCAGCTCGCCGAAGAGGACTTCCTGGAGCTGCTTGGGCGAACCGAGGTTGAACTCGCGGCCGACCGCCGCGTGCGCCTCCTTCACCGCCTGCTGCACCGCACCGGCGAACTGCTGCTCCATCCCCTCCAGATGGGCCCGGTCGGCAGCGATGCCGTACCGCTCCATCCGCGCCAGCAGGGCGGACGTCGGCAGCTCCATGTCGTGCAGCAGCCCGTCCGCGCCGACCTCGGCCAGCCGTGCGGTGAACGCCTCGCCCAGGTCCAGGACCGCGCGGGCCTGCGCCATCAGCGCCTCGGCCTCCGCCTGGTCCTCCGCACCGAAGGCCAGCTGCCCCTCGGACGCCGCGGCGGGCGCCAGCTCACGGCCCAGGTACTCCACCGCCAGCGCGTCCAGCGCGAAGGAACGGCGGCCCGGCTTGACCAGGTAGGCGGCCAGGGCCGTGTCCATCGTGACGCCGTCGACCCGCCAGCCGTGCTCCGGGAAGACCCGCATCGCGCTCTTCGCGTTGTGCATCACCTTGGGCCGGTCCGCGTCCGCGATCCACGCGGCGAACGCCTGCTCGTCCGCCCCGTCGATCTCGGCCGGGTCGAACCAGGCCGCCGCACCGTCCGCCGCGGCGAGCGCGACCTCGGTGACCGCGCCACTGCCCAGGGCCCAGGTGTCGACCGTCGCGACACCGAGCGGCCGGTCGCCGTGCTCGGCCAGCCAGGGCGCCAGCTCACCCGCGCCCAGCACCGCACCGTCCAGCTCGACGCCCGCGGCGGGCGCCGGGGCCTCGTCCTCGGCCGCACCCGGATCGACGGCCAGCAGCCGCTCGCGCAGGCTCGGGTTGCGGATCTCCAGGACGTCCAGCACACCCGTCACCGCCGTGCGGTCGTACGGCGCGCGCTCCAGGTCCTGCGGGGCCTTCGGCAGCTCCACGTCACGGACCATCTCCGTCAGCCGGCGGTTCAGCCGCACCGCGTCCAGGTGGTCCCGGAAATTCTGCCCCGCCTTGCCCTTGACCTCCTCGGCCCGCTCCACCAGCTCGTCGAACGAACCGAACTGGTTGATCCACTTCGCGGCGGTCTTCTCCCCCACCCCCGGGATCCCCGGGAGGTTGTCCGACGGGTCACCGCGCAGCGCCGCGAAGTCCGGGTACTGCCGCGGCGTGAGCCCGTACTTCTCCTCGACCTTCGCCGGGGTGAAACGGGTCAGCTCCGAGACGCCCTTGGTCGGGTACAGCACCGTGACGTGGTCCGTGATCAACTGGAACGAGTCCCGGTCCCCGGTGACGATCAGCACCTCGAAACCGGCCGCCTCCGCCTGCGTGGCCAGCGTGGCGATGACGTCGTCCGCCTCGAAGCCGTCCACCGCGAACCGGTCGACGCGCATCGCGTCCAGCAGCTCGCCGATCAGCTCGACCTGCCCCTTGAACTCGTCCGGGGTCTTCGAACGGTTCGCCTTGTACTCGGGGAACTCCTCCGAGCGCCAGGTCTTGCGGGAGACGTCGAACGCCACCGCGAAATGCGTCGGCGCCTCGTCACGCAGGGTGTTCGCGAGCATCGACGCGAAGCCGTACACCGCGTTCGTCGGCTGCCCCGACCCGGTCGTGAAATTCTCCGCGGGCAGCGCAAAGAACGCCCGGTACGCCAAGGAGTGCCCGTCCATCAGGAGCAGGCGCGGTCGGTTGTCTGCCGTCTTCTTCGATGCCGTCTCAGCCACGCCCCCGATCCTGCCACGGACCACTGACATTCCCGACCGGACACCGCTCCCCGCCCCCCTGTCGGTGCCGCGTGACAGGATCGTGGGAGGAGCACGCACGGCACCGACGCGTACGGTGCGCGCAGGTTCGCAGTCGGCTCGAAGGGGAGCACGCAATGGCCACCAAGCCGCCCACAGGTGACCCGGTCCAGGACGCGCCGCGGGTCGGCGAGGCACAGCACGCCGCCGCCGGTCTGCCCGCCGTCGCCCACAGCCTGCTCGTGGCCCGACAGCAGATGGGGGTGGTGCGCACCGCGCAGACCCTCCTCAAGGTCAACCAGAAGAACGGCTTCGACTGCCCCGGCTGCGCCTGGCCCGAGGGCGACGAACGGCACACGGCGGAATTCTGCGAGAACGGCGCCAAGGCCGTCGCCGAGGAGGCGACGCTGCGCCGGGTCACCCCCGACTTCTTCGCCGCGCACCCCGTCGCCGACCTCGCCACGCGCAGCGGCTACTGGCTGGGCCAGCAGGGCCGGATCACCCAGCCGATGTACCTCCCCGAGGGCGCCGAGCGGTACGAGGCGATCGACTGGGAGCGCGCCTTCGACATCATCGCCGAGGAACTGCGCGCACTCGACTCCCCCGACGAGGCCCTCTTCTACACCTCGGGCCGCACGAGCAACGAGGCCGCGTTCCTGCTCCAGCTGTTCGCCCGCGAATTCGGCACCAACAACCTCCCCGACTGCTCCAACATGTGCCACGAGTCCTCCGGCTCGGCACTGACGGAGACCATCGGCATCGGCAAGGGCAGCGTCACCCTCGAAGACCTCCACCGGGCCGACCTGATCATCGTCGCCGGACAGAACCCCGGCACCAACCACCCCCGGATGCTCTCCGCCCTGGAGAAGGCCAAGAAGGCCGGAGCGAAGATCATCTCGGTGAACCCGCTCCCCGAGGCCGGCCTGGAGCGCTTCAAGAACCCGCAGACCCCCCTCGGCATGGTCCGGGGCACCGCGCTCAACGACCTCTTCCTGCAGATCCGCATCGGCGGCGACCAGGCACTCTTCCGCCTCCTCAACAAGATGATCCTGCAGACCGAGGGCGCCGTCGACGAGACCTTCGTTCGGGAGCACACCCACGGCTTCGAGGAGTTCGCGGCCGCCGCCCGCGAGGCCGACTGGGCCGAGACCCTCACCGCCACCGGCCTCGACCGCGAGACCATCGAGAAGGCCCTGGCCATGGTCCTCGCCTCGAAACGCACCATCGTCTGCTGGGCCATGGGCCTCACCCAGCACAAGCACTCCGTGCCGACCATCCGCGAAGTGGTCAACCTCCTCCTGCTGCGCGGCAGCATCGGCCGGCCCGGCGCCGGGGTCTGCCCCGTCCGGGGCCACTCCAACGTCCAGGGCGACCGCACCATGGGCATCTTCGAACGCCCCTCCCCCGCCTTCCTCGACGCCCTCGACAAGGAATTCGGGATCACCTCGCCGCGCCACCACGGCTACGACGTCGTCCGCTCCATCCGGGCCCTGCGCGACGGCGACGCCAAGGTCTTCATCGCCATGGGCGGCAACTTCGTCGCGGCCACCCCCGACACGGACGTCACCGAGGCCGCCATGCGTCGCGCCCGCCTCACCGTCCACGTCTCCACCAAGGTCAACCGCTCGCACGCCGTGACCGGCACCCGCGCGCTGATCCTGCCCACCCTGGGACGCACCGACAAGGACGTCCAGGCGAGCGGCAAGCAGTTCGTCACCGTCGAGGACTCCATGAGCATGGTCCACGCCTCGCGCGGCAACCTCACCCCCGCGAGCCCGCACCTCCTCTCCGAACCCGCCATCGTCGCCCGCCTCGCCCGCGCCGTCCTCGGCCCCGGATCGGCCACGCCCTGGGAGGAGTTCGAGAAGGACTACGCGACGATCCGCGACCGCATCTCCCGCGTCGTCCCCGGCTTCGAGGACTTCAACGCCCGCGTCGCCCGCCCCGGGCGGTCGGGTAGTGGACGACGCGGAAGCCGGGGGCGCGGCGTTCCGCGCCGTCCTTCCACTCGCTCACGAGGTCGGTGTACGCGCCGTCGGCGAGGCCGAGGGCGCGGGCGTCCTCCGGGTTGACCGTCCCCCGCCAGTGGCAACTCCACAAAGCCATCGACACCGACACCATCACCGCCATCCACGACGAGCTCTACCACCGCACCCTCCACGGAGGCTGGCGTCCCCCGCCAGTGGCAACTCCACAAAGCCATCGACACCGACACCATCACCGCCATCCACGACGAGCTCTACCACCGCACCCTCCACGGAGGCTGGCCCGACACCACCCTCACCCCCGGAGTCTCCGTACGCACCGCAGGACGCACGACCAGTACAACACCACGATCTACGGCCTCGACGACCGCTACCGCGGCATCAAGGACGGCCGCCGCGTCGTCCTGGTCAACCCGGAGGACGCCCGCGCCCTCGGCCTCGCCGACGGCGCGTACACCGACCTCGTGAGCGAGTGGAAGGACGGCGCGGAACGCCGCGCCCCCGGCTTCCGCGTCGTCCACTACCCGACCGCCCGGGGCTGCGCCGCCGCCTACTACCCCGAGACCAACGTGCTGGTCCCCCTCGACTCCACCGCCGACATCAGCAACACCCCGGCCAGCAAGTCCGTCGTCGTCCGCTTCGAGAACACCCGGGCCTGAGGCGCCCGGGGCCGAGCCCCGCAGACCGGGGCCCGGCGCCGGGGGCCCCGGCAGCACTCTGCGCGCGAGCAGCCCTAAGCGTCCGCTCAGTCGTCTGGTAAGAACGATGTACACAGCACTGACACCGTGAACCACCGCAGACGATCGGAGCCGGCCCATGGGCGAGCACACCACCCCCACGTTCCCCCAGGAGATCATCGACGAGTACGCCGCGCTCGGCGTGGACCTGCCCGCCCTCTTCTCCGCCGGGCACCTCGGCGAACGGATGGGCGTCACGATCGTCGAGGCCTCCGCGGACCGCGTCGTGGGCACCATGCCCGTCGAGGGCAACACCCAGCCCTACGGACTGCTGCACGGCGGCGCCTCCGCCGTCCTCGCCGAGACCCTCGGCTCCGTCGGCTCGATGCTCCACGGCGGCGTCACCAAGCTCGCCGTGGGTGTCGATCTGAACTGCACCCATCACCGCGGCGTGCGCAGCGGCCTCGTCACGGGAGTGGCCACCCCCGTGCACCGCGGCCGCTCCACCGCCACCTACGAGATCGTCATCACGGACGAACAGGACAAGAGGGTCTGCACCGCGCGCCTCACCTGCATGCTCCGCGACGCCCCGCGCCCCGACGCCGCCTGACGGAACGGAACACGCACCGACACCTCCGAACCCCACTGCCCGGCCGGATCACCATCCGTCCGGGCAGTGCCATATCCACCCACAACCACCCCCACATCGAGTGAAGTTGAGAATCGAATACGCCAACTCCCTTGACCACGGCATCCGTTGTATGGCCAACTCAGCACCCCACACACACCTCGGGCACGCGACGCCGCGTCGACCACAACACCCCCCGCCGTAACACTGCGTAACCATCGACCGGTCCGCACCCACCCCCGCACGACACCCCGGACCGG
>NZ_RDBO01000020.1:683230-696106 GCF_008120935.1 Streptomyces sp. sk2.1
CCCCGAAACGCGACAGCAGCAAGATCGGCTCAAGCCCCTTAGCAGAGCTGCACGTTCTCAGAATGCGGTCACTTTTCCATCCGGTAAAAAGCCGTACATGTCCGCACAGCCACCTCAAGCCTTCCTCAAGGGCATAACAAGACAGTCACATCCTGCGGCGGACCCATCCCGGACTCCCTCCCCTGCGCCTAGAGTCACCGCCAGTCACCGCGCCGCCGGGCGCGTCTGCAGCACGGCCCTGTACCACCCCAGTACGGCCCGGCGAACGACACGGCACCTCAGCAGAGGAGGCCGCGCCAGGGAAAGGACCTTTCGTGCGACACCGTTCTTTGCTCATACTCACCACAGTGCTCACCACAGGAGCACTGACCCTCACCGCCTGCGGGTCGCGCGACGACAGCAAGAACAGCGGCGGCGGAGGCGACACCCAGACCGTCGTCATCGGCGTCGACGCGCCGATCACCGGCGACCTGTCCGCCCTCGGCCTCGGCATCAAGAACTCCGCCGACCTCGCCGTCAAGACGGCCAACAAGGAAAAGACCGTCCCCGGCATCAAATTCGAGGTCAAGCCGCTCGACGACCAGGCGCAGCCCTCCGTCGGCCAGCAGAACGCCCAGAAGTTCATCGACGACGAGTCCGTCGTCGGCGTCGTCGGCCCCCTGAACTCCGGCGTCTCCCAGTCGATGCAGAAGCCGCTCAACGACGCCAACCTCACCCAGGTCTCCCCCGCCAACACCGGCACCGAGCTGACCCAGGGCGAGAACTGGAAGACCGGCGACAAGAAGCGCCCCTTCAAGACCTACTTCCGCACCGCCACCACGGACCAGATCCAGGGCGCCTTCGCCGCGAAGTACCTCTACAACAACGCGAAGATCAAGCAGGTCTACCTCATCGACGACCAGAAGCCCTACGGCGCCGGTCTCGCCGCCTCCTTCAAGACCACCTTCACCACCCTCGGTGGCAAGATCGTCGGCTCCGACCACGTCAACCCCGACGACCGCGACTTCAACGCCGTCGTCACCCAGGTCAAGAAGTCCGGCGCCAAGGCCGTCTACTACGGCGGCGAGTACCCCGCCGGCGCCCCCCTGAGCCAGCAGCTCAAGGACAGCGTCCAGATCCCCCTCATGGGCGGTGACGGCATGTACAGCGCCGACTTCATCAAGCTCAACAAGAAGGCCCAGGGCGACATCGCCACCTCCGTCGGCAAGCCCGTCGAGGAGCTCGACTCCGCCAAGAAGTTCATCGCGGACTACAAGACCGCCGGATACAAGGACGCCTACGAGGCGTACGGCGGCGGCACCTACGACGCCACCTGGGCGATCATCGAGGCCGTCAAGATCGCCGTCGCCGAGAACGACGGCAAGCTCCCCAGCGGGGACGAAGGCCGCGTCAAGGTCCTCGAGGCCATGGCCAAGGTCAAGTTCGACGGCGTCACCGGCCCCGTCTCCTTCGACGAGTACGGCGACACCACCAACACCATGATGACCGCCTACCAGGTCGACGGCGGCAAGTGGACCTCCAAGCTCAGCGAGGTCTACAAGCCCTGACCCCCACCGGCCCTCCCGGTCCCCAAGCCTGACCCAGACCGCGCGGGAGCGCTACCAGCGCTCCCGCGCGGTGCCATATCCGAACCACTCCACGGAGGCCCTGCGGTGAACGAACTGCCGCAACAGCTGGCCAATGGACTCATCCTCGGCGCGATGTACGGACTCATCGCGATCGGCTACACGATGGTCTACGGAATCATCCAGCTCATCAACTTCGCCCACGGCGAGATCTTCATGATCGGAGGCTTCGGAGCTCTCACCGTGTACCTCTGGATGCCGGCCGGTGTCTCCCTCCTCGCGATCATCCCCCTCATGATCATCGGCGGCGTCATATGCTCCGTCGCCGTCAGCGCGGCCGCCGAACGCTTCGCCTACCGGCCCCTTCGCACCGCCCCACGACTGGCCCCGCTGATCACCGCGATCGGACTCTCCCTCGCACTCCAGCAGGCCATCTGGAAGTGGTACCCCGACGCCAAGAAGGACCGCTCCTTCCCCCAGTTCAAGGGCGAAGCGATCGACATCTTCGGCGCCCACATCCAGCGCGGTGACCTCTTCGTCCTCATCACGGCACCCATCTGCATGCTCGCCCTCGGCCTCTTCGTCTCCAAGACGCGCACCGGCCGCGGCATGCAGGCCACCAGCCAGGACCCCGACACCGCCAAGCTCATGGGCATCAACACCGACCGCATCATCGTCATGGCCTTCGCCATCGGTGCCGCGTTCGCCGCCGTCGCCGCCGTCGCCTACGGGCTCAAGAACGGCCAGATCGGCTTCAAAATGGGCTTCATCATGGGCCTCAAGGCCTTCACCGCAGCCGTACTCGGCGGCATCGGCAACATCTACGGAGCCATGCTCGGCGGCGTCGTACTCGGCATCGCCGAATCCCTCGCCACCGGCTACATGAGCAACGTCCCCGGCATGGACCTCTTCGGCGGCGGCGCCTGGAAGGACGTATGGGCCTTCGTCCTCCTCATCGTCGTCCTCCTGCTCCGGCCCCAGGGCCTGCTCGGCGAACGCGTCGCGGATCGGGCGTGATACCGATGACCACCAACCACACCACCTCCTTCCTGCCGATCCCCGCCGCCGCGGCCCGCATCGGCACCGTCGCGGGCGCCGCCGTCGCACTCGCCGGCACCTTCCTCGCCTGGACCTGGACCTCCGAATTCCCCGGCGACCTCACCGTCACCGGCTACCCCGGCGGCCTCCAGGTCCTCACCCTCACCAGCGCCGCACTCACCCTGCTCCTCGCCCTGTCCGGCTACGGCATCCGAGGACTGCGCTGGCTCACCCCCGGCGGCACCAACAGCCCCGTCCGCCTCCTGGCACTGGGCACCTTCGGCACCACCGGCTACACCATCGGCGCCATCTCCTACGACCTCGGCGGCATCGTCAACCTGGAACCCGGAGCCTGGGTCAGCGGCATCGGCGCACTCATCGCCGCCATCGCCGCCCTCGGCCTCCCCGACGACCAGCCGCTCACCGGACCCTCGAACAACGCCTGGCAGCGCTTCCGCAACGGCCTCGCCGCACCCTCGGCCCCCCGCGCCAAGGCCCTGCCCTCCTGGGCCGAGATCCTCATCATCGTCGCCGCGTTCGGCATCGGTCTCCACGTCTTCACCTACGGCATCGACACCGAGTACACCGAGCTCTTCATCGGCTTCCTCATCACCGTCGGCTTCGCCTTCACCGCACTCCACCGGGCCGGACTCATCTCCCGCCTCACCGCGCTGACCACGAAGCACCGCAACATCACCCTCGCCGCGGCCCTCGTCGCAGCCGTCTGCTTCCCCTTCACCCAGCAGAAAGAGGAATACGCGCTCATCGGCGCCAACATCCTCATCTTCGGCACCGTCGCCCTCGGCCTGAACGTCGTCGTCGGCCTCGCCGGCCTCCTCGACCTCGGCTACGTGGCCTTCCTCGGCGTCGGCGCCTACGCCGCCGCCCTGGTCTCCGGCTCCACCATGTCGGCCATCGGCGTCGAGTTCCCCTTCTGGGCCGCCGTACTCACCGGAGCCGCGGCATCACTCGTCTTCGGCGTCCTCATCGGCGCACCGACGCTACGGCTGCGCGGCGACTACCTCGCCATCGTCACCCTCGGCTTCGGTGAGATCTTCCGCCTCACCGTGAACAACCTCAACGGCAACAGCGGCCCCGACCTCACCAACGGCTCCCAGGGCATCCCCAGCATCCCCGACCTCAACTTCTTCGGGTTCGACTTCGGGACCAAGCACGACGTCCTCGGCTTCACCCTCGGCAGGTCCGCCAACTACTACCTGCTGATGCTCCTGTTCACCGCCGTCGTCGTCCTCGTCTTCCGCCGCTCCGGGGAATCCCGCATCGGCCGGGCCTGGGTCGCCATCCGCGAGGACGAGACCGCGGCCACCGCCATGGGCATCAACGCCTTCCGCCTCAAGCTGATCGCCTTCGCCCTCGGCGCCACCCTCGCCGGACTCGCCGGAACCGTCCAGGCCCACGTCAACTACACCGTGACGCCCGAGCAGTACCAGTTCGCCGGCTCCGTACCGCCCAACTCCGCCTTCCTCCTCGCCGCCGTCATCCTCGGCGGCATGGGAACCCTCAGCGGACCCCTCGTCGGTGCGGCACTGCTCTACCTCATCCCGGCCAAGCTGCAGTTCATGCAGGACTACCAGCTCTTCCTCTTCGGCGTCGCCCTCATCCTCCTGATGCGCATGCGCCCCGAAGGACTGGTCGCCGACCGCAGGAAGCAGCTCGAATTCCACGAGAACGACCAGCCCGACGTACCCGAACCACGGCAGTCCGAGGAAACCGGCGCCGGCATCGCCAAGGCGGGGGCGTGACCACCATGACCACCACCACGAAAACCGCCACCACCGTCCTGGACGCCAGCGGGGTCACCATGCGCTTCGGCGGCCTCACCGCCGTCCGCGACGTCGACCTCACCGTCAACGCGGGCGAGATCGTCGGTCTCATCGGCCCCAACGGAGCCGGCAAGACCACCTTCTTCAACTGCCTCACCGGCCTGTACGTCCCCACCGAGGGCAAGGTCAGCTACAAGGGCACCGTCCTGCCGCCCAAGCCCCACCTCGTCACCCAGGCAGGCATCGCCCGCACCTTCCAGAACATCCGGCTCTTCGCCAACATGACCGTCCTGGAGAACGTCCTCGTCGGACGCCACACCAGGACCAAGGAAGGCCTCTGGTCCGCCCTCCTCCGGCTCCCCGGATTCACCAAGGCCGAAAACGCCAGCCGCGAACGCGCCATGGAACTCCTGGAGTTCATCGGCCTGGCCAACAAGGCCGACCACCTCGCGCGCAACCTCCCCTACGGAGACCAGCGCAAGCTGGAAATCGCCCGCGCACTCGCCAGCGACCCCGGACTCCTCCTCCTCGACGAGCCCACCGCCGGCATGAACCCCCAGGAAACCCGCGTCACCGAAGAACTCATCTTCGCCATCCGGGACCAGGGCATCGCCGTCCTCGTCATCGAGCACGACATGCGGTTCATCTTCAACCTCTGCGACCGCGTCGCCTGCCTCGTCCAGGGCGAGAAACTCGTCGAAGGCACCGCCGGTGAGGTCCAGAGCGACGAACGCGTCGTCGCCGCCTACCTCGGCACCCCCTTCGAAGGCGCCCCCGGCGCCGAGGAGGCCGCCGAGGTCGAAGCCGCCGAAGCCGACGCCGCCAGAACAGCCACCACCAGCACCGAGGAGGAGGACACCCGATGACCGCACTTCTGGAGGTCGAGGACCTCCGCGTCGCCTACGGCAAGATCGAAGCCGTCAAGGGCATCTCCTTCACCGTCGAAGCAGGCCAGGTCGTCACGCTCATCGGCACCAACGGCGCCGGCAAGACCACCACCCTGCGCACCCTCTCCGGCCTCCTCAAGCCGGCCGGCGGCCGCATCGTCTTCGACGGCAAGCCACTCACCAACGTTCCCGCCCACAAGGTCGTCTCCCTGGGCCTCGCCCACTCCCCCGAGGGACGCCACATCTTCCCCCGGCTGACGATCGCCGAGAACCTCCAGCTCGGCGCATACCTCCGCAGCGACAAGGCCGGCATCGAGAAGGACATCCAGCGCGCCTACGACCTCTTCCCCATCCTCGGGGAACGCCGCAAGCAGGCCGCCGGAACCCTCTCCGGCGGCGAGCAGCAGATGCTCGCCATGGGCAGGGCCCTCATGTGCCAGCCCAAACTCCTGATGCTCGACGAACCCTCCATGGGCCTCTCCCCGATCATGATGCAGAAGATCATGGCGACCATCGTCGAACTCAAGGCCCAGGGCACCACCATCCTGCTCGTCGAGCAGAACGCCCAGGCGGCGCTCTCCCTCGCCGACCAGGGCCACGTCATGGAGGTCGGCAAGATCGTCCTCTCCGGCACCGGAGCGGACCTCCTCCACGACGAGTCCGTCCGCAAGGCCTACCTCGGCGAGGACTGAACCCCTCCCACGCACATGGGTGAGGCCCGTGCCCCGGTCGACCGGGGCACGGGCCTCACCCATGTGTCCGTACGGACCGGCTACTCCGCCGCCCGCTTCTTCTCCTCGGCATCCGCGATCAACGCCTCGGCCAGCTGCTGCATCGAGAGCCGCCGGTCCATCGACGTCTTCTGGATCCACCGGAACGCGGCCGGCTCCGACAGCCCGTAGTCCGTCTGCAGAATGCTCTTCGCCCGGTCCACCAGCTTCCGCGTCTCCAGCCGCTGCGCGAGGTCCGCGACCTCGCTCTCCAGCGCCTTCAGCTCCGCGAACCGCGACACCGCCATCTCGATGGCCGGCACCACGTCGCTCTTACTGAACGGCTTCACCAGATACGCCATCGCCCCGGCGTCCCTGGCCCGCTCGACGAGGTCGCGCTGCGAGAACGCGGTGAGCATCAGAACGGGCGCGATGGACTCCTCGGCGATCTTCTCCGCGGCGGAGATCCCGTCGAGGACCGGCATCTTCACATCGAGGATCACCAGATCCGGCCGGTGCTCCCGGGCCAGCTCGACGGCCTGCTGCCCGTCCCCGGCCTCGCCGACGACCGAGTAGCCCTCTTCCTCCAGCATCTCCTTGAGGTCGAGACGGATGAGCGCCTCGTCCTCGGCGATGACGACACGGGTCGTCAGCGGCGGAACGTGCGACTTGTCGTCGTCGGCGGGCTGGGGCGACTCGGGGGTGGTCACGGGGACTCCTCGTTCCAAGGGCAGGTACAGCTTCCATGAGCCTACCTAGCAGCGGAGCGGACATGTCACCCGGTACACTTTCCGACAGCAACCTCGCCGGGTTGGTGGAATGGCATACACGGATGTCTCAAACACATCTGCCCGAAAGGGCTTGCGGGTTCGAATCCCGCACTCGGCACATACAAAGCGGATGTTCACGTTCTCGTGAACATCCGCTTTCTGCTGCACAGAGTAGTCCACGGTCACTCATGGTGGTGACATGGACTTCCATGGGCCTTCGTTACGGCAGAAGGCACTCATTCTTCTCCGCAGCGGCGCGAAGAACGCCGACGTCGCACGGAAGCTGAACGTACCGGCCGGCACGATCGGCTACTGGAAACACATGGACCGCGCCACACGCGGCGAGTGTCCGGGAGCGCATCGCTCCTTCTGCCCTCGGTGCGACGGGGAACTGGACCAGCCCGCCTACGCCTACCTTCTGGGCCTCTATCTCGGGGATGGGCACATAATCCAGAACAAAGCCATGAAAACGCCCAGTCTTTCCATCACCTGCGACGACAGCTGGCCCGGTCTCATGGACCTGTGCGAGAACTCCATGCGGGCCGTCTTCCCCGAGAACTCCGTCTGTCGGGTGCGCCGAAAAGGGTGCCGCGAGGTGAAGATGTACTCCAAGCATCTGTGGTGTCTCTTCCCCCAGCACGGTCCCGGCAAGAAACACGAGCGTCCCATTGCCCTGGCCTCCTGGCAGCAGGAGATCGTCGATGCCCGTCCATGGGACTTCATCCGCGGCCTCATCCACTCCGACGGCTGCCGGAACACGAACTGGACGACCCGGGTGATCGGCGGGGTGCGCAAGCGCTACGAGTACCCGCGTTACTACTTCACCAACCTGTCGACCGACATCCTGGGACTCTTCACCGACGCCCTGGACCGCGTGGGCGTCGAGTGGAAGCAGGCCAACACGCGGAACATCTCCGTCGCCCGACGGGCGTCCGTCGCGTTGATGGACGCCCATGTCGGGCCGAAGTACTGACGACCGCCTACTTCGGGCTGTCGTCCTCGCCGATGTGGTGCACCCGCACCAGGTTCGTCGAGCCCGGGACGCCCGGCGGGGAGCCGGCCGTGATGACCACGACGTCGCCCTTCTCGCAGCGGCCGATCCTCAGCAGTTCCTCGTCGACCTGGGCCACCATCGCGTCCGTCGAGTCCACCTGCGGGCCGAGGAAGGTCTCGACGCCCCAGGTCAGGTTCAGCTGGGAGCGGGTGGCCGGGTCCGGGGTGAAGGCCAGGAGCGGGATGGGCGAGCGGTAGCGGGACAGGCGCCTGACCGTGTCGCCGCTCTGGGTGAAGGCGACCAGGAACTTCGCGCCCAGGAAGTCGCCCATCTCGGCAGCCGCGCGGGCGACCGCGCCGCCCTGGGTGCGGGGCTTGTTGCGCTCGGTCAGGGGCGGGAGGCCCTTGGCGAGGATGTCCTCCTCGGCGGCCTCCACGATGCGGGCCATCGTGCGTACCGTCTCGACGGGGTACTTGCCCACGCTGGTCTCGCCGGAGAGCATCACCGCGTCGGTGCCGTCGATGACCGCGTTGGCGACGTCGGACGCCTCGGCGCGGGTGGGGCGGGAGTTGTCGATCATCGAGTCGAGCATCTGGGTGGCGACGATGACCGGCTTGGCGTTGCGCCTGGCGAGTTTGATGGCGCGCTTCTGGACGATCGGCACCTGCTCCAGGGGCATTTCGACGCCGAGGTCGCCGCGGGCGACCATGATGCCGTCGAAGGCGGCGACGATGCCGTCGATGTTCTCGACGGCCTGGGGCTTCTCGATCTTGGCGATGACGGGGAGGCGGCGGCCCTCCTCGTCCATGATGCGGTGGACGTCCTCGATGTCGCGTCCGCTGCGGACGAAGGAGAGGGCGATGATGTCGGCTCCGGTGCGCAGGGCCCAGCGGAGGTCTTCGACGTCCTTCTCGGAGAGTGCGGGGACGGAGACGGCGACGCCGGGGAGGTTGAGGCCCTTGTGGTCGGAGACCATGCCGCCCTCGATGACGGTGGTGCGGACGCGGGGGCCGTCCACTTCGGTGACTTCGAGGGTGACCCGGCCGTCGTCGACGAGGATGCGTTCGCCGGGGGTGACGTCGGTGGCGAGGCCGTCGTAGGTGGTGCCGCAGCCGTGGCGGTCGCCGTCCATGGGTTCGACGGTGATGGTGAAGGTGTCGCCGCGTTCGAGAAGTACGGGGCCTTCGTGGAAGCGGCCGAGGCGGATCTTCGGGCCTTGGAGGTCGGCGAGGACTCCGACGCTTCGTCCCGCTTCGTCGGCGGCCTTGCGCACGTGGCGGTACCGCTCTTCGTGTTCGGCGTAGGTGCCGTGGCTGAGGTTGAGGCGGGCGATGTCCATTCCGGCTTCGACCAGCGCTTTGAGCTGGTCGTATGTGTCGGTGGCGGGGCCCAGGGTGCAAACGATTTTCGCTCGGCGCATGCTTCGACCCTAAGCCTTACCTACGGGTAGTTATTTCGCTCGCCGTGTCCGCTCAACAACCTTTGGGTGAAGGGTTATTGACAACTGTTGAATTGTGCGGCGGGGTGCTCGGATGAGCATTCCTTCAGAGCTTCGGGGGCGCCATGATGAAACGGGCGTTCACTCGTGCGTAGACGGTCTGGCGTTGTGGTTCGAGGTTGAGGGCGGAGGGTTGGGGGGCTGCCGCGCCGTAGGCGGCGGCGCGTGCGCCGCCGGGGGGTGCGGGCATGGCCGTGGGGGCGTTCTCCGCGCCGATGTCGGCGAGTTCGACGAGGGCGGTGAGGTGGGTGTCGAGCGCGCCGGCGTATTCGCGGGCGCGTTGGACGGCTTCGCGGACGGCTTGGCGGCGGGCTTCGGCGTGGGCGGGCGAGTCGGGGCGCAGGCTCCACCAGGGGCCGTTGATGTGGGTCATTTCGAGGTCGGCGATGCGGGTGGTGAATTCGCCGAGGGCGGTGAAGTCGTTGAGGACGGCGGTGATGTGGACGCGGCCGTGATATGCGCGGATTTTTTCGTTGCGGCCCTGTTGGTCGAGTTCGGGCGTGATGGAGAATGCGCCGGTTTCGAGTTTTTCCATGGCTTGCCCGTAGGAGCGTGCGAGTTCGAGGACGCGGTCGTTGCGGCGGGTGAGGTCGTCGAGTGCGTTGCGGCGGTCCTTGCCGCGGGCGCTGACGGTGATGCCGAGGCGGGCGGTCTCGGGGTCGAATTCGAGGCGGGCTTCGCCGCGGACGGCGACGCGGGGGTGTTCGGGGGTGCCGTAGGACAGGGGTGTGTCGGTCATGGGTCCACTGTCGCACCCGGGTGTGACAGTGGTTGGTCACCAGATCGAAACCCGGGAGGGGTGTTGCCGGGTGTGGCTCCTGGGTCATTATCTACGCGCGTTGTGTACGGTCTGTCCCGCGTCGGGCGGGAGCCGGGCCGTACGGGTATCGAGCTTCGCGTGAGAACTGAGATGTGGGAGAAGAAATGCCGCTGAACCGTAGGACGTTCCTGGGCGCATCGGCGGCCGCCGGTGCGGGTGTGGCGATCGCGGGGGGTTCCGCGGCGCCCGCCGCCGCTGATGGGCATGGTCATGGGCACGGCCACGGGCGTCCGCCGAAGCGGTACTCGTTCACCGTGATGGGGACGACGGACCTGCACGGGAACGTCTTCAACTGGGACTACTTCACGGACAAGGAGTTCGACGACAAGGCGCACAACGATGTGGGTCTGGCGAAGATCTCGACGCTGGTGGACCAGGTGCGCCGGGAGAAGGGGCGTCGCAACACGCTGCTGATCGACGCGGGTGACACGATCCAGGGCACCCAGCTGTCGTACTACTACGCCAAGGTCGACCCGATCACGGCGCGGCGTGGTCCGGTGCATCCGATGGCTCAGGCGATGAACGCGATCGGTTATGACGCGGCGGCGCTGGGGAACCACGAGTTCAATTACGGCATTCCGGTGCTGCGGAAGTTCGAGGAGCAGTGTGATTTCCCGCTGCTGGGTGCGAACGCGCTGGACGCGAAGTCGTTGCGGCCGGCGTTCGCACCGTATGTCATCAAGCGGATGCGTACTCCGCACGGCCGGGACGTGAAGGTCGCGATCCTGGGGCTGACCAATCCGGGGATCGCGATCTGGGACAAGGCGAACGTGGGCGGGAAGATGGTGTTCCCGGGGTTGGAGGAGCAGGCGGCGAAGTTTGTGCCGCGGCTTCGTTCCATGGGTGCGGACGTGGTGATCGTGTCGGCGCATTCGGGGAGCAGTGGTACGTCGTCGTACGGTGACCAGTTGCCGTACGTGGAGAACGCGGCGGGTCTGGTGGCCGAGCAGGTGCCGGGTATCGACGCGATTCTGGTGGGGCACGCGCACCAGGAGATTCCCGAGTACTTCGTGGAGAACAAGCGGACGGGCAAGAAGGTGGTGCTCTCCGAGCCGTTGAAGTGGGGGCAGCGGCTGACGCTGTTCGACTTCGACCTGGTGTGGGAGAAGGGCCGCTGGGTGGTGGAGAAGGCGGGTTCGCGGGTGCTGAACTCCAACACGGTGGAGGAGGACCCGAAGATCACGGGGTTGTTGGCGGACGAGCACGAGAAGGTCGTGGCGTATGTCAACCAGGTGATCGGTACGTCGACGGCGGCGATGACGACGGCGGAGGCGGCCTGGAAGGACGAGCCGATCATCGATCTGATCAATGTCGTCCAGGCGGAGACGGTGAAGGCGGCGTTGGCGGGTGGTGAGTACGCGGCGCTTCCGGTGCTCTCGCAGGCGTCGTGTTTCTCGCGTACGGCGCAGATTCCGGCCGGTGATGTGACGATCAAGGATGCGGCGGGTCTTTATCCGTTCGAGAACACGCTTGAGGCGCGGTTGCTGACGGGTGCGCAGTTGCGGGATTATCTGGAGTTCTCGGCGCGGTATTACGTGCAGACGCCGGTGGGTGCGCCGGTGGACACGGCGAAGTTGACGAACGCGGACAACACTCCGGATTACAACTATGACGCGGTGTCGGGTCTGACGTACGAGATCGACATCGCGAAGCCTAATGGTTCGCGGATCGTGAATCTGGCGTTCGAGGGGAAGCCGGTCGATCCGGCGGCGCAGTTCGTGCTGGCGGTGAACAATTACCGGGCCAGTGGTGGTGGGAACTTCCCGCATGTGGCGGGTGCCAAGCAGTTGTGGGCGAATTCGGAGGAGATCCGGAACACGATCATCGCTTGGGTGCAGGCGAAGGGTTCGGTGGACGGTGCGCAGTTCGCTTCGGTGGACTGGCGTCTGACGCGTGAGGGCACGCCGGTGTTCTGAGTGGTCCGGGCGGTCCGGCGTTTCGACGTTTCGGGCGGTTTTGTGGTGGGCGGCCGTTCTCTCCTGTCGGAGGGGGCGGCCGCCTTCTGTGTGTGGGGGGGGTCAGTTGCCGTGGATCGAAGGTGGTGAAGGCGGTGCGTTCGGGGAGGGGGTAGGGGTTGGTGCCGGTGAGGTCGTTGAGGATGGTGGCGCTGCGCCAGGCGGCGAGTCCGAGGTCGGGGGCGCCGACGCCGTGGGTGTGGCGTTCGGCGTTCTGTACGTAGACGTGGCCGGTGATGGCGGGGTCGAGGACGAGGCGGAAGCGGTCGTCGATGCGGGGGCGGTCGGATTCGTCGCGGCGCAGGTGGGGTTCGAGGCCGGCGAGGATGCGGCCGAGTGGGCGTTCGCGGTAGCCGGTGGCGAGGACGACGGCGTCGGTGGTGAGGCGGGTGCGGGTGTTCTGCTGGGTGTGTTCGAGGTGGAGTTCGATGCGGGTGTTGGTCATGCGTCCTGCGGTGCGTACGGAGACTCCGGGGGTGAGGGTGGTGTCGGGCCAGCCTCCGTGGAGGGTGCGGTGGTAGAGCTCGTCGTGGATGGCGGTGATGGTGTCGGTGTCGATGGCTTTGTGGAGTTGCCACTGGCGGGGGACGAGTTCGTCGCGTACGGCTTCGGGGAGGGCGTGGAAGTAGTGGGTGTAGTCGGGGGTGAAGTGTTCGAGACCGAGTTTTGAGTACTCCATGGGGGCGAACGCCGGGGTGCGGGTGAGCCAGTGGAGGTTTTCGTGGCCGTGGGGGCGGGCGCGCAGGAGGTCGAGGAAGATTTCGGCGCCGGATTGTCCGGAGCCGATGACGGTGATGTGTTCGGCGTCGAGGAGTTCCTTTCGGTGGTGGAGGTAGTCGGCGGAGTGGATGACGG
>NZ_RDBO01000020.1:696261-700687 GCF_008120935.1 Streptomyces sp. sk2.1
GGTGAGGAGGGTGCGGCGGATGGTGGCGACGGTGTGGTCGTCGGCGTCGGTGGGGCGGAAGAGGACGGTGCTGATGGTGGGGCGGTCGTAGAGGTCGAGGGTGGGGGTTTTGGTGATGAGGTCGGCGAGGTGGTGGGCGGTGGTGAGGGTGTGGTCGATGAGGTGGGCGAGTCCGGTGCGGCCGAGGGCGCGGAGGGTGACGGCGATCTTGAGTGCGTCGGGGCGGCGGGTGGTGCGCAGGGAGCGGCCGAGGAGGTCGGGGAGGCCGGCTTCGGTGTCGTCGTCGGCGTTGAGGTAGGGGGCGTGGTGGTGGAGTGGGTCGAGGTGGTGGCGGTGGGGGACGGCGAGGATGCCGGCGGGTGCGGGTTGCCAGCCGATTTTGTGGAGGTCGAGGGTGACGCTGTGGGCGCGGTCGAGGCCGTGGAGTTTGCCGCGGTGGGTGGGGCTGAGGAGGAGGGGTCCGCCGTAGGCGGCGTCGATGTGGAGTTCGGCGCCGTGGTGGTCGCAGAGGTCGGCGATGTCGGCGAGGGGGTCGATGCGGCCGGTGTCGGTGGTGCCCGCGGTGGCGGTGACGAGGAGGGGTGGTTGGAGTCGGGTGAGGGCTTCGTCGAGGGCGACGGTGCCGAAGATGAGGATGTTGGCGCCGATGAGCGCGTATTCCTCTTTCTGCTGGGTGAAGGGTTGGGCATGAGTGGGCATGCCAGCCTGTCCGGTTTTTCCGGTGCGCGGCCTGGAGTTCGGTGATCTGAACTCGAAAGGGGGATGGGCGTGGGGGTTTGGCGCTGCTGTCGGGTGTTCCGGTGGTATCGGGTCGTCGGACATGGGTGTGCCCGGCGTCTCCTTGTGCGAGGGACGCCGGGCACCGGTGGGGCTGGTGTGAAGTTGTGGGGCTCGTGGGCCCTATGTGTGATTGTGGGGCTCGCGGGCCCGCCGGGGAATTACCGAACCCGTGACCCGGCCGCTCCTCGGCTCGGCCGGGTCGGTGAGGTCGGTCGGGTCAGTGGGTGGTGCGTACGGTGAGGGCCCGGCGCAGGTCGTCGATCTGGTCGACGAGCTTGCGGTGCAGGGCGGGGGTGAGTGCTTCGTCGTCGAGGGCCTGCTCGCCGAGTCGGAGGTTGTCGGTGTCGATGGCGTGCGCCGGGAAGGCGTGGCGTCCTGCGGCTTCCGCGATGGCGGGGCCCCGGCGGGCGGCGAGGGCGGTGGCCTCGGGGTAGAAGCGGGGCACGTAGTCGCGTACGAGGTCGGCCTGTTCGGGCTGCCAGAAGCCCTGGGCGACGGCGGTGAAGAGGTAGTTGGAGAGGCTGTCGTCGTGGAACATGGCCTGCCAGGCGGCGGCCTTGGCCTCGGGGGTGGGGAAGGCGGCGCGGCAGCGGGCGGCGCCTTCCCGTCCGGTGGCGCTGGGGTCCTGTTCGAGTTCGGCGGCGATGGTGGCCTCGTCGGCGGCGCCGAGGACGGAGAGGCGGTTGAGGATGCGCCAGCGGAGTTCGGGGTCGAGTTCGGGGCCGCCGGGGACGGTGCCGTTGGTGAGCCAGTCGTGGATGGTGTCGGGCTGGGTGGCGGCGTCGATGAGGTGGCGTACGGCGATGAGGCGGAGGCCGGGGTTGTGGCCGTCCTCGGTGCGGCGGATGAGGTCGCGGCACAGGGCGGTGATGAGGGCGAGGGCGGCGGGGCGCTTCTCGGGAGCCGTGTAGTGGTCGGCGATGTGGTTGTGGGCGAAGGCGAGTACGCCCTGGGCGAGGGCGAGGTCGGTCTCGTGCGGCAGGTGGGTGCGGGCCGCCTCGAGGTAGGTGGTGGGGGCGAGTTCGCCGTCGCGGACCATGTCGCGGGCGGTGTTCCAGATGACGGCGCGGGTCAGCGGGTCGGGTACGCCGGACAGGCTGGTGAGGACGGTGTCCCAGGAGGGGGCGTCGGGGCGGATCTTGGCGTAGCCGAGGTCCTTGTCGTTGAGGACGAGGAGTGCGGGGCGTCGGCCGGGCAGGGCTTCGGCGGTGCCGTCGGCGGGGACGTCGATCTCGAACCGGTCGCGCAGGACGAGGGGGGTGATGCCGGTGGGGTTGTGGGCGTCCGGGTCGTGGTCGTAGGCGCCGACCGCGATGCGGTGGGGGCGGCTGCCGTCGCGGTCGACGGCGAGGGTCCAGGTGCCGTCGGATTCCTGGACGCGGGCGGTGAGGGTGTCGACTCCGGTGGTGCGCAGCCAGGTCTCGGCCCAGGCGTGGACGTCGCGGTCGGTGGCCGAGGCGAGGTTGTCGATGAAGTCGGCGAGGGTGGCGTTGGCGAACTTGTGGCGGGCGAAGTGGGTGTTGATGCCGGCCAGGAAGTCCTTCTCGCCGAGCCAGGCGACGAGCTGGCGCAGGGCGGAGGCGCCCTTGGCGTAGGAGATGCCGTCGAAGTTGAGCAGGGCGGACGCGGTGTCGGGGACGGCGTCCGGGTCGGGGGCGACGGGGTTCTCCGAAGCCACCCGCTTCACCGACACCTGGGTCGACTTCGGCGTCGTATCCCCAGCCCTTGCGGGCGACGCCGAAGTCGACCCAGGTGTCGGTGAAGCGGGTGGCTTCGGAGAGGATCTGGTAGCCCATGTACTCGGCGAAGGACTCGTTGAGCCAGATGTCGTCCCACCAGGCGAGGGTGACGAGGTCGCCGAACCACATGTGGGCCATCTCGTGGGCGATGACCATGCCGCGGGTCTGGCGTTCGGTGTCGGTGACGGCGGAGCGGTAGACGAATTCGTCGCGGAAGGTGACGAGGCCGGGGTTCTCCATGGCGCCGGCGTTGAATTCCGGGACGAACGCCTGGTCGTAGGAGTCGAAGGGGTAGGGCTCGTCGAACTTCTCGTGGAAGCGGTCGAAGCAGGCCTTGGTGATGTCGAGGATCTCGTCGGCGTCCGCGTCGAGGTGGGGGGCCAGGGAGCGGCGGCAGTGGATGCCGAAGGGCAGTCCGGCGTGCTCGGTGGTCACGGAGTGCCAGGGGCCGGCGGCGACGGCGACGAGGTAGGTGGAGATCAGGGGGGTGGCGGCCAGGGTCCAGCGGCCGTTCCCGCGGTGCTCGGAGATGGCGTTGCCGAGGACGGTCCAGCCTTCGGGGGCGGTGACGGCGAGTTCGAAGACGGACTTGAGGTCGGGCTGGTCGAACGCGGCGAAGACGCGCTGGACGTCTTCCATGAAGAGCTGGGTGTAGGCGTAGGTCTCGCCGTCGGTGGGGTCGGTGAAGCGGTGCATGCCTTCGCCGGTGCGGGAGTAGTTCATGACCGCGTCGACGCGCAGTTCGTGGGCGCCGGCGGTGAGCGCGGTGAGCGGGAAGCGGTTCTCGACGAGGTCGGCGGGGTCGAGGGGCTGTCCGTCGAGGCTGATCGAGCGCAGGGTGGCCGGCTTGAGTTCGACGAAGGTGTCTCCGGCCGCGGTGGCGGTGAACTGGATGACGGTGCGGGAGTCGAAGGTCTCCTCCCCCACGGTCAGATCGAGGTCGATCGTGTACTTGTGTACGTCGAGGAACTGGGCTCGGGTCTGCGCTTCGTCGCGCGTCAGTACGGACATGCGTCCATGCTGCCGTACGCCGTGGGCGTGCCGCAGGGGGGTTCTCCCAGGGCTGACCGGAACCCCGCGGCGGCTTCGGTGCGCGGTCCGGTGGGACGTGCTGTGCGGGCTGTCCGGTGGGGAACGTGTTGTGCGGATTGCGCGGTGGGGAACGCGTTGTGCGGATTGTGCGGTGGGTGTGTTGTGCGGGTGGTCAGTCCTGGTCGCCGTGGAATCTCCGGTACTCGTCGTTCATGAGGTCCCAGAAGGAGCGGTGGCGGACGGCTCCCGGCAGCCAGTGGGCGAGGTACCAGGCCTCCCATTCGCCGTCGGGCGTGACGACGCGCGGGTTGAGCAGGTAGACGTCGCCGCTTTCCGGGGTGTGGCTGATCTTGAGCATGTGGCTCAGGTATTCGGTGCGGATGGCGCAGCAGTCCTGTTCGTCGCCATAGACGAAGTACTCCTCGTCGGGTACGTCGTCCACTCCCATGCTGTCGTCCCAGCCCTCGATCAGTTCCGGGTCGAGGTCCTCGGCCCAGCCGATCTCCCGGGTGGACAGGAGGCGCGCGATCTCGTCGGTCGTGTCGAGCCATCCGTCGCTGGTGCCCAGGAACTCCAGGTAGCTCGGGGGGAGGCTGGTTCCCAGGCGTTGTTCGAGGTCGGCGAGTTCCTTCGGGGTCGCTCCGGTGGTGCCCAGCCATCGGGCCGCCCGTATTCCGGCCGGGAAGGGTTCGGCTCTCTCCTGCTCGTGCCGTACCGGGTCCAGCCATGCGTCGCTCCAGCGCTGGAGCAGGTCGCGCCACGGGTGGGTGGTGGGCTGGTGCTCGGGGTGTTTCTTCTCGGTGGCCGGCATGTCCGGAGGGTACGCGGGGGCGCTGACACCTCGGCCGGGGCGGTGGGGTGGTGTTTCGCAACCG
>NZ_RDBO01000020.1:700787-703865 GCF_008120935.1 Streptomyces sp. sk2.1
GTGTCTCGTGGGGGTGTGGCGTGCCGCGCGGCTGGAGAACTATCCCTGGAACGCCTGGACGCCGATCGGTTACGGGGCGGTCAAGGGGGTGTTCCTGGGGCTGTTGGCGGGTGGGTGCGCGGTGCTGGCGGTGCGGGTCGGCCGGGCCGACGGGAGCCGGGCGGGGCGGTTCGCGGGGCTCGTGTGCGGTGGTGGGCTGCTGGGTGGTCTGGTGCCGGGGACCTTGCGGGACTTCCTGGGTGATCCGCAGCCCCGGACCCTGTACTACTTCGACGGTCCGCGGCCCGAATCGGATTGGTACTGGCGGCCGTTGTTGTCGGAGTGGGTGATGTGCACGGTGTTGCCGGCACTGGGTTGTGCGGTGCTGTTGACCGCGGGTGCGCTGGTGTCGGTCCGGTCCGCGCGCCGCGGGAGTGCGGGGTGGGTGGTACCGGCCCTGGTCGGGATGGTGCTGCTGGTCCTGCCGGAGTGGGCGGGTGGTGGGGCGCCCGAGCCGGTGGGCAACGGCGATCATGTGAACGAGTCGGCCGCGGCCGGGCTCGTCGTCCTGGCCACGGGGCTCGGGCTGCTGGTGACCGCCGGGGTGGTGCGGTCGGCCCGGCGGGGCGGGCCCCCACCGCCGGGTCCGGCGTCGGCCCCGCCATCAGGTCCGGCGGGCGGTGTTCCGCCCCGTGCCCCGGACGTCCCCGGGCTCAGGCCCGTTCCTCCGTCGCGGACTCCTCCGCGATCCGCTCGTGGTGACGGATGACCTCCGCCACGATGAAGTTCAGCAGCTTCTCCGCGAAGGCCGGGTCCAGGTGCGCGCTCTCCGCCAGTTGTCTCAGCCGGGCGATCTGACGGCTCTCGCGGGCCGGGTCCGCCGGGGGGAGGTGGTGGGCGGCCTTGAGGTGGCCGACCTGCTGGGTGCACTTGAAGCGCTCGGCGAGCATGTGGACGACAGCGGCGTCGATGTTGTCGATGCTCTGGCGCAGCCGGTTCAGTTCCGCGCTCACGGACTCGTCGATGTCCCTCGTGGTCATGGTCAGCGAGCTTACGGCCTCGGGGGCGGCGGGAAGCGGGCCGCCCGTTGTTCCCCGGGTGGTCAGCCCGCCGGTGGAGGGGGTCCCGCCGGGCCGGGGGTGATGATCGTCGGCGGGTTCTCCGGGCCGGGGACCCGGTCGCTCCAGCCTCCGGGGACGTTGCGGCCCTGCTGTTCGCGGAAGCGGACCGGGGCGGTGCCGACCCGGCGGGCGAAGAGGCGGGAGAAGTACGCCGGGTCGTCGTATCCGACGCGGCGGGCGACGGCGGCGACCGGCAGGTCCGTGGCGGCGAGGAGTTCCTTGGCGCGGCCGAGCCGGATGCCGAGGAGGTAGTCCTTGGGGCTGCATCCGGCGCCCCGGCGGACCGCCGTGCGCAGTTCGGCGGGGGTCATGCCGTGCCGGGCGGCGTGTTCGGCGACGGACAGCGGCTGGAAGGCGTCGCGGGCGAGGGCCTGCAGGACCGGGTCGCCGTCGGGGCTGACGTCGGCGCGGGCCCGGCGCAGGGCGACGAGGAGTTCGTGGACGGCGGCGCCGGTCTCGACCTCCAGCAGCGGGTTGCCACGCCGGGCCGCCCGTACCATCCGGCCCACCGCGGCCCGTGGGCCGGCCGTGTCGGCGAGCGGGACGAGCGGGCGGTCGGGCTCGATGTAGCCGAGTTCGGTGTAGGTGGCGGTGGCGGGGCCGGTGAAGTCGACGAAGCTCTCGTCCCAGCCGGTGCCGGGGTCGGCGCCGTAGTGGTGCGGGGTGCCGGGGGTGAGCCAGATCAGGCTGGGGCCGACGACGGGCATCCGGCGGCCGTCGGGGCCGGTGAACCAGCCGGTGCCGGAGTTGATGACGACGGCCACGTGGTGGTCCAGGGTGCGCGGGCCGACGGTGGGCAGCGCGCCGTGCTGGAGCCCCACGCCCAGGCAGACGAGTCCCAGCCGGTGGTGGAGCGGGCTGGGGGTGAAGAAGCGCATCCAGGTGTGGTACATCGGTTTTCCCTCCTCCCCCGCGGTCGTGCCGGTCCGGTGCGGTGCCGCCCGGTCCGGTCTCCGTGTCCGAACAATTGTGTCCAAACAGCAGTGATCTTTGTCCATGGACCGGTCGGGCGCCAGGGGCGAGAGTGGGTGCCATCCTTCCTTCCGGGTTCGCCCGCTCCGTGGTGCGTGCCGTCGTACGGGCCCGGGGCGGCGGCGTTCCGGAACCGCACGCACAGGAGAGTACGAGCACGATGGCTGACTTCACCGTGGGGGACGACCACTTCCGGCTCGACGGGAAGCCCGTACGGCTGCTGTCGGGGGCCCTGCACTACTTCCGGGTGCACGAGGCGCAGTGGGACCACCGGCTGGCGATGCTGCGCGCCATGGGGCTCAACTGTGTCGAGACGTACGTGCCGTGGAACCTGCACGAGCCGCGGCCGGGGCTGTTCCGGGACGTGGCGGCGCTGGGCCGGTTCCTGGACGCGGCGCAGCGGGCCGGGCTGTGGGCGATCGTCCGGCCGGGTCCGTACATCTGTGCCGAGTGGGAGAACGGCGGGCTGCCGGTGTGGGTGACGGGGCGGTTCGGGCGCCGGGTGCGGACCCGTGACGCGGAGTACCTGGAGGCGGTGGAGCGGTGGTTCTCGGCGCTGCTGCCGCAGGTGGTGCAGCGGCAGATCGGGCGCGGTGGTCCGGTGATCATGGTTCAGGCGGAGAACGAGTACGGGAGCTACGGCACCGACCGGGTCTATCTCCGGCGGGTGGTGGGGATGCTGCGGGAGCGCGGGGTGACCGTTCCGCTGTTCACCTCCGACGGGCCGGAGGACCACATGCTCACGGGTGGTTCCGTGCCGGGGCTGCTCGCCACGGCGAACTTCGGGTCGGGGGCGCGGAAGGCGTTCGAGGTGCTGCGCCGCCATCAGCCGAAGGGGCCGCTGATGTGCATGGAGTTCTGGTGCGGCTGGTTCGAGCACTGGGACGCCGAGCCGATCGTGCGGGGGCCGGAGCAGGCGGCCGAGGAGCTGCGGGAGGTCCTGGAGTGCGGGGCCTCGGTGAACATCTACATGGCGCACGGGGGGACGAATTTCGCCGGGTGGGCG
>NZ_RDBO01000020.1:703965-744814 GCF_008120935.1 Streptomyces sp. sk2.1
AATTTCGCCGGGTGGGCGGGGGCCAACCGGTCGGGTCCGTATCAGGACCGGGATTTCGAGCCGACGGTGACGTCGTACGACTACGACGCGCCGATCGACGAGTACGGGCGTCCCACGGAGAAGTTCTGGCGGTTTCGCGAGGTGCTCGCCGAGTACGCGCAGGGTCCGGTTCCGGAGCTTCCGCCGGTGCCGGTCGGGCCGGCTTCGCCGGTGCGGGCGGAGCTGACGGGGCGGGCGTCGCTGGACGCGGTGCTGGAGGTGCTGGGCGACGAGGAGTCGGCGCCCTCGGGTGTTCCGCCGACCTTCGAGGAGCTGGGGGTCGACCGGGGTCTGGTGCGTTACCGGGTGGGTGTGCCGGGGCCGCGCAGGCCGTACGCCCTCGGTGTGTCGGGACTCCGGGACCGGGCCGTGGTGTACGTGGACGGGGTCCGGGCGGGTGTGCTGAGCGAGGGGAACGAGACGCTGGACGAGCCGGTGGCCGGTCCCGCGGAGGTCGAGCTGTGGGTGGAGTCGCTGGGCCGGGTCAATTACGGGCCGCGGCTGGGTGAGTCCAAGGGGATCACCGGCGGGGTGCTGCACGAGCGGCAGTATCTGCACGGGGTGCGGGCCCGTGCGCTGCGGCTGGCGGCGTTCGAGGAGCCGGACGCGGTGGCCGGGGTCCCCTTCGGGGACGTCGGGGAGGCCGGGGCGACCGGGTTGTTCCGGGGGACGTTCGAGTTCACCGGGGTGTCCGGAGTGGGGCACGCGGGGCTCGAACTGCCGGGCTGGACACGTGGGTTCGTGTGGGTGAACGGCTTCGGTCTGGGGCGCTACTGGTCGGTGGGCCCGCAGCGGACGCTGTACGTGCCGGGGCCGGTGCTGCGGGAGGGCGTCAACGAGGTGTGGGTGCTGGAGCTGGAGGGCTCGGGCGCGCCGTGCGTGGAGCTGGGGTCGGGGGTGCCCGTCCGGACGGACACCCCCGGGGGTGTTCAGGTGTGACGTGTGCACCGGTGCTGCGGCTGCCGGGGCCGGTGGGACTCGGGTACCGGCCCCGGGGTGGCCGGGTCCGGGCCGGAGCACGGCCGCTCGGGTCCTGGCATGGCCGTGGTCCGGGTGCCGGACACCGGCCGGCAGCCGCCCGGCCCCGGTCGGCTCACGGCCGCCGGTGCCGGGGTCGGGCCGCCGGGGTCAGAGCGTGGCCGCGGCGGACGCGATCTGGGAGGCGAACGTCGAGACCTCGGTGTACACACCGGGGTAGCCGGGCCTGGCGCAGCCCTGGCCCCAGCTGACGATGCCCACCTGGATCCAGGCTCCGGCGCTGTCCCTGCGGAACATGGGGCCGCCGGAGTCGCCCTGGCAGGTGTCCACGCCGCCGGTGTCGATCAGTCCGGCGCAGATCTCCTCGCCGGGGACGAGGTCGCCGCCGTACGCGTCCTGGCAGTCGGCGTCGGAGACGAACGGCACGGTGGCCTTGAGGAGGTAGCGCTGCTGGGCGCCGCCCTCGGTGGCCGCGCCCCAGCCGGCGACGGTGAAGGTGCCGTTGTTGTACGCGGTGCTGGTGGCGATCTTCAGGGTCGGCTGGTTGATGGGCTGGGCGAGCTTGATCAGTGCCCAGTCCTTGCCCTGGCCGTTGTAGCCGGGGGCCTGGAGGACCTTGGTGGAGCGGACCTTGACGGCGCTGGAGGACTGGAGGTCCACCACGCCCCCGGTGGCGGTGATGGAGGTGTCGTTGCCCGAGCCGTCCACGCAGTGCGCGGCGGTGAGGACGATGTCCTTGGCGTAGAGGGCGCCGCCGCAGCCCATCGACAGCCGGACCATGAACGGGAACTCGCCCTGTGCCGCGCGGGTTCCGCCGACGACCGGGTTGGGGGCCGCGGAGGCGCCGGCGGGCTGGAGGCTGACCGCCGCGAGGACCACGGCGGCTATGACGGAACATCTCTTCACGGCACGCAGAAGCTGCTTCAAGGGATTTCCTTCTTTCGTGGGGGGTGCTCGTGGGGGGTGCGTGTGGGGGTGCTGTGCCCGGCCGGGGACGCGACCGCGGGCGGCGCGGCACCACGACACGCCGTTGGTCATGCCCTCGACAAAGGCTGGTTCGGATTATCCGGAAATGATCACCTGGCCCACAAGGATCACTTTCCGGCCAATTCCCGGCCGGGGCTGTCCGCATGATCGCCCGCGGGGCGGCGGCGACGCCCCGCGGAGCGGACTTTCGGCGCTCCCGGGTCGTTACAGTGAGGGCCGGGGGCCGCGCGGACGGGGGTGGGGACGTGACGGACGGAGACGGGAACGGCGGCCGGGGCGGCGGCCCGGTGGTCCACGGCTTCCCGCACCTCGAAACCGTCCGGTCCGCGATCACCGCGCTGTACCGGCGGCTCTCGTACGACGGCGTCCACGCCTACGCCACCAGCCTCGTCCCGGCCGACGCGGCCTTCGACGACCGGGACGACCTGCATCTCGGCGCCCAGCGGGTGGCGCGGGCCGTGGTCCAGCACCTGCGGCTGCCGGACGCCCGCATGATCGTGGCCTTCCGGACGATGGAGCACGCCGCGGCCGTCGAACTCACGGCGGGGCCCGAGTACTTCGTCGAGCTGAACGACCGCTTCCGCACCCACCGCAGGGACATCGGCGCCGCGCTCGCGCACGAGGCCACGCACGTGCTGCTGCACCGCCTGGGCCTGGAGTTCCCCGGCACGCGCGACAACGAGATCCTCACCGACACCGTGACGACGTACCTGGGCGCGGGCTGGCTGCTGCTCGACGCCTTCCGCGAGGACGGGGTCTCCAGCCAGAAGCTCGGCTACCTCACGCCGGAGGAGTTCGGGTACGTCCTCGCCAAGCGGGCGCTCGCCCTCGACGAGGACCCGTCCCCGTGGTTCACCAGCCCGCAGGCCTACACCGCCTACGGGAAGGGGTACGCGCGGGCGCTCCAGGACCTCCGGCAACCGCCCCTCGCGGCGGCCGGGTGGGCGGCCCGCCGCCGCTACGCCAAGGACCGGCGGCACGCCCGCGGCCACCCGGACACGGCCCCGGCCCCCGATGTCCCGTACGCCTTCGGCAGTGGTCCGCAGGGGCTCCGGGTCTCCTTCGCCTGCCCCGTCTGCCACCAGCGCATCCGGGTGCCGGTGCGCGGCCGGGTGCGGGTCCGCTGCGGCCTGTGCCATACAGTCCTGGACTGCGACACCTGAACCGAACGAGAGGCCCGGGGGGGCGCGGCATGCAGATGTCGGATGCCGGACGGTCGTGGCTGCTGGATCGCGTGGTCGGCGTGGTCCTCGCGTGGGACGAGTCCCCCGCCCGGGCCGCCCGCCGGCTGGACGCCCTGCTGCGCGGGGCGACGCCGCACGAGGTGATGCGGCTGGAATCCGACTACCGGGGCCGGCGCCACAGCCTCGGAGTCCTCTGCCCCGACGTCCTGGACGACGACGGCATCACGGATGACGACGGCGTCACGGATGCCCCCGGGAAAGCGGACGCCCCCGCGGAAGCGGCCGACGGGGAGGAAGCGGGCGGCGGCACCGTGCCCGGCCGGTACGGTCCGGCCGTGGCGGCCCTGATGTCGTTCGACCGGTCCGGGCACATCCGGGAGACCGGCGTCGCCCGGCTCGCCGGGACCGGGGACCCCTTCGCGCTCCCCTTCCTCCTGCTGCGGCTGAACGACCCGGTCGAGCAGGTGCGGGACCTCGCCCGGGACGCGGTCACCACCCGCCTGGACCCCGGCCACGTGGACCTCCTGGTCCAGCTCCTGCCGCTCCTCGACGGGCTGCGCGGCCGGCGCCGGGCGGGGCGCCTGCTGACCTCGGTGGAGGACCTGCTCCACCGGCACGGCACGGTGGCGCTGTGGCGCGGGGCGCGATCGGACGATCCCCCGGTGCGTGCGAGCTGCCTGCGCCGACTGGCCCGGACCGAACCGGTCGCGGCCGTCGGGACGGCCTTCTCGTCCCGGGAGCCCTCGTTGTGGCAGTGGGGCGCCCGCGTCGCCACCTCCGCGCGCCTGGCACCGGCCGAACAGGACGCGCTGCTCCCGCATCTGGAGGCCAGCAGCAACCCCCGCATCCGGCTGCGGGCGCTGCGGGCCCGGGCCCGGCAGCCGCACGGCGAGGTCCATCTGCGCCGGGCCATGCTCGACCCGGACGCCAGGGTCCGCTACCACGCCCGCGCCACTCTGTACGCCCGCGGGCACACGGATCTCGCGCCCCGGGTGTACCGCGACGCCCTGGCACCGGCCCACGTGCCGGACGCGATCGCCGTGGGCGCGCTCGGCGGCCTGTCCGACCTGGGCGGCGCGTGCGACGTGCCGCGGATACTCGACTTCACGGCCCATCCCGGGGCCCGCGTACGCGCCGAGGCCTGGCGCGCCCTGAACATCCTGGCCCCGTCGGAAGTGGCCGCCAGGATCGACCGGTTGGCCGCCGACCCCAGTGGAAAGGTGCGGCGCCACCTCCCGCGGCGGCCCCCCGAGTAGGCCCTCCGCCGCGGAGGCGCGGGTCAGTCCGGGAAGGTGCGGGAGGGATCGTCGGCCGCAGTCCGCGAAGGACGCGAAGAACGCGAAGGGCGGGGCGGCGGGGGTCCGGCGATGGGGCAGTGGGTACCGCTGTAGATCGTCGGCATGCACTTGTTGCAGTGGATGCACAGGGAGCGCGTCCGCGGCCGCTCCCGCATCCGGTTCACCAGGTCCGGTTCGCGCAGGAGCGCGCGGGCCATGGCCACGTACTCGAAGCCCTCCGCCATGGCCTGTTCGACGGTCTCCCGGCGGGTGATGCCGCCGAGCAGGATCAGCGGGAGGCTCAGCTCGGCCCTGAACTGGCGGGCCGAGGGCAGCAGGAACGCCTCCTCGTACGGGTAGGAGCGCAGGAATCTGCCACCGGCCAGGCGGATGCCCAGCCGTGCGGGCCGGGGGAAGACCGCGGCGAACTCGGTGAGCGGGGCGTCGCCGCGGAACAGGTACATCGGGTTGAACAGGGAGCTCCCGGCGGTCAGTTCGAGGGCGTCGACCGTGCCGTCCTCCTGGAGCCGGCGGGCGACCCGGAGGCTTTCGTCGAGCCAGAAGCCTCCGGGCACCCCGTCGTCCATGTTGAGCTTGGCGATGATCGCGACGGTGTCGCCGACCTCGTCGCGCACGGCGCGGGCGATGCCGAGGGCGACCTTGGCGCGGTTGTCGAGGCTGCCCCCGTAGGCGTCGTCGCGGTGGTTGAGGCGGCGGCTGAGGAACGAGCTGGCCAGGTAGTTGTGGCCGAAGTGCAGTTCGACCGCGTCGAATCCGGACTCGACGGCCAGCCGGGCGGCCGTGGCGTGGGCGCGGACGACCCGGGCGATGTCCTCGGCGGTCGCCGCCCGTGTCATCCGCATGCCGAGCGGGCTGAGGAACCGTCCGGGGGCGAGCGCCGGGAGCCGGTTGGACCGCGCGTCGGCGACCGGGCCCGCGTGGCCGAGCTGGGCGCTGATCGCGGCGCCCTCGCGGTGCACGGCGTCGGTGAGCCGGCGCAGCCCCGGCACCGCTTCGGGGCGCATCCAGATCTGCCGGCGCTCGGTGCGGCCCTCGGGGGCGACGGCGCAGTACGCGACGGTGGTCATGCCCACTCCGCCGGCGGCGGGGCGGCGGTGGTACGCGATCAGTTCGTCGGTGACCAGGCCGTCGGGCGTCACGCCCTCGAAGGTGGCGGACCTGATGAAGCGGTTGCGCAGGGTGAGGGGGCCCAACCGGCTCCCGGCGCTCGCCCCCGGACGGTTCCTCAGCCCGCTCGGCATGCGGATGACACGGGCGGCGACCGCCGAGGACATCGCCCGGGTCGTCCGCGTACGGGGGCGGATGGCTGAGGGGGCATGCCGGTCTCCGATGCGTGTGGGTGACGACGATGAATGTGAACAGCGGTGCGAGACGGGGCCGACGGGCCGGACAGGGGGAACCGGCGGCCGGAGGCACGACGGCGCGTACCGCACGTACGACGGACGGACCGCCCCGCGCACGACCGCGCGCACGGCGGACGGAACTTCCGACGCACGACCGTGCGTAGGGCGAACGGAACTCCTGACGCACGACCGCGCGTACGACGGACAGAACTCCTGGCGCACGACCGCGCGTACGACGGACGGAACTGCCGACGCACGACCGCGCGCGACGCGGGAAGGGCCGCCCGGGGCCCGTCCCTCAGCCGCCGCCCCGCCCCGCCCCGTACACCGGCCGGGGCGGTTCCGCCTCGGCGAGGAGTTTGCGCACCGCCTCCCCCGCGTCCGCCGGGGCCCAGCGCGCGCCCCGGTCCGCGGTGGGGCCGGGGCGCCAGCCCTCCATGACCGTGAGCCGGCCGGCCTCCGCCTCGAAGACCCGCCCGGTGACCCCGTCGCTCGCGGCCGAGCCGAGCCACACCACCAGCGGGGACACGTTCTCCGGGGCCATCGCGTCGAAGCCGCCGTCCTCGGGGGCCGCCATCGTCCCGGCGAACGTCCGCTCGGTCATCCGGGTGCGGGCCGCCGGGGCGATGGCGTTGACCTGGATCCCGTACCGGCCCAGTTCCTCGGCGGCGACCAGGGTGAGGCCCACGACGCCCGCCTTCGCGGCGGAGTAGTTGCCCTGTCCGACGCTGCCGAGCAGTCCCGCGCCCGAGCTGGTGTTGACCACCCGGGCGACCGGCGCGCGGCCCGCCTTCGTCTCGGCCCGCCAGTGCTCTGCCGCGTACCGCAGCGGCAGGAAGTGGCCCTTGAGGTGGACCCGCATCACGGCGTCCCAGTCGTCCTCGGACAGGTTCACCAGCATCCGGTCGCGCAGGAATCCCGCGTTGTTGACCAGAGTGTCCAGCCGTCCGAAGTTCTCCAGCGCGGCCCGGACCAGGGACTCGGCCCCCTCGGCCGTGGTGATGTCGCCCCCGTGGGCCACCGCCTCGCCGCCCGCCGCCACGATCTCGTCGGCCACCTCCCGGGCCGGGCCGGCCGAGCCCCCGTCGCCGCCGGGGCCGACGCCCAGGTCGTTGACCACCACCCGGGCCCCCTCGGCGGCGAAGGCCAGCGCGTGGGCGCGACCGAGCCCCCGTCCGGCGCCGGTCACGATCACGACGCGCCCCTCGCACAGTCCCCCGGCGCCTTTCCGGTTCCCCGTACCGTCCCGTCCCTCACTGCTCGCGGTCATCACACATCTCCTTGTTGGCGATGCGGTGGCAGGCTGCTACCTTCCACACCTAACAAATGTTTGGTGGAAAGGTAGCTGATTCGCTCATGGGTGTCTCCACCACGAGCCCCGACAGGGGCGTCCGTCTCGTCACGGTCGACCACCCGCCCGTCAACGCCCTTCCCGTGCGGGGCTGGTACGAGCTCGCCGACGCGCTCCGGGCGGCGGGCCGCGATCCCGGGGTCCGCTGCGTCGTGCTGGCCGCCGCCGGGCGCGGGTTCAACGCGGGCGTCGACATCAAGGAGATCCAGCGCGACACCGGGCACGGGGCCCTGCTCGGTGCCAACCGGGGCTGCTACGAGGCGTTCGCCGCCGTGTACGAGTGCGAGGTCCCGGTCGTCGCCGCGGTGCACGGCTTCTGCCTCGGCGGCGGCATCGGCCTGGTCGGCAACGCGGACGCGATCGTGGCGAGCGACGACGCGACGTTCGGCCTGCCCGAGCTGGACCGGGGGGCGCTCGGCGCGGCGACCCATCTCGCCCGGCTCGTGCCCCAGCACCTGATGCGCGCGCTCTACTACACCTCGCGCACCGCCACCGCCGCCGAGCTGCACGCCCACGGCTCGGTCTGGAAGGTCGTGCCGCGCGACGGACTCATGGCCGCCGCGCTGGAGCTGGCGGGCGAGATCGCCCGCAAGGACGGCACCTTGATCCGGCTGGCCAAGGCCGCCATCAACGGCATCGATCCGGTGGACGTGCGCCACAGCTACCGCTTCGAGCAGGGCTTTACCTTCGAGGCCAATCTCGGCGGCGTCGCGGACCGGGTCCGCGACGCCTTCGGCAGGGAGGAAGGACCATGACCGAAACCGATACCGGGACGGGCACCGGCACGAGGGCCGGTGCGAGGACCGACAAGACCATGACCGTGCAGGACGTCGTCTCCCGGCTCGACAGCGGGATGACGATCGGCATCGGCGGCTGGGGCTCGCGCCGCAAGCCGATGGCCCTGGTGCGGGCGCTGCTCCGCTCCCCCGTCACCGATCTCACCGTGATCTCCTACGGCGGCCCCGACGTGGGGCTGCTCGCCGCCGCCGGCAGGATCCGGAAGCTGGTCGCGGCCTTCACCACCCTCGACTCGATCCCGCTCGAACCCCATTTCAGGGCGGCCCGTCAGCGCGGCGCGTTCGAGCTGATGGAGATCGACGAGGCCATGTTCATGTGGGGGCTGCACGCCGCCGCGAACCGGCTGCCGTTCCTCCCCGTGCGCGCCGGTCTCGGCTCGGACGTGATGCGGGTCAATCCGGACCTGCGCACGGTCGTCTCGCCGTACGCGGACGGCGAGGAGTTCGTCGCGATGCCCGCCCTGCGGATGGACGCCGCGCTGGTCCATCTGAACCGCGCCGACCGCTTCGGCAACGGCCAGTACCTCGGCCCCGACCCGTACTTCGACGACCTGTTCTGCGAGGCGGCCGACGCCGCGTACGTCTCCTGCGAACGCCTCGTGGACACCGCCGAGCTCACCGAGAAGGCCGCCCCGCAGACCCTCCTGCTCAAGCGGCACTCCGTCACCGGTGTCGTCGAGACCCCCGGCGGCGCGCACTTCACCTCCTGCGTGCCCGACCACCCGCGCGACGAGGCGTTCCAGAAGGAGTACGCGACCGCCGCCGCCGACCCCGCCGCCTGGGCCGCCTTCACCGAGCGCTTCCTGCCCGCGGACGGCGACGAGAACAGTTACCGGTCGGCCGTCCGGGCCTGGCACGAGGAGCGGGAATGACCACCACGAACGGCACGTCCGCCGACATGTCCGCCGGCCTCTCCGCCGGTCCCGTCACCCGGGCCGAGTACTGCGTGATCGCCTGCGCCGACGCCTGGCGCGGCGACGGCGAGGTGCTCGCCAGCCCGATGGGGGTCATCCCGTCCGTCGGGGCCCGGCTGGCCCGGCTCACCTTCTCGCCCGATCTGCTGCTCACCGACGGCGAGGCGCTGATCGTCGGCCCGGACGGCACCACGGAGGGCTGGCTGCCGTACCGGCTGCACCTGGCCATGGTCACCGGCGGCCGGCGGCACGTGATGATGGGGGCGAGCCAGATCGACCGGTTCGGCAACCAGAACATCTCCTGCATCGGCGACTGGGAGCGGCCCGCCCGGCAGCTGCTCGGGGTGCGCGGCGCCCCGGTCAACACCCTGAACAACCCGGTCAGTTACTGGGTGCCGAGGCACTCCCCACGGGTCTTCGTCGAACGCGTCGACATGGTCTGCGGGGTGGGTTACGACAACGCCGCGGCGGCCGGTCCGTCCGCGACCCGCCACCATCGCATCCCCCGGGTCGTCACCGATCTCTGCGTCCTCGACTTCGCGACCCCGGACCACTCGATGCGGTTGGCCTCGCTGCACCCCGGCGTCACCGTCGAGCAGGTCCGCGCGGCCACCGGTTTCCCGCTCGCGGTGCCGGACGAGGTCCCGTGCACCCGGGAGCCGACGGCGGAGGAGCTGCGCCTGATCCGCGAGGTCGTCGATCCGCGGGGCGCCCGGAACCGGGAGGTCGGGTCCTGATGCGCACCGCGTTCACGGAGCTCGTCGGCGTCCGCCACCCCATCGTGCAGACCGGCATGGGCTGGGTCGCGGGCCCCCGCCTGGTCTCCGCGACGGCCCGGGCGGGCGCCCTGGGCATCCTGGCCTCCGCGACGATGACCCCCGAGCGGCTGCGGGCGGCGGTGCGGGAGGTCAAGTCCCGTACGGACGAGCCGTTCGGGGTCAATCTGCGCGCCGACGCCGGTGACGCGCGCGAGCGGGTGCGGATCATCATCGACGAGGGCGTGGCGGTGGCGTCCTTCGCGCTGGCCCCGTCGAGGGAGCTCATCGCGGAGCTGAAGGACGCGGGCGTGGTCGTGATCCCGTCGATCGGTGCCCGGCGGCATGCCGAGAAGGTCGCGGCGTGGGGTGCGGACGCGGTGATCGTGCAGGGCGGCGAGGGCGGTGGGCACACCGGCGAGGTGGCCACCACCGTGCTGCTGCCGCAGGTCGTCGACGCGGTGGACATCCCGGTGGTCGCGGCGGGCGGTTTCCACGACGGGCGGGGCCTGGTCGCGGCGCTGGCGTACGGGGCGGCGGGCATCGCGATGGGCACGCGCTTCCTGCTGACGTCGGACTCGACCGTGCCGGACGCGGTGAAGGCGCGCTATCTGGCGGCGGGCGTCAAGGACGTCACGGTCACCACGGCGGTGGACGGGCTGCCGCACCGGATGCTGCGCACGGAGATGGTCGCCGCGCTGGAACGCGCGGGCCGGGCACGGGCGTTGGCGCAGGCGATGCGCCGGGCGGCCGGTTTCCGGCGGATCTCCGGCACCGGCTGGTCCCGGATGGTGCGCGACGGTCTCGCGATGAGGCACGGCAAGGACCTGTCCTGGAGCCAGGTCCTGCTGGCCGCCAACACACCGATGCTCCTGAAGGCGTCCATGGTCGACGGCCGGACGGATCTGGGCGTGATGGCGTCGGGCCAGGTGGCGGGCCTGATCGAGGACCTGCCCAGCTGTGCGGAGCTGGTGGAACGGGTGATGGCGCAGGCCCACGCGGCGCTGGGCGCGCTGCCGCCCGCCGGGACCCCGGCGGGCTGAGGCGGAGGGAGGGGCGCGGTGACCGCCGGCGCCCCTCCCGTACGGTCACGCGACCCTGCGGCCGCGCCCCGTCGTCGTGCCGCCGCGCCCGGCGCCGGAGCCGCCGCGTCCCGCGCCGGACCGTCCGGTCCCGGTGCGGGCCTCGCCGCCGCGGGCCGCGCCCGAACCGGCGGACCGGGCCGTGCCGCCCGTGCCCGCCGTACCGCGCGACGAACCGGCGGTGCCCCGTGCCTCGCCGCCGCCCTGTCCGGCGCCGCGCCGGCCCCGGCTCCGGCCGCCCGAGCGGGCACCGCCGCCCGAGGAGCCGCTGCCCGAGCGGGTGCGCTGCTTCGGCGGGGTCGGCTGCGGGACCTCGATGACGACCGCGACACCGGACGGTTCGCGGGCGCCGGTGATCCGGACGAGCTCCTCGTCGCCGGAGGAGACCCGGGTGGTCCGGGGGGCGATGCCCGCGTCGGCCATCAGCCGGGTCATGTCCCGCTTCTCCTCGGGCAGCACCAGGGTGACGACGCTGCCGGACTCCCCGGCACGCGCCGTGCGCCCGCCGCGGTGGAGGTAATCCTTGTGGTCGGTCGGCGGGTCCACGTTCACGACCAGGTCGAGGTCGTCGACATGGATGCCGCGGGCCGCCACGTTCGTCGCGACGAGCGCGGTGACCTGGCCGTTCTTGAACTGGTCCAGGGTCCGGTTGCGCTGCGGCTGGGAGCGTCCGCCGTGCAGGGCGGCGGCCCGCACGCCGCTGGCGAGCAGCCGCTTGGCGAAGCGGTCGGCGGCGCGCTTGGTGTCCACGAACATGATCACGCGGCCGTCCCGGGCGGCGATCCTGGTGGCGACGGCCTTCTTGTCGGTCGCGTCGGCCACGTGCAGCACGTGGTGCTCCATCGTGGTGACCGCGCCCGCGGACGGGTCGACGGAGTGCACGACGGGGTCGGTGAGGAACATCTTGACCAGCCGGTCGATGTTCTTGTCGAGCGTGGCGGAGAACAGCATCCGCTGGCCGTCCGGCTCGACCTGCTTGAGCAGGGCGACGACCTGCGGCATGAAGCCCATGTCGGCCATCTGGTCGGCCTCGTCGAGGACGGTGATGGCGACCCGGCCGAGGTCGCAGTCGCCGCGCTCGATGAGGTCCTTCAGCCGTCCGGGCGTGGCGACGAGCACCTCGGCGCCGCGGCGCAGCGCGCCGGACTGCTTGGTGATCGACATGCCGCCGACGACGGTGGCCAGGCGCAGCTGCACGGAGGTCGCGTACGGCGTCAGCGCGTCGGTGACCTGCTGGGCGAGCTCGCGGGTGGGGACGAGGACGAGCGCGAGCGGGGTGCGCGGCTCGGCGCGCCGTCCGGCGGTGCGGGCGAGCAGGGCGAGGCCGAAGGCGAGGGTCTTGCCGGAGCCGGTGCGTCCGCGGCCGAGGATGTCGCGGCCGGCGAGCGAGTTCGGCAGGGTGGCGCCCTGGATCGGGAACGGGTCGGTGACGCCCTGCGCGGCAAGGGTCTTCAGCAGGGCCGCGGGCATGTCCAGCTCGGCGAACGTCTCGGCGGCGGGCAGTGCGGGGGTCGTGGTTTCGGGCAGGGCGAATTCACCCTGCGGCGGCGTGGCCCTGCGGCGGGGCGACGCCTTGCCGGATCCCTTGCCGGAACCCTTGGCGGTTGCCTTTGCCGGGGCCGTGCCGCGCCCCCTGGACGGGCGGTTGCGGGCGGGTCGGTCCTGGCGTTCGGAGCGGGTCATACGGAATTGCCCTCCTGGGGGATTCCTCGGGAGTTCCTGGAATTCGTGTTCCATTGGGGGGAAGTGCTGCGGGGGCGGCCGGTGTGCGGCGCCCCGGGACAGCACAAGCCGGGACCCGCACCTTCACGGTGCGGGCCCCGGCTGCGAGGTACGCGTCCGGCGATCAGGCCGGGACGATGTTCTCCGCCTGCGGGCCCTTCTGGCCCTGCGTGACGTCGAAGGTGACCTTCTGGCCCTCCTGGAGCTCACGGAAGCCCGCGGCCTGGATGTTGGAGTAGTGGGCGAAGACGTCGGCGCCGCCGCCGTCCTGCTCGATGAAGCCGAAGCCCTTTTCCGAGTTGAACCACTTCACGGTTCCAGTAGCCATGTCGTTCTCCTAAACAGAGGTGCAGTGCCGGAAATCCGCACTTTACGAATTCCAAGTCGCCGCATTGAGCCCCATCCGGAGAAGCCGGAAAACAATAATGCGCCTGAGGAAGCATTCCCGTCAGGCGCACATAAAGTTCATGGGTACCAAAACTGCAACCCGGCAACCGTAGCACGTTCCGTCGACCTTCGACGGGAACACACCGCGTCGAAGGTCGGCGGTTTCCCTTCCGGTTCCCGTCCGGGCCCTTGCGGTTTCCGGTCCGGGGAGCGTGCGGAACTCCGCCGGATTCGCTCTCGGGGCCGGTCCGCGGGGGCCCGGCGGCGGCATCGGGGCGGGGTCGGCGCTCAGAGCCGTTCGATGACGGTGACGTTCGCCTGGCCGCCGCCCTCGCACATGGTCTGGAGCCCGTAGCGGCCGCCGGTGCGTTCCAGTTCGTGCAGCAGGGTGGTCATCAATCTGGCACCGGTTGCGCCGAGCGGGTGACCCAGGGCGATCGCGCCGCCGTTGACGTTGACCCGGTCGGGGTCGGCGCCGGTCTCCTTCAGCCAGGCCAGGGCGACCGGGGCGAACGCCTCGTTGATCTCGAACAGGTCGATGTCGTCGATGGTCATTCCGGTCTTCTTCAGGGCGTGCGCGGTGGCGGGGATCGGCGCCGACAGCATGCGGATCGGGTCCTCGGCGCGCACCGAGAGGTGGTGGACGCGGGCGCGGGGGGTGAGGCCGTGCTCGGCGACGGCACGCTCGGAGGCGATGAGCAGGGCGGCGGCACCGTCGGAGACCTGCGAGGAGCAGGCGGCGGTGATCGTGCCGCCCTCCATCACCGGTTTCAGCACGGCCATCTTCTCCGGGGTGGTGTCGCGGCGCGGTCCCTCGTCGACGGTGACGTCGCCGAGGGCGACGGTCTCGCGCGCGAAGCGGCCCTCGTCGACGGCGCGGATCGCGCGGTGGTGGGAGCGGAGCGCGAACTCCTCCATGTCCCGGCGGCCGATGCCCCACTTCTCGGCGATCAGCTGGGCGCCGTGGAACTGGTTGACCGGGGCGTCGCCGTACCGGGCGCGCCAGCCCTCGCTGCCCGCGTACGGGCCGTCCGTCAGGCCGAGGGGTTCGGCGGCCTGACGGGAGGCGAAGGCAATGGGTATCTGGGTCATGTTCTGGGTGCCGCCCGCGACGACCAGGTCCTGGGTGCCGGACATGACGCCCTGGGCGGCGAAGTGCAGGGCCTGCTGGGAGGAGCCGCACTGGCGGTCGATGGTGACGCCGGGGACCTCCTCGGGCAGTCCGGCGGCCAGCCAGCAGGTGCGGGCGATGTCGCCGGCCTGGGGGCCGACGGTGTCGAGGCAGCCGAAGACGACGTCCTCGACGGCCGCCGGGTCGATGCCGGTCCGTTCGACGAGTGCCTTCAGGACGTGGGCGCCGAGGTCGGCGGGGTGGACCCGGCCGAGTCCGCCCCCGCGTCGGCCGACCGGGGTGCGTACCGCTTCGACGATGTATGCCTCGGCCATGGCTGCTGCTCCTCCTGGGGCGTGACGGGTCGGTTACGTGCGCAGGGCGATGCCGTCCAGGACCATCGAGAGGTACTGGCGGGCGATCTCCTCGGGGCTGTGCAGTCCGCCCGGCCGGTACCAGGACGCGGCGACCCAGACGGTGTCGCGGACGAAGCGGTAGGTGAGGCGGATGTCCAGGTCGGCGCGGAAGGTCCGGTCGGCGACGCCGCGCTCCAGCGTGCCGAGCCAGGCCTTCTCGAACTTCTGCTGGGAGTCGACGAGGTACTGGAAGCGCGGCTGGGCGGCCAGGTGCCTGGACTCCTTCTGGTAGATGGCGACGGCGGCGCGGTGCCGGTCGATCTCCCGGAAGGACTCGGTGACGAGGGCCTCGATGGTCTCCCGGGGGCCGAGTCCGGCGGCGAGCACCGCGTCGTACCCCTCCCAGAGTTCGTCGAGGAAGGTCGAGAGGATCTCGTCGATCATCGATTCCTTGGAATCGAAGTGGTAGTAGAGGCTGCCCGCGAGCATCCCGGCCGCGTCCGCGATCTTGCGGACGGTGGTGGCGTTGTATCCCTGGGCGGCGAAGACCTCGGCGGCGGTGGCGAGCAGTTCGCGGCGCCGCTCGGGCGAGGGGGTTCCCTGGGGCTTCTTCTTGGTAGGCACCTGCCCATTCTCCGCCCGGTGGCCGTCGGCCCCCGGTCCGGCGGGCGGCGGTGGCGTCGCGGGCACCGCACGGTCAGGCACGCTGGCTGCTGACGGAGACGACCTCGCCGGTCAGGTACGAGGAGTAGCCGCTGGCGAGGAAGACGATGACGTTGGCGACCTCCCACGGTTCGGCGCTGCGGCCGAAGGCCTCCTTCGCGGTGAGTTCGTCGAGGAGTTCCGCCGAGGTGACCTTCACCAGGTGGGGGTGCATGGCGAGGCTGGGGGCGACGGCGTTGACGCGCACCCCGTACGCGGCGGCCTCGATCGCGGCGCAGCGGGTGAGCGCCATGACGCCCGCCTTGGCGGCGGCGTAGTGGGCCTGGCCGCTCTGGGCGCGCCAGCCGACGACGGAGGCGTTGTTGACGACGACGCCGCCGCGGCCGGCCGCGCGCAGCGAGCGCAGGGCGGCGCGGGTGCAGCGGAAGGTGCCGTTCAGGGTGGTGTCGAGGACCCTGGTCCATTGTTCGTCGGTCATCTCGGTGAGTTCGGCGGTGCCGCCGAGTCCGGCGTTGTTGACGACGACGTCGAGGCCGCCGTGGGCCCGTTCGGCGAGCGCGAACAGGGCTCGGACCTGGGTCTCGTCGGTGACGTCGCAGGGCAGTGCGGCGACGCGGTCCGCGCCGAACTCCTCGGCGAGGGCCTCCTCGGTCTCCTTCAGCCGGCGGGCGTGCAGGTCGCCGATGACGACGCGGGCGCCCTCCTCCAGGAACCTGCGGGCGGTGGCCCCGCCGATGCCGGCGCCCGCGGCGGCGGTGACGACGGCCGTGCGGCCGGCCAGCAGTCCGTGTCCGGGTACGTACTGCGGTGCGCTCACGCCCGTGCCTCCTCGGTCCCGTTCCTCGGATCCTCGACGGTGCTCGTGCCCGTACGTTAACCTACCAAACACTTGTTAGGGAAGGATGAGCCGATGCCCGCTGCCCACGACACATCCGCCGACGACCGCCGGGACGGCCCGGTGCTGTACGAGCGCCGGGGCCCGGTCGCGTACGTCACGATGAACCGCCCGCGCTACCGCAACGCCCAGAACTCGGCCATGACCTACGCCCTGGACGCCGCGTTCTACCGGGCCGCCGAGGACTCCGAGGTCAAGGTGGTCGTGCTGACGGGCGCCGGGGAGCACTTCTCGGCGGGCCACGACATCGGCACGCCCGGGCGCGACGCGCACCTGCCCTTCGAGCGCCGGGCCGGACTGTGGTGGGACCACAGCGACAAGGCGGGGGCGGAGAGCCGTTTCGCCCGCGAGTCGGAGGTCTACCTCGGCATGTGCAGGCGCTGGCGCGAACTGCCGAAGCCGGTCGTCGCCTCGGTCCGGGGGGCGTGCGTGGCCGGCGGGCTGATGCTCGCCTGGATCTGCGACCTGATCGTGGCGGGCGAGGACGCCTTCTTCGCCGATCCGGTGGTGCGGATGGGCATCCCCGGCGTCGAGTACTTCGCGCACCCCTGGGTGATGCCGCCCCGGATCGCGAAGGAGTTCCTGTTCACCGGCGACCGGATGAGCGCCCGCCGGGCGTACGAGATCGGCATGGTGAACCAGGTGGTGGCGCCGGACGAACTCGACGACCGCACCCGGGAGCTGGCGGAGCGGATCGCCACGATGCCGCGCCTCGGGCTGGCCCTCACCAAGCGCGCGGTCAACCAGGCCGAGGACCTCCAGGGGCTGCACACCGGCCTGGACTCGGTCTTCGGCCTGCACCACCTCGCCCACGCGCACAACGCGGAGACGTCCGCGGACCCGCTCGGCGGGATGGACGTCGCCGCGATGAAGAAGGCGGGCGGCTGATGGACCTGTCGCGCACACCGCAGGAGGAGGAGTTCCGGGCCGGGGCGCGCCGCTGGCTGCGGGCCAACGTGCCCGCCGAACCGCTGCCGTCGCTGGAGACCGCCGAGGGCTTCGCCGCGCACCGGGAGTGGGAGGCCCGGCTGTACGCGGACCGCTGGTCGGTGGTCTCCTGGCCGGCCGCCCACGGCGGCCGGGACGCCGACGTCTTCGGGTGGCTGGCCTTCGAGGAGGAGTACTACGCGGCGGGCGGCCCCGGCCGGGTCTCGCAGAACGGCATCAACCTCCTCGCCCCGACCCTCTTCGACCACGGCACCGAGGAGCAGCGGGCCCGGATCCTGCCGCCGATGGCGAGCGGCGAGGTGATCTGGGCGCAGGCGTGGTCCGAGCCGGAGGCCGGTTCGGACCTGGCGTCACTGCGTTCGCGGGCGGTGCGCACGGACGGCGGCTGGCTGCTGTCGGGGCAGAAGACCTGGTCCTCGCGGGCCGCGTTCGCGGACCGGGCGTTCGGCATCTTCCGTACGGACCCCGGGGCCGCGAAGCCGCACCACGGGCTGACGTATCTGATGTTCGACCTGTCGGCGCCCGGCGTCTCGGTCCGGCCGATCGGGCGGCTGGACGGCAAGCCCGCCTTCGCCGAACTGTTCCTGGACGAGGTGTTCGTGCCGGACGGGGACGTCATCGGGGAACCCGGGCAGGGCTGGCGCATCGCCATGTCGGCGACGGGCGCCGAGCGCGGGCTGATGCTCCGCTCCCCCGGCCGTTTCCTGGCCTCCGCCGACCGGCTCGACGCGCTGTGGCGCGCCCACGGCGACCCGTCGGACACGGCGCTGCGCGACCGGGTGGCGGACGCGGTGATCGGGGCCCGCGCCTATCAGCTCTTCACCTGCGCCGCCGCCTCGCGGTTCGCGGCGGGGACGGCCGTCGGCGCGGAGTCCAGCCTGAACAAGGTGTTCTGGTCCGAGTACGACATCGCGCTGCACGAGACGGCGCTCGACCTGCTGGGCCCGGACGGGGAACTCGCCGGTTCCGCGTGGGGCGAGGGGTACGTCTTCGCCCTCGCGGGCCCCATCTACGCCGGTACGAACGAGATCCAGCGCGACATCGTCGCCGAGCGGCTGCTCGGCCTGCCGAAGGGACGGCGCTGATGCGGTTCCTCCTCGACGACGAGCAGCGGGAGTTCGCCCGCTCGCTGGACGGGATGCTGGCGGCCTCGGACACCCCGTCGGCGGTACGGGCCTGGGCCGCCGGGGACCACGGACCGGGCGGGGCCCTTTGGGACCGGCTGGCGGAGGCGGGGGTGTTCGCGCTGACGGTTCCCGGGGAGTACGGGGGCGTGGGTCCGCTGCCGGTCGAAGTCGCGGTGGCCTTCACCGAGTTGGGGCGGCACGTGGTGCCGGGCCCGGTGGTGGAGGCGGTCGCGGCCGGACAAGGGCCACTGAGCGGGGCCGGTCGGCGCCGCCCCGGGGGCCGCCGAAAGGCTCCCGGGGCGGTCAGCTCCCCCCGGTGGCCTCGGTCTCCCCGCGCAGGCTGATCGTGCGCACCGGCTTCCCCGGCCGCCACGTCCGGACCGCCAGCTCCTCCCCTTCCACGGAGACGCGGACCACCTCCTGGATCCGGGTGCGGAAGAGGTGGAACGGCTGGGGCGGGTTCACCTCCTCGACGAAGCGGGCCAGGACGTCGGGGTCGGTGACCTCCACGGCGCGGCCGGAGACCCGGACGTCGCCGTCCGTCATCTCGGCGTCCGGGCCGGGGTTGGCGTGCACCGCGAACCTGGGGTCGCGGCGCAGGTCCAGCGCCTTGCGCGAGTTCGGCATCATGCCGAGCCACAGTTCGCCGAAGCGGAAGTCCACCTCCAGCCCGGTCACGCGCGGCGATCCGTCCTTGCGCAGGGTCGCCAGGACGTGGTGCTTGTAGAGCTGGAAGCGGGCGCGGACGGTTTCGGCGAAGTCCGGCTCCGCCGTGTGGAACTCTTCCCAGGAACTCGATGTCATGGCAGCCATGGAACCCGGTAATCCCGACATCTCCTGTCCGGATTCCCCGTCCGGTCGCCCGGTCGGCGGCGCGGTCGCCCGATCGGCCGCAGGGACCTCAGTCGGCGATGCCCAGGGCCCTGGCCGCGGCCAGCCACTGCGGGAACTCGGCGACGAGCCGGTCGTAGAGTTCGGCGTCCGGGACCCGGCGCGGGTCGGATCCGGCGTGGAAGAAGCCGGCGTTGTCGACGGGCCGCTTGGCGGGCACGGGGAGTTCGTCGAGCTTGCGCAGGAAGTCGAACTGGTTGCTCCGCTTGTTGCCGAAGCCGATGAACTGCCAGAACATCGGCAGTTTCGCCGCCTTGCAGAGATAGCGCTCGGCCGCGTGCCTGCTGGTCGGGCCGCCGTCCGTCTGGAAGACGACGAGTGCGGGGGCGGTGGCGCCGCTTTCGAGGTGGTGGTCGATGACGGCGTCCATGGCCAGGTGGTAGTTGGTCAGTCCCATGTGGCCGAGGTCCGCCGCGATCGCGTCGATCCGGCCGCGGTGGTTGTCCAGGGCCACGTCGGCGACGGCGTCGATGTCCGTGGAGAAGAAGAAGACGGGGACGCGGCCGTCGTCGTCCAGGTGGGCCGCCAGTCCCAGCACCCGGTCGGCCAGGGCCTGGACGCTGCCGTCCTTGTAGTACCCCCGCATGGAGCCGGAGCGGTCGAGCACCAGGTAGACCGCGGCGCGTTCGCCGCCCAGGCGGTGCTTCGCCAGCGAGATCGAGGCGCTCTTGTAGAGGCTGACCAGCGCGGGCGCGGTCTCCTCGACCTTGCGGAGGCTGATCGCCGGGCCCCGCGCGGCGGACGGGTCGGTCATGGGGTCCCTCCGGTCCTCGACGTGTGCCGGTCCCCCGAGCGTAGGGCACCCGGATGTCCCCGGACCCTGGCGGTTCGCTATCTTGATCGCCGCCGTCCCCACCGGCCGCTCGTGCCAGTCCACCCGTGAAGGAGCCTGCCGTGGAGGCCGCGATCACCACCTGCTACCGGCATCCGTCGTACGAGACGTATGTGAGCTGCGTCCGCTGCGAACGGTTCATCTGTCCCGACTGCATGCGCGAGGCCGCCGTGGGCCACCACTGCGTGGAGTGCGTGAAGGAGGGGCAGCGTTCGGTCCGGCAGGCGCGCACCGTGTTCGGCGGCGCGGTGGCGAGGTCCGCGGTGCCGCTGGTCACCTACGTGCTGATCGGTCTCAACGTCCTCGTCTACCTGGGCGAGCTGATCCGTCCCGGGATCGTCGACCGGTTCGCGATGCTGGGCGCGGGACTGAACGGCCCGGACGGGAACAAGTACCTGTACGAGGGCGGGAGCTTTCCCGGCTTCGACGTGGTCGGGGTGGTGGACGGCGAGTGGTACCGGCTGCTGACCGGTGCCTTCCTGCACCTGCCGCCGGACGCCTCGTCCTTCGGCTCGCTGCCGTTCGGGGTGCTGCACATCCTGTTCAACATGTACGCGCTGTGGAACCTGGGCCGGGTCGTCGAGGAACAGTTGGGCCGGGTCCGCTATCTCGCGCTGTACCTGCTGTCCGCGCTGGGCGGTTCGGTGCTGGTGTACCTGATCGCGCCGTCGGACGGCACGGTGGGCGCCTCGGGTGCGGTCTTCGGTCTCGGGGCGGCGTTCTACGTCATCAACCGGCGGCTGGGCCGCGACATGCGGGCGGTGAACCGCTTCATGGCCGGCTTCCTGATCTGGATGCTGATCTCGGCCGGGTTCACCTCGTGGCAGGGCCATCTGGGCGGGCTGCTGACGGGCGGCCTGGTCACGGTGGCGTATGCCTACGCGCCGGCGGGGCGCCGCACGACGGTCCAGGCCGCCGCGTGCGTGGTGCTGGGCGCGGCGCTGGTGCTGCTGGTGGTGCTCAAGACGTCCGCGCTGACCGGCTGAGCGGGTCCGGGGCCGGGCCGGAAAGGTCCGGCCCCGGACGCGCCACGGCGCCTGCCGGGATCGTCCGGTCGGGGACGGGCAGGCGCCGTGTCGGTTCCGCACGCCGTTGTGCGGGACGTCCGGGGTGTCGCGATCAGACCATGAGGGCACGGTCCGTCGGGCGGATCGGGGCCGGCAGGGCGCTGGCCCCGGTGAGGAAGCGGTCCACCCCGCGCGCCGCGGAGCGGCCCTCGGCGATGGCCCACACGATGAGGGACTGGCCGCGGCCCGCGTCACCGGCGACGAACACGCCGTCGACGTTGGTGGCGAAGTCCGCGTCGCGCGCGACGTTGCCGCGCTCGTCGAGCTCCAGGCCGAACTGCTGGACCAGGCCGTTGGACCGGTCGGTGCCGGTGAAGCCCATGGCGAGGGTGACCAGCTGGGCGGGGATGCGCCGCTCGGTGCCGGGCTTCTGTTCCAGCCCGCCGTCCTTGAACTCCACCTCGACCAGGTGCAGTGCCTGGACGTTGCCGTCCTCGTCGCCCTCGAAGTGGGTGGTGGACACGGAGTACACGCGCTCGCCGCCCTCCTCGTGCGCGGAGGTGACCTTGTAGAGCATGGGGAACGTCGGCCAGGGCTGGTTGGCGTTCCGCTCGTCGCCCGGCCGCGGCATGATCTCCAGCTGGGTGACGGACAGGGCACCCTGGCGGTGGGCGGTGCCGACGCAGTCGGCGCCGGTGTCGCCGCCGCCGATGACGACGACGTGCTTGCCCTCGGCGGTGATCGGGGAGACCGTCAGGTCGCCCTCCTGCACCTTGTTGGCCAGCGGCAGGTACTCCATGGCGAAGTGCACGCCGTTCAGTTCGCGGCCCGGGACGGGCAGGTCGCGGGAGACGGTGGCGCCCGCGGCGATGACCACCGCGTCGTAGCGGCGGCGGAGCCTGGCCGCGTCGATGTCCCGGCCGATCTCGGTCTCGGTGCGGAACTTGGTGCCCTCCGCGCGCATCTGCTCGATGCGGCGGTTGATGTGCGACTTCTCCATCTTGAACTCGGGGATGCCGTACCGCAGGAGGCCCCCGATGCGGTCCGCGCGCTCGTAGACGGCGACCGTGTGACCGGCCCGGGTCAGCTGCTGGGCGGCGGCCAGGCCGGCCGGTCCCGAGCCGATGACCGCGACGGTCTTGCCGGAGAGCCGCTCGGGCGGCTGCGGGGTGACGTCGCCGTTGCCCCACGCCTTGTCGATGATGGAGACCTCGACGTTCTTGATGGTGACGGCCGGCTGGTTGATGCCGAGCACGCACGCCGACTCGCACGGGGCCGGGCAGAGCCGCCCGGTGAACTCCGGGAAGTTGTTCGTGGCGTGCAGCCGCTCGGACGCGGCCGCCCAGTCCTCGCGGTAGGCGTAGTCGTTCCACTCGGGAATGAGGTTTCCGAGCGGGCAGCCGTTGTGACAGAACGGGATGCCGCAGTCCATGCAGCGCCCGGCCTGCTTGCTGATGATCGGGAGCAGCGAGCCGGGGACGTGGACCTCGTTCCAGTCCTTGACGCGCTCGGTCACGGGGCGGGTCTCGGCGACCTCGCGCCCGGTGGTCAAAAAGCCCTTGGGGTCAGCCATTGGTCGCCGCCTCCATCATCTTCTCGGTGGTCTCCCGCTCGGAGAGACCGGCGAGCTCAGCGGCTTCCTTGGCGGCGAGCACTGCCTTGTACGTGGACGGGATGATCTTGCTGAAGCGGGCGACCGCCGTGTCCCAGTCGGCCAGCAGCTTCTCGGCGACCGTGGAGCCGGTCTCCTCGCGGTGGCGGCGCACCACGTCGTGCAGCCACCGCTCGTCGGTGTCGGAGAGGGCTTCGATCGCGCCGTGGTTGCCGGCGTTCACGTTGTCCCGGTCCAGGTCGATGACGTAGGCGACGCCGCCCGACATGCCGGCCGCGAAGTTGCGTCCGGTCTCGCCGAGCACGACGGCGTGTCCGCCGGTCATGTACTCGCAGCCGTGGTCGCCCACGCCTTCCGAGACGACCGTGGCGCCGGAGTTGCGGACGCAGAACCGCTCGCCGGTGCGGCCGCGCAGGAACAGTTCGCCGCCGGTGGCGCCGTAGGCGATGGTGTTGCCCGCGATGGTGGAGTACTCGGCGAGGTGGTCGGCGCCGCGGTCCGGGCGGACGACGATCCGGCCGCCGGACAGGCCCTTGCCGACGTAGTCGTTGGCGTCGCCCTCCAGGCGCAGCGTCACGCCGCTGGGCACGAAGGCGCCGAAGGACTGGCCGGCGGAGCCGGTGAAGGTGATGTCGATGGTGTCCTGCGGCAGTCCCGCGCCGCCGAACTTCTTCGTCACCTCGTGGCCGAGCATGGTGCCGACGGTCCGGTTGATGTTGCGGATCGCGACCTGGGCCCGGACCGGCTGGGCGGCCTCGGCGCCGTCCGCGCCCAGGGCGTCGGCGGCGAGCCTGATCAGCTCGTTGTCGAGGGCCTTGGCCAGACCGTGGTCCTGCTCGACCAGCTGGTGCCGGACGGCGCCCTCAGGCAGCTCGGGGACGTGGAACAGCCGCTCCAGGTCGAGGCCCTGCGCCTTCCAGTGCGTGACCGCGCGGTCGGTGTCGAGCAGCTCGGCGTGGCCGACGGCCTCCTCGATCGAGCGGAAGCCCAGCTCGGCGAGGAGCTCGCGGACCTCCTGGGCGATGAACTCGAAGAAGTTGACGACGTACTCGGCCTTGCCGGAGAACCGGGCGCGCAGGACGGGGTTCTGGGTGGCGATGCCGACCGGGCAGGTGTCCAGGTGGCAGACGCGCATCATGACGCAGCCGGAGACGACGAGCGGCGCGGTCGCGAAACCGAACTCCTCGGCGCCCAGCAGGGCGGCGATGACGACGTCGCGGCCGGTCTTCAGCTGGCCGTCGGTCTGTACGACGATGCGGTCGCGCAGGCCGTTGAGCAGCAGGGTCTGCTGGGTCTCGGCCAGGCCGAGCTCCCAGGGGCCGCCCGCGTGCTTCAGCGAGGTCAGCGGGGAGGCGCCGGTGCCGCCGTCGTGGCCGGAGATCAGCACGACGTCGGCGTGCGCCTTGGACACACCGGCGGCGACCGTGCCGACGCCGACCTCGGAGACCAGCTTCACGTGGATGCGGGCCGCCGGGTTGGCGTTCTTGAGGTCGTGGATCAGCTGGGCCAGATCCTCGATGGAGTAGATGTCGTGGTGCGGCGGCGGGGAGATCAGGCCGACGCCCGGGGTGGAGTGCCGGGTCTTCGCGACCCAGGGGTAGACCTTGTGGCCGGGCAGCTGGCCGCCCTCGCCGGGCTTGGCGCCCTGCGCCATCTTGATCTGGATGTCGTCCGCGTTGACCAGGTATTCGCTGGTCACGCCGAAGCGGCCGGAGGCCACCTGCTTGATGGACGAGCGGCGCGCCGGGTCGTGGAGCCGGTCGGCGTCCTCGCCGCCCTCGCCGGTGTTGGACTTGCCGCCCAGCTGGTTCATGGCGATGGCGAGGGTCTCGTGCGCCTCGCGGGAGATGGAGCCGTACGACATGGCGCCGGTGGAGAAGCGCTTGACGATCTCGGAGACGGGCTCGACCTCGTCGACGGGGATCGGGGCGCGGTCCGGGTTGAAGGCGAACAGGCCGCGGAGCGTCATGAGGCGCTCGGACTGCTGGTTCACCCGGTCGGTGTACTTCTTGAAGATGTCGTAGCGCTTGTTGCGCGTGGAGTGCTGGAGGCGGAAGACCGTCTCCGGGTCGAACAGGTGCGGCTCGCCCTCGCGGCGCCACTGGTACTCGCCGCCGATCTCCAGCGCGCGGTGCGAGGCGGAGATGCCGGAGGCGGGGTACGCCTTGGCGTGGCGGGCGGCGACCTCCCGGGCGACGACGTCGAGGCCGGCGCCGCCGATCTTGGTGGCGGTGCCGTTGAAGTACTTCGCGACGAATTCCTCGTCCAGGCCGACGGCCTCGAAGACCTGGGCGCCCCGGTAGGAGGCGACCGTCGAGATGCCCATCTTGGACATGACCTTCAGGACGCCCTTGCCGAGCGCGTGGATCAGGTTCCGGATGGCCTTCTCGGGCTCGATGCCCTCGATGAACGTACCGGCGCGGACCAGGTCCTCGACGGACTCCATCGCCAGGTACGGGTTGACCGCGGCGGCGCCGTAGCCGATCAGCAGCGCGACGTGGTGGACCTCGCGGACGTCACCGGCCTCGACCAGCAGGCCCACCTGGGTGCGCTGCTTGGTGCGGATGAGGTGGTGGTGGACGGCCGAGGTGAGCAGCAGCGAGGGGATCGGCGCGTGCTCGGCGTCGGAGTGCCGGTCGGACAGGACGATCAGGCGGGCGCCGTCCTCGATGGCGGTGTCGACCTCGGTGCGGATCTGCTCGATCCGGGCGGCGAGGGCCTCCCCGCCGCCGCCGACCCGGTAGAGGCCGGAGAGCGTGGCGGCCTTCATGCCGGGCATGTCGCCGTCGGCGTTGATGTGTATCAGCTTGGCCAGCTCGTCGTTGTCGATCACCGGGAACGGCAGGGTGACGCTGCGGCACGAGGCGGCGGTCGGCTCCAGCAGGTTGCCCTGCGGACCCAGCGAGGAGCGCAGCGAAGTGACGAGCTCCTCGCGGATGGCGTCCAGCGGCGGGTTCGTGACCTGCGCGAAGAGCTGGGTGAAGTAGTCGAAGAGCAGGCGGGGGCGCTCGGACAGCGCGGCGATCGGCGAGTCCGTGCCCATGGAGCCGAGCGGCTCGCCGGCGGTGCGGGCCATCGGCGCGAGGATGACGCGGAGCTCTTCCTCGGTGTAGCCGAAGGTCTGCTGGCGGCGGGTGACGGAGGCGTGCGTGTGCACGATGTGCTCGCGCTCGGGCAGGTCCTCCAGCTCGATCTCGCCGGTCCGCAGCCACTCCTCGTAGGGCTGCTCGGCGGCGAGGGCGGCCTTGATCTCGTCGTCCTCGATGATGCGGTGCTCGGCGGTGTCGACGAGGAACATCCGGCCGGGCTGGAGGCGGCCCTTGCGGACGACCTTCGCGGGGTCGATGTCCAGGACGCCGACCTCGGAGGAGAGCACGACGAGGCCGTCGTCGGTGACCCAGTAGCGGCCGGGGCGCAGACCGTTGCGGTCCAGGACCGCGCCGACCTGGACGCCGTCGGTGAAGGTGACGCAGGCCGGGCCGTCCCAGGGCTCCATCATCGTGGAGTGGTACTGGTAGAAGGCGCGCCGGGCCGGGTCCATGGAGGCGTGGTTCTCCCATGCCTCGGGGACCATCATCAGCACCGAGTGCGGCAGCGAGCGGCCGCCGAGGTGGAGCAGCTCCAGGACCTCGTCGAAGGAGGCGGAGTCGGAGGCGTCCGGGGTGCAGACGGGGAAGATCCGGTCGAGGCCGGACTCGCCGCCGCGCCCGTCGGCGGCGGGGTCGAACAGCTCGGAGGCGAGCTGGGACTCGCGGGCCTTCATCCAGTTGCGGTTGCCCTTGACCGTGTTGATCTCGCCGTTGTGCGCGACGAAGCGGTACGGGTGGGCGAGCGGCCAGCTCGGGAAGGTGTTGGTGGAGAACCGGGAGTGGACCAGGGCGACGGCGGTGGCGAAGCGGCGGTCGGAGAGGTCCGGGAAGAACGGCTCCAGCTGCCCGGTGGTGAGCATGCCCTTGTAGACGACGGTGCGGGCGGAGAGCGAGGGGAAGTACACCCCGGCCTCCCGCTCGGCGCGCTTGCGCAGCACGAAGGCCTTGCGGTCGAGCGCGATGCCGGTGCTCGTGCCGTCCGCGACGAAGAGCTGGCGGAACTCGGGCATGGTGGTGCGGGCGCCGTTGCCGAGGATGTCAGGGGTGACGGGGACCTGGCGCCAGCCGAGGACCTTGATGCCCTCCTCCGCGGCGATCTTCTCCAGCTCGCGGACGGCCTCGGTGGCGTCGTCCGCGGGCAGGAAGGCGGTTCCGACGGCGTAGGCACCGGCCTCGGGGAGGTCGAAGGGGACCTCCTCGCGCAGGAAGGCGTCCGGCACCTGGAGGAGGATGCCCGCGCCGTCGCCGGAGTCGGGCTCGGATCCGGTGGCACCGCGGTGTTCGAGATTGCGCAGCACGGTCAGCGCCTGCTCGACCAGCTCATGGCTGGCCACACCGGTCAGAGTGGCCACGAACCCGACACCGCAGGCGTCGTGCTCGTTACGGGGGTCGTACATCCCCTGCTGGGCGGGGCGACCGTCCATGGGCGACCAGGCGTCGATGCGCATTGGCTCTCCCGTCGTCGTCGTGGCATGTGCAGTGCCGAGGGACGACGTTGGCCCTCTGCGAAATTTCGTGCAGGTTACATGATGGGTCGCTGCTCAAGAAGCGGATAGTTCGTTCCAACATGCGGACACCATCGATGACGGTGGAGTGGGTCGCAGTCGGATGATCGGCGCCCTGGGAGCCGCGGAGAGCAGGCGTCGTTGCCCGCGGTGTCCACCACTCATGCCCGGCGGCGAAGGAACTGAAACCGCCAGGAAACGACTACTTATGTGTAGTCCTGCATAGCGACTCATTTTACGCCGGTGGGGCCGGTTCCGCCCAGTGGCGGCCACCAAGACGTAGATCACACGGGCGGCGGGTGGACATCCGGCGGACGGCGGACGCGGCGCGGGCCCGGGTGCTCCCGGGGCGCGCCGGAGCCCGGACACGTCACGGGCGGGCACACCCGCCATGGGTGCGCCCGCCCGGCTCCGCGGCGGTTCAGCCTCCGACGGCGACCCCGAACAGCGTGCCCAGCCCGTAGGTGACGGCCGCGGCGGCCCCGCCCAGCGTCAGCTGGCGCAGCCCGCTGTACAACCAGCCGCGCGCCGTCACCCGGGCCACCACCGCGCCGCAGGCGAACAGCCCGGCCAGCGCCAGCAGCACGGCCGGCCACAGCGCGGTCGCGCCGAGCAGGTACGGCAGCACGGGCAGCAGGGCGCCCAGCGCGAACGCGCCGAACGACGACACCGCGGCGACGAGCGGCGAGGGCAGGTCGGCCGGGTCGATGCCGAGTTCCTCGCGGGCGTGTATCTCCAGGGCCTGTTCAGGGTCGCGCGACAGCTGCCGCGCGACCTCTCGGGCGAGCTCGGCGTCGACGCCGCGGGACTCGTACAGCTCGGCGAGCTCCCGTTCCTCGTCCATCGGATGCTTGCGCAACTCGCGCCGCTCGACGTCGAGTTCGGCCTCGACGAGCTCGCGCTGCGAGGCGACGGAGGTGTACTCGCCGGCCGCCATGGAGAACGCCCCGGCGGCCAGGCCCGCCAGACCGGTGATCACGATCGTCTGCTGGGAGACGGCACCGCCCGCGACACCGGTCATCAGTGCCAGGTTGGAGACCAGCCCGTCCATCGCCCCGAACACCGCCGGACGCAGCCAGCCGCCGTTGACGTCGCGGTGGGTGTGGTTGTCGCGGTGCGCCTCGTGCAGTACGGCGTCGGTCTCGATGATGGCCACGGCTGTTCCCCTTCTCCGGCAGCGGGATTCACCCGTTCCGCCCCCGCTCGACACCATCGAAAGTACGCGCGAAAAACGGCTCCCGCCAGCAAGGCAGGCCATGCTTACCACCCCTCTGACCAGGTAAGTAAGGCTTCCCTTGCCATTTCTGACGCACCATCCGGACCATCATCCGACTGGCCCTTTTGTTGTGATGAACGGCCTCTGTCGACGCTTCGCGTGGCACAGATCGGAGGAGGTAGGAGAACTGACTCGGTGTGTGCGAAGGGTCGACGCCATGGAGTTGATCGCAGGAAGTCCGGCGGAGCCGCGGACGGACGGCACGGGAGCGACGGTCCACGACGGGGCGGACGCGGCGGGTCGACGCGGTGCGGACGCGGCACGTCGGCATGATGCGGACGCGGCGGATCGGCACGGTGCGGACGCGGCGGCCCCGGAAGACTCGGGGCGGGGCGGCGCGGGGCGGGCGGACCCGGGCGACCGGGCGCGCGGCTCCCTGCTCGGTCTCGCGGTCGGCGACGCGCTCGGCGCACCGGCGGAGAACATGCGGCCGTCCGAGATCCGTCGCCGCTGGGGCCGGATCGAGGGCTTCGTGAGCGACGACCCCGCGGGCACGGACGACACTGAGTACGCGATCTTCTCCGGGCTGCTGCTCGCCCGGCACGGTTCCGCGCTGACCGTCACGCACGTGGAGCGGGCCTGGCACCTGTGGATCGCCGACCTGGACGAGGGCCCGTTCCGCGGGGCCGGGTTCAGCGAGCGGGGGACCCTGGAGAACCTGCGCCGGGGGCTCGCCGCCCCGATCTCCGCCCAGCACCGGCACGCCTGGAGCGACGGCCTGGCGATGCGGGCGGCCCCGTTCGGCGTCTTCGCGGCGGGCAGGCCGGACGAGGCGGCGCGGCTGGTCGCGGTGGACGGCCGGGTCAGCCACGACGGGGAGGGCATCTACGGCGGGCAGGCGGTGGCGGCCGGGGTGGCCGCGGCGATGACGGGGGCCGGGGTCGCCTCGGTGATCGCCGCCGCGCTGTCCGTCGTCCCGATGGACTCCTGGACGGCGCGTTCGCTGCGGCGCGCGGTGGCGGCGGCGCAGCGCACCTACCCCGACCGGCTGACCATGGAGCGCGCGGTGCGCTCCGCCGTGGTCGTCGGCGGCTACCCCTGGACGGACCTGGCTCCCGAGGCGGTCGGGCTGGCCTTCGGCGCGTTCGCCGCGGCGCGCGGGGACTTCCGTACGGCGGTGCTGACCGCGGTCAACATGGGCCGCGACGCGGACACCACGGCCGCGGTGGCCGGGGCCCTGGCCGGCGCCCTGCACGGGATGTCCGCGATCCCGCGGCACTGGGGGGAGGCGATCGGCCCGGTCCGGGGCAGCTGCCTGCCGACGATGCGGGGCCATCACGTCCTGGAGATCGCGGAGTTGCTCACCCCGGACGACACGGAGGACACGGAGGACCCGGACGGCATGGGTGGTGCGGATGGTGCGGACGGTGCGAGCGGTGCGGCCCGGCCGCGTACCGGCACACGCCCGGCCCCGCCCCCGGCCGCCCCTGCTCCTGCTCCTGCTCCTGCTCCTGCTCCTGCTCCTGCTCCTGCTCCTGCTCCTGCCATCGCACACGACGCCCCGCCCTCCTCCCCCTCCCCCCGGCTCCGCGTCCGGACCGGTCCCGGGCGGCGGGCCAGGATCGAGGGGCTGCTGCTCGGGCTCGCCTCCGGGGACGCCGCCGGGTGGCCCGCCGCGCGGCACCGGGCGGCCCGGATGCCCGAGTGGACCCGGCGCCTGACCCGGGAGCTCGACACCTTCGCCGAGCAGAACGCCACGACCACGCTGCCCGTCCCCATCGCGCTCAACCAGCCGCCCGAGCCCCTGCGGCTGGGCCCGTCCGACGACGCCGAATGGGCGGCGTTCGCCGCCGGTACCGTGCTCACCTCCGCGGCCGGCCCGCTGCACGGACTGTCCCCCGGGCGCCGGATGCGGGCCGCCGTCGACGTCGCCTGGAACGCGCTGGCCGCCGAGGTCGCCGCGGCCGCCGCCCGCGCCCCCGAGGTCGAGTCCGCGGTGCTCCCCCTGCGCGCCCGGATCTCGGTGCGGGCCGGCCTCGGCAACCTCGCCGCCGGGCTGCGTCCGCCCGCCACCGGCCACGACAACCCGCACTACTTCGACGACGCGGCCTGCGTACGGGCCGCCGTGCTCGCCGTCGCCCACCCCGCCGACCCCGCCGCCGCGGCCGAACTCGCCGAGTTCGACGCCCGCTACACCCAGGACGGCGACGGGGTGCACGGCGCCCGCGCCATGGCCGCCGCGATCGCCGAGGCGCTGGGCGGCGCGGACGTGGACACCGCGGTGAACGCCGCGCTCGCCCAGCTCCCCGACGGCACGGAGATCGCCCGCAACGCCGCCCACGCGGTCCGGATCGCCCGCGACTTCGTCGGCGAGGAGGCGGGCGCGTTCGCCCTCGTACCGGTGCTGGAGCACCAGATCGTCGACCACGTCTACAGCTACGGGATCGCCGCGGCCGAGACCGTCCCGGTCGCCCTCGCCCTGGCCACCGCCGCCCGCGGCCGGATCGCCCAGGCCGTTCCGGCGGCGGCGTGCCTGTCCCGGGTGGCCGACTCCGCACCGGCCCTGGCGGGCGCGCTGACCGGCGCGCTCGGCGGCATCGGCACCGTCCCGGACGGCTGGCGCGAGTCCTGCCGCACCCTGGCCGGGTGCGCGCTGCCCCGTCTCGCGGGCACCGATCTCATCGAACTCGCCGGGCTGCTGGCAGACACGGAACCGAAGCCCCTGGGTGGACAATTCGGACATGACATCCATGACGGCCAGTCGGTCCGCGACGGGACCCACGGCACTCACACTCGATGAACGGATCACGGGCGCGCTCGTCGGCGCCGCGGTCGGTGACGCGCTCGGCGGCCCGGTCGAGGGCCGGTCGCCCGAGCAGATCGTGGCCCGCCACGGCGGCCGGATCGACGGGATCGTCGGCCCGTGGGACGGCGACCGGTGGCGCACGGCGCGCCCCGTCGCCCCGTACCACAAGGGCGACGGGCACGTCACCGACGACACCCTGATGACCCATGCGCTGGTCCGGGTGTACGAGGTCGTGCGCGACCACCTCGACGCGTACGCGGTCGCCGACCACCTCGTGCCGGAGCTGATCACCAACCTCCGCTGGATTCCCGAGCTGGAGGCCGAGGCGCTGCCGCTCCAGCGGATCTTCCTCGCCGAGAAGTGGATCGTCGCCCGGCTGCACTACGGCCATGTCGATCCGCGCGAGGCGGGCAGCGGAAACATCGTCAACTGCGGTGCGGCGATGTACATGGCCCCGGTCGGGCTGGTCAACGCCGCCCACCCGGAGGCCGCCTACGCCGAGGCGCTGGACGTCGCCGGTGCCCACCAGTCCAGTTACGGCAGGGAGGCGGCCGGGGTCTTCGCGGCGGCCGTCGCCGCCGCCTGCGCCCCGGGCGCGACGCCCGCCGGCGTCGTCGACACCTGTCTGTCGCTCGCCAAGGACGGCACCCGGTCGGCGATCGAGGCGGTGTGCGAAACCGCCGCCCGGTACGACGACTTCGAGTCGGCGCTGGAGCCGCTGCGCGCCGCGGTCGCCCCCTTCGACACCGTCGGCCCCGACTACCGCGCCCCGTCCCTCGCCGCCCGCCGGCCGTCCCGGCTGCACGCCATCGAGGAGCTCCCGATCGCGCTCGGCATGCTGCTCGTCGCGGGCGGCGACTACCGGCACGCGGTGCTCGGCTCGGTCAACTACGGCCGGGACTGCGACTCGATCGCCACGATGAGCGGCGCCGTCGCGGGCGCGCTCGGCGGCGAGCGGGCCGTCCCCGCCGACTGGGCGCGGGCCGTCGCCGGGGCCAGCCGGCTCGATCTGCACGCCCCCGCGCGGACCCTGGCGCAGGTCGCCCGCGAGGTGTTCGCACGGGACGCGCTCCGGCGCCGCGCGCACGAGTCGGCGTTCGCCGCGCTGGTGGGCACGGCATGACGGTACGGGTGACCTGGGTGCAGCCCGAGGACCTCGTCGGCCACGAACTGCGCCAGGCGGCCGAGGACGGCCGGGACGCGCGGGCCGTCGCACGCCGGTGGTACGAGGCGGGCGGCGCCCCCGCCCCGGAGCGCGCGGGCGCGTCCGCCTCGCCGGCCCCGGAACTGCGCGCGCTCGCCGAGCGGCTGCTCGACGAACTCGCCCTGCTGGAGTCGCCGTTGCGGGACGACGAGCCGACCGGGTGGGCCGAGGTCCGGGCCGCCTGCCCCGACTGGCCGGCCCCGCGCACCGACCCGCCACCGGCGGACCGGGACCGGCTGCACGCCGCCTGGCTGGGCCGGGCGGCCGGCTGCCTGCTGGGCAAGCCCGTCGAGAAGCTGCCGCTGGAAGGCATCCGCGCGCTCGCCCGCGCCACCGGCAACTGGCCGCTGACCACCTGGTTCACCGCCCGGGGGCTGCCCGCCGCGCTGGCCGCCACCTACCCCTGGAACCGCCGCTCCGCGTCCTGCTCGCTGGCCGAGAACATCGACGGCATGCCCGAGGACGACGACCTCAACCACCCCTTGCTGACCCTGCTGCTGCTCCGGCGCCACGGCCCGTCCTTCACCACCGGCGACCTCGCCCGGCTCTGGCTCGACGAGCTCCCGGCGGGCCGGACGTTCACCGCCGAGCGGATCGCGTACCGCAATCTGCTGGACGGGATCGAGCCCCCGCACACGGCCGGGTACCGCAACCCGTTCCGGGAGTGGATCGGCGCGCAGATCCGGGCCGACGTGCACGGCTGGACGCACCCGGGCGATCCGTCGGCCGCGGCGGAACAGGCCCACCGGGACGCCGTCCTCAGCCACACCGCCAACGGGGTGTACGGGGCGATGTTCACCGCCGCCGCGCTCGCCGAGGCGGCCGGGGGCGGGAGCGACGTGCACGAGTGCCTGGCCACCGGGCTGCGGGTCGTGCCGCCGCGCTCACGGTTCGCGCACGCGGTGCGCTTCGGGATCGGGGCGGCCCGCGGGGGCGGCGACTTCGACACGGTGGCCGACCGGCTGCACGCCGAGTACGGCGGGTACCACTGGGTCCACGTGCTGCCCAACGCCGCCCTGCTCGCCGCCGCCCTCACCCATGCCGACGGCGACTTCTCCGGCTCCATCTGCCGTGCGGTGTCGGGTGGTTGGGACACCGACTCCAACGGCGCGACCGCCGGTTCGCTGGCCGGTCTGCTGGCCGGCGGACCGGACCGGCTGCCCGGCCGCTGGACCGCCCCGCTGAGGAACCGGCTCGCCACGTCCGTCCCCGGCTTCGACTCCGTCGGCTTCGACGAACTCGCCGGACAGACCCATCGGCTCACCCAGAAGGAGGCACTGTGCCCATGACCGGCATCGCGGTGCTCGGCAGCACCAACATGGACCTCGTCGCCCGCGTCACCCGGGCCCCGGAGCCCGGGGAGACCGTCACCGGACGGGAGCTGCTCACCGTCCCCGGCGGCAAGGGCGCCAACCAGGCCGTCGCCGCCGCCCGCGCGGGCGGCGACGTGATCATGATCGGCGCGGTCGGGGACGACGAGTACGGCGTCCGGCTGCGGTCGAACCTGGAGCACGCGGGCATCGACACCGACCTGCTGCACACCGCCGAGGGCCCCAGCGGCACCACGCACATCGTCGTCGACGACACGGGTGCCAACTCCATCGTGGTCATCCCCGGCGCCAACGGCACCCTCACCGCGCTCGGCCCCGGCGAGATGGCCGCCATCGCGGGCGCCGAACTGCTGCTGCTCCAACTGGAACTGCCGATGTCCGCCGTGATCGAGGGCGCGCGGGTGGCCCACGCCCAGGGCGTGCGGACCCTGCTCACCCCGTCCCCCGTGCAGCCGCTGCCGTCCGAACTCCTCGACTGCGTCGACCTGTTGATCCCCAACGAGCACGAGGCGGCGGCGCTCACCGGCTTCACCGACCCCCACGCGGCGGCCCGGCACCTGCTCGGGCAGGTCCCCGCGGTCGTCGTCACGCTCGGTGCGAAGGGCTGCCTGTACGCGGCCCGGGGCGGCGAGCCCGTCCTCTTCCCCGCCCCCGAGGTCACCGCCGTCGACACCACCGGGGCGGGCGACACCTTCGTCGGCACGCTCGCCGTGGCGCTCGGCGAGCGGCGGCCCGTGCCCGAGGCCCTGGCCTGGGCCTCCTCGGCCGCCGCGCTCTGCGTACAGCGTCCGGGCGCCTCCACCTCCATGCCGTACCGCGGGGAGATCGACGCCGCATGAACAGGACCGCACAGGCACCTTCGACCGCGCAGGAACCTCCGACCGCACGGGCGCCCCTGACCGGGCTGCGGGTCATCGACCTCGCCACGCTCTTCGCCGGCCCGCTCTGCGCCACCATGCTCGGCGACTTCGGCGCCGAGGTCATCAAGGTCGAGCACCCGAGCCGGCCCGACCCCTCCCGCGGGCACGGTCCCACGAAGGACGGCGTCGGCCTGTGGTGGAAGCTGCTGGGCCGCAACAAGCGCAACCTGACCCTCGACCTGTCCACCCCGGGTGGCCGGGACGTCCTGCTCCGGCTGGCCGCCGGGGCCGATGTGATCGTCGAGAACTTCCGGCCCGGGACGCTGGAGCGCTGGGGGCTCGGCTGGGCGGAGCTGCACGCCGCCAACCCCCGGCTGGTGCTGGCCAGGGTCACCGGCTTCGGCCAGTTCGGCCCGTACGCGCACCGTCCCGGCTTCGGCACCCTGGCCGAGGCGATGAGCGGGTTCGCCGCGATCACCGGGGAGCCGGACGGGCCGCCGACGCTGCCGCCGTTCGGGCTCGCCGACTCGATCGCGGCCCTGGCCACCGCGTACGCCGTGATGACCGCTCTCGCCGGGCGCGACCGCACCGGGCGGGGGCAGGTCGTCGACATGGCGATCATCGAGCCGATGCTGACCGTGCTCGGCCCGCAGCCCATCTGGTACGACCAGCTCGGCTACGTGCAGCCCCGCACCGGCAACCGCTCCCGGAACAACGCGCCGCGCAACACCTACCGCACCTCGGACGGGCACTGGGTCGCGGTCTCCACCTCCGCGCAGTCGATCGCCGAGCGGGTGATGCGGCTGGTCGGCCGGGCAGAGCTGATCGACGAGCCCTGGTTCGCGTCCGGCACCACCCGCGCCGAGCACGCCGACGAGCTCGACGAGGCGGTCGGCAACTGGATCGCCCGGCACACCCGCGAGGAGGCGGTCTCCGCCTTCGAGAAGGCGGAGGCGGCCATCGCGCCGATCCACGACGTCCGGGACGTGATGGAGGACCCGCAGTACCGGGCCCTGGACTCGGTCACCGAGATCGACGACCCGGAGCTGGGCCCGCTGCGGATGCAGAACGTCCTGTTCCGGCTCTCCGCGACACCGGGCTCGATCCGCTGGGCGGGCCGGCCGCACGGCGCGGACACCGAGGAGATCCTGACCGGGCTGGGCCTGTCGGGGGCGGAGATCGCCGCGCTGCGGGCGGAGCGTGTCCTGTGACCGCGACGGTGCCGCTCACCTGGCTGTACGTCCCCGGGGACCGGCCGGAGGTGGTGCGCAAGGCGCGCGACTCGGGCGCGGACGTGGTGATCGTGGACCTGGAGGACGCGGTCGCCCCGGACCGCAAGGAGTACGCGCGCTCGGCCACCGCCGAGCTGCTGTCCGAGACCGCCGGGGACAAGGCCGTGCCGCTCCACGTCCGGGTCCACACCGAGGCGGACGTGCGCGCCCTCGCCGGGCTGCCGGGGCTGGCCGAGCTCCGGCTGCCCAAGATCACCCACGCGGCGTCCGTCCACCACATCGCGGCGGTGGCCCCGGGGGTGGCGCTCTGCCCGCTGCTGGAGTCGGCGCTCGGCATCGAGCACGCGTACACGGTCGCCGCCTCCCACCCCCAGGTGCGTTCCATCGCCCTCGGCGAGGCGGACCTGCGGGCCGATCTGGGCGTACGGGACGACGCCGGTCTCGACTGGTCGCGCAGCCGGGTCGTGGTCGCCGCCCGCGCGGCCGGGCTGGCGCCGCCCACCCAGTCGGTGTTCCCGGACGTCCGGGACCTGGAGGGGCTGTGGTCGTCCTGCGCCCACGGCCGGGCGCTGGGCTTCCTGGGCCGGGCGGCGATCCATCCCCGCCAGCTCCCGGTCATCGAGCGGGCGTTCCGTCCGACGGCGCGGGAGGTCGAGGCGGCGCAGGAGATCGTGGCGGCGGCCGTGACGGACGAGGGGGCGCTGGCCCTGCCGGACGGCCGGTTCGTCGACGCGGCGGTGGTCGCGTCGGCGCGCAGGACCCTGGCGCTGGCCGCGCGGGCGGGGTGAGGAAGGGGCCCTCGTCCCGGGACACGCACCGGGCCCCGGACCTTTTCGGTCCGGGGCCCGGTGCTCCGGTGTGTGCGGCCGAAGCGCGCTCAGCCGTTCTTCGCGGCCTTCGCGGTGTCGTCCTTCTCCGCCGCCCGCTCGTCGGCGTCGGTGCTCTCCGCGGCCTCGTCCGCCCCGGGGGCCGGATCGGCCTTCTTCCCGGCGTCGGCCGTGTCGTCGCCGTCCTTCGTGAGCTCGACGGAGGCGTCCTTCGCGGTCTCGGCGGCGGCGTTCTTCGCGCCGTCCCCGGCCTTCTCCGCGTCCTCGGCGGCGCCCGGCTCCACGATCTCCTCGCGGCCCGGCCGCAGCTTCGCCGAGATGACGATGTACGCCACGGCCAGCACGAACACGATCAGCGCGGTCCACACGTTCAGGCGCAGGCCCAGGATGTGGTGGGCCTCGTCGACCCGCATGTACTCGATCCAGCCCCGGCCCGCGCAGTACGCGGCGACGTACAGGGCGAAGGCCCGGCCGTGTCCGAGCTTGAAGCGGCGGTCCGCCCAGATCACCAGCAGGGCGACACCGATGCACCACAGCGACTCGTACAGGAACGTCGGGTGGTACGTGCCGGCGACCCGGTTGGGGCCCTCGCTGATCTCCAGCGCCCACGGCAGGTCGGTCTCCTTGCCGTACAGCTCCTGGTTGAACCAGTTGCCCCAGCGGCCGCAGGCCTGGGCCAGGGCGATGCCGGGGGCGAGCGCGTCGGCCCAGGCGGGCAGCGGGATGCCGCGGCGGCGGCAGCCGATCCAGGCGCCGACGGCACCGAGCGCGATCGCGCCCCAGATGCCGAGGCCGCCCTCCCAGATCTTGAAGGCGTCGACCCAGTTCTCACCCTCGCTGAAGTACAGCTGGTAGTCGGTGATCACGTGGTAGAGCCGGCCGCCGACGAGGCCGAAGGGCACGGCCCAGACGGCGATGTCGGCAACGGTGCCGGATCTGCCTCCCCGGGCGACCCAGCGCTTGTTGCCGAACCAGACGGCGACGAAGACACCGATGATGATGCAGAACGCGTAGCCGCGGAGCGGGATCGGGCCGAGATTGATCACGCCGGTCGACGGGCTGGGAATGAAGGCAAGGTCCATGGCAGGGTCGACGCTACCCTGCCGGGTGGGGCGTACGGCAACCCACCCGACAACTTCTGGGTAACGGGCGGGCCCCCGGACGCCCCGCTCCGCCCCGCCGTCGCGGCCCGGTCAGGAGCCCGACGGGGCCGGGGTGACCGTGCCCGGCTTCTTGCCCTTGTTGGCCTCGGCCACCCACTTCTTCAGGTTGGCCACGGTGATCGGTTCGTCGCCCTTCTTCGGGAAGATCGACTCCCCGTTGAGCAGCGCGGTCGGTGTGCCCTGGAATCCGCCGTTCTGGAACGCGGTGTTGGACTTCCGGACCCAGCTGTCGTGCTTGCCGTCGTTCACACAGCTGCGGAAGGCGGGGGTGTCGAGCCCGGGCACCTTGCCCGCGAGCTCGATCAGCTTGTCGTTGTCGCCGAAGGCGTCGTCGGCCTCCTGCGGCTGGTTGCGGTAGAGCACGTCGTGGTACGCGGAGAACTTGCCGACGTCCTGCGCGCAGGCCGCCGCGTTGGCCGCGCGCAACGAGCCGCTGCCGCCGAGGTTGCCGTCGATGATCGTGGCGAGGTGGTACTCGGCCTTGATCTGCCCGGCGCTCTCCAGCTGGTGGATGGTGTCACGGAACGCGTTCTCGAACTGGGCGCAGACCGGGCAGCGGAAGTCCTCCCAGATGGTGAGCGTGGACGGGGCGTCGTCCGCGCCGACCTGGATGGCCAGGCCGTCCTTGCCCGTCGCGCCGGAGGGCACGACCGCGGGGCCCGCCGTGTCGCTCTTGCCGCTCTTGTCGTTCGTGTTCGCCGCGATCACGCCGACGACGGCGGCCAGGCCCAGCACGCCGACCACGGCGGCGGTGACGATCAGCGTGCGCCTGCGGCGCTCGCCGGCCCGCTCGCGCTCGCGCTGCTGGACGAGCCGGTCTCGCGCGGCCCTTTTTCCCTGTTCGTTCTTCTCGCTCACACCCGCAGCAACGAACCGGGGAGGYACGCGCGTACCTCCCCGGTCCAGGTCCACCCGTTCGGGTTACACCGGATTCAGCGCTTTCGAACGCCTTCGGCGAGTTCGCCCGCCAGGGAGCGGACGGCGGCCCGGCCGGCCTCCTCGTCGGGGGCGTCCAGCATCGCCTTGACGAAGGCCGAGCCGACGATCACCCCGTCGGCGAAGCCCGCGACCTCGGCGGCCTGCGCGGCGTTGGAGACGCCCAGGCCGACGCAGACCGGCAGCTCCGTCGTGGCGCGGGTGCGCCGGACCAGGTCCTGGGCCTGCTCGCCGACCGAGTTCCGGGTGCCGGTGACGCCCATCAGCGAGGCGGCGTAGACGAAGCCGGAACCGGCCTCCGTGATGGTGGCGAGGCGCTCGTCCCTGCTGCTCGGCGCGACGACGAAGACGGTCGCGAGACCGTGCTTGTCGGCGTGCTCGCGCCACGGGCCGGACTCCTGGACGGGCAGGTCGGGCAGGATGCACCCGGCGCCGCCCGCTTCCGCGAGCTCGGCCGTGAAGCGCTCGACGCCGTAGCGGTCGATCGGGTTCCAGTACGTCATGACGAGGATCGGGACACCGGTCGCCTCGTGCGCCTCGCGGACCGTGCGCATCACGTCGGCGATCTTCACGCCGCCGCGCAGCGCGATGTCGTCCGCGGTCTGGATGACCGGGCCGTCGAGCACCGGGTCGCTGTGCGGCAGCCCCACCTCGACGATGTCCGCGCCGCCCGCCACGACCGCCTTGACGGCCTCGATCCCGCCGTCGACGGTCGGGAAGCCGGCCGGGAGGTAGGCGATGAGCGCGGCCCGGTCCTCCGACTTCGCCCGCGCGAGGGAGGCGCTCAACAGCTCCACGTTGCCGCTCACTTGGTGACCTCCTGTTCCCCGTCGGCCGTGTCGGCCTCGACGACCCCGTCGGTTGCTTCGTACAGCCCGAAGTAGCGGGCCGCCGTGTCCATGTCCTTGTCGCCGCGGCCGGACAGGTTGACCACGAGCAGCCCGTCCTTGCCGAGCTCCCTGCCGACCTCCAGGGCACCGGCCAGCGCGTGGGCGCTCTCGATGGCCGGGATGATCCCCTCGGTGCGGGACAGGAGGCGCAGCGCCTGCATGGCCGCGTCGTCGGTGACCGCGCGGTACTCGCCGCGGCCGATGTCCTTGAGGTACGAGTGCTCCGGGCCGATGCCCGGGTAGTCGAGCCCCGCGGAGATGGAGTACGGCTCGGTGATCTGGCCCTCGTCGTCCTGGAGGACGTAGCTGCGCGAGCCGTGCAGGATGCCGGGCTCGCCCGCGGTCAGGGTGGCCGCGTGCTCGCCGGTCTCCACGCCGTGCCCGGCGGGTTCGCAGCCGATCAGCCGGACGTGCGCGTCCGGGATGAAGGCGTGGAACAGTCCGATGGCGTTGGAGCCGCCGCCGACGCAGGCGATGGCGGCGTCCGGCAGCCGGCCGGCCCGCTCCAGGATCTGGCGGCGGGCCTCGACGCCGATGACCCGGTGGAAGTCGCGGACCATGGCCGGGAAGGGGTGCGGTCCCGCGACGGTGCCGAAGAGGTAGTGCGTGCGGTCCACGTTGGCGACCCAGTCGCGGAACGCCTCGTTGATGGCGTCCTTCAGGGTCCTGGAACCGGACTTCACCGCGATGACCTCGGCGCCGAGCATCCGCATCCGCGCCACGTTCAGCGCCTGCCGCTCGGTGTCGATCTCGCCCATGTAGATGGTGCATTCGAGGCCGAAGAGCGCGCAGGCGGTCGCGGTGGCGACGCCGTGCTGGCCGGCTCCGGTCTCGGCGATGACCCTGGTCTTGCCCATGCGCCTGGTGAGCAGCGCCTGGCCCAGCACGTTGTTGATCTTGTGCGAGCCGGTGTGGTTGAGGTCCTCGCGCTTGAGGAAGACGCGGGCCCCGCCCGCGTGCTCGGCGAAGCGCGGCACCTCGGTCAGCGCGCTGGGCCGACCGGTGTAGTTGATCATGAGCTCGTTGAGCTCGGCGGCGAAGGCCGGGTCGGCCTTCGCCTTGTCGTACTCGACGGCGACCTCGTCCACGGCGGCGACGAGCGCCTCCGGGATGAACTTGCCGCCGAACGCACCGAAATACCCCTCGGCGCTGGGGATCAGACCCTCCGGGTCCGGGATGAAGAAGTCAGATGACATCCGACGTGCTCCCTCGACATCGCAATGGGTGGGCTCACCGTATGCGCCGTGGGCGGAGCGCCCACCACGACCTGGGACGGTCGGGCGGGTGGGGCGTACGTACGCCGGAAAGCTGCGGGTACGTCGGCCGGGGCTCGCTACGGCGCGGTCCCCGTGCGCCATCGCATGCCGTTGACCTGGCCGGGCTCGTCGCCGCCGTGGACGAGGTCGCCGTCGAGTACGACAAGGCGAAGGCCGACCCGGCCTTCGCCGCCGAGCTCAACGAGCTCATGATCAACTACACCGGTCGGCCCAGCGCGCTGACCGAGGTGCCGC
>NZ_RDBO01000020.1:744914-762630 GCF_008120935.1 Streptomyces sp. sk2.1
GCGGGAGGCAGCCGTGCGCCGTGGACGCGGACACGCCCCGGGCAGCCGTGGCACCGGCGGGGCGCGGGGCCCTGCGGACACGGAGCTCGGGACGGTCGGCGTACACGGTCGCGGTCAGCCCCGTCCGTGCCGGAGCGCCGGGTGGGCGCCCGCGGCGACCAGGTCGGCGACGGCGGCCCGCGGGTCGCGGCCGGTGACCAGGGACTCGCCCACGAGCACCGCGTCGGCGCCCGCGTTGGCGTACGCGATCAGGTCGTGCGGGCCGCGGACACCGGACTCGGCGACCTTGACGAGGTGGTCGGGGATCTCGGGGGCGACGCGCTCGAAGGTGGAGCGGTCGACCTTGAGGTCCTTCAGGTTGCGCGCGTTGACCCCGATGACCTTGGCCCCGGCGTCCACGGCGCGCTCCGCCTCCTCCTCGTCGTGCACCTCGACCAGCGGCGTCAGGCCGATGGACTCGGCGCGCTCGATCAGGGAGACCAGGGCCTCCTGGTCGAGGGCGGCGACGATGAGCAGGGCGAGGTCGGCGCCGTAGGCACGGGCCTCCCAGAGCTGGTACGAGGTGACGATGAAGTCCTTGCGCAGGACCGGGATGTCGACCTTGGCGCGGACGGCCTCCAGGTCGGCGAGGGAACCGCCGAAGCGGCGCTCCTCGGTGAGGACGGAGATGACGGACGCGCCGCCCGCCTCGTAGTCCGCGGCCAGTCCGGCCGGGTCGGCGATCGCGGCCAGGGCCCCCTTGGAGGGGCTGGAGCGCTTGACCTCGCAGATGACGTTGACGCCCTCGCCGCGCAGGGCGGCGGCTCCGTCCTTGGCCGCCGGAGCACGCTGCGCGCGTTCCTTCAGCTCGTCGAGGCTGACACGCGCCTGCCGCTCCGCGAGGTCGGCGCGCACGCCGTCGATGATCTCGTCGAGCACACTCACGCGAGCGGCCCCCTTCCGGGAGGTGATGAGGGAACAGGATCAGCCATGTCAATGCTATCCGCAGGAGGGCGAAGGGCCCGAATCCGCTCGGGAAACGTCCCACCAGCTGAGCATTCAGGGTGCCAGAGCGGAACCGAACGGCAGATTGCGGACGACCGAGAAGACCAGCAGCACGGCCCCGATCGCCCACCACACGGCGGGCCGGACCGCGAGGCCCATGGGCCTGCCCCGGCAGGCGCGGACCACCCAGACCACCCACAGGACGGCGAGGACCGCGTAGCCGGCGACGGCGAGCGCGTTGGAGCCGAGGGCGGTGGCGATGTCGCCGTGCGCGACGGCGTGGGCGCTGCGCAGCCCGCCGCAGCCCGGGCAGTAGAGCCCGGTGAAGCGGAGCAGCGGGCACACGGGGTAGTGGCCGGGCTCGTTGGGGTCCACGGTTCCGACGTAGCCGAAGGCGCCGACGACCAGGGCCATGACGCCCGCCGGCACGGCGAGGCGCCGGGCGCGCGACACGGGCGCGGGCGGCGGTCGTCGGCCTCGCGATGAAGGCAGCGGGCCTCGGCATGCCGAAGGAGTCGGCGGAGATGGCCCGGGCCAGGGCCCGCGCCGCGCAGGCCCAGGTCTCCTGAGGCACGGCATCCGTACCAGCGCGAGGCGCAGCCCGGAGAGGGCTGCGCCTCGCGCTGGTACGGATGCCGTGCCTCAGGAGACCTGGGCCTGCGCGGCGCGGGCCCTGGCCCGGGCCATCTCCGCCGACTCCTTCGGCATGCCGAGGCCCGCTGCCTTCATCGCGAGGCCGACGACGCCGCCGAGGAGGACGACGGCCATTCCGGCCCAGAAGCCGACGGGGTTGGCCGCGACCATGAAGACGCCCGCGACGCAGAAGCCGATGAAGGAGATGATGACACCGGTCCAGGCGGCCGGGGTGTGTCCGTGGCTGCTGCCCGCCATGAGTTGCTCCTTGTTGGTGATGCGCTGTTGGTATCGCTGTGCGCAGGGCCGGTGGCGCCGTTGGTGCCGCCGTGCCGAGAGCTCGGCTTCATTGTCCCGTACGTGCGGGTAGGACGTGAGCTGGGGGTCACACCTCGCGCGTCGGGTCCTCGCCGCGGTCCAGCGCCTTCCACAGGTCCTCGGGCCGGTCCGGGTCCGGGGCGGTGCGGGCGGCCCTGCGGGGGCGGGGGGTGCCGTCCCGCTCGTAGCGGCCCGACATGGTGGGCCAGCGCTTCCCGTAGCGCAGCGCGAGCAGCCCGGCCAGCAGGATCAGCAGGCCGCCGACCGCGGTGACGTAGGGCCACACGGTGTGGCTGAGCGCGTCGATGGTGGCCTGGGTGTCGCCGGTGGTCTGCGCGGCCTTCTCGTCGAGCGCGGCCCGGTCGACGGCGCCGAGGCAGGCGCTCAGTCCGGCGCCGAGGCCGCTGAGGGCGAGGAGCCCGGCGACGACCAGCCGCCCGGCGCCGCGCACCGCGAAGACGGCGACGAGGGCGGCCAGGCCCACCACGGCGAGGGCGGCGGGGAGCCCGGTGACGTCCTGGCCCTCGGCGGCCAGGGGCAGGAAGCCGCCGCCGACCGATGCCCGGCCCTCGGCCCAGGTCTGGCCGGAGGACAGCAGGACGACGGTGGCGCCGGCCGCCCCGAGGAGCAGGCCGGCGGCCAGGCTGCGGCGGCTTCCCGGGGCGTCGGGCGCGGTGACGGCTCGGGGCTGGGGTACGGATACGGCACTCACGTACTCCACTATCCCCTACCGCCTCACGCGCCGCGGAGCCGGTTGGCCGTATGGACGGCGCGCAGCACCGCAGCCGCCTTGTTGCGGCATTCGGTGTCCTCGGCGACCGGGTCGGAGTCGGCGACGACCCCCGCCCCGGCCTGGACGTACGCCGTGCCGTCGCGGAGCAGCGCGGTGCGGATGGCGATGGCGGTGTCGGAGTCCCCGGCGAAGTCGAGGTAGCCGACGCAGCCCCCGTACAGCCCGCGGCGGGTGGGTTCGAGCTCCTCGATGATCTGCATCGCCCGGGGCTTGGGAGCACCGGAGAGGGTGCCCGCGGGGAAGCACGCGGTGAGCACGTCGAAGGCGGTGCGGCCCTCGGCGACGCGGCCGGTGACCGTGGAGACGATGTGCATCACGTGCGAGTAGCGCTCGATGGACATGAAGTCGACGACCTCGACGGTGCCGGGTTCGCAGACCCGTCCCAGGTCGTTGCGGCCGAGGTCGACCAGCATCAGGTGCTCGGCGCGTTCCTTCGGGTCGGCGAGGAGTTCGTCGGCGAGCGCCTGGTCCTCCTGGGGGGTGGCGCCGCGGTGCCGGGTGCCGGCGATCGGGTGGACCATGGCGCGGCCGTCCTCGACCTTGACGAGGGCCTCCGGGCTGGAGCCCGCGATGTCGAAGCCGTCGAACCGGAAGAGGTACATGTACGGGGAGGGGTTGGTGGCGCGCAGCACCCGGTAGACGTCCAGCGCGCTGGCGGCGCAGGGGGTCTGGAAGCGCTGCGAGGGGACGACCTGGAACGCCTCGCCGGCCCTGATGCGTTCCTTCACGTCCTCGACGGCGTCCTGGTACGCCTTGCCGCCCCACAGCGCGGTGTACGGGGGCAGTTCGGACGGCGGGAGGGCGGCGGGGGCGTTCTCGACGGGGCGCGAGAGGTCGCGTTCCATGGCGTCGAGGCGGGCGACGGCGTCCGCGTACGCCTCGTCGACGCCGGTCGAGAGGTCGTTGTGGTTGATCGCGTTGGCGATCAGCAGGACGCTGCCGTCCCTGTGGTCGAGCACGGCCAGGTCCGAGGTGAGCAGCATGGTCAGCTCGGGGAGGTGGAGGTCGTCCTCGGCGCTGTCGCCGATCCGCTCCAGGCGGCGCACGACGTCGTAGCCGAGGTAGCCGACCATGCCTCCGGTGAAGGGCGGCAGTCCGTCGTCGACGACCAGGTCGTGCGGGGTGTGCAGGGTCTCGATGGTGGCGCGCAGGACCTCCAGCGGGTCCCCGTCGACGGGGACGCCGACGGGCGGGACGCCCAGCCAGTGGGCCCGTCCGTCGCGCGCGGTGAGGGTGGCGGCGCTGCGCACCCCGATGAAGGAGTAGCGCGACCAGGTGCGGCCGTTCTCCGCCGACTCCAGGAGGAAGGTGCCGCTGCGCTCGGCCGCGAGCTTGCGGTAGAGCCCGACCGGGGTGTCGCCGTCCGCCAGGAGCCTGCGGCTGACGGGGATGACGCGCCGGTCCACGGCGAGTTTGCGGAAGGTGTCGAGATCCATGGCGGCTGCCCCTACTGCGCGAGTGGGAGGACGTCGGCGTCGAAGCAGGTGCGGTCGCCGGTGTGGCAGGCGGCACCCGTCTGGTCGACCTTGACGAGGACGGTGTCGGCGTCGCAGTCGAGGGCGACGGACTTGACCTGCTGGATGTGGCCCGAGGTGTCGCCCTTGACCCAGTACTCCTGCCGGCTGCGGGACCAGTAGGTGCACCGGCCGGTGGTGAGGGTGCGGTGCAGGGCCTCGTCGTCCATCCAGCCGAGCATCAGCACCTCGCCGGTGTCGTACTGCTGGGCGATGGCCGGGACGAGTCCGTCGGCGCCGCGCTTGAGGCGGGCCGCGATGGCCGGATCGAGGTTGCCGGACGGCGGCGGAGTGCTGGGCGTGGGCTCGCTGGTCATGCGCCCCATTGTGCCGTGGTCGCGGGGGCCGTTCGGCGCGACGTCCACTGGGCGGACCGGGTTCGGCGGCCGTACGCTGGCGAGCATGTCGACCCATGCGAAGCGTGAACGGCTTCTGCTCGCCGATCTGTTGGAGGCGGCGGGCCCGGAGGCCCCGACCCTGTGCCGCGGCTGGACCGCCCGGGACCTGGCCGCCCACGTGGTGGTCCGGGAGCGCCGGCCGGACGCGGCGGGCGGGATTCTGGTGGGCGTGCTGAAGAACCGGCTCGAACGGGTGCAGGCCGAGTTCACCGCGAAGCCGTACGAGGAGCTGATCCAGCTGATCCGCACCGGGCCGCCGCGGTTCTCCCCGTACGCCGTGAAGCAGGTCGACGAGGCCGCCAACACCGTGGAGTTCTACATCCACGCGGAGGACGTCCGCCGGGCCCAGCCGGACTGGTCGCGGCGGGAGCTGGACCCGGTCTTCGCCGATCTGCTGTGGTCGCGCACCGAGCGGACGGCCCGGCTGCTGGGCCGCAGGTCCCCGGTGGGGCTGGTGCTGCGCCGCCCCGACGGGCGGACGGTGGTGGCGCACAAGGGCGTCCCGGTGGTGACGGTGACCGGCGAGCCGGGCGAGCTGCTGCTCTTCGCGTTCGGGCGGCAGGACGCGGCGGCGGTGGAGCTGGCGGGCGACAAGGAGGCGGTGGACCGGCTGGGCACGGCCGAGCTGGGGATGTAAGTCCCACCAGGGGCGTACGGGGGCGGGCTCAGCCCGGGAGTTCCGCGCGGCGCAGCCCGGCGATGGCCAGCCCGGTCACCCCTCCGGCCGCGCACACCGCGGCGCTGGCGACGAAGACCGGGCCGGTCCCCCAGGCGGCGACGGCCGCGCCCGTGACCGGGTAGCCGAGCGGGGCGATCGCGTGGGTGAACAGGGTCGTCACCGAGGTGACCCGGCCGAGGTAGGCGGGTTCGGTGACGGTCTGGATCAGGGCTCCGCACAGGGCGCCGCCGAGGCCGGCGAAGAGCCCGACGCAGCAGGCCGCGGCGACGGCGAGGGGAACCGACGGGACGTGGGCCACGGCCCCGACGGCGACCGCGGCGGCCAGGACCGTCAGGCACATCACCAGTCCGGCGCGCGGCACCCGGCCGCGCACGGCGAGCAGCAGGGCGGACGCGCCGGCCCCGGTCCCGAACCCGGCGACGATCCAGCCCATGCCGGAGGCGCCCCAGCCGCGTTCCCCGGCGAGCAGGACCATGCCGAGGTTGAGCGGTCCGGAGAAGCCCAGTTCGGTGACGGCGACGACGAGGACCAGCGGGCCGAGCAGCGGGTGGCGGCGGATGTGGCGCAGCCCGTCGGCCAGGTCGTGCCGGGCGGTGCCGGACGGTCCGGCGTCCTTCCCGCCGGGCAGCGGCCTGATCCGCAGGGACATCAGCAGCGGCAGCGACACGGCGAAGAGCACCCCGGCCGCGGCGAAGGCGAGCGCCGGGCCGCCGAGGGCCACCGCGAGGCCGCCGAGCGGGGCGCCGACGACGTTGGCGGTGCGGACGGAGAGCCCGCGCAGGCCCTGGACCCGGGCCAGCTGGTCCTCGGTGGTGATCCGGGGCGGCAGGGCGCCGACGGCGGGCAGGAAGAGGGCGTCGACCACGCCGAAGACGAGCCCGACGGCGATCAGCAGCCACAGGGCGGGCGAGGTGAGCAGCAGGGCGCCCGCCAGTCCGAGGACGACCAGGCAGCGGGCGGCGTCGCTGCCGATGACGACGCGGCGCGGTCCGATCCGGTCGGCGAGCACTCCCCCGCCGAGCATCAGCACGGCCCGGGGTATGGAGCCGGCGGCGAGGACGAGGCCGGTCTGGGTCTCGCTGCCGGTGCGGGCGGCGGCCCAGGCGAGCGCCATGTAGTAGACGCTGTCGCCGATCACGGACGCGGTGTGGGCACCGAGCCAGCGCAGGACGTTGGCGTCGCGGTGGGCGGGGCGTCCGGCGGCCTCCGTGGCCGTGCCGGGCTCCACGGGTGTGCCGGGTTCTGCGGTCGTGCGGGAGTCGGTGGCCGTGCCGGGGTCGGTGCCGGTCATGCGGGGCGTCCTTCCGGGTGTCGGTCCGCTCAGGTGCGGAACGGGAATCCGTACAGGTGCAGCGCGACGTTCTCGCGCCCTTCCGTGTCGCCGGCCTCGGCGCGGGTGCGGCCGAGGCTCTCGTAGCGGTTGACCAGCTCGCTCATCTCGCGGCCCAGGTCGGCGAGTTCCTCGGCGGTGAGGCGGGCGAGGTACTCGGAGAAGAACGCGGCGCTGCGCCATTCGGGGGCCCAGCCGCTCGACGAGTCGAGGTAGCGGCGGTACATCTCGATGTGCTGGTCGAAGGAGAGCCGGCTGATGGCGGCGTGCGTGGCGACCTTCTCGGGGGCGTCGCTGAAGTCCTCGTCGTGGAAGGTCAGCCCCTTGGAGGCGGGCTGCCACCAGCGTTCGCGGCCGTCCCTGCCCTGCTGCTCGGCCTCCTCGATCAGGCCGTGGTCGGCGAGCTTGCGCAGGTGGTAGCTGACCAGGGAGACGGCCTCGTCGACCTGTTCGGCGAGCTGGGAGGCGGTGGCGCTGCCCGCGATGTAGAGCGCCCGGTACAGCTTCATCCGCAGAGGGTGTCCGAACGCCTTCAGGGTCTCCAGGTCCGAGACGCGGCGTGATTCGTTGCTTGCCATGCCCCGACCCTAGATACAAAAGAAAACTTGCGCAATATTTATTGCGCAAGAGAAGTTGTGGACTTTCGGGGCGGGGCCGGACCGGAACGGGGCCGAAAAGCCGATCGCCGGACGGGCCATGGCGGCCCGTCCGGCGATCGATGGGGTGGTACGGGGTCAGCGGACCGGGTGTCCGGCCTCCCTGAGCGCGTCCTTGACCTCGGAGATCCGCAGATCGCCGAAGTGGAAGACGGAGGCGGCGAGCACCGCGTCGGCCCCCGCCGCGATGGCGGGCGCGAAGTGGGCGAGCCGGCCCGCGCCGCCGGAGGCGATGACGGGGACGGTCACGTGCTTGCGGACCGCCGTGATCATCTCGGTGTCGTAGCCGTCCTTGGTGCCGTCCGCGTCCATCGAGTTGAGCAGGATCTCGCCCGCGCCCAGCTCGGCGGCGCGGTGCGCCCATTCGACGGCGTCCATGCCGGTGCCCCTGCGGCCGCCGTGCGTGGTGACCTCGAAGGTGCCCTCGGGGGTGCGCCGGGCGTCCACCGAGAGCACCAGGACCTGACGGCCGAAACGCTCGGCGATCTCCCGGACGAGGTCGGGGCGGGCGATGGCGGCGGTGTTGACGCCGACCTTGTCCGCGCCGGCCCGCAGCAGCTTGTCGACGTCCTCGGCGGTGCGGACGCCGCCGCCGACCGTCAGCGGGATGAAGACCTGCTCGGCGGTGCGGCGCACCACGTCGTAGGTGGTCTCCCGGTCGCCGCTGGAGGCGGTGATGTCCAGGAAGGTCAGCTCGTCGGCGCCCTCGGCGTCGTACAGCTTCGCCATCTCGACGGGGTCGCCCGCGTCGCGCAGGTTCTGGAAGTTGACGCCCTTGACGACCCGGCCGTTGTCGACGTCCAGGCAGGGGATGACGCGTACCGCGAGGCTCATCGCGCACCTGCCCGGTACGCCTCGACCTCGACCTCGACGACCAGGCTCGGGTCCACCAGACCGGCGACGACGACCATCGTCGCGACGGGGCGGACCTCGCCGAAGAGCTCCTTGTGGGCCCGGCCGACCTCCTCCGTGTCCCGGACGTGCGTGACGTACATCCGGGTGCGGACGACGTCCTCGCGGCCCAGGCCGAACTGCTTCAGCGCGTCGAGGGCGACCTTGAAGGAGGTGACGGTCTGCTCGTACGGGCCGCCTGCGGAGATCTGGCCGTTCTCCACCGAGGTGCAGCCCGCGACCAGGACGAGCCCGTTCGGCAGCTCCACCGCGCGGGAGTAGCCGAACCGCTCCTCCCACGGGGCGCCCGAGGAGACCCGGTTGACCGAGTCGCTCATCCGGAGACCACCTGGAGGGCTTCTTCGAGGGTGAACGCCTTCGCGTACAACGCCTTGCCGACGATCGCGCCCTCGACGCCCTCCGGGACGAGCGAGGCGATGGCCCGCAGGTCGTCCAGCGAGGAGACGCCGCCGGAGGCGACGACCGGCTTGTCGGTGGCGGCGCAGACGTTCTTCAGGAGTTCCAGGTTGGGGCCCTGGAGCGTGCCGTCCTTGGCGATGTCGGTGACGACGTAGCGGGCGCAGCCCTCGGAGTCGAGGCGGGTGAGTGTCTCGTAGAGGTCGCCGCCGTCACGGGTCCAGCCCCGGCCGCGCAGCGTCGTGCCGCGGACGTCGAGGCCGACGGCGATCTGGTCGCCGTGCTCGGCGATGACCTTGGCGACCCATTCCGGGGTCTCCAGGGCGGCGGTGCCGAGGTTGACCCGGCGGCAGCCGGTGGCGAGGGCCGCGGCGAGCGAGTCGTCGTCGCGGATGCCGCCGGAGAGTTCGACCTTGATGTCCATGGCACCGGCCACCTCGGCGATCAGCGCGCGGTTGTCACCGGTGCCGAAGGCGGCGTCCAGGTCGACGAGGTGCAGCCACTCGGCGCCGGCGCGCTGCCAGGCGAGGGCGGCCTCCAGCGGGGACCCGTAGGAGGTCTCGGAGCCGGACTCGCCGTGGACGAGCCGGACGGCCTGTCCGTCACGGACATCGACGGCGGGGAGCAGTTCAAGCTTCGGCATTACAGCGTCTCGATCCAGTTGGTCAGCAGCTGGGCGCCGGCATCGCCGGACTTCTCGGGGTGGAACTGGGTGGCCCACAGGGCGCCGTTCTCCACGGCGGCGACGAACGGCTCGCCGTGGGTGGCCCAGGTGACCCGGGGTGCGCGGATCTTGGGGTTGGTGACTTCCAGGCTCCAGTCGTGCACCGCGTAGGAGTGCACGAAGTAGAACCGGGCCTCGGGGTCGAGGCCGGCGAAGAGCTGGGAGTCCTCGGGGGCCCGCACGGTGTTCCAGCCCATGTGCGGGACGACCGGGGCCTTCAGCGGGGCGACGGTGCCGGGCCACTCGTCCAGCCCCTCCGTCTCCACGCCGTGCTCGATGCCGCGCTCGAAGAGGATCTGCATCCCGACGCAGATGCCCATGACGGGGCGGCCGCCGGAGAGCCTGCGGCCGATGACCCATTCGCCGCGGGCCTTCCGCAGCCCCTCCATGCAGGCGGAGAACGCTCCGACGCCGGGCACCAGCAGCCCGTCGGCGTTCATCGCCTTCTCGTAGTCGCGGGTGATCTCGACGTCCGCGCCGACGTGGGCGAGGGCCCGCTCGGCGGAGCGGACGTTGCCGAATCCGTAGTCGAAGACGACGACCTTCTTCTTGCCGCTCTTCATCCGGTCGCTCTTGTTCCGTTCGCTCACGAGCCGCGCCTCAGTCCCAGAGTCCCTGGATCCGCATGACGCCCGCGAGCAGGCACATGAAGGATCCGATGCCGAGCAGGACTATGACCCCGCGGGGCATCTTCTGCTTCGAGAAGGAGTAGACGCCGCCGGCCAGGAACAGGCCGACGACGATCAGGATGGTGCTGAGGCCGGTCACAGCGCGCCCTTCGTGGAGGGGAGGATGCCGGCGGCGCGCGGGTCGTGCTCGCTGGCGTAACGCAGGGCGCGGGCGAGCGCCTTGAACTGGCATTCCACGATGTGGTGGGCGTTGCGCCCGTACGGTACGTGGACGTGCAGGGCGATCTGCGCCTGGGCGACGAAGGACTCCAGGATGTGCCGGGTCATCGTCGTGTCGTACGTGCCGATCATCGGCGCCATGTTCTCCGGCTCGGTGTGCACCAGGTACGGCCGGCCGGAGAGGTCGACGGTGACCTGGGCGAGCGACTCGTCCAGCGGGACGGTGCAGTTGCCGAAGCGGTAGATGCCGACCTTGTCGCCGAGGGCCTGCCGGAACGCCGCGCCGAGCGCGAGGGCGGTGTCCTCGATGGTGTGGTGCGTGTCGATGTGCAGGTCGCCGTCGGTCTTGACGGTGAGGTCGAAGAGCCCGTGCCGGCCGAGCTGGTCGAGCATGTGGTCGTAGAAACCGACCCCGGTCGACACGTCGACCTTGCCGGAGCCGTCGAGATCGATCTCGACGAGCACCGAGGTCTCCTTGGTGGTGCGTTCGACTCTTCCTACGCGGGCCGCGCGAGTCATGCGTCGTGCTCCTTCTTCAGTTCGCGTACCGCGTCGAGGAACGCGTCGTTCTCTGCCGGGGTGCCCGCGGAGACCCGCAGCCATCCCGGTACGCCGTTGTCCCGGACCAGGACGCCCCGGTCGAGGATCTGCCGCCAGACCGTGTGGCTGTCGGGGAAGCGACCGAACTGGACGAAGTTGGCGTCCGAGTCGACGACCTCGTAGCCCAGCGCGCGCAGCTCCGCGACGATCCGGTCGCGTTCGCCCTTGAGCCGGTCGACGTACGCGAGCAGCGTATCGGTGTGCTCCAGGGCGGCGAGCGCGGTGGCCTGGGTGATGGAGGACAGGTGGTACGGCAGGCGCACCAGCTGGACCGCGTCCACCACCGCCGGGTCGGCGGCGAGGTAGCCCAGGCGCAGTCCGGCGGCGCCGAACGCCTTGGACATGGTGCGCGAGAGCACCATGTTCGGCCGGCCCTCGATCAGCGGGAGCAGCGAGGGGCGGTGGCTGAACTCGCCGTACGCCTCGTCGACGACGACCATCGACGGCTTGGCCGCCTGCGCGGCCTCGTACAGGGCGAGGACGGTGTCGGCGTCGACGGCGGTGCCGGTGGGGTTGTTGGGCGAGGTGATGAAGACGATGTCGGGGCGCCGCTCGGCGATGACCTTCCGGGCGGCCTCGACGTCGATGGTGAAGTCCTCGTTGCGCGGTCCGGAGATCCAGCCGGTTCCGGTGCCGCGGGCGATGAGGGCGTGCATGGAGTACGAGGGCTCGAAGCCGATCGCGGTGCGGCCGGGGCCGCCGAAGGCCTGGAGCAGCTGCTGGAGCACCTCGTTGGAGCCGTTGGCCGCCCAGACCTCGGCGGGGCCGACCTCGTACCCGGCGGTGCGGGTGAGGTAGCGGGCCAGTTCCGTACGGAGCTCGACGGCGTCCCGGTCGGGGTAGCGGTTGAGGTCGCGGGCGGCCTCGCGGACCCGCTCGGCGATCCGATCGACGAGCTCCTCGGGCAGCGGGTAGGGGTTCTCGTTGGTGTTCAGCCGTACGGGCACGTCGAGCTGCGGTGCCCCGTACGGCGACTTGCCGCGCAGTTCGTCGCGGATCGGGAGGTCGTCGATGCGGGTGGCCCCGCGGGGGGTGTTGCCGTGCGTCACTGCTGCGGAACCTTCCAGCCGAACCTGGCCTTGAGCGCGGCGCCGTGGGCGGGGAGGTCCTCCGCCTCGGCGAGGGTCACGACGTGGTGGGTGACCTCGGCGAGCGCGTCGCGCGTGTAGTCGACGATGTGGATGCCGCGCAGGAAGGACTGCACGGAGAGCCCGGACGAGTGGCAGGCGCAACCGCCCGTCGGCAGCACGTGGTTGGAGCCCGCGCAGTAGTCGCCGAGCGAGACCGGGGACCAGGGGCCGACGAAGATCGCGCCGGCGTTGCGGACCCGCTGGGCGACGGCGGCGGCGTCGGCGGTCTGGATCTCCAGGTGCTCGGCGGCGTACGCGTCGACGACCTTGAGGCCGTCCGCCAGGTCGTCGACCAGGACGATCGCGGACTGGCGGCCGGCCAGTGCGGGTTCGATCCGGTCGGTGACGTGCTTGGTCGCGGCGATCTGCGGCTTCAGCTCGGCCTCGGTGGCGGCGGCCAGCTCCGCGGAGTCGGTGACGAGGACGGCGGCGGCCATCGGGTCGTGCTCGGCCTGGCTGATCAGGTCGGCGGCGACGTGCACCGGGTCGGCGGTGGAGTCCGCGAGGATCGCGATCTCGGTGGGACCGGCCTCCGCGTCGATGCCGATGCGGCCCTTGAGGAGCCGCTTGGCGGCGGCGACGTAGATGTTGCCGGGGCCGGTGACGAGGTTCACCGGGGGGCACTCGTCCGTCCCGTACGCGAACATCGCGACGGCCTGGGCGCCGCCGGCCGCGTACACCTCGTCGACGCCGAGCAGGGCGCAGGCGGCGAGGATGGTCGGGTGCGGCAGGCCGCCGAAGTCCTTCTGCGGCGGGGAGGCCACGGCGACGCCCTCGACGCCCGCCTCCTGGGCCGGCACGACGTTCATGACGACGGACGACGGGTAGACGGAGCGCCCGCCCGGCACGTACAGCCCGACGCGCTCGACCGGCACCCACTTCTCGGTGACGGTGCCGCCGGGGACGACCTGGGTGGTGTGCGTGGTGCGGCGCTGTTCGCGGTGGACGAGGCGGGCGCGGCGGATCGACTCCTCCAGGGCGGCCCGGACGTCGGGGTCGAGGTTCTCGGCGGCCTCGGCGATCGCCGAGGCCGGGACACGGATCGATTCGAGCCGTACGCCGTCGAATTTCTCCCCCCACTCGATCACTGCCGCGGAGCCGCGATGGCGTACGTCCTCGCAGATGGGCCGCACCGTCTCCAGGGCGGCTTCCACGTCGAACTCGGCACGGGGCAGCAGGTCGCGCAGGGCTCCGCCCTCGGGGAGGACGTCGCCGCGCAGATCGATTCGAGAGATCACACCGCAATTCTCGCAGACCGTCTCCGGCATCCGGTCGTCCGTATCACTGGCTGATACGTGTTCTGGACGCCTTCCGGCCGTACTCGATGACTGATGGCGTTCACCTCGTCACTCAGCGGGAAGAACAGCTTGGAAGTGGAAGGGGGAATCGTGACCGAGCCGCACGACGGTGATTTTCCGGATGGTCTCAGCGCGGCCGAGCTGGGCATGTGGCAGTCGTTCCGGAACGGCAGTACCTACGATCTGCGCGCCCGCGACCCGGCGCGGGACGATCCGTTCGCGCCCCGGATCTGGGGCCCCGAACGCAGTGTGGACGGGCGCGTCGTCGCCCGGCTGCTGCTGTCCGGGCCGCCGCCGAGGCCGGGCCGGGTCGCCGCGCTGAAGCTGCGGGGCGTGCGGATCACCGGGACGCTCGACCTCGCGGGCGGGCGTGTCTCGCCGTACGTCGAGATGACCGGCTGCCGTTTCGAGAACGAGGTGGTGCTGCCCGAGTGCCACTTCACGACACTGCGGATCGTGGGCTGCGCGATGCCCCGGCTGGAGGCGGCCCGGCTGCGGACCGAGGGCGATCTGCACCTGCCGCGCTGCCGGGTCGAGCGCGGCATCCGGCTGACCGACGCCCAGATCGGCACGGATCTACTGATCAACCAGATCGAGATCGGTCCGGACCGGGGCGGTCGCGCCCTGGCCGCCGACGGGCTGTCGGTCGCCCAGGACCTCCAGGCGGAGCTGGTGGAGGCGCGCGGCGAGCTGAGTCTGCGCGGGGCGAAGGTCGGCGGTTCGCTGAGCCTGCGCGGCAGCCGGCTGCGGGGCAGGGACGGGCGGCGCGCGCTGAACGCCCCGCAGCTGACCGTGGAGCGGACGCTGTACATGAGCGAGGCGTGGGTGAGCGTCGACACCGGCATCCAGGGCACCACTCCCCCGTTCGGCATCGTCATGGCGTCGACCCCGGCGAGCGGCACCCGGTCGCAGACCTTCGAGTGCCGCGGCGGGGTACGGCTCGACGACGGGCGGTTCGGCGACGCGGTCGACCTGCACAAGGCGCGGTTCGTGCTGGGCCGGCACGAGGAGCTGTCGCTGCGCCGGATCGTCACCCCGGAGCTGCGGTTCAACGCGGAGCGGCCGGACGAGGGCCGGGTCGTGCTGAACGGCGCGAAGGTCGTCACGCTGATCGACGTGTCGACCAGCTGGCCGGGGCCCGGCGGCCTGGCGATGGGCGGTTTCGTGTACGAGAACCTCGTCCCGTACGGGCACTTCCCGCTCTCCCGGCGCCTGGAGTGGGTGGCGGCGGCGACTCCGGAGTACGTGCCGGAGCCGTACGAGCGGCTCGCGACGGTGCTGCGCAACTGCGGGGAGGACGCGGACGCCCGCGAGGTGCTGCTGGCCAAGCAGCGGCGGCGGCGCGAGACGCTGCCGCTCGCCGCGAAGCTCTGGGGCTTCCTGCAGGACTGGGCGGTGGCGTACGGCTACCGGCCGGGACGGGCGGCGGTCTGGATGGCGCTGCTCTGGGCGGCGGGGGCGCTGGCCTTCTCCCGGCAGATGCCGGCGCCGATCAAGCCGGACGAGCACCCGGAGTGGAACGCGCCGCTGTACGCGCTGGACCTGCTGATCCCGGTGATCAACCTGGGCCAGGACGGTTACTGGCGGATGGAGGGCGGCTGGCAGTGGGCCGCGGCCGTGCTGGTCCTGCTGGGCTGGATACTGGCCACGACGGTCGCGACGGGCGCCACCCGGCTGCTGCGCCGGGGCTGACCGGATTCCGGCCACGGGCGGGCCGGCGGCCGAGGGCCGGCCCGCCCGGAATCCCTTGCGCGGCACGCCCCGCGCGGGGGTTCCGGGCCGTGGTCGAACGTCCGGACGGGCCGCGTCCGCACCATCGGACAGCACCGGCCTCAGCGACAGGAACAAGCCAGATTCCGCGCTTTCCTTTACTCTTTCTTGACTCGGTCGAATACAACCCCTTCACTCGGCACCAAAGCTTCACAGCACGCCTCTGGCGCCGCCCCGACCAGCGCTTTTCAATGGTCTGCACCATGCCATTCCTCCGCGCTCTGCTCCGTACCGCGGGCCGGTTCCGGCGCTCCCCACAGGGCTCCGCCGAACTGCCCGCGGACGACACGGTGCTGCTCGACGCCCCCGACGAGCGGCTCTCCCCGGCGCTGGTCGCCGCCGCCCTCGGGGAGTACGAGCCTGCCGCGAAGCTCCTCGCCACCACCCGGGACGGCGCCGAGTGGGAGAACCGGGACCGCTACCTCGTCCGGCTCGTCGCCTTCGCCCGCAGCCGCGACGGCTGGCTGACCGACTGGCTGGCCGCCGCCCCGCACGACCCGGACGCCCTGCTCGTCAAGGCACAACTGGCGGTCCGCCGGGCCTGGGAGTCGCCCGCCAGGAGCGAGCAGCTGCGCGAGGTGGGGCCACTGATCACCGCGGCGGCCGAGAGCGATCCGCGCGACCCGGTGCCCTGGCGGCTCGCGCTCGACCACGCGCGCGGCACCCACGCCACGCACACCGTGTTCGAGGCGCTGTGGGAACAGGCCGTGCGGCGCTCCTCGCACCACTACGGCTGCCACGTCGCGGCACTGCGCTACCTCTCCGCGGCCTGGTACGGCTCGCACCGCGAGTGCTTCGACTTCGCCGAGCGGGCCGCCGAGGACTCGCTGCCCGGCTCGCTGGTCCAGGCGCTGCCGCTGCGGGCCGCCTTCGCCCTGCTGGTCGAGGGGCCCGGGGCCCGGACCACCTCGGTGCAGGAGGAGCGGATCGACGCGGCGGCGGATCTGGCGATCACGCTGTCCGCCTCGTTCGCGCCGGGCGACCCCTGGCCGGCCGAGGTCCGCAACCTGCTGGCGTTCGTGCTGGTCGCCCGGGGCCGCTGGGCCGAGGCGCTGGAACAGTTCCGGCGAATCGGACCCCACGCGGCGTCGTTCCCGTGGTCGTCGGTCTCCGACGATCCGCTCGGCCGGTTCCTGGAGGCGAGGGACGACGCGCGGCTCCGGGTGGCCTGCGGGACACTCATGCCGGACCGGGCCGACCGGGGCCGTACCCGCGGCCATTACGCTTGAGCGTTGTGACCACCGCTCGCCTGCCCCTGTTCCCGCTGAACGTGGTGCTGTTCCCCGGCCTCGTGCTGCCGCTGAACGTCTTCGAGGAACGTTATCGCGCCATGATGCGCGAGCTGCTGAAGACCGACGAGGACGAACCCCGGCGCTTCGCCGTGGTCGCGATCCGCGACGGCCGCGAGACCGCCCCGACGGCCCTGGGGATGCCGGACGAGGTGAACGCCACCGCCGAGCGCGGCCCCGCGGACGGCTTCGGCCCCGATCCCGTGCAGTCCTTCCACCGGGTCGGCTGCGTCGCCGACGCGGCGAAGATCCGGGAACGGCCGGACGGCAGTTTCGAGGTGCTCGCGACCGGCACCACCCGGGTCAGGCTGCTCTCCGTCGACGCGAGCGGCCCCTTCCTGACGGCCGAGCTCGAAGAGCTGGACGAGGAGCCCGGCGAGGAGGCGGGGGCGCTCGCCGAGGGCGTGCTGCGGGCCTTCCGCGGCTACCAGAAGCGACTGGCCGGGGCGAGCGAACGCTCCCTGACCACCGGCGCGGAGCTGCCCGACGACCCCTCGGTCGTCTCCTACCTGGTCGCGGCGGCGGCCGTGCTCGACATCCCGGCCAAGCAGCGGCTGCTCCAGGCCCCCGACACCGCCACCCGGCTGCGCGAGGAACTGACGCTGCTGCGCTCCGAGACCGCCGTCATCCGGCATCTGCCGTCGCTGCCCGCGGTGGACCTGACCCGCGCCCCGACCCACCCCAACTGATCCGGCCGGCCCGGCCGGCGACGAGCGACCCGAGGACCGTTCCCCCGTGGCGAAGAAGCCGAAGAAGCAGCAACAGTCCGGCGGCACCCCGGCCACGGTCGCCCTGACCGCGGCCGGCACGGCGTTCACCGTCCACGCCTACGACCACGACCCGGCGTCCGCCTCCTACGGCGAGGAGGCGGCCCAGGCCCTGGGCGTCTCCCCCGACCGGGTGTTCAAGACCCTCGTCGCGGACGTCGACGGCACCCTCACCGTGGCCGTCGTCCCGGTGGCCGGCTCGCTGGACCTCAAGGCCCTGGCCTCCGCGGTGGGCGGCAAGCGCGCCACGATGGCCGACCCGGCGGCCGCGGAGCGCACCACCGGCTACGTCCGCGGCGGCATCTCGCCCCTGGGCCAGCGCAAGCGGCTGCGCACGGTGCTGGACGCCTCGGCCCGGTCCCACGCGACGATCTGCGTCTCGGCGGGCCGCCGCGGCCTGGAGGTGGAGCTCTCCCCCGGGGACCTGGCGTCGCTCACCGGCGCGGTGTTCGCGGAGATCGGCCGGGGCGCGTAGCACCCCTCCGGCGATTCGGGCCCGCACGGGTGCCCCGTCGCCCGGCCGATCTCCGCGAACACCGCGCCGGTGAGCGACGCCAGGTCCCCGGGGGAGAGCTCCACCTCCAGGCCGCGGCGGCCCGCCGAGACGCAGATCGTCGCGTGGGACCGGGCCGAGGCGTCCAGCACCGTGCGCAGCCGCTTGCGCTGGCCCGCTGGCC
>NZ_RDBO01000020.1:762730-826808 GCF_008120935.1 Streptomyces sp. sk2.1
CGATTCACCCTGCGGACATCGCAGCGGTGGCGCAAGTGGCTTTGACCGAGCCCGGTCACCAGGGGCGGACGTATGAGCTGACCGGCCCGGAGCGGGTGACGGCCCGGCAGCAGGTGGAGGCCATCGCGGCGGCCCTGGGGCGGGAGGTGCCATGTGCGGAGATCGATCGGGCGGAGGCCCACCGGGAGGAACCGGCCCGCCGGAGGGCAGGGGCCCGAAGCTGCCCCCGTACATCCCCCACGGCTCCGGGTCGCGCGGGGCGAACGCCGCGGTCAGTGCGAGGTGCACCGCCATCGCCGCCAGCGGCCACGCCAGCAGCGTGCCCTTCGCCCGGAGCTGGAGCGGCGCGTCGAAGACCACGCCCTTGCCGACCGCCCGCGCGTGCGCGACCACGTCCTGGTCCGGCCCGAGCCACACCCCGAGCCGCCAGGCCAGCAGCGAGCCGAGCAGTCCGCCCAGCGCGAGCCCGATGACGAGGGCGATGCCGCCGCTCCTCCGGAAGAAGAAGACCAGTGCCCCGGAGACGACCCCGCAGGCCAGCGCCAGCACTGCGAACGTGCCGTCGGCGCCGATCGCCTCCTCGCCCTCGCTGTTGCTCAGGAAGACGGCGGTGTCGTCGGAGATCAGCGGGACCCGGGGCGCCAGCCACAGCCAGAGGAGTCCGAGCACGACGCCCGAGACGGTGACGAGCGCGGCGACGACCGCAGCCCTGCGCAGGTCCGCCCCGACGTCCTTCTCCCCGGGTTCCAGCAGGCTCCCGTGGTGACCGTCGGCCCCTCCGAAACCACCGGGACCACCGGGACCACCGAAGCCACCGGGGTGCCCCGGCCCGCCGCCCCGGTTGGGCGGGGTCTGCCAGGGATCGTTGGACGAGGGCTGGTGAGGCGGCGTCAGAGGTGCGGTCACCGCCCCATCGTGCCAGGCGTGCCCGGACCGCGCCTCACCGGACCGCTGCCCTGCGGTACGCCCAGGTCGCCGCGGCCAGCGCGAGGACGCCGACGGCGGCGCAGACGCCGAGGTCCAGCGCGACGGCCGTCCAGTCGGGACGGGCGTCGAAGGACCGGGAGAGCGCCTCGACCCCGTAGGTCGAGGGCAGCAGGTCCCGGGCCCAGCCGATCGGGGCGGGCAGCCGGTCCGCCGGGAGCACGCCGAGCAGCAGCGCCGCCGACATGCCCAGCTGACCGAGCAGGGTGGCCAACTCCTGCCGGGGCGCGAGCAGCCCCAGTGCCGCGCCCAGCCCGGAGAGCGCCGCCCCGGACAGCGGGATGACGGCGGCGAGCACCCACAGGTGGGTCAGCGGCAGCCCGAACATCACACTGCCCGTCACGGCCGTGACGACGGTGCCGGGCACGGTGAAGGAGGCGTACGCCCCGGCCGCGCCGAGCACCACGGCGGCGGGCGGCACCGGCAGCGTGGCGTAGTGGTCGAGCCCGCCGCCGGCCCGCAGCTGCCCGAAGTACTGGGCAAGAAGGTTGAGCGCGACGAAGGCCACGACGAGGACGCTGGACCCGGCGACGACGGCGCGGGCCTCCGAGCCGCCGTCGACGACCCCTCGCATCAGCACCATGATCCCGATGGACTGGAACGTCGCGACGAAGAGCAGCGGGATCCGGGCGACCCGGGCCCGGGACAGCTGGGCGCGGTAGACGGCCGCGAGCGAGGGGAACACCCGGGCCCTCGGGGCGAGCGGCGCGGGCACCGCCCCCTCGTCGCCGCGCCCGCCTCCGGCCGTGCCGGTCCGGCCGTCACCGGCGGTCCGCCCGTCCGTACCCGGCGGGACGGACCCCACCGCGTGGTCGGGAACGATGCTCGTCACCTGGCGCTGCTCCTGTTCGTTCCCCGCCCGGCCGTGCACGCGCACCCGGTCGCCCCGCCCGCCCCGGTCATGACTTCACCAGCTCCTCGGTCGCGGCCCCGCCGAGCGCGAGGTAGACGTCCTCCAGGCTGGGCGTCGCCAGCGTGAAGTCGTCGAGTGCGGCGAAGGCCGCCCCACCGGTCACCGCGGCGACCGCCGCCCGTGCCTCGTCGGGGCCGAGCCGCATCACCCAGCGCCGCCCGGACTCCTGGGCCGAGGCGCGCAGCGCGGCCACTTCGGGCACGTCCAGGGGGGCGCGTTCCCGCCACACCAGTTCGACCCGCACCTCGCCCGCGACGCGTTCCTTGAGCCCGGCCGGGGTGTCGCAGGCGATGACCCGGCCGCGTTCGATCACGGCGACCCGGTCGAGGACCGTCTCGGCCTCGATGACGTTGTGGGTGACGAGCAGCACCGTCGTGCCGCGCTCGGCCCGGCGCCGGTCCACCGCCGCCCAGACCGCGCGCCGGGCGACGGGGTCCATGCCGGTCGTCGGCTCGTCCAGCACGAGCACCGGCCGTTCGCCGACCAGCGCGGCGGCGAAGCAGGCGAGTCGCCGCTGTCCGCCGGAGAGCTTCTTCAGGGCGCGCCCCGCGATCTCGGCGAGGCCGAGTTCGTCGAGCACGGCATCGCGCTCGGCCCGGGCGTCCGCGGCCGTGAGGCCGCGCAGTCTTCCGGTGGTCTCGGCGGCGAGCGACACGGTCAGCTCGTCGAGCGCGGTGGACTCCTGCCCGAGGTAGCCGATCAGCCGGGCGGCCCGTTCGGGGTGGCGCACGAGGTCGTGGCCCAGCACGTCCACGCTGCCGGAGTCCGGGCGCATCAGCCCGGTGAGCTGTCTCACCAGGGTGGATTTGCCGGCGCCGTTGGGGCCGAGCAGTCCGAAGATCTCGCCGCGCCGCACGTCCAGGCTGATCCCGTCGGTGGCGCGCACCTCGGGTGTGGCGGGTGTCCCCCGGCGGCCGCGGGCTGCGGGATAGGTCTTGACCAGATCACGCACCGCGCACACGGTCCCGGTCGCCGTCTGCGCCTGTGCTGTGCCCGTACTCACGAGGTACGAGGGTACGGGGTCGGACGCCCCGGATCGTGCCCGGGGCCGTGCCGGTCGGGCCTCGGCGCGGTGTTCGGCGGCCGGACGTCCCGCCCGGGGCCGCCCGGCACCATCACCCCGTCGCACATCCGTACGGCTCCGCGCGTCACCGTCCGGACCGGCCACCGCCGGGGCCGGCCGCTCGGCGGCACGGCGTCGGCACCGCCGCCGGGGACGCGCGCCGTACGGCCCGTCAGCCGCCGGACGGGCCCGTCCGCTCCGCCGCCGCCGGGACGTGCTCCGCCGCGGCCCGTACGTCGACCTCCCGCCAGAACCCCGCCCGGATCGCGTAGCGGTCGTGCTCGTCGATCTGGTCGTCCTTGTGGGCGAGCAGGCCGAACCGGGCCGCGTAGCGCAGCAGTTCGCCGTCGATGCGGTGCGGGATCCGCGGGTACATGGTGGACAGCTTCTGGAGGTGGACGGTCTCGGGCAGCCGTTCCATCCAGCGCCGGGCGAAGACCTGGCCCACCTCGAAGGGGTCGCCGCCGACGGTGGTGATGTCCTCCTCGCGGTCCGCCCAGCGCTGTTCGGCGCTGGTGAGCTGGGCCAGGGTGGGCAGGGAGGCCGTCTCGGCGGGCTCGCCCAGCGGTCCGCCGCGCTCCACCCAGCCCCGGTCGGACGACCAGCGCAGGGTCGCCCCGGCGGGCGGGGTCGCGGCGGCGTGCCGGTCGGGCTGGGCGGCGGGGCCGCGCAGGCTGCCCGCCAGGTCCTTGGGAGTGGGGACGGACCGGCCCCCGGCCGCGGGCCGGTCGGCGGCGGGGCTCTCCCCGGGCGGCGGGACGGCGGGGCCGGGCTCCTGCGCGCGGGCCTCCGACGCCCGCTCGGCGGAGGCGGCCAGCGCCGCCTCGGGCAGCGGCGCGGAGAGGATCGCGGCGATCTCCGGGCGGGGCGCGGGCGGTGGGGCGCAGACGCCGGTGTCCCTGGCCCGTACGGCCTGGGTGATCCAGGCCCGGTCGAGCACCCTTCGTTCGTCGGCCTCGGCCACCAGGTCCTCGGACTGGTTGTAGTCGCCGTCGGCGGCCTGGACGGCCCACAGGTGGACGGCGACGCCGTGTTCCTTGGCGGACATCAGGCCGGGCAGCAGGTCGCCGTCCCCGGTCACCAGCACCACGTCGGAGCAGGCCCGGTTCCTGGCGAGCTCGGTGAGCTCGGCGTGCATCGCGGCGTCGACGCCCTTCTGCGCCCAGCGCCCGTCGCTGCGGGTGAGGGCGCCCAGCCGGACCGTCACCCGGGGCATCACGCGCAGTCTGCGGTGTTCGGGCTGCGGTACGCGGTCGGGGGCGCCGTCGAACCAGTAGATCCGCAGCAGCGGCTGCTGCGTGTCCTCCTCGGCCCGCTCCCGCAGGCCCCGGATGAGGGCGGCGTGGTCGACGGTGATGCGGGAACGGGCGGGCTCTCCGGCCAACAGGCTCGCGGCTGCGCCCAGCAGATAGCCGGCGTCCACCAGGACGACGCAACGGTCCACGCGTTCCACCCTCTTCCAGAAGTTCGGGTGCGGTCCTTGCCCGGGGTTTCCTTCGAGTCTGCCCGACCGCGCGGGGGTTGACGGCCGGAACTCGATCATCGGCGTGGCGGATCCGGAAAACCTTGCGGGACTTGCCGCCACTACGCACGGTAATGATCCAACATGCATGGTTTGTCCCGACATGTGAATCTGAACGCGGTCCTGGCCCCGAGATTCCCCACAGGAGGAACACCACCATGGCCAAGAACAAGAACCGCAAGCAGAGCAGCCAGCAGAACCGCGCCACCGGTCCGGACCGCAGCGCGGAGCAGGCCCGGGAGACCACGTACGAATCGCAGATACAGTCGCAGTCCCAGGCCCAGGGCAGCCCTGCCGATGTTGCTCGTAAGCACCAGCGGCGCTTCGGTCACAACTGACCCGGCCCCTTCCCGGCCCGGTTCCGGGCCGGACAGGCCGACAGGGGCGCTCCCGCTCTCGCGGGGGCGCCCCTCTGTCGCGCGTGGTGACGGCGGGTGGCCCCGGAGGCCACCCGACAGGCTCTCAGCCGGCCAGGCAGGACGGGCCGAGCAGCACCTTCAGGTCACCGAAGAGCGCCGGGTCGGGCTGCACCCGGTGCCGGTCGAGCCGGAGCACCGTGGTCTTGCGGGGGCCCTGGAGCCTGATCCGCACCTCGGTGTTGCCCCGGTGGTTGTTGAGCACCTCGCCGAGCCGGCTGACCATGGGCGGGGTGATCTTGACCGTGGTGATGGTCAGGACCACGGGCGCGTTGGTCCCCGCCGAGGAGAGGTCCGGGACCTGCATCTCCATGGCGACCAGCCGGGGCACGTCCTCCCGCTTGTCGAGCCGTCCCTTGACGAAGACGACGGTGTCCTCGACGAGCTGGGTGGAGACCAGCTGGTAGGTGGCCGGGAAGAACATGCACTCGATGGAGCCGGCGAGGTCCTCGACGGTGGCGATGGCCCAGGCGTTGCCCTGCTTGGTCATCTTGCGCTGGAGGCCGGAGATGATGCCGCCCACGGTGACGACGGCGCCGTCGGAGTGCTCACCGCCGGTCAGCTGGGAGATCGAGGCGTCGGCCTTGTCGGACAGCACGTGCTCCAGCCCGAACAGCGGGTGGTCGGAGACGTACAGGCCGAGCATCTCGCGCTCCTGGGCCAGCAGGTAGGACTTCTCCCACTCGATGTCGGAGAACTCCACGTCGAGCCCGAAGCCCGGCTCGTCGCTCTCCTCCTCGCCCATGCCGCCGAAGAGGTCGAACTGCCCCTCGGCCTCCTTGCGCTTGACCTGCACCACGTTGTCGATCATCGGTTCGTGGTGGGCGACCAGGCCCTTGCGGGTGTGGCCCATCTCGTCGAAGGCGCCGGCCTTGATCAGCGACTCGACGGTGCGCTTGTTGCAGACGACCGCCTCGACCTTGTCCAGGAAGTCGGGGAAGCTGCTGTACTTCCCCTTCGACTTGCGGCACCGGATGATCGAGTCGACGACGTTCTGGCCCACGTTGCGCACGGCGGTGAGCCCGAAGAGGATCACGTCGTCGCCCTGGGCGGCGAAGTTCGACAGGGACTCGTTCACATTGGGCGGCAGCACCTTGATGCCCATGCGGCGGCACTCGTTGAGGTAGACGGCCGACTTGTCCTTGTCGTCCTTGACCGAGGTCAGCAGCGCCGCCATGTACTCGGCGGGGTAGTTCGCCTTGAGGTACGCGGTCCAGTAGGTGACCAGGCCGTACGCGGAGGAGTGCGCCTTGTTGAACGCGTATCCGGCGAACGGGACCAGCACGTCCCACAGCGCCTGGATCGCCTCGTCGGAGAAGCCCTTCTTCTTGGCGCCGGCCTGGAAGAGGACGAAGTTCTTCTCCAGCTCCTCGGGCTTCTTCTTGCCCATCACGCGGCGCAGGATGTCGGCCTCGCCGAGCGAGTACCCGGCGACGATCTGGGCGGCCTTCTGCACCTGCTCCTGGTAGACGATCAGGCCGTAGGTGAGGCCGAGCGTCTCCTTGAGCGGCTCCTCCAGCTCCGGGTGGATCGGGGTGATCTCCTGGCGGCCGTTCTTGCGCTCGGCGTAGTTCGTGTGCGAGTTCATGCCCATCGGGCCCGGCCGGTAGAGGGCCGAGACGGCGGAGATGTCCTCGAAGTTGTCGGGCTGCATCTGGCGCAGCAGGGAGCGCATCGGGCCGCCGTCGAACTGGAACACGCCGAGCGTGTCACCGCGGCAGAGCATCTCGTACGTCTTCGGGTCGTCCAGCGGGAGGGCCAGCAGGTCCAGCTTGACGCCCTTGTTGGACTCCACCATCTTCACGGCGTCGTCCATGATCGTGAGGTTGCGCAGGCCGAGGAAGTCCATCTTCAGCAGGCCGAGCGACTCGCACTGCGGGTAGTCCCACTGCGTGATGGTGACGCCGTCGGTGTGCCGGACCCAGACCGGGGCGTGGTCGACGATCGGTTCGCTGGACATGATGACGCCGGCGGCGTGCACGCCCATCTGCCGGACCAGTCCCTCGACGCCCTTGGCGGTGTCGATGACCTTCTTGACGTCCGGCTCGTTCTCGTACATCCCCCGGATCTCGCCCGCCTCGCTGTAGCGCGGGTGCTTGGGGTTGGTGATGCCGTCGAGGTCGATGCCCTTGCCGAGGACGTCGGCGGGCATGGCCTTGGTGAGCCGGTCGCCCATCGCGTACGGGTAGCCGAGGACGCGGGCGGAGTCCTTGATGGCGTTCTTCGCCTTGATCTTGCCGTACGTGCCGATCATGGCGACCTTGTCGGCGCCGTACTTCTCCGTCACGTACCTGATCACCTCGACGCGCCGACGCTCGTCGAAGTCGATGTCGACGTCGGGCATGGAGACGCGCTCGGGGTTGAGGAACCGCTCGAAGATCAGCCCGTGCTCGATCGGGTCGAGGTCGGTGATGCCCATGGCGTACGCCACGATCGAGCCGGCCGCGGAGCCGCGGCCGGGGCCGACCGCGATGCCGTTGTTCTTGGCCCACATGATGAAGTCGGCGACCACGAGGAAGTAGCCCGGGAACCCCATCTGGATGATGACGTCCATCTCGTACTCGGCCTGCTTCTGCCGGTCCTCGGGGACGCCGCCCGGGAAGCGGCGGTTCATGCCGACCCGGACCTCCTCCTGGAACCAGGTGATCTCCGTGTAGCCCTCGGGGATCTCGAACTTCGGCATCAGGTCGCGCTTCTCGAACATGCCGGAGGTGTCGATCTGCTCGGCGACCAGCAGCGTGTTGCGGCACCCCTCCTGCCAGGCGTCGGAGGAGTCGACGGCGTACATCTCGTCGGTCGTCTTGAGGTAGTAGCCGGTGCCGTCGAAGCGGAAGCGGTCCGGGTCGGAGAGGTTCTTGCCGGTCTGGATGCAGAGCAGCGCGTCGTGCGCGGCGGCCTCGTTCGCGTAGGTGTAGTGCGAGTCGTTGGTCACCAGCGGCGGGATGCCGAGCTTCTTGCCGATCTCCAGGAGCCCGTCGCGGACCCGGTGCTCGATGTCGATGCCGTGGTCCATCAGCTCCAGGAAGTACCGGCCCTCGCCGAAGATGTCCTTGTAGTCGGAGGCGGCCTGGACCGCCTCGTCGAACTGGCCGAGCCGCAGCCGGGTCTGCACCTCGCCCGAGGGGCAGCCGGTGGAGGCGATCAGGCCCTCGGACCACTGGGAGATGGTCTCCTTGTCCATGCGCGGCCACTTCTGCAGCCAGCCCTCGGCGTAGGCGTCCGAGGACAGCTTGAAGAGGTTGTGCAGGCCCGTCGAGTTCGCCGCCCAGATCGTCTTGTGGGTGTAACCGCCCGAACCCGACACGTCGTCGCGCTTCTGGTGCGGCTGGCCCCACTGGATCTTCCGCTTGTGCTTGCGCGACTCCGGGGCGACGTACGCCTCGATGCCGATGATCGGCGTGACGCCCGCCTTCTTCGCCGAGTGGAAGAAGTCGTAGGCGCCGTGCAGGTTGCCGTGGTCCGTCATCGCGATGTGCGACATGCCCATTTCATTGCAGGCATTGAACATGTCCTTGAGCCGCGCGGCACCGTCCAGCAGCGAGTACTGGGTGTGGACGTGGAGGTGCGTAAAGGGCGGCTTGGTCACGGCGCTGTGCCTCCGGGAAACGGCTTTGGCGGGCTGGGGGGACAGCGTGGAAGTCTACGTCTTCGCGATGACGGACGGCGGGCACTCCCGGGTACGGTCGCGCGTTGTAGGGACCGGGAAGCCTGTCCCATTTGTCAGGCACGGCCGTCATGCACATCAGGTATCAGGAGGCACCCGGAGATGTCGGAAGCGAAGACCGGCGCGGAGCGGCGCGGCGAGCGGATCCTGGAGGTCTTCGACACCGCGTTCGGGGAGCTGCTGGCCGCCGACCCGGCCGCCTTCCGGGTCAAGTTCCGCAAGATGGCGGGCTCGGCCTTCGCCTTCTACCGGGGCACGGCGTGCCTGTTCTACAGCGATCTGGAGCAGGAGCGGCACGGCGGCCCGTACCTGGACGAGCGGACCGGCCGGGTGTGGATCCACGGCGATCTGCACGCGGAGAACTTCGGCACGTACATGGACGCCAACGGCCGGCTGATCTTCAACGTGAACGACTTCGACGAGGCGTACGTCGGCCCGTTCACCTGGGACCTCAAGCGGTTCGCCGCCTCCGTCGCGCTGATCGGGTACGCGAAGGCGCTGGGCGACGACCAGATCACCGAGCTGGTCCGGGTCTACGCCGCGGCCTACCGCGAGCGGATCCACGCGCTGGCGACGGGCGCGAAGACCGACGAGCTGCCGCCCTTCACGCTGGACACGGCCGGGGGCCCGCTGCTGGCCGCGCTGCGCCAGGCCCGGTCGCTGACCCGGTTCGGGCTGCTGGAGTCGATGACGGAGATCCGGGACTTCGAGCGCAGGTTCTCCCCGGGCGGCGGCTCGATCGACCTCGACGCGGCGACGCGCTACAAGGTGCTGGCCGCCTTCGACGGCTACCTGGAGACGCTGCCGGAGTCGAGCCTGGCCCGCCCCGACTCGTACCGGGTGAAGGACGTCGTCGGCCGTCGGGGCATCGGCATCGGTTCGGCCGGGCTCCCCTCGTACAACATCCTGCTGGAGGGCAACAGCGACGCCCTGGAGAACGACGTGGTGATCTACCTCAAGCAGGCGCAGACGCCCGCGGTCTCCCGGCACGTCACCGACGCGGCGGTGCGCGACTACTTCCGGCACGAGGGCCACCGCACCGTGATCTCCCAGCGCGCCCTGCAGGCACACGCCGATCCGTGGCTCGGCTGGACGGAGCTGGACGGGGCGGGGCAGCTGGTCGCCGAGGTGTCCCCGTACGCGGTCGACCTCGACTGGTCCGACATCGACGAGCCGGCGGAGATCGCGGCGGTCGTCGCCGACCTCGGCCGGGCGACGGCGACGATGCACGCCGCGGCGGACGACGAGAGCGGCCACTCGCTGGTGCCGTTCTCCACCGAGCGGGCGATCGACGCGGCGATCGCGGCGGACGAGGAGGGCTTCGCCGGCCTGCTGGTGGACTTCGCCCACGACTACGGCGCCCGTGCCCGCGCCGACCACCAGATCTTCGTGGACCTCTTCCGCAACGGCCGCATCCCGGGGCTGTAGCCGGGCATCCGCCCGGGCGGCGGGGGGTCTGCCGAAGCCCGGCCGCCCGTGCGGCAACCACCGGCGGCCGGCCGTTCCCCTCTCCCACCCGCTCCGCGAAAAAGTCCTTGGTCCCCCGCTTTCCCCCTTGTACTGTCGCCGGTGTTGATCTTGACCAGCTCATCAAGGAGGAACCCTGTGAACCGTCGAGTCACTCTGGCGGCTGCCGCCTGCATAGCTGCCGGCGCCTCTCTTCTCGCCGCGCCCGCCAACGCGGCCGAGCGCGACACGTCCGTGCGGGCCTCGTCGGACGTCTCGGTCGCGAGCAGCGACAGGGTCAAGTGCACCAGCCTGAGCAACGGGCAGCTCTGCATCTCCCTCAACACGAGCCCTTCTCGCATCGAGATCATCTACACCAAGAAGGGCGGCTCGACCATCAAGGCAAACCTCGGGTACCGCGTGTCCAGCACGTCCTGGAGCCCGTTGAAGACCATCAGCACCGGTGAGCGGGCCGTTGCCACCTGGAACATGAGCTACCCCTGCGGCAAGAAGTACGTGGGGCTGATCAAGGTGCAGGGTCAGGGAACATTCGAGACCCCGGCAGCCACCCCGCCCTGCGGCTGACGGTTCACGGAGGGACGATCCGTCGCCCCTCCGCGTACTGACGGGGCCGTGACCGGACGGGGCCGCTGAAGAGGGCCCCGGCGCACCGGGCCGTCGGTACACCGTGGAAATGGGCGTCGTCCGCGTACCGGGGGTGCGCGGACGACGTCGCCGTGCGGCGGAATGCGCGGTGTTCGGCACCACCGGTACGGGCCGGTGAACGGGGCGGCGCCGCTCCCGATGCGAACGGTCCGGGACCTGTTTCGCCCAGCGCACAGGTTGGCATGGCACACTCCTGAGCGATGGACATATCCGGGACGCAACTCAGGGTCGTGCGCGCGGCGCTCTTCACGGCGCTCGTCGTGACGCTCTCCGTCGCGTCCCACGTGCTGCTCTCCCAAGTCCCGCTGCCGCTGACCGTGGTCGGTCTGCTGGCCGCCGGGGTCTTCGCCGTGGCGTACGCGCTGGCCGGCCGGGAGCGCGGTTTCGGCGCGATCGCCGGGCTGCTGGTCCCGCTGGAGCTGGCCGCCGACACCGTCTTCACCACCGGTCAGCACCTCTGCTACGGGGCGGCGGGCGGCCCGATCGCCGGTCCGCTGCGCTCGGTCGGCGTCGACGTGCTGTGCGGGGGCGGCGAGGTCGGCACCGGTGTGGCGGGGGCCGGTGACGCCGGCGCCCCGTTCGCCTCGGTGACCGATGCCGGGCACACGGCGGCCTCGCTGCTGGCCTCCCCGGGCCCGGCGGTGCCGTGGCTGCTGCTGGCCGCCCATGTGACGGTCGGCCTGTTCGCCGCGGCCTGGCTCCGGCGCGGCGAGGCGGCGCTGGTCGCCCTGCTGGGCGCGGCCGCCGCCCTGGCGTTCCGGCCGCTGCTGATCGCGGTCGCCGTGGCCGGTACGGTCCGTCGCTGCACGAGCAGGCGGGTGCGGCCCGCCGGACACGACCCGCGCCCGCTCGTCCGCACCCGCCTGCTCGTGCACTCCGTGGGACGGAGGGGACCGCCCCGCTCGGCCGTCATCGTCTGAGCACGCGAATCCCCACCGACGTACCACCACACCCATGGAGAGAAGAATCATGAGCAAGCGCAACAGCCAGGCCAACAAGGCGGCGGCCCGCGAGCGTCTGCGCGCCGAGCGCGAGCGGCAGGCCAAGAAGGACAAGGTCCGCCGGCAGGTCGTCGTCGGCGTCTCGATCGTGGCCGTCCTCGCGATCGCGGGCGGCGTCGGCTGGGGCGTCATGCAGCTGAACAAGCCGTCCCACTGGGAGGCGGCCAAGGACGCGAAGAACGTGACCGCGCCCAAGAACACCTCGGGCGAGAACGGCACCACCGTCGTCATCGGCAAGTCGAGTGCCAAGAAGACCCTGGAACTGTACGAGGACTCGCGCTGCCCGGTCTGCGCCACCTTCGAGCAGGCCATCGGCGAGACGGTGCACAAGGACGTCGACGCCGGCAAGTACAAGATCAAGTACATCGGTGCCACGTTCATCGACGACGTCTCCGGCGGCGGCGAGGGTTCGAAGAACGCGCTGAGCGCGCTCGGCGCGGCGCTCGACGTCAGCACGGACGCCTTCCTCGACTACAAGGCCGCGCTCTACTCCGCGAAGTACCACCCGGAGGAGAGCGACGACAAGTTCAAGAAGGACTCCTACCTGATCGAGATCGCCGAGTCGGTGGACGCGCTGAAGGGCAACGCCGACTTCAAGAAGAACGTCGAGGACGGCACGTTCGACAGCTGGGCGATGAAGATGTCCGAGACGTTCGAGGACAGCGGCGTGAAGGGCACCCCGACGCTGAAGATGGACGGCAAGAAGCTCACCGACGGCCAGAGCGAGAACGCCCCGATGACGCTGGAGGCCTTCAACGCCGCGATCACGGCCGCGCTGAAGGGCTGACCGGACGGCGACGCTCCGACAACAGATCCTCGACGGGCGGGCGAACTTCCTTTGTTCGCCCGCCCGTTGGCTTTACCCGCCAGTAGGATTTTTGTCCGTGACCAGTCACCAGAGTTTCCCGCCGCTCTCCTCCCCCAGCCGCCGCACGGTCGTCAAGGCCGCTGCCGCCACCGCCGTCGCGGCCCCCGTGCTGGGCGCCGCCACGGCCGCGCACGCCGCGGCCGGCCCCGCCTTCCTGCACGGCGTGGCCTCCGGCGACCCGCTCCCCGACGGCATCCTCCTGTGGACCCGCATCACCCCGTCCCCGGACGCCGTACCGGGCTCGGGCCTCGGCGCCGACACCGCGGTGCGCTGGGAGATAGCCGAGGACAAGGGCTTCGCGCGGGTCGTCGCGCGGGGCACCACCGTCGCGCGGGCCGCGTCCGACCACACCGTCAAGGCCGATGTGCGGGGCCTGGCCCCCGCCACCACGTACTGGTTCCGCTTCATGGCGGGGGACGGCGCGGGGACCGTCTCGCCGACCGGCCGGACCCGGACGGCTCCGGCGGCCGGGGCGGCCACGTCCGGTGTCCGGTTCGGCGTGGTGTCGTGCGCCAACTGGGAGGCCGGGTACTTCTCCCCGTACCGCCACCTCGCCGCCCGCGCCGACCTCGACGCCGTGCTCCACCTCGGCGACTACATCTACGAGTACGCCTCGGGCAGTTACCCGGACGCGAAGTACGTCGTGCGGCCGCACGAGCCGAGGCACGAGATCCTCACCCTCGCCGACTACCGCACCCGGCACGGCAACTACAAGACGGACACCGACCTCCAGAACCTGCACGCCACCCACCCGGTGATCGCGATCTGGGACGACCACGAGTTCGCCAACGACACCTGGTCGGGCGGGGCGGAGAACCACACCCCGGGCACGGAGGGCGCCTGGGCGGACCGGGTCGCGGGCGCCAAGCAGGCGTACTTCGAGTGGATGCCGGTCCGCACCTCCACCGAGGGCACCGTCTACCGGCGGCTGCGCTTCGGCAACCTGGCCGACCTCCACCTCCTCGACCTGCGCAGCTTCCGCTCCCAACAGGCGAAGATCGGCGACGGCGCGGTCGACGACCCGGAGCGCACCATCACCGGCCGGGCGCAGCTGGACTGGCTGAAGTCGGGGCTGGCCGGATCGGACGCCACCTGGAAGCTGGTCGGCACGTCGGTGATGATCTCGCCGGTCGCCTTCGGTTCCGTGCCCGCGCATCTGCTGGAGCCGCTGGCCGAGTTGCTGGGGCTGCCCAAGGAGGGTCTCGCGGTCAACGTCGACCAGTGGGACGGCTACACGGACGACCGCAAGGAGCTGATCTCGCACCTGCGGGACCGGTCGATCACCAACACGGTCTTCCTGACCGGTGACATCCACATGGCGTGGGCCAACGACGTCCCGGTGAAGGCGGCGACGTATCCGCTCTCCGCCTCGGCCGCCACCGAGTTCGTGGTGACGTCGGTGACCTCGGACAACATCGACGACATCCTGCACGTGGCGCCGCACACGGTCTCGGTGGTCGCGGCCGCCGCGGTCAGGGCGGCCAACCGCCATGTGAAGTGGGTGGACATGGACTCGCACGGCTACGGGGTCCTCGACGTGACCGCCGAGCGCTCGCAGATGGACTACTACGCCGTCTCCGACCGGACGAAGCGGGACGCGACGTCCACCTGGACGCGCTCGTACCGGACGCTCAGCGGGACGCAGAAGGTCGAGCGGGTGGACCGCCCGGTGCTCTGAGGGATCATTTTCAGCCACCCTCTCGCATGTTGACGGTGGATTACGTCGTCACGGCGGGTGGTGTGCCCCATGGCTCGAATGGGGACACACCACCCGCCGAGGTAACGCCCACGGTTACGTCGCCGTCTCAAACTCCGGAACCGGGAGAAAGATTCATCCCGTTTTCCACCCTTTGACGAATGCTCGATTGGGCTTGATCGTTCCTCTTCCGCGTATGGCATGCGCACGTAATCTCCCGGCGGCGGGTGAGGAAACGCCTCCCCCGACACATCCGCGAGGAGTCTCCGTGCGCACTCTTGCCCGTATATCGCCGCGTATGCGTAACCGTGCGATCGGCACCGCCGTCCTGGCCGGAACCCTGGCCCTGGCGCCGCTCTCCGCTCCTTCCGGCTCCACCGCCTCCGCCGCCGCCAAGACCTCCGCGGCCTCCGCCCAGAAGTGCGCGGACGACACGGGCACCTCCGCCACGGCCCGCGAGGCCCGCCCCTCGGGCACCGCCCACACCGACGACCCCAACGAGGTGACCGCGGCCCAGGCCAAGGCCATGGACGCGCAGTTGAAGCAGAGACTCGCGGACCGGCGGGTCAACGGCCCCTCGCTCGCCGCGGGCGCCACGATCCCGGTGTACTTCCACGTCGTGCACTCCGGGACGACCGGCAAGCTCGGCGCGGCCGACATCGACAGCCAGATGAAGGTCCTGAACGACGCCTACGCGGGGCAGGGCACCGGCAACACCGACTCCGGCTTCCGGTACACGCTGGCCGGCACGGACTACACGGACAACAGCGCCTGGTACGACGGCGTCTCCCCGGGCTCCGCCGCCGAGAAGGCCATGAAGTCCTCGCTGCGCAAGGGCGGCGCGAACGCCCTCAACATCTACACCGCCAACCTCGGCGGCGGACTGCTGGGCTGGGCCACCTTCCCCAGCTCGTACAAGTCCAACCCCTCGGACGACGGCGTCGTCATCCTCGACAGCTCGCTGCCCGGCGGCTCCGCCACCAACTACAACCAGGGCGACACCGCCACCCACGAGGTCGGCCACTGGCTGGGGCTCTACCACACCTTCCAGGGCGGCTGCAATGGAAACGGTGACTACGTGGACGACACCCCGGCCGAGAAGAGCCCCGCGTACGCGTGCCCGACCGGTAGCGACACCTGCACCAAGAAGCCCGGCGTCGACCCGATCCACAACTTCATGGACTACACCTACGACTCGTGCATGACCCAGTTCACGACGGGTCAGGTGCAGCGCATGAACGACAGCTGGACCGCCTACCGGGGCTGATCCGCTCCGCACCCGCGACGGGCCCCGCGGCGCGCGGGGCCCGTCGCGCGGTCACAGCGTGGCGAGGAAACCGAGCGAGACCTTCCAGGCCAGCTCGGCCGACGCCCGGTCGAAATCGGGCAGTTCGGGATCCGTGAAGAGGTGCCCCGCGCCCGGGTAGCGGTAGATCTCGACATCGGCCCCGGTCCGCCGCATCTGGAGGTACCAGGTGTTCAGCCAGTCGTGCGTCTCGAACGCGTCCGGGTCGGCGACGTGCAGCTGCACCGGGAGTTCGTCCACCGAGGCGTTCTCGGCGATGTCCGAGGTGCCGTGGAACATCAGCAGCCCGCGGGCCTTCGCGTCACCGAGCGCCAGGGTCTGCGCGGTGGAGGCCCCGAACGAGAAGCCCGCGTACACCAGGCCCCGCTCGGAGTAGGGCGCGGCGGCGAGCACGGCCCGCCTGAGCAGCTCGTCCTTGCCCACCTCCTCCTTGAAGGCCATGCCCTCCTCGACGGTGTCGAAGGTGCGGCCCTCGAAGAGGTCGGGCACCTGCACCTCGTGTCCGGCGGCGCGGAGCCGGTCCGCGGCCGCGTGCACCGCGGGGCGCAGGCCGTACGTCGAGTGGAAGAGCATGATGTTCATGGGGCCATGGTGCCAGTTGCGACCGGGCCCCCGATCCCGCCGGTCCCCGGAGGCCGGCCGCTCCCCGGCTCACCGCAGACTGCGCACGTCCAGCTGCCGCAGCACCCGGTCGACGATCTCCGGATCCGTCCCCGCCTCGTTGCGGGCCGAGAGCACCGCGTGGCGGGCGGCCGACATCATCTCGCGCTGGACCCGGTTGATCGCCTTGAAGCGCTCGGCACGCTGCGCGTACGCCTCGCGGCGCTCGTCGTCGACCATGTCGGGGCTGATCCGCGCCCCCATGTCGTACGCCATCCGCTGCAACCGCTCGGCGACCTCCTCCGGGAAGTCCTCCTCCGCCCGGATCTCCTTCAGCCGCTGCTTCGCGGCCCGGGCGGCGCGGATCGCGAGGTCCTTCTCCAGCGCCTCCTCGGCCGCGGTGTCCGCCTTGACGTGGAGCTTGCGCACCAGCCACGGCAGCGTGAGCCCCTGCACGACGAGCGTGGCCATGATCACGGAGAAGGCGATGAAGACGATCTCGTCGCGTCCGGGGAACGGCTGCCCGTCGTCCGTCTTCAGCGGGATCGCGAGTGCCAGCGCCACCGAGGCGACCCCGCGCATCCCGGACCACCACATCACGACGGTCTCCCGCCAGCTGGTCGGGATCTCCTCGCTGACGTCGCGCCGGGTGTGCAGCCGCTTGGCGAGCCAGGTCGCGGGCAGCAGGTACAGCAGCCGTACCCCGACGACGACCGCGACGACGGCCAGGCCCCAGCCCAGCATCCGGAGCTCCCGCCCGTCCGACGTCCCGAAGACGTTGTGCAGTTCGAGACCGATCAGGCCGAAGGCGACGCCCGTGACGAGGGTGTCGACGATCTCCCAGAAGCTGCGGCCGGTGAGCCGCCCGAGCACGTCGTCGGCGTCGGCGGTGTGCTCGGCGAGGAAGAGCGCGGTGGTGAGGACGGCCAGGACGCCCGACCCCTTCAGCTCCTCCGCGAGCACGTAGCTCACGAACGGCACCAGCAGGGTGAGGCCGACCTGGAGCGTGGCGTCCCCGAGCAGGCCCATGAGCTTGATCGTGAGCCAGCCCAGCACGAGGCCCACCGCCACGGCGACGACCGCGGAGAGGACCAGCAGTCCGAACGCCTCGGGCAGCGAGAAGGTGCCGCTCACCGCGGCGGCGATCGCCACGTGGTAGAGCACGATCGCGGTCACGTCGTTGAACAGCCCCTCGCCCTCCAGGATGGAGACGAGCCGGCGAGGCAGCCCGACCGATCCCGCGACGGCCGTCGCGGCGACCGGGTCGGGCGGGGCGACCAGCGCGCCGAGCGCCACGGCGGCGGCGATGGGCAGCCCGGGGACTATCGCGTTGGCGACCGCGGCGACCGCGGCCGTGGTGACGAAGACCAGGGCGACGGCCAGCAGAAAGATCGGTCGTTTGTTGGCGGCGAACTGCCGCCAGGAGGTGCGTTGCACCGAGGCGTAGAGCAGCGGCGGCAGCAGTGCCGGAAGAATGATCTCGGGCGGTATGTCCACGTTCGGCACGAAGCTGACGAACGCCATGCCGACTCCGGCGAGCGTCATCAGAACCGGTGCGGGCAGCCCCAGGCGCTCCCCGAGCGGCACCGTGATCACCGCCCCGAGCAGCAGCAGGAGGAGCAGTGCCATCTGGTCCACGGGACGCCTTCCGGAGCACGGGGAGCCGGTTCACTCGACCGGCGGGCCGGCTCAAAGCCTGCCACGTCGGGTGCGCAATCCGGACAACACCCCCCTTCTTCCCGCCATTCGCCCCGAATTCCTCCGATGTCTCCGCAACCGGTTCGTCGTCGCGGGACGGCTCGGCGCGGCGGAGGGAAGACGGGGGAAAAGGGGCGGCCCCGCTCGCCGAGCGAGGCCGCCCGGCCGGCCCCGGCGGGAGGAGGCTCCGCGCGAACCGGCTACAGGGCGCGCCGCATCGCCCGGTGGGGCATCCCGGCGTCGGGGAACTCCGGCCCGTACGCCACGTACCCGAGCCGCTCGTAGAAACCGAGGGCGTGGGTCTGGGCGTGCAGGTCGACGGCGGTCAGGCCCAGTCCGCGGGCCGCGTCCTCGATGGCCCGGACCAGTGCGGCGCCGACGCCCAGGCCGCGTGCCGCCCTGATCACCGCGAGCCTGCCGAGCGAGCCGACGGCCGCGTCGCCCCCGGTCCGGCCGGCGGCGGCCGCCCCGTGCAGCAGCCGCCCGGTCCCGAGCGCCGTGCCGTCCGCCGCGAGGGCGATCACATGGACGGCGTCGGCGTCGTGGACGTCGTACTCGATCTCCTCGGGCACCTCCTGCTCGACGACGAAGACCTCCTTGCGGACCTGGAAACAGGCCGCGAGATCCTGCTCGCCGGCAGCGGTGCGCGCGGTGTACGGGACGGCCGGGCCGCCACTCACCGGCTCTCCGCCGCGATCTTGTCCAGGGCCTGCTGGAGGTCGTCCGGGTAGCTGCTGGCGAACTCCACCCAGCGGCCGTCGGCCGGGTGCTCGAAGCCGAGCCGGACGGCGTGCAGCCACTGCCGGGTCAGGCCGAGGCGCTTGGCCATCGTCGGGTCGGCGCCGTAGGTGAGGTCGCCGACGCAGGGGTGGCGGTGGGCGGACATGTGCACCCGGATCTGGTGCGTGCGGCCCGTCTCCAGCTTGATGTCCAGGAGACTGGCGGCGCGGTACGCCTCGATGAGGTCGTAGTGCGTCACGGAGGGCTTGCCCTCGGCCGTGACGGCCCACTTGTAGTCGTGGTTGGGGTGGCGGCCGATGGGGGCGTCGATGGTGCCGCTCATCGGGTCCGGGTGGCCCTGGACCAGCGCGTGGTACTTCTTCTCGACGACCCGGTCGCGGAACTGCGCCTTCAGCAGGGTGTAGGCCCGCTCGGACTTGGCGACGACCATCAGGCCCGAGGTGCCGACGTCGAGGCGGTGGACGATGCCCTGGCGCTCGGCGGCGCCGGAGGTCGAGATCCGGTAGCCGGCCGCGGCGAGACCGCCGATGACGGTCGTGCCGGTCCAGCCGGGGCTCGGGTGGGCGGCGACGCCGACCGGCTTCACGATCACGACGATGTCGTCGTCGTCGTGCACGATCTCCATGCCCTCGACGGGCTCGGCGACGATCTGCACCGGGGCGGCCGCCTGCGGCATCTCCACCTCCAGCCAGGCACCGCCCCTGACCCGCTCGGACTTCCCGACCACCGAGCCGTCCACCTGCACCTTCCCTGCGGCGGCCAGCTCGGCGGCCTTGGTGCGGGAGAAACCGAACATCCGGGAAATGGCGGCGTCGACGCGCTCGCCCTCCAGGCCGTCGGGTACGGGCAGGGTGCGGACCTCGGGATGCGTACTCACCTGATCGAGTATGCCTTGCGCCCACTAGTCCTTGTGCACGGTGCCGTCGGGGTCCAGGCCCTTGAAGGAGAGGATCACGATCAGGAAGCCGCCGCAGACGATCGCGGAGTCGGCCAGGTTGAAGACGGCGAAGTGCGCGGGGGCGATGAAGTCCACCACCGCGCCCTCGAAGACTCCCGGGGAACGGAAGATGCGGTCGGTGAGGTTGCCGAGCGCACCGCCGAGCAGCAGACCGAGCGCGATGGCCCAGGGCAGGCTGTAGAGCTTGCGGGCGAGGCGGGCGATCACGACGATCACGGTCGCCGCGATGAAGGTGAAGATGATGGTGAACGCCTCGCCGAAGCCGAACGCGGCCCCGGGGTTGCGGATCGCACTGAGCTGGAGCCAGTCGCCGATGAGCTCGATCGGCTCCTGGTGCTCCAGCTTCGCGACCACGATCATCTTGCTGATCAGGTCGAGGAGGTAGGCGAACACGGCCACCCCGAAGAGCACCATGATCTTCCGCTTGCCCCGCGCGGGGGTCGTCTCCCCGGCCCGGTCCTCGCTCCCGGTCTCCTCGGTCCCCTCAGTCTCGGGGATGTCCGGCGTACCGATGATGCGCTCCGCCTCTGCCACGTGAGTCCCTCAACCTAGGTTCCTGACTGAGGACGAGGGTACGACACACCGCGCGGTTCAACCTCGGCGCTCCTGCTTCTGCTTGTCCTCGACACAGAGCGTGGCCCGCGGGAACGCCTGCATCCGGGCCTTGCCGATCGGTTTGCCGCAGACCTCGCACAGCCCGTACGTCCCGGCGTCCAGCCTGGCCAGGGCCCGTTCGGTCTGCTCCAGCATCTCCTGCGCGTTGGCGGCGAGCGACATCTCGTGCTCGCGGGTGATGTTCTTGGTGCCGGTGTCCGCGTCGTCGTCGCCCGCGCCGTCGCCGGAGTCGCGCATCAGCCCGGCGAGCGCCGCGCTGGCGGCCTCCATCTCGCTGCGCAGCCGCATGACCTCGCTGCTCAGCTCGGCCCGCGCCTCGGCGACCTCGTCCGATGTCCAGGGATCCTCGCCCGGCCGGACCGCCAGTTCGCCGGGGGCCGTCGTGGCGGTCCCACGGGCCGGGGGCACGGGGGCCGGGGCCCCGTCGACGGTGCGGGTCCGGGCCGCGCTCTTCTTGGTTACCACCGTGTGGGCTCCCGTCTGCTCGGCGGACTCGGCCGCCACCGTGGCCGCGTGGGCGGCCTCCTTCGAGGCCTTCGCGGCCGTGCTCCGGCCTGTCCCGGCCTTCTTCGCGGGCGCCTTGCCGGCCGGCGGCCCGTGCCCGGCGTCCGCGTGCTCGGCGGACGCCGGCCTCTTCCCTGTCGCGCTCTTCCTCGCCGCGGTCTTCTTCGCGACGGTCTTCTTCGCGGCGGACTTCTTCGTCGCCGTCTTCTTTCCGGCGGTCCCGGCGGTACTCCCCGCCGTCGCTTCCCGGGGTCCGGGTTCCGGGAGGGTCTTCACATCCGCCCGTGTGCCGGTCGTCCCGGCCGCCGCGCCCGTGGATCTCGCAGGCGCCGTCTTCTTCGCGGCGGTCTTCTTCGCCACCATGGCCGCGACCCCTTCACATATTGTGATCTTGCACGCGAATCGTGCTGGGACGATAAATCGACCCCAGTCCCGCGGCAACGGGGCACACCGCCGAATCGCTCCTCCCCACGTCGGGTTTCCGACCTGCCTGAATCCGTTGTGCCTTGAACTGCATCGGTGCCTCGGGGGCCGCGACCAGGAACCGCTCGGCGGGCTCCGCCGCGTCCGCGCCCGTCTGGCCATTCGGGTCATGCCCCCTCCCGCCGCAAAACCGGTCGGCCGCCGCCCGCGAGGGCCCTTACACTTGCCACAGCGAGAGGCGTGGATGGGACGAGTAGCGTCATACGCAGCCAGGAGCGACCCGGGGACGGTGGAAGCCCGGGGGCGAGCGTGCCGTGAAGATCACCCGGAGCCGTCGGAAGAAAGCTCTGACCAGTGGGCTCCGCCCACGGGCGCAGGGCGAGTAGAACCGACATCGCGCCCCAATGAGGGGGCCACGGGCGCATGCCCGGGGCCAAGGAGGGTGGTACCGCGGGAGTCGACGAGGCTCTCGTCCCTCCGACGGAAGTGGAAAACGTCCGCCGGAGGAAGTCCGCCCATGACATCGCCGCAGTACCGCCAGGTTCCCGCCCAGGTCGACCTGCCCGCGCTGGAGCACGCCGTGCTCGATTTCTGGCGCGAGAGCAAGGTCTTCGCCAAGACCCTCGAACAGTCCGAGGGCCGCCCCGAGTGGGTCTTCTACGAGGGCCCGCCCACCGCCAACGGCATGCCCGGCGCCCACCACATCGAGGCCCGCGTCTTCAAGGACGTCTTCCCCCGCTTCCGCACCATGCAGGGCTACCACGTCGGCCGCAAGGCGGGCTGGGACTGCCACGGCCTGCCGGTCGAGCTCGCGGTCGAGAAGGAGCTGGGCTTCAACGGCAAGAAGGACATCGAGGCGTACGGCATCGCCGAGTTCAACGCCAAGTGCCGCGAGTCCGTGACCCGGCACACGGACGCCTTCGCCGAGCTCACGACCCGCATGGGCTACTGGGTCGACCTCGACAACGCGTACCGCACGATGGACCCCGAGTACGTCGAGTCGGTCTGGTGGTCGCTGAAGGAGATCTTCAACAAGGGCCTGCTGGTCCAGGACCACCGCGTCGCCCCCTGGTGCCCCCGCTGCGGCACCGGCCTGTCCGACCACGAGCTGGCACAGGGGTACGAGACGGTCGTCGACCCGTCGGTCTTCGTCCGCTTCCCCCTCACCTCCGGCCCGCTCGCCGGCAGCGCCTCGCTCCTGGTCTGGACGACCACCCCCTGGACCCTGGTCTCCAACACCGCCGTCGCCGCGCACCCCGACGTCACCTACGTCGTCGCGACGAACGGCGAGGAGAAGCTGGTCGTCGCGCAGCCGCTCGTCGAGAAGGCGCTGGGCGAGGGCTGGGAGACCACCGGCGAGACCTTCACCGGCCGCGAGATGGAGCGCTGGACCTACGAGCGCCCCTTCGACCTCGTCGACTTCCCGAGCGTCGGCGAGGGAAGCAACGGAAACAGCCCGGCAGAGGCGCACTACGTCGTCAACGCCGAGTACGTGACGACCGAGGACGGTACGGGTCTGGTCCACCAGTCCCCCGCCTTCGGCGCCGACGACCTCCTGGTCTGCAAGGCGTACGGCCTCCCGGTCGTGAACCCGGTCCGTCCCGACGGCACCTTCGAGGAGGACCTCCCGCTGGTCGGCGGCGTCTTCTTCAAGAAGGCCGACGAGGCACTCACCGAGGACCTGGCCGCCCGCGGCAAGCTCTTCCGGCACGTCCCGTACGAGCACAGCTACCCGCACTGCTGGCGCTGCCACACCGCGCTGCTCTACTACGCGCAGCCGTCCTGGTACATCCGCACGACCGCCGTCAAGGACCGGATGCTCCGGGAGAACGAGAAGACCAACTGGTTCCCGGACTCCGTCAAGCACGGCCGCTTCGGCGACTGGCTGAACAACAACGTCGACTGGGCGCTGTCCCGCAACCGCTACTGGGGCACCCCGCTGCCGATCTGGCGCTGCGAGGACGGCCACCTCACCTGTGTCGGCTCCCGCGCCGAGCTCGGCGAGCTCACCGGCACCGACCTGTCCGGACTGGACCCGCACCGCCCCTTCATCGACGAGGTCACGTTCACCTGCTCGCAGGAGAACTGCCAGCTGGAGGCGCGCCGCGTCCCGGAGGTCATCGACGCCTGGTACGACTCGGGCTCGATGCCGTTCGCGCAGTGGGGCTACCCGTACAAGAACAAGGAGACCTTCGAGAGCCGCTACCCGGCGCAGTTCATCTCGGAGGCCATCGACCAGACCCGCGGCTGGTTCTACACGCTGATGGCGGTCGGCACCCTGGTCTTCGACAAGTCCTCGTACGAGAACGTGGTCTGCCTGGGTCACATCCTCGCCGAGGACGGCCGGAAGATGTCCAAGCACCTGGGCAACATCCTCCAGCCGATCCCGCTCATGGACCAGCACGGCGCGGACGCGGTGCGCTGGTTCATGGCGGCCGGCGGCTCCCCGTGGGCGGCCCGCCGCGTCGGCCACAACACGATCCAGGAGGTCGTCCGCAAGACCCTCCTGACGTACTGGAACACGGTCGCCTTCCAGGCCCTGTACGCCCGTACGTCGGACTGGTCCCCCTCCGCGGCCGACCCGGCCCCGGCGGACCGCACGGTCCTGGACCGCTGGCTGCTGAGCGAGCTGAACGCGCTGGTGGACCAGGTCACGCAGGCCCTGGAGGGGTACGACACCCAGCGCGCCGGCAAGCTCCTGTCGGCCTTCGTCGACGACCTGTCCAACTGGTACGTGCGCCGCTCCCGCCGCCGCTTCTGGCAGGGCGACAAGGCGGCGCTGCGCACCCTGCACGAGGTCGTCGAGACGGTGACCCGGCTGATGGCCCCGCTCACCCCGTTCATCACCGAGCGGGTCTGGCAGGACCTCGTCGTCCCGGTCACCCCGGGCGCCCCCGAGTCGGTGCACCTGTCCACCTGGCCGAAGGCGGACCCGGCGGCGATCGACCCGGCCCTCTCCACGCAGATGGCGCTGGTGCGCCGGCTGGTCGAGCTGGGCCGGGCCACCCGCGCCGAGTCCGGCGTCAAGACCCGTCAGCCGCTGTCCCGGGCCCTGGTCGCGGTGGCCGGCTTCGAGACGCTCTCCCCCGAACTGCACGCCCAGATCACCGAGGAGCTGAACGTCTCCTCGCTGGCCTCGCTCTCCGAGGTGGGCGGCTCGCTGGTCGACACGACCGCGAAGGCCAACTTCCGGGCGCTCGGCAAGCGCTTCGGCAAGGGCGTCCAGGCGGTGGCCAAGGCGGTCGCGAACGCCGACGCGGCGGCCCTCTCGCTGGCCCTGCGCGAGGGCACCGCCTCCGTCGAGGTGGACGGCGAGACGGTCACCCTCTCCCCGGACGAGGTGATCATCACCGAGACGCCGCGCGAGGGCTGGTCGGTCGCGTCCGACTCGGGCGCGACGGTCGCCCTGGACCTGGAGATCACGCCGGAGCTGCGGCGCGCGGGCCTGGCCCGTGACGCGATCCGCCTCATCCAGGAGGCCCGCAAGAACAGCGGCCTGGACGTGGCGGACCGCATCGCCGTCCGCTGGACGTCGTCCTCCCCCGCCACGGTGGAGGCGCTGACCGAGCACGCCGCCCTGATCGCGGACGAGGTCCTGGCCCTGGACTACGCACAGGGCGAGGCGGACGCGGCGTACGGCGAGCCGTTCACGGACGAGGGCCTGGCCCTGACGTTCCGCCTCCGCAAGACGGAGCAGTAGCCCGGAACACCGGAGGGGCCCGGCGGGCCCGTCCCACCCACGGCAAAAGGGCCGGGCCCCGGGGAAACCCCGGGGCCCGGCCCTCAGCCTGCCGACGGCTACGCGCTCATCGCGCGTACCCGGCTCAGTTGTCGTCCTCGTCGATCAGGAACCCGCGCATCGGCGAAGGAGCCTGCTGCATCGGCTGCGGGGCCTGCGGCCGCACCGGCGCCATCGGCTGCGTCATCGCCGGCGACATCTGCTGCTGACCGCCGTACGAGGGGCCACCGCCCATGGGCGGGTTGCCGCCACCCATCGGCGGGTTGCCACCGCCCATGGTGTGGCCCATGGCACCCGCACCGGCCGGAGCCAGCGAGGGCGACGGCGGCAGCGAGGCGGTCGCCGGGGTCCGCGGCGGGGCCAGCGAGTCGTCGGCCTGGGTCTCCAGTTGACGCAGCTGGCTCTCCAGGTAGGACTTCAGACGGGTCCGGTACTCGCGCTCGAAGCCGCGCAGGTCCTCGACCTTGCGCTCCAGCGTCGCGCGGGCCGACTCCAGCGAGCCCATCGCCACGCGGTGCTTCTCCTGCGCGTCCCGCTCCAGCGCGTCCGCCTTGGCACGGGCGTCCCGCTCCAGGCCCTCGGCGCGGCTGCGCGCCTCGCCGACGATCTTGTTGGCCTCGGAACGGGCCTCCGCGATCGCCTGGTCGGCCGTCTGCTGCGCGAGCGAGAGAACACGGGCGGCGCTGTCGCCGCCGGGGCCCTGACCGGGCTGCTGCATCTGCGGCTGCTGCATCTGCTGCATCTGCTGCTGCGGGGCGTGACCGCCCATGGGGCCGCCCATCGGGCCGCCCATGGGACCGCCCTGCATCGGACCGGGGCCGTGCGGGCCCTGCGGGCCGGGGCCGTGCGGGCCCTGGGGACCAGGACCGTGACCACTGGGGCCGGCGGGCAGCTGCGGAGCACCACCGGGCAGCTGGGGGGGACCCATCTGCGGGGGCTGCTGCTGGACCGGCGGTCCCGATATGGCGGCGGGCACGGGTGCGCCGGGCCTGTCCTGCGGCTCCGGCTTGCGCATGCCCTGCTGCTGGTTCTGCGCGGCGGCACGCGTTGCGGCGGCCAGCTTCGCGCGCAGATCCTCGTTCTCACGGAGCAGGCGGGTCAGCTCGGACTCGACCTCGTCGAGGAAGGCATCGACCTCGTCCTCGTCATAGCCTTCTCGGAGGCGGACGGTCGTGAACTGCTTGTTCCGCACGTCCTCAGGAGTCAGCGGCATCTCTTCTTCACCTCTACGTAGTCGTCGGCAGTCGGCAAGACCGTATCGCTCACAGCCTGATCACGATGCTGATCAGGATGTAGACGATGATCATCAGAACGAAGAAGGACAGGTCGAGTGCCACGCCCCCGAGACGCAGCGGCGGGATGAACCGCCGCAGAAGCTTGAGCGGTGGATCGGTGACAGTGTAGGTGGCCTCAAGTATGACCACCATCGGCTTGCCGGGCTGCCATGAACGCGCGAACTGGAAGACGTAGTCCATGACCAGCCGGAAGATCAGCACGATGAGGAAACACATCAGCGCGACATAGACAACTTGCACTGCGACGCCCATTTCGCGCTTCCCTCTCCCCTGGCTCTCGTAGCTCCGGCCCCACGGCCGGGGTTGTTCCCGTTGTCGTGTTCTCAGCTCTGGTTGAAGAATCCGCCCTCAGCGATGCGGGCCTTGTCCTCCGCCGTGACATCGACGTTAGCAGGCGACAACAGGAACACCTTCTGCGTCACACGCTCAATGCTGCCATGGAGACCGAAGACGAGGCCCGCGGCAAAGTCGACAAGTCGCTTGGCGTCCGTATCGTCCATCTCCGTGAGATTCATGATCACCGGAGTGCCCTCACGGAAGTGTTCCCCGATGGTACGGGCCTCGTTGTAGGTCCTGGGGTGCAGCGTGGTGATGCGGTAGGGCTCCCGCTCGGACACGACCTTGGGCATGATCACCGGTGCGTTCTTCTCCATGTTCGGACGTTCAGGTGTGATGGATGCCACGGGAGCGATCCGGGCGGGTCGCTCCCTTTCCGCCGGGATCTGAACCGGCTCCCGCTGCGCGGGGGGCTGCACCGCTCGTACCGGTTCCTCCCGCTCCCGTTCGCGGTCCCGCTCCACCTGATGCGCGGGCTGGTGCCGCCGCCGGTCCCGCTCGGGCTCCGGCTCGGGTTCGAATTCGTCGTCGGGGTCGAACCCCGGACCGTCGTACCCATCGTCCTCCACGAGGCCGAGGTAGACCGCCATCTTGCGCATCGCGCCGGCCATGCTCCGAGTCCTCCGCTCTGTGGTGGATCGGCATATGTCACCAAGTGCCCCGCGATCCACTGAGGTCTGCCCGCCATCAGCGGGAATGACCATATTTTCTGCTGTGGTCCGACCTGCTTGGCGACGTTACCCGAGCCCGGGTCGGACTCCGAGTACCGCCGTACCGACGCGCACATGTGTCGCCCCGGCCGCGACCGCGTCCTCGAGGTCCGCGCTCATCCCTGCGGAGACCATGTTCGCAGCCGGATGGTTCCCGCGCAGCCGGGATGAGAATTCCATCAGCCGGTCGAAGGCGGCCCGTTGCCGTCCCGCGTACGGCCCGGCAAGCGGTGCGACGGTCATCAGGCCGTCGAGCCGCAGGCCCGGCGCGGAACCGACCGCGGCGGCCAACTCCTCGATCCCGTCCGGCGCGACGCCGCCGCGGTCGCCCCGTTCGCCGCTCTCCGCGTCCAGTGCCACCTGGATGAGGCAGCCCAGTTCGCGCCCCTCCCGCACGGCCGCCGCCGAGAGCGCGGTGACCAGTTTGACCCGATCCACCGACTGCACGACATCGGCATAACCCGCCACGGAGCGAACCTTATTGGTCTGCAATTGACCGACAAAGTGCCACGTGAGCGACAGATCCGCACATTCGGCTGCTTTGGGGGCCGCGTCCTGGTCACGATTCTCCGCGACATGACGCACACCGAGTTCATGCAGAATCCGCACATCGCTCGCGGGGTAGGTCTTGGTGACCACGATGAGGGTCACTTCGTCCCGCCCGCGCCCCGCGGCGGAACAGGCGGAAGCGATACGTTCCTCCACCCGTGCCAGGTTTTCGGCGAGTTGGGTTCTACGGTCCGTCATGCCCTATCAGTCCAACCAGACATATCCGGCGATCCGCCCGGTGGTGCGGTCGCGGCGGTACGAGAAGTGGTCGCTCGATTCGAGGGTGCAGACCGGCGAGGCCCGGCGGTCCTCGACCCCGAGCGCCTCGAGCTGGGCGTGGACCCCCGCGACGACGTCCACGGCCGGGGTGCCCCAGCTGGTCTCGGACCAGGCCGCGGGGACGCTCCGGGCGACCTCGGCGCGCATGTCGGCCGGGACCTCGTAGCACCGTCCGCAGACCGCCGGCCCGGTGCGGGCGACGATCCGGGAGACCTCGGCGCCGAGCCCGGTCATGGCCTCGACCGCGGCGGGGACGACCCCGGCGACCAGGCCGGGACGGCCCGCGTGCGCCGCGGCCACGACCCCGGCGACCGGGTCGGCGAGCAGTACGGGGGTGCAGTCGGCCGTGAGCACGGCGAGCGGGAGGCCGCGCCGCGCGGTCACCACCGCGTCCACCGCGGGTATCTCCCGGGCTCCGCCCCACGGGCCGTCGACGACCGCGACGTCCCTGCCGTGCACCTGGTTCATCCAGACGACCCGGGCCGGGTCCAGACCGAGATCGCGGGCGGCGCGCTCGCGGTTGGCCAGAACGGCGGCGGGGTCGTCTCCGACCGCGCCGCCGAGGTTGAGCTCCTCGTAGGGGGCTGCGCTCACCCCGCCCCACCTGTCGGTGAAGGCGAAGTGCGCACGGCCCCCGGAGGCTACTGCGTGGTGCCGGTCTATCACTTCAAGAAGTCCGGGACATCCAGCTCTTCGGCCTGGGAGTCCTGGTAGGGACGGGCCGAGGGGACCTGCGGCGGGGCGACCGGCGGCAGGTGGCTCTCGCTCACCACCGGCTTGGGCTCCACCTGGACCGGGGGCTCCTCGCGGATGGGCACGGAGCCCAGCCCGCCGCCCTGGCGCACCGGCTCGGCGGAGCGGACCGGCGGGATCTGCTCCTCGCGCTTGGCGGAGCTCGCACCCAGGACGTTCTCGCGGCGGGCCGGCGGCTGTCCGCCGTCGAAGCCGGCCGCGATCACGGTGACCCGCACCTCGTCGCCCAGCGCGTCGTCGATGACCGCGCCGAAGATGATGTTCGCCTCCGGGTGCGCCGCCTCGCTCACCAGCTGGGCGGCCTCGTTGATCTCGAAGAGACCGAGGTCGCTGCCGCCGGAGATGGAGAGCAGGACACCGCGGGCGCCGTCGATGGACGCCTCCAGGAGCGGCGAGGAGATCGCCATCTCCGCGGCGGCCACCGCACGGTCGTCGCCGCGGGCCGAGCCGATGCCCATGAGCGCCGATCCGGCCTCGGACATGACCGACTTGACGTCGGCGAAGTCGAGGTTGATCAGACCGGGCGTCGTGATGAGGTCGGTGATGCCCTGGACGCCCGAGAGCAGCACCTGGTCGGCCGACTTGAACGCGTCGAGCACGCTGACCTGGCGGTCCGAGATGGACAGCAGCCGGTCGTTGGGAATGACGATGAGGGTGTCGACCTCTTCGCGGAGCTCGGCGATGCCGTCCTCCGCCTGGTTCGCACGCCGCCGGCCCTCGAAGGTGAACGGGCGGGTGACCACGCCGATCGTCAGGGCGCCCAGCGAACGGGCGATGTTGGCGACGACGGGTGCGCCGCCGGTGCCGGTGCCGCCGCCTTCTCCGGCGGTGACGAAGACCATGTCGGCCCCCTTGAGGACCTCCTCGATCTCCTCACGGTGGTCCTCTGCCGCCTTGCGACCGACGGCCGGGTTGGCCCCGGCGCCGAGGCCGCGGGTGAGTTCGCGGCCGACGTCGAGCTTGACGTCGGCGTCGCTCATCAACAGGGCTTGCGCATCAGTGTTGATCGCGATGAACTCGACGCCCTTGAGACCGACCTCGATCATTCGGTTGATGGCATTGACACCACCGCCGCCGACACCGATGACCTTGATGACTGCGAGGTAGTTCTGCGGTGCTGCCACGTCGAAGGCCTCTCGCCTCGAGTTACGTGTCGTCGCTGCGCGCTGTTCCCGCCGCGACGACGGATGCCGATTGGGACGGTCCGAAGTGCCGACCCAAACCCTAACGTTCAAGTTTAGGGTTACCAGTGTGTCTGCTTCATGGACTCTTCCGAACAGGACACTAAGTCGACAAGTGGCGCGCGTTCAACGAACACGCCGAACCTCCCGTTTTTCTTTTCACCCTATGTGATCACCCGTAGCGCTGACCAACCAGGGTGCTGGCCAGGCCAAATGCGCGTCAACTGCCCGACGCCGCAGGGGCCGTGGGTGCACTCACGTCGAAGTGTCCCGCTTTGGGGGCCGCTTTCATGAGAGCGGTGAGAACTCTCGCCTTCACCGGACCCCCTTCGGCGCTGCCCCAGACCACCGTGCGCCCCCGGGTGAGTTCCAGGGAGATCGAGTCGTACGAGGCGACCCGCACGACCTCGGTGTCCTCGGCGACGCCGCCGGGAAGTTCACCGGCGACCCGGACCGCCTCCCCCACCAGCCGGTCGCTGCCGAACCGGCGCAGGCTCGCGGACTTCTCGGGTGCCAGTTCCAGCAAAGGTACACCGCCGGGCGATTTGTCCACCGTTGCGAAGCGCACGCCCTTCGCATCCACTTCGGTGAATTTCGCACCCTTTTTGATCAGCAGGACCGGCTGCCGTTCGGTCACTTCGAGACGGATTCCGTGCGGCCACGACCGCACGACGTCCACCGAATCGATGCGGGGCAGCTCCCGGAGCAGCCGGGCGGCGATGGCGTCGGTGTCGACGGAGACCAGCGGCGCCCCGACCGGTACCGCGGCGACGGCCTCCACCTCGGCCGGGGTCAGCACGTCGAGGCCGTCGGTCGCGACCTGCTCGACCCGGAGCCAGGAGGAGCCGTAGAGCGCCCAGACGACGCCGGAGCCGAGCAGCAGCGCCAGCACACCGCTCGCGATCAGCGTTGCGCGGCTGGGCAGTCGGCGCCCCTCGGGGCGCGTGCGCGGCGGGCGGGCCGGGGATTCCTCCCGCTGCGCCGTACCGCGCCGGGCGGTTGTCGGTCCGGCCACGCTCGCTCCTCACACCGGGTCCGGGGGCGCCGCCCCCGGACCCGTCGGCCTCACGCGCCTCGGCGTGCGGCGATCGCCTCGTACACCATGCCGACGAGCAGGTCGTCGGCGTCCCGGCGGCCGAACTCGGCGGCGGCGCGGGACATCTCGTACAACCGGTGCGGATCCGCGAGCACCGGGAGGACGTTGCCCTGCACCCACTCGGGGGTGAGCGCCGCGTCGTCCACCAGCAGACCGCCGCCGGCGTTGACCACCGGCTGGGCGTTGAGCCGCTGTTCGCCGTTGCCGATGGGCAGCGGGACGTACGCGGCCGGGAGCCCGACGGCGGAGAGTTCGGCGACGGTCATCGCGCCGGCGCGGCAGAGCATCATGTCGGCCGCGGCGTACGCGAGATCCATCCGGTCCACGTACGGTACCGGGATGTAGGGCGGCATTCCGGGCATGTTGTCCACGCGCGGCAGTTCGTTCTTCGGACCGACCACGTGCAGGACCTGGATCCCGGCGCGCTGCAGCATCGGGGCGACCCGCTGCACCACCTCGTTGAGCCGGCGCGCGCCCTGCGAGCCGCCGGAGACCAGCAGCGTCGGCAGGTTGGGGTCGAGGCCGAAGGTGGCGCGCGCCTCGGGGCGGACCCGGGCGCGGTCCAGGGTGGCGATGGTGCGGCGCAGCGGGATGCCGATGTAGCGGGCGCCGCGCAGCTTGCTGTCGGGGGTGGAGACCGCGACGCCGTGGGCGTACCGCGAACCGATCTTGTTGGCCAGGCCGGGGCGGGCGTTGGCCTCGTGGACGACGATCGGCACCCCGGCCCGCTTGGCGGCGAGGTAGCCGGGCAGGGCGACGTAGCCGCCGAAGCCGACGACGCAGTCCGCCCGGGTACGTTCCAGGACCTGCTCGGCGGCCTTGATGGTGCCGCGCAGCCGTCCCGGGACGGTGATCAGTTCCGGGGTGGGCTTGCGGGGCAGCGGCACGGCCGGGATCAGGGCGAGTTCGTACCCCCGCTCGGGTACGAGCCTGGTCTCGAGTCCGCGCTCCGTGCCCAGGGCAGTGATTCCCACGGTCGGGTCCTGCCTGCGCAGGGCGTCCGCGAGGGCGAGCGCGGGCTCGATGTGGCCGGCGGTCCCCCCACCGGCGAGTACGACATGCACCGAAATTCACCGCTCTCCGGACGGACGCTTCTTGACGCGCCGTCTCATCGTCTTCCATCTCACCCCGGGCCTTCGCATGGCCAGGGCCGCCTTCGCTGCGGGATCCTCTCGCGCGAACGCGATCAGCAGCCCGACGGCGAACATGGTCGGCAGCAGGGCCGACCCTCCGTAGGAGAACAGCGGGAGCGGGACACCGGCGATCGGCAGCAGGCCGAGCACCGCACCGATGTTGATCACGGCCTGCACCGTGATCCAGGTGGTCACGCCTCCCGCGGCGTACCTCACGAAGGGGTCCTCCGTGCGTCCGGCCACGCGGATACCCGCATAGCCTAGAGCCGCGAAGAGGGCGAGCACCGACAGCGTCCCCGCCAGCCCCAGTTCCTCCCCGGTGATGGCGAAAATGAAGTCGGTGTGCGGTTCAGGCAGTTGACCCCATTTTTCCACACTTGCACCGAGCCCGGAACCGAACCATCCGCCGGAGGCCAGAGCATAGATGCCGTGCACGGCCTGCCAGCAGGAGTCCCCCGGTCCGGGCTCGGTGGCGCCGATGCAGGCCAGTCGCGACATCCGGTTCGGGCTGGTCTTGATCAGTACGAAGGCGATGAGCGCGGCGAAGCCGAGCACCCCGGCGAAGAGCCGGGTGGGCGCCCCGGCCAGCCAGAGCAGCCCGAAGAGGATCGCTGTGAGGATGATCGCGGTGCCCATGTCGCCGCCGAGCATGATCAGCCCGAGGAGCATGAAGGCGACCGGGACGAGCGGGACGAGCAGGTGCTTCCACTGCGACAGCAGCCGCTTGTCCTGTTTGCGGGCGAGCAGGTCCGCGCCCCACAGGACCAGGGCGAGCTTGCCGAACTCGCTGGGCTGGAGCTGGAAGGGACCGCCCAGATAGAGCCAGTTCTGGTTGCCGTTGACCGACATCCCTATCCCCGGCACCTGGACCAGCACCATCAGGAAGACGGTTCCCATGAGCAACGGGTAGGCGAGCGCCCGGTGGAGCTTGCCGGGCATCCGGGCGGCGAGCGCCATCAGCCCGGCGCCGATGACGGCGGCGAGGAACTGCTTGCGGAAGAAGTAGGTGCCCGGCTTGTCGAGTTCCAGGGCCTTGATCATCGAGGCGGAGTAGACCATCACCAGGCCGAGCACGGTGATCAGCAGGCCCGCGCCCAGGATCAGGTAGTAGGCGGTCAGGGGGCGGTCCCAGGCCCTGCGCACCCGCTCGTACATCCGGCGTGCGCCGCCGCCGCGCGGGGAGCGCGAGCCGCCGGTGGAGCGCCCCTTGGAGCGGGGGACCGCGGGGCGGCGGGCGCCGGTGGCCGACCGGACCCGCAGCGCGGTGCCCAGCGGCACCGGGGCGCCCGTGCCCGCGCCCGCGAGCAGGCGCGGGGGGAACGCCCGGCTGATCGGCGCGGTGGCCCGTGAGCGGTGCCCACAGGCCGCGGCGGAACTCTCTTCGGCCGGCATTGTCGCTGTCCCCTCCACTGCTCGTGCCCGGGGCCGCCGCCGGGGGCCGGGGCCCGCGACGCGGCGGCCCGCCCCCGGTCGTCCGGGACAGTACGGCGCGGGGACCGGACCCGTCAGGCGCTCTCGGCGGCGAGCGCGCGGACCGCGTCCGCGAACGCCTCGCCCCGCTTGTTGTAGTTGACGAACATGTCCATCGAGGCACAGGCCGGGGCCATCAGCACGGTGTCCCCCGGGCGGGCGAGCCGTGCCGCCTCCCGGACCGCCTCGGACATCGCCCCAGTGTCGGTCCGGTCGAGGTCGACCACCGGGACCTCGGGGGCGTGTCGCGCGAGGGCTTCCCGGATCAGCTCCCGGTCCCGGCCGATCAGGACGGCGCCGCGCAGCCGTCCGGCCGCCGCGGTCACCAGTTCGTCGAAGGTCGCGCCCTTGGCGAGGCCCCCGGCGATCCAGACGATCGGGTCGTAGGCCGCGAGCGATGCCTCGGCGGCGTGGGTGTTGGTGGCCTTGGAGTCGTCGACGTACGCCACCCCGGCGACGTCCGCGACGTGCTCGATGCGGTGCGGGTCGGGGCGGAAGGCCCGCAGCCCGTCCCGTACGGCCGCGGGCTCGACGCCGAAGGCACGGGCCAGGGCCGCGGCCGCCAGGGCGTTGGCGATGTTGTGCGGGGCCGGCGGGTCGACGTCCTCGACCTCGGCGAGCTCCTGGGCCTGCTTCTGCCGGTTCGCCACGAAGGCGCGGTCGACGAGGATGCCGTCGACGACGCCGAGCTGGGAGGGGCCGGGCGTGCCCAGGGTGAAGCCGATGGCCCGGCAGCCCTCCTCCACGTCGGCCTCGCGGACCAGGTCCTCGGTCGCCGGGTCGGCCGCGTTGTACACGCAGGCGACCCGGTTGCCCTCGTAGACCCGGCCCTTGTCGGCGGCGTAGGCCGCCATGGAGCCGTGCCAGTCGAGGTGGTCCGGGGCCAGGTTGAGGACGGCCGCGGAGTGGGCGCGCAGCGAGGGCGCCCAGTGCAGCTGGTAGCTGGACAGCTCGACGGCGAGCACGTCGTACTCCTGGTCGCCGACCACGGCGTCCAGGAGCGAGACGCCGATGTTGCCGACGGCGGCGGTGCGCAGCCCGGCCGCCTCCAGGATCGAGGCGAGCATCCGTACGGTCGTGGTCTTGCCGTTGGTACCGGTGACCGCCAGCCACGGGGCCGCGTCGGGGCCGCGCAGCCGCCAGGCGAGTTCGACGTCGCCCCAGACCGGGACGCCCGCCTCGGCGGCTGCCGCGAAGAGCGGTTTGTCGGGCTTCCAGCCCGGCGCGGTGACCACGAGCTCGGTGGACTCGGGCAGGGTCGCCCCGTCGCCGAGGCGCACGGCGATGCCCTGCGCCTCCAGCTCCGCGGCCTGCGTCCGGGAACGCTCGTCGTCCCCGTCGTTGACCACCGTGACGACGGCCCCGAGGCCGTGCAGCACCTTGGCCGCCGGGATCCCGGAGACCCCGAGTCCCGCGACGGTGACGCGCTTGCCCTGCCAGTCCGCGTTGCTCACTTCTCGGCTGCCCATCCTGCGTAGAAGAGACCGAGTCCGACGATCACGCACATGCCCTGGATGATCCAGAAGCGGACCACGACAAGGACTTCGGACCACCCCTTGAGTTCGAAGTGGTGCTGGAGCGGTGCCATCCGGAAGACCCGCTTGCCGGTCATCTTGAAGGAACCGACCTGGATGACCACGGACATGGTGATCATCACGAAGAGGCCGCCGAGGATGGCCAGCAGGAACTCGGTGCGGGAGCAGATCGCCAGGCCGGCGAGCGCGCCGCCGAGGGCCAGCGAGCCGGTGTCGCCCATGAAGATCTTGGCGGGCGAGGTGTTCCACCACAGGAAGCCGAAGCAGGCGCCCATCAGCGCGGAGGCGACGACGGCGAGGTCGAGCGGATCCCGCACCTGGAAGCAGGCGTTGGGATTGGTCAGGGTCTCCGCGTTGACGCAGGACTCCTGGAACTGCCACAGCCCGATGAAGGTGTACGCGCCGAAGACCATCACCGAGGCGCCGGTGGCCAGACCGTCCAGGCCGTCCGTCAGGTTCACGCCGTTGGACATGGCGAGGATCATGAACAGCGCCCAGACGACGAACAGCACCGGGCCGATCGTCCAGCCGAAGTCCGTGACGAACGACAGCCGGTCGGAGGCCGGGGTGTTGCCGTGCTTGTCCGCGAACTGGAGCGAGAGCACCGCGAAGGCGACGCCCACGATCAGCTGGCCCGCCATCTTCGCCTTGGCCCGCAGACCCAGCGAACGCTGCTTGACGATCTTGATGTAGTCGTCGAGGAAGCCGACGAGGCCCATGCCCGCCATCAGGAAGAGCACCAGCACGCCGGAGAATCGCATCTCCTCGCCGGTGATCAGCTTCGCCGCGACGTACGCGATGATCGTCGCCAGGATGAAGGCAATGCCGCCCATGGTGGGCGTGCCCTTCTTGGACCCGTGGGTGCGCGGGCCGTCGTCCCGGATGAACTGGCCGTATCCCTTGCGGGCCAGCAGCTTGATCAGCAGCGGAGTTCCGACCAGGGTCAGGAAGAGCCCGATGGCCCCCGCGAACAGGATCTGCCTCATCGGCCCGCGACCTCGCCCTCGGACGCGTCGCCCAGCAGTGCCATGGCGACCTGCTCCAGGCCGACCGACCGGGACGCCTTCACCAGCACGACGTCTCCCGGGCGCAGTTCACTGCGCAACAGGTCGACCGCAGCCTGTGCGTCGGACACGTGCACCGACTCCTCACCCCACGAACCCTCGTTGTATGCGCCCAGTTGCAGCCAGGAGGCTTCTCTTCCCCCGACGGCGACGAGCTTGCTGACGTTGAGCCGGACGGCGAGCCGTCCGACCGCGTCGTGCTCGGCGAGCGAGGCGTCGCCGAGCTCGGCCATCTGGCCGAGCACCGCCCACGTACGGCGGCCCTTCCCCATGGCGACCAGCGCGCGCAGCGCGGCTTTCATGGATTCGGGGTTCGCGTTGTAGGCGTCATTGACGAACGTCACGCCGTCCGGACGCTCGGTGACCTCCATGCGCCAGCGGGAGAGGGTGCCCGCCTCGGAGAGCCCTTCGGCGATCTCGTCTGCGGACAGGCCCAACTCATGGGCGACGGCGGCCGCGGCGAGCGCGTTCGACACGTGGTGCTCACCGTACAGGCGCATGGTCACGTCGCTGCACCCGGTGGGTGTGTGGAGCTTGAAAGCGGGGCGTCCGTCGTCGGTGAGACGGACGTTCTCTCCCCGTACGTCCGCTTCCGCGGCTTCACCGAAGAGCAGCACCCGGGCCTTGGTGCGGGAGGACATGGCGCGTACGAGCGGGTCGTCGGCGTTGAGGACGGCGGTGCCGTCCTCGGGCAGCGACTCGACCATCTCGCCCTTGGCCTGCGCGATCTGCTCCCGGCCGCCGAACTCGCCGATGTGGGCGGTGCCGACGTTGAGGACGAGGCCGATCCGGGGCGGGACGAGACCGGTGAGGTAGCGGATGTCGCCGATGTAGCGCGCGCCCATTTCGAGCACGAGGTGGCGGGTGTCCTCGGTGGCGCGCAGGGCGGTGAGCGGCAGGCCGATCTCGTTGTTGAGGTTGCCCTCCGGGTAGACGGTGGGCCCCTTGCGTTCGAGGAGCTGGGCGATGAGGTCCTTGGTGGAGGTCTTGCCGGCGGAACCGGTGAGCGCGACGACGGTGGCGCCGAGGCGGCCCACGACGGCCCTGGCGAGCGCACCGAGCGCCGCCAGGACGTCGTCGACGACGATCGCCGGAACACCGACGGGGCGGGTGGCCAGCACCGCTGCCGCGCCCGCCTCGACGGCGCGCTGCGCGTAGTCGTGGCCGTCGACCCGCTCACCGGCGAAGGCGACGAACAGGCTGCCGTGCTTCACCTCCCGGGAGTCGATGACGACCGGTCCGCTGACGGTTGCTGCCGGATCGGGTATGTCGTGCGACTGCCCGCCGACGATTTCGGCGATCTCGGCGAGGGAAAGGGCGATCACTTGGTCATCCCTGACTGTTGTTCTCGTGGGTGTGGGCGCGGGGGGCGGCGTCCGTGGTGCTCGCGTGCCCCAGGGAGCGGTCGATGGCCGCGCGCAGGACCACGCGGTCGTCGAAGGGGCGTACGACGCCGTGGATGTCCTGGCCCTGCTCGTGGCCCTTGCCGGCGATCAGCACGGTGTCACCGGGTTCGGCACGGGCGACCGCGGCGGCGATGGCCGCGGCCCGGTCGGCGTCGACCAGGACGTCGCCCCGCTCGTGGACGGGGACCTCGGCGGCGCCCGCGAGCATGGCGGCGAGGATTCCGAGGGGGTCCTCGGAACGGGGGTTGTCCGAGGTCAGTACGGCGGTGTCGGCGAGGCGGGCCGCGGCGGCGCCCATCGGGCCGCGCTTGGTCGTGTCGCGGTCGCCGCCGCAGCCGAGGACGATGTGGAGCCGGCCCTCGGTGACCTTGCGCAGGGAGCGCAGGACGGATTCGACGGCGTCGGTCTTGTGCGCGTAGTCGACGACCGCGAGGTAGGGCTGTCCGGCGTCCACCCGCTCCAGCCGGCCGGGGACGCCGGGGACGGCCGCGACGCCGTCGGCCGCGGTCTGCGGGTCGATGCCCGCGACGGCGAGGGTGACGATCGCGGCGAGGGTGTTGGCGACGTTGAACGGGCCGGGCAGCGGGGCCCTGGCCGCGATCCGTTCGTCCTTGGGACCGACGACGGTGAAGGTGGAGCCCAGCGGACCCACCTCGACCTCCTCGGCCCGCCAGTCGGCGTCCGGGTGGCCCTCGGCGGAGAAGGTGACGACCGGGACGGACGCCTCGGTGACCAGCCTGCGGCCGTACTCGTCGTCGAAGTTGACGACGCCCTGCCGACTGCGCTCGGGCGTGAAGAGTCGTGCCTTGGCCTGGAAGTAGTCCTCCATCCCGGAGTGGAACTCCATGTGCTCCGGGCTGAGGTTGTTGAAGACCGCGACGTCGAAGACGCAACCGTCGACCCGGCCGAGCACCAGGGCGTGGCTGGAGACCTCCATGGTCACCGAGTCGACGCCGCGCTCGCGCATGACGGCGAACAGGGCCTGCAGGTCGGTGGCCTCGGGGGTGGTGCGCTCGGACTTGATGCGCTCGTCGCCGATCCGCATCTCGACGGTGCCGATCAGTCCGGTGGCGCGGCCCGCGCCGCGGAAGCCGCCCTCGACGAGGTACGCGGTGGTGGTCTTGCCGGACGTCCCGGTGATCCCGATCTGGAGCAGGTCGGCGCCGGGCCTTCCGTAGATCTCGGCGGCGAGTTCGCCCATCCGGCCGCGCGGGTCCTCGGCGACCAGCACCGGCAGTCCGGTGGCGGCGGCACGTTCGGCGCCCGCCGGGTCGGTGAGGATCGCCGTCGCGCCGAGGCCGGCCGCCTGGGCTGCGAAGTCGGCGCCGTGCAAGCGGGCGCCCGGCAGGGCAGCGTACACATCACCGGGGCGCACCGCCCGCGAGTCGTGGGTGATGCCGGTGACCTCGCCGGTTCCCGGCGGTTCGACTCCCAGCCGGGCCGCCAGTTCGCCGAGCGGCGTCGGTCCGATCCGGTCCGGACGGGGCGCTCCCGGGTATTGCGCGGGCGCGGCCTTCTGGGTGGTTTGGAACTGATCAGCGTGGGGCACGGCGGTGAGCGTACCGGGCGCACCCGGCCTCTCGCGAAGTGAGGGGCCGGGGTTCCGGCGGTTCTGGTTCCGGTTCCCGGGTTCGGGCGTGATGGTTGTCACTGCTTGGATCCCCGGGTTCACTCGTCGGGTTCGAAGGACACCGGCAACCTGGCCGGGCCGCTGCCGGACGGCGGGGTCTGGAGGGTCTTCAGCGCGAATTCCATGACCTGCTTGTAGATCGGCCCGCAGATCTGGCCGCCGAAGTAGCTGCCCTTGGTCGGGTTCTGGATCGCGCAGTAGACGGTGACCTGCGGCTTGTCGGCGGGCGCGAAGCCGGCGAAGGACGCGGTGTAGCCGTGGTATCCGCCGCGCACCGGATCGACCCGGTTGGCCGTACCGGTCTTGCCCGCCACCCGGTAGCCCGGGATCTTGGCCTTCGTGCCGGTGCCCTCCTCGTCGCCGACCACCGACTCCAGCATGGTGGCCAGCGTCCTGGCGGTCTTCGCGCTGATCACCCTGGTCCGCTCGGGTGGATCGGCGGCCCGGAAGCGGCCGTCGGCGTCCTTGGTGCCGCGCACCAGCGTGGGCTCGATCCGGACACCGCCGTTGGCGATCGTGGAGTAGATGGAGGCGGCCTGCATGGCGTTGAGCGAGAGGCCCTGGCCGAACGGGATCGTGTACTGCTGCGAGGTCGACCAGTCGCCGGGGGCGGCGAGGATGCCGGGGGTCTCGCCCGGGTAGTCGAGGCCGGTCGGCGAGCCGATCCCGAATTTGCGCAGGTAGGAGTAGAGGACCTTGTTGGCCTCGGTCTGCGTCTTGCCGAGTTCGCCGGTGGCCAGGATGGTGCCGATGTTGCTGGACTTGGCGAGTACGCCGTTGAGCGTCAGGTACCAGGTGGGGTGGTCGATGTCGTCCTTGAAGAGCCGGTCGCCCCGGTGCAGCCGGTTGGGGACGGTGACGTGGGTGCCCGGGGTGGCGACCTTCTCCTCCAGTACGGCGGCCATCGACATGACCTTGCTGGTGGAGCCGGGTTCGTACGCGTCCTGGAGCGCCGCGTTGCCCAGCGCCGCCGCGTCGGCCCGGGAGAGGTCGTTGGGGTCGAAGCCGGGGGCGTTGGCCATGGCGAGGACCTCGCCGGTCCTGGCGTTCTGGACGATCACGTAGCCCCGGTCGGCCTTCGACTTCTTCACCTGGTCGGTGATGGCCTGCTGGGCGGCCCACTGGATGTCGCGGTCGATGGTCAGCTCGATGTCGGACCCGGCGACGGCCGGGATCTCCTTGGTGCCCGCGGTGGGCACCCGCCGGCCGCCGGCCTGGGCGTACCTGATCTTGCCGTCCTCGCCCGCCAGCTCCTTGTCCAGCTTCGATTCGAGGCCGCCCGCGCCCTTGCCCTCCGCGTTGACGTAACCCAGTATCCCGGCGGCGAGCCCGCCGTTGGGATACACCCGTTTGGTCGTCGCCTCCTGGAAGACCCCGGCCAGCACGTTGGCTCCGGCACCGCCGCGCGCCCGGTCCTTGGACGCCTTCTCCGCGAAGACCGACTTGAGGTCCTTGATCTGGTTCCAGACCTGTGGGGTCTGGCGTCGGGCCAGGACGGTGTAGCGGCCTTTTCCGGCCAGTTTCCGGGTCAGTTCGGCGGTGTCGGTGCCGAGGATCGGGGCGAGGAGCGCCGCGGCCTGCTGGGGCGCGTCGGGGGCCTTGCTGAACTCGGGCGTGAACATCGAGGGGTCGGCGGTGATGTTGTACGCGTCGACGCTGGTGGCCAGTGCGATCCCGCTGCGGTCGGTGATCTCGCCGCGCTCGGCGGAGATCGTGTAGTCGAGGTAGCGGTTCTCCTTCGCCTTGGCCGCGTACGCGTCGGCGTCGACGGCCTGGACCTGGAGGAGCCGGACGACGAACACCAGCATGACGAGCGTCAGCGCGAGGCTGACCAGCCGGAGCCGGGGGCGCGGATCGCCCAGTCGCAGCGGGCCCGCGGGGCGGGGGCGGGGGCGGGACGGGCGCGGGGCCGGGGGCCGGGGTCCGCGCGGCGGTGCGGGAGGCGGGGCCGGCGGTCGGCCCGGCCGCAGGGGTCCCGGTGCCGCGCGGCGGGGTCGGGGTCGGTTCCGCGCTGGCCTCGGAGGGCACGCCCCGGACCTTGCCGTCCGGGCCGAGGAAGGCGGGGCTGCCGCCGGGCACCATGCCCAGCTCGCGGGCGCGCCGTTCCAGGGCGTCCGGCTTGGAGTAGCTGTCGACGTCGCGCTGGAGGGCCTGCTGCTCGTCGGTGAGTTCGGTGGTCCGCTTCTTCAGCTCGCTCAGCCTGAACGATCCCTCGTTGAGGGCCGAGTTGAGCACCAGGAGCGTGATCAGGCCACCGCCGAGGAGCACCACCACCAGCAGGACGAAGGGGGTGCGGGCCGCTTTGCTGGGCCGGGACGGCATCAGCCGGGCGAGCCGCGCGGCCCGCCCCTTCAACTGTGCGGCCGGTCCGCTCACCGCGCAGCCCCAGCCGCCACCGGGCGCCGGGTGCTCATCGCTCCTCCTCGCGGATCCGCTGGGCGCCGCGCAGCCGGGCGGGGGCGGCGCGCCGGTTCTCGGCGACCTCCTCCTCCGTGGGCAGCTCCGCGCCGCGGGTCAGCAGCTTCAGCCGGGGCTGGTAGCGCTCGGGCACGACGGGCAGTCCGGGCGGTGCCGTGGTGGCGGCGCCCGCCGCGAACACCTGCTTGACCAGCCGGTCCTCCAGCGAGTGGTACGAGAGGACGGCGATCCGGCCACCGACCGCGAGGCTCCGCACGGCCGCCGGGATGGCCCGTTCCAGGACGGTGAGCTCGCCGTTGACCTCGATGCGCAGCGCCTGGAAGGTGCGCTTGGCGGGGTTGCCGCCGGTCCGCTTGGCGGCCTGCGGCAGCGCGTCGCGGATCAGCTCGACGAGCCGGGCGCTGTTGCTGAACGGCTCCTTCTCGCGCTCGCGCACGATCGCGGAGACGATCCGTTTGGCCTGCTTCTCCTCGCCGTACGCCCGCAGGATGCGCACCAGTTCGCCCGGCGGGTACGTGTTGAGCACCTCGGCCGCGCCGATGCCGGTCGTCTGGTCCATGCGCATGTCGAGCGGGGCGTCCTGGGCGTAGGCGAAGCCCCGGTCGGCCTCGTCCAGCTGCATGGAGGAGACGCCGAGGTCGAACAGGACGCCCTGGACCTTCGGGACGCCGAGCCTGTCGAGCACCTCGGGAAGTTCGTCGTAGACGGCGTGCACCAGGGTGGCCCGGTCGCCGAACGGGGCGAGCCGCTCGCCGGAGAGCCGCAGCGCCTCCTTGTCCCGGTCCAGCGCGATCAGCCGTACGGAGGGGAAGGCCGAGAGCAGCGCCTCGCTGTGTCCGCCGAGGCCGAGGGTGCAGTCGACGACCACGGGCGCCTGCGGGCCCGGCGTCTCCAGAGCCGGGGCCAACAGGTCCAGGCACCGCTGGAGCATCACCGGGACGTGTCGGGTCTGGCTCATGTGCCCTCTCAGGCTCAGGTCCCGTGCGGTCGTACGTGCGGCCCGGTCCCCGCCCGCTCGGAAGGGGAGGCCGGACGGCACCGGGAAAGGGGTGCCTGCCGACCGGCGAGCGGGAGAGGGCCGGGCCGCACGTACGCCGCGCACGGGGGAAATCTTCGGAATGTGCAGGGTGTCGGTAACTTCCCGTCACTTTAGTCCACCCTGCCATTCGATCGATTCCCGATCAATCAGCCGGGCTGCGCGTCGCCCTGCCCGGCACTCACCCGCCCGGAGGAGCACCGGGAGGCTTGTGGGTTACCTCACAACAAGTCTCGTTGACGTTCTTTGTCCCTTCTCACAGCGCGACGCGAAGGGGGGTGGGGGATAACGTCATAGCCATGTCGACTTCCGCGCACTCCCCCGCCGCGCCCGCCGCCGATCAGGCCCATGACGGGGAGACGGTCACCGACCGCCTCGTCGCCGCGAACACCAGGTACGCCGCCGGTTTCGAGGATCCGGGCATGGACGCGAAGCCGGTGCTGCGCGTCGCCGTGGTCGCCTGCATGGACGCCCGGCTCGACCTGCACGACGCGCTCGGCCTGGCGCTCGGCGACTGCCACACCATCCGCAACGCGGGCGGCGTGGTCACCGACGACGTGATCCGTTCGCTGACCATCAGCCAGCGGGCCCTGGGCACGCGCAGCGTGATACTGATCCACCACACCAACTGCGGTCTGGAGTCGATCACCGAGGAGTTCCGCCAGGAGCTGGAGGCGGAGGTCGGCCAGCGTCCGGTCTGGGCGGTCGAGGCGTACAAGGACGCCGACCAGGACGTGCGGCAGTCGATGCAGCGCGTGCGCACCTCGCCGTTCCTGCTGCACACCGATGACGTCCGCGGCTTCGTCTTCGACGTGACCACGGGTCTGCTGCGCGAGATCCTGCCCACCTCCTGAATCCCCGGTACCACCCCTTCCGGAACCGAAAAATCCCACTGAACCCGGCATATCGCCCCCACTTGTCCACAGGCAAGTGACATGACGCGGCAACGGCAACAAGAATGCCCGTGTGGCATCCCTCCGGACGGTTCCGAAAGGGGTGTCCATGTTTCGGGGTGGCCGGGCGGTTCCATGCGCGTCGGTCCGTGATTGGGGTACCCCTTGCCCCTCGTGGGCGGGGGCAGGGCCGAGGAGGGCCGGGTGACGACCTATGACGATCGAGCGAGCCTCACAGATCTGACCACGACCGCGGAGCGGGTGCGCAGGTCGGTGGAGCGGGTGATCGAGGGCAAGCCCGAGGTCGTGCGGCTTTCGCTGACCGTGCTGCTGGCGGAGGGACATCTCCTCATCGAGGACGTCCCCGGGGTCGGCAAGACGATGCTGGCCAAGGCGCTGGCGCGGTCCATCGACTGCTCGGTGCGGCGCATCCAGTTCACGCCGGACCTGCTGCCCTCGGACATCACCGGGGTGTCCGTCTTCGACCAGCAGCGGCGTGACTTCGAGTTCAAGCCGGGCGCGATCTTCGCCCAGATCGTGATCGGCGACGAGATCAACCGGGCCTCGCCGAAGACCCAGTCGGCGCTGCTGGAGTCGATGGAGGAGCGCCAGGTCACCATCGACGGGCACAGCTACGAGCTGCCCGATCCGTTCATGGTGGTGGCCACCCAGAACCCGGTCGAGATGGAGGGCACCTATCCGCTGCCCGAGGCCCAGCGCGACCGGTTCATGGCGCGGGTGTCGATCGGCTATCCGAACGCGGACGCCGAACTGCGGATGCTCGACGTGCACGGCGCCGTCTCGCCGCTCGACGACCTCCAGCCGGTGGCGCACGCGCACGACATCGTGAAGCTGATCGACGCGGTGCGTACGGTGCACGTCGCCGACGCCGTGCGGCGGTACGCGGTGGAGCTCGTCGGGGCCACCCGCAGCCATCCCGACCTCCGGCTCGGTGCCTCGCCGCGGGCCACGCTGCACCTGCTGCGCGCCGCGAAGGCCTCCGCGGCGCTGGACGGCCGGGACTACTGCCTGCCGGACGACGTGCAGGCGCTGGCGGTCGCGGTGCTCGCGCACCGTCTGCTGCCGACGGCACAGGCCCAGCTGAACCGCCGCACCTCCGAGCAGGTCGTGCAGGAGATCCTCCAGCGGACACCGGTCCCGACCGCCGCCGGCGGCGTCCAGACGCAACCCCATCCCCGGCAGGGGCCCCCGGTGTACGGCCGGCAGCCCGGCGCACGGCGGGTGTGATGGCCTTCGGGGGGCCGCCCGCGAGGGACGACGGCGACGACAGGGGCGCGCTGCGGGCGGCCCTGAGCGGGCTGACCACGCGCGGGAGGTCCTTCCTCGCGGCCGGTGTCGCCGCGGCGGTCTGCGCGTACGTACTGGGACAGGGGGACCTGCTGCGGGTCGGGCTGCTGCTCGCCGTGCTGCCGCTGGTCTGCGTGGCGGTGCTCGTCCGCACCCGGTACCGGGTGGCGGGCACCCGGCGGCTCTCGCCGTCCCGGGTTCCGGCGGGCACGGAGGCGCGGGTCCACCTGCGGATGGAGAACGTGTCGCGGATACCGACGGGGCTGCTGATGCTCCAGGACCGGGTGCCCTACGTGCTCGGGCCCCGGCCCCGGTTCGTGCTGGACCGGGTGGAGGCCGGCGGCCACCGCGAGGTGTCCTACCGGGTGCGGTCGGACCTGCGCGGGCGCTATCCGCTCGGGCCGCTCCAGCTGCGGCTGAGCGATCCGTTCGGGATGTGCGAGCTGACCCGCTCGTTCAGCGCGTACGACACCCTCGTCGTCATTCCGCGGACCGAGCCGCTGCCGCCGGTGCGGCTGGCCGGCGAGGCCCCGGGGTACGGCGAGGGGCGGCAGCGCTCGCTGGCGCTGGCCGGTGACGACGACGTGATCCCGCGCGGTTACCGGCACGGCGACGACCTGCGCCGGGTCCACTGGCGTTCCACGGCCCGCTACGGCGAGCTCATGGTGCGCCGCGAGGAACAGCCGCAGCGGTCCAGGTGCACGGTGCTGCTGGACACCCGGCGGATCGCCTACCGGGGGGCGGGACCCGACTCCGCCTTCGAGTGGGCGGTGTCCGGGGCCGCGTCCGCGCTGGTGCACATGCTGGAGCGCGGCTTCGCGGTCCGGCTGCTGACCGATGACGGGACCGCGGTTCCCGGCGAGGGCGCGGGCGGTTTCGCCGGTTCGACGCAGGAGTCCGCCGACTCGGCGGGGCTGATGATGGACACCCTGGCGGTGGTCGACCATTCGGACGGCAGCGGCCTGTCCCGCGCGTACGACGTGCTGCGCGGCGGCAACGAGGGGCTGCTGGTCGCGTTCTTCGGCGACCTCGACGAGGAGCAGGTCGCGGTGGCGGCGCGGATGCGGCAGCGCAGCGGCGGCGCGGTGGCGTTCGTCCTGGCCGACGCGGCCTGGACGCAGGGCGACGCCCCTGCCCCCGGGGCGGAGGCGGCGTTCGAGGAACGGCTGCGACTGCTGCGGGAGTCGGGCTGGACGGCGGTCCCGGTGACGCCCGGGACCGGGCTCGCCGAATACTGGCGGCAGGCGGGGCACCAGGGCGTGACGGCGGAGTCCGCCGGCGGCGCGGGTGGTACGACGGGTTTCTCCGGGGGATGGTCATGAGCGGTCGTGGTCGGCTGGCGCTGTGCGCCTTCGTGGCGACGCTGGCGGCGGCGACCTCGATGCTGCCGCTGGTCGATCCGGCGACCTGGATCCTGCAGGCGGCCTTCCTGCTGGCGGTCCAGAGCGGAACGGGCGCGCTCGTCCGCCGGGCGCCCGTGCCCCGTGCGGTGATCGTCGCGGCGCAGGCGCTGGTCATGCTGGTCCTGCTGACCGTGGTGTTCGCCAGGGGGCAGGCTCCGGCCGGTGTGCTGCCGGGTCCGGAGGTGCTCCAGCGGCTGGCGGAGCTGCTGACGGCGGGCGCCGAGGACGTCGGCAGATACGCCGCTCCGGCGCCCGTGACGGACGGCATCCGGCTGATGCTGATCGGCGGCGTGCTGCTGGTCGGCCTGGTCGTGGACGCCCTCGCGGTGACCTTCCGCAGCGCGGCCCCGGCCGGTCTGCCGCTGCTCGCGCTGTACTCGGTCGCCGCCGGGCTGTCCGAGGGCGGGGCCGGCTGGCTCTGGTTCCTGCTGGCGGCCGGCGGCTATCTGCTGCTCCTGCTGGCGGAGGGCCGGGACCGGCTCTCGCAGTGGGGACGGGTCTTCAGCGGTGCGACCGCCGGGGCCCCGCGGGGCCCGGCGGTCGGCGCGGCGCTCTCGGGCGGCCGCCCGACGGCCCCGGTCCGGACGGGGCGCCGCATCGGCGCGCTGGCGCTGGGCGTCTCGCTGGTCGTACCGGCGGCGTTGCCCGCGCTCGACGGCGGCCTGCTGAGCGAGCGGAGCGGCGGCGGGGGCGGCCAGGGGGGCGGCGGCACCATCTCCGCGGTGAACCCCCTGGTCTCGCTGCAGAACAACCTGAACCAGCCGGAGAACCGGCAGGTGATGTCCTACCGCACCAACTCCAACGATCCACAGGGCTTCTACCTGCGAATTCTCGCCCTGGACCAGTTCAACGGCAACGAGTGGCGGCCCTCCACCCGCCGTCTGAGCGACGTGCCCAAGCGGCTCCCGCAGCCGGAGGGCCTCGGTCCGGACGTCAAGGTCACGGAGATCCGGTCGAACATCTCCTCGTCCCGTTCCTACCGGCAGACCTACCTTCCGCTCCCCTACCCCGCGACCGAGGTCAGGGTCGGCGGACGCTGGCGGTACGAGCCGACGGGGCGGACGCTCGTCGGTGACGGCGGGGAGACGACCGGCGGTGCGCAGTACGAGGTCTCCAGCCTGGTGGTGCAGCCGACCGCCGACCAGCTCGCCTCGGCGGGTCCCGCCCCGGCCGCCCTGCGGCGTGAGTACACCCGGGTGCCCGACTCCCTTCCGGAGGTGGTCGAGAAGACCGCGACCGAGGTGACCGAGGGCGCCGCCAACGACTACGAGCGGGCGGTGAAGCTGCAGAACTACTTCGCGTCGAACGGCGGCTTCGTCTACAACACCTCGGTGAACTCGGGCACCGGGAGCGCGGCGATCGGCCGCTTCCTCAAGGAGAAGCAGGGCTTCTGCGTCCACTTCTCCTTCACGATGGCCGCGATGTCGCGGACGCTGGGCATCCCGGCCCGGGTCGCGGTGGGCTTCGCCCCCGGCACGGAGCAGGCGAACGGTTCGGTCTCGGTGGGGCTGCGCGACGCGCATGCCTGGCCCGAGCTGTACTTCGAGGGCGTCGGGTGGACCCGTTTCGAGCCGACCCCGACGCGGGGCAGCGTGCCGACGTACACCCAGCCGGAGGCCCCCGAGGGCGACGCGAGCGACCCGGCCGTGCCGGAGGAGAACTCCTCGACCGCCCCGACGGCCGTCCCGGATGCCCCGGACGACTGCCCGGCGCAGATGCGCAAGCAGGGCGAGTGCGGCAACACGACGGCGCAGGGACCGGTGACCCCGACGGATTCCGGTACGCCGACGGGCACCGTCGTCGGTGTGTCCCTGCTCGCCGTGGTGGTCCTCGTACTGCCCCTCCTGCCGATGCTCTGGCGGCTCCGGGCACGTCGTCGCAGGCTGGCCCCGGCCGCCGGGCGGGCGCCGGTCCAGGAGCGGGCCTCGCCGGCGTCGGCCGGCGGGCGGGCCGTACCGTCGGATCCGCGGTCCGCCGCCACCGGCCCGGACCGGGTCCGGGGCGACGCGTCGGCTCCCGCCCCGGCGGACGCGGCGGGTACGACGGCCAGGACGCTGGCGGCCTGGCGGGAGATCACCGACACCGCCTGGGACCACGGCATCGAACCGGACGACTCCCGGACCCCGCGCAAGGCGGCGGTGCGGATGGTGCGGCTGGGGCGGCTCGAATTCGACGCGGCGGACGCGGTGCACCGGGTGGCCGGGGCGGTGGAGCAGGTCCTCTACGCCCCGGAGCCCCGCCCTGCCACCGGACTGTCCGAGGACGTGGAGACGGTACGGGCCGGTCTGCGGGCGTCCGTCGGCCGGGCCGCCCGGATCCGGGCGGTCGTGGCACCGCGCTCGGCCGTTCGGGTGATCTGGGCGGCCTCGGCCCGCTGGGCGGCGTTCACCGGCCGGTGCTCGGCGCTGTGGGGCCGTCTCCGGTGGCCGGTGCGGCCGCTGCGGCGCCCGTTCCGCCCACAGGGATGAGGCACGGCCCGCGGGTCGCCGGAAGGGACGACGGAAGCCCGGTCCCCGCCCCGGCGGCCCGCAGGACCGGCCCGGAGCCGGACGGCCCCGACGGGACGACCCCGGCATGGCACCGCACCGCGTGTACGGCACGGCGGCACCGGACAGGGGTGCGCGAGCACCGGACGGGCCGCTCGTGGGCACGGCGACCCGGCACTCGAACACGGCCGATGTGCGCCGCGGGGGGCGGTTCCACGCTCCTCGGCCGGCCCGGACAGGACTGAGGGGCGGCCGCGAAGTCGCGGCCGCCCCTCGTCCAGGAGTGCTTCGAGGGCTACTGGCCCTGCTCGTCGCGGCGGCGCTGCCACCGCTGCTCGATGCGGTTCATCACGGTCCGGCGCTGCCTGGGGTGGTGACGACCTCCACCACCACTTGCCGGATGCTCGCCCGGCTTGGGCGCCTTGCGCCAGCCGGTGACCGCGAGGACCGCGCAACCCAGCATGACGAGGAATCCCACCACGCTGATCCAGATCAGCTGAGCGACCATTCCGGACATGAGGAGCGCGATACCCACCAGGAAGCCTGCGACCGCCTGATAGACCCGTCGCCGGGTGTACGTACGCAGCCCGCTTCCCTCGAGCGCTGTCGCGAACTTGGGATCTTCGGCGTACAGCGCTCGCTCCATTTGCTCGAGCATTCGCTGCTCGTGCTCCGAGAGCGGCACGGAGTCCTCCTCGTCGTCGGCCGCGGGGGGCGGCCGGTATGCGGCCCTTCCAGGATAGGCAGGGATTCGCCCCCGTGAAACCCGCCTTCTTGCCCATCAGCCAGTCCGGGCCGCCACGACGGCTCGGCTGCTGAGGCGTTGATTCCCCGACCTCCGATCCGTCATGCCGGATGGTGTCCCCCGATCATACGGGGCGAAGCCCCCGATCGGGGGGTCCGGGGCGTACTCCGTCTGCCGCTGCGCCGCTGATCAGCCGTGTCGCGACCCCGGACGGCCGCCGGACCGGCTCGCGCTCAGGCGCGCTTCGTGCCCAGAACGTGCAGCTGCGTCGCGACCGAGTGGAAGGCGGGCAGCTCCGCCGCCGCGGCCTCCAGCTTGAGCAGGGCCTCCATCGCACCGGGCTCGGTGTCCACCAGGACGCCGGGCACGAGGTCCGCGAAGACCCGCACCCCGTGGACCGCGCCGACCTCGACGCCGGCCCCGGAGACCAGCTCGGTGAGCTGCTCCGCGGTGTAGCGCCGGGGCACCGGGTCCCCCTCGCCCCAGCGGCCCGCCGGGTCGCCGAGCGCCTGCCGGGCCTCCGTGAAGTGGCCGGCGAGCGCCCGTGCCAGGACCGCGCCGCCGAGCCCGGCGGCGAGCAGGCTGAGCGCTCCGGCCGGCCGGAGCGCGTCCACCGCGTTGCGCACCCCCTCGGCGGGCTCGTCCACGTACTCCAGGACACCGTGGCACAGCACCGCGTCGTAACCGCCGCGCTCGGCCACCTCGAACAGGCCGTGGATGTCGCCCTGCACACCGCGGACCCGGTCGGCGACCCCGGCCTCGGCGGCCCGGCGCTCCAGCGCGAAGAGCGCGTTGGGGCTGGGGTCGACGACGGTGACGCGGTGGCCGAGACGGGCGACCGGCACCGCGAAGTTTCCGGTGCCGCCGCCGGTGTCCAGGACGTCCAGGGCGTCCCTGCCGGTCGCCTTGACCCGGAGGTCGAGGGCGTCCTTGAGTACGTCCCAGACCACGGCGGTACGGAGGGAGGCGCGGGGGCGCAGCTGGTCCGACACGGCAGATGACTCCTCGGCACGGTGCCGCCACTGACGGCGGGAGCGTGAACAGTGCAGGTGGTACGAGTGCTGCCCACCCTATTGCCTCGCGCCGCCGGGGCCGTCATCCCGCGTCCGGCCGCCCCACCGCCCCGCACCGGAGCTCCCGCCGCCCGCCCGGTCCACTCCCCGCCCGTACCGACCGGCTGCCGTCCCGGGCCGGGGCGGGGCTTCCCCGCCCCGGGCCGGGACCCCGTCACGCCGTGTCGGGCCGCTCCTTCCGGGACTGCGGGAGCACCGGCTGGAGCACCAGCAGCCGCTCGACCAGGCGCAGGAACATCGCCGCGTCGCGCAGCAGGTCGTCGGCGTCCCGGCGGCTGGCGGCGCCCGGGATCCCGGCCTCCGCACGGGCCCTGCGGGCGGCACCGGAGGCGAACAGCGCACTCCACTCGGTCAGCTCCGGAGCTATTTCGGGGAGGACCTCCCAGGCGCTGCGGATGCGCTCCCGGCGACGCCGGGACGTCTCCGGGCGGCCCCGCGCGGCCAGCACGGCGGCCGCGGTCCGCAGCGCGGCGAGGTGGGCGGTGGCGTACCGCTCGTTCGGCACATCGAGAACGGCTGCCTCGTCGAGGCCGGCGCGGGCCTGGGCGAGCAGATCGAGAGCGGCGGGCGGGGCGGTGGTGCGTCGCAGGACGGGGTGGACATCGCTTGCCGGACCGGTCAGTGAGGGGGCAGGGCCGTCTGCGCGGCGCCGGGGTGCGGCTGCTGCGGACGAGTGGGCCATGACGAAACCTCCTGTCTCGTGTAACGACTCCGTGGCCGTATGCATCCATCGTGAGGGGCACCACTGACAGTCCCCGTCGCGACCGCACTGACCTGCCCTTTTGCCTCGATCGCGAGTTCGGGCTACCTTTTTGGACTGACTGGTCAGTTCAAAATCAGGGGAGGGTCAGTGGACAGCCCGCACGGGGCAGCCGTCACCGCCGGGAATCTCGGCCTCAAGGGACCGCGCGGCTGGGCCTTCCGCGGCGTGGACGTCGAGGCCGGACCCGGCTCGCTGGTGGCGATCGAGGGCCCCTCCGGCTCCGGCCGCACCTGCCTGCTGCTCGCCCTCACCGGCCGGATGCGCCCCACCGAGGGCCACGCGGAGGTCGGCGGACTGCGCCTGCCGCGCAAGATGGCGGCGGTGCGCCGCGTCTGCGCCCTGGGCCCGGTGCCCGGCGTCAGCGAGCTCGACCCGGCCTTCACCGTCGCCGAGCACCTGCGGGAGCGGGCCCTGCTCCAGCGCCGCTACGGCGGTTCGCTGCGCGCCCTGCTGCGCCCGCGCGCCGAGCGGACCGCCACCGCGCAGGAGCGGATCGACACGGCGCTGGCCGCAGCGGGGCTCGACCCGGCCACCCTGCCCAAGGCCGAGCGGACCTCCGTACGGGATCTGGAGCGGCTGGAGGCGCTGCGGCTCTCCGTCGCGCTGGCGCTGATCGGCGGCCCCCGGCTGCTCGCGGTGGACGACACCGACCTCAAGCTCTCCGACTCCGAGCGCGCCGAGGCGTGGGAGCTGCTGCGGTCCGTCGCGGCCGGCGGCACGACCGTGCTCGCCGTCTGCAGCCAGGCCCCCGAGGACGCCCTCACCCTGCGCACCGCCACCGCACAGGGCACCGACGACGGCGGCAGCACGAAGAGCACGGCCGACGACACGGAGAACACGGCCGGCACGGCCGACGGGACCACGACCGGGAAGGGGACGGCCGATGCGTTCGCCGAGACTCGCCGCGCTTGAGCTCAAGCGCTTCGGCAGGGGAAAGCTGCCGCGCGCCGCACTGGTCGCGCTCCTGCTCCTGCCGCTGCTCTACGGCGCCCTGTACCTGTGGTCCTTCTGGGACCCGTACGGGCGCCTCGACAGGATCCCCGTCGCGCTGGTCAACGACGACAAGGGCGCCACCGCGGCCGGGAAGCGCATCACGGCCGGTGACGAGATCACCGACAAGCTCCTCGACTCCAAGGTGTTCGACTGGCACGAGGTGAGCTCCGCCGAGGCCGCCGAGGGCGTCGAGGACGGCACGTACTACCTCTCGCTCACCATGCCCTCGGACTTCAGCGAGCGGATCGCGTCCAGCTCGGGCGACTCCCCCGAGACCGGCGCGCTCCAGGTGCGCACCAACGACGCCAACAACTACATCGTGGGGCAGATCTCCCGGACGGTGTTCTCCGAGGTGCGCACCGCCGCGTCGACCAACGCCTCGCGCGGCTTCCTCGACCGGATCTTCATCAACTTCTCCGACCTCCACGACGCGACGGAGAAGGCCGCCAAGGGCGCCGACGACCTCAAGGGCGGCATCGGCAGGGCGAAGAAGGGCTCGCAGGACCTCGCCGACGGGCTGAAGGACGCCAAGGCCGGCAGCGGCCGGCTGGCCGGCGGCATCGTCAAGCTGAACAAGGGTGCGGGCGACCTCGAGACCGGCTCCCGCCAGGTGGCCGAGGGCACCCAGCAGCTCGCCGACAAGGTGAACGGGGTGGCAACCGACGTCCGTCCGTTCCTGAAGGACAACGGCAAGTCGATCGGCGACACCGCCCGGCTGGTCGCCGACTCCTCGCAGGCCGTGCGGGACAACCTCGACCTGCTCGTGAAGGCCGCCCCCACCGCGGCCACCGCCGCCCACACGGCCTCCGACGACCTGGCCGAGCTCTACCGCACCAGCTGCGCGCAGGAGCAGGACGCCGACCCCGACGTCTGTCCGCCGCTGAAGCGCGCCACGACCGCCGCGGCCGATGTCGCGAAGGTCGCCGACGACGTGAACGTTCTGGTCACGAGCCAGAACGGGGACCTGAAGGAGCTGCGCACCCGGCTGGCCACGCTCCAGCGGCAGGCCGAGGACCTGGCCGAGCACGCGCCGCGCCTGGACGAGGACCTGGAATCCGCCGTCAAGAAGGTGAACGCGCTGAACACCGGTGCGCACAAGGTCGCCAAGGGGGCGAACGACCTGCACACCGGCCTCACCACGGCCAGGACCGGCTCCGCCGACCTGGACACCGGGGTGAGCGACCTCAGGAAGGGCGCGGTGAACCTGGACAGCGGGCTGATCCGGCTCGGCGACGGCTCGACCACCCTCGCCGAGGGGCTCGACGACGGCGTCGGCAGGATTCCCGACTACGACAAGAAGGACCGCGACGCCCGTACGGGAGTCATGGCCGACCCGGTGCAGCTGGCCTCCGAGTCACTGCACAAGGCCCCCAACTACGGCACCGGTTTCGCCCCGTACTTCATCCCGCTCTCCCTGTGGGTCGGCGCGATGGTGGCGTACATGCTGATCCAGCCGCTCAACCGGCGGGCGCTCGCCGCCGGGGCCTCCGCCTGGCGGATCGCCTTCGCGGGCTGGCTGCCGGTGGCCGCGATCGGGCTGCTCCAGGTGGCCGCCCTGATGGCCGTACTGCACTGGGGACTGGGGCTGCAGATGACCCGGGCCGCCGGGACGATCGCCTTCCTGGCCCTGGTGACCTGCTGCTTCGCGGCGATCGTGCAGTGGCTGAACGCCCGGTTCGGCGCCGCGGGACGCATCCTCGTCCTGGCGGTGCTGATGCTCCAGCTGACCTCGGCCGGCGGAACGTACCCCGTCCAGACCAGTCCGGGCTTCTTCAACGCGATCCACCCCTACCTGCCGATGAGTTACATCGTCGAGGGACTGCGCCGGCTGATCACCGGTGGCGGGCTCGGCCCGGTCTGGCAGGGCAGCGCGGTGCTGCTGGCCTTCACGGCCGGGGCGCTCGCCCTGACCGCGGTCGCCGCACGCCGCAAGCAGGTATGGACCCTGGACCGGCTCCACCCGGAACTGAGCCTGTGAGCGCGCCGGGACCTGTGAGAATCAGGGGCATGGAAAGCAGCAGCACCACGCGTCGCCGGGCCACCCGGCAGAAGCTCTACGAGGCGGCCGTGACCCTCATCGCGGAGAAGGGCTTCTCGGCCACCACGGTGGACGAGATCGCCGAGCGCGCCGGGGTCGCCAAGGGCACGGTCTACTACAACTTCAAGAGCAAGACCGAACTCTTCGAGGAGTTGCTGCGGCACGGCGTCGGGCTGCTCACCGCCTCGCTGCGCTCCGCGGCCGAGGAGACCGGGCGGCTCGGCGGCACCCGGGTCGAGGCGCTGGACGCGATGATCCGGGCCGGCCTGGTCTTCATCGACCGGTACCCGGCGTTCACCCAGCTGTACGTCGCGGAGCTGTGGCGCACCAACCGGGCCTGGCAGGGAACCCTCCTGGTGGTGCGTCAGGAAGCCGTCGCGGTGGTCGAGGGCGTGCTGCGCGAAGGGGTGGAGAACGGCGAGCTGAGCCGGGAGATCGACATCCCGCTGACGGCCGCCGCGCTGGTCGGCATGGTGCTGGTGGCGGCCCTGGACTGGCAGGCGTTCCAGCCCGAGCGGTCGATCGACGACGTGCACTCGGCGTTGTCGCTGCTGCTGCACGGGCGGGTCAGCGGGCGCTGAGCCGCCCGCCCCGGCGGACGGAAGCGCGCGGCGGACAGAAGTACGCGGCGGGCGAAGCACTTGCGGACAGAACCGCGTGACGGGCGGAGCGCATACGGAAGGCGCCGGTCCGGTGGGACCCGGTCTCCCGGGTCCGCGCCGGACCGGCGCCTTCCGTAGCTGCTGGAGGACTTCCCCCGTGGCCCCGTGTCCCCCGTGGCCCCGAGTCCTCCGTCGTGCTCCCCCGTTCCGGAGGGGAGTGCCGCGACCGTTCCGCCGCCCCGTGCCGGCGGTGCCTGCGCGGCGCCCCTCTCCGTGCCCACCACTCTCCCGTCCGGGCAGGTGGGAGCCCATCCGCGTACCTACTCATCTCGCGGTCTAGGTACGGATACTCAGACCTGCGCACCGAACCCGTCCCGCGCCGTACGCCATCTGGCCTACGATCGCGTCCGTGTCCGTACTCCCTCTGGTGTTCACAAGCGGCTGGGCCAGCGGGATCAACGCCTACGCGGTGGTCCTGCTCCTCGGCATTTTCGGTACGACCGGTCTGAGCGACGAGGTGCCCGACGCCCTCCAGCGCACCGACGTCCTGGTGGTGGCCGGGGTGCTCTTCCTCTGCGAGGTGGTGGCGGACAAGGTCCCCTACATGGACTCGGTCTGGGACTCGGTGCACACCGTCATCAGGCCGGTGGCCGGTGCCGTCGTGGCGGCGCTGCTGGCCGGTGACGACGGTTCGCTCCCGGAACTCGCGGCGGCGGCGATCGGCGGTTCCACCGCGCTGATGAGCCATCTGGTGAAGGCCGGCACCAGAATGGCGGTCAACACCTCTCCCGAGCCGTTCAGCAACATCGTCATGAGCATCGTCGAGGACCTGGGCGTCGCCGGGATCATCACCTTCGCGATATTCCATCCGGTGGCGGCCGCGGTCATCGCGGGGACGCTGCTGCTGCTCGGCATGGTGATCGTGGCCTTCCTGTTCTCCAGGATCCGGCGCTTCCTGCGGCGCAGGAAGCAGCGGCGCGAGGAGCGGCGACTGGCCCGGGCGGGCGCGTACCAGCCGCCGGACTGACGGTCGGCGGCGGCCGTTAAGGTCACTGACATGGCACGTATTGCGGTGATCGGCGCCGGGATGGGCGCGATGGCGGCGGCCGCCCGGCTCGCCGTGGCAGGCCACCGGGTGACGGTGTACGAGCGGTCGGAGACCTTCGGCGGTTCGGTGGGCCGGTACGCCCGTGAGGGCTTCGTCTTCGACACCGGTCCGGCTCTGCTCCATCTGCCCGCCGTCTATCGCGACCTGTTCGTGAAGACGGGCAAGGAGCCGCTGGAGCGGTGCGTCGGGCTGACCCAGGTCGATCCGGCGAGCCGGCACCTGTTCGCGGACGGCACGGCGGTGTCGCTGCCGAACGCCTCGCGGGCCGGGGTGGTCTCCGCCCTGGACGCGGCACTCGGCGGCGGCGCGGGCGCGGCGTGGGGCGGGTTCCTGGACCGGGCGCGCGACGCCTGGGACCGGTCGCGGCGTCCGCTGCTGGAGGAGCCGTTGCGCCCCGACCGGCAGGTGTTCGACCGCGATCCCTATCCGGCGCTCCGGCAGCGCCGGCTGCTGCGTTCCGCCCGGCAGGCGGGCACGGTGGCGGAGGTCGGCGCGTGGGAGCTGTCGGACCCCCGGCTGGCCGCGCTCCTCGACGGGTACGCCCTGTCGTACGGGCTGGACCCGGTGCGCGCACCGGCGTCGGCGGCCCTGCTGCCGTACATGGAGGAGACGTTCGGCAGCTGGTACGTCTCCGGCGGCATCCGGGCCCTGGCCCAGGCGGTGCACGAGCGGTGCCTGGCCCGGAGGGTGGAGTTCGTCCTGGGGTGCGAGGTGGCCCGGATCGTCGAGAAGGACGGCCGGGCGGCGGGGGTCGAGCTGGCGGACGGGACGGTCGCCGAGGCCGATCACGTGGTGCTGGGCGCCCCGCCCCGCCCCGGTCTGGTGCCGGGTCGGGAGTCCTGGCAGGACGAGGACGTGACGGCCCGGCAGGGTGCGGGGCAGGAGCTGGTGCCGGGCCGGTTCCTGGTGCTGCTCTCGCTGCGCGGCGCCCGGCCCGCGGACACCGTGCACCGGACGCTGGTGCACCCGGCGGACGGTGCGGCGGAGCGCGAGGCGGTGTTCGGCGGACGGCTCGCCGAGCACCCCACGGTGACGGTGCTGCGCCCGGACGACCCGTCGACCCGTCCCGACGACGGCCACGAGGCGGTGACGCTGATGGCGACGGTCGCCCCGCAGGGCCCGGTGGACTGGACGGACCCGGCGGTGCGCGGGCGGTGTGCCGATTCGATGATCGGGGCCGCCGCCGCGGCCGTGCCCGGGATACGGGAGCGGCTGCTGCACGCCGAGGTGCGGACCCCGGCGGACACGGCGGCGCGGACCGGCGCGGAGGGCGGTTCGGTGCCCGCGCCCGTACTGGCCGGGGCGGGCGGCGCGTATCTGCGTCCGGGCAACCTCACCCGGCTGCCGGGGCTCTACGCCGCGGGCGGCTGGTCGCACCCGGGCGGTGGACTCGCCCACGCGGGCATGTCGGGGGCCCTGGTCGCCGGGCTGATCGTGGAGGGGGACGGGTTCCGGGGCTCCCGGTGAGCACCCGGGGGCCGTCCGGACCGCGGGACCGGCCGCCGACGGCGGCCACGGCTGCGGCTGCGGCTGCGGCTCAGTAGCGGTACTGCTGTTCGTCGTAGCCGCTGCCGTTGTTGTAGCCGTTCGGGGGGGCCACCTCGCACCCCAGGACGAACTCCACCCTCCGGGCCAGGCACCGCTCGTGCACCGCCTGGGCCAGGGCCCGGATGCCGCCGGAGACGTACCAGCTGCCGAACGTCTCCTCCATGTACGGCTGCTGGGCGTACGGGTCGGGGGCGTACTGCTGCTGTCCCCCGAAGCTGTCGTAGTCGTTGCCGTTGTTGTACCCGTCGTACGACGGGTACCCAGCGGGGCCCCCGGCGGTGCCGGTCCCGATGTACGGGTCGGAGTACGCGGCGTACTGCTGCTGCGTGCCGTAGTCGTACTGCCCGGCGAGGGGGTCCTGGGCGGCGTACGCGTCCTGGCCCGGTGCGCCGTACGCGGTGGTGGGCTCGGCGTAGGGGTCGTACGGGGCGTGCGGGGGCTGCTGCGGGAGGGAGGCGGACCGGCCGTCCTGGCCCGCCCGGTGACCGTCGGAGTAGACGCCGTACTGCCCGGTGTCGTCCGGCATGGGCTCCGGCTCGTAGACCGCGGGGGCCTCGGCGGGCGGCGGCGGGGTCCGTCCGTCGTGCTCCAGCTCCAGGTCCGAGACCTGGAGCGTGGGTCCGCGGCCCTGCCGCCCGTCCCCGTTCCCGCCCCGGCGGCGCCGGCTCACACCGGGGTTGCCCCCTATGGCCCAGCCGGTGGAGAAGCCCCGTCGGAAGGAGAGCGTGACCTGGGTCTGCCCGGTCGCGAAGGCGATCGTGCCGAGGACGATGACGAGCACGGACGGGATGAGCACCCCGACGACCACGCAGGCGAAGCCCGCGAAGGCCAGCAGTCTCCAGCGAAGGCGCGCCTTGTACTGCAGGAGCACTTCACCGAGCAGCCACAGCGCGACGATTCCGAACGCGATGTAGAGGACCGTCCAGCCCATGCCCGCCCCCTTCTGCGGCCACCCGCCCCGGGTAGCGGCGGGTACGGCCGGTCACGACTGCTTGTGCAGTCCGAGATTCTCGTAGATTTCGAGCGTCGCCGTCGAGTTGTTGAGCGTGATGAAGTGCAGTCCGGGCACACCCTCGGATCGCAGCCTCGCGCAGAACCGCGTTGCGAAGTCGATTCCAATGGAGCGTACAGCGGCGGGATCGTCCTTGGCCGCGAGGATCCGTTCTTTCAGGGACGCGGGGAAGGACGCGTTGCTGAGCTGCGCGAATCTGTCCAGTTGTTTGACGCTGGTCAGTGGCATGACCTCGGGAATGATCGGGGTTTCGCAACCCGCGGCGACCACTCGGTCACGCATCCGCAGATAATCCTCCGGATCGAAGAACATCTGGGTGATCGCGTAGTCGGCCCCGGCCCGGCACTTGTCCACGAAATGCCGGATGTCGGTGTCCCAGTCGGTCGAACGGGGGTGCATCTCGGGAAATGCCGCGACGCCGACGCAGAAATCGCCGGATTCCTTGATGAGCCGGACGAGGTCCGCCGCGTATCGCACGCCCTGGGGGTGCTTGACCCACTCGCCCATCGGGTCGCCCGGCGGGTCCCCGCGCACGGCGAGGATGTTCCGGATCCCGGCGTCCGCGTACTGCCCGATCATGTTGCGCAGCTCGGCGACGGAATGGTTGACCGCCGTGAGGTGGGCGACCGGGGTGAGGGTGGAGTCGGCCGCGATCTGCTGGGTGGCCCGCACCGTCCCGGCCCGGGTGGAACCGCCGGCCCCGTAGGTCACGGAGACGAAGCTCGGCCCCACCGCCTCGACCCGGCGCAGCGCGTTCCAGAGGTTCCGCTCGCCCCGCTCGGTCTTGGGGGCCCAGAACTCGAAGGAGTAGGAGGTCTTGCCGGTCGCGAGGAGCTCACGCACCGTGCGTGCGTGATCCGTCCTGGTGGATGGTGTGCCAAGGGCCATACCGGCAGGTTAACCAGAGCATGACGACCATAGGACCGGACCAGGGTGAATTGTCCGAATTGACGGGTTGTTTGTCCATCCTTCGGACACCCGGGCCGGATCACGCCCCTGAACGTCCGTGTCCGGTCCCGCTCCGAACGCCCGCTCCGGTCCCGGTCCGGGCATCCGGCCCGGTCACGGTCCCGGCAGCCCGTCCCCGGTCACGACCGTCCGGCCGGGATCACACTCCGGCGCGCGCCCTGATCCGGCGGGCCAGCTCGGCGGTGGCGGCGCCCGGGTCGGCGGCCTCGGTGATCGCCCGTACGACGACGACCCGGCGGGCCCCGGCGTCCAGCACCTCGTCGAGGTTGCCGGCGTCGATGCCGCCGATGGCGAACCAGGGGCGCGGCTGGTCGAGCGAGGCGGCGTACCGGACGAGGCCGAGGCCGGGGGCGTGCCGTCCGGGCTTGGTCGGGGTGGGCCAGCAGGGGCCGGTGCAGAAGTAGTCCACGCCGGGCTCGGCGACGGCCGCGTCGACCTCGGACCCGGCGTGCGTGGAGCGGCCGATCAGCACGTCGTCGCCGAGGACGGCGCGGGCCGCGGGCACCGGCAGGTCGCCCTGGCCGAGGTGCAGCACGTCGGAGCCGATGGCGTGGGCGACATCGGCCCGGTCGTTCACCGCGAGGAGCTTGCCGTGGCGTCGGCACGCGTCGGCGAACACGGCGAGGTGGTCGAGCTCCTCGGCCGCCTCCATGCCCTTGTCGCGCAGCTGGACGATGTCCACCCCGGCGGCGAGCACGGCGTCGAGGAAGGCGGGGAGGTCGCCCTGGCGCCTGCGGGCGTCCGTGCACAGATAGAGCCGGGCCTCGGACAGCGTGGCGCGGAGCGTGGACATCGGTGCGGTTCCCCCTGGGAGAGCGGTGCGGAAGGCAGCCCGGGGCAGGGGCGGACGGCGCGGGGCCGCGCCGTCCGCCCGCTCGCACCGGGCCTGTGGTCAGACGGCGAGCGCCTGGGCGCGGCGCTTCACCTCCGTGCCGCGATTCTCGCTCAGTGCCTGGGCGGGGGTGCCGGGCAGGGTCGGGTCGGGGGTGAAGAGCCACTCCAGCATCTCTTCGTCGGTGTAGCCGTCGTCCTTCAGGAGCGTCAGGGTGCCGGAGAGGCCCTTGACCACCCTGGTGCCGTCGATGAAGGCGGCCGGCACCTGGAGCGCCCGGTTCTCACCACGGCGTACGGCGATCAGCTGGCCCTCCTTGACCAGCTGCCGCACACGCGTCACCTCGACATCGAGCATTTCCGCGATGTCGGGGAGGTGGAGCCAGGCAGGGACGAGAGCATCGATCTTTGCGTCAATCTCGGTCACGAGGACAAGCCTGCCATCCCGCACTGACAGCCGATACCCGGACTCGGCCCTTCAGGGCGTCCCGAACCGCTCCCCCGGCCCCTCGGCGGCCCCTGTTCGGCCCCGTCGGCCTCGTTCCCCCACCGCGAATACCGAGGACGGCCGCCCGGCGGGTCCTCAGCCGCGGACCGCCGCCTTCAGCGGTACGGCGGGGTCGGCGGCCCGTTCCGGATCGAGCGGCGCCCCCGCCTCGATGAGCTTGCGCCCCTGTGCCAGGTCGCGCGGGCGGCCGACGGCGAGGACCGCGACCAGGACGCCGTCGCGCAGCCAGCACACCGACCAGGCGGGGTCCGCCGGATCGCCGCGCCACAGCAGGGTGTCGGCGTCGCCGTGGTGGCCCGCGTACTGCACGAACCGGTCGAACTGCTCGGACCAGAAGTACGGCACGGGGTCGTACGCCAGCGGCTCGAAGGCGCCGTCGGCCGCCGTGCCGATGATGTTGGCGGCGGCGGTGCGCGGGCCCTGGAGGGCGTTGTCCCAGTGGTGGACGAGCAGGCGTTCGCCGTACCGGGCGGAGGGGAACGAGGCGCAGTCGCCGACCGCGTACACATCGGGCGCCGAGGTGCGCAGCGCCCCGTCGGCGGTCACCGATCCGTCGGGGCCGAGCTCGATGCCGGAGCCGGCCAGCCAGCCGGTGGCGGGCCGTGCGCCGATCCCGACGACGACCGCCCCGGCCGGGAGCGCGCGGCCGTCCGCGAGGACCACCCGGCCCGGTTCGATGTGGTCGACCCGGGCCCCGGTGAGGAGTTCGGCGCCGATCCCGGCGTACCAGTCGGCCATCGGGGCGGCGACCTCGGCGGGCATCGCGCCCGCGAGGGGCCGGTCGGCGGCCTCGACGACGGTGACCCCGCAGCCCGCGGCGCGGGCCGCGGTGGCGAACTCGGCGCCGATCCAGCCCGCGCCGACGACCACGACGTCGTGCCGCCCGTCGAGGACCGGGCGCAGCCGGGCCGCGTCGTCGAGGGTGCGCAGCAGGTGGACGCCGGGAACGCCCTCGGTGCCGGGCAGCACGACCGGTTCGGCGCCGGTCGCGATCACCAGGACGTCGTAGCCGACGGGGCCCGCGGGGGTGTCCAGTTCGTGTGCGTCCGGTCGTACGCCGGTGACCTCGACGCCCAGCCGCAGTTCGATGTCCAGCGCCTCGAAGTCGACCTCGAAGGCGGAGTCCTCGGCCTTGCCGAGCAGCACCGCCTTGGACAACGGGGGCCGGTCGTAGGGCTGATGGGGTTCGGCTCCGATCAGGGTGACGGGACCGGCGAAGCCCTGTTCCCGCAGGGCCACCGCGGTCTGCACGCCCGCCATGCCCGCGCCCACGACGACGACGCGGCGCCCCGGCCGCCGGTCCGGCTGCTCTGACTGCTGCTGATCGCTCACCCGTACACCATAAGCACCTGATATTTCGTCAGGAAGAGGGGATCTCCTCGACCGTGCTCGTCCCGCGGCCCTCCTGCGACTCCCACTCCCACCGCTCCTCCAGCCGGACCCGGCCGTCCGCGAGGTCCACGACGGTGGAGACGCAGTGGCCGCCGGAGGTCGTCCCGTCCCGCTTCAGCTGGACGTACCTGAAGTCGAGGGTGTCGCCGTCCCGGGTGCCGACGAGGTGGCCGCGGACCACGTCGCCGCCCGCGTAGTCGGCCCAGATCCGGCCGTCCCGCTCGTGGTACGTGAAGCGGGTGCGGGTGCCGACCTGGCCCGGGGCCTGGTCGGCGACCGGGGCGAGGACGAGTCCGTCGAGCGAACGGGCCACGGTGACTGCTCCCTTACTGGGCCGGGACGGCGGGGTTTAGGGTGGCCAACGTAAGACACTCGCGGGAGCCCGGACGCACCGGGCTGAGAGGGAGGCTGGGCGGCCTCCGACCGTACGAACCTGATCCGGGTCATGCCGGCGAAGGGAGGGGCTGGACGCCCATGCGTTCTTCCGGAAACGGGAAGGGATCCGACGTCCTCGTCATCGGGGGCGGGATCATCGGTCTGGTGACCGCCTGGCGGGCCGCACAGCGCGGACTGCGCACCGCGGTCGCCGATCCCGAACCGGGCGGCGGGGCCGCCCGGGTGGCGGCCGGCATGCTGGCCGCCGTCACCGAGCTCCACTACGGCGAGGAGCTGTTGCTCGGTCTCAACGTCGCCTCGGCCGCCCGCTACCCGGCCTTCGTGGCCGAGCTGGAGGAGGCGAGCGGGCGGGAGACCGGCTTTCGCGCCTGCGGCACCCTGGCCGTCGCCCTGGACGCCGACGACCGCGCCCACCTGCGGGAGCTGCACGCCCTCCAGCAGCGGTCCGGGCTGGTGTCCCAGTGGCTCACCGGCCGCGAGTGCCGCCGGCTGGAGCCGATGCTGGCGCCGGGGGTCCGGGGCGGGCTGCGGGTCGACGGCGACCACCAGATCGATCCCCGCCGGCTGGCCGCCGCCCTGCTGACCGCCTGCGAGCGGGCCGGGGTGGCCTTCCACCGCGACCGGGCGGAGCGCCTGACGGTACGGGGCGGCCGGGCCGCCGGGGCGGTGCTCGGCGGGGGTACGGAACTGGCGGCCGACCAGGTCGTGCTCGCCGCGGGCAGCCTCAGCGGCCGGCTCCCGGGGCTGCCGGACGAGGTCGTGCCGCCGGTCCGGCCGGTCAAGGGGCAGGTGCTCCGGCTGACCGTGCCCGCCCCGTACGCGCCCTTCCTCAGCCGGACGGTGCGGGCCGTGGTCCGGGGCAGCCACGTCTACCTGGTCCCGCGCGAGAACGGCGAGCTGGTCGTCGGCGCCACCAGCGAGGAGCTGGGCTGGGACACCACCGTCACCGCGGGCGGCGTCTACGAACTGCTGCGGGACGCCCACGAGCTGGTCCCCGGCATCACCGAGCTGCCGCTCACCGAGGCCCTGGCCGGTCTGCGTCCCGCCTCCCCCGACYACGCCCCGCTGCTGGGCCCCACCGCCCTGCCCGGCCTGCACCTCGCCACCGGCCACCACCGCAACGGGGTGCTGCTCACCCCCGTCACCGGTGACGTCATGGCGGAGTTCCTCACCGGGTCGACCCCCGAGATGTCCTCGCCGTCCACCAGGATCCGGCCCGACGACGGCTCGATCAGCCGGTTCACCATCATCATCGTGGTGGTCTTGCCGCAGCCGGACGGTCCGACCAGGGTGACC
>NZ_RDBO01000020.1:826908-838176 GCF_008120935.1 Streptomyces sp. sk2.1
GGCCCGGCGCGTCCCCCGCCGCCCTCTCCGTGTCCGTGAACGGCGAGGTCCGCCCGCTCGCCGCGGGCACCGCCCTGGACACCCTGGTCGCCGCCCTGACCACCGCGGGTTCCGGCGTGGCCGCCGCCGTCAACGAGACCGTCGTGCCGCGGGGCCGGTGGTCCGCCGTCGTGCTGGCCGACGGCGACCGCGTCGAGATCCTGACCGCGGTCCAGGGGGGCTGACCGTGTCCGACGACCTCTTCGCCCTCGGCGGCACCGACTTCGGCTCCCGGCTGATCATGGGGACGGGCGGGGCGCCCAGCCTCGACGTGCTGGAGCGTTCGCTGATCGCCTCCGGCACCGAGCTGACCACCGTGGCGATGCGCCGCCTCGACCCGACCGTGCAGGGCTCGGTGCTCTCCGTCCTGGAGCGGCTCGCCATCCGCGTGCTGCCGAACACGGCGGGCTGCTTCACCGCGGGCGAGGCCGTGCTGACCGCCCGGCTGGCCCGCGAGGCGCTCGGCACCGACTGGATCAAGCTGGAGGTGGTGGCCGACGAGCGGACCCTGCTGCCCGACCCGATCGAGCTGCTGGACGCCGCGGAGATCCTGGTGGACGACGGCTTCACCGTGCTGCCGTACACCAATGACGACCCGGTGCTGGCGCGCAGGCTCCAGGACGTGGGCTGCGCGGCGGTCATGCCGCTGGGCTCCCCGATCGGCTCCGGCCTCGGCATCCGCAATCCGCACAACTTCCGGCTGATCGTCGAGCAGGCCCGGGTGCCGGTGATCCTCGACGCGGGTGCCGGGACGGCCTCGGACGCGGCGCTCGCGATGGAGCTGGGCTGCGCGGCGGTGATGCTGGCGTCCGCGGTGACCCGGGCCCAGGAGCCCGAGCTGATGGCCGCGGCGATGCGGCACGCGGTGGCGGGCGGGCGCCTGGCGTACCGGGCGGGCCGGATTCCGCGCCGCCACTTCGCCGAGGCGTCGTCGCCGGTGGAGGGGCGTGCCCGGCTGGATCCGGAGCGCCCGGCCTTCTGATCCGCCGGGACGGTCTGCGGTTCATGTCCCTGTCACGGCTCGGCTGCAGTACGGCTCCGGGTCCGCCCCGGCCCGTGAGCCGGGTCCGTGGCGGCTCGTAGACTCACCTGCGTGGATACGACCCTCCAGGACCCTCTCGTCGGGCAGCTGCTCGACGGCCGCTACCGCGTCGATGCCCGCATCGCCGTGGGCGGCATGGCCACGGTCTACCGGGCCGTGGACACCCGGCTCGACCGGGTTCTCGCCCTCAAGGTGATGCATCCGGCGCTGGCGACCGACGCCACGTTCGTCGAGCGCTTCATCCGCGAGGCCAAGTCCGTGGCCCGCCTCGCGCACCCGAACGTGGTCGCCGTCTTCGACCAGGGCGCGCAGGAGCAGTACGTCTACCTGGCGATGGAGTACGTGGCGGGCTGCACCCTGCGCGACGTGCTGCGCGACCGCGGCGCGTTGCAGCCGAGGGCCGCGCTGGACATCCTGGAGCCGGTCCTGGCCGCCCTCGGCGCCGCGCACCGGGCGGGCTTCGTGCACCGCGACATGAAGCCGGAGAACGTCCTGATAGGGGACGACGGCCGGGTCAAGGTCGCCGACTTCGGACTCGTGCGGGCGGTGGGGTCCGTCACCAACACCACCGGGTCCGTCCTGGGCACGGTCTCCTACCTCGCCCCCGAGCAGATAGAGCACGGCACGGCGGACACCCGTACCGACGTGTACGCCTGCGGCGTCGTCCTGTACGAGATGCTGACCGGTGCCAAGCCGCACGGCGGGGACACCCCCGCCCAGGTCATCTACCAGCACCTCAACGAGGACGTCCCGCCGCCGTCGGCCGTCGTCCCCGGGCTCCCGGAGGAGCTCGACGGGCTGGTGGCCGCCGCCACCGCCCGCGACCCCGAGGCCCGCCCGTTCGACGCGGTGGCCCTGCTCGCCCGGACCCGCGAGGCGCGCACCGGCCTCACCGACGCCCAGCTGGACGCCATGCCTCCGCAGGCCACCGCCGAGACGCACGACGCCACCGAGGACCGCACCAGCGTGATCCCGCGGCTGCTCCCGGCCGACCAGGGCGTCTCGCACCACACCAGCCGGCTGGAGATGCCCCCTCCGGAGCCCGCGCGGCCCGCGGCGCGGGACCGCCGCCGCGGTGCGCCGCCGCGCTCCGTCCTCGTCGCGGTCGTCGCCGTGCTGCTGGCACTGGGGATCGGCACCGGCGTCTGGTACATCAACTCGGGGCAGTTCACCCGGGTCCCCGCGCTGCTCGGCCAGACCCAGAAGAACGCCGAGAAGCGGCTCGCGGACGCCGGTCTGGACGTCAAGGCCGTCGAACGGGGCTACAGCGACACCGTGGAGCGCGGCAAGGTCATCAGCAGCGAACCCGAGCCCGGCGCCCGCGTCAGGGGCAACGCCTCGGTGACCCTCGTCGTCTCGCGGGGGCCGGAGATCGTGAAGGTGCCCGAGCTCCGGGGCCTCTCCCTGGCCGACGCCAGGAAGGAACTGAAGAAGGTCGGCCTGGTGTCGGGCATGGTCACCAAGGAGTTCAGCGAGGACATCGTGCGGGGCGACGTGATCCGCACGGACCCCGGCGCGAACACCGGGCGCCACCCGGACTCCGCGGTCGCCCTCGTCCTCAGCAAGGGCACCCCGGTCGACGTCCCCGATGTCACCGGGCTGTCCGTCGAGGACGCCACCGCGGCCCTGGAGGAGGAGGGCCTGAAGGCCGAAGTGCTCCCCGACCGGGTGAACTCCCCCGAGGTCGCGGGCGACATCGCCCGCCAGTCGCCGGGCCAGGGCTCTGAGGCGGCCGAGGGCGACACCATCGCGCTCACGGTCTCGAAGGGCCCCCGGATGATCGACGTCCCGGACGTCACCGGGAAGGACGTCGACGAGGCCACGGCCGAACTGGAGGACGCGGGCTTCGAGGTCAAGGTCGACCGCCCGTTCCTCTCGTTCAGCGACACCATCGCGAGCCAGTCCGTCGACGGGGGCGACCAGGCCCCCGAGGGCAGCACCATCACCATCAAGACCAAGGGACTCTGAGATCCACATGCGCAACCCGGTCGGCGGCCACGTTCCGGTGGCCGGCGGACTCGCCAAGGTCGGCCTCCCCTACGCCCGGGAGATGGGGGCGGAGGCCGTCCAGGTCTTCGTCGCCAACCCGCGCGGCTGGGCGACCCCCGTCGGCGACCCGGTCCAGGACGAGCGGTTCCGGGAGGAGTGCGCCGCACGGTCCGTACCGGCGTACGTCCATGCCCCGTACCTGATCAACTTCGGGTCGCACACGGAGGCGACGGTCGAGAAGTCCGTCCTGTCGCTGCGCCACTCGCTGCGCCGGGCGCGGGAGATCGGCGCCCTGGGCGTCGTGGTGCACACCGGCTCGGCGACCGGCGGCCGGCCGCGCGAACAGGCCCTGGCCCAGGTCCGTACCCACATGCGGCCGCTGCTGGACGAGCTGACCCACGACGACGACCCGTACCTGCTGCTGGAGTCGACCGCCGGGCAGGGGTTCTCGCTCTGCTCCCGGACCTGGGACTTCGGGCCGTACTTCGAGGCGCTCGACGCCCATCCCAGGCTCGGCGTCTGCCTCGACACCTGTCACATCTACGCGGCGGGCCATGACCTGGCGGGGCCCGCGGGCATGCGGCGGACCCTGGACCTGCTGGTGGAGACGGTCGGCGAAGGACGGCTGAAACTGATCCACGCCAATGACTCCAAGGACGTGGTCGGGGCCCACAAGGACCGGCACGAGAACATCGGCTCCGGCCACATCGGCGAGGAGCCCTTCCGCGAGCTGTTCCGCCACCCGGCGACCGCCGGTGTGCCCCTGATCATCGAGACGCCCGGCGGCAAGGAGGGTCACGCGGCGGACGTGGCCCGGCTGAAGGGACTGCGCGACACGGACTGAGCCGGTCCTCCCGATCCTCGGCCCCGCGCGGGGCCGCCAGGTCAGAGCTCGGGGCCGTCCCCGGGCTCCTCCTGGTAGGAGTACCGCTGCTCGCGCCACGGGTCACCGATGTTGTGGTAGCCGCGCTCCTCCCAGAAGCCGCGGCGGTCGGCCGTCATGTACTCGACGCCCCGGACCCACTTGGGCCCCTTCCAGGCGTAGAGGTGCGGCACGACGAGGCGGAGCGGGAAACCGTGCTCCGCGGTGAGCAGTTCTCCGCCCTTGTGAGTGGCGAAAAGTGTTCGGTCCGAGGCGAAGTCGGCGAGCCTCAGGTTCGAGCTGAAGCCGTACTCGGCCCACACCATCACATGGGTGACGTGCGGTGCCGGCGGCGCGAGTTCCAGGACCGTACGGGCCAGGACCCCGCCCCATTCGGCGCCCAGCATGCTGAATTTGGTGACGCAGTGCAGGTCGGCGACGACCGAGGTGAACGGCAGCTCCGAGAACTCCTGATGGTTCCAGCAGTGCTTCTCGCCGTCCGCCGTGGCCCCGAAGACCCGGAACTCCCAGCGCTCGGGCCGGAACTTGGGAACGGGCCCGTAATGGGTGACCGGCCAGCCGCGCTGGAGTCGTTGTCCCGGCGGAAGCTCGGACTGCTCTGACGCGCGGTGTTCCCGGCTTTCCGGCTGACCCATGCCTCCATGGTGACAGACAGGCAGGGGTGGTCCCGACCAAGGAGGGGGCGATTCGGGCAACTCATAGTAAGTCTGCACTTACTGGACGGTTGCGGGGTGCAATGCGAGGATGCGGCCAACTTGCCCGTTTTCATCGGTTGGAAGGAGCCTCTGCGATGCAGGGCGACCCCGAGGTCCTCGAGTTCCTGAACGAGCAGCTGACCGCAGAGCTGACCGCCATCAATCAGTACTTCCTGCACGCGAAGATGCAGGACAACTTCGGCTGGACGAAGCTCGCGAAGTACACCCGCTCGGAGTCGTTCGACGAGATGAAGCATGCGGAGGTGCTCACGGACCGCATCCTCTTCCTCGACGGGCTGCCCAACTACCAGCGGCTGTTCCACGTCCGGGTGGGCCAGACCGTCACCGAGATGTTCCAGGCCGACCGCCAGGTCGAGGTGGAGGCGATCGATCGCCTCAAGCGCGGCATCGAGCTGATGCGCGCCAAGGGCGACATCACGTCGGCGAACATCTTCGAGTCGATCCTGGAGGACGAGGAGCACCACATCGACTATCTCGACACCCAGCTGGAACTGGTCGAGAAGCTCGGTGAGGCGCTGTACATCGCCCAGCAGATCGAGCAGCCGGACAGCTGATCCGGTCCGGAGGGTCAGGCCGCGTCGGGGAGCCGGATGCCGGGTGCGGTGCCGGGCGTCGCGCCCGGGACGGTGCCGGGGGCGACGATCCGGTCGTCGGTCCCGGGGACGGTGGTGGCCGGGGCGTCGCCGTCCGCGGCGCCGGACGCCCGCTTCCGGGCCGACGCCTCGCGCCGCGGGCAACTGCCCCGGCCCAGCATGGCCTGGATGGCGCGGACGCAGTTGCCGCAGTCGGTGCCCGCCTTGCAGGCGGAGGCTATCTGCCGGGGCGTGCAGGCTCCGGCGTCCGCGTGCTCCTTGACCTGCTTCTCCGTGATGCCGAAGCACGAGCAGACGTACACGCGGTTCACCTCCCGGCGGGATCGGTCCTTCGCCGCCTCCCCGTTGAGTGGTGAGGCGAACCTAACCTTACCTGGCGCGGGAAGGCGTTGAAAGCCTCCGAACGACCCGTGGGGCACGGATCACATCGATCCGTGCCCCACAGTCATGCGCGTGCCACCTGCGGTGATGCCTACTGGTCCCGGTACATCTCGGCGACCAGGAACGCCAGGTCGAGGGACTGGCTGCGGTTGAGCCTCGGGTCGCAGGCCGTCTCGTAGCGCTGGTGCAGATCGTCCACGAAGATCTCGTGCCCGCCGCCGACGCACTCGGTGACGTCGTCGCCGGTGAGCTCGACGTGGATGCCGCCCGGGTGGGTGCCGAGGGCCTTGTGGACCTCGAAGAAGCCCTTGACCTCGTCCAGGACGTCGTCGAAGCGACGGGTCTTGTGGCCGGAGGCGGCCTCGAAGGTGTTGCCGTGCATCGGGTCGGTCACCCAGGCCACGGTGGCACCGGACGCGGTGACCTTCTCGACCAGGGCCGGGAGCTTGTCGCGGACCTTGTCGGCGCCCATGCGGACGATGAAGGTCAGCCGGCCGGGCTCGCGCTCGGGGTCGAGGCGTTCGACGTAGCCGAGCGCCTCGTCGACGGTGGTCGTCGGGCCGAGCTTGATGCCGATGGGGTTGCGGATCCTGGAGGCGAACTCGATGTGCGCGCCGTCCATCTGGCGGGTGCGCTCACCGATCCAGATCATGTGGCCGGAGGTGTCGTACAGCTCGCCGGTGCGCGAGTCGGTGCGGGTCAGCGCCGACTCGTAGTCCAGCAGCAGGCCCTCGTGCGAGGCGTAGAACTCGACCGCCTTGAACTCGCCCGGGTCCGTGCCGCACGCCTTCATGAAGTTCAGCGCGTTGTCGATCTCGCGGGCGAGCGCCTCGTAGCGCTGGCCGGACGGGGACGACTTCACGAAGTCCTGGTTCCAGGCGTGCACCTGGCGCAGGTCGGCGTAACCACCGGTGGTGAAGGCGCGGACCAGGTTCAGCGTGGACGCGGAGGCGTGGTACATCCGCTTCAGGCGCTCCGGGTCCGGGACCCGGGCCTCCTCGGTGAAGGCGAAGCCGTTGACGGAGTCGCCGCGGTAGGTCGGCAGGGTGACGCCGTCGCGGGTCTCGGTCGGCTTGGAGCGCGGCTTGGAGTACTGCCCGGCGATCCGGCCCACCTTCACCACGGGCACGGAGGCCGCGTAGGTCAGGACGGCACTCATCTGGAGCAGCGTCTTCAGTTTGGCCCGGATGTGGTCGGCCGACACGGCGTCGAATGCCTCGGCGCAGTCGCCGCCCTGCAACAGGAACGCCTCGCCCTTGGCGACGGCTCCCATACGGGCACGCAGCTGGTCGCATTCGCCCGCGAAGACGAGCGGCGGATACGACGTGAGGTCCGCGATCACATCGCGCAGAGCCTCGGCATCGGGGTACTCGGGCTGCTGCGCCGCGGGAAGGTCTCGCCAGGTGTTGCCACCGGCGACGGAGGTATTGGCGTTCACGGTCACGTCCCCAACACTACGGGGTCCGGCCGGGCGTCCATCCGAAAGCTCAATAGGTGAGACACGCGCGTCCCGACGGCGCCGGCGTCGGCTAGGGTTCGGGACATGTTCGCGCAGAAGAACCAGAACTGGTGGTGGACCGCTCATCCGGCGGCCCACTGATCATCGCGCGACAGACCACGCGAAGGCCGCCCGAGGGGCGGCCTTCTCCGTGTTCCGGGGAGCCGTTCCTCCGATGGAAGGAACGCCCCATGAATCCGCTGCACCCTCGCACCGCCGCCGTCGTCGAGCGGCTGCTGGGCGACGACTGCCCGCCGTTCGCCCTGCTGCGCAGGCGCACCCCCGGCCACGACCACGACGTCGTCGACGTGCTGATCGGCCGGGTGCACGAGGCCGCCCGGCTCGCCGACATCCCGGTCGGCGAGCTGCCCTCGCTGGCCCTGGTGCCGTTCCGGCAGATCGCCGAGCGCGGTTTCGACGTGCGCGACGACGGGACGCCGCTGTCCGTGCTGGTCGCGGACGAGGCGTACGAGCTGCCGCTCGCCGAGGTGCTGGACCACCTGCCGGTGAAGGAGGTGCGCGTAGAGGGCGGAGCCTTCGACATCGGGGACGAGGAGTACGCCGGGATCGTCCGGCGGGTCGTCGAGGACGAGATCGGCCGGGGCGAGGGGGCGAACTTCGTCATCCGGCGGACCTTCCGGGGCGAGATCCCCGGCTTCGGCCGGACCGACGCGCTGGCCCTGTTCCGGCGGTTGCTGGCCGGTGAGCGGGGCGCGTACTGGACCTTCGTCGCGCACACGGGGAACAGGACGCTGGTCGGGGCCAGTCCCGAGGTCCATGTGCGGATGTCCGGCGGGACCGTCGTGATGAACCCGATCAGCGGAACGTACCGCTATCCCGCCGAGGGGCCGACGGCCGAGAGCCTGCTGTCCTTCCTCGCCGACCGCAAGGAGACCGAGGAGCTCTCCATGGTGGTCGACGAGGAGCTGAAGATGATGTGCACCGTCGGCGACATGGGCGGGGTGGTGGTCGGGCCGCGGCTCAAGGAGATGGCCCATCTGGCGCACACCGAGTACGAGCTGCGCGGACGCTCCTCGCTGGACGTGCGGGAGGTGCTGCGGGAGACGATGTTCGCGGCGACGGTCACCGGCTCCCCGGTGCAGAACGCCTGCCGGGTCATCGAGCGGTACGAGGCCGGCGGGCGCGGCTACTACGCGGGGGCCCTGGCCCTGCTGCGGCAGGAGCCGGACGGGACGCAGACCCTGGACTCGCCGATCCTGATCCGTACCGCCGACATCTCGGCCGACGGGCGGCTGCGGGTGCCGGTCGGGGCGACGCTCGTACGGCATTCCGACCCGGACGGCGAGGTCGCCGAGACCCACGCGAAGGCGGCCGGGGTGCTCACCGCGCTCGGGGTGCGGCCCGGCCGGCCCCGGGACGAGGAGGCCCGGCCCCGGCTGGCGGGCGACCCGCGGGTGCGGGCCGCGCTGGACGCCCGGCGGGACGGCCTCGCGCCGTTCTGGCTGCGGATGCAGGAGCGCGCCCACGAGCTGTCGGGCCGGGCGCTGGTGATCGACGGGGAGGACACCTTCACCGCGATGCTGGCGCACCTGCTGCGTTCCTCGGGACTGGACGTGTCGGTGCGCCGCTACGACGAGCCGGGGCTGCGCGAGCTGGTGCGGGCCCACGAGGGGCCCGTCGTGCTGGGCCCCGGGCCGGGCGACCCGGGCGACGGGTCCGATCCGAAGATGCGGCTGCTGCGCGGTTTCGCCGCGGAGCTGCTCCGGGAGCACCGGCACGGTCTGCTGGGGGTCTGCCTGGGCCATGAGCTGATCGCGGCGGAGCTGGGACTGGACATCGTCCGCAAGACCGTGCCGTATCAGGGTGCGCAGACCCGGATCGACCTGTTCGGGCGGCCGGAGACGGTCGGCTTCTACAACAGCTTCACCGCGCGCTGCGACGAGGACGCGGCCACCGGGCTGGCGGCGCGCGGCATCGGGGCGAGCCGGGACGCGGCGACCGGTGAGCTGCACGCGCTGCGCGGGCCGGGCTTCGCCTCGGTGCAGTTCCACCCGGAGTCGGTGCTGACGCTGCGCGGCTCGGCGATCGTGACGGAGCTGCTGGCGGGGCTGCCGGTGGCCGGCTGAAGAGCCGGAGGAAGCGGGCGGGGCCCGGGACGGTCCGGGGCCCGGTCCTCCGGGCCGGTCCGGTGTCCCGGTTCTCCGGGGCGGGCCGGGGCTCAGGCCCTCGGGAGCGCCGGGACGAGGACGTTCTCGCTGCGGCGGCCGGCCAGGTAGTCGGCGACGTTGCGCACCGTGGCGTCGATGATCTGCTCCACGGCGTCCCGGGTGTAGTACGCCTGGTGCGAGGTCACGATGACGTTCGGGAAGGTGACGAGCCGGGCGAGGGCGTCGTCGTCGATGCCCTCCAGGGACTTGTCGAGGAAGAAGAGCCCGGCCTCCGCCTCGTACACGTCCAGTCCGACGCCCAGGAAGCGGCCCGCGCGCAGTTCGGCGATCAGGGCCGTGGTGTCGATGAGTCCGCCGCGGCTGGAGTTGATCAGGATCGCGTCGTCCTTCATCCGCGCCAGGGCCTTCGCGCCGATGACGTGGTGGGTCGCGGGCAGCAGCGGGACGTGCAGGCTGACCAGGTCGGACTCGGCGAGCAGCCGTTCCTTGTCCACGTACCTCATGCCGAGCTCGACGCAGGCGGGGTTCTCGGCGACGTCCCAGCCGAGCAGTTCCATCCCGAAGCCGTGGGCGATGCGGGTGAACGCCTCGCCGATCTTGCCGGTGCCGATCACCCCCGCCGTGCGGCCGTGCAGATCGCGGCCGAGGAGTCCGTCGAGCCGGAAGTCGAAGTCGCGGGTGCGGCCCGCGGCCCGTACGACGCGGCGGTTGACGGCCATCGCGAGGGTCCAGGCGAACTCGGCGACCGAGTACGGCGAGTAGGAGGAGACCCGGGCGACCCGCAGGGCGAGCCGCTCGGCCACGTCGAGGTCGATGTTGTTGAAGCCGGTGGAGCGCTGGGCGATCATCTGCGTGCCCCCGGCCGCGAGGGTCTGCAGCACGCCGCTGCCCAGGTCGGCGTTGACACTGGTGGAGATGATCTCGTGGCCCGCCGCGATGGGGGCGGTGTCCTTGTTCAGGAAGACGTCCAGGCAGCGGACCTCGTGCCGGCCCGCGAACGCCTTCTCGATCAGCGGCTTCTCGTCGGACTGCACGCCGAAGGCCAGGATTTCCACGACTTCTCCCGTTCACCGCGCGGAGCTGGGGCATGGGCCGGTCCCCCGGCACCGGCCCTCGCGAATATACGGCCCGGGGCCCCGGCCCGCCGCCCGGCCGACGGCCCCGGCCGGCGCTCAGACGTCGTCGAGGCCGCGCTCGATCGCGTACCGCACCAGCTCCACCCGGTTGTGCAGCTGGAGCTTGCCCAGGGTGTTCTGGACGTGGTTCTGCACGGTGCGGTGCGAGATGACCAGGCGCTCGGCGATCTGCTTGTACGAGAGTCCCTTGGCGACCAGTCGCAGCACCTCGGTCTCGCGCTCGGTGAGCTGCGGAGCCTTGGGTTCGTCGGACGCGGCGGGCGCGGGGTCGGAGGCGAGCCTGCGGTACTCGCCGAGGACCAGTCCGGCCAGGCCGGGGGTGAAGACGGGGTCGCCGACGGCGGTGGACCGCACGGCCTCGGTCAGCTCCTGCGTGCTGGCCGACTTGAGCAGGTAGCCGGTGGCGCCGGACTTGACCGCTTCCAGGACGTCGGCGTGCTCGCCGCTGGCGGAGAGCACCAGCACCCGCAGCCCGGGGTTGGAGCCGACCAGCTCCTTGCAGACCTGGACGCCGGGCATGCCGGGCAGGTTGAGGTCGAGCACGAGGACGTCCGGCACCGCGGCCCTCGCCCTGCGGACGGCCTGCGGCCCGTCACCGGCGGTGGCCACCACCTCGAAGCCCGACTCGGAGAGGTCGCGGGCGACGGCGTCGCGCCACATCGGGTGGTCGTCCACCACCATGACCTTGATGGGCCGTTCCTCCGTGCCCCGGGTGTTCTCCGTGCTCATCCTGCTGTTCCCGCCTTCCCCCGTGAAACCTTCGGTACCTTCAACTCGACCTCGGTGCCCTGGCCGGGCACCGAAATCAACTCCGCCGTGCCGCCCAGGTCACGCAGTCTCCCCCGGATCGACAGGGCGACCC
>NZ_RDBO01000020.1:838276-905353 GCF_008120935.1 Streptomyces sp. sk2.1
CCCCTCCCCCTCGGCCTGGGCGAGCCGCCCCTCCGGGATTCCGGGGCCGTCGTCCCGGACCGTGACGATCACCTCGTCCGGCCAGTCCTCGACGAGGATCCACGCCTGGGCATTCTCCCCCGCGTGGACCCCGACGTTGTCCAGCGCGGCGCCGACCGCGGCCGCCAGCTCCTTCGCGGCGGCGGGTGCGAGCAGCACCGGGGCGCCGGGCTCCGCGAAGCTGACCCGGGAGCCCGCGTGCGGGGCGAGCAGGGAACGCAGGTCGCAGTCGGCCCGGTCGGACGGTTCGTCGTCGACCTCGACGCTGCGGACGACCGCGCCCTCGGCGGCGTCCTCGGAGACCCGGGTGGTGGGGACGAGCCCGCTGGAGACCAGGGTGCGCAGGGCCACCTCCTGCTCCCCGGCCATCCGGCCCAGTTCGGCGGCCTCCCCGCCGAGGGCGGTGCCGCGGCGCTGGACCATCGCGAGGACCTGGAGCACGCTGTCGTGGATGTCCCGGGCCAGGCGTTCCCGCTCGCGGGTGGCGGCCTCGATCTCCAGGGCGCGGGCGAGGGTGCGCTCACTGGCCCGGGCGACCTCGACGACGTAGCCGATGGCGACGGAGGCGACCCAGACCAGCAGGACGTTGTGGAAGGTGTCCCGGCTCGGGTCGCCGCGCTCGACGATGTTGACGACGGCCACGAAGGTGGAGGCGAAGGCCGCCCAGCGCCAGCCGCCCTTGATCGCGAAGGCCAGTACGGAGCCCGCGGTCCAGATGGACGGCAGCGTCGGGCCGTCCATGGACCGGGCCTCGACGTTGGCGAGGGGGGTGAGGAGTATGCCGGTGAGCGCGATCGCCAGATCGGTGCCGAGGAAGCGCTTGGTGCAGGCGGCGGCGCCCGAGACCTTCGGGAGGGTGGCGAGCGTCCAGACCACCATCACCGCCAGGAAGGCGACGGCCACCCAGGGCCGTTCGTACTTGTCCCGGCCGTAGACGGAGAGCAGCACCGCGTACAGCATCGTCAGAACGCGGTACCCGGTCAGCGCGCGCCACAGCGGCTGCTCGACCGACATCCGTACGACCCGCTCGCGCCTGGCCATGGTCCCCACCCCCCGGACGGAAACGACGCGCGGACGCGCCGTACCGTTCCGTCACCCTCGCGTCCCGGACTCTCCGCCCGTGTTCTTCTGCGCCCCGGCGTTCTTCTCCGCCTCGGCGCGGTGCTTCGCCTCGTCCGCGATCTGCCGCTTGGCCGCCGTCGCGTAGATGTCGACGTACTCCTGGCCGGAGAGCTTCATGATCTCGTACATCACCTCGTCGGTGACCGAGCGCAGGATGAAGCGGTCCCCGTCCATGCCGTGGTAGCGGCTGAAGTCGAGCGGCTTGCCGATCCTGATTCCCGGGCGCATCAGCTTGGGCACCACCTGGCCGGGCGGCTGGATCTTCTCCGTGTCGATCATCGCGACGGGGATGACGGGCGCCCCGGTGGCCAGTGCCACCCGGGCCAGTCCGCCGGGCTTGCCGCGGTAGAGGCGGCCGTCGGGCGAGCGGGTGCCCTCCGGATAGATGCCGAAGAGGCCGCCGCTCTCGACGACCGCGATGCCCGCCTTGATGGCCGCCTCGCCCGCGCCGCGGGCGCCCGAGCGGTCCACCGGGAGCTGGCCGACGCCCTTGAAGAAGGCGGCGGTGAGCTTGCCCTTCACGCCGGAGCCGGTGAAGTACTCGGACTTGGCGATGAAGGTGACCTTGCGGTCCAGGACGGCCGGCAGGAAGAACGAGTCGGAGAACGACAGGTGGTTGCTCGCGAGGATCGCCGGTCCCTGCGCGGGGATGTTCTCCAGGCCCTCCACCCATGGCCGGAAGGCCAGCTTCAGGCCCCCGCCGATGGAGAACTTCATTGCGCCGTAGATCAACTCGGGTGCCTCCTGTGTGCTGTCCGACAGACCTTAACCCGTGCGGGCGCCCGCGCTCCCGCCCGGCACGGGGCCGACGCGGCGGCCGGGGCCGCGACGGCCCTGGTCGGTGTCGGCCCGGTCGCGTACGGTGAAGTAACGGCCGAGGCCGTAATCCTTCCGCACACCCTTTTTCCGCTCCCTTCGCGAGCCTCACGAACAGGAGACCTTGGTGCCGGTCCTTCCCGGAGCCGAGCCGTTCCGCCACGACGGCGGAGAGGTCGGCGTCCTCCTCTGCCACGGATTCACCGGCTCCCCGCAGTCGCTGCGCCCCTGGGCGGAATACCTGGCGGAGCGCGGGCTGACCGTCTCGTTGCCGCTGCTGCCCGGACACGGCACCCGCTGGCAGGACATGCAGCTCACCGGCTGGCAGGACTGGTACGCGGAGGTGGACCGGGAGTTGCGCGGTCTGCTGGAGCGGTGCGAGCAGGTCTTCGTCTTCGGGCTGTCCATGGGCGGTGCGCTGGCGCTGCGGCTGGCCGCGAAGCACGGGGACGCGATCAGCGGTCTGGTGCTGGTGAATCCGGCGAACAAGGTGCACGGCCCGGCCGCGTACGCGCTGCCGGTCGCCCGTCATCTGGTGCGGACCACGAAGGGGCTGGCCAGCGACATCGCCCTGGAGGGCTCCGACGAGGTGGGGTACGACCGGGTGCCGCTGCACGCGGCGCACTCGGTGCGGAAGTTCTTCCGACTGGTCGACGCCGAACTGCCCCAGGTCACCCAGCCGATCGTGCTGCTGCACAGCCCGCAGGACCATGTGGTGCCGCCCGCCGACTCGGCCCGCATCCTCGGCCGGGTGTCGTCGACGGACGTCGAGGAGATCCTGCTGGAACAGAGCTACCACGTGGCGACGTTGGACCACGACGCGGAGCGGATCTTCGACGAGAGCCATCGGTTCATCGGCCGCCTCGCCCCGAGCGTCGGACAGAAGGGGAGCACGTCAGGTGGCTGAGCACGACGCGGAGCGCGCGGGCGGCGAGGAGGAGCGCGAGTCCCTCCCCGCGGAGGGCCGCAGGCCCCTTCCCGCGGAAGGACGCGAACCCCTCCCCGCGGAGGGTGCGGCCGTGCCCGACGACGGTACGGGCCCGCAGGACGCCCCGGCCCAGAAGGCGCCGTCGGTGTCCGGGAGCGACCGGCCCGGCCCGGGGCTCGACGAGGACGCCGCGTGGCAGGCGATCATCGCGGGGTACGGCGAGGAGCCGCCGGACCCGCCGGGCGCCAAGCCGTTCAGGTCGGTCGAGGACCTCGCGCTGCTGGAGGACGAGGGCCGGTCGGAGGTGCTCGACCCGGACAAGGGGCTCGGGAAGAAGTCCCCGAAGCCGCCGGAGCGGCCGCTCGGCAGCTCGGTGGTGTTCGCCCCCGGCGTCGGCGTCGGCGGCCCGCGCGACTACGAGGTGGCGGAGCCGAAGGACGACGACCTCGACGAGAGCGACGAGGGGCATTTCGTCCCACCGGAGCCGCCGCCGCTGCCGGAGGCCGACGTCACGGCGAAGTTCGCCTGGCTCGCGGTCGTCGGCGGCCCGGTGCTGATGCTGGTCGCGATCCTGCTCCAGTGGGAGATGACCTGGTGGCTCACGACGATCTGCGTCGGCGGCTTCCTGGGCGGTTTCGTCACGCTGGTGGCGCGCATGGAGGACGACGACGAGGAGGACGACGACCCCGGGCGCGGGGCGGTCGTCTGATCCGGCGCGGGCCCCGGGAACCCGGTGGCCCGCCGCGCCGGGTTCTCAGTGGCCCGGCGCGCCGGGCGGCAGAAGGCCGGTCGCCGGAACCCGTAGCGCCGCCAGTACCGGCAGGTGGTCCGTGGCCGCCCGCAGGTCCGCCCCGGTGACCCCGGGCAGCCCGGCCGGGACGCCGCAGCCGAGCACCTCGATGCCCCCGGTCGCGAAGATCGCGTCGATGCGCTTGCGCGGCCCGTCTGCCGGGGAGGTGTTCTCCTCGCCCCACGGCCGGACCGCCCGGCAGTCCTGGAGCCGCCCGGCCAGCCGCCGGAACGCCGGACCGGTCGGTACGTCGTTGAGGTCGCCGGCCGCGACCGCGTGTTCGACGCCCATCGTCTCCAGCCGTTCCAGCAGCAGCTCCGCCTGGGTCAGGCGTTCGTCGCGCTGAAGGCTCAGGTGGAAGCTCAGCAGGCCGATCCGGGTGCCCGCGATCCGTACCACCGACGTGGCGAAGCCCCTGCGGTGCAGTCCGGGGGTGAGCGGCAGCAGGACATCCTCCGTCCGCTCCACCGCGGCCCGCAACGAGCACAGCAGCAGCGGTCCGGCCGCCGTGGCACCGCCGCCGAGCACGACCAGACCGGTGCGGGCCGCGAGCCAGGCGGCGCGCTTGCGCCAGCGGAAGAAGCGCGGCGCCTCCTGGACGAGGACGAGGTCGGGGGCGCAGGCGCCGATGACGCGGGCCAGCGCCTCGCAGTCGTCGCGCATCGACCGGATGTTGTAGGAGAGCACCCTGATGACGGCCGAACCATCCGGCTCGGTACGGGAGTCGGGCAATGGCGTCAGGACCATGTGCCTCACGATACGACGGACGCCCGCCGCTCCTCCAGGGGCGCGACGGGCGTCCGGCGGGCTCTCAGCCCTGGCGGGCGAGGTCCGCCGCACCCACCAGACCTGCCTCGCCGCCCAGTTGGGCCGCGAGCACCTGGGCGTGCGGGCGCCACTGGCCGCCGATCAGCCAGCGCCGGAACGACTTGCGGATCGGGTCGAGGACGAGTTCGCCCTCGTCCGACACGCCGCCGCCGACGATGAAGGCGGACGGGTCGAAGAGCGAGGCGAGGTCGGCGAGTCCGGCACCGGCCCAGCGGGCCAGCTCCCGGAACGAGTCGATCGCGACCGGGTCGCCCTGCCGGGCGGCCTGGCTGATGTGCTTGCCCTCGATGCCCTCCACCGTGCCGTCGCCGAGCGACAGCAGGACGGTGGCGTTCTCCGGGGTGGCGTTGGCGCGCTGCCTGGCGTACCGGACCAGGGCGCGCCCGGACGCGTACTGCTCCCAGCAGCCCTGGCTGCCGCAGCCGCAGAGCAGGCCGTCCGGGACGACCCGGATGTGGCCGAACTCCGCCGCCACGCCGAAGCGTCCGCGGCGCAGCTTGTTGCCGATGATGATGCCGCCGCCGAGGCCGGTGCCGAGCGTGATGCAGATGACGTCGTCGTGGCCCTGTCCGGCGCCGAAGCGGTATTCGCCCCAGGCGGCGGCGTTGGCGTCGTTCTCGACGACGACGGGGAGGCCGACGCGCTGTTCGACCTTGTCCTTCAGCGGTTCGTGGCGCCAGTTGATGTTCGGGGCGAACAGCACGGTGGCGCGCTTGTCGTCGACGTATCCGGCGGCACCGATGCCGACGGCCTCGATGCTGCGTCCCTCGCTCGCGCCGGACACGGCCGTCGCGATCGCGTCCACGATGCCTTCGGCGGTCGGCGGGGTCGGCACCTTGTGCGTGGAGAGGATGCGGCCCTCTTCGTCGACCACGCCGGCCGCGATCTTCGTGCCGCCGATGTCGACGCCGATGGTGAGTCCCATGAATCCCTCAGTTCCGGTCGAGCCCCGCTGTGGCCAACCGTACCCGAGCCGGGCCCCCGGTCCTTTCGCCGCCGGTCAGTCCAGGTCGATGTGTTCGCCCGCGGCGGGGGGCTCGTCGCGCGGGTCGGTGGGGTCGCCGGCCTGCTTCTTCGTGCCCGCGGGGTCCCCGGCCTCCCGGGTCCAGCGGCGTTCCTGGCCCTCGACGGCGGAGCGGTAGGCGGCGAGGAGTTCGCCGCCGGCCGCCGCGATGTGGTCGAAGACCTCGGGGTTGCGTTCGATGACGGGTCCGACGGCGGACTTCGCCTGCTGGATGATCTGCTGCACGGTGCCCTGGGCCGCCGCGCCGAGCAGCGGCGCCTGGAGGGACGAGACCTTGTCGGCCACGGCGTCGACCAGCTTGCGCAGCTCCTCGGCGGCGGAGCCGGGCGGCGGTCCCTGCCGCTCGCGGCGGCGGGTCTTCTCCGCCTCCAGGTCCTCGGCGCAGGCCCTGGCCCACGCGTCGTCGTCGACGGGACGATCGGTGGCTTCGCTCATGGCGGACTCCTGCGACGGGGTGTGCCCGCGACACGGTGTGCCGGCGGGACGGCGTACGGGGCACGTACTACCGACGTTACCCGAACCGCGACCCGCCGTTCAGGGGGTCCGGCGGCGGATGCCGCGCCACCCGCCGCCGGGTCCGCCCGGTCCGTACGGGACCGCGGGCCGACGGTGGCCGTCTCCAGCGGTCCGGTGCGCGAGGAGTCCGCTCAGTCCGTACGGGGCCACAGGCCGGGGTCCGGCGTGAACCGGACCCGGAGCACCCCGTCGGTGAGGGCGGCGCCGGAGACGGTGCAGCGGCGCAGCCCGGACTCCAGGGGGACGATCCGGTGGAACGGGCCCACGGTGAGCAGCAGTTCGCCGCCCCGGCGGACCAACTGGAGGTCCTCCTTGACGGCGCCGGGCAGCGGCAGGCACCAGACGAGGACCGGGTCGCCGTCGGCGGGGCGCGGGGCGGGCACGATCCGGCCGCCGGACCCCGGTCCGTCGAAGCCCTCGGGGGCGTCGGGGTCCTCGGTCCACCAAGGGTCGTCGGCCCGGCCGGGGCGCTGCCCGTCCAGCCGTCCGGCGAGTCCGCCGTCCGTACCGGGGGCGTCGGGGGCGGTGTCCAGGAGGGCCAGGTCGTCGAGGCCGCGCGGGTCGCGGCCGAGGTGGGGCACCTCGCACAGGGCGGTGTCGGGCGCCCACTGCTCGTACCAGTGGTCGACGGTCTTCTCCTGCTGCGCGGCCAGCGCCGCGAACCAGGGGTCGGCGGAGTGCCGGGGCAGCGTCCGGTTCACGGCGAGGGTGTCGACGCGCAGTCCGTGCAGGGCGAGGCCGGTGCGGGCGGTGCGCAGGGCGTCCTCGGCCGCGGGTCCGGGCTCCGCGACCAGCCGGACGGTGGTGGTGCGGTCCTCGATCAGGGCCTGGACGGCGGCCAGCTCGGCGTCCTTGCGGGCGGCGGCCTCGTACAGCCACTGGGCGGGCATGGGGACGCCGGCGAGCTGGGCGAGCATCGGACGCAGGGCGCGGGCGGCCTGGCGCTCGGGAGGCAGCAGCCGGCGCAGGTAGCGGCGCAGCTGTTCGGGGAGGGCGAGCACGGCGAGCGCCTCTCGCAGCGGCGGCAGGTCGACGACGAGGAGCTCGTGTCCCGCGCGGGACCAGTCGCCCTCGGCGACCCGGCGCAGGGCGTGCAGCAGGGCGAGCTGGGTGCTGCCGGGGAGTTCGGTGAGCTCCTCGCCGTCCATCCGGTTCCCGCCGAGCAGGTCGAGCACGCCGGAGGCCCGGTCCTGGAGGGCGAGGAGTTCGCCGCGGAAGTGCTCGCCGGAGTCGATGCGGGCCGACCACAGGTTGTCGGCGACCTCGACGGGCTCGGTGGCCGCGGGGAGGCCGGGCACGGCGTCGGCGGAGAGCAGCAGGGTGCGGCGGCCGCGGCGGGCCGCCGCGAGGGCGGTCGCCGCGGCGACGGTGGTACGGCCTGCGCCGCCGGGGCCGGTGACGAGGACCGTACGCATTCGGGTCAGGCCTTCGGGCCGGACTCGACGCGCTTCTTCAGCCCGGCCAGGGCCCGGTCGATGATGACCTTCTCGGCCTTGCGCTTGATCATGCCGAGCATCGGGATCTTGACGTCGACGGTCAGCCGGTAGGTGACCTGGGTGCGGTCGGCGCCGAGCGGGGCCAGTACGTACGAGCCGTCGATGGCGCGCAGCATCTGGGACTTCACGAGGGTCCAGCTGACCTCGTGGTCGCCGGTCCAGGTGTAGGCGAGGGTGTGGTCGTCCTTGATCGCTCCGGCGTCGAGGACGAGACGGACCTTCTCGGCGCGGCCCTGGTCGTCGGTGGAGAGGACCTCGGCCTCCTTGACCTCGCCGGTCCACTCGGGATAGCGGTCGAAGTCGGAGATCACTCCCATGACGTCGGCCGGCGCCGCCTCGATCGTGATGCTCGAGCTGGTGTGTTCAGCCATCGCCGTGGCTCCTCCAGTGCGGTGTACCGGTGCGTCGGCAGCGGACTGCCGCCAGAAGGCTATCGCGTGTGCGCGGTGCCTCGTCCCGGGGTGCGCCCCGGTGCCGTCACCACTCCAGGGCCCAGGGCCTGCCGGAGGAGGCGAAGTGGCCGACGTTGACGCATTCGGTGGCGCCGATCCGCATCCGTCGGACCAGCGGCTGGTGGACGTGACCGAACAGCGCGTGCCGGGGGCGGGTTTTGCGGATGGCGTCGAGCAGGGCCCGGCTGCCGCGCTCGAAGCGGCGCGCCACCGTGTCGTACGTCAGCTCCGGCACGTCGGGCGGGATGTGGGTGCAGAGCACGTCGACCGGGCCGATCGCCTCGATCTTGGCCGCGTACTCCTCGTCGTCGATCTCGTACGGGGTCCTCATCGGGGTCCGCAGGCCGCCGCCGACGAAGCCGAGGACCCGGCCGCCGATCTCGACGCGCTCGCCGTCCAGGACGGTGGTGCCGGGGCGCGCGTACTCGGGCCACAGGCCGGGGATGTCGACGTTGCCGTAGGTGGCGTACGTGGGGGTGGGGAAGGCGGCGAAGAGCTCGGCGTACTGCTTGCGCACCGCCGAGACGATCGCCGCGTCGCGGTCCACGCCCGCCCACAGGGAGCGGCCGAACGCGCGGGCCTCCTCGAAGCGGCGGGCGGTGCGCAGCGCGACGATCCGGTCGGCGTTCTCCACGCCGAAGAGATCGGGGAAGATGCCGCGCGAGTGGTCGGCGTAGTCGAGGAAGAGCACCAGGTCGCCGAGGCAGACCAGGGCGTCGGCGCCCTCCCCGGCGCGGGCCAGCGCCTCGGTGTTCCCGTGCACGTCGCTGACCACGTGGATGCGGGTGCGCTGTCGGGTCGATGTACCCCGGCTGTCCGGTCCGGCTCGCATGACGGCCACCCTAGAACGCCGCCGTCCACCTGGGTAGAGGCCGCCGGACCTGCGCTTACCCTCGCGCGGGCGGGTCGGTGGACTACTGTGCGCGCAAGGACCACCGTTGTGTGTGACACGTAAGACATCTGGTCCGGGCCCCCTATCGGGAACCGAGTACCGGTGGGTAACGTCCGGGCAGTCCAGTCGTGCTCACTTCACGGAGCACCGCCAGTCTTGGACCGCAGCCGGTGCGTCACACAGAGCCGTGGCACCGGAGCCCGATGAGGAGCAGCAGTCTTGCGCGAGTTCAGCCTTCCGGCCCTGTACGAGGTCCCCTCGGACGGCAACCTGACGGATCTCATCCGCCGCAATGCCGCTCAGCATCCCGATGTCGCGGTGATGAGCCGCAAGGTCGGGGGGGTGTGGACCGACGTCGACGCCACCCAGTTCCTGGCCGAGGTCAGGGGCGTGGCCAAGGGTCTGATCGCCGCGGGCGTGGAGGCCGGCGACCGGGTGGCCCTGCTCTCGCGCACCCGTTACGAGTGGGTGCTGCTCGACTTCGCGATCTGGAGCGCGGGCGCGGTGACCGTCCCGGTGTACGAGACCAGTTCGCCGGAGCAGATCCAGTGGATCCTCGGCGACTCCGGCGCCACCCTGTGCGTCGTGGAGACCGAGGCGCACCAGGAGTCCGTCGTCTCGGTGCAGGACGACCTGCCCGCCCTGAAGGGCATCTGGCGGATCGACGACGACACGATCGCCCGGATGTCGGCGCTCGGCGAGGAGGAGGTCTCCGACGAGACCCTCGACCGGCGGATGGCCGCCGCCAAGGCGGACGACCCGGCCACCATCGTCTACACCTCGGGCACCACCGGCCGCCCCAAGGGCTGTGTGCTCACGCACCGCAGCTTCTTCGCCGAGTGCGGCAACGTGGTGGAGCGGCTGAAGCCGCTGTTCCGTACCGGTGAGTGTTCCGTGCTGCTCTTCCTGCCCGCGGCGCACGTCTTCGGCCGGCTGGTCGAGGTGGCCTCGGTGATGGCCCCGATCAAGCTCGGCTGCGTACCGGACATCAAGAACCTCACCGACGAACTGGCCTCGTTCCGGCCGACGTTGATCCTCGGTGTGCCCCGGGTCTTCGAGAAGGTGTACAACGCGGCGCGCGCCAAGGCGCAGGCCGACGGCCGGGGCAAGGTCTTCGACCGGGCCGCGAGCACGGCGATCGCCTACAGCCGCGCGCTGAGCACCGCGCAGGGCCCGTCCTTCGGGCTGAGGCTGAAGCACAAGATCTTCGACCGGCTGGTCTACGGCAAGCTGCGGGCGGTCCTCGGCGGGCGCGGCGAGTACGCGATCTCCGGCGGCGCGCCGCTGGGCGAGCGGCTCGGCCACTTCTACCGCGGGATCGGCTTCACCGTCCTGGAGGGCTACGGCCTCACCGAGACCTGTGCGGCCACCGCCTTCAACCCGTGGGACCGGCAGAAGATCGGCACGGTCGGCCAGCCGCTGCCCGGTTCGGTGGTGCGGATCGCCGACGACGGCGAGGTGCTGCTGCACGGCGAGCACCTGTTCACCGGCTACTGGAACAACGAGGCGGCGACGGCCGACGCGCTGGCCGACGGCTGGTTCCACACGGGCGACATCGGCACGCTCGACGAGGACGGCTACCTCGCGATCACCGGCCGCAAGAAGGAGATCATCGTCACCGCGGGCGGCAAGAACGTCGCTCCCGCGGTGATCGAGGACCGGATCCGCGGGCACGCCCTGGTCGCCGAGTGCATGGTGGTCGGCGACGGCCGGCCGTTCGTGGGCGCGCTGATCACCCTGGACGAGGAGTTCCTGGGCCGCTGGGCCGCGGAGCACGGCAAGCCGGCCGGGGCGACGGCCGCGTCGCTGCGCGAGGACCCGGAGCTGCTGGCCGAGGTGCAGCGGGCGGTGGACGACGGGAACGCGGCGGTCTCCAAGGCGGAGTCGGTCCGCAAGTTCCGTGTGCTGCCCTCCCAGTTCACCGAGGAGGCGGGCCACATCACGCCGTCGCTGAAGCTGAAGCGGAACGTGGTGACGAAGGACTTCGCGGACGAGATCGAGTCGATCTACCAGCGCTGATCCATACGTACGCAGAAGGGAGGGCGGCCCGCACGGAATGTGCGGGCCGCCCTTCCGCGCGCCGCGCCCGCTCCGGGGACCGGGCGGGGGGGCGGCCCGCGGCAGCGTCAGAGCAGGGCCCGCAGCCGCTCGGCCAGCAGGTCCCAGCGCCATTTCTCCTCGACCCAGGCCCGTCCCCGCTCCCCCATCCGCCGGCGCAGTTCCGGGTCGTGGAGCAGCGTGACGATCCGGTCGGCCGCCTCGTCGGAGGAACCGCCGCGCACCACCCACCCGGTCTCGCCGTCGAGCACCGCGTCGGGCGCGCCGCCCGAGTCGCCCGCCACCACCGGCAGCCCGGTCGCGGACGCCTCCAGGAAGACGATGCCCAGGCCCTCCACGTCGAGGCCGCCGCGACGGGTGCGGCACGGCATGGCGAAGACGTCGCCCGCGCCGTAGTGGGCGGGCAGCTCCTCCCACGGCACCGGTCCGGTGAACCGTACGGAGGCGTCGACCCCGGTCCGCACCGCCAGGCGCTTCAGGTCGTCGGCGTACGGTCCGCCGCCGACGATCAGCAGGACCGCGTCGGGCACCCGTGCCAGGATCTTCGGCATCGCGAGGATCAGGGTGTCCTGGCCCTTGCGCGGCACGAGCCGGGACACGCAGACCACGACGGGCCGGTCGGCGAGGCCGAGCCGGGCCCGGACCAGGTCGCCGCCCGATCCCGGGTGGAAGGTCTTCTCGTCGACGCCGGGCGGCAGCTGGACCATGCGGCCCGCCGCCCCGGGAGTGAGCGCGGGGGCGATCCGGGAGCGGGTGTACTCCCCCAGGTAGGTGATCGTGTCCGTGCCCTCGCCGATCCGGCGCAGCAGCTGCCGGGAGGCGGGCAGCTGGGCCCAGCCCGCCTCGTGGCCGTGGGTGGTGGCGACCAGGCGGCGGGCACCGGCCCGGCGCAGCGCGGGTGCCATCAGGCCGAGCGGGGCGGCGGCCCCGAACCAGACGGAGGTGCAGCCGTGTTCGCGCAGCAGCCGCACGGCGCGCCGGGTGGCCCCCGGGGTCGGCAGCAGCATGGTCGTGCTGTCGCGCACGACGGGGAAGGGCTGCTCGGCGTCGAAGGCGGCGGTGGCCGCGCGGCCCTCGGGGCTCCGCTTCCAGGTCGAGGCGTACACGACGATCCGTCCGGGATCCAGGCGCAGGGCCATGTTGTGCAGGAACGCCTGGATGCCGCCGGGGCGGGGCGGGAAGTCGTTGGTCACGATCAGGGTCTTGTCCATCCCGGCCGACAGTACCGGCAGGCCCGGCCCCGATGGCCCCCGCACCGGCCGTACGGGCATCATGGCTCCTCGTACCCACCCGGCCGGACTTCCGGGTACCGGCCGACGGACAACGGATGAGGCGTTCATGACGGGATCGACCGGCGCACGGCTCGCCGTCGCGGTGTGGGCCCTGACCAGGGTCGCGCTGCTGCTCTGCGTCACCAAGGTGATCACACTGCCCGGCCCGGACGTGACCGGTGACGTCTCGGTGATCTACCACGGCTGGTCCGAGGTCCTGAAAAGCGGTACGTATCCGCAGGCCGACGTCACCTGGCAGTACCCGCCGCTGGCCGCGCTGGCCGTCCTGTCCCCCGCGCTGCTGCCGTTCCTCGACTACACCTCGGCGTTCTTCGTCCTCGCGTTCGTCTGCGACGGGCTGGTGCTGGCGCTGCTGCTGTACGCGGGCCGGGGCGGCGGCCGGTCGGCGGCGGGCGCCTGGGTGTGGGTGGCGGGGGTGCCGCTGCTCGGCACGACCGCGTACGCCCGTTACGACGTGATGGTCACGGCGGTCGCGGTGGCGGCGCTGCTGGCGGGGCTGCGGCATCCGCGGGTGCTGGGGGCACTGGCCGCCGTCGGCGCGCTGCTGAAGGTGTGGCCCGCGCTGGTCCTGGCCGGGACGGCGCGCGGCCGGCACACGCGCCTGGCGTGGTCGACGGCGGCGGCGGTGGCGGGCGGGCTGCTGGTGGTGTGCGCCCTGGCGATGCCGGGTGCGCTGGACTTCCTCGGCTCCCAGCGCGACCGGGGCACGGAGGTCGAGTCGCTGGGGGCCCTGGTCTTCCACGTGGCGCGGCAATTCGGCTGGCAGGGCCGGGTGGAGTACCACTACGGCTCGATGGAGTTCCTGGGGCCGTACGTGCCGTTGGTGAGCACGCTCGCCCTCGGCCTGTCCGTCCTGGCGTTCGGCTGGCTGCTGCTGTGGCGGCTGCGGGCCCGGGAGTTCGGGGCGAGCACCCCGGCCGACGCGGCGTTCGCGGCGGTGCTGCTGTTCACGACGACGAGCCGGGTGATCAGCCCCCAGTACATGCTGTGGCTGGTGGGGCTGGCGGCGGTCTGCCTGGTCTTCCGCGGCAGCCGGATGGTGCTGCCCGCCGTGCTGGTGCTGGTCGCCACCGGCGTCACCCAGTGGGAGTTCCCGCTCGGCTTCGTGCACGTGGTGTCCAGCGACGCTACGGGGGTGGCGCTGATGTTCCTGCGCAACGGCCTGCTGGTCGCGGCGACGCTGACGGCCTGCCGGCGGCTGTGGCGGCAAACGGTCGTCGCGGCGCCGCGCGACGGCGGCCGGGTGCCCGCCTCCCGGTCCGGCGCCGACCGGGAGACCGAGCCGGCCGCGCCCTGAACGGCACGCCGTGCGCCGCGCGCGGACGGGGCGTGGGTCACGGGTCACGGGTCACGGGTCACGGCGCGGACGTGCGGCCCAGCCGGGTGCGCAGGTGGTCCCGCCAGCGGGCGGTGAACTCCCGCGGCGTCGTGTCCAGCACCTCCCCCATGGCCCGCTCCACCGCCCCGTCCCGTCCCGGATGCCCTCCGACGGCCCGGTAGAAGGCGATCAGCTCCGCCTCGCCCCAGTGGTCGGCGATCAGCTCGCAGGCCGCCCAGCCGCCCTCGTACGCCCTCGCCAGGCGCGCGGGGTCGCCCGCGAAGCCGAAGTCCTCGTCCGCGGGAAGCTCGGCGGGCAGGTCGCCGCGCCGGACGGCGTCCGCCAGCTCCGGGGCGATCCGCGCGGCGGGGCGGTCCTCGGCGCGGTAGGCCGCCCAGTCGGCGAAGCCCTCGGAGAGCCAGGTCGGGGTGGCCGCGGAGGTGCGGGCGCGGGTGGCGACGTGGGTGGTCTCGTGGGTGAGGACGATCCGCTGCCCGAAGGTGCCGAGCGTGCCGTACGCCTGCGGGTTGACGATCACCCGGTCCGCGGGGTTGCGGCCGGTGCCGCCGGTCCGCGCGGTGGTGACGGCCGCGATGCCCCGGTAGGCGTCCGTCGGCGACCCCAGCAGCCGCGCCATGTCCTCGACGGTCCGCGGCACGAGCACCACCACGCGGCCCGCCCAGCGTTCCGGCCAGGCCCCGGACACGGCGGGCACCGCGCGGTCCGCGGTCCCGGCGATGTCGCGCAGCTCCCGCTCCGTGCGGCCCACCCCGAGTACGAGGCTGCGGCTGCCGGGCACCACTTGGACGTCGCCCTGCTGCCAGAGCTGCGCGCCGGCGTCCCCGTCCGCCGGCCGGTCCCCGGAGATGTACCAGCGGCCGTCCGTCCGGTCCCGCCTCAGGTCGAGCACCCGGTCGTCGAGGACCGGGGCCGCGTCGTACCCCTTGATCCGGTAGCGCAGCTGGACGTCCGCGACGGCCCGGTCGGTGCCCCGCCCGGTCACGCCGCGGAGCCGGTACGTCCACGAGGCCAGCGGTACGTCCGCGAGGTTGGCCAGCTCCCGGCGCTGGGCCGCGCGCAGGGCGGTGGCGCGCGGGTCGGTCACCGCCAGGTAGCCGTCCGGGTCGTGGTCCAGCACGGCCGCCGCCCTGCGCTCCAGGGCGGCGCGGACGGCGCGGGCGGTGGCGTCCGGGGCGGCCGGGTCGTCGGGGGCCGCGCAGCCGGGGACGAGGAGCAGCCCGGCGAGCAGTGCCCCCGCCGTGCGCCGTCCCCGGTCGCCCACCCGCCTCTCGGTCACCCGACCGAGGGTACGGTCAGACGCGGGTGACCGACGAGACCGGCATCATGCCGACCGGGTCGTAGCGGACCGGGGCGCCGGGGTACGGGGCGTGGATCACCTGGCCGTTGCCGACGTACATCGCGACGTGACCGGCGTCCGCGCGGTAGACGACCAGGTCGCCGGGGCGGGCCTCGGAGAGCGGCACCATGTGTCCGGCGTACCGCTGGGCCTGCGAGGTGCGCGGCAGGGCGACCCCGGCGCGGGCGTACGCCCACTGCATCAGCCCGGAGCAGTCGAACCCGTCGGGTCCGTTGGCCCCCCAGACGTACGGGCGGCCCAGCGCCTGTCGCACCGCCAGGACGGCGGCGGCGGCCCGCGCGGAACCGGCCGGCAGGTCGGCGAGGCCGGGGAGGCCGGGGAACGCCCCGTCCCGCCCGGAGCGCGAGGCCCGCTCGAAGCCGGCCCGGTCGGCGGCGGGCATCGCGCCCAGGATCCGCCGGGCCTCGGCGAGTTTGCGCTCGACGGTGCGCTTGTGGCGGGCGGCGGCCGCCCGGTTGCGCTCCAGCTCGGCCAGCGCGTGCCCGGCCTCCGCCCGGATCTGCTCCAGGTCGCGCCGGGCCCGCAGCAGCTCGCGCAGCTCCTCGGCCTGACGCCCGGTCACCCGCTCCAGCACGGCCGCCCGGTCGAGGTAGCCGTCCGGGTCCGAGGAGAGCAGCAGCGCGACCGAGGGGTCGATGCCGCCGGAGCGGTACTGCGCGCTCGCCGCCGAACCGACCACGGTGCGCATCCGGTTGACCCGCTCCTGGCCGCGGGCCGCCCGGTCCCGGGCCCGGTCGAACTCGCCGCGCAGCCGCTCGGCGTTCTCACCGGCCGCGTTGTACTGCTCGGTGGCGCGCTCCGCCTCGCCGTACAGCCGGTCCACCCGGGCCTCGGCGGTCCGGGGCGTGTCCTGCGGTTCGGCGTGCGCGCCGCTCGCACCGAGCGTGGCGGCCGCGGTCGCCGCGGCGGCCGACAGGACCGTGGCCCGGACCCCCGGACCGATACCGGACTGTGTGGAACGGCGATGGGACACCACAGGACCCCGCACTCCCCTCCGCGCTGCGCAGACGCGCGCGGCCCCTGCCGCCCGGACGGGCGGACCGACGAGCGGGAGCCGCACAGCAGACAGACAGTAGTCGGACGGTCACGGAGCGGACAAAGACCGTGCCGGGCGACCGGACGGCGGAAACGACGGCGCCCCGCCGGTGACCTGTGGTCTCCGGCGGGGCGGGCCGTTCACGGGGGCGCGGGAATTCGCCCGTTCGGGCGCGTATCAGCCGACGCGCACGCCGAACTGGAAGCTGCCGATGGTGTTCATCGACTCGTAGCGGACGAACGTGCCCGGGTACGGGGCGTGCAGGACGGTGTTGTTGCCCGCGTAGAGCGCCACGTGCGAGGTGTTGTTGAAGAAGACCAGGTCGCCCGGCTTCAGCGCGCTGCGCCCGATGTGGACCCCGTCGTTGATCTGGGTGTACGTGACCCGGGAGATCTGGACGTTGGCCTGGGCGTAGGCCCACTGGGTCAGCCCGGAGCAGTCGAAGGCGTCGGGGCCGGTGCCGCCGCGGACGTACGGCTTGCCCACCTTGGAGGAGGCGGCGCTCAGGGCGGCGGCACCCCAGGAGGAGGCGGGCACCTCCTTGCCCAGCTCGACCCGGTCGCCGGCGTCGCGGCTGGCGCGCTGCTCCTGCTCGCGGAACTTCGCCTTCTCGGCGGCGGTCAGGGTGTTGTACAGGCGCTGCGCCTCGGAGAGCTTGTCCTGGAGCTTCTTCTTCTTCGCCCCGAGCGTCTCGCGGATGTCCGCGAGGTCGCCCAGCTTGTCCTGGGCCTCCTTGCGCTTCTGCGCGAGGGAGCGCTGCTTCTCCTGGATCTTCTGGAGCGTCTCGGTCTGCTTGGCCGTCAGCTGGTCGAGCGCCGAGGCCTCGTCGAGGTAGGTGTCCGGGTTGGACGAGAGGAAGAGCTGGACCGACGGGTCGATGCCACCGGAGCGGTACTGCGCGGCGGCGAGCGAACCGAGGCCGTTGCGCAGGTTGTTGATCTCCTGCTGTCCGCGGGCCACCTTGTCCTGGAGCGCGCCGACTTCCTTCTCCAGCTTCTTCTGCTTCTCCTTGGCGCCGTTGTACTGCTCGTTGGCGACGCCGGCCTCGTGGTTGAGCTTGTCGACCTTCGCCTTGACCTCGCTCTTGGAGGGCTTGGGGTCTGCCTGGGCCGCCTGGGAGGACAGGGCCACGGCCGCGGCGGCGGTCGCGGTGAGCACGGTCACACGGGCGCGGCTCGGCTGCTTGGGACGACGGTGGGACGCCACGGAGGCGAGCTCCTTCTTCCTCGAGCCGCCTACCGGGCTGTGGGGGAGGTGAATCCCCGGCTCCGTGCACGTCACGGACTCGGCGGTTCCTTCGCCGTCGCCCCGGATGGGCGATCAACCGTGCGAAGGTTCGAAGGCCGACCCTAGTGACCATCTTGTGATCAGTTCAAATCCTCGCCGGAAAATTCTCACCCCGGGACGCACTTCTTTACCCACATCACACGGGGTGTAGCGGCGACTTGACGGTCCGTTCCCTGATATCCACCGAGTACCGACAAGCGCGACTAGACGCGCGAAAGACGCTTCAGGAGCAAGACGGACGCAACGGGCCTGGCGCCCGCCTTCGCCACCCCGTCGGCGACCTCGCGGTCGGTGGAGACCACCACGACGGGCCTGCCCGGGGGCTCGGCGCGCGCCAGTTGACGGATCAGCTCGTCGGCGGTCACCCCGGGCTTGCTGAACAGCACCCGGACCCCGCGCGGCGGCGCGAGCAGTACCGGGGCGGCCAGTTCGGCCCCGTCGAAGACACAGGTCACCTCGGCGCCGGTCTGCGCGGCGAGCACCGAGAGCCCGCCCAGCAGCCGCAACCGCTGCTTCTCCAGCGGGAGCTGCGGATAGCCGGTCTTGGTGACGTTGTAGCCGTCGATGATCAGATGCGCCTGCGGCAGCGCGAGCAACTGGTCCAGCAGGGCCGGGTCGGTCTCCGAAAGGGCCCTGGCCGCGATGTCCTTGGGCGACATCCGGCCCGGCTCGACCGCGTCGACACCGTCCGCGGGACGGATCGAGGAGGGCGGCAGGGCCAGTTCGCGGCGGAGCCCGCTCGCCGCGTCGAGCACCGTGTCCAGCAGCAGCCGCAGCCGCATGTCCTCGACCGAGCGGCCCTCCCTGGCGGCCCGGCGGCCCGCCTCGACCGCCGCCTCGGCCTCCCCGAGCCGGGCCTTGAGCCGACGGCTCTCGCTCTCGGCGGCGGAGACCTGGGCCGCCGCCTCGGACCGCACGGTCTCGGTCTCGGCCCGGCTGCGGCGCAGCGCGGCCTCGCCCCGCTTGACCTCGTTGACGGCGCTGCGCAGCTTGCGCTGCAGGGACTCGGCCTCCTTGCGGGCCGCGTCCAGCTCGCCGCGCAGCCGCTCCGTCTCGCTCTTCGTCTGGGCACGGGCCCGGGAGAGCTCCTCGCGCAGCCGCTCCAGCTCGCGGCGGCTCTCCTCGTCGGCCCGCTCGGCGTCCGCCCGCTGGGCCTCCTCACCGGCGGCGGCGACCAGCTTCACCCAGCCCGCCGGGCGCAGCACATAGGCCGCGGCGGCCACGTCGACCGGATCGGCGGCGGCCGGCGGCGCACCGGACTCCAGGGCGGCGGCCAGTTCGGGCTGCCCCTCCTTGAGCCGTTCGCCGATGCGCTGCCGGAACAGCGCGTCGCTCTCCAGGGCGGCGGCCATCGCATTGCCGGCGAACTTGGCGCGCCGGGTCGGGGTGAACCGGGCGTACTGCCTCAGCTGGGTCGGCAGTTCGCCGACCGTCAGCCCGCCGAAGGCGTCCGAGACCAGCGCCACGACCCTCCGTCGTACGCCTTCGGGCAGCGGGCGGTCGAGCGCCTCGACGGCGTCGCCGGCCGCCTCGGCCGCCTCGGCGCCATCAGCGGGCTGCTCCACGATCCGTCACCCCAAATTGTCTGTGGGCGCGGCTCCGTCAGGAGTCGGCACCCGGCCTGTCCACCAGTTCGATCTGATCCACCGCGTTGCACCAACGGCAGCGGACCGACTCGATGGTCTCACTGACCACCTCCCGTTCCTCGACGCTGGCCTCACCGGCCAGGTCGAGATGGACGTATTCGACGACCTTCGAGGAGCGCGTCACGTCGAAGCGGGTGAGATTTCCGCAGAGCGTGCAGCGCCAGCGGGTCCCGTCGGTCGGCTGGGGAACCGTCGTCATCGTTGCGTCCTCTTTCGTCGAGCCTCGTGCTGCTGCTTCAAGGATCTCGCGGTGCGCCGTCGAACTGCGGATGTCCTGCCGCAACCCTACGGCCTCGCCGCGTCCGCCCGACACGGCGAGGCGGTCCGTCCCGTTCCCTCCGCTTGCGTCATGCTCTGTTCATGATCGATCGGCGCGCTGTGACCGGCAGGTCGGCCGGCGGATTCCTGCGGACGGTCGCCCTGGGCGGATCGCCGATGACCCACGCCCTGATCGCGGCGTGCTCGCTGGTCTTCGTGATCAGCCCGCTGTCCGGCCTCAACCCGGTGCCCGGCGGCGCCGACGCCCGGCTGGCCGCCCAGGCCGGCTACTTCGAGCGCTGGGGCGTGATCCCGAACGAGCTGTGGGACGGCCCGGTGCGGGTCCTGCTCACCCCGCTCACCGCCCTCTTCGTGCACGGCAGCTGGGTGCACCTGCTCGGCAACATGCTCTTCCTGTACGTGTTCGGGGCGATGACCGAGGAACGCATGGGCCGCATCGGGTTCACCTTCTTCTACGTCATCTGCGGCTACCTCGCCCTGGTCGCCTACGCGGCCGCGCACGCCACGTCCGACCAGACGCTCGTCGGCGCGTCGGGCGCGATCTCGGCGGTGCTGGGGGCGTTCCTGTACCTGTTCCCCAGGGCCCGGGTGACCAGCCTGTTCCCGTTCCTCTTCTTCCTGCCCCTGCGCTTCCCCGCCTGGATCGTGCTGGTGTTCTGGTTCGTCCTGCAGTGGCTCGCGGTCCAGGGCGCGGGCAGCGGGGGGCCGGGGGTCGCCTATCTGGCCCATGTGGTGGGCTTCGCCCTCGGCTTCCTCTACGCCTGGGGGCGTTACCGGCGTACGGATAGAGTGAAGGCACCAGCCGCGGCCACCGAGGGAGAAAGTCAGCCGTGATCACCGCGATCGTGCTCATCAAAACCAGCGTGGACCGGATTCCCGAGATCGCCGAATCCATCGCCGCGCTGGACAGCGTCAGCGAGGTCTTCTCGGTCACCGGTACGTACGACCTGATCGCCATGGTCCGAGTGGCCAAGCACGACGATCTGGCGGACATCATCCCGGGCCGGATCAGCAAGATCCCCGGCGTCGAGGCCACCGACACCCACGTGGCGTTCCGCACCTACTCGCAGCACGACCTGGAGGCGGCCTTCGCCATCGGGCTCGACGCATAGGCACGGATTCACCCGCGTGACACTTCGGCGGGGTACGGGCGGCTTCCGCCCGTACCCCGCCGAAGTGCTGTGTGCCGGTCAGTGCTGCGCGGTGCCCCGGTCCGGGACGCAACGGCCGTCCTCGGTGCGGTACTTCCACTGGGCGCCCTCGCGCACCAGTTCCCCGACCGCGCGGACGAAACGCTCGATGTGCTCGTCCGGCGTACCGGCGCCGAAGCTCACCCGGATCGCGTTCAGGGAGCGCTCGCCCGGCTCGGCCTCGGGCGCGCCGCACTCGCCGACCTCCTGCGGGTCGCTGCCCAGCAGGGTGCGGACCAGGGGGTGGGCGCAGAACAGTCCGTCGCGGACCCCGATGCCGTACTCGGCGGAGAGCGCGGCGGCGAAGTGCGAGCTGTTCCAGCCCTCCACCACGAAGGAGATGACGCCGACCCGCGGGGCGTCGTCGCCGAACAGCGAGAGCACCTTGACCTGGGGAATCGCGGCGAGACCGGCCCGGACACCGGTCACGAGCCGCTGCTCGCGGGCGACCAGCGCGTCGAAGCCCGCCTCCTTCAGCGCCTTGCAGGCGGAGGCGATGGAGTACGCGCCGATGACGTTGGGGGAACCGGCCTCGTGCCGGGCGGCCGTGGTGTGCCACTCGACGTCCACCCCGCCGTCGGTGCGGCGGGCGACCTTGCGCGAGGCGCCGCCGCCGGCCAGGTATGGCTCGGCCTCCCGCAGCCAGTCGGCCCGGCCGGCGAGCACCCCGGAGCCGAAGGGCGCGTACAGCTTGTGCCCGGAGAAGGCGACCCAGTCGACGTCCAGCTCGGTGATGTCGACGGGGTGGTGCGGGGCGAGCTGCGCGGCGTCCAGCACGATCCGGGCGCCGTGCGCGTGCGCGGCGGCCGCCAGTTCCCCGACCGGCCACAGCTCGCCGGTGACGTTGGAGGCGCCGGTGACGCAGACCAGCGCGGGGCCGTAGGGGTCGCGCGCGGCCAGGGCCCGCTCCAGCGTCTCGACGGCCTGGGCCGGGGTGCGCGGGGCGTTCAGGTAGGTCACCCGCGCGTCGCGCCACGGCAGCAGCGAGGCGTGGTGCTCGGTCTCGAAGACGAAGACCTGGCAGTCGGCGGGGAGCGCCGCGGCCAGCAGGTTCAGCGAGTCGGTGGTCGAGCGGGTGAAGACCACCTGGTCGTCCGCGCGGCAGCCGAGGAACTCCGCGACGGTGGCGCGGCTGTTCTCGAAGAGGTCCGTGGAGAGCTGGGAGAGGTAGCCGGCGCCGCGGTGGACGCTGCCGTAGTACGGGGCGTACGCGGCGACGTCGTCCCAGACCCGGCGCAGGGCGGGTGCGCTGGCGGCGTAGTCGAGGGCGGCGTACGCGACTTCACCGCCCGTGACCAGCGGAACCCTCACGTCCTCCCCCAGAACGGGCAGGGGGGCACAAACCGACTCGTCGATGGCAGCGGTGGATACAGACATGGCGAACTCCCGTAAGAGGCAGGCGAAGAGCGCGCACCGGCGGATACGCGGCAGTGCGGCAGAAGGAGAAAAAGGGTGTGCGGAAGAGGGCCGGCCGGCCCTATCGCATTCGCGTGCTCACAAGAGGCTCCCTAGGGACCAGGACCCCGGGGGTTGGCATTCACCGATGCCGAGGGGCCCGCGCTTGCCGCGGACCTCGCTGCCCACGGCCTGGTCTTCACCCGGGGCACCCCGCCACGGACGGAGGGTTGCCGGACAGCGGGCCGGGGCCGTAGTCGCTGTCACTCATGACCTGCCCAGCATCTTGCCATACGCGCGGACGCGCGCAAGGCGCGGTCCAGGATCCGGACCGCGCCCCGCGTCACTTCTCCGCCCGACCAGGAGCCCGTCGGGGCCTGCCCGCGCCTGCCGGGCGGCCATCGGATGGCCGCCCCGCGGGCCCTCAGGCGTTGCTGGCCGCCACCCAGCGCTCCAGCGTCCGCGCCGCCGCGCCCGAGTCGATGGACTCGGCCGCCTTCGCCATCCCGGCGGCGAGCTGCTCGTTCAGCGTGCCGTCCGTCGGGTCCAGCGCCGTCAGGGCCGCCGCCGAGTTGAGCAGCACGGCGTCGCGCACCGGCCCCCGCTCGCCCGCCAGCAACCGGCGGGCCACATCGGCGTTGTACGAGGCGTCCGCGCCGCGCAGCGCCTCCACGGGCACCAGCTCCAGACCGACGTCGCGCGGGTCGAACGTCTCCTCGCGGACGGCCCCGTCCCGCACCACCCAGACCCGCGAGGTCGCGGTCGTCGTCAGCTCGTCCAGGCCGTCGTCGCCGCGGAAGACCAGCGCGGAGTTGCCGCGCTCGGCGAGCACCCCGGCGACGATGGGTGCCATCTTCGGGTCGGCCACGCCGACGGCCTGGGAACGCACCCGGGCCGGGTTGGTGAGCGGACCGAGGATGTTGAACGTGGTCGGCGTACCGAGCTCCTTGCGGGCCCTGGCGACGTACCGCAGGGCGGGGTGGAACTTCACCGCGAAGCAGAAGGTGATGCCCGCCTCCTCGGCGACCTCGACGACCCGCTCCGCGGAGAGGTCCAGGTTGACGCCGAGCTTCTCCAGCACGTCGGAGGAGCCGCTCGCCGAGGACGAGGCCCGGTTGCCGTGCTTGACGATCTTGGCACCGGTGCCGGCGATGACGATCGCCGACATGGTGGAGATGTTGACCGTCTTGGCGAGGTCGCCGCCGGTGCCGACGATGTCGACCGTGCGGCCGGGCACCTCGATGGTGCGGGCGTGCTCGTACATCGCCCGCACCAGGCCGGTCACCTCGTCGATGGTCTCGCCCTTGGCCCGCAGCGCCACCGCGAACCCGGCGATCTGCACATCGGTCGCCTCGCCGCTCATGATGCGGTCCATGGCCCAGGCGGTGGCGTCCGCGGTGAGGTTCTCTCCGCGCAGCAGGGGGTTCAGCACGCCGGGCCAGGAACGGTCCGCCACGCTGTCGCCGCCGATCGGGGTCACAACGTTCATGGTCCGCTCCCGGGGTCCACAGTCGGTAAAAGGATCGTCTCCACCCTATCGATCGGAAGAGGACGGCGAAGAGCCCCGTCCAACGCGTGGACGGGGCTCCTGCCGTGGCGATCAGTTCAGGCGATCAGTGGTGACCGTGGCCGCTGGTGATCTCCTTGTACTCCTCGACGGTGGGCTTGGCGATCTGGTTGTTCTCGCCGTAGTAGCCCTTGCTGAGTCGGGCGCGCAGCTTCTCCAGAGGCGACACCTTGCGCTCGACACCGTTCTCGTCGACCGTCGGGCCGATCTCGACCGGCTTGTACTGCTCGTGCGCGGTGAGCGTGTGCAGCTGCTCGGGGCCGAGCGGCTCGTGGATCTCGACGAACTCACCGTGCGGCAGGCGCTTGATGATGCCGGACTCGCGTCCGTGCAGCACCTTCTCCTTGTCGCGGCGCTGGAGGCCGAGGCAGATCCGCCGGGTGACGATGAACGCGATGATCGGGCCCGCGAAGATGAAGATGCGGATGAACCAGGTGATGGCGTTGATCGACAGGTGGAAGTGCGTGGCCCACAGGTCGTTGCCACCGCCGATGAAGACGATGACGTAGACGGTGATCCAGGCGACACCGAAGGCCGTCCGGGTCGGGGCGTTGCGCGGGCGGTCCAGGATGTGGTGCTCGCGCTTGTCCCCGGTGATCCAGGACTCGACGAACGGGTAGACCGCGAGAACCGCGAGCACCACTCCGAAGGCCATCAGCGGGATGAACACACCCAGGGCGAGCGTGTGACCCCAGAGGTTGATCTCCCATCCCGGCATCACTCGGATCAGACCCTCGGCGAAGCCCATGTACCAGTCGGGCTGGGCGCCGGTGGACACCTGGTCCGGACGGTACGGACCGATGTTCCAGACCGGGTTGATCGTGGCGATCCCCGCGATGATGGCGATGATGCCGAAGACCAGGAAGAAGAAGCCGCCGGCCTTCGCCATGTACACCGGCAGCAGCGGCATGCCGACGACGTTCTTGTTGGTGCGGCCGGGACCCGCGAACTGCGTGTGCTTGTGGTAGAAGACCAGGATCAGGTGCGCCACCAGCAGACCGAGCATGATGCCCGGCAGCAGCAGGATGTGGATCGAGTAGAACCTGGCGACCATGTCGTGGCCGGGGAACTCCCCGCCGAACAGGAACATCGAGATGTACGTGCCGACGATCGGCATCGACAGGATCGCGCCCTGGGTGAAGCGGATACCCGTACCGGACAGCAGGTCGTCCGGGAGCGAGTAGCCGGTGAAGCCGGTGAACATGCCCAGCACGAACAGCAGGAAGCCGAACAGCCAGTTGATCTCACGCGGCTTGCGGAACGCACCCGTGAAGAAGACGCGCATCATGTGCACGAACATGCCGGCCAGGAAGATCAGCGCGGCCCAGTGGTGGATCTGGCGGACCAGCAGACCACCGCGGACGTCGAAGCTGATGTCCAGCGTCGAGGCGTACGCCTCGGACATCCGGATGCCCTGCATCGGCTCGTACGAGCCGTGGTACACGATCTCGTTCATGCTCGGGTGGAAGAACAGCGTCAGGTACACACCCGTGAGGATGATGATGATGAAGCTGTAGAGGGCGATCTCACCGAGCATGAAGGACCAGTGGTCCGGGAAGATCTTGCGCATGTTGGCCTTGGCCAGGGAGTAGATCCCGAGCCGGCCGTCCGCCCAGTCGGCCACCCGCTCGCCGGCGGGTGCCTTGCGCTTGGTGTCGGTCGCAGTACTCATCCGTGTCATCCCCGCTCGAAGAAGGACGGACCGACGGGCTCGTCGAAGTCACCGAGCGCTTCGAGGTTGCCCTCGCTGTTCACACCGATCCGCAGCTGCGGAAGGGCGTGACCGGCCGGACCGAAAATGACGCGGGCGCCGTCGGAGAGGTCGAAGGTGGACTGGTGGCACGGGCAGAGCACGTGGTGGGTCTGCTGCTCGTACAGGCTGATCGGGCAGCCGACGTGGGTGCAGATCTTGGAGAAGGCCACGATTCCCTCGTGGGACCACTCCAGCTCGCGCTTGTCCTTGATGTTCTCCGGCTGGATCCGGACGATCATCAGCGCGGCCTTGGCGATCTGGTTGTTGAAGTCCTCCGCGTCCTCCTCCAGGCCCTCGGGCATGGCGAAGGTCAGCGAACCCACGATCACGTCCTCGGGACGCAGCGGCTCCATCGTGTTCATGTTGATGAGCTGCTTGCCCTTGCTCCACATGGTCTCGCGGAGCTTCTTCTCGGGCAGCGGGCCGAGGTCGCGCAGCAGCACCACACCGGAGAGCGGCACCAGGGCCAGCGCGCCGAACATGGTGTTGCGGATCAGCTTGCGACGGCCGATCGCGGACTCCCGGGCACCGTCCGCGAAGTCGGCGAGGACCTTCGCCTTGACCTCGGGCGCGGCCTCGATGGGGTGCCGGTCGTCGGCGACCTCCACGTCGGACATCAGCGTGCGCGCCCAGTGGACGGCACCGGCGCCGATCGCGAAGAGAGCCACGCCCAGGGTCAGCCCCAGGGAGAAGTTGAGCGCGCTCACATGGCCGAAGGGCCAGATGTACACGATCTTGTCGACCGGGAAGATGACGTACGAGGCGATGAAGCCGACCGTCGCCAGCATGGACAGCGTGAACAGCAGCGCGACGGTGCGCTCGGAGCGCTTCGCGGCCCGTTCGTCGATGTCCTGGATGCGCGGCTTGTGGGCCGGCAGCCCCGGGTCCGCGAACGGGTCGTCCGCGACCTTCACCGCGCCGTGCGCGGGGTCCTGCTCAGCGGGCAGGTTCTCGTCTGGAATCTCTTGGCTACTCATGACTTCTTGGCCTTAGCGGTGTGGGCCGCGACCCAAACGGCAACTGCGATCAGTGCGCCGAGCCCGAAGATCCAGGCGAACAGGCCCTCGCTGACCGGCCCCAGGCCACCCAGCTTGAGACCGCCCGGGTTCTCCGACTGGTCGCTGTTCACGGTCTGGACGTACGCGATGATGTCCCGCTTCTGCTGCTCGGGCATCGTGCTGTCCGGGAAGGACGGCATGTTCTGCGGGCCGGTCTGCATGGCCTCGTAGAGGTGCTTCGGGTCCACGCCCTCCAGGCTGGGCGCGTACTTGCCGTTCGTCAGCGCGCCGCCCTCACCGGTGAGGTTGTGGCACTGCGCGCAGTTGGTGCGGAACAGCTCGCCACCCTTGGCGATGTTCGCGCCCGCAGGGTTGACCTGCTTCTTGGTCGGAGTGATCGGACCGGCGCCGAGCGACGCGACGTAGGCCGCGAGCTGGTCGATCTGCGCCTGGGTGTAGATGACCTTCTTCTTCGGTACCTGGGCGCCGGGCTGCTGCGCCGGCATGCGGCCCGTACCGACCTGGAAGTCCACGGCGGCGGAGCCCACGCCGACCAGGCTCGGCCCGTCGGTGGTGCCCTGACCGCCGGTTCCGTGGCAGCTGGCGCAACCGACGGAGTACAGCTTCTTGCCCTCTTCGATGGCGAGGGACTGGGCGGTTTCGTCGGCCTGCGCCTTGCTCGCGGGCGCAAACGCGGCGTACAGCCCCCCAGTGGCCGCCAGCGCGAGGAGTAGTACGACGACCGCCGCCAACGGATGGCGTCGTCGTGCGGAGAGCTTTTTCACGGATTACCCCGGTGTCAGGATCTTCTGCGTCGATGCTGGATGTGGTTCGGGTGCGAGCCCGATTACTTGATCATGCGGTTCGGGTCGGGCCCGATTACTTGATCATGTAGATCGTGGCGAAGAGGCCGATCCACACGACGTCGACGAAGTGCCAGTAGTAGGACACGACGATGGCCGAGGTGGCCTGTTCGTGGGTGAACCTCTTGGCCGCGTACGTCCGGCCCAGGACGAGCAGGAAGGCGATGAGACCGCCTGTCACGTGCAGCCCGTGGAAACCGGTGGTCAGGTAGAACACCGAACCGTACGGGTCGGAGGAGAGGGAGAGACCCGCCTCCTTGACCAGCTCGGTGTACTCGAGGACCTGGCCTCCGATGAAGATCGCACCCATCACGAAGGTGATGATGAACCAGGTGCGGAGTTTCTTCACATCGCCCCGCTCCGCGGCGAAGACGCCGAGCTGGCAGGTGAGTGAGGAGAGCACCAGGATCGTGGTGTTTGTCGCCGAGAACGGGAAGTTCAGGTGCTCGGCCATCTCCTTCCAGTGATCCGGTCCCATCACCGATCGCAGGGTGAAGTACATCGCGAAGAGGGCCGCGAAGAACATCAGCTCGGAACTCAGCCAAATGATGGTTCCGACGCTGGTGAGGTTCGGTCGATTGACCGACGGGTGCGCGTGCCCGGTTTCTACTGTCGTTGCTGTCGCCACGACCGACATTATGTCGGTCGCTTATCCCGCCCTCACCCCGGGGGGTGCCGTTCGGTGTGTCAGCGGGGTGTGTCCGCCCCGAACGGCCCATGGAACAGCTGTCCTGACCGGTGCTGACAGGCCGTCGGGCGGAGTACGATCCGCGCATCGGTTCATGCCCGTAAAGCCCCGAAGACACGGATGTCACGGAGGAACTATGCAGCCGACCGCCACGGTCCTGGTCTACAGCGACGACGCCAACACTCGTGAGCAGGTGAGGCTGGCAGCCGGGCGCAGGCCCGCGGCCGACGTGCCACCGGTGGAGTTCCTGGAGTGCGCCACGCTGCCCGCGGTCCTGGAGGCGCTGGAGCACGGGGGCGTCGACGTCTGCGTGCTGGACGGCGAGACGGCGCCCGCGGGCGGCATGGGCGTCTGCCGGCAGATCAAGGACGAGGTCTTCCGCTGCCCGCCGGTGCTGCTGCTGATGGGCCGCCCGCAGGACGCCTGGCTGGCCACCTGGAGCCGTGCGGACGCCGCGGTGACCCTGCCGGTCGAACCGGTCGAGTTCGCGGACGCCCTGGCCGCCCTGCTGCGCAGCAGGCTCTGCGTGGGGGCCTGAGTCCCGCCGCAGGGCCCGCCACGAGCCCCCTCGCGGGCTCCTTCGCGGTTCTGCCGAGGGGCAGCGCACTCCCCGGGCCGTCAGACCTCGGGGCGCAGTCGCGCCGCCTGGATCGTGTCCGAACGGTCCGGGACGGTGTTCTTCTGCAGTGCGCTGCCCTTCAGCCATTTGGCCCAGGAGAGGTTCCAGTCGCCGTAGCCGTTGCCGAACGGCGCCATCGTCTCGCCCTGGCTGCCGACGACCTCGACGATGTCGCCCTCGCGCACGGTGTTGAAGAACCACTCGGCCTGGCCGGTGCTCATGCCCGTGCAGCCGTGGCTGACGTTCGCGTACCCCTGCGAGCCGGTGGACCAGGGGGCCGCGTGCACGTACTCGCCGCTCCAGGTGACCCGGGTCGCGTAGTAGACCTGCAGGTCGTACGAGTCGGAGGAACCCTCCGCGATGCCAATCGTCTCCCCGCGCATACGTACGCGGTATTCCTTGCCCAGCACGACCTTGACGCCGTTTCGGGTGGCGAAGCCGGGCTTCCCGGTGGTGACCGGAATGGTGTTGATCACTTTCCCGTTGCGCTTGACCGTCATCGAGTGCGTCGAGGCGTCGGTGACGGCCTCGATGCGGTCGCCCGTGGTGATTTTCAGCGCCTTGGAGGGGGCGCCGTGGAGGGTGTCGGTGACCCTGATGCCGGCCAGCCCGCTGGTGACCTCGATGGTGGCCCTGGCGGGCCAGTACTCCTTGGGGCGGTAGTGCAGGGTCTTGTCGTCGACCCAGTACCAGGAACCGGTCACCGCGGGCGTCGAGCGGACCCTCAGGGCGCGCTCCACGGTGGCCCTGGAGGCCCGGTCCCGGACCGGGGCGCTGAGTTCCGCGGTGACGGGCTGCCCGACGCCGTAGGTGCCCGCCCTGGGGCCGAAGGCGACCTTCAGGAACTTCTTGGCGGCGGTCGTCCCGAAGGAGAGCGTGCGGCTGCCCGGGGCGCCGTCGTCGTCCTCCACGCCGACCCGGACCGTGTAGTGGGTGCCGGCGGCCAGCGGGGCCGTGGAGTGCCAGCGCTTCCCGTCCGCGTCGAGTTCGCCCGCCAGATGGCGTCCGGTCGCGTCCACCGCCGTCACGTCCGTGATCCGGCCGTCGTCGTCGGCGGTGACTTCCAGCGGCTTGTCGGGATCGACCTTCCGATCGCCCTCGGAGACGTTGGAGGAGATCTCGTCCGCGGCGTCGTACGGCTTCTCCGCCAGCGGATGGCCGGATCCGCCGCAGGCGGTCGCGCCTGCGGCCAGGGCCGCGGCCAGCAGGGTGCAGCTCACTACGGGGCGGATGCGCGGCGTGCGGTTCATGGATCCACGTTATGGAGACGCGTCCGCGTCAGCGCGCGGGATGACTGCAAACGGGGGGCCCGCACTCCTCTCGGTGGAGAAGTGCGGGCCCCCCGTCAGGTGGAGCGGTGGAGCGGTGTCACTGGGTGCGGTTCTCACCGCGGTAGTACTCGAAGACCCAGCCGAACAGACCGATCATGAGCATCGGGGCCGAGAAGTAGAGCAGCCACCAGCCGAAGATGACGCCCATGAAGGCGAGCGCGCCACCGACCGCCAGCGAGAGCGGCTGCCAGCTGTGCGGGGAGAAGAACCCCACCTCGCCGGCCTCGTCCGCGACGTCGGCCTCCTTGTTGTCCTGCGCCATGGCGTCGACCCGCCGGGCCGTGAAGGCCAGGTAGAAGCCGATCATCACGCTCAGACCGAAGGACAGGAACAGCGCGGTGGTGCCGACGGGCTCCTTCGCCCACACGCCGTAGGTGATGGCCATGGCGAGCATGAAGATGCTCAGCCAGAGGAACATCTTGCCCTGGATCTTCACTTGCCGGCCTCCTTGCCGCCAGCGAGGGCCTTGTCATCCTCGGAGTGGTGCTCCAGCTGCTCCAGCGCGGCGATCTCCGGGTGGTGCAGATCGAAGGCCGGGGATTCGGAACGGATCCGGGGCAGGGTGAGGAAGTTGTGCCGCGGCGGCGGGCAGGAGGTCGCCCACTCCAGCGAGCGGCCGTAGCCCCACGGGTCGTCGACCTCGATCTTCTTGCCGTACTTGGCGGTCTTCCACACGTTGTAGAAGAACGGCAGCATCGACAGGCCGAGCAGGAACGAGGCGATCGTCGAGATCGTGTTCAGCGCGGTGAAGCCGTCCGCCGCGAGGTAGTCCGCGTAACGACGCGGCATGCCCTCGGCACCGAGCCAGTGCTGCACCAGGAACGTGCCGTGGAAGCCCACGAACAGCGTCCAGAACGTGATCTTGCCGAGCCGCTCGTCCAGCATCTTGCCGGTGAACTTCGGCCACCAGAAGTGGAATCCGGAGAACATCGCGAACACCACGGTGCCGAAGATGACGTAGTGGAAGTGCGCGACGACGAAGTACGAGTCCGAGACGTGGAAGTCCATCGGGGGCGACGCCAGGATCACGCCGGTCAGACCACCGAAGGTGAAGGTGATCAGGAAGCCGACGGCCCAGAGCATCGGTGTCTCGAAGGACAACGATCCCTTCCACATCGTGCCGATCCAGTTGAAGAACTTCACACCGGTCGGTACCGCGATGAGGAACGTCATGAACGAGAAGAACGGCAGCAGCACACCGCCCGTGACGTACATGTGGTGGGCCCACACCGTCACGGAAAGACCGGCAATGGCGATCGTCGCGCTGATCAGACCGATGTAACCGAACATCGGCTTCCGGCTGAAGACCGGAATTACCTCGGAAATGATTCCGAAGAATGGTAGGGCGATGATGTACACCTCTGGATGGCCGAAGAACCAGAAGAGGTGTTGCCAGAGCAATGCGCCGCCATTGGCCGCGTCGAAGATATGTGCGCCGAATTTACGGTCGGCCTCCAGCGCGAAGAGCGCGGCGGCGAGGACCGGGAAGGCCAGCAGGACCAGCACACCGGTCAGCAGGACGTTCCAGGTGAAGATCGGCATGCGGAACATCGTCATGCCGGGCGCGCGCATGCAGATGATCGTGGTGATGAAGTTGACCGAACCGAGGATCGTGCCGAAGCCGGAGAAGGCCAGACCCATGATCCACATGTCGGCGCCGACACCCGGCGAACGGACCGCGTCCGAGAGCGGGGAGTAGGCGAACCAGCCGAAGTCCGCCGCACCCTGCGGGGTGAGGAAGCCGGCCACCGCGATGATCGAACCGAAGAGGTACAGCCAGTAGGCGAACATGTTCAGCCGCGGGAACGCCACGTCGGGCGCGCCGATCTGCAGCGGCATGATCCAGTTCGCGAACCCGGCGAACAGCGGCGTCGCGAACATCAGCAGCATGATCGTGCCGTGCATCGTGAACGCCTGGTTGAACTGCTCGTTCGACATGATCTGCGTGCCGGGACGGGCCAGTTCGGCGCGCATGAAGAGCGCCATCAGACCGCCGATGCAGAAGAACGCGAACGACGTGACCAGGTACATCGTGCCGATCGTCTTGTGGTCAGTGGTGGTCAGCCACTTGACGACGACGTTTCCCGGCTGCTTGCGCCGGACCGGCAGCTCGTCCTCGTACGAGTCTTCTGCTGCCGCGGCACCCTGAGGTTCGTTGAGGATGCTCACAGTTTGTTCGTCTCCGCATTCCTGGCCGGGTCAGTCTGCTCGATGCCGGCCGGCACGTAGCCCGTCTGGCCCTTCTTCGCCAGCTCCTCCAGGTGCGCCTGGTAGCGCTCCGGGGAGACGACCTTGACGTTGAAGAGCATTCGGGAGTGGTCGACGCCGCAGAGTTCGGCGCACTTGCCCATGAAGGTGCCCTCCTGGTTGGGAGTCACCTCGAAGGCGTTGGTGTGGCCCGGAATGACGTCCTGCTTCATGAGGAACGGCACCACCCAGAAGGAGTGGATGACGTCACGCGAAGTCAGGACGAAGCGGACCTTCTCGCCCTTCGGCAGCCACAGGGTCGGACCCGGGTTGCCGTTCTGCGGGTTCCGGGTTCCCGGGATACCGAAGTCGTAGACGCCCTCGGCGTTCTTCGGGAAGTCCTTCTGGTACCGGTCGGGGATGGCGTCGAGCTCCTTGGGGATCTCGTTGCCCGTGTCGGCCGAGCCGTCCACGTCCTCGATGTAGTTGAATCCCCAGCTCCACTGGTAGCCGACCACGTTGATGGTGTGGGCGGGCTTCTCGGAGAGCGAGAGGAGCTTCGATTCATCGCGTGCGGTGAAGTAGAACAGCACCGAGACGATGATCAGGGGTACCACGGTGTACAACGCCTCGATGGGCATGTTGTACCTGGTCTGCGTAGGAACCTCGACCTTGGTTCGGCTGCGCCGGTGGAAGATGACGCTCCACAGGATCAGACCCCAGACCAGCACGCCCGTGGCGAGCGCTGCCGCCCACGAGCCCTGCCAGAGAGAAAGGATCCGTGGTGCCTCTTCCGTTACCGGCGTGGGCATACCGAGGCGGGGGAAGTCCTTGTATGTGCAACCGGTTGCGGTCGCCAGGATCAGGCCCGCAGTCAGCACCTGCGGCAGCTTCCGCCGCATCGGGCGCCGCGACGAGCGGTCGGAGCCGTTGGGACTCACGTAGCGCCTTCCCGAGAGTCTCGCCCGCGCGGTCGGCGCGGCCGTCTTTCTGGTCGGTCGCCGCCCTGACGCGGGCAGGGGTTTGGATGTTTATGCGGACCAAACCCTACTGGACGCTATTTGGGGTCGCGCGGGGAGGGTGCCCAACGCGCCGTCCGACTCCCCGAAGGGGTGGAATGCGCGCCTCCGGCCGTCATCTGACGCCCCCTCTCCCGGCGGTCCGGAAGGCCCCTCCCGGCCCCCCGGCCCGGCGCGGGCTAGCGTGGCCGGGTGCCCTACTTCGACACCGCATCCTCCGCCCCCCTGCACCCCGTCGCACGCCAGGCGCTGCTTGCCGCGCTGGACGAGGGCTGGGCCGACCCGGCCAGGCTCCACCGCGAGGGGCGGCGGGCCGGGCTGCTGCTGGACGCCGCCCGGGAGGCCGCCGCCGAGGCCGTCGGGTGCCGGCCGGACGAGCTCACGTTCACCCCTTCGGGGACCCGGGCGGTGCACGCCGGAATTTCCGGGGCGCTCGCGGGCCGTCGGCGTGTCGGCCGCCATCTGGTCGTCTCCTCGGTCGAACACTCGTCGGTACTCCATTCGGCCGCCGCCCATGAGGCCGAGGGCGGCTCGGTCTCCGAGGTGGCGGTGGACCGCTCGGGGGCGGTGGACGCGGCGGACTGGGCGCGGGCGCTGCGGGCGGACACCGCGCTGGCCTGTCTGCAGTCCGCCAACCACGAGGTCGGCACCGAGCAGCCGGTGGCGGAGGTCGCGGAGGTCTGCCGGGAGGCGGGGGTGCCGCTGCTGGTGGACGCGGCGCAGTCGCTGGGCCGGGCGCCGGTGCCGGGCGGCTGGTCGCTGCTGGTGGGCAGTGCCCACAAGTGGGGCGGACCCTCGGGGGTGGGGCTGCTGGTGGTGCGCAAGGGGGTGCGGTTCGCGCCGCGGGGGCCGGTCGACGAACGGGAGTCCGGGCGGTCGGCGGGGTTCGAGAACATTCCGGCGATCGTCGCCGCGGCGGCCTCGCTGCGGGCGGTACGGGCCGGGGCGGAGGCCGAGGCCGCGCGGCTGCGGGTCCTGGTGGACCGGATCAGGAGCCGGGTGCCGGAGCTGGTGCCCGATGTGGAGGTGGTCGGCGATCCGGTGCGGCGGCTGCCGCACCTGGTGACCTTCTCCTGTCTCTATGTCGACGGGGAGGCCCTGCTGCACGAGCTGGACCGGGCGGGTTTCTCCGTGTCGTCCGGTTCGTCCTGCACCAGCAGCACGCTGACGCCGAGCCATGTGCTCAGGGCGATGGGGGTGCTGTCGGAGGGGAACGTACGGGTCTCGCTGCCGGACGGCACCCGCGACGAGGAGGTCGACGACTTCCTGGAGGCACTGCCCCGGGCGGTGGCGGAGGTACGGGCGAGGCTCGGCGCGCCCGCGTCGGCGGCCGCCTCCCCCGCCCCGGCCGCGTCCCTGGTGGTCGACGCGCTCGGGAAGCGCTGCCCGATCCCGGTGATCGAGCTCGCAAAGGTGATCGGGGAGGTACCGGTGGGCGGGACGGTGACGGTGCTCTCCGACGACGAGGCGGCGCGCCTGGACATCCCCGCCTGGTGCACGATGCGCGGGCAGGAGTACGTGGGCGAGGAGCCCGCGGACCGCGGTTCGGCCCATGTGGTCCGCCGGCTCGTCTGAGAACCCGCCGGGTGGCCTCCGGCCGGAGGCCACCCGACACCCGTCGGGTCAGCCCAGGTGGACGCGGACCTCGGCGGCGGCGTCGTGGCCGTACGCCTTGGTGAAGCGGTCCATGAAGTGGGCGCGGCGCAGGGTGTACTCCTGGGTGCCGACCGTCTCGATGACCAGGGTGGCCAGCATGCAGCCGACCTGGGCGGCGCGCTCCAGGCCGACGCCCCAGGCGAGGCCGGAGAGGAATCCGGCGCGGAAGGCGTCGCCGACGCCGGTCGGGTCGGCCTTGGTCTCCTCCTCGGGGCAGCCGACCTCGATCGGGTCCTCGCCCGCGCGCTCGATCCGGACGCCGCGGGCGCCGAGCGTGGTGACCCGGTGGCCGACCTTGCCCAGGATCTCCTCGTCGGTCCAGCCGGTCTTGGACTCGATGAGTCCCTTCTCGTACTCGTTGGAGAAGAGGTACGTGGCGCCGTCGAGGAGGATCCGGATCTCCTCGCCGTCCATCCGGGCGATCTGCTGCGAGAAGTCGGCGGCGAACGGGATGCCCCGGGAGCGGCACTCCTCGGTGTGGCGGAGCATGCCCTCGGGGTCGTCGGCGCCGATCGAGACGAGGTCGAGGCCGCCCACCCGGTCCGCGACGGCCTTCAGCTCGATGAGCCGGGCCTCGCTCATCGCACCCGTGTAGAAGGAGCCGATCTGGTTGTGGTCGGCGTCCGTGGTGCAGACGAAGCGGGCGGTGTGCAGGACCTCGGAGATCCGGACCGAGCCGGTGTCGACGCCGTGCCGGTCGAGCCAGGCGCGGTACTCGTCGAAGTCGGAGCCGGCGGCGCCGACCAGGATCGGGTTCGTACCGAGCAGACCCATGCCGAAGCAGATGTTGGCGGCGACACCGCCCCGGCGCACGTCGAGGTTGTCGACCAGGAAGGAGAGCGAGACCGTGTGCAGCTGATCCGCGACCAGCTGGTCGGCGAAACGGCCGGGGAAGGTCATGAGGTGATCGGTGGCGATGGAGCCGGTGACTGCGATTCGCACGGGGAGACTGCTCCTGCGGAGATCGGGGGGAACGGCTGACGGTGTTCCCGGGGCGGCGTGACAGTTCACGCTACCCGCTCCCCGGACCCGGCTGAAGCGGGGAAAACTACCCGATAGTAGGGCTTTCCTCCTGAGCCGTGTGATGCCTACGGTGCGGTTATGTCGAACCACATCGCCACGCACGAGTCCGAAATGAGCCTGGCCGAGCTGCGCGGGGACTGCGCGCGGATGGCTCCGCACTGGGCGGCCCACCCGAAGTCTGCCCCTGTTCCGGTGGCTCCGTCCCGGATTCACGGGGTCACCGTGCCCGCGGCCTCCGCCCGGCTGGTCGACGCCATGCCCGAGTACGGCGACTGATTCCGGCCGGTACCGGCACGGTGCCGGTACCGGCAACGATCGCGCCCCGCCCCGGGAGGGAACCGCTCGCGCCCCTGTCCCGTCCCACCGTTGTCCCCGGACCCCGGGGACGGACGACGGGCCGGATCACGACACGTGACGGCCACGCAGGCGAAGGAGCGATCCGGTGAGCACCGAGCGACCCGACAACGACGTGACCGGCCCCCGGCGGCGTTCGCCGCTCGCCGTGGCCTCGGTGGCGGCAGCCGTACTGCTGGCCGGGGGTGGCGGCGCCTACTGGGCCGCGACCGCCGCCGACGGCGGCGACACGACGGCCGGCAGCGCGGACGACAGCGGCGGCGCCCCTCCCCCGCTGGCCCTGGACACCGAATCGGACGGCCCCGCGAGGTCGGACGGGCCCGTGCGGGGCATCGCGCCGGGCGAGCCCGACCCGAACGGCGGCCGGGTGGTCTACCGGGTGTCCGGCGAGCTGCCCCAGGGGCCCGACAGGGCCGCGGTGCGGCGGGCGACGGGCACCGTCTCGGCCGCCGAGGTGACCCGGCTGGCGAAGGCGCTGGGCCTGCGGGGGACGCCTCGGACGGAGGGCACGGCCTGGACGGTGGGGTCCGCCGGGGACGGCTCGGGCCCGGTCCTCCGGGTGGAGAAGCAGGCCCCCGGCACCTGGACGTTCAGCCGTTACGGCTCCGGCGGCACGGACAACTGCCGTGACACCGAGGTCTGTTCGAGCCAGAAGGTGTCCCCGGGCGGTTCCGGCGACCCGGTGGGCGAGAACGTGGCCAAGGCCGCCGCGACCCCGATCCTGAAGGCGGCGGGGCAGGACGACGCCGCGCTCGACACCCGCCAACTCATGGGCTCGGTACGGGTGGTGAACGCCGACCCGAAGGTGGGCGGGCTTCCCACGTACGGCTGGTCGACCGGCATCCAGGTGGGCCCCGGCGGTGAAGTGGTGGGCGGCGCGGGGAACTTGAAGGCCCCGGAGAAGAGCGACAGCTACCCGGTGATCAGCGCGGGCGAGGCGCTGAAGCAGCTGAACGGGCGCTCGACGCGCGGGGGCCTGCAGAAGGACATCGGCGGCTGTGCCACCCCCGTACCGCTGCAGGACGGGAAGGGCGACCCGAAGAAGCAGCCGAAGGTGGACTGCGGGACGCGGAGCCCGGCGGAGCAGCCGCCGACGAGGACCGTGACGATCGACAGGGCGGTCTTCGGCCTGTCGACGCAGTACGTGGCGGGCGAGCGGACGCTCGTGCCGTCCTGGCTCTTCTCGGTGCGGCAGGACGCCGGGGGCCCGGGCGCCACGCTGCCGCGGGTCGCCGTGGACCCCTCGTACCTGACGAAGGACGCACCGGCGACGACCGCGCCCGTGCCGACGCCGACCCCGTCCCCCGGGGACGGGGAGAAGTCCGGCCGGCTGCTGTCGTACAGCGCCGACGGGCGGACCCTGTCGGTGAAGTTCTGGGGCGGGGTGTGCAGCACGTACACCGCGAGCGCGACCGAGGACGGGAACCGGGTCACGGTGACGGTGACGGAGACGAAGCAGCCCGGGAAGAAGGTCTGCATCCTGATCGCCAAGGAGCTGACCCGCACGGTGACGCTGGACGCGCCGCTCGGTGACCGGAAGGTGGTCGACGCGACCTCGGGCGGCGCCGTGCCCCGCGGCTGAACCGCACGCACGACGACGACGGCGGCGGTGGTCCCCGGTCGGGGACCACCGCCGCCGTCGTGCCGTTCCGCCGTTCCCGGGATCCGCGCGCCCACTCGGGGCGCGCGGGCCCGCGGGGGTCAGTTGAAGGAGTCCCCGCAGGCGCAGGAGCCCGTGGCGTTGGGGTTGTCGATCGTGAAGCCCTGCTTCTCGATGGTGTCGACGAAGTCGATGGAGGCGCCGCCCAGGTACGGGGCGCTCATCCGGTCGGTGACGACCTTGACGCCGTCGAAGTCCTTCACGACGTCCCCGTCGAGCGAACGCTCGTCGAAGAAGAGCTGGTAGCGCAGGCCCGAGCAGCCGCCGGGCTGAACGGCGACGCGCAGCGCCAGGTCGTCACGGCCTTCCTGCTCCAGCAGGCTCTTGACCTTGGCTGCGGCGGCGTCGGACAGGAGGATGCCGTCGCTCACGGTGGTGGTCTCGTCCGATACGGACATCTGCTTCTCTCCCGGGTTGTACGGAGACTGCTTGCCGACGTTGCAACCGTCGGAGCCGCGGATTCATTCCGGGCCGAGCGCTTGCCTGTTCCATTCATGCTCGCACACCGCTCCGGCGGGGGGATGCGTCACATCGACACTATGGCCATCGTCAAAGTGACGTGAACCGGATATGATAGATAGTGTCAATTAGACGAAAAGGCTTTCGCAGAAGCTTTCAGCAGAGAAGAAAGGGTGCGTGACGTGACCACGGCCCACCCCGCCCAGGAACTCGACGTCCAGCCGACGCCCCTCGCCCTGCTCCTGCTCGGTCGTGAGGCCGACCCCCGGAGCGAGCGCGGCGTCGAGTGCCCCGGCGACCTGCCATCCCCGTCCGACCCGGACCTGGTGGAGCGCGCCCGTGCCGCCAAGGAGAAGCTCGGGGACAAGGTGTTCGTCCTCGGCCACCACTACCAGCGCGACGAGGTCATCCAGTTCGCGGACGTCACCGGCGACTCCTTCAAGCTCGCCCGGGACGCGGCGGCGCGGCCGGAGGCCGAGTACATCGTCTTCTGCGGCGTGCACTTCATGGCCGAGTCCGCGGACATCCTGACCACGGACGACCAGAAGGTCGTGCTGCCGGACCTGGCGGCGGGCTGCTCCATGGCGGACATGGCCACCGCCGAGCAGGTCGCCGAGTGCTGGGACGTGCTGACCGAGGCCGGGGTCGCCGAGCAGGTCGTGCCCGTCTCGTACATGAACTCCTCCGCCGACATCAAGGCGTTCACCGGGCGGCACGGCGGCACCATCTGCACCTCGTCCAACGCCCGGCGGGCCCTGGAGTGGGCCTTCGAGCAGGGCGAGAAGGTGCTCTTCCTGCCCGACCAGCACCTCGGCCGGAACACCGCGGTCCGGGACCTGGGGATGTCGCTGGAGGACTGCGTCCTCTACAACCCGCACAAGCCGAACGGCGGCCTGACCGCCGAGGAGCTGCGGAACGCGAAGATGATCCTGTGGCGCGGGCACTGCTCGGTGCACGGCCGCTTCTCGGTCGAGTCCGTGAACGACGTGCGCGAGCGGATCCCGGGCGTCAACGTCCTGGTGCACCCGGAGTGCAAGCACGAGGTCGTGGCCGCTGCCGACCACGTGGGCTCGACGGAGTACATCATCAAGGCCCTGGAGGCGGCCCCGGCCGGCTCGAAGTGGGCGATCGGCACCGAGCTGAACCTGGTGCGCCGCCTGGCGAACCGGTTCGCGGCCGAGGACAAGGAGATCGTCTTCCTCGACCGGACGGTGTGCTTCTGCTCGACGATGAACCGCATCGACCTGCCGCACCTGGTGTGGGCCCTGGAGTCGCTGGTCGAGGGCAACCTCGTCAACCGGATCGAGGTCGACCCGGAGACGGAGAAGTACGCGAAGCTGGCGCTGGAGCGGATGCTGGCGCTGCCGTAGCGGGAGACCGGGACGGGCCGTCGGCGACGGACCCGTCCCCCGCCGAGGTCGCACGAAGGCCCTGGCACCGTCGGACCGACGGTGCCAGGGCCTTTCGCGTGCCGGTCGTCAGGCCCCGACCGGCTCCTCCTCGCGGACGTCCTCGGCAGGCTCCGCGACGCCCGCCTTCCCCGCCCGCCCGGCGGCCTTCTTCTTCGCGCGGCGCTCCTTGCGGAGTTCGACCATCGCGTAGAGCGTCGGCACCAGGAGCAGGGTCAGCAGGGTCGAGGTGACCAGGCCGCCGATCACCACGACGGCGAGCGGCTGCGAGATGAAGCCGCCCTCGCCGGTGACGCCGAGCGCCATCGGGAGCAGGGCGAAGATCGTCGCCAGGGCGGTCATCAGGATCGGGCGGAGCCGGTGGCGGCCGCCCTCGACGACCGCCTCGACGACGCCCATGCCCTGGGCCCGGTACTGGTTGATCAGGTCGATCAGCACGATCGCGTTGGTCACCACGATGCCGATCAGCATCAGCATGCCGATCATCGCCGGGATGCCCATCGGGGTGTCGGTGGCGACGAGCAAGCCGATCGCGCCGGTCGCCGCGAACGGGATGGAGACCAGCAGGATCAGCGGCTGGACCAGGGACCGGAAGGTCGCCACCAGCAGCATGAAGACGATCGCGATCGCCGCCAGCATGGCCAGGCCGAGCTTGGCGAACGAGTCGCTCTGGTCCTCGGTGACCCCGCCGATGGTGGCGGTGGCGCCCTCGGGGAGCTCCAGCGCGTCGATCTCCTTCTCCAGCGCGGCGCTGACCGCGCCGGTGTTGTCGCTGGTGGGCTTGGCGGTGATGGTGGCGGCGCGCTGGCCGTCGATCCGGGTCATCGAGACCGGGCCGGGGACCAGTTCGACGTCGGCGACCCGGCCGAGCTTCACCGGGCCGAGGGGGAGGGCCTTCAGCTCGGCCATGGTGGTGGCCGGGTGGGCGGACTTGATGACGACGTCCCGCTCGGTGTCGTCCATGACCGCCTTGCCGGCCGGGGTGCCGCGCACCGCTCCGGCGACGGCCGCGCCGAGCGCGCTCTGGTCGAAGCCGGCGTCCGCCGCCCGGGCGTTGGGCTTCACCGAGATCCGCGGGACGCTCTGCGACAGGTCGCTCTGGACGTCGGTGACGTCCTCGATGCCGGCGACCGCGCCGCGCACCTTCTCGGACGCCTTGCGCAGCACGTCCGCGTCGGCGGCCTTGACCACGACGCTGAGGTCCTGGCTGCCGAAGCCGTCGCCCGCGGAGATGGTGGTGTCACCGATGCCGTCGAGCTCGCCGAGCGCCTTGTCGATGCGCTTCTGGGTGGCGTCGAAGTCGCCCGAGTCCTTCAGGGTGACCTGGTACGTGGCCTGGTTGGATCCGGTGCCGCCGCCGAAGGCCGCCATGAAGCCGGAGGAACCGACGGTGACCTGGTAGTCCTTGACGCCCTTGTCGTCGGCGAGGACCTTCTCGACCTTCCCGGCCGCCTCGTCGGCGGCCGCCAGGCTGGTGCCGGGGGCCAGCTCCTGCTTGATGGAGAGGACCTCCTGCTCGCCCTGGTCGAAGAAGTTGGTCTTCAGCAGCGGGGCCATGCCGAAGGTGGCGAGCAGCACCACGACGGCGATGGCGAGGCTGGTGACACGGCGCCGGGTCGCGAAGCGGAGCACCGGGACGTACAGCCGCTGGAGCCGGCTGCGGGCCTCCTTCTCCTCCGCCTTGCGACGGGCCTCTTCCGGGTCGTCCAGGGCGGTGCCCTTGGGGGCGCGCAGGAACCAGTACGACAGGACGGGCACCACGGTCAGCGAGACCAGCAGGGAGGCCAGCAGGGCCGCGGTGACGGTCAGCGAGAAGGAGCCGAAGAGCTCTCCGACCACGCCGCCGACGAGGCCGATCGGCAGGAAGACGGCGACCGTGGTGAGGGTCGAGGAGGTGACCGCGCCGGCCACTTCCTTCACCGCGGTGATGATCGCCGACTGGCGCTCCTCGCCGTAGCCGAGGTGGCGCTTGATGTTCTCCAGGACCACGATCGAGTCGTCGACGACCCGGCCGATGGCGATGGTCAGCGCGCCGAGCGTGAGCATGTTGAGCGACAGGTCCCGGGTCCAGAGCACGATCAGCGCGAGGACCACGGAGAGCGGGATGGAGACCGCGGTGACCAGGGTCGAGCGCAGCGACGCGAGGAAGACCAGGATCACGACGACGGCGAAGAGCAGACCGAGCGCGCCTTCGGTGGTCAGACCGGAGATCGCCTTGGAGACGGCGGGGCCCTGGTCGGAGACCACGGTCAGTTCGGCGCCGGCGCCGAGGTCCTTGCGGAGGTCGGGGAGCTTGTCCTCGACCGCGTCCGAGATGGCGACGGCGCTGCCGTCCTTGTCCATGGTGGCCATCACGGCGAGGCTCGGCCGGCCGTTCGTCCGGGTGATGGAGACCGCGGCGGCCTGCTCCTGCTCGACCTTCGCGACGTCACCGACGCGAACCGGCTTGCCGCGCTCGCCCGTTGCCGCGCCCTGGGGGGCGATCCGCAGGTCCTCGATCTGCTTCAGGGAGGTGAAGGAGCCGCCGACCTGGACGGTGCGGCTCTTGCCCGACTCGGAGAACGAACCGGCCGGGACGGTCGCGCCGCCCGACTGGAGCGCCTGGGCGAGCGTCATGGCGTTCAGCCCGGCGGCGGCGAGCTTCTCGTCGTCGGGGGTGACGGAGACCTGGAGGTCGCGCACCCCGTCGACGGTGACCTGGCCTACGCCGCTGATGTCCTCCAGGGCGGGGACGACCGTGCGGTCCAGCTGGTCGGCGAGCGCCTGCTGGTCCTTGTCGGAGGTGACGGCCAGGACGACCGCCGGGATGTCGTCGGTCGAACCGGCGATGACCTGCGGGTCCACGTCGTCGGGAAGCAGGGCGCGGGCGCGGTTGACCGCCTGCTGGATGTCGGCGACGAGCTGCTTGGTGCCCTCGCTGCCGAAGTCGAAGGACGCCATGATGACGGCGCTGCCCTCGCTGGCGGTGGAGGTGATGCCGGTGACCCCGTCGACCGTCTTGAGGGAGTTCTCCAGCGGTTCGACGACCTGCTTCTCGACCACATCGGGGGACGCACCCTGATAGGGGGCGAGTACCGACACCACCGGAAGCTCGATGGTGGGCAACAGCTGCTGCTTGAGCTGCGGGATCGCGATCGCTCCGAATACGAGCGCGACGATCGAGATCAGTCCGATCAGGGCCCGTTGCGCGAGGCTGAATCTGGACAGCCAGGACATGGGTGAGGTCTCTCTTCTGTGGCTTGCGCGGCAGGTGGGACGGGTGACTCGGGACAGACCCGGCCCAGTTACACCTTCGCTCACCGCCGGGGGCGCGGACCTCGGCCCCAGGGTCGCTTTCTCACGCCCCGCATACCGCAGGTGGAGTACGCCGAATCTCCACCCGTTACTCCACCCTGGGGCGCACCAGGCCCGATTCGTAGGCGATTACCACCAATTGCGCCCGGTCCCTGGCGCCCAGTTTCGCCATCGCCCTGTTCACATGGGTCTTGACCGTGAGCGGGCTGACGACGAGCCGCTCGGCGATCTCGTCGTTGGAGTGGCCGCCCGCGACCAGGACGAGCACCTCGCGCTCGCGGCCGGTGAGCGCGGCGAGCCGTTCCGAGTACTCCGCGGCGCTCGGCCCCTCGCCGTCCGAACTGCCGCCCTGGGCGAGGAAGGTGGCGATCAGGCCCTTGGTGGCGGCCGGTGAGAGCAGTGCCTCGCCGGCCGCGGCGATCCGGATGGCGTTGAGGAGTTCCTCGGGTTCCGCCCCCTTGCCGAGGAAGCCGGACGCCCCGGCCCGCAGCGACTGCACCACGTACTCGTCCACCTCGAAGGTGGTGAGCATGACGACCCGCACGTCCGACAGTTCCGGATCGGCGCTGATCATGCGGGTCGCGGTGAGCCCGTCCGTGCCGGGCATCCGGATGTCCATCAGCACCACGTCGGCCCGGGTGGAGCGGGCGAGTTCCACGGCCTGCGCGCCGTCCGCCGCCTCGCCGACCACCTCCATGTCGGCCTCCGAGTCGACCAGCACCCGGAACGCGCTGCGCAGCAGCGTCTGGTCGTCGACGAGCAGCACCTTGATGGGCGGTGTCATGCGTTCTCCCCCGTCCGGCCCGCCGTGTCCGGTTCCTCGGACTACTCCTCGCGGGCCTTGACGGGCAGGATCGCATGGACCCGGAATCCGCCGCCGTAGCGGGGCCCGGCGGTGAGCGTGCCGCCGAGCGCGGTGACGCGTTCGCGCATGCCGAGCAGGCCGTGGCCGCCTCCCCCGCCGCCGGGCAGGCCGCGGCCCTCGCCCCCGTCCGGCGCGTCCGCGGCGCAGCAGCCCCCGCCTCCCGCGCCGTTGTCGATGACGGTGATCTCGGCGGTGGACCCGACCCGTACGACGCTCACCTCGGCCCTCGCCCCGGGGCCGGCGTGCTTGCGGACGTTGGTCAGCGCCTCCTGGATGACCCGGTACGCGGCGAGGTCGACGGCGGCGGGCAGCGGGGGGCGCCGGTCGGTGCAGGCCACCTCGACGGGGAGTCCGGCCCGGCGGACGGTCTCGACCAGCTCGTCCAGGACCGCGAGGCCCGGGGCCGGTTCGGTGGGCGCCTCGGGGTCGCCGGACTGGCGCAGCAGCCCGACCGTGGCCCGCAGTTCGTCGAGCGCGGAGCGGCTGGCCTCGCGGACGTGGGCCAGTGCCTCCTTGGCCTGGTCGGGGCGCTTGTCCATGACGTGGGCGGCCACCCCGGCCTGGACGTTGACCAGGGCGATGTGGTGGGCGACGACGTCGTGCAGGTCGCGGGCGATCCGCAGCCGCTCCTCGGCGACCCTGCGCCGGGCCTCCTCGTCGCGGGTGCGCTCGGCCCGTTCGGCCCGTTCCCTGATCGCGTCGACGAACGCCCGCCTGGAGCGGACGGCGTCCCCGGCCGCCCCGGCCATGCCGGTCCAGGCGAAGACGCCGAAGTTCTCCTGGCTGTACCAGGGCGCCGCGCCGAAGAACATCGCGGCGGCCGTCAGCACCGCCATCGTGAGCAGTCCGACCCGCCAGGTGGTGGGCCGGTCGGTGCGGGCGGCGACGGTGTACAGCGCGATGACGGTGCAGGTCACCACGGGGGCGGGCGGGTCGGACCGCATCAGCTCGGCGACCGTCAGCCCGCCGGTGGCCACGAGCACCGCCATGGGGCGGCGGCGGCGCCAGATGAGCGCGACGGCCCCCAGCACCATCAGGAGCACGCTGCCCACCCCGGGCCTGCGGGTGGCGAAGACGGCCCCGTCCGGTGCGCCGGGATGGATGAAGGACCCGATGATCATGGCCACGAGCACGGCCAGGGCGAGCGCGGCGTCCAGCGCGAGGGGATGGCCGCGCAGCCAGTTCCGGACGCGCAGGACCCCGGTTCCGAGGGTGGTCACGTCGAGCTACGTTACGGCGTGTCGCACGGGGACCGGGCCGGAAGCCGCACACGGGGCCCGGGGACGGGGAACGGACGTCCCGGGGCCGGCCAAAAGCCGTGCACCGGGCCGTCCCGCACGCGACCGTGCCCCGGGCCCGGTGCCCCGGACGCACTCGTGCCCCGGGTCCGGCGGACCGGATCCGGGGCACGGTCGCCGTGCGGGCGCGTGCTGGAGGCGCCGCGGGTCAGCCGGGGATCAGTCCGTCGTCCCGGAGCATGGCGCGCACCTCTTCGAGGGTCGCGTCGGACGACGGCAGAATCAGCTCGGACGGCTCCAGGGAGTCGTCCGGCAGGGACGTGCCGAGCTCGCGCACCCTGGCCAGAAGCGCGTGGAGCGTGGTGCGGAAGCCCGGGCCGTCCCCGCGCTCCATCTCGGCGAGCAGCTCGTCATCGAGCTCGTCGAGCTCGGCGAGATGGTTGTCGGCCAGAGCGACCTGGCCCTCCCCCATGATCCGTACGATCATGACGCTGCCTCAACTCTTGTCGAACCGGTGCGGGGACTGCGACGACTGCCGCTGGGCGGCGTCCTGCGGGCCGCCCTCGATCGCCTGCTGCGGCGTGGAGCCGCCGGCCAGCTCGGCCTTCATGCGCTGGAGCTCCAGCTCCACGTCCGTGCCGCCGGAGATCCGGTCCAGCTCGGCGGCGATGTCGTCCTTCGCCGTACCGGTCGGGTCGTCCAGGGCGCCGGAGGCGAGCAGCTCGTCGATCGCGCCGGCGCGCGCCTGCATCTGCTGGGTCTTGTCCTCGGCCCGCTGGATCGCCAGGCCGACGTCGCCCATCTCCTCGGAGATCCCGGAGAACGCCTCGCCGATCCGGGTCTGCGCCTGGGCGGCGGTGTAGGTGGCCTTGATGGTCTCCTTCTTGGTTCGGAAGGCGTCGACCTTGGCCTGCAGCCGCTGCGCCGCGAGGGTGAGCTTCTCCTCCTCGCCCTGCAGCGTGGAGTGCTGCGTCTCCAGGTCGGTGACCTGCTGCTGGAGCGCGGCGCGCCGGGACAGCGCCTCGCGGGCCAGGTCCTCGCGGCCGAGCGCGAGCGCCTTGCGGCCCTGGTCCTCCAGCTTGGCCGACTGGCCCTGCAGCTGGTTCAGCTGCAGCTCCAGCCGCTTGCGCGAAGTCGCCACGTCGGCGACCCCGCGACGCACCTTCTGCAGCAGTTCGAGCTGCTTCTGGTACGAGTAATCGAGGGTCTCGCGCGGATCCTCGGCCCGGTCAAGGGCCTTGTTTGCCTTCGCGCGGAAGATCATTCCCATACGCTTCATGACACCGCTCATGGGCTTCGCGCGCCCCCTTCTGACGGACTGAGCTCCAGCACTCCAACAGAACCCACAGTACGGGCCCTGCCTCTATTACCGCACTGTTCGAGCACGGATGTGCTCCTCCCCAAGGACGACTGCGTCCGGTCACCGCTCCGGCCCAGGGAGTAGGTGGAGGTCGGGGAGAACCGGTACGCCCGCATCCCGCCGAACACGCGGGTACACCGGCCAGGACGCGGGCCGTTGCCGGATCGTTCCCGACCGGCCTGGGGTCATCGCGATCGAACCCGTACCCTTGGACCTTGTGTTCCGTAGCCGTTCGAAGGAAGAGAAGGCGCCCACCGACAAGGTGACGGCGGACCTCTCCAAGCAGCCCCGCGACCCGCAGGCTCCCAAGGGTCGCCCCACCCCCAAGCGCAGCGAGGCCCAGTCGCAGCGCCGTCGCGCCTCCAGTGGCGCGCCGCTCGACCGCAAGGAGGCAGCGAAGAGGCAGCGCGAAGCACGCCGGGCGGACCTGGCCAGGCAGCGCGAGGCGCTCGCCAGTGGTGACGAACGCTATCTGCCGGTCCGCGACAAGGGCCCGGTGCGGCGCTTCGTCCGCGACTACGTGGACTCGCGTTTCTGCGTCGCGGAGTTCTTCCTTCCGCTCGCCGTGATCATCCTGATCCTGAGCGTGATCCAGATCCGGAACATCCAGAACATCTCGCTGTTGCTCTGGCTCTTCGTGATCGTGCTGATCGTCATCGACTCGATCGGTCTCTCGATCCGCCTGCGGAAGCAGCTCAAGGAGCGCTTCCCCGACACCCCCAAGCGCGGCGCGGTCGCCTACGGCCTGATGCGCACGCTCCAGATGCGTCGCCTGCGACTGCCCAAGCCGCAGGTCAAGCGTGGAGAGCGGCCCTGAGTACGCACGTCTCCGGCTCGGCCGGCGGTCCGTCCGCCGGCCCGCCCGACGATGCCGCCCCGGCCGTCACCGGCTTCTCCGGGGCCTCCCCGGTGTGGCTGAAGGAGCTGGGCGGTCTGCGCAACACCGTCCGCCAGGAGCTGGTCGCCCGACAGCTGGACGAGCAGATCGCGGCCCGCTTCCCGGTCGGGCAGCGGCTGCGGGTGCTCGACGTCGGCATGGGGCAGGGCACCCAGGCGCTGCGCCTGGCCAGGGCGGGGCACACGGTGACCGGCCTGGAGTCCGACGCCGAGATGCTGCGGGTGGCCAGGGAGGCGCTCGGCAGCGAGCCGGCCGGCATCCGTGAGCGGGTCCGGCTGATCGAGGGCGACGGCCTGGACACCGGGGTGCACTTCCTGCCGGGCAGCTTCGACGTGGTGCTCTGCCACGGCGTGCTGATGTACGTCCGGGAGCCGGACGCGATGCTGGCCGGCCTGGCCCGGATGCTGGCCCCGGGCGGGCTGCTGTCGCTGCTCGTGCGGAACGCGGACGCGCTGGCGATGCGCCCCGGGACCGCCGGGGACTGGGACGCGGCGCTGGCCGCCTTCGAGAGCGACACGTACACCAACCGGCTGGGCGTCGCCGTACGGGCCGACCGGCTGGACGCCCTGACGTCCACCCTCGCCGGGATCGCGGCGCCCCTGCACGCCTGGTACGGGGTGCGCGTCTTCACGGACAACGTGAGCAACGACGTGGAGCTCCCCGCCGCCGCGGAACTGGAGCGGGTGCTCGCCGCCGAGGACCGTGCCGGGCGCACGGACCCGTACCGCCGGGTGGCCGCGCTGCTGCACCTGTGCGGCGTACGGGGCTGACCGCCCGCCGCACCCGGCCGGGCGGCCGCGGGCCACTGCCGGGGCCGCCCGGCCGCGCACCCTGGCCGGCCGAACCCAACAGGCCACCGGAAGCACCGAAAGCGACAATCCAGGCATGGATGCTTCCCACTCCCGCAGCCGTGCCCGGCGGCTCCTGCCGCACCTGACCGCAGGCGTCTGCGCCGCCGTCCTGGTGAGCGGCTGCTCGGACCCGGCCTCCGGCTCCCCGGAGGCCGAACCCAGCAAGCCGGCCTCCGCCTCCGGTACCGCCGGCGACCTGCAGAACGACTACCAGACCGTGATCAAGAACGTGCTGCCGTCGGTCGTGCAGATCGACGCCACCGGAAGCCTGGGCTCGGGGGTCGTCTACGACTCCAAGGGCCACATCGTCACCAACGCCCACGTGGTCGGCAACGAGAAGGCGTTCAAGGTCACCGTCGCCACGGGCGAGAAGGTGCAGCGTGCCTCGCTGGTGTCCACCTACCCGGATCAGGACCTGGCCGTCATCAAGCTCGACAGCGTGCCGGACGGGCTGAAGCCCGCGAAGTTCGGCGACTCGGAGAAGGTCGAGGTGGGGCAGATCGTGCTGGCGATGGGGTCGCCGCTGGGGCTGTCCTCCAGCGTCACCCAGGGCATCGTCTCGGCGGTCGGCCGGACCGTCAGCGAGAGCCGCGCGGGCGGCGGCACCGGCGCGACGATCGCGAACATGGTGCAGACCTCGGCGGCGATCAACCCGGGCAACAGCGGCGGCGCGCTGGTCAACCTGGACAGCGAGGTGATCGGCATCCCGACCCTGGCGGCGGTGGACCCGGAGCTGGGCGACAGCGCGGCGCCGGGCATCGGGTTCGCGATCCCGGTGTCGATGGTGCGGACGGTCGCCGACCAGATCATCAAGAGCGGCCGGGTCACCGACTCGGGCCGGGCGGCCCTGAACATCACCGGGCGCACGGTCGTCGACGAGAACTACCAGCCGGCCGGGGTGGCGCTGGTCAGCGTGCCGAAGGGCGGCGCCGCGGAGAAGGCGGGGCTGCGGGTCGGCGACATCGTCACCGGCATCGACGGCACACCGGTCACCACGATCACGTCCCTGTCGGAGGCGCTCGCCTCGGACAAGCCGGGCCAGAAGGTCACGGTGACGTACCTGCGCGACGGGGCGGAGAAGACCGCGGAGGTCAAGCTGGGCGAGATCTAGGGTCCCGCGTCCGGGATCGTGCCGGGCGGGCCGGAAACGGCCGTGCGGGCCCATGACCGGGCCCGCACGATCGTTTCCCCGCGCCGGAGCGGGATCAGCCCTGGTCGCCCTGGAGGCTCATGGGGCCGTAGATCTTCGTCGAGTCCTCGAAGAGCGTCACCTGCTCCGCCCCGCCGTCGAGGAGTTCCTTCCAGTACTCGCCGATCCAGGACTCCGCGTCGCCCTGGGTCGTGAATTCCTCCGGCTGCAGCGCCGGCTCCGTCTCCGTACCGTCGGACTTCTCGAACCGCCACGTCCACGCCATGTCCGCCTCCTGGGTCGCGTTGCTGTCCGCAGCCTAGTGCCCCTCCCGGCAACCCCTGCCCCGCGGCGCCGTCCCGCACGCACACTCCCGCCGGACGGAACCGGCCGGTCGCGGCGCCGGGGTCCGTGCCCGGCGCGGGCGGCGCCCGTACCCGCCCGAAGTGTTCCAAGTCGCGCACCCGCCGCGCGGACGCGGGAGGATCGAGGGCGTGGAACTGACTCTCCTCGGCACCGGAGCCCCCGACGGGCTGCCGCGGCCCGAATGCCCCTGCGCCGCCTGCGCCGTCGCCTGCGGGGCGCGCTCGCGTGCCGCCACCGCGCTGCTGATCGACGACGCGCTGCTGCTCGACCTCACCCCGGGGGCCGTGTTCGCCGCGGCCCGTGCGGGGCGCTCGCTCACCGGTGTGCGGCAGGTACTGCTCACCCATCCGCACGACGGCCCCGCCGTGGAGCTGCCCCCCGGGCTGCCCCCGGCGGGGCGGGTGCCGGACGGCCGGGTGCTGACGCTGATCAGCGGCCACCGGGTGCGGGCGGTGCCCATGGACGCCCCGGGCACCGGGTACGAGGTCACGGCGCCGGAGGGGACGCGGCTGCTCTACCTGCCGCCGGGGGCCGCGCCCGCCGGGCTCGCGGACCCGGTGGCGGAGCCGTACGACATGGTGGTCGGCGACGTGACGGGGCGGCCGGACGCGGTGGCGCGGCTGCGGGCCGTCGGGGCGATCGGCCCGGCCACCGAGATCGTCGCCGTCCACCTGGACCACGACGCGCCGCCCGGGGCCGAGCTGGACCGGCGGCTCGCGGCGGCCGGTGCGCGGGCCGTGCCGGACGGGACGACGCTGGGGGTGGGCGAGTACCGCGCGGGGCCGGGGGTGCCTCGGCGCACCCTGGTGACGGGCGGGGCCAGGTCGGGCAAGTCGGTGGAGGCCGAGCGCCGTCTGGAGACGTTCCCCGAGGTGGTGTACGTGGCGACCGGCGGGGGCCGCGAGGGGGACGCCGAGTGGGCGGCCCGGGTCGGCCTGCACCGGGAGCGCAGGCCGGCCGCCTGGCGCACCGAGGAGACCTGCGAGCTGGTGGAGCTGCTGGAGTCGGACGGGCCGCCGCTGCTGATCGACTGCCTGTCGCTGTGGCTGACGGACGCGATGGACCGGGTCGGCGCCTGGGACGACGCGGCGTGGGCGGACGGCGGCGAGGACGCCCTGCGGAAGCGGACCGCCGCCCTGGTCCGCGCGGTGCGCGGAACGCGGCGCACGGTCGTCGCCGTCACCAACGAGACGGGTTCGGGCGTGGTGCCCGCGACGGCCGCCGGACGGCGCTTCCGCGACGAGCTGGGCCGGCTGAACGCCGCGTTCGCCGACGAGTGCGAGCAGGTGCTGCTGGTGGTGGCCGGCCAGGCCCTGACCCTGCGGGGCTGACCGGGGCGCGTACGGCGGGGCGGCACGTGCGGACGCCCCGGTGCGCGGCACGTACGGGCGTGCGGGGCGCGTGCCGTACGCGCCGGGCGGCGGCCCCGGTCCCGGGGCCGCTTTCCCCGCCCCCGCCGTGCGCGGCCCCGGGCCGCGCGGCCCCGGCCGGGACGGGCCACGTTCCGGCCGGGCGCCGAAAACACGGCGGGTACTGTTCCGCAGTGAGCCCGCCGCCGGGCTCACCGGCCCACTCGACGCATCGACCCGCGAGGCAGACCCCCGTGAATCTGGACGACTTCTCCGACCTGATCGAACGCCCCGACGGCGGCGTACGGCGCGATGCCGAGGAACGCCGGGAGCGCATGATCGTTCCCGTCGGCGCCCTCGGCCGCCTGGACGAGCTGGGCGAATGGCTCTCGGCCGCGCAGCAGGCCGTACCGGTCAGGGCGATCGAGCAGCCGCGCGTGGTCCTGTTCGCCGGTGACCACAAGGTGGCCGAGCTGGATGTCTCCGGGCGCGCGGCCGGTACCGCGCACGAGCTGGTGCGGGCCACGCTGGACGGCACGACGCCGCTCGCCGTGCTGGCCCGGCAGTTCTCCGTACCGGTGCGGATCGTCGACGCCGGGCTGGACTGCGATCCGGAGCTGCTGCCCGAGTCGGTGGTGCGCCACCGGGTGCGGCGCGGCACCGGCCGGATCGACATCGAGGACGCGCTGACGGCCGAGGAGGCCGAGCGGGCGGTGCGGCTCGGCATCGCGATCGCCGACGAGGAGGCCGACTCCGGCACCGACCTGGTGGTGCTCGGCGATCTGAGCGTGGGCGGCACGACGGCCGCGTCCACGCTGATCGCGGCGCTGTGCGGCACGGACGCCTCGGTGGTCACCGGGCGCGGCGGGGCGGGCATCGACGACCTGGCGTGGATGCGCAAGTGCGCGGCGATCCGGGACGCGCTGCGGCGGGCCCGGCCGGTCCTGGGCGACCAGCTGGAGCTGCTGGCCGCGGTGGGCGGGGCCGACCTCGCGGCGATGACCGGTTTCCTGCTCCAGTGCGCGGTGCGCCGGCTGCCGGTGATCCTGGACGGGGTGGTCTCCTCGGCCTGTGCGCTGGTGGGGCAGCGGGCCGCCTTCCGGGCCCCGGACTGGTGGCTGGCGGGCCAGGCGAGCGGCGAGCCGGCGCAGAGCAAGGCGCTGGACCGGATGGCGCTCAACCCCCTGCTGGACCACGGCGTCATCGTGGGGGAAGGAAGCGGGGCGTTGCTCGCACTTCCGCTCGTCCGGGCCGCGGCCGCGCTGGCGGCGGAACTGCCCGAGCGCGAGCCGGGCACCGACGACGAGGACGGTGCCGACGAGGGGGCCGAAGCGGGCGCCGCGTACGACGACGCGACCTGAGCGTCCGCCGGGTGACCTCCGGCGACCGGAGGCCGCCCGGCGGGCGTCGAGCCCGCGGACCGGCGGTGCCGCGGCCGTGGAACACCGGCCGCAGCACGGCTCCATGCGATGCGATGCCCCATATGATCGCTTTTCATGGGAGAGGTCCATATGGCCACCGAGGACTCCGAACGGGCCGGCACCCGGCCGCCGAGCACCGTCCGGTCACGACGCGGCGCCGCGTTCGCCATCTGGTACCTGCGCGTCGTCTCGTTCATCAATTTCCTGAGCGCCGTCTGGGTCACCCTCGGCAACGACCTGCGCCGCCACAACACCGCGAACTACTTCACCCCGTACCTGCTCACGGCGGGCTTCTCCTCGGGCGTGGTCGCGCTCTTCCTGGCGATCACCATGCGCCGCCGCAAGCGGGCCGCGTGGATCGTGAACCTGGTGGTGAGCGGTCTGCTGCTGCTCCTGTTCGCCCTGGTGCTCATGTTCCCGGAGGTCCGGCAGTACCCGCAGAACTGGATCTCGCTGGCGCTGACCGCCGCCTTCGTCGGGGCGCTGCTCGTCGGCCGGCGCGAGTTCTACGCGAAGGGCGACCGGTCCAACCCGAAGCTGGCGGCCCTCGTCGCGATCGGCGGACTGTTGGTCACCTCGCTGCTCGCCGCGGGGCTGGTCGCCCTCACCAACACCGCGCACGACGAGCACCGGGCGACCTTCCTGGACCGGTGGCGCTACGGCGCCCTGCGACTGGTCTCGGTCGCCGACAACGACGCCGCCTTCCCCGGGATCACCACGCCCGGCTGGGTCGACGTCACCATCAACGTCCTCTCCACGCTGCTGCTGATCGCCGTCGTCTACGCGGCGTTCCGCTCCCGCCGGGCGGTCGACCCGATCACCCCCGAGGACGAGTCCCGGCTGCGGGCCCTGCTCGACCGGCACGGCGAACGCGACTCGCTGGGCTACTTCGCGCTGCGCCGGGAGAAGAGCGTCATCTGGTCCCCCACCGGGAAGGCCGCCGTCATGTACCGGGTGGTGGGCGGGGTCTCGCTCGCCTCCGGCGACCCCATCGGCGACCCCGAGGCGTGGCCGGGGGCGATCGGGCCGTGGCTGGCCGAGGCCCGTGAGCACGGCTGGGTCCCGGCGGCGATGGGGGTGAGCGAGGAGGGCGGCACCGTCTACGCCCGGCACGGCCTGGACGCCCTGGAGCTGGGCGACGAGGCGATCGTGGAGACCGCCGACTTCACCCTGGAGGGGCGGGCGATGCGCACCGTGCGCCAGGCGTACAACCGGGTGCGGCGCGCCGGGTACGAGGTGACCGTCCGCCGCCACGCCGACATCCCCGAGGAGGAGATGGCCGAACTGGTGCGCCGGGCCGACGACTGGCGCGACGGGGCGACCGAGCGCGGCTTCTCGATGGCGCTGGGCCGGCTCGGCGACCCGGCCGACGGGCGGTGCGTGATGCTCGAGTGCCGTGACGCCCCGGCCGCGGAGGGTGGTGCCCGGGGCGAGCTGCGGGCCGTGCTGAGCTTCGTCCCGTGGGGGCCGAACGGCCTCTCGCTGGACCTGATGCGCCGTGACCGGGACGCCGAGAACGGGCTGATGGAGTTCATGGTCATCGAGCTCCTCCAGCGGGCGGAGGAGATCGGGATCACCCAGGTCTCACTGAACTTCGCGATGTTCCGGTCGGTCTTCGAGAGGGGTTCGCGACTCGGTGCGGGACCGGTGCTGCGGCTGTGGCGTTCCCTGCTCGGCTTCTTCTCGCGCTGGTGGCAGATCGAGTCGTTGTACCGCGCCAACGCCAAGTACCGACCGATCTGGGAGCCGCGCTTCATGCTGTTCGAGAAGAGCTCCGACCTGCTGCGCATCGGCGTGGCGGCCGGGCGCGCCGAGGGGTTCCTGGAGGCGCCCGGCCTGCCCAAGTGGCTGCACCGCTCGCATCTCGGGACGCGTGGATGAGAGCCGGGGGCCGGCTGCGCGCCGGGGCGCGGGCGGTCCCGTTGACGCTCGCCGCGGTCTGCCTGACGGCGCTGCTCCATGTGGTGCAGCACCGTTCGTGGGGCTTCGGCGCGGTGCACGCCCTCGGGACGGTGCGGGCCGAGGACCCGCTGTGGGCGGCCCTGCTGCGCACCCCGCTGTCGCTGTTCGTGCCGGCGCTGGACCTGCCGGTGTGGGGTGCGCTGGCGCAGATCCTGGTGGTGTTCGGCATCGCCGAGGTCTGCCTGGGCCGGTGGCGCACCCTGCTGATCGCGTACCTGGCGACGCTGGCCGGGACGCTGTACGCGCGGATCGGTGTCGCGCTCGGCCCGGACGGGCCGTTCGGGCTGCCCGCCTCCGACGCCCGGGTCGCCGACACCGGGCCCTCGGCGGCGGTGGTCGGCCTGGCCGTGTACCTCTGCTGGACGTACCGGGCCCGGTTCACCGGCTGTCTGGTGGTCGGGGCGATGGTGGCCGAGGTGTTCGTCAAGGACAACCTGGCGGGCAAGGAGCACCTGGCGGCGATCGCCGCGGTGCTCGTGCTGTGCGTCCGTACGACCGTCCGGGCCCGGCCGCGCCGGGGTCAGGGCCCGCGTCCGGGGAGCGGCGTCCGGTCCGGCGCGCCGCCGATCAGGTCCTGAAACCTGCGGCGGGGGCCCGCCCAGCGCACGTCGTGGTGGTAGGCGCGCAGCAGCGCGCGGGCGCGGGCGCGGTGGCGGTTCCGGTAGAAGCGCCTCGCCCACATGGAGGTCGGCCGGGCCAGCCGGAGCGCCCCGACCAGCGCGACGAACGGGACGAGGGCGCCGATGACCGCGAGCCGCGCCTTGCCCTTGAAGAGGGCGATCAGCACGAAGCCGAAGTTGACGACCATGGTCAGGATCACGCCGAGCCGGTCCTGCTGCTCGTCGCTGCTCAGCTCGTTCACGCCCAGCGGCGAGAACCCGGCCAGGACCAGCAGCACCAGTGCGGCGGTGAGGACCACGACCTCCACGCTCCGCCGCCCCTCCTCGGTCCAGTACACGTCGTCGAGGTAGAGGATCAGGGCGAACTCGTCCAGCACCAGTCCCGCGCCCACGCCGAAGACCACCGCGCAGATCCCCGCCCCGAGGCCGTGGCGCCCGCTGGCGACCGCGCCGAACCCGCCGATCACGCTCAGCACCACTCCGGGGACGACGTGGTGGATGTGCATCCCGCCGGGCGTGATGTTGCGGAACGGGCCCTTCCCGGCCCGGATCATCCGGGTGACGAACCGGGTGACGGCGAAGGTGAGCACGAAGGCGGCCAGGGCGAGCAGCAGGGGCACTTTCCCCGGCTCGACGATGTTCCGTTCGAACCAGTGACCCATGCCACCCACTCCCGATATGCCGCGCCTGCGGAGGCTTATCCCGACATGGGCAATCTATCGGCCGACGGCACCGATTAGCCTGCGCGCCGTGACCTCCCTGAACAGCCACGGCGTGCGTTTCGCCTTCGGCACCCTGACGGTGCTTCCCGTCCGCGTCACCCGCTGGGACCGCGGGGCCGCCCGTGCCGGAATGCTGTGCGCGCCGCTCGCCGGTCTCGTCGTGGGGCTCGCCGCCGCGCTGCCCGGCGTCGCGTCGCTGCTGCTCGGCGCGGGTCCGCTGCTCGCCGCGGTGATCTCGGCCGCCGTGCCCGCGGTGCTGACCCGGGGGCTGCATCTGGACGGTCTGGCGGACACCGCGGACGGCCTGGGCAGCGGCAAGCCGGCGGGCGACGCCCTGCGGATCATGAAGCAGTCGGACATCGGGCCGTTCGGGGTGATCACCCTGCTGTTCGTGCTGCTGGCCCAGGTCGCGGCCCTGTACGAGCTGTACGGGCGGGGCTGGGCGTACGGCGCGGCGGCGGCGGTCGCGGCGGCGGTCACGGCCCGGCTGGTGCTCACCCTGGCGTCCCGCCGGGGCGTGCCGCCGGCCCGTCCGGAGGGGCTGGGCGCGCACAGCATTCCGGCACGGGCGGCCCCGCGGTCCCAGCGGGTGACGCGGACGGGAAGCACCGTCAGGGTGCCGAAGGCGAAACGGTCGCGGGCTGCGCGGGGGCCGGGGCGCTCCTCGGCGGGTACGGGGCGCCGCACCACGCGCTGGCCGCGCTGACCGCGCTCGGTGCGGCCGAACTCCTGCTGCGGCACTGCGTGCGGCGCTTCGGCGGGGTGACCGGCGATGTCTTCGGCGCCCTGGCGGAGACCGCGGCGACGGCGGCCCTGGTGGTCCTGGCGCTCGGCTGAGACATGTCCGGATCGTGCCGCGTCCGAATCGTGCCGCGTCCGCGTGCGCCCGGGAGGTCCGCCGCGAGGTCCGGGCCTCCGGCACGGCCCGTTCCGTGCCCCGTCGGGCCCGTGCGGGCCCCGGAGCGGCCGTCCGGGGGCGAAGCCTTCACGCCACGGGGCCCCACGGGCGGCCCGCCGCCGTGATCCCGCAGCAAGGGCGCGCGTAGGCTCATTACCGGCACATTGCGGCGCCGTCTACGATGCGCCGGGCACGGTCGGCCCACCCATCGACCGACAACGAACTCAACGGAAGCGAGATTTCACCACCGTGACTGCTCTCACTCTCAGCACTGCCGGTGCGGCGACGCTGCGCGCCGACGCACTCGTCGTGGGCGTCGCCAAGGGTTCCAAGGGGCCGGTCCTCGCACCGGGCGCCGAGGCCGTGGACAAGGCGTTCGACGGAAAGCTCGCCACCGTCCTGGAAGCCCTGGGCGCCACGGGTGCCGAGGGCGAGGTGACCAAGCTCCCCGCACCCGACGGCCTCAAGGTCCCGGTCGTCATCGCGGTCGGCCTCGGCTCCGCGCCGGAGAAGGGCGGGGCGTACGACGCCGAGGCGCTGCGCCGGGCCGCGGGCTCCGCCGCCCGGGTCCTGGCCGGGGCGAAGAAGGCCGGCTTCGCGCTACCCCTCGCGTCCGCCGGGGACGCCGGGGCGGTCGCCGAGGGCGCGCTCCTCGGCGCGTACGCCTTCACCGCGTACCAGGGCGGCGAGGACAAGCTCGCGCCCAAGGGCAAGAAGAACGGCAACGGCCCCAAGCTCCCGCTGGCCGAGGTCGCCCTGCTCGGCGGCAAGCCGCGCGACAAGGCGTTCAAGGCGGCCGTCGAGCGCGCCACCGCGGTCACCGAGGAGATCAACCGCGCCCGCGACCTGATCAACACCCCGCCGAACGACCTGTACCCCGAGTCCTTCGCCGCCGTGGCCACCGCCGCGGGCAAGGAGCACGGCATCAAGGTGCAGGTCCTCGACGAGAAGGCGCTCGTCAAGGGCGGCTACGGCGGTCTGCTGGGCGTCGGCCAGGGCTCGTCCCACGGCCCGCGCCTGGTGAAGCTCGCCTACACGCACCCGAAGGCGGAGAAGACCCTGGCCCTGGTCGGCAAGGGCATCACCTACGACTCGGGCGGCATCTCGCTGAAGCCGGCCGGCCACAACGAGACGATGAAGTGCGACATGAGCGGTGCCGCCGCCGTGTTCGCCGCCGTCGTCGCGGCCGCCCGCCTGGGCCTCCAGGTCAACGTCACCGGCTGGCTGGCGCTCGCCGAGAACATGCCGTCGGGCAACGCCACCCGCCCCGGTGACGTGCTGCGCATGTACAGCGGCAAGACCGTCGAGGTCCTCAACACGGACGCCGAGGGCCGGCTCGTCCTCGCCGACGCGCTGACCCGGGCCTCCGAGGAGAAGCCGGACGCGATCGTCGACGTGGCGACCCTGACCGGCGCGATGGTGCTGGCGCTGGGCAACCGCACCTTCGGCATCATGGCGAACGACGACGCCTTCCGGACCTCGATCCACGAGATCGCCGATGAGGTCGGCGAGGCGTCCTGGCCGATGCCGCTCCCCGCCGACCTGCGCAAGGGCATGGACTCCCCGACCGCCGACATCGCCAACATGGGCGAGCGGATGGGCGGCGGCCTGGTGGCCGGCCTGTTCCTGCAGGAGTTCGTGGGCGAGGGCATCACCTGGGCGCACCTGGACATCGCGGGCCCGGCCTTCCACGAGGGCGCGCCGTACGGCTACACGCCCAAGGGCGGCACCGGTTCCGCCGTCCGCACGCTGGTCGGGCTGGCCGAGCGCACCGCCGCCGGGGACCTCGGCTGATCCCCTCAGCGACGTGCGGTACGGCCCCGGGCATACGTCCGGGGCCGTACGCGTTGCCTCCCACGGTGCCGTCGTACGGATCCGGCGGGGTTTCGCTCTGGACGAAATCAGCGTTCCCGCCCGTCTCCCGCGCCGGCCTTCCCGGGCGGCACCGCACACCCGGAATCACCCCCGCTCCCTACTTCGCGGTAACCCATCGGGACGGATGATCGTCCGCCCCGGACCCGGGCCCCGCGTCCCGCCGACCGTCAACAAGTGCGAAGATGGGTTCTCGGCAGGACAGGGCCCCCACCACAGGGCCGACATAACACAAAGCGGCCGAACACCAGCCGACCGGCCGGTCATCCCCCAGCGACGGGGCCCGGCGTACGGCGCACATGCATGGAGGACGTGACGTGGCGAACGACGCCAGCACCGTTTTCGACCTAGTGATCCTCGGCGGTGGTAGCGGCGGTTACGCCGCGGCCCTGCGCGGAGCGCAGCTGGGCCTGGACGTCGCTCTGATCGAGAAGGGCAAGGTCGGCGGCACCTGCCTGCACAACGGCTGCATCCCCACGAAGGCCCTGCTGCACGCGGGCGAGATCGCCGACCAGGCGCGCGAGTCCGAGCAGTTCGGTGTCAAGGCCACCTTCGAGGGCATCGACATCGAGGCCGTCCACAAGTACAAGGACGACGTGATCTCCGGCCTGTACAAGGGCCTGCAGGGACTCATCGCCTCGCGCAAGGTCACCTACATCGAGGGCGAGGGCCGGCTCTCCTCCCCCACCTCGGTGGACGTGAACGGCCAGCGCATCCAGGGCCGCCACGTGCTGCTCGCGACCGGCTCCGTGCCGAAGTCGCTGCCGGGCCTGGAGATCGACGGCAACCGCATCATCTCCTCGGACCACGCGCTGAAGCTGGACCGCGTCCCGAAGTCCGCGATCGTGCTGGGCGGCGGCGTCATCGGCGTCGAGTTCGCCTCGGCGTGGACGTCCTTCGGCACCCAGGTCACGATCATCGAGGGCCTGAAGCACCTCGTCCCGGTCGAGGACGAGAACAGCTCGAAGCTTCTTGAGCGCGCCTTCCGCAAGCGCGGCATCAAGTTCAACCTCGGCACGTTCTTCCAGAGCGCCGAGTACACGCAGGACGGCGTCCGCGTGACCCTCGCCGACGGCAAGACCTTCGAGGCCGAGGTGCTGCTGGTCGCCATCGGCCGCGGCCCGGTCTCGCAGGGCCTGGGCTACGAGGAGGCCGGGGTCGCGATGGACCGCGGCTACGTCCTCGTCGACGAGTACATGCAGACCAACGTGCCGACCATCTCGGCCGTGGGCGACCTGGTCCCGACGCTCCAGCTCGCGCACGTCGGCTTCGCGGAGGGCATCCTGGTCGCGGAGCGGCTGGCCGGTCTGAAGACCGTTCCGATCGACTACGACGGTGTCCCCCGGGTGACGTACTGCCACCCCGAGGTCGCCTCCGTGGGCATCACCGAGGCCAAGGCCAAGGAGCTCTACGGCGCGGACAAGGTCGTCGCTCTGAAGTACAACCTCGCGGGCAACGGCAAGAGCAAGATCCTCAAGACCGCGGGCGAGATCAAGCTCGTCCAGGTCAAGGACGGTGCCGTGGTCGGCGTCCACATGGTCGGTGACCGGATGGGCGAGCAGGTCGGCGAAGCCCAGCTGATCTACAACTGGGAGGCGCTGCCCGCCGAGGTCGCGCAGCTCATCCACGCCCACCCGACCCAGAACGAGGCGATGGGCGAGGCCCACCTGGCGCTGGCCGGGAAGCCCCTCCACTCCCACGACTGACCCGGTCGACCGGGCGCGACGACCGACCCACTTCCGCACTTTCGTAAGGAGCAACCGAAACCATGTCGGTTTCCGTAACCCTTCCGGCGCTCGGTGAGAGCGTCACCGAGGGCACTGTCACCCGCTGGCTGAAGGCCGAGGGCGAGCGCGTCGAGGCCGACGAGCCGTTGCTCGAGGTCTCGACCGACAAGGTCGACACCGAGATCCCGGCCCCCGCCGCCGGCATCCTCGCCGCCATCAAGGTCGCCGAGGACGAGACCGTCGAGGTCGGCGCCGAGCTGGCCGTCATCGACGACGGCACGGGCGCGCCCGCCGCCGCACCGGCCGGTGGCGCCGCCGGTACCGACGTCGTCCTGCCGGCGCTCGGCGAGAGCGTCACCGAGGGCACCGTCACCCGCTGGCTGAAGGAGGTCGGCGAGGAGGTCACGGAGGACGAGCCCCTCCTGGAGGTCTCCACGGACAAGGTCGACACCGAGATCCCGGCCCCGGTCTCCGGCACGCTGCTGGAGATCGTGGTCGCCGAGGACGAGACCGCCGAGGTCGGCGCCAAGCTCGCCGTCATCGGTGCCGCCGGTGCCGCTCCGGCGGCCGCCCCTGCCCCGGCAGCCCCGGCACCCGCCGCGGCTCCTGCCCTCCGGCGCCCGTCGCCGCCCCGGCCCCGGTCGCCCCGGCCGCGCCCTCCGGCGACGACGGCGCGTACGTCACGCCGCTGGTCCGCAAGCTCGCCGCCGAGAACGGCGTCGACCTGGGCGCGGTCAAGGGCACCGGCGTCGGTGGCCGCATCCGCAAGCAGGACGTCGTCGCCGCCGCGGAGGCCGCCAGGGCCGCCGCAGCCGCTCCGGCCCCCGTCGCCGCCGCCGCTCCGACCGCCGCCTCGAAGGCGCCGAAGCTGGAGGCGTCCCCGCTGCGCGGTCAGACGGTCAAGATGACCCGCATGCGCAAGGTCATCGGCGAGAACATGATGAAGGCCCTGCACTCGCAGGCCCAGCTGACCTCGGTCGTCGAGGTCGACGTCACCAAGCTGATGAAGCTGCGCGCCCGTGCCAAGGACGCGTTCGCGGCCCGCGAGGGCGTCAAGCTGTCCCCGATGCCGTTCTACGTCAAGGCGGCGGCCCAGGCGCTGAAGGCCCACCCGGTCATCAACGCCCGGATCAACGAGGACGAGGGCACCATCACGTACTTCGACTCGGAGAACATCGGCATCGCCGTGGACGCCGAGAAGGGTCTGATGACGCCGGTCATCAAGGGTGCGGGCGACCTGAACATCGCCGGCATCTCGAAGAAGACCGCCGAGCTGGCCGGCAAGGCCCGCGGCGGCGGCCTGACGCCGGACGACATGTCCGGTGCCACCTTCACCATCAGCAACACCGGTTCGCGCGGTGCGCTGTTCGACACCGTCATCGTGCCCCCGAACCAGGCAGCCATCCTGGGCATCGGTGCCACGGTCAAGCGCCCGGCGGTCATCGAGACCGAGGAGGGCACCGTCATCGGTGTCCGCGACATGACGTACCTGTCGCTCTCCTACGACCACCGTCTGGTGGACGGCGCGGACGCCGCCCGTTACCTGACCGCGGTCAAGGCGATCCTGGAGGCCGGTGAGTTCGAGGTCGAGCTCGGCCTCTGAGCACCACCGCTGTAACCAGCCTCACCAGCGGCGCCCCCGTCCGGATCTCTTCCGGGCGGGGGCGCCGCCGTATTGTCTAGAGCGTGTCCGGTCGTGCGGACAGCACCGCTCTGTCTCCGAAGGAGCCCCTCATGACCCCGCCCGTCGTCCACTCGCTGCGCGAACAGATCCGCGAGCACATCGTGGACGGGATCGTCAGCGGGCGCTGGAAGCCCGGTGAGCGGATCGTGGAGCGCCGGATCGCCACCGAGCTGGAGGTCAGCCAGACCCCCGTGCGCGAGGCCCTGCGGGAGCTGGAGACGCTCCGGCTGATCGAGTCGGCGCCCAACAAGGGCGTACGGGTCCGCAATCTCACCGCGGCCGACCTGGAGGAGAGCTATCCGGTCCGGGCCGGTCTGGAGCAGATCGCGGCGGAACTGGCCGCTCCGTCCCTCGGTGAGGACTGCTCGCTCCTGACGCCCCATGTGACGGCCCTCTACGAGGCGGACCGGCTGGCCGACGGCGAGGCGCAGGTGCGGCACACCGTGGCCTTCCACCGCGAGATGGTGCGGGCCGCCGGGAACGCCGTGCTGCTGCACACCTGGGAGGGGCTGGGCATCGAGGTGTTCACCGCCCTGTCGATCCGGTGGCTGGGCACGGTGCAGAAGTCGTACGCGGAGGAGCACGAGGCGCTCATCGAGGCGTTCCTGCGCAAGGACCCGGACATCGGCGTACTGGTCAAGGCGCACGTGCTCGGCTGCGCCCCGCGCGCCTGAGGTCCCGGGGCGCGGCGTACGCGAACGGGCTCCGGGGCGTTCCGGAGCCCGTTCGCGTACGTCGGGAGGGGTACGCATCTGTCGCGAGGGGCGCTCTTCCGTGCAGGTGAGCGCCCCTTTTGTGCGCTAAATCCCGTCACTCCGTGCCCTGTTTCGCGGCACCGAATGCCAATTTCTTCATATCGAGAAGTTTTGCCCTTCACCCTTTGATCGATCATCGATCGGCGTCCTACAGTTCACTTCGCGGGCCCACCGGCCCCATTCGCCCTGTCCTGCCAGTCAGGGCCTTCTCCACCCCCCTCCACTCCGGAAGGCGGCGATCATGACCGACCCCGTAGGAAAGCTTCCGAGCGAGCTCGACCAGCTCCCGGACCGCGACCCCGAGGAGACCGCCGAATGGGCGGCCTCCCTGGACGCCGTCACCAAGGCCGCGGGCCCGCACCGCGCCGCGTACCTGATGCGGCGCTCGCTGGAGCACGCCGAGGGCGCCGGTCTCGCGCTGCCCAAGTTGCTGGAGACCGATTACGTCAACTCCATCCCGACCGCCGCCGAGCCCGAGTTCGACGGCGACCTGGAGATGGAGTCCCGGATCACCGCCTGGAACCGCTGGAACGCGGCGGCGATGGTCACCCGCGGCTCCCGCTTCGGCGTCGGCGGCCACATCGCCACCTTCGCCTCGGCGGCCTGGCTGTACGAGACCGGCTTCAACCACTTCTTCCGCGGCAAGGAGGGGGACGGCTCCGGCGACCAGCTCTACATCCAGGGCCACGCCTCCCCCGGCATCTACGCCCGCGCCTTCCTCGACGGCCGGCTGAGCGAGCGGCAGCTCGACAACTTCCGCCAGGAGGCGGGCGGCGACGGCCTGCCGTCCTACCCGCACCCGCGGCGGCTGCCCTGGCTGTGGGAGTTCCCCACCGTGTCGATGGGCCTCGGCCCGCTGTCGGCGATCTACCAGGCGCGCTTCAACCGCTACCTCGCCAACCGCAACATCAAGGACACGTCGAACTCGCACGTCTGGGCCTTCCTCGGCGACGGCGAGATGGACGAGCCCGAGTCGACCGCCGCCCTCGCGCTGGCGGCCCGCGAGGGCCTCGACAACCTGACCTTCGTCATCAACTGCAACCTGCAGCGCCTCGACGGCCCGGTCCGCGCCAACTTCCGCGTGGTCCAGGAGCTGGAGGGCGCGTTCCGCGGGGCCGGCTGGAACGTCGTCAAGACGCTCTGGGGCAGCGCCTGGGACGAGCTGTTCCGGCTGGACACCACCGGTGCGCTGGTCCGCCGGCTCCGGGAGGTCCCGGACGCGCAGTTCCAGACGTACCAGACCCGCGACGTCGCCTACATCCGCGAGCACTTCTTCGGCGCCGAGCCCGCGCTCGCCGAGCTGGCCCGGCTGCTCACCGACGCGAAGATCGCCGAGTGCTTCTACACCTCGCGCGGCGGCCACGAGGCCCGCAAGGTGTACGCGGCGTACCGGGCGGCCCTGTCGCACAAGGGCGCGCCGACCGTGATCCTCGCGCAGACGGTGAAGGGCTTCACGCTCGGCAAGGGCTTCGAGTCCAAGAACGCCAACCACCAGATGAAGAAGCTGTCGGTGGACGAGTTCAAGGACATGCGCGAGCTGCTCGGCCTGCCGATCCCGGACAGCGCGTTCACCGACGGCCTGGTGCCCTACGGTCACCCGGGCGCGGACTCCCCCGAGGTCCGCTACCTCCAGGAGCGCCGTGCCGCCCTCGGCGGCCCCGCCCCGGCCCGCCGGGTGCACGCGGTGGCGCTGCCCGAGCCGGAGGAGCGCGCGTTCAAGGCCCTGTACAAGGGTTCCGGCAAGCAGGAGATGGCCACCACCATGGCCTTCGTCCGCCTGGTCAAGGACCTGATGCGGGACAAGCAGACCGGGAAGCGCTGGGTGCCCATCGTCCCGGACGAGGCCCGCACCTTCGGCATGGAGTCGCTGTTCCCGTCGGCCGGCATCTACTCGCCGCTGGGCCAGACGTACGAGCCGGTCGACCGCGACCAGCTGATGTACTACAAGGAGGCCAAGGACGGCCAGATCCTCAACGAGGGGATCACCGAGGCCGGGGCCATGGCCGACTTCATCGCCGCCTCGACGTCGTACGCGACGCACGGCGAGACGATGATCCCGTTCTACATCTTCTACTCGATGTTCGGCTGGCAGCGGACCGGCGACCAGATGTGGCAGCTCGCCGACCAGCTCGGCAAGGGCTTCATCGTCGGCGCGACGGCGGGCCGCACGACGCTGACCGGTGAGGGCCTCCAGCACGCGGACGGCCACTCGCAGCTGATCGCGGCCACGAACCCGGCCTCGCTCAACTACGACCCGGCGTTCGCGTACGAGATCGCGGTGATCGTCAAGGACGGTCTGCGCCGGATGTACGGCCCCGAGGCCGAGAACGTCTTCTACTACCTGACGGTCTACAACGAGCCGAAGCCGCAGCCCGCGATGCCGGAGGGCGTCGAGGAGGGCATCGTCAAGGGCCTCTACCGCTTCAAGGAGGGCGTGCCGACGTCCGCGGATGCGCCGCGCGTGCAGCTGCTGGCCTCCGGCACGGCGATCCACTGGGCCCTGGAGGCGCAGGAGTTGCTGGCCTCGGACTGGGGCGTGACGGCCGACGTCTGGTCCGCCACGTCCTGGGGCGAGCTGCGCCGCGAGGCGCTGGAGTGCGACGAGGCGCTGCTCCGCGGCGAGCAGCGGGTGCCGTACGTGACGCAGGCGCTGGAGGGCGCCCCCGGTCCGGTCCTCGCGGTCAGCGACTGGATGCGCCAGGTCCCGGACCAGATCAGCCAGTGGGTGGAGCAGGACTGGTCCTCGCTCGGCACGGACGGCTTCGGTCTGTCGGACACCCGTGACGCGGCCCGCCGCCACTTCGGCGTGGACGCGCGGTCGATCACGGTCGCGGCCCTGGCCCAGCTGGCCCGTCGCGGCGAGGTGACCGCGACCGCGGTCAAGGAGGCCCGGGAGCGCTACGGGCTCTGATCCGTGACGACGCGGTGGCCGGGCCCGCCCCGGCCACCGCTTTCCGCCGTCGGCCCGTTCCGCCCCCGTCTCCGGTCGGGGACGGAACGGGCCGACGGCCACAATGGGCCGCATGCGTGCCGCCCGTCTCATCAAAATGGTGCTGCTCCTGCAGTCCCGCCCCGCCATGACCGCCGCCGAACTCGCCCGTGAGCTGGAGGTGTCCGAGCGGACCGTCACCCGGGACGCGCAGGCGCTCTCCGAGGCGGGCGTCCCGGTGTACGCGGACCGGGGCCGGACCGGCGGCTACCGGCTGATCGGCGGGTACCGCACCCGTCTCACCGGCCTCGCCCGTACCGAGGCCGAGGCCCTCTTCCTCTCCGGGCTGCCGTCCGCCCTGCGCGACATGGGGCTGGAGGACGCCGCGTCCGCCGCCCGGCTCAAGGTCTCGGCGGCCCTGCTCCCCTCGTTGCGGGACGCCTCCGACAGCGCCGCCCGGCGCTTCCACCTGGACGCTCCCGGCTGGTACCAGGAACCGGTCACCCCCGAGCTGCTGCCGGCCCTCGCCGAGGCGGTCTGGGACGACCGGCTCGTCCGGGCCCGCTACCGCCGCCGGGACGGCGACGTGGAGCGGGAGATGGCCCCGTACGGCCTCGTGCTGAAGGCGGGGGTCTGGTACCTCTGCGCCCGGGTGGCGGACGACTTCCGGGTGTACCGGATCGACCGGTTCTCGGCCGTCGAGGTGTCGGACGAGCGGTTCGGGCGCGACGAGCGGTTCGACCTGCCGAGCTTCTGGGACGAGCGGGCCGTCCAGTTCGCCCGGTCGCTGCTGCGGGCCGAGGTGACGGTGCGGCTGTCGCCGGAGGGCGTACGCCGGCTGCCGTACACGATGGACCGTTCGGCGGTCCGGGAGGCGCTGGAGGCGGCCGGTCCGGCCGATGCCGGGGGGTGGATCGCCGTCACCCTGCCGGTCGAGTCCCTGGAGGTGGCCTACAGCCAACTGCTGGCGCTGGGACCGGAGTCGGAGGTCCTGGAACCGGCCGCCCTGCGGGACCGTTTCGCCGCGGCGGCCGAGCGGCTGCGCGACCTCTACCGCTGAAGGCCGTCCGGTGGGCTCCGGGAGTGTCCTCCCCGTGTCCGCGTGCGTCGCCCGCCGCCAGGGCCGATGCTTGACCCGTGATGGACGAGACGGAGTTCTGGGAGATCGTCGACAGCACCCGCGAGGCCGCCGAGGGCGATCCCGAGGACCAGGCCGACCTGCTCGTCGAGCGGCTGGTGCGGCTCGATCCCGAGGCGGTGCTGGATTTCGCCAGACACTTCGAGGCCCGTTACAACCGCGCCTACCGCTGGGACCTGTGGGGCGCCGCCGCCGTGCTGCTGGGCGGTGCGAGCGACGATGCCTTCGACTGGTTCCGCTGCTGGCTGATCGGGCAGGGCCGGGAGGTCTTCGAGGGGGCGCTGCACGATCCGGACTCCCTCGCCGAGCTCCTCGACGACTTCGACCAGGAGCTCGACGGGGACGCCGAGGACCTCGGCTACGCCGCCGACGAGGCGTACGAGCAGCTCACCGGCGTGGTGGCCCCGGACCTCGGCCTGCCGCCCCAGGCGTCGGAGCCGGAGGGCACCCCGGTCGACTTCGAGGACGAGGCGTCCCTGGCGGAGCGCTTCCCCGCGCTCCGGGAGCGGTTCGGACCGCGCTGAGCTGACCCCGGGCCCCGTCGCGGACCCCTGCCCGATCAGCCAGCAGCGGAACCAGTCGAAGGCATCGTCGCTCGCACCGCCCAGCAGCACGGCGGCGGCGCCCCACA
>NZ_RDBO01000020.1:905453-922443 GCF_008120935.1 Streptomyces sp. sk2.1
GGGCCACCGTCCGCGACGGGGCCCCGTCGCGGACCCCTGCCCCCGGGCCCCGTCGCGGACGGTGGCCCCGTCGCCGCGTCGCGGACGGCGGGGCCCATGGCTCCGTCAGAAGTGGGTTCCGCCGTCGACCCGGACCTCCGTACCGGTGATGAACGCGCCGTCCTCGGAGCCGAGCATCGCGACGACGCCCGCGACGGTGTCCGGGCTGGCGAAGCCCGCCCCGAGCGCCGGGGCCAGCTTCATGAAGAGCGACATGTCGGCGTCGGCGGGCAGCCCCGGTCCGGTGCCGCTGGTCATGTCGGAGGAGATCGAGCCGGGGGCGACGGCCACCACCCGCAACCCCTGCTTGCTGTACTCGCTCGCCAGCGCGTGCGTCATGGACTGGATGCCGCCCTTGCTCGCCGCGTACGCCGACATGTAGGGGTGCGCGAAGCTCGCCGAGGTCGACGAGAAGTTCACGACGACCGGGGCGTCACCGGCCAGCAGGGCCGGTATCGACTCGCGGATCATCAGGAACGTACCGGTGAGGTTGACCGCGATGATCTTGTTGAAGAACTCCAGCGACGTCTTGTGCGTGTGCTCGGAGCGCAGGATCCCGGCCGCGTTGACCAGGACGTCGAGCCCGCCGAGGGTCTGTACGGCGGAGGCGACGCCCGCCCGGACCGCGGCCTCGTCCGAGATGTCGAGGACCAGGGTCGTCAGGCGCCCCTCGGTGCCGTTCTCCACCGCCGTCGCGTGCGTCGCCGCCAGCCCGGCCTCGTTGACGTCGGCGGCGACGACCCGGCCGCCCTCGGCGAGTACGCGGTGGACGGTGGCCTGTCCGATGCCGGAGCCGCCACCGGTGACGAGTACGCGGCGGCCTTCGTAGCGGTTCATCTCTGATCTCTCCCGATCCGTATGTGCTGTCCGGGACGGCCCCGTGGTCGTCCGGCCGACCACCACCGTACGCCTGGATGGCACGTTTTGCCACAATGACATTTCATGCATGTTCTTCGGTCGGCACGGTGGCCACGGGGGTAATCTCCTGTCGGTGAACACCGAGCCGAGCCACCCCTCCCTCACCGAGCGCCGCAGGGCCGCGACCCAGCTGGAGATCGCACGGGCCGCCGCCGCGCTGTTCGCCGAGCACGGCCCCGACGGCACCACCGCGGAGGACATCGCCCGCCGGGCGGGCGTGGCGCTGCGCACCTTCTACCGGTACTTCCGCTCCAAGCAGGACGCGGTGGGCCCGCTGCTCTCCGGTGGCGCCGAGCGCTGGCGGGCACTGCTGGAGTCGGCCGCCCCGGGGGACGCGCCGGCCGCGACCCTGGAACGGGCGGTCGCCGAGGCGCTCCGGGCGCCGGACGCGCACGCCGCCGAGCAGCTCGGCTGGACGCGCGGGCTGCTGCGGGCGGCGGAGGAGGACCCGGCCCTGCGGGCCGTCTGGTACCGGGTCAATCAGGATTCGGAGGAGCGGCTGCTGCCGGTGCTGGACCGGCTGCTGGGCGGCGGGGCGGACCCGCTGGAGGTCCGGCTCGCCGCTGCCGCCGCCACGGCCGCGGTGCGGGTGGCGCTGGAGACCTGGGCGCGGACGGACGCGCCGACGAGCGGCCCCGGCTCGCCCGCCGAGCTCGCGGTGCGCTGCCTGCGCGAACTCATGGGCGGCATGCGGCTGTTCATGGGCCGGCCCGATGAGGACCGGCCGGGAACGAGCGGCTGACAGGACGTCACCGGCCGCGGGGGGAACGGTCGGGAGGCGACCGGCCGGGAACGGACGGCCCGCGGAACGTCACCGGTCGAGCGAACGCCCCATCATGACGTCGTCGACGTAGCGTCCGTGCAGGAAGAACTCGCCGGGCAGCACGCCCTCGACGACGAAGCCCTCCGACTCGTACAGGGCACGCGCGGGCGTGTTGTGGCCGAGCACCCGCAGGGTCATCCGGTTCGCCCCCTCGGCGCGCGCCGCCGCGAACGCGGCCCGCAGCAGCCCCCTGGCGATGCCCTTGCCGCGCGCCCGGTCGGCCACGGCCAGGCCCTGTATCTGCCGGACGTGCGCGTTGCAGGCCAGCGGGGTCGGCGGAACCAGCCGGAGGTAGCCGACGGGCCCCGGCCCGTCCGCCGACTCGGCCACCAGGAAGTCCTCGGGGCGGTGGCGGTCGTCGAAGAAGGGGCTGTACGGCGGTTGCGGCTCCGGTGTCACGGCGTGCAGCGTCGACCAGGTCTCGCGGTCGAGTTCGGCGAGGGCGTCCCCGTCGGAGGAGACCGCGGTGCGGATCGGGAACGGCTCGTTCCCGTGCGTGTACGTGTGGCTCTCGGGCATGCGCGCCACTGTGTCACGCCGCGCCCCGCCCGGTCAGCCCGAATTCTCCGCCCGGAGCACGGCCGCGCGCGGCCGTGCCGGCACGTCGGCACGCGCGACGGCGCGTGGGCCGTGCAGGGGGTGTTGGCCCGGTCTGCGGCGCGTGCCGGAGCCGCTGCGGCAGGATGGACCCATGCTGCACTCCCGTATCGCTGTCACCGGAGCATCCGGACTCATCGGAGCGGCGCTGGTGCGCTCGCTGCGGACCGACGGGCACGAGGTGGTACGCCTCGTGCGGCGCCCGGCGCGGACCGGCGACGAGGTGGAATGGGACCCCCGGCGCGGTTACGTCGACGTGGCGGGCCTGGTGGGCTGCGACGCCGTCGTCCACCTCGCCGGGGCCGGGGTCGGCGACCGGCGCTGGACCGCCGCGTACAAGCGGGAGATCCGGGACAGCCGGGTGCTCGGGACGACGGCGATCGCCGAGGCGGTCGCCTCGCTGGACACGCCCCCGAAGGTGCTGCTGTCCGGGTCGGCCATCGGCTACTACGGCGACACCGGCGACCGCGCCGTCGACGAGGGCGCCCCGGCCGGCGAGGGGTTCCTGCCCTCCGTCTGCGTGGAGTGGGAAGCGGCCACGGCCGCCGCCCAGGAGGCGGGCGTGCGGACGGTGCACGCCCGCACCGGTCTGGTCGTCGGACGCGAGGGCGGGGCCTGGGGCCGGCTCTTCCCGCTGTTCCGCGCGGGGCTCGGCGGCCGGCTGGGCGACGGCCGCCAGTACTGGAGCTTCATCTCGCTGCACGACGAGGTCGCGGCCCTGCGCCACATCCTGGACACCGAGTCGCTGTCGGGCCCGGTGAACCTGACCGGACCCGATCCGGTCACCAACGGCGAGGTGACGGCCGCGATGGGGCGGGTGCTGCACCGCCCCACGCTCCTCACCGCGCCCGCCCCGGCCCTGCGGATCGTCCTGGGCGACTTCGCCGAGGACGTGCTGGGCAGTCAGCGGGTGCTGCCCGGACGACTGTTGGACTCGGGCTTCGTGTTCGCCTTCCCGGGCATCGACGCGGCGATCCGCGCGGCACTGCGCTGAACGCGCCGGTGCGGGCGCCGTACCGGACACACCGGCGCCGTACCGGGCACACCGGCGGCGCGCCGGGAACGCACCGGCGCACGCCGGACCGCGCACCCCGCGCGTCCCCGGACCGCACACCTCGCGCGGAATCGGACGCGGATGCGACCCCGTGCAACGGTGCCCCTGGCGCGCGCGACTGCGACCCTGTCGGCGGCCCTCCTAGCCTCCTTTCGAACTCGGGCATTCCGGGGGCCTGTCGGGGGCAAGAGCCTCCCAGTAGTTGCGCCGACTCGGGGAGGGGCACGTGCTCAGCTCGGCACATCGCGCGGACGTCGTCATCATCGGGGCCGGGATCGCCGGCCTGTCAGCAGCCCACCGCCTGACCGGCGCGGGGGTGAGTGTCAGCGTTCTGGAGGCCGGCCCCCGGGTCGGCGGCCGGATGACCACGGCCGAGCTGGACGGCTTCCGGCTCGACCACATCGGCCCGCTCCTCAGCACCTCCTGCCCGGAGCTGCGCACGACGCCCGGCCTGGAGGGGCTGGCGCTGCGCACCTTCGCCCCGGGGGTCCTCGTCCACAGCGAGGGCCGCCAGTACCGGACCGGCGACGCACGGGGCGCGCGGGGCGCATTCAAGGCAGCGCGCGCCCTCGCAAGCGCCCCCAGGCCGCCGATGGGCGGGCCGATCGACCAGGCCCGGCTGGGCGCCGCGCTGTCCCGGCTCGCCGCCACGCCGACCGCCCGCATCCTCGCCCGGCCCGAACAGACGGCGCTCGCCGCCCTGTCCCACCGCGGCCTGCCCTCCCGCACGGTCAACGGCTTCCTCCGCCCGCTGCTCTCCGCGCTGCTCGGCGACCCCGGTCTCAGCACGTCCAGCCGGTGCGCCGATCTCGCCCTGCGCGGCTACGCGCGCGGCCGGCTGTGCGTGCCCGAGGGCGGCTCGGGCACCCTGCCCGACCTGCTCGCGGCCTCGCTGCCGCCCGGCACGGTGCGTACCGGCGTGCACGTCACGGCCGCCGACATCACCTCGGTCCGCACCAAGGAGCACGGCGAACTGGGCTGCCGTTCCCTGCTGCTGGCGACCGGTGCCGGGGCCGCCGCCGAACTGCTGCCGGGGCTGCGGATGCCGTCCTTCCACCCGGTGACGGTCCTTCACCACACCGCCCCCGTCGCCCCGCCGACCGGCGCCTCGCTGCTGCTGGACGCCGACCGCTCGGGGCCGGTCGCGCACACCGCGGTGATGAGCGCGGTCGACCCCTCGCGCGCGCCGCGCGGCCGGACGCTGATCAGTTCGACGGTGCTCGGCACCCCGCCGGCCGACCTGGACCGCACGGTCCGCGCCCATCTCGCCGCGCTGTACGGCACTCCCACCGACGACTGGGAGCTGCTGGCCTCCCACCACGACCCCGAGGCGATACCCGCGATGCCGGCCCCGCACGACCCGCGCCGCCCGGTCCGGCTGCTCTCCGGCCTGTACGTGTGCGGCGACCACCGCGACACCAGCTCGGTCCAGGGCGCGCTGCTCTCGGGCCGCCGCGCGGCCGACTCGATCCTCACCGACCTGGGCGTACGGCCGGGGCGCGGCAGCGGGGCGGGACTGCCCGAGGCCGCGTAGCCGGGGCCGCCGCACGACCCGGGGCCGTGCGGGGCGCGTGCGGCGGGGCCGTCGCCCGACCGCGGGGCGGGGCGCCGGGCCCGGCGGTGCCGGGTCTCACCCCAGCGCGGCGACCCGTTCGCGGTAGTTCCGTACGGCGGCCGCGTCCCGGTACGGCTCCAGGCGGCGCTCGAAGTCCCGTACGTACTCCGTCGCCCGCACCGAGCGCATCTCCGCGGCCTGCTGGGCGGCCTCCGCGCCGAGCGCGCACGCCTGGTCCAGTTCGCCGAGCCCGAGCCGCGCGGAGGCCAGCACCACCCGGCAGAACAGCCGGCTGCGGGCGTACGCCGGGGAGCGCAGCTGGAGCGAGCGCTCCGCGTGCTGGGCCGCGGCCCGGTGCTGCTGCAGGTCGCGGTGGCAGTGGCCGAACTCGTCGGCGAGCTGGGCCTCGTCGAAGTACCGCGCCCAGTGCGGCACCTCGTCCCCGGGCCGGGCGGTCTCCAGCGCGTGTTCCGCCCGCGCCAGCGAGGTGGTGCAGGGTCTGGCCTCGCCGAGCACGCCGTGGGCGCGCGCCTCGACGGCGTGCAGCAGGGCCTGGACGACGGGCGGCGCCGAGGAGCCGATGCCCTGCTGGGCCACCCGGGCCAGCTGCACGGCCTCCCTGCCGTGTCCGAGGTAGACCGCCTGCCGGCTCATGGTCATCAGGACGTAGCTGCCGTACGCGCGGTCGCCCGCGGCCTGGGCGAGCCGCAGGGCCTGGACGAAGTACCGCTGGGCCAGGCCGTGGGCCGCGATGTCGTAGGAGGTCCAGCCGGCCAACCGGGTCAGGTCGGCGGCGGCGGAGAAGAGCCGGCGCCCGGTGGCCTCCCCGTACGTGCCGCGGAGCATCGGCTCCGCCTCGTGCTCCAGGTAGCGGACGAGGGCCTGCCGGGCGTGGCCGCCGCCGTAGGTGTTGTCGAGGGCGCGGAAGAGTTCGCCGACCGAGCGCAGGGCGGCCACGCCCGGCAGGCCCTCGTCCGCTACCTGGAGCACGAGGCGGAGCCGATGCTCCGCGGCACGTACGGGGAGGCCACCGGGCGCCGGCTCTTCTCCGCCGCCGCCGACCTGACCCGGTGCCTCGACGCGTGCGCCCCGGGAGGTGCGGACGGGCCGGAGGGCCTGGAGGGCACGGGTCCGCGGAGTCCGCCCCGGCCGGGGCCGGGCGCCGCGGCCCCGCCGGGACCGGGCATCCCGTACGTCCCGCGCGACCCTGGCACCCCGCGTGCGCCCACGGGGCCGCCGGGGCGTACGAAGGCACCCGGTTCGGCGGTTCCCACCGCCCCGGCSGRCCCGTGGGCGCCACCGGCCCCGTCGTGCGCCGGGGGCGCGGGTTCGCCGCCCCGTCCCACCCACTCGTCGGCCCGTCCGATCAGCCAGTCCCTGCTGGGCACGACGAGTCCGGCGGGGGTGAAGGCGATCTTGCGCAGTTCCGCGTTGCTGCCCGAGTCCTTGCGCCACAGCCCGCTGACGATGTCGACCGCCTCCGCGGGCGTGGCCGCGAACTCCAGGCCGGCGTAGACCGGGGCGCACGCGTCGAGGCCCAGGTCCTGCGCGGAGAGGCGGCGGCCGAGCCGCCGGGTGAAGACCTCGGCGATCAGCGCGGGGGTGGTGCCGCGGGGCTGCTGGCCGCGCAGCCAGCGGGTCACGGAGGTCTTGTCGTACCGCAGGTCGAGGCCGTGTTCGAGGCCGAGTTGGTCCACCCTGCGGGCGAGGCCGGCGTTGGAGAAGCCGGCCTCGGTGATGAGCGAGGCGAGTCGGCGGTTGGGGGTGCGCTGCGGAGGTCGTTCCGACATCAGCTGTACGGTCTCCTGCCTTCGGGGCCGGTCGGCCAGCCCTTATGGAACGGCGCGAATTTAGCGGCCTCCGTGCCCGTCACAGCTACCTTCGCTTCACTTTCATCCGATCGTGTGAGGATTGAGGACGGCGCTGACGGGTAAGACCTGCCGGGCCGCCGCCCCGGGTCCGGTCGTACAGTGGCCGGGGGCGTGATCCAGTGCATGGTGGCGCGGTTCCGGGCACCTCCCGGCTCCCGGCACCGCTAGTAGGGAGGCATCTGTCGTGGCTGAGCTTCGGTTCGTCCGGCTGGGATTCGGCGAGGAAGCCGTCGACTACCAGGAGGCATGGCAGAAGCAGCGCGAGGTGCACGCGGCCAGGTTCGAGGACGCCGTCCCGGACACCTGTCTGCTGCTGGAACACCCGCCCGTGTACACGGCCGGACGGCGCACGACCGACAGCGAGCGGCCGCTGGACGGCACCCCGGTCATCGACGTGGACCGCGGCGGCAAGATCACCTGGCACGGCCCCGGGCAGCTGGTCGGCTACCCGATCCAGAAGCTGCCCCGCCCGGTGGACGTGGTCGCGCACGTGCGCCGGCTGGAGGACGCGCTGATCCGCACCGCGGCCGAGTTCGGCGTGGAGACCACCCGGGTCGAGGGCCGCAGCGGCGTCTGGGTGCTCGGCGACCCGGTCGAGGACCGTCCGTCGCTCGGCGGCCTCTCGCTCGACTTCGACCCCCGGCTCCAGGACGAGGAGTTCGACGCGCGGCTGAACGGCCCCGAGTACGCCCCGTCCAACGCCGGCCAGCGCCGCGAGGACCGCAAGCTGGCCGCGATCGGCATCCGGGTGGCCAAGGGCGTGACCATGCACGGCTTCTCGTTCAACGTGAACCCGGACAACACCTGGTTCGACCGGATCGTGCCGTGCGGCATCCGGGACGCGGGCGTCACCTCGCTCGCGTACGAGCTGGGCCGCGACATCACCATCGCGGAGGTGCTCCCGGTCGTCGAGAAGCACCTCAGGGACATCCTGGAGAACGCGCACCCGGCGCCGCGCGTCGTCGAACGACCGGCGGACGCAGTGGCCACGGCATGACACTCTGGAGGGCCGACGGGGAATAGGACCTGTCGGCCACAGGTTGGCCAGACGTAAAGCCGTCTGAACCACGGGCGTACCCTGGTGTTCGCCGAAGAATCCAATGCAGTGAAAGCAAAGGGGAGTGCCGGAGTGTCCGCTGTCGCACCCGACGGACGCAAGATGCTTCGCCTGGAGGTCCGGAACAGCCAGACCCCCATCGAGCGCAAGCCCGAGTGGATCAAGACCCGGGCGAAGATGGGCCCCGAGTACAACCAGCTGCAGAAGCTCGTGAAGAGCGAGGGTCTGCACACGGTGTGCCAGGAGGCCGGCTGCCCCAACATCTTCGAATGCTGGGAGGACCGCGAGGCCACCTTCCTCATCGGCGGCGACCAGTGCACCCGGCGCTGCGACTTCTGCCAGATCGACACGGGCAAGCCGCAGGCGCTGGACCGGGACGAGCCCCGCAGGGTCGGTGAGTCCGTCGTCACGATGGACCTGAACTACGCCACCATCACCGGCGTCGCGCGCGACGACCTGGAGGACGGCGGCGCCTGGCTGTACGCGGAGACCGTGCGCCAGATCCACGCGCTGACCGCCGGGCGGGAGGCCGGCCGCACCAAGGTCGAGCTGCTGATCCCCGACTTCAACGCGGTCCCCGAGCAGCTCGCCGAGGTCTTCTCCGCGCGCCCCGAGGTGCTCGCGCACAACGTGGAGACGGTGCCGCGGATCTTCAAGCGGATCCGCCCCGGCTTCCGTTACGAGCGCTCCCTGGAGGTCATCACACGGGCCCGCGAGGCCGGTCTGGTGACCAAGTCGAACCTGATCCTCGGCATGGGCGAGACCCGCGAGGAGGTCAGCGAGGCGCTCCGGGACCTGTACGACGCGGGGTGCGAGCTGATCACGATCACGCAGTACCTGCGCCCCTCCGTGCGGCACCACCCGGTCGAGCGCTGGGTGAAGCCGCAGGAGTTCGTGGAGCTGAAGGACGAGGCCGACGAGATCGGCTACTCCGGCGTGATGTCCGGGCCGCTGGTCCGTTCCTCGTACCGCGCCGGGCGCCTCTTCCAGCAGGCGATCGAGCGCCGGGACGCCGCCGCCGCGGCGCCCGCCGTGTGAATCCGAGCACAAGAAGCTACCGAGCAGTAATAGACGGTCCGGCGCGGCCCGTACGCTCTCCGCAGGTCGGAGGCGCGTATGGGCCGCGCCGACGTGCGCGGCGCCCGGATCGAGGTTTCATTGGTGTTTGACCGACCGGTCATGCGCTGGTAACACCGAGCAATGACGCTGGGTGCACACGGGCGCAGTGGCTCGCGGTGGCCGTCCGGCCGCCACCGGCCCTGTCCCCCCGTGCCCCGCGCCCGCCACCCGTTCCGCGCAACGCAGTCCCGGGCACGTTCGCCCCGGGCAGCTGAGTCCACGCCACTCAGTCCGCACATCCGCTCCGAGGAGATTTCCACGATGCAGGCCGTGCCGGTACGCGCCACAGCCATCCCTTCCGTCACCGATGCCCTCCGTGCCGTCGAGTCGCTGCTCCTGGGCGGCGGCCAGCGCACCGCCCGCCGCAACGCCTGGAACGCGGTCGTGGAGGACCGGCGCCGGGCCAAGGACAGGGTCGAGACCGAGTACGTACTGGAGGCCGCGGCCGACCACCGTTCCTAGGCCACGTAAACTTCTGTGCATGGCGAGGAAGGCAAACACTGAAGGCGCGGACAGCGCCGAGAACGCGGGGCGGCTCAAGCAGATCGCCCTGACCTACAAGATGACCAAAAGGACCGATCCCAAGGTCGGTCTCGTCGTCGCGGGCGTGGGAATCGTCACCTTCGGTGTCCTTCTCGGGGTCGGCTTCCTGATCGACCACCCGGTCTACCTGGGCATCCTGGGCTTCGTGCTGGCCCTCCTCGCGATGGCGATCGTCTTCGGACGGCGTGCCGAGCGGGCCGCCTTCGGGCAGATGGAGGGGCAGCCGGGCGCCGCCGCGGCCGTGCTGGACCGGGTGGGACGCGGCTGGACCACGACCCCCGCGGTCGCGATGAACCGCAACCAGGACGTCATCCACCGCGCCGTCGGCAAGGCGGGCATCGTGCTGGTCGGCGAGGGCAACCCGAACCGGCTGAAGACGCTGCTCGCGGCCGAGAAGAAGAAGATGGCGCGCATCCTGATCGACGTACCGGTGCACGACATCATCGTCGGCAACGACGAGGGCCAGGTGCCGCTGAAGAAGGTGCGCACCAAGATGCTGAAGCTGCCGCGCGTCCTGACCGGCCCGCAGGTGACGGCCGCCAACGACCGGCTGCGCGCGATGGGCGACCTGATGAGCAACATGCCCCTGCCGAAGGGCCCCATGCCCAAGGGCATGCGGATGCCGCGGGGCAAGATGCGCTGACGCCTCGAACACGTCGAAGGGCGGGGCGCGAACCGGTTCGGTTCGCGCCCCGCCCTTCGTGTACGTACGCTTTCGGCAGTGCCGGTGCCCCGGGCGCGTGTCCCGGGTCCTCCCGGCGCCGGACGCCCGCGGGATCGCCCCGGGTGTCCCGAACCGCTTCGGACGGGATGCCCCGGATGCCGTCGGACACCTCGGACGTCCCTGGCGTCTCTGCCGCCTCGGACGCGCCTGACGCCTCAGATACGGACCTGGACGGCGCGGGCCAGCCGGTCGTGCAGCCCGCGGCCGTCGCGGTCCCACACCAGGGCCGGGATCACCAGGCACAGCAGCACGCTGCGGACGACGGCCCACCCGAACGACAGCCGGCCGCCGTTCTCCGCGATGACCCTGATGCCCAGGATGCGCTTGCCGGGGGTGCAGCCGATGGTCCCGACGGTGAGCACGCTCAGCACGAGGAAGATGCCCAGGGCCCAGTTTCCGGCCGTCTGCTGGTCACCGCGAGCGAACAGCCCGTATGCGATCAGCATGCACAGGGCCCAGTCGATGAAGATCGCGCCGAAGCGACGGCCGAGCGGTGCGACGGAGCCCGGCCCCTGCTCGGGCAGGCCCAGCCGTTTGCCCCGGTGGCCGAAGTCGGCCCCCATCTCCTCGGCGGCCGCGCGCGGCCCGGAGAGCCACGATCCGATTGCTTGCCTGTTGTCCACCCGAACACGGTACTGCGCCCGTCTTCTCCCCCCGCCCGGCGGGTACCGCGCAGGGCCCGGAACAGCCGGGGAAGGGCCGGGGAAGCAGGGGGAGGAACGGCCGGGGCGACGCCTCCATTACCGGCCATGAGGCGCCGGTCACACCCGGCCCGGTTAACTTCTGCGAAACAAATGGGTCATGCTTGAGAAATCCGGTCTGCCTATGGTCAGGTCCAGCGTGTGCCACCGCACTGGCCTCACCACGAGCTGCAACCCCGTCCCTCCCGGGCCGGGAGTAGGAGGAGTTGGATGTTCCAGAACGCCGACGACGCGAAGAAGTACATCGCCGAAAATGACGTCAAGTTCGTCGACGTCCGGTTCTGTGACCTGCCCGGTGTGATGCAGCACGTCACCGTCCCGGCGGCGACCTTCGAACCGACCGAAGAGCTTGCCTTCGACGGCTCGTCGATCCGCGGTTTCCAGGCCATCCACGAGTCCGACATGTCGCTGCGCGCGGACCTGTCGACCGCCCGTGTCGACCCCTTCCGCCGCGACAAGACCCTCAACATCAACTTCTTCATCCACGACCCGATCACCGGCGAGCAGTACAGCCGCGACCCGCGGAACGTGGCCAAGAAGGCCGAGGCGTACCTCGCCTCCACCGGCATCGCCGACACCGCGTACTTCGGCCCCGAGGCCGAGTTCTACGTCTTCGACAGCGTCCGCTTCCAGACGTCGGCGAACGAGAGCTTCTACCACATCGACTCCGAGGCCGGCGCCTGGAACACCGGTGCGCTCGAGGACAACCGCGGTTACAAGGTCCGCTACAAGGGCGGCTACTTCCCGGTCCCGCCGGTCGACCACTTCGCCGACCTGCGCGCCGAGATGTCCCTGGAGCTGGAGAAGAGCGGCCTCCAGATCGAGCGCCAGCACCACGAGGTCGGCACCGCCGGCCAGGCCGAGATCAACTACAAGTTCAACACGCTGCTCGCCGCCGCCGACGACCTGATGCTCTTCAAGTACATCGTGAAGAACGTCGCCTGGCGCAACGGCAAGACCGCGACCTTCATGCCGAAGCCGATCTTCGGCGACAACGGCTCGGGCATGCACGTCCACCAGTCCCTGTGGTCCGGCGGCACCCCGCTGTTCTACGACGAGCAGGGCTACGCGGGCCTCTCGGACACCGCCCGCTACTACATCGGCGGCATCCTCAAGCACGCCCCGTCGCTGCTGGCGTTCACCAACCCGACGGTGAACTCCTACCACCGCCTGGTCCCGGGCTTCGAGGCCCCGGTCAACATGGTGTACTCGCAGCGCAACCGCTCCGCCGCGATGCGCATCCCGATCACGGGCTCCAACCCGAAGGCCAAGCGCGTCGAGTTCCGCGCCCCGGACCCGTCGTCCAACCCGTACCTCGCCTTCTCCGCGCTGCTGATGGCGGGCCTGGACGGCATCAAGAACAAGATCGAGCCCGCGGAGCCGATCGACAAGGACCTCTACGAGCTGGCTCCCGAGGAGCACGCGAACGTCCAGCAGGTCCCGACCTCCCTCCCGGCCGTCCTGGACGCGCTGGAGGCGGACAACGAGTACCTCCAGGCCGGTGGTGTCTTCACGTCCGACCTGATCGAGACGTGGATCGACTACAAGCGCACCAACGAGATCGCCCCGATCCAGCTGCGCCCGCACCCGCACGAGTTCGAGCTCTACTTCGACCTCTAGGCCGCGGGGTCGGCCGCTCCGGCACCGGAGGAGCGGAACCGGGTACGACGGCCCGGCTCCGGCCCGGCCCGCTCCGGATCGGACGCACCGCACGGCTTCAACTGATCCATGAGCCCCCATCGGGAAACCGATGGGGGCTCATGGTCGTTCAAAGCTGCCGATCAGGTGTCGGGCACGGGGCGCAGCGGGGCTGCGCCGGCCGGACACGTCGCCTGCTGGAAGCAGGGAATCACTGAGCCGGCATCATCACCGGTTGCTCGCCGGTGCTGGTTCCGGTGCCGGTCTCAGTCCCGGTTCCTGTGCCAGTCCCGGTACCAGTGCCGGTGCCGGTGCCGGTCTCAGTGCCGGTCCCGGTGCCGGTGCCAGTCCCAGTGCCAGTCCCGGTGCCAGTGCCGGTCCCGGTCCCGGTACCTGTGCCGGTGCCAGTGCCGGTGCCGGTCTCGGTGCCTGTGCCGGTGCCGGTCTCGGTGCCTGTGCCGGTCTCGGTGCCTGTGCCTGTGCCGGTCTCGGTGCCTGTGCCTGTGCCGGTCTCGGTGCCTGTGCCTGTGCCGGTCTCGGTGCCTGTGCCTGTGCCGGTCTCGGTGCCGGTCCCCGGTGTGTTCGTGCCGCCACCGACCGTGTTGCCGCCGCCGACCGTGTTGCCGCTGCCCGCGATGACGGAGCCACCGATGGTGGAGCCGATGATCTGGTTCAGATTGTTGATCGTCTGATTGCTGATCTGGTTGATCACGGTCTGCGACAGGCCGAGGCTTCTGCCCGTGGCCTGGGCCGCAGCCACGCCCTGCGCCGCCGCCTGTTGCGGGGAGGCGCCCTTGCTGATCGCCGCCTGTGCCGCGTTCACTCCGGCGGCCGCGGCAGCTGTCGCGCCTCCGGCCGATTCACCCCCGGTGCAGGCCACGGGGCCCACGGAGAAGCTGCCCGTGCCCGTCACGGCGGTCGGTCCGATGCGACCGTCGGCAGCGGGGCGCAGCACCATCCCCCCGGGAGAAACGACGAGCAGCGCGTTGGGATCGAAGTTCTCCCCGGTCAAGGTGTTTGCCGCCACCCGGCACGTCTGGGTCGGTGCGGCAGAAGCAGGTGCGGCAGTGGTCACTGCCAGCCCTCCGACGAGCGCCACTGCTGCGGCGGAACTCAGGACGACTTTTCCCTTCACGGTTTTCCCCTTTCCGACACTGCGCTTTCTTGCTGTTCCGGTCGCGTGCCGTCGCGAGCAGCGGGTCGGATTCACGGCGTGACTCCGGCGTGACACCGATGTGACGGCGGGACTGAAAGCAGCAATTCCGGGCGGGATTCCGGAATCCCGCCTCTTATAGCTTGCGCGCTCTCCCCGAGGATGTCGCACCGAAAGATTTCCCGGATTCAACCAGTAATGACTGGGCAGTTGAGGAAGGTTCCGCACGAGACGCGTCCCGGGCGGGACGATACGATGGTGGTCGACGCCCAGTACCGGTTCTGCGGGAATCACCCCGTCGGACCTTGGCGCCGGTACCACCGAGGCCCCGGAAACCTGACGGGGCGCTCCGGTTCGCATCGAGCTCCCGAGCTGATGAACATGAAGAAGAAAACTCTGCGAAAAATCGGTGTCGCAGCGGCGGCGTCCTTCTTGGCCGCCGGAATCGTGGGCACTTCGGCGAGCAGTTCCGTCGCCCTGCCGCAGAATTCCCGGTCCGCGCCTTCGGCGCTCAAGTGCTACACAGTCGTTGACGACCCGAACGAAATCGTCTGCTACCAGATTTCGCAGCGGGCTACGAATACGGGGGGTCAGATCGTGTTCTGGCCCTTCCTCATCCAGGTGCCCACGCCGGCGAATCCCCCGGCTCCGGTCATCGTGAATGTCCTGCCGCCGGATCTGCCGTCGATTCTGTCTCCGGATCTGTCCCCGGTCCTGTCTCCGGATCTGCCCCTGGGGGTTTCCCTCAACGGCGTGGCCGAGTAGCTCCGGCCGCCGACGGGATCAGTGCCGCAGGGCCGTTCCCACCTCGGCCTCGATGTCGCCCGACAGCTTGCGGTTGCTGCGGGCCGTGGCGTCCTTGGCCGTCCTGGGGGCGACGCCGGAGACCGTCACCACCACCGTGTCGACCAGGTTGCCCTTGCCGTCGCGGAAATTGATCTGCACCGCGTAGGACTTCGCCGAGTCGGTGCCGTTCGTCACGGTGACCTTCGCGGTGGCCCGGCCGTCGCCGTCGGTGACCGGGGAGCCGACCTTCACATCACCCTTGGCGTTCACGCCGTTCTTGAAGCCCTTCAGCTTCTCGCCCGCCGCCGCTGTCGCCGAGGCCACCACGTCGGCGCCCCTGGACGCCGCCGACGCCGCGGCGGACGCGGCCCTGGAGGCCGTGTCCGAGGCGCTCCCGCCGTCGCCGGAGCAGGCCGCGGCCGTCGACATCACGACCGCCGTCAGCAGTACGGCCGCCGGTCCCCGTACGGCGTTCCTCGTCATCGTGCCTCCCGGCGCTCGTCCCCCGGCCCTCTTCTCCCCGGCCCAGTCAAAGGGGCGGCGGGCGATGCCGCATGCCCGTGGGCCCCGGACGGGTGGTGGTCCGGGCGGCCGAAGCGGACCGGTGCCGGGTCGCGGGGCGCCGCGGGACGGACCAGCCTGGGGGCATGAACGACACGGACCGGCCCGGGACCGTGAGCGACACGGACGGACCCGGGGTCGTGAGCGACCGGGAACGGGCCACCGCACCCGGGACGGCGCGGCCCCGGCGGTGGTGGCCCGGGGTGCTGCTGCTCGCCGTGCTCGTACCGGCCGTCGGCGGTGCCGTGGCCGTGGAATGGGCCGCCGGGGTGCTGGCGCGGGAGGGGACGAGACCTCTCCGCGTCACCTACGAGGTCACCGGGACCGCCCGGGACGTCACCGTCACCTACCCCACCTGGCAGGACGGCGGCCTGTCCGCGGCGCGGCTGACCCTGCGCTCCCTGCCGTGGTCCGGGGAGGTGCGGACCAGGGGTTTCATGCGGGGCGGCTCCCTCACCGCCACCCTCGGGAGGTCGGGCGGCGAGGTCTCCTGCGCCGTGACGGCGGACGACGGGACCGTCCGGACGGCCTCGGCCTCCGGAGCCTTCGCCACCGCCACCTGCGACGGCTTCTGAACCCGGTGCGGGGGGACGCGGAGACTCTGGTGCGTGCGTGCGCGGCCGGGTTCCCGGGCCCGGTGAGGGGCCCGGGAACCCGGCCGCACGGGATGCGTCGGGGTCAGCGCCCGTAACGGATCAGGGCGCGGACCATGCGGCAGGTCGTGTCGGACGGCGGGTGGATGCCGATGCGCTCGGCGGTCGCGCGTATCTTGGCGTTGGTCGCCGTCGACGGGTAGTAGACACCCGTGTCGAGCAGGGCTATCGCCAGGCGCATGGCCTTCAGGCGACGGTTGTGGGTGATGTACCACTCGCGGGGCCGGCCCGCGGGGAGCGGCTTCTTCTGCAGGGGCTTGTGGAACGGCTTGGTCGTGACTGCGGCAACGGCCATGAACAACCTCCTGGCACGGTCGTGGAACCCTCACGAACTACCTCCATTTTACGGCCCACCACTGACAATCGGCGCTGGCCAGCAGGGCTTTCGTGGATTTCCTCCGGCATCTTCGGCCCCACCGGGAGCGGGGTTCTTCCGAGCCTCCGCCGTCCTGGGGAGCGGGCTCGCTCCCGTACCTTTGGCCCCATGGAGATCTGGATCAATCCCGCCTGTTCGAAGTGCCGCAGCGCGGTGCAGCTGCTCGACGCGGAGGGTGCCGAGTACACCGTCCGCCGCTATCTGGAGGACGTGCCGTCACCGGACGAGATCCGGGCCGTGCTCGACCGGCTGGGGCTGGAGCCGTGGGACATCGCACGGACCCAGGAGGCGGACGCGAAGGAGCTGGGCATCAAGGAGTGGCCGCGCGAGGCCGGCTCCCGCGAACGGTGGATCTCGGCCCTCGCCGAGCACCCGAAGCTGATCCAGCGGCCGATCATCACCGCGGACGACGGGACCGCCGTCGTGGCGCGCACGGACGAGGCGGTACGGGACGCCATGGGCCGCTGAGGAACCGGTGCGCCGAGCGGGTGCGCCGGCCCGGAAGCACCCCCGTACGGTACGTCGGCCCGCCCGGCGTGCCGTACGGGCGCATCGGGGCCGTGCTCGCCCGCACCATGCCCGTCCGTGCCGGACCCCGCGTCACCGGGCCGTCAGGAAGTCGGCCGCCGTGCGGTTCAGTTCGGCGGCCGCCGGTTCGTGCAGCGGCAGGGTGTGGTGGGTCGCGCCGGGGATCGTCACCGTCCGCGCGCGCGGCAGCAGCCGGGCCGCCGCGGCGGCGACGCGGGCCGGGTCGTGGGCCCTGCCGCTCCCGGCCAGCAGGACCAGGGTCGGTACGTCCAGGCCGCGCAGGGCGTCGGGGGC
>NZ_RDBO01000020.1:922543-946698 GCF_008120935.1 Streptomyces sp. sk2.1
GGGCAGTCGGCCGGTCGGGGCGGGCCGAGGGGAAGTCCGCCGCGGCGTGGCGCAGCCGCAGCCAGGCCGGGTCCAGCGCGGCGCCGCCCGTCTCCCACTCCAGGAAGGCGCGCGTCCGCCTCGCGTCGGGGCGGAGCAGCATCGGCAGCGCGCGCAACAGATAGCCGGGGCGGAAACCGGCGAAGCACTGGGTGGGGTCGAGGAGGATCAGCTTCCGGACGCGGTGGGGCGCGTGCAGGGCGTGGTGGAGGGCGATCCAGGCACCGTACGAGTGCCCGCACAGCGCGGCGCGGTCGGCGCCCAGCCCGTCCAGCACGGCGTCGAGCCAGGTCGTCAGGTCCCGTACGGTACGGACCGGGCGCTCCCCCGCGACGCTGCGGCCGGGGTCGCCGACGAGGTCGACGGCGTGCACGCGGTGGGTCCGGCCCAGGTGGGCGGCCTGGGCGTACCAGACGGTGGAGGTGGCGCCGCCGCCGGCCAGCAGCACCAGGGGCGGGGCTTCCTCGGGGCCGTGGCTGTTGACCCGGGTGGTGCCGTACGGGGTGGGGAGCTCCGTGTGCGTCGTGCCGGCGGGCCATCTGGTCGCCAGGACCTCGTCGTAGGCCGCGAGGAAGGACGTGCTGACGGTCATGGGGTGCCTCCCGGATCGACTGCCGACCGATATTATCTCGCTCAGCGAGATAATTGGAACGGGTGACCGGGAGAGGGGACGGCGTGATGAGCGACGAGGGGCCCGAGCTGGAGCTCGTCCATCTGCTGCGCAGGGTGACCGTCGAATTCGGGCTGCGCCAGGCCGAGTTCGCGAGCCTGCACGGGATGCACAGCACCGACGTGCGCGCGCTGATCTGTCTGCTGGACGCGGAACGGGCCGGTACGGCGGCCACCGCCGGGTGGCTCGGCCCGCAGCTCGGGCTCAACTCCGCGGGCACCACCTCGCTCATCGACCGTCTGGAGCGGCTGGGGCACCTCACCCGGGTCCGCGACGCGCGCGACCGGCGACGGGTGCTGCTGAGCGTGACGCCGCGCGCGAGGGAGCTGGGGCGGGCGTTCTTCGGGCCCCTGATCGAGGACACCACGGCGGTGCTGCGCGACCTCGACGACAACGGGACGGCCGCCGTCCGGCGCTTCCTGGAAGCCGCGCACCGGGCGGTCGCCACCACTCCCCCGCCGGCCACCTGAACCGGCCCGGCCGCCGCCCCACCCCACCGACCACGCGAACCGGCTCGCCCGACGAAACGGAGATCCCACCCCCATGTCCCGGCCCGGCCCCTTCCCCATGGCCTTCTTCAGCGACTTCGTCATCACCGGAACGGTGGGCGGCGCCGACGCCACCTCCACGCCCGACGAGGTCACGGCGCTGCTCGGCGACGACTTCGTGGAGAGCGTCGACCGGGGGCAGCGGCTGCGCGGTTACGACCTCGCCGAGTTCGCCTGGCAACGGCTCTCGTCCGAGGACCCCTGGGACGGCCTCTACGCCATGGTGCAGGCGCATCGACTCGAAGTGCCTCTGCTGATGGACGACTTGGACCGGGAGCTGCGACGGGCGGGCTTCCCCGCCACCGAGGTGGCGCCCGACGGGCTCGGGTGCCGTCGTTTCGTCCGGGAGGACAGCCGGGTCGGTCTGCTCGTCGACGAGGGCACCGGGGCCGTCCTCAAGATCTCGACGCCGGCGTGGTTCGGGACCGGCCCCCGGTACGCGGCGCCCGCCTGGTCGCGGGAGGCCGGGCGGAGCTGGGTGGAGCACCTGGTGGGACTGGACCCCGACGGGCGGGAGCGGTGGGCCGCGCGCCGCGGGCCCGGGGCGGCGGAGGAGTGCGCCCGCTGGTGGTGGTTCCTGCTGGACTCCTGCCTCCGGCGGACCCCGGAAGGGCCGGACCGGGTGGGGAGTCCGTGGGCGGGGCTGGCGCTCTGGCTGGTCGGGAAGTGCCGTACGGCCGGGGTCCTGGACCGGGCGGAGGCGGCGCTGGAGGTCGCCGGCCGGGCGCTGCTGCCGCCGGACGAGACCGTCCGGGCGTGTCTCGACGCCATGCCGGTGTCCCGGGCCGAGGTGGCGACCAGGCACACCACCGCGTACACCCGGGAGAACCTCGTGGCGGTCAACCGGTCCCGGCGGGCCAAGGCCCTGGCCCTGGCCGCCGGTGCCCAACTGCGCAGGGGCGTGCGGGAGCCGACGCTGCGGGCCGAGGTCGCGGCATGGCTGGAGCTCCGCCCGATGCTGATGTAGCGGCCGGGGCGAGGGCACCGGGCCGGGAACACGGGCCCCGCCGGAAGGGCCGGGGACGAGGGGGTACCCGCCGGAAGGGCCGGGGGCACGGGCCCCGTCAAAGGGGCCGGGCCTCGACGTACGCCCGGCCCCGCCGCCCTACTCCCCCACCTGCTTCTCCGCCTCGGCCAGCAGTTCCGTGAGGCGCAGGCCGAACCGTACGTCGCACGGGTTCGGCTCCCCCGTGCGCACCGACTCGATCAGCGCGTCCACCGCCGCCCGGAAGGAACCGACCGCGTCGCCCCAGCGCGGCAGCGTGACGACTCCCTGCTCGCCCCGGAGCTCGATGCCGGTGCCCACCGCGGCCGTCGGGGCGCCCAGGGCGAGCGTCACCGTGCTGGAAGCGCCGGAGGTGTGGCGGAGGATCAGATGGACGGTGTCGGACGGGCCGCGTGCCGCGGTCAGCCGGGTCACGTCCCCCAGCACCGGGATCAGCACCGACAGAACGTGCGGGCCGACATCCCACAGGCCGCCCTTCTCGCGGCGCCAGGGCGAGGCGGCGTACTCACTGGTCGAGCCCGGTGCGAACAGTGCCCCGATCCACTCGGCGCGGGCGGTGAACCAGCCGTCCAGGGCGGCCTGTTCGCCGATCCAGGCGGAGGTGTCGGCCGCGAACCTCAAGGTGCAGAAGACGACGGACGCGACCCCCGTCTGCTCGACGGCACGGACGACCTCGCCGGCCCCCGCGACGGTGGTCGCGACCGGCTTGTCCAGCAGCAGGTGGCGTCCGGTGGCCGCGGCGCGGGCGGCGAGCGGGGCCTGGACGTCCGGCGGCACGGCGAACGCGACGGCGTCACTGGCGGCGAAGAGCTCGTCGATGCCCGCGTCGCCGGTGTGCGCCGTGGTGCCGTGCGCGGCGGCCAGCGCGTCCGCGGCCCCGGCGTCGCGGCCCCACACACCGCTGAGCGCGACGCCGGGGTGGGCGGCGAGGGCGGGGGCCTGGGTGTTCCGGGCCCAGGGACCCGTACCGACGAGGCCGATGCGCAGGGGGGTCGGGGGAAGTGTCGTCATGGGGCAAGTCTGCCGGGTCGGCCGGGCCCGCCCCGTATTGAGCCGCCGGACGGCCCCGCCCCGTGCCGGGCGGCGCCCCGGCCGTCGCCGTCCTTATCCGTTTGGCGGAGGGTGAGGTTCATGGCTACGTTTGCGGGGCCGGCCGCGGGACTCCGGCGCGACTTCCGGGACTTGCCTCTGAAGCAATAATTTCGCTGTTCGCGCCCCCATTCCCCGGCCGGCATCCCATCGCCCCCGTACCGGGCGGTGCGCGACACCACGGGGGAACCATGTCCACCAGCACCGGAACCGACGCCGGGCTCGTCGCCGCCGAGGACGTGCTGCTCTTCGTCAACGCGGCGATCACCGCCACCGGCCAGCGCGAGTTCCGCTCGACCGCGTACCAGCAGCAGCTCTCGCTGGACTTCCTCCACGAGTACGTACGGGTCAACTACCGCCGGGTGTACGCCTGCGCGCTCGCCCTCGACATCAACGACCACAACGCGGCGCGCATCGTCCAGGGGCTGCTGGAGCACGCCGGGGACGCGACGCCCGGGGAGAAGCGCACCGAGGGCCGGCTGATCGCCGCCCGGCTGGCGAAGCTGCCGCCGCAGCGCGTGTACCGGCTGTTCCGGGCACTGCGCGCGGCCGGGGTGAACAACCGGCGCACCCGCGCGATCATGCGCGACTGGCTGGCCGCGCGGCCCGACCTGGCGCACGACGCGGTGAAGTACCGCTCCGGTCTGAAGGCCGCGGCCCGCCACGCCCACCTCCGGCTCGACGGGGCCGGGGAGCCGGAGGGAGCCGGGGGGCCGGAGGCGGCCGCCGAGGTCGGGGACTTCCTGTTCCGGCCCGGATCGCACACCCACTACCGGCACCAGCTGCTCGACGCCTGGCGGCGCGCCCACTACGAGCAGCGGGCCGTCGAGGAGCTGCCGTTCACCGTCGCCGAGGGCTTCGCCGCCCGGCACGGGATGAAGCGCGAGGCGTTCCTGGAGCGGGCGGCGCCGCGGATGACCCGGCTGGAGCGGCTGCGGACCCAGCGGCAGCGCACCGCCCCGACCGGCCGACTGCCCGCGGACGTGGACCTGACCGCGATGCCGCTGACCCGGCTCGCCCTGTACGTCCTGTCGCTCGACCTCGACGAGCGCCGGCTGCACCGCGCGGAGCTGACCCGTGCGCTGCGCGCGGCGGCACGGCGCGCGGCGGGTCCGCACGCCGGGAGCTGGGGCCGGGTCGCGGCCGTGCTGGACGACAGCTACTCCTCGTACGGTTCGGGCGAGAAGCGGCGCCGTCCGCTCGCCGTGGCGCTGGCCTGCCACCACCTGCTGGAGGTACTGGCCGCGCCGGGCGGGTACAACCCGCTGTGGACCTCGGGCCGCACCGATCCGCTGCTGGTCGGGCCCTGGGGGGCGACCCCGCTCGGCACCCGGGTGCTGGACGCCCTGGAGCTCGGCCCCGACCGGCTGCTCATCGTCTCGGACGGCTGGGACAACGCCCCGCCCGGACTGGCCGGCGAGGTGCTCAGGGTGTGGCGGACCCGACTCGACCCGGACCGGCGCACCGAGGTGGTGCATGTGAACCCCGTATACGACGCGGACGGTTTCGATGTGCGGCGCCTCGCGCCGAGCGTGCCGACGGCGGGCATCCGGGACGCGGAGGACCTGCCGACGCTGGTGGAGATCGCGCAGTTCGCCGAGGGCCGCACGGAACCCGCGGCCCTGTACGCCTACCTGGACCGGCAGGTCGCGCGCTTCGTGGCCGGGAACGGAACGGCCGAGGACAGGACGACCGGGGACAGGACGGGAGCCGCATCGTGAGGATGGGAGCCGCATCGTGAACAGGCTCGAACTGGCCGGGCTCACCACCCGCCCCGCCCAGGTGTGGGGCGGCGTCCGGCTGGTGCCGCTGGTGCGCGAGCAGCCGGTCGAGGGGCTCCGGCTGCACGAGGAGCTCTACCTGGACGCCGTGCCCGGCGTCGTGGACCTCGGCCCGCGCGAGCACTACGTCTCGGTCATTCCGCACGGCTTCGTCGCCGACTGGTCCGGCGAGGGCGAGCAGAGCGCCGCGTACGGCACGCAGCTCGGCGCCCCGGCGGGCTCCCCGGCCGGGGACCGGCCGCCCCGGACCGCCCGGCTCCAGCGCCACCGCCACCACCGCATGGCCAAGCGACAGCCCGGCGACCGGCTGCGTTTCCTGCCGCTGCACCTCGCGCTGGAGGGGTATCTCGCCCTGCACTTCGGCGGGCCCTCGACCGCCTGGGAGGAGTGGTCGCGGCAGGCGCTGCGCGACGGCCTCTCGCCGCGCGCCGAGGACGCGTACCTGGGGTGGACGGTGCAGGGGCTCGACGACGCGCTGCGGGCCTTCGAGATCCATCCCGGCCAGTGCGGCGTGATGGTGTACACGGCCGACGTGCTCGCCGCCGCGTTCGTGGTGCCGCACCCGGACGACTACCGGCTGCTGCACCCCTCGCTGCTCCAGGACCTGTACGGCGAGCTGATCCACCAGTACGCGATGTACGGCGGGCCGGTGGCGGAGTTCGCGGCGCGGATCTCCGACGGCGCGCGGCTGCGGACGCTCGCCGAGCTGCGGTCGGCGGCGCGGCGCCAGGAGCTGGAGTGGGAGCGGGCGCACGACACCCTGTTCGCGCGCGAGCTGCTGGACAGCTCGTACTCCTTCGACCAGGTGTACCGGATGGGTTCGTTCACGCTGTGGCGGTTCCTGCCCCCGTTCCGGCCGGGCGGGGAGGGGCAGCACATCGGCGAGACGATCACCGACCACAAGGGGCGGGTCGCGTATCTGAAGACGTTCCGGCTGTCCGAGGCCCAGATCCGGCGGGGGCACCTGCTGCACCGGCTCGCCGACGCGGACTGGTGTCTCGCGGGGGCGGCCGCGGCGCTGAACACCACCGAGGCGGAGGTGCGGCGCCGCATCCGCGCGGCCGGCTTCGAGTCGCTGCTCAAGGTCCGCCCGTAGGCCGGGTTCCGGAGGCGGCGGCGTCCGCACGCGGGGGTGTTCCGGAGGCGACGGCGTCCGCGCGCGGGACGTGCGCGGCGCGGGAAACCTCGGTAACACGGGGTTCACATCCGGGCAACGGACGGGAAATCGCGCCTTGCGAAGCTGCGCTGGACAGACCGGACCGCAGGACCGCAGCACCCGCAAAGGATGGCTTCCGTGACGTTCAAGGCCGAGTACATCTGGATCGACGGCACCGAGCCGACCGCCAAGCTCCGCTCCAAGACGAAGATCATGACCGGGAGTCCCTCGCAGGACGTGGACCGGCTGCCGATCTGGGGCTTCGACGGTTCGAGCACCAGCCAGGCCGAGGGCCACGCCTCCGACCGGGTGCTGAAGCCGGTCTTCGTCTGTCCGGACCCGATCCGCGGCGGTGACGACATCCTCGTGCTGTGCGAGGTCTTCGACATCGACATGACGCCGCACGCCTCCAACACCCGTGCCGCGCTGCGCCCGGTGGCCGAGCGGTTCGCCGGTCAGGAGCCGGTCTTCGGCATCGAGCAGGAGTACACCTTCTTCGACGGCCACCGGCCGCTCGGCTTCCCCGAGGGCGGCTTCCCGGCCGCGCAGGGCGGCTACTACTGCGGTGTCGGCGCCGACGAGATCTTCGGCCGCGAGATCGTCGAGAAGCACCTCGACAACTGCCTGAAGGCGGGTCTCGGCATCTCCGGCATCAACGCCGAGGTCATGCCCGGCCAGTGGGAGTTCCAGGTCGGTCCGCTGTCCCCGCTGGAGGTCTCCGACCAGCTGTGGGTCGCCCGTTGGCTGCTGTACCGCACCGCCGAGGAGTTCGACGTCTCCGCGACCCTCGACCCGAAGCCGGTCAAGGGCGACTGGAACGGCGCGGGCGCACACACCAACTTCTCCACCAGGGCGATGCGCGAGGGCTACGACGCGATCATCACCGCGTGCGAGTCGCTGGGCGAGGGCTCGAAGCCGATGGACCACGTCAAGAACTACGGCGCGGGCATCGACGACCGGCTGACCGGCCTGCACGAGACCGCCCCGTGGAACGAGTACAGCTACGGCGTCTCCGACCGCGGCGCCTCGGTCCGCATCCCGTGGCAGGTCGAGCAGGACCGCAAGGGCTACATCGAGGACCGCCGGCCGAACGCCAACGTCGACCCGTACGTCGTCACGCGGCTGATCGTCGACACCTGCTGCTCCGCGCTGGAGAAGGCCGACCAGGTCTGATCCCGCAGCGCCGTCGTGGCGAGGGGGCGTCCGTCCGGCCGGAGGGACGCCCCCTCCGCGTGCCCGCCCGCGCCCCGGCCGGGACCGGCGTGAGGAAGCCGACACGGCGGGGCGTATCGACGGGTGAGAGGGACCTGCTGCGCCGACCGGTTGTCTGGTTCAATGGGGCCATGGTCGGCATCCAGTACATCTCGACAGGTCGCAGCGACCTCGAACCGTTCTGGCCTTCCCGTCAGCACCACGACTTCGACCGGGTGTGTTGCCGCGCGTTGAACGCGCAGGCCCTCTAAAGCCGCTCACCCCGGCCTTCGGTCCGCGCGCAAGCAAGTCCGTCCACCGACGACTCCTTCGCGCGAAAGAGCTGACCCTCATGGCGAACACCCGTACCTTCTCCGCCGCTGCCGCCGCCACCGCGGCGCCCGTGGCACCCGCTGCGGCCACCCCCTCCGCCCGTCCCTTCCCGCCCCAGCGCCACCGACTGCGCGCCGTCGACCCCGACGAGGTCGCCCGGCCCGCCGGCATGGCCGATCTCCTTCCGCCGGGCGCCACCTGGCTGCCCGCGCCCCAGCACACCGTTCCGGCGCTGCCCGGCCGGCCGCCGATGATCGGCTACCTGGTGCTCGTACCCGCCGATCAGCGGCCCGCCCCCGGAAGCCCGCTCGCCGAAGCCGCCCAGTACGTGGTGCCGACCCCGGTGGAGGACCCGGCCGCGGGTCCGGTGCGCATCGACCCCGTGCGGCGCACCGCGGCGGTGGACGGGACCACGCTCGACCTCACCTACCTGGAGTTCGAGCTGCTCGCCCATCTGGTCGCGCACCCCCACCGGGTGCACACCCGCGACCAGTTGGTGACCACGGTCTGGGGTTACGGGCACGTGGGCGACGGGCGCACCGTGGACGTCCACATCGCCCGGCTGCGGCGCAAGCTGGGCGCCGAGCACCGCCGTTCGATCCAGACCGTGCGGCGCGTCGGCTACAAGTACATCCCCTGACGGCACCGAGAACGCATGACGCGGCCCCGGTCCGGCACCCGCCGGACCGGGGCCGCTCCGCGCGCCCGGCCGGGGGGTGGTGCTGGATACACCCCGACCGGGTGTCGGACCGGCTGACGCCCGGACCGCCCGTCGGGTGAGACTGTCTGCGCGACGGGGTCCGGCACGAGGGCCCCACGAAGGGGGGCGGACCACGATGGGTACGGCAAAAGGGCGGGTGCGCGGTGCGCTGTCGGCCGTCGGGCGGGGGTTCGTGCTGTCGTTCGCGTGCCTGGTCGGCTCGATCACCCTCTTCGTGTGGACCGTGCTCTCCATCGTCTTCGTCCCGCTGGGCATCGGCCTGATGACCACCCCGTACACGCTGGAGCTGGTGCGCAAGCACGCCAACCGGCGCCGGCTGCTCGCGGTCACCTGGTTCGACATCCGCATCCCGGTCCCGTACCGCCCCTTCCCCGAGGACCTGCGCACCGGGTTCACCGGGCGGGTGGAGCGGACCACGCTGATGCTGAAGGACCCGGCGACCTGGCGCGACATCCGTTGGCTGCTGGTCGACATGACGGCCGGTTACGTGGTGCTGGCCCTGGCGGTCGGGCTGTTCGTCTACCCGCTGGAGGGCTTCGTCCTGGCGGCGGGCCTGTGGCGGGTCTTCACCGACGACCGGTACTGGTACGCGTTCGTGCCGGTCGACAGCCAGGCGACCGGGCTGGCCGCCGCCGCGCTCGGGGTGGTGCTGCTCGCGGTCGGCCTGCGGTTCTCCGAGCCGCTGCTGCGGCTGCACTTCGTGATCACCCGGGCGATGCTGGCCCCCGTCCGGGAGCAGGAGCTGGCCCGGCGCATCGACCGGTTGACCGAGACCCGGCACGAGGCGGTGGACACCGCCGCCTCCGAACTGCGCCGCATCGAACGCGACCTGCACGACGGCGCGCAGGCCCGACTGGTCGCCATGGGCATGAACCTGGGCACCGTGGAGGCGCTCATCGAGAAGGACCCGGCGCAGGCGAGGAAGCTCCTGGCCGCGGCCCGCGAGTCCTCCGCCGAGGCCCTCGCGGAGCTGCGCGACCTGGTGCGGGGCATCCACCCGCCGGTCCTCGCCGAGCGCGGACTCGGGGACGCGGTGCGGGCGCTGGCGCTGCGGCTGCCCTTCGCGTCCGAGGTCGAGGTGGAGCTGACCGGCCGGGCGGACGCCGCGGTCGAGTCGGCGGCGTACTTCGCGGTGAGCGAGACGCTGACGAACGCCGCCAAGCACTCGGGGGCGGACCGGGTCCGGGTGGACATCTGGCACACGGACTCCGTGCTGCGGATGTCCGTCACCGACAACGGCAGGGGCGGGGCGAGGGTCGGGGCGGGGTCGGGCCTGAGCGGAATCGAACGCCGACTCGGTACATTCGACGGCGTCCTGGCCGTCAGCAGCCCCGCCGGCGGCCCCACCATGGTGACCATGGAGATCCCTTGCGAGTTGTCCTAGCCGAAGATCTCTTCCTGCTGCGCGACGGCCTGGTCCGGATGCTGGAGGCGTACGGCTTCGAGATCGCGGCAGCGGTCGAGTCCGGTCCCGAACTGACCAGGGCGCTCGCCGAGTCGGAGCCGGACGTCGCGATAGTCGACGTCCGGCTCCCGCCGTCCCACACGGACGAGGGCCTGCAGTGCGCGCTGGCGGCGCGGCGGGCCAGGCCGGGGCTGCCGGTGCTCGTGCTGTCGCAGCACGTGGAGCAGTTGTACGCGCGCGAACTCCTGGCGGACGGCAACGGGGGCATCGGCTACCTGCTCAAGGACCGGGTCTTCGACGCCGACCAGTTCGTCGACGCGGTGCGCAGGGTCGCGGCCGGCGGCACCGCGATGGATCCGCAGGTGATCTCGCAGCTGCTCTCGCGGCGGTCGCAGGACAAGCCGATGGGCGGGCTCACCCCGCGCGAGCTGGAGGTCATGGAGCTGATGGCCCAGGGCCGTTCGAACATGGCGATCGCCGCGCAACTGGTGATCACGGAGCGGGCGGTGGCCAAGCACACCTCGAACATCTTCGGGAAGCTCGCCCTGCCGCCGTCCGACGACGACAACCGCCGGGTCCTCGCGGTGCTCGCCTACCTGGACCGGGGCTGAACCGGACCGGACGCCCGTGAGGGCCCCGCCGACGCGTCGTGGGGGCCGAACGGCTGGATCGGGACGAACCGCCGCCCGCCCCATTGCCCGCGCCCGCACCCGTCATTAACGTGCGCACCGCACACGCCTGTTGTCGCATGCACCACCATGAACAACACCGAGGAGTGCGGACCGTGACGGAACCTTCCCTGCCCTTCAGCTCCTCCCGCCCCGTCGGCTCCGCCCGGCTCACGAGACGTGCGCTGCTGGGAGCCGCCGGGGCGGCCGGAGCCGCTGCCGCGGTCGGCACCGCCCCCGCGTCCGCCGCCGCCGCGCCGTCCGCCCCCGCCCGGGACCTCGACCCCGCGCACGACGCGCTCCGGCGCCTGCTGCCGGACCACGCGGACCAGTTCCGCCTGCGCGCCCTTCCCCGGGGCGAGGGCGCGCAGGCCCCCGACCGCTTCCGGGTCACCGGCTCCACCGGGCGGATCGAGATCGCCGCGACCACCCCGGCCGCCGCGCTGACGGGGGCGCACTGGTACCTCAAGTACACCTGCGACGCCGTCGTCTCGTGGGCCGGCAGCCGTACCGTGCTGCCCCGCCGGCTGCCCGCGCCCCGCACCCCCGTGGAGCGCTCCGCGACCGTGCCGCACCGCTTCGCGCTCAACGACACCCACGACGGCTACACCGCCCCGTACGCCGACTGGCCGCGCTGGGAGCGGATGCTCGACGTCCTGGCCCTGCACGGCTGCAACGAGGTCCTGGTGACCGCCGGCCAGGAGGCCGTCTACCACCGGCTGCTCCAGGACTTCGGCTACGACGACGCCGAGGCCCGTGCCTGGCTGCCCGCCCCCTCCCACCAGCCGTGGTGGCTGCTCCAGAACATGAGCGGATACGGCGGCCCGCTCGGCACCGGGCTGATCGACCGGCGGGCCGCCCTGGGGCGGAGCATCGCCGACCGGATGCGGGAACTGGGCATGGCCCCGGTGTTCCCCGGCTACTTCGGCACGGTCCCGGACGGCTTCGTGGACCGCAATCCGGGGGCCCGGGTCGTCCCGCAGGGCACCTGGAACGGGTTGCGCCGCCCCGACTGGCTCGACCCTCGCACCCCCGTCTTCGCCGAGGTGGCCGCCGCCTTCTACCGGCACCAGGAGGAGCTGTTCGGTCCCGCGGCGCATTTCAAGATGGACCTGCTGCACGAGGGCGGCGACGCCGGTGACGTCCCGGTGCCGGACGCCGCCCGTGCCGTCGAGTCCGCTCTGCGCACCGCGCACCCCGGCGCGACCTGGGTGATCCTCGGCTGGCAGGCCAATCCCCGGCCCGCGCTGCTGGAGGCGATCGACACCGAGCGGCTCCTGATCGTCGACGGCCTCTCCGACCTGGACACCGTCACCGACCGGGAGAAGGACTGGGGCGGGGCCCCGTACGCCTTCGGCACCATCCCGAACTTCGGCGGCCGTACGACGATCGGGGCCAACACCGACCGCTGGACGGAGAAGTTCACGGCCTGGCGCGACAAACCGGGCAGCGCCCTGGTCGGCACGGCGTACATGCCGGAGGCGACCGAGCGCGACCCGGCGGCCCTCGAACTCTTCGGCGAGCTGGCCTGGCGGTCCGAGAAGGTGGACCGGGAGGCGTGGTTCCGGGCGTACCCGAAGTTCCGCTACGGCGGCCGCGACAGTGCGGCGGAGGCGGCCTTCGCCGCACTGGCCGCCACGGCGTACCGGCTGACGAGCACCGACGGCCGTCCCGTCGACTCGCTCTTCTCGCGGCGCCCGAACATCACCGCCTCGGTGAACACCGCCTTCGACCCGGCCGGTTTCGACCGGGCGTTCGCGGCGCTCCTCGACGTGCGCCCGGCCCTGCGCGACTCGGACACCTACCGCCACGACCTCACCGACCTGGCCCGGCAGGTGCTCGCCGACCGCTCCCGGACCCTGTTGCCGCAGCTGCGGGCCGCCCACACCGACAAGGACGTCGCCCGGTTCCGTACCCTCGCCGCGCTCTGGCTGAAGCTGATGCGGCTGGCCGACGCGGTGGCGGGCTGCCACCGGGCCTTCCTGCTGGGTCCGTGGCTGGAGGACGCCAAGCGGCTGGCGACGGGCCCGGCGGAGGCGGTCCGGCTGGAGTGGACGGCGCGCACCCTGATCACCACCTGGGCGGACCGGACGGCCGCCGACCAGCTCAGCAACTACGCCAACCGCGACTGGCACGGGCTGATGGGCGAGGTCCATCTCCCGCAGTGGCGGGCCTACTTGGACGAGCTGACCGACGCGCTCGTGGAGGGCCGGGCCGCGAAGCCGTTCGACTGGTACCCGGGCGAGGAGGAGTGGACCCGCCGGACCGACGTCCATCCGGTACGGGCGACGGGCGATGCCCACCGCACGGCGCGACGGGTCTTCGAGACCCTGTCCACCGCCCCGTACCAGGGCGCCGTCACGGTCTCGGCCGATCCGGTGGCGTTCACCCCGGGCAGCACCGGCACGGTGACGGCCGCCTTCCGCAATCTGAACGGCCTGCGGTCCACCGGCCGGGTCGACTTCGAGCTCACCGGCCTCGACGCCACCGCGACGGGCGGCACCTCCCTCGACGAGGTCGCGGCCGGCGGATCCGGTTCGGTGCACTGGCGGGTCACCGCCCCGTCCGAGCCGCTGACCGCTCCGCTGCGGCCGATGCCGTACGGGCTGAGCACCGTGTACGGGCCGCGCGGCGAGGAGCGGGTGACCGATCTGCGGCGCGGCGCGGTGTACATGGCGGCGCCGCTGGAGCCGGGCTGGCGCACGTACACGGCGAACGCGGCGGTCTTCGGGCAGTTGGACGGACGGCTCGCGATCAACGGGGCGGGCCAGGACCTGTGGAAGGGCACCAGCCAGTTCGGCACGGCGTACCGGGAGGGGGCCTGGTCCGAGGGGGCGGAGGTGACCGTGCGGGTCGACGCGCAGGAGAACACCGGGGGCTGGGCGCGGGCGGGCATCGTGGTGCGCAACGGCCTCGCGACGCCGGGCTCCACCGGGTTCCTGAACCTGGCGGTGACACCGTCGAACGGCGTGGTGCTCTCGTACGACACGAACGGCGACGGCACCCTGGACGCCTACCGGCGGATCACCGGGATCAAGGCCCCGGTGCTGCTCCGGCTGACCCGGACCGGGGGCGGGTGCACGGGTTCCTGCTCCACCGACGGCGGGGCGACCTGGCGGGCGGTGGCGACGGTCGCCGTGCCGGGGACGGCTGCGGCGCAGGACGTGGGGATCTTCATGACCGCGACGAACGGCGGGAGCGGGCTGCGCGGCACGGTCGAGTTCAGCGGGTGGCACCTGGGCTGAGGCGGCGGCCCGTCGCACCGCCCGCGGGCGGACCGGGTGTCCCGCGCGATTCGCCCGTTCCACTGAACGCGCGTGCTGTCCGGGTGCACCCGGCGGCGCGGCGCGGCGGCTGCGCGCGTCCCTTCCCGAGTCTTGTCACGGTACGCAACCGGCCGAGCGCGCCCCTCGGCCGGGCTCCTGCCCTCAGCTGCGCGTACCGGGCCATCACGTGGTGGCCGCAGCCGGTTCGGCCGACGGCCGGCAGCGGTTCGGGTCCGGGGAAGCGTCGCCGTCCGCGGAAAAACCCGTGGCCGCGGCCGGAGCGCGGGCAGCCGCCCGCGGAGAGCCTCCGCCGGTTGCCGTCGGCCGGGGCCAGTCACGCCGACGTCACGCCACGGTGACGCCCGGCACCCGACGATGGCTGGTGCAGGCAAGCTCAAACCCGCTTTCACACGCAAGGAATCCACCATGATGAGAAGCATTCGGCAAGGAATTCCCCGCCTGATCGGCGTGTCGAGCTTGGTCGCGGCGCTCGCCGGCGGGGTTGGCGTGGCAAGCGCCACAGCAGCGCCCCAGGCCCAGGCCCCGTCCCAGATCCTCTGCACCCAGTCCCTCCCCCCGACCTGCATCGACACCGCCACCGGCAACATCGTCCAGCAGGGCGCGCAGACCGGCGGCACCGGCAACGTGCTGCAGCAGGGCGCGCAGACCGGGCGAGGCACCGGCAACGTCCTCCAGCAAGGTGCCCAGACAGGCCAGGGCACCGGCAACGTCCTGCAACAGGGCGCCCAGACCGGACGAGGCACCGGCAACGTCCTCCAGCAAGGTGCCCAGACAGGCCAGGGCACCGGCAACGTCCTCCAGCAAGGTGCCCAGACAGGCCAGGGCACCGGCAACGTCCTGCAACAGGGCGCACAGACCGGCGGCACCGGCAACGTCCTGCAACAGGGTGCCCAGACCGGACGAGGCACCGGCAACGTCCTCCAGCAAGGTGCCCAGACAGGCCAGGGCACCGGCAACGTGCTGCAGCAGGGCGCGCAGACCGGGCGAGGCACCGGCAACGTCCTGCAACAGGGCGCACAGACCGGCGGCACCGGCAACGTCCTCCAGCAGGGCGCCCAGACCGGACGAGGCACCGGCAACGTCCTCCAGCAAGGTGCCCAGACAGGCCAGGGCACCGGCAACGTCCTCCAGCAAGGCGCGCAGACCGGGCGAGGCACCGGCAACGTCCTGCAACAGGGCGCACAGACCGGCGGCACCGGCAACGTCCTCCAGCAGGGCGCCCAGACCGGGCGAGGCACCGGCAACGTCCTGCAACAGGGCGCACAGACCGGCCAGGGCACCGGCAACGTCCTGCAACAGGGCGCCCAGACCGGCCAGGGCACCGGCAACGTCCTCCAGCAGGGCGCACAGACCGGCCAGGGCACCGGCAACGTCCTGCAACAGGGCGCACAGACCGGCCAGGGCACCGGCAACGTCCTCCAGCAGGGCGCACAGACCGGCCAGGGCACCGGCAACGTCCTCCAGCAGGGCGCACAGACCGGCCAGGGCACCGGCAACGTCCTCCAGCAGGGCGCACAGACCGGCGGCTTCGGTGACGTCCTGCAACAGGGCGCACAGACCGGCGGCTTCGGTGACGTCCTGCAACAGGGCGCACAGACGTGACTTCTGTCGCGTGCTGACCGCACCGAACCCACCGACCGACCGAAATCGGTAGCACGAACCCGCCACTGGACAGTGGCGGGTTCACCGACTCCGGCGGCTATCCGGCGACTACGGGGTCCGCTACTTGCCCCGGCACTTACCGGGGCGCGACCGCTGCAGTTCGGACACCAGCCGGCACAGTCGCGGTGTGGGACGGAGTCCCAGCTCGTCGCGGAGGTGCTGCTCGTAGCGTTCGAAGTCGCACAGCGCCTCGGACCGGTTGTCCTCCGCCAGGTGGGCGCGGATCAGCGAAGCCTGGCTGCTCTCCCGCAACGGGTCCGCCTGCACGGCCGCGTGGGCGGCCGTCACGGCCCAGGCGAATTCCTTCAGGCCGATGAAGGTCCCCGTCAGGGCCTCCAGCGCGTGGAGCCGGAGCTGTCGCCACTGCTCCGCCTCCGGCAGCACCCACTCGTCGTACCAGCCGGGCAGCAGATCGGCGGACAGCTGGTCGATGGCCGCCACGTCGAGGTCGAGGTCCTCGGCCGGGACATTGGGATCGAGTATTTGCTGGGCCAACGACCGGGCCCGGAACAGGTCGACCGTGACCTCCCGCGCGAGGCGCAACTCGGCGGGGCAGATGTTCAGTGCCTGCTTCCCGAGGCCCTGGAGGCGGGACAGCGCCGACCGCAGGTTCGTGTTCGCGCCCTGATCGGACGCCTCGGGCCAGAGGCTCCCCGCGACCAGGGCCCGGGGAACGGCGGCGCGGTATTGTAGCACGATAAATGCCAACAGCCGCTTCGAGCCGACCGGGACGGTCACCGGCTCATCGCCGACCACGATGTCGAAACCGCCGAGAAGAGAGATGCTCACGGACGGCTCGGACCTGGTGGGCGGCAAAAAGAAAGCGAGATCATATGAGCTCATGGCTTTGTGATCGCGTAGGGGTCGGTCTAACCGGCGCCCATCTACTGGCCGCGCCGCCATTGCTGGGAGCCAGCGATCTGTACACCTCCCGCAAAGCCATGCTGCTCTACCCGCCGGGAGATGTCGAATTGTTCTGATCCAGGCCGGTAACCGGCGCTTTCCGGCTTGACTTCCGCGGGTACGGTGCACCGGTCGGACCGATGGGCGGTGGCCATGGCCACCGTGCCGGGGGCGGCGACGGCCCGGGGCACGCGGTCCGCGCGGACGCGGCGGGCGGCCGGAGCGGGCCGCGCGGCACGACCGGGGCCGACGGGTGGCAACTGCGGTGGAACGGCGGCTCGTTGAGCCATCCGCGGGCGGGCCGTGGTGACCATCGCACGATTCGCTCGTTCTGTTGAACGTGCGTCCACTGCCAGAAGTACCTTCCGCAGCCGCCCCGGCCGACGGGGAGCAGGCCGGGGCCGCGCTCGTCGAGCACTATCCGCGGCTGGTCCGGCTCGGCTATCTCGTCCTGCCGCCGTCGCCGGGCAGTCACCGCCGGGTGCTGAGGGCGCACGCCCTGGCCCAGCGGTGCCTGCTGGCCGGGCACGCGGCGGGACACGGGACCCCGGGCGATGTCCCGCCGCCGCGCAGGCCCGGTGAGGCGGCGGCGGTGGACCCGGCCTACGCGGACGCCCGCAGGCGGGTGCTGCGCGCGGCCCTGGAGGCGGGCCGGTCGCGGCGCCGGTCCGTCGGCGTCCGGCTGCCCCCGCTCCTGCCGACCGTGTGGGGGCTGCGACTGTTCCCGCACTCGGGCGGGGCCGACGGGCTCGCCCTGGAGAGCGCCCTGACCTCGCTCTCCGGCCCCGGCCGCGCCGCCCTCGCCCTGCGCGGCCTGGAACGGCTGGCCGACGCGGAGGTGCGGCGGGTGCTCGCCGGTGCCGGGGTGGCCGACCCGCACGCGGCGCTCGCGGAGGCGGACGGCGTGCCCGGGCCGGGCGCGCTCCTCGACTCCCCGGAGTTCGACCCCTGTTCGCTCCAGGCCAGGCCGCCGGACCTGCTGCGCCGCCGGCGGCGCGCGCGGGCGGTCCTGACGGCCGTCGCCGCGCTGCTGGTGTGCGGGGCGCTGCTGGGGCCGGCGGACGGGGGCTGGGGCCGTGCCGTCACGGCCGGGCCGGAGCACTTCCCCGGCGACGCCGGGCAGTTGCTGGACCCCGCCGGGCTGCGGCGGGTGTCCGGGACGTTCTGGCAGCGCTCGTCGCGCACCGACTTCACCTCCTGGCCCACCCGCGGCGACCGTGCCGGGGACACCGCCCTGCTGCGTCGCGCGCTCGCCGCGTGGGCCCGGCCCGGCGCCGGGGTGCGCACGTCGGCGACCCCGGGCACCCCCGTCGGGCCTCCGGCGGGTCCGCCGCAACTGCTGTACGCGGGCGGGGCGGACCGGGCGGCGGTGGTGCTCCTCCACGACGGGCTGCGCATCGTGCGGTACGCGGAGCCCCGTCGCGGCGGCCCGGACGGGGACGTCGTGCTCGACTTCGCCCGGGTGGACGGCGCGGACGCCGCCGCGGCCGGTGCCGTGGTCGTGGAGCGCGCGGGCGACCGCGTCCGCTACCTCGTCGCCCCCTGGGCGTCCGGGGTCCGGGCGCGGGACCTGCTGGCGCCGGGCGGCGCGCCGCGCCCGCTGCCCCGCACCGCCGACGGCACGGTCACCGCGCCGGCCGGTCCGGCGACCACTCGCGCCTGCCGCGCCTGGAGCGCCGTCGAGATCCGGGACGGTTCCGCGGCCCGGCTGCTGACGGACCTCGGTGAACTGGTCCCCGCCCGGCTGACCTCGGGCCCGCCGACCGCGCCGCACGACGTCTCCGGGCGGGCCGAGCGGGACGCCTGGGCGCGGACCGCCTGTCTGCTGCCCGCGCTGCGCTCGCACGGGGTGCGGTCGGTGAACTCCTGGCAGTACGCCGAGCAGCCGCTGCCCGAGGGCGACGGTTCCGCGCGCTGGCTCTGCACCAGGGCGGAGACCTGGCGGGGCACCGGCAGCCGGGTGCTCGCCCAGTTCCAGGCCCCGTCGGCGCCGTCCGTCGCGACGGGCGGGCCACCGGGGGCGGTCGCGGCCAGGGCCGAGGACTCACCGGCCTGCGGGGCGCGCGATCCCCGGGTGCTGGCCGGGGTGTTGTGGAAGTCGCAGGCCGGTCACTGGTACGTACTGGCCGCGGGCAGCGGGCAGTTCACCTCGCTGGCCACGTCGGGCGGGGTGACGGGGCGGTCCCGGGGCCGGCTGCTCGCCGTGCCCGCCGGGGCCGGTGACCGGGCCCGGCTGACCGGGACGCTGGCCGACGGCAGCCGGGTGGGGGCCCTGTGACGGCGCCCCGGTCCGGCGAAACCCCGGGAATTGGCCGGTCCGCACGCCGGGCACCGGCCGGGGCGGTGCCAGGAAAACGCCGCACACCCCTGTTCTCCCGGCTTACCCCTCAGTACATTGACACCATGTCTAACACGCAGCCGGAGCCGGTCGCTTCGGAGCGGACGCCGCTCAAGGCCCGCAAGGTCTCCTTCGCCTGGGAGAAGACACCGCTGCACTGGGTGCCCGGTGATCCCTTCACCACGCACACCATCAACGTGCTCCACCTCCTGCTCCCCGCCGGGGAACGCTGGTTCATCCACGTGTACCGACAGGTGCTGCCGTACATCCACGACGAGCGGCTGCGTCAGGACGTGATCGGGTTCATCGGCCAGGAGGCCGTGCACTCCCAGGCGCACGACGACGTCCTGCCCCGGCTGAAGGAGCTCGGGCTCGATCCGACGCCGTACACCGCGCAGGTCGACTGGTTCTTCGAGAAGCTGCTCGGCGACCGGACGCTGCCGCCGGGGAAGCCCCGCACGTGGTGGCTGATGGAGCGGGTGGCCCTGATCTCGGCGATCGAGCACTACACCGCCTTCCTCGGCGACTGGGTGCTGAACGCCGACGAGTTGGACCGGCGCGGCGCCGACCCGATGATGCTGGACCTGCTGCGCTGGCACGGCGCGGAGGAGGTCGAGCACCGCTCGGTCGCGTTCGAGGTGTTCATGCACGTCGACGGCGGCTACCGGCGGCGGGCCCGCACCTGGGCGGCGGCGTTCAGCGCGCTGGTCTTCCTCTGGCAGCGCGGCATCCGCTTCTTCATGGAGAACGACCCGACGCTGCTGGACGGCAAGGGGTCGTTCAAGGAGTTCTACCTCGGCGGCAGGCGCGGCACCCTGCCCGCCACCGGTGATCTGCTGCGTTCCGTCCCCCGTTATCTGAGCCGCGGCTACCACCCCTCGCAGGAGGGCAGCACGGCCCAGGCCATCGACTACCTCGCCCAGTCGCCCGCGGCCACGGCCGCCGAGGCCCGTACGACGGGAACCAGCTGACCATGCCGCTCCCCCTGCCCCGCCTGCGCACCGTCGTCCTGGTCACCGGCGCCGCGCTGCTGGCGAAGCGGGCCCTGCGCCGCCGTATCCAGGACTCCCCGCTGTGGCCCCTGCCCGCTCTGGAGGAGCCGATCTCGGGCCGCTCCGAGCGGCGTTCCGCGGCTGCCCGCCGGGTGCTGGTCACCGAGCGGACCACACCCGCCGAGGGCGTCGTCCAACTGCGCCTGGAGGGTTCCTCGCTGCCCGCCTGGCAGCCCGGCGCGCACCTCGACCTCGTGCTGCCCTCCGGCCTGGTCCGCCAGTACTCGCTGTGCGGGGACCCGGCCGAGCCCGACACGTACACCGTCGCGACGCGGTTGGTCGAGGACGGCCGGGGCGGCTCCCGCGAGGTCCACGAGCTGTTGCACGAGGGCGTGGAGGTGGAGATCCACGCCCCCCGCAACCGCTTCCCCCTCGTCGGGGCCCCCGCGTACCTCTTCGTCGTGGGCGGCATCGGCATCACCCCGGTCCTGCCGATGCTGCGGGCCCTGTCCGCCGCGGGCGCCGACTGGCGGCTGCTGTACGGCGGCCGGTCGCGCGCCTCGATGCCGTTCCTGGACGAGGTCGAGAAGCTGGGCGCGGAGGGCGGCCGGGTGACGGTCGTGCCCGAGGACGAGGCGGGCCGCCCGGACACCGCCGCGGCCCTGGCGGACACGGCGCAGGGCACTGCGGTCTACTGCTGCGGCCCCGAGCCGCTGATGGACGCGGTCGCCGCCGCCCTCCCGCCCGGCCGGACCCTGCACCTGGAGCGCTTCACGGCGGCGACCCCCTCGTCGGCCGGCTCCGGCCCCTTCGAGGTCGAACTGCGCCGCTCCGGCCGCACGGTGCGGGTGGCGGCGGACCAGTCGGTGCTGGCGGCGGTGCGCGAGGAGGTGCCGTACGTCTCGTACTCCTGCGAGCAGGGCTTCTGCGGGACGTGCCAACAGCGTGTCCTGGAGGGCGAGATCGACCACCGCGACGAGCTCCTGACGGACTCGGAGCGGGAGGACACGATGCTGATCTGCGTGTCGCGGTGCCGGGGCGAACGGATCGTGCTGGACCTGTAGGAGGGGCCGTGGCCGTGGCCCGCCGCCCCTCCCCCGCCGTCCCACTCGGTACCCTGTCCATCATGACGACCGGGGTGCGGCGCAGGATGGGCGTCGAGGAGCGCAGGCAGCAGCTGATCGGTGTCGCGCTGGAGTTGTTCAGTCACCGCGCCCCCGACGAGGTGTCGATCGACGAGATCGCGGCCGCCGCGGGCATCTCGCGGCCGCTGGTCTACCACTACTTCCCGGGGAAGCAGAGCCTGTACGAGGCGGCACTGCGGCGGGCGGCCGACGAGTTGGCGGCGCGGTTCGTGGAGCCGCGCGAAGGCCCGCTCGGGGAGCGGCTGTTGCGGGTGATGGGGCGGTTCTTCGACTTCGTCGACGAGCACGGCCCGGGGTTCTCGGCGCTGATGCGGGGCGGGCCCGCGGTGGGTTCCTCGACGGCGAACGCGATGATCGACGGGGTGCGGCAGGCCGCGTGCGAGCAGATCCTGGCCCACCTCGGGGTCGAGGAGCCCTCGGCTCGGCTGGAGTTGGTCGTGCGGTCGTGGGTGTCGCTGGCCGAGTCGACGGCGCTGATCTGGCTGGACGGGCGGCGGATTCCGCGCCGGGAGCTGGAGGTCCAGCTGGTGCACGACTTCGTGGCGCTGGCCGCGGTGAGCGCCGCGTACGACGCGGAGACGGCGGGCGTCGTGCTGCGGGTGCTCGGGCAGGAGCCGGCGGACGGGCCGTTCGGGGAGCTGCTGCAGCGGCTCTCCGCCCTGGCCCCCGCCGTGCCGGCCGTTCCCGCGCAGCGCTGCCCGTGACGACCGGCTCCTGAACCAGGAGGTCTCCGGACCGGGCGGTCTCCGGACCGGGCGGTCTCCGGACCGGGCGGTCTCCGGACCGGGCGGTCTCCGGACCGGGCGGTCCCTGGAGCAGGAGGTCTCCGGACCGGGCGGTTCCTGAGCCCGGCGGGCCGCGAACCACTGGGCGGGCGCTCAGCCGAGCAGTTCGGCCTGGAGCGCCGCCGCCAGTCCCACCTCCGCGTTGTCCGACCGGCCCCGTTCGAAGGCGCGCTGGTAGGCGGCGTCGCCGACGGCCGCGCGGGCCTGGCGCTCGCACGCCTCGCGCACCGGGGCCAGTTCCGGGGTGCCGCGCTGCGGGTAGCCGACCATGTGCCAGTACACCTGTCCCGTGCCGTAGACCCGGGCGGCGCGGGCACCCGCGCCCTGGGCGGCGATCGCCGCGGCCAGGATGTCCAGTCCGAGCGCGATACCGAAGCGGTCGCGCAGGCGGTGCTTGCCCGCGAGCATGGAGCGGGCGTGGGCGGCGGACGTCTCGGCGTCGCCGCGCAGCAGGGCGATCAGGGCGAGCTGGTAGTCGACGTAGCTGCGGGTCCAGCACTCGTCCTGGGCCACGCAGACCGCGCGCAGGTCGGTGGCCGCCCGGGCCGCCTCGTCCAGCCGGCCGAGGCTGGTCAGGGCGAAGACCGTGATGAGGTGGCAGCGCAGCCGGTAGGCGGCTTCGAGCCGGGTGGCGAAGCCGGTGGCGCGCAGCACCCGGTCGATCTGGCGGAGGCTCGCCTCGGGCCGGCCGGTCATCAGGTCGATGAAGCCGCACAGGTAGGCGGCGGCGAGCACGCCCTCGTCGGTGCCGTCGCGGGCGGCCTCCCTGGTGCACTCCCGGCCCAGGCGGCGGGCGGTCGGGTAGTCGCCCTGGAGCATGACGGTCATGCCCAGCACCCACAGGACGCGGGTGCGGTGGGGGCCCTCGGACGGTCCGGCGTCCAGGGCGCGCTGCGCGTATTCGCGGGTCTGCGGCAGGTGGCCGCAGCAGCACCAGAAGAAGCCGATGCGGCCCGCCATCTCCTGGGCTGCCGGGGCGTCGTGGGCGAGCAGGTGGTCCAGGGCGGCGCACAGGTCGGCGTGCGCGTCGGCGATGCGGTGGTACCAGGTGATCTGGTCGTCGCCGGTCCAGCCCGCGTGGGCCTCGCGGGCCAGGCCCAGGAAGCAGGCGGCGTGCCGGTCGGCGGCGGCGCGTTCCTCGCCGAGTTCGGCGAGCCACATCCGGCCGTACTCGCGGATGGAGTCGAGCATCCGGTGGCGGGGGCCGTCCCGTACGACGACGGACTTGGCGACCAGGCCGGCCAGTGCCTCGCCCACCCCGTCCGGGGTGAGCGGACCATCGGCGCAGACCTCGCGGGCCGCGGCCTCATCGAAGTCGCCGCGCAGCACGGTCAGCCGGGCCCAGAGCAGCCGTTCCAGCGGGGTGCACAGTTCGTGGCTCCAGCCGATGGCGGTGCGCAGGGTGCGGTGGCGCGGCGGTTTCAGCGAGGGGTCGGCCGGTACGTCGAAGCGGGTGCCGATCCGGGCGGCGACCTGCTCGACGGTGTCCTTGCCGAGGGCGCCCGCCGCGAGTTCGATGGCGAGCGGGATGCCTTCGAGGCGGCGGCAGATCTCGGTGGCCGCGGCGGCGTTGTTCGGGGTGTCGAGGGCGAGGTGGGGGGCCGCGGCGTTCGCCCGGTCCCGGAACAGGGCCAGGGCGTCGCCGGTGACGGGCAGCGGCTGCACCTCGACGGTCCGCTCGCCCCGCAGGCCCAGCGGCTGTCGGCTGGTGGCCAGCACGGTGAGGCCGGGCGAGGTGGTGAGGATCTCGCCGAGCAGGTGCGCGCAGGCGGGGCGCAGGTGCTCGCACGAGTCGAGGACCAGCAGCATCTCCTTGTCGACCAGCCATTCGCACAGCGCGTCGATGGGCATGCGCAGGGTGTGGTCGGAGAGTCCGACCGCGTCGGAGACGGTCGCGATGAGCAGCCCGTCGTCGTGGAGCGGGGAGAGGTCGGCCCACCACACGCCGTCGCGGTGTCCGGGGCCGGCCGCCGCCTGCCGGGCCGCGCGGACCGCGAGCCTGGTCTTGCCGACGCCGCCGCTGCCGGTGAGCGTGGTCAGCCGGTGCGTGGCGAGGGTGTGTTCGAGCCTGGCAAGTTCCGCTTTCCGTCCGACAAAGCTCGTCGTCTCCTCGGGGATGTTGCTCGCCATGGTCACCGTCGCCAAAACAGGTGGACCGGCCGGTTCCGGCCCCTGGTTCCGGTGTGGCACGGGCGTGCGGGGACGCCCGTGCCGTACCGGAGAGGGGCCGGYACCGGCCGGTCCACCTGTTTTGGCGACGGTGACCATGGCGAGCAACATCCCCGAGGAGACGACGAGCTTTGTCGGACGGAAAGCGGAACTTGCCAGGCTCGAACACACCCTCGCCACGCACCGGCTGACCACGCTCACCGGCAGCGGCGGCGTCGGCAAGACCAGGCTCGCGGTCCGCGCGGCCCGGCAGGCGGCGGCCGGCCC
>NZ_RDBO01000020.1:946798-966959 GCF_008120935.1 Streptomyces sp. sk2.1
CTGCACCCCGTCCAGGCCAAGGGCGCGGATTCTACTGTCAAGAAGTCCACGTATGAGGGGAATTCGGGAACCTTCACCGTACCGGGACGCACTGTGGCGGTGTTCGTCCTGAGTTGAGCCCCGACGGCTGCTGCCTCCCAACTTAGCCCCGTCGGGGCTCAACTCAGGACGAACACCGCCACAGTGCGTCCCGGTACGGTGAAGGTTCCCGAATTCCCCTCATACGTGGACTTCTTGACAGTAGAATCCGCGCCCTTGGCCTGGACGGGGTGCAGTGCGTACGACTTCCCCGCCAGTTCGGCGACCTGCTGCTTCGTGGTGCCGGGGGCCGCGTTGAGGACGATCACCAGCTTCCCGAGCCGCATGGTGATCACGCCCGGGGTCTCGTCCTTCCCGGAGAGCGGGAAGGACAGGGCGGACTGCACCTGCCCGGTGGTGGCGAGGGAGAAGTCCGGCTCCGTGGTGCGGATGGTGAGCAGGTCCCGGTACGCGGCGGACGCGCCGTCGATCTGCGCGCAGCCGGGCCGGAGCGCCGCGTCGGCCAGCAGCGGCTTCCCGTAGGACCACTTGGACCGGTTGTCGGCGGCCGGGGGCAGGCCGCGGCCGAAGCCGTTGCCGTCGCGGCAGTCCCAGTGCAGGGCGTTGAACCAGTCGCCGCTGTCGTAGGAGTTGCGGTCCAGGGACTTGGAGCGCAGCAGGTCGCTGCCCGCCTGGGAGAGCGCCGGTCCCTGGGAGAGGGTGGCCGTGGCCATCGCCAGGACCTGCATGCGGGCCCGGTCGGCCGCCGAGGTGCCCGCCGGGAGCTTGAAGGCGAGCGCGTCGTACAGCGATTCGTTGTCGTGGGCGTCCGCGTAGGCGAGGGCGTCGCCGGGGGCCGCGGCGTATCCGGCGGGGGCGCCGTTGTAGTCGACCCCGGAGCCCTTGACCGTGCGGCCCGAGGAGTCGGTGAAGGTGTAGTCGGCGAGGTTGCCGGTGAGTCCGACCTTGATCAGGTCCTGGTAGTGCAGCAGCCGGGCCTTCTGTTCGGCCTTCGTGCCGTTGGCGGGCGAGGTGTTGGGGTCGGTGTAGAGGCCGCTGGCGAAGCCCTGGACGCCGGGGTCCTCGTCGAACGGGCCGCCGCCGCGCACCGCGTCGCGGGCCCGGTCGGAGAAGGTGGCGACGCCGGTGGAGACCATGTTCTTCTGGGTGGCCTGGACGAAGCGGGCGTCGTCGGCGATCTCGCCGAAGTTCCAGCCCTCCCCGTACAGGACGATCCTCTTGCCGTCGACGCCGTCCTTCGCCACGGTCAGGGCGTCGAGCGCCTTGCGCACGGCGAGGATGTTGTCCTTGGGGTGGTGGCCCATCAGGTCGAAGCGGAAGCCGTCGACCTTGTACTGCTTGGCCCAGGTGACGACCGAGTCCACGACGAGCTTGCCCATCATGGTGTTCTCGGGCGCGGTGTTGGCGCAGCAGGTGGAGGTGGCGACGGTGCCGTCCTCCAGGAGCCGCTGGTAGTAGCCGGGCACGATCCGGTCGAGCACGGACTTGTCGTCCTGGCCGGCGGCGACGGTGTGGTTGTAGACGACGTCCATGACGGTCCGCAGTCCCGCGCCGTTCAGGCCCTGCACCATCTGCCGGAACTCGACGGTGCGCCGGGTGCCGTTGGGGTCGGAGGCGTAGGAGCCCTCCGGGACGGTGTAGTGCAGCGGGTCGTAGCCCCAGTTGAACCCGTCCTTCGCGGCGGCCTTCGCCACGCACGCCTGCTGCTCCTCGGAGTCGGGGGCGTACACGGACAGGTCGCAGGCGGGCTTCGTCTGCCCGGACTTCTTCTCGGGGATGGTGCCGATGTCGAAGGCGGGCAGCAGGTGGACGTAGCTCGTGCCGGAGTCGGCGAGCTTCTTGAGGTGCTTCATCCCGTCGGAACGGGTGTCGGTGAAGGCGAGGTACTCGCCGGGGTGCTTCGAGGTGCGGTCCGCGATCGAGAAGTCGCGGATGTGCAGCTCCTGGATCTGGGCGTCGCGCAGCGGGGTGGCGGCGGGCTTCCTCAGCCCGGACCAGCCCTTCGGGGCGAGTTCCGGGTCGTCGAGGTCGACGACGAGGCTGCGCGCGGAGTCGGTGGTCAGCGCGGTGGAGTAGGGGTCGGTGACCTTGTTGGTGACGAACTTCCGGACGGTGGGCGCCCAGACGTCCACCAAGTAGCGGTAGGGCCTGCCGGTCCAGCCCTTCGTGCCGGTGGCCGACCAGACGCCGGTGCGGTCGTCGCGGCGCATCGGCAGGGTGCGACCGTCGAGTTCGAGGGCGACGGTGCGGGCGGTGGGGGCCCAGACGGACAGGGTGGGGCGGCCCTTGCGGTCGAAGACCGGGCCGAGCCGGGCGCCGGACGCGTTCTTCCCGTAGAGGTCGTCGAGGATCCCGGCGGTCTGCACCCCGGTGGCGGCGAGCAGAGCGCCGTTGGCGGCGCGCTGGGTGGCGATCAGCTGGCCGCGCAGCGCCTCGCGGACGCGGCCCCGGTCCCGGGCGTCGACGGTGAACGCCGGGTAGTCCTTGAGGTGCGGGTACTTCGCCTTCTGGGCGTCGGTGAGCGCGGACGGGGTGAGCCGCAGCCACTGGCCCTCGTCGGTCAGTGCCCCGTCCACGACGGAGATGGCGCCGTCCTCGGCGTGGACGAGCTGCTGGCTGGTGGCGCCGGTGGCCTTGACCTTCCACACGACGGTGTCGGCGTCGATCCACTGCGCCTCGGCCTTGGTGAGGTCGGGCGCGGGCGCGCCGCCGGTCTGGGGCAGCAGGTAGCCGGGGGTGGCGCCGAGCAGCCAGACCTCGTTGCCGTAAGTGGCGAGGTCGAGGGACTGGTCGCTGGGGAGGTCCTTCTCGTCGCCCTTGTGCAGGATGTAGCCGAGCGAGGTGGCACCCTCGGCGAGCGGTACCTCGAAGGTGGCGCCGGAGGCGTCCTGCTTCACCGGCCGGAGCGGCTTCGCCCAGTCGGTGGGGTCCTTCGCGCCGGTCCAGGTGTGCAGTCCCCAGCCGTCGTAGTCGCCGTCGGCCCGGTAGTAGTGCAGGACGGCCTTGGTGGTGTCCTGCGGCGGGCGGGCGCCGTCGGGGGCCTTGTCGGCCTGGCCGTCCTCGCCCTGCTCGATCCAGACCTCTCCGGTCCTGGCGAGTTCGACGGTGCGCTGCGGCCCGTCGGCGATGCCGTCCTTCTCGACGGTGTACGGGAGGGTGGCCGCGCCCTCTTCGAGCTTGATCCAGGCGAACGCGCCGTAGGCGTCGCGGCCGGTGAAGTCGGCTGCGGTGTCGCCGGAGCGGAGCTTCCAGCCGTCGTAGTCGCCGTCGGCGCGCTTGTAGTGGACGACGGCGTAGTCGCGTTCGACGGCCACGGGCTTCGGCTCGGGCGGCGCCTGTCCGGCGGTGGTGGAGGCCAGTGCGCTCGCGGTGCGTCCGGTGCGGTCGACGACGACCGCCTTGTAGCGCAGCGGTGTGCCGGCCCGCACCTCGTCGTCGAGGTGCTGGGTGACCTTGTACGGGGCGTGGTCGGCGGAGCCGAGCGTGACCCACTTGCCGTTGCCGGTCTGCGCGGCGAACACGACGCGGTTGAGCTGTCCGCCGTCCACGTCGGCGGAGAGCTCGACGGTGCCGGTGGCTCCGGCGGCCGGGGCCTTCAGGGTGATCGAGGGCCCGGTGGCCGGGTCGCCCATCGCCTTCCGCGCGCGCAGCACGATGCTGGACAGGGCGGGCACGGTGACGGTGATCTTCCTGTCGGCGCCGCTGCGGACGGTGTCCGAACCGCCGTACAGGGTGCGGAAGTCCGTGTCGGCGGAGCCGGTGGGCAGTTCGACGGTGCGCGGGGCGGTGCCGTTGTTGGCGGCGACGAGGTATTCGTACGGCTTGGCGGGGTCCGTGCGGGAGAAGGCGTACACGGAGCCCTCGGCGTACCGCTCGGTCTGGACGCCGTCGCGCAGTGCCGGGTGCTTGCGGGTGAGCCCGGAGAGCGCGGCGATGTTCCGGTACAGCGGGTGCTTCGGGTCGTACGCGTCGGCGGCGTGGGTGCGGTCGGTGCCCAGTTCGTCGTCGTCGAGGTAGTCGGCGGTCTTCGAGGCGAACATGGTCTGCCGGGCGTCCTTGTCGCCGCCCGCGCCGGTGAAGCCCTGTTCGTCGCCGTAGTAGACGACGGGGTTGCCCCGGCCGAGGAACATCAGTTCGTTGGCGAGGCGGGCCCGGTCGAGGAGTTCGGCGTCGTCGGCCTTCGGGTTGTCCTGCTTCAGGAACGTCCCGATGCGGCCCATGTCGTGGTTGCCGAGGAAGGTCACCTGCTCGTAGGCGTTGGCCTTGTCGGTGGTGTAGCGGTAGTCGTCGCCGAACACCGCGGCGAGCTTCGCGGCCGGGGCGCCCTGCGAGGCGTACTGGCGGGCAGCTTCCTGGAACGGGAAGTCGAGCGTCGCGTCGAGCCGGCCCCGGGTGACGTAGGGCGAGGTGACGGTGGTGTCGGAGGAGTAGACCTCGCCGAACATGAAGAAGTCGTCCCGGCCCCGCTCGGCCGCGTAGGCGTCGAGGGCGGTGGCCCACTGGGTCCAGAAGTCCAGGTCGACGTGTTTGACGGTGTCGACGCGGAAGCCGTCGATGTCGAAGTCGCGGACCCACTTCTCGTAGATCTTCGCCATGCCGGAGACGACCTCGGGGCGTTCGGTCCACAGGTCGTCGAGGCCGGAGAAGTCGCCGTACGTGGTGGACTCGCCGGCGTAGGTGGAGTCGCCCCGGTTGTGGTACATCGTCGGGTCGTTGAGCCAGGCGGGGACCTTCCGCCCGGTGTTCTTCGGGGTGTACGGGAACGAGTCCGCGTCCACCTTCGCCATGCCCTCGGCGTCGTCGAAGGGGCGGCCGTCCCGGTCCAGGTACGGGTAGGCGCCCTTGGGCCGGTATCCGTAGGCCTTCTCGGCGTAGTCGACGGTGTCGGCGGTGTGGTTGGTGATGACGTCGAAGAAGACCTTCATGCCCTTGGCGTGGGCCTTGTCCACCAGCTTCGACAGGTCGGCGTTGGTGCCGAAGTGCGGGTCGACCTGGGTGAAGTCGGTGATCCAGTAGCCGTGGTAGCCGGCCGAGGCGTCCTTGCCGGTGCCCTGGACGGGGCGGTTCTTGAAGATCGGGGCGAGCCAGATGGCGGTGGTGCCCAGGCCCTTGATGTAGTCGAGCCGGTCGGTCAGGCCCTTGAGGTCGCCGCCCTGGTAGAAGCCCTTGTCCGTGGGGTCGTAGCCGGTCTCCGTGCGCGAGCCGGTGAGCCCGCCGCGGTTGTTGGACGCGTCGCCGTCGGCGAACCGGTCGGGCAGGACGAAGTAGAACTGCTCGCGCGTGAGGTCGTGGCGGGCCGGCTCCCCGGCGAGTCTCGCGTCCGAGGGCGGGGACGGGGGTCTGGGCGCGGCGGACGCGGAGGCCGCCGGCACGACGGGCAGCAGTGCCGCGCACAGCGCGGCGACGACTCCCCGCCTCAGAGTGGTTCGGGACACGGGAGGGTTCTCCTCGGGCTTTCAGGGGTGGGTGGTTCGGCGGTACGGGCCGGGGCCGTGTGTCTCGTGGCCCCGGCCCGTACCGGTCGGTGGGATGAGGCGGGGTCAGCCGCGCCAGACGTCCGCGGTCAGGGCGACGCTGCCGGAGGCGGGCACGGTGGCCGTGCGGTTGGCGCCGCTCTCCCAGGTGACGTTGCCGTTCGCGTCCTTGCGGACGTACTTGTACTCGAACGCCGTTCCGGCGGGCAGGGCGACGTCGAGCTTCCAGACGGGGTACGTCGCCGGGTCGAGCTTCGGCGCGGAGGCGGGGTTCCAGTTGCCGAGGGCGGGCTGGTTGCCGGTCACGTAGATGTTCTGGCCGAGCTGTGTGGTGGCGGTGACGCCGAAGGACGCGCCGGACTGCCCGGTGCCGCCGCCGTTGTCACCGCCTCCGTTGTCGCCGCCGCCGGTGCAGGTGCGGGCGCCGGCGTGCAGGGCGAGGGCGGTGTTCGCGCCGAGGGTGGCGGTGAACTGCCCGGAGCCGTTCACCGTGACGCCCTTGCCGGACTGGACGTCGCAGTAGTCGCCGGCGGGCAGCGAGGTCTGGAAGGTGCGGGTCAGCGCGGAGCCCTCGTGGTTGATCGCCACGTACGCCTTGGTGCCGCGGCCGAAGGCGATCTGGTCGCCGCCGTTGTCCCACCAGTCCGTGACGGCCTGGCCGCGCGCGGCGTTGCGGAAGCCGACCATGGAGGAGATCTCGCGCCAGGCGTGCTGGCACTTCCAGCCGTCGCTGTAGCAGGCGTTCACGGTGCCGCCGTTGGGCGGGCCCGCGTCCTTGTCGGACCACTCGTAGCCGGAGTGGACGTCGGGCGAGCCGTACGGCCAGGCCAGCATGAAGACGTTGGCGAGGGTGTAGTTGGCGCCGTCCTTGTAGTTCAGGGTGTCGCCGCCGCGCTCGGTGTCGTGGTTGTCGACGAAGACCGCCGACCTGCCCGACTCCATGAAGCCCCAGCCCTCGCCGAAGTTCTTCAGGTTGGCGAGGTTCTCGTTGTTGAAGACCTGCTTGAGACTGCGGGCGTAGCGGAACTCCTGGACGTCCCCGGTGCCGAGGTACTCGGAGGGCGAGACGGCCTCGCCCGCGCCGTATATCGCCTCCTGTTTCCAGTAGACGTTCGGGTCGGCCAGCCGCGACTTGATGTTCGCCAGGTCGGCGGCGGGCATGTGCTTGGCGGCGTCGATGCGGAAGCCGTCCACGCCCAGGGAGCGCAGGTCGTCGAGGTAGGCGGCGATCCGGCCGCGGACGTAGTCCTCGCCGGTGTCCAGGTCGGCCAGGCCGACGAGTTCGCAGTTCTGGACGTTGGCCCGGTCGCCGTAGTTGTTGATCTGCGACTGGCAGTCGTTCATGTCGTTGACCGAGTACAGGCCCGGGTAGTCGTACTTGGTGTACGAGGAGCCGCCGGTGCCGGTGCCGGAGCCGGCCGACATGTGGTTGATGACCGAGTCGGCGATGACCTTGACGCCCGCGCCGTGGCAGGTGTTCACCATGTCCGCGAAGGACGCGCGGTCGCCGAGCCGCCCGGCGATCCTGTAACTGACCGGCTGGTACGAGGTCCACCACTGGCCGCCCTGGATGTGTTCCTGGGGCGGCGAGACCTGGACGTAGCCGTAGCCGGCCGGGCCGAGGGTGTCGGTGCACGCCTTGGCGACGGAGTCGAACTTCCACTCGAAGAGAACGGCGGTGACGTCCTTGTCGCCCGGTGTGGCCGCCCGGGCGTTCGTGGTGGGGATCACGAGAGCGGCGGCGCCTGCGGACAGGGCGAGCGCTGCGGACAGTGCTCTGCGTGCCATGTTTCCTCCTGCTGTGGGGGAAATGCGGGTGACGGTGCAGCCTCACGTGGCAACGCGCCCTGCCCTCAAGGCTCTGAATGTTCTTGCTGCAAGAATGCAAACCTTGCCGCGACGCAGACCGTACGAGCCCACCCGCCCCCGGTCAACCCTTTGGACACCGTCCGATCACATCCAGGAAATACAGCAGTTTTCTTCCTGCAAGGACTTACGCAAGACATTGCAGCGCTGTTACGTTTCTCCCAGCTCCGGTCCGGCCGGTCGAGGGCTCCGGCGATCCCGGGCCCCACGCGCCCGGCCGGCCGGGCCGGTCAGGGCCAAGAGAGGCACCCGGAGTCGCACTCCCCGCCGGCCCAATCCAGGGCCGACTCCTGGTGCCTCTTCTCGGCCCCGCCGTCCGCACTCCGCCGACGGCCCCCGGTCCGTGATCCGCCCGCACCGACGGCCCCGCGATCCCGCAGCCCGCCGACGGCCCCGCGCCCTGCGGTCCGCCCGTACCGACGGCCCGGTCCGCCCGCGTCGGCGGCCCCGCCCCGTGTCTCCGGAGTCGGGCCCTCAGGCGTCCCGGACCGCCGCGGTCGACCCGCGCACCACCAGCTCGGGCTGGAACACGTACTCCGTGCGCTGCACCGGGCTGCCCCCTATCTCCTCCAGCAGGGCCCCCACCGCCGCCGCGGCCATCGCCTGCACGGGCTGGCGCACCGTCGTCAGCGGCGGATCGGTGAACGCGATCAGCTGTGAGTCGTCGAAGCCCACCACCGACACGTCGCGCGGCACGTGGAGCCCGCGCTCCCGGGCCGCGCGCACCACGCCCAGCGCCATCAGATCGCTGCCGCAGACGATGCCCGTGCACCCCCGGTCGAGCAGCGCCCCGGCCGCGACCTGGCCGCCCTCGACGCTGAACAGCGTGGGGCAGACCAGGAGTTCGGCCTCCGCGCGGTCCATGCCCAGCAGCTTCACGGCGGCCTCGACGAAGCCCTCGCGCTTGCGGCGGGAGGGCACGTAGCGCTGCGGCCCGATCGCCAGCCCGACCCTGCTGTGGCCGAGGTCGGCGAGGTGCCCGACGGCCATCCGCACGGCGGCGGCGTCGTCGGGCGAGACGAACGGCGCGCTGATCCGCTCGTTGTAGCCGTTGATCAGGACGAACGGTACGCCGCGCTCGGTGAGCGCGGCGTACCTGGCCGGGTCGGCCGACAGGTCGGCGTGCAGCCCGGAGATGAAGACGATCCCGCCGACACCGCGCTCGACGAGCTGCTCGACGAGTTCGTCCTCGGTGGCGCCGCCGGGCAGCTGGGTGCAGAGCACCGGGGTGTAGCCGTGCCCGGCCAGCACCTGCTCGACGGACTGCGCGAACGCCGGGAAGATCGGGTTGATGAGCTCGGGCGTCACCAGTCCGATCAGCCCGGCGCTGCGCTGCCGCAGCCGTACCGGACGTTCGTAGCCCAGGATGTCCAGCGCCGCGAGCACCCGCTGCCGGGTGGTCTCCGAGACGCCCGGTTTCCCGTTCAGCACCCGGCTGACGGTCGCCTCGCTGACCGCTGCCTGGCCGGCGATGTCCGAGAGCCTCGGCGCACCGCCGGCCGCGGGGCCGCTTCTGGGCAGGGGGACCGTCACACCGTCCACCACACCGTGGTGTCCGCGGGCAGCTCGATCCCGTCGCCGTCGGTGACGACCGGGGCGCTGGACAGCAGGACGGTGCCGCGCGCCGGGACGCGCACCGGGCGGTCCGTCGTGTTGACGGTGCAGACGAAGCCGGGGCGGACCAGGACCAGCAGGCCCTCGGGGGCCGCCTCCCACTCCACCGAGGTCCCGGCACCGAGCCCGGGGTGCTCCCGGCGGGCGGCGATCGCGGCCCGGTAGAGCTCCAGCGTGGAGCCGGGCACGCCGGTCTGCGCCTGGACGCTCAGCTCGCCCCAGCCGTCGGGCTGGGGCAGCCAGCTGCCGCCGTCGCCGAAGCCGTACGAGCTGCCGTCGCGGGTCCACGGGATCGGCACCCGGCAGCCGTCGCGGAAGCCGTCCTGGCCCTCGGCCCGGAAGAACGACGGGTCCTGGCGGACCTCGTCGGGCAGGTCGGTGACGTCGGGCAGGCCGAGTTCCTCGCCCTGGTAGATGTAGGCGGAGCCGGGCAGGGCCAGCATCAGCAGGGTGGCGGCGCGGGCCCGGCGCAGGCCCAGCTCGCGGTCGCCGGGGGTGCGGATCTGGGTGCCGAGGCCGGGCGGGTTGGCGAACCGGGTGGCGTGCCGGGTCACGTCGTGGTTGGAGAGCACCCAGGTGGTGGGGGCGCCGACCGGGCGCATCGCGTCGAGCGAGGAGTCGATGACCTCGCGGAGCTCGGCGGCGTCCCAGGCGGTGGAGAGGTACTGGAAGTTGAACGCCTGGTGCATCTCGTCGGGGCGCACGTAGTTGGCGGTGCGCTCGACGGTGGGGGTCCACGCCTCGGCGACCAGGATCCTGGCGCCGGGGTACTCGTCGAGGATGGTGCGCCAGGAGCGGTAGATCTCGTGCACCCCGTCCTGGTCGAAGAACGGCATGACGTCGTTGCCGAGCAGCTTGAGCTGGTCGCGGCTGCCGAGGTCGGGCAGCCCCTCGGCCTTGACCAGGCCGTGGGCGACGTCGACCCGGAAGCCGTCGACGCCCATGTCGAGCCAGAAGCGCAGGATGGAGCGGAACTCGTCGGCGACGGCCGGGTGCTCCCAGTTGAAGTCGGGCTGCTCGGGCGCGAAGAGGTGGAGGTACCAGTCGCCGGGGGTGCCGTCCGGGTCGGTGGTCCGGGTCCAGGCGGGTCCGCCGAAGACGGACTCCCAGTCGTTGGGCGGCAGTTCGCCGTTCTCCCCCTTGCCGGGGCGGAAGTGGTAGCGCTCGCGCAGGGCGGAGCCGGGGCCCTCGGCGAGGGCGCGCCGGAACCACTCGTGCCGGTCCGAGGAGTGGTTGGGCACCAGGTCCACGATGATCCGCAGGCCCAGTTCGTGGGCGTCCCGGATCAGCCCGTCGGCGTCCATCAGGGTGCCGAACATCGGGTCGATGTCACGGTAGTCGGCGACGTCATAGCCCGCGTCGGCCTGCGGGGACGCGTAGAACGGGCTGAGCCAGACCGCGTCCACGCCGAGGTCCTTGAGGTACGGGAGTCTGGCCCGGACGCCGGCGAGATCGCCCATGCCGTCGCCGTTGCCGTCGGCGAAGCTCCGTGGGTAGACCTGGTAGATCACCGCGTCCTGCCACCAGCCGGTCTGGTGGGCCGGAGCGTCGGCGGACGTGCCGGTGGAGGGGGCAGCGAGGTGCTGGGTCATGTCGTCCCTGGGGTGTCTGGGTGGGGAGCGGCGCCGGGGTCCGGGTTGGGACCCCGGCGTCCGCCGTGACTTGGTGCGTGCGGGGCGTACGGGTGGGATCAGCCCTTGACGGCTCCGGCGGACATGCCGGTGACCAGGTGGCGCTGGGCAAAGAGGAAGACCAGGGCCGCGGGTATCGCGATCAGCACGGACGCCGCGGTCATGGGGCCCCACTGGGCCCCGTACTGGTTGACGAACTTCTGCAGTCCGCCGGCGAGCGTCAGGTTCTCGTCGCCGACCATGAAGGCGGAGGCGTACGCCACCTCGCCCCAGGCGGTGATGAAGGAGTAGAAGGCGGTGACGGCGAGGCCGGGCTTGGCGAGCGGCAGGATGAGCCGCCAGAACGTGCCGAACGGGGTCAGGCCGTCGACCTGTCCGGACTCGTCGATCTCGCGCGGGATGGTGTCGAAGAAGCCCTTCATCATCCAGGCGCAGAACGGCACCGAGATGGTGAGGTAGGTGATGACGAGTCCGGCGGGCTGGTTGATCAGGCCCATGCTCGACATGATGTTGTAGATCGGCACGATGAGGACGGCGACCGGGAACATCTGGGTGACCAGCAGGGTCCACATCAGCCCGCGCTTGCCGGGGAAGCGGAAGCGGCTGACGGCGTAGCCGGTGGTCGCGGAGACGAAGACGCCGAGGACGGTGGTGAGCCCCGCGATGACCACGGAGTTGCCGAACCAGGTCAGGAACTCGGTGTCCCGGATCAGGTTCGTGTAGTTCTCGAACGTCGTCTCTTTGAAGAAGTCGGTCGTCGTGGCGTACTTCGCCGGCTTCAGCGAGGTCAGCAGGACCCAGAGCACGGGGAAGACCGCGATGACGGACGCGGCGATCAGCGTGAGGTGCAGGGCCACGGAGGCGGCCGGCGAACGCTCCCCGCGGCGCCTGGGCGTGCGGGCCGAGTGCCGGGCGGTGGTGGTCGGTGCGGCGGTGGTCACCAGTTGTCTCCCTGCGTACGGAGCACTCGCCGGTAGACCACGGCGAAGAGCATCAGGAGGACGAGGATCAGCACGCCCCAGGTGGAGGACTGCGCGAAGTCGCGCGGGCTGATCTCGAAGGAGAACTTGTACGCCTGGGTCACCAGGATCTGGGTGGACTCGCCCGGACCTCCCCTGGTCAGCAGGAAGATCACCGGGAACATGTTGAACGTCCAGATGGTGGAGAGCAGGGTCACCGTGGCGGAGACCGGGCGCAGACCGGGCAGGGTGACGTGGCGGAAGCGCTGCCACGCGGTCGCGCCGTCCATCTCGGCGGCCTCGTACTGCTCGGTGGGTATGGACTGCAGGCCGCCCAGCAGGGCCACCATGATGAAGGGGACGCCGAGCCAGACGTTGACGGCGATGACGGAGAACTTGGCCCAGGTGGGGTCGTTCAGCCACGGGATGCCGTCGATCCCGGCGCCGCCGAGGATCTTGTTGAGCAGGCCGCGCTCCTCGTTGTAGAGGAAGCGCCAGGCGAAGACGGAGACGAAGCCGGGGATGGCCCAGGGCAGGATCAGGGCCATCCGGTAGACGGAGCGGCCGGCGATCCTGCGGTTGAGGATGTTGGCGAGTGCCATGCCCAGGCAGAAGGTGATGCCCACGCAGGAGACCGTCCACACCAGCGTCCAGCCGAGCGTGCCGAGGAACTGGTCACCGGTCAGGGCGTCGGCGTAGTTGTCCAGCCCCACGAACTCGTAGGTGGCGGGCAGCTCGTTGACACCGATGGACCGGGCGACGTTGCGTTCGTTGGCGTCGGTCAGCGACAGCCAGATGCCGCGGACCAGCGGGTAGCCGATGATCACGCCGATCACGACGACGACCGGGGCGACCATGGTCCAGGCGTACCAGTGGACCGACAGGGCCCGCCGGAGCCTGCTCGGCGGCGGCGGAGGGGTGCCAGTACCGCGGCCCCGGCCGCGGGCGACGTCGTCGCCCGCGGCCTTCGCCACCGACTGGCCGGTGTGGACAGCCATCAGTCGGCCTGCCTTCCTGGGTTACTTCCAGTCCTTGAGGAGCTTGCGGTAGGAGTCGCCGGTCGCCTTGGCCGCCTTCTCCGGCGTGGTCTGACCGGTGAGGACCTTGGTGTACTCGGTGTTCAGCGGGGCGAAGAGGCTGCCGGTCTCCGGGATCCAGGGACGCTCGACGGCGGTCTCCACGACCGGCTTGAAGAACTGGACGATCTCGCTGTCCACGGCCTGCTGCCTGCCGTACGCGGAGGTGCGGGTCGGGAGCAGGTTCAGCTCGCCGGCGACCTGCGCCTGGGACTCGACCGAGGTCATGTACTCGACGAAGGCGTAGGAGGCGTCCAGGTTCTTGGAGCCCGCGTAGACGGCCAGGTTGTGACCGCCCTGCGGGGCGCCCTGCGCGACGGAGCCGGCCGGGACCGGGGCGATGCCCAGGTTCCCCTTGTCGGAGAACTGCTTGCCGGTCAGCGTGTCGGTCACGGCCCAGGGGCCGTTGATCATCATCGCGACGTCGCCGTTCTTGAACGACTGCATCATGTTCTCCCAGCCGTCCGTGGCGTCGGTCTTGGCCGCCCCGGAGTCGACGAGGTCCTTCACGACGCCGAACGCCTTGACGCCCGCCTCGTTGTCGACGGTGATCTCCTTGTCGGCCGCGGCGACCAGGTCGCCGCCCTCGCCGTACAGGAAGGACAGGAAGTAGTACGAGTCGTCGCCGCGCAGGTAGAGACCGGTCTTGCCGGTCTTGTCCTTGATCTTCTTGGCGACGGACTTCAGGTCGGCGATGTTCGCGGGCGGCTCGACGCCGGCGTCCTTGAACATCTTCTTGTTGTAGAAGATGCCCATGGAGTCGATGACCTGCGGCACCGCGTACGTCTTGCCCTTGTACTTGGTGGACGCGGCGGCCTGCTTCAGGAAGTCGTCCGGGTTCTTCAGCGCGACGGTGCCGTCGAGCGGGGCCAGGTAGCCGAGGTCGGCGAACTCGGGGGTCCAGGCGACCTCGGAGCGGATGACGTCCGGGGCGCCGGAGCCGGCCTGCGCCGCGTTCTTGAACTTGTTCTGCGCATCGCCGAACGGGACGTTGACGTACTTCACGTCGACCTTCGGGTGCTTCTTCTCGAAGCCCTCGGCGATCTTCTTGAAGACCTTGTCCTCGCTGCCGACGTTCGAGGTGTCCCACCACGTCACGGTGCCGGAGAGCTCGCCCGAGCTCTTCTTGCCGCCGGACTCGTCGTCGCTGCCGCAGGCGGTCGCCGCGAGCGCCAGGGCCGCGACCAGGGCGGTGGCCGTTATGCCACGTCGCATCTGAACTCCTTCAACTGCCGTACCGCTCCGTCGCGGCGCCGGGTCGACGAGAACGTAACAAGGATGAAAGAACGCCGAAAGAGTTTGCGGAAGATTTCTGCAAGCCTCGACGATCGTTACATTCGCGTGTCCTCACGGTTGCCGTCAAGACCCTTGACTGCGGCAGTCTGATCCTGGCAGCTCCTGGCCACAGGCCGTCGCATCGCGGTACGACGATCCGACCGCCGCCTGCAAAACGGGGCTGCAAGGTCTTGCAACGTGTTGCCGGGGCGCCGCCCGACCCTCGGCACGGAAGCGACGCCCCGACCGGCCGGGCGCACGGGCGCCGGGGGCGCCGCACGGGCGGGGCCGCCCGATTCATGGCCATGGTGGGCAATCCGACATACGCCCGGTACAGTCCACTTCCATGACCGCACGGCTTGCCGATATCGCAACTCAGGCGGGGGTCAGCGAAGCGACGGTCAGCCGCGTACTGAACGGCAAGCCCGGTGTTGCAGCGGCCACCCGTGAATCCGTCCTCGCCGCGCTCGACGTCCTCGGTTACGAGCGGCCCGTGCGTCTGCGCAGGCGCAGCGCGGGGCTCGTCGGCCTGATCACGCCCGAGCTGGAGAACCCGATCTTCCCGGCGCTGGCCCAGGTCATCGGCCAGGCGCTGACCCGGCAGGGCTACACCCCGGTGCTGGCGACCCAGACCCCCGGCGGCTCCACCGAGGACGAGCTGACCGAGATGCTGGTCGACCGCGGCGTCGCGGGCATCATCTTCGTCTCCGGGCTGCACGCCGACACCTCGGCCGACATGCAGCGCTACGAGCAACTGCGCGCCAAGGGCGTCCCGTTCGTCCTGGTCAACGGCTTCTCGCCGAAGGTCCAGGCCCCGTTCATCTCCCCGGACGACCGGGCCGCGATGCGACTCGCGGTGACGCACCTGGTGTCGCTGGGCCACCAGCGGATCGGCCTGGCGGTCGGCCCCAAGCGCTTCGTGCCCGTGCTGCGCAAGATCGAGGGCTTCCGCTCCACCGTGCACGAGCAGTTGGGCATCGGGCCGGACGAGGCGGAGGAGCTGATCCAGCACTCGCTGTTCACCCTGGAGGGCGGCCAGGCCGCGGCGTCGGCGCTGATGGAGCGGGGCTGCACGGCGGTGGTGTGCGCGAGCGACATGATGGCGCTCGGCGCGATCCGGGCCGCCCGCCGGATGGCACTGGAGGTGCCGCGCGACCTGTCGGTGGTCGGCTACGACGACTCGCCGCTCATAGCGTTCACCGATCCGCCGCTGACCACGATCCGGCAGCCGGTGACGGCGATGGGCCAGGCCGCCGTGCGCACCCTCCTGGAGGAGATCGGCGGCACTCCCGCCCCGCACAGCGAGTTCGTCTTCATGCCCGAACTCGTCGTCCGGGGTTCGACGGCGGCCGGTCCCGGGGCCGCCCCGGGCTCATCCGCCGGACCCGTTCCAGGGTCGCACGCCCGCTCCTGAGCCGCAGCCCCACCGCCGGGTGCGGAGCCGTGCGCTCCGCCCCGGCCCGGCAGATGTGACGTGCGGCCCGGACCCGGCCGGAGGATGATCTGGCGAGGAGGCGTTTTCTGGCAGACTCTGTGCCTATGGGTGAATCGAGAGTGACGTCACAGGAAGGCCGGACCGAGGCCACCCCGTCACCCATCGCGGACGAGGCGGCCCCCGCGGCGAACGCGAGACGTGTCACCGGACGGCGCAACAGCGGACCGGTGCGACTGCGGTCCCTGCGTTCCCCCCGCCGGCCACGCATCTGGTTCGAAATCCTGCTGATCGCGGCCAGTTACTGGGTGTACTCGCTGGTGCGCAACGCCGTCCCGGAGCAGAAGGCCGAGGCCCTGCGCAACGCCGACCGGATCTGGGCGGCCGAGCAGTACCTGGGCATCGCGGTGGAGGAGACGGTCAACCACGCGGTGAACTCCGTGACATGGCTGATCGTCTCGATGAACTACTACTACGCGACACTGCACTTCGTCGTCACCGTCTGTGTGCTGGTGTGGCTGTTCCGCCGCCACCCCGGCCGGTACGCGGCGGCCCGGCTGGCCCTGTTCATGACCACGGGGGTGGCCCTGCTCGGCTACTACCTGTACCCGTTGGCACCGCCGCGCCTGATGAACGGCGGCGGGTTCGTCGACACCGTCCTCGTCCACCACACCTGGGGTTCGATGGCCTCGGGCAACTTCAAGAACATGTCGAACCAGTACGCGGCGATGCCGTCGATGCACATCGGCTGGTCGCTCTGGTGCGGCCTGACGATCTTCGCGCTGGCCTCCGCGCCCTGGGGCCGCGTCCTGGGCCTGCTCTACCCGGCGGCCACCCTGGTCGTGATCGTGGCCACCGCCAACCACTTCTGGCTGGACGCGCTGGGCGGCATGGTGTGCCTGGCCGTCGGCTTCCTGATCTCGTACGCCTGGTACGACTCGCTGCCGCACCACCTCCCGAAACGGGTGCAGCCACCCGGCACGGAGGTGCGGGCGGCCTGTCCGTCCGTCGGCGCGCCGGCCGGGACGCGGCGCCAGACGGTGGACGCGGCGGCGCGCGACTCGGGCCCGCGGGGCGGCTGACCACGCCCCGCGATGGCTCCCTCACGCCCCGTAGAACCGCTCCTCCACCACCGCCCGGGCCCGCCGGGTGATCCGCCGGTAGTCGTCCAGCATGTCCCCGACGTGCCCCGGCTCGTACCCCAGGTACCGCCCCACCGCGGTGAGTTCGCGGGGCCCCGTGGGGAACGTGTCGCCCGGCCGGCCCCGTACCAGCATCACCGCGTTGCGGACCCGGGTCGCCAGCACCCACGCCTCGTCCAGCGTCTGCGCGTCCTCGACGGAGATCAGCTCCGCCGCGCAGGCCGCGGCCAGGGCCTCACGGGTGCGGGTGGTCCGCAGCCCCGGCTCCGCCCAGCCGTGCTGCATCTGCATCAGCTGGACCGTCCACTCGACGTCGCTCAGGCCGCCGCGCCCCAGCTTGGTGTGGAGCGTCGGATCGGCGCCGCGCGGCAGCCGTTCGGACTCCATGCGGGCCTTCAGCCGGCGGATCTCGCGGACCGCGTCCTCCCCCAGTCCCTCCATCGGGTAACGCAGCGGATCGATCAGGTCGACGAACTCGCGTCCGAGTTCCGCGTCGCCCGCGACCGGTTCGGCGCGCAGCAGGGCCTGGCTCTCCCAGACCAGCGACCAGCGCCGGTAGTACGCCTCGTAGGACCCCAGGGTGCGGACCATCGGCCCGTTCTTGCCCTCCGGCCGCAGGTCCGCGTCGATGATCAGCGGCGGGTCTGCGGTGGGCAGCTGGAGCAGCCGGCGCATCTCGGACACCACCGCGTTCGCGGCGCGGGCCGCCTCCTGCTCGTCGACGCCCTCGCGCGGGGAGTGGACGAACAGCACGTCGGCGTCGGAGCCGTAGCCGAGTTCGTGGCCGCCGAAGCGGCCCATGCCGATGACCGCGAACCGGGTGGGCAGGGTGTCCCCCCACTGCTCGCGCACGGCGGCGCGCAGGGCGCCCGCGATCGTGACGGCGTTCAGGTCGGTGACCGCGCTGCCGACCCGGTCGACGAGGGCGCCCGGGTCCTCCTCGGCGGGATTGTCCTCGGTGCCGTACGAACCGATCAGATCCCCGGCCGTGGTCCGGAACAGCTCGCGCCGCCGCACCCCGCGCACCACCGCGACCGCGGTCTCGGCGTCGTCGGCGCGCCCCACCGCGGCCAGCACCTCCTGCTCCAGGTGCTCCCGGGTGCGCGGCTTCAGCCCCTGCGGGTCGCCGAGCAGCGCCACCGCCTCCGGGGCCCGCAGCAGCAGGTCGGGGGCGAGCCGGCCGGCCGACAGCACCCGGGCGAGGTTCTCCGCCGCCGCGCCCTCGTCCCGCAGCAGCCGCAGGTACCAGGGAGTCTTGCCCAGCGCGTCGGACACCTTGCGGAAGCCGAGCAGCCCGGCGTCCGGGTCGGCGGAGTCCGCGAACCAGCCGAGCAGCACCGGCAGCAGGGTGCGCTGGATGGCGGCCTTGCGGGACACCCCGGAGGACAGCGCCTCCAGGTGCCGCAGCGCGGCGGCCGGGTCGGCGTAGCCGAGGGCTTCGAGCCGGTGCCCGGCCGCCTTCGCGCTGAGCCGGGACTCGCCGGGGGCGAGCTGGGCGACGGCGTCGAGCAGCGGCCGGTAGAACAGCTTCTCGTGCAGCCGCCGCACCACGGAGGCGTGCCGCTTCCACGCCTGGTTGAGCTCGGTGATCGGGTCGGTGCGCAGCCCCAGGGAGCGGCCGAGCCGGCGCAGGTCCGGGGCGTCCTCGGGGACCAGGTGGGTGCGGCGCAGCCGGTAGAGCTGGATGCGGTGCTCCATGGCGCGCAGGAAGCGGTAGGCGTCGTCGAGCTGCGCGGCGTCCACCCGGCCCACGTAGCCGCCCGCGGCGAGCGCGCGCAGGGCCTCCAGCGTGGTGCCGCTGCGCAGGGTGGTGTCGCTGCGGCCGTGCACCAACTGGAGGAGCTGTACGGCGAATTCGACGTCCCGCAGCCCGCCGGGGCCGAGCTTGAGCTCGCGGTCGACGCGGTCGGCGGGGATGTTGTCGACGACGCGGCGGCGCATCTTCTGCACGTCGGGGACGAAGTTCTCGCGGTCCGCGGCCTGCCACACGAGCGGGGAGACGGCCTCGACGTACTCCGCGCCGAGTTCGGGGTCGCCGGCCACCGGACGGGCCTTGAGCAGTGCCTGGAACTCCCAGGTCTTGGCCCAGCGCTGGTAGTACGCGAGGTGCGAGGAGAGCGTGCGGACGAGGGGGCCGTTGCGGCCCTCGGGGCGGAGGTTGGCGTCGACCGGCCAGATGGTGCCCTCGACGGTCGTGTCGGAGCAGATCCGCATCATGTGCGCGGCCAGCCGGGTGGCGGCCCGCACGGCCTCGCTCTCCTCGTGGCCGTCCACCGGTTCCGCGACGAAGATGACGTCGACGTCGGAGACATAGTTCAGTTCGTGCCCGCCGCACTTGCCCATCGCGATGACGGCGAGCCGGCACTGCGCGGCGTCGGCGGGCGCCGCCGTCCGGGCGATGGCGAGGGCCGCCCGCAGGGTCGCGGTGGCCAGGTCGGCGAGTTCGGCGGCGGCCTCGGCGACGTCGGTGGTGCCGCACACGTCACGGGCCGCTATGGCCAGCAGGCACCGCCGGTAGGCGACGCGCAGCGAGTCCGGGTCGTCGGCCCCGGCGAGCCCCAGCTCGAACTCGGCCACGCCGGGGTGCAGGTCGACGGCCTCGTAGGTGACGAGCGCCTGCCAGTCGCGGGGGTGGCGGGCGAGGTGGTCGCCGAGCGCCTCGGAGGCGCCGAGCACCCCGAGCAGCCGGTCCCGCAGCGGTTTGGCGGTGATGAGCGTGTCCAGCAGGATCTGCCGCTCGTCCGGCTCCTCGGCCTCCACCAGCCGGACCAGGCCCCGCAGGGCCAGGTCGGGGTCGGCGGTCGCGCCGAGGGCTTCGAGCAGGACCGGGTCGGAGCGCACGGAGGACAGGTCGGACAGGTCGAGGAGCCGCTCGGCGGCGGAGGGGTCGGTGAAGCCGTGTCGCAGCAGTCGGGTGAACGTGCTGCTCCTGCGCCCCGGCACCGTCGTCATCGCGTGCTCTCCTGCTCGCCGTCCACACCATTCAGCGTTCCGAGCCTAGCCCGACCCGACGGATCCGGAGCGGGTGCGGGGTCCGCGCTTCGCGGGCACGATCACTATGTGGACCAGACCGGGAGGACCGCATGTCCGGATTCGAACCCTTCGCCGAGCTGGATGCCGAGTTCAGCGACGAGAACGCGACGGCCTGCCCGTGGTCCGTGGCGAAGGAGTTGCTGACCGGGGCGGAGCTGTACTGGCTGTCCACGGTCCGTCCCGACGGCCGCCCGCACGTCACTCCGCTGATCGGGGTGTGGTCGGACAACGCGCTGTACTTCGCCACGGGCCCGGCGGAGCGCAAGGCCCTGAATCTGGGCGCCAACCCCGCCGTGGCGGTGACGACGGGCGTCAACACCCTGTCGGAGGGGGTCGACGTGGTGGTCGAGGGGCGGGCGGAGCGGGTGCGGGAGACGGACCGGCTGGGCGGGCTGGCCGGGCAGTGGGAGGCGAAGTACGGCCCCCGGTGGCACTTCGACGTCGAGAACGGCACGTTCGTGAACGCGGGGCACTCCGCGCTGGTGTTCGAGGTGCGGCCCCACAAGGCGTTCGGTTTCGGCCGGGGCGACCACTACAGCCAGACCCGATGGCGGTTCAGCTGACCCGCGCCGGATCCGGTGACCGGACCGGGTCCGTCAGCGCCCGATGGAGGGCGGGAG
>NZ_RDBO01000020.1:967059-1044475 GCF_008120935.1 Streptomyces sp. sk2.1
GGGCCGGGCGGGTCGCGACGACGACGGTCGCGTACCGCTCCTCGCAGGTGACCACGCGCGGGATCAGGCCGCTGCGGGCCACGGTCTCCTCGGCCCGCGCCGCCTGCCGTTCGCTCGTCTCGACCAGCAGGTGTCCGCCCGGGGCCAGCCAGCGCGGGGCCTCGGCGGCGACCCGGCGCAGGACGTCGAGGCCGTCCGCGCCGCCGTCGAGCGCCACCAGCGGTTCGTGGATGCGGGCCTCGGGGGGCAGCAGTTCGACGTCCTGGGTCGGTACGTACGGCACGTTGGCCAGCAGGATCTCCACCCGGCCGCGCAGCGACGCGGGCAGCGGGTCGAAGAGGTCGCCCTCGTGGACGCGGCCCGCGGCGCCGATGTTGCGGCGGGCGCAGCGCACGGCGGCGGGTTCGACGTCGGCGGCGTGCAGTTCGACCCGGCCCAGCTTCGCGGCGAGCGCGGCGCCGAGGGCTCCCGAACCGCAGCAGAGGTCGACGACGACCGCCCCGGGGCCGGCGAGCGCGGCGGCCCGTTCCACCAGGAACTCGGTGCGGCGGCGGGGTACGAAGACGCCGGGGTCCACGGCGATCCGCAGACCGCTGAACTCGGCCCAGCCGAGGACGTGTTCCAGGGGAAGTCCGGCGACCCGTCGTTCGACCATGGCCGCGAGGCCCGCGGGGTCGGGGGCCGTGGAAATGATCAACTCCGCCTCGTCCTCGGCGAATACGCAGCCGGCGGCGCGGAGCGCGGTGACGATGGCGGGGACGGAGAGCGGTGAAGCGGGTGTCGACATGCGGGCGGAGCCTTTCGGGGAAACCGATGGGCGCTCCGCGGTCGACTACTTCGGGTCGACGCGATCCTGTGGGAGGAGCACCCAGCCTGATCCAGCGGTAATGGGTCTCACCTCCTCGGTCGGGCCCCCGATGTGGGGATGCGTCACCCTACCCCATGCCCAGGTCGTGCACCGCCGCGCACGGCGGTGCCCCGCGCGGTCGCTTCGAGCGCCGGGCGGGGCACCGGGGGGTCGTGTCGACGGTTACAGGTCCACGCTGTCGCGCAGCTTCGTCGGCGTCAGGAACAGGGCGGCGACCACGCCGACCACCGCGATGGCCGCCGAGATGAGGAAGATGGTGCCGGTGGCGTCGCCGTACGCGGCGCGCACCACCTCCTGGATCTGCGGCGGCATCGCGGCGATGTCGAGGGTGGAGCCGCCCGAGGACGAGGCCGCCGGGTCGATGCCGAGCTTCGCCAGGCCGTCGGCGATCTTCGTGGCGACCTGGTTGGCGAGCACCGCGCCCAGCACCGAGACGCCGATGGTGCCGCCGAGCGAGCGGAAGAAGGTGATCGCGCCGCTGGCCGCGCCGAGTTCGCCGAGCGGGACGGTGTTCTGGAGGACCAGGACCAGGTTCTGCATCGACATGCCGACCCCGACGCCGACGGCGAGCATGCCGGCCGAGACGAGGACCAGCGAGGTCTCGTGGTCGATGGTGGACAGGCCCAGGAAGCCGAGGGTCAGGACGACGACGCCGGCGATGATGTACGGCTTGACCTTGCCGGTCCTGGAGACCAGGCGGCCGGCGACGGTGGAGGAGACCAGTACGCCGAACATCAGCGGGATGGTGAGGAGTCCGGCCTCGGTCGGCGAGTAGCCGCGGCCGATCTGGAAGTACTGGCCGAGGAAGACCGCGCCGCCGAACATGGCCATGCCGACCGCGAGGCTGGCGACGATGGCGAGGGCGGGGTCGCGGCGGCGTACCACGTGCAGCGGGACGACCGGCTCCGCGACCCGGTTCTCGACCACGACGGCCGCGACCAGGATCAGGGCGCCGGCGCCGACCATGGCGAGGGTCTGCCAGGAGATCCAGTCGAAGTCGTTGCCTACGAAGGTGACCCAGAGCAGCAGCAGGCTGACGCCGGCGGCGATCAGCGAGGCCCCCAGGTAGTCGACCTTCGTCTCCGACCGCCGGACCTCGTCCAGGTGCAGGGTGCGGGTGAGCATCACGAGGGCGACCAGGGTGAACGGCACGGCGATGAAGAAGCACCAGCGCCAGCCGAGCCACGAGGTGTCGGTGATGAAGCCGCCCAGCAGCGGACCGCCGACGGTGGCGACGGCCATGACCCCGCCCAGGTAGCCGTTGTACCGGCCGCGCTCCTTGGGGCTGATCATCGCGGCGATGATGACCTGGACGAGCACCTGGAGCGCGCCCATGCCGAGGCCCTGCACGGCCCGGAAGGCGATCAACTGCTCGGTGGACTGGGCGAATCCGCAGGCGATCGACGAGACGACGAAGATGCCGATGGATATCTGGAGCAGCAGCTTCTTGCTGAACAGGTCGGCGAGCTTGCCCCAGATGGGCGTGGAGGCCGTGGAGGCCAGCAGGGTCGCGGTGACGACCCAGGTGTACTGCGACTGCGTGCCGTCCAGCGAGCCGATGATCTTCGGCAGTGCCACCGAGACCACGGTGCTGCTGATCATCGCCACGAACAGCACGATCAGCAGGCCGCTCAGGGCCCGCAGCACATGGCGGTGGTCCATCGGCGCGGCGTCGGTCGGCGCGGCCGTTCGTGCGCTCACGCGCAACCTCCGGAGGGTTCGTACGGGGGTGGGAAAGGGTTCACCATACATGCTCATTGGGAAATTTTGCGCACTGAGCAATTATGCCCGGCGGGGAGATAATGAGCCCATGGAGAGCGCTGCGGGACTGCGGGAACGCAAGAAGGAAGCCACCAGGCAGGCCGTGCACGAGGCGACGCTGCGGCTGACCGTCGAGCACGGCTTCGACCACGTCACGGTCGAGGCCGTCGCGGACGCGGCCGGGATCTCCCGCAGGACGTTCTCCAACTACTTCGCGGGCAAGGAGGACGCCCTCCTGTACGGGGAGGAGCGGCAGACCAGGGACCTCGTCCGGGCCGTGCGGGACCGGCCCGCCGAGGAGAGCGCCTGGACGGCGCTGCGGGCGGCCGTGGCCCAGTTCGCCGAGCGGGTCTCGCCACCGGAGCGCGCGTGGGCGGTACGGACCAGGCTGGCGATGCGGCACCCCTCGCTGCTGGCCCGGCAGCTCGCCAACCACGCCGCCCTGGAACGTGATCTGGCCGCGGCGGTGTCGGGGCGCCCGGGCCCGTCGGAGCGGCCGGTCGAGCCGTTGGTGCTGGCCGCGGCGTTCCTGTCCTCGCTGCGGATCGCGATGCGGATGTGGATCGAGGAGGACCTGGCCCGGGAGCCCGCCGAGCTGATCGACGAGATCCTCGACCAGATGTCCTGCCGGTTCGACTGAGCGGTACGACGGGGACGGACGGCGGGGGCGGCACCGTCCGGTGCCGCCCCCGCCGTCCGTGCGTCCGTGCGTCCGGAACTCAGCGCGTCGTCGTGGCCGCCACCGCCACCGGCGACGAGCCGTCCTTCACCGCCATGCGGGGCTTCCCCGTCCCGTCCGCCGGCACGGTCCAGACGTCGCTCTTCCGGCCGGATTCGCCCGGCAGCCCGTAGGCGAGCGTGTCGTCGTCCAGCCAGGCCGCCTGGTCGTCGACGCTGCGCTCCTCCGCGAGCGGCGTCTCGCGCATGGTCCGCAGGTCGAGCACGTACAGCCGCCAGGGCGCGGCCGCGTCGTCGGAGACCTTCTTCTTGAAGGCAAGCCGGGTGTTGTCGGGCGACAGCGAGGGGCACTCGACGTTCTGCCGCAGTGCCTTCGCCGACCAGTCCCGCATGTTCCCCTCGACGAGGTACGTGCGGCCCTTGGTGGAGACGGTCGCGTAGAAGCGGTTGTCGTCGCGGGCGAAGGTCACCCCCCAGTAGTTGACGTCGGGGGCGTGGTAGCGGGCGCCGTCGATGGTGAGCGGGATGGTCTCGATGGACTTGATGAGGTAGCCGGTGCGCAGGTCGAGGATGGCGGTGCGGGTCGAGAAGGACGTGGTGGCGTACGAGTCGCCGGTCGCGAACACCGTCCAGGACAGCATCCGGCCGGAGGCGGAGACCCGGGCCCGGGTGGGGATGCCGGGCACGGTGATCCGGCGCTTCTCGCGCAACCGCCGGTCGAGGACGATCGCCTGGGTCTTCGGCAGCACCCCGGGTCTGGCCCGCAGGCAGAGCGCGCCGTCGCCGGAGGCGTGGAACCGGTCGCAGACGGGTCCGCCGGGGGTGCGGGCCGCGGTGGCGGGGGCCATCGGTCGGTGCGCGACCCGGCCGGTGCCGGTGTCCCGGAAGTACAGCGCGGGCCCGTCGAGCACGAACGAGGCGTCGGCCTCGGCCCGTTCGCCGCCCGTCCGGTGCTCCGCGTGCATCACGTACCCGACGGAGCCGCCCGTGAGGAGCAGCACCGCGGCCACCACGACGGCGATGCGGGCCCGGGGCCCCAGCGGGGCCGCGGGGCGCGGGAACCTGGTTCTCATGCGGTCCGCCTCTCGGAGTTCGGGTCCCCCGGCTCCGCGGGAGCCGGGGAGTCGTACGGGGTGCGCGGGGTGCGCGGCAGCAGTGCCCAGCCGGCCGCGAGCGCGGCGAGCAGGACCGTCGTCGCCGTCCACAGCGCGGGCCCCTCCCCCCACAGCGTCCACGCGGCGCCGAAGCCCGCCGCGGCGAGCATCCGCGCCAGGGCCTGGCCGGTCTGGAGCAGTGCGAGTCCGCCCGCCCTGCCGTCGGCGGGCAGGACGGGCCCGGCGAGGGCCATCAGCACCCCGTCGGTGGTGGCGTAGAAGACGCCCAGCAGGATCAGGACCGGGGCCAGGATCAGCGGGGCCGGTCCGCCGAAGGGGGCGAGGAGGGTGGCGTACACGCCGAGCAGCGCGAGGTGCCCGTACAGGAACGGCAGCCGCCGTCCGACCCGGTCCGCGATCCGGCCCGCCGGGATCGCGAGCAGCAGGTAGCACGCCGCCGCGCCGAGCGGCAGCAGCGGGAACCAGCCGACGGGGAGGTCGAGGCGGCGCTGGAGCAGCAGGTAGACGAAGGAGTCCCCGATGGTCGCGGCGCCGAGCAGGGCGGCGGCCGCGAGGATGCGCCGGAAGGCGGGGTCGCGGAGTGCCTCGAACACCTTGCGGGTGCGCCGGGCCGGTCGCACCGGCGGCGCCGGGGGGTGGCCGGGCACGTACAGGACCAGGAGCAGCACCCCGAGCAGGCCGATGCAGAAGCTGACGACGAACACCGCGTCGTAGGCGTCCGCGGTCGCCCAGAGCAGGGAGAACGCGGCGAGCGGGCCGAGCAGCGCGCCGGTGGTGTCCATCGCCCGGTGCACACCGAAGGACCGGCCGAGCGTCTCGGGCGGGCTGCTCAGGGTGATCAGCGCGTCGCGGGGCGCCGTGCGGATGCCCTTGCCGACCCGGTCGGTGGCCAGCGCCGCCGCGATGCCCGCGGTGGCGCCGCCCGCGAGGAGCAGGCCGAGCCGGGAGAGGGCGGAGAGCGCGTAGCCGATGCCGGCGACCCGTTTGTGGCCGCGGCCGCGGTCGGCGGCGTGCCCGCCGAGCAGCCGCACGATGGCCGCCGCGCCGTTGAACAGGCCGTCCAGGAAGCCGAATTGGAGGGGGGAGAGACCCAGTCCGAGGACCAGGTAGAGCGGCAGCACCGCGGTGACCATCTCGGAGGAGATGTCGGTGACGAGGCTGACCGCGCCGAGCGCGAGGACGGTGCCGGGGACGCGTCGGCCCGCTCCGCCGGTGCGGGGCGGGGCCGGCGCGTCCCGGCGCCCTGTGGTCGCCAGGTACATCAGTGGCAGGAGTACTTCGGTCCGGCGTCCTTGACCTTGCCGTCGGTGCCGACGTAGCTCCAGGTGTAGTCGGTGTCGGTGAAGTCCAGCTTCAGGACGCCGTATTCACCGCTGATCCGCTTCTGACTGTTGGGCTGGACCTCCTCGATGGGGTACGGCTCGGCGCCGCCCATCCCGCCGACGATCTCGGTGATGCCGTCCGCGACGGCCTTGCCGTCGGGGTTCTGCGGGGCGAAGCGCTCGTAGTGGTGGTCGTGCCCGTTGAGCACGAGGTCGGCCTTGGCGCCGTACAGGAGCTTCCAGACCGGCCGGCTGACCGGGTCGTTGCCGTGTCCGCCCGAGGAGTACAGCGGGTGGTGCCAGATCGCGGCGACGCACGCCTTGCTGTTCTTGGCGAGGTCGGCCTTGAGCCAGTCGATCTGGGCGCTCTGGTCGAAGGAGTTGGAGTCGAGGGCGATGAAGTGCCAGTTGCCCTCGTCGAAGCTGTAGTAGCTCTTGCCCTGGGGGTAGGCGATCGACCCGTAGTACGCCTTGTAGCCGGCCAGCGAACCGGCCGGGTCGTACGTCTCGTGGTTGCCGGGCACCGGGTGCGTCTTGTTCTTGAAGACGCCCCAGGTCTTGTCGTAGTAGGCGCGGTAGTCGGAGATCCGGGCGTCGTCGTACTGGTTGTCGCCCATCGTCAGGTAGAACTTGGGGTTGAGCTTCTGGGCGAGCGCGGCGGTCCTGGGGTGGGCGCAGTCGCTGTCGGACGCGGTGCACTGGGCGGCGATGTCACCGGCGGCGACCACGGTGAAGGCACCGGTGGGCTGGGGCGTTTCGCCGAGGGTGCCGTACACCTCGACCTCGTACAGCGAGTAGCCGTAGGAGGTGCCGCGCGCGGTGCCGTACACGCGCAGGTAGCGGCCCTTGCCGGTGAGCCCGGACCACTCGTCGGTGCCGCCGTCGCCGGCCGTCTCGTCGGCGAGCCGGGTCCAGTCGGTGCCGTCGGCGGAGACCTCGATCCGGTACGCCTCGGCGTAGGCGTCCTCCCAGTTCAGCCGCACCCGCGTGATGTCGGCGGTGGCGCCGAGGTCGACGCCCAGCCACTGCGGGTCCTCGCCCTCGGCGCTGGCCCAGCGGGTGGCGGGGTCGCCGTCGAAGGCGTTCTGCGGACCGTACTGGGAGTCCTCCTCGGAGGACGAGGTGGCGGTCTTGCCGCGCGAGATGAGCGGGTCCTCGGCGGCGCCGGCCCGGTCGGGGTGGGCGAATGTCAGGCTGCCGGCGAGCAGCAGCACGGCGGCGACGACCATGCCGACCGTACGGCGCTTCGCGGGTGGGGTGAGGGGAACTGAGCCGTTCGGGTGCATCCCTGGACTCCTGGCCTTGTGGGGGTGGCGAGAGCTGGGCATCAGTGCGTGACCCCGTCCCGGCCCGCGTACGGGCAGGGCGGGACCGTGGTGGCCGGGCCAGAGCTCTCACTGAGCGCGTCATGCCCACGGTGCGGGGCACCGCGCCAGGCCACCGCCGGGAATGCTAGCGAACAGTAAACTTTCCTACCAGTCCCTCAACTCCCTTTGCCCCGCATCGGATTCAGCCCTCGCACACCCGTTTGCACCCGGCTGCGCGAGGGCATGAAAAACGGCTTCGGGCCGACGGTTGGTTCTCCCTACCGCCGACCCGAAGCCGTTCACATCCGTCGGCCCGAAGCCGTTCACGCCTGCCGAGCCGAAGCCGCTCGCGTCTGCCGGGTCGGACCGGCCCCGGTCACAGCACCGGCAGCAGGTTCTTCAGCTCGAAGGCGGTGACCTCGCTGCGGTACTCCTCCCACTCCTGCTTCTTGTTGCGCAGGAAGAAGTCGAAGACGTGTTCGCCCAGCGTCTCGGCGACCAGTTCGCTCTTCTCCATCAGCGAGATCGCCTCGCCCAGGTTCTGCGGCAGCGGCTCGATGCCCATCGCGCGGCGTTCCGCGTCGGACAGCGCCCAGACGTCGTCGTCGGCGCCGGCCGGGAGTTCATAGCTCTCCTCGATGCCCTTGAGGCCCGCGGCCAGGAGCACCGCGTACGTCAGGTAGGGGTTGGCGCCGGAGTCGATGGAGCGGACCTCGACGCGGGAGGAGCCGGTCTTGCCGGGCTTGTACATCGGGACGCGGATGAGGGCGGAGCGGTTGTTGTGGCCCCAGCAGATGTACGAGGGGGCCTCGCCGCCGGCGCCCGCGGCGCGGGAGGAGCCGCCCCAGATGCGCTTGTAGGAGTTGACCCACTGGTTGGTGACGGCGGAGATCTCCGCGGCGTGGGTGAGCAGCCCGGCGATGAAGGAGCGGCCGACCTTGGACAGTTGGTACTCGGCACCCGACTCGTAGAAGGCGTTGCGGTCGCCCTCGAAGAGGGAGAGGTGGGTGTGCATGCCCGAACCGGGGTACTCGGAGAACGGCTTCGGCATGAACGTCGCCTGCACGCCCTGCTCCAGCGCGACCTGCTTCATCACCAGGCGGAAGGTCATGATGTTGTCGGCGGTGGAGAGCGCGTCCGCGTAGCGCAGGTCGATCTCCTGCTGGCCGGGGGCGCCCTCGTGGTGGCTGAACTCGACCGAGATGCCCATGGATTCGAGCATGGTGATCGCCTGACGGCGGAAGTCCATGCCGACGTTCTGCGGGGTGTGGTCGAAGTAGCCGGAGCTGTCGGCGGGGGTGGGGCGGCTGCCGTCGACCGGCTTGTCCTTGAGCAGGAAGAACTCGATCTCCGGGTGGGTGTAGAAGGTGAAGCCCAGGTCGGAGGTCTTGGCGAGGATGCGCTTGAGGACGTAACGGGGGTCGGCGAAGGACGGCGAGCCGTCCGGCATGAGGATGTCGCAGAACATCCGGGCCGTGCCGGGGGCCTCCGCGCGCCAGGGCAGGATCTGGAACGTTCCCGGGTCCGGCTTGGCGATCATGTCGGACTCGTACACCCGGGCGAAGCCCTCGATGGCCGAGCCGTCGAAACCGATTCCCTCGTCGAACGCCTGCTCCAGCTCGGCGGGGGCGACGGCGACGGACTTGAGGTAGCCGAGGACATCGGTGAACCACAGCCGTACGAAGCGGATGTCGCGCTCCTCAAGCGTCCTGAGGACGAATTCCTGCTGCTTGTCCATAGCCACATCCTTGCAGTTCAGACGGTCCGTGCACCACCGCCCGGGGTAGGGGAGGAACTCCAGTATCACGACCCGGGATTTCACCCAGATTACGCACACGACGTGAGATGGAGCACCCGGCCACCCACTACGATCGGCGGCCGTGGCACGCACGGGGCGAAGCGGCTTCGCAACGGCCCCGCACGCGCCCGTTCCCATGATCGGCAGCCGCCCCCGCCCCCTTCCCAGAAGGACCTGACGCCATGAGCTTCGTTCCCGGGCCCCACCCGCAGCAGCCGCACGACGCCCACCGCGCGCGGCAGCGCCGCGACCGCGCCCTGGCCATAGGGCTGAGCGTGCTCGTCGTCGCGGGCCTGGTCGGTTTCGGCTCGTACCTGGTGCTGAACACGTCCGAGGCGTCGGAGCAGAAGCAGGAGCGGGCTCAGGACGCCGGGTCCGCGTCCGGGGCCGGGTCCGAGGACGGCAAGGCGCCCGCGGAGGGCCGGCAGGGGAAGTCGGACGGCGGCCCGATCGAGGGGCTGCGGACGTGGGACGCGGAGAAGCTGACCCGCAACCACGTCACCACCCCCGTCACGTACCCGATGAAGCCCCCGGTCGGGGGTGACCACAACCCCGTTTGGATGAACTGCGACGGCGAGGTGTACGAGAAGGCGATCCCCGACGTGAACGCCGTGCACTCGCTGGAGCACGGCTCCGTCTGGGTGACGTACACCGGCAAGGCACCGGCCGCCGACGTGGCGAAGCTGGCCGAGCGGGTCGGCAGGACGCCGTACTCGCTGATGAGCCCGTACGAGGGACAGAGCGGGACGATCATGCTGAGTGCCTGGGGCAACCAGGTGACGGTGGACGGCGCCGACGACCCGCGGGTCGGCCGGTTCTTCGAGAAGTTCGTGCAGGGGCCGCAGACGCCCGAGCCCGGTGCGACGTGCTCGGGCGGGCTGGGGACGCCGTGACCGCCCCACGGCGCGTCCGGCGCGTCCGATGGGCGGTGGGGTCCGCCGCCGCGCTCGCCCTGCTGTGCGCGGGGGCGGCGACGGTCGCCGCCGCGCGGGACGACGGGGCGGGGCGCCCGGCGCACCACGCCGCCGGCGCTCCGGGCACGCCCGCGGCGGACTCGGCGGACGCCGGTTTCGCCCGCGACATGGCCGTCCACCACCAGCAGGCCGTGGAGATGTCCTTCGTCGTGCGCGACCGCACGCGGGACGAGGAGGTGCGCCGGCTCGCGTACGACATCGCCAACACGCAGGCCAACCAGCGCGGCATGCTGCTCGGCTGGCTGGACCTGTGGGAGTTGCCGAAGACGACGGCCGGGCAGGAGCCGATGGACTGGATGGCGGGCGGCGGGCACGAGGGCCACGCGCTGAACGGCGCGGACGGGGCCGGGAGCGCGGGGAGCGGTCACCGGGCCCACGACGAACCGCTCATGCCCGGCATGGCCACCAGGGCCGAACTGGCCCGGCTGCGCGCGGCGAGCGGCAGGACGGCCGAGGTCCTGTACCTCCAGCTGATGACCGACCACCACAAGGGCGGCGTCGACATGGCCCGCGGCTGCGCCCGGCTGTGCGCGGTGAAGGCGGAGAAGCGGCTCGCCCGCGGAATGGTCGCCGCCCAGCAGTCCGAGCTGGACGCGATGGCCGACATGCTGAAGGCGCGAGGGGCGAAGCCCCGGTCCTGAGGAACTCCCGCCGGACCCCGGCCCCGAGGGGCCCCCGCCGCCGGACCCCGCCCGGGTCCGGCGGCGGTCGCGTGCCCGGCTCCGGCGGCGGGCCCGGCCCCGTCCCTCTCACGCACTCGAAGCAGGCGCGAGCGGTCGCGTACTCCGAACGGGCGTATGACGATGGAATCACTCGGGGTCGTACAGCATGCCCACGGCATTCAGGAGGAAGCCCTCATGACCACCGCCAAGGACATCATGCACACCGGGGCCACGTGGATCCCCGCGCACGAGACGCTCGACCGGGCCGCGCAGCTGATGCGCGACCACAAGGTCGGTGCGCTGCCCATCTCGGCCAACGGCGAGCAGGACCGGATGATCGGCATCCTCACGGATCGCGACATCGTGGTCGGCTGTGTGGCGATGGGCCACGATCCGTCGAAGATGACCGCGGGCGACCTCGCCCACGGCACTCCCCGCTGGATCGACGCGGAGGCCCAGGTGGAAGAGGTCCTGGACGAGATGCAGACCCATCGGATCCGCCGGCTCCCGGTCGTCGAGAACAAGATGCTGATCGGCATGATCAGCGAGGCGGACCTGGCACAGCACCTCACCGAGGAGCAGATCGCCGGCTGGGCGGAGAAGGTCTACGCGCGCGGCTGACCGGCACCCGCGGACACCGGCCCGACGACGGCCCGTCGCCCCCTCGCCCGAGGAGGTGGCGGGCCGCTTCGGTGCCCGCCCGTCCCCGCGTCCGTCGGTTCCGGCACCCGTCCCTCCCGCGGACACCGTTCCGGCACCCGCCCTCTCCGCGCCCGTCCCCCACCCCATCAGGCCCGGAACCATTGGGGCGATACGTTTCCGCACGCCTCCGTGTTCCTCCGCGCGCGAGTGATACCCGGCGGGGGTAGGGTGCTCGACATGACCCTGAGTGGATGTGCGACGTACGGACAGTTGTCCCTGTTCGTCTCGCTGCTCATCGGGATCGCCCACCTCCTCGGGTGCGTCCCGGCGCGGTTCACTCCGGTGGCCGGTCCGGTGCCCCGTCCGGCCCCGGTCCGTCCCGCCCCGTTGTCGGTGCTGCGCATATAGAGGGGCGCGCCTCCCCTCCGCCCCGCGGCAAGGGGACGCCGCCCCTCCTCCAGCAGACCGGAATACCGACAACACCCCGAGGTGCACTCTCGTCATGCGCACTCCCCCCACCCGGCGCGCCGTGCTCGGCGCCGCTGTCGCCACCGTCGGCACGGCAGTGCTGACCTCCTGTTCCGGCGACGGCGACACCGCCGCCGCCGGCAAGAAGACCGTCGGCGCGAACGCCGGTGGCACGAGCCACGGCAGCGTGAACCACGGGGCCGCCCCCGGCAGGAAGACCAAGGGCGAGTACGTCTCCCCCGACGGGGAGGAGGTCGCGCGGGCCGAGGCCCGGCGGGGCTCGGGCCCCGTGCGGAAGGTCGATCTCGTCGCCACCCCGTCCCGGCTCGACCTGGGCGGCCTCACCGTCGGCTCCTGGGCGTACGAGGCCCGGCTGCCCGGCAAGGAACTCCGGGTCACGAAGGGCGACACCCTGGCCCTCACCCTCGCCAACCACCTCCCGCACGACACCTCGCTGCACTGGCACGGCCTCAACGTGCGCAACGACATGGACGGCGTGCCCGACCTGACCCAGCCGCCCATCAAGGCCGGTGCGGAGTTCCCCTACCGGTTCACCGTGCCGCACGCGGGCACGTACTGGTTCCACCCGCACACGGGCGTCCAGCAGGACCGCGGGCTGTACGCGCCGCTGATCGTCGAGGACCCGAGGGAGCCCCTCAAGTACGACAAGGAGTGGGTCGTCGTCCTCGACGACTGGGTCGACGGGGTGGACGGTTCGACCCCGGACTCGGTTCTCGACGAGCTGAGCGGCGGCAGGGGCGGCATGGACCACGGCGGCGGCAGCCACGGAGCGCCCGCCGCCTCCTCGAAGCCCGCCACCCCCTCCAGGTCTGCCGGGCCCTCCGGGGTCGGCAGGGGCCCCGAGTCCACCCCGCGCCGTTCCGGCCCCTCCCGGCTGAAGCGGGGCTCCTACAGCGAACTGCTGAACAGCCACGGGGGCGACGTCGCCTACCCGCACTACCTGATCAACGGCCGCATCCCGAAGTCCCCCACCTCCTTCACCGCCAGGCCCGGCGACCGGATCCGGCTGCGCATCATCAACGCGGGCGGCGACACCGCGTTCCGCGTCGCGCTCGGCGGCCACCGGATGACGATCACCCACACCGACGGCTACCCGGTCCGGCACACCACGACGGACGCCCTGCTGCTGGGCATGGGCGAGCGCTACGACGTGCTGGTCACCGCCGAGGACGGGGTGTTCCCGCTGACCGCGCTCGCCGAGGGCAAGGGCGCTTCGGCGCTGGCCCTGCTCCGCACCGGGAAGGGCACGGCGCCCACCGCGTCCGTACGGCCCGACGAGCTGTACGGAAAGCTGGTGCAGGCGTACGACCTGGACCCGGACGAGTCGGTGATCCTGTCCCGGCGCGAGCCCGACCGGATCATCCGGATCAGGCTGACCGGCAGCATGGAGAAGTACGACTGGGCCTTCGACCACGAGCCGTACGACCCGGAGCGGCGCCGCTCGGTGCGGGAGGGCGAGCGGGTCAGGCTGGAGTTCTTCAACGTCACGGAGATGTGGCACCCCATCCACCTGCACGGGCACTCCTTCGGCCTCGTGGGACCGGCGGGGCCCGCGCACCGGGCCACCCGGCGCGGCCGGACCACCTGGGCGCGCAAGGACACCGCGATCATCCGGCCGAACAACTCGCTGGCCGTGGAGTTCGACGCGGACAACCCGGGGCTGTGGATGCTCCACTGCCACAACATCTACCACTCGGACGTGGGCATGATGACGGTCCTCGGCTACCGCAGCTGACCGGTCCGCCGCCCCGTTCCCGGTGGGCCCGCGGCCCCCGTTCCGCGGCCCACCGGGACATCGCGTCAATCAGACGATTACACTGGTGCGCGTGCCTCAACTACGCCTCGCACTGAATCAGATCGACTCGACCGTCGGTGACCTCGCCACAAACGCCGAGGCGGTCGTCCGCTGGACCCGGCACTCCGCCGAACAGGGCGCCCATCTGGTGGCGTTCCCCGAGATGATGCTGACCGGGTACCCCGTCGAGGACCTGGCCCTGCGCCCGTCCTTCGTCGAGGCCTCGCGCCGGGCGCTGCGGGCGCTCGCCGTCCGGCTCGACGAGGAGGGGTTCGGGGAGCTGCCGGTCGTCGTCGGTTACCTGGACCGTTCCGAGACGGCCCAGCCCCGGTACGGCCAGCCCGCCGGCTCCCCGCAGAACGCCGCCGCGGTGCTGCACGGCGGGCGGGTCGCGCTGGCCTTCGCCAAGCACCACCTCCCCAACTACGGCGTCTTCGACGAGTTCCGGTACTTCGTGCCGGGCGACTCGATGCCGGTCGTGCGGGTCCACGGCGTCGACGTGGCGCTCGCGATCTGCGAGGACCTCTGGCAGGACGGCGGCCGGGTGCCGGCCGCGCGCGCCGCCGGTGCCGGGCTGCTGCTGTCGATCAACGCCTCGCCGTACGAGCGGGACAAGGACGACACCCGGCTGGAGCTGGTCCGCAAGCGGGCCCAGGAGGCCGGCTGCACCACCGCGTACCTGGCGATGATCGGCGGTCAGGACGAGCTGGTCTTCGACGGCGACTCGATCGTCGTCGACCGGGACGGCGAGGTGATCGCCCGCGCCCCGCAGTTCGCCGAGGGCAGCGTCGTCCTCGACCTGGACCTGCCGGCCGCCTCCGCCGAGCCGCCGTCCGGCGTCGTGAACGACGGGTTGCGGATCGACCGCGTGGTGCTCTCCGAGGACCCCCTCCCGGCGTACCCGGCGGAGCTGGCCGGAGGGTACGCCGAGCGGCTGGACGACGACGAGGAGCTGTACTCGGCGCTGGTCGTGGGCCTGCGCGCGTACGCCGCGAAGAACGGTTTCAGCAGCGTGCTGATCGGGCTCTCCGGCGGCATCGACTCGGCGCTGGTCGCCGCGATCGCCTGCGACGCGCTGGGGGCGCAGAACGTGTACGGCATCTCGATGCCGTCGAAGTACTCCTCGGACCACTCCAAGGACGACGCGGCCGAACTGGCCCGCCGCACCGGGCTGAACTTCCGCACCGTGCCGATCGAGCCGATGTTCGACGCGTACATGGGCGCGCTGGGGCTCACCGGTCTGGCCGAGGAGAACCTCCAGTCCCGGCTGCGCGGCACGATGCTGATGGCCGTCTCCAACCAGGAGGGCCAGATCGTCCTCGCGCCGGGCAACAAGTCCGAGCTCGCGGTCGGCTACTCGACGCTGTACGGCGACTCGGTCGGGGCGTACGGCCCGATCAAGGACGTCTACAAGACGTCGATCTTCCGCCTCGCGAAGTGGCGCAACCGGGCCGCGGAGGAACGCGGACAGGTCCCGCCGATCCCGGAGGCATCCATCACCAAGCCGCCCAGCGCCGAACTGCGCCCGGACCAGGTGGACACGGACTCGCTGCCCGACTACGACGTACTGGACCGGATCCTGGAACTGTACGTCGACCGGGACCAGGGCCTGGACGAGATCGTCGCGGCCGGGTTCGACGAGGAACTGGTGGCGAAGACCCTGCGGATGGTGGACACCGCGGAGTACAAGCGGCGCCAGTACCCGCCGGGCACGAAGATCTCCCCGAAGGGCTTCGGCAAGGACCGTCGCCTCCCGATCACCAACCGGTGGCGCGAGACGCGCTGACCGACGGGAACACGGACGGCCGGGGCCGGGGCGCACGTGCGCCCCGGCCCCGGCCGTCCGTGTCCGCCCGTGCGCGTCGTCCCGCGCCCCGGGTCACAGGCGTACTCGGGCCGCGATCGGCAGGTGGTCGCTGGCCGTCCTGTCGAGCGTCCATGACGACACCGGTTCGACGTCCTTCACCAGGATCTGGTCGATCCGCGCCATCGGGAACGAGGCCGGCCAGCTGAAGCCGAAGCCGTCGCCGGCGGCGCCCTGGGTGGAGCGCATCTGGGCGGTGACCGCGTTCAGCGCGCGGTCGTTCATCGTGCCGTTGAGGTCGCCGAGCAGGATCACCTTGTCGAGCGATTCGTGGGAGATGGCCTCGCCCAGGGCGTCCACGCTGTTGTCGCGCTGGTTGGCGGTGAATCCGGCGTGCAGTTTGACCCGTACGGACGGCAGGTGGGCCACGTAGACGGCGACCTTCCCCTTCGGTGTCGTGATGGTGGAGCGCATCGCCCGGGTCCAGCCCATCTTGATGTCGACGGGGCGGGTGGCGCTCATCGGGTACTTGCTCCACAGGCCGACGGTCCCCTGCACCGCGTGGTACGGGAAGCGCTCGGCGAGGGCCGCCTCGTACGCCGACACCTTGCCGCTCGGCAGCTCCTCCAGGGCGATGACGTCGGCTCCGGAGTCCGCGACGTGCCGGGCGGTGCCCGCGGGGTCGGGGTTGTCGGCGTTGACGTTGTGGGTGGCCACGGTGAGGTCGCCGCCGGTGCCGGACTTGTCGGTGAGCAGGCCGCCGAAGGCGTTGAGCCAGACCACGACCGGCAGCAGGAGGGCGATCAGCGCGGTCGCCGAGCGGCGCACCAGGGCCAGGACCAGCAGCAACGGGATGAAGACGGCGCACCAGGGCAGGAACGTCTCGGAGAGGCTGCCCAGGTTGCCGATGGTGTTCGGGATCTCGGAGTGGAGGGCCATCACGAGGGTGAGCAGGACCGAGCACAGGGCGAGGACGATGCCGCGCCGCCAGATGCCCCGGTCGCCGACCAGCCTGTCGCGCAGGGCCCGCAGCCGTGCTCCCGGCCCGCCGCGTCTGGCGGCGCGGCATCGTCCTCGCCCTGTGCTCGGTCCTGCTCACCCTCGTGATGGCCCTCCACTCCGAGATCCCGAACACCATCGGCAACCTGGGCCAGCCTCTCCGAGACGTTCCTGCCCTGGTGCGCCGTCTTCATCCCGTTGCTGCTGGTCCTGGCCCTGGTGCGCCGCTCGGCACCGCGCTGATCGCCCCTCCTGCTGCCGGTCGTGGTCTGGCTCAACGCCTTCGGCGGCCGGGGGCCAGTCCCTCCATCAGGAGCCGGACGATGCGGTCGGTGAGGTCCTCGGGCAACGACGCGTCGGGCCGGTGGACGGTGCGTACGAGCATGGGGCCCAGGAACAGGTCGTTCATCAGCTCCACGTCCAGGTCCGCGCGGAGCTCACCGGCGTCGACCGCGCGCCGCACCGCGGCCAGCATGGCGGCGCGGCGCGGCGCGATGACGGTGCAGTGGTACTCCGCCCACAGCCTGGGGTGGCTCTTCATCTGTGCGAAGACGTTGTGCAGCAGGGCCGAGGAGCGCTGGGCCAGGCCGCGGCGGCGGATCGACTCCAGCAGCAGCCGCAGGTCGGCGAGGCCGGCGGTGCCGGAGACGACGGGTTCGGGCGGCTCGATGTCGCGCAGGACGTCGACGAAGAGCTCCTCCTTGTCGCTCCACCGCCGGTAGATCGTCGCCTTGCCGACGCCCGCGGTCCGGGCTATCCGCTCGATGGACAGGCTGCCGAGCGGTTCGCCCGCCTCCAGCAGCCCGGCGACGGCGTCCAGGATCGCCCGCTCGGCCGCCGCGCTGCGCGGCCGGCCCCGTCGGGGTTCCGGGTCCTTCCGGGACGGCCGATCCCGTTCCTCTTCCTGTGCCCGCACGTCGATCCACCTCTCACCACGCCGTCCGACCGCCGTTCCGATTCTCGCCGACGGCGGTGGCGGTCCCGTCGGCCGCCCTCGGGGCCCGGGGTCGTCCGGGTCCCGGGGGCGGGTGCCTCAGTCTCCCGGGGCCGTCCTCCTCACCGGCCCGCCCCCGCCGCGCGCACCGGTCGGCCGCCCTTCCCGGAGCCGCCGGGCTCCTGTCCCGCGGGCGGCTTCCCGGGCAGGAACAGGGCCACCACGAGGGCGCCCACCAGTGCGATGGTGGCCGAGCCGATGGCGGTGACGTGCATGGCCTTCAGGAAGGCGTCGTTCGCCGCGTCGATCAGCGGGGCGCCCGCCGCGCCCATCCGGTCCGCGACGCCGAGCGTCGCCTCGATCGACTCCCCCGCCGTCTCCCGGAGGCCGGCCGGGAGCGCGTCGAGGTGCCCCTCGATGTCGCCCCGGTAGACGGTGGACAGCACCGAGCCGAGCACGGCGACCCCGAGTGCCCCGCCGACCTGCCGGAACGTGTTGTTCACCGCCGAGCCGGAACCGGCCTTCTCGCGGGGCAGCGCCTGCATCACGGAGACCGTGACCGGCGTCATCACGTGTGCCATGCCCGTGCCCTGCACGAAGAGGAGCAGGCACAGCACCCAGACCGGCGTGGTGCCGTCGAACAGCGCGAACGCCGCGAGCCCGATCGCCACCAGCAGCATGCCGACGGTGCACACGGCACGGGCGCCGAAGCGGTCGACGAGCAGCCGGGCCCGCGGCGCGAAGATCATCTGGGCGGCGGCCAGCGGCAGGAGCATCAGGCCCGACTCCAGCGCGCTCCAGCCGCGCACGCTCTGCATGTAGAAGGCGGAGAAGAAGGTCACCCCCATCAGCGCGAAGAAGACCAGCGCTATGGCGGCCACGGCCGCGGAGAACGACGGCTCCTTGAAGTACGAGATGTCGATGGCCGGGTGGGTGCTGCGCTTCTCGTGCCAGACGAACCCGATCAGGACCAGCAGACCGCCGGCGATCGACAGGAGCACGATGGCGTCGGTGAAGTCGGCGAGTTCGCCGCCGCGGATGATGCCGTACACCAGCAGCACCAGTCCGACGATGGAGAGCAGCACGCCGATCGGGTCGATCCGGCCCGGCCTCGGGTCCTTGGAGTCCGGCACCAGCAGCACCATCGCGATCAGCGCCACGATCACCACGGGCACGTTGACCAGGAAGATCGAGCCCCACCAGAAGTGTTCGAGCAGCAGTCCGCCGGTGATCGGGCCGATCGCGATGGCGAGCCCGACGCTGCCGGCCCATATCCCGATGGCCCGGGGCTGCTCGTCGCGCTCGAAGACGTTCATCAGCACCGCGAGCGTGGCGGGCATGACGAAGGCGGCGCCGAAGCCCATCAGGGCGCGCCAGGTGATCAGCTGGTTCGGCGAGTCCGACATGGCGGCCAGGGCGGAGCCGATGCCGAAGAGCAGGATGCCGAAGAGCAGCACCTTCTTGCGGCCGATGCGGTCGCCGAGCAGGCCCGCGGTGAAGAGGAGCCCGGCGAACACGAGCGTGTAGGAGTTGATCGCCCACTCCAACTCGCTCTGGGTGGCCCCCAGTCCGGTGGGTGCGGGGCTGGCGATGGTCTTGACCGCGACGTTCAGGATCGAGTTGTCCAGCACCACGATGAGCAGGCTGAACATCAGAACGACGAGGATCGCCCAACGGCGGCGGTGGATCGCCTCCGGGACCTGGGGCACGGCGGTGCGAGCGCCGGACGGTATTGACATGTCAGGAGCCTAACCGGTTTCGATACGAGACCGTCTCGTATTGGAAAGACTTTTACGACAAGAGTTCTTTCGACCGTGCCTTGAGCCCGCGTCCGGTGCCCCACTTCCCGCGAAGGGGCACGGGATGCCACCATGGAACCGGTCCGGGGACGCCGTGAGGGCGCCTCGAGATGACGAAGGAGCCCACAGCAATGTCGCTTCAGGCTGCGCGGAACCAGTCCGCGAACACCTCCGCGGGAACCCCCGCCGACAGCAGCAAGGCGCTGTACGGAGGGAAGAGCACCCGCCGCATCTCCGTCCACGACATCGCCGCCGCCACCGGGCGCGGCGAGAAGTGGCCGATGCTCACCGCCTACGACGCGATGACCGCGTCCGTCTTCGACGAGGCCGGCATCCCGGTCATGCTCGTCGGCGACTCCATGGGCAACTGCCACCTCGGTTACGAGACCACCGTGCCCGTCACGATGGACGAGATCGCGATCCTCTCCGCCGCCGTCGTACGGGGCACCGGGCGCGCCCTGATCGTGGCGGACCTGCCCTTCGGTTCGTACCAGGAGGGCCCCGTCCAGGCCCTGCGCAACGCGACCCGGCTGATCAAGGAGTCCGGGGTCGGCGCGGTCAAGCTGGAGGGCGGCGAGCGGAGCCACGAGCAGATCAAGCTGCTCGTCGACGCCGGGATCCCGGTCATGGCCCACATCGGCCTGACCCCGCAGTCCGTCAACGCGATGGGCTACCGGGTGCAGGGCCGCGGCGAGGAGGCCGCCCAGCAGCTGCTGCGCGACGCCAAGGCCGTGCAGGACGCGGGCGCCTTCGCCGTCGTCCTGGAGCTGGTGCCGGCCGAGCTGGCCGCCGAGGTCACCCGCATCCTGCACATCCCGACCATCGGCATCGGGGCCGGTCCCGACACGGACGCCCAGGTGCTGGTCTACACCGACATGGTCGGGCTGACCGGTGGCAAGGTGCCGCGCTTCACCAAGCAGTACGCGAACCTGCGCAAGGTGCTGGGCGACGCGGCGAAGGAGTTCGCCGAGGAGGTCGTGGGCGGCGCCTTCCCGGCCGCCGAGCACACCTTCCACTAGAGCGTGTCCCGGCCCCGGCCCCGACCGCCCGCAGAGGGGCCCTCGCCCCACGAAGGCGCCTCTGACCTGTGAAAAGGGCCGGGAACCAGACCATTTCCCGCACCACCGACAGCCCGCCGACATCCCCCATCGGCGGGCTGTCGGCCTGCTGTCGGCGGGCTGTCGGTGACGGCTGGTGCCATGGTCGGCATGACGCGAATCGACAAGAACCCCAGGAGCGGCCCGAACGCCGTCGAGGTCCGGGGACTGGTCAAGCACTACGGCTCGACCAGGGCGCTGGACGGTGTGGACCTCGACGTGCGCGAGGGCACCGTGCTCGGCGTGCTCGGCCCCAACGGCGCCGGCAAGACCACGCTCGTGCGCTGCCTGTCCACCCTGATCCGGCCCGACGCCGGCCGCGCCGTCGTAGCGGGCTTCGACGTGGTGCGCCAGCCCCGGCAGCTGCGCCGCACCATCGGCCTGACCGGCCAGTACGCCTCGGTCGACGAGAAGCTCTCCGGCCGGGAGAACCTCTACATGATCGGGCGGCTGCTCGACCTGTCACGCAAGGGCGCCCGGTCCCGGGCCGACGAACTGCTCGAACGGTTCTCGCTCACCGACGCGGCCGGGCGCGCCGCGATGGACTACTCCGGCGGCATGCGGCGCCGGCTCGACCTGGCCGCCTCGATGATCGGCCGCCCGGCCGTCCTGTATCTGGACGAGCCGACGACGGGGCTCGACCCCCGTACCCGCAACGAGGTATGGGACGAGGTGCAGCGGATGGTCGCGGAGGGGACGACCGTGCTGCTCACCACCCAGTACATGGAGGAGGCCGAGCAGCTCGCCGGCGAGCTGACCGTCATCGACCGGGGCAGGGTCATCGCCCACGGCGGGGTGGAGGAGCTGAAGACCCGGGTCGGCGGGCGCACCCTGCAGATCCGGCCCTCGGACCCGGCGCACCTGCCCGCCATGACCCGGGCGGTCCGGGAGGCGGGCCTGGACGGGCCCGGGGGCGTGCAGACCGTCCCGGACGAGGGGCTGCTGTGCGTACCGGTCCTCAGCGACGAACAGCTGACCTCGGTCATCGGCCTGCTCGGCGCCCGGGGCTTCCCGCTGGCGCACGTCACCACCGTGCTGCCCAGCCTGGACGAGGTGTTCCTGGCCATCACCGGCGAGAGGACGAGCCCTTCCGCCGTCGACACGATCCCCGAGGAGGTCGCAGCATGAGCACGACGCCCCTGTCCCCCGCTCCCGCCGGCCCGGTCCCGGCGGAGCCGGTCCACGACGAGGGCCGGATCGGGCCGCGCGGCAGCCTGCGCCACATCGGCGCGCTGGTCCGGCGCAATCTGCTCCAGATCAAGAAGGATCCGGAGTCCATGTTCGACGCCCTCCTGATGCCCGTCGTCTTCGTCCTGCTGTTCGTGTACGTGTTCGGCGGCTCGGTCGGCGGCAGCATGGGCGGCGGCCGGCAGGAGTACCTGAACTACCTGGTGCCCGGGCTGATGTCGATGATGGGCGTGAGCATCGCCTCGGCGGTCGGCACCGGGGTCAACGACGACTTCCGCAAGGGCGTCATGGACCGGTTCCGGACGATGCCGATCGCCCGTTCCTCGGTCCTCGTCGCGAAGATCGTGGTCGAGCTGGGCCGGGTGCTGGTCGCCACCCTGATCCTGCTGGGCATGGGCTTCGCGCTCGGCATGGAGCTCCGGAACCCGGTGCTCGGGCTGATCGGGGCGGTCGCGCTGTCGGCGGTGTTCAGCGCCGCCATCATGTGGATCTTCATCCTGCTGGGGCTGGCCATGAAGACGGCCCAGGCGGTCCAGGGAACGGGGATGCTCGTGCTGATGCCGCTCCAGTTCGGTTCCTCGATCTTCGCCCCGACCGAGACGATGCCGGGCTGGCTGCGGACCTTCACCGAGTACAACCCGCTGTCCAACCTGGCGGACGCGATGCGCGGCCTGATGATGGGCGGGCCGGTCTCCCACTCGGTGTGGGTGACGCTCGGCTGGGCCGCGGCGATCACCGCGGTGGCGGCGCCGCTCGCGGTGGCCCGGTTCCGCAGGAAGGACTGACGGACGGTCCCCGGCCGGACTTCTCCTGCCGGCCGAGCCCCCCGCCGGACCTCCCCCGGCCGGGACGGCTCCTCCACGGCCGGGACGCGCGGCTCACCGTTCCCGGTACGTGTGCTCCCGGTACGTCTCCCCGAGGGCGGCGGCCTCCGCCATGGAGAGGCCGCCGCCCTCCGCGTGCGCGGCCTCGTAGGCGGCCCGGCCGAGGACGGCGACGGCGCCGCGTTCCGCCCGTTCCCGGTCGTCCCGCTCCACCCACGTCGGCACGTGGCCCCGGGGCAGCAGGGCCGGACCGGCGCCGAGCAGCCGGGCCGCGTCCGCGGCCCGCCGCTCACCGCCGAGCCCGACCAGGGCCCGGGCCAGGGTGAGGAAGTGGATGACGGGCATCTGGGGCGCCATCATCCGCGTCAGCGGGTCGTGGGACCGCTCCAGCGCCGTCAGGACCCGGCACAGGGCGTCGGCGTACCGCCCGTCCTGGTTGTCCAGCCAGGCCAGTGCGCCCAGTACGAACCCGTCGAAGGCCGCCGCCGTCTCGGAGCGGAACCCCTCGCGCGCCGCGTTCATCTGCTCGCGCGCCTCGCCGGTGCGGCCGCTGCGGCCCAGCCACATGGCGAGGTAGAGGCGGGCGACGGGCATCGCCTCGTGCGCGATCCGCCCTTCCTCGGCGAGCACCTCCCGCAGGATCGTCTCGCCCTCCGCGCCGCGGCCCAGTTCGACGAGCGCGGACGCGTACCGGGTGCGCAGCACCGCCACCTGGGCCCGGGCCCCCAGCCTGCGCGCGTGGCCGACGGCGGCCCGGAAGTCCTCGGCCGCCCGCGCGTGCTCGCCCAGCCGTTCGGCGGCCTCGCCCCTGGAGGAGAGCGCCTCGGACGCGCCCCAGTCGTCGCCGAGCCGGTCGAAGATCCCCAGGCTCTCGTCGGCGTCCGCCAGCGCCTCGGCCGCCCATTCGGGCCGGTTGGCCAGGACGTTGGCCCGCATGTGGAGCGCCGCGGCCAGCTCCCACTCGTAGCCGAGGTCGCGGCAGGCCCGGACCGCCTCGGCCAGCAGTCCCCGCAGGTCCTCCAGTTCGCCGGTGAGCATGACCGCGAAGAACCAGAGCGATGCCGGGACGCGGCAGGTCTGCGGCTGGCCCGCCCGGTAGGTACTCGCGATGACGCGCAGCCGGGCCCGGCCCTTCTCGTCGTGCCAGGTCTCCTTGGTGTGGTCCGCGCTGAGCAGGTGCACCAGGGCCACCTGGCGCCGCGCCTCCTGGAGCAGTTCGGGGTTCATGGGCGGCGGCGCGTCGGTGCAGCGCTCGTACAGGGAGGGCGCGGGCTCGGCGGGCGGGGCGAAGGGGTCGGGCCCCAGCGCGGCGGCCGCGGCGGCCCAGTGCAGCGCGTCGGCGCGCAGGTCGCGTATCTGCCAGTACCAGGCCAGCGAGAGCACCAGGCAGAGCGCCTCCTGTTCGTCGCGGGCGGCGACGGCGTGGCGCAGGGCGGTGCGGAGGTTCTCCTGCTCGCGCTGGAGGAGGTCGATGGCGGACTGCTGCCCCGCGCCGCGCAGCGCGGGATCGGTGGTACGGGCCAGCTCCCGGAAGTGCACCAGGTGGCGCCGCTCCACGGCGTCCCGTTCGCCCGCCTCGTCGAGCCGTTCGGCGGCGTACTCGCCCACGGTCTCCAGCAGCCGGTAGCGCATGGCGCCGTCCGCGGCGGGCGTGGCGACGACGAGGGACTTGTCGACCAGCGAGCCGAGCAGCCCGGCGACCTCGCGCGCGTCCCCGGGCCCGTCCGCGCAGACCTCCTCGGCCGCGGCCAGGGTGCAGCCGCCGGCGAAGACCGACAGCCGGCGCAGCACGGCGCGCTCGGGTGCGTCCAGGAGGTCCCAGGACCAGTCGACGACGGCGCGCAGGGTCTGCTGCCGGGGCAGTGCGGTGCGGGCCCCGTTGGTGAGCAGCCGGAACCGGTCGTCGAGCCGGTCGGCGATCTGGCGCGGGGTGAGCATCCGCAGCCGGGCCGCGGCGAGTTCGATGGCGAGCGGCAGCCCGTCGAGGCGCCGGCAGATCTCGGCCGCGGCGGCCGCGGTGTCCGGGTCCGCGTCGGTCCGGAAACCGGGCCGGGCCGACGCGCCGCGGTCGGCGAGCAGGCGCAGCGCCACCGGGGCGGGCAGCGGGTCGACGGGGCGGACCAGTTCGCCCGGAACGCCCAGGGGTTCCCGGCTGGTCGCGAGCACCGTCAGCCGGGGGCAGTGGGCGAGCAGGTGGTCGGCGAGGGCGGCGACGGCCCCGACGAGGTGTTCGCAGTTGTCCAGAAGCAGCAGCATGTGGCGCCGGGAGCAGTGCTCGGTGAGGCGCACGAGGGGGGTCGCCGGGTTGCGTTCGGCGGCCCGCAGCCCCTCGGCGCCCGCGCCGCGCAGCACGGTCTCGCGGGCGCCGAGCGCGGTCAGCACGGCTTCCGGTACGGCCTCGGGGTCGTCGACGGGGGCGAGTTCGGCCAGCCAGACCCCGTCCGGCCAGGCGTCCGCGACGGATTCGGCGGCCTCCTGGGAGAGCCGGGTCTTGCCCGCGCCGCCGGGGCCCAGGAGGGTGACCAGTCTGGCGTGCGAGAGGTCGTGGTGCAGGGCCCCGATGTCGTCCTCGCGCCCGACGAAACTGGTGAGCCCGGCCCGGAGGTTTCCCCGCGGTGCGGCGGGTGCGCCGGTGCGGGCGGGTGGCGCCGGGGGCTGCGGCGCGGGCCGGGGCGCCGGTTCCTGGTGGAGCAACTCGGCGTGCAGAGACCGCAGTTCGGGGCCGGGATCGGTGCCGAGCCGGTCGGCGAGCAGGGTGCGCACCTCGTCGTAGGCGGCCAGTGCCTGTGCCGTGCGCCCGGCGTCGCGCAGGGCCCGCAGCCGCAGCGCCTGGAGCGGTTCGTCCAGGGGGTGCTCGGCGCACAGGGCGACGAGTTCGGGCAGGGCCTCCTCGGCCCGGCCGAGCGCGAGGGCGGCACCGAGCCCGCCGCGCCGGGCGGCCAGGCGGCGGGCCTCCCAGCGGACCTCGGCGGCGCGCCGGTCGGGCAGGTCGGCCAGGACCGGGCCGCGCCACAGGGCGAGCGCCTCGTCCAGGGTGCTCAGGGCCTTCGCCGCGTCCCCCTCGGCCAGGGCCCGGGTGCCCTCCGTCACGAGCCGTTCGAAGCGGTGGAGGTCGATCGCGTCCGGCTCGGCGGCCAGCCGGTAGCCGTTCTCCGCCGAGGCGACCGCCGCGTGGCCGAGGGCCCGCCGGAGCCGTCCGACGAGCGCCTGGAGGGCGCCCGTCGCGTCGGCGGGCGGGTCGCCGTCCCACACCTCGTCGACGAGCACGGCGGCCGGGACGGTGCGGCCGGGGCGCAGCGCGAGGGCGGCGAGCAGGGCGCGCAGCCGTGCCCCGCCGATGGCGACGGCCGTGCCGTCGTCGCGGAATGCCCGAGTGGTCCCGAGGATGCAGTAGCGCACCCGCCCATTCTCCGCGACCGGCACCGGGAACGACGGACCCGGGACACGGGAGCGGCCGGGACGGAGGGCACGGGGTGCGGGCGTCCGGGCGCGGAACCACCGACCCGGCGCGGGGCGTTCACGGGACGTCCGTGCCGCGCCGCCGGTACGGTCGACGGACCCGCCCCGCCTCCCGGCCCCTCCCCTCCCGTTCCCCGTCTCCCCCGCGCGTCCGTCAGGAGTCCGCCGATGAGCACCGCAGCAGCCCGCAGGGACCGTCGGATCAGCCCGGTCTTCCTCGGCATCGCCGCCGTGGCGGCGGTCGCGGGCTGGGCGGTGTGGACGGACACCGGGTACCCCTACGGGCTCGCGGTCTTCGTCTTCGTCACGGCGGCGTGGGTGGTCTCGCTCTGCCTGCACGAGTACGCGCACGCCCGCACCGCGCTGCACAGCGGGGACACCTCCGTCGCCGCGAAGGGCTACCTCACGCTCGATCCGCTCCGCTACACCCATGCGCTGCTGAGCATCGTGCTGCCGGTGCTGTTCGTGATCATGGGCGGTTTCGGGCTGCCCGGCGGGGCGGTCTTCATCGAGCGGGGCCGGATCCGCGGCCGCTGGAGGCACAGCCTGGTCTCGGCGGCGGGCCCGCTGACGAACGTGCTGTTCGCGCTCGTGTGCACGGCGCCGTTCTGGCTGCACGCGCTGGACGGCGTCCCGAGGGAGTTCCGATACGCGCTGGCGTTCCTGGCCCTGCTCCAGGTCACCGCGGCGATCCTGAACCTCCTGCCGGTCCCGGGGCTGGACGGGTACGGGGTGGTCGAGCCCTGGCTGCCGTACCGGATCCGCCGCCGGGTGGAGCCGTTCGCGCAGTTCGGGCTGCTCGCGGTGTTCGGCCTGCTGTGGATCCCGGAGGTCAACGAGGTCTTCTTCGGCGCGGTCCACGGCCTGCTGGAGGCGCTGGGCGTGGACCGGCTCGGCGCGGAGTGCGGTCGTGCCGCGTACCAGTTCTGGGAGAACTGGAACGAGGAGTACCCGGTCTGCGCGACGGCCCCCTGAGCGGGGCCGGTGCTCAGCCGGCGGACTGTGCGGCCTGCTCGGCCCGTACGCGCTGCCGGCGCAGGTAGAACCACGCCATGTTGGACGAGAGCCCGACCAGCAGCACCCAGACGATCCCGAGCAGGAGGCTGCCCCGGACGAACGAGATCACCGCCGCGACGACGGCCAGGAGGCAGACGACGGCGGAGTAGAGAGCGAGTCGGGGCATGGGGAGCGGCTCCTGTCCGGAGTGGTGCACGGGTCCCGTCCAGTGTCCCCCATGCCCCGTTCCGCCCGTCGCCGGGCCGGGCCGGAGCGGGGCGGTCGCGGCTCAGATGTCGGTGACGCGGAGTCCGGCGTGCGCCTTGTAGCGGCGGTTGACCGAGATCAGGTTGGCGACCAGCGACTCGACCTGGTGGGCGTTGCGCAGCCGGCCGGCGTAGATGCCGCGCATGCCGGGGATGCGGCCCGCCAGCGCCTGGACGGTCTCGACGTCGGCGCGGACCTCGCCCAGCACCAGCACGTCGGTGTCGATCTCCTCGATGGCCTCGTCCTGGAGCAGCACCGCCGAGAGGTGGTGGAAGGCGGCGGTGACCCGGGACTCCGGCAGCAGGGCCGCGGCCTGCTCGGCGGCGCTGCCCTCCTCGGGCTTCAGGGCGTAGGCACCCTTCTTGTCGAAGCCGAGCGGGTTGACGCAGTCGACGACGATCTTGCCCGCGAGTTCGTCGCGCAGCGACTCCAGGGTCTTGGCGTGGCCGTCCCACGGCACGGCGACGATCACGACGTCGCTGCGGCGGGCGCACTCCGCGTTGTCCGCGCCCTCCACGCCGTGGCCCAGTTCCCCGGCGGCGGTCCGGGCCCGGTCGGCGGCCCGGGATCCGATGATCACCTTCTGTCCGGCGCGGGCGAACCGGTAGGCCAGTCCGCGGCCCTGCGGTCCGGTTCCGCCGAGCACGCCGACGGTCAGCCCGGAGACGTCGGGGAGGTCCCAGGGGTCCTTGGCGGGGGGCTTGGCCGCGCCACCGTTGTCATTCGTAGTCATGGCTCCGACATTAGCCGGACCGGCAACCGGTGACCCGCCGTCGTCCCGGTGCCCCGTTCGGCTGGTCCGGTGCCGTTCTCCGGTGCGGGGCACGGGTGCCGGGGCATGATGCCGGGCCATGGATGCCGTACGTGTCGCCCTGTTGCGCGAAGTGCTCGCCGGGACCGAGTGGCCCGCCGCGACCCGGAGGTTCGCCGGGGCGCTGAGGTCGTCCGTCGTCCCGCACGGCGGCGGGCTGCTGCTGGTGGGGACGGCGGAGTACGAGCCGTGGCACCTGGCGGCCCATCTGGTCGACGAGTCCGCCTGGTCCGGGCTGCCGGAGCTGGTGCCCACCCTGGTGCGCCACCGGGTGGAGCCGGGCGGCCCGGCTCACCTGGCGGTGGGCCTGGGCCGGATCGAGGCGGCCGGGCGGGGCGAGACGCTGCTCCTGGTGGCCCCGGAGCGGCCCGGGGAGGGGTTGCTGGAGCGGGTGCACGACYCGCGGCGCGCCGGGGCCACGGTGCTCTCGCTGGACGGCGGCGACCCGGAGGTGCGGGGGCTGGCCCACGAGACGCTCGCGGTGACCGCTGCCGACGACATCGACCTGGACACCGTGCAGCATCTGGTGAGCGCGGCCGCCGGGGAGAACGGCGCGCCCGCGCCGCGCGGCCGTCGCGGCTTCCGGGACCGGCTGTCCCGTCTCGTCGACCAGCTGACGGCGCCTCCCCCGCCCCGCTGGTGAGCCGCGGGCCGGGCCCGCGGGCCGGGTGCCCCCGGTGGGCCGCCCGCCACCGCGGCAGCCACCGCCTCCTCCGCCGCCGCCGCGAAAAGTTGTTGCACCGTGCGACCGCCGCGTCGGAGCATGGCCCCTCGTGACCTCTGCACCGCCCCCGGCCGCCGCGTCCCCGGTCGCCCGGCTCCTGGCCCTGCTGCCCGACCTCACGCCCCTGCGCTCCCACGCCGACTTCCGGCTGCTGTGGATCCAGGGCCTGGTGACGTACTTCGGCAGCTTCATGGCGCTGATCGCGCTGCCGCTCCAGATCAAGGAGCTGACGGGTTCCCCGCTGGCCGTCGGCGCGATGGGGGCGGTGGAGCTGGTGCCCCTGATCGTCTTCGGCCTGTACGGCGGGGCGCTCGCGGACGCCGTGGACCGCCGCAAGGTGATCCTGGCGACGGAGGCGGGGCTGGGGGTGCTCGCCCTGGTGCTCCTGGTCAACGCGGCGCTGCCGAGCCCACTGCTCTGGCCGCTGTACGTGGTCGCGGCCGGGGTCTCCGCGCTCTCCGGGCTCCAGCGGCCGGCGCTGGACTCCCTGATGGCCCGTATCGTGCCGCACGAGCAGCTGACCGCGGCCGCCGCGCTGAACTCGCTGCGCTGGCAGTTCGGCGCGATCACCGGCCCGGCGGTGGCGGGGCTGGTGGTCGCCTACGCCGGGCACGCCACGGCGTACACGGTCACGGTGGCCACCTTCGCCGTCTCCGTGCTCCTGTGCCTGCGCCTGGCGCCCGCACCGCCCGTCCGGGACAACGCGAAGCCGTCGCTGCGCGGGATCGTGGAGGGCGCGAAGTACGCCTGGAGCCGGCCGGTGCTGCTGGGGACGTACGCGGTGGACATGGCCGCGATGTTCTTCGCCTTCCCGAACGCGATCTTCCCGTTCCTGGCGGACGACCTGGGCGCCGACTGGTCGCTGGGCCTGATGTACGCCGCGGACTCGGTCGGGTCGCTGGTGCTGGGGCTGACCAGCGGCTGGACGTCGCGGGTGCGGCGGCACGGGCTGTTCGTGGTGTTCGGGGCCGCGGTCTGGGGGCTGGCGATCGCGGGGGCCGGGTGGTTCGGCAACGTGTGGCTGGTGCTGGTCTGCCTGGCGGTGGCGGGCGCGGGCGACATGCTCAGCGGGCTCGGCCGCTCCACGATCTGGAACCAGACCATCCCGGAGGAGCTGCGGGGCCGGCTGGCGGGCATCGAGGTGCTCTCGTACAGCGTCGGACCGCAGCTGGGTCAGGTGCGGGCCGGTGCGATGGCGGGCTGGACGGGGACCAGGGCGGCGATCTGGAGCGGGGGCGTGGCCTGTGTGGCCTCGGTCGCGCTGCTCGCCGCGACCCTGCCCAAGCTGCTCACGTACGACTCCGAGACCGACGAGGACGCGGTGCGCAGGCGGGCGCAGCGCGAGGCGGAACAGGCCGGGCGGACGGAACCGGCCGCGGGCGGCGCGGAGGCCGGTGCCTCCGGCGCCTGAGCGGCGGGAAGCCCGGGACCGGCCCCGAAGGGCCCGGTCCCGGGCTTCCCGAGCGGCTCCGGGCCGGGGACCCTCACGCCTCCGGGTCCGTGGGGGTGTCCCGGTCGTGCCACTTGGGGTCGTTCTCCCACTCCAGATTCCGTTCCCGCGCGGTGTCCATCGCGTGCTGCGCCTCCTGACGGGTGGCGTACGGCCCGAAACGGTCCTTGGCCGGGCACTCGGGGCCCTCCTCGACCTTCTGGTGCTGCAGGCAGTAGAACCACTCGCCGGGCTTGCCCACGGTGCGCTTCTTGAACAGGGCCATCACGGCTCCTTCCCTCGGGGCCATGCTGCCCCAAGCACGCTGGTTAGACTCGCTGGCATGTCTGGCCAGTCGCTGCTCGTACCCGGGGAGATCACTCCCATCCGCACCGTTCCCGGAAACATCCGGCGCCCCGAGTACGTGGGCAAGCCGGCCCCGACGCCGTACACCGGCCCGGAGGTCCAGGACGCCGACACCGTCGAGCGCATGCGCGTCGCGGGCCGGATCGCCGCGCAGGCGATGGAGGAGGCCGCGAAGCACATCGCACCGGGCGTCACGACGGACGAACTCGACCGGGTCGCCCACGAGTTCATGTGCGACCACGGGGCCTACCCGTCGACGCTCGGCTACCGGGGCTTCCCCAAGTCGCTCTGCTCCTCGCTGAACGAGGTGATCTGCCACGGCATCCCGGACTCCACGGTGCTGCGCGACGGCGACATCGTGAACCTCGACGTGACGGCGTACATCAACGGCGTGCACGGCGACAACAACGCCACGTACCTCTGCGGCGACGTGGACGAGGAGTCCCGGCTGCTCGTGGAGCGCACCCGGGAGGCCCTGAACCGGGCCATCAAGGCGGTCCGGCCGGGGCGGCAGGTCAATGTGATCGGGCGGGTCATCGAGTCGTACGCCAAGCGCTTCGGCTACGGGGTGGTGCGGGACTTCACCGGGCACGGGATCAATTCCTCGTTCCACTCCGGCCTGATCATCCCGCACTACGACAGCCCGCACGCGACCACGGTGATGAAGCCGGGGATGACGTTCACCATCGAGCCGATGCTGACGCTGGGCACCCACGACTACGACATGTGGGACGACGGCTGGACCGTCGTGACGAAGGACCGCAGGCGCACCGCCCAGTTCGAGCACACGCTGGTGGTGACGGACACGGGCGCCGAGATCCTGACGCTCCCGTGACCGTGCCGTAGAAGTCCCGCCGAAGCGGCCGTCCTCCCCGGGGGGCGGCCGCTTCCGCGTGTCCGCCCCGGGACCCGCCCCTCCCCCGGGCACGGAATCAGGCGTATCGTTTTTACCGACAGCCTGTCGGAAACTTTCCCGACAGGACGTCGGGAAGCTGTTGACTTAGGTAAGCCTAAGTAGCAGGATCGGGGATGTCGACGGCAGCCTCCGCACGGGGGCCGCCGTCGGTGTTCCCCTCTCCCTTCCCGGACTGCCCGTCCCCCTCGGCCCCGGAGGCCCGCCTTGGACGCAACCGCCGCCACACCCTTCTCGACGCTCATCCGCACCGCCTCGCACGAGCAGCACACCGAGGCGGAGACCTCGTCCTTCATGAGTGACCTGCTGGGCGGACGGCTCGGGGTGGACGCCTACACGCGCTACACCGAGCAGCTGTGGTTCGTGTACCGGGCGCTGGAGGAAGGCGCGCGGGAGCTGGGCGCCGACCCGGTGGCCGGACCGTTCATACGGCCCGAGCTGATGCGCACCGCCGAGCTGGAGCGGGACCTGGCCCATCTGCGGGGCGCCGACTGGCACGCGGGCCTGGAGCCGCTGCCCGCCACCGCCGCGTACGCCGCCCGGGTCGCCGAGTGCGCCCGTTCCTGGCCCGCGGGATACGTCGCGCACCACTACACCCGCTACCTCGGCGACCTCTCGGGCGGCCAGATCATCCGCGACCGGGCGGAGCGCGCCTGGGGCTTCGCGCGCAAGGGCGACGGCGTGCGGTTCTACGTCTTCGAGCAGATCCCCAACCCCGCCTCGTTCAAGCGGGACTACCGCGAGCTGCTGGACGGGCTGGCCGCGGACGACCTGGAGAAGCAGCGCGTCGTCGGTCGAGAAGGGGCGGGTCCTAGTCGGCGTTCCGCCGGGCGCCGCGGCGGCGGGCGAGGTACAGGGAGCCCGCGGCGGCGGCGAGGACGGCCGCGCCGCCGATGACCGGGTACAGGACGGTGCCGGGACCGGATTCGGCGGCCGGGGCCGGGGCGGCGGCCTTCTCCACCGGCGGCGCGGACGGCTCGGCGGACGGGTCGGGGGCGCTGCCCAGGTCGGGCAGGGCGGGGAGTTCGGCCCCGGCCTCGACGGCCACGGCCAGCGAGACCGGGTCCATCGCGGTGCCCTTCCGGTAGAGCCCGCCGAACGCCTCGGCGCCCTCGGCGGTGAGGGTCGCGGGGGCCTCGGTGAGGACCGCGAGGCCGTTCCCCGGCGCGAAGTCCTTCGCGGTGAAGGTGACCAGCGGGACGGCCTTTCGCCGGTCGCCGTCGCCGCGCACGTCGGCCAGCAGCGTGCCCCGCCCCTTCTCGACCCGGACCGCGACGGCGGACAGTTCCAGATCGAGCCCGTCGGCGGCGGTGAAGCGGACGCTGCCGGCGAAGTCGGCGTCCAGGGACCGCCCCCGGGGGTCGTACGTGCCCTTGCCGCGCGGGAAGCGGAAGAGCGCCCCGCCGTCCCGGGCACCGTCGGCGAGGGCCCATCTCCCCTTGCCGACGGAGCCGGTGACGTACTCGCGGAAGGTGCGGCGGACGCCCCAGTCGACGGCGGCGTCCTCGAAGCGCCCCGCCGCCCCGCCGGTGCCGTCCTTCTTCGGATCCGACTTCTCCTTCTTCTCCGGGGACTTGGAGGCGGCCGGCCTCCCCGCCGGGGCGGTGGTGTCCACGGAGAGGCTGACCGGGTCGAGCGGGGTGCCCGCCGTGTAGTAGCCGGCGAACGCCCTGGCTCCCTGCGCGGTCAGTGTCGCGGGGACGTCGCGGAGGGCGATGGGGGTGGAACCGCCCTTCATGTCGATCCCGGACAGGCCGAGCGTGGCGAGCGGCACCTGGGCGGTCGAGGTCACCCGGCCGCTCCCCCGGTCCTTGCTGACCATGTCGGCGTACACGGTGCCGCTGCCGCCCGTGATGCGGACGGTGGGGCGGCTGATGGTGAGGTCCAGTTCATGGCTGCCGTCGGCCTTCCGGTGGCCGACGAAGTGGACCCCGCCGGAGAAGGACGAGCCGAAGGCTCCGGTCGCCGGGTCGTAGGAACCGGTGGCGGAGTGGAAGCGGAACCGGCTGCCGCCGGCCGTGGCGGCGCCGCCGGTCAGGCTCCAACTCCCGTTCGCCACGGGGCCGGTGACATAGCTCTGGAAGGAGGACTTGATGCCCCAGTCCAGTCTGCCGCCCTGCACCGGGCGGGCCGCCGCCTGCGCCTCGACGGCCGGGAGCAGGGCCGCCGACACCGTCGCGAGGAGCGCGACGACGAGTGCGCGGGCAGGTCTGGACGGCAGCATGGAGCCCCTCCGAGGTCTGGAAAGTGAGGTAAGGCTAACCTAAGCTACATGCATCCCGTGGTGGTACCCCCTTTCACCACATCACTCGCAAACCATGACCAACGCCCCACGGCAGAACGACAGGACGGTGCCCCAGTGCGCTTCTCGCAGGACTTCGCCCCACCGGGCCAGGGCGGCGACCGGCGGCCGGGGCACCGGCCCGGCCGGGCCCGGGGCCCGCTGGGGGCACTGGCCGCCGCACTCGCCCTGTCCCTCGCCCTGACCGGCTGCGGCAGCGGCACCGGTACGGACGCCCGTACCGGAACCGGCGCCGCCCGTCCGGAGCAGGCCGTCGACCGGGTCGAACCGCTGGCCACCACGCCCGGACCGCGGCTGCCCGCCACCGTGAAGTCCGCCGACGGCACCCGGGTCACCATCGGCTCCGCGGACCGGATCGTCCCGCTGACCGGCGGCCTGAGCGAGATCGTCTTCACGCTCGGCCTCGGCGATCGGGTGGTGGCCCGCGACATCACCGCCACCTTCGAACAGGCCGCGGAGCTCCCGGTGGTGACCCGCGCGCACGACGTCTCGGCGGAGAGCGTGCTGTCGCTGCGGCCGACCGTCGTCCTGGCCGAGACCACGACCGGACCGGCGGAGGCCGTCGAGCAGATCCGGGACGCCGGCATCCCGCTGGTCGTCGTCGCCCCGGCCGAGGAGCTCTCCGACGTCGACCGCCGGATCGACGCCGTGGCGGCCGCCCTGGGCGTGCCGGACGCCGGTACCGAGCTGAAGAACCGCACCCGGTCCCGGATCGAGGCGGTCCGCACGTCCGCGCCCGCCCCCGCGAAGGGCCGGGGAAAGCCCCGGGTCGCCTTCCTCTACCTGCGCGGTTCCGCCTCCGTCTATCTGCTGGGCGGCCGGGATTCCGGGGCGAGTTCGCTCATCGAAGCGGCGGGGGCCGTCGACGCCGGCAAGGCGTCCGGACTGAGGAAGGACTTCACCGCCATCACCAGCGAGGCACTCGCGAAGGCCGCGCCCGACGCCATCCTGGTGATGCGCAAGGGGCTCGAATCGGTGGGCGGCGTCGACGGGCTGGTGAAGATCCCGGGCGTCGCCGAGACCCCGGCCGGGATGGACCGGCGGATCGTCTCCATCGACGACGGGGTGCTGCTGAACTACGGCCCGCGCACCGACCGGGTGCTGAGCGACCTGATCGCGCAGCTCCACCCGGAGGACGGGGCGGACGGATGACCGCCACCTCCCCGGAACACCCCCGGACCGACGCCGCCGCACCGTCGGAGCACACCCGTTCCGACGCCGCCGCACCGTCAAAACAGCCGTCGGAACGGCTGCCGGAACGGCTGCCGGAACGGTCGTCGGCACCAGGGGCCCGGCGCCCCCGCACCCTCGTCCTGACCGCCGTCCTGCTGGCCGCGCTCGCGGTGGCCTGCCTGCTCTCCGCCGGTCTCGGCGCGTACCACATCCCGCTCGGCGACGTCCTCTCCTCCGTCCAGCACCGGATCGGCCTCGGCGGCGCCGCGCTGGACCGGGTCGGCGAGAGCGTGCTGTGGAACGTACGGCTGCCGAGGGTCGTCCTCGCCCTGCTGGTCGGGGCCTCGCTGGGCTGCGCGGGCGCCCTGATGCAGGGCGTGTTCGGCAATCCGCTCGCCGAGCCCGGGGTGATCGGGATCTCCTCCGGGGCCGCCGTCGGCGCGGTCGGCTCGATCGCGCTCGGGCTGACCTTCCTCGGCAACTGGACCATCACCGTCTGCGCGTTCGTCGCCGGGCTCGCGACCGTGCTGCTGGTGTACGCGCTGTCCCGGTCGGGCGGGCGGACGGAGGTGGTGACGCTGATCCTCACCGGCATCGCGGTCAACGCCTTCGCGGGCGCGCTGATCGGGCTGTTCGTCTTCTTCGCCGACAACGCGCAGATCTCCCAGATCACCTTCTGGCAGCTGGGTTCGCTGGCCCAGGCGACCTGGCCGAAGGTGCTCGCCGTACTGCCCTGCGCGGCACTCGGACTGCTCGTCGCGCCGTTTCATGCCCGGAAGCTGGACCTCCTCGCGCTCGGCGAGCGGCCCGCCAGGCATCTGGGGGTCGACGTCGAACGGCTGCGGATCGTGCTGGTGCTCGTCGTGGCGCTGCTGACCGCCGCGGCGGTGGCGGTCGCCGGGATCATCTCGTTCGTGGGGCTGCTGGTGCCGCATCTGCTGCGGATGGCGAACGGCCCCGGGCACCGCTTCCTCGTGCCCGGCAGTGCGCTCGGCGGGGCCCTGGTACTGGTGGTGGGCGATCTCGCGGCCCGTACCGTCGCGGCCCCCGCCGAACTGCCGCTCGGTGTGCTCACCGCGTTCTTCGGCAGCCCGTTCTTCTTCTGGCTGCTGCGCAGGACCCGTCGCAAGCAAGGTGGTTGGGCATGAGGGCCCCGAGAAATCCGTTCCGGGCACGCGCACGGCGCCTGCCGCCCGCTCCCGTCCCCCCGGGCTCCCCCGTCGCCGAGGCGCGCGGGCTGCGGGTGCGGCTGGGGCAGCGGCCGGTGCTCGACTCCATCGACCTGACCGCGCACGCGGGCGAGGTGCTGGCGCTCGTCGGGCCCAACGGGGCCGGGAAGTCGACCCTGTTGGCCGCGCTGGCCGCCGACCTGCCCGCCGGGAGCGGCGAGGTCCGGATCGACGGGCGCCCGGTCGCCGACTGGCCGGCCGCCGACCTGGCGCTGCGCCGGGCCGTGCTGCCGCAGTCCGCCGCGCTGTCGTTCCCGTTCCCGGTCGAGGACGTCGTCCGGATGGGGCGGGCGCCGTGGGCGGGCACCGCGCGGGCGGACGAGGACGACGCGGCCGTCGCCGGGGCGATGGCCGCGACCGAGGTCGCCGACTTCGCCCCGCGCCCCTTCTCCGCGCTGTCCGGCGGCGAACGGGCCCGGGTCGCCCTGGCCCGGGTGCTGGCGCAGCGCGCCCCGCTGCTGCTGCTCGACGAGCCGACCGCCGCGCTCGACCTGCGCCACCAGGAACTGGTGCTGCGGATCTGCCGGGAGCGGGCCGCGGCGGGGGACGCGGTCGTGGTGGTGCTGCACGACCTGGGGCTGGCCGCGGCGTACGCGGACCGGGCGGCCGTGCTGCACCGCGGGCGGATCGCGGTGGCGGGCCCGCCCGGCGAGGTGTTCACGGACGGGCTGCTGGGCGAGGTCTACCGGCAGCCGGTCGAGGTGTTCCCGCACCCGCGGACCGGGGTGCCCCTCGTCGTACCGACCCGCCCCCGTCCGACCCGGACCGACCGGACCGAATCCAGGAGCGCTTGACCATCGCTTGACCATTCCGTGGGCCCCTCATGGGGCACTCGTGATCACCCCGTTCCCGGGCCCCGGGGATGAGAGCTGAATCACTGCACGGGTGGGTACCGGTCAAGTAAGCCTCGGTTAAGTTAGGTCCGCCTCACTTGCCTTTGTCCGTTCTTCTCCCCCTCCCTCAGCCTTGTGGAGCCCGCATGCGAGCCGTTCGTTTCTCCGTCGTCACCGCCGCCGCGGCCGCGGCCGCCCTGACCGCCGTCACGGGATGCGCGGAGAAGAGCGACGGCAAGGGAGACGGCGCCGTGCAGGTCGTCGCGAAGGACGACGCCTGCGAGGTGTCGAAGAAGGAGCTGCCGGCCGGTCACATCGAACTGGCCGTGGAGAACAAGGGTTCCAAGGTCACCGAGGTCTACATCCTCTTCCCGGACGACCGCATCGTCGCCGAGCGCGAGAACATCGGCCCCGGCACCAAGGCCAACATCACCGCCGAGATCAAGGCCGGTTCGTACGAGATCGCCTGCAAGCCCGGCATGAAGGGCCACGGCATCCGGCAGAAGCTCAAGGTCACCGGCGGCACCGCGGTCAAGCGCAGCCCCGAGATGGACAAGGCGGTCGCGGAGTACCGCACCTACGTCCAGGCCCAGGCCGACGAGACGCTGCCGAAGGCCAAGAAGTTCACGGACGCCGTCGCCGCCGGTGACATCGAGACCGCCAAGAAGCTCTACGCCGACTCCCGGCTCGGCTGGGAGCGCACCGAGCCGGTCGCCGAGTCCTTCGGCGACATCGACCCCAAGGTCGACATCCGCGAGGACGGCCTGGAGGACGGCCAGAAGTGGACCGGCTGGCACCGCCTGGAGAAGGCGCTGTGGCAGGACAAGAAGCTGGGCGCCGAGGAGAAGGCCCTCGCCCCGCTCCTGTACAAGGACCTGCTCGACTGGCAGAAGCGGGTCGGCACCGCGGAGATCACCCCGACCTCGATGGCCAACGGCGCCAAGGAGCTCCTCGACGAGGTCGCCACCGGCAAGGTCACCGGTGAGGAGGAGCGCTACAGCCACACCGACCTGGTCGACTTCAAGGGCAACGTCGAGGGCGCCCAGAAGTCCTACGAGCTGCTGAAGCCGATCGCCGCCAAGAACGACGCGGCCCTGACCACCGACCTGGACAAGCGGTTCGCCGAGCTGAACACGCTGCTGGACAAGTACCGCGCGGACAAGGGCTCCTACGACTTCACCTCGTACGACAAGGTCGGCAAGGCGGACCGCAAGGAGCTGTCGGACGCGGTCAACGCGCTGGCCGAGCCGCTGTCCCGGCTCGCCGCCGCGGTCACGAAGTAACGAGCGGGAGGGCTCTGGTCATGTCCGAACAGGCACCGGCCGACGAAACCCCGAAGCGGACCTCCGGACCCGCCCCGTCCCGCCGGGCACTGCTGGGCTGGGGCGGTGCCGGGCTCGCGCTCGGCGCGGTCGCGGCCGGCGGCACGGTCGCCGCGGTGCGGTCCGGCGACACGGCGGTACCGGCCGCGGACAGCGGCGCGGCGGTGCCGTTCCACGGCGCGCACCAGGCCGGTATCGCCACCGCCGTGCAGGACCGGCTGCACTTCGCCGCGTTCGACGTGACGACGAAGGACCGCGCCGAACTGATCGCGCTGCTCAAGGAGTGGACGCGGGCGGCGGAGCGGATGACGGCCGGTCACGCGGTCGGCGACGGGGCGTACGGCGGCCTTGCCGAGGCCCCGCCGGACGACACGGGCGAGGCGCTGGGGCTCAAGCCGTCCCGGCTCACCCTCACCATCGGCTTCGGCCCCTCGCTCTTCGCCAAGGGCCGGTTCGGCCTGGAGGACAGGCGGCCCGAGGCGCTCGTCGACCTGCCGAAGTTCCCCGGCGACAACCTCGACACGGCACGCAGCGGCGGCGACCTCTGCGTCCAGGCGTGTGCGGACGACCCGCAGGTCGCGGTGCACGCCATCCGCAACCTCGCCAGGATCGGCATGGGCCGCGTCGCGATCCGCTGGTCCCAGCTGGGCTTCGGCAAGACGTCCTCGACGACTCCGGACGCCCAGACCCCGCGCAACATGTTCGGCTTCAAGGACGGCACCCGGAACATCTCCGGCACCGACACCGCCGCCCTGGACAAGCACGTGTGGGTGGGCGGGAAGGACGGGGCGGGCTGGATGGCCGGGGGGTCGTACCTGGTGGCCCGGCGCATCCGGATGCACATCGAGACCTGGGACCGTACCTCGCTCCAGGAGCAGGAGGACGTCTTCGGCCGCGACAAGGGCGAGGGAGCCGCGGTCGGCAAGTCCAAGGAGCACGAAGAGCCGTTCCTGAAGGCGATGCTGCCGACCGCGCACGTGCGCCTCGCCCACCCGGACAGCAACGACGGTGCGACGATCCTGCGCCGCGGCTATTCGTTCACCGACGGCACGGACGGCCTCGGCCGGCTCGACGCCGGGCTGTTCTTCATCGCCTACCAGCGCGACACCCGCAAGGCCTTCGTCCCGCTCCAGCGGCGCCTCGCGGCGCACGACGCGCTCAACGAGTACATCCAGCACGTGGGTTCGGCGCACTTCGCCGTCCCGCCGGGCGTCCGCGACAAGGACGACTGGTGGGGCCGGGCGCTGTTCTCGTAACGGGTCGAAACGGAAAGGAGAACCAGGACGTGTTCAGCAACTTCCTGATCGGCCTGCGCGAGGGACTGGAAGCCAGCCTCGTCGTCTGCATCCTCATCGCCTACCTGGTGAAGACCGGCAACCGGAACAAGCTGGTGCCGATCTGGACCGGGGTCGGGATCGCCGTCGTCATCAGCCTGGCGTTCGGCGCCGGGCTCGAATTCGGTTCGCAGGAGATGACGTTCAAGGCCCAGGAGGCGCTCGGCGGTTCGCTGTCGATCCTCTCCGTCGGCCTGGTCACCTGGATGGTCTTCTGGATGCGGCGCACCGCGCGGCACCTGAAGTCGGAGCTGCACGGCAAGCTCGACGCGGCGCTCGCCATGGGCACCGGCGCGCTGGTCGCCACGGCGCTGCTCGCGGTGGGCCGGGAGGGCCTGGAGACCTCGCTGTTCGTGTGGCGCGCGGTGCACGCGGCGGACGACGGCTGGCACCCGATGATCGGCGCGTTCCTCGGGATCGCGACCGCCGTCGTGCTGGGCTGGCTGTTCTACCGGGGCGCGCTGCGGATCAACCTGTCGAAGTTCTTCACCTGGACCGGCGGCATGCTGGTGGTCGTGGCCGCGGGTGTGCTCGCGTACGGCGTCCACGACCTGCAGGAAGCCGAGTTCGTCGGCGGTCTGCACAACCGGGCGTTCGACATCAGCTCCACGATCCCGCCGGACAGTTGGTACGGCACGCTGCTGAAGGGCACGTTCAACTTCCAGCCCGACCCGACCGTCCTCCAGGTCACGGTGTGGGCGCTGTATCTGATACCCACGCTCGCGCTGTTCCTCGCCCCGGTAGGGTTCGGACGGTCAGGGGCCCCCTCCGGAGGGGCGACGGATCAGAAGGCGCGGAAAGCAACGGATGAGAAGCCTGAGGCCGATTCGGCTGGCGACGGGGCTCGCGACGGCGACGGTGCTGTCCTTGACGGCGAGCGGGTGCGTGACGGTGCACGGCGAGCTGGAAGTGGTGCCGACGGCAACCAGGTCTGAGGCCGCGCAGGCACTGAAGGACTTCACCGCCGCGTACAACGCGGCGGACAAGGCGTACGACCCGGCCCTGGACGCGGACCGGGTCACCGGCCCGCTCGGTGCGATCAACCAGGCCGGGCTGAAGGCGCGGCAGAAGAACAGCCCGGACGGCAACCCGGAGCACACGCCGCTGGAGCTGACCGACGCCACGTACGTCATCCCGAAGAAGGCGGGCTGGCCCCGGTGGTTCCTCGCGGACACCGACTCCAACCGCGACCGGGACAGCGGGAAGCTGGACACCCGCTGGCTGCTCGTCTTCACCAAGGCCGGGCCCGACGCCGGGTGGAAGGCCGCCTACCTGGCGGTCGTCGCCCCCTCCCGGATGCCCGAGTTCGCGAAGGACGACGAGGGCCGGGCCACGCCGGTGGCCGCGGACGCCGCCGGACTGGCGGTGGCCCCGGAGGGCCTGGGCAAGCAGTACACGGACTACCTGCAGCAGGGCACCCCGGACGTCTTCGCCCCCGGCGCCACCACCTCGGGCTGGCGGGAGACCCGCCGGAACACCCGGCGGGCGGGCTTCTCGTACCAGTACATCGACCAGCCGCTGAACCGCGACACGTTCGGCCCGCTGGGTCTGCGGACGAAGGACGGCGGGGCGCTGGTCTTCTTCAGCAGCAAGCACTTCGAGCGGCAGACCGCGGCGAAGGGGCTGCGCCCGCCGGTCAACGACGACGTGTCGGCGCTGCTGACCGGTGAGGTGAAGTCCACCCTCACCAAGGAGCGGATCTCCAGCCAGCTGGTGTACGTCCCGAAGAAGGGCGCGACGGAGAACGACGGCAAGGTGGTCGTGCTGAACCGGCTGCCCGGCCTGACGGCGGCGAAGGGCTCGTGACGGTGCCGGGACGGCCGTGACCCGGCGGCTGCGAGCCGTACGGGGCGGCCCGCCCGGCACCGGACCGTCCCGAGCCGCCCGGCCGGTGGTCCAGCGCCTCGGCTCCTCAACGGCTCAACGGCCAGGCCACCGCGTCGTGGTCGAGTTCGCTCTGGTCCGCGGCGTCGGCGTACTGCGCGCACGCGTCGGTGAGCGTCTCCAGCAGCGTCAGCGGGTCGGGCAGCGGGTTCTCCGGTCCGCGCACCCATCGCACGTCCAGCTCGCCCGGCAGCCTGGCCGGCGGCAGGAGCACGTAGCTGCCCCGGCAGTGCCACCGCATGCCGGGGTGTTCGTCCATGGTCTCGGGGTGGCAGTCCAGCTCGCACGGCCACCATTCGTCCTCGTCCTCGGGCGTGCCCCGGGTGGCGGTGAAGAAGAGCATCCGGTCGTCGCCGGACCGGGCGACGGGGCCGACGTCGATGCCCGCGGCGAGGAGTCGCTCCAGCGCCTGCTCGCCGGCGGCCAGCGGCACGTCGAGGACGTCGTGGATCATGCCCGTCGCGGTGATGAAGTTGGCCTGCGGCTGGCTGCGGGCCCAGCGCTCGATCTGCGCCCGGTCGGTGGTGGACTGGGTCTGCCAGGCGAAGGAGACGGGATGGCGGGCGGGCGTGGGACAGCCGATGCGTTCGCACGAACATCGGTACCCGACCGGGTGAGCGGCCGGCGCGATCGGCATTCCGGCTTCGGCGACAGCCAGGAGCAGCGCCTCCCGGGCGGTGTCGTCGACCTCGCTCTGGTGCGGTTTGGGTCGGCGGCGAAGCCATTGGGAAAACTTGCTCTCTGAGCCGCGATTACGGCCGAAATCGGCGCCCATCTATCCCCTTACCTGAATGTTGCCCCCACCCATGGTCCCACCATCCTGCGCCTCGGGTGGCCGGACTTCCGAAGCGGGGTACGGACGACGACACCACGACCCGGACACAATGCACCCTCTTGTCATGAAATGACGAGTGCGTCTCGGGGCGGCCTCAGAGCCTGTCGGGTGGCCTTCGATCGGGCTCTCAAGGATTCAGCAGCCCCCGCAGGACGTGGTCGACGATCGCGTCCGCGTAGTCGTGGGTGAGCGGGGCGGTGCGCAGCAGCCAGCGGTGGGTGACCGGACCGACGAGGAGTTCCAGGGCGACCCGCGGGTCGGCGTCGGCGCGCACCTGTCCGGCCTCCTGGGCGGCCCGCAGCCGTGCGGCGTACAGCTCGAACGAGGGGGCGAGCAGCTTCTCGACGAATTCGGCGCCGAGCCGCGGGTCGACGATCCCCTCGGCGGCCAGCGCCCTGGTGGGCGCCTCGAAAGCGGGGTCGTTCAGTTCGTCGACGGTGGCCCGCAGGACGGTTCCCAGGTCGGCGGCGAGGTCACCGGTGTCGGGAAGCGCGGGGGCGGGCTCCCCCTCGGCCCGTCCGGCGGTCCGTTCGCCGAGGGCGATGAAGGCGTCCAGGAGGACGGCCGCCTTGGACGGCCACCAGCGGTAGATCGTCTGCTTGCCGACGCCGGCCCGGGCGGCGATGGCCTCGATGGTGGTCTTCGGGTAGCCCACCTCGCCGACCAGGCCGAGCGCCGCGTCGTGGATCGCGCGGCGCGAGCGCTCGCTGCGGCGGCTGGAGTCGGGCGTCCGGTTCTCTGTCATGCCGGCCAATCTAGCAACGCCACGAGGCGATACGTATCGTCTCCCCCGGGCCCGCCCCCTCGGCCCGTTCTCCCGCGGCTCGTCCCCCGTCGCGCGGAACCACCCGATCGGATCACTGTGCGCCGGGCCCCGGAGAGCGGACCATGGGCTCACCCACGCACACACCCGTGCGCTGTCCCCGGCAGGCGACCCCTGCCTTTCGTGAGGAGCATGCATGCCTCGTGAAGCCACACCCCGCCGCTACCTGATGTGTGCCCCCACGCACTTCAGGGTGACGTACTCCATCAACCCCTGGATGGACCCCAGCAAGCCCGTGGACCTCCCCCTGGCCCAGACCCAGTGGGAGGACCTGCGCGACCGGTACCGCGCCCTCGGGCACACCGTGGAGCTGCTCACGCCCCGCCCCGACCTGCCCGACATGGTGTTCGCCGCCAACGGCGCCACCGTCGTCGACGGCCGGGTGCTGGGCGCCCGGTTCGCGTACCGGGAGCGGTACGAGGAGGCGGGGGCCCACCGCGAGTGGTTCCGGGCCAACGGCTTCACCGAGGTCCACGAGCCGGACCACGTCAACGAGGGCGAGGGCGACTTCGCGGTCACCTCGTCGTACGTCCTGGCCGGGCGGGGCTTCCGGTCCAGCCCGCTCTCGCACGGCGAGGCGCAGGAGTTCTTCGGGCGCCCGGTGATCGGGCTCGACCTGGTCGACCCGCGCTACTACCACCTGGACACGGCCCTGTCCGTGCTCGACGACGCGGGCGACGAGGTCATGTACTACCCGGAGGCGTTCTCGCCGGGCAGCCGCGCGGTGCTCGCCCGGCTCTTCCCCGACGCGTTGATCGCCCGGGAGGCGGACGCCGCGGCGTTCGGCCTGAACGCGGTGAGCGACGGGCTCCACGTGCTGCTGCCGCAGGGCGCGACGGGGCTCTTCGACCCGTTGCGGGCGCGGGGCTTCGAGCCGGTTCCGATGGATCTGGGCGAGCTGCTGAAGGGCGGCGGCAGCGTGAAGTGCTGCACGCAGGAGCTGCGGGCGTGAGCGGGCGGGCCGCCCGTCGACGGGCGGCCCGCCGGGGCCTGCCGGGCGGCCGCCCGGCAGGCTCTCAGTCCTGCTCGCCGGGCGGCGGCCAGGCGTCGCCCCACGCGACGTCCCGGGCTGCCCGGTACAGCTCGCCGTGCCGCTTGGTGACCGTGGAGCGCCGCAGGGCCTCGTCGCGGGTGCACAGGTCCAGCAGCACCTGCCCCTTGCGGATCTGCGGCTTGCGGACGACCCGTTCCCGGACGGGCCGCGCCTCGAAGCGGGTCGCCACTACGTAGCTGAACTTCTCGTCCTCGTACGGCAACGAGCCGCCCTTGACCTGCCGGTGCAGCGAGGAGCGGCTGACCCGGGCCGAGAAGTGGCACCAGTCCGTGCCCGGTTCGATGGGACAGGCGGCGCTGTGCGGGCAGGGCGCGGCGATCGTCAGGCCGGCGGCGATCAGCCGGTCGCGGGCCTCGATGACGCGGGCGTAGCCGTCGGGGGTGCCCGGTTCGACGACCACGACCGCCCGCGCGGCCGCGGCGGCGGCGTCCACGAGGGCGGCGCGGGTGTCCGCCGTGAGTTCCTTGAGCACGTAGGAGACGGTGACCAGGTCCGTGGCGGCGAGGCCGGGGCCCTCGCCGATCCGGGCCCGGCGCCACTCGACGGCGCGCAGGGCGGGTACGCCGGAGAGCTCCGCCAGCTCGCGGCCGAGGGCGAGCGCGGGCTCGGACCAGTCCAGCACCGTCGTCCGGGTCCCTTCCCAGGCCCCTGCCACGGCCCAGCCGGCCGCTCCGGTGCCGCCGCCCACGTCGGTGTGGGTGGCGGGTGCCCAGTCGGGGGCCGCCTCCCGGAGGGCGTCGAGGGCGGACCGTACCGCCTCGAAGGTCGCGGGCATCCGGTACGCGGCGTACGCGGCGACGTCGGAGCGGTCGCGGAGCACCGGCGCGTCGGTGGGGGTGGTGCCGCGGTAGTTGGCGATGAGCCGCTCGACGGCCCGGGCCGCCTGCCTGGGCGGCAGGCCGTCGAGCAGTCCGGCCAGTGCCGCACGCAGTGTTTCCGCATTGGGGAGGGTGGCGTTCACCGACGAATTGTAGGCAAAGACGACGCACCCGGCGCCGCCGCGCTATCCGCGTAGAACTGCGCGGAATCCGAACTGCCGCGATGCCTGCCCAAGTTGCTACGCTGACCGCCGCGAGGTCGGGATTACCCATCGAGGGGAACCATGAGACAGAAGATCGTGCGCCTGGTTCTGGTCGGCGGAGTACTCGTGCTTGTCATGCTTCTTCTGTTGGCCACATGCGGAAGTGGCGGGAAGAACGACGACGAGCCGAAGAAGCAGACCAAGAAGGGCCCGGCCGAGGTGACCCAGCTCACCGTTCCCTCCGCGTACGCGCCGGAGAACGGCTGGGAACTCATCGGCACATCCCCCGACTACGCGCTGTCCCGGACGACAGGCCGTCTCGCCTATCTGGTGCGGGAGTCGGACACCAAGTACCAGCTGCGGACCATCGATTCGAAGACCGGGCAGCCCGGCTGGCACGGGGAGAGCTGGCGGCCCCCGTCCCCGAAGCACTTCCCGCGGCTCCTCCAGGTCACCGTCGACGACCACGAGTACTTCGTGACGTGGGCGTACGGAAAGGTCGGCGAGAACGCGCTGACCCCCGCCGACACGATCGTCTCGCTGGACGTCTACGACGTGGAGGACGGCTCCCGGCGGCGCGTCGAGGTGCCCTGGAACTCCGTGCCGACGGTCTCCACCACCGGCCCCGGCATCCTCATCAGCGACGGCCGGACCAACAGCACGGTGGTCGACCCGGTGACCGGCCGGGTGTCGGACGTGAAGCCCTCGACGCTCAAGTACCCGAAGGGCTGCAAGACCTGCAAGCAGCTCACCGAGGTGCGCGGGCTGACGCAGAAGGGGGTGCTGGTCAGCGGGTCCAGGGAGTTCTGGGTGCAGGGCGGCTGGTTCAGCCGCAACGTCGCGCCCAAGGGGACGGACAGGGTCAGTGGGATCCCGACCTCGGTGATCCCCGGTCTGATCCTGGCGAAGTGGCAGCTCGACAAGAAGGCCAAGCGCGCCGCCACCCACGACCTGTGGGCGGTGCACGACGCGGAGTCGGGCAAGACGCTGGCCTCGGTGCAGTGCAGCAAGCCGGCGATAAAGCCGGGCCAGTACCCGCAGCTGATCGCCGCCCCGTCGGGCAGCTACCTGGTGGCCGGGCCGCTCGCCTTCGACCTGGCCACGAAGCGCGGGTTCTGCTTCGAGGGGGCGGACGGCACGAAGCCGCTGACGCTGGCGTCCGTGAACGACGAGGGCGTCGCGTACGGCGCGACGAGCGCGCGCAACGCGGCCGACGTCCTGGCCGGCGGCGGCACCCCCGTCGCGGTCGCGGTCCGCAGCGGTTCGACGGGCGCCCTGCCGTCCAACGTGCGGCTGCCGGGCGCGGAGACGGCGGACGGGGTCGGGCTGTTCCGCTGGACGGACGAGAAGGACCGCCCGCACCTGATCGGCTACCCGAGGTCGGCCTCGTAGGGCCGCCCACCGGACCATGACGGGCCGGACGGACCGGGCGCACCGCCCGGGCCCGTCCGGCCCGTCCGGCCTTCCGGGGCTCTTCCGGCCTCCCGGAAACGCGGTCGCGCCGGGCCGTGCCCCGTTGCTACAAGGGGGGCATGGGAATATGGACCGACGCCTTCATCGCGCCCCCGGAACCGACCCTCCTGCGGCCGGAGGCGTTCGGCCGGCTCGCGGTCGAGCTGGCGCGCGAGCGTGTGGTCCGGCCCCCGTGGGCGCTCATCGCGGGCAGGCTCTGTGTCAACGCGAGCCTCAACTGGGGCAGCGTCAGCGGGCAGGCCCGCTGGGACCGGCCTCCCGTGGGCACGGTGCTGCGGACCGAGGAGTACCCGGGAGAGGTACCGGACCCGGACGACGATCCCCCGCCCTGGGGCCCCTCGCACGAGGAGGCCCGGCTGCTCGCCTCCGGCGAGAAGGTGCTCGACCTGCTGCCGGCGCTGCGGGCCGCCCCGTACGGCGACGAGGACATCGCCGTCGTCTTCGCCCACATGGACTTCGGCAACCGGGCGATCACCGACTACTTCCAGTACGAGGACCACCGCACGACTCTGGTCTGCTTCGCCCTGGCGAGCCCGCAGGACCGGCCGCTGTCCACCAACGACTGCGGGGAACCCGGCGGGCCGACCCTTCCGGTGCGGACCTGCGTGGTCCACACCTTCAAGCACGCGCTGGGCCACCTCGGACTGGAGGGCGGCCCGGTACCGGCACTCGCCTCCGTCACCTCCCGCTGGTTCGGACCGGAGCAGGTCGGCGGCGAGACCTGGGGCTGAACCCGCCCCGGCCCCGCACCGAGCCTTCGGGCTCTCGACCATCGTGCTGGCCGCCACCGCGCTGCTGCTGATGACGTCCGGGGTCTTCGGGGACGTGGGCCTGGTACCGGTCGCGAGGCCCGCGTCAGGAGGTCGGCGAGGTCCGCTGCCAGGGCCGGCACATCCCGAGGAAGCAGGCCAGCGCGCCCACCCCGCACACCAGCTGCACCAGGGCCATCGGAACGGCCGTGTCCTCGCCCGCGATCCCGACGAGCGGGGAGGCCACGGCACCGATCAGGAACGACGAGGTACCGAGCAGCGCGGAGGCGGACCCGGCGGCGTGCTTCGTGCGCATCAGGGCCTGCGCGTTGGTGTTCGGCGCCGCGAGCCCCATCGCCGACATCAGCACGAACAGCCCGGTCGCGACCGGTACCAGGCCCACGTCCCCGAAGACCCCGGACGTCATCAGCAGCAGCGCGGTGGCGGCCAGCACGATGGTCGAGAGCCCGAAGGTCAGCACCTTGTCCAGGCTGACCCGGCCGACCAGCAGCTTGCCGTTGATCTGGCCCACGGCGACCAGCCCGATCGAGTTGATGCCGAAGAGCAGGCTGAACGTCTGCGGCGAGGCCCCGTAGATCTCCTGCATGACGAACGGCGAGGCGCTCACGTACGCGAAGAGGCCGGCGAAGGCCAGGCTGCCCGCGATCATGTAGCCGGTGAAGACCCGGTCGGCGAGCAGTCCGCGCATGGTGCGCAGGGTGTCCCCGATCCCGCCGGTGTGCCGGTCCTGCGGCGGCAGGGTCTCGTGCAGCCACTTCCAGACGACCAGGGTGAGGACCACGCCGACGAGGGTGAGGACGGCGAAGACGCCCCGCCAGTCGGTGAACCGCAGCACCTGCCCGCCGATGAGCGGCGCGATGATCGGCGCGACGCCGGAGATCAGCATCAGGGTGGAGAAGAACTTGGCCATCTCCACGCCGTCGTACATGTCGCGCACCACGGCGCGGGCGATGACGATGCCCGCCGCGCCGGCCAGGCCCTGGAGCAGGCGGAAGCCGATGAGGAGTTCGACCGTGGGGGCGAAGACGCAGATCGCGGTGGCGACGACGTAGACGATCATGCCGAGGAGCAGCGGCCCGCGCCTGCCCCACCGGTCGCTCATCGGTCCGACGACGAGCTGTCCGAGCGCCATGCCGGTGAGGCAGGCGGTGAGGGTCAGCTGGACGGTCGCGGCCGGGGCCCGCAGGGACTCGGTGACCGCGGGCAGGGCCGGGAGGTACATGTCCATGGAGAGCGGCGGCAGTGCGGTGAGGCCGCCGAGGACGAGGGTGACCAGGAGGCCGGTGCGGCGGGCCGCCCGGGTGGCGGCCGGCCCGCCCGGGGGCGTTTCGGCGGTGTCGGCGGCGGCCGTGTCGGCCCGGTCCGCCCGGCCGGTCCCGTCCGCCCTGCCGGTCCGGTCGGTCTTCCGGTCCGTGGTTCCGGCGCCGGGGGCGGTTCCCGGCTCCGCCGTCCCGGTCCCGGTGGTCGATATGTGTGTACGTTCCTGCTGGGCCCGGCTTGCGCCGCTCTCCGGCATTGTCATCTCCATGTCGTTGAATCCGCATCTATGCTCTCAGCTCAGCTGGACTGGTCGAGACCTTCCTTGGGAGCAGTCATGACGGGCATGGACAGGGTCGTGCGGTGGGGCGTGCTGGCCACCGGCGGCATCGCCGCGACATTCGCCGAGGACCTCCGGTCGTTGCCGGGTTCGGAGGTGGTGGCGGTCGCGTCCCGTACGGAGACCTCCGCGCGGGCGTTCGCCGAGCGGTTCGGGATACCCCGGGCGTACGGCGACTGGGCCGCCCTCGCCGCCGACGACGAGGTCGACGTGGTGTACGTGGCGACGCCGCACTCGGCGCACCGGGAGGCGGCCGCGCTCTGCCTGGAGGCCGGCAAGCACGTGCTGTGCGAGAAGGCGTTCACGCTCAACGCCCGGGAGGCGGAGGAGCTGGTGAAGCTCGCCCGGGACCGGGGGCTCTTCCTGATGGAGGCCATGTGGACGTACTGCAATCCGGTCGTCCGGCGCATGACGGAGCTGGTGCGGGACGGCGCCATCGGCGACATCCGCACCGTGCAGGCCGACTTCGGGATCACGGGTCCTTTCGGGGCCGGGCACCGGCTGCGCGACCCGGCGCTGGGCGGTGGCGCGCTGCTGGACCTCGGGGTCTACCCGGTCTCGTTCGCGCAACTGCTGCTGGGCGAGCCGGACCGGGTGCAGGCGGACGCGCTGCTCTCCCCCGAGGGCGTCGACCTGCACACCGCGATGCTGCTGGGCTGGTCGGAGGCGGGCGCCACGGCGCTGCTGAACTGCTCGATCGTGGCGGACACCCCGCGGACCGCCTCGATCACCGGTACGAAGGGGCGGATCGACTTCCCGCCCGGCTTCTTCCACCCGGAGCGGTTCGTGCTGCACCGGCCGGGGCACGACCCCGAGGAGTTCACCGCCGAAGGCCACGGAGCCGCCGGTGGGTCCGGCGGCTCCGGTGAGGGGCTGCGCGGCCTGCAGTTCGAGCAGGCCGAGGTGGCGCGGGCGCTGCGGGCGGGCGAGACGGAGTCGCCGCTGGTGCCGCTGGACGGTTCCCTCGCCGTGATGCGGACGCTCGACGCGGTGCGTGACCGCATCGGCGTCCGCTACCCGGCCGACGGCTGAGAGCCTGTCGGGCGGCTCTGGGTCACGCGGGCGTGAGGCCCTGGTTGCCCACCTCCGTGACGAAGGAGGCGGCGGTCGAGAGCGGCGCGCCGGGGGTGGTGACGGCCGACACCGTGCGGTAGTCGGCGCGCGCCTGCTTCTGGTCCAGTGTGACGACGGCGTAGCCGCGTCGGCCGTTGAAGAACTTCAGGTGCGGGTTGGCCTGCATCTGGTTGTTCCAGCTGCCGGGCTTGTCCGAGCCGTCCTTGCCGCTGGTGATGGACGTGGCGACGATCTCCGTGCCGACGGTGCGCGAGGACGGGTCGCCGAAGTCCTTCTTCAGGTCGAAGCCGTAGCCGACGTGCACGTCGCCGGTCAGCACCATCAGGTTGTCGATGCCCGCCGCCTCGGCGCCCCGCAGGATCCGCGCCCGGGAGGCGGGGTAGCCGTCCCACGCGTCCATGGACACCTTGAACGCGTCGGTGGGGACGTCGTGCCGCTGGGCGAAGACGACCTGCTGGGGCACGACGTTCCAGGTGGCCCGCGAGGCGTGCCAGCCGTCGAGCAGCCAGCGTTCCTGGGCGGCGCCGGTCATGGTGCGCGACGGGTCCTCGGACTCCGGTCCGGGCTTCTGCCAGCCGTCGCCGTACGCCTGGTCGCTGCGGTACTGGCGGGTGTCGAGGATGTCGAACTGGGCGAGCCGGCCGAACTGGAGGCGCCGGTAGAGCTTCATGTCGGGGCCGGTCGGCCGCTGCGGGGTGCGCAGCGGCTGGTTCTCCCAGTACGCGCGGTAGGCGGCGGCCCGGCGCAGCAGGAACTCCTCCGGCGGGACGTTGTTCTCGGGGGTGCCGCCCGCGTAGTTGTTCTCGGTCTCGTGGTCGTCCCAGGTGACGACGAAGGGGTGCGCGGCGTGGGCGGCGCGCAGGTCGGGGTCGGACTTGTAGAGGGCGTACCGCAGCCGGTAGTCCTCCAGCGTGACCGTCTCCCGGTTGAAGTGGGCGGGGAGCCTGCGGTCGGTGTAGTTGCGGGCCCCGCCGGTGGCGTTGACGGCGTACTCGTAGAGGTAGTCGCCGAGATGGAGGACGACGTCCACGTCCTCCTCGGCGAGGTGCTTGTACGCGGTGAAGTAACCGTCGTGGTATGCCTGGCAGGAGACGGCGGCCAGGCTCAGCTCGCTGTTGCGGGCGCCGCGGGCGGGGGCGGTGCGGGTCCGGCCGACGGGGCTGATCCAGGTGCCGGCGCGGAAGCGGTAGTAGAGGACGCGGTCGGCGTCGAGGCCCTTGACCTCGACGTGGACGCTGTGGTCGAACTCCGGGTGGGCGGTGACCGATCCGCGCCGGACGATGCGGGAGAAGCGCTCGTCGCGGGCGAGTTCCCAGCGCACCCGCACCCGGGCCCGGGGCAGTCCGCTGTCGGCCTCGTACGGGCGCGGCGCGAGTCTCGTCCACAGCAGGACCGAGTCGGGCAGCGGGTCGCCGGAGGCGACGCCGAGGGTGAACGGATCGTCGGTGATCCTCCGGGCGTCCAGCTCGGCGGCGCTCGCGGTGCCCGCGGTCGGCAGGTTGACCGAGAAGGCGAGCGCGGCGGCGGCACCGGTGACCGTGAGGAAACGGCGGCGGCCGATGCTCCTGGCGGCGTCGCGCATCTCCTGCCGGTGCGATGAGTGCGTCATCTGTCCCTCCCCTTACTGGTGGTGTACTCGGCCAGTCCACCGGTCCGGCGCATCGAGCGGCTGTCGTGTTCGCGTCGATCGGGCGTCGGGGGGATGAGTAATGCGGCAGGAACGGGTCCACGGGACAAAGCACCCATTCAAGGCCGGGAACGGGGCCCGCCCCCGGCGGCCGGCCGAGGGGCGAACCTCCCGCCCCGCGCGACTCCTTGACCCCTTATGCCCCCATGCGTCCCGGGCGCCCCGGGGCGTGAAGGGCGTACGCTGCGGCCCCATGAGCAACAAAGCGTTGAACTCGGATGCGAAGACGGCGGTCGTGACGGGCGCGGGTTCCGGGATCGGCCGCGCGGTGGCGCTCGCCCTGACCGGCGCCGGCTGGTCGGTGGCGCTCGCGGGCCGGCGCCCCGGCCCCCTCGCCGAGACCGCGATGCTGGCCGGGGCGGACGCCCGGGTGATCACCGTTCCCGCCGACGTGTCCCGCCCCGAGGACGTGGCCGCGCTCTTCTCCTCGGTGCGGGAGTGCTTCGGCCGTCTCGACCTGCTCTTCAACAACGCGGGCACGTTCGGCCCGGGTGCCGTGCCGGTCGAGGACCTCGCGGTGGAGGACTGGCGGGCGGTGGTGGACGTGAACGTGACGGGCGCTTTCCTGTGCGCGCAGGCCGCGTACCGGCTGATGAAGGAGCAGCACCCGCAGGGCGGCCGGATCATCAACAACGGCTCGATCTCCGCCCACGCGCCGCGCCCCCACTCGGTCGCCTACACCACGACCAAGCACGCCATGACCGGGCTGACGAAGTCGCTGTCGCTGGACGGCCGTCCGTACCGGATCGCCTGCGGCCAGATCGACATCGGCAACGCGGCCACGGACATGACCGAACAAATGCGGACCGGCATCCTCCAGGCCAACGGCGAACTCGCGGTCGAGCCGGTGATGGCGGCGGCGGACGTGGCCCGGACGGTGCTCCACATGGCGGAACTGCCACTGGAGGCGAACATGCAGTTCGCCACGGTCCTGGCGACGACGATGCCGTACGTGGGACGCGGCTGAGGGCACGCGCCGGACGCGGCCGACGGCTCCCGCCCGAACCGGGCCCCGGGCGGGAGCCGTTGGCGTCCGCCGGGATGCACCCCCCGGCCGGGCCGCCCGCACCGCCCCCTATGCTCACAGTTCTTCACGAAAGCTCCACGGAAGGACCACAGCATGCGCATGCGCGTCGCGGCACCCCTCGCCCTGGCCGCCGCCACCGCCCTGACCGGCCCCCTGTTCGTCACGGCCCCCGCGTCGGCCGCCCCGCACCGGACCGGGCTGCACCTCGGGAAGATCCAGTACGACAGCCCCGGCAAGGACAACCGCAGCAACACGTCCCTCAACGCCGAGTGGGTGGACATCCACAACAACGGCAAGTCCAAGCTCCAGCTCAAGGGCTACAAGCTCAAGGACAACACCGGCTACACGTACACCTTCGGCAGCTACACCATCGGCGCCGGCAAGACCGTCAAGGTCCACACGGGCCGGGGCAGGAACGCGTCGGGCCACGTCTACTGGAACCGCGGTTCGTACGTCTGGAACAACACCGGCGACAAGGCCCGGCTGATCAAGCCGAACGGCAAGCTCCAGGACTCCTGCTCCTGGACCGGGTCGAGCAAGGGCACCAAGAACTGCCACTGACCCCGGTTCGCGTCGCGGCCCGCCCCGGCCCGGTCCGACTCGGCCCCGGATCGGGGTCGACCGATGCCATTCGGAGCAATTCGGTTCATTGGTGACCGGTCGGGGAATGGCCCGGGCCGCGACGGAGTTGATCAGCGGCATGACTCAGAATTCGGCCGCCGAGGTCCTGCGCTACACCGCGTTCTCCGCCGACCCCCGGGGCGGCAATCCGGCAGGAGTCGTCCTGGACGCGTCCGGTCTCGACGGGGCCGCGATGCTCGCCGTCGCCGCGGAGCTGGGCTACAGCGAGTCCGCGTTCCTGACGGGACGGTACGAGCCGGCCGGCGCGGGCTCCCGGACCGGTGCGGATTCCCCGGACGACGCGGCCCCGGCGCCCGTCCGGGGGTACACCATCCGCTACTTCAGCCCGAAGGCCGAGGTCCCGTTCTGCGGCCACGCCACCGTGGCGACGGCCCTCGCGCTGGCCGAGCGCGACGGCCCCGGCGAGCTGGTGTTCAGCACGGCCGCGGGCCCGGTGCCGGTCACCGTCGCCCGGGAGGGCGGCGAGCTGCGCGCCACGCTCACCAGCGTCGAACCGCACGTCGCTCGGATCGCTCCCGACGACCTGGCCGAGGCGCTCGCCGCCCTGGACTGGCCGGCCGCCGACCTCGACCCGGCCCTGCCGCCCCGGATCGCCTACGCGGGCGCCCGCCACCTGGTGCTGGCCGCCGCGACCCGCGAGCGCCTCGCCGACCTCTCCTACGACTTCGCGCGCCTCGAAACCCTCATGCACCGACTGGACCTGACGACGATTCAGTTGGTGTGGCGGGCGGCGCCGGACGTCTTCCACGTCCGCGACCCGTTCCCGGTCGGCGGTGTGGTCGAGGACCCCGCCACCGGCGCGGCGGCCGCGGCCTTCGGCGCCTATCTGCGCGCGGAGGGCCTCGCCCCGGACAGCGCGGTCCTCACCCTCCACCAGGGCGAGGACATGGGCCGCCCCGGCACCCTCACCGTCGAACTGCGCGCGGGCGACCCCCGGGTGCGGGTGAGCGGAACGGGAACCCGGATCGACGCCTGACGGCCCCCGCCGGGGCGGGTGGCCCGGAGGCGGCTCCGGGCGGCGCCGCCTCCGTCACGCGCCCCGGCCGTCGATCATCGACATCAGCAGCGCGTGGGTGTCGGCGTCCGCGGCGGCCACGAGCCCGCGGCCGCCCCGTTCGACCGGGACGCCGTCGACGCCGGTGACCACGCAGCCCGCGGCCCTGCACAGGGCGATGCCGGCCGCGAAGTGGACGCTCCCGGACAGGTCGCCGCCATCGGTGACGTACGCGGCGCGCCGGCCGGCCGCGACCCAGGCCAGGGCCAGCGTCGTGGACCCCACCCGAGGCCGAAACCGTTCGACGAACCCGGGGCGGGCCAGCAGGTCCGTGGCCCGGAACGCGGGCGCGCCCGGGAACGGCGGGTCCAGGTTGACGTCCACCAGCCGGGTGTCGGCGGTGGGCACCAGGGGCGTGTCGGCCCCGTCCTGCCGCACCCGGGCGGTCTTCCCGTCGGTGAGGAAGACCTCGCCGCCGAAGGGGTCGGCCACGGCCGCCGCCCCGCCGCGCAGCGCCACGTTGACGGCCACCAGCATGGTGCCGGCCGCGTAGTTGAGCGTGCCGCACAGGGGGTCGACCAGCCACTGGCGCACGGAGTCGGCCGCGCCCCGCTGTCCGCCCTCCTCGCCGAGCACCGCGTCCTCGGGCCGGGCCGCCCGGATGACGTCGAGGATCGCCTGCTCGGCCGCCACGTCGGCGGCGGTGGCGAAGTCCCCGGCACCCTTGTCGATGCGGTCGAGCCGTCGGCCGTACATGCCGCGCACCACGTCCGCACCGGCCCGTGCCGCGGCTGCCGCGACCTCGGAATCATCTTGATCCGCACAGGAGTCGACCATGCCGTGCGGGGTAACGGCGCCGCCCGCCGGGAGGGTCCGGGCCTGCCCTCGGAGCCGCTTCTCCAGCAGGGTGACCCGGTAGGTGCGGCCGAGGCCGCCGTCCTTCGGGCGCTCGCGGACGATCTCGTACCCCGCCGCCCCGTAGTACTCCCGGAGCCGGGCGTTGCCGGCCAGGCAGTCGAGCCGGCAGAGCGCGCGGCCCGCTTCGGCGATCCGGGCCTCCGCCCGTGCCAGCATCCGTCGCCCGGTGCCCGGGGGCGCGACGCGGCGGTCCGTCATGAGCCGGTGGACGTAACCCGCGTCCGGGGCCTGCGGACCCCAGGCCGCCGGGTCGTCCCACCACAGCTCCCAGGCCCCGGCGACGGGCCCGTCCTCCCCCAGCACGGCGAGCCAGACCTCGCCCTCGTCCAGCCGGTTCCGGAAGTGCCGGACACCGAGTTCGCCCGGCTTCCACTGGTCGATGCCGTGCGCGATCTGCCACCGCGCCGCGTCGTCCCGCAGCCGGACCAGCTCCGGCAGATCGGACTCGCCCGCGCGACGGAAGCCCAGGGGCACCTGCTCCGCCGTGCCGGACCGGGAAAGAAACTGGCCATCGGACATCTCGTTGCTCACAGCCCGGCACTCTATGACCGTCGGCAGGTGGTACGAAGTCCGTCCCGGGCACCGGCCCCGAGTGCCGGGTTCCGGATCCCGGGCCCCATGACCGGTCCTCACCACAGGAGTTGTCGATGTCCGTCCGCAGAGTCGTCCCCAACATCCGCACCACCGGCGTCCCCACCGCCGAGGGAATGCGGCGGAGCACGGAGTTCTACGGCCGGCTGGGGCTCCAGGAGGTCATGAACCACGGCTGGATCGTGACGCTCGCCTCGCCGTCGGAACCCTCGGTGCAGCTGAGCCTCATGGGCTCCGACGCGACCGCCCCGGTCTCGCCGGACATGAGCGTGGAGGTGGAGGACGTGGACGCGGTCCACGCCGCCATGAAGGAGAGCGGCGCGGAGATCGTGTACCCCTTGAGCGACGAGGAGTGGGGCGTGCGCCGCTTCTTCGTGCGCGACCCGGACGGCCGGGTCGTCAACGTCCTGGGGCACCGCTGACGGCCTCCGGCGCGGCGACGGAGTCGTCCTCGTACGGGAGGATCCGCCGCAGCAACCCCTTGGGATGACCTCGTTTGCGCCATTCCCTCGGGTAGCCGATGGAGACCTCCTCGAAGCGGACGCCGTCGTACCGGGTCGTGCGGGGGATGTGCAGATGGCCGTAGACCATCGCCGCCACGTTGAAGCGCCGGTGCCAGTCGGCGGTGAGTTCCGTCCCGCACCACTGGGCGAACTCGGGGTACCACAGCACGGCCATCGGGTCGCGCACGAGGGGCCAGTGCCCGGCGATGACCAGCGGGATCTGCGGGTCGTGCGCCGCGAGCCGCCGTTCCGTCTCCGCGACCCGGGCCCGGCACCAGGCGTCCCGGCTCGGGTACGGGTCGGGGTGCAGCAGGAACTCGTCGGTGCACACCACCCCCGTCCGGTGCGCGTACTCCAGGGACTCCTCCTTGGTCGTGGTGCCCGGCGCCCGGAAGCTGTAGTCGTACAGCAGGAACACGGGCGCGACGGCCACCGGCCCGCCCGGCCCCCGCCACAGCGGATACGGATCCTCCGGCGTGGTCACCCCGAGGCTCCGGCACAGCTCGACCAGGTGCTCGTAGCGTCGTCGGCCCCGCAGTTGGACGGGGTCGTTCTTGGGCGTCCACAACTCGTGGTTCCCCGGGGTCCAGATGACCCGCGCGTACCGGTCCGCGAGCAGCCGCAGCGCCCACTCCACATCGGCGACCCGCTCCGCGACGTCACCGGCGACGATCAGCCAGTCCTCGTCCGATTCCGGCCGCAGGGACTCGACGACGGGGCGGTTGTCCGCCATTCCCACGTGGAGGTCGCTCACCGCCAGCAGGGAGCCACGGCTTGCGACGGCGCGATCGGACATGCAGAACCTTCCCGAGGAACAGCTGGAACGACGGGGACCATCGGACAGGACCATGCCCCGCAGATGTCGCGGAACCCGCCCGACAGCCTCGATGATCCAGCACCTGGCGGGCATGAATCCTCATACGGTCACTCAGCTTGGCAGGAGAGGCGCATGGAGTTCGACGTGGGGGCGCGGGTTCTGACGGCGCCTCGCCCGGCCCACTCGGCGGAATCAATGCCTCCGGGCGGGTCGGCCCCGCCGGTCCGGCCGCCCGGAGGGCTCCACCACTCCCCCGGGGCCGGTGAGGGGGCCGATCGGTGGCTTTCGGGACTGGCGGCCGGAACGAGCGGGGCATGATGGAGAAGACCATGGCCACGGACGCGGCCGCACGGGCCTTCCGGGAAGGGCGCGGGCGTTCGACGACCGGGGCGCGCGGCGCGCAGAGCGGCGCCCGGCGCGGAATCGCGGGCGGCGCCGGGAAAGGGAGCTGAGTACGTGGTGGACGGAAAGACCCTCCCAGGCGCGTCCGCGCACAGCGGGCTCCCGTTCGCGGACGGCGCGGCCGGGGCCCTGCTCGACGCCGGGGGTCGGATCATCGGCTGGACCCCGGCGGCGGCGGAACTGCTCGCGCTTTCCGCCGACGCCGTCCGCGGCCGTCCGGTGAGGGAACTGCTCGCGGACCCCGGCGCACGGTCCGGGCTGTGGGTCGACCGGCCGGAGGGCGTCCGGTCCGGGGCCGTCCGGTCCGGCGAGGCGGTGGTGCTCACCGGCCGGGGCGAGAAGCTGGGGATCGTCTTCCAGGTCCTCCCCCTCGCGGGTGAGAACACCGCCCCCGCCCCCGGTCCCGGGGCTTCGGCGGAACCGGCGCGGTACTTCGTGCTCGGGGCCCCCGCCGGGATGGTCTCCCGGTGGCGGCAGGACCGGGCGTTCACCCGGGAGCTCTTCCTCCAGGACCGGCTGGGCCTCGCCGTCTTCGACGAGGAGCTGCGGCTGGCCAGGACCAACACCCATCTGTTCCCGTACACCGGTCTCCCGCCGGACCTGCGCGGGCGGCGCCTGGGCGACTTCCTGGAGGCCGACGACGCCGCGGCGGTCGAGCGACGGCTGCGGGAGGTCCTGCGGACGGGCCGGCCGCTGATCCTGGCGGAGGAGCGGGTACGGACCATCGAGGACCCCCGGGGCGGGGCGGTGATGGCCGTCTCGGCGTTCCGGCTCCAGGCGCCGGACGGGCAGGTCTTCGGCGTCACCGCGCTGTTCACGGACGTCACCGAGCAGCGCCGTTCCGACGAGCGCCTGGCGATCCTGCACCACGCCACCGCGGCCGTCGGCGGATCGCTGTCCGTCACGGGCACCGGTGAGGAGCTGGCCGCCGTGCTGGTGCCCGGCCTGGCCGACCTCGCCGTGGTGGAGATCGCGGAGGCGGTGTTCACGGGCGAGGAGCCGGTCCCGGGCAAGGACGGGCGGCTGGCGCTGCGCCGGACCGCCGTGGCCGGGGAACCCGCGACGGAGGTGCCGGCCGACACGGTGGTCCCGGCCGGCACCGACCTGTCCGCCACCAGTTCCCCCGCCTCGATGACCGCCCCGTTGCGGGCCCGGGGCAGCTTCCTCGGCCGGGTGACCGTCCGGCGCGCGCCCGGCCGCCCCGACTACGAACCGGCCGACCTGGACCTGCTGCGCGAGATCGCCGCACGCGCGGCCCTCGCCCTGGACAACGCCCGCCGCTACACCCGGGAGCACCGGTCGGCCATCGGGCTGCAGCGCAGTCTGCTGCCGCCCGCGCAGGCCGAGACGGTCGCCGTGACCACGACCGGTTTCTACCTGCCGGCCGACCCCGCCACCGGGGTCGGCGGCGACTGGTTCGACGTGATCCCGCTCTCCTCCGCCCGGGTCGCCCTGGTCGCCGGGGACGTCGTCGGTCACGGGCTGGGGGCCACCGCCACCATGGGGCGGCTGCGCACCGCCGTCCGCACCCTCGCCGACCTCGAACTGGAACCGGACGAGCTGATGGTGCACCTGGACGACCTGGTCTCCCAGCTCCGCGACGAACCCCACGACCTCACCCGGCCGGACGACGACGGGGCGCCGCCCGAGGGCTGGACCGACCCGATCGGCGCCACCTGCCTGTACGCCGTCTACGACCCGGTCTCCCGGCGCTGCGCGATGGTCTCGGCCGGACACCCCCCGCCCGCCGTCGTGGCCCCGGACGGGACGGTCTCGTACGTGGAGCTGAACCCCGGGCCGCCGCTGGGCGTCAGCGGTCTGCCCTTCGAGACGACCGAGGTCGAACTGGCCCCCGGCAGCATCCTCGCGCTCTACACGGACGGGCTGATCGAGGGGCGCGACAGCGACCTGGACGAGGGCATGGCCGAACTGCGCCGCCGCCTGACCCGCCCCGGCGCCACCACCGCACCGCTGCGGGAACTCGGCCAGGAGATCATCTCCGGCCGGCCCGTGCACCACCTCGCCGACGACGTCACGCTGCTGCTCGCCCGTACCCACGCGGTGCCGCCCGGGAACACGGCCCTCTGGCCGGTGGACCCGGACCCGGCCGCCGTCGCCCGGGTCCGGCAGGAGGCGGCCCGGCAACTGCGCGCCTGGGGGCTGGAGGAGCTGGTCTTCACCACCGAACTGGTGCTGAGCGAGCTGGTCACCAACGCCATCCGCTACACCGACGGCCCGGTCGAGGTGCGGCTGATCCGGGCGGCCCAGCTGACCTGCGAGGTCTCCGACCCCAGCGCCACCCAGCCCCGCATGCGCCGGGCCCGGCTCACCGACGAGGGGGGCCGCGGCCTGTATCTGGTCGCGCAGCTCACCACGCGCTGGGGCAGCCGCTACACCCGGCACGGCAAGACGATCTGGGCCGAGCAGCCCATCCCGCCCGCGAACGGTCCGCGAACGGGCGGGGAAGTCCCCGTCCCGGAAATCCTGGGGCTCCTGGACGGGGAGGCCCTGGAGCCGTGACCGGCACGGGGGCGGGCCCGCGAGCCGCCTCCGCGATCACGGCCCCGCCCTGCTTCGGGGACCGGGCCGCCCGGCCCACGACGGCCGCGTCCGCGTCGGGGCGGTACCGGCCGGTGCCGCCGCGGCACCGGCCCTGCCCGGCCCCTGTCCGATCAGGACCGCGGCCGTGGCGGGTGGGCCTCGTCGTAGCGACGCCGGTTGTCCCCGATTTCCTCCCGGTGGGCGGCGGCCCAGTCGCCCAGGGCGGTGACGGCGTCCAGCAGTGTCGAGCCGAGTCCGGTCAGGGTGTACTCCACCCTGGGCGGAACGTCGGCGTGAACGGTGCGGGTCAGCAGGCCGTCGCGTTCGAGCTGCCGCAGCGTCAGGGTGAGCATCCGCTGCGAGATGCCGGTGACGGCACGGTGCAGCTCACCGAAGCGCAGGGCGCGGTCGCGCAGCTGCCCGACGACCAGGACGCTCCACTTGTTGCCGATCACACCGAGAATCCGCAACACCTGCCGGCACTCGTCCTCCTCGGACTCGCCGCGCCCGGGCCCGCCGCTCCCGGATTCGTCGGCCTCGACCGCCGACAGGTCGTCCGGCATGAGGGTCAATGGTTACCTCCGTGTGCGTTACCGACAGCAATGTGCCGTCTTGTCCTGCTCGCCCCGGTGACGAAGCATGGGTCGCGAACAAGTCGTAAGTATGGGGAACCGGAAGGGAGTTGTGTCCGGCTCCCCCGGTCGGGGAGGAAATTCGATGGCGAAGACGCTGGTGGTCGTCGGTGCGGGTCCGGGGCTGGGGGCGGGGGTGGCCCGTGCCTTCGGCCGCCATGGCTTCGAGGTCGGGCTGATCGCGCGCACGAAGGCCGGACTGGACGCCCTGGTCGCCGAGTTGGCCGGGCCGGGCATCACGGCCGCCGCCTTCCCCGCCGACATCCGCGATCCCGGGGCCCTCACCGCCGCCCTCACCGCGGCGGAGAACGCCCTGGGCCCGATCGACGTCCTGGAGTTCAGTCCCGGCCCGACCGAACCGATCACGCACGCCGCCGGGACGACGGTCGCCTCGGCCACGGCGCAGCTCGAAGTGCACGTGCTGGGGGCCGTGACCGCCGTGCGGCACGTGCTGCCGAAAATGCGCGCCCGGGGCGACGGCACGCTGCTGCTGACCACCGGCGTCTCCTCGACGGTCCCGGCCCCCTTCCTGGCCAATGTCGGCATGGCCATGGCCGGCCTGCGGAACTGGGCGCACGCCCTGCACACCGAACTCGGGCCGGAAGGGGTGTACGTCGCAACGGTGACGATCGCTTCCGGCATCGTCCCCGGCAGGGGCGAGGCCGACCCCGACGCCATCGGCGCCCGGTACTACGCCCTGCACCGGCAGCGGGACCGTGCCGAGGAGGTCATCGGCGACCCGGACGCCTTCCGGGCCCTCGTCGACGAACGGGCCCGTGCGGCGCCGAACCCCACGGGCTCCACCGCCGCGACCCCGTAGCGGAATCGGCGCGGGTCCGGGACCGGTCCGGCTGTCACAGGCCCGTGCTTGACTCCCGGTCATGGACGAACAGGAACTGCTCGCCGCCGTCGACGCCCTGGTGACCCATGACGGGCGGGACGCGGTGTGCGGCCCGGTCGGCCACGGTGAGGACCCCGTCCGCCTGCCGACGGACGAGTCGGTCGACTTCAGGGCCCTGAGCAGGGTGCTGAGCAGCCGGTACGGGCAGTCGCGCAATCTGGCCATGGGCGGGTACGTCGATCCGACGGTGACCGGGCGCACCGGGGCGCCGCTCCTCGCCCCGTTCGGGGACCGGGTCGTCGAGATGCGCGCGTGGAGGCACGCCGGCCGGTGGATCGGCTGCGGTGCGGTCCGGACCGACGGGGTGGTGCGGCCGGTGGTGCTGGTGACCGGGCAGCCCGTACGGCAGCGGCCGGACGCACGGGGCGGGACCTCGCGCGCCGTGCCGGAGAAGTGGTCGACCGGGCCGTCGGAGGGGACGACCTGGGTGGACCGGGTCGTCGCCGTCACCGGATGGACCCGGGAGCGGGGCGCCGCCGTCGACTGGGCGGCGGTCGAGTCCCGGCTCGGGACGGCGCTGCCCGGCGACTACAAGGAGCTCGTCGAGCGGTTCGGTCACGGCGACTTCGACGACTACCTCGGCCTCCTGATCGCCGACGGCCCGCCCGGCAGCCTCGACCTCGTCGAGTTCAACGAGTTCTGGGCCCGGGCGGCCGCGGAGAACGGCGGCGGGCCGTGGGGGCCGTACCGCCTCCACCCGGCTCCCGGGGGCCTGTTGCAGTGGGCGAGCACGGAGCAGCAGAGTTCGTTCTACTGGCTCACCGAGGGCACCGACCCCGACCGGTGGCCCATCCTCGTCACGGGCGACGACTACGGCGAGTGGGACCGGTTCGACGGCTCGACGGCGGAGTTCGTCCACCGCCTGCTCACCGACCCGCGGTTCCCCCGTTCCACCGCGCGCCACTTCGACCGGCACTGGTTCACGAGTTACGAGAACTTGGACGGGTGAGGAGGACGCGCGGGACGACCGGTCCCCGGTACGAAGGTTCGAGCAACGGGGCGACGGGAACGGCTGGGAGCGAGTGCCGCGGCGGCACCGCGCGCCGAGGGGTCTGCGGCTCCGGGGGGAGGACGGGCGGCATGAGGGATGCCTGGAAACGTGCCGGGAACGCCGTGGCGCGCGCGATCCGGTCGATGCGGGAGTGGACACCGCGCCGACCTCGCCCGGCGGGGGCGCTGTTGGGCCTCGGAGCGGCGCTGGTGCTGATGGGGTGCGGGCTGCTGGGCATCGTCCTGGGGGACGACCGGGCGCCTGCGCAGCTGCTGTTGATCGTGGCGGCGGTCGCCGTGGTGCTCGGCCTGCCGCTGATCCTCGTACCGACGGAGAAGCAGCTGCTGGTGATACTGCTCTGCCTGACAGTCCTGCTGATCTCGGTGCCGGCCGGCTTCCGCGACGCCGTGCTGAGCCTGCGCGGCGAACGGACGCCCGTGACGGTCACCGAGGTCATCCGCTCCCGGAAGCCGGTCACCGGGGGCGACGAGTACACGTGCGGGCTCCGGCTCCCGGACGGCCGCAGGACGTCCGTCACGGGCACGAAGGTCTGCACCGCGTACACCCGCGCCGGCGACCGCATCCATGTGTACGCCGACCCGCACGACCTGGTCGCCCCGAAGGGAACGGCCCCCGTGATCACGTTCCCCGGCCTGGGGACGGTCGTCGGAGCGGCCACGCTGCTGCTGGTCGTGGCGACATCCCGGACGATGGGCCACCGGCGGCGGCCCGGCTGAGCCCGCCCGCCGTACCGGCTCCGCCCCGGGCGTCCACCACCCGATCGGTAGGGTCGGCCACGTGGTGAAGCGTGGCGGGAGCGCGGAAGCGGACACGGAAACGAAGGCGGACACGGACATGCCGTCCGGGGCGGCGGGACCGTCACCGGCGTCCGGGAGGGCGTGGTTGTTCGACGCGGCGCTGTGGGCGGTGCCGGCCGGTGCGGGGTTGTGGGCGTTCCGGTCCGCGTCGCAGCCCTCGGTGGTACGGGACGTGGTGCTGCCCTTCCTCGTCCTGGCGGTGGCCGTTCCGGCGAGCCGCCGGTGGCCGGGCGCCGCGGTGTTCGCCGCCAACGGGCTGTGCGCGCTGGGCCTCGCGAACGAGTCGTCCCCGGCCAACGCCTACGTCCTGGCACTGGCCGCGATGACGTATCTGATGGGGGCCAGGGTGAGGGCGGGCCGCGTTCCCCTGGTGGTGCTCACCTCGTGCCTGGCCTTCGACCTCGCGCTGTGCGCGGTGCTCGGGCGGGGTGCGATCTGGTGGTTCTACGCGGTCACCATGCTGCCCGCCGCCCTGCTGGTGCCGTGGCTCGTCGGCCGTTACCAGCAGGCCCGGCGGGCCCTGGTGTCGGGCGGCTGGCGACTGGCACGGACCCTGGAGGAGCGGCAGCGGTTCGTCGCCGAGCAGGCCCGGCTGCGGGAGCGGACCCGCATCGCGGCCGACATGCACGACTCCCTCGGACACGTACTGAGCCTCATCGCGTTGCGGGCGGGCGCGCTGGAGCTGTCGCCGACCCTGGGCGAGCAGGACCGTGAGGACGTGGCGGAGCTGCGCAGGACCGTGTCCGAGGCCGTCGACCATCTGCGGGAGACGGTGACGGTGCTGCGCGACGGCCCCGGCGGGGGCCCCGAGGACTCCTCCGTCGAGTCCGTCGAGGAGCTCCTGGAGCGGGCGGCCGCGTCCGGTGTCGCGGTGGATCTGGTCCGGGAGGGCGGCAGCCCCTCCCCGTCGCCGCTCGTCGGGCACGCCGTGTACCGGGTGGTGCAGGAGTCGCTGACGAACGCGACGAAGCACGCCCCCGGCAGCTCCGTGCACGTCCGGATCGTCCACGAGGGCGGCCGTACCGAGGTCGGGGTGACCAACTCGGCCTCTCCGGCGGGCCCGTCGCCCGGACCGGTGCCGGGAAACCGGGGTCTCGCCGGGCTGCGGGAACGGGTGGGCGCGCTCGGCGGCGTCCTGCACGCCGGGCCGTTCGAGCAGGGGTTCCGGGTGACCGCCGTGCTGCCGGACCGGGTGGGCGGCACCCGGCCGGACCTCGTCCCGCAGCCCCCGCCCGACGACGGGGCGGAGTCGGCGCGCCGGATGGGCGACGCACGGCGCAGGGTCCGGCTGCGGTTCGCGGTGGCGTTCGTCGCACCGGCCGCGCTCGCCCTGGCGGTCCTGCCGTCCGCCGGGTACCTCGCCTATCAACTGGCGACGTGCATACTGCCCCCGACGTCCTACGCCGCCGTCCAAGTAGGCCGGGAGCGGGCGGAGTTCGCCCATCTCCTGCCGGCGCGGAGCTACCCCTATCCGCCCGACACCGCGCGGTCCGCCCCCCGGCCGTACGGCAGCGAGTGCGAGTTCTACCGGTCGAACGGCAATCTCCTGGACCAGGTGGACCTGTACCGGCTGTGCTTCTCCGGCGATCGTCTGGTCGCCAAGGACGTCGTGCCGGGCGGCGGCCCCGGCGGGTCCTGAGGCCCGGCCCCGTACGCACGTTTCCCGGGGAGGGGACGTGCGTACGGGGCCGTGGACCGGGGCGTCACCGGTCAGGCGTCCCTGTGCCGGAGCACCCAGGCACCGGCCCCATGGGCGGCGACGGTCCACGCCACCAGGATCAGCAGGCTCACCGCGGCCGGGTAGGGGGCGCTGCCGTCGCCCAGCATGAGGTGGCCGCCCGCGGTCTGCGGCATGTGGTCGTTGATGGCCAGCAGCACCGGGCCGCCCAGCCCGACCAGCATGCTGGGCAGGGCGGAGATCAGGAAGAACAGCACGGCCACCGCTCCCGCCGCGGTCCGCAGCGCGAACGACACCCCCACCGCCATCACCCCGGTCAGGGCGCAGTAGACGGCCATGGCGAGGATCTGGGAGACCGCCTCGGACAGTTCGAATTCGGCGTGTCCCCGGAAGGGGACCCAGGCCACGGCGATGCCCAGCACCCCGAACACCACTCCCGCGCCGAGGCCCACCACGGCGCTCAGCAGCGCCTTGGCCAGCTGGACGCGGTGCCTGACCGGTACCCACAGCAGTGAGGTGCGCACGCTGCTGGTCGCGTACTCGCTCGTCACCATGGTCACCGCGAGGGCCACCAGGGCGAACTGGGTGAGGACGACCGAGGACACCGAGGCGTTGCCCACCGGCTGGACCGGCTTGTCGTTGATCCGGGCGATCGACCCGTAGTAGAAGGTGAAGATCCCGGTGACGACCAGGCCCGTCACCAGGCAGACGCGGGGCGCGCGGATGGACCACAGCTTGGTCCACTCCGCGGCGAACGCGCCGGGGAATCCGCCCCCGGTGCGGTGGGTTCCCGGGCGTTCGCGCCGGTCGGCTCCCGTGGCAGTGGATACGGCGCTCATGCCCCGGCCTCCCGCGTCTCCCCGGAACCCGCTTCCCCGAACACCGCACCACCCGTCCCGTACTCCACGCTCCGCGCGGTCAGTTCCATGTATGCCTGCTCCAACGAGGCGGACACCGCGTGCAGTTCGTGCAGCCGTACGCCCAGGCCGTGGGCCAGGTCGCCGACCTCCTCGACGCCGCGGCCCCGCACGACGATCTCGTCGGCGGACGGCACCTCCACCCGTACGCCGTCGTCCCGGCGCAGGTGGTCGGCCAGTGTGCGCAGGCCGTCCGGGTCGGGGGTGCGCACCCGTACCGACGCCGACGAGCTGCCCGCCAGCAGGTCGGCCATCGGGGTGTCGGCCAGGAGCCTGCCCCGGCCGATGATCACCAACTGGTCGGCGGTCAGCTGCATTTCGCTCATCAGGTGGCTGGACAGGAGGATCGTCCGGCCCTCCGCGGCCAGGGACCGCACGAGTTCACGGACCCAGCGGACGCCGTCGGGGTCGAGCCCGTTGACCGGTTCGTCGAGGACGAGCACCTTCGGGTCGCCGAGCAGCGCGCCCGCCACTCCGAGCCGCTGGTACATGCCGAGGGAGAACGCCCCGGCCCGGCGCCGCGCCACCTTGGCCAGGCCGACCGTCTCCAGCACCTCGTCCACCCGGCTCGTCGGAATGCCGTTGCTGCGCGCCTGGGCCACCAGGTGGGCCCGCGCGGAACGGGCGGGGTGCAGGGCCTTGGCGTCCAGCAGCGCACCGACCTCGCGGATCGGGTGGCGGAAGGAGGAGTACGGCTTCCCGTCGATGAGCGCCTCGCCCCCGGACGGATGGTCCAGGCCGAGGATCATGCGCATGGTGGTCGACTTGCCGGCGCCGTTGGGCCCCAGGAAGCCGGTCACCCGTCCTTCCCCGATGTCCAGCGTCAAGCCGTCCACGGCGACGGTGTCGCCGTAACGCTTGGTCAGGCCTCGCAGGGTGATCACAGCTCTTCCCTTCGGATCGTTCTCACTGCTGCCACGCTAGGAAGCGGGAGGACCGCGCACATCGGCCGTTCGCCAGGGCCACCACTCACTTTCGTCAGGGGTCGCTCCGCACCCCCGCGCGGAAGTCCGCCCGGAGAAGCCGACCGGGCGTCCTCCCCCGTCGACCGGGGCGTCCGCGGCGCTTTAGGCTCGTCCCGTGCAAGGAACGCGGGAGACTCCTCAGGACGAACCACCGGTGCGGATCCTCCTCGCCGACGACGAGGCGATGATCCGTTCGGGGATACGCGCGATCCTGGCGCGGCAGCCGGGAATGGACGTGGTCGCCGAGGCCGCCGACGGCCTGGCCGCCGTCGAACTGGCCCGTCTGCACCGCCCCGACGTGGTCCTGCTGGACATCCAGATGCCCCGCCTGGACGGCCTGGCAGCGGCCGCCCGGATGTACCGCGACCGCCCCGGCACGGCCGTGATCATGCTGACCACGTTCGGCGAGGACGACTTCATCACCCGCGCCCTCCACGAGGGGGCCAGCGGCTTCCTGCTGAAGGCGGACGACCCCCGCGAACTCCTCAACGGCGTAAGGGCGGTGGCCGCCGGGGGCGCCTACCTCTCGCCGAAGGTGGCGGCCCGGGTGATCGGCGTACTGCGCGCCGGCCGTCCCCCGCACGAGCCACCGTCGCGGCACGTCGTGGAGAAGCTCACGAAGCGGGAGCACGACGTACTGGCGCTCCTCGGAGCGGGACTGTCCAACGCCGAGATCGGGGCGGAACTGTTCCTGGTGGAGGGCACCGTCAAGGCCCACGTGAGCGCGATCCTCAACAAGCTCGGGGTGCGCAACCGGGTGGAGGCGGCCATCGCCGCCCACGAGGCGGGCGTGGTCGAACGCCCGTAGCGACCGGCCTCCGGCGGCTCCTCGATCAGTGGGGCGACCACCTGCGGCGGCTGCGCTCCGGCGGCGGCACCGTCTTCCTGCCCTTCGGCTTCTCGGACCGGTGCACGGCCTGGTCGCGGGTCTCCTCGCCGGACGGAATCCGGGCCACCGTCCAGGCGGGCCGGAGCGGCATCGAGGGGTGGAGTTTCCTCCCCTCCGACTTCGCCGGGACGGCAGCGGACGTCGATGACTTCGAGCCCGTCGTCAACGCCTCCGTGGAGTGCGAACCCGCCGATCTCCTGGCGACGGTCGCGGAGAACCGGGACTCGCTCCCACTCCCATGAACACGCCGATCCGTGCCCCTCTGATGCTCGCCCGGACCATCCCGTCCGCGATCGTGGTGCGCGGGGTGCGGCACATCCGCCGCATGCCGAAGTCGCCTCCGCGGCAAGGCCGCGGGTGGCGGCAGACGAGTCGGGCTGTACGCCGGGTTCTGTCACCCGGTCGCCTCGCGGCGGCCGGGGAGACGGCCATCCATCTAGGACCGGCATTGCTGCCGGCCTCGTGCGGTCTACCCGCGAACTCGGGCGGGCCGCCCTCGATCATTCGCGCAGGGCCGTCTCGCGACGGCCCCTCTTGACCTTGCTCCGGGTGGGGTTTACCTAGCCGCCCGGGTCGCCCCGGGCGCTGGTGGTCTCTTACACCACCGTTTCACCCTTACCGAGGACCGAGGTCCCCGGCGGTCTGTTCTCTGTGGCACTGTCCCGCGGGTCACCCCGGGTGGCCGTTAGCCATCACCCTGCCCTGTGGAGCCCGGACGTTCCTCGGGGAGATCCGAGAATCCCCACGCGGCCGTCCGCCCGGCTCGTCTGCCGTGCCGACCATGCTACCCGCCCGGCGGGAACGGCCGGACGGGGCAGGGATCGGATCCGGGACCGAGCCGGTTCAGATGAGTTCCTCGGTCTCCAGGTCGAAGGCGAACGGCTCCGGGAGAGCGAGCCGCCTGCCGAACGGGACCGTGCAGTGCTGGCGGTAGTCGTCGCCCTCCGGGTCGCTGAACAGCGTCAGCGAGGACTGCTCCCGGTCCACCAGGAGGTGGAGCGGGATGGGTCCACGGGCGTAGCAGTGCCGCTTGTCCGTGCGGTCCGCCCGGGGCTTGGTCGAGGTGACCTCGACGACGAGGGCCACTCCCTCGCACGGCATCCAGGGGTCGGCTCCCCGGTACAGACGCAGTTCCCTGGGGGCGAAGGTGCCGTCGGGAATGACGTGGTTCTTGGGACAGCGTCCGCCGCTTGCCAGCTTCAGTCCTTTGTTCCCGGAGAATCGCATCTTGGTGCGAGAGCGGGTGATCACTTGCTCCAGGATCACGCCGATGTAGTCCTCGTGGTCCCCGTCCGGCGGCGGCGTCACGACAATTTCCCCCTCGATCAGCTCGGCCCGGAAGCCCTCCGGCGTATCCAGCGCCAGGAAGCCCTCCAGCAGGACGTCCGCCTGCGTGAGCGGTTCGTACGGCATGGCAGTCATGTCACGCCCCTTCCTCGGTCGCTCGCCAGATCGGGACATCGTCGGGCCCGCCGTCCGTGAGATGGGAACAAGTCGCTCGATCGTGGCACACGCGGGAGCGAAGGTGCCGGATACGGCGGGGCCGGTCGTGCTTGACCTTGTCGCGGCGTCAAGGTTTCTACTGGCCCCATGCGCATCGGAGAGATCGCCGCGCTCGTCGGGGTCACCTCGCGGGCGATCCGGCACTACCACCACATCGGTCTGCTTCCCGAGCCCGCTCGCCGGGCCAACGGCTACCGCTCGTACGGCGTGCGGGACGCCGTGGTGCTGGCCCGTGTCCGGCGGCTCACCGAGCTCGGGCTCGGGCTGGACGAGGTGCGGGACGTCCTCGCCGACACGGCGGGGTACGAGCTCGTGGACGTGCTCGCCGGGCTGGACGCGGATCTGGCCCGGCAGGAGGACGAGATCAGGGAGCGGCGGCGTCGGCTGGCGAAGCTGCTGGAGACGCCGGTCTCCGCCGAGGGGCCCGTGCCGCCCGCGCTCGCCGAGCTGCTGGGCACGGGGCCGGCCGGCGCTTCCCCCTCGGCCGCCAGGGACCGTGAGCATCTGACGCTGCTGGACCCGGCGGGGCTCGGCGGCGGGGTCCGTGCCGCGCTGGCGACGATGGCCGAGGACCCGGGCCTGCCCCTCCTGTACGAGCGGCTGGACGCGCTGGCCGGGGCGGCCGTGGACGATCCGCGGATCGGGCCGCTCGCCGACGACGTGCTGGCCGCCGTGCCGGACGAGGTGCTGGCGGAGATCCCTTCGAACGGGCCGGTCGTCCCGGGGTTCGGCCAGGCCCTGCTCGACGACTGGGCGCCCGCCCAGGCCGAGGTGGTGCGCCGGGTGATGGCCGGGCTGGCGGCCCGGATGGCGGAGACGGAAACGGACACGGAGGAGGGGGCGGGATGAGGACGGGAGTGCGGGTTCCGGGGTGGGTGATCGGGGGCGTGATGGCGGCCGAGGTGGCTCTGGCGGGCTGCCTCCTGGCCGGGGTCCGGATACCGGGGGCGGTGCTGCTCGCGGCCGAGGCCCTGGTGGTGACCGTGTTCGGGTTCGAGTGCGCGGTGTTGTGGCGGCTCCTGCGTGCGGGGCGGCGGGCCGGGCTCGGGTGGCCGGAGGCGCTGCGGGCGGCGCTGCGCGACGCCGTACCGGTGCCGGTGCGCCGGCTCGTCGGGCACGAGGCGCGGGCCCTGCACAGCCTCGGGCTGTGGCTGCTGCGCCGGCGGCACGCCGTGCCCGAGGGTGCCGTCGCCGCCCCGTACACGGGGCCGCAGACGGCGATGATGTACGGCCTGCTCTTCGTCTCCGTGGTCGAGACGGTGATGCTGGCGCTGCTGGTCCCGTGGCCGCTCGTGCACGGGGTGCTGCTCGTGGTCGACGTGTACGGGGTGGTGTTCGTCCTGGCGCTGCACGCCTCGTGCGTGACCCGGCCGCACGTGGTGGGCGCCGACGGGGCGCTGCGCATCCGCTACGGCGGGCTGTTCGACCTGCGGGTTCCCGCCGGGGCGGTCGCCGGGGCGCGGGTCGAGCGGCGCTTCCCCGAAGGTGGACCGGTCCGGCCGGGGCCGGACGGGTCGCTCGATCTCGCCGTGGGCGGACAGACGACCGTGAGCGTGGAACTGACCGCTCCGGTGGAGTACGTACGGCCGCTGGGCGGGCGCGGGCTGGCGCGGACGGTCCGGTTCCACGCGGACGACCCGGGCGCCGTCGTGGCCGCGCTCACGCGGGGACGAACAGCGCCTTCGCCGATCCAGGGTCCGCCCGGTCCAGCCTGACCCGCAGCCGCTCCCCCAGCGGGAGCTTGGTGTCGCCGCCGTCGATCCGGGCGACGACCGCCGGGTCGACGACGTGGACGGTGCCGACGGTGGGCTCCTGGTCCTTCACGTCGACCACGTACCCGTCGAAGACCTCGCCGACCCGGTCCTTGAGCAGGGCCGCCTCGACCAGGTCCACGCATTCGCGCTCCACGGTGTTGGCCCGCGCCGTCCCGCCCGCCATCTCCTTCGGCAGGCCGGGCAGTGCGGAGAGGACCCACTCGGGCGGGTTCCGGTCGGCGTCGGCGGCGAGGCACAGTTCGGCCGCGTACCGGTCGACGAGCCGGCGCAGCGGGGCGGTGCAGTGCGTGTAGAGGTCGGCGACGGCGGCGTGGACGGCGGGGACCGGGAGTTCGCCGTGCTCGAAGACGGTGTACCCGGCACCGCGCAGCAGAGTGGTGCACTCCTGGAGGAACGCGGCGTGGTCGCCCCTGCGCGGGTCGAGGGAACGGACGAGCCGCGCGTACGGGACGTGGTGCGGCCAGTCGATGCGCAGTGCCTCGGCCGAGCGGCGGAGCCGGGCCACGGCGCCGTCCGGGGCGACCGGCAGGGTCCGCAGGATGCCGGTGCCGGTCTCCTCCATGAGGTGGGCGGCGACCATGCCGGTCAGCAGGGAGATCTGGGCGTTCCACGCCTCGGTGGGCAGCGGGGCGCGGTAGGCGAGGCCGTACGTGCCGTGGCGCTCGACGATCTCCTGTTCGGGCACGTCGAGGGAGATGCCGCCGCGGGCGGTCTCCTGCTCCTGGCGGAGCCGTCCGACGTCCCGGAGCAGGGCCAGGGATTCCTCGGCGGTGCCGGTGTCGATCTGCCGCTGGACTCCGGCGTAGTCGAGCCGGGCGCGGCTGCGGACGAGGGCCCGGCGCACCGAGGTGGTGACGACGGCGCCCTCGGCGTCGAGGTCGATCCGCCAGAGCACGGCGGGACGGGCGCCTCCCGGCAGGAGGCTGGCGGCGTCCTCGGAGAGCGATGCGGGATGGAGCGGAACCTTGCCGTCGGGGAAGTAGAGGGTCGTCACCCGGCGGTGGGCCTCGGCGTCGAGCGCGCCGCCGGGGCGCACGAAGGCGGCGACGTCGGCGATGGCGTAGTGCACCCGGTAGCCGTGCCTGCGGCGTTCGAGGTGCATGGCCTGGTCGAGGTCGGTCGACCCGGGCGGATCGATGGTGAGGAACGGCAGGTCCGTCGCGTCCTCGTGGGCCCGGACCGCCGGGTCCCCGGCCGCCCGGTCCGCTTCGGCGAGGACGTCGGGCGGGAAGCCGTCGGGCAGGTCCAGTTCGGTGCGCAGTCCGCGCAGGGCCGCCCCCAGCGAGGTGTCGGCCGGTCCGGTCATGCGGAGGTGGCGGCGGGGCATGGACCGAGCGTAGGCCGGAGCCGGACGGGCGGCATCCCGGGCGGGCCCGTCGTCTCCGTACGCGGTTCTCGCACGTCGTCTCCATGCGTCGTCGTTCCCGTACGTCGTCCCCCGCGCCTCCCCGTACGCTGGCGCGGGGGCCCGGACCCGCCCCCGCCCGTGCGTACGAAGGAGAACCGCCGTGCTCGTGCTGTTGCCGCCCTCCGAGGGAAAGGCCGCCTCGGGGCGCGGTGCGCCCCTGAAGCCGGAGTCGCTGTCGCTGCCGGGCCTGGCGGCGGCGCGGGCCGCGGTCCTCGACGAGCTGGTCGAGCTGTGCGCGGCGGACGAGGAGAAGGCCCGCGAGGTGCTCGGGCTGAGCGAGGGGCTGCGCGGCGAGGTCGCGAAGAACGTGGAGCTGCGCACGGCCGGGACGCGTCCGGCCGGGGAGATCTACACGGGGGTGCTGTACGACGCGCTGGACCTGGCCTCCCTGGACACGGCGGCCAAGCGGCGGGCGAGCGGCTCGCTGCTGGTCTTCTCCGGGCTGTGGGGCGCGGTGCGGGTGGGGGACCGGATTCCCTCGTACCGCTGCTCGATGGGGGTGAAGCTGCCGGGGCTGGGCGCGCTCGGGGCGTACTGGCGCGGCCCGATGGCGCAGGTGATGCCGGAGGCGGCCGGGGACGGGCTCGTCCTGGACCTGCGGTCCTCCGCCTACACCGCGGCCTGGAAGCCGAAGGGCGAGGTCGCGGAGCGCACGGCGAGCGTGCGGGTACTGCACTCGCAGCTGGTGGACGGGGTGGAGAAGCGGTCGGTGGTCAGCCACTTCAACAAGGCGACGAAGGGACGGATCGTCCGCGACCTGCTGATCGCGGGCGCGCGTCCGAAGGGGCCCGCCGAGCTGGTGGAGGCGTTGCGCGACCTGGGGTACGCCGTGGAGGCCGAGGCGCCCGCGCGGGCCGGGCGGGCCTGGTCGATCGATGTCGTGGTGACGGAGATCCACTGATCCGTCGGTCCTTCGGGCCTTCGGTCCCGTGCGGGGGCCGCCAGAACCCTGGCGTTGCAACATGCGCAACACTCGTTGCGTGTAGTGCGGGTCGCGCGGCAGGATGGCCGCATGACCTCCTCTGCCTCCTCCCCCGCCCCTGCCGCCTCCGTGCTGGATCTGGCCCCCGTCGTCCCCGTGGTCGTCCTGGAGGACGCCGCCGACGCGGTGCCGCTCGCCCGCGCCCTGGTCGCGGGCGGGCTCCCGGCCATCGAGGTGACGTTGCGGACCCCGGCGGCCCTGGCCGCGATCGAGGCGATCGCGGCCGAGGTGCCGGACGCGGTGGTCGGCGCCGGCACGGTGATCTCCGTGCGGAACGTCGCCGACACGGTCGCCGCGGGAGCCCGGTTCCTGGTCAGCCCCGGCTGGACGGAACGGCTGCTGGACGCGATGAAGGCGTCGGGGGTGCCGTTCCTGCCGGGCGTCTCGACGACGTCCGAGGTGGTCGCGCTGCTGGAGCGCGGGGTCACCGAGATGAAGTTCTTCCCGGCCGAGGCGGCCGGCGGCACGGCCTATCTGAAGTCGCTCGCCCCGCCGCTGCCGCAGGCCCGGTTCTGTCCGACGGGCGGCATCTCGCCCGCCTCCGCGCCGTCGTACCTGGCACTGCCCAACGTCGGCTGCGTGGGCGGCAGTTGGATGCTCCCGGCGGACGCGGTGGCGGCGAAGGACTGGGCGCGGGTGGAGCGGCTGGCGAGCGAGGCGGCGGCCCTGCGCGGCTGATTTCCCCCACCCGCCCCTTCCCGGACCCGGGGCTCTGTCCCGGACCCGGGGCTCCACCCGGGACCCCCGGGGGCGGGGTGAGAGCGTGGCACCCCAGCGCCCCCACGGAGGCAACGGCTTCGCGCAGCCGGGGAAGCCGCTGCGACGGCCCCGCCGAAGCGGAAGTCGCTCCGGTGCCCCGCCGGGAAGCCGCCGCATCCGCCCAGGAGCCGCCGCTCACCACCCACCTCGAACTCGGCGTGACACTCAGCACCCGAAGCGTCACGTTCCCGCGCACGCACCACCCCGCACCCGGACCAGGACGGGAGCCGGGGTGACGCTCCGGCGCACCCGGCTCACCTCAGGTGCGAGGTGTCGTTCAGCAGCCGGACCGACGCGTTCCCGTCCGCGTAGTACGCCACCGCGGAGACCGAGGCCGCCGAGAGCTCCATGCGGAACATGGCCTCCGGCGGGGCGCCCAGGGCCAGCCGGACCAGGGTCTTGATCGGCGTCACGTGGGTGACCAGGAGGACCGTGCGGCCCGCGTAGCGGGTGGTGAGGCGGTCCCGGGTCGCCGCGACGCGGCGGGCCACCTCGGCGAAGCTCTCCCCGCCGCCGGTGGGGGCCGCCTTCGCGGAGCCGAGCCAGGCGTCCAGGTCGGCGCCGTGACGTTCGCGCACCTCGGCGAAGGTCAGCCCCTCCCAGGCACCGAAGTCCGTCTCGCGCAGACCGTCCTCGATCCGGACCTCCAGACCGAGCCGGGCCGCGACCGCGCCCGCCGTCTCGCGGCAGCGGCGCAGCGGGGAGCTGACGATCTCCTCGATCGTGCCGCGGGCGGCCAGCGCGCCCGCGATGAGTTCGGCCTGCCGACGGCCGACCGCCGAGAGTTCGGGATCGCTGCCGCCGCTGCCCGAGAACCGCTTCTCGGGGGTGAGCGCCGTCTCGCCGTGCCGGAGCAGCACGAAGGTGGCGGGCGCGCCGAGATCGGGCGCCGCCGCCCAGCCCACCTGGGGCGCTGTGGTGGCGGCTGCCGCCGGAGCGGTGTCCGTCGGGGCCGTACTCGTCGCAGCGGCCCGTGCCGGACCCGCCGCGTCCGCCGGAGCCGTGGCGTCCGGCGCCGCGCCCGTGCGGCCGGCCAGGGCGGCGCGGGCCCTTGCCGCACCCGCCGCCGCGTCGCCGGGCGGTCCGGAGACCGGCGGCAGGTCCATCGCCGCCCCGGACCCACGGGTGTCGAGGGAGGCCGTCGAGGCCGACGGCTCCCACTGCTCGCCGCGCCTGCCCGCGTCCATCGCCTCGTTGGCGAGCCGGTCCGCGTGCTTGTTCTTCTCGCGCGGGATCCACTCGTAGGTGACGGCGGAGGGCGGCAGGATCCTGGCGGCCTCCGCCGCGAGCGGCTTCATGTCGGGGTGCTTGATCTTCCAGCGGCCCGACATCTGTTCCACGACCAGCTTGGAGTCCATCCGGACCCGCACCCGGAGCGCGCCGTCCGCCGAGGCGTCCGGCACCAGCGCCCTCGCCGCCTTCAGACCCGCGATGAGGCCCTTGTACTCGGCGACGTTGTTCGTCGCGACGCCGATGTACTCGGCGGCCTCGGCGAGGGTCTCCCCCGTCACCGGGTCGATGACGACCGCTCCGTAACCGGCGGGCCCCGGGTTGCCCCGGGACCCCCCGTCGGCCTCGACGACGAACTGGCGCGGCTGGGTCATTACAGGCCCGACTCCGCCGTGCGGACCAGGATGCGGCGGCAGTTCTCGCAGCGCAGCACGGTGTCCGGGGCCGCCGCCTTCACCTCGTTGATCTCGGTGATGTTCAGTTCGAGGCGGCAGCCCTCGCAGCGGCGCTGGTAGAGGCGGGCCGCGCCGACGCCGCCCTGCTGCTCGCGGAGCTTGTCGTACAGCTTCAGCAGGTCCGCGGGGACGGAACCGGCGACGACCTCGCGCTCCTTGGTCACCGTCGCGACCTCGGCGTCGAGCTCCCTGGTCGCGGCGTCGCGGCGGGCGGTCGCGTCGTCGACCTTGGCCTGGACGGCGGAGACCCGGTCGGACAGCTCGGTGACGCGCTCCTGGGCGGACTCGCGGCGCTCCATCACTTCGAGGACGACGTCCTCCAGGTCGCCCTGGCGCTTGGCCAGCGAGGCGATCTCGCGCTGGAGGCTCTCCAGGTCCTTCGGCGAGGTGATCGCGCCGGAGTCGAGGCGCTGCTGGTCGCGGGCGGCGCGCTGGCGCACCTGGTCGACGTCCTGCTCCGCCTTGGTCTGCTCGCGGGCGGTGTCGCTCTCCTCGGTCTGCGAGGCGACCAGCAGGTCGCGCAGCTGCGCGAGGTCGCTGGTGAGCGACTCGATCTCGGCGTGCTCGGGCAGCGACTTGCGCCGGTGCGCGAGCTGGGACAGGCGTACGTCGAGGGCCTGGACGTCGAGGAGTCGGATCTGGTCGGCGGGCGCGGCGTTCAGTTGGGGGCTCCAGAAGAGTGGTGGGTGGTGGTGGTCCAGGGGTCGGTGACCTGCTTCGAGACGTGGACCCGCAGGTCCCATCCGTGGCGGTCGGAAATCGCGTCGAGCTGCGCTGCGGCCTGCTCGCACCAGGGCCACTCGGTGGCCCAGTGGGCGGCGTCGACCAGGCCGAGCCGGGAGTGCTGGACGGCCTCGGAGGCCGGGTGGTGGCGCAGGTCGGCGGTGAGGAAGGCGTCGACGCCCGCGGCGCGCACCGCGTCGAAGAGGCTGTCGCCGGAGCCGCCGCTGACCGCGACGGTGCGCACCGTCGCCGCCGGGTCGCCCGCGAGCCGGATGCCCTGCGCGGTGGCGGGCAGCCGGGCGGCGGCGCGGGCGGCGAACTCGGCCAGGGTCTCGGGGTGGTCGAGCACGCAGATCCGGCCGAGTCCGCGGCGGCCCTCCGGGTCGGACGGGTCCGGCACGAGCGGGCCCTCGACGCGGAGGTCGAGCGCGCCGGCCAGCGCGTCGGAGACGCCCGGGTCGGCGGTGTCGGCGTTGGTGTGGGCGACGTGCAGCGCGATGTCGCGCTTGATGAGGGTGTGCACGACCCGGCCCTTGAAGGTGTCGGCCGCGACCGTCGTCGTACCCCGCAGGTAGAGCGGGTGGTGGGTGACGATCAGCTGGGCGCCGAGCCGGATCGCCTCGTCGGCGATCTCCTGGACGGGGTCGACGGCGAACAGCACCCGGTCGACCTCGGCACCGGGGTCTCCGCACACGGTGCCGACCGCGTCCCAGCTCTCGGCCCTCCCGGGCGGCCAGAGGGCGTCGAGTTCGGCGAGGACATCAGACAGACGGGGCACAAGCAAAGGCTACCTGCCCTCCATGGCCCGCCGTCCATGGCTCCGGCGACCCTCGCGGGCGGCCGCGGCCCGCACGGCACCGCCCGCCGCGCCGGTACCGCGCCCCGGACCCGCCCCGGACCCGCCCCGGAGCACGGTCCGGGGC
>NZ_RDBO01000020.1:1044575-1058659 GCF_008120935.1 Streptomyces sp. sk2.1
GTGTGATCCTCGACTGGAGCAAGTGATGTCCCTTCGTCGCCGCGGTACCGCCGCAGTCGGCCTGGTGGTGGCCGCCGCCCTTTCCCTTTCGGCCTGCGGGAGCGATGACGGGAAATCGTTGCTTCACGAGGCCGACGCGAAGACCCTGCCTCACGACACCGGCGCGAAGGTCCTGCCTCACGAGGCCGGCGCGGAGGTCCTACTTCACGAGGTCGGCGCGGAGGTCGTCGAGGACCATGTCCGCGGCCGTGACACCGAGGCCGAGGTACCAGGTCTCGTCGGGGACGTCCTTGGCCCGGCCCTCCTTGACCGCCTTCAGGTTCTTCCACAGCGGGTTGGACTGGGTGGTGTCGCGCTTGGTGGCCTTCACGTCGCCGTAGACGCCGGTGAAGATCCAGTCGGCGTCGGCGTCGTCGATCTTCTCCGGGCTGATCTCCGCGGCGAGGTCGTCGATCTGCTGGTTCGCGGGGCGCGGCAGGCCGACGTCCTCGAGGATGGTGCCGATGAAGGACGCCTTGGCGTAGAGGCGGATCCGGTCCGGCATGTAGCGGACCATCGAGATGGTCGGCTTCTTCGGGCCGATGTCCTCGCCGAGCTTCGCGGCCTTCTTCTCGTAGTCGTCCAGCTCGCTCTTCGCCTCGGCGGTCTTGTCCAGCGCGGCGGCGTTGAGGAGGTAGTTCTCCTTCCAGGTGAAGCCCGGACGGATGGAGAACACGGTCGGCGCGATCTTGGAGAGCGCCTCGTACTTGTCGGCGGCGCGCAGCTGGCTGCCGAGGATCAGGTCGGGCTTCAGGCCGGCGATCGCCTCCAGGTTGAGGTTGTTGATCGTGCCGACGTCCTTGGGGCTGCCCGCGTCCTTCTTCAGGTACGAGGGAATGGCCGCGCTGCCCTCGGAGGGCGCGTAGCCGACCGGCTTCACGCCCAGCGACACGACGTTGTCGAACTCGCCGACGTCCAGCACGACGACCCGCTTGGGCGCGGACTTGATCTCCGTCTTGCCCATGGCGTGGGTGAGGGTGCGGGGGTACTGGCCGGCCTCGGCGTCCGTCCCGAACTCCGCGGTCTTCTTCGCGGCGTCGGCGAAGTCCTTGCCCCCGGTGGCGACGGCCGCCTTCTTGTCACCGCCGTTCCCGGAACCGGTCGCGCCGTCCGTTTTCCCGTCATCGCTCCCGCAGGCCGAAAGGGAAAGGGCGGCGGCCACCACCAGGCCGACTGCGGCGGTACCGCGGCGACGAAGGGACATCACTTGCTCCAGTCGAGGATCACACAGGCATCACTTAGGACTGCCTAACCTTAATCCTCGCGGTTCTCGCCCAGCACAGGCACCCCCTCGATCTCAGGCAAACCCGGGCACCGCCACCCTTATGTGTGAAGTGGCAGGTCTCGTGTTGTTCGGCAGGAAGTGCGAAAACTAGCTTCGGTCGCCGGAGGTGACCATTCCATGACTGCCTGTGCCATCGAGAACGGGACCGCGAGGGCGACCGGAGCTGCCGGGGACGCCGCGGACGCGGTCCTGGAGAGCGGCGGATCCGACCTGTCCGGGGCCCCGGCCCCCGGGGCCGGACCGGGAGCAGGAGCGGGAGCCGCGGCGGCGGAAACCGCCGGGACCGGCGCGTCCGGGACCGATGCGCGCCCCGCTGCCGCGCGGCCCGCCGCCTCCCGGGCCCTCGCACCCCGGGGCGCCGCCCGTCGAACCGGCACCGCCGGGATCGCCGCCCTCGGGGCCGCCTCCGGCCTCCCCGCGCCGTTCGCCTCCAGCGTGTCCATCCCCGTGCGTCCCGCACCGGCACTCCCGCCCGGGACGTCCGGGGCATCCGGGACGCCAGGAGCACCCGGGGCACCCGGGGCGTCCGAGGTGTCCCGGGCGTCCGGAGCCGCCCGACCGGCCGGGGAGCGCGCGCAGCCCCCGGCCGCGCTCCCCGCCGCGCCCGCACCGGCACTCACGCCCGCACCCACACCCGCGCCCGCGTTCACGCCCGCGTTCACGATCTCCGCGGACGGCGCGTACGCGGCCCGGCTCGCCCTCGCCGACGTGGCCGACCGGGACGGCCGGGACGGCGGGCAGGCGTGGTTCGTGGAGCGCTGGACGCTCGACGGGCCCGAGCCGTACGCCGTGCCGCTCCCCCTCGACCAGCCGGAGGAGCCCGATTCCGAGGTGCTGCCGCTGGCCGACGGACGGGTGCTGATCCGGCGCCGGGTCGCGGACCGGCACGCGGTGTCGCTGCTCTACCCCACCGGTCCCGGTACGGGCGAACTCCCGCTCGGTACCGTCGAATGCGCGGACCTGACCCTGCTGCCGCCGTGCCCGGACGGGGCGAGGGCGTACGCGCTGTCGGTCGGCGCGCACTCCACCTCCGTATGGCTGGTGGCGGGCGGCCCCTTCGGTCCGGAGCACGTCGCGGAGGTCCCGGGGCGCTGCTCCGGAGGCGTCTGGCTGGACCGGGCGGGGCGGATGCTGGCCCTGGACCGCGAGATGCCGGGCGGCGGCCCGGTCAAGGCCGTCGCCGTGGACCTGGAACGGGGCGGCGAGGTGACGCCGTTGCTCCAGATCGCCCCCGGCAGCGACGACCGACTGCTGCTCGCCGACCCGGACAGCGGACTGCTGCTGATCCGCTCGGACGCGCCGGGGCACGACCGGCTCGGGTGGGGCGTGCTGGGCAGCAGTCTGCCGGTGCGTTTCCCCGAGTGCCTGCGCCTGCCCGACGCGGCGGTGACCCCGTTCGCCGTGCAGCCGGGGCAGATGCTGATGCCGGAGAGCTGCGCGGTGGCCCTGCGGATCGACGGGGCGGCGGGCAGCTGGGTCGGGGTGTGGCGCCCGGCGGGGCGGCGGCTGCATCAACTCGCCGCTCCCGAGGGGTGGCAGGCGGGTCGCGGGGTGTGGAGCCGGGACGGCGTGCTCGGGCTTCCGTACTCCGACGGGGACGTGCCGTGCGGCGTGGCGCTGCTGGAGGCACCGGCGGACGCGGAGCACCACGCGCCGCCGCCGCTGTCACCGCCGCCGTCGCCGTCGGCAGTGGCGATGACGGTGGTGTGCGCGGAAAGCGGTATGCAACCGTCCGCCGCCGCATCGCCTCTATCGACGTGCAAGCCGGTTCCATTGGGCCAGGCGCCTCTCGTGGGGCGTGAGATTCCTGGTTAAATCTCTGGGCCCGGGCAGCGCGGTCGTGACGCGCGGTCGCCGATGGCGGCCGTGCCGTGCGCGGTGGTGCGCTCGACCCTGGTGACACATGTAAGCGACCACAACGGGGTGACTTCCCACATGTCTGAAGCCCGAACCGACACGACCCAGACACGTCCCCAGGACGTGGACCGGGCCGAAGCCGGCGGCTCCGGAAAGCACCGAGGGGGCGAGTCGGTGGACGAGACGGCGGCACAGCCGCACGGCCGTCACCGGCGTCCCTCCGAGGGGGACGGCAAAGCGGCCTGACCGCACCGACACATCGACGAGGGACGGGTGGGCCCCGGCAGCCGTGCGGCTGCCGGGGCCCACCCGTTTCCCGGTCCGTCTCCCACTTCCCGCTTCCCGTTTCCCGTTCCCTGCCTCCCGTTCCGGTTCCGGTTCCGGTTCCGGTTCCGCCGAAGCCTCCCCGGCCCGTTCTCCGTCGCGGGCGTCCCCGGCAGCCCCGTTCTCGGCCCCGTGCTCAACCCCGCTTCAGGCCGAGCACCTCCGCCGCGGCGAAGGTCTCGTTCGGCGGGCGGTCCTCGTAGTACGGGGAGATCAGCTCGTCCAGCTCGTCGAAGGTGAACGTCTCCTTCGCCGAGTCGAACTTCGCCGCGACCCTGGGCCGTTCGACGATCGCGACCATTCCGCCGTGCACGACCAGCAGTTGCCCGTTGACCTTGGCGGCGGCCGGTGAGGCCAGATAGCCGACCAGGGGCGCGACGTGCTCGGGGGCGAGCGCGTCGAGCCGGCCGTCCCCGGGCACCTCGAAGCCCGCGAAGACGTCCTCGGTCATCCGGGTGCGGGCCCGCGGGCAGATGGCGTTGGCGGTGACGCCGTACCTGGCCAGGGCCAGGGCCGTGGAGGTGGTGAGGCCGACGATGCCGCCCTTGGCCGCCGCGTAGTTCGGCTGGCCCGCCGAACCGGCCAGGAACGCCTCCGAGGAGGTGTTGACGATCCGTCCGTGGACCGGGCCGCCGGACTCCTTGGCCCGGGCCCGCCAGTGCGCGGCGGCGAAGTGCGTGGTGTTGAAGTGGCCCCTGAGGTGGACCCTGATGACGGAGTCCCATTCGTCCTCGGTCATCGAGAAGATCATCCGGTCGCGCAGGATGCCCGCGTTGTTGACCAGGATGTCGAGCTTTCCGTAGGTGTCGACGGCCAGCTGCACGAGTGCCCCGGCCTGCTGGTGGTCGGAGACGTCCCCGACGTGCGCGACCGCCCGGCCGCCCGCCGCCCGGATCTCCTCGGCGACCTCCTCGGCGGGGGTCGCGGACGCCTCGCCGGAGCCGTCGCGGCCCGGCTGCCCGTAATCGTTGACGACGACGGACGCGCCCAGCCCCGCCAGCTCCAGCGCTTCGGCGCGTCCGAGGCCGCGGCCCGCACCCGTGACGATCGCGGCCATGCCGTCCAGGGGAAGTGACATCGGAATCTCGGGGTCCTCTCAGGAGGGGGCAGGATGGGGAGGGGGAGGTCAGAGTTCGATGCAGGTGCGCAGCGACTCGCCGGTCCGCATCTGGTCGAGGGCGTCGTTGATCCCGTCGAGCCGCACCCGGTGGGTGATCATCGATTCGAGGTCGATCCGGCCGGCCCGCCAGAGCGCGATGGCCCGTTCGTACGAGCGGAGCACGTCCCCTCCCCCGTACATGGAGGGCAGGATGCGCTTCTCGTCGAAGAACAGCTCGAACATGTTGACCTGGAAGTTGTCGTCCATCGCGCCCGCGCCGACGATGCAGAGGGTGCCGCCGCGCCGGGTGTTCTCGTACGCGGTGCGTGCGGTGGCCGACTTGCCGACGACCTCGAAGACGTAGTCGAAGCCCTCGCCGGAAGTGATCCGCTGCTTGGCGTCGGCGAGTTCGTCGGGGGCCAGGGCCTCCGTGGCACCGAACCGCAGGGCCGCCTCGCGCCGGGAGGCCACCGGGTCCACGGCGACGATCTGGGCGGCGCCGTTCACCCGCGCCCCCTGGATCGTGGAGATGCCGACACCGCCGCAGCCGATCACGGCGACCGACGAACCGGCTTCCACCTGAGCGGTGTTGATGGCCGCGCCCAGTCCGGTGGTCACCCCGCAGCCGATCAGCGCGGCGATCTCGAACGGCACGTCGTCGGGGATCGGTACGGCGCAGCCCGCGCCGACGACGACCTCCTCGGTGAAGGTGCCGGTGCCCGCGAAGCCGAAGACGTCCTTGCCGGGGCGCTTGAAGTTGGGCGTGCCCGCGTTCATGAAACCGGCCAGGCAGAGCTGGGTCTGTCCGCGCCGGCACGACGGGCACTCCCCGCAGGCGGGCAGCCAGCAGACCAGCACCCGGTCCCCCGCGCTCAGTCCGGTGACGCCGTCGCCGACGTCGAGGACCTCGCCCGCGCCCTCGTGGCCGGGGATGAACGGGGCGGGCTGCGGCAGCACTCCGTTCATCGCCGACACGTCGGAGTGGCACAGTCCGGCGGCCCGGATGCGGAGCCTGACCTTTCCGGGGCCGAAGCCCACCGCCTCGACGTCGTCGAAGACCTCCAGTTTGTCCTGGCCTATCTCGTGCAGCAGGGCGGCGCGCATGGTGCGGCTCCTCTCGTGGGACCGCGTCCCGGACCCCGGAACGCGTGGAGTGGGTTCAGGAGTGCTCGACGAAGGTGTCCCCGAGGACCACGGCGTTGTCCCGTTCCACGGCCCTCACCTCGACCCGTACCTGGTTCTCGGCGGTCCACATCTCGATGCGGAGGGTCTCGCCGGGGTAGACGACGCCGGCGAACCGGGTGCGGTAGGAGCGGATGCGGGTCACGTCGCCGCCGAGCACCGTGTCGGTGACGGCCTTGAGCGTCATGCCGTAGGTGCACAGTCCGTGCAGGATCGGCCGGGCGAACCCGGCGCGCGCGGCGAACTCCGGGTCGGCGTGCAGCGGGTTCCAGTCGCCCGACAGCCGGTACAGCAGCGCCTGGTCCGGGCGGATCGGCCGTTCCACGACGCGGTTCGGGGCGACGGCGGCGTAGGCGGTCCGTCCGGACGGGCCCCGGTCGCCGCCGAAACCGCCCTCGCCCCGGACGTAGATCTGGGCGTCGTTGGTCCACAACGGGCCCTCCTCGTCGGCGGCCTCGGAGCGCAGCACCAGCACGGCCGCCTTGCCCTTGTCGTAGATCGCGGCGATCTTCGAGGTCTGTACGGCGCTGCCGCGCACCGGGATCGGCCGGTGCACCCGCACGTTCTGCCCCCCGTGCAGAACGGCGGCGAGGTCGATGTCGACGCCGGGCGAGGCGAGTCCGCCGAGGGAACCCATGCCTCCGCCCGCGACGGTGGCGAAGGAGGGCAGCACCTGGAGCCGGGATTCCAGGGTGTAGCGCAGTTCGCCGGGGTCGACGGCGGGGTCGGCCGGTTCGGGACCGGCACCGGCGCCGATCCCGAGGTGGTAGAGCTGCACGTCCTTGTGGTCCCAGTCGATGTGGGCGGACCGGGGTTCGGCGGCGAGGGCCTTTTCGACGTCGATGGGCATGGGAGCCGCTCCTTGATGGTGGGAAGACCCCGGCGCGGCCGTCCGCACCGTCGGCCGCACCGAGGTCGCGCGGGACCGGCCGCGACGCCCGTTCTAGAACGCGTTCTAGCCGGTGAACCCATGTATAACGCAGCGCCCGGCAGTTGTGAATACTGTTGCTGACGTATCGTCAGATCCATTGCGGTACAAGGATGGTGGCCCCGTACCGGCCCGGCGGCCGTGACATATGTACTGCCGGAGTCCGTACACACGCCTCTGCCCGGCACCCCCGTGTCCTCCGTAGCGTCTTCGTCATGACATCGACAACGGGGAACGGAACCGCGGTGGACCTCACCGGGGTGGTCAGGAGCTTCGGCCGGGCGGGGCGGACGGTGCGGGCCGTGGACGGGATCGACCTGTCCATCGACCGCGGCGAGACCGTCGCCCTGCTCGGCCGCAACGGCGCGGGCAAGTCCACCACCATCGGCCTCCTGCTGGGGCTGGACGAGCCGGACACCGGCCGGGTGCGGGTACTGGGCCGCAGCGCGCAACAGGCGGTGCGGGCCGGCCTGGTCGGCGCGATGCTCCAGGACGGGCAGCCGATCCAGCGGGTCACCGTCCGCGAGCTGGTCGCCTTCGTCGCCTCGACGTACCCGAAGCCGATGCCGGTGCCCGAGGCGCTCGCGCTGGCGGGGCTGGGCGAGTACGCGGACCGGCGCGTCGACAAGCTCTCCGGCGGCCAGGTCCAGCGCGTCCGCTTCGCCGTCGCGCTGGCCGGCAATCCGGAACTGATCGTCCTGGACGAGCCGACCGCCGCCCTGGACGTGGAGGCGCGCCGCGCCTTCTGGGACTCGATGCGGGCCTACGCGCGGCGCGGCAACACCGTCCTGTTCTCCACCCACTACCTGGAGGAGGCCGACGGGAACGCCGACCGGATCGTCGTCGTGGACCGGGGGCGGATCGTCGCGGACGGCACCGGCGACGCGATCAGGAGCTCGGTCGGCAGCGGCCTCGTCTCCTTCGACCTGGCGGGCGGTCCGACCGGGGGCCTGGAGCTGCTGCCCGGCGTCGTCGCCGTCGAGGTGTCCGGGGACCGGGCGCTGCTGCGCACGGACGACTCGGACGCCACCGTCGTGGAGCTGGCCCGCCGCGGCATGATCCGCGACCTGCGGGTCTCCCGGGCCACGCTGGAGGACGCGTTCCTCGCCCTGACCTCCCCGGCCGCCGCGACCGCCGTGACCGCCGTGACCGCCCCGACCGATTCCGAAGCAGAGGTCGTGTGATGTACCGCTACATCGTGCTCGAAATCCGCCGGACCCTGCGCGACGGCTTCTTCCTGGTCTTCGGGACCGGGATGCCGGTGATGATGTACCTGATCTTCACCAACATCGGCGGGAGCGACGGCGCCGACGGCTGGAAGACCATGTCCATGGTCGGCATGGCCGCGTACGGGGCGCTGGGCTCCGCCATGTCGATCGGTACGGGGGTCGCCTCCGACAAGTCGATCGGCTGGCTCCAGCAGTTGCGGGTCACCCCGCTCTCCCCCGCGCAGGCGGTCGTGGGCCGGGCGATCAGCGGTTCGGTGACCGTCCTGCCGACGATCCTCACGGTGCTGCTGGCCGGCGGGCTGATCAACGGGGTGCGGCTGGACGCCTGGCAGTGGGCCGTGCTGGTGCTGCTGCTGTGGCTCGGCGCCCTGCCGTTCACCCTGCTCGGCCTGGGCAACGGGTACCGGCTCACGCCGCAGGGCACCGGGGTGGCCAACATGACCTGTCTGATGGGCTTCGCGGTCGTCGGCGGGCTGTGGTTCCCGCTGGAGCTGCTGCCCGAATGGCTGCGCTCCGTCGGCAGGTTCACCCCCGCCAACCGGTTCGCCGACCTGGGCTGGGCCACCACCGACGGCCACGCGCCGGGCGCCGGTACGATCGCGGTCCTGGGCGCATGGCTGCTGCTGTTCGGTACATACGCCGTGATCTCGTACCGCCGGTCCGCGCGGACCGTGTGACAGGAGCGGACATGGCCGGGTATCCGATGGACGAGTGCGAGGGCGGGCGACCGCGCCCGTGGCGGCGCCGGCGCGGGGAGCGGCGCCCCGGACCGCCCGGACCGTACGCCATGCTGCCGTGGCTGCTGCTGGGGCTGGGGTCCTTCTCCAACCTCTTCCAGGGCGAGGCGGGCAACCCGTGGCTCGGCGGGCTCGGGCTGCTGGCCTTCAACTCCCTCTACGTCTCCGTGGTGTTCCGCGGTTTCGACCGCAGGAAGCGCGAGAGCCCGGTCACCTACGGGCTGCTCGCCGCGATGGCCGGGGTGACGCTCGCGCTGACGATCGGCTACGGCGGCAGCTGGCTGCTGTTCTTCCCGCTGCTCTCGCTGGCCTGCGGCACCGTGCTGCGCAACCGGAGGCTGGGGATCGGCCTCTTCTCCCTCGCCGCGGTCGCCACCGCCGTCGCGGTGTGGCGCGGTCACGGCGCCTCGGACCCGTGGACGATCGGGTACGGAACCTTCATCTCCGGGGCGGTGACCGCCGCGATACTCACCCTCGCGGAGACGGTGATGGAACTGCGCGCCACCCGGCAGGAACTGGCCCGTACCGCCGTCGAGAAGGAACGGCTGAGGTTCTCCCGCGACCTGCACGACCTGCTGGGCCACACGCTCTCGGTGATCGTGGTCAAGTCGGAGGCCGCGCGCCGGCTCGCGCCGCGCGACATGGACGCCGCGCTCGCCCAGGTCACCGACATCGAGTCGGTGGGCCGCCAGGCCCTCACCGAGATCCGCGAGGCCGTCACGGGCTACCGGGAGGGGAGCCTGGCGACCGAACTGGACCGGGCCCGGTCCGCCCTGACCGCCGCCGGCATCGAACCGGTGCTCCGCCGCTCGGGACCGCCGCTCGCCCCGCAGACGGAGGCGCTGCTGGGCTGGGTGGTGCGGGAGGCGGTCACCAACGTGGTACGCCACTCCCACGCCACCACCTGCTCGTTCACGGTCGCCGGCAACGCCGACCGGGTCCGCCTCACGGTCACGGACGACGGCCCCGGCCCGGACGCCCCGCCCGTCCCCGGCATCGGCGGCACCGGCCTGACCGGCCTCACCGAACGCCTCGCCGCGGCGGGCGGCTCGCTCCGGGCGGGCCCGGAGCCCGGCGGCGGCTTCGCCGTCACGGCGGAACTGCCGGTGGGCGAACCCGCGCCGGACGGCGGGGACCGGCCCCGCGGCCCGACCGCGGGCCATACGCTGGAGCGGTGAACGAAATGCCGCAGGATCACCGCCCGGCGCAACCGGTACGGGTGCTGCTCGCCGAGGACCAGGGGATGATGCGGGGCGCGCTCGCGCTGCTGCTCGGGCTGGAGCCGGACATCGAGGTCGTGGCGCAGGTCGGTGCCGGGGACGAGATCGTGGACGCCGCGCTGCGCTCCCGCCCCGACGTGGCGTTGCTGGACATCGAACTGCCGGGCCGCAGCGGGCTGGACGCCGCCGCCGATCTGCGCACGGAGGTACCGGACTGCCGGGTGCTGATCCTGACCACGTTCGGCCGCCCCGGTTATCTGCGCCGGGCGATGGAGGCCGGGGCCGCGGGGTTCCTGGTCAAGGACGGTCCGGTCGAGGAACTCGCCGTCGCGATCCGCCGGGTGCTGGCCGGTGAGACGGTCATCGACCCCGCCCTGGCCGCCGCCGCGCTCAGCGCCGGTCCCAGCCCGCTCACGGCGCGGGAGCGGGACGCGCTGAACGCCTCGGTGGACGGGGCGACGGTCGCCGACATCGCGGCGAAGCTGCACCTGTCCGAGTCGACGGTGCGCAACTACCTGTCGTCGGCGATCGGCAAGACGGGGACACGCAACCGGATGGAGGCCGTCCGGGCGGCACGGCAGCAGGGATGGCTCTGAGGCCCGTACCGGCCGCGGAGCCGGCCCCCTGACCGGCCCCGCGCTCCCCGCTAACGGCGCAGCAGCGTCACCACCGCCGCGCCGCCGAGGCCGATGTTGTGGGTCAGTCCGACCTGTGCGCCCGGTACCTGCCGCTCGCCCGCCTCTCCCCTCAACTGCCAGGTGATCTCGGCGACCTGGGCGATGCCGGTGGCGCCGAGCGGGTGTCCCTTGGAGATCAGTCCGCCCGAGGGGTTGACCACCCAGCGTCCGCCGTAGGTGGTGGCCCCGGATTCGACGAGCTTGCCCGACTCGCCCTCGCCGCACAGCCCGAGCGCCTCGTAGGTGAGGAGTTCGTTGACGGAGAAGCAGTCGTGCAGCTCGATCACGTCGAGGTCGGCGGCGGACAGGCCCGAGGCCGCGTACACCTGCCGGGCGGCGGCCCGCGACACCGGCAGTCCCACCGCGTCGATGCAGGTCCCGGAGGCGAAGGACTCCTCGGTGTCGGTGGTCATGGCCTGGGCGGCGATCTCCACCGCCCGGTCGTGCAGGCCGTGTTCCTCGACGAAGCGCCGCGACACGACGACGGCCGCGGCGGCCCCGTCGGAGGTGGGCGAGCACTGGAGCCTGGTCAGCGGGGAGTGGACGGGCTTCGCGGCGAGCACCTCCTCGACCGTGTACGGGTCCTGGAACTGGGCGTACGGGTTGTTCACCGAGTGCCGGTGGTTCTTGGCGCCGACCGCCGCGAGCTGCGCCTCCGTGGTCCCGTACCGCGCCATGTGCTCGCGGGCCGCGTTGCCGAAGATCTGGGCGGTGGGCGGGGTCCGCTCGAAGCCGTGGGCGGCGGCCATGATCCCGTAGTGCCGGGCCACGGGCGACGCCTTGAAGTCCGCGGCGCCGCCGTCCGCGCCCCCGCCGCCGAGCGAGCCGCGTGTCATCTTCTCGAAGCCGAGCGCGAGGACGCAGTCGCTGACGCCGCCCTCGACGAACTGCCGGGCCGTCATCAGGGCGGTGGAGCCGGTGGCGCAGTTGTTGTTGACGTTGTAGACGGGTATCCCGGTCAGGCCGAGGCCGTACACGGCGCGCTGCCCGGCGGTGGAGGGCTGGAAGCAGTAGCCGACGACGGCCTGCCGGATCTGCTCGTAGGGGATCCGGGCGTCGGCGAGCGCCGCCGTTCCGGCCTCCTTCGCCATGTCCCAGTACTGCCAGTCGCGGGTCTGGGGCTTCTCGAACCTCGTCATCCCGACCCCGACGACGTACGCCTTCGCGGGTTGTGCGGTTGTGGCGGGTTTCATGGGTGGTGGGTCCCTTCAATCGCGCGGGAGGCCGAGGATGCGCTCGGCGACGACATTGAGCTGGACCTGGGTGGTGCCGCCCGCGATGGTCAGGCAGCGGGACATCAGGAAGCCGTGCAGGGCCCGCTGCCCGGCGCCCTCGCCCGTGGCGCCGGCCGGTCCGAGGAGTTCGAGGGCCAGTTCCGCGACCTTCTGCTGGTGGGTGGTCTGGACGAGCTTGCGCACGGAGGCCCCGGCGCCGGGTTCGAGGCCGGAGACCTGGCGCAGGGTGGTCCGCAGTCCGATGCAGCCCAGCGCGTGCGCCTCGGCGGCGAGCGCTCCGACGCGGGCCCGGTACGCGCCGTCGAGTTCGCCGCAGCGGGCGATCAGCGCCTCCAGGCCGGTGTCGAAGGTCATCTGGTCGGCCATGTGGACGCGTTCGTTGCCCAGGGTGTGCCGGGCGACCCGCCAGCCGTCGCCGGGTTCGCCGACGACGGCGTCGGCGGGCAGCAGGACGTCGTCGAAGTACACCTCGTTGAAGAGGGAGTCGCCGGTGATCTCCTTCAGCGGCCGGATGTCGATGCCCGGGGTGTTCCGCATGTCGACGACGAAGTAGCCGAGTCCCCGGTGCTTGGGGGCGTCGGGGTCGGTCCTGGCGAGCAGGATGCCGTGGTCGGCGCTCCGGGCGGCGCTCGTCCACACCTTCTGGCCGTTGATCCGCCAGCCCTCCTCGGTGCGCTCCGCCTTCGTGCGCAGCGAGGCGAGGTCGGAGCCCGCGCCGGGCTCCGAGAACAGCTGGCACCACAGGAGTTCGCCGCGCAGCGTGGGCGGCAGGTAGCGCTCCCGCTGTTCGGCCGTTCCGTGGGCGATGAGCGAGGGCACCACCCAGGTGGCGATCCCCAGGTCGCTGATCCGCACCCCCTGTTCCGCCAGCTCCTGCTGCACGACCAGCTGTTGCACGGGGTCGGCGCCCAGGCCCCAGGGGGCGGGCAGGTGCGGGGCGGCGTAGCCGGTGGGGGCGAGGGCGCGGCGGGCCTCCTTCGGGTCGAGGCCGCGGGCGGCCGCCACGACCCGGTGCGCCTCCGCGCGGTGGGCGGCGGCCCGTTCGGGGAGTTCGAGGGCCAGTTCGCGGCGGGCCCCGCTCCCGGCCAGCCGCACGGCCCGCAGCCGGTGGGCGTCCCCGGCGCCCAGCAACTGCCGTGCCACCAGGGCCCGGCGCAGGTACAGGTGGGCGTCGTGCTCCCAGGTGAAGCCGATGCCGCCGAGGATCTGGACGCAGTCCTTGGCGCAGCCGTACGCCGCGTCGAGGGCGTCCGAGGCGGCGAGGGCGGCGACCATGGACCGTACGTCCGGGTCCTTCTCGCCGTCGGCGGCGCGGGCCGCGTCCCACACCAGCGCGCGGGCCCGCTCGACCCGGACGAGCATGTCGGCGCAGAGGTGCTTGATGCCCTGGAACTGTCCGATGGGCCGGCCGAACTGCTCGCGCGTCCTGGCGTGTTCGGCGGCGATGTCGAGGGTCCTGGCGGCGGTTCCACAGGCTTCCGCGGCGAGGAGGACGGCGGCGAGGTCGCGGACGTGCGCGGTGTCGGTCCGTACGAGGCGCTCCGCGGGGACGAGGACGCCCTCGGCCACGACGTCGGCCGTGCGGCGGGTCGGGTCGGCGCCCCGGTGCGGGTGCGCGGTCAGTCCGTCGGCGGCGGCGTCGACGGCCAGCCAGATGGTGCCGGAGGCCGACTCGGCGGCGAGCAGGAGCAGGTCCGCCCCGTCGCCGGAGAGGACGGGCGGGGAGGTGCCGTCGAGCAGGTAGCCGCCCTGCTGCTCGACGGCGGTGAGGGTGCCGGGGCCCAGGGCGGCGGCGCCGATGCGGCTGCCGGAGGCGATGCCGGGCAGCGGTTCGCCGCCGCCCGCCGCGTGCAGCACGGCGCCGGCGAGGGCGTTCGCCAGGTACGGGCCGGGGAGCGCGGCCCGGCCCGCCTCCTCCAGGACCACGGCCAGGTCGAGGAGCCGGCCGCCCCCGCCGCCGTGCTCCTCGGGGAGGTGGAGGGCGAGCAGCCCCTGTTCGGCGAGGGCGTCCCAGTACCCGGGCCGTCCGCCGGGGGCGCCGGTGCCGTCCGCGTCGAGGAGTGCGCGGAGCTCCTCGGGCGGTACGGCGCGCGCCAGCACGCCCCGTACGGCCTGCGCCAACTCCCTGTGTTCTTCGGTGATTCCGATGCCCATGCGGATCCTCGCCGGTCGCAGCCACTGGAACGGCGCAAGAGTAGAACACGTTTCAATCTGACGGAAGGTCAGGAAACGGCCGACTCTCCCGCCCCCTCCGGCAACGGCCGTCCGCCCC
>NZ_RDBO01000020.1:1058759-1070000 GCF_008120935.1 Streptomyces sp. sk2.1
GTCCGCGCCCGGTCCGTTCGTTTTCACGTCCCCGGCCGCTCCCTTTTCCCCGGCCGGTGCGGCGGAGTCGGGGTGCGGGGCGGAGCCGGCGCCGGAGCTGGAATCGGATCCGGAGTCGGAGTTCCAGGGCAGTGGGGCGAAGTACAGGGCCGTGGCGGTGGCCGCGTTGTTCGTCTCCGCGGCCACCGCCACGGCCCTGTACTTCGCCCCACTGCCCTGGAACTCCGACTCCGGATCCGATTCCAGCTCCGGCGCCGGCTCCGCCCCGCACCCCGACTCCGCCGCACCGGCCGGGGAAAAGGGAGCGGCCGGGGACGTGAAAACGAACGGACCGGGCGCGGACTGGGAGGACCGCGGCGTCATCCAGCCCGAGAAGTTCCCGTCCACGAGCACCTTCCGGATGGTCAACATCAACCCGGAGGATCCCAAGGCCGAATTCGTCGTGGTCGACAAGGACCAGAACTTCCGGTTCTGGTGGAACAACGGCCCATCGGGCACGGGCTGGAAGCCCTTCAGCCCGGGGAAGAACTCCTACACGGCTCCGGCCGGGGCCGAGGGCGGCACGCTCCACTTCGGCTACATCGACGGGGACGATTTTCCCGACTGCATGGTCGTCGCCCCGGACGGCCGGATGACAGTCCACACCTGGAAGGGGGAGAGCCCGGAAGGCGCCCGCATGTGCATGAACGACTACACCGGCACCCCCGACGTGTTCTCGGAAGGAGCCACCGGCGATCGGCCGTCCGTCGATCCGAAGGCCCGCATTCTGTTCGCGGACGTCACCGGAGGCGGGCGGGACGACTACCTGTTGATCGGGCCGGACGGTACGACGAGGGCCTGGTACAACCGGGATTTCCAGTCCGCGAACGGACGGGAGTACCTGGACTGGGCCCCGCCCGAGGACATCGACGGCGTCCGGAAGGAGTCCGAGGAGATCCTGTACGCGGACATCGACGGGGACCTGCGTGACGACCGCGTCCTGATCACCGCCGAGGGCGGCGCCCTCGCCTGGATCAACGAGGGCGCCAAGGGGGCGGGCGGGAAGTTCCGAAAGTTCGGAAGGATCGCGGAGGACTCCGGAGTACCCCCGCAGGAGGTGCGGTTCGCCGATGTCGACGGGGACGGAAGGGCCGACTTCCTCCGCATCGAACGGAACGGCGTGATCCACGCCTGGCTCAACAAGATCGACCCGGAGCGCTTCGGCAGCTGACACCCAGGGGCCCCGCCCTTGCACGGCGTCACCCAGCGTGATGGAGAGCGTCCTGCTGTCGCAAGGGGTGTTCTGCGGGAGTGCAGAACACCCCGTCCGGGGACGCGAACGCGCTGGAGCAGCAAGGACTTTCGCGCGGAAACCCGCTCGCAGAAAACCGCTGCGGCACTCCCCCGGCTGCCGTCCGCGCTGCGACGATTACCGAAGGTTGCCGAAACGGGCGCGTACGACGGCATCGCCGCGCGGCCCGTCCGCCTGCCGCCACTCCCCCAGATCCGCAGATCCGTAGGTCCGAGCCAGGAGCCCCCCCATGACGCATCCCTCTACACCCTCCTCGACACCCCTCTCCCCGGGCCAACCGCAGCGGGCGGCCGACGGCGTCCCTCCCCTGGACGTCGAATCCGCGCTCCGGGCCGCCGACGAGGCCCTCGCCCTCCGGCTCGGCACGGTCACGCGCCAGGAGATCGACGCCCGGACCGGCGAACTGCGCGGGCACGTCGTCCTCCTCGCCGATGCGGTGCTCGACCACGCGCGGACCGCCGCGGCCCGCTCCGTCCGGTGGGAGGCCGACCAGCTCCTCGCCTCGACACCGAGGGACGGCGCGCTCGTCTTCGGCGCGTACCAGCATCTGCGCGACCTCGCCCGGATGCTGCGCCGGCTGGCCGACTCCGCGGCACAGCACGGGGGAACGGCATGAGCATCGACGCCCGGCCGTGGGACCACCGGCCGTGGGACTCGACGTTCGCACCACCGGGCCGGACCTGCCCCGCGTGCCTGCGTCCGGTCCAGCCGCTCGACCGCTGTTTCCGGGGCGAGATCCCCGGGGCGGCCGAGGAGCYGGTCGTCCTCTACCGCCACATCGACTGCGCGAACCCGGAGCGTCCCTCGGCCCGACTCCGGCGGGACCGCCGGCACCCCGGCGAGCAGGCCGCCGAGCGGTGTCCCGACCCGGAGCGTCTCGCGCGCTTCCCCGGGGCACACCCCCAGGGGTGACATCAGGTAGCACCGGGTGGCCGACCTGATGATCGCGTCGATCGCCATTGCGGAGGGACTTCCGCTCTTCACCACGGACCCGGACGACTTCAAGGGGCTGGACGGCCTGCTCACCGTCGTTCCCGTCACACGGCCGAAGGTGCTTCACGACCGGTAGGGCCCGCAGAAGGGTGTGCCGGACCGTCGCTCCGCGCCGACCGCCCCGCCCGTGTCGCGGGCCGAGGGGTGCGGCACGATGGGGCGGTTGTGCAGACGTGCAGCCGTAACCGTCGTCACCAGGAGGAACCCGTGCCCGCCGAGTCCGCCGTCGAGCCGTCGCCCGAGATTCTCGCCGCCTTCCAGGCCGCCAAGGGCTTCATGCCGGTGGGCGAGGGGCTCGCGCTGTACCGGGCCGCCGTCGGGGCCGCCGCGCTGGGGTTGCCGATCCTGGAGGTCGGCACGTACTGCGGGCGCTCCACCATCCTGCTCGCCGACGTCGCGCGGGCGGCCGGTGTGACGGCGCTCACCGTCGACCACCACCGCGGCAGCGAGGAACAGCAGCCGGGCTGGGAGTACCACGACCCGACCGTCGTGGACCCGGAGGTGGGGCGGATGGACACACTGCCGACCTTCCGCCGAACCCTGCACGCGGCGGGCCTGGAGGACCACGTGGTGGCGCTGGTCGGGCGGTCGCCGCAGGTCGCGGCGGTCTGGGGCGGGAAGCTCGGGTTCGTGTTCATCGACGGCGGGCACACCGACGAGCACGCCAACGCCGACTACGAGGGCTGGGCGCCGCACGTGGCCGAGGGCGGGCTGCTGGTGATCCACGACGTGTTCCCGGACCCCGCGCACGGCGGCCAGGCCCCGTACCGCATCTATCTGCGGGCGCTGGAGTCCGGCGCGTTCACCGAGGTCTCGGTGACGGATTCGCTGCGGGTGCTGCGGCGTACCGGGACCGGCATCTGAGGGCGGCCGTCCGAGGGCCCCGATAGCATCGCGTGGTGCCGTACGACGAGAGCGTTCCCCCCACACCGCGCCGCCGGCCCCTGATCGCCGCCGTCGCGCTCGCAGCCGTGTGCCTGAGTGCCGCGGGCTGCGGCGCGGGCGACGACGGGGGCGGCGGCACCGCTGCCCGGCCGGGGCCGAGCGGCAGCGCCGCCGCCTCCGCGCCGACCTCCGCGTCGGCGTCGCCGTCGAGGAGCGCTCCGGCGCCGGGGAAGAAGTCCGCCTCCCCCACCACTCCTTCCGCTTCCGCTTCCAGGCCCGCGAACAAGATCCCCGGGCCGTTGTCGGGCAAGACCGTTGTGATCGATCCCGGGCACAATCCGAACAATCGCCTGCACACCCGGGAAATCAATCGCCAGGTGGACATCGGGACCGGGCACAAGGAGTGCGACACCACCGGCACCTCGACCAATTCCGGTTATGCGGAAGCCCGGTTCACCCTCGACGTGTCGCACCGGTTGCGCGATCTCCTCGCGAAGCAGGGGGCCGAGGTCCTGCTGACGTACGACGACGACCGCTCGTACGGGCCGTGCGTCGACGAACGGGCCCGGATCGGCAACAAGGCGAAAGCCGACGCGGTGGTCTCGGTGCACGCGGACGGTTCCGCGGTCGGCAACCGCGGTTTCCACGTGATCCTGCCCGCGGCCGTGCGGGGCGGGGCGGCGGACACCTCGAAGATCGTCGGTCCGTCGCGCGATCTGGGAACCAGGATCGCCGGTCTCTTCGTCCGAGCCACCGGAAGCGCTCCCTCCAATTACATCGGCGGCAATACCGGATTGGACACCCGCAAGGATCTGGGCGGACTGAATTTGTCGACCGTGCCCAAAGTCTTCATCGAATGCGGCAATATGCGTGATCCCAAGGACGCCGCGCTGCTCACCAGCCCGGACTGGCGCCAGAAGGCCGCGCAAGGCATTGCCGATGGCATCAGTAGCTACCTCAAGGGGTAACAAGAGGTGGTTCTGGGGCGAAAATGGGGGGATGTACGTCCAGCCTCCGGGCAGGGCCGCAGCCCGACCGGTCAGACGATAGATTCATCCGTACGATGGGGGCCTCCCCCGAGCTTCATGCCGTGCCCGCCGTACCCGTGCAGGCGGCAGCGACGACCGCCCAGACGAGACGACCGACTAAGGACCTTCACGTGAATATCCGCTCCCTCACTCGAGGCGACGGCGTGGTGATCGGAGCAGCGGTCGTGCTGTTCATCGCCTCTTTCCTCGACCTCAACGGCTTCGACTGCCCCACGGGCGTCAACTGCTCCGGCTACGACTCCGCGAACGCCTGGGACTCGCTCGGGCTCCTCATGAGCCTCTTCCTGGCGGGCATCATCGGCGCGGTGCTGGTGATCGTGGGCCGCTCCATGCCGACCCGCAAGGTCGTCGGCTTCGACCTCGTCCAGTTCGGCGCCGCGTTCACCGTCTTCTCGCTGTGGACGGCCTTCTGGACGATCATCGACGCCGGTGACGCCGGCGCCGGCATGATCCTCGGCCTGCTCTCGACCATCGTGCTCGCGGGCGGCGCGGTCGCCACCCCGCTGGTCCCCGCGCTCAAGGCCCCGCTGATGGGGGCCCCGAGCCCGCAGGCGGTGCAGCCCCCGTACGGCCAGGGTCAGCCCGGCCAGGGCTACGGGTACCCGGGCGGCGCCCAGCCGCAGCCGTCGTACGGCGGCCAGCCCTCCTTCGGCGGTCAGCCGCAGGCCGGCCAGCCCGACCCGCAGAACGCCCAACCGCAGGCCACGGGCGCGGGCGCGGGTGCGCCGACCGGTGACTTCACCCCGTTCTGGTTCGCGGTGCCGGTGGCCCGTCCGCTGTACGGCGAGGACGGTTCGCCGTCGCCGATCGCCGAACTGGCGCCCGGCACCTGGTACCTGGCGGTCGAGCAGCGCGGCCAGACCCTGATCGCGCAGACCCAGGACGGCCGTCGTGGCGTCCTCCAGGACACCACGGGCATCCAGCGCGGCTGAGTCCACGCACCACCCGTGACGACGACAGCGGCCCCCCGCCCCTTCCGGGCGGGGGGCCGCTGTCGTACCCTCCGTCCGTGCGCATCGATCTGACTGGGCGTCAGAAATGCTGGGAGGTGTCGGATGCGGCTCGGACTCGCGCTCGGCTACTGGGGCCGGGGACCCGACCCCGCCCATCTCGAACTGGCCAGGACCGCAGAGCAGTTGGGGTACGCGTCGGTGTGGACGGCGGAAGCCTGGGGCTCGGACGCGTTCACCCCGCTGACCTGGATCGCCGCACACACCTCCCGCATCCGGCTGGGCACCGGCATCGCGCAGATGGCGGCGCGCACCCCGACCGCGACCGCCATGCACGCCCTCACGCTCGACCACCTCTCCGGCGGCCGGATGATGCTCGGCCTCGGGCTGTCCGGTCCGCAGGTGGTGGAGGGCTGGTACGGGCGGCCGTTCCCCGCGAGCCCGTTGACCGCGACCCGTGAGTACGTCGACGTCATCCGCCAGGTGCTCCGCCGCGAGGCGCCCGTGGAGTTGGACGGGCGGTTCCACTCCCACCCGTACACCGGCCCGGACGCCACCGGGCTGGGCAAGCCGCTGAAGCCGATCACCCACCCGCTGCGGTCGCGGCTGCCCGTGCTGCTCGGCGCGGAGGGGCCGAGGAACATCTCGCAGACGACCCGGATCGCCGACGGCTGGCTGCCGCTGTACTGGTCGCCGCTGCGCACCGACGTGTACGCGGCCTCGCTCACCGACCTTCCCGAGGACTTCATGATCGCTCCGCTGGTCCGCGCCCGGGTCTGCGACGACGTGGCGGAGGGGCTGCTGCCGGTGAAGGCGATGCTCGGCTTCTACATCGGGGGCATGGGGCACGCGGCCCGCAACTTCCACGCCGACCTGATGGCGCGGATGGGATACGAGGCGGAGGCCCGGCACATTCAGCGGCTGTTCCTCGAAGGGCGCAAGGAGGAGGCGGTACTGGCCGTGCCCGACGCGTTCGCGGACGAGATCTCACTCGTCGGCCCGCGCGAACGGATCGCGGAGCGGCTGGAATCGTGGCGCGCGGGACCGGTCACCGACCTGCTGGTGACGGCGCCCGACCCGCACACCCTGCGGGTACTCGCCGAACTCAACGGCTGAGGGCTGTCCCGTGATCCGCGCCCGCCCGGGATTGCGGGACAGCCCTCAGGACGCGCTTCGAAAATGGTGTCGTGGCGGGTCACCGGTGACGGGACGTACTGCCGGAGCAGGTCCTGGCGCCGTCCATACCACACCTTGCCGGAACCACAACGGGCCCTGTCCGGCATCGACTATAGTGACGGGCTCCCGGTTACAGGAACCGGCCGCAATCCTCAGGAACGAAGTCGAGTCGCACCACCTTCATCGGGGAGAAGCTGTCTGTGTGGGACTTGGCTCCGTCCGATCCGCGTGTGGTCGGGCCGTATCGGACCCTCGCGGTGCTGGGCGAGGGAGGCATGGGCCGGGTATTACTGGCCTCCGACCCCACGGGCGGCCTCGTCGCGGTCAAACTCGTACGCGACACGTTCGCCGCCTACGACGACACCTTCCGACAACGCCTGCGCCGCGAGGCCGTCGCCGCACAAAGAATCCACAGCCCCCGCACCGCCCGGGTCATCAACGCCGACGCCGACGCCGGAGTCCCCTGGCTGGCCTACGAGTTCCACCACGGCCCCACCCTCCACCACGCCCTGACCCCCCTCACCCGTCAGCACCGGGGCCGGCATCGGCACCGGTACCTGGCCGGGTCGGTCGGCCAGGTACCGGTGCCGATGCCGGCCCCGGTGCTGACGGGTGAGGGGCGCACCCGCCGTCGGGTCGCGGTGCGCTCCCAGGGCTGCGGGTCCGGGTACGTCAGGAGCTCCAGGGTGCTGCCCCACGGGGTGCGCAGGTACGCGAACCGGTTGCGCTCCCCCGCCTCGGGGCCCGGCAGCGGCTGCGGGTCGGCGAGCAGCACGGCCCCCGCGGCCACGCAGTCCCGTACGGCCGCGTCCAGGTCGTCGGCGTACAGCGCCAGGTGCTGCCAGCCGAAGTCGCAGGGCAGCACCGGGGGTTCGCGGCGGGGCCCCTGGAACTCGAACAGCTCGATGCACGGGCCGTCGCAGGGCAGGGCCAGCATCCTGACCGCCAGTTGCAGGGTGCCCGCCGGGACCCCGAGCCGCCGCTCGACCTCCGGCCCGCCGTTCGGCCCGTCCTGGCGGCGCAGGGTGTCGTAGAGCACCTCGGCGCCGAGCGCCCTGACGAGGAAGAGGGTCGCGGTCTCCACGTCGGGGACCGTGACCCCGATGTGGTCGATGCCTCGCACGGTTGTGGCCGTCATGGGTTCACCGCTCCTGTCCGGGACCGCGCCGCCCGGCCCGCCCCGGAGCGGGCCGGGACCTGCGTCGTAACCCCGCGCGGGCGCCGTCTCCCGGAACCGGGCGCACCCGGTTCCGGCGTCCTGCCCCGCGCGGGCGGCCGTCCCACCTCCAGCTTCGCTCAGCCCCGCCCCGCCCGCACAGCGGGCCCGGACGGCGTCCCGCCCGAATCGGGCCGGGGCCTGCCGGAGCCTCGGGCCGGGCTCAGCCGAACGAGGTGCGCTTCAGCCAGAAGTCCAGCAGCTCCGCGTCGCCCAGCACCTCGACCCGGTCGCTGTCCGGCCCGAGACGGCGGTTGAAGACCAGCATGATGTCGGTGAGCGTGCCTCGCAGCGCCACGGTCGCCTTCTCGTGGGCGCGCCGCCAGGTGAAGCCGTCGTCGCCGAACTCGATCAGCCACTCGGCGTCCGGGACGTCCGTGGCGTGCAGATGGATGGAGCGCCCGGCCCCGGTCAGCTCGGCGGCCTCCGGGTCGCCCACGGCACGAACGAAGGCGACGATCTCCAGCCACTCCTCGATGGTGTCCGCGGCCAGCGCCGGCGGCACCTCGTAGTCGGTCTTCGCGGCGAGCGCGGCATCGGCGTGGTGGACGATCGTCTCGTGCGCCATCCGGCGCGCCCAGAATCCCGTGCTCCGTTCCCACGCCCAGGTCCACACCTCCTGGTCCGGCCCGGTCTCCCGCAGTGCCCGGACGGTCTCCGCCGCGCCCTCCTCGAGCCAGGCGTCGAGCACGTCGGGGTCGTCGCCCTCCGGCTCGAACCGCGGCACCTGCTTGTCCGTGACCTCCTCGGTGGCCCGGGTGCGCACGATCTCGCCCACCCAGCGGTGGGCTCCGCCGACGTGCACGGCGAGGTCGCGCAGGGTCCAGTCGGGGCAGGTCGGGACGGTCGCGCCGAGGTCCGCGCCCCGGAGCGATGCCCTGAGCGCGTCGGTGCGGGCGATGATCTCGGCGCAGTAGTCGTCATGCGAAAGCGGAAGTGAACTCATGTGGCGAACCCTAGTGCGACCACGAACCGGAGCCCCATCGCTTTATCCGCGCCCCCACTCCTTCCGACCAGGTGGACTTCCCTTCCTATCCGCCGAGTTGAGCGGTGCTGGGCACTTTGTCCTTCACCTCGGCGCCCGCGCTCGCGCCCGCGTCCTTGACGCTGTTGATCACGCTCTCGAAGACCCCGATGTCGCCCTCGCCCGCCTCGCCCCTGCGGAGCTTGGCGCCCAGGTCCTTGAGCGACTCGATGCCCGCTGTCAGTGGTGCGATCGCCTTCGACAGCAGCGGGTCGCCCTTGGCGTTGACCGCCGCCGCCTTCAGCCGGTTGTAGGTGAAGGCGCCCGCGAGCCCGGCCTTGACCAGTGCGAAGGTCCGCCCGTCCGCGCCCTTCTTGAACTTGCCCGCCCGGTACGGCTTGACGATCCACTGGTACGTGGCCCCGGCCGCGAGCCCCGCGTTGCTGACGAAGCGCGCCTTGGCGAACTTCTGCGCCTGAGCCGAGGACGTCCCGCTCGGGGAGGCCGTGACGCTCACGCCGTCGCCGTCGTTGCCGCCGCACCCGGTGGCGCCCACGAGCAGGGCACAGGCCAGCAGCAGGGGAACGAGCGTCCGGCTCAGCGGTACGGGACGGGGCGCGGCCGGACCGGACCCGCCCGGCTCGGGCGCGGCGGGGCCGGTCATGGCGGAACTGGGCACGGTGGGCCTCCTGGCCGGACACCTCGGAAATCCCTGCACAAACGGAGAGTGACCGATTTCGGCACTCTCCGTAAGGTTCGTCCGGCCCGGTGCGGCCTGCCACCCGGGAAACGCCGTCCGGGTGGCCGGGGCCACCCGGCCCCGAGCAGGGCCGGGCCGCTCCGGTCAGCAGCAGTCGGGGTCCAGTCCGCGCGGCAGGTGCTCGCCGCCGAAGACCGCGGTGGTCGCCTCGTCGCCGCCGAGCGCGGCCACCGCGAGCAGCAGCGAACCGGCGGTCCAGGTGGTGAGCTCCTGGGGCCATATCGCCCGGTTGCCCTCGAAGACGTACCCCGTCCAGTACATGCCGCCCTCGGCGCGCAGGTGCTGGATGGACTGGAGGATCTCCAGCGCCCGGTCGGACTCGCCCATCACCCAGAGGGCCAGGGCGAGTTCGGAGCTCTCGCCGCCGGTGACCCACGGGTTGGGGAGCACGCAGCGCACCCCGAGGCCGGGGACGACGAAGCGGTCCCAGCCCTCCTCGATGCGGTCCTTGGCGGCCTTTCCGGTGAGCGCGCCGCCGAGGACCGGGTAGTACCAGTCCATCGAGTAGCGGCTCTTGTCCAGGAAGCGTTCCGGGTGGTCGCTGATCGCGTGGGCCAATGCTCCGGCGGCCAACTCCCAGTCGGGCTGCGGTTCCTCGCGCCGCTCCGCGATGGCCAGCGCGCAGCGCAGCGCGTGGTGGATGGAGGAGCAGCCGGTCAGCAGCGCGTCGTGGACGGGGGTTCCGTCGGCCTCGCGCTTCCAGCCGATCTGGCCGCCGGGCCGCTGGAGCCGCAGGACGAACTCGACGGCGGCGTAGACGGTCGGCCACATCCGGTCGACGAAGGCGTCGTCGCCGGTGGCGAGGTAGTGGTGCCAGACGCCGACGGCCACGTACGCGCAGAAGTTGGTCTCCAGGCCCCGGTCGGTCGGCTGCCCGGGGTCGCCGTCGTGGTAGGCGGCGTACCAGGAGCCGTCCTCGTTCTGGTGCCGGGCCAGCCACTCGTACGCGCGTCCCGCGGCCTCGTGCTCGCCCGCGGCGTCGAGGGCCATGGCGGCCTCGGTGTGGTCCCACGGGTCGAGGTGGTGGCCCCGGAACCAGGGCAGCGCGCCGTCCTCGCGCTGGACGGCGAGGAGGGCGGCGACGGTCTCGGCGGCCTGCTCGGCGGTCAGGACGCCGGGCAGCACGAGGTGTTCGGTCTGCTCGGGAACGCTCACGCCTCGGCCCTGGCGATGTCCTCGGCCGCGGCGGACGCGGGCAGGTGCGGCTTGGTCGCGTACGCCACGAAGCTCTTGCCGACGACCGGGTTGAGGAGCTGCTCGGCCACCCGGGTCGCCATCGGCTTCTTCATGATGTCCCAGACCAGCAGCTTGTGGTACGCGCGGACCGGCAGCGCTGCGTCCTTGCCGTCGCGGCTCACTCCGAATGCGCACTTGAGCCACCAGTAGGGCGAGTGCAGGGCGTGGGCGTGGTGGGTGCCGTACGGCTTGAGGCCGGCGCCGCGCATCTTGGCGAGCAGTTCGTCGGCCTTGTAGATGCGGATGTGGCCGCCCTCGACCTCGTGGTACGCGTCGGAGAGCGTCCAGCAGACCTTCTCGGGGCCGTAGCGCGGCACGGTGACCGCGATCCGGCCGCCGGGCCGGAGCACCCGGACCATCTCGGCGAGCACGCCCTTGTCGTCGGGGATGTGCTCCATGACCTCGGAGATGATCACGACGTCGAAGGACTCGTCGGGGAACGGCAGGTTGAGCGCGTCGCCCTCCATCGCGGTGGCGGTGGCGCCCTCGGGGGCCTCACCGGCCTCCTTCATCGCGGCGAACCACTTGGCGACCTCGCGGATCTCCTCGCCGTTCCGGTCGAGGGCCACGACCTGGGCGCCGCGCCGGTAGCACTCGAAGGCGTGGCGTCCGGCGCCGCAGCCCAGATCGAGCACTCGGTCGCCGGCGGCGAGCGGGAAGCGGGTGAAGTCCACCTGGTCGGAAGGAGTGGGGGCGCGGATAAAGCGATGGGGCTCCGGTT
>NZ_RDBO01000020.1:1070100-1103278 GCF_008120935.1 Streptomyces sp. sk2.1
GGCGCACCTCGTGGTCGTCGGCAAGCGGGCCGAGGACGGACCCGTCGCGCAGGCCATCGAACGGCACGGCCTCCAAGGCGCCGTCGAGTTCGTCAAGGGCATCAGCGACGCCGAACTCGTCGACCTCGTGCGCGGCGCCCAGATCGCCTGCGTCCCCTCGCTGTACGAGGGCTTCTCGCTGCCCGCCGCCGAGGCCATGGCCACCGGCACGCCCCTGGTCGCCACCACCGGCGGCGCGATCCCCGAGGTCGCCGGACCCGACGGCGAGACCTGCCTGGCCGTGCCGCCCGCCGACCCCGGGGCCCTGGCCGACGCGCTCGGCCGGCTGCTCGCCGACCCGGAGCTGCGGGCCCGGCTCGGTGCCGCGGGCCGTGAGCGGGTGCTGTCCCGGTTCACCTGGAAGCAGGCCGCCATCGGCACCGCGGCCCTCTACCGCGAGGCGATCGCCGCCCGGTCCGGCGCCGGCCGCCGGCGCTCCGCCGGTGGTGGCGACCAGGGGCGTGCCGGTGGCCATGGCCTCGGCGGCGGGCAGCGAGAAGCCCTCGTACAGCGAGGGGACGCAGGCGATCTGGGCGCCGCGCACGAGGTCGACGAGTTCGGCGTCGCTGATGCCCTTGACGAACTCGACGGCGCCTTGGAGGCCGTGCCGTTCGATGGCCTGCGCGACGGGTCCGTCCTCGGCCCGCTTGCCGACGACCACGAGGTGCGCCCGCGGGTTGTCGGCGCGGAGCTTGGCGAGGGCGTCGACGAGGTGGACGAGGCCCTTCAGCGGGACGTCGGCGCTGGAGGTGGTGACGATCCGGCCGGGTATCTCGGCGACCGACGGGTCGGGGGACCACAGGTCGGTGTCGGCGCCGATGTGGACGACGTGGATGCGGTCCGGGCGCACCCCGAGGTGGTCGACGATCTCCTGCCGGGAGGAGCCGGAGACGGTGAGCACGGAGGGCAGTCGGCGCGCGACCCGCTTCTGCATGCGGGTGAAGCCGTACCAGCGGCGCACGGAGGCGCGGCGGCGGCGGGTCCCGGCGGCGTCGAGTTCCAGCTGCCGGTCGACGGTGATGGGGTGGTGGATCGTGGTGACGAGCGGGGCGCCGAGGTCGGCGAGCAGTCCGTAGCCGAGGGTCTGGTTGTCGTGGACGACGTCGAACTCGCCGCGGCGGGCGGCGAGGTGGCGCCGGGCACGCAGGCTGAAGGTGAGCGGTTCCGGGAAGCCGCCGGTCCACATGGTGGCGACCTCGGCGAGGTCGATCCAGTCGCGGTACTCGTCGCGCTTCGGGGTGCGGAACGGGTCCGGCTGGCGGTAGAGGTCCAGGCTCGGCAGCTCGGTGAGCGGGACGCCCTCGTCGAGCACCGGGTAAGGCTGGGCACCGATCACCTCGACGCCGTGGCCGAGCCGGGCGAGCTCACGGGCGAGGTGGCGGACGTAGACGCCCTGGCCGCCGCAGAAAGGATTGCCCTTGTAGGTGAGGAGTGCGATGCGCAACGGGCGGTCGTCGGCGGTGCCGGACGTGTTCGGGCCCGTACGGGGGCCCGACTCTATGGCCTCAGCGGTCACACTCGGCCCCCTTCATCACTGCGTTTCCGCCGGAGCGTAACCGCTCACGCTAATCTAGAACAAGTTTCAGACTGGATCGTTCAATGAGCTACGAATCTACCGGCAGGTAGCGTCGGTGCAACGGCCGGATCAGGTGATTCGCGCCACCACCGGGCCCCCTGGCATGCTGTCGCCGCCGGGAGACCGAGCGCCTCCCTCCGATCGCGGACAGCAGCCATGGATGGGGGACACATGACCGCGGAAGCCAGACCGGCGTTGCCGCCCCTGACCGAACGACAGGAGGCCCGCCGCCGCCGCATCCTGCACGCCAGCGCCCGGCTCGCCGGACGGGGCGGTTTCGAGGCGGTGCAGATGCGCGAGGTCGCGGAGGCCGCCGGGGTCGCGTTGGGCACCCTGTACCGCTACTTCCCCTCCAAGATCCATCTGCTGGTCGCCACCATGCAGGACCAGCTCCAGCACATGCACGCGACGCTGCACAAGCATCCCCCGGCCGGGGACGACGCGGCACAGCGGGTCGCCGACACCCTGATGCGGGCGTTCCGCGCGCTCCAGCGCGAGCCGCACCTGGCGGACGCGATGGTGCGGGCGCTGACCTTCGCGGACCGCAGCGTCAGCCCGGAGGTGGACACGGTCTCGCGGATCACCACGACGATCATCCTGGACGCGATGGGGCTGGAGCACCCGACGCCGGAGCAGCTCTCCGCGGTCCGGGTCATCGAGCACACCTGGCACTCGGCGCTGATCACCTGGCTGTCGGGGCGGGCGTCGATCGCCCAGGTGAAGATCGACATCGAGACGGTGTGCCGACTGATCGACGTGACCCGGCCGCCGGAAGAGCCCTGATCCCGGGGTTCGCCTTACCACACACTCCCTTCCCTCCGCAGCGCTTTCATCACATCCCCCTCACCTTTCTCTCCGAAAGGGCCACAGGTCGCTCCTTAACATGGGCATGACCAGCACCGATGGAGAGGAATACATGTCCGACCAGATGAACAACGCGGGTGTCGCGACGGGGACGCAGGCCCCGGGATACGCCGCCCAGCCCCCGGCCGGTCACGGGTACCCCATGGCCCCCCAACTCCCCAGCGGCAGGGCGACGGCCTCGATGGTGCTCGGCATCCTCGGCCTGGTCCTGATCCCGATCATCCTGCCGATCATCGCGCTGTGCCTCGGCATATCGGCCAAGCGCATGGCGGACCGGGGCGAGGGCGGCGGTCGCGGCCAGGCCGTCACGGGCATCGTGCTGGGCACCATCGGCATCGTCTTCGCCGCGATCGGCGCGACCGTGGCCACGATCCAGGCGGTCGGCGCGTTCTGACGCCCGTCCGCACGGACGCAGGGCTCCCGGCCGCACCCGGAAAGCCTCGCGACCGGTCCGGGGCGCTCTCGCCGGCCCCCGGGGCTTCCCGCCCCCGACTCCCGGTCGACGGCCCGGGACTCCCCCTCCGGGGCTCCCGGTCGACGACGCCCGGGACTTCCCCTTCCGATTCCGAGACCCCGGTCGCCAACGCCCGGGCCCCCTCTTCCGAGGCCCCGGTCAACGAAGCCCGGGACTTGCCCCCTTCCGATTCCGAGGCCGCTGGTCAACAGCGCCCGAGACCCCCGGTCACCGTTTCCGGCCGCCCGTCAGCGTTTCCGGCCGCCCGTCAGCGTTTCCGGCCGCCCGTCAGCAGATGCAGCCGCAGGGCGAGTTGGAGCTCCAGCGCCCGGCCGGGCTCGTTCCAGTCCGGCCCCAGCAGCGCCTGCACCCGGTCCAGCCGCTGCACGACCGTGTTGACGTGCACGTGGAGTTCGTCCTTGGCCCGGACGAGGCTGCCGCCGGACCCGAAGTAGGCGCCGAGGGTGCGCACCAGTTGGGTGCCGCGTCGCGCGTCGTACTCCAGCAGCGGCCCCAGCGTCGCCGCCACGAAACCGTCGACGTCCTGCGCGTTGCCCAGCACCACGCCCAGGAAGCCGAGTTCCTCGACGCAGGCCCCTTCCCCCGTGCGCCCCAGGACCCGCATGGCGTTCAGGCAGCGGGTGGCCTCCTGGTGGGCTCGGACCAGTTCCCGGACCCCGCCGGCCGGGCCCGCGGCGGCGACGGTGACGGGGGTCTGGGCCAGCTGCCCGAGCCGCTCCGCCGCGGCGCGGGCCGCGTCACCGGCCGCCGTCGCGTCGGCCGTCGTCAGCAGCACCACGCTGCCGGCGTGCTCCGCGGACACCCCGTGGACGTCGCCGCCGAACAGGTAGCGCACCGCGGCGGGGGCCAGCCGCTCCCGGGCACCGCCCTCGGCGACCTCGGCCACCAGCAACATGTGCGGGCGGTCGAGGTCGACGCCCAGGCGACGGCCGCGTTCGGCGAGGCCCTCCGGGTCGCGGTCGGCGCCCGTCAGCAGGTCGGTGATCAGCTCGCCGCGGACGCGGTTCTCGGTCTCGGCGACGGTGCGCCGCAGCAGCAGGAGCAGTCCGGTGACCACGGCGGCCCGTTCGTAGAGCCGCCGGTCGGAGTCGTCGAGCCGCCCGTCCCGGTGCAGGACCAGCCCGGCGAGGAGTTCCCGCCCGGCCAGGACCGCGCAGATCCACCGGCCGTCGCGGTGCACGGCCCGGGCGCCGGTACGGGACTCCTCGGCGGTCTCGGCCAGCCAGCCGGCGTCCATGGCGTCGGGGGTGAAGTCGGTGCCGTCGGGCCGGACGGCCGCCAGGGGACGCCCGGCCGGATCGTGGATGGTGAGCGGGGAGTCCAGCAGCCCGGCGACCGCCGCGGCGACGTCCTTGACCTCCCGGCCGCGCAGCACCAGGTCGGTCAGCCGGTCGTGGGACTCCTCGGCCCGTCGCATGGCCGCCGAGTGCTCCCGCACCGCCGCGTTCGCCTCGGCCAACTCCGCGTTGGTGAGGGCGAGTTCGTCCAGTGCGGAGCGGGTGTCGGCGAGCGCGCGGGCGGTGTCGATGGCGATCGCCGCGTGGGCGGCGAGCGAGCAGAGCAGGGCGACCTCGTCGGGGCTGAAGACCCGGGCGGCGCGGTCGGCGGCGAAGAGAACGCCGATGACCTTTCCCGTACCGCCCCGGCTGGACCCGAGCAGCAGCGGGACGCCCAGGATGGCGACGAGCCCCTCGTCCAGCACTCCGGCGTTGATGTTGGGGGTGTGGTGGAAGCGGTCGTCGGTGCGGTAGTCGGGGGTCGCGTACGGTCGCGCGGTCTGCGCCACCAGGCCGCCGAGCCCGTGCCCGAGTTCCAGCCGCAGCCGTTGGAAGACCACCGACACCGACCCGTCGGTGACCCGCATGTAGGTGTCCCCCGCCTCCTCGTCGGGGAGCGTGAGGTACGCGGTGTCCGTACCGAGCAGCATCCTGGCCCGGCGGACGATCGCCTTCAGCACCGCGTCCAGGTCGCGGGAGGCGGCGAGATCGCCCGCGGTGTCGAAGAGGGCGGTGAGCTGGAGCTCGCGCCGCCGGTGCTGCCGCAGGACGCCCCTGATCCGCAGCGCGGTGGCGGTGGCCCGCTCCACCTCGGCCAGGTCCCCCGGCGGCACCCCGTCCGCCCGCGCCTGCGAGGAGACGGCCCCCAGCGCCTCGGCGGGGGCGTCGTCGGCCAGCAGGTCGAGCAGACGGCGCAGATGGGGAGCGGCGGAGGCGGACGGTTCGGTCATGAGCGGTCGGCAATCGTCGGAAGCGGCGGGGGCACCGGCCGGCGCCCCCGCCGCGTTCGTACCCGCCCGACGGGCTCCGGCGCAAGACGCGGAGCGGGGTTTCCGCCCCGACCCACCGGGGCGCGGCGCAGCGTGGCAACGGAAAGGGCCCCTACCGCTCCGCGTCACCTCGCGCCCCGCCACCGGGCCAGAACTCGATCTTGCGAAGCCGCCAGATGTCTTCTTCCGGGCTCTTGCGGTAGAAGACGTTCGGCTGAATCGGCTCGCACAGCGCCATGAAGACATCCCCTTTGCGCAGGAATATCTCCTTCTCGAAGAGCGTCCCTCGACTCCTCCGCGCACGCACCACACGAAAGGTCAGGGTATGCGCCCCCGGAGAGAGGTCAACAAACTTCGGCCCCCTGAGCGTCGTCCCATCCTTGTGACAGAGCTCGACACCGCCGCGCTCGATCAGGACGATGGCCCATTTGAAAGTAAAACTGCGAAACGAGCTGCGCATATCCGCATGAAAGAGGAGTCCGGTCCTCCCGCGCCGGTTCGCACGCCCGAGAGCCGAACGAACACGCCGAGGAACTTTTTCGTCGTCGCCCAGGCAGGCCACTTCGAGCGGCTGCTTCTTCACTTCGCACCCCTTCCCGCACGCACCAATGCTCGACGAACACCCCGACCGGTCCGACCCCGGGGGCACATGGGCGAGGTGGCCCGTACCGGTTTCGTTCCGGTGCGGGCCACCTCGGCGGGAGCCGGTCGGGGCGGCTCCTAGGGCCTTCCGTTTGGATCAGGCCGGATCAGTGAGCGGGGTCCGGTGCGTGCGATCGCAAGGCGGAGGAGGGAGACAATGGCGGAGCCCTGGCGAGTGACGACAACGCGGCGAGCGATGGGGTCTCCCCCTGCTCGAGCGCAGCCGAGAGCTCGGGGAAGTACCGGGGCACGCGAGCCCGGCATGATCCAAACGAAAGGTCCTAGTAGTGCTTCGTTAGGTTCTGCGTCTGCTCTGGTTGCGGGGCAGGGGGCGGTTGCAGGTGGTGCAGGTGCCGTTCCAGCCCTTCAGCAGGCCCTGGAGGACGTCCAGGACCTGGTAAAGGGTCAGGCCGGCATGGGGACTTTTGGGTCGAGCCGCCGCAGGGTGAGGAAGGCCTGGGCGGCGGTGACCAGGGTGACGTGGTGGTGCCAGCCGCGCCAGGTGCGGCCCTCGAAGTGGTCCAGGCCCAGGCCGTGCTTGAGTTCGCGGTAGTCGTGTTCGATGCGCCAGCGCATCTTCGCCCACCGCACCAGGTCGGCAACGGGAGTCTCGGGCGGCAGGTTCGATATCCAGAAACCCGTCGGCCCGTCCTGGTCCGCAGGCCATTCCACCAAGACGGTGGACGGGGGCAGGACGCCGTTCCATTGGTTGCGTCCGCCGCCTGCCGCTTGGGCGGCGGCCAGGGACTGCTTGCCCGCCGGGCGAACGGCCAGTACCGCGAACCGTGAGGTCATCGTGCCTTTACTGCCCTGTCGCCAGGCCACCTCAGCAAAGTGGTCGGCGGCAGCAGCCTCGGCAGCGTGGGCGGTAAGTGCTCGCGGCGTCGTCCGGTAACGGGCAAGCGTCGGTGGGCCCAGTCCTCCGTAATCCGGCTGGTGGGGCTCGATGTCCAGCTCGTGGGCGACTTCTTTCCCGGTCAGTGCCAGCACGTAGGACAGGCCCCGTTCCTCCAGGCCATGGCGGAAGGGGGTGCTGACGCCGTAACCCGCATCCGCGACCACGACCGGGGCTTTCAGCCCCCACTCGCCCACGTTGTCCAGCAGCCTGAGCGCGAGGCGCCATTTCTCCTGGTGGACGATGTCGTCGGGGACGCCGGCCCGGCGGCAGCGGCCCGGCTCGTCCGTCCACTCCCGGGGCAGATACAACTGCCAGTCCAGCGGACACGACGCGGTGTCGGTGGCAGCATGGACACTGACCGCGACCTGACAGTTCGCCCGCTTCCCGAGTGCTCCGCAGTACTGACGGGCCACCCCGGCAGAGGCGCGGCCACACTTGGGAAACGACACATCGTCGATCACCCACACCTGCGGTCTGATCACCTCCGACAGCCGCCGGGCGATCCGCCGCCGAACCGGCAACGGATCCCACGGCGACTGGCTCACGAACTGCTGCAGAGCCTGCATGTTCCCGTCCGGCAACCGCTCGGCCATCGGCTGGATCGACTTACGCCGCCCGTCCAGCATCAGACCCCGCAGATAACACGCACCCCACCGGCGCTGATCCTGCCGCGGCAACGACCCGAACACATCACCCACGAACTCCGCCAACTCGTCTCGGAGCCGCTCGACATCCCCCAGTTTCACCCCCTGATGATGCCCACCACCAGGCAAGATCACTCAAGGTAACGAAGCACTACTAGTCCTCCGGTGGGAACACCGCCTCCCCCGTCGCGGTCAGGGTGATCGCGATCGCCTCGACCGGGCAGCCCTCGGCGGCGGCCAGGACGCCTTCGTCGGCGTCGGTCTCGGGGGACGAGGGGCGGGACTGGCGGGCGGAGTCCAGGGCGAAGCCGCTCGGGGCGTGGTTCACGCACAGGCCGGAGCCGATGCAGATTCCCCGGTCGACCTCCACGGTCCAGCGGTCCCCCATCACGCACCGCCCTCGTAGCCGGCGGGCAGGTGGATCATCTTGTGCTCGAAGTACTCGCCGTAGCCCTCGGGGCCGAACTCCCGTCCCAGGCCGGAGTTCTTGTAGCCGCCGAACGGGCCGAGCATGTCGAGGCTGAAGGTGTTCACGCTGTACGTGCCCGTACGGACCCGGCGGGCGATGTCGATGCCGTGCTCGGTGTCGGCGGTCCAGACGCTGCCGCTGAGCCCGTAGTCGGAGTCGTTGGCGATCCGTACCGCCTCGTCCTCGTCGCCGTACGGCAGCAGGCAGATGACGGGGCCGAAGATCTCCTCGCGGGCGATGCGCATGGAGTTGTCGACGTCGCCGAAGAGGGTCGGTTCGACGTACCAGCCCCGCTCCTGGGAGGCCGGACGGCCACCGCCGGTGAGGATCTTGGCGCCCTCGTCCTGACCGATCCGGATGTAGTCGAGCGAGCGCTGCTGCTGGCGCCGGGCGACGAGGGGGCCGAGCTCCGTGGCCGGGTCGAGCGGGTCGCCGACCTTCAGCGCGCCCGCCGCCGCGGCGAACGCCTCGGCCGTCTCGTCGTAGCGGGAACGCGGTACGAGGATGCGGGTCTGGGCCACGCACGCCTGGCCGTTGATCATCCAGGCGAAGGGGACGATGCCGGCGACGGCGGTGTCCAGGTCGGCGTCCGGGAGGATCACCGCGGCGGACTTGCCGCCCAGTTCCAGCGTGACGCGGGTGAGGTTGCGGGAGGCCACCTCCATCACCCGGCGCCCGGCGGCGACGGACCCGGTGAACGACACCTTGTCGACGCCCGGGTGCCCGACCAGGTACTCGCTGACCTCCCGGTCGGCCGGCAGGATCGACAGCACCCCCTCCGGCAGCCCGGCCTCGGCGGCGATCTCGGCCAGCAGGTAGGCGTCCAGCGGGGATTCGGGCGAGACCTTGAGGATCGCGGAGCAGCCGGCCAGCAGCGCGGGCGCGAGCTTGGCGGCGGCGGTGAACTGCGGGACGTTCCACGGCACCACCGCCGCGACCACCCCCACCGGCTCCCGGCGCACCAGCAGCGGCCCGAGCACCCCGCCCCGCCGCTCCTCGTACGGGAAGGTGCGGGCGACGGTGATCGCCGCGTCCCACACCATCATCGCGGCGAGCGCCTGCACCATGACGCTCGATGTGTACGGGGTGCCGTTCTGCGCGCTGATGACCCGGGCGATCTCCTCGTACCGGACGGCGAAGGCGTCCTTGATCCGGGTCACCACCGCGATCCGCTCGTCCAGGGACATCCGCGGCCACGGCCCCTCGTCGAACGCCCGCCGCGCGGCGGCGACGGCCCGGTCCACGTCGGCCTCGCAGGCGTGCGGCACGCGCCCGATGACCTGCTCGGTGTGGGGCGAGACGACCTCGATGACGTCCCGGCCCAGCGGGTCGACCAACTCCCCGCCGATGAACAGTTTTCCGTGTTCGACAAGCTCGGTCATGGCTGCTGCCTCCCGCGAACCGGCGCGACATCTGACTATCCGTCAAAACTGATACCAGTTCCAGTTCCAGGAGTCCACGGGTGCGCACGGTACGGGACGGCCCCGCGGGGACCGTGGTCCGGAGCGACCGGGCACGCCCTGCGGCGGACCGGGGCAGCCGAAGGATTCAGCCCTGGACGCTCACCGGTCTGGGGCCGTGGACCAACTCGTCCGCGTAGTCGTGCACCCCGTCCGCCACCCTGATCTCGACGTACGAACCCCCGGAGAAGACCCAGTAGTTGTTCCGCTCGCCCGGCACCTGGACGGCCGCGTCGATCCTTTTCCGGAAGGCGGCGTGCATCGCGAAGCTCCCCCTCCAGTCGTCGAGCGGCTGCCAGTCCTTCACCAGCCTGCCTCCGGGGCCGGTGCCGTCCGGCCCGTACCGGGCGTACCGGCTCCCCGAGAACACCCAGAAATCCCGCACGCCCTCGTCCGGCACCGGCATCAGCGCGTCGATGACGGCCGATGAGCCGGACCCGAGCCCGAAGCCGTTCTCCCAGTCGCCGAGCGGCTCCGGGTCCGCCAGCCGGCTGTCGTTGTACGTCTCGTTCTCGACGCCGATCCGGATGTACCGCGCCCCCGAGAAGACCCAGTACTCGCCGGCGTACCCCGGGACCGGCAGCACCGCGTCGATCTTCTCGGTGAAGCCCTTCAGGCCATTGAAGGCTCCGCTCCAGTTGCTGATCGGCTTGGGCCCGATGTCCCGCCGGAACCGCTTGTTCGCATCCGACGCGTCGACCCGCACGTACTGGTCCCCGTAGAACAGCCAGAGCACCCGTGAACCGTCCGGGGCGGACATCGCCGCGCCGACGGGGAGCTTCTTGAGCGTCGCGGAGGACGGCGCCCCGGGGGCGGCCGCCGGGTGCGACGCCGTCGGGTCCGAGGCCGTCGGGGTCGGTCTGCCGGTGGGTCCCGCGTCGGCCTCGGTCCCGTCGCCCCGCCACAGCCGGCTCACCGCGAAACCGGCGCCGGCCCCTCCCGCGAGCGCGAGGCCGGCCGAGAGCACCGCCCGGCGGGACGGCCGGCGGCGCGCGCCCTCCGACCGGACCGTCGTGTCGTGCGGCGGGGCTCCGGGCGTGGGCCCGGAGCCCGGCGCGGTGGCCAGTGGGCGCAGCAGGTCGGCCGCCCGGGCCGCGGTCGGCCGGTCGGCCGGATTCTTGCTCAGCAGGGCCTCGAGCACCGGGGCCAACGGCCCCGCACCGGCCGGGATCTCCGGCTCCTCCCGCATCACGGCGTGCAGGACCGCGGCGGGCTCCGAGCGGGCGAAGGGGGAACGGCCGGTCAGCAGCGCGCACAGGGTGGCGCCCAGCGAGAAGAGGTCGCTGGGCGGCCCCGCCGGGCGGTCGCTCAGGCGTTCCGGCGCGATGAAGTCCAGGGTGCCGATCACCCCGCCGGGCGTGGTGAGCGACGCGGTGTCGGCGAGCGCCACGATGCCGAAGTCGCAGAGCACGACGCCGCCGCCGTCCCGCATCAGGACGTTGGCCGGCTTCACGTCCCGGTGCAGTGCGCCGATGGCGTGCACCGCGTCGAGCGCGGCGAGCAGCTGGAGGCCGACCCCGGCGACCCGGGACGGGGGCATCGGACCGAGCTCGGCGACGTGTTCGGCCAGCGAGCGGCCCTTCACCAGCTCCATCACCACCCACAGCCGGTCCTCGTGGTCCACGAGGTCGTAGACGTTGACCACGTTGGGGTGGGAGATCCCGGCGATGGCACGCGCCTCGCGGTGCGCCCGTCGCGCGCGCTTGGCGAACTCCTCGGCGCCCGCCCGCAGATGCACCTCCTTGATCGCCACGGAGCGCTTCAGGAGCTGGTCGGTGGCGCGCCACACGGTGCCCATGCCGCCGCTGCCGAGGTGTTCGAGCAGGAGGTACCGCCCGGCGATCACTTGCTGTCGCGTATCGTCGCCCACCCGCTCAAGGTAGCCGACCGTGACGTCCGGCACAGTGACCGTTCGAGGCTCAACCAACGCCGCTTCGGCCAAAGTTGACGCGTCCCGGCCGTCCGGTGAACGGTCCCGGGCCGCCCTGCGACCGCCCCCCGGTCGCCCGGCGTCCGGACGTGCCCGTCCGCCCTCCGTCCCGGCGGACAAGATGGTCGACCGGGGCTACCAATGGAACAGGTTCTCGTTACAGTGGGCTCGGCGCACCGCACAGCCGTACGTCCGGTACGCCGTCGTACGTCCGGTACTCAGGCACGCCGTTGTACGTCCGGTACGCCGACCAGGCCGCGGAGAGACGGGGGAAGCCCATGACTCAGGTGACCGATCACGGCGGGGGTGTGCACAGCATCAAGGTGCCGATCCCGGACAACCCGCTGGGCCACACCCTCGTGCACGTCCTCGACACCGACCGCGGACCGGTCCTGATCGACACCGGCTGGGACGACCCCGGGGCGTGGGACACGCTCACCGCCGGGCTGACCGCCGTGGGGACCGACGTCGGCGAGATCCACGGGGTGGTCATCACCCACCACCACCCCGACCACCACGGCCTGTCCGGGCAGGTGCGCGAGGCGTCGGGGGCCTGGATCGCCATGCACCCGGCGGACACCGAGATCGTGCGCCGCACCCGCGAGTCGGAACCCGGCACCTGGCTGACGTACCTCGTGGGCAAGCTCACCGCCGTCGGGGCGCCCGAGGAGCACCTCGCGCCGCTGCGGGCCGCCGCGGCCGGGAGGAGCGCGATGAGCACCCTGCCCGGACTGCGGGCCGCGCTCCCGGACCGGGAGATCGTGCCCGGCGAGCTGCTGGACCTGGCGGGGCGGCGGCTGCGGGCCGTCTGGACGCCCGGCCACACGCCGGGGCACGTCTGCCTGCACCTGGAGGAGGAGCATCCGGGGAACCTGCCGGGCCGGGGCCGGCTCTTCTCCGGGGACCACCTGCTGCCGGGGATCAGCCCGCACATCGGGCTGTACGAGGACCCTGACGACGTCACGGTCACCGATCCCCTCGGCGACTACTTCGCCTCGCTGGAGCGCGTCGGCCGGCTCGGGGTCGCCGAGGTGCTGCCCGCGCACCAGCACGCGTTCACCGACGCGGCGGGCCGGGTGCGCGAGCTCCTCGACCATCACGAGGAGCGGCTGGCCGGGCTGCTCGGGCTGCTGTCCGTTCCGCTGACCCCGTGGGAGCTGGCCGAGCGGATGGAGTGGAACCGGCCGTGGGCGCAGATCCCGTACGGCTCGCGCAACATCGCGGTCTCCGAGGCCGAGGCGCATCTGCGGCGGCTGGTGAAACTGGGGCGCGCGGAGGCGGTGGCGGGCAGCGAGCCGGTGAGGTACGTCGCGGTGTGAGGGGCCCAGCAGTCCGAGGGGCCCGCGGAGCGAGGGCCCCTCGGCGCCCTGCGGCACCTCGCGCTGTCTGCGGCATCTCGCACTGTCCCGCGGCGCCCCGCGATGTGAACGCCCCGCAGCTCCTCGCGGTCCCTCGCGGCGCGAGGAGCCCCGTCCCGCGCGGGGCCCCGCGGTGTGAGCAACGGGGCACGGGACGGGCCGGAGGCCGTCCCGGGGCGCCCGGTAGAGTGGGCGGGTCGTCATCATGCCCGTTCAGGGGGAAGCCGGTGCGAATCCGGCACTGACCGCGCAGCCGTGAGCCGTCGTCGCAGGCGGTGAGTCGGAATGCCCTGTCCGAGGTCGTGACCGGCTCGCGCCACCGGACCCCCGGTGGCCGGCACCGTCGAGGTATACGGGGCCGAGCCCGGTGCCTGAGCGTGCCTGTGCCCGGTTCCGCACCAGGAGAGGCCCCGCCCGCCATGACCGTACGCCGCAGCGTCGCAACGCTCGCCGCCACCGCAGCCGTGCTCTGTTCGGCCGCTGCCCCGGTCGCCGTCGCGGCGCCGTCCCCCACTCCTTCCCCCTCCGCCGCCCTGCCGGCGGGGCTGTACGGCACGAAGGACCCCACCTACGACGGGGTGTGGCGGCAGTCGCTGTCCTTCCTCGCGCAGAAGGTCGAGGGCGTCACCCCCGCCACGAAGTCGGTGGACTGGCTGGTCTCCCAGCAGTGCGCCGACGGCGCGTACGCCGCGTACCGGCCCGACGCCTCCCGGCCGTGCGACGCGAAGACGGTGCCGGACACCAACGCCACCGCGGCCGCCGCCCAGGCGCTGGCCGAGGTGGGCGGCCACCGCGAGACCGTGAACAACGCGGTGCGCTGGCTGAAGTCCGTGCAGAACGAGGACGGCGGCTGGGGCTACACCGCCGGCGCGCCCAGCGACGCCAACTCCACCTCCCTGGTGATCGGCGCCCTCGCCCGGCAGGGGCAACGGATCACCGACGTCACGACGCCCGGCGGCAAGACCCCCTACGACCCGCTGCTCGCCCTCGCGATCCCGTGCGGCGGCGAGGACGGCGGCGCCTTCGCCTACCAGCCCGACAAGAAGGGGAAGCTCGCCGCGAACGCGGACGCCACCGCGGCCGCCGTGCTCGGCACGATGGGCAAGGCCCTGGCCGTCGGGAACAACGCCGCGGGCAAGAAGCCCAGCAGCTGCGCCCCGGGCGACGACCCCACCCCCGAGCAGGCCGCGCAGAACGGCGCCCATTACCTCAAGGGCGCCCTCGCCGAGCAGGGCCATCTGAACGCGCCGCCGATGCCGGGGGCCGCCGACACCACGCCGCAGCCGGACTTCGGCAACACCGCGGACGCGGTCGTCGCGCTGTCCGCGTCCGGTCACCAGAACGAGGCGGACGGGGCCGTGGCCTGGCTGAAGAAGAACTCCCGGGGCTGGGCCGAGCAGAACGGCCCCGCCGCCTACGCGCAACTGATCCTGGCCGCACACGCCACCGGTGAGAACGCCCGGGACTTCGGCGGCGCCGACCTGGTCGCCGGGCTGAACGCGAGCGGCCCCGCACCCGCCTCCGTGGTGACGCCCGACCCGGCCGGCGACACCGGCTACGTGCCCACGGAGCAGGACCAGGTGCACAGCGGCGACGACGTGATCGGGGGCGTGTGGTGGTACGTCGGCATCGGCCTGGTCGTCGCCGCGGGCGCGTTCTTCCTGATCAGCGGACGCCGGAAGAACCAGCGGCCGTGAGGCGGGCGGGAAGGGCCGGCGCATCGCCGGCGGCACCGGGCGTCGTCCTGGCCGTGCTGGCCGTCCTGGCCGTGCTCGGCACGGGGACGGCCCATGCGACGGGCTACCGGTACTGGTCGTTCTGGGAGGGTTCCGGCACCGGCTGGACGTACGCCACCCAGGGCCCGTCCCTGGTCCGGCCGGACGACGGCACGGTGCAGGGCTTCCGGTTCGCGGTGAGCGAGGACTCCCGGGACGCCGCGAAGCCGCGTCACGCCCCCGACTTCGCGAAGATCTGCGCGGGCACCCCGGCCCGGGACGGCACCAAGCGGATCGCGCTCGTCATCGACGCGGGCACGGCGGCGGACGCCCCGTCCGGGCAGACCCCGCCCGCGCCGCGCACCGCGTGCGCGCGGGTCGCCCCCGACGCCAGCTCCGCCGAGGCGCTCGCCTCGGTGGCGAAGCCGCTGCGCTACGACAGCGGCGCGATGCTCTGCGCCATCTCCGGCTATCCGCGCGCGGGCTGCGGCGAGCAGGTCTCGGACGACGGCCGCGGGACACCGTCCGCGGCCGCCTCCGACGCCACGCCCCCGGCCGGCTCCACCACCGCGTCCGACGCCGCCGACGACTCCGGCGGCGGCCCGTCCGCCGGGGTGTTCGTCGGCGTCGCCGCCGTGCTCCTCCTGGGCGTCGCCGCGATCGCGCAGGCCCGCCGCCGCCGCGTCCCGGACCACCAACCCGCTGCTGCTGGGGCTGCTGGTGGCGGTGGCCGGTTATGTGGTCGCCGCGCGCCGCACGGACGCGCCGTGGGCCCGCTCGTACGGGACGTTCATCAGGATCGGACTGTTCGTCGTCGGTGTGCGGCTGGTCTTCTCCGTCTTCCTCGGCTCGCCGCTGCCGGGCACGCACACCCTGTTCACGCTCCCCGAGGTGCCGCTGCCGGACTGGGCGAAGGGCGTCAGGATCGGCGGCCGGGTCACCGCCGAGCAGCTGGTCCTCGCCCTGTACGAGGGGGCGAAGCTGGCCACCCTGCTGATCTGCGTCGGCGCGGCGAACTCGCTCGCCAACCCGGCCCGGCTGCTGAAGTCGCTGCCGGGGGCGCTGTACGAGGCGGGGGTCGCCGTCGTCGTCGCGATGACGTTCGCGCCGAACATGGTCGCGGACGTGATGCGGCTGCGCACCGCCCGGCGGCTGCGGGGGCGCCCGACCGGCGGCGTCAAGGCGGTCCTCCAGATCGGACTGCCGGTCCTGGAGGGCGCGTTGGAGCGGTCGATCGCGGTGGCGGCGTCGATGGACGCGCGCGGCTACGGGCGCACCGCCCAAGTCCCGGCCGCCGTCCGCCGCACCACGAACGTCCTCACCCTCGGCGGGCTGCTCGGGGTGTGCGCGGGCACGTACGGTCTGCTGGCCGCGCAGGGCGCGGTGTACGGGCTGCCGCTGCTGGCCCTCGGGCTGGTCGCCGCGGCGGTCGGGCTGCGGCTGGGCGGGGCCCGGTCGGCCCGTACCCGTTACCGGCCCGACCGGTGGGACGTCCGGGCCTGGCTGGTCGCGGGCTCGGGGGTCGTGGTGGCGGTGGCGATGATCTGGGCGGGCGGTGTCGACGAGGCGGCGCTGCACCCGGGGGTCGCGCCGCTGACCGCGCCGGTGTTCCCGCTGTGGCCGGCCGCGGCGGTGCTGATCGGACTGCTGCCCGCGGTGGTGGCGCCGGTGCCGCCGCCGGTGGGCGGGGCGAAACCCGAGGAGGGCCAGTGATCAGGTTCGAGCAGGTCTCGGTGCGGTACGAGGGCACGGAGCGCCCCACCCTGTCCGGGGTCGATCTGACCGTGCCCGAGGGCGAGTTGGTGCTGCTCGTCGGCCCGTCCGGGGTCGGCAAGTCGACCCTGCTGGGTGCCGTGTCCGGGCTCGTGCCGCACTTCACCGGCGGCACCCTGAGCGGCCGGGTCACGGTCGACGGGCGCGACACCCGTACCCACAAGCCGCGCGAACTGGCCGATCTGGTCGGCACCGTGGGCCAGGACCCGCTCTCCCACTTCGTCACCGACACGGTCGAGGACGAGCTGGCGTACGGGATGGAGTCGCTGGGTCTGGCCCCCGACGTGATGCGGCGGCGCGTCGAGGAGACCCTGGACCTGCTGGGTCTCGCCGGGCTGCGCGACCGGCCGATCGCCACGCTGTCCGGCGGTCAGCAGCAGCGGGTCGCGATCGGTTCCGTCCTCACCCCGCACCCCAAGGTGCTGGTCCTCGACGAGCCGACGTCCGCGCTGGACCCGGCGGCGGCCGAGGAGGTCCTGGCCGTGCTGCAACGGCTGGTGCACGATCTGGGCACCACGGTCCTGATGGCGGAGCACCGGCTGGAGCGGGTGGTGCAGTACGCGGACCGGGTCGTCCTGCTGCCGTCGCCGGGCGCGGCACCGGTCATGGGCGCGCCCGCGGAGGTCATGGCGCTCTCCCCCGTCCATCCGCCGGTCGTGGCGCTGGGCCGGCTCGCGGGGTGGGAGCCGTTGCCGCTCTCGGTCCGGGACGCCCGGCGCCGGGCGTCCGACCTGCGCGAACGACTCTCCTCGGCACGGCCGCCCGCCCCGGCGCCGGTGTCCTCCGCCGCCCCGGCGCCCGTCGCCCCCGCGCCGCCCGGCGGCGGGCGCGGGGTCCTGGCCCGGCTGCTGGGCCGCGGCGCGCGGACCGTCCCGGAGGCGGAGCCCGTCCCCGACGTCCCGGCGCGGGTCGAGCGGCTGGGCGTACGGCGCGGGCGCGTCGAGGCGCTGCGCCGGGTGACGCTCACCGTCGCCCCCGGCGAGACCGTCGCCCTGATGGGGCGCAACGGGGCGGGCAAGTCCACCCTGCTGGGCACCCTGGTCGGCATGGTCGAGCCCACCGCCGGCACCGTCCTGGTCGGCGGCCGGACCCCGCACCGCACACAGCCGCGCGAGATGGTGCGCCGGGTCGGCCTCGTGCCGCAGGAGCCGCGCGACCTGCTGTACGCGGACACGGTCGGCGCCGAGTGCGAGGCGGCCGATTCCGACGCGGGCGCCGCCCCCGGCAGCTGCCGGGCCCTGGTCTCCGAGCTGTTGCCCGATGTGCCGGACGACACCCATCCGCGCGATCTGTCCGAGGGACAGCGCCTCGCGCTCGCCCTGGCCGTGGTGCTCACCGCGCGGCCCCCGCTGCTGCTCCTGGACGAGCCGACGCGCGGTCTGGACTACGCGGCGAAGGCCCGGCTGGTCGGGGTGCTGCGCGCGCTCGCGGCCGAGGGGCACGCGATCGTCCTGGCCACGCACGACGTGGAGCTCGCGGCGGAGCTGGCGCACCGGGTGGTGATCCTCGCCGACGGGGAGGTCGTCGCGGACGGGGAGACCGGGCAGGTGGTGGTCTCCTCCCCGGCGTTCGCCCCGCAGACCGCGAAGATCCTCGCCCCGCAGGAGTGGCTGACCGTGACCCAGGTGCGCACCGCGCTGGAGGCGGGCTCATGAACGGGCGGCGTACGGCCCCGGCAGCGGGCACCGGCACGGGCACGAAGACAGTTACGGGCACGGGCACGGACGGGCGGCGGGTGCGGGCGGTGCGGCTCGGGCCCCGGGCGGTCGTCGCGCTCGTCCTCATCGGGGTGATCGGGGTGTTCTCGTTCGGCTGGCCCCTGCTGGCCGATGCCGACTCCGGTCTGGCGCACTCCGCGGACGCGCCGTGGCTGTTCGCCGCGCTGCTGCCGCTGCTGGTCGGGGTGGTCGTCGCGACGATCGCGGACGGCGGTCTCGACGCGAAGGCGATCGCCATGCTGGGGGTGCTGGCCGCGGTCGGGGCCGCCCTGCGCCCGCTGGGGGCGGGCACGGCGGGGCTGGAGCCGATGTTCTTCCTGATGGTGCTGAGCGGCCGGGTGCTCGGGCCGGGGTTCGGCTTCGTGCTGGGCGCGGTGACGATGTTCGCGTCCGCGCTGCTCACCGGCGGGGTGGGGCCGTGGATGCCGTTCCAGATGCTGTCGATGGGCTGGTTCGCGATGGGCGCGGGCCTGCTGCCGGGGCCGGAACGGCTGCGCGGTCGCGCCGAGCTGCTGATGCTCGCGGGCTACGGGTTCGTGGCGGCGTTCGCGTACGGCACGGTGATGAACCTGGCCGGCTGGACGGTGGTGCCCCCGTCCGGTTCGGGGATCTCGTTCCAGCCGGGCGATCCGCTGGTGGACAACCTGGTCCGCTTCCTCGCCTACTGCGCGGCCACCTCGCTCGGCTGGGACCTGGGCCGGGCCTCGCTCACCGTGGTGCTGGTCCTGGCCGTCGGTCCGGCGCTGCTGAAGGCGCTGCGCCGGGCCACCCGCCGCGCCGCCTTCGAGGCCCGGGTCACATTCGACGCTCCCCGCGAGTGAGGGCTCCCACAGGGCCTTGGTCCTCCCCTAAGCCGGTTAGTAGCCGCCCGGCGGATCGACACCCCATCGAACGTCCGCTTTGACCTGCTACGACCCCTTCGGGGTGATCGGGATCGGCCGGGACCTTCGGGGCCGGCTGCGAGACCGGCTCGTATTCGGGGTCGTTGCGGTGGTTGAAAGCCGCCGCTAACACTGGACGAGTCGCCGAACACCGCCGGGTCCGTCGCATCGGACCCCGGTCGACGAACCCCGGTCCACCCGCACGGCCACGTGCTCCGGACCGGCCCGCGACTTCCCCCGTACCCGACGTTAGGTCTCCTGTGTCGTTCGCCCGCAACATCCTCGCCCTGCCCCGCACCGCCCGTCGCAAGTCCGCCGTCGCCGGCGCCGCCGTACTCCTGGGTGCCACCGGTGTCGCCCTCGGTGTCTCCCCGGCCTCGGCCGCCCCGACGGGTGCGCAGGCCACGGCGCGGGCGCTGATCGGTGACGCCGCGCAGTTCCAGTGCTTCAGCAACATCGTCCAGCACGAGAGCGGCTGGAACCACACCGCGACCAACGCCTCCTCCGGCGCCTACGGTCTCGTCCAGGCCCTGCCCGGCTCGAAGATGGCCTCGGCCGGATCCGACTGGCGGACCAACCCCACCACCCAGATCAAGTGGGGCATGGACTACATGAAGTCCCGTTACGGCAGCCCGTGCGGCGCCTGGGCCTTCTGGCAGTCCAACGGCTGGTACTGATCCCGGCACCGGCCCCTCCCCGACCGGCCGGAACACTCCGGTATCACCGGGGCGAGCGATCGAGCATTAACCCGTTCAGGTGCATTTGGCTCGCCCGTCCGTTCCCATCGGCCGCCGACGCGTTGTCACTCACGTGGAACCAAGGGAATTCTGGGAGCGGAACACAGTCCTGGCGGAAGCTTTTTGCGCCAGTGACGAACGCATGCGCCGGGCGCAGGCGTTGCTCGACGAAACGCAGGCCGAGCGGAGCAGGGCGCTGGCGGCCTTCGCCGTCACGGTCGGCGACGACGGCTCGATCGCCGACTTGATGGGCCTCAAGGAGCGCGAAGTGCGATTAGCACGACGTGCCGTCGGCCGCAGCAACGCCCGCTCCCTCGCCGCAGAGCTCTTGGGCCAGGCCCCGCGGGCCCCGAAGAACCCGGTGAATAAACCTTTCGCCTCATCCGATGCCCCGGCGCCCGCGCCGCAGCCGGGCGACGAATCGCCGTCGTCGCCGCCCACGCTGCCGCAGCAACAGCCGTACGCGCCGGATGCCATGGCTCAGGAACCGCCGGATGCCGTGGCCCCGGGGCCGGTGAGGGCTCCTCAGCCACCACCGGCCCCGGAGGCGGTGGCGACTGCGGAACCGGTGGCGCCGTCCGAGCCGGCGGCGGTACCGGAAGCCCCCGAGCTGGTGCCCGCCGTGTTCCAGACCCCGGCGCCGTTCCCGGCCGCGCCGCCGGAGCCGGTGTACCCCGTCGCCTGGTCGCCCAGCATGGATTCCGTGCTGCTGTGGAGCTGGGAGTCCGGTCTCGACCTGCAGACCGTGGCCGGGGAACTCGGCCTGGACGTACGGACCCTGCTGATGCGCGTGCAGGAACTCGCCGACGACGGGTTGATCGTGCTCGCGGCCCCGGTCGCGGAGGTGAGCCGGTCCGGGCGGCACCGCCGCCACGAGGAGGGGTACGCCGGGCTGTTCGGCCCCACCACCACCTTCCCCTCCCACGTGTCGTACTGAGCACCCACCGGCGATGGGGGTGGCCCGGCCGGGCCACCCCCATCGCCGGTACCACCCCGTCCCGTCGGTACCACCCCGCCCGTCGGGGCCGCCCGTTCCGTCAGCGTCGCCCGGCGAGTTCGTCGAACCAGCGGACGATCTGCGGGCCCGCCTTCATGTATGTGCCGTTGTGGTCGACCCCGCCCTGGTCCACGACCGGGGCCTCGACGCCGTGCGAGGCCAGATCGGCGGCGCAGTTGCGGGCGTTGGCGATCGGCACGTCGGTGTCGCCGGACGAGGTGTGGAGCCGTACCGGGACGTCCGGCTTCCAGTCGCAGTTGCCGTCCTGGGCGCGCGCCGCGGCCAGCAGCCCGCCGGTGGGGTGCTGCATCCGGCGGTAGTAGTCGTCGGTGAGCAGCTCCTTCAGCGTCGCGGGCAGCGCCGGGATGATCTCCTCCTCGGTGTGGTTGGTGTCGAAGAGCCGGTCGACGATGTCCGCGTACGGCTTCCGGAACGCTTCGGAGGTGTCCTTGTAGAGCGGGTGCAGCCGGCTCTGCGCGGTGAGGTAGTACGTCATGTAGAAGACGGCGCTGGTGTCGTTGACCCGGCCGTCGAACAGGGCGGGCGTCTCCGCGTGCTCGATGTCGTAGGGGCCGGAGACGGGGGCGAGGGCCCGGAGCCTGAAGTGCCGGTCCACGCCCTTGTCGAGGGCCCGGCCCAGGGCCATCGCCACCTGACCGCCCTGGGAGAAGCCGCTGGCGTACACGTCGCCGGTGAGCGGGCGGCGCAGCTGCCGCGCGGCGGTGCGGGAGGCCCGCAGCATGTCGACCGAGGCGGTCACGGCGGACTTGGTGTCCATGTACGGGTGACGGCCCGGCCCCTTGCCGAGGCCCAGGTAGTCGGGGGCGGCGACGGCCCGGCCCGCCGAGGCGTGGAGGTAGGGGGCGAAGCGGCCGAAGCCCTCGCCGACGGAGGGCGCGTAGTCGCGGTGGGCCATCGTGCCGTGGGTGTCGGAGACCAGGTCCAGTCGGCGGGGGCCGCCCTCGGGGAGGACCAGGAGTCCGGTGGCGGTGGTGGGCGCGCCCTGCGGGGTGACGGTGCGGTAGGTGAGGCGGTAGGCCCGCAGACCGTGGCGGACGGTGCCGGTGTCCATGCCGGACTGGGCGAGGAAACGGGCGACGGCGGCCCGGTCGAGGGCGGCCACGGGGGTCACGCCCAGGAGGTTTCCCCTGCCGTGCGCCGCGGCGTGCGGGCGCGTCGCGTCCGGGGCGCCGGAGGGCTGCTGGGCGAGGGCCGGGGCGGTGCCGAGCGCGGCGAGGACCATCGCGGCGGCGGCCGCCGTCGCCCGTCGTGCGACGCGGCGCCGCCCCTGCCGGGTCCGACGGTTCGTGGGGCTGGTGTCGTTGTCCATGGCGACGACGCTATGGGGCCGCGCACGCCGCGGACATCGGTGTGGGCCCCGGCCGGGGGTGTTGCCAAGTACACCCCGGGCCAGGGGTGTTGCCAGGTCTGCCGCCGGGCGGTCACGGGGTCGGGGCCGCCGGGCGGTCGGTGGGTTCACGGCCGCCGGGCGGTCGCGAAGTCGCCGTCGCCGTGAGGCCGTCGGGTTCGCAGCCGCCGTACGGCCATGGGGTCACAGCCGCTGGATGATCGTTCCCGTCGCGAGCGCGCCACCGGCGCACATCGTGATCAGGGCGAACTCCTTGTCGCGGCGCTCCAGTTCGTGCAGCGCCGTGGTGATCAGCCGGGCCCCGGTGGCACCCACCGGATGGCCGAGCGCGATGGCCCCGCCGTTGACGTTGACCTTCGCGAGCCCGTCGAGGTCCCGCTCGAAGACCCGGGCCCAGCTCAGCACCACCGAGGCGAAGGCCTCGTTGATCTCGACGATGTCGATGTCCTTGAGCGACATCCCGGCCCTGCCCAGCACCGCACGGGTCGCGTCGATCGGACCGTCGAGGTGGAAGTGCGGGTCCGCGCCGACCAGCGCCTGGGCGACGATGCGGGCGCGCGGTTTGAGCTTGAGCGCGCGCGCCATCCGCTTGGACGCCCACATGATCGCGCAGGCGCCGTCGGATATCTGCGAGGAGTTGCCCGCGGTGTGGATCGCGGTGGGCATGACCGGTTTGAGCCGGCCGAGCCCCTCCATCGTGGTGTCGCGCAGCCCCTCGTCCCGGTCGACCAGGCGCCACATGCCCTGCCCGGCCGCCTGCTCCTCCTCGGTGGTCGGCACCTGGACCGCGTACGTCTCCCGCTTGAAGCGCTCCTCGGCCCAGGCGACGGCGGCCCGCTCCTGCGAGAGCAGGCCGAACTCGTCGACGTCCTGCCGGGTCAGCCCGCGCCTGCGGGCGATGCGCTCGGCGGCCTCGAACTGGTTGGGCAGGTCCACGTTCCACTCGTCGGGCCAGGGCTTGCCCGGTCCGTGCTTGGAACCGCTGCCCAGCGGCACCCGCGACATGGCCTCGACGCCGCAGCTGATGCCGATGTCGATGACACCGGCAGCGACCATGTTGGCGACCATGTGCGAGGCCTGCTGCGAGGAACCGCACTGGCAGTCCACGGTGGTGGCGGCGGTCTCGTACGGAAGTCCCACGGCGAGCCAGGCGTTGCGGGCCGGGTTCATGGACTGTTCGCCGGCGTGGGTGACGGTGCCGCCGACGATCTGCTCGACGCAGTCGGCGTGGATGCCGGTGCGGCCGAGGAGTTCTCGGTAGGTCTCGCCCAGCAGATAGCCGGGATGCAGATTGGCGAGCGCCCCCTGGCGCTTGCCGATGGGAGTGCGTACGGCTTCGACGATGACGGGTTCCGCGGCCATGAGCTCGTCCTCTCCTCACACGTCCGCAGAGGCGTCCCGGCGCCCGCGGAGTGAAACTAGTACGCGTTCTAGTTCTACGGGCAGTCTCACGAAGGTCACCCCGAGTGTGCAAGGGTCTTGCACGTGGCCACCGCCCGCTCCACACCCGCACCGCGCCCGCTCCACCCTGTCTTCACGCAACGAATCGGCCACCTCCTCTTGCCAGTTGTAGAACTCGTTACTACCTTTCGGGCAACTTCTGATGGGTCGTCAGACAGTGTTCGGGCGGCTCTCGGACCGACCTGGAGTTGCCGATGCCCTGCCCCCATCTGCCCGAAGGGTTCGACTTCACCGACCCCGACCTGCTCCAATCCCGCATCCCGCACCCCGAGTTCGCACAGATGCGGCGGACCGCACCGGTCTGGTGGTGCGCCCAGCCGGCCGGTGTCTCCGGTTTCGACGACGAGGGCTACTGGGTCGTCACCCGGCACGCCGACGTCAAATACGTCTCCACCCACCCCGAGCTGTTCTCCTCGAACACCAACACCGCGGTCATCCGCTTCAACGAGTCGATCAGCCGCGACCAGATCGAGGTCCAGAAGCTGATCATGCTGAACATGGACCCGCCCGAGCACACCCGGGTCCGCCAGATCATCCAGCGGGGCTTCACGCCGCGGGCGGTGCGCAGCCTGGAGCAGGCCCTGCGCGACCGCGCCCGTTCGATCGTGTCGGCCGCGCGCGCCGCCGCCGACACCGACGGCTCGTTCGACTTCGTCACCCGCATCGCCGTCGAACTGCCGCTCCAGGCCATCGCGGAACTCATCGGCGTACCGCAGGAGGACCGGGCCAAGATCTTCGACTGGTCCAACAAGATGGCCGCGTACGACGATCCCGAGTACGCGATCACCGAGGAGGTCGGCACCGAGGCGGCCATGGAGATCGTCTCGTACTCGATGAACCTGGCGGCCGCCCGCAAGGAGTGCCCGGCCGGGGACATCGTCTCCCAACTGGTCGCCGCGGAGGGCACGGGGAACCTCTCCTCGGACGAGTTCGGCTTCTTCGTGATCCTGCTCGCCGTGGCCGGCAACGAGACCACCCGCAACGCCATCAGTCACGGCATGCACGCCTTCCTCACCCACCCCGACCAGTGGGAGCTCTACAAGCGCGAACGGCCGGCCACGACCGCCGAGGAGATCGTCCGCTGGGCCACTCCCGTGGTCTCCTTCCAGCGGACCGCCACCCAGGACGTCGAGCTGGGCGGGCAGTTGATCAAGAAGGGGCAGCGGGTCGGACTCTTCTACTCCTCGGCCAACAACGACCCCGAGGTCTTCGAGAACCCGGAGACCTTCGACATCCTCCGTGATCCCAACCCCCACCTCGGCTTCGGCGGCGGAGGACCGCACTTCTGCCTCGGCAAGTCCCTGGCCGTGCTGGAGATCGATCTGATCTTCAACGCGATCGCCGACGCGCTGCCGGACCTGCGGCTGCTCGACGACCCGCGACGGCTGCGCTCGGCGTGGCTCAACGGGATCAAGCAACTCCAGGTCGGCGTCGGCACCGGTGCTGCTGCCGGGGACGGGGGCTGAGCGCTCCGGGTCGTCGCGGCACCGCCCGCCCCCTGCCCGAACCCCCGCACGAGAGACGCACAACAGCGCGAGGATCATGGCGGCATGCACGCCCTGCTCTCCGCCTTCGCTCCCATCTGGACGCTGACCGCCATCGGTTACGTGGTCGGCCGCAGTGGCCTGCTGGGCCGGCAGGCGGAGGCCGTGCTCGGCCGGTTCGTCTTCCACGTGGCCATGCCCGCGGCCCTGTTCACCATGGTCTCCGGGGCGCGGCTCGACTCCTTCGCCAATCCCTCGATGGTGGCCTTCGCGGCGGGCACGGCGCTGGTCTGCGGTCTCGGCTTCCTGACGGCAGGCCGGCTCTTCGGCCGGGGCACCGCGGACCGGGCGATCAGCAGCATGACGTCGGGCTACGTCAACTCCGCCAACCTCGGCATCCCGGTGGCGGTCCAGGTACTCGGCGACGCCTCGTTCGTCGCCCAGATCATCCTGTTCCAGGTGCTGTTGGTCTCGCCCGTGATCCTGACACTGCTGGACTCGGGCACGAGGACGGGAACGAGTGCGGGAGCGGGGACGGGAACGGTCGGGTCCGGTACCGGGAGCGGTGCGAGGTCCGGGAGGGCCGTCGTGCTGCGACGGATGCTGACGATGCCGGTCCGCAACCCCATCATCATGGCCTCGTTGCTCGGCGTGGTCGTCTCCGCGCTCGGACTGCGGCTGCCGCACGCCCTCGCCCACTCCTGCGACCTGCTCGGCGCCGCCGCCGTGCCGACGGCCCTGATCACCCTGGGCCTCTCACTGAACACCCGCCCGGACGAAGGTGGTTCGACGGTCCCAGCACGGCCCCCCGTACTCACGAAGGGCGCGGAACACCCGACACGCGCGGAACACCCGGCACATACGGGACATCCGGCACGCACGAAGCGCGCCGGACGTACCGAACGTGCCGAAGTCGTCGTGACGGTGGCGCTCAAGACACTGGCCCAGCCCCTGATCGCCTTCGCCGTCGGCGGCCCGTTGCTGCACCTGCCGGAACACCAACTGCTGGCCGTCGTGCTCTGCTCCGCGCTGCCGGCCGCCCAGAACGCCTTCATCTACTCCCAGCAGTACGGCCTGGACACCCGCCCGGCCCGAAACGCCGTGGTGGCCTCGACGGTGGTCTCCATGGCCACGCTGTCCCTCGCCACCTGGGCCCTCGGCTCGGCCCCCTCCTGAGCCGTTCGAGTGGCGGAACCGAACGAATGGGCAGATCCTGGTCAAGCGGCGATCCATGCCGAAGGGGTGTCAGGACGATGTGTTCGTCCCGGCACCCCTTCGGCCCTTCGTGGGTTCCGGACGGCCGCGCGCCGCTCCCGACGGCCCCTCAGCGGCGCCCGGTCAGGCGGGTCAGCTCCTCCTCGCCGCCCGCGCCCGCCCTGTTCCGCTCCGTTCCGCCCGGTTCCGTCAGCCTGCCGCCGCGTCGGCCGTCGCGTCCGCCGTCGCCGTTCTCGGTGCCGGTGCCGTCCGCCCCGCCGTGCCCGGTCCACCCGCCGCGCCCGGTGTGTTCTTCCGTCCGTCCTGCCCGGCCGCCGCCGGTGCCCGCGGCCCCGACAGGACGTGGGTCAGCCCGAAGCCGAGCGAGACCACGACCGCGCCGCCCACCGCGTCCAGCACCCAGTGATTGGCCGTGGCGACGATCGTGGAGACCGTGAACAGCGGGTGCAGCAGCCCCAACGCCTTCATCCACGCCTTCGGGGCCAGTACGACGACGATCACGCCGCACCAGAGCGACCAGCCGAAGTGCAGCGAGGGCATCGCCGCGTACTGGTTGGTCATCGAGGTCAGCGTCCCGTAGTCCGGCTTCGCGAAGTCCTGGACACCGTTCACCGTGTCGATGAAGCCGAGCCCCGGCATCAGGCGCGGCGGGGCGAGCGGATAGAGCCAGAAGCCGAGCAGGGCGAGGACCGTGGCGAAGCCGATCGTGCTGCGGGCCCAGCGGTAGTCCGCGGGGCGTCGCACGTAGAGCACACCGAGGATCGTCAACGGCACGATGAAGTGGAACGTCGTGTAGTAGTGGTCGAAGAACTCCCGCAGCCCGCCGATCCCCGCGACCGCGTGGTTGATCCCGTGCTCGACGTCGATGTGCAGCCACTGCTCGATGGCGTGGATCTGACGGCCGTGGTGCTCGGCGGTGGCGCGACCGCCCCTCGCCGCGAGCCTGACGTGCGAGTACGCGGAGTACACGACCCTGATCAGGAGCAGTTCCAGCAGCAGGTTGGGCCGGCTGAGCACCCGCCGCCAGAACGGCAGCAGCGGGACCCGGCGCCACCGGGCGGGGGCGGGGGCCGCGTACCGGGTGGGGACCGGGTGCTGCCAGTACTCCGAGGTGCGCGGCAGGAACGGCACCGCGCAGGCCGCGGCGATCGCGGTGAGCAGCAGCACGTTGTCGCGCAGGGGGAGGAGGACCGCCATGTTCGGCAGCAGCATCTTTCCCGGCAGGGTGATGACGAGGACCACGACCACGGGCCAGACCGGCCGGTCGGCGGCCCGTCTGCCGACCCGTCCGACCACGGCGAGCAGCAGCCACAGCAGCTGGTGCTGCCAGGCGGTCGGCGAGACGGCGACGGCGACGCAGCCGGTCACGGCGACGGCGAGCAGCAGCTGCCCGTCCCGCGCGTACCGCACGGCGCGACGCAGCCCGACCCGACAGACGGCGGCCGCCAGCACCACGAGCAGCGCGATTTCGAGCGGGCCCGTGAGCCCGGACCGGAGCAGTGCGCCGTGCATGGACTGGTTGGCCAGGTCGGCCGCGTCGTCGCCGAGCCCGGCCCCCGCGACGTGGTGCACCCAGTACGTCCACGAATCGCCCGGCAGCACGGCCCAGGCCAGCGCCGTGCAGACGGCGAACGTGACGCCGCCGGCCGTCGCCGCCCGGCGACGCCCGGTGAACCACAGCAGGGCGGCGAAGAGCAGCACGGTCGGCTGGAGCGCCGCCGCCAGGCCGATCAGCACACCCGGGGCGCGTTCCCCGCGGACCACGAAGAAGCCCAGCAGCACCAGCAGGACCGGCAGGATGCTGGTCTGCCCCAGGTGCAGCGCGTTGCGGACCGGCAGGGAGAGAATCAGCAGGCTGATCGCGACGGGGGCGGCCGGCAGGGCGGTGCGGCGGGTGACCGGCCCCGGCAGGGCACGGGCCGCGACGACGCCCAACGCGGCGACGAGCAGCAGCGAACCGAAGGTCCAGACGACGCCCAGGCTCTGTTCCGCGGTTCTGGCCAGCGGCTTCAGTGCCAGCCCGGCGAACGGGGTGCCGGTGAACCGGTCGCTGTCGTAGAGCGAGCCCGGCACGCGCAGGACGCCGTTCTCCCTGATCCAGGTCTCCAGGCCGGTGAGCCGTTCGCCCGGCTGCCGTCTCAGCACCACCGCCATCTGCCGCAGTGCCAGTGCCGCCACGACCAGCCAGAGCAGGGCCCGAACCGCCCCGGTGCCCGTCCCCGCCCCCGTGCCCCTCCCCGTCGCCGCGCCTGTGCGCACACCCTGCTCCGCATTCGCCACGCTGCGCCGATCCTCCCGCCGGTCCTGTGCCCGCCGCTCGACCCGGGCGCGCTGTGAAACTTTCGCATTACCGCACGAGATAGACCCAATCCGCCTTTCCTTCATCTGCCCGTCATCCCGCTTTTATTCGAATTTGCTTCCAAATAGCCGGACATGTGAACGACATCGATGCCGGGGCGGAACCGGAACCGGAACCACTGTTCGCACGTCCTCACCCGTATTCGTCGACGTACGGGGGAGGAAGGCGACGCATGCAGGGCTCAAGGGGGAAGCCGCGTCCGCGGGGCGGGCGGCGCGCATGGGCGGTGCGGGCACTGTCGTTGCTGTTGATGCTGGTGTCGCTCCAGCTCGGCTCGCTGATCGACCCGGCGTACGCGTGCGGCTGCGGGGCGATGGTCCCGAGGGACGGGAGCCGGGTCTCGGTCGACCGGGAGACGTCGGTGGTGGCCTGGGACGGCCGTACCGAGCAGATCGTCATGCGGCTCACGGTCCGGGGCGACGCCCCCGAGGCCGCCTGGATCATGCCGGTGCCGCACCGTGCGAGCGTGGAACTCGGCGACGCGGACCTCTTCTCCGAACTCTCCGCCCTCACCGCTCCGGTGCACGAGGTCAGGCACTACTTCTGGCCCCGCTCCGACGACTGGCCGTTCGACTCCTCGACCGGTGACGGGGCCGGGGCGCCCTCCGCCGGGGCCCCGGCGGTCTCGGTGGTCGGCCGGGAGCGGCTCGGCCCGTTCGACGTGGCACGGCTGACGGCGACCGACCCCGAGGCGCTCCGGAACTGGCTGGAGGACAACGGGTTCGAGCTCCCCGACCGGCTGGCGACGGCGCTGGAGCCCTACGTCGAGCAGAAGTGGGAGTACGTCGCGGTCCGGCTCGCTCCCCGTGAGGAGGGCAATCCCCTCACCGGCAGCCTCGAACCGCTGCGGCTGCGCTTCGCCAGCGACCGGCTGGTCTACCCGATGCGCCTGTCGAAGCTCGCCTCGACGCCGCAGGAACTGGGCCTTTACGTCCTCGCCGCGCACCGGATGGAACCGCGCGGCCCGATCGGCGGCGACGCGCCGGAGGTCACGTACGCGGGCCGGATCGACCCCGCGTCGGAGCACGGAGACGCGGACGCGCTGGCCGCGATGACCGGCGGGAAGCCGGTGTTCCTCACCGCGATCGAGCAGTCGTTCCCGCGCCCGGAGCGGATCGACGGCGACCACGAGCTGCGCGCGGCCGGCGCCGACACCCCGTACCGGACCGTGGTGTACACGGACCGGCTGCTGACCGTGGCCGGCGTCCCCGCCTGGGTGCTGACTCTGCTCGGGGTCGTACTGGCGGCGGTCGTCGCGACCGTGCTGCTGGTACGGCGGTCCCGGAGGCGGCTGCCGGTGGCGCCACCGGGGTGAGAACCGGCCGGCCGGGCGAACCGGGAAACGGATCGGGAAGCGAACCGGGAAGCGGATCGGGAAGCGGATCGGGAAGCGGATCGGGAATTCGTTCGCCCGCTTGGACGCGCCCGCCCAGAATGACCGGCATGACTGGCACCACCGGCACGACCGGCACGACCGGCGCGACCTGGACCTCGGCCCCCGAAGCGTTCGACTCGCCGGACTCCGCGCTGCTGCGGCGCGACTACTACGACGAGGTCGCCGGCCGCTACTGGGGACGACCCGCGACCGCCGAGGAGATCGACGAGGGGCTCACCGGCGACGGCGCCGAGCTGCTCGTACCGCCCACCGGCGAGTTCGTCGTCGGCCGGTTCGGGGGCAGGCCCGCCGCCTGCGCCGGTCTGCTGGTGGTGGACACCGGCGTCGCGGAACTGACCCGGGTGTTCGTGCGCCCCGAGTACCGCGGCACGGGCGGCGGCGCGCTGCTCATGGCGGCGGTCGAGGACGTGGCGCGCGCCCTCGGCGTACGCACGCTCAGGCTCGACACCCGCAGCGACCTGGTCGAGGCGCGGGGGCTCTACGCCAAGCACGGCTACCGGGAGGTCCCCGCGTTCCACCGGCGGCAGTACGCGGAGCACTGGTTCGCGAAGGACCTGCCGGAGTTGTAGGAGCCCCGGCCGGGGCCGTGGAAGCCCCAGCCATGCGATCCGACGTGCGGTCCGGTCCCGCTCTCCGAGCCGCGTGGTCCCGCTCTCCGAGCCGCGTGGTCCCGTTCAGGCCGCGTGGTCCCGTTTCGGTTCGGGGCCGTGCGGCTGTTCCCTGCTCGACCCGCTCGTCTCGGCGGTCAGTTCCGCCACGAGCCTGACCAGGTCGGTCGGGCGTTCCGGCCCCCACCAGTCGCCCAGCAGCTCGGCCATCGAAGCCTCCCGGGCCTCCGCGAGCCCCACCACCACCTCCTCGCCGGCCTCGGTGAGCACCAGTTGCACGCCCTCGCGCCGGACCAGTCCGCGTTCCTCCAGCTGGCGGGCGGCCTCGCCGATCGCCCGCAGCGGCACGGGGGTGGTGTCGGCGAGCACGGCGGGTTCGACCGTGCCGTGCCGTTTGACGCGCAGCAGCATCCAGCTCGCCGCGGGCAGCAGGTCGTAGCCCGCCCGCTCGGTGATCTTCACGTAGATCTCGCGGCGGCCCGCACGGGTGGCGAGCACCGACAGGGCGCGGGCGCATTCGTCGTAGGAGGACCGCTCGACCGGGTTCGACGCCAGGGTCTCGGTGGAGTCGGGGGCGGTCACCGAGCCGCGCAGCTTGTCCTCCTTGAGGAACCAGGCGAAGACGAAGGCGATCAGCACGACGGGGGCCGCGTACAGGAACACGTCCGTGATCGAGGTCGAGTACGCGTGGAGCACCTCCGGTCGCAGCGCGGGCGGCAGTTGTCCGATGGCGCGCGGGTCGGCGGCCAGCCCCTCCGCGCTGGCCCCGGGTGGCAGCGGCCGGCCGGCGAGCACCGCGGCCAGTTCGTCGGTGAGCCGGTTGGTGAAGATCGTGCCGAAGACGGCGACGCCGAACGAGGCGCCGATGGAACGGAAGAAGGTGGCCCCGGAGGTGGCGACGCCGAGGTCCTGGTACGTGACGGCGTTCTGCACGACCAGCACCAGGACCTGCATCACCAGGCCGAGCCCGGCGCCGAAGACGAAGAAGTAGATGCTCATCTGCCAGGTGCCGCTGGTCTCCGTGAGCCGGTGCAGGAGCAGCAGCCCGATCGTGGTGATGCCGGTGCCCGCGATCGGGAAGACCTTCCAGCGGCCGGTGCGGCTGACGACCTGCCCGGACGCGGTCGAGGTGAGGAGCAGGCCGAACACCATCGGGAGCATGTGCACGCCGGACATCGTCGGCGTGATCCCGTGCACCACTTGGAGGAAGGTCGGCAGATAGGTCATCGCGCCGAACATCGCGAACCCGACGACGAAGCTGATGACGGCGACGAGCGAGAAGGTCCTGATCCGGAAGAGCTTCAGCGGGATGACCGGTTCGGCGGCTCGGCGCTCCACGCCCACGAAGGCGACCAGCAGCAGCACGCTCAGGACGGTGAGGCCGATGATCTGCGCCGAGCCCCAGGCCCAGGTGGTGCCGCCGAGCGAGGCGACGAGGACGAGGCAGGTGGCGACGGACGCGATGAGGAAGGTGCCGAGGTAGTCGATGGTGTGCTTCGTGCGGTGCACCGGGATGTGCAGCACGGCGGCGATCACGAGGAGCGCCACGACGCCGATCGGCAGGTTGATGTAGAAGACCCACCGCCAGCTGAGGTGCTCGGTGAAGAACCCGCCGAGGAGCGGTCCGAGGACGCTCGTCGCGCCGAAGACCGCGCCGAACAGCCCCTGGTACTTGCCCCGCTCGCGCGGGGCGACGATGTCGCCGACGATCGCCATCGAGAGCACCATGAGACCGCCGCCGCCGAGGCCCTGGAGGGCCCGGAAGGCGATGAGCTGCGGCATGTCCTGGGCGACGCCGCAGAGTGCCGAGCCGATGAGGAAGATGACGATCGCGGTCTGGAAGAGCTTCTTGCGCCCGTACTGGTCGCCGAGCTTGCCCCAGAGCGGGGTCGCGGCGGTCGAGGCCAGCAGGTAGGCGGTGACCACCCAGGAGAGGTGTTCCAGTCCGCCGAGATCGCTGACGATGGTCGGCAGCGCGGTGGAGACGATGGTCTGGTCGAGTGCGGCCAGCAGCATGCCGAGGAGCAGCGCACCGATGGCCACGAGGACCGACCGCATGGAGCGGCCCTCACCGGGTATCGGGGCGGGGGCCGGGATCGGGGGGCTCGAATGCTGGGCCATGGAACATCTCCTCGGGTCCGCTACATCCCCATCCTGGACGTTCCGACCCGTTATGGCCTGCCGAAGAGGTGACGACCGCTCTCCGGACGGTGTCGCGTTTCGGCCTGGCGCCGGATGTCGCATTTCGGTACGGCATTGGGCATCCCGGCTGCGGATTGCATAATCGCAGGGCATTCGAGGGGGAGGGGCCCACCACAATGACCGGACACATATGCCCGGAGTGCGGTACGGACAACGGAGCGGGCGGAAGGTCCGGGGGCGGCCGGGGAACCGCCCCGGGCACCGGCTGCGCCTGCGGGCAGCGGACGCCCGAGCAGTACGGGACGACACCCGGGACACCGTTCGAGCAGTACGGGACGACACCCGGCGCGACGCCCGAGCAGCACCGGACGGCACCCGGCGCGACCCCCGGTACGACGTCCGAGCGGTACGAGGCGCAGTACCGGGCCGCCGAGCGACAGCGGGCCGAGCGGTCGGCGGCCGACGAGGCGGAGAGGGCGGCGGCGGAGGACTTCGACCCGCTGCGCATCCGGCCGTACGTGACGCTGGGCAACGACCCGTCGACGGCTGCCCGCGAGGAGTCCCCGGGCCCGCGCGGACCGCACTCCGGGCATATGTGTCCGGTCATTGTGGTGGGCCCCTCCCCCTCGAATGCCCTGCGATTATGCAATCCGCAGCCGGGATGCCCAATGCCGTACCGAAATGCGACATCCGGCGCCAGGC
>NZ_RDBO01000020.1:1103378-1348917 GCF_008120935.1 Streptomyces sp. sk2.1
CCACCACGCCCTCGAAGCCCGCGGACCCCACGGCGACGGACGCCCCGCCCCCCTCGCTGACCAAGGCCACACTCCGCTACGGCGACCAGGGACCCGGGGTGACCGAGCTGCAGCACCGCCTGACCGAGATCCGGCTCTACGCCGATCCGGCCGACGGCAACTACACGGACCGGGTCCAGTACGCCGTGAACGCCTACCAGTCGTACAGGCTGATCAAGGGCGACCCCCCGGGGGTGTACGGCCCCCACACGCGCCGCGCCCTGGAGGCGGAGACGACGGGCCGGGGAAACTCCTGATGCCCCGGAACCGAACCGGAGCCGGGGGCGGAGTCGGGGGGCGGGGCACTCCCGACGTCCCGACCCGGAAGGGGATTGGCTTTCCCCGGCATGTTTTTGTATCGTAATGGAACAAAGTAGCCTCCGCCCGCCACTCCCTGACCGGCGGGCGAGGCTGCTTGTTCCCTCACTCGGCCCTTCCGCGTTTTCGCACCCCGCTTCCGCGTTCTCGCGTCTCCGTATCCTGCGTTCTGGAGCCCGCCCATGCCGGCCACCGTCCTCACCGCCCGCGCTCTCCTGCTCGACATGGACGGCACCCTGGTGAACTCCGACGCCGTGGTGGAGCGCTGTTGGCGGCGCTGGGCGCTGCGCGAGGGACTGGACCCGGAGGCGGCGCTGAAGGTGGTCCACGGGCGGCAGGGCTACGCCACGATGGCGGTGCTCCTCCCGGACCGCCCGATGGAGCAGAACTACGCGGACAACCGCGCCATGCTCGCCGAGGAGACCGCCGACACCGACGGCGTCGTCCCGATCGGCGGCGCGCCCGCCTTCATGGACGCGATCGCCGCACTCCCGCACGCCCTGGTCACCTCGGCCGACGCCGCCCTGGCCCGGACCCGGATGAACGCGTCCGGCCTGCGCATCCCGGCCGTCCGGGTCACCGCCGAGAACGTCGGCGCCAGCAAGCCGGACCCCGAGGGCTTCCTCAAGGGAGCGGCCGAACTGGGCTTCGCCCCGGCGGACTGTGTCGTCTTCGAGGACTCGGAGGCGGGCATCGCGGCCGGCCGCGCGGCGGGCATGCGCGTCGTCGGCGTCGGCCCGCGCGCCGCGGCCCTCTCCCCCGACGCCCACGTCGAGGACCTGACGCAGGTACGGGTGGAGGCGGCGGCCGACGGCTCGATCCGCCTGCACATCGACGCGCGATAACCCACCCGGGCCCGCGCCCGCACACCGCCACCGCGGCCCTCGTTCGCACACCATTGCCGCCGCGGGCCTCATCCGCACACCGTCACCACCGCGAGCCTCGCTCGCACGCCATCACCACCGCGGGCCTCATTCGCACACCGTCACCACCGCGGGCCGGGCCCGCGGGCCGCACCGGCTCCCGCACCCCGGAGCCCGGGACCCGGCCCGCCGCGCACCGCCGGCCCCGGGCCCCGGGCAGCGCCGCCCCGGCGGGCTCACTCCTCCCGGTGCAGCCGCCCCCGCGCCACCAGTTCGAGCACCGTCGCGACGGCCGTCGCCTGCACGGCCATCAACGCCACCAGCACGAACAGCTGCACGGCCCCCGCCTGCACCGGTGAGGCGCCGCCGAGCAGCATGCCCACGAAGGCGCCCGGCAGGGTGACGAGCCCCACCGTCCGGGTCTGATCGAGCCCCGGCAGCAGCGCGTCCGACGCCGCGGGCCGGGCGATCTCCAGCCGCGCGTCACGATCGAGCAGCCCGAGCGCCATGCCCGCCTCCACCTCGCCGCGCCGGCTCGTCAACTCGTCCAGCGCCCGCCTCCCGCCGAGCACGGTCGCGGTCAGCGCGCCGCCGATCAGGATGCCGGTCACCGGGATCAGGGCGATGCCCCGGACCGGGAGCAGTCCGGTGAGCAGCAGCAGGGCGATCACGGGCACGACCCCCGCCGCGATCGGCAGGGCCGCCCACCACCAGGTGCGGTTGCGGGTGATCCGGCGTCCCGCGGTCCGTACCGCCACGGCGTACATCAGTGCCACGAACGCGAGCAGCGGCGGCAGCGCGTGGACCACCCAGCCGATCAACAGGGAGACCGCGGCGAGTTGGACCGCCGCCCGCAACCCTGCCAGCAGGATCTCGCGCGACCGGCCGAGCGAGGCCAGGGCCGCGACCGCGGCGGCCGCCACGAGCAGCAGGGCGAGGACCACGCCGAGCGTGGCGTTGACCGGTAGCAGCACCCCGCAACCCTACGGCCGGCCCCGCTCCGGGCCACCGTCGCGAACCGGTCCGCGCAGCCGCTCGCCTGGCGTCGCGTCAGTCTTCGGTACGGCGCGTGCGCCCGCGCAGATGTGGACGTACGCCCCCATGCTTCAGCCATGTTGGCCAGAACCCTTGATGTGACGTGGCCATGTCGCCACTCTGTTACCTGGTGCCCACCCCACGGAAACCTGGTGCCGTCACGATGGCCGGGCCCCACGGATCACCCGTCCAAGTTCCCCCCCACATCAAGGGAGTTCGCATGTCAGGTGTCTACGCGCGTCGCCTCGCCGTCGTCGCCGCATCCGCCGCCTTCGCCGCAACCTCCGCACTGCTCACCGCCCCCACCGCCCAGGCGGCCATGCCCACTCCGGTCTCCGCCTCGACCGCCCGCTCGTACCTCAGCGACCTGACCGTCTCCCCCGAGGGCTCGTCCTCCGGCTACAGCCGCGACAAGTTCCCCCACTGGATCACCCAGTCGGGCGCCTGCAACACCCGTGAGGTCGTGCTCGAACGCGACGGCACGAACGTGGAGCAGAACTCCAGCTGCGCCGCCGTCAGCGGCAGTTGGTACTCGGAGTACGACGGCGCCACCTGGACCGCCGCGTCCGACCTGGACATCGACCACATGGTCCCGCTCGCCGAGGCCTGGCGGTCGGGCGCCAGCAGCTGGACCACCGCCCAGCGGCAGGCGTTCGCCAACGACCTGACGCGCCCGCAGCTCATCGCGGTCACGGACAACGTCAACCAGTCCAAGGGCGACAAGGACCCGGCCGACTGGCTCCCCTCGCGCACCTCGTACCTGTGCACGTACGCGCGGGCCTGGGTGCACGTGAAGCACTACTACGACCTGAAGGTCGACTCGGCGGAGAAGAGCGCCCTTCAGGGCATCCTCAACAACTGCTGATCCGGGCGACGGACACGGGGGCGCACACCGCCCTCGGCGCACCGGCGGAAGGCCGCCGACCGGGCCGCCGCCCTCCCCCGCCCCACCCGTACGGAGCCGCGCACCCCGCGCGGCTCCGTACGCATGCGCGCACAGAGCCCCGTAACCGCGCAACTCCGCACAGGCATGCACACGGGGCGCTCCCGCGACGCCCGGCGGCGCCGGACACGGCCCCCGGGAGCACCGGCGTGTTTTCGGCCGAGTACGGCGACGCGTGGTGGACACGCGGGGCGTCGACGCCCCGGCACCCGGCCGCGGCCGGCGTCCGATGCCGGAACCTCGGGCCGGAACCGCGCACGGGCCCCACCGGACCCCGGACCGGCCCGGTCCGTGACGGACGGCCCCGCCGGCACCGACGGGCCGGAGCGCCCCGGCCCCCACGCACCCCGGCGGCGGTATGTGCACCGTCGGGCGATGTGCTCCCCGCGCCCGCCGCGGGGCCGACGGCCCCCTTTCGCGACGCCCGGCCGCACCCCGCGCCCCGCGTCGCGCGGCTGACCTGCCCCCGCCCGCGCGCGAACCGCCCCCGGCGCGCCCCGGAGCGGATTCCGCTTCTCCCCGCCCCGGCACACCGGCGCCCCGACGCCGAGAAGCCGGTCCGCCGCACCCCGATCGCACCCCGGCCGCGCCCGTCCCGCGTCCCGGCCACCGGACCATGACGTTCCTCACGGGTGGCCGGAAAGTTACGCCGACATTGGTTCAGGCCAAGGCGCCACATCAAGGACCGCAGATGGAGGCGATATCACCTCATGGGCTGGCTGACGAGCGCATGACGATTTTCGGACACTTGCAGGATGTTGAAGTTGCAAGCATTGGTGAGGTTTCCCTAATCTGTGCCACTCAATCGGTTCACGTCCCCACCAGACCGAAGGAGCACGCCCCCCATGAACACACGCCTGAACCAGGCTCAGCCCTATGCCCTCTGCCTGTTCCGAATAGTCATCGGCCTGCTCTTCGCCTGCCACGGCGCCTCGTCGCTCTTCGGCCTCTTCGGCGGCACCCACTCGGCGTCCGTCGGCACCTGGCCCGGCTGGTACGCGGCGGTCATCCAGCTCGTCGGCGGCATCCTGGTGATGCTCGGCCTCGGCACCCGCGTCGCGGCCCTGATCGCTTCCGGCTCCATGGCGTACGCCTACTTCAAGGTCCACCAGCCCGAGGCACTGCTCCCGATCGAGAACAACGGCGAGCCCGCCGCCATCTTCTGCTGGGCGTTCTTCCTGCTGATCTTCACCGGGCCCGGCGCCCTGGCCCTGGACCAGCTGTTCAGCCAGCGCGACGCGGAGAGCGGCGACGCCGGGGCCCGCGAGAAGACGCCGGCCGTCACGGTCTGATCCGCCCGGGGCCGCCCCTCCCGCCCGCGGAGACCGGGACCCGTCCCGGGACCGACGGACGAGCCCGTCGCCGCTCACCGTGAACCGGCTCCACCCGGGGCCGACCGGCCCGTCGCAGGCCGCTCCCCCTTTCCTGCGACCAACCCCCGTCGGACCCCACCACCGGGACCGCCGCGGAGCCCACCTCGGGACCGCCTCCGGGACCGCTTCAGGAGCCGCCGAAGGCTTCGCGGAAGGTCCTGGAGAAGGCCCTGCGGAAAGACCCATTCCTCACGTACATCCGGATATGCGCCCGGAACCGAGGCTTCCCATTTACGGGTGTACGTGAGGTTCCCAACATCATCCGTATTTTATCGATCACCGGATAAACGGCAGGCGTACGCTGTGCAGCCGACCCTGCCGCTCCTGCCGCTCCCCCGCGACGTCGCGGCGTTGTTCCGAATCGGGGAGTAGTAGGTGCTTGAGAGTGTGGGTGCACTGACCGGCAGCCCATGGATCTACGTCGTGGTGGCCCTCTCGGTGCTCCTGGACGTCTTTCTGCCCGTACTGCCCAGCGGCGTGCTGGTGATCACCGCCGCCACGGCCGCCGCCGCCGGTTCGACGACGGTCGCGGGTGCCGCCTCCGCGGCGGGCGCGGCCGAGCAGGTGCCCCAGGTGCCCTCGCTCCTCGCCCTGATCCTCTGCGCGGCCACCGCCTCGGTGCTCGGCGACCTCGTCGCGTACCGGCTGGCCTGGCGCGGCGGGGCGCGCCTGGACCGGGCCATCGCCCGCTCCCGCCGCCTCACGTCCGCGCAAGAACGCCTCGGCGCGGCCCTGTCCCGCGGCGGCGTCCTCGTCATCATCGCCCGCTTCGCCCCGGCCGGGCGCTCGGTGGTCTCCCTGGGCGCGGGCGCCGCGCACCGCGACGTCAAGGAGTTCCTGCCCTGGTCGGCCCTGGCCGGGGTGGCCTGGGCCGGTTACAGCGTGGGCCTCGGCTACTTCGGCGGCCAGTGGCTCGGCGCGACCTGGGTGGCCACGGGCATATCCGTGCTCGCCCTGTTCATGGCGGGCGCCCTGGCCGCATACCTCATGCGCAGACCGGCCGCGGAAGCCGCCGCCGCGGCCGCCCCGGCGACCACTACGACGCCCTGACGCCGCCCCGTACCTCCAAGCCGTCCAGGAGTCTGGCGGTCGCCCCGGCGATCTCGTCGACGGCCCGGTCGAACACCTCCTGGTTGTGCGCGGCCGGGGCGCGGAAGCCGGACACCTTGCGCACGAACTGCAGGGCGGCGGCGCGGATCTCCTCCTCGGTGGCTTCCTCGGGGAGGACGGGCGGGCGAAGGGTCTTGATGCTTCGGCACATGCCCCCAGTGTGAACCGGACCACTGACAACACCCCGTAGTCCCACCGATCCACCCACCGGCCCGGCCGCCCGCCGATCCGCCCCGCTCAGACAATCGCCTTCGAGCGGTCCGTGCACAGGGCCCAGATCACAAACGTGTCGATGGCGATCGAGATGATCGCCCAGATCGGCTGGTACGGCAGCCAGACGAAGTTGACGATCAGGCTGATGGCGGCGATCACCACACCCGTGGCGCGGGCCCAGAGGGCGCCCCTGAGGATGCCCCAGCCGACGACCCCGAGCACGATGCCGAGCACGAGGTGGATCCATCCCCAGGCGGTCACGCTGAATTCGAACGTGTAATTCCCGACGCGTGCGTAGACGTCGTCGGAGGCGATACCGGCGATGCCCTTGATCACCCCGAAGGCGCCGTCCACGAGGAGCAGGACGCCCGCGAACATGGTGCCTCCGGCCGCCCAGGGGTTGGTGTCCTCCGGGGCTGCGGAACCGGACCGGCCGGGCACGGGTGCCGAATGAGCCATGGGAACCTCCTTGGCCGTGACGGGACGGCGAACAGAACCGACCCTGCGCGGCGCCCTCCCCCTCGACCACTCGGACACCCCCATTCGGGTGAGGACCCGAACGCCCGGTACCGCCCTCCCGGACCCGTCCCACTGGCACCGGCCGCCGCGCGCCCACTCCGCCGACACCGGCCGCCGCGCGCCCACCCCGGAACGCAGCCCCGGAGTGGGGCCGGCCTCTTCGCCCGGCCCTCCCGGAGCACGCCCTACGACGACGGCAGCCGCGTCACCTTCAGGACCCGGCAGGTCATCTTGCCCGGCACCTTCCCCAGCCCCTGGGCCTTCTCCACCGACTTCTGCCCGGCCGCCAGATCGGTCGCGGTCGCCAGGCCCGAGGCCCGGCGGGTGCCCTCCCCGTCCACGAACTCCACGGACACGATGTAGGACGCCTGGTCCTCGGAGCGGTTCACGATCTCCACGTCCGCGTCGGGCCACTCGGTCAACGAGTCGATCGCGCACCTGGTGATCCGCACGTCGCCCGTGGCGTCCGCGCTCCCCGGCGCGGGCAGTTCCGTGGGGGCGCCGGACGCGTCGTCCGGCGCGGGCGTGCCCTCCTTCGCCGGCGTCCTGCCGCCCGACGCCTCGGCGACCGGCCGCTTCGAGCCGTCCGACGGCGAGTCGTCGCTGCCCAGGATCGCGATCAGCGCGCCGAGCGCCAGCAGGACGGCCGTACCTCCCACCACGGACAGCGTGACGATCAGCCCGGCCCGGGACTTCTTCGGCGGCTGCGGGTAGCCGTACGCCACGGTGCCGGGCTGCGGCCAGTGCTGATACGGCGTTCCTTGCGAAGCGTCCGGGGCGGACGGGAACGGCTGCGGGGGCGGCTGCTGCCCCGGCTGTGGCGGCGGGTAGCCGTACGACATGGATGATCCCCCCTGGGACAGGACCTGCTCGAACGGAGATACGTTACGGCCGGGCCCGGTCCGCCCTTCGAGCAGGGGGGAGAAACAAGAAGGCGCGGGGTAGAGACAGAAGGAGTCGACACCCGCACCCGCGTCACCGTCACCGACGTCACCACCGCCGCCGCCACCGCTGATGCGGTGGACACCGGTCGAACCTAAACTGGCGTGAACACGAAGATCCCGGACAAGGGAGACACGTCATGGCCAAGCGCGGAAACAAGCGACGCGCCCGCAAGAAGAAGAACGCCAACCACGGCAAGCGCCCCAACGCCTGAGCCGAACTCCAGGACTCCCGAACCGCTGAGCCCCCCGAACCGCTCCGCGCCCCTCCCGCCCCGTGCGGGAGGGGCGCGGCTTCCGCGCGCACCGGCACGGACGTCCCGGTCCGGCCCGATCGGACCCGCGCTTTTCCTCACGTACAACACCCCGTCGCCGTCCTGTAATCGGACCGGGGGGTCAAGGGTGCGAACCCCCGGTCCACCCGCGCGAGTGCGGTGTGGGATCACTTCCGTACATCGGTGGGCCGCGTGCTCACAGGGTTCCTACTGTCAGCGGTATTGCTCGACGACCGCAACGGGGGGTTACCCGTGACGATGACAACCAAGGCGTACGAGGTCGACCGGCAGGGCCTCGTCCACGCCCTACGGCCGGGGACCGGGACCGTCCTTCCGGTCCGTGGACCCGGACCCGTCCGCCGCACGCCCGGACCGTGCGCACCACCGCCGCTGCCGGGCCGAACAGCCGTGACCACACCCGACATCGGCCCCCGGGTGAGGGGCGGGGAGGCGTGCGGGGGTTATCCCCACCCCTCGTACGGTAGCCGTCCGCATTCTGTCCGGGGCGGGCGGCTTCGTACGGTGGAGCCACCGCGGCGGAGCGCACGCGGCGCACACCCGTCCGAACCTTGGGGGAAGATCATCGTGGCAGTCCGTACCCGTGCTCTCGTCGCGTCCGGTGGGGCCGTGCTCATGGCTCTCGTGCTCACTGGCTGCGGCGGTGCGGACGTCGGTGACGCGCCTACCGAGCACAAGTCGTTCGCGTTGAACGGGAAGACGCTGACCATCCGTGCCGGCCACTCGTCGGTGGAGCTCGTGCCGGCCGATGTGCAGAAGGTCGAGGTGACCCGGCGCGTCGACGGATGGGTGATGTTCGGGAGCGGGCCCGAACCGCGGTGGGACATGGAGGACGACACGCTCACCCTCAAGGTGAAGTGCGATGCCCTGATCAGCGACTGCGTCTCGGAGCACCGGGTGAAGGTGCCGCGCGGGGTGCGGGTGGTCGTCGAGGGGGACGACGGGAGGATCACCGCGTCCGGCTTCGACACCCCGCTCTCGCTGACCGCCGACAACGGCAGGGTGACGGTCCGGGACTCCAGTGGTCCGCTGGAGCTGAAGAGCGACAACGGGCGCATCACCGGCGAGCGGATCTCGGCCCCGTCCGTGTCGGCGCAGTCCGACAACGGCAGGGTCCAGCTGGATTTCACCTCCGTGCCGGACCGGGTGGACACCGTGAGCGACAACGGAGGGATCGTCGTCGTCCTGCCGGGCGGCGGCACGAAGTACTCCGTGGACGCCTCCGCCGACAACGGGCGCGTCTCGGTGGACGTGCCCCGCGGCGAGGGCAGCCGCCATGTGGTGAGGGCCCGGAGCGGCAACGGCGAAATCGACGTCCGCAGCGCGAACTAACCGGCCTGTGTGTTCGTCCTTACCTGGTGGGAGAATGTACCGGGCAGGGCGAGACGGCACGGGAGAGGGATGTGACGGCGACACACGCGCGGCCGCGGGCGAGAGCGGGTGGGAGTTCCGCCGTCAGGGATGTCCTCGGGCTGATGCTGTTGCCGGTGCCGCTGCTCGTGGCCGCGCTGCCCGCCGCCTTCGCCGGTGGCGGCACGAGACGGTGGTTCGGCGGGCGCGGGGAGGGCCAGCGCGCCGACGCGCAGGCGGCGAAGGACGCCGCCGCGTCGGCCTTCTACGAGCTGGACACGGCCCAGCGCGACCTGCGGATCTCCATCGAGACGATCACCGCCGTCGACAGCTCCCCCCGTGCCCGCAAGGCGGTGGACGACTTCGCCGCTCTCGGGCAGCGGATCGACGCGGTCAGTCATCTGTACATCACCGCCGTCGACGCGTACGACCTCGACCGGGACGATCTCGAACCGTCGGTCGCGGCCCGCGCCCGGACCGAGCTGACCACGGCCAGGGACGAGCTGATACGGGTCAAGGGCGAGCTGGACCGGTTCGCCCAGGGGCTCGGTCCGCTGCTGGGCAGTGCGGAGACGCAGCTCGCCCGGCTCGCACCCGCCGTGGAACGGGCCCGGCAGGCACTGCTCGGTGCGAGCAACGCGCTCGACGCGGTGCGGGCCTCCGGGCTGCGGGCGGATCACCTCGCCGCACGGCTGGCGGCCCTCGCCCCCGAGCTGACCAGGCTCAACGAGGGCGCGGGCCGGCACGGCGTCCAGGAGACCCTGCAACGTGCCGACCGCGTCCTGCGCGACGCCGAGGCCGTACGGGCCGAGGCGGACGAGCTGCCCGCGCGGGCCGCCGAGATCGACCACCGGCTGGTTTCGCTGCGCACCAGGGCCCAGGCGCTGACGAACCGGGCCGACTCGGTGGAGCCGGTGCTGAGCGAGCTGCGGCGGCGGTTCTCCGCGGCCTGCTGGCAGGACCTCCAGCCCGTTCCCGAGCAGGCGGTCGTCAACGTGCGGCGGGCCGAGGAGAAGCTGGAGGAGGCCGCTCGGGCCAGGGACGAGCAGCGATGGGCCGACGCGACCTCCCGGCTGAGCACGGTCCGCGCCCTGCTGAACGCCACGGACGAGGCGGTGTCGGCGGCCGGTGACCGGCTGCAGCGGCTGGACGGCGTGGCCAAGGACCCGCAGCAGGAGATCCAGCGGACCCGGTTCGCGGTCCGCGACGCCCAGCGCCTCGCCATGGAGGGGCGCAGCACGCCCGATCCGCGCCACGCCCGTCCGCTGGACGACGCGGTGGCCCGGCTGGACCGTGCCGTCACCGCGCTGGAGGGGCGGCACCCCGACTACTGGCACTTCCTGACCGAGACCGAGGCGGTGCGGCGGACCGCCGCGCGGGTGGTCTCCGAGATCCGTGAGGAGCGCGGGGCCGGGGCCGGTTCCGGGGGCTGATCCCGAGGTCCGGTTCCGGGGTTCGATCCCTGGACCCGATTTCGAGGTCCGGTCCCGGGGCTGATCCCGGGACCCGATTCCAAGGTCCGATTTCGGGGTCGAGTTCCCGGGGCCGGATCTCGGGCGCGGGCCCGGGCCCTGATGTGCGGTGGCCGGGGCGTGGGCGGATCCTGGTGGTAGTACGCCCGAAGGAGGCCGACATGGCCACCCACGCACTGCACCTCCCGGGGCGGCGCACGCCTCGTCGCCGCAAGGCCACCGCGCTCGACAAGCACCTGCCGGTCGACCACCGGCTCAGCCGGGTCTACCGGGTCGGGGCGGGACTGATGGGGCTGGTGCTGTTCGTCTTCGGGATCCTGGGGCTGATCAACAGGATCGGTTTCTTCAGCACCGGCGGGGCCACCGTCGCGGGCCTCAACACCAACGGCGCCCTCAGCGTCCTGTCCATCTGCGTCGGGCTGCTCCTGTTCATCGGGATGGTGATCGGCGGCAACTTCGCCTCGACGCTCAACATGGTGCTGGGTGTCGCCTTCATCCTGAGCGGCTTCGTCAATCTCGCCCTGCTGGAGACCGAATACAACTTCCTCGCCTTCCGCATCCAGAACGTGCTGTTCAGCTTCGTGGTCGGGCTGATGCTGATGGTCTTCGGGATGTACGGGCGGGTCAGCGGCGGCCTTCCGCACGACAACCCGTACTGGCGGGCCCGCCACCCCGAGGAGGCCGAGCGGGAGATGCGGCTGAGCCGGAGGGCGGCGACCTCGATGCCGGTGGTCCGTCGCCGTTAGCCTGGGGCCATGCCTCGATACGAATACCGCTGCCGCTCCTGCGGAGACACGTTCGAACTCAGCCGCCCGATGGCGCAGTCCTCGGACCCGGCCTCCTGCCCCGCCGGGCACGACGACACCGTGAAGCTGCTGTCCACCGTCGCGGTGGGCGGGTCGTCCGCCAAGTCCGCGCCCGCCGCTCCGTCGGCCGGTGGCGGGGGCGGGGGCGGTTGCTGCGGCGGGGGCTGCTGCGGCTGAGCACGGATGGCCCCGGAGTCGCTCCCCGAAGCGACGGCTCCGGGGCCGTCACCGTTCGCCGTTCGTCACCCGCCCGCTCACTTCCTGCGCGAGAGCGTCAGGCCGTCGGAGACGGTCAGCATCACGCTGTCCATCCGCGGATCCGCGGCCACGTGCTCGTTGAACTCCTTGATCGCCGCCGCTGCGCCGGTGGCCCGCGGGTCGGTCACCCCGCCGTGGAAGAGCACGTTGTCCGTGATGAGCAGGCCGCCCTGCCGCATCCGGGGCACCAGCTCCTCCCAGTACGGGATGTAGTTGCCCTTGTCCGCGTCCAGGTAGGCGAGGTCGATGTGCGGCTCGGCCGGCATCGCCCGCAGCGTGTCGAGCGCGGGGGCGATGCGCAGCTCGATCCGGTCCGCGACGCCCGCCTTCTCCCATGCCTCCCGGCCGTACGCGGTCCACTCCTCCGAGATGTCGCAGGCGATCAGCCGGCCGTCGGCGGGCAGTGCCTGCGCCATCGACAGGGCGGAGAACCCGGTGAACGTCCCGACCTCCACGATGTGCCGGGCCCCGGTCAGCCGGACGAGGAAGGCGAGCAGCGGTCCCTGCTCCTCCGCGGACTGCATGCCGGCCTGCTCGGGCAGGCGGGCGTACGTGGTCCCGATCAGTTCGCGCTGCACCGCGTCGAGCGGCGGGTTGTGCGCCAGCATGTAGGCGTACAGCTCGTCCGTGATCTTGGTGTCGTTGCCCTTGGTCATCCTGTGCTCCTCGTGCCTCGATCGGCCTGTGTGCCGGTACCCGGCGTCAGGATGATCTTCCCTCCCCGGGGCCCCGGGCGCCGCCTATGCCCGGAGCACCCCCGGTTCCCGGAACCCTTCCGGTGCCCGGAGCCCGCCCGACGCCCGGAACTCCTCCGCGGTCCGGAGGAAGCGCCGCAGGATCTCCTCGCCCGCGACCACGCCGCGCCCGGCCGTCACCTCGGCGTGCGGGGCGCTCCAGCCGGTGTCGGCCAGTTCGCCGTGGGCGGGGCGCCAGGCGCGGTCCGCCGCCAGGAGCAGGTCGGCGTCGAGGAGGCTGTCGCCCGCGGCGAGGGTGAGCGCGGCGCCGGTGCGGCGGGCCACCTCGTCCATCGCGGCGCTCTTGGTGAGCGGTCCCGGTACGGCGTAGATCTTGCGGCCCTGGAGGGAGACCGTCCAGCCGCGGGTCCGCGCCCACTCCCCCAGTTCCTCGACCCAGCCCCCGGGCAGCAGCGCGCGTTCCACGACGAGGTAGGCGAAGAGGTCCTCGGCGACCCGCTCCTTGAGCATCCAGGCGGGGTCGGCCGCGGCCAGGAGGTGTGCGCGCACCTCGGCGAGCGGGGCGCATTCGTCGGCGAGCCCGCGGGTCACCCGTCGCTGCCAGTCGGGGTCGGACTCGCCGTCGACGAGGAGGTGCCCGCCGTTGGCGCAGATCGCGAACCGCGGTGCGGGGCCGGGCAGGTGGACGCGCCCGTACTGTTCACGGGTGCGCGTGGTCGTCGGTACGAAGACCGTGGTGCGGGCCAGTTCGTCGAGCAGCGCCGCCGCCGTCTCGGTGAGGTGGGAGAGCGGCTTGTGGTCGTACACCTCCACGCAGAGCAGCCGGGGGGCCTCGGCGTCCGGCATGGTGAGCTGGAGCGCCCCCGCGGAGTAGATCAGCGTGCGGTCGAGATCGCTGGCGACGAGCACCACGGGAGCGGAGTCGGGGGCGGGGGCGGAAGCCGGGGACACGTGTCGGGTTGATCCACCCGAAGTACACCAGGGGAGCGACGGGCGCGGACGGCAGGGCGGCGGTCACTTGGACTCCACCGCCCTGCCGTCCGCGCCCGTCGCTCCCCTGGTGTACTTCGGGTGGATCAACCCGACACAGGAGTACGGGAGTTCGTCGACCTCCTCCACGGGTACACCCCGCTGCTCGGCCAGCAGCCGGATGTGGTCGAGGTCCGCGCCCGCGCCGCGCTTGGCGAGGATCTTCCACGGGACGCGGCGCAGCAGTACCCGGGTCGTCTCGCCGACGCCCGGCTTGACCAGGTTCACGTCGTGGATGCCGTACTCCTCGCTGATGCGTTCCACGGCGGCCCAGCCCTCCCAGGTGGGTGCCCGGTCGGCCGTGAGCAGTTCCTTGGCCCCGGCGTCCACGGCGTCGGCGACCTCGTCGAAGTGGGCGGCAACGGTGTCGAGGAAGTGGCCGGACACATCGGCGTCCGCCAGCTCACGGTAGAACTTCGCGCCGTGGAAGTCCTGGGGGCCGACCAGGTCGGCGCGGAGCACGGTCCGCGAGATCAGTCCGGAGACGGTGGAGTTCAGGCAGGCGGACGGGATGAGGAAGTCCTCGCGCGTGCCGTAGGTGCGGACGCAGCCGCCCGGGTCGGCGAGTACCGCGATCTCGGGGTCGAAGCCCTCGAACCCGGCGAGCGCCTCGGACAGTTCGCGGGTGATCGCGCCCTTCCCGGTCCAGCCGTCGACGAAGACGACGTCCGCCGGGTCGTGGTGGGCGACCAGCCAGCGCAGGGCGTTGGCGTCGATGCCCCGGCCCCGGACGATGGAGACGGCGTAGTGCGGCAGGTCGACGCCGTGCCGGTGGCGGGCCCAGCGTCGCATGAGTACGCCGACGGGCGTACCGGCCCTGGCCAGCGAGACCAGGACGGGGCGGGGGCCGCGCTCGGCGAGCACCGTCTCGGTGACGGTGCCGACCGCTCGGGCGACCCGGGCGGCGGACAGGTCCAGCGCCGCCCTGAACAGCTCCTGGTACCGCTCGGACGGCTGGTACTCGACCGGCAGCGACTCGGCGTAGTGCGCGCCACCGCTCTGTATCGCCTCCTCGCGCTCCTCGGTGGGCGCTTCCAGTTCGGCGTCCGAGAGGTCCTGGAGCAGCCAGCCGACCTCGTCCGGCGCGTAGGAGGAGAAGGCGGGGCCGCGAAGTGGCTCGGGCAGCACGGTGGTTTCCTGCCGTTCGGATCCGTCGGAGGAGGAAGAAGGAGAAGGGGAGGAGAGGGAAGTGGGGGTGGTGGCGCCCTTCTGTGGAACCGGGGGCACGTACGAGGGGACGACTGCCAGCAGGACATGGTCGGTGTGCGCGGCGAGCTGCGCCAACAGGCCGTCCGGCGCGTGCAGTTCGGGGGTGTCGGCGGTGGAGTCGACGGTCAGCACCACGGCGTCGAACCCGGCGCCCGCGACGTTGTACGCGTACCGGTCGCCGGGCCCGTCGGCCGGGTTGTCGTGCGCCGGGAAGACCAGCCGGCTGCGTATCGCGTAGCCGGGGTCGTCCACGGCGAGGACGGGGGAACGCGTCGTGGTGGAGTAGCGCACCTCGGCGTCGAGGCGGTCCTCCAGCGCCGTGCCCAGGCGCAGGGGGGCGTACATCAGCTCCTCGAAGCCGAGGACCAGTACGCGGCGGGCGTCGCCCAGCGCCTCGGCGACGCGGTCGGCCATGGCGGGCAGGGCAGGTTCCAGCGCCGTCCGGTGGGCAGGGGTGAAGCCGTGCCGCCCGCCGTCGGGGACGCCCGCGGGCCACCGGAGGTCCACCCGGGTGCAGGGCCGGACCGCGGACGCGGCGGAGGCCGGTCCGGTGTTCCGCGCGCGCCCGGCCCCGTCCGCCGATTCCGTTTCCGGTCCTTGTTCCGGTCCCTGCCCGGGTCCCGATTCCGGCTTCCGTTCCGAATCCGGTTCCGGTCCCCGTTCCCGCCCCGGTCCCCGTTCCCGCTCCGGTTCGTGGGCGGCGACCAGGGCCTGCCCCTTCTCCAGGACGCCCTCCGGGAGGAGGACCGTGCCCGCGCTCCGTGCCACCAGGTCGATGCGCGCGCCCGTCTCCTCGGCGAACCCGGTCAGCCCTTCCCGGTCGGCCGGTGACCTCATGTCCACGAGGGCGACGATGACGTAGCGGCTCCGCGGGTAGCGCTCGTGCAGCGCGCGGATGGTGTTGAGCACGGTGTTGCCGGTGGAGAACTCGTCGTCCACCAGCACCAGCGGCCCGTCGGGGGCCACGGCGGCCGACGGGGCCGCCAGCAGCTCCGGGTCCTCCGGGAGCAGCAGGTGCGAGGTGGCGTGCGAGTGGGACTCCTCGAAGCCGCCCGCCTGCGCCACGCCCTCGACGGGGCGGCGCGTGGAGTGGAGGTACGGCGCCAGGCCCAGGCCGTCGGCGACCGCGTGGCCGAGACCGGTGGCCGTCTCCGCGTAACCGAGCACGACCGCCCGGCCCGCCTCGGCGTCACCGAGGAGTTCGCGCACCCGTCGGCCGAGCTCGAATCCGGCGCCGTACACGACGGAGGGCTTCTGCGGCACGTGCTTGCCGAGCACGTTCGAGACGAGGAGGTGGGCCCGCTTGGGGTTGCGGCGCAGGGCGAGGCCCAGCAGTTCTCTCAGCTCGCCGTCGCCGTCGGGCCTTCCGTCGCCGATGAGCTCCACGCCCAGTCGCTCCGTCACCCAGCTGCCCGACCACACCACGTTCGCCGTCTCTTTCCTCGCCGCGCGCCCGCTCATCGGGACACGCCCGTTCGCCGCCGGACAGCCGTCCCGCGCCGCATCACCGCACCCGGCCACATGCCCGCCGCGCCTCGCCGTATGCCTGCCGTTCGCCCTGCGTCCGTCCCCCGTCGTGCCCCCGCCGCGCGTCCCGCGCTCATTCCGCGAGGCCCGCGGCCAGCAGTTCCACGAAGCCGACGTCCGCCTTCGCCACGCCGAACACCTCGGCCCGTCGCAGGGTCCGCTCGGCCCAGGCGCGGTGCGGCTTCACCTCGTTCATCTTGTTCGTGTAGGCGGAGCGCATCACTCCGCCGCCGCCCCGCTCCGGCCGCAGGATGTCCTGGGCGTCGCTGTACTCCTCGTGGCTGACCACGGACAGCGCGTGCACGGGCGCCACGTGCGACGGGTGGATGCAGGTCTTGCCGAGCAGGCCGTTCGCCCGGTCGAGCTCGATCTCGCGCAGCAGCCCGTCCAGGTCGTGCTCGATCAGCGCCGTGCGCAGCTCCTCGGCCCGGCCCTCCAGGAAGGGGCTGCGCCGCAGCTGCGGTTTGAACATGCGCTCCTGGAGCCGGAAGTACTCCCACACCGGGCCGGTGATCGTGAAGCCCGTGCCGTCCGCCCGGCCCAGCACGTTGACCACGTCGGCGATCACCGAGCCGACGATCTGCACGTCGTACGCCGTCATGTCGGGCGCCCTGCGCAGCCCGTACGCCGAGCAGAAGTCGGTGACGCCGAGACGCAGCGCGAGGACCTGCTCGCGGTACGTGTCGACGGTGCGGGCTATCCCCCGGAGCGTTTCGCTCCGGGTCTCCAGGTACAGCAGCTCGGGCGACTCCAGGACGGGCATCGCGAACAGTCGCTGATCGCATGCCTTCTCGGCCTTGGCGAGCGCCTCCAGGAAGGGCACGCCACGCTCTTCCGTGAACTTCGGAAGTACAAAACCAGACAACATTCGGACGGTACGACCGAGCCGATGCACCAGGTCCACGATCTGACCCGGCTCCCGGACCCGGATGAAGAGCAGCGGCCCCTCGACGCCGCGTGCGTCCAGCTCGGCGAACTGCCTGACCAGGTTCTCCTCGGCGTCGACGACCTCGGAGTCGTCGATGGAATCCTCCAGGCACAGCACCATGGAGACGACGCCGCGCCCGGCCTGCTTGATGATGTCGTCGGCGAGCCGCGGCCTGGTGGCGGGGCTGTACAGGGTGGCGCCCAGGGCAGCCGAAAGCATCCGGGGCGACGATTCCGCCCCGAATTCGCACGGCTCCCGGAAGAACAACGCCTCCCTCACCGCGGGCGCAATATGCCCGAAATGACGCATGTGACTCCCCCGAACTGCCTGACCGGCCGGACAACGTATGGCCGGTAATAGTACGTACGAGCGGGTGTCGGCAGTTCCCCACGTGCATGAATTCCGGGTAACTCGTCCATTTCCCGACGTGCCGAAGCCCGGCGGAAGGCACGACTCCGGAAGATCCGGCACGACCCCGCGTTGTCCGCGCGGGCAGCCAGCAGGCAGGATGACGGGCATGACGCACGCGATGGTGAAGGGCTCGAACGTCCCTCTGGACGCCATGGCCGTACGGGCCGTGCTGTGCTGGACCCCGGGCACCGGCGTCCCGGACGTGGACGCCTCGGCGCTGCTGCTGGGAAGCGGCGGCCGCGTGCGCTCGGACGAGGACTTCGTCTTCTACAACCAGCCCCGCCACCCCTCCGGCCTGGTGCGACGGCTCCCGAAGCGCAGTGTCCCGGAAGGGCTCACGGACGCCATCGAGGCCGATCTGAACGGGCTCGACCCCTCGGTCGAGCAGGTGGTGGTCGCCGCCTCCTCCGACGGGGCCGCGTTCGCCCAGGTGCACGATCTGCGCATCCTGCTGTACGACGCGGCGGCGGCCGACGGGGAGCCGCTCGCGGTCTTCGACGTGCGGCCGGAGACCGGCGAGGAGACCGCGATCATCTGCGGCGAGCTCTACCGGCGCGGCGATGGCTGGAAATTCCGGGCCGTGGGACAGGGCTATCCGACCGGGCTGATCGGCCTGGCGACCGCGTTCGGCATCTCGGTCGACGAGGGAGATGCCACGCCGGAGCCCCCGTCGGCCCCCGCGTCCGGCTTCCCGCCGCCCGCGCCCGACTTCCCGCCGGCCCCGGCGCCCGACCCCGACTCGCAGGCCACGGTGCAGCACCAGCAGCCCGCGTACGGGTATCCGCCCGCGGCGGCGCATTCGACCCACCCGGCCGCTCCTCCCGCCCACCGACCGGGGTACGGGTAGCTCAGGACCTGACGAACTGCGGACCCCAATTTCGTGCTGCCGCCGCAGGGTCCGCAGTTCGTCAGGTCCTGAGCCGCCCCCGTCCGAGCCGGAAACCCGGGCTCGCCCTCGCGGGGACCCGGAGGCCCCGGGGCTCGCCCGCGCGAGGACCCCGGGGCGGCGCGGCCGCCCGGCCTCAGGTCCGGGACTTGTAGCCGCGCCCCCACTGCATGCCGAAGCCGTACATCCGGTCCAGCTCCGACTGGAAGCCGTACACGAATTTCACCTCGCGCCGCACGATCAGCTCGCCCTTGACGTTCTCCACCGTGAACACGGCGCAGGAGCGGGCCTGCGGGGCTCGCTCGTCCAGTTCGATCTCGATCCGCGGTCCGCTGCCCGTCGGGTAGAGCGTCACCGTGGCGTGCGTACGGTCGAACGCCGGCGTCTGGTCGTAGATGTAGACGAAGAACAGCAGCCGCTTGATCTCCTCGTGGTGGTCGAGGTTGACGTAGACGGTCTCGCCCGAGGGGGCCCCGAAGCGGTCGTCGCCGCTGAGCCGGATGTACGGCGGTGCGTTCAGGTCGCCGATGAGGTTGCCCAGCGGCTGGACGACGCCCTTGGTGCCGTCCTTCAGCTCGTACATGCAGCCCAGGTCGAGGTCGACGTTGACCATGCCCTGGGTGTGCGCCTGGACCACGTCCGGCTGGAAGAGCTTCAGCGGGCGCAGCAGCCGGCCGCTCTGCCGCGACCTCCCCTCGATGTCGGACGTGCGCATCCGCCAGGAGAGGTTGACCCGCAGCGTGCCGGCCACCGTGCCCTGTTTGCTCAGCGAGACCGTGGCGTGCCGTCGGGAGAGCACGATGGAGTCGGTGATCGCACCGCCCGAATCGAACGGTGAATCCCGCCCCGGCCACAGGTTGTCCCAGAACCCCATCCCCAGCCCCCCACACGTATCGGTAGAAAAGTGCCCCGGTCCCACGGCCGTCCCGCACGTCGCACGGGACGCCCACATCACAGCGGGGCGGCCGCCGGGCCGGGTCCGGATGTCTCCGGAGAACCGTCGCCGTACGGACCGCCCCGCTGAGAGCGTTCCTCAATCCCTACCGGGTCACACCCCGGACGGGACTTCCTCCTTGGAACCTTCGCCGCCCTCGGCCTCCAGCGCCTTGTTGCGCCGGACCGAGGACCAGAAGGACAGTCCGATCAGCGCGACACCGATGAAGCCGGTGATCAGCTCGTTGATCTGGTACTGGATGGTGATGAGCAGGAGCACCGCGAGCGCGCCGATGGCGTAGTGGGCGCCGTGCTCCAGGTAGACGTAGTCGTCGAGCGTGCCCTGGCGGACCAGGTAGACCGTGAGCGAACGGACGTACATGGCGCCGATGCCGAGGCCGAGGGCCATCAGCACGATCTCGTTGGTGATGGCGAAGGCACCGATGACACCGTCGAACGAGAAGGACGCGTCGAGCACTTCCAGGTAGAGGAACATGAAGAACGCGGCCTTGCCGGCGAGGGCGACGGCCGAGACCTTCTTGCCGCTCCGCTTGGCCTCTTCCTCGGCCTCGTGCTCGCGCTCTTCCTCCTCCTCCAGCTTGTTCTCGAAGAAGCCGGAGAGGCCGCCGACGATGAGGTAGGTGATCAGACCCGCCACACCGGAGAGCAGAACGGTTTCCGCCTTGTCGGCGTGGCCGCCGCCGTGCTGGTGCGCGTTGGCGGCGAAGGTCATGGCCGCGACCAGCAGCACGATGAGCGCGATGCAGACCGACAGCATGTCGACCTTGCCGAGCTTGGCGAGCGGACGCTCGATCCAGCGCAGCCACTGGATGTCCCGCTCCTCGAAAATGAAGTCGAGGAAGATCATCAGCAGGAACATGCCACCGAACGCGGCGATCGCCGGGTGGGCGTCGGTGACGAGTTCCTGGTAGCGCTCGGGCTCGTTGAACGAGAGGTCGACCGCCTCGATCGGGCCGATCTTGGCGGTGACTGCCACGATTACGACGGGGAACACCAGTCGCATACCGAAGACCGCGATGAGCACACCGATCGTCAAGAAGATCTTCTGCCAGAAGGCATTCATCTTCTTCAGGATCCCGGCGTTGACCACCGCGTTGTCGAAGGACAGCGAGATCTCCAGGACGGAGAGGATCGCGACCACCCCGAAGGCTTCCCACCCCCCGTAGAACGCAGCTGCGGCAAGGCCTAGCGCGGTGACCGCGAACGACCAGCCGAAGGTTTTCAGAAGCACTGGCTACCCCATCGTGTAAGTAACGGGTCTCCCCCGGTGTGTACGGGGCTCCCCCGCGCCGTGCGCGGTTTTACGAAACGTTGACCCCGAAGTCTAGAGCGATGCCCCGCAGCCCGGACGCGTACCCCTGTCCCACGGCCCGGAACTTCCACTCGCCGTTGTACCGGTAGAGCTCGCCGAAGATCATCGCCGTTTCCGTCGAGGCGTCCTCGCTGAGGTCGTAACGCGCGAGTTCCTGGCCGTCCGCCTGGTTCACCACACGGATGAACGCATTGCTGACCTGGCCGAAGGTCTGCCCGCGGTTGTCCGCGTCATGGATCGAGACCGGAAAGACGATCTTGTCGCAGTGCGCCGGCACCTGCGTGAGATTCACGATGACCGACTCGTCGTCGCCGTCGCCCTCACCCGTGAGGTTGTCCCCGGTGTGCTCCACGGAGCCGTCGGGGCTCGTCAGATTGTTGTAGAACACGAACCATTCGTCGCCGAGCACCCGGCCCGACTGGCACAGCAGGGCGCTGGCGTCGAGGTCGAAATCGGCGCCCGTGGTGGATCGCGCGTCCCAGCCGAGCCCGATCAGCACCTGGGTGAGGTTGGGTGCGGCCTTGGAGAGGGAGACATTGCCTCCCTTGGCGAGCGTGACGCCCATGGTGTGTCCTCCCCGATTTGTTGAACCGTCTGTTGAGCCGTCTGTTGAGCCGCGTCCGGCGCCGCACGGAAGTGCGGCGCCGGACGGAGTGTCTGCTGGCGTGGACCGGGCCGCGCCCGGACGGCGGGCCCTGTCGCGTCTTCTCAGACGTTGACGCCGAAGTCCTGCGCGATGCCGCGCAGACCCGAGGCGTAGCCCTGGCCGATGGCGCGGAACTTCCACTCGCCCGCGTTGCGGTACAGCTCGCCGAAGACCATGGCGGTCTCCGTCGAGGCGTCCTCGCTGAGGTCGTAGCGGGCCAGCTCGGTGTTGTCGGCCTGGTTGACCACGCGGATGTACGCGTTGCGCACCTGGCCGAAGCTCTGCTGGCGGGTCTCGGCCTCGTAGATCGAGACCGGGAAGACGATCTTCTCGACATCGGCCGGGACACCGGCGAGGTTCACCTTGATGACCTCGTCGTCGCCCTCGCCCTCACCGGTGAGGTTGTCCCCGGTGTGCTCCACGGAGCCGTCGGGGCTCTTGAGGTTGTTGAAGAAGACGAAGTTGCCATCGCTGCCGACCTTGCCCTCGGCGTTCGTCAGCAGGGCGCTGGCGTCGAGGTCGAAGTCACCACCGGTGGTGGTACGGGCGTCCCAGCCCAGACCGACGATGACCGCGGTCAGGTTGGGTGCGGCCTTGGTCAGCGAGACGTTGCCGCCCTTGCTGAGGCTGACTCCCACGAGTCCTCCCATTGGTTTCCTTGGGGGCCGGCGGACGCCGGCGCCTCCACGTTGCGTTGGCATCCGATCAACGACTGGATCCTAGTGACCGGTTCCCGGCCAAAGCAGGCTTTTGGCCGGGTCGGCCGCAGATCCGCCGGTCCCGGACCGCCGGATCGCGGGGTGAGGACCGCGGACCCGGCCCCGGCCGGGGGTCCCGGTTCAAAAGTCGCCGATCGGGGGGTCGGTGGTTCCCGGCCGGGGCGCCCGTCCGGAGACCTCCGGTCAGAGCGCGTCGAGCGCCTTGACGTAGTCGTTGAGGTCGCGCGCGTCGGGCAGACCGTTGACGACGGTCCAGCGCACCACGCCCTCCTTGTCGATGATGAAGGTGCCGCGCACCGCGCAGCCCTTCTCCTCGTCGAAGACGCCGTAGGCCCGAGAGGTCTCGCCGTGCGGCCAGAAGTCCGAGACCAGCGGGTACTCGAGGCCCTCCTGCTCGGCGAAGACGCGCAGGGTGTGGATGGAGTCGTTGGAGACGGCGAGCAGCTGGGTGTCGTCGTTCTCGAACTTCGGCAGCTCGTCACGGAGCGCGCAGAGCTCACCCGTGCAGACGCCGGTGAAGGCGAACGGGTAGAACAGCAGCACGACGTTCTTCTCGCCACGGAAGTCGGAGAGCTTCACGGTCCGGCCGTGGTTGTCCTTCAGCTCGAAATCCGGGGCCTTGGTGCCGACCTCGATCGCCATGAAAAGCGTCCCTTCGCTACGTTGACCGGGCTGGGCTGTCCGGGTGGCCCCCACCCTACGCAGAGCCCGTGCCGAGCCACACGGAGCCCACGGCCGACCGGCCCGGCTCCCGGGGACCCGGGGGCCGCGCGGATGCCCTCGCGGGCCGCGCGGAAGGGCCCGCGGGACCGCACGAAGCCACCTGCGGGCCGCACGGGAGGGCCCGCAGGACCGTACGAAGACCCCCGCGGGCCGCACGGGAGGGCCCGCGAAGGGGCCCCGGTCCGTACGAAGGCCCCCGGCCGGCTCCGTGCCGTCGGGGGCCTTTCGGGGCGAAACGCCCGGCGAGCGTGGCTCAGCGCTTGGACTTGGCCGCCTTCGGCGTGACCAGACGGCTGCCCGTCCAGTCCTTGCCCGCACTGATGCTCTTGGTCTGGGAGAGACCGGCCGTCTGCGCGGCCTCGTTGATGTCGCTCGGTTCGACGTATCCGTCACGGCCGGTCTTCGGCGTCATCAGCCAGACCGTGCCACCGTCCTCGATCAGACCAATGGCATCCACCAGCGCGTCCGTAAGGTCGCCGTCCTCGTCCCGGAACCACAGCAGCACGACGTCGGCGACGTCGTCGTAGTCCTCGTCGACGAGATCCTGGCCGATTGTGGCCTCAATGCCCTCACGGAGCTCCTGCTCGACGTCGTCGTCGTAGCCGATCTCCTGGACCACCTGTCCGGGCTCGAACCCCAGGCGTGCAGCCGGGTTGGTCCGCTCCTCCGCGTGGTCCGCGGTCGCGCTCACGGGTTGCCTCCTGATCATGTTTCGGAAAATGCTTCAGCCACGCGCGTGCGCGGGGCGTTGGCCGTAGTCCACACGGGAGCGGCGGATCGCGCAAGTACCCAGCGTGCGAGACCGCCTAAACGGTGACGTTCCCTGCCACGTCGCCGCACTGTCGGCGGATCCCTCCGCGGGGCCGGCGCTGCCGTCCACCCCCATTTACGTCCTTCCACAGCTTATGCCGTTTCGGTCCCCCATTCGGAGTCGAACATCCTTTGGGAACGCTTGGACGCCTTGGGCGTATGGTTGCGGTTTGGACCAGGCCATCCCCGTACTGCGGTCGCGATGTCTCACAACACGGCGGTTACCCCTCGGTAGAGATGACGTTTGCGCCCCCGCGGTACACGATGGTGATGGCGTACATGCATACATCCCGGGGGCGTGTTCTCCCTCAATCAGGCCCCGTAGAGCACCACCGAACAGCGAAGGAACAGCGTGGCTTCCGGATCCGATCGCAACCCGATCATCATTGGCGGCCTGCCGAGCCAGGTCCCGGACTTCGATCCCGAAGAGACCCAGGAATGGCTCGACTCGCTCGACGCCGCGGTCGACGAGCGCGGTCGCGAGCGGGCCCGTTATCTGATGCTCCGGCTCATCGAGCGCGCGCGCGAGAAGCGCGTCGCCGTGCCGGAGATGCGCAGCACGGACTACGTGAACACGATCGCCACGAAGGACGAGCCGTTCTTCCCCGGCGACGAGGAGATCGAGCGCAAGGTCCTCAACGCGACCCGCTGGAACGCGGCCGTGATGGTGTCGCGCGCCCAGCGTCCGGGCATCGGCGTCGGCGGCCACATCGCCACCTTCGCCTCCTCCGCCTCGCTGTACGACGTGGGCTTCAACCACTTCTTCCGGGGCAAGGACGACGGCCGCGGCGGCGACCAGATCTTCTTCCAGGGGCACGCCTCCCCCGGCATCTACGCCCGCGCCTTCCTGCTCGACCGGCTGAGCGAGGCGCAGCTCGACGCCTTCCGCCAGGAGAAGTCGAAGGCGCCGAACGGCCTGTCCAGCTACCCGCACCCGCGGCTGATGCCGGACTTCTGGGAGTTCCCGACCGTCTCGATGGGTCTCGGCCCGCTCGGCGCGATCTACCAGGCCCGGATGAACCGCTACATGGAGGCGCGCGGCATCGCCGACACCTCCGACTCGCACGTCTGGGCGTACCTGGGCGACGGCGAGATGGACGAGCCCGAGTCGCTCGGCCAGCTCTCCATCGCCGCCCGCGAGGGCCTGGACAACCTCACCTTCGTGGTCAACTGCAACCTGCAGCGCCTCGACGGCCCGGTGCGCGGCAACGGCAAGATCATCCAGGAGCTGGAGTCGCAGTTCCGCGGTGCCGGATGGAACGTCATCAAGCTGGTCTGGGACCGCTCCTGGGACCCGCTGCTCGCGCAGGACCGCACGGGCATCCTGGTGAACAAGCTGAACACCACGCCGGACGGCCAGTTCCAGACGTACGCCACCGAGTCGGGCGCGTACATCCGCGAGCACTTCTTCGGGGACGACCCGCGGCTGCGCGACATGGTCAAGGACATGACCGACGACCAGATCCTGCACCTGGGCCGCGGCGGTCACGACCACAGGAAGGTCTACGCGGCCTACGCGGCGGCCAAGGCCCACAAGGGCCAGCCGACGGTGATCCTGGCGCAGACGGTCAAGGGCTGGACCCTGGGGCCGAACTTCGAGGGCCGCAACGCGACCCACCAGATGAAGAAGCTCACGGTCGAGGACCTCAAGCGGTTCCGCGACCGGCTGCACATCCCGATCACGGACAAGCAGCTGGAGGACGGCCTTCCGCCGTACTACCACCCGGGCCGTGACTCGGAGGAGATCCAGTACATGCACGACCGCCGCAAGGGCCTGGGCGGTTACGTCCCGACCCGTGTGGTGCGCGCGAAGCCGCTGGTCCTGCCCGAGGACAAGACGTACGCGACCGCGAAGAAGGGTTCGGGTCAGCAGTCGATCGCCACCACCATGGCGTTCGTCCGCATCCTGAAGGACCTCATGCGGGACAAGGAGATCGGCAAGCGCTTCGTGCTGATCGCGCCGGACGAGTACCGCACCTTCGGCATGGACGCCTTCTTCCCGAGCGCGAAGATCTACAACCCGCTGGGTCAGCAGTACGAGGCGGTGGACCGCGATCTGCTACTGGCGTACAAGGAGTCGCCGACCGGCCAGATGCTGCACGACGGCATCTCGGAGGCCGGCTGCACGGCATCGCTGATCGCCGCCGGTTCGGCGTACGCCACGCACGGCGAGCCGCTGATCCCGGTGTACGTCTTCTACTCGATGTTCGGTTTCCAGCGCACCGGTGACCAGTTCTGGCAGATGGCCGACCAGCTCGCGCGCGGCTTCGTACTGGGTGCGACCGCCGGTCGTACGACGCTGACCGGTGAGGGCCTCCAGCACGCGGACGGCCACTCGCAGCTGCTCGCCTCGACCAACCCGGGCTGTGTCGCCTACGACCCGGCGTTCGGCTACGAGATCGCGCACATCGTCAAGGACGGCCTGCGCCGGATGTACGGCGAGAACAGCGAGGACGTCTTCTACTACCTCACCGTCTACAACGAGCCGATCCAGCACCCGGCCGAGCCGGAGAACGTGGACGTCGAGGGCATCCTCAAGGGCGTGTACCGCTTCAAGGCCGCCGATCGGGGCGAGATCCCGGCCCAGATCATGGCGTCCGGCGTGGCGGTCCCGTGGGCGGTCGAGGCGCAGCGCATCCTCGCCGACGAGTGGAACGTCCGCGCGGACGTCTGGTCGGCGACCTCCTGGAACGAGCTGCGCCGCGAGGCCGTGGAGGTGGAGCGGTACAACCTGCTGCACCCGGAGGAGGAGCAGCGCGTGCCGTACGTCACGCGGAAGCTCTCCGGCTCCGAGGGCCCGTTCGTGGCGGTCTCGGACTGGATGCGTTCGGTGCCGGACCAGATCGCGCGCTGGGTGCCCGGTGCGTACCAGTCGCTGGGCGCGGACGGCTTCGGCTTCGCGGACACCCGTGGCGCGGCCCGCCGGTTCTTCCACATCGACGCGCAGTCGATCGTCCTGGCGGTGCTCACCGAGCTCGCGAAGGAGAACCGGATCGACCGTTCGCTGCTGAAGCAGGCCATCGACCGGTACGAGCTGCTGGACGTCACGGCGGCCGACCCGGGTGCGGCGGGCGGCGACGCGTAAGCACCTCCGACGGGTGAAGGGCGGCGGGGCCTCCTCGGTCCCGCCGCCCTTCGGTGTCCGGGGCCGGTGCTCCGGTTCGCCGACTTCCCGGTGCTCCGGCCCCGGACCCGTCCCCGGTCCCGCTTCCGGTCAGTTCTCCCAGATCTTGAAGGCCCTGACCTGGTACGGGGACCGGGGCGTCCAGGTGCCACCGCCGGGATAGGTCTCGAACTCGCCGGTCTCGGCGCACTCCGCCGACTGGTAGGTGGTGACGGGGCGCCCGGTGCGGTTGGCGAGCGACTGGACGGCGCCGCCCTTCGGCAGCGGGACGCAGCTCTCGATGTCGACGGTGGACAGTTCGTGGGTCTGCCGGGCCCCGGTGAAGTCCGGCTTCGCCCAGAGGCAGAGCTGGCCGCTCCCGCAGCTCCCGAGCCCGGCGGACGCCGCGCCGTGCGCGGCGCGGGCACTCGCGGGGCGCGGGGCGGTCTCCGGACCCGCGAGGCGACCGGCGGCCGGCGGGATCAGGGCGGTGGCGGCCAGGGCCGCGGCGAGGAAGGTCGTACGCATGATCATCAGCCCCCGTGGCTTGTGGATCGGTGGATCAGTCGTATGCACCCTGACCTGCGACGCGGCGCCCGGGAAAGGGGCCGCGGACCACACCACCCTGATAGGCGACAGCCCCGCCGGAGCGATCCGGCGGGGCTGTCGCGCACGCTGTGTTGACGTACGGGAACCCGGCGTCGGCGTGCGGATGCCGGGTCCCGGGGCGGGACGGGACCGGTCAGATGTGACCGGCGCCCGCTCCCGCGGCGGCGTTCTCGCCGCGCTTGGTGAGGGTGGCGACCACCGCGGCACCCGCCGCGACGATGCCGGCGACCATGAACGCGGTGCTCATGCCCGACACGAAGGTGTCATGGGCGACGCCCGCGATCTTCTGCGCGATCTCCGGCGGGACGTCGCCGCCCACCGGCGGGATGCCGACCTCGACGGCCGAGGACGCCTGGTCCAGCTGCTCCGGGCTCAGCGGCGGGAGCTGCGCGTCCTTCCAGTTGCCCTCCAGCTTCGAGTCGACCTGGGAGGCCATGACCGCGCCCAGCACCGCCGTGCCGAGGCTGCCGCCGACCTGCATGGCGGCCTGCTGGAGACCGCCCGCGACGCCGGAGAGCTCCATCGGGGCGTTGCCGACGATGACCTCGGTGGCGCCGACCATCACCGGGGCGAGGCCGAGGCCGAGCAGACCGAACCAGATCGACATGGTCAGGGTGCCGGTGCCGATCTCCAGCTGGGACATCCCGAACATGGCGACCGCCGTGCACACCATGCCGCCGACCAGCGGGACCCGCGGGCCGAACTTGGTGATCATGGCGCCCGCGAGCGGCGAGGCGACGATCATCATGCCGGTCAGCGGCAGCAGGTGCAGACCGCTGTCGACGGGGCTCAGGCCGTGCACGTTCTGGAGGTAGAAGGTGACGAAGAACAGCCCGCCCATGAAGGCGAAGGCCATCAGCACCATCAGGACCGTGCCCGCGGACAGCGGCACGGAACGGAACATCGCGAGCGGGATCAGCGGCTCCCTGACGTTCTTCTGGGAGAGCGCGAAGACCACGAACAGGACCAGCGCGCCACCCAGGAAGCCGATCGTCCTGTAATCGCCCCAGCCCCACTCGGAGCCCTTGATGAGCGCCCAGATCAGGCAGAACATCGCCTGCGACAGCAGCACGATGCCGCCGATGTCGAAGGAGCGCGGCGCGTTCTCGGCACGGTGGTCGCGGAGGATCACCAGGCCCAGCACGAGCGCGATCACACCGACCGGCACGTTGATGAAGAAGACGGACTGCCAGTTGACGTGCTCGACGAGCACACCGCCGAGGATCGGGCCGCCCGCGGTGGAGGCACCGATCACCATGCCCCAGATGCCGATCGCCATGTTCAGCTTCTCGGCCGGGAAGGTGGCGCGCAGCAGGCCCAGCGCGGCGGGCATCAGCAGGGCTCCGAAGAGGCCCTGGAGCACCCGGAAGACGATCACGAGGGCGACGCTGTCGGAGAGGCCGATGGCCCCCGACGCCGCGGCGAAGCCCACGACGCCTATGAGGAAGGTCTGGCGGTGACCGAACCGGTCACCGAGCTTGCCCGCGGTGATCAGGGAGACCGCGAGGGCGAGCATGTACCCGTTGGTGATCCACTGGACGTCGGCGAGCGAGGCCTTCAGGTCCTGCTGGATGGCGGGATTGGCGATCGCGACGATCGTGCCGTCGAGCGCGACCATCATCACGCCGATGGCCACGGAGAAGAGCGTCAGCCAGGGGTGGCCGCGCAGCCCCTTGGCAGGTGCGGGATCGACGGAGCCGTGCGGCTCCCGCGACGCCTTTTCGACGGTGGTCTGACTAGTCATGCCGGGGACATTAGTGTCAGCCTCTGACAGTTGACAAACCAATTCACAAGCAAGTAACTGTCACGTAGCTCACAGGTACGCTGAGTCGGACAGAGCAGGAGAAAGAGGACCGTTCAAGTGATCGCTGGGCAGCAGGCCGCACGCTCGACCGGACTGCGCGAACGGAAGAAACGACGCACCCGGGACGCCCTGCTGCACACCGCCCTCGATCTTTTCACCACCCAGGGGTACGAGGAGACCACCGTCGACGAGATCGTCGACGCGGTGGAGGTCTCCCAGCGCACCTTCTTCCGCTACTTCGCCAGCAAGGAGGAAGCCGTCTTCGCCATCCAGGAGATGGTCGAGTCGCGCTTCCTCGCCGAGCTGCGCCAACGCCCCGCCGAGGAGAACCCGTTCGAGGCGCTGCGCGGCGCGGTCCTGTGCGCCTGGAACAGCATCGGCGAGGTGATCGAGACGATCGTCACGGTCGAACTCCACATGCGCACGTACCGGATGATCGAGTCGACGCCCTCGCTGCTCGCCGCCCACCTGCGGCGGAGCTGCCACCTGGAGAACCAGGTGGCGACGCTGATCGCCCGGCGCGAGGGCCTCGACGTGGACGAGGACCCGCGCCCGCGGGTCGCCGTGGCCGCGTTCTGCGGGGTGCTGCGGGTGACCGGGCAGCTCTGGGGGCGGGGCCGGGACGCCGACGTGGACTCGCTGCGCGCACTGACCGAGACGTACCTGGACCAGCTCGGCCCCGCCCTGGCCGGGGACTGGCGGACCGGGACCCGCACCGTCCCGGGCGCCCGGGACGGCGGGCGGCCGACGGCGGTCGGGCGGCGGCACTCGACCACCGAACAGCCGACGACCTGCGACCGCTAGCGGACGACCGACCGACCGGGGGCCCGGCAGTCGGTGGCCGGCGGCCGACAGACGGCGGACCGGCGGACCGGCGGATTGGCGGACCGGCGGATTGGCGGACCGGCGGATTGGCGGTCGATGACGGTGGATCGGTGACGGAGCCCGGCGACGGGCGACGCGCGTCGGCGGCCCCGGCCCGCCGCCCCACGAACCGCCCGGTGTGCCGTACACCTCACCGCCGCGCCATGACCGACCTCACAACAGCCGCTCCCCGGCGGCCACATGCGGCATCCGGGGCGCGTTCCGCGCACCTGAGCGTGCCTGCGGCGACCACGCAGCGTGAGATCGGCGACCCCGAATTCCCCGCAGCCGAGTGATGTGTGTCACCCTCTCCACGACTGCTGACGCGCGTCTCCTAATGTGGGCCTGAGTGACTTCCTTCGACTCCTCCCCCACGCTCACCGCCTGGCGCGCGCTGCTCGCCGTCGTGGTCGTATTCGTGATGCTGGCGACCACCGGCTGGACCGCCGTACGTCATCAACGCTCCGACGAGCCGCGCGAGATCGCGCTCGCCTCCTGGGCGCGGGGCAAGGTGGCGGGTCACGCGCTGCCGGGCGTCGACGCCCCGCCGTACCGGCTGGCCCACTTCTTCGCCTCGCTCACGGCCGCGCAACGCACCGGACTGGCCGACAGGTACCCCTTGGTCGTGGGGAACCTGAACGGAGCACCGGTCACGCTGCGCTACCGGGCCAACCGGCTGGCACTGGTACAGGCGCGGAAGGTCGAACAGCGGCGCACGCACGACGCGCGGCTCTCCCCCCAGGGGCGCGCGGAGGCGGTCCGCCGGGCGCACCGCTTCACCTCGATGCTCTCCCCGGGCAGGCACTTCCTCGCCTTCGACCCGTCCGGAAGGGGCCGTGCCGCCGAGGTGTTCGGCGATCTCGACCGGGCCGAGCGGGTCTCCGTGATCGTCCCCGGAGTCGACACCGGCCTGCTCACGCTGGAGCGGTCCGCGCCGAGGACGAACGCCGCGCCGGTCGGCATGGCGAAGTCGCTGTACGCGGCCGAGCGCGCCGCGCGGCCCGGCGTCCGTACCGCCGTGATCGCCTGGGCCGACTACACCACGCCCGCCGGCATCGGCGTGGACGCGGCCCTGGGCAACCTCGCCGCACGCGGGGCGGTGCGGTTGAACGCGCTGATGGACGCCCTGCCCGGCAGCGCCCCGGTCTCGCTGTTCTGCCACAGCTACGGCTCGGTGCTGTGCGGGGTCGCCGCGCGCGAACTGCCCTCCAGGGTCGACGACATAGCGGTCGCCGGCAGCCCCGGCATGCGGGTGGAGAACGCCCGTGAGCTGCGCACCGACGCCCGGGTGTGGGCGATGCGGGATCGCGGCGACTGGATCGAGGACGTGCCGAACCTGCGGCTCGGCATCCTGGGACACGGCGCCGACCCGGTCGACCCCGGCTTCGGCGCGCGCGTCGTCTCGGCGGGCGACGCGATCGGGCACAGCGGCTATTTCGAGCCGGGGACCGAGAGTCTCGACAACTTCGCCGCGATCGGTGTGGGGGCCTACGAATCGGTGAGCTGCGCGGGGTCCGACGACAACTGCCGGGAACGAATCGCCGGATCCCAGGACATCTGACGGTCGCGGTGTACCGCAACCGTCCTGCACATCATGGTCTGCTCCGAAAGGGGACGAGTGAGCAAGTGCCGCATACGATGAGGCACATGGGTGATGTGCTGGCCGGAATTCAGGCCACCTGGGAGTTCGACGCCGACTCCGTGCTCATCCGCTTCGAACGGGGGATCCGCACACCGAAGCTCTTCCAGAGCCTGCGGGAGCGTCGTGTTCCGCACGCGGCGCTGTCATCGGTGACGCTGACCCCCGGCAAGCGGGGCACGGTGGTCCTGCACGCCGTGCCGAGACCCGGTGCCGATCCGCTGATGGAGGCCGCCGCCGGGCAGCTGAAGGACAGCTGCGATCCGTACCGGCTGGTGCTTCCCGCCGAGCGCGAGACGCCGGCGGAGTACTACGCGGAGGCGCTGCGATCCATGCTCGGCGCGGACGCGGCGGAGCCCGCCGAGCGGTTCCTGGTCGCGGCCCCCGAGGCACCGATGCAGTTCAAGGCGTACGACGGACGGGCCGGCTTCGACGGGCAGCAGGTCTCCTTCCGCTGGTTCTGGACGGGCGCCTCCACGGCGAAGTGGAAGGCCGGCGACCAGACGTTCGGGGTGACGGAGCTGAGCGGTGTCGAGTGGCGCTCGCCGGAGGGTCTGGAGGGCTATCTGCGCCTGGTCCCGAGGGGCTCGGAGAGCCTGGCGCCGGACGGCTGCGCCGGTACCGGCATGGGCATGGAACCGGGCACGGCCGACCTGGGTGCGCAGCCGGGTCCGGACGGCACGGGTCCGGGGCTGCGGAGCCCGCAGTCGATGTCGTCCCGCCCCGCGCGGGCGGACCAGGACCCGGCCGCGGTGGTCTTCGGCCTCGGCTACGGCCCGGTGCACGAGTCGCTGCCGTTCGCCGCGGCCGTGCTGGAATCCGTACGCAGAAACCATTCGGCCGCCGCCCCGGCCACCGTCCTGGCAGGCGCGGGACGGCGCGACCCCTCGGACATCGCGGACCGCATCCGGCACCTCGGGGAGCTGCACCGGGCCGGTCTGGTGACGGACGACGAGTTCAGCGCCAAGAAGGCCCAGCTGCTCGCCGAGCTGTAGGACGGCGAGGACTTCCGGCGCCGGGAGGCCGCGGGTCCCGGGCCGGGGCCTCCCGGGCCCTCCGGCCCGGCCGGTCGGCCGGTAGTACCCCCGTACGAGAAGTCCGGCAGCGAACCGGAACCCGGGTATGACGCCACCGGGCCGGTCCGCTGCCTAGGCTGCTGCGGCCATGACCACTTCCCCTTCCCGCGCCCCGGCCGAGGTGCCACCGCGCCCGCAGCCCGCCGCCGACGGCCTGGTGAGCGCCGCCCGCCGCAATCTGCGCGAGGTCGCCCACGGCCTCTGCCACCCGTCCCACCCCCCGGTCCCGCCGCTCGCGAACGCGTCCAAGCGGTGGCGGAGGCTGCTGCCGTACGTGGTCGTCATCGCCCTCACGGCACTCTTCCTCCCGGTCACGCTCAACGTGCTGACCAACGAGTACGGGGTGAACGACGCACTGGCGGGCCTGCTGGCCGTCGCCCAGGCGGCGCCGCTGCTGATGCTGGCGCACCGCCCGTTGCAGGCGTGGTGGATCGTCTTCCCCGCCGACGTCGTGGGGGCGCTGGTGCTGCTCGGGTACCCGGACCCGCCGCAGGGCATCTGGCCGTGGCCCCCGCCCACGCTGATCTCCTACATCTTCGTGATGCTGGCGGTGGCCCTGCGCGAGACCCGGCGCACCGCGATCTCCGTCTGGGCGCTGACCGCCGCGGCGAGCCTGGTGCTGCACCTGGCCGCCACGGACCGCAGCAACGGCACCTCGGCGCTGCTCCCGGCGGCCGGCGCGCTGCTCATGGTGATCGGCGCGGTGATCCGGGAGCGGGGCGACGCCCAGCGCCGGCTCGCCGAGCAGGAGACCATCAGCGAGGCCGAACGGGCGCAGCGCACGCTGCTGGAGGAGCGTGCCAGGATCGCCCGCGAGCTGCACGACGTGGTCGCGCACCACATGTCCGTGATCACGGTCCAGGCCGACTCCGCGCCCTACCGGATCAACGGGCTGCCCGAGGAGGCGCGCGAGGAGTTCGAGGCGATCGCGGCGAGCGCGCGGGAGTCGCTCGCGGAGATGCGGCGGCTGCTGACGGTGCTGCGCAACGACGGCACGGAGGGCGAGCGGGCGCCGCAGCCGGGGCTCGACCGGCTCCAGCAGCTGGTGGAGGCGACGGTACGGGCCGGGCTGCCGGCCGAACTGTCGGTGCCCGCCCGGCTGCCGGACGTACCACAGGCGGTGGACGTGTCGGCGTACCGGATCGTGCAGGAGGCGCTGGCCAACGTGGTGCGGCACGCGCCCGGTGCGCTGACCCGGGTGTCGGTCGCGTCCGACGGCGCGCATCTGACCGTCCTGGTGGTCAACGACCGTGCGGTGCGGCCCGTTTCGCCGCTGGAGACGACCGGGACGGGGCACGGTCTGGTCGGCATGCGGGAACGCGTACGGTTGACGGGCGGCACGCTGGACACCGGACCGCTGCCCGACGGCGGCTTCCGGGTGGCCGCGCGGCTGCCCCTGACCCCTGCGACGTCCAAGGCCCCGGAGGACTCTTGACCATCCGCGTGATCATCGTCGACGACCAGGCCATGGTGCGGGCGGGGTTCGCGGCACTGCTCTCGGCGCAGAGCGACATCGACGTGGTCGGTGAGGCGCCGGACGGGCGCCGGGGCGTCGAGGTCAGCCGGACCGCCCTGCCGGACGTGGTCCTGATGGACGTCCGGATGCCCGAGATGGACGGCCTGGCGGCGGCCCGCGAGCTGCTGAACCCGCCGGCGGAGGTGGCGCACCGGCCGAAGGTCCTGATGCTGACCACCTTCGACGTGGACGACTACGTGTACGAGGCGCTGCGCGCCGGGGCGTCCGGCTTCCTGCTGAAGGACGCGCCGCCCGCGGACCTGATCTCGGCGGTGCGGGTGGTCGCGGCGGGCGAGGCGCTGCTCGCCCCGTCCGTGACCCGCCGTCTGATCGCCGACTTCGCCCGGCAGGGGCCCACCGGCGTCGCCCGGAGCGGGCACGCGCTGCGGCTGAACGGGCTGACCCCGCGCGAGACGGAGGTGCTGGAGCTGATCGCGCGGGGCCTGTCCAACCAGGAGATCGCGGGGAAGCTGGTGCTGGCCGAGCAGACCGTGAAGACCCACATCGGACGGGTGCTGGCCAAGCTGGACCTGCGGGACCGGGCGCAGGCGGTGATCTTCGCGTACGAGTCGGGAGTGGTGGTACCGGGCGAGGCGTAGGGCCTTCTGCCCGGATCGCACTGTTCCGGTTCGGGCGGGGCGTAGGGCCCTCCACCCGGATCGTGCCGTTCCTGTCCGGACGGGGTGCAGGGCCCTCCACCCGGATCGCACTGCTCCGGTTCGGGCGGGGTGCAGGGCCTTCCACCCGGATCGTGCCGTTCCTGTCCGGACGGGGCGCGGGCCCTTTCGCCCGGATCGCACCGGTACGGTCCCGGCGGGGCGCGGCTCCCGGGTGTCTTCCGGTTTGTCTCGGTCCCGTGTCCTCCGGGTCGGTCTCGTAACACCCAGGTAGCACTTCGCACTTGGCTCCCCGGTGTGACGCCTCCGGCCCCGCCGACCTCCTAGTTTTCTCTCCGTCACGCCAGTCCGGTGTGCGGGAGTCCGGGTCGGCCGGAGGGGGAGAACGGGATGCGCCGCTACGCGAGGTCACTGATAACGATCGCACTGGCGATCACCACGGTGACGGGTACGGCCGGCTGGGCGTCCGGGAACACGCAGCAGGCCGTGACCGGGCCGCCGCCCGGTACCGCCGCCTGGCGCGCGGACCGGGTGCTGGACCGCCGGCTGCCCGACCCGGAGCGGTCCACCCCGGCCGAAGTGAGCGTTTTCTTCCGGGGGTTGACCGCGGATCAGCAGCAGACGCTGGCGACGCGGCATCCGCTCGTCGTGGGCAATCTGGACGGGGTTCCGGTGCGGCTGCGCTACCGGGCCAACGCCCTTTCCCTGCGCGCCGATCACGACCCCCGGTACGCGCGGCTCGCCGCGCCGGGCCGGCAGATCCTGGCCTTCGACCCGCGCGGCCGGGGCCAGGTCGCCGAGGTCTTCGGGAACCTGGACACCGCGCGCCATGTCGCGGTCGTGGTGCCGGGCTCCGACATCGACGCCGGGACCTTCGACCGTACGAACGACGTGTACGGCACCCCGGCCGGCATGGCGAAGTCGCTGCACGCCCGGACCGGTCCCGGCAGCGCCGTCGTCGCCTGGGCCGGGTACACCACCCCGGTGGGCCTCGGCATCGACGCCGCGACGGGCTCGCTCGCCGAGGCGGGGGCCGACCGGCTGACCCGGTTCGCGGACGGCCTCGCGGCCGACGGGGTGCCCGAGCCCGCCGTGTTCTGCCACAGCTACGGCTCCGTCGTGTGCGGGCTCGCCGCCTCCCGGCTGCGTGCCAGGGACCTGGTCGTGCTCGGCTCGCCCGGGATGCGCGCGGACGATGTCGCCGATCTGCACACCGACGCCCGGGTCTGGGCCGCGAAGGACGCCACGGACTGGATCGACGACGTGCCGAACGTCGAGGTGGCGGGGCTCGGCCACGGTCCCGACCCGGCCGCCCCGGAGTTCGGCGCGCGCCACGTCCCGGCCGACGACGCCCGCGGGCACACCGGCTACTTCGCCCCGGGCACCGACTCGCTCCGCGCCTTCGCCGCGATCACCGAGGAGCGGTCGCGGTGAGCCCAGGGCGGCCCACCGCCCGGGACTCACCGCCCGCCAGTCCGCACGCACGCACCGCCCCGCACGCACCGGGCGTCGCGGGCGGCGGGTGACAACGCACCCGGCCCGGGCCCCGGCTACTCGCGCACGGCGGCCGTCGATCTCATGTCCGGGTAGCGGGCACCCGCCACCTGTCCCGCGATCGGCTCCAGCAGCGCCAGTTCCTCGTCCGTCAGCGTGAGCCGGGTCGCCGCCACGTTCTCCAGCAGCCGGCTGCTCCTGCGGGTGCCCGGGATCGGCACCACGGCCAGACCGTGCACCCGGGCCCGCTGCTGCACCCAGGCGAGCGCCACCTGCGCGGCCGACGCGTCGTGCGCCGCCGCGATCTCGTGGACGGGCTCCAGCAGGGCGGCGTTCCTCTTCGCGTTGTCGCCGGTGAAGCGCGGCTGGTACCTGCGGAAGTCGCCGTCCGACAGTTCCTCGGCCGCGTCCGTGAACGCCCCGGTGAGGAAGCCCCGGCCGAGCGGCGAGTACGGCACGAAGGTCACCCCGAGCTCGGCCGCGGCGGACACGGCGCTGATCTCGACGTCCCGGCTGAACAGCGACCACTCGGACTGGATCGCGGCGATCGGGTGCACGGCGTGCGCCTCGCGCAGCTCCGCCCCGGTGACCTCGCTCAGCCCGAGCTGCCTGACCTTGCCCTGCCGCACCAGCTCGGCCATCGCCCCGACGGACTCGGCCAGCGGCACGGCCGGGTCGCGGCGGTGCATGTAGTAGAGGTCGATGACGTCGGTGTCCAGCCGGCGCAGGCTGTCCTCGACGGCCCGGCGGATGTACGCGGGGTCGTTGCGCACGCCCCGGTAGTGCGGGTCGTCGTCCTTCCGCTCGATGGCGAACTTCGTGGCGAGGGTGATCTCGTCCCGGTGCGCCCCGACGAACGGGGCGAGGAAGGTCTCGTTGGCGCCACTGCCGTAGATGTCGGCGGTGTCGAAGAGGGTGACACCCGCCGCCAGCGCCGTCTCCAGTGTCTCGCGGGCGGCCTGCTCGTCCGTGGCACCGTAGAACTCGCTCATGCCCATGCAGCCGAGCCCCTGCACGCCGACCTGCGGGCCGCCCCTGCCGAGCTCCACCGTGGTGATCTTGTCGTCAGTCATCAGACGCAGGGCCTTTCCGGCGCCCGCCGGGCGCTCGCATAGAAGTCGATCTTGTAGTCGAGCACGGCGAGGGTGTCCTGGAGCTCCGCGATCCGTGTCCTCACGTCGCGGCGGGTCGCCTCCAGCAGCTCCTGCCGCTGCTCGAAGGTGTGCTCCCCCTCGCGCAGCAGTTCCGCGTACCGGACCATGTCGGCGACCGGCATCCCGGTCAGCCGCAGCTTGCCGACGAAGGTCAGCCAGTCCAGGTCGCGGTTGGTGAAGCGACGCTGACCGGTGTGGGACCGGTCGACGTGCGGCATCAGCCCGATCCGCTCGTACCAGCGCAGGGTGTGCGCGGTGAGCCCGGTGAAGACGGCGACCTCGCTGATGGTGTAGCGGTCCTGGCCGTCGGGGCGCGGGTGCGCCCTGGGGGCCGATGCGCATGCGTCCGTCCTTGTGGAAGTGCTCTCCATCACCGTCATGCCCTCCACGCTAGAACCTTGGAGTGAACTCGAAGCAAGTGCGAAAGGCAACCGGTCGATCTCGTTCCGCAACCGGCCGGGCCACCGCGCCGGTCCGCCCGCGCCCCGGGCTCAGCCCTCCGCGGCGGCGCCGCCGAACATGGCGACGGCCTCGCGGCCCCTGGCCTGGTTCTCCGCCACATAGGGACGCAGCTCGGCCCCGTAGGCGGCGAAGGCGGCACGGTGGCCCCCGTCGCCGGCGGCGGACAGGTGCCGGGCCAGGGAACGGGCGCCGAGCAGGGCCTGGGACGTGCCCATGCCCGCGGTCGGGGCGGCGCAGTACCCCGCGTCACCGAGCAGCGCTACGCGGCCGCGGGACCAGCGGTCGAGCTGGACCTGGCCGGTGGAGGAGAAGTGGAAGTCCTCGGCCCCGGCCATGGCGTCGAGCAGTCGGGGAACCTGCCGGCCGCGACCGGCGAAGGCGGCGCGCACCGCGTCCTGCTGCTCGTCGCGCCCGCCGGTCCAGCGCGGGCGAGTCCGTGGCGAAGGACGGGCCGACGGCCATCCGGTCGGGGTCGCCCGCACCGAAGAGGTGGACGGCCGCGTTCCCGGCGAACCGCAGCATGCCCCGGCGGTCCGGGCCGAGGCGGCCGACGAACTGCGCGCCCTGGCCGAGAAGTCCTGAAGGCCCCCGGGACTCCCGAGGTCCCGGAGCCCCCCGGGGCCCGCCCGCCCGTGCCCGTTACGCTCGTACGCATGCAGAGCCTGGCGATGATCGACAACTGGCCCGTCCCCACCGCGGCGGCTGCCGTCGTACGAGCGGACGGCACCGTCGTCGGTACGCACGGCCCGACCGCACACCGCTTCCCGCTCGCCTCCGTCACCAAGCCGATCGCGGCCTACGCGGCGCTCGTGGCGTACGAGGAGGGGGCGGTGGAGCTGGACGAGCCGGCCGGGCCCGAGGGGTCCACCGTGCGGCACCTGCTCGCGCACACCAGCGGGCTCGCCTTCGACGAGCACCGGACGACGGCCGCGCCGGGCACCCGGCGGCTCTACTCCAACGCGGGCTTCGAAGTGCTCGGCGACCACATCGCCAAGGCCACCGACATCCCGTTCCCGGAGTACGTGCGCCAGGCCGTGCTGGAACCGCTCGGGATGACGGCGACCACGGTGGACGGCTCGCCCGCCAAGGACGGCGTCTCGACCGTCGACGACCTCGTGCGCTTCGCGGCGGAGGTGCAGACCCCCCAGCTGCTCGACCCGCGCACGGTGCTGGCCGCGCAGACCGTCGTGCACCCCGGCCTGAAGGGCGTACTGCCCGGCTACGGGCACCAGAACCCCAACGACTGGGGGCTCGGCTTCGAGATCCGGGACTCCAAGTCGCCGCACTGGACCGGAAGTTCGTCGTCGCCCGCGACCTTCGGGCACTTCGGGCAGTCCGGCACCTTCCTGTGGATCGACCCGGTCGCGGGCGCGGCGTGCGTCGCGCTGACCGACCGGGCCTTCGGCCCGTGGGCGGTGGAGGCGTGGCCGCCGTTCACGGACGCGGTGCTCGCGGAGCTGGGCTCCGCCCGCTGACGCCGGCGGACACCGTCAGCGGGGACGGGAAACGGCGTCGGCGCCGGCCGGCCCCCCGACGGCCATGCACTCGAACCACACCGTCTTGCCGGTGCCGTCGCGACGCGGCTCCACACCCCATTTGTCGGTGACGGCGTCGACCAGCACCAACCCGCGCCCGCCCTCGTCGAGTTCGCCCCTCACGGCCATCCTCGGCACGTCGGGGCAGTCGTCCGCGACCTCGACCCGCACTCCCCCGGCCAGGAGCAGGAAGATCAGCGTCCGGGCGCGGCGCCCCGGAACGTGTCGCACGACATTGGCGATCAGCTCGGCGAGCGCGAGTTCGGCGGCCCCGGCCACTTCGAGCAGGCCCCAGGCGGTGAGGTACAGACGCAGGATGCGGCGCAGGTGCCGGGCCGAGTGCTCCCCCAGCGCGAAGTCGGCGCGGTAGGTCGGCTCCACCGCACCTCCGGCCCGTGGATCGATTGCGTGATTCATGTCACCAGCGTGCAGCGGTCCGGTTACGCTCGGCTACGCACCGAAACGAACGCCGCAAGGTGTTGAACGCCGGAGGTACCTCGCCGTGGCCAACATCCAGGCCCTCGATCCCAACGCTTCCCCGTTGAGCTACTACGGCTGGGAGTTACGCCGCCGGCGAGAGGCCCACAACCTCAAGCAGTCGCAGCTCGGCGACATCATCTTCTGCACCGGCTCCCTGATCGGCCAGATCGAGACGTCGAAGAAGCTCCCCACCCGCGACTTCTCCGAGCGCGTGGACGTGGCGCTCAACACGGACGGAGTGTTCTCGCGGCTGATCGGCCTGGTCCTGCACAGTCAACTGCCCGCCTGGTTCCAGCCGTACGCGGAGATGGAGGTCAAGGCGACGTACATCTCCACGTACCAGGCGCAGGTGGTGTACGGGCTGTTGCAGACGGAGGAGTACGCGCGGGCCCTGCTCAGGGTCGACTACCCGGACTCGGTCGACAAGATGACGGCGGCCCGCCTGAATCGCCAGCGAATCCTGAAGGGCGAGAATCCGCCCGCGCTGTGGGTCGTCCTGAGCGAGGCGGCGCTGCTCCAGGAGGTCGGCGGACGCGACGTCATGCGCGCCCAACTGGCGCGGCTGTTGGAATTCCGCGACGACCCCTGGGTCCAGATCCAGGTGCTTCCGTTCTCCGTCGGTCAGCACACGGCGATGATGGGGTCGTTCAACCTCCTCAGGTTCGAGGACGACCCCGACATCTTCTACGTGGAAAGCTACGACCAGGGCCACATGACGGCCAATCCTCAAGTGATCAAGGAACGTTCGTTCGGCTACGCTCGACTGCAAGCCACGGCCCTCTCTCCCGAGGACTCGGCAGCACTGATCGCTCGCGTGATGGAGGAACGCTATGGGGACCAGTCATGACCTGACCGGAGCACAGTGGCGGAAGTCGTCGCACAGCGGAACCAACGGCGGAGACTGCGTCGAGGTGGTCGACGGCCTCCCCCACGCCGTGCCCGTGCGCGACAGCAAGAACCCGGACGGGCCCGTCCTGATCGTCGGGGCCGGGGCCTGGCGGTCCTTCGTGGCCGGGCTGCGCTGAGGCCGCCCGCCCCCGCACACACTCCCGCACGGCGAAGAGGTCCGGGGCGACCGCCGTCGCCCCGGACCTCTTCCGTTTCCCCCGTCCCGCACGGACCGTTCTTCACGGACCGTCCCGCGCGGGCCGTGCTGCGCGGACCGCTCTACGCCGAGTAGCCCCTCGACGCGATCCAGTCCGCGAGCCGCTTCGTCGTCATCGTGTAGCGGTGGGTCTTGGAGGAACTGATCGCGATGTCCTCGATGACCGCCTGGTCGCCGTTCTTCGCGTAGCCGACCACGGTGAGGTAGTGGCCCTGGTCGTAGGAGTGCTTCCGGCCCGCGGTGTCGGTCGCCGTGCCGTGGACGTTGGCCACGATGGCGCGGCCGTTGTTGACGTCGAACCTGATGTCCTTCTTCAGCAGCGCGACCTGGGCCTTGGTGGCCGTGTTGCCGCCGATCCACTTGTTCTCGTACCAGGAGCCGGGCAGACGCTTGTTGAGGACCTTGGTGACCAGACCGATGTTGTCGGTCTGCTTGCCGTTCTCCTCGACCTTCAGGTCCTTCGCCAGGGTCTTCTGGCCGACCGTCCTGCCCCGCTGGGTCAGTGCGAGGCGGGTGGCGGCCGGACCGCAGTAGTAGTACGTCGACTGCTGCTGGAACTTGTACGTCGACAGCTTCTTGCTGACCGGGTACTCGCCGGACGGCGGCGGGAGGGCCGCCGAGGCGGTGCCGGCCGGGACGAGGACGCCCGCCGCGGCGAGCGCGGTGATCGTGAGCGCGGCGAACCGCGCGCCGCGGTGCGCGGCGGCGGTGCGCTTCCCGCCGGTGGTGGTGATGGTGTCCATGGACAGGTCTTCCTTCCCCCGAGCCGCGCCGCCGTCGTCAACGGCGGTGCGACATGTGCGTGTTGTTCCTTTCGTGCGTCGGAAGGCTCTGCTTCGTCCCCTCGTCGCCCCCCGGCTGCCGTACCAGCATCGGGGCACCGGGCACTTGGTGACGACGGCGTTCGGGCAGAACCGAACTCCGCCGGTCAGGCGGCGTCCAGCTGTTCGGTGACGCCGTGCAGCAGGGCTTCGCCGAGCGGGGTGAGGCTGTGGATGACGCAGCCGCCCACCCGGTTGCCGTGGACGAGTCCGGCCTCCCGCAGCGCGCGGACGTGCTCGCTCGCCGAGGCCGTCGAGATGTGCAGCACCCGCGCCAGTTCGCCGGTGGTCGCCGAGCCCTGGAGGGCCGTCAGCACCCGGGCGCGGGTCCGGCCGATGAGGCCGCCGAGCGGTTTGAGCCGCCGGTCCGCGCCGAGCGGCGCCGCGTCCGGCCCCTCCGTGCGCGCGATCGGGTACACCAGCACCTGCGGCAGCTCCGGGTCGGCGAGCGCGACCGGACCGCCGTGGCAGAAGAACGACGGGATCAGGCACAGTCCCCGGCCTTCGAGGTGGATGTCCCGGTCCTCCGGGTAGCGCATGCGCAGCGTCGGCGCCCGCCAGTCCAGCGCCGGACGCAACGAGTCCAGCAGCCCGCCGACGCCCCCGTCGCGCAGGGCACGGGCCCGGACCATCCGGTCGGCCTCCACCGTCGCCGCGGCCCGCGTCCAGTCTGGCCGGATGACGGCCTCGTACACGCACCGGATCGCTTCGGCCAGCTCGTCCAGACGGTCCCGTTCGCCCGCGGCGAGGCCGGCGAACCAGCGGGGCAGCCGGCGGACGTTCGCCGTCAGTGCCAGCTCCCGGCCCAGCCGGTCCGGCGGGGTGGCCCGCAGCGCCTCCAGGCCGGCCTCAAGGCCGTGGCGGCCCTCGGGCGGGGTCAGGAAGTCCGGGAAGTAGCTCGCCGGCGGCGCCGCCGCGCCCACCAGCCGGGCCGAGCCCTCGACGCCCTTGCGGCGCAGTTCCGTACGGGCCCTGCGGCGCCATTCCCCGAAGGACCTCGGGCCGTTCCGGGACATCAGTTGTATCCCGAGGACCGTCTCCCAGAGCGGGTCGGGCCCCGGTGCGACCCAGATCTTCGCCAGGTCCGCATCCGTGAAGTGCAGCCTTAACATGTTGCCCCCCGATGTTCCATGCGATCACACGGGGAACGTCACCAAGTGGGCCTCCGCTCCCCGTGGTTGAGGATCTTCGGCCCGCTCCCCGCGGTTCCCGGGGCAGGTGTGAAAGCTCTCACCCCACGCAACGGGGGCGCCACGACCGGGCGCAGGGCCTACACTGCCCCGCCATGGCCGACATAGTCCGCGCGACCGCCGCCGACGTCCCCGCGCTCGCCGCCGTGCTCGCCAGTGCCTACGCCGAGGACCCCGTCTGGAGCTGGCTGATGCCGCACGACCGGGACCGGCGGCTGCGGCTGCTGTTCACCGCGCACCTGGCCCGGCAGGTTCCGGCGGGGCGGGTGTGGACCGATCCGGAACGCACGGTCGCGGCGGTGTGGGCGGAGCCCGGGAAGTGGAAGCTGCCGGTGACGTACCTGCTGCGCAACGCGGGCCCGCTCCTGCGGGCGGCGCGCACCCAGCTCCCGCGCACCGCGGGGAGGCTGTTCGCCATGGAGCACCGCCACCCGGCCGGGCCGGAGCACTGGTACGTCGAGTACATCGGCACCCACGCGGACGTGCGCGGCACGGGACGCGGGGCGCGGGTGCTGGGCGGGCTGCTGGAACGGGCGGACGCGGACGGGCGGCCGGTCTTCCTGGAGTCCAGCAACCGCCGCAACCTCCCCTTCTACCGGCGGCACGGTTTCGCCGTGCACGAGGAGATGACGTTCCGTGCCGGGCCGCCGATGTGGTCGATGTGGCGCCGGGACGACGGCCGGTAGTCCGGGCGGGACGGCGGCCGGCGGCTCAGGCCGACAGCTCCCAGACCAGCACCTCGGCCGCCCCGGCCGCCACCAGCCCCTGCCCCTGCTCGCCGGTGATCCGCGCCGAGTCGCCCGGCCCCAGCGCCTCGCCGTCGTCGCCGAGCCGTACCGAACCGGCCGTCACGTGCACGTACACCAGCGGCGCGTCCGGCAGCGCGACCCGCTCCCCCGCGGCCGGCCGGTGCACGCGGAGCGCCGCGCCGGCCGCCGGGAGCTCGTACGGCGCCGCGGCTCCGGCGAGGCCGGGGACGATCGTGTACGCGGGTTCGCCGCCCGCCTCCAGCGGTGCCAGCCACATCTGGACGAACGTCAGCGGGGTGTCCCCGTCGTTCCGTTCGACGTGGCGCACGCCGGACGCGGCGCTGAGGTGCTGGAGGTCGCCGGGCCGTACGACCGTGGCGTGACCGGTGGAGTCGCGGTGGGTCAGCTCGCCCTCGACGACCCAGGTGACGATCTCCGTATGGCTGTGCGGGTGTTCCTCGAAGCCCGCGCCGGGGGCGAGCCGTTCCTCGTTGACGGCCATGACCGGGCCGAAGCGGAGGTTGTCCGGGTCGTAGAAGGTGCCGAAGGAGAAGGCGTGCCGGGACAGGATGCCGGCGTCCCGGTCCCCGCCCTGGAAGCGGTCGTCGGCGCGGTGTACGGAGATCACGGGGCCACGGTAGCCGGGCGGGGGCGCGGAGGAATCCTCCCCGGCCGCTACCCGCCGGTACGACCCGCGGCGGCCCCGGCCCTCCGTGCCTGTCGCCCGATAAGGCAGTCTTGTTCTCGTGCCCCGACCCGATCCTGAGCAGCCCGCTGCGAACGACGCCCACCTGCATGCCGCGACCCTGAAACGGCTGGAGCAGTCCTCCGGCCGACTGGCCGCCAACGCGATCGCCCGCATGGACGAATCGCTGCCCTGGTACCGGGCGATGCCACCGGAGAACCGGTCCTGGATCGGCCTGGTGGCCCAGGCCGGCATCGCGGCGTTCACCGAGTGGTTCCGGCATCCGGAGACCCCGCAGGCCATCTCCACCGACGTGTTCGGCACCGCTCCGCGGGAGCTGACCCGGGCGATCACCCTGCGACAGACCGTCGAGATGGTGCGCACCACGATCGAGGTCATGGAGGCCGCGATCGAGGAGGTCGCCGCGCCCGGTGACGAATCGGTGCTGCGCGAGGCGCTGCTCGTCTACGCCCGGGAGATCGCCTTCGCCACCGCCCAGGTGTACGCGCAGGCCGCCGAGGCCCGCGGGGCCTGGGACGCCCGGCTGGAATCGCTCGTGGTCAACGCGGTGCTGTCCGGCGAGGCCGACGAGGGTGCCGTGTCACGCGCCGCGGCGCTCGGCTGGAACTCCCCCGAGCACGTCTGCGTGGTGCTCGGCACCGCCCCGGACGGCGACAGCGAACTGACCGTGGAGGCGATCCGGCGGGCCGCCCGGCACGCCAAGCTCCAGGTCCTCACCGGGGTGCTCGGCAACCGCCTCGTGGTCATCGCGGGCGGCAGCGACAGCCCGCTGCACGTCGCCAAGTCACTGATCGGCCCGTACGCGGCGGGCCCCGTCGTCGCCGGGCCCGTGGTGCCCGACCTGCTGGCGGCCACCCGGTCCGCGCAGGCCGCGGCGGCCGGGCTCAGGGCGTGCGGTGCCTGGCAGGACGCCCCGCGCCCGGTGCTGGCCGACGACCTGCTGCCGGAGCGCGCGATGGCGGGCGACCCCGCCGCGCGGGACCAGTTGGTGGAGGAGATCTACAGACCGCTGGAAGAAGCGGGGTCCGCCCTCCTCGAAACACTGAGTGTGTATCTGGAGCAGGCGAGCAGCCTGGAGGGCGCGGCCAGAATGCTCTTCGTTCACCCCAACACCGTGCGCTACCGGCTCCGACGTGTGACAGACGTCACCGGATGGTCGCCCTCCGACGTCCGCTCGGCGTTCACGTTGCGGATCGCCCTGATCCTGGGACGCTTGGCCGCCAGAGATCCACAGTCCTAGACTTTTGTCGGACATCAACAATTCCCCATACGGTTCTTGGTCCCTGTCCCCACGGGTGCTCCGGACCGTTCACAAGAGAGAGTGTGAGGGTGCTCGTACTCGTCGCTCCCGGCCAAGGCGCTCAGACGCCCGGCTTCCTGACTCCCTGGCTCGACCTCCCCGGTGCCGCAGACCGCATCGCGGCCTGGTCCGACGCCATCGGGCTCGACCTCGCCCACTACGGCACCAAGGCCGAAGCGGAGGAGATCCGTGACACCGCGGTGGCACAGCCGCTGCTGGTCGCCGCCGGTCTGCTCTCCGCTGCCGCGCTCGACGCCTCCCCGGCTGTCGTCGCAGGTCACAGCGTTGGTGAGATCACCGCAGCCGCCCTCGCCGGAGTCATCGGCGACGATGCCGCGCTGCGCCTGGTACGGACCCGCGGGCTCGCCATGGCCGAGGCCGCCGCGGTCACCGAGACCGGCATGTCGGCACTGCTCGGCGGCGACCCCGAGGTATCGGTCCCGCACCTGGAGAAGCTCGGGCTGACCCCGGCGAACGTCAACGGCTCCGGCCAGATCGTCGCCGCCGGCACCGTCGAGCAGCTCGCCGCGCTGGCCGAGGACATGCCCGAGGGCGTGCGCCGCGTGGTCGCGCTCAAGGTCGCCGGCGCGTTCCACACGCACCACATGGCGCCCGCCGTCGACCGGCTGCGCGAGGCCGCCGCGGGGCTGGAGGTCTCCGACCCGACCGTGACGTACGTCTCCAACGCCGACGGCAAGGCCGTGACCACCGGCGACGAGGTCATCTCCAGGCTGGTCGGCCAGGTGGCCAACCCGGTCCGCTGGGACCTGTGCATGGAGACCTTCAAGGAGCTGGGCGTCACGGCTCTCATCGAGGCGTGCCCCGGTGGCACGCTCACGGGGCTCGCCAAGCGCGCGCTGCCCGGCGTGAAGACGCTCGCGCTCAAGACCCCCGACGACCTCGAAGCGGCCCGCGCGCTCATCTCCGAGCACGCGAGCGCCTAAGGAGCCCCGAAAGAGCATGTCGAAGATCAAGCCCAGTCAGGGCGCCCCGTACGCACGCATCCTGGGCGTGGGCGGCTACCGCCCGACCCGGGTCGTGCCCAACGAGGTGATCCTCGAGACGATCGACTCGTCCGACGAGTGGATCCGCTCGCGCTCCGGCATCGCCACCCGCCACTGGGCCTCCGACGAGGAGACCGTGGCCGCGATGTCCGTGGAGGCGTCCGGCAAGGCCATCGCGGACGCCGGGATCAGGCCCGAGCAGATCGGTGCCGTGATCGTCTCCACCGTCTCGCACTTCAAGCAGACCCCGGCCATCGCAACGGAGATCGCCCACAAGGTCGGGGCCGGCAAGCCCGCCGCCTTCGACATCTCGGCCGGCTGCGCGGGCTTCGGCTACGGACTGACCCTGGCCAAGGGCATGATCGTCGAGGGCTCGGCGGAGTACGTCCTGGTCATCGGCGTGGAGCGGCTCAGCGACCTCACCGACAAGGAGGACCGCGCGACGGCCTTCCTCTTCGGCGACGGCGCCGGCGCGGTCGTCGTCGGCCCCTCCGACGTCCCCGCCATCGGGCCGACCGTCTGGGGCTCCGAGGGCGACAAGTCCGAGACGATCAAGCAGACCGTGCCGTGGAACGACTTCCACATCGGCGACGTCTCGAAGCTGCCGCTCGACCGGAACGGCGAGATCAAGTTCCCGGCGATCACGCAGGAGGGCCAGGCGGTCTTCCGCTGGGCCGTCTTCGAGATGGCGAAGGTCGCCCAGCAGGCGCTGGACGCGGCCGGGATCAGCCCGGAAGACCTGGACGTCTTCATTCCGCACCAGGCCAACATGCGGATCATCGACTCGATGGTGAAGACCCTGAAGCTGCCGGAGAGCGTCACCGTCGCCCGCGACGTGGAGACCACCGGCAACACCTCCGCCGCCTCGATCCCGCTCGCCATGGAGCGGCTCCTGGCGACCGGTCAGGCGAAGAGCGGGGACACCGCGCTCGTCATCGGCTTCGGGGCGGGTCTCGTCTACGCCGCGACGGTCGTTACCCTCCCCTAGGCACACCAGGCCGTTCAGGCCCGGACGTCCGAAACCCTGTAAATAAACACCGAAGGAGCCATCATGGCCGCCACCCAGGAAGAGATCGTCAGCGGTCTCGCCGAGATCGTCAACGAGATCGCCGGGATCCCGGTCGAGGACGTCCAGCTGGACAAGTCCTTCACCGACGACCTGGACGTCGACTCGCTGTCCATGGTCGAGGTCGTCGTCGCCGCCGAGGAGCGCTTCGACGTGAAGATCCCCGACGACGACGTCAAGGGCCTCAAGACGGTCGGCGACGCTGCCGACTACATCCTCAAGCACCAGGGCTGATCAGCCCCGGCTCCTGTGTCGCCACCCAGCGGTGGCGCCGCTGATTCACGACCCTCTACACGTGGAGAAGATTTTCCAGTGAACTCGACCAATCGCACCGTGGTCGTCACCGGTATCGGCGCAACCACTCCGCTGGGTGGCGACTCGGCGTCGACCTGGGAAGGTCTGATGGCCGGTCGTTCCGGCGTCAAGCCTCTCGAGGGCGAACGTTTCGCCGAACTCCCCGTCCGGATCGCCGCCCTCGCGGCCGTCGACCCGGGCGAGGTACTGCCCCGCCCGCTCGCCCGCAAGCTGGACCGCTCGGCGCAGTTCGCGCTGATCGCGGCCCGCGAGGCGTGGGCGGACGCCGGCTTCACCGGCAAGGCCGGTGAGGACGAGAAGATCCGGCCCGAGCGGCTGGGCTCGGTCATCGCCTCCGGCATCGGCGGAGTGATCACCCTGCTCGACCAGTACGACGTGCTGAAGGAGAAGGGCGTACGCCGCGTCTCCCCGCACACCGTTCCCATGCTCATGCCCAACGGCCCGGCGGCCAACGTCGGCCTGGAGGTCAACGCCCAGGCCGGTGTGCACACGCCGGTCTCCGCCTGCGCCTCGGGCGCCGAGGCGATCGGGTACGCCGTCGAGATGATCCGCACCGGCCGTGCGGACGTGGTCCTCGCCGGTGGCACGGAGGCGGCGATCCACCCGCTGCCGATCGCCGCGTTCGCCAACATGATGGCGATGTCCAAGAACAACGAGGAGCCCGAGAAGGCCTCCCGTCCGTACGACACCGGCCGTGACGGCTTCGTCCTCGGCGAGGGCGCGGGCGTCGTCGTCCTGGAGTCCGCGGAGCACGCCGCGAAGCGTGGCGCCAAGGTGTACTGCGAGGTGCTGGGCCAGGGTCTGTCCGCGGACGCGCACCACATCGCGCAGCCCGAGCCGACCGGCCGCGGCATCGCCGCCGCGATGCAGAACCTGCTGGAGCAGACGGACCTCAAGCCGTCCGAGGTCGTGCACCTCAACGCGCACGCCACCTCGACGCCGCAGGGCGACGTCGCCGAGCTGAAGGCCCTGCGCAAGGTGCTGGGCGACGACCTCGACCACGTCGCGATCTCCGCGACGAAGTCGATGACCGGGCACCTCCTCGGTGGCGCCGGCGGCATCGAGACCGTCGCGACGGTCCTGGCGCTGCACCACCGGATGGCCCCGCCGACGATCAACGTGGACAACCTCGACGAGGCCGTGGAGGCGGACATCGTGCGCGACGAGCCGCGACCGCTGCCCGAGGGTTCGATCGCCGCGATCAACAACTCGTTCGGCTTCGGCGGACACAACGTGGTCCTGGCGTTCCGCAGCGTCTGACCCGCGGCCCCGGCCCGGTCACGAAGAGGCCCGCCTCCCCCTCGTGGGGAGGCGGGCCTCTTCGGTCGTGTCCGCTTCCGTACCACCGGCCGCGCCCCGATCGCGCCTTCGGTTGCACCGGAGTGTTCGGGGGCGCCCGGCGGGGATTCTCCGGCTCCGCACGCCCCCGGGGCCCGTTCCGGGCCGTTTCCGGCCCTCACACCACCTGGTGCAGCCACCGCACGGGCGCGCCCTCGCCCGCGTGCCGGAAGGACTCCAGCTCGTCGTCCCACGGCTTGCCGAGCAGCTTGGCGATCTCGGCCGCCAGCTCCGTCTCGCCCTTCGCGGACCGCGCGAGCGCCGCACGCAGCCGGTCCTCGGGCACCAGGATGTCGCCGTGCACCCCGGTGACGGCGTGGAAGATGCCCAGGCCGGGGGTGGAGCTGTAGCGCTCGCCCTCCGCGGCGGAGCTCGGCTCGGCCGTCACCTCGAACCGCAGCAGGTCCCAGCCGCGCAGCGCGGAGGCCAGCTCGGACGCCGTGCCGAGGCGGCCCTGCCAGGAGAATTCGGACCGCCAGGTGCCGGGGGCCGCGGGTTGTCTGATCCAGTCCAGCTGGACCCGTACCCCGAGGACACCCGCCACCGCCCACTCGACGTGGGGGCAGAGCGCGCGCGGTGCGGAGTGAACGTACAGAACTCCACGTGTCGTCACCGGGACCTCCAGTGTGGGACGAAGTTCGCCTTCCCCAGCGGCCTCGCGCCCGTGCCGCCTCTTCCCGGCCGGCTCCCGAGGTCGTCATCAGTAAACAGCATCGGGGTGAAACTCCTGAAAAGGGAAAGTATGTGACGTGGTGTGATTTCCGGAATGCCACCCGAGTGGAGCCGGGCCGGGGAAGCGCCGCTGGTTCGACGAGGAAAAGCTACCGCGCGGGGGCGCCCGGGGTGTGACGTACGGTCGGTCCCGGGCACATCATTCGCGCAGCTTTCACCCGCCGGGGCGGCGGGGCCTTCCGACCGGTGCCGCACGGGGTCGCCGGGGGCATGAGCGAAAGGACCCGAGGATGCAGGATCGTTCCGTCCGCCGTCGGTCGCGTACCGCTGCGGCCGTTCTGGCGGTGGCCTCACTGCTGGGCACGGCCGCCCTGTCCGGCTGTGACTCCGGACACGACGGGACGACGAAGGGGGCGGCCGGCCGGAAGCCGTCGGCCAGACCCGCTCCGACATGGGACCGCAGCCCCGGTTCGGTGGCCGCCGTGGGCGACTCCATCACCCGGGGCTTCGACGCCTGTTCGGTGCTGACGGACTGCCCGGAGGTGTCGTGGGCGACCGGCACGGACGAAGCGGTGCGCAGCCTGGCCGTGCGGCTGCTGGGGGCGCCGGGGGCCGCGGCCCGGAGCTGGAACCACGCGGAGACGGGGGCCCGGATCGCGCAGCTGCCGGAGCAGATGGCGCTGGCCGCGGAGGAGAAACCCGATCTGGTGACGGTGATGATCGGTGCCAATGACGCCTGCCGGGACTCGGCCCGGCACATGACGCCGGTGGAGGACTTCCGCACGTCCTTCGAGATGTCGATGCGCCGGCTGCGGGCCGGGGCCCCGAAGGCCCAGGTGTACGTGTCGAGCGTGCCGGACCTGAAGCGGCTCTGGTCGACGGGGCGCGGGAACCCGCTGGGCAAGCAGATCTGGAAGCTGGGGATCTGCCGGTCGATGCTGGGCGACGCGGACGACCTGGGCGCGGCGGCGGTGGCCCGGCGGGACTCGGTGCGCGAGCGGGTCGTGGCGTACAACGAGGTGCTCCGGGAGGTCTGCGCGAAGGACCTGCGCTGCCGCCACGACGGCGGGGCGGTCTTCGACTACCCGTTCACCGGCGCGCAGCTCAGCCGGTGGGACTGGTTCCATCCGGGGCGGGACGGGCAGGCGCGGCTGGCGGAGATCGCGTACCGCAACGTCACGGCGGCCCGGCCGCCCGCGTAGGGTCGTCGACCATGATCACTGGTTCGGGCACGGTTGTGCGCACGGAAGAGTTCGGCACCCTCGCGGACGGCACCCCGGTGCACCGCTGGACGCTGGAGCGGGACGGCACCCGGGTGCGGGTGCTGACGTACGGCGGCATCGTGCAGTCGGTGGAGGTGCCGGACCGGGACGGGGCGCGGGCGGACGTCGCGCTCGGGCTGCCGGACCTCGCCGGGTACGAGACCTTCACCGGGCCGTACTTCGGCGCGCTGGTCGGGCGGTACGCGAACCGGATCGGCGGGGCCCGGTTCGAACTGGACGGCCGTGTCCACCGGCTGGCGCCCAACGAGGGCCGCAACCAGGTGCACGGCGGGGCCGGGGGCTTCGACAAGCGCGTGTGGCGGGCCCGGGAGGTGGCCGACGGCGTCGAGCTGCTGCTGGTCGCCGAGGACGGCGAGGAGGGCTTCCCGGGGCGGCTGACGATGTCGGCGGCGTACACCCTGGACGAGGGCGGGGCGCTGCGGATCACGTACCGGGCCACGACCGACGCCCCGACGGTGCTGAACCCGACCAATCACACGTACTGGAACCTGGCGGGCGCCGGCAGCGGCAGCGCGCTGGGGCAGGAGCTGCGGATCGCGGCGGGGCGGATCACCCCGGTGGACGCCGAGTCGCTGCCCACGGGCGAGTTCCTGCCGGTGGAGGGCACCCGGTTCGACTTCCGGGCGCCGCGTCCGCTCGGCCCGGCCTACGACCACAACTTCGTGCTGGACGCGGGCGGTCCGGGTCCGGTGGCCGAGCTGTACGACGCGGGCTCGGGGCGCGTGCTGACCGTGGCGACGACGGAGCCGGGCCTCCAGCTGTACACGGCGGACCACTTCGACGGGCGGCCGTTCGGCCCGTGCGCCGGGGTCGCGCTGGAGACCCAGCACTTCCCGGACTCCCCGAACCGGCCGGAGTTCCCGAGCACGGTGCTGCGGCCGGGCGAGGAGTTCGTCTCGACGACCGTGTACGGGTTCTCGGTGCGCTGACCGGGGCGGTACGGCGGAACCCCCGGACGGCGACCGGCGCCGTCCGGGGGTTTCCTCGTGCGGGGCCGCTACTCCTCGATCTCGACGACCGCGGTGCGGCGCACGTCGCCGAGCGAGTGGGCCGCCTGCACCTCGTACGCGCCGGGAACCAGGACCCAGTCGTACGCCTCCTCGTCCCAGATCTCGTACGCGCGCCGCTCCAGCGCGATCACCGCGTCGGCGCTCTCGCCGGGGGCCGCCTCGACCCGGGCGAAGCCGGCCAGCCTGCGGGCGGGGCGGCCGGCGTCGGCGTGCCGGGGCGCCAGGTAGACCTGGACGGTCTCGGCGCCCGGCCGGGTACCGGTGTTGCGGACGCGGACGGTGACGGAGTCCCGGCCGGCCACCAGGCTCTCGTACTCCCAGGTGGTGTAGCCGAGTCCGTGGCCGAAGGGGTAGGCGGGCGCGGTGCCGGCCTTCTCCCAGGCCGGGTAGCCGACGAAGACGCCCTCGTCGTAGTGGAGCCGGCCGTCGGTGGGGGTGGTGGAGGAGACCGGGACGTCGGCGAGCGCGACCGGCCAGGTGGTGGGCAGCCGGCCGCCGGGTTCCTCGGCGCCCAGCAGGACGTCGGCCAGCGCGTGGCCGGCCTCCTGGCCGGGGAACCAGCCGAGCAGCACGGCGGCCACCTCCTCGCGCCACGGGAGTTCCACCGGGGAGCCGGAGTTGACGACCACGACGGTGCGGGGGTTGACGGCGGCGACTGCGGCAACGAGTTCGTCCTGGTGGCCGGGGAGCCTCAGGTCGGTGCGGTCGAAGCCCTCGGACTCGACGCGTTCGGTGGTGCCGACGACGACGATCGCGGCGTCCGCGCCGCGGGCCGCCTCGACGGCCTCGGCGATCAGCTCGTCGGGGTCGCGGCGCGGGCCGAGGTGGCAGAGGGAGAACGAGACGCCGAGGATCGGCCCGTCCTCGGCCAGGGTCTCGGGGACCTGACGCAGCGAGACGTGGACGGGTTCGCCGGCGACGAGGGTGATCCGGCCGCGCTCCAGGGGGTTGCCGAAGAACGCCTCGCCGGGGTCGGCGGAGCCGGTGACCCGGTGGACGCCGTCGTACAGGGTCTCGTCCGCGACGGTGAGGGTGAGCGCCCCGGTGCCCCGGGTGCCGAAGACGTGCTCGCCGCTGTCGCGCGGGACGAAGGTGCCGGTGATCTCGACGGTGTGCAGCCGTTCGCGGGTGACGCCTGCGGGGAGGTCGTCGCCGAGCCACTGGAGGGTGCCGTCGTGCAGCGGGGCGGAGCCGATGACGGTGCCGTCGGCGTCGCGGCAGACGGCCCGGAGCTCGAAGCCCTTCTGGGCGGGGACGAGTTCGTCGTTCGGGTCGGCGCCGACCCGGTAGTCGAGCACCCCGTCGGGGAGGGCCGCGGCGAGGCCGTCCAGCGGGGTGACGACGTGGTGCGGGAAGACCTGGGCGGAGCCGCCGCCGAGGACCCGGGCGTCCCGGGCGAGCGCCCCGCTGAGCGCGATCCGGCGGACGGCGGTGGCGGCCAGGGGCAGGGCGGCGCGTTCGTTGCGGACCAGGACGAAGGAGCGGCGGGCGATCTCGCGGGCCAGGGCGTCGCCGTCGAGGGCGCCGGGGTGCGCGGCCGGGTCGACGACGGGCGGGGCGCCGTCCAGGAGGCCGACGCGGGCGGCCAGCCTCAGCACGTTGCGCACGGCGCCGTCGACGACGGCCTCCTCGACCCGACCGGCCCGTACCGCGTCGGCGAGCGCCTTCCCGTACACCGTCCTGGGGCCGGGCATCGCGACGTCGAGGCCGCCGCGGGCGGCGCCGACGGTGGAGCGGGCGGCCAGCCAGTCGGAGACGACGAATCCGTCGTAGCCCCACTCGCCGCGCAGCACCGTGTTCTGCAGGTAGTGGTGCTCGGTCATGGTGGAGCCGTTGACCCGGTTGTAGGCGGACATGATGCCCCAGGGGTGGGCGTTCCTGACGATCCGTTCGAAGGGGGCCAGGTAGACCTCGCGCAGCGCGCGGGGGGCGACGACGTTGTCGACGGTGAAGCGGTCGGTCTCGGCGTCGTTGGCGACGAAGTGCTTGACGGTCGTGCCGACGCCGCCGTCCTGCACCCCGCGCACGTAGCCGGTGCCTATCTCGCCAGTGAGGTACGGGTCCTCGCTGTACGTCTCGAAGTGGCGTCCGCCGAGCGGGGAGCGGTGGAGGTTGACGGTCGGGGCGAGCAGCACGTGCACCCCCTTGCGGCGGGCCTCCTGGGCGAGCAGCCGGCCGGCCCGGCGGGCCAGTGCCGGGTCCCAGGTCGCGGCGAGCGCGGTGGGCGAGGGGAGCGCGACGGACGGGTCGTCGGCGCTCCAGGAGACGCCGCGGACGCCGATCGGCCCGTCGGACATCACCAGGGAGCGCAGCCCGACGGCGGGGATCGCGGGCAGGGACCACATGTCCTGACCGGCCAGGAGCCGGGCCTTGTCGTCGAGCCCCAGCGCGGCGAGCGCCGCTTCGACCGCGGCCTCGCGGACCGCATCGGGGTTGCTGGGTGTGGACGTGTCCGCCACGGCCGTACCTCCTCGTCGGGTTTCCTGCGCTGAACGCCTCCATACTCACCCCCTCGATCGGTAGATCGGTAGGTTTCGTCACCATTCCGTTATTTTCGGGGATGGCGTACGGTGCGGTCCGGGGAACGGGACCGATGGCGTGCCGGAAGGGGCCGGGGAGATGGCGCGGGCCAGAAGCGCGGAGCGGCGGGCGGAGATCGTCCGGGCGGCTCTCGAAGTGATCGCCGAACGCGGCTACCGCGGCGCCTCCCTGAGCGCCGTCGCCGAGCGGGTCGGCCTCAGCCAGCAGGGCCTGCTGCACTACTTCCCGACCAAGGAGGCGCTGCTCGTCGCGGTACTGGAGGAGCGCGACCAGTGGGACACCGGCGGCGGCACGCGGAGCGACGGCACCTGGCGGATCGAGCTGCTGGCCTCCCTCGTCGAGTACAACGCGATGCGCCCCGGCATCGTCCAGACGTTCTCGGCGCTGCTGGGCGAGAGCGTGACGGGGGGTCATCCCGCGCGGGATTTCTTCACCCGCCGCTACACCCAGGTCCGGGCGAGCATGGCGGCGATACTGCGCGCCGAGTACGGCGAGCGGCTGCCGGGCGGGCTGACGCCGGAGCGCGCGGCGCCGCTGCTCGTGGCGGTGCTGGACGGGCTCCAGTACCAGTGGCTGCTGGACCCCGACTCGGTGGACATGCCCGCGGCGTTCGAGGACTTCCTGGCCCTGCTGCGGCCGGGCGGGCCGGACGGCGCGCCGCAGCCCCCTCCCCCGTGAAGTGCCCCCGGCAGGGCGTCAGTACGGCGAACGCGACAGAGCACCTGCGGGTGATTTCCGGTCGGTCTACGCGCGTCCGGGCCCGGGGCACTCCCCGGGGCGACCCAGGGTTGACCGCATGATCTCCGAGCCCGCCGGATCCTCGTCCGGCCTGCCCTCCCGCCGCACCCTGCTGACCGGCGCCGCCGCCGGTGCCGCCGCCCTGGCCGCGGGCGCGGCCGGTACCGCGGACGCCGCCGCGCCGGGCGCCGCCGACGCCCTGCCCGGCTCCGGCACCGCGCTCGCGCCCGCGGCCGCCGCGTCGGACTGGAACACCTGCCTGGACGTCGCCCGCGCCGTCCTCGTACGCGACGGGCAGGACCAGCCGCTGGTCCCCCGCTACCGCGACATCCTGCTGTCCAAGGGCCTGCCGCGCAGCGGCAGGCCCCCCAAGAAGGTGCTGATCGTCGGCGCGGGCCCGGCCGGGCTCACCGCCGCCCGCCTGCTGCACGAGGCCGGGCACTCCGTCACCGTCATCGAGGCCAACGGCAACCGCGTCGGCGGCCGGATCAAGACCTTCCGCAAGGGCGGCCACGAGAACGCGAAGGCGCCCTTCGCCGACCCGAAGCAGTACGCCGAGGCCGGCGCCATGCGGATCCCCGACAGCCACCCGCTGGTCACCGCGCTCGTCGACGGCCTCGACCTGAAACGCCGCCGCTTCCACCTGGCGGACGTCGACGCCGAGGGACGGCCCGTCAACCACGCCTGGATCCACGTCAACGGCATCCGGATGCGCAAGGCCGACTACGCGAGGAAGCCGCAGGCGATCAACCGCTCGTTCGGCGTCCCCGCCGAGTTCGAGGACAAGCCCGCCGCGACGATCGTGCGCGAGGCGTTCGCCCCGGTCCGCGAGGAGTTCGCGGGCAAGGAGGGCCGGGAGCTGGTCGAGGGCTGGGCACGGGTGATCCAGCGGTACGGGCACTGGTCGATGTTCCGGTTCCTCACCGAGGTCGCCGAGCTCGACGAGCGCACCGTCGACCTCGTCGGCACGGTGGAGAACCTCACCTCCCGGCTCCACCTCGCCTTCGTGCACAGCTTCATCGGGGCCTCCCTGATCAGTCCGGACACCGCGTTCTTCGAGCTGCCGGGCGGCACGGGCGTCCTCGCCGACGCGATGTACGAGCAGGTCGAGGACCTGGTGCGGCTGGACCGCCGGGCCACCCGGATCAGCCACGGCGAGGACGGCGTCCGGATCGAGACGGTCTCCGAGGGCCGCGACGGCAAACCGCTGGTGCGCCAGACGTTCACCGGTGACCGGGCGATCATCACCGTGCCGTTCTCCGGGCTGCGCCACATCCCGGTCGCGCCCCTGCTCTCGTACGGAAAGCGGCGCGCGCTCACCGAGATCCACTACGACGCGGCGACCAAGGTGCTGCTCGAATTCAGCCGCCGCTGGTGGGAGTTCGAGGAGAAGGACTGGAAGACCGAGCTGGAGCGGATCGAGCCCGGCCTGTACGACGCCTACCGGCTGGGCAAGGCACCGGCCGACGGTTCGCTGCTGGGCGCCCACCCCTCGGTGCCGCCCGGCCACATCCCGCCCGACCAGCGCGTGCACTACGCGGCGCACCGGGCCACCGTCCGCAGCCAGCCCGAGGCGGCGCACGTCACCGGCGGCGGCTCGGTCACCGACAACCCCAACCGCTTCATGTACCAGCCCTCCCACCCGGTCGAGGGCAGCGCGGGCGGGGTCCTCCTCGCCTCGTACAGCTGGTCCGACGACGCGCTGAAGTGGGACTCGCTGGACGACGACGAGCGCTATCCGCTCTCCCTGTCCGGGGTGCAGGACGTGTACGGGCAGCGCGTCGAGGTGTTCTACACCGGCGTCGGCGCCACCCAGTCGTGGATGCGCGACCCGTACGCGTACGGCGAGGCATCGGTGCTGCTGCCCGGCCAGCACACCGAACTGTTCGCCGATGTGCGGTCGGTCGAGGGGCCGTTGCACTTCGCGGGCTGCCACACCTCGATCAAACCGGCCTGGATCGAGGGGGCCCTGGAGTCGGCAGTCAGGTCGGCGCTGGAGGTGCACACCGCCTAGAAGGCGCCGGGGCGGAGGCGGGGCGGTTCAGTCCCGGTCGGGGGCGTACGGGTTCGGCGCCCCGTTCCCGCCCCGCGTCCGGTCCCCGGCCCCGTCGGCCGTGTCGTCCCCGGCCTCGCCGTCGGGGGCCCCGTCGCCGGCCGGCACCAGGTCCCGTGCCAGCAGGGTGGCCCCGGCGACGGCGCCCGGCATCAGGAACACGGCGACGAACGGGATCAGGAAGACCAGCGCCAGCGGCACGCCGAAGCCGAGGACCAGTGCCCGCCGGCTGCGGAGCAGCACGAGCCGTTTCCTCAGCTCCATGCCGCGGCGCTGGAGCGCGACGGCGGTCAGCTCCTCGGCGAGGAAGTAGCCGGTGACGCAGAAGCCGATCGCGGGGATGACGGTCTGGCCGACGACCGGGATGAATCCGAGGGCGAAGAGCAGCGCCGAGTAGAGCCCCACCCGCACCAGGACCCGGACGCTGTCCCGGGCGGAGATCCACAGCTCCCGCCAGAGCGGCAGCCCGGACTCGGGGACCTCGCCGCCCTCGGTGCGGTCCACCTGCTCGGACAGCGACTCGTAGAAGGGCTGGCCGACCAGCAGGGTCACGGCGGTGAACGTGATCACGGCGAGGAACAGGCCGAGGCCGAAGACCAGCATGGTCAGGGTGGTGCGGAGCAGCCCCTGCCAGGGCGAGGACCAGTCGTCGGCGAACGGGGTCGCCCAGCCCACCAGGTCGTCGGCGCCGTACCCGAGGCCGATGAACGCCGCCGCGTACAGCACGAGCGTGACGAGTCCGGGCAGCAGCCCGAAGCCGAACCAGCGCCCGTGCCGTCCGACCCAGCGCTGTCCCTTTATCAAGTAGCCGAAGCCCACCCCAAGATCACGCATGGCGTCAGCGTACTGGGGCCGGCGGGGGCCTTCGAACAGGAAGCCGGGGCCGGGCGGTCCGGGCTCCCGGAACACGGCCGGGGGCCGCACCCCCTGCGGGATGCGGCCCCCGGCGCGAACGGGTGGGCGAGCAGGTCAGGCGACCGACAGCTCGACCTTGATGTTGCCGCGCGTGGCGTTCGAGTACGGGCACACCTGGTGGGCCTTCTCGACGAGTGCCCGCGCGGTGTCGGCGTCGACGTTCGGGATGGTCGCGGTGATCGCGACCTCCAGGCCGAAGCCGCCCTCGGCGGTCTTGCCGATGCCGACCGCGGCGGTCACCGTGGAGCCGGAGATGTCCGCCTTCTCCTGGCGGGCCACGACGCCCAGCGCTCCCTGGAAGCAGGCGCTGTAGCCCGCCGCGAAGAGCTGCTCCGGGTTGGTGCCCGCGCCGCTGCCGCCCATGGCCTCGGGCGGGTTGACGACGACGTCGAGGTTGCCGTCGTCGGACGAGACGCGGCCGTCACGGCCGTTCTCGGCGGTGGCGACGGCGGTGTAGAGGACGTTGATGTCCTGAATGGTCATGCTGAGGATTCCTCCTGCTGTGCGCCGCGACTCGCGCCCACGATCGCGACGGCCTGCCGATGAGAGTAACGGGTGTGCCGGAGCGGCTGTCAGGCGAGGGAGACGATCATCTTTCCGGTGTTCTCGCCGCGGAGCAGACCGAGGAAGGCGTCGAAGCCGTTCTCGATGCCCTCGACGGTGGTCTCGCGGTACTTCAGTTCGCCCGAGGCCAGCCAGCCGGCGACCTCCTGGACGAACTGCGGCTGGAGGTCGGAGTGGTCGCCGACGAGCATGCCCTGGATGCGCAGCCGCTTGCCGATGACGAGGGCGAGGTTGCGCGGGCCGGGCGTCGGCTCGGTGGCGTTGTACTGGGCGATCATGCCGCAGACGGTGACGCGGCCGTGCGGGTTGAGGGCGGAGATCGCCGCTTCGAGGTGCTCGCCGCCGACGTTGTCGAAGTAGACGTCGATGCCGTCGGGGGCGGCCTCGCGCAGCTGATCGGCCACGGGGCCGTTCTTGTAGTTGAAGGCGGCGTCGAAGCCGTACTCCTCCACGAGGAGCTCGACCTTCTCGTCGGAGCCGGCCGAGCCGATGACCCGGGAGGCGCCCCTGAGCTTCGCCATCTGGCCGACCTGGCTGCCGACCGCGCCGGCCGCGCCGGAGACGAACACGGCGTCGCCCTCCTTGAAGGAGGCGACGTCGAAGAGGCCCGCGTAGGCGGTGAGCCCGGTCATGCCGAGCACGCCGAGGTAGGCGGAGAGCGGGGCGATGGACGGGTCGACCTTCACGGCGTGCTCGGCCGGGACGTCGGCGTACTCGCGCCAGCCGAGGCCGTGCAGGACGTGGTCGCCGACCTCGATGCCCTCCGCGTTCGAGGCGATGACCTCGCCGACCGCGCCGCCGTCCATGGGCCGGTCGAGCTTGAAGGGCGGGATGTACGACTTCACGTCGTTCATCCGGCCGCGCATGTACGGGTCGACCGAGAAGTACCGGTTGCGGACCAGGACGCGGCCCTCGCCGGGGGCGGCGACCGGGGCCTCACGCAGCGCGAAGTCCTCGGCCTTCGGCCAGCCGTGGGGGCGGGCGACGAGGTGCCATTCGCGGCCGGATGCGGGAAGTGCTGCGGACATGGCTCGGTTCTCCTCAATGACTCACGGGGCGGGAGAAGCTCCGCCCGTGGGGCCGGGCCCGCGGGACCGGGTCCGCGCGGGCCCGGCCCGCCTCGGCCTGTCACCGGCCCGGCGGACGAAATACTTCATGATGTGAAACAACCATGCTCCTGAATATTTCACTTTGTCAAGCAACCGGCTATCCTGGGTGTCATGCCCACCCCCCGCACAGACCCGCTGACCCTTGAGGTCGTCGAGCTCATCGGTACCGTCGTGGCGCGCTACTACGAGGAGTACGACGAGGCCGCCGCGGCCCACTCGCTCACCGGCGCGCAGGCACGCGTGCTCGGGCTGCTCGTGCTGGAGCCGATGCCCATGCGCCGGATCGCCCAGAAGCTGAAGTGCGAGCCGTCGAACGTCACGGGCATCGTCGACCGGCTGGAGACCCGCGGCCTGGTGGAGCGCAGGCCCGACCCCACCGACCGGCGGGTGAAGCTGGCCGCCCCGACGGAGCGGGGTGCGCGGATCGCGCGGGAGCTGCGCGAGTCGCTCACCTTCGCGCGGGAGCCGCTGGCCCGGCTGTCGGACGGGGACCGCGCGCTGCTGCGGGACCTGCTGCGGCGGATGCTGGGCGGCCCGGACCTCCTGCCGGAGCGGCCGGGCCCCACCTCCGGTTGACGGCCTCCCCGCCGGAGGGCCGGTCCCCCCCAGGGCCGGTCCCCCCGGCGGCCGACGGACGGACGCGGGGCGGACGGACGCGAGGTCGGCGGACGCGGGGTCGGCGGACGCGGGGTCGGCGGACGCGGGGTCGGCCGGTGGTGCGGGCCGTCGTGTGGAAGCGTGGCCCCATGACCGCGTCCGCGCCCTTCGGCCCCCGTGAGTTCCAGCTCGTCCTGCTGCGCCGGATGGCCGACCACCGGCCCGACCTGGTCGAGGACGCCCGGCGCGAACTGGGCGCCTCGTCCGCCGAGATGCGCGAGGCCAACCGCCGCTGGCAGGCCATGACGCGGGCACCGCGCGGCCGGGGCGCCGCGCACCGCCACCGTTCGGTGCTCGGCGAACCCGAGTCGTCCGGGCGCCGCACGGTCGGTGGCCTGGAGTGCGAGGTACTGCGGTGGCCGGTGCCGCTCTGGCCGGACCTGCGGTTCGAGGTGACGGCCGCGCCGGGCGGCGCCGTGTGGAACGAGTGGCTGGTGCGGGCGCCGGGAGCGCCGGGACCGGAGCTGCGCGCGATCGCGGATCTGCGGCCCTGGTCGGCCACGGTGGACGAGGTCGCGCGGGCCTTCCCGCCGGTCCGGCCGATGGAGGGCGGCGCGCCGACCCGGTGGGCGCTGGCGATCACCGAACCGGGGACGGGGCTGCCGTACGTCGCCGAGTTCACCTGGGGGCTGTTCCAGCGACTGCTGCCGGGGTGAGCCGGGGCGGTCCGTCGCCCTTCCTGTCGGGGCGTCAGCTCCGTACCCTCCTCCGGCGCCTCCCAGCGCGCGCCGCGGCGGCACAGGGCGCACCATGCGAGAGAGAACCGGCCGCAGCCCGGCCGGTGCCCACCCGTCCGCGCTCCCGGGAGAACCTGCCGTGACCGTCAGTCTTGAGCAGTTGCGCCGTTGCCATGTCGCCGTCGACCTCGGGGCCGCCCGGACCCGCGTGTACGTCAAGGGGCTCGGGCTCGTCGTGGACGAGCCGAGCGTCGCCGCGGTGAACACGCGTACCGGGTCGCTCATCGCGGTCGGCGCGCTCGCCGAACAGATGACGGGCCGCACCCCCGACTACATCCGGGTGGCCCGCCCGGTCTCCGGCGGAACCGTCGTCGACATCGAGATGGCCCAGCGCATGCTCCGCCATCTGCTCGGCGAGAAGCTCCGCCGCCAGTTGCGCCGCAAGCCCCGGCTGCGGGCCGCCGCCTGCACCCCGCACGACAGCGATCCGCTCGCCCAGCGGGCCGCCGTGGAGACCCTGGTCGGGCTCGGCGCCCGGCGGGTCGAGCTGGTCGACACCCTGATCGCGGCGGCCGTCGGCTGCGGGCTGCCGGTGGAGCAGCCGACCGCGACCATGATCATGGTGTGCGGGGCGGCGACCACCCAGATCGCGGTGCTCTCGCTCGGTTCGATCGTGAGCGCCGTACGCATCCCGGTCGGCGGCGACGCCATCGACCACGCCGTCATCCAGCACCTGCGCCAGCACCACGCGCTGATGCTGCCGAGCCAGTCCGTGCGCCCGCTGCAACTGGCACTCAGCGGCAGCGGCCTGACCTCGCGGGGACCCGCCACGACCGAGATCCACGGCCGGGACGTGGCGACGGGCCTGGCCCGCTCGGTACGGGTCGAGACGGCGGCCGTGCGCCAGGCCATCCACGCCCCGCTCACCGGTGTCCTGGACGGGCTCGGCAAGATCCTGCGCGACTGCCCGCCCGACCTGGTGGCCGACCTCGTGGACTGCGGGATCATGATGGTCGGCGGCAGTGCCCTGCTGCCCGGTCTCGACCAGATGCTGCGGGACGCGACGGGCATGTCGGTGCACATCGCGGAACGGCCGGACGTCTGCGCGGTGCTGGGGCTCGGCGCCATGCTGGACGGCCGGATCGAGCCGATGGTCCTCGACCCGCTCGCCTGCTGAGCCCGAAGGGGGCGTGACGCGTGCCCGACGAGACGGAAGCCCCGCCCGCGGCGTCCGGGCTGCCGATGTTCCTGGAGGCGGTGCTCAGCATCGGTACCGACCTCGGGCTGCGGGCCACCCTCCAGCAGATCGTCGACACCACGACCGCCCTGACCGGAGCCCGGCAGGGTGCGCTCGGCGTGCTCGACCAGGAGCGCGGCACCATCGGCGAGTTGTTCACCTCGGGCCTCGACGAGGACGAGCGCCGGCGCATCGGCGACTTCCCGGACGGGCACTCGGGGATGCTCGGCATCCTCGTCGGCGCGTCGGAGCCGGTGCGCTCCGACGACCTGGGCACCGACCCGCGCTCCTGCGGGGTGCCGCCCGGCCATCCGCCGGCGCGGTCCTTCCTCGGGACGCCGATCCGGGTGCACGGCCAGGTCTTCGGCAACCTCTACCTCACCAACAAGCGCGTCGGCGTCTTCACCGAAGCGGACGCGGCGGTGCTGAAGGCGCTGGCCTCGCAGGCCGGGATCGCGATCGCCAACGCCCGGCTGTACGAGGCGGCCCGGCAGCGGGAGCGCTGGATCGAGGGGGCCGCCGCCGTCACCAACGCGCTGCTGAGCGGCGGGAACCCGGCCGACGCGCTGACGACCGTCGCCGAGGGCGCCCGGGTGCTGGCCGACGCGTCCGCCGGGGTCATCCTCCAGCCGAACGCGGAGGGCGGCATGGAGATCGTCACCGCGTCCACGCGCGACGACCCGGCCGGCCTCGTCGGTACGACCATCGCCCCCGGCTCCGACGTGCTGGTCCAGCTCCTGGGCGGGGAGCCGGTGTTCATCGAGGACTCGGCGACCGATCCCCGGATGACGACGCATGTGCGGACGCGGTTCGGTCCCAGCATGATGCTGCCGCTGCGCAGCGGCGGCCGGCTGATCGGTACCCTCGCCCTGCCCCGGCGGCGCGGCGCCCGCCCGTACACGGCCGTGGACCGGCTGCTGGCCTCGCAGTTCGCCTCGCAGGCCGCGCTCGCGCTGGTGCTGGCGGCCGCCCAGCACGACCGGGAGCAGCTGGCGGTGTACGAGGACCGCGACCGGATCGCCCGCGACCTGCACGACCTCGTGGTGCAGCGGCTGTTCGCGACCGAGATGATGCTGGAGTCGACCCGCCGCAGGACCGTCGCCCCGGAGACGGACGAGCTGCTCGGCAGGGCGGTCGACGAGCTGGATTCCACCATCCAGGAGGTGCGGACGACGATCTTCGCCCTCCAGCAGCCGCCCGCCGAGGCGCCCGCGACCTTTCGCGGCCGGGTGCTGCGGGAGACCGGGGGCGCCTCCGCCGTGCTCGGCTTCCAGCCGTCGGTGCACTTCACCGGGGCGGTCGACGCCCTGGTCCGGGACCCCGTGGCCGGCCGGCTGCTCACCGCGCTGCGGGGCGCCCTCGCCACCGCGCACCGGCGGGCCGGGGTGTCGGCGATCGAGGTGGAAGTGGACGCGACGGCCGTCCTCCCGGACGGGCGGACCTCGGTCCGGCTGACGGTCGCCGACGACGGCCGCGAGGAGGACGGTTCGCGCCCGGCGACCTTCACCTGGCAGGAACCGCTCTGAGACCCGGTGGACGCCGCCCCGGCCCCGCATGGCGCGTCCCCTCACCTCGCGGGCGCCGCCCTGAGCGCGACCCGGGTGTTGGAGTGCGCGACGCCGGCCTCCCGCTTGAGCCTGCGCAGCAGCCCGTCCAGGGCCGCGGTGTCGGCGACGGTGGCCCGTACGAGGTAGTCGTGGCCGCCGGTCACATGGACCACCTCGGTGATGCCGGGCAGGGCGAGCACCGCCCGTTCGAACACCTCGTTCGTCGTGTCGATCCGCAGCGTCACGTCGATGAAGACGACGAGGCCGGTACGGGTGTCGGCGGCCGGGTCGATGATCACGGTGAACCCCCGGATGACGCCGTCCCGGCGCAACCGCCGCACCCGGTCGGCCGCGGCGTTGGCGCTGAGGCCGACCCGCACGCCCAGGTCGCGGTACGAGATCCGGGCGTCCTCCTGGAGGATGCCGAGGATTTCTCTGTCCAGCCGGTCCATACCGCGATTGTCTCAGCTTTGTCCGGTTCGCGACGGTGCGAGTCGCGGCGGGGCCGCCCGCGGACCGGTGTCCCCGCCCCGGCGGCGTTGCCCCGCATGGCCCATTCCGGCGGGCCCACGACCGCCGCACGCCCTTGACTGAGGGGGTGGATACCGCCGTCAAGCAGGCTTCCGCCCCGGTCGACGCACCGTCCGCGGCCGCCTACCGCAACCTCGTGATGGCCACGATCGGATTCGGGCTGACCTTCTGGGCCTGGAATCTGATCGCGCCCCTGGCCGGGGACTTCAAGGAGCGGCTCGGCCTGTCCTCGTTCGAGCAGTCGCTGCTGGTCGCGGTGCCGGTGCTGGTCGGTTCGGTGGGCCGGGTGCCGGTCGGCGCGCTCACCGACAAGTACGGCGCCCGGCTGATGTTCCCGCTGGTCTCGGCGCTCACCGTCGTGCCCGTGCTGCTGCTGATCCCGGCGGGGGACTCGTACGGCGCGATGCTCGCCGTGGGTTTCCTGCTGGGCCTGGGCGGCACCACGTTCGCGATCGGCATCCCGCTGGTCAACTCCTGGTTCCCCCCGGCCAAGCGGGGCCTCGCGCTCGGGGTGTTCGGGATGGGCATGGGCGGCGTGGCCCTGTCCGGGTACTTCACCCCGCGGATCGCCGAGCACGGCGACAACCTGCCGTTCCTGGTGGTCGCGGCGGCGCTCGTGGTCTACGCGGCGCTGGCCGCGGTGCTGGTCGCCGACCGGCCCGACCGGGTGGTGCCGAAGGAGTCCCTCGGCCGCCGGCTGGCCGGCGCGGGGCGGCTGCGGGTCACCTGGGAACTGTCCGCGCTGTACGCGATCGGCTTCGGCGGGATCGTCGCGTTCGGCGTCTACCTCCCCACGTACCTGAAGACCTGGTACGACCTGTCGCCCACCGACGCCGGCACGAAGGCCGCCGGGTTCGCCCTGGTCACGGTCGTTTTCCGGCCGATCGGCGGCTGGCTGTCGGACCGCGTCCACCCGGCCCTGGTCACGGCGGCGGCGCTCGGCCTGGCCGCCCTGATGGCGATCGTCCAGGCGTTCGACCCGCCGCTGGCCCCGGGCGGCACGGTCGCGCTGCTCTGCATGGCGGCGGGCCTGGGCACGTCGAGCGGCAGCGTCTTCGCCCTGGTCTCCCAGGTGACGCCGCAGGCGCAGGTGGGCAGCGTGACCGGAATCGTCGGGGCGATGGGCGGCCTGGGCGGTTTCGTGCCGCCGCTGGTGATGGGGGCGATCTACAGCGCGAAGGACTCGTACTCGATCGGCTTCATGCTGCTGTCGGACCTGGCGCTCGCGGGCTGCGTGTACGCGTACGGCCGGATGCGGAACGTCCGCCGGGAGTGAGGCCGCCCGAGGCGGCGGGGCACGCGCCGGCGCCGCTCCTTCGGGAACGTCGAGCGGGTCCGGCCGCCCCGTGCGCCCGCGCACGCGCTCCGGCCGGGACGTGTGCGCGGCGTCACGGAACGTACGGCGGGTCGTGGGGGCCGCCGCCTCGCTAGGGTGCGGTGGGTGACTCCTCTTCTGTCTGTGCCGTCCGACGGTTCGACCCGGGAAGCCGTCCGATTCGGCGAACACGCCATGACCTACGACCAGTTGGCCGCCGCTTCCACCGCGCTCGCCGGGCGTCTCGCGGGTGTTGGACGGGTCGCCGTATGGGCCACGCCCACCCCCGCGACGGTGGTCGCCGTCGTGGCCGCGCTGCGGGCCGGGGTGCCGGCGGTGCCGCTGAACCCGAGGACGGGCACCCGCGAACTCGCCCACATCGTGGCCGACAGCGCCCCGGCCGTGGTGCTGGCCGGGGCGGGCGACGCGCTCCCGCCGGTGCTCGACGCGCTGGACCGCATCGACGTCGACACGGCCGGTGGGGGCCCGCACGCCGATTTCCCCGAGCCCTCCCCCGAGTCCCCCGCGCTGATCGTCTACACCTCCGGCACCACGGGCCCGCCCAAGGGCGCGGTGCTGCCGCGCCGCGCGATCGCCGCGTCGCTCGACGCGCTGGAGGACGCCTGGCGGTGGACCGGGGACGACGTGCTGGTCCACGCCCTGCCGCTGTTCCATGTGCACGGCCTGATCCTGGGTGTGCTCGGGCCGCTGCGCCGGGGCGGCTCGGTGCGGCACCTGGGCCGGTTCAGCACCGAGGGGGTGGCCCGGGAGCTGTCGTCCGGCGGCACCATGCTCTTCGGCGTGCCGACGATGTACCACCGGCTCGCCGAGGCCCTCGACGGCGCGGCGCCGGGCGCGGACGGGCTGGCGAAGGCGCTGGCCGGGGCCCGGCTGCTGGTGTCCGGCTCGGCCGCGCTGCCGGTCCACGACCACGAGCGGATCGCGGCGGCGACGGGCCGCCGGGTCATCGAGCGGTACGGCATGACGGAGACCCTGATGAACACCGGCGTACGGGCCGACGGCGAGCCGCGCCCCGGCACGGTCGGCGCGCCCCTGCGCGGCGTCGAACTCCGGCTGGTCGAGGAGGACGGCACCGTCCTCGCCGACCCCGGCGCCATCGGCGAGATCCAGGTGCGCGGCCCGAACCTCTTCATCGGCTATCTGAACCGCCCCGACGCCACGGCCGCCGCGCTCACCGCGGACGGCTGGTTCCGCACCGGCGACATGGCCACCCGCGACCCCGACGGCTATGTGCGGATCGTCGGCCGCAGGGCCACCGACCTGATCAAGAGCGGCGGTTACAAGATCGGCGCCGGTGAGATCGAGAACGCGCTGCTGGACCACCCCCAGGTCCGCGAGGCCGCGGTCACCGGCGAGCCGGACCCTGACCTGGGCGAGCGGATCGTCGCCTGGGTGGTGCCGGTCGACCCGGCCGCTCCTCCGTCCGGCGACGAGCTGGCCGACCACGTGGCCGCCCAGCTGTCCCCGCACAAGCGCCCCCGCACCGTCCGCTACCTGGACGCGCTGCCCCGCAACGACCTCGGCAAGATCATGAAGAGGTCGCTCCATGCCTGAGCGGCTGACGGCGAGGGCGGCGATCGCGGCGCTCACCACGGAGTTCGAGGAGCTCACCGGCGCCGGCACCGTCGACGGCGCCGGGGACGGGCCGCTGTCCTGGGGCGGGTACGCGGAGTCCCGGGCCCGCGCCGCCGCCCGTACCGGCGAGGCGGAGTCCGTCGTGCACGGCCTCGCCGACGTCGGCGGGCAGCGCTGCGTCCTGGTCTCGTTCGAGTTCGGCTTCCTGGGCGGCTCGCTGGGACAGCGCACCGGGGACCGGCTGGTGGCCGCGTACGAGGCCGCCCGGACCCGGTCGCTGCCGCTGGTCTCGCTCATCGCGACGGGCGGCAGCCGGATGCAGGAGGGCATGGTCGCCCTGACCCAGCTCCAGCGGGTGGCCGGGGCCTCGGCGCGGCTGCGGGCGGCGGGCCCCGCGCAGCTCGCGGTGTTGCGCGACCCGACGACCGGCGGCGGCTGGGCCACGCTGGGCGCGGGCGCCGATGTGATCCTGGCGCTGCCGGGCGCCCAGGTCGGGTTCGCCGGTTCCCGGGTGCGGCCCGCCGACGCGGACCCCCGCGCGTACACCGCGGAGGGGCAGCTGGCCTCGGGCCAGATCGACGCGGTCGTCCCGCCCGGGGAGCTGCCGGGGACGGTGGCCGGCTGGCTGCGGGCGCTCGCCCCGCAGCCGGCGCCCCGGCCCGCCCCGGTGCCGGACGCCCTGTCCGCCACCGGTCTCCCGGCGACCGGCTGGGACGCGGTCCGGCAGGCTCGTGCCGCGTCCCGGCCGCGCGCCGAGGCGTATCTGGACGCGTACTTCGAGCACCGGCTCCCGCTGCGCGGCGACCGCTGCGGGGGCACGGACCCGGGGCTGCTGTGCGGTTTCGGGCGGCGCGACGGCCGCTCGATCGCGTACGTCGCCCAGTGCGGCACCGCGACCCGCCCGGCCGGTTACCGCACGGCGGCCCGGGTGGTCCGGCTGGCGGACCGGCTCGGCGTGCCCGTGCTCACCCTGATCGACACCCCGGGCGCGGCGAACGACGCGGCGGCGGAGCGGGCCGGGGCGGGCGCCGCCATCGCCGACGCGTTCGCGGCCGTGGCCGCGGCCCGGGTACCCCTCACCACCCTGGTGATCGGCGAGGGCGGTTCGGGCGGCGCGCTGGCTCTGGCGGCCCCGGGGAACACCCATGTCACCCGGGACAGCTACTTCTCGGTCATCGCCCCGGAACTGGCGGCGGCGATCCTGAAGCGCCCACCGGAGGAGGTGCGGGCCACGGCGGACCAGCTGCGGCTGCGCCCCCAGGACCTGGTGGAACTGGGCTTCGCCCGCTCGGTGGTGGGACCGGCGCCGGGCGGAGACGGGGAAGGGGACAGGAACGGGGACGGGAGCGGGGACGCGTCGCGGGAGCGGTGAGACGCGGGCGGGGCACCCCGGCGTCCGGGCGCGTCCGGCGGCGTCACGGCTGCGGGTTCTGCGCGTCGTACCGTGCGAACCCGCGCCACCGCAGCCCCAGCAGGGTCACGGCGACGACACAGGCGATCCCGCCCCCGGTCACCGCCAGGCCGGGCGAGGCCAGGTCGGCGACCGATCCGGCCAGGAAGTCGCCGAGCCTGGGCCCGCCCGCCACGACGACGATGAACACGCCCTGGAGCCGTCCCCGCATCTCGTCCGGCACCGCCGCCTGGAGCATGGTGTTGCGGAAGACCATCGACGTGTTGTCAGCGCACCCGGCGAGCGCCAGGAAGATCAGCCCGAGCCAGAGCTGACGGGTCAGTCCGAAGACCGCGACGGCCGCGCCCCAGCCGGCCACGGCCAGCAGCACCGCGAGGCCGTGGCGCCGGACGCGGCCCAGCCATCCGGAGAACACCCCACCGAGCAGCGCGCCCAGCGCGGGGGCGGCGACCAGCAGTCCGGTGGTCTTCGCGTCGCCCCCGTACCAGAGGACGGCGACGACGGGGAACAGCGCCCGGGGATGGGCCAGCACCATGGCGCACAGGTCGGTGAAGAAGGTCATCCGCAGATTGGGCCTGGTCCCCAGGAAGCGCAGCCCGTCCGCGACGGACGCCCGCTTGTCCCCCGAGCCCTCCTCGCGCTGCGGCAGCATCGCGGGCAGCCGCCACATCGCGTACAGCGAGGCGGTGAAGGTGATCACGTCGACGGTGTACGCGGCCCGGTAGCCCCACCAGCCGACGACGAGTCCGCCGAGCATCGGCCCGGCCAGCATGCCGGTGGTGCTGGTCATGGAGTTGAGGGCGTTCGCCGCGGGCAGCTGCTCGGCCGGCAGCAGCCGGGCGATCATCGAGCTGCGGGCCGGCGCGTTGACCGCGAAGCAGGCCGCCTGGAGGGCCACGATCACGTACAGCAGCCCCACCTGCTCCACCCCGGCGACGGCGGCGGCGAGCAGGACGAGGGAGAGCGCGAACGAGCCCGACGCGCTGACCAGCCCCAGCTTGCGCCGGTCGAGGGTGTCCGCGACGGCGCCGCCGTACAGTCCGAAGACGACGAGCGGCAGGAACGAGCAGAAGCCGATGAGCCCGACCGAGAAGGCCGATCCGGTGATGTCGTAGACCTGGAGCGAGACGGCGAGCGACGTCATCCCCTGCCCGATCCAGGAGACCGTGTTCCCGAACCAGAGCCGCCGGTAGTCGGGAGAGGTCCTCAGCGGTGTCAGGTCGGCGAATATGCGGGTGCGGCGGGCGGGTCCTTCGGTCGTTTCGGTCACAGCGGATGGTAACGAGCGGGGTCCCGGCCGCCGCCGGGCACGGCCCGTTTCCGGCCGCGCGCACCCGCCGCCGGCTTCCGGCCGTCGCACGTGCCGCGGGGAGCGCGGGGCCCACCCGGTCCGTCACCGTCCCGCGACGGGCGGCCCGTTCGGGGGTGCGGTCCTCAGCTCCAGTGGACTCCTGACGGTTCGGCGGACCGGTGCCCGGTCCCGTCGTGCTGCTGGGTGCGGCGTTCGAAGAGCGTGGCGTACAGGCCGCTGTTGCCGAGGAGCTGGGTGTGCGTGCCGGACTCCACCAGCCGCCCCTCGTCCAGGACCAGGACGCGGTCGGCGTCCGCGGCGAGGGCCAGGTCGTGGGTGATCACGATGGTGGTGCGGCCCCGGGCCAGTCGCCGCAGCGGGGTGAGGATGCGCTGTGCGGCCAGCCGGTCCAGCCCGGTGGTGGGTTCGTCGAGCAGGAGCACGGGGGCGTCGCGCAGCATGGCGCGGGCGATGGCGATGCGCTGCAACTGGCCGCCGGACAGTCGGGGGGTACCGGTGGATATGACGGTGTCATATCCGTCCGGCAGGGCGCGGATGAACGCGTCGGCGTCGGCCGCCCGCGCGGCCTCCACGACGTCGTGGTGGCTCGCGTCCGGGCGCCCGCAGCCGATGTTCTCCTCGATGGTGTCGTGCAGCACGAGCGTGTCCTGGGGCAGCAGCGTGATGTTCCGGCGGAGGTGGGTCAGCGGCAGCCGGTCCACGGAGACGCCGTCCAGCCGGATGCTGCCGGAGTCGGGGTCGTAGAACCTCAGCAGCAGCGCCGCCAGGGTCGACTTGCCCGCACCGCTGGGTCCGGTGATGACCAGGAGTTCCCCGGGGCTCGCGGTGAACGAGAGGTCCCGGAGCACCGGTTCGGCGCCGTTGGGGTAGCGGAAGAAGACATGGCACGCCTCCACCTCGCCGAGCGCCCGACTCCGGGGCGGCTCGGGAACGGAGGAGGCCGGGTCGGTGACGGAGGGCCGGGAGTCGAGGATCTCCAGCAGTCGTTCGGCTCCCGCGGTCGCCGCGGTGGCGGTCAGACCGAGCTGTCCCAGCGAGCGGATCGGCGGGTAGAGGTAGCCGATGAAGGCGGCGAAGGCGAGGAGTTCCCCGAGGCTCATCCGCCCCGCGGAGATCTCCCACGCCCCCAGACCGATGATGGTCAGGACGCAGATCGTTTCGAGGACCTCGACGAACTGCTCGTAGAACTCGGTGAGGCGGACGGCCTTCACGGCGGTCCGCAGCCGTGTCCGCGCCTTGTCCGCGAGCCGCTTCTCCTCGTCCTGCTGCCTGTTGTACGCCTGGGTCATGACGACGTTGACCAGCGTCTCCTCGACCACCGCCGTGATGGCACCGTCCGCCGCCCGGCCGCGCCGGGACACCGCGCGCAGGGGTCCGGCGAACCGGCCGGTGACGATCAGGAGCAGCGGGACCATGACGAAGGTGGCGAGCGCCAGGTCCCAGCGCAGCATCAGGGCTGCGCCGGCGTAGAAGATGGTGCCGAACAGTGCCGAGGCCGTGCCGACGATGCCGGAGACCACCAGCGCCTCGATGGCCTCCACGTCACCGGTCAGCCGTTCCACCAGGTCGCCGCGGCGGTTGCGCTGGAAGAAGTGCGGCGGCAGCGTCTGGATGTGGCCGAAGACGCGGGCCCGCAGCCGCAGGACGAAGCGTTCGGCGGTCCAGACCGCGAGCGAGCTGCCCAGATACCCCACCACGGCACCGGCGACCGCGACGGCGAGCCACTGGCCGGCGGGTTTCCAGAAGGCACTGACATCGCCCTGTTGCAGGGCGGTGTCGGTGAGTTCGGCGAAGAGCAGGACCGTGACGGTCTCGGCGAGGGCGGCCAGGATGGCGCACAGGAGGACCACGATCAGCCAGCGCCGGTCCCCTCTGGTCAAGGGCCAGAAGCGCCGGAACGACATCATGATGCTGACGGGGTCGGTACGGATCGGAATGTCCGTCACCGAGTCCTGGGGCGGCTCTTCGGTACGGGCTGAACGCTGGAGCGAGCTGCGAAGGCGCATGGGCGTCACGTCACAGAGGTCTGGGGTTCATGGACCGTCGCCGTGGACGTCGGGGCCGCGGCTCTCCCCCGCGGGCACGGGCCCCAAAACCACGAGGCGGACCCGCGCGATGCGCGCGAGCCTGCCTCGTACCGGGTTTGGCGTCAGGGATGGGGGGTCAGCAACCCCACCCGCGTCCACGGCGGCCGTAGCCGTAGCCGTAGTCGTCATAGCCGTAGTCACGGAATCCGCGTCCACGTCCACGTCCGTATCCACGTCCGTGCCCGTATCCACGTCCGCCTCGACCGCGGCCCCTGTCCCTGTAGTCGAAGATGCTGCGTACGTTCATCTTCGTCTCCTTCGGAAGTTGCTGTGCCACTCCTTGCTTCTGCAGCGGCACTTCCGACACTACGTCCACCCCCTACGACCAACAAGTCGTACAAGCCACAATCAGCATTAAAAGTCGTGAATCGTCACATTCCGTCGGAGAGTTACCCATCGATGACTCTCCGGGCACCGCCCCGGACGGCTCGCCCCACGCACTCCGCACGGCTCACCGGCTCCACCCGACTCCACCCGGCCGCGCCCGGAGCACGCGCCGTCGCGACGCCGACGGCGGCCCGGACGAATCCGGCCGCCGGGTGCTCGCGGCGCGGCCGGCGAAGTCCGGCGCGACCACCGGAAGTTGGCCCACCGTCGCAAGTGCCGCCGGGCGGTTCCCGCCGAAGTGCCCGCGCCCGCCCGGCCGCTCCCCCGCGACCCGCGGCACCCCGACCGCCGACCACCCCGGACCCGCGGGCCCGCCGGACACCGGGCGGCGCCCCGGCCCGAGCAGCGCAAAGGGCCCCCAGCGGACTGGGGGCCCTTATGTTTCACCAGGTCAGAACGATTCTGCCTGGGGAACTTCAGTGGGGCGGGTGGGACTCGAACCCACGGCCGACGGATTATGAGTCCGCTGCTCTAACCGGCTGAGCTACCGCCCCTTTTCGGCGTGGCGCGTACAAGTGTGCGCGCCGTCTGCCGCAGCATAGCCGGTCATACGATCTCTCGCTCCGGATGGTCGGCTTCGCCTGACCATGAAGACCGCACCGACGGCTGCCCGGTTCCGGAAGGGGCGAAACAGACCCCGAAAGAGTCACATGCACCCCCCACGCATCACGGCGCCGAACGGCGACGGGCATGCGGAAGAGGACCCCTCGGGGTCCTCTTCCGTTCCGCTCCCCCGACTGGACTCGAACCAGTAACCCTCCGGTTAACAGCCGAATGCTCTGCCAATTGAGCTACAGGGGATCGCGCTCCCCCGACTGGACTCGAACCAGTAACCTGCCGGTTAACAGCCGGCTGCTCTGCCAATTGAGCTACAGGGGATTGCTGCGTGTGCACCGAACCCTACCTGCCTGGCGGATGCCGGGCGGCGCGCGTTCGCTGCGACACATACATTAGCGCAAGCAGGGGGGTGCTTTGCCAATCGGTATCCCCGGGGTGATCTCCGGCGCCCTCCGGCAGTCGGACAGCACACGTCCAGCACACGTCGCACGAGCGTCGCACTGAGCTAAGGAAGGGTGGCAGCCATGCGGTACCGGCTCACGTTCATCGCCGGACTGGCCCTCGGATACGTGATCGGGACACGGGCCGGGCGCGAGCGCTACGAACAGATGAAGGAGTCCGCGCGCCGGTTCGCCCGGAACCCGGCCGTGCGCAACACCGCCGAGTCCGCGGCGCAGAACGGCCGGCAGATGGCCGGAAAGGCGTACCACGCGATGAGCGACAAGGTCGGCGCCAAGGTGCCCGCCCCGGTCGCCGAGCGGATGCGCTCGCTGCGGGACCGCACGCGCAACGGCGCGGAGGACGACTGGGGCACCTCCAACACCTGAGGCCCCGGGGCCGCCCGCGACGATGCCGCGTCATCCGGTACGGAAACGCTCCGGTGGTGCGGCAGAATCTTGTGCATGGGGATAGTCGCGGGCTTGGACAGCTCTTCCGCCTTCACGCACATCGTCGTCTGCGATGCGGACACCGGCGCCGTACTGCGCCGGGGGTACGCCGCGCACCCCGTCGATCCGAAGGCCACCGAGGTCGACCCGCAGGCCTGGCTGCTCTCGCTCGGCGAGGCCGCCGGCGGCGGGCTGCTGGAGGGCGTGCAGGCCATCGGCGTCTCCGCGCAGCAACACGGCCTGGTGCCGCTGGACCAGCAGGGCAACCCCGTACGGCCGGCGCTGGTCGGCAACGACAAGCGGGCGCAGGCCGCCGCCGCGGACCTGATCGACCTGTTCGGCGGGCGGCAGTCCTGGGTCGAGGCGGTCGGCTCGGTGCCGCAGGCGGCGCAGCCGGTGGCGAAGCTGCGATGGCTGGCGCGGACCGAGCCGGAGGCGGCGCAGCGGGTGGCCGCGGTGCTGCAGCCGCACGAATGGCTGGTGTGGCAGCTGCTGGGGCGCCCCGCCCGGCGGACCACCGACCGGGGCGCCGCCTCCGGCACCGGCTACTGGTCTGCGGGCAGCGGCTCCTACCGGCCCGATCTGGTGGAGCTCGCGCTCGGGCACCGGGCCGCGCTGCCCGAGGTGCTCGGCCCCTCCGGGACCGCCGGGACGACGCCCGAGGGGCTGCTGATCTCCGCGGGGACCGGCGAGACGATGGCCGCGGCGTTCGGGCTCGGGGTCGGGGTGGGCGACGCGGTGGTGTCGCTGGGCGCCTCGGGCTCGGTCATGGCGGTGCACCACGAGGCGCTGTCCGACCCGGCCGGGATGATCACGTCGTTCGCGGACGCCACCGGGATGCACCTGCCGGTGGTGCACACGTCGAACGCGGTGCGGGCGCTGCGCGGGACCGCCGAGATGCTCGGCCTGGAGAACATCGAGGAACTGTCCGCACTGGCGCTGAAGTCGACGCCGGGCGCCTCCGGGCTGGTGCTCCTGCCGTACCTGGAGGGCGAGCGCACCCCGCACCTGCCGCACACCGCGGGGACGCTGTGCGGGCTGCGGCGCGAGTCCATGAAGCCGGAGCACCTGGCGCGGGCCGCGTTCGAGGGAATGCTGTGCTCGCTGGCCGACGCGCTCGACGTGCTGCGCGGCCGGGGCGTCGAGGTGCGGCGGGTGTTCCTGCTGGGGGCGGCGGCCGAGCTGCCCGCCGTGCAGGGGCTGGCGCCCGCGTTCTTCGGTACGCAGGTGATCGTGCCGCAGCCCGCCGAGTACGCGGCGCTGGGCGCGGCCCGGCAGGCGGCCTGGGCGCTGGGCGCCTCGCAGGGCACGGTCGACCCGCTCGTCCCCCCGGCCTGGCAGGGTGCCGCGGCGCAGGTGCTGGAGCCGGGCGAGGAGCTGGCGGTCGGGCAGGCGGTGCGCCAGCAGTACGTGACGACCCGGGACCGGATCCATCCGGGGGCGTTCGACGCCGCGCGCTGAGCACGCGCCGAGCGCGCGCGGGCGCGGTGGAACCGGGGGTGCGGCACCCGGTCGGACCGGGCGTGCGGCGGGACTCCCACCGACTGTGTACTCGGTCTTTTTTTTGACCTGGTCTTGAGTAAAATTACTCGCAGTCGCGGCCGACGGTGCCGGAAAATGGGTCGACTCCCGCACTCTGCCGACATCCGAGAGACACGCGTGCTCATAAAACTCCTGCGGGCCCATCTCGGTCCGTACAAGAAACCCATCGCGCTGCTGGTCCTCCTCCAGCTGCTGCAGACCTGTGCCAGCCTCTACCTCCCCACCCTGAACGCCGACATCATCGACAACGGTGTCGTCGAGGGGGACACCGGCTACATCCTCGAATTCGGCGCCATCATGATCGCCGTCAGCATCGGCCAGGTGGTCTGCAACATGGGGGCCATCCACTACGGCGCCCGTACCGCGTCCGCGCTCGGCCGCGACGTGCGGGCCGCGGTCTTCGACCGGGTCCAGTCGTTCTCGGCACGCGAGCTCGGGCGGTTCGGGGCACCGTCGCTGATCACCCGTACGACCAATGACGTCCAGCAGGTCCAGATGCTGGTGCTGACGACGTTCACCCTCATGGTGTCGGCCCCCATCATGTGCGTCGGCGGCATCGTCATGGCGCTCGGCCAGGACGTCCCGCTGTCGGCGGTGCTGCTCGCGGTGGTGCCGGTGCTGGGCATCTCGGTGAGCCTGATCGTGAAGCGGATGCGCCCGCTGTTCCGCACGATGCAGGAGCGGCTCGACACGGTGAACCGGGTGCTGCGCGAGCAGATCACCGGCAACCGGGTCATCCGCGCCTTCGTCCGCGACGAGTACGAGGAGAAGCGCTTCCGCGGCTCCAACACCGAGCTGACGGACGTGGCGCTGGCCACGGGCCGGCTGATGGCGCTGATGTTCCCGACCGTGATGACGGTCGTGAACGTCTCGTCGATCGCGGTGCTCTGGTTCGGCGCCCACCGCATCGACAGCGGCGGCATGGAGATCGGTGCGCTGACCGCCTTCCTCGCCTATCTGATGCAGATCGTCATGTCGGTGATGATGGCCACCTTCATGTTCATGATGGTGCCGCGCGCCGAGGTGTGCGCCGAGCGCATCCAGGAGGTCCTGGAGACGGAGTCGAGCGTGGTCCCGCCGGTCGCGCCGGTCCGCGAGCTGCGCGCCCACGGCCATCTGGAGGTGCGCGGCGCGGACTTCCGCTACCCGGGCGCCGAGGAGCCGGTGCTGCGGTCGGTGGACCTGGTGGCCCGCCCCGGCGAGACCACCGCGATCATCGGGTCGACGGGCAGCGGCAAGTCGACGCTGCTGGGGCTCGTGCCGCGGCTGTTCGACGTGACGGACGGCCAGGTGCTGGTGGACGGCACGGACGTGCGGACGCTGGACCCGGCCCTGCTGGCCAGGACCGTGGGCCTCGTCCCGCAGAAGCCGTACCTGTTCTCCGGGACGGTCGCGACGAACCTGCGGTACGGGAACCCGGACGCGACCGACGAGGAGCTGTGGCACGCGCTGGAGGTCGCCCAGGCCAAGGAGTTCGTCGAGGGCCTGGAGCACGGCCTGGACGCGCCGATCGCGCAGGGCGGCACCAATGTCTCCGGCGGGCAGCGGCAGCGGCTCTCCATAGCCAGGACGCTGGTGCAGCGGCCGGAGATCTATCTCTTCGACGACTCGTTCTCGGCCCTGGACTACGCGACCGACGCCGCGCTGCGCGGCGCGCTGGCGCGGGAGACCGCCGACGCGACCGTGGTGATCGTGGCGCAGCGCGTGTCCACCATCCGCGAGGCCGACCGGATCCTGGTGCTGGACGAGGGCCGGGTCGTCGGCTCCGGCACCCATCACGAACTGATGGCCGGCAATGAGACGTACCGGGAGATCGTGCTCTCCCAGCTGACGGAAGCGGAGGCCGCGTGATGGCCGGTCCTGGCGGACGCATGATGGCGGGCGGGGCGCCGACCGACCGTTCCATGGACTTCAAGGGGTCCTCGAAGCGGCTGCTGAGGCGCTTCGAGACGGAGAAGCTCTCGCTCTACGCGATGCTGGCGGCCTGCGCGGTGAGCGTCACCCTGTCGGTGATCGGGCCGAAGATCCTCGGCCGGGCGACCGACCTGGTCTTCGCCGGGTTCATCGGCCGGCAGATGCCGGAGGGGGCGACCAAGGAAGAGACCATCGCGCGCATGCGCGAGGGCGACAGCGGCCTCGCCGACATGCTGTCCGGGGTGGACTTCGTGCCGGGGCACGGCATCGACTTCGGCGCGGTGGGCGACGTGCTGCTGGTGGCGCTGGCGATCTACGTCGGGGCCGGGCTGCTGATGCTGGTGGCCACCCGGCTGTCGATCCGGATCATCAACCGGGTCGTGTTCCAGCTGCGCGAGGACATCCAGACGAAGCTGTCGCGGCTGCCGCTGTCGTACTTCGACCGGGCCCAGCGCGGCGAGGTGCTCAGCCGGGCGACGAACGACATCGACAACATCTCGCAGACGTTGCAGCAGACGATGGGCCAGCTCATCAACTCCCTGCTCACCATCGTCGGTGTCCTGATCATGATGTTCTGGGTCTCGCCGCTGCTGGCCCTGGTGGCCCTGGCGACGGTGCCGCTCTCGGTGGTCGTGGCGACGAAGGTCGGCAAGCGCTCGCAGCCCCAGTTCGTGGAGCAGTGGCGGGTCACGGGCAAGCTCAACGCCCACATCGAGGAGATGTACACCGGGCACACCCTGGTGAAGGTCTTCGGGCGGCAGGAGGAGTCCGCGAAGGGCTTCGCCGAGCAGAACGAGGCGCTGTACGAGGCGAGTTCCAAGGCCCAGTTCAACAGCGGGATCATGCAGCCGCTGATGATGTTCATGTCGAACCTGAACTATGTGCTGGTCGCCGTCGTCGGCGGGCTGCGGGTCGCCTCGGGCGCGCTGTCCATCGGTGACGTGCAGGCGTTCATCCAGTACTCGCGCCAGTTCTCGATGCCGCTGACCCAGGTCGCCTCGATGGCGAACCTGGTGCAGTCGGGCGTCGCGTCGGCCGAGCGGATCTTCGAGCTGCTGGACGCCGAGGAGCAGGGCGCCGACCCCGCGCCCGGCGAGGGCGAGCGGCCCGGGAAGCTGCGGGGCGGGGTCTCGCTGGAGAAGGTGTCGTTCCGCTACGACCCGGACAAGCCGCTGATCGAGAACCTGTCGCTGGACGTCGAGCCCGGCCACACGGTCGCGATCGTCGGCCCGACCGGCGCCGGGAAGACCACCCTGGTCAATCTGCTGCTGCGGTTCTACGAGGTGACCGGCGGGCGCATCGCGCTCGACGGGGTGGACGTGTCGAGGATGTCGCGCGACGACCTGCGCCGGTCGATCGGCATGGTCCTCCAGGACACCTGGCTGTTCGGCGGCTCGATCGCGGACAACATCGCGTACGGCGCCTCGCGCGAGGTCACCCGCGAGGAGATCGAGGAGGCGGCGCGGGCGGCCCACGCCGACCGCTTCATCCGCACCCTCCCGGACGGCTACGACACGGTGATCGACGACGAGGGCACCGGGGTCAGCGCGGGTGAGAAGCAGCTGATCACGATCGCCCGCGCGTTCCTGTCCGATCCGGTGATCCTGGTGCTCGACGAGGCGACCAGCTCCGTCGACACCCGGACCGAGGTGCTGATCCAGAAGGCGATGGCGCGCCTCGCGCACGGCCGCACGAGCTTCGTGATCGCGCACCGGCTCTCCACGATCCGGGACGCCGACGTCATCCTGGTGATGGAGAACGGCTCGATCGTCGAACAGGGCACGCACGAGGAGCTGTTGGCCTCCCAGGGCGCCTACGCCCGGCTGTACTCGGCGCAGTTCGCCCAGGCGGTCGCCGAAGTCGACTAGGGACACCGCCCGTCCGGCCCCCGAGGGCCCGTGCCGCCGACCGGTGGCGCGGGCCCTCGCGCCGTCTCAGTCGAGGTAGCCGCGGAGCTGGTCGGCGAAGGCGTGGTCCCGCAGTTTGCCGAGCGTCTTGGACTCGATCTGGCGGATGCGTTCGCGGGTCACGCCGAAGATCCGGCCGATCTCCTCCAGGGTGCGGGGCCGTCCGTCGTCCAGCCCGTAGCGCAGCTGGACCACCTTCCGCTCGCGTTCGCCGAGGGTGGAGAGCACCGCTTCGAGGTGCTCGCGCAGCAGCAGGAAGGCGGCGGACTCGACGGGGGACGCGGCGTCGCCGTCCTCGATCAGGTCGCCGAGGGCGACGTCCTCCTCGCCGACCGGGGCGTGCAGCGAGACGGGTTCCTGGGCGAGCCGCAGGACCTCGCCGACCCGCTCCGGGGTGAGGTCGAGCTGGGCCGCGACCTCCTCGGCCGTGGGTTCGCAGCCGCGTTCCTGGAGCAGCCGGCGCTGGACGCGCACGACGCGGTTGATCAGTTCGACGACGTGCACCGGGACCCGTATGGTCCGCGCCTGGTCGGCGAGGGCGCGGGACATGGACTGCCGGATCCACCAGGTCGCGTACGTGGAGAACTTGTAGCCCCGGGTGTAGTCGAACTTCTCGACCGCCCTGATCAGCCCGAGGTTTCCCTCCTGGACCAGGTCGAGCATGGTCAGCCCGCGTCCGATGTAGCGCTTGGCGACGGAGACGACGAGGCGGAGGTTGGCCTCGATGAGGCGGCGTTTGGCCATCCGTCCCATGACCACCAGCCGGTCGAGGTCGACGGCCAGCCGGGTGTCGGGGTCCGGGGTGCGCGCGAGCCGTTCCTCGGCGAAGAGCCCGGCCTCGACGCAGCGGGCGAGCTCCACCTCCTCGGCGGCGCTGAGCAGGGGTATCCGGCCTATCTCCCGCAGGTACTGGCGGAAGAGGTCGGAGGAGGTGGTGCCGGTCTCCGGACGGTTCCGCGCCCCCTGCCCCGGCCCCGGCTCCGGGGTGTCGGACTCCTCCGTGAGCGCTTCCGGCGGCTCCTCGGCGAGCGCCTCGGGCGGGTCCGGCGGATCGACCGGTGCGGGCGGGGGTTCCACCGCGGCCTCCGGGTGCCGTAAGGCCCGTTTCTGCGCGGGGATGGCCGAGATGTGCTCGGTTTTGGTCCGGGTCTGCACGGGGGCGACCTCCAGGTGATCGCTGCCGGACCGCGGGTGCGGGCCACCGTTCGGTGGACCGGCCGCGTTCCGATGACTCAGGCACCGCCCTCAGTGTGGGGCACGACACATCCCCGTCACGAGGGGCGTGCGGGGACTTTCTGAGTCCGGTCCGTGACCGGGCGGTTACCGCGGGAGCACCCGAGGGGCGTCAGAGCGCGGCGGCCCCGTTGCCGCGCAGGTTCTGGGCGTACTGCTGGAGGACCCAGACCTCGTTCTGCGCGGCGGCCAGGTGGTCCGGGGCGACGTTGCTGCCGAGCCGGGCCAGGCTGCTCTGGACGTCGTCGATCCGGCGGTCGACGGCGCGCAGCCGGACGTGGACGAGCTGCATGCCCGCGTAGGTCTCGTCGATGCTCTTGCCGTGGAAGACCTCCACGGCCAGTTCGGTGACGAGGTTGCGCACCGTCTCGTCGGGGGCCGCGTCGAGCACCCGGACCAGGTACTCGCGGCTGTCGGCGAGGCCCTGTTCGGCGCCGCCCGCCTCCTCGATGCACTGGCGCACGGCGGCATAGGGCGGGGCGGTGAACTCGTCGGCCCCGTAGGCGTCGAACGCGGGCGAGACCAGCTCGGGCTTCTGGAGGGCGAGCTTGAGCAGTTCGCGCTCGGTGCGGTGGGCGGGGCTGCGGAGGTTGAGCGCGGGGCCCGACGGGGTCACGGGGGCCCGCATCTCCTGGTGCTGTGCGCCGCCCCGCGCGGCGGGCCGTGCGGGGCCGCGCCGGTCGCCGCCCCGGCCGCGGGCCCACTGGGCGAGCTGGTTGACCCGGTGCACCACGTACTCCTGGTCCAGGATGCCGACGAAGCCGGCCAGCTGGACGGCGACCTCGCGCTGCACGCTGCCCGTCTTGATCTTGGCGACGACGGGCGCCGCCTCGTCGAGCGCGGCGGCGCGGCCCGCCGGGGTCTCCAGGTCGTACCTGGAGACGATCTGGCGGAGCGCGAACTCGAAGAGCGGGGTGCGCGGCTCGACCAGGTCGCGCACGGCGTCGTCGCCCTTGACCAGTCGCAGGTCGCAGGGGTCCATGTTGTCCGGGGCGATGGCGATGTACGTCTCGGCGGCGAACTTCTGGTCGTCCTCGAAGGCCCGCAGGGCGGCCTTCTGCCCGGCCGCGTCGCCGTCGAACGTGAAGATCACCCGGGCACTGCCGTTGTCCATCAGGAGCCGGCGCAGGATCTTGATGTGGTCGCCGCCGAAGGCCGTGCCGCAGGTGGCGATGGCGGTGGTGACCCCGGCGAGGTGGCAGGCCATGACGTCGGTGTAGCCCTCGACGACCACGGCCCGGCTGGCCTTCGCGATGTCCTTCTTCGCCAGGTCGATGCCGTACAGCACCTGGGACTTCTTGTAGATCGCGGTCTCGGGGGTGTTGAGGTACTTCGGTCCGTTGTCGTCCTCGCGCAGCCTGCGGGCGCCGAAGCCGACGACGTCTCCGGAGGTGTCGCTGATCGGCCACATCAGCCGGCCGCGGAAGCGGTCGATGGGGCCGCGCCTGCCGTCCTGGGAGAGGCCGGAGGCGATCAGCTCCTTGTCGCTGAAGCCCTGGCCGCGCAGGTAGCGGGTGAGGTGGTCCCAGCCGGCCGGGCTGTAGCCGATGCCGAAGTGGGCGGCGGCGGCCTGGTCGAAGCCCCGTTCGGCGAGGAACTTCCGGCCGATCTCGGCCTCGGGGCTCTCCAGCTGCTCGACGTAGAACCGGGCGGCGGTCTTGTGCGCCTCGACCAGCCGGATGCGCTCGCCGCGCTGGTGGGAGGGGTTGTACCCGCCCTCCTCGTAGCGCAGGGTGATGCCCGCCTTGGCGGCGAGCCGCTCGACCGTCTCGGAGAACGAGAGGTGGTCGATCTTCATCACGAAGGCGATCGTGTCGCCGCCCTCCTGGCAGCCGAAGCAGTGGAAGAGACCCTTGCTCGGACTGACCTGGAAGGAGGGGGACTTCTCGTCGTGGAACGGGCAGAGCCCCTTGAGGTTGCCACCGCCCGCGTTGCGCAACTGGAGGTACTCGGACACGACGGCGTCGATCGGGACCGCGTCCCGTACCGCCTTCACATCGTCGTCATTGATCCTGCCTGCCACGGGTGAATTCTACGGGTGGGGGCGGACAGCCGGACCGCGCGGCACTGTGATCCGCGGAACCCGCCGGTCCGGTACGCCGGGCGCGGCCCGGGGGGACCGGGCGGGGTCCGGCGTACCGGGCGCGACTCAGGCCAGCGAGTCCAGCGGCACCGACGGGTCCGCCAGCGCGTCCGGGTCGACCTGCCGGCCCGACCTGATCAGCCCCTGCACGGTCTCGGTGACGTCCCACACGTTGACGTTCATGCCGGCCAGCACCCGGCGGTCCTTCAGCCAGAAGGCGATGAACTCGCGCTTCCCCGCGTCACCGCGGATGACCACCTGGTCGTAGCTGCCCGGCGGCGCCCAGCCGGAGTACTCGAGGCCGAGGTCGTACTGGTCGGAGAAGAAGTACGGCACCCGGTCGTAGCTCACCTCCTGGCCGAGCATGGCGCGGGCCGCGGCCGGGCCGCTGTTCAGCGCGTTCGCCCAGTGCTCCACGCGCAGCCGGGCCCCGAGCAGCGGATGGGCCACGTTGGCGACGTCACCGGCGGCGAAGATGTGCGGGTCGCTGGTGCGCAGGGAGGCGTCCACGGCGATGCCGCCGCCGTCCGCGCGGGGGGCCATGGCGAGCCCGGCGGTCTCGGCGAGGGCGGTGCGGGGGGCGGCGCCGATCGCGGCGAGGACGTCGTGGGCGGGGTGCTCCTCGCCGTCGTCGGTGCGGACGGCGAGCACCAGGCCGTCCTGGCCGATGATCTCGGTGAGGCGGACGCCGAAGTGGAAGCGGACCCCGTGGTCGCTGTGCAGGTCGGTGAAGATCTGGCCGAGTTCGGGGCCGACGACCTGGTGCAGCGGGGTCGGTTCCGGTTCGACGACGGTGACCTCGGCGCCGTATCCGCGGGCCGCCGCCGCGACCTCCAGCCCGATCCAGCCGGCCCCGGCGATCACCAGGTGGCCGTTGTCGCGGCCGAGCGCGGTCAGGACGTTGCGCAGCCGGTCGGCGTGGGCGAGGCGGCGCAGGTGGTGGACACCGGCCAGGTCCGTGCCCGGCACGGGGAGGCGGCGCGGTTCGGCCCCGGTGGCGAGCAGCAGCTTGTCGTAGTGGACGACGGTGCCGTCGCCGAGCCGTACGGAGCGGGCCACCCGGTCGAGCGAGGTGACGGGCTGGCCCAGGTGCAGTTCGATCTCGGCGCCCGCGTACCAGGCGGTGTCGTGGACGAATACGCTGTTGCGGTCCTCCTTGCCGGACAGATAGCCCTTGGAGAGCGGCGGCCGTTCGTACGGATGGTCTCGTTCGTCGCCGAGGAGGATCACCCGGCCGCTGAAACCCTCCGTCCGGAGGGTCTCCGCTGCCTTCGCCCCGGCCAGCCCTCCTCCGACGATGACGAACGTCCGATGTGCGTCGACCACTTGATGCCTCCTCGGTGCTTGCTTCGCGGCGCCGCCAACTGCGAGCGTCCCGCACGCAGCGTGATGGCGAAAGAGGGTGTACCCCGATCAGGTCACCCCCAGTGGTCGGTCCCAGTCTGCTCCCGCGGCCCGCGGCCCGCGGCGCGGCTCGCAGACGGGCCCGATCCCGTTTGCCCGGCCGGGGCGACTGACTACTGTGGAAATCCGGCGCCGGCGGGGGCGGCCCGACGGGGTCCCGGGGCGGCGCGGAGGACGGAACACGCGGGGGGCGCATGTTACGCATCCACTTCACCAGTGAGGACCTGAACCGGCTGCGGATCGCGCCGGGCCCGGATCCGATGTGGGAACTCGTACTCGCTCTGCACCTGTTGCAGAACCGGCAGGCGGCGGTGGCCTTCGACCCGTGGCGGCGCGAGGTCCGGGCGGCGATCGCGCGGGCGGGCCTGGGGGAAACGGTGACCGCCCTGACCCGGCTGTGCCCGCACGCCGCGTTCTTCCCGGACTTCCTGACCCCGGGGCGGGGCGACACCGATCTGGAGACCGCCGTCGACCGGGTGCTGTCGACCCCGATGGCCGAACTGGACCGGGAGATCTCCATGCTCCACCCGCCCGGCCGGATGCCGGGCGGGGCGCGGCTGCTCGCGAGCGGTGACCGGCGGGCGCTGGGGCGGCTGGGCGAGGCACTGCGCCGCACGTACGCGGTGGTGGTCCAGCCGTACGCGGACGACATCCGGGCCGCGGTGGCGGCCGACCGGCCGGTGCGCGCGCGGGCGGCGCTGGGCTCGGGCAGCGACGGCCTGCTGGCCAGCTACGGCCCCGACCTGGGCTGGCGGAACGAGAACCGGCTGCTGGAGGCCCCGTATCCGGTGTCCCGGGACAAGCCGCTGAACGGCCGGCCGCTCACGATCGTCCCGGCGTTCTTCTGCGTGCGCTACCCGGTCATGCTGGCCGACCCCGAACTGCCGCAGGTGCTGGTCCATCCGCTGTCCCCGGTGCCGGGCTGGCTGGAGCGGTCCAGGGCCGCGCGGCGCGACGCCGGTTCGAGGACACCGGGGGTGGCCCGGCTCATCGGCCGTTCCCGGGCCGCCGCGCTGGACGTGCTGGAGCGGCCGATGACGACGACGCAGCTGGCCGAGGTGCTGCGGCTGACCCTGTCGACGGCGAGCCGGCACGCGACGGTGCTGCGGGAGGCGGGGCTGATCGCCTCGGAGCGGCAGGGCTCCGCGGTGATCCACCGCCGGACGCCGCTGGGCGACGCGCTGATGAACGAGCGTTCCTGAGAGGCGTCCTTGGGAGCGGGGCCGCCGGGGGACGGGGAACGGCGGGCCCGGCGCGGTGCGGCCGGTCGGCGGTGCGGCCGGTCGGCGGTGCGGCCGGTCGGCGGTGCGGCTGGTCGGCGGCGGGGGCTGCGGCGGCCGGTCAGCGGCGCAGGGCGAGCGAGGCGTGCAGGGAGCGGGCCGACGCGTCGGTGAGGGCGGCGATCTGGTCGACCAGGACCCGCTTGCGGGCCCGGTCGTCGGGCGCGGCGTCGAACAGGGCCCGGAACTGCGGCTCCAGCCCCTCCGGGGCGCGCGCGGTCAGTGCGGCGGCCAGCTCGGCGATGACGATCCGCTGGTCGGCGCGGATCGCCTCCTGCTCGGCGCGCTGCATGACGTACAGGTCGGCGACCGCCTTGAGGACCGCGCATTCGTTGCGGGTCTCGCGGGGGACGACGAGTTCGGCGGCGTACCGGCCGAGGCGGCCCGTGCCGTACGCCTGCCGGGTGCCGCTCTCGGCGGCGAGGCAGAACCGGCCGATGAGCTGGCTCGTGGCGTCCTTCAGCCGGGCCTGCGCGACGGCGGAGCCGTCGTAGCCGTGCGGCCACCAGTCCTGGTCGACGAGCCGGTCGAGGGCCTCGGCCAGCTCCTCGGGGTCGGTGTCCGCCGGGACGTAGCGGCCGATGGCGACCGCCCAGATCTCGTCGCGCTCGGGCTCGGCGCAGAGGCGGCCGGGGTCGATGTGTCCGGCGTGCAGCCCGTCCTCGAAGTCGTGCACGGAGTACGCGACGTCGTCGGACCAGTCCATGACCTGGGCCTCGAAGCACTTGCGGTTCTCCGGCGCGCCCCTGCGGGCCCATTCGAAGACCGGCAGGTCGTCCTCGTACACCCCGAACTTCGGTGAGCCGGGGTCGGTGGGGTGCGCGCCGCGCGGCCAGGGGTACTTGGTGGCGGCGTCCAGGGCGGCCCGGGTCAGGTTGAGGCCGACGCTGACCAGTTCGCCGGTCCGGGTGTCGGGCACGAAGCGCTTGGGTTCGAGCCGGGTCAGCAGCCGCAGCGACTGGGCGTTGCCCTCGAAGCCGCCGCAGTCCGACGCGAAGTCGTTGAGCGCCTGCTCGCCGTTGTGCCCGAACGGCGGGTGGCCCAGGTCGTGGGCGAGGCAGGCCGTCTCGACGAGGTCGGGGTCGCAGCCGAGCGCGGCCCCGAGCTCGCGGCCGACCTGGGCGCATTCGAGGGAGTGGGTGAGCCGGGTCCGCGGGCTGGCGTCCCAGGCGTGGCCGCGGGTGCCGGGGGTGACCACCTGGGTCTTCCCGGCGAGCCGGCGCAGTGCGGCGGAGTGCAGCACCCGGGCGCGGTCGCGCTGGAAGGCGGTGCGGCCCGGCCGTTTGTCCGGCTCGGTGTCCCAGCGCTCGGCGTCCGCCGGGCCGTAGGGGGTCGTGCGATGGCCCTGCGTGCCGTCCGTGCCGTGGCCCTGCGTACCGTCCATGGTTCCGACAGTAGACGGCCGGTCCGGTGAGCGGGCCCAGGCGGCCGCGCGGGCCGCCCGTCCGAACCCGTCCGCCCGATTCGCAACCCTTTGGGTCCGCCGGTCGTCCGATCAGGTGGGGGCGGCGGCCCCCGGTACGGAGGAAGAAGGGGCTCCCATGCGGATGAGACGGCCGGGACTGCGGTTGCTCGGGCGGTTGCGGCCGAGATGGCCCCGGACGCGGCGCGGGCAGCGGCGGGCCGTGCAGGGGGTGATGCTCGCGTGCGTGGCCGGGCTGGCGCCCGCGACCTGGATGTACACCGTCGCCGACGCCCGCGTCAGGACGGTCGCGGACGCGCCCGCGCAGCAGGTGGCCGTGGTGTTCGGGGCGGGGTTGTGGCAGGGCAGGCCGTCGCCGTACCTGGCGAACCGGCTGCGGACCGCCGCCGAGCTGTACCGGGCGGGAAAGGTGAAGGTCGTGCTCGTGACCGGCGACAACAGCCGGAAGGAGTACGACGAGCCGGAGGCCATGCGCACCTTCCTCAGGGAGCGGGGCGTCCCGGACCGGCGGATCGTGAGCGACTTCGCGGGGTTCGACACCTGGGACTCGTGCGTACGGGCCAAGAAGATCTTCGGGGTCGACCGGGCGGTGCTGGTGAGCCAGGGGTTCCACATCCGCCGGGCGATCGCGCTGTGCCGGACCGCCGGTATCGACGCGTACGGCGTCGGCGTCGACGCCGTGCACGACGCGACCTGGTACTACGGCGGGACGCGGGAGGTGTTCGCGGCGGGGAAGGCGGCGCTGGACGCCGTGTTCGAGCCCGATCCGCACTTCCTGGGGCCGCGGGAGCCCGGGATCGGGAAGGCGCTGGCGGCGGACGGGGAGTAGCCCGGCCCGCCGCGCCGTCCGTGCCGCCGTCCGCCCGTCCGTGCCGCCGTCCGCCCGTGCCGCCGCGCCGCCGGCCCCGGCGTCACAGGGAGGTGAGCGGGGCGGTCCCGGCCGAGACCCAGGCGAGGTAGCGGGCGCTCCCCCGGAGGATCGGGATCGCGATGATCTCCGGGGTCTCGTAGTCGTGCGCGGCCTGGAGGTGGGCCTCCAGTTCGTCGTACCGCTCGGCCGTCGTCTTGAACAGCAGCTGCCACTCCTTCGCCGTCTCGATGGCGCTCCGCCAGTGGTAGACCGAGGTGACGGGCGCGGAGATCTGCGCGCACGCGGCGAGCCTCGCCTCCACCACGCCCCGGGCCAGGGCCTGGGCCTTCTCCTCGCTGTCCGTCGTGGTCAGTACGGTCAGCCATGCCGACGTCGTCGTCACTCTCGGCTCCTCGTGGGTCGGTCGCGGCCGGGCCGCCGCGGGACGCCCGCCCCTGACCCGATTGTCGTGCGCGAGACGGCCCGGCGCCGCACGACCGGGACGACGGCCCGGCCCGGCGCCGCCCGCGGTCAGTGACCGTACGGGCGCACGGCCTTGGCGTCGCGCAGCGCGTGCCCCCACCAGACCAGCTGGTCGAGCAGCACCTTGGCCGCCGCGTCGCAGCCCGCCGGGTCCAGGTGCCTGCCCTCGTCGTCGAACAGGGCGCCCGCGTTGTGGAAGGACACGGTCTCGCGGATGCCGACCGTGTGCAGCTCCGCGAAGACCTGCCGCAGGTGCTCGACGGCCCGCAGCCCGCCGGACACCCCGCCGTACGAGACGAACGCGACGGGCTTGGCCTGCCACTCCTCGCGGTGCCAGTCGATGAGGTTCTTCAGCGGGGCCGGGAAGGAGTGGTTGTACTCGGGGGTGACGACGACGAAGGCGTCGGCCGCCGCCAGCCTCGACGAGACGGCCGCGAGCCGGCCCTGCGCGTCGGCGTCGAGCCGGTGGGAGAGGGCGACCGGGAGGTCGAGCTCCGCGATGTCGACCACGTCGGTCTCGATGTCGGGGCGGTCCGCGGTGCGGGAGAGGAACCAGTCGGAGATGACGGGGGCGAACCGCCCCTCGCGGTTGCTGGCGACGATGACCGCGACCTTCAGGGGCGCGGTGGAGCCGGTCGTGGAAACGGTGGACGCGGGTGCTTCGGTGAGTTCCATGCGAAGAGGCTCTTATGTCAACCACGGTTGAGGTCAAGCCCGTTCGGATCGGGCCCCCGGCCGGGCGCCGGCCCTACGGTGGGAGCATGACGACTTCCCCGCCCCCGTCCTTTCCGTACGCCGAGTTCGACGGGCGTCCGGCCACCGAGGAGGACCTTCGGATTCCGGCCTTCCTCGGCTACGGCCATTTCACCGCCATGCAGGTCAGGGACGGGAAGGCGCGCGGTCTCGCGCTGCATCTGGCCCGACTGGACGCCGCGAACCGGGAGTTGTTCGAGCGTCCGCTGGAGGGGGAGCGGGTCCGCGGGCTGGTCCGGCACGCGCTGGAGGGTGCCGGGGTGCGGGACGCCTCGGTCCGGGTGCACGGCTTCCTGCCCCCGGGCGATACGGAGACCACCGTCATGGTGACGGTGCGCGGGCCGGCCCGGAAGTCCGCCGAACCGCACTCCTTGATGTCCGTCCCGTACGTCCGCACCGTGCCGCACATCAAGCGTCCCGGGGAGTTCGGCCAGACGTACTACGCGCGGCTGGCCGCGCGTGCCGGTTTCGACGAGGCCCTGCTGACCGCGCCGGACGGCACGGTGACGGAGGGGGCGATCACCAACATCGGTTTCTGGGACGGCACTTCGGTGGTCTGGCCCGACGCCCCGTGCCTGATCGGCATCACCATGGCGCTGCTGGAACGGGACCTGCCCGGTGCGGGGCTGGGGTCCGCACGGCGTCCGGTGACGCTGGACGGGCTGGGCGCGTTCCGGTCGGCGTTCCTCACCAACTCGCAGGGCATCGCGCCGGTCCGGCGGATCGACGGCGCGGAGTTCGCGGTGGACGAGGAGCTGATGGCACGGATCGGGCGGGTGTACGACGCGGTGCCCCGGGACACGATCTGACGTTCCGGGGGCGGCCCGGGGCGGCTCCGGGCGGTCCAGAACGGCTCCGGGCGGTCCGGAGAGGTCCGGAAAGGTCCGGCGCCGTCCGGTGCCGTCGGTCCCGGGGCGGTCGGGTGGGACCGCCCCGGGACCGGGTATGTGCGGGCTACTTCTCCCAGCCGATCGTCTCCGGCAGCGGGCTGTGGAAGATCGTGGCGCCGACGTTGGCGAGGCCCTTCTTCACGCTGTAGGTCGACGGACCGCTGAACAGCGGCAGGAAGGCGTACTGCTGGAGCGCCTTCCGCTCGACCTCGTTGGCCGCCGCGATCTGCTCGTCGAGGTCCGCGATGTCGGCGGTGGCGCGGATCTCCTCGTCCAGGGCCGGGGTGCCGGAGCCGGTGATGTTGGAGTCGCGGTCCGAGCAGTAGAAGTCGCACAGGTAGCGGGCGCCGAACGGGTCCATGGAGCGGTTCCCCGACAGGAAGAGGTCGAACCTGCGCTCGCTGAGGACCTCGGAGAAGTCCGCGGGGTCGGCCTTCTTGATGACGAGTTCGACGCCGACCGGCTTCAGCATCGCGGTGAAGGCACCGGCGACGGCCTTGTCCAGCGGATCGTCGCCGAGGATCGTGTACCCGACCTGGAGCCGCTTGCCGTCCTTGGCCCGGATGCCGTCGCCGCCGGGCTTCCAGCCGGCCGCGTCGAGGGTCTTCTTCGCCTCGTCCGGCGAGTGCTTCAGCACGGCCGCGACGTTGTCCCGGTAGCCCTTCTGGAAGCTGTACAGGATCGCCGAACCGGGCAGCGGCTCCTTGTGGTCCAGCCCCTGGAACTGGATCTTCGCGATCTGGGAGCGGTCGATGCTCTGCTGGATGGCCTTGCGGACGGCCTTGTCCGAGAGGTTCGCCGACTTGGTGTTGAAGTGGAGCGAGTACTCGAAGGGGCTGCCGCCGCTGCGGATCTCGGTCCCCTTGAGCCCCTTGACCTGCTTGAGGCTCTCCGCGTCGACGGCCGAGGTGTAGTCGAGCTGGCCGTTCTTGAAGGCGTTGACCGCGGCGGTCGACTCCAGGTTGACGTAGACGCGCTTGTCGAGCTTGCCCTTCTTGCCCCACCACTTCGGGTTGCGGACGAAGGTGATGCCGCCCGAGTGGGTGTCCCACTTGCCGACGGTGTACGGGCCCGCGCCCCATTCCGGGTGGGCCTTCTTGACGTACGCCTTGTTGAAGTTGGCGACGGTGGCCGCCTTCGGGTGCAGGAAGGTGGTGAACAGGGTCGTCCAGGCGGCGTTGACGCCCTTGAACTCGATGACGGCCTGCTTGGCGTCCGCGCCCTCGTGGACCGAGGTGATCTGGTCGTAGCCGTCGGTGGACGAGGCGTCGTACCCCTTGTCCGAGCCGTTGTTGGCCTTCCAGGTGGCCTCGATGGCGGTCCAGTCGATCGGGGTGCCGTCGTTGAAGGCGGCCTTCTCGTTGATGGTCAGCGTGACCGTCTGCCGGCCGCCCTCGACGGAGACCTTCACGTCGCTGTAGTAGTCCGGGTTGTACTGCACCTCTCCGGTGGGCGAGTACGTGATCGCGTCGGCGTTGTACCAGGCCCAGATCCGGGCGGCGGTCAGGGTGGCGTTGACGTTGAACGGGTTGCCCTGGTCGTCGAAGGTCCCGGCGGTGGTGTAGGTGCCGCCGTCCTTGATCCGTTCGTACGGCACCGGGTTGTAGTCGGCCGCGGCCGACGCGGTCTTCGGGGTGCCCTTCGCCGGGTCCGTCGCGTCCTTCCCGGAGGAGCCGCACGCGGTGGCGGCGACCGAGACGGCGGCGACGAGGGCGATGGGCAGGGCGAGTCTTGCGCGCATGGCGGAGGGGTTCTTTCTGGTTCGGTGATACGGGGGACGAGCCGTGTTCGCGGGCGGGGCCGGGGCGGCGCCCGGCGTGCCGCGGGCCGGGTCAGACGGCGTGACAGGCGTACCGGTGGCCGGGCCGGCCGGCCACCGCCGTCGGCGCGGGGCGTTCCGTGCGACAGCGTTCGCGCACGTCCTCGGCGGCGAGGCGGTACAGCGGACAGCGGTCGACGAAGACGCAGCCCGCGGGCGGGCGGGCGGCGCTCGGCTGTTCGCCCCGCAGCACGACGCGTTCGCGGGTGCGTTCCCGCCGCGGGTCGGGCACCGGGATCGCCGACAGCAGTGCCCGGGTGTAGGGGTGCTTCGGGTCGGAGAAGAGCGCTTCCGTCTCCCCGGTCTCGACGATCTGCCCCAGGTACATCACCGCGATGCGGTCGGAGACGTACCGGACCACGGCCAGGTCGTGGGCGACCACGAGGTAGGCGAGCCCGAGTTCGCGCTTGAGCCGGGCCAGCAGGTTGATCACCCCGGCCTGCACCGACACGTCCAGGGCCGAGAGCGGTTCGTCCAGGGCGAGCAGTTTCGGCTCGGTGGCCAGGGCCCTGGCGATGCCGATCCGCTGGCGCTGGCCGCCGGAGAGCGCGGCCGGGAAGCGGTCGGCCACCGAGGCGTCCAGGCCGACCAGGGCGAGCAGTTCGTGGACGCGGGAGCGGATCGACTCGCGGTCCCGCCCGATGGCCCGCAGGGGTTCGGCGAGCAGTTGGAAGACGGGCAGCCTCGGGTTCAGGGCCCCCATCGGGTCCTGCATGACGATCTGCGCGTCCCGCCGCAGCTCCCGGGCCCGCGCGGTGGCGCCGACCGTCGCGACGTCGGTGCCGTCGACCTCGATCCGGCCGCCCTCGGGCCGCTTCAGCCGGAGAACCTCCAGCAGGGTGGTGGTCTTGCCACTGCCCGACTCCCCCACCAGCCCCAGGGTCTCCCCGGCGCGCAGCTCGAAGCTCACCCGGTCGACGGCGTGCAGCGTGCCGACCCGGCGCTTGAGGACGGCGCCCTTGGTGACCGGGAAGGTCTTGACCAGGTCCTCGACCTTGAGCACCACGTCGCCGGTGGCCCGCTCCCCCGGTCCGTCCGGCGAGTCGGTGGGCGGGTCGGCCGGTCCGGTGTCCCCGGTGGGGTCCAGGGTTCCGTCGGCGATCTCGTCCGCGCGCAGGCAGGCCACGTGGCCGTGCCCGGTGATCTCGCGCAGTTCGGGCTCGTCGGCCCGGCAGTCGTCGCGGGCGACGGCGCAGCGGCTCGCGAAGGGGCAGCCGGCCGGGAGGTCCACCGGGGCGGGCGGTTCCCCGCCGATCGGGACGAGGGGCCGGTGGACGCCACTGTCGACGGTGGGCACGGCGGCGAGCAGCCGCGCGGTGTACGGCATCGTGGGCCGGCGGAACAGCTCGTCGACGCCCGCCCGTTCCACGATCCGGCCCGCGTACATGACGGCGACGTCGTCCGCGTGCCCGGCGACGACCCCGAGGTCGTGCGTGATGAGGACGAGTCCGGCCCCGGTCTCCTTCTGCGCCAGCCGCAGGACGTCCAGGATCTGGGCCTGCACGGTGACGTCGAGGGCGGTGGTGGGCTCGTCCGCGACGAGGACGGACGGCCGGTTGGCGATGGCCAGCGCGATGACGACGCGCTGGCGCATGCCGCCGGAGAACTCGTGCGGGAACGACTTGGCCCGGCTCCTCGGGTCGGGGATGCCGACCAGGTCGAGGAGTTCGACGGCCTGTTCCCGGGCGGCCCGTTTCGTCAGGTCGCGGTGGACCCGCAGGGCGTCGGAGAGCAGCCTGCCCACGGAGAAGATCGGGGTGAGCGCGGACAGCGGGTCCTGGAAGACCATGCCGATGGAGTCGCCCCGTATCCCGGAGAGTTCCCTGTCGTCGAGGCCGATCAGGTCGCGGCCGTCGAGCAGCACCCGGCCCTGCACCTCGGCGGAGGGCGGCAGCAGGCCCATGACGGCCATCGCGGTGGCCGATTTGCCCGAGCCGGACTCGCCGACGATGCCGAGGGTCCGGCCCGGCAGGAGGTCGAAGCCGATGCCGCGCACCGCCTCGACGGGTCCGGCCTCCGAGGGGAAGGAGACCCGCAGGTCCCGGACCGAGAGCACGGGGGCGGGGCCGGTGGGAGCCGGGGCGCCGGGGCGGGGTGTCGTCGTGGTGGTGGTCATCATCGGCCTCCTGCCGCTCCGGTCACGGACGTGGGGTCGAGGGCGTCGCGCAGGCCGTCGCCGACGAAGGTCATCGAGACGGTGAGCAGGACGACCAGTCCCGCGGGGAAGGCGAAGAGCCACGGGGCGCTGGTGACGGTGCCCGCCCCGTCCGCGAGCATCGTGCCGAGGGAGACGTCCGGGGTCTGGACGCCGAACCCCAGGAAGGACAGGGCGGTTTCGCCGAGCACGGTCGCGACGACGCCGAGCGTCAGGTTGACGATCAGCAGCGAGCCGAGGTTGGGGATGATGTGGCGCAGGATGATGCGCGGCGCGCCGATGCCCATGAACTCGGCGGCCTTCACGTAGTCCCGTTCCCGCAGCGAGGTCGCGAGGGACCAGACGACCCGCGCGGTGGACATCCAGCCGAACGCCGTGAGCACGACGACGAGGACCCGCCAGTCGCCGGCGAGGCGGTGGGAGACCAGGGCGAGGATGAGGAACGAGGGGACGACCAGCAGGAAGTGGATGACGGCGAGGACCGTCTTCTCCACCCGGCCGCCGAAGTACGCGGCGCTGGAGCCGATGACCGCGGCGACGACGACGGTCAGGACGGAGACGCTCACGGCGATCGCCAGGGAGCGCCGCAGTCCGTGCACGGCGGAGGCGTAGACGTCGTTGCCGCCCTGGTTGGTGCCGAACCAGTGGGTGCCGCTCGGTGGCCGGGTGAGCGCGGCGAAGTCGGCGTCGGAGTGGGTGTAGGGGGTGAGCAGGCCGCCGAACACGCTGAACAGCACCAGCAGCACGAAGATCACCACCCCCGCCGCGGCGAGGCGGTTGCGCAGGAAGCGTCGCAGGTAGAGCCGGCCGAGGCCGAGTCGGGGCGCGTCCTTCGCCGCGGCCGACGGCGCGTTCGCGGCCGGTGACGCTTCGGTTCCGATGTCCGTGGCCACGTCAGTTCACCCTCACTCGGGGGTCGAGGAAGACCGTGGCGACGTCCGCGAGGATCGCGCCGATCGCGGTCAGCGCGGCGGCGAAGGCCGCCGTCGCGACCGTGCCGTGCACGTCGTTCTTGCCGATGGTCTGGATGAAGTAGCGGCCCATGCCGTTCCAGCCGAAGATCGTCTCGGTGATGACGGCGCCGGTGAACATGGCCGGGATGCCGAACGCCACGGAGGTCGCCGTCGGGATGAGCGCGGCGCGCAGGGCGTGCCTGCGGACCGCCGCGGACCGGGTGAGTCCGGTGGCCCGGGCGGTGCGCACGAAGTCCGCGTCGATCGTGTCCAGCAGCAGTGAACGCTGCGTCAGGTGGTAGCCGACGTAGCCCATCAGCGTCAGGCTCAGGGTCGGCAGGATCAGGTGCAGCAGGCGGTCGCCGATCGTCGGGAGCAGCCCCTCGACGTCGGGCGAGTTCTCCCCCGCGACGTAGAGGAAGTCCATCCCGGCGTGCTGGTTCAGCCAGATGGCGACGAAGACCACGGCGAGCGCGGCGACGGACGTCGGGATGTTGAACACCGCGATGGACACGGCCTGCGAGATCCGGTCGGCCCAGCCGTACTGCCGCGACGCGGTGTACACGGCCAGCGCGACGCCGATGACCACGGACAGGACGGTCGCGACGATGACCAGCTCCCCGCTGATGAGCGCCCGGTAGCCGATCTCCCCGTTGACGGAGACGCCGGTGGGCGACTTCCCCCAGTCGAAGTGGAGGACCACCGAGGTGAGCCAGTCCCACCACCGGTGCACCAGCGGCTCCTGCGGGCTCAGGTTGTACGGTTCGAGGGCCCGGGCGATCTGGCCCTCGGTGCGGACCGGCCGCAGCTCCTTGAAGTTCGACCGCGGGTCCAGGAACCAACTGGCCAGGAAGTAGGTCGCGTTGGTCGCGACCACGATCATCAGGAGCCAGCCCGCCGCCTTGCGGGTCACGTGGCGCACCATGAGCGGCACCTCCTCACCGCACGGAGGAGACGCACCCCGGGGGTGCCTGGTCTGGTGGACGTGTACATGTGCGGCGGGGACTTTCTTCGTACGGAGCATGAGCACGAATGTGCGAACACCAGCCTGACCTGCGACTTTGAGCGGACACCAGGTTTTGGGCGCTCCCGCCACGAGGTCGCCATGCGGACGAAACGTCGCCGCAGCAAAAGCCCGCCGCAGTGACGGAGCGTGTGCGATGCGGTGCGATGCGGCCCGGACCGCCGCGGAACGGCTCCGGCCCGGGAACGGCTCCGCCCCCACCGGGTCCTGGGGGGACGGTCCCGATGGGGGCGGCGGCCTGGGGCGGCCTGTTGCACCGTCCCGTGGGGGGTGTCAGACGTGTGCCCGGCCTCCGCACCATCATGCGTGTGACGTACGCCACATTTTCTCGAGAGGGCCGTCACCCGATCGGCACCGGGCGGCGCAAACCTCCTCCCACCACCTTCGATTACTGCCGTGACCTGCACGATCACGTTCTGGCAAGGCTGCCGCGCCGGTCCGATCGGGTGAAAGCTGACTCGGTGTCAGCAGGCATGGATGGCGACACGCCCGTTAGCTCGGAGCCAGGACACACCGACTCGCCCCCATCGCCGGAGGAACCCCCCATGCGTCCTGTCCGCCTAGTGACCGGTACCGCCGCCTCGGCGGTCACCATAGCCACGCTCGGCCTCTTCACCGCCGGTCCGACCGCGTACGCAGGTGACACCGAGGCACTGCGGACCGGCTCGGCGAGCGCCCTGTCCCGGACCGTCGAGGAGCCGGTGGCGCAGCCCGCCGACGAGGAGGGTGCGGGCGAGACGGTCGCCGGGCCGGGCGCGGACGCCCAGTTCGGGCTCGACTCGCTCTCCGGCCTCGACGCCCCCTCGCTGCTCGACTCCGCGGGCGGCCTCGACGCCTTCTCCGGGCTCGGCCTGCCGGGCGTGCACGACAACGCCTCCGGGGACGAGGAGAAAGAGGGCGGCAGCGGCGAGAAGACGGACAAGGCAGACAAGGAGGGCGAGGAGTCCGGCGGGCGCGACAACCCGTCCGGGCCCGACAGCTCCTCGTCGTCCGGCCACGACAGTTCGTCGTCCGGTCGTGACGACTGGAGTTCTTCCGGCGGGGAGGACCCGGCGAAGCACGACGGTTCCTCGTCCGGGCGCGACGACTCGTCCTCGGAGCACGACGGCTCGTCGTCCGGCCACCGGCCCCCGACCGGCCCGACCGGGCACGTCGAAACAGGAGTCGGCGGCAGCGTCCGGTCCGACACCACCCAGATCGCGGCGGGCGCCGGCGTTCTCGCCGTGACCGCCGTCGGCGGAGCCTGGCTCCTGCGTCGCCGGGCGAGCGGCACGCAGGGAGCCGGCTGACGGAGGCGGATTCACGTCTCCGTACCGCCCGGTGTTCCGTCCCGGTGGCCGCGCGCCACCGGGACGGGACCGTTCCCGTTTCCGTCACCCGGAGGACGACCGTGTCCCAGAAGGCCAAGGGCTGGCTGCTGGTCATCGCCGCGCTGGTCGGCGTCTGGCTGATCCGGAACGGCTCCGACACCCAGTTGGTGCCGCCCGGGCCGACCGCCGCCCAGGGCTTCGCGGGCGGGCCGGAGCTCCAGCCGGGTTCGCCGCTCGCCCAGCCGCTGCAGCCCTCGGAGCCCGTGCGCCTGCGCATCCCGAGCATCCGGGTCGACGCCCCGGTGATGCGCCTCGGACTGGGTTCCGACGGCAGCCTCGACGTGCCGCCGGCCGGGAACCGCAACGTCGTCGGCTGGTACCGCGACGGCACTCCCCCGGGCTCCCTGGGCAGCGCGATCGTCGCCGGGCACGTCGACAACGCGCAGGGCAGGTCGGTCTTCTACGACCTGGGCGCCCTGCAGAAGGGCAGCACGGTCGAGGTGGTCCGCAAGGACGGGCGCACCGCCGTCTTCTCGCTCGACGCGATCGAGGTCTACGAGAACGACGACTTCCCCGACAAACGGGTGTACGGCGCCGCGCCCTACGCCTCGCTGCGGATGATCACCTGCGGCGGCGGCTTCTCGGAGAAGACGGGGTACGAGGGCAACGTGGTCGCGTACGCGCATCTGACCGCCGTGCGCTGAGCCCCGCGGCCCGCCCGGAGCCTGTCCGGCGGTATCCGGACAGGTGGTCGCCCGGTGGTATCCGGCCGGGTGGCCGCCCGGTGGGCCCTCAGCCCGCCCACTGGTCGAACGCCAGCTTCGCGACCAGCGAGAACACCACGACCAGCAGCACCCCGCGGACGAATCCGCTGCCCCTGCTGAGCGCCATCCGCGCCCCGACGAGCCCGCCCGCCAGGTTGAACACCGCCATCAGCGCGGCCAGCTGCCACAGCACGCTGCCCTGGTACGCGAACATCGCCAGCGCGCCCGCGTTGGTGCAGACGTTGACGATCTTGGCGGTGGCGGACGCGTTCACCAGGTCGAGGTGGAGCACCGCGGTCAGGGCCAGCACCAGGAAGGTGCCCGTGCCCGGCCCGAACAGCCCGTCGTAGAAGCCGATCCCGCCGCCGACCAGCACGATGGCGGCGACGGTACGGGCCCGGCCCGCCTCGCGCCGCGCGTCGTCGTCCGCGGTCCTGCCGAACGAGGGCCGCAGCATCACGAACGCCGCGACGGCCAGCAGCACCACCATGATCACAGGTCGGAGCACATCGCTGCTGATCCCGGCGGCGAAGAACGCCCCGGCCATCGACCCGGCCAGGGCCGCGAGCCCGATCCGCAGGGCCGTCGCGACCTTGACCGGCGCCTTGCGCACGTACGTCACGGCGGCGCCCGACGTGCCGACGATGGCGACCGCCTTGTTCGTGCCCAGCACCTGCGCGGCGGGTACCTGAGGCAGGCCCAGGAGCAGCGCGGGCAGCAGGAGCAGCCCGCCGCCGCCCACCACCGCGTCGATCCAGCCGGCCGCGGCGGCGGCGAGGCAGAGGACGATCAGAGCGGTGAGCGTTATGTCGGGCATGGTCGCGACCTTATGGACGCGATGCGTGCCCCGTCCAACCACTTCGGCCGGACGCCGGGAAAGTTGAGCCGGTTCTGAGGTTCCCGGACTTCCGCGCCGCCACCCGCCCGGCGCACCGCCCGCGCCGCGCGCCCGTCCGTCCTGTTCCGCGCGGCCCCCGCCGGTCACGAGCCCCGGACCGCACCGGTCCGGCCGGGGCCCCGTCACCGTACGCTTGGGCCATGAGCAAGGGCTGGAACGCGAGCGACATCCCGGACCAGAGCGGCCGCACGGCCGTGGTCACCGGAGCCAACAGCGGGCTCGGGCTGTGCACCGCGCGGGAGCTGGCCCGGTGCGGTGCGCGGGTCCTGCTCGCCTGCCGCGACGAGGCGCGCGGCAGGGCGGCCGAGTCCCGCATCCGGACGGCCGTGACCGGCGCGGACGTGGAGTTCGTACCGCTCGACCTGGCCGATCTGGCGTCCGTGCGCGAGTTCGCCGAGAAGCGCGTGCCCGAGCGGATCGACCTGCTGATCAACAACGCGGGCGTGATGGCCCTCCCGTACGGGAAGACGGCCGACGGCTTCGAGCGGCAGTTCGGCGTCAACCACCTCGGGCACTTCGCCCTGACCGGGCTGCTGCTGCCGAGGCTTCTCGACACGCCTGGGGCGCGGGTGGTGAGCGTCTCCAGCGGGCTGCACGCCCTGTCGAACATCGACATGGGGGATCTCAACAGCGAGCGGAACTACCGCCGTTGGATCGCCTACGCCCGCTCGAAGACGGCCAATCTGCTCTTCGTGCACGAGCTGGCCCGGCGGCTCGCGAGGGCCGGATCGGGTCTGGTGGCCGCCGCCGCGCACCCGGGATACGCGTCGACCAACCTGCAGACCGCCGCCGCCCGGATGGAGAACCGCAGGGCGGTGGAGCGGGTGTTCGGGTTCGGCAACCGGATCATCGCCCAGCCCGCGTCCATGGGGGCGCTGCCCACGCTGTACGCGGCCACCGCGCCCGGCGCGTCCCCCGATTCGTTCACCGGGCCGGGCCTGCTGGGCTGGCGCGGTGCGCCGGCCCCGTCCCGGCGGGCGGGCTGGACGCTGGACGACGTGGCGAGCGAGCGGCTCTGGGTGGCGTCCGAGCAGCTCACGGGGGTGACGTACCCGGGCCTCTCCTCCTGAGGTCCGGTCCCCCGCCGGCCGACGGCCGGCGTCCTCAGCCCTGGGCCTCGACGGCGGCCGGGTCCATCCACACGACCTCCCAGATGTGGTGGTTCGGGTCCTGGAAGGAACGGCCGTACATGTGGCCGTGGTCCATCGTCTCGTTGGCGGGCGAGCCGCCGGAGGCGAGGGCGGTGTCGACCAGCCGGTCCACCTCCTCCCGGCTGTCGGCGCTCAGGGCGAGGATCACCTCGGTGGACTTCGAGGAATCGGCGATCTCCTTCTTGGTGAACTCCTTGAAGCGGGGCTCGGAGAGGAGCATCGCGAAGATGGTGTCGCTGATGACGAGGCACGCGGTCTTCTCGTCGCTGAACTGCGGGTTGCACGAGAAACCCAGTTTGCCGAAGAAGGACTTGGTCGCTTCGAGGTCCTTGACCGGCAGGTTGACGAAGATCATCCGAGGCATGGCCGCTTCGCTCTCTGTTGGTGCCCGAACGCTGTTGTTCGAGCGTGTACGACAGGTAGACGGCCGCGCTCCCCGGAACTCATCGCCGTCGGCGAAGGAAATCCGCAGAAGTTTTTTCACCACCGGCCGACGCCCCGCAGCCGCGGGTCCGGCCGCGCGGTCGGCAGGTCCGGCTGCGGGATCGCGGACCAGGCCGTGCGACCGCGGATCCCGTTTCCCCTGCGGACCCGACCGCGGAGTCGGCGGGTCCGGCCGCGCGGCTCAGGACATGGCGAGCGGGGCGCCGCCCCGGAGCAGTGATCCGCCCAACGGGGTCAGCGTGTGCAGGACCGAACCGCCGTGCCGCATGGTGTGGATCAGGCCCGCCTCGCGCAGCACGCAGGCGTGCTGGCTCGCCGAGGCGAGGGAGACCCCGGCTCGCAGGGCCAGCTCGCTGGTCGTGCAGCCGTTGCCGATGGCGTTCAGGACGGTGGAGCGGGTGTTGCCGAGGAGCCTGCCGAGCCAGGGACCGGGTTCGGGTTCGGCGAAGACGGGGGCCCTGGAGTGGGTGACGGGGTAGACGAGGACCGGTGGGAGCCGCGGGTCGCGGTAGACGACCGGGGTGACGCGGCAGAAGTAGGACGGCTGGAGCAGCAGCCCCCGCCCGTCCAGCCGGATCTCCCGGTCCACCGGGTAGTCGGCCTCCAGCACGGGCGCCCGCCAGCGGATCATGGGCGGCAGGGAGGCGAGCAGTTCGTGCGCGCCGCCGTCCAGGAGCGCGCGGCCGCGTATGGCACGGTCGGCCTCGACGCTGGCCCGGATGTGCGGCCAGTACGGCTCGATCGCGGCGCGGTGGTAGCCGCGCAGGGCGCAGACGAGCCGGGCGATCTCCTCGTCGTCGCCGCCCGGACAGCGGGCCGCGTCGCGGCGTTCGGCGGCCAGCAGGGCGAGCTCGGCGCGGACGCGGGCGGGCGACGTGCCGCGCAGGGCCTCCATTCCGGCATCGATGCCGTAGGGCTCACTGCCTTCCTGAGAAGGCGTCAGAAAATCCGGGAAATAGCCGCGCGGTGGAATCACGGCGGCCAGCAGGCGTACTTCGGCACTCAGCCGGGGCCGGGTTTCCGTACGCCATTTCCCGAACACCGCGGAACCGCGACGGTCCCGCAACCGGTGAAAACTCAGAATGGTTTCCCACAGCGCGTCCGGCCGGGTGGCCATCCGCACCTTGGAAAGGTCCACTCCGGACATATGGATACGCAGCACCGGGCCCCCACCTGTTGCACCTGCAATTACCCCCACCCAAGGGTATGCGACCCGTAACAGCACGTCACCACGGGGTTTCGGCCACAGGTGAAACGCCTCGCCCCCGAGGCATGTCACCCGAAAAGCTGTACGACGTCGGGTGCGTATCCGGAGCCACCGGAAGAGCGAGTGAAGGCCGTGGGGGGTTTTGCTCGTTCGGCGGCGGTGCGCGACGGTGCGGCTCCGTACCCGATGGGGGTAACCCCGGGGCGGTCCATGGGTGGGGATCCATGGACCGCGTCCCGGCCCCTTCCCGCCCATGTCTTTGCGTATTGAACGAACCGGTGATTGAACGAACCGGTGATTGAACGGCCCCGTGAATGGGTGAAGAAAAGACCGACCGTCGAACAGGCATTGCCCCGGAACAAAGCGAGGCGGCGACACCCCCGCACAGGGTGTCGCCGCCTCCGGGGTTCCGGAACCGCCGCCGGGCCGGTGAGGGTGGTGTTCCGGCGGCGGCTCCGGGTCAGGGACCGCAGTGTCGGGTCAGCGGCTGTCGCTGCCCTGCGATTCCGCCGCCGCCCGGCCCGCTTCGAGACGGGCGACGGGGATGCGGAACGGGGAGCAGGACACGTAGTCCAGACCCACCTCGTGGAAGAAGTGCACCGACTCCGGGTCGCCGCCGTGCTCGCCGCAGACCCCGAGCTTCAGGTCCGGGCGGGTGGCCCGGCCGGCCGCGACGGCGCTGCGGACCAGCGATCCGACGCCGTCCTTGTCGATCGTCTCGAACGGCGACACCCCGAAGATGCCCTTCTCCAGGTACGCGGTGAAGAACGAGGCCTCCACGTCGTCGCGGGAGAAGCCCCACACCGTCTGGGTCAGGTCGTTCGTGCCGAAGGAGAAGAACTGCGCGGCCTCGGCGATCTGACCGGCGGTCAGCGCGGCGCGCGGCAGCTCGATCATCGTGCCGATGGTGAGCTTCAGCCGGGTGCCGGTGGCGGCCTCGACCTCGGCGATGACCTGGTCGGCCTCCTCGCGGACGATCTCCAGCTCCTGGACCGTGCCGACGAGCGGGATCATGATCTCGGCGCGCGGGTCGCCCTTGGCGTTCTTCCGCTCGGCCGCGGCCTCGGCGATCGCCCGCACCTGCATGGCGAACAGGCCCGGGATGACGAGGCCGAGGCGCACGCCGCGCAGGCCCAGCATCGGGTTCTGCTCGTGCAGCTTGTGCACGGCCTGGAGCAGGCGCAGGTCGTTCTCGTTGGCGTCCTTGCGGGACTCGGCGAGCGCGACGCGCACCGACAGCTCCGTGATGTCCGGCAGGAACTCGTGCAGCGGCGGGTCGAGCAGCCGCACGGTGACGGGCAGTCCGTCCATCGCCTCGAACAGCTCGATGAAGTCGGCCTTCTGGAGCGGGAGCAGCTCGTCCAGCGCCGTCTCGCGCTCGGCGTCGGTGTCCGCGAGGATCAGCTTCTCGACCAGCTCGCGGCGCTCGCCGAGGAACATGTGCTCGGTGCGGCACAGGCCGATGCCCTGGGCGCCGAAGCGACGGGCCCGCAGCGCGTCCTCGGCGTTGTCGGCGTTGGCCCGCACCCGCAGCCGGCGCACCCGGTCCGCGTACGCCATGATCCGGTGCACGGCGGCGACCAGTTCGTCGGCGTCGTCGGCGCCCGCGTGCATCCGGCCCTCGAAGTACTCGACGACCGGGGACGGCACGACGGGGACCTCACCGAGGTACACCTTGCCGGTGGAGCCGTCGATGGAGACGACGTCACCCTCCTCGATGACCCGGCCGCCCACCGTCATCCGGCGGCGCTTGGTGTCGACCTCCAGGTCCTCGGCGCCGCAGACACAGGTCTTGCCCATGCCGCGCGCCACGACGGCGGCGTGCGAGGTCTTGCCGCCGCGCGAGGTCAGGATGCCCTCGGCCGCGATCATGCCGTCGAGGTCGTCGGGGTTGGTCTCGCGGCGGATCAGGATGACCTTCTCGCCGGAGCGGGACCACTTGACCGCGGTGTAGGAGTCGAAGACGGCCTTGCCGACGGCGGCGCCCGGCGAGGCGGCGATGCCCCGGCCCAGCAGCTCGGTCTTCGCGTCCTCGTCGAAGCGCGGGAACATCAGCTGCGCCAGCTGCGCCCCGTTCACCCGCTGGAGCGCCTCGGCCTCGTCGATCAGACCCTGGTCGACGAGCTGGGTGGCGATCCGGAAGGCGGCACCGGCGGTGCGCTTGCCGACCCGGGTCTGGAGCATCCACAGCCGGCCGCGCTCGATGGTGAACTCGATGTCGCACAGGTCCTTGTAGTGCGTCTCGAGGGTTTCCATGATCTGCATCAGCTGGTCGTACGACTTCTTGTCGATCGACTCCAGCTCGGCGAGCGGCATGGTGTTGCGGATGCCGGCGACGACGTCCTCGCCCTGCGCGTTCTGCAGGTAGTCGCCGTAGACGCCCTGGTGGCCGCTGGCCGGGTCACGGGTGAAGGCGACGCCGGTGCCGGAGTCGGGGCCGAGGTTGCCGAAGACCATCGAGCAGACGTTGACGGCGGTGCCGAGGTCGCCGGGGATGCGCTCCTGACGGCGGTAGAGCTTGGCCCGGTCGGTGTTCCACGAGTCGAAGACCGCCTTTATGGCCAGGTCCATCTGCTCGCGCGGGTCCTGCGGGAAGTCGCGCCCGGCATCCCGCACGACGATCTTCTTGAACTGCCCGACCAGCTTCTTGAGGTCGGCCGCGTCCAGGTCGACGTCGACCGTGACGCCCTTGGCCTCCTTCGCCGCCTCCAGCGCCTCCTCGAAGAGTTCGCCGTCGACACCGAGGACGGTCTTGCCGAACATCTGGATGAGCCGACGGTAGGAGTCCCAGGCGAACCGCTCGTCACCGGCCTGCGTGGCGAGACCGGCCACGGACTCGTCCGAGAGGCCGATGTTGAGGACCGTGTCCATCATGCCGGGCATCGAGAACTTCGCACCGGAGCGGACCGAGACCAGCAGCGGGTCGTCGGCCTGGCCGAGCTTCTTGCCCATCCGCGTCTCGAGGGCGTCGAGGTGCGCGCTGACCTCGTCGCGCAGCTCCGCCGGCTCCGCGCCGCTCTCCAGGTAGACCTTGCAGGCCTCGGTGGTGATGGTGAAGCCCGGAGGGACGGGGAGACCGAGGTTGGTCATCTCGGCGAGGTTCGCGCCCTTGCCGCCGAGGAGATCCTTCAGATCCTTGTTGCCCTCGGTGAAGTCGTAGACGAACTTCTGGCCCTGGGTCTCCGGGGTGGTTACCTGGGGATCTTTGTTTTCCGACACGGGTCTCGACTCCTCGAGGACGCGGTGGCTGCCCTGACGGCGAGGAACATACCCAGATCGAAGGTGCCTGGGTACGTCCACTTGCGCGTCACGAGGTCTCAACCACCCGTCCGCCAGCAGATCGAAAGTAACGCGATCTTCCCCTTGATCGGCTCCATTTGTTCAATTCTTGAACGCATAAATACACTGAGCTATCATTTTTCCTCACTTCGGTGACGCTGAGCAATGGAAGCATCGATCGATCAAAGTGCGACCTCCTGGCACCCAGTGCCATCATTTGAGAAATGCAGTTCTCAAAATTGCGCTCATCTGAGCGATGAAGTCCTCAGGGTGGCGAGAATCACTCCATGGGCGACGCTCAGATGTCACCATCCGGACGCCCGATCGGCAGACGGAGATCACTTAGTGATCATCACGAGTGAGCCGAGCGTGAGAGAGCCCGGGGTGCGACGCCCGTTCCCGATGGGTTCGAGACACGTTTCGACCGAACCATTGCCGAATCCGGCCGGATGAAGCGCTCAGATGAGCGGGTCAAAAGAAGAGGCACGCGGTGCCCATGGCGCCGCGTGCCCGGAGGGACGGGAGAAGGCCCGGAGAAGGCCTGGAAGGGGGAGACTCCGAGAAGGGTCGGAACGGGGGCCCGGGAGCCTCCCTGGACGCCGCCCCCGGACCGTCCTCGACCGCTCCCGGACGACCGTCCTCAGCCACCCCGGCCACCCCCGGCCACCCCGGCCGTTCCGGCCATCCAAGCCGCCCTCGGCAAAGCCCGACCGRCCTCAGCCGCCCGAGGTGTCCAGCTCCGCGTCCGGGCTGACGCCCGCGCAGTCGTACGGGTCCTTCAGCCAGCCGTCCGGCAGCACCACGCGGTTGTTGCCCGAGGTGCGTCCGCGCGGCCCGTCCGCGCCGTCCGGCCACGGCTGGTCCAGGTCCAGCTCCGCGAGCTGCCCGGCCAGCTCCTCCAGCGAGGAGGTGACCGCGAGCTTCTTGCGCATCTCGGAGCCGACCGAGAAGCCCTTGAGGTACCAGGCGACGTGCTTGCGGAAGTCGATCACGCCCCGCGCCTCGTCGCCGATCCACTCGCCGAGCAGCGTCGCGTGCCGCACCATGACGTCGGCGACCTCGCGCAGCCCCGGCGCCGCGCCGGTACGGGGCGCGTCCGGGCCGGACACCGCCCCCGCGTCCTCGAAGGCGTTCACCAGGTCGCCGAAGAGCCAGGGCCGGCCCAGGCAGCCGCGCCCCACGACCACGCCGTCGCAGCCGGTCTCGCGCATCATCCGCAGCGCGTCGTCCGCGCACCAGATGTCGCCGTTGCCCAGGACGGGGATCTCCGGGACGTGCTCCTTGAGCCGGGCGATGGCGTCCCAGTCGGCGGTCCCGCCGTAGTGCTGGGCGGCCGTCCTGCCGTGCAGGGCGACGGCCGTGACGCCCTCCTCGACCGCGATCCGGCCCGCGTCCAGGTAGGTGGTGTGGTCGTCGTCGATGCCCTTGCGCATCTTGATGGTGACCGGCAGGTCGCCCGCGTTGGAGACTGCCTGGTTGAGGATCGCCCGCAGCAGCGGCCGCTTGTACGGGAGGGCCGAGCCGCCGCCCTTGCGGGTCACCTTGGGGACCGGGCAGCCGAAGTTCAGGTCGATGTGGTCGGCGAGGTCCTCGTCGACGATCATCCGGACGGCCTTGCCGACGGTGACCGGGTCCACTCCGTACAGCTGGATCGAGCGCGGGGTCTCGCTCGCGTCGAAGTGGATGAGCTGCATGGTCTTCTCGTTGCGCTCGACCAGCGCCCGCGTGGTGATCATCTCGCTGACGAACAGCCCCTTGCCGCCGGAGAACTCCCGGCACAGGGTGCGGAAGGGGGCGTTGGTGATACCGGCCATGGGGGCCAGCACCACGGGCGGCTGCACCGTGTGCGGGCCGATCCGGAGCTGCGGGGGCGAGGGGGCGAGCGTGGTCATTGCTCCATTGTCGCGTACCGGGCGACGCGGCCCACCGGCGGAGTTCGTTAGTTAAACGTACTATCCATGTATGCCTGAGCTGAGCCCCCGCCGACGGCAGTTGGTACTGGCGATCTGCTGCATGAGCCTGCTGATCGTCAGTCTCGACAACACCGTGCTCAATGTCGCCCTGCCCGCCATGCAGAAGGAACTGCACGCCACCGTCGCGGGCATGCAGTGGACGATCGACGCCTACACCCTCGTCCTGGCCTCGCTGCTGATGCTCGCGGGCTCCACCGCCGACCGGATCGGGCGCCGGAAGGTCTTCAAGGCCGGGCTCGTCCTGTTCACCCTCGGTTCGCTGCTCTGCTCGCTGGCGCCGAACCTGGAGTCGCTGGTGGCGTTCCGGATGGTGCAGGCGGTGGGCGGCTCGATGCTCAACCCCGTCGCGATGTCGATCATCACCAACACCTTCACCGACCCGCGCGAGCGGGCCCGCGCCATCGGGGTGTGGGGCGGTGTCGTCGGCATCTCCATGGCCGCGGGGCCGCTGGTCGGCGGTCTGCTGGTGGACTCGGTCGGCTGGCGGTCGATCTTCTGGGTCAACCTGCCGGTCGGGATCGTCGCGTTCCTGCTCACCTGGCGCTACGTCCCCGAGTCCCGCGCCCCGCGGCCGCGCCGCCCCGACCCGGTGGGGCAGCTGCTGGTGATCGGGCTCCTCGGCTCGCTGACGTACGCGATCATCGAGGCGCCCTCGGCGGGCTGGACCTCGGCCCGCATCCTGGTCTTCGCCGTGCTCGCCGCGGGCTCGCTCGTCGGACTGCTGCTGTACGAGTCCCGGCGCGCCGAACCCCTCATCGACCTGCGGTTCTTCCACAGCGCCCCGTTCAGCGGCGCCACCGCCATCGCGGTCTGCTCGTTCGCCGCGCTGAGCGGGTTCCTCTTCCTCAACACCCTGTACCTGCAGAACGTGCGCGGGCTGAGCGCCCTGCACGCCGGTCTGTACATGCTGCCGATGGCGGCCCTCACCTTCGTCTGCGCGCCGCTCTCGGGGCGGCTCGTCGGCAGCCGCGGGCCCCGGCTGCCGCTGCTCGTGGCCGGCGTGGCCATGACGGCGTGCGGGGTGCTGTTCGCCGCGCTCGACGCGGAGACGGACGACACCCTGCTGTTCACCGGCTTCGTGCTGTTCGGACTCGGCTTCGGCATGGTGAACGCGCCGATCACCAACACCGCCGTCTCCGGGATGCCGCGCGCACAGGCCGGGGTGGCGGCCGCGGTCGCCTCCACCAGCCGGCAGATCGGCGGGACGCTCGGGGTCGCCGTGATCGGCGCCGTGCTGGCGGCTGGGGTGGCGGGCACCGGGTCGCCGCGCGGCGCCGCGTACGCCACCGCCTTCACGGACGCGAGCAGGCCCGCCTGGTGGATCATCGGCGGGTGCGGGCTGTGCGTGCTGCTGGTGGGGGCGCTGACCAGCGGGCGCTGGGCGCGGGAGACGGCGCGCCGGACCGCGGAGCGGCTGGAGCCGAAGTCCTCCCCGGCCGGGGACCGGACCTCGGCGGACTCCAGGTCCTGAGGGCCCGCCGGACGGCCTGCGCCGGGTGACCGCCGGACGGCCTGCGCCGGGTGACCGCCGGACGGCCTGCGCCGGGTGACCGCCGGACGGCCTGCGCCGGGTGACCGCCCGGTCGTGGGCCGGTCGCGGCCGGAGGCCGACGGCCTCTCCGGTTCAGAGGCCGTCCGACAGGCTCCAGAGGCGCCGCAGCCGCTGCGCGGTCTCCTCGTCGGCGGGGGCGTACGTCACCATGCGCGGCCCGGACGAGGGGCCGAGCCACAGGTCGGTGTGTTCCAGACGGAGCAGTCCGACGTGGGCGTTGCGGAAGACCTTGGCCCGGGCGCCGGCGCCCACCACCTCGTGCCGCGCCCAGATCTCCCGGAACTCCGGCGAGAGCTCCAGCCGCTGGAGGAGCGCCTTCCACGCGGGCTCGGCCAGGTGCTCGGCCATCGCCCCGCGGAACTTGGCGGCCATCAGCCGGGTCGCCTCGTGGAGGTCCACGACGGAGGAGCGCCATTGCGGGTTGGTGTACGCGAGGATCATGCAGTTGCGGTCCTCGGGGGCGACCGCGTCCAGGTCGCAGAACAGCCGGCCGTAGGTCCTGTTGTACGCGAGGATGTCGTAGCGGCTGTTCTGGACGCAGGCCGGGATGGGGTCCAGCTGCTCCAGCATCCGGCGCAGCGCCGGGGTCACGCTCGGGCACTCCGTGTCCGGCGACGGGTCGACGGCGGCGGCCAGCGAGAAGAGGTGGCCGCGCTCGCCGGGGTCGAGCAGCAGGGCGCGGGCGAGGGCGTCGAGGACCTGGGGCGAGACCTGGATGTCGCGGGCCTGCTCCAGCCAGGTGTACCAGGTGACGCCCACGGCGGAGAGCTGGGGGACCTCCTCGCGGCGCAGTCCGGGGGTGCGCCTGCGCGGTCCCCGGGGCAGCCCGACCTGTTCGGGGGTGATCCGCTCGCGGCGGCTGCGCAGGAAGCCCGCGAGCTCGTGGCGGCGGACCTCGGGCGCGGACGGCTCCGCGGGGCGCGGGGGTTCGTGCCGGGCCGGGGCCGGTCGCGTCGCCGGTGCCCCGGGCGGGTTCTGCGCCATCGTCGTCATGCCTCCAGCCTGCCGAACGGGCCGACCCCGTGCCGGGTGCTCCTGGTACCAGGATAAGGACACTCTGGTACCAGGCTGGGCGAGCGGCGACGCTCGATGGCGTGAGTCAATCAACCGTACGGACGCAAGGCATCGCCCCCTCCCCCGCCGTGGTGCGGCACGACCACCCCACGCCGGTCCTCGGTGCGCTCGGGCTGTTCACCGTGCTGCTCGGCGCGGCGCTGCCGCTCATCGACTTCTTCATCGTGAACGTCGCCCTGCCGACGATCGACCGCGACCTGGCCGCCGGTCCCGCCGTGCTCGAACTGGTCGTCGCGGGGTACGCCCTCGCCTACGCCGTGCTGCTCGTGGTCGGCGGCCGGCTCGGCGACATGGCGGGGCGGCGCCGGCTCTTCCTGCTGGGCATGGCCGCCTTCGGTCTCACCTCGCTCGCCTGCGGGCTCGCCCCGGGCGCCTGGACGCTCGTCGGGGCGCGGGTCGCGCAGGGTGCCGCGGCCGCGCTGATGCTGCCGCAGGTGCTCGCCACCATCCAGGCGGCCACCTCGGGGCACCGCAGGGCACGGGCGATGAGCCTGTACGGGGCGACCGCCGGGCTCTCCATGGTCGCGGGCCAGATGCTCGGCGGGGTCCTCGTCGCCGCCGCGCCGCTGTCCTCGGTGTTCGGCCAGAGCGCGGGGTGGCGTTCGGTGTTCCTGGTGAACGTGCCGGTGGCGGCGGTGGGGCTGGTGCTGGCCGCCCGTGCCGTGCCGGAGACCCGCTCGGACCGGCCCGCGCCGGTCGACGTGCCGGGCACGCTGCTGCTGACCGCGTCGCTGGTGACGCTGCTCGCCCCGCTGACGGAGGGGCGCGCGGCCGGGTGGCCGGTGTGGACCTGGGTGTGCCTGGCCCTGTTCCCGTTCTCCGCGTACGCCTTCTACCGGGTCGAGCTGCGGGCCGACCGGCTCGGGCGGGAGCCGCTGGTGCCGCCGAGCCTGCTGCGGCTGGAGTCGCTGCGGCGCGGGCTGGCGCTGGTGGTGCCGTTCTCGATCGGCTTCGGCGGCTTCATGTTCGTCATCGCGGTCGCCCTCCAGCAGGGGCTGCGGCTGGGTCCGGCGGCGGCGGGGCTGGCGCTGGCCCCGATGGCGGCGGCCTTCTTCGCGGCGTCGCTCGCCGGTCCGCGGCTGGTGCGGCGGTACGGCAGCCGGGTCGTGACGGCGGGCGGGCTGATCCAGGCGACGGGCGTGCTGGTGCTCGCGCTCACGGTGTGGGGGCGGTGGCCGGGGCTCGGGCCGCTGGGACTGCTGCCGGGCGTGGCGGTCGCCGGGCTGGGGCAGGGGCTCCAGCTGCCCGTCCTCTTCCGCATCGTGCTCTCCGGCGTACCGGCCGCGCGGGCCGGGGTGGGCGGCGGGGTGATGACGACGACCCAGCAGGCGTCGCTGGCACTGGGCGTGGCCACGCTCGGCGCCCTGTTCCTCTCCCTGGTCCCGGGCTCGGGCATGCGGGACGCGCTGGTCGTGACGCTGCTGGTGCAGCTGGCCGCGGTCGTGCTGACGACGCTGCTCAGTCTGCGGCTGCCGCGCCGGGTGGTGTGAACGCGGGGCGTCGGGCAAAGGGCGTGGGCCCGGATCACCAGGTGATCCGGGCCCACGGTCGTGCGGGTGGTGCGGAGGCGTCAGCCCCGGTCCGACGCTTCCTGACCGGCGGTCTCCGGCTGCGCGGAGGTGTCCGCGGCATCCGGCTGCGCCTCGGGGGCCGTGCCCGGCTGCGCGCGCTCGCGCATCCTGCGCAGCAGCTCCTGCTTCTGGTCGGCCGCCGCCTTGCGGTCGGTGACGCGGGCGGAGCCCACGCCCTGCTGGTCGGCGCGGGACAGCTTCTTGCGCTGTCCGCCCACGCCGAGGAGGTTGTTGCGGCTCTTGGCCACGGTGTTCTCCCGTTCATGGTGCGAAGTGAGGTCTGGGGCGACCTGGGTTCAGTCCGGTGGGCGGCGGGTGGTCGGACCCGCCGCGCTCTCACTCGTAGATCTGGAAGAACGAAGACATGGCGGCACCGTACCCCGGCCCCCTCCGCCGTCGCACCCGCTTTTCGCCCGGTCGGGCGCGGAGGCGGAAGCGGGCGCGGACACGGAGGCGGGCCCGGAAGCGGGAGCGGACACAGGTGCGGGCGCGGGACCGGACGCGCCGAAGCCCCGGCTCCGTGCGGGAACCGGGGCTTCGTACGTGGTGCGGTGGATCAGCAGCCGATGAGGCGGGCGGCGAGGTACGCCTGGATCTGGTCCAGGGAGACGCGCTCCTGCTTCATCGTGTCGCGCTCGCGCACGGTCACCGCGTTGTCGTCGAGGGTGTCGAAGTCGACGGTGACGCAGAACGGGGTGCCGATCTCGTCCTGACGGCGGTAGCGGCGGCCGATGGCACCCGCGTCGTCGAACTCGATGTTCCAGTTCTTCCGCAGGTCGGCCGCGAGGCCCTTGGCCTTCGGCGACAGCTGCTGGTTGCGCGACAGCGGCAGGACGGCGACCTTGACCGGCGCCAGGCGCGGGTCGAGACGCATCACGGTGCGCTTCTCCATGACGCCCTTGGCGTTGGGCGCCTCGTCCTCGATGTAGGCGTCGAGGAGGAAGGCGAGCATCGCGCGCCCGACACCGGCCGCCGGCTCGATGACGTACGGGGTCCAGCGCTCGCCGGCCTCCTGGTCGAAGTAGAGCAGGTCGGTGCCCGAGGCCTCGGAGTGCGCCTTGAGGTCGTAGTCCGTGCGGTTGGCGACGCCCTCCAGCTCACCCCACTCGCTGCCGCCGAAGCGGAAGCGGTACTCGATGTCGGCGGTGCGCTTGGAGTAGTGGGAGAGCTTCTCCTTCGGGTGCTCGTACCAGCGCATGTTCTCCTCGCGCATGCCGAGGTCCGTGTACCAGTTCCAGCGCTGGTCCATCCAGTACTGCTGCCACTCCTCGTCCTCGCCCGGCTTGACGAAGAACTCCATCTCCATCTGCTCGAACTCGCGGGTGCGGAAGATGAAGTTGCCCGGCGTGATCTCGTTGCGGAAGGACTTGCCCATCTGGGCGATGCCGAACGGCGGCTTCTTGCGCGAGGTCTGCAGGACCTGGCCGAAGTTGGTGAAGATGCCCTGGGCGGTCTCGGGGCGCAGGTAGGCGACCGAGCCGGAGTCCTGGGTCGGGCCGAGGTGGGTGGAGAGCAGACCCGAGAACTGCTTGGGCTCGGTGAAGGTGCCCTTGTTGCCGCAGTTGGGGCAGTTGAGCTCGGTCAGGCCGTTCGCGGGCGCGTGGCCGTGCTTCTCCTCGTACGCCTCCTCCAGGTGGTCGGCGCGGAAGCGCTTGTGACAGGAGGTGCACTCGGTCAGCGGGTCGGTGAACGTGGCGACGTGGCCGGAGGCGGACCAGACCTCGGGGGCGAGGATGACCGACGAGTCGATGCCGACCACGTCCTCGCGCGCGGTGACCATGTAGCGCCACCACTGGCGCTTGAGGTTCTCCTTCATCTCGACACCCAGCGGCCCGTAGTCCCAGGCGGCCCGCTGGCCTCCGTAGATCTCGCTGCAGGGATAGACGAAGCCACGGCGCTTGCTCAGGCTGACGATGGAGTCGATCTTGTCGGCGGCCACGGTGCTCTCTTCATTACGACGACGAAAACGGACAGGGGTGACGCGAAGCGCCTCGGTGGGGGGTGGTGTTCGGGAGGCGGGTGGGCGAATACCTCAGATTACCGGCGGGCACGCCCCTCCGATCAAATCGGTATCGGCACGGCCGGTCACCGCGACCGGTCACATGGTCATCTCATCGGGCTTGTTGACAATCGTTTCCAGTTTTGTTGAAAATGACTGTCATGAACGTAAGCCGCCTCATACCCACCGCCGCCGTCGCCGGAGCGGTCGCCCTCGGCCTCACGGCCCTCACCGCCTGCTCCTCCTCGGACGCCGCGGACCACAAGAACGGCGACAAGCTGGACGTGGTGGCCTCGTTCTATCCGATGCAGTTCCTGGCCGAGCGCATAGGCGGCGACCACGTCTCCGTCACCACGCTGACCAAGCCGGGCGTCGAACCGCACGACCTGGAGCTCAGCCCGCGGCAGATCGGCGGGCTCACCGACGCCGACTACATCCTGTACCTCAAGGGCATCCAGCCCGCCGTGGACGACGCCATCGAGCAGTCCGGGGCGAAGGACGCCGTCGACGCCGCGAAGCTCACCACGCTGGAGAAGCACGGCACCGAGGCCGGCGGCGACGATCACGAGCACGGGGCCGAGGGCGACGAGCACGGTCACGAACACGGCGACGAGGCCGGCGGCGACCCCCACGTCTGGCTGGACCCGGTGAAGTACGCCGAGGTCGCCGAGGGCGTCGGCAAGTCCCTGGAGAAGGCCGACCCGGACCACGCCGCGGACTACCGCAAGAACACCCGGGCCCTGGTCACCGAGCTCGACGGCCTGGACAAGGCGTTCGAGGACGGGCTGCGGAACACCGCCACCAGGACCTTCATCACCACCCACTCCGCCTTCGGCTACCTCGCCGAGCGCTACGGCCTCGTCCAGGAGGGCATCGCCGGCGTCGACCCCGAGGCCGAGCCCAGCCCCGCCCGGATCGACGAGATCCACACCATCGCGAAGAAGGACAAGGCCACCACCGTGTTCTTCGAGACGCTCGCCAGCGACCGGACCGCGAAGACCCTCGCCCGGGACACCGGCCTGAGGACCGGCGTCCTGGACCCGCTCGAAGGAATCACGGACAAGTCCGAGGGCGCCGACTACACCGAGGTCATGCGGTCCAACCTCGCGGCCCTCCAGAAGGCGCTCGGCGCGAAGTGACCCACGCAACACCCGCCACAGCAGCATCGGAGGCGTCCATGTCCGAGTCCGGAAGCACCACGCCCGACCCCGTGATAGCCCTGCGGGGCGCCACGGCCACGCTCGGCGCGCGCCCGGTGCTGCGCGGCATCGATCTGACCGTCCACCGCGGCGAGGTCGTCGCCCTGCTCGGCGCCAACGGCTCGGGCAAGTCGACCGCCGTGCGCTCCGTCATCGGCCAGGTCCCGCTCACCGGCGGCTCCGTCGAGCTGTTCGGCACCCCGCTGCGCCGCTTCCGCTCCTGGGCGCGCGTGGGCTACGTGCCCCAGCGCACCACGGCGGCCGGCGGCGTCCCCGCCACGGTCCACGAGGTCGTCTCCTCCGGGCGGCTGTCCCGGGCGCGGCTGGGCCCGCTCCGCAGGGCCGACCGGGCCGCCGTCGACCGGGCCATCGAGCTGGTCGGCCTCGCCGACCGGGCCAAGGACTCGGTGGGCGCGCTCTCCGGCGGACAGCACCAGCGGGTGCTGATCGCCCGGGCGCTGGCCGCCGAACCGGAGCTGCTGATCATGGACGAGCCGATGGCCGGCGTCGACCTGGCCAGCCAGGAGATCCTAGCCTCGACCCTGCGCGAACAGGTCGCGGCCGGCACCACGGTCCTGCTCGTCCTGCACGAGCTGGGCCCGCTGGAGCCGCTGATCGACCGCGCGATCGTGCTGCGCGACGGCTGTGTGATGCACGACGGGCCGCCCCCGAAGGCGCTGGGCCAGCACGCCCTGCCCGGCCACGACCACGTACACCCCCACGCGGCCTCCGAGCCCGTCCGGACGGGACTGCTGAGCTGATCATGGAATTCCTCGAACCCCCCTTCATGCAGCGGGCCCTGCTCGCCGCCGTGCTGGTCGGCGTCATCGCCCCCTCCGTCGGCGTCTACCTCGTCCAGCGCCGCCAGGCCCTGATGGGCGACGGCATCGGGCACATCGCGATGACCGGTGTCGGCCTCGGCTTCCTGCTCTCCACCAGCCCGGTGTGGATGGCCACGGCCGTCGCCGTCGCGGGCGCCGTCGTGATGGAGCTGATCCGCTGGTACGGGCGCACCCGCGGCGACATCGCGCTGGCCATGCTGTTCTACGGCGGCATGGCGGGCGGCGTGCTGCTGATCAACCTCTCCGACACCGGCTCCAACGCCAACCTCACCTCGTACCTCTTCGGCTCCCTGGCCACGGTCTCCCCCGAGGACATCACCGCGATCTGCCTGCTGGCCGGCTTCGTGCTGCTGGTGACGCTGGGGCTGCGGCGGCAGCTGTTCGCGGTCAGCCAGGACGAGGAGTTCGCCCGGGTCACCGGGCTGCCGGTGCGCGCGCTGAACCTGCTGGTCGCCGTCACCGCGGCGGTGACCGTCACCGTGGCGATGCGGGTCGTCGGACTGCTGCTGGTCAGCGCGCTGATGGTGGTGCCGGTCGCGGCCGCCCAGCAGATCTCCCGGTCCTTCAAGGTGACGTTCGTGCTGTCGGTCGTCATCGGTACGGCGGTGACCCTGGCCGGCACCGTGACCTCGTACTACCAGGACGTCCCGCCCGGCGCGACGATCGTGCTGCTGGCCATCGCGGTCTTCGTCGCCCTGACGGCGCTCGCGACCCCGCTGGCCAGGAGGCGCGCCCGCCACGACGACGCGGCGGCCCGGGAGTGCACCCTGGAGGTGTCGGCGGCGGAGGTATCGGACGCCCGGCCCGCCGCGGACGATCTCCGGGTCTGAGGCCCCGGCGGGCTGGCACAATGGCCCGACACAGGTACGGGCGACACGAGGAGGCTGCTGTGGCGACGGCGCCGATCAGTGGAACGAACGCGGCCCCGGTACGTGGCCGGTCCACCCGGCAGCGGGCGGCGGTGGCTGCGGCGCTCGACGAGGTGGACGAGTTCCGCAGCGCCCAGGAGCTGCACGACGTGCTCAAGCACCGCGGCGACTCCGTCGGGCTGACCACCGTCTACCGCACGCTCCAGTCCCTCGCCGACGCGGGCGAGGTGGACGTGCTGCGCACCACGGACGGCGAGTCCGTGTACCGCCGCTGCTCGACCGGGGACCACCACCACCATCTGGTGTGCCGGATGTGCGGCAAGGCCGTGGAGGTCGAGGGTCCCGCCGTGGAGCAGTGGGCGGAGACGATCGCCTCCCAGCACGGGTACGTGAACGTCGCGCACACCGTGGAGATCTTCGGTACGTGCGCGGAGTGCGCGGCCACGAAGGAGTGACGGCACGGACACGGCCGAGGAGCCCGGGGCGGCGTGCCCCGGGCTCCTCCGCGTTCACCCCGCGGGCTGCTGCGGCGCCTCCACCGCGCCGCCGAAGCGGCGGTCGCGCTGGGCGTACTCCAGGCAGGCCCGCCACAGGTCGCGGCGGTCGAAGTCCGGCCAGAGCACGTCCTGGAAGACCATCTCGGCGTAGGCGCTCTGCCAGATCAGGTAGTTGGAGGTGCGCTGCTCGCCGCTGGGGCGGACGAAGAGGTCGACATCCGGCATGTCCGGGTAGTAGATGTACTTCGCGAAGGTCTTCTCGTTGACCTTGGACGGGTCCAGCTTCCCGGCCGCGACGTCCCGCGCGATGCGCTGCGCGGCGTCGGCGATCTCGGCCCGGCCGCCGTAGTTGACGCAGAAGTACAGCGTCATCCTGTCGTTGTCCTTGGTCTGCTCCTGGGCGACCTGGAGCTCCTGGACAACGGACTTCCACAGCTTGGGCATGCGGCCCACCCAGCGGATGCGGATGCCCAGCTCGTCCATCTCGTCGCGGCGGCGGCGGATGACGTCCCGGTTGAAGTTCATCAGGAACTTCACCTCTTCCGGGGACCGCTTCCAGTTCTCGGTGGAGAACGCGTACAGCGAGAGGTTCTTGACCCCCATCTCGATGCAGCCCTTGAGGACGTCCATGACGACGCCCTCGCCGACCTTGTGGCCCTCGGTGCGCGGGAGGCCGCGCTCCTTGGCCCAGCGGCCGTTGCCGTCCATCACGACGGCGACGTGCTTGGGCACCAGCTCGCCGGGGATCTTCGGGGGCGTGGCACCGGACGGGTGCGGCTCCGGGGTCTTGTAGTCGCGCCGGTTACGGCCGCCGAGCATCCCGCGTACTGCCATGAAACTGTCTCGCTCCCTGTGCCTGATCTGCCTGTGTCACTTCTCTACGTACCGCAGCGAGCGCAGCCCGCGCTCCAGATGCCAGTGCAGATAGGCGGACACCAGTCCGCTCCCCTCCCTGACATGACGCGGCTCGCACGCGTCCGCCGTGTCCCAGTCGCCGCTGAGCAGGGCGCTCAGCAGGGTGACGGCCTCAGCCGAGGGTACGACGCTGCCGGGCACCCGGCAGTCGGCGCATATGACGCCGCCCGCCGCGACGGAGAAGAACCGGTTGGGTCCGGGCATTCCGCACCGCGCGCAGTCCCCGAAGCTGGGGGCGTAGCCGTTGACGGCGAGGGAGCGCAGCAGGAACGCGTCGAGGACCAGGTGCGGCTCGTGCTCGCCGCGGGCCAGGGTGCGCAGTCCGCCGACGAGCAGCAGGTACTGCTGGACCGCGGGTTCGCCCTCGTGGTCGGTGAACCGCTCGGCGGTCTCCAGCATCGCGGTGCCCGCGGTGTAGCGGGCGTAGTCGGTGACGATGCCGCCGCCGTACGGGGCGATCGTCTCGCTCTGGGTGCACAGCGGCAGGCCGCGGCCGATCAGTTCGCTGCCGCGGGCGAAGAACTGCACGTCGACGTGGGAGAAGGGTTCCAGCCGCGCCCCGAACTTGGACTTCGTGCGCCGCACCCCGCGGGCCACGGCCCGCACCCGGCCGTGGCCGCGGGTCAGGATCGTGATGATCCGGTCGGCCTCGCCCAGCTTCTGCGTGCGCAGCACCACGCCGTCGTCCCGGAACAAGCTCATGGGTCCATTGTCCGGTACGGAAACGGTTCCCCGGCCCGTTCCCCGGCCCGTTCTCCGCCCGGCCGGGAGCGGCCGGGGCGTCAGGAGGGGGTGCGTGCCGCCTCGGCGAGGAGCCGGGCGGTGTCCTCGGCGCCGATCCGCAGCGCGCCGCCGATCGTGGTCAGCACCTCGCGCTCGGCCGGTCCGTAGGGGCCGTCGGCGAGCGCGACCCGGGCGGCCTGCAGCAGGATCGATTCTCGTCCGGTGGCGGCCAGATGCGGGGCGAGGGGGCCCAGCGCCTCGTGCAGTTCGATGACGAGGGCCGCTCCGCACGCCTCGGCCGTGGGGTCGAGGGCCGGGTCGTGGCCGATGTCGGCGGCGAGGACCTCGACGACGGTGCGCAGCTGCTCCTCGGTGCAGTCGTCGAATCCGGCGCCGCGCACGATGGCCGCCGCGGTCTCCAGGACCGTGCGGGAAGTGGCGCCACCGGCGGTGAGGACGCCGAGCACGGCGGTGTGGACGGCTTCCCTGAGCATGGTGGAGAGCCGGGTGGTGGTGGGGTGGTCGAGGGTGTCGGTGCCGAAGCGGTCCCGGCAGGCGGCGCATTCGACGACGGGGCCCACGGTGCCGCGCCGCAGCACCGGCACGCCGAGGACCGCGAAGCGGCGCCGGCCGACGACCCGGCGGTAGTTGCGGTCGCCGCCGCAGCCGGGGCAGAAGAACTCGCCGTCGCCCACGGGGTCCCAGGCCGTGCGGATGCCGCAGATGCGCAGCTTCATGGCACGTCGTCCCAGGGCTGACCGCACGTCGAACACCTCCGTAACTCCCCCGTGGCCCGAAGGGCACGGGAGGTGCCCCCTCCGGCAACATTGCCGCGTGAACGTGATGTTAACCACAGTCATGATGTGACGTCAGTACCCCGATCGCGACAACCGCCCGGAGATGGCCGAACCCCGCCCACCGGACAGGGGTGGACGGGGTTCGGACCGGGCGGCTCACCGCCCCCGGAGGGACCGGGTCAGCGGGCGGCGCGGTTGACCGCGGAGACGACCGCCTCCAGCGAGGAGCGCGTGGTGTTGGCGTCGATGCCGATGCCCCACAGGACCTTTCCGTCGATCGCGCACTCGATGTACGAGGCGGCCTGGGAGCTGGCGCCCTCGCTCATGGTGTGCTCGCTGTAGTCCAGCAGGCGGACGTCGATGCCGATGGCCTGCAGCGCTTCGAAGAAGGCGGAGATCGGGCCGTTGCCGGTGCCGGTCAGTACGGTGTCCGCGCCGTCCACCGTCGCCTCGACGGTGATCGTGTCCCGGCCGTCGGCGCCGGTCGCGACCTGTCCGGTGCGGATGCGCACCCGGCCCCAGGTGTTCTCCGGGTTCGGCAGGTACTCGTCCTGGAAGGTGGCCCAGATCTGCGTCGGGGTGACCTCGCCGCCCTCGGCGTCCGTCTTGGCCTGAATGATCCGGGAGAACTCGATCTGCATCCGGCGCGGCAGGTCCAGCTTGTGGTCGTTCTTCAGGACGTAGGCGATTCCGCCCTTGCCGGACTGCGAGTTGACCCGGATGACGGCCTCGTAGCTGCGGCCGACGTCCTTCGGGTCGATCGGCAGGTAGGGCACCGCCCACTCGATGTCGTCGACCGTTTCGCCCCGGGCGGCCGCGTCGGCCTCCATGGCGTCGAAGCCCTTCTTGATGGCGTCCTGGTGGGAGCCGGAGAAGGCGGTGTAGACCAGGTCGCCCGCGTAGGGGTGGCGCGGGTGGACCTCCATCTGGTTGCAGTACTCGCTGGTGCGGCGGATCTCGTCGATCTGCGAGAAGTCGATCTGCGGGTCGACGCCCTGCGAGAACAGGTTCATGCCCAGGGTGACCAGGTCGACGTTGCCGGTGCGCTCGCCCTGACCGAACAGGCAGCCCTCGACGCGGTCCGCGCCGGCCATCAGGGCCAGCTCGGCGGCGGCGACGGCGGTGCCCCGGTCGTTGTGCGGGTGGACGGACAGGCAGACGAACTCGCGGCGCGACAGGTTGCGCGACATCCACTCGAACCGGTCCGCGTGCGTGGAGGGCGTCGAACGCTCCACGGTGGCGGGCAGGTTGAGGATGATCTCGCGGCCCTCCTCCGGCTGCCAGACGTCGCAGACGGCCTCGCAGACCTCCAGGGCGAAGTCCAGCTCGGTGTCGGTGAAGATCTCGGGGCTGTACTGGTAGCCGAAGGTCGTCTCCGGGCCCAGCAGCTTCTCCGCGTACTCCATGACCAGCCGGGTGCCGTCCACGGCGATCTGCTTGATGTCGTCCTTCGAGCCGCGGAAGACGACCCGGCGGAAGGTGGGCGCCGTGGCGTTGTACAGGTGCACGGTGGCGCGGTGGGCGCCGACCAGGGACTCCACGGTCCGCTCGATCAGGTCCTCGCGGGCCTGGGTCAGGACGGAGATGGTCACGTCCTCGGGGATCGCGCCCTCTTCGATGATGGAGCGGACGAACGCGAAGTCGGTCTCGCCGGAGGACGGGAAGCCGACCTCGATCTCCTTGTAGCCCATGCGTACGAGCAGGTCGAACATCTCGCGCTTGCGGGCCGGCGACATGGGGTCGATCAGGGCCTGGTTGCCGTCGCGCAGGTCGGTGGACAGCCAGCGGGGGGCGACGGTGATCCGGTTGTCCGGCCAGGTGCGGTCGGGGATGTCGACGGCCTCGTACACGCCGTACTTGTGGATCGGCATCCCGGAGGGCTTCTGCAGCCGTGTCGCGTTGGTGATCGGCGTGGGGCGGCCGACGGAGGCTGCGGTGGTCTGAGCGGGATCTGCGGCGGTCATGACGTGGGGCTCCTCGGGGTCCAACCGATGGGACGGCCGACTGTGTCGCTGCAACACAAGACTCCGCGGGGAGGGGGTCGGCCTACGACTACAGGCCCTCGCCGCGGCAGCTAAGAAGAAGCAGCCCGAAACGCATGATGCGACGAGGTTAACCGAGAGGCTCCTGATGCGTCGGTCCCGTATCAGTATGCGGGACCGGCGACAGGAAACGCCCAACAGTGACGGATCACTCCATTTCGTCAATCCTGGGCCGTTTCAGTGACATGCCCGTCACCCGGTGTCACAGTCGACCGTATGCCGACTCAGTCTCAGCACGGGTTCCGCCCCGTCTTCTGCACCATCGTTCCGCCCCACCTCCTCGACAAGCTGTCCCAGTCCGACAACCCCGATCTCGCCGGTCCCGCCCGGCGCACCCTGGAGGCCGACGCGGCCCGCCGCACCCGGCGCCAGATGGCCACGGTCGTCACCGTGCCCGCCTCCCCCGAGGCCGATGGCGAGGTGTCCGACAAGCCCGACCGCACGCTCTACGACTGCCGCAACGGCACCCAGCTGCCCGGCACCAAGGTGCGCGGCGAGGGCGAGGACCCGACGCAGGACGCCAGCGTCAACCGCGCGTACGCGGGCCTCGGCTCCACCTTCGAACTGCTGCTCAAGGCGTACGGCCGCCGTTCGATCGACGGCAACGGGCTGCCGCTGATCGGTTCCGTGCACTACGACGAGAAGTACAACAACGCCTTCTTCGACGGCGAGCAGATGGTCTTCGGCGACGGGGACGGCGAGATCTTCGTGGACTTCACCGTCGCCATCGACGTGATCGCCCACGAACTGACCCACGGCCTGACCCAGTACACCGCCAACCTGAGCTACTACGGCCAGTCCGGCGCGCTCAACGAGTCGATGTCCGACGTCTTCGGTTCCCTGGTCAAGCAGTACACGCTGGGCCAGAGCGCCGACCAGGCCGACTGGCTGATCGGCGCCGGGCTGCTGGCACCGGACGTCCAGGGCGTCGCCCTGCGCTCGATGAAGGCGCCGGGCACCGCGTACGACGACGACGTGCTCGGCAAGGACCCGCAGCCGGCGTCGATGGAGGACTACATCCACACCGGCGACGACAACGGCGGGGTGCACCTCAACTCCGGGATCCCGAACCGCGCGTTCTACCTGCTGGCGACGGCGCTCGGCGGCAACGCGTGGGAACGCGCCGGGCAGCTCTGGTTCGATGTGCTCACAGGTGGTCAACTGGCCGTGGACGCCGACTTCGCGGACTTCGCCCGGCTGACGGTCGCCGCGGCCCGCAGCCGCTTCGGGGAGGGCGACGAGACCGAGGCCGTCCTGAAGGCATGGTCGGAGGTGGGCGTCCCGACCGCGTAGGGCGATCCGGCCCGCGCGGCCCCGCCCGGCGACAAAGGACACGGCACATGCGGATTCAGGTGAGCAGGACCGGTGGTTTCACCGGTGTCGCGCGGCGACGCGAGGTCGACACCACCGGACTGTCCGACGCTCCGGAGTGGGAGGAGCTGGCCGAGTCGGCCCTCGCCTCGGGCCACGACGCCCCGCCCGAGGGCGTGCCGGACGGCTTCCGGTACCGGATCACGGTCGGCGACCGTACGGTCCACTGCGCGGACCCGAAGCTGACCGACGCGCAGCGGGCGCTGGTCTCACGCGTGCTGAAGGAGGGCGCGTGAGACCGGTTCCTTCCGGCCGCGCGGGACCGGTTCCTCCCGGCCGCGCGTGAGGCCGGTTCCTTCCGGCTGACGTCGTCGGGCCGGGCGGGGAGCTCCCCGCCCGGCCCGACGACTCCGCGGATCCGTGGTCCTGCGGCTCAGAAGCCGAGCTTGCGCAGCTGCTTGGGGTCGCGCTGCCAGTCCTTGGCCACCTTCACGTGGAGGTCCAGGAAGACCGGCGTGCCGAGGAGCGCCTCGATGTGCTTGCGCGACTTGGTGCCGACGTCCTTCAGCCGCTTGCCCTTCGGGCCGATGATGATGCCCTTCTGGCTGGGGCGCTCGATGTAGACATTGGCGTGGATGTCGAGCAGCGGCTTGTCCGCCGGGCGGTTCTCGCGGGGCAGCATCTCCTCGACGACGACCGCGATGGAGTGCGGCAGCTCGTCCCGTACGCCTTCGAGCGCGGCCTCGCGGATGAGCTCCGCGACCATGACCATCTCGGGCTCGTCGGTGAGGTCGCCCTCCGGGTAGAGCGGCGGGCTCTCGGGGAGCAGCGGGGCGATCAGGTCGGCCAGCAGGGCGACCTGCCCGGCTCCCCTGCCCCCGTCCCTGGCGGTGCCGGCGCCGCCCTCCCGCTCCGCCTTCACCGCGGAGACCGGGATGATCTCGGCCCACTCGAAGCCGAGCTCCTCGCCGAGGCGGGAGACGGCGAGCAGCTGCTCGGCGAGCTGCTTGGAGTCGACCAGGTCGGTCTTGGTGATGATGGCGATCTTCGGCGTCTTCTTGATGGCCGCCAGTTCCTTGGCGATGTACTTGTCGCCGGGGCCGAGCTTCTGGTCGGCCGGCAGGCAGAAGCCGATGACGTCGACCTCGGCCCAGGTGGTGCGCACGACGTCGTTGAGCCGCTCGCCCAGCAGCGTGCGCGGCTTGTGGAGGCCGGGGGTGTCGACCAGGATCAGCTGGGCGTCCTCGCGGTGCACGATGCCGCGCACCGTGTGCCGGGTGGTCTGGGGGCGGTTGGAGGTGATCGCCACCTTCTTGCCGACCAGAGCGTTCGTGAGGGTGGACTTGCCCGCGTTGGGGCGGCCCACGAAGCAGGCGAAACCGGCCCGGTGGGGGGCGCGGTCCGCGCCCTTCTGCGCAGCGGCTTCTGTGTCAGGTCGAACGCTCATGGCGCCCATTGTCCCCGATCCCGGCGGCCCCGCCGCACCAAGGGAGGTCACGGGGCCTGTCGGGCCTCCTCCCGGGCCGTGCGGGCGCGGCGCCGACGGGCCCGCAGCCACAGCGCCGCTCCCGCGCCGACGACCACCAGCAGGGCACCGGCCACCGCCCAGGGCACGGCCAGGTACCCGGCGGCGGCCGATCCGCGGGTGTCACGGGCGCTCGCGGTCAGCCGGACCTCGCCCCACTCCAGCTGCGGCGCGCCGTCCCACCGCTCGGTCAGCCGGACCTCCTGGCGGGGCAGCAGCTCGGAGGGCACCCTCTTGAGGTCGCGGGCGAGCAGGGTGCGGCCGAAGAGGCCCTCGGCCCGGAGCGCGACCTTCGGGGCGAGGGTGACGTTGCCCCGGTTGCGGAGCGTGTACGAGATGACGGCCCGGCTCCGGCCGGTGCCCGGCACCAGCGGCTGGGTGTGCTCGATCCGGACGTCCTCCACGGAGAGCGCGGGCATGGTCGGCCCGTTCACCCGCAGGTGGATCCGGGCGCCGACGGCCTGCCGGATGCCCACGGCGACGGCTCCGCCGCCCGCGGGGTCGACGTGTTCGTCCAGGGCGACGAGCGCTCCGGGGTGGTCGCCCGGTTCGGCGTCCTCGGGGACGGTGATGGTGACCGGGACGGTGACCGAGTCGTGCGCCCGCACGGTGATCCGGTCGCGGCCGGTCCGTGCCCAGGCCCCGATCGAACGCTGTCTCTCGTCGCGGTCCCGGACGGCGAAGCCGCCGTCGCGCGCGGTGTTGTAGGCGTCGGCGGCGTACAGCCGGAAGGTCCGCGGCCGGTCCGTCCGGTTGGTGACGGTCACCTTGTCCGTGAGCGTGGCGCCGGGGTCGGCGGAGAGGAAGAAGTACGGGCGCTGGCCCGCCCGGGTGGTGGCGGGGTAGACCGACCAGTTGCCGTTGTCCGCGGCGTGGGCGGCGGGGGCGCCGGTCAGCAGGAGGGCGCCGGCCAGGAGGAGTACGGACAGCTTGCGCACGGTGCGAAACCCCCGGGTGGTCTCGGGACGGGGCGGTCCGGGCGGGTGCGCGCCCGGTCCGCCGGTTGATCGGGAGCGCTCGGTCACGTGAGGGTGAGGGTGAGCACGCCGGAGTACGCGCCGGGGGCGGCGTACGCCGGTACGTCCAGCGCGAGCCGGGCGTCGACGGTGAACACGCCGCCGGTGAGGGGCCCGTCGGGGGTGGACGCCAGCGTGGCGCCCCCGGAGCCGACCGTCCCCGCGGAACCGGCCGCGCAGGTGCTGGGGCTGCCGGTCCTCGTCGCGCAGACCGGGGTCCAGCCGAGTGCGGACGCGTCGATCGTGGCGCCGCCCGGGCCCGTGAAGTCGGTGACCCTTCCGGTCAGGGACCAGCCCGCGGGGCCGCCGCGGAAGTCCTCGACCGTCACCGTCCGCAGGCTGCCGCGCGAGGCGCCGCCCCGGCCGAAGTCGACCGCCGACATCTCGACGGCGTCCCCGTCCTGGACCATGGAGAGCGTGCCCGCCTCGACGGACGTGCCGAGCCGCTGGCTGCCCCGCTGGCCCTCGCCGCCGCCACCGGTGACGGTGTAGGGCTGCGGGCCCGCGCCCCGGTCGGGGTCCCAGGTGTCCCCCTCGTAGGCGACGATGCCGGTGGTGGCGGGGTCGGTGACGGTGAGCCGGCCGCTGAAGCCGCCGGAACCGTCCGCCTCGACGGTGGCGGTGTCGGCGGTGCGGGTGTCACCGGCCGTGCCCGCGAGGGTGACGGCCGCGCCCGGGGTGAACTTCGACCCGGTGACGGTGACCGCCTCGCCCGCGCCGCCGGACGCGGCGCCGAGCCGGATGGCGCGCTCGTTGACCTGTCCGCCGCCGTCCGTCGCGATGATCGTCTGGGAGACGGGGGCGGGCGGATCCGTCACCGTGCAGGGGGTGTCCAGCTCCATGATGTAGCTGGTGTGGATGTTGTAGTCGCCGGGCGAGAGCGTGATCCGTCCGGGCGCGGTGACCTCGAAGGTGCCGGTCATCGAGAACGACGGGAAGGCTCCCTTGCCGGGCACCGGGGCGTTCTTCTTCGGGCCCGCGACGGTGACGCTCGCGGTCTGGGCCCCGCCGACGGCGACCTTGCCGGTCGGCGTCATGATGTCGGCGGGCAGCGCCAGGTCGACCGGGTTGCTCGCGGCCGGTTCGACGACGGTGTACGTGACCGTGACCGTGTCGCCCACCTCGGGGGCGGAGTTGTCGACGGTGATCTCGGCCTTCGTCGTCCCGTCGATCGGCGGGATGCCCGCGATGTCCGGCGGGATGCAGTGGGTGGGGAAGTCCACCGGCACCGAGGCGGTCGGCATGGCCTGTGCCGGGGCCGCCAGTACCCCTCCCCCGGTGACGAGGAGCGCCCCGGCGCCCAGCACCGCGGCCCAGCGGCGGCCGGTCCGGAGGCGTCCCCGGGCCGCGGTTCCCCGGGGGCCGGCTCTGCGGGCGGCGGTTCTTCGGACGGCGTTTCTTCGGACGGCGTTTCTTCGGACGGTCGGACGCATGGAGCCCCCTCCTGCCGGATGCGGCGCAGCGGCTCGTGTGCGCCGGCGGTGGCTCATTGACGGTTCCGGCCCGAAAGAAGTCAAGGCAAGCGGGGAACGTCGACTGATGGGCCATCAGATGCTGTCAAGATCCGGCGTTCCGCCCCGTCGCCCCGGACGCGCGGACGCCCCGCGCCGGGTGGGCGCGGGGCGTCCGGGTCCGTCGTGCGGTACGGGTCCGACGTACCGTACGGGCCGGTGTCAGCCCGCCGTCACGGTGACCCGCAGCGTGCCGTCGGGTCCGGCGAGCAGGACGGGGGTGTCCGGGCCGCCCAGGTCCCGGACCGCGGCGCGGTCCTCGTCGGACGGGGTCTGCGCCTCGGAGACGACCGCGGCCGCCTCCAGGGAGGTGGCGCCACTGGCCACGGCCATCGCCACGGCGGTCTGGAGCGCGCTGAGCTTCAGCGACTCCAGCCGTACGGTGCCCGCGACGTACGTGCGGCCGGTCTCGTCCCGTACGGCCGCGCCCTCCGGCACACCGTTGCGGGCGCGGGCACTGCGTGCCAGCGTGACGATCTTGCGGTCCTCGGGGCCGAGGTCGGTGCTCTCAGTCATGTGCCGAGCATACGAACCGGGCGGCCCGTCCCCCGCCCCGCCCTTCCCGCGGCCGTGGCCCCGTGCCGGGCCGCCGTCAGCGGTCCAGCCGCAGCCGGTCGGCCCTCGGCAGTCCCGCCACCACCAGGTCGTAGGAGTCCTCGACCATTTCGCGGAGCGCCTTCTCCGGCACCCCGGACACCGTCACCGTGTTCCAGTGCCGTTTGTTCATGTGCCAGCCCGGCACCACCGCGTCGTACCGCTCCCGCAGCCGCACCGCCTCGTCCGGGTCGCACTTCAGGTTCACCGTCAGCGGGCGACCGTCCAGCGCGCTGAGCGCGAACATCTTGCCCAGGACCTTGAAGACGGACGTCTCGGGCCCGAACGGGAACTCCTCGACGCTCGCGTTGAACTCCAGGCAGAACGCCCTCAGCTGCTGCGGGGTCATTCCCCGTCCTCCTCCGGCGGCTCCACGGGCTCCACCAGCACCGTGACGATCTTGTTCCGGCGGCCGGCCGGGGACTCCGCGGTCAGCCGGAGGCGGCGGCCGTCCGGCAGGTCGACGATCGCCGAGGCACCGGCGATCGGGACCCGGCCCAGCGCCTTCGCCAGCAGCCCGCCGACGGTCTCCACGTCCTCGTCGTCGTACTCGTCGAAGCCGAACAGCTCGCCGAGGTCGCCGATGTCGAGACGGGCCGTCACCCGGAAGCAGTCGTTCTCCAGCTCCTGGACGGGCGGCAGTTCGCGGTCGTACTCGTCGGTGATCTCACCGACGATCTCCTCCAGGATGTCCTCGATGGTGACGATGCCGGCCGTGCCGCCGTACTCGTCGATCACGACGGCGACGTGGCTGCGCTCCTGCTGCATCTCGCGCAGCAGGTCCCCGGCGTTCTTGGTGTCGGGCACGAAGGCCGCGGGCCGCATCGCCGTGGAGACCGGGTCGGCCTCCGACTCGCGGTTGATGTGCGTCTTGCGGACCAGGTCCTTGAGGTACACGATGCCGACGATGTCGTCCTCGTTCTCCCCGGTGACCGGGATGCGCGAGAAGCCGGAGCGCAGGGCCAGGGTCAGCGCCTGCCGGATCGTCTTGTAGCGCTCGATGCAGACGAGGTCCGTCCGCGGCACCATGACCTCGCGCACCAGCGTGTCGCCGAGCTCGAAGACGGAGTGCACCATGCGGCGCTCCTCGTCCTCGATCAGCGACTCGGCCTCGGCGAGGTCGACCATCGCCCGCAGCTCGGCCTCGCTGGCGAACGGCCCCTTGCGGAAGCCCTTGCCGGGGGTGAGCGCGTTGCCGATGAGGATCAGCAGCTGCGGGATCGGGCCCATGACCCTGGCCAGCGGCAGCAGGACGTACGCCGCCGCCGTGGCCGTGTTCAGCGGGTGCTGGCGGCCGATGGTGCGCGGCGAGACGCCGATGGCGACGTAGGAGACGAGGACCATCACCCCCATGGCGACGGCCAGCGCCTCCCAGGTCTCCGGGAACTCCTTCAGGCAGGCGTACGTGACGAGCACGCCCGCCGACATCTCGCAGGCGACCCGCACCAGCAGGGCGACGTTGAGGTAGCGGGTCGGGTCCGCCGCGACCTGCTCCAGCTTCTTGCTGCCGCGCCGCCCCGAGCGGACCGCCTCGGCGGCCCGGAAGCTCGACGTACGGGCGATGCCCGCCTCCGCGCAGGCCGCCAGCCAGCCGACGACGACGAGCAGCACGGCCCCCGTCAGCAGAGGAGCGCTCACGAGACGGTGGGGGCGGGCGACGGACCGGTCAGACCGTGCTCGGCGCGCCAGCCGTCGACGATCGCGGCCTGGAGGCCGAACATCTCGGCCTTCTCGTCCGGCTCCTCGTGGTCGTACCCGAGGAGGTGGAGCACCCCGTGGACGGTGAGCAGCTGGAGCTCCTCGTCCATGGAGTGCTGCGTCGGTGCCTCCCGGCCCTGCCTCTCGGCGACCTCAGGGCAGAGCACGATGTCGCCGAGGAGCCCCTGCGGGGGCTCCTCGTCGTCCTTGGCCGGGGGACGCAGCTCGTCCATCGGGAAGGACATGACGTCCGTCGGGCCCGGGAGGTCCATCCACTGGATGTGGAGCTGCTCCATGGCGTCGGTGTCCACCACGATCACCGAGAGTTCGGAGAGCGGGTGGATCCGCATCCGCGCGAGCGCGTGGCGGGCGATGTCGAGGATCGCCTGCTCGTCGACCTCGGTTCCGGACTCGTTGTTGACGTCGATCGACATGGTGCGCTGCGACTACTTCCCGTTGTGGCTGTCCCGGCCGCGATGGCCGTCCCGGCTGTCGTACTTCTCGTACGCGTCGACGATACGGCCGACCAGCTTGTGCCGGACGACATCCTGGGAGGTGAGCTTGGAGAAATGGACGTCCTCGACGCCGTCCAGGATCTCCTGGACCTGGCGCAGGCCGCTCTTGGTGCCGTTCGGCAGGTCGACCTGGGTGACGTCACCGGTGATGACGATCTTCGAGTCGAAGCCGAGCCGGGTCAGGAACATCTTCATCTGCTCGGCGCTGGTGTTCTGCGCCTCGTCGAGGATGATGAACGCGTCGTTGAGCGTGCGGCCGCGCATGTAGGCCAGCGGCGCGACCTCGATCGTGCCCGCCGCCATCAGCCGCGGGATCGAGTCGGGGTCGAGCATGTCGTGCAGGGCGTCGTAGAGCGGACGCAGGTACGGGTCGATCTTCTCGTAGAGCGTGCCGGGCAGGAAGCCGAGCCGCTCGCCCGCCTCGACGGCGGGCCGGGTCAGGATGATCCGGTTGACCTGCTTGGACTGCAGGGCCTGGACCGCCTTCGCCATGGCGAGGTAGGTCTTGCCGGTACCGGCGGGGCCGATGCCGAACACGATCGTGTGCTTGTCGATCGCGTCGACGTAGCGCTTCTGGTTGAGGGTCTTGGGGCGGATCGTGCGCCCGCGGCTGGAAAGGATGTTCTGGGTGAGCACCTCGGCCGGGGTCTCCTGACCGTCCCCCTCGCCGCTCTCACTCGCCCTGAGCATGGCGATCGAGCGTTCCACTGCGTCCTCCGTCATCGGCTGACCGGTGCGGAGCACCAGCATCATCTCGTCGAACAGGCGCTGGATCAGGGCGACTTCCGTCGCGTCCCCGACCGCGCTGACCTCGTTCCCCCGGACATGGATGTCGGCCGCCGGGAAGGCCGTCTCGATCACGCGCAGCAGGGCGTCACCCGAGCCCAGTACGGTCACCATCGGATGCTTGGCGGGGACGGTGAAGTGGGCTCGCGCCTGCCCGGGCGCAGGGGTCTGGGCTGTGGGTGTCTGAGTCATGGGCCGGCTCTGTGGCCTGCACATACCTCCCGTTGCGAGGCTCTCGCCGATCGACAACCTCTGGATTACCCAGCCTACGACTCCCCACCGACAACACCGAGGGCTTTTTCTTGCCCATCGCGAACACCTGTGCCCCGGCCCGACCGCGCCGGGCCGGACGGCTCCGGGCGGAACGGCATCGGGCCGGACGGCATCGGGCGTGGTCGTGCCGGGCCGGACGGCGTCGGGCGGGACGGCGTCAGGCCGGGTGGCGGAAACCGATCGTCGGGACGGCCCGGCGCAGCGGCCACGGCCGGGTGGCGGCGGGGAGCAGTTCCTCCAGGAAGGCGTAGCGCCGCAGCGCCGCCGGGTCCTGGTCGGCGAAGGTGCGGATCCGCTGCCACCAGGCGGCGATCTCCGCCCAGCCCGGCGCCGAGAGCGAACCGCCGAACTCCTGGACCGAGAGCGCCGCGGTCAGTCCGGCGAAGGCCAGCCGGTCGGCCAGCGGCCAGTCGGCCAGGGTGCCGGTGACGAAGCCGGCGACGAAGACGTCCCCCGCCCCGGTCGGGTCGAGCGCCTCGACCTCGATCGCGGGCACCTCGGCGCTCTCCCCGGTCGCGGAGTCCACCGCGTACGCGCCCTCCGCGCCCAGGGTGACCACGGCGAGCGGCACCCGTTCGGCCAGGGCGTGGGCGGCGGCGCGCGGGCAATCGGTGCGGGTGTAGCGCATCGCCTCCTCCGCGTTGGGGAGGAACGCCTGGCAGTGCTCCAGGTCGGCGAGGGCGTCCAGGTCCCAGCGGCCGGTCTCGTCCCAGCCGACGTCGGCGAAGATCCGGGCGCCGTTGCGGGCCGCGGTGGCGACCCAGGGTTCGCTGCGGCCGGGGGCGAGCGAGGCGACGGCGGCGCGGGCCCGGGGCGGGCAGCACGGGAACGCCGGTCCGCCGTCGGGGACCACGGGGCCGGGGGCCTCGTGGCCGTGCGAGACCATCGTCCGCTCGCCCTCGTACGCCATCGAGACGGTCACCGGCGAGTGCCAGCCGGGGACGGTGTGCGACATGGACAGGTCGATGCCCTCGCCCTGCTCCAGGGCGTCCCAGCAGTACTCCCCGTAGTGGTCGTCGCCGAACGCCGCGGCCAGCGAGGTGTGCAGCCCCAGCCGGGCCAGCGCGGTGGCCATGTTGGCGACCCCGCCGGGGCTGGAGCCCATGCCGCGCGCCCAGGACTCGGTGCCGCGCACGGGGGCGCTGTCCAGGCCGGTGAAGATGATGTCGAGGAAGACCGTGCCGGTGAGGAAGACGTCGCAGTCCGGGTCCTGCGGGGCGCGCAGCCCGTCCAGTGGGTCGATGCCTGGAATGTCCGTGCTCACCTTGCACTCCCCGGTCGTGGCGGATCTGGCCAGTGTGCCCGATGCGCCCCCACCGCAGGAGGGCCCGCGCCGCAGGTTCCCGGGAGTCGCCCCGGCCCGCGCACACAGACACTGACCTGCGTAAACACCCGCTGCTACCCGGAGGTTCGGAGAGTAAACACAAATGTGATCCAGATCACATCACGGCGCCTTTCGGCGGGCTGGACGCAGTTGATACAAATTGGGCCGCGAGCCCCGTTGGCGACAGTTGCCGACGAGTGCCCCATCTCCCCGCATTCATTGCATTCCTCAGCTTTTCCCGCATTGCCCTCCCCTGCCTTCTCCGCCTCCTCTGGCATGTCTTCAGGAACGCCCATGTCCTCGCGCCCTCGCGCCGCGTGGCCCCTGGTCGCCGTGTTCACCGCCGGTTACCTCGCCGCCTACCTGCTCCCCACCATCGTCGGGCGGCTCTCCGTCCATCTCGGCCTCGGCACGGCCCGGGCCGGGCTGGTCGGCAGCGCCCTGCTGCTGGGTTCGGCGACCGCGGGGTTCGTCCTGGCGGGCCGGGTCGAGCGGCTCGGGCCGCGACGGCCGGCCCGGGTCGGACTGGTCCTGGCCGCGGTGGGGTACGGCTGCGCCGCCCTGGCCGGTTCCGTGCCGCTGGTGGTCGCGGGGGCGGTGCTCGGCGGCTTCGGCTCCGGCACCGCGACCGCGGTGGCCGCCTCGGGCATCGCCGCCCAGCGCGACCCGCACCGGACCTCGTCGCTCGGGCTGCTCAGCGTCTCCGCGACGGCCGGCGCCCTCTACCTGACGATCCCGCACCTCGGCGGCGGCCACCGGCTTCCGTTCGCCTCGATCGCGCTGGTCGCCCTGCTCGTCTGGCCCGCCACCGCACGGCTCGGCGGCGCCGCGCCCGCGGGCCCCGCCACCCCGGCCACCGGCCGGCTGCCGCACCGCCGGTCCGGTCTGGTGCTGGCGGGCGGCATGCTCGTCTGGTCCATGGCGCAGAACGCGCTGTGGGGCGTCAGCGGCCGGATCGGCGTGGGTCAGGCGGGGCTCTCCGAGGTCACCGTCGGCGCGGTGTTCGCCGCCGCCCTCGGCGCGGGGCTGCTCGGGGTGATGGGCGCCGGGATGCTGGGCGCCAGGCTCGGCCGGGCCGTGCCGATCGGCCTGGGCACCGTGATCATCGCGGGCTCCATCGTGCTCAGCTCGTCGGCCGGGAGCCTCGGCTCGTTCGCGACCGGCGAGATCCTCTGGAACACGGTCTACCCCGTGGTCCTGTCGTACCTGATCGGCCTGGCCGCCTCACTGGACGTACGGGGGCGCTGGGCGGTCCTCGCGGGTTCCGCGTCGTCCGTCGGCGTGGCCTGCGGGCCGGTCCTCGGCAGCGTGCTGTCCGAGCAGGCCGGGTACCCGGTCATGGGCCTGATCCTGGGCGTCGTCACACTCCTGGTCGCGGCCCCGGTCACGGCGGTGGCGCTGCACACCGGCGGCCGTCCGCTGGTGCCGGGATCGGTGCGGCGCCGGGGCGGCGCCCCGGCCGCACTGCTCGCCGTCACCACCGGGGCCGTGCCCGGCGCCGTGCCCAAGCTGGGCGCGCCCGAGCAGGCCGTCACGGAGATCAGCCTGCCGGTGCGCCGCAGGCGCCCGGTCCGGGCCGCTTTCCGGACGGCCGGGCCCGGGGCCGGTCAGTCGAACGCGTACGCCTCGACCTCGGACAGATAGCGCGCCCGGCGCTCCTCGTCGTGGTCGAGGAAGGCCGCCTCGAAGGAGTTGCGGGCCAGGGTGCGCAGCTGCTCGCGGTCCAGGCCGAGCGCCTCGTGGACGGCGTGGAAGGTGTCCCCGACGTACCCGCCGAAGTAGGCGGGGTCGTCGGAGTTCACCGTGCAGAGCAGCCCGGCGGCCATCATGTCCCGCAGCGGGTGCTCCTCCAGCGTGTCGATGGCGCGCAGCCGCACGTTGGACAGCGGGCAGAGGGTGAGCGGCACCCGGTCGGCGACCAGCCGCTCCACCAGCTCCGGGTCCTCCATGCAGCGCAGCCCGTGGTCGATCCGCTCGACGCCGAGGACGTCCAGCGCCTCGCGGATGTACGCGGGCGGGCCCTCCTCGCCGGCGTGCGCGACCCGGCGCAGCCCGAGCGCGGCGGCCGCCTCGTACACCTCGCGGAACTTGGCGGGCGGGTGTCCGACCTCCGCCGAGTCGAGGCCGACCGCACTGATCCGGTGCAGGTACGGCTTCGCCGCCTCCAGGGTCTCCAGCGCCGATTCGGCCGACTCGTCGCGCAGGAAGCACATGATCAGCTGGGTGGAGATCCCGTGCTTCTCCTCACTGCGGTCCAGCGCCCGGCCGAGCCCCTCGACGACGGTGCCGACCGGGACGCCGCGGGCGGTGTGCGCCTGCGGGTCGAAGAAGATCTCCGCGTGCCGGACGCCCTGCGCGGCGGCGCGGGCGAGGTAGGCGTCGGCGAGCTGCTCGAAGTCCTCCTCGGTGCGCAGCACCGCCATCAGCGCGTAGTACAGGTCGAGGAAGCTCTGCAGGTCCTCGAAGCGGTAGGCGGTGCGCAGTTCCTCGGTGCCGGCGTACGGCAGGCGCACGCCGTTGCGCTCGGCGAGGGCGAAGGCCAGCTCGGGTTCGAGGGTGCCCTCGATGTGCAGGTGGAGTTCGGCTTTGGGCAGGTGCACGGGTCTCACGCTCGCAGACGGTGGTGCCGGTGTGTTCCGGGGGACACCCGACAGGTTCTCAGACGTGCCGGGAGGGCACGGGCACCCGGTCGAGGTCCCGGGCGACGGTCAGCTCGCCCTCGAACCCCGCGGCGCGGGCCTGCTGCTCGAAGACGGCCGGGTCGCCGTACCGCTGCGAGAAGTGCGTCAGCACGAGGTGCCGCACGCCCGCGTCCCGGGCCACCCGGGCCGCCTGCCCGGCGGTCAGATGGCCGTGGTCGGCGGCGAGCCGCTCGTCCTCGTCGAGGAAGGTCGACTCGATGACCAGCAGGTCGCAGCCCTCGGCGAGGACGTGCACGCCGTCGCAGAGCCTCGTGTCCATGATGAACGCGAAACGCTGGCCGCGCCTGTGCTCGGAGACGTCGTCGAGCGTGACGTCCCCGATGGCGCCCTCGCGCTGGATCCGGCCGATGTCGGGCCCCTCGATGCCGTGCTCGGCGAGCCTCTCCGGCAGCATGCGCCGCCGGTCGGGCTCGACGAGCCGGTAGCCGTACGACTCGACGGGGTGCGAGAGCCGGTGGCCGCTGAGCGTGTACGCGCCCGTGGTGGCGAGCACCCCGTCGGCGGCGACCGGGGCCTCGGTCAGGTCGACGGACTCGCGGTAGGCGGTGGCGTACCGCAGCCGCTCGAAGAAGCGCTGTCCGCTCGCCGGGTAGTGCGCGGTGACCGGGTGCGGGACCTGGTCGAGGTTGATCCGCTGGATCACCCCGGCCAGGCCGAGCGAGTGGTCGCCGTGGAAGTGCGTGACGCAGATCCGGTCGATGTCGTGCGCGGCGACCCCGGCCCGCAGCATCTGGCGCTGGGTGCCCTCGCCGGGGTCGAAGAGGATGCCGTCGCCGTCCCAGCGCAGCAGGTAGCCGTTGTGGTTGCGGTGCCTGGTCGGTACCTGGCTCGCGGTGCCCAGGACCACGAGTTCGCGTGAGGACACGGTGGCGTCGGTCCGTTCCGGTCGATCGGTTCTTCTGGTCGCTTCGGTTCCGGTCGGCGGACTAGCCGGGGGGCCACTGCATCCCGCGGCCGCCCAGGACGTGGGCGTGCGCGTGGAACACGGTCTGGCCCGCGCCGGAGCCGGTGTTGAGGACGATCCGGTAGCCGCTGTCCACGATCTTCTCGTCGGCGGCGACCTGCCCGGCCTCGCGCAGCACGTCGGCGGCGACGCCCGGCTCGGCGGCGGCGAGGGAGGCGGCGTCCGGGTGGTGGACGCGCGGGATGACGAGCACGTGCGTGGGGGCCTGCGGATTGATGTCCCGGAAGGCGACGGTGGTCTCGGTCTCCCGGACGATCGTCGCCGGGATCTCACCCGAGACGATCTTGCAGAACAGGCAGTCGGGCTGCGGTTCTCCCGCCATGGGTCGGCTCCTCGGGTAGATGGTGATCGTTGTACGGCATGGTATCGGGGCGCCCGCGGCGAACCCGCCGCGGGCGCCCCGCGCCCGTGCCCCTACGGCCGCTGCGGAGCCCGCTTCGCCGGGGTCTCCTCCAGCGACTCCAGGGCGATCCGGATCGCCTCGTCCAACTGCGGGTCCCGGCCCGCCGCGTGGTCCTGGGGCGCCATCACGACCTCGACGTCGGGGTCGACGCCGTGGTTCTCCACGCCCCAGCCGTAACTCTCGAACCAGAAGGCGTACTTGGGCTGGGTGACCGCCGTTCCGTCCACCAGCTCGTACCGGCTGTCGATGCCGATCACCCCGCCCCAGGTCCGCGTGCCGACCACGGGGCCGATGCCCAGCGCCTTGATCGCGGCGTTCACGATGTCGCCGTCCGAGCCGGAGAACTCGTTGGCCACGGCCACCACCGGGCCGCGCGGCGCGTCCAGCGGGTAGCTCTCCGGCCCCATGCCGCGCGGCACGTTCCAGCCGACGATGCGGCGGGCGAGCTTCTCCACGATGAGCTGCGAGGTGTGGCCGCCGCTGTTCTCCCGGACGTCCACCACCAGTCCCTCGCGGGCCACTTCGACCCGCAGGTCCCGGTGGAGCTGCGCCCAGCCCGAGCCGACCATGTCGGGGATGTGGAGGTAGCCCAGCCGTCCGCCGGAGCGCTCGTGCACATGGGCCCGCCGGTCGGCGACCCACGCGTGGTAGCGCAGCGCCTGCTCGTCGTCGGTCGGTACGACGACGACATGGCGCGTCTCCCCGCCGTCGGCCGGCGAGACGGTCAGCTCGACCGGTTTGCCCGCCGAGCCGATGAGCAGCGGTCCGGGTCCGGTCACCGGGTCGACCGGCCGGCCGTCCACGGCGCGGACGGTGTCCCCGACGCGCACGGCGACCCCGGGCGCGGCGAGCGGCGAGCGGGCCGCCGGGTCGGAGGTCTCGGACGGCAGGATCCGGTCGATCCGCCAGACGCCCTCCTCGGTACGGGAGATGTCCGCGCCGAGCAGGCCCTGGCGGACCGACTCGTCGCGCCATCCGCCGGGCGGTCGCACATAGGCGTGCGAGGTGCCGAGCTCCCCCTGCACCTCCCACAGCAGGTCCATCAGGTCGTCGTGGGTGGCGACCCGCTCCAGCACCGGGCGGTAGCGGTCCAGGACCCCGTCCCAGTCGATGCCGTTCATGTCGGGATGCCAGAAGTTGTCCCGCATGATGCGCCCGGCCTCGTCGTACATCTGGCGCCATTCGGCGGCCGGTTCGAGGATCCGCCGGATGCGGGAGAGGTCGACGGTGACGCCGTCGCCGTCGTGGTCGTCGGCCGGGACCCGGCTGTCGGACGGCACGACGCGCAGCTTGCCCCGGGTCTGCAGGGTGATCCGCCTGCCGTCGCCGCTGACCGCGAAGTCGCCGACGTCCGAGGCGAGTTCCTCGCAGCGCAGCTTCTCCAGGTCGTACCGCTCCAGGGTCGTCTCGGGCCGCCGGGCGTCGGGGGTGGGGCCGCTCGTGCCGAGCACCCCGATCACCGGGTGGTTCAGCCACAGCAGCCCGTCCTTCGCGGCGCGCAGCGTGGAGTAGCTGGCGGCCTCGACGGGCAGCGGGACGATCCGGTCGGCGAGCCCTTCGAGGTCGATCCGGGTGACGGGCAGCGCGGTCGGGTTGTCCTGTTCGCCCTCGCCGCCCTTCTCCCGCTCGGTCGGCAGGCCGTGCCGCTGCGGGCCGAACGGGGAGGGTGTGGTGGCGGCGAGCGTCAGCAGGTGCGGGCGGCAGCTGCCCATGAACGCCAGGTCGAAGACATGGGCGTCGTAGATCGGGTCGAAGGACCGCTCGGAGAGGAACGCGAGGTGCTTGCCGTCGGCGGTGAACGCGGGCGAGAAGTCCCGGAAGCGCAGCGGGGTGGCCTCGGCGACCGACAGGTCCGAGAGGTGGGCGAGCCTGAGCTGCCGGAGCGGTTCGGGGCCGGGGTGCGACCAGGCGAGCCAGGCGGAGTCGGGCGAGAAGACCAGTCCGGAGGCGTCGCCGTGCTCGCTGCGGTCCACCTCGTGGACCTCGCCGCTCTCCCGCTCGACGATCAGTACCCGCCCGTCGTGCGCGGCGACGGCGAAGCGGCTGCCGTCCGGGGACGGGGCGAGGTCGAGGACCCGGCCCAGACGCCCCGCGGCGAGGCGGCGCGGCGCGGTTCCCGGCGCGGTGCCGGTGGCCGGTGCGCACTCCAGGGCGTCGTCGCCCTCGGCGTCCGTGACCCAGACGACGTGCTGGTCGCCGTCGGCCTGGAAGGTGCGGGGCAGCCTGGCCCGTACGCCCTGTTCGGCGGCGAGCGCGCGGGCCGGGCCCCCGCGGTGGGTGACCCAGTGGACGGCGCCGCGGGTGGCGACGGCGCTGCCCCGGCCCGTGCGGTCGGGGGAGGCGGAGTCGAGGTGCCCGGCGGCGTGCACGGTGTGCGGCTGGAGGTCGGCGCGCTGGCCGCCGAGCCGGATGTCGAGGCGGCGGGGCCCGTCGCCGTCGAGGTCGTCCAGGAGCCACAGCTCACCGGCCGACGCGTAGCAGACGCGGGTGCCGTCGGTGGTCGCGTGGCGGGCGTAGAAGCCCTCGACGCCGGTGTGGCGGCGCAGGTCGGAGCCGTCGGGGAGCGAGGAGTAGAGGGCGCCGACGCCCTCGTGGTCGGAGAGGAAGGCGACGCGCGCGCCGGTCCCCGTACCGATCCACATCGGGTCCTCGATGTTCCCGTCGAGGTCGGCGTGGAGCCGGACGAACTCCGCTGCGCCGTCGGCCGGTTCCTCCGCCTCGATCCACAACTTGCCCGCCGTGCCTCCCCGGTAGCGCTTCCAGGCGGCGGCCTCGCGGCCCATGGTGGCCGACAGGAGCAGGGCCCGCCCGCCCGGTCCGTAAGCGACCGAGCCGACCGGGCCGTACGGCAGGGTCCGCGCGGGTCCGCCGTCGGCCGGGACCGCCCGGGCCCAGCTGCGCCGGTGCGACGCCTGCCCGTGGGTGGTGATGACCAGTACGTCGCCCTCGGGCGTCCAGCCGCGCACGGAGGTCCGGACGTCCCCCCAGTGGGTGAGCCGGACGGAGGGGCCGCCGTCGACCGGCGCGATGTGCGCCTCGGGCACCCCGTCCCGGGTGGAGGTCCACGCGACCCGTGTCCCGTCGGGCGATATCCGAGGGTGGGTGACAGGCCGGTTGTCGGCGCTGACGCGCCAGGCCCGGCCGCCGTCCAGCGGCGCCAGCCAGACGTCGTCCTCGGCGGTGAAGGCGATCAAATCACCCTGGACATGGGGGTATCGGAGGTAGGCAGGCTGTGTCACACGATCACCCTAGGCCGCGGGCGTGCTCCGCGTAACCGGGTTGGCCGGAGTCCGACGGGCCGGCGGGCCGGGCGCGTCCGGGCACCCGGACGTGTCCACGCCCGGACCCGCCCGCCGCGGAACGCCTACTTGCCCCGGAACCCCTCGGTCACCGTGACGGTCACGGTGACCGTGGGCCGGACACCGCTGCCGCCGGCCGGTGGTGGCGGATCGACCACGCCGGTCGTCGGGGCGGCGTCGCAGTTGCCGAGCACGTCCGCCCGGAAGACGGACCGGCCGCCCTCCTTCGCGCTCAGGTCCCCCCGCACGCACCGCCCGCCGAGCTCCTGGGTCACCCTGCCGGTGAGCGAGATGTCCTTGCCGCCGCCGGTCTTGCCGGTGCAGTCGACCTCCGCGATCCGGCGCGCGGAGGCGGAGGGCGTCGGGGCGCCTGCGCGGCCCCGGTCGACCCCGGCCGTGCAGCTCAGCCACTGCACGTCGACACCGTTGCGCTCCAGCGCGCTGGTGCCGACCCGGTCGGTGGTCACGGCGATGGACGCGGAGTTCAGCCCGTCGACGGGTTGGCAGGCGACGAGTCCCGCGACCGTCGCGCCCGCGAGCACGGACACGGCCAGAAAACGTCGGGGCCTTCGCCGACCCCATGCCCTTGTTGTCCCCATACGGGCAGCTTCCCACCGTTCACCCCCGGAACGGTAGACGGCTTGTGGCCACAATCGGGGGCGCCTCCGGCGCATGCGCCGGGGCACGGACCGACCGTCACATGCGGTGTGGCGTCGCGGAATCGGGCCGTGCGCCCGCCGCGGCGCCGCCGGTCGCCCCGGCTCCCCCGTGTCCCGATCCCCGCCCCGGGCCTCCCGGGGCGGGCCGGGTTCACGACCAGCGGCCGGTACGCCCCAGCAGCAGCGCCGTCGCCGCCGTGCCCGCGGTCGAGGTGCGCAGGACGCTCGCCCCGAGCCGGCAGGTCCGGGCGCCCGCCCCGGTGAAGACCGCCAGTTCGTCCGGCGACACCCCGCCCTCGGGGCCGACGACCAGCACGATCTCGCCGTGCTCGGGAAGCGGGACGGTGGCCAGCGGCTCGCTGTCGTGGTCCCGGTCCTCGTGCAGGACGGCGGCGAAGTCCGCCGCGGCCAGCAGCGCGGCGACCTGCTTGGTCGTCATCGCGTCCGCCACGTCGGGGAAGCACACCCGGCGGGACTGCTTGCCCGCCTCCCGGGCGGTGTTGCGCCATTTCGCCAGGGACTTGAGGCCGCGTTCGCCCTTCCACTGGGTGATGCAGCGCGACGCCTGCCAGGGCACGATCCCGTCGACGCCGGTCTCCGTCATCGTCTCCACGGCGACCTCGCCCCGGTCGCCCTTGGGCAGCGCCTGGACGACGGTGATGCGGGGCGCGGGCCCGGCCTCCTCGCGGACCCCGGTGAGGCCGGTGACCACGAGCCGGTCCTTGCCCTCGGCGGCCCCGACGACGCCCTCGGCCCAGTGCCCGCGCCCGTCCGTCAGGACGACCTCCTCGCCGGCGCGCAGCCGCTTCACCGACACGGCGTGCCTGCCCTCGGGCCCTTCCAGGACGAACTCGGGCCCGTCGGGGACCTGTTCGACGACGAAGACCGGTGCGGTCACTGCGTACTCCCTGTGCTCACTGCCGCCCGTGCGGCGTCCAGTTCTTCGGCGAGCAGCCTGACCAGCCGGCCGGCCGGCAGCTCGCGTGCCATCCGGTGGCCCTGCCCCGCCCACAGCGCCATGCCCTGGGCGTCCCCCGCCTTGGCCGCCGCCTTGCGCAGCCCGGCGGTCAGGTAGTGGACCTGCGGGTAGGCGGCGGGGGCGTACGGTCCGTGCTCGCGCATGAACCGGTTGACCAGGCCGCGGGCCGGGCGGCCCGAGAACGCCCGGGTCAGGGCGGTCCGTACGAACAGCGGGTTGGTCAGCGCCCGTTTGTGCAGCGGACTCGCCCCGGATTCGGGGCAGATGAGGAACGCCGTGCCGAACTGCGCCGCCTCGGCGCCCGCCGCGAGCACGGCGGCGATCTGGGAGCCGCGCATCAGCCCGCCGGCGGCGACGATCGGTATCTGCACGGTCTCGCGGACCTGGGCCACCAGCGAGAGCAGCCCGATCCCGGTGCCGTCGGTCTGCGGGTCGTCGTGGTGGGTGGACTGGTGGCCGCCCGCCTCGACCCCCTGGACGCAGACCGCGTCCGCGCCCGCCCACTGGGCGGCCTGGGCCTCCTCGGGCGTGGTGACCGTCACGACGGTGTACGTGCCGACCCCGGCGAACGCGTCGAGGGTGTCGCGCGTGGGGCAGCCGAAGGTGAACGAGACGGCCGGGACCGGGTCGTCCAGGAGGATGGCGAGCTTGGCCTCGTAGCCGTCGTCGCCGTCGGAGTCCGGGTCGCCGAGCGGGGTCTCGTACCAGGCGGCCTCGCCCGCGAGCTGCTGCCGGTACACCTCGACGGCGCTCGGGTCGGCGAGTCCGGGCTGCGGCATGAAGAGGTTGACGCCGAATGCCTTGCCGGTCAGCCCGCGCAGCTGTTTGATCTCGTTGTACATGCCGTCCGCCGTCTTGTACCCGGCGGCGAGGAAGCCGAGCCCGCCCGCCTCGGCGACGGCCGCGACGAGCTGCGGACAGGACGTACCGCCCGCCATCGGGGCCTGCACGATCGGATACCGGCAGAGATCGGTCAACGCGGATGACATGACCGCATCGTGCCATGTCCGGCACGTCCCGTACTGCGCGACCCGCTGCGGCTACTGCGACTTCAACACCTACACCGCGACCGAGCTGCGCGGCTCCGGCGGTGCGCTGGCCTCCCGGGACAACTACGCCGAGCACCTGATCTCCCCCGTCCGTGTCCGCGTCCGTGGCCCCGGACACCCGCGGCCACGGACGCGGACACGGACGGGGGACGGGCCCGGACGCTCTCCGGACACACCCCGACCCGCCCCCGGGCGCTGCCCGGTCACGGACGCGGGACGGACCCGTCGAGCGGGCCCGTCCCGGTCCGGACGGAAGGCCGGGAGCCGTCAGCGCCCGTTGAAGGCGTCCTTCAGCCGGGAGAACAGCCCCTGCTGGCCCGGCTGGAACTGGCCGGTGGGCCGCTCCTCGCCCCGCATCTTCGCCAGGTCCCGCAGCAGTCGCTCCTGCTCCGGGTCCAGCTTCGTCGGTGTCATCACCTCGACGTGCACGATCAGGTCGCCGCGCCCGCCGCCGCGCAGGTGCGTGACACCCCGGCCGTGCAGCGGAACCGACTGGCCGGACTGGGTGCCGGGCCGGATGTCGACCTCCTCCAGCCCGTCGAGCGTCTCCAGTGGCACCTTCGTGCCGAGCGCGCCCGCCGTCATGGGGATGGTGACCGTGCAGTGCAGGTCGTCGCCGCGGCGCTGGAACACCGCGTGCGACAACTCGTGGATCTCCACGTACAGATCGCCGGCCGGGCCGCCGCCGGGGCCGACCTCGCCCTCGCCCGCGAGCTGGATGCGGGTGCCGTTGTCGACACCGGCGGGGATCTTCACGGTGAGCGTGCGCCTGGACCGGATGCGGCCGTCACCGGCGCACTCCGGGCACGGGGTCGGCACGACCGTGCCGAAGCCCTGGCACTGCGGGCAGGGCCGCGAGGTCATGACCTGGCCGAGGAAGGACCGGGTGACCTGGGAGACCTCACCGCGGCCGCGGCACATGTCACAGGTCTGCGCGGAGGTGCCGGGTGCGGCGCCCTCGCCGCTGCACGTGGTGCAGACGACGGCCGTGTCGACCTGGATGTCCTTGGTGGTGCCGAACGCCGCCTCGGCGAGATCGATCTCCAGCCGGATCATCGCGTCCTGGCCGCGCCGGGTGCGCGAACGGGGCCCGCGCTGCGACGACGTGCCGAAGAACGCGTCCATGATGTCGGAGAAGTTGCCGAAGCCCCCCTGCCCGAATCCGCCCGCGCCCGCGCCGCCGGAGGCGGACAGCGGGTCGCCGCCGAGGTCGTAGACCTGCTTCTTCTGCGGGTCCGACAGCACCTCGTAGGCGGCGTTGATCTCCTTGAACCGCTCCTGGGTCTTCGGATCGGGGTTGACATCCGGATGCAGCTCGCGGGCGAGCCTGCGGAATGCCTTCTTGATCTCGTCCTGAGATGCGTCGCGGCGCACGCCGAGTACGGCGTAGTAGTCCGTGGCCACTTACGACTCCGCCAGGATCTGTCCGACGTAACGTGCCACTGCGCGTACCGCTCCCATCGTTCCGGGGTAGTCCATGCGGGTCGGTCCGACCACGCCGAGTTTGGCGACTGCCTCGTCGCCCGAACCGTAGCCGACCGCGACGACGGACGTGGAGTTCAGCCCTTCATGGGCGTTCTCGTGCCCGATGCGTACGGTCATGCCCGAGTCCTTGGCCTCGCCGAGCAGCTTCAGCAGCACGACCTGTTCCTCCAGTGCCTCCAGCACCGGCCGGATCATCACGGGGAAGTCGTGCCCGAAGCGGGTGAGGTTGGAGGTGCCGCCGATCATCAGCCGCTCCTCCGTCTCCTCGACGAGGGTTTCGAGCAGGGTGGAGAGCACGGTGGACACGGTTCCCCGGTCCTCGCTCTCGAAGGATTCCGGCAGGTCCTGCACCAGCTGCGGGACGTCCGTGAAACGGCGTCCCACGACACGGCTGTTGAGCCGGGCCCGCAGATCGGCGAGGGAGGTCTCGCCGAACGGAGCGGGGCAGTCGATCATCCGCTGCTCCACCCGGCCGGTGTCCGTGATGAGCACGAGCATCAGCCGGGCGGACGCCAGCGAGAGCAGTTCCACGTGCCGCACCGTCGACCGGGTCAGCGAGGGGTACTGCACGATGGCGACCTGCCGGGTCAGCTGCGCGAGCAGCCGTACGGTGCGGCCCACGACGTCGTCGAGGTCGACCGCGCCGTCGAGGAAGTTCTGGATGGCACGGCGCTCCGGCGACGAGAGGGGCTTGACCCCCGCGAGCTTGTCGACGAAGAGCCGGTAGCCCTTGTCCGTCGGGATGCGCCCCGCGCTGGTGTGGGGCTGGGCGATGAAGCCCTCGTCCTCCAGCACCGCCATGTCGTTGCGGACGGTCGCCGGGGAGACGCCCAGCTTGTGCCGCTCGGTGAGCGCCTTGGAGCCGACGGGCTCCTCGGTGCCGACGTAGTCCTGGACGATGGCACGAAGCACTTCGAGTCTGCGTTCGCTGAGCATCGCGCACACCTCCAGCTGTGTTTCCTCGGTCGGTCCCCGGGCGTTCCCGGTTCTTTCCGGGAATCCCCCTGGCACTCTGTCATCGCGAGTGCCAGCAATCCCCCGGCCAGTGTACGGCGGCCGAGTGGGGGCCTAGCAAGGGCAACCGGCCACACCACCGCGAGACTTTCGCAGGTGGCTGCCGATAGCGTCGCGGTATGGATGCCTCTTGGGAAGAGTTCGGCTGGGAGCGACTCGGTCACGGAGTGGGAAGGCGGCGCCTTCCCGGCTGGGACGCGACGGTCGCGCTGGTGGCCGGAACGGACGGAGTGCTGCTGTACGACACCGGTTCGTCACTCCGCGAGGGCACGGAACTCCGGGCCCAGGCGCAGGCCCTGCTGGGCCGGAGGGTGACGCATATCGCACTCAGCCACCCCCACTTCGATCATGTGCTGGGCACCGCCGCGTTCTCCGGGGCCGAGGTGTACGGAGCGGCCGGCACGACGGAGACGATGCGGCGCGAGGCGGAGGACCTGCGCGTCTCCGCGGTGCGTCAGGGGGTCTCCGAGCACGAGGCTACGGAGGCCGTCGACGCGCTGGTGGTGCCGCGGCACCAGGTGCGCGGGGAGCGGACGCTCGACCTGGGCGGCGGGCGCGAGGTGCTGCTGGTCGACATCGGCCGCGCGCACAGCGGCCACGACCTGGTGGCGGTCGTACCCGGCTCCCCGGCGATCGTGCTCTGCGGGGACCTGGTCGAGGAGTCCGGCGAGCCGCAGGCGGGCCCGGACGCGTTCCCGGCCCGCTGGCCGGCCGCCCTGGACCGGCTGCTGGAGCTGGGCGGCGAGGACGCCGTGTACGTACCGGGGCACGGGGCGGTGGTGGACGCGGCGTTCGTACGGGAGCAGCGCGGACAACTGGCCGATCGCTTCGGCGTGTCGTGACCCGCAATCGTCCTATCGTCGTCCGATGCGCAGCTACCAGCCGGACCTGACCCCGCCGTGGAAGAGGTCCGCTCCCGTTCCCGAGGTCCCCGCCGAGCCCGATCTGGTCGTGGAGGAGGTCTCGACCGGATTCTGCGGTGCGGTGATCCGCTGCGAGAAGACGGCCCAGGGGCCGACGGTGACCCTGGAGGACCGGTTCGGCAAGCACCGGGTGTTCCCGATGGAGCCGCGCGGCTTCCTGCTGGAGGGCGAGGTGGTCACGCTCGTGCGCCCCTCGGCCGCCGCCCCGGCGCGCCCCGCGCGCACCGCCTCGGGCTCGATCGCGGTCCCGGGGGCCCGCGCCCGGGTCGCGCGGGCCGGCCGGATCTACGTGGAGGGCCGGCACGACGCGGAGCTGGTCGAGCGGGTCTGGGGCGACGACCTGCGGATCGAGGGCGTGGTCGTCGAGTACCTGGAGGGCGTCGACGACCTCCCGGCCATCGTGCGCGAGTTCTCCCCCGGCCCGGACGCCAGGCTGGGCGTCCTGGTCGACCACCTGGTGCCCGGCTCCAAGGAGTCCCGGATCGCCGAGCGGGTGTCGGACGCGGACGTCCTGGTGGTGGGGCACCCCTACATCGACGTGTGGGAGGCGGTGAAGCCGTCCTCCGTGGGCATCCCGGCCTGGCCGGTGGTACCGCGCGGCCAGGACTGGAAGACCGGTGTGTGCCGCGCGCTCGGCTGGCCGGAGAACACCGGCGCGGCCTGGCAGCGCATCCTGTCCGCGGTCCGCTCGTACCGGGACCTGGAGCCGTCCCTGCTGGGCTCGGTGGAGCACCTGATCGACTTCGTGACGGCGCCCGGCCCTTCCGGCGACTGAGGAGCGCCTTCCGGCCCCTCCGGCGATCGAGGAGCGGGGTCGGAACTCAGCCCCTCCGGCGATCGAGGAGCGGGGGTCCGGGGGCGGAGCCCCGGTCACGGGAAGGGGCGGGCAGGGGAACGGGCCCGCCGCAGGCGCACCCCACGCGGCCCCGCCCCGTCAGTCCACCAGATCCCGCACCACCGCGTCCGCCAGCAACCGCCCCCGCAACGTGAGCACCGCGCTCCCCCGCTCGTACGGGGCGGGCTCCAGGAGGCCGTCCGCCAGGGCGCGCCGGGAGGCTGCCAGTCCCGCCGGGGCCAGCAGGGACAGCGGGCAGCCGTCCGCGAGCCGCAGCTCCAGCAGGATCCGCTCGACCCGGCGGTCCTCCGCGGAGAGGATCTCCCGCCCGGCCCCGGGCGAGCGCCCCTCGGCCAGGGCCTGCGCGTACGCCCCGGGGTGCTTCACGTTCCACCAGCGCACCCCGCCGACGTGGCTGTGCGCCCCGGGCCCGGCGCCCCACCAGTCGGCCCCGCGCCAGTACAGCTCGTTGTGCAGGCACCGGCCCTCGGGTGTGCGGGCCCAGTTCGACACCTCGTACCAGGAGAAACCGGCCGCGGCCATCGCCTCGTCCGCGATCAGGTACCGGTCGGCGTGGACGTCGTCGTCGGTCATGGGGACCTCGCCGCGCCGGATGCGGCGGGCGAGCTGCGTGCCCTCCTCGACGATCAGCGCGTACGCCGACACGTGGTCCGGCCCCGCCCCGATCGCCGCGTCCAGCGAGGCCCGCCAGTCGTCGTCGGACTCCCCCGGCGTGCCGTAGATCAGGTCGAGGTTGACGTGCTCGAAGCCGGCCTCCCGGGCCTCGGCCACGCACGCCTCGGGCCGTCCCGGCGTGTGCGTGCGGTCCAGGATCTTCAGCACGTGCTGCCGCGCGCTCTGCATCCCGAACGAGATCCGGTTGAAGCCGCCCTCGCGGAGTTCGGCGAGATAGGCCGGACCTACGGACTCCGGATTGGCCTCGGTGGTGATCTCGGCGTCGTCCGCGAACCCGAACTCCTCCCGGATCGCCCCCAGCATCCGGACCAGGTCGGCGGCGGCCAGCAGGGTCGGCGTGCCGCCGCCCACGAAGACCGTGCGGACCGGGCGCGGGTCGTCGCCGAGGACCTTGCGGGCCCGGCGGACCTCGCCGATCAGGTGCTCGGCGTAGTTGTCCCGGGAGGCCAGCGCACCGCCGGAGCCGCGCAGCTCGGTCGCGGTGTAGGTGTTGAAGTCGCAGTAGCCGCAGCGGGTCGCGCAGTACGGGACGTGCAGGTAGAAGCCGAGCGGCCGGTCGGCGGCGCCTTCCAGGGCATGGCGGGGCAGCGCCCCGTCGTCGGGTACGGGTTCACCATCGGGGAGTACGGAAGGCATACCGCCCATTGTCGCTCGCCGCCCGGGGCCTCCGGGCCACGGCCGTGATCACGGGCCCGGTACCGTCCGCCGTCCGCGCCGGGGACGTACCGGAACCGGCCCGGCCCCGTACGGAGCCCGACCCGGCTCACCCCGCCTGGAGCACCAGCAGGGCCAGGTCGTCGTCGGGCGGCCGCTCGGCGAACTCGTGCACGGCCCGCTTGATCCGGTCCGCTATGCCGTCCGCCGACAGGCCGGAGCAGCCGGACAGGGCCTGGGCCAGCCCGTCCCCGTCGTCGAACATCAGCGGCCCGCAGCGCCGCTCCGTGACCCCGTCCGTGACGCACAGCAGGCTGTCGCCCGGTGCCAGCTCGAAGCTCTGGCTCTCGTACGCGACGTCGTCGAAGAGTCCGAGCAGCATCTGCGGCTCGGCGGCCGGGCGCACCTCGCCGTCGGGCCGCAGCAACAGCGGCAGCGGGTGGCCGGCGCTGGCGACGGTGCAGCGCACCCCGCCGTCGGGCAGCGGCACCAGCTCCCCGTACAGCAGGGACAGGAAGCGGGACTGCCCGGTGTCCGGCGTCTGCTGGCCGCCCGCCGCGGCCACCATGAGCGCGGCGGCCTCGGCCGCCTCCATCGCGTCGTCGAGGAGCAGCCGGTTGAGCCGGTCCAGGACCTCGCCCACGCCGAAGCCCTCGCGGGCCAGCAGTCGCAGCCAGGGCCGGGCGAGGCCGGTGACGACGGCGGCCTCGGGCCCGCTGCCCTGCACGTCGCCGAGGACGAAGCACCAGCGGTCGCCGGGGCACGGGAAGATGTCGTAGAAGTCGCCGCCGACGACGCCGTCGTCGCTGGGTTCGTACACCAGTGAGCTGGTGACGCCGGGTATGTCGGCGACCTTTCCGGGCAGCAGCGCGCGCTGGAGGATGCGGCTGATGGTGGCCTGCCGGGTGTACTCGCGGGCGGCGCCGACGGCGAGGCCGACCCGGCGCACGAAGTCCTCGATGAGCGCGGCCACCTCGTCGGGGACGCGGACGAGCCCCTCCCGCCCCAGGAGCACGGCGCCGAGCGTCCGGCCGCCGGAGGTGATCCGGTAGGCGAGGGCGGTCGCCTCGGGCTCCTCGGGCTTCTCGGCGTCCTCCTCCCCGCCGGGCCAGGGCATGGAGACGGGCCCGGTGCCGACTCGTTCGGGGAGTCGGATCGGGTCCTGTTCCAGCAGGGTGCGCAGGTGCGCGGTCTCGGCCTCGTCCCGGTGCCAGACGCTGGCGAGCCGGGGCACGGCCGAGGGGCCGCCGTTCTCGGGTTCCAGCCAGATCGCGCACCAGTCGGCGAGTCTGGGCACCAGTAACTGTCCGGAGAGCGCCGCGACGATGTCCTCGTCGAGCTGGCCGGCGAGCAGGTCCGACGCCTCGGCGAGGAAGGAGAGCGCGCCGCGGCCGGCCCAGTCCGCGTCGTCGCGCAGGGCGCGGCGGGCCGTGGGGGCGAGCAGTTCGGCGTCGCGCAGCCCCTGCTGGAATCCCGGGCCGGGGTCGGTGGGCGGCTCCGGGAACGGGCTCCAGTCGTCCACGGGGAGCCGGGCCCAGACGGTCTTGAGGCCGGTGCGGTAGGTGATGCCCCAGCGTTCCGCGAGGGTGCCGACGAGCTGGAGCCCGCGGCCGTGGTCGGCGGGTTCGTCGAAGCCGAGGACCGTGGCGCTCTGCGCCGCTTCCGCCACGCTGCCGGACTCCGGCCGGTCGCTGCGCACGGCGCGGGCCGGGTGATGGTCCGACACCTCCAGCACCAGGGCCGCGGATTCGCCCTCGACGGCCTCCTCCAGCCGGGCGAGCAGCTCCACGTTGGTCCCCGCGTGCACGACGGCGTTGGTGACCAGTTCGCTGACGACGACCTCGGCGTCGTCGGCCAGGCGCTCGCTGAAACCCACGGCCGCCGGCAGTCCGAGCCCGGCCCACTCGTCGAGCGCGGCCCGGACGAACCGGCGGGCGGCGGAGGGCGCGAGGAGGTTTCCGGGCAGGGACGTATGGGCGACCGGCTGCGCATCCGCATGGCCGACGGGAGTTCCGGGACGCTGGACGATGTCCCGCTGCAAGGGAATTGACCCCACGGTGCAGCTCCTGACCTGTTCTCGCTCTGTCTGTTCTCGTTCTGGCTGTCTGTTCTCGTCGGGTTGGTTGTCTGTTCTCGCCGGGCGGCGCTGACGCCACCGACAGAGTGACAGATGGACCATGCCCATAAGCAACGAGTTGCCGAAGTGAGCAGAGAAAGTGAGCGTGTCGGAACGGAAAGCGGCCGCACCGCGCGGCCGGCCCGCGAGTGCCGTCCTGCCCCTCGCGGCCCCCGTGCACGCGGGGCCCGTTTCCCACGGGCCCCGCGTGCGCGGTCCTACGCCTCGCGGGCCCCCGCGTACATGTCGTCGATGAGGTCCTTGTACGCGCGCTCGACGACCGGCCGCTTCAGCTTCAGACTGGGCGTCAGCTCGCCGTGCTCGATGTCGAGGTCGCGCGGCAGCAGCCGGAACTTCTTGATGGTCTGCCAGCGCTGCAGCCCCTCGTTGAGCCGCTTCACGTAGCCCTCGATGAGCGCGACGGCCTGCGGGGAGGCCACGACGTCGGCGTAGCTCTTCCCGCCCAGGCCGTTCTCGGCGGCCCAGCCGAGGATGGTGGGCTCGTCGAGCGCGATCAGGGCGGTGCAGAAGTTGCGGTCCGCGCCGTGCACCAGGATGTTGGAGACGAACGGGCAGACCGCCTTGAACTGCCCCTCGACCTCCGCCGGGGCGATGTACTTGCCGCCGGACGTCTTGATCAGGTCCTTCTTGCGGTCGGTGATCCGCAGGTAGCCGTCCACGGACAGCTCGCCGATGTCACCGGTGTGGAACCAGCCGTCCGACTCCAGCACCTCGGTGGTCTTCTCCGGCTGCCCGTGGTAGCCCTGCATGATCCCGGGGCCGCGCAGCAGGATCTCGCCGTCGTCGGCGATCCGGACCTCGGTGCCGGGGAGCGGCTTGCCGACGGTGCCGGTCCGGTAGGCCTCGCCCGGGTTGACGAAGGAGGCGGCGCTGGACTCGGTGAGGCCGTAGCCCTCCAGGATGTGGATGCCGGCGCCCGCGAAGAAGAAGCCGATGTCGGGGGCGAGCGCGGCGGAGCCGGAGACGCAGGCGCGCAGCCGGCCGCCGAACGCCTCACGGATCTTGGCGAAGACGAGGGTGTCGGCGACCTTGTGCTTGGCGCCGAGCGCGAACGGGACGGAGGACTTGCCGGTGCGCCGGAAGTTGTCCTGCGAGACCGTGGCGTACTCGCGGGCGACCCCGGCCGCCCACTGGAAGATCTTGTACTTGGCGCCGCCGCCGGCCCGTGCCTTGGCGGCGACCCCGTTGTAGACCTTCTCGAAGATGCGGGGGACGGCGGCCATGTACGTCGGCTGGACCACCGGAAGGTTCTCGATGATCTTGTCGACCCGGCCGTCGACCGCGGTGACGTGGCCGACCTCGATCTGGCCGGAGGTGAGGACCTTGCCGAAGACGTGCGCGAGCGGCAGCCAGAGGTACTGGACGTCGTCCTTGGTGATCAGGCCGGTCGACACGGTGGCCTTGGCCATGTACGACCAGTTGTCGTGCGGCAGGCGCACGCCCTTGGGGCGGCCGGTGGTGCCCGAGGTGTAGATCAGGGTGGCCAGCTGGTCGGAGGTGATGGCGGCGACGCGTTCCTTGATCGCCTCGGGGTTCTTCGCCAGGTGGTCCCGGCCGAGGGCCTCCAGGGCGGCCAGGGTGAGCACCCAGCCCTCGGGGTCGTCGTCGACGGGCTCGGCACCCTCGGGGTCGATGACGACGACATGGGCGAGGTTCGGCAGCTCGGCGCGGCGCTCACGGGCCTTGGCCAGCTGGTCGGCGTCCTCGGCGATCAGCACCCGGCTCTCGGAGTCGGAGAGGATGAACGCCGACTCCTCGGCGTTGGTCGACGGGTAGACCGTGGTGGTGGCGGCACCCGCGCACATCACGCCGAGGTCGACGAGGATCCACTCCACCCGCGTGCTGGAGGCGAGCGCGACCCGCTCCTCCGGCCGCACGCCCAGCCCGATGAGCCCGGCCGCGACGGCGTAGACCCGCTCGGCGGCCTGCGCCCAGCTCAGCGACTTCCACTCGTCGGGGCCCTGGCCGGTGGCCGAGGGGACGGGGTAGCGGTACGCCTCCCCGTCCGGGGTGGCCGCCACGCGGTCGATGAAGAGATTCGCCACGGAGGGCGGTCGGTTCTCGATCAAGGTCAGTGTGTCGCTCACGACGTCCTCCGGGCCTGCGGCAGTACTTCACGACCGGCTGCTGATTACCGCTGATTACTGCTGACTGCTGCTGATTACTGCTGCTTGTTCCTACGTGTGTTCCTGCGTGCGTCCGCGTTCCCGCGCACGCCCGCTCTCCCGCGTACGCCCGTGCCTTCTGCGTACGTCTGCTTCCCTGCTGGATCCCGTGCGTTCCCGCCGATCCCGCGGGGCCGGTCCCGACTGCGCCCGGCCCGCTTGTTTAACTGGCGAGTAACTATGAAGCCGTGATCAGGGTAGAGCGCCCGCGTCCGCCGCGTAAGGGGCAACGGGCCGCCGCTTCATAACGAACAGGCCCCTGTGCCGCAGCGTGCTGCGGCACAGGGGCCTTCGGCCGCCACCCGGCGGGAGCGGACGGGGCTACTTCTTGCCCTTGCCGTCCCCGGCCGACTCGTCCGTCGACAGCACGGCGATGAAGGCCTCCTGCGGCACCTCCACGTTGCCGACCATCTTCATCCGCTTCTTGCCCTCCTTCTGCTTCTCCAGCAGCTTCCGCTTGCGGGAGATGTCACCGCCGTAGCACTTGGCGAGGACGTCCTTGCGGATGGCGCGGACGGTCTCGCGGGCGATGACCCGGGAGCCGATGGCGGCCTGGATCGGCACCTCGAAGTTCTGCCGCGGGATCAGTTCGCGCAGCTTGGCGACGAGCCGCACGCCGTACGCGTACGCCTTGTCCTTGTGCGTGACCGCGGAGAAGGCGTCGACCTTGTCGCCGTGCAGCAGGATGTCGACCTTGACGAGCTGGGCGGTCTGCTCGCCGGTGGGCTCGTAGTCGAGGGAGGCGTAGCCCCGGGTCTTGGACTTCAGCTGGTCGAAGAAGTCGAAGACGATCTCGGCGAGCGGCAGGGTGTAGCGGATCTCGACCCGGTCCTCGGAGAGGTAGTCCATGCCGAGCAGGGTGCCGCGCCGGGTCTGGCAGAGCTCCATGATCGCGCCGATGAACTCGCTGGGGGCCAGGATCGTGGCGCGCACGACGGGCTCGTGCACCTTGTCGATCTTGCCCTCGGGGAACTCGCTCGGGTTCGTGACCGTGTGCTCGCTGCCGTCCTCCATGTCGACGCGGTAGACCACGTTGGGAGCGGTGGCGATCAGGTCGAGACCGAACTCGCGCTCCAGGCGCTCCCGGATCACGTCGAGGTGGAGCAGGCCGAGGAAGCCGACGCGGAAGCCGAAGCCGAGGGCCGCGGAGGTCTCCGGCTCGTACACCAGGGCGGCGTCGTTGAGCTGGAGCTTGTCGAGCGCCTCGCGCAGGTCCGGGTAGTCCGACCCGTCCAGCGGGTACAGCCCCGAGAACACCATCGGCTTGGGGTCCTTGTAGCCGCCCAGCGCCTCGGTCGCGCCCTTGTTCAGGGAGGTGATGGTGTCACCGACCTTGGACTGCCGGACGTCCTTCACACCGGTGATGAGGTAGCCGACCTCGCCCACGCCGAGGCCGTCGGCCGGGGTCATCTCCGGGGAGGACACCCCGATCTCCAGCAGCTCGTGGGTGGCGCCGGTGGACATCATCCGGATGCGCTCGCGCTTGTTGAGCTGCCCGTCGACGACACGGACGTACGTGACGACGCCGCGGTACGAGTCGTAGACCGAGTCGAAGATCATCGCGCGGGCCGGGGCGTCCGCCACCCCGACCGGGGCCGGAACGTCCTTGACCACCCGGTCGAGCAGCGCGTCCACACCGACGCCGGTCTTCGCGGAGACCTTGAGCACGTCCTCCGGCTGGCAGCCGATGAGGTTCGCCAGCTCCTCGGAGAACTTCTCGGGCTGCGCGGCCGGCAGGTCGATCTTGTTGAGCACCGGGACGATGGTGAGGTCGTTCTCCATCGCCAGGTAGAGGTTGGCCAGGGTCTGGGCCTCGATGCCCTGCGCGGCGTCGACCAGCAGGATCGTGCCCTCGCAGGCGGCGAGCGAACGGGAGACCTCGTAGGTGAAGTCCACGTGGCCCGGGGTGTCGATCATGTTGAGGACGTGGGTGCGGCCCTGGTCCTCGCCCGTGGTGGGGGCCCAGGGCAGACGCACCGCCTGGGACTTGATGGTGATGCCGCGCTCGCGCTCGATGTCCATCCGGTCGAGGTACTGAGCACGCATCTGCCGCTGGTCGACCACGCCGGTCAGCTGGAGCATCCGGTCGGCGAGGGTCGACTTGCCGTGGTCGATGTGCGCGATGATGCAGAAGTTGCGGATCAGCGCCGGGTCGGTACGGCTCGGCTCGGGCACGTTGGTAGGAGTCGCGGGCACGCAGGGTCCTGATTCTTGAGACGCCGAACGCCGTGTCTCGGGTCGATGTCGGTTCGGTCGGATCGATACGTAGCCTCCATCGTCCCATGGTTGCGGGGCGGAGACCGGTTTGGGCCGGTCGGAGCCGGGCTGGTACCGTTGACAGCTGTGTCTCGCGACCCTTCCGGGCCGTGGGGCGCACATCGAAGACCCAACGAACCTGAAAAGGCTCTTTTCGTGGCGAACATCAAGTCCCAGATCAAGCGGAACAAGACGAACGAGAAGGCGCGCCTGCGCAACAAGGCCGTCAAGTCCTCGCTCAAGACCGCTATCCGCAAGGCCCGTGAGGCTGCCGCCGCCGGTGACGTCGAGAAGGCCACCACGGCCGCTCGCGACGCCTCCCGCGCGCTCGACAAGGCCGTCTCGAAGGGTGTCATCCACAAGAACGCCGCCGCCAACAAGAAGTCGGCGCTGGCCTCCAAGGTTGCCTCCCTCCAGGGCTGAGCATTCTGACCTGATCGCCGGAACGGACCAAGCGGGCCCTCTCTCCCGTTCCCGACCGGCACCCCGCGCCGCACACCGAACCTGCGTTCGCCACGCGGGTGCGGCGCACCAAGTGTGAACCGAAGGCCCCGGCCCCGCCCTCCCCAGCGCGAGACCGGGGCCTTCGGCATGCCCGCGCGCCTGCGCTTCGAGATGTAGTACGGGTGAGGCGTACGGACAAGACGCACGGATCGGGCCCGCAGGGCTGTCGGGCTGTCGGGCTGTCGGGCTGTCGGGCTGTCGGGACCACGGTGTTCACCTGACCGGCTCCGCACGTGCACGGGCACGGGCACGGATCCGCCCGCCACGACAGCTCCGCCCGCCGGCCCGCCGACGCCGTGGCCACCACGGAATCCGCGGCTTCCGCTGCCGCTGCTTCCGTCGTCGTCGCGGCTTCCGCTACCTCTGTCGCCCCGACCGCGCCGCTCTCGCCACCGCGACCACGGCCTTCTCCAGTGCGTACTCCGGATCGTCGCCGCCGCCCTTGACCCCCGCGTCGGCGTCCGCGACGGCCCGCAGCGCCAGCGCCACTCCGTCGGGCGTCCATCCGCGCATCTGCTGGCGCACCCGGTCGATCTTCCACGGCGGCATGCCCAGCTCACGGGCGAGGTCCGCGGGGCGCCCCCCGCGGGCCGAGGACAGCTTGCCGATGGCCCGGACCCCCTGGGCCAGCGCGCTGGTGATCAGCACGGGCGCCACCCCCGTCGACAGCGACCAGCGCAACGCTTCGAGCGCCTCCGCGGCCCGTCCCTCCACGGCGCGGTCGGCGACCGTGAAGCTCGACGCCTCCGCACGGCCCGTGTAGTAACGGGCGACGACCGCCTCGTCGATCGTGCCCTCGACGTCCGCGACGAGCTGCGAGACCGCGCTCGCCAGCTCCCGCAGATCGCTGCCGATGGCATCGACCAGCGCCTGGCACGCCTCGGGGGTCGCCGAGCGCCCCAGCGCCCGGAACTCCGACCGGACGAACGAGAGCCGCTCGGCCGGCTTGGTCGTCTTCGGGCAGGCGACCTCCCGCGCCCCCGCCTTGCGCGCCGCGTCCAGCAGCCCCTTCCCCTTGGCACCGCCCGCGTGCAGCAGCACGAGGGTGATCTCCTCGACCGGATCGCCGAGGTACGCCTTGACGTCCTTGACCGAGTCGGCGGAGAGGTCCTGCGCGTTGCGCACGATCACCACCTTGCGCTCGGCGAAGAGCGAGGGGCTCGTCAGCTCGGCGAGGGTGCCGGGCTGGAGCTGGTCGGAGGTGAGGTCGCGGACGTCCGTGTCGGGGTCGGAGGCGCGGGCGGCCGCCACCACCTGCTGCACGGCACGGTCCAGGAGCAGGTCCTCCTGTCCCACGGCGAGCGTGAGGGGAGCGAGCGGGTCGTCGGTGGAATTCTTTCTGGTGGCCATCGTCCCCAGCATCCCATGCGCCACTGACAGCCCCGGGAACGCCCGGCGGTGTCCGGCCTCTCCGCCGGGAACGCCGCGTTCGCGGTACGGGAGAATGGGCCGGTGAGCGATGTGAGACATGTGCTGGTGCTGCCCGACCGCGATGCCGCGGAGGAGGTGGCCGAAGAGCTCGCCGACCGTTTCGGGGTCTCGGAGGAGCCCCAGCTCGTGCGCGACGCGCTGGCCGGCGAGGACGACGCCGAGGACGCCCAGTGGCTGGTGGTCGTGGAGGACCCGTCGGGGCGGCTGGACACCTCGGCGCTCGACGCCTTCGCCGCGGAGTACGAGGGCTGGCTCGAAGCGCCCTGACGGATCGCCCCGCGGCCCCGAAACCCGTGGGCGGGGAGGCGGGCTCAGCCCTTGGGGACGATCTGGATGTCCATGTCGATGGAGATGCTGGAACCGACGGCCGCGATACCGCGGGCCAGCATGGTCTGCCAGGTGAGCGTGAAGTCCTCGCGGTGCAGCTCCGTGGTGGCCCGGCAGGCGGCCCGGGTCTCGCCCTCCAGCCCGTTGCCCAGACCGAGGTACTGGGTGTCCAGCGTGACGGTACGGCTGACGCCGTGCAGCGTGAGCGCACCGGTCACGCCCCAGCGGGTGCCGCCCCGGTGGACGAAGCGGTCGCTGTAGAACTCCATCGTCGGATAGCGCCCGACGTCGAGGAAGTCGCCGGACCGCAGGTGGTCGTCGCGCATCTGGACGTTCGTGTCGATCGACGAGGCGTCGATGACCACGTGCATGGCCGAGTCCTCCATGCGGTCGGCGATCCGGACGGCGCCCGCGAAGGTGTTGAACCGGCCGTGAATGCGCGCCAGGCCGATGTGCCGGGCCGTGAAGCCGATCTGCGAGTGCATCGGCTCGACCTCCCAGTCCCCCGGCGCGGGCAGCTGCGGAGGCGCGGCCAGTTGCAGGGTCACGTCGCCCAGGCTCGCGTGGCCGCCCTCGGCGACCGTGGCCGACGCGTGGAACGGGGTGAAGCCCTCGGCCGTGACGGCCAGCCGGTACTCACCGGCCGGAACGGTGGCGAGGACGTTGCCGAACGGGTCCGTCTCGCCCCGGAACACCTTGCGGCCCGAACCGTCCGTGACCACGAACTCGGCCTGCGGCACGATCTCGTTGACGGGGTCGAGCACCCGGCAGCTGAGCAGCCCCGCGGTGTGCGGCATCTCCAGTCCGGCAAGGGCGCCGCCCTGCACCGCACCCGCCGCCCGCCTCTTCCCCAGCCAACGACCGAACATCTTCCACCTTCCCCGGAGGATTCACCTTGGGGCCCGGCGGCTGGACGTCTCTGTCGGAGCAGCGGCCCACCGACGACCATGCATTCGACCACCATTGCGGCGTTCGAGGCAAACAGAGCAGCTCGCAGGGGCTTGGGATGAGGTGTTACCGAAGGTCCGAATTACCCACCCCGTTCCTTGCTCCCAACCGTCGTGCCCGGCCCGCCCGGGATCGGCGGCTCCCCTCCGGTCCCGGTGTCCAACGCCACCGTGTGACGCTCACCGCCCAAGACGCCAACCGTCCACGGCCCCGGCCGCCAACGACTCCGACCGGGCATGGCGGCGACCGGACACCGACGGGACGACCGCCTGCTGCGGCGACCGGGCGCGGTCGCCCGGCGGGACGGTGCTCACCGCCGCCCCACCGCCCGCAGCCCGGACCCGGCCCCCGCCACGGCGATCGCCCCGTCGGTGTCCGTGCGCAGCACCACCGCGCCACCGGCCCTGAGCGCGTCGACGGTACGTGCGGCCGGGTGACCGTAGGGGTTGTCCCGGCCCACGCTCACCAGGGCAATCCTCGGACGCACACCGCGCAGCAGAGCGGGGTCCTGGTACGCGGAGCCGTGGTGGGCGACCTTGAGCACATCCGCTTCGGGCAGGGCGGGGTACATGTGCAACAGCCCTTGCTGGGACGGGGGTTCGAGGTCCCCGAGGAGCAACAGGGACACTCCGCCGGTCCGCACGTACAGAGTGACGCTGGCGTCGTTCGGCTCCCGCGGCACGGGGGCGATTCCCGGACCCGGCATCGGCCCACCGGGTCCGGCACCACCCGTCGGCCACAGGACCCGCCAGTCGAGCGGCCCGATTCTGCGGCGCTCACCGGGCACGGCCCGTACCAGGGGGACACCCGCCCCGGCCGCCGTTCTCCGTACGAACTCCACCTGGTCCAACGGTTCGTCCAGGCTCGTCGTCTGGATCGCCCCCACCGCTCTGCCCCGCAGCACGCCGGGCAGCCCCCGCACATGGTCCGCGTGGAAGTGCGTCAGGACCAGGAGCGGCACCTCGGTGACCCCGAGATCCCGCAGACACCGATCGACGGGGCGAGGGTCGGGACCGGCGTCGACGACCACCCCGGCGCCGTTCCCCGCCGCCAGCACCAGGGCGTCCCCCTGGCCCACGTCGCACATCGCGAACACCCACCCCGGCGGCGGCCACCCGGTCAGCACCCGGGTGAGCGGCACCGGGCGCAGCACGGCGAGGACCAGCAGCAGCGCGGCGGCCGAGCAGACCCAGGGGTGACGGGCGAACCGGCGGGCGAGGAGCACCACCGGGACCGTCAGCGCGGCGAGCAGCACCGCGCCCTTCACACCGTCGGGCCAGTCGATCTCCGCCCCGGGCAGGGACGCCCCGGTGCGGGCCACCGCGGCGATCCACCCGGCCGGCCATCCCGCAACCCGGGCGAGCAGCTCCGCCAGCGGCATGCACACCGGCGCCAGGGCGAGCACGGCGAACCCGAGGACGGTGGCGGGTGCCACCGCGAACTCGGCCAGCAGGTTGCACGGGATCGCCACCAGACTGACCCGGGAGGCGAGCAGCACGACGACCGGCGCGCACACCGCCTGCGCCGCGGCGGCCGCGGCCAGCGCCTCGGCCGGCCGGGGCGGGACCCCGTGTCGTCGCAATGCGTCGCTCCACCTCGGGGCGATGGTCAGCAGGGATCCGGTGGCCAGGACAGAGAGGACGAAGCCGTAGCTCCGTGCCAGCCACGGGTCGTGAAGCACCAGCAGCAGAACCGCAGCGGCCAGCGCGGGGATCAGCGACCTGCGGCGTCCCGTGCCGATGGCGAGCAGCGTGATCGATCCGCAGGCCGCCGCCCGCAGGACGCTCGGCTCGGGCCGGCAGACGATGACGAAGGCGAGGGTGAGCCCGCCGCCGAGCAACGCCGTCATCCGCAACGAGATCCCCAACCGAGGTGCCAGTCCCCGTCGTTCGGCCCGCAGCGCCGTGCCCGGTGGCCCGATGAGAAGGACGAGCAGGATCGCCAGGTTGGCGCCGGAGACCGCCGTCAGGTGGGTGAGGTCGGCCGCCTTGAACGCCTCCCGCAACTCGGGGGTGACCCGCGAGGTATCGCCGACCACCAGCCCCGGCAACAGCGCCCGCGCATCGGGTTCGAGCCGCTCGGTCGCCCGTCGCAGACCGTCGCGCAGAGCACCCGCCGTGCGCTGCGGAAGGGACGGAGGGCCGGTGATGCGCGGCGGGCCCTTGCCCTCCAGCCGCAGGGCGGCGGCACTGCGCTCCCCCTCGTGCAACGGTGGTACCAGCCGGCCGGCCACGCGCAGCCGGGTGGAGGGGAGCAACTGCTGCCACTGCCCCGTCGATCCGCCGGGCGGCACGATCAGCAGGACCGGTGTGCTCAGCCGGGTGACCGCCCCGTCGGGTCCGGTCAGCCGGGTGATCTCGGCGTCCACGAGGAGGGAGGCGGGTGTGCTGTGGTCGCCGCGCACCCTGGGCACGGTCTGCCGGGCGTCGGACGTGATCGTCACGTCCGCCTCGATCCTCATGAACCGCTGGGTCGGCGTCCGGACCGGCCCCTGTCGTACGTCCGCGCTGTGCAGCCCGGCCGATGCGGCACCGGCCGCCGCGCAGAGCAGCGCCGCGGCGGTGGCGGTCGCCGTGACGGACGACCGCCACCGGTCGCGTGCCCCGCCCCCGTCCCCGTCCTCCGGTCCTCCTCCCCCGGATCCCGCGGATCGCCCGCGCGGTGCGGTGTCCGCGTGCGCTCCGACGCTGTCCGGCCCTCGCCCTCCGCGCAGCGCACGGGTGGCCGACAGGCCCGACACCGCCAGGAGCACCATGGCCGTGCCGGCGCAGAGCAGCACGCCCGCCACCGTCCACTTCCCCGGCGCGCTCAGCGCGAGTGCCGCCCCGCCCCAGGCCGCCATCGCCGGAGGAACCAGTCGAAGGTCGACCGGGCCCTCCTGCCGGGGTTCCGAGGCGCCGAGCCGGCCGCCGGACGCCGCGTGCACGTCCAGATCGCTCATGGCCCCACCAGTGGCCGGAGGTCGGCGAACCGGCGGTCACCGATTCCGTTGACCTCGCGCAGTTCGTCGATGGAACGGAAACCGCCGTGCTGGGTGCGGTAGTCGACGATGTGCCGGGCGAGGACCGGGCCGACACCGGGCAGGGTGTCGAGCTGTTCGGCGCTGGCGTTGTTGAGGCTGACCGGCCCTCCGGCCGCGGAGCCCCCGCCGCCCGCCGTGGTTCCTTGTGTGCCATCGGTGGCGGAGGGTCCGGTGGAGCCGGGAGCGGCGGACCCCGGTGGAGCGCCCACCACGATCTGCTCCCCGTCCATGAGGAACCGCGCCCGGTTGAGCCCGGCGAGATCGGCCCCGGCCCGTACGCCGCCCGCCGCACGCAGCGCGTCGGCGACCCGTGCCCCGGACGGCAGTTCATGCACTCCGGGCCGTCGTACCTTTCCACCGACATCGACGACGATGCGCCCGCCCCGGCCTGTCGCGGGCGGCAGCCCCGGTGACGGCTCGGGCTCTTCGCCGTCTCCCGGCACGGGGGCCGGCGTCCGGGTGTGCGCCGCCGCTTCGTCGACCGTCCGGGGAGCCAGTACTGCCTGGGGACGCGCGGACCAGAAATGCACCGCGGCGAAGACCCCGGCGGCGACCAGGACGACGGCCAGCGCTGCGAGAGCCCTGGGCTCCAGACCGCATCTGAGCTGCAACCACACCGGAAGCCGTTCCCGCAGCGCGGGAACCACCCGCTCCCGCCACCGCCCCGACCTGCCAGAGACCAAAAGCGCGGTCGTGGGCGTGGTCGCGGCCGGAACCGGCTCCGGCTCCAATACCGACGCCGGGGAAGGCATCGGGGTGGGGTCCGGCCCCGAGAACATCTCCGGCGCCGTGGCCGGGGCCAGCGCCGCGGGCGGAGTCGGCACCGTGGGCGGGACCGGAGATGTTCTCGGGGCCGGCGCCATGGGCGGGACCGGATCCTCGGCCTCGACCGGAGCCCGGGCGGGAGCAACACCCAGCACGGGCCGCGCGACCCGTCCGCCGTACGCCCCTCCCATGAGCGCGTCCGCCCGACGCCGAGCGGCCACGGCCGCCACACCGTCCCGCCCGCGCGGGAACCGTCGTCGGCCGGGACCCCTGCCGGGACCTGTGCCCCGCCCGGCGCCGGGCGCCCGGCCCGGGCGGCTGCGGGCGCGGCCGTCCGATGCCGGGGCACGACCGGGGCCGCTGCCGCTTCCACTGCTTGCACGATGTGATCGAGGAGCCATGCCTCACGACGGTAGGCACATCGCCCCGAACCCGCTGAGCACCCTCGATTTCGGTGGACAACCGGCCAGTTGTGGATATCCCGGCCACCCCGAGGAGTGAAAACGAGGAGTGAGAACCCCGAGACCGGCGTGCCGGACGGTCCGGCCCGGTCAGCGCGGCGAGACCACTGCCCCGAGCAGGCCGGGCCCGGTGTGCGCGCCGATCACCGCGCCCACCTCGCTCACATGCAGATCGACCAGTCCCGGCACCCGTTCGCACAACCGCTCGGCGAGCCGCTCGGCACGCTCGGGCGCCCCCAGGTGGTGCACGGCGATGTCCACAGGACCGTTGCCAGCCCGTTCCGCGGCGATCTCCTCCAGCCGGGCGATCGCCTTCGAGGCGGTCCGCACCTTCTCCAGCAGCTCGATACGGCCGTCGTCCAGCTGGAGCAGTGGCTTCACGGCGAGCGCCGAACCCAGCAGCGCCTGCGCGGCTCCGATCCGGCCCCCTCGGCGCAGATAGTCGAGCGTGTCGACGTAGAAGTACGCACAGGTGCTCTCGGCCCGCTTCTCCGCCGCCGCCACGGCCTCGTCCAGGCTCCCGCCCGCCTCCGTCGTCTCCGCCGCCGCCAGGGCGCAGAATCCCAGGGCCATGGCGACCATTCCGGTGTCCACCACCCGCACCGGAACCGGTGCTTCCTTCGCCGCGAGCAGAGCGGCGTCGTACGTGCCCGAGATCTCGGCCGAGAGGTGCAGCGAGACGATGCCGGTGGCTCCGGCCTCGGCCGCGGCGCGGTACGTGGCGGCGAAGACCTCCGGGCTGGGCCGGGAAGTGGTCACGGGGCGGCGCTTCTGGAGCGCCGTCGCGAGGGCACGGGCCGAGACCTCGGTGCCGTCCTCCAGAGCCTGGTCCCCGAGAACGACGGTCAGCGGCACCGCGGCGATGCCGTGCCGCTCCATCGTCTCGGGCGGCAGGTAGGCCGTGGAATCGGTGACGATCGCGACATGGCGGGACATGAGCCGGAGGTTACCTGGCGAGCCCGTGTCCCGGCAGTCCGGCCCCGGTCGAATGATCGGTCCGGATCATTTCGCATCGCTCCGGACCGTTCGGGAACGTGTCCTGACACCGTCGGTCGTCGAACGACTCAGTTCGTCGTCTCGGGCCGCGCCGTCTTCTGCCACGGGTATTCGGTCCGCCGCGGGTCCGGGCCCGTGATCGCCTGGGCCGTGCCGTCGGCCGGGCCGCTCTTCCGCTGCCGGTCCTGCGGGCCCGTCCCGCCCTGGGGCCGTTCCTGCTGCCGGACCGGTTCCTCGTCCTCCGTCGTCCAGTGCCGAAGCGCTCCGGCCTCCATGTCGATCTGCGCGTTCAACGCGTCGAGATCGTCGTCGACGAACCGTCGCGCCCGGTCCCGCGCGGCCCACCGCAGCGAATCCGCGGAGTGCGTGATCCGCTCCGTGCGCTGCTTCAGGCCGGGCAGCAGCGAGGCGACGGTCGCCCGGTCGGGCTCGCGCTCCAGCCTCTTCAGCTCTTCGTCCAGCTCCCGCCCGTGCGCGCTCAGCCGCTGGAAGAGGCTCAGCGACTCCGCGAGCGAGGCGTCCTCGACCGCCCCCCGCTGCAGCGCCTCCTGCGTGGCCCGCATGGAGGTGCGCAGCGCCAGCCGCAGCTGCGCGAGCTCCGCGCCCACGCCCGACTGGCCGTAGCTCTTCGCCCGCAGCGTGGTTTCCTCGACCGTGCGGCGCGCCTGGGTGATCGTGCGGTCCACACCGCGCTTCGCCGCCCCTACGGCCTTGATGCCCGCGTACACGCCGAGGGCCACGAACGCGAAAAAGAGCAACCCCAGAATCAGGATCACGGCTTCCATGAGCGCCCCTCGGATGTCGTCTCGGCTGCCGGAGCGGCCCCGGCCCCTCCACCGTAAACGGAAAGGGCAGGCCGAGGGTTCCTTCGGAACCCCCAACCTGCCCGTAGGGGAATGCCCCCACTCTTTCCGTGCTCCGGTCAGTGCCCCTCAAGGGGCGGCCATACCGTCACTCCGCACGCATCGGACACATCACGCAACACACGTCACGCGTCACACACCGCACATCACGCAGGGACGATGTTGACCAGCTTCGGCGCCCGCACGATCACCTTGCGGATGCCCGCGCCGCCCAGCGCCGCGACCACGGCCGGGTCGGCCAGGGCCAGTGCCTCCAGATCCTCGTCCGTGATCGACGGGGAGATCTCCAGGCGGGCCTTGACCTTGCCCTTGACCTGGACGACGCAGGTCACGGTCTCGTCCACGACGTACGCGGGGTCGGCGACCGGGAAGTCCTGGTGCACGACCGACTCGGTGTGGCCCAGTCGGCGCCACAGCTCCTCGGCGATGTGCGGCGCCAGCGGGGCCACCAGCAGCACCAGCGACTCGGCGACGGACCGGGGCAGCGGGCCGCCCGCCTTGGTCAGGTGGTTGTTCAGCTCGGTGACCTTGGCGATGGCCGTGTTGAAGCGCATCCCGGCCATGTCCTGGCCGACCCCGTCGATCGCCTTGTGCAGCGCGCGCAGCATCTCCTCGCCGGGCTCCGCGTCCACGACGGTGACCTCGCCGGTCTCCTCGTCGACGACATTGCGCCACAGCCGCTGCAGCAGCCGGTACTGACCGACGACGGCGCGCGTGTCCCACGGCCGCGACACGTCCAGCGGGCCCATCGCCATCTCGTACAGGCGCAGGGTGTCCGCCCCGTATTCGGCGCAGATCTCGTCCGGGGTGACGGCGTTCTTCAGGGACTTGCCCATCTTGCCCAGGACCCGGCTGACCTTCTCGCCCTGGTGGTAGAACGCCCCGTCGCGCTCCTCGACCTCGGCCGCCGGGACCGCGATGCCGCGGCTGTCCCGGTAGACGAACGCCTGGATCATGCCCTGGTTGTACAGCTTGTGGAACGGCTCGGCGGACGAGATGTACCCCAGGTCATGCAGCACCTTGGACCAGAAGCGGGCGTACAGCAGGTGCAGCACGGCGTGCTCGGCACCGCCGACGTACAGGTCGACGCCACCGGTCGGCTGCCCCTCGCGCGGCCCCATCCAGTACTGCTCGATCGCCGGGTCGACCAGCTTCGAGTCGTTGTTCGGGTCCAGGTAGCGCAGCTCGTACCAGCAGGAACCGGCCCAGTTGGGCATGGTGTTGGTCTCGCGACGGTACTTCTTCGGGCCGTTGCCGTCGCCCAGGTCCAGGGTGACGTTGACCCAGTCGGCGTTCCGGGACAGCGGGGTCTCGGGCTGGGTGTCGGCGTCGTCCGGGTCGAAGGTGCGCGGCGAGTAGTCGTCGACCTCCGGCAGTTCCAGGGGCAGCATCGACTCGGGCAGCGGGTGGGCGACGCCGTCCTCGTCGTAGACGATCGGGAAGGGCTCGCCCCAGTAGCGCTGGCGGCTGAACAGCCAGTCGCGCAGCCGGAAGTTGACGGTGCCCTCGCCGACGCCGTGCCCCGTCAGCCATTCGGTGATCTTCGCCTTGGCCTCGACGACGCCCAGGCCGTTCAGCGAGATCTCGTCGTTGGCCGAGTTGACCAGCTTCGCCTCGTACGAGCCGAAGGCGTCCTCCCACGTCGAGGGGTCCGTGCCGCGGTCGTCCGACGGATCGACGACACAGCGCATCGGCAGCTCGAAGGCGCGGGCGAAGGCGAAGTCGCGCGCATCGTGCGCCGGCACGGCCATGATCGCGCCGGTGCCGTAGCCCATCAGGACGTAGTCGGCGATGAAAACGGGCACCTTCTCGCCGCTGACCGGGTTGGTCGCGTACGCGCCGGTGAAGACCCCGGTCTTGTCCTTGGCCTCGGCCTGCCGCTCCACGTCGGACTTGGCGGCGGCCAGCTTGCGGTACGCCGTGACGGCCTCGGCCGGGGTCGCGTGGCCGCCGGTCCACACCGGGTGGGTGCCCTCGGGCCAGGCGGCCGGGATGATCCGCTCGACCAGCTCGTGCTCGGGCGCCAGCACCATGTAGGTGGCGCCGAACAGGGTGTCCTGGCGGGTGGTGAAGACGGTGATGCTGCCGGCGCCGTCGACCGGGAAGTCGACGCGCGCGCCCTCGGAGCGTCCGATCCAGTTGCGCTGCTGCAGCTTGATGGCCTCGGGCCAGTCCAGGCCGTCCAGGTCGTTCAGCAGCCGGTCGGCGTAGGCGGTGATGCGCATGTTCCACTGGCGCAGCTTGGCCTTGAAGACGGGGAAGTTGCCGCGCTCGGAACGGCCGTCGGCCGTCACCTCTTCGTTGGCCAGTACGGTGCCCAGGCCCGGCGACCAGTTGACGGGCGCGTCGGAGGCGTACGCCAGGCGGTACTCGCCCAGGACGTCCGCGCGCTCGACGGCGCTCAGGGCGCTCCAGTCACGGCCGTCCGGGGCGGGGCGCGAACCGTTCTCGAACTGCTCGACCAGCTCGGCGATCGGGCGTGCCCGGTCGGCCTCGGTGTCGTACCAGGAGTTGAAGATCTGCAGGAAGATCCACTGGGTCCACTTGTAGTACTCCGACTCGATCGTGGCGAACGAGCGGCGCTTGTCGTGGCCCAGGCCCAGTCGGCGCAGCTGGGCGGTCATGTTCTCGATGTTGGCCTCGGTGGAGACCCGCGGATGCGTGCCGGTCTGGACGGCGTACTGCTCCGCGGGCAGGCCGAAGGCGTCGAAGCCCAGGGTGTGCAGCACGTTGTGCCCGGTCATCCGCTGGTGGCGGGCGAAGACATCGGTGGCGATGTAGCCCAGGGGGTGACCCACGTGCAGGCCCGCACCCGAGGGGTACGGGAACATGTCCATGATGAATTTCTTCGGCTTGGCGGCCTGTGCCGGATCGCCCGCCAGGTCACCGGTCGGATTCGGCGCCTCGTACGTGCCCTCGGCGTCCCAGAAGTCCTGCCAGCGTGCCTCGATGTCGGCGGCCATCGCCGCCGTGTAGCGGTGCGGCGCGGCCGTCTCGGCTGCGGAATTCGTCTCGCTCATGATCCTCAAAGCTCCATCGATCGTCATCTGCCGGCGCCCACGTTTACGGACACTCGTCTACGGAAACGAAAAATCCCCTCGCACAGGAGGGGACGCCGCGCTGATTCCGACCAGGCATTCTCACCGGTCGGGACTGATCAGCGCGGCTCGCTAAGCAGAAGGCGTACGGCACGCATGGCGTCAGGGTACCCCACAGGTCCCGAACCGGGCCGGGCACAACCGGACCGTGGGACCGGAACGGAGACGTCCGCACGACGGGGGAAACACCCGGAAGGCACGACGGAGAACCATCCGGAGGACGCGACGAAGCATCCGGAGGAGTCGCCCGCACTCCCGCACCCCCGAAGGGGGTGCGCACCGGAGGAACCGGAGACCGCCCCCGGGAACACCTGCTCAGGGGAACAAAGAAGCGGGCCACTCTTTCGAGTGACCCGCTTCTTCACTGTGGAGCTAAGGAGAATTGAACTCCTGACCTCCTGCATGCCATGCAGGCGCTCTACCAACTGAGCTATAGCCCCTTGCTGTGTTCCGCCTGGTTTCCCTGGCGACATCGAGAACATTACCGGTGACCCCGCCAGTCCACCAAATCGTTTCCCGGTCGCATGGATTTGACCGGTTTCGCGGCACCTCCGTCGGGGCGATCGGCGGCACCGGACGGGTCACGCCGTGGCGAAGGAGTAGAAGCGCTTGAGGGTGCAGTGCTCCTCCAGCAGCCGTCCGTAGATCGGCTCCCCCTCCAGCTCCCGGTAGGTCTCGATCGGGTCGCCTTTTATGATCAGCGCCCGCGCACACTCCTCGCACCAGTACTGGTACTCCGGATTGATCGGATCCATGTCCCTGACGATGGGCGTACCACTGCCGCACCAGTCACATTTCCGCCTGTGTGCACCCATGGGTCAGCTCCGGGTCCGGCCACGGGCGGTACACGCACGACGGGCGCCGGCGGTACCGCCACGCACCCGGACCGCCCGGGGCGGTCCGACGGCACGGCGATGGGCCCGGACGCGGACGCGACGTCCGGGGGCGACAGATGCTTCGGGAGCCAGGGGGGCCGCAGGGGCCTCGGGGACAAGGAGCAGGTCCGGGACCTCTTGGCGGCTCGCAGGCATCGCGCTCCCTCCCGTTCGGTCCGTCGCCCCCTCCGGCGTTCCGATTCTGCCATGACCCCGCAAGAGGGACAGCCCGTCGAGGATCCGGCGGGTCGACGACGGCGCGGGAACCCCGCGACCGCACCCGCCCCGACATCCGCAAAGAGCGCGACGACGCCCTGGAGACATGCGTCCGCCGGCAGCGCCCGGCAACTCCCGTGCGCGGAACCGGCCATGGGAGTACGGCACCGGTGACGGCCGGTCAGGCGGCGGGCCGGGAAGCGCGCCCGGACCATGGAACGCCGTCGGGGTGTCGAGTGGGGGAAACGAGAAGATCCCGCCCCTGACAGGGACGGGATCTTGACTGTGGAGCTAAGGAGAATTGAACTCCTGACCTCCTGCATGCCATGCAGGCGCTCTACCAACTGAGCTATAGCCCCGCTGTTCGCTGTGTTTCTCTGCGTTTCCGCGCTGCGAACAAGAAGAACTTTAGCCTGTGACCTGCCGGAAAGTGAAATCCGGCCGACGGGGGTCGGTGCGGGCCTCCGGCCGTCGCCCTGCCCCGGCTCCGGGAACGGGGCACCGGCGGCCCCGGAACCGGAACCAGGCCCGGACGAACCGGACCGGTCCGGACCGACCCGGCCGGTTCCCGGGCGCCGGGTCACGGGCACAGGGGTCACAAGTACCGAATCGCAGGCACCGGACCCGGGGCCCGTGCCTAGGTGTCGTCGCCGAGCACCGGCTCCGGCAGCGTGCCGGCGTTGTGTTCCAGCAGACGCCAGCCGCGCGCGCCCTCGCCCAGCACCGACCAGCAGCAGTTGGAGAGCCCGCCGAGTCCTTCCCAGTGGTGCGCCTCCAGCCCCAGCAGCCGGCCGATGGTGGTGCGGATGGTGCCGCCATGGCTGACCACGACGAGCGTGCCGTCCTCGGGCAGCTTGTCGGCATGTTCGAGCACGATCGGGGCGGCCCGGTCGGCGACCTCGGTCTCCAGCTCGCCGCCGCCCCGCCGCACGGGCTCGCCGCGCTTCCACGCGGCGTACTGCTCGCCGTACTGCCCGACGATCTCCTCGTGCGTGAGGCCCTGCCAGGCGCCCGCGTAGGTCTCGCGCAGTCCCGCGTCGTGCGCGACTTCGAGGCCGGTGAGCGCGGCGAGCTCGGCGGCCGTGGCCGCTGCCCGCTGGAGGTCGGAGGCGACGATCGCGTCCGGCTTCAGCGAGGCGAGCAGCCGGGCGGCCCGCCGGGCCTGCCCGACTCCGACCTCGGTGAGCGCGATGTCCGTGGAGCCCTGGAACCGGCGCTCCAGGTTCCACGCCGTCTGGCCGTGCCGCCAGAGGACGATCTTGCGCCCCCGGCCCTTCCTGCCCGTGCTCAGCTCTGCTCACCTTCCGTGCCGCCGCTGAGCTTGGCGTGCTCCTCGGCCTTGCCGCGGGTCTTGACCGCGTCCTCGGGGAGCGCGATCTCGGGGCAGTCCTTCCACAGGCGCTCCAGCGCGTAGAAGACGCGCTCCTCGCTGTGCTGGACATGGATGACGATGTCGACGTAGTCGAGGAGGATCCAGCGCGCGTCCCGGTCGCCCTCGCGGCGCACCGGCTTGGCGCCGAGCTCCTTCTGGAGCCGCTCCTCGATCTCGTCGACGATCGACTTGACCTGGCGGTCGTTGGGGGCCGAGGCCAGCAGGAAGGCGTCCGTGATCGACAGCACGTCGCTGACGTCGTACGCGATGATGTCGTGCGCGAGCCGGTCGGCGGCCGCCTGGGCGGCGGCGTTGATGAGCTCGATGGAGCGGTCCGTGGCGGTCACAAGCAGGCTTTCGTCGGCGGTCAGATCAACCTCTAGGGTCTCACGGACCGCCGACAGCCCACGCAATGAACGTTCGAGTGCCGGATCAGTACCGCCCGGACGGCGAGATCCGGGTCATTTGATCTTGTAGTCCTGGCCGAGCACGACGGACACGTCCACGTTGGCGGCGGGCTTGCCCTGCTTCACCGCCTCCGCCGGCAGGCCCAGGGTCTTGGCGACCTGGACCGCCTTCTCCTTGTCCTGGGCGGTCCTGTGGACGACCTCGGACGACGGCACGGTCCCGGTCGTACCACCGCCCACGAAGGCGTAGCCGCCGTTGATCAGCTTGATCCGGGCGGATGCCGCGCCCTCCTCGTCACCGGTGGCGTTCTTGACGTCGACCCGTACCACGGCGTCCGCGTCCGGGGCCTTCACCGTGCCGCCCAGAACGTCCTTGACGACGCTCTCGGTGGCCGCGTCGGTGAGCGTGCCGTCCGGCTGGACCGGCAGCACGGTCGTCTTGTAGTCGCCGACCTTGGCGCGCTGGGCGAGCTTCGCAAGGGAGGCCCCGAGGTCCTTCTCGGGGAGCGAGGGGTCGAGGATCTGCGCCAGCGTCTGCACGGTGACCGTGGCGGCCTTCGGATCGTCCGAGATCTTCCGCAGCACGCTCCGCACGACCTCACCGAACCGCATGAGCTGCTTCGCCTCGGCCTCGCCGGGCCCCTGGTAGGTGGCGTACGCGACGGCCATCCGGCCGCTCAGGGTCTGCGACTCGCCCTTCTTCACCAGAGGTGAAGCACCCTTCTTCGTGTCGGGCACATCGGTGTCGGTGTCGATCTCGATGTTGCCGACCAGGTCGACGAGGGTCTCCAGGTAAGGGGTGTCGAGTCGCCACGTACCGCTGATGTCGGTGCCGAGCAGTGTGTCGATGGAGTCGCGGGTACCGGTGGCGCCGTCGTCGTCGACGGACTTGCCGAGGGTGGTCGTGGCGCCCTCGTCGTTGGCGACCATGAGCGAGTTGGGCAGCAGGACCGTGGTTCCCTGCTTGGTCGTCACGTTGTCGACGAGCAGCGCCGTGGAGGTGCCGCCCTTCTTGGTGTTGTGCAGGTGGACCACGATGACGTCCCGCTGCTGCGGGCCCGCCGACGCCGTGTTGTCCTTCTCCGAGTCGGACAGGCCGGGGAGCTTTCCGGCGGACCAGAGGTAGCCGACGCCGCCGACCACCACCAGGGCCACCACGACTATCAGCGCGACCATGCGGTTGCGGCCGCGGCGCCGTGCCTCCTCGCGCCGCTCGCTGCGGCTCTCGGTGAACTTCAGCCAGTCGATGACGTCTTCGGAGTCCTCGTCGGGCTCCTCGATGAAGGAGAACTGCTCGGTGCGGTAGTCGCGGTCGGCACGGCGCTGTCCGGGGACGGCCGCTTCCGGCTCGGTCCCGAAACGGGGCTCGGACTCGGGCTCGGGTTCCCGCGGGGCCGGTGCGGGCGCGGGCGGCACCTGTGCCGGCGGGGCCGGCTGCGCGCTCGCCTGCTGCGGGACGTTCCACTGCTGGGTGGTGTCGACCGCGGCGGGCTGCCGGCCGGTGTCGTAACCGTAGCCGTCATAGCCGCCGTAACCCGGCTGCTGGGGCTGCTGGGGCTGCTGGGGCTGCTGGGGCTGCTGGGAGGCGTACGGGTCGTACGGCTGCTGCTGGAAGTGCTGCGGGGCCTGGGACTGGGTGTACGGGTCGTACCCGTACCCCGGGTCGGTCTGCTGACCGGGCTGCTGGTGGGACTGCTGCGCCTGCTGGGGTCCGTACGGGTCGTACGCCTGCTGACCCGCCTGCTGCTGATACACCGGCTGCCCGTACTCGTCGTAGCCGATGATCTGCGGCTGCTGGTAGTACGGGTCGTACGGGTTCTGTCGGTCGTTCACCGGTGCCCCTCTGCGTCGCTCATTCGCCGCGGTACAGCTGGCGCTTGTCGATGTAGCGGACCACGCCGTCCGGCACCAGATACCAGACCGGGTCCCCCTGCGCGACCCTCTCACGGCAGTCCGTGGACGAGATGGCGAGCGCGGGAACCTCCACGAGGGAGACGCCGCCCTCCGGCAGGCCCACGTCCGTGAGCACGTGCCCCGGGCGTGTCACACCGATGAAGTGGGAGAGCGAGAACAGTTCGTCGGCGTCCCGCCAGGTGAGGATCTGGGAGAGCGCGTCGGCGCCGGTGATGAAGAAGAGGTCGGCGTCACCGTGGATCGCGTGCAGGTCCCGCAGCGTGTCGATGGTGTACGTGGGGCCGCTGCGGTCGACGTCGATCCGGCTGACGGAGAACTGCGGGTTGGACGCCGTCGCGATGACCGTCATCAGATAGCGGTCCTCGGCCGGGGACACGTGCTTGTGGCTCTTCTGCCACGGCTGCCCGGTCGGGACGAAGATCACCTCGTCGAGGTGGAACTGGGCGGCCACCTCGCTGGCCGCCACCAGGTGTCCATGATGGATCGGGTCGAACGTCCCGCCCATCACGCCGAGTCGGCGCTTTCCGCGGCCGGTAGGCACTTCCTGCTCTCCCATGCGTGCAGAGCCTACTGGCACAGGTGTACGCCTCTGTCTCAGCGGTCGCGGTTGAAGCGTGTGGTGACCCACAGCAGGAACATCAGCGCGAGGAACGCACCGCCCCCGGTGAGGTAGGGGTTGAGGCTTTCGTGGTTGCCACCGAGCTCGCCGCCCTCGGAGGCGAGAGTGACCAGCTGGTGTGCGGTGCTCGTGAGGCTCATCTTCGGCAGGACCTATCGATCGGGAGTCGGAAGGAAGACGTCGCGCACATCGTATGCGGGCGCCCCGGGCACGCTCACGCCGACTCAGTCGTTGTTGTCGTCGTTGCGGTATCCGCGCAGCAGGAACCAGCCGAGCAGGGCGGCTCCGACGAGCGAGACGAGCAGCACGATACGGAGCGTGTTGCCAGGTCCCTGCTCCGTGGATGCGGCAGCGAGCAGAGCAACGGTTTGCGGCATGTCGGGCGTCTCCTCTGTTATCCACAGCCCCCCGCACACCGTAGCCCCAGCACCTACGCTGGGTTTTGTCAGGGGGCGAGCGACGTCTCGTACGAACAGGGGGCCATCCATGACCGAACACAGCCACGAGAACGTGCCCAGCAGGCAGCGCAGGCGCTTCACTGGGATCTCGTCCCGGGCCTACGAGCACCCGGCGGACCGCTCGGCCCTGGTGGCCCTGCGCAAGCTGAGCGGTTTCGACACCGTCTTCAAGACGCTGAGCGGTCTGCTGCCCGAGCGCAGCCTGCGACTTCTCTTCCTCTCCGACTCCGTCCGGGTGAGCGACGCCCAGTTCGCCCACCTCAACGACATGTTGCGGGATGCCTGTTACATCCTGGACCTGGAGAAGGTCCCTCCGATGTACGTCAATCAGGACCCGCAGCCCAATGCCATGTGCATCGGCCTCGACGAGCCGATCATCGTGGTGACGACGGGGCTGGTGGAGCTGCTCGACGAGGAGGAGATGCGGGCCGTCATCGGCCACGAGGTGGGACACGCCCTCTCCGGCCACGCCGTTTACCGCACGATCCTGCTGTTCCTCACCAGCATCGCCCTGAAGGTCGCCTGGATCCCGCTGGGCAACGTCGCGATCATGGCGCTCGTGACGGCGCTGCGCGAATGGTTCCGCAAGTCGGAGCTGTCGGCCGACCGGGCCGGGCTGCTCGTCGGCCAGGACCTTCAGGCCTCGATGCGCGGCCTGATGAAGATCGCGGGTGGCAACCACCTGCACGAGATGAACGTGGACGCCTTCCTCGCCCAGGCCGACGAGTACGAGAAGGGCGGCGACCTGCGCGACTCGGTGCTCAAGATCCTCAACCTGCTGCCCCGCTCCCACCCGTTCACCACGGTCCGCGCGGCCGAGCTGAAGAAGTGGTCCGAGACCCGCGACTACCAGCGGATCATGGACGGCCACTACCCGCGGCGCGACGAGGACAAGGACACCTCGGTGACGGACTCCTTCCGGGAGTCCGCGTCCCACTACGCGGACACGGTGCGCACCAGCAAGGACCCGCTGATGAAGCTGGTCGGCGACATAGCGGGCGGCGCCGGAGACCTGGGCGGCAAGCTCCGCGACAAGTTCACCGGCCAGGGCGGGGGCACGGCCGGCAAGGGCACCGGGAACGACACCGCCAACGGGTCGGCGGGGGCGGAGGGGACTCAGGAGTCCTGAGGGACCACTGAGCCTTGAGGAACCACAGAGCCTTGGAACCACAGAACCTTGAGGGACCGCTGAGCTCCGAGCGGCTCAGCTCTCCTCAGGAGCCCTGAGGAGCCGCGGGCCGGGCCGGGGACTGCTGGAGGACGTCGGTCTTCAGGGTGCCGCAGAGCGCTGCCGCGGGACGGCCCGTCGCGTACGGGTCGGTGCCCGCGGGGCCGCGGTGGGAGGCGTGCTGCCCGGCGAGCAGCGGCCGCAGCGCACCGGTGTTGTCCGTCGGGCACGACTGCGGCCCGGCCTGGACGTAGCTGGTGCGCACCTCCAGCCGGTGCAGCCGCAGGTCCTCCCGGTCGAAGCGGAAGTGCAGCTCGCGTCGCACGGTGAAGAGCGAGGCGTCGTCCGCCGCCCGGGGCCCCTCACCGGCCGGGCGGAGCGTGTAGGTGAAGGTGTGGTCCGACACCACCTCCAGCGTGTCGGACCCCTCCTCGGCGTAGCTCAGGATGCCCCGGACGCGTACGTCCGGGGCGGCGAGCGCCACCTTCGCCGGGTCGAACCGCACCAGCCACCCGGTCGCGGCGTGCCGGCCGTCGTCGACCGGGTGGTCGACGCTCTGCTCGAACTGGGTGGTCTGGTCGGGGTCGAGCAGCATCTGCACCGGTCGCACGGCGTCGCCGGTGAGCACGTCGGGGTCGAGCGAGGACGCCACCAGGTAGTCCTTGGCCGTGTCCAGGGCCGCCCCCACCTGGTCGGCCGAGAAGTTGTCCGTCCGCCCGACCACCGGCAGGTTGATGCCCGCGGCACCCTTCTCGAACTGCGCCGCGGGGCTCTTCGCGAGAAGCCCGGCAGCCGTTCCGCCGGGTACGGCGCCCTGGGGCGCCAGGGGGACGACGGTCGATCTCATGGGCTCGGCCCGCCTGCCGACGGGGGGCTGGTAGGGGTGGCGAAGGCCCATGTACACGGCCGTCCCGAAGGCCAGGGCGATCAGGAGGATCAGGGCGACGAGGGCCCTGGACCCGGCGCGGAAGCGGCGGGACGGCAGGCTGCGCACGGCGGGGGCGTGATCCGTCAGGCGCTCCCGTGCGGAGAATTCCTGCAGCCGGGCAGCGCGCACGAACGATTCGTCGAAGACGAGTGACCGGTACTCGTCCTCGCCTCCGCCCGCCGGGTTCTCGAGCGGACCTTCTGGCGGTTCTCCGTGGCCTGCCATGGCTTCTCCCGACTCCCACGTCACCGGACGGGCCGGAACGCTTCGCTCTGCTTCGGCCGAACGGCTTCGGACAGGGCCTGTCCGTCATGGGTTCGCATGACGTCGCACGGCTGCGCATGTACGGACGAGCGAGAAGCCCCCTCGGTGAGAGGGGTCACACTTTCAGGGTAGGTCGATCGGGGTCGGGGTAAACGCCCAGCCGCGAAGAACCGGCCGCGAGCTTCCCCGGGCTCTTCGGGGACATCGCCGGATTCACGACCAAGGAGGATGTACCGGGCATCCAGAACATGCACCCGCATGCGAGTGCATACCGTGCCGAAACATGTGCATCCGGTCGCCCACGGTGCGCGATCGCGCGCGAGGGCGCGGGCGTCCTCGGCACCCGGGCGTCCTCGGTGGGAGTGCGCGGGGCCTCAGCCCGTACGGGGTGTCGCGGAGGCCGTGGGCCGGACGTGGTCCGTGGTGGCGGAAGGGACGACTCCGGGGCCCGGGGCGCTGTCCACACCGGTCGTGGCGGGCGGCGGGGCGGGTTCCTGGCGGCTGCCCGACGCATTGCGGTAGACGGCGCTGAAGGCGAGCGCGATCATGCCGATCCCCATCAGCACCGCGAGCAGCCAGGCCACCGGCCGGTGCCAGCGCGCGGAACTCCGGTAGGGGCGCAGGGCGCCGCCGTGCCGCCCATAGGGGTCGTCGGGGTCCGGGGAGTCGTCGTGGGAGCCCTCGCGGCCGTATCCGCCGCCCGGGCCGTATCCCTCGTCGTGGAGGTCCTCGTCCAGCGGGGCGCCACCCGCGCGGGCCCGGGACGCCTCGGCCTCGGCACGGGCCTGAGCGGCTGCCAGCAGCCGCTCCACGGCGGTCGGTTCATGGATCTCGGCGGCCCGTACGAAGTCCTCGTCGAACACCACGGAGGCGAAGTCCTCGTCCGCGCCCCCGCGGTCGTCGTCGGGCTCCCAGCCGTCCGGGAACGGCCTGCCCCCCACGTCGTCCGGCACGGCTCCAGACTAGCCCCGCCGGGGCGTTCTGGGCAGGGAGCCCGCAAACATTCACCGGCTCCGGAAGGTCACCGCACGTGGCCGTCGCCCGTGACGATGTACTTCGTCGAGGTGAGCTCCGGCAGCCCCATCGGGCCCCTGGCGTGCAGCTTCTGCGTGGAGATGCCGATCTCGGCACCGAAGCCGAACTGGCCGCCGTCGGTGAAACGGGTGGACGCGTTCACGGCCACCGTCGTGGAGTCCACCAACTGGGTGAAGCGGCGGGCCGCCGCCTGGGAGGTGGTCACGATCGCCTCGGTGTGACCGGAGGACCAGAGCCGGATGTGGGCGACGGCCGCGTCCAGCGAGTCCACGACGGCCGCGGCGATGTCGTAGGAGAGGTACTCGGTCTCCCAGTCCTCCGGCGTCGCCGCCACCACGGTGGCCCTGGACCCCTCGGCGTGCGCGAGCACCCGCTCGTCGCCGTGCACGGTGACGCCCGCGTCGGCCAGCGCGTCCAGGGCCCTGGGCAGGAACCGGTCGGCGACGTCCCGGTGCACCAGGAGGGTCTCGGCGGCGTTGCAGACGCTCGGGCGCTGCGCCTTGGAGTTGACCAGGATCTCCACGGCCATGTCGAGGTCGGTCTGCGCGTCCACGTAGACGTGGCAGTTGCCGGTGCCGGTCTCGATGACGGGCACGGTGGACTCCTCGACCACCGTGCGGATCAGCGAGGCGCCGCCGCGCGGGATGAGGACATCGACGAGGCCGCGGGCCCGCATCAGTTCCCGTACCGAGTCGCGGCTCTCGCCCGGTACCAGCTGCACCGCGTCGGCGGGCAGGCCCGAGCCGCCGACCGCGTCCCGCAGCACCCGTACGAGTGCGAGGTTCGAGGAGTACGCGGAGGACGAGCCGCGCAGCAGGACGGCGTTGCCGGACTTCAGGCAGAGGGCCGCGGCGTCGACCGTCACGTTGGGCCGGGCCTCGTAGATGATGCCGACCACGCCGAGCGGCACCCGGACCTGGCGCAGGTCGATGCCGTTGGGGAGCGTCGAGCCCCGGACGACCTCGCCGACCGGGTCGGGCAGCGCCGCCACGTGCCGCACGTCGGCGGCGATGGCGCGGATCCGTTCGGGGGTGAGGGTGAGCCGGTCGATGATCGACTCGCTGGTCCCGGCCTCGCGGGCGCGGGCGACGTCCTCGGCGTTGGCGGTGACGATCTCGCCCGTCCGCACCTCCAGCGCGTCCGCGATGGCCAGCAGCGCGTCGTCCTTCGCCGCGCGGGGCAGCGGCGCGATGTCGGCGGCGGCGGAGCGGGCCCGGTAGGCGGCCTGGGCGACCGGGGACATGTTGTCGTACGGCGAGAGCGTGGTCATGCCCGCAGGGTAGTGCGCACACTGCGGGCATCCGTCACGTATCCCGTGATGCGAGACAACTCCCCCGCCTGCCGTCGCGGCGGTCAGTAGGGGTGCACTCCCACGGGGGCGGCCGGGGGCGGCCCGTATCCCTCGGCGACGCGCTGGTGGTACGTCTCGCGGTCGATGACCTCCAGGCCGACGATCTCCCAGGGCGGGAGCCGGGCGGTGGAGCGGTGCTCCCCCCACAGCCGCAGTGCGACGGCCGCCGCGTCGTGCAGGTCGCGGGCCTCTTCCCAGTAGCGGATCTCCGCGTGGTCGTCGGCGTACCTGCTGGTCAGCAGGAAGGGGTGGTCGTGCGCGAGTTGTTCGAGCCCGCGTCTGACCTCCTCCAGGGGAACGGCCCCGCCCGAGACGCTGAGCGTGATGTGCCACAGCCTCGACGGGGTGCGTTCCGTCCTCGCCGCCTCCGGCGCGGGTCCTCCCGCCGCCGTCGGTCCGGAGCCGGCGGTCCGGTCCTCATCAAGATCCGCGGACCCGCCGCCGTCGAAATCGGCCCCCGCTCCGACGCTGGTCAGGGCCCGGCCGGCCGTTCCTCGGGGCGGCGCCCCCGGGCGCGCTCGTCTCACCGGCGGCCTCCTGTGAATGCGTTCGCTGTGCTGTACCCCGCTTGTGTCCCGTTACAAAGTTGACCAGTCCTCGGCCGGGGATGGGGTGGTTTTCGTGAAGGTCTCCGGTGCGGGACCGGACTTTCAGCCGTTTCAGGGGCCGTCAGGAGTGCAGTACGACCAGATCGTCCCTGTGTACGATCTCGCGCTCGTAGGCCGGGCCGAGCTCCCGCGCCAGGTCGCGGGTGGACCGGCCGAGCAGCTGCGGGATCTCCTTGGCGTCGAAGTTGACGAGTCCGCGCGCCACCGGCCTGCCTCCGAGGTCGCGCAGCTCCACCGGGTCGCCGGCCGTGAACTCGCCCTCGACCCCGGCGATCCCGGCGGGCAGCAGCGAGCTGTGGCGCTCTACGACCGCGCGCACCGCCCCGTCGTCGAGGGTCAGCGAGCCCTGCGGGGTGGAGGCGTGGGCGAGCCAGAGCAGCCGGTCGGCCGAGCGGCGTCCGGTGCGGTGGAAGTACGTGCCGGTGTCCCGTCCGGCCAGGGCGTCGGCGGCCCGGCTCGCCGAGGTGAGGACGACCGGGACCCCGGCGGCCGTGGCGATCCGGGCGGCCTCGACCTTGGTGACCATGCCGCCGGTGCCGACGCCGGCCTTCCCCGCGCTGCCGATGGTGACGCCCGCGAGGTCCGCCGGTCCGGTCACCTCGGCGACCCGCGCGGTGCCCGGGGTGCTGGGGTCGCCGTCGTAGAGGCCGTCGACGTCCGAGAGGAGGACCAGAAGGTCGGCACGGACGAGGTGGGCGACGAGCGCGGCGAGCCGGTCGTTGTCGCCGAACCGGATCTCGTCGGTGGCGACGGTGTCGTTCTCGTTGACGATCGGGAACGCGCCCATGTCCAGCAACTGGTCGAGGGTGCGGCAGGCGTTGCGGTAGTGGGCGCGGCGGCTGGTGTCGTTACTGGTCAGCAGCACCTGGCCGACGCGTACGCCGTACCGTGCGAAGGAGGCGGTGTAGCGGGCGACGAGCAGCCCCTGGCCGACGCTGGCGGCGGCCTGCTGCCGGGCCAGGTCCTTGGGTCGGCGGTGCAGTCCGAGCGGGGCGAGCCCGGCCGCGATGGCGCCGCTGGAGACGAGCACGATCTCGCGCTCCCCGCCGCTGCGCACCTTGGCCAGTACGTCGACGAGTGCGTCGACCCGGTCCGCGTCGAGGCCGCCCGCCGCGGTGGTGAGGGAGGAGGAACCGACCTTGACCACGATCCTGCGGGCCTCTGCGACGCCCTGCCTTGCCCCTGACACGTACATCCCCAATGGTTCGGCCTCTCGCCCGGCCCCCGCAATCTACGCGAGCGGCGGCGACGGCGCTCGGGCGTTCCGCTCCCTGGACCCGTCCCGTCCGACCGGCGGCCCGGAGCGGCCGCGGAAGACCTCGGTTCCGGTTCCGGTTCCGGAAGACCCCGGTTCCGGTTCCGGGAGACGCTGCCGGCCGGCTCCGGAGGCTTCCGTTCGGCCCGGGGAAGAACGGATCGGTGTTCTCCGTTTCCGTGCTTCCCCGGCCCGCCGCGCAAAGGATTCACGAATACGGAACACTCCTTCGGAACTCGCGAAGGCATCCGGTCATGATTGGCGAAATCATGGCGGTCCGGGCGGGCAACCATCGAGGCGCCTCGACCATCTAACAGCCGATAGGGTGCACGGCGGGCGGCTCATCATGCCCATTTTCAGCGGCACGGGCCCGCGTCAGCCGCCGCCAGAGGGACTTCTACAGACAGTGGGACAGCAGCAATGCCAGTCAAAGTAAGTGTCGTCATTCCTGTGTACAACCCGGGCAAGTACATCGACCCCTGCATCGACTCGCTTCTGCGGCAGACCCTCCCGGCAGGGGAGTTCGAAGTCCTCTTCGTCAACGATGGCTCGACGGACGACACTCGCGAGCGGCTCGAGAAGCTGGCCGGGGAGCACCCGCATTTCCGCGTCATCACCATCCCGAATTCCGGCTGGCCGGGGAAGCCCCGCAACATCGGTGTGGACGAGGCGAAGGGCGAGTACGTCCAGTTCGTCGACCAGGACGACTACCTCGCTTCCGGTGCGCTGGAACGTCTGTACGCCATGGGTCACCGCAACGGATCGGACATCGTCATCGGGAAGGTGGCCAGCAACTTCCGCGGCGTTCCCCACGGCGTGTTCAAGAAGAACCGCGAGAAGTGCACGCTGCGTGACGCCCCGCTGTACGACAGCCTCACGCCGCACAAAATGTTCCGTACGGAGTTCCTCCGCGAGAACGGCATCGCCTACCCCGAGGGCAAGCGGCGCCTGGAGGACCAGCTCTACATGATGCAGGCGTACTTCCCCGCCAAGGTCGTGTCGATCCTCGGCGACTACACCTGCTACTACTACTCCCGGCGGGACGACGGCCAGAACGCCGGTTCCGCGAAGATCGTCCCGTCCGGCTACTACGGCAACCTCCGCGAGGTCCTCGACGTCGTCGTGGAGAACACCGAGCCCGGCGCCTTCCGCGACATGCTGCTGCGACGCTTCTACCGCGTCGAGATGATCGGCCGCCTCAGCGAGCCCGCGGTCCTCAAGTACGCCCCCGAGTACCTGGACGAGATGTGCGACGCCGTCCAGGACCTGGCGTCCGACTTCATGGACGACGGCGTGCACGACGGGCTCGGCCCGGTGCTGCGGCTGCGCTCGACCCTGCTGCGCAACAACGACCGCCAGGGCCTCGTCCGGATCTCCCGGTTCGCCGCCTCGGTCAAGGCCGCGGCCCGCCTGGAGGGCTTCGCCTGGCGTCCGGACGGCAAGATCGACCTCACCATCAGCGGCCGGCTCGTCCACGGCGACGACCAGGCTCCGCTGACCCTGCTCCGCCGCGACGGGCGCTACTTCCTGCACCCCGGGATCACCGAGGGGCTGCTGCCGGAGGGCGAGCTCCTGGACGTCACCGACGACATGAACGGGTTCTCCGCCGAGCTGGCGCTGCGCAACCGCGAGACGGCCGTCGAGTGGTCCTGCCCCGCGCAGTTCACCGCGCGGGTCGAGGAGCTCGGCGACGACGTGTGCGAGGTCGTCCTGCACGGCAGCGGCCAGATCGGCTCGGAGGCGACCGGGGGCCGCGGCCGGGTCTCCCGCGGCTTCTGGGACGTCTGGGTGCCGCTGCGCGGCCTCGGCCTGGTCCGCAAGGCGCGGCTCGGTGCCGACCGCGACCCCGCGGTGGACGCCGACTGCCTGCCCGCCTCGCTCGGCTCGCCGGCCCGCGCCGTCATCCCGTACTTCACCGACCCGCACGGCAACATCACCCTCGACGTCGCCCGCCGCGCCAAGAAGCTGGCCGAGTACCTGGAGGGCCGCCCGGTCCGGCGCTCCCCCGGCAGCGGCCCCACCGAGCTGCGCCTGGACCTCTTCACCGGGTCCTCCACGGCGTCCTCCGCGACCACCCTGGTCCTGAGCCCGGCGGACGGGGCGGACGGGCCCACCCACCAGCTCCGCACCACCCTGCGCCCCACCGAGGGGCGGGCCCACCTCACGGTGCCCGAGCGCGCGCCGGGCGTCGCGCCCGGCACCTGGAAGCTCTCGGTCCGGCTGGACGGCGACAAGAACCCCGCGTTCCACCTCTGCGAGGTCACCGTGGACAAGGGCGGCCGGATCACCGTTTCCCAGAGCCTGCCCGTGATCGACGCCGGGATCATGCACGGGATCACCACCAAGCGCAGGAAGGCGAAGCTGCGCCGGGCGCTGCGTGCCGTCGGCGGCCCGATCGTCCGCAGGCTCCCGGCCAAGGGCCGCAAGCGGGCGCGGCGCCTCGCCGCCCGGATCACCGGCTGACCCCGCCGCGTACCGCCGTACGCTTCCCACCAGCAGACACCGGCCGAGCACCTCGGCCATCGGCAACAGAACAAGGACGTGATCGCATGCGGCAGCTCTCCATCGCAGGAGCCTGGGTGCATGAGCCCAAGGTCTTCCCGGACAGCCGCGGCAGCTTCCACGAGTGGTTCAAGGCCGCGGAGCTCAGCGAGGCCGTCGGGCACACGCTGCGGCTCGCGCAGGCGAACTTCTCCGTCTCCAGCCGGGGGACGCTGCGCGGTGTGCACTTCGCCGACGTGCCGCCGAGCCAGGCCAAGTACGTCAAGTGCGTGCGCGGCGCGGTGCTCGACGTGATCGTGGACATCCGGGTCGGCTCCCCCACGTACAAGCAGTGGGAGGCCGTCCGGCTCGACGACGTCGACCACCACTCCGTCTACCTCGCCGAGGGGCTCGGCCACGCCTTCATGGCGCTGACGGACGACGCCTCGGTCGCCTACCTGTGCTCCGAGGGCTACTCGCCCGGCCGCGAGCACGGCGTCAACCCGCTCGACCCCGAGCTGGGCATCGAGTGGCCGCAGGGCATCACCCCGCTGCTGTCCGACAAGGACGCCGCGGCGCCCTCGCTGGCCGAGGCGGAGGCGCAGGGCCTGCTGCCCTCGTACGAGGCGTGCCAGGAGTACTACGCGCAGCTGCGCGCCCGCGGCTGAGTCCCGGGCGGGAGAAACGCCGGAGCCCCTGCGATCCTTACGGGTCGCAGGGGCTCGGTGCTGTCGGCGGGGGCGGTCAGCCCGTCACCCTCTTGATGCGCGAGCGCACCGGGGCGAAGGCCGAGCGCGGGCGGTGCAGGTTGCGGGCGCGGGTCAGGGCTGGCCAGAAGTCGGCCCGGAGCAGTGCCTCGGGCCGGACGGCGTTCTTGCGCACCAGCACCTCCTCGGGCACGTCCTGCGGGTCGGGTACGACGTACTCCTCGATGATCTTGTCGTACGCGTTCTTCAGGACGGTGCTCCCCGGGTCGGCGCCGAACACCACGACCACACCGGTCGGTTCCGTGTCCACCTCGACGACCACCAGGTCGGGGCGGTAGCGGCGCAGCACCTGCGCCACCTTGTACACGTCGCCGGTCCAGTACTTGGTGTGCCGGTCGCGGGCCGCCTCGTCGACGTCGCGGGGCAGCATGTCGTCCAGCACGATCACGCTCGACCAGCGGGAGTGCTTCTCCACGTTCATGAAGTCGCGCAGCGCGTACTCGAAGAGGTGCATGCCGTCGATGAAGGAGAGCTCCAGCTTCGGGTCCCCGCCCATCAGGTTGAGCGGGTCCCGGCGGGCGAGCGCGCGGAACGGGTTGCGGCCGTTGCGCAGGTGCAGCAGCGGATCCTTGCGGGCGAAGAAGGCGTCGCTCGTCGCCCTGACCAGGTGGACGTCGCAGCTGATGTCCGTCACGACCCGGAAGGCGGGGTCGACGGCGACGGAAGGGACCCGCGAGAGGGCCAGGCTTCTGCCGTCGTTGACCCCGATCTCCAGATAGTTCCGAGGACGGTAGATGCGGTGCAGATGGCGCAGGAACTCGTGGCGGTTCACGTGGAGCAGCCCTTCGGAGGAAACCAACTGGTCCGGTTCCCGGCGAAGTTACCTCATGACCACACTGCGACGTAAGCGTTCTCCCCGATGTAAACCCTCGTTCTGAACATCTTTGAAATTCGACGGGATTCGACCATCTGCAGGGTCAATTCGTGATCACGGCCGCTCGGCGGCGAGAAGTGCCGGGAATGCCTCCTCCAGTGCCGCCCGCCAGTGCCGGACCGGTTCGATCCCGGCCCGTGCCCAGCCGTCGTGGCCCAGCACGCTGAACGCGGGCCGGGGGGCCGGCCGCACGAACGCCTCGCTGGTCGTGGGGCGGACGCGGGTCGGGTCGGCGCCCAGGAGCCGGAAGATCTCCCGCGTGAAGCCGTACCAGGTCGTCTCGCCGCCGCTGGTGCCGTGGTAGACGCCGGCGGGGGCGGTGCCCGCGAGGGCGGCCCGTCCGAGCCGGACCAGCCGGTCGGCCAGGTCGACGGTCCAGGTGGGCTGACCGCGCTGGTCGCCCACCACGTCGAGGGTGTCCTTGACGCCCTCCAGCTTGATCATCGTACGGACGAAGTTGCCGCCGCCCGCGCCGTACAGCCAGGCGGTGCGGACCACGTAACCGGTGTCCGGCAGGGTGCTCAGCACGGCCTGCTCGCCGGCCAGCTTGGTACGGCCGTAGGCGCTGCGCGGTCCGGTCGGGTCGTCCTCGGCGTACGGCTTCTCGCCGTCGCCGGCGAAGACGTAGTCGGTGGAGACCTGGAGGAGCACGGCGCCGTACTCGCGGCACGCCTCGGCCAGGACGGCCGGGCCCGTTCCGTTGACCCGCAGCGCGGCGTCCTCCTGGGACTCGGCGTCGTCGACCGCGGTCCAGGCGGCGCAGTTCACCACGACGGCGGGACGGTGCTCCTCGAAGGCCGCGCGCACCGACGCGGGGTCGGCGATGTCGACGGCCGCCCGGTCCGCGGCGACCGCGGTGACGTCCTCGGCGGCGAGCCGGGTCAGGACGTCCCCGCCCAGCATCCCGCCGGCGCCGGTGACCAGCCAGACGGCGCTCACAGGGCGGCCCTCTCCTTCAGCGGCTCCCACCAGGCGCGGTTGTCGCGGTACCACTGCACGGTCTCGGCGAGGCCGGTGCGGAAGTCCTTGCGGGGCTCGTAGCCGAGCTCCTCGCGGATCTTGGTGCAGTCGACGGAGTAGCGGCGGTCGTGGCCCTTGCGGTCCTCGACGTAGGTGACGCTGGTGTCCCAGTCGGCGCCGCAGGCGTCCAGCAGCAGCTGGGTGAGCTCCTTGTTGGAGAGCTCGGTACCGCCGCCGATGTTGTAGACCTCGCCGGCCCGGCCCTTGGTGCGGACCAGCTCGATGCCCTGGACGTGGTCGTCGATGTGCAGCCAGTCGCGGACGTTGGCGCCGTCGCCGTAGAGCGGGACGGTCCCGCCGTCCAGCAGGTTGGTGACGAAGAGCGGGATGACCTTCTCGGGGAAGTGGTGGTGCCCGTAGTTGTTGGAGCAGCGGGTCACCCGCACGTCGAGGCCGTGGGTGCGGTGGTACGAGAGCGCGATCAGGTCGCTGGACGCCTTGGCCGCGGAGTACGGCGAGTTGGGCGCGAGCGGGTGGGTCTCGGGCCAGGAGCCCTCGTCGATCGAGCCGTAGACCTCGTCGGTGGAGATGTGCACGAAGGTCTTGATCCCGGCCAGGTGCGCGGCGTGGATCAGGGTGTGGGTGCCCACGACGTTGGTGCGGACGAACTCGGCGCCGCCGTCGATGGAGCGGTCCACGTGGGACTCGGCGGCGAAGTGCACCACCTGGTCGTGCTCGGCCATCAGCTTGGCGACCAGCTCCGGGTCGCAGATGTCGCCCTGGACGAACCTGAAGCCGGGGTGGTCGCGCACCTCGTCGAGGTTGGCCGGGTTGCCCGCGTAGGTGAGCTTGTCGAGCACGGTGACGGCGACGTCGCCGGGGCCCTGGGGGCCGAGCACCGTACGGACGTAGTGCGAGCCGATGAAGCCGGCGCCGCCGGTCACCAGGATGTTGGTGGTCATGAGGAGATCTGCACCTTGCTGTGGTCGCCGAGCACGAGTCGGTGGGCGGACGGGGAACGGGGGGCGGGGGTCACCTCGACGTCGCGGCCGATGAGCGACGCCTCGACGCGGCGGACACCGGCGATGGAGGCGCCCCGCAGGACGATGGAGTACTCGATCTCGCTGTCCTCGATGCGGACGTCCTCCGAGACCGAGGTGAACGGGCCCACGTAGGCGCCGCTGATCACCGAACGGGCACCGATGATCGCGGGCCCGACGATGCGGCTGCCGCTGACCTTGGCGCCCGGCTCGATCCGGACCCGGCCGATGATCTCGCTGTCCTCGTCGACCTCGGCGCCCTCCTGGAACGGCTCGACGGCCTCCAGGACGGTCCGGTTGACCTCCAGCATGTCGGTGACGTTGCCGGTGTCCTTCCAGTAGCCGCGGATCGTGGTGGACCGCACGTCGCGCTTCTGGTCGATCAACCACTGGATGGCGTGCGTGATCTCCAGCTCGCCGCGCCAGGACGGCTCGATCGAGCGGACGGCCTCGTGGATGGCGGGGGTGAAGAGGTAAACGCCGACGAGCGCCAGATCGCTCTTGGGCTCCTTCGGCTTCTCCTCCAGGGCCACCACCCGGCCCGCGGCGTCGAGTTCCGCGACGCCGAAGGAGGTCGGATTGGGCACCTGGGTCAGCAGGATCTGCGCGTCGGGCCGGTCCGAGCGGAACTCGTCCACCAGCCCGGTGATCCCGCCGACGATGAAGTTGTCGCCGAGGTACATGACGAAGTCGTCGTCGCCCAGGAAGTCCCGGGCGATCAGCACCGCGTGGGCGAGGCCGAGCGGCTCCTCCTGCGGGATGTACGTGACCTCGATGCCGAGCGCGGAACCGTCGCCGACCGCCTCGCGGATCTCGGGCGCGGTGTCGCCCACGATGATGCCGACCTCGGTGATGCCCGCTTCCGCGATGGCCTCCAGGCCGTAGAACAGCACGGGCTTGTTCGCCACGGGCACCAGCTGCTTGGCCGAGGTGTGCGTGATGGGACGCAGGCGGGTGCCGGCCCCTCCGGATAGTACGAGAGCCTTCACGTGAGCAGTCCCCATAACGATCTGTCGGTCCTGTCGCGGGCGCGACGCCCGGACGATTTTACTGATGGTTCTCTGTTGCTTCTCTGCGTGTTCTCCGGCGGATCCGCCGGGCGGGCCCGCCCGGTGTCCGCACGGTGCACGAGCGGTTGTCATCCCGCGTGCAGCCGCTCCTTCCAGCGCCGCATGTCGCGGCGCATCCTGCGGACCACCCGGCGGGACAGCGAGGCCCGGCGGGCGGCGACCTTCGGCTGGTCGATGCGCTTGCCGTCGTGCCAGTCCGGCACCGTGACCTCGTAGTTGGAATCGGCCAGACCGGCCGACTTGTCCCGGAAGTACGGGTACGCGAGGTAGAGCGTCCGGCCGTCGCGCGAGGCGACCACGTCCGGGACCGTCTTCGCCCGGATGTAGCGCACCGTCTCGACGAGCAGGTCCGTCCTGCCCAGCGCCACACAGGCCAGGCGCAGCCGCTCCGACACCTTGATCAGCCGGGCCACGCCGTCGTCCCAGTATGTGGCCATCAGCGGAGCCGCGAGTTCCATCTTGTGCCGGCGGACTTCCTCGGATTCCCTCAGCACGACGGGGCCGAACTGCTGGAGCATTCCGACCGTGAAGGGCCGGACCATCAGGAAATCCCGCTTCGGCCCCGCGGGTTCGAGACGATGAATGAGCGCCATCATGGCGCGCATCGCGTCGAAACGCCATTCGTAGTTGCCGCTCTTGGTGACGTGTTTCCCGTCCTCACGCCCCACCAGGTAATAGCAGACGTAATTGGAGATCACCGAGACGCCGGACCCGCGCAGATACGCCTCCATCGTGAAGAGGGCGTCCTCACCGGTCCTGAGATTCTCGTCGAACCGCAGGGAGAGGCGTTCCAGGAGTTCGCGCCGGAAGAGCTTCTGGGCGCTCAGGGTGTAAATGACCTTGGAGTTGTGGACGTCGACGCGTTCCTTCGTGGCCCGCCACATGGACTGGGGCGCGCCCCTGTTCACGCCGACCACCTTGCCGAGCACCACATCGGTGCCGGCCCGGTCCGCCATGGCCACCATCCGCTCCAGGGCCTCGTCGCCGAAGTAGTCGTCCGCGTCCAGGAAGAAGACGTAACGGCCGCGGGCCATACCGATGCCCACATTCCGCGGACCGCTGGGTCCACCGGAATTCTTCTGCCTGACCACTCTGGTCGGGACCTTCGATCTGGCCGCGAACTCCTCCAGGTACTCCCCCGTGCCGTCGGTGGAGCCGTCGTCGACCGCGACGATTTCGATCCGGTCGGCGCCGATGGTCTGCGCCTCCACCGATTCGAGACAGCGAATGAGGTAGGGCATTGCCTCATATGCACCGACAACAACGGTCACGTCAGGAATTTGCGTCTCGTTCACACAAACAGAAGACAGCCGGACCCACCCGTTGGTTGTCCCACGCCACACCGCCAAATGGTGATACTCATCACAAAGGCCCGGCACAACCCTTTGCGGGCTATGCCGGGCCTTGCTCGATCATGTAATGCAGATGGTTGACTTTCAGCCACTCACCGGTTCGCCCAGGCTCTTGCTCACCCCGGCGTTCCGCGCCTGGGACCTGGCCGCCAGCGCCTTCACCGCCGTGTTGAACTGCACCATCGAGGTGGGCTCGTCCGGGCCGAGGAGGTACTGCTTCAGCTCCAGGCGGGCATCCGCCAGCGCGTCCGAGGCCGGATCCGTCACCGCGGCGAGCAGCTCGTCCAGCTCGGCCGCCGAGTTGGAGAGGATCACCGCGGCACGCACCGCGGTGTTCTGCCGGCGGAACTCCTCCTCGCCCAGCTCGGCCGAGTCCGTGACCGCGTAGGGCTTGCCGCTCGCGATGAAGTCGGACACCACGCTGGAGATGTCCGAGACCATGGCGTCCGACTCGTTGAAGCAGTCGTACAGCCGCATCTGCGCACCGGTGATGACCCGGTGCTCCCACCAGCCCTGCGCACGCCAGGACGCCGCGTTCCACTCGTCCCTGAGCCGGGCGGTCTCGGCCTCGCGGGCCGGGTCGGCCAGCGAGTCGCGGGACAGCTCCGCCTCGTCCCGTGCGACGCGCCCGCCACCGGCCAGCTCGGCCAGCCGTGCCTCGATACGGGCCATCTCGGCCCGTGCCTCGGCCCGCTCGCTCTGCCCGGCGGCCGTCTGCTCGGCCCAGCGGGAGTCGGTGGTGCGCGCGGCGGCGGCCTGCTCGATCATCTCGGTGATGCGCTGGTGCACCGCCTTGGCCCTGGCGCTGCGGGTGCCGGTGAAGGGGTGCGGCTTGTACAGCAGCCGGACCGGCTGCTCGGCCTCCAGCAGCCGCCTGACGATGTTCACGCCGGCCAGCAGCAGTGAGGTGTTGCCGGGGTTGTCGTCCCAGCCCTCCCAGGTGGGGGCGTACAGCACGGTCGGGATCGGGTTGCGCTGCGTGCCGGACCAGGACTGGATGGTGGCCAGCTGCGGGCGGCCCACCTCCACGATGTCCTCGTCGCGCACGCCGACATCGGCCAGCGCGTAGCGGTCGCGGCCGGCCCGGCCCGCGGTCCACACCTCGTCGTAGACCTTGCTGTACGGGTTGACGCTGGCGATCTTGTCGCTGTCGCCGTGACCGATGAAGACGTGCTTCATGGTCGGCACCCGGAGCAGGTGGATGTTCTTGCCGACGTTGGCCGCGTAGAGCGCGACCCGCACCGACGACAGGTCCAGGTTCATCAGGTGCACGCCACCGGGGACGCAGAGCACCGGCACCGAGGTCTCGGCGAGCTGCGGCAGGATGTTGCGCTCGCGCAGCAGGATCATCGGCCGGCCCTCGACCTGGGCCATGGTCTCCAGCCACATGTTGGCCTGGTAGGCCGACTCCTTGGACCCCGAGAAGTAGAGGACCACGGTCGGCTCGTACTCGCCCAGCCAGGCGTCCACCGCGCCCAGCACCTTGTCCGCGGAACCCACGAGCCGCTTCGGGCGGACGTACGGCAGGAGCAGCAGCAGGTAGCAGAGCGCCAGCACCAGCGTCAGGCCGAGGCCCGCGTAGGCGATGCCGTCCACCCCGGTCTCGACCGCGACCAGCACGCCCACCATGGAGAAGACGTCCAGGTGCAGCATCTTCTCCGCGGGCCTGTTCATCAGGCTCTGCGGCGGGGCGTCCGAGATCCGGACCGCCGAGAGGTCGATGTTGCGGGTGGCGACCGGCAGCTTACGGCGCAGCCTGATCAGCGTGACGATGGTGCTCTGCGGTGCCTGGAGCCCGTAGAACGCCAGCAGGCAGGCGACCGTCACGTAGAAGAGCGGCTCCTCGCCGTATCCCATGCGGGAGAGCAGCAGGATGAGCAGCAGCTGGCGGACCAGGAAGCGGATCGAAAGACCGGCCCGGACCGCGGCGAGCCGGTTGATCAGATAGCTGCCGCAATGATGCAGATACCGGTCCGCGAGATAGGTGACCGCAGCGGCCGCGGCGAAGAACCAGAGATTGGGGAGTATTGCCGCGAGCATTATGCACGGGAACCCCAGAGCCACCAGGAGCGCGGCGACCAGCTCCGAACCGCTGCCCACCCGAGCCAAGCGCATGGCTTTCGAAATCACGAAGTACCGCTCCCGAGGGTGCCGACTTGTTTACTTTACGAGGGGAATGTGAAGGCAGAGCTTCACGAATTCGGACCCCTGCCGTCGCGTTTGGCGACTGCAGGGGTCCGAATAATCGATTGTCAAGCAGTATTACACATCGGCCTGACGGTCCAGGACGGCGGCAAGGGCCTGCTCGAAACCGGACGCCTCGGAGGCACCGCGGGTCGGGTCCTGCTGGCGCACGTCGATGACGTGACCGGTCATCTCGGAGAGCAGGACGTCGAGCGAGGTCCTGGCGACCGCCTCGGAGGAGAGCAGCGTGCCCGCGGGCTCCTCGCCGAAGGCCTTGGTGCGCATCGGGGTGGCGGTGCGCTCGGGGTTCACGCAGTTCACCCGCACCCCGTCGGCCGCCCACTCGTCCGCGAGCGCCTGGGTGAGGTTGACCATGGCGGCCTTGGTCGACGAGTAGAGGCTGTACTCCGCGCGGCCCCGGGTGTAGCTGCTGGAGGTGTAGAGCAGCAGCTGGCCCTTGGTCTCGGCGAGGTACTTGTACGCGGCCCGGGCGATCTGGACGGGTGCCAGGTAGTTGACGTTGAGCGCTTCCTGGATGGTCGTGTTGTCCGTCTCGGCGAGCTTGCCGATGCGGAGCACGCCCGCGGTGTTGATCACGTAGTCGACGCGGCCGGTGTCCGCGTACGCCTTGGAGAGCGCGTCGTCGATGTGCTCCGGGTTCTCCACGTGCGTGCCCGTGGTGGAACGGCCCAGGGCGTAGACGGTGGCGCCGTAGGACTCGGCGAGCGACGCGATGTCCGCGCCGATGCCGTACGAACCGCCGAAGACGACAAGGGTCTTGCCGGTGAGCAGCTCGCGGTAGGCGGCGTCGTCGGTCGGCTGCGGGACTGCCGTGGAGGCCAGCTGGAACAGCTTGTCCGCGATGAAGACGTCGACCGGCTGGGTGACCTTCATGTTGTACTCGTCGCCCGCCACGACGTAGATCGGCACGTCGGGCAGGTACTTCAGCACGACCGAGCAGTCGTCGGTGGCCTGGAAGTTCGGGTCGCCGGCGGCGACCTCGTAGGCCCGGCGGATGGTGGAGAGCTTGAATGCCTGCGGCGTCTGGCCGCGGCGCAGCCGGGAGCGGTCGGGCACGTCGGTGATGAACTCGCCGTCGCCGCCGTGGGTGCGGGTCACGATGATCGTGTCCGCGGACGGGATGGCGACGTCGACCGCCTCGTAGCGGCCGAGGGCGTCGACGCAGTCCTTGATGACGCGCTGCGAGAGCAGCGGGCGCACGGCGTCGTGGAAGAGGACGTTGCGGTCCTCGCCCTCGGCCAGGCCCTCGCCGAGGGCCGCGATGGCGCGCTCGGTGGTCTCGTTGCGCGTGGCGCCGCCCTCGATCACCTTGGTGACCTTGGTCAGTCCGGCCTTCGCGACGATCTTCTCCACGTCGGGCACGTAGCCCGGCGCCATCAGCACGATGACGTCGTCGATGGAGTCGGCCTGCTGGAAGATCGACAGCGTGTGCTCGATGACGGCCTTGCCTGCGATCTTCAGCAGCTGCTTGGGGATCGACAGACCCACGCGCTGACCGGTACCGCCGGCGAGCACGACTGCTGTGGTTCGGGCTTTGGCTATGTGCTGAGCAGACACAGACGACCTACCTTGCGAGGGCTGGGAGATACAGCGATGGTTGCACTCTCCGTTACCGTCTCGCAAGGTGGACGTCGGCCACCGCATGCCGTGGCGAAACCTCGTGTTGCCTTGCGATCAGGGCAAATACCGGAACTGACGCTTCCTGACCAGGTGACCGACGCCACAGGCATGAGCGGCATGAATCACTCATGAGCGGATTCGGTTCCCTCGGTCGTGTGACATGCCGTGTGACGTGGGGAACCTCCGACGGCCGGTCGGACGGCCCCGTACGACCGGCCGGGCCCGCGCGGGCGGACCCGGCCGACCGGATCAGAACGGGTTGAATTCGTCGAACTCGCGCTGCGCCTCGTCGCGTTCCGCCTCGCGGTCGCGGCGGCGCTGCGCCGCCGGGCGCGGCGCCTCGAGCCGGTGGTCCTCGCCCCGGCGGCCGAGCATCTCCGCGCCCGCGGCCATGGTCGGCTCCCAGTCGAAGACGACGGCGTTGTCCTCGGCGCCGATGGCCACGCCGTCGCCCGCCCGGGCACCGGCCTTCATCAACGCGTCCTCGACGCCGAGGCGGTTGAGCCGGTCCGCGAGGTAGCCGACGGCCTCGTCGTTGTTGAAGTCGGTCTGGCGCACCCAGCGCTCCGGCTTCTCGCCGCGCACCCGGTAGAGGTCGTCCCCCTCCCTGGTGACGGTGAAGCCCGCGTCGTCGACGGCCTTCGGACGGATGACGATGCGGGTCGCCACCTCCACGGGCTTGGCCGCGCGCGTCTCGGCGATGATGCCCGCGAGCGCGTAGGAGAGCTCCTTCAGACCGGTGCGGGCCACGGCGGACACCTCGAAGACGCGGTAGCCGCGCTCCTCCAGGTCCGGGCGGATCATGTCGGCGAGGTCCTGGCCGTCCGGGATGTCGATCTTGTTGAGGACGACGATGCGGGGCCGGTCCTCCAGGCCGCCGTACTGCTTCAGCTCCTCCTCGATCGTGTCGAGGTCGGAGACCGGGTCGCGGTCCGACTCCAGCGTCGCCGTGTCCAGTACGTGCACGAGCACCGAGCAGCGCTCCACGTGCCGCAGGAACTCCAGGCCGAGGCCGCGTCCCTGGCTGGCGCCGGGGATCAGGCCCGGCACGTCGGCGACGGTGTACACGGTGCTGCCCGCGGTGACCACGCCGAGGTTGGGGACGAGGGTGGTGAAGGGGTAGTCGGCGATCTTCGGCTTGGCCGCGGACAGGACGGAGATCAGCGAGGACTTGCCCGCGCTCGGGTAGCCGACCAGCGCGACGTCGGCGACGGTCTTGAGCTCCAGGACGATGTCCCGGGCCTCGCCGGGCTCGCCGAGCAGCGCGAAGCCGGGGGCCTTGCGCCGGGCGGAGGCCAGTGCGGCGTTGCCGAGGCCGCCGCGACCGCCCTGGCCGGCGACGAACGTGGTGCCCTGGCCGATCAGGTCGGCGAGCACCTCGCCGTCGCGGTCGAGCACGACCGTGCCGTCGGGCACCGGCAGGACCAGGTCCTGGCCGTCCTTGCCGGAGCGGTTGTCACCGGCGCCGGGCTGGCCGTTGGTGGCCTTGCGGTGGGGGTGGTGGTGGTAGTCGAGGAGCGTGGTGACGGACTGGTCGACGACCAGGGTCACATCGCCGCCGCGGCCGCCGTTGCCGCCGTCCGGACCGCCGAGCGGTTTGAACTTCTCACGGTGTACGGAGGCGCAGCCGTGGCCTCCGTTACCCGCGGCGACGTGCAGCTCGACGCGGTCCACGAAGGTGGTCATGGTGGGAACCTCCAGTTACATGCATGCAGAAATGTCTCACTCGTGCCGCCCGCCAGTCCGTGCCGTACCGCTGGGGGAAGCCGTTTCTCATGGGAGAAACGCGCGAGAGGCGGACCCGCTTCCCGTACGGGAAGTGAGGTCCGCCTCCGCAGAAACCGCTCGACGAGCGCCGGAAATCAGCCGGCGATCGGAACGATGTTCACGACCTTGCGGCCACGGTGCGTGCCGAACTCGACCGCACCGGCGGCGAGCGCGAACAGCGTGTCGTCGCCGCCACGGCCGACGCCCGTGCCCGGGTGGAAGTGGGTGCCGCGCTGGCGGACCAGGATCTCACCGGCGTTGACGGCCTGACCGCCGAAGCGCTTCACGCCGAGCCGCTGAGCGTTGGAATCGCGCCCGTTCCGGGTGGACGATGCGCCCTTCTTGTGTGCCATGTCTCCTCAGTCCCTTACTTCGCAGCCGCGGGGATACCGGTGACCTTGATCGCCGTGTACTGCTGACGGTGACCCTGGCGACGGCGGTAGCCGGTCTTGTTCTTGTAGCGAAGGATGTCGATCTTCGCGCCCTTGTGGTGGTCCACGACCTCGGCCTGGACCTTGATGCCGGCCAGAACCCACGGGTCGCTGGTCACGGCGTCGCCGTCGACCACGAGCAGGGTCGAGAGCTCGACCGTGTCGCCAACCTTGGCAGTGGAAATCTTGTCAACCTCAACGATGTCACCGACAGCAACCTTGTGCTGACGGCCACCGCTGCGCACGATGGCGTACACGCGGATCTCTCTCTCGCTCGGAACGGAGCCCCTGATGCCAGCCGCCCGCGCAGGCCGGGGCCCGCGACGATCCGGAAGGATGAGCGGCCTCTCCAGGCGGACGAATCCACCGGAAGGAATGTGCTCAGGGGAAGGCGCGCATGGGAAACACGCCGATGGACAAGGTTACGGGGCCGCCCCCGGGCGGTCAAACCGGGCCCCCGTGAGCCGATCCGCGGCGGACGACGGACCGGACACGGGGCCCCCGCACCCGCGGCGGACGCACCCCGTCGAGCACCCGGAAAACATTTCCACATTCCACGGATCGAATTCCCCGTCCCGTGGCACCATGACGTGATCAAAATGGCCTCGACCACCGCTTCCGCACAGCGTCGGAGAAGCCGGTCGGGGAATCACCGGATTGCCAAGAAATCGAGGTCGGCTCATTTCTGCTTTCAGAACGATGAAGAACAAGTTGATTGTTGCGGCTCTCGCCCTGACTTTGGTGCCGTTCGGGTCGGCCGAGGCCCTGGCCGACAGCGGGCCGGTCGAGCGCACCACCCTGTCGAAGGACGTCGAGATCACCCCCGGTGTCACCACCGCGCTGATCGGGCGGACGCTCACCTTGAAGTCCGGGGAGAAGCGTCACCTGCGAGCACGTCTGGAGGCCACGAGCTCCACGACGGGCATCGTGGGCCTGACCAGCCGCATCAAGTGCGTGGACCCGGCGGGCGCGGCCACGCCGGTCGTCGCGGCGTCGGCCCGCAATCACGAGGGCCACGACACCGACACGTACGCGGTGCCGGGCCACCTGCCCCTCTACGCCGATCTCCTCCTCACCGCACCGGCGGCGGGCACGTACACGTGCGGGCTCTACGGTTCGGCCTACTCCTCCCTGTCCGGTGAATACCACCTGACCGCGGTCGCGAACAGCACGTGGCTGGAGGTCAGCGGCAGCGACCAGACCGGTGCCGGGTGGTGGCAGAACCCCGCCTGCGAGAGCGCCGACAGCGGGGGGAACTGCACCTACGTCGGTTCCGGTTCGGCCGACCCCGACGCCTGGATCTTCTACGACGACGGAACACCGGTCCAGAAGTGGCAGGCGTCCCCCTCCGTGAGCTCCGTGGCGGCACAGGCGAACGTGGAACTGACCACGTGCTACAACGGCACCGCTTCCTGCGCCACCGCGATGCACCGGTATCCGCGCGGGACGAATGCGGTCGTGGACACGCGTTTCGATTTCATTCAGCTCGACACGACCGGCCACGCGTGCCGGACCAGCAGCACGGAGACCTCGCGCAGGACAATCACCGACGACGGGCATCACTATGCCGCGTACTTTTCCCTTCCCGACGTTCCCGTCGACCCCTCCTGCGGTACCCGCACATTCATCCTGCGCGTGTACGTGAAGCACGTTTCGGGCCAGACGGTGAAGATCGACGGCGTGCAGAGCGGTGTCACATCGCTCACCAACGCCATCGCGTTCAACAAGTTCTGACGGCCACGGCCGCCGCACGGCCCACCCGTCCACCGCACACGACGGAAGGGGGGCGGGTCCCTCGGGACCCGCCCCCCTTCCGTCGTGCTCCGGCCGCCGGTCAGCTCTCGGCGTCGGCCGGGACGGCGGCCTTCGCCGCCTTCTTGGCCGTCGTCTTCTTCGCGGCGGTCTTCTTGGCCGCGGTCTTCTTCGCGGCCGTCTTCTTCGTCGCCGCCTTCTTGGCCGTGGCCTTCTTGGCGGTCTTCCGGGCCGTCTTCTTGGCCGGGGCCGCCTCTTCGGCGGTCTCGGCCGGCTCGGTGTCGGCCTTCGGCTCCGCGTCCGGCTTCGACTCGGTCTTCGGGGCGGTCACCACGACGACCTCCGCCCCGTCCGCTCCGGCGGGCGAGCCCGCGGGGGCGGTGACCTTGCGGGTCACCCGGCGGCGGGCCCTCGGCGGGGCGGCCTCGGGGGCCACCTCCTCGGGCGCGGCCTCGGCCTTCGCGGCCTCGGCGACGGGCGCCTCCTCGGCCTGCGGAGCCTGCTCGGCGGCCTGCTCCGGGACGGCCCGCTCGGCGGCCTCCTCGACGACGACCGGCTCGGCCGCGGCCTTCGGGGCACCCGCCGGGGCGGTCGCCTTCCGGGTCGCCCTGCGACGCGTACGGCCCTGCGGGGCCTCCGCCGCGGGGGTCTCCTCGGCCACCTGCGGCTCGACGGCCGCCGGCGTCGCGTCGACCGGCTCGGCCGCCACGACCGGCTCCGGCTCGACGGCGGCCGGCTCCGGCTTCGCCACCGGCTCCGGTGCGACGACCGGCTCGGCCGCGGCCTTCGGGGCACCGGCCGGGGCCGACACCTTGCGGGTCGCACGGCGACGGCCACGGCCGCGCACGGCGGCCTCGGCCTCGGCCGGGCTGCTGTACAGCTCCTCGTCCGGGACGAACTCCGGCTCGGGCAGCGCCACCGGGGCGGCGACCTCGGCGGCCACCTCGGCCTCGGTCTCGACCTCGGTTCCGGCGGTGGGCTCGTGGCCCTGCTCCACGGTGTGCTCGTGGTCGTGGCCCGCGCCACCCCGGCCGCGCTTCTTGGAGCGCTTGCCGCCGCCACCGACCGAGGAGGGCTGCTCCATGTGGACGATGACGCCGCGCCCGTTGCAGTGGACACAGGTCTCGGAGAAGGACTCCAGCAGACCCTGGCCCACCCGCTTGCGGGTCATCTGGACCAGGCCCAGCGAGGTGACCTCGGCGACCTGGTGCTTCGTGCGGTCGCGTCCCAGGCACTCCAGCAGGCGCCGCAGCACCAGGTCCCGGTTGGACTCCAGCACCATGTCGATGAAGTCGACGACGACGATGCCGCCGAGGTCGCGCAGCCGCAGCTGGCGCACGATCTCCTCGGCCGCCTCCAGGTTGTTCTTGGTGACGGTCTCCTCGAGGTTGCCGCCCTGACCGGTGAACTTGCCGGTGTTGACGTCGACGACGACCATCGCCTCGGTCTTGTCGATCACCAGCGAGCCGCCGCTCGGCAGGTAGACCTTCCGGTCCAGCGCCTTCATCAGCTGCTCGTCGATCCGGTACGTCGCGAAGATGTCGACCTCGGAGGTCCACCGCGACAGGCGGTCCGTGAGGTCCGGCGCCACCTGCGAGACGTAGCCGTGGATGGTCTCCCACGCGTCGTCGCCGCTGACGATGACCTTGGAGAAGTCCTCGTTGAAGATGTCGCGGACGACCCGGACGGTCATGTCCGGCTCGCCGTAGAGCAGGGTCGGCGCGTTGGAGCCGCCGGTGCTCTTCGCCTTCTTCTGGATGTCCTCCCACTGCTGCTGCAGCCGCTCGACGTCACGGCGCAGCTCGTCCTCGCTCGCACCCTCCGCGGCGGTGCGGACGATGACGCCCGCGTCCTCGGGGACGATCTTCTTGAGGATGGTCTTCAGCCGGGCCCGCTCGGTGTCGGGCAGCTTGCGGCTGATGCCGGTCATCGAGCCCTCGGGCACGTAGACCAGGTAGCGGCCGGGCAGCGAGACCTGGCTGGTCAGGCGGGCGCCCTTGTGGCCGATCGGGTCCTTGGTGACCTGGACCAGGACGGACTGGCCGGACTTGAGGGCGGTCTCGATGCGGCGCGGCCCGTGGGCCATGCCGAGCGCCTCGAAGTTCACCTCACCGGCGTAGAGCACGGCGTTGCGGCCCTTGCCGATGTCGACGAAGGCGGCCTCCATGGACGGCAGGACGTTCTGCACCTTGCCCAGGTAGACGTTGCCGACGTAGCTGGTGGCCTGCTCCTTGTTGACGTAGTGCTCGACGAGCACGTTGTCCTCGAGGACGCCGATCTGGGTGCGCTCGCCGTTCTGGCGGACGACCATGACCCGCTCCACGGCCTCGCGGCGGGCCAGGAACTCGGCCTCGGTGATGATCGGGACCCGGCGGCGGCCCTGCTCGCGGCCCTCGCGGCGGCGCTGCTTCTTCGCCTCCATACGGGTCGAGCCCTTGATGGACTGGACCTCGTCGAAGCCGGTGCCGGCCTCGCGGTCGGAGTCCTTCCTGCGGGGCTCACGGACCTTGACGACCGTACGCTCCGGGTCGTCCGCACCGCTGTCGGTGTCGGCCGCGGCATCACCGCTGCGGCGCCGACGACGGCGGCGGCGACGGCTGCTGCTGGAACCCGCGGCGACCGCCTCGTGGTCCTCTTCCTCCTCCTCGGACTCCTGAGCCTGCTCCGGCTCGTCCTCGGAGTGGTCGGCGGCCTCCTCGCCGTGCTGCTCCAGGGCCTCGTCGTTCTCGCTGGCCTCACCGCGGCGGCGGCGACGGCCTCCGCGACGGCGGCGGCGCGAGGGGCGCTCCCCGTACTCGTCCGTCTCGTCGCCCTCGCCCTCGTGCTCGGCGTCGGCGTCGGCCTCGGCCTCCGGCTCCTCCTCGGCCGGCTCCTCCTCGGGAACCGCGGCCTGCTCGGGCTCGGCGGCCTCGACGGCCTCACCACGACGCCGACGGCGACGGCGCGAACCGCCCTGCGGCGCGGCCTCGGCGGCCGGGGCCTCGATGACGGCCGTCGGCTCCTCGACGGTCTCGGCCTCCTCCTCGACCTCGTCGTGGCGCGACGCGGCAGCGGCGGCGGCAGCCGTCTCCGGGGTCTGGAACATCGGCTCGGCGAAGACCGGAGCCTGGAACACGGCCACGGCGGGACGCGAGGCGCGGCGGCTCCTGCGCACCGGCTCCTCGTCCTTCCCGGTGAACTCCGGCTTGCCGGTGAACTCGGGGCGGCCCGCGGCGGCGGTGGCCCGGCGACGCTGACGGCCGCGCGGGGCGGCCTCCTCGGCCTCGGCCGCGGGTGCTTCCTCCACGACGGGCTCGGGCTCGGCGGCGGGCGTCTCCTCGACGACCTCCACGACCTCGGCGGCCTTCGGCGCACCCGCCGGAGCAGTCGCCTTACGGACCGCACGACGACGCGGACGCGCGGGCGCCGCCTCCTCCACGACCTCGGCCTCGGGCGCCTCGGTCTGCTGCGGCGCACCGGCCGGAGCCGACGCCCTGCGCCGGGTACGGCCACGCGGCGCGGCGGGCTCCGGCTCCACGACGGGCTCGGGCTCGGGCTCGGCGGCGGGCGTCTCCTCGACGACCTCGACGACCTCCACGACCTCCACGACCTCGGCGGCCTTCGGTGCACCCGCCGGAGCAGTCGCCTTACGGACCGCACGACGACGCGGACGCGCGGGCGCAGCCTCCTCCACGGTCTCGGCCTCGGGCGTCTCCTCGACAGCCTCCACGACCTCGGCGGCCTTCGGCGCACCCGCCGGAGCAGTCGCCTTGCGCACCGCACGACGACGCGGACGCGCGGGCGCAGCCTCCTCCACGGTCTCGGCCTCGGGCGTCTCCTCGACGACCTCCACGACCTCGGCGGCCTTCGGCGCACCCGCCGGAGCAGTCGCCTTACGGACCGCACGACGACGCGGGCGCGCGGGCGCCGCGGCTTCCGTCTGCGGGGTGCTCCCGGTGCCGGTCACGGCGTCGCCCTCGGACACCTCGGCGTCAGCGGCAGGTATGGCCGGCGTCGCCGTGCCCGTGGCCTCCGCCATCGGCGGTCCGGCCGGGCGGGACGCGGCGCGGCGCCTGCGGCGCGGCGGCAGCTTGTCGCCGGGTGCGTTGTTCTCTTCGTCGTTCCCGGTCGTGCCGGGCTCATTGGACTGGGGCATGCGGGCGGTTCTCCCGTCAGGCTCCCGGGCGCCGCGTCTGTTTCCGGTCCGGCGCGGTCCGCGCGATGTACGCGGGCCCGCCGTCCGGGGCGCGGGCGCCGCACGGGAGCTCAATGTCTGGCTCGCCGGTTCCGTACGCGCTGGGCGTACGGCCTGGCGAAAGTCTTATTGGGTCATCGCGCGGCCCGAACCGGATGGCTCCCGAGTCGTGGGGCCGCGCTGCAACGACCGCCTTACGCGGAACCTGCACCTTCCGGCGCCGTCGCGACGGCGGTCCCGGCGGCCGTGGGTGGAGCGGCCGGAGCTGCCTCGCGGTCGGGCGCGAGCGGGTCGGTCACCGTGCCGGACTCCTCGTCGAAGAGCCCCTGCGCCAGCCTGGTCACCGCTGCGGGGACCGGCGGCGCCAGGTCGGCCACAACGCGGAGACCGGACAGGACGTCGTCAGGTCGCACGGCAGGTGTCACGTGCCGAACAACCAGCCGCAGTATCGCACAGGGCCCGTCCCCGGACCTATCAGGTCGGGAATCGAGGGCCTGCAGGTCGACCACGGCGGCGCGGGCGTCGAAGGTGCGCATGCCGTTCTTCGCACGGCGCTGGACCTCGACGGTCTCGGCCCCGTTGAAGGCGGCCACGGCCCCCGCCGCGTCCGCCGGGTCCACGCCGTCCAGGCGCAGTTCCCAGACGGAGGCGGTCAGCCGGTCGGCGAGACCCGAGGTACGGGCCTCCACGGCGTCGACGACGTCGAGACCGTCCGGCAGCGAGGCGTCGAGCTGCTCGCGCAGCACGGCCGGATCGCGGTGTTCGGTGAGTGCGATCTCCAGGAACTCGGCCTCGCTGCCCGTACCGGTGGGGGCGGCGTTGGCGTACGACACCTTCGGGTGCGGGGTGAAGCCGGCCGAGTAGGCCATGGGCACCTCGGAGCGGCGCAGTGCCCGCTCGAAGGCACGCTGGAAGTCACGGTGACTGGTGAACCGGAGGCGGCCGCGCTTGGTGTAGCGCAGTCGGATGCGCTGCACCGCCGGTGCGGGCGGCGGGCCTTCGGGCTGTCGCTTGCCCAGTGGTTCTTCTCCTCGGTGCGGGGCGGACGCGGTGGCACGCCGCCCTCGAAATACGGGTGGCCCGGGGGCCCGGTCCGGCTCACCCCCGCTCGGCGTACTTCGCTCCGGGCGGGGAGATCTCTGGTTCGGGCGCCGCGCTGGGCACAGTCGTTGCACTACCCAGAGTACGCGCAAGGGGGCTCCCCGGTTCCCGGGGCTCGGCCATCGCCGGAGCACCGGCCGGCCACCGGGACGTCCCGGGCCGGGCGCCGGGGCCGTGCCCGCCGTGCTCCCTGCCGTGCACGACGCGCAGGCCCGGCCCGGGAAACCCCGGGCCGGGCCTGCGTCTTCTTCCGGTCGCCGTCCGCGGGAGCGCCCCCGCGGCGGCGGTCGCTCCTACTTCACGACCGTGAGCGGCAGCAGCTTCTTGCCGGTCGGGCCGATCTGGATGCTGGTGTCCATCTGCGGGCAGACGCCGCAGTCGAAGCACGGGGTCCAGCGGCAGTCCTCGACCTCGGTCTCGTCGAGCGCGTCCTGCCAGTCCTCCCAGAGCCAGTCCTTGTCGAGGCCGGAGTCCAGGTGATCCCAGGGCAGGACCTCCTCGTAGGTCCGCTCGCGGGTGGTGTACCAGTCGACGTCCACGCCGTACTCGGGCAGCGTCTTGTCCGCGGCGGTCATCCAGCGGTCGTAGCTGAAGTGCTCGCGCCAGCCGTCGAAACGGCCGCCGGACTCGTACACGGCGCGGATGACGGAGCCGACCCGGCGGTCGCCGCGCGAGAGCAGGCCCTCGACGATGCCGGGCTTGCCGTCGTGGTAGCGGAAGCCGATGGAGCGGCCGTACTTCTTGTCGCCGCGGATCTTGTCGCGGAGCTTCGCCAGGCGCTCGTCGGTCTCCTCGGCACTCAGCTGCGGGGCCCACTGGAACGGCGTGTGCGGCTTGGGCACGAAGCCGCCGATGGAGACGGTGCAGCGGATGTCGTTCTGGCCGGAGACCTCGCGGCCCTTGGCGATCACGTTGACCGCCATGTCGCCGATCTGGAGGACGTCCTCGTCGGTCTCGGTGGGCAGGCCGCACATGAAGTACAGCTTCACCTGGCGCCAGCCGTTGCCGTACGCGGTGGCGACGGTACGGATGAGGTCCTCTTCCGAGACCATCTTGTTGATGACCTTGCGCATCCGCTCGGAGCCGCCCTCGGGGGCGAAGGTGAGGCCGGAGCGGCGACCGTTGCGGGTCAGCTCGTTGGCCAGGTCCACGTTGAACGCGTCGACGCGGGTGGAGGGCAGCGAGAGGCCAATCTTGTCCTCGGTGTACCGGTCGGCGAGGCCCTTGGCGATGTCGCCGATCTCGGTGTGGTCCGCGGAGGAGAGCGAGAGCAGGCCGACCTCCTCGAAGCCGGTCGCCTTGAGACCCTTGTCGACCATCTCGCCGATGCCGGTGATGCTTCGCTCCCGCACGGGGCGCGTGATCATGCCGGCCTGGCAGAAACGGCAGCCGCGGGTGCAGCCGCGGAAGATCTCGACGGACATCCGCTCGTGGACGGTCTCGGCGAGGGGCACGAGGGGCTGCTTCGGGTACGGCCACTCGTCGAGGTCCATGACGGTGTGCTTGGACACCCGCCACGGCACGCCCGACCTGTTCGGCACGACGCGGCCGATGCGGCCGTCGGGGAGGTACTCGACGTCGTAGAAGCCCGGCACGTAGACGTTGCCGGTCCTCGCGAGGCGGAACAGCACCTCCTCGCGTCCGCCGGGACGGCCCTCGGCCTTCCAGGCGCGGATGATCTCGGTGATCTCCAGGACGGCCTGCTCGCCGTCGCCGATGACCGCGCAGTCGATGAACTCGGCGATCGGCTCCGGGTTGAACGCGGCGTGGCCACCGGCCAGCACGATCGGGTCGTCGAGGGTGCGGTCCGCGGCGTTCAGCGGGATGTCCGCGAGGTCCAGGGCGGCGAGCATGTTGGTGTAGCCGAGCTCGGTGGAGAAGCTCAGCCCGAAGACGTCGAACGCCTTGACCGGGCGGTGGCTGTCCACGGTGAACTGCGGGACCCGGTGCTCGCGCATCAGTTCCTCGAGGTCCGGCCACACGCTGTAGGTGCGCTCGGCGAGGACGCCCCGGCGCTCGTTGAGCACCTCGTACAGGATCATGACGCCCTGGTTGGGGAGCCCGACCTCGTACGCGTCGGGGTACATCAACGCCCAGCGGACGTCGCATTCGTCCCACGGCTTGACGGTGGAGTTCAGCTCACCGCCGACGTACTGGATGGGCTTCTGCACATGCGGGAGCAGAGCTTCGAGCTGTGGGAAGACCGAATCGACTGACATCGCGAACTTTCGAGAGCCGGCAGGGGTGACCATCCAGCGTACCCCGATGCTCAGCCTCCCAGCGCCGACCGGAGCTTCGGCCGCGACGCCCGCTCCCAGACGCCGGGCAGCTCCCGTTCGCGTGCGGCGGCGGCCGCCTCCTCCCGCCCGTACAGCAGTCCCCAGGTGAAGGCCGACTCCCCCGCCGCGTGGGCCTGGGCTGCCAGGGTCCGCAGGGCCTCCCGGGCCACCACGCTGTCCTGGTGGTCGCCGAGCAGGCTCTGCACCGCCTTCATCCGTTTGGCGAACCGCTTGGCGGGTCTGCCGAGCGCGGGGCGGGCCGCCTCCGCCGCGTAACGGGTGCGCTTGGCGGCCTTGCGGGCCTCGTGCAGGGCGAGGTCCCGGCCGTGGCCGGGCGGCAGGTCCAGGGCGTGGCCGACGCGTTTCGCGAGACGCCCGTACTCCTTCAGCAGGGCGCGGGGCAGTGCCCGGCCGGGGGCGCGGGAGGCGGCGGGCAGCAGCGGCGGGTCCGTGAGCAGGGCGTCGAGGCTCTCCAGGAGCGCCAGGTACCGCTTCCCGTCGAGCACGGCCACGGTACGGCGGCGGGAGCCCGCCCGGCGGGCCGTCGACCTGATCCGGAGCCGCCCGCGGACCGGGCCGAGGAGCAGGGTGCGGGGCAGTTCGTCGAGGTGGCCGCGCAGCCGGGCGTCGAGCACCTCCTGGTCGCGGTCGACGCCCAGCTCGGCGGCCAGCCACTTCAGCTCCCGGCCGACCGGGTCGGTGGCGTCGCGGTCCAGGATCCTGCGGTACGTCCGCAGGGCGCTGCGCAGTCTGCGGGTGGCGACCCGCAGCTGGTGCACGGAGTCCGGGAGGTCCCGGCGCACGGCGGGGTCGAGGGCGACGATCGCCTCGGCCTGGCGGCGTACGTACGCCAGGACGTGGTCGCCCGCGGTGGTGGGCGCGGGCTCCTCACGGGCCTCCTCGGCGCGGGCCGCCTTCACCTTTCCCGGCTTCGCCTTCTTTCCCGGCTTCGCCTTCTTCGGCTTCTTCGCGGGATCGGGTGCGGCCCCGGGCTCCGCGCCGGGCCCGGTCTCCGCGAGGGCCCTGGCCAGCTTCGACGCGGACGCGGACGGACGGATGCCGGCCTTGCGCAGCCGGCGCTCCACGGCGTCCAGGAGCGCCGGGTCGCCGCCGTCGGCGAGCTCGACCTCGATCTCGGCCCAGGTGGCCGTGGCCCCGCCGCCCGTCAGCCGTACGGCCCGCACCTCGTCGACGGCGACCTCGGCGAGCGGCTCGCCCCGGTCGTCGACCAGGTGGTGGACGTCGCGGGCGGAGCGCAGCCGGACGACCGGGACGAGCACGGCGCCCCGGACCCGGGAGCGGACCAGGCCGGCCAGGGAGCGCGGCAGGGTGTCGGAGAGGGGTTCGCGCAGCTCGTCCCGGATGCCGGAGGCGACCGGGAACTTGAGGTGCCATCCGGCGTCGGCGCCGCCGGTGCGGCGGCGCAGGGTGAGGGAGTCCGCCGCGAGCCGGTGGTCCTCGGTGTCGTGGTAGACGGCGTCCAGCTCGGTGACGCCCCGATGGACGACGGCCGAGACCCCGGGCACCCGGCTCAGGTCGGGCAGCCGGGTCCCGGCCGTGGCTTCGTACTTCCGCTCGATCTCGCGCTTCGAGTCCACCATGACCCGAATCTATCCGTGCTGTCCGGAAATGCGCAGTGCTCCCGTACCGGCTCAGGCGCTTATCGGCCGCTGCACCCTGATCGACTGGAGCAGTCCGACGGCCACCCAGACGGCGAACATCGAGGATCCCCCGTACGACACGAAGGGCAGCGGGAGGCCGGCGACCGGCATGATGCCGAGTGTCATCCCGATGTTCTCGAACGACTGGAAGGCGAACCAGGCGATGATCCCGGCGGCGACGATCGTGCCGTACAGCTCGGTCGTCTCGCGGGCGATCCGGCAGGCGCGCCACAGGACGACGCCGAGCAGGACGAGGATCAGTCCGGCGCCGAGGAAGCCCAGTTCCTCGCCCGCGACGGTGAAGACGAAGTCGGTCTGCTGTTCGGGGACGAACTGGCCGGTGGTCTGGGTGCCCTGGAAGAGGCCCGTGCCGTAAAGGCCGCCGGAGCCGATCGCGATCCTGGCCTGGTTGGTGTTGTAGCCGACGCCCGCCGGGTCGAGCGCGGGGTTGGCGAAGGCGGCGAAGCGGGCGATCTGGTAGTCGTCGAGCAGGCCGAGCTGCCAGATGGCGACGGCTCCGGCCGCGCCCGCGCCGAGGAGTCCGAAGACCCAGCGGTTCGAGGCGCCGGAGGCGAGGAGCACCCCGAGCACGATGACGGCCATGACCATCACGGAGCCGAGGTCCGGCATCCCCATGACGATGGCCATCGGGACGGCGGCCAGCCCGAGGGCCTTGGCGACGGTCCGGTGGTCGGGGTGGAGCTGGTCGCCCGCGTCGACGCGCTCGGCGAGCAGCATCGCCATGACCAGAATGATGGTGATCTTGGTGAACTCGGAGGGCTGGAGCGAGAAGCCGCCGCCGATGATGATCCAGGCGTGGGCGCCGTTGACGGTGGCGCCGAGCGGGGTGAGGACCGCCAGCACCAGGACCACCGACAGGCCGTACAGGATCGGGACGGCGCCGCGCAGGGTCCGGTGGCCGAGCCAGATCGTGCCGACCATCAGGGCGAAGCCGATGCCGGTGTTGAGCACGTGCCGGAAGAGGAAGTAGTACGGGTCGCCGTGGGTGAGCGAGTCGCGGCCCCGGGTCGCCGAGTAGACCAGCAGCGAGCCGATGAAGGAGAGCGCGATCGCGGACCCGAGCAGCGGCCAGTCGAGCTTGCGCACGACGGAGTCGCGGGCGGTGAGCCTGCCCCAGGCGGAGCGCTCGGGGGCGTACCGCTGGACGGAGAAGCCGGCCATCAGTCGCGCCTCCCCAGGACTGCCGCGAGGGTCTGCTCCTCGGTGGTCTTCTGCGAGTCGGGGTCGTAGGGCTTGATCTGCGGGGCGTCGATCGAGCCGTCCGGCTGGATCTTGGGCAGGGACTTCTGCGGGGCGGGCAGCAGCGCCTTCTTCAGGTCCTGCTTGCCGGAGTCGTCGAGTCCGTAGAGGGCGTCGTAGATGTTGCGCACGGCGGGCCCGGACGCGCCGGAGCCGGTGCCGCCCTGGGAGATCGTCATGACGATCGAGTAGTCCTTGGTGTACGTGGCGAACCAGGAGGTCGTCTGCTTGCCGTAGACCTCGGCCGTACCCGTCTTGGCGTGCATCGGGATCTTGTCCTGCGGCCAGCCGCCGAATCGCCAGGCGGCCGAACCGCGGGTCGCGACTCCCGCGAGGGCTTCGTCTATGTCGTTGCGGGTCTGGCGCGTGAAGGGCAGCTTGCCGTGCGCCTTGGGCTCGATCGTCTCGACGGTCCGGCCGTCGCCGCTGACGATCGCCTTGCCGACGGTGGGGTCGTAGAGCGTGCCGCCGTTGGAGATCGCGGCGTAGATGGTGGCCATCTGGATCGGGGTGACGAGGGTGTCGCCCTGGCCGATCGAGTAGTTGACCGAGTCACCGGCGCGCATCTTGTCGCCTTCCAGGCAGTTCTCGTACGCGATCTGCTCGACGTACGTGCCGCCCTTCTTGCCCTGCTTGCACCAGGCGTCCCTGTTCGCGTCGTAGAAGTCCTGCTTCCACTTGCGGTCGGGGACCCGGCCGCTGACCTCGTTGGGGAGGTCGATGCCGGTCTCCTTGCCGAGGCCGAACTGGTGGGCGGTCCTGTAGAACCAGTCCTTCGGGTGCTTCTTCGGCTTGTTGCCGCCGTCCTTGGCCCATTCCTTGTGCGCGAGGGCGTAGTAGACGGTGTCGCAGGAGACCTCCAGGGCCCGGCCGATGGTGATGGAGCCGTAGCCCTGGGACTCGAAGTTCTTGAAGGTCTGGCCGCCGATGCTGTACGAGCTGGGGCAGGGGTAGTTGCCGTCGAAGGGGTAGCCGGCGTTGACCGCGGCGGTCGACGAGATCACCTTGAAGATCGAGCCGGGGGCGGCCTGGCCCTGGATGGCCCGGTTCAGCAGCGGGTAGTTGGACTTCTTGCCGGTGAGCGCCGCGTAGTCCTTGGCGGAGATGCCGCCGACCCAGGAGTTGGGGTCGTAGTTGGGCAGGGAGGCCATGGCGACGACGCGGCCGGTCTTCGCCTCCATGACGACGACGGCGCCGGAGTCGGCCTTGTAGTTCTCGCCGGTGTTCTTGTCGAAGGACTTGCGGGCTTCCTTCATGGCGTTGTTGAGCTCGTACTCGGCGACGGCCTGGACCCGGGCGTCGAGGGAGGTGACGACGGTGGAGCCGGGCTTCGCCTTGTCGTTCTTCGCCTGGCCGATGACCCGGCCGAGGTTGTCGACCTCGTAGCGGGTGACGCCCGCCTTGCCGCGCAGCTCCTTGTCGTAGGTGCGCTCCAGTCCGGAGCGGCCGACCTGGTCGGAGCGGAGGTAGGGCGAGTCGGTGTCCTGGGCCTTGGTGATCTCCTCGTCGGTGACCGGCGAGAGGTAGCCGAGGACCTGCGCGGTGTTGGCCTTGCCGGGGGCGGGGTAGCGGCGTACGGCGGTGGGTTCGGCGGTGATGCCGGGGAAGTCCTCGGCCCGTTCGCGGATCGTCAGGGCCTGCTGGGTGGTGGCCTCGTCGGTGACCGGGATCGGCTGGTACGGGGAGCCGTTCCAGCAGGGCTGCGGCGTCTTGGAGTCGCAGAGCCGGACCTTGTCGAGGACCTCCTTGGGCTTCATGTCGAGGACGCCGGCGAGCCGGGTCAGCACGCTCTTGCCGTCGTCCTTCATCTTCATCAGCTCGGTGCGGCTCGCGGAGACCACCAGCCGGGTCTCGTTGTCGGCGAGGGGCACGCCGCGCGCGTCGAGGATGGAGCCGCGGACGGCGGGCTGGACGACCTGCTGGACGTGGTTGTTCTTCGCCTCGTCGCTGTACTCCTGGCCGTTTCGGATCTGGAGGTACCAGAGGCGTCCGCCGAGGGTGAGCAGCAGGGAGAAGACGAGGACCTGGATGACGGCGAGCCTGATCCGGACCCGCTGGGTCCGGCCGGTCTCGGGGATGTTGCTCATGCGGCGCCCCCGCAGGCGGTCCGGGGGGCGGTGCCCCTGTGGTGCGGCCTCACAGTCGCTTGACTCCCTTGATCCGTCCGGCGCGGGAGGCGCGGTTACGGGCGGCCTTGACGCGCAGTCCGCCGCGCTGGCTGCCGATCCGCAGTCCGGTGCCGGAGGCGAGCCAGCCCGCGGCCACGTCCCCGCCGCCGGAGGTATCGGCGAGCGGATCGTTCACCGTGCGTCTGGCGACGGCCATGATCAGCGGTACGACGAAGGGCGCGAGGAGCAGGTCGTAGACGGCGGCGGTGAACAGCAGGCCGCCCAGGCCCACGTGACGGGCCGCCGTGTCCCCGACGAGCGCGCCGACGAGCGCGTACAGCAGGGTCGAGCCGACGGCCGCGGCGACGACCCCGGCCATCGGGACCATCGCCGACTTCAGCTGCCCGTTCTCCGGCTTCAGCAGTCCGGCCAGATAGCCGATGACGCAGAGGACCAGCGCGTAGCGGCCGGCGGCGTGGTCGGCGGGCGGCGCCAGGTCGGCGAGGAGTCCCGCGCCGAAGCCGATGAGCGCGCCGCTGACGTGTCCGTACACGAAGGCGAGGCCGAGGACGACCAGGAGCAGCAGGTCCGGCACGGCGCCGGGGAGCTGGAGGCGGGCGAGCACGGAGACCTGGACGACGAGGGCGACCACGACCAGGACCGTGGAGAGCAGGATCCGGTTCAGACGCATGGAGATCAGCTCTACCTCTGCTCGGTTGCCGCGGTGCCAGCGTTCAAGGTGGCGTCCGGACCGCCGCTGGGGTCCGGGCTTCCGCTGGGGTCCGGGCTCTCGTGGATGTTGCCGACGACGTTCCCCTCGGTGTCGACGATGTCGCCGTTGGGCGAGATCGTGACGGTGACGGTGGGGGTGGGCTTCGGCTTGGCGGGCTTGGCGGGCTTCTTCGGCAGGACCATGTCGCGGGGGTCCTCGCGCGGTGCCTGGACCACGACGCCGACGATGTCGAGCTTGCTGAACCCGACGTACGGGCGGACGTAGACGGTACGGGTCAGGTCGCCGCCGGACGGGTCGACGCGGACCACCTCGCCGACCGGGACGCCGGGCACGAACGGCTTGTCCTTGCTGGAGCCGAAGGTGACGAGCCGGTCGCCCTTCTTCACCTTGGCCTTGCCGTTGAGGAACTGGACCGACAGCGGCCGGGTGCCCTGGCCGGTGGCGAAGCCGAGCTCGTCGGTCTTCTCCATGCGGGTGCCGACGGTGAAGTCGGGGTCGTTGGCCAGGAGCACCGTGGCGGTGTCCGGGCCGACGGTGGTGACCCGGCCGACGAGCCCGTCGCCGTTGATGACGGTCATGTCGCGCTTGATCCCGTCGTGGGAGCCAGCGTCGATGGTGACCGTCCAGGAAAAGCCCTGGGCCGCTCCTATGGCGATGACCTCGGCGCCCTTGATCCCGTACTGTCCGGCGGCCGACTTCTTCAGCATCCGGTCGAGCTCGCGGGCCCGGCTCCGGTTGCGGTCGTCGCTGCCGAGCTTCGCCTTGAGCTCGGCGTTCTGCTTCTCCAGCTGGGCGATCCGGTTGTGCCGCTCACCGGAGTCGCGCACCGCCCCTATGGCGTTGCCCACCGGGTCGACGGCTGCCGCGACGCCGTTCTCGACCGGCCCGAGGGCCGCTGCGGCGACCCGCCGGGCGCCGTCCACCGGTGACTCCTCGCCCCCGCGGATGTCCACCGTGATCAATGCGAACGCGATGGCGATCAGCAGCACCAGGAGCAGCCGGCTCTCTCGTGTGTCCCTCACGTGCGGCGGCCGTGCCTTCCTCGTCGGAATGTTCGTGCCTGTATATCAACGATCGGCCGTACGGGTCGGCAGTGTTCCGTACGGCGGACCGATGCGTTGTCCATCTGATGGGTTACCTGCGGGGCTGGGCGTCCAGCACCTGCTGGAGCGCCTCGAACTCCTCGACGCACTTGCCCGATCCCAGGGCCACCGAGTCCAGCGGATCCTCCGCGATGTGGATCGGCATGCCGGTCTCGCGGCGCAGCCGCTCGTCCAGTCCGCGCAGCAGCGCGCCACCGCCGGTGAGGACGATGCCGCGGTCCATGACGTCGCCGGAGAGCTCCGGCGGACACTTGTCGAGCGTGGTCTTCACGGCGTCGACGATCGCGTTGACCGGTTCCTCGATGGCCTTGCGGACCTCCGCGGCCGAGACGACCACGGTCTTGGGAAGGCCCGAGACCAGGTCGCGGCCGCGGATCTCGGTGTGCTCGTCCTTCTCCAGGTCGTACGCGGAACCGATCGTGATCTTGATCTGTTCGGCGCTGCGCTCGCCGAGGAGGAGCGAGTACTCCTTCTTGATGTGCTGGATGATCGCGTTGTCCAGTTCGTCGCCCGCGACCCGGATCGACTGCGCGGTGACGATTCCGCCGAGCGAGATGACCGCGACCTCGGTGGTGCCGCCGCCGATGTCGACGACCATGTTGCCGGTGGCCTCGTGGACCGGCAGCCCGGAGCCGATGGCCGCCGCCATGGGCTCCTCGATGATGTGCACCTGACGCGCGCCGGCCTGCGTCGACGCCTCGATCACGGCGCGGCGCTCGACCCCGGTGATGCCGGAGGGCACGCAGACGACCACCCGCGGACGGGCCAGGTAGCGGCGCTTGTGGATCTTCAGAATGAAGTAGCGGAGCATCCGCTCGGTGATCTCGAAGTCGGCGATCACGCCGTCCTTCAGGGGGCGCACGGCAACGATGTTGCCCGGGGTGCGCCCGATCATCTTCTTCGCCTCGGAGCCGACCGCCAGGATGCCGCCGGTGTTGGTGTTGATGGCCACGACGGACGGCTCGTTCAGGACGATGCCGCGCCCCCTGACGTACACCAGCGTGTTGGCAGTCCCGAGGTCGATAGCCATGTCACGACCGATGAACGACATTGTTTTCCCCTTGTTCCCCATGAGGATGCGTCGGGCCTTCCAGGAAAGCGATATGGCTGGTTCTGGACGGCGAGGTGAGCGCTGTGGGCGTGGAAGAGTCCATCGTAGTGCCGCGTGCGCGGACACTGCGCGAGGGTCCTTCGCCATTGTGGGCGGAACGGGTGGCCGTTCCACTCATGGTGACGTTATGTCTGTGGCATGCGTTCCCGCGATCCGGAACCCTATGCCGAAGGGCGACCGAATTAATTCGGTCGCCCCAGGTCATGAGCGCTGTTCGGCTGATCGGGGGTCAGGAGAGGCCGGGGAAGAAAAGCTTCAGTTCCCGCTCCGCGGACTCCTCGGAATCCGAGGCGTGGATGAGGTTCTCCCGGGTGATCGTGCCGAAATCGCCCCGGATGGAACCGGGCGCGGCGGCGATCGGGTCGGTGGGACCGGCCAGCGTACGGACGCCCTCGATGACCCGCTCGCCCTCGGCGACCAGCGCCACGATCGGACCGGACTGCATGAACTCGACGAGCGGCTCGTAGAACGGACGGCCGACGTGCTCCGCGTAGTGCTGCTCCAGCGTGGCCCGGTCCAGGGTGCGCAGCTCCAGCGCGGTGATCCGCCAGCCGGCCTTGCGCTCGATCCGCCCGACGATCTCGCCGACCAGTCCGCGCCGGACCGCGTCGGGCTTGAGGAGAACGAGGGTGCGCTGGGTCATGGTGTGCTGCTCCTTGCAGGCATGCGGGTGCGGTGCACCGAGGCTACAGGTGTACGGGGGCGGGTCGGTGGCCGGGCCCGGTCGGCGGGTGGCCCGTCAGCCGCCCGCCGGCGCCTCGGCCGACTCCTGCGCGGCCGCCCAGCGGGCCTTCGCCTCGTCGACCTTGCGGCCGTAGTGCACCGAGGCCCACCACAGTCCGCCGAAGACCGCGCCGAGGAAGAACATCGTCGGGACGACGAAGCCGCTCAGCACCAGGGCGATCTGCAGCGCCCAGCCGAGCTGCACCCCGCCGGGGCGGGTGATCATGCCGCAGAGCAGCACGGACAGCAGCATGCCGATGCCGCAGACCGTCCAGACCGTGGCGTCCGACAGGTCGTCGGACTTCATCGCGACGAGTCCCGCGAAGCCGATCACGAAGAACTCACCGATCAATGTCGATGCACAGAGCGTACGCACGGGTCAACGCCTTCCCAGAAGCAGCCGGGCCTCACCGACCGTGATCACGGAGCCGGTCACCAGGACGCCGGCGCCCGCGTACTCGTCCTCCTCCTCGGCGAGGGTGATCGCCGCCTCCAGGGCGTCGTCCAGGCGGGGCTCCACCTGGACCCGGTCCTCCCCGAAGACCTCGACCGCGACGGCGGCCAGCTCGTCGGCGTCCATCGCGCGGGCGGTGGAGTTCTGCGTGACGACGACCTCGGCGAAGATCGGCTCGAAGGCTTCGAGGAGCCCCTTGACGTCCTTGTCGCCGCTGGTGCCGACCACGCCGATCAGCCGGGAGAAGCCGAACGCCTCGGAGATCCCTTCGGCGGTGGCGCGGGCGCCCGCCGGGTTGTGCGCCGCGTCCAGGACGACGGTGGGGCTGGAGCGGACGACTTCGAGGCGGCCCGGCGAGATCACCGCGGCGAACGCCCGGCGGACCGTGTCGATGTCGAGCGAACCGGGCTGTTCGGCGCCGATCCCGAAGAACGCCTCCACCGCGGCGAGCGCCACCGCGGCGTTGTGCGCCTGGTGGGCGCCGTACAGCGGGAGGAAGATCTCCTCGTACTCGCCGCCCAGGCCGCGCAGCGTCAGCAGCTGCCCGCCGACGGCGACCTCGCGGGAGACGACGCCGAACTCCATGCCCTCGCGGGCGACCGTGGCGTCGACCTCGACGGCCTTCTTCAGCATGACCTGCGCGGCGTCCACGGGCTGCTGCGCCAGGATGACCGTGGCGCCCTGCTTGATGACCCCGGCCTTCTCGACGGCGATCTCGGCGGGCGTGGAGCCGAGCCGGTCGGTGTGGTCCAGCGAGATGGGGGTGACGACGGCGACCGAGCCGTCGATGACGTTCGTCGCGTCCCAGCTGCCGCCCATGCCGACCTCGACGACGGCGACGTCGACCGGTGCGTCGGCGAAGGCCGCGTAGGCCATGCCCGTCAGCACCTCGAAGAAGGAGAGCCGGTACGGCTGGGAGTTGTCGACCATCTCCACGTACGGCTTGATCTCCTGGTACGCCTCGACGAAGCGCTCGGGGGCGATCGGGGCGCCGTCCAGGCTGATCCGCTCGGTGATCGACTGGACGTGCGGCGAGGTGTAGCGGCCGGTGCGCAGGTCGAAGGCGCCGAGCAGCGCCTCGATCATGCGGGCCGTGCTCGTCTTGCCGTTGGTCCCGGTGATGTGGATCGAGGGGTAGGCGCGCTGCGGCTCGCCGAGCACGTCCATCAGCGCGGCGATGCGCGTGACGGAGGGCTCCAGCTTGGTCTCGCCCCAGCGTCCGGCGAGCTCCTGCTCCACGGCGCGCAGCGCCTTGTCCACCTCGGGATCGGCGGGGCGGGCGGGGACCGCGTCGCCCTGCGGCGGCCCGGAGCGGGTGCGCAGCGTGCGGCTCCCGGCCTCGATCACCGCCAGGTCGGGGTCGCGCTGGGTCTCTTCGTCGACGATCCCCGCGAAGGTCTCGTCGGGATCGGAGTCGTCGTACCGGTCGGAAGGGCGGGGCTCACTCACGGGGCCAGTCTACGGATGGGCGACGACAACGCGCGCAGCGCCCGGGGAGCGGGACGGACCGGGCGCGACGGGGCCCGCCGCCCGCGTGTCGCGCCCGGCGGGAGCAGGGTGGGAGGTGTGCGCTCCCGTCCGCCGGTCCTGATCGCCGCGCCCGACGGCCCGCATCCGGCACTCTCCCGGGTGACCGCCGATCCGCGGTACGGGACGCCGGTCGTCCGCACCGGCGAGAGCGTGCTGCGCGCCCTGTACGAGCACCGTCCCGACGCCCCGGTCCTCAGCCCCCGGCTGCGCGGCCTCGACCCGTGGGAGGTGCCGGGCCGGATGCGGGACACGAGCGGTCCGCCGATCGCGGTGGTGGACCTGACGTACCGAGGGGGCGGACACGGCCCGGACCCTGGCGCCCGGGGGCGCGGACCCGCTGCACGCGCCGCCGCCGCGGGCCCGGTCGCGGCGCGCCGTCGAGCCCCCGCGGCGTTCGGCGACCCGGACGCCGGCGGCGTGCGGATCGGCGTACGGACGCGCGACGCGGCGGATGCCGCGCGGCCGCGACGGCCGGGCGAAGACCCGGCGCGACGCGGAGCCGGTGGCCGCGGGCCGGGTGGCACCGGAGTCCTGACGCACGCGACGGACGGGCGCGAGGGCGCACGCAACGGACGTACGCACGCGCGCACGAGGACGGACGCGGAAAAGGGCGGAGCCCCCGCCCCCCTGGTCGGTCAGGGGGGCGGGGGCTCCGTGCTCGGGTCATCAGCCCTGCGGCAGCTTCGCCAGCTGGCCGGAGATGCGCTCGATGTCCGCCTCGGCCTTGGCGAGCCGGCCGCGGATCTTGTCGACCACGTTGTCCGGGGCCTTGCCGAGGAACGCCTCGTTGGAGAGCTTGCCGAGGGCCTGGGCCTTCTCCTTCTCGGCGGCGCCCAGGTCCTTCGTCAGGCGCTTGCGCTCGGCCTCGACGTCGATGGTGCCGGAGAGGTCGAGGGCCACCGTGGCCCCGGCGACGGGCAGCGAGGCGGTGGCGTGGAAGCCCTCCCCGGCCGGCTGCAGGCGCAGCAGCTGGCGGATGGCCGCCTCGTGCGGGGCGAGCGCCGTCCCGTCCAGGGTCAGCTCGGCCGGGACCTTCTGGCCGGGCTGGAGGCCCTGGTCGGAGCGGAACCGGCGGACCTCGGTGACGACCTGCTGGACGAGCTCGATCTCCTGCTCGGCCGCGTCGTCACGGAAGCCCGAGTCCTTCGGCCAGTCGGCGATGACGACGGACTCGCGGCCGGTGAGTGCGGTCCACAGGGTCTCGGTGACGAAGGGGACGACCGGGTGCAGCAGGCGCAGCATCACGTCGAGGACCTCGCCGAGGACCCGGCCGGAGACCTCGGCCGGGCGGCCACCGCCGAAGAACGTGGTCTTGGACAGCTCGACGTACCAGTCGAAGACCTCGTCCCAGGCGAAGTGCCGGAGCGACTCGCTGAGCTTGGAGAACTGGAAGTCGTCGTAGTAGGCGTCGACTTCGGCGACCGTCTTGTTGAGGCGGGACAGGATCCAGCGGTCGGTCACCGACATCTCGTCGGCGGACGGCAGCTCGCCCTCGATCGTCGCCCCGTTCATCAGGGCGAACCGGGTGGCGTTCCAGATCTTGTTGGAGAACTTCGCGGAACCCTGGACCCAGTCCTCGCCGATCGGGACGTCGGTGCCCGGGTTGGCACCGCGCGCGAGCGTGAAGCGCAGCGCGTCGGAGCCGTACTTGTCCATCCAGTCCAGCGGGTTGACGACGTTGCCGAAGGACTTCGACATCTTCTTGCCGAACTCGTCGCGGACCATGCCGTGCAGGACGATGGTCCCGAAGGGCGGGACGCCCTCGTTGACGTACAGGCCGAACATCATCATCCGGGCGACCCAGAAGAAGAGGATGTCGTAGCCGGTGACCAGGACGGAGTTCGGGTAGAACTTCGCGAGGCTGTCGGTCTTCTCCGGCCAGCCGAGCGTGGAGAACGGCCACAGGCCGGAGGAGAACCAGGTGTCCAGGACATCGCTGTCCTGGGTCCAGCCCTCGCCGGTGGGCGGCTCGTCGTCCGGCCCGACGCAGACCATCTCGCCGTCGGGCCCGTGCCAGACGGGGATGCGGTGGCCCCACCAGAGCTGGCGCGAGATGCACCAGTCGTGGAGGTTGTCGACCCAGTCGAAGTACCGCTTCTCCATCTCCTGCGGGTGGATCTTGACCTTGCCGTCGCGGACGGCGTCACCGGCCGCCTCGGCGAGCGGGGCGACCTTGACCCACCACTGCATGGACAGCCGGGGCTCGACGGTGGTCTTGCAGCGCGAGCAGTGGCCGACGGAGTGGACGTACGGCCGCTTCTCGGTGACGATCCGGCCCTCGGCGCGCAGGGCGCCCACGATCGCGGAGCGGGCCTCCAGCCGGTCCAGCCCCTCGAAGGGGCCGGGGACGGTGATGACCGCGCGCTCGTCGAGGACGGTGAGGAACGGCAGGTCGTGGCGCTGCCCGATCTCGAAGTCGTTCGGGTCGTGGGCGGGCGTGACCTTGACGGCGCCGGTGCCGAACGACGGATCGACGTGGTGGTCGGCGACGACGGGGATCGTGCGGTCGGTCAGCGGCAGCTTGATCTGCTTGCCGACGAGGTGCTTGTAGCGCTCGTCGTCGGGGTGGACGGCGACGGCGGTGTCACCGAGCATCGTCTCGGCACGGGTGGTGGCGACGACGATGGTGTCGTCCCCCTCCCCGTACGTCATCGAGACGAGCTCGCCGTCGTCCTCCTGGTACTCGACCTCGATGTCCGAGATCGCGGTGAGGCAGCGGGGGCACCAGTTGACGATGCGCTCACGACGGTAGATCAGCTCGTCGTCGTACATCCGCTTGAAGATCGTCTGGACGGCCTTGGACAGGCCCTCGTCCATGGTGAAGCGCTCGCGGGACCAGGCGACGCCCTCGCCGAGGCGGCGCATCTGGCCGGAGATCTGGCCACCGGACTCGTTCTTCCACTGCCAGACGCGCTCGACGAATGCCTCGCGGCCCAGGTCGTGGCGGGACTTGCCCTCCTTGCCGAGCTCGCGCTCGACGACGTTCTGGGTGGCGATGCCGGCGTGGTCCATGCCGGGCTGGTACAGCGCCTCGTAGCCCTGCATCCGCTTGCGGCGGACCAGGGCGTCGATCAGCGTGTGCTCGAAGGCGTGCCCCAGGTGGAGGCTGCCCGTGACGTTCGGCGGCGGGATGACGATGGAGTACGGCGGCTTCTCGCTGTGCTCGTCGGCCTCGAAGTAACCCCGTTCTACCCAGCGCTCGTACAGCTTCCCCTCTACCTCGGCCGGTGCGTACTGGGTCGGCAGTTCGGGGTTGCTGGCTGGCGTCTGCTGAGTGTTCTCGGTCACGGGGGACAGTTTAGAGCCGTCACGGTCGTGCACTGAAACGGGATTGTTCGGTAACGGTGTTCCTCCCGGTGCTCCACTCGGATGAACCTTCCGTCAGGATGTCCGGAGCGCATAAGAACGTATAGGCATGACGAACAGGGGACACCGCAGATGAGCTACAACCAGCCGGGCCCGTACGGCGGCCAGCCGCCCCAGGGCCAGCCCGGACCCTACGGTGGTCAGCCCCAGGGCCAGCCCGGCCCGTACGGCCAGCAGCAGCCGGGCCCGTACGGCCAGCAGCCCCCGCAGGGGCAGCCTGGGTACGGATACCCCCAGCAGCAGCCCCAGCAGGGCTACGGCTACCCGCCGGCCCAGCAGCCCGGCCCGTACGGTCAGCAGCCCCCCACTCCCCCGTACGGCGGCCAGCCGGCCTACGGCGGGCAGCCCCCGTTCCCCCCGGCGGAGCCGAAGAAGAAGACGGGCCTGATCGTCGCCGCCGTGGTCGTGGCGCTGGCGGTCATCGGGGGCGGGGTGTACTTCCTGGCCTCGGGCGGCCCCGACAACGGCGACGTCGCGGACTCCACCAGGGGCTACAAGCTGAAGCCCGCCGCCTCCGTCGGCGAGTACAAGAAGCAGTCGCTGAGGGACCGCTCCGGGGCGGTGACGAGCGACGAGGAGAAGGCCGAGACCGCGGCCCTGGGCATCAAGAACCCCCAGCAGGCGGGTACCAGCTACGAGGCCGGCTCCGGGAAGAACGACCTCACCGCCAAGTCGCTCACCCTCCAGGGGTACTGGGGCGAGGTCGCCGACCCGGCCAAGGCCGTCGACCAGTCCTTCGAGCTCGCCAAGGCCGCGCTGCAGAAGAGCGAGTCGAAGATGAGCCTCCAGCTCGTCGGCAGCCCCCAGTCCTTCGAACCGTCCGGGTTCAGCGGTGCGCTGATGAAGTGCCAGGACCTGAAGATCACCAATCCCGAGGGCGACGGCACCATGAAGAACGGCCCGAAGGAGTTCACCGTCCCGGTCTGCGCCTGGGCCGACTACAGCACGGTCGGCGTGGTCAACGGTATCGACGTGGCACTCGCCATCTCCGGCAAGGGCATGTCCCAGGAGTCCCTGGCCGATCTGACCGCCACCCTCTACAACACGTCCCGCGTCAAGGCCTGATCACCTCGCGTTACGCGGAAGAGGGGCGCCCGGCCGGGCGCCCCTCTTCCGTATGCGTACGTATCCGTTACGCGGACTTCTCGTGCCGGCCGCCGTCGCCGTTGCCGATCGTGCGCGGCTCGCGCGGGACCAGGGTCGGGTTGACGTTGTTGCGGACGACGTCCGCCGTGATGACCACGCGGGCGACGTCCTTGCGGGACGGCACCTCGTACATCACGGACTGGAGGACCTCCTCCATGATGGCCCGCAGACCGCGCGCGCCGGTGCCGCGCAGGATCGCCTGGTCGGCGATGGCCTCCAGGGCCGGGCGGTCGAAGTCCAGCTCCACGCCGTCGAGTTCGAACAGCCGCTGGTACTGCTTCACGAGGGCGTTGCGCGGCTCGACGAGGATCTGCAGCAGCGCCTCGCGGTCCAGGTTGTGGACCGAGGTGAGGACGGGCAGCCGGCCGATGAACTCCGGGATCATCCCGAACTTCACCAGGTCCTCCGGCATGACCTCCTGGAACTGGTCGCTCGCCTCGATCTCTCGCTTGGAGCGGATGGTCGCGCCGAAGCCGATGCCCTTGGCACCCGCCCGGGACTCGATGATCCGCTCCAGGCCGGAGAAGGCACCGCCCACGATGAACAGCACGTTCGTCGTGTCGATCTGGATGAACTCCTGGTGCGGGTGCTTCCGGCCGCCCTGCGGGGGCACGGAGGCGGTGGTTCCCTCCAGGATCTTCAGCAGGGCCTGCTGGACGCCCTCGCCGGAGACGTCACGGGTGATCGACGGGTTCTCGCTCTTGCGGGCGACCTTGTCGATCTCGTCGATGTAGATGATCCCGGTCTCGGCCTTCTTGACGTCGTAGTCCGCGGCCTGGATCAGCTTCAGCAGGATGTTCTCGACGTCCTCGCCGACGTAGCCGGCCTCCGTCAGCGCCGTCGCGTCGGCGATGGCGAACGGGACGTTGAGCATGCGGGCCAGCGTCTGCGCGAGCAGCGTCTTGCCGGAGCCCGTGGGGCCCAGCAGCAGGATGTTGGACTTGGCCAGCTCGATGGCGTCGTCCCGGCCCTGCGCGCCGCCGTTCTCGCCCGCCTGGACCCGCTTGTAATGGTTGTACACAGCGACCGAGAGGGCCTTCTTCGCAGGCTCCTGCCCGACGACGTACCCCTCGAGGAACTCGTAGATCTCGCGCGGTTTCGGGAGTTCCTCCCACCGCACCTCGGAGGTCTCGGCGAGCTCCTCCTCGATGATCTCGTTGCAGAGATCGATGCACTCGTCGCAGATGTACACACCGGGACCCGCGATGAGCTTCTTCACCTGCTTCTGGCTCTTTCCGCAGAACGAGCACTTGAGCAGGTCGCCGCCATCACCGATGCGTGCCACGAGGTGCTTCCCCTTCGCCTGGGAGCAGCTTGGTTCAGCGGCTCCTGGTGCCTCTATCAGACGGTACCTTGCCTTGCCCCCCGTTCGGGGCCCCCTTGGCACGGTTCACACGGCGGAAGCCGGGCGAACCCCGTGTGCCAAGGGGCGAAGGCGGACGTCAGACGGCCGAGGCCGCCTGCTTGCGGGTCGACACGATCTGGTCGACGAGACCGTAGGCGAGGGCGTCCTCGGCGGTCAGGATCTTGTCGCGCTCGATGTCGTCGCGGATCTTCTCCAGCGGGGTGGTGGAGTGCTTGGCCAGCAGCTCCTCCAGCTGGGTGCGCATCCGCAGGATCTCGTTGGCCGCGATCTCCAGGTCGGAGAGCTGCTCGCGGCCGGTCTGCGAGGACGGCTGGTGGATCAGCACGCGGGCGTTGGGCAGTGCCATGCGCTTGCCGGGGGTGCCCGCGGCGAGCAGCACGGCCGCGGCGGAGGCCGCCTGGCCCATGCAGACCGTCTGGATGTCCGGCTTCACGAACTGCATCGTGTCGTAGATCGCGGTGAGCGCGGTGAACGAGCCGCCGGGGCTGTTGATGTAGATGGAGATGTCCCGGTCCGGGTCCATCGACTCCAGGCACAGCAGCTGCGCCATGACGTCGTTGGCGGAGGCGTCGTCGATCTGCACGCCGAGGAAGATCACGCGCTCCTCGAAGAGCTTCGCGTACGGGTCGTACTCGCGCACGCCCTGCGAGGTGCGCTCCACGAAGCGCGGGACGATGTAGCGGTTGTCCACCTGCGGGCCGGTGTAGAGGCCGCTCGCGGAGGCGCCGGGGAAGTTGTTCATGTGGGTGTTCACCATCCTGGTGGCGTTCTGTGGCTGGGTGTCTCGGCGTACGAGAGGTGCGCGGGGCGGTGGAGCCGATCCGGTGGGTGCCGGATCAGGCGCCGGTGCCGCCGCCGCCCGGAACGCCCGATGCGGCCGTGATGATCTCGTCGATGAGGCCGTACTCCTTGGCCTCCTCCGCGGTGTACCAGCGGTCGCGGTCGCCGTCGCGGATGATCGTCTCGACGGTCTGGCCGGAGTGACGGGCGGTGATCTCCGCCATGCGCTGCTTGGTGCGCAGCAGGTACTGGGCCTGGATCTTGATGTCCGAGGCCGTACCGCCGATGCCGGCCGAACCCTGGTGCATGAGGATGTCGGTGTTCGGGAGCGCGAAGCGCTTGCCCGCGGTACCGCCGGTGAGCAGGAACTGGCCCATCGAGGCCGCCATGCCCATGCCGATGGTGACCACGTCGTTCGGGATGTACTGCATGGTGTCGTAGACCGCCATGCCGGCCGTCACCGAACCACCGGGGCTGTTGATGTAGAGGTAGATGTCCTTCTCGGGCTCCGCGGCGAGAAGAAGCAGCTGCGCGGTGATCTTGTTGGCGATCTCATCGTCGACCTGCTGACCGAGGAAGATGATGCGCTCGCCGAGCAGCCGGCTGTAGACCTGGTCACCGAGGCCTCCACCGAGGGACGGCTCTCCGGCGGCGTAGGGCATCAGATTCGTCACGTATCCACCTGCTCGTCTCTGACGGCTCCGGCCGTCTCAGCGTCTTCGTACCGGGTGGGCGGGGACTCCCCTGCCCTTCCTATTCATGGACCCTAACGCGCAGGTGGGACAACGCCATCCCGCTTCCGCAACTGTTCGCTCGGAGCGCAAGGTCCGCAGTCCGCACAAGGGTTGTGGGGCACCGCGTGCCATATGGCGACGGGCTCCGGACGCGACTGCGTCCGGAGCCCGTCGAAGGGGTTCAGCGCGAGGCTCAGGCCTCGTTCTTCTCCTCGGCGGCCTCGGCGGCGGCGTCGGCGGCGGCCTCGGTGGTGCCCTCGGCGGCCTCGACGGCCTCGACGGCCTCCTCCTCGTCCTCCAGGTCGATGACCTCGCCGTTGGTGTCGACGACCTTGACGGCCTCGACGACCACGGCCAGCGCCTTGCCCCGGGCGACCTCGCCGACGAGCATCGGCACCTGGCCGCCCTCGACGACGGCCTGGGCGAACTGGTCGGGGCTCATGCCGGAGGAAGCCGCACGCCGCATGAGGTGCTCGGTGAGCTCCTCCTGGTTGACGTTCAGCTTCTCCTTGTTGACGATCTCGTCCAGGACGAACTGGGTCTTGATGCCCTTGATCGCCTGCTCGGAGGTCTCGGCGTCGAACTCCTCGACCGTCTTGCCCTGGATCTCCAGGTACTTCTCGAGGGTCAGGCCCATCTGGCCGAGCTGGTGGTGCTCCAGGTTGTGCTTGCGGGTCTGCACCTCGTCCGCGAGCAGCTTCTCCGGGATCGGGACCTCGGCGAGCTTGAGCAGCTCGTCCAGGACGCGCTCCTGGGCCTGGGTGGCCTGGTCGTACTGCTTGGTGTTCTCCAGGCGCTTGCGGCTGTCGGCCTTCAGCTCGTCGAGGGTGTCGAACTCGCTGGCCATCTGGGCGAACTCGTCGTCCAGCTCGGGGAGCTCACGGGCGGCGACCGCGGAGACCTTGACGGTGACCTCGGCCTCCTTGCCCTCGGCCGAGCCGCCCTTCAGCTCGGAGGTGAAGGTGGCCTCGCCACCCGCCTCCAGGCCGGTGACCGCGGCGTCGATGCCGTCGAGGAGCTCGCCGGAACCGATGGTGTACGAGACACCCTCGGCCACGCCGTCCTCCAGGACCTCGCCGTCGACCTTGGCCTCCAGGTCGATCGTCACGACGTCGCCCTCGGCGGCGGCGCGCTCGACCGGGTTGGTGGAGGCGAAGCGCGCGCGGAGCTGCTCCACGGCCTTCTCGACGTCCTCGTCGGTGACCTCGATGGCGTCGACGGTGACCTCGATGCCGGAGTAGTCCGGGATCTCGATCTCGGGGCGTACGTCAACCTCGGCGGTGAAGGCCAGCAGCTCGCCGTCCTTCAGCTCGGTGATGTCGACCTCGGGCTGACCGAGGACGTTGAGCTCACCCTCGTTGACGGCCTCGGTGTAGAACTTCGGGAGCGCGTCGTTGACGGCCTCCTCCAGCACCGCACCGCGACCGAACCGCTGGTCGATGACCCGGGCAGGGATCTTGCCCTTGCGGAAGCCCTTCACCGTGACCTGCTGGTTGATCTTCTTGTACGCCGCGTCGAGGCTGTCCTTGAGCTCCTCGAAGGGCACCTCGACAGTGAGCCGAACCCGGGTCGGGTTCAGGGTCTCCACGGCGCTCTTCACGGTTCGGTCTCCTTGTGGCTGACTTCTTGGGGTTCTGCTCCGCCGCACGGGAGGCGGCTTCGCGGACCGAGCCCGGTACATCAGACACACGGGCACGCAATTTGCATAGTAACGGCAAGGAGTCGGACTCCCACAATGCGATCTTGCCCGTGCTCCGCGATCCCGCGAGCGGCCCCGGGACGCCGCTCGCGATGGTCACTGATCTTGCCGGTGGTCGGGGTGGCCGGATTCGAACCGACGACCTTCCGCTCCCAAAGCGGACGCGCTACCAAGCTGCGCCACACCCCGTCGGTGCGACACGTAGGGTACATGCAGTCGGACAGTGCGTCGGCCCCTCCGGGCGGGTGCCGTCGGACGCCGTGCCGGGTCGCCGCGACAACGGGTGTGCGGGCAGCGCCCACGACCCGCTACGATGCTTCACGTGCCGCCGGGTCACCGGACCTGCGGTGCGGCCTCGCGGGCGTAGCTCAATGGTAGAGCCCTAGTCTTCCAAACTAGCTACGCGGGTTCGATTCCCGTCGCCCGCTCCATGCTCGGGCCCGGTCCGGCGAGATCACTCGCCGGACCGGGCCCTTTGCGTTCTGTGCTCTTCTTGCGTTCTGCGCTCTTCCGCCCTCGGTGCTCCACGGCCGCGTCCTTCGCCCGCGGCCCGCGAGGGCGCCCCGCACGAAGGCACCCCGCAGCGGACCGGGAGAGGTCCACGCGCCGGGCCCCGTACGGCATCTGTCGCAGGGTCGGCGGCGCCGGCGGGGCTGCGGGGTCAGAAGGAGATCTGGTTGATGGTCTCGGCTATCGAGTTCATGAACCGGTTGATCGACGGCGCCATGCCGGTCGACGCCAGGAAGAAGCCGAAGAGCGCCGCGACGACCGCGGGCCCGGGCTTGATGGAACCACCCCGGATCATGACCACCAGGATGATCGCAAACATGAGCACCACGGACAGTGAAATGGCCACGACTGATCACACCCTTGGTCGGTACACCTTGCCGGCCCGGAGATGTGCGGCCGAGCACCCTCCGTCGCGCTCCATCGTGCCACCAACTCCCCTGTGGTCGCTGCCGGGTGACGGATCACACTGACGAGATCGCGCCATCCTCACGCCCCGCGCACGCCAGGGGCGCACGGCCGCACGCGGGTCGCACGGAGGCCGTCGCGAGCCCCCCGTGCCTGTGCGCCGACTGTGAATAACCCTCCCGAACAGGGCTGCGAATGTGATGGTTTCCATATCCCCACACTTCATTCACACGCAATTCCAAGGTTCGGGTGCGATGAAATTAACGACCCACAACAGCCTGCCGCTATGCACCATTTAAGGTGGATGAATCGGCGCATAGCGGGCGGTTGACGGCGGTTTCGCTTTCGATTGGGAGGGAACGCGAGATATCCGTGAGCGGTTTTACGAATTGCAATCGAGGCGTCTAAGGTGCGTGAGATGTTCCACGCTCCGAACGCATTTCAGAGGGCCCCGCTCCCATCGGCGACCCGGGAGTCGGAGCCCAGACACCGAGGGACGACGACCGCCACCGCGGCTCCCGCACCCGCGGCGAACAAGCCGTCGGCGCCCCCTCCGACGAAGAAGCGCGACGCCTACTTCGACAACGTCAAATATCTGGCCATCGTGCTCGTCGCGGTGGCGCACTCGTGGGAACCGGTGATGGAGGGCAGCCGGACCGCCCGTGCGCTGTACATGGTGGCGTACACCTTCCACATGCCGGCGTTCATCATCGTCTCCGGCTACTTCTCCCGCTCCTTCGACATGTCCGCCGCCAAGGTGCGGCGCCTGATCACCGGCGTCGCCGTGCCCTATGTGGTGTTCGAGACCGCGTACTCGCTGTTCAAGCGGTACGCGGACGACTCGCCGGACCAGCCGATCAGCCTGATCGACCCCTGGTACCTCACCTGGTTCCTGATCGCGCTGTTCGTCTGGCGGATCACCACGCCCCTGTGGCAGTCACTGCGCCATCCGCTGCCGGTCGCGCTGGGCATCGCGATGCTCGCCTCCCTCTCCCCGACGATCGGCGACGACCTCGACCTCCAGCGCGTCCTGCAGTTCCTGCCGTTCTTCGTGCTGGGACTGCGGCTGCGGCCCGAGCACTTCCACGCGGTGCGCCGGCGCGAGGTGCGGATGTTCGCGCTCCCGCTGTTCGCCGCGGCCCTGCTGTGCGCGTACTGGGCGGCGCCCCGGATGCAGCTGGGCTGGTTCTACCGCAGCAACAGCGCGCAGGAGATGGGCGCCCCGTGGTGGTCCGGTGCCGTGATGACGCTGGTCATGTTCGGCTGCGCACTGCTGCTCACCGCCGGGTTCCTGTCCTGGGTGCCGCGCCGCCGCACGTGGTTCACGGTGCTCGGCGCCGGCACCATCTGCGGCTACCTGCTGCACGGCTTCCTGATCAAGGGAGCCGGTTACGCCGGGGTGTTCGACCTCTACGAGTGGCTCGCGGCGCCCGGTGGCCTGATCCTCGTCTCCGTGGTCGCGGCCGCCGCGGTGACGGTGATGTGCACGCCGCCGGTGCGGCGGGCGCTGCGCGCCGTGACGGAACCGGACATGAAGTGGGCGTTCCGGCGGGATCCGGCCGAACGCTGACTCCGCGGCTCCGGCCCCGGTCCTGACTCCGCGGTCCTGACCTCGGGGCCCTGCCCGCGGGGCCCCGCCCTTGGGGTCAGGACCGCGCCGTGTTGGCTTGAACCTGTTGTTCACCGGGTCGTCGGGGCGGGGTGAGCCCGAGCAGCTTCCGTGCCCGGGCATATTTCTCGGTCAGCCGGGTACGGGTCGCCGGTTCCAGTACGGCGAGGCGGTCCGGGTCGGCGTTGTGGGCCAGGTCGGACTCCTTGACCAGCAGGGCGCCCGGGGTGTCGAGGATGCGCCGGGTGTACGCGACGAGGTCCTCGCCGTCCCGTTTGGTGACGGCGAGGACCATGTCCTTGACCTGTTGCGGCAGTGCGGCACCGGCCAGCCACTCCTCCGACAGCGCGTCGTCCTCGACCGCGTCGTGCAGCCAGGCAGCGGCGATCTGTTCGTCGCTGCCGCCCCTGGCCCGTACGCCCTCGGCGACGGCCGCGAGGTGCTCGGTGTACGGACGGCCCGCCTTGTCCCGCTGCCCGGCGTGGGCGGCGCGGGCGATCGCCTCGACTTCGGCCAGGGTCAGGTCACCGCGTGGAGTGGTCATGGACCGACTCTACGGACGGGCGGCCGCCGTGCGCAGGGCCGCCCTGGCCGGGACCGTGGTGGCGAGGAGGCCGAGTCCGACGGTCGCGGCGACGAAGGAGCCGTACAGCACCGGCGGGATGTACGGGGACTCGCCCGTCAGGCCCTTCATCATCGGGACGAGGGTGGCCAGCGCGATCCCGGTGCCGAGCGCGATCCCTGCGACCGTGACCAGCAGCGCCTCCCAGCGGATCATGCCCATGACCTGGCGGCGGGTGGAGCCGACCAACCGGAGCATGGTCAGTTCGCGGCGGCGGTCGAGGACGGTCATCACGAGGGTGTTGACGGCGGCGATGCCGGCGAATCCGCCGAGGACCGAGGCCATGGTGGTGTTGGCCCAGGCGTTGAGCTCGCGGCCCTCGTCCTGTGCCGCGGCGTAGCCGGAGCGGTCGGAGACGGTGCCGAGCGCGGCGAGTCCGCGCGCGGCGGCGGGAGTGGCGCGCACCAGCAGGTCGGAGGCGTACGGCGAGGTCACATGGGGCTTCAGATCGGCCGCGGGCAGGGTGACGAGGCTGGTGCCCAGGCCCCGTCCGTAGACCGCGACGACCTTCGCGGACGCCTTGGTGCCGTCCGGCATCCGCAGGGCGAGCCGGTCGCCGGGGTCCAGGTCGAGCGATTGGGCGAGTGTGGTGTCGACGGCGACGGTCCCGGGCCGCAGGGCGGTGAGGGAGCCGCTCCTGACGTCGAGGTCCTGGACCTTCGAGAGTTCCTCGCCGGAGCCGATGACGCCCTGGGCGGAGGCGGTCTGGAGCATCGGGCCCGCCGATCCGCCGGGCACCAGGACGGCGGTGCGGAGCAGGCCGACGGCGGTGGAGACGCCGGGGGTGGCGGCGGCCCGTCCGGTCGCGTCGGAGGCGAGTCCCGCCGGGGCGGAGACGATGTGGTCGGCGGTGATCGCGTCGCGCTGCTGGTGCGCGGTGGCCCGTTCCTCGCTGGTGTGCATGAAGACGAGCGTCGACGAGAAGGCCATCGCGAGCACGATCGGGGTGATCGCGGAGGCCAGTCGGCGGGAGTTGGTGAGGGAGTTGGCGGCGGCCAGTGAGCCGGACGCCCCGGCGGCGCGCAGCGGCAGTCCGATGACGGCGGCGCAGATCCGGGCGATGACCGGGCCGAGCAGTCCGACGGCGACCATGAAGAGCATGACGACGCCCAGGGCCGCGTTCGCCGCGTCCATGCCGGAGGCGGCGGCGGCGATGCCGGCGAGGACGGTGCCGCCGATGAGGGCCGCGATGCCGAGCGGGGTGCGGATCGCGCCGAACGGGGCGCGTTCCACGGCCGTCTGGGCGAGGGCCAGGCCCGGCTTCATCTTCGCGGGGCGGCGCGCGGCGAGGTAGCCGGCGCCCAGCGCGGTGGCCATGGTGGCGAGTACGGCGACGGCCATGGGCAGCGGGGAGACGTGCAGGTCGACGGCCTCGGGGACGGCCCCCCGGTCCTGGAGCTGGCCGAACCACCAGGTGGCCAGGGCGGTTCCGGGCAGGCAGCCGAGCGCCCCGGCCGGCGGGGCGACGAGCAGGGATTCCGCGGCGATGCTGCGGCGCAGCTGGCGCGGGGTGGCGCCGATGGCGCGCAGCAGGGCGAACTCGCGGCCGCGCTGACCGACGGAGAGGGCGACCGTACCGGCGGCGGTGAAGACGGCGACCATGGCGGCGACGCCGCCGAAGGAGGCGCCGAGGCCGAAGAGGAGTTCCTTGGCGCCCGCGAGGGCCGAGTCCTCGGCGGCGCCCCGGTCGTCGCCGGTGTGGACCTGGGCCGCGGCGGTGTGGCCGACGGCCTTGCGCACCTGGTCGGCGAGGGCGTCGGCGGAGGTGCCCGGTGCGGCGAGCACGGCGAGGGCGTCGACCCGGCCGGGGTGGCCGGAGAGCTGTACGGCCTGCCGGTCGGCGAACCAGACGGTGGCGCCGGGGGCGGTGGTGCCCGAGACCTTGAACTCCCGGAGGCCCGCGGGGGTGTCGAGGGAGATCCTGTCGCCGGCCCCGGCCCCGGTGCCGGCGGGGACGACGACCTCGCCGGCGCGGGGTGCCCCGCCGGTGGCCAGCCGGGTGCCGGTGAAAACGGCCGAGCCCCAGCCGTGGGCGGTGAGGGGGGTGCCGTCCCGGTGCACGGGGTAGGTGACGTCGCCGATCACGGTGGCCGCGCCGGGGGCCGAGGCGGCCTTGTCGACCAGGGCCAGGGGCAGTCGGGCGGTGTCCGGGACGGTCACGGGAGTGTCGGGGTCGTCCTCGCGGACCTTCAGATGGATCTGTTGGTCGGCGGCGACCACCACGGGGGCCTTCGCGTAGCGCTCGGCGGGCACGGAGGCGCGCACACCGGTCTCCAGCAGGATGCCGCAGGCGGAGATGACGGCCGCGGCCATCAGGAGCGCGACGAACGTCCCGACGAACGACGAGGGTTTGAAGCGTACGGCCGCGCGGGCGAGGCCGTTGGGGACGAGGGACATCAGGCTGCTGCTCCTGCGCGAACGGGGGTGGTGCGGGCGGTCAGCGCGGTCATCCGGGCGGCGATCCGCGCGGTGTCGGCGCGCGGCAGGCTGTCCGCGATCGTGCCGTCGGCGAGGAAGAGCACCTGGTCGGCGTGGGCGGCGGCCGCCGGGTCGTGGGTGACCATGACGACGGTGGCGCCGAGGCCGTCCACCGCGTCGCGGAGCAGGGCGAGGATCTCGGCGGCGGTGGTGGTGTCGAGGGCGCCGGTCGGCTCGTCGGCGAAGACCACGTCGGGTCGGGTGACCAGGGCGCGGGCGACGGCGACGCGCTGCTGCTGGCCGCCGGAGAGCTGGCCGGGGCGGCGGCCGCCCTTGTCGCCGAGGCCGACCCGGGCGAGCATCTCGGCCGCCTCGCGGCGGCCCCGGGCGGAGCGGGGGCGCTGTCCGGCCAGGCGCATGGGGAGGATGACGTTCTGCTCGACCGTCAGGGACGGGAGCAGGTTGAAGGACTGGAAGACGAAGCCGAGTCGGGTGCGGCGCAGTTCGGTGAGCCGGTTCTCGCTCATGCCGGTGATCTCGGTGCCGCCGAGGCGTACGGAGCCCTCGGTGGGGCGGTCGAGCCCGGCCGCGCACTGGAGGAAGGTCGACTTCCCGGAGCCGGAGGGGCCCATGACGGCGGTGAAGGAGGCGCGCGGGAGGGCCAGGTCGATGCCCCGCAGCGCGTGGACGGCGGATCCGCCCCGGCCGTACTGCCTGCGGACACCGCGCAGTTCGACCGCGAGGTCGGAAAGCCCGGCCCCCCGGTGGGTGCTCGCCGGGTGCTGCCCGTCCTGCGTGCGTCGGGTGCCTCGCAGCCCCATGATCTCCGCCTCTCCTTGCTCGTCGGCCGTTCCTTCGGCCGTGCTTCGAACCTACGGAGCGGGGGTGGCCCCGGAACATGGCGGCTGCTGGCGGATCGGGGGTGGGGAAAACCCCAGGTCGTACCGGGGGTGTGCGGTTCCGGGGCCGGAGGGGCGGGCGATCGGGCCGCCACTTCCGTGTCTCCCGGCCGCCCTCCCGCGCCCCGTTTCCGTACCGCTCCCCCGGCACGCCGTGTCCACGATCCGGTGAGACGCCGACTCCCGTTGACGTGCGCCCGGTTCGGTCCGTTTGCGTACGGTTCCGGGTTCAGGCCCTGCGGGACAGCAGCAGCAACGCCCGGTCGTCGTTGACGTCCTTGGCGCACGCCTCGATCAGATGCCAGGCGGCGCCCTCGAACCCCATGGCGACGTAGCGGTCGGCCTCGCCGGTCAGCCGGTCGATGCCCTCCGCGATGTCGCGGTCGGACGCCTCCACCAGGCCGTCCGTGAACAGCATCAGTACGTCGCCGGGGGCCAGTGAGCCCTTCACGGCGTCGAACTGGGCTCCGTCGTACACCCCGAGCAGCGGCCCCTCGGCCGCCTTCTCCTCCCACTGACCGCTGCCCGAGTGGAGTTGCAGGGCGGGCGGGTGCCCGGCCGAGAAGAGTTCGTAGTCGCCCGATTCGAGGTCCAGGACCAGATGGATCGAGGTGGCGAAGCCCTCGTCCCAGTCCTGGCGCAGCAGATAGCCGTTGGCCGCCGGCAGGAAGCCGTGCGGGGGCAGCGATCCGAGGAGCCCGCCGAAGGCCCCGGACAGCAGGAGGGCGCGGGAGCCCGCGTCCATGCCCTTGCCGGAGACGTCGGTGAGGACGGCCTCCAGGGTCCGGCCGCCGTTGGTGCGGGCGGCCACGACGAAGTCGCCGGAGAAGGACTGCCCGCCCGCCGGGCGCAGCGCCATCTCGCGGTGCCAGCCCTGCGGCAGCCGGGGCAGGGCGCTCTGCACCCGGATGCGTTCGCGCAGGTCGAAGAGCATGGTGCCGCCGCGCCGCCACGGCACCCCGACCCGGGCCCGGAACTGGGCGAGGACCAGCCCGAAGAAGCCGCAGGCGGCGACCACCAGGACGATGCCCGGCGTCACCCGGCCCGGCCCGTCGTCGTACCGGCCCAGTCCGAGCGACTCCACGATCAGGGCCGCGGCGGCGGTCGCGTACAGGCCCAGCAGGCTCGCGGGCCGCAGCAGCAGTCCGCCCGCGACGATCGGCAGGACGAGGGCGGCCGGTGAGAACCACAGCGGGTTGATCAGGGTGGCGCAGGTGATGACCGGGACGGTCAGCAGCAGCCCGGCCAGCGCGATCCAGTCCGATCCGTCGCCGCGGAAGTAGTCGACCCCGGATCTGCGCAGCGCGACGCGTGCCCGGTGCACCGATTTCCGCAATCGTGCCGGGTACGAGTCCGTTGCCACGCGTCGTGCCATTGCGGGGACCCTATCTACCCGACGGCCCCGGGTGCAGGGGGCCCCTGTGACAATGCGTTCGAAATCGGGTCGCCCGGAAGCCAGGCCCCTGGTAGTCATGGCCGTATGACTACAGAGCTTCGCGTATTGCGTCCGTCCGAATGGAACCAGTGGTTCGAGTGCCTGGAGCTCGCATTCGGCGGTGTCGCGGAGCCACCCGAGCAGCGCGAGCTGGAGGAGCAGCTGACCGAGCACGAGCGGTCGATCGGGATCTGGGACGGCGACGACGTCGTGGGCACGACGGGGGCGTTCAGCTTCCGGCTGGCCGTGCCGGGCGGGGCCCTGGTGCCCGCCGCCGGGGTCACGATGGTGAGCGTCGCCGCCACCCACCGCAGGCGCGGCCTGCTGACCTCGATGATGCGCAGGCAGCTGGACGACGTCCGGGCCCTGGGCGAGCCGATCGCGGTGCTGACGGCGTCGGAACCGGTGATCTACGGCCGGTTCGGGTACGGCACGGCCTCGCGGCAGATGTCCCTGACCATCGACACGAGCCGGGTGGGGCTGACGGTGCCGGAGGGCACCGACGGGATCCGGCTGCGCCACGCGCGGCCGGACGAGGCCCAGGCCGCGTGCGCGAGCGTGTACGAGCGGCTGGTGGCCGGGCGTCCCGGCACGCCCGCGCACAATGCCGCCTGGGACCGGAAGGCCGTGGTCGACCCGGTGCACGAGCGGCAGGGCGGTTCGGCCCGGCAGTACGTGCTGGCGGAGCGGGACGGCGAGCTCGTCGGCTGTGTGACCTATCGACTCCACCCCAAGTGGGAGGCGTCCGGCCCCATGGGCAAGGTGGTGGTGAACGACCTCGGGGCGCTGGACCCGGCGGCGTACGCGGCGCTGTGGCGGTTCCTCTTCGAGATCGACCTGACGTCGACCGTCGAGGCGGGCAACCGGCCGGTCGACGACGCGGTGCTGCATCTGGTGTCGGACGTGCGGCGGTGCAACATCCGGATCCGGGACTCGCTCCACGTACGGCTGGTGGAGCTGGGGGCGGCGCTGGAGGCGCGGGCGTACCGGGCGCCGGTGGACGTGGTGTTCGAGGTCGAGGACACGTTCTGCCCCTGGAACGCGGGGCGTTGGCGGCTCACGGGTGACGCGAAGGGCGCCGCGTCGTGCCGGCGCACCGACGATCCTGCCGATCTCGCGCTCTCGGTGCGGGAGTTGGGGTCGGCATACCTGGGCGGCGAGTCGCTGAGCTCGCTGGCCCTGGCCGGCCGGGTGCGGGAGCTGCGGCCCGGTGCGCTGGCGGAGGCGTCGCTGGCGTTCTCCTCGGACCCGGAGCCGTGGCTGCCCCACGGGTTCTAGGGACGTCGTGGGTTCGGTCCGGGTGTCACGGGTCCTGTCTCAGGCCCGCTGGCACCCCGGGCACCAGAAGAGGTTGCGGGCGGCGAGATCGGCGGTGCGGATCTCGCCGCCGCAGATGTGGCAGGCCTGCCGGGCCCTGCGGTACACGTACACCTCGCCGCCGTGGTCGTCGACCCGCGGCGGGCGGCCCATCGCCTCCGGCGTGTGCTCGGGGCGGACCGTGTCGATCCGGTTGTTCCGCACGCCCTCGCGCATCAGCGCCACCAGGTCCGCCCAGATCGCGTCCCACTCCGCGCGCCGGAGGTCCCGGCCGGGGCGGTACGGGTCGATCCCGTGCCGGAACAGCACCTCCGCGCGGTAGACGTTGCCGACGCCCGCGATGACCTTCTGGTCCATCAGCAGGGCCGCGACGGTGATCCGGCTGCGCGAGATCCGCTGCCAGGCCCGCTCGCCGTCCTCGTCGGTCCGCAGCGGGTCCGGGCCCAGGCGGTCGTGTATCGCGCGCTTCTCGGGTTCGGTGATCAGCGCGCACGTCGTGGGGCCGCGCAGGTCCGCGTGGTGCTCGTCGTTCAGCAGCCGCAGCCGCACCGTGTCGGTGGGCGGCGGGGCCGGGACCGCGCCGAAGCCGAGCTTGCCGAACAGGCCCAGGTGGATGTGGACCCAGCCGGTGTCCCCGAAGCCGAGGAAGAGGTGCTTGCCGTGGGCGTCGACACCGGTGAAGGTCAGGCCGTCGAGCAGCGCGGCGCTGTCCGAGAACTTGCCCTGCGGACTGCTCACCCGCACCGGACGCCCGGCGAACCTGTCCCGGTGGTCCGCCGCGAGGCGGTGGATCGTGTGTCCCTCGGGCACGGCGGCGACTCTCCTCGGTGACGTACGGGCGCGGTGGTGCGGGAACGTCGGTACAGGACCGACGGCACGGAAACGGCCGCGCGGGAACGTCGGTACGGGACCGACGGCACGGAAACGGCCGCGCGGGATCGGCGGTACGGGGCGGCCGGGCGGAAACGGCTGTGCCGCCGGGGGTTCCGGCGGCACAGGGGGTGAAGGCCGGTCAGCCCTGCTGCGGGTGGTGGGCCGGGATCGGGGGGAGCTCGCCGGTCGTCTCGTACGCCGTCAGCATCTCGATGCGGCGGGTGTGACGCTCCTCGTTCGAGTACGGGGTGGCGAGGAAGACCTCGACGAACTTGGTGGACTCCTCCACCGAGTGCATCCGGCCACCGATGGCGATCACGTTGGCGTTGTTGTGCTCGCGGCCCAGGGCGGCGGTCTGCTCGCTCCAGGCGAGCGCGGCACGCACGCCCTTGACCTTGTTCGCGGCGATCTGCTCGCCGTTGCCGGAGCCGCCGATCACGATGCCGAGGCTGTCCGGGTCCGCGGCCGTCCGCTCGGCGGCGCGCAGGCAGAACGGCGGGTAGTCGTCCTGGGCGTCATAGATGTGGGGGCCACAGTCGACGGCTTCGTGGCCCTGGGCCGTGAGCCATTCGACGAGGTGGTTCTTCAGTTCATAACCGGCATGGTCCGAGCCGAGGTACACGCGCATGCATCCGAGTGTGGCACGAGCCCCGCGCGGCGGGCGCCATCGGGGTCGGACCCCTTGGGCCGGTCGGCCCGGGACGCGCGGCGGACCTCGGGAGACCCCGGGGGATCGAAACGCGCGGGCCGGATGTGAGCCCCGATGTGAGCAAGGACACTTCGGTAAAGATCCGGTCAACTAACCGGAGGATGGGGTTCCGCTTTCATCGTTCGTCGGGCTTCAATGCATCACTCGCTGCCGCACCCCACTGCCGCAGCCGGGCACGCGTCGCGTGACCCGAGAACGTAAGGAATTCGATCCATGACGTCGCAGACGACTCTGATCGGGCCGGGCCCCCACCCCGGCGGTCCGGACCGGCCGAACGGCCCGGACACCCCGGACACCATCCACTCCGCGGACTCCACGGGCTCCACGGGCTCCTCCGACGGCCTCCAGGCGGGCCTCAAGAACCGCCACCTCTCGATGATCGCCATCGGCGGCGTCATCGGAGCGGGCCTCTTCGTGGGCTCCGGCACCGGCATCGCCGCCGCCGGACCCGCCATCCTGCTCTCCTACGCGCTGGTCGGCCTGATGGTCGTCTTCGTGATGCGGATGCTCGGCGAGATGGCCGCGGCCCGCCCCAGCTCGGGCTCCTTCTCCGCCTACGCCGACCAGGCCCTGGGCCGTTGGGCCGGTTTCTCGATCGGCTGGCTGTACTGGTTCTTCTGGGTCGTGGTGCTCGCCGTCGAGGCCACGGCGGGGGCCAAGATCCTGGAGGGCTGGGTGCCGGGCGTCCCGCAATGGGCGTGGGCGCTGATCGTGATGGTGGTGCTGACCGCGACGAACCTGGTCTCGGTCGGGTCGTACGGCGAGTTCGAGTTCTGGTTCGCCGGGATCAAGGTCGTGGCGATCGGCGCCTTCGTGGTCGTCGGGCTGCTCGCCGTCTTCGGGCTGCTGCCCGGCTCGGACAACCCCGGCGCGGGCCTCGCGCACCTCACCGACACCGGCGGCTTCTTCCCCCAGGGGCCGGGCGCCGTCCTCACCGGTGTGCTGATGGTCGTCTTCTCCTTCATGGGCAGCGAGATCGTCACCCTCGCCGCCGGCGAGTCGGAGAACCCGCAGCGCGCCGTCCAGAAGGCCACCAACAGCGTGATCTGGCGGATCGCCGTCTTCTACCTGGGCTCGATCCTCGTCGTGCTCACCCTGCTGCCGTGGAACGACCCGTCGATCGTGAAGGACGGCAGCTACGTCGCCGCCCTCAACTCCATCGGCATCCCGCACGCCGGACAGGTGATGAACGTCATCGTGCTCACCGCCGTGCTGTCGTGCCTGAACTCCGGCCTCTACACGGCCTCGCGGATGGCCTTCTCGCTCGGCGGCCGCGGGGACGCGCCGAAGGCGTTCGCCCGGACGAACAAGCGGGGCGTGCCGCAGGCCGCCATCCTGTCCTCGGTCGTCTTCGGCTTCGTCGCCGTGTTCTTCAACTACCAGTGGCCCGACACCGTCTTCCAGTTCCTGCTGAACTCCTCCGGTGCGGTCGCCCTGTTCGTCTGGCTGGTCATCTGCTTCACGCAGCTGCGGATGCGCGGCATGATCCTGCGCGAGTCGCCGGAGAAGCTGATCGTACGGATGTGGCTCTTCCCGTACCTGACCTGGGCGACCATCGCGATGATCTCGTTCGTCCTGGTCTACATGCTGACCGACGACGGCGGGCGCGAGCAGGTGCTGCTCTCGCTGCTCGTCGCGGCGCTGGTGGTGGCCGTCTCGCTGGTCCGCGAGGCCAGGAACCGCCGGGACGGCACGGAGGCGAAGGCGCCCGCCGACGCCTGACGACGCCTGACGGCGCCTGACGACGCCCGACGACGCCCGACGGCTGACGGCTGACGGCTGACGGCTGACGGCTGACGGCGCCGGGTTCGGCCGGCGGTCGGGTCCGGGTGGCGCCGGATCCGGCCGGGTCCGGGCGTCGGGGGCTTCCCCGGTGCCCGGACATGGCGGAGGCCCGCCGGTCGCGCGCGTGTCGCGATCCGGCGGGCCTCCCCGTACGAGCGGTGGCGGCGTCAGCCGCGGCGGCCGACGAGCTTCCAGGCCGCGGGCAGCGCGCCCATGGCCAGCGCCGCCTTCAGCGCGTCGCCGAGCAGGAACGGCACCAGTCCCGCCGCGATCGCGGCGCTCGCCGACATGCCGGTGGACAGCGCCAGGTACGGGACGCCGACCGCGTAGATGATCGCGGAGCCCAGCACCATCGTGCCCGCGGTGCGCAGCATCGAGCGGTCGCCGCCGCGGCGGGCGAGGGCGCCGACGACGACGGCGGCGAGCAGCATGCCGAGGACGTAGCCGAACGACGGGAAGGCCATCCCCGACCGGGCCTCGGCGAACCACGGCATGCCCGCCATGCCGACGAGGGCGTACACCCCGAGGGAGAGGAAGCCGCGGCGGGCGCCGAGCGCGGTGCCGACGAGGAGCGCGGCGAACGTCTGGCCGGTGACCGGGACCGGCGAGCCGGGGATCGGCACGGCGATCTGGGCGGCGATCCCGGTGAGCGCGGCGCCGCCGAGGACCAGCGCCGTGTCGACGGCGTAACGGTTCCGGGCGGCGGGCAGCAGGTCGGCGAGGACCACTCCGGTACGGGCAGGGGCGGCAGCAGTGCTCATCGGGACTCCGCGGGGGTGAGGGCAGGTGGGGACAGACTGGGGCTGACGTTAGCCCACGGGTTAACGCCCGATCACCATCAGTGGCCCACAAAGCGTTGGTCGGGGCGTTGGTGGGGTCCATACAAAGGGCCGCGCACAATCACGCGGCGGCGTGATGCTCGTCACTGAGGTGGGGGCGGGATGCCCTCCGCTCCACCGATTCGGGCACCCTTGCGGAACTGTAGGTTCCCGCTAAATCCGCCGAGGAGCCGTCCGACAGACGGGCCGCCTTCCCGGAGTCGGGGCGGACCGCTTCCGCATCCCGGGGCACCCCCGGGGCCCGATACGGCCGGGCCACCGCCCCACCGTGTCCGACCGCATACCCTGGGTGAGCATCGCGCCCGGATAGCGGACGCCGGTTCCCCGTCGCCGGGGTGCGTGTCCAAACTGTCCGCGCATGTCCCCCACGTCTCACCTATCGAACAGAGCACGTCCATGTCCCGGAATTCCGCGCCTCCCCCCACCGGCGTCCCGACCGACACCTCCGACTCCCCCGACTCTCCCGGCACCGGTGGTGCCGGGGGAACCGGGACTGATTCCGCACTCACCCACGGGCTCAAGCAGCGCCACCTCTCGATGATCGCCCTCGGCGGCGTCATCGGCGCCGGGCTCTTCGTCGGTTCCGGCGAGGGCATCGCCGCCGCGGGCCCGTCGATCGTCATCGCGTACGCCGTCTCCGGGCTGCTGGTCATGCTCGTGATGCGGATGCTCGGCGAGATGTCGGCCGCGAACCCGGCCTCCGGCTCCTTCTCCGTCCACGCGGAGCGGGCGATCGGGCCGTGGGCCGGATTCACCGTGGGCTGGGCGTTCTGGGTGCTGCTCTGCGTGGCCGTCGGCCTGGAGGGCATCGGCGCCGCGAAGATCGTCACCGGCTGGCTGCCCGGCACCCCGGAGTGGATCTGGGTCGCGCTGTTCATGCTGGTGTTCCTGGGCGCGAACCTGGCCTCGGTGAAGAAGTTCGGCGAGTTCGAGTTCTGGTTCGCCACCCTCAAGGTCGTGGCGATCACGCTCTTCCTGGTGCTGGGCCTGCTGGCGATCCTCGGGCTGCTGCCCGGCACGGACGCGCCCGGGACCGCCAACCTCAGCGGCGAGGGCGGCTTCATGCCGAACGGTGTCGAGGGCCTGGTCGTCGGCCTGCTCGCCTCGGTCTTCGCGTACGGCGGTCTGGAGACCGTCACCATCGCCGCGGCCGAGTCCGAGAACCCGGTGCGGGGCGTGGCCTCCGCGGTGCGGACGGCGATGTGGCGGATCGCGCTCTTCTACGTCGGCTCGATGGCGGTCGTCGTCACGCTCGTGCCCTGGGACGACGAGAAGGTCGCGAAGGTCGGCCCGTTCTACGCGACCCTGGACCACCTCGGCATCCACGGCGCGGCCCAGATCATGAACGTGGTCATCCTGGTCGCCCTGCTCTCCGCGATGAACGCCAACATCTACGGCGCCTCGCGCATGGCCGGCTCGCTGGTCGCCCGGGGCCAGGGCCCGAAGCAGCTCGGCAGGATCTCCTCGGGGGTCCCGCGCACCGCCGTCCTGGTGTCGTCCGGGTTCGGTTTCCTGTGCGTGCTGCTCAGCTACTGGCGTCCCGACGACGTCTTCCACTGGCTGCTCAACATGATCGGCGCGGTGATCCTGGTGGTCTGGATCTTCATCGCCGTCTCCCAGCTGATCCTGCGCGGCCGGCTGGAGCGCTCGGCCCCGGAGAAGCTCGTCGTACGGATGTGGCTCTTCCCGGTCCTGACGGTGCTGGCGCTGCTGGCGATGGTCGGCGTCTTCGTCCTGATGCTGCTCCGGCCCGACACCCGCGACCAGTTGCTGGCGACCGGGGCCCTGACCGCCGCGCTGATCGCCGTCGGCGTCGTGCGCCGGCGCCGGGCCGCGCCCGCCGGGTGACGTCCGGCATCCGGCGGGCGGGGCACGGTGCTCAGCGAGTAGGGGTGTCCGGGGCGCAGGGCACGTTGAGGGAGAGCAGCGCCCCGCCCGACTCCCCGATCCGCACCTCGCTCACCGCCGTGTTCCGCAGTTGCGGAAAGACCCGGCGGTAGGAGCCCAGCGGGATCGACAGCAGTTCGCACAGCACCAGCCGCAGCAGGGTGTTGTGTGCGACGACCAGCACCCGCTGCCCCGGGTGCCCGGCCGAGATCCGGCGCAGCGCCGCCGCCCCCCGGGCCGCGGCCGTCCGGGGGTCCTCGGCCCCGGGGAAGGGGTGGGCAACCGGGTCGGCGCGGTACTCCGCGGCCCGGTCGGGGTGCTCCGCCGCGAACTCCGCCAGGGTTCGCCCCTCCACCTCGCCGAAGTCGCACTCGCGCAGCTCGTGTTCGCGCCGAGGTGTGATGCCGAGCGCCTCGCACGCGGGGCGGGCGGTCTCGATCGCCCGGCCTACCGTGGACGTCCAGATCGCGTCGACCCGGTTGCGGGCCGCCCACTCGCCCAGTTGCCGGGCTTGGCGGCGGCCCTCGTCGGTGAGGGCGACGTCGCTGACGCCGGCGTAGCGGTTCTCGGCGTGCCAGACGGTCTGTCCGTGGCGGGCCAGCAGCAGGGTGGCCGGGCTCCCGGTCATGGGTTCTCCGTTCGGGTACGGGCGTGGGCGGCGACGGGGCCGGGGAGCCAGCCGCGGCGCTCCAGTTCGTCCACCAGGGTGAGGTACGGCTCGGTGTACCACGCCGTGCGCGTCGGGTGGGGGCGCAGCACGTGCCGCAGCCGCACCATCCGGGCCGCGGCCCGGTGCAGCGTGTCCGTCGCCCCCGCCCCGTACGCGGCGAGGACGGCCATGCCGAGCGCGGGTTCGCTGTACCGCGGGATGCGCACCGGGCGGCCCAGGATGTCGGCGCGCAGCCGGCTCCAGTAACCGCTGCGGACCGCGCCGCCGGTGAACGTGAGCGCGCCGTGCGCCGGGGCGCCGAGCAGGTCGAGGTAGTCGAAGCAGAGCCGTTCGACCAGTCCCACCCCGGTCAGCAGGGCCGCCCAGTGCTCGGCGTCGGAGGCGGGTTCGCCGAGCAGGAACCCGGTGGCCTCCGGTGCGACGAACGGGAAGCGCTCCCCCGTCGCCACCAGGGGGTACGCCACCACGCGCGCCGGTTCGTGGGCACGGGCCAGCGCGTCCAGCCGGGCCGGGTCCGCGTCGCGGAATACGGCGGTCAGCGCCCCGCCGCCGACCCCCGAGGCCCCGCCGGGCAGCCGGCTCCCGTCCGGCGCCCGGTGGTTGTAGACCACCCCGGCCCGGTCCTGCACCGGCGACGAGGTGACCCCCTTCAGCACCAGCGTGGTGCCCAGCACCGAATTCCAGGAGCCGACGGCGAGCGAACCGGAGGCGATCTGCGCCGCGCACCCGTCCGTCATCCCGGCGACGATGGCCGTGCCCGCCGGGATCCCGGTCTCCTCGGCCGCCGCCCGCCCCACCTCGCCGATCCGCGTCCCCGGCCGCACCACGTCCGGGAACAGTCCGTCGGGCAGGCCCAGCTTCCCGAACCTCCGCCGCGGCCACTCGTCCCGCTCCGGGTCGTAGCCGGTCTTCAGGGCGTGGCTGGAATCGGTGGGCAGCGGCGTCCCGGCGAGCCGGGCCAGGACCACGTCGGCCTGGTGCATGATCCGTACGGCGCCGCCCGCCGCTCCCCCGTGCTCCCGCAGCAGCCACATCGCCTTGGGCAGGCCCCAGCTCGGCGAGGTCCCGGCCCGCGCCGCCTCCGCCGCGGCCCGGCCGTCGTCGTACATCACGCCCGGGGTCAGCGGCCGGCCCGCCGCGTCGCCGAGCAGCACGGTGCCGGAGGTGGCGCAGACCGCGAGCGCCCGCGGGGCGGGGGCGTCGCGCAGGGCCTGGCGGCTCGCCGCGCGGACGGCCGCCCACCAGTCGAGGGGCTGCTGCTCGTGCCGTACGCCGTCGCGTCTGCCGGTGAGCGGCGCCGAGCCGCTGCCGAGGATCTCACCGTCGTCCCCCGCCACCACCGCGCGGACGCTCTGCGTGCCGAGATCGATGCCCATCCACATATCGGTCCCCTCTGTGAACTTCTCACTCTGCACCGAGAATTTCCGTTGCGCGAGGGATTGACGGCCAACTTCCGTTGTTCCAAGCTCTGTTAACCAGTCGGCTCAACGTGTGAACGCCGCCGTCGCCCACCTGCCCGTCCCCGGCCGGACCGTGGAGGTCACGGCCGGACCCCGCGCACCCCGTACGCCCGCACGTCCGCACACCCGCACGTCCGGCGCCGGCCGCCCGCGCGACGACGGCCGGGCCCGGCGCCGGAGCCGTTCCGCCCGTGCTCCCGCCGGACGGGAGCACGCCCCGGAGCCGACCGGCCGGCACGTCCAGGACGAAGGATCAGCACGTGAGCAACGTTCCACAGCGGGGGCCCGCCCCCCGGCAGGCTTCCATGGCCGAGTACGTCCTCGCACAGGGCGAGGTGAGCGCCGCGGAACTGGCGGAGCGCTTCGACGTCAGCCTGATGACCATCCACCGGGATCTGGACGAGCTGGAACGGCAGGGCGTCGTCCGCAAGTTCCGCGGCGGCGTCACCGCCCAGCCGTCCGGGGTCTTCGAGTCGAACGTCTCCTACCGGCTGAAGACGATGCGCGCCGAGAAGGCCGCCATCGCCGAACGGGCCCTGGAGCTCATAGAACCGGGCATGGCGGTGATGCTCGACGACTCGACGTCCACCCTGGAGATCGCGCGGCGGCTGCGCTCCATCACCCCGCTGACCGTCGTCACCAACTTCCTGGAGGCGATCAACCTGCTGTCGCAGGAGCGCGGCATACGTCTGATGGGGCTCGGCGGCGACTTCGACCCGCTGCACTCCTCGTTCCTCGGCGTCTCGTGCGTGGAGGCGGTGCAGTCGCTCCAGGTGGACGTCTGCTTCACCTCCACCTCCGCCGCGTCCGGCGGCTTCGCCTACCACCAGGAGCAGCACATCGTCTCCGTGAAGCGGGCGATGCTCGACTCGGCGAGCCGCAACGTGCTGCTGCTCGACCACTCCAAGCTGGGCCGGGTCGCCCTGCACCGGCTCGCCCCGCTCTCCCGTTTCGACCTGCTGCTGGTCGACGACGGGGCGTCCCCCGGGGCACTGCGCGAACTCGACGAGCACAAGGTGCCCTACGAGGTCTGCGCCACCGGTCGGAGGTCCGGCGCGGGAGGTGACGACGACGGATGACCGGTCCGGCGCGCACCCGGTACCGACGAACGTCCGGTCCGGCACGGACCCGGGAGCGGCGGGCGTCCGATCCGGCGCGGGGGTGGAGATGGCGGACGACCGGGCCGGACCCGCGTGCCGGTCCGGGGCCGCGCCCCGTCCCCGATGACACCGTAGGCATCACCAGGCATCACCGCCGGCCCCCGGGCCGCCCGTGTCCCCGACCCCCGGACAAGGAGACGCTCTGCGATGACCCGCCCCGAGACGGTCCGACCCCCGACGAGGATCCTGCTCGCCGGTGACCACTTCGTCCGCAACTCCCTGCTCGCCGAGGCCCTGGACCGGGCCCTCGGCACCGACTCCCAGGACACCGGGACGCACCTGACCGAGCTCACCCTGCCCTGGCCGCTGGAGCCCTTCGGCAGGGTCGCCGAGGTCGACGAGGCCAGCGACGTCGAGGACGCGCTGATCGCCGCCCTGGACGGGGTCGAGGTGTGCGTGACCCAGATGGCCCCGTTCACGGAGCGGGTCCTGGCCGCCGCCCCGGACCTGCGGCTGGTCGTGGTCTGCCGGGGCGGTCCGGTCAACGTGAACGCCGCCGCCGCTCGGGCCAGGGGCGTACGGGTGTGCTTCGCCCCGGGGCGCAACGCGGCGGCGACCGCCGAGTTCACCGTCGGGCTGATCCTCTCCGCCCTGCGCCGCATCCCCGAGTCGCACCACTCCCTGGCTGTCGACGGCCTCTGGGACGCCTCCCACTACACGTACGAACACTGCGGCCTGGAGCTGGAGGACACCCCGGTCGGCCTGATCGGCTACGGCGCGGTGGGCAGCCGGGTGGCCCGGGTGCTCGCCGCGTTCGGCGCCGAGGTCGAGGTGTACGACCCGTACGTGCGCGGCGACGTGCACGGCATGCGCGCCCCGTCGCTGGAGTCGCTGCTGGCCCGCTCCCGGGTGCTGACCCTGCACGCCAGGCTCACCCCGGAGAGCCGGCATCTGATCGGGGCCCGCGAACTGGCGCTGCTGCCGCGCGGCGCGGTGCTGGTCAACGCGGCCCGGGGCGGGCTGCTGGACACGGAGGCGCTGTGCGACGCCCTGGACTCGGGGCAGTTGCGGGCCGCGGCGCTCGACACGTACGAGCAGGAGCCGCCGCCCGCCACGTCGCGGCTCTTCCGCACCCCGAACCTGCTGATGACCCCGCACGTGGCGGGGGCCAGCCGGGCCGTCGCGCAGAAGGCGGCCCGGATCGCGGCGGCCGAGGTGGCCCGCCACGTGCGGGGCGAACCGCTCGCCCACGCACTCCGATGGGAGCTGTGACCGTGACTGGAACCGAGCCGCGCTACATCGGCATCGACGTCGGCACGTCCGTGGTGAAGGCCGCGGCCTTCGACCCGCGGGGCCGCACCCTGGCGGTCGAGTCCCGCCCGGTGGGCCTCGCGATCCACGACGGTTTCGTGGAACAGGACATGGACGAGCTGTACGGGGCGGTCCGCGAGGTGCTGGCCGCGCTCGGCTCCGACGGGGTCGCGTTCGCCGGTCTCACCGGTCAGGGCGACGGCGTCTGGCTGGTCGACGAGGCGGGCCGGCCGGTCCGCACGGCGATCTCCTGGATGGACGGCCGGGCCCATGAACTGGTCGACGCCTGGTTGGAGTCCGGTGTCTTCGAGACCGTCTACCGGCGCACCGGCAGCGCGATGTTCCCGGGCTGTCCGGGGCCGGTGCTGGCCTGGCTGGACCGGCACGACCCGGCCTCGCTCGACGCGGCGGCGACCGCCCTGTACTGCAAGGACATGGTGTTCCAGCGGCTCACGGGGGTCCGGGCCACGGACGTCTCCGACGCGTCGATGCCGTTCCTGGACCCGCTGACCCGGGCGTACTCCCCCGAGGTCGTGGCCGCGCTCGGCCTCACCCACCGGGCCCCGCTCCTCGCCCCGGTCAGCGACCCGGTCGCGACCGCCGAGCTCCCCTCCGGATTACCGATCTCCAACGGCCCGTACGACCTGGCGGCCTGCGCCCTGGGCGCGGGCGTCACCCGGCCGGGCGACGGGCTGCTGATCGTCGGCACCTGTCTGGCCGCGCTGGTGGCCACCGAACGGCTCGATCTGGAGGGCGAACCGGCGGGGCTGCACATCTCCACCGACCGTCCCGGTCACTGGCTGCGCGCCATGCCCGCGATGGTCGGCACCGCGGCCCTGGACTGGGTCCTGAGCACCACCGGGGTGCGCCACACCGAGGTGGACGCGCTGCTCGCCGCCACCCCGCCCGGCGCGAACGGGGTCCGGGTGCTGCCCTACTTCGCCCCGTCCGGCGAACGCGCCCCGTTCGTCGAGCCGAGGCTGCGCGCCGAACTGACCGGCGTGTCGCTGGAGACCACGCCGGGGGACCTGATCCGGGCGGTCTGCGAGGGCATCGGCTTCGCCGCCCGGCACTGCCTGGAGGCCGCAGGTCTCACCGGCACCCTCGCCCTGTGCGGCGGCGGCACCCGTTCGCCCGCGTGGATGCGGCTGTTCGCCGACGTGCTGGGCCGGCCGGTCCGGATCGTGGAGGGCGAGGTCGGTGCGCGCGGCGCGGTGCTGGCCGCGGCGCGGCGCTTCGGGACGGAGCTGGACACGGCGGCGTGGACGGCCCCGACCGGGATCGTCGAGCCGGACCCGGCACGCGCCGCGCACTACGCGAAGGAGTACGAGGACCACCTGACCCGCCTCGCCGCGGCCCGGACCCGCGCCCGCGCCTGACCACCCGCTCCGACGGGCCCGTCTCCGTCCACCCGGCCCGGTGGATGGAGGCGGGCCCGTCGGGCCGAGGCGGGCCGGGACACGTCCTAGGTCGAAGGACTGATCACTTCGGACACCTTCCTGCTGTTAGCCTGCTCCTGCATAGAACTTGCAATAACAACAGGACAGCAGCTGGAGGGTTCGACCACATGGCCACGTACACGCTTCCGGAACTCCCGTACGACTACGCGGCGCTCGAACCGGTCATCAATCCGCAGATCATCGAGCTCCACCACGACAAGCACCACGCCGCGTACGTGAAGGGCGCGAACGACACCCTGGAGCAGCTGGAGGAGGCGCGCGACAAGGGCGCGTGGGGAGCGATCAACGGCCTCCAGAAGAACCTCGCGTTCCACCTGTCCGGCCACATCCTGCACTCGATCTACTGGCACAACATGACCGGCGACGGCGGCGGCGAGCCCCTCGCGGCGGACGGCGTCGGCGACCTCGCGGACGCGATCACCGAGTCGTTCGGCTCGTTCGCCGGCTTCAAGGCCCAGCTGACGAAGGCCGCGGCCACCACGCAGGGCTCCGGCTGGGGCGTCCTGGCGTACGAGCCGGTCAGCGGCCGGCTGATCGTCGAGCAGGTCTACGACCACCAGGGCAACGTCGGCCAGGGCTCCGTCCCGGTCCTGGTCTTCGACGCCTGGGAACACGCCTTCTACCTCCAGTACAAGAACCAGAAGGTCGACTTCATCGACGCGATGTGGGCCGTCGTCAACTGGCAGGACGTGGCGAAGCGCTACGCGGCCGCCAAGGAGCGCGCCGACGTGCTGCTGCTCGCCCCCTGACCGGGAGGCGCGTGAAGCGCCCTGCCTCGTGATCGTCTTCTCAACCTTCACCCGGCAGGCGGATGGAGGGAGGGCCCTCGCCTGGACGTGACAGGCGGGGGCCCTTCTGTGCCGTGTTCCTCCGTGCTCAGGAGGTCGGGGCGTGGGCCAGGAGGGTGCGCAGCACCTGTTCGGCGTGGGTCCAGAGCACCGATCCGCCGGCCTCCGGCACCAGGTGCCGGACCGCGCCCGGGATGCGCGAGGTCAGTCCGGCCCCGTGGTCGGGCGAGTGGCCGGTGTCCTCCTGCCCGTACCAGAGGTCGACGGGCACGGCGATGTCCGACAGCCCGATCCCCCAGCGCCCCATGGTCAGGGCGGTGTCCCGGGCGTAGCCGGCCGCGCCCTGCGCGAAGGCCTCGTCCAGGGCACGCCGGTAGGCGGCGGCGAACACGGGCTGCCGGTACACGGCGAGGTCGCGCTCGGGGCTGTGGGACATGACCATGTCCCACATGCCCTGCGCGGTGAACCCGGCGAAGACCTGCTCGGCGGCGGCCGGGTCGGACACGGCCAGGTCGACGAGGCGGCGCAGGTCCTCCGGGAGCACGTCGGCGAAACGCGGCTCGGCGACCTCGTCCGCACCGGAGACCACCGCGAGCGCACCGACCGCCCCCGCGGCGGCGCAGGCCAGCGCGAAGGGCGCACCCTGCGAGTTGCCGACCATCAGGGGCCGCTCCAGGCCGCGCAGCGCGGCGAACGCGCGGATGTCCTCGGCGAAGTCGTCGAACGTACGGCCCGGCAGCGGCGTGGAGGCCCCCAGCCCGGGGCGGTCGACGGAGACCAGCCGCACCCCGAGCCCGGCCACGGCGTCGGCACCGAACCCGAGGTGCCTGCTGGTGGCCGCGCCGGGCGACAACAGCACCGGCACCCCGTCCACCGGCCCCCACTCGGCCCACCCCAGCAAC
>NZ_RDBO01000020.1:1349017-1360696 GCF_008120935.1 Streptomyces sp. sk2.1
CGATCCCCACCCCGGACATTCCCCACCGATCCCCACCCCGGACATTCCCCACCCCTTCAACTTCAACTGCCTGTCCACTTGCCGTGATCGCCGTAAGCATGCCGGCAGGACTTCGACCGAGGGTCCTCACGTCACGTCGTGCGGCAGGGGCGGGTCAGCCGGGCAGGGGGCCGCCGGCCTGCGGCACGGGGACGACCTCGCCGGGGGCCGGGGCCTTCGCCCGTACCGGCTTCCCGTGGTCCGTCAGGTCCATCGTCGCCTTGACGCCCGCCGGCCCCATGGGCCAGTCGAGGCGGGTGCGCACGATCCGTCCGTTCCGGTCGATCCAGGCGTCCGCGTACACGATGAGCTCACCGATCTGCTTCCGCGCGGTGGCGACCTTGGCCCTCATGTCCTTCGCCATCCGCAGCGTGACCGTCTTCTCGGTGAGCGTGCCGCGGTAGTGGACCGCGCGGACGCCGTTCACCGTCTCCTTGCCGACCTTCGAGATCCGGCGCATCTGTGCCACCTGGCGCAGGACGTGCTCGGGGTCGTTCATCGGAGCCCGCAGCGCGTAGTGGGCCTCCGCCTCGTCCCGGCGGATCGACCCCCAGGAACCCTCCATCTCGGCGAACCCGCCGAAGTAGACGGTGTCGCCGTCGAAGATCTCCTTCATGCGGGGCGAGGTCTTCCCGGGAACCGCCGGATTGCGGAGGTCGACCGCGAGGCGCCCCTTGTCGCCCGCCCAGTCGAAGTCGCCCTTGATCGAGATGACGTACCGGGTGGTGCCGTCCCCCAGCTCGATCCGCTCGTCGATCCGGGCGCTGCTCCGCTTCGTCGCGGCCACCGCGGCCCGTACCGTCGCCCCGTGGTCCGCCGGCGCGTCGGCCCCGGAGTCCTTCGCGTCCTTCCCCGCCGCTCGCGCCGCTCCCGATCCGGGTTCCGATCCCCCGGAACATCCGGCGCACAGCAGTGCCGCGGCGACGACGAGGGGGACAAGGGGGCGCTGCATCATCTCTCCACAAGGTGATGGACGGGCACCTGGGCGCCGCCGGTATCGAACGCGCGATCGTATCAACGCGGTTCCGGACCCCTCCGCCGACCGGCGCCATCGAGTCCCCAAAAGGAACTCATGTCGTGCGAGGTGGATGCGATGATGGGCGCCATGAATCCCGCTCCCGCCGCCCCCACGGACGGCTCCCGGGCCGGGAATCCCACCCGCCACATCCGCACCATCGCATCAGGCGGCATCGACGACCTCGAAGCGGCCGCTCCGGAGAGTGTCCTGTGACCATCACCGTTCACCGCCTCACCTACTACCCGGTCAAGGGCTGCGCCGGGACCACGGTCGACTCCGCGCACGTCCTCGGGACCGGCCTCGAACACGACCGCACGTTCATGGTGGTGGACGCGGTGGACGGCGCGTTCCGCAGCCAGCGCACGCACCCCGCCATGGCCGCGGTCCGGGTCGGGGTCCTGGAGGGCGGCGCGGCGTTGAGCCTGTCGGCCGAGGACATCGAGCCGTTGCGCCTGGACGTCGACCCGGACGGCCCGCGCCGCGAGGTCAGCATGTTCGACCGTCCTCTCGGCGAGGCCGTCGACCAGGGGGACGAGATCGCGGAGTGGTTCTCCGACGTGCTCGGCGCGAAGTCCCGCCTGGTGCGGGTGGCGCCCGGCTTCGACCGGGACGGCTGGGGCGACACCCCCGGCAAGGTCAACTTCGCGGACGCGCACGCCGTGCTGATCGCCTCGACTGCCTCGCTGGACGACCTCAACGCCCGCATCACCGCGGGCGGCGACGCCTCCCCCGTCCCCATGGACCGCTTCCGCCCCAACATCGTCCTGACCGGCAACGACGAACCCCACTTCGAGGACCGGGTGCGCCGGATGACCATCGGTTCCGTCGAACTGGCCCACTCGGTACGGGCGATGCGGTGCGCCGTCCCCATGGTCGACCAGGTCACCGGCCACCGCGCGGGCCCGGAACCGATCCGCACCCTGTCGACGTACCGGCGCGAACCGGAGTACGGCAACAAGGTCAGTTTCGGCGCGAAGAACGCGGTGGTGTGCGAGGGCGTCGTGAGCGTCGGGGACACGGTCGAGGTGGCGGAGTGGCTCGACGCGTGAGGGCCCCGGCCGGGCACCGTCCCGGTGCCCGGCCGAATCCGACGGCCCGCGGGAACCGGGGTTCCCGCGGGCCGTCGCGTCTCCCTGCTCAGTACTGACGGATCAGCACGGGCAGTAGTCCACGCCCGTGCCCAGGAACGGCACGTCCCGCTCCCGCAGCGCGCCGGAGTACGCCTGTACCTCGTCCACGTCCCCGTGGAGGTACTCGCCCCAGCCGTCACCGGCCTTGGCCCGGCCGATCTGGAGGGCGCCGGTGCTGCGCAGCCCGTGCGGGAGGCTCGCGGTCTCCTTGACGGAACCGTCGAGGAAGAGCGTGATCGTGTCGGCCCCGTCGTCGTAGACCACGGCGAGGCGACGCTCCTGACCACCCGCCGAGCTCTTGATCTGGGCCACCACCTTCTCGGGGGCCCCGGCCTCGTCCTTCTCCGGCATCACCAGCTGCCAGCTGTACGTGGACGGCTCGTAGCGCACCTTGAGCACGTCGGTGTGCTCGCCGGCCTGCGAGAGCACGGTCATCGGGCGGTCCGGGGCGGAGTCCGTCAGCCGCACCACGACACCGAGGGTGAAGCTCTCCGCGGTGTCCACGACGGGCCCGTCGGCGGCGGCGTACCCGGTCTCGCCGTCCAGACCGAGATGCCCGTTGCCGACCAGTGCCGGCGGCACGTAGGGGCAGTCGGGGTCCAGCTCCGGAATGCAGGAACTGTCGGAGCCCTGGTAGATCGAGGCTCCCGCGCCGAGCCGCAGCGGGGCGCCGCCCGACTGCTCGGGGCTCGTGCCGTCCGTCGCGTTCTCCAACGCCCAGCGGCCGAGCGACTTCGGCTTGCGCAGTGCCAGTTCGGTCACCTCGCCCGGCACCACGACCCGGTCGTGGACCCGTACGTCGCCGATGTCGCCGTGCCACCGGTCGCGGTAGCCGGCAGTTCCCCGCGCGCGGCCGATCTGGAACGCGCCGGCCGCTTCGGCGGGAGTCGCCGCCACCTCGGTGCCGACCTCGCGGCCGTTGACGTACAGCCGGGCGCGGCCCGTCTCCGCGTCGTACAGCCCCAGCAGATGGGCCCACTCACCGGTCTCGGGCGCGCCGCCGGACACCGTCGCGTCCCCGATCGCGAACGACCAGGCGGGGCCGGTCTCCCCGGTGCGCAGGCCGAGGGTGAAGCCGGGCCTCCCGTCCGCGTCCTGACTGGCGACGGTCATGTTCCGACCGGTCCCGGCGGGCCGCGCCCAGCCGCTGACGGCGAAGGACTCGCGGATGTCGGTGGCCGGGGCGTCGGTGGTGAGGAAGCCGTGGCCGCTGCCGTCGAGGCCGACCGTGGCGGTGGCCCCGGTGCCCGAGGGCGCCGGGCCGCCGAAGGTCACGCCGGTACCGGCCCGGGCGGCGGTGCCCGTCTCGGCGGCGGCGGAGCGGGAGCCCGCCGGGTCGTCCAGCTTCCAGCGGGCGACGGGGGCGCGCCCGGACTGCACGTTGAACTCGTACCGCGACTCCGCGCTCAATCGGCCCGAGCGGTCGACCGCGCGGACCGCCAGCCACTTGGGCCCCGAGGTGAGCGGCAGGTACGGAACGGTCGCGGGCCCGCCGGGCTCCCCGGCGGGGACCGTCCGGTAAGGGACGCCCGGGAATTCGTACCGGTACGACACCACGTCGTCGGAGGGCGAGTCCATGGTGAAGTGCCCGTAGACGCCGACCCCGTCCACCCAGAACACGTCCTGGGGGTATTCGGGGGAGCTGATCGTCGGCTTCTCGGGGCTCACGTCGTCGTACACGAACGAGCAGACCGAGCCGTCGCCCTCGTCGCTCCACGCGGAGGTCGCCTCGCCGTCGTTCGCGCGGACGTGCCAGGAGACGACCGTGTTCGCCGGGATGTCGTCCGGCACCGTCCAGGCGTGGCGCACTCCCGACAGCGACGTGTTGGTGGTGTGGGTACGGCGCTGCTCCGCCCCCGCCCCGTCCGTCCACCACACCTCGAACTCGCCCTTGACCAGGTTGGCCTCGGCGGGCTGGTTGTCCTCCTCCGGGTCGTACAGCGCGGCGCTGAGCCTGGGCGGCTGCGAGACGTACGTCGGATCGTCCCCGGTCGCGCAGGGACCGTTCTCCGTCTGGAGATCCTGAATCAGCGGCTGCTTCGGCGGCAGGTTGTCCAACGCCTGCGCCGGGCCCGCTGCCGTGGCCAGCAGTGCCACCGCGCAGCCGGCCACCACCGTCCGTCTGCGTCTGCCCGTTCTCCCTGATCCAGTCAACTGGCCCTCCCCTGTGAACGTTTCGAGGCCCGTGGAACGCACGGGCCGCCCGAAGCTAACAGAGGTCACCGACAATGCCGGAGGAATTTTCCCCCGCCCGCGGACGTGCGGAAACGGCACGACGGGCCCGGCAGCGGTCTGCCGGGCCCGTCGGACGTTCAACGAGCGTGTGGGGCTGTTCAGTTGGACGGAACCGCGTCCGCCGGGGAGGTGTGCCAGTTGGTGACGACCGGGGCGTCGACGACGATGGTGCCGACCTTCAGGGACACCGGGTTCGGGTCGCTGTCGCCGACGGCGACGATGATGCTGTCCAGCTCCTTGCCGCCGTCCTCCCCGGTGGTCTTCGGGTTCACCCCGGCGTAGGCGGTGGTGCTCCCGCTCAGCGTGATCTGCTCGCCGACGGCCTGCTCCGCGGGGCCCGCCTCGGTGCCGTCGGAGCCGAACGCCACGGTCGGCAGCGCGGCCGGCAGGACGCAGGTGATGCCCTGCTTCGCCTTCGCGATGATCAGGACGTAACCACCGGCCTGGGTCTCGGACCTGGTGCTCCAGGAGATGTCGTTGGCGCCGCAGACCTGCCCGACCGGCTCCCGCTCGCCGTTGCCGGTGTCGGCGCCGGAGCCGTCCCCGCCCCCGGTCCCCTTGCCCGCCGTGCCGGAACCCTTGTCGGCGCCCTTGCCCGAACCCTTCTCCGCGCCCTGGTCGCCGCTCCCGGCCGACGAGCCGGACGGGGTGGCCGAGGCCGACGAGGAACCCCGCGCGGCGTCGGTGTCCGTGGTCGCCTCCGAGTCCTGGCACGCCGTCATCAGCATGGCGCCGCCCACGAGGACGGCGGAGACGAGAAAGGCCTTGCGGCGGTTGCCGGACATGGAGATCCCCTTGGTGAGTCAGTGGTTGCGACGGGAACGGCATCGGCTTCCCGGTGCTCGCCCGATCACTATGAGGGGACGTCGTGCCGAGGGGATCCCGGCGTCTTCGTTCCAGGACCCCGCCGTCACGGACCGGTTACACGGTCACGCGACGAAGGGCCCCGGTCCGCGGGAGCCCCCTCGGCCGTCCCGTCGGGCGGCCCCCACCAGTACGTCGCCCGCGGCCGTACGGAAGTACAGGACCGAGCGGCCGGTGCGGCGGCGGTCCGCCAGGCCCGCGTCCAGGAGGACCTTGAGGTGACGGCCGACCGAGCCCAGGCCCTGGCCGGTCAGGGCCACGAGCTGGGTGGTGCTCTTCGGATCGGCGAGCAGGACCAGGACGGTCGCCCGCGCGGGGCCGAGGAGGCGCGACAGGCTGTCCGGGACCCGGACCCGGCCCACGTCGGCCAGGGCTCCGGAGCACGGGTAGACGATCGCGTACCGCCGCGCCTCGTCGTCCCAGGAGACCCAGCCCGAACGCCGGGTGACCGGGACGAACAGCAGCCGCACACCGGTCAGTTGCTTCGTCGGGTAGTCGTACGCGTTGATCCGGAGCCGCCCGTTGCCCAGCCACCGCATCTCCGGGCGCAGACCGCTCAGGGCGGCGGCCCAGCCACCCCGGCCCAGCTCACCGGTCCGCGCGACGACGTCCGCCTCGATGATCCGGCGACGGCGCGGCCAGTCGGGCAGCACGGTGCGGTGCCAGACCCACTCCAGGACGTCGGCGACGCGATGCGCCAGGTCGTCGCGGTCCAGGAGGGGCGGGAGGGGGCCGCCGCCGAGCGAGACCACGAGGTCGGCCCGGGCGCGTTCGGGCGTGGTCGCCCGGACCGGGGCCAGTTCCTCCTCGAAGGACGGGGCGCCCTCGCCCGTCGGCGTGGGCGTGACGAAGTCCGCGTTCCAGCTGCCGCCGAGCGCCACCGCGACCAGCAGCGCGGTCACCGGGTCGGCGGCCCGGCGGGCGCGGTGGGCGGGCAGGTGGGCGTCGAGCCAGGCGCGTTCGCCGGGGTGGTCGGGGCGGCCCCGCTCCAGGGCCTTCAGGGCGGCGACGGTCTCGGCGAGCGGCGATACGACGAACCGGCTCCCGGCCAGCGTGTCCGCGCTGATCCGCCACAGGCCCATGCCGCCACGCCTCCGCGCCCCGCCTCCAGGTTTCGCCCCCGTGCGAAACAGTAACGGTCGCCGCGCGTGTCCTTCGAGACTCCCCGCATGCGCACCTACCGGGAACTCTTCCGCACGCCGCAGTTCAAACCGCTCTTCGCGGCGGGCGCCGCCCACGTCGCCGGGTCCACGACGAGCGGGCTGGCCCTCGGCTCCCTCGTCTACGCCACGACCGAATCGCCGCTGCTCGCCGCCCTGTCCATGTTCGGCCCCTCGCTCGCCCAGGCCGTCGGGGCGACCGTGCTGATGTCGGCGGCGGACCGGCTGCCGCCGCGGGCCGCGATGACCGGCATGGCGCTCGCCTTCGGGACGGCCACCGCCCTCCTCGCCGTCCCCGGGCTGCCGCTGCCGGCCGTCTTCGCGATCATCCTGGTGAAGGGCATGATCGCCGCGGTGGGCGGGGGTGTGCGGTACGGGCTGCTCAACGAGGTGCTGCCCAAGGACGGCTATCTGCTGGGGCGTTCGGTGCTGAACATGTCCGCCGGCCTGATGCAGATCGGCGGGTACGCGCTCGGCGGGCTCCTGGTGGCGACGCTGTCCGCGCGCGGCACGCTGCTGGTCGCCGCCGCCCTGTACCTGGCCGGGGCGGCCGTCGCCCGGTTCGGACTGGCCCGTCGGCCACCGCGCGCCGCCGGGCGGCCCTCGGTCGCCGAGACCTGGCGGACCAACGCCGTGCTGTGGTCCTCGGGCCCGCGCCGCCGGACCTACCTCGCGCTCTGGGTGCCCAACGGGCTGGTCGTCGGCTGCGAGTCGCTGTTCGTCCCGTACGACCCCGGGCACGCGGGGCTCCTCTTCGCCTTCGCCGCGCTGGGGATGCTCGTCGGGGACGTCGTGATGGGCCGGTTCGTCCCGCACGCCCGGCGGAGGCGGCTGGGCACGCCGTTGCAGCTGCTCCTGGCCGCCCCGTACCTGTTCTTCGCCGTGCACCCGGCGCTCCCCCTGGCGTTCGCCCTGGTGCTGCTCGCCTCGGTCGGCTTCGCCGCGAGTCTGCTGTACCAGGAGCGGCTGATGGCCCTGACCCCGGACGGGATCACCGGGCAGGCGCTGGGGCTGCACTCCTCCGGCATGATCACCATGCAGGGCGTCGCGGCGGCGCTGGCCGGCACCCTCGCCCAGTGGACCTCCCCGGCCTCGGCGATGACCGTGATGGCGGCCGCCTCCGCCGCGGTCACCCTGGCCCTGGCCGCGGCGGAGCGCCGGGACGCGGCACGGACCGACGGCCGGCCCGCGGGCGGGAGGTCCGCGGGCCGGCCGGGGGTCAGCCCGTCGTGAGGTCGTACTCCAGCAGCGGCAGCACCCGCCCGGGGATCGAGCCGGACGGGGTCGCCCCGACCCGCACCGCGCCCATCGCGAGGTAGAACGGTTCCGCGTTCGGGTCCGCGTCGATGGTGAGGCGTACGAAGCCCAGGCGGCGGGCCTCCGTCGTGGTGTGCTCGAAGAGGAGCCGGCCGATGCCCCGGCCCAGCGCCTCCGGGGCGACGAACATCATGCCGGGGGCGCCCCGCGGCGGGGCGCCCTCCAGGGTGGTGAAGCCGAGGACCCGCCCGTCCTCCTCCGCGACCCTCGTCCGCAGCCGCCCGATGTCGGCGGGGCGCATGGTGAGCTCCTCGCGGCAGGCGGCGAGGAACTCCGCGTCGTATCCCCAATGGCCCTTCGACGCCAGGGCCGGCTCGGTCAGCTCCCCGGCCTCACCGTCGCGTGCCGGTCGTACGTCCATGTCCGTCCGCTCCCCCGCTCGGCCTCTTCCCGTACTGCCGCCCCGCCCCTTGCCGGGGCGGGGCGGGGCGAACCGTGCGGTTCAGTCGAAGATCGGGCCCTGCGTCCGGGTCCGCTTGATCTCGTAGAAACCGGGGATGGACGCCACCAGCAGCGTGCCGTCCCACAGCTTCGCCGCCTCCTCGCCCTTCGGGGCGGGGGTGACGACCGGGCCGAAGAAGGCGATCTGCTCGCCGTCCGCGCCCGGCACGGCGATGACCGGCGTGCCGACGTCCTGGCCGACCTTGTCGATGCCCTCCTTGTGGGAGGCGCGCAGCTCGGCGTCGTACACGTCGGAGTCCGCGAAGTCCGCCAGCTCGGCGGGCAGGCCGACGTCCTGGAGCGCGCCCAGGACCGCCTCGCGGGTGGGGCCCTCCCCCTGGTTGTGGAAACGGGTGCCGAGCGCGGTGTAGAGGGGGCCGACGATCTCGTCGCCGTGCTTCTGCTGGGCGGCGATGACGACCCGGACCGGGCCCCACGCCTTGGACAGCAGCTCGCGGTACTCCTCCGGCAGCTCGTCGAGCCGGTCCTCGTTGAGCACGGCGAGGCTCATCACGTGCCAGCGGACCTCGACGTCACGGACCTTCTCCACCTCCAGCATCCAGCGGGAGGTCATCCAGGCCCACGGGCAGAGCGGGTCGAACCAGAAGTCGGCGGGGGTCTTCCCGGTCGTCGCCGTGCTGTTGTCAGACATGTCTCTCCTCGTAAGAGCGTGCGCACCTGTGCGCGAGAACACCTTCGGGCGCACCGGTCATTCCCGCCTGCCGGGCCGAGTGGCGGCATGGGAGGATCAAAGTATTCGAACGTGACACAAAGGAGTGCGCCCGTGCCCGGTGAGAACCTGTCCCGCGACGAGGCCCGCGAGCGGGCCGAGCTGCTGAGCGTCGACGGCTACGAGGTCGATCTCGATCTGCGCTCCGCCCTCGGGGGACCCGACGGGGACGAGGAGGCCGCCGCGTCCGGTCCGCGGACCTTCCGCTCGGTGACGACCATCCGGTTCCGCAACGCGCGGGGCGGTGCGTCGACCTTCGCGGACCTGGTGGCGCCGGGTGTGAACGCGGTGACGCTGAACGGCGCCCCGCTCGACCCCGCCGTCGTCTTCGACGGCACGCGGGTGGCGCTGGAGAACCTGCCGGAGGGCGAGAACGTCCTGGTGGTCGACGCGCAGTGCGCGTACAGCCGGACCGGCGAGGGCATGCACCGGTTCGTCGACCCGGAGGACGGCGAGGTCTACCTCTACACGCAGTACGAGCCGGCCGACGCGCGGCGCGTCTTCGCGAACTTCGAGCAGCCCGACCTGAAGGCCCCCTTCCGCTTCACCGCGACGGCCCCCGAGGGCTGGACGGTCTGGAGCAACGGGGCCGAGGAGTCTCGGGAGGGCGGGGTCTGGCGGTTCGCCGAGACCAAGCCGATCTCCACGTACATCACGGCGGTCGTCGCCGGTCCGTACCACTACGTGACGGACTCCTACAGCCGCACGTTCGACGACGGCACGACGCTGGAGATCCCGCTCGGCGCGATGTGCCGCAAGGGGCTCGCCCGGCACTTCGACGCGGACGACGTCTTCCTGATCACCAAGCAGGGCCTGGACTTCTTCCACGACAACTTCGACTACCCGTACCCGTTCGGGAAGTACGACCAGGCGTTCGTGCCCGAGTACAACCTCGGCGCGATGGAGAACCCCGGCTGCGTCACGTTCCGCGAGGAGTACATCTTCCGCGGCAAGGTGACCCGGGCGGCGTACGAGAGCCGGGCCAACGTCATCCTGCACGAGATGGCGCACATGTGGTTCGGCGACCTCGTCACCATGCAGTGGTGGGACGACCTGTGGCTGAAGGAGTCGTTCGCCGACTTCATGGGCGCGTTCTCCATGGTGGAGTCGACCCGTTTCGAGAACGGCTGGATCACCTTCGCCAACAACCGCAAGTCCTGGGCGTACCGCGCCGACCAGCTGCCGTCCACCCACCCGATCACGGCCGACATCCGTGACCTGGAGGACGCCAAGCTCAACTTCGACGGCATCACGTACGCCAAGGGCGCATCGGTGCTGAAGCAGCTGGTGGCGTACGTGGGACGGGACGCGTTCCTGGAGGGCGCCCGGCGCTACTTCAAGAAGCACGCCTACGGCAACACCCGGCTGGGCGACCTGCTGTCCGTGCTGGCCGAGACGTCCGGGCGCGACATGACCGCCTGGTCGCGGTCGTGGCTGCAGACCGCGGGCGTCAACTCGCTGACCCCGGCGGCGACGTACGACGCGGCGGGCCGGATCACGGAGCTGGCGGTCCTCCAGGAGGCGGCCGAGTCCCACCCGGAGCTGCGGCCGCACCGGGTCGCGATCGGGCTGTACCGCCGCGACGCCGACGGGAGCCTGGTGCGGTACGCGCGCGCCGAGGCGGACGTGGCGGGGCCGCGCACGGTGATCGAGGAGCTGGCGGGGGCGGAGCGGCCCGAGCTGATCCTGGTCAACGACGACGACCTCACGTACTGCAAGGTCCGCTTCGACGAGGTGTCGCTGGCCACGCTGCGGGAGCACCTGGGCGACGTCACGGACCCGCTCGCGCGGGCGCTGTGCTGGTCGGCGCTGTGGAACATGACCCGGGACGGGCTGATGCCGGCCCGCGACTTCGCCGCGCTGGTACTGGCCTTCGCCGGGCGGGAGTCCGACATCGGCGTGCTCCAGATGCTGCACTCCTGGACCCGGACCGTGCTCACGCAGTACGCGGCGCCCGGGTGGCGCGCGGAGGGCGGCCGGGCGCTGGCCGAGGGCGCGCTGCGGGAGCTGCGGGTCGCCGAGCCGGGCAGCGAGCACCAGTTGGCGTGGGCGCGGTTCTTCTCGTCGGTCGCCGAATCGGAGACGGACTTCCAGCTGCTGTCGGGGCTGCTCGACGGGTCGGCCCGGATCGACGGGCTCGACGTCGACCAGGAGCTGCGGTGGGCGTTCCTGTCCCCGCTGGCCTCGCACGGGGTGGCGGACGAGTCGGTGATCGACGCCGAACTGGCCCGTGACGACACGGCGTCCGGCAAGCGGCACCAGGTGCGGTGCCTGGCGTCGCGGCCCTCCGCCGCGGTCAAGGCGCAGGCGTGGGCGGGCGTCGTGGAGTCGGACGCGCTGTCCAACGCGCTGGTGGAGGCGACGATCGCGGGCTTCGCCCAGTCCTCGCAGCGGGAGCTGCTGGCGCCGTACACGGACAAGTACTTCGACGCGATCGAGCGGGTCTGGGCCGAGCGGTCGATCCAGATCGGGGTGGTCGTGGTCAAGGGCCTGTTCCCGGCGCTCCAGGACGACCCGGCCACGCTGGCGGCGACGGACGCCTGGCTGGCCGCGCACGAGGACGCGGCGCCCGCCCTGCGCAGGCTGGTGCTGGAGTCCCGGGACGACCTGGCGCGGGCGCCGCGTCCTCGTGCGCGGCCAGCCAGGCGTCCGTCGCCGCCAGCGTGGCCGGGTCGTCCTGGAGCCACCCCGATCTGGATCGACCGCTCGGCACCCCGATCTGGATCGACCGCTCGGCCCAGACCC
>NZ_RDBO01000020.1:1360796-1405015 GCF_008120935.1 Streptomyces sp. sk2.1
CCCCTGCCGCCCCCGCGCCACCGGCGACGTCCGCCGGAGCGTGCTGTCCCGGGCGCAGTTGAGGGCGTGCGGGGTCTCCCCCGCGCGGGCCGCCGCGCGGTGCGGGGCCGACGGGCCGTGGCAGCGGACCCTGCCCGGTGTGTACGTCCTGCACCGGCGGCCGCTCACCGGCGACGAACGGCTGCGCGCCGCCCTGCTGTACGCCGGACGGCCGCCGGCCCCCGGCCGTCGGGGCGCGCCGGGCGGGGACCCGGGGGCCGGGTACGGCGAGGCGGTGGTCACCGGATTCGCCGCGCTCGCCCTGCACGGGTTCGCGGTCGCGCCGCCGCCCGGGGAGTGGTCCGGGATCGACGTGCTGGTGCCGCGCACCCGGCGGCTGCGCCCGGTCGGGTACGTGCGCCCGGTGCGTTCCGCGGCCGCGCCGCCGCCCGGGTGGGTGCGCGGTCTGCCCGTCGCCCCCGTGGAGCGGGCGCTCGCGGACGCGGTCGCCGGGCTCCGGGACCCGGCGGCCGTGCACCGCCTGCTCGTCGGGGCGGTCCGCGGCGGACACTGCGAACCGGGCGCCGCGGTGGACGAGTTGGGCCGGGCCGGGCTGCTGGGCCGTCCTCCCGTGGCGCGGGCCGCGGACGCGCTCCTCGCCGAGGACCGAGCCATGGCCGAAAGTCGACTTTACGACTTGGCGATCGACCACGATCTGCCGCAGCCCCTGTGGAACGTGTGGCTCCGCCTGCCCGGCGGTCCGGACCTCGGTGCCGTGGACGCCTACTGGCCCGAGCGGGCGGTCGCCGTGGAACTCGTCGCCGGTGCCCCGGGGCGCGGCGGGCCGGGCGCCGACGGCCGACGCCGGACGGAACGCGAGGCCCGACGGGCCGCGCACGCCGCCGAGCGGGAGCATCTGGAGCGGCTCGGGATCACCGTCGTCCGCCTCGCGCCGGAGGGGCTCCGCGACGCGGGGCAGCGGCAGGCGACCGTGGTGCGCACGGCACTGATGGCGGCAGCCGACCGGGAACCGGCGGCGCGCGTGGTGGTCCTGCCGCACCGATAGCCCGCCCGGGTGGCCGGGAGCGGAACCGTACATGGCGGAAACACGACCCACGGGCACCACTTATCCACCACTTCGTCCCTGATGGCACATCGGCACCAGTGGCGGGATTCTGCCATGTCCACATCTCACCACCCTCAACTCTCCACAAACCCCTGTCATTTACGAAAGGGTGAGCGGTCATCCGGTACCGAATTCCGGACTCTCTCTTCTCTATGCAGGGATGCTGATGACCACCGAGTCCCCCAGTTACATACCCGGGGCGAGACGTGCGGCCCGAGTGGCGGCCGCAGCCGGCCTGGTGGCCGCGCTGGCCGCCACCGGCGTCACCCCCGTCTTCGCCGCCGACGCACCCGACCCCGCCCCCGTCAAGGCCGCCGCCGAGGGCGCCACCGCCGACAAGCTCGGCGCGGCGGACGCCGACGTTCTGGCCAAGGCCAAGGCCAAGGGCGAGAAGAACGTCACGATGATGGTCGCCACCAAGCCCGGTGCGACCGAGCAGGTCACCAAGCAGCTCGACGCCGTCAAGGGGTCCGTGCTGGGACGTGCGTACGACAAGCTCGGCTACGTGCGGGCCACCGTGCCCACCGCGTCCGCCGACGCGGCCATCCGGGCGGCGGCCAAGCTGTCGTCCGTCCACGGCATCGATCTCAAGCAGGAGATCAAGCTGGACGACCCGACGCCCGCCGCCGACCGCGCGGCCGGTGCCAAGTCCCGGGTCAAGGCCACCGGTTCCTACCCGGCGCCGGGCAAGAAGACCCCGGCGAAGAACCCGTACAACCCGTCCTTCGAGACGGGCGCGGTCGACTTCGTCGAGCAGCACCCGAAGGCCGACGGCCGCGGGATCACCATCGGTGTCATCGACTCGGGCGTCGACCTCGGCCACCCGGCGCTGCAGAAGACCACCACGGGCGAGCGCAAGATCGTCGACTGGGTGACCGCCACCGACCCGGTGAGCGACGGCGACGGCACCTGGCTGCGGATGACGGACGCGGTGTCCGGCCCGACGTTCACCTACAAGGGCCTCACGTACAAGGCCCCCGAGGGGGACTACCGGATCAAGCTGTTCGCCGAGGCCGCCACCAAGGGCGGCGACATGGCGGGCGACCTGAACCGCGACGGCGACACCACCGACGTCTGGGCCGTGCTCTACGACCCGGTCACCGGCACCACCCGCGTCGACCTGAACGGCAACGCGGACTTCTCCGACGACACCGTCCTCAAGCCGTACAAGGAGAAGCACCAGGTCTCCTACTTCGGCAAGGACGACCCGCGGACCGACGTCGCCGAGCGCATCCCGTTCGTCGTCGAGACGCGCCAGGACGTCGTGTACAACGCCGCCGGCGACACCTCCGACTACGTCAACATCGGTGTCATCGAGAGCGAGCACGGCACCCACGTCGCGGGCATCACCGCCGCGAACGGCCTGTTCGGCGGCGAGATGAACGGCGCCGCGCCCGGCGCGAAGATCGTCTCCTCGCGCGCCTGCACCTGGTCCGGCGGCTGCACCAACATCGCGCTCACCGAGGGCATGATCGACCTCGTCGTGAACCGCGGCGTCGACGTCGTCAACATGTCGATCGGCGGCCTGCCGCCGCTCAACGACGGCAACAACGCCCGCTCGGAGCTGTACAAGCGGCTCATCGACATCTACGGCGTCCAGCTGGTCATCTCGGCCGGCAACGACGGTCCGGGCGTCAACACCATCGGTGACCCCGGTCTCGCCGACCACGTCATCTCCGTCGGTGCGTCGATCTCCAAGGAGACGTGGGCCGCCAACTACGGCTCGAACGTCACCAAGAAGTACGACATGCTGCCCTTCTCCTCGCGCGGTCCGCGTGAGGACGGCGGCTTCGCGCCGATCCTGACGGCCCCCGGCGCGTCCATCAACACCACCCAGACCTGGCTGCCCGGCGGCCCGGTCAAGGAGGCGGGCTACTCGCTTCCCGCGGGCTACTCCATGCTGCAGGGCACCTCGATGTCCTCGCCGCAGGCCGCGGGCGCGACCGCGCTGCTGCTGTCCGCCGCGAAGCAGCAGGGCATCGAGCTGCCGCCGGCCGACCTGCGGACCGCGCTGACCAGCACCGCCACCCACATCAAGGGTGTGCCCGCGCACGCCCAGGGCTCCGGTCTGATCGACATCGTCGGCGCCTGGAAGCAGATCGTGAAGCAGGGCTCCCCGGCGCACGAGTACACGGTGAAGGCCCCGGTCGACACCGCGATCGACTTCGCGCTGAAGACCCCCGGCTTCGGCACCGGTCTGTACGACCGCGAGGGCGGCCTGAAGACCGGTCAGAAGAAGACGTACGACGTCACGATCACCCGCACCACGGGCCCGGACAAGAACGTCAAGCACAAGCTGTCGTGGAAGAACAACGACGGCACCTTCAAGCTGCTCGGCTCGAAGACCGTCTCCCTGCCGCTCGACAAGCCGGTGACCGTCAAGGTCCAGGCGAAGCCGGGCAGCGCGGGCGTGCACAGCGCGATCCTGAAGGTGGACGACTCCAGGACCACCGGTGTGGACCAGCAGATCCTCACCACGGTGGTCGTGTCCAAGGAGCTCGTGAAGCCCGCCTACACGTTCAAGTCGTCCGGCTCGGTGCAGCGCAACAGCAGCGACTCGTACTTCGTGACCGTGCCGGAGGGCGCCAAGACCCTCGAGGTCTCGCTGGGCGCGCTGCGCTCGGGCAGCCAGACCCGCTTCATCTCCATCCACCCGTACGGCGTGCAGGTGGAGGACAGCTCCACGATCTACTGCTACCCGAACTACGAGAACCCGTCCAACACCTGCCGTCCGGACGTGCGCTCGTACAAGGACCCGCAGCCGGGCGTCTGGGAGATCGAGGTCGAGGCGCGGCGCACGTCGCCGCTGCTGGACAACCCGTACAAGCTGGACGTCTCGCTGCTCGGCGCGACCTTCGACCCCGCGGTGCAGACCATCGCCGAGGCGAAGGTCGGCACGCCGGCCGCAGTGAACTGGAAGGTCACCAACGAAGCGGGTGACCTGGAGGGCCGTCTGAAGGGCGGTTCGCTGGGCTCGGCCAAGGTCGACAAGCCGTCGATCAAGACGGGTGATGCCCAGGAGTACACGGTCACCATCGGTGAGGGCGTCGAGAAGCTGGACGTCGCCATCGGCGGCACCTCGGACGCCAACGCCGACCTGGACCTGTACGTCTACCAGGGCGACGAGGAGGTCGGTGCCTCCACCACGGCCGGCTCCGAGGAGGCGGTCAGCCTGGTGAAGCCCGCCGCGGGCACGTACACCGTCGTGATCGACGGCTACAGCGTCCCGGCCGGCACCACCACGTACGACTACCGCGACGTGTACTACTCGGCGTCGCTCGGCACGATCGAGGTCGACGAGTCGAAGGCCGTGAACCTGGCCAACGGCGCCTCGGCGCAGATCGACGCCAAGGTCTCGGTCGGCGGGGCCGCCCCCGAGGGCCGGCAGTTCTTCGGCGAGGTCAGCCTGGTGAACGGCCGCGGCACCGCCGCGGGCACCGGCAGCGTCGTGATCGAGAAGGTCACGCCGTAACGGTCACCGTGTGATCCGTGCGACACGCACGGCAGTGGGGCGGGCGCCCATCGGGGCTCCCGCCCCACTGCCGTGTCCGCCCGGCCGGGCGGTCGCTGTCCGAACCCCGGACAATGGATTGGACAAAGGAGCCGTGGACATACGCATCATGGATGCGGCAACCGTGCCAGTTCGTACGTTCGAAGGAGTCCCTGTGAAGGTCGGAATCGTCGGCGCCACCGGTCAGGTCGGCACAGTCATGCGCAGGATTCTGGCCGAGCGCGAGTTCCCGGCCGACGAACTGCGGCTCTTCGCCTCCGCCCGCTCCGCGGGCTCCACGATCGAGTGGCAGGGCCGGGAGATCACCGTCGAGGACGCCGCCGCGGCCGACTACACCGGTCTGGACATCGTGCTGTTCTCGGCCGGTGGCGCGACCTCGAAGGCACTCGCCGAGAAGGTCGCCTCGCAGGGCGCCGTGGTGATCGACAACTCCTCCGCCTGGCGCCGTGACCCCGAGGTCCCGCTGGTGGTCTCCGAGGTCAACCCGCACGCCGTCGCGAACCGTCCCAAGGGCATCATCGCCAACCCGAACTGCACCACGATGGCCGCCATGCCCGTGCTGCGCCCGCTGCACGACGAGGCCGGCCTCCAGTCGCTGGTCGTCGCCACCTACCAGGCCGTGTCCGGCTCCGGCCTGGCCGGCGTCGCCGAGCTGCACGGCCAGGTGACCGAGGTCGCCGCCGAGGCCGACGCGCTCACCCACGACGGCGAGGCCGTGAAGTTCCCCGAGCCGGGCGTCTACAAGCGTCCGATCGCCTTCAACGTGCTGCCGCTGGCCGGCTCGATCGTCGACGACGGCTCCTTCGAGACCGACGAGGAGCAGAAGCTCCGCAACGAGTCCCGCAAGATCCTGGAGATCCCGGAGCTGAAGGTGTCCGGCACCTGCGTCCGGGTGCCGGTCTTCTCCGGCCACTCCCTCCAGATCAACGCCCGCTTCGCCCGCCCGATCGGGGTGGAGCGCGCCCACGAGCTGCTGAAGGACGCCCCCGGCGTCGAGCTCTCCGAGATCCCCACCCCGCTCCAGGCGGCCGGCAAGGACGCCTCGTTCGTCGGCCGCATCCGGGTCGACGAGACCGTCGAGAACGGCCTCGCGCTCTTCGTCTCCAACGACAACCTGCGCAAGGGCGCCGCGCTGAACGCGGTGCAGATCGCGGAGCTGGTCGCGGCGGAGCTGAAGGGCTGACGCCGGACGCGTGGAAGGGCGGCCACCGGGTGCGGTTGCCGCCCTTTCGCATGCGTTCGTCCGGGTGCGCTCAGAGGGCGAGGTGGCGTCGCAGCGCGGCGTCGATCTCGGCCATGCGCCGGCGGGGGACGGTGCCGATCCGCTTCAGCACACGTTCCGGGGTGACGGCCCGGACCTGCTCGCACTGGGCCTTCGAGTCCTTCGGCAGACGGCACTCGTCGGCCCTGAGCAGGACCTGGAACGTGAGGACACGGGCGGTGTTCGACGTCAGGGGCACCACGGTGACGACGCCCCTGCCGTTGAGCTCGACCGACTGGTTGGCGGCGTTGTTGGACACGATCACGGCCGGCCTGACCTTGTTGGCCTCGCTCCCCCTGGCCGGCTCCAGATCGATCAGGTGGATGTCCCCCCTACGCATCCGCGATTCCGTCCCCGAGCGTGCGGTCCCAGAGCTCGGCGTCCTCGCTCGCGTCCCACTCCTCGAACGCCTCCGTGTACTCCGCCTCCAGTCCGGCGGCGCGCAGCAGCTCGATCGCGGCGTGGATCACCGCGGACCGGGAGTCGGCGTCGGTCTTCGTGGCGTACTCGTCGAGGAAGGCGACATCCTCCTGCGGCAGGCTCACACTGATCTTCATACCATTGATGCTACCGCCGGTGGCACCCGTATGGCCACTCCATCGGGGCCTGCGACGTGGAAGGATGACCGAAAACGTCACATACCAAGGAGATGACCGCGTGCCTGGCACGAATCTGACCCGCGAAGAGGCACAGGAGCGGGCGCGCCTGCTGACCGTGGACGCGTACGAGATCGATCTCGACCTCTCCGGAGCGCAGGAGGGCGGCACCTACCGGTCCGTGACCACCGTGCGCTTCGACTCCGCCGAAGCCGGTGCGGAGACGTTCATCGACCTGGTCGCGCCCGCCGTGCACGAGGTCGAGCTGAACGGGAAGTCGCTCGACGTCGCGGCCGTGTTCCGCGACTCCCGCATCGCGCTCCCGCACCTGGTCGCGGGCTCCAACGAGCTGAAGGTCGTCGCCGACTGCGCGTACACCAACACCGGCGAGGGCCTGCACCGCTTCGTCGACCCGGTCGACCAGCAGGCGTACCTCTACACCCAGTTCGAGGTGCCGGACGCCCGCCGGGTCTTCGCGAGCTTCGAGCAGCCCGACCTGAAGGCGACCTTCCGGTTCACCGTGAAGGCTCCGTCCGGCTGGACCGTGATCTCGAACTCGCCGACGCCCGAGCCGAAGGACGACGTCTGGTCCTTCGAGCCCACGCCGCGCATCTCGACGTACATCACGGCCCTGATCGTCGGCCCGTACCACTCGGTGCACAGCAGCTACGAGAAGGACGGCCAGTCCGTGCCGCTCGGCATCTACTGCCGTCCGTCGCTGGCCGAGTTCCTCGACGCGGACGCGGTCTTCGACGTCACGCGGCAGGGCTTCGACTGGTTCCAGGAGAAGTTCGACTACGCCTACCCGTTCGCCAAGTACGACCAGCTCTTCGTCCCGGAGTTCAACGCGGGCGCGATGGAGAACGCGGGCGCGGTCACCATCCGCGACCAGTACGTGTTCCGGTCGAAGGTGACGGACGCGGCGTACGAGACGCGGGCCGAGACCATCCTGCACGAGCTGGCCCACATGTGGTTCGGCGACCTCGTCACCATGGAGTGGTGGAACGACCTGTGGCTGAACGAGTCGTTCGCCACGTACACCTCGATCGCCTGCCAGGCGTACGCCGAGGGCTCGAAGTGGCCGCACTCCTGGACCACGTTCGCCAACTCCATGAAGACCTGGGCCTACCGCCAGGACCAGCTGCCGTCCACGCACCCGATCATGGCCGACATCCGTGACCTGGACGACGTGCTGGTCAACTTCGACGGCATCACGTACGCCAAGGGCGCCTCGGTCCTGAAGCAGCTGGTGGCGTACGTCGGCATGGAGGAGTTCTTCAAGGGCGTCCAGGCGTACTTCAAGGCGCACGCCTTCGGCAACACCCGGCTTTCGGACCTGCTGGGCGCGCTGGAGGAGACCTCCGGCCGCGACCTGAAGACCTGGTCGAAGGCATGGCTGGAGACCGCGGGCATCAACATCCTGCGCCCGGAGATCGGGACGGACGGGAACGGTCACGTCACGTCCTTCGCGGTCCTCCAGGAGGCCCCGGCCCTCCCCGCCGGTGCCAAGGGCGAGCCGACGCTGCGCCCGCACCGCATCGCCATCGGCTGCTACGACCTCGACGCCGCCGGCAAGCTGGTCCGCACGGACCGGATCGAGCTGGACGTCGACGGCCCGCGCACCGAGGTCCCGTTCCCGGCCGGCACCGCCCGCCCCGCCGTGATCCTGCTCAACGACGACGACCTGTCGTACGCGAAGGTCCGGCTCGACGAGGAGTCGCTGCGCGTCGTCACCGAGCACCTGGGCGACTTCACCGAGTCCCTGCCCCGGGCCCTGTGCTGGGCCTCCGCCTGGGACATGACCCGGGACGGCGAGCTGGCGACCCGGGACTACCTCGAACTGGTGCTCTCCGGGATCGGCAAGGAGTCGGACATCGGCGTCGTCCAGTCGCTGCACCGTCAGGTGAAGCTGGCGCTGGACCTGTACGCGGCGCCGGAGTGGCGCGAGGCCGGGCTGAGCCGGTGGACCGAGGCGACGCTGGCGCACCTGCGCGCGGCGGAGCCGGGCAGCGACCACCAGCTGGCCTGGGCCCGTGCCTTCGCGGCGACCGCCCGCACCCCGCAGCAGACGGATCTGCTGCAGGCGCTGCTGGACGGCCGGGAGGCGATCGAGGGCCTGGCCGTCGACACGGAGCTGCGCTGGGCGTTCGTCGAACGGCTCGCCGCGACCGGCCTCATGGAGGAGGACGGGATCGCCGCCGAGTACGAGCGGGACCGGACGGCGGCGGGCGAGCGCCACGCGGCGACCGCCCGTGCGGCCCGCCCCACCGAGGAGGCGAAGGCGGAGGCGTGGGCCTCGATCATCGAGTCCGACAAGCTGCCGAACTCCCTCCAGGAGGCGGTCATCGCCGGTTTCGTCCAGTCCGACCAGCGCGAACTGCTGGCCCCGTACACGGAGAAGTTCTTCGCGTCGGTCAAGGGCGTCTGGGACTCGCGCAGCCATGAGATGGCGCAGCAGATCGCGATCGGGCTCTACCCGTCCTTCCAGGTCGCGCAGGACACCCTGGACGCCACGGACGCCTGGCTGTCCTCGGCCGAGCCGAGCGCTGCCCTGCACCGGCTGATGTCGGAGTCCCGTTCGGGCGTGGAGCGCGCGCTCCGGGCCCGGGCGGCGGACGCGGCGGCGGCCACGGCGTAACGACCGTCGGCCGGTCGGCCACCCGCCCCGGACCGCTCGCCGGTCCGGGGCACCGCACGGTCCGGGGCACCCGGCCGGTCACTCCCCCGTGGAACCCGGCCGGGTGCCGCCGGGGTGGAGACCCGCCCGTCGGACGGGCGCCGTCGCGCAGCCGTCCGACGGGCGGGAGCGGGGGGCACGGAGCCGGGTCAGGCGCTCGACTCCTCGTGCCGGCGGGTCAGTTCGGCCGCGCCCGTCTCCGTCAGGCTGCCGTGCAGGCGCATCCGGGCGACGCCGCCGTCCGGGAAGGCGTCGAGCCGGACGTGGGTGACCACCGCCCGGGCCCGGAGCGGGAAGCGGTGCAGCGCGTCGGGCTGGAGCCGGGTGCGGGGGATGATCTCGAACCACTCGCCGGTCTCGCCGTTGCGGCCCTGGAGGGCGATCCAGCCGGCCGAGTTGCCCTTGAGGTAGGCCGTGTCGATCTCGACCGCGCGGACCGCTCCCTGGGCGGGGAGGCGGAAGCGGACCCAGTCGTTGGTGTCGCGGACCCGGCGGCGCCGGTTCTCCCAGCCGTCGTCCATCTTGCGCGAGGTGCCGGGCAGGATGATCTGGGTCGGCGAGGAGTAGAAGCGGTCCGACGCGTCCTCGTAGCTGCCGCCGTTCAGGACCGAGATCAGGTCGAACGTGCCGAGCGCGGCGAGCCAGGACGGATCGGGGACGACCTCGCCGTGGACGCGGAGGCGGGCGATGCCGCCGTCGGGGTGCTGGCACAGCCGTACGTGGGTGTAGCGGCGTCCGCCGGTGATCTCGAAGCCGTTGGCGGCGTGGCCGCGCACGGGGGTCGGCGGGACGATCTCCTCCCACTTCACGTCGTCGGCGAGGAGTTCCTCGGGGCCGGGGGTGCCCTCGACCGAGGTCGCCTGGATCGACACGCGCTGCGGGTAGTTGCCGCGGAAGTGGGCGGTGTCGACGACGATGCCGCGGATGATGCCGGGGGCGCCGAGCCGGATCAGGGCCCAGTCGTGCTCGTCCGGGGCGGGGAAGGGGTGGTCGGCGTCGGCGCCGCGCCTGCGGCGGGTCTCCCAGCCGTCCATGATCTTGCCCTTGTGGCCGAAGCGCTCGGGGTCGAAGACCGCGCGCTCCCGGAGCAGGAGGTTCTCCCGCTGGGCGAAGAACTCGTCGTTGGCGGCGATCACGCCCGCGCCGAGACGGCGGTCGGCGAGGTCGACGAGCTCGGTGAAGGGGAGGTCCGTGGTGCGGTAGTCGGCGTACGGGTCGCCGCCGCCGTACGGGGCCGCGTCGTTGGCGTGGGGATCGTCGTGGTGGTTCTCATCCTGGTCGAAGGTCATGCCCCCACTGTCGCGGCGAACGAACCATCAGGTCCATCGAATGTTTTTGCATCGTCTATTCAGTTGAAGTGAACGATTCGGCCGCCGCGGTGAGCGCCGCCAGGACCCGGGCCACCCCGGGGCCCCGTTCGGCGCCGTGCCGCACAGCCGCCGCCACGTGGCGGCGCGGCTGGTCGGCGTCGAGCGCGCGCATCACCACACCGTCCCGGACGCACCGCTGCGCCGAGGCCATGCGCGGGACCAGCGCGACGCCCATGCCCGCCTCGACCATGGCCAGGATCGCCGTCCAGCCGGAGGCGCTGTGCGCCTGTTCGGGCACGAATCCGGCGGCCTCGCACGCGGCGGTCGTGATCTGCGACCAGGGGCCCGAGCCGCCGAAGATCCACGGGTCGCCGGAGAGGTCCGCCAGGCGGAGGGCGGGCGCGGCGGCGAGGCGGTGGTCCGCGGGCAGCGCCACGTCCAGGCGGTCCGCGAGCAGGGGCAGCACGGTGAACCGGGGGTCGCGGGCGGTCGGGGCGTGCGCGGCGAGGGACAGCGCGAGGTCCACCTCGCCCGCGGCCAGGAGCTCGTACGCCTGCGCGGCCTCCGCCTCCCGCACCCGGACGCCGGGCCCCGGGCGGTCCTCGGCGCGCAGCCGCCGGACGGCGGGGACGACGAGGGCGGGCACCGCCGTGGAGAACGCCGCGATCCGCACCTCGCCGGCCTCACCGCGCAGATAGCCGGTCAGTTCGGCATCGGCGCGCTCCAGTTGGGCGAAGACGGCCTCGGTGTGGCGCAGGACGAGGTGGGCGGCGTCGGTGAGGCGGACCCGTCGGCCCCGGGCCTCCAGGAGCGGTACGCCGAGCTGCCTGGACAGGTTGGACAGTTGCTGCGAGACCGCGGACGGGGTCATCAGCAGGGCCTCCGCGGTGGCGGTGACCGTGCCCCGGTCGCGCAGGGTGCGCAGGATGCGGAGCTTCTTGAGGTCCCACTCGGTCATGGCCGAAACCTACCCGGCGCCCCACGGGCGGCACCGCGCCCGATCGGCCGGGGTCCGCACCGTGTTCCGGACACGCGTGTGCGCCGCGCGGTACGAGTACCCGCGGCGCACACGGAGGAGCGGGGGTGCCGGGTCCGGCCGCCGGGCCGCCGTACGGGGCGGTCCGTCGGCGTCCGAGACGGCCCGGACCTGCGGGTCCTAGGCCTGCTTCCTGGACTTGTCGAGGACCATGACCAGGCCCGTGATGACCAGGAACAGCACGATGGGTGCCACGACGTAGAGGCCGATGGTCTCCATCGCGCTCAGGCCGGGTCCCGGGTCGTCACCGTCGTCGCGGGTGAGCGCGAGCGCGGGGGACGACATGAGCAGCATCATCAGCGTCGTTCCGGCCGCGACGGCACCGGCGCGCATAGCGTTCTTCTTGTCCACGGTGCAAACGTAGCGAACGCCCTGGACGGGCGCGCGCCCGGGGGTGCCGTACGGGGTCGCGGACCGGCCCCGGGACCGGCGCGGGGTTCGGCGCGGGGCCGCTTTCCGGCCGGGCCCGCAGGTTTCCCGGGCCCTGCACGCTCGTTCCCCGGCCCTGGTACCGGGGCCGGGGCCGTCGCGGATTCGGCGGATTCATTCGCGGGCGGGCCCGTGCGGGGGGCGCGGCCCCTTCCGCAGGGGCGCGAGGACCTCCATCAGCCGGTGCAGCCGGGGCGCTGCGGCCAGTTCCTCCAGGGTGACCGGGTTTCCCTCCGCGTCGGCGACGGGCAGGCGCCAGTTGGGGTACTGGTCCCAGGTGCCGGGGAGGTTCTGCGGGCGGCGGTCGCCCAGCGCGTCGGGGAGCCAGACGCCGACCAGCCGGGCGGGGGTGCGCAGCAGGAAGCGGTGGACGGCGCGGACGGCGCCCTCCTCGTCGCTCTCGCCCTCGGGCAGCAGACCGAGGCGGGAGAGGTGTCCGAGCCATTCGGCGGTGTCGGTCGCGTCCGCCGCCGCCTCCACCGCCAGGGGGCGGGTGAGCAGGCCGAGGCGGTGGCGCAGCGTCACGTGGTCGCCGGCCAGCCGGGCGGCGGTGGACGGCAGGTCGTGGGTGGTGACCGTGGCCAGGCAGTCCTCGCGCCACCGCTCGGGGGCCAGGGGGCGGCCGGTGTCCGCCCAGTCCCGTTCGAACCAGAGCACGGAGGTGCCGAGGACGCCGCGCCGGGCCAGGGCCTCGCGGACCCCCGGTTCGACGGTGCCGAGGTCCTCCCCCAGGACGACCGCGCCGGCCCGGTGCGCCTCCAGGACGAGGACGGCGAGCATCGCCTCCGCGTCGTGGCCGACGTAGGTGCCCTCGGTGGGCGGGCGGCCCTCGGGCACCCACCAGAGCCGGAACAGGCCCATGACGTGGTCGATGCGCAGCGCGCCCGCGTGGGCGAGGAGCCCGCGCAGCAGTCCGCGGTACGGGGCGTAGCCGGAGGCGGCGAGGGCGTCGGGGCGCCAGGGCGGCAGGCCCCAGTCCTGGCCCCGGGCGTTGAAGGCGTCCGGGGGCGCGCCGACGGACATGCCGTGCGCGAGGGCGTCCTGCTGGGCCCAGCTGTCGGAGCCGCCGGGGTGCACACCGACGGCGAGGTCGTGGACGACGCCGACCGACATGCCCGCGTCCAGGGCGGCGCGCTGGGCCCCGGCGAGCTGGTCGTCGGTCAGCCAGGCGAGCCGGCAGTGGAAGTCGACCCGGTCCAGGAGTTCGCCGCGGGCGCGGGCGGTCTCCCGGGAGCGGGGGTCGCGGAGCGCGGCGGGCCAGGCGTGCCAGTCGGGACCGTGCACCTCGGCGAGGGCGCACCACAGGGCGTGGTCCTCCAGGGCCCGTCCCTGTTCGGCCAGGAAGTCGCAGTACGCGGCGCGGCGGCCCGGGGTGAGGGGCACCTCCCGTACCAGTTCGAGCGCTCGGCGCTTGAGTTCCCAGACGGCGTCGCGGTCGATCAGGGCGCCCTTGTACAGGACCGTGTCGGTGAGCGAGGCGGCGCTCTGGCGCAGGTCGTCGAGGGCACCGCGGTCGGCCACGTACCCGTACTCGGGGATGTCCTCGACGCGCAGGTGGACGGGGTCGGGGAAGCGCCGCGACGAGGGGCGGTACGGGGACGGGTCGGTGGGGTCGCCGGGCACGGCGGCGTGCAGCGGGTTGACCTGGACGAACCCGGCGCCGAGGGCCCGCCCGGACCAGGCCGCGAGATCGGCGAGGTCCCCGAGGTCGCCCATGCCCCAGGAGCGGGCGGAGAGCAGGGAGTAGAGCTGGACCAGGAAGCCGTGGCCGCGGGCGGGCGGGCGGGGCGGCCCGCGGCCACGGCTTCCTGGTCCAGCTCTACTCCCTGCTCTCCGCCCGCTCCTGGGGCATGGGCGACCTCGGGGACCTCGCCGATCTCGCGGCCTGGTCCGGGCGGGCCCTCGGCGCCCGGGGCGGGGCGACGACGAGCGTGCAGGCGGCGATACGGCCGCCCGGCGCGCGCACGGCCAGCCGGTGCACCCCGAGCGGCGGCTCCGTCCACCAGGCGGGCGTCACCGGCTGGTCCGTCCCGGCGTCATCCGCCCCGGCGGCCGATCGCGAACCGGCCGGTCGCGAAACGGCCGACCGCGGAACAGCCGGTTGAGAACCGGCCGGTCGCGAACCGACCGACTGCGAACCGGCCGGTTGCGAAACGACCGATCGCAGAACGGCTGACTGCGAAGCGGCCGGATCCGCTCGCCCGGCCGGATCCGTTCGCCCGGCCGGGACGTGCGTGCGCGGGACCGGGGGCGATCCGGGGTCCTCCAGTCGGATGTCGAGCGTGGTGCCGGGCGGCAGGGCGGTCAGGGCGGGCGGCAGCGGCTCCCCGGCCCACACCACCACGGTCGGCGGGAGCAGCCGGGAACGGGCCGCCGACTCGGCGGCGGCGAGCGATTCCCGTACCGCTTCGGGTGTGGTGGCGTCCACGCCGAGCGCGGCGAGCACGGCGACGACCGTGCCGTCGGGGACGGGGACCGCCGGTCCGGCGGACGGGGAGTGGGAGGTGGCGACGCCGTGCAGTGCGGCGAGCCGGGTCAAGCCCATGCGGACTCCTGGGGACTACGGGCCCCACACGCCGCCGGAGGTGGCCGGCTCGCTGGTCAGCGGAGCGTTGACGGCGAGCGGGGGTTCGCTGGTCAGGGGGGTGACGTCGGCGAGCGGCGGCTCGCTGGTCAGGGGTATCGCGTCACCGAGCGGCGGCTCGCTGGTCAGCGGTCCGGGGCCGGCGTCCGGGGCCGGATCGGTCGGCGGGACGGCGGCGGGGGAAGGGACCTGTCCGGAGAGGGCGGAGAGCAGAAGCTGCGCGGCGGCGGGCATGGCGGCCTCCTGGCCGTGGGGGAAGCAGGACACGGCAGGCCTACCCAGTGGGCTCTGCCACAGACGTAGGCGTTACCACAACGAGTTCAACGTGCTCCGGGTCACATTCCGTTCCCCCGGGGCCGTTTCCCCGTAAGTTGTTCGCCGTTTTCGGCCATCCGGCGTCATCCTTGAGGCCGTCCGCCCCCGGCCGACCACCCCTCACCCCAACCGCCGTACCGGGCATTTCCGGCACAACAACCACGCGCATTGACACCCTCGCACGCGGGTGGTGGGCTCGGAGCCCATCGGCGGGAACGAGGTGAGGAGAGCCATGCGGCTCACACGCAGGGGGCAGGCGACGGCCATCGCGGTGGCCGTGTTCGGCGGGCTGCTCTCCGCCCAGGCCCCGGCCGCCGTCGCGGCCCCTCCGGGGCCCGGCTCCTCCCCCGCCGCCACCACGCCCGACCGCGCGGACGGGACGCCGCCCGCCGTGTGGCCCCGGCCGCAGTCCGTCGAGGCCGCGGGCCGGTCCGTGCCGCTCACCTCCGAGGCCACCCTCGTCGCCGACGCGCACGCCGATCCGTACGCGGTCGACGCGTTGCGCCAGGTCCTGCGGGACGCGGGCGTGCGGACCGTCCACGAGTCCCTGCCCGGCCGCGGCCCGGTCGTCCGGCTGGGCGGCGGGAGCGCCCGGGACGCGCTGCGCGCCCTGCGCGCCCCCGCCCGCGGCGATCTGCCCTCCGGCGGCTACCGGATCGCGGTCGGCCGGACCGGGGGCCGGGACACCGTCGCCCTGGACGGCGTCGGCGAGGACGGCCTCTTCCACGGCGTGCAGACGCTGCGTCAGCTGATCCGGGACGGCGGCGTCGCCGGGGTGACCGTCCGGGACTGGCCGGCCACCGCCGTGCGCGGCATGGCCGAGGGCTTCTACGGGCAGCCGTGGTCCCGCGCGGAGCGGCTGGCGCAGATCGACTTCATGGGGCGCACGAAGCAGAACAGGTACCTGTACGCGGCGGGCGACGACCCGTACCGGCAGGCTCGCTGGCGGGACCCGTACCCGGCCGACCGGCGCGCCGACTTCCGGGCGCTGGCCGAGCGGGCGCGGGCGGCGCACGTGACGCTCGGCTGGGCCGTCTCGCCCGGCCAGGCCATGTGCATGTCGTCGTCCGCCGACGTGCGGGCGCTGACGAAGAAGCTCGACGCGATGTGGGCGCTGGGGGTGCGGGCCTTCCAGCTCCAGTTCCAGGACGTCAGCTACAGCGAGTGGCACTGCGACGCCGACGCCGACGCCTTCGGCCGGGGCCCCGAGGCCGCGGCCCGGGCGCAGGCGCGCGTGGCGAGCGCGGTGGCCCGGCACCTCGCGGACCGTCACCCGGACGCGCCGCCGCTGTCCGTGATGCCGACGGAGTTCTACCAGGACGGGGCGACCGAGTACCGCACGGCGCTCGCCGAGGAGCTGGACGACCGGGTCCAGGTGGCCTGGACCGGCGTCGGGGTCGTGCCGCGGACCATCACCGGCGGGGAACTGGCCGGGGCCCGCGCCGCGTTCCGGCACCCGCTGGTCACGCTGGACAACTACCCGGTCAACGACTACGCCCAGGACCGGCTCTTCCTCGGCCCGTACACCGGCCGGGACCCGGCGGTGGCGACCGGTTCCGCGGCGCTGATCGCCAACGCGATGGAGCAGTCCTCCGCCTCCCGCATCCCGCTGTTCACCGCCGCCGACTTCGCCTGGAACCCGCGGGGCTACCGGCCGCAGGAGTCCTGGCGGGCGGCGATCGACGACCTGGCGGGCGGCGACGCGCGCACCGGGGACGCGCTGCGCGCGCTGGCCGGGAACAGCGCCGCGTCCGTGCTGGGCGGTGACGAGTCGGCGTATCTGCGGCCGCTGCTGGCCGCGTTCTGGAAGTCCCGCACCGGCGAGGACGCCGCGGCGCGGGACGAGGCGGCCCGCGAGCTGCGGGCGGCGTTCACCGTGATGCGCCGGGCCCCGGAGCGGCTGGCGGACGTGGCGGACGGACGGCTGGGCGAGGAAGTGCGGCCGTGGAGCGAGCAGTTGTCCCGGTACGGCCGGGCGGGCGAGCTGGCCGTCGATCTGCTGGGCGCCCAGTCGCGCGGTGACGGCGCCGCCGCGTGGCGGGCGTCGCTGGCGCTGGAGCCGGTGCACAAGGCCGTGAAGGCGGGCGGCGCGACGGTCGGCAAGGGGGTCCTCGGGCCGTTCCTGGACCGGGTGCGCCGGGAGGCGGACGCCTGGACGGGCGCGGACCGCGACGCCGGTACGGTCTCGCGGACGTCGGACGGCTACACGGTCCGGCTAAACCGGCCCCGCCCGGTGGAGACGGTGACGGCGATGACCGCGCCGGGCAGCGGCTCGGTGGCCGGCGCGAAGCTGGAGGCCCATGTGCCCGGCGAGGGCTGGCGCACGCTCGGCACGCTGTCGGAGACCGGCTGGACCCAGACGACGGCCGAGGGGCTGCGGACCGACGCGATCCGGATCAGCCGCCCCGCGGAGGTCCCGGTGACGCCCTCCGTCGTCACGGGCTCCCTGCCGCCGTTCGTGCCCGGGAACCGGGCGGGCGACGGGGACGGCGGGAACACGTCGTCCCGGCCCCTGGACGTGCGGGCGCTCGTGCCCTGGTTCGGGGACGAGCCCGCCGCCCGGCTCGCTCTCGCGCGCGGCGAGACGGACGCCGTGATCGGCGGCGGCCCGCAGCGGGTCGAGGCGCACCTGGCCGCCCGGCGCCCCTCCGAGGTGCGGGGCGAGCTCACCGCGAAGGCGCCCGAGGGCATCGAGGTGAACGTCCCGAAGCGGACGAGGGTGCCGCGCGGTTCGCACACCGCCGTCCCCGTCGAGATCACGGTCCCGGCGGGCACCCCGGCCGGCGAGTACGAGGTGCCGATCGGCTTCGGCGACGAGCGCAGCACGCTCACCGTCCGGGCGTTCCCGCGCACCGGCGGCCCCGACCTGCTGCGCACCGCCACCGCCTCCTCGTCCGGCGACGAGACGCCCGACTTCCCGGCGTCGGCCGCCACGGACGGCGATCCGGGGACCCGCTGGTCCTCGCCCGTCGAGGACGGCGCCTGGTGGCAGGCGGAGCTGCCCCGGGCCACCCGGGTCGGCGAGGTGGTGCTGCACTGGCAGGACGCGTACGCCTCCCGCTACCGCGTCCAGGTCTCCCCCGACGGCCGCAACTGGCGCACGGCGGCCACCGTCCGGGAGGGCAGGGGCGGGCGCGAGTCGGTCCGGATGGACGCGAAGGACACCCGCTTCCTCAGGGTCCAGGGCGACGCCCGGGGCACCGAGTTCGGCTACTCGCTGTGGTCCGTGGAGGCGTACGCCGTCGCCGGCAGGGGATAGGGCTCACAGGCCCCGCCGCGCACCGCACGCCGCGGGCCCGGCACACGCCCGGACCGAAGCGTCCCGGTCCGGCGCGTCTCCGCCCGGCACACGCCCGGACCGGGGCGTCCCGGTCCGGGGCATCCCGACCCGGCGCACGCCCGGTCCGGGGCATCCCGATCCCGGTCCGGGGCATCCCGGACCGCCCCGGGGCCCCTTCCCGGCCCCGGGGACGACGAAGGCCCGGATCTCAGGCCGATATGCCGTCGATCCGGGCCATCGCGTCGTCCGCGCCGAACGGTTGCAAGTACGGCAACCAGCGCGGATCGCGATGTCCCGTGCCGATGATCCGCCAGGCGAGACCCGTGGGCGGGGCGGGTTGCTGGTGCAGCCGCCAGCCGAGCTCCGGCAGGTGCCGGTCCGCCTTGACGTGGTTGCAGCGGCGGCAGGCCGCCACCACGTTGTCCCAGGAGTGCTGTCCGCCGCGGCTGCGCGGAATCACGTGGTCGATGCTGGTCGCGGCGGCACCGCAGTACATGCAGCGTCCCCCGTCCCTGGCGAAGAGCGCCCTGCGGGTCAGCGGTACGGGCCCCCGGTACGGGACGCGTACGAACCGCTTCAGGCGGACGACGCTGGGGGCCGGAACGGCCCGGGTGGCACTGTGCATGAAGGCGCCGGACTCCTCTAGGCAGATGGCCTTGTTTTCGAGGACGAGGACGAGCGCGCGGCGGAGCGGTACGACGCCGAGTGGCTCGTACGACGCGTTGAGAACCAGGACATGCGGCACGGTGGATGCCTCCTTGTACGCCGGCGGCGCGTGGCTCGCGCCGGGACGATCCGATCTCAGTTTCTACTCCTGCCTGGTCGGAGCGCCACCACGTGCGGGTAACGGGCCGGAAGGATTTTTCCGCCGCGGGCTCCCCGCCGGCCGCCGCGGACCGCCGCCCGCGGCCCGGGCGCACGCCGGAGCGGAAGCTTCCGGCAGGGCCCCGGCGGCGGTCGCGCGTGGTGTGCGATCGGCCACATGCCGCCCCGGCGGACTGTGCCCCTCTGCCTCGTTCCGTCCTCCCGTTTCCCCTCGCGGGGTGCTTCTCCCGCCCCGGACGCGCCCCTGGACCACGCGCGATGCCCCGTTAGTGTGGTTGGTCTGCCGTAGTCCATCTGGAGGTTCCGCCGTGTCCCTGTCCGCCCTGGCAGCCGCAGCCCCGTCACCCGAGCCCGTCGGTTCGTTGGGCGAAGCCGCCGAACAGGCCGGCCACGCCGCGAGCTGGGTGGAGGAGAACTGGTCCACCTGGCTGAGCACCGGTCTGCGCATCGTTCTCATCGCGGCGATCGCGATCATGCTCCGCATCGCGGTCCGGCGCGCTCTCACCAAGCTCATAGACCGGATGAACCGCAGCGCCCAGGCGGTCGAGGGCACCACGCTGGGCGGGCTGCTGGTCAACGCGGAGCGCCGCCGCCAGCGCTCGGAGGCGATCGGTTCCGTACTCCGCTCGGTCGCGTCGTTCCTGATCCTCGGCACGGCCGTCCTGATGATCCTGGGCGCGTTCCAGATCAACCTGGCCCCGCTGCTGGCCTCCGCCGGTGTGGCCGGTGTGGCGATCGGTTTCGGCGCGCGCAACCTGGTCACCGACTTCCTGTCCGGCGTCTTCATGATCCTGGAGGACCAGTACGGGGTGGGCGACACCGTCGACGCGGGCATCGCCTCCGGCGAGGTCATCGAGGTCGGCCTGCGGGTCACGAAGTTGCGCGGCGCCGACGGCGAGATCTGGTACGTCCGCAACGGCGAGGTGAAGCGGATCGGCAACCTCAGCCAGGGCTGGTCCACGGCCGGCGTCGATGTGACGGTGCGTCCCACCGAGGACCTGGACCGGGTCCGTACGGTCATCACCGAGGCCGCCGCCGCCATGGCCAAGGAGGAACCCTGGTCCGAGCGGCTCTGGGGCCCGGTGGAGGTACTGGGTCTGGACGCCGTGCTCCTGGACTCGATGACGGTCCGGGTCTCCGCGAAGACGATGCCCGGCAAGTCGCTGGGCGTGGAGCGCGAGTTGCGCTGGCGGATCAAGCGGGCCTTCGACGAGGCGGGCATCCGCATCGTCGGCGGCGTCCCGGCCCAGGCCGAGGAGGCGGCCGCCCCCGACCCCTCGGCCTCCGTCGCGGCCCCGTCCGCCTACGCCTCGGCCACCTCGCCCCAGTCCCTGGCCACGGCTCCGATCAACCCGCCGCTGAACAAGGGGAAGTAGGCCCCCGGTCCGGGTCATGCCCCGCGTCCCGTGTCCCCGGCCGGTCGTCACCGGTGCCGGGGACACGGCGCGTCGGGGCGAGGGGCACGGTGCGCCGGGCGGAGACACGCCCATGCCCCGTCAACTGCGTCGACGCACGATGCGGTTGAGGGCGCGCCATCATGGACCCACATGTTCCGGAAGTGTCCCGGGTAACGCTTTGGTTGCCACCGGGGCTCCCCCATTGACGGCCCGGTTACGCGCGCATACGGTCCTCTCACCAAATAGGAAACTTTCCTAACAGAGGGCAGGTGCCGTACGCATGGCCGGAACCACACCGGGAACCCCCCGCGTTCTGCGCGCCATGAACGATCGGGCCGCCCTCGACCTGCTGCTGGAGCACGGGCCGCTCTCGCGGACCCGGATCGGAAAGCTGACGGGGCTGTCCAAGCCCACCGCCTCGCAGTTGCTGGCGCGGCTGGAGGCGGCCGGGCTGGTGGTCGCGACCGGGACCGTGGCCGGGCGTCCGGGGCCCAACGCGCAGTTGTACGGGGTAAATGCGCGGGCCGCCCATGTCGCGGGGCTGGACGTGACCGCCCGCCGGATCGTCGCCGCCGTCGCCGACGTGACCGGGCGGACCGTCGGGCAGTTCGAGCTGCGCACCCCCGGGAGGCGCGCCGACAGCGTGGTGCGGCAGGTGGCGGACGCGCTGGACGGGGCGGTCAAGGACGCCGGGCTCACCCGCTCCGACGTGCACCGGGTCGTCATCGGCACCCCCGGCGCCTTCGACCCCGGCACCGGGCGGCTGCGGTACGCCTCGCACCTGCCGGGCTGGCACTCCCCCACGCTGCTGGAGGAGCTGGCCGCCTTCCTGCCGATGCCGGTGGAGTACGAGAACGACGTGAACCTGGTCGCGGTGGCCGAGCAGCGCCTCGGTGCCGCGCGCGGGCACGAGGACTTCGTCCTGCTGTGGAACGAGGAGGGGCTCGGCGCCGCCCTCGTCATCAACGGACGGCTGCACCGGGGCTTCACCGGCGGCGCGGGCGAGGTCGGTTTCCTGCCGGTGCCGGGCGCCCCGCTGGTCCGCCAGGTCACCAAGGTGAACGCGGGCGGCTTCCAGGAGCTGGCGGGGGCACAGGTGCTGTCCCGGCTGGGCCGGGAGCTGGGCATCGACGACGAGCTGATCCGCTCCTCCGGCACCCACCACGAGGTCGCGGCCCGGCTGCTCGCCCGCGCCGCCGAAGCCGCGCAGGCCGGCGAGGACGGCCCGTACCCCCGGCTGCTCGATCTGTTCGCCACCGGGATCGCGACCGGTCTCGCCTCGATGATCGCCGTGCTGGACCCGGAGGTCGTCGTGCTGTCCGGCGAGGTGATCGCGGCCGGCGGGGAACCGCTGCGCGGCCGGCTGGAGTCCGAGCTTTCCGAACTGGCCGCCTCCCGGCCCCGGCTGATCGCCGGTGAGGTGACGCACCGTCCCGTGCTGCGCGGCGCGCTGGAGAGCGCCCTCATCACCACCCGTGACGAGGTCTTCGACACGTCCCGCTGACCCGCTCGTCCCTTTCCCGCCCCCATCCTTCACCGGGAGACACCTCCATGTCCGGAAACCGCCGGAAGTCGGCCGTCGCACTCGCCGCGACCGCCGCCATCTCTCTGTTCGCCTCGGCCTGTACCGGCCAGAGCGGCTCCGGTACCAGCGATGATCCGTCCAAGGAGACGACCATCACCTTCTGGCACGGCTGGATCAACCCGAGCGAGGCGAAGGCGATCCAGGCGACGGTCGACGCCTTCCGGAAGGAACACCCCAACATCCATGTGAAGGTCGTCGGCAACATGACCGACGACAAGATCAACCAGGCGCTGCGGGCGGGCGGTTCGAATGCCCCGGACGTCGTCTCCTCGTTCACCACGAACAACGTCGGCAAGTTCTGTTCGTCCAAGGCGTTCGTCGACCTGAACCCGTTCCTGAAGAAGGACGGCATCGACCCGGAGAAGACCTTCCCGAAGGCGATGAACGAGTACACGCAGTTCGACGGCGTGCGGTGCACCGTGCCGCTGCTCGGCGACGCCTACGGCCTCTACTACAACAAGGACGCGTTCGAGGAGGCCGGCATCACCGATCCGCCGCGGACCTGGTCCCAGCTGGCCGAGGTCGCCAAGAAGCTGACAAAGACCAGGGGCGACTCGTACGAGCGGCTCGGCTTCATGCCGAACTACCACGGCTACGAGACGACGACCGAGCACTACCTCGGCAGCTGGGACCCGAAGTACTTCGACGCGGACGGCAAGTCGAACATCGCGAAGGACCCGTCGTTCGCCGACATGCTGAGCACCCAGAAGAAGCTGGTCGACGACCTGGGCGGGTACGAGAAGCTGGAGAAGTTCCGCACCTCGCTCGGCGACGAATGGGGCGCCAAGCATCCGTTCCACACCGGCCAGGTGGCCATGCAACTGGACGGCGAGTGGCGGCTCGGGATGGCCGAGGAGGCCGAGCCGGGGTTCGAGATCGGCGTCGCCCCGATGCCCGTCGCCGACGACCGGGCCGACACCTACGGCAGGGGCTATCTGACCGGCACCATCGCCGGCATCGCCGCCACCTCGCAGAAGCAGAACGCGGCCTGGGAGCTGGTGAAGTTCATGACCACCGACACCGACGCGGTGGTGGACTTCGCCAACGCCATCCACAACGTGCCCTCCACCCTGGCGGCGCTGAAGTCGCCGAAGCTGAAGTACGACCCGCGCTTCAAGACCTTCCTGGACATCGCCGCGAACCCGGACAGCACCACCACCCCGCCCTCGGTGAACGGCGGCGCGTACCTGGTGTCCCTGCAGAACCTCGGGTTCGCCGTCGAGAAGGGCGAGCAGAAGGACATCGCGGCGGGCCTGAAGAAGACCGCCGCGGAGATCGACGCGGCGATCGAGCAGGCGAAGTAGTACCGCGATGAGCACGCACACGCTCCGTCCGAAGCGCCGTCACTCGACGCTCGCCACGAGACGCCGCCGTTCGGCGCTGCGGACCGCGGCCTTCATGTCGCCGTGGCTGATCGGGTTCTGCGTCTTCTTCGCCTACCCGCTGATCTCCACGGTCTACTTCTCCTTCACCAGCTACGACGGTTTCACGGCCCCCGAGTTCAGCGGGCTGAAGAACTGGTCGTTCGTCTTCAACGACTACCCGCTGTTCTGGCCGGCGCTGCGCAACACGCTCTGGCTGGTCGTGGTCATGGTCAGCTGCCGGGTGGTGTTCGGTCTCGGCGTCGGGCTGCTGATCACGAAGATCAAGACCGGCACCGGGGTCTTCCGCACCCTGTTCTACCTGCCCTACCTGGCCCCGCCCGTGGCGGCGACCCTCGGCTTCGTCTTCCTGCTCAACCCCGGCACCGGGCCGGTCAACTCGGTCCTCGGCGAGCTGGGGCTGCCCACGCCGGGCTGGTTCACCGACGCCACCTGGTCCAAGCCGGCCCTGACCGCGCTCGCGGTGTGGGGGGTGGGCGACCTGATGGTGATCTTCATGGCCGCGCTGCTCGACGTGCCGAAGGAGCAGTACGAGGCGGCGGAGCTGGACGGGGCGTCCTCGTTCCAGCGCTTCCGCTTCGTCACGCTGCCGAACATCTCGCCGATCATCATGTTCGCGGTGGTCACCGGGATCATCCAGACGATGCAGTACTACACCCAGCCGTTCGTGGCCGGGAAGGTCGCCTCCGGGGTGATGGGCGGCTCCGGACAGCAGTTCGAACCGGGCTATCCCGACAAGTCGACACTGACGCTTCCTCAGGTGATCTACAACCTCGGCTTCCAGCGCTTCGACTACGGCTCCGCCTGCGTGGTCGCGCTCGTTCTCTTCGTCCTCGCCATGGTGTTCACCGCACTGCTGATGCGGCGCCGCAGCGGGCTGATCCAGGCAGGTGGGTGACGTGGCGCAGGTTCTCGACCCCGTGAAGACGGCCGGACCGGTTCCCGGCACGGCCACGCCGTCCGAACGCACCGCGCGCCGCAAGGCGCTGCTGAACTGGATCGCCGTGCACGCGCTCGGCGTCGCGGCCGCGCTCTTCTTCGTGCTGCCGTTCGTCTTCCTGCTGCTCACCTCGCTGATGAGCGACCAGCAGACGCTGACCCGCGACCTGTGGCCGCACCCCTTCGAGTGGGGCAACTACCGGAAGGTCCTCGAAACCGACGGCTTCCTGCTCTGGTGGCGCAACACCCTGCTGTACGCGGGGCTCGGCACCGTCCTCACGGTCGTCTCCTCGCTGCCCGTGGCGTACGCGCTCGCCAAGTTCCGCTTCCGCGGCCGGCACCTGTCGCTGATGCTCGTCATCTCGATGATGATGCTGCCGCCGCAGGTCGTCGTCATCCCGATGTACCTGTTCTGGGCGAAGCAGCTGGACCTGTCCGGCACGCTCTGGCCGCTGATCATCCCGATGGCGTTCGGCGACGCGTTCTCCATCTTCCTGCTGCGGCAGTTCTTGCTGACCATCCCGGACGAGTACCTGGACGCCGCGAAGGTCGACGGCTGCGGCGAACTGCGCACCCTGCTCAAGGTCGTCGTGCCGATGGCCAAGCCGGGCATCGCCGCCGTCGCGCTCTTCCAGTTCTTCTACGCCTGGAACGACTACTTCGGGCCACAGATCTACGCCTCGGAGAACTCGACCGCCTGGACGCTCAGTTACGGGCTGGAGTCCTTCAAGAGCGCGCACCACACCGACTGGAACCTGACCATGGCCGCGACCGTACTGGTCATGGCCCCCGTGATCCTCGTCTTCTTCTTCGCCCAGAAGGCGTTTGTCGAGGGCGTCACACTGACCGGAGTAAAGGGCTGACCATGAAGCTCGCAGTAGTTGGTGGCGGGTCCACCTACACGCCTGAACTGATCGACGGCTTCGCCCGGCTGCGGGACACGCTGCCGATCGAGGAGCTGGTGCTCGTCGACCCGGCGACCGACCGGCTGGAACTCGTCGGCGGCCTCGCCCGGCGGATCTTCGCCAAGCAGGGCCACCCGGGGCGGATCGTCACGACCTCGGACCTCGACGCGGGCGTCGCCGACGCCGACGCGGTCCTGCTCCAGTTGCGCGTCGGCGGCCAGGCCGCCCGCAACCAGGACGAGACCTGGCCGCTGGAGTGCGGCTGCGTCGGCCAGGAGACCACCGGCGCCGGCGGCCTCGCCAAGGCGATGCGCACCGTGCCGGTCGTCCTGGACATCGCCGAACGGGTCCGTCGCACCAACCCGAACGCCTGGATCATCGACTTCACCAACCCGGTCGGCATCGTCACCCGGGCGCTGCTCCAGGCCGGTCACAAGGCCGTCGGCCTGTGCAACGTGGCGATCGGCTTCCAGCGGAAGTTCGCCCGGCTCCTCGACGTCACCCCCGCCGAGGTGCACCTCGACCACGTCGGGCTCAACCACCTGACGTGGGAGCTCGGGGTGCGCCTGGGCGGCCCGGACGGCGAGAACGTCCTGCCGAGGCTGCTCGCCGAGCACGGCGACACCGTCGCGGACGACCTGCGCATGCCCCGGGCGCTCGTCGACCGGCTCGGCGTCGTCCCCTCGTACTACCTGCGTTACTTCTACGCGCACGACGAGGTCGTCAAGGAGCTCGGCACCAAGCCGTCCCGCGCGGCCGAGGTCGCCGCGATGGAGAAGGAGCTCCTGGCCATGTACGGCGATCCGGCGCTGGACGAGAAGCCCGCGCTGCTCGCCAAGCGCGGCGGCGCCTTCTACTCGGAGGCCGCCGTGGACCTGGCGTCCTCGCTGCTCGGCTCGGGCGGTTCCGCGGTGCAGGTGGTCAACACGTACAACCGGGGGACGCTGCCGTTCCTGCCGGACGACGCGGTGATCGAGGTGCAGGCCCGGGTCGACGGCACGGGTGCCGCCCCGCTCGCCGTGCCGGAACTCGACCCGCTGTACGCCGGGCTGATCGCCGATGTGACGGCGTACGAGGACCTGGCCCTGGAGGCGGCCCTGCGCGGCGGCCGGGACCGGGTGTTCAAGGCCCTGCTCGCACATCCGCTGATCGGTCAGTTCGCCTACGCCGAGGCGCTCACCGACAAGCTGATCGCACACAACCGGGAGCATCTGGCGTGGGCGTGAACGCTTCGGTCCTCGCGATCGACGCGGGGAACAGCAAGACCGACGTGGCGCTGATCGCCGCTGACGGAACGATTCTGTCGACGGCCCGCGGCGGTGGTTTCCAGCCACCGGTCGTGGGTGTGGACGTGGCCGTGGACGATCTCGGCGCGATCGTCGACCGGGCGCTGGAGCGGGCCGGTGTGCCGGCCGGTGCCGTCGGGCACGTCTCGGCCTGCCTCGCCAACGCCGATCTCCCGGTGGAGGAGGAGCAGTTGGCGGCGGCGCTGCGCGCCCGCGGCTGGAGCCCGTCGGTCGAGGTGCGCAACGACACCTTCGCGATACTGCGCGCGGGGGTGGACGAGCCGCGGGGTGTGGCCGTCGTCTGCGGCGCGGGGATCAACTGCGTCGGCATGGTGCCGGACGGCCGGACCGCGCGGTTCCCCGCCATAGGCCGGATCTCCGGCGACTGGGGCGGTGGCGGCGGTCTGGCCGAGGAGGCGATGTGGGTCGCCGCGCGGGCCGAGGACGGCCGCGGCGGACCGACCGAGCTGGCCCGCACACTGCCCGGGCACTTCGGGCTGGACTCGATGTACGCGCTGATCGAGGCCCTGCACCTGGGCCGGATCGGGCCCGAGCGCCGGCACGAGCTGGCCCCGGTGCTCTTCGCGACCGCGGCGGACGGCGATCCGGCGGCGGTCGCGCTGGTGGACCGGATGGCGGACGAGGTCGTCGCGATGGCCTCGGTCGCGCTGGGCCGGCTCGGGCTGCTGGCCGAGGAGGCGCCGGTGGTGCTGGGCGGCAGTGTGCTGGCGGCCCGTCACCCGCGGCTGGACGGGGGGATCGCCGAACGTCTCGCGGCGCGCGCCCCGAGGGCACACATCCGGGTGGTGACGGAGCCTCCGGTGCTGGGGGCCGCGCTGCTGGGCCTGGACCACGTGGGCGCGAGCGCCGAGGTGCACGAGAGGCTGCGCGCGCAGTACTCCTGAATCCACAACTGCGTTCTCCCCGGGGGGCGTTCCGCGGCGCACGTCGTCGCGGGGCGCCCCTCGCGCGCGGGAACCGCACGGGAACCGTTCGCTCGCCCCGCACGTGTTCATGGGTGGGGAGAAGGGTCCGCCGCACGGACCGGGCCGCCGATCGGGCTTGATCGACGGCGCACGCCTTGATCGAATGCTGTGATCGTGTCACGGACCGGTGCGCGATCCAGGACGTTCCTGGTGCGGATGCGGTCCCTGCGGCCATACTTCTGGCCGGGCGACGGCTCCCCGGACCGGGCGGGGCCGGGCCACGTCGACGACCGAGGGGGAGGCCAGGTGACACACCCGCCGACCGTGCGCACCGCGCCGGAGGAGGCACGGGCGCAACCGTCCGTGCCCGTGACCGCCCCCGGACCGGGCCGGCGCGCGCCCTGGTCCGCGGCGACCGACCGGATGCGGGCCGCCGCCACGACCGAGCCGGGCAGGCTCCGGGTCATCGGGGCCGTACTGGCCCTGCTCGTCGTCGCGTTCGGGGGCGTGACGGTGCTGGAGGTCCAGGACCGGGCGGGGTCCGCCAACGACGTGGTGGAGCACAGCCAGCCGCTGAGCAGCCACGCAGCCGACATCTTCCAGTCCCTGGCCGCCGCCGACGCCGCGGTGACCGAGGGCTTCCTGGCCGGGCGGCAGGAACCCGCCGGTACCCGCAAGGATTACGACGAGGCCATCGGCAACACGTACAAGTGGCTGCAGGCCGCGGCGAGCGACACGAGCGCGTCGCGGGAGTCCAAGAAGCAGATCACCAAGCTCTACGAGGGACTTCCCCGGTACGTGCAGCTGGTCGAGCGGGCCCGCGACAACAACCGCCAGGGCTTCCCGCTGGGCGGCGCGTACCTCCGTTACGCGAACGACCAGATGACCGGGAAGCTGCTGCCGGCCGCCGAGCTCCTGTACGGGGCGGAGACCGAGCGGCTCGGCCGGGACCGCGACGAAGCCCGGAGCTGGCCGTTCCTCTCGACCGGGCTGGGCCTCGTGGCCCTGGGCGCGCTGTACTGGGCGCAGCGCCGCGACTGCCGCAGGACGAACCGGGTCTTCAACCGCGGACTGCTCGTCGCGACCGCCGCCTCCACCGTCGTCCTGCTGTGGCTGGTCGCGGGACACACGGTGGCCAGGTCCGAACTGCGCGACGCCGACGTGCACGGGCAGCAGTCCCTGGACGTGCTCAACACCGCGCGGATCAGCTCCCTGAAGGCGCGCGCCGACGAGAACCTCGCGCTGGTGGCCCGCGGCTCGGTACTCACCCCGCAGGGCAAGGACAAGTACGAGACGGACTTCACCACCGGTATGGCAGAACTCGACGAGCAGCTGAGGAAAGCCGAAAAGCTCGCCGAGGACACCGAGGGGAGAACCCCGGTGGGCAAGGCGCTCGCCGCCACCGAGGAGTGGAACCGGATTCACGAGGCCGCCCGCGAGAGCGAGAACGCGGGCGACTACGCGGGCGCGCGGCAGAAGATCGACCAGTCGAAGGCGTCGTCGTACAAGCAGGTGGGCGACACGCTGGAGACCGCGCGCAAGTACGAGGAGGGGCAGTTCCGGGAGGCCGCGAAGAACGGGCGCGGAGCACTGTCGCTGCTGCCGTTCGGGGCGGCCCTGCTCGCCCTGCTGGGGGCGGGCGCCGCGATCGCCGGTGTCAACCGCAGGGTCTCGGAGTACCGGTGAGAGGGGGAGCGATGACCAGGAAACGCACGACGGGCAACGCCGTCGGCAGGCTGCGCGGCTGGGGCGGTGTGACGGGCATGGCCGCGGCCTGCGCGGTGACGGCCTCGTTCACGCTGCTGCCGCTCTTCCTCAGCGGTTCCGGCGCGGCCGCCGACGCCTCCGGCCGGGTCCCGGGAACGACGGCGACGACGCACGTGACGCAGACCCGGGCCGCCGACTGCACGACGGACCCCTGGGCGGGCGTCTCCCCGGCCGGCGCGACCGACGACAAGCTGGAGGAGATCCGGGAGCGCGGCCACCTGATCGTGGGCGTCGACCAGAACAGCCTCTTCTGGGCGTCCCGCGACCCGGAGAGCGAAGAGAACGAGATCGTGGGCTTCGACATCGATCTGGCCCGGGCCATCGCCGCGGACATCCTGCCCGACGTGGCCGAGGAGAAGAGGGTGGTCTTCCGGGTCATCTCCACCCGCGACCGGGAGGGCATGCTGCAGAACGACGCCATCGACCTCGTGGTCCGTACGATGTCGATCAACTGCGAGAAGAAGGTCTCCTTCTCCCACCCCTACTTCGAGGCCGCACAGCGGATCATCGCCGCGAAGGACGACGGGGGGATCGACGGACTCAATTCCCTGGCCCGCAAGCGGGTGTGCACCGCCGACGGCTCCACCGCCCGCACGGAGCTGAAGAAGAGGGCGCCCGACGCGATCCAGGACCCCGGGCAGACCGGCCGCAAGGAGGACGAGAGCCGGCTCCACGTCCCCAACCAGCTGGACTGCCTGGTGCGGCTGCAGCTCGGCGAGGTCGACGCCGTGGTCACGGACGACGCGCTCGCGGCCGCGCAGGTCGCCCAGGACCCGGCGATCGAGTTCAAGGGCGACCCGTTCGCCGAGGAGTACTACGGCGTGGCGGCCAAGGAGGGCGCGACCGGCCTGGTGGCCCGCGTCAACCGGGTACTGGCCGACTACATCGAGGACGGCCGTTGGACGGACTCGTACGAGAAGTGGCTGGAGGAGAAGCTGCCCGGCAAGAAGCCGCCCGTGAAGCCCACGTCCGACGCCGGCTGACCGCACTGCCCGGTGCCGGGCGGCGCGACGGGGCAGACGTTATCGAGAAGGGCACTGGTGCCGGGCGTTCCGGGCCGTGTGCGAGTCCTCGGCCCGGAACGACGGGGCGGTGGCACTGAACCTGCCGGGCCCGTCCCGGCAGGAGGAGCGGAGAGGTGATCGATGGGCGTCGCGGGCCCCTTCCCCGACTACGCGGCCAGGCCCCCCGGCCCGGTCCTGGACCGGGACGAGGCGGACCGTGCGCTGGCCCGGCTCGGCGCGGAGCACGAGGCGATCGAGACCTCGCTCCTCGCCCTGCAGGACCATGCGGGCCGTCGGCTCCTGGAGGGCGCCGACCTGAGCGGTGTCACCAGGGAGCGCTGGGCCTCCACCGAACAGGCGATCACGCTGCTGTGGGGGTACTTCGACGCGTACACCGGAGCACTCGCCCGGGCGCGCGCGGTGCGGGCCCGCCGTCGCCATCCCAACCGGGACGACCTGATGGCCCTCACCGATCTGCTGCGCGGCCAGAGCGTCACCGTCGCGCACGCGGCGGCCCGCCCCGATCCGTCGATCGCCGGCCCGGCCAGGCTCTCCGAGCGGTTCACGCTGGAGGAGCTGGTCGCCCGGATGAACGAGCTGTACGCCCGTTCGCTGGACATGGTCGTCGCCTCCGACTCCGTGTGGTCCGCGCTGCCCGCCCGCATAGACCTGCTCGCCGCCGAGTTGCACCGCACCCGTTCGCTGGCGCACTCCGTGGGGGTGCGGCCCGGTGAGCATCCGGCGGGCGACGAACTGGAGGCGATCACCCAGGAGCTGGTTACGCTCCGGGTGCAGGTGGTCTCCGACCCGCTCGCGTTCTGGCTGTCGGGTCCGGGCAGTTCGGCGCCCGGCGGCGGCCGTCCCGACACGGCGCGCTACGACCGGGCGGCCCGTGCCCTGGACGACGTGCGCCGCGAGATCGAGGCGGTGCTCGCGGTCCGGCAGGACGCCGAGCAGCGGCTGGTCCAGCTGCGCGACGTCCTCTCCCGCGCGGACCGCACCCTGGCCGAGGCCCGTGCGGCGCGCGGCGAGGTGCTGGCGAAGATCGCCGCCACCGAGGTGCCCGCGGTCAGCGGCCCGGCGACCGTGCTCCAGGAGCGGCTGGTCGCCGCGTCGGAGTACCGCAGGCACGCCCAGTGGCACCGGCTCTCGCCGCTCCTGGAGACGCTGGAGCGCGAGGCCGAGGAGGAGCTGTTGCGGGCCCGGGAGTCGCTGACCGCGGTCACCGCCCCGCTGGCCGTGCGGGCGGAACTGCGCGGCAGACTCGACGCGTACAAGGCGAAGGTGGCCCGGCACGGCCTGGCCGAGGACCCGCTGCTGATCGAGCGGTACGACGCGGCGCGCCGGATGCTGTGGAGCGCGCCGTGCGATCTGCGGGTGGCCGGGCAGGCGGTGCTGCGCTACCAGGAGGCGGCGGCCGAGCTGCTGTCCCAGCGCGGGACACCGGGATCGGAGGGCCGGCGATGAGCGCCGGTGTGCACAGGACGCAGGAGCCGTCGCGGCGGCGGGGCGAGCAGGGGGACCGATGATGAGTACGAAGTGCCAGCGCCCCGCGTGCGAGGGCAGTTACGAGGACATGGGCGGCGGTGAGCTGTACTGCGACACCTGCGGTCTGGCCCCGGTCGTCTCGCCCGACGGGATGGTGAGTTCGCCGGCCACCGGGATCACGGCCGGCGGTGCGAGCGGTCGCGGCGGCTCCGGTTCGTCGTCCTCCTCGCGGTCCTCCCGCTCGTCCCGTTCGTCGTCCTCGCGGCGTTCGGTGTCGGGGCGGCTCTCGCACGGGGTGTCCGGCTCCGCCACGTCCCCGTCGGTTTCGGTGCGTGCCTCCGGCGCGTCGTCGAGCGCGTCCTCCCGGGGCCGGCTGGGCGTGGGCCTGGTCGAGGTGCCGGACGTGCCGCGCCCCGATCCGCGCTCCGCGGTGATGGAGAACCCGGAGGTGCCGGAGCGGAAGCGGTTCTGCTCGCGCTCCGACTGCGGGGCGCCGGTGGGCCGGTCCCGCGGCGACCGGGTGGGCCGTACGGAAGGGTTCTGCACCAAGTGCGGCCACCCGTACTCCTTCGTGCCCAAGCTCCGCGGGGGCGACATCGTGCATGGCCAGTACGAGGTGGCGGGCTGTCTGGCGCACGGCGGGCTCGGCTGGGTCTACCTCGCGGTCGACCGCGCGGTCTCCGACCGCTGGGTGGTGCTCAAGGGCCTGCTCGACACCGGTGACCAGGACGCCATGGAGGTCGCGATCTCCGAGCGCCGCTTCCTCGCCGAGATCGAGCACTCCAACATCGTCCGGATCTACAACTTCGTCGAGCACCTCGACCAGCGCACCGGCTCGCTCGACGGCTACATCGTGATGGAGTACGTCGGCGGCAAGTCGCTCAAGGACATCGCGAACGAGCGCCGCACCACCGACGGGAAGCGCGACCCGCTGCCGGTCGAGCAGGCGTGCGCGTACGGCATCGAGGCGCTGGAGGCGCTCGGCCACCTGCACAGCCGCAACCTGCTGTACTGCGACTTCAAGGTCGACAACGCGATCCAGACCGAGGACCAGCTGAAGCTGATCGACATGGGCGCGGTGCGTAGGATGGACGACGAGGATTCGGCCATCTACGGCACGGTGGGGTACCAGGCGCCGGAGGTCGCGGAGGTCGGCCCGTCGGTCGCCTCCGACCTGTACACGGTCGCCCGGACGCTCGCGGTGCTCAGCTTCGACTTCCAGGGCTACACCAACGTCTTCGTGGACTCGTTGCCGGAACCGGAGCACATCGAGGTGTTCCGGACCTACGAGTCGTTCTACCGGCTGCTGGTGCGGGCCACCGACCCGGACCCGGCGCGGCGGTTCGCCTCGGCGGCGGAGATGGCGGAGCAGCTGACGGGCGTGCTGCGCGAGGTGGTGGCGTTGCAGACGGGGCGCCCGCGCCCGGCGCTTTCGACGCTGTTCGGCACGGAAGTGCGGGTCACGGACACCCAGTTGTTCCCCGAGCAGGTGGAGGACGTGTCGCGGCTCGGCGCCCGGCCCGCCGCCCCGGCGCGCTCCGGCCGGGGCGCGGCGGCGCTGCCGCCCGCCGGCGGCGCACCGGCCGCGATTCCGTCCCCCCGGAACCCGGCGTCCGCGGCACCGGCACACGTGCCGGCCGGCTCCCCGACGGCCGGGCTCGACGTGCGGTCCGCCTCGCTGGCGCTGCCCGTGCCCCGGGTCGACACGAGCGACCCCAACGCGGGTTTCCTCGCCGGTCTGATGGCCACCGCCCCCGCCGAACTGATCAACGCCCTGCAGTCCGTGCCCTCGGCCTCGCTGGAGACCCGGCTGCGCGAACTGCGCGCCCGTCTGGAGCTGGGCGAACTCGACTCGGCGGGGCGGATGCTGACGGAGCTGGAGCGGCGGCACCCGGACGACTGGCGGGTCGTGTGGTACCGCGGCGTCACCTCGCTGGTGACCGGTGACCACGAGAACGCGGCGCTCTCCTTCGACGCGGTGTACGACGCGTTCCCCGGCGAGCCGGCGCCCAAGCTGGCGCTGGGGGTCTGCGCGGAGGTCCTGGGCCAGCTGGACAACGCCGCCGAGTACTACCGGCTGGTGTGGACGGCCGACCCGGGCTTCGTGAGCGCCGCGTTCGGCCTGGCGCGGGTGCGGCTCGCCACCGGGAACCGGGTGGGGGGCGTCGAGGCGCTGGAGTCCGTGCCGGAGGCGTCGATCCACTGCACGGCCGCCCGGGTCGCCGCGGTGCGCGCCCGGTTGCGCGGCCGGTCCCCGGACGAACCGCTGCTCGCCGACCTGACGGCCGCGGCGGACCAGGTGTCGGGGCTGGCCGGGCTCGGCCTGGACGCGGTGCGCCGGGAGCAGTTGTCGGTCGAGGTCCTGGGCACGGCGCTGGACTGGGTGCTCTCCGGCGGCCCCGCCGCCGCCCCGGGGGCCGGGCCGGGGACGCTGCTCGGCAGTGAACTGGACGAGCGCGGCCTGCGTTTCGGGCTGGAACGCTCGTACCGGATGCTCGCCCGGCTCGCTGAGCCCGGCGACGAGAGGATCGAACTGGTGGAACGGGCCAACCGCTTCCGCCCCCGGACGTGGGTGTGAAAATGTCGCAGAAGCCCCAGCCCCAGAAGTCCCAGGAGACGGCCCTGTCACCGTGCCCCGGCTGCACCGAGCCGGTGGAGCCGGGGGACCTGTTCTGCGGTGCGTGCGGGTACGACCTGTCGGCCGTGCCCGCCGCCCCGTCGGACCACCCGACGGTCGCCCTGGCCGTACCCGTGGCGGAGGGCGGCACGGCGGACGACGGTGCGGCGGAGACCGCCCCGGACGCCCCGGACGCCGAGGAGGCCCGCCCCGCCGGAACCCCGGCCGATTCGGGCGACTTCGAGCTGGCCGCCCCCGCGGCGGGCMCGGCCGACAGGTCGTACCCGCAGCCGCAGTTCTCGCAGTACCCGTCGGTGTCGACCCTGCCGGCCCGGCAGGCCACGCACAGCCGGCCACCGSCCGCCGGTGCGCCCGATCCCCGTACCGTCGTCGCGGACCCGGCGCCCGGGCCGGCGGCCGGTGGCCGGCTGTGCGTGGCCTGCCGGGCCGGCAGGGTCGACACCGACGGGTACTGCGAGAACTGCGGCCACGCCCAGCCCCGCGAGCGCGACCACATGGAGCAGGAACTCGGTTCGGTGGCCGCCGTCAGCGACCGGGGTCTTCGCCATCACCGCAACGAGGACTCGTTCGCGGTCTCGACCACCGCCCTGCCCGACGGCTCGCCCGCCGTCGTCGCGATCGTCTGCGACGGCGTCTCGTCGGCCAGCCGCCCCGACGAGGCGTCGGCCGCCGCGGCGAGCGCCGCCAACGAGTCGCTCCTGGAGTCGCTGCCGCGCGGCGTCCACCCGCAGCAGGCGATGCACGAGGCGATCGTCACGGCCGCCGAGGCGGTCAACGTCCTGGCCCGGCAGCCGGTTCGGGAGCAGGAGCAGCACCGCCACCAGAACGCCCCGGCGTGCACCCTGGTCGGCGCGGTCGTGGTGGGCGAGCTGCTGATCGTCGGCTGGGTCGGCGACAGCCGCGCCTACTGGGTGCCGGACGACCGCTCCCACCGGGCGGCCCGGCTGACCGAGGACGACTCCTGGGCCGCGCAGATGGTGGCGGCCGGGCTGATGAACGAGGCCGAGGCGTACGCGGACGAGCGCGCCCACGCCATCACGGGGTGGCTCGGCGCCGACGCGTACGAACTGGAGCCGCACACCGCGGCGTTCAAGCCCGACCGGTCCGGCCTCGTGGTGGTGTGCACGGACGGCCTGTGGAACTACGCGGAGTCGGCCGACGAGATGTCCGCGGTGGTGCCGGCCGACGCGAGCCGGCGCCCGCTGCACGGCGCCCAGGTGCTGGTCGGCCACGCCCTCGACGGCGGGGGCCACGACAACGTAACAGTGGCCCTGCTGCCGTTCGCCGTGCGACCGCAAGGGGCAGGATCGGCCTGCGCCACCGCATGAGCCCTGTTCCGTAACTCTTGACTCCGATTCCGTCCGTCCGATCCCCCACCGACGTCTTCGCCCGTTTTCCCTCTCCCAGCCGTCCTCATCCGATGCCTGGAGTACCGAGGAGCCGAACAGATGGCCAACTTCTCCAAGTCGAACGTGCCGCAGTTCTCCGTCGAGGTGTACCAGAACAAATATCTGCCGGAGGGCGGTCGTGAGGTCAACGCGATCGTCACGGTGACCTCGACCGGGGGCGGCACCACCGGCGGGGTCCCGCTGTCCAACGGCGCCGTGCCGTCCCCGCGCGTTCCGGGGCAGCCGTCGGGCGCCGCCGTGGTGATCATGGTCGACTGCTCGGGTTCGATGGACTATCCGCCGACGAAGATGCGCAACGCCCGCGACGCGACGGCCGCGGCCATCGACACCCTGCGCGACGGCACCTCGTTCGCGGTGATCGGCGGGACGCACGTCGCCAAGGAGGTCTACCCGGGCAACGGCAGGCTCGCCGTCGCCGACGCCCAGACCAGGGCGCAGGCGAAGGGGGCGCTGCGCGCGCTCAGCGCCGGCGGCGGCACGGCGATCGGCACCTGGCTGAAGCTGGCCGACCGGCTGCTCGGCGCGGCCGACGTGGCCATCCGGCACGGCATCCTGCTCACCGACGGCCGCAACGAGCACGAGTCGCCGCAGGACCTGCGGGCCGCGCTCGACGCCTGCGCGGGCCGCTTCACCTGTGACGCCCGCGGGGTCGGCACCGACTGGGAGGTGAAAGAGGTCACATCCGTCGCCTCCGCGCTGCTCGGCACGGCCGACATCGTCGCCGACCCGGCGGGGCTCGCCGCGGACTTCACGCAGATGATGGAGAACGCGATGGGCAAGGAGGTCGCGGACGTCGCGCTGCGTCTGTGGACACCCGTCGGGGTCGAGATCCAGTTCGTGAAGCAGGTCGCGCCCTCGGTCGTCGACCTGACCGACCGGCGCACCGAGGCGGGCCCCCGCGCCGGGGACTACCCCACGGGTTCCTGGGGCGACGAGTCCCGCGACTACCACGTGTGCGTACGGGTGCCACAGGCCGGAATCGGACAGGAGATGCTGGCCTCCCGGGTCTCGCTGGTCCTTCCCGAGTCGTCGGGCGGGGCGTCGCAGCCGCTCTCCCCGGGCCTGGTCCTGGCGGTGTGGACCGAGGACATGGCGATGTCCACCTCGATCAATCCGCAGGTCGCGCACTACACGGGCCAGGCGGAACTGGCCCAGGTCATCCAGCAGGGACTCGACGCCCGCAAGTCGGGCGACTACGACGGCGCGACCGCGAAACTGGGCCGTGCGGTGCAGCTGGCGTCGGCCTCCGGGAACGAGGACACTGCGAAACTGCTTTCGAAGGTGGTGGACGTCGTGGACGCCGCGACCGGTACTGTGCGACTGAAGGCAAAGGTCGCGGATGCCGACGAGATGACCCTCGAAACGCGCTCGACCAAGACCGTCCGCGTCAAGAAGTAGACGCGGGACAACCGCACGGCCACACGACCGGGCCGCCCGGCCGGAGCGATCCACCGGGTGGCTACGAGCAAGGACTACGCCGGCCCCGGGGCCGGCCAAGGAGAGGGGGAAGCGCCGACATGCCGACCTGCCCGAACGGACACCAGTCGGGTTCCGACGACTGGTGCGAGGTCTGCGGCCATCGCATGGCCGGCGCGCCCGCGGGTGCGCCCGCGGGCGCGGTGCCCCCGCCGCCTCCTCCGCCGCCCGCTCCCGGTTACGGCTTCCCTCCTGCGGGTGCCGGTTCCGACGCGACCCAGCAGGCGGAGCTCTGCCCGCAGTGCCGCACGCCCCGTGAGGCGATGGCGCCGTTCTGCGAGGAGTGCCGCTGGAACTTCCTCACGAACACCGCGACGTCGTACACGCCGCTGGCCCCGCAGGGCGTCACCGGCCCGCCGCCCGGCCTCAACCTGCCGCCCGGTTTCCAGGCGCAGCAGCCGCCCGTGCCCCCGCAGCAGCACGACCCGTTCCCGGGTTCGCGGCCCTCGCAGATGAACCGTCCGGCCGAGCCGCTGTCCGAGCAGGGCGGCCACCCCGGTGCTCCGGGGCCGGGTCCGCAGCCGGGTCCGCCCGGTCCGGGCCCGCAGTCGCCGCCGCCGGGTCTGGGCCCGCAGTCGCCTCCTCCGGGTCCTGGCCCGCAGTCGCCGCCGCCCGGTCCCGGTCCGCAGTCGCCCCTGCCTCCGCAGCCGTTCCAGCAGCAGGGTCCGCCGCCCCCGCCGTCCTTCCAGCAGGGTCCGCCGCCCCCGCCGTTCCAGCAGCAGTCCCCGCCGTCGTTCCAGCAGCAGTCGGCGCCGCCCGGCTTCGACCGGCCCGGTCCGCCGGCCCCGCAGCCGCCCGCGCCGCAGCCGCCGGAGAAGAGCGACGACGACTGGATGCTGTCGCCGCCGTCCCGGCCCCAGGGCCCGCAGCAGTCACCCGCGCCGCAGCAGGAGCAGTCGCCGTTCCCGGGCGCCGACCAGAACCGGCCGCCCGCGAGCTGGACCGCGGTCATCGCCCCGGACCGTGAGTACTTCCTGGCGATGATGCAGCGCAGCGGCCCCGAGGCGACCGGGCTGAACCTGCCCGCGTACTCCCCCGAGCAGCAGCTCCCGCTGTCCGGCAAGCAGGTCACCGTCGGCCGCCGTCGGCACAGCACCGGCGAGTCCCCCGACATCGACCTGTCCGTGCCGCCGGAGGACCCGGGCGTCTCGCACCAGCACGCGGTGCTGGTGCGTCAGCCCGACGGCGGCTGGGCCGTGGTCGACCAGAACTCCACCAACGGCACCACGCTCAACGGCGCCGAGGACCCGATCCAGCCCTATGTCCCCGTCCCGCTCAAGGACGGCGACCGGGTGCACATCGGGGCGTGGACGACGATCACGATCCGCCGGGACTGACCCGTACCGTCACGCGGTGGGCAGTGGCCAGGCGTACGGTCCCTCGGGGTCGTCCAGCCAGGCCCACTGCCGCCCGTGCGCGACCGTGATGCCGAACCTCTCCCGCCCCGGGTGCCGCTCGCGCTCCCAGAGGGAGAGGGCCTCGCGCGGGTCGAGGGTGTCCCCGGTCAGCGCCAGCAGGAACCGGAAGAGGTCGTTCCCGCCGACGTGCCTGGGCACCCTCCCGATGCGCGGGTACCTGGCCGGTACCGCCGACGCGCCGCGCAGCGGTACGAAGTAGGCGGCCGTGTGCAGGAACCGCCCCTCGGCACACCTGCCGTGCGCCGTCTCCCGCACCCGCAGCGCGATCAGCCCGGTGGCGAACGGTGCCAGGATCCGGGCGCCCGGCACGCACTGCGCCGGCCACGCCCACGGCACGCACGGCAGGGTGCAGGTCGCGATGATCCGGTCGTACGGGCCGCGTCCGGGGCAGCCCCGGGCGCCGTCCCCGGTGACCACCGCCGGGTGGTGTCCGGCCGCGGCCAGGTGCCGGCGGGCCGATTCGGTGATCTCCGGGTCGAGGTCGACGGTGGTCACGGCGTCGTCGCCGAGCCGGTGGGCGAGCAGGGCCGCGTTGTAGCCGCTGCCCGCGCCGACCTCCAGGACCCGCTGCCCCCCGCGCACGTCCAACTCCTCCAGCATCCGGGCCATCAGTGACGGCTGACTGCTCGACGAGATCAGTTCGCCGTCCCGGATGCGGGTGGCCAGCGCCCCGTCCTCGTACGCCCCGCGCAGCCAGCGGGCCCGCCGGTCCGGGTCGGGGTCCTCGCACCACAGGCGTTCCCGGCCGCCGTCGACGAAGTAGTACGGCACGAACAGGTGCCTGGGCACCTGCTCGAACGCGGCCCGCCAGGCCGGGTCCGCCAACGCCCCGCCGGCCACGATCCCGCGCACCATCGCCCGCCGCTCCTCGGCGGCGGCCTCGGCGAACGGGTCGGGGCGCACGTCCATACCTCCACCTTCCTGCGCCGGGGCCTCAAGGGCCAGGATTCCGGGGCGGTCCCGGGCTGCGGGGGGGGGTCCTAGGCCCCCGGTACTCGGCCGGTGCGTCTGCGACGATGGACGGGTGACAGAGATTCCGCGCGACACTCTTCAGGAGCAGACCTTCTACGAGCAGGTCGGCGGCGAGGCGACCTTCCGGCGTCTGGTGCACCTCTTCTACCAAGGGGTGGCCGAGGACCCGCTGCTGCGGCCGATGTATCCGGAGGAGGACCTCGGTCCGGCCGAGGACCGGTTCGCGCTGTTCCTGATCCAGTACTGGGGCGGGCCCCGCACCTACAGCGAGCGGCGCGGCCACCCCCGGCTGCGGATGCGGCACTCCCCCTTCCGGGTGGACCGGGCGGCGCACGACGCCTGGCTGGGCCACATGCGGGTGGCGCTCGACGAACTCGCGCTGGCGCCGGAGCACGACCGGCAGCTGTGGGACTACCTGACCTACGCCGCCGCCTCGATGATCAACGCCGAGGGCTGAACGCTCCCTTGTGCTCCGCCACCGACACCATGCGCGCATTTCGGTCGCCCTTCGCCGATTAACGATCACAATCGCATCAATTACGTAAGGAAGCGGTTTCCAAGAGCGCACGCGCCTTGAAAGCATGCCCAGAACGCCGGGGGGCGTGGGTGGAATGAGGGCCCAGGGGGGCGCGTGTGACGGGGTTCGTCTTTCTCCGGGTGAGGGCCCACCGGCTGCTGCTCACCGCGGCTGTTCTCGCCGTGCTGCTGACCACCTCGGTCCTGGCCGCACTCACCGCCTTCTCCGGCTCCGTCGGTGACGCCTCGCTCCGGCACGCGCTCACCCACCGGTCGGCGACCGCCGCCTCCCTGGTGATGTCCGCCCAGGTGCCGTCCGACCGACGGGAGGCGGCCGACGCGCTGGCCCGGCGCACGGCCCGCGACACCTTCCCCGGCCTTCCCGTGACCGTCCGGACACTGGAGGCGTCGGGGGCGTACGCGCTGCCGCAGGCCACCGGCGGCCGGGGCGACGAACCCGACCTCACCCACTTCGCCGCACTCGACCGCAGCCGGATCCGGGTCGTCGCGGGCCGCCCGCCCGCGCCCGGCGCCGGGAAGTCCGGCGGCCCCGTCCAGGTCGCCCTGCCGCATGCCGCCGCCGAGGCGCTGAAGCTGAAGCCCGGCTCGTCGATCGCCCTCACCGACCGGCTGACCGAGAAGTCGCTGCGCGTCCTGGTCACCGGCACGTACGAGGCCGTCGACCGGACCGATCCGTACTGGCAGCTGGACGAGCTCGGCGGGCGCGGCGTCCGCCGGGTCTCCTTCACGACGTACGGCCCGCTGCTCGCCGACCCCGCCGTGCTCGGCTCCGGGCGGACCAGCCCCGGCCGGCTGGCGTGGCTGGCCACCGCCGACTTCCGCGCCGTCACCACCGGGCAGACCGACGCCCTGCACGACGCCGCGACGGCGGCCCCGAAGAAGCTCCTGGCCGCACCGGAGTTCAAGAGCGGCGCCACCGCGCGGACCTCGCTCCCCCGGGTGCTGGAACAGATCGACCGGGCCCTGCTGGTCTCCCGCTCCACGCTGACGATCGTCGCCGTGCAGCTGGTGCTGCTCGCCGGTTACGCGCTGCTGCTGGTGGCCCGGCTGCTGAGCAGCGAGCGCGCCGGGGAGACCCGGCTGCTGCGGGCCCGGGGCGCCTCGCGCGGCCGGATCACGGCGCTCGCCGCGATCGAGGCGCTGCTGCTGGCGCTGCCCGCCGTGCTCGTCGCCCCGCTGCTCGCCGGGCCGCTGACCCGGCTGCTCGCGGGTCGCGGGGCGCTGTCCCGGATCGGGCTGCGGCTGGACACCGGCATCACCGGCACCGTCTGGCTGGTCGCCGGGGTCACCGCGCTCACCTGCGCGGTGGCCGTCGTGGCGCCCGTACTCACGGCCGGTGCCCAGGAGCGCCGCGGCGGCCGGCCCGCCGCGCTGCCCGGCCCGCTGCGGGCGGGCGCCGACATCGGTCTGCTGGTGATCGCGGCGGTGGCGTACTGGCAGCTGAACGGCCGGAGCACGCAGTCCGGCGGCGGTGCGCTGAGCGGGGACCGGCAGGGGGACCTCGGCATCGATCCGCTGCTGGTCGCCGCCCCCGCGCTGCTGCTGCTCGCGGGCACCGTGCTGACGCTGCGGCTGCTGCCGCCCGTGGCCCGGCTCGCCGAACGCCGGGCGGCCGGCGGCCGGGGGCTGATCGCGGCCCTGGCCGGCTGGCAGTTCAGCCGCCGCCCGATGCGCAACGCCGGGCCCGTGCTGCTGCTGGTCCTCGCGTCGGCGATGGGCATGCTGGCGATCGGACAGCGCGCCTCCTGGGACCGTTCGCAGGACGACCAGGCGGACTTCCGGGCGGGCGCCTCGCTGCGCGTGACGACCGGTGCCGTCGACGATCCGACGCGGGTGGGCACATACGCCCGGATGCCGGGGGTACGGGAGGCGGCGCCCGCGTTCCGCACGACCGCGGAGCTCTCCGACGAGCGCACCGCCGAGGTACTCGTCCTGGACACCGCGCGCGCCGACGAACACCTGCTGATCCGCGACGACCTGGGCGACCGGCCCCGGGAGCGGCTGTTCGACCCGCTCGACGCGCCGCGGCCCGTCCGGGTGGGGCTGCCGCTGCCGGAGAACAGCGAGCGGGTCCGGTTCGACGCGCGGATCGCGGTGACCGGGGCGCACGGCCGCCCGTCGGCGAAGGAGGCCGCGCCGCTGCTGTCCGTGCTGCTGGAGGACCGTTACGGCCTGCCCCACCGGGTGTCGGCCGGGGCCGTGCCCGCGGACGGGAAGCCGCATCCGGTGGCCTTCGCGGTGGCGGCCGCGGGCGACTTCTCCGTGACCGGGTTCGAACTGGGCGGCAGCCCGCCGACCGAAGCGAGCCGTTCGTACCGGGTGGAGATCGACGCGCTGCGGGCCGTGGCGGCCGACGGCACCGAGCGGCCGGTCCCGGTCCCCGACGGCTTCCGCTGGAACGCCGCGCTGGGCTTCGCCTTCTCCGGGGAGGAGACGGACGACGAACCGGTGGAGGCGACGGCCTCCGCGCGCACCCCGCTGGCCTTCGGCTACGACCTCGCGGCGGCCTACGACTCGTGGGGCGCGCCCGCCTACTCCGTACGGGCCACCGCGCCCCGCCCGAAGGCGCCCGTGCCGAACGCCGTCGTCACCGACGCGTACCTGAAGGCCGCCGGGGCGAAGAAGGGCCAGCACGTCGACATCACCCTGGCCGGGGAGAAGGTCCGGGTGCGGATCGCGGACGTGGTGCGGCGGCTGCCGACCATGGGCCCCGGCTCGGGCCCGGACGACTCCGGCCGGGTCCCGGCCCGGGACGGCGGGGCGATGCTGCTGGACCTGGAGGCCGTGAGCCAGGTCCTCGCCGAACGCTCCGCCCCGTTCACCGCCGACGAGTGGTGGCTGAGCACCGCCCCGGGCCGGACCGACGAGGTCGCCGCCGCGCTGCGGGCCCGGCCCGACACCGACCCGGCCCAGGTCCTGGTGCGCGACGAGATCGCGCGGGACCTGGTCGGCGACCCGCTGGGGGCCGGGCCGCAGTCCGCGCTGCCCGCCGTGGCGGTGGTCGCCGCGGCCCTGGCCTCGGTCGGTTTCGCGGTGAACGCGATCGGCGCGCAGCGGGAGCGGACCGGTGAGTTCGCCGTCCTGCGGGCGCTGGGCGCCCCGCGCCGCAGGCTGACCAGGATGATCGCCGCCGAGCAGGGGGTGCTGATCGCCATCGCGCTGCTGGTCGGGGCCGTGCTCGGGACCGTGCTCAACCGGGTCGTCGTACCGCTCATCGTGCTGACCGGACAGGCCACCGCACCGGTGCCCGACGTGCTGGTGCGGCTGCCCGCCGGACAGACCGCGGCGCTGCTGGCGGGTGTCGCCGCACTGCCGCTGGTGGTCGTCGTGGCGCTCGCCATGCGCCGCGGCGACCCCGCGACCTCGCTGCGTACCCAGGGGGACGACTGACATGACCACGCGTTCCGTCCCGGGCCGCACCAGCGCCGCCTGCGCCCCCTGGGTCCGTACCCGGCTGCGCGCCGCGCCCGGCACCGCCTGGGCGCTGGCGCTGCTGGTGCTGGTCACGTCGTTCCTCGCGGCCCTCTTCCCGCGCGCGGTGGAGCGCCAGGGGACCGATGGGCTGCGCCACGACATCACCGCCGCCGGCCCGGGGCACAGCGTCCTGGAGCTGGTCAGCCCGCAGCCCAGCCTCCAGATGGTCCCGGCCGAGCGCGAGGCGGCTGTGCGCGGCGCGGCGCTGAGGACCGTCCACGAGAAGACCCGCGCCGCGCTGCCCGCCGAGGTGCGGCCCGGTGCAGAGGAGTCCTCGTACGGCTTCGGCACCAGCAAGCCGCTGCTCGCGCAGGAGGCCTGGCTGCCCCGGCCCGAAGGACTCGACCCGCAGCTGAGCTACACCACCCTGTCGGACCTCCCCCGCCACGCCGCACTGCGCTCCGGGGCCTGGCCCACCGTGCGCGGCACGGTCACCGAGGACACCGGCGAGGTGGAGGGCGCGATCACCGAGGAGACGGCGAAGGCGCTGGGGGCGAAGCCCGGCTCGACGCTCTCCGTACCGACCCGGGCCGGGGAGCACCTGACCGTACGGATCACCGCCGTCATCACCCCCGAGGAACCCCGGAGCACCTACTGGTCGGCCGATCCGCTGTTGCGGACCCCGGCCCTGGTGCCCGAGCCGGTCCCGATCCCGCCCCCGCCGTCCCCGCCCCGCTACTACTGGAC
>NZ_RDBO01000020.1:1405115-1414838 GCF_008120935.1 Streptomyces sp. sk2.1
GTCCCCGCCCCGCTACTACTGGACCGCGGCCGTGCTGCTGGCGCCGGACGCCGGGCCCGCCCTGCTCGGCTCGACCGGCGAGCCGGAGATGTTCTGGCGGTTCCCGCCGGACGCCTCCGGGCTGACCGCCGCCGACGTGCCGGAGCTGCGCTCGGCGCTCGCCTCGCTGGAGAGCGGCCCGGGGCTGGTGCGGCTGCGGGCGATGGCCGGTGACAACGCGGCCTTCCGGACCGAACTGGACCGGATCCTCGCCGGGTACGACACGCTGCGCACGGCGATCGAGCCGGTCGTCACGGTGGCCGCCGTGGGCGTCGGGGCCGTCGCCGCCGTGGTGCTGCTGATGACGGCCGGGCTGATCGGCGGGCGGCGCCGGGAGGAACTGGCGCTGCTGCGGGCGCGCGGCGGTTCGCTGGCCGGGATGGGCGGGCGGCTGCTCGCCGAGACGGCGGTGGTCGTGGTGCCCGCGGCGGCACTGGGGCTGCTGGCCGCGCTGCCGTTCTTCGGACCGGTCCGGCTGTGGCCCTCGGTGGCCGGGCCGGTCCTCGTCGCCGCGCTGGTCTGCGTCGCGGTGCCGGTGGGAGCGGTGCTGCCGCATCGCCGGCTGCGGCTGCCCGGTACCCGCGACGACCTGATGGACGCCCGCCCGTCCCGGCTGCGTACGGTCGCCGAGCTCACCGTGCTGGTACTGGCGGTGGGTGCGGTGGTCGGGCTGCGGCGGCGCGGCACGGCGGACGGCGACGGCGGCGACCTGCTGGTCAGCGCGGCCCCGGTGCTCGTCGGGCTGATCGCGGCGCTGGTCCTGGTGCGGCTGCTGCCGTGGCCGCTGCGGCTGGCCTCGCGGGCCGTCGCCCGGCGGCGCGGGGCGGTCGGCTTCCTCTCGCTGGCCCGGGCCGGGCGGAGTTCGGCGGCCGGTGCGCTGCCGCTGCTCGCGCTGCTGCTGGCGCTGACCACGGCGGCGTTCGGCGGTTCGGTCCTCGCCGGGGTCTCGGACGCCCGGGACCGGGCGGCGGTGCTCACGGTCGGCGCGGACGCCCGGATCAGCGGGCTGCTCGACACGGCGCCGCTCCCGCCCCGGCTGGTCCGGGAGGTCCGGGAGGCGGACGGCGTACGGCAGGTGGCCGCGGTGCAGGTGGTGACCGAGGTGCCGATGCCGCCCGCCGCGGACGGCTCCGGCAGCATGAAGAACACGGTGGTGCTGGGCGTCGACCCCGACGCGTACGCCGGGCTGGCCCGTGCGACGGACCTGGGGCCGTTCCCGGCCGACCGGCTGCGGGCGGGCAGGGGCGAGGCGGGGAGCGTGGTCGTACCGGTGATCGCCTCGCCGACCACCGCCGCGGAACTGGGCGACGGGCCGCGCGATCTGACCACCCCGGCCGGGGACCTCAGGGTGCGGGTGGCCGGGATCGTGCCGCGTACCGCCGCCGTCCCCGGCCACGAGTTCCTGCTCGTCGACTCCGCGGCACTCACCCGGAAGCTGACCACCACCCTGCTGGTGACCGGGGACCCGGACCCGAAGGCGCTGCGGGACGCCGTCCGGCCGGCGGGCAAGAGCGTCTCCGTACGGCTGCGCGCCGAGGAGCGGGCGGCGTTCGTCGACACCCCGATGCAGCGGGGGGTGCGCGGGATCTACGCGGCGGCGGTCGCGGTCGGGGCGGGCTACGCCCTGCTGGCCGTCCTGCTGTCGCTGCTGCGCACCGCACCGGAGCGCATCGCCCTGCTGGCCCGGCTGCGGACCATGGGCCTCACCTCCCGGCAGGGCAGGCGGCTGCTGGGGCTGGAATCGCTGCCGCAGGCCCTGCCCGCGGCCCTCGGCGGGGTGCTGGTCGGCTGGGCGGCGATCACGCTGCTGGCCCCGGGCATCGACCTCGTGGGGCTGGCGCTCTTCAACGGTCCCGGCGCCACCGTGCCGGACACCGCCCACCTGCGGCCCGACCCGTGGTCGCTGGTGCTTCCGGCACTCGGCGTGGTCGTCCTCACCGCCACGACGGCCGCCGTCCAGGCATGGTGGGCGAGCCGCCGCGGATCGATCACCGAACTCAGGGCAGGAGACCCCCGATGACGTCACCGTCGACCGGCACCACCCTCGCCGAGCTCGAACAGCGGGCCACCGCCCGCCGCGACCGGCCCTCCTACGGGCACGACGCGCTGATCGCCTGCGACCGGCTGGTCCGGATCTTCTCCGCGGACGGGGTGGAGGTGCAGGCCCTCCAGGGCCTCGACCTCCTGGTCGCCGAGGGCGAGTTGATGGCCCTGGTCGGTGCTTCCGGCAGCGGCAAGTCGACCCTGATGAACATCCTGGCGGGCCTGGACGTGCCGACGGCCGGGTCGGCGAAGGTGGCCGGCCGCGATCTGCTGTCGATGGGGCAGAACGAACGGCTCCGCTACCGCCGGGAGATCGTCGGCTTCGTCTGGCAGCAGACCGCCCGCAACCTGCTCCCGTACCTCACCGCCGTCCAGAACGTCACCCTGCCGATGCAGTTGCGCGGCCGGGGCCGGAACGCCGAGCGGACCGCCCGCGCCGAGTCGCTGCTCCGGATCCTGGACATCGCGGACTGCCGCGACCGGCGCCCGCAGCAGCTCTCCGGCGGCCAGCAGCAGCGGGTGGCGATCGCGGTGGCGCTCGCCAACAGCCCGTCGGTGCTGCTCGCCGACGAACCGACGGGCGAGCTCGACTCGGCCACCGGGGAGCAGATCTTCGCCGCGTTCCGCCGCGCCAACGAGGAACTCGGCACCACGATCGTGATCGTCACCCACGACCAGACGGTGGCCTCCGAGGTCCGCCGCACCGTCGCCATCCGCGACGGCCGCACGTCCTCCGAGGTGCTGCGCCGCACCGAGGTGGACGCGGCGACGGGCCAGGAGTCCCAGGTGGCACGGGAGTACGCGATGCTCGACCGCGCGGGCCGGCTGCAACTGCCCGCCGACTACACGGAGGCGCTCGGCATGGAGCACCGGGTGATGCTGGAGCTGGAGCAGGACCACATCGGAATCTGGCCGGACGACCAGCCGCGCCCGTGACGGGCGGGGGTGGGGCCTGCCCCAGGCGGCTTCCACCGGGTGGCCCGATGGTTCCGCGGCACACGCGCTCCTAGCGTCGTACGCGGAGATCATCCGTACCCCCGATCCGAGGAGCACGATGCGCGTCGCCCCACTGGTCACCGCCGGCCTGGGCCTGGCCGGATTACTCGCGGGCGGTGTGCCCGCGTCGGCCGCCCCCGCCGCCGCACCCGCCGCCGCACCCGTCCACCAACGGCTCGTCTGGGGGCCCTGCCCGCCGCAGCAGCAGGAGCTGAACGCGGCGGGCGCGCGGTGCACGGAGGTGACCGTCCCCCTCGACCACTCCGACCCCGGCGGCCCGACGATCGAGATCGCCGTCTCCCGTATCGGGGCCACCGCGCCGCGCGGCGAACGGCGGGGCATCCTGCTGTCCAATCCGGGCGGTCCGGGAGGCACCGGCCTCGACAGCACCCTCGCCCTACGACCGGCGCTGAAGGACGTCGCGGACCGCTACGACCTGATCGGCTTCGATCCGCGCTTCCTCGGCGGATCCACCCCGATCGCCTGCGGCCCCGCCGCCCCGGCACCCGCGCCCGGCCCGACCRCGACCCCCCGCGCGGACTTCGAGCGGTCGGTGCGGTCCGCCCGCGACACCGCGCGCCGCTGCCTGACGCACGGCGACAACGCCCGGCTCCTTCCGCACGCCACGACCCGGAACGTCGCCCGCGACATGGACGCGATCCGCGCGGCGCTGGGCGAGCGCCGGCTGTCGTACTACGGCGTCTCGTACGGGGCCGACCTGGGCGCCGTCTACACCCAGCTGTTCCCCCGCCGCGCCGACCGCGTCGTCATCGACTCCTCGACCGACCCGGCGGCCACCCAGTACGAACTGTTCCGGCGGGCGGGCGCGCCCCTCGAAGCGGCCCTGGACGAATGGGCCGGCTGGGCCGCGCGCCGGAACACCGTCTACCGGCTCGGCACGACTCCCGCCCGGGTCCGGGCGAGCGTCCAGCGGCTGCTCGACGGCGCCGAGCGGCGCCCGGTCACCGTCTCCGGGGTCCGGCTCGACGCGCCGCTGCTGCGGCTGGTGCTGAGGCAGTTCATCCAGCACACGGAGTACGACCCGGCGCTCGCCGGTACGGTGCGCGATCTGACCGACGCCGCCGCGGGCAGGCCGGTCGAGCCGGGTCCGGAGCTCGCCGCCCTGCTCGAACTGCTGGAGTCGCCCGAGCTGGCGGACGGCATGCTGGGCGGGGCGCTCTTCATGTGCGGGGACCGCGGCTGGCCGGCCGGCGGCTGGCCGAAGGACCCGGAGACGTACTGGGCGAACATGGAGCGCAGCCGTGCCGCCCAGCCCGTATTCGGCCCGCTCGTCAACGGCATGACGGCCCCGTGCGCGTTCTGGACGAGCACGTCCCGCGAGCCCGCCCCGGTGATCGGGAACGCCGTGCCGGTGCTGATGCTCCAGGCCCGGCGCGACAACAACGTCCCCTACGAGGGGGCGCTGGCCCTGCACCGCAGGCTGACCGGTTCCCGGCTGGTGACGGCGGACATCCGCTCGCACGGGGTGTACGGGCGCGGAGCCGACGGGCTCACCCCCGTCCCCTGCGCCGACCGGGCCGTCGACGACTACCTGCGCGACGGCACCCTGCCCGGCGCCGACCTGACCTGCCCGCGCACCGGGGAGGACGACTGACCGACGGAGGTACGGTCCCGGCGGCGCCGCAGGACCGGGCGGCCCGGCACCGCCACCGGACCCGGCACCACTGCGGAACCGGACTCGCTCGGCTCCCGGCCCGCGCCCCTCGGCTTCCTGGCCTCAGCCCGCGCCCACCGTCACCGCGAGGGTGCCGAGGCCGCTTCCCGGGCCGCGCAGGGCGATCGAGCCGAACGGGGTGCGCAGCCGCAGCCAGGAGCCGGCCGCGAGCAGGGCGACCGGGAAGTCCGGTGCCGCGCGCAGGAAGCCCAGCGACTGGGCGGCGTGCACGGCGCGCAGCGGGAGGGCCGTGCCGCCGACCGTCCGGGACCAGATCTCGCGGCCGATCAGGTCCCGTTCCGCCCGGGTGCGGCGTTCCTCGGGCAGTGCCCCGTCGCGGCTGCGGAACTCGGCCACGGCGGCGGCGACGGCGCCGCGCAGGGCCGGTGGCCCCGGCAGCCCCGGCTGTTCCCGCCAGCCGCCGCGCGGCGGGAGCACGCCCGTCCACGGCGGCCCGGTGACGGGGGCCGGGATCGCGCCCGCGCCGGTCGACTCCTCCAGGGATTCGAGGAGCTCACCGGCGGACACGGTGACGTCGAACTCGTCCGGGACGGCGAGCCGCGCCGCCCGGACCGCCAGGACCTCGAACGACGGCGGACGGCCGAACACGGCCAGCGCGCCGCCGCCCGCCTGCAACCGCACCGCGGCGGCCCGGTCGTAGTGGAGCAGCCGGCCGAGGAAGGCCGCGAGGTCCGCGGCCTCCCTCGGGTCGGCGAATTCCAGCGACCGTACGGGCACCGTCATACCGCAGCGGGCTCCTCGGCCATGTACCGCTCAAGGAAGAGCCGTTCCTCGTCGGAGATCCGACGGGGCCGCGACCGGGCCAGGTCGTACGGCACGACGATGGTCGAGGCCCGTACGTACACCTCGTCCGGGTCCTTGATCTCGTACTGGATCGTCAGCGACGCCGCGCCGATCTTCGTGACCCACGACTCGATGGTGACCGGCGCGTGCCGGTGGACCAGCGGCCGTATGTAGTCGATCTCGTGCCGGGCCACGACGGACCCGCCCGAGAAGGACGGCGAGCCGTCCCCCGGCGCCAGCCGGAACATGAAGTCGATGCGCGCCTCCTCCAGGTAGCGGAGGAAGACCACGTTGTTCACGTGGCCGAAGGCATCCATGTCCGACCAGCGCAGCGGGCAGCTGTAGATATGACGAGCCAAGACGATCAGCCTCGCGTGAGCTTCTTGTACGTGGCACGGTGCGGACGGGCCGCGTCCGCGCCGAGGCGATCGACCTTGTTCTTCTCGTACGACTCGAAGTTGCCCTCGAACCAGTACCACTTGGAGTCGCCCTCGTACGCCAGGATGTGCGTGGCGACCCGGTCCAGGAACCAGCGGTCGTGGGAGATGACCACCGCGGCGCCGGGGAACTCCAGGAGGGCGTTCTCCAGCGAGGACAGGGTCTCGACGTCGAGGTCGTTGGTGGGCTCGTCGAGGAGCAGCAGGTTGCCGCCCTCCTTGAGCGTCAGCGCCAGGTTGAGGCGGTTGCGCTCACCACCGGACAGGACACCGGCCGGCTTCTGCTGGTCCGGGCCCTTGAAGCCGAACGCGGAGACGTACGCCCGCGAGGGCATCTCGACCTGGCCGACGTTGATGTAGTCCAGCTCGTCCGAGACGACGGCCCAGAGGGTCTTCTTCGGGTCGATGTTGGCGCGGGACTGGTCGACGTAGGAGATCTTGACCGTCTCACCGATCTTGACCGAGCCGCTGTCGGGGGTCTCCAGGCCCTGGAGCATCTTGAACAGCGTGGTCTTGCCCGCGCCGTTCGGACCGATGACGCCGACGATGCCGTTGCGCGGCAGCGTGAACGACAGGTCGTCGATGAGGACCTTGTCGCCGAAGGCCTTCGAGAGGTTCTCGACCTCGACGACGATGGAACCGAGCCGCGGGCCCGGCGGGATCTGGATCTCCTCGAAGTCCAGCTTCCGCATCTTGTCCGCCTCGGCCGCCATCTCCTCGTAACGGGCGAGACGGGCCTTGGACTTGGTCTGCCGGCCCTTGGCGTTGGAGCGGACCCACTCCAGCTCTTCCTTGAGCCGCTTGGCGCGCTTCTCGTCCTTGCGGCCCTCGACCTTGAGGCGGGCGGCCTTCTTGTCGAGGTACGTGGAGTAGTTGCCCTCGTACGGCAGGGCGCGGCCGCGGTCGAGCTCCAGGATCCACTCGGCGACGTTGTTCAGGAAGTACCGGTCGTGCGTGACGGCGACGACGGCGCCCGCGTACTTCGAGAGGTGCTGCTCCAGCCAGTTCACCGACTCGGCGTCGAGGTGGTTGGTGGGCTCGTCGAGGAGCAGCAGGTCCGGGGCCTCGATCAGCAGCCGGCACAGGGCCACGCGGCGCTTCTCACCACCGGAGAGGTTGGCGACCGGCCAGTCGCCGGGCGGGCAGCCCAGCGCGTCCATGGCCTGCTCCAGCTGGGCGTCCAGGTCCCACGCGTTGGCGTGGTCCAGGACCTCCTGGAGCTTGCCCATCTCGTCCATGAGCTCGTCGGAGTAGTCGGTCGCCATGAGCTCGGCGACCTCGTTGAAGCGCTTGAGCTTGCCCATGATCTCGGCGGCGCCGTCCTGCACGTTCTCCAGGACGGTCTTCGTCTCGTCGAGCTGCGGCTCCTGCATGAGGATGCCGACGGTGAAGCCGGGCGACAGGAACGCGTCGCCGTTGGACGGCTGCTCCAGGCCCGCCATGATCTTCAGCACCGTGGACTTGCCGGCGCCGTTGGGGCCCACGACACCGATCTTCGCGCCGGGCAGGAAGTTCAGGTTGACGTCATCGAGGATCACCTTGTCGCCGTGCGCTTTGCGCGTCTTGCGCATGGTGTAGATGTACTCAGCCAAGAGAGACCGTCCGGCAGCAATAGAGGTGTGGGCAGATACACCCATCTTGCCTGACGTCGGCACCCGGACGGAAACCAGTACGGCCTCCGGCCCGTGCGGATCGCGTACGGACCCGGCCCGGAGCCCCGCACGAAGAGCCCGGAGCCCCGTACGAAGGCCGCCCCGGGCACGCGAAAGCCCCGGTACGGGCCTGCGGACGCCGTGGTCGGCGTGCGCGGCGGCGTACCGGGGCCGTCACCGGGCGGGCGTGATGATCCGCCCGCCCCTCGTCACTGCTCGATCAGGCGGAGGCCTGAGTCTTGCGCTTGCGGAGCAGGAAGACCGCGCCGCCGCCGACGACGACGAGGGCGATCGCGACGCCCGCGATGACCGGGGTGGCGCTGGAGCCACCGGTCTCGGCGAGGTCACCCGAGCCGCCGGTGGCGCCGGAGCCGGAGGTGGCCGGAGCGGGCTTGTCCCCACCGGTCTGGGTGTCGGTGCCGCCGGTGGCGCTGCCGCTGGTCTTGCAGTCCAGGACGCCCTTGAACGTCTTGCTGAAGCCGCCGGGGCCGGTGATGGTGAAGTCGTACGCCTGGTCCTCGGCGACCGGGATGGTGACCGTCTCGGACTTGCCCGCCTCGATGGTGTGCTTCGCACCGGCCAGCTCGAAGGTGAACGCCTCGTCGCCCTCGTTGCTCGCGGTGACGTCCACGCCGCCCTTGGCGCAGTTCTTCTGTGCCGAGACGGCCGGGATGGCGCCCTTCTTGGCCCAGGTGCCGGTGGCGGTCGCGGAGACCGTGGACTCGCTGGAGCCGGCCAGGATCATGGTCTGGCTCTTGGTGACACCGGCGAAGGCCCGGCCGACCGGCACCGAGGTGGTGGCCTGGACGGTCAGCGAGGCGGTGCCGTCGGCGGCGCCCGCCGGGACGTCGAAGTAGAGCTCGGCGCCGTTGGCCGCGGTGGTGACGGGCTTGCCGCTCTTGTCGGTGACCTTGACGCCGCTCGCCGCGTCGGCGGGCGGGGTCACGGAGACCTGGCCGGCGTTGGTGTGGACGGTGATCGGGCCGAGCTTCTCACCGGACTTGCCGGAGACCGCGGCCGGGTCCAGGGCGAGGGACGCCTTGGGCTCGGCCTGGTCGACGGCGCTCTTCTCCAGCCAGTCGGCGAGCTTCTCGGCCTGGCCGTCGAGGGCCTCGACGTCGACGTCGTCCGAGTAGCGCCAGATGGCGACCTGGGTGCCCGCCGCCGCGGTCTTCTCGGTGAGCGGGCCGGTGCCGGCCGCCTTGGCGAGCGCCGCGAGGTCGTCGACCTGCGGGTAGGAGTGCTCCAGGATCCAGCGGATCTTGCCCGCGTTCTTGTTGGTGTTGAGCGAGGTCTGGTTCCAGGGGGTCTCCAGGTACTTCGCCTGGTCCTGGGTGGGGTTGTGGATGTCGATGCAGTACGTCTTGAGCTTGCCGCCGCCGTCGACCGTCATCTCGAAGAGACCGGCGGGCAGCTGCTGGTTCTTGCCGTCCGCGTGGAGCACAGCGCGGTCGTAGGTCTTCAACCCGTCCAGAACCGCGGCCGCGCCGCCCTGGTGCTGCGGGGCCTCGTCGGCGACCGCGCTGCCCGCGCCGACGAGGGCGCCTGCCATGACCAACCCGGACGCCACCACGGACGCGGCCAGTCTGGTTATGCCGCGCCGCCGTGAAGAGCCGGTCGTCGTCTCCATGGACGGCGAAGCGGTCGCTGAAGAAGCAGAAAACACAGAATTCCCCTCCGGGCAGGACCCTCCGCGCCCGATACGCGTGTGGGGATTGTCCTGCCAGTCGACTCAAGTGCCCCGTGAGTACGGGGGAATCCTAGGGACGAAAAGATGAACAGTCCCCAGTCATACCGTCGTACAACCATTCCGAATCGGAATCGTTATCGCCGATCTCGCATGTGTTCCCTTGACCTCTCGCATCCGGAACCGCCCCGCCCCCTCCGGTTCACGTTCCGTCCGGCTGTCGGGCCCGGACCGTTCACGGCACCGGGGCGAGTTCCCCGTCGGCCTTCCGGCTCCCCGTGGACCGCCCGCTCCTCCGCCGCACGCCCCGTTCCCCTTCCTCCTCCTCGCCTCCTTCGCCGCCGCCTCCCCCACCGCCTCCGTCTCCCCCACCGCCCCCGTCGCTCCCCC
>NZ_RDBO01000020.1:1414938-1508632 GCF_008120935.1 Streptomyces sp. sk2.1
GTCCCACGGGTCGTCGCCGCCCGGACCGCCCGCCCCGTCCGGGCTCCCCACGGGAATCGTCGAGGCGTTCTCCCCCTTCGCCACCCGCCGGAACGCGGCCGTCCCCCGCGTCAGATCGTGGCCCACCGCGACCGCCTCGATGTCCACGAACGTCTTCCGCCGCCCCTCCCGTTCCTCCTCACGCACCTTCAGCCTGCCGTGCACGACGAGTGGTTCCCCGACGGAAACGGAACCGGACAGATTCAGCGCCAGCGCCCGCCAGGCCCACACGGTGAAAAAGCTGGTGTGCCCGTCGGTCCAGAGCTGTTTCCCGCGATCCCAGCGGCGCGGCGTCACCGCGAAACGGAATCGCGCCATTCCACCGGACGCCGTCTCCCGGAACTCCACGCCCGTCGCCGCGTTGCCCACCAGCGTCACCAAGGTGTCGTTCATGACTCCGCCTCCCCTTCGGCCCTCGGACCGGTGACCGCTTCCGCGCGGCCACCGGTCCCAGATTGGAGGAGAGGCGGAAATCCTGCCGGGACCTGTGGACTACGTACCGGTTGTGGAAATCTCCGTCACCGTCACGTACCTCTCCCGCACCTCGCGGTACCGCGCGAGTTCGGCCGCCACCGGGTCGAGGACCCGCGCCCGCCCGCACGCCGCCGCCGCCTCGCGCAACTGCCGCTCGGCCTCCTGCCCGTACCGTCGCGCCGGCCCCCGCGCCGCGGCCACGCACGACCACTCCACCAGGGGACCTCCGACGACCCCGGCCAACATCACCAGGGCCGGGACGACGTAGCCCGGTTCGAGCACCCCGACGATCTGGCCGACCAGCCAGAGACCGCCGAAGACCTGCAGCAGCGTCATCGAAACCTGGGCCAGCACGGCGGCCGGCCACCACTTCGGCCTCGGCGGCCGCCCGTTCGCCCGCCCGCCGTGCGCCGTACCGGAGGTCCCGGCCGTCCCCGGCTCCCCGGCCGCCGCACCGCGCCCCTCCTCGCCCGCGCCGTCGGCTCCGCCCGTACCGTTCGCCCGGCCCCTCTCCTCCACGGCCCCGGCCCGCTCGACCAGTTCGTCGAGCGCCTCCGGCAGACCTTCCGCACCGTTCACCGCCGCCTCGCGGACCGCCTGCGCCCAGGGGGCCGGCAGCCCGTCCGCGGCTTCGTCCGCCACCGCCCGGACCGCCTGCTCGACGCGCTGCCGGGAGGTGAGCCGCTCCTCGGGGGGCGCGGGCTGCGCGGGGCGCTCCGGGCTCCCGGGCCGCCGGGTGGACTCGTACCAGCGCCACAGCCGCAACCACGGCGTGCCGCACGCCCGTCCGGCGTTGCGGCGCCATTCCCGTTCGGCCGCCTGTCCCGTCGCCGCCGCCCCGACGGCCTCCGCGAGCCGGTCGGCGAACTCCTCGCGGGCCTGTTCGCCGAGTCCGGCCCGCCCCTCGGCCACGTACACCGGGCGGAGCCTGGCCGCGGCGACGTCCACGTCCGCGGAGAGCCGGCGGGCCGCCGCGCTGCGTTCCTGGACGAACCGGCCGAGCACCTCGCGCAGTTCGCCCACTCCCTCACCGGTGAGCGCGGACAGGGACATGACGGTGGCGCCGGGTTCGCCGTGCTCGCCCAGGGCCATGCCGTCCTCGTCGAGCAGCCTGCGCAGGTCGTCGAGGACCTGGTCGGCGGTGTCGCCGGGCAGCCGGTCGATCTGGTTGAGGACGACGAAGGTGACCTCGGCGTGTCCGGCGAGCGGCCGCAGATAGCGCTCGTGCAGCGCCGCGTCCGCGTACTTCTCCGGGTCGACGACCCAGATCACCGCGTCGACCAGCGCGAGCACCCGGTCGACCTGGTCACGGTGGCTGGTCGCCGCCGAGTCGTGGTCGGGCAGGTCGACCAGGACGAGGCCCTGCAGGGCCTCGTCGGACTCCGTGCCGCCCTGCTGCGGCCTGCGCCTCAGCCGCCCCGGGACGGCGAGCCGGTCCAGCAGGCCCGCGGCCCCGTCGGTCCAGGAACAGGCGATGGGGGCGGAGGTCGTCGGCCTGCGCAGCCCGGTGTCGGAGATCTGGGCGCCCGCGAGGGTGTTGAAGAGGGTCGACTTGCCGCTGCCGGTCGCGCCCGCGATGGCGACGACGGTGTGCCGGGAGGAGAGCCGCTGCCGCGCCGCCGCCTCGTCGAGCACCCGCCCCGCCTCGGCGAGGGTGTCACCGTCGAGCCGGGCCCTGGACAGCCCGACGAGTTCGCGCAGCGCGTCCAGCCTCGGCCGGAGCGGACCGCCGGAGGGCACGTACGCCTCGACCTGGGGCAGCCGCGCGTCGTCGTCCTGTACGGCCTCGGGTTCGGGGTCGGCCGTCCTGGCGGCGGCCCGCCGGGCGATGAGCCCGTCGTTCCACTCCCGGCCCGGCCCGGCCGGACGGTCCGCCGCGCCGCCGTCCCGCCCCTCGCCGCCGGTGTCCCGGCCGGTGTCCGCCGCCCGTACGGCCCCTTCGGCGTCCGGGCCCGGGCCCGTCCTCGTCGTCCCGGTCCGGCGTCCCGGGACGCCGACGTCCCGGTTCCCGTGCGGAGCGGGGCTCCCGCCCCGGCCGGTTCCCTCGTCGGTGACGGCAGTCATCACTGCCACCTCTCCTTCTGCAGTACGGACAGCGCGGCGATCAGTTCGGCCTGCGGCTCCGGGGCCACGTCGAGCGCGTCGAGCGGGGCGAGCCGCCGGTCGCGCTCGCCGTTCAGCACCCGGTCGAGGCAGTCGGTGAGCAGGGCCCCTCCCTTGTCGCGCAGCCGCAGCGCGCCCTGGGCACCGATCCGTTCGGCGAGCTGCTCCCCGGCGCCGCGGGTGCGGCGGCCGCCGAGCAGCGCGGCGGCCAGCAGCGCCGTCACGGTCCCGGCGTCGGGCGCGGCGTTGCGCTCCAGCCGGCGCACCTCCTCCTCGGCCAGTTCCTCCAGGACCCGCCACCACCGCCGTACGGCCATGGTGATCCGGCCCCGGATGTCCTCGGCGGGCCCCCATCCCCCGGCCTCCCGGCCGACGTCCTCGAAGCCGAACACCCCGGCCGCCGGATCGCGCCGCCAGGTCGTGCGGATCTGTTCGTCGGCGGCGGCCACGGCGCACTGCAGGAGCGCGGCGAGGCTCTCGACCAGCGCTTCGAGGAGTTCCTCGGAGGTGCTGTACAGGGGGTAGCCGCGCCATCTGGTCCGGGCGTCCCCGGCGAGCACGCCGCCGCTGCGCAGCCTCCGCCGCACCCGGGCGCCCTCCGTCCGGTACGCGTCCTCGACCACCCCGCTCAGCCGTACCGACGCCGCGTACTGTGCCGCGACGGCCCCGGCCAGCTCCAGCATCCGCACGTCCAGCGAGGCGATGGCCCCGGCCGCCGTGCGCCCGATGGCCTGCTGGCGGGCCGCCGGGTCCTGGGCGCGGTGGCTGAGCCAGGCCCGCAGCGGGGCGACCGCGGTCGTGGGCAGCAGCCCGTTGCCGCCACCGGCCGACTCGGGCAGTTCGGGGATGGTGAAGCGCGGCACCTCGCCGAGGCCGGCCCGGGTGAGCAGCGCCCCGTACTGCCGGGAGACCTCGCCGATCACCTGGTGCGGCACCCGGTCCAGGACGGTGACGAGCGAGGCGTCGTACTGCTTGGCGGTGCGCAGCAGGTGCCAGGGCACCGCGTCCGCGTACCGGGAGGCCGTGGTCACCATCACCCACACGTCCGCGGCGCAGATCAACTCGGCGGCCAGCACCCGGTTGCGCACCACGAGCGAGTCGATGTCGGGCGCGTCGAGCAGCGCGAGCCCGCGCGGCATGCCGGGCGCGGTCTCGACGCGCAACGAGTTCGCGTCCTCCTCCTCGCCCCCGTCGAGCTCGTCGAGGCCGTCGCACCCTCCGGGGTCCCCGGTCTCCTGCGGGGGCAGCCAGACCCTGGTCAGCTCCGGCAGTACGCGCACCCCCGCGAACCAGTGGTGGTCGTCCGGGTGGCAGACCAGCACAGGTGTCCGGGTGGTCGGCCGCAGCACCCCGGCCTCACTGACCCGTCTCCCCACCAGGGAGTTGACGAGCGTCGACTTCCCCGCGCCGGTCGATCCGCCCACGACGGCGAGCAGGGGCGCTTCGGGCTCCCTCAGTCGGGGAAGCAGGTAGTCGTCGAGCTGGGCGAGCAGCTCGTCCCGGGTCTGCCGGGCGCGCGCCGCCCCCGGCAGCGGAAGCGGAAGACGCACGGCAGCGACACGGTCGCGCAGGGCGGAAAGTGCGTCGATGAGCTGAGGCCGTCCATCCAAGGTCACCACATGCGAAGAATGCCCAATTTTGGAGCCTTTTTGAAGCGTATAACCACCTCTGCGCGCCGGTTCTCCATCGAAAACGGAGTCGGGACAGAGGGGACGAGTGGGGCGCAGGCATAACGAGTGCACAACACCCGGCGCGCGAGACGCCAAAAGCGGTGCGCGAATCCCACCTACCTGCGATTATCGGTTCGCTTCACCGAACCTCCACATCGTGCCACGCAGGTGAAGCAACCAGGACGAGGCGACAGGAGCTCTATCCTTGTTCCGGCTGGTCACCGACCGGCCCGGCCCCAGGGCTCCAGTCCGCCGAGGCCACCACCCGGCCCCCGTAGCTCAGTGGATAGAGCAGGTGCCTTCTAAGCACTTGGCCGCAGGTTCGAGTCCTGCCGGGGGCGCACACACTACATGACCAGCGGAAACGCTGGTCATTCTCTTTCCGGGCGCTACGCACAGCGCAAATCGGCCAAGTGCCCTGCCTGTTGGCGTGGTCCGGCGTACGGTTCAGGAGAACCCAGCGGATACCAGCCCGAGAGGCGATTGGTAGCCGCCATTCGCATACTCGAACAGGGACATCGCATGGCCACCACGCCCCTCTCCCCTGAGCCGCCCGGCGAACCGCGCTGCGACCTTCGACCGGAAGTCGCCTCCTGGATCAGAGCTCTCCGCGCCCGCAATCTCTCGGAAGCCACCCAACGGGTCTACCGGCGCGCGGGCGACGGCTTCGCCGCCTACCTCCTCACCGAATACAGGGTGGTCGATGGGGCACGCCCCGCCCCGGCTTCCCTGGACGAAGTGCACCGTGAGCACGCGGAGGCATTCATCGCGGACTTGATGGACAAGACGTCCGCCGTGACGGCGCACCAGTACTTCCGGAGCCTGAAGACCTTCTTCAACTGGCTCGTCGACGAGGAAGAGCTGGACCGGTCCCCCATGCGGACGATGAAGCCGCCGGCCGTGCCGGAGACCGTCGTGCCGGTCATCCCTGACGACGCATTGAAGAAGCTGTTCGCCACCTGCAAGGGCAAGGACTTCAAGTCGCGCCGGGACACGGCGATCCTGATGCTGTTCCTGGACACCGGGGCCCGCCTGTCGGAGCTGACCGAGCGGTCCGTAAAGCACGTCGACCTGGACCTGATGGTGCTCTACGTCCTGGGCAAGGGGGGACGAGAGAGAGCGGTGCCCTTCGGGCGGTCGACGGCGCAGGTACTGGACCGGTACCTGCGTGCCCTGGCGAAGCACCGTGGCCGGGCGCTGGAGCCGGAGGATGCGCTGTGGTGGGGGGTGAAGAGCGGTAGCCGGATGACGATCTGGGGCGTGGGCACGATGCTGAAGACGCGCTGCGAGGAGGCTGGGATCCCACACGTTCATCCGCACCAGTTCCGGCACACGTTCGCTCATTTGTGGAAGCTGAACGGGGGCAACGAGGACGACTTGATGCGGATCACCGGGTGGCGGTCTCGGCAGATGCTGTCGCGGTACGCGGCGTCGTCGGGGGCGGAGCGGGCCCGACGTGCGCACCGGGACTTGAGCCCCGGCGACCGGTTGTGACGGTTACCGGGGCTGTCGCGAGCTAGGCGTCGGCGCGGTGGACTACCTTCATCGCGCCGATCAGTCTTGGCAAGTACTGGCAGAGCAGGGCGAGTGCGCGAGATTCGCTGATCCTGCGAGGGTCGAAGGCCATGCGTACTCGCCGGCCGAACTCCTTGAAGATCATCACAACGCCATCGTCGAGGCTGGCCCGCTCGACAAGCACCTCGGTCGCCACATGACCCCCTGTCCACGCCTGCACACACACTCGTCCGCACAGACGTTCGATCGCTGCGAGGCTCCGTCACTCTACGCCCTCACAACGTCACCAGATAGTAATCCAGCATGGAACCACCTGCGGAAACCCCGGTCGCCACCTGAAGCACCGTCACTCTGTGGAGCCATTGTACGGAACTTGAAGTTCCTCTTCCCCCCAACTGGCCATAATCGCACGCGACTTGGACGCTTCGGGAATGTCAGCCCCCTCTTCGTGCACGACCGTGCCGCCCTCTACGCCCGTCGCCACGAAGCCCGCGAACTCATAGGCCGCCGCGGCTGCCGCTCGCTCAGGGGGGACGCGGAGGCCGGCCGCGATCGCGCGCACGAGCCCCGGGTTGAGCTTGATGCCTTTCTGCCGGGCCACCTTCCACAGGAGGTTCGCGCCCGGCTGGTACCCACTCTCGGGATCGATGGCGCGGTCCGACAGCTGGGCGAACGTGAGGTCGCCACCGTCTACCGCTTCAGCCACCAAGTTCGCCAAGGTCTCAGGCTTGCTCGTCATTGCCACGCACGCTCCCCATATGTGGGTCATGGAGGATGTGTCGGCTGCACCCTCCGCCCAGGCCACCAGCTACAACTTATTGTCCACATCCCCACCCCCGAACAGGTATGCAGCCTGCGCAAAGAGACCGAAAAGCCCTCGCGGTGTTGACGCTGCAAGGGATTCGCGCGCGTCCTGTGGACACAGGTTGAGCGCTGTGCTTAGCTATAGCCATCCCCATTCGAGGATGGGGATGACGAAAGGCTTGCACGTGCACAACCGCAGGTATCGCATCCATGACGGCCAACTGCTCCGACAGTTGATGAAGCGCCCCGGGTCGGCCGGGGTCCGCCATACGGTGCGCAGCCTGGCCGAGGCCACCGGCCTCTCCTACACCAAAATCCACCGACTGATCACCGAAGAGCGCCCGACCGTCGAAGCGAACGAGGCAGATGCCGTCGCGGAGGCTGTCGAGGTCCGACGTCGAGCGCTTTTCACGCCAACTTCATCCCCATTCGAGGATGGGGATGACAGGGAGGGAACCCATGGACCCCGAGATTCGGAGTCTCCGAGCGCGCCTCGGAGCCCACGCGAGCTGGGCGAACACGACCGACCCGGCAAGCCGGACAGCGAAGGCGCGAGCCGCGGCGAACAGCCGCTTTGAGAAGCAGGCCCGGGAGATGCACCCCGGGGCCACGGACGAGCAGATCACCCGTGTGGCGGAGCACCTGCGCAAGGCGCACTTCTCGCGGATGGCGCTCGCCTCGGCGAAGGCCCGTCGCTCGAAGCCGGCCGCCGCCTGATCGCAGAACGGGGCCGCCCGGACCGGGCCTGGTCCGTACGACCCCTCGGCTCACCTCAACCAACTCAGAAAGAAGAGGTCACCGTGACCATCAACTTTATCCGGCCGGGCGTCACCGGCCAGACCCAGCGTGCCAGCTTCATGGCCGCGCTCTCCTTGGCGGAGACGCTGCTCGCCGAGACGACTGCCATCCCGACGCACTTGCACGTCGAGGCTACCGAGTGGTCGCCGATGACGCCGACCGTCCGGGCCTACTTCCACCACGACCCGGCTGCGGTAAGGGAGTTCGCGAACCAGTTCTTCCTGGAGGTCGCCGATTCGGTGCGGGCGGACGGGCTCGTGCAGACGGAGGCGTCGGGCCGCCGGGACGGTATCGCGGTTCAGGCGTGGGCCCTGGTCCGCGTTGAGGACGAGGAGATGGCGGCATGAGCGAGACGCCTGTGACCGGCCCGTTCCGGATCAGCATCGAAGCCACCCCGGCCGGGGTCGCTCTCGACATGACGCACTACCTGCACACCCTCGTCCTCGCCTTGGCGGAGGCCGCTGTCGAGGACGGCCCTTCCCTCCTCGACGACCTGGTGGCCATCGCCGACCTGGAGCGGTCCGCCCGGCACCAGGGCCTCGACTCGCACGCCACGCACGAGCGCGACGAGGCGGTGCAGAACCTCCTCGACGAGCTGGTCGACGGAGGCTCGGTGCCGGTGTACGGCGAGCAGGTGCTGCGGCTGGTCGCGGCGCTGCGCCGGGCTGTGGCTCTGCGCCCGATTCCGTCGCCGCGGGAAGCGGGTGCGGCATGAACGCCCCGATGACGCCGGAGCAGCGCGAGGCGATCGCGCACCAGCTCGGCGCTGCGAAGCCCGCGACGGACGGACTCCTCGGGTCGCTCGCCGAGTCGGTCACGAACGTCCGCACCCACGACCACCCGAAGTGGGAAGACCTGTACTGCATGAACCTCACCTCGTACATGGGCGAGCGGATGGCACCGGTGCTGCGTCGTCTGCTGGAAGCCGAGGCCGAGTGGGTCGCGTTCCGGGATCAGCGGAACGCGGTCTGCGCGGACAACGAAGAGTTGCTCGCCCGGGTCGAGCGATCCGGTCTGGCTCGGCTGCAGGCTGAGAACGAAACGCGGACGGTGGTGCGGGAGCGTGACGCGCTGCGGGCCCGGGTCGCCGAGCTGGAGGCGCGTCCGTCGCACTCTTCTGCCACGCCCGCCGAGATCGACGCTCACGTGCGGCAGCTCTTTTCCGAGGACGCCTACCTCCGTTACCAGCAGGCGATCGGCGAGCACGTCCTGGCTGAGGCGGTAGAGGACACCCAGGTTGTACGGGCCTCGGCAGACAACGACGGCCTGTACAACGCCGACTGGCGCGAGGGCTGGGACGACGCGATCGAGCGGATCGACCCGGACTTGAACGACCCGTGCCCGTCAACGCTCCTGACGCTGAGCGACTCGGTGGAGGACCCGCACGACTCGCCGCTGCGCCCCGGCGCCTGCGACGCGTGCGGTGACGTGCCCGAGAAGTGGTGCCCGGACTGCGCGGCATGCCGCCAGGGCTGCCACGGCGGACACGACGGCAATCCGTGCGCCCACCCGCGCGCCCCGTGGGGCGGTGCCGCATGAGTGCCGCTGACCGTCTCGCTCTGCTGCGCCGCGCGGTTCGTGATGGCCGGGGCGAGTGGACCACCCACCGCGTGCAGGACCTGTACCGGGCCAGCTCGTACGCCGCTCCGCTCCGGCGGACGGCACGGCAGGACCTGTCCGTTCTCGCCCGTCAAGGCCTGCTCGTCCTGGACGACACCGACCCCGGGCGCCGCTGCTACCGCCTCAACCACGCCCACGGAGGCTCCCGATGAAGTGCGAAGAGCAGCTGTACAACGACGGCGAGACGTACTCCTCCCGCGACTGCCAGTTGGAGCTGGACCATCCCGGAGACCACGAGTACTTCGGGCAGAAGTACCCCCGCCCCGTGCCGGCCGAGCCGGACACCGACGTCGCCGACCTGATCGAGCAGGCCGCCCGCCAGCGTGGCGTGTGGGATCTGGATGAGAGGCAGTGGTCGATCGTCGTTGAGGTCACCAGCGTCTACGTCATCAAGGCGCCGGGAGCGACCGAGGACGAGGCTCTGGCGTACTGGGCTGACGGTGGCGATTACCCCGACCTGGACGGCGAGCAGGCGATCGATGGCGGGTTCGAGATCCGACGCGTCGACCGGTGGCAGCGCGGGAGCCTGACGGGCGCCCCGATCGGCCCGCAGATCGCATGCCCTGGCTGCGGCACGTTGGCCATGCGCCGCGAGTGGTTCCACGACCCGTTCAGGAAGTGTCACGGACCGATCGAGTGGCGCGAGAACGCCCATACACGGACGCTCCAGTGGCGTTATCGCCGCGAGTTCAAGGCCACCCCGGACATGCAGGCGGTGGCGTCGTGAGCGACCGCCCAAGCACGTTCGGCGGGACCTGGACCCGTGACACCCGGCCCACCACGGGCCGCAGCATGCGCGAACTCCAGGACCGGGCGTCCTTCGGCGCTTCGCCTGCGGCCGGGGCGTCCTGCGCCCTCGTCCTCTTCCTTCCTCTCGCCGGGCTGGTCCTCGTGGCCACCCTCCTCCACACCACCGGAGCCGTCGCATGACCATCACCGCGCTGGCCGGGGCTTCGGCCCCGGCCGCCGGGATCGATCCCGGCGTCTACCCCGATCTCCTAATGGAGCGGTACCACGCGGACCGCGGGTCGCTGTCCTCGTCCGGCGCCCGCCGCCTGCTGCCGCCGTCGTGCCCGGCCCTGTTCCGGCACGAGCAGGACAACCCGAAGCCGTCGACGAAGACGTTCGACATCGGGAACGCCGCGCATCAGCTGGTGCTTGGCGAGGGCCCCGACCTGTGGCTCGTGGACCACGTTCGATGGGACACCGCCAAGGCCAAGGCCGAGGTCGCCGAGGCCCGCGCCGCTGGAGCCATCCCGCTGAAGCGCGCCGAGTACGACCAGGTGCAGGCGATGGCCGACGCGATCCGCCGACACCCCATCGCCAGCGCCCTGTTCGCCCCCGACTCCGGCCGCCCCGAGGTGTCGGTGTTCTGGGAGGACAGGACGACCGGCATCCGACGCCGGGCCCGGTTCGACTGGCTGCCGCACCCGCGGTCCGGGCGGCTGATCATCCCCGACTACAAGACCTGCCGCAGCGCCGAACCCAGCGCGCTGGCCCGCGCGATCGACGAGTACGGCTACCACTGCCAGGACGACTGGTACCGGGCCGCCGCCCGCGCGGCCGGCCTCGCCGAGGACCCGGCGTTCGTCTTCGTCTGCCAGGAGAAGACGGCCCCGTACCTCGTGACCGTGGTCGAGCTGGACGCTGCGGCCCGCCGGATTGGCGCCGCGAAGAACCGCCGCGCAATCGAGGTCTTCGCCCGCTGCACCGAGACCGGGAACTGGCCCGGCTACTCCGACGACATCACCTACCTCTCGCTCCCCGTCTGGGCCGAGCGACGCGACGAAGAGGAATACCTCTGATGAGCTACCAGCAGATCGAGCGCATGACCCCGGCCGCGGCCCCGGCCCGGGTCGGGCAGGGCACCGCCGTCGAGCAGTCCCGCGCCGTCGCCGAGGTCCAGGCCGCCGTTCTGGTGGCCCGCCAGTTCCCCCGCGACGAGGCGATGGCCATTGCGAAGATGCGGACGGCCTGCGCCCAGCAGGAGTTGGCGCAGCGGGCGTTCTTCCGCTTCCCCCGCGGCACCTCGAACGTGTCGGGCGAGACGATCCAGCTCGCGAAGGAGCTGGCCCGGTGCTGGGGCAACATCCAGTTCGGGGTCGCCGAGCTGCGTCGCGACGAGGAGTACGGCGAGTCGGAAATGCAGGCGTGGGCCTGGGACATGGAGTCGAACGAGCGCTCCTCGACCACGTTCATCGTGCCTCACGCCCGGTGGGCGAAGGGCAAGGCCGAGAAGCTCGCCGACTTCCGTGACGTCTACGAGAACAACGCGAACAACGGGGCCCGCCGCCTGCGAGAGATGATCTTCACGGTGCTGCCGGTCTGGTACATCGAGCAGGCCAAGTCCGCCTGCGCCAAGACGCTCGCCACCGGGTCTGGTGATGTCCCGCGCGCCCAGCGGATCGCCGACTGCGTCGGTGCGTACGAGGCGGTTGGGATCACGGTCGACCAGATCGAAACGAAGCTCGGCCGGCCGTCGGCGAAGTGGACCGACATGGACCTTGGTCAGCTCCAGGTCATCTACCAGTCGATTCAGCGTGGCGAAGTCACCGCCGACGAGGAGTTCCCGGCCCCGCGGGTGACGGTCGACGAGATCACCGCACCGGCTGCTGTGCCGGACGCCGAGCAGTCGAGTACGTGGCCGACGGCTGCGCAGGCCGGATCGGGGGCCCACGCATGAGCTGGCACACCGGCCGACTTGCTGGCTTCGACATCGAGAGTTCGGGCCTGAACGTTGAGGTCGACCGCATCGTGACCGCGTGCGTCGTCGGGTGCGGCGGCGGTGACCCCATCGACTCCACCACGTGGCTGGCCGACCCCGGCATCGAGATCCCCGCTGAAGCGACCGCGGTGCATGGCATCAGCACCGAGAAGGCGCGCGCGGACGGGCGGCCGGCCTCTGAGGTGGTCGAGGAGATCGTGCACGCCCTCGTCGAAGCCGTCACCGACGGCACGCCCATCGTCGTGATGAACGCGCCGTACGACTTCACGCTCCTCGACCGCGAGGCCCGCCGGTACGGCGTCACGCCCCTCACCGACCTGGTCGGCGATGAGCTCCGGGTCATCGACCCGCGGGTGATGGACAAGGCCGTCGACCCGTACCGGCGCGGCCGCCGCACCCTCACCGACCTGTGCGCGCACTACGGGCTCCGGCTCGACGCCGCGCACACCGCGGACGCGGACGCGCTCGCCGCCTGCCGCGTCGCCCAGGCCCTGGCCGAGCGGTGTCCGCAGCTCCGCGGAACCGCCCTCGACGAGCTGCACGCCGTTCAGCAGCAGTGGGCCGCCCAGCAGGCCACGTCGTACGCGGCGTACCTCGCCCGCACTCCGGGCCGCGAGCACGAGGCGCCCTCGGTCCGGGCCGACTGGCCGCTCGTCCCGCACCAGACCAGGCGGTCGTCATGAACCCGCTGACAGTTGTGCGACGCCTCATCGCCCCTGCTGGCCAGCACCGGGCCACGCCCCTGGATTCGCCGCAGGTCACCCGGGCCGCGTCGTGCCTGTGCTGCGGCTGGGACCGGGTCACCACCCATGCCGTCGAGGACGGGGTGCTGACCTGCCAGGCGTGCGAGCGCCGCACCGCCGAGGTCAGCCGCACCGAGATCGTCCCGGGCACCCGGTGGCTGGTCTGCGACGACCCGGCCTGTGGCCACATGACCACCCGCCACCTCCCGGCCGCCACACCACGGACCTGGGCCTGCACCTGGTGCGGCACCGTGAAGGGAGACCAGCCGTGAAACCTCTCGCCTGGATGGACGAGGCGCTCTGCGCCCAGGCAGACCCCGAAGCCTGGTTCCCCGACGGATCCGGCCAGCACGCCCGTACCGCGCTCCGTATCTGCGCAGAGTGCCCTGTCCGTACTGAGTGCGGCGAGTACGCCCAGGTCATCGAGGACGCCGTCGACGGCCGCCGGCACGGGGCATGGGGCGGACTGTCCGCCAGCGCCCGGAGCCGTCAGACCCCGGCAACCGCCGAGCGGGACCGGCAGATCCTCGCCCTCACCGCGCAGGGCTTCACTGCGGCCGAGATCGGGGACCGGCTCGGCACCACCGGCCGCACCGTCGTCCGAGTCCGCACCGCCCACCGCCGAACGGAGGCCGCGGCATGAGCTACGCCCCCGACACTCTGGCCCGGCCGGCGGAATGGTGGGCCCGCGCCGTGTGCGCCCAGGAGGCCTACAGAGGAAGCGATCTCTGGTACGTCAGCCGCGGCGACGGGGGCGGCCGGGAGACGGCGATCGCCCTCTGCCGGACCTGCCCGGTCATTGCTGTCTGCCGGGCGACAACAGCCAAGGAAGAGGCTGGCAAGGGCTTGAAGCACCGCTTCGGGATCCGTGCCGGGATGACCCCGCGGCAGCGGTGGCTCGCCGAGCAGGCCAGCAGCCAGGACCGCCCGGCCGAGGACGCCCAGCAGCGGAAGCGGGATCGAGCGCCGGTGGTGTGCGGCACCCGGGGCGGCTATCAGAAGCATCTCCGCGACCACACCGAGATCTGCGCCCCGTGCCGACAGGCGAACACCGACGCTGATCGGCGCCTGCGGAACACCGGCACGACCAAAACCACCAGCCCCGAACGGAGCGCCGCCTGATGGACCAGACCACCTCAACCGCGCCGCGAAAGCAGCGGGTCAGCCGGTACGTCACCACCACCGTCGAGGTCGAAGTCGACATCGCCGAGTACTTGGACGAGTCCGAGGACAGCGAACTGTCGGAGCTGGGTCTCCATCGCGCCGACAGCTGCGCCGGAGACCCGGACGGAAGCGCCGACGAGCTGTACCAGGCGCTGAACGCCCTGCATCAGCAGGCCCACCCCGACCAGCCGCTGTTCGTCGACACGTGCCTGCGCGAGCCCTGCCGAGGGCTGTCTGCACGCCGGTTCCCGAACCTCCGCTGAGCCACCCCGGCCCGGGGCGCGGCGGCCCCGGGCCGGGACGCCTACATGCACCCACACGACAAGGAGAAGCGCATGTCGAACGCCTTCCCGCCCCTCCACGAGTACTCCCTCGCCCACGCCTGCCCTACCTGCGGGGTTCAGCCCGGCGTCGACTGCGACGCACCACGGAAGAAGGCCATCCTCGTTCGACGTGTCCGACTGCTCGAACAAGTCGGATGGGAGGTTCCGGTGCCGGGCCCGTTCGAGTTGATGCACGCCGCACGGTCCGACGCTGGCCGACGCCACTACTACCAGGACGTCGGCAACGCCCCTTGGCCGGAGGACCGAGAGCCTGGCAAGCGGTACGACACCATCGCGCAGCTGGCTACGAAGCGGCCAGCAGTCGTGAGGCCAAGGTCATGAGCTTTTCGACTTGGGGCCAGGGGGAGCCGGTGCGATGCCGGCCTCCCGGGCCAGGCGCCGTACGTAGGCAGCGCTGAAGGGTGAGCGTGCTGTGACTTCGGTGGGGGCGGCTCCTGCGCGGAGAGCCGCGAGGACTTCTTGGATCGCGGACTCACGCGCTTGCTCGTGGGCGCGTTCGGTGCGCCGGTATCGGCGGGTGGCCTCGTCAAGGTCCTGCATGTCACTCATGCGCCACACCGTAGCGCAACTAAGTTGCAGGCGCACGGCCAAATAGCTACTGTGTAGCGCATCAGGGTTGCGCTGCTTGTTGGCGCTTATGGCCTCCGGTTTACGCAGACAGTCATCGCACTGAACACCGATGTATCGGGCCCGGACCCCGGGCCACCACCCGCACCACCACGACCGAGAGAAGCAGCGAAATGCCCTGGGTCCGCCTCGACGACCGATTCACGTCACACCGGAAGATCCGCCTGCTCTCCCACCAGGCGTTCCGGCTGTACGTGTCCGGGCTGTGCTACGCCGCCGAGAACCTCACCGACGGACGCATCCCCGCCGAGGAGCTGCGCATCGTCGCCGACATCAAGACGAGTAAAGCAGCGGCAAAGGAACTCGTAGAGCGTGGCCTGTGGGAGGTCCACGAAGAGGGCGGTTGGCAGATCCACGACTACCTCGAATACAACCCCGCCGCTGAACAGGTTCGTGCCGAGCGTCAGGCTAAAACCGCACGTCAGCAGCGGTGGCGGGAGAACAAGAAGAAGCAGCGCCCCGGAAAGGGAACGCCGGGTGTAGACGGTTCGGTAGACGCGTCTACAGACGCGTCGCGAGACGGGGGTGTGACGCCTGCCCCGTACCCGTCCCCGAACCCGGTTCCTCCTACGGAGGAACTACCCCCCTACCCCCCGCACGCCGGAGACCACCTCCCGGCCGTACACGGCGGGGGCCAAGAAGCAGCAGCAGTAGGTCCCGACTGGCTCCAGCCACTCACCGGAGCCATGGGCGCGGCCAGCATGCACGTCCCGTGGAAGTTCAAGGGCGATGACCTGATCCGCCTGCACAACGACATCAAGCGGCTCGGTATCCCGCTGATGGTCGAACAGGCCCGCCGCAGCTGGCAGTCCGCCCGGACCCCCGTCGTGTCGTCGCGGTTCTTCTACGACAGCTGGCACGCGATGCCGACTCCCGAGCCCGCGCCGGACGGGCGGCCGAACCTCCGCGCAGTCGACGGCCCGAGCGAAACCAACGAATACCTCGAAGACATGGCGGCCATCGCCGACGAATTCCGCCAGCGGAAGATGGGAGGCGCCTGAGATGGAGCCTGAGCAGATCCCCCAGCTCATCGCCGAGATTGCCCTCGCTGACCCCCGTGTCCGCCGCGAGGACAGGAAGGAGCGCCGCGCCCAGGCCCTCATGTGGGCCGGGATCCTCGCCGAAGTTCCGTACGACTTCGCCGTCACCGCCGCCCACCAGCACTACGCCAAGAGCACGTGGCCGATCCTCCCCGCCGACATCGCCACCCGGTGGGCCGCCACCGTCCGTGACCGGATGCGGCACGATGTCGACCCCGCCCCGCCCGTCGACCCCGACAACGAGCAGGCGTACCGGCACGCGCTCGCCGCCCGCCGCCGCGCCGTCGCCACCGGCCAGCAGCCCCCCGTCGAGCACAAGATGCTCACCTCCGGACCGGCCGCCGCCTCAGTCGAGCGCCGCCTGGCCGAGCTCGGCGCATACATGCCGCCGTCCGTCCGCGACGCCCTCGCGGTGGCCCAGCCCGAGGCCAGGCGAACCCCGTACCTTGGCCTGACGGTCCCGTGCCCGCACTGCCGTGCCGCGGCCGGCCAGCGCTGCACCATCCCCGCCAGCGGCCGCCGCATGCCCCACGCACACCCCTCCCGCGTCACCGCAGCCACCGAGGCCGCCGCGTGAGCACCCGCTCCTGGCGACCGGACGGCCCCGGCAGCTTCCTCGCCCCCAACGACGTAACCGCTGTCCGAGACCGCACCGGCCGTCTCTGGACCCGTGACCGCACCCGCTGGACCTGCACCGGCTCCCACTGGGTCCGCTGGCGAGTCCTCGTCGCCGACCACGGACCCGTCACCGACGAAACCCCAAGGAAGACCCGGACATGAACACCCCGTCGTGCCGCGTCTGTGGGCGCCTCCTGCGCTCCGAGCGCTGGCGGGCCCGAGGCATCGGCCCCGTCTGCGCCAAGGCCGCAGGCGACCGCCCAGCGCCCCACATCCCCACCCCACGCCCCGACCACCACATCGACGGACAAGCCGAGCTGCCGCTCGTCCACCACCAACCCACCCTCTGGAGCCTCTGATGACCGACCAGCCCACCGAAGGCCGCTGCATCCGCTGCAAGCAGACCCGGCCGCTCTTCCCGTACAAGCCGCTCCACAACTGCATCCGCGACATCGGCCCCGTCGACCTCACCGAAGCGGCCACGCACATCGCGTGGATCGAGGACAACGGCGACCGCTGGTGCACTGCCGCCATCGAACGCCGCGCCCAACTCCACAGGCTGTGCGTCCGCTGCCACGACCGCGAAGCCATCGACGAGCAGCACTTCGTCGACACCGTCCTCGGCTGACGCCTCGTGACGGACAGCAGTACGCCCGCCCGGGTCGTAGCCGGGCGGGCGCCCACCCACCGTACCCACCACCAGGAGGACCCCGTGAAGTACCACTGCGACGACTGCGACGCCACGATGACCGCGCCCACGGACACGGACACGATCCGATGCCCCGGCTGCGGGGAGATGGCCGACAAGGCGACCGCGCCCGCCGACGAACTCCGCGAACGTGTCCGCCGCGCCATCTGCGAGGCGTCCGGCATCGACTGGGACCCGGACATGCTGGAGCCCGACGAGTACGGCGAGCACGCCGACGCGGTCCTGGCCGTGCTGCCCGACTGGCTCGCGGCCGCCGACGCTGCCGTGGGCGGGCCCGCCGTCGCCGAGGACACGATCGGCCTCTGCGGCTACTGCGGCGTGCCGCGCGAGGGGCACCACCACGGGTACGTCAGCACGGCTGCCGTTCTTGCGGTGGCCCGGCAGATCCTCGGCACCGCCGTGACGGTGAGCTGCTCCGACGTCCGGCTCGACAACGGCGAGAACCTGCGAGACCTCGCCGTCGGCGACCACCTCGAACTATCCGAGCCCGCCGCCGGGATGCGGCCCGGCACGTGGCAGGTCGTCGACTTCCACGGCCGATTTCGCGACCGGGCCACGATGCGCCTGGTGCCCGCCGTGACCGAGGAGCCGGGCCGATGAGCCTCACCCTCGCTGTCCTGGCCGCGCTCACCGCTGGATACGGGCTCGGCCGCTACAAGCCCCTCCACCGTGCCTCTGACTGGGCGAACTGGCAGCACTACGGCAAGCGCCCCACCGGCACCCGCTACTGGGCGGTCTACACGGTCCTGTCCGCCGAGAACATCGTCTGGCTGCTCACCCACCCGGTGAAGGGCTGGGACGCGTGGCGACACCGTCACGACCCGCCCCCGCCGAAGTCGCCGCCCCTCCGCTTCCGCACCGACCACACCACCAAGGAGACCCGATGAGCCGCATTCGCCTCGACGACCTCACCGACGAACAACTCGATGCCCTGTACGACCAGCTCGACGCCACGTACCGCGAGCGCGCCCACCTCGTCGCGCACCTCGCAGCCCTCCACCCCTCCCACATCGGCCACACCGACCCGGCCGCCCCTGACTGGGCCGTCGTCACCATCGAGACGCCCGCCGGACAGATGACCTGGCACATTGCCGAGCGCGACATGGACCTCTTCACCCACGTCCAGCCCACGAACCGGATCTGCCGGGGCTGGGACGGCCACACCACTGCCGAGAAGTACCAGCGCATGTGCGACCTCACCGAGGCCACCCCGAGCCTGCTCTCGCTGGAGGTCGTGGCCGACCAGCAGGCCGAGCACATCAAGCAGCTGACCGCCCATGTCGGGCAGGCCGACGCCGTCACCACCGAGGCCAAGCGGCTCATGGACCGCCGCACTACCACGCTGCGCAAGCGCGCCGAGCAGGCCGAGGCCGCCATCGCCCGCGTGCGGGACCTCGCAGACCGCTACCAGATGTGGCACGACGGCGGCTGGGCGCCCAGCGACGCCGCCACCGTCGCCCGCGAATTCCGCGCTGCGCTCGACGAGCAGCCCACCACCTGACCCGCCCCGGCCGCCCCGCACAGCCGGGGCGGCCCCTGAACCTCAACCGCCGCGAACTGGAGCCCCCGATGACCAGCACCGCCATCTGCGCCGAGTACTCCACCCGCACCACCGACCAGCCGCCCGTCGGCCCGTGCGTCCTCCGGCCCGGCCACCGTGGCCACATCCACCAGGACGTCCGCGGCATCCAGTGGGCCACCCGGCCGGGTGCCTGCCCGACCAGTCCCACCGGATGGCACCACTACAGCGAGGGCGACGGCCGGCCCGAGAGCCGGACCTGTGACCACTGCGGGGCGGGCGGATGCTGTGCCCCAAGCGTGCCAGTGGAGTGCTGCGGTGATCTTTCCCCGTCGGTCTTCGGCGAGGCGCCTGCCGAGTGTGTGCTGCGCCCCGGTCACTCCGCCCGCCATTCTGACAACCGCGGCCGTCGCTGGTGGCACACCCCGGACGAGGACGTCACAGACTCCGACCCCGTTGGCGAACTCCGTGCCCGACTGGACGCAGCGCTCCGGGTAATGATCCGGTCCGAGCAGGAGATCGCCGACCTGCGCGCCGAACTCCGGGCCCGCGACAAGGTGATCGCCCAGCAGCGTGCCACCGCCCAGCGGGCCCTCTGTGACGTAGCCGCCGTCGCCCGCGTGCGGGGCCTCGCGAACCACTGGTACGGGCAGGGGACTCCGGCCACCAGCTACGCCCGGGAGCTCCTCGCCACCCTCGACAACGCCGCCTGAACACGACGGTGGGGCGCCCTCGCCATCCTCAACAACCCGAAAGGCCAGTGATCATGCCTGCCAACGAACTCTCCGTAATTGTCATCCTGTCCGTGTTCGCGGGCAGCCTCGCCGCCATCATCGGACTCGCAGCCGGAGCCCTCCTGGCCGAGGCCTGGAACAAGAAGAAGGGCCCGTGCCAGCGGTGCAGCAGCCCGGCTCCCGATCGGATCGTCCCCTGAAGCGGGAATGGCCCATCCCATTCACTCCACCCCAAGGACACCTAAATGCGTAAGATCCCGACCCTGTTCGTCCGCAATCCTGAAGACCGCCAGCACGTGCTGCCCGACGTCAGCCCTGGCTGCGCCTGGGTCCTCGAAGGTGAAGGGCGGGCCACCCGGAAGTGGGACGGCACCTGCGTACGTCTCGACGAGGCAGGCGACTGGTGGGCGCGCCGAGAAGTGAAGCCCGGCAAGACCCTGCCCGTCGGCTACCTCCCCGTCGAGGAAGACCCGGTCACCGGCAAACGAGTCGGGTGGGAACCGGTCGAGCAGTCATCGTTCGCGAAGTACCACGCCGAGGCCCTGGCCATCTGCAAGGTTGATGCCGTCGGCACGTACGAACTGCTCGGCCCGAAGATCAACAGGAACCCTGACGACTTCGAGCAGCACGTCCTCATGCCGCACGGCTGGGCACCCTTCTCTGTCCGCCAGGACTACGCCACCGCACCCCGCGACTACGACGGCCTCCGGGACTGGCTGCACGCCCGCCCCCATGAGGGCATCGTCTGGTGGCGGGACCCGGCCGACCCGCACTGCGACAAGGTCAAGCTCAAGGCCAAGGACTTCCCCCGCAAGACCAACACCACCTCGGCGGCCGCCCCGGAAGGGCCAGGGAAGGTCATCAAGACGGCCGGGCACGACCACGACCACTGGTCTTGGGCGTGCCCCAAGGAGGACGGAGGCTGCGGCTACCAGTCGCCGTGGCACATGCGCACGGAGGCCGCCGCGCAGCAGGCCCTCGAGGAGCACCTGGAGAAGTGCCGCGCCGCGGACGAGAAACCGGTCAACCCGGCCACGAGGGCCAGCTCCGCGACCAGCGACTGAAGCGACCGGACGAGGAACACCGGGAGTGCAGCGGCAGCTTGGCCAGATACCGGCTCGAGGGCCTCCCCGGCCTACCAGCTGCGCCTGGTTAAGGAACCCCGCGGACTTCCGTCAGCGCCGCTCGCAGGCACCGCGAACCGTCAGCGGCACGTGCCCTACCACGAGTTGGTGACATGCTGCACACACGGTTGGCGTGACCGCCAAGACCACGGGACCAATACCGGATATCTGGAGCAGTAAATGATCAAACGGATTATGGGGGCCCTGCTGCCCCTCGTCAGCTTCGGGCTGCTGTCGTTCGCCCCGTTCCTGTACCTCATGCTCACCCGCAAGACCGGGCGCGACCGGACCTTATTCGCCGTCTTCACCGCCGCGAGTGTCGTGGAGATCGCCCTCATCGCGCTCGTCGGGCGTGACACAACCGAGGGCCTCGCTGACTTCCTTGTTGGCGTCTACATCGTGGTCCTGGCCATCGTCGCCGCGGTCATGGCGTTCGTCGAGCTGCGCCCCGGCAAGGAAGCGGCGGCCATGCCCGGCCGCGCCTACCTCTGACCTATCCACACCACCCGTTGCCGCGTACCTCAATGCCATCGAGGTACGCGACAACGGCCACCCAGCCCCGACGGGCACACCTAGGGGGCGTTCTCGGACAACCTGACGCATTCCCCGACGCAGGCAAGGCGCTGGCCGCTACGGTCCGCCACGTGCGATACACCTACCGCTGCCACACCTGCCGCCTCACCTGGGACACCCGCGACGACCTCTACGACGCCCAGGCCGACCAGAACGCCCACAAGTACCAGGCCCACGGCGGCGCCCGCCCGGCCATGCCCGGCCGCGCCTACCTCTGACCTATCCACACCACCCGTTGCCGCGTACCTCAATGCCATCGAGGTACGCGACAACGGCCACCCAGCCCCGACGGGCACACCTAGGGGGCGTTCTCGGACAACCTGACGCATTCCCCGACGCAGGCAAGGCGCTGGCCGCTACGGTCCGCCACGTGCGATACACCTACCGCTGCCACACCTGCCGCCTCACCTGGGACACCCGCGACGACCTCTACGACGCCCAGGCCGACCAGAACGCCCACAAGTACCAGGCCCACGGCGGCGCCCGCCCGGACGGCCAGATCATCGAAACCCCAGGACCGCTCGACGAGGTGGGCAGCGTAGTACGGGCGGGCGCGGCTGGCCTGGCCCGAGGCGTCTACCGCGGACTCACGTCCAAGTCGCTCCAGAAGGTCAGCGAGACCGACTACTTCCGGCAGGCCGCGATGCTCCTCGGCGGCGGGATCCTGATCCTGGTGCTCATTCGCTGGCTCACCCACTGACCCCGGCCTCGCCGTACGCGCGGCTACCCTGACTGCGGGCAGCGAAGAGCCCCCACCTCGGATCGATCGAGGCGGGGGCTCTGCTGCGTCGGGCTGAATGTTGCTACCGACCGGCTGGTTGTGCCGGAATGCTGGCGGCATCAGCAACCGGTGGCTGCGGCGGCCCAGCCACCATCGCCTGCACGAGCGTCATCAGAACCTCCGCTCGCTGCTCGTCGCTCAGCTTCCCATCGGCGATCAGCCGCTCCGCGGCGAGGAAGCGGGAGAGCTCTAGCGGTTGATCGAAGTAAGACCTGAGATGGCCGGCGGCTGCTTCCTGTGACCGTACGAACGTATGGCTCACGTAGCCTGCCAGCGCGGCCGAGACAGCCCCAAGGCCGCCAGCAACGATGCTGCCCGCCGTGGTGGACGCATTCAGTGCCACCACGACGAACGCGACGAGCAGCACGAATCCCATCACCATTGCCACCTGCGCATTCCGAAACGACTGCCTCGCCTGACCGGTAGCAATCTTGTGATAAAGCTCCAGCCGCGCGTGCGTAGCAGCCCACAATTCCGCCAGCGCGAGATGCTGTGGGGCAACAAATGACCTGCCCGCCTCAGCGGCCGTGGCATTCGGCAGAGCCGTCTCGCCCCTTCGGGCGCGTAGCTCATCGACCCTCTGTTGCGTTACCCCGAGAGAATCAAGGAACTCGACGCGCAGCGCGCCTTCCAGATCTTGCTCGGCTTGAGTCAGTCGCCGTTGGCTCTCTCCGATACTCTCGATATCACGTCGCGCCCGCGCGCTTGCCCAAAACCCCCAAATCCATAGGCCAACGACTCCTGCAAATAACGACATTTGAACAAAAGTCTCTTGCTTTTCGGTGAGCCCCTCTCGCGTTGTCGCTTCCCAGATTGTGAGCGCTAGCGATAAAGGGGCCACCAGTAGAATTGCGTGCTGGTTCCACGACTGCCTGATGTGTCGAAGAAACGCATGCCTGCGCGGTGAGTTGCTGGTCGACATAGCCGATCAGCATGCCAACCAGCCCCGCTCCAGTCCAAACCAGCAGCACAGAAGAGGAACGGAAGCCGCCCCGCACCCGAAATCGGGTGTGGGGCGGGATGCCTTGACTGAGTCATGGCGTCATGCGGCCCTCCGGCGGTCGGTGCCAATCATCGCGACGACGCGGGTGTCCTCGCTCAGCCGGGACACGATGCGGTCGCCAAGGGCACTGGTGAGGTCCGGGCCAGCAGGCCGGCCGTTCTCGTCGCGTAGAGCGCGGGCGGGAAGGTTGCTGGTGTAGACGGTCGGCCTGCACGCGTTGTACCGCTCGTTGACGAGCCGGTAGGTGACCTCCTCCGTCCACTCGGTGGCTTTGGCCGAACCGAGGTCGTCAAGGAGAAGGAGCGGGATTCGGCAGAGGCGGGCCAACTCTCCTTCCGTTCCGCGTGGAGACGCGTTGGGTCGGAGAAGCCCGTACATGTCTGCGGCCGTCGTCGCGAGGATCTCGTACGTCCGAGGCCCGGCAGCAGCGATCCGGCGCAGCGCCCCGTACGCCTCGTACGTCTTCCCGGTGCCGGTGGTGCCCGTGAGGAGCAGTGACCCGGCGGTCTCCGGGTCTGCGACTACCGCATCGGACCACGCCTGCACCTCCGGGTGGGTGGCGTCGGCGCGCCGGTATCGGGGCGGGGCCGCGGTCTCCCAGCGGGCGAGGTTCCATTCAGCGCGGTTGCGGCGGTGGTACTCGGGGTGGCCGGGATCGTCGGGGGTGGGAGCGTCGTCGACCGGGCCGGCGGTGATGCCTTGGCGCTGCTTCTCGCGGATGCCGCCCATGATGCGGGCGAACGCAGACGGGCCGAGGGCGCCGATAGTGGTGGGTTCCATGATCAGAATCCGTTCGAATACGCGGAAACGTCGGTGGGGTTGGTGTAGGGCCGCCAGCCGGTGAAGGGCGTGGCACGAAGCGGCGGGCGCTCCTGGCGCTCGGACGCCCACTTCGCGGAGCGGAGCATCCACTTCTGCCACTCATCCGGCCAGGACCGGCGGCGCCCGCCGTTGGCGCGGAAGTGAGCGACGAACTGGGCCGTCTCAAGGTCGATCTCAAGGGCAGGCACGGTGGCAGCAGCCCAGCAGCGCATCGGGTCGGTGAGGGCGAAGCCGTCGTCGATCGGGGCCATGGGGAGGGAGCCGTCAGGCCGCGGCGCCGGAACGCCACTACCTGAGGTATCTCCCCCCTCATCAACCACCGACAGGTTCTCTGGTGGTTCTACTGACGGTTCAATGACGGTTCGGGGGGCGTTAACGACGTGACGGCCGTCGTTGAACGACGTGACGTCACGCTGTTCAACGACGTGACGGCCGCCCCCAGAAGACGTGACATCCCCTGTCCGGTCGTTCAACGACGTGACAGTCACGTCGTCAGAAGACGTGACGGCCGCTCGCGACTTCCGCTTCCGCTCCGCCGCGGCACTCCGCTTCGCTTCCTTCTCCGCTACCAGGTCATCCCAGTCCGACGCCGGGCGCCGCAGATGCATCGACAGCCGATAACGGGTACACCCGTTCACAGCCCCATCAGCAACGATCAGGCCGCCCACCTCCAGGCGCCGCAGCGCGTTCTGGACCGTGCGCTCGTCGAAGCCTGTCCGGTACTGAACCCGCGCCACGGAAGGGTGAGCATTCGAACCGTCCGCGCGAGCATGCTCCGCGAGGACCTGGAGGACGCCGCGCGCAGTCGTGTCCTTCTTGCCCTTGGGGGTGAGCAGCATGGGCGCGTCATCCATCGCCCACGTCACGGCTTCGTGGCTCACGTGCGCTCTCTCTCGGATTCGTTCTGATTGGGCGATACGGGGGCTTGACGGCCCGGGGCGCGACGGCCCCGGGCCAGGGAAGGGCTGCGGCACAGCAAGCAAGGGCCGCAGCCGGAAAATGAGTCAGCGACGCGAACGCCGTAGCCCGAATACGGGCGCACCGAGCACCGGCCCAACCCTGCGGGCCAGTGCCCAGCTGCGCCTACTCGGGGTCAGCCAGCAGAGGCCGCTTTGATCCGCTCGTCCAACTCGGCCATCACACGGGCGCGCTCCACCGGGTCGCCGTCGTGGTCGTCCTGCGACTCACGCTCCAGCTCGACGGCGAGCTGCGCCAACTGCGGCAAGAACGCTCGCAGCCCCTCGTGAAGAGAACGGGCCTGAGCGGCATCAAGTTCGAGGAACAGCCCGCCAGCAAACTCGGCCCAGATCTTGGTCTTACGACCCCACGCCGCCTCGTTGTCGTTCATCACGGTCACACGCGCCGACACCAACGGAGTGCCCGGCTCCAGGCGGGGCTCGTCGACGAACGGCGCAGGCTGAACAACCTCAGCCGCCGCCCCCTGATGCCAGCCGGGAGCACCGTCCTCACCGTCGTGCCGCATCGTGCACCACGACGGGCAGCCGTACCGCACCATCCAGCCGGCACCACGCTCCACAGCCGGCAGACCCTCAGTGGTGATCACAGGCATGCTGGTCGTACGATTCATGGGATTCCTTCTTCTCGAGGTGGATCACGATCAGCGGGCTGCAATCCCGCTGGTTCTTCGCGGCCGGGCGGCTCCTACACCGCTCGGCCGTACTCATGCGTCAGGGTCTTCGGTCTTCTTCTTGCGCGGGCGACCAGGGCGACCGCGCTCCTTGTCGGGCTCGTCCTTCTTCCGGCGCTGCGCTCCGCTGACGCCTGACCCGATCTGCTGGGCGCGCGCTCCGGAGATGCCGAAGATCCTGCCGACGTCAGCCCATGTCTTGCCCTGCTTCATGGTCTGGACGTCCTGCGCGCGAAGGTCTCGAAGCACGGCGGTGTAGCCGTTCATCTCGCTCAGCGCCTTCCCTACCTCGCGTACGCGGACCTCGATGTCCTCGATGTCCTTGAACGCCTCGATCGCCAGCACTAGGCGTCTCACCTCCTCTGATTGCTTGGCTTCGTCCTCCATGCCGCTCCCTTCTGCGGCGCGGACAACACGAGAATAAACCCCGTGCTTGCAATTCTCAAGCACGGGGTTTATCGTCTTTCTCGTGAGGCCGCCCCGGCGGTCTCGTACCAACAGAACGGCCCCCGACCGGAGTTCGTACCTCCATATGGCCGGGGGCCAGCCAGAAACCTGCTACCGACAGGAGACTGACCGTGTCCAAGGTTATCCGCCGTGAACGCCGCGCAACACGTCGTACCGCCCGCGCTGTCCTCCGGGAGCGCATCCGGGCCGGCCGCCCGCACTCCCTCGCCAGCCACATCGTGGCGCGCGGCGAGTCCGCCGAGACCGCGAAGGGCATCTCCGCCGGCCTCCGCACCGCCGCGAAGAAGCTCGGCCTCGTCGGGAAGGCCGGCCGTACCCGCCGAACCGTCGACGGCCGCGGCCGCCTCCGCAAGGTGGTCCGCTACACCGCCACCCAGTTCGCCGCCGCGCTCGCCTCGTACCGGCCGCGCAAGGCCGCGTACGTCGCCGCCCGCGCCCGCCTCCTCGCGGGGGTGGCCGCGTGATCCCCGTCGACGAGCCGCTCTACGGCCCCGCCGCCCGCGCCATGCGCGACGCCCTCCGCGCAACCACCGCCCACACCGGCGACAGCGACCCCGACATGGACGAGGCTCTCCGCCGCGCCCGCCAGCACGGTTCCGCCCACACCACGAAGCACCTCTCGGCCGTCGGCACGCACTTCACCACGCACCGGCCGGCCGACCCGATGACGGACGCGGCCCGCATGACGGTCGCGCTCCGCACCGTGGGCAGCGCCGCCGCCGCGCGCCCCGTGCTCCGCGCCCTCCCGTTCCCGTCTGGCGGGGTCACCCGCGGCGAGTACGGGCAGCGGATCCTCGCGCAGGCCGGGGGTGCCCGATGACGTGCTGCGGACGCCCCATGACCTGGCAGGGCGACAAGTGGGTGTGCGGGAAGTGCCACTCCTGGTACGTCCCCGGGTTCACCGCCGTGCTTCTCCCCGTGGGGGTGACGGTCTGATGCCCCCCTACCCGCTCTTCGTCCTCGCCGTCTACGGCCACTGGCAGTGCAGCTTGTGCAGCGAGTGGTTCTACGGCGAGAACTCGCAGACCTGCGGCAAGTGCTGACCACCCCCTGACCGGCCGGGCCGCGACACCTCCCCCCGCGCGGCCCGGCCACCCCACCCCTTCAAGTTCGAGGAGAACCCATGCAGAACACCCATGCCTCCACCGAGCCCTGGGCCAAGGGCGTCATCGCCCGCTACCTCACCGACGCAGGCAAGGCGCTGACCGACCCGACCATCACCGTCGACCTCAGCGAGGACCCCGACAACAACGGCGCCACCGGGATCTGCCGCGGGTGCGAGACCACCTTCAAGGACAGCAGCTACATCTGCCGCGACCGGGCCACCGGGCGCCTCTGGGCGCAGGAGCACGCGGAGAAGTGCCGCGCTCTCCCGCGCCCCGCGCAGTAACCACCCAGCCCCTCACCCAGAAGGACCCCGCCATGTTCGGCAAGTGCAACCGCACGACCACGCCCATCCCCGCCGCACAGTCCGACCAGTACCGCCTGAAGAGCACCGGCCAGCGGGTCACCCTCCTCGAACACCTCAGCGGCGGCGACGTCCGAATCGCCATGGACACCGAGCACATCACGCGGGACGCCATCGTCAGCGCCCGCGACATCACCCCCGCCTGACCAGCACCACCGCCCCGGCATCCACGCCGTGAGGGCGCCGGATCGGATCCGGCCCGGGGCACTCAGCACCACCACCCGACCACCGCCGGACTGGAGCCACCCCGTGTCCACCACACCCACCAAGAAGGACATCGCCCACAGCGCCCCCGTCCGTTCCCTCACTACAGGGCAGATCACGGTCCTCATCATCGCCACCGTCCCGATGGTCACCGCAGGAGGGCTCGGAGCCTGGGGCACCTACAGCAACGTCAAGACCGTGTTCCCCGACAACGGGACCGCAGCCGGTGTCGTTGCGGCCGGGGAGGGCGCGACGTTTGTCCTCGCGCTCGTGTACGTGCTGCTGACCCTGCTCGGCCAGACGGCGCCGGCCCCCGTCCGCCTGGGCCTGTGGCTCCTGCCCGCCGTCGCCTCGGCGACCGGCGCCAAGCTCGCGGCGACCACGACGGAAGCTGTCGTATACGCCGTCACACCGATGGCGATGTGCGTCTCGGCCGAGGGCATCGGTCTCGTCGCCCGCCGGGTCGTCGTCTACTGCACTGGTGTCGACATGGAGGCGCAGCGCCGCAACGCCGACTTGATGCGCCGGATCGCGTACCACTCGGCGCGGTCGGAGCGGCACCCCTGGGAGCGGGTTCAGAAGTGGTCGGCGCTCAAGGCGTGGCGGCTCATGAGCCGGGCCGGGGCCGGTGACGCGCAGCTCGGCTCAGACCTCGTCGCAGTCCAGCGAGACCGACTCACTGAGGGAGCAGATACCGCAATGTCGGCCATGCTCAAGGGCTGCCCTGAGCCGACCGCAGTGATCCCGGTGAGCCTGCCCGCTGAGCCGGTCCGTCCCGCCCTTGAGCCCGCCCCTGAGCCGGGGGTTGAGCCCGCCGGTCCCTGTGAGCCCGACGCCGAACTCACGGACGAGCCGCATGAGTCCCCGGGCGAGAACGCCCCCGCTTCCACCCCTCCTACCGAACCGGACCACGCCGACGACAAGGCATCTGACCAGGCATTTGAGCCTGAGCCCGTCTTGAGCCAGTCCGAGCCCACCGCCACCCCCGACCCGGGTGAGCCGCGCCCGACCTCTGAGCCCGACCCGGATCCCGACAGTGAGCCGCAGGCGAAACCCCACCCGGCCGACGACGAGCCCACCACCGTCCTGAGCCGCGAGGAGCAGCAGGTCCGCACCCTGGCTCACCACCTCCGGATCGGCGAAGAGCTCACCAAGACCACCGCGGCTCAGCTCCTCGGCGTGAGCCCGGCCACCGCCGGCCGACGGCTCAAGGTCGCCCGCGACCGGATCGGCGAGGGCACCGGCCTCTACCTGTAACCAGCCCCGAACCTGAAGGACCACCCGATGACCACGACGACGTACTACGCCCCGAGGCCCCGGCCGGCCGACCCGCGGCAGACCCTCAACACCAGCTGCTCCACGACCAGCAGCGACGTCCGGGACCTCCTCGGCGTCGACCTGCCGGACGGATACACCTGGGCCCACCGCCCCACCCTCACCACCACCCACGGTGACCCGACCACGCCCGGCCCCGACGAACGCCGCGCCCGCGCCACCATGATCCGCGCGATCGACCGGTGGGGTGCGTCATGAACGACACCACCGAGGCGCAGACCGACGAGACCGAGGCCCCGGAGGCGGAGGGCGAGCGCCCGTTCCGCGTGCGCGATGTCTTCCAGGTCCGCCGACCGGCCACCCTGGAGACGGCCGAGGAGCCCTCCGCCGAGGAAACGGCCCCCGCGGCACCGCCTATGCCCACCGAGCCGCCAACCACCCCGGCGCCCCAGGTAGGGCGGGAAGCCCGCACCGACAACCACCACGTCCCCAACTGGTGGGACCAGGACAAAACCCAGCTGACCAGCCCCATGCCAGCCGCCGACGGCGTGAAGTGGATCAACGGCGTCCCCCATCACGTCCCGGCGCCGGCCCCCCAGCCCGCCGCCGAGCAGCCGGACCCGAAGAAGGCCAACGCCGACAAGTGCCTGCACCTCTCGCTCCTGTCGCTGAGGGACGAGGCGGACAAAGGCGACGGCGAGGTCGTCGCCCGGCTGTGCCTGGACTGCAACCTCAGGCTCCCAGCGACGGACCCGGGGCCGCAGCCGGACTGCGAGCACGAGCAGCGTCTTGAAGCGCGCTCGGAGAGCGGGCGGCTGATCGGCTACGTGTGCGCGGCCGAGGGCTGCGGTGCGCGGCTGTCGATCGAGGAGGTCCACGGGAGGGCCGGCAAGTGGCTGCGCCCTGCCGCGCGGTACTACCCGCGCCTGCGCACTCCCTTCTCTCCCAAGGCCACCGAGACCGGGGAGGTCAAGCCCGCGCTGTCGCCGGGGACGCTGCGGCTGCTGGCCAACGCGGGGGCGGCCGGGGTCGGGTACTGGCTGGGCCTGGTTCCGCTGATCGGTCACGCGATCGAGGACTGCGGGCGCACGACGTCGATCGGCGGGGCGCTGACCCTGGGCGGGGGGCTGGTGCTGTTCATCGCGCACGTCTGGGACCGCAAGACCCGCCACTGGAACCTGCTTCTGGCGTGGGGCGCCCGGATCCCGCTGGCCTCCGCGATCACCGCGCTCGCCCTGTACGCGCCTGCATCACAAATCTGACATTTCTTCACTAAAAGGGAAAGTTTTCATGCTTGAGCACATCGAGACAGCGCAGGCACTCGCGGCGGGCATCGAGGGCGGGAAGATCCTCGGTTCGGTGGGGAGCGGGGGGCTCGCGATCGGGCTGACCGCCGTACTCGTCACGGGGATCAGGGAGCCGAAGAAGGGCGGCAAGGTCCGCCGCAAGCTGAGCCCGACGGAGGCATCCGTCGTCGGCGTCACGGCGGGCACCGCCTACATGGCGGCAGGGTCGATCTGGACCACGGGCAAGGACCTCTCCGAAGCGTTCTCCGCCATGTTCACCCAGGGCGACTTCGGGTCGGCCGGACTCGGCGGGGTCAGCCTGTTCCTCGCCGCGATCATGTACTTCCGGGAGATGCGTCCCGGGTTCGCCGCGCTGACCGGGATCGTGGCGGCCGGGGTCTGGTCCCAGGCCGGGGGCATCTGGGGCCTGCCGGAGTCCGTGATCCTGACCACTGCCGGTGCGCTGGGAGCCTCCTGATGGGCGTCCAGGAGGCGGCCGCCGAACTCCCGCCGCAGGATGACACGGAGACCGCCGAGCGCCCCCGGCTCACCCTCGTCAAGGAGCCCGTCACCGAGGAGACGACGGAGCCCGCCGTCGAGGAGGAGGGGCGGGGTAGGGCGGCCGAGATGTGCGCTGAGCTGGCAACCTACCTGCCTACCCCCCGGAATCTCGCCGGATTGATGACCGSGGTCGGGGAGGGGTCGGCCGTCCTGCTGGGACGCGGCTGGGCCTGGATCCGGGGCGAGGAGGGGTGGGACAGCGACTCCGCGATGAAGGCCGGCGGGGTGGTACTCGTCGCCTACGCAGTCGGCCGGAGCCTGTTCGCCTCGCTCGGTATCTACACCGGTTACGTGATTCCTCCCGCGATCGTGGCGTGGTGCCTGGTGGCCCGCCAGCACACCGAGTTGGCCGCCGCCGTCCGGGTCGCGACCCGGGAGGCGAAGGACGCCGAGCGGGAGCGGCTGCTGGCCGAGGCCCGGGCGGACGTCGCGAAGAAGGCGAAGGCCGCGGCGGAGGGCAGGATCAAGGCAGCTGCCGAGCGGCGCCGGGCCGGGACAGGCGCGGAGGAGGCCACAGGCGGCAAGGACCAAGCCACCGAGCCCGTCGAGGAGGACCAGGACGAACAGGTGGAGGACGACGATCTGACGCTCGACGACATCGCCGCGGTCATCCGGAGAGTCGCTGCCCGCCACCCGCACCACCTCGGTGTCCACCTCTCCGACCTCCTGCCCGAACCCGAGCTGGAGGGGTGGGAGCAGGTTGACCTCAAGGCTGCGCTCAAGGACGTCTGGCTGCTGCCGGTCACCTCCTTCAAGCTCACCTTCCCGAAGGCACCCGCACGGACCCGCGACGGGGTCCGGCTGGAGCACCTTCCGGCCGCCCCCGTGCCCCCCGCTGGACCGGCCGGGGAGGGGGCTCCGCAGGGCGCCCCGGCGGGGGCTGAGGAGGGGCCCCGTCCGGTGTCCGCCGGGGGGTGCCCCGGCACCCCGTCCGAGGGCCGCTCCAGCACCCCCGCCAGCACCCCGTCCAGGGCGGCTGGAGGGGCGCCGCTCGACCCCTCCCCGACCGCGGCCCTGGCCCCCTCCCAGGGGACCCGGTAGCCGGGTAGTCGTCGCAGGTCAGCCCGCCTACCTACCGCCGCCTACCGACCGCCTGCCTACCCGCCTACCGGCCCGATCCCAGCAGGGGAGCGGGCCACTGAACCCGAGGAGAGAGACATGGCCACTACCACCTACTGGACCTGGATCGTGGAGTGCGACGAGCCCGGCACGGGACGCCGCATCGCTTCCGAGGGCGAGGTCCTCGCGCCCCTGGACGCGACCGAGCAGGAGATCCGCCAGCGGCTGTTCCCGGACCTGACCGCGGAGCTCCAGCGCCGGTACGGCGCGGGGTTCCAGGTCGAGGATCTGGCCCCGTCCTGCCGCTTCGACCGCAAGTGAGCCCACCCGCCTGACGGCTGCCCGATCTGCCCGTCTCGCACGGGCGGTGACGGGGAGCCGGCCGCCCGCGAGTGGGGCAGCCGCTGACCCGCGACACGGGGCGCCCGGGACCCCGTTGTCGGTCCCGGCCCGTACCGTGGACGGCATCCCATCCGCGCTTCATGGCTGCGGCGCGCTGGACCCAGGGCCCCTCTCAAGCTGCGCTCGGGAGGGGCCTCTCCACGCGCTACGCCGGAACCGGAACCAGCGCGGGCACCAGGCCCTCGACCGCACGAACCCAGTCTTCCAACTCAGGCTTCGGGTCCAGGGCCGTAGCACGCCGCAGAGACGCCGCCGACGCCGCGTCCCACGCCCCTGGAGCCCCCAGCAGCTCCCGGAGCCGCACCACCCACCGCGCTGGCGCGTCCCGAGGCGTGAAGGTCCCTGCCTCGCCTAGGCACTCCACCAGGCCCGGCGTCGGCGCCGCCATCACCGGGATCCCCGACATCACCGCCTCCGCCGCGACCATCCCGTACGACTCGTACACCGACGGCACGAGCAGCACCTTCGTCTTCGCCCACACGTCGTCCCGCATGTTCGTCGTCTGCGGCACGACCGTCACGTTCGGCGAGTGACCCCACGTGATCTGCTCCCCGTGCCCGCCCATCACCCCGAGGAACGGGACGTCCGGGAACGCCCTCGAGAGCTTCTGGAACACCTCAACGCCCTTGTGCCTGGACAGGTTCACCAGCGTCACGTGATCGCCCGGGGCCGTCGCGTGGTCCTTCGGCCACACCGGAGGGTGCACCACCATCCACGCCCCGGCCTTGTGCTCGTACTGGGCGGCGATCCACTCGGTGTTGAACACCGTCAGGTCCGGCCTCGTGGCCAAGATCTGCTTGTTCATCCCGAACGTGTTGTGCTGGACGAAGACGGACTTCGCCCCGATCCGACGCGCCGCGAGGTTCGCGTGGGTCGCGTTCTGATGGTGGGAGACGACGACGTCCGGCCGGTCGACGATGACCTGGGCCGTGGCCGCCGACACCCCCGCACGGGACAGGCACCGGATCCCGTCGTACTCGAAGGATGGCGGCGCTTCCGGCATGTCCGAGACGACGACGGTGACCTCGTGCCCGGCGTCGGCGAGGGCCCGCATCATGGCGTGGGCCATGGTCTCCGAGCCGGCCATCCGGTACGGCGGGTAGTAGTGCACGTGCGCGTGGACTCGCATTGGGCTATCCCCGAATCTTCCTGGGTACTGCGCTGAACTCGATGACAGAACTGATGCAGCCCCCCTCGGGGCCGCGTGTGTAGATACGGGTCGGCTCAATGGCGTACGGCTGCGCCCCGTCGCAGCAGACCATCGCGTCGAAGAGGAGCTGCTCGTCCCACGCGCCGAGAGCGGCGGCGACGGTCATCTCCTCGCAGTCGAGATCCTGCTCATCCCCGGGCCAGCAGCGGGAAATGCCGGCCTCCATGGCCCAGCGCTCCTCCCAGCGCGACCCGCACGGCACCCCGCCGAAACCGCGCTGCTGCGACTTCGGGAGGAAGTTCCGCTGCCGGACCCGGATCCACGCCATCCCGTCCCCGTCCGGGCTCGTGGAGTCGCAGTTCTGCGGGGTGTACGCCGCTGCGCCCGACCGGACCCAGCAGCACGAGCAGACAGGCCGGTCCGACTCGGCGAGACGGTCGCAGAGGCACCGGAGGAGATCCCCGACCATCTGCTCCGCCCGCCGGTCGCCGTTCTCCCCAAGGACCGTCCGGCTCACGGGAGTGCCCTGTGACATTCGCTCGCTCCTCGGTAAATCCACTGGGGACGGTCCAGGGTGCGGACCTGCGCGGTCCGGGCGTGGTTCTGCGGGTTCACGAGGGACACCCACGCATCAACGGACCCGATCCCGAAGCCCCCGGCCGGCACCTCGTACGTCACTCCGGCGCGCTGGATGCGCTTCGCTCCGACGAGGCTCCGGCACTGCCCGCCGCAGAACGACTGGTAGTACGCGCAGGCCAACTCCGAGACCGCCCGGATGGCTTCCAGGGACCGCTCGGGGTTGATCCCGCGGAGATAGCGGACGCAGAAGCTCCCCTGCTCCCCGCACGGCACGCGCATGTCCTGGTTGTGGGGCCAGCAGCCGTTCAGCCGGGCGAGACCGCCGCGGCTGTCCAGGTGCCAGTCCACGCCCTCGACGAGGACTTCCCCGTCGACCGTCACGGACAGGATCTCGTTCACGGGCCCGGGGAGCCGGATCGTGCAGCCGATCTCGCAGTCCGAACACGCACACCCGCACCCGGCGTTGTAGATGCTCCCGCCCGACAGGTACGGGCGCAGCACGGCACGCCCCCTGCCTGCTGGCCGGCAGTGGGACGGGCCGCAGGGGCGCACGAGGTCCTCGCAGAGCCCCCAGAGCCCCGCCGTCCTGGACTTCAGCATCTCCCCGGCGAGCCGCTGCGCCTTGAGCGCGCGCCGCTGTTCGGGGGTGTAGTCCTCGGGCGGGGTCTCCGGGGGAATCGGCCACGGGGACGGCCAGGTCTCGCAGCAGAGATCCGGGTCCACGGGCCACGGACGGCAAGCGCACATGTCACCCGGTGCTTGCAGCGCCATCGCGCTTACCTCCTTGCCGTCAGCCGGAGTACGGATCCATCGGGACGTCCGCGACAGTGCACGTCCGCTCCCGTGTGGCTTCGGCCCGGTACGAGCAGACCCGGTAGCGGCCGGGGTAGCGGTAGACGTGCGTGGCGTCCACAACTCCGGTGTCCCCCGCGTCCGCTTCGGTGGTCTCCCGATCACCCCAGTCGATGACGACGTGGCCGGCGGCCTGCGGCGGCAGGACGACCGTGGCCGCGATCCGGTTGGGCTCCTCGGGGGTTGCTGCGCCCGTGATCGCCATGTCCGGGGCGTCCGACGGGAGCGGGAGGGTGATCTCCTTCTCCGAGCAGACGACCGGGTCTTCCTTGTCGCAGACGCGGATGGTGACCGGGGCGCCGTACGTGGTCTCCGCGTACTTGTGGGAGACCGCAGCGAGGTCACCGACCTCCTGCACGGGAGATCCGTCGCCCCAGTCGACCAGGACGGGGCCCAGGCCGTTGTTGTCCGCGGCGAGGCGGACGGTCATGCGGGTGAAGTCGGCGGGGTCGGCGATGATCGAGAGGGTCGCCGGGTCCGGGATCGGGCGGGGGACCTCGATGCAGTCGCAGTCGGCCTCCGGCGGCGGGAGGGTGACGATGCCCTCCCAGTACGGCTCCTCCTCGTCCGGGTCGAACGGCTCGGGGAGTCCGCTGGGCATGCCGTCGGTCAGGGTGATGTTGTACGGGCCCCTGCCCCAGCGGGTACGGGTCTTGGTGCGCCCGGTGAAGACGAATGCCACCTCATCCGTGCCGCCCATGGTCAGGTCGCCGGGGGTCGCGCCGGTGATCCACGGGTACACGCGGTAGTACCACTGCCCCTCGGCCTCGGACTGGCCCGAGCAGGCGTCGGACTCGCCCATGGAGCGGGCCCACACCTCGATGGCGTATCCGGCGGAGCAGTCGATCCGCTGAGTCCCGAACCGGCCGATGGCCTCGCCGGAGCTGTCGCGGGTGATGCGCGCGGCGGGGTTCATGAAGCTGAAAGCGTCGAGGTTGATTTGCGACCAGGTCGCTTCGATGGTGTGGTAGTTGACCTTGTCGCAGCCGACCTCGGTGGCGCAGGCGGTGCCGTCGAATCCGGTCTGGGTCCGCGGCTCGGCCTCCTCGACCTCGGGGGTGTCGGTGATCGTGGCGATGCATCGGCTCACGACGGCGTTGCAGTCGCCATAGACAGGGCGGCCACAGGAGTCGACGCGGGTAATGCGCACGACCTCCCAGGCGCCGGGGATCATGCAGGTGGTCACGGTGCTCCTCCCGGGCAAGCAGGGACGGTGATGGTCGCCGCGAGGCAATCTGCCGTCAGGACGTAGAGGCGCTCGGCGACGGCAGAGCGCTGGTTGGTGCGGGCGTCGAAGTCGGGGGTGGCGACGATCGCGGTGCGCCAGATCCCGACTTCTCCGGTGACGAGGAGCGTGAGGGTCTCGTCACCGGGCTCGCCGGGATAGCCGCTGCCGACGACGATCCGAGTTCCCCAGACGGTCTCCAGCCGGTCGCCGGTCCGGGTCAGCAGGTGGTTCGCCGCGAGGACCGGGAGGTAGCGGGTGGGGACGTGTAGAACCGGGGCGCCCGCGTAGTTCTTGGCCGCGTGAGCTTCGAGCTTCCCAAGAGCGCAGTCCGGGGTAGGGGCTTCCCCGAGGTCGACGAGGTCGGGCCGGGTCGTCTGCTGCTCCCAGAAGACGGTCTCGGCCCGGTGCTGCTCCCCGCGTGCGAGGTGCGCGGTGGCCCGGTCCTCGGCGTCGAAGTTCGGGGACACGCAGACGACGCCCGACGTGACGAGGAAGGGCGCGCCTTCCACGGGGACAGGGGCGTACGGGGTGATCTCCTTCTCGCCGTCGGGGCAGAACCCCTCGAGCGATCCGGTGTTGAGGTCGCACATCTCCGACCAGTAGCGGACGCCGTGCTGGTAGGCGGTCGCGGGCGCGCCCCCCGCCGCTTGGACTGCGAGTGAGAGCAGTCCGAAGGGGCGAGGGGCGGCGGTCGGAGCTGCGACCTCGTAGCGGGGCGTGAAGCCCTCTACGGCGGTCGTCATCTCAGTACCTCGGCTCTACGGTCGGGTCAGCGGCGGCGGGGGGCGACGCGGAGCTGCTCCGGGGCCGGGGTCGGGATGAACGGGGTGCACTCGGAGACGACTTGACCACCGCTGACACCGTTCGCGCAGAGCGGGACGGTGAAGCTGGCGGCCTGTCCGCAGCGGCGGGCGATGGCGTAGAGGTCCTCGGCGAAGAGCCGGATCTCCTTGTTCGCCTGGATGAGGGCCTTGTCGTGGACCATCTCGAGCTGGACGGACGGGCCAACGATGTTGACGAAGGTGCCCGCCTGGAACAGCAGGAACGTCATCGAGGTCGGGTACTGGGTGACGGCGGCGTCATCGCGCAGCCACTCGTCCTGCCAGCCGCGCACGAACTGGGGCCGGATCCCGCGGAGCAGGAGGTAGTTGATGACGTCCTGGTCGGTGGCGGCCCAGCGGCCCTCGATGGCGTTCTTCTTGGTGAGGTCGGCCCGCAGGACGGAGAGGACCCACAGGGGGAAGACCGCTTCGAGGGTGGTCGTGAAGGCGAGGCGGCGGCGCTCGCGGATCCGGTGCGCCTGGAGCTCGATGAAGCTGAGGAAGCTCTCGATGAGGCCGGGGCCGTGGTTGCCGTACTCGCTGAGGTCGGTGTGGGCGCCGGACTCGCTCGCGATGGAGTCGACGATCTTCTGGATGCGCTGCCCGTTCAGGTGGTGCTGGTGGGCGATGAGCAGCTCCGTCACGGCGCGCTCGACCTGCTCCGGGGCAACACGGGACTGGATGATGCCCGTCTGGAGGCAGTAGGAGCAGCCTTCCAGCTTCGCCTCGTCCCAGCCCTCGGGGCACGGCAGCTCGACGCACGGCTTCTCCAGGTCGTAGCCCTGGTTCATGTCGCCGTCGGAGAAGCAGAACGGGGTGTACAGCGCGGTGTAGTCCGGGGTGGTCGGCCACATGACGCCGCCACGGGAGGTGACGAGGGTCGGGAGGTCCAGGAGGCCGTCCAGGGACCCCTCGACGGGGCACAGCTCGTCGCGGATCTCCATCGGGGCGCACCAGGCGTAGCCGGTGGACAGGCCCGGGATCGGGGTGGAGGCGGTGAGGCTCTGGCTGCGCTTGAGGAGGGTCGCGGCGAGGGACTGGCCGAACTGGGCGTGCTCGTTGGCGACCTGGTCGATCTTGTGCCAGTCGGCGGCCTGCTCAGCGACGTGGTGGGTCTCCGGGACGACACGCTGGAGCGAAGCGAGCTGGATGCCCTTGTCGGTGACGCGGGCGGAGGCGCGGCCGGCGCGCTCGGTGATCGCGGCGGACAGGGCGGCGAACGAGGGGATGTTCGTGCCGCTGTAGTGGCCGGGGAGATCCGACGAGGCGACGAGGTTGAAGCGGTTGAGGTAGGACGCGCTGCTCGAGGACCGGGAGGCACCGGTGCTGCGCCGGGCGGGCGGGACGGCCGTGGATGCGGAGATCACCTCGGCGCCGGAAGCGGTGGGGACCTCGGTGGAGTTGATCCGGGCGGCGAGAGCAGCGGCAGCGGCCTTGCGGTCGGCCTTGGCCTTCTCATCCGCGAGGAAAGCGGTGCGGGCGTTGATGGCGTCAGAGACGTCGGCGAGGAGGCTGATCTCGCGGAGCTGGTCCTCGGTGACGTCATCGGTACCGTCGAGAACGCCGGTCTTCTCGCGGACGGCGGCGGTGAGGGCCGTCATGTCGACGTGCCCGGAGGAAAGGAGGTCGGCGAGGGTGCCCTTGCGGGTCTCGGCCTGCTCCTCTTCGGTGAGGCTGGTGTCGATCTCGCGGAGGGCGGCGAGGACTTCGGTCAGGTCCATGGGTGGACTCCTGGTGCGCGGAAGGGTCATTGACGACGCCTGTCCGGCCCTCAGCACCAGCGACATGCGGTTCCAGGATATGACACTTGGTCTCATATAAAACCGGGTCACGTATGGGACTGGGTCACGAAAGGGCGCATCCCGCCTATCCTGGGCGGGTGATATCACATTTCGGGTTCTATCTGCTGGCGGTTCTTTCGTCGTGCCGCCTCAACCGGCTGGTGGTCACCGATGTGATCACTCACCCTCTCCGCGCCTGGCTCGAGAAGCGGTCAGGGTTCCTGGGCCGGTTCTTGTCGATGCTGGTGTCCTGCACGTGGTGCGTCGGGGTGTACACCGCCCTGGCGTGCGCGTCGTACGTCCACTGGGCGGTCGGCTGGGACTGGTCGCTGCTTCCGCTGACATCGTTGTCGATCGGGTGGGTTGCTCCTGTCCTTGCCGGATGGATCGAGGATTGAAATGACAGGTGCTCCCCAGCGCCGGCGCATTGTCCGGAAGTGGAATCTGCGCGCGTCCGGCAGAGTCGAGCGCCCCCGCCCGGGCGGGATTCTCCCGGTGCGCGGCGGCGGCCAGACGCGGCCGTGGGAGCTGTTCCGGATGGTGCCGGAGCTGGGCTCGGCGCTGAACCTGATCGCGGACTCCACATCGCGTGCCGACCTGTACGTGGCGGAACGGACGCCAGAGGGCCTGGTCCGGTCGACGGACCCAGAGGTCGTGAAACTCCTGGACCCGGTACTGGGTTCGTCGGCGACGCAAGGGGAAGCGATCCGTCGGCTGTCGCTGCTGCTGGAGGTGACCGGCGAGGCGTACCTCGTCCCGACCGAGTACGGGTACCAGGTCGCGAACCGGACGGAAATCTCCACAGTCGGCGGCACGGTCGGGGTGTGCGTCGACCAGGACGAGGTGCTCCAGGCGACGGGTGACCCGCTGCGGATCTGGTACTCGGACCCGGAGCGGTCCTGGCTGCCGTACAGCGTCGTCCTCGCGATGGAGCCGATCCTGGAGAACATCGCGGCGATCCAGGCGCGGATGCTCGCGGTGTCAGAGTCACGGGCGGCCGGCAACGGGCTCGTGGTGATCCCGGACGAGCTGAACGTGATCACACCACCGGCGGGTGGCCCGGAGACGGGAGTGAACCAGCCGGTAACGAACGACGTGGCCGGCGCGCTGGAGTCGGCGATGCTCACGCCGATGGGAGACCGCGGAGACGTCTCAGCAGTCGTGCCGCTGCTCCTGTCCGGGCCCGGTGAACACCTGTCGAAGATCGTCCGGATCGATCTGTCCTCGCCGCTGGACAAGGATGCCCCGGCACAGCTCGAACTGGGGCTGCGCCGGATGGCGGTGTCGCTGAGCGTCCCGCCGGAGCTGGTGACGGGCCTGGGGGCGACGAACCACTGGTCCGCAGCGACGATCCGGGAAGAGGCGGTCACGACGGCGTTCGAGCCGCGCGTGGACGCGCTCGCGGATGCGCTGACGCACTGCTACCTGCGCCCACAGCTCACGAAGCTGGGCCTAGACCCGACCCGGTACGTCGTGGCGTACGACCTGACGGACCTGAAGGTGCGCCCGGACCGGTCGGCGCAGGCGGACAAGGCGCACGACGCGGGCCTCCTCACGGACGAGGCGTGGGCGCGCCACGTGGGCTTCGAGGTGTCGGACATGCCGACAGGGTCGGAGCGGACGCGGTTGCTGCTGGAGTCGGTGCTGCGCCGTGATCCGAAGACGGCGGTGTGGGTGCTGCCGGCGCTCGGGATCGACGTGGAGGTCCCGGAGAGTGCCGGTGCTGCGCCTTCTGGTGTTGAGACTCCCGAGGACGCGGAGACGTTCGAGGAGTCGGCAGGAACGGAGCCGCTGGAGAGGCCAGTGACAGCCGGGCTGGACCCGGAGGAAGCGCTGCTCGCCGCGGTGGAGTCAGCGGTCCTGCGGGTCCTGGAGCGCACAGGGAACCGGTTGGTCGGCCGGGCCCCGAGAGAGATGCGCGCGGATCTGAAGGCGGTGCCCTTGACGGCAGTTCACGCGCACTTGCCTCCGATGACGGTGGACATCCGCGACAGGGCGCTCAAGGGGGCGTTCGACACCTGGGACGTCCATCTGCCGTGGCTCGCCCCGGTGGTGCGCTCCTACGTGGAGCACCTGATGAACTCGCAGCAGCCTCATTCCCAGGAGCTGCTCCGCGAGGTCATCGCGAAGATCGATCTGGCCGCGCTGCTGGCGGCCTCCAGCGAACAGAGGAGTTCCTGAATGCCTGTTTCGGTGAAGTTTGATGCCCCGTGGGCTGACCGGGGACGGCCGTGGGACGGCGCGGAGGCTGTGGCGGCGCTCCGTGAATGGGCCACGGTCGACGGCGAGCTGGACGAGGACCGGCTCGCGCAGGGCTACGTGTGGCGGTCGGACGGCCCACCGTCGGACTGGTCGCTCCCGGTGGCCACAGCCATCGACGGCGAGCTGACGCTGGTATGGGACGGGGTGACGGCCGCAGCAGGGGCTGTGCAGGGCGCCCGCTCCGAACTGGACCTTCCCGAGGACGCCATGGCGGAAGTCCGGGGCGCCCTGGAGCGGCTGTACGAGCGGGCGTCGGAGGTCTTCGACGACGACTCGATCGAGAACGCCCCGTGGGACCGCGACGACGACGCGGACGAGGGCGGCTCCGTGGGAGCTTCACTGGTGGCATCGTTGTCGGCGTCGGCCCTGCAGCGGGCAGTCGCGGGGCGGGAATGGACTCCCCCAGCGGCGTGGTTCGCTGCGCCCGACGGCTCCCAGACGGAACTGGTGTCCCCGGAAGGCCGGGTGTCCGGGTACGTGGCCCGGTGGGAGGACATCGACGGAGAGCCGATGGTCCACGCCGGGTACGCGGCGAACGGCGACGTCCAGCGGGTGCCCCGCGGCGGGTCGTACGGCTACTTCCACCAGGCGAACGTGGTCCTGACGCTGGACGACGGGACGCAGGTTCATCCGGGGCTGCTCACCACGGACATCGGGCACGGGAACGCTTCGGCGCCGGCGGATGCGCAGGCCGCGCACTACGACAACCCGCGCGCTGCTGCGGCGGCGGTGATCGTCGGCGAGGACGACACCGGGATCTGGATGTCGGGCGCGGTGCTCCCCGACGTGATGGAGGACTCAGCACGCCTGACCCGGCTGCGGATGATGCCGGTGTCCGGGCACTGGCTGACAACGCGCCTGGGGCGTCCGGCGGAGCTGATCGCGGTGACCGCGGTGCCGCACCCGGGGTTCCCGCAGCGGACGGCGACGGACTCGTACGAACTGGCCGCGTCGATCGCGGCCGCGGCCGGCTTCCACGCGATGCTGGTGCCCGAGGGTGCGCTGGAGCGCATCGAGGGGAAGCTGGACGCGCTTCTGGCGATCCTGTCGCAGGATCCCAGCGAAGAGACTCCCGAAGACGCTGCTCCGGTGGAGGAGTTCCCGGAGGGCGTCGACGCGGAGCTGGTGCACGCGGCCCTGGCAGTACTGGAGTCGGGAGACCTGAAAGCGGCTATGACGCTCCCGTCGGGTGTGGAGCTCCCGAAGTGCCTGTCGATCCTGGCGGACTTCCTCGAGGGGCGCGGGTCGTCGTCGCAGCAGTCCAGGGCGGCCGCGGTGAAGGCGGCCCAGGACATCTGCAAGTCCCCGGAGACGGTCAATTCGACGGTGCGCGCCCGTGCGTGCCGTCTGGTCCATGAGGTCAAGGCGAAGGGTGGCCGGTGATGGGTTGCAAGACGTGCGGTGGAGGTGGCCGGGCCCGTCTGAGCGCTCCGGCCGCGACGGGCGGTATCCGCGGCGGCAGGTCGCGGCGCGCCCTGGGCTGGGTGCACGTGGCAGTGGGTGGTGGCGCCCGTACGCCGTACGCGTCAGAGGCTGAGGTAGATGCCGCGATCCGGCTGTTCGGCGGGACGAAGGAGGAGAGCAAGTGATGCAGTTCGAGGACGTCCTGACGGCGTGGGACGGCGCCGAGGCCGGGGATATCCACCCGTTGTGGACAGTGTCGGAGGAGGCGTACTGGCGGTCCGGGTGGGACCAGGTCTCCGAGATCGCGGAGTACGCTCGCCGGGGTCAGCCGGTCGTGGACTTCGGTTGCGGCAACGGCCGTCTGACGGGCCCCCTGGCGGAGCTGGGCTTCGACGTGATCGGCGTGGATGCGTCACAGGCGATGCTCGACGCGGCGAAGGCCCGGCTGAACTTGATGGGTGTGAAGGCGCGCCTGGAACTCTCCGACGGTCTGGACCTGTCGAGGGTCCTCGGGAAGAAGCGGGCAGCCCTGGTCGTCGCCCGCGCGGTCCTGATCCATCACGCTCCGGAGGACGTGGAGCGGCTGCTCCGGTCGATGGTGAGGGTCCTCCGGAAGGGCGGGGTGATCGTCGCGGATCTCCCGGTCGGGTCGGGCGGTGTCCGCAAGTCGTGGATCGACGTGACCTGGTGGGACCCCCAGGACCGGGCGAAGATGGTGTCCTCCCTGGGCCTGGAGTTCATCGACCAGGGTGACGTCGCGGTCATGCGGAAGAAGTAGCCCCGGTCCGCAGGAAACGAGGAAGCCCCCGGTGCCGGCCGGGGGCTTCTTGGTGTCCAGGGTCAGCCCTGGGCGCTGCACCGTCGAGTGACGCGGATCAGCGCTTCCTTGCGGCCGGCTCAGCCCTGACTGCTTCGCGGGCGGCGTCGATCTTCGCGAGGGCCACCTTCGCCAGGGACAGGATCCCTACCGTCATGACGAGGAAAAGACCCATAAAAACCAGTACGAATGAGGTGTTTGGAGACATCTGCGCATGGTCCTTCCGGAGGATGTCGCACCTACGTGCCTTACTTGAGCAGGTTCATCATCCGGCGCATCACGCGGATACCCGTTCGTCGCGGCAGCAGCAAAAGCCGTCGACCCGGACCCCGTACCCCTGCTGCGCCTCGTCCTCGCAGCCCATGCAGCACAGTCCCCGGTGATGGGGCGAGGCGCAGTACCAGCGCGCCCAGTCCTTACGGCCGCCGAGCTGCACGCCGAAGCGGGCGAACCAGCGAAGCTGTGACCGCTTGCCCCACTTGGCCACGACCTCGGGTACGTGAGTCCCCTGCGGCGGGTACTTCGGCCTGTACGAGTCCTGCTCAAGTGGATGCATCACGGGTTGCCCCCGAACTCGTCCTTAAATGCCTCCACGTCGATATGGTCGGCGATCTCCCGCAGCTCCTCCGCAAGGAGTCGCTTCACCGCGCGCACGTCGAGCTCGGCCGTGTACCCGCCATCGACCGGTCGGCTGGTGACTGGCACCTGAAGGTAAGACTCGATCAGCTCGACAGGCCGCTTCCCATCCTGGCGGGCGATGACCGCGATCGGAACCGTGTGCGTCGCGATGTGAAGTTCCGTCATGCTGCGCCTTCCTCGGGCTCGAGTACCCACCGAGGGGCCGCGGCAAGGTGATCGAGAGCTTCGTCGGGGGTCATGCCGACCCGGGCGGCGAGGTTGGGCAGGTCGTCGCCGACGATGCGCCGGGCCCGTGATCGGGCGAGCTGCCACTCGATCTCGAAGCGGGTGATCACGGGCGTCCGGTACTGGCGGTGCGGCGGGATGAGCGCGCTCATGAGTCGACCTCGGTTTCGTGGCGTCGGCGTGATCGGCCTCGTTCCGCAGGGCGGCGCCGCGGTGCTCCCATATCCGAACTCTACCGATTTAGGGCTAGTTGAGCCACGCTCTTGCTGCGCTGAGCGCTTCCAGCAGCCAGGGCTGCGCCTTGGCGGGGCCGACGCGGCGAACGAAGCGGGGATACGGGGCGGGGAGCGGCCCGAGGACTTTGCCGGGCGCCGCTTCGACGGGGCCGCGGCCTTCGTGGACGTAGGGCGCGTACTTCGCGTCGGTGTAAACGACTCCGGTGATCTTCTGCCCTTGGACGTCGACCTGGTACGTGAGCGAGTCCTGAAGGTCCCCTGTGCGGACAGGGCAGGTGCGCTTGGCCTCGTCAAGCACGGCCTCCGTGACGGGGGTGATGATCTGGTCGGCGACGAGGGCGGCGAAGAGAGTGCTGTTCCACTGGGTGAGGCGGGCCATGGGTCACTTCCCTGGGATTCGGCGGCGGCCGGCGGCGGGTGCTGCTGCTGCGCCCCGGCCGGGTACACGGCGGCGCGGAGGGGCCGCGGGGGCGTCCTCGGCGGTCTCCCGGACAAGGTGGGCCACGGCGGGGCGGAGGAGCGCCATGGCGGCGTACACCGACGCGTCGAGCCTGCCGGGCGAAGTTCGGGTTCCGGGGACGTAGGACGCCCACTCCTTGGCGAGCTTGGTCAGATTCCGCTCGAACCGGAGGCGCCCGAGGGTGACCTCCACGGCGATGGGCTCGGCGCGGAGGATCTTGCCCTTGAGGGCGCGGACGGCGGAGATCGCGGGGCGGAAGGTACTGCGCTCCTCGGCGGCCCAGGCCGACCGGATGGCCTGCGGGACCAGGCCGGCGCCGAAGTTGGTCTCCAGGACGATGCGGTCGGCGCGGTGCTCCTCGGCGACGGCGCAGACCCGGAGAGGCCACTCGGTGACGGACATGCGGTCGGAGTAGTCGTGGGTGATGTAGGCGATGCCGGTTCCGGGGTCGACGGAGGCGACGATGATGCCGACCTCGTCCTGACCGCCCCCTGCAGGGTCGACGGCCACGACGGTGCGCCCGACGCCGGCGGGGAGTTGGGGGAGGTTGAACATGGCGTTCTCGACGGCCTCCCAGGTGAGGACGGCGCCGTCTCGTGGGCGCGGGTCACCCTGGTAGAGGGCTTGCCAGTCCAGGAGGAGGGTGGAGGCGCGCCGGGTCTCCCAGAAGCTGCGGAGGGCGTTTTGGTCGCGCTCGGGGATCTTCGGGTGGGTTAGGTAGTCGCCGTCGGCGCGCCCGAGGGGGTCGGGGCCGGTGAGTGCGTGGTCGGCGATGGCGGGGAGGTGGACGACGCGCCACTCTCCTCCGTCCTCGAGGCGTCCTTCGCGTTCCAGAAGCCGGAGGATGGCGTCCTGTTCGGTCCAGAGGGTGCCGATCATGAGGATGGGCGCACCGGGGCTCATGCGGGTGAGTGCAGAGCTGGAGAGCCAATCCCAGATGGTGTCGCGGATGGTGAGGGACTCAGCGTCGGCCCGGGACTTGTAGAGGTCGTCGATGATGAGCATGTCGGCGGAGAAGCCGGTGAGTGCTGCGCCGACGCCGGCGGAAAAGACGCCGCCTCCGTGGGTGAGGCTCCAGCGGGTGACGGAGCGTTCGCCGCGGGCGAGCACCCGTCCGTAGCGGTGGCCGTGTTCGTCGACGAGGCTGCGAATGGCGCGCCCGTTTCGCTCGGCGAGGCTTTGCCCGTAAGAAGCCGTAACAATCTTTATATCCGGCTTGCCCATCAGAGCCCAAAATGGCCCCCATTGGGCACAGAGTGCAGATTTACCCACCTGTGGGGGCGTGATGATCGCGGTCTTGCTGCCGGGGGTATAGACGGCGTGACGGAACGCCTCGCCGATGACCTGAGTGTGGGCGCGCATGGTCCATCCGGGAAGCAGGTGCGCGGCAAGGTACTGAGGGCCAGCCAGGAGCGCCCCCAGGTCGCCTGCAGGGCCTTCAGGGAACATCACCCGTCCCCCCTTTCTTCGCCGAGACCCTTGAGAGACTCCCCGCGGGCCTCGTAAGCGCTCTGGAAAGCGAGGGAGATCAGATCGTCCCCGACGGTCCCCCCGGAGGCCAGAACGAGTTCCGTGCCAGGCATGAGGTTCTTCACGACGGACGACAGGGCGAGCAGGTAGCGCGGGTCGGTGCGCTCCCCCTCCTCGACCTGGAGGCCCTCCGTGGCATCCACGATGTGCCGGAGGACGGCGGAGATCGCCTGGGAGCGCTCGCGCCGGGTATCGGCGGCGAGTTGCTCGGCCTCGTCGCGGTCGTATTCCGCTGCGCGCTCCTTCCAGCCGAGTCGCTTGATGAGGACGCGGGAGTACTCCGCGGAGAGGTCGAGGGCTTTCCCTGTGCTGGCCGCGGAGCGGTCCCGCAGGGCGAGGTACATCCGGAAGCGGGAGTAGTCGGCGATGCGCTCGTCCGGCTGGCGCTCCCATGGCAGCGGGGTCGCGTTGATGGACTCTTCGGCACTATCGGCGTTGCACCCATTTTTTCGGTTGTTTTCGGTTGTCTGGTCCATGTATCCCATGGTTGCAGAGGGGTTCGGTTGATTGTTCGTGATAGCGCTCGATAGCAGATGTGATCCGGGGGTTGAGTCCCTTTGATCCCTACATCTCGAACTAGGTGAACCGTCTGAAGTACTCTGATACCGGGTGTACCGGCGTATAGCCCCTGCGTCAGACCGAGAGGTCCGCAGGTACGGGCCTCCTTCCAGTGAAGAAGGCCTGTGTGAGTACCGAGCCCGTCATCGTCATCGACACCGCGACCCTCGCTACGCCTGTCGCGCCTTCCGTTCATGTCCGGATCGGCGGGAAGACCTTCGAGGCGCACTGCCCGAAGGATGCCGTCCTCTTCGACATCTACGAGACGGGCCACAAGGACATCACTGTCGTCCGCCGGTTCCTCACCGCGATGATCGGCGCCGACGAGGCCGCCGAGGTGGAGAAGATGCTCTCTTCCCCGAAGCCTGAGGACGTCACGTTCGTGACCCTCTACAAGCTGGTCCGCTACCTCATGAACGACCCGAAGGGCCCGAAGTGGGAGGACGCCGTCGTCGGCTCCATCCGCGGCCTCGGCTCTGGTGTCACTCCGACCACGCAGAAGGTCGCGGCGAAGAAGCCGGTGAAGAGGGCCACCGCCGCCCGTAAGGCCACCCGCAAGTGATCTTCGGCCTCCGCGCACCGCTCCAGACCTCCGTCCGGCTCGACGGGATCGACTACCTCATCCACCTCGACGCGCCGGACGGCCCCGAGGCGTGCGCGTGGGCCCTCCAGGACGAATGGCTCCACCTGTTCCCGCGGGCTCTTCCGCCTGATCAGCAGGCATTCTGGGACGACCTCCTCACCGACCCGGAGACCGCTGTCGGCTTCACCACGCTGCGCCCCATCGCGTTCCGTCTTGCCCAGCAGCTCTACGGCGTCCCCTGGTGGACCGCGCACCGCCTTACCGAGTCTGCGGCGCAGTCCCTGCTCGCCTATGAAGCCTGGACCGTTCGCAAGGGCTTCGACCCTGCCGGGAAGCCGGCCCGGCGCATCGTCGCCTCCATCGTCGCCTGGCAGGCCGAGCAGTGGGCCGACGAGGCGGAGGCGAAGTCCTGGCATCAGCGCATGTTCATGCCCCCTCCCGGAGTGAGGATCTGACTCATGGCCACGTACGGAACCGCCGAAGTCCGGATCGAGGCAGACACCTCGGACTTCCACCGGGAGCTTCAGCGTGACCTCCAACGTGGCCGGCCTGTCGAGATCAACATCGAGCCCGATGCCCGGGGATTCGTCGACCGCCTGCGCCGGGACCTGCGCCGCATCACGGCGGAGATCACTCTCCGGGCCGATTCCCGCCGGCTCGTCCGCGAGATCGAGCGGGAGCTGCGCCGCGTCCGCCCGCCCCGCATCGAGCTCGAAGTCCGCGCTGACACCAGCCGCGCCGAGTCCGACATCCGGTCTATCCGCGCCCGTGACATCGATGTCACCGTTCGTGCCGACACCAGCCAGGCCCGCTCAGAGCTGGACGACCTCCAGAACCAGATCCCCGACGGCCTGACAGTCCCCGTGACTGCGGGCGGAGCAGGAGACGCAGGCGCAGCAGCGGGCGGTGACCTCATCAGCGGCCTTGCGGGTTCCCTCGCCGGAGCAGGGCCGTGGGGTGCCGTCGTCGCCGTTGTCCTCGCCGGGGCCGCGCTCGTCGCGAAAGCCTTCACGACCGGCGTCTCCGAGTACATCGCCGGGCAGCAGATCACCGGCCGGTTCGAAGCCCAGCTCGGGTCCACCGGAGCCGATGCGAAGAAGTACGGCGCCACCGCGGGACGCCTCTATGCGGAAGGGGTCACCGAGACTGCCGACGACGGCGCCAGGGCCGTCCAGGAAGCCGTACGCGCCGGGCTCCAGCTCAACCCGGGAGACCTCGACCTCCAGGGCGTCTCCACCGCCCTCGCCGACCTCGCGAACCTCATGGAGGAGGACGTCGGCCAGACCGCCCGAGCCGTCGGACAGATGATCAAGACGGGGCTCGTCGACAACGCCCAACAGGGCTTCGACCTTCTCACCAAGGGAGTTCAGGGCGGGGCGAACGCCGCGGAAGACCTCCTCGACACCTTCTCCGAGTACTCCACCCAGTTCCGCCAGCTCGGACTCAGCGGAGAAGAAGCCCTCGGCCTGATCCAGCAGGGCCTCAAGGGCGGTGCGCGCGACGCCGACGTCGTCGCCGACACCCTCAAGGAGTTCAGCATCGAGGCCGCTCAGGGGGGAGAGCGGGTAACGGAGGCGTTCAAGTCCCTCAACCTCGACGCCACCGAGTTCTCCAATGCCTTTGCCAAGGGCGGCGCGCCTGCCCGTGAGGCTCTCGAGAAGGTCCTCGACAGTCTCCGGAACATCGAGGACCCCCTCAAGCGGAACCAGCTCGCCGTCGGTCTCTTCGGTACCAAGGCGGAAGACCTCGCCGGGGCCCTCGACAAGATGGACCTCGGGACCGCGGCCAAGCAGATGGAGGGCTTCGAAGGCTCCACCACGCGCGCCGGAAACAGCCTCCGGGACAACCTCGGAACCGCACTGTCGCGCGTCGGCCGCGAAGCCAAGCTCGCTCTCGGTGGCCTCTTCTCCGGAGACGTCTCCGGCTTCGGGAACTTCGCCGACTCCGTCCGCGACCTGCTCCCCTACGTCAAGGAGGCCGCCAAGGGCCTGGCCAGCGCCATCGAGGACGCCTTCCTGGAGCTGGTCCCGAAGATCCCCGGCCTGATGATGAAGATCGGCACGAAGATCGGCGAGTCCGTCGGCGACTGGGGCCCCCAACTCCTCAAGATCGCCGCGATCTTCAACCTCATCCCGGTGATCCTCATGGCTGCTCTCGGCACCGCCATGGTCAGCGCCGTCGCCGCCGTCTGGAACACCTACATCTCCCCCGCCCTGGAGGACCTCGGGCAGGGGTTCATCAACTTCTTCTCCGTGGAGCTCCCGGCCTTTTTCACCGGGATCGGGGACTCCATCGGGGCCGCCCTCTCCGAGGCGTTCAACGTCGCCTGGACGTTCGTCACCGAGCAGCTCCCCGTCTACGCACAGGGCGCCCTCGACTGGTTCCTGAACCTCCCCGGGCTCATCTTCGAGGCCCTCGGGATGCTCGCAGGGCTCCTCGTCGCCGCGTTCGTCGCAGGCTTCAACTACCTGTGGGAGCAGGTGCCTGTCTGGATCGAGAACACGATCACGTTCTTCCGGGACCTCCCCGGCAAGATCGGCGAGGCGATTTCCAACCTCGGCAGCTTCCTTGCCGACGCGTTCAATGCCGCGATCGGCTTCGTCACCCAGACCCTCCCAGCGAAGATCGCCGGGATCATCGCGTTCTTCCGCCGCCTCCCCGGGCAGGCCCTCGCGGCCCTTTCCGACCTCGGCTCGAAGATCAGCAGCGCCTTCTCCACCGCCTTGTCCGCCGCTCAGCGGAAGGTCTCCACCGGGCTCGACAACATCGCCGGCTTCTTCCGGAAGCTCCCCGGGCAGATCACCTCCGCCCTCTCCGGGATCGGCACGTCCATGTGGAACGGCCTCCGAGCCGCCCTCAACGCAGGTATCCGCCTCGTGAACCGCGCCGTCGACGGCTTCAACAAGTTCTCACCGGTCAACGTCTCCCGCATCCCCGAGCTCGCGGACGGCGGCATCCTCTACCAGCGCACCCTCGCCTACGTCGGCGAAGCCGGTCCCGAGGCGGTCATCCCGCTCATGCGCCCCCGCCGCGCTGCTCAACTCGCGGAGCAGTCCGGGCTCATCGACCTCCTCCAGAAGCAGGGCCTCGTGGTGCGCACCGGTACGACCGACCGCTCCCAGTCCCACACCTGGAACATCACGACCCGGGGAGCAGACCCCCGAGCCCTCTCTCAGTCCCTGTACAACCGCATGACCCTTGCGACGGGAGTCTGACCATGTGGCCCGGATACCTGAACCTGGCGTGCGCCGAGATCATCAACAACGAGCGTGCGGCCACGTACGTCCAGCCGTACGGGGTCACGATCAACTGCGATCGCTGCGCCGGCCTCCCCGAAGTCCTCGGCCACGACCCGTACACGTCCCCTGTCGCCGACGACGCGCCCTGGTACGACCCCGTACGCGGCGCCAGCGCGGACTTCCTCGGGGCGTTCTCCTCCAGCATCGATGGACTCTCCGCGTCCCCCGCGGCCCGCGACCCGCTGCCCCTCGTCCGCGATGGGAGCAGCATCGGTCCGCTGCGCCGGGAGCACCGCGAGATCCCCGTGACCGTCCGTCTTTTCGCGCTCTCCGAGTGCGGGCTCTCCTATGGCCTGGAGTGGCTCTCCCGCTCCTTGTCCGGGGACCCTTGCGGCGGGAACTGCACCGGCGCCGAGATGACGCTCTTCGCCTGCTGCCCCGGTTCCGGGACCGACACCGGGTACGACGGTGCCGAGCTTCGCTACCTGTACGACGTGGGGCTCCTCCAGGGCCTCACCGTCTCCGAGCGGATCTACTGGGGCGAAGTCGTCGAGGCGGTGGTGTCGTTCACACTCGTGGCCGGGAACCCGTGGATCTACGGGCAGGCGCTTCCGACCGGGGATGACTGGGTGGCCCTCTCCCAGGGAACCGAGACCCGCGCCGACCCTGACCAGGTCTACCAGCGCTGCCTCCCGCCGACTCCGTGCGCCACCGACGACCAGTGCCCCCGGCCGCCGCTCCCTCCGCGGCCGCCGCGCCCCGTGTCTCCCTGCTACCCGAAGGGGGTCGGGGACTTCCTCGTCACCCGGATCCGCGTCGCCTCGGAGGACTACCCGCTCTGGTCCGAGCTCGTTCCCGTCGTGGAGATTGAGCCCGGCTCCGCCGACATGCGGCGGCTCCTCGTCCGTTTCTGGTCGAACCCTCAGAACGAGGACTGCGCCCAGGAGTTGGACCCCTGTGACGCGTGCGGGGACCTGAACGTCACCTACCTCCCCGCGAACAGCCTCCTCACCATGGACGGACGCGTCTCCCGGTCCAGCATCGAGTGCGAGACCGAGGGGGTCGGAATCGCCGTGTCCGCCCCGAACGCCTTCGGCCCCCAGGGCGGCCTCTTCACGTACCCATACTTCCCTTGCCCCGGGGGTCTCTGCGTGGAGGTCTGGGCCCGTGCCGACACCGTCGCCGACGACGCCCGCGCCCGCATCACCCTCATCCCTCGATCGGACGTGATGTGACATGGCCGTCCTCGACCCGCTCGGCCCGTCCGACGTCTACCTCAGCGGCCCGGTCACTCTCTCCGAGCGCACTGTCCACCAGCAGGCCGCGATCGAACCGGTCACCGGGGAGGTCTTCGCGACGCAGGTCATCCAGGGCGGGCGCCAACTCCAGGGCGAGAGCGCACCCGTCGACTCCGCTGCCCGGAACGCGCGGGGCGACCTCGCCATCTCCCGCGTCAGCACCGCCGGCGAGCTCGTCGACAACATGTACGTCCGCCGCTTCGACCACGGCAGCGGGCTCGGCGTCGAGAACAGGGACGGCGCCACCTGGATCTGGACCGCGTACGACGCGGCAGAGCGCCCCGCCGGCCAGAACGCCCACGGCCGGCTCATCGCCCGCTACCCGTACCAGCCCGGAACCGTCCTCGACGTCGGCACGGCCACGGCGGAGGTCTTCGAGCCGATCCCCGGCGCGACGAGCATCACCCCGAGCCTCGACCTCACCCACTCCCAGGTCGGCATCCGCTACTCCCTCGGCGGCGGGAACCTCCGCTACCGCATCTACAGCTACGCCGACTTCACCGCCCGGAACTTCGACGCGTTCATCACCGACTTCCCGCAGACCGACACCGACCTGTTCCAGTCCTGGACCCTCTACGGCCGGTACATCTACCAGGTCCACGGGAGCGGCTACAGCGACGACAACCCGCCGCCGGGCAACGCCCGCTTCGTCATCCTCGACACGTTCACCGGCCGGACCATCCGGACCGTCCCGTTCACCGGCTACCCGGACCTGGTGACCCGCGAGCCCGAGGCCCTCACCGTCTGGGAATCCCCGGCCGGGCCCCGGCTGGTCTACGGCTTCGCGACCGACGCCGCGCCCCGCCTCATGCGCCTGTACGCCGTGAAGGCCGACGCCGGGCCGGGCACGTGGATCGAGGCGGAGGCCACGGACCAGGGCATCGCGCTCGCCGCGTCCCTCGGCGACCCCGCCACCGTGCAGTCGTGGACGATCACTCGCCCTGACGGGACCGTCCTCACCTCCGGGACCGGGGCTACGGGCGATCCTGTCCTCGCCGTGGACGCCCTTGCACCGCCGTGCCGCGACAACATCTACGTCCTCACGATCGAGCGCACCGACGGCTCCACCAGCAGCCTGTCCTCCTCACCCGTCGCCTACATTCCGCCCGGAGGCTGCGAGTCCGGAGGCGCCGTCGGCCCGACCGGGAGCAACGTCGGCTGCGCCACCGCGTACACCGCGCGCATCCACTGGCGCGGCGGGGCCCTCGAGCTCCCCGTTGCCGCGATGGACGACATCACCGAGATCTCCTGGGGGCGCACCGCCGATGACGTCTCGGAGGCCACTGTCACTCTTGCCCGTTGCGGCCCGTGCCATGAGATCGAGGACATCCACCCCTGGGTTCACGAGCTGACCATCTACCGCGACGGCGAACTCGTCTGGCAGGGCCCGGTCCGCCGCGTGAGGGTGCGCCGCAACGAGGTCATCATCGAGGCCCTCGACGTCGTCGCCTGGCTCGACCGCCTCAACAACACCTTCCGCGTCGACTACTCCACCACCACCCCGGACTCCATGGGGCGGAGGAAGGGCACGATCGTCTACATCGCCCGGAACCACATCCGCCTCGCCCTGGAGGAATCGGCCCTGTCCGTGCCCCCGGACTACCCCGGGATCATGGACTACATCGTCGCCGACGAGTCAGGGCTCCCCACGATCAAGGTCGAGAAGGACGGCTCCTCCAACACGACGATCTGGACCGAGTACCTGGGGACGATGCTCCGCGAGTGGAACGACCGGGGCCTGCACTTCACGACTGTCGGCCGCTCTCTCGTCCTGCGCGGCTGGCCGACCGAGAACACGCCCGCCCAGGCCCGGATCAGTCTCGGGGACCTCGTAGGCGAGGTGGAGGTCGTCCGTGACGGGGAGCCCGCGGCCACCTATGCCTTCGCGACGACGCAGCAGGGCGAGGACATCTCCAAGGGCCTCACCGTCGGTACCGGGCGCACCGGCACCCCGTACGGGAGGCTCGACACGATCGTCCGTATCCAGGAGGACGACCCGACGGAGGCCGACCTCCGCTCCGCCGCACGTGACGCCCTCGCGGGCCGCTACCCCGCGCCGATGGTCATTCAGATCCCGCAGTCCGCGCAGCTCGCCCCGCAGGCGCCGCTCCTCATGGCCCAGCTCGTCCCCGGCGAACGCGTCGACATCTACGACGACGAGCACTGTTTCGCCCTGGAGCAGGGCTTCGCGCTCTCCGACATGGAGGTCACCTGGGACGGGTCCCGCGAGCGGGTCTCCGTCGGCCTCATCCCCCTCGACCAGGAGGTCCCCTGATGGCACGCCCCGGGCAGCGCCTCGCCCAGTCCCCCATCCGTGCCGGCGTTCAGTCCTCCGCGGTCATCGGCCGCGCCGTGCGCTCTTCCGCCGGAGGCTCCTACACCAGCCGTCTCGTCCTCTACATCGACGACGTGCGGCACGAGCAGACCATCGACCAGCGAGGGCGCGAAGTCCTCACCCCGACAGAAGAGGAGAACTGACATGGCGGCTCCCTGCGGATGCGGAGGAAGTTCCGTCGTCGTGGAAGGCATCGCGCCGATCTACGTCAACAAGGCCGGGGTGCGCCCCGTCACCTACCAGGTCGGTATCGACAAGGACTCCCTGTTCGGGGACATTGCCGGGGCCGGGCTGACCTACGACAAGGGCACCGACAAGCTCCAAGTCTGCCTGTCCCGCGACACTGGCAACTCGTTGCGGTTCGGGGCCGATGGGTGCCTCTACGCGCCCGGCGGGGAGACTCCGGTGCCGGACGTGTGCGCGCGCCCGATCGAGTCCCTGCCGGCCGCGCCGAACGTGGTCGGGGCCGCTGAGCTGGCCGGGCTCATGGGCCCGTACAGCAGCCCCTACCAGGTCGACTACTGCCTCGCCGAGGGCTACGACATCGTGCATTTCCACACCTGCACGACGTCGGACGGGGTCGGGGTGGTGACGGACTACTGGGACCACATCATCAGCGCCGGCCGGTCGTCGCTGTACCTCACTCAGGATGCCCGGCAGATGACCGCGGCGACGATCCAGTCGACGTTCAACTACGCCGGGGACGTCGATGACCCGCGGACGTTCACCTGGGGCGACGACGACGTCGACTTGGAGAAGCGGAAGGATCGCCGCGGGGGCTGGTACGGGTGGCTGGCCCAGCGCTACTACCAGCCCCTGGCCAGCGACTTCCTGCGGAAGATCGACGCGAAGTCGGTCGCGCTGCTCGATTGCTCGCCGGATCCGGAGCGGGCGGCGTATCCGGAGAGCGACGCCATCATCGGGCCGATGCAGGTGGTGCTGGACCACTGCGCCCAGTCCTGGTCGATGATCGGGGTCCGCGAGCTGACGAATGCGACGACCGTGGAGAACCAGGGCATCACGGCGATCATGATGCCACTCAAGCCGACCACGTGGGGTGACGCGACACTGCCGTACCCGGTGGCCGACCTGACTGCCGCGGGCGTGGAGTGGATCGCCCTGTACAGCCGGCACGCCGACAGCGTGTTCACCGCGTACAAGGATGCCGGTCTCCAGGTGCTGATGCGGGGAACGAGCCGGCAGTCCGAGTACACCCGCGTCTCCGCCCTGGGGATTCGCGGCGTGTTGCAGTTCGACCCGTCCTACTACCGCGGGCCCGGCACCGTCCCCGCCCTCGGGGGCCGCGGGTATCGGATGGAGTTTGACCCGTGGGAGCACCGCCGCATGGGGACGGGGCAGCTCAGCTTCCACACGGACCAGCAGCTCGTCCTGGCGTCCGGCGGCCATGTCCGCGGGCGTACGGAGGATGCCGAGCAGGGCCTGGTTCTGCCGTCGGGCTTTGGTGATGGGCGGGATCGTGCGGCGGTGTTGTGCGGGTGGGAGTGCCCGATGGCGAACCCGACCTCGTACACGATCACGTTCGACCTGAAGTGGGACACGCTCTCGGCCAGCGCCACGGCGGCCCGGATGGGGCTGCTGTTCGGCGCGGTGACGGATGCTGATCCGTACTCGTGGCCGCAGAACGACCCGGTCGCGAACCCGGCCAAGGTGCCTGCCATCACGCCGAATTGCTACCGGGTGTACCAGCGGCAGAACGGGGAGATCGGGATCGGCCGGTTCGCTGCTGATGGGTCGTACACGCTGCTGGCGACGCGGACGAGTCCCGCTGTCTCGGCAGGGGTGTGGAACACGTACGAGCTGGTTGTCACGGCTGATCAGATCACGTTCACGCGGGTCCGGTCGGACGGTACCCGGCACACGGTGACCGCGGCGGATACCACGTGGCGCGGCGCGTACTTCTGGGTGGAGAAAACGGAGTCGACGACAGGATCGACGGCCACCGGCTTCACCGGCAGGGTCCGCAATGTCTCGTACACCTAGGAGGGTGGAATGGCTGCTTCACTGACCGCCTCGGAGGTCATATCTGCGCTGCGCGCTGAGGGTGTCCGCGTGGTGGAGGTCGGCAACTGGCGCACGCACAACCGGAACTCGAAGGGCCCCTGGGGCCCGGTCAACGGCAGCATCGTGCACCACACGGTCACCCGCGGCACCGCTTCCACTGTCGCCCTGGTCCGGGACGGGCACGCGTCCCTGCCCGGTCCGCTGTGTCACGGGATGATCGCGAAGGACGGCCGGGTGCACATGGTCGGCTGGGGCCGGACCAACCATGCCGGCGGCGGCGACCCCAAGGTGCTGCAGCAGGTCATCGCCGAGTCGTACGGCGCCGCCCCGTCGAAGCCGGCCCGCGGCAACGCCAACGGGGTCGACGGCAACGCCCGGTTCTACGGCTGGGAGTGCGAGAACCTCGGCGACGGCAAAGACCCCTGGCCCAAGGCGCAGTACGACGCGATCGTCCGGGTGCAGGCCGCGCTGTGCCGGACGCACGGCTGGTCGGCGAAGTCCGTGATCGGCCACCTGGAGTGGTCGAACGACAAGGTCGACCCCCGCGGTTTCACCATGTCGAAGCTGCGTTCCGACGTGGCCGAGCGCCTCAAGCACCCCGCGAGCTGGAACCCGAACGAGGAGGACCCCATGGCAGGCATCACCAAGCGCGACATCTTCGACGCGGTGTGGCGTACCGACTTGATGACGCCCCCGGAGGGCCGCGCGACCGAGGAGAACCCGACGTGGGCGCCGGAGTCGGTGCTGCGGGATGCGGCGTCGTACGCGATCCGGGCCGAGGCCGCGGCCGCGCGTGTTGAGGCCGCGGCCGCGCGGATCGAGGCGGCCCTGAGTGGGGCGGTGGCCCGCTGATGACCGGCACGGTGTTCAGCGGGAGTTTCTGGGCGGCCACCGCCGAGCGCACCGTACGGACGGCCGCGCAGACGCTCCTCGCTGCCGTGGGGCTCACCGCGGCGGATGTCCTGGATGCGGACTGGGGCCAGGCCCTCGCGCTCGCCGGGGGCGCTGCGCTCCTGGCCGTGCTGACCGCGCTCAGCACTGCCGGAGCGGGGGCTGGCGGCGGGCCTGGGCTCACCGAGACCGTACGGGAGCGGGAGCGATGACCCCGCCTTCCGGGCCCGACCGGGTCGCCGTCGAACTGGCCGAGCTGCGCGGGGAGATCAGGACCGGGTTCGCTGAGTTGAACGGCCGGCTGGACTTGGCGCTCCAGCGGACAACTACAGCCGAGGGAGACATCACGGCGCTGCAGGACCGGGTGGCGTCGCTGGAGCGTAAGCAGTGGCCGCTTCCTACGATCGGGGTACTCGCTGGGGTGGCTGGTGCCGCGACAGGGGCCCTCGCGCTGCTCCGGTGAATGGCCTGGCTACTTCCCGACGCCGGATCTGCGACACTGTTTCTGGCCGCGTCGTCCCCCCGTCGCCGCGGCCATCTCTCCGCCTACGCGGAGGTGAACCGAAGGTCGACGCGCAGCCGAGGCTGGCGCCTCAGCGTTCTCCGCATCTGCGGAGGTGCCCTCTCCTGCAGGAGCAGGAGGGGGCGTTCGCGTGTCTGGGGTCAGCCATCGCCCTCGGCCGGGTGCCGGACGTGCTTCTTCAGCGCCGCCTCGACCTCGTCCCGGGACTGCCCGGTTGCCTCGGCGTGTGCGGTGATCGCCGTCTGCACCGCCTGCGCGGTCTCGACCGTCAGCCGGTTTTCCTGCTGCTCGGCCCACGCAGCCTCTTCGAGCCGGATCAGCTCGTCACTCAGTTCGATCGCCATATGGCCGGATACTACCGGCTGAATCTAGACATCCCGAGGTTGCTACAGGGTGAGGCCAGCAATGGCGCCGACCCCATCGAGAGCAAGATGCCAGGGGTACTTCTGCGGATTGCCCTGCTTCGGAGGATGTGACTTGTACCCGTCTGGTCCGTCGAGGTACAGCACTCCTTGCGCCCGCAAGTCTGCGATGCTTCGGGCCACGGCTGGCTGCGAGGCTTGGGCCTGGTTGAAGTACGGCATGGCCACTACCGGAACCCCAAGATGGACCCCCTCGGAGACCAGACCCAGCGCGACCGTGTCCGCGATCCCATTGCCCCACTTGTTCAAGCTCGTACAAGACAGCGGGGCAACGAGCATGGCGTCCGCCTTTGGCAGAGCGTCCTGGTCCCCCGGCAGCTTGTACTGCGACCGGACTCGATGCCCGGTCAGCTCCTCCAGCTCAGCAAGGCGCGGCTCCCACCATCGAGCAGCGGACGGGGTCAGGATGAGGCAGGTATCCCACCCCCGGGCCTGCGCCTGCCGAACACTCTCGTCGACGTACTCGGTCGGGCCGGCCGCGCAGGCGATGAGGTAGAGAACTCGCTTCGTCATGCGGGGAGTCCACACCGCTCGGCAAGACGGCGCAAGTCTCTGCCGGGCACGGGGGTCGCTCCGACCACATCGGCGACAAGGTCGATTGTGGACTGTCGACCGATAACCTCTTCCGGAGCCAGCCGAGCCGCTTCGATCAGTGATTCGGCAGCAGTCCCCTTCCGCCGTGTCAAGAGCTGAGCGCGTGCCATCGTGATGAGGTGCTGCGCCTGCCGCTCCTTCGACAGCCCATGCACCGCTTCGTCCTCCAGCCTGTCTGCGGCCTTGAGCGCTGCCCCCGCGTCATCGAGCCTGGTCAGCACATCCACTCGGTGCAACTCAACGTTGGTGGGCCCGAACATCGTGTAGTCCTCGTCAAGGTCGGCGCCTTGCTGGTCAGCCACCTCGGCCGCCTGGTCCACCTGCTCACCGGCCTGGCGCACCGCAGCCGCCGACCGGCCCAGGGAGGAGGCCGCGACCGCTGCGGACAGGTACAGCATGCCGAGCGTCGAGAGCCCCATCGGCCCCCTGGCCTCCAGATCCGCAGACAGGCGCCGAGCCGCTCCCGTTGCGAATTCCACGGCCGTTCGAGGCTGCTGTTGGTGGATGAGCGACTTCGCCACCCGCCTCGACGCCGCACCGATCGCGACCGGGTCGCCAGATCGTTCTGCTGCGGTCAGAGCCCGGTCGGCGACCACTGCCGCCTGGACCGCCGTTGCCGGACCGTACTTGTGGAGGAACGAGGCCGTCAGCTGCAGAACTCGGGACAGCAGGGCGTGAGCCTCGCTGGCTTCAGCACCCGCCTGAGCGGCAGACCGTCTGGATCCGACGATCAGCGGGGGCAGGTCGCGGCCGAGCGCCCCGTAGTGGCAGGCCTGGAATGCCTCGCAGCAGTAGGTGAGTCGACGTCGTAGGTCCGCGAGCGGTGGGGGATCCGCGTCTTCGCTGTCGTCGCGGTACAGGACGTCGATGACGGCGAGTGCCTCGACAGGCGGAGTGGTTGCCGGGGGTGGCTCCGGGGGCACGTCCATCAGAAGTTGCTCCAGGGGGATGCGCAGGACCTCGGCCGCACGCACCAGCACAGATAGGCGCGGGTCCTGCTGGCGCTGCCCGCCCTCCAGATCCTGCACCCACCTGCGGGTTTGCCCCATGAGGCGACCGAAGTCCGCCTGTGTGAAGCCGCGGAACCCTCGCCAGTAGGCGATGCGGCGTCCGATGTATCCAGTCTCCATGGAGCACCCCCCGAGCAGGGCACGCATTTTGCGTGCCCGCACTCGTTCTACCCCGTCCTACGGTGCACGTACTGGAGATCCGTGGAGATCTTGCCGGGAGGGAGCAGAGGGTGGCATGCCAATGACGATCAAGGTGTACGAGGTTGACCGGCACGGCAACACCCGCATCGTGCGCCCGGAGGCCGAGGTCGCCCCGGCGAAGGGAGTGCCTCACTCCCACGCGTATCCGGCGTGCCGGTGCGAGCGATGCACGGGGAGGAAGAAGTGACGGACTGCCAAGAGACCCCGGGCTGGTGCGACTGGCACGAGGGCCCGTCCGGGACTGCGCTCCTGATCTACACCATCGGTGAGGACTCGGGCCCCGCAGCTTCGCGGTACGCGTGCGCGCCGTGCCGGGAGCAGCGTGGCCTCCACCCGGGCGGAGGTGAACAGTCATGACCGGATCGATGCCAGCACCGGTCCGCTCGTCCGGCGATGAGGCGTACCGGGCGTTCCTCGGCCACACCTACAGCTGCACCACCTGCCGTGCCGGGGCTCACTGCGGCACCGCGGTCCGCCTCGGCCGGGCCTGGCGGGAGGCCCGCCGATGACGTGCGACTGCTGCCAGAAGCCCATGGCGCCGGGGGAGTCGAAGACGTACGACGTGCCTGGCGCGACCGGGCCAGGCGTCACGCTTCACGTCCACAAGGAGCCGTGCTCGCTGCCTGTCGCGCACCGGCCGACGCCGTACTCGGTGCGCCGCCGGTCTTGATCTCCCGCTCGTGGCTGCAACGCCCCAGCCAGCCACGAGCGGGTCTCCGCCCCGGTCGCGCCGTCCCCCCGTCGGCCGGCCGGGGCTACTCCTCCCGCACGAGGTCGGCGAGCGGCACACCGATCGCGTCGGCGATGCGAACCAGGGTGTCCAGAAGGGGACTGCCGTAGCCGTGCTCGATGCGGTTCAGGCTGTGCCGGGAGATGTCCGCAGTTAAGGCGACGCTCTCCTGAGTGAGGTTCGCGTGCAAGCGGGCGTCGCGGATGCGGTCGCCGACTGCTCGTCGGGCTGCAAGAACGCGGTCAGTGGGGGGTTGGGCTGGCGGCACTCGTCCAAACTCAGGGGCGCAGGATCCGAATGTCTGTACAGTCCATTGGCCATTGTGTGATCTTGATGCGCGCTGGGTACCGCACGTGAAAGGTCCGAAGAGCTGCCCGCCTTGACTACGGCGGGCGCAGTGAGGGCGTGGTAGCCGCTTCCTGCGAGGTGCGGCGCTCCGTCCAGATGGCGGAGCCTCACCCTCCGAGCCGCCCCAGGTGTCAGAATGACTCCTGGGGCGGCTGCATTGCCAGGGGGGCGACTCCTCGCCAAGTTGCCCAGGAAGATTGGCCAAGTGCCTTTCATTAATTGGGCGCAGCGGGACCAGCAAAAACGCAGGTAAGCACAGCGCTCACCCTCATGTACCTTCTAAGCACTTGGCCGCAGGTTCGAGTCCTGCCGGGGGCGCACAGCGCGCAGGCCCATGGGCCCTCCGACCAGGAGGGCCTTTTTTCTCGGGCGGGTGCACGCTAGCGAAGACCGCGTAGTGACGGCATAAGGCCTGGTGGTCCGAGGTCCGCCCGAGAGGCGAGGCGCCCTCCGGAAGCCGTTCTCCGTCCGCTTCCACCCTTCGCGCATCAAGACAAAAGGGCATCCGGGTTGAGAGATCGGTGAATGTCGGATCATCCTTGCGGGCATGGACTTCCGGCCTCCCGCACCCGACATGACCGACCTGCGTGATTACGCCTTCGACTGGGCGCTCGTGGACGTGGAGACGTCCGGGCTCGTGCCGCGGCGGGACCGGGTGCTGTCCGTCGCGGTGGTGACGCTCGGTCCGGACGGTGAACAGACCGGGGAGTTCTCGACCCTGCTGAATCCCGGGTGCGACCCCGGGCCCGTGGACGTGCACGGCCTGACCGCCGAACGGTTGCTCGGGGCGCCGACCTTCGACCAGGTGGCGGGGCGGATCGGGGCGCTGCTGCAGGACAGGGTCCTGGTCGCGCACAACGCCCCGTTCGACTACGACTTCCTGGCCCACGAGTTCGCGCGGGCCCGCCTGTACCTGCCGGTCTCGCAGCGGCTGTGCACCCTCGCCCTCAACCGCCAGGTCGATCCGCCCACCGGGGACATGAAGCTGGGCACTCTGGCCGCCCACTACGGCGTCCCGCGGACCCGGGCGCACGACGCCCTGGACGACACCCGGGTACTGGCCGGGATTCTGCGCGCCACGTTGCGGGAGGCGGCCCGGCTCGACCTGCCGCTGCCCCTCGTGGCGTGTCCGCCCCGGCAGGACTCGCAGTTCACGCCCCGACCGCCGAAGACACCGTGCGCGTACCGCAATCCGGGGCGCATGGAACCGGGCGGTCCGCTCGTGCAGGGCATGAAGGTCGCCATCACCGGGGAGACGGCGACCTCGCGCGCCGAGCTGGTGGCGCGGGCGGTCGCGGCGGGGCTGAACGTGATGACGTCGGTCAGCCGTCACACCAGCGCGCTGGTCGCCGACGGGGCGGCCTCGAAGTCCACGAAGGCCCGGCGCGCGGCCGCCGAGGGCGTACCGGTCGTCGACGAGCACACCTTCCTGAAGCTGCTCGGTGACATACGCGCCGGGGTGCTCCACCGGGTGACGACGGCGGAGGCCGCCGCAGTGTCCGGACCGTCCGCCGCCGGACCTGCAAGAACCGGTCCAGCGGCCGCGTCGCAGGCGGTCGCCGCCGCGCCGTCGGATCCGGAACCGACCGGTCCGGCCGGGGTCCCGACGGCCCGCGGGCCGCTGAGCGGGCGGCGCGTGCTCGTCCTCGGCGGCACGCACCCGGACGCGGTCACCGCCCGTACCCGGATCGTCCGGCTGGGCGGCTCCGCCGCCGTCAACCTCTCGCGCAGTGTCACCGATGTCGTCCTCCTGCCCGGAGGGGAGAACCGACGCCGGATGAAGCGGATCACGGAACTGGGGCTTCCCGTGCACGACGAGAGCTGGCTCACCGCGCCGACGGCCGCCCCCGCCGGAGCCGGCGGGGCTCCGGACCCGGCGGCGGACCGGCCTCCCGTTCCGCACGTCCTGCCGCGCGGCGGTGTCTTCGATCTGCCCTCGCCGCAGGAGACCCCCGCACCGCAGTGGCACGTCACCGCCGCCTGGGCACCGCAGGACGGCTGCGAGATCGATGTCGTCGCCTTCGTGCTCGACGAGGACGAACAGGTCGTCTTCGACCAGGACTTCGTCTTCTACGGCGCCCCCGAGAACCCCGCGGGCACCGTGCGCCTCCTCGCCGACGGGCCCGCCGAACAGACCATCGCCATCGACCTCGCCTCGCTCCCGCCCGCCTCCCGCAAGATCGCCGTCGCGGCCGCCATCGACGGAGACATGACGTTCGGGCACGTCGGGGCCGTCCAGGTCACCGCGGCCCCGGGCCCCGACGCCGCCCCGCCGGTCCGGGCCACCCTCGACGCCGCCACCACGGAACGCACCCTGCTCCTCGCCGAGATCTACCGCCGCGGCCCGGTGTGGCGGTTCCGGGCCGTCGGGCAGGGTTACGACCACGGGCTCGCGGACCTCGCACGCGGCTACGGCGTCGACATCGCCGACTGATCCGGCGGGCGTTCCACCATCGCGGAGGGGCGCGGGCGGGTGTTCCCGCGCCTCAGCGCACCAGCACCAGTCCGCACCCGTAGGCGCGCCCGTGCCCGAACCCCTTCGTCAGGGTGCCCACGAAGGTCTCCGGGCTCGTCACGGTCAACTTGCCCCTGATCTCCGCGCGGACGAGCCGGAGGCCCTCGTGGGGGGCGGGGCTGGAGATCCGGGGAAGCATGCGAACGGCCAGGTGGTCGGCCCGGGCGTCGACCCCCAGCCGGGTCAGGCCGTCGGGGGCCACGGAGGGTTCGCCGAGGGGCTGGAGGCGGCGGACGAACCACGCCTTCACGTGGTCGGGGCGGGTGTGGGCAACCCGTTTGCCCCGGGTCTTCTCCGGGGAGCCCGGGGCGGGGGGACGGCTGTGCACGGGATTGACGACGGTGCGGAACTCGACCGTGTCCCCCACGCCGAAGGTGCGGTCGAGGGTCAGGATCTCGGGTTCCTCGGCGAGGGCCGCCCGCGGGATCCGGCTCCAGTCGCCGGGCACCTGGGACTGGACGACGAGCGAGAGCCGGGCCTCGCGAAGGTTCAGGGACCAGGTCGAGAGGATGCCCATCTGGGCACGGGCGTCACGGCTGCCGTCGTCGACCCAGCCCCGGAAGCCGCTCATCACGGTCCGGTGCATGTCCTGGGCGTCGATCAGCGACTTGGCGGCGTAGGGGTGCCTGGCGTCCAGGGTCAGCAGGGTCTGGGTGGCGACGAATCTGGCGGCCTCGGCACGGGGCGCTGTCACAGGATGATCTTCCAATCGCGGGCGTGCGGGGCGATGGTGACGCGCGTCCTGGTCTCCCAGCGCGCGGAGTGCTTCGGCCCCATGGCGTGGAAGCCCACCGGCTGGTCCATGACCGGGCCGGTGCCGGGCACCGGACGCGGGCTCTCGATCCATGCCCATGGCCGGTCGTCCCCCGCGCGGGCGCGCGCCTCGGAGGGCGAGGGCAGCAGCGCCATCCCCGCGAAGACCTCGGCGAGCGTGCCGGACTCGACCCCGAGGGCCAACTGCCCCGAGGGAGGGCAGGACTTCCGGCCGAGCCACAGCAGGCGTTTCGGGTGTTCCAGGGCGTGGGCGATCTCTTCCAGCAGCCTCCGGTCCGAGTGCTGGAGACCCACCAGGAAGGCGGCGTCGGCGAGGTACCAGCGCTCGGTGGTCATCGCGTTCCTGCGTACTTCGGCGGAGACCAGCGCGCCGGAGAGCGGGTCGGCGGCGATCCGCTTCGGCGCCCCGTACCAGTCCTCCAGTTCGTGGTGGCCGAAGGTGTCCCCGGTCTCCGCGTCCACCAGAGCGGCCGCCGCCGCGGCACGCCGGTGGTCGGTGACGAGGTCGCGGGGGCGCAGCGGGTACCGGCCGGCGCCGACGGTGTGGTAGTCGCGCACCGGTTTGCCGGGGTGGTCGGCCCGTACGCCGAAGAGCAGCGGGGCCAGTTCGGCGAGCGGGTCGTTGCCGGGGTCCTCCGGCGGTGGCTCGCGCGGCAGGCCGAGCGCGGCGGCGCACAGGCCGATCACGCCCGACTTGGTGGGTCTGCTGTGAGTGTCACGCCGCCAGAACCGGCCCGCCACGCCCCAGGACTGGAGCGGGGCGGCGAGCCGGATGAGCAGTACGTGGTGGCTCACGGCGTCAGCTCCTCGATCAGCGTCACGGCCGTCACGTCGGTCTCACCGGCCGCAGCGAGTTTCTTGAGCACGGCGTCGATCTGCGGGTCGTAGGTCAGGACCCGGGCGGCCGTCAGGTCGGGGCGACGCTCGCTGACGAAGGCGTGGTGCCTCAGCAGCCTGCGTACCGACGCCGGACCGGCCGGTCCCTCGCCCCCCTCACCGGCTCGGCCCTCGCCCTCCGGGCCGACGGGGTTCTCGTCGACGGGGAGCTGGAAGGCGGCGGCGTAGTTGTAGGGGCGCGCGCCCTCGAAGGCGAGGACCAGGGCGGGCAGTGAGCCGGTGGAGGCCGTCGAGTTCTTCTTCGCCTCGGGGAACGCCTCCACGAAGGCGTTGACGAATTCCTGCTCGGCGGCGACCGCCGTCCCGGCGGCCTCGGCCTCCGTCATCCCGGTGGCGCGGAGGTTGGTGTGCAGCTGGGCGCGGTCGAGGACGGCGTGGCGGTAGAAGGTGCCGGAGATCAGCGACTGGTAGCCGGTCATGCCGGCCCCGGCGTCGTCCGCGGAGTCGAGGAAGTCCAGCGCGTTCCGCTTGCGGTGCAGCTTGGCGTCGTCCGCCGCCGCGTAGAAGTCGTCGACCTGCTCCGCCTCGTGGACGGTGAAGGCGTGGCCGCTCTGCACGGCCCCGTCCACGTTCGGCGAGTCCGCGATCTCCGCCAGGAACCGGCCGTAGAGCGCGATGTCGATGGCGTCGCGCGGTGCGATGGCGAACAGCACGGCGTCGCGGTGCTGCTTGGCCAGGGGCGGCAGCTCGGCCTTGGCCGCTCCGTCCGCCTCCTCCGGTTCCGGGGCCCGGTCCGCCTTCCGGGCGCCCTTGCGTCCGGCCTTCCTCTTTCCGTTCTCCTCCTGGGCCCGCAGGTAGTCGTCCCGCCAGGTGCGCAGTTCCTCGGCGTGCTCGTGGACGTGGGCGGCGATCCGGGTTCCGGTGTCGGCCGGGGCGAAGAGGAGCACCTTGGTCAGATTGGCCACGGTCTTCTTGCCGAGGTCGCCGAACTTCAGGCCGACGGCCTCGATGACCGCACGGGCGGTGGTGACGGCCTCCTCCCGGTCCCAGCCGTGGTCGTCCTCCAGGGACTTGGCGGTGATGAGCGCCCACTCGCGGGTACGGAGCCCCGTGCTCCGCCCGGCCAGGGCACCGACACCGGCGTTGGCCCGGTCGCGCGCGTGCATCCGCTCGGCCCGGCGACGCGACTGGCTGGTGATCATGTGCCGTTCCACGCCGCCGTAGACCAGACTCTTCGGCGATCCGTTCTCGTCCCGCACGGGAAGCACGGCGACCAGCGTCTCCAGCACGTGCAGGGAGAGGAACTGGCTTCGGGGGGCCTCGGTCACGTGCTCGGGTCCTTCCGCGTCGACTGATTGTTCGTTCCGCTGCGGCCACCGGTCGTGCTCCGGCCGGTCGTCGCGCCACGGCTCCGCGTGGCCGGCCGGTGGAAGTCCACCGTCCATCGGTAGGCGATCCGCGCCCTGCGGTCGTGCCATCGGGTCAGGTCCTCGGTGAGCTGTGTCCAGGAGGGCGGCGGCTGTTCGCAGGCCCGCAGCCGGGTGACCGCGTGCTGAAGGTGGCGCCAGGGGATGCGGCGGCTCGCGACCACGCGCGACAGCAGCCGTTGCGCGCCGGGGTTGTCGGGGCCGCGCCCCGCACCGTCCCCGATCCGCCGGGCCGCTTCGCCGAGGTTCCCCCTCCCGTACAGGGGGACGGAAGTGCCCTGGTGGTAGACGCCGAAGAGGAACGCGACCTTCTCGTAGATCTCGCGCTGCTCCTCCGGGCCGTACCAGCCGGCGCGGATGTGGGAGTCGGTCGGTGTGGTGCGGCGCAGTTCGGCGAGCTTTCCGTACTCCCGGTTGCGCACGAGGCTGACGAGCCAGGCCGTGAGCTGTTCGCCGCCCTGCCCGTCGGGGGCGGGGCCGGTCCATTGCGTCATCTCTGCGCAGCCTCTCGGAGTTCGGCGGGGGCCTTCGCGTCGGCCATGTCATCGCGAAAGCGGGCTTCGGCACGGGCGCGGGCGAGCATCCCCTCACGGTTGCGCGGGAGCGCGTCGAGCCGGTTCCTGAGGAAGTCCTCGGCCATGGAACGGAGTTCACCGGCGCAGTCGAAGAGCAGGGGCGGCACGTCCCCGCCCCTGGCCGTCTCGTGGAGCAGGCCCAGGAAGGGCTTCTCGGCCGCGGGCCAGAACTCCCGCCGGGCGTCGAACCGGGCCATCTGCGCGGCGCGATCGGCGGGCTTCGGGTTCGGGTAGGCGACCTTCCAGGCGGCGTAAGCGGCGCGCTCCAGGGACCGGGCCACGTACTCGGCGATGTCCGAGCCGCGTCGGGACGCCTCGCACAGCGCTTCTCCCATGCTCGGCGCGTACGGGAAGCGGCCTTCCGTCCAGGTGGCCGGGACGGTCTTGTCGGCGATGATCCCGACGGCCCAGAACGAGCAGGGCGGGCCGCTGCCGTCCCGTGGGAAGTCGAGGTTCCGCAACCGTCCGTACAGGCGCCCCGTCTCCCTGGTCGCCGCGCTGTAGAGCGCGTGCGCCTCACGCCACAGGGCGCGGGTGGGAGAGGGCCAGAGCGGCTTGCGGTGCCCGTTCAGCTTCTTCCCGAGAACGGCGTCGTCGAGGTCGCGTTCGGGGTCGAGGTCGAGGAGTTCACCGGCCCCGATCAGCACCCGGTCGACGAGGACGGGTTCCCCCTCCGCCGCCGGCACCGGACGCAGCAGCACCGAGCGTCCGAGACAGCTGTGCAGGTCGGCGGGGCCGGAGGTGGCACGGCCCGGCGGCTTCGTCCTGAATCCCCGGCGCGGGTTCTCCCCGGTCGTCCACGACCGGTTGAAGTGCCCCTTCTCTCCGCCCGGGGCGGGGTAGAGGTTCATCCGCAGCGTGTCCGCGACGGTCCGGCCCTCGGCCACGACCCGGACGCGGCCCTGGAGCCGTCCCGCGGCGAGGTTGGTCAGTTTCGGACCGAGCCGCTTGCCGGAGACCCGGGCCCGGCCCGACAGTCCGTAGACGTGCTGGGCCAGCATGGCCCGGAATGCCTCGGCGGCCGGGAGCGGCTCGGGGTGTTCGAGGTGGTGGTGGTCGAAGAGCTGGCAGTAGTCACCGACCCGCTCCAGGACGAGCTGCGCCGGCCCTGCGCCGTCCTCCTCGAACTGGGGCGCCAGTTCGCTGTTCTGCCCCAGCGGCCGCTCCGGGTGGAACAGGTCCCACTCGTCCGCCGGTTGTCCGGCCAGCCAGGTCGCGACCTCGTCGAGCGGGTGCTTCCTCTCGACCCGGGCCCGCCACTCGTCGTCGGAGGAGGGAAAGGCGCCGGACGCGAAGCAGATGCCCAGCAGGTACTCGATGAGGCCGACCCCCTCGCCCGGCGTCGGGCAGGAGAGGGCGCTCAACTCCTCGGCGTTGCGGAGGACATCCAGCAAGGACAGCTGGAGGGCCTCACCCTCCTGGGAGATGACGGGCGCGCAGGGCTGGTGCCGGGGGTCCCAGGAAGGGTTCCGCCGGGGTGGGGCAGACACTGCGGGCAAAGGATCAACTACCGCTCTCATCAGTGGCCACACGTTGTGACCGGTGAGACGCTAGCAGTGAGAATCCGAGCGGTGTCGACGGTCGGTGAAATTGTCCGGATACCCCCAATGGAGGCTGTTCGCAGGCAAGTTCACGCCATTCCGCGGGATGGAAGGAGGGCCGGATCCGGCCACGGCCACCCCCCTTCCCGCTCCTGCCTCACTTCGGCGGACGCCGCCTCATCAGGATGGTCAGCGTGGCGCGGGCGTCGCGGCGGTGCTCCGGAGTGGGGGCCATGACCGAGGCGAGCGCGACGGCGGCGAGGAGCCCCGTGTAGGCCGTGGCGCTGACGGCGGCGAGGGAGGTCGCGTCCTGGAGAAGAGTGGAGAGTGTGAGCACGGGCAGTCCTTTCGTTCCGGCCGCCGGGCTCGATTCCCGGGCGGTGGAACCACCTTGGCGACCCGTCCCGCAGCCAGCGACGTCCGACCGGCCGCACCGCCGGAAACCCCAGCCCTGTCGGGAAGATGAACTGCAGTCGACGCAATCGCGGAGAAATTGTGAAGATCATTCGGGACGACCGTGATCGTCGACCGGCGCTCGATGCTTTCGGCCTCAGGCTGACGGAGTTGCGCGACAGGGCCGAAGCCTCGGAGAACGGCAGCTTCGCGGCCTGCGCCCAGGAAGCGGGGCTGCGTCCGAAAACCGTCCTGACCTGGTGCCGTGGCGTGTCGGCCCCGCAGCGTTCCGGCACACCGGACGTGCGGAGGCTGGTGGAGAGCCTCCGGGCCAGGGCCGGTGAACCTGCGGAGTTCGATGCCGGGTGGGAGCAGGCGCTCGAAGCCGCGCAGCGGGAGACGGACGAGCGCCGGGGCATCTCCTCGCGCCGGGCCCGTGTGCGGAGCCTGGGCCACGAGGCGTTGCAGCACTACAAGTCGGGGCTCAGGGCCATGTACGACTTCGCCGACGACTCGACCGTGGGCGCACCCCCGTATCTCTGGTGGCAGGCACCGCAGTGGGCCGGGAAGACGACACTGCTGGACGACTTCGTGGAACAGCCGCCCGAAAAGGTCGGCCTCATCCGCTACTTCGTCTCCGGGGTCGAAGGAAACAATCACCACGACCGATTCGTGACCTACATGGTGAAGGAGCTGACGAGGCGGCTGGGAACCCGGGCGTCCGCCCCGTCGCCCGCAGAGCTCCGGCGGCTGTACCGCGAGGCCGCGACGCGACAGCTTCGGCTGCTGATCGTGGTGGACGGCCTGGACGAGGACGCCGCATGGGACGACGGACCCCCCGGAACCCGGCGCTCGTCCACCAGCATCGCGTCGCTGCTCCCCGAACCGGCGCGGAAGACCCTGGTCCGCGTCATCGTGTCGAGCCGGCCCGCGTCGAAACCGCCTTCCGACGTACCGGCGTCCCATCCCCTGCGGAAACGCAGGTACGTGCGGGAGCTCCGCCCGTTCGCGGGCGATCGGGGCGCCCGGCTCGCCGCCCGCGAGGAGCTGGAACGGCTGGGTGCGTCCTCGCCGGGACGCACGGCGACCGGGCTCCTCACCGTGATCGGGCTCCTCACCGTGGCCGGGACCGGCCTGCGCCGCCGGGAACTGGCCGAGCTGGCGGGGGTGGAACGGAACGAGATCGACCAGCTGCTGAAGGGCTCTCGGGGCCTCCAGCTGGTCCCCGACATTGCGGGGGCCGCCGCCGACGGCCGTGTGACCGGCCATGAAGCGCTGCTGCGAGTTGCCGGGGAACTGCTCGACCCCGCTCTGCTGGAGGACTGCGCCGGGCGGCTGCACGCCTGGGCCGACCGCTGGCGGACACGGGGCTGGCCGGAGTCCACGCCCGACTACCTGCTGTCCCACTACCCCCGGCTGCTGCGCGGAACCGATCGCGTCGAGCGGATCGTGCTCGATCCGCGGCGCCAGTCGCGGCTCGTGGCGGCGGGCCGCCCGGACGAGGCACTGGCGCAACTCGACCTCGTACCGGTCGCGGAGCAGGAAGTCACGGTCCAGGGGGGCACGGGACAGGTTGTCGCGCGACGGGCGGGCATGGGCACGGCTGCGGAGGTGGCTCTCTCCCGGACCGTGCTGTCCGGGCGCACCCGGCTCGTGCCGCGTGGCTTCCCCGGGCTGTTCGCCCTCGCCGGGCAGGCCTCCCGGGCCCGCGAACTCGCCTCCTCCCCTCCCGACGGGACGGCCGCGGCCCTGCGGCTGGCGGACGTGGCCGTGGTCCTCGGCCGCCAGGGGCGGGAGGAGGCGGAGGCGGTCGGCCGGGAGGCGGCCGCACGGGCGAGGCGGGCGTCGGCTCTTCCGGCCGGTCGGGGCCGGGAGGTCACCGAGCTGGTCGAGGCGGGCATCGCGCTGTGCGCCTGCGGCCAATACACGTCCGGGCACGCGGTGTTGCGCGCCGTCGCCGGTCGTCCGGATGCCGGCTGGGCCGACCGCGTCCGTGCCATGGGGGCGCTCGACGGGGAGGACCGAGCCGGTCTGCTCGACGGGACGGCCGAGCACGCGGAAGCGCTGAGTCTCGGTGCGTCCGACGAGCAGGCCGAGGCCCTTGAGATCTGGTCATGGCTGGCGAGGGACGACGCCCGTTTCCAGGACCGCGTCGAGAGCTTCTGCGCCGGGCTGGACCCCTCGTCGGATCTGACGCATGTCGATCTGCTGGCGCTCGGCGCCGACGCCCTGCTGCCGGTGCGGCCGGACGCGGCCGGAGCACTGGCGCGCCGAGCGCGCCGGGCCCTGGTCGACGCCTTCGCCGTGCCGGAGGCACGCTCATCGGCCGACCGTGCCCATCTGCGTCTCGAACTGTCCACGACCCTCGCGCGCGTGGTGGCCGTCCTGCGCGACGCCGGGCACGAGGACAGTGCGCGCGACCTCCTCGATCTGGTACCGGACGGGCTGTGCCCGGACGCGCTCGACGAGGACGTACGGGGTCAGGCTCTCGCCGTACTGGAACAGGGGGATGAAACCCGGCCGGCTGAACACCCAGCGGAGTCCGATGAGTTCGACGAGATCCGGGCGGCACTGGAGGAGAAGCCCGTCGTCGGCCGCAGGCTCCTCGCGACGGCTTTCGCCCGGTGGGAAGGACACGCGTCGGTGGCGGACACCCGCAGGTGGGGACTTCCGCTGGCCGAGTCGCTCGCGGCGGCGGGACTCATCGACGAGGCGGTCCGCCTCGCGAAGCGGTCGCGGGAGCCCGACGTGCTGGCGGGCGCGCTGGCCGTCGTGTCACTGGGCTGCGCGGCGGGCGGGGACATCGCCGGGGCCGGACGGCTCGCCCGGGACGCCGCGCGGGCGGCGGTGCTGACGCACGACCTGTCCGTGCACGGTCTCGTCGCCCAGGCACTCGCCCGGGCCGGCGAGGCCGACGCCGCGGAGCAGCGACTCGCGGCCCGGCCGGACCCGGCCACCGCCGCCGGACGCCGGGAGGCCGGGCGCGTCCGGCTCGCCGTGGCCGCGGCAGCGGCCCCGCACGACCCCCGGGCCGCCCACCGATTCGTCGAGGAGCACGTCGCTGTGCTCGGCAGGTCGGCCGCCCTGCCGTTCCTGAGAGGGCAAACGGTGCTGCCCGACCTGGTGGATCTGCTGCTCGTGCTGCCCGATCCGAGAGAGCACGGGGCCGACATGTGCGCGGCGCTGCACAGCGCCTGCGCCCGGCCGGAGGATGTCCTCGACGGGTGGAAGGCGCACACCGTGCTGCTGAACGTCCTGCTCGGCTCGGGCAGGTGCTGCCCCGGGGTGCCGTCGCCGGCGGAGGGCAGGCTGAGCTCCTGGAAGAACTACGCACTCAGGACGCTCCTGCCCCGGGGCGAGTTGCCCATGGCGGAGTGGGCGGTCCTGCACGCCTTCCGGGAGGGCGCCCCAGCCGCCCGGGACGCTGCCGGGCCGGCCGGGACCCCGGAGGAACGGGCGGCGGCCCTGGCCGCGGTGGCGGGGTATCTCGCGGGGGTCCGGGTGGTCGTTCCGGCCGCGGACGGCTGGGGCCGGCAGCGCACCCCCGTGCTGCGTTTCCTCGCGCTCGCCGACGCGCTCGGCACGGACGCCTCCCGGGACGAGGGGGCGGCCCGCGAGCTCGTGCGGGAGGTGCTGGCGGGCGAGCACTGGCGGTACGCGCTGCCGCTCCTGCCCCGGCTGGCTCCCGAGGCCCTCCCCCGGCTCGCGGAGCTCGCCCTCGCGCACACCTCCGGTGCCGTCGGTGAGGGGTTCTGACCCGGCGGGACCTGGACCCGGTGGGTCAGGCGCGCAGGTAGGTCAGGACCGCCAGGACCCTGCGGTGTGTCTCGTCGGCGGGGGGAAGGTCGAGTTTGGCGAGGATGTTGCCGATGTGCTTGCCCACCGCCGCCTCGGAGACGACCAGTTCGCGGGCGATGGCGCCGTTCGATCTGCCCTGGGCCACCTGGGCGAGCACCTCGCGTTCGCGGGGGGTGAGGCGTTCCAGGGGGTCGCGGCGGCGGCGCAGGAGTTGGCGTACGACCTCCGGGTCGACGACCGTGCCGCCGTCGGCGACCTCGTGCAGGGCGTCGACGAACTCCTCGACCTGGCCGACCCGGTCCTTGAGCAGGTAGCCGACGCCCGAACCGTCGCCGGAGTCGAGGAGGTCGGCGGCGTAGGTGCGTTGCACGTACTGGCTCAGGACCAGCACGGGGAGCGCGGGGCGCCGGGTGCGCAGGCGGATCGCGGCGTGCAGGCCCTCGTCCTGGAAGCCGGGCGGCATCCGGACGTCCGTCACGACGATGTCCGGGGCGTGTTCGGCCTCGGCCGCCACGAGTGCCTCCGCGTCCCCGACCGCCGCGACCACCTCGTGCCCGAACCGGCCGAGCAGGCCGGTCAGTCCGTCGCGCAGCAGCACGCTGTCCTCGGCCAGGACTACGCGGAGCGATCGGTCCACTCGCAAGGAATCTCCACACGCAATCGGGTCGGTCCCCCGGCCGGGCTGGACAGCGCAAGTCTGCCATCGAGCACGGACACCCGGTCGGCCAGGCCGGTCAGCCCGCTGCCGCCCCCGGTCGTGCTCGCGCCGCCCCGGCCGTCGTCGTGGATCTCCAGGAACAGCCGGCCCCCGGTGTGGCCGCCGCTGACCTCGGCGCGGCTCGCCCCGCTGTGTCTGGCGACGTTGGCCAGCGCCTCGCAGACCACGAAGTACGCGGCGGCCTCGACCGCTTCGGGGAGTCTGCCGGGCAGGTCGAGCCGGAGGCCGACGGGGATCACGGAGCGTTCGGCGGCGTCGGCGACCGCCGCCCGCAGGCCGTAGTCGGCCAGGACCTGGGGGTGGATGCCGTGGATCAGTTCGCGCAGCTCTGCCAGGGCCCGGCCCGCCTCCTCGTGGGCCCTGGCCAGTTGGTCGGCGAGCGGGCCGGGCGGGGCGTCCAGCCGGGCCAGGCCGAGCATCATGGTGAGCGCGACGATGCGCTGCTGGGCCCCGTCGTGGAGATCGCGCTCGATGCGGCGGCGCTCGGCCTCGAAGGCGTCGACCAACCGGACACGGGAGCGGGCCAGTTCGACCAGCCGGTCGTCCAGTTCCGTCGGTCCGGGGACGAGCAGGAGGCGGGTCAGCGCCGCGCGCGCCCCGGCCGCCGCGCCCAGGGCGTGGCCGCCCGGCAGCAGGAGCACGAGGCCGCCCGCCGCCGTCGCGAGGGCCTCGGGCCACGTCGTGACCGTCCACAGCTTCACCACGCGGAGTTCCTCGCCGTCCCCGTACACCCGCAGCAGCACGGGGGTGGCCGCCATCGTCAGCGGTACGAGCGCGCAGACGGCCACCGCGAGGGCGTCGAGCGGCCACAGGACCACGGCGAACAGCAGCGCGTACCCGAGTTCCCGCCAGGTGACCCGCTCCCGGAACCGGCACGTCAGCCAGCTCCACAGCCCCGGTTCGGCGGGCCTGCGGTGCGGGTCCGGCGCCGGTTCGGGGTCCATCAGCCGCAGCCTGCGCCGCTCCAGGGCCGCCACCGGGATCCCGGTCAGGGCCATCAGTGCGAGCAGTGGCAGCCCGATCAGTACGAGGGAGAGCGCGCCGCCCACGACCGCCCCGAGCACGCCCGCCACCAGGAGGACCGCCCCCGCCACCGCGCCGCCGGCCAGGTAACCGGCCGACCGCCAGGGCCAGGAGGACAGCGGGTAACGGGGGTCGGGCAGGGCCTGCCACACGGTGCGGGAGCTCATGGCCCCACCGTAGGAGGCGACTTCGGGGCGGGACATACCCGCTGCCCGACTCCCGGGGGTGGGGCGGGCCCCACCCCCGGGACACGTCGTCAGCGGTTGAACGACGCGCCGAGTCGCGCGCCCGTGCCCACCGTGCCGAGGGTGCCGTGGCCGAAGGTGAACGAGCCCTTGGCCGTGACTCCGGAGGCCGTGGCCGGGAAGACCCACAGGGAGCCCGCGCCCGTGTTCTCGCCGGGTGCGCCGACGACCAGTTCGCCGCGGCCGTCGCGGTCGGCGTCGACCAGCTTCACGGCGGCGCCGAAGCCGTCTCCGGCCTCGGCGGCCCCGGGGACGTCCGCGGTGTCCTGGTTGAAGCCCAGGGTGCCGGTCCCGGTGGGGCCGGAGGCGGTGCCGGGGAGGATCAGGACCGAGCCCGCCCGCTTCTTCGTGCCGAGGGCCTCGCCGGGCACGCCGACGGCGATGTCGCCGTAGCCGTCGCCGTTCATGTCGCCGACCGACAGCGAGGCGCCGAACCCGTCGCCCATCTCGGCGACGCCGGGGACACCGGCGCTGTCCTGGTTGAAGACCTTGGCCCGGTCGCCCCGCGGGCCGGTGGCGCCGCCCGGGACGTAGGTGACCATGCCGCCCAGGGCGAGCGGGTTGCCCACGTCGCTGTCGTGGCCCTCGACCATGCGCCCCACGACGAGGTCGGCGTACTTGTCGCCGTCGACGTGGCCGGCCGTGACGGTCTCGCCGGCCTGGAGGCCGTAGCCGTTCGCCCCCTTGACGACGGTGTAGTCCTCGGCGAGGCCGGTGGCGCCGCCCCTGCGGACGATGGCGCGCCGGGCGTCGTACTCGTCGCCGTCGTGGACGACACCGGCGAGGTCGTCGCGGCCGTCGCCGTCGAAGTCGCCCGCGGCGATGTCCATGTACCGCAGGTCGTCCATGTCGCGGATCTCCCTGACCGGGGCCGCCGCGCCGCCGTCGCGCCCGAACGGGCCGGACAGGACGTGGAGGTCGCTCCTGCCGAGGGTGGCCACGTCCGCGTCGCCGTCGCCGTCGAAGTCGCCGACGGCGACTTCACCGCCGATGCCCTCGTACTGCTCGTCGCCGGTCAGCAGGGTCGCACCGCCGGACAGGCCCTGCGGGCCGCCCCAGATCACGGTGAGCGAACCGGCCGACCCGGACGTGCCGGCCTTCTCGTTCTCCGCGCCGACGACGAGGTCGCCGTACCCGTCCCCGTCGAGGTCGGCACCGGCCGTCGCGCCGCCGAACCGGACACCGGCCGCGGCGGTGCCCGGTATTCCGGGCGAGTCCTGGGTGAAGACCTGCTTGGTGGAGGTCTGCAGGCCCTTCGCGGAGCCGTAGACCACGCCCACGTACCCGGCTTTGGCGCTGCCCTCGACGGTGGCGTCGGGGGCGGTGAACGCCACGTCCCGGTAGCCGTCGCCGTTGAAGTCGTCGCGGCGCGCGGCCGGGGCGGGGACGGCGGCGTTCGCGGACGCCGGGGCCGCGGCGGGGACCGTTCCGGGCGTCGCCGCCCCGGCGGCGGGAAGGGTGATCACGGCGGTCGTCACGGTGATGGCGAGGACCACTGCGGTTCCGAGGGCACGGGCTGCCACGGGGGCTCCTTCGGTCGGGTTCGACGAGAACGTTCCGGAGGGTGCGCGGGGTACCGGCACCGTGCAGTCTCAGACCGGCGGACGCCCGCCGGGGTTGCCCCGCGGGCCGGACCGTCACAGCTCCTCCACGCGCCGGGCGCGCGGCGGATCCGTTCACGGTCCGGCCCGTGGTGCGAAGGGCCGGGGCGTTCTCACGAAGGGGCGGGGCGTTCTCATCAAGTGGCCGGGCCCGTGGTGCGGGGACGTCCTACGAGCCGATCGCGGCCAGCAGGACGAAGGCGGCCAGCGACAGGAGCGTCCGGACCCGGTGGAGCCGGTTCCACCGGCCCTCGAAGGCGGCGCGGGCGGCGCTTTCGTCGCCGCCCTCCGACTGCGCGAGCCGGTTGTTCAGCGGGACGTTGCCGGCGATCGTGATCAGGTGGCTGCCGACCGCGCAGGCCAGTGCCGCCAGGGCGAGCACCCGGTCGACGCCGTCGTCGCCGAAGACCACGACGGCCGGGAAGGCGATCACCCCGAAGAAGAGGAGCAGGAAGAACGGGCCGGGCACCTTCTCGTTGAAGCGGCGCATGGCGTCCGTGAACCGCTCGTCCGGCAGGATCGCCAGGCCGGGCATGATCGAGGTCAGGAACGTCAGCATCAGTCCGGCGTAGAGCCCGGTCGTGATGACGGCGAGGGCCAGGAACAGGGATTCGAGGGAGGAGGACATGGGATACATCATGTCGTCGGCACACGTGTCGCACAGCCCACTTCCGCAGGGCGGTGCGACACGTCAACTCCCTTGTGCCGAAGGTCAGTCGATCTCCCCCTCGGGTTCTCCCCCGGTCGCTCCGTCGCGCCTGCCGTCACGCAGCCGGGCGGCCTGCTCGATCGCGGTGGCCAGCTTCCGCACCGAGTCGTCCTCGGTGTCGGACGCCAGCTTCCCGGCCCGCGCGGCGAGTTCGCCGAGGCCGGGCGCGCCCGTCAGTTCCTCGCCGCGCAGCGACTGGGCGAAGTAGGCGGCGACGGCGGTCACCTGGAGGCGCCGGGAGGCACCGCCCCACAGCGGGCCGTCGATCGCGTTCGTGGTGATGGAGCCGGTCCGCTCGTGGGGCGCCCTGGTCTTCGGGTCCTGCCAGCGCACGGTCGCGGTCGCCACGTGGCCGGACGCGCCCTCCTTGAGGCGCACCGCGTAGAGCGCCGTCACCGTGTGGCCGGGGCCGACCTCGCCGCCGTCGACGCGGTCGTCGCGGAAGTCCTCGTCGGCGACCTTCCGGTTCTCGTACCCGATGAGCTCGAACTGCTTCACGGTCTTCGGGTCGAAGGCGACCTGGGCCTTGGCGTCGCGGGCCGTCAGTTCGAGGTGGGCGGGCAGCTGGTCGACGAAGACCTTGCGGGCCTGGGCCTCGTCGGCGATGTACGTGGTGTGGCCGTCGCCCTTGTTGGTGAGCTCCTCCATCAGCGCGTCGCCGTACTCGCTGCCGACGCCTACCCCGAAGAGGGTGATGCCGTACTCGCGGCGGGCGGAGTCGATGCGCTCCAGGATGCCCTCGGCCTCGGTCTCGCCGGTGTTGGCGAGCGCGTCGGAGAGCAGGACGACCCGGTTGGTGGAGCCCTTGGCGTGGCCCTCGACCGCCTCCTCGTAACCGCGCCTGATGCCGGCCTCCACATTGGTGGAGTCGGTGGCCTCCATGGAGTCGACCCGGTCGCGGATCTTGTCCCGGTGGCCCCCCACCCGGGTCATCGGCAGCAGGGTCTCCGCCTCGTCGCTGAAGGTGACCAGGGAGATCGAGTCGTCGTCGCGGAGTTCGCCGGCCAGGATGCGCAGGGACTGCTTCACCAGGTCGAGGCGGCCCGCCGCGCTCACCTTCGTCGTCGACATCTCCGGCTCGATGGCCGCCGCGGGCCTGGCCCCGTCCATGTTCACGGCGAAGCCGTTGCCCTCCGGCCTCCGGTAGCCCTGGCGGAAGCTGTTGACGAACTCCTCGGGCCGCACGGTGTCCGGCCTCGGCAGGCTGCCGTCGGCCAGGACGCGGCGGGCGTAGCCGTAGGAGGCGGTGTCGACGTCCAGGGCGAAGGTGGACAGGTAGTCGGGCGCGACCGGCGGCGCGGACTCCTCCGGCCCGTCCGCGTCCCGCCGCTTCTCCGCGCCGCTCCCGGCCGCGCCGCCCGGTGCGGCGGGCGCGGGCGCCCCGCCCCGCACGCCCCGGCTGTCGGTCGTGGCGGAGTCGTGCGAGGTGCCCGAGCATCCGGTGAGCAGCATCCCTCCCGCCAGCAGTACGCCGAGGGCCCCCTGCCACGTCCGCGGGAGTCCCGCGCCGTACGTGCCCGCCCGGCGCGCCCCGTGCTTCCTTGTCCGGCGTTCCATCGTTTTCCCCCCAATGTCTTGGTGCCTGCACTTGTGAATGTGACGTGCGAGGTGGCGCGTCGGAGTCGACGAGGATGTTGCGGAAGGATCTCGATGCGGCAACAGCCGCCGGGAAACGGGCGGGATGTCGAGATCGGGACACGAAGTCCTCACGGCGGGGGCACGTCGCCGAGCCGGTGCGGGTGACCGTGCCCGTTTCCGTGTCCCCGCCCGCGCGGGCCCGCGGGGCCCTCGGGCAGCCGGCCCGAACCGTCACATGCCGCGGAAGGTGACGCTCCGGAAGCGATCGGAAAAGGCGCCCGAGTGGCATCAGATGGGGACCAGAGGGATCAGGAGGACCAGAAAGGCGAAGGCAAGTGAATCGCTTCCGAACCGCCATCAGGGAGGGAAGGCACCGGAAAACGGGGTTTCCCGCATTTATCCAGGGATAGGGTCCGGCGGGTTTCGGCACACGGGTGTCCACGGTGTCCAAAAGGAGCGGTGACGCAGTCCTGATCTGCTGCTATGACATGGTCGACACCAGTGGGCACACCGGAACACACCTCCACCCGGAGTCCTCCGCCGGTCGGCCCTCACGAACAGCCGCCAGGTTTTTCAGGCCAACCCGCCTGCCGCCCCCGGCTTTTTCCTTCGCGTGCTGCACCGCCGCTCGGCTCCGTGTACTAATAAGGGTGTTCAACGGCACCACGAGACCGACCACCACCTGTCTTCTCCTGTTCATCTGCTGGAATTTGACGTCAGGTCATCGCGCGTAGAGTTCCTGGGTGAACACCGGGTCCGGAAGGGCCGCCGGTCCGTACCACGGTCCCCGGCGGCCGGACCGGCTCCCGTCGGACGGCCGCGGTGTTCACAGCACTTCCTGACCCGATCCGGTTGTCCGGGAACACCCACTCCCGGCCGAGAGTATGAGGCACGTTCTGTGAAGGTTCGTACGAGTCGGCCGGGCGCCCTGATCTCCGTGGGCCTGGCAGCGACGCTGTTGACGGGTTGCGGGTCCCAGAACGACATCTGGCAGTTCGACGCCAAGGAGAGCCTGGTCGTCGGGATGTCCGACGACATCCTCGCGACGGACCCGGCCGCAGGTTACGACCCCGGGTCCTGGCTGCTGTTCAACAACGTCTTCCAGTCCCTGCTGAGCTTCCCGCCCGGTTCCTCCACCCCGGTGCCGGAGGCGGCCGACGAGTGCGGTTTCTCGGACGACAGCAAGACCTACACCTGCACCCTGCGCGACGGGCTGAAGTTCAGCAACGGCCACAACCTCACGTCGAAGGACGTCAAGTACTCCTTCGACCGGGCGATCAGGATCAACGACCCGGCGGGTCCGGCGCCGCTGCTCTCCACCATCGCGTCGATCGAGACCCCGGACGTGCGGACGGTCGTCTTCCGCCTCAAGGTGCCCGACGCGACGTTCCCCAGCAAGATCGCCTCGGGTGCCGGTTCCATCGTGGACCACGAGGTCTACCCGGCGGACAGCCTGCTCAAGGGCGACAAGGCGATCGGTTCCGGCCCCTACGAGCTGGACTCCATCGACAAGTCGAAGGCCGACTTCTCGGTGTACTCCGGATACCAGGGCAACGCCGAGGTGAAGAACTCCGGTGTGACGCTGCGGCTGTTCCGCGGCGACCAGCAGGCCCTCAAGTCGTCCCTGGAGAAGGGCGACGTGGACGTCGCGTACCGAGGTCTCACCGCCAAGGCGATAGCCGCCCTGGACACCTCGCCCGGCGCCGAGAAGGACGGCATCGAGGTCGTCCAGGGAAACAGTGCCGAGGTCCAGCACCTGGTCTTCAACGTGGCCGACCCCGTGGTCGGCAAGATCGCCGTGCGCAAGGCCATCGCCCATCTCGTCGACCGGTACGCCCTGGTCAGCAAGGTCTACGAGTCCACGGCGACACCGCTCTACTCGATCGTCCCGGTCGGCATCACCGGCCACGGGACCTCCTTCTTCGACACGTACGGGGACAGCCCGCAGCCGAAGGTGGCGAAGAAGATCCTGGAGGACGCCGGCATCACCGACAAGGTGAAGCTCACCCTCTGGTCCACCCCGAGCCGTTACGGTCCCGCCACCGACGACGAGCTGCGGACCATCGCCGGACAGCTGAACCGGAGCGGCCTCTTCGACGCCCGGATGAAGTCCGTCCCGTTCGACGAGTACGAGGAGAACATCTCCGAGGGCAAGTACGGCATCTACGTGAAGGGCTGGGTGCCGGACTACCCCGACCCCGACAACTTCACCCAGCCGTTCTTCGGCAAGGGCAACGTCCTGTCGAACAATTTCGAGAACGGCGAGATCTCCCGGATCATCCCGCGGACGTCGTCCATGACCGACCGCGCGAAGACCCGGCAGGAGTTCATGAAGCTCCAGGACATCGTGGCGGACCAGCTGCCGCTGCTGCCGCTGTGGCAGGGCAAGCAGTACGCGGTCGCCCACGAGAACGTCCGGGGCCTGCAGAACTGCCTGGACACCTCGACCGTCTTCCGGTTCTGGGAGCTCAGCACCGCGTCCTAGGAGGCGGGTTCACCGGTCGCGACCGGGACCGGGGCGGCGCCCAGGGGGTACGGGTCCTCCCGGGGCAGGAGCCGGGCCGCCTCCTCGGTGCTCCCGGCCGCGACCAGTGCGTGGACCCGCCGGGCGAGCGGGGTGACGTCGCGGATGGACACCGTCCACTCGTCCGCGTACCGCCGCGACGCCTCGCCGGAGAGCCCGAGCTGGAGGGAGCGGTACGGCAGCCGGTCCAGGCGCAGGTCCCGCTCCGGGTCCCACTGGACGCGCGCCGGGGCCCGGCGCAGGGCGTGCTGCCAGGCGGCGCGGTCCGGGTGGACTCCCCCGACGTAGTGCGAGAGTTCGGCCCCGGCCAGGGCCCGGTCGAAGCCCTCGCGGGTGATCTCGACGGCCAGCACGGTCTCCTGGCCCTCCTTGGTGCCCCAGCCGCAGCGGTACATCATCCACAGGAAACTCGGCTTGATCCACGTCATGCGGTCCCGCTTCCAGGTGTCGGGGAAGCGCCCGTCGCGCGCGGCCGGGAGGCCGATGGACGGGGTGTACGCCTGGTAGACGGTGATCGTGGTGTCCGTGTACTGGGCACGGATCTCGTACTGCGGCCTGGTCGGAGCGGTCATGCCCCCATCAGAGCACCGGCCCGACGATCCCCGCGAACGAATTCTCCGGGCTCCGGACCCGGGCCGGACCGGGCAGAACCGGCGCCGGACCGGGCAGAACCCGGGCCCTGCTCCCGGCCCGGATCCCGGCCCGGCCCCGGAGACCAGGGGCCGGGCGCCCGTCTCAGGACACGATGTCCTTGCGGCCGAAGCCCCGGAAGGCGAGGGCGAACAGGATCAGGGCGTACGTCACCGAGATCGCCGCGCCCTTCGTCATGCCGGCCCACTCCAGTTCGGGCTGGAGCGCGTCCGCCCAGGCGAACTGCCAGTGCGCGGGCAGGAACTCGCGCCAGGAGCCGAGCGCGGTGACGGCGTCCAGCACATTGCCGACGATGGTCAGCCCGACCGCGCCGCCGACCGCGCCCAGCGGGGCGTCGGTCCTGGTCGACAGCCAGAACGCCAGTCCGGCGGTGACCAGTTGCGAGACGAAGACGAACGCGACGGCGAGCGCCAGCCGGGGCACGGTGTCCGAGGTCGCGAGCGCGCCGCCGGTGGGGAGTCGGAGCGGCCCCCAGCCGTATGCGACGGCCCCCGCGGCCAGGGCGACGAGCGGCAGCAGCACCATCGCGGCGAGGCTGAAGCCGAGCGCCACGACGAGCTTGCTCCACAGCAGCCTGGCCCGCGGCACGGGCGCCGCCAGCAGATAGCGCAGCGAGGACCAGCTCGCCTCCGAGGCGACGGTGTCGCCGCAGAACAGCGCCACCGGCACCACGAGCAGGAACCCGGCGGAGACGAACAGGCAGGTCGCGGCGAAGTTCGCGGCGGAGGCCGTCGCGGTGTCCATCAGGGTGATCCGGTCGCTGCCGCCGCCCCGCGATTCCGGGGTGCCGCCGATCGCGAACGCGACGATCAGGACGAACGGCAGTGCCGCCAGCACCCCGCCCATGATCAGGGTGCGGCGTCTGCGCAGCTGGCGCATCGCCTCGACCCGCAGCGGCAGGGTGTGCCGGGCACGGTAGCCGGGTGCCCCGGCGGTGCCGGCGGCTTCGGTGACATCGGCTGCGGCACTCATGCGGAGCCTCCGGAGATCAGGGTGAGGAACGCGTCCTCCAGTCGGCGGTGCGGTCCGACACCGGTCATCGGCACGTCGAGCCGGACCAGTTCGGCGATCAGCTCGGCCGGGGTGGCGCCGTCGAGCCGTACGAGCAGCCCGCGGCCGTCCTCCGTGCGGGCGGCCGAACCGATCCCGGGCAGCGCGGCGACCTTCTCCGCGAGAGGTTCGGCCACCTCGCGCGCGCTGGTGACCAGCAGCGTGTCCCCGGACCCGGTGATCTCGGCGACCGGGCCGGCCTGGACGAGCCGGCCCCGGTCCATGACCACGAGGTGGGTGCAGGACTGCTCGACCTCGGAGAGCAGGTGGCTGGAGACGATGACGGTCCGGCCCCCGGCCGCGTACCGGATCATCACGTCCCGCATCTCGCGGATCTGGGGCGGGTCGAGCCCGTTGGTCGGTTCGTCGAGGATGAGCAGGTCCGGCATGCCGAGCATGGCCTGGGCGATGGCGAGCCGTTGCCGCATGCCCTGCGAGTACGTGCGGACGGCGCGGGCCAGGGCGTCGCCGAGCCCGGCGATCTCCAGGGCCTCCTCGATGTGCGCGTCCTCGGCGGGCCGTCCGGTGGCCTGCCAGTACAGCTCCAGGTTGGCGCGCCCGGACAGGTGCGGCAGGAAGCCGGCGCCCTCGACGAACGCGCCGACGCGGGACAGCACGGGCGCGCCGGGCCGGATGGCCTGTCCGAAGACGCGGATCTCGCCGTCGTCGGGCGTGATGAGTCCCATCAGCATGCGCAGGGTCGTGGTCTTGCCCGCGCCGTTGGGGCCGAGGAGTCCGAGCACCTGCCCCTTCCCGACCCGGAAGGACAGGTCCTTCACGGCGTACCGGTCGGTGGACCCGGCGTACTTCTTCGACAGTCCGGTGATCCGGAGGGGCACGTCGGCGAGTGCCGGGTCGGGCGCGGGGGCCGCGGCGCGGCGGCGGGCGGTGAGCAGCAGTGCGGCGGCGATCACGACGGCGGCGGCCGGCAGTGCCCAGGTCCAGCGGGGCAGGGGGGCCGCCGCGGTTCTCAGATCGGGGGCGGTGGCCCCTGGTCTCCGGGGCCGGGCCGGGATCCGGGCCGGGAGCAGGGCCCGGGTTCTGCCCGGTCCGGCGCCGGTTCTGCCCGGTCCGGCCCGGGTCCGGAGCCCGGAGAATTCGTTCGCGGGGAGGGTCAGCCGTACGCCCCTGCCCTGCCGGTCCTGCGGGATGCGGACGGGGGCGACCAGTTGGGAGGGCAGCAGCTGCTGCCCTCCGTCCGGGGACACGTCGTAGACCTTCCCGAACAGGACGGCGTCGCCGGAGTCGGTCCGGACGTCGACGGTCACGGTCGGGGTGCCGGTGACGCTCAGCGGCGTGTCCAGCGGGGCCGAGTCGAAGCGGGCGTGCTGGCCGGGGAAGTCGAGCGAGAGCCCGACGCCGAGGGACGACAGCCGGGAGAGGCCGCCGCCGACGCCGGGTACGGCCGAGACGGCCGGCGGACTGGCCCCGGCGGGGTTGCGGAACGTCTGGGTCCGCCGCCCGATGCCGATCTCCTCCTTCCCGCTGTCCAGCCCCGGGTACGTGTCGCTGCTCGCCCCGCGCGCGAGGGCGGCCCCGTCGGTGGAGTCGACGCCTCCGGTGCGGGTGACGCGGAAGGCGGGGCCGGTGTCGGCGTTCTTGTCGCCCTTCAGGTACCGGTCGAACCAGCGGCCGACGCGCTGTTGCACCCGGTCGGTCTCCGGGTCGCCGCCGTCGTGTCCGCCGGCGATCCAGTCGACGGCGACCGGGGCGCCGTTGCCGCTGATCGCCCCGGCCATGGCGTCGGCCTGGCCGAGCGGGAAGAGGGAGTCGGTCTGTCCCTGCACGATGAGCGCGGGCACCCGGATCCGGTCGGCGACGGCGCTCGGGGAGCGCCCGGTCAGCAGTGCGCGGGCGGCGGCGTCCGGTTTCCCGTCGACGGCGACCCGTTCGTACATCTCGCAGAGCCGCTTCTCGAACTTCTGGCAGCCGCCGCCGGTGGTGACGAAGATTCCGGCCCAGAGCTTCTTGAAGACCCCGTCGGGGAAGAGGGCGTCGGCCAGGTTCCAGTAGGTGATCTGCGGTGCGACGGCGTCGACGCGCTCGTCGTGCCCGGCGGCGAGGAGCGAGACGGCCCCGCCGTAGGAGGCGCCGGTGATCCCGACGCGGGGGTCGCCCTCGGCGTCGAGTTCCACCTCGGGCCGGTCCGCGAGCCAGTCGATCAGCCGGGACACGTCCCGGACCTCGCGGTCGGGGGCGTTGAGCGAGATCTCCCCGCCCGACTTCCCGAACCCGCGCGCGGACCAGGTCAGCACGGCGTATCCGGCACCGGCCAGCTGTTCGGCCTGGTCCCGCACGTCGTCCTTGCTGCCGCCGAACCCGTGCCCGATCAGCACGGCCGGCCGGCGTTGCGTGCCGCCGGTGGTGAAGTACGAGGTGTCGATGGACACCCCGTCGAACCGCATCGTCCGGTCCTTGCGGTGCACGGCGGGCGCGCCGTCGTCGGCCGCGGCGGTCCAGGTTCCCGCACCGGCCAGCACGACGAGTGCCGCGAGGCCCGCGGCCCATCGGCCCCGCCCTCGGGGCAGCAGCCGCCGCCGGCGGGGCGGGTGCGCATCGGAGGTGTCCATGGTTCCCGACCCTAAGCGGACGACCGCCGCCCGCGGACAGCCGACAGAGGGAACTCCTCGGCCTCCTCCCGGCGTACGGGGGCCGTCCGCCGTACTGCGGACGCGGTATGCCGGGGCGACGGGGCGGAGCGGACGCGGCGTCAGAACGGGCCGGACGCGCCCCTGGAGCGGACCTGACTCGGTACCGGAACGGGCCGGACGCGCCTCCGGGACGGGCCTGACGCGGCGCCGGAACGCCGCGCGGGGCATACCGTCGCCCCGGGCAACCTTGTCATGGACATAGAAACAAGGTCTACTCGCATAGATCGATGTGACCGTCCCTCAGCCGCTCGTCGGGCGCGGGGGCCACCTCGTCATTCCCGCAGCACCCCGTCTTCACTTTCTTTCGTCAGGAGAGATCCTTGAGTACCTCCACATCGCTGCGCACGACGCTGATCGGTGTCACCCTGGCCGCGACCGCGCTGGTCCCGCTCCAGGGCACCGCGCTGGCCGCGCAGCCCGGAGCGAACACGGCGGCCCCCTCCGCCGCCTCCACCTCCTCGGTCGCCGGCATCGAGGACGCCACCGCGCTCGCGCTCGCCCGTTCCCTCGCCGACCCGGCCTGGAGCAGAGAGGTCCGCAGAGCCGCCCTGGCCGCGGACTCGGTCGGTCTCGGGGAGCTGACCGGCGGTGCCACCGCCGCGGCCGGCCAAGGGCTCGCCGCCCGGATCGCCGGGGCCGACCGGGGCGTCGCCGCGGCCAAGGGCCTGGGCGACGGCGCGGGTCCGCTGCTGCGGCTCGGCCTGGCGGACGCGTCGATGAGGAACCGGCTCGCCTCGGGATCGGCCCCGCTGGTGGCCGCCGCCCCGTCCGACGACGACGCCTCGACGTTCACCGCGTACGACAGCCGGGGCGTGGCCCACGAACTGTCCTCGGACAGGGCCCCCGGCCGGCCCGTCTACCTCGTCGACGTCGACGGCTCGAAGGCCGTCGCCGAAGGGTTGAAGGTCATCGACAGGGCCCTGGAGTCCAAGGGGCTGAACACCCCCGCACCGGCCGCCGGGCCCGGCACCCTGGCCGCCGCGTCGGGCATCGACACCACCCGGATCGACTCGGTGCGGATCACCGACGTCAAGGAGCCCGGCATCAAGGGCGACGCCGAGATCTTCACCCTGGTCACGGGCTTCGGCAAGGACGGCAAGCCCCGCGTCGACACCGTCGAGATGCCCTACCTGAACAAGGCGGACACGACCTACTACCCGAGCCAGGTCCTGGTCAACTGGTCCAACTACAAATACAACATGGCCGACGCGGTCATGATGGAGGACGACGGGGACACCAACTACCAGGCCCTGGCCAAGGCCATCGTCACGGTCCTGCTCACCATCACCGACCAGGGCGCGTACATCCCGCTGGCCGACGCGCTGCTCGACGCCGTCCCCACCAGCTGGTGGACCGACGACCCGGACTACGTCGACTCCTGGTACACCCTCGCCAAGACCAGCAGCGGCAAGCGCAACGGTGCCGCGGGCAACGGCTGGATGAGCGTCTCGCCGTACCACGTGTCGGAACTCTGACCGGCCGAGACCTGACGTACCGGAGCATGCGCGGCGCGCGGTGGCGCGCATGCTCCCCGGGACGGCGTCCCCGGAGGCGTCATGCCGGGCACCTGACATTCGTCATACGGACCTCGGTACACGCGGCTCTGCCGGGCAACGGGCCCCGGCGGCCAGTCTGTACACATCGAGAGCGGGGCCGCGAAAGGCCCCCGCCACACGGGAGAGGAACCCGTCATGACCAGCCCGGCCGCCACCGTCACCGCCCCCGTCGCAGTCGTTCCGGTCGCCGCCGCCACCGCATCCGCCGCGCCCGCCGCGGACGCCCAGGCCGCCGCCGGCCGGTTCACGCCGCGCCGGGCGGTGCTGGACAGCGTGCTGCCGCTGCTGGTGGACGTGGCGGTGCCGCTCGCCTCGTACTACGCGCTGAAGGCGGCGGGCACGGGGACGTTCGCCGCGCTGGCCTGGAGCAGCGTGCTGCCGGCCGTGCGCACCGCGTGGAGCGTGGTGCGCGGGCAGCGGCTCAACGGGCTGGCGGCGCTGATCGTGACGGTCAACGCGGTGGGCCTGCTGACGAGTCTGGTGGTGGGCGACCCGCGGCTGATGCTCGCCAAGGACAGCGGGGTGAGCAGCATCATCGGGATCGTCGTCCTGGTGACCGCGCTGAAGGGGCAGCCGATGATGACCGCGGGCGTGCGGCCCTGGCTGGTGGGGGGCGACGCGGCCAAGGCCGACGCCTGGCAGCGGCTGTCGGCCGGGTCGGCGGCGTTCCGGCGGGCGGAGACCCGGTTCTCGATGGTGTGGGGCGCGGCGCTGCTGGGCGAGTGCGTGGTGCGGACGGTGGGTGCGTACACGGTGCCGGTCGAGACGATGGTGTGGCTCGGCACGGTGATCATGGTGGCGACGATGGTGTCCGCGTTCCTGGTCTCGGGGCGGGTGGGCGCCGTCCCGATGCAGCGGATGATCGCCGAGGCCGTGTGCGCGGAGAAGGCGGAGACCGCCGCCCGGTGACCCGGTGACCCGATGACGGGCCACCGGCCGGAGGGGGGCCGGAGGCCGAGGGCCGGGGAGGAGCCGTTCGCGGCTCCTCCCCGGCCCTTTTCCGCCGGACGGCCATTACCTCTCCGGTAATTGAGGCGTTCGCGGGCCGGTCATTACCTTCCCCGCAGGGGCCTGCGCCCCTCCGGTCCCGCACCCGGACCGGCGCCACAGCAACGAAAGGAAGACCTCATGATGTCGTTCCGGAACGCGGGTACGGTCACTGCGACGGGCACCGACCGCTCCGACGGCCTTCTCCGGTTCGCCCTCCTGGCGGACGCCGTCCTCACCGGTGCGAACGGCCTCGGATACCTCGGGCTCGCCACGGTCCTGGACTCGTTCCTCGGCGTGCGCCTCTCGGTGCAGTACCCGGTGGGCGTGTTCCTCGTCGGGTACGCGCTGTGGGTACTGGCCGTCTCCCGACAGGAGAACATCGGCCGCGGCCCGGTCGTCGCCATCATCGCCCTGAACACGGCCTGGGCCGTGGCGAGCGTCGTGACGGTCGCCGTGGACGCGCTGACCGCGACGGGCGTCGGCAACGGATGGATCGTGCTCCAGGGCCTGACGGTGGCGGCCATGGGCGCGCTCCAGTACCTGGGTCTGCGACGCGTGTGAGGGCACGCGGGACGGCCCGCGCGGACGGGGGAGGTGTCCGTGCGGGCCGTCGGAAGGGGGGCGAAATGGATCAGTGGTTGCGGGGGAAGCCCAGGTCCACGCCCGCCGGGGCGTCGGCCGGGTCCGGCCAGCGGGTGGTGACGACCTTGCCGCGGGTGTAGAAGTGCACCCCGTCGTTGCCGTAGATGTGGTGGTCGCCGAAGAGGGAGTCCTTCCAGCCACCGAAGGAGTGGTAGCCGACCGGCACCGGGATCGGCACGTTGACGCCGACCATGCCGGCCTCGACCTCCAGCTGGAAGCGGCGGGCGGCGCCGCCGTCCCGGGTGAAGATCGCGGTGCCGTTGCCGAACGGCGAGGCGTTCATGAGGGCCACGCCCTCCTCGTACGTCTCGGTGCGCAGGACGCACAGCACCGGGCCGAAGATCTCGTCCTTGTACGCGTCCGAGTCGGTGGACACGTTGTCGAGCAGGGAGAGGCCGATCCAGTGGCCGTTCTCGAAGCCCTCGACGGTGTGGCCGGTGCCGTCGAGCACGACGTCGGCGCCCTGGGCGGCGGCGCCCGCGACGTAGGAGGCGACCTTGTCGCGGTGGGCGGCGGTGATCAGCGGGCCCATCTCGGACGTCGGGTCGTTGCCGGGGCCGATCTTGATCTTCTCGGCGCGCTCCTTGATCTTGGCGACGAGCTCGTCGGCGATCGAGCCGACCGCGACGATCGCGGAGATCGCCATGCAGCGCTCGCCCGCGGAGCCGTACGCGGCGGAGACGGCGGCGTCGGCGGCGGCATCCAGGTCCGCGTCCGGCAGCACCAGCATGTGGTTCTTCGCGCCGCCGAGCGCCTGGACCCGCTTGCCGTTGGCGGAGGCGGTGGTGTGGATGTAGCGGGCGATCGGGGTGGAGCCCACGAAGGAGACCGCGGCGACGTCCGGGTGGTTCAGCAGGCCGTCGACGGCGACCTTGTCACCGTGCAGGACGTTCAGCACGCCGTCCGGCAGACCGGCCTCGGCGGCCAGCTCGGCCAGCAGGTTCGCGGCCGACGGGTCCTTCTCGCTGGGCTTGAGCACGAAGGTGTTGCCGCAGGCGATGGCCAGCGGGAACATCCACATCGGCACCATGGCCGGGAAGTTGAACGGGGTGATGCCGGCGACGACGCCGAGCGGCTGGCGGATCGCGGCGACGTCGACCCGGCTGGAGACCTGGGTGGACAGCTCGCCCTTGAGCTGGGTGGTGATGCCGCAGGCCAGCTCGACGATCTCCAGACCGCGGGCGACCTCGCCCAGCGCGTCCGAGTGCACCTTGCCGTGCTCGGCGGTGATCAGCGCGGCGATCTCGTCGCGGTGGGCGTCCAGCAGCGCGCGGTAGCGGAAGAGGATCGCCGTGCGGGTGGCCAGCGAGGACGTGCCCCAGGAGGCGTAGGCGTCCTTCGCGGCGGCGACCGCGGCGTCGACCTCTTCGAGGGAGGCGAGCGCGACCTGGGTGGTGACCTCTCCGGTGGCCGGGTCGGTGACCGGGCCGTGGTTGCCCGACGCGCCCTCGACGGTCTTGCCACCGATCCAGTGGTTGACGGTCTTCATGACAGAAACTCCTTCGGTGGCGTCTTCAGAGGTGGTGGCGACGGTCGGCGACGTGGCGGTCGTACTCTTCCCGGGCTCTCACGGCCGGCGGCCGGGTGGCCGTCTCGGCAACGGGAACATCCCACCACGCCTGCGCCGGAGGGGGGCCCGACACTGTGTCTGCCGTTTCGGTCTCGACGTAGACACAAGTGGGACGGTCCGCCGCGCGCGCCTCGCGGAGGGCCTCGCGCAGGTCGCGCACGCTCCTGGCGCGCAGCACCCGCATCCCGAGCGAGCCCGCGTTGGCCGCGAGATCGACGGGCAGCGGAGGGCCGGTGAACGTGCCGTCCGCGGCGCGGTGGCGGTAGGCCGTGCCGAGGCGCTCGGCGCCGACCGCCTCGGAGAGCCCGCCGATGGACGCGTAGCCGTGGTTCTGCAGGACGACCAGCTTCACCGGGAGTTCCTGCTGCACGGCGGTGACGATCTCGGTGGGGTTCATCAGGTACGTGCCGTCGCCGACCAGGGCCCAGACCGGGCGGTCGGGGGCGGCCAGCTGGACCCCGATCGCGGCCGGGATCTCGTAGCCCATGCAGGAGTAGCCGTACTCCACGTGGTACTGCCGGGGGGAGCGGGCCCGCCAGAGCTTGTGCAGGTCGCCGGGGAGCGAACCGGCCGCGTTGATCAGGATGTCGTCCTCGGTGACGAGGCCGTCGAGGAGGCCGAGAACCTGGGCCTGGGTGGGGCGGGCGTGCGGGTCGGGGGCGGTGAACGCGGCGGTGACGCGCCGCTCCCAGCGCTCCTTGGCGTCGGTGTACTCGGTCTCGTAGGCCGGGTCGACGCGGTGGTTGCGTTCGGCGAGCGCGGCGGTGAGGGCTTCGAGGGCGCTGCGGGCGTCGGCGACGAGCGGGAGGGCGCCGAGCTTGTGGGCGTCGAAGCCGGTGATGTTGAGGTTGAGGAAGCGGACCCCGGGGTTCGCGAAGAGGGTGGCGGAGGCGGTGGTGAAGTCGGAGTAGCGGGTGCCGATGCCGATGACCAGGTCGGCGGTGCGGGCCAGCTCGTCGGCGGTCGCGGTGCCGGTGTGGCCGATGCCGCCGACGTCGGCGGGGTGGTCGTGCCGCAGGGAGCCCTTGCCGGCCTGGGTGGAGGCGACCGGGATGCGGGTGTCGGCTGCGAACGCGGCGAGGGTGCTCTCGGCCGCGCTGTGGTGGACGCCGCCGCCCGCCACGATCAGCGGTCTGCGGGCGCCGAGCACCGCCCGCACGGCCCGGTCCAACTCCTGCGGGTCGGGGGCGGGGCGGCGTACGTGCCAGACGCGTTCGGCGAAGAACTCCTCCGGCCAGTCGTACGCCTGGACCTGCACGTCCTGCGGCAGCGCGAGGGTGACGGCACCGGTCTGCGCCGGGTCGGTCAGTGTCCGTACGGCCTGGAGGGCGGCCGGGACCAGGGCCTCGGGGCGGGTGATCCGGTCGAAGTAGCGGGAGACGGGGCGCAGGCAGTCGTTGACCGACACGTCGCCCGCGTACGGGACCTCGATCTGCTGGAGCACCGGGTCGGCGGGCCGGGTCGCGAAGGTGTCCCCGGGCAGGAGGAGGACGGGGAGGTGGTTGACGGTGGCGAGGGCGGCGCCGGTGACGAGGTTGGTGGCGCCGGGGCCGATGGAGGTGGTGACGGCGTGCGCGGAGAGCCGCCCGCACTGGCGGGCGTAGCCGACGGCGGCGTGCACCATGGCCTGTTCGTTGCGGCCCTGGAGGTAGGGCATGGCCCGGCCCGACTCGACGAGCGCCTGGCCGACGCCGGCGACGTTGCCATGGCCGAAGATGCCCCAGGTGGCACCGATCAGCCGCTGCCGCCGGCCGTCGCGTTCGGTGTACTGGCGGGCCAGGAAGGCCACCAGGGCCTGGGCGGTGGTGAGGCGGCGGGTGCTCATGGGCGTTCCTCCGTCCCGTGGAGGGGAAGTCTGGGGTCCACCGGCTGCGACGGCCAGGTGTCGCGGATCCAGCCGTGCTCCGGGTGGTCGCTGATCAGCCATTCCCGCTGCTCCCCCGGGCCCGCCATCACGTTGAGGTAGTAGAGGGTGCGGCCCGGGGAGGCGATGGACGGGCCGTGCCAGCCGTCGGGGATCAGGACGGTGTCGCCGCTGCGCACCTCGGCGAGGACGTCCGTGCCGCCGGTCCGCGACGGCGACACCCGGTGGTAGCCGAGGCCGTCGTGCTCCACCTCGAAGTAGTAGATCTCCTCCAGGACGGATTCGACGCCGGGGATGTGCTCGTCGTGCTTGTGCGGCGGGTAGGAGGACCAGTTGCCGCCGGGGGTGAGGACCTCGACGGCGATCAGCCGGTCGCACTCGAAGGTGTCGGCGGCGGCGAAGTTGTTGACCTGGCGCGAGCAGGTCCCCGAGCCGCGCAGTTCGACCGGTACCTCCGGCGCGGGGCCGTAGCGAGCGGGGAGTCGTCGCTCGCACTTCGCTCCTGCCAGGGCGAAGCGGCCTCCTGCGCCGGAGGCGATCTGTGCATGGGCGTCGCGCGGTACATAGGCGAAGTCGGTCACGCCGCTGAACACGCTTTCCCGGCCCAGCAGTTCAAAGATCTCACCTGAGGTGTGCACCGTACAGCCACCGGTCAACGGAAGGACGATCCACTCGCACTCCCCGGTGACGAGCGTGTGAACTCCGCCGGGTCCGAGTTCCAGGACGCGCAGGCCCGACCGGTCCCATCCGGCTTGCTCGGGGCCGATGTCGAGGGCGTAGGGGCCGTGCGCCGTGGTTCCGGCGCGGAGGTGGTGATGGTGCTGTTCGTCGTCCGTCGTCATGGCCGTTCCCTACCCGTTCTCCGGTCCGTTTCCGTTCCTTCCGGATCCGGTCGGCTCCAGCAGCGAGACGGCCGTGTCCACGGCCGCGGCCACGTCCCCGCCGGCCGGGTAGAGCAGCGAACGCCCCACCACCAGTCCCTGGACGGTGGGCAGTCGCAGTGCCGTGCGCCATTTCTCGAACGCGCCGTCCAGGTCGTCGCCGACCTCCCCGCCCAGCAGGACGGCGGGCAGCGTCGACGCCTCCATCACCCGGGCCATGGCGTGGGGGTCGTCGGTGACGGGGACCTTGAGCCAGGTGTACGCGGAGGTCCCGGCCAGCCCCGACGCGATGGCGATCGAGGTGGTGACCGCCTCCGCGCCGAGGTCGTTGTGGACGCGGCCCTCGCTGCGGCGGCAGAGGAACGGTTCGACGAAGACCGGCAGCCGGTGCGCGGCCATGGCGTCGATGGCGCGGGCGGTGGCGTGCATGGTGTCGAGCGAGCCGGGGTCGTCGTAGTCGATCCGGAGCAGCAGTTTGCCGCCGTCGAAGCGGAGCCGGGCGAGGTCCCGGGGGCGGTGGCCGGTGAACCGGTCGTCGAGTTCGAAGGCGGCGCCCGCGAGGCCGCCGCGGTTCATCGAGCCGATGACGACCTTGTCCTCCAGCGCCCCGAGGAGCAGCAGGTCGTCGAGGATGTCGGCGGTGGCGAGCACGCCGTCGACGCCGGGGCGGGAGAGGGCGAGGCGGAGCCGTTCCAGGAGCTCGAAGCGGTTGGCCATGGCCAGTTCGCGGTCGCCGACGGCCAGGGAGCCGCGGGCCGGGTGGTCCGCCGCGATGATCATCAGCCGTCCGCGGTCGCCGACGAGGGGGCGTCTGCGGCGGCGCGCCGCGGCTTCGGCGACGGCCTCGGGGTGGTGCACGCGCAGCCGGACGAGGTCGCTGACCGAGGAGGCCGGGGGTGTCATGGGGCGGCTCCGGTGGGGCG
>NZ_RDBO01000020.1:1508732-1514533 GCF_008120935.1 Streptomyces sp. sk2.1
GTCATGGGGCGGCTCCGGTGGGGCGGGGGACGACGGCGCCCTCGGCCAGGGCCGCTTCGACCTCGTACGGGAACGGCATGGCGGACGAGCAGGCGAGCCGGGAGGCGACGATGGCGCCGGCGGCGTTGGCGTACCGCATGACGCGGCCGGTGTCCCAGCCCGCGAGGAGTCCGTGGCAGAGCGCCCCGCCGAAGGCGTCCCCGGCGCCGAGGCCGTTGACGACCTCGACGGGCAGCGGCGGCACGTCGGCCACCGTGCCGTCGCGGTGGACGGCGAGCACGCCCTCGGGGCCCTTCTTGACGACGGCGAGTTCGACCCCGGCGTCGATCAGGGCGCGGGCCGCCGCGCGCGGTTCGCGTTCACCGGTCGCGATCTCGCACTCGTCGAGGTTGCCGACGGCGACGGTGGCGTGGGCGAGGGCCTCGCGGTAGCGGGCGGCGGGGACGGAACGGGGCGCGGGGCCGGGGTCCTCCGCCGCGTCCTCCTCCGCCTCGTCCCAGAACATCGGGCGCCAGTCGAGGTCGAAGACGGTGGTGCCGGACCGGTCGCGGGCACGCAGGGCGGCGAGGGTCGCGGCGCGGCTCGGCTCGGCGCACAGCCCGGTGCCCGTCATCCAGAAGACCCGGGCGGCGCGGATCGCTCCGAGGTCCAGTTCCCCGGGGTGGATCTCCAGGTCGGGGGCCTTGGGCCGGCGGTAGAAGTGGAGCGGGAAGTCATCGGGCGGGAAGATCTCGCAGAAGGTGATCGGTGTCGGGTACGCGTCGACGGGGGTCACCCACCGGTCGTCCACCCCGAACTCCCGCAACTGCCGGTGGAGGTACTCCCCGAAGGCGTCCCGGCCCGTGCGGGTCACCACCGCCGTACGCCGTCCGAGCCGGGCCGCCGCGACGGCGACGTTGGTCGGCGAGCCGCCCAGGAACTTTCCGAACGTGTCGACCTCGGCCAGTGGCAACCCGGTCTGCAGCGGGTAGAGATCCACCCCGATCCGGCCCATGGTGATCACGTCGTACGGCTCAGGCATGAGCATCCCTTCGACCGGCGTCCGGGGGCGACTGACCCCAGGTCTAACCCTGCCCCGCAATCGTGTCAATGCTTTGTCCGGACATACGGACGAATGATTGACACTCGCCGCCCCGGCCGGAAGGCTGGGCGCCATGACGTCCTCGGCGCCCGCCCCGTCCCGCATCCGCATCGGTTCGGCACCCGACTCGTGGGGGGTGTGGTTCCCCGACGACCCGCGGCAGGTGCCCTGGCGGCGCTTCCTCGACGAGGTCTCCGCGGCGGGTTACGAGTGGATCGAGCTCGGCCCGTACGGCTACCTCCCGACCGACCCGGCCCGCCTCGCCGAGGAGACCCGCCGCCGGGGGCTCACGGTTTCGGCCGGAACGGTTTTCACCGGATTGCACCACGGGCCGGGCGTCTGGGACCGGACCTGGGCGCATGTCGCCGACATCGCGGCACTCACCCGGGCGATGGGGGCCGGGCATCTGGTGGTCATCCCCTCGTTCTGGCGCGACGACCGGACGGGCGAGGTCCTGGAGGACCGCGAGCTCACGGCGGAGCAGTGGCGCGACCTCACCGCCCAGACGGAGCGGCTGGGCCGCGAGGTGCGGGACCGGTTCGGGCTGCGGATCGTCGTCCATCCGCACGCCGACACCCACATCGACACCGAGGAGAACGTCAGCCGCTTCCTCGACGCCACCGATCCCGACCTGGTCTCGCTCTGCCTCGACACCGGGCACTACGCCTACTGCGGCGGCGACAGCGTCGAACTGATCAAGACCTACGGCGAACGGATCGGCTACCTGCATCTCAAGCAGGTGGATCCGGAGGTGCTGGCCCGGGTCGTGGCGGAGGAGGTGCCGTTCGGACCGGCCGTGGCCCGGGGCGTGATGTGCGAACCGCCGGGCGGGGTGCCCGCGCTGGAACCGGTGCTCGCCGCGGCCCGGAAGCTGGACGTCGACCTCTTCGCCATCGTCGAGCAGGACATGTACCCGTGTCCGCCCGACCGGCCGTTCCCCATCGCCCGCCGCACCCGGGAGTTCCTCCGTTCCTGCGGCGGACCGCGGGGCGGCGGCGCGGCCCCGGCGGGCGGCGGGCCGGGCCGGGCTCCGGACACGCCGAACGATCCGGGGCAGTGACGTACCGGCGGTGCGCGGTGTTGTCCTCGGTGGGAAGCCGGTGCCCGGTCCCGGCCGGGCGCCGTACGCCACACCACCGCACAGGGAGCAACCCGCCATGATCCGAAAGATGCCGTCGCCCCGCCGGGCGGCCGCGACCGCCCTGACCACGGCCCTTCTGTCCGCCGCCCTCGTCTCGGCGCCGGAGGCCTCGGCCGACACCGGCAATCCCGCGCCGCCGCCCGGCTCCAGCCCGGTCTGCGCCTTCTACGACGGCGACGGGCCGACCGGCCCCGGTGAGCGGGGCGAGCGCGTCTCGCAGGTCCAGTGCATGCTGGCCAACCGCCACTACCTGCCGTGGTCCGCGGTCGATGGCACGTTCGGGCCGCAGACGCTCGTCGCCGTGCAGCGCTTCCAGGCGGACCACCCGCCGCTCGTCCCGACCGGCCGGGTCACCCCGGCCACCTGGTCGGCGCTCTGGCACGCGGGCCCGAACCGCGTGAGGCCCCTCCCCTTCCCGTAGCCCCCGCTTCCGCCGCCGCGTCGCGGCGGCGGTCGGGAAGGGGCCGGTCAGGGCCGCGACGGCCACGGTTCGATGATCGTCACCCCCGCCCCCGGCGCCGTCCCCATCGCGGCCAGTGCCGCCGGGGCCGCGTCCAGGCCGATGGTGGAGGTCACCAGCAGGTCGGGGCGGAGGGTGCCGGCCAGGACCATGTCCATCATCGGCCGGTAGGCGTGCGCGGCCATGCCGTGGCTGCCGAGGATCTCCAGTTCCAGGCCGATCACCCGGGCCATGGGCACCACGGGGTCACCGGCCGCCTCGGGCAGCAGACCGACCTGCACATGGCGGCCCTGCCGGCGCAGGCTGCGCACCGATGCGGCGCAGGTGACCGGGGAGCCCAGCGCGTCGAGCGAGAGATGGGCGCCCCCGCCCGTCAGTTCCCGGACCGCCCCGTCCGCSCCGCCCGGGTACCCGGACGCGTCCACGCACTCCGCCGCGCCGAACCTCCGCGCCAGCTCCAGGGCCCGCGCCGACACGTCGACGGCGACGACCCGGGCCCCGCAGGCCACCGCGATCATGATGGCGGACAGGCCGACCCCGCCGCAGCCGTGCACCGCGACCCACTCCCCCGCCGCCACCCGGCCCTGCGCCACGACCGCCCGGAACGCCGTGGCGAACCGGCACCCGAGGCCGGCCGCCGTGGCGAAGGACAGTCCGTCGGGCACGGGGACCAGATTGACGTCGGCCTGCTCCAGCGCCACGTACTCGGCGAACGAGCCCCAATGGGTGAAGCCGGGCTGGGTCTGCCGTTCGCAGACCTGCTGGGCCCCGGCCGCGCAGGCGGGGCAGCGGCCGCAGGCGCAGACGAAGGGCACGGTGACCCGGTCGCCGGGCTTCCGATTGACGACGCCTCCGCCCACCGCCTCGACCACACCGGCGAGCTCATGCCCCGGCACGTGCGGCAGGGTGATGTCCGGGTCGTGCCCCATCCAGCCGTGCCAGTCGCTGCGGCACAGCCCGGTGGCCTCGACCCGGACCACGACGCCCTGCTCGGAGGGGCTCGGATCCGGTACCTCCCGGACCCGCGCCTCCTGCCCGAACTCCTCGAACACCACTGCTCGCACCGGTCGCCCAGCCTTTCGTCCAGCCTCGTCCGTCCACACCCCGGCCCGCATGCCGCGGACCCGGGGATGGCGGCGGAGCACGAGCATCAGCGCCGCGAGCTTCACCGCCTCCTCGATCAGTCCGACGCCCAGGAACATCCAGAGGGACGGGTGCAGCAGGTAGTACTCCATGACGGAGGCGCCCAGCACGCCCAGGATCCCGCCGGTCAGGAAGCAGCCGAGGATGAGGAGCATCAGCGCCGCGAGCTTCACCGCCTCCTCGATCAGTCCGACGCCCAGGAACATCCAGAGGGACGGGTGCAGCAGGTAGTACTCCATGACGGAGGCGCCCAGCACGCCCAGGATCCCGCCGGTCAGGAAGCAGCCGAGGCCACGCCCCGGACTCTGGAAACGGTGCCTGTGGGGCGGGATCGCCCTCTGGCTGCTGACCGCGATCGTCACGTACGCCACCCGGAACACCACCCTGCTGCCGACCCTCATCCTGCTCGGCAGCTTCCTGGTCCCGGCCGTCTTCGTCCTGTGGGCGCACGAGCGCCACGGCCGCGACCTCGGCGCGAACCTCATCCTCGGCTGCTTCCTGACCGGCGGGATCCTGGGCGTGCTGGGCGCCTCCGTCATGGAGTACTACCTGCTGCACCCGTCCCTCTGGATGTTCCTGGGCGTCGGACTGATCGAGGAGGCGGTGAAGCTCGCGGCGCTGATGCTCGTGCTCCGCCGCCATCCCCGGGTCCGCGGCATGCGGGCCGGGCTGGTGCTCGGTGCGACGGTCGGGTTCGGGTTCGCCGCCTTCGAGAGCGCGGGCTACGCCTTCAACGCCGCCGTCACCATGAAGGGCATCGACCTGCGCGCCCTGCTGGAGACCGAGGTGCTGCGCGGGGTGCTCGCACCGTTCGGGCACGGGCTGTGGACCGCGATCGCCGGTGGCGTGCTCCTCTCCTTCCGGCAGCCGAACGGGCGTTTCCGCTTCGCCGCGCCCGTGATCGGCGCATATCTCGGCGTCGCCGTGCTGCACTCGCTCTGGGACTCGATGCACGGCATCGCGATCTGGCTGGTCGCCAGGGTGACCGGGACGGGCCTGAGCCGGACGCTCTTCGCCCAGGGATACATGCCGGCCCCCACCGCCGAGCAGCAGCACCTGTTCACCCTCTTCTCGGTCGGCGGCCTCGTCGTGATCACGCTCGTCGCACTGGCCTGGCTGCGGTCGTTGGCACGGGGTGCACGGGCCGCCGGACCGAATCACCGGCCGGGGGCTCGCATCCATACCCCCTAGGGGTATATAGTGATGCGTGTCGGGCCGCCGGGGAGCTCCCGGAGGGCCCCGGCACCGCAACCTTCCGCGTCCGTCGAAGAGGAGAACACCATGACCGCCGAGACCCAGCTCCCCCAGGCCACCGGCTCCTGCTGCTCGTCCACCGGTTCCTGCCACGACAGCGCGGACACCGGAGCGCAGGAGGGCGCGGTGACCACCGTCTACCAGGTGTCCGGCATGACCTGCGGCCACTGCGAGGGTGCCATCTCCGAAGAGGTCTCCGGCATCGAGGGCGTCACCTCGGTGAAGGCCGTGGCCTCCACCGGCCTGGTGACCGTCGTCTCCGGGGCCCCGCTGTCCGACGACGCCGTGCGCGCCGCCGTCGACGAGGCCGGCTACGAGCTCGTCGGCCGGGCCTGAGCACCATCGGGCACCACCGGCCTGTCGAATACAGCCGAATCACCCCCTTTGCCGCCGGGCCGGACCCACCAGCAGATACTGGTGGGGAACGGCCCGGTCGGCATTTCAGGAGTTCGGACATGCACAGCGCAACAGCGGCCGAGACCCCGACGGCGGAGGGTTCGCGGGCCGAGCTCTCGATCGGCGGGATGACCTGCGCCTCCTGCGCGGCGCGCGTCGAGAAGAAGCTCAACCGGATGGACGGCGTCACCGCCACCGTCAACTACGCCACCGAGAAGGCCCGGGTCTCCTACGGCCCGGGGACCGGCCTCGCGGATCTGATCGCCACGGTGGAGAGGACCGGCTACACGGCACGGCCCGTGGACCGCCCCGAAGCCGCTCCCCCC
>NZ_RDBO01000020.1:1514633-1515794 GCF_008120935.1 Streptomyces sp. sk2.1
GGGTCCGGCCCGGCGGCAAAGGGGGTGATTCGGCTGTATTCGACAGGCCGGTGGTGCCCGATGGTGCTCAGGCCCGGCCGACGAGCTCGTAGCCGGCCTCGTCGACGGCGGCGCGCACGGCGTCGTCGGACAGCGGGGCCCCGGAAGAAGTCGGCGCGCTGCGGCAGCGGCTGATCGTCTCGGCCGTCCTCGCCGCCCCCGTCGTCGTGCTCGCGATGGTCCCGGCCCTCCAGTTCGACCACTGGCAGTGGCTCTCGCTCACCCTCGCCGCTCCCGTCGTGGTCTGGGGCGGGCTGCCCTTCCACCGGGCCGCCTGGACCAATCTCCGACACGGCGCGGCCACCATGGACACCCTGGTCTCGATCGGCACCCTCGCCGCCTTCGGCTGGTCGTTGTGGGCGCTGTTCCTCGGGGACGCGGGCATGCCCGGGATGCGGCACGGCTTCGACCTCACCGTCTCGCGCACCGGGGGCGCCTCCGCCATCTACCTGGAAGTGGCCGCCGGCGTCATCACCTTCATCCTGCTGGGCCGCTACCTGGAGGCGAGGTCCAAGCGGAAGGCGGGTTCCGCCCTGCGCGCGCTGATGCACCTGGGCGCCAAGGACGTCGCCGTGCTGCGGAACGGCGCGGAGGTGCGCGTTCCCGTCGCCCGGCTCTCCGTCGGCGACCGGTTCGTCGTCCGTCCCGGCGAGAAGATCGCCACCGACGGCACCGTCGTCGAGGGCGCCTCGGCCGTGGACACCGCCATGCTCACCGGCGAGTCCGTCCCCGTGGACGTGGGCGTCGGGGACTTTGTCACCGGGGCCACCGTGAACACCTCCGGCCGGCTCGTCGTGGAGGCCACCCGGGTCGGTGCCGACACCCAGCTGGCCCGGATGGCGAAACTCGTCGAGGACGCCCAGAACGGCAAGGCCGCCGCCCAGCGCCTCGCCGACCGGATCTCCGCCGTCTTCGTCCCCGTCGTCATCGCGCTCGCCCTCGGCACGCTCGGCTTCTGGCTCGGCAACGGTTCGGGTCTGACCGCGGCGTTCACCGCGGCCGTGGCCGTACTGATCATCGCCTGCCCCTGCGCCCTGGGCCTGGCCACCCCCACCGCCCTCATGGTCGGCACCGGCCGCGGCGCCCAGCTCGGCATACCGGCCGCGGCGCCCAGCTCGGCAT
>NZ_RDBO01000020.1:1515894-1524756 GCF_008120935.1 Streptomyces sp. sk2.1
CCGGGCGACCACGATTGACGTACGTCCTCTGGTCGCCGCGTCCGCGACGGCATCGGACAACGTGCTGGGGAGGGCGATGCCCGCGTCGGCGAGGAGCTGTTCGCGGCCGACGAGGACGGCGTGGCCCTCGACGATGCCCTGGAGCACGCCTCCGAACACCCCATCGCCCAGGCCGTCGCCGCCGGAGCCGCCGAACGCACCGGCACCGCCCTGCCCACCCCCGAGGACTTCGCCAACATCGCCGGACTCGGCGTCCAGGGCATCGTCGAGGGCCACGCCGTCCTCGTCGGCCGCGAACAGCTCCTCGCCGACGCGGGCATCGCCCTCCCCAGCACGTTGTCCGATGCCGTCGCGGACGCGGCGACCAGAGGACGTACGTCAATCGTGGTCGCCCGGGACGGACGGGCGCGTGGTGTCCTCACCGTGGCCGACCGGGTCAAGGAATCCAGCGCGGAGGCCGTCGCGGAGCTCCGCTCCCTGGGCCTCCACCCCGTCCTGCTGACCGGCGACAGCCGCGCCGTGGCCGAGGCGGTCGCGGCCGAGGTCGGCATCGACGAGGTGTACGCGGAGGTGCTCCCCGAGGAGAAGGTGCACGTCATCGAGCGGATCCGGGCCGAGGGCCGTTCGGTCGCCATGGTCGGCGACGGGGTCAACGACGCGGCCGCGCTCGCCACCGCCGACCTCGGTCTGGCGATGGGCACCGGCACGGACGCCGCGATCGAGGCGAGCGACCTCACGCTGGTTCGTGGAGATCTCAAGGTGGCCGCCGACGCGATCCGGCTCTCCCGACGCACCCTGAGCACTATCAGAAGCAACCTTTTCTGGGCATTCGGCTACAACGTCGCCGCCCTACCCCTTGCGGCGTTTGGCCTGCTCAACCCTATGATTGCTGGAGCGGCGATGGCGTTCTCATCTGTCTTCGTCGTGACGAACAGCCTGCGGTTGCGCGCCTTCACCTAATTTCCACAAAGAGATCCAGATCACATGGGTTTCGGGGTAACCATCCGGCGGGTTCGTGAGTCTAAGAGTGCGATGCCAAGGATGTCTTGGGGGACGTCCGCGGAGTGTCTTGGGGGACGCTCCGGGCAAGCGTTGGCCGGGGCACGTGCACCGGGGAGCTTTGAGCGGCCCTCCCGTGCGTACGTACCCCGGCAGATCGCACGAGCAGTACGGCACCACACGCAGTACAGCGGTACACGCAGTACAAGTGAAGAACGACGCAGTTCGCTGCGGTCGAGGAGCACCCAGGAGCTTCGGCTCCCGCAGACGCCCGGCCGGATCCCGTGGGGGGAATCCGCTCCGGGACATGGGAAGCGCCTCGCTGTCGGCCCGTGGGGGGATCGATGGCGAGGCGCTTCTCTCTGTCCGGCGCGGTGTTCCACCGGGAACGCGGATCGCCCCGAACACCGCGCTCTGTGCGAAAGCGCGGTACGCGGGGCGAAGTCGACCGGCCGCCGTGACGGCCAGGGGTCGTGCGGGGGGTGTGCCGGGGCTCAGCGGCTCTCGACCGGGACGAAGTCGCGCAGGACCTCACCGGTGTAGATCTGGCGCGGGCGGCCGATGCGGGAACCCGGCTCCTTGATCATCTCGTGCCACTGGGCGATCCAGCCCGGCAGGCGGCCGAGCGCGAAGAGCACGGTGAACATCTCGGTCGGGAAGCCCATGGCCCGGTAGATGAGACCCGTGTAGAAGTCCACGTTCGGGTAGAGGTTGCGCGAGACGAAGTACTCGTCGGAGAGCGCGTGCTCCTCCAGCTTCAGCGCGATGTCCAGCAGCTCGTCGGACTTGCCGAGCGCGGACAGCACGTCGTGGGCCGCGGCCTTGATGATCTTGGCGCGCGGGTCGAAGGACTTGTACACCCGGTGGCCGAAGCCCATCAGGCGGACGCCGTCCTCCTTGTTCTTCACCTTGCGGATGAAGGAGTCGACGTCGCCGCCGTTGGCCTGGATGCCCTCCAGCATCTCCAGCACCGACTGGTTGGCGCCACCGTGCAGCGGGCCCCACAGCGCCGAGATACCGGCGGAGATCGAGGCGAACATGTTCGCCTGCGAGGAGCCGACCAGGCGCACGGTGGAGGTCGAACAGTTCTGCTCGTGGTCCGCGTGCAGGATGAGCAGCTTGTCGAGCGCGGAGACGACGACCGGGTCCAGGTCGTACTCCTGGGCGGGGACCGAGAAGGTCATGCGCAGGAAGTTCTCGACGTACCCGAGGTCGTTGCGCGGGTAGACGAAGGGGTGGCCGATCGACTTCTTGTAGGCGTACGCCGCGATCGTCGGCAGCTTGGCCAGCAGCCGGATCGTCGAGAGGTGGCGCTGCTCCTCGTCGAACGGGTTGTGGCTGTCCTGGTAGAACGTGGACAGCGCGCTGACGACCGAGGACAGCATGGCCATCGGGTGGGCGTCGCGCGGGAAGCCGTCGAAGAAGCGCTTGACGTCCTCGTGCAGCAGCGTGTGCTGGGTGATCTCGTTCTTGAAGGCCGACAGCTCGTCGACCTTGGGAAGCTCGCCGTTGATGAGCGTGTACGCGACCTCCAGGAACGTCGAGCGCTCGGCGAGCTGCTCGATGGGGTAGCCGCGGTAGCGGAGGATGCCCTGCTCACCGTCGAGGTAGGTGATGGCGGATTTATAGGCTGCGGTGTTGCCGTATCCGCTGTCCAGCGTCACCAGACCGGTATTGGCCCGGAGCTTCCCGATGTCGAAGCCCTTGTCGCCGACGGTGCTGTCGATCACCGGGTAGGTGTACTCGCCGTCGCCGTACCGCAGTACTACAGAGTTGTCGCTCACGTCATCCCTCACCGACGTAGTGCCTCTTCTTCGAGGTTCCCTGACTGTCTCCACCCTCCCCCATTTGGCTCAGGAGAGTGCACTCGGGGTCGTCCATTGGACCTACTCGCGGCACTGAGTGCCGCGAGCCTACTCATCCTGCCCCCTCGGTTCCGGTTCCGGAAGGGCTGCGTGATGTTTCCCACCGATTTGATCGATCATTTTTTCCGCCGATCCTCCGCCCGAGCCCCCTGACAGCCGATAATCCAGCGCCGTACAGCGCCTGCCTGCGGAAACCGTGCGGACCGCCTGACCGATCGCCTGTCGGGAGCCGACCAGTACGACAAGCTTTTTGGCCCTGGTCACCGCGGTGTACAGCAGGTTCCGCTGGAGCATCATCCAGGCGCTCTTGGTGACGGGGATGACCACCGCCGGGTACTCGCTGCCCTGGGAGCGGTGGATCGTCATCGCGTACGCGTGGGCCAGCTCGTCCAGCTCGTCGAAGTCGTAGCCGATCTCCTCGTCCTCGTCGGTGAGGACCGTCAGTTTCTGTTCGTCCAGGTCAAGGGCGGTGACGACGCCGACCGTGCCGTTGAAGACGCCGTTCTCCCCCTTGTCGTAGTTGTTGCGGATCTGGGTGACCTTGTCGCCGACCCGGAAGACCCGGCCGCCGAACCGCTTCTCGGGGAGGTTCGGACGGCCCGGGGTGATGGCCTGCTGGAGGAGCCCGTTGAGCGTGCCCGCCCCGGCCGGGCCGCGGTGCATCGGGGCGAGGACCTGGACGTCCCGGCGCGCGTCCAGCCCGAACTTGGCCGGAATGCGGCGGGCCGCGACGTCCACCGCGAGCACACCGGCGTCCTCCGTCTCGTCCTCCACGAAGAGGAAGAAGTCCTTGAGGCCCTGGGTGAGGGGCGGTATCCCGGAGTTGATCCGGTGCGCGTTGGTGACGACGCCGGACTGCTGGGCCTGGCGGAAGATCGTGGTGAGCCTGACGGCGGGTACGGGGCTGCCGTCGGCGAGCAGATCGCGCAGCACCTCCCCCGCGCCGACCGACGGCAGCTGGTCGACGTCGCCGACGAGCAGCAGATGGGCGCCGGGCGCCACCGCCTTCAGCAGCTTGTTGGCGAGCAGCAGGTCCAGCATCGACGCCTCGTCGACGACGACCAGATCGGCGTCCAGTGGGCGTTCCCGGTCGTACGCGGCGTCGCCGCCCGGTTTCAGTTCGAGCAGCCGGTGCACGGTGGAGGCCTCGGCGCCGGTCAGCTCGGACAGCCGCTTGGCCGCCCGCCCGGTCGGCGCGGCCAGCACCACCTTGGCCCTCTTGGCCCGCGCCAGCTCCACGATCGACCGGACGGTGAACGACTTCCCGCAGCCGGGACCACCGGTCAGGACGGCGACCTTCCGGGTGAGCGCGAGCCGGACCGCCGCCTCCTGCTCGGGCGCCAGATCCGCCCCCGTGCGCTTCGCGAGCCAGGCCAGCGCCTTGTCCCAGTCCACGTCCGCGAAGGCCGGCAGCCGCTCGTCGGGGGTCCGCAGCAGCCGCTGCACCTGGGCGGCGAGGGCGATCTCGGCGCGGTGGAAGGGCACCAGGTAGACGGCGGTGACCGGCTCGCCGCCCTCGGGCGAGGGCACCTTCTCCCGTACGACGCCCTCCGGGTCCTCGGCCAGTTCCGCGAGGCAGTCGATGACCAGGCCGGTGTCGACCTGGAGCAGCTTCACCCCGTCCGCGATCAGCCGCTCCTCGGGGAGGAAGCAGTGCCCCTGGTCGGTGGACTGCGACAGCGCGTACTGGAGACCGGCCTTGACCCGCTCCGGGCTGTCGTGCGGGATGCCGACGGCCTGGGCGATCTTGTCGGCGGTGAGGAAGCCGATGCCCCAGACGTCGGCGGCCAGCCGGTAGGGCTGGTTCTTCACGACGGAGATCGACGCGTCCTCGTACTTCTTGTAGATGCGGACGGCGATGGAGGTGGAGACCCCGACCCCCTGGAGGAAGACCATCACTTCCTTGATCGCCTTCTGTTCCTCCCAGGCGGCGGCGATCATCTTCGTCCGCTTGGGCCCGAGGCCGGGCACCTCGACCAGCCGCTTCGGCTCCTGCTCGATGACGTCGAGGGTGTCGACCCCGAAGTGGGTGGTGATCCGGTCCGCCATGACCGGGCCGATGCCCTTGATCAGGCCGGAGCCGAGGTAGCGGCGGATGCCCTGGATGGTGGCGGGCAGCACGGTCGTGTAGTTCTCCACGGTGAACTGCTTGCCGTACTGCGAGTGCGAGCTCCAGCGCCCCTCCATCCGCAGTGACTCGCCGACCTGTGCACCCAGCAGCGAGCCGACCACGGTCAGCAGATCGCCCGCACCCCGGCCCGTGTCGACGCGGGCGACCGTGTATCCGTTCTCCTCGTTGGCGTACGTGATGCGCTCCAGCACACCTTCGAGGACGGCCATGTTGGACATGTCCCGACGGTATCGGTTCCCACCGACAGCGCTCCCCCGGTCCCGGCTCCCTCCGCCGCGCGAAGAACCGCGGGACGTCGGTAGGACCGGGGAGGGTTGGGAAGGGCCGGGAAGGGGCACTGAGTGCCGTTGTGCGTCCCGGACCCGGCCGGAACGGACGACGGCTCCGACGGAGGGGGAAGCAGTGAAGTACTCGGACGGGCTGAGCGTGGAGGTCACCGTCCACGTCGAGGCGGCCGTGCCGCGGGTCTGGGAGCTGGTGTCGGACATCGGTCTGCCCGCCCGGCTCAGCCCGGAACTGCAGAGCGTGGCATGGCTCGACGGGGCGGCCCGGCCCGTGGTGGGTGCGCGCTTCGAGGGGTTCAACCGCCATCCGATGATCGGCGAGTGGCGGACCGTCTCCCATGTGATCGAGGCGGACGAGCGGCGGGCGTTCGCCTGGGCCGTCACGGACGCGGACGGGCGGTACGGCGAGGCCACGCTGGACCCGGCGCGGTGCATGGCGTCCTGGCACTACGAGATCGCGGCCGAGGGCTCCGGCACCCGGCTGCGGCAGACCGCCAGGATCGGGCCGGGCCGCAGCGGAGTCCTCGTGGCCATCGAGAAGCGGCCGGACCGGGAGCGGCAGATCATCGAGTTCCGGCTGAAGGAGCTGCGCGCCGGGATGGAGGCCACCCTCCACGGCATCAAGGAACTCGCCGAGGAGGACGGCGGCCGGAGCGACTGACCGTCGGCGACCGGGGCCGCACCGGGGGCCGGCTTCCGCCGGGCCCCGGTGCGGCCCCATGCGTGTCACGTGTTGCGGTGCGTCCCCACCTGTCTCAGTGCGGCCTCACGTACTCCACCTTCACCACGTCCGGCACTCCGGGCAGCTTCTTCCGGCCGGTCAGGAGCGCCTGCTGCGAGGTGTCGCCCAGGAGGTACCGGCGGAAGAAAGCGACGGTGTAGCCCGTGGCGATCCGGCGCTGGGTGGCCTCGTCGAGGCCCGGGTGCTGCTGGTTCCTGCCGTCCTGCGAGACGCACCGCCCGCGCCGCTCGCCGGGGATCGCATCGTTCGCACCGGCCACCTGGCCGCTGCCGGGGGACCACTGGGTGTTGAAGTAGTTGTGGTTGCCGCCGGTGAGGGTGACGCCGTGCAGGGGCGCCTTGTTCCCGTCCTTGTTCCACTTCACGTACTCACCGGTGTTGACCTGGTCGCAGGTGCCCCACAGCACGGCCAGCGGAACCTTGGTGACCGGTTCGTTGTCCCACGTGGCGGTGGGCGCGAGACCGAGCGCCGCCCCGATCCGCACCCCGGCGGGCCAGTCGCCGTGCCGCGCGTCGGAGACCTGCTGCATCACGCCTCCGCCGCCCATGGAGTGGCCGAGGGTGCCGACGTTCCTCATGTCCAGTCGCCCGGCGAAGGCTGCGCCGAGGGACCGGCCGGTCCCCGGGTCCTCGATCCCGCCCCTCAAGGGGCCCTTGCCCGCGTCGAGCCGGCGCCACAGGTCCAGGTGCTCGTTGATGAGGGCGGCCCGCGCCCGGTACACCGAGTCCGCCTGGCCGGCGCTGGTCGAGTTGATTCCGTTGGCTCCCATGGAGACCACCACGAAGCCCTGCCGGGCCAGGCGCTCGGCCAGGTAGTCGTAGCCGGAACTGCTCGGCAGCGCCGGGATTCCCGCCCCGCACGGCCAGGCCCACAGCCGGTCGCTCATCCTGTCGATGATCTTCTGCTGTGCGGCCGTCCGGGCCTCGTCGCCCGCCTTCTCGGCCAGGGCCAGTGCCTTCTCCGCCTTCACCAGCGCGTTCTGCGCGCCGCGGTCCGCGCAGGTGGCCCACTGCCCGTGCTGCATGACGATCAGCGGATGCCTGCCCCGCGTCGGCCCCTCGGAGCCCGGTGCGACGGGGTAGTGCACCACCCCGGCGATCTCGCTCCTCCCCTCGTACGGCGCTTCGGGGGTGAAGGCCCGGTCGCCCAGGTCGTAGACCGCCCGCCCCACCGGGAACGGCCCCTTCGCCGGAGCGGGGTCCGCCGCGGGCACGGGTTCGCCGCCCGCGGCCAGGGCAGGGACCAGCACCATGAGCGCGGCCGCGGCGACGCCCGCGACGAGAGCCTCCGTACGGGTCCGGCCGCCGAAGGCCCTGCCGCTGTGTTTCCCCACCGCCATGTGCGGTCCTGCCTCTCGGGTCGCCTCGGGTGCTCGTGCCCGGCCGCGACCGGATCGTGCTGTTCCACGCGTCGCGGACGGACGCGTCCCACCCTGGTCCGCACTTGTCAGGAACCTGTGAGCGCGGCGTAGGGATGTCGTCTGCCCACGGCCCGGCCGGCCGTCGCGGGTGGCGCCCCGGACGGCGTCGTGAGCGACCCGGACAATCCGCTCCGCACCCTCCCCGCAGCTGACAGTGACTCAACTCTCCGCGGATCCGGTCTGCTTCGTCACACCTCTGACCCTGCTCCCGCTTTTGATTGCACTGGCCACACCGAGTTGATAGGCATGACGACACATGTGTTCACGCAGCTTGGCAGGGGGGCCGACATGAAGTTCGACATGGGGGCGCAGGTTCTGACGACTCTGTCGTCGAAGTCTCGCGGGTCGAGTGATGATCTGGGGCTGCTGATCCGTCAGCTGCTGCAGGCGGCTGCCCCGCTGGAGGGGAAGTTCCACGGTTCGGGGCGGGTGGCGTTCGACTCGTTCAAGAACCGGTCGGACGAGATCACGGCGGCGCTGAACGGTTCGCTGGCGGCTCTCCTGGGCGGTCAGTCCGGGATGGAGTCCGCGTTCGGTTCGGGTGACCAGGAGCAGGGCGACAACGCGCGGCAGCAGATGTCGACCGCGAACTTCGACGCGGCACGCTTCGGCGCCCGCTGACGACAACCGGGCTCCTCGGCCGTTCCTTTCGGTTGCTCTCCTCGGCCGTCGTCGGCGGCCGTTCGCTTCTCTGTCCTTTCCTGCTTTTCCTGACCAAGGTTTGTCCGGCCGGTGCGGCCGGCTGTTTCACGGGGGTGTCGTGGTGACTGGGCGTGGTCCGAAAGCACAAGGTGTCCGAAACATACTGAAGGCGGAGAAGGCCGGGGTGCGGACCCGATGATCAAGCCCGAGGCCATTCCGCAGTACACCGGTGATCTGGGCCAGCTGGAGAAGGACCACGCGTCCCTGACGAAGGACGCCGGACACATCCGTGAGACCGGTTCCTCCGTCCACACCCAGTTCCAGGCCCTGTCCGCCTACTACCGGGCGCCCGAGGCCGAGCAGCTGTTCGCCTCGACGAAACCCGTCAAGGACCGGGCCGACACCTTCGCCGACGACCTGGAGAAGGTCGCCACCTCCCTGTCCGACTACGCCACCGAGATCCGCCCCCTCGTCACCAARCTCGCGCAGCTGAAGACCGACGCGACCACGTTCGTGAACGAGAACAAGGACGACGACGAGTGGGAGTACGACGGGGACAAGGTCGAGGAGCACAACCAGCTCCGTGACGACATCACCGCGACCGTCGCCGCGTTCTGGGCCGCCGAACGCACCTGCCACAACAAGATCACCGCCCTGTTCGGCGGGACGCAGATGGTCGCCGGCGACGGCTCCGAACGCAAGGACCAGTACGGGTTCAACGCCGAGGACCTCAAGAACGCCAAACTCCCCTGGGGCGACCCCGTCGAGGAGAAGCACCA
>NZ_RDBO01000020.1:1524856-1538521 GCF_008120935.1 Streptomyces sp. sk2.1
GGAGGGAGGTGCGGGGTCCGGGGTGTCGGCGGGGTCGTGAGGTGCACGGATCCGGGGTGCCCCGGCCCGCGTCGCGCTCGTCACAATCCGGCCCCGGGGAGTGGAGGGGGTCTTGATTTCGGTCGTGTAATCGTTTCCAATCATGCGTGTAATCGATTCCATGGCTCCGTTCCACTGGTTTCGAGGCTCACGGAAACCACAAGGAGGTGGTCCGGACATGACGAGCATCAAGGATGTTGCGGCTCGGGCGGGAGTCTCTGTCGCCACGGTCTCCCGCGTACTGAACAGTCATCCCTCCGTCAGCCCGGATGCGAAGACCCGGGTCCTCGCCGCCGTCGACGCCCTCGGCTACCGGCCCAACGCCGTCGCCCGCTCGCTGCGCACCGACCAGACGCGCACGCTCGGCCTGGTCATCAGCGATGTGCTCAACCCGTACTTCACCGAACTGGCCCGCTTCGTCGAGGAGGAGGCCCGGGCCCTCGGCTACAGCGTCATCATCGGCAACGCCGACGAGCAGCCGGGGCTCCAGGACCACCATGTCCGTACGCTCCTCGACCGGAGGATCGACGGACTGCTCGTCTCTCCCGCGGACGGCGACTCCGCGCTGATGGCGGACGTGGCGCGCGGCGGTACCCCGATGGTCTTCGTGGACCGGTGGATGCCCGCCGTCGACGTCCCCGTCGTACGCGCCGACGGCCGGGGCGCGATCCGGGACCTGGTGGCCCATCTGCACGCGCTGGGCCACCGCAGGCTCGCCATCATCGCGGGCCCCGCGGCCACCACCACCGGCGCCGAGCGCGTCGAGGCCTTCCGCGAGGCGCTGCACGCGTACGAACTCACCCTGCCCGACGCCTACATCGGCCAGGGCGACTTCCAGGCGGACAGCGGCCGACGCGTCACCGAGGGCTTCCTGGCGCTCCCCGAACCGCCCGAGATCGTCTTCGCCGCCGACAACCTGATGGCGCTCGGCGCACTGGACGCCATCCGGGCGGCCGGCCTGCGCGTCCCGCAGGACATCGGGCTCGCCGCGTTCGACGACATCCCGTGGTTCGTCCACACCGACCCGCCGATCACGGCGATCGCCCAGCCGACGGGCGACCTCGGCCGCGCCGCCGTCCGCGCGCTGGTCGACATCGTCGACGGCCGGTCCCCGCAGTCCGTCACCCTTCCCGCCCGTCTCGTCGTACGTCGTTCCTGCGGTGAACCCGCCCCGGACCAGAGGAGCAACCTGTGAGCAATCCGGACGAGTTGCTGCGCATCGAGGGCGTACGCAAGGCCTTCCCCGGCGTGGTCGCCCTGGACGGTGTGGACTTCGACCTGCGCGGCGGCGAGGTGCACGTCCTGCTCGGCGAGAACGGGGCGGGCAAGAGCACGCTCATCAAGATGCTCTCCGGCGCCCACCGCCCGGACGGCGGCCGGATCTTCGTCCGAGGGCGCGAGGTCAGGATCAACGGCGCGCAGGACGCCGAACGGCTCGGAATCGCCACGATCTACCAGGAGTTCAACCTGGTACCGGATCTCACGGTCGCCGAGAACATCTTCCTCGGCCGGCAGCCGCGCCGCTTCGGGCTGATCGACCGGCGCCGCATGGAGGCGGACGCCGAGGTGCTCCTGCGCCGCGTCGGCCTGCACGTGTCGCCGAGGGCCAGGATCCGCGAACTGGGCATCGCCCGGCTCCAGATGGTGGAGATCGCCAAGGCGCTCAGCCTGGACGCACGCGTCCTGATCATGGACGAGCCGACCGCGGTCCTCACCTCGGAGGAGGTCGACAAGCTCTTCCGGATCGTCCGGCAGTTGCGTGCGGACGGCGTCGGCGTCGTCTTCATCACCCACCACCTGGAGGAGATCGCGGCGCTCGGCGACCGGGTCACGGTGCTGCGCGACGGGCGGAGCATCGACCAGGTGCCCGCGTCGACGCCCGAGGCGGAGCTCGTGCAGCTGATGGTGGGACGCAGCATCGACCAGCAGTACCCCCGCGAACGCCCCGGGACCGGGGACCCGCTGCTGTCCGTGCGCGGCCTGACCCGCGACGGCGTGTTCCACGACGTCGACTTCGACGTGCGGGCCGGGGAGGTGGTCGGTCTCGCCGGTCTCGTCGGCGCCGGACGCACCGAGGTCGCCCGCGCCGTCTTCGGCGCCGACCCCTACGACCGCGGCACCGTCGAGGTGCTCGGCGAGCGGCTGGCCGGGCACGACGTCACCGCGGCGATGGACGCCGGAATCGGCCTCGTGCCCGAGGACCGCAAGGGGCAGGGCCTGGTGCTCGACGCCTCGGTGCAGGAGAACCTGGGCCTGGTCACCCTGCGCTCCGCGAGCCGCTCCGGCCTGGTGGACCTCAAGGGGCAGCGCGCGGCCGCCGCCCGGATCGCCGAACAGCTCGGCGTACGGATGGCGGGCCTCGGCCAGCACGTCCGCACGCTCTCCGGCGGCAACCAGCAGAAGGTCGTGATCGGCAAGTGGCTGCTCGCCGACACCAGGGTGCTGATCCTCGACGAACCGACCCGAGGCATCGACGTCGGTGCCAAGGTCGAGATCTACCAGCTGATCAACGAACTGACGGCATCGGGCCACGCGGTACTGATGATCTCCAGCGACCTGCCCGAAGTCCTCGGCATGAGCGACCGGGTGCTGGTCATGTCCCAGGGCCGGATCGCGGGGGAGCTCCCCGCGCACGTGGCGACCCAGGACGCGGTGATGGCCCTCGCCGTCGGCACACCCCCCACGACAACCACGACAACCACGAAGACCGCGACAGCGGAACCGGCTGCGAACGAAGAGGAGAGCCCCCGTGGCCACTGACACGCTCAAGAGCGATACGGGCGCCGGTGGCGCCGCGGGGCACACGTTCCGCCGGCTCCTGCTCGACAACGGCGCGCTGAGCGCCCTGGTCGTCCTGCTGGTGGCGATGTCGCTGCTCTCCGGCGACTTCCTGACCACCCAGAACCTGCTGAACATCGGGGTGCAGGCGGCCGTCACCGCGATCCTCGCGTTCGGCGTCACCTTCGTCATCGTCTCGGCGGGCATCGACCTGTCCGTGGGCTCGGTGGCCGCGCTCTCGGCGACGGTCCTGGCCTGGACGGCGACCTCGGCGGGGCTGCCGGTCTGGCTGGCGGTCGTCCTCGCCGTCGCCACCGGGGCGGCGTGCGGCCTCGTCAACGGGGCGCTCGTCTCGTACGGCAAGCTGCCGCCGTTCATCGCGACCCTGGCGATGCTGTCGATCGCGCGCGGCCTGTCCCTGGTCGTCTCGCAGGGCAAGCCGATCGACTTCCCCGAACCGGTCTCCGTGCTCGGCGACACGCTCGGCGGCTGGCTGCCCGTCCCGGTCCTGGTGATGGTCGTGATGGGGCTGATCGCGGCGCTGATCCTGGCCCGCACCTACATCGGCCGCTCGATGTACGCGATCGGCGGCAACGAGGAGGCGGCCCGGCTCTCCGGGCTGCGGGTCAAGCGGCAGAAGCTGGCCATCTACGCCCTGTCCGGCCTCTTCGCCGCGGTCGCGGGCATCGTCCTGGCGTCCCGGCTGACCTCGGCGCAGCCGCAGGCCGCGCAGGGGTACGAACTCGACGCGATCGCCGCCGTGGTCATCGGCGGGGCCAGCCTCGCCGGCGGTGTCGGCAAGGCGTCCGGAACGCTGATCGGCGCGCTGATCCTCGCCGTCCTGCGCAACGGGCTCAACCTCCTCTCCGTCTCCGCGTTCTGGCAGCAGGTCGTCATCGGCGTCGTCATCGCCCTCGCGGTGCTGCTGGACACGCTCCGCCGCAAGGCCGGTGCCCGGGCCGCAGCGCCGGGCGGTTCGTCCGCCGCGCCGGGCTCGTCGGGATCCGGCCGCGGGGGAGCGGTCAAGTTCGCCGTCGCCGCACTCTGCGTGGCCGTCGTCGTGGGCGGGGTGTCCTACTTCAACTCCGGCTCCTCCGGCGGCGGCACCAAGGTCGGCATGTCGCTCTCCACGCTCAACAACCCCTTCTTCGTACAGATGAAGGCGGGCGCGCAGGCAGAGGCGGAGAAGGCCGGAGTCGACCTCACCGTCACCGACGCGCAGAACGACGCCTCGCAGCAGGCCAACCAGCTCCAGAACTTCACGAGCTCGGGCATGAAGTCGATCATCGTCAACCCGGTGGACTCGGACGCCGCGGGCCCCGCCGTCCGGGGCGCCAACAAGGCGGACATCCCGGTGGTCGCCGCCGACCGGGGCGTCAACGACGCCCGGACCGCGACGCTCGTGGCCTCCGACAACGTCGCGGGCGGCAGGCTCGCCGCCAAGGCACTGGCAGAGAAGCTCGGCGGCCGGGGCAGCATCGTCATCCTCCAGGGAACGGCCGGCACCTCGGCCAGCCGGGAGCGCGGCGCGGGATTCGCCGAGGGCCTGAAGGCGTATCCGGGCATCAAGGTCGTGGCCGAGCAGCCGGCGGACTTCGACCGCACGAAGGGCCTGGACGTCATGACCAACCTGCTCCAGTCCCACCCCGGCATCACCGGTGTCTTCGCGGAGAACGACGAGATGGCGCTCGGCGCGGTCAAGGCGCTCGGCGGCAAGGCCGGGAAGTCGGTGTCCGTCGTCGGATTCGACGGAACCCCGGACGGCCTGAAGGCGGTCGCCGCCGGCACGCTGTACGCGTCGGTGGCCCAGCAGCCGAAGGAACTGGGCCGGATCGCCGTGCAGAACGCGGTGAAGGCGGCGGAGGGCGAGAGGATCGGCGACATGGTGAAGGTGCCGGTCAAGGTCGTCACCGGGAAGAACGTCGCCGACTTCTCCTGAGTACGCCCGGTTCTCCCGAGCACGCCGGTTCTCCCGGACGTGCCCGGGAGAACCGGTCGCGACCGGGCGGCAGAAGCGCGCACCGAGCAGTGTCCGACCACGGAAAGCAGGAACCATGTACGACAGCGACCACGACCGGTACGACCTGCTGGTCGTGGGCTCCGCCAACGCCGACCTGGTCGTCGGCGTCGAACGCCGCCCCGCCCCCGGCGAGACGGTGCTCGGCTCCGACCTGGCCGTCCACCCGGGCGGCAAGGGCGGGAACCAGGCGGTCGCCGCCGCCCGCCTCGGGGCCCGTACGGCCCTGCTGGCCCGGGTCGGCGACGACGCGCACGGCCGCCTGCTGCTGGAGTCCCAGAGGGCGGCGGGCGTCGACATCGACGGCGTGCTCGTCGGCGGGGCCCCCACCGGCGTCGCGCTGATCACCGTGGACCCCTCGGGCGACAACAGCATCGTGGTGTCCCCGGGGGCCAACGCCCGCCTCACCCCCGAGGACGTCCGGGCGGCCGGTTCCCTGCTCGCCGCCGCCCGGGTCGTCTCCGTACAGCTGGAGATCCCGCTGGAGACGGTCGCCGAGGTGGCGGCCGCGCTGCCGCCCGGCACCCGGCTGGTGCTGAACCCGTCCCCGCCCGCCCCCCTGCCCGACCGGGTGCTGGCCGCCTGCGACCCGCTGGTGGTCAACGAGCACGAGGCGCGCTACATGCTGGGCGGGGCCGCGGGCAGCACACCGGGGGAGTGGGCACGGGCGCTGCTCGGACTCGGCCCGAAGTCGGTCGTGATCACACTGGGCGCGGCGGGAGCACTCGTCGCGGACGGCCGCACGGGCGATGCCGTGCCCGTGCCGAGCCTCGCGGTCGAGGCCGTGGACACGACCGGGGCGGGCGACGCGTTCACCGCGGCCCTGGCCTGGCGGCTGGGCCTGGGCGAGGAACTCGCCGAGGCCGCCGCGTTCGCCGTGCGGGTGGGCGCGGCGGCCGTCACCCGGCGGGGCGCGCAGGCGTCCTTCCCGACCGCGGCGGAAGTCCCGGCCCCGTGAAGCGGGCCGGAATCCTCAACCGGCACCTCGCCGGGGCCCTGGCCGAACTGGGCCACGGTGACGGAGTGCTGATCTGCGACGTGGGCATGCCCATCCCGGCCGGTCCCCGCGTCGTCGACCTGGCCTTCCGGGCCGGCGTCCCGTCGTTCGCCGAGGTGCTCGACGGTCTGCTGGCCGAACTCGTGGTGGAGGGCGCGACCGCGGCGGACGAGGTGCGGGAGGCCAACCCGGAGACCGCGAGCCTGCTGGCCGACCGCCTCCCGGACCTCGTCCACGTACCCCACGACGGGCTCAAGGCACTCTCGGCGGGGGCCCGGCTGGTGGTGCGGACGGGGGAGGCGCGGCCGTACGCGAACGTGCTGCTGCGGTGCGGGGTCTTCTTCTGACACGAGGCCCCGGCGGCGTGGGCGGCCCCGGTGCCGAAACGGCCCGGCCGGCCCGCCCGCGGTGTCCGTCCTCGTGGGCAGGGGCGATCCTCCGGCCGGCCGCGAGGCGCGCAGGCACCGGACCCGGCGACACAGCGCCGCCTTCTCCGGGGCCGGCACGCGGAACACGCCGTACCGCGGTCGCTGCCCGGACGAACAGCACCGTGAAGGCACGGTGGGTTTTCTGCGGACGTCCCCCGGTGGCGGGAGTGAGGTGTCGGCTGAGTGCCCCGGCGCTTCACCGGCCCTCCATGGTTCATTTCGCTCCTGGAGCCCTGGAGCCCTGGAGCCCTGGATCCCTGGACCAGGACAGTGCGGGTTTCCTCAGCTCCGGTTCGCGTACACGATCAGGTTGTCCACCGGGTGCCCCTGGTCGTCGAAGGAGCCGTCGCAGGTGATGAGGCGCAGGGTGCGAGTCTTGGTGGGGCCGTAGACCTTCTCGGTCGGGAAAGCCTTCTTGCTGACGGTCTCGGTGCCGGTGACCCTGAAGCGGAGTTCGGCGCCCCGGTCGTTGTGGATCGCGATGTCGGCGCCCTTGCCGATCTTCTTCAGGTCGTGGAAGACGGCCTTCCCGAACCGGGTGTCGTTGTGCCCGATCACGACGGCGGCACCGGGTTCGCCGGGAACGGCGCCGCCCGTGTACCAGCCGGCGGTCATGCCCTTCTCGGCGGGCGGGACCTCGACGGTGCCGTCCGGGTTGAGACCGAGGCGCATCAGCTCGCTGTCGATCCCGAGCGAGGGGATGTCGATGCGGACAGGGACGGCCGCCGCGGACCGGGAACCTCCGGACTTTCCGGCCCCCACAGTGTTTTTCGACCCGGCCTTCTCCGACTTCGACCCGGGCCGTTCCGGGGCGTCGGAGCGGGTGCTCGCGCCGCTGCCGTCTGCGGTGCCCGAGGAGCAGCCGGTGAGGACGAGGGCGAGACAGACGAGCGCGGGAAACGCGGCGCGGCGGAGCGGAAGCGGCGTACGGGGCATGGGGGCTCCAGGTCTGGACGGGGATCGGCAGTGGCGCCGCCCGGCAACGGACGGCGCCACGGAGCAAGGACGACGGCGGTGGGCGCCCCGGCCGTCTCGGCGACCGGTCGGCCTCCCGGGCCGTGGGGGCGGTGGGTCAGCCGTCGTGCCGCGCGGCCGAGCGGCGGCGCAGCACGACGGTGCCCGCTCCGGCGAGCAGGAGCGCGGCGGCGGCCGAACCGGCGATCGCGGTGGTGTTGTCGCCCGGGGTTCCGGCGATGCGTTCGCCCGCGTCGACGCCTCCGCGCGGAGCGGGGGCCGTCCTCCCCGAACCGTCCTCGGCCACGGCGGGGGCAGGGGCGGGGCTGTCACCGGCGGCCACGCCACCGCGGGGCAGCACGGACGGCTGGGCGTCCGCGGCGGGGGCGCTGGAGGGCTCGCCGGAGCGGGCCGCGGACGCCCAGCCGTCCGTGCTGCCCGGCCTGGGCACCCTGGTCGGCTTCGGCGGCTGGGAAGCCATGGGACAGGCCTGGAAGGGCCTGGCCCAGCTCGCCACCGGCCTCGTCATCTCCGCCGTCCCCGGAGCAGGCGCCCTGTTCTGGACCCTGCCCGACGACAAACTCCCCTCCTGGCTCCGCGACTCACGCACCGCGATGAAGGAGACCGGCAAGGCCCTGGTCGCCTGGGACGAATGGGGCAAGAACCCCGGCCGCGCCGCCGGAGCGGTCACCTTCAACGTCCTGACCACCGTCTTCACCGGCGGCGCCGGCGGCGCGGCAGCCGGAGCCGGCAAGGCCGGAGCCGTCGCCAAGYTCCTCTCCGTCGCCGGCAAGACCGGCAAGTTCATCGACCCCATGACCTACATCGCCAAGGGCGCCGGAAGCGGCCTGTCCAAGATCGGCGACATCACCAAGGGCCTCAAGGGCATCGAGAACATCGAAATCCCCAAACTCCCGGACAATGCGGTGACGCTGCCGGACGGTTCGACGATGCTGCCCGACGGCACCTTCCACCTGCCCGACGGTGCCAAGGTCCCCGACGGCGGGATCGAACTGCCCAACGGAACCGTCAAGTTCCCCGACYACGCCCCCGTCCTGCCCGAGGGCACCACCAAGCTCCCCACCGCCGCCGACGACCCCATCCAGTACGTCGACCGCGACGGCAACCTCCTCGGCAAGAACGGCGACGTCGTCCAGCACGCCAAGGACGCCCCCAGCCCGGACAACCTGCGCACGGACCTCCCCGTCAGGGAACCGGCCCTGGTCGGCGCCCACACCGCGGACAACGTCGGCCACGTGGGCGATGACGCTTTCGGCGGGACCAACCGCCCTGCCGACCAGCCGGCCGGCAACGGGTCGGGGCACGGTGGGGACACACCGCAGGAACCGACGCCCCCGCACGGCGACGGCCCCTCGGAACCGGAACGGCTCCCGGACGACGGACCGGGCGAACCGCACACACCCGATTCGGACGGCCACCAGCCTTCGCCCGACGGACCGGACAACCACCCCACGTCCGGCATCGATGACGGCCCCCATGTCCCTGGGCGCGACGACGCCGATATGGGCACCCGGCGTGACTACGAGGCGCGGTCCGCCCCGGAATCCACCATTCCGGCACCGCCCAAGCAACCCGGCGATCTGATTCTGGACACCGGTGATCCCGTCTACTTCCAGGACGGGAGGACGGCCATCGGCTACGACAAGAACACGCTGGTGAACTACGACCTGGTCGAGCCGCTCCCGGGACACCACGACGTGGTCGTGCACGGAAACGATCAGGGCTTCTTCGAGCCCGGCCGGGTGAACGAATCCGGGGTGCCCTTCTCCGCCGGTGACACCCACCCGACGCACATAGCGGATGCCATCCGGGCCAACCCGAGTTACAACGGGGGTCCTGTGCGGCTGGTGTCGTGTCACACGGGAACGACGGCGAAAGGCGTATTGGACGTCCCTGCCGCACAGGCCATCGCCAACGAACTCGGAGTCCCGGTGAAGGCCCCCACGAACAAGGTCGGCGTGAGCGGCAGGCTCGGCCCCGGCCAGACCCCGACGATCTTCGGTGGGGGATACTGGCGAACGTTCCTCCCCCTGGCCCGCTAGCAGAGGACCCCCATGCAGATCGCCGACTTCTTCCAGGAACTCTGGCCTCCCTCGTTCGGAACCCCGAGGGGAAGCGTGCGGGATTTCCTCGCGCCGAACCCGTACGAGGATGCCAAGCGGATCACGGAGTATCTGATCGGCGGGCACGAGGTCTTCAGCATTCTGGGGTCCTCCACGGACGTGCTCGGCTCCGGCAGGACCACGCTCGGTGGCGACTCGATCTTTTCCGACGGGGAGTGGATCTGGCGAGGAGACCTCTGGTTCTACGTCTGGACGCACCACGTGGAGCTTCCCGAGGAGTTCCTCGCCCGCATCCGGCAGCACGACTATCTGGTGCCCGCCGAGGACGAACCCCGGATGACCGAGATCGCCAAGTACGTCGCCGCCAACCTCTGACCGACCGTTCGGGGCCCGTGCCGCGACGGCGTCGGCTCACGTCGGAGCAGCGGGACGAGGCGTTCACGGCGGAGCTGCGCTGGGAGCCGACGGATCTGCTCCGGCTCGCCGACGAGAAGCGGACCGACACCGCCCACGCGCAGATCGGTGACATCGAGGCGGCGGAGCTCGTCCGGGCGGCTTTCCGGAGTGTCTCGGACTCCTGACGCGCGTCGTGGCGTGGTCCGGGGGCTCCCTCCGTGGGAGCGGAGCCCCCGGAAACGCGAAACGGGGCCCGGCCGAATCGGCCGGACCCCCCTCGCTTTCCCCCTCCGTCAGGGCTTCCCGATCCCCCCAGATCCCTCCCCGGAAGCACCCGACGCCAGATACGACTCGGCGGGGTGCCGAACGGTTGCACGCCTTGACGATCTCTTTACCTTGGGGGCAAAGAAGCTTGTCAGCAGGCGCGTTCGCCGGGAGCTCCCGGCCGCGCGCAGCACGCCGACGCCGGGCGGAGGGGCTTGTCAGCAGGCGTGTTCGGCGTATCGGGCGGCCACCTCGGCGAGGACCTCGGCGCCGTCGCGGGCCCAGAGGCCCTCGTTGAAGATCTCCACCTCGATCGGGCCGTCGAAGCCGGTGGCCCCGACCAGCGAGCGGAAGGCCCGGAAGTCCACCGCGCCGTCACCGAGTTGGCCCCGGCCCAGCAGGACACCGGCCGGGAGCGGGGTGATCCAGTCGGCCAGCTGGAAGGAGTGGATGCGCCCGCCCGCGCCCGCGCGGGCGATCTGCGCGGGCGCCTGGTCGTCCCACCAGATGTGGTACGTGTCGACGACCACGCCGACCCGGTCCGCGGGGAAGCGCTCCGCGATGTCCAGTGCCTGGGACAGGGTGGAGACCACGCAGCGGTCCGAGGCGAACATCGGGTGCAGCGGTTCGATCGCGAGGCGCACGCCGCGTTCGGCCGCGTACGGGACCAGTTCCCCCAGGGCGTCCGCGACGCGTTCGCGGGCGCCGTGCAGGTCCTTGCTGCCCGCCGGGAGTCCGCCGGAGACCAGGACCAGGGTGTCCGTGGACAGGGCCGCCGCCTCGTCGATCGCGGCGCGGTTGTCGTCCAGGGCGCGGGCCCGTTCCGCCGGGTCGAGCGCGGTGAAGAAGCCGCCCCGGCAGAGGCTGGTGACGGCGATCCCGTGGTCGGCGAGGAGGGCGGCGGCGCGCTCGACGCCGTACTCCTGGACGGGGCCGCGCCACAGGCCGACCTTGTCGATGCCCGCCCCGGCGCAGCCCCCGGCCAGTTCGGGCAGGGACCACTGCTTGATGGTCTCCTGGTTGATGGAGAGACGGCCGTCGCTCATCGGGTGCCTCCGTTGACCGTGAGAAGTGCGCGCATGCGGGACTCGGCCAGTTCCGGGTCGGGGAACAGGCCCAGCCGGTCCGCGAGTTCGTACGCCTTCGCCAGGTGCGGCAGCGAGCGGGCGGACTGCAGGCCGCCGACCATGGTGAAGTGGTCCTGGTGGCCGGCCAGCCAGGCGAGGAACACCACGCCCGTCTTGTAGAAGCGGGTGGGTGCCCGGAAGAGGTGGCGGGACAGCTCGACCGTGGGGTCGAGGAGGTTCCGGAACCCCTGGACGTCGCCGGTGTCCAGTACCCGTACCGCGTGGGCGGCCAGCGGGCCCAGCGGGTCGAAGATGCCGAGCAGGGCGTGGCTGAATCCCTGGTCGTCGCCCGCGATCAGTTCGGGGTAGTTGAAGTCGTCGCCGGTGTAGCAGCGCACCCCGCCCGGGAGGCGGCGGCGGACGTCGATCTCGCGCTCCGCGTCGAGCAGGGAGATCTTGATGCCGTCGACCTTGTCCGGGTGTTCCGCGATGACCTTCAGGAACGTGTCGGTGGCGGCGTCGAGGTCCGAGGAGCCCCAGTAGCCGTCCAGCGCGGGGTCGAACATCGGGCCCAGCCAGTGCAGGACGACCGGTTCGGACGCCTGGCGCAGCAGGTGCGCGTACGTCTCCAGGTAGTCCTCGGGTCCCTTCGCCGCCGCGGCGAGCGCGCGGGAGGCCATCAGGATGGCCTGGGCGCCGCTCTCCTCGACGAGGGCGAGCTGCTCCTCGTAGGCGGAGCGCACCTCGGCGAGGCCGGCGGGGCCGGTGAGCTGGTCGGTGCCGACGCCGCAGGCGATGCGGCCGCCGACCGCCTTCGCCTCGGCGGCGGAGCGGCGGATCAGTTCGGCCGCGCCGGCCCAGTCCAGGCCCATGCCGCGCTGGGCGGTGTCCATCGCCTCGGCGACGCCCAGGCCGTGCGACCAGAGGTGGCGGCGGAAGGCGAGGGTGGCGTCCCAGTCGACGGCCGCCGGGGAGTCGGGGCTGATGTCGGCGTACGGGTCGGCGACGACGTGGGCCGCCGAGAAGACCGTGCGGGAGGCGATCGGGCTGGTGCCGGGGGCGAGGTCGAGCGGTGCGGTGCGGGGCTCGTACGGGCCCTGCGGGAGGTGGATGGTCATACGCGGATCAGCTCCGGTGCGCGGTGCGGGGGGCGGGTCGTCGCGAGGAAGGTCCCGGGTTCCGGGACGGGCGGGCGGCCGTCCCGGAGGCGGATCCGGGACGGCCGTGCGGGAGGGCGGACGTCACAGGGACAGCTCGGGGACGTCGAGGCGGCGGCCCTCCGCGTGGGACTTCAGGCCCAGCTCGGCGAGCTGCACGCCGCGGGCGCCGGCCATCAGGTCCCAGCCGTACGGCTCGTCGAGCACGACGTGGCGCAGGAAGAGCTCCCACTGGGCCTTGAAGCCGTTGTCGAAGACGGCGTTGTCGGGGACTTCCTGCCACTGGTCGCGGAAGGACTCGGTGACCGGGAGGTCGGGGTTCCAGACCGGCTTGGGGGTGGCCGAGCGGTGCTGGACGCGGCAGTTGCGCAGGCCGGCGACGGCGGAGCCGTGCGTGCCGTCCACCTGGAACTCGACGAGCTCGTCGCGGTTGACGCGGACCGCCCAGGAGGAGTTGATCTGCGCGACCGCGCCGCTCTCCAGCTGGAAGACGCCGTACGCGGCGTCGTCCGCGGTGGCGGCGTACGGCTTGCCCTGTTCGTCCCAGCGCTGCGGGATGTGCGTCTGGACGTGCGCCTGGACGGTGGTGACCCGGCCGAACAGCTCGTGGAGCACGTACTCCCAGTGCGGGAACATGTCGACGACGATGCCGCCGCCGTCCTCCGCGCGGTAGTTCCAGGACGGGCGCTGGGCCTCCTGCCAGTCGCCCTCGAAGACCCAGTAGCCGAACTCGCCGCGCACGGAGAGGATCTCGCCGAAGAAGCCGCCGTCGATGAGGCGCTTCAGCTTCAGCAGGCCCGGCAGGAAGATCTTGTCCTGGACGACGCCGTGCTTGATGCCGGCGTCGCGGGCGACGCGGGCCAGCTCCAGGGCGCCCTCGACGTCCGTGGCGGTGGGCTTCTCGGTGTAGATGTGCTTGCCGGCCGCGATCGCCTTCTTGATCGCCTCGACGCGGGCCGAGGTGACCTGGGCGTCGAAGTAGATGTCGATGCTGTCGTCGGCGAGCACCGCGTCGAGGTCGGTGGACCACTCGGTCAGGCCGTGCCTGGCGGCCAGCTCCTCCAGCGCGTGGGCGCGGCGGCCGACCAGCACGGGCTCGGGCCACAGCACGTCCCCGTCGCCGAGGTCGAGGCCGCCCTGCTCGCGGATCGCGAGGATCGAGCGCACCAGGTGCTGCCGGTACCCCATGCGACCCGTGACGCCGTTCATGGCGATGCGCACTGTCCTGCGTGTCACGAAACTTCCTCCAAGCAACCGTAGCAAGCGCTTTCTATCGGTGATGACGCTAGCCTGCCGACAGCAATCCGGACAAGAGGGGGCTCCCCCGCGTCTCCTCCCGCCCCCCGTCCCCCCTCGTCACTCCTCGGAGGAAAGCGATGACAGTCACCCTGGCGGATGTGGCGGCTCGCGCCCGGGTGTCCCCGGCGACCGTCTCCCGCGTGCTGAACGGCAACTACCCCGTGGCAGTGCGCATCGCCATGAAC
>NZ_RDBO01000020.1:1538621-1555136 GCF_008120935.1 Streptomyces sp. sk2.1
CACCAGCAGCGGTTCGGCCCAGTGCCAGTCGTCGATGACCAGCAGCACCGGCCGCCGCCGACCCGGCCGCGGGACCGGCCCGGCTCCTGCCGCTGACCGGCCTGCCGCGCGCCGAGGCCGCGCTGCTGATCCGCGAACTGGCGGGCCCGGCCCCGGACGACCGGGACGCCCGCGGTCGCGTCCCCCGCCCCCGTACCCCGCACGCCTCCGGCTCCGGCTCCGGCGGTCATGACCTGTACGACCGGGCCGAGGGAAACCCCCTCTACCTGGAGCAGCTCCTCGTCCCGACGGGACCGGATCCGGCGGATCCGGCGGGCCCGGCGCCGGAGGGGGCGCGGGACGCACGGGGCGCGGCGCTGCCGCCGACCCTCCAGGCACTGCTGGGGGCCAGGATCGGCGCGCTGGAACGGGCCGAACGCGCCACCCTGGACCTGGCCGCGGTCGTCGGCCGGGACTTCACCGCGCCGGAACTGGTCCGACTGACCCGGGCGGCCCGGGAGGCGGAGAACACCGCCCGGCCCGCCCCGGCCGCGCACTCCGGGACGTCCGCCCCGCAGGACGACCGGGGCCGGGTGGCCCGCGCGCTGGCCCGGCTGCGCGGGCGCCGGCTGGTCGAGACCGCGCCGGGCGGCGAACCGGGCGCGGGACGGCACCGGTTCAGCAGCGGCCTGGTCCAGGAGGTGGCGTACGCCTCGCTGTCGAAGCGGGCCAAGGCCGAGCGGCACGCCTGGGCGTCCGAGCTGCCCAGTGTGACGGCGGCGGGCGAGGCGGCGGTCGGCGGGCATCTGGAGCGGGCGTACCGGTACCGCACCGAGCTGGGCCTGGCCGACGACCGGGCCGCCGCCCTGCGGGTCCGGGCCGCCGCCGCGCTCGCCTCGGCCGGTGCGCAGGCCCTGGCCCGTTCCGATCTGCACTGGGCGCAGGGCCTGTTGGAGCGTGCCGTGGCCCTGCACCCGGCCGGTGACCCGGCCGCGGCACCGGCACTGCGGCGGCTCGGCGAGGTGCGTCTGGCGCTCGGCCGTTCCGAGGACGGGGAGCGCCTGCTGCGGCAGGTGCTGGCCATCGGGACCGCGCCGGTGGAGGCCGCGCACGCCCGGCTCGCGCTGGCGGTGCTGGACCCGGTCTCGGTGAGCGTGTCGGCCACGGCCCGGTCGGTGCTGCCGCTCTTCGAGTCCGCCGGGGACTGGGTCGGCCAGGCGCGGGCCCGGTTGCGGCTGGCGCAGCGCTTGCAGCTGGCGGGCCGGCACGAGGAGGCCGACCGCGATCTGACCCTGGCCCTGGACCACGCGGTGCGGGCCGAGGCGGAGCCGGAGCGGGCGGCGGCGCTCGGCGCCATCGGGATCTCGTTGTGGCGCGGCCCGGAACCGGTACCGGTCGCGGTGACCCGCTGCCGCGACCTGCTCTCCGCGCACGGCGCCGGCCGTCCGGCCGTCCGGACCACGCTGAACTGCCCGCTGGCCGTGCTGTACGCGCTCCACGACCGGGCGGACCGGGCCCGGGAGTGCCTGGCCGAGTCGGAGCAACTGGCCGACGAGCTGGGGTACGCGGAGGCGGAGGTCTTCCTCCCGGTGTTCCGGGCGACGGTCGAGTCCCTGCTCGGGTGCACCGGCCCGGCCCTGGACCTGCTCGTCCGGGCGGACCGGGCGGCGGAGCGCGGCGGGGCCCGGTCCATGCGGCCGGCCATCGCGCTGGAGGCGGCCCGGCTGCTGCTCGACGACGACCGGCCCGGCGAGACGGGTCCGTGGCTCGAAGGGGTCGGGGAGGAGCGGTCGTTGCCGCACGCGGACCGGGTGGACCTGGCGGGGCTGCGGGCCCGGCTGGCGGCGGGGGCCGGGGACGCGGAGGCGGCCCTGCGCCACGCGGACCGTGCCGTGCGGGACTCCCTGCTGACCGACTCCCCGCTGGTACGGGCCACCGCGTCGCTGGACCGGGCGCGGACGCTGGCGTCGCTGGGCGACGCGGCGGGGGCCTCGGCGGCGGCGCGGGAGGCCCGGGAGGGATTCGCGGAGAAGGGACATCTGCCGGGCGAGCGGTGGGCCGCACGGCTCGTCGCCGGACCGGCGGCGGCCACGACGGAGAAGAGCTGAGGATGACGACCACGGACACGGCACCGGGGCCGGGACTGACCTGGAGTCTGCGGGGACGCGGACCCGACGACGTGGCGGTCCTCGCGGACCCGGGCCCGGGACCCGGGAACGGGGCCGTACCGGGCACCGGGCGGGGCGTACGGGTCTGTGTGGTGGACTCGGGCGTCGAGCGCGACCATCCGGGCGTCGGCCCGGTCGCGGGCTCATGGGTGGTGCTCAAGGACCCGGAGACCGGCGGGACCGAGGTGCGGCCGACCGACACCGGGGACTCCTGCGGGCACGGCACCGCCTGCGCGGGCATCATCCGGCGGACCGCCCCGGAGTGCGAACTGCACAGCGTACGGGTGCTGGGCGAGCGGTTCTCCGGGACCGGGGACGTGCTGCTGGCCGGGCTGCGCTGGGCGGTCGAGCAGGGCTTCGACGTGGTGAACCTGTCGCTGTCCACCACCCGGGCCCGGTTCGCCGAGGAGCTGCACTCGCTGGCCGACCGCGCCTACTTCAACCGCACGGTCGTCGTCGCCTCGGCGCACAACTCCCCGGTGGAGAGCTACCCGTGGCGGTTCGCCTCGGTGATCTCCGTGGGCAGTCACCAGGAGGAGGACCCGGACCTGCACCTCTACAACCCCGAGCCGCCGGTGGAGTTCTTCGCCCCCGGCCAGAACGTGACGGTGCCGTGGCTGGGCGGCACCTCGATCCGCACCACCGGGAACAGCTTCGCGACCCCGTACATCAGCGGACTGTGCGCGCGTCTCCTCTCGTCCCATCCGAGGATGACGGCCTTCCAGCTCAAGAACGCCCTTTATCTCTCCGCGGCCAACGTGCGGTTCGGTCCGCGGCTTCCCACCCCGGCAGGAGAGGTCTGCGATGACTCCGAGAACTGAACCAGCGTCCGCGTCCGGGTCCGCCGCGGAAACGGTCCCGCCGGTCGACCCGCACCGGCGCGAGCTCCTCCAGTCCATCGTCGACGTGGCCCGCGCGATCTTCGGCGCGGAGGCCAGTTCGGTCTTCCTGCTGGACGAGGAGACCGACGAGCTGGTCTTCCAGGCGGTGTCCGGCCAGGGCGAGGAGTTCCTGGTGGGCCGCAGGTTCCCGGCCGGCCGCGGGATCGCGGGCTGGGTGGCGACGTCCGGCGAGCCGATGGTGGTGGACGACCTCACCACGGACACCTCGTTCGACCGTTCGCTCGCCGAGTCCACCGAGTTCGTGCCCGACTCCCTGATGGCGGCCCCGCTGATCAGCGACGGGCGGGTGCTCGGCGTGCTGGAGGTGCTCGACCCGTCGCCGCGCGCCCGGACGGACATGCGGGAACTGGACCTGCTCGCCATGTTCGCCCGGCAGGCCGCCGCGGCGCTGCGGATGGCGTCGTACGCCCCGGCCGCCGCCGGTGCGCAGGGGCTCGGCGCGGGGCTGGGGCCGCGTCAGCGTGCGGACGCGCTGCGGCTGCTGGGTAGTCTGGAGCAGCTGCTCCGGGAGCCCTGCTGAGCCCCGGGGTCAGGACGCCGACGACGGAAGGACCACGCAGGTGAAGTTCGCCTTCTCCACCCTCGGAGTGCCGGGGCTGCCCATCGCCGATGTCGTCCGGCTCGCCGTCGACCACGGCTACCAGGGGGTGGAGCTGCGGGCGCACCCGGAGGAACCGGTGCACCCGGGCCTCTCCGCCTCCGAACGGGCCGCCGTGGTCGAGGAGTTCGAGAAGGGCGGCGTGCGGATCCTGACCGTCGCCGGGTACGTCAGGGCCGCCGCCGAGGGCGACGACGCACCCGTGCTGGAGGAGCTGGCCGACCTGGTGGAGCTGGCGCACGACCTGGGTGCGGAGAACGTCCGGGTCTTCCCGGGCGGCGGCGGCCTGCCCCCCGCCGAGGCCGACGCGAACGCCGCCCGCCGCCTGGCCGCCGCCGCCCCGCACGCCACCGACCGGAACGTGCGCATCCTGCTGGAGACCCACGACTCCCACCGGTCCGGCGCGGACGTGGCCCGAATCGTCGGAACGGTCGGCCACGCCCGGATCGGCGCGCTGTGGGACATCATGCACACCTGGCTCGCGGACGAGACCCCGGCCGCGAGCCACGCGGTACTGGCCCCGTACCTGGGCTACGTCCAGGTGAAGGACATCGCCTCACCCGAGGACACCGAACCCCTGCCCCTGGGCGCCGGAGTCCTGCCCCTGGCCGCCTGCCTGGCCACCCTGGACCCGGACAGCTGGGTCTGCTGGGAATACGAAAAACGCTGGCACCCGGCCGCCCCTCCCCTGCCGTCCCTCCTGACCGCAGGCCGCGAACACCTGCTGAGCCTGGGCGCGACGCCGGAGCGGTAGCCCTCACCCCTTTCCCCGCGCCCCGAAAGAACCGGCAAGACCCGACTTGAAGGCACAGCCCGGGAAGAGCTCTCCCTGCGCGGGTGAGGCATTCCGCTCTCCGCCGTGCAGCAGGCCCAAGCCCCCGCCTTGCGGACCGAGTCCAGCCATGAGGAAGCACTGCCGGGGTGAAGGCGGCCTGAGACAATCGCTCTGCCCGGGCTCTCCATCCACCACTCAAACAAGATGCCCCTTACATTCGTTATGTCGGAATCTTTGAAAGTAAGCAAAATCGACACCCTGTCGCGATAACGCCGCAGGTCACGAACTGTGTTCCCCGCGCGTGCGGGGGTGGCCCCCACGGCTGGCACGATGCCGTGATCGCCCCTTCGTGTTCCCCGCGCGTGCGGGGATGACCCGTCATACCGATGCGGGCCCTCACTCCCGCTGTGATGTTCCCTGCACGGGCAGAGGTGTCCCGACGCCCGTGCCCGTGTCGAGAAGAGCAGCGACGATGTGACACCGGAGCTGGGAATCCCTGATCTCTTCGATGCTGCGCCAGGTGGCCCCGGAGACCTCTTCGGTCTGAAGCTCGCCGATGTCGGCGGCGGTACGGAAGAGGAAGCGGAAGTCGAAGTGGTGGTGAGCGGGCTCGCCCTTGTCGGGATTGGCATCGATGGGGTGAACGTCGATGTGGAGAGGGGTTTGGCTGTGCGGGGTGACGACGTGTGGCGGGATGCCGGTCTCCTCTGCGAGTTCGCGTCCGGCGGCCTGCAAGAGAGTTTCGTCGGCCGGTTCGAGGTGGCCTCCGGGCAGCAGCCACTTGCCGGTGGCGTTGTGAAGGATGTGCAGGACACGATCGTCGGGGCCGACGAGGACCGCGCCGGCGGTGGCGTGCCCGGGCAGTGCCTTGCGGCTGGTGAGGTCATCGCCGTCGTCCAGTAGCCCGAGGACAACGGCGAGTTCGGCCTCGGCTTCGGAGTGCTGGTCGAGGTAGTCGGCGAGGGTGGTACGGATGTGGTCTGCCGTGATGGCCATGGTGATCACCTGTTGAAGTAGCTGAGCCAGGTCGCCGCGATGGCGGCGCGGTCGGTCGCAGAGACTTCGTGGATGCCGGGGGCGAGGTCGCCGCGGGTGAGCATCCCGATCGCTGCGAGGATCTCGGCCTGGACCAGGAAGATGAACGGTCCGACGCTGGCGCCGTGGATGAAGTTGACGGCGTTACCGCCGTTCGCCAGGTAGAAGTAGTGGCCGGTGGTCTGGTAGCGGGTGACGTGGTCGCCGACCTGCGTGCGGGTGTAGACGTCAGGGAGGCCGGCGAGATCGAGTTCGTCTTCGCTGCTGGTGACGGTGGCGATGTAGGCACCGTTGCGGAGGTGGGCGAAGTCCTCGCCCCGCAGGGAGACCGCACCGGTTGCGCAGAGGACCAGACCAGCCCCGGTCAGAGCGGCCTCGCGGTCGCGGGCAACGTTGAAGCCCTGGGAGAGGGCCTGGGTCCTGCGGACAGGGTCGATATCGAAGACGGTGACCTGGACCCCCTTGGCATGCAGGAGACGGGCAATGGAGGAACCGAGTTTGCCGAAGCCGATCACCAGGGCGGGTCGGCCATGGAGGATGTCACCGCGTCCGCGCATGACGGCCTCGGTGGAGAACACAACGGACTGACCGACGAGAAAATCCTCCGGATCCTTCAACGGGGACCTGGCGACCGAGATGACGGGGCAGGGCAACTTGTCGAGGTCCTCGTAGCGCCTGTGGCCGTTCTCGGTGTCCTCGACCACCCCCGCAAGGCAACCGGTGAAGCGGCTGTGAACCGCCTTGAGGGCAGGAGCGAAGTAACCGCCGACATCCAGTAGGCAGGCCGTCTCCCCAGCGGCTCTCGACTCAAGGTAGTCCAGGGCGGTATCGGGCGTCGTGAACAGTTCGCGAGTGAGCGTGTCGACGGCGGTCGTGTGCTCGACCTCGCGTCGAGCGGCGGCGTCGATGGACTTCGGCTTGGGCAGCACCGCCTTCAGGGCGGTCATCGCCGCGACGGCACGGACGAAGGAGGGTCGCTCGGGCAGCAGGTGTGTGACGAGAAAGGCCACGACCTTCTCGTCGGGGGCGAAGTCGGTGGCGACCTTGGTGAAGTAGGCGTCCAGCCTGGCGCGCTCGAAGATTTCCATGGCAGTTCCTTCTCCAGAAGGCGAGTCGGACGGCGTGTACAGACCGGGTGCTTCAAGCGGCGCGGAAGGTGCAGGCGAAGCCGAACAGCGGCCGATCGTGGGTACGGGGTCCGAGGACCGGGGCGAGGCACCCGCCAGGACCTGCAGCCCGGTTTCCGGGCCGATGACAGGGACAGTTCGGGTCAACACGTCCGAGCTTCCCGACCGGCCCGAACAGTCGTGGTCGGCGGGGCAGTTGGGAAGTTAAACCAGACGATCTTCCCGTACGGCTGACGGGGTTCGACGCCCCAGCGGGCAACGAGGGCAGCGACGATGACCAGCCCCCGGCCGGTCTCGGTGTCAAAAGCTGGCCTGGCTGGTTCGGGCAGGGGCTCACACGGGTCGCTGCTGTCGTGGACTTCCAGGCGAACCCCGCCGGGATCGGGCTCCAGTCGGACGAGAAAGCCGTGGTCGCGGTCGCTGCCGTGGGCGAGCGCGTTGGTGGCGAGTTCCGAGACGACCAGGCAGATGTCGCCGGTGTCGTACAGGCCCCAGGCGATCAGTGTCCGGGTGGTGAAGTCGCGTGCCGCTTTCACCGATTCGGGCCGATGGTCGAAGAACCTCTGTGTCGCTTCAGGCATGAGGGCCTCACGTGTCGTGGTCCAGGTCGAGGTCAGGGCTCCGGCGGCGGGCCGGACCGGCCTGGGCCAGGCGCGGGCCTGATGCAGCCCACCGGGGCCACTGACCAGTAGCAGCCGAATGCCGGAGGCGACGATCCGGATGTCCGGGGCAGCTGTCGCCTTCGGCCCGAGGTGCGAGAGGGCGGACAGGACGACGCCATGGGTACCGTGCAGTTCCATGACGCCCAGCAGGCCGGTCGGTGAGCGCGGACGGCTGCCCGGTATCTGCCACCTGCTCGATGAGGGGTTCCATCCTTCGCCGCCTTCCCAGAAGATTCCGGCAACTGGTGTCAACGGACAGACTGGCTCCGGCCCCGACCATCGGGGAATGACCGCCTGTTGTACTTCTGTTGCACTTGCGTCCCCCTGCCCCGACCCGACGTGCTTCGATGGCAGCGGGAAAGGAGCGACGTGTGGCGACCGTGCACCGCTGGACCGGACTGGAGGCCAAGGCACTCCGGCTCGCACTGCGGCTGAGCGTCCGCACATTCGCCGAACACCTCGGTGTCGGCGTGCGAACCGTCTCCAAGTGGGAGAAACTCCAGGCGTTGACCGAGCCTCGTCCGGACACACAGGCGATCCTCGACACAGCCCTGGCCCGTGCGGACGCAGCCGCCCATTTACGGTTCGAGACGTTCCTGTCCGAGGCCGAGCTCTCCGGGACGGAGACCGCAGGCCGCCGAGTGACCCCCGCCGGGCCGCCGGCCTGGGAGTACGAGTCGTGGACCGACGACCTCGACCGGGCCGTCGTCGCCCTGTCCCGACAAGACTTCACCTTCGCAGAGAGCCTGATCAGCCGGTGGACGAGCCGCTTCACCCCGTCGAGGCTCGATGATCGGGGCCTGTATCTGTTCGCCCGCTCGACCGCCCTGATGGGCGACCTGCAGCGTGACCAGGGCAGCGTGATCGGGCCCCTGTCCGCCCAACGCTCCTACGTCATCGCCAAGTCACTGTTCACCCAACTCGGCATCCCCCGCCGGATCGCCCAGCTCGACCTGTCCCTCGCCGTGGTCGCCGAAATGTCCGGGAAGCTGGAGACCGCCGCCCATGCGTACGAGCATCTCGCTGTCGACGACAGACTCTCCCGCCGCGACCGGGTCAGATCGCGGCTGTGGGTGGGAACCTCGCTGAGCAAGGACGGCCGACACGACTATGCGACCCGCGTAATGCTGGCCGCGGCCCGCGACTTCGAGGACCTCGCAGAGCCGGAGGACTGGTCGGTGGCCCACCAGAAGATCGCTCTGGCCCACCGCGGCGCAGGTGACCTCTCCTCCGCCCTGCACTTCATCGCCGTCGCCCGCAGCACCGCCACCACCGACGCGCCCATGCAACGGGTCCGCCTGGACACTGCCCACGGCCATATCCTCCTGAGCGACGCCGCAACCCGCGATGATGGCTTCTACGTTCTCGACAAGGCCGCGACCACGGCAGCCCGCTTCGGGCTGTCCCACCAGCTGGCCAGCATCGAGAACATCAAGGCCATGAGCATGGGGCAGTCCGGCCCCGCCAGCCGGTGACCAGGGAGACAACAGAGTGGGCGACAGCCAACAGACCATCACCGAGGACCAGCGGCGCCGGACCGAACTGATCTGGAACTACCACCTCATGGGCCACCGGCCACGGCCCGTCGACGTGGCGATCGGCCTGGGCAGCCACGATCTCGGCGTCGCCACGGTCTCTGCCGACCTCTATCATCGCGGCCTGTTCCCGACCCTGGTGTTCACCGGCGGCAACAGCCCCACCACCCGGGCCCGCTTCCCCCGCGGCGAGGCCGTCCACTTCCGCGAGCACGCTCTCGAACTCGACGTCCCCGACGAAGCGATCCTCGTCGAACCGAACGCCACGAACACCGGCCAGAACATCACCTTCACCCGCGACCTGCTGGCAGCCTCCGGCATCCACCCGACGACGGTACTGCTGGTTTCCAAGCCCTACATGGAAAGACGGTCCTACGCCACCGCCCGCAAACTGTGGCCCGACGTCGAGATCGTGTGCACGTCGGAACCACTGGCACTGGACGACTACTTCAAGAGCATTGGCGACGAGAAGCTCGTGGTGGACATGCTCGTCGGCGACCTCCAGCGGGTGATCGAGTACCCGAAGCAGGGTTTTGCGATCACCCAGGACGTCCCGGAGGAAGTACACGCCGCATATGAGTCCCTCATCCGCGACGGCTTCACCAGCCGCCTCATCTCCTGACCTGCCGGACAAACAAGCCTCTGGAAGAAAACCAGCAAAGCTCTGCTGTCGGCACGACTCAGGAAGGAGCACCCCTGCACGAATGGGGCATTCCGCTCTGCTACGGAACAGGTCCAAGCCTTCCTGTTGCGGACCGAGTTCAGCCATGAAGAGCGACTGTTGTGGTGAAGGCGACCTGAGATAATCGCTCCACATAGACCTCCACCCGCCACCTAAAAAGAATGCACCTTTTAGGCGCTATGCCGAAATTCTTGGAAGTAAGTAAAACCGCGTCCTGCCGCGATAAAGCCGCAGGTCACGAACTGTGGTCCCCGCGCGTGCGGGGGTGGTCCCGGCAGGTCGATGTACTGCGAGCCCTTGTGGTCGTGGTCCCCGCGTGTGCGGGGGTGGTTTGCCCTGCGGGGAGCGGCGGCAATGGTGATGGCGAGGGCGGAAGAATGGCCGGCATGACGAACTGCAGGAAGTGTGGGGGACGGAAGCGCCGGTGGCCTCGGTCCTGTCCTCATTGTCGGCATGGCGTGGACCGTGCGGAGACGGCTGTCGATGCCGGTGAACTGGCCCTGGAAACCGGGCTGTTCAGGTTGATCGGGCGAGGGATGGCGGGCATGGCAAGGCTGTTGCTGCGCGCTTTCGACTGATGGGGCCGAAGCGCGGGGCGGGAGCCGTCTGCTCTGTCGGTTCTGTCAGTCCCTCTCGGTAGCGTCCTGGGGCATGGAAGACCTTGTGGAGATCGTCGTCGAGCGCCAGTACGCCTCGGACCCCATCGACTACGAGCGCCTCGTCTCGCTGGTCGAGTCCACCGGTGAACGCGTCGTGCTCACCGAGCAGAGGGTGCCGGTGAGTGTGTTGCTTCCGGCGGGGAAACTGGCCGAGCTGGAGCATTGGGTCCGTGTCGCCTACCCCGTTTCCGAGCCGGAGGCACGGAGCGAGGAGAGGGAAGAGGCAGAAGGGGCGGGCGGGGTGACGTGGGACGTCGGGCGGCTCCGGGTCGAGCCGTTGGCCGACCCGGAGGAACACGGGCCCTACACCCGGTACGTGCGCGCCGACGGCCGGCGGGTGAGTTTCGCCCGGAACGGGGCTGTGGTGGCCGTGCAGTTGAGCGCCGGTGAGGTGGCGTGGCTGGAGGACAGGGCCATGCACGTACGTCAGGGCTACATGAGTCCCAAGCAGGCGGCGGCGTTCGAGGAGTTCCTGGCCCGGCAGCCGCCGGTCGGGGAGCAGTGAGCCTGCGCTACCGGCCGGTCACCACCGGTTGGGGGGTGCCCTTGTCGGGGGCGGCCTCCGGTGCCGGTACGGAGCAGGGCCTGCGCGTTCCGGCCAGGGACGTCAGGGCCACCCCGCCCACCAGCAGCGCCGCCGCGCACCACCGCAGCGGGCTCACCGACTCCCCGAGCAGCAGCGCGGCCGAGGACATCCCGAAGACCGGGACGAGCAGGGTGAACGGGGCCACCGACGACGCCGGGTGCCGGCTCAGCAGATAGCCCCAGGCCCCGAAGCCGAACACGGTCGTGATCCAGGCGACGTAGACGATGATGCCGACGCCGCTCCAGTCGAGTGCGGCCAGCGCCTCCGCGTCGCGGTCCCAGCCCTCGAAGACGAGGGAGAGGCCGAGCAGCGGGAGCACGGGCACGGTCGAGACCCAGACCATGAAGTTGAGCGAGTCCGGCGGGGCCGCCTTGCGGGTCAGTACGTTGGACACGCCCCAGCAGGCCGCCGCCGCGATCACCAGGACGAAGGCGAGCACGGGTCCGCTCGCCCCCTCGTCGACCGCGGCGACCCCGATGCCCGCGAGGGCCACCGCCATCCCCAGCACCCGCACCCTCCCCGGGCGCTCGCCGAGCGCGACGGCGGCGAAGATCGCGGTGAAGACCGCCTGGACCTGGAGCACGAGGGACGACAGACCGGCGGGCATCCCCCGGTCCATGCCGATGAAGAGCAGCCCGAACTTCGCCACCCCGAGGACCAGCCCGACGCCCACGATCCACTTCCAGGCCACCTTGGGCCGGCCGACGAAGAAGACCGCGGGCAGCGCGGCGGCCAGGAAGCGCAGGGCCGAGAAGAGCAGCGGCGGGAAGTGCCCGAGGCCGACCTCGATGACGACGAAATTGACACCCCAGACGGCGGCGACCAGGGCGGCCAGGGCGATGTGGAGGGGACGCATGCACCGAGGATCACCCGCACCGACCATGTAGCACCAGCACGGATTTCTTCATGGTGGAATTGAGCATTGCTGATGAATCGCCGAGGAGACACCGATCGAACGGTGTCGAATCGCCGAGGGGCTCCACAAGGGCGGCCCTGCCTCCGGGAGGTTCCGGTGCTCGATCTGGCCAGGCTGCGCGCCCTGCACGCGGTCTCCGTACACGGTTCCGTCGCGGCTGCCGCCGCCGCGCTCGGTTACACCCCGTCGGCGGTCTCGCAGCAGATCACCAAGCTGGAGCGGGAGACCCGTACGACACTTCTGGAACGCCGCGGGCGCGGTGTCGCGCTGACCGAGGAGGCGCTCCATCTGGCCGCGACGGCCCAGCAGTTGCTGGCGATCGTGGAGCGTGCCGAGACGACGCTGGAGGAGCGCAGGGGGCTGCCGACCGGGCGGCTGTCGATCGGGGCGTTCGCGTCCGCCGCGCGCGGGCTGCTGCCCGGCGTGCTGGCGGAGCTGGACCGGGACCATCCGGCCCTGGAGGTGCGGCTGACCGAGGTCGACCCGCATCTCTCGGTCGACCTGGTGGCCAAGGGCGTGATCGATCTGGCGGTCGCGCACGACTGGGACATCGCCCCGCTGCCCGCGCCGGAAGGTGTGGCGCAGGCGGTGATCGGCGACGACCGCTGCGATCTGCTGGTGCCCGAGGGGCACCGCCTCGCCGGGCGGGACGCGGTGCGGCGCGAGGAGCTGGCGAAGGAGCGGTGGATCTGCCAGCCGCCGGGGACGGTCTGCCACGACTGGCTCGTACGAACGCTGCGCGCGGCGGGTTACGAGCCGGACATCCGGCACCAGGCGGAGGAGAACCACACCCAGCTGGCCCTGCTCGCCGCGGGTCTCGGGGTCGCGATGATCCCGAGGCTGGGGCGGGGCGCGCTGCCCGAGGGAGTGGTGGCGGTGCCGCTCGATCCGGTACCGGTGCGGAGGCTGTACGCACTGTGGCGCACGGAGGCGGCCCGGCGGCCCGCGATCACGGCGGCGGTGGCCGCGCTCCAGGGGCACGGAATCTCGGTGGGCCTGACCCCGCCCGCCCCTGCCTGATCCGTCGGGCGGGATCGGGCCCGCATCGCACCGCCCGCACCACCCACGTCCCACATCGCCCGCACCGCCCGGGTCCGCCCGCCCCTGCCTGATCCGCCGGAAGGGATCGGGCCCGCCGCACCGCACCGCCGGGGCCCCGCCGCGCTGCATCACCCGCGCCGCACCGCCGGAGCCCGCCCGGTCCCGTCTGCCCCGATCCGGCCCGGTCCGGCGGCGACGGGCCGGGGCCAAAACGGTCCGGACCCTTGACCGGAAGTTATTTTCTGGATATCCGTGCTCCTTGGAAGTTTCTTTCACCACCCTCTCGTCCCCGAGTAAGGCCGAAGGAGCTCACGTGCACCACCGCCCCTCCAGACGCACCCTCCTCACCGCCACCGCCGCGACGGTCGCCGCCGTCGCCACGGGCGCGGGCGTCGCCCCCGGCGCCGTAGCAGCCCCGCGGGCCGCGAGCAGCGGCCACGGCGGCGGGCACCACAATTCAGCCGCCACCACCGCGCGACTCAAGCGGATCATCTCCGGGATGACCCTGGAGGAGAAGGTCGGGCAGCTCTTCGTGATGCGGGTGTACGGGCACTCCGCCACCGAGCCCGACCAGGCCGACATCGACGCCAACCTGGCCGAGATCGGGGTCCGCACCGCCGCCGAGATGATCGCCAAGTACCACGTCGGCGGGATCATCTACTTCGCCTGGGCGCACAACACCCGCGACCCGCACCAGATCGCCGACCTCTCCAACGGCATCCAGCGGGCCGGTCTCGCCGGCCCCACCCCGCTGCCGCTGCTCGTCTCCACCGACCAGGAGCACGGCATCGTCTGCCGGGTCGGCGAGCCCGCCACCCTGATGCCGGGCGCGATGGCGCTGGGCGCGGGCGGCTCGCGCTCCGACACCCGCCGGGCCGGGCAGATCGCGGGCGCCGAGCTGGCCGCGATGGGCATCAACCAGAACTACGCACCGGACGCCGACGTCAACGTCAACCCGGCCAACCCGGTCATCGGCGTGCGCTCCTTCGGCTCCGACCCGCAGTCGGTGGCCGCGATGGTCGCCGCCCAGGTGAAGGGGTACCAGAGCAGCGGGATCGCCTCGACGGCCAAGCACTTCCCGGGCCACGGCGACACCAGCACCGACAGCCACACCGGGCTGCCCGTCATCAACCACACCCGCGAGCAGTGGGCGGAGCTGGACGCGCCGCCGTTCCGGGCCGCGATCGCCGCGGACATCGACTCGATCATGACCGCGCACATCGTCGTCCCGGCCCTGGACCCGGCGGAGGACCCGGCCACGCTGTCCCACCCGATCCTCACCGGCATCCTGCGCGAGGAACTCGGTTACGACGGCGTCGTGGTGACCGACGCGCTCGGCATGGAGGGGGTGCGGACGAAGTACGGCGACGACCGCGTGCCGGTACTCGCCCTGAAGGCGGGCGTCGACCAGCTGCTCAACCCGCCGAGCCTGGACGTCGCCTGGAACGCCGTCCTGGCAGCCGTGAAGAACGGTGAACTCACCGAGGCCCGGCTCGACGAATCGATCCTGCGCGTCCTGCGGCTGAAGGCGAAGCTCGGGCTGTTCGACGACCCGTTCGTCAGCCGCCGGGGAGTGGACCGCACCGTCGGCACCCGGGCGCACCTCGCCGCCGCCGACCGGATCGCCGAGCGCACCACCACCCTGCTCGCCAACGAGGGCGCGGTGCTGCCGCTCTCCCGCCGCTCCCACAAGAACCTGCTGGTGGTCGGCGCCGACCCGGCCTCCCCGTCCGGCACCACGGGACCGCCGACCACCACCCTGGCCACCGCCTTCGGCGAACTGGGGTACGCGGCGACCGCACTGTCCACCGGCACCGCCCCCACCAAGGCGAAGATCGACGAGGCGGTGGCGGCGGCACGGGGCAAGGACGCCGTGGTCGTGGCGACGTACAACGTCTCGGCGACCAGCGCGCAGCGCACCCTGGTGAGCGCCCTGGCCGCGACCGGCGTCCCGGTGATCACGGTCGCGATCCGCAACCCGTACGACATCGCCCAGCTGGCCGGAACCGGGTTCGTGGCGAACCTGGCCACGTACTCCTGGACCGACGTCGAGCTCCGGGCCGCCGCCCGGGTCATCGCGGGCCGCGTCGAGCCGCGGGGCACCCTGCCGGTGCCGGTGCAGCGCGCGGACGATCCGGCGCGGGTGCTGCACCCGGTGGGGTACGGCCTGAAGTACTGAGCCCCGAGGCACTGACGCACCGGAACGCGCCGGGGCTCACGGAACGACGGACGGCGCGCGGGACCACCCGGTCCCGCGCGCCGTCCGTCTTTCGTCTGCGCGCCGTCCGTCTTTCGTCTGCGCGCCGTCCGTCTTTTGCCCGCGGGCCGGGCAGCACCCCGGTGCGCAGCCGCCAGGCGCCCACATTTCACCTTTGAAGTGTGATGTGTGTCACGCTTTAATTTCCAATTAAGGTGGCATGTCCGGTTACTGCGACCTTGATGCACTTTGCTCAAAGTTGACGCCTGCTCACGTTGTGCGCGAGGGTCACGGAACCTCCTCCCCACACCCTCGGTTCCGCCACAACCTGGAGTTCTCGATGTGTCGCGCGACCCTCTTTCCGCCTGCGCGCATTCGCCGTTCGGGCACGTGAGACGACCCCGAACCCCCGCACGTTGATCAACTTTTGTCGAACTGCCCGGACAAGGAGCTCGGAACACGTGGGCTTTCAGCAATTCGCGTCGCGCACACCGGAAGAAGAATCCGCCCCGCAGTCGGCGCACGGCCCGGTGCCCTCCGGCGGGGACCGGGTTTTCGGAAAGGTTTCCGCTTCCCGCCGGGACGGCCAGGGCGCCCGCCCGGCCGACATCGAGCTCTTCGAGGAGAACGCCTCCCTGCCGGGAATTCCCTCGCCGTCCTCACCCTTTTCGCCGTCCTCGTTCCCGTCCGGGCCGGAGCCGGTCCCCCGCGGCCCCGCCCGCAGGTCCGCCGGGCGTTCCACGAAACATTCCGCCGGGCGTTCCGCGGGAAGGCGGCGGCAGTCCCCCGCACTGCTCATCGGCACGGTGACGGTGGGGATCGGCGCCGCGATATCGGTCTCCCTGGTCTGCGAGGCGTTCACCGCGCGGCACACCGATTTCAGCGCCCCCGTCTCCACCACCCTCTCCGCCCGGGACTCCGCCACGCCGTCCCCCTCCTCCTCGTCCACCGCCGCACCCACCGGCACGGCGCTTCCGGACCAGAAGTCGGCCCGGAAGCCGGCCCACACCCAGGTCACGCGGTCCACGGCCGAAACGCCGCCGCCCGCGACGTCGTCCGCGACGCCGCCCGCGGCCCCCTCCACTCCGGCCGGTCCACCGGCGCACACCCCGTCACCCCCGCGGGATGAGACCCGCACGGCGGGCCGGCCGGACATCACCCTGGGAAGCACCGGCCGCGAGGTCGAGGACCTCCAGCGAAGGCTGCAGCAGCTCTACCTGTACCTGGGCAGCGCCGACGGAAACTTCACGACGGCCGTGGAAGTCGCGCTGAGCCGTTACCAGAAGGCCCGGAACATTCCCGAGAAGCCGGGCGTCTACGGGCCGTTGACCCGGGCGGCCCTGCGGGCGGAGACCGAATCCACCGGCCGGGATTCCCACAGGTACGGAGATTCGGGCCGGTACGGAAACTCCCCGCAGCACGGAAACCCAGGCCCGCACGGAAACCCGGGCCCGCACGGAAATCCGGCTCCATACGAGAGCCCGGCTCCGTACAAGAGCCCGGCTCCGTACGAGAACTCGCACCCCTACGGGAACCCGGCCCCGTACGACAACCCGGCCCCGTATTACGGCAATTCGGCCCCGCATCTCGGTTACGCCGTTTTCCAGGGGCGGTGAGGGACGGGGACGGGAAATCCGCTCCCCGTCCCTCACC
>NZ_RDBO01000020.1:1555236-1575236 GCF_008120935.1 Streptomyces sp. sk2.1
CCCCGTCCCCCCGCCCGCACTCCCCTCCCGATTCTCCGGCCGCGCAGGCGAGTTCCTTCGCCGTGCCCGGCCGCTTTCCCCCGAAGAAAAGACAAGGACCAAGATCATGCACGTCACCGGACGAACTGCCGGGCGGACCGGCAGCGCACTCGCCGTGCTCCTCTCCCTCGGACTGCTCGGCACCGGCGCCGGCAGCGCCTTCGCCACCCCCGTCGCCGCCACCGACGGCGAGTCGAAGTACTGCCCGTCCTCCGGGAAGCTTCCGGGCATCGGCAACAGCCCGCAGTTCATCGACGGCAACGTGGCCCTCTTCGCCGGGGGCGACTACACCGTCGACGGCGCGTCCGCGGAGGCGGAGGGGCTGCTCGTCGTCAAGGGCGACGCGACGTTCGCCAAGACCTCGGGCGGCATCTTCAACGTCGGCCGGGCCGGGGCCGGTTCCGGCATCCTGCCGGACGGGGGCGAGGTGATGCTCGCGGTCGGCGGCAACCTGACGATCGCCAAGGGCACGAAGGTGGACGTCGGCCACGGCGTCACGTCGAAGTCCGGCTACGGCGGTGCCGTCCGGGTCGGGAAGAAGATCGACGAGAAGGGCGAACTGGAGACGAACGGCGGAAACCGCTCGTCCGGCCTGGGCACCGAAGGCGCCCTCAGCCCCTACCAGTCGTTCGACAGGACCATCGGCGACGAGTCGTCCTCCCTCGGGAAGCTGAAGGCCACCGGCACCAGCGTGCGTGAGGGCGGGACGGTCACGTTCAAGAGCACCGGCGCGGGCAACGGCGACATCCAGGTCTTCGAGATCCCGGCCGCCGAACTCGACGGCGCCTCGTCGTTCGTGTTCAAGTCCATCCCCGACGGCGACTCCGTCGCGGTCAACGTGACGGGCTCCCACGCGGTGTCGATATCGCCGATGTCCGTGGGCTTCAACGACGACCGCGTCGACGTCTACAGCTCGGCCGGCTTCGGCGATGCCGCCTCGCGGATCCTGTACAACTTCGAGGACTCCACCTCGCTCACCCTCGGCGGCGGCGGGAACTTCATGGGCTCGATCCTCGCCCCCAGGGCCTCCGCGGACTTCACCGCGAGCACCAACGGACGGGTGTACGTCGGCGGGGACGTGAAGACCCACGGCACGGGCAACGAGAGCCACAACTACCCGTGGAACGGCTCCCCGGCCTTCACCTGCAAGCCCGAGCCCTCCAAGCCCGGCACCCCGACGCCGAAGCCGTCCGAGCCCGAGCAGCCGTCGCAGCCGCCGACCGGGCCCGGCACCCCGACCCCCTCGGCCTCGCAGCCGGGCACGCCGACGCCGGAGCCATCCGGGTCCGAGGAGTCCCCGACGCCGGTGCCCACCCCGTCCGCGCCCACCTCGGAGCCGAAGGACGAGGGCGGCTTCCTCGCCAGCACCGGTGCGCAGGTCGGCGTCTACGCGACCGCCGCGGCCGTCCTCGGTGCGCTCGGCGCGGGCCTGCTCATGTTCACGCGTCGCCGGCGCGGCCAGAACCAGGGCTAGGAACCGGGCCAGGAATCAGGGCCAGGAATCAGGACTCCGTTCCCGCCCACGGGACATGAACCGGTCCCGTGGGCGGGAACGGAAAAGGGCCGGGGGCACGCGCGCGAAGTCGAGCGTGCGCGTACCCCCGGCCCGAAGGTCCTTCACAGGAAGGCCCGTTGCGGGAGCCCGTTGCGGAAGGACGGTTACGGGCGCAGCTCCCGCTCGTTCATCACGTCCTGCCGGTCCAGCCGGGCGTCGAACTTCGCGAGCGGCTTCGCCTTCGCCGGGTCGTCCTGCACGGCGGCCGGGGCGACGCCCGCCCAGCGCAGGATGGCCGCGGTGGCCTTGGCCCGGTCCGCCTCGCCGAGCCCGGCCACGTTGGCGCCGTGGTTGCCGCCGGGCACGGTCATGACGTAGCTGTCGCGGGAGCCCGCGCCGGGCCGGAAGCGCTCCGAGCCCCACGGGTCGTTCTCCCCGTAGACGTACAGCATCTGGTTGGCGTGCCGCTTGACCCACTTGTCGACGTCGCGCATCACCGACGGCTGGAACTTCATCGGGATGGACCGCGGCACGAAGTTGCGCGGCGGCTGGTACCCGTACCGGCTCAGGTTGCCGAGCCACGGCTGCTTGATGTCGGGCGAGCCGAGCTGGGTTCCCGCCTGGTAGTAGTACGGGGTGTACCGCTCCAGGCCCTGGTCCGCGTAGGCGGAGAAGCCGGAGATCGAGTCGATCGAGTCCCAGATCTCCTGGTCGGACGCGGAGGCGGCGTCGGCCGGGATCGTGTCGCAGTCGGACAGCAGGCTGTACTGCCAGAACGCCCAGACGTAGTCCATGACGACGGCCTCGTACGCCCGGTCCAGCGAACCGGCGACGTCGAAGGTGTAGCCGTTCGTCGCGGCGTACTCCTCGTACTTCTTCTCCAGCGGCTCGCGGCGGACCAGCGCCTCGCGCTGCACCCCGCTCAGCCGGTCGCGGCACTCCTTGGTGCCGACGTTCTCGAGGAACCGGTCGTAGGCCGAATCCTCCTTGTTCACCACGTCGTTGGGCGCGACGTACGCGACGACGCCGTCCATGTCCCGGGGGTAGAAGCGCTCGAAGTACGTGGCGGTCATGCCGCCCTTGGAGCCGCCGGTGGTCAGCCAGTTCTTGGTGTAGATCTGCTTCAGGGCGGTGAAGACGCGGTGCTGGTCACTGGCGGCCTGCCAGATGTCGAGCTTGGACCAGTCGGCGGGCGCCGGGCGGGACGGGGTGAAGAACCGGTACTCCAGCGAGACCTGGTTGCCGTCGACGATCCGGGTCGGCTCGGAGCGGCTGGGGTTGGTGGAGACGTTGTACCCGCTGGTGTAGAAGACCGTCGGGCGGGACGTGTCCTTGTGCAGCAGGGTGACGCGCTGCTGGAAGGTGCCCTTCCACGGGCGCCGGTGGTCGACCGGCTGGGTGTAGGCGAGGACGAAGTAGCGGTAGCCCGCGTAGGGCTTCTCCTCTATGAGGCTCATCCCGGGAATGGCCAGGATGCGGTCCTTGATGTCGGTGGCGGTGCCGTCGTCGGCGACCCGGCTCACCGGCCCGGCCGGTTCCGCGGCGGTGGCCGCCCCGGCCGAGGCGCCCGTCGCGCCCACCGTGCCGACGAGCACCGCGAGCGACAGGAACCCTCTGAGCGCCTTGCGCATACACCCTCCCCAAGATTCACAATGTTCGCCGTGAACCTAGCGGGGCGGCACCCCCGCCGCCAGACCCTGACGGGGCCGATCGGCCGCGGGGCGTTCCGTCGTCAGCAGAGGATCCAGCCGGTGGAGGCCGATCCGCCCGAGATGCTGGCCGAGGCCCTGACGCATCGGTTCAGCGCGTGGACCGTCACCGGGCCCGCCTGCTTGGTGTACTTGCCCCGGTCGGTGACGGGGCTGCCGCCGCGTGCCTGGATGGTCACGGACATCGGGCGGCGCGAGCCCGACTTCTTGGAGACGGCCGTCGCGCAGGCGTAGGAACGGCTCTTGTAGACGTGCAGTTTGCCGGTCTTGAACGGGACCGTCTTCGCCAGGCGCCCGGTGCAGGCCGATACGGCGTCGGCGCTGCCGACGGCGGGGCCGCCGAGGACCAGTCCGGCGGCGAGCACCAGCGGCAGGGCGATCGAACGCACCGCTCTCCCGAAGCCCCTGGCCCCGCCGGTGACCCCGCCGGCCCTCCCACTCCCGAGGGACGAACCGGCTATTTCGGCCTTTCCGGACTTGACGGCCCTTTTGCTCACCAGTAACCCCATCGCCAATCGAACATTTACACCTCGGCCCGATACACACGCATACACGCGTACGACGCAGGAGTCCATCCGAAGGTTGCATCCGGCGAGCCATACCCCTGGGCAACCGAATCGCCACAGCATGGCTCCAACAGGACAGAGCCATACGAAAGGCAGGAACTGTCATGCTTCAACTCCGCATCGCGCCGGGGTCCCGGAGCCGGCGCGCCCTCGGCCGGACGCTGCTCGCCGCCGCTCTGCTCACCGCCGTCACCGCGGTACCGGCCGTCGCGGCGGCCCCACAGGCGCAGCAGGCTTCAAGGACCCCGCAGACCCGGCAGGCACCGGCGACGGCACCGGCGGCGCACGGGATCATCGGCGCCCCGGCGTACCAGCAGGTCGCCCACTTCTACGACGCCTACATCGACGCCGTCTCGGCGGAGGGCGGCGGTGAACTCGCCGCCTCCCTGCGGAAGTTCTATCTGACCCCGCAGCTGCGCTCCCGGCTGGACGCCTGGGAGCGGCGCAACCACGCGGACGGGGTGCTCCGCGCCCAGAACGTCCCGCTCGCCCTGCGGGTCACCCCGGGCGACAGCGCCGCCGGTCACACCTGGTCGACGGTGCGGCTCACCTGGAGCCGCGGCGAGCACCCCGCGTACTCGTACCTGACCGCGCGCGGTCGGGCCCGGCGGCCCCGTGTCCTCAGACCCCGGCGGGCTCGTCCTCCCCGATGAAGGTGCGCCACAGCACGGCGTAGCGCCCGTCCTTGGCGAGGAGTTCGTCGTGCGTGCCGTCCTCGACGACCCGGCCGTGGTCCATCACCACGACCCGGTCGGCGCGGGCGGCCGTGGTCAGCCGGTGGGCGACGACCAGGGTGGTGCGGCGGCCGGCGAGGCGGTCGGTCGCCTGGTTGACCAGTGCCTCGCTGGCCAGGTCGAGGGAGGCGGTCGCCTCGTCGAGCAGCAGGACGTCCGGGTCGACGAGTTCGGCACGGGCCAGTGCGATCAGCTGGCGCTGTCCGGCCGAGAGGTTGCGGCCCCGCTCGGCGACCTCGTGCAGGTAGCCGCCGTCCAGGGTGGCGATCATGTCGTGGGCACCGACCGCCCGCGCCGCCGCCTCCACCTCGGCGTCGGTGGCCTCGGGCCGCCCGTACGCGATGGCGTCGCGGACCGTGCCCTCGAAGAGGTACGCCTCCTGCGGCACCACCCCGAGCCGGTGCCGGTACCCGGTGAGGTCGAGGCGGCGCAGATCGGTGCCGTCCGCGGTGACCCGGCCGCCCGTGGGGTCGTAGAACCGGGCGACGAGCTTGACGAGGGTGGACTTGCCCGCGCCGGTCTCGCCCACGAACGCGACCGTCTGCCCGGCCGGTATCCGCAGGTCGACGCCGGTGAGCGCCTCCTCGGCGCCGTCGCCGCCCCCGTACCCGAAGGACACGTCCTCGAAGGCGATCTCGCCGCGCAGCGACGGCACCGCCAGCGGTTCGTCCACGGTGTCGGTGGAGGTCGGTTCCCGCAGCAGTTCCTGGATGCGGCCCAGGGAGACGGTGGCCTGCTGGTAGCCGTCGAAGACCTGGGACAGCTGCTGCACCGGGGCGAAGAACAGGTCGATGTAGAGCAGGTACGCGACCAGCGCGCCGGTGGTGAGGGTGCCGTTGTCGACCCGGCCCGCGCCGACGATCAGGACGGCCGCGGCCGCCACCGAGGACAGCAGCTGCACGAACGGGAAGTAGACCGAGATCAGCCACTGGCCGCGGACCCGGGCCTCGCGGTAGTGGTCGCTGCGCGCCGCGAACCGCTCCGCGCCGTCGTGCTCGCGGCGGAACGCCTGCACGATCCGCAGCCCGGAGACGGACTCCTGGAAGTCGGCGTTGACCACGCCGATGCGTTCCCGGGCCAGCTCGTACGCCTTGACGCTCCTGCGGCGGAAGAAGAACGTGCCGACGATCAGCACCGGCAGCGTCGCGAAGACCACCAGGGCCAGCTGCACGTCCAGGACCAGCAGCGCGACCATGATGCCGAAGAAGGTGACGACGGAGACGAAGGCCGTGACCAGACCGGTCTGCAGGAACGTGGACAGCGCGTCCACGTCCGTCGTCATCCGGGTCATGATGCGGCCGGTCAGCTCGCGCTCGTAGTAGTCCAGGCCGAGCCGCTGGAGCTGCGCGAAGATCTTCAGCCGCAGCGAGTACAGCACCCGCTCGCCGGTGCGGCCGGTCATCCGGGTCTCGCCGATCTGGGCGGCCCACTGCACGAGGACGACCACCAGGGCCAGCGCGGACGCCGCCCAGACCGCTCCGAGGGCGAGCTGCGAGACGCCCTGGTCGATGCCGTGCCGGATCAGCACCGGCAGCAGCAGCCCGGCGCCCGCGTCGATCGCGACCAGCACCAGGCTCACCAGCAGCGGCAGCCCGAAGCCGCGCAGCAGCCTGCGCAGCCCGTAGGAGTCCTCGGGGCGCACGGCCCGTGCCTCGTCGATGTCGGGCGTGTCCGTGGCGGGCGGCAGCGCCTCGACCTGGGCGAGCAGCTCGGGGGTGGCGGGCATGCCGGCGGCGCCGGTGTCGCGCGGCTCCTCCTTGCGGACCCACAGGCGGGGGCTGATGCCGCGCTCGGCGTCGAACTCGGCGTCCAGCTCCTCCTGGAGGGCGCGGTCGTCCTCGGGGGCGGTCTCGACGGCCTGCGGCCGGTGTCCGGGCGAGGTGCCGCCCAGCTCGTCCGGGTCGGTGAGCAGCCGCCGGTAGAGCGCGGAGCGGCGCTCCAGCTCCTCGTGCGTGCCGATGTCGGCGAGCCGGCCGTGCTCCAGGACGGCGATCCGGTCGGCGAGGCCCAGGGTGGAGCGGCGGTGGGCGATCAGCAGCGTGGTGCGCCCGGCCATCACCTGGCGCAGCGCCTCGTGGATCTCGTGCTCGACGCGGGCGTCGACGGCGGAGGTGGCGTCGTCGAGGAGGAGCAGCCGGGGGTCGGCGAGGATGGCGCGGGCGAGCGCGACGCGCTGGCGCTGGCCGCCGGAGAGGGTGAGCCCGTGCTCGCCGACCTTGGTGTCGTAGCCCTCGGGGAGCTCCGCGATGAACCGGTCGGCCTGGGCGGCGCGGGCCGCCTCCTCGATCTGCTCCTGGGTGGCGTCGGGGAAGCCGTAGGCGATGTTGGCGCGGACGGTGTCGGAGAACAGGAAGCTGTCCTCCGGCACGAGGCCGATGGCGGCGCGCAGCGAGGACTGGGTCAGCTCGCGGACGTCGTGGCCGCCGACCAGGACGGCGCCGTGCGTCACGTCGTAGAAGCGGGGCAGCAGCAGCGAGACGGTGGACTTGCCGCTGCCGGACGCGCCGACGACGGCGACGGTCTCGCCGGGCTCGATGGTCAGCGAGAACCCGTCGAGGACGGGGCGCTCCTGGTCGTAGCCGAAGCGGACGTCGTCGAATTCGACGCTCGCGGGGGCGTCGGCCGGGAGTTCCTTGGTGCCGTCCTTCATGGTCGGCTCGGTGTCGATCAGCTCCAGGACGCGTTCGACGCCGGCGCGGGCCTGCTGTCCGACGGTGAGCACCATGGCGAGCATCCGGACCGGGCCGACGAGCTGGGCGAGGTAGGTGGAGAACGCGACGAACGTGCCGAGGGTGATCTCGCCCCGGGTGGCGAGCCAGCCGCCGAGGGCCAGCATCGCGACCTGGCCGAGCGCGGGGACGGCCTGGAGGGCGGGGGTGTAGCGGGAGTTCAGCCGGATCGTCCGCAGGCGCCCCGCGAACAGCTTCCGCCCGACCTCGCGCAGCTTGCCGGTCTCCTGCTCCTCCTGTCCGAACCCCTTGACGACCCGGACCCCGGAGACGGCCCCGTCGACCACTCCGGCGACGGCCGCGGCCTGCCCCTGGGCGTACCAGGTGGCGGGGAAGAGCCGGTTGCGGGAGCGGCGGGCTATGTACCAGAGGGCGGGGGCGACGGCGATCGCCACCAGGGTCAGCAGCGGGGAGAGCCACGCCATGACGACCAGGGATATGAGGAAGAGCAGGATGTTCCCGATGGTCATCGGGAGCATGAACAGGAGTCCCTGGATCAGCTGGAGGTCGCTGGTGGCGCGCCCGACGACCTGCCCGGTGGACAGCTCGTCCTGCCGTTTCCCGTCGAGCCGGGTGATCGTTCCGTACATCTCGGTGCGCAGGTCGTGCTGCACGTCGAGGGCGAGCCGGCCGCCGTAGTAGCGGCGGATGTACGTGAGGACGTACACGACCACGGCGGACGCGATGAGGAGGCCGGTCCAGAGGGCGAGGGAGCGGGTGCTGTCGACGACGACGTCGTCGATGATCACCTTGGTGATCAGCGGGACGAGGGCCATCACCGCCATGCCGGCGAGCGACGAGCCGAGCGCCAGCAGCACATTGAGCCGGTAGCGCCACGCGTAGCCGCACAGCCGCCGGGCCCAGCCCGGGGCCCGGGCCACGCCCTCCGTGTCCGCTGCGTCCGTCACCGGTACCTCCCCGTTCGGCCTGCTCTACCGGAAGGCACCAACGCGGTGGGCTGTGGATTTCATCCCGCTGTTACAAACCCGGGGCCAGAGATGCAGAAGGGTCGTACGACGGTCCTGGGACTGTCGTACGACCCTTCCACGGACGGTGCGGTTCCGCATCCGGGCCGTATTCGGGCCGGACACGGGGGTCGCGCCGTTGCCGCTACGACTGCGGCGTCGCGGTGAGCATGCGCACCGCCGGGGCCTCCGGCACCGCGGGCACGGCCTCCTGCGGGGCCGCGGGCGGGGCGACGGTCGTGGTCGTCCTCGCCGCGACGGCCGGGTTGAGGTCCTTGTGCACGGCGCGGGCGACGGCCTGGATGGTGTCGATGCCGTCGTTCATCGTCTTGTTGTCCTGGGTCAGGACGGTGATCGCGTAGTCGTGCCCCTTGCCGGTGAAGGCGCCGATGCTGTGCACCCGCCAGCCGTGGGTGGCGCGCGGCAGCCAGCCGTTCTTGACCTGGACGGTCGCCCCGGACGGCGCCCCGGCGGGGGTGCCCCAGCGCTGCGAGGAGACGACCTTCTTCATCAGCCCCAGCTCATAGGCCCGCGAATTGTCGCTCAGCACCGAGTTCTTCACGGTCAGCAGGTGCAGCAGCCGCAGCTCGTCCTGGGCGGTGATCTGGGTGAGCCCCCAGTAGCCGCCGGAGCCGGGCACGGTGTTCTTCATCCCGGCGGCCTTGAGGAACGCCTTGATCTTGGTCACGCCGAGCTGCTTCCACAGACTGGTGGTCGCGTTGTTGTCGGACTTGGTGATCATGGCGGTGGCGAGGCCGGCCTCGCGCTGGGTGAGGTAGCGGTTGTGCTTCTTGTTGTCCCAGAGCAGCGTCGCCAGCACGGTCGCCTTCACGACGCTGGCGGAGTCGTACTTCGTCGTCGCCCGCAGGGTGCAGTCGGTCTTGGTCTTCCGGTCGTAGAGCGCCACCGCCGTGGTCGACTTGCGCCCCTTGAGGGCGGCGGTGATGTCCTTCGACAGCTTGGCGGCGAGCCCGGCCTTGCCGGACGTGCAGCTCACGGTCGGCGTCGCGGCCGAGGCCGGTGCCGCGCCGAGCGCCACGGGCACGAGCACGCCCGCGGCGAGCGCGACGGAGAGCGCGGCCCTGGCGCGACGGGATATGCAGGGCTGTTCTTTCATACGGCTGTTCCCCCATGGGTGGATCGGTACGGTGCGCCCCCGGCGCACCCGTGAGTAACGACTCACGACGGGCCGGAAAGTTGCGCGCCGCGGGCTGTGCGGTTCGTCGCCCGCCGCGCGGGTATCGGTCACCGGGTACGACCCGGCACCTTGATCGAATCGAGAGAACCTTGACGAGCGCTCAGCCGGTCCGGCACACCGAGGCATACCGCTGCGGCCGGCTCTTCGCGGCGGTCGCGGCCCTGCAACGGCTCGCGCAGAACGAGCACCACGCGCTGGGGCAGCAGGGAGTCGCGGAGAAGGCCGCCGCACGGCCGGAACCCGTTCTGCGAGAGCCCCTGCGGGAGATCGTCCAGTACCTGGTGCAGGCCCGGATCCGTGGCCGGGGAGCGGCGGCGGACCCGGTCTTCCGGTCGCTGACCGACTTCCTGCCACCGGCGAGGGCCGTGCCCACCAGCCTCCATCCCGACGAGCGGCCGGACTTCCACCGCGGCCGCGAGGAGCAGGCGGCGCTCATCGAGAAGGAGCACCCGTCCGCGAAGTGAGCCCGCTCAACCGGTCCGCCCACGCCCCGGGAACGGCCCCGGGAACGGCCCCGCCCGCGCCCCGGGAACGGGTGCGCGGGCGGGACACGGGCCCTCCACGGGTACGTCACTGCGTCGCAGGGGCTTCACGGCGTCGCGCAGGGGCTTCACGGCGTCGCGCAGGGGCTTCACGGCGTCGCGCAGGGGCTTCACCGGGCACGTCACGGCGTCACAGGTGCGTCGGTTCGAACATCCTCAGCAGGGCGGGGAGCACCACCACCGACGGGCCGGGCTCCGCGAGGGCCTTCGCCAGGTCGGCGGTGAGCCCCTCGGGAGTCGTGCGGACCGCCGGTACGCCGAACGACTCGGCGAGGGCGACGAAGTCGGGGCGGGTGAGCTCCGTGGCCTCGGCCGCGGTCCCGCCGAAGGCGTCCGTCATGTACTCGCGCAGGATGCCGTAGCCGCCGTCGTCCACGATCAGCCAGGTCACCGGGAGGTCGTACTGGCGGGCCGTGGCGAGTTCCGCGATCGAGTACATCGCGCCGCCGTCGCCGGAGACCGCGAGGACCGGCCTCGTGCGGTCGGCCACCGCCGCGCCGAGCGCGGCCGGGAAGCCGTAGCCGAGCCCGCCCGCGCCCTGGGCCGAGTGCATCGTGTTCGGGTGGCGGGCGTCGAAGGCGGACCAGGCCCAGTAGGCGAGGATCGTCATGTCCCAGAAGCTGGGGGACCTGTCGGGCAGCGCCTCGCGGACCGAGGCGACGAGCCGCTGCTCCAGGGCGAGGTCCTGGGCCGCGATCCTGTCCCGTACCGCGTCGAGCACCGCGCGCACCCGCTCCGGTGCCGTCGGGTCCGTGCGGCGGCCGACCGTGTCGAGGAGGTCGGCCAGGGCCCCGCGGGCGTCGGCGTGGATGCCGAGCGCGGGATGGTTGGACTCCAGTTTCCCGGCGTCCGCCTCGATCTGGATCATCCGGCCGCGCGGGCGGAACGTGTGGTAGTTCGAGGAGAGTTCGCCCAGTCCGGAGCCGACGACCAGCAGGACGTCGGCGGACTCCAGGAAGTCCGTCGTATAACGGTCCTCCAGCCAGGACTGGAGCGAGAGCGGGTGCTCCCACGGGAAGGCGCCCTTGCCGCCGAAGGTGGTGACGACGGGGGCGTCGATCCGCTCGGCGAGCGCCAGCAGCTTGCCGGACGCGTCGGACCGCACGACTCCGCCGCCCGCGATGATCGCCGGGCGCTCGGCCCGCGACAGCAGGTCGGCGGCCACGGCGATCAGTTCGGGGCGGGCCTGCGGTTCGCGCGGGGTGGCGTCCATCGCCGTGACGACGGGCAGGGAGGTCCCGGCCAGGAACACGTCCTGCGGGATCTCCACCCAGACCGGTCCGTGCGGGGCGGTCAGCGCGGACTCCCAGGCGGCGGCGATCGCCGACGGGATCTGGGAGGCGGTACGGACGGTGTGCACGGACTTCACGACGTCGCGGAACGACGCCTTCTGGTCCCGCAGTTCGTGCAGGTGGCCGTGGCGTCCGCCGCCCAGGCCCGCGACCGGGACCTGGCTGGAGATCGCCAGCACCGGGGCGGAGGCGGCCGCCGCCTCCTGGAGCGCGGCGAGCGAGGTGAGGGCGCCGGGCCCGGTGGAGAGCAGCAGCGGCGCGACCTCCCCGGTGATCCGGCCGTACGCGTCGGCGGCGAAGCCCGCGTTGTTCTCGACGCGCAGCCCGACGTACGCCAGGGACGAGCGGCGCAGCGCGTCGAACACGCCGAGCGCGTGCTGGCCGGGCAGGCCGAAGACGGTGGTCGCGCCGAGGCCCTGGAGCGTCTCGACGACGAGGTCGCCGCCGTTGCGCCCGGCCGGGGGGTTCAGCGTGGCCGCGAGCTGCCCCGGGGTGAGCCGGGGCCGCTCGTCGTGGTGGTCGTGACTCACTTGGCGCGGGCTTCCGCGATCTGCCGGGACATGATCGTGGTCAGCTCGTACGCGGTGTGGGAGGCGGCGACGGAGGTGATCTCGGCGTGGTCGTACGCCGGGGCGACCTCGACCAGGTCGGCGGAGACCAGGTTGCAGGAGGACAGGCCGCGGACGATCTCCAGGAGCTCGCGGGAGGTCAGGCCGCCGGCCTCGGGGGTGCCGGTGCCGGGCGCGTGCGCCGGGTCCAGCACGTCGATGTCGATGGAGATGTACAGCGGCCGGTCGCCGATGCGCTGGCGCAGCTGGTCGGCGACCTCGTCGACGCCGCGCCGCATGACGTCGGCGGAGGTGACGATGCCGAAGCCCATCTTCGCGTCGTCGTCCAGGTCCTGCTTGCCGTAGAGCGGGCCGCGGGTGCCGACGTGGGAGAGCGCGGAGGTGTCGAGAATGCCCTCCTCGACGGCCCGGCGGAACGGGGTGCCGTGGGTGTACTCGGCGCCGAAGTAGGTGTCCCAGGTGTCGAGGTGGGCGTCGAAGTGGAGCAGCGCGACCGGGCCGTGCTTCTTGGCGACGGAACGCAGCAGCGGCAGCGCGATGGTGTGGTCGCCGCCGAGCGTCATCAGGCGGGCGCCGGTGGCCAGGAGGTCGTCGGCCGCGGCCTCGACCGTCTCGACGGCCTCGTTGATGTTGAACGGGTTCGCGGCGATGTCCCCGGCGTCGGCGACCTGCGCGAGCGCGAACGGCGAGGCGTCCTGCGCCGGGTTGTACGGGCGCAGGAGGCGCGACGCCTCGCGGATCGCGTTGCCGCCGAAGCGGGCGCCGGGGCGGTAGGAGACACCGGTGTCGAAGGGCACGCCGACGACGGCGACGTCGGCGCTGCCGACCTCGTCGAGGCGGGGCAGCCGGGCGAACGTCGCGGGTCCGGCGTACCGCGGGACGCGGGAGGAGTCGATGGGGCCGCGCGGCGTTTCGCTGCTGCTCATGTGGGTGCCTTTCCCGTGGTGGTGCGTGCCTCGTGGTGGTGCGTGGTGACGCGGTGCGTACTGAAGACGGTAGGTGGCCCACGGGCGGCACTGAAGTGTACGTTTCATCCATAAATGAAGTCGTCGATGGATGGATCGTCCATGGAAGCCCCGGTCGCGCTGCCCCCGCCGCCCACTCCCCCGGTGTCGCTCACCGCGCTGCTCGCCCGCGAGGAGCTGGGGCTGCGCCGCATCGCGGGCCCGGACGAGGCCGAGCTGCTGTGGGTGCACACCTCGGAGATGGCCGACCCGTACCCGTATCTGCTCGGCGGTGAGCTGGTGCTGAGCGCCGGGGTGCTGCTCGGGGACCCGGACGGGTACGTGGCCCGGCTGGTGGAGGCGGGGGCGGCGGCGCTCGGTTTCGGGGTGACGCCGGTGTTCGACACGGTGCCGGGGGCGTTGGTCGAGGCGTGCGACCGGCACGGCCTGCCGCTGGTGGAGGTGCCGCCGGGGACGCCGTTCACGGCGATAGCCCGGGCGGTGTGGCGGCTGATGGCCGAGGCCCGGCACCGGGAGCTGCGCCGGGTGACGCACGCCCAGCAGGCCCTGGCGACGGCGGCGGCCCGGCCCGACCCGGTCCCCGCGGTGCTGCACCAGCTGACGGCGCGGCTGGGCGGCCGGGCGGTGCTGCTCGCCGCGGACGGCGAGGAGCTGCACGCCTCGGGCCGCCGCCCCGCCCCGGACGTCGGCGCGGCGCTGGCCAGGCTCGCCCGGGTGGTCTCCGCCGGGGCGCGCCCCGCCCCGGCGTCCGCCACCGACACACTGCGGGACACCCATCTGTCCGCGTACGCGCTGGGCGGCGGCCAGGGGCTGGTCCTGGAGTTGGCGACGGACCGGCGGGAGGCCGGCGACCACACCATCGCCGGGGTCGCGGTCGTCCTGCTCTCGCTGCTGGCCGCCCCGCACCGGGGCGCCGACGCGGCGGGCCGGTCGGCCGCCCTCGTACGGCTGCTGCTGGGCGCGGATGCGCGGGACGTCGGCCCGCTGCTCGGCGACGCGGAACAGTGGACGGTGGTGCACGCCCGGCGCAGCGGGGACGGCCCGGTCGACCCGCTCACCGCCGGTGCGCTGGGCGCCGCCCTGGGTTCGGCCCTGGTCGACGCGGGCCGGGGCGGGGACGCGGTGCGGGTGCTGGTGCCCGGCGACGACCGGATCGTGCCGCAGCCCGGCTGGACCCTCGGCGCCTCCGCCCCCGCCCCCGTCACCGCCCTGGGCCTCGCCGACGGTCAGGCGGCCCGCGCCCTGGGCCGCGCCGTGGCCACCCGCACCCCGCTGGCCCACCACCGCACCGGCGCCGGTACGGGCCTGGCCGCCCTGATCCCTCCCGACCGGGCCGAGGCCCACGCCCGCACCCTCCTGGCCCCGCTCACCGAACCCCTGGCCGAGACCCTGCGCTGCTGGCTGGGCCTCCACGGCAACTGGGACCGCACGGCCACGGCCCTGCGCATCCACCGCAACACGGTCCGCCAGCGCATCACCCGCTGCGCGGCCCTGCTGGACATGGACCTGGACGACATGGACGTACGGACGGAGCTGTGGTTCGCGCTGCGGCAGCGGTGACCCGGCGCGGGGCGGCGGGACCGGGGCGGGCCTCAGCGCAGGCCGAGGCAGGCCAGCCAGTCGCGCGAGGTGTCGTGGGTGGCGGTGAGCAGGGCGCCGAGTGCGCCCGCGGTTCCGTTGAGCAGGGACGTGTGCGGGGCGCCGGGCGCAAGAGCGGTGGGAAGGCGTCGGCCCAGATGTCCGGCCAGGCGGTCGCGGAGCACCGCGGCGGCCGGCAGACGGGCGTGCCGGTGGAACGCGTCCGCCACGGCCAGCACGCCCGCCGCGCCGTGGCACAGCGCGAGCTGGTCGGTCAGGGGGTCTCCGTAGAGGTGGAAGTCCTCGTCGTACCGCTCCGCGAGGATGGTGAAGGCGGCTGCCGCCCAGTCGGCCGCCTCCCGGTCGCCCAGTGCGTCGGACGCGTCCCAGAGCGCCCAGGTGACGCCGGGGGCGCCGTAGCACCAGGCCTGCCGGGCGCGTGCCCCGGCGGGCGGCGGGCCGTCGAGCCCGGCCCCGTCCCAGCTCCGTACGGACCGGGCGTCGTCGAAGGACTGCCGTACCAGCCAACGGGTGGCACTGCGCAGGGCGTCCAGCAGCTCCTGCTCCGGACCGACGTGGCGGACCGCGGCGGTGAGCCCGGCCACGAGCCCGGCCACGCCGTGGCCCATTCCGGTGTTCACCCGGCCCTGCAGCCAGCCCAGATACGGATGGCCGGAGTACTGGCCGACACGCAGACGGCGCAGGTCACCGCTGTCGCACAGTTTCGCCAAGTGGGCTGCGAAAGGGATGAGTTGGCCGCTCTTGGGCTGCGGCGGCCCGACGCAGAGCGCCAGCAGCGTGCCGGAGGGCCCGCAGATGAGGTCGTAGTCGGGCAGAGCGACGTCCTCGGTCCGCCAGGGGCGCGCCCTCGCCCCGTCCAGCAGGTGGTCGCGCAGCCGGTCGGCGACGCGGTGCAGCGGGGCGTGGATGCGGGCGCCGAGCCGCAGGCCGATCAGGGTTCCGGCCAGACCGCCGTCGTACAGGCCAGGACTGCCGGGCCCGCGGCCGATGGTCCGCGCCCATGCCGCCACCGCGCGTCCGGCGCCCGCCACCGCCGCGGGGTCGGGTGTCACCACGGGGCGGGACGCCTTCGCCCGCGGGCCGCACATCTCCGCGACCAGACAGGCCAGAACCGGGATGCCGGGGTCGGGCGTCGCGTCCCGCGCTCCGGAGAAGTCGTCGAGGAGTCGGACGGCGATATCGAGAGCCGCACGGTGCGGCGGGGCCTGGCTGTCTGCGTGCATCGGGTCTCCTCGTCGAGGAGCCACCCGGAGCGCTCCGGGTGGCTCCGTTCAACTCAACGGTGGACGCATGAGGTCACGACCGTCACGACGTCGTGCCGTCATGCCGTCCGGATGGGGCTCGTCAGCAGACGCCGATGACCGAGCAGACGAGGACGGTGCAGAGGCCGGAACACCCGCCGGTGTCGCCGAGGCCACCGTCCATCGTCGGCAGCTCGGCGCCGGTGATCCTCTCGTCCAGCTCGGTGATGAGGTTGTCGAGGTCGGTGAGTTCCATGGTGGGCATGGTGTTTCCTCCTATTTCTCGGTTGTTCCTTCTTGGGTGTGGACCGCCCCGGCGACCGCCGCACCAGGTGCGGGCGGGCCGGGGACGTCATGGGTGAGTGCGGCGACCGCGGACGCCGCCAGCTCCTCGGCCGTCAGGTCGAACGGAGTCCTGAGCATCAGCTCGGCGGACACCGGCGCGCCCCCGTAAAGGGCGTCGCCCAGCGTCGGCCCCTGCGGTCCGGCCACCGGACCGGGCAGCATCTCCTCGAAGACCAGCTCGTCCCCGGGCAGCGCGGCGCACGTCCGGTCGATGACGTTGAGCGCCGGCAGGGCTTCGAGGTCGACCGGCACCGGCTTGGCCTCGAACCCGGGCCGTACGAAGACGAATCGCGGCATGTCGGTGGAGCGCCTGAGCGAGGCGAGTACCCGTACCCGTTCGAGGTCCCCGTCACCGGGCCGCCACAGGCGGGCCCGCGGTACCCGCCAGGTGGCCGGGGAGACGACCAGGTCCGTGCCCGCCGTCAGCCGCGGCAGACGGATGGCGTCGCCGCACATGGGGAAGGCCGCGGCGAGACCGTCCAGTCGGAGGGCGGTCCCCGCCCAGGGGTGCCCGGCGGACAGCAGCAGCCGCGCCAGCCGGTCGTACGGCGGCATCGGGAGCCGGGTCGCGTGATGGACGGGCACCACCCGCTCGCCGTCCGCCTCGGCGACGATCCGGTGCCCCGACCTCCGCAGGGTGATGCGGTCCAGCGGCAGGTAGCGCTGTTCCGGTCCGCCGCGCCCGAAGTACGCGCACGCGTTGGGATCTCCGGTCCACCAACGGGTGGTGACGGGGCGTCGGACGGCGTTGGCCGCACGCTCGGTGACCGGTGGCACCAGCAGTTCGACGAACCGCACGCCGGCTCCCCGCTCGACGGCGGCCAGGAAGTCGCGGTAGGCCTCGACGGTGTCGTAGCCGCCGTACAGGGTCTGGAGCGCCTCGGTGAACCGGGCGTCGAGGATTCCGGCGGGCGAGGCGGTGTCCAGCACCGCGAGGGGCCCCGGGCCGGACAGCGGGCGCAGCAGGCAGTCCAGCGGCCAGGGCGGGATCACCTCGTCGGCGGGCGGCGCCCCGAGGTCGTCCAGGAGGTCGTCGTCCACGTCCACCCGTGTCGCGTCGCGGCGGGCGGCGATGTGTTCGAGAAGCCGGGCGTATCCGGACTCCGGGTCGTGCGCCGGGTGCCAGGCCCGGAGGTGGCGCCGGTCCGGGGCGGGTGGCCGCTCGCCCGACGACAGCAGTGCGGCCAGGATCTCGCCGACCGGACGCGGGTGCTCGTCCAACTGCTCGATACCGGGCGCGGGCCGTGGCGCGTCGGCGCCCGCGTCAAGGTCGGCCCGGCGCAGCGCGGCCAGGCGGTGGGCGGTCCGCAGGGCCTGCTGGACACGGGCGGCGGCCCGGTCGGGCACCCGGGCGTCCAGGCCGCGGTAGGAGTCGAGGAACCAGCCGCCCGGCCCGGGGTCCGCGAAACGGGTTCCCGGTCCGGGCAGCCGACCGCATCCGCTCACCCGGGCGGCCGGGGACCAGGCGATGTGGCGGCGGCGGGGGGCCGCGCAGAGCTGGAGCACACCGAGCCGCATGAGGTGGGCGAGGAAGCCGCGCAGCACGACGGCGTCGGCGACCGGCAGGGCGCGCTCCAGTTCCGCGAGGGTGCGCGGTCCTTCGGCGAAGAGCGTGAGCAGCAGGTCCAACAGTGCGGTGCGCCGGACCGCGACCTGCCGCAGCCGCCCCGGGTCGTCCGGGTCGATCGCGTAGCAGCGCAGCGCCGCGTCCGCTCCGTCCTCGTGGCCGGCATCCGCGAGGTGCAGCGGGGCGGGTGCGAGCGCGGTCGCCGGGTCGGCGGTGCGCAGGTCCAGCGCACCGGCCCGGGTGTGTACGGCGTGGACGTTCTCCACGGCGGAGGCGGCCAGCGCGGACAGTTCGGCGCCGGGGCCGAGGAGCCGGTGGCCCGCGCCGGGGCCGCCGACCGGGACCGGGGCGACCTGCCCCACCCAGCCGCGCGGCGTGGTCTTCGCCGCCGCCCGGCCCACGGCCCGCCACAGATAGGCGGAACGCTTGCGCAACCGCTTCCCGCTCCACGATTCGCCGTGGGCCAGGCGGGCGGTCACCTCCTGCACCAGTCCGGGGTGCGCGGTGTCCACGAACTCCCGCAGGACCGGGCTGGACGACACCAGCGACCAGGCCAGCGCGGCCACCCGCTCGCGCTCGTCACCGAGTGCCCGCTCCAGCTCCTCCCGGGTCGCGAGGGCCGCCCCGGCGGCCCGGCACAACTCATCGGCCTCTCGTACGAGCCACTCGGGCGCGGCGGTCAGCGCCGTCAGGAATCCGCAGTCCGCCACGTCCGGTGCCGCGCCCGAGTGCAGGCGTCGCCGCAGCGCCAGCACGGCACGGCGCTCGGTGTCCGTCAGTCGCGGGTCGGGAACGACATCGCTCAGCCCCTCGGCCAGCCGCCGGGCGTGCCCGGCCTGTCGCCCGACGGCGTCGGCGTGCTCGGCGACCCGGCCGAACAGCCCGGAACCTCCCGCGGCCATCCACATCGAACAGGGAATTCCGGATACCCGTACCAGGGCGGTGGCGCCCAGGAGCCGGTTGCCGGCCGGAGCCGGGGAGACGGCGCGGAGTCCGGTCATGTCAGCCCACCGCCCCGTCGTCGAACAGGGCCTCGGCGAGCAGGCTCTGGCGGGCGAGCGACAGCCGGCCCCGGTTCCAGTGGAAGATCACCGCGTGGGCGGCGGCGCGGCGCGGTCCGCGTACCGCCTCGCCGGACTCGAAGTAGCCGGTGCGCCAGCGGTCCGCGGCCCGACGCATCGCCTCCCCGTGCTGTTCCTGCCATCCGCGCCAGGTCTCGGGCAGCCCGTCGGGCCACTGCGCCCGGGGCCGTTCCCAGTAGGCGCGGATGCCGTGGGCCGCCCGGCGGAGCGCGTCGTCCCGGAGGCCACCGGGGAAGCTGCGCCCGGTGTCCGTGCGCACCGCCTCCCAGACACCCCGGTGCTCCCAGCCCACGATGTGCAGGCCGTCGAGGAGTTCGTGGAGCAGGACGAGGGAGAGCCGCCAGTCGGCCACGGTGTCTCCCTCGCCGTCCGCGCGCCGGGCGTGCCGGTCGAGCCAGGCCAGTGAGTCCGCCGTGAACACCTCGTGCACCCCCGGCATGGCGGCGGGGCCGCCGAAGAGGTAGGACTCCGGCTCGTACACCGTGCACACCGGAGGGGCCGCCAGCCCGTCGAACTCCTTGATCCGGTCGAGGAGTTCGGCCCGCAGCGGGACGACGCCCTCCGCCCCGGGCGCCTGGAACCGCACGCGCAGACCCGGGGGTTTGTGCATGAAGAAGAACGCCTGCGCGAGTCCCTCGTCGAGGAGGCCGCGTGCCGTACCGGCGAGCCGGTCGTACAGGCGCGTCCACGCGTGCGACTGCGGAGCCAGGTTCACCTGTACCCAGCTCGTCTCCGGGTGTTCCACCCCCAGCATGAGACCTCCGTGTGTCGTGGTTCCGTGGTTTCGCGGTGTTGTGGTTTCGCGGTGGCGTGGTTCCGGGCGTCACGGCCCTGGATGCAGCGGTTCCGGGTGGCGCTGTTCCGGGCGTCGCGGCCCCGGGCGTCGTGGTTGCGGGTGGCGCCGTTCCGGCCCGGCGGGGTGTCCCGGGGCCGCCGAACGGGTCCGCGGAGTCGGCGCCGCGGCTGCGGCCTCGTCCGGGTCCGGGTTCGGGTTCAAGTCCGGGCTCGGGAGGAGCCCTGCTTCGTTTCTGTGTCGTTCGCGGGTTCACGGGACGTACCGCGACACCCGGGGTCCGAGCCGCTCGTCGGCCGGACCGGATGCGCCGGGACCACCCGGCCGGAACCGGATGCTCTTCCGCCCGCCCCCGTCCGTCCCCGTCTGCGTCGGACCGATCAGGTCCGTCGACAAGTCAATTCCCTTGTCAACACCGGTCGAAAGATATATCGCAATTAGTCGGATTATGGACGGGTGTGCGCTTGGCGTGACCCGTGTGCCGGGAGCGCGGAAACCCGCGCCGTCGCACAGCACGCGAGGGGAGCCGAAGCGAAGGGAACGAGCCACGCCCGCCCCCTCCCGCACAGC
>NZ_RDBO01000020.1:1575336-1587255 GCF_008120935.1 Streptomyces sp. sk2.1
GGGCGGGGGACGGGCCGGGGCGCGGGGCGGGTGCGCCGCGCTCCGGTTAACGTTCGCTAACCCGACTGTCTAGAATCGAATCCATGACCACCAGGACGGACGCCCCCACCCGCCGCGAGCAGATCCTCAAGGAGGCCGCCCGCCTCTTTGCCGAGCGCGGCTTCCACGGCGTCGGTGTCGACGAGATAGGCGCGGCCGTCGGCATCAGCGGCCCCGGTCTCTACCGTCATTTTCCCGGCAAGGACGCGATGCTCGCCGAACTGCTGGTCGGCATCAGCGAGCGGCTGCTGGCCGGCGGGCGGCTGCGGGTCTCGGAGGACGCGGCCGGTGAGGACGGCTCCCCGCAGGCCCTGCTCGACGCGCTCATCGCGGGCCACATCGACTTCGCCCTCGACGACCGTCCCCTGATCACCCTCCACGACCGGGAGCTGGACCGGCTGCGGGACGCCGACCGCAAGCGGGTCCGCCAGCTCCAGCGCCAGTACGTCGAGGTGTGGGTGGAGGTGGTCCGCGACCTCTACCCGGAGCTGCCCGAGCACGAGGCCCGTGCCGCCGTCCACGCCGTCTTCGGCCTGCTGAACTCGACCCCGCACCTGGGCCGCCCCGGCGCCCAGCCGGACCGCGCGGACACGGCGGCACTGCTGCACCGGCTGGCGCGCGGCGCCTTCGAGGCGGCGGCGGTGCGCGCCTGAGGGCTGTCCCTCGGGAAACGGCCCGGCCGCGCCCTGAACATATGAATTAACGCGGAAAGGCGAAGGGGTCGGCTGAATTCCTTCCCCTTTTCTCCTCCGTGCCCCCTCCGGCCGGGGTGTCGCGAAGATCCACAGGCATATGGTTCGAGTTGTCTCGCCCACGCCTGATGGGGAATTCACATGAAAACATGTCAGGTTTCGGTCGTCGTCCCCTGTTTCGACGAGGACGAGGTGATCGAGGCATTCCACCGTGCGCTGCTCGCCGTGCTCGAACCGATACGGCGCACCTTCGAGATCTGTTACGTCGACGACGGCAGCGGCGATCGGACCCGGGCCCGGATCAATTCGTTCGCCGCCGAGGACCGGCGGGTCCGCTACGTCTCCTTCAGTCGCAACTTCGGCAAGGAGGCCGCCATGCTCGCCGGGCTGCGGATGTCCCGGGGCGAGGCCGTCGTCCTGATGGACGCCGACCTCCAGCACCCGCCCGAACTGCTGCCCCGCATGTTGGAGTTGCGGAAACACGGATACGACCAGGTCGTCGCGCGCCGGGACCGTACCGGCGAGGGCGCCCTGCGCACCCTCCTCAGCGCCGCCTGCTACCGGGCCATGGGCCGCTGCATGGACGTCGAAGTCGTCGACGGCGAGGGCGACTTCAGACTGCTGTCGCGCAAGGCCGTGGACGCGGTGCTGGCCCTGCCCGAGACCGACCGGTTCTCCAAGGGGATCTTCTCCTGGATCGGATTCGACACCGCGTCCTTCACCTACCGGAACGTCCGCCGCGCGGCGGGGAGTTCGAAATGGGTCGGCAGGCATCTGATCGATTACGGGATCGACGGGCTGGTCTCCTTCAACAGCCGCCCCCTGCGCCTGGCCATCCACACCGGTCTCGCCCTCGCGCTGGCGGCCCTGGGATACGCGCTGTGGATCATCGCGGACGTCGCCCTGCACGGTGTCGCCGTACCCGGCTACACGACCCTGCTGACCGCGATCGTCGCGCTCGGCGGAATTCAGCTCGCCACACTGGGCGTCATCGGCGAATACGTGGGGCGCATCTATTCCGAGGCGAAACGCCGACCGCATTACGTGGTGCGGGAGACGAGCGAATGCCCGGACCGGACCGTACGGCCGTCCGGCGCGCGGTCCGACGACCCGTCCGACGCCCCGCCCGTCGTCCCGGCGTACGAAGGGCGCCGGTGACATGAGCACGGACACCGGCGCGGGCCCGGACACGGCCCCGGACGCGGGCGGGGAAGCGGGCGGGGGAGGTGCGGGCGGCCGTCCGCGTCCCGCGCGGCGGCGGGCGGTGCCGTGGACGGCGGTCCTCGCCCTGGCCCCGTTCGCCCTGCTCGGCGCCGCCTTCCGGTTAGGGCGGCTGGTCCGGCCGGGCGCCGACGACTGGTGCTTCCTCCCGGTCGTGCGGGACGAGGGCGCCCTCGGGATGCTCGCCAAGTTCTACCTGCACGACAACGGACGCGTCGCCAACGCGCTGCTGGTCGTCGGATACGGCGCGTTCGGCGTCCCGGGGCATCAGTGGTTCGCCCCGGTCAGCGGGACGGTCGTGCTCGGCGTCCTGTGGGCGCTGACCGCCGCCGCGCTCGGCAGGGCGGGACTGACCGCGCCGCGCGGGGCCGTGCCGCTCGTGGCCGCGACGGCGACGGCGGTCTTCCTGCTCGCCACGCCGGACACGTACAAGACGTTCTACTGGCCCGCCAACTCCGTCTCGCACACCCTCGCACCGGTGCTGGCCTGCGCCGCCGTGATTCCCCTGCTGCGCGCCCGCACCCGCCGGGGGCACGCCCTCGCGTCGGCCACCGCCCTCGTGGCCGGGGTGTTCATCGGCACGCTGTCGGAGGAGACGACGGTCGTCGCGTGCGTCGTGCTCGGCACCGTCCTGCTGACCGGGCTGAGAACGCCTCCCGGCCCCGGCCGGACCCGTGTCCGGTCCTGGTGCGCGGTCGCCCTCGCCGGGCTCGCGACCGGGACGGCCGTCCTGTACCTCTCGCCCGGCGCACGCACCCGGCGCGCACGCTTCGGCGCCGACACCGGCTCCATGCTCGACCCGGAGGCGCTGGGCGCGGCGCTGCGGGCCTTCGGGGAGATCCTGGGCACGGTCCTCACGACCTGGCCGTACCTGGGAGCGGTCGCCGCCGGCGTACTGCTCGGCCTGTCGGCGCGCGGGGGAGACCGGCCGGCGGACCGGCGGCGCCCCCTCCTGCCGGTCCTGGCCGGCCTCCTCGCGTTCCTGGTCTCCGGCTACCTCTGCGTCGTCGTCACCCGCCCCGTCCTCGGCGCGGACGTGGCGACCGCCTCGCGCGTCTGGGGCGATTTCCTCCTGCTGTACGTGCTGCTGCTGACCGGCATCGGCGTCCTGCTGGGCCGGGCGGTGGCGCCGGTGGCGCCACGGGTCCGCCGCCCGGCACCCCGTACGGTCGCGGCGGCCGTCGCCGCCGCCGGGTGCGTCCTGGCCTGCGCGGGCCTGGCCGGTCCGCTGCTCCGGCTGGAGACGGAGATGGCGGTGCGCGCCCACGACTGGGACCACCAGGACCGGTGGCTGAGGGACCGGGCGGCGCGGGGGGCCCGGGTGCTGCCGTACGCGCCGGTGCCGGTGGGCGGGATGCTGGAGCCGTTCGGCGGGCACGGCCGGCGGGTGTGGCCGGCCCCGTGCGTCGCCCGGTACTACCACCTGGACGAGGTCACGTACTCGCCGCGGCTCCCCCGAGGCGGGCCCGGCGCGACCTGCGTGACCGTTCCGGTATGTCCGTCGTGCAAGACATCCGGCACACTGCGCACACCTGACGGCACAATGGGTTCATGCCGATACCCAGCCGTGCCGCCCTCGTCGAACACCTCGTCCGTACGCGTATCGCCGGAGACGTCGCCACCCCGCGCGACAACAACCTCTCCCACTACCGCAAGCTCGCCAACGGCGACCGCCACTACTGGCTGGGTCTGGAGCTCGGGGACCGGTGGCGCGACGAGCAGGACGTGCTGGCCGTGATGGCCGAACGCTGCGGGGTCAGCGACGACCCGGAGCACCGGTTCGGGCAGGACACCATCGACCCGGAGCTGACGGTGGACGCCCTGGAGCGGATGGCGGCCCGGCTGCGGAAGGCGGCGGCGGACTCGGAACGGGTGCTGTTCGCGACCGGGCACCCGGGCGGGCTCCTCGACGTGCACCGGCAGACCGCGGCGGCGCTGCGGTCCGCCGGATGCGAGATCGTACGGATTCCGTCGGGGCTGATCGCCGACGAGGGCATGGTCTTCCAGTTCGCGGACGTCGCCGTGCAGGAGCGCGGCGCGACGCTCTGGCACACGCACTCGCCCGCCCCGATGGCCGCCATCCTGGACGGCCTGGAGCGGGAGGGCCGCCCGCTGCCGGACCTGGTGGTCGCCGACCACGGCTGGGCGGGCTGCGCGGGACAGCGCGGCCTGGACGCGGTGGGGTACGCGGACTGCAACGACCCGGCGCTGTTCCTCGGCGAGGCGGAGGGCACGCTCCAGGTGGTCGTCCCGCTGGACGACCACGTGATGGACCCGCGGTTCTACGACCCGATGACGGACTACCTGCTGGGCGCGGCGGGGCTGCTCCAGGGCTGATCCCGTTCCCGCTGCCGGCCGGCAGCGGGAGCGGGTGCGGCGGTCGGCCCCGGGGCCGCAACTCCACTTCCCGCCCCCGCAATTGCTACTCTGCGCCACGAATGTCCAGTGTCGTGGGGGGCGCATGTTCACACCGGGGCAGCGGTCCCGCAGGGGCGGATCGAAGCCGGTTCTCGTCGGGCTGCTCGTCCTGCTGGCCCTCTTCATCCTTCAGGAACTCGGCGCCGGGCTGCTGCCCGACATCTACAAGGGCTTCGCGGGCGACGACCGCAAGACGCTCGTCATCGGTGCGTCCGTCGCCTTCGTCCTGGTGGGCCTGCTCCTCTACATCGTGCATCTGCAGAGCCTCGTACCGGAGGAAGCGGAACCCGAACTCGGGGCCGAGGAGCGGGCCAGGGCCCGCGCCGCCCTGCTGCACGCCGTGCGCCGGAGCTGGACGGACGGCACGGACCGGGCCTGGGAACGGTCCGTACGGATCGAGCTGGGCCTGGCCGAGCACCGGACGGCCGTGCACGACCCCTGGGGCCCGCCCCGGCTCAGCACCGGCGGCCCGGAGGGCGGGGTGCCGCTGGCCGCGGGCACCCGGATCGACGAGGTCTTCGACCGCCACCACGCGCAGCTCCTCGTCCTGGGCGCCCCGGGAGCCGGCAAGACTTCGCGGATGCTCGAACTGACCGAGAAGCTGGCCGAGACGGCCGAACGGGACGACGACGCCCCCGTCCCGGCCGTCCTGCTGCTGACGGACTGGCACGGCGCACCGTTCGCGCACTGGGTCCTGGACGAGCTGCACAACCGGTACCGCCTCCCCCGGGATACCGGTCTCGCCCTGCTGCGGGACAACGGCATCGCCCTGGTCCTGGACGGGCTCGACGAGGTCGCCCCGCGGCTGCGCGTCGACTGCGTCCGGGCGATCAACGGGCTGCTCTCCGCCGAGCAGTACCCGCACTGCCCGATCGCCGTCTCGTGCCGTTCGACCGACTACGACGAGCTGGGGGAGCGGCTCACCGTCAGCGGCGCGGTCCGGGTGCGGCCCCTGGAGGTCGCGGCCGTGCACGCCCTGCTCAACGGCGGGGGCGAACGGCTGCGCGGTCTGGCGGCCGCCGCGGCCGCCGATCCGGTGCTGGCCCGGCTGCTGACCACACCGCTCATGCTGGGCGTCGCCGTCTTCGCCTACGAGGGCGTGGAGGAGGGCGAGGTCGTGGCCCCCGGCGACGCGGAGGAGCGCAGGGGCCGCATCTTCGACGCCTACATCGAGCGCATGATCCACCGCGACCGGACCCTCCAGGGCCGTCCGGTCACCTCCGAACGCCCCGCCGGCCGGGTGCGGGCCGACCTGCTGCGGCTCGCCCGGGACCTGAACCAGGTCCACTCGACGGTGTACTACGCGGACGATTTCTCCAGCATGATCCTCCAGGCACCGGACGAGGTGCTCAGACGGATGGCGCCGTCGGGGACGTACCCGGTGTTCCGGTTCATGCGCGGGCTGAGCGGGTACGAGGCCGGGAACCCCGACAGCAGGCCGAACCGGTTCTACTGGTCCATGGCCCGCTTCTGGACGCTCTCCCCCTTCACGAGGCCGGCGCTGGCGAGGCACCTCCGACGGGACTTCCTCGACTACGCGACCGACCGGGCGATCATGCGTCGTGCGGGGGACGGGTACGCCTTCCTGCACAAGACCATCCAGGACCACCTCGCGGCGCGGGTGCGGGGCATGTCCGTCACGGAACTGCGGGAGCTGGAGCGGTCGCCGGTCTGACCCCGATCCCGGTCGGGCGCCGTTCCCGCCCGCTCAGACCGGCCCGCGCCCCGCCCGCTCAGACCGGCCCGCGTTTCCGCTGTCTCAGACCCGGCGTCGGGTCCAGGTACACCCGGCGCACCGACGGATAGCGTTCCCGCAGCTGCTCCTCCGCCTCCTCGCAGGCCCACTCGATCTGCTCCGCGGTCGACGCGTCCCGGAAGTCGACCTTCGCGGCGATCAGGATCTCGGCCGGGCCCTGGATGAGCGTGGTGAGTTCCAGTACGTCGATGATGTGCGGGACGGAGAGCAGTTCCTCGCGGATGCCCTCGCGCATCGACCGCGTCACGGGCCGGCCGATCAGCAGCTGGGCGTTGGACCGGCCCAGCACCCAGGCGACGTACACCAGCAGCAGGCCGATCAGGACGGACGCGATGCCGTCCCAGACCCCGGAACCGGTCAGCTGCCCGCCGAGCAGGCCGCCCGCGGCGAGCAGCAGCCCCACCAGCGCGGCCGAGTCCTCCATCACCACGGCCTTGACGGCGGTGTCGGGAGTGCGGCGGAGGTAGTGGCCGACGGGCGCCCCCAGCCGTGCCGCCTCGTCCCGGACCTGCCGCAACCCGGTGCGCAGCGGGTAGCCCTCCAGCAGGAAGGCGACGCCGAGCACGATGTACGAGACGAGCGGATCGCCGAGCTCCTCGCCCCTCACCAGGGTGTGGACGCCGTCGTAGACGGAGAAGACCGCACCGCCGACGAACGTGGCGACGGAGGCGAGCATCGCCCAGATTTGACTTCCGCTCCCCGCCCTAAAGGGCGGGGATTCCTACCACGGTCGGCTGACCGTCTCGGTGGGTTCCTGCTTCACCGCGCTGTGCCGGTACGGGTACCGGTCTTACCTGCGCTCGACAGGCTGACACCGCCAGTCCGGCGGCCTTGGCGACGTTGACCGCCGCGTTGATGTCGCGATCGAGGACGGACCCGCACGCCCCGCACTCCCAGGTGCGGACGTGGAGGGGCTTGGGCCCGTCCTTGACGCCGCACACGCAGCAGACCTGTGAGGTCGGCTCGAACCGCCCGATGCGGTGGAAGGACCGGCCGAACTTCGCGGCCTTGTACTCCAGCATCGCGACGAACGCAGACCATCCGGCGTCGTGGACGGACTTGGCCAGGCGTGTACGGGCGAGTCCCTTGACCGCCAGGTCCTCCACGGCAATCGCTTGGTTCTCGCGAATGATCCGTGTGGAGAGCTGGTGGTGGAACTCGCGCCGTGCGTCGGCGACCTGCGCGTGAGCACGGGCGACCTTGACGCGGGCCTTGGTCCTGTTGTTGCTTCCCTTGGCCTTGCGGCTCAGGCGCTTCTGTTCGCGCTTGAGCTTCTTCTCGGCCCGGCGCAGGAAGCGCGGGGCGTCGATCTTCGTGCCGTCGGAAAGGACGGCGAAGTGCCCGGGACCGAGGTCGATGCCGACGACCGGCTCCACGTCAGGCAGCGTCTCGGGTTCGGTCCCGACGACGAAGGACGCGAAGTACCTGCCGGCCGCATCCTTGATCACGGTCACTGTGGACGGGACCGAGGGCAGGTTGCGGGACCACTTCACCCGCACGTCGCCGATCTTCGGCAATGACAGGTCCCCGCCGGTGGTGATCTTCCAGCGGGCGTTGGCGGTGAACCGTACGGCCTGCCGGTTGTCCTTGCGGGACTTGAAGCGGGGTGCGCCCATGCGCGGGCGCTTCCCCTTCAGCCCGTCGAAGAAGTTCCGGTACGCCGTGTCCAGGTCCCTCAGGGACTGTTGCAGCACCACGGCGGACACCTCGCCGAGCCAGGCGCGCTCGTCGGTCTTCTTCGCCTCGGTGATCAGCAGCTTGGACAGGTCCCCGGTCCTGGGGAACGCCTCGCCTGCGGCACGGGCGGTCTCGCGAGCGCGCAACGCGTCGTTGAACACGACGCGGGCGCACCCGAACGCCTGGGCCAGCGCGGAGCGCTGAGGACCGTTCGGGTACAGGCGGAAGCTGTACCTCAACTGCACACCGATCAGCGTACTACGTGGTTTATGGCTGAATATCAGAACATTCGAACTGGTCGTCACTGCGCTTTCGTCCTCCACGCCCACTTGGTTTTCGTGACGAAGTACCGGCACAAGGTCTTCAAGGGCACGCACCTGACGCGCATGGAGGAGATCATGCGCGCCGTGTGCGAGGACTTCGAGTGCGAGCTGGTGGAGTTCAACGGCGAGAACAACCACGTGCACCTGCTGGTGAACTTCCCGCCGAAGGTGGCCCTGTCCAAGCTGGTCAACTCGCTGAAAGGCGTCAGCTCCCGCAGGCTCCGCCAGGAGTTTCCCGACCTCGTCCGGCACTACTGGCGGGCTCAGCGGCTGTGGTCCGGTTCCCACTTCGCCGGATCAGTCGGCGGCGCGCCGCTGTCGATCGTCCGTCAGTACATCGAGCAGCAGAACCGTCCGCTCTAGCCTGCGGGTCGGAGCAGCGCTCAGAATCGCTTCACCTCCCCCGTAAACGGGGGAGCACTGCGATTAGTCCCGGTAGCCGGGGCCGTAGCCCAGCGGGTGCTCCTCGTCGGCGGGTCTCCCGCTGCGCCTCAGCGCGGTGAGCAGCATCAGTTCGGTGACCGTGTCGGCGACCGAGTGGGCCGCCTCGGAGAGCATCGCACTCGATCCGCTGATCAGCCCGGCGACGGCCTTCGCCACGGCGATGCCGAGGTTGGCGGCCGCCGCGACGACGACCGTGAACGCGGACTCCCCGCCACCGGGCTTCGTGGCGCCACCGGCCCCCGTGCCGTCGGCGGCGGTCTTCGGGTCCCTCAGGGGCTCCTCACTCATGGTGGGGAGTATGTCTGAATTGACGGTTTCCGGCCTGTCCGGCACGGTCGTCGGGCCCCGGGCCCCGGGCGCCGGGGAGGCGCGGAACCGGGCCGGGCCCGGGGACGGAACGGCGGAACCGGGGTCAGGCCCGGGGGACGCGGACCACGCCCTCCTGGATGACGGTGATCGCCAGCCGGCCGTCCTGCGTGTAGATCCGGGCCTGGCCGAGCCCGCGCCCGCCGTACGCGGACGGCGACTCCTGGTCGTACAGCAGCCATTCGTCGGCCCGGAAGGGCCGGTGGAACCACATCGCGTGGTCCAGGCTCGCCCCGACCACGTCGCCGACCGCCCAGCCCCCGCGCCCGTGCGCGAGGAGCACCGAGTCGAGCAGCGTCATGTCGGAGACGTACGTCGCCATGCAGACGTGCAGCAGCGGATCGTCCGCGAGCTTGCCGTTGGTGCGGAACCACACCTGGGAGCGCGGCTCGCGCGGCTCGCCGACCGTGCCGAAGGGCGGGGCGTCCACGTACCGCAGATCGACCGCGGCCCGCGCCTCGATCAGCCGGTCCACGACCGTCGGGTCGCTGAAGCGGTCCGCGTACCGGGGGAGCAGCTGCTCCGTCGTGGGCAGCGACTCCGGGTCCGGCGCGGACGGCATGTCCGCCTGGTGCTCCAGGCCGTCCTCGTACGTCTGGAAGGACGCCGAGAGGTGGAAGATCGGCTGCCCGTGCTGGACGGCGACGACCCGGCGGGTGGTGAAGGAGCGGCCGTCGCGGATGCGGTCGACGCTGTAGACGATCGGCGCGCCCGGGTCACCGGCCCGCAGGAAGTACGAATGCAGGGAGTGGGCCGCCGGGATCTCCCCGGACGGGGCCTCCCCGGCCGCCCGCGGGGAGCGGGCGGGGACGGTGCGGCCCGCGGCGACCAGGGCCTGGGCCGCGACCTGGCCGCCGAAGACCCGGGGAACGAGCGCCGAACGGCTCGTGCCCCGGAAGATGTCCCGCTCGATCTGCTCGAGGTCGAGCAGATCGAGCAGGGAGTCCAGTGCTGAGCTCATGGGAGGAACGCAGCCGCTCTCACAGGCCCATGGACTTGGCGATGATCGACTTCATGACCTCGTTGGTGCCGCCGTAGATGCGGTTGACCCGGTTGTCCGCGTAGAGGCGGGCGATCGGGTACTCGTTCATGTATCCGTAGCCGCCGTGCAGCTGGAGGCAGCGGTCGATGACGCGGTGCGCGACCTCGGTGCAGAACAGCTTCGCGGACGCGGCCTCGGCCGCGGTCAGCTCACCGGCGTCCAGGGCCTCCAGGGCGCGGTCGGCGACGGCCTCGGCGGCGTCCACCTCGGCCTGGCAGGCGGCCAGCTCGAACTTGGTGTTCTGGAAGGACGCGACGGTCTTGCCGAAGACGGTGCGCTCCTGGACGTACTCCTGCGCGAACCGGATCGCGGCCTTGGCCTGCGCGTACGCGCCGTAGGCGATGCCCCAGCGCTCGGACGGCAGGTTCTGGCCGAGGTAGTAGAAGCCCTTGTTCTCCTCGCCGAGCAGGTCCGCGGCGGGCACCTTCACGTCGACGAACGCCAGCTCGGCGGTGTCGGACGTGCGCAGGCCGAGCTTGTCGAGCTTGCGGCCCAGGGAGTAGCCCTCGGACTTGGTGTCCACGGCGAACAGGGAGATGCCGAAACGGCGGTCCTCGGCGGTCGGCGCCGAGGTGCGGGCGCAGACGATGACGCGGTCGGCGTGGACGCCGCCCGTGATGAAGGTCTTGGAACCGTTGAGCACGTAGTGCGTGCCGTCGTCGGAGAGCTTGGCGGTGGTCTTCATGCCCGCGAGGTCGGAGCCGGTGCCCGGCTCGGTCATCGCGAGGGCCCACATCTCCTCGCCGGAGACGAACTTCGGCAGGTAGCGCTTCTTCTGCTCCTCGTCGGCGAGCATCTTGATGTACGGCAGGGCGAGCAGGACGTGCACACCGGAGCCGCCGAAGTTGATGCCCGCGCGGGCGGTCTCCTCGTACTGGATGGCCTCGAACTTGTGGGTGTCCAGGCCGGCGCCGCCGAACTCCTCGGGGACGTTGATGCCGAACAGGCCGAGGTCGGCGAGCTTGGAGTAGAACTCGCGCGGCACGATGCCCTGCTGGAACCACTCGTCGTAGTGAGGGACGACCTCCGCCTCGATGAAGGCGCGTATGGTCTCCCGGAACGCCTCGTGGTCCTCGTCGAATACCGTACGGCGCACGGGGTGCCTCCTTGATCAGCTTCGGTCGGCGGTCGCCTTCGGCCGGGGTCGGGGGCGGTCCGCCTCGACCCGCCTGGCTAAGCGCTTGCTCAGATACATTCAAAAGTTACCCGGCGGTCATGAGGCTGTCCAGGGTGATGCGCGGCACGCCCGGCCCCGGACGTGCGGAAGTCCTCCCCGGCCACCGGCCGGGAAGGACCCTCGCCCCTCCGTCCCTCGGCGCTTACTGGGGCTTGAAGGAGCGGATCTGGTAGTCCCCCTGGAGGTTGCCGCCGCTGCCGGCGGGGGTGGAGCCGACCCGGGAGTTGTAGTTGGTCCGGGTGTAGTACTGCACGCGGTGCCCGGTCGCGTTCCACACGGAGCGCACGTTCTGGCCCCGCTGGATGAACGAGCAGTCGTCGGCGGTGTTCGCCCGTTGCTTGTCCGACCACTGGCAGCGGGTGCCGCCCCCGTTCCAGTCGCTGTAGATGCAGAAGTAGCCGGGACTGCAACTGTAGGAAGCCCTGGCGCTCCGGGTGGTGTCGCTCGCCGCGGTGCCGTTCCCGGTGGCTGCGGCCCCGGCCGCGGCGGGTCCGGTGGCCAGCCCCAGGGCCAGGGCGAGCGAGGTGACGGCGAGCGCGGTGAAGCGGTTCATGACGGAGACCTCTTTCTGATGGCGGCCAGGGTCTCGCGCCCTGGTCCCGGCCAGCGTGGCACGCCCGTGACCTGCACAGACAGGCGGAAACGGGGGCGCTCGAAGCCTGCCGCGAAGATCGCGACACTCCTGCGCGCACCGGCGTGAACGCCTGCCGCGGCGATCGGTGCCGAACCGTGGGGGGAGGGGTGGGCGCGGCTGTGCGGGAGGG
>NZ_RDBO01000020.1:1587355-1600464 GCF_008120935.1 Streptomyces sp. sk2.1
CGCTCAACGCCCCTCGACAGCCTCCGGCACCCCGGCCGCTCCCGGCGCCCCCGCCGCCTTCGCGGGCCGCCCCCACAGGGTCACCGCGCGCAGCAGCCACTCCACGGGCCCGAGCCGGTGGCGGCGCATCAGCCACTGGCTCAGCACGAGCTGGCAGGCGTACAGCACGAGCCCGCCGCCGACCGCCGCCGCCGCGCCCGTGCGGCCGTACAGCCCGAGCCCGTACCCGGAGAAGACCAGGGCCATGACGAGGGACTGGGTCAGGTAGTTGGTCAGCGCCATCCGCCCGGCGGGCGCGAGGGCCCGGGCCACCGCGGTGCCGCCCGGCGTGCCGAACCACAGCAGCAGCCCGGTGGCGTACGCGGCCGAGAGCGCCGGGGCCGTGACGACGCCGATCGCCAGCCCCAGCACCGCCCAGCGCTCCGGCAGCGGCCCCGCCATGCACGCCGCGGAGAGGGCCGCCCCGGGAAGCCCGACGGCGAGGCCGGTGAAACAGACGCGGCGCAGCCGTGCCCGGTCGGCGAGCACCGTCGCGCCGAGCCACTGCCGCCGTCCGGCCACGAACCCCAGGAGGAAGGCCGCGACGACGAACCCGCCCATCAGCAGGGCCGCCCCCAGCGCGTCGGGCAGGGCCTCGATGTTGGCGCCGACGACCTCGGTGAAGCCGCCCCGGTAGGCGGCGGTCAGCTCGGCCTGCTCCGCGGCGGACCCGTCCGGGCCCTCCGGGCCGAGCAGGGCGGCCACCAGCCCGAGCAGCAGCAGGAACCCGCCGGCGACGCCGTACACCCACAGCGCCGCGCGCCGGGCGCCGCCGGGCCCGGCGTTCCGGGCGGCCAGCAGGATCAGGCCGAACAGGGCGTACGTCATCAGGATGTCACCGGTGTACAGCAGCACCGCGTGCGCGAGACCGAGCACGAACAGCCCGGCCAGCCGCCGCGACATCCGGGGCGCGAAACGTGCGCCGGCGCGGGCGGCCGAGTCCATCTGGAGGGTGAAGCTGTACCCGAAGAGGAAGGAGAAGAGCAGGTAGAACTTCGACTGGGCGAGCAGGACGACCAGCCATTGCACCGCCCCGTCGGCCGCGTGCACGTTCACGAGCCCTCTGGAGTCCGGCGGCCCGGCGGTGGCCAGGAGGTTCACGACCAGGATTCCTGCGAGCGCGAACCCGCGCAGGGCGTCCACTTCGAGGATGCGCGACCTCCCGGCCGCCCCCTCGCTCCCCGCCGACCCCGCCTGCGCCTGCTGTGACTGCTGTGACTGCTGAGTTTGTTGCGCCTGCTGTGACTGCTGAGCCTGTTGCGATTGCTGCGTCATTCGCTGTTTCCCCCACCCGATCGGCCGCGGGCCGTCGTGCCGTTCCCCCGTTCCCGACCGCACCGGCCGGGCCCGCTCCGGGTCAGGGAGCGGCGCGGGCCATTATCGCGGCTCCGCCGCGGGCGTCGGGGTGCCGGGCGGGAGCCCTGGACAAGGCTGTTAGCGCTCGTTAACCTTGGGGCAGACGTTAACGGTCACTAACTACTGCGGTACGGGCAAGGGGGCTCGACACGATGCAGCAGGCACCGGTGCTGACGAGCGCGGCCGATCCCGCCTCCGAGGCCTGGCAGGCCAACGAGGCGGCACATCACGCGCTCGCCGACGAGCTGCGTTCGCGGCTCGCCGCGGCCAGGCTGGGCGGGGGTGAGAGGTCCCGCGCCCGGCATGTGGCGCGCGGCAAGCTGCTGCCCAGGGACCGGGTGGACACCCTGCTCGATCCGGGTTCCCCGTTCCTGGAGCTGGCCCCGCTGGCCGCCGAGGGGCTGTACGGGGGCGCCGCCCCGGCGGCCGGGGTGATCGCGGGCATCGGCCGGGTCAGCGGCCGGGAGTGCGTGATCGTCGCCAACGACGCGACCGTCAAGGGCGGCACGTACTACCCGATGACGGTGAAGAAGCACCTGCGCGCCCAGGAAGTGGCGCTGGAGAATCGTCTCCCCTGCCTGTACCTCGTGGACTCGGGCGGCGCGTTCCTGCCGATGCAGGACGAGGTCTTCCCCGACCGGGAGCACTTCGGCCGGATCTTCTACAACCAGGCCCGGATGTCGGGGGCCGGCATCCCGCAGATCGCCGCGGTGCTGGGTTCGTGCACGGCCGGTGGGGCGTACGTCCCCGCGATGAGCGACGAGGCCGTGATCGTACGGAACCAGGGCACGATCTTCCTGGGCGGGCCGCCGCTGGTGAAGGCCGCGACCGGCGAGGTCGTGACGGCCGAGGAACTGGGCGGCGGCGAGGTCCACTCCCGTACGTCGGGGGTGACCGACCACCTCGCGGAGGACGACGCGCACGCGCTGCGCATCGTGCGGAACATCGTGGCGACCCTGCCGGACCGGGGCGCGCTGCCGTGGTCCGTGCGGCCCGTCGAAGAGCCGAAGGTCGATCCCGCGGGGCTGTACGGCGCCGTCCCGGTCGACTCGCGCACCCCGTACGACGTGCGCGAGGTGATCGCCCGGGTCGTGGACGGCTCGCGGTTCGCCGAGTTCAAGGCCGAGTACGGGACGACGCTGATCACCGGCTTCGCCCACATCCACGGCCACCCGGTGGGGATCGTCGCCAACAACGGCATCCTGTTCTCCGAGTCCGCCCAGAAGGGCGCCCACTTCATCGAGCTGTGCGACCAGCGCGGCATCCCGCTGGTCTTCCTGCAGAACATCTCCGGCTTCATGGTGGGCCGGGACTACGAGGCGGGCGGCATCGCCAAGCACGGCGCCAAGATGGTCACGGCGGTCGCCTGCACCCGTGTGCCGAAGCTGACCGTCGTGGTCGGCGGTTCGTACGGCGCGGGCAACTACTCCATGTGCGGCCGGGCCTACTCCCCCCGCTTCCTGTGGATGTGGCCCAACGCGAAGATCTCCGTCATGGGCGGCGAGCAGGCCGCGTCCGTCCTCGCGACGGTCAAGCGCGACCAGTTGGGCGACGACTGGAGCGCGGCGGACGAGGAGGCGTTCAAGGCCCCGATCCGCGAGCAGTACGAGACCCAGGGCAACGCGTACTACGCCACGGCCCGGCTCTGGGACGACGGTGTGATCGACCCGATGGAGACCCGGCAGGTGCTGGGACTCGCCCTGACCGCGTGTGCCAACGCCCCGCTGGGTGAACCCGGCTTCGGCGTCTTCCGGATGTGAGGAACAGATGACGATGTTCGACACCGTTCTCGTCGCCAACCGCGGCGAGATCGCGGTACGTGTCATCCGCACGCTGCGGGAGCTCGGCATCCGTTCGGTCGCCGTCTTCAGCGACGCGGACGCGGAAGCCCGGCACGTCCGGGAGGCCGACACGGCGGTACGGATCGGGCCCGCGCCCGCCGCCATGAGCTATCTGAGCGTGCCCGCGCTCCTGGACGCGGCCCGCCGCACCGGTGCGCAGGCCGTCCACCCCGGATACGGATTCCTCGCCGAGAACGCCGACTTCGCGCGGTCGTGCGCCGAGGCGGGGCTGGTCTTCATCGGCCCGTCCGCCGACGCCATCTCGCTGATGGGCGACAAGATCCGGGCCAAGGAGACGGTCTCGGCGGCCGGGGTCCCGGTCGTGCCCGGCTCCTCCGGGAGCGGACTCACCGACGGGCAACTGGGCGCGGCGGCCCGGGAGATCGGGATGCCGGTGCTGCTGAAGCCCTCGGCGGGCGGCGGCGGCAAGGGCATGCGGCTGGTGCGCGACGAGGCGCTGATCGCGGACGAGATCGCGGCGGCCCGGCGCGAGGCACGGGCCTCGTTCGGCGACGACACGCTGCTCGTGGAGCGGTGGATCGACGGGCCCCGGCACATCGAGATCCAGGTGCTGGCCGACACCCACGGCAACGTGGTCCACCTCGGCGAGCGCGAGTGCTCGCTCCAGCGCCGCCACCAGAAGATCATCGAGGAGGCGCCGTCCGTCCTGCTCGACGAGGGGACCCGGGCGGCGATGGGCGAGGCGGCCGTCCAGGCGGCCCGCAGCTGCGGCTACGTCGGCGCGGGCACGGTGGAGTTCATCGTCCCGGGCGACGACCCCGCCTCGTACTGCTTCATGGAGATGAACACCCGCCTCCAGGTCGAGCACCCGGTCACCGAGCTGATCACCGGCCTGGACCTGGTGGAGTGGCAGTTGCGGGTCGCGGCGGGCGAGCCGCTGCCCTTCACCCAGCGGGACATCGCGCTCACCGGTCACGCGGTCGAGGCCCGGATCTGCGCGGAGGACCCGTCCCGCGGCTTCCTGCCCTCCGGCGGCACGGTGCTCGCGCTGCACGAGCCGCAGGGCGACGGCGTGCGGACGGACTCCGGGCTCGGCACGGGCGGCGAGGTCGGCAGCCTGTACGACCCGATGCTGTCGAAGGTCATCGCGTACGGCCCCGACCGCGCCGCCGCGCTGCGCCGGCTGCGGGCGGCGCTCGCGGACACGGTGATCCTCGGCGTCCCGACGAACGCCGGGTTCCTGCGCCGGCTGCTCGCCCACCCGGCGGTGGCGGCGGGCGACCTGGACACCGGCCTGGTGGAGCGCGAGGTGGCCGGCCTGGTGCCGGAGGGCGTGCCCGAGGAGGTGTACGCGGCGGCCGCGCTGCTGCGCCGGTCCGCGGCGTCCGGCGCCTCCCCCGCCGGGGACGCCGCCGGCTGGGTCGACCCGTTCTCGGTGGCGAGCGGCTGGCGGCTGGGCGGCACCCCGGCCCGTACGGTGCTCGACTTCCGCATCCCGGGCCACGACCCGGTGCAGGTCTCGCTGCGCGACTGCCCGGCGGGCACGGAGCTGACGTTCGGCCACGTCGGCGAGGGCGCGCAGCCGCCGGAGCCCGCGACGGGCGCCTGCGGCCCGCTGGCCCCGATGCCCGGCGGCCGGGAGACGGCCGGGGTCGTCGAGCTGACCCCGCACCGCCTCGTCATCGAACTCGCCGGTGTCACGCACGCGTTCACCCATGCCGCGTCCCCCGACGGGGTCTGGCTCGGCCGTGACGGCGACAGCTGGCACGTGCAGGACCACGACCCGGTGGCGGCGTCGCTGGCCGGTGCCGCCCGTTCCGGTGCGGACACCCTCGCCGCGCCCATGCCGGGCACCGTGACCGTCGTGAAGGTGGCGGTCGGGGACGAGGTCGTGGCCGGTCAGAGCCTGCTCGTGGTGGAGGCGATGAAGATGGAGCACGTCATCTCCGCCCCGCACGCCGGGACCGTGACCGAACTGGACGTCACCGCGGGCACCACGGTCGCCATGGACCAGGTCCTGGCCGTGGTGACCCCCGCCGGGTCCGCCGAAGCCCCCGAGGAGCAGGCATGACGACGCCCCGCACCCTGCCCATGACCGTGCCGGCCCCGGATCTGCCCGCCCGGGTCCGCATCCACGAGGTCGGCGCCCGCGACGGGCTGCAGAACGAGAAGTCCGTCGTACCGACCGAGGTGAAGGCGGAGTTCATCCACCGCCTGGCCGCCTCGGGGCTGACCACCGTGGAGGCGACCAGCTTCGTGCACCCCAAGTGGGTGCCCCAACTGGCCGACGCCGAGGACCTGTTCCCCCGCCTGGCGGACCTCGACGGCGTGGCCCTGCCGGTCCTCGTGCCGAACGAGCGCGGACTGGACCGGGCGCTGGCGCTCGGCGCCCGCCGGATCGCCGTGTTCGGTTCGGCGACCGAGACCTTCGCGGCCCGCAACCTCAACCGCACGGTCGACGAGTCGCTGGCGATGTTCGAGCCGGTCGTCGCCCGCGCCAAGGCCGACGACGTGCACGTCCGCGGCTACCTGTCGATGTGCTTCGGCGACCCGTGGGAGGGCCCCGTCCCGGTCCACCAGGTCGTGCGGGTCGCCAGGGCGCTGATGGACCTCGGCTGCGACGAGCTCTCCCTCGGCGACACCATCGGCGTCGCCACGCCCGGCCACGTACAGGCCCTGCTCGCCGCACTGAACGAGGAGGGCGTGCCCACCGACACCATCGGTGTGCACTTCCACGACACGTACGGGCAGGCCCTCTCCAACACCCTCGCCGCGCTCCGGCACGGGGTGACCACCGTGGACGCCTCTGCGGGCGGCCTCGGCGGCTGCCCGTACGCGAAGAGCGCGACCGGGAACCTCGCCACCGAGGACCTCGTGTGGATGCTCCAGGGCCTCGGCGTCGAAACCGGGGTCGATCTCGACGCGCTCACCGCCACCAGCGTGTGGCTCGCCGACCAACTGGGCCGACCCAGCCCCTCCCGCACCGTCCGCGCGCTCTCGGTGCGATAGACACCCGTCCCACAAGGAGTGACCCCTGCCATGTCCCTGGACCACCGGCTGACCGCCGAACACGAGGAACTGCGGCGCACCGTCGAGGAGTTCGCGCACGACGTCGTCGCCCCGAAGATCGGCGACTTCTACGAGCGGCACGAGTTCCCGTACGAGATCGTGCGGGAGATGGGGCGGATGGGCCTGTTCGGGCTGCCGTTCCCCGAGGAGTACGGCGGCATGGGCGGCGACTACCTCGCCCTCGGGATCGCCCTGGAGGAGCTGGCCCGGGTCGACTCGTCCGTGGCGATCACCCTGGAGGCCGGGGTCTCGCTCGGCGCGATGCCGGTCTACCGCTTCGGCACCGAGGAGCAGAAGCAGCGGTGGCTGCCGAAGCTCTGCTCCGGCGAGGCGCTCGGCGCGTTCGGCCTGACCGAGCCGGACGGCGGCTCGGACGCGGGCGGCAGCCGGACGACGGCGGTGCGCGACGAGGCCACCGGCGAGTGGGTGATCAACGGCTCCAAGTGCTTCATCACCAACTCCGGCACGGACATCACGGAGCTGGTCACGGTCACGGCGGTGACCGGCCGCAAGGAGAACGGCGCGCCGCTCATCTCCTCCATCATCGTGCCGTCCGGCACCCCCGGCTTCACCGTCGCGGCCCCCTACTCCAAGGTCGGCTGGAACGCCTCGGACACCCGCGAGCTGTCCTTCACCGACGTCCGCGTCCCGCTGGAGAACCTGCTCGGCGAGGAGGGCCGCGGCTACGCCCAGTTCCTGCGCATCCTGGACGAGGGCCGGATCGCCATCTCCGCCCTGTCCACGGGCCTGGCCCAGGGCTGCGTCGACGAGTCGGTGAAGTACGCCGCCGAGCGCCACGCGTTCGGCCGGCCGATCGGCTCCAACCAGGCGATCCAGTTCAAGATCGCGGACATGGAGATGCGCGCCCACATGGCCCGCATCGGCTGGCGCGACGCGGCGTCGCGCATGCTGGCGGGCGAGCCCTTCAAGAAGGAGGCCGCGATCGCCAAGCTGTACTCCTCAACGGTGGCGGTGGACAACGCCCGCGAGGCGACCCAGATCCACGGCGGCTACGGCTTCATGAACGAGTACCCGGTGGCCAGGATGTGGCGCGACTCCAAGATCCTGGAGATCGGCGAGGGAACGAGCGAGGTCCAGCGCATGCTGATCGCCCGCGAACTGGGCCTTCCGGCCTGACACACGGCAACAAAAAAAGGGGCGGGCCTCTTCGGAGGCCCGCCCCTTCCGTATGCCCGCGCCTTCCCCGTGCCCGCGCCCGCCTCCGCACGGACTGCCCGTCAACCGGCGGCAGCACGAAGCCGGTTGACGTACCCGACCGGGACTCCGCCCGTCCCCCGCGAACGCGGGGAACGGGCGGTGGCGGTACTCGGGTGCGCGAACCGCGGGCCGCGGGTCAGACCTTCGCCGCGGCCTGTTCCGGAATGGCGTCGGCTCCGGTGTCGTCCCCGGCGCGGCGCATGGCCGGGATGGCGGCGGCGACCAGGGCCGCGACCAGGGCGACGCCGCAGCCGACCATGAGCCCGGTGCGGAAGCCGTCCTCGGACGTGAGGGTGTGGCCGCCCATGGTGACGGTCATCTGGGAGAGGACCACACCGATCACCGCGGCACCGATCGACGTGCCCAGCGAGCGCATGAGCGTGTTGAAGCCGTTGGCGGCGGCGGTCTCGGACAGCGGGACCGAGCCCATGATCAGCGCGGGCATCGCCCCGTACGCCAGGCCGACGCCGCTGCTGGTCACCATGCCGACCACCATCAGGCCCCACGCCGAGCCCATCAGCACCAGCGCCAGGCCGTAGCCGACCGCGATGACGAGGATGCCGCAGACCAGGGTGAACTTCGGGCCCCGGGCGTCGATCAGCTTTCCGCCGAGCGGGGAGACGATCATCATCATGATGCCGCCGGGCGCCATCCACAGACCGGCCGCGAGCATCGACTGGCCCAGGCCGTAGCCGGTCTCGGAGGGGAACTGGAGCAGCTGCGGCGCGATCAGCATGCTGGCGTACATGCCGAAGCCGACGAAGACCGAGGCGAGGTTGGTCATCAGCACCCGGGGGCGGGCGGTGGTGCGCAGGTCGACCAGCGGGTCGCGGGTGCGCAGCTCCCACAGGCCCCAGGCGACCAGCACCACGACGGCGGCGGCGAACAGGCCGAGCGTGGTGCCCGAGCCCCAGCCCCAGTCGGCGCCCTTGGAGACCGCGAGCAGCAGGCAGACCAGGCCCGCCCCGAGGCCGAGCGCGCCGAGCACGTCGAACCGCTGCCCCTTGGCCCCGGCCGGCACGTCGGGGATCAGGAACCAGATCAGCGCCGCGACCACGGTGGCCAGACCGGCCGAACCCCAGAACAGCACCCGCCAGTTCGTGTACTGGGCGACCGCCGCGGCGATCGGCAGGCCGAGCGCACCGCCGATGCCCATGGAGGCGCTGACCAGCGCGATGGAGGAGCTGAGCTTCTCCGCCGGGACCACGTCGCGCAGCAGCGCGATGCCGAGCGGCAGCACGCCCATGCCCATGCCCTGCAGCCCGCGGCCGACGATCATGGGGACGACGGACGACGAGAGCGCGCACACCACCGAGCCGACTATCAGCGGCACGGAGCAGACGAGAAGCATCCGCCGTTTGCCGACCATGTCGCCCAGCCGGCCGGAGACGGGCACGCAGACGGCGGAGACCAGCAGGGTGACGGTGATCACCCATGCCGCGTTCGAGGGGGTGGTGCTCAGGATCTGCGGCAGCTCCGCGATGAGCGGGGTGACCAGGGTCTGCATGATCGCCGCCGTGACTCCGGCGATGGCCAGCGTGGCGACGACGCCACCGGTGCGGGTTGATGGTTGGGGCGCGCCCATCCAGGACTCCTCGGGTGTGTATCGGAAGAAGACTATGCATCGTACACACTCAATGCATCATGCACGTTATATGTACACTACATAGCCTGTGGAAGAATGGTGACCTGCGCCCGGAACACGCCGGGTGCCCGGACGACGACGGGAGACGGCAGGAGCATGACCAGGCCCACCCATGAGGTCGAGTACGAGCAGATGCTCCTCAGCCGCCACAGCCTGCTGCGGAACAAGGGCGGGCGGCGCAAGGGCGGCCTGATGGACCACAGCGCCTACGTCCTGCTCAGCCGCATCCGCGTCCAGGGGCCGATGTCGATCGGCGAACTCAGCGACGCCTTCGGGCTCGACGCGTCCACCCTCAACCGGCAGACCGCGGCGGCCATGCGGGCCGGACTCGTGGAACGCATCCCGGACCCCGCGGGCGGCATGGCCCGCAAGTTCCGGATCACCGACGAGGGCGCCCGCACGCTCGACGCGGAGCGCGAGGGCATCACCGACTCCCTGGAGCGGGTCATGGCCAACTGGTCGGACGAGGACATCTCCGGCTTCGCCGCCTACCTGCGCCGCTTCAACACCGACATCGAGCGCCTGGGCGGCCGCCCCTGGCCGCGCCCCTGACCCTTCCCGCGAGAACGACCCGTGCGGGGGCGGGGCCCCACCGAGGGGAATCCGCGGCGCGGCCGACCGGGAAATCCGTTCGACGCCCCGGCGCGGCATGCTGCACAGTCCACGCACGAGTCCCCGCCACTGGCCCCCGTACGGGCTCCGCCTCCGCACGCAGCGCCTCGAACTGCGCCTGACGGAACCGGAGTTGCCCGGCACCCACCGGAAGGAGTTCGGCGCATGACGCTGCTGGTGCACACCTTCGTGTACGACGGGAAGGGGGACTGGCAGCTGCTCGACGACCCCGACGACGGAGGCGACATGGCCGGCTTCGAGAGCAGCCGGACCAAGCTCTGGGGGTCGGAGTGCGCCCGTGCGCTCGGGGCCCGGTTCCTGCCCCGGCTGGCAGGCGACGACATGTTCGTGGAGCCGGAGGAGGTCGAGCACTTCCTGGCCGAGTGCGAGCTGTTGCGCGGGAACGCGGCGGCCCTGGGCGCGCACAGCGGGTACGGGGAGGACTACGTGGTCGCGCGGCTCGGCAGCATCGAGCGTGCCGCCCTGCGGGCGCGGGCGGTGGGCGGCGGGGTCCTGGTCTGGTGAACGAGGACACGTCGGGGGCACGCGGGGCGGGGGCGGCCCGGACGACGGCCGGACCGCCCCCGCCCCCGGCTCACTCCGTCGCCCAGGGGACCTCCGGCGCCCGGTGGTAGTCGACGCCGAGCGCCGAGAGCCTCGGCCCCTGCGCGCCCAGGCGCACCCGGTACGCCTCCCAGTCGTGCGTGGCGGCGGGCGACCAGCCGAGTTCCGCGACGCCGGGCAGTCGGGGGAACGCCATCCGCTCGATCTCGCCGCTGTCGGTCAGGGTCTCCGACCAGAGCGGCGCCTCGACACCGAGCACCGCCTCCTGCGGCACTCCTTCCAGGTACGCCGCCGGGTTCCAGTCGTACGAGCGCTCGACGGAGACGTAACCCGCCCAGGACAGGCCCAGCTCGGTGTCCTTGTCGTACTTCATGTCGAGGTAGCTGCGGTCCGCCGGGGACAGCACCAGCCCCGTGCCGTTCGCGGCGGCGCGGGCCACCTGTTCGCGTTCGGCCGCGCCCGTGCGGTCGTAGCCCCAGTACTGGGCGATCGCTCCCTTCACCGGTGCGGCACCGGTGAGCTGGTGCCAGCCGATCACGGTCTTGCCGTACTTGCCGACGACGGCCTGCGCCCGGTCCATGAAGGCCACGTAGTCCTCGTGGCTGGTGGAGTGCGCCTCGTCCCCGCCGATGTGGAAGTACGGGCCGGGGGTCAGTTCGGCCACTTCGCGGATCACGTCGTCCACGAAGTCGTACGTGACGGCCTTCGGGACGCAGAGCGAACTGAAACCGACCTGGGTGCCGGTGTACAGCGGCGGTGCGACGCCGTCGCAGTTCAGCTCCGCGTACGAGGCGAGCGCCGCGTTGGTGTGGCCGGGCAGGTCGATCTCCGGCACGACCTCCAGGTAGCGGGAGGCCGCGTACCGGACGATCTCCCGGTAGTCGCTCTTCGTGTAGTGGCCGCCTGGGCCGCCGCCGACCTCCGTCTGCCCGCCGTACGTGGCGAGCCGCGGCCAGGAGTCGATGGCGATCCGCCAGCCCTGGTCGTCGGAGAGGTGCAGATGGAGCTTGTTCATCTTGTAGAGGGCGAGCTGGTCGATGTAGCGCTTGACCTCGGCGACGGAGAAGAAGTGCCGGGACACGTCGAGCATCGCGCTCCGGTACGCGTAGCGCGGCGCGTCCGTGACCGTGCCGCCCGCGACCTTCCACGGCCCCTTCTGCGGGCTCTTCCGCTCCACGTCGGCCGGGAGCAGCTGACGGAGCGTCTGGACGCCGTGGAAGAGTCCCGCGGGGCGGCGCGCGGTGATGGTGACGGAGCCGTCGCCGGACTTCAACCGGTAGCCCTCGGCGCCCAGTTCGGGGTCGCCCTCGTCCAGGCGGAGCCGGATGCCGTCCCCGCCGTCGCCGGTGACCGGCAGCGCGTAGCCGGTGGACGGGCGCAGCACGCCCGCCAGGTAGTCGCCGATCCGCCGGGCCTCCGCGGAGCCGCCGCCGACACGGATCCTGGTGGCCGGGGTGATGGTGTACGGGGAGCCGCCGGGCTCCGCCCTCATGGGTGCGGGCACGATCTGCCCGAGCGGGCGGGGCGGGCCGGCGGCCGGTCCGTTGTCCGCCGCCGGTCTCTCCGGGGCCGCGCCGATGCCGGAGATCCCGGCCGCGGTGACGAGCAGCAGCGAGCCGAGCAGACGGGGAAGCGCGACGCGTCGTGTCCTGTGCAGTCTCACAAGCCGGTCCCTTTCGACGGGTTCACACCTGTGGATCATCCATGGATCACCTGAGCAACCGAACCATCACCATGCGTATCGCCTGCCTCACGTATGGTCAAGGTTCGGACCACTCCCTCGTGGAACGGCTGGCAGAATCTGCTGCATGGCGGAAATAACCCAGCGCGACGGGACCTGGACCTTCGACGGCGAGACGGTGCGGATCGCACCGGGCCGGGGCAAGGGCATCCACCCGCTCCGGCAGGAGCTGGGGGAACGCGCCGTCCCGCTGCGGGCACTGGCGGGCATCTCCTTCGAGCCGGACCGCAAGGGCGGCCGGCTGCGACTGCGGCTGCGCGACGGCGCGTGCCCGGTCCTGCGCGCGGCCGACGGCCGGCTCAAGGACGCGGCGGACCCCTACCAGCTCACCGTGGAGAAGGACCGCAGCGGGGTGGCGGAGTACTTCGTCGAGGAGGTGCGCAACGCCCTGCTGATCGAGCAGGTGCCCGCCGGTCCGGTGGACGGCTTCCTGCTGCCGGGGCCCGCGGTGCCGGTCGCCGGTGGCGGCGGGGACGGCACGGCCTCGTTCGACGGGGAGACGATCCGCCTCACCTGGAACTGGAAGGCCAGCGACTCCAAGCTCTCGGGCGGCCCGGTCTCGTTCCCGCTGTCGGACGTGACCGCCGTGCACTGGGTGCCCTCCATCGGCCTGGAGAACGGGCATCTGCGCTTCGTGCTGAGCGGGGCCCCGGCGGCGGTCCGGGCGGCCGAGCACGACCCGTACGCACTGGATCTGTGGGGGCTGTCCAAGAAGGAGTACACGGCGGCCCTGGTCGCGGCGGCGGTCCTGGTGCGGCTGCCCGACGCGACGGGGAAGGCGGCGGGCGGAGGCATCGCCCTCGAAGGCGCCGCTCCGGCGGAGATCGAGGCCCCGGCCGCGCCCGTACCGCCCGCCCCGTCCGGCGACGACCACGACGCGCTGCTGCGCCGGCTGCGCGAGCTCGGCGAGCTGCACCGGTCCGGGGTGCTCACCGACGACGAGTTCGCCGCCGCCAAGCAGGCCGTGCTCAAGCGCCTGTAACCGCTCCGGGTCACCGCGGGCGCGCCCCGACCGGCGCGCCCGCAGCCACTCCCCCGCCGGCTTCCGCACCCGCCCCCGTAC
>NZ_RDBO01000020.1:1600564-1613602 GCF_008120935.1 Streptomyces sp. sk2.1
CTTCCGCAACAATTCTGCCCGATATCGGGCAGAATTGTTGCGGAAGTGCCCCGTCCGCCGCAATATCAACGAGTGCTCGAACGCCGCCCGTCGCATGACGACCTCATTGACCACCTGGTCCGCAGCACCGCGCTCCAGCGCGGCGAAGCCGCCCGGGTGATCCTCGACGTGCTGGCGTACTTCGACGAGACGACCGACGACTTCGTCCGCCGCCGCCACCGCGAACTGCAGTCCGGCGGCCTGGTCAACGCGGAGATCTTCGAACGGATCGCGGCCGAGCTGCCGCACCGCGCGGTCGCGCCTCCGGAGCTCTCGCTCCGCCAGCTGCGCCGCATCGTCTACGGCTGAAGGACCCGCGGCCGGACGGTCCACGACCGGACCGTCCACGGCCGGACGAGCCGACCCGACCGGGCGGCGAGCACCACAGGTACATCGATGGAGGGGCAGAGAATCCATGTGCGGAATCGTCGGATACATCGGGAAGCGTGACGTGGCCCCGCTGCTGCTGGAAGGGCTGCAGCGGCTGGAGTACCGGGGTTACGACTCCGCGGGGCTCGTCATCACCGGCAAGGCGTCGGCCGGGAAGCCCGCCGCCCTGAAGATGGTCAAGGCGAAGGGCCGGGTCCGCGAGCTGGAGGCCCGCGTCCCCAAGCGCTTCACCGGCACCACCGGCATCGCCCACACCCGCTGGGCCACCCACGGCGCCCCGAGCGACGAGAACGCGCACCCGCACCTGGACGCCGACAACAAGGTCGCCGTCGTCCACAACGGCATCATCGACAACGCCTCCGAGCTCCGTGCGCGGCTCGTCGCCGACGGGGTCGTCTTCCTCTCCGAGACCGACACCGAGGTGCTGGTCCACCTGATCGCCCGCGCCGGGGCGGACACCCTGGAGGAGAAGGTCCGCGAGGCGCTGCGCTCGGTCGAGGGCACGTACGGCATCGCCGTCATGCACGCCGACTTCAACGACCGCATCGTGGTCGCCCGCAACGGCTCCCCGGTCGTCCTCGGCATCGGCGAGAAGGAGATGTTCGTCGCCTCGGACGTCGCCGCGCTGGTCGCCCACACCCGCCAGGTCGTCACCCTGGACGACGGCGAGATGGCCACCCTCAAGGCCGACGACTTCCGTACGTACACCACGGAGGGCTCGTCCACGACGGCCACGCCGACCACCGTGGAGTGGGAGGCCGAGTCGTACGACATGGGCGGCCACGACACGTACATGCACAAGGAGATCTCCGAGCAGGCCGACGCCGTCGACCGGGTGCTGCGCGGCCGGATCGACGACCGCTTCGCCACCGTGCACCTGGGCGGCCTCAACCTGGACGCCCGCGAGGCGCGCGGGGTCCGCCGGATCAAGATCCTGGGCTGCGGCACCTCGTACCACGCGGGCCAGATCGGCGCGCAGCTGATCGAGGAGCTGGCCCGCATCCCCGCGGACGCCGAGCCCGCCTCCGAGTTCCGCTACCGCAACCCGGTCGTCGACCCGGACACGCTGTACGTCGCGGTCTCCCAGTCCGGTGAGACGTACGACGTGCTGGCCGCCGTCCAGGAGCTCAAGCGCAAGGGCGCGCGGGTGCTCGGCGTGGTCAACGTGGTCGGTTCCGCCATCGCCCGGGAGGCCGACGGCGGTACGTACGTCCACGCCGGCCCCGAGGTCTGCGTCGTCTCCACCAAGTGCTTCACCAACACGGTCGTCGCGTTCGCGCTGCTCGCCCTGCACCTGGGCCGGATCCGGGACCTGTCGGTCGCCGACGGCAAGCGGATCATCGAGGGGCTGCGCAGGCTCCCCGCCCAGATCAGCGAGATCCTCGCGAACGAGGACGAGATCAAGCGGCTGGCGGCCGAGTACGCGGACGCCAAGTCGATGATGTTCATCGGCCGGGTGCGCGGCTACCCCGTCGCCCGCGAGGCCTCGCTGAAGCTCAAGGAGGTCTCGTACATCCACGCCGAGGCGTACCCGGCGTCCGAGCTGAAGCACGGGCCGCTGGCGCTGATCGAGCCCGCGATGCCGACGGTCGCGATCGTGCCGGACGACGACCTGCTGGAGAAGAACCGCGCCGCGATGGAGGAGATCAAGGCCCGCAGCGGCCGCATCCTCGCCGTGGCCCACCAGGTGCAGGAGAAGGCCGACCACACCATCGTCGTGCCGAAGAACGAGAACGAGCTGGACCCGATCCTGATGGGCATCCCGCTCCAGCTCTTCGCGTACCACACGGCGCTGGCCATGGGCCGTGACATCGACAAGCCGCGCAACCTGGCGAAGTCCGTCACCGTCGAGTAGAACCCGCACCGCCCCGGCTCCGTACCCGACCGCCCCGGACCTGTCCCGGACCGTTCCGGACCGTTCCGGGCCGCTTCGGACCGTTCCGGATCGGGCGCCCCGCCGCACCACGGTGCCCCGCCGCACCACGGTGCCGCGGGGCGCCGCGGGGCACGCCGTCGGAGGAAAGGCGTCTCCCGGCCGTGCTTCGCGGAAAGAGATGGCCGAAGGCAACGGGGTCGGAACCACCCGTACCGGTGTCGCCGCCCCCGGCAGACACCCCGCGGCGCGCCGCACCCCGCCCCCCGGCACCCCTCGCCCGCCGGCCGCGGGGCCGCGATCCGCCTCCGTACCCCGACGAACTGTCGGTTTCCGCAGACGATTTGACGCCACGTCGGCATCGGGCGCGGCACACCGGTCCGCGGGAAGGACGGCGAAGGACTCCGGCGGGGCGGCGAAGCGCTCAAGAAGCGCTCGCGACCGGGCGGAGGGCGGTCGAGGAAAGCTCGCGTCCGGGCGGAGGGCGCCCGGACGGCGCTCCCGACCGGACGACGGAACGGTCGAGGAACGATCACGTCCGAACGGAGAACCGCTCGGGGAACGACCGCGGCCAAGTGACGAAGCGATCGGGAAATGATCGCGGTCCAGTAGCAAAACGGTCGGGGAACCGCCGCGGCCGAGCGGCACCCGACCCTCGGGGGACAGCCACGGCCCGGCGGCGCGGGACGCTCAGGGGATGACCACGACCGGGCGCTGCGCGCGGCGGGCGAGACGGCCGGCGACCGAGCCGAAGATGCGGCCGACGACCCCGTGCGTGGAGCCGACGACGATGGCGTCGGCCGAGTACTCCCGGCCGACCTCCTCCAGTTCGTGGCAGATGTCGCCGCCCCGCTCGACGAGCACCCAGGGCACCTCGGAGAGGTAGTCGGCGCAGGCCAGCTCCAGGCCGAGCACCTCGGTGCGGTGGTCGGGCACGTCCACGAAGACGGGCGGTTCGCAGCCCGCCCAGACCGTGGTCGGCAGCCGGTTGGCGACATGGACGATGATCAGTCCGGAGCCCGATCTCCTGGCCATCCCGATGGCGTACGCGAGGGCGCGCTCGCTGGAGGTGGAGCCGTCGAAGCCGACCACGACCCCGTGGCGGAACGCGGGGTCGCAGGAATGACGTGTTTCTTCGACCGTCTGCGGGTCCGACATGGGGTCGGCTACCTGCTTGCGGTCCGCGGGTTCGGGGATTTCGTGACCGGCCATCGGTGTCTCGGCGAAGAGAGTCCTCGTGAGGAGAGCGACTTGGGGAAGGTGCGTCAGCGGGCGGCGTTGCGGTGTCCGGGAATCATCTTCCCAACCCCTTACCCCCAAGGGTACGGCTCCACTCCTCCACTGCCCAGACCCGCGCAAAGCGCGCGCGACGTTTCACGGAGCATGCCCGAGGCGGCCCCGGATCGCAACGCCGGTTGTGCCGTACACCGACGACGAGAGGCCCGGACGGCTCCCCTCGGTGACCGGACGGGGCCGTATCCGTCACCCTCCTCGCGGCGACGCGGGGCCCTCGCACCCCGAAAGGGGGTCGGCCGGGCGCCGGCGGACCGTCCGGATCGACACCGGCCATCGACGGCCGAATGCGCGTTCCCCCATGCCCCACCGCCCGCGTCGCGCCCCGTCCGCCCCGTCCGCGACGGACCGCCCGGTCGGGAAACGGCATCGGCCCGCCGGGCGGGAACCGACCGCGTCCGGCCGTCGCCGCGCCGTTCCGTACGATCAACCGTCCGACCTGCCGAGGGGGCGCAAAGAAGCGCCCGCTCATTCGAGTTGTGCGCCGGTCCAATGACTGAATCACGTATGCACAACCATCTATTTTCAGCCAACTTCACACCCGTTCCGATTCCTTGCCGAATTGGCCGATCAACCCCCTTGTCACCAGGCAGGAAGAGACCGCGCGGTACGCTTCCACCCAACGGGGACGGGCCATGAGCGCGAGGCGCACTTCCCTGCGCGGCCGACGAATGAAACGCTTCGTGATCGAATGCTTCCCGCCAAGTTGCCTTGTCGACATAACGCCGGTTGGTGAACTTGTCACGACGGCACCGCGGGACGCAGTAGATTCGATCTTGGGTACCGAAGACTGGGGACTCGTGCAGGACCGAGGGGAAAAGTGCAGGAGCGACAGGCCCGTAAGGACCAGGAAGACGCGAACACCGAGGGGGGCTTAGCGTCATGAGCCAGGACTCCGCCGCCGCAACGGAGGCTGTACGGAAGCTCAGTGGCCGTCGACGACGGGAAGTCGTCGCCGTGCTGCTGTTCAGCGGCGGCCCCATCTTCGAGAGTTCCATCCCGCTCTCCGTGTTCGGAATCGACCGCCAGGACGCGGGTGTTCCGCGCTACCGACTCCTCGTCTGCGGCGGGGAAGAGGGACCGCTGCGGACCACCGGGGGACTCGAACTCACCGCGCCCTACGGGCTGGAGGCGATCAGCAGGGCCGGCACCGTCGTGGTGCCCGCCTGGCGCTCGATCACCTCGCCGCCGCCCGCCGAGGCGCTGGAGGCACTGCGCCGTGCCCATGAGGAGGGTGCCCGCATCGTCGGTCTGTGCACCGGCGCGTTCGTGCTCGCCGCCGCCGGCCTGCTGGACGGCCGCCCGGCGACCACACACTGGATGTACGCACCGACGCTGGCCAAGCGCTACCCGTCGGTGCACGTCGACCCGCGTGAGCTCTTCGTCGACGACGGCGACGTGCTCACCTCCGCCGGAACGGCGGCCGGGATCGACCTGTGCCTGCACATAGTCCGCACGGACCACGGCACGGAGGCCGCCGGGGCACTGGCCCGCCGGCTCGTCGTGCCGCCGCGGCGCAGTGGCGGTCAGGAGCGCTACCTCGACAGGTCTTTACCCGAGGAGATCGGCTCCGACCCGCTCGCCGAGGTCGTGGCCTGGGCACTGGAGCACCTCCACGAGCAGTTCGACGTGGAGACGCTGGCCGCGCGCGCCTACATGAGCAGGCGGACCTTCGACCGGAGGTTCCGTTCGCTCACCGGCAGCGCACCGCTCCAGTGGCTCATCACCCAGCGGGTGCTGCAGGCGCAGCGGCTGCTGGAGACGTCCGAGTACTCGGTCGACGAGGTGGCAGGCCGCTGCGGCTTCCGCTCGCCGGTCGCGCTGCGCGGACACTTCCGGCGTCAGCTGGGCTCCTCCCCCGCCGCGTACCGGGCCGCCTACCGGGCCCGTCGTCCGCAGGGCGGTGGCGCGGAACCCGTCGTCGTCGCGTCCGAGCCGATCGTGCCCCCGCAGGGCAGCTCGCCGGTCCGGCGCGCCACGGCTCCGGCCGGCCCGCCGGGTTCCCACCCCGCCATCGCACCGACGGCGGGCGCGGGACAGCCGGAGCACGGGAAACCGGGCCTCGACGCGTACGCGGCCGGGCGCCCGACCCTGCCGGGGCAGCGGAGCGCCCCGTAGGGTGGGGTCATGAACGACCGCATGGTGTGGATCGACTGCGAGATGACCGGGCTCTCGCTGGCGGAAGACGCACTCATCGAGGTGGCCGCACTGGTCACCGACTCGGAGCTGAACGTGCTCGGCGAAGGGGTGGACATCGTGATCCGCCCGCCGGACGCGGCCCTGGAGACCATGCCCGAGGTGGTGCGGCAGATGCACACCGCCTCGGGCCTCCTCGACGAGCTGGCCGGTGGCACCACCCTGGCCGACGCCGAGGCCCAGGTGCTGAACTACGTCCGCGAGCACGTGAAGGAACCCGGCAAGGCCCCGCTCTGCGGAAACTCGGTCTCCACCGACCGCGGTTTCCTGGCGCGGGACATGTCGGCCCTGGAGAGCTACCTCCACTACCGGATCGTCGACGTCTCCTCCATCAAGGAGCTGGCGCGCCGCTGGTACCCGAGGGCGTACTTCAACAGCCCGGCCAAGAACGGCAACCACCGGGCGCTCGCGGACATCCGCGACTCCATCACGGAGCTGCGGTACTACCGCGAGGCGGTCTTCGTGCCGCAGCCCGGCCCGGACTCGGAGCGCGCCAGGACCATCGCGGCCCATGTCGCACCGCCCGCGCCGTAGGTCCTCGTGAAGCCGCTGGTCATAGCCCTTTCGGGGGTTCGGACCGGCGGCTGAACAACTGGGGCGCGAGCACCCTCTCGGACCCTGTACACTTTTTCTCGGCCGGTCGGAAAAAGACCGGGCATGGTGGGTATAGCTCAGATGGTAGAGCACCTGGTTGTGGTCCAGGATGTCGCGGGTTCGAGTCCCGTTACTCACCCTGATGGGAAGGGCCCCGGTCGTTGACCGGGGCCCTTCCCGTGTTCGGACCGCCCGCTCCCGGGCCGCCCGGCGCCTGAGCCGCCCTCACCGGGCGGCGGTGTGACGGCCGTCACGAGGAGTCGCGGACGACCAGTTCCGTGGGGAGCACGATCTGCGGGCGCTCCTGGGTCTCGCGGGCGATTTCCTGGAGCAGGACGCGGGCCATCGTGCGGCCCATCTCCTCGATGGGCTGGCGCACGCTGGTGAGGGGCGGGTCCATGTGGCGGGCCACGGCCGAGTCGTCGAAGCCGATGAGGGCCACGTCGTCGGGGATGCGCCGGCCGGCCTCGCGCAGGACCTGGCGGGCGCCCGCGGCGGTGACGTCGGAGGCTGCGAAGACCGCGTCGATGTCGGGGCGGCGGGCCAGCAGCTCGCGCATGGCCCGGGCGCCGCCCTCCTCGGTGAAGTCGCCGGGGGCGATCAGCTGCTCGTCCGGTTCGAGGCCGGTTCCGGCGATCGCCTCGCGGTAGCCGTCGAGGCGGCGCTGCGCGCCGTAGACGTCCAGGCGCCCGGTGATCGTGGCGATGGTGCGGCGGCCCCGGGAGAAGAGGTGGTCGACCGCGGCGCGGGCGCCGCCGAAGTTGTCGGAGTCGACGGAGGCGAACGGGTCGGAGGCGGACCTGCGACCGCTCGTCACGGCCGGCATGCCGAGCTGTTCCAGCAGGTCCGGCAGCGGGTCGTCGGCGTGGACGGAGACCAGCAGCACGCCGTCGACGCGGTGCGCGGTCAGGTACTGGGCGAGCCGGCGGCGCTCGCGGTCGCTGCCGACGAGGGTGAGCAGCAGCTGCATGTCGGTGTCGGCGAGCGCCGCGCCGACACCGCGGACGATGTCGGAGAAGTACGGCTCGGCGAAGAAGCGGGTCTCCGGCTCGGGCACGACCAGGGCGATGGCGTCCGTGCGGTTGCCGGCCAGTGCGCGGGCCGCCCGGTTGGGCACGTAGCCCAGTTCGGCGACGGCCGCCTCCACCGCTTCACGGGTCTGGGCGCTGACCTTCGGCGAACCGTTGATGACCCGCGAGGCCGTGCCGCGCCCCACCCCCGCCCGCGCCGCGACCTCTTCGAGCGTGGGCCGCCCACCGCTCCGTACTCGCGCTGCCGCCATGGCTGCCTCCCGTTCGCGGTCAATTTCTCACAGCGGGATGACCAAACCAAGTCCTGGCCCCGGGGCCCCGGGCCGGGCCGGGAACGACGGAGACCCGCGCGGTAGCCGTCGAGGCGGCGCTGCGCGCCGTAGACGTCCAGGCGCCCGGTGATCGTGGCGATGGTGCGGCGGCCCACGCTCGAAGAGGTCGCGGCGCGGGCGGGGGTGGGGCGCGGCACGGCCTCGCGGGTCATCAACGGTTCGCCGAAGGTCAGCGCCCAGACCCGTGAAGCGGTGGAGGCGGCCGTCGCCGAACTGGGCACCCCGGAACCCCGGAACCCCAGAGCTCCGGAACTCCGGAGCCCCGGAATGTCCCACCCCGGAATAAGGAGCAGTGGAATGCGCATCACCCGCACCGTCGCAGGCAGAAGCCGCAGAACCGCGGTCCTGGCCACCGCGGGCCTGACGGTCTCGGCCCTGTTGCTGACCGGTTGCAGCGGAGGCTCGGACGCGTCGGGCAGCACGGGCCCCGACGCGAACGGGAACGTCACGCTGACCATCGCCGACTTCGGGCAGTTCGGCTACAAGGAGGCCGGGCTCTTCGAGAAGTACCACGAGCTGCACCCGAACATCACGATCAAGGAGGACGTCACCGCCGACGAGAAGGTCTACTACCCCAAGCTGCTCCAGCAGTTGAACTCGGGCAGCGGCCTCTCCGACATCCAGGGCATCGAGGTCGGCCGGATCAAGGAGATCGTCGACACCAAGGCGGACTCCTTCGCCGACCTGAGCAAGGTGATCGACGTCGGCGAGTGGGTGCCCTGGAAGGCGAAGCAGGCCACCACCGCCGACGGAGCGGTGATCGGCGCGGGCACCGACATCGGCCCGATGTCCCTCTGCTACAACACCGACCTGTTCGAGAAGGCCGGTCTGCCCACCGACCGCGAGGAGGTCGCGAAGCGGGTCGCGGGCGGCTGGGAGGATTACATAGAACTCGGCGAGGAGTACAAGAAGAAGGCCCCGGCGGGCACGTACTTCATGGACTCGGCCAGCGCGATGTTCAACGCCGTCGTGAGCTCGAACGCCCAGCAGTACTACGACGGGAGCGGCAAGCCGATCTACAAGGAGAGCACCAGCGTCCAGCAGGGCTGGAGCCTGGCGGCCGAGGTCGCGGCCAAGAAGCTCTCCCAGGGGCTGGCCCAGTTCGACACCAACACCTGGGTTCCCGCACTGCGCAAGGGCACCGTCGCCACCGTGGTCTGCCCCGCGTGGATGGCCGGACAGATCTCGGTCAACGCCGGTGAGGGCAACAAGGGCAAGTGGAACATCACCACCGCCCCCGGTGCCACCGCCGCCAACTGGGGCGGCTCCTTCCTCGCCGTGCCCAAGTCGGGCAAGAACGTCGAGGAGGCCGGCAAGCTCGTGAAGTGGCTGACCGCCCCCGAGCAGCAGGCCGCCGTGTTCAAGGCGATCGGCGTCTTCCCGTCCAACAAGGGCGCCTACGAACTGCCCGACGTGAAGAACGCGAAGCTCCCGTACTTCAACGACGCGCCGATCGGGCAGCTCTACGCCGACGAGGCCAAGTCCATCCCCGAAGCGGTGCTCGGCCCGAAGGACGCCGTCATCAAGGACACCATCTCCACCCAGATCACCAACATGGAGCAGCGGGGCACCGACCCCGACAAGGCGTGGAAGGCCGCGACCGAGGCGATCGACAAGGCGATCGGCTGACCTCCGCCGGTGCGGGCGCCTCCTCCGGGACGCCCGCACCGGCCCGCACCCGCGCACCACCCCCGCACGCTCCCCCGCGCCGGCACGTACCCCAGGGAAGGACTCCCGCCCGTGGCCACCTCGACTCCCACCCGGGACGCATACGCCCCGCCACCCGGCGGTTCCCCGCACGCGCCGGCCCGATCCCGCGGGCAGACCTGGCGGAGCCGGCTGTGGAGGTTCGACGACAAGGCGTCGCCGTACGCCTACATAGCCCCGTTCTTCCTCGTCTTCGGCGCCTTCGGGCTCTACCCGCTGCTCTACACCGGCTGGATCGCCCTGCACCGGGTGGAGATGACCGGGATGGACCAAATGGAGTGGGTCGGCTGGGAGAACTTCGACAGGATCCTGCACGACTCCGAGTTCTGGACGGCCGTCGGCAACACCTTCCTGATCGGGGTCATGTCGACCGTCCCGCAGCTGCTGGTCGCGCTCGGCCTGGCCCATCTGCTCAACTACCGCCTGCGGGCCAGCACCTTCTGGCGGACGATCGTCCTCACCCCGTACGCCACCTCGGTGGCCTCCGCGGCCCTCGTCTTCGCCCTGGTCTTCCGGGCCGACGGCGGCCTGCTGAACTGGGCGCTGGACTTCGTCGGACTCGGCGACACCAACTGGGCCAACGGCCACTGGACGTCGAAGATCGCGATCTCCGTCATCGTGATCTGGCGCTGGACGGGCTACAACACCCTGATCTACCTGGCCGCGATGCAGGCCGTGCCGACCGATCTGTACGAGGCCGCCTCGCTGGACGGCGCCTCGCGCTGGCAGCAGTTCCGCAAGGTGACGATTCCCGCGCTGCGGCCGACGATCCTCTTCACGATCGTCGTCTCGACCATCGGCTCCATGCAACTGTTCGGCGAGCCCCTGCTGCTGGAGGGCGGCACCCTCGGCGCGATCGGCGGCAACGAGCACCAGTACGAGACGCTCAGCGTCTACCTCTACAACTACGGCTGGAACCTGGGCCATCTGGGCCCGGCCGCCGCGGTGGCCTGGGCGATGCTCGCCCTGCTGCTGATCATCGCCGCGGTCAACTGGCTCGTCGGCCGCTTCGTACGCACATCCGCGGCCTGACCGGGAGCGATTCCATGACCATGACCCGTACCAGCACCAGTGCCGGCACCGCCAAGGCCCCGGACCCCGGCGCGCCGTCCGCCCGCCGACGGGAGGCAGGGCGCCCGAGCCGCTTCAGGCCCGGCGCGGGACAGCAGCTGAAGGGCGGCCCGTTCGCCTACCTCGCCCTGACCGTCGTCGGCATCGGCTCGCTGCTGCCGCTCTACTGGACGCTGGTGGCCGCGTCCCGCACCCAGGACGAAGTGCTCGCCACCACACCGCCGTTCCTGCCCGGCGGACAACTGCTGCACAACCTCGAAACGGCCTGGACCCAGGCGAACCTCGGCAAGGCGATCCTCAACAGCGCCGTCGTCGCCGGCTGCATCACGGTGGCGACGCTCTTCTTCTGCACCCTGGCCGGCTACGCCTTCGCCAAGATGCGCTTCCGGGGCCGCGGCGCGCTGATGACCGGCGTCATCGCCACGCTCACGATCCCGCCGCAGCTCAGCGTCGTCCCGCTGTTCATGATGATGTCCGACATCGGCTGGGGCGGAAAGCTGGAGTCGGTGATCTTCCCGACGCTGGTGAGCGCGTTCGGGGTGTTCTTCATGCGCCAGTACCTGAGCGAGGCGCTGCCCTACGAACTCGTCGAGGCCGCCAAGGTCGACGGCGCGAACAACTTCCGCATCGTGCGCAGCGTGGTCCTGCCGGTGGCCCGCCCGGCGATGACGGTGCTGGGGATGCTCACCTTCGTACAGGCGTGGAACGACTTCTTCTGGCCCTACCTCGCCCTCAACCAGCAGAACCCCACGCTCCAGGTGGCCCTGGGCCGGCTGAGCGCCTCGTACACCCCCGACCAGAGCATCGTGATGGCGGGCGCGCTGATCAGCACCCTGCCGCTGCTCGTGGTGTTCGTGATCTTCGGCAAGCAGATCGTCGGGGGAATCATGTCCGGCGCGGTCAAGGGCTGACGACGCGTCACCCACCTTTGCCCGGGCGCCCGTACGGCACCCCGCCCCGCGCCGACCGGGGTGCCGTACGGCCGCCGCTCCACTCCAAGTCCCCGTCCCCCTTCACTCATGGGAGCGCTCCCGCATGACTGCTGTACGACCCGACATCGCCCCGAAGCGGACGCCCGAGGCGCCCGAGGCGGCGGACTTCCCGTCCGGTTTCGTCTGGGGGGCGGCCACCGCCGCCTACCAGGTCGAGGGCGCCGCGGCCGAGGACGGCCGCACCCCGTCCGTCTGGGACACCTTCAGCCGCACACCGGGCAAGGTCCGCAACGGCGACACCGGAGACATCGCCGCCGACCACTACCACCGCTACCGCGACGACGTGGCGCTGATGAAGCGGCTCGGGCTGCGGGCCTACCGCTTCTCCGTCTCCTGGTCCCGGGTGCAGCCCACCGGCCGCGGCCCCGCCGTCGAACGCGGCCTGGACTTCTACCGCGGGCTCGTCGACGAACTCCTCGAAGCCGGGATCGAACCCGTCGCCACCCTCTACCACTGGGACCTGCCGCAGGAGCTGGAGGACGCGGGCGGCTGGCCCCAGCGGGTGACCGCCGAGCGCTTCGCCGACTACGCCGACATCGTGGCCGGCGCCCTCGGCGACCGCGTCGGCACCTGGACCACCCTCAACGAGCCGTGGTGCTCGGCCTTCCTCGGCTACGGCTCCGGCGTGCACGCCCCCGGCCGCACCGAACCCGCCGCCGCGCTGCGCGCCGCCCACCACCTCAACCTCGCCCACGGCCGGGCGACCGAGGTCCTGCGCAATCGACTCCCCGCTGCCGCGCGGACCTCGGTCACCCTCAACCTCCACCAGGTCCGCCCGCTGACCGCCGGCGAGGCCGACGCGGACGCCGCCCGCCGCATCGACGCCGTGGGCAACCGGATCTTCACCGGCCCGATGCTGCGCGGCGAGTACCCGGCGGACCTGATCGCCGACACCGCGCACCTGGTGGACTGGTCGGAGCTGGTCCGGGACGGCGACCTGGCCACGATCTCCGCCCCGATCGACGTCCTGGGCGTGAACTACTACACGCCGACGCTGGTCTCCGCGCCCGCGGACGGCGTCGGGGACTCGCGCGACGACGGCCACGGCAACAGCGACCACTCCCCGTGGCCCGGCTCCGAGCACGTCGCCTTCCACCTCGCCGAGGGCCGCAAGCGCACCGCGATGAACTGGGCGATCGACCCCGACGGGCTGTACGACCTGCTCATGGACGTCTCCCGCGACCACCCCGGCCTGCCGCTGATGGTCACCGAGAACGGCGCGGCCTTCGACGACTACGTCTCGCCCGAGGGCCGGGTGGAGGACCCCGAGCGGATCGACTACCTGCACGGCCACCTCGACGCCGTGCGGCGGGCGGTGGCCGACGGCGCGGACGTCCGGGGCTACTTCCTCTGGTCGCTGATGGACAACTTCGAGTGGGCGTACGGGTACTCCAAGCGCTTCGGCGCCGTCTACGTCGACTACGCCACCCAGCGCCGCATCCCCAAGTCGAGCGCCCTCTGGTACGCCGACGTCATCCGCCGCCACGCCCTGCCCCCGGCCCCCGGCCGCGACTGACCCC
>NZ_RDBO01000200.1 GCF_008120935.1 Streptomyces sp. sk2.1
CGAGGTCGTCCGCCGAAACCCTGCCGACCAGCCTGCCGACCAGGGCAAAGGGTTCGTCCCGCAGCCCAGGCGGTGGGTGGTCGAGCAGACGCACGGCACGCTGATGCTGCACCGCCGTCTGGCACGTGAGTACGACCACCGGCCCGACACCTCCGCCTCACGCGTCCACTGGGCCTCCACCGCGGACATGACCCGCCGCCTCACCACACCGAGTCCCGCCTGGCGCGACACCCTCGGACCGGCCGCGCGAACGTCGCCGAACTCCTCGCCCGCCCCCAGACCCAGCACGACGAGGCCACCGCCCGAGCCGGGGAACTACGCGGCCAGATCGAGCACCTCACCGCCGCCCCGGCCGAGACCCAAGCGCGACTTGCGGATCCGACCACCACCCGGAAGGCCATCGCCGAACTCGCACCGACCGGAGACGAGCCCGATCCGACCGAGACGAACACCGCCCACCAGGCCATCGTGAACGCCTCCAACCAGCACCCCGACCAGGCATCCAGGGCTCGTGAACTGCACGAACTCCTCGGCACGCCCACCCACGAGGCGTCCGTCAACATCACCCGCAGCCGCCTCGGACGCCTCACCCGCCAAGGCTTCCTCACCCAACCCGAACGCGGCCACTACCAGAAACGGACTTAACGTCCACTCAGAGGCGGGCGCGCCCCGCAGGACATCCAGCACCGATCCGAAACCTCCAGAGTGGGCGTCGCAGGATGCGGCGAACTGCTGGACGGCCGACGGAACGCAAGCGCGCCTCCTTTTCACTGTGAGTAATGTCTGGTTACGTTGCGTATTCCTACTTGCGGCGAGCCCTGGGAGCACGTGTGACACAGATCCGGATTGCCACGTTTAACCTGGAGAACTTCGACGAGCCCGCCCCGAACGTGCCGCACCCGTCGCTGGATGAACGCATCGCGCTGATGAAGCCGCAGATCACCCGGCTGCGCGCGGATATCGCCTGCTTCCAGGAAGTCCACGGCCAGGAACGCCCCGGACAGCCGCGTGACCTGCTCGCACTCAAGGAGCTCCTCGCCGACACCAACCTCGCCGGCGCGTCCTTGACCAGCACCAAGCCCGCTAACGACGCGGTCTTCGACATGCGCAACCTGGTCATCGCCACCCACCTGCCGGTCATCAAGCACCAGCAGTTGAAGAACGACCTGGTCAACGAGCCCCGCTACCAGCGGCTCACCGCCAACCCCTCAGACGCGGCGCCGGTCGCGATCGGTATCGAACGGCCCATCCTGCACGCGCAGATCGACATCGACCACGCAGCCCCCGGCCGGCTCCTGCACGTCATCAACGTGCATCTGAAATCCAAGATCCCCAGCGACATCCCCGGCCAACTGATCGGCCCCCGGAAGGACATCTGGAGTAGCGCCGACAGCTGGGCCGAAGGCAGCTTCCTGTCGTCCATGAAGCGAATGAGCCAGGCCCTGGAGGTCAGGCGCCTCATCGACCAGATCCTCGACGACGACCCGGACGCGCGCATCATCGTCGCCGGTGACTTCAACGCAGAGCCTGAAGAAGTCCCGGTCCTGGCGATCTGCGGCAACGTTGAGGACACCAACAACGGCGAACTTGCCACCCGGGTCCTGGTCCCCCTCGAGCGCACCATCCCCAGCGAGGCCCGCTACACGCTCTTCCACCACGGCCGCGGCCAGATGATCGACCACATGCTCGTCACCCGCAACCTCCTCGCCCACTACCACGGCTCAGAGATCCACAACGAGATCCTCCACGACGACTCCATCGCCTTCGCCACCGACATCAAATACCCCGAGTCCGACCACGCCCCCGTCGTCGCCACCTTCGACTTCGACTGACCCTCAAGTGCCCTGCCGCGCCACGAAGTCGTCCGGCCGACGCCATTGAGATTCGTCGGCCGGACGCGGTCGGTGACACCCGCTACCAGACCAGCGCCCGGCCCCATCGTCGGCGTCCCCGGCGCCCGGACCAGCGCCGTGCCGGAGGAACGAGCTGTCGACGGGCCGCAGACCTGGACCATCCGACTTCGACGTACGCCTCCGGGGATCCCATGGAAGCTCTGTTCAACGTTACTGACTTCGGCTCGTCAGGGTGAACTTTCCCGAAGTCCCTGATGGGCTTGGTGTGGTGGCTGTATTCGATGGTGTGTGAGGTATTCGGATGGGGGCGGGCTGACCGTTGCGGGACGGGTGCGTCGGGAGTCGGTGCGGATGCAGGCGGCCGAGCTGTTCGAGCAGGAGGTCAAGCCGCCGGAAGTGGCACGGCGTCTGCGGGTGAGTCTGAAGTCGGCTTATCAGTGGCACCAGTTGTGGCGCGAGGGCGGGGTCGGGGCGCTGGCGTCACGCGGTCCGAGT
>NZ_RDBO01000201.1 GCF_008120935.1 Streptomyces sp. sk2.1
CTCCCGGGCCCGGCACCGCCGGCGCAGCCCCAGGGTGCGGGGCGGAGGTGGTCCGGAAATCTCTACGGCGCGACTTCGTACTTCACGACGGTGTCCGCGCAGCCCTCGGCGAGGGTCTCCAGGGCGGCGCGTTCCTTGTCGTCCGCGGTCAGTTTCCAGCGGAGTTTGGTGGCCACCCAGTCGGCGCCGTAGGTGCACTGCGCGGACGCGGCCGGCGGAAGCCACTGAGCCGGGTCCTTGTCGGCCTTGGAGCGGTTGGTCTTCGCGGTGACCGCGACCAGTGACCTCTCGGCACCGAGGTCGTTGGCGTACCACATGCGCCGGTCCGCGTCCCACGCCGAGGCGCCGCTGTCCCATGCCTCCGCCAGCGGGACCATGTGGTCGATGTCGAGCTTGCCCGCCGCGGTGACCGTGACCTCGTCGTAGTACGACAGCCACTCACCCCCCGTCAGCGCGCACCGCGCACCCTGCTCCGGGGCCTTGAGCGCTTCGGCGAGCAGGACTTCGTTGCGGGTCGAGCACGAGTCACCGTCCTCGTCGATCCAGTGCTTGAAGCTGTCGCGCTTGTAACCGTCGCGGGCCTCGTCACCGGCCGGGATCTTCGCGATCGCCTCGGCCAGGGACAGGCCGCTGCCACCCGCGGGAGCCCCTGGCGCCGCGGACTCCTTGCCCGGTGCCGAGACGGGTGTCGACGGCTTCGCGTCGGACTCGGGCTTCGCCGCACTGGGGTTGCACCCGGTAAGAGAAGCACCGAGAAGGGCGGCCACGATCGGGGTGGCACGGGCGAGACGACGTACGGTCACAGCGGTACTCCAGCTGGTCAGGGGCTGATGCACGCTCATGGTCGCAGAAGCCACCAAATGGTGACAGCCAGTCAACTGTGCAGGTAGTACGCCGTCAAGGAAGGGGTTCGGTAAGGCGGTCCAGCCGGGAGTAAGAGCTCGCGCAGATAGGCGGCGCGAGCTCTAAAAGGCGGATGAGCCGGGCACGGTTCCGGACACAGCGGACAGTGCCCTTCGGCCGTACGGACAGGTACCTGTCGGTTTCCTGGAGGACGATTTCGGCGAGCCCTCTCGGACGCCACGCTGAGCATGAACTCACTGGAACAGCAGAAAAACTTCCTGCCCTGACCGATTCCAGCCGCCCGCCAGCGGCTCGGTGTCGCGAAACCACTCGCGGCCGAGGCCTGGTCGCTAAGCGCTGTCCCGTAATTGCTGGTCAGAGGTGAGATGATCTTGCTGTGGTTGGTGTGATTGCGGCGTCGGAGCCGTCCTGGATAGTCCCGTTCACCGGGCTGAGCCCGCGGCAGTTCGGCAAGCTGGTCACCGCGCTGCGGCGCGAGGGTGCCGACCCGGTCCGCAAGGGCCGGCCCTGGAGTCTGCCGCTGGAGGACCGGGTCCTGCTGGTCGCCGCGTACTGGCGCACGAACCTCACCCTGCGCCAACTGGCTCCGTTGTTCGGGGTGTCGAAGTCGGCGGCCGACCGGATCGTC
>NZ_RDBO01000202.1 GCF_008120935.1 Streptomyces sp. sk2.1
GTCGGCCCAGTTGCGCAATCCGCCGGGCGGCCGCAACGCGCGGATCATGCTGCTCGCCCTGGCCGTGGACCGCACCGGTTCGGGGCTGTGGGCCGCGTCCTCGGTCCTCTACCTCACCTTCGTGACCCAGCTGAGCGCCCAGCAGATCGGCGTGCTGCTGGGCACGGCCGGGGTGGCGGGCATCGCGGGCTCGCCCCTGGCCGGACGGCTCGCCGGGCGGTTCCCGGTGCGCCCGTTGCTGATCGGCTGCCACCTGCTCAGGCTGGTGACCCTCGGTCTGGTGCTGATGTGCGCGGACTTCGGCGCGCTGCTTCCCGTCATCGCCGTGACCTACGTGGGCGACCGGGCGGCGAAGACCCTGGAGATGCTGTTCGCGACCCGGACCGCGGGCGAGCGGCGCGCCGCCTACCAGGCGCTGTCGCGCAGCGCGGCCAACGCGGGCTACGGCGTCGGCGCCGGGATAGCGGCGATCGGCCTGGCGGTGGGGACCACGGACGCCTACCGGGCCCTGATCCTGGGCAACGCGCTGTCGTTCGTCGTGGCCGCGGTGTTGGTGTGGCGCACGGACGAGGCGCGGGAGAGGACCGTCGAGGTGGCACGGTCCGGTGCCCCGGGCGCCGGCGGAAGCGCGGCCCCGGCCGACGGCGGACGCGTCACTCCCGCCGGGGGCGGGCACGAGGCCCCCGCCGCCGGTGCGCGCGGGGCCTCTGCCGACGGTGGGCGCGAGGCCCCCGCCCGCAGGACCGGCCCGTGGCGGGACCGCGGCTACCTCGGGTTCGTCCTCCTGGACATCCCGATGAACCTCGACGACTCGATCCTCGCCGTCGGCCTGCCGTTGTGGCTGGTGGAGCGCACCTCCGCGCCGCACGCCCTCGTACCGGCCTTCCTCGTCATCAACACCGTGCTGGTCGTGGCGCTCCAACTGGGCGTGTCGAAGCGTGCCGAGGGGCCGCGCCGGGCGACGCGGGCGGTGCTGCTGTACGGGGTCCTGACGTTCGTGTGCTGCGGCTGCCTGGCCGCGGCGGCCCTGGTCGGCACCTGGGCGGCCGCGGCCCTGCTGCTCGCCGCGGCGCTGCTGGTCACCCTGGCGGAGCTGATGCGGTCGGTGAGTTCGTGGGAGCTGGCGGTCCTGCTCGCGCCCGAGGACGCCCGTGCCGCGTACCTGGGGGCGGCCGGGATGTCGCAGTCCGTCCAGAAGTCGGCGGGCCCGCCGCTGCTGACCGGTGCGGTGATGGCGGCCGGTCCGGTGGGATGGCTGGTGCTGGGGACGGCGGTCGCGGGTCTGGCGGTCGTGCAACAGCGTTCCTGTGCAAGGCGGTTGGGCGTCGAGGAGCCCCGTACCGGTCAGACCCTCCCGGTCGGCTGACGCGCGTCCCGCCCGGTACGCCCCGCCTCGATGCGCGCCCCGGTACCTCCTGTCGACTCCCTGTCGCACCAAGGGACTTCCTGGCAAGATGTTCGCCCTTGCCGGTGCCGGGATTCCTCCGGCGCAGGGGGACAGGGGCGCGGGGAGGGGGTCCCCGCGGACCGGAGGGGGACGGGGGCGGCCGTGGCGCTGATGGAGCAGGACCGGGAGATCGTCGAGCGTTACCTGAAGCCGCCGGAGGACCGGATCCTGGACGACCGGCTCGTCCAGGGGATTCAGCTGACCCGTTTCTGGTTCGGCGTCTCGATCGCGATGCTCGTGGAGATCCCCCAGTCGGTGGCCCACGACGTCGCGCTGATGAACTGGCTCGGCAACTGGCTCGCGTCCGGGGTGGTCAGACTGCTGGCGGCCCCCTTCCTGCTGCTGGTGACGCTGCCCCTGATCGTGGCGGCGTTCGCCTTCCTGCTCGTGCCCGGGGCGGACCGGCGGCGGGTGGTGGGGCGGTTGCGCGGGCCGGCCGTCGCCGTCGGGATGTTCGTGGCCCACTGGCTGCTGCTCGTGGTCACCGCGATCGGACCGTTCCTGCTCGGCCACTACACGAACGTGCTGGTGGGCGGGGTGACCTTCCTGGCCGGAATCCCGCTGCTGCTGCGCGCCATCGGCTTCGTGAGCATGTCGGTGCCGTGCATCGCCCGCTACATGTTCCGCACCATGGAGATCCACCAGGCGCTGCCCGCGCTGCTCACCGTGGTGCTCTCGTGGGAGCTGCTGCTGATGGGGGAGCTGTTCCCGGTCCGCATCGTGCACGACGGCTACGACAGCCCCCTGTGGCTGTCGTAGCCGTCGTGCACGATGCGGACCGGGAACAGCTCCCCCATCAGCAGCAGCTCCCACGAGAGCACCACGGTGAGCAGCGCGGGCAGCGCCTGGTGGATCTCCATGGTGCGGAACATGTAGCGGGCGATGCACGGCACCGAC
>NZ_RDBO01000203.1 GCF_008120935.1 Streptomyces sp. sk2.1
CCGTCGAACTGCCCGACGGGACCTCGTCCTGGCTGGTGAGCCGGTACGCCGACGTACGGAAGGTACTGACCGACAGCAGGTTCGGACGCGCGGCGCTGCACTCGCCGGACGCCCCGTCCCTGTCCGGCGAGACCGGCCTGGTCGGCAGCCTGGACCTGATGTTCAACCAGGACGGCGAGGACCATCTGCGCCTGCGCCGCACCCTGCGGCGCGCGTTCACCCCGAGGGCCGTGGCCCGCTGGCGGCCCTGGATCGCGGAGATCGTGGAGGAGTGCCTGGACGAACTCACGGACCGAGCAGGTCCGGTGGACCTGGTGTCCGGTTTCACCCTGCCGCTGCCGGTCGCGGTGATCAGCAGACTGATGGGCCTCGACACCGGGGCGCGGGACCGGCTGCGCCACTGGACCCTGTACGCCTTCTCGGACGGCTCCCATCCCGAGGAGGAGATGCGGGAGGCGCTCGCCGAGTTCGCGGCCTTCGGCGCGGCGTTGCTGACCGAGCGCAGGAAGGAGCCGGGCGACGACCTCACCAGTGTGCTGGTCCTGGCCGCCGACGAGGAGGGCGGCATCCCGGAGGGCCAGCTCGTGGACCTGGTGTGCGGACTGGTCGTCGGCGGCCACGACAGCACGATGACGATGCTCGGCAACTCGCTGCTCTACCTGCTCGGCGAACGACCGGAGACCTGGTTCCGGCTCGGCGCCGACGAACAGGCCGCCGAGGCGCTGGCGGAGCGGCTGCTGCACCTGGTGCCGCTCGGCGACGACCGGGGGACCGCGCGGTACGCCGCCGTCGACACGAGGGTCGGCGGTGTGACGATCCCGGCGGGTTCGGTGGTGCTCGCCGACTGCGGCATGGCCAACCGCGATCCCGCCGTGTTCCCGCCCCGGCCGTTCGACGACCTCTTCGCCCCGCTGGCGGCGCCCACCCTGTCGTTCGGCGCCGGGGCCCACTACTGCCTGGGGGCCTGGCTGGCCCGGATGGAGCTCCAGCTGGCCCTGCACCGGCTGGCCGCCCGTTTCCCCCGGATGCGGCTGGCCGGATCAGCCGACGCGGTCGAGTGGAACCGGGGCACCACCTCCCGCAGCCCCCGGCGGATCGAGGTCACCTGGTGAGCGCGGTCGCCGGGTGACGGAACGGGGAAGCGGTGTTCTCACGTCCGGGGCAGGCCCCGGACGTGAGAACACCTCGTGCGCGGGCCGTGCTCAGCTTTCCGAACCGGTGACGGCGGCGTTGCGCCAGACCTTCAGGTCCAGCGTCATGTACGTGCTGGGCGAGTCCTCGCCGGAGAGCCCCTTGACGGTCACGAGGCCGAGGTGCCCCGTGCCCGTCGTGACGCAGAGCTGCCGGCCCGTCGAGATCTTCTCCAGATAGACGGTCTCGGTGAACCGGGTCTCCGCACGGCAGGTCTCGAGTGACCCCTCCTGCCCCGGGTCGAGCAGCACCAGGCTTCCGCCCGTGGTCTCGGCGTCGAGGTACCCGCCGGTGTCGTAGGAGAGCTCGTACCCGCCGTCCTCGCCCTTCTGGGGGCGGACGGGGTCTTCGCCGAGCGTCAGGTGGTAGCCGGCCGTGAGGTTGATGCCGTTGTAGTCCGCGACCTTCGGCTGCTGCTCGGCGGCCTGCCCGGAACCGGAGCCGGCCCCACTGTCCGTGCCGGACTCCTTGCCCGAGGCACCCGACTTGTTCGGGGCGGAGCCGCTCTGCGTCTCCTTGTCCTTGTCCTTTTCCTTGAGCAGCGTGTACGCGGTGCCGCCACCCACGACGGCCAGGACCAGCACCGCGGCGACGGCGAGGAGCAGCCCCCGCTTGCCGCCCTTCGCGGGCTGCGGCGCGGGAGGCATGCCGTTCCCGGGGTGCCCGGGGTACGTCTGCGCGGGTGCGCCCATCTGGGTCGGGGCGTAGGCGTTGACCTGGGACGGAACGGGCGTGGTGGGGTACGGGGAGTGCGGATGGGGCTGCTGGTGCGCCACGGGCGGGCCGTACCCCTGTGTCGGGGCACCGGYGKGMGGTGCCGGTGCGGCGGGCGCGGTGGGCTGATGGGCGGCTGCGGCCGACGGTCCCCGGGTCATCGACTTCGGCATCGCCCACGCCGCC
>NZ_RDBO01000204.1 GCF_008120935.1 Streptomyces sp. sk2.1
GGTCGTCCGGGGAAGAGTGTGCGGTACTCCTCCAGGGGCCAGGAGACGAATGTGCCGTCGCGGATTCCCTCGATGCGGGCGATCGGGAGGTCGTGATCGGTGGGGCGCGTCAGCGGACCACGCTTGCTCTTTTGTTGTTGAATTCTGGCCGGATCGTGCCGGYGGATACGTTGGTGGATGAGGTGTGGAACGGGAGTCCGCCGGCTACGGCGCGGACTCAGATCGCGATTGTGATCGCTGCGCTCCGTAAGACGTTCAAGGCGCAAGGGGCCGGGAGCGACATGATCGTGACGACGCATCCGGGGTATCTCCTGGATGCGGAGGGCCATGATGTTGACGCGGCGGAGTTCGCCGTTCTGGTGGCGCGGGCGGAACAGGCGGTGCGTGAGCGGCGTCCGCGTGATGCGGAGGCCTGTTATCGCCGGGCCCTGGACCTGTGGCGGGGGTCGGCTCTGGCGGGAGTGTCGGGGATGCTGGTGGAGGAGGAAGCGGCCCGGTTGGGGGAGCGGCGGCTGAACGCGTATGACGACGCGACGGCTCTGCGGTTGGCGTTGGGGCGGCATTACGAGTTGCTGCCCGAGCTCGGCGGGGTTGTGCAGGACAATCCGCTGCGTGAGCGTACGCGGTACCACCAGATGCTGGCGCAGTACCGGGCCGGGCGGCGGGCGGAGGCGATGGAGTCCTACCGCCGGGCCCGCGAGCAGTTCATCGAGGAGCTGGGCCTGGAGCCTGGGCCGGACCTGCAGGAGCTGCATGATCTGATCCTGCGGGACGATCCGTCGCTGGCCCCGGCCGGGGGTCTGCTGTCGGCCGCTGTCGGGGAGATCGCGGTGGCGGGGGGTGAGGCGGTGGTGCCTTTCGAGCTGCCGCCCGACATTCCCGGGTTCACCGGCCGTGAGGGGGAGCTGGCGGCTCTGGACATGCTGATGGCCCGTTCCCCGGCCGCGTCGCAGACTCCCACTGTCGGCCTGGTCACCGGGGTTGCCGGGGTCGGGAAGTCGGGCCTGGTCCTGCGCTGGGCGCACCGGGCGGCCGATGACTATCCCGACGGCCGGCTTTTCGCGGACCTGCGCGGCTACGACGAGCGGCACGAACCGGCTTCCGTCGCCGATGTCCTGGGCCGTTTTCTGCGGTCGCTGGGCGTGCCGGGGCAGCAGATTCCCGAAGCACTGGAGGAACGTGTCGCGCTCTACCGCAGCCTGCTGGCCGAACGCCGGGTGCTGATCGTCCTGGACAACGCGCGCACCCATGCCCAGATCGCCCCGCTCCTGCCGGGCAGTGGCGCCAGCTGTGCGGTCGTCACCAGCCGCGACCAGCTCGAGCAACTGGTGACCTGGCCGCCGCAGGCCCGTATCCACCTGGGTGTCCTGCCGCCGGGCGAGGCCGTCGATCTCGTCGCGAGGATCGCCGGCGAGGAACGCATCGCCGCCGCCCGCCCGGACGCCGCCCGTCTGGTCGAGCTGTGCGACCGCCTCCCGCTGGCCCTGCGGATCGCGGCCGCCCGCCTGGCCTCCAAACCCCACTGGCCCTTGCGTCACATGGTCACTCGCCTGAGCGACGAACGCCGCAGACTCGACGAACTGAGTCAGGGCGCCTCCCGGGTTCGGGCCGGCTTCGAGCTCAGCTACCGCTACCTGTCCCCCGACGCCGCCCGCCTCTACCGCCGCCTGGGCCTGACCGCCGTGCCCGACTTCACCTCCTGGGTGGCCGCCGCCCTGCTCGACGTCGACGTCATCGACGCGGAACTGCTCCTGGAAGACCTCGTCGACACCCAGTTCCTCGAAGCCGTCGGCACCGACGCGACCGGCCGGCTGCGCTACCGCTTCCAGAACCTGCTGCGCCTGTATGCCGGAGAACGCGCCCGGGAGGAAGAACCCCGCCAGGACTGGCAGGACGCCCTGCGCCGCGTCTTTCGTACCGCCCTGGCCATCGCCCGCGAGGCCCACCGCCGCGAGAGCGGCGGCGAGTTCGGCATCGTCCACAGCACCACCCGCCCCCACCCCGTCGACACCGACCTGCTCGAAGAACTCCTCACCGACCCCCTGGCCTGGTTCGAAGCCGAACGCCTGTGCCTGGTGGGCATGATCGAACAGGCCGCCGCCATGGGCATGGCCGACCTGGCCTGGGACCTGACCGGCTGCACGTCCGTCCTGTTCGAGACCCGCAGCTACGTCGAGAACTGGCACGACTGCGCCCTGCACGCCCTGCACGCCGCCCGGGCGACCGACGACCGCCTGGGCCAGGCGGTCATGCTCCACCACCTGGGAGCCGCCGCACTGATGCGCCGGCACATGGACGAGGCCAAAACACGCTCCCAGGAAGCACTCGAACTGTACGGGGTCATGGACGAACCACTGGGCCGCGCCCTGGTCCTGCGCAACCTCGCGGTCGTCCACCGCCTCCAGGGCGACCCCGACGCGGCGGCCGACCGGCTGCGCGCGGCCCTGCCCGTCTTCCGTGAGGCCGGCGACCTGTCCTCGCAGTCCTCCGTCCTGCAGAACATGGCCCAGCTCGAACTCGACCGGGGCAACCACGAAGCCAGCCTCGGCCACGCCCGCGAAGCGGTCCGTGTCGCGGAGTCCATGCGGTCGGGTTCCTCGCGCAGCCTGGCCCAGTGCCTGTACCGGCTGGGCAGCGCCCAACTGCTGTCCGGCCGGGCCCGGGAGGCCGAGGAGTCCTACCTGCGCGTGGAGGAACTGTCCCGGGCCAAGGCCGACACCCACGGCCTGGCCCACGCCCTGTACGGACTGGGACAGGCCCGTGCGGCGCTCGGCGCACTGGAATCGGCCGAGTCCGCCTACGTCCAGGGACGCAAGATCGCCCGCAGGCTGGGCAACCCCGTGGTCGAAGGTTCGATCCGGCTGAAACTCGGCGTGCTCCTGCGGGACCTGGGCCGCCACGAGGAGGCCCGTACCGAACTCACGGGCGCCAAGGAACTGTTCACACTCAGAGGCGCCACCCACTGGCAGGAGGAAGCCACCCGGGAACTCGACGGCTTCCCGCCATCACCCACCAGACAGGAAAACCCATCGCAGAACCCGTCGGGAAACCTGCCGCCGGACACCTGCTGAACCCGCACGGAACACACCACCCCGCCCCAGCACCCTGAACCAGCACAGGCACAGGACCCGGGACCCGGGGCACGGCGCCGCCCCGGTACGCCGGGCCGGTACGGGATGCGATATTGCCCGGTGCGCCGGGTCGGTCCGGCGCCTTGGACCGGTGTCGCGGGGCGGTGCGGGTACTGCCCCGCCCCCCCCGCAGAGGCTCCTCGCGCACCCCTCCTTCCTCCTGCACATCACCGTCAAGACCGCAGCCCACCGCATCACCCCTTTGCGATGCCTGCCTCGCCGCCGCAGCCCTGATCGACCGCCGCAGAGGCACCCTCTCCCACCACCGGACACCATCCCAACCGCACCGAACCGCCCATAAATAGATCGAATATAGAAGTGCGGAACACGCTCGACCCGATGCCTTGCACGCTCAAAAACCATCCCTCTGAGACCCGGAACCACACTATGGACAGGACAGGTCGCAACATGGTGACCGAGACGAGCCGCTCTTCCCGAAACAACGGCTACAACACGGTCAATCGGGGACACGCCCTTCGACTGGCCGACGTGACCAAGGTGTACGGCAGGAACGCCAGAGGCGTACGGGCCCTGGACGGGGTCTCCGTAGAAATCGAGCGCGGCTCCTTCACCGCCGTGATGGGCCCCTCCGGCTCCGGCAAGTCGACCTTCCTGCACTGCGCCGCCGGCCTCGACAAACCCACCACCGGCCAGTCCTACATCGGCGACACCCAGCTCAACGACATGAACGAGACCCAGCTGACCAAACTGCGCCGCCAGCGCATCGGCTTCGTCTTCCAGGCCTTCAACCTCATCCCGTCCCTGTCGGTCCGCCAGAACGTCGAACTGCCCCTGCGCCTGGCCGGCGAGAGCCTCGACAGGAGCTGGCTCGACGAGATCCTGGGCCGCGTCGGCCTGGGCGGCCGCGCCTCCCACCGCCCCGCCGAACTCTCCGGCGGCCAGCAGCAGCGCGTCGCCATCGCCCGCGCCCTCATCACCCGCCCCGACGTCATCTTCGGCGACGAACCCACCGGCGCACTCGACACCGTCACCGCCAAGGAGATCCTCTCCCTGCTGCGCACCTGCGTGGACGAGACCGGCCAGACCGTCGTCATGGTCACCCACGACCCGGTCGCCGCCTCCTACGCCGACACCGTCCTGTTCCTGGCCGACGGCAAGATCGCCGGACAGATGGACGCCCCGACCGCCGACCTCGTCGCCGAGCGCATGACACACCTGGGAGCGTGGGCCTGATGCTGCGTTACGCACTGCAGACCCTCAAGGCCAGGAAAGGCGGTTTCATCGGCGCCTTCCTCGCCCTGTTCTGCGCCGCCGCCCTGGTCACCGCCTGCGGCATCCTCCTGGAGACCGGCCTGCGCGGCACCATCGCCACCGAACGCTACGCCGCCGCCCCGGTCGTCGTCGGCGCCGACCAGAACGTCCACCAGACCACCGTCAAGAAAAAGAAGGGCAAGGTCAAGCAGAAGCACAAGGCCAAGCCCCTGGCCGAACGGGTCTGGCTGCCCGAGAACACCCTCCAGACCCTCACCGCCCTGACCGGCGTGCGCAAGGCGGTGCCCGAGACGAACTTCCCCGCCTACGCGGTCGGCCCCCAGGGCCGCATCGTGCCCGGCATCGACAACAAACCCTCCTACGGCCACGCCTGGTCCTCCGCCGAACTGACCCCCTTCGAACTGACCGACGGCAAAGCACCCACCAACCCCGACGACGTCGTCCTGGACCGGGAACTGGCCACCCGCACCGGCCTGAAGCCCGGCAGCAGCCTCGTCATCCAGTCCACCGGCGCCCCCACCACCTACAAGGTCAGCGGCGTCGCCGCGCCCCAGGACGGCGACCTGCACCAGCAGACCTCCCTGTTCTTCTCCGACGAGACCGCCCGCACCCTGTCCGGACGACCCGGCCAGATCACCGCATTCGGCCTGCTGCCCAAACCCGGCGTCTCCCCGTCCGACCTCGCCGACCAGGCGAAGAAGGCCCTGGACGGCGACGGCCGCAGGTACGCCGTCGCCACCGGCGGCGAACGCGGCCCCATCGAATTCCTCGACGCCGGCAAGGCCCGCATCAAACTCGTCTCCATGGGCGGTGCCATGGGCGGCACCTCGCTGCTCGTCGCGATCCTCGTCGTCGTCGGCACCTTCGCCCTGTCCATCCAGCAGCGCCACCGCGAACTGGCCCTGCTGCGCGCGATTGCCGCCACCCCCAAACAGGTCCGTCGGCTGATCGGCCGAGAGGCCCTGATCATCGGCGGCCTCGCCGGCGGCCTCGGTTCGGTGGCCGGCCTGCCCATCGCGTACTGGCTGCACGGCAAGTTCATCGACTTCAAGGCGATCCCCGACACCCTCGAACTCACCTTCAGCTTCGTACCGTTCGCCGCCGCCGTCGGCGCGGCCCTGCTCGGCGCCTGGGTCGCGGCCCGCATCTCCGCCCGCCGCACCGCCCGCATCCGTCCGGCCGAGGCCCTGTCCGAGGCATCCATGGAACAGCGCCATTACGCCCGGGGACGGCTCGGCGCGGGCATCCTCGTCCTGGCCCTCGGCATCGGCGTGGTCGTCCTGCTGGGCTTCCTGCGCACCGAACCGGCCTCGCAGCCCGTCACGTTTTTGTCCGTCGTCGTCCTGGCCGTCGCGGTCTCGCTGCTCGGCCCGGCCATCGCCCGCATCGCCGTCGCCGTCCTGGGCATCCCGCTGAAACTCTCCCGCGTCGGCGGCCACCTCGCCACCGCCAACGCCCGGGCCAACACCAAACGGATGGCCGCCGCCGTCACCCCCCTGGTCCTGCTCATCGGCATGGCCTGCACCGTCCTGTTCGTGCAGACCACCATGGGCGACGCCGCCACGGCCCAGGCCAAGGCCGGCAACAAGGCCGACTGGGTGGTCGCCTCCGACGGCCCCGGCGTTCCCGCCCGGGCCACCGACGCACTGCGCACCGTGCCGGGCGTCACCCAGGTCACCGAGATCGTCCGCACCCAGGTCCGCGTCGGCCTCGACAAGTACCCCGCCCAGGGCATCTCCACCCAGGGCCTGACCACCAACTGGGACCCCGACGTCTCCGAGGGCAGCCTCAAGGACTTCGGGGACAGGAGCATCGCGATGAGCGACGTCTCCGCCGACCACCTCGGCAAGAAGCCCGGCGACACCCTCAAGGTCACACTCGGCGACGCCACCGTCGTCGAACTGAAGGTCGCCGCCGTCTACGAACGCGGCCTGGGATTCGGCGACCTGACCATGCCCCACACCCTGGTGGCCCGGCACGTCGACAACCCGCTCGCCTCCCTTGTCCTGGTCAAGACCACCGGTGATGGCAGGGCCGGCCGCGAACAACTGGCCGCAGCCATAGAACAGTTTCCCGGCACCGGCGTCCTGGACCGCACCCGGGCCGACGATCTCCAGGCCGAGGTCCAGCAGTCCAACGCCGAGGTCAACTACCTCGCGATGGGCCTGATCATCGCGTTCACCGCGATCGCCGTGGTCAACACCCTGGCCATGTCGGTCTCCGACCGCACCCGCGAGTTCGCCCTCCTGCGCCTGGTCGGCACGACCCGGCGCCAGGTGATGTCGATGCTCAGGATCGAGTCCGCCCTGATCGTCCTGGTCGCCGCGGTCCTGGGCACCGCCATCTCCCTCGCGGTCCTCACCGCCTTCAGCATCGGGATGACCGGCGCCGCCCAGCCCTCCCTCGATCTGCCGATGTTCCTGGGCGTCCTCGGCCTGGCCGCCCTGCTCACCGCCGCGGCCACCCTGATCCCCGGCCGCGTCGCACTCGGCGGTCGCCCGGCGGACGTCATCAGCGCCTGCCAGTGACACCCCCCCCGGGCGTCGGCCGGGCTTGGCCGGCGCCCCCGAAACACAACACAACACAGCGCGACACGGCACATCGGTTGAGGGGCCGGCTCCCGCCGCCGGGGGCGGGAGCCTCGGCCGATGACGGACATCGGGACTGTGGCCCCGCTCGGTCCGGCACCGTGCCGTTGTCCGCCCGGTTTCCCCGCTGCGCCGGTGGTCGGATGCGCGTACACCTGGTGAGGAACGCGAACGTGTCCGGGCCGGCGTCCGGCGCCCCGCGAACGCGTCGTCGCCGACGCGTGACCGTCGTCCGAGAGACCCGCGCCCCAGCCCCCGCCCTCGTCCCCGGGATCCCGGCCCGCTCCTGGACCTGCGGAACATGGTGAGCCCCCGCATGGCAACCGCCTCGTGAACGGCACGGCCACCCGCGCCCCGGCCACCGCGGTCACCCGGCCGCGGTGGCGCCGTGCATGGCCGTCGCACCCCGTACGGGGGGCAGGGCGGCGAAAGCGGCCGGGTCCGGTGTTGCCGCGTACAACAGGACCAGCTCATGACACCGGTACAGCGGCAGCCCCTGCGGATCGAGCCCCGACAGGTCCAGCAGCGCGGTGTCCACCAACAGCTCCAGCACCCGCTCGGCCTCCTCCTCCGACACCCCCGCACGCACTGAGGCATCCCGGGCCGAGAACGGCTCCGTACCGGCATCCGACAGCATCGCGAGCGCCTGCGGACCGGCCGAGGACAGACGCCGTACCGACGGGAGCAACGCCCTGCGCACGTCCAGATCACCGAACGACAGCTCCGCCAGCCGCTGCGCCGGGTTCGCGAGCCGGTTCGCGAACCGGCCGGCCGGCCATGACGGCCGCGCCGCCATCCGCGCGCCCACCACGGCCAGTGCCAGCGGCAGCCCCCCGCAGTAGGCGACCAGGTCGTCGGCGGCGTCCGGGTCCTTCGCCGGCCGCTTTGCACCGGCCGCCGCCACCAGCATCGCCAGCGACTCCCCGTCGTCCAGCGGCGCCAGGGCCACGGTGTCCGCCCCGGCCACCCGGGCCAGCCGGGACCGGCTCGTGATCAGCACGGCCGCCTGCGGGCTCGCGGGCAGCAGCGGCGCCACCTGCAGATCACCGGCCGCGTCGTCCAGGACGACCAGCAGCCGCTTGCCCGAGGTCCGCGCCCGGTAGAGCCGGACCAGTTCGTCCCGGTCCGGGGCCCGCGAGGAGTCCTCGTCCAGACCCGGCTCGCCCAGCGCACGCAGCAACCGCACCAGCACCTTGCCGACATCCTTCGGCCTGCCGTCGCGGTCGCACAGCTCGGCGAAGAGCTGACCGTCGGGGAAACGGCCCGCGCTGTCCTGGGCGGCCCGCACGGCGAGCGCCGTCTTGCCCACCCCCGCCATCCCGGTCACCAGCAGACGCCGGGGCCGCTCCGCCCGCTGTGCCAGCCGTGCGGCCAGCAGCGACCGTTCCGCGGCCCGGCCGACGAAATCACCTTCCGCGGCGGGAAGCATGGTGGGGACATCGGACCGCCCCCGCGCCGCTCCTGCACCCCGTAGCCGCAACTCCCCGCCCAGCACGGCCTGGTACGTCGCCCCGAGCACCTCACCCGGATCCACCCCCAGCCGGTCGACGAGCACCTTGCGCCCCTCGTAGTACGTCTGCAGGGCGTCGGCCTGCCGCCCGCACCGGTACAGCGCGGTCATCAACTGCGCCCGCAGCCGCTCCCGCACCGGATGCTCGGTGACCAGCCCCGTCAGCTCCGCCGTCACCTGTTCGTGCATGCCCAGCGCGAGATCCGCCTCGATGCGGTTCTCCAGCGCCAGCATCCGGGCCTCCTCCAGCCGGGGCAGCTCGGCCTCCAGGAGGAACTCGGTCACGTTCGACAGGGCCGGACCGCGCCACCACCCCAGCGCCTGGCCCAGCAGCGCCTGCGCATCGGCGTGGCGTTGCTCCCGCAGCGCCTCACGGCCGAGCCGGTCCAGCCGCTCGAACTCGACGGCGTCGATCCGGGCCCCGGGCGCGCGCAGGATGTACCCCGGCTGCCACCGTACGATCTCGACCCCGTCGCCGAGCAGCTTGCGCAGCCGCGACATGTACGTGTAGATCTGCGCGTTCGCGGTGACCGGCGGGTCCCACCCCCACAGCATCGCGCTGAGCCGGGTGTCCGAGACGACCCGCCCGTGCGCGAGCAGCAGCGCGGCGAGGACCGTGTGCACCTTGGAACCGGACAGCGTGATCCGGTCCCCCTCACGCCGGGCCTCCACCGGCCCGAGAATCCGGAAGTCCATGCGGCAAACCCCTTTCAGGTCTGAGCCTCCTGCATGGAACCCGAAGGTAGGCGGCACCCTTATCCATGGGTTATCGCCGAGGCCCGCACGCCGATACCGCCCTGGCCCCCGGCCTGGCGGGAAAGGGGAGACCGGGAGAACGGGAAGGGGAGATGGAAAGGGGAGACGGGGAGATGGGGGAGGCGGTGACGGATCCGCACACGCGGCCGGAGGAACCGGCCGTGCTGCACGACCGCGTGCTCGTCCTGGAGGGCGAACGGGCCCGGCGGTTGCTGGCCGAGGACCGGTGGCGGCTGTCCCCGCCGGACGCCGAAGCGGTGCGGGCCGTCCTGGCCCGCCTCACCGCCCCGCTGCCGGTCGGGCGGGGCGCGGTGGCACGCGGGCAGGAGGAGGTGCACCGGGACAGACGGATCCAGCGCATCCTGCGCACCACCGTCCACCACCTGGACGCCGGGGCCGTCAGC
>NZ_RDBO01000205.1 GCF_008120935.1 Streptomyces sp. sk2.1
CATATGGGTTTCCACGGTTTTCGTGCTGATGCCGAGACGGGCAGCTATTCGTTGATTCGTGTAGCCGGCTCCGACCAACTCCGCTATTTCTCTCTCGCGATTGCTGATGATGGAAATCGGAGTCGTGACCGGATGGTCCTTTGAACTTCGGGCGGCTTTCAGGGAAACGGCCTCGGCGGCGGTACGGGCCGAGCGGCTGGCGCTGGAGCTGGAGCGGGAGCAGGTCCCGGGCGGCGGGCCGGACGGGGCGGTGGTGGACCCGGACGGTTTCCGGGACGCCGTCGCGGAGGGCGGCCCCGACGACGATCCGTACGCACGGGTCCATGCGAGCGCCCTGCTCGCCGCCGCGGACGCCGCGGCCGGCCGGGCGGGTGCGGCGCGGGCGGCCCTCGACCGCGCCGATCGGCTGCTGGACGCGGTGGAGGGGGCGCGCATGGCCGGGTGGCTGGAGACCTACCGGTGGCTGGGCGAGGCCGAGTTGCGTCTGGGCCGGGCGCGCCGGGCGGCGGTTTTCTTCGGGCGGGGTTTCGACACGGCTCTGCTCTTCGGGCAGGGGCACGTGCTGGCGCCTTTGGCGCTCGGGCTCGGACGGGCCCTTCTGGACAACGGGGAGACGGAATCCGCCGCGTTCCATTCGGGGATTGCCGTGGATGCCGCCGGGCGGTACGGATACCACTGGCTCGCACCCGCCGCCGAGGCCGTTTCCCTGAAAGCCGCCCGAAGTTCAAAGGACCATCCGGTCACGACTCCGATTTCCATCATCAGCAATCGCGAGAGAGAAATAGCGGAGTTGGTCGGAGCCGGCTACACGAATCAACGAATAGCTGCCCGTCTCGGCATCAGCACGAAAACCGTGGAAACCCATATGAGCCGCATGTTCAAGAAACTCGGAGTGAATTCCCGTGCGGCTCTGGCCCACACCATGGGGCGAGATTCGTCGGACCATGGTTTTCACGACAGGTAAACAATTGCCCCACACACGAGGAAAGCCCCGCCGCCCGGCACAGGAGCCGGGCGGCGGGGCCACGTGAGCGGCTCCACCGGGCGGGGGGTGTCCGGGAGCCGACATCGGAATCGACCCTCCTCCCCGCCACTAGTGGCCCGCTAAAGCCGCAGTACGGCGGCGAGGTCGGGGTTCCGGCCCTCCCCGGGCCCCGGAACCCCGACCTCGCCGGCTTCGTCCGCGTCACGGGCAGGCGGAGCCCCATTGGTCGTCCAGCACGCACAGCTCATTCATGCCACCTGCCATCACGCCCACTTCCGCCGAAACCTTCGACACATCCGGAGTCGATGCCTCCGCCAAACCTGCGTCAAGACTTCCTAAAATTACAAACGCTGCACATGTCGCTATCAACGATTTGCCAAGCGCACCCTTGTTCATCATGCCCCCTGCCTGTTGTCCGGAGCTTGTCGTCCGGCGCCTTCAGGAAGAAGCCTGCCCGTCGCTCAAGCCAGTTCCAAGTGATTCTCGATGGCGTAGAGTTGCCTGGCAGCTTGTCCCATTCCGCACCGAGGAGTAACCGCGAAGATGAGCGAAAGTTCCCTTTCCGGCGCAAGCTCCAGTGAACTCGACGGCAGATGTGCGACGGCTTACCAGCGGGCCGTCATACTGGGACGCTTCGACCACGAACAGATTGCCCACGCGCTGGGTGTGCCGCCCGAAGAGATCCATCGCATTGCGCGGACATTGTCGGAACTGAGCCTGCTGCACCCCATGCCCGGCGAACCCGGCACCCTGGTCCCGGTCAGCCCGGACGCCGCCGCCGCCGACCTCGTGGGACCGACCGAGCAGCAGATACGGGAGCTCCAGCAGACGGTCACCGACATCCGGACCCGGATGCGCTCGCTCCAGCCCGCGTACTTCGAGAGCCGTCGGCGCCGCAACCAGGCCGAGGCGTTCGACGTGATCAGCGACATCAACGTGCTCCAGGCCATGCTCGACGACTGGGGGGCGCGCTGCCGCACCGAGGTCCTCACCGCCCAGCCGGGCGGCCCCCGCCCCTCCCGGTACCTGGACAACGCGCGCCCGCTCACCCTGGCCCGGCTGGCGCGCGGGGTGCAGGTGCGGCACCTCTACCAGCACACCGTGCGCAGCGACCTGGCCACCACGTCGTACGTGCGCGTGGTGACCGGGGCGGGCGCCGAGGTCCGCACCACGGACGAGCTGATCGACCGGATCATCATCTACGACCGGGAGGTGGTGTTCCTGCCCGAGCGCGTGGACGACCGCCCGCCGGGCGCCGTCGTCGTACGGGAACCGACGCTGGTGGCGTTCCTGTGCAAGGTGTACGAGCACCTGTGGGACACCAGCACCCCTTTCGCCCCGGACACCGAGACGCAGCCGGCCGTGGCCGACGACCTCAAGCGGTCGATCATCAAGCTCATGGCGCAGGGCCACAAGGACGAGCTGGTGGCGCGCCGGCTGGGCATGTCGGTGCGCACCTGCCGCCGGTACATCTCGCAGATCATGGAGGAGGTGGAGTCCACCAGCAGGTTCCAGGCGGGCGTCAACGTCGCCCTGTCCAGGCTCCTGGACGCCGCGCACGGCCCCGCCCCACAGGTGGACTGACGGGCACCGACGGGTCGACGGACCGGCGGTCGGTGAACCGTACGGACTAGGTGCCCCGCAGCAAGCTGTCACCGGCCGGGACTGGTTCCCGGTGGCTGATTCCATGCACTCTCGTTGGACCGTGTTCGAACACGGTTCGCACGAAACGGGGGCGGACGCATGGCTCGATCGACAGACGGGGAGCAACGAGGGACGGGGGCCGTACGGCATCTCATCCACCGGCCGCGCTCCTGGCTGCATCCCGTCCCCCCGGGGCCGGGCGTCGAGGAGGAGTTCGTCCTCGCCGGTGCGCTGCCCACCGCGCACCCCTTGTTCGACGACGGCCCCGGCCGTCACCACGACCTGCAGGCGACCGCCGAAATGGTGCGCGAGGCGGGCGAGTTCATCGGGCACACCCACTTCGGGGTGCCGTCGGCCCGGGTCGGGATCTTCTACCGGTTCGATCTGTGCGCCGGTGACCTGACGCACTGGCGCGTCGGGCGGGCACCGGCCCAGCTGGACCTGGAGCTGCGGGTGCGCCCCGACAAGGTGGTCGACGACGTGCCGCGGGTGCTGGACTTCCGCATCGTGCCGCGGATCGACGACGTGCCGTGCGGGAACGGGTCGGCGAGCCTGGTGTTCCTGGCCCCCGTGGTGCACCGCAGCCACCGGGAGCGCTCCCGCGCGGCCGTGCTCGCGGCGGCCGGGCGCGAGGGGCCCGGCCGCCTGCCGGACGCCCCGGTCGACCCGGGCGACGTCGGGCGCGGCTCCCCGGACAACGTGCTGCTGCACCGCCCGGAGGTTCCCGGTCGCGGCCGGCTGTCCGCGGAGGTGCGGCTGCCGCCGGTGTGGTCGTCCGGGGACGCGGAGGGCGAGCCCGCCCCGGCCCGGGTGCTGCTGGAGGCGCTGCGCCAGACCGCGCTGCTGGCCGCCGGGCACGCCTACGCGCTGAAGCCGGCGCACAGCACGCTCGCCTCGTTGCGGGTGCACTTCCGCGGCTACGCGGAGCCGGACCTGCCGATGCGCTGCACGGCGGTGTGGGACCGGCTGGGCAAGGACGAGGAGGGCCGCCGCACGGTACCGGTCGGGCTGAGCCTCATCCAGGCGGACCGGGCGGTGCTGGAGGCCACCGCGTCAGTGGTGGAGGACCTGTGACCAGTAGTCGTGCGACCACTCCCCCTCCAGCGCCTCGTTGAGGGCCGCGACGGCGTCGGCGTCGAGCATGGTGGTGATCTCGGCGTCCAGGGTGCGGCCGAGCCCCGCGTCGTGGACGGCGGTGCTGATGCAGAACTCCAGCCCGTCGCTGTCGAGCAGGTAGGTGCGGAACGTCCACTCGTCGCCCGATCCGGGGGTGCCGTCGGGCCGGTGCACCTGGGTCGGCCGGCCGTCCGCGCCGAACCCGAACTCCGTGAACCGGAACTGCAGCCCCTGGCCGATCGCCTTGCTGTATGCCTCCTTCAGGGTCCACAGCCGCACCAGGCAGGGGTCGCGCTCCGCCACCGGCAGCCCGGAGACCATCAGCCGCTCGTGCGGGGTGCAGATCTGCCGGTCCAGGCCCCGGCTGTAGATCCTGCGGTCCGCGCGCTCCGCGTCGACGCCGATGAGGCCCCGGGTGGTCAGTCCGACCAGCAGGAGGTCGTCGGTGTGGCTGAGGCTGATGTCGATCTGGTCGCAGCCGCGCAGGTACGGGCGCCCGGTCGGCCCGTACATCAGCTCCAGGTCCCGGGCGTCGGCCCGCAGCGCCGCCGCCGCCGCGTACTTGAGGAGGCGCCGGGACGCCGCGTACCGGCCGCGCATGTCCTCGTGGGTGATGTCGCGGTAGCGGGCCCAGTCCCGGCCGAGGACGGCGCGCAGTTCGGCGCCGTCCGGGTCCCTCGGCCGCCAATCGGTGAAGCGCCCGTGGACCAGGGCCGTGCCGTGGGTGCGCAGGTCCTTGCGCACCTCGGCCCCGTTGGTCTCCGGGGTGGTCGACGCGATGGGGTCGCCCAGCGGCTGCGGGAGGTGGGGGCTTCCCGGGGTGTTCATCACGCGTCCGTCCGTTCGGATGCCACGAGGGAGTGGATCTCCCGCAGGCTGCGGGCCCGGAGCACACCGGCCACCGGGACCCGCCGGCCCGTCTCCCGTTCGACGAGCCCGACGAGGCGCAGCAGGTGGACCGAGTCCCAGGCGGGCAGGGCGTCGAAGTCGGCGCCCGCCTCCTCCTCGGTCAGGACGAGGCCCAGTTCGTCGCGGATCAGGCCGAGGAAGTCGGCGAACTCATCCATGGCGCTCCTTCCGTTCTTCCCCCGGCCCCCCGATGCGGACGTCGAGGATCAGGTGCTCGGGTACGGGCGGGAGTTCGTCGAGGTCGTGGCGGAACCACCGGTGGTGGTCGCGGCCGGGTTCCTCGACGAAGCCCGAGGCGGGGTAGAGGCCACCGGCCCTGCCGTTGCGGCCGGTCTCCCGGTAGCGGGCCCTGACCCGGGGGAATCCCCGGGCCCTGGCGTGTTCGAGCAGGGCGGCGAGGCAGCCGTCCTCGATGCCGCGGGCCAGCACCCGGCAGCTGAGCAGCATGTTGTCGATGTACAGGGCGTCGTCCCCGTCGTGGGTGAGGACGGCGCCGACGAGGCCGCTGTCGCCGAACCGGTCGCGCACCCGGACGGCGAGCACCCCGGGTCCCGGCCCGGCTGCCAGGGCGGCGACCCGGTCCTCCGGGAGCCGTTCCCCGGTGAGGTTGAACTGATTGGTGCGCAGGGAGAGTTGGGAGATGCGTGCCACCTCGTGGGGTTCCGGCGGCGCGATCCGGACGACGGTGCCGAGTTCGTCCAGGTACTCCTCGTACGACCCGGAGTGCTCGCGGAGGTCCGTCCGTGCCTCCGACTCGCGGTAGCGGGCGGTGCGGGCCCGGTCGTCGTCGGTGAGCCGGGGGGTGTCGAACCAGCCGTCCCGCAGCAGGGTGTCCAGGTGCAGTGCCGGTTCGGAGCCGAGCGGGATCACGGCGGTGCGCGGGAGGTTGCGCCGGACCAGGCCGCGTTCGCGGGGCGAGTCGTCCATGAACACCAGGGCGTCCGTGGCGATGCCGAGGTGTGCGGCGATGTCGCGGAGGTTCTCGTCCTTGGGCGCCCAGTTGGCGTTGACGCGTACGAAGTCGTCGGGGCGCAGCGTCATGTCCGGGTGCTCGCGCAGCACGTGCCGGACGGGGTCGGGGTCGTTCTTGCTGCTGATCGCGAGGAGGACGCCCTGGGCGGCCAGTTGGCGCGCGCCGCGCTGCACCGCGCTGTACGCTCCGCCGAGGAGGCTGTCGCCGATGTCGATGCGGTCGGGGCCGACCTCGCCCAGCACACCGCCCCACAGGGTGTCGTCGAGGTCGAGGACGAGGCACTTGCCGGTCATGCCCCGCCGGGCCCGCAGGACGTGCACGGCCTCGCGGGCGTAGGCCGCGAAGAGGGTGTCGCCGAAGGGGGAGCGGGCGTAGGCGGCGAGCCGGGCGTCGCGGGCGGGGCCGATGTCGGCGATCAGCGGGTCCAGGTCGACGACGGCCAGGGCCGGGTGGTCGGTGGTGAGCCGGAGCAGCCGGGCGTTGAACTCCCGCCACACCGCGCCGAGCCGGGCGCGCTGGTGCTGGTCGACGATCTGCTGGGTGTGGTGGCGCAGCAGCGGCAGTGTGTTGAGGACCAGGGTGCCGGTGCCGTGGGTGCCGTGGGCGGTGGCGACGGCGGCGATCCGGTCGCCCAGCCGGGCGCAGGCCGCCTCGGCTTCGTCGGTCGTCCACGGTGTGCCGAGTTCGGCGAAGACCGCTTCCGCGTCCAGCAGACACAGGGTCAGTTCGGGTGCGGGGGCGCGCAGTTCGCTGTCGGGGGTGGTGAGGTCGCGCAGGTAGGCGCCGTGGGTGCCGACGGTGTACCGGGCGAGCAGGCCGTGCCGGGCGAGTTCGGCGGTGAGCGCGTCGGGGAGCTGGGCGACGGTGGAGCTTCCGGTGATCGCCACGGTGACGACGGGGGTGTCCGGGTGGTGGGCCAGTACGTCATCGGCGGGGAGGGCGGCGAGCAGGCGTCCGCACCGCAGGAGTTCGCCGAGGAGGTCGGCCGGTTCCCGGTCGGGGGTGTCGGTGATCTCCGCGAGCAGGCCGGCCACCCGCGGGTACTCGGCGGCCAGCCGTCCCGATGCGCTCAGTTCGCCCAGCCGGCGGAAGGGGGTCGTCATCGGCTCGGCTCCGCTTCCCGGTGCTTCTCCAGCGCCAGGCCGGCCCTGATCCATTTGCTGGACTCGACGACGACGGCGAGTGCGCGTTCCCCGTCCGACATCTTCGGCACCAGCCGGTCGAGTTGCAGCAGGGGCAGGGCGTTGCCGGTGTTCCCGGTGTCCGCGACGCAGGAGACCTCGCGGGCCGCGGGGATGCCGAGCGTCTCGACGATGTGCCGGGTCATGCGGGCGGAGAGCTGCGGCGGCAGCAGGAAGTCGAGGTCGTCGGGGGTCCAGCCGGTGGTGTCGAGGAGTTCCCAGCAGATCTCGCCGGCCAGGCCGGGCACCTCGGCCTCGATGGTCCTGTAGTCCTCGGACAGCATCGTCCGGTCGGGGGTGCGGCGCACCGGTCCGTCCCAGTCGATGATCTGGCCCGGCGGTCTGCCGCGGCCGGTGAAGCGGTGGAGCAGGGCGCGCACCCCGATGCCCTCGCCGTCGGGGCGGGCGCTCACCACGGCCGCGCCCGCGCCGTCGCCGAACAGGACGTAGTTGACGAGTTCCTGTGCCGGGAGGTCGGCCGGGGTGCGGTGCGGGTCGAGGAAGCGGTCGGTGACGTCGCCGCCGATGACGAGTCCGGTGCGGTGGCCGGAGGCGATCAGGGCCCGGGCGAGGTCCAGGGCCTGGACGGCTCCGGAGCAGCCCGCCTGGATCTGGTAGGTGGGCAGGTGGTCGAGGCCGAGCCGGTCCGCCACCTCGTTGGCCGTGGTGGGCAGCAGCCGGTCGGGGGTGGTGGTGGCCAGGACCAGGAAGTCCAGGTCCTGGGGGTCCGTACCGGCCGCGGCGACGGCCCGGTCGGCCGCCTCGGCGCACAGGTCGGCGAGGGTGTGCAGGACCTCTCCGGTGCCGAGGTCCCAGCCGAAGTGGCGGGTGCGGGTGCCGACGAACAGGTCGGTCCACTCCTCGCTGATCCCGAATGCCTTGCCGAGCCGTGCGTTGTCGACGGGGTCTCCGGGCAGCGCGGTGCCGGTGCCGGTGATGTAGAGGGGGGCGGGTGCCCCGCCGTCGTTCGTCATGTCCTGGCTCCTACGCTGATCCAGTCGCTGAGGAAGTCGGCCAGGGAGCCCACCGAGCGCAGTGCGGGCAGCAGTTGTTGCACGGTGACTCCTTCCGTCCGCGGAAGCCGGTGTTCGATCCGGTCCTTGAGCTGCATGATCATCACCGAGTCGAATCCCAGGTCGGCGTGGAGCCGGGTCTGCCGCCCGACCCGTTCGGGCGGGTACTCCCCCACTTCGACGATCGCCTCGATCACCGCCCCGAGCACCGGGTCGTTCTCCCCGGCCTCCCCCGCGGGGGCCTCGTCGGGAACCTCCGCGGGAGCCCCGGCGGGGATGCCGGTCGCCTCCGGGGTCCGGTCCGGGTGCTGGTCCGGGGTCCGGGGCGCCGGCTGCCAGAAGGCGTGCTCGGTGGCGAAGGCGTACGGGGCGAGGTGTTCGGCGGTGCGCCGTGCCGGTTCGTACAGGGCCTGCCACCTCGGTTCGGCACCGGCCCGGTAGAGCGTCGCGACGGTCTCGGCGAAGTCCCGGGCGGTGGCCTCCCGGCCGGGGACCGGGAGCAGCAGGCGTACGCCGGTGGGCAGTCCGGCGCGTTCGGCGAGCTGGACGAGTTGGGGGCCGGGCCCGATCTCGACGAGGCAGGCGGGCATGGTCTCGGCCATGAGGTCGTCGAGCGCTTCGGCGAAGAGCACCGGCCGGGCCGCCTGTTCCTTCCAGTACCCGGCGTCCAGGGGGCGGTCGCCGAGCATGTGCCCGTAGCGGGTGGAGGCCATGGGGATGCGGGGCGTGCCCGCGTCGATCCCGGCGGCCTCCTCGGCGAAGCGGTCCAGGGCCGGGGCCATCAGCGGGGAGTGGAAGGCGTGCGAGACCCGGAGCCGGCGGGTGCGCACGCCCTGCTCGCGCAGGTGTGCGGCGATCCGGTCGAGGCCGTCGGTCCCGCCGGACAGCACCGTGTCGGCCGGGCCGTTGACGGCCGCCACGGTGACGTGCGGTTCGTCCGCGAGCGGTTCGACGAGGTCGTCCGGCCCGGCGTGGACGGCCAGCATGCCACCGCCGTCGGGAAGCGCGTCCATGAGCGCGGCGCGGCGGGCGACGAGGCGGGCCGCGTCCTCCATCCGGAGCGCACCGGCCGCGACGGCGGCGGCGAACTCGCCCACACTGTGTCCCAGGACGGCGTCGGGTTCGATGCCGAGGTCGCCGAGCGTGCGGAAGAGGGCGTAGCCGACGGCGAACAGGGCGGGCTGGGCCCAGCCGGTGCGGTGCACGGCCGGGTCCTCGGCGAGGATCAGGTCCCGCACGGATCCGTGGAGGTGGGCGGCCAGCGCCTCGTCGGCGCTGTCGAGGTGGTGCCGGTAGGAGGCGCAGTCGCGGTACAGGCCGCTGGTCATGCCGGGTTCCTGGATGCCCTGGCCGCTGAAGAGGAAGCCGATGGTCGGCGGGTGGACGGCCCGGTCGGCGATGCCGGCGCGCAGCCGTTCGTCGTCGGCCGCCGCCCGCAGCACCGCGGCGAGTTCGGTCGTGTCGCGGGCGGTGAACGCGGCCCGGTAGGGCAGTCCCGTCTTGACGAGGTTGCTGTTCCAGCACAGGGTCGCGGCGTCGCCGCGGGGGCGGCGGGCCACGGCGTCGGCCTGGACGGCGAGGTTGCGGCGCAGGGCCTCGGGGGTGTTGGCGGAGACGGTGAACACGCCGACGGAGGGCCCGGTGGCCGTGCGCCGCAACCTCGCCGTCCAGGCCGACGCCGTGGCC
>NZ_RDBO01000206.1 GCF_008120935.1 Streptomyces sp. sk2.1
GCCGTAACGGCTCCGCCCCCCCCGCACCACCAGCGATACGGAGACCCCCGATGAGCGCATACGCGGCGCTGAGCCAGGCCGGATACCGGGCCTACACGCGCGACAAGACCACCCTCTTCTTCACCTTCGCCTTCCCGCTCATCTTCCTGGTGGTCTTCGGACTGATCTTCCACGGACAGACCGTCGAGCAGAGCGGCAAGCCCTACATCAACTACATCGCCCCCGGCGTCCTGTCGTGGGGCGTCGGCAACGCGGCCGTGTTCGGCGTCGGCTTCGTCCTCATGCAGTGGCGGCGCGACGACATCCTGCGCCTCATCCGGATGACCCCGACCCCGGTCTCCGCCGTCCTCGCCTCCCGCTACGTCCTGGCGCTGGGCATCGGCGCCGTGCAGTCCGTGCTCTTCGTCGCCGTGGCCCTGCTGCCCTCGTTCGGTCTGGAACTGGACGGCCGCTGGCCGCTCGCCCTGCCGGTGCTGGTCCTCGGCATCACCGCGTTCCTCGCTTTGGGCGTCATCGTCGGCAGCTACGCGAAGACCCCCGAGGCCGTCGCCGCCGTCGCCAACTGCCTGATGATCCCGATGGCGTTCCTGTCCGGCTCGTTCTTCCCGCTGGACGCCATGCCGGGCTGGATGCAGAACCTCTCCCGCGTCCTTCCGCTGCGCTACCTCAACGACGGGATATCCGGCGCCCTGACCGGCGACGGCACCATCGGGGACATCGGCCTGTCCTGCGCGGTGCTCGCCGGCTTCGCCCTCGTCCTGATCGCGATCGCGCTCAAGACCTTCCGCTGGAGCGACAAGTCATGACGACCGCCACCGCCGCCGCCCCGCCCGTGCGCGGCGAGAGCCCGCTGGAGGACGCCCGCACCGTCCTCCAGCACGGACTGACCGCCCGCCACGCCCGGTCGGCGGACCCGCGGCCCCTGCCCGCCCCGCTCGTCGTCCCGCTGGGCGCGGCCGACACCCTCGGCTTCGGCCGCCCCGACCCGTACGCCGCCGACCGCCCCGCCGCCAACGTCCAGCTCACCTCCCGCGCCGTGCTGATCGGCCCCTGGGGCGGCGACCCGGACGCCGCGGCCTGCGGACAGTGCCTGGCCATGCGCTGGCAGCGGCTGCGCAGCCGCTCGGAGCGCGAGGCCCTGGAACTGGGCGGCACCCCGCACGGCGCCACCCACTGGCCGGTCCTCACGGACTACGCGGTCGACGCCGTCTGGGCCACCTACCGCGCCGCGCTGGGCGGCGGCCACGACCTCCCCGACGCGACCCCCGCCGACCGGCCGCTGCCCCGGGTCACCCGGGTCGACCTGGTCACCCTCGCCACCGCGACGTTCCCGCTGCTGCCCGAACCCCTGTGCCCCGCCTGTGTCCAGGAGGTCCCCGACACCGCGGAAGCGGCCCGCATGGTGCTGCGCCCCGCCCCCAAACCCGACCCGGACGGCTACCGGCTGCGGCCCCTGTCCGCCTACCCGCTGCCGACCGCGGCCCTCGCCAACCCGGTGTGCGGAGCGCTCGGTTCGGACGTCTGGATCAACCCCACGTCCACCACCACGGCACCGGTCGCCGGCACCCACTTCGTCCGCGGCTACGCCGGACTCAACGACGTCACCTGGAGCGGCCAGGCCAACGGCTACGACACCAGCCGGGTCCTCGCCCACCTGGAGGGCCTGGAACGGTACGCGGGCACCACCCGCAGACGCGGCACCTCGCCCGTCGTGGGCAGCTACCACGAACTGGCCGACCACGCCGTGGACCCCGCCGCGTGCGGGCTGTACGCCCCCGAGACCTACGCGAACGACCCGATGGTCTCCCCGTTCGACCCGGACCGGCCCATCCCCTGGGTGTGGGGCCACTCCCTGCGCGACGACCGCCCGGTCCTGGTGCCCGCCCGGCTCGCCCACTACAGCGCCGGGGTCGAGGCCGACAACTTCGTCTTCGAGTGCTCCAACGGCTGCGCCACCGGCGGCAGTCTGGAGGAGGCGATCCTCTACGGGCTGCTGGAGATCGTCGAACGGGACGCCTTCCTCCTGGCCTGGTACGGCCGCACCCCCCTCACCGCGATCGACCTCGGCGCCTGCCGCTCCCCGGCCGTCCGCACGATGATCGACCGGGCCGCGCTGCACGGCTACGACGTCCACGCCTTCGACACCCGGATGGACCTGACCGTCCCCGTCGTCACGGCCCTCGCGGTGCGCCGGGACGGCGGGTACGGGACGCTGTCGTTCGCCGCCGCCGCCGGATTCGACCCGGAGGACACCATCGGGTCCGCCCTGTCCGAAGTCCTCACCTACATCCCGCACCTGCCCTACCAGGTCGCCGAACGCCACGCCGAACTCGTCGCGATGGAACGGGACTTCACTCTCGTGAGGCAGCTGAAGGACCACGCCCAGCTGCACGGCCTGCCCGCGATGACCGCGCACGCGCGGGAGTACCTGAACCCCGTCGCCGTCCGCTCCCCGGCCGACGCCTTCGCCGACTGGGAACCGCTGCGCCCCCGCACCGGGGACCTGCTGGACGACCTGAACCTGCTGGTCGGCCGGATCGCCGCCGCCGGACACGACGTCGTAGCGGTCGACCAGACCACCCCCGAACAGCGCCGGATGGGGCTGCACACCGTCGCCGCCCTCGTCCCCGGCCTGCTGCCGCTGGACTTCGGCTGGACCCGGCAGCGGGCCCTGCTGATGCCCCGGCTGCGCACCGCCCTGCGGACCTCGGGGCGGCGGGCGGACGACCTCCCGGAGTCCGCGGTCAAGCGCGTCCCGCACCCCTTCCCGTGAGGGCCCGCGCGGCCCTTCCCGCGGCGGCCGGCGCGTCCCTTCCCGGGACGCCCGCGGGCCCTCTTCGCGCCGATGGCGCGAAGAGGGCCCGCGTACCCGCGTGTGCGACCGGATCAGGCGCAGCAGGAGGTGGTGCTGGTGGTGCTGGAGCAGGTGGACGTCGAGGAGCAGGACGTCGAACCGGCGAGCACGACCTCGGCCGCGTCCGAGTAGTCCGAGATCTCGAAGGTCTCCGACTCCAGCTCCAGGATCTCGTCGGCGAGGGTGGCGAGCTCGGTCTTGGGGGCCATGGTGTTCTCCCTTGGCTCACGGGGATCGGCCGGCCGCTCCGGCACTGTTCCCCTGCGGTGCTGCCATTGCAGCGGGGACCGCTGTCAGATCGGCCGCGCTTTCGCTGTCAGATCGCTGGCACCCCGTGACAGCGGAACGCCGAACTCCTGAAACCGGACCGGCGCAGGCTCATGACAGGACCCAGTGCTCCTCCCGGCACCGGACCACGTGCTCCTCCCGGCACCGACCCGCCCCAGCGGAACGAGGTGAGATGGCATGACGACGAAGGAGAACCCCGCTCCACCCCAGCCGCCGCCGGTACCGTCCCCGGCCGTCGCCCGGACGGTCCTGCGCCCCGCGCTGGAGCTGTACCTCGACGTGCACGCCCACCCGGAGCTCTCCGGGGCGGAGGCGCGCACCGCCGACCGGTTCGCCGCCCGGCTGGAGGCGAGCGGCTGCGCGGTCACCCGGAAGGTCGGCGGCGGCCACGGACTCGTGGGCGTCCTGCGCAACGGGCCCGGCCCGACCGTGCTGCTGCGCACCGAACTCGACGCGCTGCCGGTCACCGAGCGCACCGGCCTCGCGTACACGAGCACCGTGCCCGGCGTCATGCACGCCTGCGGCCACGACCTCCATCTCGCCGCGGTCGCCGGGGCGGTGGACGAACTCTCCCGGACGCGCGCGGGGTGGAGCGGCACGGTCCTGGTCGTGGGCCAGCCCGCCGAGGAGACCCTGGACGGGGCGCGGGAGATGCTCGCGGACGGGCTGTACGAGCGGTTCGGCACCCCGGACGTGGCCCTCGCCCAGCACACCTCGCCCGCCSCCGCCGGCACCCTCGCGCACGCCGCGGACTTCCGCACCCCCCTGATGGCGGCCGGTGCGGCGGTGGACATCACCCTGTACGGGCGGGGCGGCCACGCGGGCACCCCGCACCTGGCCGTCGACCCGGTGCCGGCGGCGGCGGCCACCGTCCTGCGGCTCCAGTCCGTCGTCTCGCGGGAGACGGCCCCGGCCGAGCAGGCGGTGCTGGGCGTCGGGATGCTGCGGGCCGGGGAGCGCGGCAACGTGATCCCGGAGACGGCCGAACTGTCCCTGTGCATGCGGGCGTCGTCCGAGCAGGCACTCGACCGGATGACGGCCGCGGTGCGGCGGATCGTGGCGGGCGAGAGCGCGGCGTCCGGCTGCCCGAAGGAACCAAACCTGGTCGTCACCGCGCGCTCGCCCGCCCTGCGCACCGACGCCGCCGCCACCGCGGGGGTGCGCCGGGCGCACGAGGCGTTGTTCGGCCCGGAACGGGTGACGGACTGCGGCCTCCTCACGGCCACCGAGGACTTCTCGTGGTTCGGCGCCCCGCCGGGCTTCCCGGCCGGCGCCCCGGACGGTTCCCCGCCGGGCTTCCCGGAAGGTTTTCCGTCCGGCTCCCCGGCGGTGGCGACGGTGTACTGGCTGCTCGGCGCGACCGGGGCACGGCAGTGGCGCGCCGCCCGCGCCGGCGGGCCGCCCGTACCGCCCAACCACGCACCGGAGTTCGCCCCGGACGTGCGCACCGCGCTGCCGACCGGGATCGCGGCGATGGCCTCGGCCGCCCGGCACGTGCTGAACCCGGAAGGGAACGCGCCATGACCTGCTCCGACCGGAAGACCGCCCACGCCACCGGCCCCGGGCGCGTCGCGAGCCACCCCGCCGACCACCCCGCGGGCCACGTCGACGTGATCACCGTCCGCCGGGACAGCACCGCCCCGACCGGGGAGACCACCGTCGTACGCCTGTTGAGCCTGCTCCCCGCCCACTGGGCCTGCACCCCGCGCTCCGTGGGATCCGACCGGATCGCCCTGCGCATCGGCCTGACCCGCACCGTGGACCGGCCGACGGTCCACCGCGCGGTCTCCGGCGCCCTCGCCGACCGGGCGCTGGAGGGCTGGACGGAGGAACGGTGACGGCGGGGACGGCACCGGCGACGAACCGTCGGAGACCCCGACCCCGACCCCGACG
>NZ_RDBO01000207.1 GCF_008120935.1 Streptomyces sp. sk2.1
CGGCACACAGGATCCGGTCCCACGTGCCGTCCGCCGACCAGCGCCGGTGCCGTTCATAAACGGTCTTCCAGCTGCCGAAACGCTCGGGAAGGTCCCGCCACGGTATACCCGTCCGGACCCGGAACAAGATCCCGTTGATCACTCTGCGGTGGTCGTTCCACCGTCCTCCACGCAGCCCCGACGCCGGCAAGTGCGGCTCCAGCCGGACCCACTCGGCATTCGTCAGATCGCCCCGCCCCATGCCAGACACAACGAGTCAGCAATCCGACAGTCACAAGATCCGCCGGACGCTGCCTAGGCCGGTCGCATTGCCAGGAGCTCCTTGTGTCCTTTTTGCCCTTCCGGGACTGGTGATGCCAACTCTGTCCCGGCTCCGGCGTGTTGTTGCGTGGCCTGCCGGTTCGGTCGCGGTGGCGCACATCCGCCGCGGCTGCGTCGGTATCCCTCGGACATGAGCGATGCGGAGTGGCTGGTCACGGACCCGCTGCTGCCTCTGGCGGCGTGGCGGTGGGGGAAGGGCGGGCGTCCGGAGGAGCACTGCCGCCGGGTGATCATGGATGCGATCCGGTACGTGGTGGACAACGGCTGCAAGTGGCGGGCCCTGCCGGCGGACTTCCCGCCACACGCCACCGTCTACTCCTTCTTCGTCCGTTGGGAACGGGCCCAGGCCGTCGACGACCTGCACGATCGGCTCCGGGATCGGCTTCGTCGACGGGAGGGCCGCGATGCCGAGCCGAGCGCGGCGATCGTCGATTCGCAGTCGCTGCGGGCCGCCGAGACCGTGGCCACCACAGGCCGCGGCTGGGACGCAGGCAAAAAGGTGAACGGAACCAAGCGGCACGTCGCGGTGGACACGCTTGGTCTGTTGCTGGTCGTGCTGGTCACCGCCGCGAGCGTACAGGACCGCGACGGCGGCCGGCCGCTCCTGACGCGCCTGCGGCAGATCCACCATCGTATTCAGCACGTGTGGGCGGACGGTGACTATGCCGGCAGGCTCGTGACCTGGGCGAAGGCGCGGCTCGCGCTGACCGTGGAGATCGTCAAACGCAGTGACGACATGACGGGATTCATCGTGCTGCCCCGCCGCTGGGTGGTCGAGCGGACGTTGTCGTGGATCTGCCGCAGACGCCGCTGTGTCCGCGACTACGAGCGGCTGCCCGAACACCACGAGGCCATGGTGAAGTGGTCGATGATCATCCTCATGACCCGCCGACTCGCCCGATCATCAGCCGTCTCCCGCGCAACGTGACCGGTTCTCAATCAGGCACTGAGAGGCGACGAGTTGTGCTACCGCCGTCGGCCGGCGGTAGCACGGGCCCACGACGGCGGTCTGTCCGGCGGCGACCTTCTCGGCGAGCACCCGGGAGCGGTCCGGTATCAGATCGACAGTGTGCCGGACGTGCTCGGCGAGGATTTCCTCGGGCTCGACCTGCCCGGCGGCCCGTGCTCCGTCTCCCCGGTTCCCGCCCACTCCCGGGCGCGCCGGGGCGCAGCCGCAGAGCCCGGGCCCGGGGGTTTCGCGCAGGGTCGTCGACCGCCCGCTCCGGGCCGGACGGCGACGAGGTGCGCACAGCTGGTGATGTGCCCTGTCCGACCGGTCCGGGCCGTTGCCCGAGGACGGCGGTCCGCCGCCCGGACCGCGCTGTCGCGGTCCGGGCGACGCGTGCTGCGTGTGCCGTGCCCCGGGTGTCCGGTCACCGCCCTCTGCCCTGCCGGGGCAGGACTTCGCGCAGGCCGTCTCCGGCCCGGCAGTTGGGGTGGGTCTGTTGCGGCCCGGCGGTTCAGCCGGCCTCGCCGGGGCACTGCGGCTGGGCAGGCCGGGCCGACTGCGGCGCCGGTGCGTTCGTCTTGCGTACCGGCTGGAAGTAGTGGGTCAGCGCCCAGGTGCCCACGCGGTTGCCGGCCCGGCAGCCAACGATGTCCGCCGTACGGGAATGGATGCCTCCCCACACGCGGGCATTGATCATGTCCCTGTTGATGTCGTCAGCGGATTCGTAGAGCCGGGTGGTGCCGGTGATCTCGGAGGGAATGTAGAGGTCGGGATGTGAGGTGCCGAGGACGCCGGTCACGGCGCGCATCACTGCTGCGGCGACGGTCGTGTGGCCGGCGACGTGGTTGGGATGGGGCGGTGTGACGAGCAGCGGCTCCCAGGCCGGGTCCGCCGTCGTCGCGGGGTTGCCGTCGGTGTCGGCCAGGCGGATGCCGCTGATCGGCCTCCAGAAGGCGTAGTGCAGCTTCGCGTCCCATGCGGTGATGACGGCGTCGGTCGCCGACGCGTTCGCTGCGGCGAACAGCCGCGCCGTGGTGGCGGCGCCGAGCCCGTGCCGGGCGGCGTAGTCCCGCAAGGCCGTCTGGACCTGCACCACCAGGTTGCCGCTGAAGAAGAGGGCGGTCTCGGTCTGCTGCGGGGTTCTGCCCGAGCCGGTCTTCGACCCCATGGTCTTCAGCTCATTGACGTCGTGGGCGTACCGGGCCGAGGGGAGCGCGGGCGGCCCGCCGGGGYGGAACTGTTGCGGGGAGGTGAGCAGCAGCGGGCGGAGCTCGGCGAGCCAGGTGTCGATGAA
>NZ_RDBO01000208.1 GCF_008120935.1 Streptomyces sp. sk2.1
GGAGGTGGCGGTGCGGTTCTTCGAGGGCGACGAGAAGGACGCGTTCGTCCTCGCCGTCCACGCGAACGTCACGCACGGCCTGCCGCTGTCCGTCACCGAGCGCACCGCGGCGGCGCAGCGCATCGTGGAGAGCCATCCGCAGTGGTCGGACCGGGTCGTCGCGGAGGCCGTCGGCCTCGCGGCCAGGACCGTCGCGGGCATCCGGAAGCGTTCGACCGAGGACCGTGCGCAGTCGAACGCCCGGATCGGCAAGGACGGACGGCTGCGACCGCTCGACGGGGCCTCCGGCCKGCTGCGCGCCCATGAGCTGTTCCGCCTGCGGCCGGACACCCCGTTGCGGGAGGTCGCGCAGCAGGCCGGGATCTCCCTCTCGACGGCCTGGGACGTGCGGGCGCGGATCCAGCGCGGCGAGGACCCCGTGCCGCCGCGGCAGCGGAAGGCGATGACGGCCGCCGCCGACGGCCGGCCCCGGACGGCGGCGCTCGACGCGGTGCCCCGGCAGCGGGCGGTCGTCCCGGTCGGCGGCGCCCGTCGGACGGCCGCCCCGGCCGACGGCGCCCGTGCCGCGGGCCCCGGCCGGTCCGGTACGCAGCAGAGCGCGGCCGAGGCGCTGGAACAGCTGCGCAAGGACCCCTCGTTACGCCTGAGCAACGCAGGGCGCGACTTCCTGCGATGGTTCGAGTCCCGGCTGATCTCCCCGCAGGAATGGCGGCACTTCGTCGACCGGGTGCCCCTGCACCAGGTCGGCGTCGTGGCGGAGACCGCCCGCAGGAACGCCGAGTTGTGGCGGCAGTTCGCCGAACAGGTCGGGACGAGGCGGGCCCTCCTGGACGAACTGCCCGACGGTGGCTGACGGCCGGCCGGCGAGCGGGGCAACGATGTCAGACGTGGGCGTCCGGTGCCGGTTCCTCCTCCAGTACCGGGAAGCGGGGCAACGCGGCATCGGGCATCGCCCGGTAGAGGCGGGTCTGCTCCGCGGTGCACACCACGGCACCGTCCTCCGTCTCGATGGTGATGGACAGCACCAGCTCCAGGTAGTCCCGCGGCCGGGTGCGGGCCCCGACGACGGTCACACCGGCCCGCACCCGGCACCCCACGACGGCCGGGGCGCGGAACCGCACCCGGTCCAGACGCTGGTTCAGCCCCACCTCGGACCACTCCAGGTCCAGCAGGCTGTCGGTCAGGAAGGTGATCAGGGACAGGACCATGAAGCCGTGGGCCACCGGGGCCCCGTACGGCCCGTCCGCGGCGCGGACGGGGTCCACATGGATCTCCTGCCGGTCGCGGGTGAGGTCGGCGAAGGCGTTCACGTCCTGCTGGGTGATCTCGAACCAGTCGCTGTGGCCGCAGTGCCGGCCCGCGCGTTCCTGGTACCAGTCGGCTATTTCCTGCAACGTCGCCATATAGGTCTCCTGCGGAGGACTGGAAAGGATTCACGCCGAGGAAATCGGGGTGAAGGAAGAAAGGGAAGGCGTTTCCCGCCTGTCGGGTGCGGAGGCGATCGTACGTCCCGGAGCGGCTGAAGTCTCACTTTCCGCCGCGTTCGAGGTCAAGGTACGAAAAAGGAAAGTCGGCCCGTAAGGGCCAGAAGGGTATGAGATGAATCCAACCATGAAGGCACTGGTCGGTGGAGGTATCACCTTCGTCATCGGTCTGGTGCTCTGGCAGTTCACCGGGGACATAGAGACGCCCGTCGTCACCCTGACCAAGCTCGGTGTCGTATTAATGGCACTGGGCGTGCTGGAGGTGCTGTACGGCCTGTACAAGGGAGTCGCCCGGAAGTGAGGACCGTCCCGCCATCGGCGCCGGACACGCGATGGCGGGACAGTCCCCGGGCGGGCCCCGGCCTCGATGACGGGGAGAGGTGACGGGGAGATGCGGGCGGGGCGGTGCGTACCGCCCCGGCCGAAATCCCGCGGAAAAGCGGAAGAATTCGATCCGGTATTACCCGGCCAGATCGCGGAGCTGCCGTATCAGACGGCGGCCCACGTCGTCGTTCTGCCGGAAGAACGGTGAGTTCGTCCCGGGCACCGAGAACGAGCCGAGGCTGCCCCCCGTGGCGAAGGCGCCCAGCGCGTAACGGCGCGGGTGCGGCTCCCCGGACGGTTCGGTCACCCGGTAGTCGCCCTCCCGGGCGACCAGTCGGGAGACGTTGCGCGTGCCCTCCGGGCGGCGGGCCGTCGCCCGCTCCCGGGCGATCAGGCCGCGCAGCAGCCGGTCCTCGCCACCGAGCGCGTCCGGCGCGGCCAGGCGCGCCTCGACGAGGTACCGGCTGCGGAAACCGTCCGCCAGCGAGTCGGACGCGGCGACGAAGACGCCCGCCCCCTCGTCGGCGCGGATCCGCAGCCCGGCCCCGAGGAAGCGGACCAGACCGGCGTCGGACAGCGCCATGAGCTGCTCCAGCCGGAACGGCGGCGGCCCGGACGAGAAGAAGCTGTTGAACTCGGATATCCGCTCGATGTCGCGCTCGGCGCGCGGGCCCAGCGCGTCCCCGCCGGACACCAGCAGCTCGGCGAGCTGGTTGCCCGCCTCGAACAGGGACCGCGCCGCCCCGGCCCAGGCGCTGTGGACGGGCCGGGTGGCCCGGTCGACCAGCCCCCGCACGTGGCCGCGCATCCACGCCCCCAGGGCCCGCTCCGAGGCGAAGTGCCGCCCCGTCAGCGGCTGTCGCAGCGTGTCGAGGTCCAGCCGGTCGCCGGCCGTCGGCACCGACCGGCGGACCAGCTCGCGCGACTCGGGGCCGTCCCAGGGGAGTTCGGCGTACGTCCGGGCGAAGTCGTCCCAGGACGTCGCGGTCCGGTCGGGGTGTCCGGTGAACAGCTCCCGGTAGTAGCCCCAGCCGATCTCCTTGGCGGTGAGGGACCACAGGTCGGGGGCCTCGGGATCCGGCCCGTCCGGGGCCCCGGACAGGGCCGCCTTGAGGTTCTCCAGGGTCGCGAACCGGACCGGTCCGGGCTCCGCGCCCCGGGTCCGGAGCCCGTTCTTGGGCAGATACGGCACGCCCCGGCGGGACCCCACCCACAGCACCGGCTCCGTCCCCGCCGCCTCGTAGCGCAGCCC
>NZ_RDBO01000209.1 GCF_008120935.1 Streptomyces sp. sk2.1
GGGTCACCGTGAAGATGCCGTCCGCGGTCGCCGACCGCCTCGGCACCGACCGTCGGGCACTGGTGGACGCCGTCTCCGCCGACGTCCTCTCCCGGTCCCACGACGCCAAGGGCCTCGCCCCGAAGGCCGCCGTCGACAAGCTCGCCGACGAGGGCCGCAAGGTGGTCGTCGTGGTCCGGGTAGCCGGGGCCCAGGATCTGGGTGAAGCCGTGTTCGCGGGCCTCGAAGGCCAGGGCGCAGAAGCCCTGGGAGCCGGCGCTCATGTCGGCGGCGAGGCCGTACATGTGGAGGCTGTCGGGGGAACCGCCGACGGCGTCGTTGCAGGCGTGGTCGCGGAAGCCGTCGTTGATGCCGATGGGCCGGTCGCCCATCGCGTGCCGCAGGGCCTGGAGCTTCCACATGGTGACCAGGACGTTGGCCTGGACGGTGGCGGCATCGACCTGGCCGCCCGACCAGTCGGTGCCGCACTGGTTGAGTTCCGACCAGTCGAAGTTGGCCGGGGAGCAGTCGCCCTTCTGGAGTTCGTAGATCTTGCCGAAGGTGAGCGGGCCCGCGATGCCGTCGGCCTCCAGGCCGTACGCCGCCTGGAAGCGCTCCACCGCGGCCCTCGTGGCCGGGCCGAACTCGCCGTCGATGGCCAGTTCTCCGCCGAATCCGGGGTAGCCGGCGACCCGGATCTGGAGCTGTCGTACGTCCTCGCCGGACGCCCCCTCGCTGAGGGACCTGCCCCAGGTGAAGCAGGCGTTGGCGGGTGCGAAGCCGGCGGAGGCCGAGGCGGGCGCGGGGGTGGACGCGGGGCTCGCGGACGCGGACGCGGGGGCGGTGAGCAGCAGGCTGACGCCGGCCAGTGCGGACGCGAGCAACAGGGATGAACGTGATGTCATGTGGGGGCCTCTGTTCGGGCGGCGACATTGTCAGGGGCGCAGCCTCGCGAGTCGACCAAACTATTGTCAATGTCCAGTCAAGAAATGGTGTGGCCGGAAGCTGTCAGGCGGTTTCGGGGCCGTGGTCGCGCAGGCTCCGTACGGGCCATTCCGCCACCGTGACGACCGCGGTCCCGGGCTCTTCCGAACAGCCGTGCACCGTTCGCCGCCCGTCCGGTTCGGGCCGTTCCCGGGTTCCGGAAGACCGGTCGACCGGTACGGGCCCCTCGCCTCCGTTTCCCGCCGAACCGGGGTGGCACCCGGGCGGTGACACCTGATCCAAAAGATCGTCCGAAGCAGGATTAGGAGCACGCGAAAGTGAGCACGTACCGTGATCGAAGCACTCTCAATCGTGTTGATCATCACTCCGGACCGGTCAATCCCATGGACTACCGTTCCCAACCATGATCATCTCTTGCCCCCCTTCCGGCCGGGCCATCACGACGACGACAGCGCTCACCCGGGCGCTGTTCGGCGAACAGCTGGATCGGCATCACGAGCCATGGCGCAAACTGTTCGGCACGGAGCCGTTCCGCTTCCGGGAAGGACTGTCGCCCGAGGAGCGTTCCGCTCTGTCGTACGAGCGGCTGGGGTTAGTCAACGCCGCCCTCGACGATCCCGTCGACTTCGCCGGTGACGTGCAGCGGCTGACGGCGCTTCATGAATGGGTGGGCCCCGTGGATCCGGGGCTGGGGACGGTGGCGAGCATCCACTACAACCTGTTCCTCGGAAGCTTCTTCGACCACGCCTCCGGGCAACCGGACCACGACCTGAGGGAGTTCGCCGAGCTGCGGCGGACGGGGACGTTCCTGTGCACGGAGGCCGGACACGGCAACAGCGCCTCACAGCTGGAGACCACCGCCACGTACGACCACGCCGCCGGTGGGTTCGTGCTGCACACTCCCCACGCCGACGCACGGAAGTTCATGCCCAACACCAGCTCCACGGGCGGCGCCAAGTCCGCCGTGGTCGCCGCCCGGCTGATCGTCGACGGCAGGGACCGGGGCGTCTTCCTGTTCCTGACCCCGCTCAGCGACGAGAACGGGCTCGCGCTGCCCGGTGTGGAGATACGCAGACTGCCGCAGACGGCCACGGCACCGGTCGACCACTGCATCACCTCGTTCGACCACGTGCGGCTGCCGCGCGAGGCGCTCCTGGAGTCGGAGTACGGGCGCCTCACTCCGGAGGGCGACTTCGTCAGCTCGATCGGCAGCCCCCGCAGGCGCTTCCTGAAGTCCATCGGCCGCGTGACGGTCGGCAAGCTGTGCATGAGCGGCTACAGCCTCGGGGTCACCCGTCACGCGGTCGCCGTGGCGGTCCGGCACGCCTTCAACCGGCGGACGGCCGGGGTGACGGCCGGTGGCAGCGTTCCGCTGTTCGCCCACCGGAGTCATCACACCCCGCTCCTCGAATCCGTCGCCACCACCTACGCGGCGACGCTGCTGCACCGGGTCGCGGTCCGGCGCTGGGTCGATGCGGCGGAACACGGACAGGAGTCGGAGCGGGAGGACAGCGAGCGGTTCACGGCGATCGCGAAGGGCTGGATCACCTGGCAGGCGCGAGGGGTCATGACCGAGTGCCGGGAACGCTGCG
>NZ_RDBO01000021.1 GCF_008120935.1 Streptomyces sp. sk2.1
CCGGAATGGGTCGTGCCGGCTTCGGGCCGACCTCGGACGGGACGATCGTGGTCAGCTCGCCCCGGTAGGAGACCGGGTCCGGGCCCCAGACGGCCGCGCACACGTCCAGCAGCTCGTCCAGGACCGCGCCCCGCATGGGCCGTCCGCGGCCTTCCCGCGTCACGGCGGACAACACGTCGAACGCTCAACAGGCAAGTGTCATACGGTGGTTGTCCCACTGCCCGTCCGAAGGAGTGCACACATGCCGGTCCCGATCGGTCTCGGTCTTCCGCAGATGAAGCAGTACGACATCGGCCGCGACGTGGCCGCCGTGGCGCGCGCGGCGGAGGAGACCGGCTACGAGAGCCTGTGGGTCTTCGAGCGGATCGTCTTCCCCGAATCCCCCACGCAGGGGCTGTACGGCGTACCGGGGCTGCCGTGGCCCGAGCAGTACCGCGGTGTCGCCGACCCGCTGATCACGCTCGCGCTCGCCGCCGGGGCGACGGAGCGGGCCCGGCTGGGCACCAGTGTCCTGGTCGCGCCGCTGCACGTGCCGTTCCAGCTGGCCCGTTCGCTCGCCTCGCTCGACGCCGCGAGCGGCGGCCGGGTGGTCGCGGGGATCGGCACGGGCTGGTCGCTCGACGAGTACGCGGCGGCCTCCGTGGCCCCCTTCGAGAAGCGGGGCGCGGTCCTGGACGAGCTGCTGGACGTGTGCGCGGCCGTCTGGGGCCCGGACCCGGTCTCCTACCGGGGCGAGCTGACCACGATCGTCCCGTCCGAGGTCGGCCCGAAGCCGGCACGACCCATTCCGGTCTACCTGCCGGCGACCGGTCCGCGGGCCATGCGCCGACTGGTGGACCGGGCGGACGGCTGGATGCCCGTCGCGATGGGGGCCGACCGGCTGGCCGAGCAGTGGAAGCAGGTCCGGGACCTGGCGGCCGAGCGCGGCCGGGAACGGCCGCTCCACGTCTGCGTGCGGGTCAACGCCAGGTACAGCGCCGAGCCGGTCGCCGGGGCGGGCCGGGAGGCGTTCCACGGCGATGTCGCCCAGATCGTCGAGGACCTGGCGGCCCATGCCGCGACGGGCGTCCCGGAGTTCCTGATCGACCTCCAGGGCACGACCCGCGACGCCGCGGAGCTGATCGACGTGGCGGCCGAGGTGTACGCGGCGGCCCGTGCGGCGGGCGTCTGACGGCACGGGCCCGGGGTGAGGCACCGGGCGGCCCGGACGCATCCGGCGCAGATGTGCCGCGGCCTTCGCCGAGCCGTTCGCGGCCGCCTTCCGGTACCACTGCTCGGCCTCCCGCGGGCGGGCCCCTCCAGCAGCTCGCCGACGTCGAGCATGCCCATCGGTTCCCCGGTCCCGGCCGAGCGGCGGTACCACTGCTCGGCCTCCGCGAGGCGGTCGGTGTGGCGGAGGACGGTGCCGAGGTTGTTCATGACCTGCGGATCCCCCAGGTCGGCGGCCCGCCGGTACCACTGCTCGGCCTCGGCCTCCCGTCCCGCGCCCTGGACCAGGTGGGCGAGGGAGTACATGGCCGACGCCTCCCCCGCGTCGGCCGCGGCGCGCAGCCGTCTCTCGGCCTCCTCCGCCCGGCCGCCGTCCCGCAGCACCATGCCCAGGGCCGCCATCCCCGGTGTGCCGCCCCCGTCCGCCGCACCGCGCAGCCACGCCGTGCGGCCGGCCGAGGCGGCGTCCAGGCCCTGCCGACGCACGGCGGGGGCGCAGCCCTGCTCGGCGGCGCGCCGGTGCCACCGCGCGGCCTCGGCCGTTCCCGGTGGCGGTCGACCGCCGCGTTCCGGTGGGCGCGCACAACGGTCGAGTCGACCGGGACGACCCGGACCGGATCGCCCTCGACATCCGCCCGGGCGAGCGGGGCGGTGAGGACGCGCTCCCGGGTCCCGTCGATCGCCCGGTTCCGAAGCCGGGTGCGGACGCCCTTCCACGAGCCGTACGCGGCGGACAGGTGCGTCCGCTGCGAGCCGGTCCGGAAATCCCACGCGATCGCGTCGATCACCTGCCGGTGATCGCGTCACCGACTGCCCCGCTCCGGTGCCCGGCCAGGCGACGACGGCTCCGTCCGTGCCCACTGCGCGTCGGTCAACGGCACGACCGGACCAACGATCACATGTCGGCGCGGCGGGTCCGGCCGCTGTCAGCTCCTGCAGTCGGCCACGTTGTCACTGGTGCCGGGCACGGCGGCGGAGCGTGCGGCCTGGAAGTTGGCCTCGAACGCGTCGAAGACCGCCGGCGTGGTGATGCGCAGCATGGCCTCGTCGTTGTTGCGCAGGGCCGGGCCGCTCCAGTTGTGGCTGCCGGTGAACATCACCTTCTGGACGGTGCCCGCGTACATGCCGTCGACCATCCAGTTCTTCGAGTGCACGATCCGGTTGGGCGTCGTGGAGTCGCCGTCGTCGTCGTGCTGGTAGCAGCGGTTCGTGATGCCGGAGACGCCGTGCAGGGCGGTCCAGGTGCCGGAGTCGGTCTCGCTGTAGACCAGATCGACCAGGCAGCCCTGGCCCGCCAGCGTGCGCAGCTTGTCCGCGACGGCCTGCCGGGTGATCTTCAGCATCGCGGCGTGGACGGTGGTGCGGCGCGCGGTGCCCGCGGAGTCGGTCCAGCGGCAGGTGATGTTGTCCATCGCGTTGACCACGGTGTCCGTGGTCGCGTCGCTGCCCGCGCGGGGGAAGAAGTAGTACTTGTAGTCGCCCGCGTTGCCGTACGTGTAGGACCAGGCGGTGCGGTTCTGGGCCGGGAGACGGGTGAAGTAGTCCGCGTAGCCGTCGTACATGGCGGTGTTGCCGGCGACGGTCACCGAACTGTTCCAGTAACGGCTGTAGTTGGACGGCGTCAGGTTCGAGGTGAGCTGGACGACGACGTTCTTCTGGGCGCCGTCGCCGACGCTGCTCGCGAGCAGGAACTTGTTGTGGTTGATGCCCGTCTGCTCCGTGCTGAGGCACGAGCGGTCCTTGGCGCACAGGGCCACCCAGGAGGCGGCGGAGGTGCTGGTGCCGAGGCTGCTCCTGAGGAGGTCGTAGGAGGCCCGGTACTCCAGGGTGCTCTCGTCGAGGACGACCTTGACGCCGACGCCCCGGGCCTTCGCGGCGCCGAGGTCCGTGGCGATCGTCTCGTCCCACAGGTGGTACATCGCGAGCCGCAGGACCGAGCCGCTGTCCGCGTTCGCGATCACCGAGCGGACCTGGGCGCGGATGGCCTGCTGTTCGGCGGTGGTGCCGGTCGGCTTGTTGAAGACCGGGCCGGCGGGGACGGTCGCCGCGTCGGCGGTCTGCGCGGGCACGAGCAGCGTGGCCACGCAGGCGGTGACGGCGAGCAGCACGCCGGCCGCACGCCGGCCCGGCGCGGAGGAACGCGGCGAGGCGGACCACCGGGACAGGGGCCACGAGCGGGTTCTGGCGAGCGTCGGTATCATCGTCGGCTTTCCTCTTTCCTCGTGCTTACGCGCGGTGCGCTGTGCGGATCTCTCGGTGCGTCAAACCGGTTCAGCAAAGCACGACTTCAGCGCGAGGTCACCCGGTTCGGGCGCCGGTTTCCCGGGGCGTCGTGACCGGCCGCCGTCGCGGCGAGGCGGGCGCGCGGGGCGGTCGGCGCCGGGTACGGGTTGCTTGTGGCAAGGGCCCGTGCCGCGAGTATCCGCGGCACGGGCATCCGGCACACGATTCCGGAGAGGACCGACAGCCGGGCCGCCCGCCTGCGCAAAGGGTCACACGGCGGACGGTCACCCCGGCTTCGCCGAAGAGCGGTACGAGAAACGCGACACCATCGCACGGGCGATCAACCGGCTCAAGCACGCCGGATCAGCGGCCGCTCGCCACGACAGGCGCGGCCGCGTCTTCCTCGGCACCGCGACCGCCGCGGCCCTCGCCGTCCGGCTCCGCGCATGACCGGCCGGACAAGTCCCGGCCCGGTGGGTCAGGTCCGCATGCCCCGGCTCCACCGGGCGGGTTCGGTGAAGGGGTGCCCGCCCGGTGGCATCCGGGGTGCCGGTCAGCCGAGTGGCAGTTCCAGGACGGCTTCCCGGCCGGTCGGGGAGGTGATGGTGGTGGCGGCGTCCTGCTTGCCGGTGAACGCGTAGAGGCGGTCCCGGCTGTTGACGACCAGGGCGAGGCGGTGGCCGTCGGCGAGGTCGTGGGCGGCGGGCTGGAGCGTCCAGTCGACGGTCCGGTCCGTGCCGGTGTCCAGACCGGTGATGGTGAGGGGCTCGTGGGTGATGATCCGGGCGTTGCCGTCCGGGTCCACGTCGAAGAGGTAGGCGACCAGGGTCGCGGCGTCACCCTCCTCGACGCGGACGGTGAGCTCGATCCTGGCGGCGCCGCGGATGCGGCGCCCGCCCGCCAGTTCCTCGGTGGACCAGACCAGGAGCCGGTCCTGGTCGAATCCGGCCGGGTCGTAGGCCTTGGGGTTGCCGAACCACTCCTTCTGCCCGGTCTCCATGATGTCGTCCATGGCGGTGGCGGTGGTCTCGTACCCGGCGGTGAACGTCCGGCTCCAGCCCGCGGACGGCTTGTCGGACAGGGCGGCATCGCCGTCCCCGTTGCTGCCGCTCAGGTACCAGGCCTCGGTGCCGGTGGTGGCCTCGGACCAGGAGCCGAGCGATTCGCGCCGGGCTTCCTCGACGATCCGGTCGCCGCCGATGCCGGTCGGTTTGGTCTTGTAGGTGAACATCACCTGGCTGTTGACCACCGGCCAGTCCGGCACCTCGTCGGCCGCGCCGAGCAGGTGGTGGTCGAGCCAGGCGTATGCCTCCGTCATCGGTGTCAGGAAGCCCCGGAACGGGGTACCGCTCGGCATGCCGGTGATGCCGACGCCTTCCGGGGCGCCGTGGTCGCCGATCCACAGGTTCAGGTGCTTGGGAACGGTGAGCTTCTCGAAGGTCGCGATCGCCTCACCCGCGGGGAACAGGCTCTCGTGCCAGGTGTTGGAGTAGAAGGTCGGGACGGAACGGGAGTTGGTGATGTCCACGTAGGTCTCCGGGGAACGCGCGGTGCCCCACTCCACCACCTCCTCCATGTTCTGCCCGTCCTGGAAGTTCTGGAGGATGCGCCACGTCGCCTCGTCGAACTTCTCCTTCTCCTTGCCCTCCTCGGCTCCGGTGAAACCGATCAGCAGCTCCACGGCCTTCTCGTGCCGGGTGCCGTTGTCGTAGAGGCTGGTGGCCAGGTTGCCCCACGTGCTCAGGGCGACCACGGTGGCAACCCGGTTCTTCTCGTCGTGCGCGGCGACCAGCTGGCTGATCCCGGAGCCGTAGGACAGACCGAGGAACCCGACCTTGCTCGGCGTGAACAGCCCTTCCGCGTGGTCGATCACCGCCGAGCCGTCCGACCAGTCGTCCGGTCCGGCGACGCCGATGAACCCGTCGGACGTGAACGGCCCGCCCGGCTCGCCGAACCCACGGGGCGTGTACGCCAGGACGTGGTAACCGCGCGCCGCCAGGGAGAGGTAGCCCACCATGAACGGCATCCAGCCGTACGGGTTCCACCCGGCCGGCACGATCACCACCGGGCGCGGCTCCGAGGTCTTCTGCTTGATCGCGAACGCGGAGAGACCGATCTCCCCCGTCACGGCAATGCGCGGGAAGCTGACTCCGGCCTCCCGCAGGACCCGCTCCACCAGCTCCCGCAGCTCGTCCGGGAGCACCCCGGCCGGGGCCGTGCCCTGGAGGGCCGCGAGCAGGGCCCGGGCGACGGCGAGCACCGACGGGTTGATGTCGAGGCTCGCGCCGCGCCAGATGCCGTGGGCCGCGATGTCGGCGAGGGTCGCGTCGGTGACCGACGCGATGGGCTCTCCGCCTTCTGTGGTCATATGAACCGCTCCGTTCTTCTGTGGCTGGACGACCAGGACGCCCGCCGGGGCGCCAGGCGGATCATGGGCAGGAGCACACGCACCGAAACGGAAGGGCGACCGGCCGCACTCGATCGGATGGAGAACCACCAACCCGTGGTCCGGGGCAGCGGTGTACTCCGCGGACGGGCCGGGCCCGGCCGGTGGCCTTCTGCGAACAGGCCCGAAGGGGCGCGGCCACCGGCCGAGTCCGGTCGCGGCGGCCGTGAGCGGACCGTTGACGCGGCCATCGGCAGGTTGACGCCCCCGACAGACACCCGGCCGACGAAACGGGCGGCACCCGAAGAACCCATCGGGGCCGACCGGCCACCGATGTCGTCCGCCTCGACGGCCGGCCACCCCTGACGGGCTGCCGGTCGTCGCACCATCGGCATACGCGTGTGGGTCCCAACCGAGTACGCGTGGACGTGGCCCAGGAACGGGCGCCTCAGCGGAAGGCGGCGACATTCTCCAGGACCCACTGGTGGAACGGCCTGGCGGGTGATCCGGTGACCCTTGGGACCGTGTCGCGCACCGCCAGCAGTTCGTCGTTGACGTCCCCGCCCGTCACATCCAGCACCGCGTCCGCGGCCTCGGCTCCCAGGAACGTGGACATGTGCCGGTGGGCCTCCGCCCGATCGATCTCCGCACATGGCACCTCCCGCCCCAGGGCCGCCGCGATGGCCTCCACCTGCTGCCGGGCCGTCACCCGCTCCGGGCCGGTCAGCTCATACGTCCGCCCCTGGTGACCGGGCTCGGTCAAAGCCACTTGCGCCACCGCTGCGATGTCCGCAGGGTGAATCGTGGGCAGCCCGGTGTCCGCATACGGCACGCGGACCGTCTGGTGCTCACGGATTGACGCCGCCCACCACATGGCGTTCGAGGCGAACTGCGTCGGCCGCAGAACCGTCCAGGCCATGCCACTGTCCTTGAGCAGCTGCTCGACAGCCATGTTTTCGCGGGCGGGGCCCAGATGCGGATGCGTCTGGGCGGTGATGGACGACACGAGCACCACGTGCTCGACACCCGCTCGGCGGGCGGCATCGAGGATGTCGGCATCAGAGCCCATCCGCGACACGAGGAACAGCGAGCGCACTCCGTCCAGCGCGGACTTCAGGGAGGCCATGTCGGCGAAGTCGCCTTCCTTCGCCTCCACCCCTTCGGGGAACGAGGCCCGCGCAGCGTCACGGGTGAGCCCCCTCAGCGGCCCTGCACCGCACGCGTGCAGCCCCTTGAGCAGAGCGCTTCCTATGTTCCCGGTGGCGCCCGTCACGAGAATCACGTGTCTTCTCCCGTCGTCAGATGGTCAACCGGGGAGAACACTAGAACCTCAACCATGCTTGAGATCAAGATGATCGCCGGGCAGGGCGCCGACCGGCGAGCACCTCCTCCGCCACTCGGTCGGGCATCTCGCCACCGAGCACGCGGACACCGACGTCCGCGGCCACGGCAGCACCGCCGCCTCTCAGGCCCTGGATCGGCTTCCGGCCCCTGTCGCCCTTTCGGGAGTGGTGGCCGGTCGATCACGACGAGAGCGGGATGCGGCGTCGTGGAAGGTCGAAGAGGATCGCAGTCGGCTCGGTCGTACGCCTGCCCCTTCAGCAGCTCGGCCTTGGTGACGTTTCCTTCGACCGCTTCCGACGCGCAGGCGATGAGGGCGGCCCGGGCAGCCGCGTGATGGCCCTCGGCGCCGTGAGTACCTTCCCCGCCCTGCTGGACAGCACCCAGATCCACCCGGCTCTCGAAGAGAAACCCCACCCGGACCCCCTCGGCGTTCACAGCCTCTCGTCAACTTGGCCCGGTCTTCGTCCTGGCCGCGGTGACCTCATTTGTTGAGCAACGCACCCATGCCACGCGGAACGGCCGGCAGGCTGTGCCCATGGACATGGAAGTGCTCGGCGCAGACGACTACGAGTCGGTGCATCGGGCAAGCCGAGGTTTGGCGGCACGGTACGGGATGGTGACGCTCAACGCCATGATGGAGGCGTGGGAGGCGTTGGTGCAGGATGTCGAGGAGGGCTTCGACGCCGAACTCGCCTGGGAGTACGCGGACATGCTGCGTTGCCGCAGGTGGCTGGCGGAGGCGTGGCCCGTGTTCACCGACAGGATTCGAGCCGCGCGGCAGGCGGAGCTCGACGCGCTGGATGCCCGCTTCCAACTGGCTACCGTGCCGCTGCACGGCCAGGCGGACGATGCGCGGTGGCATTCACGGCGACCACTCCTGATCGTCGGCGACACTTTGCTGGAACTGCCTGGATCCTGGGCCCGGTGACACGTGCGAGCTGATGTCCAACCGCCGGCCGGATCACCGGAGAGTGCCTCTGGCCCGGGAAGGCAGGGCTTGTCCAGGGTCCTGTCCGCCCCTATGAGAGACGCTGTCCAGGTGTGCGTGGCATCGCGCGGATCGTGATCGCGGCTGTGGACGCTCTGGACGTGCACCTCGGGAAGACGCTGGGCGGAGCACGCCCTACCCGGCCCCGGCTCCCGCCATCCGGCGAACCAGCAGGGCCAGTCGGTCGGCGGTCGCTGAACCCCGCGGGACCGTGTGGGCGACGAGCAACTGGTCCGGATCACCGGGCAGTGCCAGCGTCTCGTAGCCGAACTCCAGCTCCCCGACGGCGACGTGCACCAGCCGCTTCACACCGTGAGTCTTCTCTTTGACCGGGTGGTCGGCCCAGAGCCGGCGGAAGTCCTCGCTCTTCGCCGAGAGCTCGCCGACCAGGGAGGACACCGCAGGGTCGTTCGGGTGCCTGTCGGCGTCCAGTCACAGGTACGCCACCGTCTCGGCGGCGACCGCGGCCCAGTCGGGGTAGTGGACGGGCGCGGTCGGATCGAGGAACACCTGACGGGCCTGGTTGCGTTCGGAGGGCGGCTTCCCGGAGAAGCCGGCGATGGCAGGTCTGCCGACCTGGTCGACATCTCCTCCATCGCCGCGCATGTCGCCTTCCCCGGCTATGCGGTCCACGGCGCGGCCAAAGCCGCCCTCACCCAGTTGTCCACCACGCTGCGCGCGGAACTCGGCCCCCGTGACGTGCGCGTCACGAACATCGAACCCGGCCTGACCGACACCGAGCTGGGACAGCACGTGGACATCCCCGCCCTGTCACAACAGCTGCAAGGCATGTTCGAGGTCATCGACGCGCTCTCCGCCGACGAAATCGCAGACGTGGTCGGCTTCGTCACCAGCCGCCCCCCGCACGTCAACCTGCGGCAGGTGATCGTCCTTCCCACCCGTCAGGCATGAGAAGCCGCAGCTCGACCGAACTCGTCCCCGGTGCGGTGATCGAACCACCGGACGCCCGTCAGCGTCGGCGGCCGGCTCCGGTGGTCGTCGCGGGACGCGGCCTCGGGGCCAGGGCCGCGCGCAGTGCCGGGGTGAGGACGGTGCGGGTCTCGGACGGGGTGAGGGCGGCCGGGGTGGGAAGGGGATTGAGGTAGCGGGTGTAGATCAGACCGCCGAGGATCGTCACCACGGCCGTGGCGCGGGCGGTGGCGTCCCGACCGCCGAGAAATTCAACAAGCCGGGCCAGCAGCTCGCGTTCCAGGTATTCGCGGATCACCTCGGCGGCCTCGTCGCCCCGGGCCGTGAGCTGCAGGAAGTCGGCGTCCTCCCACAGGCCCGTCACCGCGTCGATCAGTCGGTCGGGGAGGGTGGCCGGGTCACCGCCGAGAACGTCGTCCACCGCCAGCGCATTGGCGCACTGGAACTGCATCACGTCCGCGAACAGGCCCTTCTTCGAGCCGAAGTGGTAGGCGATCAGCGCCGGATCGACGTCCGCCACCGCGGCCACCGCACGGACCGTGGTGCCCCGGTATCCGCGCTCCAGGAACAGCGCACGGGCCGCCGAGACGATCGCTTCGCGGGTCGGGGGATTGCCGCGGGGACGACCTCGGGTGCGGGCAGGGGCGGGAGCGGCGTTATTCATCGGCGTTGAGCCTGCGTGGCGGGATCGGCACAGTCAAGGGCGTTCCAGCAATCACGCGAAGGGCTGACCCGACATCATGCGTATCGCAGTCTTCGGCGCCAACGGGCCGACCGGCCGCCACCTCACCGACCAGGCCCTCGCCGCCGGCCACGAGGTCGTCGCCGTGACGCGCCGTCCCGGCTCCCTCTCCTCCGGTCCGCCCGGCCTCACCGTGGCCGTCGCCGACGCCACCGATCCGGCGGCTGTCGACGCCGTGATCCCCGGGACGGACGCCGTCCTGTCGGCGCTCGGCACACGCTTCGGCAAGGAGACCATCACGACGTACTCGGCGAGTGCCACGGCCATCACCGGGGCCATGACGCGCCACGGCATCAAGCGGCTCCTCGCCGTCAGCTCCAGCATCGCCGACCCGAACTGGCGCCCCACCGGCGCGCACTTCTTCAACCATGTGCTCGACCCCCTGGTGAACCGCCGCCTCGGCCGCACCCTCCACGAGGACATGCGCCGCATGGAGAGCGTGATCCGGCGGACGGACCTCGACTGGACCCTCGTCCGGCCATCGGGCCTGTTCGAGCACCCCGTCGTCACCGACCACCACACTGCCGAGGCCAGCGCCGACGGCGTCTTCACCGCCCGCACCGACCTCGCCGCAAGCATGCTGCGCGAACTCGAGGAACGGCGATACGTCCGTACGGCCATGGGCGTCATCACCACGGCCGTGAAGCCGAACATCGCCAAGCTGATCTGGCACGAGGGCGTGAAGAAGAAGTGAGCCGGAGGGCGACCCCCGGACTCTCCGCCGTGGCCAGGTCATTCCTCACCGGCCCCCGCACAGCCACGCTCGCCACGCTGCGCCCCGACGACACCCCGCACGTCACCCCGGTCCGCTTCGCCTTCGACGCGGCCACCGGCCTGGTCCGCGTGACCACCCAGGCGGGAGCCCGCAAGGCCCGGAACGTCGCGGCGGGCGGCCCGGCGGCCCGGATCGCGCTCTGCCAGGCGGACGGCATCCGCTGGGTCACCCTCGAAGGCCGGGCCACCGTCACCCACGATCCCGCGCACCTGGCCGAGGCGGTCCGCCGGTACACCGAGCGCTACCGCACACCCCCGCACGACCCGCCGGACCTGGTCGTCATCGAGATCGCCGTCGACCGGGCCCTGAGCCTCAATCTCTGATCAATCCGACGCAGTGAAAGCGAAGTGACACCGCGATGCCCACCCTGCCCGTCCTCGACTCCACCCTCCACCACCACGAGTCCGGCGACCCGGACGGGCTGCCGTTCGTCTTCCTCCACGGCAACCCCACCTCCTCGCACCTGTGGCGGAACGTCCTGCCGGGCGRGGCCGCGCCCGGCCGCCGCCTTCTGGCCCCGGACCTCATCGGCATGGGCGACTCCGGAAAGCCCGACATCGCCTACTCCTTCGACGACCACGCCCGCTACCTGGACGCCTGGTTCGACGCCCTCGGCCTTGCCGAGGCCGTCCTCGTCGGCCACGACTGGGGAGGCGCGCTCGCCTTCGACCGCGCCGCGCGTCTCCCCGGCCGCGTGCGCGGCCTCGCCTTCACCGAGACGATCATCAAGCCGCTGGCCGGCGACGAGTTCCCGGCCGCAGGACGGGAGTTGTTCACTCTCCTGCGTACCCCCGGGGTGGGCGAGGAGATGGTCCTGGAGAAGTCGCTGTTCGTCGAGGGGCTCCCGGACACGCTCGCCACCCCACTCGCCCCGGCCGACCTGGAGGTCTACCGTCGCCCCTTCCCGACCCCGCGGAGCCGTCGCCCGGTGCTGGCCTGGACGCGCATGATGCCGTTGGACGCCGAGCCCGCGGACGTGGTGGCCCGCATCGAACAGTACGACGCCTGGCTGGCCGCCAGCCCTGAGGTTCCCAAGTTGCTGGCCGCGTTCGAGCCGGGCCCGGGCGCCATGACCGACCAGCGCGCCGTGGCATGGTGCGAGGAGAACATCGCAGGACTGGAAGTTTCCCGCCACGGCCCGGCCGGCCACCACTCCCCCGAGGACCGGCCCGAGGAACTGGCGGCGTCGATCGACGCCTGGGCCATCCGTCACGGGCTGGCAAGCCGATAGCCGCCCCACGACGAAACCGGCGGGCCGGCGCCCCGGTGGTTCCGGCGGCCGTCGGACCTTCTCGGGGATGGTGTCGTCGTTGACGGTCCCGGGTACCGGATCATCCGGGCCGGTGGCAACCTTTGACGCGGTCGCTCGCGGGCGACCACCCGCGTACGAACAGGGCGAACGTCCGGCAGGCTGCACTTCCCCCGGCCGCTGCGGCATCCGGGCGGGAGATCGGACGATGGGGCTCGATGATGTGGCACGGAGTGAGCGCGGTCGAAGTACCGGCGCCGGACAGATTCGACTGGTCCGTGGAGACGATCTCCAGTGCGCTGATGCCGTCGGCGCTCAACGCGCGGGACGCTGCCGCATTCCAGGCGGAGGGTGCCTTTCCGGGTCTCGGCCCTGTGCAGTTGTCGAGGTTCTCCTGCTCCCCGCTGCGCTCACGACGCCCCCGCCCTGATCCGTCGCGGAGACCCGGAGCAGTACCAACTGGGGCCGGTGACCAGGGGACCGGCCTGGTACGCGCAGGGAGGCAGTGAGACGGAGCCGCGTGCCGGTGACCTGGTGCCGTGGGACACCTCCCGCCCCTACGACTCCGGCTCGGGACTCGACGGCGGCGGTGTCGAGGTCCTGGTCCTGCAAATCCCTGAAGAGCGCTTGCCGTTGGCTGCCTTGCAGGTCGACCGGCTCATCGCCCGGCGCATGGACAGCACCACAGGCATGAAGGCCGTGCTGACCCAGTTCCTGGGCGCGATGGCCAAAAACGGATCGGAGTGCCGGCCGCGCGACCTGGGCAGCCTCGGCAGCGTGGCGGTGGAACCGACGGCCGCGTACCTCGTCCAGCAGCTGGGCGCTGAGCCGCAGCTGCCGGAAGCGGCCCGGGCACACGTGCTGCTGCGTCAGATCGACGCGCTCATCGAGCAGAACCTGGCGGACCTCGATCCGACTCCTCGCACCATCGCCGAGCGGCACCACATCTCGCTGCGCAGCCTGTACACGCTGTTCCAGGACCACGTCGACGGCCAAGGCCGGAGCGAGGGGGTCGCGGAGGCGATCCGCAGGCGGCGGCTGGAACGCTGCAGAGCCGATCCGGCGGGACGCTCGCGCGGCGGGTTCACCACCAAGCCTCGCCCGGCGGTCGAGCAGGGGCAGAAGCCCATGCCGACCGTGGTGACGGCGGGACGGCGCGGGGCCCGCCGCAGTTCGAAACGACGCCGGAGAAGGCCCGTGTGCCCCGCATCGGGCCGGTCCGGCCGCCGCGTTTCGACCCGGTCGATCACCGTGAGCGCCAGTGGTCGGGTGCGGAATCAACCGCCTCAGGCGCCACCGGGCCGCGGCCACGCGCCACGACAGGCCCGCAGTCCGCTCCGAAGCCGCTGTCCTCGTCGCGGCCGTCAGCGGGTGGCTGTGATCAGTACACGTCGCTACGGCTCGTGGTCCTGGCCGGCTCCTTCCCACGAATGCCGCGAAGACCTCCGCGTCACCGCCCTCCACTCCCTCCTCGTCCCCGCCCCTCGGACTCGGAGTGCCCGAGATCGCCCCGATCCCGCTGATGTCGCACCAGTGCGCACCCACCCCCTTCCATCGATAATTGCGCCGTGATGCGCATTCGCAAAGAATCTACGCACCGGCTCGAACATGACGCTTCATCAGGAAACTCGGCATCCGGCCGGTACCGGTACCGCGCGGAACCGCCGCCCGGCACCATGGAGCGCCCAGGCCAAGAACTCGATACGTCCACTCCGACCTGCTAGGACCCAGCCAGTCGGCCTGCCTGCTCATCTCATCAGGAGGTATCCATGAAGATGCTGATCAACGTTCCCGAGACCGTTGTCGCGGACGCGCTGCGCGGTATGGCCGCGGCCCATCCCGAGCTGACCGTGGACGTCGAGAACCGGGTCGTCGTGCGGCGGGACGCGCCCGTGGCCGGGAAGGTGGCGCTCGTCTCCGGCGGCGGTTCCGGGCACGAGCCGCTGCACGCGGGGTTCGTCGGCCCCGGCATGCTGTCCGCGGCCTGCCCCGGGGAGGTGTTCACCTCGCCCGTGCCCGATCAGATGGTGCGGGCGGCGGCCGCGGTGGACAGCGGGGCGGGGGTGCTGTTCGTGGTCAAGAACTACACCGGTGACGTGCTGAACTTCGAGATGGCCGCCGAGCTCGCCGAGGACGAGGGTATCCAGGTGGTCCAGGTGCTCGTCAACGACGACGTGGCGGTGACCGACAGCCTGTACACGGCCGGTCGGCGGGGCACGGGGGCGACCCTGTTCGTCGAGAAGATCGCCGGGGCGGCGGCCGACGAGGGCGCCCCGCTGGACCGGGTGGCGGCCGTCGCCCGGCGGGTGAACGAGTCGTCGCGAAGCTTCGGGGTGGCCCTCGGCGCCGTCACCACACCGGCCAAGGGCTCCCCCACCTTCGATCTGCCGCCGGGCGAGCTGGAGCTCGGCATCGGGATCCACGGCGAGCCGGGGCGGGAGCGGCGTCCGATGATGACGTCGCGGGAGATCGCGGACTTCGCGGTGGACACGGTGCTGGAGGACCTGCGACCGACCGGCCCGGTGATCGTGCTGGTCAACGGCATGGGGGCGACGCCCCTGCTGGAGCTGTACGGGTTCGGTGCGGAGGTCCAGCGGGTGCTGTCCGAGCGAGGTGTGGTGGCAGCTCGTACGCTCGTGGGGAACTATGTGACCTCGCTCGACATGGCGGGCTGCTCGGTGACGCTCTGCCAGGTGGACGAGGAGCTGCTGCGGCTCTGGGACGCGCCGGTGCAGACGCCCGCGCTGCGCTGGGGCCGCTGATCCGTCCGTACCGCATTCCGTCATGCCTCAGCGACAAGGAGATCATGTGCTCGACGCCGACTTCTTCCACCGTTGGATGACCGGGGCCGCCGCCCTGGTCGGCCGTGAGGCGGACCGTCTCACCGAGCTCGACTCGGCGATCGGGGACGCCGACCACGGCAGCAACATGCAGCGCGGGTTCACCGCGGTGACCGCCGTTCTGGACGAGGAGCGGCCGCGGACACCCGGCGCCGTGCTGATGCTCGCCGGCCGGAACCTGATCTCGACGGTCGGCGGTGCCTCGGGCCCGTTGTACGGGACGCTGCTGCGCCGTACCGGAAAGGCCCTGGGCGATGCCCCCGAGGTGACTCCGCAGCAGCTGGCGGACGCCTTCGGGGTGGGTGTGGCGGCCGTGGCGCAGCTGGGCGGGGCGCAGGCCGGGGACAAGACGATGCTCGACGCGCTGCTGCCGGCCGCCGAGGCACTGGGCACCTCGTTCGGGGCGGCCCGGGAGGCGGCGGAGAAGGGGGCCGCGGCGACGGTGCCGATGCGGGCCCGCAAGGGCAGGGCGAGCTATCTGGGCGAACGGAGCATCGGCCATCAGGACCCGGGGGCGACGTCCTCGGCCCTGCTGGTCGCCGCACTGGCCGACGCCGGGGAGAAGACGGACGGGGAACGGGCATGAGCGACGGGAAACAGGTCGGGATCGTGCTGGTCTCGCACAGCGGGCCGGTGGCCGAGTCCGTCGCCGAGCTGGCCAGGGGGCTCGCCGCGGGCGGCGCGACGGCTCCGGTGGCGGCGGCCGGCGGCACTCCCGCGGGCGGTCTCGGGACGAGCGCGGAGCTGATCGCCGAGGCCGCCAGGTCGGTGGACTCCGGTGCGGGTGTCGCGCTGCTGGTGGATCTGGGCAGCGCGGTGCTCACGGTCAAGTCGCTGCTGGCCGAGGGCGACGAGCTGCCGGAGGGCTCGCGGCTGGTGGACGCGCCGTTCGTGGAGGGCGCGGTGGCCGCGGTGGTCACCGCATCGGCGGGCGGTGACATCGCGGCGGTGGAGGCCGCGGCGACGGAGGCGTACGGCTACCGCAAGGTGTGAGGCGGGCGGAAACCCGCGACGGGCGGGCCGCACCGGGTGTCCTGGGTGCGGCCCGCCCGTACGTCGTGCCTGGGGCTGGGCGGATTCCGCCCGACCCGCCCGTACGCCGTCACGGGCCCGCCCGTACGTTGTCGCGGGGCCGGCCCGCCCCGGCGCACGCCGTGGCGCGGGGAAGGCCGTCGTACGGGCGGCCCGGCGCCGCCCGCGCCGGTCGTGGGCGCGGGCGGCGGCGGCCGCCGGTGGGTCCCCGGACGTCAGGCCGCCGGTGCGGCCCCGGTCGCCGTGATCCTGACCTGGGTCCGCTGCGTCGTGCCGTTGACCGTCACGGCCAGGGTGATCGTGCCCGGACGGAGCGCGGTGAGTGTTCCGCTGGACGGGTCGAGGACCGCGGTGTGCCGGGGGCGGGCGCCGTTCCGGTCACCGATGTGGACGTTCGGGGAGCCGGTCCAGTCCGCGGCCATCGGGAAGCCGACCGGGACGGCCCGGGTGCCCTGGGTGACCGTCGCCGTCACCTTCGTACGGCTTCCCGTGCCGAGCACCGGGGGCGCGTCGAGGTTCAGCGCGTCGACGTGCGCCCGGGTCTGCACGGAGACCCAGTCGGGTCCGCCCCGCCACGGCCGCAGGCGTGCGGCGGCCTGCTCGCCCGCGGTGACGCGGTCGGCGCCGACCATCGACCAGCCGGTGAAGCCGCCCTCGTCCGCGGCCCCGGCCGGGGCCTTGCCGGAGTTTCCGTTGATCAGGTACGGCACCCCGTCGACGTGCGAGGCGTGGAAGACCCCCACGTGGCTGCCGATGAGGGCCGCGCCCTTGCCCGTCGTGCGGCGGAAGTCGGCGAGCCACTGCTCGACCAGGGCCGCCTCCTTGCGGTCCCCCAGCTGGCTGCCCTTCTGCACGGTCGGGTCGCGCGGCGGCACGTGCTCGATCAGCATGACCGAGTCGACGGCGCGGTCCTTCGCCGCCGCGTCCAACTGGGCGCGCAGCTGCCGGATCTGGGCGAAGCCGCCGCCGCGCAGGCTGAGGCTGGAGGTGTCGAGCGTGACGAAGCGGGTGCCCCTGTGGTCGAACGTGCGCTGGGCGGGCCCGAATTCGCCGACGAAGTTGTCGATCTTCCCGCCCATCACCTCGTGGTTGCCCGGTACGTAGTACCAGGGCAGCGCGTCGCCGAGTTCCTCGGTGAGGACGCGGCGGGCGAAGGCCAGGTCCTCGGGCGCGCCCTCGTCGACCAGGTCGCCGTTGACGACCAGGAAGTCCGGGCGGGCCGCCCTGATCTCGCGCAGGGTGCGACGGGCCTGGGCGACGATCGCGCTGTCCGGGTCGCGGGCGACGAACTGGGCGTCGGACATCACCGCGAACCGCCAGTCCCGGCGCCCGGTCACGGCCGCGGTGTCGATCAGGTCGTCGGCGGGCGCGGCCTGTTCGGGAAGGTCGACGGTGGGCGGCACCTGGGCGGTGAGGTCGTCGATGACGATGTCGCCCGTGTACTGCTTGGCGGCCGCGGTCTCGGCGAGGTAGAAGCGGTGCACGGAGAGCGGCATGGCGGCTCCCTGCGGCACCGCGAAGGTGACCTCCCGCCAGCCGGTCCAGGTGACGTACGGGCCGCGCAGCAACTGGTCGGAGCCCGCGGCGTCCTTGAGGTGCAGGGTCGGCCAGGCGCCCTTGCCGTCGCCCTTGATCCACAGCTTGAACGACTGGGGCTGACCGGCCACGGTGACCGGCCCGGGCGGGGTGGCGTAGGCGGCGCGGGTGGCGGTGGAGCCGGTGAAGTCGTAGCGGAGCCGCAGTCCGGTGCCGGTGCGGCCGTCGGGGGTGGCCTCCAGCGATCCGCTCGCGCGGGCCTGGCTGAACTTCCAGGACCCGGCGTCGTCGAAGGAGGAGACCGGCTGCTCGGTGAGGCCGGCACTGACGGCGAGGACGGTGGTGGTACCCGCCGCGGTCGCCCTGATCAGTCCGGCGCCGGAGCCGGTGCGCGAGGCGACGGTGAAGGAGCCCCGGCCGTCGTCGCGGATGTCGAAGAGCGCGCGGTCGTAGTCGAGTGCGACGTCACGCGGTTCGACGGGGGCGCTGGTGCCGTGGGCGTCGAGCCCGACGATGCCGAACGTGCCGGTGGCCTTGGCGTCGGCGAGTCCCACCCGCTGGGTGGTGGGCTGGATGCGGGCCAGTTCGTCCAGGACCGTCAGGGTGGTGCTGCCGCGTGCCGGCCCGTGTGCGGCGCTCACGGTGGTGGTGCCGCCGCGGCGTGCGGTGAAGAGCCCGCCGCCGTCGACCGTGCCGACCGAGGCCGATGCGGTGCGCCAGCGCGGAGTGCCCCGTGCCGGGCCGTACGTCTCGTCGTACCCGGTCGCGGTGAGGCGTCGGGTGAGTCCGGGGAAGACCCGGTCGGGGTGGCCGCCCTTGACGGGGTCGACGCCGGGCGCGGTGGCCGCGGGCGTGCGGGGCTGCACCCAGAAGCCCTTGAGCCGACCGCTGCCGTCGGGGGCGGTGAGGGCGAGGCCGTTGGGCACGGTGCGTTCGCTGCCGTCGGACGGGCTGTTCTCCACCCGGAGCGCGTCGCTGCCGGGTTCGCGCGCGACGAGGGTCGACGATCCGCCGCCGTCCAGGTTGAGGGCGCTGTACGAACCGGCGCGCCGCATCATCAGGCCGAGTTCGGTGAGGGTGACGCCGCCGCTGTCGGCCTGTCGTCCGTCGACGGTGAGGACCTGCATGGTCCGGCCGTCCTCGGAGAAGCCGACGGCGGTGCGGGGCGCGGCGGTGTTGTTGCCCTCGCCGTCGTGGTTCTGCGCGACCCCGTCGACGACGAGGAGTTCCCGGCCGCCGACGGCGGTGCGCGGCACGGCCCCGGCGTCGGTGCGTGCCCGGTAGGTCAGGGAGACCGGGTCGCCGGGTTTCAGGGCGTCGAGTGCGGCGGCTCCGGCCTCGCGGCCGACCAGGACGGTGGTGCCGTCGGGGATCTCGCCCGATCCGGGGGTGTGCGAGACGGAGACGACCTTGCCGTCGCGTACCGTCGCTTCGGCGACCGGGCTCGCGTCGTCCACGGTCAGGGCGCGGTCGGCGGTTCCCCAGGCCGAGGTGTACGCGCCGACCCCGCCGGAGGGCACATTGGCGGCGTTGTACGCGGTGAGCGGCCGTTCCCCGGCCGGCAGGGTGAGCGTTCCCTCGAAGTACAGGCTCAGGACGCGGCCCGCGCTGTCGGGGCCGATGCCGACGGCCCGGTTGACGCCGGGGGCGGGCGACTGGACGGTGGCCCCGTCCTTGACGCCGATCCCCTCGGGTGCGCCGGTCTGGTTGATGTCGAAGAAGTCGGCGTTGATCGCGGCGACGGTGCGCCGGCCGCGGCCCGCGTCGTGTCCGGCGGCGAGTTCGGAGACGGTGCGCCGATCGGAGACCTTGCCGGAGGAGAGGTAGTCGGCGCGCACTTCGCCGCCGCCCAGGTCGACGGAGAGGTGGTCGACCCGCAGCCACTTGTCGGATTCGAGCCGGTCGTAGGAGTCGAGGCGGATGCCGGGGGCGATCGTACCGACGGTCATCGCGGACACGGTCGCGAGCAGCACGAGCGAACGCGTCGCCGTCCCGCGCCCGCGCGCGGCCCTTCCTCGTGGCCCGGTCGCCCGGCCGGCTGTGCCAAGAACCACAAATCCTCCTGGAATCAAGCGGGTTGCGCGGCCCTTCCCGCAGGCGGCGCATGCTGTCGGCGGACAGCATGGCCGTGCGCGTCGTCGCGCACCAGAGGGCATCGGGAACCTCACGGCGAACAGGGCACGTCGGTCCGATGGCGACACCGATCCTCGTGAAGGGAAGGTCCGCGGAATCCGACCCGAGGCAGCGTGCGCAATCCGCGGGGCATCGGATTCGGGAGGTCCTCGGCCGTCGGGCAGAACTCCCGGCACGGTTCCCATGGCGGAACACCGCAACCAGGGAAAGGTGGATAAAGTACGAAAGAAGGGGTCGTACCGTCCGGTCGACTGTTCGCGCACGGCGGCCCGATCAAAAATCTTCCTCAGGTGAGGAGCAGCACCGATGGTGGACGCGGTCCATGTCGAGAGCGAGTTCGCGCCCCTTCGCACGGTCGTCCTCGCACGGAGTGAATTCGCCACTCCGGCCGACGCGAGGAACAGCCCCGAGACCCGGTTCCTCCCGGACCCGGGCGCGATCGATTTCACCGGTGATCTGCGGGACGCGGACCCGGCACGGCAATCGCGGTGGGAAGCCGAGCGCGACGCCCTGGGGGAGGTCCTCGTTTCCTACGGGGTCGAGATCCTCCGGCCCCGGTTGCTGACCTCCGCCGAGAAGGCATTCACCGGGAGCGCCGGGTACGCGAACTTTTTCGCCAGGGACCCGTTCTTCACCATCGGCGACCATGTCATCGAGGGCTCCATGCGTTTCGCGCACCGGCGCGTCGAGGTGCTCCCCATGCGGGGGCTGTTCGCCGAACGCGTCCTCACGACCGGCGCGCGCTATGTCGCCACGCCCATGCCGGAGGTTCCCGAGGAGCACGACCCCGCCCTCGGACCTGGCCCGTTCCTGGAGGGCGGCGATGTCCTCGTCCTCGGCCGGCACGTCTTCGTCGGCACCTCGGGACTGGCGTCCAGCCCCGCCGGCATCGCCTGGCTCGCCCATTACCTCGCCCCGTTCGGCTACACCGTGGAGAGCGTCCGGCTCCGGCCCGACATCCTCCATCTGGACTGCGCGCTCGGTCTCGTCCGGGAAGGGCTCCTCGTCGCCTGCCCCGACGCCTTCCTCGACGGCATTCCCGAGCGTCTTCGCGCATGGGACCGGATCGAGGTGTCACTCGCGGAAACGGCCCGCCTGGCGACCAACGGACTTCCCGTCGATCCCGACACCTATGTCACCGACCCGGAATTCGCCCACATCGGCGAGCAGTTGAAGCGACGGGGCATCACGGTCGAGTACGTCGACTTCTCCGTCTCCCGGTCCTTCGGGGGGTCGTTCCGGTGCAGTACCCAACCGCTCCGCCGCACGGTGGATCCAGATCCCGCCACCTGACGGGAAACGGGATTCGCGCCTCCGGCATCTGCCCCGACCCGGGCCCGGCACCTGCCCCGACCTGGCTCCGGCTCCGGCTCCGGCTCCGGCTCCGGCTCCGGCTCCGGCTCCGGCTCCGGCAACACTCGCCCGGTCCGGCCGTCCTGACAGTTCGTCCGCCGTTCTCCCGTACGGACCGGCGGGCGGTTCGTCACTCGTCGTCGGTGCCCTGCACATCGACGGGCCGGGTCCCGTCGAAGGTGACGAGGATTCCGTACGGGTCGCCCATGCCGAGCCCGCTCTCGGCGAAGCGGATCATCCAGCTCCGGTCGGTCCACACCGTTGCCTCGGGGAGCCCCCACGGCGGCTCCGGAAGGTCCAGCCGGTCCAGTTCCCCCGCCGTGAGTCCGTACCCCTCCTCCCGGAGCCGGACGCGGCAGTACTCCCCGGCCCGGGCGACGAGGGCGTCGAACCGGCTCACGACGTCGTGGACGCGCCGGAGGGTGGCCGGCTGCGGTGGGGCGGGCGGTTCGATCACCAGGTTGACCACGGCCGGGTCGGCGCCCGCCGGTACCGGGAAGCCGCCGCTCCAGCAGGCCAGTGCGGGCGGACTCTCCACCAGGTTCAGCGCGAGCCCGGCGATGTGCAGGGTCGCGGGCAACTCCGCGTCGGCTCCGGACTCCCCGCCGCCCCGGTTGTCCGGCGGCACTCCGTCGGTGGACATGCGCCCAGCATAGGCCGGGGCCTCGCCCGCAGAGGACGCGCCGACGGGGCCGTCCGTTCCCTCCCGGCTCGCCCCGGCCGGTCCGGATCAGGTTTTTCTCCGCCTCCGCACCAAGTCCGACCGTGCCGGTGCACGTGAACCGCACCTGCCTGTGCCGCCGACAGGACAACACCCGGCCGGCCTCCGCCCGATCACGTCCGCAGGGACGACCCCGCGCACCGTCGCGGGGTCGTCCCTGCGGACCGACCGGCTCGGTCCTGATGGCGTGTCGGGTTCAGTGGACGGACAGCCCGCCGTCGACGAAGATCGCCTGTCCGGTGACGTAGCCGGAGGCGCGGCCGGCCAGGAACACCGCCGCTCCGGCGAAGTCCTCGGCCAGGCCGTTGCGGCCGACCATCGTGCGCGCGGCCAGCGCGGCCACCTTCTCCGGGTCGGAGGACAGCCGCGCGTTGAGCGGGGTCATCACGAAGCCGGGGACCAGCGTGTTGCAGGTGACGCCGTGCGGCGACCACGCCTCGGCCTGGGAGCGGGCCAGCGACTCCAGCGCTCCCTTGGAGACCCCGTAGGCACCGCTCTGGACGAACGCCCGGTGCGCCTGCTGGGAGGTGACGTGGATGATCCGCCCGAAGCCCCGCTCGGCCATGCCGGGCCCGAACCGCTGCCCCAGCAGGTACGGCGCCTCCAGGTTCACCGCCATCGTGGCGTCCCACACGTCCTCGCCCAGTTCGTCCATGGGTGGCCGCAGGTTGATCCCGGCGCTGTTGACGAGGATGTCGGGCTCGCCGAACACCTCGGCCGCCCGTTCCGCGGCCGTACGCACCCCGTCACGGGTGCTCAGATCGGCGCTCACCCAGGCCGCCCGGCAGCCCTCCGCGACCAGCTCGTCGACCGCGGCGGCCAGTTCCGGCTCCTTGCGCGCCACGATCACGACGCGCGCGCCCGCCCGTGCGAGGGCACCGGCGATCGCACGGCCGATCCCGGAACTGCCGCCCGTCACCACGGCGACCCGGTCGTCCAGCGAGAACAGTTCGGAGAGATAGCGCTGCGAGGTCATGTCCGCACCCTAGACGGCACGTCCACGGCGGCGGGATCCGGGCGGGCGTTTCAGGAGAGACGCACCGGAAGGGTGGCGAAGCCGTACGAGATGAAGGACTCCAACGGCTCGGCCGGTGCCGCCCCGTCGTCCGGGGACAGGCCGGGGAAGCGGTCGAACAGGGCGGGAAGGGCGATCGAGGCCTCCAGCCGGGCCAGTGGGGCTCCGACGCAGAAGTGGACGCCGTGGCCGAAGGAGAGGTGCTCCTTGTCGGGCCGGGAGACATCGAAGCGGTCCCCGTCCGGGCCGTGGCGCCGGGGGTCCCGGCCGGCCGCGGCATAGGTGGCCAGGATCGCGTCGCCGCGCGCGAGGGTGACTCCGCCGGGAAGCTCGATGTCCTCGACCGCGTAGCGCAGCGGGAGGTTGGCGACCGGCGGGGACCAGCGCAGGGTCTCCTCGATGACGTCGTTCCAGGAGAACTCGCCGTCCAGTACCCGGGCGAGCTGTTCCGGGTGGGTGAGCAGGGCGTGGACGGCGTTGCCGATCAGGTTGACGGTGGTCTCGTGGCCGGCGGAGACGACCAGGAGGAGGGTGTCGACGAGTTCGTCCTCGGTGAGGCGCGAGCCCTCCTCGTCGCGGGTGGCGATCAGGACGCTGGTGAGGTCGTCGGCGGGCCGCTCGCGCCTGGCGGCGACCAGGTCCGTGAGGAGCGCGTACGCCTCGTGCAGGGTGGCGAGGGCCGCCTCCGGCGCCGCGGTGGTGTCGAAGATCTCGCCGACGAGGCGTGCGGTGTCGGTCCTCCGGTCCTCGGGGACGCCGAAGAGCTCGCAGATGACGGCCACCGGCAGCGGGTGGGCGAAGGCGGCCCGCAGGTCGGCCCGGCCGTCGGGGGCGGCGGCCATCCGGTCGAGCAGCGTCGCGGTGATCTCCTCGACGCGGGGCCGCAGCGCGTCCGTCCGCCGTTTGGTGAAGGCGGGCGCGACGAGCCGGCGCAGCCGTCGGTGGTCGGCGCCGTAGGCGGTGAACATGTTGGTCACGCCCACCCAGTTGTTGATCCAGCCGTCCCGGTGCTTTCCCTCCCGCCAGGCCGGCCAGTGCCGGTTCGGGTCCTTGGACACCCGGTCGTCGGTGAGGAGTTGCCTGAGCACCTCGAATCCGGCGGGGGCCCACGCCCTGATCCCGCCGGGGAGTTCGACCGGGGCGGCGGGTTCGTGGCGCCGGAGTTCCGCCGCCTCGCCGTGGATGTCGCGCCCCGCGGGGTCGATGACGATCGGCTGCTGTCCCATGGAGATCTCCCGTCTGCGTTGCGGCACGGCCGGAACGGGTGTCTGCGGTACAGGAGTCCATCGTCGGGGTGGTGCGACGGAGCGTGAAAGGGCGTGCGACGGCGCACAGCGGCCGGGGCGACGGCCCGCGCGCCCCGGGTGGTGATGCGGTGACCGGCCGTCCGCCGTACGACGGGCGGCCGGGGCGGATGCGCCCCGGCCGCGGGAAGGCGGATCCGGTCCGCTCAACCGTTGGGGAGGATGACCGCGCGGCCGTTGATCTTGCCGTGGTGCAGTCGCTCGTACGCCAGCGGCGCCTCGTCCAGGCCGTACGTCTCGACGTGCACCTCGACCGCTCCGGCGTGGGCGAGTTCGAGCACCTCGGCGAGTTCGGAGCGCGAGCCCCAGTACGGGGAGGTCACCGTCGTGTTGTACGGCAGGGAGCCGAAGCCGACCGGCAGTGCCCCGCCGCCGAGGCCGACGACGGTGACGTCGGAGTCGATGGCGGCCGAGGCCCCGGCCGTGACGACGGTGGGCGGCGCCCCGACGAAGTCGAGGACGACCTGCGCCCCGGTCCCACCGGTCAGTTCGCGGACCTTCGCCGCGGCGTTCTCGTCGGACAGGACGGTCTCGTGGGCGCCGACGGCGCGGGCGAGGGCGAGCTTGTCCTCGGAGACGTCGAGGGCGATGACCCTGACGGCCGTCATGGCGCGCAGCAGCTGGATCGCGACGTGGCCGAGGCCGCCGGTGCCGATGACGACGGCGGTGGCTCCCGGCACCAGCTTGGGCAGCGAGCGCTTGATCGCGTGGTACGGGGTCAGTCCGGCGTCGGTGAGCGGTACGGCCTGGACCGGATCGAGGTCGCCGAGCGGCACCAGGTGGCGCGGGTCGTCGACGATCATGTACTCGGCCATGGCGCCGGGCGCGCCGAGTCCGGGCGGCATGATGCCGAGCTCCTTGGCGCGCAGGCAGTAGTTCTCCTTGCCCTCGGCGCACTTGACGCAGGTGCCGCAGCCCCACGGGCCGTAGACCGCGACGGAGGTGCCGACCGGGAGGCCGTCGACGCCGTCGCCGAGGGCGGCCACGGTGCCGACGCCCTCATGGCCGAGGGTGAGCGGCAGCGGGAAGGGGATCTGCTCCGCGGGCCAGCTCATCACGGCGATGTCGGAGTGGCAGACGCCCGCGGCGGTGACCTCGATCAGCACCTGGCCGGGGCCCGGTTCCGGGTCGGGCACGGTGACGACCTCGGGTGCCGCGCCGGCGGTGCGGTACTGGACGGCCTTCATGGGATTCTCCTCGCTCTCTTCGTTCCATTGCTCGCCCCCGTTCGGTCGTTCCGCCACTCAGGAGGCGGAGTAACCGCCGTCCACCAGGTGATAGCTGCCGTGAATGAAGGAGGCGCGGTCGGAGAGCAGGAAGGCGGTCAGTTCGGCGACCTCCTCGGCCGTGCCGAGGCGTCCCGCGGGGTGCAGCGAGACGAGGTGGTCGCGGGCCGGGCCGTCGGTGTCGCGCAGCAGCGGCGTGTCGATGAAGCCGGGGCCGACGGCGTTGACGCGGACGTTCCGCGCCGCGTACTCGAGGGCGGCCGTCTTGGTGAGTCCGACGACGCCGTGCTTGGCGGCCACGTAGGCGGGCGAGCCGGCGAAGCCGTTGGTGCCGAGGATCGACGACATGTTGACGACGGCGCCGCCGCCCGCGGCGACGATGGCGGGGATCTCGTGGCGCATCGAGTAGAAGACGCCGCTGAGGTTGGTGGCGACGACCCGGTCCCAGTCCTCGACCGCGTACTCGCCGGTGGGGTTGCTGGGGCCGCCGATGCCCGCGTTGTTGACGGCGAGGTGCAGGGCGCCGAAGGTGTCGACGGCGAACCGGACGCCCGCTTCGACGGAGGCGGGGTCGGTGACGTCCATGGCGACCGCGGCGGCCCGGGCGCCCGCGTTCTCCAGTTCGGCGACCGCCTTGCGGGCGGCGGCCTCGTCGTAATCGGCGACGACGACGGACGCGCCGCCGGCGGCGAGGCGGTGGGCGAGGGCCAGTCCGATGCCGGAGGCTCCTCCGGTGACGAGGGCGGTCCGACCGGCGAACTCCTGGTCGGCGGGGGTGAGGGGGGTGCTCATGATGGTGCGTTTCCTTCCGTGGTGCTGTGCGGCGCCGGTCCGGCGGGAAGCCGCATGAGCAGCTCCCCGGAGAGGGCGTCGAATGCCTGCCCGACCAGTCGGGGCAGGTCTTCCCGCAGTCCGGCCCGCGCCCAGGCGGCCTGGGCCGCCAGGAGCGCCCCGGCGCCCGCGGCGACCGTGACGGCGGGGCGGAGGTCGCGGTCCGGATCGACTCCGAGCCGCTCGGCGACGATCGCGACCGAGTCCTCCTGGGCGTCCACCCGGATGTGGTGGAACGCCGCGTAGAGGGTCGGCTCCCGCTCGGCGAGGACCAGCAGGTCGAAGATCCCGGCGCGCCGGTGCCATGCCTGCGCGCCGGGGTCGTCGAGCCAGTCGTGCACGGCGCGGCGGTAGGCGGTGAGCGGGGGTTCGCCGGCGGGGCGGGCCCGCAGGGCTTCGTTGATCCGGTCGCCGTCGCCCCGGACCGAGTCCAGGACCGCGGCTTCCTTGCTCGTGAAGTACCGGCTGAAGGTGCGCCGGTCGACGTCCGCGCGTTCCGCGATCTCCTCGACCGTCACGTCCCGCAGTCCCCGTTCGAGCACGAGCTCGGACGCGGCCTGCGCCAGTGCGTCCCGGGTCCTGCGGGCCTTGCGGCTCCGCCGTTCCGGGCTCTTCCGTTCCGGATTCATGGTTGTACCGTACACCTGAAAATGTCCCGACGCGACACAAGTCTCGTCGGGACATTTTTTGGCGCGAAGTGCCGTAAGGAACGACTGCGGGACGCCCTTCCGGGGCTCTCCCCTACCTGTCGGCCACGTACGGAACCGGCCGTTCCAGGGGCCCCGTGTCCGGCGGTCACCGGGCGCTGAACACCTCGGCGGCCCGGCGGGCGCCGTGCCCCGGCTCCCCGGTCCGGCGCGATTCGGCCGCCGTCGTCCGGCGCAGGGCGAGCGCGGCGATGTCGTCCCGCCGTACGCCGCCGGAGAACGCCTCCAGATCCGCGTGGAGCGCGTCCAGTACCTCGTAGGGCTCCAGTCCCGTCCAGCGGGGCAGCCGGGTGTCCAGCGGGTAGAAGGCGCCGGACGCGTCGCGGGCCTCGGTGACCCCGTCGGTGAAGAGCAGGAGCGTGGCGCCGGGCGGGAAGTCCAGCGGCTCCGAGGCCCGGGCCTCGGGGCTGAGCTCCGCCATGCCCAGGGGGACGGACGTACGGCGCAGCGGCAGCGCGCGGGCCGTGCCCTCGTGCAACAGCCGGGGCGGCAGATGGCCGCAGTTGACGGCCCGGACCCGGTCGCTCCCGTCGAAGCCGAGCACCAGGGCGGTGACGAAGCGTTCGGTCTCGCCGGTCTGGGCGGAGAACGCGTTGTGCCGGGCGACCGCGTCCTCCAGGGCGTCGACCACCCCGGTCAGGTCGGGCTCGCGGATGGCCGCCTCCCGGAACGCCCCGAGCACGGCGAAGCCCGCCCCGATCGCGGCGAGCCCCTTGCCCTGGACGTCCCCGATGATCACCCGGGTCCCGTAGGGCGACTCGACGACCTCGTAGATGTCGCCGCCGACCAGGCCGTCCTCCTCGATCGGCGTGTAGATGCCGTGGGCGAGGATCTGCTCGGTCGGGATCGGCAGCGGGCGCAGGATCTGGCGCTGGAGCGCGCCGGCGGCGGAGCGCAGCCTGGCTATCTCGGCGGCGTGGCGGATCCGCAGCGCGCACGATCCGACGCCGAGGAAGCAGGCCAGCGCGGTGAAGGCCACGCTGATGGTGACGTCCCAGAACGTCCCGCCGGTGACCAGGCGCGAGCAGACGACGACGATCATCGTCCAGGTGGCCACGCCCACGGTCTGCCGGATCGTTCCGAAGACGGAGATCAGAGCGGGGACGACCACCAGCAGGGGTACGAGATGCAGGTCCTTCCCGGTCTCGATGTCCAGGAGGACGACCAGGGTGGTCAGCAGGGCCAGCCCCGCGAACAGCGCCGGGTTGCCGACCCTCGGCGCACGTGCGGCGGCCTCCCCCGCGTCCGCCGTGCCCGGGAGCGCCGCTCCACGTGTCGCACGCCGACGCCGGCGACGCCCGATCGTCACAGCTGACTCCTCCCGCGCTCCGCCGGCCCCGTGCCGGCGTCCGTTCCCAGTCCACCCGGTCCGACGGGGGCGGATCACGAGGCTTACGGCCCGTCGGCCCCTGCCGAAGGTCCCCGCGCGAAGCGGGTACGGACCTTCGGCCCGGATGTCTCGGGCCGAAGGTCCCCCCTCCGGAGGCCGGGGTCCGGGCGACGGACGCCGCCGGCTGCCGGGGCGTGTCGCCGGACATCGTGCCTCCGGGACGGTCCGCGGGGTGTGCGGGTCAGTGTGCGGCGGGCACGGCGTGTTCCGGTACGAGCGCCCCGAGGAAGGACGTGCGGCGGCGGAGCGCGAATCCCAGCGATTCGTAGAGCCGGACGGCGTCGGTGTTGGAGGCCGCGGCGTGCAGGAACGCCGTTTCGCCGCGCTGCCCGATCTCGTGGACGACGGCGCGCACGAGGCCGGTGCCGAGCCCCTGGCCGCGTACCGACTCGTCGGTGCAGACGGCGCTGATCTCGCTCCAGCCGGGCAGGCGCAGCCGTTCGCCGGCCATCGCGACGAGCACCCCTTCGCGCCGGACGCCGAGGTAGGTGCCCAGCTCGACGGTGCGGGGCAGGAAGGGCCCGGGCCGGGTGCGCTCGACCAGGGCGAGCATGTCGGGCACGTCGGCGGGTCCGAGCCGTACGGCCTGCGGGAACGGGGCCGCCTCGACCCCGGCGTCGACGAGCTGGACGCCCTCGGCGTCGAAGAAGACCTCCCAGTCCTTCGGCGGCGGCTCCCGGAAGGCGGTGATGGCGATGGCGCCCCCGGGTCCGGCGAGCGCCGCGGCGTCGGCCCAGTCCTCGGCCTCCGGCTCCTCCGGGAGCGCGACCCAGGGGGCCACGTCCACCGGGTAGCGCAGGATGCGGCCGCGGCGCTCGGCGAAGTGGCCGTGCGGGCCGGTCAGCGCGGCGCGGACCGGGTTGTCCAGCGGGTGCGGGTCGGCGGCGGGGTGCCGGGGGCTCATCGGGCCACCTCGATCACGATCTTGCCGAGCACGTGCCCGTCCTCCACGGCGCGCAGCGCCCGTTCCGCCTCGGCCAGCGGGAAGGTGCGGGTCACCCGCGCCCGCAGGACTCCGGTGACGGCGAGGTCCGCCACCGCTTCGAGGACGGCGGAGGTGCGGGCCCGTGCGACGGCCGCCCCGCCGAGCTCCACGGCCAGCGGCTTGCCGCCCGCGCTGATCAGTGCGGCCGGGTCCGCGAGCAGCGGGGCCGCGGCCCTGAGGGTGTCGCCGCCGACCAGGTCGAAGACCGCGTCGATGCCGTCGGGGGCCGCCGCCCGGACCCGTTCGGCGAAGCCGGGGCCGGATGCGACGTGGATCGCGCCGAGCGACTCGACGAAGTCCTTCTTGGCGGCGCTCGCGACGCCGATGACCCGGACGCCCCCGTGCCGTGCGAGCTGCACCGCCGCCGTTCCCACCCCGCCCCCGGCCCCGGTGACCAGGAGGGTGGCGCCGGGGGCCGGGCAGAGCTGCCGGATGCCGTCGTACGCGGTGGCCGCCGCGACCGGCAGCACCGCCGCGTCGACGAACGACAGTCCGGCCGGCTTGTGCGCCGTCACCGCCACGGGCAGCAGGGTGTACTCGGCGTACCCGCCGGTCACCGGGTTGCCGAAGACCTCGTCCCCGACCGCGAAGCCCTCGACCCCCGGCCCCACGGCCTCGACGACCCCGGCGGCCTCGCTGCCGAAGACGGTGGGGAACGGCTGCGGCTCGCCGCCCGGCCTGACGTACCCGGTGCGCAGCTTCCAGTCGACCGGGTTGACCCCGGCCGCCCGGACCGCGACGAGCAGTTCGCCGGGCCCCGGCACCGGCACGTCCCGTTCGACGAGTGCCTCCACCTCCGGTCCGCCGTTGCGGGTGAACACGTACGCCTGGGGCATGGGTTCCCTCTCCTGTTCCCGGTACCGGCGGCCGGACCGGTCACCGGCCGCCACAGCAACAGCAAAGCCCGCGTGCCTGCGGGTATTCCCCCGGGACGAGGTGTTCATCGATCCGCAACGACCGGGCCCGCCGTCCGGGTCGTGCCGGGTCCGCGGGTCCGGCGCGTCTCGGCCTGGCGGTCCGGGGTCAGCCGGTCGGGCCCGCCGGGCGCGGGTCGACCGGGGTGAGCACCCCGAGCCGGTCCTCGACCGCCAGGGCCGCGTCCAGGCACAGGTCCTCCCGGAAGGCGCGTCCGACGATCTGGACCCCGCAGGGGAGCCCGTCGGCCAGGCCCGTCGGCACGGCCACGGCGGGCACGCCCACGAAGCTGGTCACGGTGCACAGACGCATGCCCGAAGCGACCCGGTCCCGGCCCGCGCCGTCGCGCGACTCCAGTCCCGGCTCGACCGGCGGTTCGGTGAACGAGGGGCCGAGCAGCAGCGGGTACGCGTCGAGGAACTCGGCCCACGAGCGGCGGATGCCCATCCAGGTGCCCATCAGCTTCATGAACTCGTCGGCGCTCGCGGGCGGCGTCCGCTCCATCGCCATCGCGATGTAGCGGTCCCCGCCGTCGCCGAGCAGCTTGCGCACCACCGGCCAGGTGGGGGCGAACTCGGTCACGGTGATCCGGCCGTACGCGTCGAGCGCCTCGTCGATCCGGGGCACGTCCTCCACCTCGCACACCTCGTACCCGGCGTCGCGAAGGGCGTCGGCGGCGGCCCGGACGGCCCCGCGCACGGCGGGGTGGACGCCGTGCCCGCCGGGGTCCGCCACGACCGCGACCCGCACCGGGCCGGGCAGCGGTTCGCCGCGGAGGGGCACCGGCACGGCCCTCGGGTCGCGCGGGTCGGTCCCGGCCAGCACCTCGTACGCCAGCCGGAGGTCGGCCACGCTCCGGGCCAGCGGGCCGTCGGTGACCAGCATCTGGGAGGCCGGGCCCGGGTCGTCCGGGCCGAGGACGCGGTGGTCCGCCGGGAACCGGCCCGTGGACGGCTTCAGCCCGGCCACGCCGCAGAACTGGGCCGGGACGCGCACCGATCCCCCGGAGTCGTTGCCGAGTCCCAGCGGTGCCATGCCCGTGGCGACGGCCACCGCGTCGCCCCCGCTGGAGCCGCCCGGGGTCAGTCCGGGGTGCCACGGGTTGACCGTGTCGCCGAACAGTTCGCTCCGCGTGTGCATCCCCGCCAGGATCAGGGTCGGCATGTTGCTGTGCCCGATGGGGACGGCCCCGGCCGCGCGCAGCCGCGCCACCGGGGGCGCGTCGGCGCGGGCGACCAGATCGCGGAACCGCTCCGCGCCGAACGTGGTCGGCACGCCCTCGACCGGGGTGCTCTCCTTCACCGTGAACGGCACGCCCGCGAGCGGCCCCAGCTCCTCGCCCGCGGCCCGCCGCCGGTCCGTCCGCGCCGCGTCCGCCCGTGCGCGCTCCGCCATGAGCCGGGTGACCGCGTTCACCCGCGGGTTCACCTCGGCGATGCGCTCCAGGTGGCTGTCGATCAGTTCGACGGCCGAGATCCCGGCGGTGCGCACCGCCTCCGCCTGCTCGGTGGCGGACATCTTCCACAAGGGGTCCCGCACGGCGGTTCCTTCCTCCCCGGCGCGCGCCCGGACGGCGCGCGGTCTCCTCCGGCGCACGTTCCGATGCGCCCGTATCGGAACGGTACCCCGGAACCGATACGGGCGCATCGAATAAACTGCACCCCGGACAGGAGTCACCGGGAGACACGGACAGGAGGCGGCCGGACATGCCCAAGCAGGTGGATCACGCGGGTCGGCGTCATCTCATCGCCGAGGCGGTCTGCCGCCTCGCCGACGAGCGCGGTCTGGAGGGCGTGACCCTGCGCGACGTCGCCGCCCGCGCACAGGTCTCGATGGGCGCCGTCCAACGGTGCTTCCGCACCAAGGAGGAGATGCTCGTGTTCACGCTCGGGCACATCGGCGAGCAGGTGGGCGAGCGGGTGCGCGCCCGCCTCGTCAGGAGCCCGGCCCAGTCGGCCCGCACCGCCCTGGGGCACGCGGCCACCGAGGTGTCGCTGCTCGAGGAGGAGCGCCACGCCGAGGCCAGGGTCTGGCTCGCCTTCCTCGCGCAGGCCGCCGTGGACGAGTCGCTCGCCCGGACGCTCCGGTCGAACTACGCCGCTCTGCAAGGGGTGTTCGTCCGCCTCGCCGCGGAAGCCGCGAGGACCACCGGGCACACCGGGAACGTCGAGGGCACCAGGGAGGCCGGGCGCGCCGGGGAGGCCGAGGGCACCGAGGACACCGGGCGCCCCGGGGAGGCCGAGGGCGCCGCGCCGTTCGACCCGCTCGTCGAGGCCCGCACGCTCCTCGCCCTCGCGGACGGCCTCACCGCACACGTCCTCATCGGCCATCTCGCGCCACGGGAGGCACGGGAGGTCGTCCACACCCACCTGGAGAACCTCTGGGAGCGCCTCTCCCGGCCCGCCCGCACCGAATTCTGATCGCACATCAGGCATTGCGGGCGCGTCCGGTACGGTGACCGGAGCCCGGGAGCCAAAGATTGCCGCACCGTCGATTTCGACTCAACTACCGTTGGATATGCGCCGATCGGTCCCCATTGCGCCGACGGCTGTGGCAGTCTGAGGGAGACCGCCCCACCGGGCTCCCCCGTACCGGTGGGGCGGTTTCGCCGTCCCGGCCGTGCCGCCCGCCCGGCCCGCCGCCCTTCTGCCGTCCTTGTGCACGGACATGACGGTGCATCACGACGATTCCCGGCCATTGCCGCCGCGCGGCCCGACCGACTTCCCGCTTCCCCGCATGAGATCTTCCTCCGGGGGCAGGTGCTCACACCTCATGGCCTTCGACCAGGGGAGCGTGACGAGATGACGGCGCACACTGCGCGGACCGCCGGTGCGGAGCGGGCCGGGAGCACGGACCGCGCACGACCGGTACCGGGCGACGCACCGGCCGGCACCGGCGCGGATCCGGCGGCCGGCCCGGAGCCCGACGGGGGCGCACCGGCCGCGGGGACGGCCGGGGACAGCGGCGGACTGCCGTGGATCGAGGACGCGGGGAAGGTCGCCCCGGCCGACGCGCGCGAGCTGTCCCGGCTGTTCTTCGACCGGCTCCGGGTCCTGGAGGAGGGGACCCCCGCCCATCAGTACGCGCGCAACACCCTCATCGAGATGAACCTCTCCCTCGTCCGGTTCGCCGCCGGGCGGTTCCGCGGCCGGGGCGACGACATGGAGGACATCGTCCAGGTCGGCACCATCGGGCTGATCAAGGCCATCGACCGGTTCGACCTCTCCCGCGAGGTGGAGTTCACCACCTTCGCGATCCCGTACATCACCGGGGAGATCAAACGATTCTTCCGCGACACCACCTGGGCGGTGCACGTCCCGCGCCGGTTGCAGGAGTTGCGGGTGGACATCGCCCGGACCAAGGAATCGCTGGTCACCGAGCTCGATCGCGACCCCACCGTCCCGGAGCTCGCCGAGCAGCTCGGGCTGAGCGAGAACGAGGTCACCGAGGGCATCGTGGCGGCCAACGGATACGCGGCGGGCTCGCTGGACGTGCCGGCCGCCCCGGCCGGCCACGGGCGGCCCGACAGGCGGGGGCGCACCTTCGCCGATGTGCTCGGCGGCCCGGACCCCGCCCTGGAGACGGTCGAGAACCTGCACGCGCTCGCACCGCTCCTCGGCTGCCTCGACAGCCGGGAGCGACGCATCATCGACATGCGTTTCGGCCAGGAGATGACGCAGGCCCGGATCGGCAAGGAGCTGGGCATCTCGCAGATGCACGTGTCCCGGCTGCTCGGCCGGATCCTCCACAAGCTCCGCAGCGGGATGTTCGTCGAGGAATGACCCCCGCCGCGACGGCCCCGGGCCGCACGCAACACACGGATCCGTGTGCCCCGGGCGGCGGGGCTCAGCCGGCGGTGGCGTCCGGGGCGCGGCCCGCGTAGTACGTGGCGATCATGTCCTCGCCGCCGTGTCCCGCCGCCTCGGCGCGCGCGAAGCGTTCGGCCGACGCCTCGACCAGGTCCAGCCGCACCCCCGACGCCCGCGCCGCGTCCAGGATGAGCCGGGTGTCCTTGAGCGCGGTGGACAGGGCGAAGCTCGGGGCGAGGTCGCCGGAGAGGACCGCGGCGGACTTCCCCTGCAGATAGGCGGTGTCCAGCGGGCCGTCCTTCATGACGTCGAGGAAGGTCCGCGGATCGACCCCCAGCCCCTCGGCGAGGTTGAGGCACTCGGCGATGTTGTTGACCATGGTGATCACCCAGGTGTTGACCACGAGCTTGAGCCTCGAGGCCGCCCCCGGGGTCCCGTCGACCCAGACCGTGCGCCGCCCGATCGCGTCCAGCACGGGTTCGACCCTTCCGCGGGCGGCCGCGGGGCCCGCGACGAAGACCGTCAACGCGCCTTGTTCCGCAGGCTGTTTCGTACCGGAGACCGGCGCGTCGAGATAGACCGGTCCCAGCTCCGCCGTGCGCCGGGCGAGGTCGGCGGTGGCGTCGGGCCCGACCGTCGTGCTCTGGAGCAGCACCTGACCGGTGTGCAGTCCCCCGGCCGCGGCGTCGAGCGCGGCGGCCACGGAGGGTCCGTCGTTGAGCATGGTGAGGACGACGTCGGCGCCGCGCACGGCCTGCTCGGCCGTCTCCGCGACCGTGGCGCCGTCGGCCGCGAGCGGGACCGCCCTGGCGTGCGTACGGTTCCAGACGCGGACCTCCAGTCCGGCCCTGAGCAGGCTGCGGGCCATGCCCGATCCCATGGTTCCGGTGCCGAGGACGGCGACGACCGGCCGCTGCGGGGCGGTTTCGGTGGCGCTCGGGGTCATTGCGCGGGCTCCCTTCGTCGGCCGCGCCCCGGGGGCGGTGCGCGGCGCCGTGGTGCTCAGGATTGCCGCCGCGCCCCGTCGAGGACGGCAGCGTGCACGGCCCTGGCGAGTCGCGCGCCCCAGCGGGAGCGCGGCCCGGCGAAGGGTTCGGCGGGGCGGGGCCCCGGGGCGGGCGCCGCGACGCACACGGCGTCGGTGGGGGTGCCCGAGCAGTCGAGGCCCGCGTCCAGGAGCGCCTGGACCTTGGCCTCGGTGGCGGTGGCGACCGCGTTGACGAGCGCGGCGTCGGAGAGCGGCACGGGGAGGGTGACGACGATGTTGATCGTGCCCGGGGGCGGCGGCCCCGGTGTCCCCTCCGCCGGGGCGGCCGCCCAGCCGCGCACGCCCAGGCCGCAGGTGGCGGTCGCGGTCGCTCCCCCGTCGGTCGCGCGGGTGTGCGCGGTGACGTCGGCGGCGGTCATCAGTCCCGCGCCGGGGCCGGTGAGGCCTTCCGCCGCGGCGATCTCCGCGAGGTGTCGGTCGGGGTCCAGGCGGGGGTAGCCACCGGGCACCTGGGCGTTGAGGATCCACTCGCGCGGGCCGATGCCGCCGCCGAGCACGGCGCTGGAGCACACCCGCCACCCCGGTCCGAGGCGCCACACCAGATGGTGGAGGTCCGCGCCGTCCTCGTGCCGGGCCAGCAGTTCGCCGCGCTGCTCGGGCAGCCGGATGCGTACGGAACCGATGGGGGCACCTCCGGTGGCGCGGCTGGACGGGGTCGGCTTGTGACCCGTCGATCATATGTGCCGGGGGTCCGGCGGCCGGGCGGGCCGCCCTCGGCGGTCGTACCGCGCCGGCGGCGCCGGACCCCGGCCCGGTCCCCGCCCCCGCATCACCCGATCGGCCTAACCCCGTGCGGGGACGTGCACCACCGCGGCGGGCGGTCAGCGCCGAACCGCCGGAGGTGCGGCCGCCGGATGCCGGGGGCCGGGAGGTTGCAGCGCCCATCCGGGTGAGGCGCGATGGAATTCGGACGCGCCTCATCTGATGGACCCAGCCACAGGACGCGCCCGGGCGAGGAGGAATCGGTCATGGGAACCGCTGGCGGTTTCACGGATTCCGGAGAGCTCGACGGCCTGACGGTGTACGACACCGATGGTGAGAAGGTCGGCAGTGTGGGCCGGGTGTACGTCGACGACAACACCGGCCGCCCGGACTGGATCACGGTGAAAACCGGGCTGTTCGGCATGAAGGAGAGTTTCGTCCCGCTGGCCGGGGCCCGCCGGGTGGGGTCCGACCTGCACATCTCGCATCCGAAGGAACGGGTGAAGGAAGCGCCCCGGGTGGACGCGGACGCCCATCTGTCCGTGGCGGAGGAGGAAGAGCTCTACAACCACTACGGCCTCCCCAGGAACACCGCCACCTCGTTCGGCGACCGGCCGGGAGCCGGTACCACGGGAGCGGCCGGTACCGGCGCCATGGGCGCGGCGGGCACCGGACGCGCCACCGGGACCGGCCGGACGCCCATGCCCGGCACCACCGCCTCCGGCGCGGGAACGGCCCGTACCGCCTCGTCCGGCATGTCCGGCACCGGCGCGGGGCAGAGCGGGCGCCGCGGGACCGGGGCGGCCGGCACCGCCCGTCCGCTCGTCGGCGCCGGGGCGGGCTCCGAACGGTCCGCCGCCGACCTGGGCGGCAAGGAGGAGATGATCCGCTGCGAGGAGCAACTGCACGTCGGCACCGAGGAGTACGAGAGCGGGAAGGCCCGGCTGCACAAGTACGTGGTCACCGAGAACGTCACCCGGACCGTGCCCGTGACGCACGAGGAGGTGCGCCTGGTCCGCGAACCGCTCCAGCCCGGCGACCGCCCGGCGGGGCGTGCGGACATCCGCGAGCAGGACGTCGAGGTCACCCTGCACGCCGAACGCGCCACCACCCGCAAGGAGACCGTGCCCGTGGAGCGGGTGCGCATGGAGACCAGGAAGGTGACCGAGCAGAAGGAGGTCTCCGCCGAACTCCGCAAGGAGCAGATCGACTACGCGGACGGCACGCAGACCGGCGGCAAGGACATGGGCGGCGAGTTCGGCCGGGGCCGGAGCCGCTGACCTCCCGGGCCGGGTCCACGAGTCCCGCCGTACGCCCCGCGGGGCGCGTCCCGCGGTGTCCGGTGCGTACCGGGCGCCGCGGGCCCGGCGGGACTCCACGCGGACGGCCCGGGGACGGCCCCGCGCACCGCGGCCGTCGGCCGGGCCGTGTCCGGTGGACGCCGCCCCGGCCTACGGACGCTGGAGGGCGAGCACGGCGTTGTGCCCGCCGAATCCGAAGGAGTGGCTGACGGCGCGCCGGACGGTCCGGTGCAGGGGCTGCTTGGTGACGCAGTCGATGTCGAACCCGGGCGCCGGCGCGTCCAGGTTGGCGATCGGCGGTACGACACCGCGCTGGAGCGTGAGGACCGTCAGCCCGGCCTCGATCGCCCCGGCCGCCCCCATGCAGTGCCCCAGCACGCCCTTGGGCGCGGTCACGGGGGGCCGGTGGGGGTAGACCCGGGCGATGAGGGCGGCCTCGGTGGCGTCGTTGGCCGGGGTCGCCGTGCCGTGGGCGTTGACGTGGTCGACGTCCTCGGCCGCCCAGCCCGCGTCGCGCAGCGCGGCCTCCACCGCCGCCTGGGCGACCGCGCCGGACGGATGCGGGCGGATCGGGTGGTGGGCGTCGGTGGTCGCGCCGGTGCCGGCCAGCAGGGCCCGGGGCGCGGCGCCCCGGGCATCGGCGTCGTCCGCCCGTTCCAGCACCATGACGGCTGCGCCCTCCCCCATGACCAGCCCGGCGCGGTCGGCCGCGAAGGGCCGGCAGAGCAGGGCGGGATCGCCGTCCTTCCGGGCTCCGGCCCCGGACCTGGCGAACCCGGCCATGGCCACCGGGTAGACGATCGACTCGGTGGCTCCCGCGATGGCGATGTCGCACTGCCCGGTGGCCAGCAGGTCGCGGGCGACGGACAGCGCCGTGGCGCCGGACGAGCAGGCGGTGCAGGGCGCCAGGCTGGGCCCGGTGGCCTTCATCTGGATCGCGATCTCGGCGGCGGGCATGTTCGGGATCGTGAGCAGGATGCCCGACGGGGAGGTGGCCCCGGCCCCCGACCGTTCGAGCACCACGGCCTGCTCGGTCAGTGAGGCCGAGCCCCCGCTGCTGGTGCCGACGACCACCGCGACCCGGCCGCCGTCCCACCGGGCCGGGTCGAGTCCGGCGTCGGCGACCGCCTCCCGGGCGGCGAGGACGGCGAACTTCACGTATCTCCCCATGCGGAAGGCCGCACGGCCACCGATCGCGGCGTCCAGGTCGATGCCGTCGACGACGCAGGCGAAGTCGATCTCGCACCCCTCCAGTTCCGCGACGGTGCGGGCCGGCGAGACACCGGCGCACACACCGTTCCAGGTGGACTCGGTGTCGCTGCCGACCGGAGTGATCATGCCCAGGCCGGTGACGGCGATGGCCGGTTTGTTCATCGGGCGCTGCTCATCGCGCTCTCGCCGACCACCAGCGTCCCGCCGTCGGTCGCCTCGATGAACCGGGTGATGTCGGCGAGGGTGGCGTTCTTGGGGATCCGGTCGAAGTCCTGGTCACCGTCGGCGGTCTCCCTGAGGAGGACGGCGAACTCGGCGGCGGCCAGGGAGTCCATCTCCAGGCTGTCCATCGTGGAGTCCGGGCGGATCTCGCCGACGGGCACTTTGAAGGTGTGCGTCAGCACCTCGGTGATCTTGGGATGAATCGCACTCATGATCTTCCTCTTCGTCGTTCGGCCGTCGTCCGGCCGTCTTTCGGTCCGGCTGCCGGGCCCGGGGGAAGCGTCGTCCCCACGTCGGATCAACTGGGTGGAGTGGCTCCAGTTACGCCTTGTGCCGAACCGATTCGGCACCGCTCTCCCCGCGCCCCGCGCACCACCGGGCCAGAACCGCCGTCGTACCCCAGAAAGCCAGCAGGACCACACGGACCCCAAGAGCCCCGGCAGCCTCCCCGACCCGGCAGGGACGCACGGCTGTTCCCATGCCCCCCATGGCCCTCATCGCCCCTCCTCGGCCGTCGTCCGGTCCCCGTCCGTGTGCCAGGAGGCGGCCGGATCGTCGTAAGCGTCCAGGTAGTCGGCACCGGCGATGGGCCAGTCGGCGAGCACCTGCGGCGGCAGCGCGAAGGACTCGACGAGGTCCGGGAGCCGGGGGGCGACCGCGGCGACGAGCTCCTCCACCGCGTCCGGCAGCCCCAATACCTGACTGACCGTCAAATAGCCTGCGGCCAGCAGATCACCGCTGTTGCGGGCGACGACGTCGAGCGCGAACAGCCGTTGCAGCTCGTCGAGCCGGTCCCTGGCGGGCCCCTCGGGCAGGGCGGCCACCGCCTCCGCGTACGCCTCGGCCGCCTGGCCGCACGCGTGCGCCTCCACCCCGCGCAGCGCGGGCCCGGACGCCGCGTTCCAGCGGGCCAGCCGGTCGCCCTGCGGGGCGAGGCCGATCCGTTCCCGGGCCCGCGCGAACCAGATCCGTTCCAGTGCCGCGAGCAGCCCGCCGAGGAATCGGGGGTCGTCGAGCGCGCCGGTCGTCGCGGCGGGGGGATCGTCGGACCCGGCCGACGGGGCGGCGAACAGCATCTCGGCGGCCGCCTTGGCGTGGATGGCCACGTTGTCGCCCTCGGCGGTGATGGCGCCCTCCACCCCGGTGACCAGTTCGCTCATGCCGTTGTGCTCCAGGAGCGCCTGGGCCCCGCAGCGTTCCCGGCACTCGACGATCACGGACCTCGCCCGCCAGGTGATCCATCCCTTGGCGACGGCGACCAGCCGCTCCGCGTCCTCCCGTCCCTCCCCCGGCTCCGCCCGCTCCCAGCGGTCCAGGGCCCTGCGGTGCAGCAGGCTCATCGCGAAGACGGTGGCCATGGCGTGGGCGAGCGGGCCGTGGTGGCTGCGATGGGCGATCACCGGCACCGGCCGCGAGCCGCGGGGGCCCGAGATGTACCGGTGCCCCCCGTAGCGGACGGCCACGGCGAGCGTCGCGCGGGCCGAGCCGACCGCGCAGGCGGTCATCGAGATCTTGCCGGAGGTGACCCGGCCGATCGAGGCCAGGAAGCGGCGCCTCCGGTTGGCCACGGCGCTGCTGAACTCCCCGTCGTCACCGATGCGTCCGTGCTCCCCGCCGAGCAGCGCCGCACGCTCCACGAAGACCCGGTCGAAGGAGGTCAGGCAGTGGTCCACCGGGCTGCCGGTGCGGGCGGGCAGCCGGCGCACCCGGATGCCGGGCAGGGCCCGTACGGCGTCGGTGAGCGGCACGAGGAAGAGGAAGACGCCGTGGTCGTCCCCGTCGACGATCAGCCGGGCCGCCACCAGTCCGGTCTTGGGGCCGCCGACCGGGCTGGTGTTGGGCATGAACTTCTGGGCCCCGGCGTGCGGGGTGTGCAGCACGAACCCGTCGCGTCCGCGGTCGTAGGAGGCCGTGGTCTCGACGGCCACGGCGTCGTTGCCGTGCGCCACCTCCGTGCAGAGGAAGGTGCCGACGCTGCGCAGCCGGAGGAAGTCGGAGAGGTCGCGGGGGGTGTCGCCCCCATGGTCGAGGAGGCTGCCGAGGAAGAGGTTGTAGTGGATTCCGGCCACCGTGGCGAGCGCCGGGTCGACCGGTCCGAGCCACTCGTGCAGGGCCGCGAGGGCGCGCGGGTCGGCGGCCAGCCGGGCGCCGCTGTCCAGGCATTCGTTGAGGACGCGCAACCGCTCGTACACGAGGGCCAGGCGCTCGTCGGGGGTGCGCAGGTCGGGGCGGCGGAACGGTTCCGTGCTGATCATCCGTCGCCAGAAGCCGTGCTCCCGGCGGAAGTCCTCGCCGAGGAGGACACCGGTGAGCAGATCCGTGGACCGTTCGGCGGAAGGGCTGTCGATCGTTGCGGTCATGAAAATATAACGATCAAGCAATGGCGAGGACACCCGGTTCCGTGCGCGGCGGGCCGTCGCCCGCGAACCGCTGGAAGGCGAGCACGACGTTGTGCCCGCCGAAGCCGAAGGAGTGGCTCAGCGCCCGCTCGACGCGCTGGGGGCGGGGCTCCTTGACCACGCAGTCCAGGTCGAACCCGTCGGTCTGCGAGTCCAGGTTGGCGATGGGCGGTACGAGGCCGTGCTCCAGGGTCAGTACGGTGGCGGCCGCCTCGATCGCCCCGGCCGCGGCGAGGGTGTGCCCGAGCACCCCCTTGGGGGCGGTCACCGACGGGCGGTGGGGGAAGAGCGACGAGATCAGGGCCGTCTCCATCGCGTCGTTCAGCACCGTGGACGTGCCGTGCGCGTTGATGTGGTCGACCTCGTGGGCCGCCCAGCCCGCCTCCGCCAGCGCGGACTCGACGGCCTTGCGCGCCCCGCCGCCGTCCGGTGCCGGGGCCGTGGGGTGGTGGGCGTCGGTGGCGGAGCCCGCACCGGTCAGCAGGGCGCGCGGGCGGGCGCCGCGGGCGAGCGCGTCGTCCGTGCGCTCCAGTACGAGCACGGCGGCGCCCTCGCCGATCACGAAGCCGTCCCGGTCGGCGGCGAACGGCCGCGAGGCTCCCGCCGGGTCGTCCCCGCGCAGGGAGAGTGCGCCCATCCCCGCGAAGGCGCTCACCACCAGCGGGGTCAGCACGGACTCCGCGCCGCCGGCCACCACCACGTCGCACCGGCCGTCGGCCAGCAGGTCGCGGGCGACGGCGAGCGCCGTCGCCCCGGACGCGCAGGCGGTCGCCGGTGCCAGGCTGGGGCCGTGCGCCCGCAGGGCGATGGCCACCTCCCCGGCGGCGGCGTTGGGCATCATCATCGGGACCAGGAGCGGCGAGACCGCGTCCGGTCCGCCGTCGTCGAGCCGGCGCACGTTGTCGACGAGGACGGAGACCGCGCCCACCCCGACGCCGAGCACCACGCCGACCCGGTCGCCGTCCCACCGCTCGGGCGCGAGACCGGCGTCCGCCACCGCCCGGCGGGCGGCGACCAGCGCCATCTTCACGAACCGCGCCATGCGCCAGACCGCCCGCCCGCCGACGGCCCGGTCCAGGTCGATCCCGTCCACCGGACAGCCGAAGTCGACCGGCAGCCCGGCCAGCTCCTCGCAGCCGCGGGCCACCGAAACCCCGGCGCACAGCCCCTCCCAGAAGGTTCGCTCCTCCGCGCCCGCGGGCGTCACCAGCCCCAGTCCCGTCACCGCGACACCCATGCCGACCCGCGCCATGTCCCGCCCCCTCCTCCGTAATCGATCACGCCTACCGGTTGTCGAACGGCAGTAGCCCCGGGGAGGATGCGGCCCATTACCCGAACGGGTCATTGACACCCCCGATGGGTCGAACGGCTGCGCGCGTCGTGGTGAGTGTTCCCACCCGGTCGCAGCAGTGGCGGCGCGCCGTGCGCGGCGCCGCGGGCCGGGGTGCGGCGCCCGGTGCTCAGGTCCGGTCGAGTGCCGTCGCCAGCTCCGTCGCGTCCGGCGGGTTGGCGCCGGCCCGGGAGACGGTCACGGCGGCGGAGGCCACCGCGTGGCGCAGGACGTCGGCCACCGTGTCCCGGTCCGTCGCGCGCAGCCGTTCCCGGCCGTCGGCGCCGAGCAGTCCGTGCGCGGCGAGGGCGTGCAGGGTGCCCGACATGAAGGCGTCGCCCGCCCCCACCGTGTCGACGACCTCGACGGGCAGGGCGTCGACCGCCACCCGTGCGCCGGGCAGGACGGCCAGCGCGCCGTCGCCTCCCCGGGTGACCATGACCAGGGCCGGGCCGGTGGCCAGCCACCGTTCGGCGACCCGTCCGGGGTCCTGGCCCGGGTAGAGCCACTCCAGGTCCTCGTCGCTCGCCTTGACCACGTCGCCGAGTGCGACGCACCGCTCGACCCTGCGCACGGCGGCCCCGTGGTCCCCCATCAGTTCGGGCCGCACGTTGGGGTCGTAGCTGACGGTCGCGGACGCCCGCAGCGACTCGACGGCGCCGAGGACGGTCGCCGCGCCCGGTTCCATCACCGTCGCGACGGAGCCGATGTGGACGTGGCGCGGGGTCCGGTCCAGGGCGACCGGGCCGAGCGTCCAGGTGATCTCGAAGGTGTACGCGGCCCGGCCCACGGCGTCCAGGGTCACGGCCGCGGACGGGGTGGCGGCCGCGGCTCCGTCCGTGCGCACCTCGACGCTGGCCCCGGTCAGGTGGTCCCTGATCAGCCGCCCGTTGTCGTCCGGGCCGAGCTGGGTGAGCAGGGTGGTGTCGTGTCCGAGCCGGGCCAGGCCGAGGGCGACGTTGGCCGGGCTGCCGCCCGGGTGGACCCGGTCGGCCGTGCCCGGCAGCCGGACGATGTCGGCGACGCATTCGCCGATGACCAGCGGGTCGAGTCTGTCGAGCATGGGGGTGGGATCTCCTGGAGTGCGGTGGCGGGGCGTCCTGGACGTGTCGGGTCCGATCCTGCCGTGTGCGCGACGGGTCCCCGGCCGCGGCACCCGCCCGCGCCCGCCCCGCGCGCAGGGACCGGCCGGCGGCGCCGGGGCGCGGCAGGCGAAATCCCCCGGTGTCCCCCGGGTCCTCCGGGGCCTCCGGGGCCGGGGGACCCGGTCCGGGCCGCGCTCCAGGGGCACGGTCCGGGTCCCGCACGGGCCGCGGTACGGGGCCGCGGGGCCCGCGTGGGGCGTGCTCAGTGCCGGGCGGCCTCCAGCGCGTCGGCCACCAGGGTCAGGAAGTGCGCGTGGGCCCGCGCGCTGCAGACCGGTTCGGGGTTCCACGGCACCACCCGCGCGGCCCGTTCGATCGCCGCCCAGTCGGTGTTCGCCCGGAGTCCGTCGAGCGGCGCGGCGTTGGACCGGATGTCGGCGAGCACGACGGCCGGGGAGAGGGCCGCGGCCTGCGCCCAGTCGACCGTGGACCAGCTCGCCCCGGGCCCCTCGGCCGGTTCCACGACGTCGACGCCCAGCTCGGCCAGCACCCGCAGCTCGGGCCACGTGCGGGGGCGGGCGAGGTGGACCTGCTCCTGTCCGGCCGGGGAGAGGGCGAGGACCCGGGGGCCGGACGGGGCGGCGGCGAGCGTGCGCAGCCGGTCCCGGGCGGCGTCCAGTTCCCGGGTCGCCGTCGCGGGCTCCGCCGCGCCGAGCGAGTGGGCCAGCCGGGCGAACCGGTCGCCGATCTCCGCGAAGGTGCGCGCCCGGCCCACGTCGATGACGACGACCGGGACCCGCTCCTCCAGGTGCTTGGCGGTCTCCGGCGCGAGCCCGTAGACGTGACCGGCGCCGTAGCTGACGGCCACCACGAGGTCGGGCCCGCCGCTCAGCAGGGTGTCCACGTCCAGGTCGCTGCCGGCGCCGAGGTAGGCGACCTCGTCCGGCGGCAGCGATCCGGTCTTCGCGGCGTCCGGCACGACACGGTCGTCGTGGTCCGAGCCGAACAACCCGCTCGGACGTATCCCGTGGTCCCAGAGGGTCGCCCCGGCCTGCACATAGGCCAGGATCCGTTCCGGGCGGCGGTCGGCGGTCGCCAACTGCCCCCGGTCGTCCGAGAATTGCCACACGGCCCGCTCCCTCACGTCATACGCTCCTCGCCGCCGTCCGGTCCGCCTCTTGTCCCGGGTTCGTACACCTGTACCTGCCCAGCGGACCGCCGGGGCATCCCTCGGCGACCGCTGCCCCGCGGCGGAAACGGCGTGGATCCGCCCCTCAGGAACCGGTGTCCGGGTCGATGCCGAGGCCGGTGAGGAACGCCGCGGCCGCCGGGGTGGGGCGGGACCGGCTCCAGACCAGCCGCTCCGTCCGGGCGGGCGCGTCGCGGACGGACAGCACGCGCACTCCGGTCAGTCCCGCCGCGAAGGCGGCAGGCAGCATGGCGATGCCGAGCCCGCTGCGGACCAGCCGGACGATGAAGTCGGTGCCGCTGACCTCGAACGCCACCTCGCGGGAGAGCCCCATCGCCGCGAACGCCTCCTCCGACTGCGCCCGCGCGGCGGTGCCGTCGGGGTAGTCGACGAACATCTCCCGCGCCAGCCGGTCCAGGCCCACCTCCGTCCGCCCCGCCAGGGCGTGGGTCGGGGCGACGACGGCGACCAGCTCGCCGGTGCTCAGCTCGTGGTCGCTCACCCCCTTCGGCCGGTAGCTCGGCAGCACGCCCAGGAACGCCACGTCGAGCGTCCCGTCCCGCACCTCCTGGACCAGGTCCTTGCTCGCCCCGTCCCGCAGGACGATGCGCACCTTCGGGTAGCGGAGGTGGAACGCCCGCAGCGCGGCCGGGATGTCGACGGCGGAGACGGTCGGGATGGCGCCGACCGCGAGACGGCCGCGGACCTCCCCCGCCGCCGCGGCGACCTCGGAGCGGGCCCGCTCCGCCGCGTCCAGCGCCTGCCGGGCCTCCGGCAGGAACACCTCGCCCGCCGCGGTGAGCCGCACCCGGCGGCTGGTGCGGTCGAAGAGCCGGGCCCCCAACTCCTTCTCCAGCCGGGCGATCTGATGGCTCAGCGCGGACTGGACGACCAGGCATCTCTTCGCGGCGCGTGTGAAGCTGCCCAGTTCGGCCACCGCGACCACGTACCGCATCTGCTGGAGTTCCATCCATCCATCGTGAACCACGATCGATGAAATGAAAAACATGTGTTGGACTCATAAATGGAGTTCACGGAGGCTGTGGGCATGGCTCCTTCCACCCACATGACCCGAGGCCGGGCCGTCGCCCGCGCTCTTCCCGAACCGCCCGTGCTCAGCCGCGGCCTGGTCCTGCTGATGGCCGTCGCCGCCGGTCTCTCCTGCGCCGGGAACTACTTCGCGCAGCCGCTCCTGGACCTCATCGAGCTGAACCTGGGCATCGGGACCACCGCGGCGGGGATGGTCGTGACCGCCGCGCAGGCCGGGTACGCGCTGGGGCTGATCCTGCTCGTCCCGCTCGGGGACGTCCTGGACCGCCGGCGGCTCGCCGTGGGCCTGTTCGCGCTGACCGCCCTCTTCCTCCTGGTGACGGCCGTCGCCCCGGGCGGCCCGCTGCTGATCGCCGGGACCCTGCTGACCGCGCTGGCCTCCGTCGGGGCGCAGGTCGTGGTGCCGTTCGCGGCGGCCCTCGCGGCCCCGGCCGAACGCGGCAGGGTCGTCGGCGTGGTCATGTCCGGGGTCCTGCTCGGCGGGCTGTTCGGGCGGCTGGCCGCGGGCGCGCTGTCCGAGCTGGGCGGCTGGCGGACCGTGTACTGGGTGAACGCGCTGCTCATGGCGGTCATGGCGGTGCTCCTGCACCGCCGGCTGCCCCGGTTGCCCCGGACGGGCGATGCGGCCGCGATGTCGTACACCGGACTGCTGCGCTCCACGCTGTCCCTGCTGCGGCAGGAGCCCGTGCTGCGCCGACGGGCGGTCATCGGCGCGTTCTCCATGGCCTCGTACAGCGTGCAGCTGACCGCGCTGACGTTCCTGCTGACCCGGGAACCCTTCGGCTGGAGCGCCGCCGCCATCGGGCTCTTCGGACTGGTGGGCGTCATCGGGGTGGTGGGCATGAACATCGCGGCCCGGCTGAGCGACCGGGGCCGGGTGCAGGCGGTGTCGGGGGCGGCGGCCGTGCTGCTCACGCTCTCCTGGCTGCCGATGCTGGCCGGCGGGTCGTCGCTGCTGTGGCTGACGGTCGGGGTGGTCCTGCTGAACATCGCCCAGCAGGCGGGGCTCAACAGCGGCCAGCACGTGATCTACGCGCTCCGTCCGGAGGCCCGCAGCCGGATCAACTCCGCCTACATGACGCTGTTCTTCATGGGTGGTGCGGTCGGGGCGGCACTCGCCTCGGTGGTGTGGTCGCGGGCCGGCTGGAGCGGGATCTCCCTGCTGGGCGGGGCGCTCGCCGCGGGCAGCCTGGTGCTGTGGGTCCTGGAGCGGGTGCGGGCGGCCGCCGGGGCCCGTGCCGTCACTCGTTGACGGCGGTCAGCAGCACCACGGCGTCCTCCAGCGCCAGCAGCCCGTGCCGCTCCTGCGGGATCGGGTGGAGCGCTCCGGCGCCCAGCTCCGCGTCGCCCGAGGGCGCCGTGAGCCGGACCCTGCCGCGGAGCACCTGGAGGGAGGCCGCGGCGGGGGCGTTGTGCTCGTCGAGGGCGGAGCCGGCGGTGAGGGAGATGACGGTCTGCCGCAGCGGCCCCTCGTGCAGCAGGCGGTGGGCGCTGCGGCCGTGCGCGGAGTCGCGGGCCGCGGCCAGGTGCTCGTCGGCGAGGGCATTCAGGTCGTCCATGTGCCCACTGTGCCGCAGCCCCCGGTCCGCCGCGATCCTGACGCGGCCCCGCGGCGCCGCCGGACGGCGCGTCCGTCCGGCGGCACGACGGGCGAACGGGCCGCCGGGGCCGAGGGGGACGGGCGTCGTCAGCCGTTCGCGGTCCACCGGTACCTGACGTCCGGTTCCCGCTCCTCGTTGCGGCTGCCGTCGTCGAACGCGATCGCGGTGAAGCCGTGCCGTTCGTAGAAGGCCCGCGCGTCGGTGTTGCGCCGGAAGACGTACAGCGTGAGCTCCCCGGCCGAGGAGCGGCGCGCCCGGTCCAGCAGCAGCGATCCGATGCCCCGGCGCCGCGCGTCGGGGCGCAGGTACAGATGCTCCAGCTCGGCCCCGTCGACGGAGACGAACCCCAGCGGCTCCCCCGGCCCCGTCCCGTTCCCGGTACCGGCCTCCGCGATCCACACCGCCGTCCCGGGCAGGACGACATGGGTCATCCAGGCGAGCGTGTCCTCGTCGCTGTGCACCTTCGGCAGGTACGGCATGGCAGCGGCGCGGGAGGCGAGGAAGAGCCGGGTGAGCGGACCGGCGTCCTCGGCGGTGGCCCGGCGCAGTTGTACGCCGCCGTCCCGTGCGTGCCCGTCCGTCGTCATCTCGTCCGTCGTCATCTCGCTCCTCCTGGTCCGGCCCGAATCCCGCCACGTCGTGCGGTGCGCGGTGGACCGTCCGTCGTCGTGGACGAACATATGCCGGGGCGGCCCGGTGGTTCCACGGGATTGGCCCGCCGCCGGGTGCCCCCGCGCCGCCCGGTCCGCGGCGGGGCGGTCGTCGGGCGGCACCGGCCACCCGCGAAGATGTGGCGGGGGAAGATCACGACGACCGACCGATACGGAGGAGTGGGCAGATGCCGCACGAACGAGCTGGACAGCCGGCCCGGCCGGAGGACCTCACCGATGTGGCCCGGCTGGTGACGGCGTATTACGCCCTGCGTCCGGATCCGGCCAAACCGGACCAGCGGGTGGCGTTCGGCACCTCCGGCCACCGCGGTTCGTCCACGGCCACCGCGTTCAACGAGGACCACATCGCCGCCACCAGCCAGGCCATCAGCGAGTACCGGGCGCGCCGGGGCACGGACGGTCCGCTGTTCCTGGGGGCCGACACCCACGCGCTGTCGGAGCCGGCCCGGGTCACCGCCCTGGAGGTGTTCGCCGCCAACGACGTGACCGTGCTCGTCGACCCGGCCGACGGGTACACCCCGACGCCGGCGGTGTCGCACGCGGTGCTCGCCCACAACCGGGGCAGGACCTCGCGGCTCGCCGACGGCGTGGTGGTCACCCCGTCCCACAACCCGCCCGGCGACGGCGGGTTCAAGTACAACCCGCCGAACGGCGGACCGGCCGGGTCGGACGCCACCGGCTGGATCCAGGACCGGGCCAACGAGATCATCGCCGGCGGCATGAAGGACGTGCGCCGGATGCCGTACGCCCGTGCGCGGGCGGCGTCGACCACCGGGACGTACGACTTCCTCGGTTCGTACGTGGCGGACCTGCCGTCGGTGCTCGACCTGGACGCGATCCGCTCGGCCGGGGTGCGCATCGGCGCCGACCCGCTGGGCGGCGCCTCCGTCGCGTATTGGGGCCGCATCGCCGAGGAGCACCGGCTCGACCTGACCGTGGTCAACCCGCTGACGGACCCCACCTGGCGCTTCATGACGCTGGACTGGGACGGGAAGATCCGGATGGACTGCTCCTCGCCGTACGCGATGGCCTCGCTGATCGAGCAGCGGGACCGGTTCCAGATCGCGACGGGGAACGACGCCGACGCCGACCGGCACGGCATCGTGACCCCGGACGCCGGGCTGATGAACCCGAACCACTACCTCGCCGTCGCCATCGGCTACCTGTACGCGCACCGCGACCGGTGGCCGGCCTCCGCGGGGGTCGGCAAGACGCTGGTCTCCTCGGGGATGATCGACCGGGTCGCCGCCGACCTCGGCCGCGAACTGGTGGAGGTGCCGGTCGGCTTCAAGTGGTTCGTGGACGGGCTGCTGGACGGCTCGCTCGGCTTCGGCGGCGAGGAGTCCGCCGGTGCGTCGTTCCTGCGCCGGGACGGCTCGGTGTGGACGACCGACAAGGACGGCATCATCCTGGCGCTGCTCGCCTCCGAGATCCTCGCGGTGACCGGCGAGTCCCCCTCCCAGCGCTACGCGGCGCTCACCGAGCGGTTCGGCGAACCGGCGTACGCCCGGATCGACGCCCCGGCCGACCGCGCGCAGAAGGCGGTGCTCGCCCGGCTGTCCCCCGAGCAGGTCACGGCCGACACCCTGGCCGGCGAGCGGGTCACGGCCGTGCTCACGGAGGCGCCGGGCAACGGCGCGCCGATCGGCGGCATCAAGGTGACCACGGAGAACGCCTGGTTCGCCGCCCGTCCCTCGGGCACCGAGGACGTCTACAAGATCTACGCGGAGTCCTTCCTGGGCGGTGACCACCTCGCCCGGGTCCAGGAGGAGGCGAAGGCCGTGGTCTCCGCGGCGCTGGACGCCTGAGCGCCGGTCGGGGGCAGGGTTGCGGGGCAGCGGGGTGGCGGCCTTCGCCCGGACCAGCCGGTCGACCTCGTCGGGCATCCAGCCGGGCTCCGTGAGCAGGGGCGTCGCTTCGGCCGTATTCCCCTCGCCAGAGGTGGTCATCCGGTGCAACAGGTCGGTCACGGTCGGCCGCTGATCGGGCTCCTTGGCCAAGCAGGCCGCCACGATCCTGCGCAGTTCCGGCGGAAGGGCGTCGAGGTCGGGCTCCTCGTACACGGCGCGGAAGTGCAGGGCGTGAGGGGTGCCGGTGCCGAACGGGCCGATGCCGGCAGCGGTGTGGGCGAGTACCGCGCCGAGCGCGAAGACGTCGCTGGCGGGCCCGACGGACCGGCCGGTGAGTTGTTCCGGGGACATGAAGCCGGGCGTGCCGATCGTCATGCCGGTGTGGGTCAGCGCGCTGGCCTCGCTCGCTGTCGAAATGCCGAAGTCGATCACTCGGGGGCCGTCGGGGGCCAGCAGGACGTTGGAGGGCTTCAGGTCGCGGTGCACGACGCCGGCGGCGTGGATCGCCTCCAGTGCCTCCGCCAGACCGGCGCCGAGTGCCAGCACGTGCTCGGTCTGCCACGGCCCGTGCCGGGCAACCGCCTCGCCCAGCGACACACCGGATACGTAGACGGTCGCCAGCCAGGCCGGGGAGCCGTCGGGTTCGGCGTCGACGACCCCGGCGGTGAAAGCCCCGTTCACCCTGCGGGCCGCCGTCACTTCACGAACGAAGCGGCGTCGGAAGTCCATGTCCCGGGCCAGCTCCGGACGCACCACCTTCAGTGCGACCGGGCGACCACCGGGCGAACGCCCCAGATACACCTGTCCCATGCCGCCCGCGCCGATCCGCGCCACGATCCGGTACCGCCCCACCTGCCGCGGGTCCTCCGGCTCCAGCCCGTCGAACACGACCCCTCCTCTGCGAACGGCACAGCCCTCCCAGGCACTGACAGCGCATCATGCCAGAACGGGTCGGGTGGGAGAGGGAAGCGTCGGCGGGGCCACTGGGGCGCAACTGCCCAGGCGGTATCCCCCTCCGTTCGCCTGCTCCGCGAAGCTCACCCGGCCTGCCGGGCCGAACACTTCCCGGACCTGGAAGACGTGCCCGAGAGCATGGTCGGGCTCGTACGTCAGTGCCTGGAGAAGGCGCCGGGGAAGCGGCCCGCGTCCGCGGAGTTCACGGCCCGCACCGGCATCGGAGGGACGGCGGGGCCGTGGCTGCCGGGCGAGGTGTTCGACCGGCTCGGGCGGCATGCGGCGCGGTTGCTGGACCTCGACCCGCGGGTGCGGACGCCGGGTGGGCCGGTGCGGACCGACGCGACCGGGGGAATGCTGCCGGACGCGGAGCCGGCCGCCCCGCCCGCGAGGCGGGCGTCATGACGTTCGTTCTCGCCGGCTCGCCGTGGACGCACAGCCACCCCGCGCCGGCCGTCCGCGAGGTCTGCGCCGCCGACCCTCATCTCCTCAGCACTTTACGTGCACCGACAATAGTTGCAAGCGCGGGTATAATGAGTTCAGTGATATGTCGTCGGGCTCACTGCCACCGTTCCGCCCGACCCGGTCGAGGAGCCGCTCATGACCGCCACCGATCCGGCGATGACCGCACTGGCGCACAGCTGGTCGGCGCTCTCGCTGCTGCACGGCCGCATCGAGAGCGGAGTCGAACGCGCGCTCCAGGCCTGACACCGGCTGAGCGCACGCGAGTACTCGCTGCTGGATGCGCTGAGCCGCCGGCACGACGGCGAGGGCGGGCACCTGCAGATGCGGCAGGTCGCCGACTCCGTCGTCCTCGGCCGGAGCGCCACCACCCGGCTGGAGGACCGCGGACTGCTCTCGCGCCACCTGTGCCCCACCGACCGTCGGGGCATCTGCACCGACGTCACCGACGACGGCCTGCGTCTGCTGGAGGAGGCCCGCCCCACCCACGAAACCGCCCTGTGCGAGGCACTCGACCGGGCGGCCGCCGACCCCGCGCCGGCGCCCCTGGTCCGGGCCGTCCAGCACCTGCGGAGCGAGACCCGGCCGACCTGACCCGCCGACGAGGGCGAGGACCGGGCCGCGCCCGGCCGGTCACCGGGACCGTACGGACCTTCGGCCCGGTCCGTGCCCGGCCGGCCGGACACCACAGCACCGCTCACCGGGCGGATCCTTCAGGGGCGTGCCGCGCGAACCAGCGGGCGACGGGCTCCGCCGTCACACCGTGCAGGACGACACTGAGCAGGACGGTCGCGGCCGTCACCTGGAAGACGAACGCCCCCTCGTCCGGCGGGAGCTGGGTGTACGCGAGGACCGCGAAGACGATCGAGGTCACCCCGCGGGAACCGAGCCAGCCGACGGTGCTGCGCTCGGCCACGTCGAAGCCGACACCGGTGAGCGAGGCGTACACCGGTACGAACCGGAGCACGGTGAGGGCGAGCAGGGCGTAGCCGACGACCGCCAGGGGCAGACCGTCCTGCGCGAACTCGTCCGCGGCCAGCTTGCCGAAGGTGAACCACACCGCCAGGGCCATCACATGGGCGGCGTCATGGGTGAGTTCGAGATTGTCGTGGCCGACGGCATGCGCGGCGTGGGCGTACCACAGGCCGCAGACGAACGCGGCGACGAAGCCGTTGCCGCCGATCAGCACCGAGGCCGCGTACGACAGGAACGGCAGGGCCAGGGCCGACAGGCGCAGCCCGGCCGGCCGCGCCCAGCCGGAGTCCAGGGAACGCCGCACCAGCAGGGAGGCCAGCAGCCCCACGACCGTGCCCACGAGCACGGCGAACGCCACACCCTTCAGGGCGTTCAGGACCAGGGACGCGAAGGACTCCCCCCGGGGGGAAACGATATTGGCCACGCAGAACACGAACAGCGGCGAGATCAGCCCGTCGTTGAAGCCGCCCTCGACGTTCAGCGCGGCCCGTACTCGCAGGGGCACCCGCTCGTCGCGCAGGAACGTCGCGACCGGGGCGAGGTCCATCGGCATCACCACGAGCGCGGCCACGCCCAGCAGCCACCAGCTCGTACCGGGGAAGAGCGCCGCCCCGGCGAGGGTCGCGAGGCCCACCGAACCCGGGAGGGCCAGACACAGGAGCCGGCCCTCCCCCGCCGACCTGCCGATCCGCTCGTAGTTCCGGGCCTCCGTGGCGTCCGTGAACAGCATGACGGCGAGCACCAGCTCGACGCCCTGCTGAAAGGCGTGCGCCTCCAGGTCGAGGGGGACGGCCGGGTCCTCGCCGCGGGTCAGCACGATCCCGGCCACGGCGAACGCGATGGGCGCGGTGATGCTCCACCGGGCCAGCCGCTCCGACACCAGGGTCCACACGAACAGCAGTGACACAAGGACGAGAAGAGCGAACACGGGGACTCACAGACGCGGGGCTCACGAACGAAGAAACGCGCGAACACGCGGACACGGGAACGCGCGAACACACGGATGCGGGAACGCGCGGACACGTGGACGCGGGAGGCAGGAGGGCGACGAAACGCTTCGTCGGACGCTAGCCCGCGGTTCTCCGCCCGCCTCGGCGCACGGGAAAGCCGCGCACGGCGGTCACCCGGACGGCCCCCGTACGGTCGGTCGGATCACACCACGGACCAGCAGGGCACGCCCGACGGCCAGGGACACGGCGGCGGAGGCGAAGCCGAGGACCGCACCGGCCGCGACATCACCGGGATAGTGGACGCCCGTGTGGACGCGGGAGTAGCCGACGGCGACGGCCAGCGCCCCGAGCGGCACCGCCGCCGGGGGCAGCACGACGCCCACCGCCGTGGCGAACGCGGTCGCCGACGCCGTGTGACCGGACGGGAAGGACGCCGACTCCGGCATGGGCACCTGCCGGGCCACGATCACCCGGGCCTGCTCCCGGTCGGGCCGGCGCCGGCGGACCATCCGCTTGCCGAACAGGTTCGCCGTCGCCGACGCCAGCGCGACCGCGCCGACCCCGGCCACCGCCGCCCTGCGGGAACGACCGGGCCCCAGCGCGAGACCGGCCGCGACGGCCAGCGAGATCTTCGAATGGTCGGCCGTGTGCGACAGCCGCCGCAGCGCACGGTCCAGCGTGGGCGTGGGGGTGGCGGCCACGGCCGCGTACAGGGCCCCGTCGACCGCCTGCAGATCGCCCAGTACGGCCGCCGCGGCACGGCGGACCGATGCGACGGACGCGGGGGAGTGGTACTCAGACACGGTGCCGCCCTCCGGGGGTTTCGCCGGCCCGGCCGAACGCGAGGTCGACGAGCCGGTGCCAGTCCATGGGCGGAGCGGGTGGGGCCACGCCCGGCCGGTCGCGCGGCACCAGGACCCGCAGCGCGCCCGGCCGCGACGTGCACACGACCGGCGTGGACATGCACAGCGCCTCGCCGTCCACCGCCACGGGGATCTCGTCCGTGTCGGAGGTCACCTCGACCCGGTGCGCGGACATGGCGGTCAGCCCCGTGGACTGCGCGCCCCGCACGGCCAGGTCGGCCGCCTGCACGGCACTCTCCACCCGGACGCCCAGCACCCCCAGCACACCGTCGTCGAGCCGGGGCCGACGGCCGTCGCCGGTGATGTCGTCGGGGGAGACATACGGGTTGTTGCTGATCAGCAGCGCCTGCTGGGACGAGAGCTCGACGCCGTCGACCCGGGCGTCGAGCCGCCGCGCCCCCTCGCCGACGAGCAGGTCCGGCATCAGGCTCAGCGCCGTGCCCGCCTTGTCGTCCCGGTACTCCGGGTGGTGCACGACATCCGCGTACACGCCGAAGGACACGGTGTTGACGAAGCTCCGGCCCGCGACGTCACCGAGGTCGACCCGCAACTCCTCGCCGTCGGTCAGCGCGTCGAGGCAGCGGGCCGGGTCGGTACGGTCGAGGCCGAGGTCCATCGCGAAGTGGTTGCGGGTACCGGCGGAGACCACGAGAAACGGCAGGTCGTGCTCGACGGCGACCGCCGCGACCAGCGCCTGGGTGCCGTCGCCGCCCGCCACCCCGAGCAGATCCGCGCCGTCGGCCACCGCGTCGCGGGCCAGCGCGGCCACGTCTGCGGGAGCGGACGGGTCGAGCAGGATCACCCGGGCCCCCAGCGCCTCCGCCCGCTCGACCAGGCCGAAGCGCTCCACCTTCCCGTCCCCGGACTTCGGGTTCATGATCAGTGCCGGGCGCCTCGGCCGGGGCGCGGCGACCGCCCGCTTGGGCCGCCTCGGACGCGACCTCCGCAACGCCGCCCGGGCGCAGGTCAGCGTCACGGCCCAGCACAGGAGCCCGGCCGCCGCCGTCGGCCACAGCCCGTTCTGCGCGAAGAGCAGCACGACGCCGACCGGCGCGGCGACCGCGACGAGAGCACCGCACAGCCGCACCACACCGCGGTACGCGAGGAACCACCACACACCGACGGCGCACGCGACCAGCCCGAGCAGCCCGGCCCCGATGACCAGCAGCCCGCCCTGGCCGAGCGGGAACCCCAGCACGATCACGGCCCCGATCGCCGCCAGCACCGCCAGCCGCGCCAGCACCCGGGCGGCCGTGCCCCCGCCGGGATCCGCCGCCCGTGTCCCGCCCGTGTCTCCTCGACCCATACCGTGTTCCGCCTCCCGGCCTCGCCCGTCACTCCAGTCTGCGTGCTCCCGGGCCTCGTATCATCCCGGCCGCGCCGGGCGGTTGAGCACCGCGTCCCGCCCGGGACGTCCTCAGCCCCGTTCGCCGAGCCACCGGTGGACGGCGAGCGCGGTCGTACGGGCATGTTCCTCCAGCACGGTGAAGTGGTCCCCGGGAACGGTGACTTCGGTGTGCGGCAGGCTCCAGCCCGGGGCGGGGCCGGTGCCGGGCAGTTGGTCCCGGGCGCGTACGTACAGGGTGGGGCAGGCGAGCGGCGCGGGTTCCCAGTCGCGGAAGAGCTCGAAGTACCCGGCCATGGCGGTGAGCCGATCGGGACTGGTGGAGGCGAACTCCGCCGCCCGGCGCAGCATGTCCGACGTCATCGTGGTGAGCCCCCGATCCTGGTCGCCGTGCACGGAGGGATAGGTGTCCACCAGCACGACGGCCGCCGGGGCGGCGCCCTCGGACTCCAGCCGCTCGGCCACGGCGTGGGCCACCCAGCCACCGGCCGACCGCCCCAGCAGCACCGGGGGGCCTTCTTCGGCCGCGACCGCGCGGACGGCGGCGGCCTGGGCGGTGACCAGGGCGTCCAGCGCGGCGGGCAGCGCCTCCCGGGGCTCGAACCCCGGGTGCCGCACCGCGGAAACCGGCCGCAGACCTCGCAGCCCGGCGGCGAGGCGCGCGTACTCCTGGGGCCCGGACAGCGCGCTGAGCGCGGGGAAGCAGACCAGCCGGGGCCCCGTGCCGCGCGCCGCGAGCACGGCGGGGACGTGCGCCGCGTCCGGAGCCCGGTCGCTGTCGAAGACCGGGCGCAGGCGCGCGGCCATGGTGAGGAGTGCCATGCCGTCCCAACTCCGCCCCCCGGCGCACGCGGTGCGGAAGAGGGTGCCCAGGGAGTCCGAGGACTCCCCGGCCTCCGGCGCCCCGGAGATCCGCCCCGGAACCGGGGCATCCGGCGCGGCACCCGCCCCCGGATCGTCTCCCGCGTCGCCGTGGTTCGTGCCGTCGTGGTCCGGGCCGCCTTCCGCGTCGCCGCCGGCCCGACCGTCTCCCGCACCGCCGTCCGCCCGTCGGCTCGCGAAGTCCGCGGAAGGGGTTTCGGCGACATGCCGCCGCGTCAGCTCGACGGCGAGCGCACGCGGCGTCGGGAAGTCGAACAGCAGCGTGGACGGCAGCGCCAGCCCCGTCCACGTCGCGAGCTCGTTGCGCAGCTCGACCGCGGCCAGGGAGTCCAGCCCCAGGTCCGCCAGCAGGGCGTCCTCGTCGATCTCGGCGGCCTCCTCCCGGTGGCCCAGGACGCGGGCCGCCATGGTCCGGACCCCGGCGAGCAGCACCCGGCCCATCTCGTCGGGGGAAGCGGCCGCCGGCCCCCGGCCGGGCCGGTCCCCGTGGCCCGCGCCGACGGCGGGGGGCCGCGGCCGGTTCGCCGCCTCGCCCCCGCCGCCGAGCGCGGCCGGGGCGAGGCGGGCCGCCACCACCACGGGTTCGTCACCGGCCACGGCGGCGTCGAAGAGCGCCAGGCCCTCGTCCGGCCCGAGCGGGCCGAATCCGGAACGGGCCATCCGCCGCAGATCCGCGTCGCCGAGGTGCGCCATCATGCCGTCGTCCTGCCGCCAGGGGCCCCAGACGATCGACGTACCGGGCAGCCCGAGCCGCCCGCGGTGCCGCGCCAGGGCGTCCAGCACGCAGTTGGCCGCGGCGTAGTTGGCCTGGCCCGCGGAGCCGAAGACCCCCGCCACCGAGGAGAACAGCGCGAACACGGCCAGATCGTGCCCCCGGGTCAGCTCGTGCAGGGCGAGGGCGGCGTCCGCCTTGGGACGCATCACCCGCCTCAGGCGGTCGGTGGTGAGCGCCGCGACGACACCGTCGTCCAGCACCCCCGCGGTGTGCACGACACCGGTCAGCGGATGGTTCGCCGGCACCGTGTCGAGCAGGGCGGCGAGCGCGGTCCGGTCCGCGACGTCACAGGCGTGAACGCCCACCCGGGCACCCGCCCCGCGCAGCTCCGCGACCAGTTCCCGCGCCCCCGGGGCGTCCGGCCCGCGCCGGCCGGCCAGCAGCAGATGCCGGACGCCGTGCGCGGCGACCAGATGCCGCGCCACCAGCGCGCCCAGGGAACCGGTGCCGCCGGTGACCAGGACGGTGCCCTCCGGGCCGAGCGCCCGCCCCTTCCGGGGCTTCGGCGCCGCCGCGGCCAGGGGCACCAGCCTCGGTACGTACACCGTCCCTCGGCGCACGGCCGCCTCCGGCACCCCGGCGGCCGGCAGGGCGGGCAGCGCACGCCAGGAGTCGGGGTGCTCGTCCACGTCGACCAGGGCGAAGCGGCCCGGGTTCTCCCGCAGGGCCGAGCGGACCAGTCCCCACACCGGGGCGTGCGACGGCACGGAGGCCGCCCCGGGACCGGCCTCGGCCGCGGGGAGGGGATCGTCGGGCAGGGCGACGGCACCGGACGTCACGAGGACGAGACGGGAGCCGGACAGCCGCGGCTCGGCGAGCCACTCCCGTACGAGCCCCAGCGCCCAGTCCGCCGCCCGCAGCAGATCGGCCGCCGCGTCATGCCCGCCGCCGGTCGCCACCGGCAGCGGGCACGGGGCCACGACGACGGCCGACGACGCGTCGCACGCCGCCGGACCGGGGTACACCGGGACACCGGAACCCGGCGGTGCGAGCGCCGCCACCAGCCGTGCGCCCGCCGTGCCCAGAACCCCCCAGCGGGGCACCGCCCCGGGTGCGGGCGACCCGGCCGACGGCGCCCAGTCCGTCCGGTGAAGAGCCCCGGCGGCTGCTTCGCCGACCGTTCCGGAGCCCGCGTCCGCCACAGCCGGTCCGGTACGCGGAAGGGGCCGCAGTGCCAGCGAACGGACCGTCGCCACCGGCGTGCCCGTCCCGTCGGCCAGCTCCACCCCGACCCGCCCGTCGGGCCCGGGAGCCACCCGTACCCGCAAGCGCCGCACACCGGCGGCCCGCACCCGCACCCCGCTGAAGGAGAACGGCAGGGACACCCCGCCGGCCGCCGGACCGGCCGCCCCGGAACCGTCCGCGACGAGACCGTCCAGGGCCAGGGCGTGCAGCGCCGCGTCGAGCAGCGCGGGATGCAGGACGAACCCCGCACCGCCCGCCCCCGGACGCGGCGTCCGGACCGCTTCGGGCAGCACGACGTCCGCGTACAGCTCCTCCCCGTGCCGCCAGGCGGCGCGCATGCCCCGGAAGGCGGGGCCGTAACGCAGCCCGCAGGCGGCCAGCCGCTCGTACGGTCCGGCACCCGGATCGTCGAGGTGCAGGGGCCGGGCGCCCTTCGGCGGCCAGGGCGCGTCCGGCGCCGCCGCACCGTCGCTCCCGTCCGTGGGCGGGAACGACGGGGAAAGGGTGCCGACGGCGTTGCGGAGCCAGGGCCCGTCACCCGCCGGGGTGTGCGGCCGGGAATGGAACAGCACCGCCCGCCGCCCGGCGTCGTCCGCTCCCGCCACCCTCACCTGCAGGGCGACGGCACCGTCCGGGGGCAGCACCAGCGGCGCGGTCAGAACGAGTTCGTCCAGGACGGACGCGCCCACCGCCCCGCCCGCGTGGAGGGCCATGTCGACGAAGGCGGTCGCCGGCAGCAGGATTTGCCCGGCCACCACGTGGTCGGCGAGCCATGGCTGGTCGCGCGCCGACAGCACCCCGTCCAGCAGCACCCCGTCGTCGTCCGCGGTGCGGGTGCCCGACCGCAGGAACGGATGGGCGGGCCCGACGACCGGGGACACGGGCGGATGCTCCGGGACGGCCTCCAGCCAGTACCGGCGGCGCTGGAAGGCGTACGTGGGCAGCGCGACGCGCCGCCCACCGCGCCCGGCGAAGACGGCCGGCCAGTCGACGGGCACACCGCGGGAGTGCAGCGCGGCCAGCGTGTCGAGCAGGGCGTCCGCCTCCGGTCGCTTCCCGCGCAGCGTCGGCAGGACCAGCGGCGCCGGGCCCCGCCCGCCGCTCGCAGTCCCCGCGCCCGTGCCCGTGCCCGTGTCCGGACCGGACGGGGCGAGGCAGTCCCGTACCAGACCGGTGAGCACCCCGTCCGGCCCCAGCTCGACGTAGTGCGCCGCGCCCCGCTCACCCAGGTGCGCCACCGAATCGGCGAAGCGGACCGGACGGCGGACGTGGTCCACCCAGAACTCCGGCGCGCACACCTCATCGGCGGTGGCCGCCCGGCCCGCCACGGCGGTGACCAGGGGCAGCCGCGGCGCGGCGAAGGACAACTGCCTTACCACGTCGGCGAATTCGGCCAGCACGGGCTCCATCCGGGCGGAATGGAAGGCGTGACCGACCCGCAGCGGTGTCACCGAACGGCCCCGCGCCCGGAAGTGCGCGGCCACCTCCCGCACCGCCGGCCCGTCGCCCGAGACGACCACCGACGCGGGCCCGTTGACCGCGGCGATCTCCACCGCGCCCCCCGTCCCGGCGAGATGGGCGGCCACCTCCTCCGCACCGGCGGCCACCGCCGCCATCGCGCCGCCCGGCGGCAGCGCGTCCATCAGCCGGCCCCGGGCCGCCACCAACGCGCACGCGTCCGCGAGGGACAGCACTCCGGCCGCATGTGCCGCCGTCACCTCGCCCACCGAGTGCCCGGCCACCTGGCCGGGACGCACCCCCCACGCCTCGAACTGCCGGAACAGCGCCGTCCCCAGGGCGAAGAGCGCCGGTTGCGCGAACCGGGTCGTGTCCAGCAACGCACCCGTCCCCGTCCCCGTATCGGTATCCGGCCCGGCGAACATGACGTCCAGCAGCGGCACCGGCAGCAGCGGGTCGAACAGGGCGCAGCATTCGTCCAACGCGTCGGCGAAGACCGGATGCAGATCCCGCGACTCGTACAACTCACGTCCCATGCCGAGACGTTGACTGCCCTGACCGGTGAACAGAAAGGCCGGTGAGGCGTGCCGGCGGGACACCCCCGTGTGCACCCCGGCCCGGTCGTCGCCCTCCGCCACGGCCCGCAGGGAGTCGAGCAGCCCGGCACGGTCCCGGGCCACCACCACGGCCCGGTGCTCCAGGGCCGCACGTGTGGTGGCGAGCGAGTGCCCGAGGTCCACCGGGGACACGTCGTCGGCGGCGGCCACGTGGTCGTGCAGCCGCCGCGCCTGGGCCCGCAGCCCCGCCGCACTCCTCGCCGACACCGGAAGGGCGACCGCGGCCCGCCCGGGAGACGCCGAACGCCCCGGCACCGCCCCGCGCGTGGCGTCGGGTGCCGAGTCCGCCCCGTTTTCCGGGGCCTCTTCAAGGATCACGTGGGCGTTGGTGCCGCTGATCCCGAACGACGACACCCCCGCCCGGCGCGGACGGTCCGTCGCGGGCCACTCCGACGCCCGGGTCAGCAGCGCGATCCGCCCCGACGACCAGTCGACCCGGGGCGTCGGCTCGTCGGCGTGCAGCGTGCGCGGCAGCACACCGTGCCGCATCGCCTGCACCATCTTGATCACACCGGCCACTCCGGCGGCGGCCTGGGCATGGCCGATGTTCGACTTCACCGAGCCCAACCGGAGGGGACGCTGCCGCGCGTGGCGCCCGTACGTCGCGAAGAACGCCTCCGCCTCGATGACGTCGCCCAGCCGGGTGCCGGTGCCGTGGGCCTCCACCGCGTCGATGTCCCCGGTCCCCAGCCCCGCGTCCGCGAGCGCCTGCCGGATCACCCGCTGCTGCGCCGGACCGTGCGGTGCGGTCAGCCCGTTGCTCGCCCCGTCCTGGTTCACCGCCGAGCCGCGCACCACGGCCAGTACCGGAAGTCCGGCGCGGCGCGCCTCGGACAACCGGCTCAACAGCAGCATCCCGGCGCCCTCGGCCCACCCCGTGCCGTCGGCGGACGCGCCGAACGCCTTGCAGCGGCCGTCCGGGGACAGCGCCCGCTGACGGCTGAACTCCACGAACGACGAGGGCCCCGACATCACCGTGGCGCCGCCGGCCAGCGCGAAGGCGCACTCGCCCCGGCGCAGTGCCCGGGCCGCCAGGTGCAGGGCCACCAGGGACGAGGAACACGCCGTGTCCACGGTGAGGGCCGGACCTTCGAGACCGAAGGCGTACGCGATGCGGCCCGAGGCGACGCTTCCCGCGTTGCCGAGACCGAGGTACCCCTCGACCTGTTCGGGCGTCCTGGTCAGGCCGCGCGCGTAGTCGCTGTACATCAGCCCGACGTACACCCCGGTCGCCGAGCCGCGCAGGGTGTCGGGGACGAGACCGGCGTGCTCGAAGGACTCCCACGCCACTTCGAGCAGCAGCCGGTGCTGCGGGTCCATGGCCAGTGCCTCGCGGGGCGAGATGCCGAAGAAGCCGGGGTCGAAGCGGTCCGCACCGGAGAGGAAACCGCCCTGGCGCACATACGTCCGCCCGGGCCGTCCGGGGTCCGGGTCGTACAGCGCGTCGACGTCCCAGCCCCGGTCGGCGGGGAAGGGGCCGATGGCGTCCCGCCCGTCGGCCACCAGCCGCCACAGCTCCTCGGGAGAGGTCACGTCACCGGGGTAGCGGCACGCCATGCCCACGATCACCACGGGGTCGTCGTCCGGCCGTGCCGTGCCCCGGTCCGCGGGCCCGGCCCCGGACGGCCCGGCGGCGTCCCGTTCCCCGAGGTGGGCGGCGAGCGCGGCGGCCGTCGGGAAGTCGAAGGCGACGGCCTCGGAGAGCGGCAGACCGGTCGCCGCCGACAGCCGCTCCCGCAGCACCGTCGCCGTCAGGGAGTCCATGCCCAGGTCCCGCAGCGCCGTGTTCGGCTCCACCGCCTCGACCGTACAGCCGAGCACGGCCGCCGCCTCGCCCCGCACCAGGGCCAGCAGGTCCTGCGACGGTCCCCCGGCGCCCTCCGCGCCCAACGCCCGCGCCGGCAGGCCGGCCAGGTCCCGCCGCAGGATCTTCCCGGAGACGGTCCGGGGAATGCCCGCCACTTCGAACAGCTCGACGGGCACCTTGGAACCGGACAGCTCCGCACGGCAGGCGGCGAGGACACGCCCCCTGTCCGGCACGTCGCCACCGGGCCCGGCGACCAGGTAGCCGACCGGCACCTCGCCGAAGACGGGGTGCGGGCGTCCGGCCACGGCCGCGTCCGCCACCCCCGGCAGCCGCCGCAGCACCGCCTCCACCTCCGTGGGATGCACGTTCACCCCGCCCCGGACGATCAGGTCGCTCGCCCGGCCGGTGATCGTCAGCCCGCCGGAGGCATCGACCCGGGCCAGGTCGCCGGTGCGGAACCAGCCGTCGCGCAGCACCTCCGCGGTGGCCCCCGGCCCGCCGTGGTAACCGGCCATCACACCGGGCCCGCTGACCCACAACTCGCCCTCGCCCGTCTCCCGGCCGTCGGGGCCCCCGCCGACCCGGACCCGGGTACCGGGCAGCACCCGGCCGCACGCACCGGACCCCGCCGTCCCGCCCGGTGCCGACATGGTGACCGGGCCCGCCTCCGTGCTGCCGTAGTGCTCCAGATAGGGCACCCCGCAGACCGCCTCGAAGGATTCGTGGAACCCGGGGCCCGCCGCGGCGCCGCCGCTGACGCAGCCCCGCAGCGCGGGGGCGCCGAGACCGCCGCCGTCCGCGCCGCCCCTCTCGCGTTCCTCGCCCCGGACCGCGTCGAGCAGCGCCGAGTACGTGGTCGGAACCCCGCCGAGCAGGGTGAACGAGGCGTCTTCGCGCCGCAGTTCGCCGAGCACCCCCGCCACCGAGAACCGGGGCAGCAGCACCGCGCCCGCCCCCACCGCGACCACCCCGAGGAAACCCACGATCTGGCTCATCGCGTGATGGAGCGGCAACGGCCACAGCACACGGTCGCGTTCGGACAGGCCCAGCACCCCGACCAGGCCCGCCGCGACCGGCGAGAGCCGGTTGCGCTGGGTGGACAGGACTCCCTTGGGCACACCGGAGGAGCCCGAGGTGTAGAGCAGCCAGGCCACTTCGTCCAGTGCGAGATCGTCCCGGGCCGGTGTCCCCGGCTCCGTACCCGCCAACTCCTCGAACCGCAGGACGCTGTTCGCGCCCCCGCCCGTGACGCCGTCCGCGAACCCGGCGGGCCGGTCCCCGGCGCCGCCCTCGGCCACCACCACGGTCAGTCCGGGGCGCGACACCAGCGTGCGCCGCCGCACCGGGCAGGCGGCATCGGTGATGAGCACCCGCGCGCCGCTGTCGTCCAGCAGACGGGTCAACTCCTCCTCCGGGCTGCCCGGATCCAGGGGCACGCCCACGCCGCTCGCCCGGGTGACGGCGAGCAGGCTCTCGACCGCCTCGACGCGGTTGCCGAGCAGCACGGCCACCCGGTCACCGCGCGCCAGACCGAGCCCGACCAGATGCCCGGCCAGCCACGCGGTCCTCCGTTCCAGCTCCCGGTAGGACACACGGCGGAGCCGGTCCTCGAAACAGACCTTGTCCCCGAGCCGCCGGGCGTGCCGCCCGAGCAGTTCCGGAAGCGGCTTGACGACGTCGGCGTGCCTGACCACCGAATGACCTCCTTGGGACGACCCGCCGTTGAGGACGGTGATGCGGTGGACCGGGTTGCCTCCCGGGGCCGGGACACCACCAACGGGGTACCACGCGCGCCGGCCGTCCACGGGAGGCCCGGCCCCGCCGGGCGCGGACGACCGGGCCTACGCCCGGGCAGCGGCCTCGACGACGGAGCCGTTCAAGGCGTAGACGCTCTTGTCGTCGCTGCCCACGTACACGAGCCGGCCGACCACGGCGGGGGACGAGGTGACCACACCACCGGTGGCGTAGGACCACTTCTTCTTCCCGGTGGCCGCGTCCAGGGCGTAGACGCTCCTGTCGCCGCTCCCCACGTACACGATCCCGTCGGCCACCGTCGGCGCCGAGTCGACCGGCGCGCCGACACCGAACTCCCACTTCTTCCCGCCGGTGGCCGAGTCCAGGGCCAGTACCCTGCCTTCCCAGTCGTCGCCCATGCCCTCGTAGCTTCCGACGTACACGACCCCGTCCACGACCGTCGGCGTCGAGCAACCGCCGTAGAGGTTGGATTCGATGGCGTGGGCCCACTTCTCCTTCCCGGTCGTGGTGTCCAGGGCGTGCACGGTGTGGACGCTGCTGATGTACACGACCCCGCCGACCACCGTCGGCGAGGAGAAGGCTCCCGCGGTCCCGGTGCCGGAGATCCATTTCCGTTCCCCGGTCGTGGTGTCCAGGGCGTACACGGCATGGATGCTTCCGGTGTACACGACTTTGCCGACCACCGCGGGCGACGAGAAGGCGCCGCCGCCGATGGTGTCGAAGTCCCATTTCCGTTCCCCGGTGGCCGAGTTCAGGGCGTACACACCGTTGTCGCCACCGACGTACACGACCCCGCGGGCCACTGCGGGTGCCGAGCGGACCGGGTGCCCGGTGTCATGGACCCACTTCTTCCTGCCCGTGGCCGCGTCCAGGGCGTACACCTTGTTGTCGAGGCTGCCCGCGTACACGACCCCGCCGGCCACCGTCGGTGCCGCCTCGACCCTGCGGCCGGTGGCACAGGCCCATTTCCTCTTCCCGGTGGCCGCGTCCAGGGCGTACACGTTCTTGTCGTCGCTGCCCACGTACACGGTCCCGTCGACCACCGCCGGGGACGACGCGACCGCGCCGCCGGTGCGGTGGCGCCACCGGAGCGCGGAGGTGCCCACGGGCGTGTCGTCGGGCGTGTCGTCCGGGGGCTCGCCGTCGAACAGCGCGATGGCGGTGATCCCGGCGGCGGTGCCGACGGCGGCCCCGACCCCGAGTCGCAGTGCCGTACGACGGCTGATCGCCCCCGTCGTCCTCGTCGGCCGCGGGGACTTCGGCGGGTCCGCGGCCGGTTCCACCACGGACGCCCGCGACGGGCCGGTGTCCGTGACCGGGGCCGTGGCGGTGGGTTTCGAGCCCGTGCCGGGGAGATCGGGCGCGGTCACGCCCTGCGGGACCGGATCAGGATCCGGAGCCGGGTCCGGAACTGGGGCGGGGACAGGATCCGGGGCGAGGCATTCGGCGAGGCGTCGTCGGACCTCGACCGCTGTCGCGGGACGGTCGTCGGGGTCCTTGGCCAGCAGGGCCGTGACGAGATCGTCCAGAGCGGCGGGGATGCCGGCCCGGGTCCGGCCCGGTGGCTCCGGGACGGTGTTCAGGTGCGCGGCCATCAGCGAGACCGGGTCGGTGGCGTTGAAGGGGGAGCTGCCGGTGAGGAGTTCGTGGAACAGGCAGCCCAGGGAGTACAGGTCCGAGCGGGTGTCCGCGGGGCGCTCGGCGAAACGCTCGGGAGGCATGTAGGCGAGCGTGCCGATGACCTTGCTCGACTTGTGGGTGGAGGCGATGTACCGGGCGATGCCGAAGTCGAGGACCTTGATCTGCCCGGTCGGGGTGAGCATGAGGTTCGCCGGTTTCAGGTCCCGGTGCACCACGCCGGCGGCATGGGCCGCCTGAAGCGCCGAGGCGGTCTGCGCCACCCAGCCCACCGCGGTGGGCACGTCCGGTACGCCGTCCTCGCGCAGCACGGTGTCCAGGTCCCGCCCGGTGAGGAACTCCATCACCAGATAGAGGGTGCCGTCGTCGTCCTGCCCCAGGTCGAAGACCGTCACCACACCCGGATGGCTCAGACCGCCGGCCGTCCGGGCCTCGCGGAAGAACAGCTCCGCGCCGAAGGTGTCCCGTCGGTTGTGCGGCAGCAGCTTGACCGCGACGCGCCGCTCGATCACCCGGTCGTGGCCCTCCCAGACCTCTCCCATGCCGCCCCGGCCGACGAATGCGACCAGCTCGTAGCGGCCACCCAGGACCCTCAACGTCACCCGACCCCCGTCCGTACGACCGCCACGCCGTACACGTCACGTCGGTCCCACCCGCGCGGGACCGCTCCGAAGATCCCATGTCCGTCACCGGCGCACCGGCGGCAGGCCGGAATCGACTCGAACCCGAGACGTTCGCCGCCCTCGCCGGACACGACGGGAACCCCGGCCGCGCCGGGCGACCGGGGTTCTCGTCCACGGGACGGCCCTCAGGCGCCGATTCGGACAGCCCGGCGGATCCTGACGCACCTGAGCAGCGGAACGGCGGCCAGGCCGATGAGCTCGGGCGGGGCCTGCGGGAGCAGGAGGAGCACGGCGCCGGCGATGGCCGTGTTGAAGGCGTCCTGCCATTCGGGGCGCCGGTACTGGAGGCCGATGGTCTTCCACTTCTGTGGTTGCATGGATTCGTCCCTTGCTCGCGGTTCGTCTCGGGCACGCGGACACCGCAGGGACCGCCCCGGCCAGGGGGCGGTCCCTGTCTGCGTTGCCGATGACGGTATGCGGCGGGCGCGAGCCTTGACGTGACCATGGGCAGGCGTCGGCCAAGACGATATTCCTCCGCTGATCCGCGAACGGTCCACGCAGATCACTCGAAGAAGAAGCCGCAGGTCGGGGCGGTCCACCGGTTCCCGAGGGCCGATGGCGGGAACCAAGTCTCCAGTAAACGGGGGAGAGTTCAATTTTGGCCGGTTCTCGCCGACGCGCGGTGGCGATCCCCGGCCTCGGGCCGTGCCTCCGGCCCCTGGTGGGCGCAGTTGTCGGGTGGGCGGTTCAGCCGCTCGCGGGCCCGGCCCCCTCCGTGGTCGGAGCGGGCCGCGGCAGGCGCGGCGTGGACCAGGTCGGCTCCCACCTCCAGGCCGCCCACTGCCGCGCGTGCGCGAAGAAGCCGGTGCGCTCGGTGAGCATCGCGAGGACCTGGGCACGGGCGTCGTCGACGGCCCGGTGCTCGATGTCGGAGACGATGCCGAGCCGCCGCAGGTGCGCGTACTCGTCCTCGTCCTTCCACTTCCAGTGGACGAGGTCGGGGTCGACGAGCAGGTCCACCGCGAGGTCGAAGGTGTCGAACCCGTCCTCGGTGCGGCGGAGGGGGTGCTCGAAGTTGACGTACCAGTTCCGCAACCGGCGTCCGTCGCCGTCGGGGACGAAGAAGGCGTTGACGCTGAACCAGGCCGCCGGGGGCTTCCACAACAGCAGGTCGGTCTCCTGCCACGTCGCGGCCCCCAGCTCCCACCGGCCGGCCGCCATCGCGTCGAACGCCTCCGTGCGCAGCGAACGGTCCGCATCCGCGCGGGCCTTCGCGTACAGGACGGGCCACCGGGCCTCCGCCCCGGGCGCGCAGGCGGTCACCAACGCCTCGTCGGTGTCGTCGACGACCCACATCGCCTGCTCGCTCCACACCCGGCCGGAGCGGTGCACATCGCGCCGTACGACCGTCCGGCCCGTCCCGAAACCGCGCACCGTTTCCTCCTCCGCACCGGCCACGGCCGGGACGTCCGGCGGGGCGGCACCATCCCAGCGCGCCCCGGCCGGGGTGGGCAAGCCGCCGTCCGGGGGCGGCCCGCGCACGGCCCGACCGGCCGGAGCGTTCGGACGCGGCCGTCGGAGGAGGGCGTCGCCTCAGTGGCCGGCGAGGAGACCGAGCGTGTCGATCACGCGGTTCGAGAAACCCCACTCGTTGTCGTACCAGGCGACCACCTTGATGTGGCGTCCGTCGACGCGGGTGAGGGCCGAGTCGAAGATCGACGACGCCGGGTTGCCGGTGATGTCGGACGACACGAGCGGGTCCTCCGAGTACTCGAGCACACCGGCGAGCGGACCCTCGGCGGCGGCGCGGTACGCGGCCAGCACCTCGTCGCGCGTCACGTCGCGGGCGACGGTCGTGTTGAGTTCGACGATCGAGCCCACCGGGACCGGGACGCGGATCGAGTCGCCCGACAGCTTGCCGTCGAGGTTCGGCAGCACGAGGCCGATCGCCTTGGCGGCGCCCGTGGTGGTCGGCACGATGTTGACCCCGGCGGCGCGGGCGCGGCGGGGGTCGCGGTGCGGGCCGTCCTGCAGGTTCTGCTCCTGCGTGTAGGCGTGCACCGTCGTCATGAAGCCGTGCTCGATGCCGGCGAGCTCGTCGAGCACCGCGGCCAGCGGCGCGAGCGCGTTGGTGGTGCAGGAGGCGTTCGAGACGACGGTGTGCACGTCCGGGTCGTACGCGTCGGTGTTGACGCCGTACGCGAGCGTCACGTCCGCACCGTCCGACGGGGCGCTGACCAGGACCTTCTTCGCACCCGCGTCGAGGTGGCCGCGGGCGGCCTTGGCCGAGGTGAAGCGGCCGGTGGCCTCCAGGACGATGTCCACGCCGAGCTCCGCCCACGGAAGCTGCGCCGGCTCGCGCTCGGCCAGCACCTTGATGCGGCGGCCGTCCACGACGAGGACGTCCCCGTCGACGCTCACCGGGCGGCCGAGGCGGCCGGACGTCGAGTCGTAGGCCAGCAGCCGGGCGAGCGCGGTGGGCTCCGTGAGGTCGTTGACGGCGACGACCTCGAAGTCGCTGTCGCGCTCCAGCAGCGCGCGCAGCACGTTGCGTCCGATGCGGCCGAATCCGTTGATGGCGATGCGAGTCATGAATGGTGTCCCTTCGGTTCGCCACCAATGTCGCGTGCCGCGCCCGCCCGCGACAGCGGCATGATCGCCATGGTTCAAAAGGATCTCGCCATGCGGTGGCAGCGGGCTACTCGCCCTGGGTGAAGGTGCGCCGGTACTCGCTGGGCGTCGTGCCGAGGATCCGCTGGAAGTGCAGCCGCAGATTGGCCCCGGTGCCGAGGCCGACGTCGATGGCGATCTGCTCGACGCTCCGTTCCGACCGTTCGAGCAGCTCGCGGGCCAGGTCGAGGCGGGCACGCATGATCCACTGCATCGGTGTGTACCCCGTGTCCTCGACGAAGCGGCGCGAGAACGTGCGCGGCGACACCGCCGCGTGCCGGGCGAGCGCGTCGAGGGTGAGGGGCTCGCCGAGCCGGTGGAGCGCCCACTCGCGGGTGGCCGCGAACCGCTCGCCGAGCGGCTCGGGCACGCTGCGCGGCACGTACTGCGCCTGGCCGCCGCTGCGGTAGGGGGCCGCGACGAGGCGCCGGGCCGCGTGGTTCGACGCGGCCACCCCGAGGTCGCCGCGCAGGATGTGCAGGCACAGGTCGATGCCCGAGGCGGCGCCGGCCGACGTCAGCACGCTGCCCTCGTCGACGAACAGGACGTTCTCGTCGACCCGGACGAGCGGATGCCGTGTCACCAGCGCCCGTGTGTAGTGCCAGTGCGTCGTGGCGCGTTTGCCGTCGAGCAGGCCCGTGGCGGCGAGCGCGAAGGCGCCCGTCGAGATGGCGGCGAGCCGCGCCCCCCGGGCATGGGCGGCGATTAGCGCGTCGAGCACGGCCCGCGGGGGATCGTCGCGGTCCGGAAACCGGTAGCCGGGGACGAAGACGATGTCGGCCCACGCGAGTGCGTCGAGGCCGTGGGCGACGTCGTACGACAGGCCGTCGCCACCGGTCACGAGACCGGGTGCCGCCCCGCACACCCGCACCTCGTACGGCATGCTCGCGCGGGTCGAGAAAACCTGCGCGGGGATGCCGACATCGAGCGGCTTCGCCCCTTCGAGCACGAGGACGGCGACGCGGTGAAGACGGGAGGCTGGCACGGATAGAGGTTACGTGGGGTGCGCCCCCGAAGCGCCCACCGCGTGCCCCGGGCGGACGGCACCGGCCGCCCCGTCCCGGCGACGGTATCCACCGCACCGTGCCCGTCGCCGTCCCGTGCGCCCGCGTGCCGGTCCGTCGGTCTCCACGGGCCCGCCACTTGTAAAAGTTCTGTCGGCATCGATGTGTTTCCGCAGCTCACTGAGGCACAGATTGGTCCAGACCACTAACGAAACGGAAAACCGTTTACCACGCGTGCGTTCCTGTGGCTCACTATGACGTGTCCGCATCAAGTAGACGCGCGTAGACCGCTCTGCGGGAAACGCGCGGCCGAGCCTTTCGACCGGGCGCGATCGGTGCCCTCCGGGCACGACGACCGCCACCGGGGCCCGCGCCACGACGCACGCGTTCCCGCGGCGCGGCAAGGGCCGTCCGCTTCCGGCGGCCGCCCCGCGGCGCGCCCGCCCCTCCGTTCGTCGCACCACGCCACCCCGGGCGCGCCGGGATCCACCGCACCGGAGCACCGACCGGCACCACCGCATCCCATCCCTCGACCAAGCAGGAGGAAACCTTGTTCTCCCGGATCCGTTCCGCGAAGTCCGCACAGGGAAGACTCACTGTGGCCGGTGCCGTCGGCGCGAGCGTCGCACTGACCCTCGGCCTGATGTCGGGCACGGCCTCCTCGGCGCCGCTTCCGTCCGACAGTGCCGTGCCGCAGGGCAAGGGCTACATGGGCGTGGGCTACGTCCAGGACGGCAAGGACTTCAAGCCGGACACCCGGCAGCTGCACCTCGGGAAGAAGGTGCCGGGCGCGGACCTCCTGGCGAACCCCGTGGGCGTGGACGTCTCCAACTGGCAGGGCGCCATCAACTGGGCGTCGGTGCGCGCCGCGGGCATCGAGTTCGCCTGGATGAAGGCGACCGAGGGCACCACGTACAAGGACCCCAGGTTCAGTGCCAACTACCTGGGTGCCTACAACGCCCGCGTGATCCGGGGTGCTTACCACTTCGCGCGGCCCGACGTGTCCGGCGGCGCGGCGCAGGCGGACTTCTTCGCCAGTAACGGCGGTGCCTGGTCCCGCGACAACCTGACGCTCCCGGGCGTGCTGGACATCGAGGGCAGCTGCTACGGCAAGACGCCCGCGGCGATGCAGTCGTGGATCCTCGACTTCTACAACAGGTACAAGGCCCGCACCGGCCGCGACGTGGTGATCTACACCAGCGCGAGCTGGTGGAACTCCTGCACCGGCGGCTGGACCGGCATGTCCGCCCGGAGCCCGCTGTGGGTGGCCCACTGGACCACCGCGGGCAGCCCGAGCATCCCGAAGGGCTTCCCGTTCTGGACCGTCTGGCAGTACACCTCCACCGGGTCGGTGAGCGGCATCTCCGGGAACGTCGACCGCGACCGCTTCAGCGGCGACCGCTCCCGCCTGCTGGCCCTGGCCAACAACACCCCGTGACCGCGGGTCCGGGTTCCCGGTGACCGTCCCCGGGAACCCGTGACCCCGGTGTGACCGGCTCCTCGGGGCGGGACGGGTCGGCGGGCCCGTTCCGCCCCGAGGTCGTGACCGACGGCCCGGCGGGGCGGGGAGGTGCGCCCTTCGTCCCGTCGGACGGCCCCGTTCCGGCCCGGGCCGTCCGCCCAGGGCCGGGCACAACAGCAGTTCGCGAAGGAGAAATCCATGAGTTCGACACCGGAGTTCCTCAGCAGGCGCGGCGCCCTGCTCGCCGGAACGGCCGCCCTGGTCGCCGGGCTGGGGCCGGCGGGCCGTACGGACGCGGAAGTACGGATCCCCGACAGGGCGCGTTCCCCGCTGCCCGCCCTGACCCCGGCACAACGTGCCGGGCAGTGCGTCATCCACTCCTACCCGGGACTCACCCCTCCGGCCCGGCTGATGGACGCGATCGGCCAGGGCCGTACGGCCGGGGTGATCTTCTTCGGGGAGAACATCGGGAGCCCGAGCCGGATCGAAGGCGTCATCCGGGAGATGAACGAGGCGAACGCCTCCGCCCCCGTCAAGGCCCCGCTGCTCCTGATGACCGACCAGGAGGGCGGCATGGTGCGCCGCCTGCCGGGCGAGCCCGTGCTGTCCGCGAAGGACGTCGGAGCCTCCGCGGACCCGGAGGAGCGGGCGGAGTACACCGGCAACGGCGCGGGCCTGAACCTCGCGGGCGTCGGCATGAACGTCAACCTGGCGCCGGTGCTCGACGTGTACCGCAGGACCGGTGACTTCACCGACCAGTACGAGCGGTCGTACGGCAAGCGCCCGGAGGCGGTCGGCGCCTGCGGCTCGGCCTTCATCACCGCGCAGCAGAACGTCGGGGTCGCGGCCACCGCCAAGCACTTCCCGGGCCTCGGCCCCGCCGCCGCGAACCAGAACACCGACCTGGGCCCCGTCACCCTCACCACGTCCGCGGCCACCCTGCGCGGCATCGACGAGGTGCCGTACCGGGCGGCGATCTCCGCCGGGGCGAAGCTGGTCATGCTCTCCTGGGCCGTCTACCCGGCACTGGACGCCGACCGGCCCGCCGGTCTGTCCCCGGCCGTGGTGGGCGAGTTGCGGAACCGGCTCGGCTTCCGGGGCGTGACGGTCACCGACGCCCTGGAGGCCGGGGCCCTCCAGGCATACGGCGGCGCGGCACGGCGCGCCGTACTGGCCGCCGCGGCCGGCATGGACCTGATCCTGTGCTCGGCCCGCGACGTCGGCCAGGGGGACGAGGCCGTGACCGCGCTGGGCGAGGCCCTGGCGGACGGAACCCTCGACGGGGCCGCCTTCGACGCGGCCGCCGGGCGCGTCAACACCCTTCGCGGCAGCCTGTCCTGACCTCCTGACCTCCTGACCGGGCCCGCCGCCCTCCGGGCTCCGGTGCCCGGCCAGGCCCGGCCGTGCACCGGCTAACGGGGTGCGATGGCGTCGAGCCAGTCGTCGACGGCGACGACGTCCGCCCACTGCGGGAACAGCTTCTCGGTGAGGAACCGGTGCACCTCGGGGTCGAGGTCCAGGCAGGCGTCGCCGAGGACGGTGAGGCCGAAGTCGAGGTCGTTGGCCTGGCACAGGGTGTGCAGCACCACGGCGCTGGTGGCGATGCCGGTGAGGACGAGGCTGTCGATGCCGCGCGCCCTGAGCACCACGTCGAGGTCGCTGCCCGAGAACGCGCTCGCCCGCCTCTTGGTGACCACCACCTCACCCGGCCGGGGCGCGATGTCGGGGTGGATCTCGGTGCCGGGATCGCCCTCGACATGGAGCCCGGCCCGTGCCACGGCGGTGAGCGCCCTGTTGCGCGGGCCGACTTCGGGAAATCCCGGACGCAGCGCGATGACCACGTAGACGACAGGGATGTCCGCCGCCCGGGCGCCGTCGATCGCCCTGCGCAGGCGCGGCAGGTAGCCGGAACCGTCGTCGGCCATGTCCACGACGGCGCGCTGGACGTCCATCACGAGAAGGGCGCTGCTCATACGGTCTCCAGGTAACGAGGTCGGTTCGGGGGCGGGGCAGGGGGTCGGGAAACGGGATTCGGGCGCCGGAGCGGGCCGGGCCCTTCGCGGCGTACGGGCGCGGCGGCCGGGATGTCCCCTTCCGCACCCGCACCCGCGACGGGCGAGGGATCAGCCGGGAGGCGCGGGAGCCCCCGTGGCCCGCCGCCCGTGCCATGCCGACGAGGCGTCGAACAGCGCCCGCACGGCACCGCGGACCTGCCCGGCGACCACCTCCGGGGTCGAGGTGTCGAGTTTGCCGTCGAGGTGCAGGAACGCCAGGCCGTGGACGAGGGCCCACACCGTGGTCGACAGGGCGGCCGGGTCGGTGCCCGGGAACGTGTCGTGGGTGATGCCGTGGACGTACTCCCAGATGGCGGCGGTCGCGGCGGCCCGCTCCGCGTCGTCCGGATCGCACGGTTCCGCGAACATCACCCGGAACAGCGCAGGGTGGTCGAGCGCGAAGCGGACGTAGGCGACGGCGACCGCCGCGAGATCGTCGGCCGACCCGGGGGAGGGGTGGGCCGCGGCCAGGCATTCGGCGAGCTCGCGGTAGCCCTCCGCCGCGACCGCGGAGACGAGCGCCTCGCGGTCCGCGTAGTGACGGTACGGGGCCGCCGCCGACACACCGGCCCGCCGTGCCACCGCCCGCAGGGACAGCCCGGCACTGCCGTCCTCCTCCAGGAGTTCCCGCGCCGCGCGCAGGCAGGCGGCGCGCAGATCTCCGTGGTGGTACGCACTTGCTTGCGACATGGTTCACACCCTCTCATGTTTACACCGCTCACATTGCTCCCTAATGTGAGCGGTGCATACATTGTGATCGGCCGAGACGAAAGAAGAGGGAACGCGGATGACCGACGAGCTGTTCTCGCCACTGCCCCTGCGCTCCGGGGCGACGCTGGGCAACCGGATCGCGAAGGCGGCCCTGGAGGAGAACATGGCCGGCGACGGGCAGCTGCCCGACCGACGGCTGCTGGGCCTGTACCGGCGCTGGGCCGGCGGCGGCACCGGACTGCTGATCACCGGCAACGTCATGGTCCACGCCGAGGCGCTGACCGGCCCCGCGGGCATCGTGCTCGACGACGCCGCGCCGCTGGAGCCGTTCACCGAGTGGGCCGCGGCCGCCAAGTCCGGCGGCGGGGCCGTGTGGATGCAGATCAACCACCCCGGCCGCCAGATCCAGGCGAACATGCCGGGTGTGGTGTGGGGCCCTTCCGCGGTGGGCGTCGACCTGGGGCGGCACAGCAGCCGCTTCGGCCGGCCCGTCGCCATGACCCCGGAACAGATCGAGGCCACCGTGGCCCGCTTCGCGCTCACGGCCGCGCGGGCCGAACGGGCGGGGTTCGACGGCGTCGAGATCCACGCCGCGCACGGCTACCTCCTGTCGCAGTTCCTCTCCCCGCTGTCCAACCGGCGCACCGACGCGTGGGGCGGACCGCTGGAGAACCGGGCCCGGATGCTGCTGGACGTGGTCCGCGCCGTCCGCGCCACCGTTTCGCCGTCCTTCGCGGTCGCGGTGAAGATCAACTCCGCCGACTTCCAGCGCGGCGGATTCGACGCGGACGACGCCCGGCAGGTGATCGCGATGCTCGAACCGCTCGGTGTCGACCTGGTGGAACTGTCCGGCGGCAGCTACGAGAGCCCGGCGATGACCGGCCGCTCCGCCGACGCCCGCACCAGGTCCAGGGAGGCCTACTTCCTGGACCTGGCGAAGGACCTTGTCGGGACCAGCCCGCTGCCGTTGATGCTCACCGGCGGCATCACGCGACGCGAGACCGCGGAGAAGGTCCTCGCCGACGGCGTGGCACTCGTCGGGATGGGCACCGCCCTCGCCGTCACCCCCGACCTGCCCGACCGCTGGCGGGAGGGCCGCGAGGCCGAACGGCAGCTGCGGCCCGTCGAGTGGTCCGACAAGACCCTCGCCTCCGCCGCCGGGATGGCACAGGTCCGCCACCAGATGCGCCGCATCGCCCGCGGAAGCGATCCCGCGCCCGGAATCCACCCGGCGCGCGCCCTGATCGCCGAGCAGCTCCAGCAGTGGCGGGCGCTGCGACGCTACCGCGTCTGGCTGTCCGGGGCGCGGGACACCGCCGCTGCGGACCGTGCCGGGTGAGCCGGACGGCCCCCGGAGCACGAGGTCACCGAGGCAGGCACCCGGATCCGCCCCGGCCCGGGGGAAACGGCCGGCCCCGCGAGGAGAGGCGGGTGCCGGACCGCGGGCCCCACGCCCCGGAGCGCGGCCGGAACGAGCCCGGAACGGCAACGAGCCGTGTTACCGGAACCGGGCACGAACAGCCGCTCCTCCTCGCCGTGCGCTGCGACGGAGGCCCGTGCTCCCGGGCTTTCCCGGCCACCCCGCAAGGGCGTCGAGCACGTCTCCCGGCCCGGCTCGATCAGCCCAGTCCGATCCGGGCGGTGACCGGCAGGTGGTCGCTTCCGGTGGGCGGCAGGGTGCGGATCTGACGGACGGTCGCCGAGCGGGCCATGACCTGGTCGATACGGGCCAGGGGGAGGCCGGCGGGGAAGCTGAAGGCGAAACCCCGCTCCGCCGTGTTCATCCGGGAGGTCAGCGGGGACAGCCCGCGGTCGTCGACGGTGCCGTTGAGATCGCCGAGCAGAAGGACCGTTCGCACGCTCTCGGCGGCGATGGCCCTGCCCAGCAGACCGGCGCTCTCGTCGCGCCGGGAGGACGTCAGCCCGCTCGCCCCGACGCGGATCGAGGGCAGATGCGCGACGTACGCCGCGATGTCGCCGTGCGGAGCGCGGACCACGGCCCGCAGTCCGCGGCTCCAGGGTCCGGTGATCCCCCGGGGCCTGATGTCGACCGTCCCGGCGTCGGTCAGCGGATGCTTCGACCAGAGCCCGACAGTGCCCCGGACGGCGTGGTACGGGTAGTCCGGGGCGAGGGTCCGCGCGTACGCCGTCAGCGCCGGGGGCACCAGCTCCTCCAGCGCGATGAGGTCGGGCTCGGCGGCGGCCAGGGCGCGGGCGGTGCCCGCCGGGTCGGCGTTCTCGTCGCTGACGTTGTGCTGCACCACGACCAGCTCGTCCGGGCCGGGCCCGGCCCCGGGCAGGAGCAGCCCGCCGAAGAGGTACGTCCAGGCCGCCACCGGCAGCAGCAGCGCCGTCAGCGCGAGCGCCGAACGGCGCAGCAGGGCCAGGACGAACAGCACCACGACCACCGGGCCGAGCCACGGAAGGAACACTTCCAGCAGACTGCCCAGGCGGCCCACGGAGTTGGGCACCGCCCGGTGGAAGACCATGAGCCCGGCCGTCAGTACCGCGAACAGGGCGAGCACCCGTCCCCGCCCCCAGGCCGACCGGTGCGGCGAGTCCCGCCGCGCGCCGTCACCCGCGGCCCGCGGCACGGATCGCCGTCGTATCCACCGGGTCACTGCTGTCTTCCCCTCCACCACGGCTCCCCATCTGCGTCCGCCCGACCTCGCTGCCCAGGACGGGCCGTCGGGCGGAACAGTTCCCGGGCCCCGTCCCCAGGAGGGTACGGGCGGGGCCCACCGGGTCCGGACGCGGTCAGTCCGCCAGGCCGCGGGCCCTTCGGAAACGCTCCCTGCCCTCGGACAGCGTGACGACGGGGCCGGGGTAGTCGTACCGGGCCCGCTCCGGGGCCGGCAGCTTCCACGGCTCGTGCACCGCGGCCCCCGCGATCCCGCCCAGCTCGGGCACCCAGCGGCGGACGTACACCCCCTCGGGGTCGTACCGCCTGCCCTGCGTCACGGGGTTGAGCACCCGGTTGGGCCGGGTGTCCGTGCCGGTACCGGCCACCCACTGCCAGTTGAGCTGGTTGTCGGCCACATCGCCGTCCACCAGCAGGTCCAGGAAGTGGCGGGCGCCGACCCGCCAGTCGACGTACAGCGTCTTGACGAGGAAACAGGCCGCGAGCAGACGCCCCCGGTTGTGCATCCAGCCCTCGTGGGCGAGCTGCCGCATCGCCGCGTCGACCACCGGATACCCGGTGCGGCCCCGCTTCCACGCGGTGATCTCATCTGCCGCCGCCGTACCCGAGCGCCAGCGGTCGTGCCGGGTCCGGTAGTCCGCGACGGCCGCCGCGGGCCGGGCCGCGAGCACCTGATGGTGGAAGTCGCGCCAGCACAACTGCCGGACGAACGCCTCGGGGCCCGCACCACCCACGAGGCGCGCACGGTGGACGAGTTCCGCGGGGGAGAGCGTGCCGAAATGCAGGTGCGGGGAGAACCGGGAGGTCGCGTCGCCGGCCAGATCGTCATGGCGCTCCGCGTAATCCGCCGCACCGGTGCGCCACCAGGCCGTCGCGCGCCTGCGGCCCACGCTCTCCCCGCCCGCGGCCAGCCCCTTTGACACCCCGGTCACCGAGGCGCGGGAGGGCAGGCCCTCCGACGCGACGCCGTCGGGCACGGGCACCGCCCGCGGGGCGGGCAGCGGGGTCCGCGGGAGCACCTGCGACCAGCGGCGGAAGTACGGGGTGAAGACCGCGAAGTGGTCCGACCCCGCGGGCGTCACCGCGCCGGGCGGGACCACGGTGGTCACCGCGTCGTGCACGCGCAGGCGCCGGCCCGCCGACGTCAACGCCTCGCGCAGCCGCGCCTCCCGCGCCAGTGCGAAACGGCTCACCCCGGCCGACATGTGCACCTCGTCCGCGCCCACCTCCGCGGCGACCCGGCACACCTCCTCCACCGTGTCGCCCGAGCGCACCACCAGCCTGCCGCCGCGCCCGCGCAGGGCGGCGTCGAGGTCGCCCAGGCAGTCGGCGAGGAACGCCCGGCGATTGGGCGGGGCGAAGCCGGCCGCGTCGATGGCGGGGTCCCGCACGAACAGCGGTACCACTTCGCCCGAGGCCGCGAGCGCCGTGTGCAGCGGCGGGTGGTCGTGCACCCGCAGATCCGCGGTGAACAGGACGATCGGGACGGTCATTGCGTCACTCCTGGTCGGGTCCGGTCGAGGGAACGGCCCCCTGACAACAGCGCGGAACCCCGGACGGTGGCGGGGGCCGCGGCTGTTTTCCGGGCACGACGCGACGCGCCCCGTCGGGCGGCGACCGGTGGAGGGGCGCCGGGGCCGGTGGACCGCCGGAGCACCGGATGACCCCGGCACCGCGCCCGGCCCGTCAACGGCGCGGTGACCGCCGTACCGTCAGCACCGCCACGTCGTCGTGCCGCTCGCCGCCCCCGGCGAACGCGCGCGCGTCGTCGCAGAGCGCGCGTGGCAGATCGGTGGGGGAGAGCGACACGTACCGGGTGAGGCTCTCGGTGAGGGGATAGAACGAACCGTCCGCGGCACGGGTCTCGGTGAGCCCGTCCGTGGTCAGGAGCAGGGTCGCGCCGGGCGGGAAGACGAACCAGTCGACCGTCGCGGGTTCGTCCGCGAGATCGGCGAGACCGAGGGGGACGCCGGAGGTGAGGGCCGGCGTCATGACGGCGGCGTCCTGCAGCAACTGCGGCAGGACGTGACCGCAGTTGATGGCCTGCGCCTCCGCCCCCGCGTCGACGCTGAGGACGAGCGCGGTGACGAACCGCTCGTCGTCGCCGGTCTGCGCGGCATAGGAGTTGTGCCGTACGACGGAGGCGTCCAGGGCGTCGACGAGCGCGGTCAGGGTGGGTTCCCGGTGGGCCGTCGCACGGAAGGCGCCGATGACGGCGAACGCGGCGCCGACCGCCGGGAGGCCCTTTCCCTGGACGTCGCCGATCAGCACCCGGGTCCCCCACGGCGAGTCGACGACGTCGTAGATGTCCCCGCCGACCAGACGGTCCTCCTGCACCGGCTCGTACACACCGTTCACCAGGACGTCGTCGGTGAGCATGGGCAGGGGGCGCAGGATGTGACGCTGCATCGCGGCCGCGGTGGAACGCAGCCGCATCATCTCCTGCTCCCGGTTGATGCGGCGGTGGCACGCGTAGACGGAGGCCGCCCCCAGGACGAGGGTGAGCAGGATCATGAGGATCCTGTCGAGCCACGGCCATCCGTCCCCCTGCCGGACCAGCATGGCGAGGACGACGACGAACTCGGTCCAGGCGGCCACGAACTGCGTCTGCCGGACGGTGCACAGCGCGGACGCCGCCCCCGGAAGGAACACGAGAAGCCCGAGAAGCCACACCGGGGACTGCGACAGGGCCCCCAGAACCGTCACCAGCAGGGTCACCACGGCGACGGCGATCACGACTTCGGTCCCGCTCGGGGGCTCGATGGCCTCCACCGGGCGCGTCGGCTTCTTCGAATGGTTACGGAGCACGGGACCTCCGGGACAGATGGTGCATTTCCCTTTACCGTAGACAGCCCCCGACCGCAGGGCGACCGCGCCTCGCCGGACGGCCGCACCCCTCCCGGCGGCAGGCATTCCGGGTCGGCGCACGGCGCGCCGGGCGGCGGGGATAGGGTTCCGTCCGAAAAGGGGGAGGGAACCGGATGCTGCGGGCGCTGGGACTGGGACCGGCCGAGGAGGCCGTCTACACCGCTCTGCTGCCCCGGTCGTCGGCCTCCGCCCAGGACCTCGTCCGGCAGACCGGACTGGAACGTGCCGGCATCGCCCACGTCCTGCGCGACCTGGCGGCACGCGGCCTGGTCGCGGTGGTGTCCGAGGAAGCGGGCGGCGGGGCACCCGCCCCGGCCGGCCGGGAAACCGACGACGGCCCCGCCACCCGCTACCGGCTCACCCCGCCGTCCGTGGCCCTCGCCCCGCTCCTCGTCGAGCAGCGCAACGCGCTGCAACGGGCCGAGACCGCGTTCTCGGTGCTCACCGAGCAGTACCGGAACACCGCCGCGCACCCCGCGGGCAGCGTCGTGGAGGTGGTCGTCGGCGTGGAGCAGGTCGCCCACCGGTTCCACCAGTTGCAGCGCGGCGCGCAGCGCGAACTGCTCGTGTTTCTCGTGGGCGCGCCGATCGCGGTGCCGCGCGAGGACACCGACCTGGCGGAGAGCTCCGCACTGGACCGCGGGGTCGAGTTCCGGGTCGTGGCCACGAAGGACTACCTCGACGGACATGAGGTGGCGCCGGACATGCGGGAGGCCATCACGGCGGGGCTGGAACTCCGCCTGGTCGAGAACCTGCCGCTGAAGATGGTCGTCTCGGACCGGGAGCGCGCCATGGTGCCGCTGGAGGTGGCCGGCTCCTGCGGCGAGCCGAGCGCCATCGTCGTGCACCGCAGCGGCCTGCTCACCGCCCTTGTGCACCTGTTCGAGAAGGAGTGGGCGCAGGCCCGGCCGCTGTACCCCACCACCACGGGCGTACGGGCGCAGGTCGCAGCGGAGAAGCAGCCGACCGAGGGTGAACTCGAGGTCCTGTCCCTGCTGTTGGCGGGGGTCTCCGACCGGCGCGCGGCCTCGCAGCTCGGCGTCTCCATCCGGACCGTGGAGCGGCGGACGCGCCGCCTGATGGACCTCGCGGGGGCGGACTCCCGACTGCAGCTCGGCTGGCACGCGGCCCGCGCGGGCTGGCTGTGACCAGCACCCCGGCATGACCGCCTGACGGAAAACCGACATGCGGGAAACCCGTCACGCGCAGACATCCCTGCACCATGCGCATGTCTGCCAGGCTGCAGCCGCACCAAATCTTTGTGCCGAGTAGGGAGATTCATGCGTCCCATCACGCGTATAGCCATGGGTGCGGCGTCCGCCGCGACCCTGGCCTTCACGGCGGTCACGCCGTCCGGGGCGGCGGACGCGCCCCATGACGCCGCCTCGGGGAAGAGGCCCATCGTCGGCAGCGAGGCCGCGCAGAACCGCGGCAAGCAGACGACGGTCACGCTCGTCACCGGCGACAAGGTCCTTGTGACCACGGACAAGTCGGGCCGCAGCTCCGCGGCGGTGCTGCCCCGCGAGGACGGCACGCAGCCGATGTTCCGGACCTACCAGTCGGGCGAGGACCTCTACGTCTATCCCGACGGCGTCACCCGGGCCATCAGTGAGGGCGTGGTCGACGACCAGCTGTTCAACGTCACCGGCCTCATCCGCCAGGGCTACGACGACGCGCACACCGACGCGCTCCCGCTGATCGCCACCTACGGGAACGGCGTGAACGTCGCCAGGAACGCGCCGGAGGCACCTCGCGGCTCCGAGCAGAGCCTGCTGCTCCCCGCCGTGGGCGGCGTGGCGCTCAAGGCGGACAAGGACACCGCCGCCACGTTCTGGCGGGACGTCACCGACCCCCGCTCGCGTTCCGCCTCCGCGCTGAAGAAGCTGTGGCTGGACGGCAAGGTCGAGGCCACTCTGGACCGGTCCACCAAGCAGGTCCACGCGCCCGAGGCATGGGCGGCCGGCTACGACGGCAAGAACACCAAGGTCGCCGTGCTGGACACGGGCGCGGACGCCGAGCACCCGGACCTGGCCGACCGGATCACCGGTACCAAGAACTTCACGGACTCCAAGACCTCCGACGACTATGTGGGCCACGGCACCCACACCGCCTCCACGGTCGGCGGGTCCGGCGCCGCGAGCGACGGCAAGAAGAAGGGCGTCGCCCCCGGCACCTCCCTGCTCATCGGAAAGGTCCTCAACGACAGCGGGGCCGGTCTGGACTCCTGGGTCATCGCAGGGATGCAGTGGGCCGTCGACCAGCAGGCCGACATCGTCTCCATGAGCCTGGGCAATCCGTCGGCCAGGGACTGCACCGACCCGGTGGCACAGGCCACGGAGCAGCTCGCGAAGAGCGAGCACACCCTGTTCGTCGTCGCCGCGGGCAACTCCGGACCGGGCACCGAGACCGTCTCCTCGCCCGGGTGCGTGCCCGACGTGCTGACCGTCGGCGCCGTGGACCGGGACGACACCACCGCCCAGTTCTCCAGCCGCGGCCCCGTGGCCGTCACGCACACGCTCAAGCCCGAGATCGCGGCTCCGGGCGTCGACATCTCGGCGGCCTCCGCCGGCGGCCGCGGCGTCTACGCCTACCGGTCGATGTCCGGCACCTCGATGGCGACCCCGCACGTGGCGGGCGCCGCGGCCATCCTCCGCCAGGCCCACCCGGACTGGACCGCGCAGCAGATCAAGGCCGCACTCGTCTCCTCGGCCCGCACCGGCGGGAAGGTGGCCGGCGCCGAGGAGACCGGCGGCGGCGTCCTCGACGTGTTCGCCGCGGTGAACCAGAAGGTGCTCGCGGCCCCCTCCGTCCAGGCCGGCAGCTACAACTGGCCCCAGGACGCGTCCGACCGCACCACCGTGCAGGTGCCGTTCACCAACACCGGCACCAAGGACGTCACCCTGGACCTGAAGGTCAGTGACGTGCACGGCAACGACGGCAGCGCGGTCCGCTCCGGCATCATCAAGGCGGAGCAGCGCAAGCTGACGGTCCCCGCAGGGGCCACCGTCCAGCTGCCGGTGCGGATCGACCCCACCGCCCGCCTCCAGGACTCCCAGTACGGCGCGGTCACCGGCCGGATCCTGGCCACCGGAAACGACGTGCACGTCTCCGTGCCGGTCACACTCCACGTCGAGCCGGAGACGGTCACGCTCCGGGTCAAGACCCTCGACCGCAACGGCGCCGCCGCGACCGGCAACTCCTCCCTGGACCTCGTCAGCCTGGACACCGACGAGGGAGAGCGCCGCAAGAACGCCGGGGCGCCCGACCAGACCTATCGCGTCCGCCCGGGAAGCTACTCCCTCAGCGGCTTCGTGACGACGTACGGCGCCGGCAACGCGCCCGAATCGATGAGTTACCTCGCGCAGCCGGAGCTCCGCCTCACCCGGGACACCACCGTCGTCCTCGACGCGCGCAAGGCCCACCGGCTGAGCCTGGACACCGAACGGCCCGCGAAGGTGGACACGACCACCTTCAGCTACGCCCGTGGCTGGGACGACACCTGGCAGGTCTCCGGCTCGCTCACCACGGACGGCACCGTCCAGAAGTTCTACGCGGACATCGACGGGCGCGTCACGGACGGCACCTTCACGTTCCGGCCCACCTGGCGTGCCACCGGCTCCCAGGACGACTCGTCGTACGTCTACAACCTGACGTTCCCCACCCACGGCCCGCTCGGCGCCGACCGGACGTACCGGCCCAAGGACTCCCGGCTGGCGCGGGTCACCGAGACCTGGAACGCCATGGGCAAGGAAGCGGACTACCTCGACGCCCTGTTCCTGCGCCCCGCCGAGAACAGCGCCGCGTACGTTCCCGTGAGCCCGTACGGCTCGGTGCACGTGCCCGGTACCCGCACCGCCTACTACACGGCCGCCGAGGACGCCGTCTGGTACCACGGCGCCATGACCAGCTTCCCGTTCGCCGCGTTCATGGGCGACCAGGAGCGCACCTACCGGCCCGGCGAACGACGCACCGAGGAGTGGTACGGCGACCTCCTGAGGCCGTCCGCGTCGCGCGACAACGACGGCAAGCTGCTGCTGGCCGCCGAGCGCCAGGGCAACCTGATGGGCTTCCAGACCGGGTTCTGGCTCGACGGTTCCGGGGACCACTGGTCCCCCGGCGGGTCCTTCGGTGACATCGGCAACCTGGCGCTGAAGCGCGACGGCGAGCTGATCGGCAAGCGCGTCGACCCCTACGGCGTGTTCGAGGTGCCGGACGGGGACTCCGTCTACGAACTCACCCAGAACCTGCAGAAGATCGACACCTCGGACCGGAACTGGCTGCGCTCCACCGCCGTCTCCACCTCCTGGACCTTCCGCTCGCACCGGGAGACGGACGTCTTCTCGCGCGGCCTGCCGCTGCTCTTCCCGGCCTACGACCTGCCGGTGGACGGCATGAAGACGCTGCCCGCGGAGAAGGACCTGAAGGTCGGCCTGTCCGTCGAGGGGCATGACGGATACACCCCGGGCGCGATCACGGCGGCCACGCTGTCCTACTCCTACGACGGCGGAACCACCTGGACCCAGGCGCCGACCGGGCGACAGGACGGCCGCTGGACGGCCACCCTCGACCACACCGGGGCCTCCGGCAAGCAGGTCACCCTGAAGGCGACCCTCACCGACGCCAACGGCAACGCGGTCACCCAGACCATCACCCGCGCCTACGACGTCCGGTGAGCAACCGGTAGACACCAGGTCGGGGCCGCGTGGCAGTACGTCCGCCACGCGGCCCCGACCGGTTCGTGCGGTCAGTGCACGCAGACGTGGGGGGCCGCGACCCCCGTGGCGGGGGGCGCGCTCGCGGCGGCGGCGCGCGCCACGTCGGACAGCAGGCGCAGGCGCTCCGCCCGGTCCAGATAACGGCCCGCGACCAGGACGGAGTCGATCCGCCGGGTATGGCGGACGTCGGTGCGCGGGTCCGCGTCCAGGACCAGCAGATCGGCGCGGTCGGCGGGCAGGCCGAGCATCCGGGCGGGCGCGGCGGTCGCGGCGTGGAGGACGTCCCGGGTGGGCAGCCCGGCCTCGGCGAGCAGTTCCAGCTCGTGGTGGAGGGAGAAACCGGGGACCGCGTAGCCCGTTCCGGTGTCGGTGCCCGCGAGCAACTGCACACCGGCCCGGTGGAGTTCCGCGACGAGGCGCAGCCGGTGCTCGTAGATCCGGTGGATGCGGGCGGTGTCCCGCGCGGTGCGCCCCGCGGTCAGGGCGGACCACACGGTGGGCCAGTATCCGGTCATCCAGTCGGGCAGATACGCGAACTCGGGCGAGTTCTCCGGGAGTTGGTCGGTGCGTTCCAGGGAGTGGTGGACGGTGAGGGTCGGTACGACACGGGTGCCGTTGGCGGCGAGCCGGTCGAACAGGGCCCGGGTGCGGCCGACGTCGTACGTCTGCACCGCCTGCCACTCCACCGCGTGCACCTGCCGGAACCAGCTCGCGTAGCGCTCGAAGCTGGTGCCGATGGCGGGGTCGATGCGGACCTTCGCCATGGCCCGCCTGATCTCGGGCTCCCGGGCCGAGGTGGCGAGGAGAAGGGCGTGGAGGTGCTCGATGGACTGCTGCCCGGCGTCACTGGCACGGGCGATGGGCAGGGCGTCGGGGCAGTGGCCTGCGTACCGCAGGCCCTGTCGCCGGGACTCGTCGGCGATCGCCTCGTACGCCTCGGGCGTGAGCCGCGAGTACACCTTGACGAAGTCGGCGCCGCTCGCCTTCGTCTCGCGCACCGCGCGGCGCGCGGACGGGGCGTCGGTGACCTCGATGACGCGTTCGTCGAGGTCACCGGCCCACAGCGAGGGACTCCCGTCGATGATCGAGCCGGCGATCACCCAGCGGGGGCCGAGGAGTTCGCCCGCGCGGACCTTGTCGCGCCACTCGTGGTGGACCGGCCGGCCCCACATCTCGCGCACCGCGGTCACACCGTTGAGCGGGAAGAGGGGCGGCAGCACGTTCTCCGGCCCGTCGTTGTGGACGTGGGACTCGACGAGACCGCCCGGGACGATGTACTTGCCGGTCAGGTCGTACACCGTCGCCCCGGGGGGAATCGGGACCTCGGCCGAACGGCCCGTCCGGGTGATGCGGCCGTCGCGCACGAGGACGGTGTGGTCGGCGCCCGCACCGAGGACGGTGGCGTGGGTGAGGGCGATGGTGGTACCGGAACTCCGATCGGACACGGACGTCGCGTGTCGCGGTGTCACGCGGGGGGCGGCCGCCGCGGACGGTGCGGCGGACAGGAGGGCGCCGCCGGTGAGGGCGGCGGAGGCGGCGAGGGCTTCGCGTCGAGTGGGCATGGCACCACTCTGGTCCCGGTCCGGGCACCGGTCACTGGCTCCAGGCGGTGAGTGGGAGGTGTCGTTGGCGACACCGTGGGGAGTGGCGCCACGGAGCCCCCGCCGGCCGGCGGGGGCTCCGTCGTGCCGGGATCACGCCCTCGGGTGGTGCGGAGCGTCGATCTCGGTGAGCACGTGCTCGACGTGCGGGCGCACCCGGGCCCTCAGCTCGTCGCTCCAGATCTCGTCCTGGTAATGGCGGGTGAGATACAGGTTCCTGGCATGCTCCAGGACGGGGCGGTGCTCCGGGGGCAGCCGGGCGAGGGCCCAGTCGGCGGCGGCGTCCTTCGACCTGATCCCGCCCGTGGCCAGGGTGGTCCAGACGCGCGCGAGGGTCAGCAGGACGTTGCGGGTGTCGTCCTCCAGTTCGGCCAGGAGCGCGGGGACGCCCGCGACGCTCGCCCGGACGAGGTCGGCGTGCGGCACCGGGTCGAGGACCTCGGCGGGACGCGGCCCGGTCAAGGGGTGATCGCCCGCCAGGACCGCCGTGAGCACGAGGGCGAGGTCCGGCATCGGGCAGGGCCGCGGGACGTGGCCCGCCTCGTATTCGGCGCGCAGCCACTCGCCGTGGAGGAAGTCCCCGATCGGCGGGAATCTCCAGGGGCGGACCTCGGACCCGACCACCACGGTGAGTTCGACCGGCCGGACCGTGGGTGTGAGGCCGGAGATCTCCAGCAGGCCCGCCAGGAGCGATTGCCGCTGACGTTCATTCAGGCTCCGTCGTGCGACGGCCAGGACGTCCAGGTCACTGGCCGGGACGAGCCCCCCGAGCACGGCGGACCCGTGGAGGTACGTGCCGACGAGATCCGGCCCCAATGCGTCGCGGACGAGTTCGACGGTCCGTTCGAGCTGATCCATCACAACAGTGTCGGACACGCGCGGCCGCGTCGATGCCGAAACGGGGCACGTCACCCCCGAGGGACCCGTGCGAAAGTGTGGTTCCACGTCGTGGGCGAGGCCGACAGCCGCGTGATGTCCGGCCAGGAGCGACTGCTTCGTGCCATTCGCCGGCAACTGTCCCGCGGACCGGCCGGGATCCGGCTGCACAGGAGGACGGAGTCGACACGCCGCGTCCCCGCAGGGTGGCCGGTCGTCGGGGAGGTCTGGACGGTTGCTGACCATCGATGCGGCGGTGCTGCCCGCAGTTGTCGTCGCCCTGCGGCCGCGCAGCCGTACGGGGGCCGACCGGTGAGCCCCCGCGCCCGCCGGCCCGCGGCGGCCGGGTGCCCGCCGGCCCGGCGACGTACCCGCAGGCCCGACAAGTCCAACGGGCCCGGCCGCCCCGACCGGACCGGCGGACCCCGCAGACGGCGACGGGCGGACGACCGGCTGATCGGGCCCCTCGCGGCCGGGGCCCTGGGCGTCGCCCTGACGGTGACCGTCGTCAACTGGCTGCCGGCCCACTGGTGGGTCCTGATCGCCCCGGGCGCCCTCGTGGCACCGGCCGGCGCGGGCCTGCTCCACCGGAGGCGGCAGCGGGCACGATGGGAAGCGGTCCGGGCGCGGGGACTGCGCTACGCGCTTCCCCGACTGGACGCCCCGCACCACACCCGGTTCGAGGACGCGGTGCGGGACCTGATGCACCGTGACGGCTGCCGGGACGCGACCCGGGTCGGCGGCAGTGGTGACCCGGGCGCCGATGTGAAGGCCACCGACCCCTACGGGCGCAGGTGGGTGATCCAGTGCAAACACCGCCGTGACGGCCTCGCCGGCTCCGCCGCGGGCACGCCGGACCTCCAGATCCTCAACGGCACCGCCCGCCAGGTCCACGGCGCCGACGTCGCGGTGATCGTCACCAACGGCCGGTTCACCGCCCCCGCCGTGACCTTCGCCGAGCAGCAGTGCCACCACGTCGTCGACCGCCACACCCTGGGCGCGTGGGCGGCCGGCTCACGCCCGTTGTGGGAACTGCTCCGCGCCGTCCCGCCACCTCGCGAACCGACCTCGCTCTCCTGAACGCCGCGGGGCCGCCCCGGAAGGAAACCTCGCCGTGAACTTCCTTGCTGCTCCGGGCCGTCGGGCCCTGTCCCCCGTGCGAGCCACAACCGAATGTCCACCGTGAGGTGACGATCTCCGGCCGCCGGATCCGTAACGTCCGTCGCAGACCGCGGCACGCCGTTCACGGGTTCGACGAAGGAGCATCGATGAGGTTCGTTTGGCAGTTCCTGGCCGTCATGGTGATGTACGCCATCGGCGGCGGCACCGTCACCGCGGTGAAGGAGAACGACTGGCTCACGTGCGCCCTCGGCCTCGTCGTGGCCGCGCTGGCGGTGCTCGTGTACGCATGGGTCGTCCGGCGCACCGAACACCGGCAGGCCCTGGACGTGGCCCGCGAGGGCGCCGCGGCCAGGACCGGCCGGGGCGCCCTGATCGGTGCCGGGATGTTCGGCGCCGTCATCGTGAACCTCTTCTCCTCCGGCCACTACGAGGTCGACGGCCTCGGCTCGGTGGAGGGCGCGCTGGGGCTGCTCGGCTTCATGGCCGCCGCCGCCGCGACGGAGGAAGTGGTCTACCGCGGCGTCCTGTTCAGGATCATCGAGGAGCACATCGGCACGTACGTCGCGCTGGCGCTGACCGGCCTCGTGTTCGGGTTCTCGCACCTGCTCAACGAGCACGCCACGCTGTGGGGCGCCATCGCCATCGCCATCGAGGCCGGCTTCATGCTCGCCGCCGCGTACGCCGCCACCCGCAGCCTCTGGCTGACGATCGGCGTGCACTTCGGCTGGAACTTCGCCGCGGCCGGCGTCTTCAGCACCGAGGTCTCCGGCAACGGCAGCAACCCGGGGCTGCTGGACGCCACCGTCTCGGGCCCGGAGCTGCTCACCGGCGGCAGTTTCGGACCGGAGGGCAGCGTGTACTCGGTGGGCTTCGGGGCCCTGCTCACGCTCGTGTTCCTGTGGCTGGCCCACCGGCGCGGCAACATCGTCGCGTTCGGCGCCCGGCGCGCCGCGCGCGCCGACTCCACCGTTACACTGCCCCGATGACCATTCGCCGACGGGGTCCGGAGTTGTGGCGTCGGCTCGACATCACGGTCCGGGACCTGCCGCTCGGGCTGCTGCTCCTCGTCGCGTCCCTGCTGCCGTCGCTGCACGGCAACGGGACGGAGGTCGGCGGCCTGCCCACCCGGCCCGCGGACGCGCTCGCCGGGGTCGCGGCCGTACTCCAGTGCCTCCCGCTCGCCGTGCGCCGCCGGTGGCCGCAGGTCTGCGTCGCCCTGGTCACGGCCGGTTTCGTCCTCGACCAGCTCCGGGGCTACCACCTGTTCGCCGGCTCCGCACTGCCCGTCGCCCTGCTGAGCGCGGGCTCCTACCTGGAACGGTACCGACGTGCCCTCCCCGTCGTCCTCACCGCGGTGTTCGGGGCCCTGTCCGTCGTGCTGTACCAGATCGGTCCGGGGCGCGACCCGCTGGCCGAGTTCGTGACGTTCTACCTGGCGCTGGCCCTCGCGTGGGGCATCGGTACGTGGATGCGTTCCGCCCGCGCGGCGGAGGCCGACCGCCGCAGGCGGAGCGCCGAGGACGCCCGCAACGCCGAATGCACCCGCATCGCCCGCGAGTTGCACGACGTCGTCACCCACCACGTCACGGCGATGGTCGTGCAGTGCGAGGCCGCCCGGTATCTGACCGCCGCGCCCGAACGCCTCGATCAGAGCCTGGCCGCCGTCAGCGACACCGGCCGACGGGCCATCACCGACCTGCGGCACCTGCTCGACCTGCTCGACCCGGACCACGGCCCCGAACCCAGGACGCCGCCGGGCGGCCGGCTGCTCACACTCGTCGAGCAGACCCGCCGGGCGGGGCAGCCGGTGGAGTTCACCGAGGAGGGCACCCCGGCGACGACGACCGGCAGCGCCGACCTCGTGGCCCACCGCGTGGTGCAGGAGGCCCTGACCAACGCCCTCAAGTACGACCACGGCGGCAGGACCTCGGTCCTGGTGCGCCATTGCGAGAAGGAGATCACCGTGGAAGTCGGCACGGACGGTTCGGGTTCGCGGGCCGAGTCCCCCGGCGGAAGCGGACGGGGGCTGGCCGGTCTGCGGGAACGGGTCGACGTCCTGGGCGGCGAATTCAGTTCCGGCCGGCGGACGGGCGGCGGCTTCGTCGTCCGGGCCCGGATACCCGGGAGGAACCCGTCGTGAGCGCACCGGTCCGGGTCCTCGTCTGCGACGACCAGGTGCTCGTCCGCACCGGTCTGTCCACCATCATCGACGCCCAGCCCGACCTGGAGGTGGCGGGCGAGTGCGGGGACGGGCGGGCCGCGGTCGAGCTCGCCGGCGAACTGCGCCCGGACATCGTGGTGATGGACGTGCGCATGCCGGTGCTCGACGGCATCGAGGCCACCCGCCGACTGGCCGGCCCCGGCGTCGAGCATCCCGTCAAGGTGCTCGTGGTGACGACGTTCAACCTCGACGAGTACGTCTACGAGGCGCTGCGCGCGGGCGCGAGCGGGTTCCTGCTCAAGGACGCGCCGCCGGACCGGCTGCTGCACGGCATCCGGACCGTCGCCACGGGCGCGGCACTGCTCGACCCCGACGTGACGCGCCGGCTCGTGGGCCGGTACGCCGCCCGGATCCGGCCCACCGAGGGCACCGCACAGGACATTCCGCTGACGCCACGCGAGATGGAGGTCCTCCGGCTCATCGCGGACGGCCGCTCCAACAGCGAGATCGCCGCGGCCCTCGTGATCAGCCACGAGACCGTCAAGACCTTCGTGTCCCGCATCCTCGCCAAACTCGGCCTGCGCGACCGCGTCCAGGCGGTCGTCTTCGCCTACCGCCGCGGCCTGGTGACCTGAGCAGGCCGGGTGTGGCCGGATCCGGCGGCGTCCTGTTCCCCCCGGCCCGCCCCGTGCGGGAGGCTGTGGCGCGCGAACCACGACCGGCGGCCCGACCGACAGAACGGGGCATGTGATGGCCGAGGCACGGGAAGACGACGCGGGGGAGCCCGCGCAGCACACGATGACCTCGTTCGACGACATCTACGACCGGGCCGATCCCCGCGCCTTCTTCCGCGAACTCGGCGCGTTCGGCTACCGGACACCGCATCACGCCCAGCGCGTCTTCCGCCGGCTGGCGGCACTGCGGCTGCGGGCCCCGGGGGAAGCGGTGCTGGACCTGTGCTGTTCGTACGGCATCAACGCGGCCCTGCTCAACCACGAGTTGACCCTGGACGACCTATACGCCCACTACACGTCGCCGCGGGTGGCCGCCATGACCTCGGAGGAACTGACCGAGTACGACACGTCCTTCTTCCGCGCCCGCCGCAGACGGGACGCCGTCCCGGTGATCGGCCTCGACATCGCGCCCGACGCCATCGCCTACGCACGGGCGGTCGGCCTGCTCGACGCCGGGTTCGCCGAGAACCTGGAGACCGCCCCGCCGACCCGGGACCTGCTGGACGCGGCCCGGAGCGTCCGGCTCATCACCGTCACGGGCGGTGCCAGTTTCCTGTCCCGGGCCACGTTCCGGCCACTCCTGGACAACGCCCGCACACTGCCGTGGGTCGCGGCCTTCGTCCTGCGCACCGGCTCCTACGCGCCCATCGCCGAACATCTGGCCGGTCACGGCCTGACCACCGAGACGTACCCCGGACGCACCTTCGTCCAGCGCCGCTTCACCGGCACCGCCGAGCAGCGGTACGCCGTCGACGCGGTGACCGCCCAGGGGCACGACCCGGACGGCAGGGAAACGGCGGGCCATTTCCACACCGCGCTGCATCTCTCGCGCCCCGCGGCCGACGCCGGTACGCCCCCGCTCGACGAACTGGTCGCGGGCGAATGACCCCCGCCCTCCACCGGTGTTCCGCCCTCCACCGGGGGCGCGGAACACCGGTGGAGGGCGATCGCCCGGCAGGGTCCGCGACCCCCGGCACCCGTGCTCAGCCGTCTTCGCCCAGGACGACGCCGTACTCGTCGTCGTAGCCGTCGTCCTTCAACCGGAGCGACAACGTGCCGCGCTCACCGGTGAAACGGATGTCGACGGTGCTCTCCTTCTCCCCCGGGAAGAAGCGGGCCGTGGCCGGACGCCGGGCGGCCTCGCCCCAGCGGGTCACCCAGCGTTCCGCGTCGTCCCGGGCACCTTCGCCCTTTGCCGCGAGATCGGCCAGCCCGTCGACGTCCCCGGCCCCGAGCCGCGCCAGAACCCGCTCCGTGACGGAGAGGCTGCCGGGGGTGGGGCGGCCGGTGACCTCCAGATCGAGTTCGGAGACACCGCTCCTCACCCGGTCGGGCGTCTTGTCCGTGTTCAGGGCGTCGCACCCGCCGAGCACCAGCACCGCCGCCCCCACCAGGCCCGAGGCCCGGTACGCCCGCCTCAACCGGGCCTCCCCGGACGATCGACGGCCGGCGGACGACGGAGTGCCGGGCCGGTGGCCACGGACCACCTGAATCCGGGCATGGCAGTACTCAGCAAGAAGAACCCCTCCCACGAAGGCCGAGAAATTGTGAAGATAGTGGATTCTTCCGGATCCGCGATCATTCCAAGGTCCCGAACCGGACGGGTCCAAAGTCCCGGGTCCTCACGACCACGCAGGTGGAGGGGCGCGTCGGCCCGGCTCCATCGATACCGCGCCGGGAAGCTGTCTCCGGGGGAGCCGGACATCGAGCCCCGGGAGCGCCGGCTTCATTGACCGCCGTACGTGAGATGCAGCCCGTCAAGCCGCTCCGACCGCGACGTCGGGCGGTGCGGGGAACGCGGACTCCTCGGCAGGGAGCAGTGATCCGGGCCGAGTCGCCTGCCGCGGACCGGGTGATTCCGGTGGGCAAGGTCCATGGGCATAGTTGACCCGCATCGGCGACTTACGTACTAAACCCGGATCCTCGTGGGCAAATTCAGCCCTGGTCGCTTCGTGGGGAAGCGGCCGGGCGCCGTCGGGCGCGGGTCCGTCGGACGGGGCCCGGGCCTGCGGCCGTTGAGCGAAAGGCGGATGCCATGAGCATGATCCAGACCGGCAGGCTGCAACTGAACTCCACTCACGCCACGGCGGTGAAGGGCGGGGACACCTCGACCTTCACCCAAGTCACCTTCCCCTCTCCGTTCCCGGACGGCGCCGCGGTGATCGTGGTGCCGTTCGTCCAGACGTTCAACGGACCCGACACCCCGGGCCTGCGCATCAGTGACGTCACCACCACCGGCTTCAAGATCCGCATGAACGAACTCGTCGGCGTCGGCAAGGCGTTGTCGGACGGGCCGCACACCTTCGAGACCGTGGGCTGGATCGCGTCCACCGTGTGACCGCTCCCGCGGGCCGAGAACCGCCGCCGGCATCGCTGCCGGCCCGGACCCTTGAGCAGCGGTCCGGGCCGGTTCGGCGGTCGTGGTGGGGCGGCGGGTCACGCGTCCGCCGGGACGAGACCGGCACGGTCCGCCGCGTCCGGGTCGCCCAGGGCCGGGTAGTCGGTGTAGCCGTCGGCCCCGCCCGTGTACATCAAGCCGTGGTCGCGCACCTGGTTGACGGGGGCACCGGTGCGCAGCCGGTGCACGAGGTCCGGGTCGGCGAGGAACGGCCGGCCCAGCGAGATCAGGTCGGCACCCGCGGCGAGCAGCCGCTCGGCGGCGGCCCTTCCACCGTCCTCGGGGAACGGACCGCCCCAGCCCATTACCGGGTTGGCGATGAGCGTGCCGGGCCAGGCCGCGCGCAGTTCACGGAACAGCGCCTGGTCGGGGTCGGCGAACACGACGTGCAGGTGGGCCGGGCCGATTTCGGCGAGGGCGGCGACCAGTTCCGGGTAGATGGCCTCGGTGTCGCCTTAGGCCATGGCGTTCGCGGTGACACAGGGGGCGATGCGGACGCCGACCCGCTCGGCGCCGATCGCGTCGACGACGGCGCGGACGACCTCGACGGTGAACCGGATGCGGTGGGCGACCGGCCCGCCGTAGGCGTCGGTGCGACGGTTGGTGTCCTGGCCGAGGAACTGGTGCAGCAGATAGCCGTGTTCGCGGAGTGCACCTCGACCCCGGCGAAGCCCGCGGCCACCGCGTTCCGCGCGGCGTTCGCGAAGTCCTCGACGGTGGAACGGATTTCGTCGACCGTCATCTCGCGCGGCACCACCGAAGGACGCGAATCGGACGGGGTGTGCATCGGATCGGGGAACGGCACGGGGGAGGGCGCGACGGGGTGGAGTCCGCTGGTCTCCGGGTGGCCGATCCGGCCGCCGTGCTGGAGCTGGAGGAACATCCGTCCACCGGCGGCGCGCACGGCGTCGGTGACCGCCCGCCGGCCCTCGACGTGCGTGTCCCGGTAGACGGCCGGGATGTTCGGGTACGTCGCGCCGACCGCGTTCGGCGTCGTGGCCTCGGCGATGATCAGCCCGGCACCGGCCCACTGCGCGTAGTACTCGCCCATGATCGGCAGCGGAGTGCCGTCGGCGGCGGCCCGGTTGCGGGTCATGGGGGCCATCACGAGACGGTTCGGCAGGTCGAGCGGGCCGAGCCGAGTAGGCCCGAACAGGTCGCGGGCGGTGGAGGTGGCGACGGGGGCGTTGGAGGCGGCGGCGTCGGAGGCCGGGTTCGCGGTCATGGCAGGGGTCCTTTCGGAATCCGTGGATCGGGGGCCGGGGTTCGTGCGGTGCATCGGAAGTGACGCGGTGGAGAAGGGCGTTCAGGACGCGGGGCCCCGGCCGGCCGGGAAGCCGTGGACACGGGCCGCGAGCACCACGACGAGGACGGGGACGAGGAGCACGAGCGCGCTCCGGGCGAACGACTCCACACCGAACAGGTCGAACAGCAGACCGCCGAGCAGTCCTCCGGCGGCCATCGCCGCGTCCGACGGCGCCGGGACCGGAGAACCGGCGGCGACCGTCGACGGCATCGTCGACGGCGTACCCGACCCGGTGCGCCGCGGCCGGGCGCTGTGGCTGTGCGCGTACGGAGAGTTCAGCACGAACGACACGGCGGCGAGCGCCGAGCTGAACGATGCCGCGGTGGCACTGTTCGAGGCGGCCGGAGACCGCTGGGGCATCGCCGCCGGGCTCGCGCTGCGCGCGATGCACGGACTCTTCACCGGCGACCTGGCCGCCCTCGACCGCGACGGCGTGCGCGCCGCCACGGCCTTTTGCGAACTCGGTGACCGCTGGGGCGAGTTGCAGACCGTCTCGCCGCTGTCCGCGCACGCGCAGATCATGGGCGACTACGCCACGGCCGAACGCCGCCAGCGGCAGGGCCTGAAACTCGCCGAGGAGCTGGGCCTGCACACCGAGGTGTCCGCACGGCTCTCGGGGCTCGGTCGCCTCGCACTGCTCGCCGAGGACTGGCCGCGCGCCGCCGAACTCCACGAGCGGGCAAGGAAACTGGCCGCCGAACAGGGCTACCGGTTCGGCGAGGCGGCCGCCGGGACCGGCCTCGCGCTCGGCGCGCGCCGCTCCGGCGCGCTCGACGAGGCCGAGGCCCGGCTGATCGGCATGCTGAGGCGCTTCGTGTCCCCGGTCGGCGACCACCTGCGCCACGCCGAGCTGCGCGGCGACCGCGGCACGGCGCTCGCCCGCCAACTGAAGGGTCTTGAGCACGCGTCCGGCCTCGCCGAACCGCGCGCGTACGCGCTGTCGCTGGAGGGCCCGGCCGGGGTCGAGCCGCTCGCGGCCGGTACCGAGGGCCCGACCCGCGCCGCGGTGCTGCTCGGTGCGGCCGACGCCGCGCGGCGCGGCGTGGGCGCCCCCTGCCCGCCGCGGAACGCGCCGACGTCGACCGGATCACCGCCCGGACGACCACCGCCCTGGGCGAGGAGGCGTTCCGGGCGGCGTTCGAACGCGGCGCGGGCATGGCCCCGGAGGAAGCCGCCGCGCTCGCCCGCACACCGACGGCGGACCGAACACACCCGGCGACGCGGGCCACCGGCGTACGCGAAAGCCGATCGGTGCCGCCGGGACGATAGGTTGCCCACCATGACCGAACTGGGAACCGACGCCTGGCCACCCGCCCCGATACGGACCGGACGGCTCGTGCTCCGCGAGTCCGGGGCCCATGACCGTGCGGCGTTCATCGAGCTGTTCGCCTCGCCCGAGGTGGGCACGTACATCGGGGGTGCCCGGCCGCGCGACGAACTCGAACGCGCGATGCCCGAAGTGGCGGGGCGACGCCCCGGCTGTTTCGTCGTGGAGCTCGACGGGGCGATGATCGGCATGATCACGCTCGACCGGCGCGGCGCGGACCGCCGGGGACACGTCCGCCCGGAGGGCGGGGAGGCCGAACTCGGTTACCTGTTCCTGCCGCGGGCATGGGGGCATGGGTACGCCGCCGAGGCGTGCGCGGCGGTCCTCGACTGGTCCGCCGCCGCACTGCCCGGCGAACCGGTGGTGCTCAGCACGCAGACCGCCAACGAACGCGCGATGCGCCTGGCGGCCAAACTGGGATTCACCGAGGTGGAACGGTTCGAGGAGTGGGGCGCCGAGCAGTGGTTCGGCGTACGGCACCCGGGCACGCCGGCCGGTTGAGCCGATGCCCGGCATCCCCCCGGACGGCGTCGGCGCGGCAAGCAGGTTTGGTGCCGCGGGAACGACCTGGAGCCGCGCACAGCGGAACGACCCGGTGATTCACTCCATGCTCCGCGCGGAGCGGAACGGCGGTACAGCGTGAACCAGGACCGTGTGCTCGAAGCGTTTCGGCTGGAATCCGGGGCCCTCGCCGATGCGGTGGCGGGGCTCTCCGAGACCGAGTGGAACCTCCCGACCCGCTGCGCTCCCTGGAGCGTGCTCGGCCTGCTCGGGCACGTATGCGTGGTGGTGGACTGGCTTCCGGCCATGCTGGACGCACCGGCGCCCGGTGAAGCGGAGATCTCCGCGGTGGAGTACTACCGGCCGGACGACCGCTTCTCGCCGCGGACCAACGGTACGCGGATCGCGTTGGCCCAGGACCGTGCGGCGCGTTCGGCAGGTGGCGCCGCCCGCGCCGAGGATTTCGCCGGGACCTGGCGACGAGCCGACCGGCTGTGCCGGGCCCAACCGGCCGACCGGACCGTCCGGACGCGTCATGGTGACGCCATGCTCCTGTCGGAGTTCCTCCTCACCCGGGTCGTGGAGGTCGCCGTCCACGGCCTCGACCTGGCCGACGCGCTCGGACGCGAACCCTGGCTGACCCCGGCGGCCGGTGAGGCCGTGACGGAGCTGCTTCTCGGCACGGAACACGTCGCGGCCGTCGACGGGCTGGGGTGGAGCCGGCCCCATTTCCTGCGCAGGGCCACCGGCCGGGAGCCGCTGACCGGGGCCGAAGCCGCGCAGATCGAACGGCTCGGCATCCGATGGCTCGCGCTGGGCTGACCCCGCGTCAGGTGAACCGCCGGCCCTGCACGGGCTCCCGTGCCGGGGTCCGGCGGTCCGCGCGGTAGAGGTCGATGGCGAGGGCGACGGCGGCGTGGGTGGCGGGGTGGGGGTCCTGCCGGCGCCAGACGAGGTGGACGGGGACCCGGTCGGCGGGTTCAGCGCACGACGTCCACGAAGACCGGGTTGGTGTAGAACCAGGTGTCGAGCCACGGGTTGCCCTTGCCGGGCTCGTGCGGCCGCGGGCCGTGCGGGTCGATCGCCGCGCCGAGGAACCCCGCCCCGTTGCGCCTGCCGTCGCTGCCGCGCAGCCGCAGGTAGAACGATTCGTCCGCGCGCCCGACCGGGATGCGCAGGGTGTACGTGCCGCGTCGGCCCGACACGTCGGCGGTATGGGCGACCCGGGTGTCCGGGGCGTGCCAGTCGTCGCGGTCGGCGGCCGGGCCGCGGACCGCGCCGCGGATGACGTCGACGTGCTCCAGGCGCGGCAGCACGCCGTACGGGTTGCGGCGGGAGGCCGCGGTCACCGTGACGGTGAGGGTGAGCCGCTCGCCGCGCCGGGCGCGCAGCCGGCCGCCGAGTGTGGCGCTGTTGCCGCGCTCGCCGCGCACCTTGACGTCGATGCCGTCGACGAGGTGGCCGTGGTCGACCCAGACCCGGCCGGCCCGCAGCCCCTCCATCACGTGCCGGTAGCCGTACCGGGTGACGCCGACGTGCGTGCGGCTGAACTGGCCGGGCCAGAAGTCGCCGCCGGGCTGCGGCTCGGTGGTGTCGTACGGGTCGGGGAGGCGGCCGGTGCCGTCGAAGTCCTGTCCGGGCGGCCAGGCGCCGTTGACCCAGGTGTCCTGTGCGACACGGTGGACGTCGGAGTTGGAGGTGATGGTGAAGAGCTTGCCCTCCGCCAGCATCGCGTCCCACAGGCCGCCGACGGTCGCGGTCGCCCAGTCGAAGCCGCCGTAGGTGACGTACGCCTCGCGCGGGTAGCCGGGCCAGGAGTCCGCGGAGGGCGAATTGGTGTACTCGCCGCGGACGTTGGTGTCCGGGTGCCAGCCCGGGATCGCACCGGCCTGGGCGCCGGGGGCGCCCTCCATGCCGATCATGATCTCGGGGGCTGCGTCGCGCCAGCCGCGCATCTCGTGCGGGGAGTCGATGCCGAGCCGCATGGGGTGGTTGGCGAGGACGAGGACGTCGTCGACGTACCGGGTGCGGCGCTGCTCGGCCAGCCACTTGAGGGCCTTGATCGCGTGCGCCTCGTTGCGCGGGGTGTCGGGGTGCGTCGGGGCGCCGGCCGTGTAACCGAGCAGCTTGCCGTCGAAGGCCTCCTCGAAGCGGGTGAGCAGGTCGACCTCGTGCCGTCCGGGCGGCGAGAAGACGGTGCAGTGCTCGGCTCCGGGGATGTACCACTCCAGTCCCTGGAAGATCAGCATGCGCCTGTTCTCGGCGCGGGCCCGCAGGATCTCCCGGTGTTCGAGCGCGGCGCCGCGCTCGGCGTGGCCGATGTTGCTGTGCTCGGTGAAGACCATCCAGTCGAGGCCGAACTTCTGTCCCGCAGAGGCGAGTTGGGAGAAGGTGTACTTGGCGTCGTGACTGTAGACGGAGTGGTTGTGGTGGTCCCCGACCAGGTAGACCAGGTCGGGGGCGCGCCCGTCGCCTCCCCCGTGTCCGTGTCCGTGGGACCGGTTCCCCCGCTCGTCGGCCAGTGCGGGCAGCGGCAGCGAGGCGGCGGCGAAGGCCGCTCCGAACAGGCCGGCGCGGCGCATCAGCCCTCGACGGCTGAGCCCCTGGGGGTCGAGCGACTCCGCGGGCACCTGGGGGTCGGCCCATTCGGGCACGGGGCGGTACATGGGGTGTGGTTCTCCTTCGTGCGGGACGGCGGCGTTCCGCGGCTCGGACCCCGGTGCCGCCGCCAGGAGGATTTCCCGGTTCCGGAACGGCCGGGCGAACCGGGGCCGAAGTGCGGGGGGCGCCCCCGTGGCACACCGGTGCCGGACCGTCGCGGGGCTCCCGCCGAGCCGGGGCGGCGTCCGTTTCCCTTCACCCGCCGCGGAACCATTGCGCCGATGGGGGCGACAGTGGTTGAGTGGAGAGTTGAAGATATGAATCGAGGTTCAGATCATCGTGGCCTACCGACCCACCGCCCGTACGGAGGCGACCCGGCTCGCGCACCGCGAGCGGCTGCTCGACGCGGCTCGGCAACTGCTGGCCGAGGGCGGCTACGCCGCCGCCAGTGTGTCCGCGCTCGCCCGGCGGGCGGACGTCTCCACCGGCAGCGTGTACAACCACTTCGCCTCCAAGCAGGACCTGCTGGCCGCGGTCTTCCGGCACGTCGCGGGCCACGAGCTCGACGCGGTGCGCAGGGCCGTACGGGGCCGGGAGGGGGTCGCCGAGCAGTTGCGCGCCCTCGTCGAGGTCTTCTCGTACCGTGCCCTGCGCGCTCCCCGTACGGCCTGGGCGCTGCTGGCGGAGCCGGTCGACCCGCTCGTCGAGGAGGAGCGGCTGACCTATCGGCGCGGCTATCACGACCTCGCCGAGACGATCATCGTCGCCGGTGTCGATTCGGGTGAACTGCCCGCGCAGGACGCCCGGTTGTCGGCCGCCGCCGTGATCGGCGCGGTCGGTGAGGCGCTGATCGGCCCGCTGTCGCCGGTCGGCGTGCGGACCGACCCGGCGCCGGTCGTGGAGGGCATCACGATGCTGTGCCTCAGGGCGGTCGGCGCCGGGAGCGCCTGAGCGCCCGCCGGATGGCCCCGACGGCCACCCGGCCGGCTCCGGACCCGGACCCGACCGCCGCCCACCCCGTCGACCCAGGACAGGACCGACATGACCGTCACCGCGCACCGGACCGGCCCCGGGGCCACGACCCCCGCGCCGCACCCCACCCACGAGGTCACCAACCAGGCTCCGCCCAGGACCGGTCTCGACGAGTACGGCACCAACCTGCCGCTCGTCGAGGCCGTCCGCGCCTTCGGTGCCGCCCGGCACGAACCGGAGCTGCACGAGATCGGCGCGCTGGTCGGCTCCGAGCGGTTCCAGACCGACGCGGAGCTGGCCCACACCTCCCCGCCCGTCCTGCGCACCCACGACCGCTACGGCCACCGCGTCGACGAGATCGAGTTCCACCCCGCCTACCACGAGATCATCGGCGCGGCCGTCGCGCACGGCACGCACACGGCGGGCTGGGCCGACCCGAAGCCCGGCGCGGCGGTGGGGCGGGCGGCCTCGTTCATGCTGTTCGCCCAGGTCGAGCCCGGTCACGCCTGCCCGATGTCCATGTCGCACGCCGTGGTCCCGGTCCTGCAGCGCGATCCGGACGTGGGGCGGGACTGGCTGCCGGGGCTGCTGAGCCGCTCGTACGACCCCCGCACGATCGCCCCGGGCGAGAAGTCCGGGCTCACCTTCGGCATGGGGATGACGGAGAAGCAGGGCGGCTCCGACGTCCGCGCCAACACCACCCGGGCCGTCCCGACGGCCTCCGACCCCGGGGGCCGGGCCCATCTGCTGACCGGCCACAAGTGGTTCTTCTCCGCCCCGCAGTCGGACGCCTTCCTGGTCCTGGCCCAGGCCGAGGCCGGGCTCACCTGCTTCCTCGTGCCGCGGGTGCTGCCCGACGGGACCCGCAACACCATCCGCGTCCAACGGCTGAAGAACAAGCTCGGCAACAAGTCGAACGCCTCGTCCGAGGTGGAGTTCGACGGCACCTGGGCGGTCCGGGTCGGCGAGCCGGGCCGCGGTGTGCCGACCATCATCGAGATGGTCAACCACACCCGGCTGGACTGCGTGCTCGGCACCACCGCGGGCATGCGCCAGTCGGTGTCCGAGGCGATCTGGCACGCCCGGCACCGCAGCGCCTTCGGCGCCCGGCTGGCCGACCAGCCCGCCATGGCGGCGGTCCTGGCCGACCTGGCGCTGGAGACGGAGGCGGCGACCTGGACCTCGCTGCGTCTGGCGCACGCGTACGAGAGCGACAGCGGCGAGTCCGAGGTGATGTTCCGCCGGCTGGCCACCGCCGTGTCGAAGTACTGGATCTGCAAGCGCGGCCCGCACCACGCCTACGAGGCGCTGGAGTGCCTGGGCGGCAACGGCTACACCGAGGACTGGCCGCTGGCCCGCCGCTACCGCGAGCAGCCGGTGATGGCGGTGTGGGAGGGGTCCGGCAACGTCATCGCCCTCGACGTGCTCCGGGGCATCGCCAGGACCCCGCAGTCGTTGGACGCCTTCTGGGCCGAGCTGGACACCACGGCGGGCGCCAGTGACGTGCTGGACGCGCATGTGCGCCGGGTGCGCCGGGAACTCGCGGACGACCTGGGCGACCCGCTCGCCGCGCAGACCCGGGCCCGTGCCACGGTCGAGGGCATGGCGCTGGCCCTGCAGGCGTCGCTGATGCTCCGGCACGCCCCCTCGGCGTCGGCCGAGGCGTTCGTCGCCGCCCGGCTCGGCGAGGACCGCGGCCACCAGTACGGCATCCTGCCGCGCGGCACCGACGCGGCGGCGATCGTGGAGCGGCACTTCGGCGCCGCCGGCTGATCCGCGGGTGCTCCCCGGTGCGCGGCGGGTACGGCCCGCGCCGCCCACCGGGGACGGCCGGGCGCCGGGGGCTGCCCGGTCCTGCGGTCACCCGGGCCCGGGGCGCGGCCGGTGGATCGCCCCGGAGGTGTCCGAGAGCGGGAGGCCGGTGCCGCCCCAGCGCAGGGCGACGATCTCCGCCGCGATCGAGACGGCGACCTCCTCCGGCGTACGGGCGCCCAGGTCCAGGCCGACGGGCGAGCGCAGCCGCGCCAGTTCGGCCTCGCCCAGACCGGCCCCGCGCAGCCGGGCGAGCCGGTCCTCGTGGGTCCGCCGGCTGCCCATCGCCCCGATGTACGCGGCCGGGGCGCGCAGCGCCACCTCCAGCAGCGGGACGTCGAACTTGGGGTCGTGGGTGAGCACGCACACCACGGTCCGCCCGTCGGTCTCCGTGCCGCTCAGGTACCGGTGCGGCCAGTCGACGACGACCTCGGCGCCGTCCGGGAAGCGGCGCGGGTCGGCGAACACGGGGCGGGCGTCGCAGACGGTGACCCGGTAGCCGAGGAACGCGCCGATCCGGGCCGTCGCCGCCGCGAAGTCGATCGCGCCGAAGACCAGCATCCGGGGCGGCGGGGCGAACGACTGGAGGAACACGGCGACGTCGTCCTCGCGCCGTTCGCCGTGCGGGCCGTAGTGCCGCAGTCCCGTGGCGCCCAGGGCGAGTTCCCCGCGCGCGTCGGCGGTCACGGCGGCGTCCAGGCCGCTCGCGCCCAGTGTCCCCGCCACGGTGTCCGGCCGGACCGCGAGGCAGGCGCCGCGCGGGGCAGGACCGTCCGCCACGGTGGCCACCACCACCGGCCGGTGCCCGGCGACCGCCGCGGCGGCCTCGCCGAAGGCCGGGTCGCGCGCCGCCGTCACGGGGCGCACGAGGAAGGTGATCTCCCCTCCGCAGGTGAGCCCGACGGCGAAGGCGTCCTCGTCGCCGCACCCGAAGGTCTCCAGCCGGGCCCGGCCGGTGTCCACGACCTCCTCCGCCAGTTCGAGGACCGCGCCCTCGACACAGCCGCCGGAGACGCTGCCCACGACCTCGCCGCCCGGCCCCACGGCCATCGCCGCGCCGGGGCCGCGCGGTGCGCTGCGGCCGACCGCGACGACGGTGGCGAGCCCGAACGGCTCCCCGGCGGCGTACCAGCGGGCGAGCGTCGGGAGGATCTCACGCATCGGCCGTCCCTCCCCGTGCCGCCGCCACCGGCCGTCGCCGGGCGGCGCGGCCGTGTTCCCGCCCGGCGGGCAGCGGGGAGCCGCCCCGCGCCGCGCGCCGTCGCCGGGCGTCCGGGCCCGGGGTCCGCCCCGGGTTCAGCCCGTGGTGTCGGACCATGCGTACGGTGGGGAGACGGGTCCGCTCGCGGGCCCGGCCCCGACGTTCTCCAGGTCCTTGTCGGCGGCCCTCATCAGCTGTGCGGCGACGTCCTTCATGGCGCGGCTCGCCGCGAGTTCGTCACCGATGGCGGGCACGTCCACGTCCTGCGGGTTGCAGCGGGCGACCCCGTGCCCGGTGAGCTTCGCGGCGCCGGTGTCCAGCACCGCCTCGGCCCTGGTCGTCCCGTCGTCCTCGGTCAGCCCGAGGCGCAGCCGCCACTCCAGTGTGCGGGTCATCGCGCACCTCCCTGCGACCGCGTCCGGTCCGGTGCACCGCCTCGACGCGGTCCTGTCACCAGGATCCACCCGTCCCGGCGCGTTTGCCCGTTCCCGCTCGCCCTGCGCGGATCACACCTCCGCCGTAGGATGCAGGGAACCGAAATCCGCCGGAGACGGGCGACGGCCGGCCGACGGCGCCGGTCCGGCGATGCCCCGGAAGGCCCCTGCGGCAGGACCCGTGCCGCGCCCCGCGGACGAGACGCAGGGGGGAGCGGCCCATGAACCGGCGTCGTCCGCCCCGCTCGGCCAGCTCCCAGGAACTGCTCACCACATTGCAGCAGCTGACGTCCCGGGCGCGCCGCGAGGTGGAGCTGCACCAGGCCCGGGTGGAACTGGCGGAGGCACTCCAGCGGGAGATGCTGCCCGCCTCGCTGCCCGCCCGGCCGGGGCTCCGGACCGCCGCCCGCTACACCCCGGCCCGCAGCGGGCTGGACATCGGCGGCGACTGGTACGACGGATTCGTGCTGCCGGACGGCGCGCTGGCGTTCGCCATCGGGGACGTGCAGGGCCACGACGTCGAGGCGGCCGCGTTCATGGGTCAGATCCGGGTCGCCATGCGGGCCATCGCCGCCACCGAGGCGGACCCCGGCGAGATCGTGGGACGGACCAACGACCTGCTCGTGTCGGTGGACTCCAGCCTCTTCGCGACCTGTACGTTCGTCCGCCTCGACCCGAAGTCGCGGGAACTGCACAGCGCCCGTGCCGGGCACGTCGCGGCGGTGTGGGCCACGGCCGACGGGCACTTCGGCGTCACCCAGGACGAGGGCGGTCTGCCGCTGGGCGTCCAGTCGGGTGAACGCTACCCGGTCACCCGGCGGCGGCTGGCGGGCTCCGGGGCGTTCGTGCTGCTCACGGACGGTGTGGTGGAGGGGCCCTCGTTCCCGATCGACCGGGGGCTGGACGCGGTGGCCCGGCTGGTGCTCTCACGGGTGCGCGCCGACGCCGGGGAGCTGGCCGACGCGGTCCTGGGGGCGGCGGAGCAGACCGGGCACCAGGACGACGCCGCCGTTCTCGTGGTCCGGCACGGGGGCGTTCCCGGCCGGGAGTGAGGCCCGGACCCGCCGGGCCGCGCGTGTCAGACGGCCGCCACCCGTCCGGGCGGTGTCTGATGAGATGTGTGATCCGCAGCGAGAGAACCGGACGTGCGGCCGCGGCCGCACTGCGCAACCTGGCCGTCGCCGCTGCCTACTACGCGGCCGGAGGGCTCGGCCTGATCCAGGAGGTGTCCGTCCACGGCGCGGTCGTCACCCCGCTGTGGCCGCCCACCGGCATCGCGCTGGGCGCCCTGCTCTGCCTGGGCCCGGGGGTCTGGCCCGGCATCGCGCTGGGCTCGCTCCTCGTGGTCGCCACGCTCAGCGGCTCGGTCACGCCCTCCACCTTCGTCGTCGTGGCAGGCAACACCCTGGCCCCCCTCTGTTCGTACCTCATACTGCGCAGGGCCGGTTTCCGCAGGGAGCTGGACCGGCTGCGCGACGGTGTCGTGCTCGTCTTCCTCGGCGCGCTGGGCGGCATGGTGATCAGCGCGACCGTGGGCACGGGCATGCTGGTGCTGGACGGCAAACTGCCCCTGGACGGGTTCTGGCCGGTCTGGGCGGCGTGGTGGTCGGGGGACGCGATGGGCGTCCTGGTGGTCACTCCCCTGCTGCTCGTGCTGCGCCGGGCGCGGATGCCGCGGGCCACCGACCGGTGGGTCGAGGCGGGCGCGCTGCTGGTCGTCTCCGCCGCGGTGGCGCTGTCGGCTACCAGGGGCTCGCTGGCGCTGATCTACCTGGTGTTCCCGCTGCTCATCTGGGCGGCCCTGCGCTTCCAGCTGGCGGGCAGCGCGCCCTGCGCCTTCCTGGTGTCGGTCCTGGCCGCCGTGGCGGCCGCGGAGGGAGTGGGCCCGTTCGCGGGCCGGAGCATCCTGCACGTGATGGTCGACCTCACCGTTTTCAACGGTTCCGTGGCCCTGACCGCGCTCCTGCTCGCGGCGGTGGTGACCGAGCAGAACAACGTCCGGTCCAGGATCGAGCGGGCCTGCGAGGAGCTGGCCGAGGTGGTCGACCACCTGGCACCCGGGCGGGGCACGGCCGCCTGGCCGCCCCGGTCCGGGAAGAAGCTCGACAACCGCTGACCCGTGGCGCCGGCCCGGCGCGCGCCCGACGACCGCACGCCCCGGACGCCCCGCGCCCGGGGCGTCGGCACGCACGGGCGCGGTCGCGCGCCGCGAACGCCCCGGGAAGCGAGCGGTCCCGAACACGGGCGCACGGACCCGGGCACGGGCGCGGACACCGGCGCACGGGCCCGATCGGATGCGGCGAAACGATCCGGCCATCGACCGCCCCCGTCCGCTCCTCCCGACGGTCCCGCGCCCCGCGTCACCACCCCCTCCCACGGCCGCCGCAGAGCCACGGCATATGCCGCCACCACGCCCTGAACGTGAGATTCCGGCCCCGTTCCCCCCGGGGCGTCACCTCGCGCCCGTTCATTCGTTTGTTGGCCGGGGAAGGTCTCCCGGCACCGCGCGGTCGCGGACGAACCTGGTGGACGGGCCACGCAGTCGATGGCGCACATGTCCGCACACAACCCGATTCAGGTGCCTTCCAAATGCCGACAGTCACCCACATACCACAGGATCCGGCACGGAACGGGACGAGATCCGAGTCAGTGCGCATGTCTGAACTTCACGAGAACTCCAGCGAAATGGCACGTCTGTGGATATCGTGCACCGAGCGAGGGCGCATCCGTCAGTCCATGGGATCGGCGGATGCGCCCCGTTTGTGGCGATGCAACTGTGACTGGGGGGTTCATGGGGCATGTCGAGCTACCCGATTCGGACCGATCAGGATTCGTGGGGCTGGCGGGGGCACCGCGCCCGCGCCCCGTTCCGAACCGGCCTCGCGGCAACGGACTTGACGAACTGTGGAGGGCACCGGTCGTACCGCACGACCCCTGCGGACCGACCGCGGCGAAGCGGGGAGCGGTCCGGTTCCCGCCGGTCGTCGTCGGCGCCGAACTGCTGGGACTCGGGGTTCCGGCATGGTTCGTCCTGTGGAGCGGCGGGCAGCCGCGCAGTGTGTTCGCCGCCGTCGCGGCCGCACTGGTGTGGTTCGTCGTGCGGTCCGTGCGCGGCCGGTACGCGCAACGGCCGCCGAAGATATCCGGCGCGGCCGGCGACTGGCTGCTGCTCATAGGCACGCTCGCCGTGCTGCGCACCGTGACCGGTGGTTCGACCGACCCTCGGACGGCCGTCGTGGCCCTGCTGCCCGGTCTGCTGGTGGGCTTCACGGCGCAGGCGGCGCGGCGACTGCCGTGGCCGGGGCGCCGCGAGCGGGCCGTCCGGCGGGTGCTGGTCGTCGGTGAGGCCGCGGGGGTGGACCGGGTCGTCCGCTCGCTCGCGTCCCGTGCGGGTCATCCGTACTCGGTCGTGGCCGCGATACCGGTGGGCGGCGCGCCGCTGGAGTGCGGGGTGCCGGTGCCGGGCCGGCTCGCACCGGAACCGGCCGACGACGACGTGTCCACGGTGCTGGGCGGGGCCTTCGCCCAGGACGCCGACCTGGCGCTGGTGGTGCCGGGGCCGCAGCTCTCCGAGGAACGGCTGCGCCGGCTCTTCTGGGGCCTGCACGACGGCGGGCTCTCGCTGTCCGTGCTGTCGGGGCTCTCCGGCGTCGCGGCCGGCCGGGTCCGGCCCGTCGCCGCGGCCGGACTCACCCTGCTGCATGTCGCACCGCCCCTGCGCCGGGGGCCGCAACCGTTCCTCAAGGCCGTCGTGGACCGCGTAGGCGCCGCCCTCGGCCTGCTGGTCCTGGCCCCCCTGCTGCTGCTGATCGGTGCGTCGGTGCGGATCGCCTCCGACGGGCCGGTGTTCCACCGCCAGACCCGGCAGGGCCGGCACAACCGGCCGTTCACGATGTGGAAGTTCCGGACCATGGTGGTGGACGCCGAACGCCACAAGACCCAGCTGGTCGCGGCGAACGAGATCGAAGGCCCGATGTTCAAGATGCGCCGCGATCCCCGGGTGACCCGGATCGGACGCCTGTTGCGCCGCACCTCTCTCGACGAATTACCGCAACTGCTCAACGTGTTGCGCGGCGACATGTCGCTGGTCGGCCCGCGGCCCCCGCTCCCGGAGGAGGTCTCCCGCTACGACGAGCGCGAGTTGCGGCGGCTCGCGGTGAAACCCGGACTGACCGGCCTGTGGCAGGTCAGCGGCCGTTCGGATCTGTCCTGGCAGGAGACGGTCTCGCTCGACCTGTGGTACGTCGACAACTGGTCGGTGGCCACGGACATGGGGCTCATGGCCCGTACGCTGCGCGCCGTCACCGACGGCCGCGGGGCGTACTGAGGGCGGCGGCCGTCGATGCGGAACACGAGGGAACGCGACCACCGGGCACGGTCCGGCTCAGCCCCGCGCGTCCTGCTGCTCCAGCCACCACGCGTAGGTGCCGCAGATGCCGTCGCGCAGCCCGATCCGCGGCGCGAAGCCGAGCGCGGTGAGCCGGGAGACGTCCAGCAGCTTGCGGGGGGTGCCGTCGGGCTTCGTCGCGTCCCATCCGGTTCTTCCCGGATATCCCGTCACCTCCCCTACCAGGGAGGCGAGTTCACGGATCGTCAGATCCTCTCCGCAGCCGATGTTGACCGGTTCGTCGCCGTCGTAGCGCTCCAGCAGCAGAAGGCACGCGGCGGCCAGGTCGTCCACGTGCAGGAATTCGCGGCGGGGGCTTCCGGAGCCCCAGAGCGTGACCTCGGGCGAACCGTCCCGGCGCGCCTCGTGGAAGCGGCGGATCAGCGCGGGCAGGACGTGCGAGGACTCCGGATCGAAGTTGTCGCCCGGACCGTAGAGGTTGGTGGGCATGGCGCTGATGTACGAGGCACCGTACTGCCGCCGGTAGGACCGGATCTGCACGACCCCGGCGATCTTGGCCAGCGCGTACGCCTCGTTGGTCGGCTCCAACGGCCCGGTGAGCAGGGCGCTTTCGGGGATCGGCTGCGGGGCGAGCCGGGGGTAGATGCAGGACGAGCCGAGGAGGAGCAGCCGCTCGACACCGGCCGCGTGCGCCCCGGACACGACGCTCAGCTGGATGTGCAGGTTGTCCTCCAGGAACTGCACCGGGTACGTGCTGTTGGCCATGATCCCGCCGACCCTGGCGGCGGCCAGCACCACGGCGTCCGGACGGGTCTCCCGAAGGAAGGCCCCGGTCCGCGCGGCGTCGCGCAGGTCGAGGCGGTCGCGGTCGCGGGTGATCACCTCGTACCCCTCGGCGGCGAGGCGGCGCACCACCGCCGAGCCGACCAGGCCCCGGTGCCCCGCGACGAACACACGGGCACCGGACCGCAGGAGGAGGGGGTGGACGGATTCCTGGGGAGAGCCGGGGAGATCAGTCGTCATGGCCCGGATTCTGCCAGCAGCGGCGGCCCGCGGTGACGTTGTGCCGCAGATCGCCCGAATCCGATGTTTCGGTGAGAAATTCCCGGCGGGGAACAACAGCCTCCCGGCCGACCACAGATAGGGGGAGACGTGGCGAAGACCGCGCTCATCACCGGCGTGACCGGACAGGACGGTTCGTATCTGTCCGAGTTGCTGCTCGACAAGGGGTACACGGTCCATGGACTGATACGCCGCTCGTCGAGCTTCAACACCGAGCGCATAGACCACATCTACCAGGGCCCGGAGGAGGAGAACCGCACGTTCGTCCTGCACCACGCCGACCTCGCCGACGGGGTCGCGCTGGTGAACCTGCTGCGCGACATCCGGCCGGACGAGGTCTACAACCTGGGCGCGCAGTCGCACGTACGCGTCTCGTTCGACGCGCCGCTGTACACGGGCGACATCACCGGGCTCGGCACCATCCGGCTGCTGGAGGCGGTCCGGGCGAGCGGCATCGACACCCGGATCTACCAGGCCTCGTCGTCGGAGATGTTCGGCGCCACTCCGCCCCCGCAGAACGAGAAGACCCCGTTCCACCCGCGCAGCCCGTACAGTGTCGCGAAGGTCTACTCGTACTGGGCGACGGTCAACTACCGTGAGGCGTACGGGATGTTCGCGGTCAACGGGATCCTCTTCAACCACGAGTCGCCGCGGCGCGGCGAGACCTTCGTGACCCGGAAGATCACCCGCGGGGTGGCCAGGATCAAGGCGGGTCTGCAGACCCATCTCCATCTGGGCAACCTCGACGCCGTGCGCGACTGGGGCTATGCCCCCGAATACGTCGACGCGATGTGGCGGATGCTCCAGTGCGACGAGCCGGACGACTACGTGGTGGCCACCGGCGAGGGCGTGAGCGTCCGGCAGTTCCTGGAGTACGCCTTCGCGCACGCGGGCCTGGACTGGCGCGAACACGTCCGCTACGACGCCAAGTACGAGCGTCCCAGCGAGGTCGACGCGCTGATCGGGGACGCCACGAAGGCCGAGGAACTGCTCGGCTGGAAACCGGCCGTGCGTTCGCGGGAGCTCGCCAGGATCATGGTCGAGGCGGACATCCGCCAGCTGTCCGACCAGCTCGCCGGGGCCTCCGTGCGGGTGGACCGATGAGGGGCCTTCGCGCGTCCGGCGCCCTTCCCCGGACCGGACCGGCGCACCACCGCGCAGCCCGGCCGTCGCCCTGCCGGGCGGCGGCGCCGGGAACCGTCACGGACGCGCCCGCAGGGGCCGGGGCGGTCCGCTCCGGCCACGCCCATGTGCCCGCCCCCGCCGGAAGCGGGACGGTCCGTCCCCGCCGCCGGTGGGGAGGGGCGACAAGCGCGGCCCCCGGGCCGCGGACCGTTCTCACCTTCGGAGCCGAATGATGAAACCGACCACGGGGCACAGACCCTTCAAGGGGGGCCGGACGCGTGCGGCGGCCGCGGCCCTCTGTCTGCTCGCCGGAGCACTGACCGCCGCCGCGTCCGGGGGCGGCCCGGCCGCGGCCCTCACCCCGCCGGTCGCCCTGACCGCGGACGACCTCGCCACCTGGCAGACCAACGGCATCGTCTGGTCGATGGCCGCGTCGGACGCCGGTGTCGTCTACACCGGCGGCACCTTCTCCACGGTCCGGCCGCCGGACGCCGCGCCGGGCACCTCGGAGCAGCCCGCGGTGAACTTCGCCGCGTTCGACGCGGCGACGGGCGCACCGGCCGGGTGCAGCCTGTCGTTCACGGTCTCGTCGGGCACCGCGACCGTGCGTTCCCTGGCGCTCTCGCCGGACCAGAAGACCCTCTACGCCGGTGGGCGGTTCGGGTCGGTGAACGGGGTCGGGGTGAGCAACATCGCCGCGATCGACGTCGCGACCTGCACCCCGCGCCAGGACTTCAAGTTCGCCGTGTCCGCGACGGTCCGGGCCCTCGCCGTCACCGCCGACACCGTCTATCTGGGCGGCGACTTCACCAGCGTCGCGGGGCAGGCCCGGAAGATGTTCGCCGCGGTCACCACGGCGGGCGCGCTGAAGCCGTGGAAGGCCGACGCGGACGAGGTGGGCCGGGCCGTGGAGCTGACGCCCGACCGCAAGCACGTCCTGCTCGGCGGTGACTTCTTCACCGTCAACGGCACCACCTCGCACGCGCTGGCGGTGGTGGACGCCACGAGCGGGGCCGTGCGGAAGAGCTACCCGGCCGGTTTCATCCCCGACACCTCGACGGTGCAGGACCTCACCACGGACGCCACCGGCTTCTACACCGCCAACGAGGGCACCGGGGGCGGTGTGTTCGACGGCCGGATCGCGCTGGACCTCGGCGACTTCGAGCAGCGCTGGCGGGACACCTGCCTGGGCGCCACCCAGGCCGTCCTGGTGCACAAGGGCGTGCTGTACAGCGGGAGTCACGCGCACGACTGCGCCAGCATGGGCGAGTTCCCCAACCAGCCGCGCAAGCACCTGCTGGCCCAGTCCGTCGACGACCCGAAGCTGCTCCCCTGGTTCCCGGACACCAACGACGGGATCGGGGAACCGGTCGGTCCCCGGGTGATGGCACAGGCCGACAGCGGCGGCCACCACTACCTCTGGGTCGGCGGCGAGTTCACCACCGTCAACGGCTCCGCCCAGCAGGGCCTGACCCGGTTCGCCGACGGGCCCGACACCGGTGCCCCGTGGGTGCCCAACGTCAGCCTGTCCACGGTCTCCCCGGGCAAGGTGGAGGTCAACTGGCAGACCAGCTTCGACACCGACGACGGGGAACTCACCTACCGCGTCTACAAGGACGGCGCGAGCACCCCGGTGCACACCACGACGGGGTACTCGCTGTTCTGGGACCGGCCGCAGCTGCGGTGGACCGACACGGACGTGGCCGCGGGCGAGACCCACTCGTACCGGATCAGCGCGAGCGACGGCACCAACACCAGCGCCAAATCGGCCGCTGTGTCCGCCACCGTGACGTCCGCGGCCGAGAAGTACCCCGCCAAGGTGCTGGCCGACGGCGCCTCGCTCTACTGGCGGTACGACGAGGGCTCCTCGACCTTCGCCGGTGGCACCGGCCCGGGGCTGGACAACGGGTTCCTGCGCAACTCCCCCGCCTACCGCCAGACCCCGGCGGCCGTCGCGGGCCCGTCGACCGCGATCGGCTTCAACGGCTCGAACCAGTACGCGTACAGCAACCGGCGCCACCCGCAGCCGGCCAGGTTCTCGGTGGAGACCTGGATCAAAACCACGACCACCAAGGGGGGAAGGATCATCGGCTTCTCCAATCTGACCATGCAGAACAGCACCCAGTACGACAAGCACGTGTACATGCGTGACGACGGCCGGCTGGTCTTCGGGGTGAAGAGCGGCAGCGCCCGGACCGTCACCACGCCCTCCGCCTACAACAACGGCGCCTGGCACCACGTGGTCGCCACGCAGGGCCCCGGCGGCATGGCGCTGTACGTGGACGGGCAGCTCCGCGCCTCGTCCGCCCTGTACACCGGCAACGAGAAGTACGACGGCTACTGGCGGGTCGGCGGGGACAATCTGAACGGCTGGCCGAGCAGGCCGACGAGCAACTTCTTCGCCGGGCAGATCGACGAGACCGCCGTCTACCCGACCGCGCTGAGCGGTGCGCAGGTCAGTTCCCACTACGCGCTGAGGACGGGTGGATGAGGTATCCGTTCCGGGCCGGTGCCGTCGCCGTACTCGCGGCGGTGCTGGCCGCCTGCGGCTCGTCCTCCCCGGACCGGGAGGCGGACCGGGTGGCCGGGCCCGCGGCGAGCCGGGCGCCGCTCGCGGCCCCGTCGTCCGGTCCCGGCACCACCGCGTCCGGCACCCCCTCGGCCCCGCGGACGGGCGAACCGCCGAAACTGTCCGCCGACGAACTCGCCCCGGCCACCGGCTCCTTCACGAAGGAGCAGAAGAAGTACCTGACCGACCGGGTGCCCCGGGGCATGGACCCGGCGGCCGTGCTCCAGACCGGCCAGGAGACCTGCGACAGGCTGGACTACCTGGTGAGGGCCGACCGGGACGTGGCGGTCGGCGCGATCGTGACGGGCGAGATCGCCGACGCACGGCCCGCCGTGGAGAACCTCTGCACCCGGCACCGGGACCTGCTGCGGGAGGCCGGCCGGGGGTACGCGGACGGCACGTACGAGGGCGACGGTGTCCGGCCCGGCCGCTACCGCAGCGTCTCCCCCACCGGGAACTGCAGTTGGCGGATCACCGGCGCGGACGGCCGGGACCTGACCTCGGGCTCGGCCGCCGCCGGGAAGCGGAGCGGGATCACCGTGCCCGCGTCGGCCCGCGCCTTCACCTCGACCGGCTGCTACGCCTGGCTGCCCGAAGGAGACTCCCGATGAACAGGCTGCCGATAGCCGTGGTGATCCCCACGAAGAACGAGGGGCTCAACATCGCCGAGGCGGTGGGGTCGGTGCTCGGCCACTTCGAGGCGGTCGTCGTCGTCGACTCGCACAGCACGGACGACACGGCGAAGATCGCCGAGGAGTGCGGGGCCGAGGTGGTCGCGTACACCTGGGACGGCGGGCATCCCCGCAAGAAGCAGTGGTGTCTGGACCACGTCCGCACGGACCTGGACTGGATCCTGCTGCTCGACGGGGACGAGCGGATCGGTCCCGGTCTGCTGGCCGAGCTGCGGCAGGTCTTCTCCGCTCCCGGCGGGCCCGGGGCCGCCGCGTACGACATCCCGCTCGGTTACTGGTTCTCCGGGAAGCGGCTGCGGCACGGCTACACCATCCGCAAACGGTCGCTGACCGACCGGACCCGCTGCCGGTACCCGGAGGTGGGGGACCTCGACGCGCCGGGCATCGGCGAGGTCGAGGGGCACTACCAGCCCGTCGCCGAGTCGGTCGGCACCCTGCGCAACCCGATCGAGCACCAGGACCTCGACCCGGTCACCGCCTGGTTCGAGCGGCACAACCGCTACTCCGACTGGGAGGCGTGGCTGGAGCACCATCCCGAGGTGAAGGAGCAGGTGCGGAGGGTGAAGTCGCGCCAGGGGCAGCTGTTCCACAAGGCGCCGTTCAAGCCACTGGTGTCGTTCGCGTACATGTACGTGTACCGGCGGGGGTTCCTCGACGGGCGGGCCGGGCTCGACTTCGCCCTGGCGATGAGCTTCTACCGTTGGCAGATCGGCCTCAAGTCCCGTGAGGGAAGGGTGGTTTGAGGCATCAAACCCTCCGGCGGACCACGTCCTCGTAGGTCCGCCGGAGGGCTCCGGCCACGGCCTCGATGGTGAAGTCCTCGTTGACGAGGTCCCAGGCCGCCCGGCCGGCCCGTTCGTTGGCCTCGGGTTCGAGGAGTTCCAGTACGGCGTCGGCGACCCCGCGCGCGTTCCTCGCGTCCTGGCCGACCCGGCTGTCGATCACCCGGCCCGCTCCCGCCCGTGCCACGTCGGGGGCGAGGCCGCAGGTGCGGGTGACGACCACGGGGGTGCCGACCGACATCGCCTCCAGGACGGACACGCCCAGGGGTTCCTCGATCGACGGCAGCACGTACACATCGGCCTGCCGTCCCGCCGCCAGGACCGCCTCGTGGTCGAGCGGCCCCACGTGGTCGAGCGAGTCCGTCACCCCCAGCCCGCGGGCGAGTTCCAGGGTGCCGCGCAGGGCGCCGGTGTCGGGTCCGGCCAGCACGAAGCGGGCGTCGGGGTGGCGGGCCAGGACCGCGGGCATCGCGGCGACGAAGTCCTCCGGGCGCTTGCGTTCCTGGATGCGGGCCAGGAAGAGCACCGTGGGCGGCCGGCCCGGCTCCCGGGCGGGCTTGCGTTGCTGCGGGCGCACCCCGTTGACCAGCCGGACGGTGCGGGTCAGCGGCACCGGTGCGGCGACGGCGTTCACATCGAGGCGTTCCGTCTCGGTCAGGTGCAGTACGGCGTCGGCGCGGCGCAGCACCGTGCGCACCCCGAGGAGGTCGGTCAACCGGGCGACCCGGTTCTCGGTGGGGTCCACCATGCCGTGGGTCTGGACGACCAGCGGGGTGCGGGTGGCCAGGGCGAGCAGTGCGGCGGGCAGGGTCACCAGGTCGCGCATCAGGTGTACGTGGACCAGGTCGGCCCCGCGCATCATGCGGCGGGCGGTGAGCAGGAGCGCCCCGGAGGTGATGCCGCTGACCTCGAACACGGGAAGCAGATGGCGGGCCCGGAAGAGGTGGACCGGCACCCCCTCGACCTCGCGCGGCAGCGGTCCGTCGAAGCCGTCGCCCAGGGCCATGATCCGGGCGTCGTCGCCCGCGGCCCGCTGCACCTTCGACAGGTTGAGCGCCACCCGCGTCGGACCGCCGAAGGCGTGGTCCGGGGTGTGGAGCGTGACGATGTGCAGGATCTTCACCAGGGTTCCCCTCGCCCTCGGCCGACCCCGCCAGACTAGTCAGCCGAACCGCCCCAAGTGGGTTGATTCGTTAGAGTGTTCACAGGTCCACGGAACGGGGAGCGCATGACGTCCGTGCACGAGGCGGAACCGTCCGCGCCCCTGCCGGGGCGCGTTCCGCGCGAACCGGTCCGGCCGCCGGCCGGGCCCATGTCGTGGGCGATGCTGTCGCGCGCGCTGGCCGTGCCGCTGATCCTCGGCCTGGTGTGCTTCCTGCCCGCGGTGATCGCCGCCCAGCCCGGTTCGGGCGTCCGGGACAACGCGTACTGGCTCCAGTTGGTGCTGACCTGCTACGCGGGGGCCCGGCTCGCGACGATGATCCTGTCCACCCGGCGGCGGCTGCTGCAGGGCATCTTCTGGATGTTCGTGTACATCGCGATGGGGGTGGCGCCGTTCGCGCAGGCGGTGATCGGGCAGACGCCCACCCCGGTGGTGGGGCCGCGGGGGGATCTGGTGACGGCCGTGGCGCTGGTCCTGGTGGGCTGTGCCGCGTTCGACCTCGGGGCGCTGCTGGCGAACCGCCGACCGCTGCGCCGGCGGGCCGCCGCCCGCCTCGGGACCGGTCCGGCCACCGTGCACCGGGGGCGGCTCAGGGTGCTGGTGCTGCTGGCCTTCGCCGCGAGCGGCTACTACGTCATGAAGGTGGGCGGCCCCGCCGTCTTCTTCACCAGCCGCCAGGAGATCAGTGCCTCGGTCGCGGCCAGCGGTGTGGTGACGGAGGGGTCCAATGTGGGGTCGGCCTTCCTCAAGGGCTTCGGCACGGTGCCCGCGCTGCTCGGGCTGCTCTTCTGCACGCGCCGGCTGGTGACGTCGCGCCGGGCCCGCCGCTCCCCGTCGACGGTGCTGGCCTGGGGCGCGCTGATGCTCCTCAACGTCGTCGTCAACAACCCCGTCTCCAACGCCCGTTACTGGTTCCTGACGGTCCTGGTCTCGTTCCTGTTCACCGCGTTCCCGAGCAGTTCGGCGATGTACCGCTCGGTGCTGGCGCTGGGGGTGGTGGGGGCGCTGGTGGTGTTCCCGTACGCGGACCGGTTCCGCTACGACGGCGACGGGTACCGGCCGGTGGAGTCGTCGTCGGTGTTCGAGCCGCTGGCCACCAAGGACTACGACCAGACGGTGATGTTCGCCAACGCCATCACCTGGGTCGACACCCGCGGCCACACCTACGGGCGCCAACTGGCGGGCTCCGCGCTGTTCTTCGTGCCCCGTTCGGTGTGGGACGGCAAGCCCGAGGACACCGGGGTGCGCGTCGGCCAGTGGATGGGGATGCGGATGACCAACCTGTCGGCGCCGTTGTGGGCCGAGCTCTGGGTCGACTTCGGCGCGCCGGGCATGGCGGGCGCCTTCGCCCTGGCCGGGTACGTCGCCGCCCGCACCGACCGGCGCTACGCGCGCGCGGTCTCCCGGGACGGGCCGGGGCCGGGCAGTGTGGCGGCCGTCTCCGTGCCGCTGCTCGCCGGGTACGCCTTCATCCTGTTGCGCGGGCCGCTGTTGCAGTCCGTCGGGAAGCTCGCCGTCGCGGCGCTCTGTCTGCTGCTGGTCACGAGCTTCCGGGAACGGGGCGAACGGCGTCCGCGCTGACCGGCGGCCGGTTCGCTGCGGGGCGGCGCCCCAGCCGGGCCACCCGGGTCCAGGTGGCCACCGCCTTGCAGACGGAGCCCAGGCACAGGCCCCAGGCGGCGCCCGGCACCCCGCCGAGCGCGTATCCGCCGATGAGGAGGGCGGCGGCGGTGAGCGAGAAGACCACCTGGACGGGGAGCGTGGTGCGGGGGTCGAGCATCCGCAGGGCCAGCAGCCCGCAGGTGCCGACGGCCATCGCCACGTACTGGCTGCCGGTCGCCGGGAGGAGGGCGGCGGCCGTGGGCCAGGTGTCGCCGAGCAGTCGACGGCCGACGCCGTCGGGCAGCAGGGCAAGTGCGGTGGTCCAGGCGGCGGCCGTGGCGGCCAGGACGGCGGCGAGCGCCGCGGCGGCCCGGGTCCGGCGGTGTGCGGAGGGGATGCGGCCCAGCAGCGGCGGGCCGAATCCGGTGGCCGAGGTGAACAGCACGTTCAGCGGCCCGAAGAGGGTGGTCGCGCCGCGCAGGGCACCGACCACCAGGGGGTTGCCGACCGCTCCGAGTCCGAGGACGGAGAGCTGGCCGGTGGCGTTGCCCACCCCGAACTCCACGACGAAGCGCCGCCCCAGGTGGTCGCGGCGCAGCAGGCTTCCCGGGCGCAGGGGCGCACCGGCCGTCCTGCGGTGCAGCAGTACGGCCGACAGCAGCAGGGCCGGGAGCGCGGACAGGCCCCACACGGCGACGAGCCGGGCGGCCGGGGCGCCGTGCGGCTGGGCGAGGAGCGCGCCCAGGGCGCAGCCGAGCCTGAGCAGGTCGCCGGTCAGCGCCAGGTGCGGCAGGTGCAGGGTGGAGAAGGCGTAGCGCATGGTGTCCTGGCCCAGGACGACCGGCAGGACGAGTCCCAGCGCCGTCAGGGCCGGTGCGGTGGCGCCGGGCAGCGAGAGGCAGACGGCGGCCGTCGGAACACCGAGCGCCGCCGCCGCGAGCAGGGTGAAGGCGACCGCCGACCGGCAGGAGCCGCGCACCTCGTCGGCGTCGCCGCGGCGCAGCACCAACGGCTGGCCGACGTAGGCACCGAAGGACCCCAGCAGCACGGTGAAGACGAGGTAGACCGCCGAGAAGCGGGCGAAGTCGGCCACGGTGGACAGACGGGCGGCCGTGACCAGCACCAGGATGTTGGTGAGCGCCGCCACGCCCTGGTCCGCGACCGAGCAGACGATCGCGGTGCGTGCCCTCATCCGTGTCCCGCGGTGGAATCGAAGGTGCGCAGGCCCAGGGTCTCGGCGGGGTCACCGGTGTACTCCGGGCCGCTGCGGTCGTTGCCGCCGGGGCCCGGGGCCGAGCCGTACCGGGCGGCCTTCGCGCGGCGCTTCCCGGCCTTCCTGAGGGCCCGGCGCTCGTAGCGGCCGCGGGCGGGGTGCAGCAGGGCCCCGAGCACGGAGCCGTCGGCCGCCTCGATGATCTCGCGGATCCGTTCCAGGTCGCTGCGGCGCACGTCGCGCGGGTCGCAGACCACGACGACGCCCTCCACCCGGTCGAGGAGCGCGACGGCGTCGGCGTACGCCAGCACGGGCGGGGCGAGCACGATCACGACGGCGTCGGGCCGGTCGCCCTCGGCGATGATCCGTCCGACGGGGGGCGAGGTCAGGGCGCGGGGCACGTTGCCGGTGCGGCGGCCCGCTATCAGGGTGAAGGCGCCCGACCCCGGTACGTCCACGTTCATCCGGCTGTCCGAGGGCCAGGCCCGTTCGCCCTCCGCCGCCCACCGGGGCCGGACGCCCTGCACCGCGGGGCCCAGGTCCCCGGCCAGGGAGGGGGTGCGCAGGTCGGCCTCGACCAGGATGACGTCGCGTCCCATCTCGGCGAAGGCCGCGGCCAGGTTGACCGCGGCGGCGGCCGCCGCGGCGCCGTCCCCGCGCGGGGCCGTGACCAGGAGCCGGCGGCGCCGGGAGAACGACGGGTCGTAGGCGAGCCGGAAGGCCACCGCCCGGTACTCCTCGGCGAGCCGGCTCCCGCCGCGGCCGACGGCGAGCAGGGTCCCGGCGGTGGCGCGTTCCCTGGGCAGGGTGCCGAGCAGGGGGGCGCCGAGCGAGCGGACCAGTTCGCGGGTGGAGCGCACGGCCGGGTCGAAGACCAGGCGCACCCAGGACAGGAGCAGCCCGAGCGCGAGGCCGACGACGCCGCCGAGCCCCAGCAGCAGGGGCAGTCCGGCACCGGTGGGTCCGGTGGGGGCGGCGGGTTTCTTCGTCAGGTATCCGGGGGTGGTGTCCAGGGCGCGCAACTCGGAGATCTTCCGGTTGAGTTCGGAGATCGCGACCACGAGGTTGGCCCGTGCGCTGGTCACGTCGTTGCCGCCGGAGGTCTGTTCCGCCAGCTGGTCGCGCTGTTCGGTGAGGGGGGTCAGCTGGGCGCGGTAACCCTGGACCATGTGGGCGATGCTGTTCTCGGTGCGCTGTCTGCGTATCTCCAGATAGGCGTCGGCCAGTGCCTGGGCCCGGCCCCTGGCCAGTTCGGGGGTGCGGCCGGTGTAGGCGAAGCGGAGCGCGAGGGTGTTGGGCGGGTTGGTGACCTGGAGGCCGGAGAGCAGCGGCCCGACCTCCACCGGGTCGCCCTGCCGGGCCAGGACGACGGCGGCCAGGCTGCCCACGGTGTCGCTGACGGCGGTCTGCCGCTCGGAGCCGATGTTGATGCCCTTGTCGGCGGAGGCTCCGGCGGCGAAGGGGTCCGAGGTGGCGGAGCGCACGACGACCTCGCCCGTCGAGGTGTAGTTCTCCTCGCCGCTCAGGGCGAGCCAGCCGCCGCCGAGCAGGCCGACGACCACGCCGGAGACGAGCAGCGCCCGGTAGCGCAGGAGCTGGCGGAACTGGTCCCTCAGCAGCGCGGGTTCGTCCTGGTCCTCCAGGGCGCGGATCGGCTGGTTCATCGGCGTGGTCTCCCTTGTGTGTCCGCGAGGACCTCGGTGAGCAGCGCGTCGAAACGGGCCAGGCCCGCCTCCCGGCTCAGGTGGCGTGTGACGTACTGGGGTCCGTTGGCGCCGAGCAGGTCCGCCTCGGCGGGTGCTTCGACGAGCTTGCGCACGGCCGACAGCAGGGCCGCCGGGTCCTCCGGCGCGACGAGGAGGCCGGCGCCGGACCGCTGGATCTCCTGCGCGGTGCCCCCGCCCCGGGCGACGGAGCCGACGACGGGGCGGCCCGAGACGAAGTACGAGGTGAGTTTGGACGGGACGCTCATGTCGAGCACGGACGCCCGCTGGGTCACCGCGAGCACGTCGGCGGCGGCGAGGACGTCGGTGAACGTGTCCTCGTCGGCGGGCGGCAGGACGTCGAGGTTGCGCAGGCCCGCCGCGCGCCGCAGCAGTTCCTCGCGCTGGTTGCCGTCCCCCATCAGCACCACGCGGATCTCCGGGGCGAGCCGGGCCGCGTCGACGAGGACCTCCAGGCCCTGTTTGAGGCCCATGTTCCCGGAGTGCAGGACCACCGGGGTGCCCTCGCCCCAGCCCATCCGGGCCCGGGTGGCGGCCCGGTCGGCCGAAGGGGTCCGCACGTGCGACCAGTTGGGCACGAGGCGGACGCGGTCCGGGTCGACCCCGTACGCGGTGACGCGGGGGACGAAGCTCTCGTGGATGACGCCGACGAGGGTCGCGGCGCGCAGCGCGTACCGTTCGGCGGCCGAGGCCACGGCGGCGGCCCTGCCCCCGCCCCGGATGCCGCTCTGTGCGGCGGCGGCACCCATCAGGTCCTGCACGACGGGTATGTACGGGACCCGGTGGCGGCGGGCCAGCCGGGCGCCGACGACCCCGCCGGCGAGGCTGGGCAGCTGGGCGACCACGGCGTCCGGCGGGCGTGTCGCGGGCGGGGAGAGCAGGGCGTGACCGAGCACCGTTGCCTCGAACAGCCCTCTGCGCAGAGCGGTCTGACGGGGCGGCACGTAATGTCTTCGCCGATGCACCATGACCCCGGCCCGTTCCTCGGTGACCCGCCACACTCCGCGGTACTCCGCGTCGGTCCGCCAGGACGGATAGTGCGGCATGCCGGTCAGTGCGTGTGTCTCGGCTCCGCGGCCGGCCCAGTGCTCGGCGAGTTGCGCGGCGTACGGGCCGATGCCGGTCAGTTCCGGCGCGTAGTTCGTCGAGACGAGCAGCAGGGTGCGGCCCCCGAACGGCTCGTGATGGTCTGCATCGGACATGGACGCCCGCCCTTCCCCCCGGAACAATCCGTGCTCCCCAAGGAACAGCGTCGGGAAACGCCCTTGAGGAACAGCCCCAAAAGCGAGCTTATCCGTTCACGAGATGCGCAAGTGGTCTTCACAGTAAGGTCGTTGCACCATCAACACCGATACCGATATCCCATGGCACCGGATGCCATGTCCGGACAACGGCCACGGAAGACGGATGTCGCGTTCACCGTGGGGGGAGAGAACGGATGGCACACAGGGTCGGCTACGCGCCGGGGGTCTACGACCTGTTCCATGTGGGGCACCTCAACATCCTGCGGCATGCCCGCAGTCAGTGCGACTACCTCGTCGCCGGGGTCGTCTCGGACGAGATGGCGGCGCTCGCCAAGGGCCGCGGACCGGTGATCCCGCTGCCGGAGCGCCTGGAGATCGTACGCAGTGTGCGCTACGTGGACGCGGCGTTCGTCGAGACGGTGCCCGACAAGGTCGAGACCTGGCAGCAGGTGCGGTTCGACGTGATCTTCAAGGGGGACGACTGGCGGGGCACCGAGAAGGGCAGGCGGCTGGAGCGCGACTTCGCCGAGGTCGGTGTGGAGGTCGTCTACTTCCCGTACACGGTGCACACGTCCAGCACCCAACTGCGACGGGTGCTGGACTCGCTCGTCAGCCCGCAGTCCGGAGCGATCTCAGCTCCCTGAACCACTTGGCGAGGAACATCACCAGGAACAGCGCGTGCACGGCGGCGAGCACCGCGTAGCCGAGGCGGAACGCGGTGCGGTCGCCGAGCAGCAGGAAGACCAGGCAGAACACTCCGTAGTCGGCGGGCAGCAGTGCCACGGCCCGCAGCCGGGAGACCGGGGCCGCCGTTTCGCCCGCGACGGGCGGTACGGCGGCCCCGTCCGGTTGTGTTCCATCCGGTTGCGCCGTGCCTCGTCGTGTCCTGCTCCGCTGTGCCATGCCCGGTTGCGCCTTGCCCAGTTGTTCGCGCAGCAGCCCGGCGCAGAAGGTGAGCACGGCCGCGAAGAGGAAGCCGAGCGGCAGCAGCAGCCAGCCCTCGGACGGCAGGTCGAAGAACCGCCGGAACGAGATCAGCACGGCGGTGTGCACGAGGATCATCTTGGCGCAGTCCACGACGTGGTCGAGCCATTCGCCGTCCGGGCCGCCCCGTCCGGTCAGCCGGGCCAGTTGCCCGTCGGCCGAGTCGAGGGCGAAGCCGACGACGAGACCGCCCCAGACCAGCGCGGCCAGGCCCCAGGACGGCCGGACGAGCGCCACCGAGGCGATGGCGGAAAAGGTGAACGCCGCGCTCAGCAGGGTGACTTGATTGGGCGTCATGCCGATGCGGTACGCACCGGCCGCGAGGACCCGCCCGGCCGGACGGTTCACGTACCGCGAGTAGAGCGAGACCCCCTTGGCCGTCTTCTGCGCCCCGCGCAGCTCACGCATGACCGTGCCCGTGGTTCCCATACGCCCCCCAGCGTGCAGCCGTTGCCGACGGCATCGGGGAAGCCGCCCGGACACCGCCGCCGAAGCCGCATCATGGCACGCCGCCCCGGTCCCGCGCGGCCACTCGCCCGCTCCGGCCGGGGAACGGCATCCGGCCGCGTCCGGAACCGGTCCGCGTCCAGAGCCGGTCCGCGACCGGCCCGGGACGGAACCGGTCAGTGCGGGGCCGGGCGGCACCGGTCAGTGCGGAGCGGGACGGCAGCGGCCCTCCGGCCGCCGGGCCGGTCGCGTCGGCCCCGGCTCCGGCTCCGGCCGGACGGGGACGGAACCGGTCCGCGCGGGGCCGGGCGGTGCGACAGGGGGCGCCGGGCGGCGTCCGCTCAGGCGGGGGCGGTGCGGCACTCCGGGTGGCCCCAGCCGTTCGGGTTCTTGGCGATCGGGTCCTGGGCCGCGTAGGGCTTCCCGCAGTGGCAGCGGCCGGCGAACCTGGCCTTGATGGTGGCGCCGGAACGCGCGGTGCGCGCCGTGCCTCCCGTCCTCCGCGCCGCCGTGCCGCTCCGCTTCGTCGCCGTGCCGCCGCTCCGCCCCTCGGTCGCCCGGCCGGGAGCGGGGGTCGGCAGCTCGGTGGCGCCGTGCGCGGTACCGGCGGGCACCTGCGCCACCGCGGCCTCGCTGGCCGCCTGGTCGGCGAGCGCGTTGAGCGGGTCGCCGTCCACCTGGTGGGCGGGGACGTGGGTGAAGCGCACGGACCGGCCGGTCAACAGGTCGTCGATCCGGACCACGAGGTCACGATTGGCCACCGGCTTGCCGGCCGACGTCTTCCAGCCGTTGCGCTTCCACCCCGGCAGCCATTTGGTCACCGCGTTCATCGCGTACTGCGAATCCATCCGCACCTCGATCGCGGTGGCCGGGTCCGTCGACTCCAACAGCTCACGCAACGCCGTGAGTTCGGCGACGTTGTTGGTGGCGGTGCCCAGCGGCCCGGCCTCCCAGCGCTCCGGCCGCCCCTGCGCGTCGGCCACGACCCACGCCCAGGCCGCAGGTCCGGGATTGCCCTTCGACGCCCCGTCACACGCGGCGATGATGCTTTCGTTCATGCCCCCGATCATGCCAGCGCCGTATCACCTCACGGATCCGTGACGCTGAGTGACGATTCGAGGTGCGGTGGCCCGGCGACGCTGGTTCTCTGATGGAGCCCGCTCTTCCCTACGCACAAGGAGCGATGATGAGCGCTGCACGTGAATCCGGTGACCGTGCGCAACAGCTGCGCGACAAGGCCCGGCACATGACCGAGGCCGCCGAGCGCACCACCGACCCCGATCAGCGCCGACGCCTTCAGGAGAAGGCCCGGCTGCTGCGGGAGCAGAGCGACCAGCAGGGCACCATGGGTGGCGAGGACATCCGCCCGACCCGGTAGGCCCGCCGTCGCACGCCGACGCCCCGCCGTCCTTCCATGAGTGGGCGGCGGGCCGTCGCACGGCCGCTGCCGCTCCCCGCCCCTCCCGTACCGCCTGTTGACGTTCCCCGGCCGTGGCCCCTACGGTTCGGTAAGCGCTTTCCAGTCGTATCGGGAGACTTTGGGGACATGAGCAGTCCACTGCGCATCACACACATTCACGGGGACCGGATCACGGTCACGGAGGAGCGCCGCGGCGTCGAGCTGATCTCCTACGTCTACCGCCCCGAGGCGGCCTGGGAGGCCCCGAAGCCGTACATCCATCCCCTGCGCACCTTGGCCGATAACGTTGTCAGCGACTACCGGCCCAACGATCACCGCTGGCACAAGGGCCTCCAGATGACGGCCTCCCATCTCTCCGGGCAGAACCTGTGGGGAGGCAACACCTATGTGCACGGGCAGGATTACCAACCGCTGCCCGAGCTGGTCGGCTCGATGGCGCACCTCGGCTTCGACGAGGTGACGGCGCAGGCGGGGCGCGCGGTCATCACGGAGCGGCTGAGCTGGCGCCACCACGACGGCACGCACTGGGCGGACGAGCTGCGCCGGATCGAGCTGCACGACGTCGAGCACGGTGTCGGACACCCGGAACCGGCCGCCGGCGACACCGCCCCCGGCGCCGAGCACGCCGGACCGGACACCGCCCCCGCGGGGGCCGGCGGGAGCTGGACACTGACCTGGTCGAGTGCCGTCACCAACCGGCGTTCCGAGCCGCTGCGCTTCGGCAGTCCCACCACCCACGGCCGGGAGGCCGCAGGCTACACCGGCCTCTTCTGGCGCGGCCCGCGCGCCTTCCGCGGCGGGCGGATCACCGGCCCGGACGGGGAGGGCCCCGGGCTGATGGGGACGCAGGCCCCCTGGCTGGCCTACAGCGGCGAACACGACGGCGCCGACGGACACGCCACGCTGATCTTCCGGCACGCCCCGGAGAACGACCATTCGGGAGCGGGCGGCACCCACCCGGCCCACTGGTTCGTGCGCAACGAGCCGTTCGCCGCCGTCGCCCCCTCCTTCGCCTTCCACGAGGAGCTGGAGCTCGCCCCGGGCGACACCCTCGCGCGCCGCTACCGGATCACCGTCGCGGACGGGGCATGGGACCGGGACCAGATCACCGAGTACCTCGCGGAGCACCCGTGGTGAACGCGGGCGATCACCGCCCCGGCCTGTACGTGGAGCTGCCGCTCGACGAGTCCGGCCGCGCCCGCCTGCGGGAACTCGCTTCCGGGCCCGTGTGGTTCGCCGAGCCGGGGACGGTCTCCGCGGCCGATGACCGTGCCCTCGCCGACGCCGGCATCGCGCTCGGCAACCCCGAGGCCGCCCGGGTGGCCGAGGCCCCCCGGCTCCGGTGGCTGCAGCTCGCCTCGGTCGGGATCGACGGCTATCTCGGCCTGGACTGGCCGGTCCTCGGCCGTCGGCTGACCGTGACCAACCTGGGCGATGTCTTCGCCGACCCGGTGGCCGAGTCGTGCCTGGCGGGCATACTCGCACTGCACCGCGGCATCGACGAGCTCTCCGGGCTGCGCTCCCGCGGTACCTGGGCGAAGTCCGTCGTCCGACCGCGGCTGCGACTGCTGTCCGGTGCCCGGGTCCTGGTGCTGGGCCGGGGGTCCATCGCCCTGAGGTTCGCCGAACTGCTCGGGCCGTTCGGCTGCCGGATCTCGCACTTCGCGCGCGGCTCGGGCGACATCCGCACCCCGGCCGGGCTCGATGCGCAACTGCCGGACTTCGACGTGGTGGTGGGGCTGTTGCCCGGGACGCCCGGTACGAGCGGGCTGCTCGACGCGCGGCGACTGGCCCGGATGCGGCCCGGGGCCGTCCTGGTGAACGCGGGCCGGGGATCGCTGGTGGACGAGGAGGCGCTGGTGTCCGAGCTGTCCTCCGGGCGGCTCGGCGGTGCGGTGCTGGACGTCACCGGACAGGAGCCGCTGCCCGCCGGACATCCCTTGTGGACCTGCCCGAACGTCATTCTCACCCAGCACACCGCGGGGGGTTCGACGGACGAGACCGCGCGGGTGATCGACCTGTTCGCCGAGAACCTGCGCCGTTTCGAGACCGACGCCCCGCTGCGCAACCCCGTGCAGTGGGCCAGGGGATTCTGAGGACGCGACGACATGGCCGAACACACTTCCTCGCGCATCGGTGCGCTCGATGCCGGGGCACGGATCGCGGCGGTCCGGCCGGTCCTGCTCAGCGCCCCGTACGCCGACCCGGAGAATCTGGAGGTGCGCGTGGCGCTGCCCACGGGGTGGCGCACGACGGGACTGGTCGAGGTGACCCTGGACGACGGGACGACCGGTCTGGGCGAGGGGTATCTCGCCGTGTTCGCCCCGCATGTCTTCGTGTCGACGGTCGAGCTGATCACCCCCTACCTGGTCGGACGTCCCGCCGGGGACCTGGCTGGGCGCTATCGGGACATGGTGGACGTCACGGGGTACTGGAGCCTTCAGGGAGCGGCCCGTCATGTCGTCTCCGCCGTGGAGGCGGCCCTGGTCGACGCCCTCGGGAAACGGGCCGGCGTGCCGGCGTACGAGCTGCTGGGCGGCCGTCGTACGAACCGGATCCGGCTCTACGCCAGCGGGGGCGACTCGACCTCCCCCGCGGCGATGAGGGCCGAGATCGCCGCTGTCGCCGCCCTGGGCATCGACACCTTCAAGATCAGGGCACGGGGCCACGAGGCGGACAAGGCGGTGTGGACACTTGAGCACGCGGCCCCGCACGGGGTCGGGATCGCCGTCGACATGGCACAGAATCTCCATGACCCAGGCCAGTCGGCGGCGGACGCGCTGGCGTTCCTCGACGAGGTGCGGGCCGGCACACGGCGGCCGGTGCGTTTCCTGGAGGAACCGCTCGGCCCCGCCCGTACACACGAGTACCCCGCCCTGCGGCGGGCGGCCGGCTGCCCGGTGGCGGGCGGGGAGACCGTCACCACCGCGCGCGAGCTGCTGGAGCGCGTGACTGCGGGGTATTACGACATGGTCCAGCCGGACGCCACGGTCGTCGGCGGGCCACGACAGACGCTGGCCGTCTTCGCGGGGGCCGCGGAACACGGCGTCGCCACGGTGGTCCACTGCTGGGGCAGTGCGGTGTGCCAGGCGGCCAACTACCACGCCGCGTTCGCCGGGGGCGGTCGGCTGGCCGAGTGGCCGCTGCCCGCATACGCCCTGCGGTCCGAGCTGCTGGTCGAGCCGTTCCGCATCGAGTCGGGCCGGCTGCTCGCCCCGCGGGCACCGGGGCTCGGCGTCCGGCTCACTCCGGAGACCGAACGGCGGTTCGCCTTCCGCAGCGATGCCGTCTACCGCTGCCTGGCCAGGATGCCGTCGGCCGAGCCCGGCCGATGGAGGACGGACTGAGCGGGGCGCGGGAGGAGAGCACCGCCGAGCGCCGGATCCGCTTGCTTGCGCGATGGGAAAACGCTTTCAGGGCGGTTATCGTAGCCCCATGCAGAGCCAGGTCAATCGACGTTCCGCCCGTCCCCGCCCGTCGTCGGCCGTGACGCTCCAGCAGGTCGCGCAGGATGCCGGGGTGTCCCTCGCCACGGCCTCGCGCGTCCTCGGCGACAGCGACCGCAACGTCACCCAGGAGCTGCAGGAGCGCGTCCTGGAGGCGGCGGCCCGGCTCCGCTACGTGTCCAACGCGCCGGCCCGCGCGCTCGTGCGGTCCACCACCTCCATCGTCGGACTGCTCGTGCACGACGTGAACGACGCGTACTACTCCGCCATCGCCGCCGGCGTGATGGAGGTCGCCCGCGACCACAAGCTCCTCGTGATGCTGGCCGGCACCTTTCACGAACCCGAGCTCCAGGCGGAGTACGTGGCGCGGCTGCGGGCGCAGCGGGCCCGGGCCGTCGTGCTCGCCGGCTCGGGCTTCACCGGCAGGAGCCCCGCGCTCGTCCAGGAGCTGGAGGCCTTCGCGGCACAGGGCGGCCGGGTGACCGCGGTCGCGCACGAGGGCCTGCCGGTGGACACGATCGCGCCGGGCAACCACGAGGGCGGCCGGGCCGTGGCCGAGCACCTCGCCCGACTGGGGCACACCGAGGTCGGCGTCGTCTGCGGGCCGCTCGCCCTGGTCTCCGTGCAGGACCGGCTGCGCGGCTTCCTGGAGCGGGCCGCCGAGCTGGGCGTCGTCGTGCAGGAACGCCACCGGGTCGAGGCCGACTTCACCCGGGAGGGCGGACGGGCCGCGACGGTGCGGCTGTTCCGCAGGTCGCCGGGGATCACCGCGGTCTTCGCGCTCAACGACGCGATGGCGCTGGGGGCGCTCGCGGCGCTCCGGGACGACCTCGGGCGGGGCGTGCCCTCCGACGTCTCCGTCGTGGGCTTCGACGACCTGCCGGTGGCCGGTGACGTCACGCCCGCGCTGACGACGGTGCGCCTGCCGCTGGAGGAGATCGGCCGCAGGGCGCTGCTGCTGGCCCTCGGTGACGCGACGCCCTCGCCGCGCACACTGGCCGTGCCGTCGCGCCTGGTGGTGCGGGCCAGCACCGCGCCGCCGCCCCTCGTGACCGGCTGAGCCGGAACGGGCCACGACGGCCCGGACGAGGGTCTCCCCACCCGGGAGCCCTCGTCCGGGCCTTTCCTTTGACGCGTCGAAGCGACAACCACCCTGCTTGACGCACTAATTGAATCAATTATTCGCGGAAAACCTCTTGAAATGACGCGTTAACCACCGCCACACTGACGTCAACGCCATTTGACGCGTCAAACCCGGGAAGGCGGTGGCTGGATGGGTACGCCAGGGCCCAAGTACCAGCGCATCAAGGATGAGTTGAGGGCCGAGGTCGCGCGCGACGAGTACGAGGCCGGCGCTCCGTTCATCACCCAGAACCAGCTGCGCGAGCGCTTCGGGGTCAGTTCCACCACCGCCGTGCGGGCGCTCAACGACCTCGTCGCGGAAGGGCTGTTGGTGCGTCGGCGCGGTCTGGGCACCTTCGTCGCCGACCCGGACGGACGGACCGGCGGACCCGGACCCGCGCAGCGCTCCGGTGTGGTCGCCTGCGTCATCAGCGGCCAGGGCCCGTACCAGTCCGAGGTGCTGCGCGGGATCGAGTCCGGCTGTTCGGAGCGGGGGCTGCGGCTTTTCTTCTCCGACTCCGCGGTCCGGATGACGGCCACCGGGCACGCCGACCACGCGGCGTCGCTGGCCCGCCAGGACCAGGCGCTGCGCCAGGCCGCCGAGGACCGGGTCGACGGGATCATCCTCTATCCGGTCCAGGGCTCGCCCGACCCCGCCGTGCTGGAGGAGCTCCGGCGCCTGCGCATCCCCATGGTCCTGGTCGACCGGTACTTCCCCGGTTTCGCCGTCGACGCGGTCACCGCCGACAACTACGACGTCGGCTACCGGCTCACCGAGCATCTGCTGGCCGACGGCCACACCCGCATAGCGACGCTCTGGGGCGAGACGCAGTGCACCAGCGTCCACGACCGGATGACCGGGCACAAGCAGGCGCTGCGCGCCCACGACCAGCCGCTGCTCCCCCGGTTCACCGCGCTGCGCTCGTACACGGCACTGCCCGAGGAGGACCGCAAGCGGCTGCTGTCCGAGCTCCTCGCCTCCGCCGAGCCGCCGACCGCGCTGCTGTGCGCGCACGGTTTCGCCGTCGCCACCGCCGCCGCCGACCTGGCCTCGCTCGGCATCGCCGTGCCCGACGAGATCGTGCTGGCCGGCATGGACGACGCGGGCCCCTACGACCTGCTGCCGCTCACCAGTTTCGCCGCCCGGCTGCCCGCCGGGGAGATCGGCGGCCGCGCGGTCGAGCAGCTGGTCAAGCGGATCGCGGAGCGCGCGGCGGGCGAGGACCCGTACCGCGACGCCGAGCAGATCGTGCTCCCCGTCCGGATCAGGACGCGCGAGTCCGTACCGGTCCGGCTCCGTACCGTCGCCGCCCGTCGGCCCTGAGGGAGGAGACTCCTGTGTTCGCCGCCCCCACCCCCCGTACCCGCGAACTCGGGACCGACGTCCTGGTGGTCGGTGCCGGCCTCGGCGGTCTGGCCGCCGCGCTGACCGCCGCCCGGTTCGGACACCGCGTCGTACTCACCGAGGCCACCGACTGGCCCGGTGGCCTGCTCACCGCGCAGGCGGTGCCGCTGGCCGACGGCCACCGCATCGAACTGGACCCCGTCTCCCCCGGCTACCGGGACCTGCGCGAACGGATCCGCGACTTCTACCGCCGCAACTACCCTCTGTGCCCCGGCCCGTTCGCCGATCCCCTGCTCGACCCCGGGCTGAGCACCACCGGCCATCTCAGCCACGAGCCGCGGGCCGCGCTCGCCGTCGTCCAGGAGCTGCTCGCCCCGCACCTCGCCGCCGGCCGGCTCACCCTGCTGCTCCGCCACCGGCCGGTCGCGGCCCGGACGGACGGGGACCGGGTCGCCTCGGTCACCCTGGAGACCGCGGACGGCGGGCAGTTGACGGTCACCGCCCCGTACGTCGTCGACGCGACGGACCTGGGCGAGTTGCTCGACCTCGCGGGCGTCGAGCACGTCACCGGCGCCGAGTCCCGGGAGGAGACCGGTGAGCCGCACGCGGCGGCGGTCGCCGACCCGCTGGACCAGCAGCCCCTCTCCTGGGCCTTCGCCCTGGACCACCGCCCCGGCGAGGACCACACCGTGGACCGGCCGGCCGGCTACGACCGGTGGTCCGGCGCCTTCTCCTGGGAGACCGCGGAGCCCGGCGGCGGCCCGGCCCGCACCGTGCCGCTCTTCCTGCACGAACCGGACGAGGTCCCGCCCTGGGGCGCGCCGCCCAACGACCGCTGGCACCGGTTGCGGGCACTCGCCCGAAGCCGGTACCTGCCCGGCACCTTCGACAGCGACATCACCCTGGTCGACTGGGAGCAGACCGCCTACACCGGGCTGCCGCTCACCGGGGCCGGTCAGGAGGTGCGGGCCCGTGCCGAACGGGAGGCGCGGGAGCAGGCGCTGTCGTTCCTGTACTGGATGCAGACCCGGGCGCCCCGGCACGACGGCGGCCACGGCTACCCCGAGCTGCGGCCGAGGCCCGACGTCACGGGCACGCCGGACGGGTTCGCCAAGGCGCCGCACGTACGCGAATCCCGGCGCATCCGGGCCGAGTTCACCCTGCTGGAACACCATCTGACCGTCGCGGCACGGGCCGGGGCCCCGGGCGCCGAGACCTTCACGGACAGCGTGGGCACCCTGCGCTCCCGGATCACGCTGCACCCGGGCACCGGCGGCGGCGCCGGCCTGGACCTGGAGTGCCTGCCGTTCCAGCTGCCGCTGGGCGCGCTGCTGCCCGTACGCGTGGAGAACCTGCTCCCGGCCGGGCGGAACATCGGTGCCACGCACCTCAGCGCACCGGCGGTCGGCGGCCACGCGGGCCAGTGGAGCATCGGCGAGGCGGTCGGCGCGCTGGTCTCGTACTGTCTGGAGCACCGGCTGCCGCCGCGCGCGGTGCGCGGCGACGAACGCCGGCTCGCCTCCTTCCAGGACCGGCTGAGCGACTCGCTCGGCCTCGCCCTGGAGTGGCCGCACCGGCTGCGCACCGGTCCGGTGACCAACGCCGGCGCGCTCTACGCCACTCTCTGACCCCCACCCCCGCCCTTCCTTCGGGAAGGGCTTCTTCCCGACCTTCTGGAAAACGCTTACCAACCTCGGCGGCCACGCCCTCAGCCCGGACGGCTCCCTGTGACTGTGACTCCCCTTCGTGTACTGCTCGTCGGCGCGGGCAACATCGCCCGCGCCGTCCACATGCCGGCGTTCCTCCGGCTGCCCGCGGACTTCGCGGTGCTCGGCGCGGTCGACGCCGACCCCGCGGCGGCCCGTTCGTTCGCCACCGACTTCTCGCTGCCCCACCACTCCACCGACCTCGCCGCCTCGCTGCGCGAGATCCGTCCCGACCTCGTGGTCGTCGCCTCGCCGCCCGTCGTCCACCGCGAGCAGGTCGTCGCCGCCCTGTCCGCCGGGGCCTGGGTGTGGTGCGAGAAGCCGCCCGCGCTCAGTCTCGCGGAGTACGACGCCATGACCGCCGCCGAGGGCGAGGACGGCCCGTACGCGCCGATCGTCTTCCAGCACCGCTTCGGCTCGGGCGCCGAGCACGCCAGGGCCCTGATCGCCTCCGGCGAACTGGGGGCGCCGCTGGTCGCCCACTGCCAGACCACCTGGTACCGGGACGACGCCTACTACGCGGTCCCCTGGCGCGGGAAGTGGGCCACCGAGGGCGCCGGTCCCGCCATGGGGCTGGGCATCCACCAGATCGACCTGCTGCTCGAACTGCTCGGCGACTGGACGGAGATCCGGGCCATGGCCGCCCGGCTGGCCCGTGACGTGGAGACCGACGACGTCACCACCGCCACCGTGCGCTTCGCCTCCGGCGCCCTGGCCACCGTGGTCAACAGCGCCCTCTCGCCGCGCCAGTCGAGCCATCTGCGGATCGACCTGCGCGACGCCACGATCGAGCTGAACCACCTCTACGGGTACGGGAACGACGACTGGACCTACACCCCGGCCCCCGGCGTCGATCCGGACCGGGTGGCCCGCTGGACCTCCCCGGCGCAGGACGTGCCCAGCTCGCACGACGCCCAGCTCCGCTCGCTCCTGGCCGACATGCGGGCGGGCCGGCGGCCCCGGGCGAGCGCCGGGGACGGCCGCCGGTCCCTGGAGCTGATCACCGCGATGTACAAGGCGGCGCTCACCGGCCGCACGGTCCGGGCCGGCGAGATCGTCCCCGGCGACCCCTTCCACACGGCGCTGCACGGCTCCGTCCCCGGCTGGGCACCGCAGGGGTCCGGGCGGTGACCGGACGCGTGGAGCGGGCCCTGCTGCTCACCTTCGACGACCGGCACGTGCGCGAGTGGGCCGCCGTCGCGCCGCTGTTCGCCTCGTACGGGGCGCGGGTCACCTTCTTCGTCTGCGAGCCCGACCGGCTCGACCGGGACGAGGTGCGGCTGCTGCGCGGGCTCGCGGACGACGGACACAGCATCGGCTGCCACGGCCTGCGGCACGAGCGCGCACCCGATTTCGTCGCGGCGCACGGACCGGCCGCCTATCTCGACCGGGAGGTGGTGCCCGCCCTGGAGCGGCTGCGCCGCCTCGGCTTTCCGGCCCGGAGCTTCGCCTATCCGTGCAGTGCCCGGGACGAGGTCACCGACCGGCTGCTCCTCACACTCTTCGAGCGGCTGCGCGGCGGAGTGCCCGTCGGCCGTCGCGCCGATCCGGCCCTCGCGGACGAACTGCGCGTACCGGCCCGCGACCTCACCGCACGGCGGGTCCTGCCGGGCTGCTCGGTGGACAGCGGGCGCGGCGCCGTCGCGTACGGGGACGATCTGGGCGGGGTCGAGGCGGCGCTGCGCCGGACCGCCGACGAGGGCGGCGCGATCACCCTGTACGCCCACTGCGTCGCCGACGCCCATCCCGACAACCACGTGACCCCGGCCCGGCTGGACGGCCTGCTGTCCCTGGCCGCCGGGCTGTCGCTGCCCTGCGTGGGCTTCGACGAGCTCCCGTGAACCACTCCCCCGTCGCACCACGCCGCCGGTCACCACATCGTTGATCACCACGCGTCCGGTTCACCACGATCACCACACCTTCGATCCAGAGGGGCCCCTTCACCCATGCATGACGACCGCACACTGACCGAGGAACGGCTCGACCGCGTCCTGCGCGAGCGCATCCGCCCCGCCGTCCACCCCCGTACGGCCCCGCTGGCGTTCGAGGTCTGGCACGCCCCCGGCGAACCGGTGCCCTTCGCCGAGGCGGTGGCCGCGTCCTACGAACCCGGCGCCGTCGGCGACCCCTGGGGACCGGCCTGGGGCACCAGCTGGTTCCGGGTGACCGGGCGGGTGCCGGAGGACTGGGCCGGTGAGACCGTCGAGGCGGTGATCGACCTGGGGTTCGCCAGGGACCGGCCCGGCTTCTCCGCGGAGGCGCTGGCCCACCGGCCGGACGGCGGTGTGGTCAAGGCGCTCAACCCGCGCAACACCTGGCTGCGCGTCGGTGAACGGGTGGCGGGCGGCGAGGAGTTCACGTACCTGCTCGAAGCCGCCGCCAATCCGGAGATCCTGGACGGGGTCGGTGCGCTGGGCGACCGGGAGACCGCGGGGAGCGAGCCGCTGTACCGCGTCGAGCGGATGGACGTCGCGGTCTTCGACCGGCAGGTGTGGGAGCTGGTCCAGGACCTGGAGGTGCTCGACCAGCTGATGCGGCAGCTGCCGCTGGGCTCGGCGCGCCGCTGGGAGATCCTGCGCGCGGTGGAGGACTGTCTGGACGCGCTGGACCTGGACGACGTGGGGGCGAGCGCGCCCGCCGGACGGGAGCGGCTGCGGGCCGTGCTGGCCTCCCCCGCGCACGCCTCGGCGCACCGGTTGTCGGCGGTGGGGCACGCTCACATCGACTCGGCGTGGCTGTGGCCGCTGCGGGAGACGGTGCGCAAGGTGGCCCGTACCACCTCCAACGTGGTGGCGCTGATGGACGACCATCCGGAGTTCGTCTTCGCGATGTCGCAGGCGCAGCAGCTGGACTGGCTGCGGGAGCACCGGCCGGAGCTGTACGCCCGGGTGAGGGAGAAGGTGGCCGCCGGTCAGTTCGTGCCGGTGGGCGGGATGTGGGTGGAGTCGGACACCAACATGCCCGGATCGGAGGCGCTGGCCCGGCAGTTCGTGCACGGCAAGCGGTTCTTCCTGGAGGAGTTCGGGGTGGAGACCGAGGAGGTGTGGCTGCCCGACTCGTTCGGGTACTCGGCGGCGCTGCCGCAGCTGGTGGCGCTCTCGGGTTCGCGCTGGTTCCTGACCCAGAAGATCTCGTGGAACACGACCAATCCGTTCCCGCACCACTCCTTCCTGTGGGAGGGGCTGGACGGCACCCGGGTGTTCACGCACTTCCCGCCGGTCGACACCTATGTGGCCGAGCTGTCCGGCCAGGAGCTCGCGCACGCCGAGGCGAACTTCCGGGACAAGGGCCGTGCGACGCGCTCGCTCGTCCCGTTCGGCTGGGGCGACGGGGGCGGCGGCCCCACCCGCGAGATGCTGGCGCGCGCCGGGCGGCTGGCCGATCTGGAGGGCTCGCCCCGGGTGACGGTCGAGAAGCCGGCGGACTTCTTCGCCGCGGCCGAGGCGGAGTACGAGCGGCCGCCGGTGTGGCTGGGCGAGCTGTACCTGGAGCTGCACCGCGGCACGTACACCTCGCAGGCGCGGACCAAGCAGGGCAACCGGCGCAGCGAGCACCTGCTGCGGGAGGCGGAGCTGTGGGCGGCGACCGCGGCGGTGCGGACCGGGTTCCGCTACCCGTACGAGGAGCTGGACCGGATCTGGAAGAGCGTGTTGCTGCACCAGTTCCACGACATCCTGCCGGGTTCGTCCATCGCCTGGGTGCACCGCGAGGCGGAGGCGACGTACGCCCGGATCGCCGAGGAGCTGGAAGCGGTGATCGGCGCCGCGCAGCGGGCGCTGGCCGGGGCTCCGGAGGGCGGCGGCACGGTCGTCTTCAACTCCGCGCCGCACGAGCGGGACGGGGTGGCCGCGGGGGGCGCGGTGCCCGCACCGGACCGGCGGGAGGCGCCGGTGGAGGTGACGGCGCACGACTCCGGTTTCCGGCTGGACAACGGGCTGCTGCGGGTGACCGTGGACGCGCGGGGCCTCGTGGTCTCGGTCGTCGACCTGGTGACCGGGCGGGAGACGGTCGCGCCGGGCGGGGCGGCCAACCTGCTCCAGATCCACCCCGACCTGCCCAACCACTGGGACGCCTGGGACGTCGACGCCTTCTACCGCAACACGGTGACCGATCTGACCGGGGCCGACTCGGTGCGGCGCAGCGGTGACGGCGTCGAGGTGGTGCGCAGCTTCGGCGCGTCCCGGGTCACCCAGCTGCTGACGCTGCGGCCGGGGGCCCGGCGGCTGGACATCGACACCGAGGTCGACTGGCACGAGCGGGAGAAGTTCCTCAAGGCGGCGTTCCCGATCGATGTGCGCGCCGACCATTCCACGGCGGAGACCCAGTTCGGGCACGTCCGGCGGCCGACGCACACCAACACCAGCTGGGAGGCGGCCAAGTTCGAGATCTGCGCGCACCGCTTCCTGCACGTCGGAGAGCCGGGCTGGGGCGCGGCGCTGGTCAACGACTCGACGTACGGGCACGACGTGACCCGTACGGTCCGGGAGGACGGCTCCACCACGACCACGGTGCGGCTGTCGCTGCTGCGGGCGCCCCGCTACCCGGCCCCGGAGACCGATCAGGGGGTGCACCGGCTGCGGTACGCGCTGCTGCCGGGGGCGACGGTCGGCGACGCGGTCCGCGAGGGCTGGCGGTTCGCCCTGCCCGAGCGCCGGGTGCCGGGGAGCGCCGCGGTGGCGCCGCTGGTCTCGGTGGACGACGACGCGGTGGTCGTGACGGCGGTGAAACTCGCGGACGACGGCGGCGGGGACGTGGTGGTCCGGCTCCACGAGGCGCACGGCGGGCGGGCCTCGGCGCGGCTGACGGCGGGCTTCGCGCTGGCCGGGGCGAGCGTCACGGACCTGCTGGAGCGTCCGCTCGCCGACGGGACGGCCGCCGAGGTGGCGGGCGACGTGGTGCGGCTGGCGCTGCGGCCGTTCCAGATCGTGACGCTGCGGCTGACGCCGGACGCCAGGCCCTGAGCCGTGTACGGGGTGGGTGCGTCTCGCCGCGGACCTGCCCCGTAACCTCTTTTCCATGAACGCTGGGGGGCCTGTGCGCCGTGTGATCGACGACCGTTTCGAGCTGGTGAACAGACTCGGCAGTGGTGGCATGGGCATGGTGTGGCGGGCCCGTGACCTGGCCCTGCACCGCGATGTGGCGCTCAAGGAGGTGCGGCCCCCGGACCCGGCGCTCGCCGAGAACGACCCGGAGTCGGCGAGGCTGCTGCGCGAGCGGGTGCTGCGCGAGGCCCGCGCGCTGGCCCGGCTCGACCACCCGGGCGTCGTCACCGTCCACCACATCGTGGACGGCGGCGTCGGGACGTACCCGTGGATCGTGATGGAGCTGGTGCCCGGCGCCTCCCTCGCGGAGCGGCTGGCCGAGGGCACGCTCACCCCGGTGGAGGCGGCCGGGCTGGGGCGCGGGGTGCTGTCCGCGCTGCGCGCCGCCCACGCCGCCGGAATCCTCCACCGGGACGTCAAGCCGGCCAATGTGCTGCTGCGGACGGACGGCAGTCCGGTGCTCACGGACTTCGGCATCGCGGCGATCCGGGAGTCCACGAGCCTGACGGCGACCGGTTCGATCATCGGCTCCCCGGACTACATGGCGCCCGAGCGCATCCGGGGCGACGAGGACGACCCGTCCTCCGACCTGTGGTCGCTCGGCATGATGCTGTACGTCGCCGTGGAGGGCCGGCACCCGCTGCGCAAGGCCACCACGCTGGCGACGCTCGCGGCCGTGCTCGACGAGGAGATCCCGCCGCCCCGGCGGGCCGGTCCGCTGGCCCCGGTGCTGGAGGCGCTGCTGACCCGGAGTCCGGCGGACCGGCCGGGGGCCGACGAGCTGGACCGGATGCTGGCGGCGGTGGGCACCGCGTCCGCGGCGGCGCCGCCCCGGCAGGACCCCCGGGCCCCGCGGGACGCCGTGCCGCCGCGCCCGCGGCCGTCGGCCGCCCCGCAGGACACGGTGCCCACCGGTGGTCCCACCGCGGTGCTGGCCACCCCTCCGGCCACGCCCCCGTCGCCCGGCGCGGGCAGCGGCACGCCCCGGACGCTGGGGACGCGGGAGGCGCGCCGCCGGGTCCGGCGGGGCCGCGTCGTCGCGGTCACCACCGCTCTCGCCGGGACGGCCCTGACCGGTGCCCTGGTCTGGTCGCTGCTGCCCGACTCGGACGACCGGGCCTCCGACGGCGCCCCGTCCGCCTCGGCCGGGGACACCCGCGGCCCCTCTGCCGCCGGCGGGAAGGCGGGGCAGTCGGCGGGAACGGAAGGTGCGACGGGAACGAAGAAGACGGCGGGGCCGGAGGAGACGGCTCCGGAGCAGCCGGAGAACCTGCTGACGCCCGCCGGTGCGCGTTCCGTCATCGCCGCGCTCGAACCGGTGATGGGCGGCACCCGGATCACCTCGTTCACCCTGTACGAGGAGCACGCCGGCGTCGAGGCCCCGCTCAGGAGCAACAAGAACCTGTACGACGTCTACGCCTACAGGGACGGCAGGGCAACCCGCGAGCGGGCCGGCGGCACCCTCATGTCGGACGCCAGGTCCGTGGACCTGAAGAAGTTCGACTGGGACGCCCTGCCGGGACTGATACGCCGGGCGGACAAGGAACTCGGCGTCGCCGAACCCACCACCCACTACGTGGACATCGACCCGGCGTCCCCGTTCGACGGCTACCGGCCGACGATCAGCGTCTACGTCTCGGACGAGTACGGCGGTGCCTACCTGCGGGCCGACATCAACGGCAAGGTGCTCAAGAAGTACCCGCGCGACAGCTGAGCCCGCCGCGGCCCGGCTCCCGTCGGCTCAGCCGAGCACCCGGATCAGCACCAGCAGCACGGCCGCGAGCACCACACCCGCCGCCAGGGTCCGGGAGCCGGTCGGAAAGGTGCCGCCGCCCGAAGTTCTCACCTCGCCCGTGGGCGCGGTGAGGACCTGTGCGCGGGCCAGCCACTCGCGCGGCGGATTGTTGGGGACGACGACCCGCCAGGGCTGCTCCGGGTCGTACTCGACGACCGCCCTGGACTTGTGCAGCAGCCCCTGGAGATCGAGGGGGTGACGGACCTCGATCCGGTACGGGGGCAGGTCGTCGGCCACCACGGTCAGGTCGAAGACGAACACGGAGTTCCCCGCCCGCCCGTCGGCGACGGAGCGGCCGTCGGCCCTGTTGACGGCCTTCACGCCGTTGACCACGGCGGGTGCGAAGGCGCGCGGGCCGGCGGCGCGCAGCCCGGGGGAGGCCAGGCCCGAGGTCGCGCTCTCGGCGACCTTGCCGAACGCCGTCAGGGCCAGGGCCGTCGCGGGGAGCGCGAGGAGCAGCAGCCAGCGGGGGCCGTCCACGGCGCCCTGGACCACCGCGGTGAGGAGGAGTCCGGTGCCGAGCACGGACACCACGGCGAACAGACTGAAGAACCGGCGCAGGGAGGAGGTGGAGGAGTTCGACGTGATCATGTGAGGCGCAGCAACTTCCGGCGGGGGATGACGACCCGGGTGCGGTCCGGATCGTCGGGGCGGTCGGCGTCGTACAGGGCGAGGACGTCCCGCTTGAGGGCGACGCGTGCCACGACGGCCGGGACCTCGTGGCGCACCCCGTCCCCGTCGGTGAACACCGCGGTGACCTCACCGTACTTGCGGCCCACCGACCGCCAGCCCTCCAGTACCGCGTCGGCCGTGCGGTGGCGGCGGGAGAGCCTGCGCAGCCCCGCGGTGCGCCGCAGACTGACGGCCGCTCCCCACCAGGCGGCGAGGCAGCCCGCGCCCGCGACGGACCACAGGAAGGTGAGCCAGGTGGAGACGGAGAAGTCGCCGAGCGGAAGGAGGACGTGGAAGCTGGTGACGGTGTCCCGCTCGACCAGGTCCTCCGCCAGCGCGTCGTACCAGCCGGCCGCGGCCGCGACGGCACAGAGCGCGATCATCGCGCCCGGTGCCGCCCGGTGCAGGTACCGGGCGCCGAGCAGGCCGAGGGCGACGGCGAAGCCGATCCCGAGCATCGGGGACATCGACGCGAGCTGGTCACTGGCACAGCCCCCGGCCAGGTCGCAGGACCACTTCACCCCCACCGCCTCGTGGCTGGAGATGTACCACATCGTCCAGACCTGCCATGTCATCAGCGCGCACGCGATGACGCGCATCGCGTGCGCGTAGACCCTGTGTCGCACCGTCCGCCCTCGTCCTTGCAGTTCACGGGGTTGTGGATCACCCCGGTGGACCTTATACATGCTGTCCACGCCTTGTCCGTGACGCACACCACCCGGCCGGACGGCGACGGGTCAGACCGCACCGGCCAGCACGTCGGGCACCCAGCGGAGCTGGGCGGCCTCCTGGAACATGGCACCGCCCTCGTGCCCGTTGAACGGGTGGACCTCGATCGTCTTCCGCCCCCGGTACGCGTTGTGGGCGGCGAAGACCGTGGAGGGCGGGCAGGTCCGGTCCATCAGCGCGACGGAGAAGAGCGCGGGGACGCGGCCCCGGGCGGCGAAGGACACCCCGTCGAAGTACGACAGGGTGCGCAGGGCGGTGCCCTCCTTGCCCCGGTGCATCCTGAGGTAGCGGACGATCTCGGCGTACGGGTCGGCGTCGGTCAGGGTGACGGCCCGTTCGAAGTGGCAGAGGAAGGGCACGTCGACGGCGATCGCGGCCAGGTCGGGGACGAGTGCGCCGACGGCGAGGGTGATGCCGCCGCCCTGGCTGCCGCCGAGGACGACGGTGCGGGCGGGGTCGGCGAGGGGGTGGGAGCGGGCCGCTTCGACGGCGCGCACGGCGTCGGCGTGGACCCGTCGGTAGTAGTAGGTCTCCGGGTCCTCGATGCCCCGGGTCATGAAACCCGCGTGGGAGGGGCCGGAACCGACCGGGTCCGGGGTGTCGCCGACGTTGCCGCCGCTGCCCTGGCCGCGTACGTCCATGACGAAGTGGGCGAAGCCGGCCAGCGGCCACATGCCCCAGCAGTGCGGGAGGCTGCGGCCGCCGTTGTAGCCGTGGAACTGGACGACGAGCGGCAGCGGCCCCTCGGCGTGCGCGGGGGCGTTGAACCAGCCCTTGATCGGGTGGCCGCCGAAGCCGGCGAACGTGACGTCCCAGGTGCGCATGCCGGTCAGTCCGGTCTCGACGGGTTCGAGGACGACCGCGGGGTCGTGGGTGCGGGTCTCGGCCAGGGTCTTCGCCCAGAAGGCGTCGAAGTCCTCCGGTTCATCGATCCGCGGCCGGTAGTCGCGCAGTTCGTGGAGCGGCAGGTCGAACAGGGCCATGGGGTCGTTCTCCTCGCGGTGGGACCGGGAACGGTGCGGGGGGGCGGCACGGAGCGGCGGGGCCGGGCGCCGTCAGGTGCGCCCGGCCCCGCCTGTTCGGGGGTGGGTCAGTCGGTCAGCTGGACGGCCCTCAGCCCGGCGGCGCTCTTGGAGTTGTTGGCGATGGAGTCGCCCCACTCCGTCCAGCCGCGCACCCGGCCGTCGTCGTCGCTGTCGTTGACGACGAGGCCGAGGCCGATGGACCGGGTGGGCTTGCCGGTGAGGCCGAGCGAGGTCCACGGCACCGTCACCGTGTAGTGGGTGGTGGTGCCGTCACGGGTGATCCGCGCGGTGGCGCCGGGGGTCGGGCCGGTGGACTGGCCGGCCGGTGCCCGCCAGGTGTACACCTGTGCCTCGCCGCCCACGAGCGAGGCGCCGACCTCGACGTACTGCTTGCTGCGGCCCGGCAGTTCGGGGGTGACCGCGAACTGGATGCTGTCGCCCAGCCACATGTTCTCGGCGGTGGTGGCGGGCTGGGCCAGGGCGTTGTCCGTGATGGCGCCCCTGAGCACGAGTCCGGCGTCCGTGTACTGGGGCCGGACGGTGCCGGACAGGTCGGCCGCGCCGTTGTAGCCGCCCTTGTGGTTCACCCTGCCGTCGCCGACGATGTCGACCGGTGTGGTGGTGTCGGTGCCGGACGGCTGGACGGCGCCCCAGCCGTTCCAGGCGCCCATGGCGGTCCTGGTGCCGTCGGGCGTGGTGATGTGGGCGGCCGTCCAGTAGCGCTTCCACTGCTTGATGTTGCGCGCGTCCACGGTGTACGAGGTGCTGGAGTCGGCACCGATCCTGATCGGGCCGTCGACGGTGCCCCGGTCCAGGTAGGCGTCGCCCTCGTTCACCTGCCATTCCAGCCTGGTGAGTTCGAGCGGGCCGCGGACGCGGTTGTTGGTGACGGTGACCTTCATCGCCGCGGCGAAGGGGGCCGCCTTCTTCACCACCGGGTCGAAGGCGACCTGGGGCGGCGGCAGCACCTCGGTGCCGGAGGTGAGTCGGGCGAGGCCGACCGGTCCGAGTCCGACCGTGCCGCTGACCGTGCGCGGGCCGGTGAGGGCCGAGGTGGGCAGTTCGACGCTCCTGCGGACGACCTTGCCGGGCTCGGCGGTCACCCGGTACTCCTCGCCGGCGATCCGGAAGGTGTAGGGCAGCGGCAGTGGGGTGCGGCCCTGGGTGCCGTCGACCTGGAGCACCGCGTCGACGGTCTCCTCGGTGTTGGAGTGCTGCGGCAGCCGGAGGGAGAACACCGGGGCGTCCACCGCCTCGACCGCGCTCACCGCGCCCTTGACGTACAGCACCTTGTCGTCGATGCCGAGCTGCACCTTGCCGCCGATCGGCAGGTACGTCTTCTCGTGGCCCGTCTGGTCGGTGGCGGTGACCGGGCCGGAGGCCTTCAGCTCCACCGTCTTCGGAGTGTCCGCGGTGGTGTACAGGGTCCGGACCGTCTCGCCGCCGGTGCCGAAGCGGTACGAGCGGATGTCGTCGGAACCGGCGTCGTCGCGGCCCGCGTAGGCGCGTCCGGCGAGCTGACGGATCAGGACGCCCTCGGTGACCACGGACGGCTTGGGCTGCCAGGCCTTGACCTCGGCGGTGGGCCGCTTGAAGGCGCCGAAGTTGTGTTCCTTGTTGGTGGCGTCGGTGCCGTCGTTGGTGAGGTCGTACCAGTAGTAGCGGTCGACACCGGAGGCGAAGGAGAAGATCTGGGCGCGCGGCACGTACGCGGCCTGCTGGGCGGGGGTGACGCCGTCGCTGTGGGTCGGGTAGCCGTTCTCGGTGATCCAGAGCGGGAAGTCCTTGCCGCCCGCCGCGTTCAGGTCGGCGCGCACCTGCGGCAGCTTGGCCAGGGCGGTCTCCGGCGGGTTCGGGTAGCCGTAGTGGTGGACGCTGAGCGCGTCCATGTACTTCAGGCCGCCGATCGTGTACAGCCGCTTCAGCCAGTCGGTCTGGAGGCCGGCCAGGCCGCCGCCGACGACGGTGGCGTCGGGGACCTTGGCGTGCACCTTGCCGTAACTGGCCTTGAGCAGCTTGATGTAGCAGTCGGCGGTGATGCCGCAGGTGCCGTTGTTGAAGCCGGTCGAGTTGTACTCGTTGTAGATCTCGATTTCCTTGGAGGACTGCTGGTACTTCTCCACCGCCGCGGCGGTGAACTTCCCGTAGGCGTCCAGGGCCGTGTCGGACGCCGGGGTGCGGTTGTCGTCGTAGTTGGCGTTGCGGTAGCCGGAGATGGGCAGGGCGGTCAGCCCCTGCGACTTGGCGTACGGGATGTGCTGGTCGGTGGAGTAGGTGCTCCAGGAGTACTCGCCGGGGGTCTTCTCGATGGCGCCCCAGTTGATGTCGGAGCGGATGCCGTGCATGCCCATGAGCTTGACCGCGCGCAGCAGCTTCTGGTCGTCGCCGCCGTTCCATCCGTAGTGGATGCCCGTACCGAAGCGCTCGTCCCGCTGCTCCTTGCCGGTCAGCGCGGTCAGCACGCCGAAGTTGGCGTTGCGGGTGGTGGTGCCGGCGGTCGCGGTGAGCGTGTAGTAGCCGCTGCCGAGACCGGTGGCGTCGACGGTGGCCGTGCCGCCCGAGACCGGCGCGGTGCCCGACGCGACGGTCAGGCCCTGGTCGTCGATGGCCTTCCAGGCGACGGCCGCCTGGTCGGAGGCGAGGGTGATCCTCGCCTGTCCCTTGACGAAGAGCAGGTCGGGCGAGGTGACGGTGAGGGTGCCGGCCGCGTGGGCGGCCGGTGCCGTACCGGGCAGGGGTGCCGCCACCAGCAGGCAGGCCAGCAGGGCCACCGCACCGCCCCGGGCCGCGGGCCGCCGGGAGCGGCCCATTACTCTGGCCGGTGCCGCGGGGCCCGGCCGGATCGTGCCGTTCTGTTCCATCGAGGCTTCCTCTCGATTCGATCGGATCGGCGCGGTGCGTCCTTGGGTCTCCCGGGCGGTGGTGTGCTCCGTCGGCTGTACCCCGGCGGAGCACACCGGTCCGTGTGCCGTCGGCGCGCACCGCTGCCGCCGTCGGCCGCGCGGACCGGGTCCGCGCGTGTGTCCCGGGTGGAACTCATCCCTTGAGGCCGGTGAAACCTCCCCCGCCGCGCACGATCTGCCGCTGGAAGATCAGGAACAGCACGACCGGGGGCAGGATGGCGAGCAGCATCCCGGCGATGAGCAGCGATTGTTCCGCTGTTTCCGCGAGGCGCGGCAGCGCGGCGGAGATGGGCTGCTTCTCGGTGTCCGGGATGACGATCAGGGGCCAGAGGAAGTCCTTCCAGGAGTTCATGACCGTCAGCAGGGTCACCACCGCGAGGATCGGCCGGGACATGGGCAGCACGATCCGGCGGAAGACCACGAACGGCCCGGCGCCGTCGACCTCGGCCGCCTCGAAGAGTTCGCGGGGTATGCCGTCGAAGAACTTCATCACGATCAGGACGGTGAAGGCGCTGGCCGCGTGCGGCAGCCAGACGCCCCAGGGGCTGTCGGCGAGCGAGATGCCGAGACCCGGCAGGTCGAGGACGGTGAGGTAGAGCGCCACCAGGGAGATGGAGCCGGGGACGAAGAGGGTGGCGAGCACCATCCACCGCACGGGCGCGGCCCACTTGGGGCGCAGCACGGACAGCACGTAGCCGCCGGTGGTGGCGACGACGAGGTGGGCGATCACCGAGCCGGTGACCAGGACCACGGTGTTCCAGAGGTACTGGCCGACCTGGAGTTCGTTCCAGGCGCGGGAGAGGTTGTCCCACTGCGCGTGGTCCGGCCACAGTTCCAGCGGGTGGCGCAGCAGTTCCTGGGTCGGCGACACCGCGCCCTTGAGGGTCCAGTAGAGCGGTGCGGCGCCGAAGGCGAGCAGCAGCAGGAGCGAGAGGGTCTGGACGGAGCGCAGCGAGAGGCGTACGGAGGTCCGCCGCCGGTCGGCGTCGGAGATGAGTCCGCGTCCGCCCTCCTCCGGGCGGTTGCGGCGGCGGGTGCGCAGGGGGGTCTGTACGGCCATCAGTTGCTCCAGCTCCTCGTCGCCCGCAGGTAGATCGCCGAGAGCGCGCCGAGCACGACGGCCAGCATCACGCTGAGCGCGGTCGCGGCACCGAAGTCGCCGTTCCGGAAGGCGTAGTTGTAGATCAGCATCAGGACGGTGATGGTGGAGTCCTCCGGGCCGCCGTCCGTCATCACGAAGGGTTCGGTGAAGACCTGGAGGGTGCCGATGATCTGGAGCAGCAGCATGATCAGGACGACGCCGCGCAGCGACGGCAGGGTGATGTGCCAGACCCGGCGCCAGATGCCCGCGGCGTCGATCTCGGCGGCCTCGTACAGCTCGGTGGGTACGGAGCCGAGCGCCGCCAGGTAGATGATCACCGTGGACCCGAAGCCCGCCCAGGTGGCTTCCAGGACGATCGACAGCATCGCGGTGTCGGTGGACTGGAGCCAGGGGTACGGGCCGAGGCCCACCTGCGCCAGCAGTTGGTTGAACAGGCCGGCTTCCGGGTCGTAGAACACCTTCCACAACAGGACGGAGACGACCGGGGGGATCGCCACCGGAAGGTAGGCGAGGATGCGGAACAGTGTGCCGCCGCGCCGCAGTTCGGCGATGAGCACCGCGAGGAAGAGCGGTACGGGGAAGCCGATCACCAGGGCGAGCACGGCGAACAGCGCGGTGTTCCCGACGGCCTTCCACAGCAGCGGGTCGTCCAGCACGTGCCGGAAGTTGTCCAGGCCCACCCAGGTGGCGGGGTCGACCAGATTGGTCTGCTGGAAGCTGAGCCGCACGCTCTGGACGATCGGCCACCAGGAGAAGTAGGCGAAGCACAGCACCATCGGCAGGCCGAACAGGATGGTGGTGATCCCGCCCCGCCCGGCCCAGCGGACGAGGCGTTCCGCCGGGCCGCCGCGGTGCGGGGAGGCGGTCCGCGGCGGACCGTCGGCGGTACGCGGCCGGGCCGCGGAGGGATCGGCGGAGCGTTGTTCTTCCGTCCGTTCGTCCCCGGGGCCGTTGCCGGTGGCCGCCACAGGCGCTTGCGACCTGCTCATCGACGTCTCCTCGCCTCTCCTCGTGCTGTGCTGGCTGCCTGGTGTGCCGGATCCGCCGTCAGTTCTGCGCCCGCTCCACCTGGGACTCGACCTGTGCTGCGGCCTTCTTCAACTGCTCGGCCGGGTCGGCGTCCTCGCGGGTGAGCACGGCCTGGACGGCGGTGTCGAGGGCCTTGTAGACGTTCTGCGCCTCGACGGGCGGCTCGACGACCAGTTCGTAGTCGCCGAGCGTTCCGCTGTAGGGGGCGAAGTTCCCGACCGGCACGTTGGCCTCCTTGTTGACCGCGGCGTCGACCGGGCCGGAGACGGCCGGCTCGTAGAACGGAACGCCGGGCACGCCGATGACCGCGCCGTCCTTCTTCTTGGCCTGCGCGTCCTTCCCGGCGAGCGTCGCGTCGTACTTGGTGGAGAGGTAGTAGAAGTCGATGAACTTCGTGGCGGCCTCGCGCTGTCGCGCGGTGGCCCGGGGGCTGATCACCGCGATGGTGCCGCCCGCCAGGGTGCGCTTGGCGGTGCCGCCGACGGGCATGGCGCCGAGGCCGATGGTCTTCGGGTCGCCCTTGTACTGCTGGACGTAGTGGCCGATCATGCTCGGTCCGGCGAGTGTCATGCCGATCTTCCCGGCGGAGAAGTCCTTCTCCATGTCGGTGATGTTGCGCAGCTGGTTCCTGCCCATCGAGTCGTCCGTCCAGCGCATGTCCTTCAGCGCCTTCAGCGCCTTCTCCGCGCCACTGCCGGGGCGGTCGAAGGTGTTGGCCCACTTTCCGCCGGACTCCGCCTGCATGCTGTCGCCGAAGGAGTACGCCATCGCGGTCAGCATCCAGCCGCCGGTGTTCTCCTTGGTCATCTGCGCGTACCCGGTGGCACCCGTCTTCCCGGAGATCGCCTCGGCCGCCGTGCGAACCTCGGACCAGGTGGTCGGCGGCTTGTCCGGGTCGAGTCCGGCCTTCTCGAACAGGTCCCGGTTGTAGACCAGGCCGAGGGCGTACTCCTCGGTGGGTATGCCGTAGAGCTTGCCGTCCACGCCCTTCGCCGCCCCGAGCGCGACGTCGTTGAAGTCCTCGCTGTGCTTCAGCCCCTCGAAGTCCGAGGTGAGGTCGGCGATCTGCCTGCGCTTGATCAGCCCCGACATCTCGGTCAGCGGCACCCGGACGATGGTCTCCAGGCTGCCGCCGCCCACCTTGGTCTGGAAACTCTGCTGGTCGTACTGGTACTCGTTCGTCCTGACCTCGATCTTGGGATTGGCCTTCTCGAACTCCGCCACCCGGGCCTCGAACGTCTTGAGCGCGGCCGCGTTCGTCGCGGGCGGACGCCCGGAGACGGTGATGGTCACCGTGCCGTCGGCGGCGGTGTCGCCGCCGGAGCCGGAACACGAGGCAAGCACGCAGACGAGCGCACCCGCGGTGACGCCCGTCAGGGCGGTGCGCAGGGAGGGTCTCATCGGGGACTCCATTCAGGGGCGTACCGGAACCGGCTGGAAAGCGTTTTCCAGCCGGGGTCACCTTGCACCGGCCGATATGGCCGCGTCAATGGGTGAACACGGGCCCGTCCTCGACCCCCGGACCGATGTCGGGGTGTTTTCCGACCAGGAACCCCACATGTGCCCCTTGCCGGACCGTTGACGTCGGCCTAGCCTCTGGAAAACGTTTCCCAAGCATTTCCGTAGACCGTCGGCCCGACGGTCGCGAGCCGGAGGACTTCCCGTGCACCCTGCCTGGTCGGCCGACGCCTACGACCGCGTCCTGTTGCGAACGGCTCTCGCCGAGGGCGACCGCTGCTGGGACGCCGGGGCGGACCTGCTGCAGGTCGAGGCCCCGTACAACCCCATCCACACCCGCATCAAGGGCGGACCCGCCCACCCCACGCGCAACTCCCTGCAGTACGCCCTGCTCCTGCTGGAACGGGGCGGCGAGGGCGACGCCGAGCGCGCCCACGCCGCGATCCTGCGCGTCGCGGCCCTCCAGGACCGGTCCGCGGAGAGCCCCACCTACGGAATCTGGGGCTACTACGCCGAGGAGCCGGCGGCGGAGATGGACCCGCCCGACTGGAACTGGGCGGACTTCCTCGGCATCCAGCTGCTGCTCGTCCACGCCCGGCACGGTGACCGGCTGCCGCCCGTCGTACTGGACGAAATCCGGGAATCGCTGCGGCACGCGGCGGCGTCGATCGTCCGCCGGAACGTCCCCATGGGGTACACCAACGTCGCCGCGATGGGCACCTTCGTCACGCTCGCCGCCGGCCAGGTCCTCGACGACGGGGCGCTGTTCGCGTACGGCAAGGACCGCATGGCGCGGCTGTGCGCGGCGATCGACGGCACCGGCAGTTTCACCGAGTTCAACAGCCCGTCCTACTGGGGCGTGGTGCTCCAGACGCTGACCCTGATCAGGGAACACGTCCGGGACGAGGAGGTGCGGGAGCTCAACGAGCGGCTGCACGACCGGCTCTGGCTGCACTTCCTCGCCCGCTGGCACCCGCCGACCCGTCAGCTCTCCGGCCCCATGGCCCGCTGCTACAGCAACGACCTGGGGGTGCCGCCCGCCCTGGCGAAGGCGGTCGGGGGGCTGCTCGGCGCGCCGGAACCCCGCCCGGTCCGGGGCGAGATGACCACCGGGGTGGACTCCTGCGTGGACTACCGGATGCCGGACTGGGTCCTGCCCCGGCTGACGGAACTGGGGGGCGAGCACGAGCACCGGGAGCTGTTCGCCGACGGCCCGGCCCCGGAGACCGGCACCACCTGGCTCGACCCGGTCACCACTCTGGGCAGCGTCAACCACCAGGACACCTGGCTGCAGCGCAGGCCGCTGTTCGGCCACTGGGTGCGCCCGGACGGGACCGCCGGTCATCTGCACGTCCATCTGGTGAAGGACGACGGGGCGGAGGACTTCGACTTCGCCTCGGGCGTGCTCTCCACCGTGCAGAGCGGCCCGCACGTGGCCTGGCTGGCGGGATTCGCCTGCCCGGCGGGCGACCGGCACCACCACCTCGACATGATCGGGCCGGGCGACCGGTTCCGGGCGCGGTCGCTGCGCCTGGTGGTGGACGCGATCGGCGCGCCGCCCGTCGCGGGGGTGACGGCGGTCGACGGCGGCGTCGAACTCGACCTGGGAACGGCCCGGTTGGACTTCCGGACCGCCGGGGGAACCTTCGCGGGGCGCACCCCGACGACCCGGCTGGTCCCGCGCCCCGACGGGGCACGGATCGAGGTGGTGCTCCTGGAGAGCGACACCCCGGTCGAGCTGGACTGGGCGGAGGTGGGCGACGCCTTCGCGGCGGGGACCCTGTCCCTGGTGCCGTCCGGCGCCCCGCGAAGCACCGGGCCGGCCCCCGAGGTGGTCGTGGCCGGTGACCGCGCCGAGGTGCGCTGGACGACCCCGCGGGGTCAACGGCTCACTGTGCGCGGCGGCCGGTCCGTGGTCTCCCGCGAGGAACACGCCGCGCTGCACTCCGCGACGCTGGACGGCGCCCCGCCGCCCTCGCCCCGCCTCTCGGACTCCCGTCTGGCGCCCTGACCCGTCGTGCGGAGGGGCGGGCGGTGCCCCTCCCCTCCGCACGGCGCCCCCGTCGCCGGGGCGCGTTCCCCCGCCCCGCGCGGGTTCCGAGACCTGAGAATCCGGAGAAAGGACCGAACGCATCATGCGTACGGAGACCGTGACGAGCGACATCACCGTCGTCGGCGGAGGACTCGCCGGCGTCTGCGCGGCCATCGCCGCCGCGCGGCTGGGCCTGCGGGTCGCCCTGGTCCACAACCGCCCCGTGCCCGGCGGGAATTCGAGCAGCGAGGTACGGGTGTGGGTGTGCGGCGCCACCGCGCACGGCGCCCAGCGGTGGGCCCGGGAGACGGGCATCATCGGCGAACTGATCCTGGAGAACCAGTACCGCAACCCGGAGGGCAATCCCCACTACTGGGACCAGGTGGTCCTGGACGCGCTGTTCGCCGAGCCGAATCTGACCCTGTTCCTCAACACGGACGTCCGCGAGGTGGCCGCCGGGGGCCCGGCCGAGGAGCGCGTGATCACCTCGGTCACCGGTTGGACGATGGGCTCGGAGCGGCTGATCACCTTCACCGGTCCGGTGTTCCTGGACTGCACCGGTGACGGGCTGGTCGGCCACCTCGCGGGCGCCGAGCACCGGATCGGCCGGGAGTCCCGCGCCGAGTACGGGGAGTCCTGGGCGCCCGAGGTCCCCGACCGGGAGCTGCTCGGCTCCACGATCCTCTTCCACACGAAGGACGCCGGGCACCCGGTGAAGTACGTGCCGCCGTCCTTCGCCAGGAACATCCTCGACACCTCGATCCCCGAGCACCGGCTGATCCGCACCGGTGACAACGGCTGCGACTACTGGTGGATCGAGTGGGGCGGCGAACTCGACACCGTCCACGACAACGAACGCATCCGGGACGAGCTCTGGTCCGTGATCCACGGCATCTGGGACCACATCAAGAACTCCGGGAAGTTCGACGCGGACCGGCTGACCCTGGAGTGGGTCGGCTCCCTGCCCGGCAAGCGCGAGTACCGCCGCTTCCTCGGGGACCACGTGCTGACGCAGAACGAGGTCATGGGGCAGGAGCCCTTCGAGGACCGGGTCGCGTTCGGCGGCTGGTCGATCGACCTGCACCCGGTGGAGGGCATGTACTCGACCAGCCCGAACGCGCGGCAGATCCACCCGGACGGCGTGTACCACATCCCGTTCCGCAGCCTCTATTCGCGCAATGTCCGCAACCTCCTCCTCGCGGGCCGCAACATCTCCGCCACCCACGTCGCGTTCGGCACGACCCGGGTGATGGCGACCTGCGCGGCGATCGGCGAGGCCGCGGGCACCGGGGCGGCGCTGTGCGTGCGGGACGGGGTCACCCCGCGCGAACTGGCCGCGGACCGGCGCCTGCAGCAGATCCTGCTGCGGCAGGACGCCTCGCTGGTCGGGGTGCGCAACACCGATCCGGACGATCTGGCGCGCGCGGCCCGGGTGAGCGCGTCGAGCACCCTGTCCGTGCTGGCCGTCGAGCCGGGCCCCGGCACCGAGCCGTTCCCGCTCGACCGCGACCTGGGCGTCGTCCTGCCGGTGGAACCCTCCCTGGAGGGCTTCGAACTGCTCGTCGACGCCGCGGCGGCGACCACACTGCGGGTGGAGCTGTGGGACACCGTCCGGGCGGAGAACGCCGTGCCGGTGAGCCGGCTGGACGCCCGCGCGGTCGAGGTCGCGGCCGGGAAGGGGCAGTGGGTCGGGGTGCCGTTGGTCTGGCACCCCGAGGAACCGAGGAACGCCGTCGTCGTGGTGCGGGCGGCCGAGGGCGTCGCGCTGCACCTGGCCGACGAGCGGCGCACGGGCGTCCTGGCGCTGGCCCGCGAGCCCGGTTCCGGCGACCGCTCCCCCGAGGAACGCCAGTTGGTGACCGAGTGGGTGGCGCGCGGGCTGCGCCGGCGCAGCTTCTGCTTCCGGGCGGGTGCCACGGCGGCGTTCGATCCGTACAAGGCCGTCGGCGGTTTCCAGCGCCCTTGCGGCGGACCGCAGTTGTGGCAGGCCGCCGACGAGGGACCGGGCTGGTTGCGGCTCGACTGGGACTCCCCTGTCGGGATCGGCACCGTGCAGCTGGTGTTCGACGACGACGTCGACGAGTTCCTCAACAATCTGCACCTGCACCGCGCACCGTTCGAGATCATGCCGGAACTGGTGCGTGACTACCGCGTCGAGGCCCTGGCCGACGGCGACTGGTACCCGCTCGTCGAGGAGACCGGCAACCGCGTGCGCCACCGCGTCCACCGGTTCGCGCCGCGCGCAGTCTCGGCGCTGCGGGTGTGCGCGGACGCGACGAACGGCGCGCCCCGGCCGGGGATCGTGGCGGTGCGCGCCTACGCCTGAGCCGCCGGGCCGGACCGGGCGCCCCCGCCGGTCGCGGGGTGCCCGGTCCGGCTCACGCCGGGGTCTCCAGGCGGTGGGCCCGTTCGGTGAGGTGGCGGCGCTCGGGGGCGCTGGCGGTGCGACCGGCCGCCTCCCGGTAGGTGTCCGCGGCCTCCTGGTGCTGGCCGAGCCTTTCCAGCAGGTGGGCGCGGGTGGCGAGCAGCCGGTGGTGGCGTTCCAGGCCCTTGTCGCCCTCCAGTTCCGCCAGCAGGTCGAGACCGGCGGCCGGTCCTCGGACCATGGCGACCGCGACGGCGCGGTTGAGACGGACCATCGGGTTCGGCCCGCACTGCTCCAGGAGGTCGTACAGGGCGAGGATCTGGGGCCAGTCGGTGGCGTCGGTGTGTCCGGCCTCGTCGTGCACGGCGGCGATGGCCGCCTGCAACTGGTAGGGGCCGACCTGCCCTCGGGGCAGGGTGCGGCTGATCAGGTCCACGCCCTCCGCGACGAGTCGGCGGTCCCACCGGCCGCGGTCCTGTTCCGCCAGGGGCACCAACTCGCCGCGGGGGCCGGTGCGCGCGGCGCGGCGCGCGTCGGTCAGCAGCATCAGTGCGAGCAGCCCCGCGGTCTCGGCGTCCTCGGGCACGAGGCGGTGCAGCAGCCGGGTGAGCCGGATCGCCTCGGTGGACAGTTCCGGCGCGGTCAGGTCGGTGCCGCCCGTGGTGGTGTAGCCCTCGTTGAAGATGAGGTAGAGCACGTGCCGGACCTCGGCCAGCCGCTCGGCGCCGTCGGAACCCTCCGGCGGGGACAGGGTGGTGCCGGTCGCCCTGATGGTCTGTTTGGCCCGGCTGACGCGCTGGGCCATCGTCGTCTCGGGAACCAGGAAGGCGGCGGCGATCTGCGCGGTGGTCAGGCCGCCGACCGCGCGCAGGGTCAGCGCGATCCGGCTCGGCGCGGACAGCGCGGGGTGGCAGCACAGGAAGAGCAGGGACAGGGAGTCGTCGTGGTCCGAGGCGGGTGCGGCGTCGGCCGCGTGGGCCAGCAGCGCGGATTGCGGGGTGGCCAGGGCGAGGGCGTCCTCGCGCCGGCGGCGCGCCGCCTCGCTGCGCACCTGGTCGACCAGCCTGCGGGAGGCGACGGTGACCAGCCAGCCGCGGGGGTTGTCGGGCACCCCTTCCCCGGGCCACTGGAGGGCGGCGGCCAACAGTGCCTCCTGGACGGCGTCCTCGCAGGTGTCGAAGGCGCCGTACCGCCGGACGAGCGCGCCGAGGACCTGCGGCGCCAGTTCGCGCAGCAGGTCCTCGGCCCCGTGGTGCGCGGTGCTCACACGTCCGCCGCGGATTCGTGCAGCACCGGCCACAGTTCCACCGGGTCCGCATCGGCGAACGGCATGTCCGCGGCGATCTGCTGCGCCCGTTCGAGGCTCTCGCAGTCCAGCATGTAGAAGCTGGCGATGTACTCCTTGGTCTCCAGGTACGGCCCGTCGGTGACGGCCGGGACGCCGTCCTCGCGACGCACCAACTGGGCGGCGGCGGCGTCCGCGAGACCGTAGGCCCCCAGCAGTTCGCCGCTCTCCCGGTACTTCTTGTTGAACGCCTCCTGCCTGGCGATCGCCTCCGGCCACGCCTCGGCCGGGAAGGAGTCCCACTTGGCCTGGTTGCCGTAGATCATCGCGACGTACTTCATCTCGGGTGTCCTCCCCGTCCCGCGCGCCCCGTCGGCGCGCTGTCACCCTTCGGTCGGAGCGGGAAACGGGTCCTCGACATCCGACGACGAAATTTCTTCGATTCTTTTCGATCCGCCTTCGACCTGCCCCGATGCCGGGCGTCGCGGCTTCCGGGCGGTGCGGATGATCAACCTATGCGGTCGTCGTCCGCCGGGCCACCTGCCCGGGGCCGGGCACCGGGAGACCGGACGCCGCGAAAGCGCCCGGACGCGGCGGCGCCCACCGCACGGGCGTGCGGTGGGCGCCGTCGCGTCGTGCGGTACGGGTCAGGGTTCGAGGGTGGCGAGCAGTTCCGCCGCCGTGGCGGTGTTCCGCATCTCGTCGGCCAGGGACCGGGCCCGTGCGCGGTACGAGGGCTGTTCGAGGATCCGTTCGGCGGCCTCGCGGATGTTCCGTACGTCGTCGGGGCCCAGCACCGGCGCCTCGTCCTCCGGGCCCCCGGTCGGGGTGACGGACTCCCCCACTCCTGCCCCGGTCACCAGCCGGGCGTTGTCCGGCTGGTCGGCGAAGAGGGGGACGCAGACGACGGGGACGCCGGCCGCGAGGGCGCCGTAGACCGTTCCCGAACCGCCGTGGCAGACCACGAGGGAGGCACTGCGCAGGACGTCCGCCTGCGGCACCCACTGCTCCGCGTGGACGTGGGGCGGCAGCGGTCCGAGGGCCGCCGGGTCGATGTGGTGCCCCGTCGTGAGCAGGACGCGCACCGGCAGTGCGCTCACCGCGTCCAGGACCGCGCGGTACAGGCCGGTCGCGGTCGGCAGGGCGCCCGCCTCGGTGCCGAGGGTGACGTGGACCAGCGGTTCCGTCGCCCCTCCCCACCGGTCCGCCAGCGCCTGCGGCCGGAGTTCTTCGTGGTAGCGGCGGGTCGTGGGGTACGGCGAGGGATCCAGGGAGGCGGGCAGCCGGGTCAGGTACGGGGAGTCGAGGAGCCGTCGGGCGATGCCGGGGCCGTACGGGTCGAGCACGGGGGCCAGGAGCCGGTCGGTGGACGCGGTGAACCCCGCGGCCGAGACCGCGACCCGGGCGTGCGGGATTCCGTGGCGCTCGGCGGCCACCACCGAGGCGAACTCGAACGTCTCGTGCAGGACGAGGTCGGGCCGCCAGTCGCGGCAGGCCTCCTCCAGCGCGGGGAGCATCGCGGCGGTGCAGAGCCGGCCGAACACCTCCGCGACCATCAGGGAGACCCCGTCGTCCGGGGCCAGCGTCAGCACCCGCTTCATGATCCCCGCGAGTTCCTCCGGGTCCGGCTCCCGGCCGATGCGGTACGGCTGTTTCCTGGACGCCAGTAACCCTTCGAGGGCCGGCGGCGCGACGACCAGGACGTCGTCACCGCGCGCCGTGCACGCGTCGATGAGGGGGACGAGTGGGTTGAAGTGGCCCGAACCGCGAGTCGAGGCGAAAAGTACACGCATGTGGTCGAGCCTAGAGATGTCCCCTCTCTCACCACAGGACGGCTTTTCGCCGATTTCGGCGTATTCCTTGCCGCTCGTGGGCGGCTCGGTCGTCAGGCCCGGCAGCCGTCCCGATCGTCCCGGCCCGTGCCCGGCACGTTACCCGACCTGGGGGCGAGCAGGACGGCCAGGACACCCGGTACGAGCAGCAGCGCGAAGGCCGCGCCGTAGCCGACCGCGTCGTCCGGGCCGAGGGCCGGGAAGGCGTGGAACACGGCGGATGCCACGCCCAGGACCAGGATCTGGCCCAGGTTCTGGGTGGTCTGCATCGCGCTGCTCGCGTAGCCCTGTCGGCCGGCCGGCGCGTGGGAGAGCGACAGCACGGTGAGGGACGGGGCGAGCAGGCCCATGCCGACCGCCGCGACGACCATGGACGAGGCGGCGACGGCCGGGTGCGCGCCGGGCGCCGAACCGGCTGTCGCGACCACGACCGCCGCCACCTGGATCAGGGCGCCGATCACGACGAGGCGGTGGCGCGGGGTCCGCTCCGGCAGGCGGCCCTGCACCCAGGAGGAGGCGGCCCAGGCCACGGCGGCGCCCGTGAAGGCCAGGCCCGTCACCACGGGGGCCACGTCCCGGTCGGTGACGAGCATCAGCGGCACCAGCGCCTCCAGGGTGAAGAACACCCCCGAACTCAGGCCGCGCAGCAGCACCGTGGCGGGCAGGCCGCGCGCGGCGCGCACGGTGCCGGACGGCAGCAGCCGCGTGGCGAACACCGCCAGCAGGGCGAGTCCCACCGCCGCGAACAGCAGGTGGCGGGTGTCCCGACCCGACGCACCGTACTGGCCCAGCGCCGCGCCCACGCTCACCGCGACCGCGACCAGCAGCGCGGGGCGCGGCGCGGCGTCCTTCGACGGTTCCGGCGCGGCGGGCCGGAAGCGGCCGTGCAGCAGGGCCACGACGGCCAGGGCCGGGAGCGCGGTGAGGGCGGCCAGTCCGTAGAACACCGCCCGCCAGGACCACCATTCGGCCACCAGTCCCGCCAGGGGCGGTCCGACCAGTGACGGAATGATCCAGCAGGCGCTCATCAGCGCCAGGGCGCGCGGCTGGAGCCGTTCCGGGTACGCCTGGCCGATCGCCGCGTTGACCGCCACCGCGATCATTCCGCCCGCCACGCCGTCCACGAAGCGTCCGGCGGCCAGTTGCCAGACGGAGGTGCTGGCGGCCGAGACGACCAGGGTGGCCACGGCCAGCACCATGCCCGCCGCCAGCGGGCGGTGCGCCCCCGACCGGTCGGCCCAGTGGCCGCCCAGCACCCCGCCCAGCAGGCTCGCCGCCACGAAGCATCCCGCCACCAGCGGGAAGAGCGCCACGCCGTCCAGGTCCTGGGCGGCCGTCGGCAGCGTGGGGACCACGGCCAGTGCGGCGAGCCCGGTCAGGAACATCACCGTGGCGAAGACGGCGGTGGCCGACGCGTACTGCCGGGAGAACAGTCCCTGCGGGGTTTTCGCCGTCGTGGCCGGGGCCGTGGCCGTCATGGCCGGGTCACTCGATGAACGCTGCTGGGCATCAGTCACGGCCGCACAAGCTATGCGGCTCGCAATGGTCTGGTCCACCGGTTTTCGGTGGATGGACCGCACCCGCCGACGGCGGTCGTGTCTCAGCCCTCGGCGGGTGCGGGCGAGGGCTCCGGCGCGGGTCGGGGCGACGGCGCGGCGGAGTGCCGTCGGGGCAGGAGGAACGCGAAGAACAGGGCCACCAGCGCCGCGCCCGCGCCGATCGCCATGACGGTGCGGAAGCCGTTCTGCGACGGCACGGTGAGCGGGCCGAACGAGGTGGTCATCTGGGCGAGGACCACTCCCGCCACCGCGCTGGCGGCCGAGGTGCCGATGGCCCGGGTGAGGGTGTTGAAGCTGTTGGCGGCGGCCGTCTCCGAGACGGGCACGGCGGCCATGACGAGGGCGGGCATCGCCCCGTAGGCCAGTCCGATCCCGGCCCCGATCACGGCCGAGACCAGCACCAGTTGCCAGATCGCCGACATCAGGACGATGCCGAGGAGGTACCCGGCGGCGACCACCGCCGCACCGGCCATCAAAGTGGTCCTCGGCCCCTGGTTCCGGGAGATGCGTGCCGACAGCGGCGCGACCGCCATCATGACCAGTCCGGACGGTCCCATGACCAGGCCCACGGTCAGCAGCGAGGCGCCCAGGCCGTATCCGGTGTCCTCCGGCAGCTGGATCACCTGGGGCAGCACGAGCGACACCGCGAACATCGCGAAGCCGAAGACGGCCGAGGCGACGTTCGTCAGCAGCACCTGGCGGCGGGCGGTGGTCCGCAGGTCGACCAGCGGCTGCGCGGTCCGCAGCTCCCACCGGCCCCACAGCCCCAGGACGACGGCCGAGGCGCCCATCAGGCCGAGGGTGGGCGCGCTGCCCCAGCCCCAGGTGGCGCCCTTGGAGATCGCGAGCAGCAGGCAGACCAGGGCCGCGGAGAGCCCGGCGGCGCCCACCAGGTCGAACCGTCCGCCGGTGCGCACCGGCGATTCGGGCACCAGGGCCAGGACGAGGACGGTGGCCAGCGCCCCCGCGCCGGCCGACGCCCAGAACAGCACGTGCCAGTCGACCCGTTCGGCGAGGAACGCGGCGGCGGGCAGGCCCAGGGCTCCCCCGACCCCCAGCGAGGCGCCCATCAGCGCGATCGCCGATCCGAGCCGGTGGGCGGGCAGTTCGTCGCGCATGATGCTGATGCCGAGCGGGATGACACCGGCGGCCAGGCCCTGGAGCGTACGGCCGACGAGCACCGGGCCCAGTCCCTCGCCGAGCGCGGCGGTCACCGAACCGGCCACCAGCAGGCAGAGGCCGGTCAGCAGCATGCGGCGCTTGCCGTACATGTCCCCGAGCCGGCCCATGACCGGGGTGGCGACCGCCCCGGCGAGCAGCGTGGCGGTGATCGCCCAGGCCGCGTCGGAGGCGGACGCGTGCAGCAGCCGGGGCAGTTCGGGCACCAGCGGGATCACCATCGTCTGCATCAGGGAGACGACGATCCCGGCGAGGGCGAGTACGGCGACCAGGACGCGCGCCTCTTTCGGCGGGGCCGCGGGGGGCCTGCTCCCGGCCCGGGGCTGGGCACTGGACATCACGGGGACCTCCCTCGGGGATGCGCCGACGCGGGCGGCACCGCGTGGCCGGACATGTTTGGGTCAGTCGCTCGACGCAAGTTAGCAGTCCGTCACGGCCGCTCGCGTCCGCTGCCCTCCGGAGGAGACGAAGGTGACCCGTACGGGCAACGCCCGGTGCCGGGCCGCCCGTTGCGCCCCCGCCCGCCGGGCACCGGTCCCGCCGGTCCGGGCCGCGCGGGCGGGACACGGCACCGGCCCGCCACCGGTGCGAGGGCAACGGTGACGGGCCGGTCCCGTCGGCTCGCGTGCGTCACGGCCGGACCGGCGCCCCGGTGGCCGCGGGCGGGCGGTGCCGTACGGGCCGGGGCGCGGCGGCCCTTCTCACAGGGTGCGCTCCAGACGGTCGGCCATCAGCCGGACGAAGCGCGAGGGGTCGGCCAGTTCACCGCCCTCGGCGAGCAGCGCCAGGTCGTGCAGGAGCTCGGCCGTCTCCTCCAGGCCGGTGCCGGTCTCCTCGCCCCGGTCGGCGTACGCCCGGTTGAGGCCGCTGACCAGCGGGTGCTCCGCGTTGAGTTCGAGGATGCGCTTGACGTGCGGTACCTCCTGGCCCATGGCGCGGTACATGTTCTCCAGGGCGGGCGTCACGTCGTGCGCGTCGGAGACGATGCACGCGGGCGAGACGGTGAGCCGCGAGGAGAGCCGCACCTCCTTGACGGTCTCGCCCAGCCGCTCCGTCATCCAGCCGAGGAGGTCCGCGTACTCCTGCTGCCGGTTCTCGCGCTCGGTGGCGGCCTCCTTCTTCTCCTCCTCGGTGCCGAGGTCGACCTCGCCCTTGGCCACCGACCGCAGCTTCCTGCCGTCGAACTCCGCGTCCGCCTCGACCCACACCTCGTCGACGGGGTCGGTCAGCAGCAGCACCTCGACGCCCTTGGCCCGGAACGCCTCCATGTGCGGGGAGTTCTCGATGGCCTGCCGGGACTCGCCCGTGAGGTAGAAGATGTGCTCCTGGCCGTCCTTCATCCGCTCCACGTACTGCCGCAGCGTGGTCGGCTCGTCCTTGTCGTGGGTGGTGGCGAAGGAGGCGACGTTGAGGATGGCGTCGCGGTTCTCGAAGTCGCTCAGCAGCCCTTCCTTGACGACGCGGCCGAACTCCCGCCAGAACGTGGCGTACCGCTCCGGCTCGGAGGACATCATGTCCTTGACCGTCGACAGCACCTTCTTGGCCAGGCGCCGGTGCATCAGCTGGATCTGGCGGTCCTGCTGGAGGATCTCGCGGGACACGTTGAGCGAGAGGTCCTGCGCGTCGACGACGCCCTTGACGAAGCGCAGGTACGGCGGCATCAGCGCTTCGCAGTCGTCCATGATGAAGACGCGCTTCACATAGAGCTGGATGCCGCGCTTGTACCCCTGCATGAACAGGTCCTGGGGCGCGTGCGACGGGATGAAGAGCAGTGCCTGGTACTCGAAGGTGCCTTCCGCCTGGAGGCGGATGGTTTCGAGCGGGGCGATCCAGTCGTGGCTGATGTGCTTGTACAGCTCGTGGTACTCGTCGTCGGTGACCTCCTCGCGCGAGCGGGCCCACAGGGCCTTCATCGAGTTGAGGGTCTCGGGCTCGCGCGGGGCGTCGTCGGCCCCGTCCTCGTCGCCCGCGCCCTCGGGGGCCATCCGCACGGGCCAGGTGATGAAGTCGGAGTACCGCTTGACGATCTCCCTGATCTTCCACGGGGAGGTGTAGTCGTAGAGCCGGTCCTCGGTGTCCTCCGCCTTGAGCCGGAGGGTGACCTCGGTGCCCTGCGGGGCGCTGTCGACGGTCTCGATCGTGTACGTGCCCTCGCCGCCGGACACCCACCGGGTGCCCCGGCTCTCGCCCGCGCGCCGGGTCAGCAGCGTGACCTCGTCGGCCACCATGAAGCTGGAGTAGAAACCGACGCCGAACTGGCCGATCAGTCCCTCGGCCGCGGTGCTGTCCTCGGCCTCCTTGAGCTCCCGCAGGAATTTCGCCGTGCCCGAGTTCGCGATGGTCCCGATGAGCTGGACCACTTCGTCGTGAGACATTCCGATGCCGTTGTCCCGCACGGTCAGCGTGCGGGCCTGCCGGTCTGTCTCGATCGTGATGTGCAGGTCGGACACGTCCGCGTCGAGCGAGTCGTCGCGCAGCGCTTCGAGCCGCAGCTTGTCGAGCGCGTCGGAGGCGTTGGAGACGAGTTCGCGCAGGAACACATCCTTGTTCGAGTAGATCGAGTGGATCATCATCTGCAGAAGCTGGCGAGCTTCCACCTGAAACTCGAACGTCTCAGTGGGCATAACCGTGATTCCTTCTCAGGTCCGCTTGGTTGGGATCCGGACCCGAGAACTTTAGTTCAGCAGATGATCTCCCAGGGGCGATCCGCGGGAACCCGGCCGGACCTCTTCCCTCCCGCGCCCGGTGCGCCGCCCGCGGCCGGGCCGCCGACTGCGGTTCCACGCAAGAAAGTTGATGGTCCATCCACCGTTCATCGCACCGCCGCCCGCCCTCCACCCGGCCCCCATAGCGTCGCCGCCGACCGTAACGCTACCGAGGAGTACTGTGAGCACTTCCGCTCTGACAGCGCTGACCGCCGCACTCGTGCTGGTGACCGGTGCCCCCGCGGCGCCGCAGCCGGTGTCCGTCACCGCGTCCGTGGAGACTCCCGCCGTCCACGACGACGAGGCGGGTGGCAACGCCGATGCCGACGACCCCGCCGTCTGGGTCGATCCCGACCGTCCCGGCCGCAGCCTCGTGATCGGCACCCTGAAGGAGGCCGGACTCGATGTGTACGGTCTCGACGGCAGGCGTCTGCAGCACATCGCCGCGCCGTCGGCGCCGGGCGGGGACGCGGCGCCGGGCCGGTTCAACAACGTCGACGTCGTCTACGGGTTCGAGCTGGGCGGCCGGAAGACGGACCTGGCGCTCGTGAGCGACCGGGGCCGGGACCGGATCCGGGCCTTCGCGATCGACCCCGCAGCCGTCGCGGCCGGCCGGCCGCCGCTGAGGGACGTGACCGCCCCCGACGTCCGGCCGGTCTTCGCCGCGAGCGAGTCCGAGGTGGACGAGCAGCGCACGGCCTACGGGCTCGCCGCGTTCAGCGACGGCGACGACGCCTATGTCGTCGCCTCGCAGCGCGAGGAGACCCGGCTGCGGCTGCTCGAACTGGAGGACCGCGGCGGCCGGGTCGGCTACCGGACCGAGGACACGCTCGACCTGCCCGCCTCCTTCACCCTGCCCGACGGGACCGGCTGGCGGCCGTGCGCCGACCCCGGCGAGCGCCCGCAGGTCGAGGGCATGGCCGTCGACCAGGAGGAGCACGTCCTGTACGCGGCGCAGGAGGCCGTGGGCCTGTGGCGCGTCGACCTCGACGACGAGGAGTTCGAGGCGCCCGAGATGATCGACCGGGTGCGCGAGTACGGCACGCCGTGGACGTACGACGCCGAGGAGGAGGAATGCGTCCTCGACACCGCCCATGACCCCGGCTTCGGCGGGAAGAACCTGAGCGCCGACGCGGAGGGCGTCACCGTGTACCACGCGGCGGACGGCGCCGGTTACGTGCTCGCCTCCAGCCAGGGCGACAACGCCTTCGCGGTGTACGGGCGGAAGGGCGGCAACGACCACGTCGGCTCCTTCACCCTCGACGACGGCCCGGCCGTGGACGGCGTGCAGCACTCGGACGGCTCCACCGTCGTCAACGTCCCCCTGGGCCGGCCCTTCCCCCGGGGCCTGCTGGTGACCCACGACGGCGAGGCCACTCCCGCGGACGGCGGACGCGAGGCCACCAATTTCAAGCTGACGCCCTGGAACGCCGTGGCGTCCGCCTTCCCCGAGCCGCTGACGGTCGACACCGGGTCGTTCGACCCCCGCGACACCGACTGACGCACGCACCGGTGGTCACCGGACCGTCCCGGGTGACCGTCCCCGGCCCGCGACGGGCCGGGGACGGGCCGGGGACGGACACGCAAGGGAACGGGAACGGTCACGGCGCCATCTCATAGGACCCGGACAACGCCTCGACCCGCTTCCAGACCCGGTCCGAGCGCCCCGCGTCCACGGCCGGGCGCCGCACGGCCCCCAGGGCCCAGAGCTGCTGCTGCTCGGTGGCGGAGTCCTTTCCGTGCAGTTCGACGGCGTGCGCGGAGAAGTCCCGTACGAGAACGGCGAACAGTTCGTCCAGGACGTCCTCGTCGAGCCCCGTCGGACCCGCCTGCTCCAGGACCAGCTGGCCGTGGACGACGAGCGCGAAGAGCTGGCCGATCGCGAGGAGCAGGTCCAGGTCGCGGCTCTGCTCCTCGTCGGGGGCCGCGGTGGCGACGAACTCGCACAGCGCGTCGGCCTGTTCGCGCAGGCGGCCGACGTTGGGCAGGTGGGCGTACGCCTCGTAGGCCGGGCGCCAGTCGTGGAAGCGCACGGCGCCCAGGCCGCGGGCCGGTCCCTGGCGGAAGAGGAACGTGTCGTCGGCCCCGTCCAGCCGGGTCGGCACGGGCGCGTATTCGGCCGGGTCCAGCAGGTGGTTCCGCATGAACTTCAGGATCAGCGCCAGGTTGACGTGGACGGTGCCCTCCAGCTTCGGCAGCCCCCGGATCTCGACGGCGGCCTGGGCGAAGTAGTTGTCCTTCTCGAAGCCCTTGGCGGCGATGACGTCCCACATCAGGTCGATGACCTTCTCGCCCTCCGTGGTCACCTTCATCTTCGTCATCGGGTTGAACAGCAGGTAGCGGCGGTCGTCGGGGCCCGCGGAGCGGAAGTAGTCGACGGCCCGGTCGCTGAACAGCTTCATGCCGACGAGGCGGACGTACGCGTCGGTCAGCTCGCGCCGCACGTGTGGGAAGGCGGTGACGGGGCGGCCGTACAGGATGCGGTTCTGCGCGTGGGTGACGGCCTCGTACATCGCGTGCTCGCAGATGCCGATGGAGGCGGTGCAGAGGTTGAACTTGCCGACGTTGACGGTGTTGAGGGCGGCGTCGAAGGCGGCGCGGCCGGTGTGCAGGACGTCCTGCGCGGCGACCGGGTAGTCCGCCAGACGGAACTCGCTGACGTACTTCGACGAGTCGACGACGTTCTTGACGAGGTGGTACGCCGGGTGGCGGCTGTCGGCGGCGAAGAAGACGTAGCCGTCCGGGCCCTCGATGTCGGTGCGGCGGCCGAAGACGGAGACGAGTCCGGCGGCGTTGCCGTTGCCGATGTAGTACTTGGAACCGGTGGCGCGGAAGCCGCCCGCGCCGTCGGGCTCCAGCAGCATGTCGGTGGAGTAGATGTCGGCGCCGTGGGTCCTCTCGGACAGGCCGAAGGCGAACACCTCGCCCTGGCGCAGGAGTTCGGCGGCACGGTCGCGGGCGGCGGCGTTGTCGCTCTGCCAGACCGGGCCGAGGCCGAGAATGGTGACCTGCCAGGCGTACCAGTAGTCGAGGCCGTAGAAGCCGAGGATCTCGTTGAGCGCGGCGATGCGGGCGGTGTCCCAGCGCCTGGTGTCCCGCTCCCCCTCGGCGGCGGCGGAGGTGGGCGTGAGGAAGGTCGCGAACAGCCCCTCCTCGGCGGAGAACGCGAGGAAGTCGGCCGGCCAGGCCCGCGACCGGTAGTCCTCGATCAGCTTGCCCTTGCCGCGCGCCTCGAACCAGTCGACGGTGGCGCGCAGCAGCCTGCGGGTCTCGGGGTCGAAGTGCGCCGGGTCGTAGGTGCGCGGGTTGAACAGCAGCGGATCGGTCATGGGGGTGCCTTCCGTTTCGGGCCGGTGGGAGGGGGCGTCGCGTCCGGGCATGCGTGTGCACGGGGCCGGGGGGTCCTCGACCTGGCCGGCGCCGTACTGGTCCTCGTCGGCGCGGCCGTCTGCCTGCTCGGCGTGATCGGCATGCTCCGCCTCCCCGACGTCCTCTCCCGCAGCCACGCCGCCACCAAACCGCAGACCCTCGGCATGCTCCTGACCCTCGCCGTGGTCGATCTGGCCGGTCCGGTAGGCGGACCGGGCCACCAGGTGGGCGGCCACGGGGCCGGTCATCAGCTGGAAGAAGCCGATCAGGCCGAGGGTCGCCAGGTCCATGCCGCTGCGCAGGCGCAGGGCGACCCCGGCGAGGGTCAGGAGCATGCCGAGGGTCTGCGGTTTGGTGGCGGCGTGGCTGCGGGAGAGGACGTCGGGGAGGCGGAGCATGCCGATCACGCCGAGCAGGCAGACGGCCGCGCCGACGAGGACCAGTACGGCGCCGGCCAGGTCGAGGACCTGGAGCCAGACGTTCATCGGGACTCCCCCTCGCGGCCGCCGTCCGGGGCCCGGCGCGGCGGCCGGTCGCGGACGGCGATGAAGCGGGCGATGCCGACCGACCCCGTGAACCCGAGGAAGGCCAGCACCAGCATGATCGGGAAGTAGAACGAGTCGCGCGCGAAGGCCGACTTGGCGGCCAGGCCCGCGATGATGAGGGCGGCGCACACGTCCAGCGAGATCGCCCGGTCCAGCATGGACGGCCCCCGCCAGATCCGGGCGAGCAGTCCCGCCCCGGCGACGACGATCAGCACGACGGACGCGGTGAGCAGCGCCCGTTCGACGGTCTCCGGCGTGCTCATGTCCCAACTCCCTTGCCGGGTACGACTGGTGGCGGCGGCTCGGCGACCCGGGCGATCTCGTCGGCGGTGCCGAAGGCCCGTACCGTCAGCGCCTCCAGGCGCCACACCGAGCGCCGTGCCGCGTCGAGCACGGCGGGCCGGTCCGCGTCGAGGACGTGCAGGAAGACGGTGGCCGTGGCGCGGCGCACCTCGACGACCGATCCGCCGGGAACGTTCGACACGGCGACGGCGGTGGCGGCGAGCATCAGGTCGGAGCGGCAGCGCAGCGGTACGGCGATGACGGCGGCCCGGTGCGGGTGGTCGACGAAGATCTGCCGGGTGACGCGTACGCCCGAGGTGTACATGTCGTAGAGCAGATAACCGGCGAGCATCAGGATGCCCCAGGGGTGCAGGCGGAGTCCGAGGTCGACCCGGGGCAGCGGGAAGGCCAGGCAGACGACCACCGCGACGACCGCGCCGGTCAGCAGGTTGACCCAGTTGGGGCTGGACCAGAGGAGCACCCAGATGAAGGTGAGCCAGGCGATCAGCGGGAGGTCGAGCACGCGCCGTCGGCGCCCGACGAACTCGCAGCTGAGGGGCGGCAGGTCCTTGTCCCGGAAGGACAGTTTGATCAGGCGCTTCACCGGCCGAGCACCGCCTGTGTGTAGGGCGTCCGCGCGATGAGTTCGGCGGCGGCGCGGTCGGTGTAGGAGGTCAGCGGTCCGGCGAACACGGTGAAGGCGAGGCCGAGTGCGACGGCCGCCGCGGTCGCCCCGGTCATCGGCCGCGGCAGTTTCGTCGTGGTGGTGACGGCGTGGCCGTGCAGGGTGGCCGTGACCGCCCGCCCGGCGGGCTGGTGGCGGGGGTGCACCGGTTCGTCGCCGCTGCCGGGGATGCGGTCGGGGCCCTCGTCGGTGTCGGTGTCGTCCTCGTCGGAGCCGGACTCCAGGACGGTGCCGTACGCGGCCTGTCCGGGCGGTGCGGCCCGCCAGAAGGCCAGGTTCCAGACCTTGGCCATCACGTAGAGGGTGAGGAGGCTGGTCACCGCCGATCCGGCGACGAGGGTCCACGCCCAGAAGCCGCCGTCGGCGACCCCGGCCCGCATCAGCCCGAGCTTGCCGATGAAGCCGGACAGCGGCGGGATGCCGGCCAGGTTCATGGCGGGGACGAAGAACAGTGTGGCGAGCAGCGGGGCCGCCTTGGCGAGGCCGCCGATCCGGGTGAGTTCGGTGGTGCCGCCCCGGCGTTCGATCAGCCCCGCCACCAGGAAGAGGGTGGTCTGGACGGTGATGTGGTGGGCGACGTAGACGATCGCGCCGCCGTACCCGTCCCGGGTGGCGAGGCCGATGCCGAAGACCATGTAGCCGATGTGGCTGATGAGGGTGAAGGAGAGCAGCCGTTTCAGGTCGGTCTGGGCCACGGCTCCGAGGATGCCGACGACCATCGAGGCGAGCGCGGCGGCCATCAGCAGGTCGCCGAGCCGGTTGCCGGGGAAGAGCAGTGTCTCCGTGCGGAGCATGCAGTAGACGCCGACCTTGGTGAGCAGGCCCGCGAAGACCGCGGTGACCGGGGCGGGCGCGGTCGGGTAGGAGTCGGGGAGCCAGGCGGCGAGCGGGAAGACGGCGGCCTTGATGGCGAAGACGGTGAGCAGCATCGCCTGGATCAGGGTCTGCACCCCGAGCGGCAGTTCGCCGAGTCGTCCGGCCAGTTGCGCGAAGTTGGCGGTGCCGGCCGCCGCGTAGGTCATGGCGATGGCGGTGAGGAACAGCATCGACGAGAACAGCGAGATGATCACGTAGGTGGAGCCGGCCCGGACCCGGGGGCCGGTGCCGCCGAGGGTGAGCAGGACGAAGCTGGCGACCAGCATGATCTCGAAGCCGACGTAGAGGTTGACCAGGTCGCCTGCGAGGAAGGTGCAGGCGACCCCGGCGACCAGGATCAGGTACGCGGGGTGGAAGACCGCGACGGGGGTCTCCTCGTCGCGGTCGGCCATGCCCTGGCCGAGGGAGTAGACCAGCACGCAGAGCGTGACGGCGGAGGACACCGTCAGCATCAGCCCGGAGAGCCGGTCGGCGACCAGGGTGATGCCGAGCGGCGGCGCGAAGTCGCCGAGGTCGACGGTGAGCGGGCCGCGGATGTCGGCGACGATCATCAGGGTGACGGAGAGTCCGAGCACGGCACCGAGCACGGCGACGCTGATGAGGCGCTGGACCTGTTTGAGTCTGGTGCCGAAGGCGAGGCTGAGGCCGGTCGCGCAGAGCGGCAGCAGCACCGGCAGGGGGACGAGTGCGTTCATCCGGTGGCTCCTGGATCGGCGTCGTCGGGGCGGGGGTCTTCCGGGGAGTGCCCCCGCGGGTCGTCCTCGGGGCGCGGGCCGACCTCGGAACGGGGGTCCTCCGGCGGGCCGTTCCCGGTGCGCCGGTCCCCCGGGTCGGTGTCCTCCGTGCGCGGCCGCTGTCGCGCGTAGTCCTCGGGGTCCGCGCCCAGTACGTCGTGCCAGAGGTCGCCGGCGGCGTACCGGCCGCGTGCCTGCAGGGCCCGGTCGGCGCGCAGCCGGGCCCGCAGCCGGCGGCGTTCCTCGCGGTAGCGGGCGCGCTGCTCGTCCGTGACGTCGTCGGCGGCCCGGTACCGCTCGCGCAGTTCGTCGCGCTCCCCCAGCACCTCGGCGCGCAGCGCGATGCGCCGGTCCTCCAGGTCGTCGTGGACCTCGTCCGTGCCGGTCAGCTGGTGGCCCCGGTACGCCATGGCGAGGAGGAACGCCGTGGTGGCGAGGGTGATGACGATCGCGGTGAGCGCGATGGCCTGCGGCAGCGGGTCGGTGACCCGCCTCAGCGGGACGCCGTAGAGGAGCGGTTCCTCGCCGGCCGAGCCGGTGGCGGAGAGGACGAGCAGGTTGATGCCGTTGCCCGCGATCACCGCACCGAGCAGGATGCGGGTGAGCGGCCTGGTGAGCATGAGGATGCCGCCGACCGCACAGAGCACCACGGCGGTGGCCAGGAGCGAGGCGCTGACCGTCATTCGGCGACGCCCCCCGTCCCGAAAGCCGTCCCGGGGGCTGTTCCCGGTGGTGCGCCGGTACCGGCCGCCGCGGCCCTGGCGGCCGCCTTCTCGATCACCGCCCGCTCGATCTGCCGGTCGATCTTGGCGCCGAGCGCCCGCACGATGTCCAGCACCACGCCCAGGACCAGCAGGTAGACCCCGAAGTCGAAGAGGATCGGCGTGCCGATGTGGTACTCGCCGATCAGGGGCAGCCGGCCGTGGTGGGTCCAGGCGTGCAGGACCGTTCCGTCGGCGAGGCCGAGCAGGGCGACCCCGGTGGAGACGAACAGTCCGAGGCCGGTGAAGAGTCCGGGCTGGAGCGGTGCGGCCTCGGCGAGTTCGAAGCGTCCGCCCGCCAGGTAACGGGTGATCAGCGCGAGTCCGGCGACGAGTCCGGCGACGAAGCCTCCGCCCGGCATGTTCTCGGCGCAGAACAGCAGGTACACCGAGAGCACCAGGACCGGGTGGAACAGCAGCCGGGCCACGACCTCGAAGACGATGGAGCGGTGTTCGGGCGCCAGCGTCGAACCGGCCGCGAGCCAGCCGCGTTCCGGTGCCCCCTCGTCGCCGTGCGGAAGCCCCGTCAGGCCGGGGGACGTCACCGACCAGGCGGTCCGTCCCCGGATCTCCTCGCGCGGCGGTTCCTCGGTGCGGCGGTGCAGGTAGATCAGGCTCGTCACCCCGATCGCCGCCGCGGCGAGGACGGCGGACTCCCCCATCGTGTCCCAGGCGCGCAGGTCGACCAGGATGGTGGCCACGACGTCCTTGAGCCCGTGGTGGGAGACCTCCTCGACCATGGCCGCGCCCGCCGGGTCCGCGGTACGGGCTGCGGCAGCGACCCACACCACCGTGCCGAGCGTCGCCGCCGCGGCCAGGGCCACCGGGATGCGCACCGCGCGCCGCCAGGTGCTGACCGACTCCTGGAAGTGCACCGGCATCCGCCGCAGCACCAGCACGAAGACGATCATCGACACGGTCTCGACGCAGAACTGGGTGAGCGCCAGGTCGGGGCCGCCCTGGACGACGAAGAGCAGCGCCGCGCCGTATCCGGTCAGTCCGGCCAGTACCACCGCCTTCATCCGGCGGCTGACGGTGAGGCACAGGAGGGCGGCCGCGCAGGTCAGTGCGGCGACGGCGCCCTGCAGGGGGACGTCCCAGAGCCGCGGGGCCGGGGCCCCCTGCCACGGCCGGTCCACGCCGAGGACGGTGAGCTGTCCGGCCAGCATCACGAGCAGGGTGGTGGCGAGGTAGACGGAGAGCGAGCCGCGCTGGACGAAGCCGGTGAGCTGGAGCGAGAAGCGTTCCAGGCCGAGCAGCAGATGTCCGAAGACGCTGTCGGCGGTCGGCCAGGCGATCCGGCGGGAGAGCCGGGTCACGGTGGTGCGGCCCAGGAAGAGCACCGCGCCGCCCGCCGTGGCGACGGCCGAGAGCAGCAGGGCGGTCCCGAAGCCGTGCCAGAGCGCGAGGTGGTACGGGTACGGGGACGGCGGGAACGTGTCCGCGTACGCGCCGAACAGCCGGTCGGTCCATTCGACGCCCGGTCCCAGCACCAGTCCGCAGAGCGCGAGCAGCGCGGGCGGCGCGAGGAAGGCCGGGCCCACCCGGTGCACCGGGGTGTCCTCGACTCCGGGCTTGCGGGCGAAGGCCCCCCAGACGAACCGCGCGGTGTACGCGACGGTCAGGACCGAGCCGGCGACGGTGAGGCCCAGCGCCCAGTGGTCGGCGGTGGAGCCGTGCAGCAGTGCCTCGAACGCGGCTTCCTTGGCGGCGAATCCGAGCAGCGGCGGCAGGGCCGCCATGGACGCGGCGGCGAGCACCGCGACCGCGCAGACGTGCGGCAGGGCCCGGCCGACACCGGAGAGTCTGCGCAGGTCGCGGGTGCCGGCCGCGTGGTCGACGATGCCGGTGACGAGGAACAGCGGGGCCTTGAAGCAGGCGTGGCCCAGGATCATGGCGGCCGCGGCCAGTGCCGTGTCCCGGGTGCCGGCCCCGGCGAGCAGGGTGAGGAAGCCGAGCTGGCTGACGGTGCCGTAGGCGAGGACCAGTTTGAGGTCGTTCAGGCGCAGTGCCCGCCAGCCGCCGAGCAGCATGGTCGCGGCGCCGAGGACGATCACGACGGGCCGCCAGACCGGCACGTCGGCGAAGGCGGGCGCGAGCCGGGCGACCAGGTACACCCCGGCCTTCACCATCGCGGCGGCGTGCAGATAGGCGCTGACGGGCGTCGGTGCGGCCATGGCGTTGGGCAGCCAGAGGCTGAACGGCCAGATCGCCGACTTGGACAGGGCCCCGCACAGGATCAGCAGCACCGCGATCGAGACGGCGGGTCCCGTCGGGGGCGGGTCGGCGAGGATGGCGGAGATGCGGTACGTGCCCGCCGTTCGGCCGAGGAGGAGGAAGCCGACGAACATCGCGAGGCCGCCGAGCGTGGTGACGGTGAGCGCCTGGAGTGCGGAGCGGCGGCTGTGCTTCTGCTCGCTGTCGTATCCGATCAGCAGGTACGAGAAGACCGTGGTCAGTTCCCAGAACACGTAGAGCGAGATCAGGTCGTCGGCGAGGACGAGGGCGAGCATGGCGCCCGCGAACGCGAGCAGGTTCCCGGCGAATCCGGCCAGTTGCGGGGTCCGGCCGGTGAAGTACGAGGCGCAGTAGAGCAGGACGAGCGTGCCGATCCCGGCCGCGAGCAGCACCATCAGTTCGGCGAGCGCGTCGAGCCTGAGGTCGACGGTGACGTCGTAGGCGGGCATCCACGGCCACGACCAGGTGACGGAGCCGCCGGACGCGGTGGTGCTCCACTGCGTGGCCGCCCACCCGGTGGTGGCGGCCGGGGGCAGCGCGAGGAGGACGAAGGCGCGGCTGCCCAGCGCCCGCACCAGCGGGCGCGCGCAGGCGGCCAGGACGAAGTGGCAGACGATGAGAGCGGTCATGCGGTGCCGGTGGGCGTCCCGCGCCCGCTCCGGGCGGACGTCCGGGACCTGAACGATGCATTACGGGCGAAGAGCACCGAATACAGATATATCCCTGACGGCTCTTCACCCGTACGGCGCGCCGCATCCGGTGCGGCGCGGTGGGCCCGTCACCCCGGGCGCAACCCCGGAACCGGCCACTCCCCCACCGCCGTCGAGGGTCCGGGGAAGTGCGGGACGCACCCCGGCCGCTGCGCGAACCCTTGTGGACCGGGCGACTTCAGGGCTCGGTGATGAAGCTGTGCGCGATCGGTGATGCGCATGTGAGCCCGCTATCTGTTCGTTTTTTCACTGTGACTAATATCTTCCCGTCCAGATTCTCAACGGATTTGACCAGTCATGAGGCTGGCACCATCGTCAAGGAGCACGCCCTGCGCACGCGCGCCTCACGGCGGACCGGATCGACCCCCATGTCGTTGCGGACAGCCCTGCTCGTACTGGCCATCGTTCCCGGTGTCGCACTGGCCGCCCTCTGGGCCGTCACCAGCGGCCAGACCCTGCTGGACTTCCAGCGCCAGGCGGCCCAGGGGCAACTGGCCCAGAAGGCCGGTCAGCCGTCCAACATCGTGTACTACAACCTGCAGGAGGAGCGCCGGCTCAGCGCCGAGGCGCTCGCCCGGCACAAGGGCGCCACCGAGGCACTCCAGCAGCAGCGCAAGCTGACCGACAAGGCGGTCGAGAGCTTCCGTTCGCTCTCCGACGTGGCCACCGACGACGCCCCCTCCGAGGTCCGCGACGCGGTCGCCGAGGCCCGCGAGGCGATCGACCAGCTGCCCACCCAGCGCACCCTCGTCGACGAGGGCGGCAAGGAGCAGCAGAAGGCCGTGTACGGCTACTACACGGACCTGATCGCGGTCGACCTCGAACTCTTCGCGGCCCTCAGCCATGTCGACAACGGCCACATCACCACGCTCTCGCAGCCGCTGGTCGACCTGTTCTGGACCAAGGAGATGATCTCCCGCTCGGACGCCCTGCTGGCGCGCGGCTGGGCCGACGGGAAGCTGAGCGCCGCGGACCTGCGACTGGTCCGGGAGGCCGTCTCCGGCCAGGAACTCCAGTACTCCACCAAGGTCGTCCCCATGCTCCCCGCGGACGAGAAGGCCATGTGGCAGGAGATCACCCGCAGCGACGCCTGGAAGGCCAAGTCCCGGGTGGAGAACGAGGTGCTGCGCCCGGCCGAGGCCGACGCGGACGGGTTCGTCGCCCTGGACGCCCGGGAGGAGACCTGGCGCGGGGCGATCGACGAACTCGACCCGCGGATCGAGGAACTGCTGGAGCACCGCACCGCCCTCGTGGTCGAGGAGGGCAAGGGCAGCGTCATGTCGCTGCTGCTCAGGATGGTGCTGATCAGCGTCATCGGTCTGCTGGCCGTGATCGCGGTCATCTGGACCACCTGGCGCCTCACCCGTAACCTCCGGCGCCGGATCGGTCATCTGCAGGAGCGGGCCGAGGAGCTGGAGAAGGCCCTGCCGGAGGTCGTCGAGCGGCTCGCGCAGGGCGAGCGGATCGACGTCGAGGCCGAGGCCCGGGCCATCGAGCGCGACGGCGAGAACGCCGGCGACGACGAGCTGACCCGGCTCGGCGACGCCCTCAACCTGGCCCGCACCGGCGCGCTGGCCGCGGCCGTCAAACAGGCCGACCAGCACCGCGGCTTCGAGCGCCTGCTCCAGCGCATCGCCCGCCGCACCCAGCAGCTGATCGGCCAGCAGCTGAAGAAGCTGGACGAGCTGGAGCGCAAGCACGAGGACCCGGAGGTGCTCAACGGCCTCTTCGACCTCGACCACCTCACCGCCCGACTGCGGCGGTACGAGGAGAACCTGGTGATCCTCTCGGGCGGTTCGCCGCACCGGCGCTGGCGCAAGCCGGTCCCGCTGCTGGACGTGATGCGTTCCGCGCAGGGCGAGGTGCAGGACTACCGGCGCGTGGTGCTGGACATCGACGGCAGCCCCTGGCTGTCGGAGCGCGCCGTCGGCCCGGTCTCCCACGTGCTGGCCGAGCTGATCGAGAACGCGCTCAGCTTCTCCCGGCCGCCGAGCCCGGTCGAGGTCAGGGCCGCCAAGGTGATCCGGGGCCTGGCCATCGAGGTCGAGGACCGCGGCCTCGGGATGGACGAGGAGCAGCTGGCGGCGGCCAACGAGCTGATGGCCCGGCCGCCCCGGATGGACGTGCTCGCCCACGCCGACGACATCCGTCTCGGCCTGTACGTGATCGCGCGCCTCGCCGACCAGCACGGTCTGCGGGTGGAGTTCCGCTCCTCGGCGTACGGCGGCACCCGCGTGGTCGTGCTCGTGCCCGACGAGCTCACCGTGCCCGAACCGCGGACCGGCCCGGTCGGCGTGCGCGAGCACGTCCATCCGGGGCGGCCGGGCCATCAGCTCGTTGGCCGCCGCCAGC
>NZ_RDBO01000210.1 GCF_008120935.1 Streptomyces sp. sk2.1
CCCCGGACGACCCCGCCACCGGGCCGGGAGAACCTTCCCCCGCACCGGAGGACGGCCCCGCCGCCCCGAGCAGCGCACCCGCCTGCGCGAACCGGCCCAACGACCGGAGCGCACGCGCCCGCCACACCACGGCGTCCACCACGTCGACCCCCGGACACCCCGCCGTCACCCGCTGCCACACCCGGGCATGGACCCGCTCGGCCTCGCSGGGCSGCCCSGCGAGGACGAGGGCCTTCGCCCGCAGCAACGACGACTCCGGCGAATCACCCGCCACCGCGACGACCCGCCGCAGCGCCAGCACCGTGCGCCCCGGCTGCCGGAAGACCCCGCTCCGCGCGGCGACGGCCAGGGTCCGCACGTCGTCGGCCGTCGGATCGTCCGCGTGCACGAGATGCGCGGCCAGCGCGAACGTGTCACCGGCGGCACGCAGCGCCGCGACGGCCCGGTCCCGCGCCGCGTGCCGCCAGCCCGCCCCCGACGCGTGGTGGACCCGCGCCCTGACCACCGGCCGGACGAAACGGAAACGTCGCCCCGGGCCGTCGGGCACCACCACGCCCTCGGCGTACAACTCGTCCAGCCCGCGCAGCACATCGGACAGCGGCAGCACCGCCGTCCCGGCGACCACCTCGGGAAGGAACGGATCACCGACCAGCGCGGCCGCACACGCGGTGCGCCAGCCCAGCGAGGAAAGACAGTGGAGGTCCGGCCCCCGCGCCCCGGACGACACCAACGGCGGTACCCCCAGGGCCAGTTCCAGCACGCCGTACAGACCGGGGTCCGACTCCGCGTCGTCCGGGCGGGGACCGGCACCGTCCACCGGCGGCGTACCCAGCAGCCCCGGCACACCCGCCGCGTCGCGCAGCGCCACGGCCGCGGCCACCGGCCCCACCCGCGCGGGCAGCAGCGCCCGCAGCGACTCGTCGGGCAACCGCGACAGCCGTAGCTGGTGGACGTCGCCGGACGCCTCGGCCAGACCCGTCGGATGCCTCCCCGCGGGCACGGAACGATGGGCGAGAACGGTCAGCACCGGAGCGTCCGGCGGATGGCGGACCAGGTGCTCCAGGAACTCCACCGCGTGCGGACACGCGCGGTGCGCGTCGTCCACCACGAACAGCAGCCCGCCGCCCTCCCGGGCCAGATGCCCGAGCACCGCCCGCACGGCCCGGGACACCGCGTAGTGATCCACCGGCCCGGGAGCCGCCCCGTACGTACCCAGGGCCGGGAACACCGAAGCCAGATGCCGGGTCGCCGTCTCCCCGAGCCGTTCGAACAGCGACCCGTCGGCACGGGCCAGCAGATCGTCCAGCGCGTCCACGACCGCGTCGAAGGGCCGGCCCGCACCGGTCCGGGGAGCCCGGCCCGCGGCCACGACCCAGCCGTCCCGCCGCGCCGACCGCGTCAGCAGCCGCAGCAGATGGGATTTGCCGACCCCCGGCTCACCACTGAGCCGGACGAACTGAGCCGAATCCCTGGAAAGCCTCAACCACTGGCGCAACAAGTCGAGTTCATGGCTCCGGGACACCGAAGGCCCACCCGCACCGGCCGCCGCCCCGAACACCGACGCCGCCTCCGGCACACCGGCCTCCCCAAGTGAATATCCGTCACGAAAGGCTGGCTCATCACGCCCCGGCACCCAAGCACGGGCCGCTGTCCACAGGTTGCCTGGCAGAAAGTACGACGGAAGATCCCGCCCGGCCGCGCAATGTCGGGGAGAACCCCGAACCGCCGGCCCGCGTAATCGAACAAAGGCCCTCGGTTTCACCGAAAACCCCAGGAAGAACGCCCACCGCTCCCGTTTCCGGCAGGCCCGGCCTTTTCCCCGCCGCACCCGCACCCGACACGTCCACGAGCACCCATCCGGGGAAAACCCCGACTGGCGCACCGCGCGCCGGGGACTCACGCTCGGTCGCGTTCGCGCGTGCACTGTCCCTATCCCGCGGAGGAACGAAAGTGGCAACCGGGAACAGCACCCGTCTGCGATTCGGCTACGCCTGCGGGTCCCTGGTGACAGGTACGTTCACCACCCTTCCGGGACTCCTGCTGCTGCCCTACCTCACCGACACCCTCGGCGTGGGCGCGGCCCTCGCCGGCGTCGTCATCCTGGTCCCCAAGGCATGGGCGGTGCTCCTCGCGCCGTTCGCGGGCCGCACCGGCGACCGCACCCACCGCAGGCGGGGCAGCCGGCGCCGCCACGTCCTGGGGGGCGGCCTGGGCGCCACGGCCGCCTTCGCCGTCATGCTCGCCGGGGTCGCCGACGGCACCGCCGGGATGGCCTGGACCGGCCTCGGCTTCCTGCTCACCGCCACGGCCTTCGCCTTCTTCCAGGCCGCCTACGCCGCGCTGCCCGCCGACATCGCGCACACCCCGCACGACCGGATGCGCCTGGTCTCGGGCCGGGTGGCGGGCATAGCGGTCGCCGGTGCGGCCCGCGAACGGCGCGAGGAGCACCGCCCATGCCTTGGGGACCAGGATGACGACGCCGGCGAGGGCCGCGCCCACGCCGAGGGTGTCGGTGAGGTAGGGCAGCAGCAGGAGTCCCGGAAGGGTGGTGAACGTACC
>NZ_RDBO01000211.1 GCF_008120935.1 Streptomyces sp. sk2.1
GCACTGGCCGTCCTCGACGCACAGCCCGTGCGGGGTGCCGTTCCCGGCCCCCCGCACGGGCTGTGCGTCGAGGACGGCCAGTGCGCGGGTCACCGGGTGGTCGGCCCGGTCCGCGGCCGGGGAGGGCCACAGCCCGCCGTCCCCCCGCAGCCAGTCGTCGGTGTGCTGCCAGGACTCGTCGAGAGCGACCCGGCCGGGCAGCCAGTGCGGACCGCAGGAGGGGAACTCCCCTTCCTCCGGCAGCGGATGAACACTCGTCAGGACGGCCGTCCAGTAACGGGCGAGCCGCTGGTTCGCCTCGTGGGTCAGGACCGCGGCCCGGGACCGGCACACCCCCGCCGAGGCCCGCCACACACCGATGAGTTCGCCGTACCGGGCGAGGGCGGCCGGCGCGGACTCCCCCGGCTCCTCGTACCGGGTGGCCACCCGCACCGACTCGGAGTGGATCCGCGCGCACAGTTCACGCTCGTCGTGCAGCAGCCGCGCACGCAGCTGGTCGGCCCCGCGCGACGCGCTCGCCCGGATGCCCTGCACATGCGGGGTCAGCAGCTCCGGGAACTGGTCGGTGACGTCGTGCGGCAGGTCGTCCGGGTGCGGCAGCGCGGCGATCCGGTCCCGGAGGCCGGGCGCGTCCCTGCGGCCCTGATGTCGGTCGTGAATTGCCGTGACCCGGTTGCGCCAGACATACCGGGCCGAACTGATGAAACCATTCGTGTCGGCTCTCATGGCGGAATCCCCTTCCCCCGCGCGGCCGCCTCCCGGCAACCGCCCTTTTCTCCGTCCGGGCCCGCTGCGGCGGCCCCTTCCGAACGGCGCGACCCGGCCGCCGCTCCCACCGTTCCGCGCCTTCCGGCGTATCACCGGAAGAGCCCCGAAGCCGGCTTCGGGGGAACGGGCCGCAATCGGCCGGACAATAGAAATTACCGGCCTTTCACCTGCGCATTCGGCCCTGCGGGCATTTCCCGGAATGCGTCCGGAACAGATCCGGGAATCGACCGGGCGGAACCCGGAAACGCCCGGAAAACAACCGGATGAAATGTGCCGCGCCCGGCCCGTCCGCCGGATACTCGTTGACGGGGGGACGCCGACGGCGCCCGGCGGCATCCGCGGGGCGTCCGTCGGCGCCCGACGGCATCCGCCGGCGTTCCCGGGCCCGCTCGGCGGCACCGGGGCGGACGGTCCGGCGGGAAGGGGAGGGCCGGTGAGGGTCGAGGTCGACGGGACGCACTTCCCGCTGGAGACGCTGGGGCCGGGCCGTCGGCTGGGCATCTGGCTGCAGGGCTGCCCGCTGGCGTGCCCCGGCTGCATGTCGCGGCACACCTGGGACCCGCGGGGTGGTGAGCCCATGGACGTGGAACGGCTGTTGGCCCTGTGGCGGGACGCGCTGGACCGGGGCGCCGCGGGCCTGACGGTGAGCGGCGGCGAACCGCTCGCCCAGCCCGCGGCCCTGGCCGAGCTGCTCCGGGGCGCCGCCCGGCTGCGGTCCGGACTGACCCGCCCCGGCGCGACCGGCGACGGGCTCCCCGCCGACCTGCTGGTCTACACCGGCTACGAGGAGTCCGAGCTGGACGCCGCCCGGCGCGCCGCCCTGGCGTCCGCGGACGCCGTGGTGACCGGCCGGTTCCGGGTCGCCGAACCGACCGGGCTGGTGTGGCGCGGCTCCGCGAACCAGCGGCTGACGCCCCGTACCGGCCTCGGCCGGATCCGGTACGCGCCGCACCTGGACCGGGAGGCGGACGGACCGGCGGTCCAGGTCGTCGTGGAGTCCGGGCGGGCGTCCGGCGAACCGGCCGGGCCTCCCGCGGTACGGCTCTACGGCGTACCGCGGAGGGGCGAACTACCGCGTTGGGAAAGGTGGCTGAAAGAACGTGGGCTACGACTCAGGGAGCGGAGCTGGCGACCGTGAGCAGCTTCGCCAGTTCGGGGCGCTGGGCCACCAGGTGCACCGTCCAGGACGGATCGCGGCTCAACTCCTCGCGGACGGCCCAGCACAGCCAGCGCGCCGCCTTCTCCGGCGGCAGGCCGTGCCCCGCGCCGAGCAGCGGGAAGCAGAGGGAGGAGAGCGGCGGGTCGTACCTGTCGCGTTCCGCGCGGGCCAGCCGGAAGCTGGCCGAGACCGCCTCCGCGAGAACGTGCGGATCGACCCGGTAGCCGTGGCCGTCGCTGGTCGGCGACGCGACGGCCGCGTGGTGGATACGGCGCACACCGCGCTCGGCGAGGGCACCGGGCGAGGTCGGCACGACGGTGCCGGGACGCACCGGGAGCCCGGCCCGGCCGTGGGCCCGCATCCACTCGACCAGTTCCCGGACGAGGACGTCGTCGACCGTCTCGCCGCTCTCGTCGCGTATCGCGGCGGCCCGGCGCAGCGATCCGGACACGGTGGAACGGAAGGTCTTGGACATCTCCAGGTAGATGTTCTCCGAGGACACCAGGATGTCGATGTCCCGCAGCAGTTCGATGGACGCGACGTGCACGGTGATGCGGTGCGCGGCGGCGGGCGGCAGCGGCGGTCCGCTCAGCCGGGTCGGCGGATCGGGCACCGGGTCCGGCGACCGCACGGACAGCGTGCCGGCCTCCGGCACGGCCGGGACCGCGGGGAGTTCCGGGACCGTCCGGGGCGGTCCTGCGGCGGACGTCCGGGCCACCGCCAGTACCGCCAGCGCCAGTTCCGCGATCACCTCCCGCTCCTGGCTCTTGCGGAAGCGTTCGGGCGTGACGCCGTAGACGGCCGCCGCGGCCCTGCGGCGGTCCTGGCCCGGTACGCCCCGCCGGTCCGGCAGCAGCCCGAAGGTGTGGGCCGCCGCCCTGGCGAGCGGATCGCCGCGGGTGCCGTCGGCGGACAGGGTGTTCCCGCCGAGGTGCCGCACCCCGGCCTTCAGCAGCGTCTCCACCCCGGCCGCCTCGTCGTCGAACCCCCCGCACAGGCCCGCGGCGGAGGCCACCCTGATCAGGGCCTCGGGCCGCAGGGTGCGCAGGCCGGACAGTCCGGGCCGGCGCAGCGCCCGCAGCTCCGCGGCCAGCCGTTCGGCACCGGGCAGCGGCGGGACAAGGCGTCCCGCGGCCCGGGGCCGCTCGCCGGAACGCCCCGGGCCGGGGGCGGACGAGGCCTTGGGGGGCGTGGGTTCGAGGGGCTCCGGAGCGGACGAGGAGGGCTGGGTCTCCTGGCTCATGCCCGACACGATATGCCCGCCCGTCCGCCTGCGGGAGCGCCTTTCGGCAACCTTGTCCGGCCGTCCGGAACCGGACGGCGGACGCGCCGCCCCGACGCCCGTGCCCATGCCCGTACCGGCAACTGCCCCACCAGTAAACGGAATTACTCAATCCGGCACGGCGGCACGACTGCCGCACCCGTACCCACATCCGCCCCTGCCCCCGTCACCGTCACCGTCACCGGAAGGCATGTCGCATGACTGTTCCGCCGCCGCCCACCGAGATGGATGTCGACGAGACCGGGACCGGCCACCACGATCCGCGGGACGCGGAGACCCGCAGGGGGCTGGACCGGGTGCCGGCCGCGCTGGGCGGGCGCTTCGACCTGACCCAGGTGCTGAGCGACGTCCGCCGCCCGTCCCAGGCCGTGGTGCTGCGGGTCAAGGACCGGGAGGCCCGGCACGCGCCCGCCGACGTGCCCCTCGTGCTGAAGTGGTACCACCACCGGTTCGGCCCCGACCCCGGCGTCCGCCGCATCCTGGCCGAAAGGCCGAACAGTCCGAGCGGGCCGGGCGGCCCGGGTGGCCCGGGTGGCCCCAACGAACCCGGCGGACCCGGCGGGCCCGGCGGACCGGTCGCCGGGCTGCTGGAGAGCGGGACCGCCGACGGCCACCCCTACGACCTGACCCTCTCGTACGGCGAGACCGACCTCGCCCGCTACCTCGCCGACCACCCCGGGCCGCTGCCGCCCGCCCTGGTCCGGGCCGTCGTGGAGCAACTCCACGCGGCGCTGGTCGCCATACACGCGCGGGACATCGTGCACCGCGACGTCACGCCCGACAACATCATGGTGCGCATCCAGAACGAGGACCGCCCCGAACTGGTGCTGATCGACTTCGGCGCCGCGGTGCACGAACCGCAGCGCGACCGGCCGCGACGGCGCGGCTGGGTGGGCAAACCGCTCTACCTCGCGCCGGAGGCGGCCCCGCACCGGCAGGCCGTGACCCCCGCCGTCGACTGGTGGTCGCTCGGCATGGTCGTCGCCGAACTGGCCGGCGGCAGCCACCCGATCGACTTCCGCGGCGACGAGGAGGTCCTGACCGAGGTCGCCACCCACGACCCCGAACTCCCCCTGGTGACCGACCCCCGGCTGCTGCTGCTCTGCCAGGGGCTGCTCACCCGCGCCCCGGAGAACCGCTGGGGCGGCGAACAGGTGGCGGCCTGGCTGCGGGGGGAGGCCCCGCCGGTCGCGCCCCGCACGTCCGGCGCCGCACCGCACGACCTGCCGCCCCGGCGCACCCTGCGCCCCTTCCCCTTCATGGGCCGGGAGGTCACCGGCCCCGAGGAGCTGGCCCGCCTCCTGGACATCAACCGCGTCGCCACCGGCCGGCTGCTGTCCCGCCGGGCCCGGCGGGCCGAACTGGTCGAGTGGCTGGGCCAGTTCATCGGCTCGCCCGACCGCGACGCCGAGGAGAACGAACGGCTCGTCGCCCTGCGCACGGAGCTCGCCGAAGCGCCGGACGCCCGGACCACCACCCGGCTGATCAACTGGCTGGGCCCGCGGCTGGAGGTCTCCCACCACGGGCAGCGCCTGGACACCCTGGGCATCCGGGAACTGACCGCGGCGGTCGTGAACGGCGACGCCGAGGCCCATGCGCTCCTGGACGACCTGCTGCGCCACGAGCTGCTGCCCCTGCTCGCCGAACGTCCGGGCGGCGCCGGGCTCGACGAGGTGCACCGGCGGTGGACGGAACACCGCTCCGCCTGGCGGCCGTTGACGAACGAGATCCTGGCGCGCGGCCCCCGCGACCGGGGCGCCGCCCGCGCCCGGCTGCGCCGCAACCGCACCGTCGACGCGCTGCTGCTGCGCCTGGCCCACGAACCGGGCCGGGTCACGGCGGAACTGACCCGGGGCGCCGACGCGACGCGCGCCGCCATGGCCGTACCCGTCGACTGGTACACCCGGCTCGTCGCCGACCCGGACGACGCCCCGCGCCTGCTCGTCGCACGGCTGCTGGCCGACGTCGCCACCGCCGAGGCCGCGGTGCGCCACCGGGAGCTGGCCGAGGCGGAGGCCGTCCGGATGCTGGCCGCCGACCAGGACGCCGCCCTGGCCTGGATACGGCGGATGGAACGCCCGCCGACGCTGGGCTGGGCGCTGCTCGGCGCCGTGCTGGCCACCGTTCCGTGGGGGTTCCTGATCGGCCTCGCCGATGTCGTCGGGTGGGCCGATCAGGAGGCGGTCGTGCTCGCCTGGGCGCTGGCCCTGCCCGCGGCCGCCGCGGTGTTCGCCCTGGAACTGTCCGCCGCGGCGTTCATCGGGCCGCCCCACTACCACCCCCGGCGGTCGCTCGCCGGGCGGCTGATCGCCACGTCGGAGCGGCCCGCCCGGTTCGCCCGGTCCCGCGGTCCGCGCACCCTGCTGCCGTCGGCCGCGCTGCTGGCCGCGGTGGTGGCCCTGGGCGTCCACTCCATCACCACCGCGCCCTGGGCCTGGCCGGTCGGCACCGTCGTGGCCCTCGCCGTCTGGACGGTGTACCGCGCGGTCTCCTGGCGCCTGGAACTGGCCCGGCTGCGCGCCGCGCAGACCGCGAACCGGAGCGGGACCCGAAACGGAACCCCCGGCGGAAACCGGAGCGGGGCCCGGAACGGAAGCCGGAACGGAAACCCGGGAGGACGCCGATGAGCGCCGGAATCGCCCTGCCGTCGATCACCGGGGTGATGCCCGGGGTGGGCTACGCACCGGCCGACGGCCTCGCCTCGCACGTCCAGACCCTGGCGCACCCCGACATCGCCCATGTGCCGGGGGTCGCGGACGCCGCCCACCAGGCCGCCGGGCACCTGACCGACGCGGCCGCCCAGGGCCTGCAGGAACTCCTCGCCCCGGCGGCCGTCGCCCTGGGCGCGCTCAGCGGGGCGCTGCTGGCCGGCCGGGCCGCCCTCGTCACCACCCAGGTGCTCGCGGCGGCGGCCGTACGGGCCGCCGAGGAACAGGCCTGCCTCGAACACCGGCAGGAGGTGGCCGCCGACGCCGCCCGGCAGTGGGAGGCCGCCGCCTTCGCCGCCGCACGGGCGAACGCGCGGCGGGCGGCGCTGCTCGCCCGGGTGCGGCGGGCCGCGCGCACGGCCCCGCCCGGCGCGCCC
>NZ_RDBO01000212.1 GCF_008120935.1 Streptomyces sp. sk2.1
AACCGGGGTTCGTCACCTCCGTACGGGGCAAGGACTTCCCGCCCGGGGCCCCGGTGCGGCTCACCTGGAAACCGGGGATCACGGCGGCCGCGCCGCCCGCCGTCCCGGGTGCGGACCGCACGTTCATCGCACAGCTGCTGGTCCTGGTGAAGGACCGGACGGGGCCGCGCACCATCACCGCCACGGGGCCCGGGTTCAGCCCGGTCACCACCCGCTTCCTGGTGGTCGACGGCACCATGGTCCCGCCGGACGAGGTGGGACGCCGGTGATCCACGAAGTCGACGAGGGGCTGCGGCTGCGGCTCGGCCTGCCCGCGCGCGTCCCGACGGGCCCGCTTCCGGCGGGCTGCGCGGCCGGGGTGTGCACCCTGCCCGACCTGGCTCCCCGGGCCTCCACGGTGGTCAGGGTCGTGCTCGAACCCGACCGGGCGCTGAGAACGACCATCACCGGCAGACTGACCACGACCGGTACCGACGCCGACCTCCGCGACAACGTCGCCAGGACCACGCTGCGCATCCTCAAGCCGCGCATCGTCGCGGTGCCCGCCGTCGGCAAACCGGGGTTCGTCACCTCCGTACGGGGCAAGGACTTCCCGCCCGGGGCCCCGGTGCGGCTCACCTGGAAACCGGGGATCACGGCGGCCGCGCCGCCCGCCGTCCCGGGTGCGGACCGCACGTTCATCGCACAGCTGCTGGTCCTGGTGAAGGACCGGACGGGGCCGCGCACCATCACCGCCACGGGGCCCGGGTTCAGCCCGGTCACCACCCGCTTCCTGGTGGTCGACGGCACCATGGTCCCGCCGGACGAGGTGGGACGCCGGTGATCCACGAAGTCGACGAGGGGCTGCGGCTGC
>NZ_RDBO01000213.1 GCF_008120935.1 Streptomyces sp. sk2.1
GCTGGAGGAGCTGATCCGTACGGAGATCCCGGCACACGTGGGCTTCGACCTGGAGGTCCTGTGATCTGCGAGACGTGCGGGCAGGTGGGGCTGTCGAAGCTGCTGGGGTTGTCGGAGCTGCTGGGGTTGCTGGGGCAGGCGAGGCTGTCGGGGTCGGCGCAGTGGACGGGGCGGACGGGCGTGCCGGGGGCGTCGTGGTCCCGTCCTGCGGCTCCTCCCACTCCAGGTACGCCTGGCACGACGTGCAGAACTGCGTCCCCGGCACGTTGTTCTGCCCGCACGTCTCGCAGATCACAGGACCTCCAGGTCGAAGCCCACGTGTGCCGGGATCTCCGTACGGATCAGCTCCTCCAGCCGCACCCGGTCGACCTGGTACGGCTGCGCGGCCCGGACCCGGACCGTCACCCACGGCCGCGGGCCGCCCGGGAACCGGGTGTGCGGCGTCGACGACCACGCCGTGCCGCCGCTCTCCACGATGTCCGGCTCGATCCCGGTCTCCAGGAACACCGCCTCCGCGAGTCCCCGCCGGGTGCCGCGCCTGCTGTGCCGTTCCACCGCGCCGCGCACCGCGGCCCGCCGCTGCCGGACCGGATGGTTCGCGCGGGTGTCGACGGCCACCCACTCGGCCAGCCAGGCGAGGAAGTCCTCGGGCGCGCTGCGGGGGTCGAGGTGGGCGGGCAGGTTGTCGATGGAGAGCAGGACCGGGGCGAGCACCTCGTCGAGCGCCGCCAGGAACCGGCGCAGGAAGTCCTGCTCCAGGTAGACCGCCGGGAGTTGCTCGATCAGCGGGTGCGGGGTCGGCAGGCCGGTCACGGAAGTGCGCATGGCGGTCAGGCCCCCCGTACCCGGAGCTGGTGCTCGTAGCTGAAGACCAGCGCGTGCCGGTCCAGCACGATCTTGGTGGTGGGTTCGCCGCGCTGCCCGGTCACGGGGTCGGCGGGGAAGAGCCGTACGTCCTCCACCAGGTCCACCCCCGGCACCTGTTGCAGCACGGCGAACGCCTCGCCCGACTGGATCGGCCGCCCGAACGGCCAGCCGTCCTCGCCGGGGCCGCCGCTCAGCGGGTTGAAGTAGCGGTAGAGGGCCTCCAGCGCCTCCTCGCGCACCCGTTCCGGCACGGCGCCCCGGCGGGCCTGCACCGAGGCGACGACGGTGACCCCCTGGTAGTACGGCGGCTCGACCACCAGCCGGGCGCCGATGGGCCGGCGCTCGTCCAGGTGGCCCGCGATCAGGGCCAGGGTGTGCTGCGGCGGGATGAGTTCGTCGAACTGGATGCGGCCCTGTTCGTCGCTGCGCCCGGCCGGTACGACGAGCAGCCGCACCCCGCCCGCCTCGACGTCCGGGTCCCCGCCGGCCGGGATGCACTGCACCCGGGACGCGTCGGGCGCGACCTCGCGGGCCAGCAGTTCGTAGTCGTGCGGCACCACGGCCCGGTGCAGCGTCCGCAGCGTCATCGGACCGCGCACCCGCGCGCTCTCCACCGTCTCGCCGTCGACCCCGCCGAGTGCCGGGCGGCGGTTCTCCACCCGGGCCACGTACGGGATGGCGCTGCGCAGCACCCGGAGGGTGGAGCGGGCCACGTTGCCGCGCAGGCCCCCGCCGGTGCGGTACGAGCGCACCCGCACGGTGGCGCCCTTCGGCGGCACCTTCCCGTAGTAGCGGATGGAGCCGTCCCGTTCCCGTACCGCGGGACCGAACTCGACCCGCCCCGAGTTGGGGTCGAGCGTGATGTGCCGGTCGTCGGGTCCGGAGTGCGCGAAGTCGTCGACCCGGGTCCACTCCGCGCCCCGCGGTCCCGCCGACGGGTCGGCGACCTCGACGACGAACTCGCCGGGGACGACGGGCGGGCGGCTCACCGTGAAGGTCTGCCCGGGTACGCCCTCGGCCGGGCCTAGCACCTCGTCGGTCACGGTCTCGGCGTGCACGGCCCCGACGGTCGCGCCGATCGTGAACGCGGTGATCCGGCGCACCACCGGCGGCGCCATGTAGGTGGGCTGCCCGGGTTCGGCCTCCACCAGGCGGCAGCGCAGCCAGCCGCCGGTGCGGCGCACGACGACGGCCGGGGTGTGCCCCTGGGGGAGGTGCAGGATCAGTTCGCCGGACCGGTTGAAGCCGCCGGTGTCGTCCTTCTCGACCTCACAGGCCGTCCAGGCGCTGCCGTCCCACGCCTCCCAGAGCAGCGGCGGGCGCAGCGGGTCCACGCCGACGCCCTCGACCGCGCAGTCCAGCCGCAGCGCGACGACTCCCGACGGCACGGCGGTGGACAGGCCCACGTAGAGGGCGTCGCCGGGGGCGGGCGTGGTGTCGAAGCAGGGCACGGCCCGGCCGAGCGTCAGCTCCTCGGTGCGGTCGGCGGCGTCGCCGGACGCCGGCCAGGTGGCGAGGTGGGCGAACTCGCAGGGGACGATGGACAGTTCGCCGACCGTGGTGAAGACCACCGCCTCCTCGGTCTCCGTGCGCACGGTGGCGACCTCCGTGCCGGCCCGTACCCGTACCGGTTCGGGCCGGGGCGCGGAGAGCCGGAACGTCACGTCGGTACGGGCGGCGGTGGGCGGGTGCAGCCGGACCCCGATCAGGTCGAGGAAGGTCAGATAGCTCTTCTCCGGCACCCGGTTCACCCGGTAGACGAGCTGGTCGACCATGGTCGCGAAGGCTTCGATGAGGGTCACTCCCGGGTCCGACACGTTGTGGTCGGTCCACTCGGGACAGCGCTGCTGGACGAGGCGCTTCGCCTCGTCGACCAGGCCCTGGAAGCGGCGGTCGTCCAGATGCGGGCTGGGCAGCGTCACGCGCCGTCCACCTCCTCGTGCTGCGGGATCACATAGAACGGGAAGACCAGGTTCCGGGGGTCGTTGGCGCCCCGCACGGTGTAGCCGACGTCGATGTACAGGACCCCCTCGTCGGCGTCGTCGAACCGGACGACGACCTCGGTCACCTCGATCCGGGGCTCCCACCGGTCCAGCGCGAGGCGCACCTCGTACGCCAGTTGTCCGGCCGTGCCCGCGTCCGCCGGGGCGAACACGTAGTCGTTGATGCCGCAGCCGAACTCCGGTCTCATGGGGCGTTCGCCCGGTGACGTCGCCAGGATCAGCCGGATCGACTCCTCCAGTTCGTGCTCGCCGCGCACCAGGGCGATGGAACCGGTGGCGTCCGTGCGCGGCGGGAAGGCCCAGCCCGCGCCGATGAACTCCTGTCCCATGGACGCTCAGCCTCCGATCAGCACCGTCGGGCAACCGGACACGACGGGCGAGCCGCAGGCGGCGAGGTCCCCGACCCGGGCGGCGGGCCGGCCGCCGATCAGCACCGTGGCGCTGCCGGGCGGCGCGAGCACGGACGGGGCGTGCACCGCGGGCGGCGGCGAGGCGCACAGGTGCGGGGTGCCGACCGTGGCGGCGGGCAGCCCGCCGATCAGCACGGTCGGGACTCCGGGCGGCCCGACCGTGCCGGGGTGTCCGGTGGGGTCGCCGACCCGTGCGGCTGCCGCCGCGGCTGCTGACATGGCAGTCCGTTCCTCTCGCTCATGTGCGTCCGGTGCGTCTGCGCTGTTCGGTCCGTGCTGTTCGGTCCGTGCTGTTCGGTCCGTGCTGTTCGCTCCGCCCGCTCCATCCGGTTCAGACCGGCTCGTCCGGTTCCGTCCGGCTCGTCCGCGCGGTCAGTTGATCTTCACCAGGGGTGCGTTGATGGCCAGCGAGGAGCCGCCCTTGATGTCGGTGCGCTGTGTTCCGTCGATCGCGACCGTGCCGCCCCGCACGTCCACCGTTCCGCCGGTGGAGAGCTTCACCTCGCCGCTGCCGCCGTCGACGCTCACTCCGCTGCGGGAGGTCAGCGTGACGCTGTCGCCGCTCAGTTCGAGCGTTCCCTGCCCGCCGTCCAGCGCGACCCCGCGGGCCGCCTTGATGGACACCTGCTGCTTGGCCTCGATGTTCACGCTGCCGTCGCTGTTGATCACGATCACGGTGCCCTTGCGGTCGAGGTCGATCTTCAGCTTTCCGTCGCCGGTGAGCAGGCGTACGCCCTGCGGGCCGTTGGCGTCGTCCAGGATCTCCAGCTGGTTGCCGCTCCTGGAGGCGACCGAGCGCCGGTTGACGGCCCCGCTCGTCGGGTCCACCAGGGGGGCGGCGGTCTCCGGGGCGGCGGCGCCGGAGGGCGCCCCGCCGGTGGACGGTTCGCCGGACACGGCCGCGGCCACCGCCCCGGCCACACCGCCGGGACCGCCCGCGCCACCACCACCGGAACCGCCGTCCCCACTCCCCTGGGACGGCCGGTCCTTCCCGTTGTACAGACCGGCGAGGACGTACGGGCGGTCCAGGTGGCCGTGCTCGAACCCCACCAGGACCTCGTCCCCGACCTCGGGGATGAACGCCTCGCCGCCGCTGGTCCCGCCCGACTGCGCGGTGCGCGCCCAGTCGCTCGCGTACTCGTCCGACAGCCAGGGGAACCGCACCTTGACCCGGCCCGAACCGTCCGGGTCGTGGGTGTCCGTGACCGTTCCGCTGACCAGTCCCGCGCACCGCGATCCGCCGCCGGAACCCGTGCCGGGGCCACCGGCCCCCGGTCCTCCGCCGGTCAGCCCGAACAGCGAGCGCTCCTGCTGACCCGAGACGGTGAGCCAGGTCTCGTACCCGCGCACCGGGTCGAAGACGTGCCGCGACGACGTGACCGTGTACCGCCCCTCGAACGGCGCCCCCACCGCGTTGAGCGCCACCGCGCTGCCCGCCCGCACCTCCGGGTTCCCCCGGATCACCGCCTCCAGCTCCGCGAACGACCCGGCGATCCGCTCGGCCAGGGCCTTCGCCGCCCGGTCCACCTGTTCCTGTGCCCCGTACGCCGCGTCCGTGACCACGAAACGCGCCTCGCCGAACGGGGCGGACACCTCGGCCGCGCTCACCCCGAGCTCCAGCGTCGCCGACTTCCCCGCGGGGGCCCGCCCGACCAGTGGCTGCTTGGCCTTCACGTCCCAGCCGCGCACCTCGACCTCGGAGACCTGCTCGGCGGACGACACCCCGGCCCGGCAGCGCAGCAGATTGCTGCCCATCTCCAGCACCAGCGGGTTGCGGTCGGCGCGCGCCGAACCGTCCGGTGCGCCGCTCGCCTCCGCGGGCCGGGTGATGTGCAACTGCCCGTCGAGCACGTACGCCTGGGCGCCCGCCTCCTCGGCCAGGTCGCGGATGAACTCCCAGTCGGTGACGTTGGGCTGGGCGATGTGTTCGAGCACGGGCCCGGCCACGTCGACCGTGCCCGGTTTCAGCCCGGCGCGCTGGGCGACCTGGGCGCAGATGTCGGCGAGCGTCATGTTCTGGTAGCTGGCCACCCGGCGCCCGCGGAACAGCCGGTGCGACTCGTCGAGCCCGCGCACGACGGTGAAGGTGCCGGTCTCGTCGAGCTCCACCTCCAGGGCGGTGACGACCCCCTTCAGCAACGGTTTCGGCGCGGTGTCGCCACCTGCGCGGGCCAGCAGCCTGGCCTCGCTGCCGATCTTCAGCCCGGTCTGTTCCAGCAGCACCCGGTCCGGGTCGCGGAACCGGAGGAGGAACAGGTCGGGCAGCGTCCGGCTGTCGTCGACATACCCCTCGACCAGCGTGTTCACGAACTTCGGCGGCAGCGGACCGCCGCCGAACTCCACCACCAGCGCCGACGCGACGCCCGGCGGGGCCATCAGGACCGCCCTCCGTCCCGGCCCTCTTCGAGCCTGCTCAGCTCGTCGAGCGCGGGCAGCAGCAGCTGCCGTCCGGGCGCCAGCCGCAGCGGGTCGTCGATGCCGTTCGCCTCCGCGATCACCCGCCAGGCCGCCGGGTCGCCGTACTCGCGCTGGGCGAGCGACGGCAGCGAGTCCCCGGCGCCCAGCCGGTGCACCCGGCGGGCGGCCAGCGCCCCCGAGGTCGGGTTCTGGCCCGGCGTCTCGCCGCTGATCTCCTCCATCGTCACCTGGCAGACGGCCCGGATCGGTACGCCCGACGTGGTGAACAGGGTGTACTTCGCCTGCACCTGGCTGACGTAGCCGGGGAACCCGGTCAGCCCGCCCCAGTGGAAGACCACCCACGGCGGCGAGGAACGCTGCTGCTGGCGGGTCTCGTTCGTCGGCACGCAGCACGCGAAGAGCTGCTCCACCGAGGTCACCACCCGGGTGTCCTGGGTGTCGCTGGCGTCGAAGAACATCTCCACGGTGAGCTTGCTGGGCTGCGAGCCCTGGTACTCCGGCGGGCCGGAGCTCTTGGCGCCCTTGGCCGGGCTGCGCTTCCAGGAAGCGGCCTTGGTGAGGCTCAGCTCCTTGGGGTTGAACTGGAAGTCGATCCGCCCGCACGGGCCGCCGGGGGTGAGGCCGCCACCGGTCGGCGGGGTCCGCAGTTCCAGGTAGGCGTGCTCCAGCTTGGGCCGGGCCGACCCTCCCCGGCCCGTCCTCGTGGCCGCCGACGCCCCGGACGTACCGGCGGCACTGAAGGCGATGGGACCCGCACCGCTCACGACGCTCAGCCCTCCATCACATAGCCGTGATGGGCGATCTCGATCGTCTCCATCGCGACCTTGGGCGATTCGGGGGTGAAGGAGGGGCCGGTCCACCGGACGGGCACGACCTCCAGCAGCCCCCACTGGGCCACCTTCCGCCCGTCCCCGGTCCGCGCCTCGATGTGTGCCGTCTTGCGGCTGAACCCGGTCGTCATGGTGGCGAACCAGCGGGCCACCTTCTCGGTCTCCTTGGTCAGCGGCCTGGAGAGCTTCACGTTCGAGTACTTCAGGCGGGTCGGCAGCTGCCACAGATGCCCGTTGTTGCCGCCCTCCTCCCGTGTTTCGAGCACCACTTCGCAGCCCAGCCCGTCGCACGTGTTGAACGACCCGAGCTCGATGTCGTCGATCGTGACGACGAAGCAGACGCTTACGGCGGGATCGTCGTCCTGGGCGGTGGCCATGGTGCGTACCTCTCGATCTCGTCGGTCTCAGTGGCGGGTGTTGATGAGGAACCCCGCCCGTTCCCGTTCCAGTCGCAGGTCCGCCTTGAAGAGCCTGCTGAGCGGCGGGTACAGGGCGCGCACCAGCTCGTCGGTGACCACGGGCGCGCCGCCCTCCCGGCCGCCCGGSCCGGGCGGTCCGCCGGAGGCCGTGGCTCCGGGTGCGCCGCGGTCGTCGGCGGTGGGCCCGGGAGCCGGCTCGGGATCGGGGTCGGGTTCCTGG
>NZ_RDBO01000214.1 GCF_008120935.1 Streptomyces sp. sk2.1
GGCACCGCGACCCACTCGGACCGCGTGACGCCAGCGCCCCGACCCCGCCCTCGCGCCACAACTGGTGCCACTGATAAGCCGACTTCAGACTCACCCGCAGACGCCGTGCCACTTCCGGCGGCTTGACCTCCTGCTCGAACAGCTCGGCCGCCTGCATCCGCACCGACTCCCGACGCACCCGTCCCGCAACGGTCAGCCCGCCCCCATCCGAATACCTCACACACCATCGAATACAGCCACCACACCAAGCCCATCAGGGACTTCGGGAAAGTTCACCCTGACGAGCCGAAGTCAGTAACCAAGCGGTCGGAATGCCCCTGCGGAAGGTTGCCCACGAAGCACCGGCGGTGGCTATGAGCTGCCCCGTGATGGTCCGTGATCGTGTCGGACGCGTGAGTCGTAAGCCGTGCGTCGAAACGAACTTGCCACTCGACCGCTCTGCGGGATGACATGCCCTCATGAGCAGAATGGCGCAGGTGCTGGTCCTTGCACGGTACGAGGACGAGGTGATGGAGCCGCTGACGCGGATCGACGAGACGCGTACTTGGCGCGGCTGTTTTGAGCGGATACCGGACTGGTTCGTCGGCGGGTGGTATCTCGAGTTCTTCCGCGAGAGCCAGCGCCGCGGGGTCCTCGCGGACCTGGAAGCGCTGCCGTGGAACAACCCGGAGTGCGTGCAGGTCATGCTCCACGACGAAGACGACGATTGCTTCGGGCTGTGGATGTTCCATGATGGAGTGCTGGCCGAGGTATCGATTCCGCGCACACAGCGGGTCCACACCCCGCCACCGCCGTGGTGGGGCGACAGCCCCCGACCCGGATACCTACAACGAACGGACGGACCGGACGCAGAGGCGCTATCCCTGCATTCCCCCGAGCATGAACAGGACCCACGACTCTGCTGGTAACGAGAACATGGCGGGACAGCCCATGCGAGCTCGTTACTCGGTGGCTTCGCTGGTGCGGGCGGTGAGCTGGGCAAGGTTGGGCAGGCCTAGGAAGACGGGGGACTGCTTTTTTCCCTGCTGGGCTTCGATCTGGGCGATCTTGTCCTCGACGGCGGCGAGGCTGGCGGACAGGCCTTCGACTTCGCCTTCAGCGAGATGTCACAGGTCGCGGTGTGCCGCTGGTCCCGCAGTCTCGGTGCAGTGCCTCAACTTGTGTGAGACGCGTGCCGCGAAGGCGTCTCACACAACCTGGACCGCGGCAGGTCACGCCCCTGCCACGGTTCAACCCGACTGAGACCGATCAACTCACGTCACTCTGACAAGAACTCTTGCGTATCAGTACGTGCGCTGAGGACATCGCGGAAGGCCGGGGGAGTCGGTTCCGGAAAAGATCTTCCCCGGAGACGAGGCCCGTCCCCTTGTCCTCGGGGGGGGTGAGGATGCTGTGGGTGCCGATGAGGCGCCAGATCACGTGCGGTGTGCCGGGGCGGAGCGCGGCTCCGTATTGCCAGGTGGCGCGTCCTGCGGGGCCGGTGCCCATGGACCAGGTGAGTTCGTAGATGCCGGAGGCGTGTTGGATGCGTTTGATCGGGAGACCGCACCGGAAACGGCCGTGTCGACCTGATCTCACGGCACAAAACCAGTGGTGAACTGCGTCTCTACGAGGGCACGCGGGACTCCGGCGAAGGGCTCGGCTCCGCCCCGGCGTCCGTCGCCATCGGATCCGGCTGGACTCACGCCAATCGTCCGCTGACCACGGCTGTCCCCGATGCCGACGGCGACGCCAAGACCGACATCTGGGCCACCGGAGGTGACGCCCGGCTCTACTTCTACCCAAACATCTCGGGTAGCGGGGTCGCCGTGGGCACCTCGGGATGGCAGAACTTCCAGGCACTGAGCTGACCTCAGGGGGCGCACGGCCGAGGTGGCCCGTACCGGTTTCGTCCGGTACGGGCCACCCCGGCGGAAGCCGGTCGGGGCGGCTTCCGGTACTGCAACGGTGCTTTTCCTGAAGGTTGGGCAGGTTCGGATGGTGTGTGGCCGCATTGTTGGTAGTGGCTGATCCGAGCTTGGTGTTGTCGTCGGCGGCGCCAGTGGGACCAGCGCAGGATGTGGTCGATCGAGGCTGGTCGGCGGTGGGTGAATCGGTGGATCAGGCGTCACAGTTCGGGAAGGTTGAGGAGGCGAGGGCCCTGACCCCGGAGCTTGGACACCGGAGAGACTTGGATCTTGATGGTCCAGGAGAACGGAGTCCCCGTGGGGATGAAGCACTACCCCGCCGAGTTCAAGGCAGACGCAGTCGCGCTGTACCGGTCGCGTCCGGGAGCGACGATCAAGCCGGTCGCCGCCGACCTCGGAATGAACACCGAGACACTGCGGAACTGGATCCGGGCTGCCGACAGGCGCCGCTCCGGCGCCCACTCCGCGCCGACGGCCGCTCCGCAGTCTGGCGGTGACACGGTTCGGGCGGAGCCGGCCGCCGCGAGAAAGAGGATCCGTGAGCTGGAGGAAGAACGCGACATTTTCCGCAAGGCTGCCCGGTATTTCGCCGGGGAGACGCGCTGGTGAACCGCTGCCAGTTCGTTGACGATCACCAGCGCCGATACGGTGTCAAGCGGCTCTGCGGCATTCCCGGGATCGCCCGTTCCAGCTTCTACTTCCGGGGCCAAGGCCCACGACGATCAGAACCTGTTGCCTGGACATCGAGGCCTTTCCCTCCTGCGCTGCCCGCGAAAGCCGACGGATGTCCATGGCCACCGGCTTCGCTTGCGACCAAGCTGTAACAGCCGGTCCCGTCCCGCGAGCGGCGTGCTTCCGGGAACGGCCGCCGCGTCATGTCACGTGCGGCCCGGAGACGAGGCGACCGTTCTTGTCATAGGGCCAGGCGTTGGCGGTGCATCCGTGCAGACCCTTGATCTGCTGCATCATGACGGGGGCCAGCTGCCCGGGACCTGCGCAGGTCATGTGACCGTGGCCCAGGAAGTGCCCTATCTCGTGGTTGATGATCAGCGCCCGGTAGTCATGGATCGGACCGTCGAACGTGGGTGAGCCCTCGACCCAGCGCTTGAGGTTGACCACGACCCCGTCGGGGACCTCGCAGTTGTATTCGCCCTTGGTGTCCTGGTGGATGCCCGCCCAGCACAAGGCGTCCGCCGTTCCTGGTGTCGCGATCTTCACCGTGAGGTCGTGGTGAGCTCCCGCGCCCACCAACTGGAAGGAGTAGGCATGGTTGCGGGTCCAGCCCCGGGGAGCGGCAAGTATGTCGGCGATCTCGTTCGCCGCTTCGGCCGGCGAGATCTCGAGCCCGGCCTCGACCTCTACCACGTAGCGGAGCAGGCGCGGCCCTTGACCGACCTTCGCGCGACCGGCGTCCGCGGTGACGAATGAGCCGGTGCCCCTCGAAGGGACATTGATCTCGGCACGGAGCTGAGTGGGTGTCGGGGCGGGCGCGGGGGTGACGCGCACCGTGCTCCGCGGGCGCTGTGCACCGTTCGACGCGTCACTTCGTCCACCGTCCAGGAGGTACGGCGCCGAGCCGAGCAGGCCGACGGCCATCAGAGTGCCGATCAGATAGTTCCGCGACCGGCGGGTCTGAGCGCTCCGGCGGTGGGAGGACCGGCGCGGAGCGCTCCGGCGGTGGGAGGACCGGCGCGGAGCGACCCGGCGGTGGGAGGACCGGCGCTGGCGGCCACCTCGGTGGGAGGCCGGGGCGCTGCCGGCGGGTGGTGCGGATTCCCGCTCTCGTGCCGAATGCATGGCAGCTCAGACTGGTCGTTTCAGATGATCATCATGAGCTCGGATGGTGACGAAATGGTAACGGCGAATTGTGGGGGACTCCCACGGCTCGGGAGGGGGCCGCCGGCGCCCCGGCCCGTTGTGATCGTTCGGTAACAGCACTCACGGGGGCTCTTCCCGGGGTGGGCGTCTCATCCGATCGGTCTACACTGGCGAAGTGTCACGAGTCCTGATTGTCGAAGATGACCCAGATGTCCGTAAGGCTGTCCAGCTGGCGCTACGGCATCAGGGACATGACGTATTCGCCGCCGGAACCGGTGAAGAGGGATTGGAACAGCTCCGCCTCTTCCAGCCCGACGTCATCGTGCTCGACCTCATGCTGCCCGGCATGTCCGGCCTCGACGTGTGCCGGCGGATAAGGGTTCGCGACCAAGTGCCGATCATCATGGTGACGGCCAGGGGAGACGACATCGACGTGGTCGTGGGGCTGGAGGCCGGCGCGGACGACTACGTGGTCAAGCCCGTGCAGGCCCGGGTGCTCGACGCGCGCATACGAGCCGTGCTCCGCAGACTGGACGCGTCGGTCTCGGACGGTCTCAGGCCCCGGGCGGAGTCGCACGGTGAGCTGGTCATCGACCGGGCGGGGCTCGTGGTGACACACCGTGGCGAACCCGTCGTGCTCGCCCCCTCCGAGCTGAGGCTGCTGCTGGTCCTGTCGGCCTCGCCCGGCCAGGTGTTCAGCCGCCAGCAGCTGCTGGAAGCGGTCTGGGAGCACAGCTACCACGGCGACATACGGCTCGTGGACGCCTGTGTGAAGCGATTGCGCGGCAAGCTCGGTGAGGGCAGGGACCCCCGGTACGTGCAGACCGCGCGCGGCTTCGGTTACCGCTTCGGCGTCTCGTGAACGACCGGAGAACCGTGCCGACAGAAAACACCCTACGGAAACGCAAGGCCGCCGCAGACGGGCGGAACACCGGGCCGGGGCGGTTCCCCGGGACGGCCCTGGCTCGAGTCCCGCTTCCGCTGCGGGGGCTGCGCCCCCGCCTGGCGGCGGCCTTCGTCCTGGTGACCATGGCCAGTGCCCTGGGCACCGGAGCACTCGCCTTCCGGGAGGCGCGCACGGGAGTGCTGCAACAGAGCCAGGATTCCGTCATCAGGCAGTTCCGGGCGAGCGTCAACGCCGTGGCCGTTCACACACCCGCTACGCCGGACCAGACGGAGCTGCAGTCGGCGGTGAACCAGGTGCTCGGCGCCAACCGGACACAAGGGTGGCAGGTCATGGCCACGTATGACGGCCTTCGCGCTTACGCGCCGAGCGCCGAATTCGACAGGCTCAGTCCCGAACTAAGCCGGTCCGTGCAGACCAAGCGCGCCGCAGTGTTCCAGCGGATCAACGCCGACGGGCATCCCTGTCTCGTCGTCGGAATGCCGGTCACGTACACCACCAGCGAGGGCGAGGAATCCAGGCTCTCGGGGATGGTGATGTATCTGGTGGTGCCGCAGAACACCGAAGAGGCCTATGTGCGAGCGATGATCAGTGGCATCGAGCGCGCCACCCTGGTGGCACTGTGCCTCGCCGTCGTCCTGGCGCTGCTGGCGGCGAGCGGTGTGCTCCGTCCCGTGCGGGCGCTGCGTCGGGCGACGCGCCGGATGACCGAGGGGCACCTCGACGTCCGGCTGGCCGTCAACGGTTCCGACGAACTGGCCGACCTCTCACGGTCCTTCAACGAGATGGCGGCCGCCCTGGAACAGTCGGTTGCGGAGTCGCGCCGCCTGGAGGCCCAGGCGCGCCGCTTCGTCGCGGACGTCTCTCATGAACTGCGCACGCCGCTGGCGGCGATGTCGGCGGTCACCGACATGCTGGACGAGAAGACACGGCTCCTGGACGAGGAGACCGGTGACGCGCTGCGGTTCATCAGTGAGGGAACCAGTCGGCTCAGCGGGCTGGTGAACGACCTGATGGAGATCTCCCGTTTCGACGCGGGCGCGGTCGAACTTAACCTGGACGAGATCGACTTGGTCGAGTCGGTACAGCGCACCCTCGCCTCTCGCGGGTGGCAGGGCCGGGTGGAGACCCGTTTGCCCCGACAGGGCGTGCTCAGGACGCGCGTGGATCCGGTCCGAATCGACGTGGTGATGGCCAACCTGGTCGGCAACGCGCTGCGGCACGGGGCACCGCCGGTACGGCTGACCATGGGCGTGAGGGAGGAGCGAGCAGACGTGGCGTGGGCCGTCATCGAGGTGACGGACAACGGACCGGGGATTGCCGAGGAAGCCATGCCGCACATCTTCGAGCGCTTCTACAAGGCGAGCACATCACGAACCAAAAGTGAGAGCAGCGGGCTGGGCCTGGCCATCACGGCCGAGAACGTGCACCTGCACGGAGGACGCATCCGTACGGCGAACCTGCCCGGGGGCGGTGCGGTGTTCACGGTCGAGTTCCCCCTGCACCGCGACTCCGCAACCGTCGACGACGACATCGCCGCAGGTGCACGGTGAAGGGCTCGCGCGCAGGGGCGCTGCTGGCCGGGCTCACCCTGGCGGCGTGCGGAGTCCCCCCGTCCGGCGTCATCGAGGCCGGCGAACCGGCGAGCGGCATGCTCTCTCCCGGTCCGAAGCCCCCGGCGCCCGCCGCCACAGCCCTCTACTTCCTGCACAACGGAGAGCTGAGGCCCTATCTGCGCAAGATCACCGACCCCGGGGACTTCGGGGCGGTCGTGCGCCTCCTGTTCGCCGGACCGACCACGAGCGAGGCCGCGACGGTCACCACGGAGCTGCCCCGCCTGACGGACACACTGGAGGTGGCGATCGGCGACGACGCACTCTCCGTCCACCTCTCCAAAGATGTTCCTCCCCTCAGCCACCCGGCCATGCTGCAGTTGGCGTGCACGGTGGCGCACATGGCTCCGTCGCTTGCCGTGGTGCCCGCAGACGGGAATCGGGACGGCGCCTCCGCGGCTCCTCCCGACACCGCGCAACGCTCTCCCGCACAGTCGAGCGTCCGTGTGTTCGGGGACGGTTGGACGATCACGCAGTCGGCCGACTCGTGCCCCGAATCCCTCCAGCCGTAGGAGGAGCCCGGGCCGGTCGCATTCGCCAGGGAGGGCGGGTCAAGGAGGAACACCCCGCCTCCACCCGGCCCACGGCACCGCACCGACCCACTCGATGCGCGCCACTTCCACGCCGCCGACCGCACCGGATGGATTCGGCGCGCACCGGGTGGGTGCGCGCCACCGCACCCACCCGCACGGTGGTGCGGTCAGTGGTGCGTACCGGGTGCGGAGTGCATCGCGTGGGCCAGCACCAGGTGCTCGTCGCGCATGGCCTCCAGGGTGTCGGCGGTGTCCGGGTGGTCGGGGTCCGGAATGACGTTCACCGTGAACCGGATGATGCTCCGGGCGATGCCCGGCGCGGCGGTGGTGGGGGAGTCCCGTGCCCAGTCCCGCAGCGCGGACAGCAGTGCGCATCCGACCTCGTCCAGCGCGAAGGA
>NZ_RDBO01000215.1 GCF_008120935.1 Streptomyces sp. sk2.1
ACCCCGACCACCCCCGCCTCCCCGTCATCCTCCGAGCCATACAGCACTGCGGCGTCGACAGCAGACACTTCACCAGGCCCCTGAACTCCCCAACTGTCACCGGGAACGCAGACGTTCACGAACGCACCACCGCCGCGTTCGAGGACTGCCTGGCCATGGCCACCGACGCCGCCACCCGCGCCATCACCGCCGCTGGCCTCCACCCCGACCAGATCGACACGATCGTCACCTCCCACGCCACCGGCTGGGCCGTCCCCAACCTCGACGTCCACCTCATCCACGCCCTCGGCCTCCGCCCGACAACCCGGCGCATCCCCATGACGACCCTCGCCTGCGCCGGCGGCGCCCAGTCCCTCATCCGGGCCGCCGACCAGATCACCGCACGCCCCGACGACGTCGTCCTCGTCGTCGTCACAGAGGCTTTGTCGACGACGTACAACCACGCCGACACCACGGTCCCGTCGATGATCTACAAGGCGCTGTTCGGTGACAGCGCGGCCGCGGCCATCGTCACCGGCCACCAGCTCGAGCCCGGCTTCCGGATCGACGACACCTTCGAGTACTGGCTCCCCGGCAGCCTCGACCGCTACCAGGGCCGCATCGACAAGGCGGGCGTGCACTTCGACTCCGACCGCCGCGCCCCCACCACCGCCGGCCAGGCCATACCCGCCGTCCTCAACTGGCTGGGCGGCGACACTCTCCTCGACTTCGCGGTCATCCACCCCGGGAGCCCCGGCATCATCCACGACGTAGCCACCGCCGTCGGCCTCGACGACGTCGACGCCCACCACTCCTACGCGTCCCTCGCCGACAACGGAAACCTCGGCGGTGCGGCGGTCCTCGACATCCTTGCCCGCACTCACACCACCCCGCCCCACGACGACGCCCAGGGCCTGCTGGTCGCGTTCGGGCCCGGCTTCACCACCGCGGCCCTGCGTGGCACCTGGGCCCTTTGACGGCCCCGAAACGCCGCTCAACCGCCGTACGTGACGAGCAGGATAAAACCGACAGCGAAGATCGCGAACATGAGCAAACAACCGAGCAGTTGCCGGCCTTGCGCTTCCGCCCGCGCGGCCTCGTGCCGGGCAATGCCCCGGGCCACTCCTCGCGCGATCTTCTCCTCGTCGTCCACGCCCTCTTCCCCCACGCCAGTCCGTCACATCCTGCGGCGGCACATTACAGGCCGTGTACCCCACACTGGTTCCCAGCCCGGCGGTGAACTCACCTCGAAGCCGATGCCACCGCCGGGCGACGACCAGCACACATGACCACCTGTCAGGCTCCCATTACCAGCTGGGATCATGGAGGCTCATCAGCCCCGACCAAGCTGGAGACCTCTGTGTCCGTACGCCGCCTCCTCCCGATCGCCGCTGCCGTGCTTGCGGCCGCGCTCACCGCGTGCAATCCCAGCGCCGCGAACGAGTCCGACTCGAAGCCTTCAGCCGACGCGTCCGCCAGTGCCTCCGCCGAGGCCAGCCCTTCTGCGGCCGCAGGCGCTCCGGCCGACGGAAGCGGCCTGTCCCTCACCGCAGCCATCGCGAAGATTCCGGCCGCTGATGAAGTACGCGACGGGTACAAGCGCGACAGCTTCAAGCACTGGACCGACGAAGACAGCGACTCATGCTCGACCCGCAACGAGGTCCTGCTCGCCGAAGCGGTCAAGGCCCCGGAGCAGGGTGCCCGGTGCGCGCTGACTGGAGGTGAGTGGCTGTCGTACTACGACGAGGTCACGGTCACCGCGGCGGGCAAGCTCGACATCGACCACATGGTCCCGCTGGCGGAGGCATGGGACAGCGGCGCCTCGGCATGGGACGCGGACCGGCGCATGCGCTACGCCAACGACCTCGACGCCGAACGCAGCCTCGTCGCGGTCACCGCGAAGACCAACCGGTCCAAAGCCGACAAGGACCCGAGCGAATGGATGCCGCCGGCGAAGTCCGCGCAGTGCACCTACCTCGCCGACTGGACCGCCACGAAGCTCCGGTGGAAGCTCACCGCAGACGACAAGGAACGCGCCGCCCTGGAGAAGCTCGCGGTGGACTGCCCGGACACGGTCGTGAAGTACGAGGCCGCCCCGTGACGTGAGCCTGGGTGCACTGTGGACCGCTGTGCCTCAGGTTGCTCGGCCCCACCAGGGAACCGAGTGCTTTCTCCGAAGTTGAGGGCGACTACGCCTCGTCGGGCTGTTCGTGGGCGTGCTTGAGCGCCATGCGGGCCTCGACGCGGTCGCCGGCGTCGACGGAGTCCCAGAAGGGGTGCGTGGACACGGTGGTGCTGAGCTCCAGCAGACGGGCCCGGAAGCGGCGTACCTCTGTGGCCTGCTCCTCCGTGTACCCGGGACTGTCCGCCTTGCCGGAGCGGTAGTCGCTGTGGAGCTGCTTGTCACCCTCCCAACCGGGCATCGGCTCGACCGACCAGGGGAGGTCCTTGGCGTACTGCTCGTAGGCGGCGCGAGTCTCGAGGAGAGCTACCTGGGCCGCGCGAAGATCGTCGGGAAAGTCATACTTGGGCACCCGCAGATGCTACGTCCGTTCGAATGCCAGGCACGAATGACGCGCCACAGTCGTCGGCGCAGCCCCTGCCATACTGGCCATGGCCCGTCGTGTCACCCCCGTCGCGACGGGCCACCGAACGCACGAAAGCGGCCCACCACCTCTCAGGATGATGGGCCGCTCCGGCGCTACCCCGTGCGTGTGGTTCAGGGCTGCTCCGTGTACGGGCGGAGTACGGAATCCACCCTCTGCACCAGCTGCGCCGCACGCCGCGGGTCGCGTGCCCCTCGTACCGCCCCTGCCAGCCGGGGCACCAGCAGATCCGTACCCAGCACCCACACCGCCCCGCCCGGTACCGGCGCCTCGAACCCGCCGCCGGCCACCGGGGAGCCGTGGACGACAAGGAGCGGCAGCACCAGCACCCCGGGCAAAGCCTTCCCGACCGCCTGCGCGTACCCGGCGACCTTTACGACCTGGTCGTGCCGGTCCTGAGTACCGCAGTGAACCCGCCCACTGGTCAGAGTGGTGAGGCGGCCGCGATGCCAGTTCTTCGTGTCCAGCACCACGACCGCCGTCCCGCACGGCGACACCAGAACCGTGTCGAGGTTGAACCGGCGCCCGCGCAGCCGGAGGTCGTGGCGGATGCGCCATCCGGCGGCCTCGAGCGGAGCCAGTAATCGGGCAGTGGCCTCTTCCCCTGCGGCGCCGTGCGCCCACCGGGCCGCCGCCGCGTCCGCCCGGCGTACCTTCGCTCCCCCGAGACCCAGGAGCGCGAGCAGACGACGCCAGACGCCCTGCCGGGCGCCCGCACGGAGCGCCGCCGCGCGGGCCGCAGCCGAGTTCTGAACAGTCACAGCGAAGCCCCCTCTGCATGGCAGTCACAGGCACACCGGGCGTCACAGAACTTGCACCGCCCCGGCCGCTTCTCCCCCTGCTGCCCTGTCATCGACTGGCAGTACGCATGCTCACCATGCAGGCACCCGGTCGACAGGTACACATGCTCCTGCGGTGCCCCGCTCGTCTCGGCCTTCCTGGGGCGCAGCAGGATTTCCATGCGGGTCAGCAGACCGGCAAGAACCAGGACACCGGCCGCAAGGAACACCCAGAGCACCCGCATGACCCCAGAGTCGCGCTTCCACTCGTACGGGATCAGGGCCACCATCAAAAGGCCGATCGCCCAGAGTCCACCCACCCACGCGCGACGCTTCACGTTCTCCACGGTTCTCCTTCTCGGTTGCTGATGTGGCGTGTCAACCAAGCGGTCATGCTGCCCAGTTGCATGCCCAGTCACTCGGCGCCGTCCAGATCGGTGCCGCCGAGGACGAGACGCAGACGGGCCCTTTGCGGGACCGGGTCCTGGCCGGGCACGGGCCAGTCGTCCGCGATGGAGCCGTACACAGGCGGTTCCCACCGGTCGTTGCCCAGCGCCCACCGGTAGACCCGCACCCAGTCCGAGTCGAAGTAGCACGGCAGCAGCCCGCCCCGGTTCGGCACTGGAGCCGGGGCGCTCTCGTTCTGCTCCCGAACTTGGTCTCGCACCCGGACCAGGTGGCCTCGGTGCCGGACGCAGAACCAATGGTTCTTGTGCCACCCCGTCCCCGGCAGCTTCTCCACGACCTTGTCCTGTGCAGGGGCGCCGCAGATCTTCATCTCGTTCAGGAAGTCGTCATGGGGGTGCGGGCGAACGCGAGGGCCGGCACAGATCTTGTCGAGGCGGTCAGTCCCCCACCGGTATCCGGGCGGCTCGTACCGAGGCACGTCCGCACGCACCAACTCCCGCACCTGCCCCTTGTACGACGACGGGTTCAGGGCCTTGTGGATCGCCTGCCACACCCCGGTCTCCTCGTTTAGCGGGGCCATCGTCACCGCGTACGCAAAAGCGAGGAGCAGCGGGCGAGTCCTGTCGTCGGCTCGATCGTCCTGGTAGATCTGGTGGGCGACCTCGGCGAACTTGGTACCGTCGCCGCCGCCGGTTCGCTTGGGGCGGCGCTTCTTGAGGGGCTGCTGGTGGGCGTGGGCGAGGTGGAGTGCTGCTCCCATGACGTTCTCCTACGTGATGTGACGGTGGGTAGTTACCGGCCCGTGGCCAGGCGAGAATTTCGCTACGCTGCGTCGACTTTCGCGGCCTTCCGGGCGGCTTTCCGGTCCCGCCGGTACGCACGCTCCCCCTCCCAGCACGCCTCGCACGGCTCCTCGCCCCGGTACTGGTGCGCAGCGAACCCGGCATGGTCGCCGTGGCGGCGCGGCTTCCCGTCCAACAGGCCGGCCCGGCAGGCCAGGAGTACGGCGTGCGGGGCGTTCGTTGCCCCGAGCTTCCGTATCGCCCGGTTCACCGTCGGGGTAATGCCCTTCGGGGTCGTGAACAGTTGTCGCGCAATGTCTTCCTGGGTGTGTCCGTTGGCGACGAGCCCGAGGACGCGGAGTTCGTGGGCGGTCAGGGAGACCGCGGGCCCGCCACCGACCGGCGACGGGCCCTGCGCGGGGACGGTCATGCCGTACTCCGAGCAGGCTCAGGGACCACGACGACCGAGTGCTTGCTGTACCGCTTGTCGAATTCTGCTTCCGGCATCCACCAGCACTCACAGCCCCACACCGTGCCGCCACCGTCCAGGTCCAGGCGCGGGTTGAGGTCCATCTGCGTCAGCAGCTCCGTGACCTGCTCGTCAACCGTCATCGCGGCGCGGCGGGCCTCACGTTCGAGACGCAGTCGCCGGTACTCGGCAATGCCACGGTCGGCTTCCTCCTGCGTCTGCTTCCCCTGCTCCACAGACTCGGCGATCCTCCGGACCATGAACGCATCGTCCGCAGCGCGCAGAGCGTCCACGTTCTTGTTCAGGGACTCCTCGACCACGCGGCGCGCCATGTCCAGGGTGCCCTGGGACCAGTTCCCAGAGCCGGGACGGGGGTGGTCTCCGGCGTAGATGCCGCGCCCGAACAGGAACACGGTGTCCTCAGTGGCGTTACGGATAGCCGCAATGCGTGTTCCAGCAGACCAGGCACTCATGTCAGTTCTCCTTGTCGGCGTGCTGGCGGCGGGTGGTGAGGCGGCGGCTGAGCGGGAGCCGGCCGGACGGGGACGACTGCCGGCGCTTCGGCATCAGTGCCGGGGTCGGTGCGGGCACGGCGGGCAGGTCGTGGTGCCACATCTCGACCCACACCCCGCGCGTCCGCCACACGCACACGACACGGCCGGGCCGGTACTCGCACACCGGCCGCAGGTCACCGGCGTTGGCGAGGGCGAGCGGGTAGGCGGACGCGAAGTGGTGCAGCGCCTCCCGGGCCTGCTCCCCGATCACCTGGACGGTGAGGCGCGGCGCTCCGTCCTCCGCCGTGCCGGACCGCCAATCCGGGACCAAGGCGGACGGATACCGGTCCCGAACCGCCAAGTACCAGGACCGGGTGGCGGACTCCTTCGTCTCGATGAGGGCTTCGGCAAGCTTGAGCATGGTCGGTTCTCCTTCAGGTCTGGTCACCACGGGGGTTCGTCGTCGTACGGGAAGGGCGGAAGCAGTGCGCGGCGGGCCGCAAGCCGACGGTCAAGGCGGTCCTGGATCCGCCAGTACCTGGGGCAGTCGTCGCGGTGGCAGGTCGCGCACCGCGGGTCCTCGGGGGCGGCGTATGCATCGGCGTGCACAGCCCGCAGCCGGTCCTGAACATTCACGTGACGGGCGGGACGTGCAGCACGCCGATCCCGCATGCGCTGCTTGATCTGATCCTGAGTGGGCGGGGTCCACGTGTGCCAGCTGGCCGTCGGCTTCCAGCGCTGCATGTGCTCGCGCTCGTCGACACCGCAGTAACGGCAGGAGTTCGGGGAGGCGGTCACTTAGCTGTGCCCTCCATCACCAGCTTGGTCGGATCGGAGAGTTCGAAGAAGTCGGCCATCGTGGTGCCTTTCAGGTGGTGGTCGGGTTGCTGCCGGTGAGGGCGGTGAGGAGCGTGGCGGTGAGGGCGGCGGCCGCGAACGCGACCGTGAGCACGGCCCGGATAGCGGTGGCGGCTTCCTCAACGGCGTCTTCGGCGCGCATGCGGAACCCGAAGGTGCCGACGGCCAGCACGGTGGTGAGGAACGTGATGAGTCCGAGGCCGGCTCGCCACCCGAAGCCGTCCAGGACGTGCGACAGGGCGTAGGCGGCGGCCACACCCAGCAGCGCAAGGACAGGCCCGCGGGCGGTCAACCAGGTGCGGTTGGCGAGCTGCTTCACGCCGCCTCCTTCCGGTCCTTGGCGCGCCACCGTTCGACCGTGCGCTGGTTAACACCGACGATTCGGGCGACCTCACGGGCGGGAACCTCACGCTCGGCCAGGCCGCGGGCGACAAGCACACGCTCCAGCCGGGTCAAGCCCTCGGCCGGGCGACGCTCCCTAACGATCAGCTCAACGTCCTGCATGTCCGCGGTCCCCCACTGGGTGAAGTGCGGGTCGCCCCATTTCCGGATGCGCTGCCGGTGGGTCTGGCAGACCGTGCTGTGGTGGGCGCGGTGCTTGTCGCAGTCGTCGATGCGGCAGGTGGCGGCGTGGTTGGCCATGAGGTTCTCCCGTCAGGTCTCAGAGGGGGCCGCGGCCCAGGAAAGG
>NZ_RDBO01000216.1 GCF_008120935.1 Streptomyces sp. sk2.1
GCTGGCGACGATCCTGGAGCGGCTGGACACCGCCTGAGACGGGACCGGAGCCGGCCCCGGCCCCGGCCCCGGCTCCGGTCCCGTCTCAGGCGGTGTCCAGCCGCTCCAGGATCGTCGCCAGCCAGCCCAGCTCCGCCTCGCTCGTCGCGCGGGCGATCGTGAGCAGGCCCCGCCGGAACGGGTCGTCGAAGGACTCCGCGCCGAGCGGCCGGTCGCCCTCGTAGAAGAAGCTGCTCGGCTCCTCCAGGAAGGCGAGCCTGCGCCGCAGCACCCCCGCCTGCTCGGCCGGGGAGGGCAGGTGGCGCAGGAAGGCGAGGACGGTGAACCAGCGGTTCTCGTCGCTGATGTCCACCTCGTCGGCCTCGCGCAGCCGCCGCAGCAGCTCCTCGCGGCCCGGACCGGTCAGGGTCAGGGTGTGGCGGGGGGCGGCCCTGGTGCCCGGTTCGGTCCGGCGCTCCAGCCATCCGGCGCGCTCCAGCCGCTTGATCGCCGGATAGAGCGTGCCGTCCGCGATGGGGCGGACGTGCCCGGTGAGGTGGGCCACCCGTCGCTTCAGCTCGTAGCCGTGCAGGGGTTGCTCGTACAGAAATCCAAGGATGGCCAGTTCCAGCATGCGCGTATCCTCTCCCGAGAGCCCTATACATCGGTGTCTATGTATAGTCTCCCCGATGGTTTGAAGGGCACGGCGAGGAGGAGAGTCATGCACGACGCACAGGTGACGGACGGCGGCGCGCGCATCAGGTGGGTGGAACTCCCCGGGGCTGCCACACCCTCCGGGGCCGCCGGAACCACCGGGGCCGTCGCGCCCGCCGGGGCCGTCGGGGAAACCGGCGGCCGCGCCGACCGGGTCTACCTGCACGGGCTCGGCGCCTCCTCCGGCCCGTACTTCGCCGCGAGCGCGACGCACCCCCTGCTGGCCGGAGGCCGGTCGCTCCTCGTCGACCTGCTCGGCTTCGGCATCAGCGACCGCCCCACGGACTTCGGGTACACCCTGGAGGAGCACGCCGACGCGGTGGCGAAGGCCATGGAGGCGGCCGGAGCGCACGGCGCGGACGTGATCGGGCACAGCATGGGCGGCGCGGTGGCCGTCGTGCTCGCGGTGCGCCATCCGGGGCTGGTGGGACGACTGGTCCTGGTCGACGCCACCCTGGACCCGGTCGCTCCCGTCCGCGGCCGGCCGGGCAGCAGCGGCATCGCGGCGTACACGGAGGAGGAGTTCCTGGCCGGCGGCCTGGCCGAGACGCGCGAGCGGGTGGGGCCGCTCTGGTGGGCGACCATGCGGCTGGCGGGCCCCGAGGCGCTGTACCGCAGCGCGGCGCACCGCTCCCGCGGGACGACGCCGACCATGCGGGAACTCCTGCTGGACCTGCGGATCCCGCGTACGTTCCTGCGCCCGTCGGCCGACGGACCGCTGTCCGGGGAGGCCGCGCTCGTCGAGCACGGGGTGCGCGTCGTGGCGGTCCCGGACTGCGGGCACAACATCATGCTGGACAACCCGGAAGCGTTCGCCCGGGAGACCGCGGCGGCCCTCGCGCCCTGAGGAAACCCCTGAGGAAGCCTCCGAGGAAACCCCCGGGGCAACGGGTGTGTCGCCGGGCGCGGCGGGCCTACGCTCGTCGCATGGGTGACCTCGTACCGCTGCTGATCGCCGTCGCGGCCCTGGCCTCGGTCATGGGCTTCTTCGGGTGGCTCGCGGTCGTCGCCCGGCGGCGCGGGGTCGCGGGCACGGCCCTGAGCGCGGCCCTGGCCTCGTACGACGAGGCGTACCGGGGCACCGCCCATCAGGCGTACCACGAGATCCGGGCCCAGGCGGAACGCCGGACACCGCTCCTCTCGCCGGACGGCACATGGCGACCGGCGCCACCTGGCGGGGATTCCGGGGAGGGCGTACGCCGTCGACGGCCGGCCGCGCGCCGACCGCCGCGGGGGCTGCGGGGGCTGCGGGGGCTGCGGCGCCGGTTCGGCCGGCTGCGGCTCCCCCGCTGAAACCGGACGTCAGCGCCCGGCCCGGCGGGCCCGCCGGGTCACGCCCCGGCCGCGGCCGCCACGGCGACGACGATGAACATCAGCACGAGCACGGCCGCCATGACGCGGTTTCTGGTCTTGGGATCCACCCTTCGAGCGTAACCGCAGCCCTCAGCTCCCCAGCGCCCAGGATGCGACCACCTCGTACCGGGGCTGCTCCCCCCGCACCCCGGCGACCGGCAGATTGCTGCGTACGAGGGACAGCTCGCCGACCTCCCACGGGGTGCCCTCGAAGTCTCCGAGCGCGTCGGTCCAGGGGTGCAGGTCGATCTCGGCCCGGCGGCTGCGGGCGAGGGTGAGGTGCGGGGTGTAGCGGCGGTGCTCCTCCATGGAGATGCCGGTGCGGCGGGCGGCGGCGTCGGCGCGTTCGGCGAGGAGCCGCAGCATGTCGAGCGAGCCCGCGGCGCCCGCCCAGAGCGCCCGCCCGCCGAACCGCCCGGCACCGTGGATGCGCAGCGGGAAGGGGTCGGTGCGGTGGGCGGCCCGCGCGAGGCGCGCGTCCAGCTCGGGCAGCAGTTCCTCGTCGACGGGCCCGAAGAAGGCGAGCGTGAAGTGCCAGCCGGGCACCCCCGTCCAGCGGAGGCCCTCGGCACCGGGAAGCGTGTGCAACGGGGCGACAGCACTGCGCAGTTCCTCGACTGCGGGAGCGGGCGGCAGCACGGCGGCGAAGAGTCTGAGACGGCTCATGCGCCGAGTGTCGCACCGCCCCGGCGCGCCCCGGCACCGGTCACCGTC
>NZ_RDBO01000217.1 GCF_008120935.1 Streptomyces sp. sk2.1
GCCCTCACCACCGGGGAACTGACGCCCGACCGGACCGGAGCACTGGACCGGATCATGGCGGTGCTCGGCATCCACCCCCCGACCGCCATCACCCCGTACCGCCCGGACGCGGCACTCGGCGGCCCCGCCGACGTGCGCGTACTCGCCCCGGTCGCGAGGCCGTCGTCGCCGTCGTCGCCCGGGGCGAGTACGCGCACGTCGGCGGGGCCGCCGAGTGCCGCGTCCGGGCGGTACGGGGTGATGGCGGTCGGGGGGTGGATGCCGAGCACCGCCATGATCCGGTCCAGTGCTCCGGTCCGGTCGGGCGTCAGTTCCCCGGTGGTGAGGGCCGTGACGACCTGGAGGCCGTTCAGTTCCGCGATGCGTGCCAGGACGTCGCCGACCAGGAGCACGCGCAGGTGCCACGGGCCGATGCCGGTGCCACTGCCGGTTTCCTCCGTCGTGCCGTTGCCGCTGCCGGTGCCGAGGGGTGGCAGGTGGACGCTGCTGCGCAGCAGGCGGCGCGGGGCGGCGGGGACGTCCACGAGGTGGCCGGTGGCGGAGAGGACGAGCAGGTTGATGCCGTTGCCCGCGATCACCGCACCGAGCAGGATGCGGGTGAGCGGCCTGGTGAGCATGAGGATGCCGCCGACCGCACAGAGCACCACGGCGGTGGCCAGGAGCGAGGCGCTGACCGTCATTCGGCGACGCCCCCCGTCCCGAAAGCCGTCCCGGGGGCTGTTCCCGGTGGTGCGC
>NZ_RDBO01000218.1 GCF_008120935.1 Streptomyces sp. sk2.1
CCGGACGCGAGACCGTGGTCGTCGAGGTCGGCGGCAAGCGCCTGGAGGTCTCCCTGCCCTCCTCCCTGGGCATGTCCCTGGCCCGCACCGGCCTCGCCGCCGGCGCCAAGCCCAAACGCCGCGCGGCCAAGAAGTCCGGCTCCGCCGTCTCCGGCGACACCCTCGCCTCCCCCATGCAGGGCACCATCGTCAAGATCGCCGTCGAAGAAGGCCAGGAAGTCCAGGAAGGCGACCTCATCGTCGTCCTCGAAGCCATGAAGATGGAACAGCCCATCAACGCCCACCGCGCGGGCACCGTCCGAGGACTCTCGGTGGAGGTGGGTGCCTCCCTCTCCTCCGGTGCCGTGCTCTGCGACATCAAGGAGTAGGGAAGAAACTCATGTCCGTCGTCAACAGCGTGTCCCCCGACGAGGCCACGACGCGCCACAAGGAGATTCGTCGTCCGGACCGGGTGATCATCCGTTTCGCGGGTGACTCGGGGGACGGTATGCAGCTCACCGGTGACCGTTTCACTTCGGAGACGGCGTCGTTCGGGAACGATCTGTCGACGCTGCCGAACTTCCCGGCCGAGATCCGTGCCCCCGCGGGGACCCTGCCGGGGGTTTCGTCGTTCCAGCTGCACTTCGCGGACCACGACATCCTCACCCCGGGAGACGCCCCGGACGTGCTGGTCGCGATGAACCCGGCCGCGCTGAAGGCGAACATCGACGACGTGCCGCGCGGCGCGGAGATCATCGTGAACA
>NZ_RDBO01000219.1 GCF_008120935.1 Streptomyces sp. sk2.1
CCCAGTCCCGCAGCCGCCGCCAGGCCGTCACCCCACTGCAGCCGGTCCGCTCGGCGGGCACGTCTCTCCAGCTGACGTTCTTGCGCAGCACGTACACGATGCCCCGAAGAGCCGCACGGTCGTCCGCCGGCAACCGCCCGGGATACCGATGACGCCGCGGCGGCCGGGGCGGCAGCAGCGGAGCGATGCGTTCCCACAGGTCATCAGGCACAAGATCATCCGACACCCGCACCACTCTGCCCCTGCCAGCCCCGGTCGCCAAGCCCTCACGCTGAACTCATTCTGAAACGATCAGTTAGCACCTTGGGCGACAACTCGGGAAACAGGGACCGCAGTTCCGTGAAGCTGCGAGGGCCTCCCATCAGCTCGCGCAGCAACAGGGTGGTCCATCGACCCGAAACCGCCGCCAGGGCCACTTCCACCGGGCATCCGGCCTCGGGCCGATGGGTACGGCCCGACTGCCCTGGTACCAACTCCGCGTCCCAGACGTGGGTTTCCGTTTGGTGACGTATGCCGTCGGACTGTTCGCTTGCCACATGACACATCATCCCGGTCCGGCCCTGGCCCGCAGGGCCGCCGACCATCCGTTCGTCTTCGCCCGGGCCTTCAACACCTTCGATCCGGCGGTCCTGGACCGGCTCTACGAGCCCGACGCGGGCTTCGTGCCGGTGCCCGGCCGGCTGGTCACCGGAGCGGAGCGGTTCCGGGCCAACGACGACTTCCTCCGCCTGCGCGTCCCGATCGAGGTGT
>NZ_RDBO01000022.1:0-1033 GCF_008120935.1 Streptomyces sp. sk2.1
GAGGGCGGCGGCGCCCCCCTCACCGGAACCGACCACCCCACCACCGGAGCCGGCCACCCCGCCGCCGGAACCGCCCGCACCGCACCGCTCCCGCCGCGCACGGTCACCTGACCGGGAGGTGGTAGGCGATCCGGAAGCGGTCGGCGGGCACCACCACGTCCGCCGTCTCGACCGGGCGGCCCGACGCGTAGTACGTCCGCTCGATCACCATCACCACGTGCCCCGGCACACCGCCGAGCGCCAGGAGCTCCTCCGCCAGCCCCGGGCGCGCACCGACCTGCTCGGCCACGTTGTCCACGACGACGTCGATCGCGGCCATCCGCTCGACCACCCCGCAGCCGCCCAGCGGCCCCTCCTCCGGCAGCATCACCGGCGTGCGCCCCGTCACGGCGAGCGGCTCCCAGGAGGTCGAGAGCATCATCGGCTCCCCCGCCTCCCGGAAGGTGTACCTCGTCCGCATCACCCGGTCGCCCGGCTCGATGCCAAGGCGTTCGGCGACCTCCGCGCTCGCCTCCTCCTGCTCGCTGCGGGACTCCCACGTCCCGCGCACTCCCTCCGCCGTCTGCTCCTGACGGAACGGACTGGCGCCGGTGGCCGACCGGTAGCCGGAACGGGCGATCCGCCGCGGCACGGGACGCTCGCGCACATATGTGCCGGAGCCCGAGCGCCCCTCCACCAGCCCCTCGGCCATCAGCACCTTGCGCGCCTCCAGCGCGACGGTGTCCGAGACTCCGTACTCCTCGCGGATACGGGCCTGCGAAGGCAGGCGCGTATGCGGCGGCAGCAAACCGTTGACGATCTTCTCCCTCAGATCGCTTGCAACGCGCAGATACGCGGGCTGCTCACCGAAAGTCACAGGCCACTCCCAACAGGTTGACAGTCTGCAACAGCCTGACAACCGTCGGTTGTGGACCGCAAGCACAGGCCAAAGATTCACCTGATGTGATGATTCACAGCCCACCCATGCATATCCGGCCGTCGGCCACCAGAAGGATCTCGGCCCTTCTCGATCCCCCCGCCCCTTCCTTCCCCC
>NZ_RDBO01000022.1:1133-13264 GCF_008120935.1 Streptomyces sp. sk2.1
CCGCAATCCCCCGCCTCCACCCCTTGACCCCTTTTGGTCCAGACCAATAACTTCCTCTCCACAGCACGCGGTTCGCAGCACGCAGCACACGGTTCAGCGCACGACTCCGGCATCTCCCGGCACACGTGCCGGATTCACCTCCCCGCACACGTACAGGAACGGGCCCCATGCGTCGAAGAACTCTGTCCTCCCTCGCCGTCGCCGCCTGCGCGGTCACCCTGGCGGCCGGCCTCGCCCCCGCCGCCACCGCCTCCCCCGACCGCGCCGACGACCACCGGGGCAAGGGCGAGGGCCGTCACGGCCCCTCGTACAAGCGCGTCGGCTACTTCACCCAATGGGGCGTGTACGGACGCGACTTCCAGGTCAAGGACCTGGACACGAGCGGCACCGCGGCCAAGCTCACCCACATCAACTACGCGTTCGGCAACGTCAGCGCCGAGGGCAAGTGCTTCACCGGCAACGTGCCCGGCGAGGCGGACGCCTGGGCCGACTACGCCCGGCCGCTGGACGCCGCGGGATCGGTGGACGGGGTCGCCGACACCGACGACCAGGCCCTCGCGGGCAACTTCAACCAGCTGCGCGAACTGAAGGCCAAGCACCCGGGCCTCAAGGTCATGATCTCCCTCGGCGGCTGGAGCTGGTCCACCCACTTCTCGGACGCGGTCCGCACCGCGGCCTCCCGCAAGGCGCTGGTCTCCTCCTGCATCGACCTCTACATCAAGGGCGACCTGCCGGTCGACGGGACGCGGGGCGGCCGGGGCGCCGCCGCCGGCCTCTTCGACGGCATCGACATCGACTGGGAGTGGCCGGGCTCCGCCGGGGACACCGACACCGTGTACCGCCCCGAGGACAAGCGCAACTTCACGGCGCTGGTGCACGAGTTCCGCACCCAGCTCGACGCCTACGCGAGGAGCACCGCGTCCCGCACGGGGACGAAGCACCGTCCGAAGCCGAAGCACTACGAGCTCTCCGCCTTCGTGCCCACCGCCCCCGCCAAGATCGACGCGGGCTTCGACGTGCGCCGCATCATGCGGGACTTCGACTTCGTGAACCTCCAGGGCTACGACTTCCACGTCTCCGGCGAGCCCACCACGGCCCAGCAGTCCGCGCTGTACGCGAAGGGCGACTTCAGCGTCGACCAGACCGTCCGCGACTGGCTCCGCCGCGGCGCCCCCGCCCGCAAGCTGGTGATGGGCATGCCCTTCTACGGGCAGGGCTGGACCGGCGTCGAGGGCGGCGGCGACGGCCTCGGCCAACCGGCCGCGGGCCCCGCCCCCGCCACCTGGTCGGCGGGCTACGAGGACTACAAGGCCCTCAGGAAACTGGCCGATTCGGGTGCCTACGAGGTCCACCGCAACGTCCGGGACGGCAGCGCCTGGCTGTTCGACGGCACCACCCTGTGGACCTACGACGACCCGCAGGTGCTGCGCGCCAAGACCTCGTACATCCGCGAGCGCGGGCTCGGCGGCGCGATGTTCTGGTCGCTGGACGGGGACACGGACGACGGCGAGCTGATGACCGCCGTCGACCGGGGCCTGCGCCACCGGTAGCACTGCCGGTGACGCCCTCCCGGCAACACCGCCGGGCACCCGCGGCGGCGTCCCCGGCGGTTCCGCCGCCGGGGACGTGCTGGAAAACGCGGCGGGGCGGCTGCCCGAGCAGCCGCCCCGCACGGTCGGTGGATCACCGACGGTCAGTCATCAGAACTGCAGGGACCAGGCGTTGATCTTCCCGGTGTCGCCGTACCAGCTGTCCTGGACGCGCAGCTTCCAGGTGCCGTTGGCCGTCTCGGACGAGGCGTCCACCGTGTAGGTCTTCTTCACGTCGTCGGCACTGCCGCCCTCGCCGCCGGCCTTCAGGTTGTAGACCGAACCGTCGGGCGCGACCAGGTCGATCGTCAGGTCGCCGATGTAGGTGTGCGAGATGTCGACGGCCACGCTCAGCGAGGCGGGCGCCTTGCCGGTGACACCGGAGACGGTGATCGGCGAGGTGGCGGTGGCCTTGTCGCTGATGGTGTAGCTCGTCTTGTTCTCGAACTTGTCACCACCGGGCGGGGTGGTCGAGCCGCCGCCGACGTTCAGCAGGCGGTTCGGCGAACCCGTTCCCGGGCTGGTCACCACACCGGTGCTGGCCGCGGCGACCAGTCCGGCGGAGACCTGCGCGGGGCTCTCGCCCGGGTGGTCCGCCAGGTAGAGGGCCGCGGCACCGGCGACGTGCGGGCTCGCCATCGAGGTGCCGGAGATGGTGTTGGTGGCGCTGTCGCTGGTGTTCCAGGTCGAGGTGATCGAGGAACCCGGCGCGAAGATGTCCAGAATGCTGCCGTAGTTGGAGAAGCTGGAACGGGCGTCGGTGTTGGTGGTGGAGCCGACCGTGATGGCCTCGGCGACCCGCGCCGGGGACTTCGTGGAGGCGTCGGTCGACTCGTTGCCCGCGGCCACGGCGTAGGTCACGCCGGACGCGATGGACTTGCGGACGGCCTCGTCGAGCACGGAGTCCGCACCGCCACCCAGGCTCATGTTGGCCACGGCCGGCTTGACGGCGTTCGCCGTCACCCAGTCGATGCCCGCGACGACCTGCTCGGTCGTGCCGGAGCCGCTGTCGTCGAGGACCCGGACGGCGACGATCTTCGCCTTCTTGGCGACACCGTACGAGCCGCCGGCGACGGTGCCCGCCACGTGGGTGCCGTGGCCGTGGCCGTCCTGCGCGGTGTTGTCGTTGTCGATCGCGTCGTAGCCGTTCGAGGCCCGGCCGCCGAAGTCACTGTGGGAGATCCGCACACCGGTGTCGATGATGTACGCGGTGACACCCTCGCCACCCTTGTCGGGGTAGGTGTAACTCTGGTTCAGCGGAAGGGACTTCTGGTCGATCCGGTCCAGGCCCCAGGAGGGCGGCGAGGGCTGGGTGCCGGTCACCTTGAAGACCCGGTTCTGCACCACGGTCTTGACCGCCGGGTCGGCGGCGAGGCGCTTCGCCTGCTTCTCCGAGAGCTCCACCGAGTAACCGTTGACGGCCGAACGGTAGGTCCGCTTGATCTTGGCGCCGTACTCCTTGGCCACCGCGCGGCCCGCCGAGGAGCCCGCGTCGGGCGCCGACTCGTCGAGCGTGACGATGTAGCTGCCACTGATGGTGCCCGGGGCGCCCGCGTTCTGGATCAGCCCCTCCGCCGGCTGATCCGAGGCGGAGGCGGGGAACACCGCGGCGGTGGAGAGTGCGAGGGCCGCACCGGCTATGACGCTCGCCGCGGCCAGTCTTCGACGTGCGTGGGGGGTGTGACGCGTCACTGACATGTGGGGGGTCCTCCTCGATCACGGTGCATGGGTGGGGGGTTACACGCGCTACTCAAAAACGGAACAGGCACCGTTAAACATGGGCATGACAATCGGTTGTTGAAAGTTCCGTGCTTGCCCACGGTCCTGACCGACAGCGAAAGATTGACCGATTCTTGGGAATCGCACAAGGGTCCAACAGGTGCGCCACGCCTTCGCCATGCCGTCGTCACACGCCTGACATGCTGTCGGGCATGCCCACCTACTTCTGCCCGCAGGACGGCACCCGGGCCGACACCACCGCTCTCACCTGGTGCTGTCCCGTCTGCCGCGGCCCCTGGGACCTCGACTTCGAACCTTCCGCCGCTCTCTCGCCCAACTCCCTTAGGGCGCGCGTCAATTCACTGTGGCGTTACGAGGAGGTGCTGCCGCTCGACTCACCCGCGACCACGCTCGGCGAGGGCCGCACCCCGCTCGTCCCGCTCACCGAAACCGTTTCGGCCAAACTCGACTTCCTGATGCCGACGCTGTCCTTCAAGGACCGCGGCGCGGTGGTGCTCGCCGAACTGGCCCGCCGCCTCTCGCCCGAGCGCGTGGTCGCGGACAGCAGCGGCAACGCCGGCACCTCCGTCGCCGCGTACTGCGCACGCGCCTCGCTCCCCTGCACGGTGTACGTCCCCGAGGGCACGTCCCCGAAGAAGACCGAGCAGATCCGGGCCCACGGCGCCCGGCTGGAAATCGTCCCCGGCGACCGCGAGGCCACCGCCCTGGCGGCCCGGGCCGCCGCCGACGCCCCCGGCACCTTCTACGCCTCGCACGTCTTCAACCCGTACTTCCTGCACGGCACGAAGACCTACGTGTACGAACTCTGGGAGGACCTCGGCGGCCGGCTCCCGGACGCCATCGCCGTACCGGTCGGCAACGGCACCCTGCTCCTCGGCGCGGCCCTGGCCACCGCCGAACTCCACGCCATGGGGCTGATCGAGGAACGCCCGGCGCTGATCGCCGTGCAGGCCGAGGCCGTGTCGCCGCTGGCCGCGGCGTTCCGCGCGGGCGCGGCGGAGCTGCTCGACGAGCCGGCCGGCCCCCTCTCCCCCACCCTCGCCGAGGGCATCGCCATCACCCGGCCGCCGCGCGCCCGCGCCATCCTGGCCGCGGTGCGCGAATCGGGCGGCACCTTCCTCACCGTGTCCGAGGAGCAGATCCGCGCGGCGCAGCTGGACCTGGCCGCACGCGGCTTCTACGTGGAGACGACGGGGGTCGCCTGCTGGGCCGCGGTCGGCGGCTGGACGGACCGTGACGTCGTCGTGCCGCTGTGCGGCGCGGGCCTCAAGACGGGCCTCGCGAACTGACCCGGTGAGCCCCGGCGTTCCGGGGCCGCCGGGCGGGTGTGCGGGCGTCCGGGAACGGACAGGCGTGCGGGCGTTTCGGGACGGACAGACGCACGGGCGAGGTGCGCGGGCATCCCGGAACGGACAGACGTGCGGGCGGGGTGTGCTCCGGGGCGTCGCGGGCCCCGTCGCACGCCCCTCTCCGCACCGTCCCGCCCCGGTCCCTCCGACGGTCACCCCGTGCGGCCCGCGCGCCGTGCACCGCCGCGCGGGGCCCGTTCCCTACCGTCGTACGGTGAGCCCTTCGCGCAACCGTCTCCTCGCGTCCCTCTCCGTCCTGGCCGCGGGCGCCCTGGTCGCGGCGGCCCCGGTCGCGCCGCCCGCCCCCGCGGCGCACGCCTCGCCGCGCCCGGCCGCGGCCAGGACGGAGAGGGACGCGAGGAGACGGTTGCGCGAAGGGCTCACCGTACGACGGTAGGGAACGGGCCCCGCGCGGCGGTGCACGGCGCGCGGGCCGCACGGGGTGACCGTCGGAGGGACCGGGGCGGGACGGTGCGGAGAGGCGCGCGCACCCGGTGCGTGCTCCGCGCCGCGACCGGGGTGCGGGCGCCGGTGCGCAGGGTCTGGACGATCGCGCCCGCCGTCCCGGTGCCCAGGGTGCGGAACGTGCCGTCGCCGGCCAGGGCGATCCGGCGGGCGCCCCGCGGGTCGAGGCGGCCGGCTACGACCCCTACGTCGGCAACGGCTACCTGGGCCACCGGGTCCCCGCCGCGGGCGCCGGCTACGCCGCCTCCGGCGAGCGGACCGGCTGGCCGCTGTTCACCCCGCGCTACGACGGCGCCTTCGTCTCCGGCCTGTTCGGGCGCGAGGCGGACCTGGCCGGGGGCCGCGAGGTGATCGCCGCGCTGCCGAGCTGGACGACCCTCGACGTGCGCGTCGGCGACGAGACCTACGGCACCGGCACTCCCCCCGGCCGGATCTCGCACTACCGCCAGACGCTCTTCCTGCGCTGCGGCCTGGTGCGCACGTCGCTGCGCTGGACCACGGCCGACGGACGCGCGACGGACCTGGTGTACGAGGTGCTCGCCGACCGCTCCGACCCGCACACGGGCGCGGTACGGCTGCGCATGACACCGCGCTGGAACGGCACCGCGACCGTCACCGGCCGCCTCGACCCGCGGGGCGCCCGCCGGATCGCCCTGGCCGGCGACGGCACGTTCCGCACCCTGGGCACCGGGACGGCGGGCGCGATCGTCCAGACCCTGCGCACCGGCGCCCGCACCCCGGTCGCGGCGCGGAGCACGCACCGGGTGCGCGCGGGGCGCTCGTACACCTTCGAGAAGTACGTCGGCGTCGACACCGCGCTCACCTCGTCCGTCCCGCGCACCGCCGCCCGCGACGCGTCCCGGCGCGCGGCCCGGCGCGGCTGGTCCGGGGTCCTCGCCGCGAACGCCGCCGCCTGGCGGCGGGTCTGGGCGGCCGACGTCCTGGTGCCGGGCAGCCCCGAGCTGCAGAAGTGGCTGCGGTCCGCGCAGTACGGGCTGGCCGCCGCCACCCGCGCCGGTGCCCGCGACAGCATCGCACCGGCCGGTCCGACCAGCGACAACTACGCGGGCATGGTGTTCTGGGACGCCGAGACCTGGATGTACCCGGGACTGCTCGCCACCCGTCCCGAGCTGGCCCGCACGGTCGTCGAGTACCGCTACCGCACCCGTGGGGCCGCCCGCGCCAACGCCCGGGAGCTGGGCTTCGAGGGACTGTTCTACCCGTGGACGAGCGCGAGCCGGGGCGATCTGCACTCCGAGTGCCAGAGCTGGGACCCGCCGCACTGCCTCACCCAGAACCACCTCCAGGGCGATGTCTCGCTCGCCGTCTGGCAGTACTACCTGGCGACCGGGGACCGGGCCTGGCTGGCCGGGCGCGGCTGGCCGCTGCTCAGCGGGATCGCCGACTTCTGGGCCTCCCGGGCCACCGCGAACGACGACGGCAGCTACTCGGTGAAGAACGTCGCGGGCCCCGACGAGTACAGCAACGGCGTCACCGACGGCGTCTTCACCAACGCCGTCGCGGCCACCGCCCTGCGCAACGCCACCAGGGCCGCACAGCTGCTCGGACACCCCGCACCGGACGGGTGGCGTCGGGTCGCGGACGGGCTGCGCATCCCGTACGACCCCGAGCGGAAGATCTTCCTCCAGTACGCCGGCTACAACGACTCCACGATCAAGCAGGCGGACACCGTGCTGCTGGTCTACCCGCTGGAGTGGCCGATGGAGCCGGGCGCCGCCGCGGCCACGCTCGACCACTACGCGGCGCTCACCGACCCGGACGGCCCGGCGATGACCGACTCGGTGCACGCGATCGACGCGGCCGCAATCGGGGAGCCGGGCTGCGCGACGTACACCTATCTCCAGCGCGCCGTCCGCCCGTTCACCCGCGGTCCGTACGCCCTGTTCAGCGAGGCCCGGGGCGCGAAGGCGGGCGCCCAGGACCCGCTGTCGGGCTTCCCCGCCGACGACTTCCTGACCGGGAAGGGCGGCTTCCTCCAGGTCTTCACGCACGGCCTGACGGGGTTGCGGCTGCGGGAGGACGGGGTGCGTCTCGATCCGATGCTGCCGCCGCAGCTGGACCGGGGCGTCACCCTGAAGGGCCTGCGCCACCGGGGCAGTACGTACGACGTCGTGATCGGGCCCCGGACGACGACGGTGCGGCTGACCTCCGGCGCCCCCTTCACCGTCCACTCCCCCGCGGGCCCGCGCACCCTCGACCGCGCGCTCACCCTCCCCACCCGGCGCCCCGACCTCGCCCCGACCTCCGACGCGGCCCGCTGCCGCCCGGCGACGGCCACGTCGGAGACGCCCGGCCTGTACGCGGCGGCAGCGGTGGACGGCAGCCCGGCCACGGCCTGGTCCCCGGACGGTGCGAAGGGCGCCCTGACGGTGGACCTGGGACGGGCGGCCCCGGTGACCTCGATCGCGCCGCGGTGGACGGACGCGCGCCCCTCCTCGTACCGCCTGGAGGTCTCGGCGGACGGCGCACACTGGCGGCCGTACCGCGCGGGCGCCGATCCGGTGGCCCGGCTGGTGCGGCTGACGGTCGCGTCGGAGGACGCCCAGAAGCCCCCGGGAGTGAGCGAGTTGGCGATCGTACAGCCGTGACCGCGAGGGCGCACGGGACACCGGCCGCGGGAGGGTCCCCGGTGCCCGGCGCCTCGGGCCTTCGGGCTTCGGGCTTCGGGCTTCGGGAAGGGCAGGGCCGGGCCGGGCCGGGCCGGGCAACCTGACCGACCGTCAATCCACGCTGTGGTAAAGGCTTCCGAGGCTCACCGGGAGATGCGCCCCGGCAGAGGCGCGCCGGGACCGTCCCTGGAGTTCGGCGGCGGCCTTGCGGATCGCGGGGAGCCGTGCGAACAGCGCCTCTCCCGGGCAGTTGGTGGCGAAGCCGTCCCGGTGGCCGGAGATGGCGTCGAAGACCGCCGAAGTCCCCTCGGGATAGCGGCTCTTGTCGTTCGTCGAGGTGAGTCGCACCTTGCCCGCCGGGTCGACGCCGCCGAGGCCGAGCTTCCAGGCGGCGAGGGCCGCGATCGCCCGTTCCATGGCCGCCGGCACCGGCGTTCCCGCCCCGAAGGTGCCGATCGCCGCGATGCCGGTGGTGCCCTGGTTGAACCCGACGGTGTGGGAGCCGACGACGGCCCGCCCGACGCCGCCCGCCCGGCCCTCGTAGACGGTGCCGCACCGGTCGACGAGGAAGTTGTAGCCGAGGTCCCCCCAACTGCGGTCCCTGGTCTGGCCCGTGTACAGATTGCGCAGGGTGCGGGGGACGTCCGCGCAGTCGTAGCCGTTGGGAGTGTCGGTGTGGTGGACGAAGACCGCCGAGACCCCTCCCGCGTAACGGGCGTGGGCATCGCGCCTGGTCTCGTCGGCCCGCCACCGGCCGCGCGAGACGATCGCGGGGCGGGGCGCGCCGTGGGCGAGGGACACCGATGTGGCCCCGAGGGCCGGAAAGGTGGGCGAGGAGCCGACGGCCGGTTCGGTGACGGCGGCCGTCCGCACGGAGCGGGTCGCCTCCGGGGCCGTCTCACCGATGGCGCCGGCCGCCGTCACCCCGGCCGGCGCCGCTATGAGGGGAATGGCCATGGGGCCCGTGACCCACAGCGCTATTCGATGCAAACGCACAGGGAACCTTCTTCGTCTTCGCCTTCGCCGGGAGGACGGCGGGAGCGCCGAGGGCCTGCCGGGCGGCCCTCGGGCAAGGACCACCGACAGGCGCTTACGCCCACAGCCTCGTGGCGCGGGGGTCGCCGCGCGCGCCGGGTTAGTGCAGGCGGGCTAGGGCCTTTCGTTTGGATCATGCCGGGCTCGCGTGCCCCGGTACTTCCCCGAGCTCTCGGCTGCGCTCGAGCAGGGGAGACCCCATCGCTCGCCGCGTTGTCGTCACTCGCCAGGGCTCCGCCATTGTCTCCCTCCTCCGCCTTGCGATCGCACACACCGGACCCCGCTCACTGATCCGGCCTGATCCAAACGAAAGGCCCCAGGCCGTGTCTCCTCGGTCGGCTTCGGGTCCGGATCAGGATCACGGCGAAGGTGGTGCATCGCCCGCCGGTCCTCCTCGAACGAGAATCCGATTGCCTGGGCTGCCAGTCTGTCCGCAGACTCGCGATCATGACGTCTCACGCACATGCCCTGGCCCTCAAACGCTTCCGGTGGCTCGGCGGCCACGCCGACGTCTGGCAGATCTTCCGCGACCCCGGGGCGCTCGCCGCGGTGGTCCGCGGCCTGGCCGGGCCGTTCCGGGACGACGGCGTCACGGCCGTCTGCGGCGTCGAGTCGCGGGGATTCCTGCTCGGCGCGGCGGTGGCCGTCGAACTCGGCGTCGGCTTCGTCGCAGTACGCAAGGGCGAGGGGATCTTCCCGGGGGACAAGGTCACCCGGCGCAGCGCCCCCGACTACCGGGGCACTCGCCAGGAGCTGCGTCTGCAGCGGGCGGCGGTGGGCCCCGGGGACCGGGTGCTGCTGGTCGACGACTGGATCGAGACGGGCAGCCAGGCGTCGGCCGTGCGGTCAATGGTCGAAGAGTGCGGCGGGCAGTGGGCCGGCTGTTCCGTCGTCGTTGACCAAACGGCCCCGGCCCGGCGGGCGGACCTGGGCGTCCGCAGCATCGTCGCCGCTGCCGAACTTCCCGTCTGGGACGGGAAGTCCTGACACGTGTCCGCCTGGCCGGTTGGTGAGTCAACTGGGCGTGTCTGCCCGATCAGTGATCACTGATCCGACGTGGGACCGGATCGCACCGCTGATGCCGACCGATAGCGAGGCATACAAAAAAAGCGGAACACCGTCGATCGATGCATCAACCACCTCAAACAGTGGCGCGGCCTGGTCACACGAACCGACGAGCTCGCGATCGCCCACCGGGCCGCCCTGCACCTCGCGGGCATCCTCATCCGGACCCGACGCCGGCCAAAGAGACAGAACCCAGTGGACCGGAGGGCGGGAGTCATAGGCATCCGGGCAGCAGCGACCCCTTGTTACGTTCCCACCATGTGTCCATGGAGGCACCGTCATACGGGACCGGGACAGTCACGTGCATGACCACGAGCCCGCACACCCCCCTCTCCCCACCTGCCTCCGCCCCGAAAACCCAGGAGCATTGACGGCAGCACCGACCACCCGCACGAAAGGAGGATCGGCGCCGTCCCGGCGCGGGATTCGCAACAAAGCACAAGAGATCTCAGGATCGCCGACGTTGCACAACAGCAACGGCTGGAGGCCGAGGCCTGATGAATGCACCGCCCTCGACAGCCGACCACCCAACACGGCTCGACTGCCCGGCTTCGGTCATGTTGTCACTGCTCATTGACGCATCTCCCTTGATCGGGAATCACACCGAACGATCCACAACACCCTCCGCGTCGCAACCAACAGGGCCTCATCTCCCTCCCTCACTAACCGCTTTGCCCCGGTCGTGACCGACTTTGGCCACAGCAAGAATCGGACAGAGAACAGCGGAAAACAGAAGAGGCAACAGGCAACCCCGCCGAACCCCGACCCATGAGGCGCCCCTCGTGCCAAACTCGCCCTCGGATGCGAAACGAAACGGACCCATCACGCTGGGTGTTCGATCGCCGATCTTCGCTCCAGTCGGCAAACGTCGAACGAGAGCTCCCGCAAGGGCGCACGACTCTCACGATCACCACTCAAGGGGAGGTTAGTAATGAGTACAACTTTACCTTTTGGCCCAGAACTTCGCCGTTTACGGCAGAAGGCAGGCCTGACTCTGACCGAGTTCTCCGTGGCGCTCAACTACGACAAGGGGCATCTCAGCAAGGTCGAGCGTGGGGAGCGTTCCGCCTCCCTCGAACTGGCCCGGCGGTGCGACGCCTTCCTCGGCGCGAACGGCGAGCTGCAACGCTTGGTCATCCACCCCGAAACAGGCTCGGACACCACCGAAACCTCCAGTACCCCGAGCCCCTGGCTGGTGGGGCGCCGGGCGGTCCTCTCGGCCGGCACAGGGGCGTTGATCGACCTCGGTCTGAAACTCGGCGGTCAGGCACCCCCGGCCACCAGCCCCCTCCTTCCCTCCTTCCACGCGCAGTTCGACCTCCTGCGAAAGCTCGGCCAATCCACCGCGCCGAAGGCCCTGCTTCCCCTGCTGGAGACGCAGACGCGCGCGGTCGCCGGACTGGCCGCCGATGCCCCATCCACCACTCGGGCCCCCGTGCTCCTGCTCGCGTCGCGATTCGCGGAGTTCACCGGCTGGATGGCCCAGGAGGCCGGGGACAACAGTGCGGCACTCGGCTGGACCGGTGAGGCCTCCGAACTGGCGCACGCCGGCGGCGATCCGTACCTCGGTTTCTACGCACTCGTACGACGCGCCCTGGTCACTCTCTACGGCGGGGACGCAGCGGGCACCGTCACTCTGGCCCGCCGGGCTCAGAGCGCCGGACTCCCTCCGCGCATCCGAGGACTCGCAGCCCAACGAGAGGCACAGGGACACGCGCTCGTCGGCGACGAACGCGACTGCCTCCGCAGCCTCGACAAGGCGCGGGAGCTGCTCGACAGCGACGACGCCCGCAGCGGCAGCGAGCACGTGATCGGCACCACCCACGTGAGCGATCCGGCGGCCATGACGACCGGCTGGTGCCTGTACGACCTCGGTCATCCCAAGGCCGCCGCCGAGGTCCTCGACCGGGAGTGCCGCCGTCTCCCGCCGCACGCACTGCGCACCCGTGTCCGGTACGGCTTCCGCAGGTCCTTGGCCCACGCCGCCTCCGGAGAGGTCGAGCACGCGTGCACGATCGCCGGGGAACTCCTGGGGATGATGTCGACCGTGCCCTCGGCGACGGTGAACAGCGACATCCGGCGTCTCGCGCGGGAACTCTCCCGGTTCCGGAGCAGCCAGGCCGTACACGATCTACAACCGGCACTGGCACGGGTACTCGCCCCCGTGCACGACTGATACCGCCTCCACGACCGACACCGGCTCGAGCCGCTCGGCTCGCCGGCCCCCGGTCCCCCTGCCCCCGCGGGATCCTCTGATC
>NZ_RDBO01000220.1 GCF_008120935.1 Streptomyces sp. sk2.1
CCACCGATCCGGGTGATCTGACGGAGTGGGTGCGGGACTTGGAGACCGTGACGGCGGTCGCGACGTACGCCTCGCTGGCGGTGCTTCAGCGGGCGCACGCGGCGGGCGGAAAGGCGGTTCGCGACCTCCACCCCGACCCTTGTTTTCCCCGACCCCGTAGCCGCGATTACCTGCGCCCGGAGACCCTTTTCAGGAATGGCCCCGCCGGGCGGATTCGCGAGCATTCGCAAAGCCCCATCCACGGCTTCCACCTGATGCGGCCTCAAAGGCATTGCGGTCATTTCTGTTTCCTTTCTCGCACCGGTTCCGGTGGTCCGTCAGCAGATGAGAAGTTATCCGGGGGCCGGAAATGACGCACTCTCGGGAGAGCCGCCCGCGCGGGCTTTGCCACTCCTGCGAATGGCGCCCCAACCGGCCCCGGTGGTCTGCCACCAGATGAGAACCTATCCCGTCCGGCAGTTTGACGCACGCGAAGTCGGGAAGTGTTCGAAGGTGACCGGATTTGATCGGCCGTCAAGGCCGGACCACCCCGGCCCGGTGACGGCCCGTCACCAAGACGACCGGCCCGACCCCCCTCCCCGTAGCCAGCCGCCCGCGTAGCGGGCCTCCGAGCAGGCGCGGAGCGGCTGCGACCGATCCGCGCCAGCGGATCGTCACATCGAGCGCGGAGCGCACGATGTGACCCAGGGCCACGGAGTGGCCCGGCACCCGGAGCGCGAAGCGCTCCGTTGGAGCGGCGCGTAGCGCCGCCGCGTCGCGTCTGCGGAGCAGACCG
>NZ_RDBO01000221.1 GCF_008120935.1 Streptomyces sp. sk2.1
CCCCCACCAGTTGACGCACCGGCAACTCCGCTACGGCCGACTCCCCGGCCGACGTCATCGCGGAAGCGTCCCCCGGAACGACGCGCTGCACGGGAACGGACGGAGGCAGGGATCGCGGCGACGGCAGGGGTACGGACCGGACCTCCGCCGTGCCGTCGCCGGCCCCCCTCGCGCCGCCCCCGAGCACCGATCCGGTCGCACCGCTGCTCGCCGACCGGCCCGTACCGCTCCAGAACGTGCGGAGCGGGGAGTCGGGAGCAGCGGTACAGCGTTCCGCGGTGGACGGGCCGGACGGGTCGGCACCGCCTTCGCCGACCGGTACGGGGACGGTGCCGGGCTCCGGGCCGGGAGGCGCGTCCCCGGCCGATGCCGTTCCGGTGCGCTGGACCGCCGGCGGGGAGGGCACGGCGTCGATGGCGACGGTGACACCGTCCGTACCGGCGGCGCTGCAACGTACCGTCGCCGCTCCGGGACAGGGGACGGGCGCGCCGCCCGCCTCCCCGCCGCTTCCCGCCCTGCAGCGTCGGGCGGCCGGGGGACCGCCGGTGCCCCGCTCACTGGCCGCCGCCCCCGCCTCCTCCGTGCCGTCCGCGTCCGCCTTCACCCCGGCGGGTTCGGTCGCCCTGGCCGCCGGGGTGGCCCAGCGGGCGGCCGACGGCAGCGTCGTCTTCGGCACCCCGCCACCGGCGTACTCGTCGCCCGTCGCCCTGAACTTCAGGGTGCCGCCGGAGAAGTCGGGCGCGAGCGGGCCGGGGGTGTCCTCCTGGACCGGGCACAGCACGGG
>NZ_RDBO01000222.1 GCF_008120935.1 Streptomyces sp. sk2.1
CGCCCCCGCAGTTCCCCCTTCAGCACCTTGCCGCTCGCGTTGCGCGGGAGGCCGGGCACGAACTYGACCGTGCGGGGGACCTTGTAGTTCGCCATCTCGCGTCTCGACCAGGCGATCAGGTCGTCGGCGGTCGTCGTCGCGCCCGGCCTGCGGACCACGTACGCCCTGCCGACCTCGCCGAGCCGGGGGTCCGGGACGCCGATCACCGCCACGTCGGCCACGTCCGGGTGCAGGCCGAGGAGCTGTTCTATCTCGGCCGGGTACGCGTTGAAGCCGCCGACGATGAACATGTCCTTGATCCGGTCGGTGATCCGGAGGTTGCCCGCCCCGTCGAGGATCCCCACGTCGCCGGTGCGGAGCCAGCCGTCCGGGGTGATCGCGGCGGCCGTGGTGCCGGGGTCCTCGAAGTAGCCCGCCATCACGTTGAAACCGCGGACCAGGATCTCGCCGGGCTCGCCGGGGTCGGCCAGTACCCGGACCTCGGTGCCCGGGATCGCCCGGCCCGAGGTGGTGGCGATGGTCTCCGCCGGGTCGCCGCGGCGGCACATCGTGACGATGCCGCTCGCCTCGGAGAGGCCGTACGCGGTGAGGACCGTCGCGATGCCGAGCTCCGTGCGCAGGCGTTCCACCAGTTTCAGGGGGACGGCCGCCGCGCCCGTCACGACCAGGCGCAGGGCGGAGAGGTCGTGGGACGAGCGTGCCGGGTGGTCCAGGAGGGACTGGTGGAGGGG
>NZ_RDBO01000223.1 GCF_008120935.1 Streptomyces sp. sk2.1
ACGATCCGGTCGGCCGCCGACTTCGACACCCCGAACAACGGAGCCAGTTGGCGCAGGGTGAGGTTCGTGCGCCAGTACGCGGCGACCAGCAGGACCCGGTCCTCCAGCGGCAGACTCCAGGGCCGGCCCTTGCGGACCGGGTCGGCACCCTCGCGCCGCAGCGCGGTGACCAGCTTGCCGAACTGCCGCGGGCTCAGCCCGGTGAACGGGACTATCCAGGACGGCTCCGACGCCGCAATCACACCAACCACAGCAAGATCATCTCACCTCTGACCAGCAATTACGGGACAGCGCTTAGGGAAGGTCGCTGCTGCCTCCGAGGTTGGTGATCATCCGGCGGAGCACGTTCAGGGTGGTGACGTAGTCGGCGGTCTCCACGCCGTCGTGCATCTGCTCATGGACCTTGAGGGTGCGGTCCTTCGCGCGCCGCCGCCCCGCTTCGCCGGCTTCGGTGAGGACGAGACGGCCGTCCGGCTCCGCGATCCAGCCCCGGGAGGCGAGGTCGGCGTGAACGGCCTCGAAGTCGGTGTCCTGGCGGTCGAAGGGGGAGAGCCTGGCGGTGAGGGAGACGCGGGTCCAATGCTCCGGGGAACCGGCGACATGGTTGAGGATCCACCAATGCGGCTGTGTGAGCCCCTCCTCGGCGAGGGCGGCACGGATGCTGCCGACGATGATCTCGTTCGCGATTCCGCTCCAGTAACCGATGGGCTGGGCGGCCAGTCTGTCCTGTGAGTACTCCGTGATCGTCATACCGGGGAGCCTAGGAGCTCAAGCGCGGTTGAGGTCAATGACCGGCACCGCCCCGGCCGTTCGGCTCCGCACGTCACGGCCGCGGACGCGGGGGCCGCAGCCGTGACACGCCGACGCCGACCGGTGCCGGGCGGCGCGAGCAGGTCGGGCAATCGGGAAACACAGGACCGGGCCCGTAACCCGGCCGCTCGCGTTCGGGTTGACAATGGCGGGATGACGGTCGGATTCGGACGCCGGTGGCGTCCGTCGTCGCCGGGTGAGGAGGCTGTCGGGTGCCGCGTCGAACTCCCCACCGGAATACGCCCGTTGCTCGACACCCGCCCCGGCCCGCGACCCGACTCCTCCTTCGATCCCACCCGTACGGGCTTCGCCGAGCGCAGCCCCGCCTGTCTGGACGTCTCGCCGTGACCGACCCCGCCACCACGGATCCGCATCCGAAGCACGCCGAACCTCCTACCGCCCAGGGCCAGTTGCCCGTCACCGTGCCGGGCCCGAACCCGCTCGACCGGGCGCTGCTGTCCTTCGACGGGCCGCAGCAGCCGGTGGTCACCCTCGCTCTGGACTTCGCCGGCCCTCCGCCCGCCCCGTCCGCGTTCCAGCAGCGGATCGCCGAGCGCGCGCCCGCCCTGCCGACGTTCCGCGGCACCCCCGCGCCGAACCTGCGGGTGCAGCACACCGACGCCGCCGACAGCGCCGCGCTCGACCGGGAAACGGACCGGATCTCCCAACTGCCGTTCGACCTCACCGGAAGCGTCCCGCCCTGGGACGTGCGGCTGATCACCGGCCCCGACTCCTTCCGGGTCTGCCTGCGCGCCCACCACGGCTTCCTGGACGGTGTCGGCGCGACCCACGCCGCCGCCGCGCTGCTGTCCGACACGTCCGCCGAGGGCGCCCGCCTGCACCAGCCGGTCGCGCCCACCGCCCGGGCCCTGGTGCGTTCCCTGCACGACCTCGCCCGCACCCTGGCCGGCCCCCGCCCCTGGAC
>NZ_RDBO01000224.1 GCF_008120935.1 Streptomyces sp. sk2.1
CGGCGGCCGCCCCGAGCGCGGCGCGTACGGAGCCACGTGCGGGGCCGCGCACGGCACCGCGAGCGGTCGGTCCGGGGTTCCGGCGTGTCGTTCCCGTCGCGGTGGCTCCGAGCAGCAGGTCCAGGCCCCGGGCCGCCGCCATCGCCGCCGGACCCGCCGGGGTGTGCTTCAGCCGGAGGTCGTACGCCCAGACGGTCGCCGCCAGTGCGATGGCGGCCGTGAGCGGCCGGCGGCCCGCGCACCCGGCGAGGCCCAGTCCGGCGGCCGTCAGTGCTCCCGCCGCCGCGAGGGCCKCGCCGGGCGCGATCCGGCCCGACGGGATCGGCCGGTGCGGCCGGTCCACGGCGTCCTCGTCCCGGTCGGCCCAGTCGTTGAGCGCCATGCCCGCCTCGTACAGGCAGAGGGAGGCACCGACCGCGAGCGCGGTGCCGCGSTCGGGGCGGCCGCCGGTCGTGGCGGCTCCGGCGAGCGCGTCGCCGGGGACGGTGAACAGCGCGGACACCCGCAGGAGTTCCGCCCAGGCGCGTGCCGTCACCGTTCGCCCCGCAGCGTCCCGGCGAAGGCGAGCAGTGCCTCGTACTGCTCGAAGAGGGCGGCCGGGCCGCCGTCCGGATCCTTGAAGTAGAAGCCGAGCTGGGGCAGCGGCCCGGTCAGGCCCCGTTCGTGGGCGCGGGCCACCAACCGGGCCAGGTCCAGGACGAGGGGCGCGGCCAGTGCGGAGTCGCAGCCCTGCCAGGTCGTCTGGAGCACCATGCGCGCGCCGAGGAACCCGTCGAACGCGATGTGGTCCCAGGCGGTCTTCCAGTCTCCGAGGGCCGGTACGTCGTCGATGTGGACCCGGCCTTCGGGTGCGGCGCCCAGGGTGTCGGCGAGCACGCGTTCCTTGCCCGCGTTCTTGGCCGCCGCCGCGCCGGGGTCGGCCAGCGCCGCCCCGTCCCCGCCGCCCAGCAGGTTGGTGCCCGACCAGGCCCGGACGGGCAGGGCCCGCTGCGCGAACATCGGGGCGAGCACGGAGCGGAGCAGTGTCTGGCCGGTCTTGCCGTCGCGGCCCGCGTGAGGAAGTCCGCAGGCCGCGACGGCGCCACGGAGGGCGGGGGCGCGCAGTCCGGTGGAAGGGGTGAAGTTGACGTGGGGGCAGCCGGCCCGGAGCGCGGCTGCTGCGTAGAGCGAGCTGGCGGGCAGCCGCCGTCCCCCGGGGTCGGGGACGGGTTCCGTGGAGGCGACGTTGATCACGACGGTCCTGGTCAGCCCGTTGCGGTGGCCGAAGTCGGTGAGGTCGGCGGCGAACGCGGCGATGAGTTCCTCGTCCTCGCGGGTGTCGTCCGGGAGCGGCCCGCCGGGCCGTATCTCCGCGTCGGCGGTGGCGAGTTCGCGGCCGATCGCCGCAGGCAGGCCGTGCGGCAGCACTCCCCCGGCGACCAGGGCCTCGGCGCGTTCGGGGAGCGGGCAGTCGGCCGTGTCGTGTCCGCCGAAGACGAGCGAGGCCGGGACGGGCAGCCCGCTGTCGGCGAACGGCGGTGTCTCGGTGACCATGCCCGTCGCCGGCCGGAGCCCCGCCGCGAGCGCCGCGCATCCCGCGATGGCGGTGGTGGCGACGGAGCCGCGTGCTCCGATGAACCAGACTCCGGTGCGTGGGGCGGGTGCTGACACGGGCTGCCTCCCTGGCTGGTGGTGCTGGCTGGCCAGACACTGCTCCGCTCCGTGCTCGCCCCGATGTTCGCGCA
>NZ_RDBO01000225.1 GCF_008120935.1 Streptomyces sp. sk2.1
AATGCAATGCCCCACCACCGCACCCGGCACCACACCCCACGACTCCCACAACCGGAACAACGCCACACCCACCGCGAACAACCCCGGCTGCGTGAACTCCGTCTCATGCACCAACACCGCGTCCGCACTGTCCTCGGGAGCGAACACCACCGCGGCCAACGGCACCCTCAGATGCGGATCCAACGCCGCACACACCTCGTCGAACGCCTCCCGGAACACCGGGAACGCCCCGTACAACTGACGCCCCATCGCGATCCGCTGACTGCCCTGCCCCGTGAACAACACCGCCAACTCACCACCGACGACAGAACCCTCGACGACATCACGGTGCGCCCGGCCCTCCGCCAACGCCCTGAGGGAGTCGACCAGTTCGTCGCGGCCGGTGGCCAGTACGCCCGCCCGGAACTCGAAGTGCGTGCGGTGCAGCGCCGCCGTCGCCACGACATCGGCCGACGGCACGTCCGGCCGTCCGGCGATCCAGTCCGCCCAGCGTCCGGCCTGGGCGCGCACGGCTTCCTCGCTCTGCCCCGACAGCACCAGGGGGACGGGGGCCGGACCGGTCCCGACGGCCTCCACCGGCCGTGCGTCGCGTACCGGCGGCTCCTCCAGGATCAGGTGGGCGTTGGTGCCGCTGAGCCCGAAGGAGGAGACACCGGCGCGGCGGGGGCGTGCCGTGTCGCGTGTCCAGGGTCGTGCCTCGTCGAGGAGTCGGAGCCCGCTGTTGTCCCACTCGATGTGCGGGCTGGGCTCGTCCACGTACAGGGTCTTCGGAAGGGTCTCGTGCTGGAGTGCGAGGACCATCTTCATCACGCCCGCGACGCCCGCGGCGGCCTGGGCGTGCCCGATGTTCGACTTCGACGAGCCCAGGTACACCGGCCGGTCCGCGTCGCGCCCCGGGCCGAACACCTCGGCCAGGGCCCCGGCCTCGATCGGGTCGCCGAGCGGCGTGCCCGTGCCGTGCGCCTCGATGGCGTCGATGTCGGCCGGTGCGAGGCGGGAGGCTTCGAGGGCGTCGTGGATCACCCGCTGCTGCGAGGGGCCGTTGGGGGCGGTGAGGCCCTGGCTGCGGCCGTCCTGGTTGACGGCGCTGCCGCGCAGGACCGCCAGCACCCGGTCACCGTCGCGTTCGGCGGCCGACAGCCGCTTCAGCACGAGGATGCCGACGCCGTCCGACCAGCCGGCGCCGTCCGCCTGCGCCGAGAAGGACTTGCAACGTCCGTCCGGTGCCATGCCCTTGAGCCGGGAGAACTCCACGAAGAGCCTCGGTGTGCTCATGATGGTGACACCGCCGACGAGGGCGAGTTCGCACTCGCCCTGGCGCAGGGCGGTGGCCGCGAGGTGCATCGCCACGAGGGACGACGAGCACGCGGTGTCGATGGTCACGGCCGGGCCCTGGAGACCGAGCGCGTACGACACCCGGCCCGAGACGACACTGCTGGCGTTGCCCGTGCTGACGTACCCGTCGAACGCGTCGAGCTCGCGCCCCTGCTCGCCGTAGTCGGAGCTCATGGCGCCGAGGTAGACGCCGGTGCTGCTGCCGGTCAGCGCGTCGGGCCGGAGCCCGGCCCGCTCCAGCGCCTCCCAGGCCGTTTCGAGCACGAGCCGCTGCTGCGGGTCCATCGACAGCGCCTCGCGCTGGGAGATCCCGAAGAACGCGGCGTCGAAGCCCTCGACGTCGTGGATGAAACCACCCTCGCGGGCATAGCTCTTGCCGACGGCCTCGGGGTCGGGGTCGTAGACGTCGAGCTTCTCCCAGCGCGACGGAAGTCCGCTGACGGCGTCGCCGCCGGACGACAGCAGGTCCCAGTAGTCCTCGGGGGTCTCGATGCCGCCGGGCAGCCGACAGGCCATGGACACGACGGCGATGGGGTCGTCGGACGCTGCGGCCCTGCGGCGGCCACGCTTCGGCGCGGCCTTCCCCGCACCGTCGGTGAGCGCGAGCCGTTCGAGGAGCAGCGCGGCGATGGCCGTGGGGGTGGGGTGGTCGAAGGCGAGGGTCGAGGGCAGCGTGAGACCGGTCTCGGCCGAGAGCCGACGCCGCAGCTCCACCGCCATCAACGAGTCGATCCCCAACTCCTTGAGCACCTGCTGCGCACCGATCCCGTCCGCATCGGACACACCCAGAACCACAGCGGCCTCACGCTGGACGAGCCGGGTCAGCCAGGCCGAGCGTTCCGCCTCCGAAAGGACTGCCAGCTGCTCGCGCAGACCCGACGGGGTCGCCGCGGACTCCCCGGCACGCTTGCGCGGGGCCCGGACCAGGGCGCGCAGCAGCGCCGGAATCTCATCGGGACGGCGCAGCAGCGGCGCCGACTCCAGCCTGATCGGGACGAGATGGGCATGCGGTTCGGCAAGTGCGGCGTCGAGGGCCGCCAGTCCCTGCTTGTCGGTGAGCGCGCCGACGCCCTGCCGGTGCATACGGGCCAGCTCGGCCCGGCCCAGGGACGCGGTCAGGCCGGTGCCGGCCTGCTGCCACAGCCCCCAGGACACGCTGGTCGCGGGAAGCCCCTGGAGCCTGCGGTGGGCGGCGAGGCCGTCCAGGAAGGCGTTGGCAGCCGCGTATCCGGCCTGCCCGGCGCCGCCCAGCACACCCGCGGCCGAGGAGAACAGGACGAACGCGGCCAGGTCGAGGTGCTGGGACAGCTCGTGCAGATGTGCGGCACCCGCCGCCTTGGGGGCCCACACCGAGGCCAGTCGTTCCGCGTCCTGCGCGGTCAGCAGCCCGTCGTCGAGCACCGCGGCAAGGTGGAAGATCCCGGTCCAGGGATGTGCGCCGTCCTCGACCAGCAGGGCCTCCACCTGGGTACGGTCCGACACGTCGCAAGCCACCAGGCGTACGGTCTCGGCCCCGGCGGCCGTCAGATCCGCCGCCAACTCCCCGGCACCGGGCGCGTCCTGGCCACGTCGCGAGGTCAGCACCAGATGCCGCACTCCGTGCGCACGCACCAGGTGTACGGCCACGGCACGGCCCAGCTCACCCGTACCACCCGTGATCAGCACGGTGCCGGACGGGTCCAGCACCGGCCGCTCACCGGCGTCACCGGCACCCTTCCCGGCATCGTTCCCGGCCCCGGTCACGCCCACCAGACGCGCGACCCGTACCTCGCCCCCGCGTACCGCCACCTCCGGCTCGCCCGCGACGGCAAGCGCGCGCCCCACGTCGGCAGCCGGTGTCTCGACGTCCACCAGCCGGATCGCACGTTCGGGGTGCTCGCTGCGCGCCGTGCGCAGCAACCCCCACAGCGGGGCGTGCACCAGGTCGCGCACCCCGTCCCCGGCATCCACCGCACCGGAGGTGAGCCATACCAACTCGGTTTCTTCCAGGCGCTGTTCGGAGATCAGCTGCTGAACGAGACCCAACGTCCGGGTCGTCGCCACGAGGCCGTCGCCGAAACCGCCCACGGCGTCGTCGGCAAAGCCGCCGTCCGAGCAGGTGGTGTCGATGACGAGGCGGAGCGGCGCGGGCGCGCCGTCGTCCAGGCGCGCGGACACCTCGTCGGCGGTGCCGATGCCCTCCGCCTCCAGGGCGCGGGTCACCTCGCCGTTGCCGCCGAGGACCCAGGTCTCCCCGTCCGATGCCTCCTCCAGCACGCGGGGGGCCTGGAACTCGACGCGGTAGAGGTGCTCGACCGACTGACCGGCACGGATCTGCTCGGCGCTCGCCTCACGGATGCGCAGGCCCTGCGCGACGGCGACCGGGGCGCCGGTGCCGTCGGCCACCACGAGCGAGATGTTCTCGCTCGTCGCGGATTCAGCCTCGATGCGTACGCGCAGTTCGGTGGCGCCGGTGGCGTACAGCTCGACACCGGTCCACTCGAACGGCAGGAACACCGGCTTCCCGGCCCCGTCCGCCTCCTGCCGTACGCCCATCAGGGTGTGCAGGGCGGCGTCCAGGAGTGCGGGGTGGATACCGAAGTCGTCGGTCCGGAGCCCCTCGGGCAGGCGGACGGTGCCGTACGCGGTGTTGCCCTTGCGCCACAGGCCGGTCAGGCCCTGGAAGGCGGGACCGTACTCCAGGCCACGGGCACGGAAGTCCTCGTAGAACCCGTCCAGCGCAACCTGCTCGGCACCCGGAACCGGCCACTGCACCAACTCGTCGGCCGCCTCCGGAACGGCGGACTGCGCCTGCCCCAGCTCACCGGCGGCATGCTGACGCCACGGAGCATCCTCGGACACCTCCTCACCACGGCTGTAGACCGCCACCGGCCGGCGCCCCTGGGGGGTTTCCGCTCCGACGACGACCTGGAGGCGGAGGGGGGTGTCGTCGGTCAGGACGAGGGGTTCGAGGAGGGTGAGTTCCTCGACGGCAGTGGCGCCTATGTGGTGGGCTGCGGTGAGGGCGAGTTCGAGCAGTCCGGTGCCGGGGACGAGGACGGTCCCGAAGGCGGCGTGTTCGGCCAGCCAGGGCTGGTCGGTGAGGGAGAGCCGGCCGGTGAGCAGGTGGCCCTCGCCGTCGGCGAGGGCGAGGGCGGCGCCGAGCCAGGGGTGTCCGGAGGCGTCC
>NZ_RDBO01000226.1 GCF_008120935.1 Streptomyces sp. sk2.1
GGCTGGGGGCTGTGCCCTTCAGGGGTGGGTCCGGCGGGTGTGGGTGCGCTCATGGGCACCGCCTCTGGGGGCGGCGGTCTTCTGCAGGACTGGGCCGGTCGTGCCTTTGGCGTGGACGCCTGGGGTCTTTCGCATCAGGGCGGGGTGTCAGAGCGGCTGGGGGCTGTGCCCTTCAGGGGTGGGTCCGGCGGGTGTGGGTGCGCTCATGGGCACCGCCTCTGGGGGCGGCGGTCTTCTGCAGGACTGGGCCGGTCGTGCCTTTGGCGTGGACGCCTGGGGTCTTTCGCATCAGGGCGGGGTGTCAGAGCCAAGTTCGTCGCGGCAGGAAGAGTCTTCGAATTGCTTGCCGGTCGGCCGGTATTTCTTCCAGTTGTCTGTGCGGAAGACCTGCGGCAAGACGTTAATGTCTTCAAACCACTGAGACGATTCGATGTACTTCTTGACCACTTCCTTGAGCCGATCGCACTCCTTCCGGTGCCCCTTAACCATGGCGAACCCGAAGTGCGTATCGCCAGGTACGAGAGACTGGCCCGTGACAGTGAGGCCCTTGTACTTGCCGACCAATCCGTAGAGCGTCAGTGCGTCTGAGAGCGCGGCATCGGCGTTCCCTTCTCGGACAGCATCCACGCAGCCACTGACTGTCCCCTCCGTCACGTCTACACCAGGAAAGGCCCTGAGGGCACTACTTAAGCTGCTGTAACGTGGAGCACACACCTTCTTGTCGGCGAGCTCGGACGGCTTCCTTAGGGGCCTGGAGCCCTTTCTCGTCAGCAGCGCGGTGGGACTGTTGACGTATGGTCCGACGAAGTCGACCTCGGAAGCGAAAGACCGATCGATCGGGAGAATCACGAGAGTGACTTCTCCTGCTTTGATCTTCGAAATGCGGTTCTCCACCGTCGTCTGAATATGGATTAACTCCTTTCCGAGCGCCTTGGCAGCCATGGTGCTGACACGGCTGTTGTACCCGGTAATCGTGGCCTCCCTGGATTCCTTGTCCCAGGAGTAGTCCACAGCCCCGATCACCAGCCGGGTTTGGCCCCCGAACGCCTTTGAGGTGTCGCCGGGCCCTTCTTGGGAGTCGTCCGAGCCGTGGAAGAAGTCATACGTTCCCCAGACGAGGAAGGGCGCAAGCAGTGCTGCAGCCAGCAGCCCGGCCACGCGACGAGACTTGCGGCGTAGGGGTGAGGCGGCGTCCTCGCTGGTAGCCGTGTTGTCTGGGGTTGTCCTGGACAATCCGTCGGCGCCCTTGGGCGAGGCAGGAACGAGTGGTGGAGGCGGGGTGGTGTCCGGGTACCGGGAGCCTTCGCCGACGAGGGTTCCGGAAACGGTCCGGGGGCCTTCTTCTGCTGTCCCGGTGGCTATGTCGGCCTGCCGCAGCACCTCGGCCAGTAGCTCCTCGCGTTCTTCGCCGCGGTTGTGGACGAGGTTGAGCCGCTCGTCCATCTCGCGGTCGATCTCCTCATCGGACAGCTCGCTCCCAGCCACGGGGGCCGGGAGCGATGCCGGAGCCCATGTTCCGCCGTCCGACTGGTCCGGGACGGGGGTGTTCCGCTGAAGTGCCTCAATCTCTCTGAGGACTTCGCGGCGTTCCCTGAGCAGCACGGTCTGGGCCTGCTCAGCGGTGTAGCGGTTGCTTCTCGCACGTTCCAGTTCGGTCTGGATGCGGGAGAGCCGGAATCTGGCCTGATCCAGGTGGTGGGCGGCCATCGCTCGCTCTTTGTCCCGCAGCTGGCCGACCTCATGGGTGAGGGTCGCGATCCGGGTTTCCTGCTGTCCGGAGAACTGGAGCAGCAGGTGAATGACGCGCTCGCTGTCCGTGGCGACCGTTTGGACTTTGACCAGGGCGTCCTGGGTCTGGTGAAGCTTTCGGTGGAGGCTGAGCAGCTCGGTGCCGGCATCGCCGCTCGGCGTCATGCCGTCCGCGGCGTCCTTCCAGAGCCTGTTGGCCTTGGTGATGAGCTGGCTGTTCCAGTGGTCGGGCTGCCGTTTCCGCAGCTCCTGGAGCACTTCACCCAGCAGTTTCTGGGGGATGACTTTCTTGCCGTTGAGGTAGTCCGCCCATGTCGAGCGGCTTCCACCGCGGGGGAAGCGCTCGGCGAGTCTGGCGACGGTTCCGAGCCCGGCGCGTTCGGTGACGTCGACCAGGAATCTGGCCAGAGCCTTCTCGGCGTCCGAGCCGTGGAACTCGCGGCTCCGCCCTGCCTTCCCCACCGCACCCTCCGGAGTTGTCCAACTCTGACTGGCCCATTGTCCAGCGCTCGCGCCGCTCACCTGGGCTTTCACGCCATGAGCAGACGGACAATCAGACCACTCCCCCATGCTGGGTGTCCACCTGCTGGATCCCCAACCACACGGGAGAACACCATGGTTACGAACGCCCTGCTGGACCTCTTGAGCGACTTCCTGGGCAGCGTGCTCAGCAACATCGTTGGCGGGCTGCTTCTCCTCGCTCTCGGCGAACCGGTCATGAAGAGGCTGTCCCGGAAGAAGCCCCACGACCAGGACCAGATGTGATCACGGCGCGACTGAGGTCCTTCTCACTCATTTGTCGCATGCCTCCAGTTCTCCCCGGTGCGCACGAGGTCCAGGACGGCGGCGCGGGTCGGTCTGCTCCGGCAGGCACAGCGGCAGCGCGAGGGCTTCGTGCAGCGGGATCGCCCACTCCCGCATCAACTCGCGGCGCTTGCGGGTCAGCGCGAGGTAGGCGGCGATCCCGGCGGCCGCGGTCGACGCCGCGGCGATCCCGGTCTGCTCCAGCGCGGCGAGCGCGGGATCCGGGTCGGTCCATACCTCCTGGGCGGTGGCGACGGTGGCGTCCTGGTGGACCCATCCGGCCTGGAAGCCGCCCGCGCCGGCGGCGGCCAGCGCGCTGATGCGGAAGGCCAGACGCTGCCACCCGGGCCGGTAGGAGGACCGGGACATCTGGCCCTCAACCTTCGGCAGGACGCGGGTACCCGGGCGCCAGAACGTCGCATCGGTCCGCTTCACCTCGCCCATCGGACGCCCGGCCAGGAACCGGCCGATCCCGAACACGAGGGCCTCGACGGTCTCTTCCACCTGCCTGTCGAGCTTCGTCTGCGCCATCCGGTCCAACGCCCTTCGCGCCAGAGGTGTACGGGCTCGGCGGTGCCGCCGGAAACGGGCACCACCGCCGAGCCAAGAACCGTAAAAGCGTTCACCTATGGACAAATTTCATAAACGAGAAGGCTATATTGGCCCAAGTACCCATAATCTTGGGTATTTTGGTCTGCTGGAGGCGGCCGTGGTCTGAAACTCCCGCCCTGGAGGTGGCTTCCTCAAGAACCGCCTGCGGTTCTGATCCCCGTGGGCGGACGGCGGGCCCGGTCGGCGGCGGCCGGGCCCGTCGTGTTCACCGCGCCTTCGGCAGCCTGTCGATGCCGAAGCGGTCCTCGCCCGCTCCCCGGTCGGCGATCCGCCACACCGGTCCGGCCGCACCGTGCTTGGCGAACACCGGCAGGGTGGTGGTCGCCACGGCGATCCGGTAGCCGACGCTTGTCGACGGCAGGCGGCGGGCCCGCTCGCGGAAAACGGCTTCGCGGGTGGCCGACGCCGCGGGAGGCCGGAGCGAAGACGAACAGCACCGGCGGGAGGGGCCGCTCCAGGTCCGGTCCGACGTACGTCTCCTGCCAGTGCGAGCGCGGGGCGCGGGCGGCGTTGCCGCTGCCGGAGGGCGGGGCGTTGCGGTAGGCGTCGTAGCGCTCCAGCTTCGCGATCAGTTTGGCGTAGGACATGGTCCGGTCGATTTCCACGAACGCGTGGCTTTATCGAGCAGTAGCGGTTCTGGCTCAACTTCTTGAGCCAGAACCATTTCTCATCGGCATCCAGACGGCGGAAAAGCACCAACCGCCTCCCAAACCCGTCCACATTTGCTGTTTATAGAGATATACGAAGCCACGCTCAGGACACCGCCGATGATCGTGCCGCTCCGAGCGGGGACGGGGCCGCAGCCGCGGGCGAGCCGACTCGGGTCACTTGCAGTTCTTGCAGGGCTCACCGCGGGTGTTGCTGATGGTGGTGGTGTGGTCGGGGTTCTGTCCGGTCAGTTCGAACGGGCCGCTGACGCGGTTTTCGGGCAGTCGGTAGCCCTCGGGGACGGCGGTCTCCTCCAGGTAGTAGGTGCCCAGCTCCAGGGCCTCGAAAGTGCACAGGCCCTGCTCGTCGGTGGCGCAGGCACTGCCGACCTTGGTGTCGGGGTTGGTGCCAGTGGTCTGGAGTCCGTCGATGTTGTTGGTCTCCTGCCACACCTGGAAAACGGCACCCGGCAGTGGCTTCCCGTTCGTCCTGTCGGTCTTCTCGACAGTCAGCTGGCCGGTGGCGCAGGGCTTCCACTCAAAGGTAGCCAGGCCGTCGCCCTGGCGGGCGCCGGTGAGGAAGGCGGACCCTGCGGGGCCTGTGCTGGATCCTCCGCCTCCGCCGGCCCCGCTGTTGTGGCTGGTGGGAGACGCTGCGCCTCCGCCGCCTCCGGTGGCGCCTCCACCACCTCCACCGCCTGCGCCGCCGG
>NZ_RDBO01000227.1 GCF_008120935.1 Streptomyces sp. sk2.1
CGGTGAACACACCAGTGTTCCGCCAGACCCGAAAGCGCCCGTAGACGGTCGGCCACGGCCCGAACTCGGCCGGCATCTCACGCCACTGCGCGCTGGTCCTGAACCGCCAGATCACCCCCTCGAACTGATCCCTCAGCCGCTCGGGGTACGGACCGTACTCGCCGATCGGCAGATACGGCTCGATCAACTCCCATTGGTTATCCGTGAGTTGCCTACGCGTCACGACCGCATTCCTACCGGATCCGCCCTCCAGACGGACCCGGATCCACAGGATTGATCACGACATCACACAGGCCCTAACGCTGTACGGGGGCCTGCGCAGCCTGGGCGAAGTGCAGCACGACAGCCTTGGCCCCGGCGGCGACCTCGTCCGACAGGCTGCTGCTGCGCGGGTGAGCAGGGTGGTTCTTCACCCAGATCATGGAGAACTTGATGATCTGGTCGATGTCGCTGGGACGCAGCAGGATCGCGTCGCCGGTGTGGAGCGGCTCGGGCTGCCGGCACTGCCACAGCCGGTAGAAGCGGCCCTCGACGTCGTTGAATCCGAGGTGCCGATCACCATGCGGGTTGATCAGGTGAGTGGTGAAGGGCAGATCGTTCGGGCCCGGCTGCCAGGGCTGCTCCGGCTGGCTCAACATGTCCTCCGTCGGTATGCGGTGGTCACAACGGTTCCGAGTGTGTCAGCGCCGGGCGGGGGCGGCCCGGGCTTCCGGATGTTTCGCCCGCCCCGGGGCCGACGAGCGCACGCCGGGTCAACGGCGCCCGATCGTGCCGCGGACGAGGACGTAGGGAGTCACGCAGAAGGCGCCGATGTTGCAGACGACGAGCATGGTGATGAACAGCCAGTAGGAGAAGCCGTGGCCGTCGGACGAGGCGACGAGGGACCCGTAGGTGAGGCTGATGAAGATGCCGGTGCCAGCGAGCCCGGCAGCCCAGCCCAGCACGCTCATGCCGAAGCCGAGACCGATGAAGGACCAGAACAGGGCGGGAGCGGCAAGGGTCGCGATGGCCAAGAACAGCGGCGCGGTGACGTCCCGGTCGCCGATGAAGTCCATAAGCTGAGGGACGGAGATGAAAGTCCATAAGCCAATGAAGGCGAGGCCGATGACGACAGCGGCGATCGTGATCACACGGTTGGTGCGGCTGGCACACCCCCACACCGGGGCCCGGCGCCTCCCGAAACAGTCACTGACCTGCACCACTGACGCTGAAGTTGAGCCGATGGGCGTTTGTGCCATTGATGAAGGGCGACGCTCACACGGCCGTCGCGCATTTCAGCGGCTGACGGTTCACCCTGCTCCGCTGCCGAGAGCTTGATCCGGCTGACTCACCCAGCAGCGTTCGTGCGCGTTCCAGTAAAGGTCGGCAATCTGTCCGTTCTCCAGGTAACTGGCACACCAGACGACACTCATCCATCGCACAGTGAGGGGCACTCCAGAAGGGAGCGCCTCGTAGTCGATCGTGACGAGCTGCGAAAGAGCGTGGGTGGGCACATCCTCTGAGAGCGTGATCCGGGATTCAAGCGGCTCGGTGGGGCGCGGAGCTGTTCGGATCAAGATGCGCTTGAAAGTGCTCAGAGCTTGGCTGGCATGCTGATCGATTTTCTGAGAGAACACTTCTCCCAGGGAGGACGCGACCGCTTGGACGAAGGGGACCAGAGCAAGGGTCGCAACGACTGATGGGACATCAATAACGCTGTAAAGTTCCGGCTCAGGACGCACCACCACGAGATCCAAGAGTCGCATGAACTCTTCGATGACCTCTTCAGGGAGGGGGTCCTCGCCGCTTACCAGCTTGTCCATGAGCTCCGCGGCGCGCTGCTCGACAGGAACCTGTTCTTCCACTCTGCCCCCGCTTGTTTGGTTGCGCCGTGCCGGAGCCCTGGCCGACGGGCACGGCGCGGCGCCTGGAATACAGACCCGCAGGTTCAAAGCGCGTGCTGGTCGGCGCGGGGCTGCTCATGCGGAGGGTCTACCCAGACGCCCTGTCAGCAACGCCTCTTCCCGCCACCAGCCGATGTCAGCCCGGTTGTACTGGCAGGGCACTGCGTACGAGAGCGGCTTCCACATGTACGACGGCAAACTGCCCATCGTCGTCACCGGCATGAAGCAACTCCAGGAGCACGGCCCGGCCGGAGCGATCTTCCGGCGCTTCGGCCGACCGTACAACCAGACCCTCCTCGAGGCGATCGGCAACCCGCGCCGCGAAGCCCACGACACCCGCCAGCAGACCGAACACGCCGCCCGCGACCGGGAACACAAGGAACAGCTGCGCCGCGCGGCCGAGCAGCAGAAGGCCGAGCGGGAAGCCAGCCGTCCCGTGTGCACCGGCTGCGGCACTCGGTTCACTGACGAACGGTGGAAGGACATCGAGCCCGCCGGGTGGGACGTCCCGCGGGATACCCACCCGCGCCTGTGTGACGACTGCAAGCAGCAAGCCGTCGCCGCCGAACGCCAAGCCGAGCAGGCCGAGCGTGAGTACCAGGAACAGGACCAGGCGGTGCCCGAGCAGAAGACTGGCGGATGGTTCTCACGGCTGCGCCCTTGACTTGGGCAAGCCCAAGGCCACCCTGGGCAAGCCCAAGGCCATCCTGGGCAAGCCCGCGTTGTCGGTGCGGCTGCGAGGCTGGAACGCATGGACAGGAACGAGGAATTGCTGCGCGGCTGGATCTACGGAGAGGACTACGACTATCCCCGGCCCAGCCCCAAGTCCGGCCGGACCTATGCCAAGTCCGGTCGGCGGGCCTGGCCCGCGCCCCAGAAAGAGGGGGCGCGGGCCAGGCCCGTGATGACGCCGGGCACTTTACTCGTCCCGGCGCCGCATGGCGGCCATCACCACATCCCGCTTGTGCTCGGAGTCGTGGGGGAGCACAACCTGGGCCAGGAGGATGATGCCCGGCATCAGGATGCCGACGACGGAGACCACGGTTACGGCCCACCATGGGGCACCCGCCAGAACGAGGAAGCCGGCCGCTGCGCTCCCGCTCAGCATCACGACCTTGCTGCCGGTACGGCCGTTCTGCCTGGGCGGCGTCGGAGCGGGAGCGGGGAGCCCGGGCTGCTGCAGGGGAGTGCTCACCGGCCTTCTCCATTCGTGGCTGTGGCCACGTCCAGATTCCGACGGCGCTCCCACTCGGCCTCGATCGGCGGCGGCACGACCAGCTTGCCCTCCCGGCGGAGCTTCCTAACCTTGTTACGGAAGGTGTAGAGAGCATTGTCGACGTTGCCGAGCTTGATCCCGAGAGCCTCGGAGACCTCATCCCGCGAGCAGCCCTCCAAAACCATGTGCCACACCGCGCGGTTGCGCGGCTTGAGGTCATCGATCATGGCCGTGAGGGTGGAGCACAAAACGATGACGTCGTCGGGTGCCGGGCCCACTGCAAGCGCTGGCTCCACGGCGGCCGGGTGCAGGACGCCCGACAGGATCCACCCTCGCTTGTGCTCATTGACCGCTGTCACGAACCTGTCCGCGCGCTCCCGCCGCCAGTCGGAGAACGCCCGGGGGAAGACCAGCCCGCACCGGCCGACGAAGAACGACGCGAGCGACTTGTACTTGTTGTCCTTGCCTGGGTTAGCCGCCGGGTCGTAACCTCCCTTCCTCAACGTGCTCGGCAAGGTCCGCATGGCCTCGCTGATGGTCATGGTCGCGATGACAGCCCGGTCATCGAAGTTGCTGTGCAGGGCCGAGCCTTCCTCGCTGCTCAGCACCAACGGCGTCTCCGAGTGAGCGATCAACGCCATGAGCTTGAAGCTCTTGCGCATCGCAACGTGCAGCGTCTTGTAGGCGTACACGTACAGCTCGTCCGCCAGCTGTTCCCACTCCCGGCCCTGGAATCCCGCCGCGACCACGCGGTCGACGCGGTCCACGTTCTGCTGGATCTCGAGCGGCAGTTCGCCGCCCGCGCTACCCGGAACCTGGGAGCTTGATCTCTTCGTCTTGCTCACGCGCATAGCCTTCCCCTGTTGGACACCCGCCCCAGATTTGGGGGTCGTTTGATGCTTGTCATAGAAACCGGTCGCCCGCTCTATGCAGACAAGTCGCCGATTGCACTAAGAATCTGGCGAAAAATCCACGCGACATTTGAAATTGAGGGCACGTGAGGTCTACGAAACCGTGCCTGGGCAGCCCTTCGGAACGACTCCGGGCTTTGCCCGGACAAATACCGGACAACGCCAGACAGCGGGTCACAGCGTTACTGACTTCGGCTCGTCAGGGTGGGGTCGGGGTGTCGAGGGTCAGGCCGGTGCCGGCTATGAAGTCGTCGAGGGTGTCGGGGCGGTACTGCAGGCGCTTGAGCCGGTTGCGGACGAGGGCCTCGAGTCGGTCGAGGGCCATGACGGCGAGGTTGGCCAGGCTTCGTTTGACGTGCGCCCAGACCCACTCGACGGGGTTGAGGTCGGGCGAGTAGGCGGGAAGCAGGAACACCGTCAGCCATGCACGCTCGGCGATCAACTCGCGCATGGCGTGGGAGACGTGGGTGTTCAGGCGGTCCCAGACCAGCAAGATCGGCGCCTTGACGAGCTGGTGCACGCC
>NZ_RDBO01000228.1 GCF_008120935.1 Streptomyces sp. sk2.1
GGACCGCGCCGCTGAACGCGACGTCGTACATCGACACCATCGGCGTCTTCGGCTACATGCTCAGCTACACCCTGGTCTGTCTGGCCGCCCCGCTGTTCGTGCGCCGGATCGGGGCACGGGGGTCAGTCCAGGTCGTCCGCGAACGTCCCGGCGCGCTCGGCGACCTCCGGCCTGCGGACCTTCAGGACGGCGAATCCGGCGATCCCGACGACCAGCGCGCCGACGAACACGTACGGCAGCACGTTCAGCGGGGACTCCGGGACCGGCCACAGGTTGCGGTAGAAGACGTAGACCATGGCGGCGGCCCCGATCAGGCCGAGGGCCCAGGCGACCAGCAGCCCCCGTGCCCCGATCCGGCGCACGAACAGCGGGGCGGCCAGACAGACCAGGGTGTAGCTGAGCATGTAGCCGAAGACGCCGATGGTGTCGATGTACGACGTCGCGTTCAGCGGCGCGGTCCCGGCGCCGACCACGAGCACCGCCGGAACGGCGACGAACGGGGTGACGGTCCAGATCGCGGCGGACGGGGTGCGGTGGCGCGGGTGGGCGCGGCCGAGCCGGGCCGGCATCACGCCCTCGTTCGCCATGCCGAACAGCAGCCGGGCGGCGACGGTGATGCAGGCCATCACCACGGCCACGAACGAGGCGGCGAACCCGGCGTGCAGGAAGAACTTCAGGAAGCCGAGCCCGGACATCTCCGCCAGCTCGTCCATCGGGTCGGAGCTCCTCCCCAGCGCGTCCGCCCCGCCGAACCCGGCGACCTGGGCGTACGTGGCGAACATGTACAGCACCCCGGCCAGCACCGCGCTGCCCATCACCGAGCGGGGGATCGCCCGGTACGGGTCGGTGGCCTCGGCGCCCAGCGAGGCGGCGCCCTCGAAGCCGACGAAGCCCAGCACGCCCAGGACCACGGCGAAGACGATGCCGTCGAGGGTGGAACCGCTCAGGCTCAGCTGGTCGGTGTCGATGATGTTGCCGCTCTTGAGGAAGGCGGGCAGCAGCACGACCACGATCAGGACGATCGACACGACCTCCAGCACCGAGGCGACCCGGGCCGCCGTCCGCACGCTGGCGATCGTCAGCCGCATCGCGACGGCGGCCAGCAGCAGGTCGAGCAGGATCTGCCCGGTGATCCCGGTGAAGATCCCGATGCCGATCTGGTCGAGGGCGCGCGCCGTGTAGTACCCGGCACCGGCCAGCGAACCCGAGCCGATGCACACCGCGCCGATCAGCAGCGCCCAGCCGGTCACGAAGGAGCCGGACGCCCCGAGCGAGAGCCGGGAGAACGCGTACAGCGAACCGACCCCGGCCCGCCTGCGGGCGAAGACGCAGATGCAGTACGCGATGGCGAGCACGGCGGCCATGGCGAGGAAGAAGGAGAACCAGGCGCCGTTGCCCGCGGACGCGGCCATGCTGGCGGGGGCGAACGCGATGACGGCGCTGGGCGCGACGTTGGCGACGCTCTGCGCGCCGACCTCGAAGGTGGAGACGGAACGGTGGGCCAGGCCGTCGGCCGGCTTCGCGTCGGCGGTCTGCTTTCCGGCGGTGCTCATGTCCGGTCCTCCATCATCAGCAGCTGGCGCAGGGCGTGACCGGCGGCGAGGTCGGCCAGTGCGTCGCCCGCCTCGTCCAGCGGGCGCCGCGCCGAGATCATCGATTCCACGTCGAGGTCGCCCGACACCACGAGGTCCACCAGCTCGGGGATGTCCCGGGCGGCGTCGACCGAGCCGTAGTTGGAGCCGAGGATGCGCTGGTCGGCCTCGGCGAGGGCGAGGGGGTCGAAGCGCGCGGTGCGGCCGGCCGGCGGGAGGCCGACGATGACGGCGGCGCCGCCCTGGCCGAGCGCCGCGATGGACTGCTCGGTGGTCTCGATCTTGCCGATGGCGTCGAAGACGTAGTCCAGGCCCTCCGGGACCAGGGCGCGCAGGGCCGCGACGACGTCGCCGTCCCGGGCGTCGACGGTGTCCGTCGCGCCGAGCCGGCGGGCCAGCTCCAGCTTCTCCGGGACGACGTCGACGGCGACGATCCGGCCCGCCTTCGCCAGCCGGGCGCCCTGCACGCAGGACAGGCCCACGCCGCCGCAGCCGATGACGGCGACGGTCGCGCCCTCCTCGACGCCCGCCGTGTTGCGGACCGCGCCGACACCGGTGGCGATGGCGCAGCCGACCAGGGCGATGACGTCGAGGGGCGCGTCCTCGCGGACCTTGATCGCGCCGGAGGCGGGGACCACGACGCGCTCGGCGAACGAGGAGACCCCCAGGTAGTGGTGGGCCCTCCCGCCGTCGACGGAGAGCCGGCTGGTGCCGTCGTACAGCACCCCGCCGGGCGCCACGACCTCGGCGACCAGGGCGCACGCGGCGGGCCGTCCGGCCAGGCAGAAGCGGCACTCGCCGCAGGACGGCACCCAGGACAGGACCACGTGGTCGCCGATCTCCAGACCGGTGACGCCGTCGCCGAGCGCGGTCACCACGCCGGAGCCCTCGTGCCCCATCACGACCGGGGTGGGGTGGTCCCACTCGCCGCGCAGGACGTGGAGGTCGGAGTGGCAGACGCCGGCCGCCGTCACGGCGACCTCGACCTCGCCGGGGCCGGGCGGGGCCAGGGTGACGTCGGTGACGGCGACCTCCTGGTCCGGGGAGCGGAAGACGACGCCGCGCACGGTGCGCGCGGTGCTCTCTTGGGAGGACGGGGAGCTCATCGGCTTACTCCTCGGGTGGTGCGGAACGGTCGGGGGAGGGGCGTGGCGGTCGGCGAAGGGGGAGGCGCGGCGACCGCCGGGGCACCCTGTTTAGTGCCATTAAACTTTCGTCAGAGTTTTACAGCACTAAACTCGATGGGTAAAGACCCTTCCGACCTGCTTTTTCCCCCGGCCACCGACGGTGACGACCTCGACAGGTAGCGTGTCCGCCATGTCCGAAGCCCCTGACAGCCACATGTCCACGATCGGTCCGCGGCTGCGCGAGCTCCGCCTGGCGCAGGGGCTGACGCTCGCTCAGGTCGCCGAGGCGGCGGGGGTGACCAAGGGATTCGTCAGCCTCGCCGAGCGCGGCAAGACCTCGGTCTCCGTCCCGACCCTGATCCGCATCTGCGAGGCCCTGGGCACCGGCATCGCCACGCTCTTCGACTATCCGGACCAGGACGTCGTCAAGAGCGGTCTGGGCGCCAGGCTGGAGATGGGCGGGCACGGCATCGAGGAGTTCCTCCTCACGCCCGCCGAGGAGCGGCACGTCCAGGTCATGCGGACGATCCTGCGGCCCGGCGGCGGCTCCGGCGGTGCGTACAGCCTGGAGGCCGAGACGGTCTTCGCCTACATGGTCCGCGGCACGCTGCGACTGAGCGTGGACGGCGAACCCAGGCTCCTGGAGGCCGGCGACTCGACGACGTTCTCGGCGCGGGCCGCGCACGCCTGGGACAACCCCGGCGAGGACGAGGCCGAGGTCCTCTGGTCGATCGCGCCCGCCCTGCCGCTCTCCCGCACCAAGCTCCGGCCGTAGCGGGCGGCGGGAGCGGGGAGCGGCCCCTCGCGAAAGGGGCGTCGTACGGGGGACGTCACGAGACGCCCGTCGTGAAGGGGCCGTCGCGCAACGGCTGTTGCGCAACGGTCTTCACGGTTCCCTCAGTTGCCGTCGACCACGTCCTGGACGATCTCCGCCCGCGCCCCCGGCCGCAGTTCCCACTTCTCCATCATTCCGGCCTCCGCCTCGATCACGTGCCGGGCCCGCAGCCGGGGCAGCCCCAGCCGTCCGGGCTTCATCGTGCGCACCGCCAGGACCTTGAACTTCCGGTCCAGGTACGCCACGTCGATGGTGAACCGCATCCCGAAGCAGTGCACACTCCCGCACGGGGTGATCATGAGGGCACCGTCGATCCCGTCCTGCCCGAGCAGCCCCCGGCTGCGGGCCCGGTACGAGGCCGCGATCCGCAACGGAATCCGTCGCCCCCGACCTCCCTGTGCGTCGGTGACCGTCAACGTGCCGCTGCCATTGCGCCAATGAGCCATGGCCATGAAGGTAGCGCCCGGTGACGGCTGCTGGGTCCGGAACGGTGCGCAGTGGGCCCCAGGGCCCATGACCCGTGCCCGGCACCCGCCTAGGGTCGGCTCCGTGGACGCCATGCTGACAGTGCTCGCCGCACTCTGGGGCGCAGCGGCCGGACTGCTGGTCCCGCGCGCCGCCCACCGGTTCTCCGTCGAGCCGGACGAGGCATGGCGCGACACCTGCCCCGCCGGGCACCCCCTGACCGGGATCGCCCGCGGCTGGCTCGGCTCCACCCGCTGCCCGGCGTGCGCCGCCGCGCCATGCCTCGTCCGGCTCGACGGAGAACCGGTGGGCGGCGCGCGGGACCAGCAGTCCGGCCGC
>NZ_RDBO01000229.1 GCF_008120935.1 Streptomyces sp. sk2.1
CGCGAAGCTGCGCTGGCGCATCGAGCACGACTACCGCGAGATGAAGCAGGCCCTCGGCCTGGCCCACTTCGAGGGCCGCACCTGGCCAGGCTGGCACCACCACGTCACCCTCGTCTCCGTCGCGCACGCCTTCTGCACCCTCCAGCGGCTGACACGGTCCCCAAAAGGAACGGCGCCGGCCTGAGCCTCTATCAGGTCACCCGCGAACTGCAGTTACTCCTCGCAGTCTGGACCGGCGCCTGCCCCACCTGTCACCGCAACACGCCAGAACCCATCCCGATCTGACCAAGCACTACTAGGTGGACGCCGTGGGCGGCTTGCTCCACCGACTCGGGCCCCTCGACTGCGAGGCTGGCCCAAGCCGCCTGCACCAGAACCAACTGATCTTGCGCGATCTGGAGCCGTCGATCAGCCTCCGCCACATCCGGGGCATCGCCTACAAGCGCTCGTGCAGCCATCTTCAGAGCGCTGCGAGACTCGTTGGCCGGAGCGAGGAAGGCGCTGTACGCGTCTCGCCGCAGTTGTCTGCGCCACTGGGAGTGCTCAACTCTGGCTTGCCCTTCCATCTGCCGCCGAGTCGACCCGCTGGAGATCGCCGACGCCACGACCGTGCCGACAACGCCTACCGTCGCACCCAATACTGACTTCGGCTCGTCAGGGTGAACTTTCCCGAAGTCCCTGATGGGCTTGGTGTGGTGGCTGTATTCGATGGTGTGTGAGGTATTCGGATGGGGGCGGGCTGACCGTTGCGGGACGGGTGCGTCGGGAGTCGGTGCGGATGCAGGCGGCCGAGCTGTTCGAGCAGGAGGTCAAGCCGCCGGAAGTGGCACGGCGTCTGCGGGTGAGTCTGAAGTCGGCTTATCAGTGGCACCAGTTGTGGCGCGAGGGCGGGGTCGGGGCGCTGGCGTCACGCGGTCCGAGTGGGTCGCGGTGCCGG
>NZ_RDBO01000023.1 GCF_008120935.1 Streptomyces sp. sk2.1
CCCGTCCACCAACCGCGACGAGTACCGCTCGACCTCCGCCCGCTCCCAGCCGTCCCCCGCGTCCCGGACCACCAGACCACCCCCGGCGCGTCCCGCCACCGGAGCCCACGCCTCCAGCTCCACACCCCCGCCCGCGGCCCGCACCGGCAGCACCGAACCCGCCCGCGCCAGCACCGGCACCCGGGACAGCGGCGCGTCGAGCAACACCTGCCCCGGACCCTCGTACACCTCGCCCGTCGCCGTGTCGTACCAGTGCCCCCGCGGCAACCGCACCGCCCGCCGGTCCGCCCCCGGCTCCAGCACCGGCGCCACCAGCAGACAGTCACCCAGCAGGAACGCGTCCTCGCACTCCCGCAGCGCCCGGTCCCCGGGAGCCCGCCACCACAGCGGCCGCACGTACGGGGCACCCGTCAGTTGGGCCAGGTGCGCCAGCGTCACGAAGTACGGGCGCAGCCGCTCCCGCTCCTCCAGCACCGCCCGCGCGTGCCCGAGCACCTGCGCACCGAACTCCCACGGCTCGCGCCGGCCCGCGTCGATCGCGGCATGGGTACGGAACAACGGCAGGTACGCACCCAGCTGGAACCACCGCAGATACAGCTCCGGCGACGGCGACCCGTCGAAACCGCCCACATCGGGCCCCGAGTACGGCACCCCGCACAACCCCAGACCCAGCACCAGAGCCAGCGAGGCCCGCAGCCCCGGCCAGCCGGTCCCCACGTCACCGGACCAGGTGCCCCCGTACCGCTGCATCCCCGCCCAGCCGGAACGCGAGAACAGGAACGGCCGCTCCCCGGGCCGCAGCCGGCACAGCCCCTCGTACCCGGCGCGCGCCATCGCCAGCCCGTACACGTTGTGGGCCTCGCGGTGATCACCCCCGCGGCCCTCCAGACAGTGCCGCGCCGACCGGGGCAGCGTCGGATCCCCGAAGGCGGCGAACGACACCGGCTCGTTCATGTCGTGCCACACCCCCGAGAACCCCTGAGCCAGCCGCTCCTCGTACAGACCGCCCCACCACTCCCGCACCCGCGGATCGGTGAAGTCCGGATAGACGCACTCGCCGGGCCACACCTCCCCGCGCACCGTCCGCCCCCGCGCGTCCCGGACGAAGGCCCCGCCGCCCACCGCGCTCCCCGAGTCGAACACCGCGTCGCCCGGCTCCGCCCGCACCGCCGGGTCGACGATCGACACCAGCCGCACCCCCTCCTCCCGGAGCTCCTTCGCCAGCCCCGGCAGATCGGGGAAGCGCCGGTGGTCGACGGTGAACACCCGGTGCGCGTCGTAGTGGTCGATGTCCAGATGCAGCGCGGACAGGGGCAGCCCCCGCTCCCGGTACCCGGCGACGATCCGCCGCACCTCCCGCTCGCTCCCGAACCCCCACCGGGCGTGCTGCGGCCCCAGCGCCCAGGACGGCGGCAGCGCCGGAGCACCCGTGAGCCCCGTCCAGCCCTGCAGCACCCGGGCCGGCGTCCCCGCCAGCACCCAGCAGCGCAACGGCCCCCCGTCCATCCGCACCTCGCACGTCCCCGGACGGTCGTGACCCGACCCCGCGCCCTCCTCGCCCTCGCGCAGCGTCACCCGCCCCGACCAGGTGTTGTCGTGGAACACCAGATGCGTCCCCGCGTCGGAGACCACGAACTGCACCGGCATCGTCAGGTACAGCGGATCGTCATCCGGCCCGAAACGCCCGCCCGGATCGGTGTTCCACAGCCCGTACACGCCGTCCCGCAACCGCGGCCCCGACGCCCGGCCGCCCAGCCCGAAGAACCGGGCGTCCGCCGGGACCACGGAACGCTGCACCCACCTCGCCCCCGCCGCACGCCCACCCGCCACCGGCTCCCACCAGCGCGGCGGCGACTCGCGCCGGAGCACCACCCCGCCGGGAGTACGCAGTTCCACGGCCCCGTGCCGCGACACCGCGACGGTCAGCCGCTCCGAGACCACCTGCCAGCCACCGTCCTTGTCCGGCTCCAGCTCGGCCCGCGGGTCCACCTCGGGCACCGCCCCGGCCAGCGCGTACGAGGGCGCGGGTTCCGCCCCGTCCCAGCCCCGGGCACCCGCGCCCGCTCCGCACCGCGGGCCGGCAACGCCCGCGCGTCCGCACGGCGACGCCGCCAGGAGGAGCGCACCGTGCGCAGCCCCCGCACCGAACCGACCAATTTCACCGAACGCACCAGGTCACGACCATCCATGCGGCTCACCCTGCCACCCGGCGGGGCGGGCGCGGGCTCCGTTCAACTTCCGTTCACCCGGGGGTGCGCGACATGTACACATCCCGGCCGCGACGGGGAACCCTGGTGCGAAAGACGATCACGTGGCATCGTCCGTGAGGGCCGCCGCGCGCACACCCCGGCACGTGTGCGCGCCATCCACGCCCACCCCGCGTACGCGTAACAGTCCAGGGAGCCGCCCCATGACCGCAGCAGCCAACGAAGCCCCCCTCTGGCAGCCGGGCCCCGAACGGATCGAGGCCGCCGCCGTCACCCGCTTCCAGCGATGGGCGGCCGAGCACCACGGAGCACCGGCCGAGGGCGGCTACCCGGCTCTGCACCAGTGGTCCGTGGCCGAGCTCGACACCTTCTGGAAAGCCGTCGCCGAGTGGTTCGACATCCGCTTCTCCACCCCGTACGAGACCGTCATCGGCGACCGCGCCATGCCCGGCGCCCAGTGGTTCCCCGGTGCCACCCTCAACTACGCCGAACACGCGCTGCGCACCGCCGAGGACCCCCTGCGCGCGGACACCCCCGCCCTGCTCCACGTCGACGAGACCCACACCCAGGCCCCCCTCTCCTGGGCAGAACTCCGCCGCCGGGTCGGCTCGCTCGCCGCCGAACTGCGCACCCTCGGCGTCACCCCCGGCGACCGCGTCAGCGGCTACCTCCCCAACATCCCCGAGGCCGTCGTCGCCTTCCTCGCCACCGCGGCCGTCGGCGGCGTCTGGACCTCCTGCGCCCCCGACTTCGGCGCCCGCAGCGTCCTCGACCGCTTCCAGCAGGTCGAACCCGTCGTCCTGTTCACCGTCGACGGCTACCGCTACGGGGGCAAGGAACACCACCGCGCCGACACGGTCGCCGAGCTGCGCCGCGAACTGCCCACCCTGCGCGCCGTCGTCCACATCCCGCTGCTGGGCACCGAGGCCCCCGAGGGCGCCCTCGACTGGTCCGCCCTCACCGCCGCGGACACCGAGCCCGTCTTCGAGCAGGTGCCGTTCGACCACCCGCTGTGGGTGCTCTACTCCTCCGGCACCACCGGGCTCCCCAAGGCGATCGTCCAGTCCCAGGGCGGCATCCTGCTCGAACACTTCAAGCAGCTCGGCCTGCACTGCGACCTCGGCCCCGACGACCGCTTCTTCTGGTACACCTCCACCGGCTGGATGATGTGGAACTTCCTCGTCTCCGGCCTGCTCACCGGAACCACGGTCGTGCTCTACGACGGAAGCCCCGGCTACCCGGACGTCAGCGCCCAGTGGCGGGTCGCCGAGCAGACCGGGGCGACCCTCTTCGGCACCTCGGCCGCCTACGTCATGGCCTGCCGCAAGGAAGGCATCCACCCGGGACGCGACTTCGACCTCTCCCGCGTCCAGTGCGTCGCCACCACCGGCTCCCCCCTCCCGCCCGACGGCTTCCGCTGGCTGCACGACGAGGTGGGCGACGACCTGTGGATCGCCTCGGTCAGCGGCGGCACGGACGTCTGCAGCTGCTTCGCCGGCGCGGTCCCCACCCTCCCCGTCCACATCGGTGAACTCCAGGCCCCCTGCCTCGGCACCGACCTGAGGTCCTGGGACCCCGCGGGCGAACCGCTCATCGGCGAGGTCGGCGAACTGGTCGTCACCGCGCCCATGCCCTCCATGCCGATCCGCTTCTGGAACGACCCCGACGGCAGCCGCTACCACGACAGCTACTTCGACATGTACCCCGGCGTCTGGCGCCACGGGGACTGGATCACGATCACCGACCGCGGCTCGGTCGTCATCCACGGCCGCTCCGACTCCACCCTCAACCGCCAGGGCGTACGGATGGGCTCCGCGGACATCTACGAGGCCGTCGAACGGCTCCCCGAGATCCGCGAGTCCCTCGTCATCGGCCTCGAAGAACCCGACGGCGGGTACTGGATGCCGCTCTTCGTCCACCTCGCCGAGGGCGCGCGGCTCGACGACGCGCTGCGCGACAGCATCAAGCGGACCATCCGGGAGAACCTCTCGCCGCGCCACGTCCCCGACGAGGTCATCGAGGTCCCCGGCATCCCGCACACCCTCACCGGCAAGCGCATCGAGGTTCCGGTCAAACGCCTCCTGCAGGGAACGGCCCTGGCCAAGGCGGTCAACCCCGGCTCGATCGACAACATCGAGCTCCTCCACTTCTACGAGGAACTCGCCCGCAAGCGTCACTGACCGTCCGCATTGTCAGTGCCCGTGATTACTCTGAGTGAGCAATGTTCTACGGCGCACTGGGGGACAGTCATGGCACACACCGGGAACACCGACAACAACAAGCACACCAATAACAGCAAGCACACCGGAAACGGCAAGCACATCCGTACGGCCGGACACCGCAGGTCCAGCGCGTCCATGCGACGCACGCTGCGCCGCGAAGCACCCAGCACCATCGGCCTCCTGGCCGACGAGCAGGACTTCGCGGCGATGCGGCGCTACCGCACCTTCGCCTTCGACGACCACACGGTCTACCTCCAGCAGGTCGAACACCTGCTGAAGTCCCTGTCCGCCCAGGGCGTGCACGCCACGGTGGCGCTCTTCGACCCCGAGGAGTACGCGGAGTTCTGCGCCGAGTCGGGACTCGCCCCCGACGCCCCGGCCAGCCGCAGCCGCTTCACGGCCGAGATCGCGGCGGCCGGCGCCACCGTCCCCTACACCGGACAACCCCTCGACTCCCTGATCCCGGTCCTGGTCGGCCGAGCCGTCCGCCGGGCCACCTGGGAGTACGCCACGATGCTCCTGGCGAACCTCGGCGAATGCGCCGACTGCGGCCAGGACGTCGGCCGCGAGGCCTTCGACCGGGCCTCCCACCTGCTGCTCCGCATGCTGGAGGCGGCCGGTCCGGGCACCCACCACCTGGTCTGCAGCGTCCCCGCCGACAACGAGCACCTGCTCGCCGTCCTGCACACCGAGCGCGACGACGCCGCGGGCCCCGCCCGGCTCGAATCGGACGAGGGTGCCGAGTTCGTCACGGTGCTCGCCGTCGGCGTCGCCCTCGAAAAACCCGGCGGAGTCGTACTCCGTACGAGTCGGCCCGGCGCCCGGGACCGTGTCCACGGCTGGCGCCTGTCGCGCGGCAGCCTGCTGCCGCTCAGCGCCGGCCAGGTCTTCGACGCCTACTGCACCGACGCCGAAACCGGTGAACCGGTCGCCCCGGAACCGCACGTGGAGTACTGCGCGGGCTTCGACCTCGGCGCGGACGAGCCGAAGCCGCACCACTGACCGGACCGACAGCCGGAGGGGCTCCCCGCCCTCGGCGGGGAGCCCCTCCACGACACGGCACCGCAGCGGCGGCTACTCGCCCGACAGCACCGCCTGGGCCGCCACCCGCGCCTCTTCGGCGGAGTCCGCCGCCCGCGCGGCGGAAGCGGCGCGCTCGCACTGCGCGAGCGTGTACTTCGCCAGCGTGGCGCGGACATAGGGGATGGACGCGGCGCCCATCGACAGCGACGTCACACCCAGCCCGGTCAGGACACAGGCGAGCAGCGGATCGGAGGCGGCCTCACCACAGACACCACAGCTCTTGCCCTCGGCCTTGGCGGCCTCCGCAGAGAGCGCCACCAGGTCGAGCAGCGCGGGCTGCCACGGGTCCTGCAGCCGGGACACCGCGCCCACCTGCCGGTCCGCGGCGAAGGTGTACTGCGCCAGGTCGTTGGTGCCCAGCGAGAGGAACTCCACCTCCTGCAGGATCGAGCGCGCCCGCAGCGCGGCGGACGGAATCTCCACCATCGCGCCGAACTTCGCCCGCAGCCCGGCCTCGCGGCAGGCGTCGGCGAAGGACTTCGCGTCCGCGCGGTCCGCCACCATGGGCGCCATGACCTCGAGGTAGACGGGCAGCCCCTCGGCCGCCTTCGACAGCGCGGTCAGCTGCGTACGCAGTACTTCCGGGTGGTCCAGCAGACTCCGCAGTCCGCGCACGCCCAGCGCCGGGTTCGGCTCGTCGGCCGGCGTCAGGAAGTCCAGCGGCTTGTCGGCACCGGCGTCCAGCACCCGCACGACGACCCGCCCCTCGGGGAAGGCCTCCAACACGGCCCGGTACGCGGCGACCTGCTTCTCCTCGGAGGGCGCCTGCTCGCTGTCGTCCAGGAACAGGAACTCCGTACGGAACAGCCCCACGCCCTCCGCCCCGGCCTCGACCGCCGCCGGTACGTCGCCGGGCCCGCCGACATTGGCGAGCAGTGGGACCTTGTGGCCGTCGGAGGTCGCACCGGGCCCGGTGGKGGCCGACAGCGCGGCCTTGCGCGCGGCGGCGGCCCGCTCCATCTCGGCACGCTTCTCGACGCTCGGGTCGACGAAGATCTCGCCCGTGCTGCCGTCCACGGCGATGACCGTGCCCTCGGCCAGCTCACCGGCACCGGGCAGCGCCACCACGGCGGGCACTCCGAGCGCCCGCGCCAGAATCGCGCTGTGACTGGTCGGCCCGCCCTCCTCGGTCACGAAGCCGAGGACCAGGGCCGGGTCGAGCAGCGCCGTGTCGGCGGGTGCCAGGTCCCGCGCGATGAGGACATAGGGCTCGTCGCTGTCCGGCACTCCGGGCATCGGCACACCGAGCAGACGGGCCACGATCCGGTTGCGCACGTCGTCGAGGTCGGCGACGCGCCCCGCCAGGTACTCCCCGGCGTTGGCGAGCAGTGCCCGGTAGGAGGCGAAGGCGTCGTAGACGCCGCGCTCGGCGGTGCTGCCGACGGCGATGCGCCGCTCGACATCGGCCATCAGCTCCGGGTCCTGGGCCATCATGGCCTGGGCCTCCAGCACGTGCTGGGCCTCGCCGCCGGCCAGGTTGCCGCGCGCCATCAGATCGGCCGCCACCGCTTCCACGGCCTGCCGGGCGCGCCCCTGTTCGCGCTCGGCCTCCTCGGCGGGGATTTGCTTGGCCGGCGGTTCCAGCACCGCCGTGCCCATGTGACGCACCTCGCCGATCGCCACCCCGTGGCTCACACCGACGCCTCGCAGCGTTGTCTCCATTTCACCCGTCTCCGGTTGTGCGGCGGCCCGTGCTGCCGCGGTGGATATCCAGTCGGCCGTCATCGTGCCGATTCCGTCACTGCCAACCGAACAAGGTGTCGCCGGTCTTCACGTCGCCGTCCTCACGGACGTCGGAGAGGGAGTCGGTGGTGGCCTCCAGCGCCACGACCGGACACACGGGCGACTTGCCGGCCGCCTCGACGCCCGCGGGGTCCCAGCGCACGATGCCCTGACCCCGCGCGACGGTGTCCCCCTTGTTCACGAGCAGCTCGAAGCCCTCGCCGTTGAGCTGAACGGTGTCGATGCCCAGGTGCGTGAGCACCCCGTGCCCGTGCTCGTCCACGACGACGAACGCGTGCGGGTGCAGGGAGACGATCACGCCGTCGACCGGCGACACCGCCTCGGACGGCTCGCGCGCGGGGTCGATGGCGGTGCCGGGACCCACCATCGCGCCGGAGAAGACGGGGTCGGGCACCGCGGCGAGCCCGATGGCACGTCCGGCAAGAGGGGACGTCACAGTGGTCATAGGGGCCTCCCAGGGGTGGAGCTCGATCTGCGCCGGCGCAGCTGTGGGCGACGGCGTGCTGTTCAGCAGCGTAAGTCATAAGAAGTGCCGGTTCTGCCCGAGTCATGGCGGTTCGCGGCCTTAGGGGTGCACCGGAAAGGATTTGCCTCGACTCCCGGCGGCCTGTACTGTCGTACTCCTGCCTGACCACAGCACGGCTTTGAGTCGTGGGTCGGCGGCGACTTTTAAGCCCTGACTCTAACTCCGACTCGGCACCTGCATGCCTGCAGAGGTTGGTCAAGGAGAGGAAAAAGAGCTGGTAGAGTCTGAATCCGCCGAAAGGCAAAAGACCACTTCGACGGTCACCGAGAATTCGGAATCCGGTCCGGAAACGGAACGGGAAAAGGTTCTGGTAGAGTCGGAACCGCCGGAAAGGGAAAACGCGGAAGCGGAGGACCTGGAAGGCGAATCCCGCTGACCGGGAATCGGGTCCGAAAGGATCTGATAGAGTCGGAAACGCAAGACCGGAGGGAAAAGCCCGGAGGAAAGCCCGAGAGGGTGAGTACAAAGGAAGCGTCCGTTCCTTGAGAACTCAACAGCGTGCCAAAAGTCAACGCCAGATATGTTGA
>NZ_RDBO01000230.1 GCF_008120935.1 Streptomyces sp. sk2.1
CCGGTACGGTGCCGGCGCGGACGTCGTGGGCGAGGCGGAGCACCGCCGAGAGGCGGGCCGCGGCGTCGGGGTTGGCGATCCGGGCGCGCTGGGCACGCATGACGAGGCTGAGCATGGCCGGTGAGACCCCGAGGATCTCCGCGAGCCCGGACTGGGTCACCGCGAACAGGGTGCACAGGTCCCGGCAGAGTTCACCGAGCGGAGCGCCGTACCACTGGCGCTGGAGTTCCTGGTTGCGCGTCATGGCGGCCTGGTCCATGGGGACACCCTACGAGCGCTTTTTACACTTGTCAAAGATGGTTTTCATGTGTCAATCTCTCCGGAAGCCCGACCACCCTCGAACTGACGGGATGTCATCGTGTCCTGGACGCGCACCACTTCGCTCGCCGCTGTCGCCGCCCTCGCCGTCTTCGGTCTGACCGCCTGCGGCAGCGACGGCGGCGAACCCGAGGGCTCCGGCAAGCCCGCCGCCACCTCCCCCGCAGCTCCGGACGACGCCGCCTCCGGCAACACGGGCGACTCTTCGGACGACGCCACCGTCGCCGGTGTGAAGGCCCCGGACGACCTGCCCGCCGGTCTGCCGCTGCCGAAGGGGGAGCTCACCTCCGTGACCGGAAGCAAGAACGCGTACGTCCTCACGTACCGTACGGACGATCCCGAGGCCACACTCGACGCCTACCGGTCCTCCCTCGAAGGCGCCCAGTACACCGTGGTCGACATCGGCGGCACGTTCACCGCGAGCTCGGGCACGACCGCCGTGCAGATCACCACCACCACCGACACCGTGATCCTCACACTCGCCGGCGCCTGACACCGGCGCACCCGTGCGCCGGTACGCTACGGCGCATGGAAGCAGGGGGGATGCTCGCCGACCGGTACCGGCTGCTCGCGCCGATCGCGCGCGGCGCCCAGGGCACGGTCTGGCGGGCCGTGGACACGCGTCGCGGCGAGGA
>NZ_RDBO01000231.1 GCF_008120935.1 Streptomyces sp. sk2.1
AGATCCGGGCCACGCTCCAGGCACACCCCGACCAGCGAGCCGGCCGAGACCCCGCGCGCCGCCAGGTGACGCGCGAGCCGGTTCGACCGGGCATCCAACTCACCGTACGAAAGCGACTCCTCGCCCACGGTCAACGCCAMGGCGTCCGGACACTCCCGCGCCCGCTCCGCCACCAGACCGTGCAACGTCGCCGCATCCGCGACACCCGCCCCGACGCCGCCCCGCTCTTCCGACAACGCCCGCAACTCCGCCGCACCCAGCATCTCCAACTCGCCCACCAGCGCTGCCGGATCAGCCACAAAGGAGGACAGGAGCGCGGCGAAGTGCCCGGTGAGACGCTCGATCTCCTCGTGCCGGAAGAGCCCGCGATCGTAGGCGATGTTCACCTTCAGCCGGTCGCTGTCGTACACGATGGCCGTGATCGGGTAGCCGGTCCGCTCCACGTCGAGGAGGGAGGTGCGGACGAGCCCGTCGGGCAGTTCGTCGTCCCCGAGGCCGGGGAAGTTCTGGAAGACGAGCATCGACCGGAAGAGCTGTTCGCCCTTGGGGACCGCGCTCCACCCCTGCGCGTCGACCAGCGACGTGTACTCGAACTGCCGCAACTCCACATGCTCGCCCTGGAGTTCACGCAGCCATTCCGCCACCGGCAGATCCGACCGCACCCGGGCACGCACCGGCAGCGTATTGATGAACAGGCCGATCATGGACTCGGCCTCGGGGAGCCCGTCGTGGCGGCCGGACACGATCGATCCGTAGACGACCTCGTCGCAGCCGCTGTAGCGGGACAGGAGCAGCGCCCAGGCGCCCTGCACCACCGTGTTGACGGTCACCCGGTTGGCCCGTGCGAAGGCGCCGAGCCGGGCGGTGGCATCGGCGTCGAGTCGCAGTGCGACGTCGTCGAAGCCGCGTTCCGCGGTCGTGCCGCCGATGCCGAGGTCCGTGGGCTCGGCGAAGCCGCCGAGGCGGCCGCGCCAGAACTGCTCGGCCCGCTCTCGCGACTGCGCCTCCAGCCACTCGATGAACCGGGCGTACGGGACGGGCTCCGCCAGTTCGACGGACGAGCAGTCCGGCGACGCGCGGTAGAGCGCGAAGACCTCCCGCATGACCAACTGGGCGCTCCAGCCGTCGAGGACGAGGTGGTGGAACGTCCACAGGACCGTCGCGCGGTCGTCACCGAGCCGCACCACCGTCAGGCGCTGCAGCGGCGCGGACCCGAGGTCGAAGCCGCGCACCCGGTCCGCCTCGACGAGTTCGTCGAGCCGGCGCTCCTGTTCGCCTCCGGCCATGGAACGCCAGTCGATGACCTCGAAGGGCAGCTCGACCCTGCGCTGCACCACCTGCACCGGCTCGTCCAGGCCCTCCCACACGAACGCGGTCCGCAGTGCCGTGTGCCGGTCGACCACGGCCTGCCACGCCTCGCGCAGCCGCTCCAGGTCCAGCGGCCCGGTGAACTCGTCGAGGAACTGGACGGTGTAGGGGTGCACGTCCGACGTGTCGTACAGGCTGTGGAAGAGCATCCCGGACTGCAGCGGCGCGAGCCCGTACCGGGTCGGGGCGGGGCCCCTCGGGGCCTCCGGCTCCGCCGGACCGTGCTGGGCAGCCTCCGGCGTCTCGTGCTCGGCGATCCCGGCGACGGTCTGGTGCTGGAAGATCATGCGCGGCGTGAGGTCGAGGCCGTGCCGCTTGGCGCGCGAGACGACCTGGACGCTGAGGATCGAGTCGCCGCCGAGTTCGAAGAAGTTGTCGTGGACGCCGACCCGCTCGACGCCGAGGACCTCGGCCCAGATTCCCGCGACGGTCTCCTCCACCGGGGTACGCGGGGCCATGTACTCCGCACCGAGCCGGGGGCGGGCGCCGCCGGCTCGGTGCGGAGTACATG
>NZ_RDBO01000232.1 GCF_008120935.1 Streptomyces sp. sk2.1
GCTGCGCAACGCCCGGCAGGCCAACGCCATGGCCCAGCGGCTCGCGGAGGGGGTGCGCGCGGTGGGCGGCGTCGAGATCCTCCACCCCGTCCAGGCCAACGCGGTCTTCGCCCGGCTGCCGCACGCGGTGAGCGAGCGGCTGCAGGAGCGCTTCCGCTTCTACTTCTGGGACGAGGCCGCCGGCGACGTGCGCTGGATGTGCTCCTTCGACACGACGGAGGAGGACGTCGACGCGTTCCTCCTCGCGCTGAAGGAAGAACTGGCGAGGTAGCCACCGCCGGACCGGCATGCGGACGGCCGGGAAGTCGGTGACTTCCCGGCCGTCCGCATGCCCGCAGACCGGTTCCGGCGCCCGCGCGCACTCCGGGGAGCGGCGGGCCGCTCCCCGGAGTGACGTTTCGGCGTCGGAACCGGCCGCGTCAGCTCTTCTCGCGCAGCTCGGCGGGGGACGGCGCGGTGCCGCCGAGGTGCGCCGGCACCCACCAGGTGTCGGTCGCGTCCTTCGGACGCACCGGATGGGCGCGCTGGGCCGCCTCCAGGAGCTCCTGGACCCGCTCGCGCAGCCGCCGGGTGATCGCGCCCGCGTACTGGTCGGCAGGCGCCTCCACGGGCTCGCCGACCCGGATCGTCACCGGGAAGTGGTTGCGCTTGAAATTGCGCGGACGGCCCTTGGTCCACAGCCGCTGCGTCCCCCACAGCGCCATCGGGATCAGCGGCACGCCGGCCTCCTGGGCCAGCCGGGCGGCGCCCGACTTGAAGCTCTTCAGCGTGAACGACTCCGAGATCGTCGCCTCGGGGAACACCCCGACCACCTCGCCGGAACGCAGCGAGGTGAGCGCGTGGGCGTAGGCGTGCTCGCCCTGCTTGCGGTCGACGGGGATGTGCTTCATGCCACGCATCAGCGGCCCGGAGACCTTGTGCCGGAAGACCGACTCCTTCGCCATGAAGCGGACGAGC
>NZ_RDBO01000233.1 GCF_008120935.1 Streptomyces sp. sk2.1
CGTCTCGGTCGCCGTCGTCGACCGCAACGGCAACACCGTCGTCACCCTGCGCGGCGACGGCGCCGGCCCGCAGTCCTACGAGTCGGCCGTGAAGAAGGCCTACACCGCCGTCTCCTGGAACGCCCCCACCTCCGAACTGGTCAAGCGCCTGGAGAACGCCCCGACGCTGAAGGACATCCCGGGCACCCTCTTCCTCGGCGGCGGCGCCCCCGTCACCGCGAAGGGCGCCCCGATCGCGGGCATCGGCGTCGCCGGCGCCCCGTCCGGCGACCTGGACGAGAAGTTCGCCCGGGCCGGCGTGGCCGCCCTCGGCCGGTAACGGCTCCCCGAACCCCGGCGGCACCCGCTTCCCCCGTGCGGTGCCGCCGGTCCCTCCCCGCCGGGCGCCCGGTCCGCCGCGCCCGCCACCCGGCCCGCACGGCGGGCACCGGCGCGTCCGGTCTCAGCCCTCGCGGTACTCGACCAGCACCGGCTCCTCGCCGAAACCGATCCGGTCACCGGCCCGGAGGCGGACGGTCCGGCCGTCCATGCGGCGCAGCAGGTGCTCCCCCTCGGCCACGGGCAGGTCGACGCGCCCCTTCGTCGTCCAGCGGATGACGAAGGGTCTGCCGTCCCGTTCGAAGCGGCAGGTGTACGCGCCCTCGGGCAGGCCCAGTTGCCCGCCCTGCCCGCACGCGGCGATCCGGGCGCCGTCCAGCCACTGCCGCAGCCGCCCCATGCGCAGCCCGGCCTGCGTGGGCCGCCCGCCGACGGGCTGCACCACGAGCGGCACACCGGTGCTCCCCCAGCTGTAGAAGTACATCCGCTCCACCCCGTAGTACCGGCTGTAGAGACCCGCCAGATAGAAGCGCACCGCGTAGTCGCGGGCGCGGCGGGCGTCCAGCGGCGGGGTGACCGCGACGTTCCGGTCCGGCCCGGTGTTCCACACCGGGATCTGCCCCACGCCCTCCTCGTACAGCACGTCGTGCACGTTCCGGGCGAGGTCGATGATCTCCTCCGGCGGCGAATCGGCCCTGCGCGGCGGCAGTTTCAGCGCCGCCGCGTGGCAGTTCTCGTACGCGCCGGTGCGGGCGAACCGGCGCAGCAGCTCGCGGCCCCGCTCCTCCCACAGCTCCCCGAAGGACGGGCAGGCCACCAGCGCCCCGGAGTCGACGCGGCGGATGATCCGGGACGCCCGTTCGACCATCTCCGCGAGGACGGCGACGCTTCCGGCGTAGTGCAGCGGATGGCTGGGGTAGTCCCAGAGCTCGTACGCCTCGACGCGGCCGCGGTAGCGCGTGGCGACCTTCTCCACGAAGCGGTCCCAGTCCGCCAGATCGGCCGGGGGCGAGGCGCGCGAGTCGGCGTAGGCGCCTTTGCGTCCGTCCGGGGCCGCCCACAGGGGTGTGCCGGAGAGGGTGAGCAGGACCGGCAGCCCGCGCCGTTCGGCGGCGTCGACCGACCGTTCCAGGACCGACCAGTCGTACCGGCCGCGCCGGGACTCGATGGTGCCCCAGCGGGTCTCGCTCTCCCACAACCGCACGGCCCCGGTACGGAACCCGGGCATCTCCCCCGTGTTGGTGTTCATCGTCAGCCCGAAGAACTCCGGCGGCACCCGGAGCGGTGCGACGGACCAGAGCGGCCCGTCGAACCGCTGGGCGGCGGGGGTGGCGCCCTCCCGTCCGGTGCCCGGGCCGCCGCCGGGCCCGTCGCCGCCCGGCAGCCTCGTGCCGGCGGCCCGGGCACCGGACGGGAGGGCGCCACCCCCGCCGCCCAGCGGTTCGACGGGCCGCTCTGGTCCGTCGCACCGCTCCGGGTGCCGCCGGAGTTCTTCGGGCTGACGATGAACACCAACACGGGGGAGATGCCCGGGTTCCGTACCGGGGCCGTGCGGTTGTGGGAGAGCGAGACCCGCTGGGGCACCATCGAG
>NZ_RDBO01000234.1 GCF_008120935.1 Streptomyces sp. sk2.1
GCTCAACTCGCTCGACGGCTCGGTGTTCCCGCTCGCCGCCGACCCGGCGGGCAGTTCGGTGGGGTACGGCCGGTCCTCGGCGACGTCGTACAGGAACAGCCGCGCCGCGGACACCGTGACCGTCGCCCTGCACGGCGGCCCCGAGGACGCCTGGACCCTGGGCTTCCACCCCCTGCTGCACCGCCTGACCGAGGCCGGGACGGCCGTGGTGGCACCCAACCAGCGCGGCAGCACGGGCTACGGCCGGGCACACACCTCGGCCGTCCACGGCGCCTGGGGGGTCCCCGACCTCGCGGATGTCCGCACACTGGTGAGGACGCTGACGGAGCACCGGCCGCCCGGCGCGAAACCCCCCGCCCTCCTGGGCGTCAGCTACGGCGGCTTCCTCGCCCTGCTGGCCGTGTGCGCCGACCCCCACGCCTGGTCGCGGTGCGCGGCGGCCGCGCCCTTCCTGTCCGCCCGGGGACTGTACGAGCGGGCGACACCGGCCGTGCGCGCCCTGATCGAACGGCACGGCCTGGGCACACCGCCGGACGACGAACTCGGGCCCCGCAACGTCGAGGTGCTCGCCCACCGCATCCGGGTGCCGCTGCTCGTCGTCCACGGCACCGACGACCCCCTCGTACCGGTGGAGGAGACCCGGCGGCTGCGCAAGCGGCTCATCGAGGCGGGACGCGTGGAGCACACCCACTTCGCCTGCCTCGAAGGCGCGGGCGCGGGCCACGACCTCCTCCAGGAGCGCGGCGGAGCCGGACTCACCGACCGGCTGATGACGTTCCTGACCCCCGGGCCCGCGGCCACCGCGCCGCCCGCCCCCGATCTCACGGACGCCCACGCGACCGTGTGACACCGCCGGCCCCGGCGGTGTACCGCGACCACCCGCGACAGGAGGTGAAACACCATGACCATCGACGTGGACGAGCTGCAGACGCTGGAGGGCGAGGAGGCCGTCGCCCTGGCCGGCTGCACCCGCACCTGTACCTGGACCTGCACGATCACCAGCATCGAGCAGCAGTGACGCACCGGCGGCACCGGTCGGTGACCGCGCCCGGCTGCCGCCCTTGTACGACGACGACCCCTCACCGACGAAAGGAAGACACCATGATGACCATCGACGTGGACGAGCTCCAGACGCTGGAGGGCGAGGAAGCGGTCGCCCTGGCCGGCTGCACCCGCACCTGTACCTGGACCTGCACGATCACCAGCATCGAGCAGCAGTAGCAGACCGGTGCCGGGCGTGCCCGCGTCTGCGGCGCGCCCGGCATCCCCGGCACGTCCCGCGGCCCCACCGGCCGGCGCACCACCCGGAGGAGGAACCATGACGTCCCCGCAGCGGCTCCTGAGGGAAGCCACCGCCCGGTCCCGGGGATGGTTCGCCCTCGCGGGCGCGGCGGCCGTCATCGGCTCCGCCGGCACGCTCGCCCTGCCCTGGACCCTGGCGACCGCGCTCGACTCGGTCATCGGCGAACGGCCCTCCGCCACCCCCGTGTACGTGTTCGCCCTGGTCCTGGCGGTCGTGGTGGCCGCCGGGGCCCTGCAGACCCTGGCCGGCGGGACGTACGGCGCCGCGGCGGTGGCCGCGCTGCGCCGGGACCTGGCCGTGCGCGCCCTGGACGCCGGGATCCCCGGAGCGGCGCGGTTCCCGGCGGGCGACCTCGCCGGCCGCCTCTCGGCCGGCTGCGCACAGGCGGGCCAGGCCGGATACATCGCGGTCACCTCCGCGGCCTCGGTGCTGACGTCACTGGGCGGCGTGGTCGCGCTGTGGCTGCTGGACCGGCGGCTGGGCCTCGCCTTCCTGCTGGGCGTGCCCCCGCTGGTACTGATCGCCCGCGTGTTCATGAACCGCAGCTCGCACCTGTTCCTCTCCTACCAGGAGACGCAGGGCAGGATCTCCGCGCTGCTGCTCGAAGCGCTGGGCGGCGCCCGGACCATCGGCGCGAGCGGCACGGCGGACACCGAGATCTCCCGGATCCTCCGTCCGCTGCCGGAACTCTCCGGGACGGGGCACCGCATCTGGCGCCTGCAGCGCGACACCGGCTGGCAGGTCGGCCTGCTGGTCCCCGCCGTGGAGGTGCTGGTCCTCGGCATCGGCGGCTTCGCCCTGGTGAACGGGGACATCAGCGCGGGACAACTCGCCGCCGTGGTGGGCTACACCGCGGTCGCGATGTCCCTGCTCGACCAGCTCGACGCGCTCTTCTCCCTCGGCGTCTCGCTCGCCGGGGCGCGCCGGGTCGCCGAGGCCACCGACCAGCCGGTGGCCGCCCCCGGCACCCGGACGGACACCGGGCCCGCGACCGGCGCGGTGACGTTCTCGGGGGTCGGTGTCCGCTCCGGCGACCGGGTCGTCCTCGACGCCGTGGACCTCGACGTCCCGGCCGGCACGTCGCTGGCGGTGGTGGGCCGGTCCGGCTCGGGCAAGAGCACCCTGGCCGCACTGCTCGGCCGGCTGCGGGACCCGGACGAGGGCACGGTGCGCATCGACGGCCTCCCGCTGCGCGAACTCGCCCCGCACACCCTCCGCACCCTGGTCGGCTACGCATTCGAACGCCCCGCCCTGCTCGGCGGAACGGTCCGCGGCATGATCGCCTTCGCCCGCCCCGACGCCCCCGACGACACGGTGGAGGCCGCCGCCGCGGCGGCCCACGCGGACGACTTCGTACGGCGGCTGCCGCACGGCTACGACACCCCCCTGTCCGACGCCCCGCTCTCGGGCGGCGAGGTCCAACGGCTGGGCCTGGCACGGGCCCTGGTGCACGACCCGGCCGTGATCGTCCTCGACGACGCCACGTCCAGCCTGGACACCGCCACCGAGGCCCGGGTCGACGACGCCCTCGCGGCCGCCTGGTCCGGCCGCACCCGTGTGGTGATCGCGCACCGGGTCTCCACCGCGGCCAGGTCCGACCTGGTGGCCTGGCTGGACGAGGGGCGGATCCGCGCCGTGCGACCGCACCACGAGCTGTGGCGCCTGCCCGAGTACCGGGAGCTGTTCGCCGCGACGACCCCCCACGCGCAGGCGGCGGCCCCCCACACGCAGGAGAAGGCATGAGCGAGTCGTCGCCGTCACCGTCGGCCCCCGTCCCGGCGCCCCCGTCCGCACCCCCCGGCCCGGCGGCGCACGGCCCCGCCGCCGGGCCCGCCCCGGTGGGACTGCGAATGCTCGGCGGCTTCGTCCGCCGCCATCGCGCCGCGACCGCGGCGGTGGCGGGATGGTCCGTCATGGAGTCGCTCCCGGCGCTCCTCTCCGGCCTCCTGGTCGCCGCCGCCCTGGACCGGGGCTTCCTCGCGGGGCACCCGGCCACGGGCATGTTCTGGCTCGGACTGCTGGGGGCCGCGATGGTGCTGCGCGCCGCCATGACGCGCGAACTCACCCCGCGGCTGGGCCGGCTCGTCGAGCCCCTGAGGGACGAGCTGGTGACCGAGGTGGTGTCCGGCGCGGTGCGCCGGGCCGTCGGCGGGGCCCGGGGCGACGCCGGTGCGGGGGTGGCGCAGCTGACGGTCCAGGTCGAGAGCGTGCGCTCCCTGGTCTCCGCCCTGCTGCGCTCGGCCCGGCAGCTGGGCGTCTCCCTGGTGATGGCCCTCATCGGCCTCGCCGCGCTGTCCGCGCCGGTGGCGGCGGCGACCCTGCCACCGGTTCTCCTCACCCTGGCGCTGTGCGTACCGCGGCTGCGGAGGCTCGCCGGACGGCAACGCGCCCAGCTGCGGGCGGAGGAGCGCCTGACCACGACCGCGGGCGAGGCGTTCGGCGGCATCCGGGACGTCGTCGCGTGCGGCGCCCGCGACCGGGTGGCATCCGACATCACCGCCCGGATCGCCGGCCACGAGGACGCCTGCCGTGCCACCGCGCGCACGATGTCCGGCAACACCCTGCTGGTGGCGGCGGGCAGCCAGATGCCGCTGCTCGCCCTGCTCGTCGCCGCGCCCGCCCTGCTGCGCGGGGGCACCCTGTCGGTGGGTGAACTCCTCGGTGCCACCAGCTACTTGATGAGCGGGGTGACCCCCGCACTGCGGGCACTCGTCGCCGTCCTCGGCTCCTGGGGGGTGCAGCTGGACACCGTGCTGCGCCGGCTGGGCGGCGCCATGGCACCCGCCGCCCCCGTGCCCGCGCCGGGACGCATCCCGCTCTCCCCGGACCTCTCGCTGAAGGGGGTCGCCTACGCGTACGGGCCGTGCGCCGTCCCGGTGATCGACGACCTCTCCCTGGACGTCCCCGCCGGCTCCCACCTGGTGGTGGTCGGCCCGAGCGGTGCCGGCAAGTCGACCCTGACCATGCTGATGGCCGGGCTGGCGGTCGCGGACAGCGGCCGGCTGACCCTGGGGGGAGTGCCGGTCGAGGAGGCCGACCGGGCATGGCTCCGCCGCGAGGTGACGCTGATTCCCCAGGAGGCGTACGTGTTCACCGGCACCGTCCGGGACAACCTGCGCTACCTGCGGCCGGAGGCCGCCGACGCCGAACTGACGGCATCACTGGCGGCGGTCGGCGCCCTCGGCCTGGTCGAGCGGCTGGGCGGGCTGGACGCGCCCGTGGGACTGGACGGGCCGGAGCTGTCCGCCGGTGAGAAACAGCTCGTGGCCCTGGCCCGCGCCCACGCGTCGGCCGCCTCCGTCGTACTGCTGGACGAGGCCGGCTGCCACCTCGATCCGGCGGCCGAGGCACGGGCGGAGGAGGCGTTCGCCGCCCGCGGCACGACGCTCGTGGTGGTCGCGCACCGCATCAGCTCGGCGCTGCGCGGCGGGCGGGTCCTGGTGCTGGACGGGCGGCGGACGGCCGTCGGTACGCACGAGGAACTGCTCGTCACGAGCCCGCTCTACCGCGACCTGGTCGGTCACTGGATGTCCGGCCGGTCCGCCGGACCGCGGACGGACGCCCCCGCCCGGCCCACGGCCTGACCGCGGCGGGAGCCGGGGGAGCGGATGGGCGGACGGGTGGGGGCGTCCGGTCAGAGGCTCTGTTCGGGCCAGTTGAGCAGGCGCGCCCCGATGACGGCCGTCTGGAGGGCGTAACGGTGGTGCGGGTCGGCGGGGTTGGTGCCGGTGAGCTGGTGGATGCGTTCGAGGCGGTAGGTGAGGGCGCGGACGCTGAGGGAGAGCTGGCGGGCCGCCTCGGTCGCGTTGCAACCGGAGTCGAAGTACACGGTGAGGGTGTCGAGGGCCGTCCGGGGGCCGCCGCGCGCCCGGAGGAGGGGGCCGAGGGTGGTGCGGACGAGGTCCGCCATCGCCTGGCGGTCCCGGGTCAGCACGGGGTAGACCAGCAGATCGGCGGCGTTGAGGACGGGGGCGTCCAGGCCGAGACGGACGGCGAGGTCGAGGGTGTTGAGGGCTTCCTCGTAGGAATGGACGACGCCGTCGGCCCCGTGGTGGGTCCGGCCGATCGCGGTCCGGCCGCCGTCGGTCGCGGCGTGGACCTGCTTGGCGAAGTGGGTGAGCACGTCGCGCCGGTCGCCGGGGGCTATGCAGATCAGCCGCCCCTCCTTCGTGGTGAGGAGGATCTGCCGCTCGCCGAACCGGCCGGTCACCGCGCGTTCCACCCGCCGGGGCACGTCGTCGCCCTCGGCGTACGGGTCGGGGCCCTGCGCCACGGCGACGGCATGGGCCCGCGACAGCCGCAGGCCGAAGCGTTCCGAGCGCTCGGCCAGGCGGCCCAGGTCGCTGCGCCCGTAGAGCAGGTCGTCGATGAACTCGCGGCGGGCGGCCTCCTGCTGACGTACCGCGAAGTGCTGGGCCCGGTCGTACCCCTCGGCCAGCGCGTCGATGGCCTGGGCCATGACGGCGAGGGCGCTGTCGCTCGACGCGAGCGTGCCCGGCCAGGCCGAACGGGCCGCTTCGAGGTGCTTCGCGACGACCTGGCGCAATGTCGCGCCGCTGCCCGCGGCCCGCTCGCCGAACGCGCGCAGGGCGTCGAGCTCGGCACGGGTCAGGCGGCGGTTGCCGGAAGTGGCCGAGGCGAGCAGTTCCGGGTAGCCGTCGAAGCAGTCGCCGACCGCGTCGGAGCCGTTCACCGGTGTGCCTCGTACCGCGAACCGGTATCGGAAAGGGCGGAACGCTCGCGGGAGCCGTCCTGCACGGGGGTCCTCCGGGACATCGATCGGAATCCGGGGACACTTGTCCCCCGACTGCCGACCAGACTTCCCGGCACACCAGCGCGAATCTCGGCGCGTTCCGCACACTCTATCCCGCACGGTCCGCGCGTACAGGGGCAGCCGTTTTGGTGGGCACGGACCCGCGCGGCCGGGCGGGGAGGGCGGCCCGTGCCTCCGCCTCCCGGTGCCGGACCGGGCGCGACGCGCCTCGTCGCCGGACCCGGTGCCGGGCCCGACGACGAGGGGTGGTGCGAGGGAGACAAGGAGGTCAGCGTCCTCCCGGCGGCGCCCCGTGGGTACGGGGCGGGCCGGGGCGGACGGTCAGTGCATCCAGTGGACGAAGTCGACGGTGTCGTTCTCCGCGGCCGGCTCCTGGAGCGACTGGCCGGGGAACAGCGGACGGAGCTGGTGGCCCTCGAGGTCGACGAGCGTCGCGAGGCCGTGGGTGTTGTTCACCCAGGAGGACACCTCGTTGGCCGCGGTGGATCCGTGGACGCCGCCCGACATGGGCAGGTCCCGCAGGTCCACGTCGTAACCGGCCCCGATGCCGTAGGCGGGCCCCCGGTTGTTGTAGTCGCGGTACAGGCACAGGGTGGCGGGCGGGCAGGGCTCGCCGTCGTTGAGCTTGACCACGCCCGGAGGCAGCGCGATCCCGGACTCGGGGGCGGCGTGGGCCACACCGGCGCCCAGCGGCAGCAGCGATCCGATCGTGGTCGTGGCCACGACGGCCACCCGGACCAGTCGCGCGGACATCGTGAGGCGTGCGGTCATGGAACTCTCCTGATTGCTTCGGGGCACCCGGCTGTGCGGCGGGTGCCGTGCGAGGGGTGACGGAACCCGGAATCGGCATGGAGCTGCCCCGGTACCGCCGGGATTCCGGCGGGGTGCGCCTCCGTCACCATGGATGATTACACAGAGAGACGATTGGTGACGCAGAGTGCGCATCGGTGAACGGGGTGTGTCTCGGGGCTGCGTCCGGTCGGGTGGCGACCGGACGGCGGGGGGTGGCGCCATGGCGTGGAGCCGGCGCGCGGCAGCTGGGGAGATCGCGCCGGATGCGCATGGGGTGAAGGTCAACTACCTTGTTCTCCAAGGAAGTTGATGAACATTCTGCGGGGTCGTGGGGAAGTCGGCGGGGGCGGTCGCGTTCCTGCGGACGGGCCCGGCGCGAGGACCGGCCGCCCCGGCCGGGGCACGTCCCCGGGATGTTCGCGATGTCGAAATGGGGGAGGGACCCGATGCGGCGCACCGAGGTGTCCAAACAGTTGGGCGGATTCGTCCGCGAACACCGCACCGACGGCGGCCGACGGCTGCGGCACGCGGCCGTCGTGATCGTCGTCGGCACGGTGGGGCTGGCTTTCGGGATTCCGGTGACGATCGCGTCGATCGGCACCACCGACGGCGCGCCGCAACTGGCGGGGCTGCTGCTCGGAGTGGGACTGATGGGGTGGGGCCTGGGCATCTGGCGGCTGACCCAGGCGTTCCGCACCCGGGAGCAGTGCTTCGACATCCACGAGCAGGGGCTGGCCCACCGGGTCGCGGGCACCGTCACGCTGATCCCCTGGGCGGACATCGCCGAGGTGGGTGCCCGCAACGGCGGGAACGACCAGTTGCTGGCCGAGACCCGCGGCATGGGCTTCAGCTGCGCCATCAAGCTGAACGACGGGCGCGACATACGGTTCGACACCTTCACCGAGGACGCCAGGAAGCTGGCCCAGGTCGTCCACGGAGCGGTGCACCTGGGGCGGTTTCCCCAGGGACGGGGGCGGCGGTAACGACCCCGACGGCCCGGAGGTCCGGTGCCCCGGACCCATGGCGCGACGCCCGGCTCCGCATGCGCCGCCGCGGGATCCGGTGTACTTGTCGAAGGAGACGGACCCGTGCCCGGCGCGCCGTCCTCCGTACCCCCGGGCCGGGCCACGGGCGCCGGAGGAACGACACGGGCGCCGGGAGACGACCACGAGTGCCGGAAGCGGCGCGGGAGGCGGAAGCGGCGCGGCGGGCGGCACGTGCGCACATTGTCGTTCCGGCTTCTCGCGAGACGGAGGCAGTCGTCATGGAGCCAGTCGTCACCGTCGGCCTCGACGGGTCACCCGAGAGCCTCGACGGGTCACCCGAGAGCCTCGCCGCCGCCCGCTGGGCCGCCGACGAGGCGGAGCGGTGCGGGTTCGCGCTGCGCCTCCTGCACGCGTGGCCCCTGCTGGCGGCCGAACCGCCCGGGGTGCCCGCCGAGGCGGACCAGAACTACTGGGCGAGACGGATCGTGGACAGGACCGGGGCGGAGCTCCGGGCACGCCACCCGGGCCTGTCCGTGGTCGACGACCTGGTGGCCGAGGACGCCGAGCAGGCCCTGATGCGGGCGGCCGCGGAGTCCGAGATGGTCGTGCTGGGCTCGCGCGGGCTGCTGCCCGTCGAGAGCTACTTCCTCGGCGACGTCGGCATGCACGTCGTGGCGCACGCCGAGCGTCCGGTGGTCCTGGTGCGGGCCGGGGCCGGCGGGGAAGGAGCACGGCCGGACCGGACCGGTGCGGGCGGCGTCGCGGTGGCGCTCAAACTGCACGGTCCCTGCGAGGCCCTGCTCGAATTCGGCTTCCGGACCGCCGCCGCACGCGGTGTGCCCCTGCGGGCCGTGCACGGCCGGAGCCTGCCGGTGGACGCGTACGTGCCCTGGGGAGTGGACCACGAGGTGGCGGAGGAGGTCGCCCAGGAGGCACAGGAGCTCCTCGACCGGACCCTCCGTCCCTGGCGCGACAGGTTCCCGCAGGTGGAGGCCGTCGACGGCCTCGCGCTCACCAGTCCCGCCAAGGCCGTCGTGCGGGCCGCCGAGGACGCCGACCTGCTGATCGTCGGCCGCCGCAGGCACCGCCGCCCCCTGGCCCCGCACCTGGGCTCCGTGGCCCAGGCCGCCATCCACCACGCCCGCTGCCCGGTCGCGGTCGTCCCCCACGAGTGACCCGACGCGCCGTACGGGCCCGGTGGGACGGCGTGTCGCCCCGTGGCCGATCCGCGTCCGGTGGTGATCAGACGCCGGTGCCGGACCCGTCCCGGCCGGTGGGCCCCGCGGCCGGGCGGGCGTCCGCCCGATCCGGTCCGGGGAAGCCCCTGCGAACCGTCCGAGGAGCGCGGTCCGTTCCTCGGCGACCCGCTTCGTCGGCCGGGACGGGTCCGGCGCACGGTGTCGTCGAGGAGGACGACGGCCGTGCCCGCGTCGTCGAACGCGACCCCCGCCGCGGTGGCGGGCCGCGCGAACAGGGACCGGCCGTGCATGGCGAGTCCACGCTGCCGCGCGGCCGTTCCGGCACCGGGCACGGGCCGGAACGCGATCACGGGGCGGCGGGCGGCTCCTGAACGAGCCGGACCGTTCCGTCCGCCGCGACGTGCGCCCTGTCGCCGGTCCGCGACGAGGCCACCACGACGGCGCCTTCCTCGGGCAGCACGGTGACGGGGAACAGGGGGCGGGAACCACCCGGCATCGGTGCCCCCTCCAGGAAGGCCCGCCCGATTTCGGCCAGCCGCAGTTGGCGCGGCGTCAGCCCGGCCCAGGAGAGCCGTTCGCGCAGCCACGCCGGCTGCTTGCCGGCGTCGCGGGGGAACCGCGCCAGGTCCCGCGCGTACGCCTCCGGGCCGGGAGGAGGCAGGAGGAGCGGCTCGTTGTCGTGGTCGAAGGCGGTCTCGGCGAGGTCCTCGGCGGTGAAGTCGAGCGTCATGCCGAACCACGTCCCCGAACCGGGGATGTGCATGACGGCGCGCAGTTCGGCGAGGGCCTCCGCGAACGCCGGTGTCCCGGCCTCCCGCACCACCACCGGCATTCCGCCGTGCTCGCCCGAGCACCGCGCCTGCGTACGGCCGTCCACCGCGGACACCGTGAACCGGATGCGGTCCCAGTCCGACGACTGGGCCGCGGCCAGCTCCGTCGCCAGCGTCTCCACCAACCGGTCCCGCACGGTGTACGGAGGCCGGGGAGCGGGTGCGGGTGCCGTCGCCGGCCCCGTGGTCCCCTGTTGGGTGCGGGCGCCGGCCGGCCGGAAGTGCTCCGACGGCGTGCGGCGCCCGGAACGGAAGACCTCGATCGCCTCGTGCGGCGGGGCGGCCGAGCCGGCGAACAGCACGGTCTCGTCCGCGGCGACGTACACCCGCCCGCCGCCCCGCACGGTGTGCGCGACCAGCACCGCGTCGTCCTCGGGCAGCGCGGTGACGGCGAGCGGCGCGTCCGCGCCCGTCATCCGGCGCATGAGCGTGCGACCGAGGTCGGCGAGCCGTTGCTGTCGTGGTGTGAGCGCCGCGTCGGCGGCCTCCGTCCGGCCGGAGGGCGACGGTTCGCCCGTGTTCATGAGCCCTCCGTGCGGCCGGATGCCCCCGGCCGGAGTCGGCAGGGGCATGCCCCCGGCCGTGCCGCGGACCCGTCCGGCACCAGTGGATCGATCATGTTTCCCTCCCCGGCACCCCGGCGCCCTCACCGCGCACCGGGGTCATTCGTTCCTGCCGCACCCTACGGCGCACGCGCCCCGCCGACGAACTCGCGCGGCCATGCCGAACCGGCGACCGCCCTTTTCTCCGCACCCCGGCCGGGAGGAGCCTTCGAAGTACCTCCTGGGCTTCCGCGCACGTCGGCTCCCTCCGATTTCGCCGCCGCCTTCCACACGCCGGAGCGGCTCCGTCAACGGTTGCGCGGTCGGGGTGGGTGGACTTGGTTGTGGGTCAGTGGAGTTGGTCGCCGAGGGGTTTGCCGGGTGGTGGTGCGGGGAGTACGTGGGCCACGGCGGAGGCGCGGTGTTCGATGAAGGGGTTCATGGCGTCGTCGGCGGCGAGGCGTTCCTGGACGCGGGTGAACAGGGCGGGGTCGCGGAGGTAGGCGAGGAAGAGCAGGCCGTGGTCGTGGGGGTTGTTGTCGTAGGAGTAGCCGCGGCGGAGCATGCGGGCGCCGCCGTCGAGGCGGGAGTGGGCGAGGCGGATGTGGGCGTCGGTGGGGATGTGGTAGCGGCCCTGGGGGGTTTTGGCGTAGAGGTTGACGGGGTCGTGTTCGTGGTGGGCGCCCAGGGGTGCTCCGGTGGTGCGGTGGCGTCCGATGATCTGTTCCTGGTGGGTGGTGGGCAGGGTGGTGAAGGTGTCGGTGTGCATGTGGATGCGGCGGTAGACGAGGAAGGTGCTGCCGTCGTCGTGCCAGATCCAGCGGGTGAGTTCGTCGGTGGTGGGGTTCTGGGTGCCGTCCTTGAAGCCGAAGAGGTTGCGCGGGGTTTCGCCGGTGGGGCGGGGCGGGAGGAATC
>NZ_RDBO01000235.1 GCF_008120935.1 Streptomyces sp. sk2.1
CCGCGCCGCCCGCGTGCGGGACGGCGGACCGGCCCGCGCCCACCGGAACCGGGCCCGCCGGATACGGGCTGCCGGGCTGCGGGCTCCCGGACGGGATGACCCTCAGGGGGTTCCGGGCCGCCGTCGCGGTGTGGTCACGTTCTTTTCACGGTGGGGCGGTCATGCCGAGTCCGACCTTGCTCGGAGCCAGAGAAGAAGATCATGCGTCACAAGCGATTCTTCGCGCTGCTCGCGGTGCCGCTCGGTGCCTCGTTCGCACTGCTTCCGAGCGGATCCGCGCAGGCTGCGGATGCCTCGCCCTCGGTCCTGCCCAGCCAGTTCCGTCAGGTGACCGCCGGGTTCCCCAACAACCGGCTCACGGGTTCGGGGTTCGCCGGCTTCGGCCCCGTTCACATCATCGAAGGCGGGCGGGGCTTCGCGGACACGAACGCCGGTGCGGGCGGCAGCTTCTCGATCTCGGGCACATTCACGGCACCGTCCTACATCGCGCAGGACGTGGCCACGGGGAAGAGCGCCGTCTGCAACAACCCGTTGAGCACTACCCCGCCGAAACCGAACCCTGACCCGGAATCCACGGGCAAGACTCCCTTCCGGACCGGGTTCGACGCCGGCTTCAAGGAGGGCGAGGACGCCTGTCCCGCAGGGCGCCGGGCCCGGCAGCAGCAGGGGCTCACCGCCGCCGATCAGGACTTCCTGAACGGTTTCTCAACAGGCGTCCAGAGCGCGACGACCCTGTTCTGCGGCCCGGCCGGGCAGGGTGGGGGCGGAGCTCGCTGACGCCGGACGGCCCGCGCGGGGACATCGGGAGATCCGGCGTCCCCGCGACGGACTGAGGAACGGGCCCCGGCGCCGGTCCCGTCCCCCGGCCCCGGCCCCGGGCACCGCGCGCCGCGAGGGCGATCCTGAGGAGTGCGGTCACGGCTCCGGCGGCCACCGCGGTCCAGAGGGAGACGGCGACGTCGGGCACCCAGTTCGCGAGCTGCCCCGGACCCATTCGGTCCGCGACCAGGGCCAGGGCGATCAGGGGCGCCCCGCCCGCGAGGCACCAGAGCACGGTCGAAACGGTGCGGCGCGACGCGGCGGCCGGGCGGCGCAGGAGCAGGGCCGAGCGGCCCGCCGCGAGGACCAGGGCCGCGGCCGGCACGGTGGTTCCCCACACCGCCCAGTGGTAGAGGGACGGGGAGGCACCGCCCTCGGGTGCCCGGCCGTCGGCGAGGATGCGGGCGGCGCCGAAACCGATCTCCATGACGGCCTCGTCCTGGAGGAGTCCGTACAGGTTCTGTTCGAGGACGAGGGCGAGGTTCCGCTCCGGCAGCAGGAACAGCATCGCCGAGTAGCCGGGGGTCCCGCCCGTGTGCCAGACGGCGTCGTCGAGCGGGCCGTCGAGCCCGCCGACCCGCCAGCCGAGCCCGTACCCCGTGCCCGCGCCGTCGGCGGTCCTGTTCCCCTCGCGCATCAGCCGCACGGACTCGGGGGTGAGCACGGTGCGGCCGTCGGCGGTCCTGCCCTGCCGGAGCTGGAGCGAGGCGAAGGCGGCGAGGTCGTTCAGGTCGCCGCCCAGGTAGCCGTAGGACGCGCCGCCGTCGTCCACGCCGTCGGCGATCGCGGCCGGTCGGCCCCACAGGTACTGGTGCCCCGGCGCCAGGTTCCGCCGCCGCGCCGAGGCCCGGTCGGCGATGGCCCCGTCCATGCCCGCCGGGTCGAGCACGGACCGCCGGAGGTGTTCGGCGAAGGGGCGGCCGGTGACGGACTCGACCACGGCGGCGAGCACCAGGTAGTTGGCGCTGGTGTAGGCGTACCGGGTGCCGGGCGGGCCGAGCGGTCGTACGTCGTCCAGCGCGCCGACGCGCTCCGCCGGGCGCGGGCAGTCGGCGTCGAAGCAGTCGGCGACCGCGAAGGTGGCCGACCCGGGCAGGCCCGCGGTCTGGGCGAGCAGGTGGCGGACCGTGACCCGGGAGGCGTGCCCGGGGCCGCCGAACCGGAAGTCCGGCAGATGGTCGACGACCCGGTCGTCGAGGCGGAGCCGGCCGTCCTGCACGAGCGTCAGCACGGCGGTCGCGGTCACCGGCTTGGCGACCGAGCCCCACAGGAACGGGGTGTCGGCCGTGACCGGATCGCCCCGGCCGTCGCTCCCCCAGGACCGCCGGTGGACCGGCCCGTCGGGGCCGACCACCGCGTAGGAGACCCCGGGCGCCCCGGTGGCCCCCATCCGGCCCCGGACGTAGGAGTCGATCGCGGCGAGGCGCTCGGCCCCGACCGGCGCCGCGGGGCCCGTGGGCGCGGCCCCGGCCGGGGCGGCCGGTACGCACAGGAGCAGGAGGAGCAGGCAGAACAGCTGGGTGGCCGTGGACGCGGCGGCCCGTCGTGAGGAAAAGCGCATGGGGTTCCCCCGTCGTCCCGCCGGGCGGCGGGCTGGATAACCGTATGGCGATATGGTTTTTACCGTACGGTGATACGGTTATCAAGTGCCGAGAACTTCCGATCACGAGGAACGCCGCCGCCAGATCGCCGTCGCCGTCCGCGCGCTGATCGCGGATCGCGGGTTGGACGCCGTCACCGTCGCCCGTACCGCCGCCGGGGCCGGGATGTCGGTCGGGCTGGTGCAGCACTACTTCCGCACCAAGGACGAGATGCTGCTCCACGCGTTCGGCGAGGTGAGCGCGGCCATCCGGCGGCGGGCCGACGAGCGCATCCGGGCCGGGATCGAGCACCGCCGGCCCATCTCACAGGTGCTGGCCGAGGCGATGACCGAGTTCGTCCCGCTGGACGAGACGCGCCGCACCGAGTTCCGGGTCACCCGGGCGTTCGCCGGGCGCGCGCTGGACAACCCCGCCCTCGCCGCGGTCGACGTCGAGACCGCCCGGCGACTGCGCGAGGACATCGCCCGGGCCGTGCGCAACGGCAAGGAGTGCGGCGAGGTCGAGGAGGAACTGGACCCGTGGCCCGCGGCCGTCCGCCTCGCCGCCGTGACGGAGGGGCTGGCCATGCAGGTCTACCGCGACCCCGCCGGGGTGAACGGCGTGCCCGCGGCCGAGCTGTGCGCGTCACTGATCGCCGCCGAACTGGCCACCGTCTTCACCGGGGAGTGCCGCCAGTACACCGCCGGGAACGACACCGGGGCCGCCGGCGCCTGATCGCGTCGACGGCCCCGGCCGGGTCCGGATCCGGCCTCAGCCGGTCGCGAGGAGGATCGCCAGCAGCACGGCACCCACCACCGCCGGCACGATCACCTCGTACGCCCAGCGCACCGACACGGCCGACTCCGCACCCTCCGCCGAGGAGGCAGCCGAGGCGGCGGAGGAGGTCGCGGACTTCGCACCCGCCCCCGCGGACTTCGCACCCTCCTTCGCGCGCGCCGCCAGTTCCCGCAGGTCCGCCATGGTCTGGTCGGCCGTCGCCGTCCGGGCCTTGGTGTCGCGGACGTCGGCGGTCACGGACGTACGGTCGTACGGGTCGTCCAGCGAGCGCCGGGACTGCTGCCGGGCCGCCTTCTTCCGCTGCCGCAGCGACACCGGCACCGCCCACAGCTGGTACTTGGCGCCGCCCTCGGTGAACAGCTCGCTCGAATACCCGGCCCGCAGGTCGGCGACCTCGGTCCACGGCATGGCGATCGTCCGGAACGGGTTGCGGATGCGGATGCGCTGCTCGTTGGCGAACACCACGGGCCGCAGCGTGAACGCGACGATCAGCGGCACCGCCGTCAGCGCCCCGGCCAGCGCCAGCCACGGCACCCGGCCGCTCCCCCGGAACAGCGCGTCCCCGCCGATCCAGCAGATGAGCAGGAGCAGCAGAACGCCTCCGACCATCCCGGCGGGCGAGCGGAAGGTCCGGTCGGCGTAGACCGGCTCGGCGGGCGGTGTGGGGCTCGTCATGGGCCCGATTCTGCCTGACGGTCCCGAGCGGCGCCGGGGCGGCCGCCCCGTACCGCGCACCCGCGGCCCCGCGCACCGCCCCGCACCTAGGCAGCGTCCGGCGGATCTTGTGACTGTCGGATTGCTGACTCGTTGTGTCTGGCATGGGGCGGGGCGATCTGACGAATGCCGAGTGGGTCCGGCTGGAGCCGCACTTGCCGGCGTCGGGGCTGCGTGGAGGACGGTGGAACGACCACCGCAGAGTGATCAACGGGATCTTGTTCCGGGTCCGGACGGGTATACCGTGGCGGGACCTTCCCGAGCGTTTCGGCAGCTGGAAGACCGTTTATGAACGGCACCGGCGCTGGTCGGCGGACGGCACGTGGGACCGGATCCTGTGTGCCG
>NZ_RDBO01000236.1 GCF_008120935.1 Streptomyces sp. sk2.1
GCCCCGGCCGTCCTCGGCACTGAGCGACGGGTACTGCGGGGAGAACTCGCACGGCTGCGCCTCGCACGACTCGCACGGCTGCGCCTCGCGCGGCTGCGGCCCGTTCCGCTCCCCGGACGTGCCGGACGGCTGCCGGGCGGGGAAGCCCGGGCCCGAGTCGGCGACCTCGATGCGGCACTTCTCGCCGTCCAGATAAGCGGTGACCCGGTACTGCCCGGAGGCCGATCCGGGCAGTTCGTCCCACGCGTCCCACGGGTCGAGGGCGACGCCCCGGCCCTCCCGGCGCTCCCGGTCCTCCGCGTCCCGGTGGTCGCCGCCGTGCTCGACGGCGTTCGCGCAGGCCTCGCTGAGCGCGAGCGACAGATCGAAGGAGATGTCCGGGTCCACACCCGCGGTCTCCATCGTCCCCAACAGGAAGCGGCGGGCGAGCGGAACGCTCGCGGCCTCACGCCGCAGATGGAGGGACCACCAGATGCTCATGCTCCAGCCTCCTGGCCGCGGCTCGACATACCGATACCTGTATTGCCGCACCGCACCGTTCGTAAGCACGGACCGGATGTGAGACCGCTCATTCGGCGGATGGCCGTGCTCCGCGCGCCCG
>NZ_RDBO01000237.1 GCF_008120935.1 Streptomyces sp. sk2.1
CGCACCGGCGACGGACCCACCTACGAGGAACTGGTGGAAACCGAGGGCCGCCCCCACCTGCGCGGCTGGCTCGACAAACTCCACACCGAAAACCTCCTGGAAGCGGCCGTGGTCCACGGCTACTTCCCCTGCGTCTCCAAGGGCGACGACCTCATCCTGCTCCACGAGGACGGCTCCGAACGCACCCGCTTCACCTTCCCCCGCCAGCGCCGCGGCCGCCGCCTGTGCCTCGCCGACTTCTTCCGCCCCGAAGAATCCGGCCAGACCGACGTCGTCGGCCTCCAGGTCGTCACCATCGGCTCCCGCATCGGCGAGGAAACCGCCAAACTCTTCGAGGCCAACTCCTACCGCGACTACCTCGAACTCCACGGACTGTCCGTCCAGCTCGCCGAAGCCCTCGCCGAGTACTGGCACGCCCGCGTCCGCGCCGAACTCGGCTTCGGCGGCGAGGACCCCGACGACGTCGAGGACATGTTCGCGCTGAAGTACCGCGGCGCGCGCTTCTCCCTGGGCTACGGCGCCTGCCCCGATCTGGAGGACCGGGCGAAGATCGCCGAACTGCTCCGGCCCGAGCGGATCGGGGTGCACCTCTCCGAGGAGTTCCAGCTGCACCCCGAGCAGTCCACCGACGCGATCGTCATCCACCACCCCGA
>NZ_RDBO01000238.1 GCF_008120935.1 Streptomyces sp. sk2.1
GCGCCCCAGCCCCCGCCGACGGCCCGTTTCCGGGCCACGCGGCCAGGGCCAGTTCGGCGATCCCGGCGAGTTCGGCCCGCTTCGCCCCGTCCCGGGACCGCTGCGACATCCCCTGGATCACCATCGCGAAGTAGCCGGCCAGGACCCGGACATCGACGTACGCCGGCAGCTCGCCCTCCCGCTGCGCCGCCCGCAGCCGTGACTCCCAGGCCGTGATGTTGGCGTTGCGCAGGTCGCGGAGGAAGGCAGCGACCTCGGCGTCCTGCGGGGCGATGTTGGTGGCGGCGCTGATCGTCAGGCAGCCCGCCGGGTGGGAGGGGTCGCAGTAGATCTCCGCCGCCTCGCGCAGGATGCGCGCGAACGCGCCGTACGCCGTGGGCTCCTCCTCCAGGGCGTTGCCCATGAACGCCCCGACGGAGCTCCGCCCGTACGCCCGGACCGACTCCTCGAAGAGCGACCGCTTGTCCCCGAAGGCGGCGTAGAGACTGCCCGGCCGGATGCCCATCGCCTCGGTCAGCTCACCGACCGAGGTGGCCCCGTAGCCCCGCTCCCAGAACAGCCGGGTGGCCGCGGCGAGCGCCGCGTCCCGGTCGAAGGAGCGCGGACGGCCGCGCGTCGCACCTCTGCCGCCACCACCCGTACCGCTGCCGCTCCTGCCGCCGTCACTCATGCCACACATTCTAGAACGCCCGCTCAAGAAGTCGTGCTAGCTTATTTTTGAGCGAGCGCTCAAAAAATGGGGCTCCGGATGGAAGGGCAGTGGGCACAGCCATGGCCACTCACGCACTCGAAGGCAAGGTCGCACTCGTCACCGGCGGCAGCAGGGGCATCGGCCGGGGCATCGCGGAACGGCTCGGGCGGGACGGGGCGGTCGTGGCCGTCGCCCATGCCCGCGCGACGGCGGCGGCCGAGGAGGTCGTGGCGGGCATCCGCGCGAGGGGCGGGGCGGCGTTCGCGATCCGGGCGGAACTGGGGGCGCACGGCGACGCGGAGACCCTGTGGTCCGCCTTCGACGCCGGGATCACCGAGCACTTCCCCGGCGGCGGCGTGGACATCATTGTCAACAACGCCGGAATAGGCCGGAGTTCGGATCTGGCGTCACTCACCGAGGAGGCGTTCGACGAGTTGTTCGCCGTCAACGTCCGGGCGCCGTTCTTCATCGTGCGGGAGGGACTGGACCGGCTGCGCGACGGCGGCCGGATCATCAACGTCTCCAGCGGCGCGGCCCGGATCGCCATGCCGGAGATCATCGCCTATGCCTCGACCAAGGGCGCCCTGGACACCTTCACCCTCAACCTCGCCAAGGAGCTCGGCCCGCGCGGCATCACGGCCAATTCGGTGGCCCCCGGCATCGTCGACACCGACGTCAACGCGGCCTGGCTGCGCGGCAACGCGGAGGCCGAGGCGCACGCCGCGTCGCTCGCCGCACTGGGCCGGGTCGGCCGTCCCGAGGACATCGCCGACATCGTGGCGTTCCTCGCCTCCGACGACGCCCGCTGGGTGACCGGCCGGGTGATGGACGCGACCGGCGGCGCGGGGCTCTGACACCCGGACACGGCCTGCGGGGCCCGCGCCGAAGCACGGGTCGGCTCCCCCACTCCGGCTCACCGGCCCCGGCTCACCCGCCGCACTGCTCCAGCATCGCCCTCTTGTCGGCGGTGGTGACGGGCAGTTCGTACTTCAGCGAGACCTGCGCGAACCGCACCGCGTAGGAGCAGCGGATCGGCTTGTACGGCGGCAGCCAGGACGCCGGCCCCGAGTCCCGCTTGGCACTGTTGGCCGGGCCGTCCACCGGGAGGAGGTTGAGCGGGTCGTTGGCGATCCGCTGCCGCTTGTCCCGGTCCCAGCGCGAGGCCCCCATCTGCCAGTCGTACGAGAGCGGCATGACGTGGTCGATCTGGATCCTGGTGGGCCGCTGCTTGGTCCAGTCGATGGTCGAGCCGGTGTACGGGTCCTTGAGGGTCATCGACACGACCACGCAGTCCGAACCGGAGCGGAGCTTCACGTCCTTGCCGTCCCTGGCGAGGAGGTCGTTGCGGGTGTCGCAGCCGTTCCTGGCGAGCGCCAACCCGTCGATCGAGTCCTTCCACGCGTAGCCGAACTCCTCGCGCGCGTACCCGGTCTTCGGTCCTCGTCCCTTCGTCGCCACCTTCTCGATAATCCTGCGGCCGGCCGCCCGGTCCGCCTCGGACGTGAGCGGTGCGAGTCCCGGCTTCGTGCCGTCGGCGTTGTCCAGCGGGCTGGCCCCGAACCCGGTGACGGCCCGGCCGCCCTCCTCCTCGGAGGACGACGGTTCGAGATCGCAGCCGGCCAGGGTCAGCGCCGCCACCACACCGAGGGCGGGCAGGGTCGCTCGGTACACACGAGGGGATATCACGCGAAGCCGTCCTGACGGGGAGAAAGCAGAATCCTGAAATCGTACGGATGCCTTCCCCGCCCGCAGGTATTCATGAGCACGCCACGCCCGGGATGCGGCCGGAATCACACCCTCCGGCCACCTGGCCGCCCACACTTCCCGACGTCCCGGCCGCTTGCACTCTCCGGCCGCCCGGCCGCCCGCACTCCCCATCCCCTGGCCGCTCACGGTCCCCGACGTCCCGGCCGCCCGCGCTCCCCGACCCCTGGCCGCTCACGGTCTCCGACCGCCCGGCCGCTCGCCCCCTCCGGCGCCTCGACCGCTCACTCCTTTCACTCCCTTCATGCCTTTCACGCCTTCCCGATGCCCAGAGTCGTCTCGGAAGGCAGCAGTCCGGACCCGATCACCGCCACCCAGGGCGATCCCAGCAGTTCGACGAGCCGTTCCCGCTCCTCCTCGTCGAGCACCCGCCACGGGTCCGCGGCCGCCTCGTCCGTACGCCGCTCGACCTCGGCGCGCAGCGCCCGCCCCGCTTCGGTCGCCACGCCGTCCCCGTCCAACAGGCCGCGCCACCGACTGCCCGCTCAGCCCCGCCGAGAACCGGCAGCGCACCGTCGACTGCCGCCTCACCGCCGGCCCGCTCGCCGTCC
>NZ_RDBO01000024.1 GCF_008120935.1 Streptomyces sp. sk2.1
ACCCCGGCGCCCCCTCCGCCACCGACGCCATCCCGGACAAGCAGCCCGCCGCCGTCACCGACTTCTCCCAGGGCCCGGCCGCCAACGACCAGGCGATGGCGGACGCAGAAGTCACCGAGGACCAGCTCGCCAGGGGCAACGAGCCCGAGTTCGACCAGGCCCTGTCCGCGAAGAAGACCGCCGAGACCGACTCCGCAAAGGCCCCCGCCAAGGGCAGGACGGCCGAGAACCAGCAGCTCTCCACCGCCAAGGCCAACGCCGCCGCCTCCGGCGCCCAGGCCATCAACACCCTCACCGCAACCCGTGCCACGGCAGGCAAACAGGTCGACGGCGGCAAGGGCGAGACGAAGTCCAAGGACGAGAAACGGCGCGCCGAGGTCACCGCCAAGCTCCAGAAGGTCTACGACACCACGAAGAAGGACGTCGAGGAGACCCTCTCCGGCCTGGACAAGAAGGTCGATTCGGCGTTCACGCAGGGGGAGAAGGCGGCCCGGGACGCGTTCACCGCCGATCACAAGCGCCGCATGAAGAAGTACAAGGACAAGCGGTACTCAGGCATGTTCGGCGGCGCGAAGTGGGCCAAGGACAAGCTGCTGGGCATGCCGGAGGAGGCCAACGCCCTCTTCCAGGAGGCCCGCAAGCTCTACGTCGCGCAGATGCAGACCGTCATCTCCTCGGTCGCCGACCTCATCGGCACCGAACTGGGCCGCGCGAAGGCCCGCATCGCCAAGGGCCGGGCGGAGCTGAAGGCCGAGGTCGACAGACTCCCCGCGGACCTGCGCGAGTTCGGCCAGGAGGCCGCCACCGACTTCGCGGGGAAGTTCGACGACCTGGAAGCCACCGTCAACGAGAAGTCCGAGCAACTGGTCCAGGACCTCGCCCAGAAATACACCGCCGCCCTGAACAAGATCGACGAGGAGATCAAGAAGCTCCAGGAAGCCAACAAGGGCCTCGTCGACAAGGCGAAGGACGCCATCGTCGGCGTCCTCAAGACCATCAACGAACTCAAGAACCTCCTCCTGGGCATCCTCGCCAAGGCCGCCTCCGCCATCATGAAGATCATCAAGGACCCCATCGGGGTCACGGACTTCTCCCAGGGCCCGGCCGCCAACGACCAGGCGATGGCGGACGCCGAGGTCACCGAGGACCAGCTCGCCAGGGGCAACGAGCCCGAGTTCGACCAGGCCCTGTCCGCGAAGAAGACCGCCGAGACCGACTCCGTCAAGGCCCCCGCCAAGGGCAGGACGGCCGAGAACCAGCAGCTCTCCACCGCCAAGGCCAACGCCGCCGCCTCCGGCGCCCAGGCCATCAACGCCCTCACCGCGACCAGGGCCTCGGCAGGCAAACAGGTCGACGGCGGCAAGGGCGAGACGAAGTCCAAGGACGAGAAACGGCGGGCCGAGGTCACCGCCAAGCTCCAGAAGGTCTACGACACCACGAAGAAGGATGTCGAGACCACCCTCTCCGGCCTGGACAAGAAGGTCGACACCGCGTTCACGCAGGGCGAGAAGGCGGCCCGCGACGCGTTCACCGCCGATCACAAGCGCCGCATGAAGAAGTACAAGGACAAGCGGTACTCAGGCATGTTCGGCGGCGCGAAGTGGGCCAAGGACAAGCTGCTGGGCATGCCGAAGGAGGCCAACGCCCTCTTCCAGGAGGCCCGCAAGCTCTACGTCGCGCAGATGCAGACCGTCATCTCCTCGGTCGCCGACCTCATCGGCACCGAACTCGGCCGCGCGAAGGCCCGCATAGCCAAGGGCCGGGCGGAGCTGAAGGCCGAGGTCGACAGACTCCCCGCAGACCTGCGCGAGTTCGGCCAGGAGGCCGCCACCGACTTCGCGGGCAAGTTCGACGACCTGGAAACCACCGTCAACGAGAAGTCCGAACAACTGGTCCAGGACCTCGCCCAGAAATACACCGCCGCCCTGAACAAGATCGACGAGGAGATCAAGAAGCTCCAGGAAGCCAACAAGGGCCTCGTCGACAAGGCGAAGGACGCCATCGTCGGCGTCCTCAAGACCATCAACGAACTCAAGAACCTCCTCCTGGGCATCCTCGCCAAGGCCGCCTCCGCCATCATGAAGATCATCAAGGACCCCATCGGGTTCCTCGGCAACCTCGTSKYSGCSGTSGGCGCCGGACTCAACCTCTTCATCACCAACATCGCCACCCACCTCAAGACCGGCGTCGTCTCCTGGCTSCTSGGCACCGCGGTCAAGGCCGGACTCGAACTCCCCCAGAAGTTCGACCTCAAGGGCATCATCCAGCTCATCGCCTCCCTCCTCGGCCTGACCTGGGACAACATCCGCGCCCGCATCACCCGCAAGGGCATCCCCGACCAGGCCATGACAGCCGTCGAGTCCTCCGTCCCCGTCGCCAAGAAACTCGCCACCGAGGGCCCCGCGGGCGCCGTCAAGGAAATCCAGACCGAGGCCGGCGACCTCAAGGCCACCATCCTCGAAAAACTCACCAGCTACCTCATCCCCACCGTCATCATCGCCGGCATCACCTGGATCATCTCCCTCCTCAACCCCGCCTCCGCCTTCATCCGCGCCGTCAAGGGCATCATCGACATCGTCACGTTCATCGTGAACCAGGGCGCCCAGATCGTGGAGTTCGTCAACGCCGTCCTGGATTCGGTCATCGCCATCGCCAACGGCGGATCGGCCGGCGTCCC
>NZ_RDBO01000239.1 GCF_008120935.1 Streptomyces sp. sk2.1
GGCCTGGGCCTGGTGTCGATGGCGCACACCCTGGCGTACGACGACGCGCTGCTCGGCGACGGCTCGATCCCGGCCGAGCGCTTCGCCTCCGTCACGGCGCGCACCCTGGTCGTCTGCGGCGGCGCCAGCACCGCCTCGGCCCGGATGTCCACCCGTGCCCTGGCGGACGCGCTCCCCCGCTCCCGCCACCGCACCCTGACGGGCCAGACCCGCGAGCTGGCGCCGCAGGCGGTGGCCCCGGTCCTGGCGGAGTTCTTCGCCCGGGACGTGTACGCCCGCCAGGCGTCCTGAGAATCCGTTCCGCGCGTGGTCGCGCCCGTTAACGGGGGTGGGCGCGACCACGCGCGGAACGGCCGCACCGCGTCGGGAGCGGCGTCCGGCGGGATCAGCCGGACGTCGCCGCCGTCTGCCGCCGGGCCGTCGTGGCGATCGTCGCCGAGCCGACGACGCGGGTGCCGTCGTACAGGACGACCGCCTGGCCGGGGGCCACGCCGCGGACCGGGTCGGTGAAGGCGACGTGCAGGGTGCCGTCGACGAGTTCCGCCGTGACCTCGGTCTCGCCGCCGTGGGCGCGGAGCTGGGCGGTGTACGTGCCGGGGCCGGACGGGGCGGTGCCGCACCAGCGGGGCCTGATAGCGGTGAGGGCGGTGA
>NZ_RDBO01000240.1 GCF_008120935.1 Streptomyces sp. sk2.1
GACCTGACCGTGCCGGAGGAGACCTGACCGTGCCGGAGGAGTACCGGGGCATCGGCGTCCGGATCGAGGACGACATCCTCGTCACCGAGGACGGCAACCGGAACCTCTCCGACAAGCTGCCGCGCCGGGCCGACGAGGTCGAGGCGTGGATGGCCGGTCTGAAGGGCTGATCCCGGCCCGGTCCGGCGCGGACCGGGAGAGCCTCGGGGAAGGACGCCCTGCTCAGGACACCATGAGCAGGGCGTCCTTCCGCCATTTCAGGACCTTGTCGAAGCTGACGACGGCACCGCGGCCGGGGCCTGTGTCTGATCGAGCAGCTCGCCGACCACGTCCACTTCGGCAACCGCCCCGGCCGTCCTCGGCACTGAGCGACGGGTACTGCGGGGAGAACTCGCACGGCTGCGCCTCGCACGACTCGCACGGCTGCGCCTCGCGCGGCTGCGGCCCGTTCCGCTCCCCGGACGTGCCGGACGGCTGCCGGGCGGGGAAGCCCGGGCCCGAGTCGGCGACCTCGATGCGGCACTTCTCGCCGTCCAGATAAGCGGTGACCCGGTACTGCCCGGAGGCCGATCCGGGCAGTTCGTCCCACGCGTCCCACGGGTCGAGGGCGACGCCCCGGCCCTC
>NZ_RDBO01000241.1 GCF_008120935.1 Streptomyces sp. sk2.1
GGAGCGCGCTTCCCCGCATCGGTGCCGATCCATTCCGGGGTCAGGTGCCCGGCGAACGACCGGGCCAGCCCGAGCCGTCGGTCCTCCGGCAGGCCGCGCAGCACGGCCATGACGCCGAGGCCGTCGTCCCACCATCCGCTCCCCGGGAGGAGCAGGGCGCGCGACAGCGCTGCCGGGTCGCCCTCGTCGACGAGCCCCTGGACGTACTCCACCCGCTCCCGTGACTCCCACGGCGATGTCACCGGTTCCATGGTTCTTGACCGTACGGGCCACCACTGACAACGCCGGGCCGCCGCCCGGCCGGGCGCCTCGACAGAATCCCGTCGTCCGCCCGGCCGTGCGGAGTCCGCCCGTCGGCCACGAGAAATGTCCGTTGCGGGCCGGCTGTTTCCCTGCGTAGCGTCACCGGTCATGACGACCCCTGCCCTGAGCACCGCACGACTGAGTCTGGAGCCGTACACGCCCGGCGACGAGGAGGACTTCGTCGCGCTCTTCCAGGACGTCCGGGTTTCCCGCTGGATGGGGGACGGGCCCTGCACCGAGGCCGAGGACCGCGCCCTGTTCGGGCGGATCTTCAGCAAGGTGTACGCGCGGGACCTGTTCGACGTGTGGGCGGTCCGGCACGAGGGCCGGTTCGTCGGGCAC
>NZ_RDBO01000242.1 GCF_008120935.1 Streptomyces sp. sk2.1
GCACCGCACTCGTCGTCGCCCTCGTCCAGCGCGATGCACCGGAACCGGTGCGTGAGGGGCGGCGCATCCGGCTCCGCATCGGGCCGCAGCACCCACTTCACGAACCGGAACCTGCGCACGCTCACAGAATCCGCCCCGCACTGCGGGCATTGCACCGCGCGATCTCCGCCCGCAACCGTTCCATGGGCTCCGGAGCCCGCACATCCGCCGGCTCGGCCTCCCACTCCGTACCGCCGCACACCGGCCGTAACGACCAGTACGGACCGGACACACCCCGGAACTCACCCACCCGGTTCCGGCGACCGGTGTCAACCAACAGCGTTCCGGGGGAAGGGACTTGTGGGGGTTCCTGCCGATGCGCGGCAGTATTCTCTTCGGACACCGCCGACTCCTCTCCGTAACGGCTCCGCTACCAAGGGGGATCAGCGTGGCCTACAGTCTGGAGCGCTTCAACTTGTTGAGCGCGAGCGAAAAGTCAGGTGACAGCCGTTGAACCGCAAGGACTTGGACCCCGAGAGCAGCCCCGAGGCCGCCTTCGGCGCACGTATTCGCAGCTCGCGCGAGAATCGCGGCTGGAAGCAGGAGGAGCTGGCCAAGCACATGGGCTACTCCGGCACGCACATCTCGGCCGTCGAAACTGGTCGCAAGATGCCGACTCTTCGGTTCTCGCGCAGCGCCGACCAGGTTTTCGGCACGGGAGAAACAGCCGACACGTTCGAACGCCAGTACCGAGAGCTCCGGCACGGCTCATTACTGGAGGGCTTCCCGCAGTACGTGGGGTACGAAGGGCGTGCGGCAGAGATCCGGCTGTACGAAATCGGCATCATCCACGGGCTGTTGCAGACGCCGGAGTACGCGCGAGCCCTGGCGGACAGCGCCGTGCGACGAGGGACGATCACTCCGGAGCAGGCGGAAGAGCGCGTCTCGTTCCTGGCGGAACGTCAGGCCGCACTGGTGCGCCCCCGCCCCCCGACGATGCTGGTGGTGATGGACGAGAGCTGCATCCGCAGGCAAGTCGGCGGGGCGAAGGTCATGGCAGCCCAGCTGGACCGACTGCTGGAGTTCGCCGAGCAGCCGAACACCGTGCTCCAGATCGCCTCGTACGACATAGGAGAACGGCGTCCGTTCAACCTTCCGATGACCTTGCTGACGCTGTCGGACATGTCCGTGGTCGCCTATGCGGAGTCCCAGATGCGGGGCCATCTGGAGCGCGATACGACCTTGGTGCTCCCCCTGCTGGCGGCCTACCATCAGTTGCAGGCCGAATCGCTGTCCCAGGCGGCGTCCGTGGCCATGATCCGTGAGGCACGAAAGGGCATCCTGTGACGACCGAATCCCCCCGCTGGTTCAAGTCCTCGTACAGCGACAACGGCGGCCAGTGCGTGGAGGTCGCCGCCAACCTCGCCGCCCCGCACGGCATCGTCCCCGTCCGCGACTCCAAGGACCCGCACGGCCCGGTGCTGTCCGCCTCCCCCGCCTCCTTCGCCGCCTTCGTGGCGGGCGTGAAGGCCGGAGAGTTCGGCACCGTCTGACCTGCCGACAGGTCCAGCGCATCCACCCCGGAAGCCCCGTCGCACACCGTGCGACGGGGCTTCCCGCTGCCCGAGCCTGCCCCCGGAGGACACCTGGCACGCAAGGCAGCCTCACGGATGAGCGAATCCGGACTAATTCACGATTTCGACCCTCTTGATGAAGTGCTGGAACAGCAGCTGGGATGCCTCGTTCTCACCCAGACTGAAACTGAAGTCGCCTTTTTTCTCCTGCTTCATACCGATGTAGCCTCCGAGCGAACCCTCACCCTGTGAACCCTCGGGCATGGGCCTGTCGGGCCCGTGAATATTCCTGAGGGCCTGGGGCGCACGCCCTGTGCTGGTTCCCGCGACGGCCATGTAGTCGGGGCCGAAAAGGAGTTCGTGAGCGCCGGGCTTCAGTGTGAACTTCACCAGCACCTCGTCGTCCCCCTTGCTGTAGGTACGGGCCTGCGCCTCGTCCCCGAGGTGCCCCTTCACCGGTATGGCACCGATTCTCGGGTGATCCCCGCTTGCCGCTTCATGGAAATCACCGACGGCGTTGTCGTCGTCCTTGTGCTCCTTTATCCACTGGGTCGTGTCGGTCTGGCGGTCGTTGTTCCACCAGTCCATGATCGCGTCGCCCTCGGTCCGCTTCATGCCCCTGAAGATCTCCAGGCTGCCCATGGCCTGGATCTGCTTCTGGTTCTTTCCCCTGTACTTGTCCTTGAGCTGACGCAGGAGACCGGGCACGGTCGTGGCGATGACTTCCTTCAGCTTGCGCTCGTTCGACTTCGGGCGAGCGCTCTGCTGCGGCCGACCCGCCGGTTGCTGACTCGCCCAGTAGGCGTCCGTCAGGCGGTCCTGCACATCGGGAGCCCGCTGCACGGTCCGCTCCCCGGCTGCGGACCGACGGCCCGTCGCACCATGGGTGTCCGCCCGGGCCACTGCCGGACCCGACATCACTCGGCTCGCGTTGGCTTCGGCTTCGCGTTCGAACCGGTCCGAGGGATCCGACACACGCAGCCCGGCCCCGTTGTCGGCACCGGCGACAGGACCCGTGCGCTGCTGGATGACGTGCGTCAATTCGTGGGCGAGGGTGTGCTTGTCGGCACCGCCTTCGCCGATCACGACGTGGTTGCCGGCGGTGTAGGCCCGAGCGCCTATTTCCGCTGCCGAGACTTGCGCGGCCGCGCCCATGTGGATGCGGACGTCCGAGAAGTCCGCGCCGAGCCGGGTTTCCATCTCACTGCGCGTGCCGTCGTCGAGGGGGCGCCCCGGAGCGCGCAGGACATCGTGGACGGTGGAGCGTTGCACGAGGTGCTCGGTCTGCCGGTCGCCGTGGTCGACGTCGTGCTCGTGTTCCTCCTGGGCTCCCGGGTGTCCGGCCTGACGGAGCATCTGGACAACCGCCGCGTTGCCGACGCTGCTCTGCAACGACAGGAGACCGGAGGGCTGCGTCCAGTTCTCGGTTCGGGATTGGCGGGCCGGTGCCCTGCCCTTGCGTGTCTCTGCCGACCTGGCCTGGTCTTCGGCGCGCATGCGACCTTCCCCCTGTGGGCAAACGGTTCCTTCTGGCGTACCCGAGACACGGGCGGCCGGACCAGGTACCGGAGGGCACAGTGGGGGCAACGTACGGGGGCGGTCGGCACATGACCACGGCGCCGGCGACCGGGCCGCCGGGTCCGGCCGGCTCACGGCGACGGCGAGCGGGGGCGGTACGTCCGGGCGGTCCGGCCCGCCGCCCCCGTGGTCAGGACGCCGGAACGGCGGCGCCGCGTTCGGGTCCTCCGGCGGGCATGGACGCTGCCGTGCTCACCGGCGCCCGGCAGCCCGTCGGCGCGGTCGGGTCAGGCTTTCGGTGTCCACGCCTTGGGCCAGTCGAGACCGCGCAGCCGGGCATCCAGGCCGCCGTCGCTGTACATCAGCGTGCCGACGCAGTAGCCGGACTTGGAGGACAGCAGGAAGAGCACGAGTTCCGCGACCTCTTCCGGGGTGCCCGCCCGGCCTGCGGGGATGGACTTGAGGAACGCCTCGATACCGGCCGCGATCTGAGGGTCGTTACGACCCGCCCGGGTCATCGGGGTGTCGATGAAGCCCGGGGCGATGGCGTTGAGGCGGATGCCGTCCGTGATGTAGTCGGCTGCGCGGGTGCGGGTGTAGTAGGCGATCGCGGCCTTGGTGGCCGGATAGGTGAGGACGCCGCCGTCGTCGCCCAGCGAGTCGGCGAGACCTCGGGCCGCGTCCTCGTCGCCGGTCAGGCATGCATCGGCCAGCTGCGGGTTCCAGCCGGGCTGGGTGGTGACGGAGTTGGACGAGGCGAGCACCACGGAGGACTGCCCCGCGGCGGCCAGCGAGGGGCGCAGCTGTTCCAGCAGTCCGACGGCGCCGAAGTAGTTGACGGACACCAGCAGGCTCGCGGGGCGGCCGGCTCCGCCGGAGATCCCGGCGAACGGCACGAAGCCGTCGAGGCGTCCTGCGCTCAGGCGGGTGATCTCGGCCGCCGCGGCGGCCCTGCCCTCGGGGGTGCCGAGGTCGGCCTCCACATCGGTGCCGCGCAGGTCGACGCCGATGACGCGGTGTCCTTGCTCGGTGAGCCGGGCGGCGATGGAGGCGCCCATGCCGGAGGCGGCCCCGGTGACGGCGATGGTTCCCATGACGGTGTTCTCCTGAAGGTTCGGTGTGTGGTGCGGGTCTCGGTGGTCGGGAGGGCCGCCCCGGCGGCCCCGGACCGGAGCGCCCGAGCAGGCCGGTTCCCCGGACGAGTGCCGGCCGAGCCGTGCGATGGCGGCTTTGCACCGCTCGGCGGGGCCCGTTCACTCCGGTGCGTCCGGGGAACGCGGCTGCGCGGTCTAGCGGAGCTTGATCGCTCCGCCGTCGGCCATGACGGTCTGCCCGGTCATGTACTGGGCGTCGTCACCGGCGAGGAAGGCCACGATGGGGGCGACGTCCCGGTCGGGGTCGCCGAAGCGGCCCAGCGGCACCTTGGCGGCGGACTGGGCGTACTGCTCGGGCCGCGCCTCGGCCCACGCGGCCACACCTGCGGTCAGGGCCATGGGACAGACGACGTTGACGCGGATGTTGTGCGGCGCCCATTCGTTGGCGACGACGCGGCTCAGACCGCGGATGGCCTCCTTCGCGGCGGCGTAGGAAGCCTGGTTGGGCTGGCCGTCGAGACCGGCGCCGGAGCCGAAGTTGATGATCGACGCGTTGCCGGTCTTCTTCAGCTCGGGCAGGGCGGCGAGCATGAAGTTGCGGGTGGCGTAGAGGCTGGTGTCCATGGCGAGGTTCCAGTCGTCGTCCGTCTGCTCCTCGAAGGGCTTCTGGCGGGACACGCTGGCGTTGTTCACCAGGACGTCGAGCTTTCCGTAATGCTCGACGGCTGTCGCGACGGCCCGGTCGGCGACGGCCCGGTCGGAGACGTCACCGCGCAGGAAGACCACGGAGTCGCCCAGTTCACGGGCGAGGCCCTCCCCGGCATCCTGCTGCAGGTCGACGACGACGACCCGGGCGCCGCGTGCGACGAACAGTTTCGTGATGGCGCCGCCGATGCCGGAGGCGCCTCCGGTGACGATGGCGGACTTGCCGTGCAGGGGGAGGTAACTCATGGGGTGCTTCCTTTCAGGGTGCCTGCGGCGCAGGCTGTCGGGGCGGCCGCCCCTGGCATGCGTGACGAGGCGGGCCGGCCGGGGCCCCGGAGAGCCGTGCGGCCGTGCCCCGTGGCGGCCGGGGCCGGCCCCACGCCGTCGATGGACTCGCCTGACGACGGACTGCTTCCCGGCCGGATGAACGTCCGAGAGGTGCACGGACGCGAACCACGCCACATATGCAGAATACACACGATGTGCATTCTGCACATCACGGCTGGACGGTCACTGCGGGTGCGGGAGCGGGAGCGCGCGACGACGGGGTGACCGATCACAGTGGAGGGGCAGGGGTGACCATGGGTGAGCAGGCGAACCGGCTGAGCGACATGGAACGGGAGCCGACCCTGTTGTCCCGGCACTTCGTCACCCTGCTGACCGGGTTCGACCAGAGCGTCGAACAGCTCGAACGACTTGCGCCGACCCGCTCGCGCCACGCGGAGAACGCCTCGGCCGCATACCGGTGACGCCGCCCCGGCCCTCAGCTCGGGCGGCCCGGCCGAGCCCCGCGGCGGTCAGGTCTTCTCGGTCCGCTCGCGCTGCCCCGCGAACCCGCCGAAGCCCTCCACCGCCTTCGCGGTGGCGGCGGGTGCAGCGTGTTCGGGCCGGTCACGATGCGGTCCTGGGCACGCCCGCGTGGGCGGTACGGCCACAGCGCCTCCGCCAGTACGCGAAGCAGACTGCCGCCAGCAGCGGTCCCCACAGCAGGAGCGGGACGTAGGTGCTGTTGAAGAAGGCGAGTTGCCAGCCGTGCATCGACTCCGTGGGGAAGTCGCTCGGGAGTCGATCGCCCCGGACGGTGAGTCCGAACAGCGAGGTGGCGAAGGCGGCGGTCCACAGAGCGGTCAGGATCGTGGCGCCGAGGGCGGCGGGCAGGATGGCGGCGAGGGGCGGCACTCTGCGGCCGCCCAGCAGCGGGATCCAGCGCGGGAAGACCTCTCCCCACGCGGCGATCAGCCCGATGGCGGTGAAGGCCAGCAGTTCGGAGAAGACGGACAGGGCGATGATGTACACCGGCCCCGGCAGCCACGACGGGAGCTGGCCCCTGCCGTGCACGCCGTCGTCACCGATGTGGAAGACGACGGTCATGATCCGCCACAGACCGGAGGGAAGCACGGTGAAGGGGATGGCGTAGGCGGCGATCCGGGCCCATCGGGGGACTCCGGGCACCGGAGTGTGTGCGCTCCTCCAGGCGGCACGCAGTCGCCCGGTCGTGGCGGGTGCGGTGTCCTGATGGGCAGTCATGCGTACTCCTCGGGCCGTTGGATGCCGCTCACTCGATCGGTATCCACGATCACAGCCGCCCCCCGCCCGATACGTCGCCCACCGGGGCGAACCCGGCC
>NZ_RDBO01000243.1 GCF_008120935.1 Streptomyces sp. sk2.1
GCATTCCGGCACAACCAGCCGGTCGGTAGCAACATTCAGCCCGACGCAGCAGAGGCATTCCGGCACAACCAGCCGGTCGGTAGCAACATTCAGCCCGACGCAGCAGAGCCCCCGCCTCGATCGATCCGAGGTGGGGGCTCTTCGCTGCCCGCAGTCAGGGTAGCCGCGCGTACGGCGAGGCCGGGGTCAGTGGGTGAGCCAGCGAATGAGCACCAGGATCAGGATCCCGCCGCCGAGGAGCATCGCGGCCTGCCGGAAGTAGTCGGTCTCGCTGACCTTCTGGAGCGACTTGGACGTGAGTCCGCGGTAGACGCCTCGGGCCAGGCCAGCCGCGCCCGCCCGGACGGCCAGATCATCGAAACCCCAGGACCGCTCGACGAGGTGGGCAGCGTAGTACGGGCGGGCGCCGCCGTGGGCCTGGTACTTGTGGGCGTTCTGGTCGGCCTGGGCGTCGTAGAGGTCGTCGCGGGTGTCCCAGGTGAGGCGGCAGGTGTGGCAGCGGTAGGTGTATCGCACGTGGCGGACCGTAGCGGCCAGCGCCTTGCCTGCGTCGGGGAATGCGTCAGGTTGTCCGAGAACGCCCCCTAGGTGTGCCCGTCGGGGCTGGGTGGCCGTTGTCGCGTACCTCGATGGCATTGAGG
>NZ_RDBO01000244.1 GCF_008120935.1 Streptomyces sp. sk2.1
CAGCAACGAGATCGTCGCCGCGGCCTCCCTGGACGACGTCGGCCGACACCCTGACTTCCGCTCCGGCAGTGCCAACCTCCGCTGGATGCTGATCCACCTCGTCGAGGAGACGGGGCGGCACGCGGGGCACGCAGACATCGTCCGAGAGCTACTCGACGGCACGAAGGGCTATTACTAGCGCGGCTCCGCGTAGCGGGCCCTTGCCTCAGGAGCCAGGCCAACACGCCTCACGGCCAATCGCGGGAGAGCCCGTTACCGCTTCCCGAGCAACCGCACAATCGAACATCGCTGGCGCGCCGTGACGCGGCGCAGCCGCCATCGCGGTCCTCCCTCGATGGCGGCTGCGCCGCGTCTCAACTCAGCCGGGTGGTGGCATAGGCCTCGATGGCGTCACGCTGGTACGCGGCCAGGCCAGGAACGATGGCCTCGTACGCGGCGCGCCACGTCTCGTTGTCGACGATGGAGCGTCCGATGGCCCGGTACTCCTCGGTGGAGACAGCGCGCAGTTCGGTCAGTGCCCGGTACTGGGCGTCGATTTCGGTCTGGACCGGGTCGGCGCCGGCCGGATGCCCGGCGGCCATGAGTTCAGCCAACCGGATCATCTGCGCGGTGCGCTCACGGTGCGCGGTGTCGGCATCGGCC
>NZ_RDBO01000245.1 GCF_008120935.1 Streptomyces sp. sk2.1
GGCTCGGGGCCTCCCCCATCGGGGGAGATCGCTTGGCATTCGGGGCACCGGCCGGGGACGCTTACCATCGTCGCCCTCTCTGACCTGCGAAAACATCGTCCTCAGGCGGTGGCTTTCCCTCTGTCGCCGGACAGAGGCGATCAAGGGGAGTGGTGATCCGTTTCCCTCTTCAGGACGACTGGCGTCTCTGTCGAAGGATGGAACCCCTCCCGGCGCGCCGGAGCGTCCGGGAAGGGGCGGATGACTCGGAAAGCGCCCGAGGGCAGTGCGAAAGCCGGATCAGTGGACGAGACCGGTGCGGTGAGCGAAAACGGCCGCCTGGACGCGGCTGGTGGTGCCGGTCTTGGCGAAGATGGCGACCACGTGGGTTTTGACGGTGCCGATGGTGATGTGGAGCCGGCCGGCGATCTCCTGGTTCGACAAGCCCTCGCCGATGAGTTTCAGGACTTCGCGTTCCCGGCCGGTCAGGCGAGTAATGCGTTCGTCGGTGGGGCCGGGAGCCGCCTCCTGGTGCGCACCGCTCAGCATACGGGCGACGACGGTGCCGGTGACCTGCGGGGACAGTACGGAGTCCCCGGCCGCCGCCGCGCGGACCGCTCGGATCAGTTCCTCGGGCCCCTCGTCCTTGAGGAGGAACCCGGCCGCGCCGTCGCGCAGCGCGGTCAGCACGTTGTCGTCGGTGCCGAAGGTGGTCAGCATCAGCACCCGTGGTGCCGGGGCCAGGGCCAGCAACGGGGCGACGGCGGCGAGCCCGCCGTGAACGGGCATGTAGATGTCGAGGAGGACGACATCGGGGCGGTGGGAGGCCGCCTCCGCCACGGCCTGGCGGCCGTCGGCGGCGTCGCCCACGACCTCGATGCCGTCGGCGTGGGAGAGGATCATCCGCACGGCGGCCCGGATCATCGTCTCGTCGTCGGCGAGCAGGACACGGATCGGGACGGTCGGGGTGGTCATGGGCTCTCCCAGGGAACGGGCTCGCGCACCGTGGGGACGGTGAAGGGGTCGATGGCGGTCAACCGCTGATGGGCGTCGAAGCAGTAGCGGACCAGCGGGAGGGTGTCGGTCGGCCGGTCGTCGGGGCGTGGGCCGAAGGTGTAGAGGCAGCCGGCCACTGCGGCGGGGCGGGCGGGTTCCCGGCCCGCCGCGGCGGCACGCGCACCTGGGGAGTCTCTGGGCCCCGTGGCGTGGAACTTCTCCAGCGGCATGCCGATCCTGGGCTGCTCCGGAGGGGCCTGTGGGCCTTTCGGGGAGTAGGAGAACCCGATCCCCGCAAGGATCAGCGCCGTCACCGCGGCAAGTCCCCCGCCGAGCACGAGGACGCGGATCGCCCGAGTACGGCGGGGCTCGGCCGGTCCCGGGACCGGGCCGCACGAGGAACACGCCGGATGGGCCCCGGCCCATGGGGAGGCACCGGATCGGGTCGTGGCCGGTGAGAGGACGGGTCGCAGCGGAAGATCCGCGGCGAGGCGGAATCCGCCGTCGGCCGACGGCCCGGCGGTGAAGGAGCCGTTCAGCAGCCCGACGCGTTCGCGCAGTGCGGGCAGGCCCCGTCCGGTGCCCACCCCCTCGGTGATCGCCCCCGGCGACAACGCTGTGTTGTGGACGGCGACCCTCACGGTGTCCTCGTCACGGCAGACCTCGACGGTGACCCCGGCGCCGGCCGCGTAGCGGTGCACGTTGGTCAGGGACTCGCGCACCACACGGTGCACCGCCCGTCGAACCGGCACCGGCACGTCCGTCAGATCCGGCCCCGTCCACTTCAGGGCGACATCGACCCCACCCGCGTGGGACTGGGCGACCAGTTCCCCGATGTCGGCCCGGGTGCCGATCTCCTCGGTCAACGCGGCCTCGGCCTGCGTGTTCACTCCCAGCGGGTCGAGGACGCCCAGTGCCTGCCGAAGCTCGCGCAGCGCGTCCTTGATGGTGCTCCGCACAGTGGTGGCGTCCGGGCGCAGAGCGGGCGCGGCCTTGGACAGCGCGAGTTCCAGGCCGCCCACGTGCAGGGAGGCCAGGCTGAGCCGGTGGCCGACCAGATCGTGCATCTCGGCGGCGATCCGGGAACGTTCCTGGGTCCGGGCCTCGCTGTCGGCCGAGGCCCGGGCTCGTTCGGCGGCATCCGCGCGGGCCCGCAGGGCCTCCAGCAACCGGTCCGCCTGGCCGAAGACCGTGCCCACCAGACCCGGCACCACCACCGCGGCCACCGACAGGACCAAGCCCAGGGCGAACGCGTAGGTCGCACGGGCCGGGCCCGTCCACGAGGCGATCGAGGACACCGTCGCCGTCACGACCGGCGCCACCGTGGCCAGGGCCCACAACCAGGCGCGGCGCCTGCCGGAGGACAGCAGCCGGGAAACGGTGCAGAGGGCTGCGGCGGTGACCGGTCCCAGGAACGGCAGCAGGCCCACGGACACGGTCAACGCCACGAGGACGACCACGGGGTGGCGGCGGCGCAGCGGATAGAGCACAGCGGCGACGGGAACTGCCACCGCCTGGACACCCGGGTGAGGGAGCTGCCACTGGACTCCGGCGGCAAGGCAGAGCAGACCGGTCACGGCCGCGGCGGCGATCCCCTCCAAGCCCACACCGGCCCATCCGGGCAGACGGGCTGAGGCGCCGCGCGGAACGACGTGCAAGACGCGGCTGAGCAGGGACATGACCCCAGTATCGACACACCCCGGGACATGGGCATGAACCTGCGGAATGATTCTCCCTCTACCGAAAGACAGACCCCACCGGCCCGCGGCCCCTCCGACGGGCGACCCGCCGGGTCCAGTGGCCGGGCTGGATCCGCTTGACGGACTCGCCGCCCGTGCAACGGCGGAGCACGGTGTGCAGCATGCCGTCGTGATGACCAAGGGCCGGCGCCCGTACCGGCCCTCGCCGTCCGGCACCACGGCAGCCGCAGCTCCTTGCAGGCGCACGCGAGCAGCACGAGGGACTGTCGCGCACCAGCTTGTCCTTCAAGGCGAGCACCACCTGGGTGAGACTCCGCAGGAGGGTCGGTCCGCGCCAGGACGTCCTTCACGTCGTCGGCCGTCGCGAGCAGCAGGGCCGTTTGCTTCAGGTCGTCGATCACTGGCCACCCGGCGTAGAAGCTCAGTACAGGCATCACCTCTGAAGGGCCGCCCGCAGCACGACAACGCGGTCGGCGTCGCTGAGCTGTGGGGCGTCGGTGTACCGACGGGGCGAGCGGGTGCCAGGAGCGCTGGCGCTCCGTACACCGGAGTCGGCCCGGAATTCGAGGACGCCTTCGCCGACTGTCTGGACCGGGCACGCGCCGCGGTGGACAGCGGCGCAGCCGCCACCCTGCCGGAGCAGTGGGTCAAGCTGGCCACCATGCCGGCCGAGCCCCGCTGACATCACCCGGTTCACCGCACCGACCCGTCGTTCGGCAACGGCACCCGGCGCGACCAGCCACTGACGGCGGCCCACCGCTGCGCCACGTGCGGGTCGGCCACGTCGCGGACCGGCGCCGCGAACATCTCCCCCGCGGCCCCGGAAGCGCGTCGAGCGCCTGGTGGTCGAATCCGGTGCATCGGCCCCTCAGGGAGGTGCTGACGAGGTTGTGGTGGTGCGGCTCGGTACGTGGCCCGACAACGCCCGGCGGCCCGGCGACAGGCTCACCGAACAGCGCCGCGCGGGCCTCGACCGGCTCGGCATGCGCTGGTGGACCGGGGAACGCGCGGAAGGGGTGGGCGGGTCCGGCTGGCTGAGCTGGTGGCCCGGGTGCAGGGCGCCGCGTGAGGGTCCGGGCGCGCTGTCCGGCTTCGTGACGGGGCAGCAAACGAGTGACCGAACGGGGCGGCGGGCCGGGCAGGAACGTCCTGTCCGGCCCGGTGTTGGGTCAGTTCCCCGCCGGTCCGGGGCACTCGGCCGCCCAGTGCAGCACCTGCGTGGAATTCAGGGCGTGCTCAGGGCAGTCGGCGTGCTCGGTGCCGGAGGCGACGCCGCCGCACGGCGCCTTGGAACAGATGCAGGAGGGGTAGGACCCACCGCGAGGCGTCACGCCGCCGTGGCGTACGTAGTTGCTCGCCTCGATGACGGCATGGACGTCGCGGCCCGTGGTCGTGGTGGTCTGTGTCATGCGGCCATCGTCTGCCAGGCCGGGTGAGGTGGTCGTGCTTTTGCGGTGGTACCGGCCGTCCGGGGCCGGAGCGGAGGGGCGGGGGCGGGTTCTCTCAGTGCTGGGCGGGCTGCCCCGCGAGGAGAGCTTGGCTGGTTCTCCTGCTTTCGCAGGTGACCCGGACTGGTCTCCTCCGGGCAGGCTCCGGGGCGGTCGTCGATGTCGGCGGTGCGGGTGGAGCGGGGCGAGGGCCGTTCCGGCCTGCGAGGTGCCGTACTTCGCCTCGGCTCGCCGATCACGTGAACCTGGTCGGATCGTGCCCTGTGCGCCGAGTCGGTCGTTGGGCACAGCAACAGGGGTGGCAGGGGCAACGGGGGTGCGGGGTGGATCTCGGATGGCCGGTCGGACATCACAACGTCGTTGATCCCTCTGCGCACGTTGCGGCTGCCAGGAGGCGGGACGCGGGGCGCCTGGTGGGGGTCGGGTTCTCCGGGCCGTCATCCGTGTCCCGGTCGGCAGGCCCGCGTGGTCGTCTCGACCGTCCTGACTGCCCCCCGATACCGCTCATCACAGACCTTCCGAAAAGGAGTACCGCTGATGAAACGATCGGCTTCCTCTCCGAACCAGTCCCTGCGTTCACGCAGACCGGCCCGCGTATGGGCCCTGTGCGTGGCGTTCCTGCTCGCCGTGGCAGGCATGCAGTTCGCGGTCGCTCCCGCGTACGCGGTCTCCCACATCAGCGTCTCGTCCACCACCGTGGCCGCCGGTGAGACCCTCACCATCGACTTCAACGGCACCGCGGACACCCCCAGGTCCGGCGCCGGTGAGAACTTCTACGCCGGCTCCACCAGCCTCGGTTCCCTCGACACGTTCACCACCATCGAGTCGTGCACCGGCAACACGGGCCCCTGCGTCGAGGTGGAGGGGTTCGGCCCACGGGTCCCGCTCGGTGATCTGGACGGTGGGCAGGCGTTCAGCGGCTCGATCACGCTGCGCGTCGACCCGGAGACCCCGGCGGGAACGTTCGTCCTGCGCTACCAGCTCTACGCCAACGGGGGCGAAGCCACCGCGGACGGCCCCGTCATCACGGTCACCAACACGCCGGCCGAGGCGGACCTGGACGTACGCCTGAGCGCGCAGCCGCATCTCGGAATTCTGGTGCCCTACCTCTCCTACACCCTCAGCACCCGCAACAACGGCCCCGACACCGCCACCACGGCCGTGGTGACCGTGACGCTCCCGGCGGGGAAGACGGTCACGGACCTGTCCACCAGCTGCACCTCCACACCCGGCACGATCACCTGCACCTACGAGAACATCGCCGACGGCGCCGACGCCGTCTCCACGTTCCGTCTCCCCATCGGGATCCTCGACATCGGCTCCGTCCACGTCACCGCCGCCCGCACCGCGTCATCCCCGAGCGATCCGAACACGGTCAACGACAAGGACGGCACCACCTGCACCGTCCTCTCCATCGTCCTGGCCAGTTGTGCCTGAGAGGACGCTTTGACCCGCCATCTGGCCCCGCCCGGCACGACTGAAGCCTGAGATACGACGGCCGACTTCAGTACGGATGCCGAGACCGGCGACGTGGGAGGCGAGGCACTCGGTAGCCGCAGATTCCTCGGCCACCCAGCCCGCCCGCCACAACAAGGGGGTGCCGCCCGGGAAGCCCCGGGCGGCACCCCCTTCCCCTGTCCGACCCCTACGCCGGCGCCGTCTCCGGCTTCGGCTTCGGCTTCGGCTTCGGCTTCGGCTTCGGGCGCAGGGTGACGGGCGGGGAGCGTCGGCCCTCCTCGACCTGGCGGAGCTCCTCCCGGTCGATCTCGGGGTGGGCGTCGGCATCGGTAGTGCGGTGGAGCGGGGCGAAGGCGGCTCCGGCCCGCGAGGTGCCGAACCGCACCTCGATCCACCCCGCCACTCGGATCCACCACTGCAACCGCCGCCGACACCCGGCCCCACCGGCGGCACAGCCCCAGGGCGCGGGGCGGAGGTGGCCCGGGAATCCCTACGGTGCGACTTCGTACTTCACGACGGTGTCCGCGCAGCCCTTGGCAAGGCCCTCCAGGGCGGCACGCTCCTTGTCGTCCGCGGTCAGTTTCCAGCGGAGTTCGGTGGCCACCCAGTCGGCGCCGTAGGTGCACTGCGCGGACGCAGCCGGCAAAAGCCACTCGCTCGGATCCTTGCTCGTCGACCGCTACGGCCGCATGAAGATCGCCGGCGCCTCCGGAGTCGTCCTGCCGGCAGCCGGGATCCTCGCCGCGCTCGCCCCCGGCGACTCCGTCGCCCTCCTCGCCCTCGCGCAGTGCACCTACGGCGCCGACTGGGTGGCCACCGAACTCCGCTGGAAACTGACCGCGGACGACAAGGAGCGTGCCGCCCTGGAGGGCCTTGCCAAGGGCTGCGCGGACACCGT
>NZ_RDBO01000246.1 GCF_008120935.1 Streptomyces sp. sk2.1
GGTGGGGTCAGGGGCGGGAGATGCGCCAGTCGGTGACGTTGCCGGTGCGGTTGTAGTAGGCGTTGGTGCACACGTCGTACTTGCCGCCGGTGGGGCCGGCGCCGTTGGTCTCCAGGAAGCCGCCGTTGCCGCCGTAGGTGTTCCAGAGGTGGACGGTGTCGCCGATGTGGACGACAGTGTCCTGGGGGGGGTGGAAGTCTGGGCAAAGATGCGCCACTCGGCGGTGCCCGTGCCGCGGTCGTCGTTCTTGGCGGTGAGAACGTCGTACTTGCCGCCGGCCTTCTTCTGGGCCTCGGTGGCGTGCCCGTTGGTGTCCAGGTAGCTTCCGGCCCCGTAGAGGTTGCGCAGGGTGATCAGGTCGCCGCTGGAGACCGGCGTGCCGGTGGTCTTGCCCTGGGCGGACGCGATCTCCCACGTCCCTGTCCCGGCACCACGGTTCGGACTTTCCGCGGTGGAGACCCCGTAGACGGCGCCGTTCGCGGAGCTCGCGCCGTTCGTGTCGAGGTAACCGCCGCCCCAGCTGCCGTATCCGTTCTGCAGGTGGATCCGGTCGCCGTACTTCAGTGCTTCAGCCATGAGGATCTCCTCAATTCCCTTATCGAATAGGTGTGGTTGAGCCGCCGTCCACAGGGCAGGCGGCCGGAATGATCATCCGGGCCCCGGGCCCGGACCGGCCGGCTTCCCATTACGGTCCACCCGATCGAGTGGCGGATCCGCTGCATCGCCAGCACCGGAGCCAGGCGTCGAGCATGATGCCCACGCGCTGATGCCGTAGACGGCACTGCGGGTGCCCTTTCCCTCGGAGTTGGCCAGGGCTCCAACCGTCGTCCGGCAACGTCGTCCCTGGTTCACTCCCAGGGCTGAACTGCGGGCACTTCGGGCCTGGCACCGGGCGAACAGGCGCTATCACAGCATCGTGTTCAAGAACCTGGTACGCGGCCTGGCCGCGCTCTCCCTCACCCTCGCCCCGCTCGCGGCCGCCAGGAAGTCATCCTCGCTGAAGCCGTCGAAGCACCCCAGGTCGCGGCCGGCTGCGCACTGGCGGGAGGCTCCTGGCTCAGCAAGTACGACAACGTCGTGGTGACCGACGCAGCCCGCCTCGATGTGGATCACTTCGTGCCGCTCGCAGAGGTCTACGGCTCCGAGTAGACCCCGTGGAGCCCGGCACGACGCGAAGCGTACGCGAACGACCAGGACAGTCCCGACACCCTGATCGCGGTCACCGCGGCCTCCAACCGCAGCAAGGCGGACAAGGACCCGGCTGAGTGGCTGCCCTCGGACGCCTCCTACCACTGCGCCTATGCCGCGATCTGGGTCGGTACGAAGCTGCGCTGGGACCTTGCCGCCGATGAGGCTGAGCGGGAAGCCCTTCTGAGGCTCGCCAAGGACTGCCCGGCGACCGTCGTCTCCTACGAGCCGGCACCGTAGGGCCCCGGAGTGTTCGTTCCGCTCTTCGTCCGGCTGGGCGGAGAGCAGCGGGCTGAGGAAGAGCCGGGAAGGGGGATCTCTGCCCTGCCCTCCTGCCCTCCGCCTGGCCCTTCACATACGGGTCGGTCCGGGCGCCACTATGCGAGGTCCTCGTGGGTGCTGCCGTTGAGCGCGGGCGCCGGGACCGCTTGGGGTGCAGCGGTGGCGGCCAGGATCCGGAGTCCCTTCTGGGAGGGGCTGCCGGACTGGGCGGTCCAGACGACGATGTGCTGGTCGGGGGCGGTCGAACTGGTGAGGGTGTCCCAGTCGAGGGTGAGGGTTCCGGCGACGGGGTGGTGGAAGATCTTGTTGCCGGTGCCCTGGACGGCGACCTCCCGTGTTGCCCACCAGTGCTGGAAGTCGGCGTGGTGTGTCATCCGGGCCAGGAGGCGCTTGAGCCGGGGGTCGTCCGGGCGGCGTGCGGTGTGCATGCGGAGGTAGGCCACGCAGGCGTGCGCTCCGGCGGTCCAGTCGCCGTAGAGCTCTCGCAGGGCAGGGTCGTTGAAGAGCAGCCAGACGTAATTCCGGTCCGCTTCGGGGACCTGGGCGAAGTCGGTGAGGAGGGCGGCGGCGAGCCGGTTCCAGGCCAGGACGTCCATGGTGTCGGACAGGACCAGGGCGGGGGACTCGGTGAGCTGGTCGAGGAGCCGTCGGCAGTGCTCGGTGACCTCCCGGCCCGAAGGCGCGGGCTGCCCGCCCGGTGTGCGGCCGGCGAGCTCGAAGAGGTAGGTGCGCTGGTCGCCGTTCAGGCGCAGGGCGCGGGCGATGGCCTCCAGGACGGGCAGGGACGCCTGCATGCGGCCCTGCTCGATCCGGGTGTAGTAGTCGGTGCTGATGGCGGCGAGCTGGGCCACCTCTTCGCGGCGCAGGCCGGCCACCCTGCGCTGGTTTCCGGGGTCGGGCAGACCCACCTGGAGCGGTTCGAGATCGGCCCGGCGTGCCTTCAGGAAGACACCCAGTTCCTTCGGATCGCTGTTGCCGGTAGCCATGGTTCCAGTGTGGCAGCGAGCAGCGGCCAGGAGACTCACCTCCGCGGAACACCGTCGCCAGAGGCGTTGCCGGCCGCTGTCGTCGGGGAGCGGTCCGCCGCTGTGCCATCCGTCCAGGAGGCGAGGATCTGCAGCGCGTCGTGGGACGGGGAACCGGGTTCGGCGGTCCAGACGACGAGCTGCTGGTCGGCGTCGACCGTCGGGGCGAGGGTGTCCCAGTCCAGGGTCAGCTCGCCCACGATCGGGTGCCGCATCACCTTGGTGCCCACCCCGCGGACGGCGACGTGGTGGGCGGCCCACCACCGGCGGAAGTCGGCGTCCTGCACCGACAGCTCCCCGACGAGAGCGGCAAGCCGGGGGTTGTCGGGATCCCTCGCGGCTTCCATGCGCAGCTGCGCCACACAGGTGTGGGCGACATTTTCCCAGTCGGCATACAGATCCCGCATCCTGGGATCGGTGAAAAGCATGCGTATGTAGTTCCGGTTCTTTTCCGGAATGCTGGAGAAATCGGCGACGAGGGCCGCTGCGAGCGGATTCCAGGCGAGAATTTCCATGCGCCTTCCCAGGACGATTCCCGGGGTGGTTCCCAGGTCGGCCAGAAGCCTTCGCAGGCGGGGCTGCACCTTCTGGGAGGCGCGGCGTGCCGGCCGGGCCGGGGGGCGGCCCGCGAGTTCGAGCATGTAGGTGCGCTGGTCGTCGTCGAGGTGAAGGACGCGGGCCAGGGTGTGCAGCACGGACGCGGATGCCTGTATGCGGCCCTGTTCGATCCGGGTGTAGTAGTCGGTGCTGATGGCGGCCAGCACGGCGACCTCCTCACGCCGCAGGCCGCTGACGCGGCGCCTGCCTCCGGTCTCGGGAAGGCCGGCTGCGGTGGGGCTCAGCTCGGCCCGGCGGGCTTTGAGGAAAGCCCCGAGTTCGTCGGGGCGCGGCACGGTGGCGGTCATGGTCCCCAGTTTCCCCGGGGTGCAACTTCGGTGGCAGGGAGACTTTTATCCCTGGATGGATCCCTCCAGGGATGGAAGTGTCCTCTGGTAGAGGAGTTCGGGCCGTGCGACCGTATTTCATGTGGCCAGGGCAAGCCCTTGGAGAGTCGATATGAATTCTGAATCAGGGAATGTCGGGCCGCAATTTTCTCCGTATCCGACGGAAGTCTCTACGGCGCCTGTGCGCAATGAAGGAGCTGGATTCTGATGCCTGACATCGACCGTGTCCTGGTCGTCGGGGCGACGGGCCGAACCGGCCGTCACACCGCCGAGGCGGCCGCCGCCCGCGGCCTCACCCCCGTGGCTCTGACCCGGGACGCCCTCAGGGGCCGCCGGCTCCTGCCGCCCGGCACCGAGATCGTGGCCGGCGACCTCACGGACCCGGACACGCTCACCCAGGCCGTCGCCGACGTCGACGCCGTCATCTTCGTCCACGGCTCGGACGACGACGGACGCTCCGAGTCCTTCGAACGCATCGACTACGGCGGCGTCGCGAACGTGCTGACCGCGCTCGGTGACCGCCGCCCGCGGATCGTCCTGCAGACAACGATCTTCGTCACCCGCCAAAACCACTACTTCAACGACAGCGGCCACGCCCTGGACTGGAAGCGCCGCTCCGAGCGCCTCGTACGGCTCAGCGGAGCCCCGTACACGATCGTGCGCCCGGGCTGGCTGGACGCCGGTGAGGGCGGCGGCCACCTGCGGATCGAGCAGGGCGACACCGGCGAGGGCGGCATCGGCCGTGACGTCCTGGGCGCGCTCCTGGTCGAAGCCCTGCTGGACGACACCGCCGTCGGCCGGACCTTCGAGGTGTTCTCCGGCCCCGGCCCCGCCACCACCGACTTCACCGCCCTGTTCGCCGAGGCCGAGCCGGACGTGCCCGGAGCCCCTGACGCCGTCAAGGACACCGACAACCTGCCTCTGGACGCCGAACCGGCCCGCGTCAAGGACGACCTCGCGCACCTGCGTATCCACTGACCACCGCACACCTGACGACACCAGCAGGAGCATCACGATGGACGCCATCACCTTCCCCAACGGCCAGATCACCATGGCGGGCAACCTCTACCTGCCCGAGGGCCTCGACCGCACCATCCGCCACGCCGCGGTCGTCGTCGTCCACCCCGGCGGCGGCGTGAAGGAGCAGGCTGCTGGCCTGTACGCGAGCAAGCTCGCCGAACAGGGCTTCGTCGCCCTCGCCTTCGACGCCTCCTTCCAGGGCGACAGCGGCGGCGAGCCGCACCACCTGGAGGACCCCTACGCCCGCGTCGACGACGTCCGCGCCGCCGTCGACCATCTCCAGACCCTCGACTTCGTCGACCCCGAGCGCATCGGCGCCCTCGGCATCTGCGCCGGCGGCGGCTACGCCGTCAACGCCGCGATGACCGACTACCGCATCAAGGCCCTCACCACCGTCAGCGCCGTCAACATCGGCACCAGCTTCCGCCGCGGCTGGTACGGCACCGACTCCGACGCCGCCGCCGTACCCACCCTCAAGGCCCTCGCCCAGCAGCGCACCGCCGAAGCCGCCCAGGGCGCCGAGCCCACCTACCTGCCCTACGTCCCGGCCGAGCCGGACGAGAACACCCCCCGCGACCTGGCCGAGGCGAGCGAGTACTACCTCACCCCCCGCGCCCAGCACCCCAACGCCAAGAACAAGTTCCTCTTCACCAGGAGCGTCTCGCGGATCTTCACCTTCGACGCCTTCCACATGGTCGAAGACCTCCTGACCCAGCCCCTCCTCGTCGTCGCCGGCAGCGAAGCCGGATCGCTGTGGATGTCCACCGAACTCCACGGCCGCGCCCGCACCACCAAGAAGCTCGCGCTCGTCGAGGGCGGCACCCACATGGACTTCTACGACATCCCCAAGTACGTCGACCAGGCCATCTCCGCCGCCACCCCGTTCTTCAACGAGCACCTCGCGGCCGAGCCCGCCGACCAGGGCTGACCCCACCCGCGGACAGGTGGCCGGTCCCCGTACCGGCCACCCCGCTTCACCGAGGAGAACCCCGTGACCGACAACATCAAGCACGTGGCCGTCAAGGCGCTCGCCTGGGACCTGGCCGCCGACATCCATCTCCCGCCCGGCTTCGACGAGAACACGACCTATCCCGCGATCGTCGCCGTCCACCCCATCGGCTCGTGCAAAGAGCAGACGGCCGGCAACGTCTACGGCAGCGCACTGGCCGGAGAAGGGTTCGTCGTCATCGCCTTCGACGCCAGCTTCCAGGGCGAAAGCGGCGGACAGCCGCGCTCCATCGAGGACCCGGTGTACCGGTCCCAAGACATCAGCTACGTCATCGACCACCTGGTGACGCTGCCCTACGTCGACGCCGACCGCATCGGAGTCATCGGCGTGTGCGGTGGCGGCGGCTACTCCATCAACGCCGCTCTGACCGACCGCCGTATCAAGGCCGTCGGCAGCGTGACGGGCGTGAACTTCGGGCGCCTGATGCACGAGTCCTTCAGCGGCTACGACCCCATCGGGGCCCTCGATGCCATCGCCGAGCAGCGCACGGCCGAGGCACGGGGAGGCGAGCGGAAGGTGACCCAGTACCTGCCGGCCTCACCCGATGCGGCCAAGGAGCAGGGGCTCACTGAGATCGATCTGTCCGAGGCCACCGACTACTACCGCACCGACCGCGGTGAGAAGCCCGGCGGCCGCACCGAGGGGCTGTTCTCCCGCCAGGGCTCCGCGATCGGCTGGGACGCGTTCCACCGCGCCGAAGTCCTCCTGACGCGGCCGCTGTGCGTCGTCGTCGGGGACAAGCCCGGCGCGTTCGGTGCCTACAGGGACGGCCTGGAGATCTACCGCCGCGCGGCATCGAAGGACAAGGAGCTGGTCGTGGCGGAAGGCTTCTCCCACTACGACCTGTACGACCAGCCCGAACCGGTCAAGATCGCCCTGAGCCACCTGGTCCCGTTCTACAAGAAGCACCTCTGATACCCAGGCTGCCCCACCCCACCGGGTGGGGCAGCCCCAAGGG
>NZ_RDBO01000247.1 GCF_008120935.1 Streptomyces sp. sk2.1
GCGTCCCAGGCCCGCACGGCCGCACGGGCCGCGTCCGCGAGCAGGCCGAGGGCGACCGGATCCTTCGGACCGCGCACGGCGACGGCTCGACCCTGGAATTCGACATACGCGCCGCTCGCATCGCCCAGCACCGGGCGATGCGAGCCGTCGCCGTGCGCGGTCCGAAGGATCCGGTCGCCCTCGGCCTGCTCGCGGACGCGGCCCGTGCGGCCGTGCGGGCCTGGGACGCCGGCCACCGGGTCGTCGACGTCCACCCCCGCAGAACGGCGTGGGGCGGCACCGGTCCGGCCGGCCGGCTGTCCGCCTGACGCCCCGTGCGCCCGGCGGCCGGGACCGGGGCAGGGCGGTCAGGGGCGACCGGACCGGGACCGCCCCGGCGCGGCCCTGGTGACGGCGCGCCGCCCGCGTCGGCCCGAACCGCGATGGCGCCGCTGCCCCTGCTCGGAGCGCCGGCCGTCGAGCTGGATGCGGATGCGGATCTCCGCGCCACCGAGCACCGAGCGGCCGATGTGCACGTCGCCGCCGGTGTCCTCGGCCAGCCGCCGCACGATGTCCAGCCCGAGCCCCGTCGAACCGTTCCTGGCACCGCTGTTGCCGCGGGCGAGGGCCGCCTCCGGATCGTCGATGCCCGGACCCGCGTCCGAGACCAGCACGATCACCGAGTACCCGCCGCCGTGCACGTCCACCGAGAAGGCGGTGCCCTCCGGGGTGTGCCGGAACACATTGCCGAACAGCGCGTCGAGGGCGGCCACCAGATCGGCACGGGCGACGGGGACGTGCACCGGACGGTCGACGCCGGCGACCCGGACCCCGCGCCCCTCGTCCTCCGCCAGCGCGGACCAGAACTCCATCCGCTCCCGGATCACCAGGGCCGCGTCGCAGCCCGCCACGGGGGCTGCGACGGCCGTCGCCTGCGGCCTGGCCTCGCGCGCCGTACGGATGATCATGTCGACCTCGTGCTCCAGCTGGTCCACGGCGGCCCGGGTCTGGTCCGCGGCCGGATCGCTGCCCAGCGAAGCGGTGTTCAGGCGCAGCACGGTCAGGGGGGTGCGCAGCCGGTGCGAGAGGTCCGCCGCGAGCTCCCGCTCGTTGGCGAGGAGCTGGAGCAGCTGGTCCGCCATGGAGTTGAAGGCGACGGCGGCCTGTTCGAGCTCCGCCGGACCGCTCTCGGGGACCCGTACGTCGAGCCTTCCCTCCCCCAACTCATGGGCGGCGCTCGCCAGTTGCGCGGCCGGCTGGGTCATGCGCGCGCCGAGCCGGTCCGCGACCGCGATCGAACCGGCGACCAGCGCGACACCCACCCCGGCGAGCATGATCCAGGCGGCCGTCACCCCGCTGCCGACCTCGTCCTCGGGCACGAACACCTCGACGATCGCGGTCTTCCCGGAACGCAGCGCGAAGGGCGTCATGAGCGCCGAGCCCCCCGACACCTTCGCGATGGACTCGCGGCCCAGCTCGCGGGTGGCCGCGATCTCCCCGTCCGTCGCCCGGGGGCGGCCGATCTCCAGCGCGGCGCGGGTGCCGTCGCCCGGGACGTGCACGGTCACCCGCCCCTGCGCACCGGCCTCGGTGGACATGACGGCCCGGATCAACTGCTCCCGGTCCGCGGTGATGGAGAGCGTGGGGCCGATCGCGGCCGCCTGCCGCTCGGCGTCGGAGAACGCCCGGTCCGACGCCATCTCCCGGATGACCAGACCGAGCGGGACGGCGAAGGCCACCACGACCATCGTGGTGACCGCGAGGCAGACCTTGACGAGCGCCCATCTCACAGCGGGGCTTCCAGCTTCACTCCCACCCCGCGGAACGTGTGCAGATAGCGCGGCCTGGCGGCGGACTCGCCCAGCTTCCGGCGCAGCCACGACAGATGGACGTCGATGGTCTGGTCGTCGCCGTACGGCTGCCGCCACACCTCGGCCAGGAGCTCCTTGCGGGACACGACGACCCCGGGCCGCTCGGTGAGGAACGCGAGCAGGTCGAACTCCCGCCGGGTCAAGGCGAGTTGGGTGCCGTCCAGGGTTGCCTGCCGACGCTCCGGGTCGATGGCCAGGCCGCCGACCCGGAGCACCCGCGACGGCGGCGCCCCGCCGGTGCGGCCCGTTCCGGCGCGCCGCAGCACCGCGGCGATGCGCGCCGAGAGGTGCTCGACGGAGAACGGCTTGGTGATGTAGTCGTCGGCGCCGTCGTTGAGCAGCCGGATGATCTCGGCCTCGTCGTCACGGGCGGTGGCGATGATCACGGGCACGTCGGTGATTCCGCGCAGCATCTTCAACGCCTTGGCGCCGTCCAGATCGGGCAGCCCCAGGTCCAGGATGACCACGTCGAAGCGGGAACGGGAGACTTCGCGCAGCGCCTCAAGGGCCGTACCGACGCTCCACACGACATGGGAGGCATCGGTCAGGTGCCGGATGAGGGCCGAGCGCACGAAACGGTCGTCCTCGACGACGAGCACACCAGCCATGGGAGAAATCGTATGCTATTCAACGAAGTGTTCCCCGCTGTGCCGACCCGGAAGACGCATGGTGCAAGATGTTCCGGATGCGACGAGGACTGGTGAACGGCATAGCGTGGGTGCTCTCCACGGGGGCGGCGGTCACGCTGACCTGGTGGGGGGTCCACACCGTGATGTCCGGGACCGCCTACGACCCGCCGCGCGCCCTGCCGATCGTGGACGTGGAGCAGGCCGAGCACGAGAAGGCCGCCCCCCGGCCCTCCGCCACGTACCGCCCCGAGCAGTCCCCGACGCCCGGCCCGTCCGCGAGCGACGACGGCGGTGAGGACGCGACGAGGACGAAGCGGCCGGCCGGCGGGCCGGGAAGCACCGTGCCGAACTCCGCGCCGCCCGCCACCGACCGGCCGACGGGCGGGGCCGGGAACGCGAAGGGCTACACCGTCGACGGCGGCCGGGTCGTCTTCAACATCAAGCAGAACGACGCGGAACTGGTCTCGGCCGTCCCCGAATCGGGCTGGCGGATGCAGACGTGGAAGCACCCGCAGTGGATCCGGGTGTCCTTCACCAAGGACTCCCGGGAGATCTCGGTCTTCTGCAGCTGGTATCAACATGCTCCGCTCGTCGAGATCGAGGAAGGCAGCTGAGCGCTGCCCCTCGGACGCGGACCGGTCCCGGCGCGTTCGGGCCGGGCTTTCCGCACCGGCCTTTCCGTTGCGGTCTTTCCGCTCCGGGATTTGCCCGACGGCCTTTCCGTGCCGGACTTTGTGTGTCCCGGAAGCCTCCGTGCCCGAAGTCTTCCGAACCATCGTCACATCACTTTATTGCCACGGGTGTCACGCGTCCCGGGAAAAGGCTTAGCCGCCCTTGAAGCGAAACTGAAGAGAACCTTAAGGATCTTTCCCGGGCGCCCTGGACGGACTTTCCGTCCCGGGTGGACGTCTATGTTCGGACCGTGGAATACCGGCGCCATGACGAAACAGAAGAAATCCCCTTCCCTCCGATGGGAAAGGGGACCTTCCCGCGGCTCCGGCAGGTGTTCGGCACCGCACCGTCGTCCCCCGGCGCGGTGCCGGGCGCACGGCACGCCGCCCACCGTGCCGTGCGGACGGCGGCCGCGCGGACGCGGCACCGCCAGTCGCCGGCGCGGACGGTGCGTGCGTGGTCGGAGCGGTTCGTGAGGCGGATGCGTGCTCCCCGGACGGCGTTCGCACCGCGGATCTCCCCGGCGTCGCTCCAGGCGGGCCTGGTCGCGGGAGCCCTCGCCGTCACGGCCCGATGGGCGGCCGGTACGGAGCCCACGGCCCGGCTCGACGGACTGTTCGCGACCTTCGCCCACCTCACCGGCCTGCTCGCCGGGTACGGCGTCCTCGTCATGTTCTTCCTGATGGCGCGGATACCGGCGGTGGAACACGGGGTCGGCGCCGACCGGCTCGCACGGCTGCACGCGTGGGGCGGGCGCTGGGTGATCCTGTCGTGCCTGGCGCACGGGGTGCTCGCCCTGTGCGGATACGCGACGCGCAACGGGAGCGACCTGCTGACCTCCGCGCTGGACATGCTGGGCTCGACGGGCATCGCGCTCGCCTGCGTCGGAACGGTGCTGCTCTGCGCGGTCGGCGCCGTGTCGGCGCGCGGCGTACGCGGCCGTGTCCCGCACGAGATCTGGCGAGCGGTGCACCTGCTCACCTATGTGGGGGCCGGGCTCGGCGTCGCCCACCAGATGACCGGACCGGACATAGGGGACAACGCCTTCGTGCTCTGCGTGTGGGTGGCGCTCCACGTCGTGGTCGCGGCACTCCTGGTCCAGTACCGGCTCGTCGTACCGGTCCGTCAGGCGATGCGCCACGACCTGCGCGTCCTGGAGGTGCGGACCGAGGGGCCCGGAGTGGTCTCCGTGCTGATGCGGGGCACCGGGCTCGACGCCCTCGAAGCGGAATCCGGGCAGTTCTTCCGGTGGCGGTTCCTGCAGCGCAGGATCTGGCACTCCGCCCTGCCCTTCTCCCTCTCCGCACCCGTGCGGGACGACACGATCCGCATCACCGTCAAGGCGGTCGGGAACCACACCCGGCGGATCCGGAGGCTCAAGCCCGGCACCCGGGTCCTGGCCACCGGGCCGTTCGGCGCGATGACCGCGCGCAGACGCACCAGGCGCAAGGTCCTGCTCCTGGCGGGAGGCGTCGGCATCACACCGATACGGACGCTCTTCGAGACGCTGCCGGGAGGGCCCGGCGACATCACCCTGCTCTACCGCGCGGGCAGCGAGGAGCAGTTGGTGTTCCGCGAGGAACTGGAAGCCATCGCCGCGTACCGCGGGGCGGACCTCCATTATCTGCTCGGCCCGTCCGACGCCTCCTTCAACCCGCTCGCCCCGCAGGCGCTGCGCGGCCTGGTCCCCGGTCTCGTCAGGCGCGACGTCTACGTGTGCGGACCGTCGGCCATGACCGGGGCGGCCGTCACCGCGCTCGTCCGGGCCGGGGTCCCGGGGAAGCGGATCCACACCGAGGACTTCTCCTTCGACGGCTCCCGCGCGGCGTCGCGCCGGCGGACCGTGCCCGGCGCCCCGCCCCACCGCCGCTCGGCATGACCCCTCCCGCGCGCCCACCCCGCGCGGGACACGACGCCCACACCACCGACGTGCCCGGAGGGCCGGCACATGACCGCACAGCAACACCCGTGGCACCGGCCGGGGAACCGCCCGCACCCACCACACCACGACGACACCGCGCACCACGGGGCGAACCCCGTACTCGGGCGGGTGGCGCCGCCGGACAGCACCGCGGACACGATCGAGCAGGAGATCCTGGACCTCTTCGCCGACCCCGTGCCCGCCGCCCCCGCTCCCGTACGGCCGTTCGAGGCGGCGGAGGGGGAGCCCGGACCCCGCGGGCGCGGGTCCCGGATCGGGGCGGGGGCGTTCGGCCGGGTGCTCGCCCTCGTGGCGGCGACGGCGGCCGGTTCGTCGGCCGGTGCCACGGGTGTTGCTGTGCGGTCATGTGCCGGCCCTCCGGGCACGTCGGTGGTGTGGGCGTCGTGTCCCGCGCGGGGTGGGCG
>NZ_RDBO01000248.1 GCF_008120935.1 Streptomyces sp. sk2.1
GGGCGTCTCGGTACGCGCTTACGGAGTACGGGACCGCGGGCCGGGCGGCGGGTGCGGTGAACCGGGCACAGGGTCCGGCTTCCGGCTGACGGTCCTGCGTGCTGGCGGGCGCGTGGCCGTGCGGCGGCGGGGGCAACGGCCTGAGGGACACGGGCTCGGGGGTCGGCCCTGCGACTGCCCCGGTCCCAGCGCCATCAGGGCACAGGGACAACCTGGTGAGGCGGCGGGGCTGGTGCAGGTGCGGTCATCCGGCCCGGGAGTCCAGGAGTTGAGCGTGGGGGCCTGGGCCGGGTGCGGTGGTGTGTTGGGGCAGTTTCACGGCCGGGGCGCCGGGTCCAGGCCATGGTCCAGGATGTTCATCAGTGGTCCGTCGCCGAAGCGGATGTCGATACCGGCGCCCGGATCCTCGTGGACGGTCACGACCTCTCCCACGCTGCCCTCCGGCAGCTCCGTGTCCGCGAGGTTCGTCCTGACCAGCATCCCGGCCGTGATCTCCGATGTCCTCATGCCGCATATCCTCCCAGCCACGCGGGCTTTCCATGCCCGTGAGGGGCACCTGAGGGTGCCCCGGAAGCACATCGAGCACCTGGAGGCCGAGGCGTCCCTCGCCCATTTCTGGGCGCTGAGCGGGTGGCGCGGCGCTCTGCCCCGCGCGAGGAGCGTGACGTGGAGCCGTCATACGCTCGGGTGGGGGCCGATTCTGTGACGGTTTGACGTCACGCTACCGCGCCTCGCTCTACGGGCCGCTCGGCGGCGCCAGGCTCTTGGACGGCACCGCCCGGAGCAATACACCGCGTCCCGGCGCCGGGACGCGCCGGCGAACGTGCTCTGGCCGCAGACCAGGCAGGTCAGCAACCGGATCATGCCCGTGTCCCCGGTCCATTCCGTCTCACCGAGCATCAGTCCGAGGCGCCAGTTCCGGTCGGCGATCTTCCGGTCCCGGTCGAGGGCCCCGCCCCGGCCGGTGTGATGCTTTCGACCCGTCCGACGCTGGGATATACATGAACACAAAATTCAAACATGTGCCCGATTCTGCACGTCGTCTCGCTCTCGTCCTCGCACTCGCTGCCGTGCCCGTCACCGCCGTCTCTCCCACAGCCCACGCCAAAGGATCCGAGGCGCCAGAGGTCGTGCTGACCGCACCGGACAGATACACGCCCGTCCAGGACGTGCTGTACGCCGCCGGAGATACCGGCTATCTCCACCGGCGGGAGACGGACGACGGCTCCACCGCCTTGTACCAGTGGCGCGGATACGACGGGACCGAGCGGACCGTCGAGAACTTCACCGGCCAACTGCCGGGTCAGCAGGGCTACTACGGGGCGGGGACGGACATCCTTCCCGTGCCCGTCGGTGCGAGCGGAGTCGTGCAGCTGCGGGACCCGGCGACGGGCGAGTCGACGCCGCTCACCGTGCCTGACGGTCAATACACCGTCGCTTCCTTCGGGCGGACCGTGCTGACGTTCTCGTACAACGAGGTGTGGCAGGTGGACAAGCTGCACATCCTCCGGCTCCAGGACGGCGCGACCACCGAAACCCCGGTCGAACCACCACCGGGACTGCGTTTCGACCGGTACCCGGTCGCCGCCGGGGACGGGCAGCTGGCCGTCGTGAGGTTCACCCGCGCGCACACCATCGGCCTCGTCGACCTGACGACCGGCACTCTGACGCCCGTCTCCACCAACGTCGCCGTCGACGAGCCCTGGTCCGTCCAGGCCGCTGTTTCCCCCACCCACATCGCCTGGTACCAGAAAGGCATGAGCCAGGCCCGGGTGATCCGCCGCGACGACCCGTCCGGGGCACAGACCTCCGTCACCGTGCCGCCCTCCGACGAGGGCACCCCCGTCGTCGGACTGGCCGGCGAGTGGCTCCTCACAACCTACCGGCCGCAGGCCCCCACCGAGCAGAACCCTCCCGCGCGTCGGGGAGGCCCCCTCAAGGCCACCCCGCTCAGCGGCGGTTCACCCCTCACCCTGCTGGACGCGGCGCAGCCCGACCTGCCTCAGGTACCCGGCGGCGGAGCGGTGACGGTAGGCGGCGCACACGCCGGCGACTGGGCGGTGCGCCGGGTCGAGACCGGGCCGGACGGCCGCCCGACGCTGCGCACGCTCACCGAGGTACCCGCCGCGCCCGCCGTTCTGCGCGGCATCGCCCTCTCCGGTGGCCAGTTGGTCACCAAGGAGGAAGACAGCGGGCCGCGGCCCTCCTATCAGACCCGCGAGGTGACCCTCACCGGTACGCCGTCGGCGGGGGAACGCTCCGAGGTCACCACCGCCCCTCTCGGTGGCAGTTACGGCCAGCCGCTGGGCGCGGGGGACGGTTCGGTCGTCCATGTACGGTACGACGAAGCCTCTCAGCGGGACGTCCTGGTCCGTGCAACGGCGGGCGGCACGCGCACCGAGGTCGTGCCCCTCGACCGCACCATGCCTCCGACCTCGGGACGCGGCCTGCGCGACGCCGCCGGGCGGTACGCGGTCTACGGAGGTGGCGACGAGCGGGTGGTCGTCGATTTCGAAGCACCCGGTGGCGGGGCGGTGGTCCAGCAGCTGAAGACCCCGGCGGCCGCGCTCAGAGGATCCACGCTGTGGACCACGGACGGCACCGGCGGCCGCGTCGAGGCGCGCGATTTGGTCTCCGGCGCGATCACCCCGTACACGGTCGGCGCCTCGTGCGTGATCCGCGACATCCAGGTCGCCGGGCGCTGGATGTACTGGGACTGCCTGGGCCAGGACACGACCGGTGACCAGTCGACCCCGTTCGGCGTGTACGACCTGAAGTCCGGTGCCAGCATCAGTCTGCCCAAACGCGGAAAGCTCGGAAACGGCTTCCTCGTCAACCACGACGCAGTCGCGGGCAAGCTGCAGCTCACCGACTTCCACACCGGCACCGTCGCCGGGCCCCGGACGCTGGCAGACCTGTCCGTCGCGACCGGCTGGAAGAACTACGACGTGGACAAGTTCGGCAGCGGAATCGCATGGCTGGACGCCGACGGCACGGCGCACGTCACTTCGAGCGGTACGCCGGCCCTCAGTTCGGGTCTCTGACCCGGGTGCGGGCGGCGCCACCCTGCCGCCGCTCGCGCCCTGAGCTTGGCGTTTATGCTGCCTCCCGCTTTGCGGCGGACTTCACGGTGTCCGTTTTGCTTTGTTCTCCGACGGGGTGCTGGTGTGCGCGGAGCTTGTTCTTCGAGCCGGTCGGTCGGCCAGGGGGTCCACTCGATGCAGGCCACCGCGTCTCCGCTCGCCGGGTGGACCCCGCTCCCGTCCAGTCGGCGGTCTGCGCACCGGGCGCGCGGTGGAGTTCGCCGTGCATGCTGATCCCCGGCAGTGCTGCGCGGTGCGCCATGGGTTCGTCTGACCGCGCCCAGCACCGGGCGATGGCCCCCTGCCTTCTTGGACCAGGCGGGGGGCCGTTCACATGCTCTGGATCCGCGCGCACCCGGATCAGCGCGTTGCAAGGGTGGGAGCAGCAAAAGCCACGACAGCCAGCAACCAGCCTGTGCGAAGAGTTCGTCGTCGGCTGTCACCTTGCCGGACTCGGCGACACCACTGTGGGTTACAGCGGATTCGGCCTCCTCGTGGTGAGGCGAGTGGAGCACACGCCCAGCATGTAGTAGGGCGAAGGGCAGCTAAACGGCGATTTTTGGTTTATCTCTGTAGTTGATCAGCATATCTGCCTGTTTGTTTTGCTTCTGTGAGCAGCAGGATTCCCCTCGCAAGGTTCGAGGTAAGGGGACAGGAAAATGGCTGACTGGAAGAACGTCTCCGGTGGTCTCACTTCGATCTCGGTCGGGTCCAGGACTCATGTCTGGGGTGTGAATTCCCTGGGGCAGATGTACCGGTACACGGGCCACGACTCCAACCCGTGGGTCGGTATCCCCGGCAAGGCCGTCGACATCGGTGTAGCGGCCGACGGGACTGTATGGCACGTCAACTCAGCAGGCGGCATCTACCGCTACACCGGAGACCAGGGCTCCACGGACTGGGTGTCCGTCCCGGGCGGCCTGACCCGCATCTCGGTCGGGTCCAGGACCCACGTCTGGGGCGTGAATTCCCTGGGCCAGATGTACCGGTACACGGGCCACGACTCCAACCCGTGGGTCGGTATCCCCGGCAAGGCCGTCGACATCGGTGTAGCGGCCGACGGGACTGYATGGCACGTCAACTCAGCAGGCGGCATCTACCGCTACACCGGAGACCAGCCGAGCTGATCCCGGGAAGCGACGAAGGCGGGCCCACGTGCGGTGCTCGTGGGCCCGCCTTCGAGGGCGACCTCTCGGCCGGTGCTTCGGTGCAGGCGACGCGGACGCACAGCCCTCCGGCGGCCACGAAGAGCTCGCCGCGTTCGTGCGGCTGCGGGTGATCGACCCGGAGGGTTCGCACTGGCGGCGCGGGATCGAGGCCACAGCGCGGTGGCTGCACGAGACGCCGAAGCGATCGCCGCCGCGCGCGAGGCCGCGGTCGACGCCCACGACCGGTTCGTGGACACCGCCGCCCGCTACCTCGCCCAGCACTCCTGACCTGCCCCGCATGCCCGTGGAAGCACTGCGACGCCGCCTCGTGAGTGAGGCGACGCCGCAGTCGGGTGGCCAGGTCGGGTCAGGGCTTGGCAAGGATGGCACCGCCTCGATGAGCAGTCCGACACCGCCGAGGAGCCATGGAGTGGCATCGGCGCCAGTGTGGGCGAGGGAGCCATCTGGAACCTTCGGTGCTGCTTCCTCAATTACGTCTGTGACCGGTACGGGCGGGGAAGGTGGTCGACGACGCGGCGGGACGGGGTGGCCGGGGTGGCCGAACCTCCGAAGGCACGATGCACGCGGCCGGGCCGCCGGGCCCGCGGGCAGAATGACCAGGCACTACAACGGGCACAGCAGGGCCGCGGGGCAGGTGGTCGACGGCACAGGGCTGCAACCCGGGCGGGCGAAGCTCCTGCACAGAACCCCGGGACCGGGAACAGCACAGCCCTGCGACCGCCCCCGAGCCGCAGCGACGCGGCCCGGGGGCGGTCGACGACCTACGCGGAGTCCTGCCCCGGCAGAGCACGTCGCCGGACCGCGGCAACAAAGGCACTACGGCGAGAACGAACTGTGTACCCGGACACGGGCGTTACACCCCGGCCCGGACAGAACGACCAGGCACAGCAACGGGCCGGGCCTCGGGGCGGTGAGACGGGGCACAGTTGCAGGGCCGCGGCGGCCTGGCCCCGGCGGTCGACCGGGCAGGGCAGGCATCGGCGGACAAGCCRAGCRGCGACACAGGACGGGACGGCGCGAGCCCGTCGGCGGCCGGAGGCCCGGGAGAG
>NZ_RDBO01000025.1:0-10146 GCF_008120935.1 Streptomyces sp. sk2.1
GGTGAACACACCAGTGTTCCGCCAGACCCGAAAGCGCCCGTAGACGGTCGGCCACGGCCCGAACTCGGCCGGCATCTCACGCCACTGCGCGCTGGTCCTGAACCGCCAGATCACCCCCTCGAACTGATCCCTCAGCCGCTCGGGGTACGGACCGTACTCGCCGATCGGCAGATACGGCTCGATCAACTCCCACTGTTTATCCGTGAGTTGCCTACGCGTCACGACCGCATTCCTACCGGATCCGCCCTCCAGACGGACCCGGATCCACAGGATTGATCACGACATCACACAGGCCCTAACGCCGGAGCGAGTGGAGCTGCTCTCCGCAATCGACATGGGATGGACGTGATGGGCGTCGTCGTCACTGCAGCCGTCGCGCTCGCGGCCAGCCATCTGCTCGGGCGGCTGCGTCCGTGGCAGCGGCTGGGCAACGGGTGGCCGATCAGGTCCGTTTCACCGGGACGTGGGCCCGGGGCGGCGTTGGCCGTCAGGCCATCGTCGTCCTGGCCCACGCCGTCACCGCGCCGCGCAGGCTGAATTAGTCAGGTGGCTTCTTCTCGCGTTACCAAGTGATGTTCTTGCATTTAGTTTCAGACTCTCTGTCGCCGTATACCTCGTGGCAAAGCGTATCGCCACTGACTCGCCAGTACTGGCCGTCTCGAACCAGATATACAGCCCCGATCGCGGTTTCCGTCTGACGGCGAATTTCGGCGTTGGCGCCCGAGATGGTTACTTTGGTCTCCCAGTTCGGGTCCCATACATTCTGAGATGCCGATGCCGGATTGTCGTAGATCTGCTTCATGGTGTTGATGCATCTCTCGGTGCTCTGCATCAGTAGTCGAGTCTTCGTCGAATAGAGCGAACAGGCGCGTTCGTAGTCTTTCTTGGTCGCAGCAGCCTGGAATGATTTCCAGGTGTCACGAACACCCGTTTCGCCCGGATCGGTGCCGATGGAAGCGATGTCGGACTCTTTGTCGACCACGAACTTTTGGTAGGCATAGAAACCTCCTCCCAAAAGGAGGAGTACACCAGCTACCACTGCCGCGACTAAGTAGCCGCCGCTGAGATTGAAGCTGTTCGATCGACTCTCCGAATGATTTACGTCACCGTACTGGCTGGCATACAGGTCGCCGCGCTCCGCCGTGTTCCTCTGGAAATCTATCCTGTCGTCCCCCATATCCGAATTCACGAGTATTCCCCCTCGCGCGGAGCGGGGCCAACGTTGATGTCACCGTACTGGCTGATGTGTTGGACGCCGCCGCCGTTGGCGATGTTCACCTGGCTTCCGGACTGCACCGTCACGGGAAGTTCCGCGCGCACGCGGCTGATGAGCTCGCGAAGCTCGACGGCGGCCTCAGGGTTCTCCTCCAGGAGGTCGCCCAGCCGCGTGGTCCAGCTGCCGACCAGCTCGCCGCGAACGGCTTCGCGCCTGGCCTCGGGAATCCGTTCAACCTCGGCGGCGGTCCCGTCGAGCCTGCGGGCGGCAACGAGCTCCCCTCTGGTGTCGCCCCTTCCGAGCAGTCGCGCGAACCCGGTCCTGGCAGTCGTCCACGCATCCGTCGCGGCTGCGCCCACCAGCGCGGTCCCTCCTGCTGCGGCCAAGGCCGCCATGGTTTCGTTCAGCATGTCCCCCCCATGAGCGATCCGAGTGAAGCGGGAAGTCAATCAACGTCCCGGCACGCCTAGATACAAACTAGCGGGTCCGGATGCACGGTGGCATAGTGCCGAGCCAGTCGTGACTGCCTTTCAGAACCATGTCCGAATCCTCCACCCTGAGCGGCCAGGCCGCTCAGGGTGTGTCGCCGGACCAGTCCCAGCGGTTCCGCTCGCCGGGCCGCGAGCCATACAGAGCACGGTCGCTGGCGCCGAACTGTCCGAGCTCGGTCATCAGCGCGACACCGGTCTAGATCTCGTCCGCTGTCCAGCCGGTGATGTCGAGCAGCAGGCCGACGACCAGTTCGGCGCGGGCTTGGGTCAGGGATGCGGGTGATCGTGATCCTCCCGAAGCCCCGGCCAGGGTTCGGGGGGCGGTGGCGTCCTGGACGATGTGGACGCGGCCTGGGCAGGGACTGCTCTTCGGGGAGAGGTGGATATAGGCGCTCTTCCCCTTCGAGGAAGAGGTGTCGGTGTCGGCGCCGCGGTGAAGGACAAGAGTCCGGCCGGGCGGGCGAGCGGCCCGGCGCGGCCCACGGGGTCGGGGTGGGTGTGCTGAAACCGTGCCAGGGCGTGCCACAGGCTGCCCGGCAGATCCTGGGGCACGGTCTCTTCTCGGGTGCGTCTCATGAGTCCTGTCTATGGCTCGGAACTGGCGTGCAGCCGGGTTCGGTCCTTCCGTCCCGTACGGCGACGCCCCGACTTCACGGGCCGTCCCGCCGGGCGGGCAGGGCGAGGCCGGGGCCTGGGCAAGCCACCCATCGGGGCGGCTTGCCCAGGCTCCCCTTGGGCTTGCCCAGGTCAGGTCCGCCAGCGGAACCAGCTGCGGCTCCGGTCCGGCTCCGGGTCGTCCTCGGGCTCCGGCGCGGCGGCCGCGAGGCGGGCGGCTTCGACTTCGGCCTCCTGGCGGGCGACGTCGTCGGCGCGGCACGGGCCGCACACCGATTTGTCCCCGGCCCGTACCGCGGTGCGGTGCACGGTGATCTCCTCCCAGCGCTCGTCGGTGAACTTCCGCCCGCATCGCGTGCACACCGGGCGCTGTGCCTCCCGCTCAGCAGCGCGGCGCTGCTTGTCCTGCGCGTCGGCGCGGGCCTCCTGGGCGCGGTAGAGGTCGTGGCCGTCGGGGTTGTCGAGCGCGTCCGTCAGCGTCTGCTCACCGGTCCGTCCCAGCCGCCGCCACACCGCCGCCCCGGCGCCGTGCTCCTGGAGCTGCTCCAGCGTGGTGACGACGACGGGCACCGCCTGGTCGTAGTCCCTTGCGGTGATGGCCTTCTCGTAGAGGGAGTCATACCGGCGCGGCGCCCAGTAGCGTCGGCCGGCCTTCTCCAGCGCGGCGACCGCGTTGTCGACCTTCTCTTCCGTGGTGTCGGCGAACACGAACGCCACCGGGACCAGGCCCTCCCGGCCGGTCGGCGGGTAGACCCTGCGCCACAGCCGCTTGTCGTGGTCGACGTACTCGATCGCGTCCGGCCGGGAGCGGACCAGGTCCACCGTCTTCTTGGCCGCGTCCTTCGGGAGCAGCCGGCCCCACTCCCAGTACCGGTGCAGCTTGACGACCAGGTCGTGCGCGTCCTCGCTGCGGCGGTCGATCTCCATCAGCAGCACCGGCACCCCGGCCTGTGGTGCCCGCACCACCAGGTCCGCCCGCTGCACGTAGCCGTTGCCGAGCCGGTGTCCGATCTCCGTCTGGAAGCCGAGCCGGTGCCCGATGCCCGCGACGTGCAGTTCGGCGGCGGTCGAGGTGACCGCGGCAGCGTGGTCGTCATAGCTGGAACCGAGCAGCTTCCCGGTCTTCGGGTGGTACTTCTTCTCGCGCAGCGCGGAGACCCGTATGCCCTTCGGCTCCAGCAGCTGTTTCGCCTCGCCGTGGCCTCGCCGGGTCAGCACCCACACCTGCCGCTGGTCGTCCCTCACCAGTTCGGGCCTCACCAGGTGGTGGTCCTCCAGATCCAGGAGGTTGTCCCGTACGAGCTTGTCGTGCTTGTTGCCGGGTCGGGTCAGCTTCCACAACTGGTCGGGCGTAGCCCTCTGGAAGATCCCGAGTGCTTGCAGGAGTTCCCGGCGTCGAGGTCCAGTCGAAGTCCTCCGGTGTTCGGGGCTCCTTGCTACATCTACATGAGGGTTGTCGACGCTGCGACGCCCCCCTGTCCGCCCGGTCTGACCTGCGGAAACGCCCGGTCGCTGAGAGCAGGGCGCGGAGGGGGCGGTGGAGGGGTCCGCGTGGAGGGGTCCGCGGAGGGGGCCCCTCCGGGCTGGTCAAGGTGCTGCTGGGGGTCGTCTGCGGACACCGGATGCTCCTGGAGGTGGGGCGAGACCTATCTCGCCATTCACCTTGTACTGGTAGGAAATTCGGGCTCCGTGTGACGCCTACCTCGGAAAACCCCTCCGCCGTGACCGCATCGTGATCAACGCAGGGGGGAGAGATCTCCCCCGCCAACGGCCGGACTCTGTCCACAGGGCCGCCGCTGGAGGCTCCTGTTGAGGCCGCCGCGATCAGTGTGGCGGCCCGTCGATGAGGAGTTGTCATGCCGCAGAGCCCCGCTGATGCATTGTTCGAACCGCTGACCGAGGAAGCAGTGGCGAGTGCCTTCGACTACCTCCGGGCGGTCCAGGCCGGTGACGCCCGGACAGCCGGCGACCTCGTCGTCGCCGAACCGCGGATGCCGGCCTTCCTCACCGGCATCGCCGAAGGGATCGTCGAGGCGGGTACCTCGCTGCCCGGCCCGGACGACGACGCTCCGACATGGGACTCCTTCACCCTGGAGGCTCTCGGCAAGGTCTTCCTGCACGCCCTGCGCAACTGGCAGCAGGCCGGACCGGACGCCGCCCCGGGCATCGCCCAGACGGTCATCAGCTTCGTCACGGCAATCCTCTGCGAAGAACACGACGACATCGCCCACGCCTTGGCCGTCTACGAGTCGTGCGCGAAGGGCCGCCTGCTCCTGGACGCGCGGGCCGCATCGGCCGCGGCCTACCCGGTGAACACCACCGCCCCGTAGCGCACACCAGGTGAGCCCGCGCTCATCTCCCCGCCAGCAATCACGTCCTGGGGCCCTCCGATCAACGAGACGGCCCGTACATGAGGAGCCACCTATGCCCGAGACCATCACCATGCCGCTCGCCCCGATGGAGCCGAACGACGTCGCCGACGCCTACATCCGGGCCCGTCTCGTCGGCGACATCGACATCGCCACTGCGATCGCCGACGACACAGGCCCGGAGCAGCTGCACCGGCTGCTCGTGGACGTCGCCGCGCGCGTCTTCATACCGGTCACCGCCGTGGACGACCACGACGAAGAGCCCTGCGCGCACTCCTTCCTGGCCGCCGCGCTCGGACGGCTGCTGCTGGAGCTCCTGTGCCACGGCGTGTGCCTGAACAGCCTGCCGGGCGCCGCCGACACCATCACCCGCTTCACCGACAACATCCTCACCGAGGACGGCGACGTCGCCGGCGTCCTGCGCCAGCTGGAGGCCGCGGGGATGCGGCAGGCGATGGAGGCGCACCCGGCGCACCGCACCACCGCGTAGGGCGCACCTCCGGGACGGCGGTGGTGCGGTCCGGCGCGCGTCCCCGGCGCACCACCGCACCACGGTGGTGCGGTCCACCGCACCACCGCACCGCACCACCGTGGCGCGCGCCACCGCACCGTCGTCCGGCGGTGCGGTGCGCCTGCGTCGCCGCACCGCACCGGGCGCGCCACGACCGGGCGGGCCCCTATATCACACACCCCCTTGGCCGCGACCTGATCGCGGGCCGAAACCGGCGCTGTCCAGGGGAAACGTCGCGGTAGCAGAACCCGACAAGGGGGTGCGGCGGAGCCGGACAAGGGGTCGCGCGCCCGACCGCACCCGGGCCACGGGGTGCCAGCCGCGCGCGAACTGGTGCGGTGGGGAGCATCGGGTGCGGCGCACCGGCGCGCGAGAGTGCCGGGCATCGTCGGAGTGGTGCGGTGCCGGGCGCGGTGGCGCACCATCGCGGTGCGCACCACGGTGGAGTCCATCGTCGTCCGGCGCACGGGAGTGGTGTCCAGTGGCATCGTCACCACAGCCAGGCGTTGGAGTGCCGTACCCGGGACAGGGCGCGGGCATCGCGGCGCGCGGCCGCGTTGCCGATCCGGCTCTGCCGGGAGCGGGGCCGGCGCGAGTTCCCGGCGGCGAGGCGGCGCTTGGCGGCGTCCTGGAGCCGCCGCCGCTGCTTGCGCAGTTCCTTCTTCTTGTCCACCTTCGACTTCGGTGTCCGGGGGCGTTTCCAGATCGGCTGCCAGCCCACGGGCTCCTCGGTCTCGGGCTGCTGGCCTCCTATGAGCGCGGCGGCCATCTTCCCGGAGGCTGCGCGGGCTCGGGCGAGGGCGTCCACGAGTCCGGGGATCTCCGGAATCTCGGGGTTCTCCGGTGTGGTCATGCGGGTCCTCCGGTGGGGATGCGGCCCGGCGTCTGCTGCGCGCTGGGCGGCGGGATGTGTGACGGCGCAGGCGCCTGCGGGGCGGGTTGCGGCTGCGGGCCTCGGGCGGCGGCGCGCTCCCGTACGCCGTCCTGGAGCTTGACGGCCATCTGGGCGACGGCCTCGATCGTGGCGCGGGTCTGGTCCAGCGCGGCGACATCGGTCTGCTGCTCCTGGGCGCGGCCGGCCTTCCGGTCCGTACGCGACGGACGCGGGCCGGACCTCGTCGAGGCGCCGGGCACGGCGACGGTGTGCGGGCGGGTGCGGGAATCCAGGCGCTCCGAGCGGCGCACCGCGTGGACCCAGGCGGAGAGCGCTCGGGCGGCCAGGCGGGCCCGCGCGTAGAGGGGGAGCGTCCGGTTGCGGGTCAGCGGGCGCAGCACGGCCTGGTCCTCGGTGTCGTTCGGGTACAGGGCGTGCAGGTCGGCGGTCATCATCAGGCCCCGGCCGACGGGGCGGGTGTAGTCGTCGACGACGGTCTGGACTATCTGTTCGTCCAGGCCGGGCTGGTGCGGGCGGCCGCGCAGGGCGTAGGCGAGGTAGCGGCGTGCTTCGGCGAGCAGGTGGTGGCGCTTGAACGCTCCGCGCATCACGTACACCACGGCCAGGGTGTCGACGGCGGCCAGGACGACGTCGACCACCGGCCGTACCCGCGCCCACACCGCTGCGGCCGCCGCCCGCGCCCGCTGCGCGAGCCGGTCCACGACGTCGGCGCCGACCGCGTCGACGGCCGACTCCCGCCACCGCCGGCGCAGCTCGGACAGCGACCGCGGCTCCTTGCGCTTGGGCGGGCGCGTCCGGTCGGCGGCCCGGCAGCCCAGGTAGTAGGCGGCCCGCTCCCCCGGCTCGTGCCCGTGCTCCTCCACGTACTCGGCGGTGAGGACGAACAGCGCTTCCTCGATCTGCTGACGGCGTGTCGACTGCCAGCCGATGAGCCGCCGGTCGATGCCCGCGATCTCCATGACGGGCCGGCGCCCCGGCGTCACCTCGCGCGGCTCCCACGCCCACCCGAGCCGGGCGGACACCTCCTCCATGAAGTAGAGGAGGTAGAGGGTGTCGGCCACGACGATGTGGGCGAGCAGCGAGTCCGCCGACACGTTGCCCCACGTCCCCGCCCCGTCCGGGCGCCGGGCCCGGATCGACACCACGGCGTGATCGTGGAGCAGCGGCTTCGACTCGGCGGCCCGCGATTCGTAGTGCCGGAACACCGCCACGATCAACCCGTCCTTCACCGGGGCGCGCTGCTTGCCGCCGGCTTTCCAGCGGATCTGCGCGACCGACTCCCCCAGCCACTTCAGCGTCTTGTCCACGGCAATGTCCTGGCACGACTCCAGCACCAGACGGTGCTCGTCATCCATCAACGCCCACGCGATGTGTGCCGTCGGCGGCGGCCGGAACGTGAGGTCCATGCCCAGCCAGGGGGTGCGCTTCTTGGCCTTGTCGGTCTTCGGGGAGCGGTTGTGCTCGATGGGCCTGCCCAGCACGGTCGCCCGCCGGGCCTTCGCCGGATCGTCGCCCGCCTGAAGGCGCTCACGTTCGATCCGGTCGGCGTCCGGGTGCCGGCCCTCCCCCAGGAGCAACTCGGCCTGCCGCTCGCTCACCACGTCCCCGGCCGTGAGGCCGACCGCGGCCAGGCCCTGGCCCCTCCAGATCCCGGGCGGGACACCGGCCTCGTCCTGGGCGGCGCGCAGTGCCGTGCCCGCGGGGCGGTGGCCGTCACCGACCATCACGCCACGAAGGAGGTAACGCACACCGTCACCCGGACGGAGCTCCGATTTGCTGATCACCGGGCCATGGAACACCGGCTTTGACCTGCGCAGAAGAGCGAGTTGGAGTCCTTCCCGCCGGGCGGGAGGCCATCACCAAGTCTTTGCCGGGGCGCCCGCCAGGCGGGCTGTCCCAACAGCCCGAGACGGTAACCCGCCGACCTGTGCACAGTCCGCCGCATGAATCGCGAACTGCTCCACGGAGACCTCTGCCCGCTGTGCCGCCACCCGCTCACGCTGCGCCCGAAGGTCGTCGTCCACTCGAACGTGCCGTACTCCCCCAGGACCGACTACCAGCCCCACTGCAACGCCTGCGCCAACGACCTGCCCAACGCACAGAGGTGGAACGACCTCATGAACGACCGCTACGGGCTCTGACCCGAGCCGTGCGAATACTGCGCGCCGACCACATCAGCATCACCCGCCACGAAATGCGACTCCAGCCGACTTCAACGTCAACCAGCGCCAGCACGCACCAACACACAACTGCCCCGACCATCCACTGAGCGCACCGCGTCACCGACGCCCTTCAACACGACCAGCCACTACCGCCCCCGGCCGACTCCGGCCGGGGGCTTCGTGCGTCCTGGAGGTACCGTGCCCACGTACGAGGCCATGCCGCGCTTCACCACCGACCACCACCGCCTCACCCCCGAACAGCGCCGCGCCTTCCGCCAGGCAGTCACCGCCTTCGTCGACGACCTCCGCGCCGGGGGCCCGTTCCGCGCCGGCCTCCGCATCAAGGGCGTACGACGCGCCTCCGGCGTCTACGAGCTCACTTGGTCCATGGGCGCCGGACCTGCGGGACGCGCCACCTGGCAGTACGGAGCAGCGCTGCGCCCGAACACATCGCACGTGATCTGGCGCCGCATCGGCACCCACGACATCCTCACCGGCCCGTGAGCGGGTCAGGTGCTCAGGCGGCAGGAGCGCCAGCGGTGGCTGGTGCGACTGATCAGTCCGCGGGCTTCGAGGCGGCCGAGCGCTGGTAGGCGACGGAGCTGGTGCTGGACAGGCCGACCTGCTCGCCGATCTGCCGGACGGAAGGGCTCTTGCCGGTTTCGGCGATCCAGCCCCTGGTCGTGCGCAGGATCGCTCACAGGCGCCCATACCTGTCACGCAGGTCGGAGATCTACGGGTCTATGGGTTGGATCAAGACGGCTCAACGGGCAGTTTGAGGCAAGCCTCGACCAGGCGCTTGATCATTTAATGTGACACAACCTAGCGTGATGATCACCGGTTGCGACCGACCGGCTACGGGGGGACACGGTCCATACAAGGCTTTGTCATGCCTTGGGGAACATCTATGCCTCTCCCGCTGCCCGCATATCTGCGGGTCCAACGACTGACGAAGAGGTGGAAGCTATGAATGCATACACCCACAAGATCGCCCGCGGTACGGCAGTCGTCGGCCTGATGATTGGAGCCATGGGCGCAACCGGGTCTGCAAGTGCAACAGCTGCGGCGCCCCGCGGTGACGTATCGGTCCAGGAGTCCTGCCCGAGCGACGGCCAGATCGGCTACGGCCGCGTTTGCACCACGCTCTCCAGCGGTCGGCTCTTCCACGACAAGACCCAGGGCTCCGGAGCAGTGACCGTCAGAACCTGGTACGAGAAGTCGAGTGGTGGCACCATTTCGGCGAAGCTGGGATTCAACTACGCCGGAACGACTACCTGGGGTTCCCAGTTCAGCCAGTCCTCAGGAACCACCAAGAGCGCCTCGTGGAGCCGCAACTGGTCCTCGGACTGCTACTCCACGAACGGGCTGCTGTCGGTGAGCGGACAGGGAACGTTCCAGACCCCTTCCGGCACCTGCTGACACTGCCCCATTCCCTGTGGTGCCCTGTCCCTGCGGTCATGCGGGGACAGGGCGCTCCCGTCGAAGGCGTTGCGCACCAATGCTGCAAGCTGTTTTTAACGGTCGAGGCGAGTTCGTCTTGATCGCTGCCGTTGTCGTGATCGTTGCGGGCCTGCTCGGCTTTCTGTGCGCTAACTGATCGTTTCAGAATGAGTTCAGCGTGAGGGCTTGGCGACCGGGGCTGGCAGGGGCAGAGTGGTGCGGGTGTCGGATGATCTTGTGCCTGATGACCTGTGGGAACGCATCGCTCCGCTGCTGCCGCCCCGGCCGCCGCGGCGTCATCGGTATCCCGGGCGGTTGCCGGCGGACGACCGTGCGGCTCTTCGGGGCATCGTGTACGTGCTGCGCAAGAACGTCAGCTGGAGAGACGTGCCCGCCGAGCGGACCGGCTGCAGTGGGGTGACGGCCTGGCGGCGGCTGCGGGACTGG
>NZ_RDBO01000025.1:10246-19164 GCF_008120935.1 Streptomyces sp. sk2.1
CTGGAACCACTGCTGCCCGGGGCGCGAGCCGGGACGTCCGCCGGTGTGGAGCAGGCGGCAGCTGAGCGACGGAATACGGTGGCGGACCCGAACCGGAGCGCCGTGGAGCGATGCCCCGCCGAACTCCTGAGGATGTGCTTCCGGACACCGTCCCGCTGCCGGCGGCGGAAAAGGTCGTACACCCGGCCCCAGGGTCCGTACCGTTGGGGGACATCGCTCCACGGCGCTCCGGTTCGGGTCCGCCACCGTATTCCGTCGCTCAGCTGCCGCCTGCTCCACACCGGCGGACGTCCCGGCTCGCGCCCCGGGCAGCAGTGGTTCCAGGCAGGCCCACTGGAGTAATTGTCAATTCCTGTGGATCAGTGGTGCCGGTCAGCCTTCCTCTGGTTTCTGATCCTTGGAGTCGAGGAGGTGCCGGAGGCGTCGGATCTCGGCGATCAGGCGGGGGATGTCCTGGCGGGCCTGGGCGATGAAAGTGGCGTTCTCGTCCCAGCGTTCATCCGCGACGTCGGCATAGCGTGGCTGTTGGACCAGAGTGGCAGCGACGATTTGGCGATGGTCGAAGTGGGGCCAGCGTTCGCCGTTCCCCGTGTCGGGGACGGTGCTTATGGCTACGAGGCTCATGGCGGACTCGTCGTCGAGCTGGCGCACGTGCCAGGGGCCCGGGGTTGCCGCGGCGGCGAGTTCCTCGATCTCGGCAAGTTCCTCGTCGGTCAGCGGATCGGGCGCGTCCATCATGCTGCCGGCTCCTCACGCTCAGCAAGGTGGCCTCGTTCGAAGCGGGCTCCGGCGCGGACCAGGGCGACGAGGTGGGGTGCGTTCACGGCCCGCCAGCGGGTCTGGGCGGACTCGACGAGCTTGAACACCATCGCGAGGGCTGCCGCCCGGGAGCCGGCGCCTTTGGTGACCTCGGTCCGCAGGCGGACGGTCGCGAAGGTGGACTCGATGGGGTTCGTGGTGCGCAGGTGGATCCAGTGCTCGGCGGGGAAGTCGTAGAACGCCAGCAGGTCGTCCTCGTCGTCTGTGATCTTCTTGACACGGAAGGTGACGGCGGCCGCCCGTATGCGCCCTGATCCCGCCGGGCAGGCCCTGGCCAGCTCCCCCACGGACACACGAAGATCACTCAGTGACTGATGACGAACTGTTCGAGGCCGTCCGCGCTCGCGTGAAGGCGGGACAACCCACCGACTTGGCCTCAACTCTGACGACACCCGAACCCGCCTCGCTGGACACGGTTGAGGATGTGGAGCGCACTACCGGTTACCGGCTGCCGCCGCTGGTCCGTCGTCTCTACCTGGAGATCGCTGACGGCGGCGTCGGTCCGTTCCTCGGTTTCTCGCCCCTGCACGGCGAGGACATCGGCATGGCCAGCGGCTGTCTCGACTACCTGAACGCCGAGCTGGACCCGGAAGATCCGCCCGCCCCGCCACCAGGTGTGCTGTTCTTCTGCGACTTCGGCTGCGCGATGTGGGCGCTGCTCGACTGTCGTCATCCCGAGGGCCAGATGTGGTGGTGGGAGGAAGGCGACCGCCACAAACTTGCCTTGACCTTCCCTCAGTGGATCCAGGCATGGCTCGACGGGCGCCTCACCCACAAGTTCATGGCAGCACGGCAACTGCGGGACGAATCCTGGGTCGGACCGTGGGCCAACGAACAGCCCTACTAGTGTTCCGAGTCGGGAAACCCACCCCGCAAGTGCGGCCCGTTCCTCGTCCGACAACGTCAACTCAGCCTTCGGCCGTCCCATCCGCGCCGTAGAACAAGCCTACATATCTTCAACGAATCAGTGGGCGGCATGGGCACGGTCAGCACCTTCGATGCCACCACGCCAACTCCTGGTCTGCCATCGGCTCGTGATGCGTCCGCCCGAGGAGCACGGCGTCCAGGCGCTCCACCTGCACCCGGAGTTCGCCTGCGACCCTTGGCGGAAGCATGAACAGAGCGTCTCGCAGCTTGTCCCGGGCCCACCCCTCGCCGCAGCAAGGGCAGGTGAACTCAGCCTCCCATTGCCTCCACCGACGTTTGGTGCCGTGGACACGCACGGACCACACGCTCAACGACACTGCCACGATGCCCGGAGACAATCGCTCCCGTTCGAGCACACGAACGGCGGCGTTCGCCGCCCCCGACAGACCTGGGACATCGCGATACCGCACCCAGGGTCTTCCCCAGCCGCGTTCCCGCGACCGAAGTGAAACTGGTGTTTTACGCGGCACGGCCCCTTCGGATGCAAGTCACGGACGGTATCCTCCCACAGTCCAAGATCGGCCGGACAGAACCTGGGGCCTGTCTCCTCGATCACGATCGGAGCCCCGATGCATCGGCCCCGGCCGGCTGCGGACTATGCCGCCCTCAAAGGCCGAGTCGATCAGAGCTCGTTGTTGACCAACAGCTGAGAGCTGAGGGTGTCGTACGCCCATTGCTCCCACTTGGTCGGTGACCACGCGCGGTCGCGGGTGAGGACGAGGAAGAGCTCTGGGCTGAGGATGGCGTAGATGATGTCCGCCGTTTCCTCGACCGGGATGGCAGGGCGGGCGCCTGGCTTCTTGGTCAGGGACTTCGCCGCCGTCGCGATCTCCCCGCAGGGCTCATCCTCGTAGCCCATGGGGCCGGGGTGCTCTCCCCCGCGGGGCGAACCCGGCCCGCCCCGCGGGGGAGAGCACCCCGGCCCCATGGGCTACGAGGATGAGCCCTGCGGGGAGGACGCGTTCCCCGTCCGGCCCTTCCGGTCGGTCCTGTCGGACTTCGGCGGGCGGCCACCGCGCGAGCCACGACGCCTGCGGTTGCGGACCCGACCGGCCTTCGCCGCAGGCGTCACCCCCATGCGCCCTCATCTACTGCCGCTGGGTCCCCTCACTGGCGGAGCCGCCCCGCCCGTGTTCAGATCCTCACATCCAAGACATTTCAAGCACCTTGCCCACCTTTGCCCCTGCCTCATGCATGGGGGTGAGCCCGAAAGCCGAACCTCCCAGGGAGGACAGATCGAAACGGAAACACACAGCCCTGCTGCGGAGTGCGGCCCTGCCCGCGCTGGTCGCCGCGCTGCTGATGGGAGCGATGTCGACCCAGGCCGCGGCCGACGGCGGGGACGGCCATGGAGGGGACGGCAACTACCCGAACACCTGCCCGCACAGAAAGCCCGGCCCTCCGGGACCTCCCGGGCCCCCCGGACCGACCCTGCCGACCCAGATCGTCCAGGAAACCCACATGCTGACGTCCGGACTCAACACGGGAACCGCGACCTGCCCGCCGGGAACCGTCATCACGGGCGGCGGAATGAAGACGCCCCTCGGGGGCAACAACCTCACGGTCCAGCCGTACGAGTCCTACCCGTCCGCCGAGAACACCTGGACGCTGTCCTTCAACAACTCGGCCGGTACTTCGGGCTCCTACGTGGTCTACGCCATCTGCCTCCCCGTGACCCCGACGGGCTGACCGCCGGTCGGGTGGCGCATCCGCCCCGGCAGCCGGAGGCCACCCGTCGTCATCCAGGATTCGGGCCTGCCGGGCCCCTCCTTCAGAGCCCGCACGCTCACCGGATCGGCCGCGCAACGCGACCGGCCCAGGTCACCGCGCGGGCCCGGCCCGCCGAGGAGCCGTGTTCCCGCGCCGGCCCGAACCGGGGCCCGAAAAGGGCCTCATCAATCCAGCGGAACATCAATATTCCCGCCCCCGATCGATTACCGGGGGCGGGAATACTTCAGTCGCTAAAAATTACGATCCGATCAGCTCTCGCTGAAATTGGAGGACTTCACGCACGCGGCGCCGGGAACGCTCCAGCAAAGGTGCATGTAGTACTGCGTGGACCCCACGATGTCGTACGTCTTGCTGTCGCATCCACTGTCACCGCCATCGGTGATCGTCCACATGATCTTGTTGTCGGAGACGCGGTACAGGCTCATCTGGACGCCGTGACCATCCGCGTTGGTGTCGCATACGGTGAACTTGTCCCCGCTGTCCGTGAAGGTCGCGGTGCCACGGTTGTTGAGGGTGATGCTCTTGTTCGCCGCATAGGCCGGGGCCGTACCCAGCGCCAGCACCGTACCCAGCGCGACAGCCAGACCCGCGGTGGACCGGACCACGTTCTTCATCCTCATGAAATCTCCCCCTTGCTCGGTGAAATCGGCGCAGTCGCCCTTTCTCGCCTGCCGCCCCAACCCTCTCGCATCATCAACGCGTGAGCAACGAGTATCCGGCATTCCGGTTGCCACCTTTATGTGAAACCAAATCCTCCGACCCTGCCGGATAAAAAATCAGATGAATTCGTGCCGCTCATCGAATAGTGTCAGCAGATTAACCTCAATCTTTCGTGAGGGTCTGCCGACGGAGCCGGTGGGCCCTTTCGCTTTCAGGAGCTGGTGGTGGGCAGGTCGACGGCCCGGCTGTCGCGTCGGTGGGCGCCGGGTTCCACTGCCCGGGGCGGGTGCTGTTGTCGTCGGAACGGTGGAAGGTTGCCGGTCAGCCGGGGTTGGGCAGGAGCACGAGCCGTTCAAGGGCGGCGGGGCTCCCGGAGCCGTGCCTTGCCGGTGAGGGCGAGCATGGGCATCCGGGCCGGCAGGTCGAGGGCGATCCGGACAATCTGGAGCCAGACCTTGTTCCGGGTTGCCCGGTGGAGGGGCAGGTTGCGCAGGCCGGTGGATCGGGCGGCCCGGATCCGGTCCTCGGCCCGGGCCCGCAGCCGGTTACGGAGTTCGAGCTCGGCGATCGGCCGGTCAGGGGTGTTGGTCGCGAAGCAGGTGATCCGCATGCCGTCCGCAGCCGTGATCCTCAACTGGGCGCCAGTATGGGGTCGTTCCTTCCGGACGATCAGTCGCATGCCCTTGGGCCTGCGGTGAGGACCTTGCCGGTGAACTCGGCGCCCCAGGCCCCGTCACATGCCTCGCCGCCGATGTCGACGGTGACCTGGCCGTCGGTGTCCGGGGCCCTCTCCCCGGCCAACGATCAGGCATGATGGCGTACTTCGGACCGTGCGGACCGCAACGCTTTCTCGCCGGAGGCGGAAAGGGCGTCGATCAGGCGGGAGATGGTCGGGGCGGAAGCGACCGGGCCGAAGACGGCCGGCTCACACCGAAGCATCGCGACGTCCGCGAGACAGTCCCCGCCCAGCGCGACCGCCAGTGCTCCAAGTACCGCTGCGTGTACTTGCTTCCCACCTGGCCACTGCTTCCTCTGGAACCACTCAGGTCCCAGTCTCCAGGTGTCCACGATCAAGGGGAACTTCATGGACGCTTAAACGACATTCCTCTCGTTTGACAACGCAAGCTTGGAGTCGTCCTCTGGGAAGAGGACGCACGAGTACGTGCCGCCACTGCAAGCAGTCGAATCCGGCTGCTGAGCTCCAGCTCGTGGCGATTCCAAAAGCCCGACATGAGCTGGCTCGCGGGCTACATCCGTGGGCACAAAAAACCAGCCAGGGCCGGCACCTCGTCGCGGGCACCACCATCAACACACGACTGGAACGGACGGAGAGAAAGATGAAAAAGATACTCGGACTAGCTGCGTCGGCGGTTTTGGTGGCTGGAGGGGTGGGTCTCACGGCGACTACGGCATCTGCGGCTCCCACGGCAGCGTGCTCGTTGTCACCTGCGGGCATCGGCCAGTTCACGCTGGACGGCAGCGGCTTCCTCGCGAATTCTCCGGTCAACATCTTGAAGAATGGAGCACTTCAGGCAGTTACCACGACGAACGCTGCCGGGTCGTTCACCATAGGGGCGGTGCGTGGCAACTTCACGGCCGTCAGCGGTGGAGCTTCCACGGCATGCGGGGATCCGTTCATCACCGAGGAAGAATCGAAGACGGAAATCGGGCAAAGCTTCGCACAGGGCTTTGCAGACGGTCAAATCGCAGGCAAGGCGGCGGCGCAGAGCACGAATTGCGGGACACCGCAAATCCGACAGAGCCTGCGCCAGGACGCCTACGCGGACGGCTACAGGGACGGGTTCACCAGGGCCTTCGACGCTGCCTGTGCCCCGGGCCAGGGACAAGGCCAGGGCGGTCAAAACCGCTGAAGGGGCGGGGGCTGGAAATCGGGCATCAGCCACCTCGCCAGTTCCCGAATACTCGGCTTTGCGCTCCTCGCCACGGCGAGGAGCGCAAAGCCGAGGGCGCGTTTGTGCGACGCCCACCCGCGACACACGGCGTAGTTCGTGGATGAGAGTCCCGGGTCCGCCGTGGGGCTGATGACCATTCACCTGGGCACCCCGGATGGCACGAACGTGACAGGTGACACAGAGTCAACTGTGACCCTTCGAGAGGTGCAGGCGCCAATGCTGCTGCCCGTCATTTCGGTTATTTCAAGGCAGATGCAGCCACCGCAGGATGGCCAATACTCCAATCTGGATTCGCGAATTGGGCACGGTATCAAAGATGCGGAGGGAAAAGATACGGAGGAAAATGTGAGGGGAGGATTCCAGGAGGACCTATTTCCAGGAGGACCTATGAAGAGGACGAAGCAACGCCTCGCTGCTCTTGGTGCGTCGATCGTTATGACAGGTGTCGGTCTTGCAGCAGCAGCACCCCGGGCGAGCGCCGATCCACCGGCTCCCCCTGACCCTGTCAGCGTCAGCGTTTTGCCGGGAATCGGCGTGACAATCACATGGATGCACTCCGACGCGGAGTGGCTTCACAACTACGCAGTCAGCGACGGCAGCACCAGCGAGTTCGTGCCCGCCAGCACTAACACGTACGTTTGGAGAGATATTTCTCCGGGCGAGCACAAATGTTTCCAAGTGCAAGTTCAAACCGAGAGTGAATACGGTGCCAGCGACTGGTCCGCGCCCGAGTGCATTACGGTGCCGAAGTAACTCTCGGGGCATCTATTGGCCTCGATCTTTCGTGATGGGCCGCCGACGGGGTCGGGGGCCCGTTTCGTTGTCGGTGGCTGAAGCCGGGCAGGTTGAGGGCCCGGGCGTCGTCGTAGGACAACCAGCGTCCGCGCTGGGCCAGCCAGGCCACGAACTCGTGGATGCCGCCCGCGGAATCCCAGCGGATCAGTGTCCACCGTCCCCGCCAGTATTTCTTGGGCAGCTGAGCCAGGGCGAGGCGAGTGGCGGTGATGTGGTCGGCAGCCGGGACGGGCTGATCGGTCTGAATACGGCCGGGCGGCGCCGGTCGTCAGTTCATCGCGAACTTGGCGACGTACTCGTCGAAGGGCTCGATGCCGACCTCCGCACGGAGTTCGTCCATGCGCTCCGGCTCCTCGCAGGGCCACGGAACGGGTGCCCCGTCCCTCACACCGGCGATCTGGGTGCCGAAGATCTGCTTCCGGCCCTCGTTGACCAGTGTGCGGTCGCGCAGGAAGGCCAGCTCGCGCGGGCCGGCCGCGCCCGCCGAGACCGCCTGCTGCATCAGGTGGAGGGCGCGCCGCTGGATGTCGAGCTGCCGGTCGGCGTGCTGGGCGATCAGCCATGCCGCGCTCGCGGCCTCCTCGCCGACCGTTTCCGCCGTCGGCCAGCCGTACTCGTCCATGATCTCGCCCAGCCGGTCGCCGTGCCGGGCGGTCAGCCGCCGCCACTCCAGCTGCTCGGCGAAGTCATCGCTGTGCGCGCGGATCGAGGTCCGCTGATCGGCCGCGGCCATGTCGGTGAGTTCCACCGCCAGCGCGGCAATGTCGTGCGCCACCTTCAACTCCCCTGTCGAATAGGTGATTTGTTTCTGTCGCCTGCAAGCCTAGGGGCGCAAACCAGATGTAAAGATCATTCCGGAGAACGGTGACGGGCACCCCTCCGCGTGGGGATAATGGATCCACCCCCAAATCCCGAAGCCTCCCGCTCGGCGGTCAGGGCGCCGGGTCGGTTCCGGGTTCGGTTCCGGGTTCGGGTTGGCGGCAGGGCCTGCACAGGCCGTCACGGAACGCTTCGGGGCGGCCGGGAGTCTCGCACTCGGTGCACACGGCCATCGTGCGGAACATCGGCACCTCCGCCTCGATCCGGGGAACGACGGGCAGCCGGGGCGGAAGCTTGTCGCGCAGTCGACGACGGACCAGCCCGAAGGGCGAACGAACGGACTCCGGAAGCCCAGCGGTCAGCGCACCCCTCAGATACGTCGCATCCACACCCCGCTCGAACCACTCGGCCGCCAACGGCTCCAACTCCGCACACTCCACCGCCGAAAGCGCCAACCGCTCATCCACCCGCCCCAACCGCGCCAGAGCCACGAAGGCACGCGAGGGCTGCCGCTCCTCACCACCCCCAGACCCCGGCACCGGCACCAACTCCGGCTCAGGACACGGCTCCTCGGCACGCTGCTCAGGAACCGACACCACCACAGGCACGGGCGCAGGCACCGTCACGGGCACTTCGCCCCCACTCCCCTCACCGGCCTCCGAGCGCTGCGCCTCGGCGGTGAGGAAGGCGTTCCACCACTCGTTGTCGTGGGCGATCCGCGACCAGTAGGTCCGGGTGACCCAACGGACCTGACCACCGGCCTCGTTGCCCCTGCCGGTACTTCCGCCCAGTCCCCGTACGCGGCGCAGGTGACCGGCCACGCTCAGGGCCCTCAGCGCGCTGCCGACGGCCGTCTGCCCGTACAGCGGCAGGACCTTGGCCAGCGACTTGACGTCCATCAMCGCACCGTCCGGCAGTGCGTCGATGTAACCCGCGATGTGCCGCTCGCGGTCGGGCAGRAATGCGAAATCGCCTTCGAGCGGCGGACGTTGCTCCGGCACSGAACGCTTCCCGTARCCCKGMCGGGCCTTCGGATGGRCGCGCGAGGATGCGGGCGCGCACAGGGCAGAGCTATGGTCTGAAACAGCCACTGGATCGCCTTTCAGCGGATCGATCTTGGGGTCAGGCCCCGGCCGGTGCTKYCWACACCGCGTCCGGGGTCGTTACGTTCCGCACCGTAGACAGCCGTGACCCTGCGCCGCAACTCGGTCACGATTAGTCATACTTGCTGGCCGTTACGGGTCAGGGAGGGGC
>NZ_RDBO01000025.1:19264-20038 GCF_008120935.1 Streptomyces sp. sk2.1
CTAAGCGCTGTCCCGTAAATGATCTACGGCATGCTGGTTGACCAGCGTTGTTTCCCGGTCATCCGGCGAGGGTGAGGTTGTGGAGGCGGGCGAYGCCGAGCATGGCGTGGTGGACGCCGKCGCCTTTCAGGCGGCAGTCGCGGAGGATCTTCCAGGTCTTCATCCGCGCGAAGGCATGCTCGACTCGGGCGCGGACCTTGCGGTGGGAAGCGTTGTGTTCTTCTTTCCAGTCCGGGAGTTCGGTCTGGCCGCGTTCGCGGCGGTGCGGAATGATCRGGCCGGTGCCGCGGTAGCCGCCGTCCGCGATCACCGTGGTCCTGCCGACGGCGTCCTTCGCGCCGGACAACTCCCACGCTTTGCAGTCGTTGCGGTTGCCGGGCAGCGGCCGGCCGACGGCGACGACGAGCCGGGTGTCCGCGTCGATGACGACCTGGTGGTTGGTGGAGTACCGGTAGTTCTTCGACCGCTCGGCGAYGGTGTGGTCGCGGGTGGGCASCAGGGTGCCGTCCACGATCAGCACGGTGTCCTTGCGGAACCGCCTGCGCGGCTGGAGCGCGAGCGAAGGGCCCAGGTGATCGACGATCCGGTCGGCCGCCGACTTCGACACCCCGAACAACGGAGCCAGTTGGCGCAGGGTGAGGTTCGTGCGCCAGTACGCGGCGACCAGCAGGACCCGGTCCTCCAGCGGCAGACTCCAGGGCCGGCCCTTGCGGACCGGGTCGGCACCCTCGCGCCGCAGCGCGGTGACCAGCTTGCCGAACTGCCGCGGGCTCA
>NZ_RDBO01000249.1 GCF_008120935.1 Streptomyces sp. sk2.1
CCCCCACCCCGTACCGGGAGTTCCTGTCCTGGGTGGCCGGACGCGACGCCGCCGCGGCCCGCACGGCCTGGGCGAAGACGCTGGACGGGCTGGAGGGGCCGACGGTACTGGCACCCGCCGGGCCGGCCGGCCGGAGCGCGGTGCCCGAGCAGGTGATCGTCGGCATCACCACCGGGCTGACCGACGCGCTGACCGCCCGCGCCCGCGAACTGGGAGTGACGCTCAGCACCGTCCTCCAGGGCGCCTGGGGACTGCTGCTCGCCGCCCTGTCCGGACGGGACGACGTGGTGTTCGGCGGCACCGTCTCCGGACGGCCCGCCGAGATCCCGGGCATCGAGTCGATGATCGGCCTGTTCATCAACACCCTTCCGGTACGGGTACGGATCGAGCCGGCCGAGACCCTGGGCGACCTGCTCGGCCGCCTCCAGGCACAACAGGCCGAACTTCTCGACCACCAGCACATCGGCCTCACGGAGATCCAGCAACTCACCGGCTGCGCACCGCTGTTCGACACGATCACGGTCCTCGAGAACTATCCGCTCGACGCCGAGGCGATGCGCGAACCGGTCCCCGGGCTCACCATCGGCGCCGTGGACGGCCGGGACGCCACCCACTACCCGCTGACCCTGGCCGGACTCCCCGGCGAGGAACTCCACCTGCGCCTGGGCTACCGGCCCGACCTGTACGGCGAGTCCGAGGCCCGGGACCTGGTCGCCCGCCTGATCCGGGTCCTCACCCGGATCGCCGAACGGCCCGGGACCCCGGTGGCCGCCCTCGACCTGCTCGTCGACGGCGAGCGCGACCGGCTGCTGTACGGCTTCAACGCCACCACCATCGAACTGCCGCCCGCGGGCACGGTCCACGACACGTTCGCCCAGCAGGTGCTGCGCACGCCCGGCGCGGTCGCGGTGCGCTGCGGCGGACGCGACACCTCCTACCGCGAGCTCAACATCCGCGCCAACGCGCTGGCCCACCGGCTGCGCTCGACGGGCGTCGTCGCGGGCGACCGGGTCGCGGTGCTGCAGGACCGGTCCGTGGACCTCGTGGTGTCGCTGCTCGCGGTGCTGAAGGCGGGCGCCGCGTACGTCCCGCTGGACGACCGCTACCCCGCGGAACGGTCCCGGCGCGTCATGGCGGACACCGGCGCGCGGGTGCTGCTGGTGGACGCGGCGCACACGGACGCCGGTTTCGAGCACGGGGCCCGGGTCCTGCGGGTGGACGAGGGGGTGGACGGTGCGCACTACGACCTCGGGGTGCCGGTGCGGGCCGACCGGCTCGCGTACGTGATGCACACCTCCGGCTCGACCGGCGAGCCCAAGGGCGTCGCCGTCACGCACGCCGACATCATCGCGCTCGCCTACGACCGGGCGATCGCCCCGATCGCGCGCAGGCGGGTCCTGGTGCACTCGCCGCAGGCGTTCGACGCGGCCACCTTCGAGATCTGGGCACCCCTGCTGTCCGGCGGGACCGCGGTGCTGGCCCCCAGCGGCGACCTGGACCTGACGGATCTGCGGGACGTGCTGCTGGAGGAGCGGATCGACACCGCGTTCCTCACCTCCGGACTGTTCCGGCTGCTGGTGCAGGAGCACCCGGAGGCCCTCGCCGGAGTCCGGGAGGTGATCTCGGGCGGCGACTCGGTCCCCGCCGAGAGCGTGCGCAGACTCCTCGAACACTGCCCGGGCACCGTGTTCAGCCACGCCTACGGGCCCACCGAGACGACCACGTTCGCGACCCTGCACCGGATCGCCATGACCGAGGACATCGGCCGCACCCTGCCGATCGGGCGCCCGCTGGACAACATGCGCGCCTACGTCCTGGACTCCGCCCTGCGCCCCGCCCCGATCGGCGCGCCGGGCGAGCTGTACCTGGCGGGCGCGGGCGTCGCACGCGGCTACCTGGACCGGCCCGGCCCGACGGCCGAACGGTTCGTGGCCGACCCGTACGACCCGACGGGCCGCCGGATGTACCGGACCGGCGACGTGGTGCGGTGGAACGCGCGCGGGGAGCTGGTGTTCGTCGGCCGGGCCGACGACCAGGTCAAGGTCCGCGGGTTCCGCATCGAGCCGGGCGAGATCGAGGCCGTGCTCGGCCGGGCCGGGGCGGTCGAGCAGGTGACGGTCCAGGTGCGCGAGGACCGCGCCGGTGACAAGCGCCTGGTCGCGTACGCGGTGTTCGACCCGGCGCTGCCCGTCGAGCGGCGCCCGGACCTGCGGGAGGTCGCCGCCCGCACCCTGCCCGCCTACATGGTGCCCTCGGCCGTCGTCGCCCTGGACGCGCTGCCGGTGACCGCGAACGGCAAGGTCGACCGGCGTGCGCTGCCCGCACCCGGGGCCGGGACCGGGGACGGCCGGGCACCGTCGACCGAGGCCGAGCGCGTGATGTGCGAACTGTTCGCGCAGGCCCTCGGGGTCCCGGAGGTCGGCGCGGACGACCAGTTCTTCGAGACCGGCGGTAACTCCCTGCTCGCGGCGGGCCTGATGGTCCGGGTCCGCGAGACGTTCGGCTGCGAGCTCTCGGTACGGGCACTGTTCGAGGCACCGACCCCGGCGGCACTGGTGGCCCGCCTCGACGGCTCCGGCGGCGCCGACACCTCGCTGGCGGTGGTGTTCCCGCTGCGCGCGGCGGGCGAGCGGGAACCGGTGTTCTGCGTCCACCCGGGCGCGGGCCTCGGCTGGCCGTACTCGGGGCTGCTGCCCGAGCTGGCGGGCCACCCCGTGTACGCGGTGCAGGCCCGTGGCCTGACCGAACCGGACGCGCTGCCGGCGACCGTCGCGGAGATGGCCGCCGACTACGTCGAGCAGATCCGCAAGGTCCGGCCCGCCGGCCCCTACCACCTCCTGGGCTGGTCCTTCGGCGGCATCGTCGCGCAGGAGATCGCCGTCCAGCTCCGGGAGGCCGGCGAGGAGGTCGGCCTGCTGGCCATGATGGACGCCTACCCGCACCCCTACGAGGGCGAGTACGAGCCGGTCACCGATCCCGCGCAGGTCCTGGAGATGATGCTCGACTTCGTCGGCCGGGACCGTGCGGCGGCGGGGGAGGGGCCGCTGACGGCGGCCGGGGTGGTGGAGGTCCTGCGCCGGGGCCACAGCAGCCTGGCGGACCTCACCGAGCAGCACGTCGCCGCGATGAGCCGGGTGATGGTGAACAACATGCGGCTCGCGGCACACGCCCGACCCCGGCGGCTGGAGGGCGACGTGCTCTTCTTCGTCGCCACGGTGGAGCGGGCGGACCTGCACATCGACGACTGGCTGCCGTACGTTGGCGGCACCATCGAGATCCGCCAACTCCACTGCCGGCACAGCGAGATGACGGCTCCCGAGCCACTGGCCGCCATCGGCCGGCTGCTCGCGGAGCGGCTCGGCACCGGAACCGACGAGGAAGGCCAGTCATGAACGAGCGTCCGCAGGACACCGGAACCGGTGCCGGACACCCCGTCGCGGGCGGCACCGGCGACCCGGCCGGCTCCCCGGCGACGGGCTCCGCGGGCGGGCCGGAGCGGCCCGTCCTGGACGAGCTCGTCCCGCGCTGGGACCGCGGCGAGCGCCACCGGCTGCGGGTGGACGCCCCCGCGGCCGCGGTGATCGACGCGGCCGACGGCCTGACCTGGGGCGAGGTGCCGAGCTTCCGCCTGGTCATGCTCCTGGCGGGCCTGGGCCGTACGCCCTTCCCCAAGGACGGCCGGGTGCTCGACATGTTCCTGGACAACGGCTTCCGGATGCTGCACCGTTCCGAGAGCCAGCTGGTGATCGGTGGGATCCAGCGCATCTCGCGCAAGCAGCCCATCGTCCCCATGGGGGACGACCCGGCGAAGGAGTTCCGCGACTTCGAGGCACCCGCGCACATCCTGACCTCCTTCGACTTCCGGTTCTCCGACGGGGTGCTGACCACCGAGACCCGGGTGCGCTGCACCGACCGCAGGGCGCGACGGCTGTTCGCCGCGTACTGGCTGCTCATCCGGGCCGGCAGCGGCGGCATCCGCCGCGTCTGGCTGCGCGGGGTCCGCCGCCGCGTCCGGGCACGCGCGGCCGAGGCGGGCTGAGGAGGCCGCCCGAGGGGCAGGGCGGCCAGTACACGGAGAACAGGGCGAAGGGACCGSCGGTCCCTTCGCCCTGCCCGTCGTACGCACCCGCCCGGCGGGCTACCGCAGGACGAAACCGCTGCCGAGGTCGTCCGCGGGATCGAGCTCGAAGAGGTGCTCGCCGGTCCGGTGCGCCGTCCCCGTGACCTCCGCGACGACGGCGGGGCGGCCGTGGGCGGTCAACTCCTCGACGATCCGTGCGTGGAAGCGGGTGCCGACGATCGAGTCGTGGACGAGGGTACGGCCCGGTGCGAGGCGACCGGTCGCCGCGAGCACGGCGACGCGGGAACAGGTGCCCGAGCCGCACGGGGAACGGTCGACCTGGCCGTCGGCGAAGACGGTGACGTTGCGCTGGTGCGGGTTGCCGTCCCCGTCGTCGCCGAGGTCGTCGTACAGGATGGTGCCGTAGATGCCGCTGAGGCGGTCGTCGACGGGGTGCCGGGCGTACTCGGTGTCGTTCAGCGCCCATTTGACCTCGCGCCCGATCACGATGAGGTCGGAGTAGTGCTCGGGGGTGACGGCCAGCCCCGCACCGGCCGCGTCCAGGTGCGCGTAGATGGCACCGCCGTAGGCGACGTCGACGACGACGTCCCCGCGGGACGTGGCGACGGTGACGCGCTCGGCGAGCCGGTAGCCGGGGACGTTGACGAAGTCGACACCGGTGATCCGCTCGCCCGAGGTGCGCACGCGCAGGGTGACCCGGCCCGAGGGCACGTCGATGACGACCGTGGTGACGCCGGAGGGGTCACGGGCGACACGGCCGGTCTGCACGGCCCAGACGGCGAGCGCGATGGAGCCGTGGCCGCAGGCCGTCGAGAAGCCGTCCTTGTGCCAGAACAGCACGCCGAAGTGGGCGCCCTCGTCGTCGGGCGGGGTGATGAACCCGCCGTACATGTCGGCGTGCCCGCGGGGTTCGAAGCACAGCAGCTTGCGCAGGCCGTCCACGTCGGGGTCGCCGATGGCGAACATCCGGCGCTCGGCGACGGTGGCCCCCTCGATGGCGGCCGGCGGCTCGGGGACGATCCGGAACGGTTCGCCACCGGTGTGGTAATCGACGGTGCGTACCTGGCGGATGGTCATGAGGTCCTCCTCGATCCGGACGCCGATGCCGCGCCGGCCCTCGGGCACGGTGAGGTCGTCCGGGCGGGCCGCGCCGCTCCCTCGCCGCCGTTCGGCGGCGGCTCCCGGACGATATCCCGCACCGCGCCCACCCGGTGCCCAGAAGTGCCACTGGCACCGATCGGCCGGAGTCCGGGCCGGGACACCGCCGCGCACGGCCCCGATACCACAGGCCGCCCGCCCGGACGACCTCAC
>NZ_RDBO01000250.1 GCF_008120935.1 Streptomyces sp. sk2.1
GGACGACCGCCCCGGCCGCCGCCCCGAACACCGCGGAGGGTTCAGGGCAGGGCGACGGGGACGAGGGCGGGCTGTCGCGGGAGGAGCGGGACCGGCTGCTCGCCGAGGCTCAGCAGGCCCTCGACGACATGATCGGGCTGGAGCCGGTGAAGCGGCAGGTCCTGACGATGATCGCGCAACTGCGCATGGCGGCGTTGCGGAAGGAGCAGGGGCTGCCGAGCGGTGCCCGGCCCCGGCACTTCGTCTTCGCGGGCCCTCCCGGCACGGGGAAGACCACCGTCGCCCGCATCATCGGCAAGGTGCTCGCCGGGCTGGGGCTGCTGCGGTCCGGTCATGTCGTGGAGGCCCAGCGCGTCGATCTCGTCGGGCAGCACCTCGGGTCCACCGCCATCAAGACCAGCAAGGTCATCGACTCCGCCCTGGACGGCGTGCTGTTCATCGACGAGGCGTACGCCCTGTCCAACAGCGGGTACAGCGGTGGCGACGCGTTCGGCGACGAGGCGCTCCAGGTGCTCCTGAAGCGGGCCGAGGACGACCGGGACCGGCTCGTCGTCGTGCTCGCCGGGTACCGCGAGGAGATGACCGGGCTGCTCGCCGCCAACCCGGGCCTGGTGTCCAGGTTCAACACCCGGGTCGACTTCCCCTCGTACTCCGCGCCGGAGCTGCTCCTGATCGCCCGGTCCGTCCTGGCCGATCAGGGCGACGAACCCGACGAGGCGGCCGCGGCCGCGCTCGGCGCCATCTTCGCCTCGGCCGTGGACGGCGGCATGGCCGACACCCTGGGCAATGCCCGGTTCGCGCGCGAGCTCTGCCAGAAGGCCGCCGCGCAACGGGACCTGCGGCTGTACGCCGAGCACGCGACGGGCACGACACCCACCCGGGAGGAGATCGTCACCGTGCTCGCCCCGGACGTGACGGCGGCCCACCAGGAGCTCATGGAGTCCCACGGGGACCCTGCGGCATGAGCACCCGGCCGGACCCGCGCCCCGGGCCCGGAGCCGGAACAAGAGCAGGAACAGGAGCAGGCCCCTGCCCTCCGGCCCCGAGCCGGAACGCCTCCGTCCGCGGGTCCGTTCCGGCTCCGGCCCCATTCGTACCGTTGCGGAAAGACTCCCGGCATCCGACGTCTACCCACGGGTAACTCCCCCTGCTTTGATGGGCGGCACCACTTCCCCCCTCCGCACCAGGAGTACCTGTGCCGCATTCAGCGATCCGCCGTGTCTCCGGCGCGACCCTGGCCGCCGCGCTCGCCGCGGCGGCACTGGCCGCCAACGCTCCGCAGGCATCGGCGGCGGACGCCCCGTCGTTGCGCGTCCTGACGTACAACACGTTCCTGTTCAGCAAGAACCTCTACCCGAACTGGGGCCAGGACCACCGGGCGGCCGAGATACCGAAGACGTCGTTCTTCCGGGGCAATGACGTCGTCGTCCTCCAGGAGGCGTTCGACAACTCCTCGTCCGACGCGCTGCTGAACAACGCCGCCGCCCAGTACCCCTACCGGACGCCGGTGGTGGGCCGGAGCAAGAGCGGCTGGGACGCGACCGGCGGGGCGTACTCGGCCCTCACCCCGGAGGACGGGGGCGTCACCGTGCTCAGCAAGTGGCCCGTCGTCCGCAAGGAGCAGTACGTCTACAAGGACGCCTGCGGCAGCGACCGTTGGTCCAACAAGGGCTTCGCCTATGCCGAGCTGGACGTCAACGGCGCGCGGGTGCACGTGGTGGGCACCCACACGCAGTCGGCCGATCCCGGCTGCGGCGCGGGCGAGGCCGCCGCCAAGCGCAGCCTGCAGTTCAAGGAGCTCGACGCCTTCCTCGACGCCAAGAACATTCCGGCGTCCGAACAGGTCGTCGTGGCCGGGGACTTCAACGTGGACTTCCACTCCCCCGAGTACTCCTCGATGCTCACCGACGCCGGACTGACCCGGGCCGCGGCGCGCACCGGGCACCCGTACTCCTTCGACACCCAGGACAACTCGATCGCCGCCGACCGCTACCCCGACGACCCCCGGGAGGACCTCGACCACGTCCTGTACCGCGCCGGGCACGCGCAGCCGTCCGGGTGGACGAACGAGGTGGTGAAGGAACGGAGCGCGCCCTGGACCGTCAGCAGCTGGGGCACGAGCTACACGTACACCAACCTCTCCGACCACTACCCGGTGATCGCTTCGGCACGGTAGCCCCGGCGGCGGGGGATCGTGGGGCGGGGCGCCGTACCGACGGCGTACCGTCCCCGCCCCGCGACCAGTACACCGCCCCGGGCGACCGGAAAAGCCCCTGCCGAGCTCATCTACGATCGTTTCGTGTGCGCACATGTCATAGTCGCCGAAGACGACGAGAAGCAGGCCGAGCTCGTACGCCGCTATCTGGAGCACGAGGGCCACACGGTCGGGGTCGTCGGTGACGGCCTCGCGGCCCTCGCCGAGGTCCGGCACCGGGAACCCGATCTGCTGGTGCTCGACGTGATGATGCCGCGGGCCGACGGCCTGGACGTGGTGCGGGTGCTGCGCGCCGAACACCGGGAGGTGCCGGTGCTGATGCTGACCGCCCGCAGCACCGAGGACGATCTGCTGCTGGGGCTGGACCTCGGCGCGGACGACTACATGACGAAGCCGTACAGTCCGCGCGAACTGATGGCCCGGGTGCGGACCCTGCTGCGCCGCAGCCGGCGGGGTCCGGCGGCGGCCGGGCCCGTCGCGGACCGGGTGCTGCGGGTCGGCACGCTGGCGGTCGACCCCGACCGGCACGAGGTGTCGGTCGGGGACCTGGCCGTGGAGTGCACGCCCGGTGAGTTCCGGATCCTCGCCGCCATGGCGACCGAGCCCGATCGGGTCTTCACCCGGCAGCGGCTCCTGGAGGAACTGCACGGCTTCGACCGGTACGTCAGCTTCCGCACCGTCGACGTGCACATCATGAACCTGCGCAAAAAGATCGAACCCGCTCCTCGTCGGCCGGTCAGGCTGCTCACCGTCTTCGGGGTCGGGTACAAGCTGACGGACCCGGCGCGGAAGGCCTCGCGTGCGTCGTCGTGACCGGGAGCGGCGCGACGGTGCCGCCCTTCGTGACCGGGAACGTGACGGTGCCGCCCGTCGTGGCCGGGAGTTCGGCGCTGCCGTCCGCCACGACCGGCAGCGGGCACGGCTGCCGCTGCGCAAGAGCCTGTTCGGCCGGCTGTTGACGGTGTCCGCGCTGGTGGCCGCCTGTTCGGTGGCCGCCACCGCCTGGATCGCCGTGCAGACCACCTCCGGCGCCATCAAGCAGGAGCAGGGCCAGAACCTCACCGCCGACGCCCGGATCTACAACACCCTGCTCGGGTACGCGGCGAGCCACCCCACCTGGGAGGGCGTCGAGGACACCGTCCACGACCTGGCCCGCCGGTCGGGCCGCAGGATCGCGCTCACCACCGAGCAACGACGACCCCTCGCCGACTCCCTCGACTCCACCGACCGGCCGTCGCCGCCCGCGCTGCCGCACCGGGCGTCGGCGATCGTGGACCCCCTCTCCGTGGACACGGCCCTGTCCCGGACGGTCGACCGGCCGGGCGCCGCGGCCGACCGGGTGGATCCGCGCGCGGTGGGCCCGTTCCTGCTGCCCGCGGCCGAACGCACGGCGCTGCGGCGGGCCGCCGACCGGAGCGTGGCGTGTCTGAACGAGGTCGGGGTCGCGGCGGACGTGGTCCGGAGCCCGAGCGGGCGCCCCAGCATCCAGGTCGTGGGCAACGACCCGGATCGCATGCAGGACGCCCGGTGCGCGTCCGAGGACCTGAACGGGCCGACGGCCACCGAACGGAAGGCCCTGGACGCGCTCAACCGGCTCGCCGACGCCTGTCTCAAGCGCCAGGGCCGTACCGGCATCCAGCTCAATCTGGACCTGTCCTGGGGCGGCGGCCCCGCACCCGAGGCCGCCGGGACCGCCGCCGTCCCGTCGCCCGCGCCGAGCGTCCGGACCGGCGAGGACGACCGGGCCACCGCCTCCTGCGTGGGCACGGCCCGCCGCGAGCAGCTCAGCTCCTACGTCGCCTCACCCGCGCTGCTGTTCATCGGGGACGAGGGCGACACGACCGTTCCCGGCTTCGACCTCTCCCCGGCGAACACGGCGAAGATCGCGGGCGCGGCGGCCCTCGTCCTGGCACTCACCCTCGGCGCCACGTTCCTCGCGGGCTCCCGGCTCGTACGGCCGCTGCACGCGCTCACCGGTGCCGCGCAGCGGATGCGGGACGGCGAGGACTCCGTGCCGGTGCTGGTCACCGACGACAACGAGATCGGCCGCCTCGCCGCCGCGTTCAACGACATGGCGGACCACCGCACGCGTCTGGAGGCGCAGCGCAAGGACATGGTCAGCGACGTCGCCCACGAACTGCGCACACCGCTGAGCAACATCCGGGGCTGGCTGGAGGCCGCGCAGGACGGGCTGGCGGAGCCCGATCCGGCGTTCATCTCCTCGCTCCACACCGAGGCCGTGCAGTTGCAGCACATCATCGACGACCTCCAGGACCTGGCCGCGGCCGACGCGGGCGCGCTGCGGCTGCACCCCGAACCGGTACGCGTCGAGGACGTCCTGGCGCAGGTGGTCGCGGCGCATCAGGCGCGGGCCGAGACGGCGGGGGTCGCGCTCTCGGCACCACCGGCGGCCGACGCCCCCGTCCCCGTGCTGTGGGCCGATCCCGTACGACTGCGCCAGGCCATCGGCAACCTGGTCTCCAACGCCGTGCGCCACACCCCGGCGGGCGGGCGCGTGACGGTACGCGCGTACGGCCCCGGGGCCTCGCCGGACGGGACGCCGGTGCACGGGGCCACTACGGACGGAGAGGTCCCGGGCGGGGAAGTCGTGGTCGTCGAGGTCACCGACACGGGCAGCGGCATCTCGGCCGAGAACCTGCCGCATGTCTTCGACCGCTTCTGGCGCGCCGAGAAGTCGCGCAGTCGCCGTACCGGCGGCAGTGGGCTGGGGCTGGCGATCGTACGGAAGCTGGTGGAGGCGCACGGGGGTTCGGTGGGCGCGGTGAGCACCGAGGGCGAGGGCTCGGTGTTCACCCTCCGACTGCCGACGGGGCCGACCGGGTCAATGGGGCCGACAGGACCGACGGACAGGGTTTCGGACGAGGCATCGGGCAGGGCGTCGGAGGGCACGGGCCGGGGCTGATGCGATGACCACACCGTTCTGACAGCTTCTTCATAACTTCACGCCAGCCTGTCGGCATGCCTCGCGCCCGGTGCGAACCGGACTCCGGGCGCCATCGAGGCCGACCTGGAACGGAGTTCTGTCCCATGCCCAACCGCCTGTCCCTGCGCACCGTCGTCCTCGCCGCCGTCGCGGCGGGTGCGGTGCTCGTACCGTCCGCCTCGGCCTTCGCCGACGCCCTGCCCGATGCCTCGTCCGAAACCCTGTCCGTCGGTCCTGTCGGCCCCATTGACCCGGTCGGCCCCGTCGGCAGTCGGAGGG
>NZ_RDBO01000251.1 GCF_008120935.1 Streptomyces sp. sk2.1
CGAACGGCGCGACCAGCGAACCGTCCACCCGGGTGGACGGTTCGCTGGTCGCGCCGTTCGGCCGGCACCTGGCGTACGGGGCCGACCCGCGGACGCGGATGGCGGTCTCCTGGCAGGTGCCGTTCGCCGTGCGGCGGCCGTACCTGCGCATCGGCCTCCAGCCGTGGGCGCCGGGCCACCGGATCGACGCCGAGGTGCGCCACCTCACCCCCCGGAGCCGAACGGCGGCAGGATCGCGGCCGCCGAGCAGTTCTACCTGCACGCGAGCCCGGAGCGGCTGCGCCCCGGTACGACGTACCACTACGGCGTCGGCCACGAGGCTTCGACCCTGCGGACGCCCGCGACCCGGGCACGCTCGGCACCTTCACCACCGCCCCCGCCCGCGCCGGGCCCTTCGCCTTCACCGCCTTCGGCGACCAGGGCGTCAGCTACCACGCGCTCGGCAACGACCGGCTGATCCTGGGCCAGAACCCGGCCTTCCACCTGCACGCGGGCGACATCCGCTACGCCGACCCGTCCGGCTCCGGCCGCCCCACCGACGTCTACGACGCCCGCGCCTGGGACCAGTTCCTGGCGCGGACGGAGACCGTGGCCAGGACGGTGCCGTGGATGGTGACCACCGGCAATCACGACATGGAGGCGTGGTACTCGACGACCAACGCGCACGCCTCGGACGGCGGGGTGCGCGACGCCCGGGTGCCGCTCTTCGGGAAGCACCGGGTGGACCTGGTCATCAACGGGCACAACCACGTCTGCGAACGCACGGACGCGATCCTGGGGAACGCGGTGCGGCGCCCGGTGCCGATCGGCGAGCGCATCGACCCGGCGCGCGACGGCATCGTGTACGTCACGGCGGGCGGCGCGGGCAAGGCGCTCTACGACTTCCCGGTCCCGGACAGCCACGAGGGACGGGTCCGGGACCTGGAGAGCGTGGACACGTACCACGTGGCCAAGGACGGCGGGAAGGCCGCCGAGACCGTGGAGTGGTCGCGGGTGCGCTACACCGGGTTCTCGTTCCTCGCGGTGGAGGTGACGCCCGGACGGCACCCGCGGATGAAGGTGACCGCGCTCGCCGAGTCGGGCGAGCGCATCGACCACTTCGAGATCGGCCGCGGCTGGCCCCCGGCGGGGCGGCGCCCGCTCCGGCGGCCGGTCCGGGGAGCCGACCGGCCCCCGAGGCCGGTCGGTCGGCGGCGGTCGGCGGCCGGTCCCCGCGGACCGGTGCCAAAAGCCGGTGTCAGTGGCCCGTGGAGCCGCCGTTGTCCCGGCGGTCGAGGGCCCGCTGCAGGGCGGCGGCGGCGTTCTGGCGCTCCGACTCGGTCGGGCGGTGGGTACGGCGGACGCGGCGGACGGTCGTCTGGGCCATGGTGGATCGACTCCTTGAGATCGCGAGGATTTCGAGATCGAAAAATCGTGAAGGCGATTTCGAGATCAGGATTTCGAGGTGCCGGAAGGGGCGGAGGCGGGCGCCGCAGGGGTTGCCTGCACGGGGCGCGCGCTCAGGACCGCCAGTCGCTGGTTCCAGCGAGACGTTCGGCTCCTACAAAGCTAGGGCAGCCCGGCCGGTCTGTCTCCACAATTACTCGGACTTCCTACTATCTGAGACGGAGGTTTGCGCCGGACCGCCCCCGATCCCCTCGCGAGAGCCTGTACGGCAGCCGATCATCCCTGGTCAAAGGAGGTGAGGCAGCCGATCGGGGCGCTCGTGCGAGGAGGGTCACACCCATCGCCCGAATACCCGGGCGCACACCCCCGGGTACTCAGTCGTATTTGAGTACTCACCACGTGTCGAACGATTGTGCTTCGCACGAGAGTTGAAGCCATGAACGGCCTCTACGCTCTCAAGCCCTGGTACGCGGACCGGCTCTCCGGTGTCCGCGCCTCGCTGGCCCGCCGTGAGGTGTCGCCCGACACCCTCACCGCGGCCGGGGTGGTCTCGGCCGCCGGTGCCGCCGCCGCGCTGGCCTGGCTGCCCGCCGGTCCCGCGGCCCTGCCGGTCGCCGTGCTGCTCGCGGCCCGGCTCGCCTTCGCCAACCTGGACGGCGCGCTGGCCCGCGACACGGGCCGGACCACCAGGCGCGGCGCGGTGCTCAACGAGCTCGGCGACCGGGTGGCGGACCTGGTCGTACTGGCCGGGTTCCTGACGCTCGCCCCGCTGTGGCTGGTGGCGGCGGCCGGGCTCGCGGCGACGCTGCCGTCCTGGGTGTCGCTGGCCGGTGCCGCGGCGGGCGCGCCCCGGCGCAACGGCGGCCCGGTCGGCAAGACCGAGCGCTGTCTGCTGGTGGTGGTCGCCGCGGCGAGCGGCTGGGCCGTGCCCGTCCTGATCGTGATCGCCGCCGGTTCGCTGCTGACCGCGGCGCTCCGGCTGGCCGGTCTGTGGCGGGAGCTGGCATGAGCGCCGTACTGATCGCCGAGGAGGCGGCCGCGCGGGCCGTGCCGCTGGTCGCGGGAGTGCTGGGGGCGGGCGGTGTCGCCGTCGCCGTACTGCCGTCGAAGGTCCGGATGCGGGCCGAGCTGCGCAAGCGGTGGCGCACCTGGGCGCTGGTGGCGCCGGTCTTCCTGGGGGCGTACTTCCTGGGCGGCGGCGGCACGTTCGTGCTGGCCGCGGGGCTCGGGGCGGTCGCGGCGGGCGAGTTCGCCCGGATGGCGGGGCTGCGGCGCGGCGACCTCGCGGTGCTGGTGGCGGCCTCGGTGGTGCTTCCCGCGCTGGCGTGGCTGGTGCCGGAGGTCCTCGACGTGCGGGCGGCGGCGCTGCTGCTGGTCGCGGCCGCGCTTCCCCCGGTGCTGGCCGGGGACGACCGGACCGGCTTCACCCGCACCGCCCGCACCGCCTTCGGGCTGCTGTGGATCCCGGTCGCCCTGACCGGCCTGGTGACGCTCGGCGAGACCGGTGTCGCGGTGGGGCTCGCGGTGGCGCTCGGCGACGTCGGCGCCTGGTGCGGCGGCACGGCGCTGGGCCGCCGGGGTCCGCTCGCGCGGCCGCTGTCGCCGCTGTCCCCCAACAAAACCTGGGCGGGTGTGCTCGGCGCGGCGGTGGCCACGGCCCTGCCGCTGCTCGTGCTCGGCGCGTTCACGTTCCCGCTGTGGGCCGCGGTGCTCGGTGGCTGCGTCCTCGGCGACCTGCTCGAATCGATGGTCAAGCGCGAGTCGGGGGTGAAGGACGCGGGCGACTGGCTGCCCGGGTTCGGCGGCCTCCTCGACCGGATCGACTCCCTGCTGGTGGCTCTCCTCCTCGCGATGGTGATGACATGACCTCCACCCTTCCCCTCGTCCGCAACCGGATCGCGCTGCCCGCCCGTTCCCGGTTCTCCGCCGCGCTCCGGCGCGGCCTGTGGTGGGGCGTCCTCAGCCTCACCGGTGGGGTGGAGCGGCGCGGCCGGCTGCCGCGCGGCGGCTGTGTCGTCGTCGCCAACCACTCCTCGCACGCCGACACGGCGGCACTCCTCGCCGCGCTCGACTCCCGGCACACCCCGGCGATCGGGGCCGCGGCGGACTACTGGTTCGCCTCGCCGTGGCGGCGCCGGATCTGCCGCAGGCTCGCCGCCGGATTCCCGGTCCGGCGCGGCGGCGGCGGCATGGACGACCTGCTGACCATGGCGGACGAGCTCCGGGCGGGCCGGGCGGTCGTCCTGTTCCCGGAGGGAACCCGGGGCCGGGACGGCGAGCTGGGCTCCTTCCACCGGGGCGCGCTGGTACTGGCCGAGCGGGCGGGCGTCCCGGTGGTGCCGGTGGGGATCGCGGGCACGGACCGGCTGCTGCCGAAGCACGGCAGGCTGCGCTCGGCGCTGGTGCGGGTGTCGATCGGTGACCCGCTGCCGCCGGCGGTCGGCCCGCAGGAGGCCCGCGACGCGGTGGTGGCGCTGCACCGGCGTACGGTCGCCGAGCCGCTGCGGGACTCAGCGACGCGGCGCCGGGTGGCGGCGGTCGCCGCCTCGCGCTGGGGCGTCCCGCTGGCGTTCCTGTGGGCGCTGGCGGAGGCGCTGAGCTGGCCGCTGATGCCGGAGCTGCTGCTGGGCGCGGTCTGCGTGGCGGTGCCGGGGGCGGCCCCGAGGCTGTCGCTGGGCGCCCTGGCCGGGAGCCTGGCCGGTGGCCTGATCGCCCTCCAGCTGGCCTCGGCCGGTGTGCGGTTGCCCGCGCCGCTGACCACGGACCGGATGCGGGCCGAGGTGCGTCACGAACTCGCCCTGGAGGGCGCGTCCGCGGTGCGCCACCAGCCGTGGAACGGCATTCCGTTCAAGGTGTACGGGGCGGAGGCGGGGCGCGCGGGGGTGCCGGCGGCCGACTGGCTCGCTGCTTCGGCGAAGGCCCGCGGCTCCCGGACCCTGACGGTCGGCCTCGGTTTCGCGGCCTTCGGCCTGCTGATGCGCCGCCACCGCCGCCACTACGGCCGTTACCTGGTCCTGCTGGGCGGCGGCTTCGCGGCGGGGCTCTCGCTGATCGTCGCGGGCTGGGGCTGAGCGGACACTGACCGACGGGCGCACCGCTTCTGTCCGGCGACACCCTGGTCCGGACCTGTCCCCGCCCGTCACACTGCCCGCATGTCCGACACCACAGCCACACCCGTACCCGTGCCCCCGCGGTGGACGCCCGTCCACGGCGAGCCCTACCGACCGGTCCCCCACCGCCCCGAGCGGATCGCGGCCGACGAGTCGCTCGCGCGCGCCGCCCGTCTGCGCCGGCGGATGGACGAGCGCAGGACCGTACGCCGGTTCTCGTCCGATCCCGTGCCCGAGCAGGTCGTCAGGGACGCGATCGCCTGCGCCGCGACCGCCCCGTCCGGGGCGCACCAGCAGCCGTGGACCTTCGTCCTGGTCAAGGACCCCGAAGTGCGGCGGCGCATCCGGGAGGCGGCCGAGCACGAGGAGCGGATCAGCTACGACGGACGGCTCGGCGAGGAATGGCTGGCCGCGCTGCGCCCGCTGGGCACGGACGCCGTCAAGGCCCACATGACGGACGCCCCGGCCCTGGTCGTGGTGTTCCAGCAGAGGTACTGGGTGGGCGAGGACGGCACGAAGCACAAGCACTACTACGTCGACGAGTCGGTCGGGATCGCCGTCGGGATGCTGCTGACGGCCCTGCACCTGTCGGGCCTGGCGGCGCTGATCCACACCCCGAGCCCGATGCGGTTCCTGCGCGAGGTGCTCGGCCGCCCGGAGAACGAGAAGGCGTTCGCGGTGATCCCGGTCGGGTATCCGGCCGACGACTGCGAGGTGCCGGACCTGGTGCGCAAGTCGTTGGACCAGGTGCTCGTGGAGATCTGAGCCCGGGGGCCTCCGGGCGCCTCCGGAAGACCCCGGACGGGCCCGGGAATGGAAACCGCCTCCCGGCCGGCAGGGGAACCGGTCGGTAGGGCTCGCCGTGGACGGGCGTCCACCGCGGGGGCACGGGTACGGGTGTGGCTGTGGTGTCGGACATGCGGGCAGTGTGACGGGCGGGGACAGGTC
>NZ_RDBO01000252.1 GCF_008120935.1 Streptomyces sp. sk2.1
CCAGGTCGCGTACGCGATCGGCAAGGCCGAGCCGGTCGGCCTGTTCGTCGAGACCTTCGGCACCGCCGCGATCGACACCGAGAAGATCGAGCACGCCATCGGCGAGGTCTTCGACCTGCGCCCGGCCGCGATCATCCGCGACCTCGACCTGCTGCGCCCGATCTACGCCCAGACCGCGGCGTACGGCCACTTCGGCCGCGAGCTGCCCGACTTCACCTGGGAGCGCACCGACCGGGTGGACGCGCTGCGCGCGGCGGCCGGGCTGTAGGCCCACCGCACTTCGCCCGTACGCCGGGGCCCGGACACCGCACGCGGTGYCCGGGCCCCGGCGCGTGCGGTGGCCGGGGCCGCTGTCGGTGCCGTCTGGTAGGAATTTGGCTGTGAGCAGCGAAGACGAGCGGTCCGAGGACCCCGAAGGCGGGGCCCCGGAGCAGCTTGCGCTGATCCGGGAGACGGTGCGCAGGGCCAAGGTGCCGCGGGCCAAGCCGCGCACCTGGCGCGGTGCCGCCCTCGCCCCGGAGCTGCCCGTCGCCCGCGTCCTGGTCAACAAGGGCGCGCTCCACCTCGACCAGTACTTCGACTACGCGGTGCCCGAGGAGCTCGACGCCGAGGCCCGGCCCGGGGTACGGGTGCGGGTGC
>NZ_RDBO01000253.1 GCF_008120935.1 Streptomyces sp. sk2.1
GACGAACACCGCCCACCGACGAACACCGCCCACCAGGCCATCGTGAACGCCTCCAACCAGCACCCCGACCAGGCATCCAGGGCTCGTGAACTGCACGAACTCCTCGGCACGCCCACCCACGAGGCGTCCGTCAACATCACCCGCAGCCGCCTCGGACGCCTCACCCGCCAAGGCTTCCTCACCCAACCCGAACGCGGCCACTACCAGAAACGGACTTAACGTCCACTCAGATCCGCCGCACCTATGCACCCCGGGGCCGGACCCCGCTCCTGCGGCACCGGCTGAACTGGAAACGGGCGTCGATGGCCGCGGCCCTCGGCTATCACGCCACCAACCCCGATCGCGGTCCGCGCCTGTGTTTTCACCTCAAGCCCGGCAGCTACGACACAGCCCGGCGCGGTGAGGCGGCGGCGCCGGGGCCGCGGGGCGGGGCCGCGGAGTAGGTGGTCGACAGCGCGAAGCGGTGAAGCGGCGGCCCGCAGGGCCGCGGCGGCGCGGCCGTGGCCGGGCCGCCGACGCGGCAGGAACCCGGGGCGCGGGGCCGGGCCCAACCGGCCACCGACCGCGGTACAGCACGGAACGCGGGGCGCGGCGCCCCGGCAGCCCGGCACAGCAGCGGGACGGCGGCGCGAGGGGAACC
>NZ_RDBO01000254.1 GCF_008120935.1 Streptomyces sp. sk2.1
GAAGGAGGCCACGGCCGCCCCCTCCCGGCGCTCCACCCGGGACGCCGACGGGCCGGCCGTGGCCTCCTTCGTGCTCGGACTCGTCGGCCTGCTGGTGATGAACATCCTGCTCGGCCCGGCCGCCATCGTGATGGCGGTCCTCGCCCTCGTCAGGTCCACCTCCCGCCGCGGCCGCGCCCTGCTCGGGCTCGCGCTCGGCATCGCCGACCTCGTGGTCCTCGCCCTCCTCGTCACCGGAAACGGCTTCGTCGCCTGGAACTTCGGCGGCTGAACCGGGCGGAGCGGACCCCGCCGCCGCGGTGCCCGGGTTCCGGGACGCCGCGCATCCGCCGTGCGCCCCGCCCCGGACGCACGGAAGCCGCGGCGTCTTCTGATCATTCGTCAGGTCCGCCCGCATTCTGTTCGCTCTCGATCTTGGATGGCACAGTGGGCGTCCGTCCGGGGTGGGCTGCGGGGAGGGAGAGGGCGCGTGCTGGAGATAGCGGGGATCGGCGCGGCGGAGGAACGGGTCTACCGCCACCTGGTGGAGGTACGGGGCGCGAACGTGGACGAGATCGCCCAACGGCTCCACATCCGGGAACGCGAGGCGGCGTCGCTGCTGTCCTCCCTGCACGACAAGGGCCTGGTCGGGCGGCTGCCGGGTGACGGCGACACGCGGTACGTACCCGTCCCGCCGGACGTGGCGCTGCAGCCCCTGCTGGCGCGCGGCCAGGAAGCGCTGGAGTGGGCGCGGCGCGGAGTGGAACAGCTGGCCGAGGAGTACCGGGCGGGCGGTCGGCGCCACGACGCCGGGCAACTGGTCGAGGTGATCACCGGATCCGGCGCCATCCGCCAGCAGCTGCGCCAACTCGCCTACGGGGCCCGCAGCGACCTGCGATGGTTCTGCAAGGCCGATCCCGTGGCGCTGCGCGCCCAGGACAACGACGAGGAGTTCGAGCTGCTCGCCCAGGGCATCCGCTACGAGGCGATCTACGAACGGGCCTGCCTGGAGCAGCCCGGCATGGTCGACAACGTCGCCCAGGGCATCCGCGCCGGTGAAGTGGCCCGTGCCACCAGCACGCTCCCCGTGCGCATGGTCATCGTCGACAGCTCCGTCGCCGTCTGCCCGCTGATGCCGGGCAGCACGACCGGCGTCCGCGGCGAGCCGACCGCCGCGATCATCCGCAGCAGCACTCTTCTGGACGCCCTCGTCGCCCTGTTCGACATCCAGTGGGCGGCGGGGACCCCGCTGCACGTCACGGAGGCGGGCGAGCTGGCCGACTTCGCCGGTGACATGGAGCCCGGCGGCAGTCTCGCCGACGACGAGCGCTATCTGCTCTCCCTGGTCGTCGCGGGCGTGACGGACAAGGCGATCGCCACCCAGCTGCGTGTCAGCCACCGCACGGTGCAGCGCCGGATCACCGCGCTGATGCAGCGGGCGGGCGCGACGACGCGCACGCAGCTGGTGTGGCAGGCGTCGCGGCGCGACTGGCTGTCGTAGGACGCACGGAAGCCGCGACCGGGGCCGGTCGCGGCTTCCGTTTTTCCGCGTACTACCTCAGCGCGTACGCCCGCTCGATCTCCTGCGTCACCTCGTTGCCCGCGTCGTCCCAGGCGCGGACCCGCAGCGTGACGTACCCGCTGGTGCGGGCGGTCGAGGGGTGGGTGACCCGGACACGGTAGGCGCCGTCGCCCCGGGCGGACGTCGTCGCCGCCCGCCAGTGCTTGCCGTCGTCGTACGAGACGGACACCTCCATGCCCTTCACGGATCGGCCCGTCAGACCGTCCTGGTGGCGGGCGCTCACTCCGAAGGCGAAGGCCCCGGAGCCGGGGGCGGAGCCCCGGAGGTCGGTGGCCACGTCGTAGTCGAGCTGGAGGAGGGGAAGCAGGGACTCCTCGCCCTCGGCCGGACGGGGGGCCGTGAACGACCAGCGGGTGCTGGTGGCCCGCGAGAGGGTGCCCTCGGGGCCGGTGCGCTTCACGTCCAGGTCCAGCCGGTAGCGGCCGTCGTCCCCGCCCGCGGGGAAGACGCCCCATGCCCGGGGGCCTTCGGCGAGGATCTCGCCGTCGCGCCGCAGCACGGCGCGGGTCTCGTCGGGGTAGGGGGTGTCGGCGTCCTTGCGGGGCAGGGCGTAGCCGTAGTGGCCGGGGACGGCGTCGGCGAACTCGGGGATCCCGATGGTCAGCCGGTCGCCCTTGCGGTGGGCGAGCCCTTCGGCGCCCCGGGGGATCGCCGGGCGTACCACGGGGGCGTACCAGCTCTCCGCGACGCGCTCACCGGGCCGGTAGGTGCGCAGGGAGCCGAACACGCCGGTCCCCCTCGCCTGGCCCGCCCAGGTGTTGCGGGGGTTGACCCAGTGCAGCCACCGGGCGTCGGCGGGACCGCTCAGGTACTCCGTCCGCACCTGCCCGGTGCGGACGTACCGGGCCCAGGGGGAGAGGTACACGGTCTCCCCCTCCCACGGACGCCAGGACTCCCGGTTCTCCGTGACGTACCGCGTCCCGCTCGTGTCGGGGTAGCGCGAGACCACGGTGGCCGTGTTCCTCGGCCCGACCTCGTGGACCACGCGCTCGGGGATGCGCTGTTCGGAGAGCTGTACGACGTCGTAGAGGTAGGGGCTCTCCGGGGTCCCCTTCAGCTCCAGCACGGTGCCCTGCGCGCGCAGCCGCTGCGCGGTGGCGGGGGAGGCGTACAGCCCGATCGCGGGCAGTCGCGGGCCCACCGGCTGCCAGGTCGCGGTCGCGGACCTGTTGCCGTCGGCGGTGGTGACGGCGGCCGCGGCTCCGGCCCGGGCGGCCGCGGTCACCGCCTCGTCGTACTCGATTCCCTCCAGTTCCACGAGCACCGCCGCGCCGCGGACGTCCGTGCCCCGTGCGCGCAGCGCCGCGTAGTCCTCGGGGCGTCCGTGACCGGCGTCCACCACCCGCAGGCGCCGCTTGCCTTCCACGGCGGGGGAGTTGTGGAGCAGACGGACGGGGACGCCGGTCGCGGCGCCGGCGGAGACCGCGCGTGCGCGGAGCATCGGTGCGGTCAGCTGCCAGCGGGAGGAGAACTCGAAGGTTCCCTCGGTGAACTCCTCGGTGGGCGTGACGTAGAGCAGCTGTCCGCCGCTGTGTCCGCTGGTGAAGAAGCTGGCGAACTCCCGGTCGCCCTTCTTCCAGTGGGTGGAGAAGATCAACGGGCCCCGCTGCTCGGCCGGTCTGGGGGTCCGGATCTTCACGGGAACCGCCTTGCGCGCGTCGAGCACCAGGTCCGTGGCGCCGCTCACCCGCAGCTGGGGGTTGATCACCAGGCTGTTGGTGACGTCGTCCTCCGTGTACTGCCTGATGACGCCGTGCAGGTAGTACGTGCCCTCGGGCATGTCCACCGTCGCGGTCTGCCCCGCCGGCAGATCCCCGACGATGTCGAAGCGGCCTATGGGGCCCAGCAGGATCAGCGGGGAGACGGCCGCCGGCTGCCCGGCACGGTCGATGCCGCGCAGGGTGACCTTGTGCTTGGCCGGGTCCTTCGTCGCGGAGAGGACGGTGTGCGCGACGGTCTGCCCGTCGGCCGAGGTGGCGGTGAGGCGGCCGCCGTAGATGCCCTCCGGCAGCGCGGGCGCGTCCAGGGTCACGGTCACGTCGGCAGTGCCGTGGGCGGGCACGGTGACCTGCGCGGGGGCGGCTATGGCGCCTGCCGGTGCCGGGGCGCCGTAGAACTTGTCGAAGGTGGTGTCCAGGGCGAGTGCGACGGGCGCGTCGCCGTCGTTGGTGTAGGTGACGCCCACCCGCTGCGGGCCCGCGTCCGGTTCCAGGGAACCGAAGGTGGTGGTGCCGGTGGCGCGCACCTGCTGGCGCACCGAGCGAGCCACGTCCACCCGGCCGGTGCCCTGCTCGTAGGCCGTCTGGTCGGGGGCGGTACGCGTCGTGCTCATCAACGCGTCCTTGAGCTGCCGGCCGCTCCAGTCGGGGTGGCGCTGAGCCAGGATCGCCGCCGCGCCCGCCACGTGCGGGGTCGCCATGGACGTGCCCGACGCGGCGGTGTAGGACGCGTCCACCGGGTTGCCCATGGACGTGCCGGCCGCGCGGGCGGCGACGATGCCGACGCCGGGGGCGGTGAGGTCGGGCTTGGCGCCGTTGTCCCCGACGCGCGGGCCGCGGCTGGAGAAGGGGGCCAGCTTGTCGTCGCGGTCGACGGCACCCACGGTCAGTGCGCTCGCCGCGGCGCCCGGTGAGCCCACCGTGTAGTCGGTGCCCGAGTTGCCCGCCGCGACGACGAAGAGGGCGCCGGTGTCCTCGCTGAGGTGGTCGAGGGCGATGCTGAGTATGTCGGTGCCGTCGGTGGGCTGGCCGCCCAGGCTCATGCTGACGACGTCGGCGCCCGAGCGGGCGGCCCATTCCATTCCGCCGAGGATGGCGGAGTACGGTCCGGAGCCGTTGTCGTCGAGCACCTTGCCGATCATCAGCCGTGCCCCCGGTGCCACGCCCTTGCGCGAGCCGCCCGAGGCGGCGCCGCTGCCGGCGATGGTGGAGGCGACGTGGGTGCCGTGGCCGTGGCCGTCGTTCGCGGTGGGGTCCTCGGTGAAGTTGCGTACTTCGCCGAGCTTTCCGGCCAGGTCGGGGTGGGTGGCGTCGACGCCGGTGTCCAGGACGGCGACGGTCGCGCCCTTTCCGTCGTAGCCGGCCTGCCACGCCTCGGGCGCACCGATCTGCGCGGTGCTGCGGTCGAGGGAGACGTGGGCCTTCGCGTCCAGCCACAGCTTCTCGACGCCGCCCTCGAAGGCCGCGTTCTTGAAGGCGGAGTTCTTGGCAGCGCTCTTCGCGCCGCCCTCGGCGCCGCTCCTGGCGAGCGCGTCGTCGTCGATGGCCTTCCAGAAGCGCCCGGCCTGCTTCTTGTCCGCCTTCAGCGCCGAGCCGCGCAGGCTCTTGATGACCAGGCCCTTGCGCGAACCGGTGGGCGCCCCCTTGGCCGTGGGGTTCGTGCCGCCGGTGTAACGGGCGATCAGCGGGATGGCGGAGGTGTGGGCGTCGTCGTACCCCTGCTCGATCAGGGAGGTGATGTTGAACAGCTGCCGGTCCAGTTTGCCGGAGGCCACGTACGGGAGTGCGGCGCGGGGCAGCACGTACAGCTGCTTGTCGATCTCCAGCTGGGTGAAGTCGGCCTGTGGGACGCCCGGGGACGGCTCGACGGAGACGGCCTTCCGGCCGTCGGGGAAGGTCTCCAGCCGCACCCGGTCACCGGTCACGAGCGTGACGGAGGTGACCTGGGGGCGGCCGGCGGAGTTCGAGCCGACGGGGGC
>NZ_RDBO01000255.1 GCF_008120935.1 Streptomyces sp. sk2.1
CCAGCATCGTTCGATCATGCAGCATCCGCGTTCCTGCCGAAACCCGTGAAGTTTCGGCGCTGCCTGGCACAGGTTCGCCGGAACACGTGCGCTTTGCCGAACGACTCGTTCGAGGCGATGGCGACGCTGTTCTTCTCCTCGCGTTCGGTCAGGACCTGGAAGAGGAACCCGGCGCCGTGGCGGTCGAGTTCCATGTGGCCGAGTTCGTCGATGCGAGGGGAATCCGCGCCCCGGGTTCCCCTCGTGCCGATGGCCCGGCCGCGGCCGGGCCCGCCGCCGTACCGCGGTCGACGGCCCCGCGTCCCGGGTTCCTGCCGCATCGACGGCCCGGTCGTGGGTCGCGCCCGCCGGGGCCCTGCGGCGGGTCCGGGGCCGGAGGTCTGCACAGAACCGTCGACCGCCCCACCGTTCCGCGCCCCGTGCTGTACCGCGGCCTGGCCCGTCGCAGCGCCTGGCCAGCCGGCCCGCGTCCGGGGTGTAACGCCTGTGTCCAGGTACACAGTTCGCTCTTGCCGCGGGGCCGCGGGGCCGCTGGCCGGCGGGGCCCGGCCGTGTGGGTCGTGCTCCCGGCCCGCTCCGTGCTGCCCGCCTTGTTTGTCACCCGCGGGCTTGCCGTTCCGCGTCGTCGACCAC
>NZ_RDBO01000256.1 GCF_008120935.1 Streptomyces sp. sk2.1
GCGCGATGCCCGCCGCGATCTCGGTCGGCACGAACCTGCAGTTCGACGCCACGGAGCGGACGGTGGAGGCGTACGCGATCGACCGCGTCGGCCTCGACCTGTACGGGCTGCACGTCGCGGTGGACTTCCTCTCGTACGTGCGCGGGATGCTGAGGTTCGACTCGGTCGACGACCTGCTCGTGGCGATGGCCGCCGATGTGAAGCGGTGCTCCGAACTGGTCGCCGCGTACGAACGGGGCTGAACCCCTCGGGCCGCGCCCGCCCCGGCGCGGCGCGCGGCCCCCTCGGACGAACGGCCCGGGCCGGGCCCGTCCGGAGGCGATCCTCCGGACGGGCCCGGCCCGGTCGCCACCTATGCCTTCTTCGCCCGCCCGGCCGCGGCGGGGGCGGCTGCCGCCCAGTGGCACGCCACCTGGGCCCGGCCACCGCCCGCGAGCACCGGCAGGTCCTCCGAGCGGCAGGCGTCCGCGACGCCCGCCCGCTCCGCCTCGCCCGACGCCAGCACCTGGCAGCGGGCGTGGAAGCGGCACCCGGACGGCACCTTGGACGGGTCCGGCGGCTCACCGGTCAGGACCACCGGCTCGCCCCCGGCCTCCGGCAGCACCGACAGCAGCGCCCGGGTGTACGGATGGCG
>NZ_RDBO01000257.1 GCF_008120935.1 Streptomyces sp. sk2.1
CGTCCTGCTGCTCGACGAGGCGACCGCCTCCCTCGACCTGGCCAGCGAGGCACTGGTCAACCAGGCGACCGACCGCCTCGCCGGCCGCCGCACCACCCTGGTCGTCGCCCACCGGCTGACCACGGCCGCCCGCGCCGACCGGGTCGTGGTGATGGACCACGGCCGGGTCGTCGAGGACGGCACGCACGACGAACTCCTCGCCAAGGACGGGCGCTACGCCGTGCTGTGGCGCACCTTCATCGGGGAGGACGAGCCCGCCGGGGTCTGAGGACACGGGGCCGCCGGGCCCGACCGCGCGGGGCCGCCGGGCACTTCCGGCGGCCCCGCGCGGTTCCACGCGCCCGGACCGGCCCCGTGTTTCCCCTGAGGCCCCATGGGCCCGGACCGGCCCCGTGCGGGCCCGGTCCTCGGTCCTCAGTCGCCGATGTCGGAGATCCGGCCGGTCGCCAGGTCCGACCGCACGGTCAGGTACGAGTACGCGGGGTGCTCGCCGCGGCTCCAGGTGAGCCGCACCGTCGACCAGGTGTGACCGGCGGCGCTGTCGCCCGGGGTGACCCGCAGGGCGAGCGGGACGTTCTGGGCGCGGAGCACCCCGTCCGCGTGGTTGCGCCGCTCCCAGGCGTCCAGCCGGGAGC
>NZ_RDBO01000258.1 GCF_008120935.1 Streptomyces sp. sk2.1
CCCTCCGGGAGGCGTCCGAGGAGTCCGGCATCAGCGGCCTGACGCTGCTCCCGGGCGGCCCGGTGACGCTGGATCGCCACCCGATCCCCGCCCCCTGCCACTGGCACCTGGACGTGCAGTACGTGGCACTGGCGCCCTCGGGCTCGACGGAGCAGATCAGCGACGAGTCGCTGGACCTGCGCTGGTTCGCGTACGACGAGGTCGCCTCGGTGGCCGACACGTCGGTCATCAGGCTGACGGAGCTGGCCCGCGCGGCGCTGGAGCGGCGCGGCTAGTACGACGGCACGCGGAAGCGGGTGGGGGCGGCCTCCTCGGAGGCCGCCCCCACCCGCTTCGGTCCGGGTGTCGTGCCGCGGATCAGTTCCAGGCGTTGTTCTGGTTCTGGCCGTGGGCGCCCTGCTGGCCCATGCCGTACTGGGCCCGGACGCCCTGGCCGATCTGCTGGTTCTGCGGGGGCAGCACCTCGCTGGGCTGGACCAGGGCGAAGCCTTGGCCGAGGAAGCTGAGCTCCCAGCCCTCACCGGTGTTGCCGCGTCGGCGCCACACACCGGAGGAGTGCGTCTGGGCTTGCATCTGCACCCGCAGCGAGCTGGACCAGGCGACGATGGCGTCGGCATCGGCGTTGACGTACTTGTCCG
>NZ_RDBO01000026.1 GCF_008120935.1 Streptomyces sp. sk2.1
GGGTGCTGTCCGTACTGGCGTTGTCGGCGATGGTGATACGGAACGGGTAGGGGAAGGTCTCGCACAGGTGCGCGTGGAGCCGCCGTACGCTCGGCTCCAGATCTCTCTCCTCGTTGAACACGGGTATGACCATGTCCAGGACGGGCTCCGGACGGGACCGCCACGATCGCGCCGTCGGCCACCACCGGGAGTACGGCCACGGCCACCGGGACTGCGCCGGGAAGCACGGAGGGCTCGCCGCCACCCTCGACCTCGGCCCCGCCTTCGGGTACGGCGACCGCGCGGAACCAGCCGTTGACCGTCTCGTCCTCGCTCGCCACCCCGTGACGCACCGTCGCCCCGAGTGTCTTCGGCCCGCCCCGTACCAAGTCGCAAAGAGGATCAAGCATGACCGGTCAAGGTCCAGTCGCCCTGAAGAACCTGAGTCGGCTGCCGCACCGCGCATCAGTGGCGGCACACCGTCCGGAGCCCGTCCTGGACATGGTCATACCCGTGTTCAACGAGGAGAGAGATCTGGAGCCGAGCGTACGGCGGCTCCACGCGCACCTGTGCGAGACCTTCCCCTACCCGTTCCGTATCACCATCGCCGACAACGCCAGTACGGACAGCACCCCACAGATCGCCGCTCGGCTGGCGGACGAACTGCCCGAAGCACAGTGGCTCCGGCTGGCCGAGAAGGGGCGCGGCCGGGCGTTGCGTACGGCCTGGTCGCTCTCGTCGGCCCCCGTACTCGCGTACATGGACGTGGACCTGTCCACGGAGCTGACGGCGTTGCTGCCGCTCGTGGCCCCTCTGCTCTCCGGCCACTCCGACATCGCCATCGGCACCCGCCTGGCTCCCGGTTCCCGGGTGGTGCGCGGCCCCAAGCGAGAGATCACCTCGCGTTGCTACAACGTCCTGCTGCGCTCCGTCCTCGCCGTGCGCTTCTCGGACGCGCAGTGCGGATTCAAGGCGGTGCGGCGTGATGTGGCCGAGCAACTGCTGCCCCTCGTGCAGGACTCGGAGTGGTTCTTCGACACCGAACTGCTGGTGATCGCCGAGCGTGCCGGGCTGCGCATCCATGAGGTGCCGGTCGACTGGGTGGACGATCCCGACACCCGGGTCGACATCCTCGCCACGGCACTGGCCGACCTGCGCGGCGTCGCCAGGATCGGCGGGGCACTGGCGCGGGGCACGCTGCCGCCCGGCGGATCGCTCCGCGACGGCGGCGCCGCCGCGCGGGGCGGGCTCGCCGCCCAACTCCTGTGCTTCGCCGTCGTAGGAGTCGTCAGCACCCTCGTACATCTGCTCCTCTACGCATGGCTGCGCCCCATGGCCGGCTCCCAGGCCGCCAATGCACTCGCGCTGCTGGTCTGCGCCGTCGCCAACACGGCCGTGAACAGACGGCTCGCCTTCGGCCTCCATGGCCGCGGCGGTGTGCTGCGCCACCGGGGCAGGGGGCTGTCCGTTCTCCTGGTCGGTCTGGCGATCACCGGCGGGTCGCTCGCCGCCTTGCACCACGCGATGCCTTCGGCCGGACAGGCCGCCGAACTCGCCGTGCTCCTCGCCGCCGACCTGGCCGCGGTGCTGCTGCGGTTCCTGCTCTTCCGGGCGCGGGTGTTCCGCGCATGATCAAGACCGCCGTTCGTACGACCGGGACCAGCACCCGGAGCTGGAACGCGAGGCTGTCCGAGCAGCCCGCCGGGACGGGCCCCGATCGCCGGAGCCGGCTGCGTCGCGCAGTCGGGCATTACGGCCCCGTACTGGCCGTCTACGGCACGCTGAAGCTGATCGGCTTCGCCGTCTTCATGTGGCTGCTGCACTCCGCCGGGGATTACCGCACGAAGAACCCGCGCTTCGGTGGCGGTGCCCACCCGTGGGACGTCCTGGCCAGCTGGGACGGCTGGTGGTACCAGCAGATCGCCGTGCACGGGTACGACCCCCAACTGGTCCCGATCCCCGGCGCCACCGGCCCGATCACCCTCGAAGAGAACTCGGCGGCGTTCTTCCCGCTCTACCCGGCGCTGATGCGGCTGGTCTCCGAGCTCACCGGCCTCGGCCCGTACGGCGCCGGCCTGCTGGTCTCCGTCGTCGCCTCCTTGACCGCCGCCCTGGGCATCTACGCCATCACCGAACGTTTCGGCGGCAGACGGGCCGGGCTGGCCTCGGCCGGACTCTGGGCCGTCTGGCCCGGTTCCGGCGTGGAGTGGGCGGTCTACTCCGACTCCCTCTACATGGCCCTGGCCGTCTGGGCCTGCCATGCCGTCCTGAGTCGCCGCTGGCTCACCGCCGGTCTCCTCACCTGTATGGCCGGGCTCAACCGGCCCACCGCCGTGGCGCTGATCGGCGCCGTCGTCGTCGCGGCCCTGCTCGCGCTCCACCGCCGCCGGGACGGCATCCTGCGTCCGGTGACCACGATGGCCGTCGCCCCGCTCGGCCTCCTCGCCCATCTCGGCTGGGTGGGGTACCGAATGGGTGACTACAGCGGCTACTTCAGGCTTCAGTCCGATGCCTGGGCCCACAAGTGGGACTACGGGCGGCACACCCTCGACGTCCTCACATCCGTCCCGGTGGGCCACTTCGACTATCTCTCCGCCCGGCCCTTCACGGACCTGATCGGCGTCGGTGTGGTCCTGCTCGCGATCGCGCTGCTTCCGCTGCTGATCCGGCTGCGTCCCCCGGCCGTCCTGGTGGTCTACACCGTCCTCACCCTTGTCCTCGTCCTCGGCAGCCAGCAGATATTCGGCAACGTCTCCCGCTACCTGCTCCCCCTCTTCCCGCTCTTTCTTCCGGTCGCCCTCGCCCTGCGCCGCCTCAGCCCGGCCCACCAGCTCATGCTCCTCGGCATCGCGGCCCTGGCGTCCGGCTCGTACGCGGGCTACGGCCTTTTCGAACTCGGTGTTCCGTAACCGATGGCCCACACCGCTTTCAACACACCCGACGACCTCGATCTCGCTCTTCGCCGCGAGTCGCGCAGAATCCGGCTCCGGCCTCACCTGGTCGACGGCTGCCTCACCGCCACGGGCCTGACCATCAGCCCACCGCCCCCACCCTGAAACCTCAGCAACCACCCCAGTGTCACCCAGCCTCACAGGGCAATACAGACTACGCAGCCCTCCTCCTTCGGCTCACTACGCCCCGGTCACGGCAATTGATCTTGATCGCGCTCCCGCCCGCTGCTAATCCGGGTGAACCAACCCAAGGGAGTGCGCTGTGCGGCAGAACCACCCTGTTCCATCTCCTCCTGCTCCGCGTTCACGTATCCGGAAGGTCATCGGCGCCGTCGCGATGCTCGCCCTCGTCGGGCTCACGGCCATGACCGGCCCGAGCGCCGCCGACCCCCGCCGAGCAACTGCTTCGGACCCGGCAGCCGTGGTTCGTGACTGGAACGCCATCGCCACCGAGACGATCCGCGCCGACCTGGGCGCCCGCCCTTCCGGGCAGAGCGCCATCTGGCACGGGTTCGTCTCCGTCGCCGTCTACAACGCCGTGGTCGGCATCGAGGGTGGCTACGCCCCGTACGAGTGGCGGGAACGCGGCCCCGCCACCGCATCCTCCGCGGCGGCGGCCGCAACAGCGGCTCACGACGTGCTGCTCACCTACTTCTCCGCCTTCAAGAGCGGGCTCGACGCCGCCTACGCCGACTCCCTCTCCGGGATTCCCGAGGGCCCTGCGAAGGACCAGGGTGTCGCCRTCGGAAAGCGCGCCGCCGCCCACATCGTCGAACTCCGCGAGAATGACGGCCGGTTCGCGGATGTACCCTTCACCGCGCCGCCCGCTCCCGGGGTCTGGAGGCCCACCCGGACACGGCGGACATCACGGGGCATGGCGGGCGCGCCGGATCCGGCGCGCCCGCCATGCCCCGTGATGTCCGCCGTGTCCAACTCCCCTGTCGAATAACGAACAGAGGCGTATTCCATTCGGACAAGAGGTGGTCAAAAAAATGTGAGGTATTTGTTAGCACACCGTCAATCTCGGTCTTTCGGTGGCACGCTCTCCGCTCGTAACCCCCCACGGAACGAGCAACGGAGAACGCATGACCCCCCACATGAACACCCGTCGCGCCGCTGCCCTGGCCGCCGTGGCCGCGATGGTCGTCGTCGGCGTCCAGACCGGTTCGGCCAACGCCTCGCCGGACAACGGAACTGACGGTCCCTCCGCCACTCGCAGCGTCGTCCCCTTCGGCGCGAACAAGGCATCGCAGCGCACCGCCGCCATCAAGTCCGCCCAGTCCGAAGCCTCTTCGGCCGCCGAGTCCCTCGGTCTCGGCGGCAAGGAGAAGCTGATCGTCCGTGATGTGATCAAGGACGCCGACGGCACCGTCCACACCCGCTACGAGCGCACCTACGCCGGACTGCCGGTCCTCGGCGGCGACCTCGTCACCCACACCGCCGCCGGCGGGAAGCTCAAGGGCGTCACCAAGGCCACCGAGGCGCGGATAGCCGTGCCGTCCACGACGGCGAAGATCAAGACCGCGGCCGCCGCGCGCAAGGTGGTCTGGGCGAGCGACGGCAAGCCCGTCCTCGCCCTCGAAACGGTGAAGAAGGGCGTGCAGAAGGACGGCACGCCGAGCAGGATGCACATCATCACCGACGCGAACACCGGCAAGGAGCTCCGGAGGTTCGAGGCGATCGAGACCGGTGTCGGCCACAGCCAGTACAGCGGCGACGTCGACCTCACGACCACCGGGAGCGGCTCCGGCTTCGAGCTGACCGACGGCGAGCGCGGCGGCCACAAGACGTACGACCTGAACCAGGGCGAGAGCGGCACCGGCGACCTCGTCACGGACGACGACGACACCTGGGGCGACGGCACCGGCGGCGACCGCCAGACCGCCGCCGTGGACGCCGCCTACGGCGCCGCGCAGACCTGGGACTTCTACAAGTCGGCGTTCGGCCGCGAGGGCATCGCCGGTGACGGCAAGGCCGCGTACTCGCGGGTCCACTACGGCGACTCGTACGTCAACGCGTTCTGGGACGACAGCTGCTTCTGCATGACGTACGGCGACGGCGCCGACAACAAGAGCGCGCTGACCGCCATCGACGTCGCGGGCCACGAGATGAGCCACGGCCTGACCTCGTCCACCGCCAACCTCGACTACTACGGCGAGTCCGGCGGCCTGAACGAGGCGACCAGCGACATCCTCGGCACCTCGGTGGAGTTCGCCGCCGACAACAGCACGGACGTCGGCGACTACCTCATCGGCGAGAAGATCGACATCAACGGCGACGGCACCCCGCTGCGCTACATGGACGAGCCGAGCAAGGACGGCGGCTCGGCCGACTACTGGGACAGCAGCGTCGGCGACCTCGACGTGCACTACTCCTCCGGTGTCGCCAACCACTTCTTCTACCTGCTGTCCGAGGGCAGCGGCGCGAAGACCATCAACGGGGTCGACTACGACTCCCCGACCTCCGACGGCTCGACCGTCACCGGCATCGGCCGGGACAAGGCCGTCCAGATCTGGTACAAGGCCCTCGCCGAGTACATGACGTCCTCCACCGACTACGCGGGCGCCCGTGAGGCGACCGAGAAGGCGGCGACCGACCTGTACGGGGCGGACAGCGAGGAGCTCTCCGCGGTCCAGGCCGCCTGGAGCGGCGTCAACGTGAAGTAACCCGACCGCGGGGCAGGGAAAGCGGAGAGGCACCGGAACACGCGGGAGCCGGTCAGTCCTTCGGGGCGGGCCGGCTCCTGCCGTACAGCCAGGTGTCCCACAGCTCCGTCAGGTCCCGGCCCGTCGTCCGCTCCGCGTAGGCGGTGAAGTCGGCCGTCGAGGCGTTGCCGTGCCGGTGGGCCCTCGTCCAGCCCCGCAGGAGCGCGAAGAAGCGTTCGTCGTCGGCCATCGTGCGCCGGAGTTCATGGACGACCATCGCCCCGCGCCCGTACACCGGGGCCTGCGAGATGTCCTTCGCGCCCGGCGGATCGGCGGGCGGGAAGGCCCAGTTGGCGTCGTCCTCGAAGGCGGCGTCGAAACTGTCCCGGACCGGGACGCCCTCCTTGTCGGCCGCCCACAGCCACTCCGCGTAGGTCGCGAAGCCCTCGTTGAGCCACATGTCCCGCCAGCTCTCCGGGGTGACGGAGTCGCCGAACCACTGGTGGGCCATCTCGTGGACCAGCAGCCCGGCGTCCGGCGGGCCGGGGAAGAACGGCCGGTCCTGGGTCTCCAGCGCGTAACCGGCGTCCCCGGGGCGGTCGACGATCGCGCCCGTGGCGGTGAAGGGGTAGGGGCCGAACCGTTCCGCCTCCCACTTCACGACCTCGGGGATCCGGGCGAGGATCCGCTCGCTCTCCTTCGCGACGGTCGTGTCGGCGGCGGTGAACACCTCGATGCCGTCCGCGGTCCTCGACGTCCGGGTGGTGTAGCGGCCGACGGCGACCGTGGCGAGGTAGCTCGCCATCGGTTCGGGGGTGTGCCAGCGGTACGTGGTGGTGGCGCCCGAGGTGCGGCGGGAGACCGGTTCGCCGTTGGAGACGGCCGTCAGTCCCTCGGGAACGGTGACGGCGATGTCGTACGTCGCCTTGTCGCTCGGGTGGTTGTTGCCGGGGAACCAGGTCATCGAGCCGGTCGGTTCGCCGAGCGCGACCGAGCCGTCGGCGGTCCGCAGCCAGCCCTCCCGCGAGCCGTCGGGGTCGGTGAGGGTGCGCGGCGAACCGGAGTAGCGCACGACCGTGCGGAAGGTGCCGCCCTCGCGCAGCCGGTCCTCGACCTCGGCGGCGGGGCGCAGCGTCAGCTCGTGGCCCGTCCGGTTGACGGCGGCCGGGCGGCCCTCGACGGTCGCGGAGTCCACGGTGAGTCCGGCGAGATCGAGGTCGAAGGCGCTGAGGTCCTGGGTCGCGCGGGCGGTGATCGTGGCGGTGCCGCGCAGCCGGTGGGCGGCCGGGTCGACGTCGAGCACGAGGTCGTAGTGCGTGACGTCGTAGCCGCCGTTGCCGAGCTTCGGGAAGTACGGATCGCGCAGGCCGGCCGCGCCGGGCGTGCCCCGGACACCGCCGGTGTCGCCGGTGCAGGCGGCGGACGTCGCCAGCACCAGCAGGGCGACGGCGGCGGCTCGGGCCGTACGGCGCACGGACGTTCGCTGGTCCACACCGGCGATCCTAGGACGTTTCCGGCGAATGCCGCCCGGGGTGCGGCATTCGCCGGAGGGGCGCCGGGGCGTGTGGAAGGGGTGCCGGAGGGGTCAGAGGACCGCGATTCCGAGCGGGCGGGCCGTCGCCGGCACCTCGTACGGCCGCCGTTCGCCCGTGAGGTCGACGACGGTGATGCCGTTCCCGTACCCGTCGCGGGTGAAGCCCTGGGTGACGTACGCCGTGCGGCCGTCCTCGGACACCGCCACGTCCTCGTGCGGGCCGTCCAGCGGCACGACGCGTTCGGAGCCGTCGGGGGCGCGGACGGTCAGGGACGGGCCCCGGTCCTCGGAGAGGATCGGGCCGGTGCCGACGACGAGGAGGGTGCCGTCGGGGGCGAGCGTCGCCCCGTGCTGGTGGGTGTCGGCCGTCATCCGCTCGATGGTGGACCTCCCGGTGCGCGGGTCGAGGACGACGAGCCGTTCCCCCTCGAAGGGCAGCAGCAGTCTGCCGTCGGCGGGGCGGACGACGGCGTAGTGCGGCTTCAGCCAGGAGCCGAGACCGCCCTCGGTGCCGTACGGGGCGACCTCGAAGCGCCGCGCCTCGCGCGTGTCCGTGTCCACCGCCGTGACGTCGAAGGAGTCGTGGTCGGTGGCGTACACCTCGGTGCCGTCCGGCGAGACGTCCACGTCGAAGGGGCGGCGGCCCACCGGCACCGCGGCGGTGATCCTCCGGGTCGCGGTGTCGACGATCTCCAGCACGCCGTCGCGGCCGGGCACGTTGACGCCGACGTAGACGTGCCGGCCGTCGGGAGCGAGGGCGATGCCCATGCCCCCGCCCCGGTACTCGCCGGTGGTGGCGGGGCCGGTCTCCGTCCGGTACGGGATGCGGGTGAGGCGGGTGCGGGTCGCGGTGTCCACGACGGCGACGCCCTCGGCGGTCGCCACCCAGGCCAGCCCGTCGTCGCCGACGACGAGGCCGTAGGGCGCGGTGCCGACCCGGACGGAGCCGAGCCGGTGCCGGTCGCGGCCCGGCCGCGGGTCGACGAACGTCACGGTGTCGCCGCCGAAGTCGGCGACCAGGAGCGTGCCGCGCGGGGTCGCCGCGGACGTGGCCGGTGCCGGTCGCGGGGAGTCCGGTGTACGGGACCCGGCGGACGCGGCGGCCGACGGGCCGGTCCCGGCGGACGGGCCGTCCGCCGCCCCGGCCCTCGTACCGGTCGCGCAGCCCGCGAGCACCGCGGCCGCGGCGAGCGCCACCACCGCGCGGCGCGCGTGCACCATGCGGCGCGTGCCCACCGGGCGTTCCGCATCCATGACGCGGCGTGCGTTCACCGGGCGTCCCACGTGCCTCGTACCTCCCATGTACCCAGTACCTCCTGCGTGCCCCGTGCCTCGCTCGTGCCCCGTGCCTCCCGCATGCCCCGTACCTCCCTCGTGCCCCGTACGACGCGTGTCCGCCGTACGACGCGTGTCCACCGTGCGGCGTGCGTTCATCGGGCGTCCCGCAGTCGGGCGGCGATCTCCGTGAAGCCGCGGCGTTCCGCGTGGGCCAGCGCGGTCGTCCCGTCGCCGTCCGGAAGGCCGGCGTCCGCGCCGGCCGCCAGCAGGAGCTCGACGATCTCCTGGTGCGCCCGGCCGCCGTCGCCGAGGATCACGGCCTCCAGCAGGGCCGTCCAGCCGAGCCGGTTCACGTGGTCGACGTCGATGTCCGTGACCCGGAGCAGCTCCCGCACGTAGGGCGCGTGGCCGCGCTCGCTCGCCGGGATGAGCGCGATGCCGCCGAACCGGTTGCACAGCTTCAGGTCGGGGCCGGCCGGCAGGAGGGTGCGCAGCATCGGGACGCTGCCGGTGACCCCGGTCGCCAGCCAGGGGCTCTCCTCGCGCAGGTCCTGCGCGTCGGGGTCCGCGCCCGCCGTCACGAGCAGCCGGGCGGCCTCGACGTGGTCCCCGTGGACGGCGAGGAGCAGCGGGGTGCGCAGCTCCTCGTCGCGGCAGTCGACGCGGGCGCCGCCCTCGATCGCGTTCCGCACTCCGTCGGTGTCGCCGGTGCGCGCGGCGTCGAGCAGTTGTTGGTCGAGGGCGTTCATGCGGTGACTCCTGTGGATCGGTCCGCCCGGCCGCCCGGCCGGCTCCGCCTCGTCTCCGCGACGGGGCGGGGCGGCCGGACGGCCCGGTGGCTCGTCTGCTGTGCCGGTCGTCACTCGGCGAGGGCGGCGGCGCCGGCCCGGGCGAACTTCTCGTCCAGGTCGCCGGACGGGGCGCCGGCGACGCCGATGCCCGCGATCGGGGCGCCCTTCGCGGTGACGGGGGCGCCGCCGCCGAGGAAGAGGGTGCCCGGGATGTCCTTCAGCGTCGGGGCGTTCTCCAGGCGCTTGACCAGTTCGGAGGTGGGGGCGTTCCAGGAGACGGCGGTGTAGGCCTTCTTCACGGCCGACTCGTAGGACTGCGGGCCGGCGCCGTCGCCGCGCAGGGTGACGACGGTGTTGCCGTTGCGGTCGACGACGGCGACCGAGACGGTGCGGGGAAGGGGAAACGGGCGGTGTGCGGGGCGGGTGCGATGCTGCGGAGCGGGGTCAGGGCTTGACCGAGCGGTAGTAGCGGCTGGCCCCTTCGTGCAGCGGCAGCGGATCGGTGTAGATCGCCGTGCGCAGATCCACCAGCTGCGCCGCGTGCACCTCGCTCCCGATCCGGTCCCGGCTGTCGATCACGGTCCGGGTGAACGCCTCCGTCAGCGCCGGATCCGAGTGCTCCGTGGTCACCAGCACGTTGGAGACCGCGACCGTCGGCACCGCCTGCCCCTGCTGTGCGTTGCGGTAGGCGTCCGCGGGCATCACGGCCGAGCGGTAGTAACGGGCCGACCCGCCCGCGGCCTGGAGCCTCTCGACCAGCCGGGCCTCCAGCGGCACCAGCCGGATCGGGAACCGGCCCGCCAGTTCCTGCACGGCGGTGGTGGGCAGCCCGCCGGACCAGAAGAAGGCGTCGAGCCGTTCGTCCTCCAGCTGCTCGGGCATGGTGTCGATGCCGGAGGGAACCGGTGTCACGTCGTCCTCGGGATCGAGACCGCCCGCCGCCAGCACCCGGTCGGCGACCAGGCGCACCCCCGAACCACGCTGCCCCACCCCGACGCGCTTGCCGCGCAGGTCCGAGACCTTCCGTACCTCCGAGTCCCGGGGCACGACCAGCTGGATGTAGTCGTCGTACAGCCGCACGCAGCCCCGCAGCAGGTCGGCGCCGGGCTTGCCGCTGCGCAGATAGGTGGAGAGGGCGTCGGTGGTGGCGATGGTGAAGTCGGCCTTCCCGGAGGCCACCCGTTCGATGTTCTGCTGCGAGCCCTCACTGGTCTGCAGCCGTATCGACACCTGGGGCAGATCCTTGGCCAGGTCCCCCCTGAGCCGTTCGCCGTAGCGCTGGTAGACCCCGCTGCGCACGCCGGTGCTGAAGGTCAAGGTTCCCGTCGGCTCCGACGGCCCGAGCGGGAGCAGCCACCACAGCAGCAGCCCGAGCACGACGAGGGCGGCGCACGCCTGGAGGGCGCGGCGCCTGCCGATGCGGGAAAGAGCCTGGAGCATGGCGGCGATCCTGCCAGCCCGCCTCGGCGATGACCAGGGCCGATCTCACTGTTTCCGCCGGGGTCCGCCGTCGGCTCCCACGGTTTTCGCCGGGTACTGCCGTCAGCGGGGCCAGTCGGGGGCGGGGTCCTCGTCGAGAAGCGGCCGGATCGCGCCCAGCACGGAGCCGATGCACACGTCGCGCAGTTCGGTACGGGTGCAGGTCTCCTCGGTGAGCCAGTCCACGCACAGCACCTGGACGAATACCAGCCAGCTTTTCAGGACGCCCGACACGGCCTTCCGGGCGTCGTCGTCGGCGAGCGGGAGGACGCCGAGCAGCCGCTCGCGCAGGGCGTCGAGCTCGTCGTTCATGATCGTCTGGACCAGCCGGTCGCCCGCCAGCACCCGGTTCGCCGCCAGGACGGTGTTGCGGTTCTCCGCGAAGTACTCGATGTGGGCGTCCAGACCCTCGGTGAGCTGCTCGACGAGGGTGTCGGCGGGGTCGAACCGGCTCCTGGCGAGCAGTTCCGAGGCCACCTGCTGGTAGAGGACGGCGAAGAGATCGCGCTTGCTGGGGAAGTGCTGGTAGAGCAGCGCGCGGGAGACCCCGGCCCGCTCGGCGACCCCTTCCATCAGGACGTCGTCGTACGGGTGCGCGGCGAAGAGCTGCGCGGCGACGGCGAGGAGCTGGGCGCGTCGTTCGGCGGGATCGAGTCGCTGACGGGGAGGCACGCGCCCATGTTACTTGACACATGTCTACCAGGTGGCCGTAGCTTGGTAGACGCGTGTCCAGTAAGGCGTCTGTCGGCAAAGAAGGGGGATGGTGGATCGTGTCCAGGGACAAGGCGCTCCGGGGGCTCGTGCAGGCAATGGGGTACGCCTGCTTGGCGATCGGGCTCTTCCACGTACTGCTCGGGAACGCCGCGATCCCGGGCGGGGGCTCGGCCGGTCCGACGATCGACAGCCTCGGACGGTTCTTCGGCGCGGTCTTCGCCGGGTACGGCCTCGGCTGGCTCTGGGCGGCCCGGCAGTCGCCGATCCCCGCGACGGCGGTCCGGTGGCTGGCCGGGGTGTTTTTGCTCGGGGCGGTCGGACGGGTGCTGTCGCTGACCGTGCACGGGTGGCCGCACTGGTTCCAGGTGGCGCTGGCGGTCGTCGAACTGGTGCTGGCGCCGCCGGTGAAGACGGTGGTCAGGACGTTGAAGGTGACCGCTCCGGCGGCGCGGCCGGGGTTCTTGCCCCATTCGTCCCAGGCGACCAGGGCCTTGCCGGTCTCCTTCATCGCGGTGCGTGAGTCGCGGAGCCAGGAGGGGAGTTTGTCGTCGGGCAGGGTCCAGAACAGGGCGCCTGCTCCGGGGACGGCGGAGATGACG
>NZ_RDBO01000259.1 GCF_008120935.1 Streptomyces sp. sk2.1
TTGACCGCCTCGCTGCGCACGACGGTGTGGATCGTGTTCGCCGCCGGGCTCGCGGTGGCGGTGTGCGCGGTGCTCGCCCGGTTCCTGGTCGCCCGGCGCCGTCCCGGGTCAGCCCTTCTCCTCCGGCCGTCCCGGTCGCTGCGGTCGTGGGGCGGGACGGCGCCGGGCGACCAGGAACCGGGCGAGCACCGCGCACACCGCCACCGCGAGCCCGGCGGCGAACACGATCCACACCGTCGTGCGCAGCGAGGCGGTCAACGCGTCGTACACCGCCGCGGCTCCGTCCGCCTCGCCGTCCGGCACCTCGGACAGCACCCGGCCGCGGGCGACCGCGAGCACCGCGCGCAGCACGAGTGCCCCGAGCGCGAAGCCCAGCCCGGCCACCGCCGCGGCCGAGAGCGCGGCGGCCCCGGAGCGCCGGTGCCCCGGACCGCCGCCGCGCGCCCAGGCCGCGGCCACGGCCAGGACGGCGAGCACGAGCGTGCCCACGGCGGGCCGGATGCCGCCGGCCCGCAGCAGCCGGAAGGACTGGCGCAACTGGTCGGCGCGGTCGGCGGAGACGAGCGTGATGTCGGTGTGCTGGACGGGGATGCGGTCGGCGAACGGCACCCCGTTGTCCGTCAGGTTCTGCCGGATCTGCGCGGTCACGGGTGCCAGGTCGATGGTCACGGCCTCCCCGGTGTCGCCGTCCAGGGCGGCGGTGACGGCCTCGTGGGCGGTGCGGTTGGCGGCGTTCCACGCGGTTTGGAAGGCGTCGGTGGTGGTGAACGACAGCACCGCCCGACGCAGGAAGTCCCGCACGGTGTCCTGGAGCGGTCCGGCGTCGATCCGCTTCATCGCCCCGTCGGTGATGAGGTCGCTGACGGTCTCGCGCACCTCGGGGTCGGAGGCGAGCGGCGCGACCGCCTCGACGTAGCGGTCGGTGTCGTCGATCTCCAGATCGACCCAGGCGGACAGGGCACCGACCGGCACGAGGACGGCCAGGACCACCACCAGTACCACCGAGAGGGCCGTCGACAGGTGCGTCCGCATCCCTCCAGGGAATCGCGTGCGCGGGCGCCGCGCCCCGGTCCGTACGCCATCCGAGTTGCCGGGTGGCCCGGCCGGGTGTGCCCTGGAGGGAACAAGGGGCGACGGAAGGAGATCTCCGCCATGGCCACACATGCAGCGATGCCGGCACGCGGACGGAGGGCGCACGCGCGCGGGCGCAGCGTGCTCTCCTGGGCCATTCCCGTCACGCTGGGCGCGGCGTACGGCCTCTACGCGTCCTTCATCCTCCGCAACAACGGCGCGAGCGGCTTCCGGCAGTTCTGGTACGGCCTGATCACCGCGGTGGTCCTCGCGGTCCTCTGCTACGGGCTGGGCCGGATCCAGCGCAGGATGCTGCCCCTGGTGCGGGCGGTGGCCTACGGCGCGCTGACGGCGGCGGCGATCGGCCTGCTGGTCGGCCTGACCGATTCGAGCGTGCTGCGTTCCTCGGCGCTCGGGCTCTCGGTGGGGCTGGGGATGTTCGTCAGCGCGTTCTACATCTTCTACACCCACGAGGACGTCCGGCCCGTCGGATGAACGGGGGCGCCGCGCGCCTGCCGCCCGTTGCGTGAACGCGGCTGCGCGCGTGTCGCCCGGTGCCTCTGCCGGTGCCTTCGCCCGGTGTCCTCGCCGCCCCGCTGTCAGCCGCCCGCCGGCAGCGGGGCGCAGGACGTCACGGCGCGCACCGCGGTGGCCCGGCCGAGGTCCGCGGTGACCCGGCCGGCGTCGGTCCTGAGCGTCATCCTGCCCCCGGCGGTGCGCAGCGGCTCCCCGCAGACCGTGCCGCCGGGGGTGGTGACCGAGACGCGCGGTCCCTCCTTCGACGGCCCGTACCAGGTGATCCCCACGGCCGCGGTGAGCAGCGCGGCGCAGCAGAGGGTGAGCGGCACGCCCCGGGCGAGGGCCTGAGCGGCGCGCAGGGCCTCGGTGTGGTCCGCGGCGACGTCGTCGAGCCGGAGCGCGGCGGTGTCGTCCGCGGCCGCCGGCCTGCCGTGGGCGGCGCGCAGCAGGGACAGGCCCCCCGCGGCGCCGCACAGGAGCGCGAGGAGCAGCACGGCGCCGACGATGACGGCGTACGGGGCGGCGAGCGAGCCGATGTCGCTGCGGCCCCGGAGGAGGCCGAACCCGACGAGTCCGGCCAGGAGCGCGGCGAGGCCGTTGCGCCAGGCCAGCGCCGATTCCCGGACCCGGGGCAGTTCCCGGCGCAGCAGGGCGCGGTGGCGGCGGGCCGCGAGCCGGTCGGCCGGGGTCCCGGCCGGTCCCGGTACGGCGCGCCAGGTCATCGCCGCGCCCTCTCCAGCAGGATGTTCCAGTACGCCCCGCAGCCCTCCTCGTCGCCGGGCCGGCCCGGGTGCTCGGTCCGGCAGACGCAGAGCACCGGCACCGGGACGAGCCCCGTGCCGGAGGGCCCGGACCGGACGACGCGCGGCGCGGACCGGACGACGGAACGGGTCCAGGTGTAGACCGTCGCGCAGTGGCAGCGCGGGCAGGTGCCGGTCAGGACGGCCCCGTCCCCGGTGGGCTCGATGAGCAGGCCCGCGGTGTACGCGGCGGGGTAGCCGGGCTCCGTGACCTCCTCGTACGGGAGGGTGGACGCCCGCCCCGTACGGGCGGGGTCCGTCGGAGGGGCCGTCGGGGGGTTC
>NZ_RDBO01000260.1 GCF_008120935.1 Streptomyces sp. sk2.1
TCCTTCGCGCTGGACGAGGTCGGATGCGCACTGCTGTCCGCGCTGCGGGACTGGGCACGGGACTCCCCCACCACCGCCGCGCCGGGCATCGCCCGGAGCATCATCCGGTTCACGGTGAACGTCATTCCGGACCCCGACCACCCGGACACCGCCGACACCCTGGAGGCCATGCGCGACGAGCACCTGGTGCTGGCCCACGCGATGCACTCCGCACCCGGTACGCACCACTGACCGCACCACCGTGCGGGTGGGTGCGGTGGCGCGCACCCACCCGGTGCGCGCCGAATCCATCCGGTGCGATCGGCGGCATGGAAGTGGCGCGCATCGAGTGGGTTGGTGCGGTGCAGTGGGCCGGGTGGAGGCGGGGCGTTCCTCCTTGACCCGGGCCGTGGTCAAGGAGAAATGCGCCGGGTGCGCACCGGGTGGATGTGCGGCATCGTCCCCGTCGGTGTCGTCCACTCGCACACGATGTCGTCCGCTCCACCGGGTGGGCTCCACTCGGTGAAGTGGGTGCGGAGCACGGCGGCGTCCGCTCCCGGCCGGTGGACTCCACTCCGTCGGGTGGAGTGGAGTCCACCGAGTGGACCTGAACCAAGCCCGGATGTCCCCGGGCACAGCCCTGACCGGGCACGAGCTGGGGTCAGGGTGCGTTCCGTGCCGTGGGTACGTTGCCAGCCATGACCGATCGGATGCGCTGTTCCAGCACACGTGCCCAGGATTCTGCTGTTGGGCTTTTACCGTCACGCGGAGCATTGACGGACACCTGCACGGCGCCCACGCGCATGATGACGTGAGCGAACCGCTCGCTGTTGAAGCTGAGGCTGCCGTCCCCGATGCCGGAATCAGTCGGGTTGTAACAGGAGAGCAGTGCTCGGCTCAGTTCGAGGTTCTCCTGGACGAACGCAACACGCTCCTCTTCTGTGAGCGTCTTGTTCATCCCCTCATAGTCGGTGAGGACGCCCAGGTGGAAGTTGGCGCCGTCTCCTTGCCCCTCGTTTCCAACGCTGAGATCGATCCCGTACGCGGAGCCATTGCTCTCGGCGGCCTCCTGCGGCATGGCTCCGCAAGCGGTCCCAAAAGTCGCCTCTATGGAATCGGCAGCGTCTCGCCAGCCCACAGATTCCTTACCCGACAGACGCCAGCCCGAAGGTAGTTCTTCCGCCTTCGGGAGTGCGGCCTTTAGACCCTTCGGTGTGAGTACGCCGTCTGCAACCAGGGCGTCTTCGTTGCCTCGCGGGGTGCTTGACGTGCTTGCCTTCGGCTGCGGAACAGTCGCTTGGTCATCCTTGCCACTCGAACAACCCGAAGCCCCGAGGACGGTCAAGGCCATCACGACGACACCTAAGACCACGGTGCGTGTGCCATACCTCATCGCCAAGTCCCCCGCCTCCGCCGATTCGCACCAACAGTAATGCGGTGGCTCAGCCTGGCGGAAGGGGGACAGCAGCAGGTGGTCATGGAGCAAGGGGCGCCCGGAGCGGTGAGGCGGTGGCCCGGGGCGGGCGGTCGACGGTCCTGTGCAGAACTCCGGCCCCGGACCCGCCGCGGGGCCGCAGCGGCGCGGCGGCGGCCGGGCCGTCGACGCGGCAGGAACCTGGGACGCGGGGCCGGACCAACCGGCCACCGACCGCGGTACAGCACGGACCGCGGCAGCACGGGCCGCGGGGCGCGGCGGAGCCGGGCGGGCTGTCGACGGCCCGGCGTCGGCCCGGAGGGCGGGCGGGGAAGGAGGCCGATGGCGCGGAGCTGCGGCAAGAGCGAACTGCTTACCCAGGCGCGGGTGTTACAACCCGGATGCGGGCAGGCCGCCCGGGCACGGCAACGGGCAGGGCCGTGGAGTGGGTGGTCGACAGCGCGGAGCGGTGAGGCACCGGCCCGGACGGGGCGGGCGGTCGACGCCCCCGACCGAAACCCCGGCCCCGKTCCTGCGACTGGCCCCGGCCCGCCCCGGACAGGGCGAGCGGGWGACGGTGGTCGAYGACAYGGTGAGACAACGGGCGGGCGGGGCGGTGACCAGACCTCATGGACACACGAAACCGAGCCTGGCCGCCCGGTCGCCGACGCGACAGGAACCCAGGACGGCGGGGCCAGGCGGCGGGGCGTCATATTGATCAGAAACGGTTCGGGTTCCGGGTCGCTGTAGGGGTGTGAGCAATCTGGTGGGAGACGCGCGGCATCTCTCGCCGTCGGTGCAGGAGGTCCTGCGGCTGGTGACACCGGCGCGGATCGCGCCGGTTGGCCGAGAGATCGTCCTGAACTTCGTCTCGGATACGACGCTGGGCCTGCCGAAGTCGTCCCGGCCGCCGCCCGCGCCGGCAGCCGGGAGGATCCGTGCTGTTCAGGTATCGCGCCACCATCGGGGGCTGTCCAGGTGGTAGTCGACTCGCTCGCGGTCATCGACGGCGGTAGCGGGCAGTGCGGCGACATTGTCGATCCACTGCCGAGCCTTGGCCTCGAAGTCTACGTGGCCGATCTCGTGGTGGGCGGCGACGTACCGGAGAGCCGGGGGCTTGCCCCACCAATCCTTCTCCGCCAAGGCGGCCCTTCGGAGGTAGATCTCGGCGCCGACCGCGTTGGAGTGGAGGTACAGTTCCATGTTTCTTGGGTGGTCCGCGTCGGTCGCGGCGAGATGGAACCCCTGTCGGCTGTAGAGGATCTCCCGCTCAGTACGCGGAATGTACTCGGGGTCGACCCACGCGCTGTGGCAGGTGTATCCGGCGGCGGCGAAGGCGTCGAAGAGGGTCTCGTGCAGGGGCGTCGTCTCGATGCGGACCGCGTCGACGTCCGTGCGGTCCGCGATGCCGTCGGCATCGACCTCCGTGTACAGACCGATCCGCATCCCGGCCAGCGGCAACCCGCGCACCTCGGAGACCGGGGTCTCCCACTTCAGCCGGTACCGGAGCGGCACCCGGCGTTCCTCGCCCTTCGGGATGGTGAAGAGGCTCGTCACCTGGAAGTGGGCGAGGGTGACGCCGGTGTCCGTGTTGACGTCCGTCGTCGTGCTCTTGGTGACGGCGTCGGGGGCCGCGTTGGCGACCAGGCGCGCGTTGACCGTCCGGATCCGCACGTCCCGGTCGAGCGCGCGCAGTACCACCTCACCGCGCAGGATCTCCCCGGGGCGCACCGGTTCGTCCGGAAGGAGTGTGTCGGCTTCCAGCGGTATGCCGTCTGCCGTCTTGCCGCCGCTTCCACTGCCGAGCAGTCGTTTGAACACCATGATCCGCACAGTAGCCGCAGCCGGGCCGTCAGGAGCTCGCCAGCGGACGGTTCCGGGCATCCCATACGCCGTATTACCACCGCAAGCGCCTCTTCTCGCCCGCCCTCCTCGGCCCCCTGCCCCGCTCACCCATGCCAGACGGGCCGAGGCGGCGGACACCTCCTCACCGTCGCCTTCCACAGGTCCGAGGCCAGGGTGGAGGCTAAGAAGTCATCTCAATTGGCTGGGTAAGCTGCTGGTCATGGTGGGGATCGTTGAGCGGCTGGTGCCGGACGAGTTGTGGGAGTTGTTCCAGCGGGTGGTGCCGGAGGCGCCGTCGCGGCCGCAGGGTGGCGGTCGGCGCCGTCACGGTGATCGGGAGGTCCTGGCGGCGATCGTGTTCGTGGCCACGTCGGGCTGCACGTGGCAGCAGTTGCCCACGGCGTCGTTCGGCCCGTCCGGGGCGACGGCCCACCGCAGATTCACCGAGTGGACGAAGGCCCGGGTGTGGGCCGGGCTGCACCG
>NZ_RDBO01000261.1 GCF_008120935.1 Streptomyces sp. sk2.1
TTCCCGTGCCGTCTTCCCGTGCCGTCTGGTCGCCGTCCGGCCCCGTGTCCCGGGGTTTCTGTCGCGTCGGCGGCCCGGCCGCGGTCGCGCCCGTCGGGCTCTGCCGCCCGGCCCCTGCGCCGCGGTGCCGCTCCGCGTTCCGTCGCGCCGGCCCTGCCTCGTTGTTGCCGGGCCCCGCGCCGCCCTGCGGCCGCTCCCGCTGCGCGGCGGCCGGTGGTCGGCCGTCCCCGCCCCGCTGCTTCGCGCCGTCGGGCCCGGGCCCGGCCGCCGGTGCCCCCAACCCGCCGGCGCACCCGTCCCGCCGACGTCCCTGACCTGCTGTCAGGCCGTACCCCGCCGCCGGGCCGCCGGGCCGTCGACGGCCCGCCCGGCTCCGCCGCGCCCCGTGCTGCCGCGTTCCGGGCTGTACCGCGGTCGGCGGTCGGTCGCGGCCCTGCGCCCCGGGTTCCTGTCGCGTCGACGGCTTGGCCGCTGCCGCGCCGCCGCGCCCGCCCCGCCGCCCTGGCGCCCGCGCCCTGGCGCCCGCGCCGTGGCCGCCCGCCGTCCGTGGCCTCGTTGCCGCCGCGTCGTCGACCACCGTCGCCCACCCCTCCGAGGCAGTGCCGGGGCCGGTTGCAAGACCGGGGCCGGGCCCAGGGCCGTCGACCGCACGCCCCGAGCCACCGCTCCGCGCCGTCGACCACCTACTCCGCGGCGGCCCCGCCCCCCGGCCACGGCCCCGGCGCCGCCGCCTCACCGCGCCGGGCTGTGTCGCGTCGGCGGCCCGGCCGTGGCCCGTCGCGCCGTCCCTGCCATCCTGCCGCCGCTCCCGCTGCGCGACGGCCGACGGCCGGCCGCCCCCGCCCCGCAGCTTCGTGCCGTCGGGTCTGGGCCCGGCCGCCGGCGCGAGGGGAATCCACGCCTTGGGTTCCCCTCGTGCCGATGGCCCGGCCGCGGCCGGGCCCGCCGCCGTACCGTGGTCGACGACCTCGCGCCTCGGGTTCCTGTCGCGTCGGCGGCCCGGCCGTGGTCACGCTGCCGTGCTCTGCCGCGTTCCGCGCCCCGTGCCGTCTCGTCCCGGGCTTGTATCGCGGTCGGTGGCCGGTTGGCCCGGCCCCGCGCCTCGGGCTCCTGCCGCCGCCGCGGCGGCCCGGCCACGGCCGCGCTGCTGCGGCTCTGTGGCGGGTCCGGGGGCGGGGTTCTGCACAGGGCTGTCGACCGTCCCGCCCCGTCCGTCGACCGCCCGCCCCTCCGGGCCGCCGCTTCACCGCTCCGCGTCGTCGACCACCTACTCCGCGGTCCCGCCCGGCCCCGGCGCCGTGTCGCCGCCTCACCGCGCCGGGCTGTGTCGTGGTCGACGGCCCGGCCGCGGCCCGTCGCGCTGGCTGCCGGCGCACCCAACCCGCCGGCGCACCCGTCCCGCCGATGTCCCTGACCTGCTGCCGGGCCGTTCGCGCGATGGTCGACGACCTGACGGTGCACCCGCGCCCCGCCTTGCCGCGCCGCGCCGGGCTGCCGGGCCGTGCCGGGTTGCCGGGCCCCGCCCGGCGGCCCTGGCCCCGGCGCCGCCGCCTTACCGCACTGGGCCGCCGCCGGGCTGTGTCGTGCTCGATGGCCTGGCCGCGGCCCGTCGCGCCAGCCCTGCCGCCCTGCCGGCGTACCCGTCCCGCTGACGCGAGGGGAGCCCGCGCCCCGGCCGCGGTCGCCCCGTCGTGCTCTGCCGCGCCGCCGCCCCGCCACGCCGCGGTCTCGTCTCGTACCGTGCCGCGGTCGTGTGGTGTTTCCGTCTCGCGCGGTCCTGTATCTCGTAGTTGTGCTGTGGTCGACGACCTCGCGCCCCGGGTTCCTGCCACGTCGGCGGCCCGGCCCCGGGCCACCGCTTCACCGCTTCGCGTCGTCGACCACCTACTCCGCGGTCCCGCCCCGCAGCCCCGGCGCCGCGCTGGGCTGTGTCGTGGTCGACGACCTGGCCGCGCCCGCCGCCCGCTCCGCGCCGGGCCGCTGTTCGCCGTGCCGGGCTACTGGGCCGCGCCCCGCTGCCCTGGGTTCCTGTCGCGTCGGCGGCCGGGCGGCCGGGCGGCCCGGCTCGGCTTCGTGTGTCCATGGAGGTCTGGTCACCGCCCCGCCTGCCCCTCCRGGCTGCCGCGTCGTCGACTACGTCCCCCGCCCGCCCTGTCCGGGGCGGGGCCGGAGCCAGTCGCAGGACCGGGGCCGGGGTTTCGGTCAGGGGCGTCGGCTGCCCCGCCCCGCGGCCCCGGCGCCGCGCTGGGCTGTGTCTGGCCAGCCGGCCCGCGTCCGGGGCGTAACGCCTGTGTCCGGGTACACAGTTCGCCCTTGTCGCAGGGTCGCGGCGGCGGGGCCGCGGGGCTGTGCCGTGCCAGGCCGCGGTCTCGTGCCGTGCCGCCCTGCGCCCCTGCCCCGCCGCATGCCGCCGCCCACCCACCCGTCCGTCGACCGCCCACACCTCCCGGGCCTGCTGCGGGTCCGGGGCCGGGGTTTCGGTCGGGGGCGTCGACCGCCCGCCCCGTCCGGGCCGCCGCTCGCCGCTCCGCGCTGTCGACCACCCACTCCACGGCCCTGCCCGTTGCCGTGCCCGGCCGGCCTGCCCGCGTCCGGGTTGTAACGCCCGTGCCTGGGTAAGTAGTTCGCTCTTGCCGCAGCTCCGCGCCGTCGGCATCCTTCCCCGCCCGCCCTCCGGGCCGACGCCCGCCCTCCGGGCCGACGCCGGGCCATCGACGGCCCGCCCGGCTCCGCGTTCCGTGCTGCCGCGGTCCGTGGTGTCCCGCGGTCGGTGGCCGGTTGGTCCGGCCTCGCGTCCCGGGTTCCTGCCGCGTCGGCGGCCCGGCCACGGCCCCGCCGCCACGGCCCCGCCGCCGCGGCCCTGCGGCGGGTCCGGGGCCGGGGTTCTGCACAGGACCGTCGACCGCCCGCCCGTTTGTCGACGGCCCGGCCCCGGACCGTGCCGCCGCTCGGTCCGGGGCCGACCGCGGTGCCAGTCGCAGGGCCGGGGCCGGGGTTTCGGTCAGAGGCGTCGACCGCCCCGTCCCTCCGTGCCGGTGCTTCATCGCTCCGCGTCGTCGACCACCTACTTCGCGGCCCAGCCGCCGCGCTGCCGGGCCGTACCGTCGCTGATCGGGCCCGATACGTTGACTGGATGGGAGCCTCTGTGCAGTATGACCGCCCTGGTCACATGATCTTTCTCAACGGCACATCAAGTGCTGGTACGACCACCTTGGCCCGTGCGATCCAGGAAGAAAGCGATGAGCCGTACCTGTACTGGGGCATCGATACGCTGTTCTCGATGGTGCCGGAGAAATGGGCCGGCGCCCGCGGCGGGCACCTGAGCTTCGAAGGGTTCCGCTACGACCGGTCGGAGCATGACGAGGACGGTTGCCTCGCGGTGCTCCCGCCCACTACTGACTTCGGCTCGTCAGGGTGAACTTTCCCGAAGTCCCTGATGGGCTTGGTGTGGTGGCTGTATTCGATGGTGTGTGAGGTATTCGGATGGGGGCGGGCTGACCGTTGCGGGACGGGTGCGTCGGGAGTCGGTGCGGATGCAGGCGGCCGAGCTGTTCGAGCAGGAGGTCAAGCCGCCGGAAGTGGCACGGCGTCTGCGGGTGAGTCTGAAGTCGGCTTATCAGTGGCACCAGTTGTGGCGCGAGGGCGGGGTCGGGGCGCTGGCGTCACGCGGTCCGAGTGG
>NZ_RDBO01000262.1 GCF_008120935.1 Streptomyces sp. sk2.1
GATTTCCGCAGTCCCGTCCCCCGAGGCCCTGACCCCGGAGGCCCCGACCTCCGGGGTCAGGACCTTCCAGGGCCCCTGGGACCTGGTGGCCGGCTTCCTGGCCCGCCAGGGCGTGGACACCGTGTTCGGCCTGCCCGGCGACGACGTGCTCGCCGTGGCGGCCTTCGGGAACGCGGGCATCCGCCTGGTGTGGTGCCGGGACCAGCGCACGGCGGTGCACATGGCGTCCGGGTACGCCCTGACGTCCGGCCGCACCGGTGTGTGCGTGGTGGGCAAGGGGCCCGCCGTCGCCCAGGCCGTCGGAGGTCTGCTGGAGGCGTCGACCGGCTGCGGCCCGGTGCTGCTGCTGGCCGGCGGCACCGCGCTGGAGTCCGACGGCGCCCGCGCCTTCCAGGACGCGCCGCAGCTCGCGCTCGCCTCCCCGGTGACCAAGTGGGCCGCCCGGGTCACCCACCCCGACCGGCTGCTGCCCGCGCTGCGCAGAGCGACGGCACTGGTTGCCGAGGCGCCCCGGGGCCCGGTCTTCCTGGAGATCCCCGACGGGTTCCTGGAGCAGCCGGTCACCGTCCCCGAGGCCCTGCTGGACGCCGGTGCGCCGGCCCCGGCCCGGTACGCGGCGCCGGAGCTCCCTGCCGAGACCCTCACGGCACGGCGGCCCGTGGTCGTGGCCGGCGGCGGAATGCGCGGGGCGGCCCGCGGGGCGGCCGAACGGCTCGCCGAGGCGCTCGGCGCGGCCCTGCTGGTGACCGCCAGCGGACGCGGCACCGTGTCCGAGTCCCACCCGCTGTACTGCGGACTCGCCGGCCTGTACGCGCTGCCGCCGGTGCGGGAGCTGCTCGCCGACTGCGACCTCGTGGTGACCCTGGGGTCCCGGCTGGAGGAGACCGCCGTCGAGGGCCTGCCCCGTGACGTGATGGTATGTCAGGTCAATGTCGCGGCCGGGGAGTTCTCCTACGACTGGACCGGTCCCCTGGTCCTGGGCGAGGCGGCGGACACCGCCGGGCGCTGGGCCGCAGACCTGGCCGGCCGGGCGGTCGACGAGGACTGGACCGCCAGGATCACCCTGGCCCGCCGCCGGCTGCGGGCCTGGGCCGAGCTGCCCGCCCACCCGGAACTGCCCGCCGACCGGATGCGGGTGAAGTCCGCCGTCCGGGAGATCGCCCGCGCCCTCCCGCCGCGCGGCGTGGTCGTGCACGAGAACGGGCTGATGGACATCTGGTCGTACCTGTACCCGGTGTTCGCGCTGCCCGACGGGACCCGCTGCGTCGTGCCGTCCGAGCAGACCACCCTGGGCTACGGGGCCGCCGCGGCCGCCGGGGCCAAGCTGGCGGCACCGGGCGCGCCGGTCGTCGCGATCGTCGGCGACGGCGCGTTCGACTTCTTCCGCGTCGAACTGCCCACCCTGGTACGGGAACGGGTCGGCGTGACGTACGTCGTCCTGGACAACGGCGGCTACGGCTGGCTGCAGCGCATGCTGGAGAACCTCGGCGGGCCGGCGCACCTGTTCACGGCCGGCGAACCGGTCCGGCACGACCTCGGGGACGGCGTCGCCACCTGGCTGGTGTCCGGCCCGGACGGCATGGCCGGGGCACTCGGGGCGGCCATGGCGGAGGCCGGGGAGGGCCGGGTCGCGGTGGTGCGGGTGCTGTGCGCGACGGACGACTGGCCACCGGTCGCCGGCGCCGCGTCCGACGCGGAACTGCACGCCGCCCTGCGGGAGGAGGCCGCCCCCGACCGCGACGGCACCGGCCCGGGAGAGGACCGGTGAGGAGGGCGAGGTCCGGCACGGGGCTGCGGGCCCTGTGGCGGCTGGCCTGGGACCGCGAGAACGGGCGCCGGCACCTGGTCGTCCTCGGCTGCGTCGCCTCCCTGCTCGCCCCCGTGGTCCCGCTGATCCAGCCGCTGATCGTGCGGGACATCGTCTCCGGCGCCGGGCAGCAGCGGGCCCTGCTCGCCCCGGTGCTCCTGCTCGCCGCGGTCACGGTCGGCGAGGCGCTGCTCACCGGCGCCCAGGTCTACCTGCTCAAACGGCTCGCCGAGGGCGTCGTCGTGGACACCCGGCTGGCCCTCGTGCGGCGGCTGCTGCGGCTGCCGATCGCCGAGTACGACCGGCGCCGGAGCGGTGACCTGATCTCCCGGCTGAGCGCCGACACCTCGCTGCTGCGCTCGGTGATCAGCAACGGCGTCTTCGACATCGTCTCCGCCGTCCTGCTCGGCATCGGCTCGGTCGTCGTCCTCGCGCTGCTCGACCCGCTGCTGCTGGCCATCACCCTGACCTCGGTGGCGTTCGCGGCCGTCGTCCTGTGGGCCCTGATGGCGTCGCTGCGCGGGATCAGCCGGACGGCGCAGGAACACGTCGGGCGGATGACCGCCGAGTTCGAGCGCGCGCTCCAGGGGGTCCGCACCATCCGCGTGTTCGACGCCACGGACCGGGAGTACGACCGGGTCGCGCGCCGGGCCGAGGACGCCTACGGGACGGGGCTGCGGCTGTCGCGGCGCGAGGCCGTCGTGCAGCCGGCCGTCACCACCGCGATCCAGATCGCGATCTTCATGGTCCTGCTCGTCGGCGGCTACCGGGTCTCCGCCGGGAGCATGGCCCTCGGCGACCTGGTCGCCTTCCTGCTCTACCTCTTCAGTGTCGTCCTCCCGCTCAACCAGGCGTCCCGGGCGATCACCACGGTCCAGGTCGGCCTGGCCGCGGTCGACCGCGCGACCGAGGTGCTGGGCATTCCCACGGAACGGGAGGCCGCGGGGCGGCTGCCCGCCGTGGCGCCGTGCGCACCGGACCCGCGGCGGTTCGTCCGGTTCGAGGGCGTCGGCTTCCGCTACCAGGACGGCCCGACCGTCCTGGACGGGGTCGACTTCTCCGTGCCCCGGGGCTCCTGCACCGCCCTCGTCGGCCCGTCCGGCGGCGGCAAGTCCACCGTCCTGGCACTGCTGGCGCGCTTCTACGACCACGACGCCGGCACCATCCGGATCGACGGGCGGGACATCCGGGACCTGTCGCACGAGGCGCTGCGCGCGCGCCTGTCCATGGTCGAGCAGGACGCCCCGGTGTTCGCCGGCTCGCTGCGCGAGAACCTGCGGCTGGGGGCGCCGGACGCCACCGACGACGACCTGTGCGCCGTGCTGAAGGACGTCGAACTGGGCGGGCTGCTCGACCACCCGGACGGCCTGGACCGCGACCTCGGCGACGCGGGCGTGGTGCTGTCCGGGGGGCAGCGCCAGCGCCTGGCCTGGGCACGTGCCCTGCTCCACGACCACGAACTGCTGCTGCTCGACGAGCCGACGTCCAGCCTCGACGCGGAGACCGAGTCGCGGCTCCAGCGACTGCTGCGCACCCGCCGGACCGACCGCACCACGATCATGGTCGCCCACCGCCTGGCGCCCCTCGTGGAGTGCGACCAGATCGTCGTGCTCGACGGCGGGACGGTGACGGCGACCGGCACCCACGCCTCGCTGCTGCGCGACAGCCCGCTCTACCGCACGCTCGCCGACCACCAGGGTCTCGGCGGCGGCACCGGCCCGGCCCCGCCGGGCCCCATGACCACCACCGGCGCACGTGCCGTGTGAGGACACGGCGCGTGCGGACCGTGCGGAAGCACGGCACGGGCCGCGTCCCCCGCCCCGCCGTCCGCCGGACGGCACCGGGAGGAGGACCCGGCCCGGCACCACAGGAAACACGCACGGGACCGTGCCCGCCCCGCAGCACCTCGCGGGGCGGGCACGGTCCGTACGAAATGGGGGAAACAGAACAATGGCACGGAACACGCGGCGGCGCCGACTGGCCCGTACCGCGGCCCTGGCGACCGCCTGGGCGCTCGCGACGGGGATCACACCGCCCGCCTCGGCGGACGACCGCCCGGGCGGGCCGGCGGCGACGATCAGGTACACCGAGTACGGGGTCCCGCACATCAAGGCGGACGACTTCGCCGGGCTCGGCCTCGGCCTCGGTTACGCCTCCGCGAAGGACAACATCTGCCTGCTCGCGGACACCTACCTCACGGTGAGCGCCCGGCGCTCGCTGTACCGGGGCCCCGACGGACCGCTCAACGCCTACGGCCCCGCGAGCTCCAACCTGAACAGCGACCTCTACCACCAGCAGGTCAACGACTCCCGGGTGGTGGAGGACGCCCTGGCCCGGCCGGCCCCGAACGGCCCCCGGGCCGAGGTCCGGGAACTGGTGCGCGGCTACGTCGCCGGCTACAACCGCTACCTGGCCGAGACCGGCCCCGGCAACATCACCGACCCCGCCTGCCGGGGCGCCGACTGGCTGCGGCCGATCGCGGAGATCGACGTGTACCGCCAGTTCCACGCGCTCGGCGCCTCCGGCGGCGCCGGGCGGGTGATCGACTCGATCGTCTCCGCGCAGCCCCCGGCGGCCGGCGCCCGCACCGCGCGGAAGCGGAGCACGGCGCCGGAGGACCCGGCCGCCGCGGTGGCGGCCGTGACCGCGGCGCTGGACGACACGGGCGGCATGGGCAGCAACGCGTTCGCGGTGGGGTCCGAGCAGACCGGCAACGGCCGGGGGCTGCTGCTGAACAACCCGCACTTCCCGTGGACCGGTGCCCAGCGGCTGATGGAGGCCCAGCTGACGGTGCCGGGCCGGATGAACGTGTCCGGCGCGGCCCCGCTGGGCGTGCCCCTGATCCGCTCCGGCCACACCCGGGGCGTCGCCTGGAGCCACACCGTCTCCTCCGCCGTCCCGCTGAGCCTGTACGAGCTGAAGCCGGTCCCGGGCGACCCGACGAGCCACCTGGTCGACGGGGTGCCCGAGCGGATGACCCGGCGCGAGGTCACCGTCCCGGTGCGCGAGGCCGACGGCACCGTCCGGGACGCGCGGCGGACCCTGTGGTCCACCCGGTACGGCCCGGTGGTGGGCAAGGCGTTCGGGCTGCCCACCGGCTGGACCGCGGACACCGCGTACGCGCTGCGGGACGCCAACGAGGGCAACCTCCGCGGCCTGAACACCTGGTTCGACCTGAACACCGCGCAGAGCACCGACGACGTGCAGAACGCCCTCGTGCGCACCCAGGGCATGCCCTGGGTCAACACGGTGGCCGCGGACAAGGCGGGCCGCACCCTGTTCTCGGGCGTCCACGCGGTCCCGCACATCACCGACGCCCTGGCCAACCGCTGCAACACCCCGCTCGGTTCGGCCATCTACGCCGGCACCGGACTGGCCGTCCTGGACGGCGCCCGGACCGCATGCGCCTGGGGCAGCAGCTCCGACGCGGTGGTCCCGGGACTGCTGGGCCCGTCGGCCCTGCCCGTGCTGCGCCGCACCGACTACGTGTCGAACTCCAACGACAGCGCCTGGCTGACCAACCCGCGCCAACCGCTGACCGGTTACCCGCGCATCGCCGGCAGCATCGGCACGGAACGCACCATGCGCACCCGGATGACCCTCACCGCCCTGGAGGAGCGGATCGCGGGCACCGACGGACTGCCCGGGAAGGGCTTCACCCGCGAGACCATGCAGGACCTGCTCTTCACCGACCGCAGCGCCGTCGCGGAGCTGGCGGCGGCCGACACCGCCCGGATGTGCGCCGCCCTGCCCGGCGGCAAGGCGCCCACCTCCGGGGGCGGCCAGGTCGACGCCGGGCCCGCCTGCGCGGCGCTGGCCGGCTGGGACGGGCGGTACCGCACGGACAGCCGGGGGGCGCTGCTGTTCACCCGGTTCTGGATCGGGCTCCAGGGGCACGGCACCCCGCCGTGGCGCACCCCGTACGACCCGGCCGACCCGGTGCGCACCCCGCGCGACCTGAACACCGCCGACCCGGCGGTGGCCACGGCCCTCGGCGACGCCGTGGCGGAGCTGGCCCGGCTCGGCATCGCCCCCGACGCCCCGCTGGGCGAGAGCCAGTACGTGCTGCGCGGCGACACGAAGATCCCCACCCACGGCGGCCCCGCCGCACTGGGCCTGATCAACGTGCAGAACCACGTGTGGGACCCGGCCGAGGGCTACGGCAGGGTCGACTACGGCCCCAGCTTCATCCAGATCGTCTCGTTCACCGGTGGGGACTGCCCGGACACCGTCCGCCTGCTGGCCCCCTCGCAGTCGGGCGACCCCACCTCGCCCCACTACGCCGACCAGACCGGCCTGTACGCCGAGTCGCGGATGACCGAGGGCCGGTTCTGCGAGAGCGAGATAGCGGCCTCCCCGCAGCTGCGCACGGTCGAACTGCGCCCCACCTCCTGACCACCGGCGGTGGGACCCGTGCCCGCGCACGGGTCCCACCGCCCCGTCGTCAGGACCGGCCGAGGCGCTGCGGGGCCAGGTACGCCCAGTGCCAGACCAGTTCCACCGGCCCCCGGTCGTACTTGCGCAGCCACAGCGACGACAGCACCAGGAACGAGGCGACGATCGCGGCCCAGGCCAGTAACGGCCACCACGGGCGCGCCCAATCGAGCTCCCCGGCGAGCCCCAGCCCCCAGCCGTAGCAGAGCGCGGACGCGGCCAGGTTCTGGAACACGTAGGAGGACAGGGCGCAGCGCCCCACGGCCGTCAACCCGCGCCGCAGCGGGCCGTGTTCACCGGTCGCCCGGTGCGCCAGCGTGGTGACCAGGCCCAGCAGCCCCAGGGCCACCAGCGGCGGCATCAGATACCGGTCCACCACGAACCAGTCGGGCCCCGCGAAGGCGGTGAGCAGGTTCAGCGGGGCCCCGACGCCCAGCCCGATCACCATCAGCCGGTTGCGCAGGCGCGCCCCGCGCTCGTCCTTCTCGAACACCCCGGCGCGCAGCAGACGGGAACCGAGGAGGAACAGCACGATGCCCATCGGGATCACGAAGAACGCCTCGATGCGGTACAGGATGAACCGGTTCAGCCGCAGCGCCACCTGCTCCGCGTAGCCGCCCGTCTCGTAGATCTCCGCGCGCCCGAGCGTGCTGCCGGAGCCGGTGCCCGTGGCGACCACGGCGTAGGTGAGGGCGGCCACCAGGGCGAGGTGCAGCGCCCCCATCGCGTACATCCAGGCGCGCACGCAGCGATCGCTGCGCCCGACGAGATGGACGACGATCAGCGAGGTGAAGGCGTAGCCGATGAGGGCGTCGAACTCGAAGACGAGCACGAAGTGCAGCACCCCCTCGACGAACAGCAGGGCCGTGCGCCACAAGTACCAGCCGGGCCAGGGTTTTCCCCGGCGTCGCGCCGACTGGTACTGCAACTCCAGCCCCACGCCGAACAGAATGGTGAGCAGGGCCAGGAACTTCCCGTTCGACACGTAGCGGAGCGCGACCTCGACGGCGCCGCGCGCGGTGTCCGCCTCGGGCAGATGGAAGAAAAGGCTCGGTGGGCCCAGCGGGTTGGTGAAGAGCCAGATGTTCGTTCCGAGGGTGCCGACGATCGCGACGCCGCGCAGGATGTCCAGGACCTCGATGCGCCGCCCCGACCTGGGCGGGGGCGGGGACGTCTCGGTGGG
>NZ_RDBO01000263.1 GCF_008120935.1 Streptomyces sp. sk2.1
GGGTCGGACTGCGGTGCGGCAGGCGTCGTGGGTCGGACTGCGGTGCGGCAGGCGTCGTGGCGGCGGTGCGGCGGACGTCGGGGCTGCGGCGCGGCCGGTCACGAGGAGCGGCGACGCGCACCCGCCCGCTCGCGTACGGCGAAGACCAGCAGCCAGCAGCCGATCAGGGCGCCGAGCACGAGGGAGAGCGCGGGCGGGATCTGGGCCACCGCACCCAGCACGATCCCCAGCAGGAGCAGGGCGACGACGAGGACGATCATGTCCAGCCTTTCCACGGGCTCTCGCGAGCACTTGAGATTACGACTGTTCACTGACTGCTCAGTCTAGACCCGCCCTCCCTTTCCTCGCCCCGGAGAACAGTTGTTTACTGAATGGCATGAGTCACACCGTCGGCGTCCGCCAAACCCAGAAGCTGAGAACACGTCAGGCGCTGCTGGACGCCGCACTCGCGCTCCTGGAGCACCAGGGCCTCAGCAGCCTCGGGCTGCGCGAGGTGACCCGGGCCGCGGGCGTCACGCCCACCGCCTTCTACCGGCACTTCGACGACACCGCCGCGCTCGGCGTGGCACTCGTCGAGGAGGCGCTGGGCAGCCTGCACGGAATGATCGGCGCGGTCCTCGCCGAGACCGGTGACAGCGAGGAGCGCCTGGGGCGCGGTGTCGAGCTGATCCTGCGCCACGTCGGCGAGCAACCCGCCCACTTCCGCTTCATCGCCCGCGAGCAGCACGGCGGGGTCGGCCCGGTCCGCGAGGCCATAGCGGCCCAACTGCGGCGGTTCGCCGAGGAGACGGCGGCGGCGCTCGCCGGGGAGCCGCAGTCCCGGGGGTGGAGCGACGAGGACCTGCTGATGCTGGGCGGCTTCTACGTCGACCACATGGTGATCACCGCGTCGGCACTGCTGGACGCGGGACCGGAGGGCGAGCGGCGGGTGGCCGAGACGGCCCGGCGGCGGCTCAGGCTGGTCAACCTCGGCCGGCTCCACTGGCTGGACGCTCCGAGCGATCCGGACGGCCCGAGCGACCCGGCCGCCTGAGCACACCCGCCCCGCACGCGCAGGGGCCCGCCGGAATCCGGCGGGCCCCTGCGGGGATCGGTGGCACTTCAGGAACGCGACACCCTGGCCAGCTGGCGGGACTGGGCCACCAGCCGGTCCGCGCTGTCCCAGACGTCCGCGTCCTCCTCCAGGAAGCCGCCCGCGAGGTTGCGGGTGGTGATGGAGACCCGGAGCGGGCCCGGGGCGGGGCGGCAGCGGATGTGGGTGGTCAGCTCGATGGTGGGCGTCCAGCCCTTGATGCCCAGCTCGAAGGCGGTGGGCGGCAGCGCGTCCACGGTGAGGAGCAGCGAGAG
>NZ_RDBO01000264.1 GCF_008120935.1 Streptomyces sp. sk2.1
CTCCACGAAGACGGTGTGACCATCGTCGAGGAGCCTGTTCAGGGCGCGGTCGAGACGGACGGGCTCGCGCAGGTTGCGGCACCAGTACGTACCGTCCAGGTCCGTGCCGTCGGAGACGTCTCCCGTCACCGTGGAGTAGAACGCGAGGTCGGCACGGTGCGGGGCCAGGTCCTCRAAACTCTTGGCGAGGGCGGGCAGGAGGGGGTCCATCTGGGCGTTGTGGGAGGCGTAGTCCACGTTGATCTTGCGGGCGTAGACCTCCTTCTCCTGGAGTTCGGCCACGATCCGTTCGATCGCGTCCGCCTCCCCGGAGATGATCGTGGACCCGGCGGTGTTGACCGCGGCGACGGACAACGCGTCGCCGTACGGGGCGAGGAACTCCTCCACCACCGCGACGGGGCGTTCGATGAGGGCCATGCCGCCCTGTCCGGCGCAGGCCAGGACGGCCTTGGAGCGCTGGGCGACGATCTGTGCGCCCTGCTCCAGGGTGAGAGCACCGCTCACCACCGCGGCSACCACCTCGCCCTGCGAGTGACCGACCACGGCCGTCGGTTCGACACCGAGGGACCGCCAGAGTGCGGACAGGGCCACACCCATCGCGAACAGCGCCGGCTGGACCACGTCCACCCGGTCGAACGGCGGGTTCTCGCCCTCCTCACCGGCCAGGACCTCCCGCACCGACCAGCCCGTGAACGGCCGCAGAGCGGCGTCACAGGCGTTCACGGTCTGTGCGAACACCTCGCTGGATTCCAGGAGTTCACGKCCCATGCCGACCCATTGCGAGCCCTGGCCGGGGTAGACGAAGACGACCTTCCCGCGGCGCTCGGCGCTGCCGGTGACGACCGCGTCATGGGCCCGCCCCTCGGCCAGTGCCTCCAGCGCYTCGACCAGCCCGGCCGCATCCGACGCAACGACGCTGGCCCGGGACTCGAAGTGCGAACGATGCCGGGCAGCCGTCACCGCCACATCCGCCACCCGCACACCCTCACCACGGGAGATCCAGGACGCCCAGCGCCCCGCCTGCTCCCGCAAAGCGGTCTCGTCACGCCCCGACACCACCACCGGCACCGCACCGCCGGAAACCTCCGCCACCTCCGCCTCTTCGACGACCGGCGGCTCCTCCACGATCACATGCGCGTTCGTACCGCTCAGCCCGAACGACGACACACCCGCACGGCGTACCCGGTTCTCGTCGCGTTCCCAGGGGCGGGCGTTCTGGAGCAGTTGGAGGCCGCTGGTCCCCCAGTCGATCAGCGGGCTGGGCTCCTGGGCATGCAGGGTCCTGGGAAGGGTCTCGTTCTGGAGTGCGAGGACCATCTTCATCACACCGATGA
>NZ_RDBO01000265.1 GCF_008120935.1 Streptomyces sp. sk2.1
CCTCCCCCGATCCCGGATCGGGGGAGGGATCGGGCCCCGCACCGGGGGCGGAATCGGGGTCGTCCGGGGTGGCTTTCGCCCCGGACGGCCCCTCTTCCCGTGCTCCGGAGGCGTCGGACGGCCGGATGGTGACCTTGCCCGAGGTCAGGTCTATCGGCCCGCGCCCCGGGTCGCCGATGCCGAGGTCCACCCGGGACAGCTCCAGCCGCTTCTGCTCCTCGACGGTGTGCTTGCGGCCCGGTGCGAAGAGTTCCTCGAAGAAGTTGAACACCAGCCGCACGCCCTTTCCCCTGCCGAGGCCGCTACCGCACCTCCAGCACCAGGATCCTGTCGTCTCCCGGCTCGGGGGTGCCGCGGCCGTCCGTATTGCTCGTGACGAGCCAGAGCCTGTCGCCGCCCGCGGCGAGCACGGTGCGCAGACGGCCGTACTTCTTCTCCAGGAACGCCTGCGGGGCGGCCAGGGGTTCCCCGCCGTCCTCGCCGGACAGCGGAATCCGCCAGAGCCGCTCCCCGCGCAGGCCCGCCATCCAGATCGAGCCCTTGACGAAGGCGATCCCGCTGGGGGACGCCTCGGACGTCTTCCACTGTGCCACGGGGTCGACGAAATCCTTCCGGCCCGCCCTGCCCTCGACCTCCGGCCAGCCGTAGTTCCTGCCCGGCAGGATCAGGTTCAGCTCGTCCCGGCTGTCCTGCCCGAACTCCGACGCCCACAGCTGCTTGCGCCCGTCCCAGGCCAGCCCCTGCACATTGCGGTGTCCGGACGAATACACCACGGAGTCGGCCTCGGGATTGCCGTGCAGCGGCTGCCCGTCCGGCGTCATCCGCAGGATCTTTCCGGCCAGTGATTCCGGGTCCTGCGCGAGACCGTCGTCCCCCGTCTCGCCGGTGCCCGCGTACAGCATGCGGTCCGGCCCGAAGGCGATCCGGCCGCCGTTGTGGATCGCGCCCTTGGGAATGCCGCGCAGGATCGTGTCCGGGGCGCCCAGCAGCCGGCCCGGCACCGTGCCGTCCTCGTCGTACTGCATGCGCGCGATGCGGTTGTCGGACTCGGTCGTGAAGTACGCGTACACCAGATGGTCCGAGCCGTACGTGGGGGAGACCGCGATCCCCAGCAGCCCGCCCTCACCGGCCGGCGCCACCCCGGGCACGGAGCCCAGCAGGGTCTTCTTCCCGCTCTTCGCGTCGATCCGGGTGATCGTGCCCTTGTCGCGCGAGGCGACCAGCAGGTCGCCGTCGGGCAGCGCCGCCAGGCCCCAGGGCGAGTCCAGGCCCTCGGTGAGCGTGGAGACCACCTTCACCGAGCCCTTCGCGGGCGGCAGGGAGGCCGTGGCGGACGGGGAGGCCG
>NZ_RDBO01000266.1 GCF_008120935.1 Streptomyces sp. sk2.1
CTCCCCAGCCCCGTCCATCACGCGGCAGCCCTCGTCCGCAGACGGCTCACCGACAAGATGCCACCCGAACGGGTGGCTCCGGCGGCGCCGCAGACGGTGCTGCTCGCCCTCGAATGCAGCGACTGCCGCGCACCGGGCGGCGAACGGGCCCTGATCGGCGGCCGGTGCGGACCGTGCCGGGGCGAACCGGCCACCCGGCCCGTCGGCCCGGACCTCGTTCATCCGCTCGCGCACCCCCTCCGCCGGTACGGCGCCGTCCGGGCCGACGGGCCGGGTGGCCGGTTCGCCCCGGCACGGTCCGCACCGGCCGCCGATCAGGGCCCGTTCGCCGCCCGGTGCGCGGCAGTCGCTGCATTCGAGGGCGAGCAGCACCGTCTGCGGCGCCGCCGGAGCCACCCGTTCGGGTGGCATCTTGTCGGTGAGCCGTCTGCGGACGAGGGCTGCCGCGTGATGGACGGGGCTGGGGAGGCCGTCGGTGAGGGCGTGCAGCAGTTCCGCCTCCGTGGCACCCCGCGCGAACCACTCGGTGACCTGCGGTTCCAGCATCGCGCAGTCCGCCGCCGACAGGGTGAGCGGGGGCGCGGTGCGTCCGAGCGCGGCGAGCAGGATGAACGCCCGGGAACGGGTGGGCCGTTGCCCGGGCTCCTCCGGCGGTACGTCGCCCCTGGTGAACGCCGCCCACCACGCGTCGTCCCGCGCGGTCCGGGAGAAGAACGTACGGGTCACCCACAGCAGGCACTCGTCACGGGCCACGCACTCGCTGCCGCGCCGCAGATGCCCGGCGTCCTGGAGCCGGTTGAGCGCGGTGCGCAGGGCGCACTGGCCGTACGGGAGCACCTTGGCCAGGGTCTTCACGGAGATGTCGGCACCCTCGGGCAGCCGGTCGAGATATGCGGCGATGGACGCCTCACGGGCCGGGAGGTGCGCGAAGTCGCGTTCGCCGCGCGGAAGTTGAGCGGGTGCCGAACGCTTTCCGTACCCCGGACCGGCCATCGGATGCGGGTGCGAAGGGGTGGGCGGGGAGGTGCGTGGTGCGCGCGGTGCGGCACTAGACTGGCTGTCAGCCATGAGATCGCGATGCCTTTCTGAGATCGCAAGGGCCTTGCGATCGAAGTGGTCAGACCCCTGTTTTCGGTGTTCCAGCACCGGCAGGGGTCGTTCTGCGTCTACAGGGATGGCCCTGTTCCCGGAACGCTAGAGGGTCACCACCGTCCGTGGCAAACCGGTCACAAATGGTCAGCGCGGGCTCGGCCGGCCGGTCGGTCCGTCGGGCGACTTTCCGGTCAACTCGCCGGTCGGACAGGGAGGGTGGGTGGGTATGTACC
>NZ_RDBO01000267.1 GCF_008120935.1 Streptomyces sp. sk2.1
AGCCGGGGACGGGAGGAAGGAAAGGACGGGAAAAGGGGGCGGGTCAGGGGGCCGCCAGGTGCTCCGTGGCGTCCGCGCGGGCACGGTCCCTGGAGCGACGGGCCGGGCCGTACCAGCCGCAGCCGCAGCGGGCGGTGCAGAAGGAGCCGCGTTCCACCGTCGTCGGTTCGTGCGCGACGGGGGCGGGGGGAAGCGGGGGGACCTCATCGGCGTGTCGGTCGTACACCCGTCCACGGTACTGGTCGTGGCCCCCTGAGGTGAGGCCCGTGGGAACGGCGTGACGGGGGACACGGGCCGTCGTTAATCCGGAACGAACGAGCCTCTCGGGCAGGCGTTACATCGTTGGGAGTTGGCAGGCGATGCTGGTGCGGCAGCACAGGTCCAAGGGTGGTGCGCGGGCCGTCTGCGCCCTTGCCGTGGCGGGCGTGATGGCGGCGACCGGCGGGTGCTCGGGCGGCGGTGGCGGCGACCGGGCCGTGGCCGACGAGCGGGGCGGGGCCGACTCCCTCGACGCGGTGCACCGCGCGGCCGCGGTGCTCGCGGGCACGGTGACCGGCACCGGTACGGCGGTCATGTCCGGGGCCGCCGCCGGTCCGGGAGCCGCCGGGAGCGCCGAGGTGCGCACGACGATGGAGACCGCGGCGGGCGGTACGCGGGTGACGATCCGGGGCCGGGGGGTGTACGACTTCCGCCACCGCACGGGCCGGCTCACGGTCGTGCTGCCCGAGGGCGCCGCCGGTGCCGACGAGCGCCGCCCGGTCACCGAACTGCTGGCCCCCGGCGCCCTCTACATGATGAACCGCGGCGCCGGGGTGCCCGCCGACAAGTGGGTCAGGGTCGACACCACGACCCTGGCGGACGGCAATCTCGTCACCGGCGGGGCGACCGACCCGATGGCCGCCGCCGAACTGCTGCGCGGGGCGGACCGGGTGACGTACGTGGGCAGGACCGTGCTCGACGGGGTGCCCGTGCGGCACTACCGGGGGACGACGGACCTCGGGCGGGCGGCGCGGGAGGCCGCGCCGGAGTCGCGCGGGGCGCTGCGGGCGGCGGCGAAAGGGTTCCGCAGGGACACCGTGCGGTTCGACGCGTACCTCGACGACCAGGGGCGGCTGCGCAAGGTGCGCCACCGGTTCGGCTTCGCCGGCGAGGGCCCCGCGGTGGAAGTGGTGTCGACCACACTGCTGTACGGGTTCGGGGCGCCGGTCTCCGTACGGCTGCCGGACGACCGCGACATCTACACCGGACGCATCCGGCAGCGCTGACCGGGCGCGGCCCCGGCGGACGCGGCGAGCGGGAGCGGGAGTGGGGGGGCGGGGCCGCGG
>NZ_RDBO01000268.1 GCF_008120935.1 Streptomyces sp. sk2.1
GGCCGGCGGGGCGGGGCGGCGCGAGCCCGGGGCACGGCCGCGGCGACGGCCCGGGTGGCCGGCCAGCCAGCGTCAGCTGGGGTCGCCGGCGAACAGGGGATCGAGCGGATCGCCCTCGTACCCGACGACGAGGCAAGCTGCGGCGACGGGTCCTCGGGAGAGCTCCACGAGCCGGGCCAGGGCTGCCGCCTCGGACGGCAGTCCGGCCGGATCGAGGCCGAGCGCCCGGGCCGCGCGGTCGCGTCGCCGGTCGAGGTCGGGCATGTCCTCCCGGTACTCGTCGGCGACCACCTGGAGTTCTCCGGCTGTCCGTCCGGGAGCATCACGCCACCACGGTGCCACCAGACACAGCCGCACCAGCTCCGGCAGTCCGAGGGCGAGCGGTCCGGCCTCGCCGTCGAGGCTGACGTACACCACGGGGCGTTCTTCTCCACCCTCGCCGACGAAGCAGAACGCGTCACCTGAGGCCGCCCGCGCGAACTGCTCCAGCCGGGCTCCAGAGGCAAGCCGGACCCCGTCTTCCAGCTCCTGGTCGGCGGGGTCCGTCGCGTCGAGATCCGCAACACCGGCGAAGAAGTCGATGACCTCCTGGTCAGCACCCAGGAGAGGCAGCAACGTGCCGTGGTGGGCGGGTACGTCGGCTGGTGCATTCAATCCGTTCACCTGGCAACCGTAGCCGGGGCCTCCGACAGCGGCGGCGTCAGACCGCCAGGGACCTGGGCAGGGACAAGGTGGCGAGGCCCGCAGGCGTAGGTGCGGTGAGACTGGTCAGGGTCCGATATGACGGGACAGCACGAGCAAGGTTCGATGTCACGAAACCGGTAGTCGTCACGCTCCGATGGCAAACGAGCAAGATCCGATGCCACAGGACACCGCGGCCCTGCGGCAAGGGTGAACTGTGTACCCGGACAAAGGCGTTACACCCCGGCACGGCCAGAACAACCAGGCACAGCAACGGGCCGGACGGCGGGACGGGACGGGCGGGGAAGGTCGTCGACGACACGGTGAGGCGACGACGGGCGGGCGACGGTGGCATGCAGCGGGAACAGCAGGGCGGCGCGGGGCCCGGCAACAACTAGGCAGGGCCGGCACGGCGACGGCCCGGCGGCGAGGGGCACGGCGGGGCGGCACAGGTTCCGGGTTCTGGTCCTGTGTCCTGGCGGGCACGGCGGAGGCTGAGCGACGGGCGCAGCGGCCCTGCGGCAAGGGTGAACTGTGTACCCGGACACGGGCGTTACACCCCGGCACGGTCCGGGGCGGGGCGGCCGACGGTCCTGTGCGAACTCCGGCCCCGCCCCCGCCGCAGCGGCGGGGGCGGGGC
>NZ_RDBO01000027.1 GCF_008120935.1 Streptomyces sp. sk2.1
CCGGCTCAACACCCATGTCTCCCGCACGATGCGAGAGTTGATCGACGCACGGGAATGGCTGACGGTGTTCCTGCTGCCCGCCTGCTCGCCCGACCTGAACCCGGTCGAGGGCGTGTGGGCCCACGTCAAGCGCAGCCTGGCCAACCTCGCCGTCGTCGCCCTGGACCGCTTGGAGGTCCTCGTCCGCAACCGGCTCAAACGACTCCAGTACCGGCCCGAAACCCTCGACGGCTTCATAGCCGGCACCGGCCTCACCCTCGACAACCCGACCTCACCCTGACGAGCCGAAGTCAGTAACCAGTCCCAGGTCGCCCGTCCGCTCCAGCGGGTCGTGGAGTACCGCACGATGAACGTCCGCCGCTGGGACCGCATCGTCGACGCCTGGGCCACCGGCGACCACCAGGGCCTCAACGACGCCTGGACCCTCGACGTCCTCCCGGACCTCGGTTCCCAGTGGGGCCAGTACGAGTACGTCACCAACATCGGCTTCGCCGCGTAGAGGCCCTCCGAGGGCCTCTCGGAGTGCCTATCAGTTGTCCCGGGTCTCCAAGGGGGGCCCGGGACGGCCACGTTTGTCGCTCGAAGAGGCGCACAGGGGTGTGGCCGGGTTGGCTCGCACGTTGGGCAATGTCACCCGCAGGGCGGTGGCCCGTGGGACGCTGCCCTGCATGGCAAAGAACACGATCACGCTGGAACGCGGCATCTACATCTACGAGTCGCTGGAGATCCCCCGGGAGAAGATCTCAGCCCGGTTCCTCGCCGCCTACGACGGTGGCGACCTGACGAACGTCATCGAGGATCTGGCGAAGGAGATGGGCACGACGCCGGAGGCGATCGATGCCCTTCCGGGATGGACTGAGACGAGTCGGTCGGCCGAAAGTGACGACTACGGGATCCACCACACCGACTGACCTGACCGGCACTTCCGGCGTCGGGCGCCGGCCGGCGGCCGGCGGCCGACGCCCTTTCTCAAGCACACTGCAGAGCACATTGGATCTCTACATCAGACGCGGCCAGGAGCCGCGTAGGTGATTCCGATTCGGCGGGAATCCAGTCCTGGTATCACCGAGAGCCTGTCACTTTCCGGTTCCGAAGCCGTTGGTCCTGCAGGGCTTGGGTGCATGAGGCGCAGGGGCATGCCGGGGCGTCGGCGAAGCGGCTCAGTCCGCACCACATCAGCGGCCGACGCCACCACGAACGTACCGGTGGCCACTGCCGCCAGACCTTGCCCCGGCGCCATTCCCAGCGGCTGCCGTCCGGCAACGTGTAGCGCACGTACGATTCCTGCCGGGCAACCTGAAGCTCGCTCTCGACCCGCCGCTCCTCGCTGAGCGGGTAGTGGCGGCTCCAGTCCACTTTGTACATCGTCTTGTCCGGAGGAAGGCTCTCAATCGTGACGGGAACAACGACATCGCGACCCTCGTACTGGACACCGACCTCTACGTGGCGCAGCATCTCGCCCGAATGGTTGTGCACTACGGAGGCCTCGAGGGTGCTGTACGCGCCGCAGGAGCATTCCGCCCCGTGAGAGTGGACCTTAGGCCGGTCCGTGGACACCCGGCGTGCCAGATCCCGACGGGCCAGGAACCGCAGTCCGAGCCGGCCGAGCAGTGGTCCGGAGACCCGGGCAAAATCGTTCGTCATGCCCGTGCAGACGCCCTGCAGACCAGGCGACATTCCGCTATCGACGCATGTTCACCCGAAGGTGGGGCGGTCGGTCCGGAAGCCTGTGCGGCAGGGCGGGCGTGACGCCCAGCAGTTCGCCCCCAGCCACCTGCCCGATCTCCATGAAGCCGTCCTGCTCTGCCGCCGGCACTGCGCTCGCGGCCGTCTGCCTGCCCGGCGGGGCTGACGGCTGGCGTGCGCCGGAAGTCTCCTTCGTGCAGAGGGGACTTCGTATTCACCTCGCCGGAGTGGCGGCGGGCGGTTGGCCCTCGCCCAGGTGGCTCTGCTCACAAGAGACGGGTTCTGGCACAGATCTTGGGGAGCCGTCGCGGAGCGTTACCTCGATGTTCGATTGCGAGGGACTGGCTCGTGCGAGACGGCGTACGCCTTGGCGTCTGACAGCCGGAAGTGACGCTCCCTCAGGTGCATTCCGTCCGTTCCTCTGGTCGGCCGTGGACGGTGATGGTGCTGGCCATGCAGACCGACGCACCGTTCTGGGACTCGCTGGTGTTCGAGGGGATCGACGAGGTGAATGTCGAGGCTGTTACAGCCGCGTTCGGCACGGTCGAGGTGGCAGCGAGAGGCCGCGCGGCCGCGGCGGCGTGTCCGGACTGCGGCCGCTTCTCGGACCGAATCCACGACCGTTACCAGCGCAGGCTGAAGGACCTTCCTCTGGCTGAGCAGGGCTTTGTGATCCGGCTGACGGTCCGACGCTTCATCTGCGGGTCGGCGGACTGCCCGCGCCGCACGTTCGCCGAGCCGTTCTCCCGGTTGGCCGCCCCGTACGCACGGTTCACCACGCGGCTCAACCACGCCCTGGAGCGAGTGGGGCTCGCGCTGGCCGGGCGGGCCGGCGCCCGACTGGCCGCCCAGCTGGGATTCGGCGCGGGACGGATGACCTTGTTACGCAGGGTCATGGCACTGCCCGATCCGCGATTCAGTACTCCACGGGTGCTGGGTGTGGACGACTTCGCGATCCGTCGCGGCCAGACCTACTCCACCGTCTTGACCAGCGTCGAAGACCATCGCGTGGTCGATGTGCTCCCGACTCGTGAAGCCGGTCCGCTGGCCGCCTGGCTGGTCCGCCACCCCGGTGTGGAGATCATCTGCCGGGACCGGGCGGGCGCCTACGCCGAGGGCGCCCGGCGCGGAGCCCCCGACGCTCTGCAGATCGCTGACCGCTTTCACCTGTGGCAGGGCCTCGGCCGGGCCGTGGAGACCTACGTCGCTGCCCACCGCGACTGCCTGCGCAATCCGTCGCCCAGCGGCATGCTGCCGCAGGGCACCCGACCAACTCCCGGTTGGCCGCCGGACGACTCGGAACCGCTCGGCCGGCGGGCCGAGCGCAAGAAGGCCGCTCACGCCCTGGTCCACGAGATGCTCGCCCAGGGCCACTCACGCCGGGCGATCGCCCGGCACCTGGGCTGGGGGCTCAACACCGTGCTCCGATACGCGAACGCCGCACGCTGGCAGGACACCATCCGCGAGAACCCGCCCCGGCCCAGCAGGCTGGACCCCTACAAGCCTTACCTGGAACGGCGATTCGCCGAGGGATGCACCAGTGTCACCCGACTGCATGGCGAACTGGTCGCCGAGCACGCCCCGGTCACGTACGGCATGGTCCGCTCCCACATCGCCACCTTGCGCGGAGCTCCTTCCGAGGCGCCGCCCCGGCCTGAAGGAGGTCCTGGCCCGCTGCCCTGAACTGGACACGGCCGCCGGATATGTCCGCGGCTTCGGAGAGATCCTCACCGACCGTCTCGGCGTCACACTCCCTGCCTGGATCGACGCAGTCGACGCCAGCCAGCTACCCGGCCTCACCGGCTTCGCGCTCCACCTGCTCCGAGACCTCGACGCCGTGACAGCCGGGCTCACTCTCGACTGGAGCTCCGGCAGCATCGAGGGGGCCGTCAACCGCATCAAGAAGATCAAGCGGCAGCTCTACGGCCGAGCCGGATTCGAACTACTCCGCAAGATGATCCTGCTCCAATAGCACCCCGAGACGCCATCCAAGATCTGCGCCAGAACCGAGAAACAGGAACACCTGCTGCGGCAGGCATGTGGATCGAGGCCCGGGCAGGTGCCCGGCCGTGGCAGGATGGCCTCATGTTGATCCGAAAGGGCGATGCCGCGTAGGCGTCCCAAGGCCGTCCGCGCAGAGCGGTGGCGGCCACGATGGCAGTGTCCGGTCCTGAGGGTTCATGGTGTCTCCGCGCGGACTCGTGCAGCGATCCGCAGGGTCGAAGACCAGGAGATGTGGCCCAACGCGGTCGCTGACGCGCTCTCTCGTATCGAGTGGGCTTTCGCGCAGCCCGGCCGGCACTTGGATGCCTCCGTGTTCTGCTCGCCCGGGATAAACGATGCCCGTGATGACCTGGAGTGGGCGATGCGGCACCTTCCTCCGGGAGCCAAACGGGACTTGGGCCGGCTGATCACGCGCATCGATGAAGAACTAGAGCGTCGTACCTTGCCGGAGCCGAATCACATCGAGTTGGCGGCGTTCGGCTGGTGGTGGACCAGAATGCGGGAACGCTGACGGGCTTGGGACGTGTGCACCTCCCTTTCAGCCGAACGAAACCGTCACCCTCCGTGACGGCTCCCAAGATCTTTGCCAGAACCGAGAAATGACGTCAGTGCATGGGATGGCATGCCACCTGGTGCCTGTTCTTGAATCATGCATGACACCTTCGGAGCAATTCGTTCGGCGATGAACGATGACTCGCGTAGGGTGCCCCAGTTATCAAGGCGGAAGGCGGGTTGTGGGCGTGGCGCCAAAGAAAGTGACACGGGATCAGTTGGCGGGTGCGGCGCGGGCCGCGCTGGGCGGCGGGCGACGACTGGAGGCAATCGAGCGACTGGCGGGCGGCACCACGAAGGGCGTCTACCGGCTGACGATGGACGACGCCACGACGGCGATCGCCTATCTGTGGGAGGACTCCGAGAACTACTGGCCGGCCACCGAACACGATGGCGACCTCGCCGACCCGTTCTCGCCCGGCATCGGGCTCGACCTGTTCGAGGCCGCGCACGCGCGGCTGGGGGCGCTGGGCCTTCGGGTCCTTGAGATCCACCTGGCCGATCGTGACCGCACCTACTACCCGGCCGACCTCGCGATCGTCGAGGACGTGCCTGGCGAAAAGCTGATGGACCTGCGCAACCGCGACCCACGCGCCGCGGAGCCGACGATGATGCGCCTCACTGAGAGCCTGGCGATGATGCGCGGCCACCGGGCGCCGTCCTTCGGCAAGGTCGCCCTGATCGACGCGGGAGGCACATCACGTTCGGCCTCGTGCGAGCAGGCAGCGCTCGCCTTCGCGCTGCGCTGCCTCGCCGAGGCGACCGCGCGCGACCACAGGATCGCCGACGCCCGCGATCAGCTGGAGGAGCGGCTGCGTCAACTGACCACGGCGGTGCAGCCGCGCGCCGAATACTCCGTCGTCCACGGCGAACTGGGCCTGGACCACGTCATGGTCGACCGGGACGGCCATCCCGTCGTGATCGACATCGAGAACCTGCTGTACTTCGACGTCGAGTGGGAGCACGTTTTCCTACGCCTCCGCCACACCAACAGCCAGTACCAGCAGCTGGCGGTGGACGGCCTCGACGAGGACCGCCTCGCGCTCTACAAACTCACCCAGCACCTGTCACTGACAGCCGGCCCGCTGCGCCTGCTCGACGGGGACTTCCCCGACCGGGAGTTCATGCGAGGGGTCGCCGAGCATCACCTGAACGAGGCGTTGGCGCTGGTTCCGGCGAGTTGAGGACGCGACCTGCGTGTTTGTGCCAGGGCTGGGTGATCTCCGAGATCGTCGGCCGCAAGAAGCCAGACGGGACCCCCGGAATGACGTCAGCACATGGGCCGGCCCGCCGCCCGTGAGGGCGGCGGGCCGTTCGCGCGATGGTCGACGACCTGACGGTGCGCCCGCGACCTTGCCGTGCCGCGCCGGGCTACCGGACCGCTGACGCGAGGGGAATCCGCGCCCTGGGTTCCCCTCGTGCCGATGGCCCGGCCGCGGCCGGGCCCGCCGCCGTACCGCGGTCGACGACCTCGCGCCCCGCCCGCCCGCCGTCGCCTCACCGTGTCGTCGACGGCCTTCCCTGCTCGCTCCGTCCCGCCGTCCGGCCCGTTGCTGTGTCTGGCCGACCGGCCCGAGTCCGGTGTAACGCCTGTGTCCGGGGACACGGTTCACTCTTGCCACAGGGCCGCGGCGGCAGGGCCCTGCCACCGCGGTGCCGTGCCGCGCGGTGCCAGGCCGCGGTCTCGTGCCGCGCCGTGCCGCTCTGCGCGGTCCCGCCCGGTGGTCGGCCGTCCCCGCCCCGCCGTTTCGCGCCGTCGGGTCCGGGCCCGGCCGCCGGCGCTCCGACCTGCTGCCGGGCCGCTCGCGCGATGGCCGACGACCTGACGGTGCGCCCGCGGCCCCGCCCCGCCCTGCCGCGCCGCGCCGGGCTACTGGGCCGCTGACGCGAGGGGAAACCGCGCCCGGGGTTCCCCTCGCACCGACGGCCTGGCCGCGGTCGCYCCGCCGCCTACGTCCACGCCGGCATGACCATCAAAGAGAAGGCCCTGGCCCTCACGACCCCCGCGACAGCCCGGCCCGGTCGTTACCGTCCCACCGACTCCACCCTCGCGTTCCTCGACAGCCTCTGACGCGACCAGACCAGAGCTTCCTTCCAGGTCATGCCACACTCAACGCGTGACAACGCCCGAGGAAGCGCCCGCAGCAAGCCCGCCCGGCGGCGGCCCGTATGCCTGTCCCTGCTGCAAGCTCCTGACACTGGAAGCCCGCGGACACTTCCAGATCTGTGACGAGTGCAGTTGGGAAGACGATGGCCAGGACGACCCGAATGCCGACGAGGTCTGGGGCGGCCCCAACGGGTCGGAAAGCCTGACCGACGCCCGTCTTCGCTACGCGCAATACGTCACGACAATGAGGGCAACAGATCCGAGATCAGCAGCGAACGGCGGGCCGGGCAGGTGGCGCTCACGCCCCAGGCGTCGTCGCAGCTGAGCGCAGATCTCAGTCCGCACCGGAATTTTTCCTCTGCCCTCTCCGGCACCGCAACTATGCAGAACAGAACAGTCGTCGCGGGAGCTACAGCCTCGTGCAACGCCAGCACACTCGGCATAGTCACAGCCTCCGCATAGATCAATCTATGCGGATATCTGCATAGATCGACGAGCTCGGCCACATGGAACTCGACCGCCACGGCGCTGAACTCCTCTCCCAGGTCCTCACCGAACATGAGGAGAAGAACAGCGTCGCCATCGCCTCCAACGAGTCCTTCGGCAAAGCGCTCTTGTTCCGGCGAACCCGTGCGAGGCGGTGCCGGAACAGCACGGGGTCTGCCGCGTCTCAACGTGTCAGGCGGCCTCTGGCCGTCCACCAAGAGCTGTTGTGAGCTCAGTTTGAAGCTGGGGGTCGTCTGCGACTGAGATGAGGCGGTGGGCGATGAGTCCGATGCGCCATCCCGAGTCATGGTCGAACGGGGGTCGCACGCCAGCAGCGTTGTGGGCGACCTTGGCAACCAACTCGGCGAGAGTGAACAACAGGGCCTGCTCCTCATTCAACGGCGAGTCCTGATCGAGACTTCGTCGCCGCAGCCGGTCGAACACTTCTCGGGCCTGCCGCCACCGCTCTTCGGTCTCAGCCAACAGAAGAGCGTCGTCGACTTCGGGGAAGCTCCCGAGGCTCCGGCTCGCAGCGCGAAGTACGCGGCTGGCCCAGACGACCGGAGCGGGCTGGCTCTCGAACCGGGAGCGTCCCCATGAATACAGCCGCTGGGCATCCGTCTGATCAGCCATGATCACTCCGCTTCCTCGGTCGAGGGCCTGGTCGGGGCTTCCACCGGAGACTAGAGGTCCGTCGGCTATCCGGCACCGGAGTTTGTGCTGGTTGGGATGCGTCCGGAGTCGGCGAGGGCTCTGGTCCACTTCCTGGGCTCTGTCGCTATTTTTGGGGTGGGCAGCTTCTTGATCATGGTGTGAGCAGGATGCGGCGTCGTAGGAGATCGAAGTTGGCGCGGCCGTACATCTGTCTTTTCAGCAGCTTGATCCTGGTGACGTTGCCTTCGGCTGCTCCGGAGGTGTAGGTCGTGGTGAGGGCGGTCTGGATGGCTGCGCGGTCGCGTCGCATGCCGTTGGCCAGAGTTCGGAGTTCGCGTTGGCCGTCGAGGCGGACGTCGGCGATCCAGACGTCGAGAGCCAGGTGCTCACTGCGGCGTTCACGGACCATGAGTGCCGGCCGACGGGCGTACTCGACCGTCGTCGCCAGCGCGGGATTCCGCTCGCACAGTTCGTCGAGACCCTTTCGTTCAACGTCTGTGAGGCGCTCGGGCTGGAGCATGACCCAGTCGGTGACCCTGCGGACGGTCAGGTGAGGCAAGGGGGCGTTGGCCGGGATCGCACCGTTGCGGTAGGGCTTCAGGTGCCGGCGGACGGTGTTGACGTCGCCGCGGTAGCCCAGTCGCTGGATCTCCCGGGTGAGGGCGGAGGCGTTGATGCAGCCCTCCATCCAGCGGTGGTGTAAGTAGAGACGGTAGTCGTCGATCTGGGAGGACCGATTGGTGGCTGCGATGAGAAGTTCATCGACGCCGGCGGCGTGTGCGAATCGGTTGACCGTGGCGCGGCTGAGCTGGAGGTCGCGTGCGATGGTGCGAAGGCTGTCGCCGCGTTCGATGCGCTCGTGGATCTGCTGGTGGTGTTCGCGGGTGCGGGCGGCCAGAGGCCGGGGCCGGCCGTGGATGTCCAGCTCAGAGCGGTCGTGTCCTTCGGGGGTGGGGCCGTCGGAGGTCCGGTCGTCATGGGTGGTGAGGGGTTGTCGCAGGTCGGCGCGATGCCGCCCGATGACGCGTTCGACTGCTTGAGCCAGGTTGTTCAGGAGGTGCCATGCATCGGCTACCCGCCTGGCTTGCGGAGCCCCGGCCTGGGCCCCGTCGTGGAAGGAACCGGCACGGTCGCGGCAGATGATCCGCACTTCAGGGTGGTTCCGCAGCCAGGAGGCGAAGGTTGCTGCGGCCCGGTCGGCCAGGACGTCGACCGGGCGATGGGTTGCCATGTCGATGAGGATCGTCGCGCAGGTCTGTCCCCTGCGAATGGCAAACTCGTCGACGCCGAGATGCGGCACCAGCCCCGATGAGGGGAGCGGCTGTGCACGCTGTGCAC
>NZ_RDBO01000269.1 GCF_008120935.1 Streptomyces sp. sk2.1
TCACCCTGACGAGCCGAAGTCAGTAACCGCCGCACCGATCGAGTCGTGTGTGCGGTTCAGCGTCCGCGCCGCCTCATATAGAGATCGAAGGCCCGGTAAACCATCGGTCGCAGCGGCAGGTCCCACTCGCCGATGTACCGCATCGCCTGGCCGCCGGTGCCGACTTTGAACTGGACGAGGCCGACGTGCGGGTCGTCGGCGTCGAGGGTGGGGGTGATGCCACGCAGATCGTAGACGTCGCAGCCGGCCGCGAGCGAGTCGCGGATCATCGCCCACTGGCAGGCGTTGGAACCGCGCACCTCGCGCTTCGCGGTGGAGGAGGCGCCATAGGCGTACACGGCGTGGGTGCCGACGCGGACCAGGAGAGTAGCGGCGGCCAAGTCGCCCTGATGGCGGGCCAGGTAGAGCTTGATCCGCTCGGGGTCCTCGGCACTCAGCGCCGCGAACATGGTCTCGAAGTAGCGCAGCGGCCGGGGTGTGAAGTGGTCGCGCTCGGCGGTGTGGACGTAGAGGTCGTGAAACGCCTTGAGGTCCTCCGGGCCCCTGTCGCTGACCGTGACCTCGACGCCCTCCTTAGCCGCCTTCTTGATGTTGCGACGCCACTGCTGGTTCATGCCCCTGAGCAGCTCGTCCTCGGTCCTGCCTACCATCGGGATCTCGTACTTGAACTGTGGATGCCCGACCCCGAACCCGTCCTCCGGGCTCTGCGGCAGCCAGCTGGCGTCCCGGAACCAGCTGGCCACGCGGGCACCGACCGGGTCGGCCCAGTGGCCGGAGATGTCGGTGAGCCGTTTGCTGCCCGGGTCGGCGATGCCCTCCTTGACCTGGGCGGCGCTCCAGGTGTGTGTGCGCACCGGCGGGCCGAGCCGGATCGCGAACGCGCCGTGGGCCTTGAGATGGATCGCCAGCGGATCGAGCCAAGCACCGATCTCGCCGCTCCAGTCGATGACCGGGCCCTCGGGTAGATACGCCAGCGTGAAGCGGTCGAGCCGCGGCACCGGGCGGTGCAGTACGAGCCCAGCACCAACCAGGCGCCGACCCTCGAACCAGCCGAGGGACTCGCTGCGCCACTCGGTCTTGACGCGGCCCCACGCCGGGGTCTGCAGAAAGCTGACCGACCGCTGGGCCCGCACGAACGCCATATGCTCGGCGGCGCTGATCGGCCTGACGACCGGATTCCGGGCTGCAGGTCGCATTGGTTCGCTGGAGGGGTTGAAGGACATGCCACCAGTCAATGCAGCAGGGTGTTGCCCGGGCGTATGCGATTCTCGATACGCCGACGATATGTCACCACCCGGCGGCTCACTATCTGGTTCTGGCCGCCACCAGCCGGTGGCTGCCGGGATGTCCTCGGCCCGACCATGGGTCCGGGCCTCCGGCGGGTACTTGCACATCAGTGCATGTCGGTTGTCGTCAGGGGGCGTGGTGCCGGCGCCGGAGTGGGCGCTTCGCTGCCGAGTGCATCTCCAGGTGTTTCGGGAGCGCCCGGCGGTACAGCGGCAGGGCCGCGGTGCTCGTGATGACGGCGACCATGACGAGAACGGAGAACACCGGCTTGGTGATCAGGCCCTGCGCCAAGCCGATGTTGATGAAGATGATGATCATCATGCCGCGGGCGTTCATCAGTCCTCCCACAGCGAATGCCTCGCGCCAACTGAAGCGGAGTGTCTTCATGGCCAGGGTGCTGCCGAAGTATTTGCCCGCGAGTCCCGCCAGGAGCGCGGCGACGCCGAACAGCAGGGTGTCGGCCGAGATGCTCCGCAGGTCGGTGGTGAGGCCGGACAGGGCGAAGAAGACGGGCAGCAGTAGCGTGGAGACGGTATCCATCATCCGGCTGTGCAGCGCTTGGCGGAACTGCGGGTCACGGGGCATGGCCAGGCCGGCGATGAAGCCGCCGAAGACCGAGTAGATCCCGATCAGGTCGGTGAGGTATCCGCAGACGATCGGGACGATGGCGACGACGTACATCACGCCGGGGCTCAGCGTGCCCTGTCGGCCGACGTGCCGCGCCAGCGGCCGCAGCAGCTGGGACACTCCGAGCAGCATCACGGCGGTGAACAGGATGCTGTAGCCGATCATGGGCAGAGCGTCAGCGGCCCCGGAACCGGTGTGCACGGCCGTCAGCGCGGCCAGGAAGCACCAGGCCGCCGCGTCGTCGATCGAGGCGGCGACCAGGGACAGCCGCCCCAGGCGGGAGTTCTGCGGTGAGGGTTCCAGCCTGCACGTGAAAATAGCGGAAGAGGCGAGGACATCAGCGTCATCATCACGAAGGCCATCCGGCCCCAGACGACAAGGTTCACGCCGATCTTGCGGATCCTATTGGCACGATCCGCGTATTCGGCCATCTCCTCGTCCGGACGGCCGAAGAGCTTGGAGAGCATCGCCCCCTGTACGTTGAACCGCTCCTGCAGCCGTCCGCCGAGGCCGGCGTTCTCGTCCATCTGCCGTTGGGTGCGCCGCTGTATCACCCGCCCCACGTGAACCCAGAGCACGATGAATATCGGAACCAGCGCCAGCGTGATGACGCCGACAAGCCACGACAGGTAGAACAGCTCGGCCAGCACCACCACGACCATGACCGCACTGGTGGCCGCCATCAGCAAGCCGCTGAACTGCTGCTGTGCCATGATCAGTTCGGTGTGCAGTCGGCCGACCAGCACCCCGGTCTGGGTGCGGGTGAAGAACGCGAGCGGCAGCCGCCGGACGTGGTCGAGCGCCTGAACCCGGAGGTCGTAGCTGACCACCTGCCCGATCCGTCCGGAGATGTAAGCGGACACCAGCGACAACCCCGCGCCCAGCACGGCAAGGCCGACGGCCCGGCAGGCCGTCAAGATCACGACCCCGCGATCGTTCTTGACGATGCCGTTGTCGGCGAGCTCCCTCAGCAGCAAGGGAGTTGCGGCGACGATCAGCGCCTCCATCGTGGCGACTACGACGAGGAGCGCCACCATGCGGATGTGCGGGCGGAAGTAGGCAAGCACTCGGCGCACCGTCCCTGGGTGGATCGTGGTCCGTCAGGGATCGGGATCGTCATCGCTCTTCCTCACCCCCGCCCTCTCGCCCCGGGGCTCGTCGGCTTGCCGCCGTGACGTGACCCCGCTTTTGCCGACGGTGAGCCTCTTCGAGGTGGCCGCGTCAAGTGACGGTCTGCGAGCCGCCACGAGCGAGGCCCCGGGGCTGTTGATCGAGATGTCTGATGTCTCCATCATGCTGCCCGGGGGCCTCGTTGGTCATCTGTCCTGCCGTACTCGACCCTCTGCCGGGCGGCGCCCTCGCCGAGTGCGACCGGGTCGCAGTCTCACGCGCGGACTGCTCCCCCACGCGCCGCCGGCACGGGGTGCAGGTGCGGGCAGTCACCGGGCGGCCGGCTTTCACCTTCATGCCGGTCAGCCCGGAACAAGCCCTGGTCCTGATCCCGAGGGTCATGCAGCCCACCACCGAAGTGGTCGGCCCCGACTGCAGTGAGGCACCGCCGCGAACAGGGCCCCGATGATCGCCGTACCGCAGGGGTCGGACCGGTCCGGCAACGCGGACCGGCCGGTGAAGCTGGGTGTGGAGAAGGCTGTGTACGGGGGGCGTCCCGACCCCCGTGGTACATCTCAGCGACCGTCGTGGGGTATTCCGCCCGCACGCTGTCGGGACGGACTCACGACCTGACCGCGCCTGCACTCACCGGATCATCCGCATCTGTGAGGGCCAAGCCGTTTCCGTCCTGGCCGAGCCCGCCGACCCAGGGCGCCGGCCCCTGGCTGAGCGCGGGCGTCACCGGGGCCCCCGGCGGGCCCGGGCACCGGTCGAGCGCGGCGCCGCCCGCCTGACGTCCTGGCGGGTCGTCCGCAGATACCGTGGCAGTCCCACCGCAGAACGTCAATCGCCGAAACGGTCTCCAGCCCGCAGCGGCAGCGCCGAAGAAGCTCAACTGGAGCTCTTTCAGGCCGACCACGGCTCGGAGGACGGGCCGTGAAGGACCACACTCCTCCCGCGCCCGCCCGGGCCGGGCTGATGCCAGCTCAGCAGACCCTCAATCGTGCGCTCGCAGCGGCGCGCGGTGCCGGTTCGCCTGGCCTCACGGTGTCACACTGACCAGGATTCCTCGTCCCGCGTGGAAGCGCTCGAATACGCGCATGGGCAGCGATGTGGAGTCCGAATTGTGGGAGTAGCCCGACGGATTATGGAACCGCACCGTCCCGCCATGGACCTCATGAACCAGCACAAGATGCCCTCCCCGCCGGGGTTTACAGGTGCTTGGGTCGCGAATCTCAGGAGACACTGAAGCGATCAGGGCTTGCCCGGGGCGCACCGCTCGGGCGGATGCTTGAATCGGTGTGTTCTCGACCAGTTGGCATTTGAATCCGAAGTGTGAGCTGACCCAAGCCATGAATGGCCGGTATATCAGTCCTTGGACCTTGCCCTGGGGTTCCACCACGTAGCAACCCCAGTCGAGGGCCAGCGCAAGGAGTTCACGCATCAGCAGTCGGGTGTCCGTCCAGCCGTGGAGCAGGGACTGCAGACATGCCAAGCCGCAGACTTTGCGGGACCAGAACAGGTACTCCTCGCGCGAGTGGTACCCGTCGGAGGTCCAGTCGTGCAGTTGCGATGGATCGGTGCGCCTCAGGAAGACGTCGATCCTGGATGGGGCGGCACGCCGCATGACGACCTCGTCGTTCCGGTCCAGGCTTCCCCACTGTGAGACGTAAGGGAGGCTTCCATCATGTGATGGGAAAGTCGAAATAGACATCTGAGTAAGGCTCGCTTTCCAGCGTGTAGTGCCACCACTCGCAGGCGTAGCGAGCAAATCCGCAGTCCTCCATTACGGAGCAAAGGTGCTCGCGGTTTTCCGCTTCGATGGGCCTTATTCCTGCTGCTCCATGATGTGAGATCGAGTCCATGAGGTCGTGGTCACCACCCATGCAAGCATTTTCTCCGGTGGCAAGGGTGTAGAGCGTCAAGTCGACGGAACTGCCGCGGCTGTGGCCTGACTTGGCAGCCACGTATCCCTTGTCGAAAAGCTCGGACCTGTCGATATTGGGGTAGTGCCGCTGCTTTGTCCGGCCGTCCTCCGACTGTTCGGACCAGCGCATGAAGCAGTCGACGGCGCGTTGCGGACGGTATCCGTCCCAGACAAGCAAGCCGAAGCCGCGGGACGCAGCTTTTTCCTGCGCTCTCCCCAGGGCTGCGCACAAGGCTCTGGTGCCGACTATCCGATTCACCAGATATCCGTCTACCGGCTTTCCGGTGAAGTTGTCCCCGGTGGCGTACTTGGCATCCCAACGGATGCCGGGCACCAGCTCGTCCAGGTACCCGAAGTCGCCGTTCATCGCTTTTTCCGGTGCAGTGTCATTGACACGAGCCGGTCGATGACGTCGGAAAGCGGCATTCCTGCGGCGCCCATCATCCGGGGATAGCGGCTGTAGGAGGTCATGCCGGGAAAGGTGTTGACTTCGTTGAGTACCACCCGGCCGTCGTCCTGGAGGAACACGTCCACGCGGGCAAGCCCCTGGCAGCCCAGTGTGCGGTAGATGGCCTTGGCGCTCTCTTGGACGAGCCGGCGCGATTCTTCGGAGATGTCGGCGGGAACGATGAACGTCGAGTTCTCCGAACCACTCTCGGGTGACTCCTCCTGGTGGATCCTGAAGAATCCGTGGGAGAGGGCTACGCGGTCCACCTCGCCCGCGATCGGGGTGGATGGGTCCCCCAGGATCGCGCAGCCGACCTCGCTCCCGGCCACGGCCTCTTCGATCAGGACCTTCGAGTCGTACTGCCGTGCGGCCTCCAGCGCACTCGGTAAGTCCTCTGCTCCGGCGACTTTGCTGACGCCGAAGGATGAGCCCGAACGGGCCGGCTTCACGAAGACGGGATAAGGAAGCTGTTCGGCGTCGACCTTCTCGTCTTCCGCGACCACCCGGAAATTTGGCGTGGCGATGCCCGCGCTCTTGGCGACGGCGTAGGTCAGGGATTTGTCCATGCAGATGGCAGAGCTCTGGATATCGCAGCCGGCATAGGGGACGCCAGAGAGCTCCAACAGGCCCTGGATCGCCCCGTCTTCGCCGAGTGTGCCGTGCAGGACGGGCAGCACGAGGTCCAGACGGATCACTTCGAATCGGTCCTGTTCCAGGACGAGCAGTCCGTGGACGCTTCGGTCGGGTGACAGCATGACCGGCCGAGCGTCGGTGTTCTCCCAGTCTGTGCCAGGGGAGTTACAGAGCTGCCAGGCACCGGACTGCGTGATGCCGATCCAGTACGGCTCGTATTTACCGGTGTCGAGGTTCTTTGCGACCTCTTGGGCGGACTTGACGGAGACGGGGTGTTCTTCGGAAGAGCCCCCGAAGATGACGCCGATCTTCAACCTGTCCATGTTTTCCCGCTTTCAAAGTTGAGGCAGTTGATGAGGCTGTTTCTGATGGTGTCGCTCAGCGCGTGGTCGGTGTAATAGGCCGTGTGCGGGCTGATGAGCACATTCGGCAGATCCTGTAGTCGCAACAGCTGGCGGTTCTCTATGGGCTTGTTCCGGCAGTCGGTGTAGAAGATTCCTTCTTCGCCGTCGAGGACGTCCAGCGCCGCGCCGCCCAATCTGCCGCTCTCCAATGCCGATAGAAGGGCTTCGGTATCGATGAGTGGCCCGCGTCCGGTGTTGACGATGAACGCGCCATGTTTCATCTGGTCGATACGTCGGCGATCGACGAGATGGCGGGTTTCTACGGTGAGCGGGGTGTGGAGCGTGACAATGTCGCTGTGCTGAAGAAGCTCGTCGATCGGCGTGTAATGGGCGGGGGTCTTGGGGCGATTGTCGTAGGCCAGCACGCGGCAGCCGAAGCCTCGCAATCGGTCGATGACTGCTGTGCCGATACGCCCCGTGCCGACCACTCCGACAGTCAGGTCGCGCAGCTCTTTGCCGCGTATCTCACTCAGCCGGTAGTCATGAGCATCGGTGCGGCGGACGGTGGCCTTCGCGTGGCGCACGGCCATCAGCATCAGCATCAGCGTGTAGTCGGCAACGCTGTCGGGAGAATACGTCACGTTTCCGACGGATATACCGACGCTGTCCGCGTAGCTCACGTCGATGTGGTTGCATCCGACGCTTCGTGTGGAGAGATACTCCACACCGGCGCGGCTCAGTGCGCTGAGTGTGGCACGGGTGACATGCGTCTTGTGGCCGATGCTGATGCATCGGTTCCCGACTGCCAGGTCGGTATTGGCTTCAGATACCGCTTCCTTTGTGATGGTTGGCGCCATGCCAAGGCGAGGCGCCATTTCTCGGAATAGAAGGGCCTCGTCCTGCTCGCACCCATAGACTGTGATTCCCGTTGCCGAGACAGCCCGTGAGGGCGACGCTGGCGCTCGGGTGTTGCACGCCGCTGCTCGTGTTGGTCCGCTGAAACTCATGCCTTCCAGTCAAGRGAGCGTGGTGTTGCCRGCGYGTATGCATTTTTTGATACGCCGACGATACGTTGCCGGCCAACACCCTGCGCGAGCATGGATGCGGCTGGTCGGCCGCGCTGGCTTCGCCCGTGGGATCGACCGGAGCTCTGCGGGCGACACGCAACGTGTTGTGCATTCGCGTCGCCGGCACCTCCACGGGCTGGGGACTCGTCCTTGAAGATCAGGACGAGCATCGTCCTGCGCCTGTAGCGGCCGGCAACGTATCGTCGACGTATCGAAAACTGCATACACGCTGGCAACACCACGCTCTCTTGACTGGAAGGTATGAGTTCCAGCGAATCAGCCTCTGCCATCCTCTACTTCGCCAGCCCGCCCCCGAKCGCCAGCACAGCGACCGGACGATTGTTGATGTGCTTCGCCGATCCTTGCGTGGTCCGGGCATGATCCCGCTCAGCCTCGGTGAGATCGCCACAGTTGTCGGCGGGACGGTCGAGGGCGACGGCGCCGTGACAGTGACCGCGCCGGCCGTGCTCGACGGCCGGCAGGCCGAGCCGGGCGGCCTCTTCGTGGCCTTCGCCGGCGAACACGTCGACGGCCACGACTACGCCATCCAGGCCGGCCGGGCCGGCGCGGTGGCCGTGCTCGGCTCCCGGCCCACGGCGCTACCGACCGTCGTGGTCGAGGACGCCAAGGCCGCGTTGCAGGCGCTCGCCACCCACGTCGTGGCACGGCTGCGCGACGGGCTGACTGTCGTCGGGGTGACCGGATCCCGCGGCAAGACCAGCACCAAGGACCTACTGGCGGCCGTGCTGTCGAGCGCCGCGCCGACGATCGCCACAATCGGCTCACTCAACAACGACCTCGGCGTGCCGCTCACCATGCTGCGTTCCAACGCGGCCACCCGGTTCCTCGTCCTTGAGATGGGAGTCCGCCGCATCGGCGACATCTCCAAACTCACCGGCCTGGTCGCGCCCGACATCGGTGTCGTCCTCAACGTCGGCCAGGCCCACCTCAGCCATCTCGGGTCGCGCGAGGCAACCGCCCAGGCCAAGGGTGAGCTGGTGCAGGGTCTGGCGCCCGGCGGCACCGCGGTCCTGAGCGCCGACGATCCCCGGGTGGTCGCAATGCGCTCGCTCACCGACTGCCCGGTGCTGACGTTCGGCCAGGCGGAACACGCCGACGTTCGCGTACTCGACGTAGTCCTTGACCGGCTCGCCCGGCCGTCCTTCACACTGCGGACCGCCGCCACCTCGGCTCGCGTCGGGCTGCCGCTCGTGGGCACTCACCAGACGCTCAACGCGTCGGCTGCCGCGGCGGCAGGGCTGGCGGCCGGCGTTCCCCTCGATGGGGCCGCGGCAGCGCTGCCCACGGTCTCGCTGTCGAAGTGGCGCTTGGAACTACGTGACCTCGTCGGCGGCGCAACGCTGCTCAACGACTCCTTCAACGCCGACCCCGACTCGACCCGCGCCGCCCTGGACGCGCTGGCGGCAATCGAGGGCGGGCGCCGCATCGCCGTCCTCGGCGAAATGCTCGAACTCGGCGACGACAACGAGGCCGAGCACCGCGCCATCGGTGAGTACGCCGCCTCCCGGGCCGACGTGGTGGTCGCGGTCGGCACCCGGCCGCTCGCCGACGGTGCCGGAGAGCGGGCGGTGGCGCTGGCCGACAACGCCGCGGCCGTCGAGTGGCTGCGCGGTCGGCTCACTGCCGGCGATGTGGTGCTCGTCAAGGCCTCCCGCGGGGCGCGCCTCGACAAGGTCGCCACCGCGCTCGCGTCCGGACCCCACGATGTGCTGGTAGGTCGACCGATGGACGACAGGTAGGAGCGGCTGTGGCTTTTCGGGTATGTTCCATCACGGTGAGCGATCACGTCTCGTCCAACGCGACCCAACCTGCGGTGGCGGCTGCCCGGGTTCAAGACATCGCTGGCGTACCTGCCCGAAGGGCCGGTGACCGACTGGGCCTCGGATGATCTGGCCGGCTGGCTCGACCCATTGGTGGACCACCTGAAGCACTCTGGCACCTTCGCCCTACGCATCGGGTCGACGGCGGTGGCCCGCATCTGGAGTGCTGCGGGCCCGGGTCGGAGAACACGCCTGGTACAGCTACGGCGCCTCCGCCACGGCCGAACGGGAGGTATGTGGGTCGAACGCCGTGCAGCGGAAGATGATCACTGATGCTCTGGCTGCCGGATGTACGGTCCACGACCTGCGCGGCATCACCGGCGCCGTGGACGGCAACTTCCTGCACCTGGGCCTGATCCAGTTCAAGGTCGGCACCGGCGGCGAAGCCTTGGAGTATCTCGGCGAATGCGATCTGCCGCTGAATCGCCTGCTTTGTAAGGCATTCGACGCGGAAGATTTCAAGTCCATTGAGACGGTCGTGACACTATGAGGTTTGTGGTGCGGGTTCCCTGAGTT
>NZ_RDBO01000270.1 GCF_008120935.1 Streptomyces sp. sk2.1
GGTGTGGGTGGCGATGAGGGTGGTGACGTTCTGGGGCCATGGGGTGGTGTGGTGGAAGTCGTCGTGTGGGTTCCAGTGGGAGGTGATCTGTTCGAGGAGTTGTGTGGTGGTGGGTCGGTCGGTGGGGGTTTTGGCCAGGCATGCGGTGATCAGGGTGTGCAGGGGGCCGTGCAGTGTGCCGAGTTGTGGCTCGCTGGTGACGACGCGGTAGAGGACTGCTGCTGGTGGGCCCTGGCCGAAGGGTTCGTGGCCGGTGGCGGCGAAGGCGAGTACGGCGCCGAGGGAGAAGACGTCGCTGGCCAGGCCGAGGGGGCTGCCTTCGGCTTGTTCGGGGGACATGAAGCCGGGTGTGCCGATGGCCGTGCCGGTTCCAGTCAGCGCGGTGGCGTCCAGGGCGCGGGCGATTCCGAAGTCGATCACTCGTGGGCCGTCCGTGGCCAGCAACACGTTCGACGGTTTGAGGTCGCGGTGGAGCAGGTCCTCGGTGTGGATGGCCTGCAGTGCTTCGGCCAGTCCGGCTGCCAGGGGCCACATCGAGTCCTCTGGCAGGGGTGCGGTGGGGGTCACGGCTTCGGCCAGGGAGGCGCCGTGGATGGAGGCGGGCCCCGACCGGCTCACGATCACCCGCGACGGCCAGGTCGTGCACCAGGGCCGGCACGCCCTGGCCCGCCCCGACACCGCCGAGCCGCGCCTCACCACCGCGGCCGGGCCGGACGGCACGATCGGCATGGCCGTGGTCCAGGAGCGCGAGTACACCCCCGCCAAGCTGGACACCCTGGCGCAGCAGATCCTCGCCCGGGGCGCGGAGACCGCCGCCCGGCACAGGCAAGAGAACAACACTGAGTAACCACTCCCGGGGGTGCACTTGCACGCGGGCCGCATCCGGGATGGTGCCCCGTCCGGCGCGGTGGCGGAGCGGGGCGGGGGCGGCTGGCCGTCGGCCCGCCGCTTCGCGCAGTGGGAACGGCGGCAGGGCGGCCGGAGTCCGGCAACCGCGAGGCAGGGTCGGTGCGACGGAGCGCCGGGCGGGGCCGCGGAGTGGGTGGTCGACGGCGCGGAGCGGTAAGGCGGTGGCCCGGGGGCGGGCGGTCGACGGCCCTGGGCCCGGCCCCCGTCCTGCGACTGGCACCGCGGCCCCGGACCGAGCGGCGGCACGGTCCGGGGCCGGGCGGTCGACAAACGGGCGGGCGGTCGACGGTCCTGTGCAGAACCCCGGCCCCGGACCCGCCGCAAGGCCGCGGCGGCGGGCCGTGGCCAGGCCGTCGACGTGACAGGAGCCCGGGGCGCGAGGCCGGGCCAACCGGCCACCGACCGCGGTACAGCCCGGAACGAGACGGCACGGCACAGCACAGCAGCGGGATGGGCAACAGCAGCGGGATGGGCAGTCGACGACGCGGAACGGCAAGCCCACGGACGGCGGACAAGGCAGGCAGCACGGAACGGACCGGGAGTACAACCCACACAGCCGGGCCCCGCCGCCCCGCCGCCCCGCGGTCCCGCGGTCCCGCGGTCCCGCGACAAGGATGAACTGTGTACCCGGACACGGGCGGTCACACCCCGGACGCGGGCCAGCTGGCCAGGCGCTGCGACGGGCCGGGCCACAGGGCCGGACTGCGGTACAAGGCGGGCGGGGAAGGTGGCATGCGTCGAGGCGGGGGGCGCAGCGCGGGCCGGGCCCCGGACCCGCCGCGACGGCGCGGCGCCGCGGGGGCCGGGCCAACCGGCCACCGACTGCGGTACAGCACGGGGCGCGGAACGGCGGGGCGGTCGACGGCCCTGCATACCCCGGGCCCGGTCCTGCGACTGGCACCGGCCCGGAGGGCGGGCGGGGAAGGAGGCCGACGGCGCGGAGCGGTGGCTCGGGGCGGGCGCGGCGCCGGCCCAGGCCCCGGCCCCGGTCCTGCAACCGGCCCCGGCACCGCCCCGGAGGGACGGGCGAGGAACGTAGTCGACGACGCGGCGGCAACGAGGCCGCAGACGGCGGGCGGCCACGGCGCGGGCGCCGGGGCGGGCGCGGCAGAGCCCGGCGGCGCGGGGCATGGCCGGGCCGTCGACGCGACAGGAACCCGGGGCGCGAGGTCGGGCGGCGACTAGCGGCGCGGCACGGCGCGGGGCGGACGACGGCCCGGCCCCGGGACCGGACAGCAACACGACGGCGGGGCGGGGCGGCGAGAACGACAGCGACCGGGCTGTCGGCCACAGCACGACGGCAGCGCGGCGGCGCAGGGGCGTGGCGAGGGCAAGACGATGCCGGGGCCGGATGACACGGCACGGGGCCCGGGCGGCTGGGCCGTCGACCACCGCACGGCGGGGCTGCGAGGACCGGACCACGAC
>NZ_RDBO01000271.1 GCF_008120935.1 Streptomyces sp. sk2.1
CAGTGGTTCGTCTCGGGGGAGGGGCGGGAGTCGCAGGCCCGGCTGCTGCGGGGGCGCGCACTCGGGTCGATTCCGCAACTCCTCGCCGTTGTGCGGCAGTTGAATGAGCGTCGGGCCGGGCGGTCCGACCGTTCGGCCGACTTCCGCACGCTGGCCCGGTGGTTCGCCCAGGCACCGGACGACGCGGCGCGGCACCGGTTGTGGCGGGTGGCGTTCGGGCTGTATCCGTCCCGCCACCTCACCGTCGACGGCGACACCCTCGCCGAGCGGACGGCCGCGCCCGAACCGGCCTCGACGCCGTGGGCCGGGGCGCGACCGCTGCGGATCAGCCCCCAGCTGCGCCGTACCGGCAGCTACGAGCGGCGTGGCAAGCCGCGCCGGGTGGCCGACCGGGGGGAGGCGAAGCGCCGGCTCGCCGAGATCGCCGCCAGGCAGTCCGAGGAGGTCAGGGCGGCCAGGGACCGGCTCGCGACGGGCGGACCGGTGCGGCTGTCCCGGCTGGGGGAGCTCGATCCGGTCGCCTTCCAGCTGTTCCTGCGGCTGCTCGGCGACGCCCTCGCCACCTGGCGGCCGGAGACGACGACCACCGTGGCCACCAGCGGGGACGGTTCCATGGAGATCCGGCTGACCGCGCTCGACGACGGTTCGACGGCCGAAGTGCGCACGCCCGACGGGGTGTTCGGCGGTCCCGACCACCTGATCGACATCATCGATCTCACGGAGGAGATCCGGTTCGGGCCACCGGCCGGACTCGCACCCGGGCCGACCGCATCCGAACCGGCCGCATCCGCGTTCGCCGGAGCCGAACCGGTCGCACCCGCGTTCGCCGGAGCCGAACCGGCCGCATCCGCGTCGGCCGGAGTCGGGGCGGTCGCGGGGCAGGAGGAGGGGCGGTGAGCGGGCCGCTCGCCGAGGTCCTCGACGGCCAGCGCCGGGCCGACCTGCAACGTGCCGCGCGTGCCCTGCTGAAGGAGCCGCTGCTCACCGCCGACGGGCCGTACGCCGACGAGTTCCGGCTGGTGCGACGGCACCAGGCCGAACTGCGCGAGTGGTTCGAGCGCAACGTCGGCTGGACGCTGCGCACGGACGCCGACGCCGCGCGGCTGCGCAAGACGCCGGGCACCCTCACCGACGCCACGCATCCGGCCCGGGAGGCCACCCGGACCGCGCTGCCCTTCACCAGGCGCCGTTACGTCCTGCTCTGCCTGGCGCTGGCCGCGCTGGAACGGGGCGAGGCCCAGGTGGCGCTCGGCCGGCTCGCCGAACAGATCGTGCTGGCCGCCGCCGATCCCGAACTCGTCGCCGCCGGGATCGTGTTCACCCTGGAACGGCGCGACGAACGCCTCGACCTCGCGGCCGTCGTGCGACTGCTGCTGCGGGCCGGGGTGCTGCGAAGGGTGGCGGGCGACGAGGAGGCGTACATCAGCGGATCCGGGGACGTGCTGTACGACGTGCGGCGGCGCGTGCTGGCCGGGATGCCGGCGTCCCTGCGCGGCCCCTCCCTCGTCGAGGCCGAGGAGTTCGAGGAACGGCTGGTGGAGATGACGGCGCGGACCGCCCTCGACAGCGACGAGCTGAGGTTCCGCGCGATCCGCTGGAAGCTGACCCGTCTCCTCCTCGACGACCCGGTGCTCTACTACGACGACCTCACCGACGACGAACTGGCCTACCTGACCCGGCAGCGCGGCTTCATCACCGCGCGGATCGGCGAACTGACCGGGCTGGTGCCCGAGGTGCGCGCCGAGGGCGTCGCCATGGTGGACCCCCTGGACGACCTCACCGACGTACGCATGCCGGAACAGGGCACGCACGGGCACGTCACCCTGCTGCTCGCCCAGCACCTGGCGGGAGCCGGGCGGCCCGTCGAACCGGCGGAGCTGGCGCGACGGGTGCGCGAACTCGCCGCGGAACACGGCGGTTTCTGGGCGAAGTCGGCCAGGGAGCCGGGCGCCGAACCCGTACTGGTGGCACAGGCCCTGGAGAAACTGGTGGCCCTGGGGCTCGCCGAGCACACCGAGCAGGGCGTCGTGCCGCGGCCGGCCCTCGCGCGGTACGCGGTCGGCGAGGCAGTCGTCAGGGAACCGGGGGCACCACCGAACCGTCCGCACCCTCCCACCCCACCGGACACGATCGTGAAGGACGAAAGGTGAACCGCGCCTCGACCGGGCTCCCGCCAGGTGCTGGGCGAGCAGCAGGGTGACGTGCCCGTGCGTGCCCTGTTCCGGCATGCGTACGTCGGTGAGGTCGTCCAGGGGGTCCACCATGGCGACGCCCTCGGCGCGCACCTCGGGCACCAGCCCGGTCAGTTCGCCGATCCGCGCGGTGATGAAGC
>NZ_RDBO01000272.1 GCF_008120935.1 Streptomyces sp. sk2.1
GCGGGACGACGATCGTCTGCATGACCGCCACCACGACGCCGCAGAAGGCCAGCACGCCGACGAGGCCCCGCACCCCCGCTTCGCCGTCGGCGTGCTGGCCTTCTGCGGCGTCGTGGTGGCGGTCATGCAGACGATCGTCGTCCCGCTGCTCCCGCACATCCCGGCCCTCACGGGCGCGACCCCGGCCGCCGCGAGCTGGCTGGTCACCGTCACGCTCCTGACCGGCGCCGTCTTCACGCCCGTCCTGGGCCGGGTCGGCGACATGTACGGCAAGCGGCGGGTGCTCGTCGCCTCGCTCGTGGTGCTGGTGGTGGGTTCGGTGCTGTGCGCGATCAGCTCCCACATCGGGGTGCTGATCACCGGCCGCGCCCTCCAGGGCGCGGCGCTCGCCGTCGTACCCCTGGGCATCAGCATCCTGCGCGACGAACTCCCGCCCGCCCGGGTGCTGTCCGCCGTGGCGCTGATGAGCTCGACGCTCGGCATCGGCGCGGCGGTCGGCCTGCCGGTCGCGGCCCTCGTCGTCGAGCACTTCGACTGGCACACGATGTTCTGGGTGTCCGGGGCGATCGGCGTCCTCGACATCGTGCTGGTGCTGTGCTTCGTACCGGAATCCTCGCTCCGCACCCGCGGCCGTTTCGACGCGGTCGGCGCGCTGGGCCTCTCCGGGGTCCTGGTCTGTCTGCTGCTGGCGGTCACCCAGGGCGCCGACTGGGGCTGGACGTCGGCCCGGACGGTGGGCCTGCTGGTGCTCGCCGTCGTCGTGGCGCCGATCTGGGGCATGTACGAGCTGCGCGTCCCGACGCCCATGGTCGACCTGCGGGTGTCGGCCCGGCCGTCCGTCCTGCTCACCCACGCCGCGGCCCTCCTGATCGGCTTCGCCTTCTACGCGAACTCCCTGGTCACCGCGCAGATGGTGCAGGAGCCGAAGGAGACGGGCTACGGGCTCGGCGCCTCGCTCGTCGTCAGCGGGCTCTGTCTGCTGCCGGGCGGAGTGATGATGGTGGCGCTCTCACCGGTCTCGGCGAGGATCTCCGCGAAGTACGGCCCGAAGGTCAGCCTGCTGCTGGCGGCCGGGGTGATCGCGGCCGGTTACGTGGTGCGTTACTTCACCAGCCACAGCCTCTGGCTGATCATCACCGGTGCGACGGTCGTCGCCTCGGGCACGGCCATCGCGTACTCGGCGCTGCCCGCGCTGGTCATGCGCGGCGTACCGGTGAGCGAGACCGCCGCGGCCAACGGGCTCAACACGCTGATGAGGTCGATCGGCCAGGCACTCTGCAGCGCGACGGTGGCCGCCGTCCTCACCGGCCTCACGTTCCGGGTGGGCGGCAGGACGGCCCCGACCCTCCACGCGTACCAGCTGGTCTTCCTGGTCGCGGCGGGCTCGGCGCTCGCGGCACTGCTGGTCACCCTGTTCCTGCCGGGCCGCCGGGTCCCCGCGGCGGGTACGGTCGAAGGGAACCGCGATGTCCCGGGCGGACCGGGGAACCGGGCGCGGAAGGTACCGACCCAGGAGAGCGCATGACCAGCGGCCAGGCCACCGTACCGGCGCCGGCCCGGGCACCGGGCGGTACGTCCGCCGCCTCACAGGGTCGGGCGGCCACCACGACGTCCGCCGTCTCACCGGCCCGGGGGACCGCCTCGACCGCGGACCCGGGAACCGGCCGGGGCGCGATCCTGCGTGCCGCCCGCCGGGCGTTCACACAGCGCCCGTACGCCGAGGTCACCATCAGGGGGATAGCGGCCGACGCGGGGGTGAGCCCCTCCCTGGTCGTCAAGCACTTCGGCCGCAAGGACGAACTCTTCAACACCGTCGCCGACTTCGGCCCCGCCGCCGCGGAACTCTTCGACGCGCCGCTCGACACCCTGGGCCGCCACATGGTGGTGACACTGGTGAACAGCCGCCGGGAGACGCAGACCGACCCGTTGCTGCGCGTCGTCTTCTCGCTCGGCAACCGGGACGAACGCTCCCTGCTGCGCGACCGCTTCCACGAACAGGTCACCGAGGCCCTGACCGCCCGCCTCACCGGCCCCGAACGCGCCCTGCGCGCCGAGCTGATCGCCGGCCACCTCCTCGGCCTCGGCGCCACCCTCGGCCTCCACCGCGACGGCGCCGGCGCGGCCGCCACCCCCGAACACATCGCGGACCTGTACGCGCCCGCGCTCCAGTCCCTGATCACGGGGTGACGCGGAGCCCCCGAACGACCCCTTTGCCCTCGAACGGCCCGTCCGGACGGAACCTGTCCGGGCGGAATCGGTCCGGGCGGAACTGATCCGGGCGGAACCGGTCCGGGCGATGAGTTTTCCCGGCGGCCGGAGTCGTACCTCCGTCATCACAACGGCACTCCGACCACGGGCTGCCGACGGAGGAAGGACCACCGGCATGACCGCCATCCACACTCTTCGGGTACCCGGCGCACACCTGCACTACGAGGTGCGCGGCACGGGGCCGCTGCTGCTGCTCATGGGATCGCCGATGGAGGCCGCGGCCTTCGCCTCGCTGGCCGACGCGCTCGCGGCCGATCACACCGTCGTCACCCACGACCCGAGGGGCATCTCCGGCAGTGCCCTGGACGACCCCGAGGAGGACACCACGGTCGACCGGCGGGCGGACGACGTGGCGGCGATACTGGACGCGCTCGGGGCCGATTCGGCCGACGTGTTCGGCAGCAGCGGCGGCGCGGTGACCGGGCTGGCGCTCGTCACCCGCCATCCGGGCCGGGTCCGGACGCTCGTCGCGCACGAGCCGCCCGTCATGGAGATCCTCCCCGACGCGGCCGAGCACCGCGCCATGACCGAGGACATCATCGGGACCCACCGCCGGGAGGGCCAGGGCGCGGCATGGGTGAAGTTCATGACCGGCGCGGGCTTCGACGACGAGGGCTGCGAGGAGGCCCCCGTCGGCCCGCACGGCGAACCCTCGGCGCAGGACGTCGCCAACGGTGACCGCTTCTTCGGCCACGACCTGCGGGCCACCGCCGGCTACGTGCCCGACGTCCCCGCGCTGGCGGCCGCACCGACCCGGGTCGTCGTCGGGATCGGCGTCGCGTCGGAGGGCCTGATCACGTACCGGACGTCCGTCGCCCTGGCGGAACTGCTCGGCACGCGACCGGCCGGGTTCCCCGGCGACCACGCGGGTTTCCTGGAGGACCCGAACGGGTTCGCCGAGGCCCTGCGCAAGACACTGGCGGGCTGAGAACGAGTTTGAGGCGCTGGGCCCTGGAGTCTTGAGGCGCTGGGCGGCAGCCGGGGCGTGGGCTTCGGGGCTTCGGAACTGCGGGGCTTCGAGACCGCGGGGTGTCCAGGCGGCCGCTGCCGCTCGCCCCGGCACACGAACACACCGCCCCGGTACGGGCGGGGCACGGCTCGTACCGGGGCGGCGGTGGTCAGGCGGTACGGATCGCGGCGCGGCGGCCGGATCAGCTGAAGACGACCGAGCGCAGCTTCAGCCGGCTGGAGGCGTGGCCACCGTCGGGCCGCAGGGTGAAGTAGTCGCCCTGGCAGCCGGGGCCGGTGAAGACCGTCGCGCTGGAGTCGGTGAGGTTCTGCGGGGTGTGGGCCGGGTACGACGAGCCGGGGTCGGCGACCTCGGGCAGCGTGATGCACACCCGGCTCGGCGGGTCGATGAGGAAGCCCACCCGCGGCGAGCCGTCGAGACCGGTGTACGTGTACGAGAAGTCTCCGGTGGCCGCGTGGGCCGAGGCCGGCAGGGCGACGACGAGCGCGAGCGCGCCGAGGGCGGCTGCCACGGTGGAACGAAGGCGCATGGAAGGGCACTCCTTGGTGGGGGATCGGAACCGGCCCAAGTCTGTGCCGCTGAACTGCGGTCACCGTCGAAAGCCGGGCCCCGCCACCCGGATGGCAGCTGCCGAATCGGTTCTTCCGACGCCAACCGGGTCATGCCCGTAATCCGTGAGGAAGCCTCCCCGGAACGGCCGGCCGGCGCTTCCGGCCCGTTGTGTTCACGCTTTAGTGTGATCCGATGAAGACGCGCATGATCGTGCTCAACGGCGGTTCCAGCTCGGGGAAGACCGGGATCGCCCGGTGCCTGCAGGCGGTGCTGCCGGACCAATGGCTTCTGCTCGGGGTGGACACACTGATCGACGCGATGCCCTCGTCCATGCAGGCGGCGGACGAGGGAATCGACTTCGCCCCCGACGGAGGGGTGGTCGTCGGCTCCGGGTTCCGTGAGCTGGAGGCCGCGTGGATCGAGGGCGTCGCCGCGATGGCACGCGCGGGGGCCGGGATCGTCGTCGACGAGGTCTTCCTCGGCGGTGCCGAATCCCAGCGGCGCTGGCAGCAGGCGCTCGACGGGGTGGGGGTGTTGTGGGTCGGCGTCCGGTGCGAGGCCGCCGTCGCCGCGGGCCGTGAGACCGCGCGGGGCGACCGGACCCCCGGCATGGCGGCCCTGCAGGCGGACATGGTGCACCGGGGCGTGACCTACGACCTGGAGGTGGACACGACACGGCAGGAATCCATGGAGTGCGCGCGGAACATCGCCGCCCATGTGGTGTGAGGACGTGCGGCGCGACCGGCCTGCTCTCGCGGTGCGACCGGCCCGTCCGTACGGCCGACGGCCGGGGAACACCACCCCAATGATCATTTCCGGCCACAGCAACACCCACGGCACGGGCGGTCTCCGAAGAACGAGCAGCTCTCACGGAATGAGCAACCCCCACGGAACGAGCAGCACCCACGGCCGAACCCATCCCGACACGGACCGGTCCGGCCGTCCCGGCCGTACCGCTCCCTCCGGCCGTCCCGGCCGTACCGCTCCCTGGTCTCCCGACTACGCGCCGCCGAGTTCCAGTTCACCCACGACCTGATCCCCGCTCATCTCCCCGGTCGGCTCGAACCCGAGCCCGGGGCAGAAGCCCTCGGGCCCGTGCGCGCCGGGAACCCAGGTCACGGTCGCACGGGTCCGCCCCCGCCGCCGGATCTCCTCGCACACCGCCTCCACGGCGAAGCGGCCGTACCCCCGTCCCTGTTGACCGGCGGCGATGTTCAGCCGCCACAGCCCGGAACGGAGCCTGTCCCCGGGGTCGTCCGGGGCGAACCGGACGTCGAAGAAGGCCATCACGAAACCGACGAGCCGTTCACCGTCGAAGACCAGTCGCGGCCAGGCGATGTCGGGGGTCGCGTAGGCCTGGGCCGGCGACCGGGCGACCGGCTTCACCAGTTCCTCCTGGTCGGGCCGTACTTCCAGTGCACAGGCGGCCTCGACGTTGTCCGGGGTGATCTTCTCCAGGCGGAGCGATGAGGTCATGGCCGCAACCTGCAGACCGGTGTCCTGCCCCGTGCAACAGGTTTGCCGGGTGCCGGTGCCGCCGGATCAGCGGCACCGGCACCCGGCGAATTCCCCTGGTAGCACGCGTCAGTTGGCGGGCGCCTGGTAGAGGCCCCGGCCGGCGCGGTGGGCCCGGGAGGTGGCGACGAGCCGGTCGAGGGTGCTGCGTACGGTGTTGATGCCGTTGGGGGTGAGCTCGCGCCCCAGGGCCTCCGTGACGTCACGGGCGCGGACGGCGGCGTCGCCGGACGCGGCCAGCACCTTCATGACCAGCTCGGTGAGGCTGCCGCTGTCGTCACCGGCCGGTGCGGCAGCCGCCTTCTTCGCGGCCGCGGTCGTGGCCTTGGCCTTCGTGGACCGGGTGGCCCCGGCGGCCTTGGTGGCCTTCTTGGCCGGCGCGGCGGCGGACTTCGTGCTCCGGGCCGACCTGGTCGCCTTGGCGGGCGCGTCGGAGGCCGCGGCCTCGGCACCCTTGTCGGCCTCGGCGGACGCGGGCTTGTCGGCGGCGGCCTTCTTGGCGGCCTGGCCGCGCTCGGCCTTCGGCTTGGCGGCGGCCCGCTTGCGGCCCTTGGGCGCGGCAGGCGCCTTGCGCGCACGGCGACGCGCGGGGGCGGGCTCGGCCTCCGCCGACTCCTGCGCGGCTTCAGCCGGTTCCTGCGCGGCCTCCACCGGAGCCTGGGCGGCCTCCTCCTGAACGACGGAGTCCGCGGAGTCCTGCGCCTGCTGCGGAATCCTGGCGGCGGGAACGCTCGCCGGCTCGGCCTCGACGGCCTCGGCAGCTTCCACCGCGGCCTCGGGCTCCGCGTCGGCACCGCCGTCCGCGGCGGGGACCGGGTTCGGAGCGGACGACAGCGCACGCAGCGCCGTCAGCGCGGTCCGCACCGACTCCAACCGTCCGGTGACGGCGGAAAGTTCCTTCTCCAGGGTCTGCTGCTGTTGCTCAAGACGCGGAAGTTCCGCCTCCAGCAAGGCAGTTGTCGCGTCGATGGTGACCAGTGTGCTGGTCTCTGAGGTCATGTTGTCGCCCTTCTGTCCCGGCCGACCGTTGGTGATCGATGTACCGCAGGGTAAGGGGTGTTGTGTTGTGGCCGGAAATTGCCCCTTCGATGCGAACTGTTCGATCGACACCGTCAGCACTGACCGACAGTCTCCCGAAACCCCGGGCGCCGTGCCCCGAAGTCGGCGGATGACCCACTCGTTCGGCCGCATGCCCGTCACCGACGAGGTGGTCCCGACCCCGACTCCGGGCCCGTCCCTCGCCTCGACCGTCAGTCGTCGTCGCCCACATCACCACCGCGCGAGGCGGCCTCCGCCATGCGCGTTGTGGTGCTCGAACCGTCCAGGGCCTCCCGGATGATGTCCGCGTGCCCGCTGTGATGGGCGATCTCCCGGAAGACGTGCAACAGCACGTGCCGCACGGTCCATGCGATCGGCTCCGGCGGCGACCAGGGGTACTGCGGAAGCGTCACGAGGCGCCCCAGGTCGGGTTCCTGCCGTACGGTGCGATCGAACTCGGCCGCCGCCGCACGGAACGCGTCGACCAGCCCCGCCAGGGTCTCGCCCCCGGTCATCCGGTTCCCGTCGGGATCGAGGTCGGTCCACTCGACCTTCGCCGGCGCAGTGCCGTCGACCACCGCGAGCCAGGTCCGCTGCACCTCACCGAGATGCTTGACCAGCCCGCCCAGGGTCAGTTCGCTGACCGTCGTGGCGCGGCCGGCCTGCTCGTCGGTGACATCGGCGACGGTGTAGAGGAAATTGGTGCGCTGGTCGGCCACGATCGCGAGCAGGTCCTCCCGCTCCCCGGCCTGCGAGGCATCGGCGTTCGTCGTTCCCATGAGACGTTCCTCCCGATCGACTGCGGTCCGCCCACACCAGGGTTGACTACGGGCGTCCGCCCGGTTTCACAACAACCTGCCCCGCACCTCGCCCGTTCCCATGCCCATGCCCATGCCCATGCCCATGCCCATGCCCATGCCCATGCCCATGCCCACGTCCACGCCTGCCGTCCAGTCCCAGCCGCAGAGCCGTGGCAACCAGCGCGGCCACCGCGAACGCGATCCCCGCGAAGGGGAGTTGACGGGTTCCCCAGTCGGTCATGACCCAGCCGCCGACCGCGGTGCCCACGGTGATGCCCAGGTTCGAGAAAGAGATGAAGAGGCTGTTGCCGAACTCGGGCGCGTCGCCCGCGTCCCGCCCCAGCCAGCTCTGGCTCACGACGAGTCCGCCCGAGTGCACGGCGCCCCAGAGCAGCACCGCCGGAATCATCGGCGCGAGCAGTGGGCCGACGGCGTACAGCAGCACGTACACCAGCAGGCACAGCACCGGGTAGGCGACGACGGTACGGACGAGGCCGCGTCGCAGCAGGCCGCCGAAGGCGAAGTTCCCGAGGATCATCACGATGCCGAACGCCATCAGCATGGCGCTGACCCAGCTGCCGTCCATGTGCGTGACCTGGCCCAGGAACTCGGCGAAGTAGCCGTAGACCGAGAACATCGCGGCGAAGACGAGAACGACGGAAACGATGGTCAGCCATATGCGGGGCCGCTTCAGAATGCCCAACTGGTCACGGTGCGAGAGCCGTCGGCCGCGCTCGACGGGCATGGCCGGGACGAAGCGCAGGATGCCCAGGAAGGCGACCAGGTTGACGAGCGCGCCGAACCAGAACGCCGACGCCAGCGACAGGTGCTCGGCGAGGTACGAGGTCAGCGGCACGCCGAACGCGAAGCCGACGGTGACCCCGGCGAACACGGTCGTCGTGGCCCGCACCGCGTTCTCGGCGGGCACCGTCCGGGCCGCGGTCGCGAGCGCGACGGCGAAGAACACGGGGTGGAAGAGCGCGGGAACGACACGGAAGACGAGCATCACCTCGTACTGCGTGGTGAGCGCGTAGGCGGCGTTGGAAACGGCGAACACCGCGATCGCCGCGGCGAGCACCTTCTTGCGGTCGATGCCGGAGGCGAGCAGCGTGGTGAACGGCCCGGACACCGCGATGACCAGGGCGAAGACCCCGACCAGCCAGCCGACGGCGGACGGGCTGACGCCGAGTTCGGCCGAGACCCGGGGGAGCACGCCGACCATGCCCATCTCGGTGGTGATGATCCCGAACACGCCCAGGGCGAGCACGGGGACGGTGAGGGAGGTCCTTCGCATCGGAACGAACGAAACCTTTCTTCAAATCCAGAAAAGTAGATATGTAGGGACAGGGGTCGGGCCGGAACATGGGCGATCGCCCCCGGGTGGCTACAGCTCGTCGCGGACGTGCGCCGTGAACTCGGCGATCGCCGGCTCGTTGCGCCGGTAGTACGTCCACTTGCCGATGCGCTCCGAGGTGAGCAGCCCGGCGTCCTTCAGGGTCTGGAGGTAGCCGGAGACCACCGACTGGGCCAGTCCGGCGCGCTTCTGGATGTCGCCGACGCAGACACCGATGTGGAAACCGAGTCCCTGCTGCCGGTAGGACTCCTCGTCGAAGTACTTCTCCGGCTCTTTCAGCCACTGCATGAACTGCAGGCGGGCGGGGTTGGCGAGCGCCTTGTGCACGGCCAGGGGGTCCATGGTCGCCTCTCCTTCGCTCCTGGGGTTCGTATCCAGCTTTCGCGATATGTAGTGCCAAGTCAAATCGCGGGACCGGCCCCGTGGGTCGGTGGGTGACGGGCGATGGGTGGCGGATGACGGGCGGGGGCCTTGTTCCGGCGTCCCCGGGCTCCCCGACCTCAATCGTTATGTCGGGCCAGTGCGACAAATCGCAGATTGGGTGACATAGGTGTACCGACGCGCCTTGACGGACCCATGAGGCCGAAGGAGGCTGAGGCGCCCCCCACGGAAGCCCATCTCCCACTTGTTGGAATGTCTATGCGCCCTCTTGCTTCCGCAGGCACGCTCGCAGCGGCCGTCGCCGCGACGATGCTGCTGGCTCCTGCCGCCCATGCGGCCCCTCCCGGCGACAACGGCACCGTGAAGATCCACGATGCCAAGACCGGCGAGGAGCTCCGTAAGAACGAGCCCCACGTGTGCACCTTCTACCTCGACGCCTTCGGCTTCGACGGTGGTCAGAACGTCGACTGGCGCATCGAGGCGTGGGCCCCGACCGCCGGCGTCAAGGGCGAGGTCGTGAAGACCGGCTCGCTGAAGCTCGACGCCGAGGGGCACGGCCGTACGCCGGACCAGTCCCTGCCGGACGGCCACTACAAGCTGTTCTGGAACTTCGACGGCGAACACGGCCGCGCCAAGCACAAGGTCTTCTGGACCGACTGCGACGGGGAGAAGCCCGGCGGCGGCAAGCCGACGCCCTCCACCAGCGAGTCGACCCCCGGCACCCCGTCCTCCGTGCCCTCCACCC
>NZ_RDBO01000273.1 GCF_008120935.1 Streptomyces sp. sk2.1
CGGCGGCTACCGCGGCACCGGCCTGATCATTCCGCACCGCCGCGAACGCGGCCAGACCGAACTCCCGGACTGGAAAGAAGAACACAACGCTTCCCACCGCAAGGTCCGCGCCCGAGTCGAGCATGCCTTCGCGCGGATGAAGACCTGGAAGATCCTCCGCGACTGCCGCCTGAAAGGCGACGGCGTCCACCACGCCATGCTCGGCGTCGCCCGCCTCCACAACCTCACCCTCGCCGGATGACCGGGAAACAACGCTGGTCAACCAGCATGCCGTAGATCATTTACGGGACAGCGCTTAGCCTCAATACCGGTGACTTTGTTGGTGGTGGGTCGTTGGTTGTGGTGTGCCAAGGCCTGGACAGGTGAAGTCGTCGGGTGAGCGGTTGTCGGACCGGATCGCTCTGGGTGTGCTGACGAGGGCTTTTCCGCCCGAGTTGGTGGATGAGGTGGTTGTTGGGTGCGGGCGTCTGGAACAGCGGTCGCGGCTGTTGCCTGCCCGGGTGGTGGTCTATTTCGTGCTCGCGATGTGTCTGTTCTCTGGCCAGGGCTATGAGGAGGTGGCCCGGCTGCTGACACAGGGGCTGGAGCGGGTGCGGCGGTGGGAGAAGCCGTGGCGGGTGCCGACGACAGCGGCGATCGGCCGGGCCCGCCGACGGTTGGGGCCGGAGCCGTTGAAGGTGCTGTTCGCGCGAGTGTGTCGGCCGGTGGCCGCCCCGGACACTGCTGGTGCCTGGTACCGGCGGTGGCGTCTGGTTGCGGTGGACGGCACGGTCTTCGATGTCCCGGACACCGAAGCCAACAGTGGTTTCTTCGGCCGGCCAGGCTCGGGCCGGGGACAGCAGCGCAGTGCCTACCCGCAGGTGAGGGTCGCTGCGCTGGTGGAGTGCGGGACACACGCGGTGTTCGCCGCGGCGACCGGCCCGCTGTCGGTTCATGAACAGCAGTTGGTTCCCGGCCTGCTGGGCCGGCTCGAGCCGGGAATGCTGCTGATGACCGACCGCGGCATCACCGGCTTCGAGCTGTGGAAGGCCGCCTCGGACACGGGCGCGGACCTGTTGTGGCGCGTCCGCAAGAACATCGTGCTCCCGGTCCTCGAAGCCTTCGAGGACGGCTCCTACCTGTCCGAGATCGTCGCGGCAGGCGACCGCGGGCGCCGGGATCCGGCCCGGGTCCGCGTCATCGAGTACACCCTCGGCCGTGAGGACGACGGCACGGTCTACCGGCTGATCACGACCGTCTGCAACCCGCAGGAGGCCTCCGCGGCCGACCTGGCAGGTCTCTACCATCAGCGCTGGGAGATCGAGAACACCCTGGACGAGATCAAGACCCATCAGGGCGGACACCGCCTCGTCCTGCGCTCGCAGTACCCCGATGGCGTCGAGCAGGAAATCTACGGCTTCCTTCTCGTCCACCACGCACTCCGGGACGTCATGCACCACACCGCTCACCAGGCCGGCCTCGACCCCGACCGGCTGTCCTTCACCCGCACCCTTCGCATCGCCCGCCGCCACGTCACCGACCAGGCGGCGCTTTCCCCCCTCACGACTCAGCCGAGCCCTGACCCACACCATCCGTGAACTGCTGGAACGACTCCTGCCACCCCGCAGGCAACGCTCCAACCCCCGTGTCATCAAACGCAAGATGTCCAACTGGCACCTCAAACACACCCACCACCGCAACCCACCCCGACCACCCGCAGCAGCAATCACACTGGTCCTGCCCACCAAACCAACCAGCAAACACCATAAAAGCGCCTAAATCACCGGTATTGGGCCTAGCCTCCCGCTGCGGCAATGATGGTCTGCGCGATCTTGCGCATGGCGTCCCATCGGTTGTCCAGCGTTGTCCCGTCGGCCTCGGCGCTGGTGAGCATCTGGTCGATGCGGTCCTGAACGGTCTTCTTGTCGCCCGGGGCAAGTTCACCCTGGTAGTCGTTGATGGCGTTGTTGAAGCCGGTCCAGCGAACCGGGAGCGGCTCACCAGAGGCAGCCAGCAGGCAGTCGAGGCCGAAGTAGAACTCCACGGAACACGCGCGACCGTTGATGTCGTAGCGGGTGTCGCCCGTGGGTCCGAGGGTCGGGTAGTCCTTGACATAGTCGAGATCGGGCAGCAGGCAGACCTTGAACCGTCCGGGCAACGGGGCGCTCGACAGGGTCTTCACGGCCTGACGCCCTGCGGCGTCATTGTCGACCAGTGCGATGACGCGGTTCATGATCCCGGCCGCTGCAAAGGCCCGCAGGCTCTTCACCAGCTCAGGGGCGCCGCCCGCGGCTTTCGCGCTGGGATCAAGGAACGTGAAGTAGCCCGCGAGGTCGGGGGCGACGATCTGCAGTCCTCGCTTGAGGAACCGGGCGTCGGTCGTCCCCTCGGTCATGACGATGATCGGTCCGCTGCTTGCCATTTCCGCCGCCAGCTCCTGCAGGGCGAGCGCTGAGACGGTTTCGTGCCGGGTGAAGTAGCCGGCTGACAGGAGATCGTGCAGGTCGAGGCGGACAATTTTGTCGGTCGCCTGGCCTTCGAGGAGTGCGGCGAGCAGTGTCCGCGGGTCCTCGTCGTGTTCCCGGAACATCTCAAGGGCGTCCAGGCAGGCTGTCTGCAGGGCAGTCAAGGGCTTCTTCGCCTCCGGCGGCTTGGAGCTGGTGATCAACGCGCGCAGGCCGATCTCGACCACTTCCTCGCAGTCGATCGTGTGGCGGACTGGCTCGGTCGCCCCCGGCTCCCGGACATAGATGGCGTCGTCGCCGTCGAACTCGCGAAGCTCCCGGAGGCTACTGGTCATCTCCTGCTTGGAGCGGGGCGGGGTGAATCCCATCAGGCTCAGCCGCTTCGCCACCGTTCCCACTGTGGCCGCGTAGCCGAAGGCCCTGGTCATGTCTCCCTCGACGGCCTCCGCGTACTCCTCCCACCCTGGCATGCCCTCGTATGCCTCCGGTGGAGCCCCGGTCTCATCAACCGGGTCAATCAGGTCGAAGTCCTGTGCGTTGATCGCGTCGACCTGGCTCGCCCACTCCTCGTCCATGTACTTGTCATGCTCTTGGAAGATGGTCATGAGCTTCGCCGGTATGTGGTTCTTCCCCCAGCTGATCTCGTCTTCCCCGAGGAAGAGGAACCACTTGTCGCCCACACAACTCTCCGATCACCGCTCCACGACCCTGCCTGGCGATCATCACAGTTTCGCGCCCCGGCGGGCAATGGACTTCAACGCTGACGGGCTTCGAGGAGCTCAGCCTCAAGAGCGGCGATCCGTTTGTCGGAGAAGCGCAGGTCGGAGCGGGCACCCTCAAGCCGTTCCTGGAGGGTGCGGTGCTCGCGGGTGAGCTGCTGGACGCGATGCTTGAGGGTGGTTGGCTTCGTTCATCTCCAGGGACAGCGATTGTCGACGCGTTCGGGAGTCAGCTGGTGATCAACAGAGTCGTGAATGTCGACGAGAAGTGAAGGCACTGAGCCTTTGCCAACCTGCCATGGCAGGCCGGGTAGTCGGTCAGACCGGCTAGTAATTGAGTCAGGACCGCACATCGATAAAAATCGAATAAAGGCCCGCAAAGACCCCTTCACCACCGAGGCCCCGCGCCGCCAGGCAGTCTCCGCGCCGGTCCGCCGCCGAACCACATTGCCCGCCGTTGCGGCGACTCCGCCCCAGCGGCGCCTGCGGAGCCGCGGACACCAACCGCACATGTGTGGCACCGTGACGTTCATGGACTTGAGCGCGTACCGCGGCTGCTTCCTGGGGTCGATCTCCA
>NZ_RDBO01000274.1 GCF_008120935.1 Streptomyces sp. sk2.1
CCCACTGCCCTGCGCGGGTACTGCGCCCCGCACGCACTCTGAGGCGGCGGAAGCGGGCTGCGTGTCGGTGGGCCGGGAGGGTGGATGAGGGCGGTTCCGGAGCAGGGCCCGGGCGTCACGTCCTTGCGGGAGGGAGTGCCCTCCCGGCCGGGTCCCGGGGCCGGGCCCTGCTCCGGAACCGCCCTCATCCACCCTCCCGGCCCACCGACACGCAGCCCGCTTCCGCCGCCTCAGAGTGCGTGCGGGGCGCAGTACCCGCGCAGGGCAGTGGGACAAGTGATGGGGCAGTGTGGTGTGCCCTTCAGGGCAACGGTTCGGCAGGAATGTTGAACCAGCAGGTCAGGGTGTCGGTTCTCGCACCTGTCCGTGTTGCGGCCGTTCGCACGAGGTACGGAGCGCTGCCAGCGCCTCCTGGACGCCTTCCGGGGCGAAGACGTGCGGGGCGGCGACATCCGGATCGGAGTCCAGGACGACGTAGTGCTCCGGGACGTAGGACAGGTCGCCCCAGGGCTCCCGGGTGTGCGCGCGGGCCAGCGTTCGGCCGCATTCCGTGCAGCCGATCCATGGGATCACCAGGAGCCGGTCGTGAAGCCCGACCGTTGTTCCGGGCAGAGGCGCCGTGGCGTCGTCCTCCACCAACCGCAGGGTCGAGTGGCTTCCGTCGCCGGAGTCCGGACGGGGGAGCGATTCGAGGGGCACGGGCCACATTCCCCAGGTCTCGCAGACCACGGCGATTTCTACCCGGGTGGTTTCGTCGATGGCCACCTGATGCTTCTGGAGGGCGGATACGAGCAGTTGGAGGCCGCCCTCCTGCTCGCCGATGTTCCAGCAGTCCATGACGTCCTGGGCATCCTCGGCCGGCAGGAGCGCGGAGAGTCGGCGCCACACGGCGGCTTCATCGGTCACTCGGGGAGGTTAACGGGGCCTGCGGACACGGCGAACCGGTGGACATGGCGAACCGGTCGACATGGTGAACCGGCGCGGCGGGCAGCCGGACGGTCGGACAGTCGGGCAGCCGGATGGTCGGCGGAACGCCGGTCGCCGAGCCGGGCGTGAGCCGGTGCGAGAGGCCCCGTGACGTGACCGAATCGCAAGTCCTGTTGATCGGCCCGGATATGACCGAGCGTCTAATCTGTTGCCTCCATGTAGTCCACAGGGGGTCGCATGCACAGCGAGGGCACGGACGGCCGTGATTCGGGCAGCGGGCAGGGCGATGAATCCTCTCGCAGGTCCGATGACGGCTGGACGGACGACCACCTCCGGAGCGACTCGACCGAGCACGTGCAGCCGTGGTCGGACACTCGGCCGACCCCCGAGGCGTCGGGCCGTGCGACGGCGACCCCCGTACCGCACCATGTGATCGACGGTCGTTACGAACTCCTGCACAGCCTCGGGCGTGGTGGCATGGGCGAGGTCTGGGAAGCCCTCGACACCCGCCTCGACCGGCACGTCGCAGTGAAGGGCCTGCTCGGCCGGGACACCGTGGGAGCGGTCACGCAGGAGCAGATGATGCACCGGGCGCGGCGCGAGGCCGCGGCCATCGCCAAGATCAGGCACCAGAACGTGGTGGCCGTGCACGACAGGGTCGAGTCCGGCAACCAGGTCTGGATCGTGATGGACCTGCTCGACGCGCGTTCGCTCGCGGACCTGATGCGCGCGGAACAGCGGCTCCCGGTGCGGCGGACGGCCGCGATCGGCCTCCAGGTGCTGGGCGGGCTGCGGGCCGTGCACGAGGCGCGGGTGGTCCACCGCGACGTGAAACCGTCCAACATCCTCTTCGCCAAGGACGACTTCGCGATCCTGGCGGACTTCGGGATCGCGACCTTCGACGGTGCCGTGCCGCTCACCAGGGCCGGGGAACTCATCGGAACGTTCAAGTACTTGGCGCCCGAACTCCTCGGCCAGACGTCGCAGCAGAGTGCCGCGACGCCGGCGTCCGACCTGTGGTCGCTGGGTGTCACGCTGTACGAAATGGTCGAGGGCCGGCACCCGTTCGACCGGGTCAACGAGTACGAGGTCCTGGTCGCGGTCTGTCAGTCGGACCCGTTGCCGATGGAGCACGGCAAGGCTCTGGCCGAGGTCGTGGGTCGGCTGATGCACAAGGACCCGCAGCAGCGGCTGAGCGCGGAGACCGCGGAGGAGATGCTGCGGAGCGTTCTCCGCAGGACCGCCGTGTCCCAGGCCGCCGCTCCTGACTCCACTCCCGCTCCTGACCCCGAGCC
>NZ_RDBO01000275.1 GCF_008120935.1 Streptomyces sp. sk2.1
AGCTCCGCTTCCACCAGGCTGGCGGCCTGGGCAGACGCGGTCGTCCGCGTCGTGGAGCGAGCGCCGGAGCGTCGTCCGTCATCGGCCCGGATCCAGTTGCGCAGCGTCTCGGTGTTCACCCCGAGGTCCTCGGCGACCGACTTGATCGTCGCTCCCGGCCTCGATCGGTACAACGCGACCGCGTCCGCCTTGAACTCGGCGGGATAGTGCTTCATAGCCATCTGTGCGGGACTCCGTATCCACCCGGACCATCAAGATCCAAGTGTCTCTGGTGTCCAACATCCGGGGTCAACGCCCGTTGTCCTGGACCACACCGCTCTGGCCGCTCTGTACCGGGCGGATCCCTTCTTCACCGGCCTTTACATCGAAGCCTCCCGCGGTACCGGCCGTGTCATCGTCTCGTCGCTGTCGGTCCTTGCTGCGGAGCGGTAGGTCACAGGTGCGGGCCGGCATGCGGCGTCGTTGCGGTTCGCGGAGAACGTCCCGTTCACCGCAGCCCATGCGGTGGATGCGATGGACTGGAGGAACGTGGACTGGCCGGTGGCTCATGCTGCTGCGATCGCCTGGCACGCGGTGAAGACGGGGGATCCGGTCAAGGTCCTGTCTCTGGAACCCGAGCTGTGCGCGGGTACCGGCATCACTCCGCTGAACCCCATCTGACCCCATAGCCGGGTGAAACGCGGTGGTTCATCCTGGTTCAGTCCAGACGGTCGTATGCGCCCGGTTCCCAGTCGGCGAACAGCGTCAGCGCCTCTGCCGTCTCGGTGCGTTCCGGCGTAGTGGAGGTGGCCGGCCACCAGTTCTCGACCTGATGCGCGTCCACGAGGACGAAGTCGCGGTATCCGTCGAAGTCGCCGGGGTCGCCTGCCACGCCGATGTGGATGGGAGCGTCATCGGGCAGGTCCTTGAGCGCGTCGCGAAGCTGCGCGGCATTCCAGACCTGCGGGGTGTGCTCGAAGACGTCGGTCATAGGCACAGAGTGCCGGACCGGACCACGTTGCTGGTGGAGACACGGCTACGTCCCGGTCCAGAGTACTGATCCGGCATGGCCCGCGAGCGGCGCAGGCCTTGTTGAGGGCCGGGGGCACCGTCCGGCGCAGGCCGGCCCCATGCCGGCAGCCGTGCCCCGGCGATCACGACAAGGGTGATCAGGCGGCGGGCGGGGAAGGAGCCAAGGTGCACGGCATTGCAGGTCGAGGTGGTGACCCGGGATGGCCAGGCCCATCTGGACGGGGATCGTCTCTTTCGGGCTCGTCTCGCTGTCGGTCGCGCTGTACACCGCGACCGACAGCCACACGATCCGCTTCCACCAGATCCAGCGTGGCACTGCGGACCGGATCCGCAACCGGCGCGTCAACGAGCGCACCGGTGACGAGATGGACCTGGACGAGATCGTCAAGGGCTACGACACCGGCAGCGAGTACGTGGTCGTCGAGCCCGAGGAGCTCGACGACATCGCGCCGGGGCGGTCCAGGGCCCTGGAGGTGTCCGAGTTCGTCGATCTCGACACGGTGGAACCGGTCTTCTTCGACAAGACGTACTACCTCGGGCCGCGGGGCGAGCAGTACGGCAAGGTGTATGCCCTGCTCCAGCGGGCCCTGGAGGAGTTGAACAAGGCAGGCAACGCGACCTTCGTGATGCGCGGGCGCGAGTACCTCGTCGCTCTGAAGGCTGAGGACGGCCTGCTGCCCCTGCATTCCCTGCACTGGGCGGACGAGATCCGCGCCCCCCACCAGGAGGTTCCCGACCTGCCGGGCAGGACGGAGCCGACCCCGGCCGAGGTGAAGATGGCCCACCAGCTCATCGACGCCCTCAGCGCCGACTGGGATCCGGAGGACTTCCACGACACCTTCCGGGAGAAGGTTGAGGCGCTGATCGAGACCAAGGCCGCAGGCGAGGCCGTGGAGAAGGCCGAGCCGGCCGTGCAGCCCACCGGCGTGGTCGACCTGCTGGAGGCCTTGCGTGCCAGCGTCGAGCGGGCCCGCGGCCCGAAGGACACCGACGAGAAGGCCAGCTGCTCTGGGAAGACCGGGCGCGGGAAGAAGCCTGCCGCGAAGAAGCGCACCAGGGCCTCGGATGTTGGGTCGCTTCGGTCGCTGACCAAGGCCGAGCTGTACGAGAGGGCCACCAAGGCCGACGTCAAAGGGCGTTCCGGCATGACCCGTGACCAGCTCGCCGACGCCCTTGCCAAGGACAGCTGAAGGGCCACAGCGGCCCACTGCTTTCGGGTGGGCCCTGGGTGCACCCCGCAACCCCGCGACACGACATGGGACCGGACCGGTTGGGGGCCCCGACCCTTGGCCGGTCCGGCAGCCTCGTTGGCCCGGCAGGCCGTCGAGGCTGCCGGGCGGTGCAGCGTGCTGCGAAAGCCGGGGGCGGAAGCCCCGCAACACACTGGTCTCTATCGGTTGGGCCACAAGCAACTGCCCGCCAGCATGACCCACTCCCGGTCCGCCTGGCCGGGAACGACACGCCCCTTGGCCGCCCAGTGAGCGGCCAGCGCTGCGAAGATCGGCTCGCCAGGGGCCTGCGGCGTCATTCCGGCGCGGCCAGTGACTGGGGCGGAGGGTGTCGTCGTAGTGGTCACGGGAGTTCTAACGTGCGAATCCGTGTGGCGTCACCCGTGGGCGGTTCTGCGCTCGCGGAGTGCGGTCGGAGCCTGGTGATGCCAAGGAGAACACCCCATCCCTGGAGCGCGGGGTGAGGCAGGAGTGGGAGCCGGAGGACCTGATCGAGGTCTGGACGCTGCTGGAGGAGGACCAGGAACGGCTGCGGAACAAGTCGGGGGCGAACCGGTTGCGCCTTCCCTCACACCGACATCGAGCGCTGACAGGAGGGCCCCAGGCGGGCATGGGTTGGGAAGTGGACCGGCGTGCCTGGGGGAGGTGTCCCCCGATCGGGACCGGGGCAGGACACGGCCGGACCACCGCCCGTAGTCCGATCCTTGTGCGGGACGGTGGTGATCGCAGGGCCGGGGAGGTGAGTACGGTGCGGTTCCCGCGCGCGTGACGCCGGTTCTGCGCGCCGGGATGTGTTGTCTGTGTGCTTGCACCCTCAACCTGAGGGGCGACGGTCCCCAGGAGAGGTGCTGTGTAGCGATGGAACCCGGTGGCGATGTGATCACGGAGCTCGTGGCCGATCACCGTGAGCTGGAGGATCTGTTCTCGCAGATCGAGCTGCAGCCGGTCGACCACCCCCGGCGCCGGGAGCTCGCGGACCGGCTGACCGCGGAACTGGTCCGGCACACCGTCGCCGAGGAGCTGCACCTCTACCCCGCCGTGCGCAAGCACGTACCCCACGGTGCGGCCATGGCGGACAAGGAACTCGCCGATCACGCCAGAGCCGAGCGCATGCTCAAGGACCTCGAAGACCTGAGCGTCGACGACCCGCGGTTCAACGACACGATCGCGAAACTGAAGTTCGACGTCGCCTCCCACGTGCGCGAGGAAGAACACGAACTGTTCCCGAAACTCGCAGCCACCCTCCCGCCCGAGACGCTCGCCGAACTCGGCCGACTGGTGCGCCGGACCAGTTCCGCGGTCAGCCGGTCCGCGAGCTCCCGGC
>NZ_RDBO01000276.1 GCF_008120935.1 Streptomyces sp. sk2.1
AACTCGATCACGGAAAGGTGGGTGCAGACCTGCCGGCGTGAGCTGCTGGACCGCACCTTGATCTGGAACCAGCGGCACCTGCTCCACGCACTACGGGAGTTCGAAGAGTTCTACAACTCCCACCGGCCGCATCAGGGCATCGCCAACGCCCGTCCGCTGCACCCGCTGCCGGTGCCGATCACCGATCCGGAGCAGATCACCCGCCTCGACATACGAAAACGCGAACGACTCGGCGGCATCCTCCACGAGTACCAACATGCCGCCTGAACTGGGCGGATGAGGTTTTCGGCAGCAGCAACGTCGAGGACGTTGCCGCCCTGGCCGACTGCCCGCCACAGGTACCGCCGCACCCCGTTGATCTTGATGAAGACCTCGTCGAGATGCCATGTGTCACCGGCCCGCCGTCGGCGGCGGCGCAGCCCGTCGCCGTAGGCCTGGCCGAACTTCGCACACCACCGGCGGACGGTCCCGCAGGAGACGATCACGCCGCGTTGGAGCATCAGCTCCTCAACCCCGCGGTAACCGAGCGGGAACCGGAAGTACAGCCACACGCGGTGGGAGACGACTTCGGCCGGGTGGCGGTGCCCCTTTGTACGACGGCGTCGGGTTCACCACGACGATCCCCCTCCAGCATGATCAACCCGAAGATCCAACCATGTCATCCGCCAACGTGACAGCGCCCCCGTGGGCGATCAGATGTGACCAAGCTCCTCGCCTGGGTCCTACCCTGCGTCAATCCCCGAAGGACTTCCGACGCTTGGGATTTACTCACGGGAACGAGGAGTGGGACCTCTGGTGCTTTCGTCGGTCAGGAACCGCGTCCGTCGGTCAGGCCAGCGCGACCAGGTCCTGGTAGTCCGCGCCCCACAGGTCCTCGACACCGTCCGGCAGCAGGATGATGCGCTCCGGCTGGAGCGCCTCGACCGCTCCCTCGTCGTGCGTCACGAGGACGACGGCGCCCTTGTACGTGCGCAGCGCGCCGAGGATCTCCTCGCGGCTGGCCGGGTCGAGGTTGTTCGTCGGCTCGTCCAGGAGCAGCACGTTGGCGGAGGAGACCACCAGGGTGGCCAGGGCGAGGCGGGTCTTCTCGCCGCCGGAGAGGACCCCGGCGGGCTTGTCGACGTCGT
>NZ_RDBO01000277.1 GCF_008120935.1 Streptomyces sp. sk2.1
AATCAAATGCTGTTCATGAACCGACAGCGGGCCGGTTGCCGCGGCGAACACCGCGTGTGTCCCGCACTCCACCAGCGCAGCGACCCTCACCTGCGGGTAGGCACTGCGCTGCTGTCCCCGGCCGGAACCGGGACGGCCGAAGTACGTGCTGTTCGCCTCGGTGTCCGGGACGTCGAAGACGGTGCCGTCCACGGCGACCAGCCGCCACCCGCGATACCAGGCGCCGGCCGTGTCCTGGACGGCCACCGGTCGGCAAACCCGCGCGAACAGTGCCTTCAGCGGCTCCGGCCCCAGCCGTCTGCGGCGGAGCGGCTCTTCTGTCACGTCTACGGCCGGGCGAAGACGGCCTCGCAGTTCATCCCGGGCTGGCCCCTGCTCCTTCGTGGCCGCGCTGAAGCCGGGCGCCACGTCCTGGACCGCGATCCTGGACGCGGTCCGGCTCGGCCCGGCGGACGACGCGACCGCGGTCACCGCCGCCCAGCTGCGGGGTGTCGTCGAGCGGCTCATCGCCGCGGGGCAGTGGCAGAAGGGGGATCCGCACATCGTGATCGTCAGCGACGCCGGCTACGACGTCACCCGTCTGGCCCGGGTCCTGCGCGATCTGCCGGTCGAGCTGGTCGGCCGGGTCCGCTCCGACCGTTCATGCGCCTGCCCAAGCCGACCCGCCGACCGGGGACGAACGGCCGGCCGCCCAGGCACGGACCGGAGTTCCGGTTCACCAGGCCGGAGACCTGGCCCGAACCCGCGATCACCACTGTCACCGACACCACCAACTACGGCAAGGCCGAAACACGGGCATGGGACCGGGTCCATCCCCGGCTCACCCACCGTTCCTCATGGCTCGACCACGACGGCGAACTGCCCTTGGTCGAAGGCACGTTGATCCGGTTGAAGGTCGAGCATCTGTCGAATGACCGGGACGCTCCGCCGGTGTGGTTGTGGTCCTCGAAGACCGGTGCCACACCGGACGATGTGGACCGTTTCTGGCAGGCGTTCCTCCGCCGCTTCGATCTGGAGCACACCCTCCGCTTCGCGAAGCAGACCCTCGGCTGGACCACCCCGAAACTCCGTACCCCCGAGGCGGCGGACCGCTGGACCTGGATCCTGATCGTCGCTCACACCCAACTCCGGCTCGCCCGCCCTCTCGCCACAGACCTCCGCCGGCCCCGGGAGAAGCC
>NZ_RDBO01000278.1 GCF_008120935.1 Streptomyces sp. sk2.1
TAGGTTCTGTCCGGCGGATCATGAGGCCATACGATCTGATCGTGATTGATCTCCAGATCCGACGCGAGAACGGCACGATCGAGGCCCGCGCGAAGCACGGTGTGGCCTGGGGGCCTGAGCTGGCTGGTCTTGATCAGTCAGTGTTTCCAATGCTGGGACACCTGCTGCCGTACGCGGACACCGTTTTCAACCACCGGCAGGTGTCGACCCTGTTGGAGGAGGTACCGAGGCTGCCTGTAGGTGTGCTGACTGATGAGTTCGCGCGTGAGTTGATCGAGCTGGGCCACGTAGTTCTTGACGGACAGGGCCTGTACCTGTGGTTCCTCGGGGACTGAGACTGCAGGCCGGCTCAGCCCCGGAGCCATAACCGGACAGCCGCGGTGGTGACGGTGCCATGGAAGACGTAGGCCCTTTTGTCGTAGCGGGTGGCGACGGCCCGGGAGTTCTTGAGTCGGTTGATTGTCCGCTCGACTTCGTTGCGGCGTTTGTAGACCTCGCTGTCGAAGCCGGTGGGCCGGCCGCCCTCGCTGCCGCGGCGTTTGCGGTTGGCCCGTTGGTCCTTCGGTTCGGGGATGGTGTGTTTGATCTGGCGTCTTCGCAGGTAGCGCCGGTTCCGACGTGAGCTGTATGCCTTGTCGCCGCCCAAGTGGCCCGGCCGCGTGCGGGGGCGACCGCCTTGGGGGCGGGGAACGCGGATCCGTTCGAGGACTTCGATCATCTGCGGCGCGTCGCCCCACTGGCCGGGAGTGACCAGGAAGGCCATCGGCCGACAGCCACCTTCACCTGCGAGGTGGATCTTGCAGGTCAGGCCGCCCCGAGACCGTCCGAGTCCTTCGTCGGGGCGGTGGTGCCGAGGCGTCGTCCTTTTTTCGGGACACGTGGCTTCTTCTTGCGAGCGCCTGCCGCGTGCTGATGGGCCCGGCAGGACGTCGAGTCGACGCTGACCATGCTCCAGTCGATCCGGCCAGCGAGGTCGGCGTCGGCCTGGACGGCACACAGGATCCGGTCCCACGTGCCGTCCGCCGACCAGCGCCGGTGCCGTTCATAAACGGTCTTCCAGCTGCCGAAACGCTCGGGAAGGTCCCGCCACGGTATACCCGTCCGGACCCGGAACAAGATCCCGTTGATCACTCTGCGGTGGTCGTTCCACCGTCCTCCACGCAGCCCCGACGCCGGCAAGTGCGGCTCCAGCCGGACCCACTCGGCATTCGTCAGATCGCCCCGCCCCATGCCAGACACAACGAGTCAGCAATCCGACAGTCACAAGATCCGCCGGACGCTGCCTAG
>NZ_RDBO01000028.1 GCF_008120935.1 Streptomyces sp. sk2.1
CGCCTGGGCGCTGGGCAGCCGGGCGCTGGCGTACGAGCAGCTGGGCCGCACCTCGGACGCGCTGGCCGACCTGGACCGGGCGCTGGAGATCGACCCGAGGTACGCGTGGGCGCGCGAGCAGCGGAACCGGCTGGGCGGAGGGGCCGGCTGAGCAACGGGGCCGACCGGGCGGCGGGGCCGGCTGAACGGTCGGCCGACCGGGGCGTGGTCCGGCCCGCACGCCCCGGTCCGCCGTGCACCCGGTCCGCGGGGCCCGGCTCGTACGTCCCGGTGTCCCGACTCGTACGTTCCCGCCCGCCCCGGTACCAGTTCCTCGGCCCGGTCCAGGTCGGCGAGGGCGCCCACCGGGTCGCCCAGGGTGGAGCGGACCCGGGCGCGGCGGACGAGCGCCCAGCGGTACTCCGGCCGCAGGGCGATCGCCCGGTCGAAGTCGTCGAGCGCCTCCTCGTGCCGGCCGAGCCGGTGCCGCACCAGGCCCCGGCTGCCGAGCGGCACGGCGTCGGCCGGGTCCAGGGCGTGCGCCCGGTCCAGCACCACCAGGGCCTCCTCCAGCCGCCCCATCCGCCGGTAGGTCTCGCCCCGCTCCCGCACCGCCCAGGCCCGGTCGGGCGCGAGCTCCTCGGCCCGGTCCAGGTCGGCCAGGGCCTCCCCGTACCGGCCGAGCGCCCGCAGCACGACGGCCCGCCCCTGGAACGCCCTGGCGTTGCGCGGGTCCATCGCGACGGCCCGCCCGTGGTCGGACAGCGCCGTCCCGGCCTCACCGGCCCGGTAGTGGTCCCAGGCCCGCGTCACGAGGGCGGCCGCCCGGTCGGTGTCGGTCAGTTCGGCGCGGGTCAGCAGCAGCCCGAGGGCGGCGGCGACGCGCGGCCCGTGGTCGGTCAGCGCGGTCAGCAGGTCCCGCCCCCAGTCGCGCAGTACGGCGCTGTCGGCGTCCTCGCCCGCCTCCGCGAGGGTGCGCGCCCAGTGCCGGGCGGCCACCGGGTCCTGCCCGCAGACGTCGATCCCGGCACGCAGGGCGTCGGGGAGCGCGGAGCGCGGGTGGGCGCAGAGCCGGTGGTACAGCGCGTCGAGGGCCGCCTCGCGCCAGGGCTCCTCGGTCCAGAGCCGGTCCGGGGCCACGCCCTCGGCCGCCCGGTCCCGGCGGGCGGCGAAGGCCCCGGCCAGGCGCTCGTGCGCCTCGGCCCAGCGGCGGGGCGAGGCGGTGCGCTCCAGCCGGAGCATCGGGGCGCGGACCACGTCGTGGTACCTGGCCCGGCCGGTGTACCGCCCGGCGACGAACGGCAGTTCGTTCAGCCAGTCGTGGAGTCCGGGCCCGGCGTCCGGTGCCGCCACGGCGACCAGGTCCTCGTCCAGCCGCCGGGGCAGGGCGCACGCCAGGGCCGCCGCGCGCCGCCCGGGGTCGCTCTCCGCCGCGAGGAACCGTTCGACGGCCGTCGCGTTCGCGTCATCGAACGCGCCCGGGTTCGTGGCGAGCGTGGACACCAGGACCGGCAGCCCGCCGGAGAGCCGCAGCACCTCCCGTACCGCGGTCTCGTCCAGCACCCCTCTGCCGGTGAGGAGTTGACGCGACTCCCGCTCGGTGAACGGGGCCAGCGGTACGTCCGCCAGCAGCCGGCCGTACCCGGACCAGCGCACGGGGTCGAGGCGGCGCTGCCCGGCGAGGGTGAGGACGAGGTTCGCGGGGAGGTTCCCGTGGCGGTGCGGGGTGAGCAGGTCGGTCAGCCAGCCGTCGAGCACCGGGGCGGTGCGCTCGTAGGTGTCCAGGAACAGCACCACCCAGGGGACGGTGTCCGCGACCCGCTCCAGTTCGGCGACGAACACGGGGGTGAGGACCTGTACCGGTTCCGCCGACAGCCTCGCCTCCTCCTGCCGGGCCCGCCCTCCGAAGACCGCGCGCAGTCCGCCCGCGCCCCGGGCCACCGTCGCCGGGTCGAGGCCCCCGGCCAGCGCCCCCAGCACGGGTATCGTCCCGGCCACCATCAGCCCGGCCTGCGACGCGGCCAGGGCGCCCGGGGAGGGTTCTCCGTCGGCGGGGACGGCGGTCGCCTCGTGGAGCTGCCGCCGGTACGTGGCGAGCAGCCGGTCCAGCGCCTTGAGCGGGTGCCCCTGCCCGGCGAACTGCGCGGCCACCGAGGCCAGTACCTCGGGTATCGACTCGGCCGCGTCGTCGACCCACGCGGTCAGTGCGCCCGACTCCCGGGCGGCCCGCTCCCATTCGCGCACGAGGGACGTCTTGCCGACCCCCGCGTTCCCCCTGACATGGAACACGAAGCGGTGCCGCGCATCCTCCGGGGGAACCTCGAAATTGGCGCGGAACAGGGCGAGTTCGTCCTCCCGGCCGACGAAGGCGGCACGTCGGTGCCCGTCGACGATCTCCTGGAGGGACAGGCGGCGCGGACCGGTCGGAGGCATGTCCCCAGTCTGCCAGCGGCCGCCTCCGCCCCGGTCGCGGACCGGGTGCACGGCGGGCCGGGGCGTGCGGGCCGGGTCAGTCCCGTGCCGGCCGGTCGTGGCCCGCGCGCATGCTCGCCGCGGCGCTCGGCAGCAGCACGCCCGTGAGGACGAGCAGGGGTACGGTCCAGCCGCCCGTGGCGGTGTGCAGCGCGGCCGCGGCGACCGGTCCGGCGGCGGCGAGCAGGTAGCCGCCCGTCTGCGCCGCCGTGGACAGCGCGGCGACGTGGTCGTGGTCCCGGCCCCGTTTCACGTACAGGACCCCGGACACCGCCTGGCCGCCGCCGAGGCCCGCGCCGAGCACGAAGGACCAGAGCGCGGGGGCGGCCGCGGGGGCGGCGAGCAGGCCCGCGTACCCGGACGCGCAGACCAGGAGCACCACGAGGAGGTGGGGGCGCTGGTCGGTGCGGGCCGCGGCCAGCACCGGGGTGAGGAAGCCGCCGACCGCGACGCCGACGATGAACAGCGACTGCATCGTCCCGGCCGTCCCCTCGGCGACCCCGGAGGCCACGAGGATCGCGGGCAGCCAGGCGAGGGTGGTGTAGAAGAGCAGGGTCTGCAGGCCGAAGAAGACGATCAGGCTCCACGCGAGCCCCCTGTCGCCGCCGAGGCCCTTGTCGCCGCCGAGGAGGCGCACCCGGACCCGAACCCGTTCCGGCTTCACATCCCTTTTCCCGTACCGCAGTTGAGGGGCGATGCCGAGGGCCGCGAGGGCGGCGGGGATCACGGCGACGCCGATGGCGGGCTCCCACGCGTGCCCGCCGGCCCGCCACACCGGCACCATCAGCGCCGCGACGATCGCCGAACCCGCCCCCATCGACAGGGCGTAGACGCCCATCATGACGCCGGCCCTGCGCGGGGCGAACCGACTGCGCACGAACACGGGTATCAGCACGTTCACCACGGCCGTGGCCACGCCGACCAGGGCGGTGCCGACGAGGAGGCCGGGCATTCCCAGCATGCGCACGACCGCCCCGGCGAGCAGCAGGACGCTCGCCGCGAACAGGCCGCGCTCCTCGCCGAGCCGCCGCCGCACCAGCGGGACGACCGGGGCGAAGGCCCCCATGCAGAGCGGCGGCAGCAGGCCGAGCAGGGTGACGGCCCCGGTCCCGAAACCGGCCACGGGCGCGAGCGGGCCGAGCTGCCCGAACGCCACCCGGGTGTTCAGGCTCAGCAGGACGAAGCCGGTCACGAGGAGCACGGCCGAGGCGGTGGCGGACGGTTCGCGGAAGAGGCGCCGCGGGGCCGGACCGGGCGCACCGGAGGTCCGGACGGCGGACGGGGAAACGGGCACGGGCACGGGGACCTTCCAGGGATGGACGACCCCTTCAGCGTTCACGCTCAAGTAAGCTTGAGCGCAAGTGCGGCCGGGCGTTGGAGGTGTCCGATGGAGGACCTGTACTCGATCAGCGAGGTCGCCGACGCGTTCGGGCTCACCGTCCCGACCCTGCGGTTCTACGAGGAGCGCGGGCTCGTCCGGCACAGCGAGCGCCGGGGCCGCGTCCGGTACTACAGCCGCGAGGACCTCGCCCGGCTCGCCTACGTCCAGCTCTGGCACGACGACGGGATGCTGACCCTCGCCGAGACGGGGGCCGTCGTCGGCAGCGAGAAGGCCGCGGACCGCCTCGCGCTCGTCGCCGGGCAGCGGGACGCGATGCTCCGGCGGATCGAGAAGCTGAACCGCGCGGTGGCGGTCCTCGACCACATGCTCCGCTGCCGCACCGACCGGGCCCTCGACTGCCCGATGACCGGCGGCTACATCCGGGAGCGGGTCGACACCGCGCTCGCCGGAGTCCCGTACGAGGGCGACTTCCTGCCCGCGGACGGCTCCGGAACGGCGCGACCGGATCCCGGGAACGGCACGACCCGGTCTCCGGAACGGTGCGACCAGGTCCCGGGAACGGCGTAACCGGATCTCCGGAACGGCGTGACCCGCCCCGAATTCGTTCGCGGCACGCGGGCCCCTCGGCCAGAATTCCCGCCATGGGAACGGACATCCACGGCTACATCGAGGTCAGGAACGACTGCTACGACACCTCCGAGCCCGACGACGACGGACCCGATGTCCGCTGGCACCCCGTCGGAGACCTGGACCATTTCTTCATGGGCCGGAACTACTTCTCCTTCGGCTGCCTCTTCGGGGTGCGGGACGAGTCGTTCGAACCGCTGGCGGCGCGGCGGGGGTTCCCCGACGACGCCTCACGGGCGGTCGCCCGCGCCTTCGCGGAGCAGTTCGACGACTCCCACAGCCCGTCGTGGATCAGCTGGGCGGAGCTGGACGCGGTGGAATGGGACGAGCCGGCGGGGCTGGAGCCGCACCCCTCGGCGTTCGAGTACCACCGCGGGCCCGACGACCAGTGGGTCTGGAAGGGCTGCGGCACCTCGTCGGAGCGCCTGGCCGAACTCATCGGGACCGATGCGCGGACCGCCATGTGGGCGGGCGAGCACTGGCCCGAGGGCACCGAGTGGCTCGACGGCGACCGGCTCTTCCGCATCGCACGCCTCAGCCGGCGGCAGGCGGTGCCCGACGGCCAGTGGGGCGACGTGTGGACGGTGATGCGCACCCTCGCCAAGCGCCACGGCCCCGACAACGTCCGCCTCGTCGTCTGGTTCGACAACTGAGCACCGCGCCGCGGAGCAGCACGGCACGACGCGACGCGACGCGACGCACCACTGACAGGAACTTTATGTAGCGGTGCGGATACGTTACGTGAGTGAGGATCAGCGCGGAGCCCGGGTCACGTCGGGCCGCGGCCCGGTGGCCGTGGCTCGCCCTGGTGCTCGTCGCGCTGATCCACGTGGTGGCCTGCGCCCACGGCCCGCTGGTCGGCGGCTCCGGCCGGACCGACCTGCTCGCCGTGGCGGACACGGCCGCGCACGCCTCGCACGCCTCGCACTCCGCGCCGCGGGCGACGGCCGGGCACGCCCCCGACGTACCGGGCCCCTGCGACGGGGAGCACCACGGCCCTCAGCCGTGCGCCGGTTTCGACGAACCGACGTGGGCACAGCCGGGCTGGGACAAGGAACTGACGCCCCAGCAGGAACCGCTGCACGTCGAAGCGGTGGTGTTCGTGGCCGCGGGGCGCGCCCCGCCGGTCCGGGCGGCCGAGGTGCCGCGGCCCGGTGGCGGGCGGCGGGCGGAGTTGCAGGTCTGGCGGAACTGACCGGGCCCGTCGCACCGGTTGCGCGAGGCGTCCGCCTCGGGTGCCGGGACGGCGGCGAACCGTGTCATGTCCCACCTCACCCGTACACCGCCGCTCCGGCCGTCCGCCGTACCGCACCGGCTTCCCGCCGTGCCGCTCCGGCCGTCCGCCGTCGACGGCGGTGGGAGAACCGTCACCGATGAACCATCACGCACCGAACCACGTCCTCGACCCCGCGCCCGCTTCCCCCGGTCGTCCGCGGATCCCTCGACCTCAAACCCTGGTCGCACGCCCTCGTCGGCCACGAGCACCGCTGTCTGGCCCTCGCCTCCGACGACCCGTGGGCCCGGCGCCGCAGTGTCCGCCTGGCCGAGGTCGCCACCCGCACCCTCGCCCTCGACCGACACAGCGGCCGGAGGCGATGGCGGCGAGCCAGTCGTCGATGTCGTGGGTGTGCTCGACGGCGGGCCGTTCGCCCTCGGGCCACAGGGCCGAGGTGGTGGTACCGGTGCGTCGGTCGAGGGCGAGGGTGCGGGTGGCGACCTCGGCCAGGCGGACACTGCGGCGCCGGGCCCACGGGTCGTCGGAGGCGAGGGCCAGACAGCGGTGCTCGTGGCCGACGAGGGCGTGCGACCAGGGTTTGAGGTCGAGGGATCCGCGGACGACCGCCAGGTCGCACAGCCCTTCGGCGAGTCCTCCCGTGGAGGAGTTGTGGCGGATGAGCCGGAGTTCGACGTCGGGGTGGTCGTGGTGCCAGCGGCGCTGGAACTCGGTGGTGTGACGGCCGAAGGCCGACCAGGCGTGGCCGATGTGCAGGCGGCTGTGACCGGTGGTGGCCTCGGTGACGAGTTCGTCGGCGCCCGCCAGCAGCAGGCGGGCGCGGGCGAGGACCCGCACGCCCGCCGTGGTGGGCTCGACCGTGCGGCTGGTGCGGTGCAGCAGCCGCACCCCCAGGATCTTCTCCAGGGCGAGGAGGGTGCGGGAGACAGCGGCCTGTGAGACGCCCAGCTCCAGGGCGGCGTCCGTGAAGCCGCCGGTGTCGACGATGGCGACCAGACAGCGCAGGTGCTTCAGCTCCAGCCCGGCGGTGTTCCTTCGGCCCTCATCCATACGTCCAGCGTATCGACAGTGCGACGGATGCATTTTGCGTATCGCACGGGGGAGCGCACGGTGAGGGCATGGAGACCTCACAGGACGCCGGGCGGGCCCTCGCCGCCGACGGCGGTGCACCGGGCCGGGGCGGGAGCAGCCGGGTCGGGGTGGCGCTGATGCTGGGCAGCGGTCTGTCCAACCAGATCGGGGCATCGGTGGCGGCGCTGGCGTTCCCGGTCGTCGGCCCGGCCGGAGTGGTCGCGATCCGCCAGTGGGTGGCCGCCGGGGTGCTGTGGACGGTCGGCAGGCCGCGCCCGCGCTCGTTCACCGCGGCGCAGTGGCGGCCGGTACTGGGACTGGCGCTGGTGTTCGCCGTGATGAACCTGTCCCTGTACACGGCCATCGGCCGCATCGGGCTCGGGCTGGCCGTCACGCTGGAGTTCTGCGGACCACTGGCCGTGGCGCTGGCCGGCTCACGCCGCCGGATCGACGCCCTGTGCGCGCTGGCGGCCGCGGCCGCCGTCGTCGTGCTCACCCGCCCCTCCCCGTCCACCGATTACCTCGGCGTCGGCCTGGCGCTGCTGGCCGCGGTGTGCTGGGGCTGCTACATCCTGCTCAACCGCACGGTCGGCCGACGCCTGCCGGGCCTGGAGGGCTCCGCCGCCGCGGCGGCCGTCTCCGGCGCCCTCTACCTCCCCGTCGGCGCCCTGGTCCTCTGGCGGCATCCCCCCACCCCGGCCGCCCTCGCCTGCGCGCTGGCGGCCGGAGTGCTGTCCTCGGCGGTGCCGTTCCTCGCCGACCTGCTCGCGCTCCGACGCGTCCCGGCCCACTTCTTCGGCGTGTTCATGAGCCTCAACCCGGTCCTCGCCGCCCTGGTCGGCCTCGTCGTGCTCGACCAGCACCTCGACGCGGCCGCGTGGACGGCCATCGGGGTCGTCGTCGGCGCCAACACCGCGGCCGTCACGGCGGCCTCCTCCGAAAGCCGCGCCGCTCCGGGCCGGCCGCCGGGCACCCGGCCCGCGCGCCCGTGGCCGTCGCGGGCCCGCCGGTGACCGCGGCGGACTCCCCGGCCGTGCTCACGGCCCCGACCACGTGCCCCGCGCCGCCGCCGGCGTCCCGGCCCGCACGATCCCGCCGCGCCCCCGGCCGCCCGGGGCGTCGTCAGCACCGGCGGTGCCATGATGATCGCCATCGGAACGACCGCCATCGGCGCCTTCCGGACGGTGGAACAGCCGACCGGCCGAGGAGCCGTCCCGCCCCATCCGGCACGGACCCGAAGGAGAGTGTTCGCACGTGGAGGACCGGATACCGCAGGAGCGGGCCCGCCGCACGAGCCCCCGGCCGCCCGCTCCGGACCTGCCGCCCTGGCTGATCCGGTGGCAGCGCCCCTTCCCCGACGCCAACACCTTCCTGCTGCCCGGACGGCGGCCGGCCCTGATCGACACCGGCTTCGTCGGCCACGCCGACGAGACCGCCGCCTGGGCCCGTGCCCACGCCGGGAACATCGACCTGGTCGTCAACACCCACTGGCACTCCGACCACGTCGGCGGCAACGCACTCCTCCAGGCCCGGGGCGCCGCCGTCGCCGCCGGTGCGCCGGAGGCCGAGGCGATCACCCGCCGGGACCCCGGCTGCTGCGCCGCCGAGTACCTCGACCAGCCCGTCGCCCCGTACACCGTGGACGTACCGCTCGACGACGGTCGGATCCTCCGCCTCGGGGACACCGACTGGGAAGTCGTACGGACCCCCGGTCACACCCCGGGCCACCTCGCGCTGTGGCAGCCGGAGGAACGGCTCCTCGTCGTCGGCGACGCGTTGTCGGACTACGACGTCGGCTGGGTCAACCTCGCCCTCGACGGCCCCGAGGCGACCGGCACCGCGCTCGCCTCCCTCAAACGGATGGCCGACCTCGACCCGCGCGTGATCCTCCCCTCCCACGGCCCGCTCCCCACCGACCCCGAAGCCGCGTTCGCCGCCGCCCTGCGCCGCGCCCGGCGCCTCGTCGACGACCCCGACGGAGCGGTCTGGTACGGCGCCCGCCGCATCTTCGCCTTCGCCCTGATGATCCGCGACGGGATCCCGGCCGACGAGGTCGAGCCGTACCTCCACGCCCGTGCCTGGCTGACGGACGCCGCCCGCCTCCTGGGCGCGCGCCCCGAGGACCTCGCGGCCGAACTGGTCACGACCATGCTCCGCAGCGGCGCCGTGGTCCTGCGCGACGGCCGCGTCCACGCCGCCGCCGACCACACCCCCGTGCCGCCCGAGGCGTTGCGCGTGCCCCACCCCGGGGCCTGGCCGGCGACCGGACCGCGCTGACGCCCGATGGGACGAGGGGCGGGGCGAGCCGGTCCGCCGCTGCTCGCCCCGCCCCTCCCGGCTGCCTGCCCTAAGCCGCCTTGTAGGCGACGTACCCCCACTGCTCGCTGTCCGGGCCGGGGTCGGAGCCGGGGTCGGGGAACCAGCGGTTGATCGGTCCGAGGCCGGGCGGAGGGATGGTGAGGCCCTTCGCCATCTCCGTCATCGCCTCGGCGGAACTCGTCACGTAGGGGACGGCCCCGGAGGACCCGTAGGAATCGCTCGCGGCGTCGGCCTCGGGGGACGCCAGAGTCGTGCACAGCACCAGGCAGCTGCCCGGCGCGAGGCGGGTCATGTACTCCTGCACCAGGGCGGTGGCCTCGGCGGGATCGGTGACGTGGCCGATGACGGACATCAGCATCAGCGCGACCGGCCGGTCCAGGTCCAGCGTCCGCGCGGCGTGGGCGAGCACCGTGTCCGGGTCCGCCAGATCGGCGTCCACGTAGTCGGTGGCGCCCTCGGGCGTGCTGGTGAGCAGGGCGCGGGCGTGCGCGAGGACGATCGGGTCGTGGTCGACGTAGACGATCCGGGCGTCGGGCGCGACGCGCTGCGCGACCTCGTGGGTGTTGTCGGCGGTCGGCAGCCCGGTGCCGATGTCGAGGAACTGCCGGTACCCCTGCTCGCCGGCCAGGTGTCGTACCGCCCGCCCGAGGAACGCGCGGGTGGCGAGGGCCAGATCGACCATGACGGGGTACTCGCGCTTGATCTGCTCGCCGAGCTCCCGGTCCGCGGCGAAGTTGTCCTTGCCGCCCAGCAGGTAGTTCCAGAACCGCGCGGAGTGCGGTTTCTCGGGCTGGAGGTCCAGGTCCTGCGTGCCGTCGGTCATGAGGGGGAGTCCTTTCCGGTCCGGATGCGGGTGGTCGGGGGCGGGGCGAGGGCCGCGGTCGCGTCCATCGCGGCGAGGTAGGCGAGGACCGCCCCCTGGTCCTCCGTGACCGTCGACGCCTCCGGGTGGAGGCCGCGCACGATCAGCCGGTCGGCGAGCTGCCGGTGGGGGTAGCGCAGGATGTCCGCCGATCCGCTCAGCAGCAGCGGGTGCTGCCCGGCCGTCGCGGGGATCACCTGCAGGGTGACCGCTCCCCGGTGCACGGTGAAGCGGTCCAGGTGGGCGAGCTGCTCGGCCATCACCTCCCGGCTCCCGATCACCCGCTCCAGTACAACGTCCTCGACCAGGGCCCACAAGCGCACGGGCCGGTCCGCGCGGTGGACGGTGTGCCGCTGGCGCTCCTCCAGGAGCCGCAGCCGCCGGCAGATCTCCTCCGCGTCGGCACGGGGGTGCCGCAGCTCCAGGAGCGCGCGGGCGTAGCCGGGGGTCTGGAGCAGTTCGGGAACCACGCCGGGGGCGTAGGTACGGATCAGGCTGGCGGCCGATTCCAGGTCGATCACCCCGGCCAGGTGGTCGGGGAGGATGTCGCGGTACGGGTGCCACCAGCCCGGCCGGCGCACCTCCTCCAGCGAGGCCAGGACCGTCTCCGCCTCGGCGTCCGGGGTCCCGTACAGGTGCAGCAGGTGGCCCACCGTCGCGCGGCGCGGGGCGGTCCTGGCGAGCTCCAGACGGCTGAGCGTCATTTCGTGCACACCGAGCGCCGCGGCGGCGGCCTCCAGGGTGAAGCCCGCGGTCTCGCGCCGGGCGCGCAGCTCGGAGGCGAACAGACGCAGGGCCACAGTGGGGCCGGAGCGGGGCCGTGACACAGTTCGGAGCCCTTTCTCGTCGGCGGGTCCGCGTTCCACGATCCAACAGTGACCGCCGCCCCGCACTCTGCAGGGTTGCAGAGTGTCGGGTGACCCTAGATAGTGGTTTAGGCCACTTGGCCGAAAATTCTTCTCCCGGTCGCCCCCCCCGAGGAGTGGAGGTACTCATGTACGTCTGTATGCCGGCAGGCCTCGGCTCGATCCGCCACACCCAGCGCGTCGTCGCCGCCGAGCTTCGGCTCAGGCACTGCCCGCCCGAGCAGATAGCCGATGCCCAGCAAGTCGTCGCCGGTCTCCTCGATCCGCTCTGCCGGGCCGCGGACGTCCGCCAGTACGGCCTCACCGTCCAGCAGTCCGCCACCCTGGGCACGGTCTTCGTGAGCGTGGACGCGGGCGGTACGAACATGCGGCGCGAGATACCCATCCCGCGCCCCAGGCCCCCTGCCGACGACGTCCCGGGACTCTGAGCGGGCAGCCGGTGCGCCGCCGGGACGGACTCCCCGCAGGGAGCCGACCGGGTGCTGCGTCCGGCCCCGCATCCGGGCGGCGCGCTTCTCGCCCGAAGCGGTCCCGTGATGATCGACCGGCGCGACGCGGGCGTCGGCGATCCCGCCGCGGACGTGGCGACGACCGTCGTGACGGCCGGCGGTGCGGAGGTCGCCGGACCGGCCGCCCGACCGGACCGGAGCCCGTTCGTGCGCGGTGTGCGCAAGGGCTGCCGGACCGACCCCGCGGAACGCACCGGGGAAGCGGCCGAGGCCGGACCGACGGACCCGAACCCGACGGCTGCGACGTCGTGCCGACGGCCGGACCGGACGGCGAGACCGCTGGACGACGGCCGGACGCGCGTCGCCCCCCGCCACCCGCCACGGCACGTCCCGCGGCGCCGAATCCGTCCCTTGACTTCGAGCCCGCTCCAACTCGTAGGCTCCGCCGGGCACACCGCAGCCCGCACCACCGGCCCAGGAGTCCCCTTGCGATACCGCACGCTCGGCAGAACCGGCATCGAGGTCAGCGTCCACTGCCTCGGCACGATGATGTTCGGCGCGATCGGCAACCCCGACCACGACGACAGCGCCCGGGTCGTCCACGCCGCCCTCGACGCCGGCATCAACTTCGTCGACACCGCCGACATGTACTCCGCCGGCGAGAGCGAGGAGATCGTCGGCAAGGCGCTCAAGGGCCGCCGCGACGACGTCGTGCTCGCCACCAAGGTGCATTTCCGGATGGGAGAGGGACGCAACCGCAGCGGCAACTCCCGGCGCTGGATCATCCGGGCGGTGGAGGACAGCCTGCGACGACTGCGGACCGACTGGATCGACCTCTACCAGATCCACCGCCCCGACGAGAACACCGACATCGAGGAGACGCTGTCGGCCCTGAGCGACCTGGTCCACCAGGGCAAGATCCGCGCCTTCGGATGCTCAACCTTCCCCGCCGAGGACCTGGTCGAGGCCCACCACGTCGCCGAGAAGCGCGGCCTGCTGCGCCTGCGCACCGAGCAGCCGCCGTACTCGATCCTGGCCCGCGGCATCGAACGGTCGCTGCTGCCGGTCTGCGAGCGCCACGGCATGGGCGTGCTGACCTGGAGCCCGCTCGCCGCCGGCTTCCTGTCGGGCAGGTACCGCAGGACGCGGACGGTCGACATGACCACCGGCCGCGCCGCCCTGCAACCGTTCCGCTTCGACCCCGAACTCCCGGAGAACGCCGCCAAGTACGAGGCCGTGGAGCAACTGGCCGAGCTGGCGGCCGACCTCGGCCGCTCACTGCCCGAACTGGCCGTCGCCTTCGCCGCCACGCATCCCGCCGTCACTTCGGTCATCATCGGCCCGCGCACGACGGACCAGCTGGAGGGCCTGCTGAAGGGCGCACAGCTCACTCTCGACGACGCGACCCTGGACCGCATCGACGAGATCGTCCCGCCGGGCACGGACATCTACCGCACGGATGCCGCCTGGACCCCGCCGTCCCTGACCGACCCGGCACGCCGACGCCGCCCCCTCGCGGAGCGCTCCGCGAGCTGAGCGCCGTGTCCCGCTCCGGAGGTCTCCCGGGCGGGACACCGCAACCACCGCCCGAATCGGGCGAGTCGACCGATTCGGGCGAGGCCCGGCGCCGGGACCGGGGCACCGTGCCGGACCGGGCCGGTCCCTCAGACCGCCGGACCGGCGATCCGCAGCGCGGCGGCGTTCCGCTCCCAGCCGGACCACAGGGCGGCATCCGTGCAGTAGCCGCAGTCCGGCCCGAAGAACATCCGGCCGGCCGCCCCGTCGCCCATCAGCCAGTAGCGGAACCAGGCGGTGGCCGGGGCGCGGAAGTCCCCGCCGTCGCCGATCGAGTCGAGGTGACCGGCGCCCCGGACCTCACCGTAGACCGCCGGGACGTGGTCGGAGTCCTGGTACATCGACTTCACCAGCACCGGCCACACGATCCTGTCCTGCTGTCCGGCCAGGTAGAGGACGGGCTCGTCCATCAGATCCGGATCGGTCAGGGGACCCGGCTGGATGGGCACGGCGGTGATCACCCGCGGATCGATCGCCGCGTTGACGGCGGCCGCGCCGCCCTGCGAGTGACCGGCCGATCCGATGTGCGCCAGATCCACCTTGCGGTAGTAGGGACTCGAACTGTCCGCGTTCCGCTGCTCCAGCACGTCGATGCCCAGACGCATGCTGATCGCGTAGTTGGAGGTCGGCGTGTTGGCGGCGGCCACGATGAAGCCGTGACTCGCCCAGTGCCGCAGCAGCGAGCTGTACACCGCGGGCACCGCGCCCGTGCCGTTGCCCCAGATGATCACCGGGTGGGGCCCGCCCGACTGCCCCAGGTCCTGCGGCCGGTAGAAGGTGTGCACGACCCCGACTTCCACGCTCACGGCGTACGGCCCCGGCGCGCCCCAGTCGCTGCCCGCGGACGGGACGCCTCCCGCGTCCGCCGACACCACCGACGGCGCCCCGGTCGCGCCACCCGCGCCGACGGCACCTGCGGAAACCCCGGGTGCCGCACCCACCATCAACACGGCGGCGGCCAGAAGCCCGCCGACCGTACGCCACCTTCTCCTGCCCGACATGGCAACTCCTCCACGGATACGGCACGTTGCGCGTCCTCGCAGCGTGACCAAAGCCATGATGGGATTTTGTTTCGCTCCTGTCTGTCCGCAGGTGCCCAGCCGTCACGCCGGATTCCTGGGCGTCTGCACAACGCTGCCCCATGCGCTTCCGGGGCGATCCTTGGTGCGGCGACCTCGTGGGAAACCTGGAACCCCCGGCGGGACCGCGTCTGCGGCCAGGCACGGACGGGGGCGGGTGTGGAGTTTCGGCTGCTGGGTGAGGTCGGGGCGCACACGGACACCGGCCCCGTCGAACTCGGGCCGGCCCGGCAGCAGACGGTGCCGGCCGCACTGCTCATGACCGCCAACCGGCCGTTGACGGTCGACCGGTTGGCGGACCGGGTGTGGGGGGACGGGCCGCCGCAACGCGCCACGCAGACCCTGTACAGCTACGTGTCCCGGCTGCGCCGGCTGCTGCCGGGAGTGATCACCTGCGGACAGGGCGGCGGACATGTGCTCACCGCCGACGAGTCGACGGTCGACGTGCACCGGTTCCGCCAACTGCTCGGACCGGCCCGGCAGTGCGACGACGACGCGCGGGCGGTGACACTGTTCCGGCAGGCGCTGGAGCTGTGGCGGGGCGAACCGTTCCCCGGTGTCGACACCCCCTGGTTCAACGCGACCCGCGAAACCCTCCGCAAGGAGCAGTGGGCCGCGGAGCTGGACTGCACCGACCTGCGGCTGCGGATGGGCGAGCACACCGCGCTGCTGACGCCCCTCTCCGAGCGGAGCGCCGCCCACCCGCTGGACGAGCGGCCGGCCGCCCAGTACATGCTCGCCGCGTACCGCTGCGGCCGGCAGGCCGATGCCCTCGCCCACTACCAACATCTGCGAAACATGCTCGCCGAGGAACTCGGCATCGACCCGGGCCCGGAACTGCAACGCCTGCACCGGGCGATGCTCGGCGGCCCCGAACCGGTCCCGCCGCCGGCCGCCCCACCGGCAACAGCCACCGCCACCGCACGCAAACCGGCCGAGTCCCCCTGGACCGTCCAGTGCCAACTGCCGCTGGACCCACCAGGGTTCGTCGGACGCACCGGAACGGTCCGGCGCATCGAGGAGGAACTGACCGCCCCCGTCGCCACACCGGTCGTCGTGTCCGGCTCTCCCGGCGTCGGCAAGAGCACGCTCGCCGCGCACCTCGGCCACCGGCTGCGTACCGCTTTCCCCGACGGCCGGTGGTACGTGCACCTGGCGGGCAACAGCGGCCGGCCGCGTGACCCGGCCGAGGCGCTGTCCGCGATGCTGCGCGCCTCCGGACAGGACCCGCACACCATCCCCGAATCCGCTGGAGGACCGCGCGGCGGCCTTCCGCGGCCGGATGACCGACCGCAAGGTGCTCCTCGTCCTGGACGACGCCGCCGATGCCGACCAGATCCGTCCGCTGCTGCCCGGGACCGCCGGGATCGCGGTGCTCATCACCAGCCGGTCCGACCTGCGCGGCCCGGCCGTGAGCCACATGGCCCGCACCGTCCCCCTCGACGTGCTCGCCCCGGCCGAGGCCCGCTCCCCGCTGGCCGGTGCCCTGGGCGCGGGACGGGTGTCGGGCGAGCCGGAGGCCGCCGAGCGACTGGCCGCACTGTGCGCCCGTCTTCCCCCGGCGCTGCGCATCGCCGCCGCCAACCTCGCCGCGTGCCCCGGTTGGTCGCTCACCGACTACGCGGCCGAACTGGCGGGCGACGGGCGGCCGGCCAAGCTGTCCGTCGAGGGCGACCGCCGGGCCGCCGTCCGGGCCGCCTTCGACCACTCGTACACCGCCCTGGAGCCGGACACGGCACGGCTGTTCGGCCTGCTCGGTCTGCACCCCGGCCCGGACTTCACCGCCGAGGCGGCCGTCGCCCTGCTCGACTCGCCCCCCGCCGTCGCCGAGCGCCTCCTCGACGCCGCCGGCCTCCTGCAGCACACGGTCGCCGGCCGGCTCCGGTTCCACGACCTGCCGCGGCTGTACGCCGCCGAGCACGCGGCGGCCGACCCGGACCGGGCGACGGCCTGGCAGCGGCTGTGCGACTGGTATCTGGCCACCACCGACGCCGCCACCGCCTTCGGCTGCACCGGGTCCGTCCAACTGCCGCGGCCACGCGCCGTGTCCGGCCGGTTCCGACCGGCACCGGGCACTCGCATGGCTGGAGGGCGAGCGCGCCAACCTCGTCGCGGTCATCACCCATGCCGCCGAAGCCGGTCCGCGCCCGATCGCCTGGCAACTGGCCGACCAGTTGCGCCCGTACTTCTACCGCCGACGGCACCAGCCCGAGTGGGAGGCGGCCACGACGGCCGGGCTGCGCGCGGCCGAGCGCGAGGGCGAGGTGCTCGCCCGGGCCGCCATGCGGCACGGCTTCTTCCTCCTGCGCCGGCACGCCGGGGACATACCGGCCGCCCTCGAAGCCGTGCACCTGGCCCTGGAGGGATACCGTCGTGCGGGGTTCGCGCCCGGCGAGGGCACCATCCTGACCAACCTGGCACTCCACTACGGGCAGCGCGGCCAGATGCGCCACGCGCTCGGCTGGCAACAGGCGGGCATCGCCAACGCCCGCTCCCTCGGGCGGCCCATCTCGCTGGGCCGGGGGCTCAACATGGCGGGCCTGATCCACTCGTACCTCGGCGAGCTGGACCAGGCCCTCGTATGCACGATCGAGGCGATCGAAACCCATGTGCGGGCCGGGCACCGGTCCTTCGTGATCAGTCCCCGAATCAACAGGGCCATCGCCCATCACTCCCTGGGAAGGTACGAGGAAGCACTGGCCGACGGCACCGAGGCACTGCGCCTGTGCCGCAGCCATCAGCAACAGCACAGTGAGGCCGGTGCCCATGAGATCCTCGCCCGGATCCGTCGCGACACCGGACGCCTCGACCTCGCCGACACGCATGCCGAGCGGGCACTGCGAAGAGCCCGGGAGACGGGCGACCCGGCCGACGAGACGGACTGCCTGATCACCCTCGCCGGCCTGCACCGGCTGCGCGGCCGTCCGGACCGGGCCGTCGCGTACCTGGAAGAGGCCCTGAGGATCACCCACCGCTGCGACTTCCGCCACCAGGAGGCCGACGCCCGCACCCAACTCGCCCGCGCCCGTCTCGCGGCCGGCGACACGGACCTCGCCTCGCACCACGGCGACCGGGCGCCGGCCATCGCCCGCGCCCTGGAGCTGCGTCCCGCGGAACACCGTGCGCTGACGGCCCTCGCCGCCATCGCCCGCACCACCGGTGCCACCGCGGCGGAGGCCGAACACACCGCACAGTCCCTGCGGATACGCGAGGAAACCGGCTACCACCCGTCACCCGCCGACGAATCCGCACCTGTCGGCACACCGAACGGAACGGGCCGCTGAGGCGGAGCGGAGCCGCCCGCCGTCCGTGACGCGTCGGCCCCGCCCTCCCGCGGGGCCGACGCGGGCACGTACGCTGCAACCATGGACGACCCCGTGCTCACCGCCCGGGAACTGGTGCGGGACCGGTTCCCCGCCGCCCGGGCGGCCTTCCTCGCAGGCAGTGTGCTGACCGACCGCCGGACACCCACGTCCGACCTGGACATCGTGGTCCTCCTGGACGGGCCGCCCGCCCCCAACCGGGAGAACCTGGTGCACCGGGGCTGGCCGGTGGAACTGTTCGTACAGACGGAGGCCGCCTGGCACGGCTTCGCAGACCAGGAGACCGAGCAATGGAATTCGCCGCTGCTCGCCATGTGCGCCGACGGCATGCTCCTGGTGGACACGGACGGGCTGGGCGCTTCGCTCCAGGACGAGGCGCGGAGACGTTGGGCCGCGGGCCCGCCGCCGCTCTCGGACGCCGAGCGCGATCGCCGGCGGTACACCCTGACCGACCTGCTCGACGACCTGCGTGGCTGTGCGGACCCCGCGGAACGGGCGTACCTGGTCGCGCACATGCTGCAGCAGGCCTCGGAACTGGTCCTGTCGGTCCGCGGGCACTGGCTCGGCGGCGGCAAGTGGCTGTCGCGGCGGCTGGCCGCGGCCGACCCCGAAACGCACCGCGCGTTGTCCGCAACCGCCGCGCAGGCGATGTCCGGGGACGTGGAGCCCTTCGCCGCGGTCGTGACAGAAGTGCTGGACCGGTGCGGCGGCCCCCTGTGGGACGGGTACGCCGTCCGATGAGTCCGGCGGGGCGGGTTCCCGGACGGCCGGGGCCCGTTCACCGGGGCGCGGCCGTCCGGGACCGACCCCGTTCACGCGGGGACCGGCATCCTCATCCGCCGTTGAAGAACACCGACAGCCCTTGTGCCGAATCGGACGCGGTGGACAGGTTGGCCACCGCGACAACAGCCACGACCAGCGACAGCAGAGCCGTCAGCACACCGGATGCCCCCAGCGCGCGCCCGGTGCGCCCGGCGGACGGCCCCGTTCGCAGGAACCGCCGCCACAACACCGAGCTCAGGGCGGCGAGGGCGACCGACACGATCGCGGCCATCACCGCCAACGCCACGTGATACCGGGAGTTGTCTCCGATCATCACGTCGAGGGCGGGCGGGGGAGCGGCACCCGTTTCCAGGGAGTCGGCCAGTCGCCGTTGGACCTGATCGAGCGTGTCGGCGAGCCTTCCGTGGCGGGTTCCCACGGGCAGCATCGACATCAGTGAGGTGAACGGTGCCACCGCGCCCTGGATGTTGGCCACCACGATCACCGACGAGAACAGGGCGAGCACCGTGACGACGACGCCGCCCGTAGCGACGGCGGCCCTCTTCGCCGGCCCGGCACCGCTGCCCCGCGGGCAGGACTTCCGGAGGAGAAAGCCGAGCGCCACGAGCACGACCGACAGGATCGCGGCGATCACCGCCTTGGCCACATGGAAACGGAACCAGTAATCGACGACCCCCGCCATCCCGGGGGAAAAAATCCGGTCACCGGAGTTCCAGTACCGGACGAATTCCTCGCCGACGGTGTCGATGAGGTTGCGCTGATCCGCGAAACCGTCCTCCGATCCGTCCGCTGCCAGCATGTGCGGCACCACGAAGACGGCGGGAACGAGGACTGCGGCGAGGACGGCGAGCAGGGCGGGCACACGGCCCGGGACGCCTGCGAACCGCCCGGACCGCGCAGGGGCCGCGGGACTGGACATGGAGGACTCCCCCTGGAGAACGGTGCAGTGGCCGGGCCCACAACCCTGCCTCACCCCGCCCGCCCGGTCCCTGGGGAACGCCACCCGTTCCGCCGGGGGTTTTCCCCACCCGGCGACGGGGCGCCACGCGGGAGGGAGACGAGTCGGTTCCCGATGCGGTGGCCCGGGAAGCCGACGGACGAGGAATCCGCGGCGGGCACGGAAGTCAATTTCCCGCCACCGAACACCTGTCCCTATTCAATCTCCTCGCCGGACAGTCCATGTGGCATATGCACTGCGAGGTCACCGACGGGCCGACGCGGAATTCTCCCGAAAATGATGCCGCCCGAGGGCAAATTCACCATTCGGTCACGATCTTGCTCGAACTCCCTTTAGGATCGCCGGCAATGCGGTTCTCCGTATCTCCATGTACTCCCTCACGAGCAGGGCTGCGAGCCCTTCCGAACGCTGAGAGCAGGGGATGACATCAACAAATGAACAAGTGAAGGGAGCCGCGCCCCGGCCGCGTCGGCGACGACCGGGGTTACTCGGCCGCCGCACCGTCGGCTGTCTGGTCGCGCTCGCTTCGGGAATCGGTAGTGGCTCATTGGCCGGGGCGCCCGCGGCGCACTCGCAGGAGAAGGACGGATCGGTGACGGTCCGGGTGGTCCGGGCCGTGGACACCGACGGAGTGTGGACACCCGCGCTGGAACCCGGCATGGCCGGTGTCGAGGTGACCCTCACCGACGACGCCGGGGCGGCCGTCGAAGGGGTCACGGCGGCCGACGGCACCGTGACACTGACCCCGCCGGAGGGCAGGGTCACCGGCGGCAAGTACCGGGTGCAGGTGGTGAATCCGAAGCCGGACATGCTGTTCCCGGCCTTCGCCTCGCGCCAGGGACTGGACGGCGCGCCCAACCGGATGAGCAGCAACGAGGAGTTCGTCGACCTCTCCGACGGCAAGAGCGTGACGTACACCACCGGGCTGTGGAGCCCGGGCGACTACTGCCAGAAGAACGCCCCACTGGTGACGACCTGCCAGTCCGCCATGAGTGAGGGCGGAGCCCAGCGCACGCTGGTCTCCTTCCCGTACGACGCACGGGGCCAGGACGGCGTCGACGTCGACGTCACGGACGTCGCCACCAACGCCGAGACCGGCACGCTGTTCGGCATCGCGTGGAACAAGGCCGACAAGCGGGTGTTCTCCTCCGCGACGGCCAAGCGCACCACGGCCTACGGCCCGGGCGGCGCCGGCGGGATCTACGTGACCGACCGCGCACAGAAGAAGACCACCCTGTTCACCGTCGTCCCGGACGCGGGGGCGACGGCGCACGGCCCGGGAACCGACGACGCCTTCGTCGCCGTGCCCGGCAAGGAGAGCCTGGGCGGTATCAAGATCACCGATGACGGCAGGGACCTGTTCGTCGTCAACCTCAACAACCGCAAGCTCTACCGCTACGACGCCACCGCGGCGACCGCGGCGAAGCCGAAGGCCGTCGCGTCGATCCCGGACCCGGGCTGTCCGGCGCCGGTGGACTGGCGGCCGTTCGGCCTCGGTCTCCACGACGGCGTCGGCTACGTCGGCGGAGTGTGCTCCGGCGAGTCCACCGGAAAGGCATCCGACCTGCGCGCGGTGGTCATGCCCTTCGACCTCGCCACCGGGGCGTTCCGGAAGCCGGTCCTCGACCAGCCGCTGGACTATCCGCGCAAGCCCACGGGCGGTTCGCCCCCGTGCGAGGGCGCGGGCTGGTTCCCCTGGACCAACACCTTCCCGACCTCCCAGAACGGCCAGCCGTGCCAGCTCTATCTGGCCCGTCCCGAACCGGAGTTGGGCGAGATCGCCTTCGAGACCGACGGCTCCATGCTGCTGGCCTTCCGAGACCGCCTCGCCGACCGGGCCTCGGCCGCCGCCCCCACGCCGGGCTCGATCTCCAGTGTCCTGGCCGGTGGTGACCTGAACAAGGCATGCCGGGCGGGCGATACGTACGTGATGGACACCAACAACGGCTGCGGGCTCTCACCCAGGGGCACCCGCTTCTTCGACAACAGCCGCATGGGTGCCATCCATCCCAACGGGGCCTTCGCGGGCATGGCGCGTTCCGCGGTCGAGGACACCATCGCGACCTCAGGTTTCGACCCCAACGACACCGCCTTCGGGTACGGCACCTCCTTCGTCCGGCGCGACGGCGAGCGGGACCCGAAGTTCGGACTGCGCCTCAACCCGCCGGGGACCGTCGCACCGTTCGGCAAGGGCGCCTCGATGGGCGACCTGGAGGTGCTCTGCGACCAGGCGCCCCTCCAGATCGGCAACCGGGTCTGGTACGACCCCGAGCGCAAGGGCACCCAGAGCCCCGGCCAGAAACCGGTCGAGGGCGTGACCGTCCACCTGTACGACCGGTCGGGCAAGGTCGTGGGAACGACCAGGACGACGGCGCGCGGTGAGTACTACTTCGACGACTCCAACGTCGCCGGCGGCCTCCTGCCGAGGACCGAGTACACCATCCGCCTCGACGAACCGGCCGACTACGCCGAGGGCGGGCCGCTCCATCAATGGGTGCCCACGGAAGCGGACGTCGGCGACAACCACTTCGTCGACTCCAAGGGCGTCGTCCCGCGCGACGCCAAGTTCCCGCAGCGGGAACTGACCACCGGCGGACCGGGGGAGAACGACCACACCTACGACTTCGGCTTCCGGCAACAGGAGGGCGCGCTGCGCCTGGTCAAACACGACCAGGACGGCAGACCGCTGGCCCGCGCGAAGTTCCAGCTGTGGAAGGAGACGAACGGCTCCGACGACCTGCAGACCACCGGGGCGAAGCCCGACACACGGGTCGGCAAGCCCTGTGCGACCAGGACCGACGGCATCTGCCGCGGCACCGGCACACCGGGCACGTACTACTGGCAGGAGATCAGCCCGCCCGCGGGGTACGCCGCACCGGACGTGGCGGTGTTCGGGCCGCTGGTGCTGACCTCCGAGAACCTCGACGCCGGGGTCTCGGTGACAGCGGTCAACCGGCGACTGCCCGCCACCACGCCGACACCGAAACCGAACACACCGAACGCGCCGGACGCACAGGGTGGGCCGAATGACCCGGGCCACGTGCCCGGCTCGGGCCTGGCGTCCACCGGAACGGGCCAGGCGGTTCTGCCGGCCCTGGCAGGTTGCGCGGTGCTCACCGCTCTCGGCGCGGCACTGGTCGTGCTGATGCGCAGGCGAAGGGCGCGGCACCAATAGCCCCTGAGGGCCTGCCGCACGACCGGAGGTCCCGCCCGGCAGGCTCCGAGCGGGACGGCCGGTACCGGTGGGGCCCTCCGGGCCGGATCGGGCGGGTTCGCGGACCAGCGGTTCGCGAACCCGCCCTCCCGCGTGACCGACCGACGAGAGAAGGCGACTGCATGGCTCGGAAGAGGAAGACCGACGGCCGTACGCCGCATCGGACCCGCCGGCTCGGAACCTTGATCGCGATCGCGATCGCGGTGTGCGGCATCGCGGCGGGCGGCACGGCCGCCTACCGGACCCTCTCCGACGATCGTCCCGCCGAGCGGCCGGTGACGATGGACGAGGCGTCCAGGCTGGGGCTGTCGCGGCTGAACCTGTACCAGGCCAGTCCCGTGGCGGTGACCCTCACCGCCGCCGAGGGCGGCGGAATGGTGGTGCGGGTCAAGGGGGTCGTGGACTACCGGACCCACCGGGCCGTGGGAACGTACCGGGTCACCGGCCCCACCGGATCCTCCGGCGTCTCCGGAACCGCCGGGCGGCTCGACCACGGCCTGATCGTCTGGGACGCAGGCGGCCTCGGCCTGGCCCCCGCGCCGAAGGGCGGCAGCGGCCCGCCCTGGCGGCAGGCGGAGCACATCCCGCGCTCGGACTGGTCCTCGCGCTCCTACACGGCCGACCCCCTGGACGCCGGGCTCCGGCTGCTGATCGGGCTCGGTGCGGACCGCCCCGACAACCCGCTGCTGCTCGCACAGTCCGGGGCCCGCTGGCTGGAACGCGATCGCATCGACGGCCGCGACTACGACCGGTTCGCCGGGCCACGAGCCCGGGGCACCACGCCCGGCGCGGGGCCCGAAGGCGGACGGTCGCCACTGACGTACTGGGTCGACGGCGACGGCGACCTGCGGCGGGTGACGATGCGGATGCCGGGTCTGGGCACCCCGACCACCGTGGAGTTCTCCGGACGCGACCGCGGCGCGAAGCTCCCCGCGACGCCATGGGGCACCGGCTGACGCCCCCGCTCCCGCGCGCCCCGGCGTTCGTCGGGAGCGGTTGCGCGGTCGGGGTGGGTGGACTTGGTTGTGGGTCAGTGGAGTTGGTCGCCGAGGGGTTTGCCGGGTGGTGGTGCGGGGAGTACGTGGGCCACGGCGGAGGCGCGGTGTTCGATGAAGGGGTTCATGGCGTCGTCGGCGGCGAGGCGTTCCTGGACGCGGGTGAACAGGGCGGGGTCGCGGAGGTAGGCGAGGAAGAGCAGGCCGTGGTCGTGGGGGTTGTTGTCGTAGGAGTAGCCGCGGCGG
>NZ_RDBO01000279.1 GCF_008120935.1 Streptomyces sp. sk2.1
GGGGAGGGTTGGGGGTCTCGCAGTCCCCCCCTCTCGGACTTGTAGTCCCCCCCGGGGGGTCTTGCAGTCCCCCCCTCCTGTCCGCTTTCACCCGTATTGGGGGGAGGGGACTTGTAGTCCCCCCTGTGGATAACCGGCTTCGCCTTCTTCCTCGCCTTGCCCTTGTCCGCCCGATGCTTCTTCGGAGGCGCCGGCGCCAAGTTCGGGCGATCCTCACGAGTCAATGGAGCCTTGCCCCGCCGCTGACGTTCTGCGTTGACCTGCTCAATGTCCGGATACCACGAGAACGGGATCAGCAGGTCGTAGACGGTCGGCCGGAACCACTCCGGGATGTACGCCGCCGCCTCCTGGTTGCCGAGGGCGATGAGGCCCCGAGACTCCATCGTCCGGAGACGGCGCTGAACAGTCTTCGGGTCGAGCACAGAGGTCTCGGCCAGGGTCTTCTTCGACTGGAAGGCGTCTGTCCCATCGCTCCATGCGCTCTCGGCCATCGCGATGAGGATGACTCGCTCTTCGGCGTCTACGACCGGGGCGTTCTTCATGGCCCAGAGGATTGGCATCAGGCTCATGCCGTCACCCCCGCCGTACGGGCGATCACGCTGTGTGGGCTTGCGGTGACATGGACTGCTACGGGTACCCTCACGGGGACACCTCTTTCAACGTGGAGTGTCTGTGCAGCGGGCGGCAACCCGCTGTTGCGCTTAGGCGGCCGGCGGAGCCATTGGCTCCCCGGCCGTTCCGCGTTCCTGGACCAGGCGGTGGAACTCCTGGCCAGCTAATCCGGTCACGGCGTGCGGCCAGGCGCGGCGCGTGGGCCTCTGTCCGGCCCGCGACCACTCGGCGGATACTTCCTGAGGTAGTCCAGCAGCCGCTCGGTGCGCATCATCCGCGTCCGGCCAGCAGTCAGGTACGCCTCCTGGCCGGGTTCGTCACCAAACGGCCACCGCTCTTCTGTAGGTAGCTTCGCGTTGTTCCGGATGTGTGCCATGTAGCGGAGGCCGCGGGGGGTCATGCTGCTCGCGAGGCCGTGGCGAACGATGAGGCTGGCGGCGTCGGTGAACGAGATGTAGTCGGGGTCTTTGCGCTCGGTCATGGGCGCACCCCGAAGGGATTACTTCCCTCGAAGGGAAGTGGAGATACGCTTGTCACGTACAGGTCCTTCCGTCATTGGTGGGCTGTGCTGGGCCGTCTGTCTTCGCAGGACTGCGGCCAAAAGGACGGTCGGCCGGTGTGGAGCCGGTCGGCCGTCCGCCTTCTCACGGCGGACTACGCATCGCTTCCTTTCCTCTCTTCACAGCAGGTGCTGGTTCGGTGCCATCGCTGCCAGTTTGAACTCCGGCAGTTCGGACACGGTCACGCCCGCAGCCAAGAGGATTTCCGTGCCGTCAGCGCCTGGCACGAACGTGTCGGGCTCCCGCCACGCGGTCACCACCCGACGAACCCCAGCGTCGATGAGCAACTGGACGCAAGGGCGGGGACGGGATGCGCGTCGCGCGCACGGCTCGAGGCTGGAGTACACCGTCGCCCCGATCAGTCGCGGATCTCCGGCAGCCTTGGCGAGCGCCGCCTCTTCGGCGTGCACGTGCGGGTCGCCACCCTCACGGGAGTAGCCACGGGACACCTCCACGCCTTCGGCGTCGACGATGACGGCGCCCACGGAGAATGCCGTGTTCGACGGCGGACATTCGGCGGCCAGCTCGCACGCGGTGGACAGCCATGAGGCGTCGTTCACGCCGCCACCTGGGCGTCGCTCGTCTTCTTCGGGGCGTAGCGGAGGAGGATTACGTCGCCGATCTGTCGGGACTCCAGCAGGTGCATGCGGCGCAGCGGACCGCCCGGGTAGGGCCCGTCCCCGAGCATCCTCGGCGCATCGGCCTGTCCAACAAGGAGCGGAGCCACGACGAGGTGCAGTTCGTCGGCCAGACCCTGCTGCAACAGCTGTGTGTGGACCTGTCCGCCGCCCTCGACCATCAGCCGGCGTACCCCGTGCACTGTGTACAGGTGCTCGAGCAGCATCTCCCAGCTTTTCACGGGCGGCATCGTGTACACGTCGGCCAGATCGCCGAGGAGGCCGCGGGCCTTGTCGGCGGCCTCCTGTCCTGTCGCGTACGCGATTTTGCGGCCGCCGTAATGCCAGAACTTCCATTCCGGGTCCAGGTCCCCGCTGGCTGTCACGGTGACCTTCAGCGGGTACTCCGGCAGGCCTGCAGCCTTCCGGTCGGCGCGTCGCTGCTCTGACTTCACCAGCAGCCGAGGGTTGTCCAGCCGAAGGGTGTTCGAGCCGACGAGGATCGCGTCGCACGAGGCGCGTACCGCGTCGACGCGGTCGAAGTCGGCGTCGTTGGACAGCAGCAGCCGGTCCTCGCCAGGCCGGGTGTCGAGGTAGCCGTCGATCGAGACGGCCGCGGACAGCAGTACATGCGGGCGGGGCACAGTCAGCTCCCTTACTGGGCGGGGTGGTAGAGGATGCGGTCGAGTGCGGAACGGAACTCCTTGACGCCTGTTGCGGACGGCGTTGCGGCGAGCGTCTCGTCCAGCAGACCGAGCTGGTCGATGATGCGGGCGGATCCGGTTTCCGCGGCAATCTGCACGGCCTCCAGTCCCACCGCTGCCGCCTGTTCGACGTCGCCGACACCGGCATGGGAGCGGGCGGCACGTGCCAGGTACACGCCGCGGTCTCGCCGATATCCGGCAGGCAGCGCCTTGAGCGCGTCACGGAAGCCGGCCACGGCCAGGCCGTGCTGTCCTAGCTCCGCCAGTGACCGGGCCCGAGCCGTGTGGATGTACGCCGCGTCCAACCACGACCCCCACACACCATCCTGATCCGCACGGTCGAGGAGCAGCAGAGCCTCGTCGTAGCCCCGCAGAGCTTCCAGCTTCTCGCCGAGCAGGGAATGCCCGTGCGCCTGGTGCATCACCGCGATGACCTCGAGTCGTGACCCCGTTGGCGCGGTGCGCCGCGCTGCCGTCGCGAGACCAAGCGCATCACTGCGATGCCCCAAGTCTGCTGCCAGCTGCGCCTTGCGACCCAGGATGTACGCCGTCAGCTCCGGGTCGCCAGTGATGTGACTGTCGTCCAGGGCCCGTGCGGTGTGCGCATAGGCGGCTCGCTCGTCGCCGATGTCCTGCGCCAGCCATCCAGCGAGTTCCTCGAACCGGGTCTCCAGCTCGAGAAGCCGATCAGCGTCCTTCCCGCGCGCCTTGCGGCGCAGCACGGTCAGCTCGCTGAGCTTCTGAGTGATTGCTGGCAGGACGGTTCGAGGGCCCATCAGGTTGTCGGTCTGGATGAGGACCCGCCGAACCTGAGCAAAGTGCTCAATTGGCGCGGGAGTAGACGAGCCGACAGAGGAGTAAGGCGCGGCAAACGCCGGAGCGGGAAGGCTGGCAGTGGCCAGACCGACCAGGCCGGACGCAAGAACGGCGCGGCGGGGCACGGGCACGAATCGGATCCCTTCAGGAGTGCGGCATGGGACGACCACCGTGTCCATGTCGTCTTCCAGCGAGCCTGCCTCCCGTGGTCCCGGGAAAGCCAGCGTGTCCACGCTGCTGGCCACATGACCCGGCCGGTTGGCCACATGGACACGAGCCGTCCCCGCCCCTGCCTCCATCTCCTGCGCGGCGAGGTCCCAGCCATGCAGGAGAACCCCGCACACGTCCAGCGCAGCATCGAGCAATGCAGCGACATGACGTGGTACCGGGCGCTCGGCACGCTCGAATTTCGCCAGGTAGGAAGCGTTGTACGTGACTCGCGCGCTCAGCCCGGCTAACGACATGCCGCGCGCCTCGCGCGCCATACGCAGGTCGTGTCCCCACCGGTGCCATGGGCCGGCCTCCGGCGTCAGCTCATTGGGCTTTTGCGCCATGAGCCGCCTCTCCATCCCCCGCCTCGCGGCGGCATTTCGGCGCTTCTGTCCGGTACCGCATGTGTCCTGCGTGGCCAGCCGACGGGGCCTCATGCAGCCCCTCCCGCCGCCTGTGGTCCGCGACTTACAACGGATCTGCCAGCAGATCTCACCGTAGTCGCCGACCACTACAAGCCCCGGGAGTTGCCGTGAACGAGCCCTCGTGCGAAGCCCGTCAACTCTTTCCGCCGTTGCCGGGATCCTCATCGTCCGCTCCCTTCCTCTGCTCAAGGTCGGTTCGCCGGCCTGGCCGGAGCACGCGGGATCCGAAGTACGCGTCGACCTCTTTGGTCGGGTACTTCACGCGGGTCGTGCCTGGCGCGATGACCGCCGCCGGGAACTCCGGGTCGGTCTTGGCGATCCCGTGTACACGCTGGCGACTCAACCCGCATCTCTTCGCGATCTCCGGGATGGTCAGCAACTCGGGGACCTCCTGTTCGTGGTTTTCGGGCATGTCGTCTCCGCTCAGTATGGCCAACCTGCTTGACAATGTCCAACAGGTTGGGCATTCTCGTATCAGCAAAACAGCACGACCCCGGGCCAGCTTTCGCCGGACCGGGGTCGTGTGTCCCAAGCGGTGGTGGAACACCGCGAAGGACGTTGAACCGCCCTACCTGCCACAACAGGAGGATCGATCCGTCATGCAGGATCCCACACAGGGTGCCGACATGGCACTCCACCCCCGCGACAACGTCACCCGGGTTCACCCCGACTCCGGCGTCTCTGAGGCTCTTCGCCGTGTCGTGGCCGGCCAGATCGGCCCGAGGAAGCCCGGCGTCGTCTACAGCACCGCCGACGGCGTGTACGAGGTCCTCGACGTCACCACCGACCGCGACGAGGCGCGCCGCATCCTCAAGCGCCGCACCGCCCAGTTCGCGATCATCGTCCACGACCGCACCGCCGACACCATCGGCGCGATCGGCACCGCCTGGACCGGCACGGACCGCGTCATCAAGGCGGTGGCCTGAGATGGCGAACGTTCCCGACAGCATCCGCGCCCTCGTCGTCGCCCTGCACCAGCTCGGTGGCGGTGCCATCCTCCAGGGCCAGGCCGGCGCCCGCCTCAACATCACCTCCCTCGGTACCGGGACCGACACCCCGTGGGAGGACTGCTACAGCGTCGACGTGTCCGCCAGGGTCCTTGCCCGGGTCATCGAGGCCCTCGGCGGTCCAGCCGGTGTCGG
>NZ_RDBO01000280.1 GCF_008120935.1 Streptomyces sp. sk2.1
TGAGCCCTTTTCAACCTGGGCGTCTGGTTGCGGAGTTGGGCTGACAGACAGGTGAAGCCCCTGGTAGATGGGTTTTCGACCAAGAAATCCGTCTCCACCAGAGGCTTCGCATGCTTGTCTACCCGTCGGGCGTCGACGTGTCCAGTTCTGCCCTGCGCTTCCTGTCCGCTCGTCTGCGGCAGCATCGTCGCGCGATCGGCTCCCGCTGGAGGCGTCTGAATCCTGGCCGCCAGGCCCTGCTCGCGCTCGCCCACCTGCGGATGGGGCACACATATGCCCAGCTCGCGGCCGGGTTCGGGGTCGGAACCACGACCGCTTACCGCTACACCACCGAGGCAGTCGAGCTCCTGGCCGACCTCGCGCCCACCCTGGCCGACGCCATGCGGACCGCTGCAACGAAGGCATTCGTCATCCTCGACGGGACGCTCCTGCCGATCGACCGCATCGCCGCGGACCGGCCCTTCTACTCCGGGAAGCACAAGAAGCACGGGATGAACGTGCAAGTCCTCACGGATCCGCTCGGCCGGCTGCTGTGGGCGTCGCCCGCCCTGCCCGGCGCCGTGCACGACATCCGCGCCGCCCGTGAGCACGGGATCGTCGACGGCCTCACCGAAGTCGGCCTCACGTRCTGGGCCGACAAGGCATACCGGGGCGCCGGCGGAACGGTCTGCACCCCGTACTGGGGCCGCTGGGAAAACCTCTCCGTCGGCCAGAAGGCCGTCAACCGGTCCCACGCGAAGATCCGCGCGCTCGTCGAGCAGGCCGTGGCCACCCTCAAAACCTGGAGACTCCTCCGTAAGCTCCGGTGCTCGACCACCCGCATCACCGCACTCGTCCAGGCAGTCCTCACCCTGCATCTGGCCAGCTCATAGCGAAGATGGAAGGGTCAGTAATCGGTCCCGGGTGGTCGCGGCTCAGGTGCCCGGGCACCAGTGCTCCAGGCGGGTGGGGGCCTCCTGGCCGGCGGTCTCTCACGACGGCTTGCCGGGCCGCGACGCGACTTGAACCGTGTTCGGCGCACCTGTGCGCTCGACCACGAGATCGCGAGCGAGGATCTCGATCTCCACCGGCCCGATCATGCGGACCCACAGCAAGGCCGACTCGTTGTTGTGATGATGCAAGAGGCCCCTGGCTTCATCGGGCCAGGGACCGACGCGGGGAAGCTCCAGGACATGGAAGTCATCGAAGAATCCGCACCAATCACCGCCACAGTCGTCCATGACCATGCGAGCCACGTGCTTGAACTCAAGGACCGCGACCGTGTAAGGCCCGTCCGTCAACTCGATACGCACACTCGCGTTCTCGTACGCCTGGGCCTGTGTGGAGATCGACCCCAGGAAGCAGCCGCGGTACGCGCTCAAGTCCATGAACGTCACGGTGCCACACATGTGCGGTTGGTGTCCGCGGCTCCGCAGGCGCCGCTGGGGCGGAGTCGCCGCAACGGCGGGCAATGTGGTTCGGCGGCGGACCGGCGCGGAGACTGCCTGGCGGCGCGGGGCCTCGGTGGTGAAGGGGTCTTTGCGGGCCTTTATTCGATTTTTATCGATGTGCGGTCCTGACTCAATTACTAGCCGGTCTGACCGACTACCCGGCCTGCCATGGCAGGTTGGCAAAGGCTCA
>NZ_RDBO01000281.1 GCF_008120935.1 Streptomyces sp. sk2.1
CTTCCGCCCCCCGTCCCCGCTCTCGGCCCCGTCCGCATCCTCGGAGAAGGAGCAACCATGTCCCAGAACACCCCGGCCCTCGACTTCCGGGCCTTCGTCGAACGGCTCCTCGCCGACGGCGACGCGGTGGCGATCGAGCAGCCCGTCGATCCCCACCTCGAAGTCGGCGCGGTGACCCGTCGCGCGTACGAGACGGGAGCGCCCGCACCGCTGTTCACCGCACTGACCGGCGGCGCCCGCGGCCACCGGATCCTGGGCGCCCCGGCCGGACTCGGCGACCCCCGGCAGGGCACGGCGTACGGCAGGCTCGCCGCCCACTTCGGACTGCCGCGCACCGCCACCCCGCGCCGGATCGTGGAGCACCTGGTCCGTGCCATGCACGCCGACCCGGTCGCACCCGTCGAGGTCCCCACCGGCCCCTGCAAGCAGAACGTGTACACCGGCGACGCGGTGGACCTGGAGCGCTTTCCGGTGCCGCTGCTGCACCAGGAGGACGGCGGACGGTACTTCGGCACCTACGGCTTCCACGTGGTGCGGTCCCCGGACGGCGGATGGACCAGCTGGTCGGTGGCCCGCACGATGCTGCGCGACCGCAACACCCTGGTCGGCCCCGCCATGCCGCAACAACACATCGGGATGATCCATCGGATGTGGCGCGAGCGGGGCGAGCACACCCCGTGGGCCATGGTCCTCGGCGCGCCGCCGGCCGCTCTCGCCGCTGCCGGGATGCCCCTGCCGGAGCACGTGAACGAGGACGGCTACGTCGGCGCGCTCACCGGCAGCCCGGTCGAAGTGGTCCGCACCGAGACCAACGGGCTGTACGTGCCCGCGAACTCCGAGATCGTGCTGGAGGGTTACCTCAGCAGGGACGAGACGGCCGACGAGGGCCCGATGGGCGAGTACCACGGATACGCGTTCCCGGACGGCAAGCGGCAGCCGGTCTTCCACGTGGAGGCGGTCACCTGCCGCGACGAACCCGTCCTGCCCGTCTGCGCCGCCGGTCTGCCCCCGGAGGAGAACCACACCATCTGGGGCACCATGATCTCCGCCGTCGCACTTGACGTGCTCCGCCGCGCCGGTCTCCCCGTCGACCTGGCCTGGTGCTCGTACGAGGCGGCCACCTGCTGGCTCGTCGTCTCCCTCGACCGCGCCCGCCGTACCGAACTCGGCCTGACGGAACGTGAGTCGGTCGAATCCGTGGCCGAGGTGCTGTTCGCCTCGCACGCGGGCTGGCTCGTCCCCAAGGTGATCCTCGTCGACGACGACATCGACGTCACCGACATCCGCCAGGTCGTGTGGGCGATGGCGACCCGGAGCCACCCGGACACCGGCCACCACCCCTTCCCGCAGGCCCCGGGCATCCCGATGGTCCCCTACCTCACCCCCGGGGAGGCCGCCGCCGCCCGGGGCGGGAAGTCGGTCACCAGTTGCCTCCTGCCGGAAGGGTTCCGCGGCACCACCGCCTCCTTCCGCACCTCCTACCCCGAGCGGCTCCAGCGGCGGGTCGTGGAGAACTGGACCCGCTACGGCTACCCGGCCTCGGCCAGAGTGAAGGCGCCGCTGCAGAAACCGATCAGGCGCGCACCGCGCGCGTGCGCCCGCCGGACGGC
>NZ_RDBO01000282.1 GCF_008120935.1 Streptomyces sp. sk2.1
GCCCCGCCCCGGACAGGGCGAGCGGGCGACCGTGGTCGACGACACGATGAGACGACGACGGGCGGGCGGGGCAGTGACCAGACCTTCATGGACACACGAGGCCGAGCCTGGCCGTCGGGCGGCTGGGCCGCCGACGCGGCAGGAATCCAAGGCACAGGGCCAAGCGACGCGGCACAGGAGCGGCCCGGCGACGGCACAGGAGCGACGAGCGGCGGCCCGACGCGGTGAGACGGGGCCGCGGAGTAGGTGGTCGACGGCGCGAAACGGTGAAGCGGCGGCCCGGGGCAAGCGGTCGACGGCCCTGGGCCCGGCCCCCCGTCCTGCGACTGGCACCGCGGCACGGCAGACCGAGCGGCGGCACGGTCCGGGGCCGGGCCGTCGACGCGACAGGACCCCGGGACGCGAGGCCGGACGGCGACCAGGCGGCACGGCCGGGCGGCGACACAGGATGGCGTGGACGGACGACGGGCCGCAGCAGGGAGACAGCATGGGCGGCCAGCGCCCCCGCACGAAAACCCGGGAGCGGGGCCCAGGCGGGCGAGGAAGGCGTCGGGGCGGCCCGTCGAGTTCACGCTGGTGGTTCAAAGGCCGGCAATCCCACGGCGGCGGGGCAGGGCCGCAGCCACGGCGGCCGCCTGGTCGTCGCGGCCCGCCCCTGCTCCGGGTGGTACCTCTCTCCTCGGCTATCGCGGGGAAAAACTTCTCAATGCCGTTGTCAAGCCGCATCAGGTGCCGTCGGGATGAGATCACTCAGCTGGTGCAACGATCACCTCGACGGCCCGTCCCCGAAGACAAATCGCCAGGATCTCCATCTCGACGAGCGTGCCGGTGAGACCGTTGTCGGTGAGTTGCTTGGCCTGCGCTCGTGCTTCGCCAAGGGAAAGTTCCCGTGCGTCCCGGAGGGCCTGCAGCACGGGAACGAGGTTTGGCACGTCTTCGGACAGGCGAAGCCGCGCCGCCCCATGCGCTTGTAGCAGAGCTTGTCGAATGTTCTCGGGCGTGACGGGTCCGCTGTCTTGCACGCACCACGCATTCGGGCAGTCCGCACATCGTCCTTCGGTGCCCCAGCAGAGCATGCCGTGGTCGAAGAACTGGCCGACATCGCAGGTCGTCGCGCCTCCGCAGGCATCACACCGGCCTGTGAGCTGCACTCCTTGCGTGATCACAGGGCTCCTCAACGTCATCGGTCCATGCTGATGAGATCCTCCTTGAAAAGTCGGCTCTCGTCGATCAGGTTTGCGATTGGCGAGAAAGCCCTATGGGGCGGTTTCCACTGGTGGCGTGAGTTCGTAGTGCCGCTGATCCCGAAGAAGTGCCCACAACACGTTGACCCGTCGGCTCCCGGTCCCGCTGATCCCGGTCTACCTCGGCGTGTGGACCGGGATCACCATGATCCGCATGCGCTCCTTGAGCGGCGCGAAGGCGTGGTGGGGCGGCTTCGCCGAGGGCGTGCGGACGTCGTGCGGCCCGCGCAAGGCGATGAAGTGGCGCACGGTGTGGCGCGAAACGCCGCAGTGGGATGGAAAGAGGGGCATCGTCCCGCTCACTTCCATCCAGCAGGATCTCCGGCAGCCCGCCGTACGTCTCAGAGACGATCAAGCAGACCC
>NZ_RDBO01000283.1 GCF_008120935.1 Streptomyces sp. sk2.1
CCGGGGGCGCGAGCGGGGCGCGGGACCGGGGCGAGGCACGGCGCTTCGCAGCACGCCCGGGGGACGGCGCGGTGTGCCTGCCACCCCGTTTCGCGGCCTTGCGACGGGCGGCCCGCCCGCCCTCGGGCAGCGGCCCCGTCATGCCGCGTCCTTCGGCGCGGCCGACCGGCGGGAAGGGGCACGGCCGGTGCCGGAGAGCGCCCCGGAGCGGGGGAGGGGACGGATCACCATCGGCCGTTCACCGTCGCACCGTCGAAGGGCGGAGCCGACTCGGAACGGCGGAAGGCATGTGGGGCGCCGGAACGGCGGAAGGCGTGTGGGGCGCCATGGACGACCCCGGGCGCCGACGTGCCCGAAAACGGCGCCCGACGCCATGGATTTCCTGGCAGAAGCCGCCCTGTCCAGTCGTGCATGACTTTTCTTGTTCCTGATCCTGTTCACTTGCCGGAACGCGGCCCACCGATTCCCGGGAAGCTTTTTCTGCCGCAGGTCGGAAGACGTACGGGGCTCGCGCACGGCACGATCGGCGATTCCTGACGGCTCATCGGCCGTCGGCTGCCGACGATATCCGATTCGGGCGGCCGGAGTTCACCCCGGTCCAGCCCTTTCGACGATGGTACGGGGCGGCGGTCCGTGATGTGCGAGGCGATTCTTATGCGACCCGAAAGCGGGGTTCAAGAGAACCTTAAGAATCTTCCGGACGGCCTCCGGAAGCGTTTTTGAGAAATTCGGTCCGCTACGTTCGATTCTGCGGGAATCCGGGACCGGACCCGGTGCCGGGGCGTGGGACTGGGGCCCGGGTCCGGTCCCGGTCCCTGGGCGGTCGAGGACCGGCACACCGCCCGGACGGCCGGGTCGTTCGGGCGCGCGGGGCCGAGGGCCGTCGCGCGCCGGGCCGTCGGCGTCCGAGCGGTGTGGAGGGGAACAGGTGCCGCGGGCCGTGCGGAGCGTTGTGGCCGGCGGGCGGTGGGCGGCTCAGCCGCGCTGGGCGCGGATGAGGTCGCGGTACCAGGCGAAGGACGCCTTCGGGGTGCGGACCTGGGTGTCGTGGTCGACGTGGACGAGACCGAAGCGCTGGTGGAAGCCCTCCGCCCATTCGAAGTTGTCGATCAGGGTCCAGGTGAAGTAGCCGCGTACGTCCACGCCCTGGGCCACGGCGGCGTCGACGGCCCGGATGTGGCCGTCCAGGTAGTCGATGCGGTCGAGGTCGGGAACGGTGCCGTCCGCGGTGACGACGTCCTCCACCGAGCAGCCGTTCTCGGTGATGTGGACCGGCGGGAGCGCCGGGTAGCGCTCCTTGAGGCCGACGAGCAGTTCCCGCAGACCGTCGGGGACGACGGGCCAGTCGAAGGCGGTGCGGCGGTAGCCCTCGATGGGGGCCTCCTCGAACGGCAGTCCCTCGGACGTCGGCGCCTGGATCCGGGTCGGGTTGTAGTAGTTGATGCCGAGCGCGTCCAGGGGCGCCGAGATCAGTTCGAGATCGCCGTCCCGGACGGAGCCGCCGAGGGTGGCGTCCGCTCCGAAGGCCGACAGGTCGGGGTAGGCGCCCGTGAGGATCGGGTCGTTGAACAGGCGGTTGTGCAGGTTGTCGTAGGCCTGCGCGGCGGCCAGGTCGGCGGGGGAGTCCGAGGCGGGCCAGACCGGGGTGCAGTTGTTGGCGATCATCACCTGGAGGCCGCGTGCCCGCAGTTCCTCCGACGCCAGGCCGTGGCCGAGCAGTTGGTGGTGGGCGACCGGCAGGCAGTCCAGGAACAGGGCGCGGCCCGGCGCGTGGATGCCGAGGCCGTAACCCCAGACCATGTGGATGAACGGCTCGTTGAGCGTGATCCACTTCCGGACGCGGTCGCCCAGTCTGTCGGCCATGACGGCGGCGTACTCGGCGAAGCGGTGCGCGGTGTCGCGGTTCAGCCAGCCGCCGTCGTCCTCAAGACCCTGCGGGAGGTCCCAGTGGAACAGGGTCGGGACGGGTTCGACGCCGCGCGCGAGCAGGCCGTCGACCAACCGGTCGTAGAAGTCCAGACCTCGGGGATCGACCTCGCCCTTGCCGGTCGGCCGGATCCGGGGCCAGGCGATGGAGAAGCGGTAGCCGGTGAGGCCCGCCTCGGCCATCAGCGCGAGGTCCTCCTCGTACCGGTGGTAGTGGTCGCAGGCCACGTCACCGGTGTGCCCGTCGCGGATCGCGCCGGGGCGGGCGGCGAAGGTGTCCCATACCGACGGTCCGCGGCCGTCCTCCTCGGTGGCGCCCTCGATCTGGTACGACGCCGTCGAGGCGCCCCAGATGAAGTCCGCGGGCAGATGGTCCAGTGTCACGCCCAACCTCCTGAAACATGAGTAGTGCTCATGTTAATCCGTCCGGTGGGATGATGGAAGCGTGAATCAAGATCGCACCGCAGGGACGCTGCGCCGACTGCCGGTCCAGAAGCGCAGCGTCGAACGCTTCGAACGGCTGCTGGACGCCTGCGCCGAGACCCTGGACGAGGTCGGCTATGCCGCGCTGACGACCAAGGAGGTGGCCCGCAGGGCCGAGGTGCCCATCGGCACCCTCTACCAGTTCTTCTCCGACAAGGAGGGACTGATCGGCGCGCTCGCCGCCCGCAACCTGGAGACCTTCCTGGAGCGGGTCGCGGCCCGGCTGGAGCACGAGAAGCCCGAGGACGTCTCCGGCCTCGTGGACGTGACCGTCGACGAGTTCGTCACCATGCGCCGGACCATCACCGGTTTCGGCGTGGTCGACTTCGGCGCGGTGGGACAGGACCACACCCTGGAACCGGTCCTGGACAACAACACCGCGGTCGCCGAACGGCTGCGCGCGCTGACCGCCACCCTGACCGGGGTCCGGGGCGACGCCGAACTCGAAATCACCGTGCGGGTGGCGCTGGAGTGCGCGGACAGTGTGCTGCAACTGGCCTTCCGCACCGACCCGCAGGGCGACTCCCAACTGATCGCCGAGTGCAAACGGGTCCTCAACGGCTATCTGAACGGTCGGCTCCGGCCCGCCGACGACCGACCGGAGCCGCAGGACGGGCGCTAACGGACGGCCTTGACCTTCCAGACCAGTGCCGCGCCCAGCGCGGACATGGCCGCGGAGCAGAGGAAGAGCGAGCGGTAGCCGCCCAGGCCGCCGAGCACGGCCGCAGCGATCGGGGGGACCAGGACGTAGGGCAGGGAAGTCATCAGGTTGGCCAGGGCCATGTCCTTGCCGCGGTCCGCCGAGGCCGGGAGCACCTCGGTGACCAGGGCCGTGTCGACGGCCAGGTACACGCCGTAGCCCAGCCCCATGATGGCGGCCGCGACCAGCGTCATGGTCCACGTGGGCGACAGCGCGAGCGGGACCGCGGCGACGGCCATCGTGAGGCCGCCGAGGAAGACCGGCATGCGGCGCTTGCCCAGCCGGTCGGACAGCCAGCCGCTGAGGACGACCGTCGAGATCGTGGCCAGGGAGTTGACGCCGATCACGATGAGCAGGCCGTCCTCGGTGGACTGTCCGCGGAACAGCTGCTCGTAGTGCAGGACGTCGTCCAGGAAGTACGGCATGTAGAGCGTGCCCAGGCCGTAGCCCAGTCCCATGATGAACCGGGAACCCATCGCCCAGACGAAGTCGGGGTGTTCGCGCGGGCTGATCCGGTAGCCGTCCAGGAAGGCGCGCAGCGAGAACGGTTCGCGGTGCCGGCGGGGGAGCGGCGGGTCCTTCATGGCGGCCGCGAACAGCAGTATCAGCAGCGGCAGCGCGGCCATCAGCAGGTACTGCGCGGGGAAGCCCGTGACCAGCCCGATCAGCAGCCCGCCCGCGACCATGCTGATGGCCTGCGGGACCATGGCCCAGCCCAGCACCACACCGCGCTGCCCGGCCGGGACCAGGTCGGGCACCACCGGGGAGAGCCCGGCGCCGATGACCATGAAGGAGGCGGACAGCACGAGGGAGCCGAGCGCGACCCCGACGACCGTCGTCTGGACGCCGAGGCAGACCAGTGCCGCCATGCAGATCAGCGAGCCCACGACCAGCCACGGCCGGCGGCGGCCGAACCGGCTGGTGGTGCGGTCGCTGAGCGCGCCGGCCAGTGGCGCGATGACGATGCCCGAGATCGCGCCCATCATGCTGACCCAGGCGTAGCTGCCGACCTTCCCCGCCGGGTCGATCCGGGCGATCTGCTCGGGCATCAGGAACGTGGTCGGCGCCTGCATCGGGATGAACATCCCGATGTTGGCCAGGACGTACAGGGCGACCCAGCCGGGTCCGACCCTGCGGGTCGGCTCGGCGAGGGCTTCGGGCCGTTCGGAGGCGAGGGTCATCGGGGCACTCTCCTGAGGTGGACGAGATCGCTCGTCCAGTCGAAGGACAGCAGCGGCGGGAGGCCGTGGCAGAGCAGGACGGCCCCCTCGTGCACGGCGCCGGTGTCCTCGTCCCGGTAGCGGGCGTCGGGGTCGAGGCCCTTCAGCCGGGTACGGGCGGTCGTACGGGTCAGCGCGGACGGCTGGAACCGGAGGACGACGACCTCGTCCTCGGCGATGTACTGCACGGCGTGGTGCTCCAGGCGGTACTGGACGCCGCCGTGCACCACGGGCCGGATCCGTTTGTACTGCTCGACCAGCATCCGGGACCACGCGAGGTCCTCCTCGCTCCACTTCCGCAGGTCGCCGCCGATGCCCATCGCCCCGGCCATCGAGACGTGGAAGCGGTACCGGATCGAGGTCGGGCGGGCGCTGAAGCTGTTCGGACTGTCGGTGACCCAGGCGCCCATGGTCCGGGCGGGCAGCAACTGGCCGTACCCGTGCTGGATCGCGACCCGGTCGGCGGCGTCGGTGTTGTCGGACGTCCAGACCTGGTCCGCGCGGGCCAGTACGCCCAGGTCGGCCCGGCCGCCGCCGCCCGCGCACGACTCCAGGTACAGGCCGGGGCACGCGGCGCGCAGCCGGTCCATCACCTCGTGGACGCCTCGCGTGTGCCCGATCCAGACCCGGTCGGGATCGGCGTCCCCGGGCCGCCCCGCCTCGCTGAAGGGCCGGTTCATGTCCCACTTGAGGAAGACGACGTCCAGCTCGGTGACGGTCCTGACCAGCCATTCGACCGCCCACTCGCGGACCTCGCGACGGCCGAAGTCGAGCACGTGCTGGTGGCGGCGGCGCGTGCGGGTACGGCCGTCCTGGCAGAGGATCCAGTCGGGGTGCGCGCGGAACAGGTCGCTGTCGGGGTTGACCGCCTCGGGTTCGACCCACAGGCCGAAGCCCATGCCCAGCGCGCGGACGCGGTCGGCGAGCGGGCCCAGGCCGTTCGGGAAGCGGTCGGGATTGGGCCACCAGTCGCCGAGCCCCGCCGTTTCGCCGGTGCGGGCGCCGAACCAGGCGTCGTCCACGACGAAGGCCTCGACGCCGAGCCCTGCGGCCAGCTCGGCCAGTTCGGTCTGCTGCCGCTCGGTGACGTCGAACCCGGTCGCCTCCCACGAGTTGAAGATCAGCGGGCGTTCGGCCGGCCGGTCGGGCAGTATCCGGTCCTCGACGTAGGCGTGCCAGCGGCGGCTGGTGCCACCGAAACCGTCGGGGGCGTACAGCCCGGTGAAGACGGGGCTCTCCAGGCGCTCGCCGGGGAGCAGCTTCCAGACCAGGCCCTCGTGGCCGAATCCGCCCGTCCAGGAGACGCGGCCGTAGGGGTCGCGGCGCAGGGTGATCCGGCGGCTGCCGCTCCAGGCCAGGGACGTGCTCCAGACCTCGCCGTGCTCCTCGGCGGCGTCATGCGCGTCGAGCATCAGCCAGGGTCCGGCGTGCGGGCCCGTGATGCCGAGGCGGCTGGTGAACACGGTCTCCCCGACGGGCACCCGGTCGCGCCGGAGCTGGAACTCCCGACCCCATTCCCCCACCACGTGGCTGACCCGGTAGTCGTCGCGGGCGGGCAGCGTCCAGGCGGCGGAGTCGAACCGCAGGACGTCCACCGGCTCCCGCGCGGTGAGGACGGCCCGGCGCTCGATCTGGTCGTGGCCGTCCCGGATCCGGTAGTGCAGGTCGAGGTCGAGGGAGCGGACGCGGTCGGTGAAGGAGAGCGTGAGCCGGTCGTCCTCGACCGTGTGCGAGACGAACCGCCACTCGAAGCCGCGGACGCCGTCGTCGAACCGGACGGTCAGCGACGGCGCCCCGAAGCGCAGGCCGCCCTCGACCGCGTACTCCTCACCGCCGGGATCGTCGCCGCCGGGGTCCTCGGCGGGCAGGTCGGCCGCGATCGCGACGGCCTGCCCCGGGGTCAGCGGCCTGCCCCAGTGCACGTGCCGGGGCACGTCGTCGGTGTCCAGCCGGAAGGCGTAGGAGGTGCCGGGGGTACTCAGGAGCCAGAGGCGGGCTTCGGAGTGGTGAGTGATCACGCGGATCCTTAAATGTGAGCAGGGCTCATGTTCTGCTCGTACATTAGGCACGCGAGCCCGCGACGCCAACCCCCTGACAGGGGCTGCTGAACGTGTTCCGCGCCGCGGTCGACGAACCCGCCGGGAAGTCGGCCGAGGCAGGGGGGAACCGGCCGGGGCAGGGAGAACCGGCCGGTTCCCCCCTGCCT
>NZ_RDBO01000284.1 GCF_008120935.1 Streptomyces sp. sk2.1
CAGCGTGAAAGTGCGAGTCCGGTCCCCCTCGCCCCGCCCGCCGAGGGGGACCGGACTCGCACTTTCACGCTGTACGGCTCGCACATCAACGACGAGCCCATGGACCTGGCCCGGATCGACGAGGTCGTACCGGCGGGTGCCCGTGAGACCTGGGAGCTGGACAACATCACCTTCTCCCACAACTTCCACATCCACGAGGTCGTCTTCCGGATACTCGACATCGACGGGGACCGACCGCCGGCGCATCTGCGCGGCCCGAAGGACACCGTCTACGTCCCCGGCAAGACGAAGGTCCGGGTGGCCGTCGAGTTCGGCCGCCACAGCGATCCGAAGACCCCGTACATGTACCACTGCCACATCCTCAAGCACGAGGACAAGGGCATGATGGGGCAGTTCGTCATCGTGCCCCCGGGCACCGAGGACGCCACCCCGCGCCGTCTGGACCTGAGCGGCCGCACCGGTCACCACTGACCGTCGGAGCCTTCAGGGCCCTTGCGGCACGGGCTCCTCGGTGCCGGCCGTCGCCGCCCTGTTTCAATGTCCGTATGCCACTCGGGAAACCCGCTGCCGCACGAGCCCACCCGGCCCCGGAACGGCTGCCGCTCCTCCTGCTGGACGTCGACGGGGTGCTGAACCCCTTCGCGGCCCGTGATTGCCCGGAGGGCTACCGCGAGCACGGCTTCTTCCCCGGGGAGGAACCACCGGTCCGGCTGTGCGACGCCCACGGGCCCTGGCTGGCCGATCTCGGCCGGGAGTTCGAGCTGGTCTGGGCGACCGGTTGGGAGGACCAGGCGAACACCTTCATCACGCCCGTTCTGAACCTGCCCACCCTGCCGGTCGTCCGTTTCCCGCCCGTACCGTTCGATCCCGCGGAGAAGGTGCCCGCCATCGACGCCTTCGCCGGCGACCGTCCTGCCGCCTGGGTGGACGATGCCCACACCCCGGAGGCGCTGGCCTGGGCCCGTTCCCGGACCGCGCCGACGCTGCTGGTGACCACGGATCCCGCGCGCGGCCTGACCGCGGACATGATCCAGGAACTCCTGTGCTGGCGGGGCTCCCTCGAAGGGACGGGCCGATGACTCCCGGGCCGGTCGCCGCCGGGCCGTGGTGACGGCCCGGCCCCTCAGGCCGGGTGCTCCGGCGGGCGGGCGTGCCGTCCGGCGTCGCGCCGGGGGCGGCGCGCGCCCCACCGGACCAGGGGGAGCAGCCCCAGCCACACCATCAGCATGACCGGTACGTTCGTCCAGGCGCCCACGGCCAGGGCCGGCAGCGCGCACAGGGCCGCTCCGACCGCCTCCTTGCCGTGCGTCACCAGTCCGGCGGGCAGGTCGCCCGCGGTGCGGTGCCGGGTCCGGGACAGGGCCGTGCCTCCCGCGTACAGGCCGTACGCGCCGCCGGAGAGCGCCGCCAGGGCGAGCGCGCACACGAAGACCGCCTCTCCTTGCGGGGTGTCGGCGGTCTCCTGGGAGATCCCGCCCCGCCGCACCCCGGTCGCGTAGTCCCGCCACAGGGTGACCGTCACGGCGTCACCGGGGCGCAGCCGTCCGAGCAGTGGCCCCGAGTCGCCCATGTCGATGCTGCGGGGCACGTCCGCGGGGCCCTTCAGGTACAGCGTGTACCGCGACGACCTGCCCCGCTCCTCGATCACCGTACGGGTCACGGTCGCGTCGGACGAGCGCAGGCAGTCGTCGTGGGAGGAGGACGTGGCGGCGCACGGGGCCGCGGCGCCGAACGCCTTCTCGTCCTCGGCCAGACCGGGCACGGCGGCCAGTGCCGCGACGCCGACGACGAGCGCGGCCGGGCCGAACAGGGCCGCGCACAGTCCCCACGCGCGGCGCCGGACGACACGGCGCCGGACGGCGCCCGGCCCGGACGGCGGGCGGGGGCGAGGACGGGGGTTCGCGGGCGGGTCAGTGTGCGGCGGCACGGCGGCGCTCCCCCGTACGTCCCGCCGGAGCGGGCCCGGCCGCGGGGGCGGTCGTCGCGGTTCCCGTGCTCACCGTCGCGGGACCGTGACCCCGGCCGCCGCGAACGGGTCCAGCAGCACCCGGTACTGATCCTCCGTCAGTTTCGCGCGCTTGCAGACGGCCCGCGCGGCGATCGCGCAGACGGGTTTGACGTCGAAGCGGAGGTGCGGGCGGAAGGCGTCCAGTTCGTCGGTGCGGCGGAGGAGGGCGGTGCCGACGGCGCGTTCGATAGCGGAGTTCTCCGACGCGGAGGCCCTGGTCGCGCGGCTGGCGTCGCGGCCGCCGGAGCTCCAGCGGTCGAGGGAGTCCTCGTACAGCGCGGCGAGCGCCGCGGGCGGCAGGGCCGTGGACTCCTCGATGAACCGTGCGGTGGCTGCTCCCCCTGGTCCGGTGGGGCGCGCGCCGCCCCCGGCGCGACGCCGGACGGCACGCCCGCCCGCCGGAGCACCCGGCCTGAGGGGCCG
>NZ_RDBO01000285.1 GCF_008120935.1 Streptomyces sp. sk2.1
CGGAGGCGGCGGAGGCGCAGCGTCTCCCACCAGCCACAACAGCGGGGCCGGCGGAGGCGGAGGATCCAGCACAGGCCCCGCAGGGTCCGCCTTCCTCACCGGCGCCCGCCAGGGCGACGGCCTGGCTACCTTTGAGTGGAAGCCCTGCGCCACCGGCCAGCTGACTGTCGAGAAGGCCGACAGGACGAACGGGAAGCCACTGCCGGGTGCCGTTTTCCAGGTGTGGCAGGAGACCAACAACATCGACGGTGAGAACCTGACCGGCCATGACATCCAGCGATGCGGACACCTCTGCTCCCCTGCCGCCCGGCACCCCGTACTGACCGGTTCCTCCGGCTGCGCCGTACGCCGCGACGGACAGCGAGCAGACTCCTGCAGGGACGGTGAACTGCTGGGGAGCCCCGGTGAAGGCGAAGGTCTGCGAACCTGTTTGCTCCGCTCCTGGCATGCCGGCAGCGAACACTGGGGCCGCAGTAGCGAACAACACTGCGGCGGAGGCCGTGAGCGCCACGCCCACGATGTGTCTCTGTGCAAGTCTCATGCTGGCAACATATGCATATGTTCCAGACACTTGTGCGATGCAGAAGCCGTTAGGCCGGCCATGCAACCTGAATGGTCGTACTACTTCACCGGACCTGTAGGGCGGCCTGGCCGGGCTCGGAGTACCGGATCGGCTCGCCTTCCCGGAAGCACGCACCGTGAGTGACGGTTGGTTGGAGCGCGATCTGACCTGTCGGGAAGTCTGGCCAGCGAGTGGACGCGCGTCCTCGTCGGTGGCTGACAGACAATCAACTGAACCTCAAGTTGACAGTCTCCGGCATGACGGTCTGCCTGCATCCCGGCGTACGGTGCACCTATCGAATAGTCCATGCACCGGAGGAATGGATGTATCTGGTCCCCCTGCTGCTGGGCCTCGGGCTGATACTGGTCGGACTTGCGCTGGCGGCGAACCACCGCGGTATCACCCAGCGGACCGTGGACACATACCTCAACCCTGCCCACGCCGACCCCGGCCTCCTGCGGACCTTCAACCGACTGGGATTCGAGCATCCAGGGATGGACTTCCTCCGCTACGCCCCGCTCCAGCGGCAGTTCGTGCGGATCTTTGGTGGGTTTCTCTCCGTCTTCGGGCTCGCGCTCCTGGCCGTAGGAGTCGTGTTCCTGGTTCGCCCGTGACCGCCGCTGCGCGGGCTTCGGAACCGGCGTGGCAGCCCCGGCGCGCTCCTCGGCGAGATCTGACTCCCCGTAACTGCTCCATGGAATGTGGCTCTGTCGCTATTTTGGGGGTAGTTGGGCATCAATCGGGTGTGATGGGTGGGGTTCAGGTCGCGGACGTTCTGCTGCCGGGTGTCAGGGCGCAGGTCGAGCATGTGGTGCTCACGGATGCGGAGGTCCGGCTCGTCGTGCGGTCACGAGCCGCGTCGGCCGCGCGCCCCGGATGCGGGCGCAGATCTTCAAGGATGCACTGCTACTACCAGCGGACTCCGGCGGATCGTCCTGTCGCAGGCCGACATGTACGAGTCGACCTGCGGGCTCGCCGGCTTGTGTGCGGGAACGGTCATTGCGACCGCCGGACGTTCGCCGAGCAGGTACCGGCCCTGACGCGTCGGCACGCACGCCGCACGGACGCTCTCACCCCCCAGCTCACCGACATGGCCCTGTTCCTGGGTGGCCGGGCAGGAGCCCGTCTGTCCGAGCGAATGGCCATCAACACGTGCAAGGACACTCTGCTCCGGCTGATCCACGCCCTGCCGCTCCCGCCCCCCGGTCCCAGTCCCGATTCTCGGCGTCGATGAGTTCGCCGTACGACGCGGCCGGACCTGCGCGACGATCCTCATCGACATGTCCACCCACCGCCCGGTTGACGTTCTCGCCGATCGCGCCGCGAACACCTTCGCGTCCTGGCTGCGGAATTACCCTGACGTGCGGATCATCTGCCGCGACCGTGCCGGCTCCTTCCGCGACGGGGCCCAAGCAGGTGCTCCGCAAGCCCGGCAAGCAGCCGACGCCTGGCACCTGCTGCACAACCTGACCGAAGCAGTCGAGCGCGTCGTGGGCCGACACCGCACTGACCTGCGAGAACGCCTCGGTTCCCACGACGGCCGGAGCAAAGACGACCAGCCTCAGGAAGTCTCAGGCCGCGCAGAGCTGGACGTCCACGGACGGCCGCGCCCCTTGGCCAGCCGTACCCGTGAACGCCACCAACAGATCCACGAACGCATCGAACGCGGCGACGGCCTGCGTGCCATTGCACGAGACCTCCACCTCAGCCGCGCCACGGTCAACCGCTTCGCACGCGCCGCTGAAGTCGATGAACTCCTCGTCGCCGCCATCAACCGGCCGACCCTGATCGACGACTACCGTCTCCACCTGCACCACCGCTGGATGGAAGGCTGCACCAACGCGTCCGCGCTCACCAGTGAAATCCAGCGACTGGGCTACCGCGGCGACGTCAACACCGTCCGCCGGCACCTGAAGCCCTACCGCAGCGGTGCGATCCCAGCCACCGCTCCCTCGCCGCACCTGACCGTCCGCAGGGTCACCGACTGGATCGTGCGCCGGCCCGAGCACCTCACAGACGTCGAGCGAAAGGGGCTCAAGGAACTGTGCGAGCGGAACCCAGCGCTGGAGACGCCAGCCGAGTACGCCCGCCGTTTGGCACTCATGGTGCGCGATCGCCGCAGTGAGCACCTGGCCCTCGACGTCTGGATCGCCGATGTCCGCCTCGACGGCCAACGCGAACTCCGCACCCTGGCCAACGGCATGCGACGCGACCACGCAGCCATCCAGGCCGCCCTCACCACCACCTACACCTCCGGGGCCGTCGAAGGCAACGTCACCAGGATCAAACTGCTGAAGAGGCAGATGTACGGCCGCGCCAACTTCGATCTCCTACGACGCCGCATCCTGCTCACACCATGATCAAGAAGCTGCCCACCCCCAAAATGGCGACAGAGCCCGGAATGTGAGCCAGAACCGAGAAATAGCAGCGCGAGCGACGCGCGGTGCGTCACGGCCCGGCAGGTACTCGGGTGAGTCCGGTTCCGACCTTGGTCAGCATCTGGCCGAGGACGTGGAGGGCTCGTGCCCGTATCGGCACTCCGCGCGCTGTTCCCGTCCAGTGGGCGTCGGTGAGGTTCTCTGTCGCCGCGAGGATCCGGTCGCCGTCCTGGGCGGCCAGGACGAGGACGAACCGCACGTAGTCGCCGATGTCGGTGCCCTGGGGGTGCTGATGCGTGAAGGTCCGCAGCCGCGGTGTCAGGGCGGGCAGGGTGCGGTCCGTCGGGAAGACGACGGCGAGGCCGGCGAGGGCGAGGCGAACCGCAGGGCATTCGGCCGGCCAGCGGCCCAGCAGATGAGGAACGTGAGCCTGAACCGCGCTGCGGGCCCGGGCCTCGCTGTCGGGATCGGCATGTTGCGGGGTGGCCGGCCAGGTCTCGGCGAGGTGGCGCTCAGCAACGGTGGCAGCGCTGAACAGCAGATCGACGGCTTGGAACCGCTGCCGGGCGGGAGTCCGCTCGTCGAGAGCGAGGGCCACGACCAGGGCGAGGCCGTCGGCAGTGGCGGGCTGGCAGGTGTCCTGGTGCAGGATCTCGTTGTAGAAGTCGGTAAGAAAGCTCCGGTCGTCCCAGCAGGGGTCGGTCTTGGAACCGAACAGCATCACCGCCTGGGGCGGCCTGCGGCCCGGCATGCGGTCGGCGATGACGTCCCGGAAGAGCCGCCGGATCGGCGGACCGGAGACAATCGTGTCGGGCCGCGTCTGCTCGGGTTCGGCGTGCGTGTCCATGACCAGCGCAGCCTACTGGAGCGTCTCGGGCCGACGGTCCTTCGCCCGGGCGGGAGCTGGCAGGTCGTCGGCCCTGAGTCTGCGGCGGTCAGCCGACCTGGATGGGCGCTTCGGTCCGCGCGCGCGGGTGCTGGCGAGCGGAACGGGGTCGCGGGCGCACCGTCAGGTCGTCGACCATCGCGCGAACGGCCCGGCAGCGGGTGGGGGACGCTGGCGGGTTGGGGGCCGCCGTCGGCCGGCCCCAGAGTCGATGGCGTGGGGCGGCGGGGACGGCGGCGGTACCCGC
>NZ_RDBO01000286.1 GCF_008120935.1 Streptomyces sp. sk2.1
CGCACGGCCGTCCACTCCGCGTCCGTCATGTCCGACGGATACCGCCGTACCCGATCGGGATGGTCGGCCGCGTTGCCGTACACGTGCGCGAGACAATCACACGATGGTGCAGCCGAGTTGGACTGGACGGGCTCGGACACGTACAACAAGGACACCAGGGCCTCCCGGTACTGCTCGGTCAGATTCGCATCCCCGAGCTACCGAGAGGCCCTGTCTTCATGCGCGTACAACGGGAAGATCACCCGGGTGAGAAGCCTGTTCGAACCGCACGTTCCGTGATCGGTTGAGATACGGCTTCTTACACCGTTCTTCGTTTTACCGTCCTGTGAACTGCAGGCTTGGCCGTGGCGTCCGAGTCCCGTCTCTCGGGGAAGACGGGCATTTCCGTTCGCGCGCTCCGGTCCGGGTGCGGCTGGGTTATGGGGAGTGAGTTTTCCAGTTTGCCTCCGTCGGGGTGGCTGATGTGATCGGATGTCAGATTGACTGGCTGATGGGACGATTTGATCTGTTGGAAGGGTAGTTGATGCAGAGCTTGACGCGGATGCCGCTGGAGGGCGGCGGGACGATTCTGTTCGAGGCCGCGCCGGAACTCGGCGGGCCGGTGAAGGCGGGGCGGGTCGCGGATGCGATTCGCGAGCTGCCGCAGACATTGCAGGATGCTCTGGTACCGGTCCGGGAAACGGCGAGGGCGGTACTGGAGCAGTTGAAGGAGGCCGGGCCGGACGAGGCGGAGGTGGAGTTCGGGGTCGATCTCTCGTCGCAGGCCGGCGCCGTCATCATCAAGAGCGACGCGGCCGTGCATCTGAAGGTCCGGTTGCTCTGGAAGAAGGATGAGCCCACACCCGCCACCGGAGACGCCGGAGCGTGAACGTCGGGGTCGGACTGCCGTCAGGTCACAACGTCAACGGCTCCTCCGGAGCTGTTCCTCATCCTGCGGCCCCCGGTGAGGGGAGTGGTTCCATGCCGGGTTCGGTGGTGCAGGTCCTGGCAGCGGACGGTGCGGTGGCCGGGGCGGGTTTCCTGGTCGGTGAGGGTGTCGTCGTCACCTGTGCGCACGTGGTGCGCGCGGCCGGGCGGGAGCCAGGCGGCCGGGTGGAGCTCGCCTTCCCGCATCTGCCGGGTGCGCCGCGGGTGTGGGGTGAGGTGCCGGCGGAGCAGTGGCGGGCGCCGGAGGCCGAAGACATCGCATTCGTGGAGCTGGACAGTGTTCCGGCAGGCGTGGGCGCGTTGGCGCTGGGGTCGGGCGCGGGGTCCCGGGGGCACCGGGTGTCCTCGTTCGGGTTTCCCACCCAGGCACCGCCCGGTGGCCATTTCGGCTACGGCACGGCCAGCGACCTGCTGCCCGACAGCACCGGCACAGGTGCGCTGTTGCAGTTGTCCGGCGCCAACGACCTGACGACCGGCTTCAGCGGCGGCCCGGTTGTGGACGAGGTGACCGGTCTGGTGATCGGCATGGTCACCGCGATCACCTCCCCCGACACCCACCTCAAGGGCCTGGACATCGCCTACTGCACCCCCGCCGAGGTACTGCGCGAAGTCCGGCCGGACCTGGCCGAGCACCAGGTCTGCCCCTACCGGGGGCTGGAACCGTTCACCGCAGAACACACGCAATGGTTCTACGGCCGCGAGGCCGTCGTGAGCAGCGTGCTGGACGCGCTGGGCGGGCAGGAGCGGATGCTCCTCCTGCTGGGCCCGTCCGGCGCAGGCAAGTCATCCCTCATCCAGGCCGGGGTCCTGCCCGCCCTCGCCGACGGCGATGTACCGGGCAGCGCACGCTGGCTCCCTCTGATCACCCGCCCCGGACAGGACCTACTCACCGAACTGGAACACGCCGGACTGCCCGGCGCCACATCCGACGGCCTTCTGTCCGCGGTGCAACGCCGCCTGGCCGGCGAACCGGAGCACGACCGCCTGCTCCTGGTGATCGACCAGTTCGAGGAACTTCTCACGCAGCTGGCTCCCACAGAACACCGAGTACCCGACCGCCGTGCGGCTGCCGCGGATGAACTGCTGGCGTTGATCAAATCACCGGCTGATGCCAGCGTTATCCTGATCATGCGGGACGACTTCTATCCACAACTCGCGGCCCTGGCCCCAGGACTGCTGGAAGCCGCAGCACCCGCACTCCTCAACGTGCCCGCCACCCTCAGCGTCCCAGAACTCCGTGCCATCATCACCCGGCCCGCCCAGGCAGTCGGCCTGGGTATCGAGGACGGGCTGACGGAACGGATCATCGCCGATGTCCGCGCCACCGACCCCGCCCACCGCGCACCGGTCACTCTCCTCCCGCCTCTGGAGCTGGCGCTGAGCCAGCTGTGGAAGGACCGCGACAACGGCCGCCTCACCCACCGGGCCTACGAGAAGATCGGAAAAGTCACCGGCAGCCTGGCCAACGGGTACGACAAAGCCATTA
>NZ_RDBO01000287.1 GCF_008120935.1 Streptomyces sp. sk2.1
AGGCCCGTCGTCAGTTGGCTGATGTCGAGGACAGGGCTCATGAGCCGCTGGCGATTGTCGGTATGGCATGTCGTTTTCCGGGTGGTGTGGTGTCTCCGGAGGGTTTGTGGGATCTGGTCGAGGGGGGTGTGGACGCGGTCGGGGAGTTTCCGGGGGACCGGGGCTGGGACGTGGCGGGTCTGTATGACCCGGATCCCGAGGCGGTCGGGAAGTCGACGACGCGTCATGGTGGTTTCCTGTACGACGCGGCCGGGTTCGACGCGGAGTTCTTCGGGATCAGTCCGCGTGAGGCCCTCGCGATGGATCCGCAGCAGCGGTTGCTGCTGGAGACGGCGTGGGAGGCGTTCGAGCGGGCCGGGATCGTGCCGGAGACCCTGCGCGGCACCGACACCGGAGTCTTCGTCGGGGCCATTCCCCAGGACTACGCCCCCGAGGTCGGCCATGTGCCGGGCGACGTCGAGGGCTACATCGGCTCCGGCGTCCTGACCAGCGTCGCGTCGGGCCGTATCGCGTACACCCTGGGGCTGGAGGGACCCGCGGTCTCCGTGGACACGGCGTGCTCCGCCTCGCTGGTCGCCCTCCACATGGCGGCACAGTCCCTGCGCAAGGGCGAGACCTCGCTCGCGCTGGCGGGCGGTGTGACCGTGATGTCCGCTCCCCGCATCTTCGTCGAGTTCAGCCGGCAGCGCGGGCTGTCGGCGGACGGACGCTGCAAGGCGTTCGCGGCCGGTGCCGACGGCACGGGTTTCTCCGAGGGTGTGGGTTGGTTGGTGCTGGAGCGGTTGTCGGACGCGCGGCGCAACGGTCACGAGGTCCTGGCGACGGTGCGGGGCAGCGCGGTCAACCAGGACGGTGCGTCCAACGGGCTGACGGCGCCGAACGGCCCGTCGCAGCAGCGGGTGATCCGGCAGGCACTGGCGAACGCGCAGGTCTCGGCGGCCGAGGTCGACGCGGTCGACGCCCACGGCACCGGCACCAGACTCGGCGACCCGATCGAGGCCCAGGCCCTGCTGGCCACCTACGGCCGGGCCCACCACCAGGACAACCCCGCGGTCTCCTCCTTCGGCATCTCCGGCACCAACGCCCACGTCATCCTCGAACAAACCCCCACCCCCGAGCCTGCCCCCGACACGGATACGGACACGGTTCCTGCCCCTGTCCCGGGGGTGGTGCCGTGGGTGCTGTCCGCCAGGTCGGCGGAGGCCCTGCGGGAACAGGCGGCAAACCTCGCCGGATTCGTGCAGGGGCGGCCGGAGGCGGAGCCGGTGGATGTGGGGTTCTCCCTGGCCACGGCGCGCACGGTCTTCGAGCACCGGGCGGTCGTCCTGGGCGGTGACCGTGACGAGCTGCTGACCGGGCTGCGGGCCCTGGCCGAGGACAGGCCCTCCGCGGACGTGGTCCGGGGCCGGGCCGTGGAGAACAACAGCCTGGCCCTGCTGTTCTCCGGCCAGGGCAGCCAGCGCACCGGGATGGGGCGCGAGCTCTACGAGACGTTCCCCGTCTTCGCGGAGGCGTTCGACGCGGCGTGTGTCTTCCTGGACCGGGAACTGGGCCGGGAGCTGGGCCGGGGACCGGCCCGGTCGTTGCGGGATGTCGTCTTCGCGGAGCCGGGCGGTGAGGCCGCGAAGTTGCTGGACGAGACGGTGTTCACGCAGGCCGGTCTGTTCGCGGTGGAGTCGGCGCTGTTCGCCCTGGTGTCCTGGCTGGGGGTGCGTCCGGATGCGGTGATGGGGCACTCGGTCGGCGAGATCACGGCCGCCTGGGCGGCCGGGGTGTTCTCCCTGGAGGACGCCTGTGTCCTGGTCGCGGCGCGCGGTGGGCTGATGCAGGCGGCCCGTTCCGGCGGTGCGATGGTCGCCATCGCCGCCCCCGAGAGCGAGGTCACCGAGCACCTGGCCGCGTATGAGGGGCGGGTGTCGGTGGCGGCGGTCAACGGGCCCGCCGCCGTGGTGGTCTCCGGCGACACCGACGCCGTGACCGAGATCGCCGACCACTTCCGCGAACAGGACACCCGCACCAAGCGCCTGACCGTCTCCCACGCCTTCCACTCACCCCACATGGACACGGCCGCCGACGCCTTCGAGCAGGCCCTGGCCGGGATCACCTTCCACGAACCGTCCCTGACCGTCATCTCCAACATCACCGGAGCCGTGGCCGAGCCGGAGACCCTGACCACCCCCGCCTACTGGGCACGGCACATCCGGGCAGCCGTCCGCTTCCACGACGGCATCACCACCCTCCACACCCGCGGCACCACCACCTACCTCGAACTGGGCCCCGACCCCGTCCTGACCTCGCTCACCCAGAGCATCCTGGACGCCCCCACGGCGATCGCCGCCCTGCGCACCGATCACGACGAGACCACCACCCTGCTGCGGTCCCTGGCCACCCTCCATGTCCACGGCATCACCGCCGACCTCTCCCCCCTCCTGACGGGCAGGACCTCAACACCCCTGGAACTGCCGACCTATCCGTTCCAGCACGAGGAGTTCTGGCTCCACCCCACCCCCCGCACCGACCTCACCACCGCCGGACTCACCACCACCGACCACCCCCTGCTCACCGCCGCCATCGACCTCGCCGACACCGGCCACCTCATCCTCACCGGACGCCTCACCCCCACCGACCACCCCTGGCTCACCCACCACACCATCGCCGGCACCACCCTCCTGCCCGGCACCGCCTTCGTCGACCTCGCCCTCCACACCGCCCACCGCACCGGCTGCACCACCATCGAAGAACTCACCCTCGAAACACCCCTCCCCCTCACCGACCAACCCCTCCACATCCAAACCGTCGCCGGCCCCCCCAACCCCGACGGCACCCGCACCCTCACCATCCAAACCCGCCCCGAAACCACCACCACCAACACCAACACCAACACCGGCGACGACACCCCCTGGACCCGCCACGCCACCGGCACCCTCACCCCCCACACC
>NZ_RDBO01000288.1 GCF_008120935.1 Streptomyces sp. sk2.1
GGGGGCGGTGGCCAGGTCGAGTCGGCCGGTGGCGACGTTCGCCAGGTGGCGGTCGATCTCCTCGTCGGTGGCGAGGCCCTCCGCGACCAGGTGGTGGCGGATGTGGCGCACCGTCGCGTCCTCCAGCACGGTGCACGCCGGGGAGGTGATCGGGAAGTACGCGTCGGCCCGTACGTCCTCCAATCCTGCCTCGCGCAACGCCCCGGGCAGGGTCCTGCCGTACGCGAGGTCCGCGCCGCGGGCCGCCATCAGGGTGCGGAAGCCGGAACGCAGGCGGTTGGCGAGACGCTGTTCGGGGCCCGACTCGTCCGGGCACAGCAGCGGCTGCAACGCGGGATCGGCGTCCTCCAGGAGCAGCACCCCGCCGGGCCGGAGGGCCCGGACCATGCGGCGCAGGGCCTCGGTGCGATCGGTGACGTGGACCAGGACCAGCCGGGCGTGCACGAGGTCGAAGGCGCCGGGCGGCGGCGGGTCGGCCGCCACGTCGTGGGCCAGCACCTCGATCACGCCGTCGGCGATGTCACGGGTCCAGGACACGTCGATGTCGGTGGCGATCACCTTCCCGGTCGGGCCGACCCGTTCCGCCAGGCCGAGGGGCACGGAGGGGCCGCCGGCGCCGACCTCCCAGCACCGCATGCCCGGGCCGATCCCCAACTCGTCAATGTGCCGGAACGTCACCGGGTCGAACAGCTCCGCCAGGGCGCCGAAGCGAACACCCGCCTCGGACCGGCTGTTGTCCAGGAGGTAGCCGCGGGAGGCGTTGTGTTCGGACATGCGGTGATTCTGGCAGACGGGGGAGCAGGGGGCCTTCGCCCCGCTGCTCCCCCGGGTGGTCAGCCCTTCGGGTCGGTGAGGTAGGTGTCGATCACCCGCATCGCCCGTTCCGTCGCACCCCTGCGGTACAGCCAGTGGCTCACGACGTCCATCGTGAACAGGGTCGCCCTCGGGAAGGAGCGCGCCATGCGGCGCGCGCCGGGCAGCGGGGTCGCCAGGTCGTGGGTGGCGTTCACCACGAGGACGGGCGGGAGGGGACCCTTCGCCCGGGCGGGGCGGGGCTCGGGCGGCATGGTCCAGCCCTGGCAGCCGAGGACGGTGTCCAGGGCCTGGGAGTTGTGGCGGACGTGCGGGGCGGCCTCGGCGACCCGCTGGAGAATGGCCCGGTACTGGGCGTGGTCGCGGATCCGGAAGTCGTAGTCCCGGCACAGCACGAGCCGCGAGGAGATGTCGGTGCCGGTGGGGATCCAGCGGACCTCGCCCCTGCCGGTGTACAGGGCGGCCAGCTGTTTCGCCGTCTCCTCCCGGCCCCCCTTGCCGAGGGCGAAGGTCAGGAAGTCGGACAGCTGGTCGGCGTCGACCGCGGTGCTCGTCGGGCCGTCCGGGCCCGGGTCGCGGAGCGTGCCCGCGTCGGCGCGGGCGAACAGTTCGTCGGTGACGGCGACCAGGTCCTTGCCCCTGAGCGCGCAGGCCGTGTCCTTCTCGCACCAGGCCGCGAGCCGCTTCAGGGTGTTGTCGGTGGTGACGCTGCCCTCGACGAGGTAGCGCTCGGCGTCCGGCCGGTCCGGGTCCATCGCGCTGTCCAGGGCCAGCGCGCGGAGCCTGCCGGGGAACAGGCGCGCGTAACGCTCACCGAGGAAGGTGCCGTAGGAGTGGCCGATGAAGCTGATCCGGCTCTCGCCGAGGGCGGCGCGGATCGCGTCCATGTCCCGGGCCACGCTCTCGCCGTCCATGTGGGCGGCGAGCGGCCCCGTACGCTCCAGGCAGCTGTCGGCCAGCCGGCCGTTCAGGGTGCGCAGTCGCTCGAACTCGGCCGCGTCGCGCGGGCGGGCCGGTATCGACTCGATGATCGTCTCGTCGCACTCGGCGTTCCGGCTGCGGCCGATGCCGCGCGGGTCGAAGCCGATCATGTCGAAGCGCCGGAGCATGTCCGGGGTGTAGCCGCTGACGGGGTCGTCCGCGTACAGCGCGTCGTCGGCGCCGGGCGCCCCGGGGCCGCCCGGGTTCGACATCAGGACGCCGATCCGCCGCGAAGGGTCGGTGGCCCGGTGGCGGGCGACGAAGATGCCGATCTTCGGGCCCTTCGGCCTCGACCAGTCCAGTGGCACCCGCACCGTCGCGCACTGCGCCCGCGGGCCGGGGTCGGGGTAGGGCGGCTCGGCGGCGGGGCAGGTGCCCCAACTGATCGGCGCCACAAGGAAGTCGGCGTCGGAGGACTTCCCGGCGACCGCCTCGCCGGGAGCGGTCGGGGAGGTCGGGGTGCTGGGGACGGTCGCGGCGAAGGAGGCGGCGGRCAGGGCCAGGAGGAGCAGTGCGGAGAGGGTCCGCCGTCTTGAGGAGGATGGGCCCTCGGGCGGGGAGGACACCACGGAGCCTTGGTCGCCGGACTTCTCCGGTCCTGAGGAATC
>NZ_RDBO01000029.1:0-8070 GCF_008120935.1 Streptomyces sp. sk2.1
CCCCCACCACCCCCCACCACCCCGCACACCGACAGCCCCGTCAACAGCCCGGTCCGGGAACCCGTCCTGGCCGGTGTCGGCGCCCGCAACGGCGACGACGTCCTCCGCCTGGGCAGCGACCCCACCGGCCTCGGCGACCTCGGCCGCATCGGCGACGACATCCCCACCGGCCAGATCGGCGACAATCTCCCCGGCGGACACGCCGACGACCTCGGCCACACCCCCTCCAACAGCCACGAACCCCCCACCGGCGGACACGGCGGCGACGGACCCGGCGGCCACAACGACGGACCCAACACCCACCCCGCCGACGGCGGCCACAACAACGGCGGCGGAGGCGGACACCAGGACCCGCCCCACACCGGCGACGGACCCGGCGGACACGGCAACGACGGATCACCCACTGGTGGCGACCACATTCCGGACGGTCCCGGATCGGACCTGCCCGGTCTGTCCCATGGCGACGACGGCGGAGTTCCCGGCGGGATCACCCCCGACGGTCCCCGAGGCAATCTGCCCGACGGATCCTGGGCGGGCGAGAACGGTCTGCGCCTGGACCGGGACGCGAACGCGTCAGCCGACGACTTCATGCGCAGGTCCGCCGAGGCGGAACCGCGTATCACCGAGTCGATGCAGGGCATCGCGGGCAAGGTCGACAACGGCAAGCTGATCGGCCTCGAGTACCGGCTCAAGGGCGAGGACTCGCTCAAGCGCAAGCTCGCCACGGACATGCTCGAAGACGTCGGCGTGGACCCCGCTCGAGCCCTCGGCGACATCAAGGACTCCATCCGCTACACGATGGAGGTGCCGAGCAACAGCTACACCCACGGCGTGCAGCAGGCGATCGACGACCTCCAGGCCAAGGGCTTCGAGAACGTCACGTTCAAGAACACCTGGGACTCCGCCGGCTACAAGGGCATCAACTCGACCTGGCGCGATCCGATCAGCGGCCAGACCTTCGAGCTGCAGTTCCACACCGCGGACAGCTTCACGGCCAAGATGGACGGCCACGTCCTGTACGAGAAGGAACGCCTGCCCGGCGTCTCCCCGAACGAACTGGCCGCGATCAAGGCCGAGCAGACGGAGCTCTTCGGCAAGGTGCCGGTGCCGCGCGGGGCGGGTGACATCACGATCGGCGGGCGCAGCATCGACGACGTCGTGTCCACCATCGGCAAGGACATCGACTCGGCGGTCCACGGTGTCGGGTCGACGGCAGACGATGTCGGACGCCTGGGCGACGATGCGGCGCACCTTGGGGACGACGCGGCACACGTCGGCGACGACGCGGCGCACATTGGGGACGACGCGGACAATGCCACTGCCGGCGCGCGGGCCGATGACCACGACGGCAGCCCGTACACTGATGGCCCGCACGGCGGCTGGAGCGGCGCCGGCTGGATCGAGAAGCCTGATCCGATCCACGACCCGGACTCCGTGGTCGCAGCGGAGATGTACGAGAACATCAGGTCGACGGACAACAAGGTCGAGCTTCCGGCGATCTCCCGGAACACCGGTGTGGACGAGTCCGTGCTCCGCCAGGTCAAGAGCCATCTCTTCCGGTCGCAGCACGAAGTGGCCATCGCTCCCGGCACGTTCAAGAAGGGCCTCTTCACCCCGCGCATCGATGTCGGCGAGATGTGGTTCGCCGCGCGTGAGGGGAAACTCAGCGAAGAGGGCTTGCAGCAGTTCAAGCACCTCATGGCGCACGAGTACGTCGAGAGCAGTCTCATGAAGTCCGGCCTGCCCTACATCCGCGAATACGACCACCTGTGGGAACTCGACCCCGCCGACGGCAGGTACTACCGCCCGAAATTCCCCCAGGACATCAGAGACGCGGGCGCCCATGACTTCGCGCCGAACGACAAGATCGGCGGGTTCCGGCACTGGCGTTCCCTGGGGATGGAACCGCCGAAGGTCCAGCTCGCCGATGATTTGTCCAATGTCGACGATGTGGTGAAGGCTATTCGTCAGGAGATGCACCTGAAGGGATTTGATCTGAAGTGAGTACTGAGCTGCCACGCGCGGTCCTGGAGCGGTTGCGCGCAGTCGACTGGTACGGCGACTGGGACACGGCCAGCAGTCACTCGCGTTCCCGCGCCCTGCTGATGCGGGAGTACATGCGTCGCGCGGCACTGTGGGCTCAGGTGTACAACGCCGAGGAGAAGTGGCCCTTCTTCGACGTCACCGAGTTCGTCGACCCGGCGTTCCGGCTGGCTCCGGAGGTCGAGTCCGAGTTGGAGGATTACGTGGCGCACAACGTCGGCACGCCGTCCACGGCGAGGACGTGCCGGGGTGCCGTGCGCTGGGCCGCGCTGCGGGAGCGGGGCGGGGTCGGTCTTCCGGACCTGCCGGACCCGTACGAGCCGTTGCTGATCATGTACGAGCGAGGCGGCGGCTACTCGATCGAGGAGTTCATCGACCTGTACGGAGTGATGATCCCGTACGGGAACTTCGAGTCCAACCTCAACGCCGAGCCGTTCCTCACACTGGCCCCGAGCACACTCGACACCCTCGATGCCGGAGCGGTCGGCAGGATCGCGTACTACGCGAAGATCAGTGAGGGATATCCGCGCAGCAGCCCACGCGGCATCCTGCGGCGGCGTCTCGTCGGCCGGGAGGCGGAGACGCACGACGAGGCCTTCACCCGTAATCTCCGCTGGGAGCCGACGGAGTACCTCCGGCTCTACGAACTCGGGCACAACGACATCGACCACGTGCAGATCTCCGAGCGGGAGGCTGCCGCCTTCATCGAATCGACGGTGGAGAAGCTCACTGGTTCCCGATGAGCCGACGGCCTGCCGGTAAAGGGGTCGTGCGATCCGGGAGGTCGAGGGAGGCCAAGGCGCGCGGGCTCGCTCCCGCGGCCGCAATTTCGAGCACTTCCCGAAGGACCTCTCCTTCCAGCGCGGCGCCGCGCTGGAAGGAGGCCGGGGAACGCGGCACCTTCCCCAGGAAGCAGGTCGGCGCCTGTGTCGGCGTGGACAGCCTGCACGGCAGGTTCACCGGCAATCCTCCGACCGACGAACTCTGGATTCCCTGATGCCCGACGTGACACGAATCGACATCGACGACCCCGAAGTCGACATGGATCACAAGAAGTAGCGCCCCGTCGGTAACGGAGTGGCACACCGGTCCGGAGGGATAGCGAGTGAATGTCGAACCGTCCCGGTCCGTCCTCCGGCGGCTGCGAACCATCGACTGGTCCGACGAGGACGCTGCCTGGCGCCACGAGAACTCCCGCGCCCTCCTGATGCGGGAGTATCTGCGCCGGGCGGCTCTCTGGGCGGACCACTGCGGCGCCGAGCGGTCCTGGCCGTTCTTCGACCTGGCCGAGCATGTCGACGCCGCCGCCCGGATCCCCGACGGCATCGCCGCCGAACTCGACGAGGTCCTGCGGGGCGTCGGCCCCTCCTCGGTCAGGACGACCTGCCGGGCGGCTGTCCGCTGGGCCGTGCTCCGTACCGGGAGCCCGGCCGGCCCGCTGCCGGATCTCCCGGATCCCTACGAACCACTGCTGGCCCTGTACGAACGCGGCGGCGGGTTCTTCGTCGAGGAGTTCATCGACCTGGGCGGTGCGATGGTCCGGTTCGGAACGGTGGAGAGCAACCTCGCCGCCCGCCCCTTCCTCACACTCGCACCGGCCACTCTCGACGCCCTGGACGCCGAGGGCGAGATCACGTACTACGCGAAGATCGACGGGAACCGCCCGCGGAGCAGCCCGCGCGGCGTCGTCCGGCGCCGGGTCGACGAGGGTCGGACGTACGACGAGGCGTTCACCCGCGATCTCCGCTGGGAGCCGACCGAGTACCTCCGGCTGTACGCGCTCGGCCACAACGACATCGACCACGTCGAGATCACCGAGACCGAGGCCGCCGCGTTCATCGAGTCGCTGTCGGCGGGCCCGCCGGTCCCCGGCCCATGGAACGGAACGCGATGACGGGCCCCGGGAGGCTGACACCCGAAGTGCACGACTGGCTCGTCACGAACGGCTGGTACCCCGGCCGTGACATCGGGGAACGCGCCGACGAACTCATCCGCGTGCGGGTGCAGGACGCCCGGCGGCAAGGAATCCCTCTGACGCCCGTACCGGCCGCGGTGCGCATCATTCATGCGTACGGCTTGCTGTGCCTGGCCCACCCCACCGTGCAGGGCACCTCCTGGGTCATGGGCCCGACGCTCGGGTACGAGGGCGACGCAGGAGCCATCCGGGAGCTGGCGTTCGGGCTCGGAACGGAACTTTTTCCCATCGGTCACGAGTCCTCCGAGCACGGAATTCTCCTGGCCGACGAGAAAGAGCGCTTCTTCCACCTCCACCACACCGGCGGACACTACTTGGGAGAGAACGCGCTGGACGCCTTCTCCCGGTTCCTGATCGGCGTGCCCGACCCCGACGCAGAGGATTTCTTCGTCTGAGCGGTTGCGGACCGTCGTCCGGGACGGCCCGGGAGCCGACATTCACCCATGGGGCGCTCACGCGTCCTGCCGATGCACGAGCACATGCGCCATGCAGCCCTGTGCGCCACCGCCCGCCGGGTCCGCCCGAACGGGCACCGCCACGATCGTGTGCACGGAGTGAAGATCGGCCGGAGATTCCCGGGAGGCCCGTTTGCGTCGAGGGGCCCTCCGCCCTCGGCGGCTCGGCCAAGTGTTCCGTTTGCACACTTCATTGCCCACGCCGCTCCCCGACGGCCCTGTCACAACCTTTCCACAGCCCGGAAGCCCTCGATTGCTTCGGTCCCCCGGACTTGATAGGGATGGTCAGCACATTTGTTTGCTCAGGTTCGGCAGGGGGATCGAATGAAGTTCGACATGGGGGCGCAGGTTCTGACGACTCTGTCGTCGAAGTCTCGTGGGTCGAGTGATGATCTGGGGTTGCTGATCCGTCAGCTGCTGCAGGCGGCTGCCCCGCTGGAGGGGAAGTTCCACGGTTCGGGGCGGGTGGCGTTCGACTCGTTCAAGAACCGGTCGGACGAGATCACGGCGGCGCTGAACGGTTCGCTGGCGGCTCTCCTGGGTGGTCAGTCCGGGATGGAGTCCGCGTTCGGTTCGGGTGACCAGGAGCAGGGCGACAACGCGCGGCAGCAGATGTCGACCGCGAACTTCGACGCGGCGCGCTTCGGCGCCCGCTGACGACGGGATTGGGTTTCTGATGGCTGGTGGCACCGATCGTCGTGCGTACGACACGGGCGCGTCCGCGGATGCGCAGGGCAACATCCAGGTGGTGATCGCGCGGCTGGAGGAGGTCATCACGGCGCGCGACGGCCAGGTCAAGGCGGCGATGGCGGACTTCGCGGCCGACGGCGTGGCGGACGAGTACCACGGCAAGGAACTGCGGTGGAACCGTTCCTCGCAGGAGGTCAAGAACATCATCCAGCTGCTCAAGACGACGCTGGAGAAGAACGACGGCACCGCGCAGCACACGATCACGCGCGCCAAGGCCGCGGTCGACAACATCGGCTGACTCTCCCTGGAGGCCCACCCCACAGGGGTGGGTCCGGGGCGGGACAGCAACGGGGAGCATGAGGTAGGCGCATGACTGGGTGGGATCTGAAGCCGCAGGGTATTCAGGGTGTGCTGAAGACGACGGGTGAGACGGCGTCGAAGATTCAGACGCACGCGACGTCGTACGGTGATCATCTGACGTCGGCGGCGTCGAGTGCGGGCACGATCAGTGCCGATGCCGGCGCCGGTGGCGGTGGTGGGGGCAAGGGCGAGGGCGAGGACGCCGTGGGCGGTCTGGTCGCTCTGGCCCGCCACCGTGGGGGCGGCAGTGGTGGCGCACACCGTGTGACCGGGTGCCTCGGGGGCTCTGCTTGCTCCCGATCTGCGACAGAATGCGGTCCGGCACAAGCCGTGTCGCCGCCGGCCAGTATTCACATCCGCGCCTGCTGCACAACCCTCTCCCGTCCACAGCTCCGGGATCCCGATTGCCTCCGACCCCGTCGAATTGATAGGCATGACGAAACATGTGTTCACGCAGCCTGGCAGGGGGATCGAATGAAGTTCGACATGGGGGCGCAGGTTCTGACGACTCTGTCGTCGAAGTCTCGTGGGTCGAGTGATGATCTGGGGTTGCTGATCCGTCAGCTGCTGCAGGCGGCTGCCCCGCTGGAGGGGAAGTTCCACGGTTCGGGGCGGGTGGCGTTCGACTCGTTCAAGAACCGGTCGGACGAGATCACGGCGGCGCTGAACGGTTCGCTGGCGGCTCTCCTGGGCGGTCAGTCCGGGATGGAGTCCGCGTTCGGTTCGGGTGACCAGGAGCAGGGCGACAACGCGCGGCAGCAGATGTCGACCGCGAACTTCGACGCGGCGCGCTTCGGCGCCCGCTGACGACGACCGGACTCCGTTCCGCCCCGGTTCGTTCCATTCCGGTTCGCTCCGTTCCGTCCCGTTCCGCAACAGCCCGTTTCATCATGGCCTGTTCCGCTCCGGCCCGTTTCGGCTCGTTCCATTCGATTACGTTCTTTTCTGACAGGTTTTCACGGGGAGTGATTGTTGATGGCCGGTGGCACTGACCGTCGTGCGTACGACACGGGCGCGTCCGCGGATGCACAGGGCAACATCCAGGTGGTGATCGCGCGGCTGGAGGAGGTCATCACGGCGCGCGACGGCCAGGTCAAGGCGGCGATGGCGGACTTCGCGGCCGACGGCGTGGCGGACGAGTACCACGGCAAGGAACTGCGGTGGAACCGTTCCTCGCAGGAGGTCAAGAACATCATCCAGCTGCTCAAGACGACGCTGGAGAAGAACGACGGCACCGCGCAGCACACGATCACGCGCGCCAAGGCCGCGGTCGACAACATCGGCTGAGTCCTCCAGTCGTTCTTCCCGGCGGATCCGGTCGTTCCTCTCGACCGGATCGGCCGCTCTCGCCGCCGAACGCTTCGGCTGCTTCTTCCGGCCGATTCCGTCGGCCGACGGGGTCCCGGCCGGGCCGTCCGCCCGGTCGGGACCTTTGCCGGGATCGTCCGTCGGGTCGGTTGCCGTCCGATGGGTTCTCTTCTCGTCTCCGTGCCAGGTCCTTGGCCGGAGTCGTCCGGTTCGATGTTCTTCAGGTAGTTCACGGGGGTGTTGTGGTGACTGGGTGGGATCTGAAGCCGCAGGGTATTCAGGGTGTGCTGAAGACGACGGGTGAGACGGCGTCGAAGATTCAGACGCACGCGACGTCGTACGGTGATCATCTGACGTCGGCGGCGTCGAGTGCGGGCACGATCAGTGCCGATGCCGGCGCCGGTGGCGGTGGTGGGGGCAAGGGCGAGGGCGAGGACGCCGTGGGCGGTCTGGTCGCTCTGGCCCTGTCGCAGTTCGCCGAGCACACCACCGGGGACCTGAAGTTCATCGCGGCCCGGGCCGGGAAGTCCCTGACCGGCGCGGTCGACGCCACGACCGCCTACCTCAACGGCGACCTGGAAATGGCCGCCGAGGCACAGCGCAAGGCCCTGGGCGCGGTCGACCTGGACCCGAAGAAGCCCGGAGTGCAGACCCGATGATCAAGCCCGAGGCCATTCCGCAGTACACCGGTGATCTGGGCCAGCTGGAGAAGGACCACGCGTCCCTGACGAAGGACGCCGGACACATCCGTGAGACCGGTTCCTCCGTCCACACCCAGTTCCAGGCCCTGTCCGCCTACTACCYSGCGCCCGAGGCCGAGCAGCTGTTCGCCTCGACGAAACCCGTCAAGGACCGGGCCGACACCTTCGCCGACGACCTGGAGAAGGTCGCCACCTCCCTGTCCGACTACGCCACCGAGATCCGCCCCCTCGTCACCAAGCTCGCGCAGCTGAAGACCGACGCGACCACGTTCGTGAACGAGAACAAGGACGACGACGAGTGGGAGTACGACGGGGACAAGGTCGAGGAGCACAACCAGCTCCGTGACGACATCACCGCGACCGTCGCCGCGTTCTGGGCCGCCGAACGCACCTGCCACAACAAGATCACCGCCCTGTTCGGCGGGACGCAGATGGTCGCCGGCGACGGCTCCGAACGCAAGGACCAGTACGGGTTCAACGCCGAGGACCTCAAGAACGCCAAACTCCCCTGGGGCGACCCCGTCGAGGAGAAGCACCA
>NZ_RDBO01000029.1:8170-11142 GCF_008120935.1 Streptomyces sp. sk2.1
CGTTGGAGGTGAATGCTCTGACGTTGGACGGTGTGGATGGTTCGGTGTTGTCGGCGGTGTGGGCGTGGCCGGGTGGTTTGTTCGGTGAGGGTGAGGTGGAGGGTCTTGCCCGTGCGTGGGTGGAGGTCCTGGAGTCGTTGGTGGTTGCGGCGGGTGAGCCGGGTGCGGGTGGTCTGACGCCGTCGGACGTCGGGTTGGTGGAGGTGACGCAGGGCGAGATCGAGGTGCTGGAGAGCGCGTATCCGGGGCTCGTCGACGTCCTCCCGCTCTCCCCGCTCCAGGAAGGACTCCACTTCCACGCCCTCGACGAGGACGCGAGCTCGGACGCGTACACCGTCCAGATCGTCCTCGACCTGGAGGGCGACTTCGACGCCACGGCCATGCGCCGGGCCGCCGAAGCGCTGCTGAGCCGGCACGCCGGGCTGCGCGCGGGCTTCGTCCACGAGGGACTCGACGCACCCGTCCAGGTGATCACCGCCGGGGCCCGACTGCCCTGGTCCGAGCAGGACCTCGCGGACCTGGCCCCCGAGGCGCGCGACGCCGCCGTCGCCCGGGTCCTCGACGAGGACCGGGCCCGCCGCTTCGACCCGGCCGCCCCGCCGCTCCTGCGCTTCACCGCCATCCGGCTCGACGACCACCACCACCGGCTCGTCCTCACCTACGACCACCTGCTCCTCGACGGCTGGTCGACGGCCGTCCTGGTCCGCGAGCTCTTCGCGCTGTACGCCTCCGGCTCCGACACCGCGGCCCTGCCGCGCGTCACCCCCTTCCGCGACCACCTGGAATGGCTCTCCCGACAGGACCGCGCCGCGGCCGAGACGGCATGGCGCGAGGCCCTGGCCGGACTCGACGAGCCCACCCTGCTCGCCTCCTCCCACGACACCGCCGACGATGCCGCGCCCGAGCAGATCCGGACCGAGCTCACGGCGGAGCTGACCGAGGCCGTGAGCGCGCGGGCCCGCGCCCTGGGCATCACGCTCAACACCGTGGTGCAGGGCTGCTGGGGCCTGGTCCTCGCCCGGCTCACCGGCCGCGACGACGTCGTCTTCGGCGCCACCGTCTCCGGCCGCCCGGCCGACCTGCCCGGCATCGAGGACATGGTGGGGCTGTTCATCAACACCCTGCCCGTCCGGGTGCGGGTGCGTCCCGGCGACAGCCTGTCCGGCCTCTTCGCGGCCGTGCAGGACGAGCAGGCCCGGCTCATGCCGCACCAGCACGTCCGCCTCGCCGACGTGCAGCGCCTGGCCGGACACGGCGAACTCTTCGACTCCATCGCGGTGTTCGAGAACTACCCGATCGACGCGCTCGACCTCGGCAGCGCGGACGGCCGGCTGCGGGTCACCGGCGTCGACGGCGGTGACACCACCCACTACCCGCTCACCCTGATCGCGGTCCCCGGCGACCGGCTGCAACTGCGCCTCGGCCACCGTCCCGGCGTCGTCGACCGGGACCGCGCCGAGCGGATCCTGGCCGCCCTCCTCTCCGTGCTCGACGCCGTCGTCGCCGACCCGGACCGGCCGGTCGGCCGCATCGACCTGCTGCCGCCGGCGGAGCGGGACCGCGTCCTCGTCGACTGGAACGACACCGCCGCCCCGGTGCCCGCGGGCACCCTGGCCGACGCGTTCCGGCAGCAGGCCGCCCGTACTCCCGACTCCGTCGCGGTGACGTTCCGGGGCACCGGTCTGTCCTACGCCGAGCTGGACGAGCGCTCCAACCGGCTGGCCCGGCTGCTCATCGGCCGCGGCGCCGCCCCCGAGCAGTTCGTCGCCGTCGCCCTGCCGCGCTCGGCCGATCTGCTCGTCGCCGTCCTCGCGGTGCTGAAGTCGGGGGCCGCGTACCTGCCGGTGGACCCGGGGTATCCGGCGGAGCGGATCGAGTTCCTGCTCCGGGACGCCGCTCCGGTGCTGGTGCTGACCACCGCCGAGGTGGCCGGGGGGCTGCCGGGGACCGGCACGCCGCACCTCCTCCTGGACGGCGAGGACATCACCGCCGAACTGGACTCCCTGCCCGCGGACGCCCCGACGGACGCCGACCGGGTAGCGCCGCTGCGGCCCGCCAACCCGGCGTACGTCATCTACACCTCGGGCTCCACCGGCCGCCCCAAGGGCGTCGTCGTCAGCCACGAGAGCGTGGTCGCCCTCGCCGCCTGGGCGGCGACCGAGATCGGCCCCGAGCGGCTGTCCCGGGTCCTGTTCGCGACCTCGCTCAACTTCGACGTGTCGGTCTTCGAGGTCTTCGGCCCCCTCCTGTCGGGCGGCTCCGTCGAGGTCGTGCGCGATGTGCTCGCGCTCACCGAGGCGCCGTACGACACCTGGTCCGGCAGCCTCATCAGCGCCGTGCCGTCCGCCCTCGACCAGCTCCTGGCCCACGGCGGCCTCGGCGTGCGCGCGGACCTGGTCGTCCTGGCCGGCGAGGCCCTGCCCGCCCGGCTGATGGACGACATCCGGCGGACCATGCCGGGCACCCGGGTCGCCAACATCTACGGGCCGACCGAGGCCACGGTCTACTCGACCGCCTGGTTCTCCGGCGACGGCTCCGCGGACGGCACCCCGCCGATCGGCCGGCCGATCACCAACCGCCGGGTCTACGTCCTGGACGCCGGTCTGCGCCCCGTGCCCCCCGGTGTCACGGGAGAGCTCTACATCGCCGGACCCGGACTGGCCCGGGGTTATTTGGGGCGTGCGGGGTTGTCGGCGGGTCGGTTCGTGGCGGATCCGTTCGGTGTCGCGGGTGGGCGGATGTACCGGACGGGTGATGTGGTGCGTTGGTCGGTGGGGGGTGAGCTGGAGTATCTGGGGCGTGCGGATGATCAGGTGAAGGTGCGTGGTTTCCGTATCGAGTTGGGTGAGATCGAGTCGGTTGTGGGGGCTTGTCCGGGTGTGGGCCGGGTGGCTGTGGTGGTGCGTGAGGATCAGCCGGGGTCGCGGCAGATCGTTGCGTATGTGGTGCCGGTGGGTGGGCCGGTGGATGGT
>NZ_RDBO01000289.1 GCF_008120935.1 Streptomyces sp. sk2.1
GCCAACGCCTCCGTCTTCACCGTCCTCCTCGCTGCCTTCGACCTGCTCCTCGGCCGGCTCTCCGAACAGGAGGACCTCCTGGTCGGCGGCCCACGCGGGCCGTGCGGCGGAGTTCTCGGGGCCGGGCAGGTACAGGGCGCCGTCGGCGCCCAGCGGCACCGGTCGCAGCCGTTCGTCCAGCACGTGGGCCGGGACACGGGCGCCCGACGTTCCGACCGCGGCCGTTCCGGTGGCGAGGACGCGGGCCACCAGCGCGTCCGCCCAGGTGCCGGCGGCGCCGTTCAGGACGAGGCCCTCGGGAGCCCCGGGGCCGTACGTGTCGAGAGGGAGGGAGGGGTCGCGGGCGATGGCGGCGAGCAGCTCCCGGTAGTGGGCGGCGACGACCACGGCGGTGCTCTCGTCGAAGAGCTCGGTGCTGTACTCGATGTGACCGCGCAGCAGTTCGTCGCCGGGGGTCATCGTCAGGGCCAGGTCGCACTTGGCCATGGCGCTGCGGAAGCCGTGCTCGGTCACCTCGACGCCGGCCAGGGCGAGCTTCTGCTCCGGGGCGCCGTCCAGGGCGAACAGGGACTGGAAGAACGGGGTGACGCCCTTGGTGCGTTCGGCACCCTCGACGGCCTCGATGACGGCGTCGAGGGAGGCCGCGCTGTTCCCGTACCCCTCGAGGGAGGTCTTCCGTACGTGTGCGAGAAGGTCCGCGAAGGTCGGCGCGGTCTCGTCGGGGCCGAACCGGGACAGGTCGGAGCGCAGCACGATCACGTCCACGAACATGCCGATCAGGGCCTCGTGGGCGGTCGTGTTGCGGTTGTCCACGGGGCTGCCCGTGGCCACGTCGCGGCGGCCCGTCATCCGGACGAGCAGCAGGTGGTACGCGGCGAGCAGAACCATGAAGAGGGTGGCGCCGTGTTCCGCGGCGACCTTGCCGAGTCCCGCGTGGACCTTCCGGGGGATCTCGAAGGTGTACGAGGCGCAGGCGCCGGTCGGGTCCTGGGGGCGCGTCCGGTCGGCGGGGATGTCGGCCCGGCGCAGTCCCGCGAGCTGACCGCGCCAGTAGGTGATCCGCGCGTCGCGTGCGGCGGTGCTCGCCTCGTCGTGCTGCTCCAGGGCGAAGTCCGCGTACTGGGTGGCCAGGGGGGCGAGCGGGTTGGGCAGGCCGGCGGCGAAGGCGTGGTGCAGGGCGCCGAGTTCGCGCTCCAGGACAGCGGTCGACCAGCCGTCGAAGGCGATGTGGTGCACGGTGACGGTGAGCAGGTGGCGGGTGGCGGAGGTCCGGTGGAGCGCGGCCCGGAGCACGGGGCCGGAGGCGAGGTCGAAGGGCCGGTCGCCCTCGGCCGTTGCCAGGGCGAGGGCGCGCCGCTCCGCCTCGGCGGGCGGCAGGTCGCTCAGGTCCGTGACGGTCAGGTCGCAGGGGGCCGGGGACGCCACGACCTGCCGGGGGGAGTCCTCGTCCGTGTAGGACGTCCGCAGGATGTCGTGGCGGGCCACAAGCGCGTCGAAGGCGCGGCGCAGGGCAGCCACGTCGACGGGGCCGTCGAGCCACCAGCCCAGTGGCACGTTGTAGCGGCTCGCGGCCGGATCCAGCTGGTGATCGAGCCAGAGCCGGTGCTGCGCGTGCGAGAGCGGCGCCTCGGCGGGGCGTGGTCGGGGGGCGGGCGATGCGCTCGGTGCGGCGGGCCGCCGGCTGAGACGGCGGCGCAGAAGCTCCTGGCGAGCAGCAGCCGACGCGGCGTTCAGGGCCTCGGTCATAAGTCTCTTCCGTCCAGATGGTGCGCTGCCGTCAACGGGACACAACGAGAATCCATGGTGCGTGTGGAACGGCCGGGCGGAACGGGCTCGTGGAGGGGGTGGCGGACATCCGCCAAGGAGGGCGGCGCGGCTTGACTCCTCGGCCCGGGATCCGGTGCGGGAAACGCTGCGGGGGAATGGCCCGGGAATCGGTGGGAATCGGGTCCGGCGGGTCCGTTGGAGAAATCACCCGGCAATAGCGGGGTGATGCCGGTGATAGTGCGGGAACGGCAATCCGATAGCGGGCCTGCGGAGACTCGACCCGGCCAGAAACATCACCAGGCAGAACGGGAAAAGTGTGTTGAACACAACCGCCGCCACTGGAGAGCGGACGGCCCACTCGGAATTCTGCGAAGGGAACCCGGAATTCCCGGTTTCCCCGGGACGGATGCACGGGAGCGGCAGCGCCTTCGGAACCTTCGGTGAACTCCTGCAAGGCCGGCTTCAGCCCGGTAACCGCGATTTCTTGGTCACCCTTCCCCTTGCCCGCTGGTCCACCGCGTCCTTCACGTGGCGGCCGGACCGGCCGCTGGAGGCCGAGCCCGCAGGCAAGCGCAAGTCGTGGGAGCTCGCCGACCGCATGCTCCGGCATTACGGGGTCCCGGGAGGCGGCACCCTCACCCTCAGCAGCGAGCTGAAGGAGGGCAAGGGCATGGCGAGCTCCTCCGCGGACCTCGTGGCCACCGCCCGGGCCGTGGGCAAGGCGCTGGGCGTCCGCATGCCGGCGGCCACCATCGAGGACTTCATCCGGACCATCGAACCCACCGACGGCGTGATGTACGACGGTGTCGTCGCCTTCTACCACCGGGAGGTACGGCTCTGCGCCCGGCTCGGCGACGTCCCGCCCATGACCGTCGTCGGCGTCGACGAGGGCGGTGAGATCGACACCGTCGTGTACAACCGCGTGCCGAAGTCGTTCACGCCGGGCGAGACGGCCGAGTACCGCAGGATGCTGCACGTCCTGGCCGAGGCGTTGCGCCGGGGGGACGTGCCGGCGGTCGGGCGGATCGCGACCCGCAGCGCGCAGATGAACCAGCGGTTCCAGTACAAGCGGCTGCTTCCGGATCTTCTGGAAATCTGCCGTGACACAGGAAGCCTTGGTGTCGTCGCCGCACACAGCGGAACGAAACTCGGGATTCTTCTTTCCCGTACCGATCCGGAGCACGACGAACGCCTGGCGGCCGTCACCGGGGCCTGTCTCGGCCTCCGCGCCGATATCACCGTCGACCACACGCTCAGCGCGCCCGTGTACCCGTACGTGTCACCTGCGGGCGCCTCGATATCCCAGGGGAAGTGACATGCCGTATACGAACGTGATCGAGGCCGTCGGACATACGCCCCTTGTCGGCATGCGACTCGGCGAGTACACCGGGGTGGAGGTGTTCGCGAAGCTCGAACTCCAGAACCTCTTCGGAATGAAGGACCGGGTCGCCCGGCAGGTCGTCCTGGAGGCCAGGAAGAGCGGGGAACTCGCCGACGGCGCGCCGATCGTCGAGAGTTCCTCGGGGACCATGGCTCTCGGGCTTGCGCTGGTCGGCCCGCCGCTCGGCCACGAGGTGCACATCGTCACCGACCCGCGGATCGACCCGATCACATTGGCGAAGCTGCGGATGCTCGGCGCCGCGGTGCATGTCGTGGACCGCATGGGCGAGGGCGGCTGGCAGCGTGCCCGGCTTGACCGGCTCGACGCTCTGATGCGCGACCTTCCCGGGGCCTTCTGGCCGCGCCAGTACAGCAATCCGGAGAACCCCGGAGCGTACCGCACTCTGGCCGGGGAGCTCCTCGACGACCTCGGCCGGGTCGACGTCCTGGTCGGTGCGGTGGGCAGTGGCGGCTCCCTGTGCGGCACCGCGAGGGCGCTGCGCGAGCGCTGCCCCGACCTGCGGGTCGTCGGGGTGGACTGCGTGGGCAGCGTGCTCTTCGGCCAGCCCGACCGGCCGCGCCGACTCCAGGGCGGTCTCGGAAACAGCCTCATGCCGGCGAACCTGGACCACTCCGTCCTCGACGAGGTCCACTGGCTGAACGACCGGGAGGCGTTCGAATCGGCCCGGAGCCTCGCTCGCGAACAGATGATATTCGGCGGGAACACCTCGGGTTCGGTCTACCGGGTGCTGCGATATCTTGCCGGACGGGAGTCGGCCGGCACCCGGATCGTCGGTATCTTCCCGGACCGTGGTGACCGGTACCACGACAGTGTCTACAGTGACGATTACTGGGCGGCGCAGCAGCTCGACGAACTTCCCTTGCGCGAGGAGCCGTTGACGGTCGACGGGGAGACGATCGTGGAGGCGTGGTCGCGTCACGTTCTCGGCCGTCGAGAATGAGCCGTTCCGGACCGTCGTGCGGTTCCCGAGGGAAACGAACGGAATCCGACCGCCAAGCGGTGAGGCGTACCGCCTCGCCCGGATGCGCAACCCGCCGATGACTTATCGGGACTTCCGGTGAACTCCGACGATTTCAGACCACGGCAACGTTCTGCCACAGAAACCCCGCACCTCAGTTTCCCTGTGATACGAGGTACACCTAGGATCTCGAGAAAGGCCGCGAACCAGGGAGTTACGCCGGGGGGCGACAGTGGTTGGTCAGGAACGGCTTCCGTTACGCCTGAACATTCTCGGCGCCCTGGAGGGGTGGGTCGACGGCACACCGATCAGCCTGGGTGGAGTGATACCTGAACGCGTCCTGGCCGCTTTGCTGTTGGAAGCGGGCAAGCGCGTGTCGGTTTCCCACATCATCGCGGCGGTGTGGGAGGGCGAGCCGCCGGCTACCGCCCTGCACCAGATCCACAAGGCCATTGCCCGGCTGCGCAAGCACATCCCGGGCGGCGGCGAGGTAATTGTCACCGAGGGGCCCGGGTATCGGGCGGTGCTCACCGTCGGCCAGCTCGACCTGCTCGAATTCCAGGACGGGGTCCACGAGGCCGACCGGGCCCTGGCCGAAGGACGGCGGGAGGACGCCGTCGCGCTGCTCCGCTCGGCCCTCGCGCTCTGGCGTGGTCCCGTCATGTCCGGCACCGGCGGGCCGGTGATCAACACGGCGGCCCTCTCGTGGGAGGACCGGCGGATCGTGGCGGCCGAGCTGTTCTTCGGGCTCCGCCTCGACCTCGGGGAGGCCGGCGAACTCGTCGCCGACCTCCGTGACCTCGTCACCCGGCACCCGCTGCGCGAGTCGTTGCGCGGGCGACTGATGGTGGCCCTGCACCACTCCGGACGGCGGGCGGAGGCGCTGGACGAATACCGGCAGGCGAGGGAGCTCCTCGTCGAGGAGCTCGGGATCGATCCGGGGCCGAAGCTGGCCCAGCTGTACGAGGACATGCTGCACGACTCCGTGCAGTCGGCCCCGCCCTCCTCCCCATCCGCTCCCGTGACGGCTCCCACGGCTCCCGCGGGTCCCGCCGACGGCGTGGACCCCGCCTCCGCCGAACGGGTCGGCGCCGTCGAGCACGCGTCGCCCGCTGTCCGGCCGCCCTGCTCCCTTCCCCACGACCTCGCCGACTTCAGCGGCCGGGAGGACGTGCTGCGCACGATCCTCGCCAGCGTGCACGCGGGCAGCGGGGACGAGGGACACGAGCGGCGCGTCCGGATCGTGGGCCTGGACGGCATGGGAGGCAGCGGCAAGACCTCCCTCGCCGTGCACGTCGCCCACCGCCTCACGGACGCCTTCCCCGACGGACAGCTCCACGTCGACATGCACGGCTACACGCCCGGTGATGCGCCGCTCAAACCCGCCAAGGCACTCGAAACGCTGCTGCGGACGCTCGGCACCCCCGTCGATGCCATCCCCGACGACCTGGAGGGCCGGGTCGTCCTGTGGCGTACGCTGCTCCAGAAGAAGCGGATCCTGCTCCTCCTGGACAACGCGCTCGACGCAGCGCAGATCAGGCCGCTGCTGCCCGCCGCCCCCTGCTGCCTGGCCATCGTCACCAGCCGCGCCCGGCTGATCGACCTCGACGGCGCCGAATGGTTCTCGATCGGGGTCATGTCCCCCGGGGACAGTGCACGGTTCGTCGCCGCCACCCTCGGCGAGGCCCGGGTGAAGGCCGAGCCGGAAGCCGCCGCCGAGCTGGTCCGGCTCTGCGGCGCGCTGCCGCTCGCGCTCCGCATCACCACCGCCCGGCTCAACTACCGCCCGCAGTGGACCCTGCGCTACCTGGTCGACCGGCTGCGCGACGAATCGCACCGCATGGAGGAGCTCACCTCGGGGGACCGGAGCGTGGCGGCGACGCTGCGGCTCTCGTACAAGGCGATGACCGAGCTCTACCGGGCCGCGTTCCGCATCCTCGTCATCCATCCGAGCCCGCACATCGACGTGCATTCGGCGGCGGCGCTGCTGCACACCTCCGTCCGCGACGCGGAGTCCATCCTCGAACTCCTCCTTGACATGCACCTGTTGCAGCAGCCCGACCTCGGTCTCTACACCTTCCACGACCTGGTGCGGAGCTTCGCGCGGAGCCTGCGCGGACCGTCCACCCAGCAGGACGAGGAGGCTGCGGTGGAGCGGCTCCTCGACTACTCGATCATGGCAACGGAGACCGCCTGCGACATCCTGTATCCCGGCCGCAAGTACCGTCCCACCGGCCTTCCGGCCTACCCGGGCGAACTGCCGGCGCTCAAGGACACGGACGACGCCACCCGGTGGTTCGACCGGGAGCGCGTCGGCCTCGCGGCGGGCGTGGACCTCGGCGTGCGGTTCCGCTTCGACCGGCACGCCGTCTGCCTCACCCGCAATCTGGTCTTTCAGCTCAACGCCGGAGGGCATTTCGAGGAGTTCCGGGAGCTGAGCAGGACCGCCGTCGACGCCGCGCGTCGGCTCGGGGACCTGCCGCTGCTGAGCGTGAGCCTCTCCAACCTCGGCGTCGCCTACTGGAAGCTCGGCCAGTTCGAGGAGGGCGTGGAGGTCGCGATGGAGGGGCGGGAGGTGGCGGCGGCCCTCGGGGACCGGCATACCGAGGCCCACAGCGACTCCACCATCGGCCTGCTCATGACCATGCTCGGCCGGTACTCGGAGGCCCTGCCCGCGCTGGAGCGGGCGATCGAGCTGGAGCGGGAGCTGGACAGCCCCCGGGCCGAGGGCGAGACCCTGTCGAACCTGAGCACCCTCCTCGAGCAGTGGGGTCGCTACCCGGAGGCCGAGGAGGCGGCGCGGCGGGCCATCGCCATAGACCGGCGCCTCGGACTGCCCGACAAGGAGGTCATGGCGACGACCGATCTGGCCTTCGCCCTGCTCGGCATGGAGCGGTATGAGGAGGCCGCCGCGTCCCTCGCCCGGGCCCGAACCCTGTGCGCCGAAGGCGGGCCGCCGGGGGACGTCGCCCTGGTCCTGGCGCTGTCGGCCGAGGTCGCCGAGCTGCTGGGACGACCGGAGGAGGCCTTGGCCCACGCTGAACGCGCCCTGATGCTCGCACAGTCGAGCGGGACGCCGATCCGGTGGGCGAAGGTGGACAACATCCTCGGGCGCCTGTTCCTGCGCCGGGGCGCGTACGACTCGGCCATGGAGCTGCACGAGCGGGCCCACCGGACGGCCTCCGCCATCGGCTACCGCGCGGAGGAGGCCTACGCCCTGTGCGGCATGGCCACGACGGCCTCCCGGCAGGGCGACGCGGCGGCCGCGGCACGGCACAGGGCGGCGGCCGATTCCCTGTTCGCCCTCATGGAAGTCCCTGATGAGAGGCGCTCCCGCTGAGCGGGAGCGGCAGAGGGAGCGACGAGGGAGAGGCGGGGGAGCGGCTCTCAGCAGCATGGATGTCGGACAGGGAAGCCGACACACATGGTGAGGGTAGGACATGGGCAGCAAGCTCGTTCGTCTGGTGGGATTCGTCGCGGCGGCCGCAGTCATCGGCCTGGGTGTGACGGAGGGCGTGTCGACGCCGGCCTCCTCCTCGTGGGGCTGGGTCGTCGCGGACGACCAGGGTCCGACGGGTCCTGCTCCTGCGGTCGTCGCGGACGACCAGGGTCCGACGGGTCCTGCTCCTGCGGTCGTCGCGGACGACCAGGGTCCGACGGGTCCTGCTCCTGCGGTCGTCGCGGACGACCAGGGTCCGACGAGTCCTGCCCCCGCGGTCCTCGCCGACGATCAGGGCCCGACCGTCGTCCACCCCGTGGCCCCGCTCGACGCCCCCGCCTCGAGCCAGGGCCTGGCATGAACGGAGACGGGTGGGCCCCCGACACGATGAACGGTGTTCCGGTGAGCGGACCCGTCACGACGTACCGGATCCTCGGCCTCATGGAGATCGGGACCGCCGAGGGAACGCTGAACCTGGCCTCCTCCCGCCGCAAGGCGCTGCTGGCCGCCCTCCTCCTGGAGGCCAACCGACCGGTTTCCGTCGACCGGCTCATGGAAGCGGTCTGGGACGTCAAGGCCCCGGCCACCGCCCGCAGCCAACTTCACATCTGCGTCTCGCAGGCACGCAAGGAGCTCGCCGAGATCGGCCTGCCCGACGCCCTGGCGACCAAGGCCCCCGGCTATCTGATGGCGGTCGGTGAGGGCGAGCTCGACCTGCACGTGTTCGAGCGGCGGGTGCGCGACGCGCGCCGGGCCGCCGCCGAAGGCCTCCCGCACGATGCCGCCGCCCTGTACACGCACGCGCTGTCGCTGTGGCGAGGCACCCCGTTCCCGGAGGTCAACAGCGCTCTCGTACGGTCCTGCGCCGAGCGTCTCGCGAGCCGCCGTCTCGGCGTCCTCGAAGAGCGCATCGCCTGCGAACTCGGGCTCGGCCGCCACAAGATGCTCGTGGAGGAGCTGGAGGCCCTCGTCGAGGAGTACCCGATACGGGAACCGCTCCAGGCGATGCTGATGACCGCGCTCAACGGCAGCGGGCGCCGGGCAGAGGCCCTGGAGATCTACCGGCAGGCCAGGAACCGGCTGGTCGAGGAGCTGGGCATCGAGCCCGGCGAGGAATTGCGCGCCCTGCACCAGACGATCCTCCGCGACGACGGCCCGTCCCCCGCCGTCGTCCCCCGTACAGC
>NZ_RDBO01000290.1 GCF_008120935.1 Streptomyces sp. sk2.1
GTCCAGTCCCGCAGCCGCCGCCAGGCCGTCACCCCACTGCAGCCGGTCCGCTCGGCGGGCACGTCTCTCCAGCTGACGTTCTTGCGCAGCACGTACACGATGCCCCGAAGAGCCGCACGGTCGTCCGCCGGCAACCGCCCGGGATACCGATGACGCCGCGGCGGCCGGGGCGGCAGCAGCGGAGCGATGCGTTCCCACAGGTCATCAGGCACAAGATCATCCGACACCCGCACCACTCTGCCCCTGCCAGCCCCGGTCGCCAAGCCCTCACGCTGAACTCATTCTGAAACGATCAGTTACAGCGCGGGAAGTCGGGACCACCGCCTCTGACATGCTGAGGGCTAGATCCGTAAGCTACGCCCTAGCCCCCCTTACGATGCCTTCACGGAAGATGGAGAGATCAACTATGAGCAGTCCGGCCGAACTTCGCGCACGTGCCGCAGATCTGGAAGGGCGGGTGCCACCGGCTACTGCCGGACCGCGTACCGACGACGAACGCATGTGGCTGGAGAAGGCCGCTGCTCTGCGTTCCGAGGCCGACCAGCTGGAGTCCCTGGATGTCAGCAGCACTCTTCAGTAACGTGTCACCGAGGCCACCTATGCCGAACTGGCCACCCCGCGTGTGCTCGGTTCCATCCGCCCCGACAGCAGCCAGCGGTGAGGCCCCAGCCATGACTGCATCCGAATTCAGCAGCTACATGCCGCCCATCGGCGGAGCGAAGCAGGCGCTGCCCGAAATTACGGACCACTGCCGCCCACACAGCGGGAAGACGTATTCCGAGCACGATTATCCCCTGTCCGACCAGACGCGCTGCCGGCGCTGTGGTGCCGACGAGGAAGAGGCACCGTGAGCGCCAATTACCACGCCTTTGGGTCGTTTCAGTAGCCTGTCGGCCAGCAAGGGCCTTCGCATCGGGCAGTCCGTAATGTACATGTTCAACGACGGCAGCTGCCCAGGAGTAGCCGCAGGCGACGAGCAACAGGTGAGCGCCAGCCGGGAAGGGCAGGGCTCGGTACTTCTCCTCGCCCCGGCTCAGCCGGTCTTCCGTCGGTCGAACCACATTGTTGCCGCTGTCGGCGCCAGGCCGGCCCAGAAGAGCACGAGCGGTACTGTGCGTTGCGTCCAGGGGATCTGGGTGATCAGCAGTGCGCAGAGCATGGCCCACGTTGCTTGGCCGAGGACGAGGCGGGGCCAGGTCCGGCGCCGGATGAGCGAGTGCAGGTTGACGCGGACACCGGTGCGCAGGCGGTGGTAGCGCAGCAGGGCGCCCAGGGCCCAGACGACCGCCATGGGGACGAGGTCCCACAGGCGCTGGCCGAGGCTCAGCGGCAGCTCCTTCTGGCTCTCCGCGCCTGTCGCGAACAGGTCGATGCCCACGGCGGCGAGGGCCAGGCAGAGCAGGGCCAGCCAGCGGACGCCGCGCAGCAGGCGGTAGGAGGCCTCGTCCAGGCCGCGCTGCATCGGTGCGGAACCGGGGGCGGAGGCCAGTGCGTCGGCGTACAGGGTGGCGGCCTTTGTCGCCTTGACGCCGGGGGCTGTTGCTGTCTTCTTCGTCCGCCGGGCCAGGGCCTCCTCGTGCTGCGGGTCGAGCCGGAGAATGGCCTCGTCCAGTTGGTTGGCGGCGTTTCGGTCGGCCGCCATGTCGGCGATCCGCCACGCCACTTCGTAGGCGTACACCTCCTCGGGGCCCAGGCGGATGGCCTGGTGGGCGATCGGGTCGGCTTCTCGCAGGGCTGCCATGAAGTCTTCGCGCCCGGCCCGGTCGCCCTTCGTCTGTACGGAGCCGAGCCACCTGATGCGCCACAGCCAGTCGGCGAGCAGTGCGTAGCTGTACCAGTAGTCGGGGGCCAGGCGGATGGCTTCGCGCAGCACGCTCTCGGTTTCCGGGAAGCGGCCACCTGCCCGCAGGGCGCGTGCGTGTGTGAGGAGTGCCCCGGTGTGCTCGGCGTCCAGGGCCAGTGCCTGCCCGGTTGCTTCCAGCGCCTTCGCGCCGTTCTCCTGGTCTCCGAGATGGCTTCGGGCGAGTTCGACCCAGGCCTGGATGTCCTCGGGATCCTCCGCGAGTCGCCGGGCCAGCAGTTCCCTGGCCTCTTCGTACCGCTTGCGGTCGATGAGCAGGCCGGCCCGTTCGACGCCGGGGTGCAGGGGTGTGGTCACAGCTTGCGCCTCTTCTTCAAGTACCTCACCAGGTCGTCGTACATGCCGCCCTCGTTGGCGAACATCGCCACGTTGCGCGCGGAGGCAAACCACGGCTCGGCGGACGGCATAGCTTCGCCTGCGGCGGCCAGCAGGTCTTCCATCCCGATCATCCGTACGGTTCCGGTGCGTGCCGAGTCCAGCAATGCCCGCTCGGCCGCCGCCTCGCAGACATAGGCCAGGTCCGCACCGGACAGACCGTCGGTGATCTTGACCAGCTTGCCCAGGTCGACGTTCTCGATGGGCCGGTCCCGCAGGTGGTAGCGCAGGATCGCCTCCCGGGCGGGGCCGTCGGGCGGGAGGACGAGGATCGTCCTGTCCAGCCGGCCGGGACGGCGCAGGGCATTGTCCACGTCCCAGGGCAGGTTGGTGGCGGCCAGCACGAAAACACCCTCGTTCGCCGCCGAGCCGATGCCGTCCAGCTCGCTGAGCAGCTGGTTGATCACGTTACGCATGCCGCTGTGCGCAGTGCGGCTGCGCTTGCCACCGAGGGCATCCAGCTCGTCCAGGAAAAGCACGCAGGGTGCCTGGCGGCGAGCGGTCTCGAAGACCTCGTGCATGTTGCGCTCGGAGTTGCCGATCCACATGTCGAGCACGTCGTTCACGGACACGGACAAAAACGCGGCACCGAGTTCACCGGCCACTGCCCGCGCGATGAACGTCTTGCCACAGCCGGGCGGACCGTACAGCAATAGACCGCCGCGGAGACTCTTGCCGTACAGCTTGCGCAGCTCGGGGTTGCGCAGCGGGGCGAGGAAGGCGGCCTCCAGGCGTTCCTTCACGTCCTGCATGCCGCCGACGTCGGCCAGTCGTATGGTGTTGGTCCCTTCCACGTCCCACATGCCGACATCCGTGGAGTCATCCTGCCCGGCCGCGCGGACAGGTGTCTCAGCGAACCGCGGCGGCACGGCATCCCTGACCTGTTCCTCGGCAGCCCTCCAGTCGAACCCGCCCTGCGGACGCGGAGGTTGCACCGGAGAAGGAGACGGGGACGGCGCTCCCATGGCCCGGGCCATCAGATCTCGGGCCTGGGCGTCGTCCGGCGCATGCTGAAGGGCAACGGCCACCTCGGCAACGGCCTCGTCGGACCGGTTCGCCTCCAGCAGGAGCTGGGCCAGGTGGAGCCGCAGGGGCACGTCGGCGGGTGCGGCGGCGACCGCGGTACGCAGGCTGTGTATGAGAGGGGGGTCGTCCGGCATGATCGACAGCCTAATGCCGCCGTACGACACCCCGGGAGGCGCCCGGTGTTCGGCTGGCCAGCGGGACGACGCCGTAACGGTCCAGGGTTACCCCTGGGCCCCCAGTACCTCGTGTACACGATCCAGACTCGTATGCCTGATCAGGAGGGTGGTGGAAACAGTGAACCTTGTTGCCAGCGGACCTCCTGCATCGATCGTGTCGACCGGGTAGCCATCAATTTTTGCCAGTTCCCGTCCCCGGGCTCCTGCGATACCAAGGATCTTCGAGGCAGTGTCGAGCGGGACTGAAGGCGGCACTCCGAGATCAAGCTCGTTGCCTCTCCTGTCGGCTTGTTCTCCACTGGCCATACACTCTCCGTCGCTCATCACGGCACTGATCGTATCCAAGTCACTTGGCCATCTAGGGCATCAGAAGTCATCTCAATTGGCTGGGTAAGCTGCTGGTCATGGTGGGGATCGTTGAGCGGCTGGTGCCGGACGAGTTGTGGGAGTTGTTCCAGCGGGTGGTGCCGGAGGCGCCGTCGCGGCCGCAGGGTGGCGGTCGGCGCCGTCACGGTGATCGGGAGGTCCTGGCGGCGATCGTGTTCGTGGCCACGTCGGGCTGCACGTGGCAGCAGTTGCCCACGGCGTCGTTCGGCCCGTCCGGGGCGACGGCCCACCGCAGATTCACCGAGTGGACGAAGGCCCGGGTGTGGGCCGGGCTGCACCG
>NZ_RDBO01000291.1 GCF_008120935.1 Streptomyces sp. sk2.1
GTCCAGCTCCTGGGTGTACCCCACCGCCCCGTGCAGCTGCAGGGCCGCCCGCGCCGCCGCGTACCCCGCCTCGCCCGCCGTCACCTTGGCCGCCGCCACCTGCGCCCCGGCGTCCGGCGCCCCCTCGGCGAGCGCGAGCGCCGCCCCGTACAGCAGCGGACGGGCGAACTCCAGCCCGATCAGCACGTCCGCGAGCCGGTGCTTGACCGCCTGGAAGGAGCCGACGGCCGTACCGAACTGGGTGCGCTGCTTCACGTACCCGACCGTGGCCCGCAGCAGCGCCTCGCCCGTGCCGAGCGCCTGCGCGGCCGTCGCGAACGACGCCCACTCGAAGGCCCGGTCCGCCGCCTCCCGCACCCGCGGGCCGGTGGCGAGCACCTTCCCGCCCGGCTCGGGCCGCCACAGCCGCCGGGCCGGATCGGCCGACACCCGGAGCTCCCCGGGACCGGGCGCGAGCCGCAACTCGTCACCGGCCACGGTGAACACGGCGTCCACGGCGTCCGCGTCCAGCGCGTACGGCCCGTGGTCCGCCGACAGCAGCGTCGCCGACGCCGCGCCCGACGCCAGCGCGGGCAGCCACTCCCCGGCCGCCGCACCGCCCACCCCGGCCAGCAGCACCCCGGCCGCGACCGCCTCCACCACCGGGCCCGGCAC
>NZ_RDBO01000292.1 GCF_008120935.1 Streptomyces sp. sk2.1
GCCGTCAGCGGCGGCGACTACCTGGTGGTCAGGTCCGGTACGGTGCGGCGCTCGACCGCCGCGCTGGAACGGGCCGGGGTCATCGGCTGGACGATCCGGCAGACGTACTTCCAGCGGCGGGCCGGGGTGCTGAGCGTCACCGCGACGACGGCCGCCGGCTCGGGCGCGTACACGGCGCACGACGTGGACCGGAGCGAGGGCCTCGACTTCGCCGCCGGGGCCGTCCCGGGCCTGCTGGAGCCCTTCCTGGAACGCACCCCGCCCACCGGCTGACCCCGCGCGACACGCCCGTACGGCCGAGGGCCCGGCCCGCTCCGMGGAGCGGGCCGGGCCCTCGGCCGTACGGCGTCGACGACCGCCGGGGTCAGGCCGAGGCGGGTGGGTACAGGGCGCGCGGCAGCCGGGAGGCGGCCGCCGCGTCCATCAGCCACAGGGTGCGGCCGCGCCCGTACGCACCGGCCGCCGGGGCCTGGATCTCCCCGGCGCCCGAGAGCGCGATCTCCGCGGCCTCCGCCTTGTCCTCGCCCGCGGCGAGCAGCCACACCTCGCGCGCCGCCCGGATCGCGGGCAGCGTGAGCGAGACGCGGGTGGGCGGCGGCTTGGGGGCGCCGTGCACACCGACGACGGTGCGCTCGGTCTCCCGGACCGCGGGCAGCTCCGGGA
>NZ_RDBO01000293.1 GCF_008120935.1 Streptomyces sp. sk2.1
CCGCGGCATCGGACTGCCCGTCGGGCTGGTACTGCGTCTGGTCCGGGGAGAACTACACCGGCAGGATGCAGAAGGTGGAGGGGAACAACGCGAACCTGACCCAGTTCGCCGTCTTCCAGGGCTTCAAGTCCCGCTACCAGCACGGCAAGAACTGCGACTTCAAGTGGTACTCGGGGACGAACTACACGGGCAGCAGCGGCATCATCAAGCGGGGCTCCAAGTTGACCGGGTCCACCACCCACTTCATCAAGTCCAACAAGTGGGTCAACTGCGTCTGATCCGGTACCCCGGACCGACGGCGGACGTCAGGACGCGCCGGAGCCCCTCCGCGACAGGATCGCGGAGGGGCTCCGGACCGACGGGGCGGTGGCATCAGCTGCCGGCCGGAACCTCGGCCGGAATGTCGAGGAAGGAACGAGCGAGCACACCGGTCCGTTCCGGGCGGCGTCGGCTCCCGGCGGCCGAAGGCCATCGGCGTCGGCTCCTACGCCTCCGTCACCGCCGTGGCGCGCCACGGGGCCAGGCGCTGTACGTCGCGGGCGGTTGCCGTGACGCCGCTCAGGAAGCCCTGGGCGCGGGGGGAGGCCGTGTCGCGGAGCCATTCCGGGGCGATGTCGCAGACCGCGACCTTCACCTCGGTGCCGGCCAG
>NZ_RDBO01000294.1 GCF_008120935.1 Streptomyces sp. sk2.1
TTACTGACTTCGGCTCGTCAGGGTGAGGTTGGATTGTCGAGGGTGAGGCCGGTGCCGGCTATGAAGCCGTCGAGGGTTTCGGGCCGGTACTGGAGTCGTTTGAGCCGGTTGCGGACGAGGACCTCCAAGCGGTCCAGGGCGACGACGGCGAGGTTTGCCAGGCTGCGCTTGACGTGGGCCCACACGCCCTCGACCGGGTTCAGGTCGGGCGAGCAGGCGGGCAGCAGGAACACCGTCAGCCATTCCCGTGCGTCGATCAACTCTCGCATCGTGCGGGAGACATGGGTGTTGAGCCGGTCCCAGACCAACACGATCGGTGCCTTGATGAGCTGGTGGGTACCGTCGAGCAGAGCGATGAAGTCGCGCTCGCTCATGCTGCGGCGCTTGCCCTTGCCCGCCGGGTGGGCGATCAGCCGATGGCACAGCCGGGTCCGTGAGCCGGGCCGCATCGCCATCAGCCCGGCCACCGACAGCCGTCCCGAGCGGCGCCCACTCACCGTCACGAGCGGGGTGTGTCCGCGTCGTCCCCAGGTCCGGCCTCGGGGCGGTCGGCGGGTGAAGCCTGCCTCGTCCTCGAAGCAGATGTAGCCCCCGCAGGCCGCCCGGGTCCTTTTACCTCCGCCCAGGTCGCCTCCTTCCACACCTTCAC
>NZ_RDBO01000295.1 GCF_008120935.1 Streptomyces sp. sk2.1
GGAGTCCTCCGCCCGGGACCGCGGCGCGGCCCGGCCGGAGCCGGCCTTCCGGAGCACTTCCTTGAGCGACGCGCGCGGTGCGCACCAGGCGCAGCCGGTCGTCCTCCCCCCAGACGAGGGCCTGCTCGCGCAGGGTGGCCAGGGCGCCGGGCAGCGCGTCCGTGATCACCGCGTCCGCGCCGCCCTCGCTCCGGCCGTCGCCGTCCGGGCCGGTGCCGTCGTGGCCGTCGCCGGTGAGCAGGCCGAGCAGCGTCCCGTACGGGGCGGGGTCGGGCGCCACCGCGAGGGCCTCGGCGGTCTGCAGGGTGAACTTGTCGAGGTGTTCCAGCGCGCGTACGACGGAGGCGCGGGTGCCGGCTCTCGTCGCGAGCTGGGTGATGTCGCCCGGAACGGGGTTGAGGAGATCGGGACGGGCGCGCAGCAGCCCGGCCAACGACTCGTCGTCCCGGGCACGGAGGGCTTCGGCGAGCGTCCGCGGTGGTGTGGTCATCCCCATCCGCCCCACGGTAGCCCCCATCCGCCCCGGGAAGGCCGCCATCCGCTCCGGGACGGGCGGCTGTCCGGCACCGTCCGCGCCGCGGCGGACGCCCCGGCAGGCACCACGGCGGTCGTTCGGGGCGGGGCCGGGGCGCTACCTTCGGTGCAGGGCGGCAGAGGGGAATCGACGCGTGGGGATCGAGAGCGACCGGCTGGTCTACGACTACCTGAGCCGGGTCGGGGACCTGGCCCAGCGGCAACAGCTGTCCTCGGGTGCCCGGATGAGGCTCGTCTCCGAGCTCCGGGGCGAGATCGACCGGCAGCGCGGGAAGCAGTCCGCGGACTCCCCGGCGGCGGTCCGCCGCATCATCGGGAAGCTCGGCACGCCGGACGAACTGGTCGCCGCGGCGGCCGCGTCGGCGGGCGGTACGGACGGCGGTACGGACGAACTCCGGGAACCGGAACGGCCGACGCGTCCGCGGAGAAGCACGCCGAGCAGTACACCGGCGGGCGTGCCGGACGCGACAGACGCGACGGATGTGGCGGGGGAGACGGGGGAGACGGGGACGGAGCCCGCCGTGCCCCGTCCGCGTACGCCCCTCAACCCGCGCGCGTCGCTCAAGGAAGTGCTCCGGAAGGCCGGCTCCGGCCGGGCCGCGCCGCGGTCCCGGGCGGAGGACTCCGACCCCGGACCGGAGTCCGACGCCGAGTCCGCCCTCACCCCCGGCCCGGTGCCCTCGCCGCCGCACCGGGCCGGTACGGACGAGCTGGGGCCGTCCGGGAGCGAACCCGACTGGTGGCGGATCGAGTCGAGCCCGTTCGGCGACGGCGTCGACGTGCCGGGGTTCGTCGGCGGGGTCGAGATCCCGGCCATGCTGAGGCCGCCCTCGTCGAAGGGCACGGTGCCGGCCCCGCGCGCGGGCGCGGACGACGCGGACGACGTACCGGACGACGACGGGGCGCCGGACGGGGACGAAGCGCCCGGAGCGGGCACGGCACCCCCGAAGCGCCGCCGCCTCCCCGGGCTCCGCCGCCGGACCCGCGACGCCCCCCGCGAGAAAGGGGCGGGCGGCCGCGGCTTCTCCCACCCCCTGCTGCTGCTCGCCGCCGTGCTGCTGGTCGTCGGCGCCGCCCTGGGCAACTGGCTCGCCCTGGCGGGCGGCTGGCTGATCGCGTACAGCTCGCGCACCCTGTCCCGCACGGAGGCGAAGTGGGCCGCGATGGGGCTGCCCGGCGTGGTCGTGGCGGGCGCCGTCATCTGGCTCTGGGGCCGCACCGAGGGCCGCTGGGGCGAACCCGTCCCGCAGGGCGGGCTGGGGGACGTGCGGACCACCACCGGCCACATCCCGCCC
>NZ_RDBO01000296.1 GCF_008120935.1 Streptomyces sp. sk2.1
CACCACCCCCACCACCCCATGGCCCCAGAACGTCACCACCCTCATCGCCACCCCCACCACCCCGCAACACACCCAAACCCCACCACCAACCACACCTCCCACACCCACCCAAGAAGACCTGACCCACCAACACCAGCAAACACAACAAACGAACCGCACCACCGGCCACCGAGAAGCAGCACGACTGATGGCCGAACTGGCCACGGACCGCGCACGCATCCTGGGTCCCGACCACCCCGACACCCTGCAAGCCCGTAACAACCATGCCTGGAATCTCGAGAAGGCGGGTGAGCACGCGGAAGCGGCGAGGTTGTTTGCCGAACTGGCTGCGGACCGGGCACGTGTTCTCGGAGCGGACCACCCTGACACTCTGTGGGCCCGCCACAACCATGCCTGGAATCTCGGTACGGCGGGTGAGCACGCGGAAGCGGCGAGGCTGCTTACCGAGGTCGCTGCGGACCGGGCACGTGTTCTCGGAGCGGACCACCCTGACACTCTGTGGTCCCGCCACAGCCATGCCTGGAATCTCGGTACGGCGGGTGAGCGTGCGGAAGCGGCGAGGTTGTTTGCCGAACTGGCTGCGGACCGGGCACGTGTTCTCGGAGCCGATGACCCCGACACCCTGCGATCCCGCTCCGGCCACGCCCAGAATCTCGAGAAGGCGGGTGAGTACGCGGAAGCGGCGAGGTTGTTTGCCGAACTGGCTGCGGACCGGGCACGTGTTCTCGGAGCGGACCATCCCGGCACTCTGTGGGCCCGCCACAACCATGCCTGGAATCTCGGTGCGGCGGGTGAGCACGCGGAAGCGGCGAGGCTGCTTACCGAGGTCGCTGCGGACCGGGCACGTGTTCTCGGAGCGGACCACCCTGACACTCTGTGGTCCCGCCACAGCCATGCCTGGGATCTTGGTGCGGCGGGTGAGCGTGCGGAAGCGGCCCGGTTGTTTGCCGAACTGGCCACGGACCGCGCACGCATCCTGGGTCCCGACCACCCCGAAACCCTGCGATCCCGCTCCGGCCACGCCCAGAATCTCGAGAAGGCGGGTGAGTACGCGGAAGCGGCGAGGTTGTTTGCCGAACTGGCTGCGGACCGGGCACGTGTTCTCGGAGCGGACCACCCTGACACTCTGTGGTCCCGCCACAACCATGCCTGGAATCTCGGTACGGCGGGTGAGCACGCGGAAGCGGCGAGGCTGCTTACCGAGGTCGCTGCGGACCGGGCACGCGTCCTGGGCCCTGACCATCCCAGCACTCTGTGGTCCCGCCACAGCCATGCCTGGAATCTCGGTACGGCGGGTGAGCGTGCGGAAGCGGCGAGGTTGTTTGCCGAACTGGCTGCGGACCGGGCACGTGTTCTCGGAGCCGATGACCCCGAAACCCTGCGATCCCGCTCCGGCCACGCCCAGAATCTCGAGAAGGCGGGTGAGCACGCGGAAGCGGCCCGGTTGTTTGCCGAACTGGCTGCGGACCGGGCACGTGTTGGGCGTTGACCCCGGATGTTGGACACCAGAGACACTTGGATCTTGATGGTCCGGGTTGATACGGAGTCCCGCACAGATGGCTATGAAGCACTATCCCGCCGAGTTCAAGGCGGACGCGGTCGCGTTGTACCGATCGAGGCCGGGAGCGACGATCAAGTCGGTCGCCGAGGACCTCGGGGTGAACACCGAGACGCTGCGCAACTGGATCCGGGCCGATGACGGACGACGCTCCGGCGCTCACTCCACGACGCGGACGACCGCGTCTGCCCAGGCCGCCAGCCTGGTGGAAGCGGAGCTCGCCGCCGCACGGAAGAGGATCCGCGAGCTGGAGGAGGAGCGCGACATTC
>NZ_RDBO01000297.1 GCF_008120935.1 Streptomyces sp. sk2.1
GTGCCGTCCTCCTCTCCGATGGATGGGTGGTGCCCCGTCCCGGCCGCTCCTCCCCCGACGGGGCGACGGCCGGGACGGGGCACCACCCATCCATCGGAGAGGAGGACGGCACCATGCGATGCAGCAAATGCGGCGCCCAGATGAGCCAGACCGCCGGCGGCTGGTGGCAGTGCTGGGGCTGCGGCAACAGCCAACCCGGCTATGCGGAAGCCGACGAACGGCCGTACGCGGACCGGCACGCCCCGCCCGGACGGCCGCCGGACGGACACCCGGACCGGGTACCGGACCGAGGGGCGGCCGAACCCCGCCCGGTCCTCGTACAGCTGACGGTCTGTACACGTTTTCGGCCCCGCAGTCGAGTCCGACCGCCGTCACCGGGGTATGGAACCGGTACGGGTCGGTCGTCACCGCGGAGCAGCCCGCGTTCGCGCGGACACCGACGAACGGCATGAAGTACGCGGTCACGGCGGCGGATCACCGCAGACGCGGCCCCGTGCTCACGGGTGGAGAAGATGGAGCGGATCGACAACGCGGCGAACGCGCCCCGCCGACGGGGTTCGCGACGTTACGTACACCTCGGGCTGAAGGGGAGGAACACATGGCACAGCCCATGACTGCCGCGCAGGTGCTGTCCGCGCTGCGCGCTGAGGGTGTCCGCGTGGTGGAGGTCGGCAACTGGCGCACGCACAACCGGAATTCGAAGGGTCCCTGGGGCCCGGTCAACGGCAGCATCGTGCACCACACGGTCACCAAGGGAACGGCGGCGACCGTGGCCATGGTCCGGGACGGGTACGCGTCCCTGCCCGGTCCGCTGTGCCACGGGATGATCGCGAAGGACGGCCGGGTGCACATGGTCGGCTGGGGCCGCGCCAACCACGCCGGCGGCGGCGACCCCAAGGTGCTGGACCAGGTCATCGCCGAGTCCTACGGCACGCGCCCGACCCCGCCCACGAAGGGCAACGCCAACGGGGTCGACGGCAACGCCCGGTTCTACGGCTGGGAGTGCGAGAACCTCGGCGACGGCAAGGACCCCTGGCCCAAGGCGCAGTACGACGCGATCGTCCGGGTGCAGGCCGCGCTGTGCCGGACGCACGGCTGGTCGGCGAAGTCCGTGATCGGCCACCTGGAGTGGTCGAACGACAAGGTCGACCCCCGCGGTTTCACCATGTCGAAGCTGCGTTCCGACGTGGCCGAGCGCCTCAAGCACCCCGCGAGCTGGAACCCGAACGAGGAGGACCCCATGGCAGGCATCACCAAGCGCGACATCTTCGACGCCGTCTGGAAGACCGACGCGATCGGCGGCCCGTCGGACGCGGCGGACCACGCGACGAACCCCACGTGGCAGCCGCAGTCCATCCTGAAGGACATGCAGGCCCGCATCCGTTCCATGGACAAGCGGATGGCCGCCCAGACCGCCGCGATCACCGCCCTCGCCGGGCAGCTCGGCAAGGGCGCCGACACCGCGACCATCGTCACCGCGGTCCGGACCGCGATCGAACAGGCCGTGGTCGACGACAACGCCACGGCCGACGCCGACGGGGCCTGACCGCAGCGGGTTCCGGCCCGGGGTCGCGGTGCGCGCCTCGCGTCCCGCCGTCCCGGGCCCGCTCGCGGCACCCGGCCCGAACGCCTCGCGGGCCCTACGGACCATCGGCCGGTTCCGGCCCTCCGCGGCGTCCGTACGGGCCCGTCCCGGTCACCGACCGCGGCCCGGGGTGCCGACCGCTTCCAGGGCGAGGTGCCAGGGAAAGCCCTCGGGCCGGCGTTCGCCCGGCTGGTTCGGCTCGAATCCGCCCGGCCCGTAGAGCACCGTCACCCCGGCGTCCCGCAGCGTCGCCACCGACAGGTCGAACCGGGGGTGCCGTGCGTAGGCCGCGTTCAGGCACGGCATCACCACGGTCGGGATCTCCTTGCCGATCGCCTCCGCGGCCACCCCCACCACGAACTTGCCCGTCAGGCCGAGGGACCACTCGTTGACGGTGTTGAAGGTGGCCGGCGCGAACAGGATCGCGTCCGCCTTCGGCCACACGTCCGGCTCCCCGGGCAACTTGTACTCGCAGCGCACCGGATGCCCCGTCAACCGCTCCAGTTCCGGCAGCCGTTCAGCCAGCCACCGGGCCGAAGCCGGGGTTAACCCGAGGCACACGTCCCACCCGCGGGCACGGGCCTCCTCGATGGCCGTGTCGACCTCGAGGACGGGTGGGGCGGCGGATCCGAACAGGTACAGAGTCGTCATGCCGTCATACGACCACACCCGTGACCACCCCCGGACCGGGTGGAATCGAGGTGACACGGGGACGGGGGCACAGGCGGATGAGTACGGTCCGGATGACGATTCAGGAAGGGAGGCCGGCATGCCCGGACCGGACGACGACCACACGGGTGCCCGCATCAAGGAACAGCGGAAACTCGCCCGGCTGACACAGCGGCAGCTGGCCGAGCGGCTTCCGTACTCGTACAGCCTCCTGAACCAGGTCGAGTGCGGCGCCAAACCGGCGAACCTCGACTTCGTCGCGGCGGTGGCCCAGGCCCTGCGCATCGACGTCACCGCGCTGACGGGGCAGCCCTACGTGACCGAGCTCCAGCAGGACCGCCTCACCGAACTGGTGCGCCCCATCCGCGAGGCACTCGACCTGTACGACCTCGGGGCCGACGACACCATCCCCGACAGGCCGGCCGGGCAACTGATCGCGGCCGCCGAGGAACTGTGCGCCCAGGTCAGGGCCACGCGCCTGCGCAACGCCGCCCGGCTGCTGCCGGCCGTGATCGCGGAACTCACCACCGCGGCCTGGCGCAACCGGTCCACGGAGCTGTGGCAGGCGCTCGCCTCGACGTACCGCACCGCGCACGACATCGCGGTGAAGCTCGGGTACTACGACCTCGGCTCGGTCGCCCTGGACCGCATGTGCTGGGCCGCCCACCGGGCCTCCGACCCCTGCCTGGCCGCCATCCGCCAGTACATGCGGGCCCTGGCGTACTTCCGGGAGGGCGAGTACGCCATCGGGCAGCGCCTGGTCGCCGCCGGTCACGGCATCGTCGGCGCGGCGGAGCAGACCCGTGAGGCGGTCGCCGTCACGGGACAGCTCCACCTCGGGGCCTCCGTCATCGCCGCCCGCGCCGACCAGCAGAACGTGGTCGACACCCACATCGCCGAGGCGAAGCGGTGCGCCACCCGGACCGGGGACGCCTCCGAGATCCACTGGCTCTCCTTCGGCCCCACGAACGTCGCGCTCCACAAGATGTCGGCGGCGGTCGAGATGCGGCAGTACGACGAAGCCCTCGCCCAGGCCAGGAACATCGCGCTCCCACCCACCCTGGCCACCTCCCGCCGCGCCCATTTCCTCATYGACAGGGCCCGCTYGGAGATGGAGACCGGCCGCACCGAGGCCGCGCTCGGCAGCATCGTCGACGCCCGGCACACGGCCCCCGAGCAGACCCGCTACCACCCCGGCGCCCGGGAGACCATCAAGGGCCTGGTCCACGCCTCCCGCCGCACCCCGGACACCCTCGGCCACATGGCCGCCTGGATCGGCCTGTGACCCCCGCCCTCTCCCCCTC
>NZ_RDBO01000298.1 GCF_008120935.1 Streptomyces sp. sk2.1
GGTGGGGGCGGTGGCGGCTCCACCGCAGGCAGCAGCGGACCGCCCGCGCGCAGCTGGGCAATGGTCAGCTCGGCGCGACGGCGTGCGATCGGGCCGTCGTCGCGTTCGTAGACGAGCCGGATGCCGAGCTGGCCGAGATTCTCCGCCGTGATCAGCCGATAGCCGAGCGCGTGGGCGATCTCATCGGTCCGAAGCCGGCTCGCGGCTGTGCCATGACCGGTCCGCAACTCGACGCGGGCGCGGCCGTCGAAACCCGCGCGTATCTCGTCGTCCTTCACCCTGACTCCGCTCCCGGGAAAGACCGGCATCGCTCCAACTGCTCCGCACCACGATCGTCGCACGCGTCCGTCTCCCGCAAGCGCAGGGTGAATATCCGGCTGGCCCACCGCGAGGCGCCTCGCCTCGCGTTCGCCCTCGCTCCGCGCTTCGTCCCCTCGCTCCGCGCTCTGCGACGGGGTGGAGAGATGCGCCTTGAGATTGCCCGGAACGGCTGTCTCAGCGCGGCGTCCTGCACCGCATCGTCCGCGTCCTCACCCGCTGCCGCAGACTGTCCGTACCCCTCACTCCTCGGCGCTCAGAATCATGAAGCTCTCCGGGTTCGGTACGGGGACGAACCCGGCCTTCGCGTAGACCTCGTGCGCGTCGAGGGTCGACAGGAGAACACGCTTGAGCCGATAGGGGGCAAGGTGGTCGCGAACCGCTGTCGCGAGCCACGTCCCAAGTCCCTTGCCGCGGTGGGCGGGGGCGACGTAAACGTCGCAGAGCCAAGCGAAAGTGGCCCGGTCGGTGACCACGCGGGCGTAGGCGACCTGGTCGCCGTCGGCGTCGTGGACGGCGAAGTTCAGCGAGCCGCGCATCGACTCCTCGACGGTCTTCCGGCTGCGCCCCAGGGCCCAGAACGCGTCCGTCGAGAGCCAACGGTGCACCAGTTCCACGTCGAGGCGATCCGGGTCCGTCGAGAGCTCGTACCCGTTGTTTCCACCGCTGGTGATCATGGGGCGGCAGCGTATCCGTGGCGCTTGGTTTTTCCAAGTGACTGTCGCGCCGAATGAGATGGTTCCTGCTGATCTTTTCGTTGGTTCTGTGGGTGCGGCGGGTCTGCAGGTGGAAGTCTGTTGACGTGTCGTACCGGCCTTCGTCCATGGTCTCCGGGTCGTCTGTTCCTCCGTTGTCGCGGCCGCAGTTGGCGGAGGCTCGGCGTGTTCGTGCGGTCGAGTCGTTCGTGCGGGGCCGCTCAAACGCCGAGATCGCGGAGATGGTGGGGGTGCATGCGGAGAGTGTCCGGCGGTGGAGACACGCGTGGGGGAACGGCGGAGCCCAAGTGCTGCGCCGACGTCCGGCACCCGGTCGCCGGCCGAAGTGGGACGACGCCGGGGTGGAGGAGGTGCGGGCCTCGATGGCCGAGGCCTTGGGCCACCACTCCACCGCCCCGCATCGCGGGGCGCGCCCTGTGGACCAACGGGTTTCACGTCCGGACCGGCCGTACGGTCTTCGACAGCGGCCGGAGAGACGCGGGCGCGGCCACCTGCTCGCTCTGCCGGACCGAGATCCGGCTGGTCGACGAGGTGTGGGCGCCCATCGGGTTCGCCTGGGTCCCCTCAAGGGGCGGTTCCAGGACCGGGTCGAGGACGGTGGCGAAGGGATCGTGCACTGCCCGTCCCGCGCCCGGTTGTCCGGGATCGACCGGTGGAGCTGGGAGGACGACTACTACGCGTGCGGGCACCTCGGGTTCACGTTCTGGGGCTGGGTGGAGCTCATGTCCGACTTCACCCGGGAGATCGGCCGCAAGCTGGGCGGCCACCGCGCCGCGCTCCTCGCCGGGAAGCTGTAGAGCGTGGGCCGTGGGCCGGGCATGCCGTCAAGGACGGGGTGCCCGGCCCACGGACACGGGAACGGCTGATCAGCTGGTCCAGAGGACCGGGCTGTCGCTGTACGCGTCACCCTCCTCGAACGAGGCAACCGCGATGGGATCGGTCTTCGTGGCGCTGAGCGAGCAGGTCTCGTACGACGCGCCCTTGGTGGTGAAGTCGCGGGGTGCCGTCTCGCTGTCGCACTTGCCCGGGAGGTCGCCGATCAGAATGACGCCCGTGGGGCCTCCGCCTTCCAGCTTGCCGCGCAGCCTCAGCGACGCGTACGACAGGTCGGTGCCGCCGACGTTCTCCACCTTCATCCGGATGTAGTAGGGCGTCATGCCCTTCGCCTTGTCACCGAAGGAGGCCATGTCGGCCTCGGCGCCCTTCTCGATCGCCGTGACGGTCACGGCGACGGTGCCCTTCTTGTCGGTCCCGTACTTGAACGGCAGGATCGCTCGGTCACCTATCTTGAGCTTCGTGCCCGGTGCGGTGACGTCACCACCGGCCGGAGCGGCAGCGTCGTCGCTGGGGTCCGCGGACGGGCTCTTGCCGCCCGGGTCGGACGACGCCGGGGCGGAGGCCGACGGCGAGTCCTGTGCCGATGCCGCGTCCTCGCCGTCGTTGCAGGCCGTGAGCCCGAGCGCCAGGGTGGTGAGGGCAACTGCGGAGACGATACGTCGCTTGTGTGTCATTTTGGCCTAACTGGCAGTGAGGGCTGACCGTACGGCAGCCGGAACGTTCAACTGGGCGAAGCGCCCGGCCGTGTGACCGGACGCGCCGACGCGGCACGACGACGGCGGTGCGTCAACGAGGCGCGCCGTGAAGCCATCTCAGACTGAGGCGGGAATGACACAGACTCGCCACAGGCACGGCACAGGCATGGCACAGGGCGCGCGGCGGGTGCGGCACAGGGCGCGCGAGGGATGCGGCACAGGTGCGTGACGGGCGCGGCACGGCTCGGAGGGCGCGGCTCCTGCGGCCTGCCTCGCCGAACACGGCTGGGCGGGCTCCACCGTCTCCGTCGCCGCGATGCGCGCCGACGTCTCGCGCGGGGCCGCCCAGCACCACTTCCCGACCCACGAGGACCTGTTCACCGGATCCGTCGAGTACGTCGCCGAGGAACGTTCCGCCGCCATGCGTGCCGTCCCCGGCCGGGACCGTGCCGCTGGCGTAGCCGCCCTCGTCGACCCCGGGGGCGAGCCGTGGCGCAGTGGGCGGCAATGGTCGACCGCTGCACGCACTGCCGCGCCGCCGGGCTCTGCCCCCTCCTGGGCCCCGCATCGCCGTCGCAGCGGCGCTGCTGTGCCGGGCCGTGGTCGCGTCGCTCAGTCTCCGCCGCGCCCGCCGGCACGCAGGACCGTCAGCCGGAAGCCGGGCCCTGTGCCCGGTTCACCGCACCCGCTGCCCGGCCGTGTGGGGCGTGCTCCCGGAGGTTTGATCACCGCCTCGCCCCGCGTCGCCCGACTTGTCCGCCGCCCGCGGGCTTGCCGTTCCGCGTCGTCGATTACCCGCCCCGCCCCGCGGCCCGGCCCGCTGCTGTGCCGGGCTGCCGGGGCGGGGCGTTCCGAGCTGTACCGCGGTCGGTGGCCGGTGGCTCGCCCCCGCGCCCCGGGGCCGGAGTTCTGCACAGGACCGTCGATCGCCCGGCCCCGGACCGTGCCGCCCCGCGTCCCTGCCC
>NZ_RDBO01000003.1 GCF_008120935.1 Streptomyces sp. sk2.1
CCCTTCCCGATCTCACCTCCGCCCCAAGAGGAGTTCTGCCATGACCGTCAAAATCAGCCACCAAGGGGTCCAGGACGCCATCCGGAACATGCAGACGGCCCAAACGGAAATGCGTGAGGCCCTCACCTGGATGGAGAACAACTTCACCGCCCTGCGCGACACCCTGACCGGCCAGACCCGTACGTCCTGGGAGGAGTTCAACGACGAGCTGAAGAGGATCAAGACCCAGCTCGAAACCCAGTACGGGACCGCCATGACGACCCTTCAGCGGATGCACTCCCGGCAGATCGACGGGGACCAGGAGGGCGGTCGCACCCTGGGCACCCTCCAGGGCAGCTGACCTTCCCGACCGAGTCGACTTCCGCGAGGTGAGGTACGGACATGGCCGCTGACGAGAATCCGGGCGACATCTTCCAGTCGACCGACGGCGTCTACCTCAAGTACGCCAACCAGGAGATCCCCCGCTTCCGACGCGACCTCACGGTCAACCCGAACTACGTGAGCATGGGGTCGAAGATTCCCCTCGCCATCGGGAATCCCGAGAAGTGCACGCAGGCGAAGGCGCTGGAGACCCAGCTGGAGACCTACCGCAGCAGCATGCGCACCCGGTACGACAACGCCATCACGCTCCTGAACAACTTCTCGGCCGCCCTGCGGGACGTGGAGGACACGCACAAGGAGGCCGAGGACGACTCCACGGCCATCGGCGGTTCCCTCGTCGACGAACTCCTCGACATCCTGACCCCGAAGGGAAAGTGAAACCATGGCCGAGGTGCCTCCCGGGATGCCTGCCAAGTGGGAGGACATCCTCGCCATGTTTCACGACGGGACCACCAAGCTCCCGGACCGGAACCAGGTGGCGGGTCCGGGGTCCAAGCAGTGGATAACCAGGCAGGTGAACGGTGCCTGGATCGACGCCAGCCCGGCCTCCAAAGCGGTGGAATGGGGCCTGGACGGATACCATGCGTTCGCTTTCCCCACCCGGGCGAACGAGCAGTGGCTCCTGTTCGGGTTCGGCTACAACTGGGCGGACTTCGGCAACGACTCCGGCGCCCTGGCCGAGTTCACGGGAGCGCCGGGTCCCATTCTGGGGTCCGTCCTGGCCCAGACGAACAAGGACGCCAATCCGGTGATGTCGGGCAAGGCGGCCGACATCCTCGCCAACATGGATGCCTGGACGGACGGTTGGGTCACCGAGTTCAACAAGTGGGCCGAGAACGTGGGAAACGGGTCCGAGGAGATCGAGGGCGAGTCCGCGGAAATCTTCGAGGCCACCCTCCAGGCGGTGAAACGCGCCCTCCAGGAGACCCAGTCCTACTACCTGGGGGGAGCGCTGAAGAACAATCTCTCCGATGTGAGCACTCAGCTGACCGCCACCGTGCAGAATTTGCAGACGAACTTCTCCGACTGGTTCAACAAGGGTCTGTCGATGAAATCCGGGACGGCGACGAAAGAAGTCGGCCCCGTCTCCATGGCGTTCACCCACCTGTACAACAAGTTCCTCGAAGTGATGAACAAGATCCAACCCACTTCGAACCACAACCCCAATGTCGACGGTCTCGACTGGGACGGCGTGGAGCGGGACGCCAAGGCCCAGTGGCTCAGCCACGTCCAGACCGGTCTCGACGAGGCGTCGTCGGGGACGATGGCCAACCTGGCGAAGGCCTACGACACCGCCAGCAGCAAGTTCTCCGACGCGAACTCCATCGTGAAGTCGACGTTCACCATCTCGCTGACCTCCGAGGAGGAGAAGAAGTTCCACGACCCGTCGGACAGCAAGACCGATGGTGGCGCCGACGACTTCCTCAACACGTTCAAGGACTTGTTCAACAAGGGACCGGGCGACGGAACCGGTGGTACGGGCGAGGACGGCCCGAACGTCGACGTCCCCCCGGTGACCGGTCCGAGCGGCAGCACGAGCGGCTCCTCGTCCGACCTCCTCAAGAACAACAACCTCAATCTGAAAACTCCGAACCCGATCACCGGCCCCAGCGGCAGCACGGGCGGCACGAGCGGTCTCACCGGCGGAAGTTCCGTGACGGTCCCGGCCGGCTCGCGCATCGACCCCAAGACCGGTGCCGTCACCGACGCCGAGGGCAAGCCCGTTCTCGGCGCGGACGGCCAACCCCTGGTGGTGCCGCCCGGCTCGACCATCGGGTCCGGCGGGAGGATCGTTCCCCCCGTCACCAAGCAGCCGACGCTCCCGAACGGTTCCACCACCGGCGACCTGACGCGGGGCTTCCGTGTCGACGCCGAGGGCAACGTCCTCGTCCCCAAGGGCACCAAGGTGGATGCCCAGGGGAACCTGATCGGGCCGGACGGCAAGCCGCTGACCAACATCTACGGCGGAAAGCTCACCGTGCCGCCGGGCTCCCGGGTCAATCCCGACGGGACCCTCACCGACCCGCAGGGAAAGCACATCACCGAGAGCAGCAACAACCTGCGGACCCGCGCCCCCAGGACCGTCGAGGAGCTGCTGAACGGCCAGCGCCGCCCCTCCACCACGAGCGGCGACCTCTTCGGCGGGTCGAAGGGCACCACCGACGCCGTGCGCAAGCTGGTGGACGGCAACGGCAACGCGATCCGCGAACCGGTCTCCATGGTGTCCGGGCTCAGCAACCGGGCCCGTGCCGCCCTGGGACTGCCCTCGGTGCCCACCGTCACCACGGCGGTGAACAGCGGTGTGCCCACCCAGTCGCTCGGCGCCCTGGGCCGGACCGTCCAGACGACGGGAACCGGGGGCATGCCCTTCATGCCTCCGATGGGCATGGGCGGCGGTGCCCCGGGCGGGGGCAGCGGTGCCGACCGGCAGCGCAACGTATGGCTCTCGGAGGACGAAGAGGTGTGGGGCACGGAGTCCGGCACCGGAACGGGTGTGATCGGACGATGAGTTCCGCAGGAACAGCGACGGACGGACCCGACGCCGCGGGCGGGGAGTCCGCCGTGCCGCCGGTGCCCGACGACATCCGGGCGGCGGCGCGCACCGCGCCCGACCACTGGTTCGGCATGGTGGACCCCGCGTGGCGCGGGGAGGGCGAGCCCCCGTTGTGGGCGGTGATCGGGCAGTGGCGTTCGGACGCCGACGGCGAGATCGTCGAATGGCAGCACAATGCCGACTACCGGCCCTCGCCGGGCATGCTGGGCTGGCCCGAACCGACCGACGACGTGGACGCCGCCATGCAGTTGGCGGCCACCGGTTACGGCCCGGTCGAGGACGTCGCCCTCGCCGCGATCAGGGCCGAGCTGGCCGTGCTGACCGCGCCCGGCGGCGGCGCGGTGAGCGCCTGCACCCCGGACGGCGACCCGGTGGTGCCGGTCTTCACCGCCCCCGCCCACCTGGAACGGGCGGGGGCGCTCGCCCATCGGGTGCTGCCCGTCGCCGAGGCGTTCGCGCTCGTGCCCGAGGGCCAGGACCTGTACCTCAACCCGACGGGCCCCGTGGCCCTGCGGCTGTCCGCCGCGGACCTGACCCGCGCGGTGGACGCGCTGGAAGCGGCGGCGGCCGCGGAGGACGAGGAGGAGCAGGACTGATGGTGTCGTTCCAGGAGCAGCTCGCGGAGGCCATGGCCGGTCTCGCGGAACAGACCAGGAAGATCCAGCGGGTCCAGGAGGAACTCGCCGCGGCGTCCGCCTCGGCGACCTCCAAGGACCGGATGGTGACCGCCTCGGTCAACGCCCACGGCGAGATCCTCTCCTTCAAGTTCCACACCGAGGGCTACCGCACGATGCCCGCGGCCCAGCTCGCCGAGGTGCTGAAGACCACCGTCAACGCGGCACGACTCGAAATGACCGACAAGGTGAGCGGCTCCGTGCGTCCGCTGATGGGTGATCAGGAGGACCTGGCGAAGGGCCTCTTCGGCGGTGGCGAGCTGGACGATCTGCTCGCCCCGCTGCGGGAGATGCAGCCCGGTGGTCTGACCGGGACCGTACTGGGGGACCGGAAGAAGCCGGCCGGCGGCCGCGGCGAGGAGGACGAGTTCTATGGCTGACGGGACCCTGAGCGTTCCGCAGGACCTGACACGGCGGTTCACCCAGTTCGGCGACATCGCCAGGATCGTCGGGGAACTCGGTGTGCTGAACGACCGCATCAACCTGGAGAACAGGACCGCGGGCGGCAAGGACGACGTGTACGCAAAGGAGTACCACAAGTTCGTCGACTCGACGGGCAAGGGGCTCACGTACGGCCTCGAAGGACTCTCCGAGCTGCTCGACATGGTCGGCATCAGCGGCAACAAGGCGTCGAACATCCTGAACGACGCCGAGAACGACGCCAACCACCTGGCCGCCGGCTGAGCCGGCCGGACTCCGAGGACACGGCAGCACGACGATGGCGATCGAGGTTCCCGAGGGGTGGGCGACCCTCCTCAAGACGCTGACAGGCATGCCCTTCCCGCAGGCGAACGAGGACATGCTGCGGGTGGTCAGCGACGAGTACCGCCAGATGGCGGAGAAGTTCCGCGAGGTCGAGGACCTTCTCCGCCAGGTCGTCACCCGCGTGGACGAGGACTTCGAGGGCGAGACGGCGACCCGGTTCGTGACGTACGCCCGTCAGTTCGTCCAGGTCACCAACGGGAACCAGAGCATCCTCGAACGGGCCTACGAGGACGCCCTCAAGCTGTCGAAGAACGCCCACAAGACGGCTGCCGACATCGAGTACACCAAGTGGTCGATCTTCGGCCAACTGGCCCTGCTCGTCGTCCAGATCGCCCTGGCACAGGCCCTGATGCCGGTGACGGCCGGGCTGTCCGAGATCTGGGCGGCGGCGGCGATCGGCGCGTTCCGCGCCGCGGCGCTGCTGATCCTGAAGTTCCTGGTGGCCCAGATCATCATGCAGACCATCACCGGCATCGTCGGTGGTCTGCTGCTCGACTCCATCCTCCAGCTCACCCAGTTCGGTCGCGGCGACCGCACCGAGTGGAACACGGACTTCACCGGGAACGCGGCGAAGTTCGGCGCCATCGGCGGTGCGCTGGGCGGCCCGTTCGCACTGATCGGCGGCGGGCTCGGCAAGATCCTCGGCAACCTGGGCGGCAAGGGGCTCGGCAAGATCCTCGGCAACGACGCCGGGAACGTACTGGCCAAGGGGCTGGGCGGGGGCGGCAAGGGCGTCGCGGCCACTGACCGTGAACGTGTGGTCGGGACCGAAGATCAGGTTGTACATGCCCTCGGTGACCACGGCGTGCGCCGTATCGCCCGCGAGCTCGGCGAGCGCCTGGGCAACATCCTCGGCCGGGCCAACGAGTCCCTCAACCACGTGGGCGCGGACGGTGTCAGGGGAGCGGCGGCGGGCGCGGTCGGCAAGGAGGTCGTCAAGGACTTCGCGAACGCCTTCGAGAAGCACCTCGGCGGCTCCCTCGGCAACGAGACCGCCCGGAACCTGGGCCGCGACTACGGGGAGGCCCTGGTCAAGAACTGGGGCGGCAAGGCCGACTGGCAGGGGCTGACCCATTCGCTGGACGACGTGCTCAAGCCCTACGCGAAGGAGCTGGGCGAGAACGGCGTCCGGGCCTTCTCGCACGACCTGCCCGGCTCCTTCGTCCAGACCGTCAGCAAGAACATCGAGGGGAACCTGGGCTACCGGATCGGCGACCTCGTCGGCGGGCTCGCGGGCGATACGGCGCACGCCGTGGTCACCGAGGGCATGTACAACCTGATCTTCGGTCCCGACCACACGTTCACGGTCAGTGGCTGGACGGCCGCGGCCGGTGCCGCGGGCGGTCTCATGGGCCGGGGCCTCGGCCATGGCATCCTGACACTGCATCAGACGATGCAGAACTCCGGGCCGGCGGCCACTCCGCCGCCGCGGTCTCCGGTCTTCTCGTCCGACCCGCCGTCCGCACCGTCCGCGCCGACCGCCACGCCCCGGCCGAACACCGAGTCGGGCGCCACGGTCCGCGACGGCTCCGGAACGGTTCGCGACGGCTCCGGCACGAAGGCCGACACCGACACCGGCATCGACACCGGCGGCAAGCCCTCGACGAAACCGGTCACGGAGTCCGAGTCGGACACCCGTTTCCTCCGGGACGGCGACGACGACGCCTCGGACGGCGGTACGCCGTTCCCACACGGCGACGACGGCGTACCGCATCACCCGTCCGACGCGTCCGCCCCCTCGTTCGCCACCGATTCGGACGGCGGAACCCCCGCGTTCGGGTCCGACCAGCGGCACTCGATCAATGACACTCCGGAAACGACCTCCGGCCCGTCGGTACCGCCCCTCGTCCCCGATGCCTCCGGGACCCCCGTTCCGCCGGACACGGTGTCGGAGGTGGACCTGCTCCTGAACGGCCTCCCGGACGACGCCCCGTCGCCGCTCCCCCCGGACCCGAACACGGTCACGGACGTGAACGACCTCCTGGCGGACCTGCCCGCCGTGCCGCAGCACGATCCGGCGGGGCCTTCCACGCTCGACCTCCTGGCGGACCTGCCCGACGCACCGCGGCACGACCCTGCGGGGCCCTCCGCGGACATCCCGCCGGACATGAAGAACCTTCTCGCGGACCTGCCCGACGTACCGCAGCACGACCCTGCGGGATCGGCGCCCCGCCCCGACGACTCCGGGCCGGGGCGTCGGTCCGGGGACGACCTAGACGACCAGCTCCGGGCGCGGCTGGACCGGCTGAAGAACCAACAGGCCGTGTCGGACGCCGAACTGGAGGCGCGACTCGAACGATTGCGCGAGGACAGCCCGAACGGGCTGGGGCGGCCCACGCGTGTCGACATGCTCCGTGAGCAGTACCGCCTCGCCCTCGAGGACGAGGCCATCGACGGGCCGAAGTCCGACGGACCGGCGCCCGACGGGGACGACCTGGTGCTCCCGAACGTTCCACTCACCGCCCCCGCGTCCAGCTCCGAGGGCGGGAACCGGCAGGGTACGAGTACGCCCAAGGCCGAGAGCGGAGGCGACGGGGACGCGGACAGGAACGGCACCGACGACCTGTCGGGGCCGACGCGGACCGAGACCTCGGACGACCCCCTGCCCTTCCCCGAAGGCTTCGACTCCGGTATCGATGCCGATGTCGACGCGCTGAACACCCGCTTCGAACAACTGGTCAGCATCTCCGACGACCCGATGGCCCGGCTGGACGAACTGCCGACCGTTCCCGACACCGTTCCGAACGCCGAGCAGCGCAGGCTGAACGCCGAGGTGCGGCGCGAGCTCGACTCCCTGCTGGCCGATGCCCGCCGCGTGGGCGTCGACAGTGACGTACGGCAGAGGCTGAACGACGACATCCGGGCCGACGTCCGGGCGGGCAAGTACTCCGAAGCGGCCAAGAAGCTGCGGGAACTCGACGACCTCGTCGCCGCGCACGGCCTCGACGAGCGCCTGCGGCATTTCCGTGCCCATGTGGACGGCGGGTACGAGGCCCGGGCCGCGCAGCTGGGCATGCGCCGGACGGAGTGGCTGCGGCACGCCCTCGACATCGAGCAGTCGGCCCTCACCAACGACCGTCGGCGGACGACCGGACTGCTGGACGAGTTCGAGAACCGCCTCGGCACCCTCAGGACGGAGCTGGAGACCCTCGGCAACCAGTCCTCCGAGGCGCTCCAGCAGCGGTTGAACGACGCCGTGCGGGCCGAGGCCGAGGCGGCGGGCATGGACCGTGAGCGCATCCAGGAGTGGGAGGAGCGGCTCTCGCGGGCCGAGACCCCCGAGGACTTCGACAAGGTGCGGTCCGATTACCGGGCGGAGCGGGAGACGTTGCAGCGGCTCTCGGACCTGCGGGACCTGGGCGCCTCCGAGGCCGAACTGGCCTCCTGGAAGAGGCGGTTCGAGGGGCAGGGCCGGGGCGACGACTTCGACGCACAGTACGAGCGCCGCTTGAACACTCTCCGCTCCGAGGCCGAACTGGCCGGATTGCAGGAGAGGTTGAACGCCCTGCGCGAGGGCAACCCCGCGCAGGACTCGACGGACCGGCCCGCACCGCGTCCGGACGATGACGCACCGGGACGCGACAGGAACGAGAACGACCACGCGGAGGCCGACCGGCTGCTGCAGGAGCGGCTCCACCGGCTGAGCGAGGGAACGGATGCCCCGAGGCTGTCGCGCGAGGAGCGGCAGCAGTGGGAGGCCCGGCACGCGGAGGCGGAGGACGAGGCCGCTCGGAAGGCGGTCGAGCGGGCGCAGTTCGAGCAGATGGAGGCGTTGGACCGCGACCGCCGGCTGAATGCGCTGGCCGACGGCGGCCCCAGGGGCGCGGAGCGCACCCCCGAGCAGCAGGCCGCGTGGCAGGCCCGGCTGGACGAGGCGGCGGGCGACCCCCGCGCCGTCGACCGCGTCCTCGACGACTACGACGCCGAGACGGCCCGGCTGATACGCGAGGGCCGGGAGAGCCTGGAACGCGAACTCCGCTCCCCGGACCGGCTGCGGAACCTCGACCAGCGCATCGACCGCTCACTCGACAAGTTGCCCGAAGCGGTGCGCAATCAGGCGGCCCGTGAGGCCCGCACGCTCCTGGAGCGCCTGCGGGACCTGAAGACCCCTGACTCCTCCGACTCGCCCGATTCGTCCGACCGTTCCCCGTTCCGCCCGGACGACGCGCCCGGCTCCGCACCGGAGAACGACGCGCACGTCCAGAACACGGACCTGCCGAACGGATCGGGCCCGGGGAACTCCGGAGCCGGTGACACCGTCCGGCCCCCGACCACCCGGCCGAACACCGAAACCACGAACAGCCCGAACCTGTCGGGCGAACCCAACCGGCGTACCGGCTCGAACGGGGACGAGCAGCGTCCGACGAAGCCGGGCGAGCAGATGGAGCCCCTGCGCCTGCGGGAGAAGACCCAGGAGTCCGGGCAGACGGACGAGGACGGCCTCCACTCGCAGGACCGGGACGACCTGCCGTCACCGAGCACCCGGCACATACGCACGCAGTCCGGGGACGAGACGGACACGACGTCCGACACCGACGTGCGGCACAAGACCGACCACGAGCAGGAGAACCACTCCGAGACCGACCAGAAGCAGGACGTCGGCTCCGAGACCTCGCCCGAGAAGACCGACGACTCCGGCCCCGAAGGCTCCCTCTCCGGTCCTCTCCCCGGCGACTCCCACCGGTCGCGGGGACGGGACGACGAACCGTCCGGCGGCCCCGGCGGGGGCCGTACGCCGGACGGGAACGAACAGGACGGTGCGACGCCCCCGCAGACGGCCCGCGACAAGGCGCTCGGTGCGCTCTCCGCGGACGAGTACGAGCAGCGGATGTACCGGGCCCGCCGCGACCGGCCGGACCTGGTGACCGAGGAGCAGCTCCGCGACGAGGTGTTCCACCGGATGGAGAATCCGGGCGAGCCGGTGGTGAAGGAGACCTTCGCCGATCCGCTGCTGGAATCCGACGTGCCGCCGCTGCCCCAGCAGCGGGCCGGTGAGTTCGTCACGTTCGACGACAACGCGATGCTGCCCAAGTCGCTGCGCGGCAACGGCCACGGGCAGATCACCCTCAGGGGCACCGACCTGCTGGTCGAATCCATCGCGACGAACCTGCGCCTGCGGCCCGACGCGCTCGACGAGTTGAAGCTCGTGCTCACCCAGAGCCCGCACACACTGCTGAGCCCCCGGACGTTCGTCCTGCCGACCCTGGACGGCGGCCACCGGGAGATCTCCGTGTCGCTGGAGAGCTACGGGAACTGGCGCCGCCACGCCGAGCCGTCGCCATTGGCCGTGCCTCCCGCGTCCACCACCACGCAGGCGAAAACCACCAGCACGGAGACCGCGGAAAGCACGGAGAACGCGAAGAAAACGGAGAGCTCGAAGAACGCGGAAGGCACGAAGAGCACGGAAAACGCCGAGAGCTCGAAGAGCGCAGATACCTCGAAGAACGCCGAGGGCTCGAAGAACGCGGAGAACGCGGAGACCTCGAAGAGCACGGAGAACACGAAGAGCACCGATACGAAGAGCACCGATACGAAGAGCACCGATACGGAGACCACCGGGGCGAAGGAGAAGGCGAAGACCGACGACGCCCCCGTCAAGGTCGAGACGGAGATGCGTGTCCGTCCCGGGGCCACGGAGACCAAGACCCTCGGGACGTCCCGCGCGTTCGGCCTGGCGATCCCCCTGACGGCCGCACCGGCTCCCTTCGGGGCGTTCGGATCGCTGGCTTTCAACATCCGGCGCACGGAGGCCAGTTACACCTACACCCAGGAGAGCCGCGCCCAGAGCAGCGTCACCGCGGTCGGCAAGGACGGCAGCCATCTGCATGTGAGCGATCTGCACGTCGTCGTCGAGTCGTCGCACGTCTGGGACAAGAAGGGCCGCGAGCTGACCGCGGGCCGGCAGCCCGCCACCACCACCGCGCCGAGGCGCTACCGGGTGCGGGACGGGGTCGCCTGGCGGGTGCCGGACAGTGTCACCGACCCGGCGATCCCGGACAAGCTGCCCACCGTCCTCACCTTCGCGCCCGGCACCCGCCCCCGGCTGCTCGCACCGCTGAGCGTCACCACGGAGACCCGGCTGCTGGACTGGCTGCTGAGGAACTACCCCGAGGCGGCTCCCGGCACCTTCCTCCGCCGCCAACTGGCCGACCTGGCGAGCGAGGAGAGCCTGCGCCTCATGATCGCGCAGAGCTCCGGCGAGACGGTGATCAGCGCCCCGCTCTTCGCCGCTCCCAAGGGCCGGTCGCTGGGCTCCCTCGAACTGCGGCTGATCCCGGTCGACGGCACCCTGCGCCAGGCTTCCGACAAGACCGAGATCAAGAAGGCCGACGCGCAGCGCACCACCGCCACCACGGAGAAGCGCAACACCCAGGGCGGCGGTCTCACCCTCTCCCTCGGCCCTCAGTTCTCCCCGCTCCAGCCCGTGACGGCGCTGGGCGTCCAGCTCTCGGCAACGGCCGGGGCGTCGACCCAGCGCGCCGAGAGCAGCTACAGCGGCAACACGGCCGAGTCCGTGCGGACGCTCAACAGCCGCGGCCACTCGGGGCTCTACGACATCCGCTTCCGGATCGAGCTGCGCAGGCAGGGCGGTACGTGGGAATCGCCCCATCAGGAGGCGGCGACCGGCCAACAGGCGTTCCTGACGGCCGCCGTCCAGTTGCCGCGCGCCGATGCCCGCAGGCTGGCCGGTTGGGACGACGGCACCACACCGGTGCCGGACGCCGAGGCGCCCCCCGCCCCCGCCTACCTGACGCCGTCGAATCCGGCGACGTTCGGACTGCACGCGGTGCTGGAGCTCTCGGCCACCCACCCGCCGGGGGACCTCACGCCGGTCTCCCTGGCGGACCGGTTGGCCGACCGCATCCTGGCGGGACTGCACCGCGCCCACCCCGGTCTGGTGCTGCCGCCCGGGGCGGACGGCCGGACCATCGGGGGCGACCGGGCGTACAACAGCGCGGTGCGCAACACCCATCTGCTGCGCCAGGCCATCTCCCGTGCGGTGCTCGAAGGCTCCCTCGACCGGCTGGTGAGCACCGGGCTGCGGATCCAGTTGGAGCAGCTCGACAACGCCCTGAAGCGGTACGTCGTCGTCACCCTGCGGGCGCAGGCCACCAACCGCCAATTCCTGGGCACGCACCACGACCTGGGCCTGGCCAACAACCTCCTGTCGACCCGTCGGGCCGACAGCGCGACCACCCGCACCCACGGCCTGACCGGCGGCCTCGACCTGGGGCTGACCGGGATCAAGTCCATCGGCGATGCCGGGGGCGCGGGCTACGGCGGCACCGGGAGCATCGGCTACCGGTACACCCGGCAGACCGCCTACGGCATGACGTACGGTCCGACGCTGACCCCGGACGGCGGCATCACCAGCTCCGGGTCGCAGCACCTGTGGGCGTACGACCTGTCGTTCACCGCCACCGCCACCAGCTTCTCCCGCCCGCGCCAGTTCGTGCGGACGGCGACCGGCGAACTGCTCGGCACCCGCTGGTTCGTGAAGCAGGCGCCCGGCAGCATCGACGTCCTGGACACCGGGGACCGGACCGCTCAGGGCGACGCGCCGCTCACCCCGGCCTCGGTGACCGGGCACGTCACCCTGGCCGTACCCGCCTCGCTGTCCGTCGCCTCCTCCCCCGTACCCGCCTCCGCCCTCGTGCCCCCGGTGCCCCGGCCGAACACGGCCGCGGTCGCGTTCACCCCGATGACGCCGGCCATGGCCGAACTGCTCTCCTCGGGGAAGCCCGTCCCGTCGGGGAGCTGGACCTCCCACCCCCTCTTCGAGGGCCTGCACCAGGTGCAGAGCGTCACCGGGTCCGAGATCGTGCTGGACCACCTCAAGCAGCTGCTGGCCTCCGTCTCCCACGACTCCTGGGTGTACAGGACGGACGGGACGCCCGCCTCCGGCGCGTTGACCGAGGCGTTCACCAGTGGCCGCAACGAGGCGGACTTCAGCGACGCGGCGCAGACCGGCAAGCACATCAGCGACCTGTTCGGCAGGACGGCCGTCACCGACATCACCGCGTCGGTCAGCGCCTGGCCCTCGGTGCGGCGGCCCCGGGTGATCGCCGTGGTCGACTCCACCGACCTCGCGCTCTCCGCCATCGGTTCGGGCACCAGCGGGGCGGGCCACTCGGTCGCCCATGTCCGGGGGCACACCGTCTCGGGCATGCTCGCCTTCCGGGCCAAGCACACCGACGCGCTCCGGACCGCCGGCACCTACGGGATCACCGCGACCCCGTACCAGAGCACGCACACCTCGACCACGGCCCTGACCTTCTCGACGAACCCGGTGCACACGGTCCAGTACACCGGCCCGATGGCCCTGGTCTCCGCCGACGTGGCCTGGCACCTCGCGGCCCGCTCGCAGCCGTCCGGCCTGCTCCAGGGCCCCATGAACCTGGTGCGCGGGCGCAGCCCCGAGGGCCGGATCGTGGAAATCCCCGACGGTCTGCTCATGTGGGTGCCGCTCGCCGAGGCCAGACGGGCGGGCCTCTTCGACGACGGTCTCACCACCCCGCCTCCCCCGCCGCTCTACACGGCCGTCCCCGCGGCCGGTCACGCCACGCTCACCATCGGCCGCATCGACCTGGCCCGGGCGATCGGCCGGTTCACGGACCTGCTGCGGACGCTCCTGCCCGAGCACAAGGACTGGCTCGGTCCCGCGCACCTCCTGGAGGACCAACTGGGCAACATGGCACGGCAGATGGCCGCCCTGTCGCCGTCCGGGGTGCGCGCCCTGCAGACCGGCATGGAGAACGGCGGCACGTCCCTGCGCCTGGTGCGCAACAGGGTCTGGTCGGCCAGGAACGCCCGGCTCACCGTGACCCTGGAGCGGGTCGGCCCCACCCGGGGCGGGCTGCGCCACGACGTGAAGCCCACGATCACCCGGCCCACGTCCACGGCGGAGACCGTCACGGAGAAGCTGGCGCGCGGGAGCGACGGCGGCTACCGGCTGGCCGAGACGCCCACCGTCGACAACGACGTCGTCCGCAACGGCGGCTTCACCCTCGACGACAAGGCCGGCTCCACCAGCTCCTCCGCCCTCGCGCACGCCGTCACCGACGCGGTCAGCGCCCAGGTGGCCTTCGAGGGGCCGGTGGTGAGCGGCCGGTCGACGTTCCGGGTCACCTTCGCCCTGGAGCTGCCCGGCAAGCCGCCGGTGAGCAGGACGTACGACGTCGGCGACACCGAGGTGGTCCTGCCGCTGAGCCTGGCCCGCCCGCAGGAGGTCCCGGCGCCCGTGACGGAGCCGCCGGTCTCCGCACGCCCCCGGCTGCTCCCGCACCGGACGGACGGGACGGTGGCCCTCCGGAAGACGTACACGGCGGGCAGGAACCTGTTCGCCGCCGGGCCGGAGAGCGTCGTCGTCACCACCGTCGGCGGCATCACCGCGCTCCGGGAGGCCGGGGCGTACGCCGTGGACCGGGCCGTCTCCGGTGGCCGCTCCACGACGAACACCCCGACGGAGATACCGGGGAACGCCGAGACCCCGTACGTGGGGAAGTCCCCGCTGACCCGGCCCGGCACCGCCGCGGGCGAGGTGCTCAACGGCGGCATCAACTCCGACGTGCTGAGCGCCTACTTCCCGCAGATGGTCCGGGACTCCCTGACCGTCACCCTGCACGACACCACGTCGGAGATCGGCGGGACCGACGCGGACCTGAAGATCTCCGTGGGCGTCGACCTGGCGCGGGCCGAGCTGCTGGCGGTGGATCCGGGAGCGGGTCTCGGCGGCAGCCGGCGGACCATGGACAACGACACCTACACCGGGGACACCACCGAATCGCACACCCCGGCGATGACCCTGGGCCCGGGCTTCCAGACGCAGCCCCCGATCCAGTCCACCGGCACCATGCCCGGCTGGACGGACTCCGACGCGTCGGGCAGTGCCGCGGACCGCCGGACCTCCGCGCTGAACACGCTCAAGCCCTTCGCGGGCGGCGCCGTGCTGGTACGGGCCCCGCTCCACGTGTGGCAGACGGCGACGGCGACGCGCCGGATCAAGGACCTGCCGGTCGTCTCGACGGTGCTCGCGGCCGTGTCGCCCTCCGGCACCGCCTCCCGGCACCCGGTCACCGTCGAGCACACGGTGCAGGACGGCGTGACCATGTGGGTCTCGTTCGACGTCGCCCGGGAGCACGGTCTGCTGCCGGCCGAGGTCGAGGCCGCCGCGAAGGTCGTGAAGGAGCAGACCAAGAAGTACACCTCGGCCGCCACCCTGGTGGAGACGGCCGAGCGCCGGCTGCGCGCGCTCGACGAGGAGGTGTCCGCCCTCCACGAGGAGGTCCGGCGGCTCTCGGCCGCGGAGGGCCCCGCGGAGGATCCGGCCGCCGCGGCCGCGGCGGAACAGCGGCTCGCCGCCGCGCTCGTCCGGCACGCCGAGGCGCACCAGGACCTGGCCAACCACCGCCGCGACCTCGCCGCCGCCGAGCGGCGCCTCGCCGGTGCGTCCGCGGCCGCCTGGCGGGCCGTCGACCACTACACCATCAGTGGGCCCCGCCCCACCGGCACGCCGCCGGTCCCGTGGAGCGAGGACGCCGGGACCGCGCCCGTCACCGAGCAGACGCCGGTCACGGTCCCCGGCTACCCGTCCCCCACCGAGGTCCTCACCGAACTGCCGCCAAGTCTCGTCGCGCGGGAGGACGTCCTCACCCGGACGGCGGACTGGCTCGACGGCTCCCGGCCCCTGTCGGAGACCGCCCTGGTGCGCAGGGAGCAGATCAAGGCGGCGGGCGCGGCGCAGCGCCTGCGGGCGGCGGACGCCGCGTACCGGTCGGCGATGGAAGAGGTACTGGCCGCCGGGCACGCCGTCGAGGAGGCCGGGGGCCAGGAGCGGAGGGCCGGGAAGGCGCATGCGAGCGAGGAGGCCCGCGCCCGGCTCGACCTGACACGGGCCGCACGGCGGACGGCGCAGTCGGCGTACGACCGGGCGGTCGAGAAGTTCACCGCGGCCCACCGCGAACTCGCCCCGGTCCTGGCGAACTTCGAGGCGGCGACGGCCTCCGCCGCCCAGGTCTTCGGGCCGCGCGCCCAGGACCAGGACTTCACCCCCTGGCACCCCGAGCCGGAGCCCGAGGGCCACGTCCGCCCGTCCGACGCCACGTCCCGCCCGGAGCCGTACACCGTCCACCGCGAGGACGAGGCGGGCCGGACGGTCGGTCTGAAGGACCCGGACGGCCGGGTCCTCGAACTCGTGGAGCCGCCGAGCAGCGCGTTCCCGCTCCTCGACATCGGTACGAGCTTCCACCGCTCCCTCCTCGACGCGGTCGAGCGGGCCCGCCCCGGGCTGCTCACCGAGCTGGGGCTGCGCGGGTCGCACGGGAAGGACCTGCCCGGGGCCGACGTCGCACGGTTGAAGCAACTGCTCGCCGAACGGCTGACGGCGGATCGCGACGAACTCGCGGCGTTCCTCGCGATCGACCCCCAGGAGCGGTTCACCGCACAGGAGTTGGCCGACGCCGGTGTCGTGCTGAGCGCCCCCGAGTCCGTCGAGCACATCGATGCGCGCGGTCGTCTCCCGCAGGCCGTGGCCGCCCGGCTGACCCCGGACCAGCGGCTGGCCCTGGCGCGCACGGCGCTGCTGCGCACGGCGGGCGAACAGATCGGCGACCGCAAGGACGCCGGCTGGAACCACGGCGCGGGAGACCTGACGGCGCTGCTCGCGGCCCGGGTGCTGGGGATTCCCGTGACCGTGGTGGGGGCGGATCTGAACCATCAGACGTTCGACGCCGCGGGACCGCTCACGGCGGGGGCTCCCCGGCGGCCCGGCGTGGTGCTGCACCTCGCGGACGACCTGTACCGGGCCGCCCTGGCCACCGAGGTGGACGACGTACTGCTCAACGCCGAGACCACCGAGACCACCGAGACCGCCGAGACCGCCGAAATCACGGAGATCACGGAGATCACGCCGGCCCCGACCGTGACGGCTCCCGCTGCCCCGATCCACTTCGTGGGCAGCGGCACCGGACCGCGCGTCGCGGTTCCCAAGGAGATCAACTTCATCTGGATGGGCGGCCCGCTGAAGGAAGCGGCCCGCGCCAACATCCAGAGCTGGGTGCAGAAGGCCGGGGAAGCCGACTGGAAGGTCTCGATCTGGACGAACAGCACCGGAAGCCTCAGCAACGAGGCGTTCCTGAAGGACCTCGTCGCCTCCGCCCCCGACACGGTCCAGCACAGGCCGACCAAGTCCCTGTTCGCCCCGGAGAAGGGCAGTGGTCAGGAGAAGATCCCGTCCCACGCCACCGCCCTGTACCGGGCCGCGAAGAAGGCGGACAGTTTCGCGATGGCGTCCGACGTCGCCCGGTACGCGCTCCTCCACAAGCACGGCGGGGTGTACCTCGACGTGGATCTGGGGCCGGGAGCCGTGGTGCTGCGCCCCGAGGGCCTGCTGCTGCCGAAGGGCGACGACACCCTGCCGATGTTCGGCCCGCTGCTGCGGGACTCGGACACCGTTCGCAAAACCCTCGGTCTCGGCGAGGACGACCCGATAACGGGCCGTGGCCGGGAAGCCGCCCTCGCGGTGTACGAGCAGGGGGAACTCGGCAATCAGTTCATCGTCGCCCACCCCGGGAGCGCCTTCATGGGGCGGGTCCTGCGCGCCCTGCCGGACCCCGACCACAAGGACGCCGTCATCAGGGGCACGCTGCACGCGGCCATGAAGAGCAAGAACGTGGCCGGGAGCACCGGTCCGGGCTTCCTCTGGAGACAGCTGTCGGAGCACACCAAGCCCCTCCGGAACACCGACGGCGCGGCGCACTCCTTTCGTCAGCGGCCTCCCCGGTTCCGCGTCCACGCGTCGGACTGGGAGGACTGGACGGGCCTGGAGTGGGTGACGGCCGAGAGCGAGAACCAGGAGGCGCCCGGAACGACGTCCGCGCAGTCCGGGCGGAACACCCTGGTCCGGCGCCTGACCTCCGCCGTCGGAAGCCTCACCCTGCGGTCCGGCGGCACGCGGACGCGGCCCACGGTCCTGCCGACCAACGAGACGTGGTCGGGCGACCTCCACATGTCGTCGGAGCCCGCCGTACGGATCACGCAGTCCCCGGGCGAACTCGTGGGCAGCGACGGCCGGAAGGTCTCGTACGAAAAGGTCCGCGAGAGCCTCCGGACGATCCGCGACTCCTCCGGGAACGTCGTCGGATACGCGTCGCACAGCGACACGGACTGGGCTCCGCGCGAGGGCTTCTACGCCAAGTACCGCGCGGACGAACTGTCCTCCAGGTCCTACCGGAAGACGGACAACGGAAAGTTCGTCCCCCTCACCGACAAGACCGCCCCGCCCCCCGAGTCCCCCTGGCAGACCGGGGCGAGCGGCACGGCCACCGGCCCGAAGAAGCCGAAGCCGCTCTTCTTCGACGCGCACGGCTCCCGCGACGGCGTCAAGCTCCACATCCGCGGCGAACTCCCGCTGGAGGTCGACGGGGCACAGTTCGCGCACTTCATGGAGACGCTGCGCGACCCCGAACAGCCCCCGGCCCCGGTCGTGCTGGTCGCCTGCAACACCGCGAGCACCCGGTCGACGGACGGCGGGAGCTTCCTCACGGACGCGGCACGGGCCATGCCCGGGCGCCGCTGGTACGCGCCCGACGTCGCCGTCGGCCATGTGGCGTCGAGGAACGGGACGGACGGGAACGCCGACACCGGCGTGTTCGCGCTGCTCCCGGTTCCGGAGACCCAGCAGCCGGGCCGGTGGATGACCGCCGGCGAGAGCACCCCGGACGTCCAGGACACCCCGAGCACCCTGAACACACCGAACACCCTGACCACACCGGACGTCCAGGACACCCTGGACACACTGACCCCTGCGGAGTCCTGGCACAGGACCGACACGCTACTGCTCAACTCCCCTTCCGGGACACAGTCGTCCGCCACCTCCAACGGGATGACCCTGGGCGGCGGTACCGGGAACCAGCAGCCGATCCCCAAGAACCTGCACTTCGTCTGGCTGGGCGGCGAGATGACCCCGGCCGCCCGCACGAACCTCCGGAACTGGGCGGCCAAGGCCGACGAGGCGGGCTGGGAGATGAAGCTCTGGACCGACAAGGAGGGCGCGAAGAACAACCAGGCGTTCCTGGAGGAGCTCGCGCGGACCCACCGGGTCAAGAACCCTTCCGTCGACCAGCTCTTCGAGAAGAGTTGGCACGACCTCTCCTTCAACGACCCGTTGGCGAAGGCCAGGGACCTCTACCGGAAGGGCCAGGAGTACCGGAGTTACGCCATGGCCTCGGACGTCACCCGGTACACGATCCTCCATGAGCAGGGCGGTGTGTACATGGACGTGGACCTGGCGCCCGGCCGGCTCGACCTGCCGCAGGACGGCGTGCAGATGTCGAACGGTGACGTCCTGCCCATGCTCGGCCCGCTGCTCCGGGACGAGGGAAGCGTACGCAACAAGCTCGGCCCCGACACGAACACGACGCAGTCCTCGACCGCGGAACCGCTCACGATCACCGAGGAGCAGGCGCCCCCGCCCCTGACCCCGGAGAACATCCGCGACGCCGCCGTGAACTGCTACGAGAACGGCGAGTACGGCAACCAGTTCATCGCCGCCCACCCGCAGAACCCCTTCCTGGGCCACCTGCTGGACAACCTCGTGAGCAAGAAGGGGCTCACGGAGCAGTACGAGAAGGATCTCGGGAAGAAGAGGGGGAAGGAGTACGCGGACCTCCTGTGGGAGGCGAGGAAGAAGGAGATGCGGGAGCGGAACGTGGCCGGCATCACGGGCCCGGGGTTCATCGACAAGATGATGAACGGCTACGGGGCGGAGAGGAACCCGTCCCAGCAGGAGGGCACGCTGCGGGGAACGGCCAGGTTCAAGCCCACGGAGGCCGCCCGGAACACCTGGATCGACCTGGAGTGGGTGACGGCCGAGAGCGCGAACCAGGAGACCGCGTCCCTGAAGGCCCCGGACGAACCGGTGTCGCAGTCCGTCGAACGTTCCGGCACATTGCGGGAGAAGCTGAGCAGGCTCACCGGCACGCTGCGCAGGAACCCCACCGGTCACGGCGGCGGCTCCTCCTTCTCCGGAACGCAGAAGTTCTTCTCCAACGACCGGACGACGTCGCCCCTCACCGGGGACGGCCTCTCCGCGCCGTCCTCGCCGCTCTCCTGGCCCTCGGCCGGACCGCCGCCCCTGTCCATGTCCGCCCACGCGACACCGGACGCCGTCCTCACGGGCAAGGACGGCCGCCGGATCACCTACGGCCGCATATACGAGGGCCTCCAGGTGATCCGCGGCACCGACGGCCGCACCCTGGGGTACGCGTCCCACAACCCGCAGGACTGGGGCCCCCGCAAGGACTTCTACGCCACGTACCGGCCGGACGAGACGGTGTTCACGCACCACCGGGCCGTGGGCGACGAGACGTACGTCCTCGACACCGACGGGGGTCCCGCGACCGGCAAGGTCCCCTGGCAGGCCGACGCACAGTCCCGGGGGGAGACCCAGCAGGAGGCGAAGAAGCAGGTCAACCCGCTCTTCTTCGACGCGCACGGCTCCGAGGACGGCATCGAGCTCCATGTGGTGGGCGACAAGCCCCTGGTGGTCGACGGGGCACAGTTCGCGCACTTCATGGAGACGCTGCGCGATCCCGAACAACCCCCGGCCCCGGTCGTGCTGGTCGCGTGCGAGACCGGGAAGCCCCGGCAGACCGACGGCCGCAGTCTCGTGATGGACGCGGCACACGCCCTACCGGGACGCCTCTGGTACGCACCCGACGTCGCGGTCGGTCACGCGAAGCCGACGACCGGTGCCGATGTCGATTCGGGGGTGCTGGGCCTTCTCTCGGACCCGGTCACCGGCCGTCGCGGCCGCTGGTTCACGGCGGGCGAGGAGGTCGATGGCATCGAGAAGGTGACGCCGACTCCGGACCAGGAGGACCAGCCGTCCGCATCCACGTCCGCATCCACGTCCACGTCCGCATCCACGTCCGCATCCGCGTATTCGGACATGATCTTCGAAGCCCTCAACTTCGTTCCGCCGGCCGGCGCACAGGACACGACGGCGCAGACGGCTTCCCCCGATCCGACGACGAACGCCCCGGAAACCGATCAGCAGACCCAGCAGACCCAGCAGCAGACCGACCAGCAGGCCGAACCCGCACCGGTGTCGCTGGACATCGCCTTCAGGAACAACGACGACACCGAGCAGATCCTGCGTACCGGCGACAAGGCGGAGGTGCAGGCGTACCTCTTCACCGCGATCGACAAGCACGACGTGGACGCCGTGGATCTGCTCCTCAGGCGTTTGGAGAACTCGCCCCTCCCGCCGAGCCATCTGGAGGACCTGCGCTCGCTGGCCGGGCCCCTCCTCACCGCGACCCCGGCTCCGCCCGAGATCCCGCGCGAGCTCCACTTCGTCTGGATCGGCGGGGACATCCCCGCGGCCGCGCTCACGAACATCGCCGACTGGGCCGCGAAGGCCAAGCAGGCCGGTTGGAAGACCAACCTGTGGACGGACGGGAACACGACGCTGGGTTTCGCCAGCAAGGCGAAGATCCGGATCACTCCGGGACTGATGCGCAAGACCGTCGAGGACGCCATCGACGAGCGCCTGGCGGCCACCTATTCGGTGGCGAGCAGGGGCAAGGCGTACCCGTTCGCCTCCGACCTGGCCCGGTACAGCATCCTCAAGGCGCACGGTGGTGTGTACGCCGACGTGGACCTGGGTCCGGGGACGGTGGACCTCGGACCGAACGTGCCCAGGCTCCGCAGGAACGACCTGCCCGTGTTCGGCCCCCTCATCCGGGACGAGAAGAGCCTGGGGGGAGTACTGGCCGATGCGGCGAGGGCGAACGGCACGGACCTCGCCCAACTGTTGAAGGAACCCCTCGGCACCCGGATCGCCATCGCGACGGAACACCTGCTGCACACCGGCGGCTACGGCAATCACTTCATCGCCGCGCAACAGGATTCCGTCTTCATCGACGCCCTGATCGGGAAGGTCCACGAGAACATCGAGCGGCAGGGCCTTTCCGAAGCCGACGAGATGCTGATGTCCGGCCCTGCGGCCAGTGGCCCGTTCCCCCTCCTGCAAGTGCTGGAATCCCATCTGAGCAGGGAGTTCGGGGTGCGGAACCTGCAACCGGGCGAGTTCGAACTGTTCCAGCGCGCGGGAGACCACTTCCAGCGCACCATCGCGTGGCTGACCGCCGAGAGCGAGAACCAGGCCTACGAGAAGTGACACAACGTCAGGTGTTGTGCCGAAGAACGAGTGAAGGGACGAGAAGGGGCAATGGCAGGGAAAGAGGGGCGATCGGTGGAGCGAGAGCGAGCCGACGAGGAGAGCGAGCCCGCTCGCGGTCGGGAAGAGGCCGTGGACGTACCGTCCGAGCCGTCGTCCCGCACGTCGACGGAGAGCGGCACCGGCACGACGACCGGCGGCAGGGCCGGCGGTGGGGCGCGGACGCCGATCGTTTCGGAGTCCGGCCCGGAGGAGCCCGACGAGCCCGACGAGCCCGCTGAGGAAACCGCGGCGGCGGTGCACGCGGTCGGGGTCTCCATCGGCAGGAACACGTCCGAGTCCGAGCAGCCGGACGGTGACGACGCGGCAGCAGCAGTCCAGGAGGAGGCACCGGCGCCCCGGAAGGCCGCCCGCCCGAGCACCGCCTCCGTGACCGTGGGCGCCCCCACCACCTCGTCGGACACCGCGAAGACGGAAAGCGGACCCGAGGCGGAGTCGGCGACCCCCTCCGCCGAACCGGCCGCCGCGAGCACGTCGGCCACCGCCGAGCGGACCGCCACTGCCACGGCCACGGCCGCCTCCACCACGGCTGCTTCCGCCTCCGCGACCGCTTCCGCGGCGGCCTCGTCCGTTCCCCCCGCGGAGGGCTCGGCGGGAACGGACGACGCACCGGAACGCCCCGGCCGCGTCTCGCGCCCGATGGTGGTCGCGGCCGCCTTCGCCGGTGCGCTGCTCCTGGCGACCCCCTTCATCGTGGCGGGGGCGCAGCAGGACGAGCCCGACCGGAAGACCAAGGAAGCCGCGGCGGCGTGGAAGGACGACGGCGGTTCCGGCGGCTACGTCCCGGGCACCGACCCCGACCGCGCCCAGGGCAAGGGGCCGACCGGCACCAAGGGCCGGGAGGACACCGCGGCCCGGCACGGCAAGGGCCCGGCCGGGGACGTACGGACGGACACGGGGACCGGCGGGAAGCCCGTGAACGACACCACCGACACGAAGGCCGGCGGCTCGAAGGACACCAAGGACACCAAGTCCACCGGGGGCGGGACCGACCGGACCTCGAACAGCGGCACCGGCGGCAGTTCCTCCGGCGACAAGGACTCGGACACCTCCGCCAAGGCCCCCTCGACCGGCACGGCACCCAAGTCGACCACCACCGTGGTGTACAGCGGTGTGTCCGGACCGGAGTGCGACACCCAGCGCTTCCAGCAGTACGGCTACTACACCGACGGCAAGGAGGGCTGGGCCACCCACTCCGGCGGGTACGGCGGTTCCGGCTGCGACGGGAAGTACCTCTCCATGCCGATGTCCGGCAGCGCCTCGAAGGACTCCGGCGGCTCGGCGACCTGGCTGTTCGACCTGCCCTCCAGCGCCAAGAAGTGCAGTGTCTCCGTCCACGTCCCGGGCAGCTCCAACATCGTCCAGGTGGGCGGGAACCCGAGCTACTACACGGTCTACGACCGCTTCCTGCCCAGGACCAGCAACCTGGTCGGCTCCTTCACCATCCGCCAGACGGAGCGCCGCGGCACCTGGTACAACGTGCCGGGCACCTTCCCCGTGGAGGCCATGAAGCTCTCCGTGCGGTTGCACGACCGGGGCGAGGACGACCACTACGAACACCACGCGATATCCGCGGTGAAGGTCACCTGCACCGGCTGACGACCCCCTCCGGCCGGTCCCGCACCCCGTGCGGGACCGGCTTCCCGCCGTCCGCGGGGCCGTCGGCCGTCCAGGCGAAGTGCACACGTGCTCGAACCGGGCCGGAGGGGCGATCACCGTTCGCGTACATCGGCTAAGGTCCGGTACTCCGACCGAAGACCATGTCCCACAAGACGGAGTCAGCATGGAACTGCGCCTGTTCGTGTTCCACCACGCGGGTGGTTCCCATCTGCTCTACCGCGACTGGCCCGGCCGTTTCCCGGCCGACTGGGAGGTGCGGCTCGTCGACGCCCCCGGGCGCGGTCTGCTGGCGGACCAGCCCGCCATCGGGGACGCCCACCGGCTCGTGGACCACTTCCTCGCCGAACTGGATTCCGAACTCACCGGCCCCTACGCCCTGTTCGGCCACAGCATGGGTGGGCTCGTCGCCTACGAACTCACCCGCAGGATCCTCGCCGAGGGCCGTACTCCGCCGGTCTGGCTGGGGCTGTCGGCGCGCAGCACGCCGCGCCCCGAGGGGGACGGAACCCGTCGGTACCTGCTCGACGACGCCGGGTTGCGCCGGGAGCTGGCCGCGATGGGCGGCACGCCCGCCGCGGTCCTGGAGGACCAGGAGATGTGGGAGCTGTTCGGTCCGGCCATCCGGGGTGACCTGCGGCTGGTGGAGACCTGGCGGCCCGCTCCCGACCCGGTGCCCCTGCCCGTGCCGCTGTCCGTCTTCGGCGGCACCGACGACACGGTGGCGCCGCCCGCCCGGCTGTCCGGCTGGGCGGACCGGGCGGAGCACTTCCTCGGCCTGCACCTGTTCGAGGGCGGGCACTTCTACTTCCAGCCCGACCCCGCCGCGCTGACCGGGCGGATCGCCGAGGACGCCCGGCGCGCGCTCGCCCTCGCCGCGCCCGCCCGCGAGATGCCGTGATGCCCGTGCTCGAACTCGCCCCGCCGTCCGCGGCACCGGCGCCCCCGGCCGCCGCGGACGGCGGCGAGGTCGAGTTCCGGCTGCTGGGGCCGGTGGAGGTGCGCGACCCGCTGACGGGGGCGAGCATCGTCCCACCGGGCTCCAAACAACGCGCCCTGCTCTCCGCGTTCGTCGTCCACGCCGGGCAGCTCCTGCCCGGCGACCGGCTGACCGCCGAACTCTGGGGCGACCGACCCCCGGCGAACGCCGCGAACGCCCTGCAGGCCCATGTCGCCCGGCTGCGGCGGCTGCTCCCGGCCCCCGGCGGCCACCCGGCCGGCAGCGATGCGGTCGACAGCGGGCGGGAGTGGATCAGCACCCTGCCGGCCGGCTACCTGCTGCACCTGGGCCCGGCCACCACCGACGTCCGGCGCTTCCACCGCCTGTCCGCGGAGGGCCGGGCGATGCTCGCCTCCGACCCCGGCCGCGCCGCCGAACTGCTGCGCCGCGCCCTGGCCGTGTGGCGCGGCCCCGCCCTCCAGGACAGCGGGCACGGACAGATCTGCGCCACCGAGGCCGACCGGCTGGAGGAGAACCGGCTCACCACCCTGGAGACGCTGTACGAGGCGAGCCTGCGCTGCGCCCGGCACGGCGAGATCACCGGCGAGCTGGAGAAGCTGACGGCCGATCACCCGCTGCGGGAACGCTTCTACGACCTGCTGATGCTCGCCCTGTACCGCAGTGGCCGCCAGGCCGAGGCACTGGGCGTGTACGAGCGGGCGCGCCGTCGGCTGAGGGACGCGCTCGGCATCGAGCCGGGACCGGCGCTGCGCGGCCGGATGGAGGCGATCCTCAACCACGCGCCCGCCCTGTCCGCCCCGGCCCCGTCGGACGCCCCCGTGCCGGTCGGGGCGACCCCCGACCCGGGTGCCGAACTGGCCCGGCTGCGGCGGCGCGTCAACGAACTGGGCCGGGAGCAGGAGGCGTTGTCCCGCCGCATCGACGACCTGACCGCCCGGCTTCCCCGCGACCTGCCCGCCCGGCTCTGATCCGATCGGTCCGGCGGAGCACCGCGCCCCTTTGCCCTCCTCGTCCCCCGGGCCGGAGTGGTGAGACGATCTCTTCCACCGCATCGGCGGGAATCGGTCGGGGTGGCCGGCGGAAAGGACTGTGGGGGACCGCGTGAGTACAGGGGGCGGGGCGCTCGGTGCGCCCGGCAGCCGTATCGGCTCGTACACCATCGAACGCAAGCTCGGCGAGGGCGGGATGGGGAGCGTGTACCTCGCCCGGTCCCGTGGTGGACGGGCCGTCGCCGTGAAGGTGGCCAGGTCCGAGCTGGCCGCCGATCCCGTCTTCCGCGAGCGGTTCCTCGCCGAGGTCGCCGCGGCGCGCGCCGTCGGCGGATTCCACACCGCGCCCGTCGTCGACGCCGATCCGGACGCCCCGACGCCCTGGCTCGCCACCGCGTACGTCCCCGGGCCCACGCTCGCGGAGTTCCTCCATGCGCGGGGCCCCATGGACGAAAGGGCGTTGCGGGCGCTCGGTGCCGGTCTGGCCGAGGCGCTGGAGGCCATCCACCGGTGCGGGCTCGTCCACCGCGATCTGAAGCCCGGCAACATCATCATGGCCGACGACGGCCCCCGGGTGCTCGACTTCGGCATCGCGCGGGCGGTCGAGTCCACCCGCCTGACGGCGACGGGTCATGCCTTCGGCACACCGGGTTTCCTCGCCCCCGAGCAGGCGACGGGCGACGAAGTCACCGGTGCGGCGGACGTGTTCGCGCTCGGCTCGATCCTCGTCGCGGCGGCGGGCGGCAGCCCGTTCGGCGGGGGGACGCCCATGGGGATGATGTATCGCACGGTGCACGAACCCGCCAATCTCGACGCCGTACCCGACGGCGTACGGCATGTGGCGGCGGCCTGCCTGGCGAAGGAGCCGGAACGGCGCCCGACGACCGACCAGCTCCTGGACTGGTTCGAGGCGCCCGCGGAACGGACGGAGGGGAGCGGGGAACCCGGCCCCGGCCCCGGCCCCGGC
>NZ_RDBO01000030.1 GCF_008120935.1 Streptomyces sp. sk2.1
CCCGGTCGCCGCCGCGGCGGCACCCGCACCGGCGGCACCCACCGCGCCCCCGGCGACGATCCCGGCGGCCTTGAGCGTGTAACCGGCGGCGAACCAACCGATGACCGCGACCGGCAGCAGCGCGGGAATCCCGGCGTTGACATGGGCGAGCTCGCCTGCGGCGAGCCGGCACTTCACGCACTCGTCCAGATGCCCCCGCAGCCCGCGCCGAAGGTGTACCAGGTCAGCGAGCTGAACTACTCGGTCCTGGGCGACCACACCGAGCCGGAGGTGGTGATGGGCGAGAGCAGCTGGGTCTGGCAGCGGTCCGGCGTGTCGATCGGCGGCACCACGTACGCGCACGGGGTGACCGTGCACAGCAAGTCCTCGGTCACCATCCAGCTGAACAAGCAGTGCACGCGTTACGAGGCGATGGTCGGGGTCGACGACATGATGATGGGCCTCGGGGCGGTGCGCTTCTCCGTCTTCAACGGTGACGGGACGCGGCTGTGGCAGTCCCCGGTGATGAACGGCGGTGATCCGGCCGTGCCCGTACGGGTCGGCATCACCGGCCAGAAGAGCATCCGGCTCGTCGTCGAACGCGCCCGGAACGGCGGCGGCGTGACGCTCGCCGACTGGGCGGATTCGAGAATCAGCTGCCAGTGAGCCGGTCCGGGGCTCCGGGGACGCCCAAGGCTCCCGGGGCCGGTGCGGGCCGAGCCGGTACGGGCCGTTCCGCGATGGACGCCGGGGCGGGGAGGTCCGCGGCAGGGAGGTCCGCGGTGATGCGGGTCAGCAGGTCGATGACGTCGTCCACGGTCAGTTCACGGCCCGCGGCGCGCTCCGACTCGTACCGCCGGGGCCCGAGTTCCTCGCGCGCCCGCCGGGCGGCCCCGTCCACCTCGGCCTGCTCGGCCCTCGATCTGGGGACGGCGGGTCGCCAGCCGTCGGCCGCCGCCAGAATCCGTACGGCGGCCCCGGACAGGCCCAGTTCCGGCAGCACGGCCGCCGCGCCCTCCGCCAGCTGACCGGTGATGGTCTCGGCGCACCGCGCGTCCCTCGCCCCGCGCAGGGCGGCCGTCAGCCCCCGGGCGCCGGCGGCCGGGCCGCGGCCGGGCCCCGGCTCGCGCGCCGTGATCCGGGCGGCCAGGCCCTGCAGGATCGCGGTGAAGTGCGACGGCGGGATGCCGTGCCCGGTCTCCCCCTCCACCTCCGTGACCAGCCGTCGCGCCTCCGCGAGGTCGCCCCGGTCGAAGGCCGCGGTGGCGCGCAGGAAGCAACCGTAGGCGTGGGCGTCGTGCACCTGGTAACGGTCCGCCTCGCTCTCCGACTCGGCCATGTGCCGTTCGAAGGCCGCCGTGTCACCGGTGCGGTGGGCGATCTCCGCGAGGCGCGCGAGGATGAACGGCGCCTCGGCGTGCGCCCCCACCTCACGGGCGAGCAGCAGTGCCTCCTCGTACGCCCCGCGCGCCTGCGCGTACCGTCCGCGCATCACGCCGGCCTCCGCGGCGGCGCTCGCGACCTGCGCGCGGATCCAGCGGTCGCCGACGCGGCGGCTCAGCTCGCGCAGCTCCGCGAGGTCGTCGTCGACCCCGGGCATGCCGCCGGGCATGTCGACGATCATGTGGGTGCGGAACATCAGCGCGACGCAGTACTCCCAGTCGCCGCCGTGGGCGCGGGTGTTGGCGACCACCTGCTCGATCCTGGCCTGCGCCTCCTCCGTGGGGCGGTTCCCGAACAGGGTCATCGGCCAGAGCAGTCCCGGGAAGCGGGCGGACTGCGGTCCCGGGGCCATGAAGGCATCGGCCACCCGGGTCATCAGGGCCCGGTACCGCTCGTCGCCGTGGATGTCGTCGGCCGTACGGCTCTCGATGGCGAGGAAGTACAGCAGCATCTCCAGATGCATGCGCGGCCAGTGGCGGGGGTCGCCGTCACCGGCCGGTTCCGGCCCCAGTGCCATGGTCCGCTCGGTCCAGGCGAGGCCCTCGGCGCGGAAGTCGCGCAGCCACCAGAACCACCCCATGCCGAGGACCAGGCGGATGGCCTCCGGTTCGAGGGCGCGGGTGACGACGGTGCGGTGGAGGGCGGCCCGGATGTTGTCGAGGTCGGTCTCCAGCCGCTCGATCCAGAGCAGCTGGTCGCCGGAGCGCAGCCGGGGATCGGCCTCCTCGACCAGGGCGACGAAGTACGCGGTGTGCGCGTCCTCGGCGGCGGCGCGCACGCCCGGGGTCTCGGCGGCGCGTTCGACGGCGTACTCGTGGATGGTCTCCAGGAGGCGGTAGCGCATGTCGCCGGAGCCGGTCGGGGTGGCGACGACGAGTGACTTGTCGACGAGGGCGCCGATCAGGTCGGCGACCGGGGGCCGGTCCCGGCCGGTCGTGACGACGGCCTCCGCGGCCGCCAGCTCCCAGCCGCCCGCGAAGACGGAGACCTGGCGCAGGGCGGTGCGTTCGGCCTCGTCGAGGAGGTCCCAGGACCAGTCGACGACGGCCCGCAGGGTCTGCTGCCGCGGCAGCACGGTGCGGCTCCCACCGGTCAGCAGGCGGAACCGGTCGTCGAGCCGGTCCGCGATCTGCCGGGGGCTGAGCATCCGCAGCCGGGCCGCGGCGAGTTCGATGGCGAGCGGCTGGCCGTCGAGCCGTCGGCAGATCTCGGCGACGGCGTCCGGATCGTGCGCCGCCTCCTGCTCGGGGTCGAAGTCGGGGCGTACGGCGCGGGCGCGTTCGGCGAACAGCCGGTGGGCGGGGTCGGCCGGGAGCGGGCCGACCGGGCGCACGGATTCGCCGGGGACGCCGAGGGGTTCCCGGCTGGTGGCCAGGACACGCAGCCGGGGGCAGCGGGTGAGCAGGGTCTCGGCGAGGGCGGCGGCCGCGCCGACGACATGCTCGCAGTTGTCCAGGACGAGCAGGAACGGGCGGACCCGGGAGCAGTGCGCCAGGTGCTCGACGAGGAGGCCGGTCGGGTCGGTGCGGGACGGCTGGGCGTCGCGGTTGTCGCGCAGGAGGGCGGTCTCGCGCAGCCCGAGGGCGGAGAGCACGGCTCCGGGTACGTCGGCGGGGTCCTCCACCGAGGCGAGTTCGGCCATCCACGCCTCCGTGGGGGACGACTCGGCCCGGTCCCCGCGGGCCGCGGCCTCCTCGGCGAGCCTGGTCTTCCCTGAGCCGCCCGGGCCGGTGAGGGTGACCAGGCGGGAACGGGTCAGGTCGGCTCCGATGGACCGCAGTTCGGGCTCCCGGCCGACGAACGAGTTGAGCCGGGGGCGGAGGTTGCCCCGCACGGCGGACGGTCCTGCCGTTGCGGGCGGCCCTGCCGTCGCGGGCGGTTCCGTTGTCGCGGACGGCCCTGCCGTCGCGGGCGGTTCCGTTGTCGCGGACGGTCCTGCCGTCGCGGGAGCGGTACGTGGCGGGGCGAGCAACTCGCGGTGGAGTGCGGCCAGTTCCGGCCCGGGATCGGCCCCGAGGCCGTCGGCGAGGGTGCGGCGGGCGTCCTCGTAGGCGGCCAGCGCGTCGGCCCGGCGGTCTTCGGCCCGCAGGGCGCGGATCAGCTGGGACCGGAAGCGCTCGTCGTACGGATGGGCCGCGGTCAGTTCCTCCAGTTCCGGTACGAGGGTGCGCGGGCCGGAGCCGGAGCCGGTACCAGTCCACGCGGCCGTGCCCTCGTCCGTACCCGTACCCGCGTCCGTACCCGTGGCCGTGCCTTTCTCGGCGGTCCGCAGGTCCGCCTCGATGCGGCGTTCCAGCGCGGTCAGGCGGTGGGCCTCCGGGCGCAGGCCGTGCCCGTGGTCCCGGCCCGGCAGATCGGCCAGGGCGGGGCCGCGCCACAGGGCGAGCGCGGTGCGGAGCGTGCGGGCGGCCGTCACGGGGTCGCCCGCGTCGAGTTCCCCGGCCCCCTGCCGGGACAGCCGCTCGAACACGTGCAGATCGACCTCGCCGGGCCCGGCCTCAAGGCGGTAACCGCCCTGGGCGCTCGCGATCGCGTCCCGGCCCAGCGCACGGCGCAGCCGGCCCACGAGCGCCTGGAGCGCGGCGGGCGCGTCGTGCGGCGGCTCGTCGGCCCAGACGTCGTCGACCAGATCGGCGACGGGGACGGGGCGCCCCGCGCGCAGGGCGAGGGCCGCGAGGAGCGCGCGCAGACGCGGGCCGCCCACGGGCAGGGCGCCGCCGTTCTCGTCTCGCGCCTCGGTGACGCCCAGGATCAGGTACCGCACCCGGCCATTGTGTCCCGCGGCCCGGCCGTCGGCCGTCGATCCCGCCGGCCACCGCCCCTCACCGGTCACCGATCACCACCGGCCCGCCCGCCGCGTCCCCGGCCTCACCGGGCGATGCGCCTAGCGCTGCAACGTCCGCCTGGCCGGGACGACCCCGCCCGCGACCGCGCGCTGGCGGGGCGCCGCCGTGCCCGTCCAGCAGGTGCCGCGGCGCGACACCAGGCGGCGGAGCCAGAGTTCGGTGGACGCCAGGTGCGCGAGGCCCTCCAGCGGGAGCGGTTCGCCGTCGGCGGCCGCGCGCAGGGCCTTCCGTACGACACGGGCCTCGACCAGGCCCGCGTCGGCGAGCAGCGGGGCGTCGAAGAGGGCGATCAGTTCGGGCAGCGCGGCGCGCAGACCGGTGCGGGCGGTCGCGTTCGAGGTGGCGAGCGAGGGGGTGCCCCAGCCCGGCGGCAGTTCGTGGATGCCCGCACCCGCGAGGACCCGGCGCAGGACCGCGGCGCGGGCGCCCGGCTGGACCCGGAGCGATTCGGGGAGCGCGCGGGCGGCGCGTACGACCTGGTTGTCGAGGAACGGGGCGTGCAGGCGCTGGCTGCGGTTCTCCGCGGCCTGCTCCAGGATGCGGTGGTCGGCGGCGTACCGGGCCAGGGCCGCCCTGGCCCGTGCCTCGCCGGGGCGCTGGACGGAGACGGGGCGGATCGCCGCCTCCTGGAGCCGGACCGACACCTCGGCGAGCGCCTCCCCCGTGAGCCAGCGGGCGGCGGGCCCCGGCCGTGACCAGGCGAGGGCGGCGAGCGAGGCGTCGGCGGGGGTGTCGAGGTCGGGGGCGTTCCGGTTGGCGTCCGGCAGCCGGTCGGCCGCCTCCTCCAGGCCGCCGCGGTACGAGGTGCGGGACAGCCGGCGGGCCGCGCGGTAGACGGTCAGCGGGACGAACAGGGACTGCGCGCTCGGGCCCTCCGCCTTGGCGAGCGCGGCCACCGGGCGCAGCAGATGGCGTCGGCGACGGTCCATCAGCAGATCGGCGAGGCGGGCCGGGTGGGCGTCGAGGACCTGCCGGGCGCCGCAACCGACGAAGTGGTCGGCGCTGCCTGCGGCGAGGCGGCGGCGGTGGCGCTCGGCGACGACGAGGGACGGGGCGGGCTCGTCGGTGAGCGGGCCGCCGCCCAGATCGGCGTAGGGCAGGGCCTCCTCCCCGGCCGCGACGACGACGTGGTGCAGTCGGGGATCGGCGGCGATGACCCGGGCGCGTTCGAGTTCGTCCTCGTGGCCGTGCGCGGTCAGGTCGTTGAGCGTGACGGCGAGCAGCCGCTCCCCCGCGCCCGTGCCGTGGCCGAGGAGGGTGCCGGGCAGTCCGGGCAGACCTGCGGCGAGCAGGGCGAGGGTGGCGGAGGCGCTGCCTCCGGAGAGGTCGGCGCCGATGCCGGGCACCGGGGCGCCCCGGGCGGCACGCCGGTCGGCGGGGCCCATGCCGGGGACCGGGCCGGGGTCGGGCGGCAGGGTCTCGGGGGCCTCTCCGGAGGCAGCGCCTCCGCCACCCTCGCCCTGCTCGCCGCAGGTCTGCCCGGACTGCCCGGCACCCTCCTCGGCCACGGCACGGGCGCGGGGGAGCGGCTGCTCGCCGTCACGCTCAACGACCTGACCGCGCACGGCTTCGACCAGGGCGTCGCGCACCCCCTCGACGGCGCTGACCGGGTCGAGCTGGGGTGCGGCGACGGCGAGGGAGGCCACCGCCTCGTACCCGGTGACCTCGCGCGAGCCCTCGCGGAGGATGAGCGCGTGGCCCGGCGGGATGCGCTTCACCCCGGCGTACGGGGTGCCGTCGCGCAGCGCCTCCGGGGTCTCGGGGCAGGCGAGCAGGGCGGCCAGGTGGCCGATGTCGAGCTGGGCCTCGATGAGGTCGGCGAGCGGGAGGGCGGCGGTGGCGTACGCCGTGCCGCCCGCCCAGGGGGTGTGGAAGACGGGGCGGGCCCCGGCGAGGTCCCCGATGACGGTGATCCGGCGGCCGATCCGGACGACCGTCGTGTAGCTGCCGGGCCAGGAGGTGAGGTGGCGCAGGGCCCCGCCGCGGGCGGCGAGGAGGCCGGCGCGCAGCTGTTCGTCGGTGGCGCTGCAGCAGCCGAGGACGGCCATGCGCGCGGTGGGGGTGCCGTCGGCGGCCTCGACCGTGCTGATGCGGATCTCGTCGGGGCGCCAGTCGCCGACGGCCCACAGCGGATCGGGGTCGCCCCACAGGAGCTGCGAGCCCACGGGGTGCACCGTGCGCCCCTCGTCGTCGGACCCGACCGCGCCCGCCGTGCCGAAGCGTGCGGCGATACTGCTCCACCCCACCAACCAACGCATCGCCGCCTCCACAGGCTGTGGACAAAACGGCGCAGCAGGGAAGCAACGGGAGAACTCCGGTGGCACGCGGCGCCGTTGCGAACATGCTGCCACGACAACGGCGCACAGGAGGGGCTCCGGAGGGCGCACGTCGGATGCGCATGCGCCCCTGGCAAACGCCGGACCGGACGCCCTCGCTCCGGTACGGACGCCCCGCTCCGGCCGGGGTCCCGACGGCACGTCCCGGCACGGGCCGCGGACCACACGGCCCCCGATTCCCGATTCCCTTGCGTACGGGGTGAGTTGCCCGAATCCTCCGCCGTGCTCCTGCGGCGCCGACGACGCCCCGGGCCGGTTCCCACCCTCCCGAACCGGCCGCGAAGGGGTGGCGGACGATCACCGGACGGTCGACGAAATGTCCACGAAACGGGCACCCCAACCCTGCTTGGACGATAATATTCAGCCAATTTCAGGGCGTGTTGAAACCTGACGGCAGGGGGCTCGTCACATCAGAAGCCCTTTTTCGCCCCACTACATTCCCCGAATCTTCTCGATTCCCCCGGATTCCTCCGACGCCTCCCGCGGGTCGCCGTCCGGGCCGCCCGCCCCTTTCGTCCGTCCCTGGAAGACTCCCGGAACGGCCCCCGGGCCGCTCTCGGAGCGACCCGGAAACCCGTTCCGCTTCCCGCCCCCGCACCCGGCCGGCGCACCGGCCCACGCACGGTCCGGGAGGCGGTGCTCGCCCCCCGGACCGGTCCGCCGCCTGCGGGGAATGAGGCGGCAGTGTCCCCCAGCCCACTGACGTTCCGTCGCAGCGGGCCGACCCACGCAGCACCCATGCAAGCGCTCCCGAAACGGCCCGACGAGAGCGCACGGCCGGGCGCACGGCCACACACCAGGAGCACGTGCGGAGCTCGCCGAACGGCGCCGCCCGCGCATGCGGGAGGTGCTCCCGGAAGGCTCCCCGAAGACGCCCGGACCTGCCGTCGAACAGGCCCGCGAGCCCGGCCGGAGCACCCGGTTCACGCGAAGGGCCAGTCGGCGCCCGTCGGATGCCGTCGTGACCAGGATCTCCGTGC
>NZ_RDBO01000299.1 GCF_008120935.1 Streptomyces sp. sk2.1
GGAGTGAGCTGGGCATGGGGGTCAGGCTGTCCGACGCGGTGCTCACACGTCCACTGCTTTACCGGTCCCGGCAGCCGGACGCGGCCGTCGGCCGCGACGGGTCGGCCCCCAGGGCTTCAGTACCGATATCGCGGTGATGAACAGATACGTCGCCGTCGCCACCGAGGGAGCGACCACCAGGTCGATGTCGACGGTGCCGCGTGCCGCGGCCTCGTCGATGCCGGGGCGCAACGAGAACACGGACAGTGCCGTCGTGATCAGGGTGAGCCAGAACTTCGTCCAGACCCATCGGTGCCTGGCCAGCCCCCAGGGAGTGCCGAGCGCCAGGACGAGGCCGCTGAGCAGGGAGAGCAGGGCGACCGGCACGACCAGCCAGTCACCGAAGATCTTCATGGCGAGGGTGGCGGCCCGTGCGGTGCCGGGATCCTTGGTGAGGAAGGCCGCGATGCCGAGCGTCAGCAGTCCGACGGTCAGTCCCAGCCAGCTCACGGATATCGAGACGTGCGCCACCAGGAGACCGCGGCGGACGGGGCGTTTGAGTGGTTTCACGTGAAACACGGTGCCCGGACCGGGGCGATCGGACGTCCCACAGCGGGAGTAACCGCGCGTACTGGTCTCGGCGTACAGCACGTCTCCTCCGTGTGCTCCCGCCTCGGAGCGGGCTGCCGTTCCGCCCGGCTGCGGGGCGGTTGCCGGAACCGGCACGACCCGAGTGCGCGTGATGGATTCCGCAGGTCGGTCGCGGGGCAGAGAGCCGGACGAAGGCCGTTTCGATCAACCGGACTTCCTGCTGTTCCGTCCGGCCCGTGTTCGGGGCAGGGCATGCTGGACCGAGGGATGTGGCAGCGCCCACCGGGCGGCTGTCGATGGGTCCCGACCGCACCCGTGAACAGGGCTGCGGACCGTGTGGGTACGTAAGGCGACCATAAGACGTTTGAGGCGAGGCACAGGATGGATGCTCCGGCCACCGGGTGGACCGAGGACGCGACACACAGATCTGCCGACGCGACTCTGATCCATCGCACTCTGACCGAGATCTCACCCGTGGCCGACCAGGTGACCTCGTACTTCTACGCCCTGCTCTTCGTCCGGCGTCCGGAGCTGCGCGAGCTGTTCCCGGTCGCGATGGACACCCAGCGCGACCGGCTCCTGCGCGCGATCCTCACCGCGGCCGATCGGCTGGACGATCCCGTCGCCCTGGCCGAGTACCTCGGTGAACTGGGCCGGGGGCACCGCAAGTACGGCACGCTGTCCGGGCACTATCCAGCAGTGGGGGAGGCGCTTCTGGGGGCCCTGAGCCGGTACGCGACCGCCACGTGGGACGGGGAGGCAGAAGCGGCGTGGGTGCGTGCCTACACCACGATGTCGCAGATCATGATCGATGCGGCTGCCGAGGACGAGCAGTGGGCCCCCGCCTGGTGGCACGCGGAGATCGTCGCCCATGAGCTGAGAACCCGCGACATAGCGGTGCTCACGCTCCGCCCCGACCACGCCTACCCCTTTCTCGCCGGTCAGTACACGGCCATGGAGACCCCGTGGTGGCCCCGGACCTGGCGGCACTACTCCTTCGCCTCGGCGCCCCGCCCCGACGGCCTGCTCACCTTCCACGTCAAGGCGGTCCCGGCCGGCTGGGTCTCCAACGCCCTGGTGCACCGGGCCCGGCCGGGGGACATCGTGCGCCTCGGTCCGCCCACCGGCAGGATGACGGTCGACCACTCCACCCACAGCGGTCTGCTCTGCCTGGGCGGGGGCACGGGCATAGCCCCCATCAAGGCACTGGTGGAGGAGGTTGCCGAGCGGGGCGACCGGCGTCCGGTGGAGGTGTTCTACGGGGCGCACAGCGATCGCGACCTGTACGAGATCGACACCCTGATCGAGCTGGAACGGACCTACCCCTGGCTGGCGGTGCGGCCGGTGGTCGCCTCCGGCCCGGGGGAGCACGGAGTGCTGCAGGGGCTGCTGCCCGAGGCCGTGCGCGCGTGCGGCCCGTGGCACGAGTACGACGCCTACCTCTCCGGCCCGCCCGGCATGATCCGCAGCAGCGTGGACGTGCTGAGAGGGGTCGGCATACCGGCCGAGCGCATCCGCCACGACTACCTGGAGGAGCTGACGGGGACCGGCCACAGCTGATCCGGGCGACCGCCCCGCCTTCGGCCCGGACCACCTCGCCCCGACCCGACCGCCCCGTCTTCGGCCCGGACCACCTCGGCCCGGCTCGACCGGCCCCGCGCCGAGCCGACGACCCGCCCCGGTCCGACCGGCTCCGAGCCGACGTCCCGAGCCGACGACCCGCCTCCGAGAACGAGGACGAGGACGGGCCGAGGCCGCCGCCGGTCAGCCCAGGTCAGGTGCGTGCATCGCCCGCACGCCCTCGATGTTGCCGTCCAGGTAGTGCCGCAGCGACAGCGGCACGAGGTGGACGGCGGCGATCCCCATGCGGCTGAACGGCACCCGCACGACGTCGTACTCCCCGCAGGGGTCGTCGATCTCGGGGCCGTGGCGCCGGGACAGGTCCATCGACTCCAGCCGGCAGACGAAGAAGTGCTGGACCTTCACGCCCTTCACCCCACCGCCCTCGATGTGCTCCACGGTGTCGACGAAGCAGGGAACCACATCGGTGATCTTGGCGCCGAGCTCCTCGTCCACCTCGCGGTGCAGGGCGTCGACGACGGTGGCGTCCTCGGGCTCGACCCCGCCGCCCGGCGTGAGCCAGTACGGATCCACTCCGGGTTTGGTGCGCTTGATGAGGATCAGGTCGTCGCCGTCGAGCAGGATGGCGCGTGCGGTGCGCTTGACCACAGGACGTTCGGTCATGGCAAGAGAGTGGCCCGCTGAACCGATTCTGAAACACCTGTCCGGTCCCGGGCCGGTGTGCGCTCACCAGTCGGCGGCGGCACGCAGCAGCCACTCGTGCGCCCGCGCGATGTGCGGCAGCGCGAGAGTGCCGGTGCGCACCGCCAGGAAGTAGGTGCGCAGCGGGGGCACGGGGGGATCCAGGAGGGCCACGAGTTCTCCCCGCTCCAGCGCCCTCTCGCACAGGTAGCGCGGCAGCACGGCGAGGCCGGCGCCCGCCGCCGTGCACTCCAGGACGGCCCGCAGATCCGGCACGATGACGGTCCCGGACGCGGCGGGCGGGCTCTCGAAGACGGCGGTCCAGTAGCGGGAGACGAGCGGCAGGCTCTCGTGGACCTCCACGACCGGCAGCTGGGCCAGCACCACCGGCCCCTTGTGCCGCAAGGTTCCCGGACCGAGGCGCCCGGCCCAGCGCGGCGCGGCGACCAGCACGTGCTCCTCGTCGCAGAGCGGGGTCGCGGTGAGCAGCCCGCCGCGCGGCCGGGCCGTCGCGATGGCCAGGTCGTGATGCCCGGCCGCCAGGCCCTCCAGCGTCTCCTCGGCGCAGGCGAAGAAGGAACTGCGCAGCGCCAGCCCCTGGGCGACGAGCGGGGTGAGCGCGGGCAGGGCGCGTACCGAGGTGAACTCGGGCGGCCCGGCCAGAT
>NZ_RDBO01000300.1 GCF_008120935.1 Streptomyces sp. sk2.1
CTCGTCACCGGCCGCGACGGCTGTTCGCCGACCGCGGCTACGACTACGACAAGTACCGCCGCATCCTGCGGGCTCGGGGCATCACCCCGAAGATCGCCCGTCGAGGTGTCCCGCACGGCTCGGGGCTGGGCAAGACGCGCTGGGTCGTGGAGCGGACCTTCGCCTGGCTCCACCAGTTCAAACGACTGCGGATCCGCTACGAGATACGCGCCGACCTCCACCTCGGACTGCTCCAACTCGCCTGCAGCATCATCTGTTTGAGACGACTCCGAACCTCATTCTGAAACGATCAGTAAGAGCCCCGCGCGCTGCGCGGTCCTCTAGCCTCAGCTCGCTGGCCCGAACCCCTCCGGGAGGGCGGCCACCACGAAAGCGACGGCTTCCTCCGGCGTCTTGGTGCGCGCGACCAGCTCACCTTCGTTCCGCACCCCGTACAGCCCCTCGTCGTACGGGCAGATGATGTACCCGACCCGCGTCTTCCGGAACTCCTCGACTCTGGTGGAGAACCAGAGATTGAAGTGGCTGTTGACCGGCATCAGCTGGCGGAGCACCGGCTGGGCGTACGCCGCCGCCAGCATCGCGTGGGGACGCGGGTGCCGGTCGTACGGCGGCATGTGGATGCGGTCGAGCTTGACACGCCACGCCAACTCGACGACACCGAACGGCTCCCGCTCGTGGACGAGGGCCCAGGGCCTGAACTGGACGAACGGGGCGCAAGCCCTGGTCTCCTCGAGGCCCGCGCCGCCCGTCCACGCAGCCGTCGCCCTGACTACTTCGGCCATGTCTGCGGTCCACCCACAGGCCAGGCGTGTGCCGTTGTCCTGGAGGTTCACCTGGAAAGTCCGACGCCCCTCGCCGGGCGGATACACCATCACGCGCCGGCCGCTCCTCGCATCGACGTACTCTGCGAGGCGTCCCCACTTCCCGTCCGACTCGGGCAGGGCAAGCCCGAGCCCCTCGGCCGTACGCGCTAGCGCAGCCCGGAGGGCCCCGTCATCGCCCCAGCCACCCTCGCCAAGCCCTGCCCCGAAGTTCATCGCACCAGTGTGGCGGAATACCCAGCCTGATGACCGCCACTTGCCGATCATCGGATCGTTGGACCGGTCGTGCCGTTGACTGACGCGCAGTGGGCGCGCATAGAGCCGTTGTTGCCGGATCGGACGCCGAAGCGGGGCGGGCGGTGGCGTGGTCACCGTCAGGTGATCGACGCGATCGCTTGGAAGTTCCAGACCGGTTCGCAGTGGATACACCTGCCCCGCGAGTACGGATCGTGGAAGGGCGTGTACACCCGGCTGCGAAACTGGGCGATCGACGGCACCTGGGAGCGTGCCTTCACGGCCCTGCTGGCCCAGGCCGACGCCGAGGGCGACCTGGACTGGGTCGTCTCGGTCGACTCCACCATCGTGCGTGCCCATCAGAACGCAGCCGGGGCCCGAAAAAGGGGGGCCCCGGCCGACGAACCAGACCACCACGCCATTGGCCGCTCCCGCGGCGGGCTAACCACCAAGATCCACCTCGCGGGCCGCCGTGGCGGAGATGGGGCAAGCCCTTCGGGACCACCGCACGGTAATGGAGAGCGTGGAGCGACCGCTGCGCACTCTCCACCAGATCCCGATGGACGACGCCGAGGAGCTCACAGGGGTCTCTCGCCGCACCCTCTCGACAGCTGTGCGCAATGAGGTGGGGCGCAGCGATGCCGAGGTGGCCGCCGAATACCGCGACAGCGGTCACGACCTGCACTACGGCGGTGAGGAACTGCACCGCCGCTACCCACAGCTGGCCGGACTCCACACGGCGCTCAGACTGCTGGTGGAGGCCGAGGAAGAACGCTGGCAGGCAGCACACCCGGACCAGGCTTTCGCGCCGCTGCTCGAATTCACCGATGAGCAGCTCGTTCTGAGACGCGAGTACGAACGATGGGTCGACGCCATCGCCGAGGGGCGCATCTCGCGATAGCGACGCCAAGGATTCGCCCCCGGTCCGAGCACCACTACGCCAGACACTCGCAGGGTGGCGGCGCTCATGTTGTTGCGGTCTGGCGCTCGAAAGCCACCTGATCTAGGTTGCCGACCGGCGAGCCATTCCGAGTAGAGGGAGACCCAAGGTGAAGCGGAAGATTGGCGTCGTCGCGGTTGCGGGCTGTGCGGTCCTGTTGTCCGCTGCCCCGGCGCAGGCGGCCTCATGGAACGCGTTCCCCGGAATGGACTCCCGGTGGACATGCGGCCCGACGGTGACCATCCGGCAAGGGCTGCAAGCGCAATCGTGTGTCGTGGTGTCCGGGTCGAGTTATCAAGGCGCGACCATTGTGAACGTCCCGGGCGGAGGCATGATCAACGGGGAGACCCGAAGCTGGGAGGCAGGCAAGGAGAGACCTGCTGCCGGTTTCTGTGACGGTCCGTTGGCAGGCCAGGGGGTCTGCTTCAACGAGACCCGCCCCCGCTTGGCGTCGGGTAACGCGGTTCAGACCGTCAGCAGCGTGAGCGACGGCAACTACTCCAAGAGGTGGACCTCGCCCACCGTCGTGGTGCGGTAGGTGCGTACGCGCAATCGATGTGTTCTACAGCGCGTCGGCGGCGGTCCCTTCGGGCCGGCCCCGGCGCGCTGCCCTGCTGCCAGCCTGGGAAGGCGAAAGCAGTTCTGGGGTCGGTGCTCCCCGGCGAACTGGCGGCGGGCGGGTTCGGTACCAATCTCCTCTTGCTGGTGGCGAAGCCTGGCGCCGCTCGCGTGCGGCTCTGTTATTCGCGCGGGGACGCTTCCTGGAGGACAGGGCCGACACCGCCCCAGCGCTCCAGGGGCGCCGGTTCATGAGCCTGGAGGGCCTGGGCGACCTGATCCCACGGGGTTTCAGCCATCCGCTGGCGGCCGAAACCCGCCATCAGGCGCATCTCTGCCTGATTCCGCAGCCAGAACCACAGGCCGAGTGCACCAAGTTCATCTCCGCCCTCCTGGTAGCTCTCGATGGAGTTCAGGGCGTTCATCCCCGCCTCGCGCGCTGACTGCATTGCCGCAGGCAGACCTTCGGTTCCGTACGGCATCGGTCCATCTTGAGTGCTGGTCATGCCTGGCCAACGATCACCACCACGCGTCGGCTACGGCCGTGGGGCCACTTGGTATGTGAGCTCGTGTCACCGTTCCCCGGACGCGCAGGAACTGGGCGGGGACGAGGACGGGGCGAGCCGGGCCCTACTGATCTTTTCGTAAGTTCGGTGGGTGTGGTGGGTGGATGGTCAGGCCTGTGTGGGCGAGGAAGGACCAGGGCAGTTGTGGGTTGTGGTTGATGCGGTGGATGCCTTGTTCGGTGGCGTCGGCGACATCGGCGAGGTGGTCGCCGGCGAGGTTGGCGAGTTCGCGTTTCTTGAGTGAGGACCACAGCAGTTCCACCGGATTCAGCTCGGGGGCGTATGCCGGGAGGCGTTCCAGGGTCAGCCAGTCCTGTTCGGCGACCCAGGCCCGCATCGCCCGGCTCCAGTGGGCGGACAGGCC
>NZ_RDBO01000301.1 GCF_008120935.1 Streptomyces sp. sk2.1
CCCCCGCCGTCGTCCCCGTACTCCGGCATGCAGGCCAGCGGGGTGACCCGGGGCTGCCCGCTCCGCGCCCCCGGCACCGTCAGGACCAGCCCCGGCAGCATCCGCGCGCTGAGCAGCACCCTGCCGCGGGTGAGCCGGTGCACCGTACGGTCCATGGCGGGAACGACGTGCGGGGCGATCCGCGCGAACGCGCGGGTGGCGGAGACCTTGCGGACCAGCCGGACGCCGGGGGTCATCGGACCACCACCCGTTCGGCCGCTCCCGGACCGGCGTCCGACGCACCGGCGGCCGGGGCGTCGGCGCCCGGCGGACCGGCGTCCGGCGGGGCGAACAGCCCGGCCTGCCGCGCCGCGTGGTCGCGGAGCGCGTGCCCCGGGCCGAGGAACAGTTCGGCCGCCGCGGCCCGCTTGAAGTACAGATGCGCCTCGTGTTCCCAGGTGAAGCCGATCCCGCCGTGCAGCTGGACGGCCTCGGCGGCGGTCAGCCGCAGCGCCTCCAGGGCCTGGGCGAGGGCGAGCCCGCCGGCCGTCGGGTCCCAGGCCGCGTAGTACGCGGCGGAACGGGCCGCCCGGACCTGTACGTACAGGTCCGCCAGGCGGTGCTTCACGGCCTGGAACGAGCCGATCGGCCGGCCGAACTGTTCGCGCGCCTTCACGTGTTCGACGGTACGTTCCAGCGCGCTCGCCGCCGATCCCACCGCCTCCGCGGCGAGCAGTGCGGCGGCCGGTCCGCCCACCCCGGCCAGTGCGCCGATGACGTCCCGCGTGTCGTCCGCGCCGAGGAGTTCGGCCCCGGTGTCGCGGAGTTCGACGCGGGCCGAGGGGCGGGTCCCGTCCAGCGTGGTGTGCCGGGTGCGGACGAGACCGGTCGCGGCTTCGGGGCGGACCAGGAACAGGAGCGTACGACTGCGCGGGAAGCCGCCGGTGTGGGCCGCGACCAGGAGGAGGTCCGCGCTGTGCCCGTCGAGGACCTGGTCCACCTCCCCGTACAGCCGCCGGGTCGTCGTGCCGGTGGCGGCCGAGGCCGCCTGCACACCGCCCGCCCGACCGCCGCCCGCCCAGGTGCCGCCGGTGGGGTCGGCGGTGAGGCCGAGCGCGGCGGTGAGCGCGGCGCCGGGGACGGCCAGGGCCGCGGTCAGTTCACCGGCCGCGATGCGCGGCAGCAGCTCGGCGCGCTGGGCGGCGGTGCCGAGCGCGGCGATCAGGGGTGCGGCGAGGGCGGCGGTGGCGATCAGCGGGGAGGGCAGCAGGGCCCGGCCGGTCTCCTCGCAGGCGACGGCCAGCTCGGCGAGGCCGCAGCCGACGCCCCCGTACTTCTCCGGCAGGGCGAGTCCGGGCAGCCCGAGGTCGCGGGCGAGCCGTCGCCACAGGGCGGTGTCGTACCCGTCGGCGGTGAGCGCGGCGTCCCCGACGTCGTCGGGCGTGCCGTGCCTGGTCAGCAGTGTGCGCAGGGTGCGTCGGATCTCGTCCTGTTCCGCGCTGAAGGCGGCGTCCATCGGCGGGCTCCTTCCCCCGGGGCTTCCGTTTTCCCCGCGGGGGCCTTCCGCCCCCGATCTGACGGTCCGTCATATTAGGGGTGAACCCGCGAGATGCCCAGAGCCGCGCACCGACGCCTCCGCTCCCCGCTCCCCGCTCCCCGCTCC
>NZ_RDBO01000302.1 GCF_008120935.1 Streptomyces sp. sk2.1
AACCCACCCCCTGCGTTCCCGCGCCCCGTCTTGCCCGGCCGACATCCGCCTCACCCCGGCGCGCAGCTGCTCGGGTTCACTGAGCCGGCAGCGCGTCCCCCTGCGGCGGGCTCTGTCGGTTCGGAGCCGGTTCGCCCGCGAGCGTCACGGTTCGAGGCCCGAGGCGGTGAGCGACCTGGTGCACGCGGCGCTCGTACGCCCACTCCTGCGCGGTCACGGGCCGTCCCCCGATTTTCCTCTGCACGGGCGCGGGTTCCTCGAAGCCCGCACAGACCGGGCACTGCTCGACAGGCCCGGGATCCGAACCGTGCATGTCGATCTGGTGCTCGCACCAGGTGACCAGGGCGACCAGCATCGTGTCGTACGTGGCACGAGAGTTCGGGCCCCGCTCGTTGGCCTCCGCAGCATCGCAGCGGGCTCGCGCACGCTCGTACGCCGCCCTCATGACGGAGCCCAGCGGGCAGCACCACAAGGGATCGGGCGGGTAGGCAACCATCCTTCGAGGATAGTGAGCCCGGCCGCTCTCTGGCCCGTGCACGTCTTCCTCATTCGGGTGGTCGGCCGGAGACACCCACGTACCAGTCGTGCGCTTCTGTCATTGCGTTCATGCTCGGGTAGTAGGGCTTGGCGACACCGTCGAAGTCCTTGAAGTAGACCGTGGCGCAGAGGGGATACCGCTCCCCGGTGGGGGCCACGACCATGCTCGGGGGAGCCACCCACGCGAACTTTCCTGGCTGGGTCCATGCCCTGCGGGCGAAGGTCAAGGTGGGGTCCGCCGCCCCCCGGGTCAGCACGTCCGACCAGCTCATGTACGTCACCACGCGAGCGTAGAACGCCAACTCCCATACAACAAAGGTGAATTGACAACCAGGCCGTCGCAAGGTAAGTGTCCCGCCCAGGGGTCTTTGCGGCCGGGTTTCAGGGGCAGCGTGGTTCGTCGGCGGCCGCCAGGGGAGTGCCTGGGCGGATGCCTTCCAACCAACCGCTCAGTGGCCTCGGCAACGTCCCGACGCCGCCTTGCGCCGCTCCCGCGACCGGATTGGGCTCCCTGCCGGGGCGGCCCGAAGGGCCCTTCACGGCAGCATGCAATTACACCGCTGGCCGGGGCGAACGGACGGCGCAGAAGGCATCGGATCTGACGATCCCCCTCCAGCATGATCAACCCGAAGATCCAACCATGTCATCCGCCAACGTGACAGCGCCCCCTCAAGATCCCACCAGCCCAGGATCACGAGCGGCCGCACCTGGGCTGTGCAGCGGGAACACATGGCCTGCGCTGTTCAGTGTTACCGTGAACGGCATGTCGGCCCACCGCGTGATCTGCGATTCCGGCCGTGCGGTGCGCACGGTCCGCTTCGGGGTGGCCACTTTCCGACGCGGTTCCAAAGCCGTAGACCGGCGCCCCACGGGCTTGGTCTGGATCGAAAAGGTCGCCGCAGCAGCTGCGTCCCTCTGACGCTCATCGCTGAGACTTCCCCACCCTTTGCTTAGGCGCCCGCGGCGCGTGCCCCCCTGCGCCCCGTACACGGAGAGCAGCTGGGCCCGGCACCCGTCGCCGCGCAGCCGCCGCTTCACCCCACAGCCCCGTATTTCCCTGGGCCGCGTCGTCTTCGCCGCCCATACCGCCCTGGAGTTTTACCGTGATCACCGCTTCCGGCATCGAGCTGCGCGCCGGCGCCCGAGTCCTCATCGAGTCCGTCTCCTTCCGTATCGCCAAGGGCGACCGCATCGGCCTCGTCGGCCGCAACGGAGCGGGCAAGACCACGCTCACCAAGTGCCTCGCGGGCGAGGGGAACCCGGCCGGCGGCACCATCACCCGCTCCGGCGAGGTGGGCTACCTCCCGCAGGACCCCCGCACCGGCGACCTCGACGTGCTCGCCCGCGACCGCATCCTCTCCGCCCGCGGCCTCGACGAGATCC
>NZ_RDBO01000303.1 GCF_008120935.1 Streptomyces sp. sk2.1
CGGTGGGTGGGCCGGTGGATGGTGGGGTGTTGCGTGGTTTCGTGGCGGAGCGGTTGCCGGAGTACATGGTTCCGGTGGCGTTCGTGTCGTTGGATTCCCTGCCGCTGAATCCGAACGGGAAGTTGGACCGGCGTGCGTTGCCGGCGCCTGATTTCGGTGGTGTGGTGCGGGGGAGGGCTCCGCGTACGGAGCGTGAGGTCGTGCTGTGCGGGTTGTTCGCCGAGGTGCTGGGGCTGGAGGAGGTCGGGGCGGACGACAGCTTCTTCGACCTGGGCGGCGACAGCATCATGTCCATCCAGCTGGTCAGCCGCGCCCGCACCGCCGGTCTCGTCCTGACCACGCGTGACGTCTTCCGGCTGAAGACCGTCGAGGCGCTGGCCGAGGCCGCCGAGGAGGACAGCCGGGACAGGACCGTCTGGGGCGCCGAACCCGGTGGTGGTGTGGGTGGTGTGGTGTCGGCTCCGATCGTGCATTGGTTGCGTGAGTTGGGGTCGGGTGTGGGTGGTTTTCATCAGTCGGTGTTGGTGTCGGTGCCGGCGGGTGTGGGTGTGGGTGCGTTGGTGGGTGCGGTGCAGGCGGTGGTGGATCGTCATGATGCGTTGCGGTTGAGGCTTGAGGTTTCGGGTGATGGTGGTTGGGGTCTTGTGGTGGGGGAGGTGGGGTCTGTTTCTGCTGGTGGGTGTGTGCGTCGGGTGGATGTGTCGGGTGGTGATGGTGGTGTGTTGTCGGAGTTGGTGCGGGTGGAGGCGGATGCGGCTCGGGAGCGGTTGGATCCTGAGGGTGGGGTGATGGTGCAGGTGGTGTGGTTCGACGCGGGTGCGGGGCGTTCGGGTCGGTTGTTGTTGGTGGTGCATCACTTGGTGGTGGATGGGGTTTCGTGGCGGGTGATTCTGCCGGATCTCGAGGCTGCGTGGCGTGCGGTGGTGGTGGGTGAGGTGCCGGTGTTGGAGCCGGTGGGGACGTCGTATCGGGCGTGGGCGGGTCTTCTGCCGGGGTTGGCGGAGGGTCGTGTGGGTGAGTTGGGGTTGTGGGAGGGGGTGTTGTCGGGTGGTGATGTGTTGTTGTCGTCGCGTGTGCTGGATCCGGTGGTGGATGTTGCGGGTTCGTCGTGTTCGGTGTCGGTGGAGGTTCCGGCGGGTGTGACGTCGGCGTTGTTGACGTGGGTGCCGGGTGTGTTCCGGGCTGGTGTGGAGGAGGTGTTGCTGGCGGCTTTGGGTGTGGCGGTGTCGCGGTGGCGTGAGGGGCGTGGTGTGGGTGGTGGGGATTTGTTGGTGGATCTGGAGGGGCATGGGCGTGAGCAGTTGGTGGAGGGGTTGGATCTGTCGCGGACGGTGGGGTGGTTCACGAGTCGTTATCCGGTGCGGCTGGATGTGGACGGGGTGGGTGTGGTCGGTGCGGTGAAGCGTGTGAAGGAGGTGTTGCGGGGGTTGCCGGATCGTGGTGTGGGGTTCGGGTTGTTGAGGTATTTGCATCCGGTTGCGGGTGGGGTGTTGGCGGGGTTGCCGGAGCCGCAGGTGGGGTTCAACTATCTGGGTCGGTTTGCTGCTCAGGGTGGTGACTGGTCGCCGGTGGGTGAGGCCGGTGGTGTGGGTGGTGGGGTGGATCCGTCGATGCGGATGCCGCATGCGTTGGAGGTGAATGCTCTGACGTTGGACGGTGTGGATGGTTCGGTGTTGTCGGCGGTGTGGGCGTGGCCGGGTGGTTTGTTCGGTGAGGGTGAGGTGGAGGGTCTTGCCCGTGCGTGGGTGGAGGTCCTGGAGTCGTTGGTGGTTGCGGCGGGTGAGCCGGGTGCGGGTGGTCTGACGCCGTCGGACGTCGGGTTGGTGGAGGTGACGCAGGGCGAGATCGAGGTGCTGGAGAGCGCGTATCCGGGGCTCGTCGACGTCCTCCCGCTCTCCCCGCTCCAGGAAGGACTCCACTTCCAC
>NZ_RDBO01000304.1 GCF_008120935.1 Streptomyces sp. sk2.1
CGCGAGGAGCGACAGCAGATGACCACGACACCCCGTCCGGACGACACCTCCGCCCCGCCCCCGGCGGCCTCCCGGGCCCCGAGCACCCCGAACGCCTCACGGGTCCAGCTCTCCGTCGGGCAGGAGGCCATGTGGGTCTCCTGGAAACTCGACCCCGGCCAGTGGACCCACATCATTCCGACCCCGTTCCGGGTGCGCGGCACGCTCGACGTGAACCGGCTCCGACTGGCCGTCGACACGCTCGGCGAGGCCCACCCCCAACTGTGCGCCCGGGTGGTCGAGACGCCCGACGGCCCGGCCGTCGACTGGGCGGACGCCCAGCCGATCCCCGTCGTCGAACACACCGTGAACGGTGGGATCGACGAGGAGACACGCCGTATCTGGCGGCGCCCCTTCGACCTGCGCCGCGGGCCGCTGGCCCGGGTCGACGTGCTGCACGGTCCGGGCTGGACCGTGCTGCTCCCCTCCGTCCACCACCTGGTCTTCGACGGAGCCTCGATCCTTCTCCTGCTCGACCGGCTGCGCAGCGCCTACGCCGGCGAGCCACTGGACGCAGCCGATCCCGCCGCCGTCCTCACCGCGTTCGCGGCCCGTTCCCGCGAACTGACCCACACACCCGCCGGTGACACCCACCGCGCCCACTGGCGCGAGGTGCTGGGCGGCGAACTGCCCGCCCTCGCCCTGCCCGGTTCCGTCGACGAGCCGGGCCACGCCGTCCTGGACACCGCGCTCGACCCCGGACTCGTCGCGCGGCTGCGCACCCGGGCCCAGGAACTCGGCATCTCCTACGTGACCGTGCTCTTCGGCGCCTACTTCGCCCTGCTGCGCCGGTACTGCGGTCAGGAGGACCTGCTGGCGTCCGTCCCCTTCCACGGACGCGTCGACCCTGCCACGCGCGAGACCGTCGGCTACTTCGTCAACGCCCTGCCCGTCCGGCAGCGGGTGCGGGGCGGGGACTCGTACGCCACGGTGTTCGCGTCCCTGCGCGGCACGCTGCGCGCCGCGATGACCCACGGCGAACTCCCGCTCCCGGCGATCCTGCGCGAAGCCGGGCTCACCGGCTGGGAATCCCGCGCCCGCACCCACGGAACGGTCTTCCAGTACTGGAACGCGGGCCTGCGGGCGGACGTGGACGTGCGGGACCTGAGGCTGCGCACGGACGGCGGCGCGTGCGCGCTGACCCTGCTCGCCATGGAGAGCAGCGCCGACTACACCCTCGCGGTCATGGTCCGTGAGGACAGCGGCGGTACGCACGTGCTGTGGAAGGACCCGGGCGGCGCGGTCGGCGCGACCCTGCTGCGGATGATGGCCGACGACTACACCCGGGTGCTGGAGGCCGTCGCCGACGACCCGGAAGCCGCCGTCGACGACTTCACCGACCCCGTCACGACGGCACACGGACCCGTGCGCGCATCCGGCATCGCCGAGTTGATCGGCAGCCATCCGGCCGTGCGGAGCGCCGTGGTGACACCCACCGGCGGGGGAGCCGAGCTCCACGCCCGGCTCACCGTCGACGTGTCCGTGAGCGCCGACGAAGCCCTCGCGCCGGTACGCGCCGAGTTCGGCGAACGGGCGCCCGTGATCCGGGTGGAGACGGTCCGCCGACCCGCTGCCGCGCCGGAGCCCGTACCCGCCGACGCGGTCACGCCGGCGGTCGCGGACATGGTGCGACTGTGGGAGGAGGTCCTCCGGGTCGACGGGATCGCGCCCGACGACTCGTTCTTCGAACTCGGCGGGCACTCGCTGCTCGCCGAATCGCTGGTGATCGCGGTCGGCGACGGTCTGGGCCGGGACGTGCCGCTGCGGGCCCTCTTCGAGTACCCGCGGCTACGGGACTTCGTCGCCCACCTCGATGCGGGGGCCGCCCCCGCGGCCCCCGCGGGAGACCCGGACCCGGCCGTACCGGATTCCGTACCGGAGGAAGTGCCGGAGCACGGGGAGGGGGAGGGTTCCGGGG
>NZ_RDBO01000305.1 GCF_008120935.1 Streptomyces sp. sk2.1
TGCGTCGGATGCGGCCGGGCTGGTCGAGGCGCTGGAGGCACTGGCCGAGGGGCGGGCCCATGACGCGGTCGTCACCGGCAGCGCCGAGCGCCGCGGGAAGGTCGTCTTCGTCTACCCCGGCCAGGACCTCCCGCACCGACCAGCCCGTGAACGGCCGCAGAGCGGCGTCACAGGCGTTCACGGTCTGTGCGAACACCTCGCTGGATTCCAGGAGTTCACGTCCCATGCCGACCCATTGCGAGCCCTGGCCGGGGTAGACGAAGACGACCTTCCCGCGGCGCTCGGCGCTGCCGGTGACGACCGCGTCATGGGCCCGCCCCTCGGCCAGTGCCTCCAGCGCCTCGACCAGCCCGGCCGCATCCGACGCAACGACGCTGGCCCGGGACTCGAAGTGCGAACGATGCCGGGCAGCCGTCACCGCCACATCCGCCACCCGCACACCCTCACCACGGGAGATCCAGGACGCCCAGCGCCCCGCCTGCTCGCGCAAAGCGGTCTCGTCACGACCCGACACCACCACCGGGAAGACACCATCTCCGACGGCTCCGGCGGCCGGTTCCGCCAACGGCGGCTCCTCCACGATCACATGCGCGTTGGTGCCGCTCAGCCCGAACGACGACACACCCGCACGGCGTACCCGGTTCTCGTCGCGTTCCCAGGGGCGGGCGTTCTGGAGCAGTTGGAGGCCGCTGGTCCCCCAGTCGATCAGCGGGCTGGGCTCCTGGGCATGCAGGGTCCTGGGAAGGGTCTCGTTCTGGAGTGCGAGGACCATCTTCATCACACCGATGACACCCGCGGCGGCCTGKGCGTGCCCGATGTTCGACTTCGACGAGCCCAGCCACACCGGCCGGCCCGCCTCGCGCCCCGGACCGAACACCTCACCCAGAGCACCCGCCTCGATCGGGTCACCCAGCGACGTCCCCGTCCCGTGCGCCTCGATCGCATCGATATCACCCGGGGTCAGGCGGGCCGCCTCCAGGGCGTCCTGGATCACCCGCTGCTGCGAGGGCCCGTTCGGAGCCGTCAGCCCCTGACTGCGCCCGTCCTGGTTCACCGCACTGCCCCGCAGGACCGCCAGCACCCGGTCCCCGTCACGCTCCGCGGCCGACAACCGCTTCAGCACGAGGATGCCGACCCCCTCGGCCCAGCCCGCACCGTCCGCGGCCGCCGAGAACGACTTGCACCGCCCGTCCGCCGCCATCCCCTTCAACCGGGAGAACTCCACGAACAGTGACGGCGCGCTCATCACCGTGACACCACCGGCCAGAGCCAGCTCGCACTCACCCTGACGCAGCGCCTGCACCGCCAGATGCACCGACACCAACGACGACGAACACGCCGTGTCCACCGTGATCGCCGGCCCCTGCAGACCGAGCGAATACGCAATGCGGCCCGACACCACGCTCGACGCCTTGCCGGTACTGACATAACCRTCSAGGGCATCCAGATCACGGCCCAGATCACCGTAATCGGAACTCATCGTCCCGAGATACACACCCGTACGGCTCTCCGCCAGCGCACCCGGCCGGATCCCGGCCCGCTCCAGCGCCTCCCACGACGCCTCCAGCACCAGCCGYTGCTGCGGATCCATCGACAACGCCTCACGCGGCGAGATCCCGAAGAACGACGCATCGAAACCCGCGACATCATCGAGGAAACCACCCTCACGGGCATAACTCTTCCCCACCGACTCCGGATCCGGATCGAACAGATCAAGCCCCCGCCACCGCCCCGGCAGACCACCCACCGCATCCCCACCCGACGCCAACAGCTCCCAGAACGCCTCCGGCGTATCGATCCCACCCGGAAGCCGACACGCCATCGACACAACCGCGACCGGCTCGTGCTGCCGGGCCTGCCTCGCCTCCAGATCCGCAGCACGCTTCTGCAACGCACGGATCGCAGGCAGTGCGGCTTCCATCCGATCCTGACTTGAGATCGACACCATCGAGCCCTTCTCTACGGCCACCGCGAGCAACAGCGTCCCGGAGCGACAAATCAGGGACCCAGCCACCCAATCCGTCGCCACTTGAGCCGCGGTTGACGGTGCCTGGACAGGTCGGCCCGTACGGCAACTGCGTTCGCGTCGTCGTACGGGTGCGCCGACAGGGCCGCGTTCCGTCCGCTCGTGCCAGAGCCGTTGCCGATGCGTGGCGGATCCAAAAGGGCTTTGAGGGCGAGGCAGACGGGGAACCGTTCAGTTTCATCGGCACGTCCGCGCTGCGGCGCTCCCGCCGATCGGTTACCTACGAAGGACCCACGATCGACGTCCGGATCGTGCCGAGGGCGTTCAGCCTTCGAATTGTCGAGGGGGAGAGGAGGTCGGATTCCGCTCATTGGGTAATCAGTGGGAGCTACCGGGCCCCACGGACCACGCTGTGCCGACCGTCTGCCGCTTCGAGTGGGCCGGGTCCGAGAACCTGCTCAGAGCACCCGTACTCCGGGACCTGTGACGGACTGACGCACGCTCCGTCAATCAGCACGGCCGGAATGCCTCAGCTTGGCGTTTGACGTCGCAGATCAGTAGGCCGRGTGACCTGCGACGTYAAACGCCGAGCTCAGCTTGACGTTTAACGTCGCAGGTCACCCGGCCTGCTGACCTGCGGTTCTTTCCGGGACAGCGGAGGCGGCCGTTCTCCACGCTTCGAGATGTCGAGTCACGAAGTACAAGAGAACGGCCGCTGTGTATGAGTCTGTCTGCCGATGCGCCCACAGGCCAGGCGTTGGACGTGTTGTCCCGCTTTCGGGTCGAGTTCTACGAATGCCTCTACGCCCGTGCCGATGCGCTCTTCGAGCTTACCGACGCGGTGCTGTGTGCGGACGGGCCGGTGAAGACGCTGGTCGAGTTGTCGCTGGCGG
>NZ_RDBO01000306.1 GCF_008120935.1 Streptomyces sp. sk2.1
AGGCGGGTGCTCTGGGTGAGGTGTTCGGTCCGGGGCGYGAGGCGGGCCGGCCGGTGTGGCTGGGCTCGTCGAAGTCGAACATCGGGCACGCMCAGGCCGCCGCGGGTGTCATCGGTGTGATGAAGATGGTCCTCGCACTCCAGAACGAGACCCTTCCCAGGACCCTGCATGCCCAGGAGCCCAGCCCGCTGATCGACTGGGGGACCAGCGGCCTCCAACTGCTCCAGAACGCCCGCCCCTGGGAACGCGACGAGAACCGGGTACGCCGTGCGGGTGTGTCGTCGTTCGGGCTGAGCGGTACGAACGCGCATGTGATCGTGGAGGAGCCGCCGGTCGTCGAAGAGGCGGAGGTGGCGGAGGTTTCCGGCGGTGCGGTGCCGGTGGTGGTGTCGGGTCGTGACGAGGCGGCGTTGCGGGAGCAGGCGGGGCGCTGGGCGTCCTGGCTGTCGGACCTGGCCGGACGCGAAGAAGTCCGGCTCGCGGATGTGGCGGTGACCGCTGCCCGTCATCGTTCGCACTTCGAGTCCCGGGCCAGCGTCGTGGCGTCGGATGCGGCCGGGCTGGTCGAAGCCCTGGAGGCGCTGGCCGAGGGGCGGGCCCATGATGCGGTCGTCACCGGCAGCGCCGAGCGCCGCGGGAAGGTCGTCTTCGTCTACCCCGGCCAGGGCTCGCAATGGGTCGGCATGGGCCGTGAACTGCTGTCCTCCAGTGAGGTGTTCGCGCAGACGGTGGATGCGTGTGACGCCGCCTTGCGGCCGTTCACGGGCTGGTCGGTGCGGGAGGTTCTGGCGGGTGAGGAGGGTGATCATCCGCCGTTCGACCGGGTGGACGTGGTCCAGCCCGCGCTGTTCGCGATGGGTGTGGCCCTGTCCGCACTCTGGCGGTCCCTCGGTGTCGAACCGACGGCCGTGGTCGGTCACTCGCAGGGCGAGGTGGTCGCCGCGGTGGTGAGCGGTGCTCTCACCCTGGAGCAGGGCGCGCAGATCGTCGCCCAGCGCTCCAAGGCCGTCCTGGCCTGCGCCGGACAGGGCGGCATGGCGCTGATCGAACGCCCGGTCGCGGTGGTGGAGGAGTTCCTCGCCCCGTACGGCGACGCGTTGTCCGTCGCCGCGGTCAACACCGCCGGGTCCACGATCATCTCCGGGGAGGCGGACGCGATCGAACGGATCGTGGCCGAACTCCAGGAGAAGGAGGTCTACGCCCGCAAGATCAACGTGGACTACGCCTCCCACAACGCCCAGATGGACCCCCTCCTGCCCGCCCTCGCCAAGAGTTTCGAGGACCTGGCCCCGCACCGTGCCGACCTCGCGTTCTACTCCACCGTCACGGGCAACGTCTCCGACGGCACGGATCTGGACGGTACGTACTGGTGTCGCAACCTGCGCGAGCCCGTCCGCTTCGACCGCGCCCTGAACAGGCTCCTCGACGACGGCCACACCGTCTTCGTCGAGATCTCCGCGCACCCGGTGCTGTCCATGCCGCTGACCGACGGGAGTGCGGAGCGGGGCGGGATCGTCGTGGGCTCCCTCGCCCGCGACCACGGCACCACCGCCCAGCTCCTGCGCAACCTCGGCCTCCTCCACGTCCAGGGCCACACCATCGACTGGGAGCGCTGCACGGACGGCCGACTCGCCGATCTGCCCACCTACGCCTTCCAGCACGAGCACTACTGGATGGACGCCCCGAAGCCGTCCGGCGACGTCCGCTCCGTGGGCCTGGACGCCTCCGGACACCCCTGGCTCGGCGCCGCCCTCGCCCTCGCCGACGGCGAGGGCCACCTGCTCACCGGCCGGCTCTCCCTCACCGACCAGCCCTGGCTGGCCGAACACGCCGCCTTCGGGACCGTCCTCGTCCCCGGCACCGGACTGCTCGAACTCGCCCTCACCGCAGCCCACCACATAGGCGCCACTGCCGTCGAGGAACTCACCCTCCTCGAACCCCTCGTCCTGACCGACGACACCCCCCTCCGCCTCCAGGTCGTCGTCGGAGCGGAAACCCCCCAGGGGCGCCG
>NZ_RDBO01000307.1 GCF_008120935.1 Streptomyces sp. sk2.1
CCCGTGCCCCGTGCGCCCCGGCACCCCGCCGTGCCCCGCGCACCTCGTACCGACCTGCCCGGATCACACCCCATGCAGCCCTGTGGCTGCGGACGGAGAACAACAACCATGAGCAAGACCTCGCGCATAGCCGGTGCGGTCATCGGCGTGGTCGCGCTGGCCGGGTCGCTCGCCGCCTGCGGCGGCGACAGCCTGGAGAAGGAGAAGAGCGACCGGGGCGGCTCCGCGGGCTCGGGCGGGAAGGGGTCGCTCGTCGTCGGCGCGGCCTCCTTCACCGAGTCCAAGGTGCTCGCGGAGCTGTACGCGCAGATCCTGCGCGACACCGGATACCGCACCTCCGTCACCACGGTGGCCAACCGGGAACTGTACGAACCGTCCCTGGAGAAGGGTGAGATCGACATCGTCCCGGAATACGCCGCGACGATCGCCGAATTCCTCAATGCCAAGGTGAACGGCGCGAAGGAGGCGGCGAAGAAGCCGGTCGCCTCCGGTGACCCGGCGGCCACGGTCGCGGCACTGGAGAAGCTCGCGGGACCGCGCGGACTGAAGGTGCTCCCGGCCGGTCGGGCCGTCGACCAGAACGCCTTCGCGGTGACGCGGGAATTCGCCGGGAAGAACAAGCTCAAGACCCTTTCCGACCTCGGCCGGGCGAAGATCGCGGTGAAGATCGCGGCGGGCGACGAGTGCGAGGTGCGGCCGTTCTGCGCACCGGGTCTGAAGAAGACCTACGGCATCGACGTCACCGGTATCGATCCCAAGGGAGTCGGTACGCCGCAGGCCAAGCAGGCCGTCAAGGACGGCAAGGACCAGTTGGTCCTCACCACGACCACGGACGCGGTGCTGGACGCTTACGACCTGGTGTTCCTGGAGGACGACAAGAAGCTCCAGAACGCGGACAACGTACTGCCGGTGGTCAATGCGAAGGACGCGGGAGCACAGGACGTCGCCGACGCCCTCGGCAAGCTCACCGAGGCGCTCACCACGGAGGATCTCGCGGAACTGAACCGCAAGGTCGACGCGGAGCGCGCAAAACCCGCCGATGTGGCCGGGGACTATCTGCGGTCGAAGGGCCTTGTCGGTAAGTAGGAACGGAAGCGGGAATCGGGGAGAACGGGGGCCGTCGGGCAAGAGGACCGGGGCCGTCAGGTAACCAACCAAGAACAGATTGCCGGGCAGCCCCCCAAGTGCCCCGTACACACGGTAAATTTCAGGCCATGCCACGTGGACGTCATCGTCATTCGCCACCTCTGCACAGAATCCTTCCGCCTTCGGTGGTCGTCGGGGTCTCTGTTCTGAGCGCCGGGGGCGCCTGGTTTTTCGCCGAGCCCCTGGTCCTGCGCGCTCTGGTGGGCGTCGCGGCGGCTTCCGCCGTGACCGGCGCGTATCTGATGCGCAGCTGGGACCGGGAGGCGGGGCGTCAGGTCGCGGAGCTGACCCGGGCCCGTGCCGGTGACGAGTGGCGGGCCGAGGAGCGGCTGGCCGAGCTGGAGTCCGACCTGGAGGAGTCGCGGGAACTGCGCGCCCGGCTGGAGACGAAGCTGCGCCGCAAGCGCGTGGAGCTCGCCAACCTGCGCGGGGAGCATGCCGCGCTGCTGCGCCGGTACGCCAACGCCGAGACCGAGCGGGCCAGCGCGCTCGAAGGCCGCCGCAGGCTCGCCATCGAGGCCGCGTCCGCGCCCCGGGAGCTCCCGGCCGCGCGCAGCACGCCGACGCCGGGCGCCTATCTGCGGGCCGCCCAGGCGCTGGAGGACCTCTCGCGCAACCGGGCGCTCCAGGAGGCGCGCCGCACCGCCGAGCAGGCCAGGAAGCGCGATCTCGCCGAGCGCGCCCGGGACACCGAGGAGCGGCGCGCCTCCTGGAGCGCCCGGTTGCGCGAGAGGTCCTCCAGCGCCTGGGCGGCCCGCAGATAGGCGCCCGGCGTCGGCGTGCTGCGCGCGGCCGGGAGCTCCCGGGGCGCGGACGCGGCCTCGATGGCGAGCCTGCGGCGGCCTTCGAGCGCGCTGGCCCGCTCGGTCTCGGCGTTGGCG
>NZ_RDBO01000308.1 GCF_008120935.1 Streptomyces sp. sk2.1
GCAATCAGCAAACCGTCAATCGGTCAACGTTGGCTTGCTTATGWCGTGGTGGGGTGGGACATCAGGCCGCAGGGGGTTCAGGGCCAGTTGAGGGTGGTCGGCGGTCATGCCGGTGATCTGCAGAAGGCCCTGACGGCGATGCTGGAGACGGTGTCGGAGGCGGCGCAGGCGGCGGGGACGGCGGTGCCGGGTGTGCAGGCGTCAACTCCTGTGCAGGGTCCGGTGGTTGCGGGGCAGGCGCCGTTGTCGCGTGCGGCGATGGGTCCGGTGGCCGCGGCGCTGGGCGAGTACCTGCGGGAGCGTGACCGGGACTTCCGGTCGATGGCCGAGCGCACGGAGGCGTCGGTTCTGGGTGCGGTGGAGGCGACGGGGGCGTACTGCCGGGGCGATCTGGAGGCCGCCGAGCACGCGCAGCGGGCGGCGAGGGCGGTGCGGCTGGACCTTCTCAGGCGCGGAGAGCACCGGTGAGCGGGGCGGGGCCGGTCGATCCGGTCGGCATACCCGTCTTCACGGGTGATCTGGCGTTGCTGGACACCAAGGTGACGGCCCTGTCGGGGCATGGGGCGAAGATCGCGGGGGCGGCGGGGGACGTGCACCGCAGTTTCGGCGGGCTGCGTGCCTTCTACAGGGCTCCGGAGGCGGAGCAGCTGTTCGCGACGACGGGTCCGGTCGCGGCGAAGGGCCAGTCGCTCAGTTCGGACCTGTGCGTGATCGCCGGGGCGCTGGGCACGTACTCGGACGATGCGTTTCCGCTGGTGGAGAAGCTGAAGGAGCTGAAGCGGGACGCGGTGGCCTTCCGGGTGAAGGTCGACGGCGACGACGAGTGGTCCGAGGACGGGGACCTGGTCGAGGAGAACAACCGGCGCCGGGGCGAGATCGCGGAGGTGTGGGCGGCGTTCCAGGAGGTGGAGCGGGCCTGCCACGCCAAGATCGTCGCCCTGGTCGGCGGCACTCCGCTGAAGACCGGTGACGGCTCGGGCAAACCCGGCACCTACGGCTACGACGCCGAGGCCCTCAAGCAGGCGGAGTCCCTGCCGTGGGGTGAGGCGGTTGAGGAGTCGACGCCATGGTGGCAGGTGTGGGAGCACGCCTACGACTTCGGCAAGGGCTTCCTCGTCGACGGTGTCTGGGGCACCTTGAAGGGTCTGGGCACCCTGGCCGGCTTCGACGGCGGGGATGCGGCGAAGGAGGCCTGGACCGGGCTGGCGAAACTCGCCACCGGTCTCTCCCCCGCCGCCCAGCTCGCCCTGCGCGCGCTGCCCGGCGACCATTCCGCGTGGCTGCGTGACTCCGGTACCGCGGTGAAGGAGACCGGCAAGGCCCTCATCGCCTGGGACCAGTGGGGCTCCAACCCCTCCCGCGCGGCCGGAGCGGTCACCTTCAACGTCCTGACCACCGCCTTCACCGGCGGCACCGGCGGCGCGGCCTCGGGCGCCGGAAAGGCCGGCCTGGCCGCCAAGGCCCTCTCCCTCACCAGTAAAACCGCCCGCGCCGTCGACCCCATGACCTACCTCTTCAAGGGCGCGGGCGCGGGCCTGACCCGGATCAGCGACGTGATGGCCGGTCTGAAGGGCCTGGGCAGGTTCGAGGTCCCGACCATCGACCTGGACGGCGCGATCGCCCTGCCCGAAGGCGCCGCGCACCTCCCCGACGGGACGATCCACCTCCCGCCGGGCACGACGGTCCCCGACGGGGCGACCAAACTCCCCGACGGCAGCATCAAGCTCCCCGAGGGCACCACCACCTTCCCACCGGGCACGGTGAAACTCCCCGGAAACGGCCCGTCACAGTTCCTGGACCCCGACGGCACCATCTACAACGCTGCGGGCGACATCGTCCAGCACGCCAAGGACGCCCCGACAGGCAACCCGGCCGCGAGCGCGGACACCCCGCACACCGACGCCCCGAAGACGGACTCCCCGGCCACGGCCGAGATCCCGGAACGCGAACTGGCGGGCGTCGGCGGCCGCAACGGCGACGACACGACCCGCCTGGGCAGCGACACCCCCGACCCCCTCCACAGAAGCGACCACACCCCGGACCACACCCC
>NZ_RDBO01000031.1 GCF_008120935.1 Streptomyces sp. sk2.1
GCCCCAGCACCCGGTGCGGCAGCTCGGCGAGGGCGTCGTTCGCCGCGGCCGTGGACGTGCCCGCCAGATAGGGCTCCACGACCACCACGTCGAAGTCGGCGGTCGTGGCGGAGGCGAGGGACTGGACGTGACCGTGCTGTACGCGGCCACGGTGCGCCCGTTCGACGGGGCCGGGCTGCGCGGGGCGGTCGACGGGCAGGACGCCGCCGACGTGGTGGTCGTGGAGCCCTATCTGGCGGGCACGTCCACGGCCGCGGCGAACGACGCCCTCGCCGAGCTGCCGCACCGGGTGCTGGGGCTCGGCGTGGGGCGGGCCGAGCTGCGCAGGTACGGGCAGATGGACGAGCACCTGGCCGCCCACGGGCTGGACCCCCGGGGGCTGCGGGAGCGGATCGGCGCGTTCCTGCGCCGCTGACCGGGGCACGACGGCCGTCCGACGCCGCCGGTGGGGTGACCGGTGGCGCCGGACGGACGGGGACCGCGGGCGCTACGGGTGGACGAACACCTGGGAGAGGGCCACGCGTCCGGTGCCGGACGTCACGATCTTCACCGTGCGGGTGCGGCTGTCCAGGTCCAGGACCGTCGGGCGCAGCGCCTTGCCGCTGACGTGGATCGTTCCGTCGTCCGTGACCACGTCGAAGTCGGCGGTCGTGGCGGAGGCGTCGTTCCAGATCTCGATCCGGCGGACGCGCCGCTCGTCGCCCAGGTCGACCTGCCACCGGGCGCCCGTCTCGGACCGGGTGCGGGTGTCGGTGGTGGTGTCGGCGTCCAGGGCGAGTGCCGGGCCCGCCGCGCCCTCGGTGGAGGACTGGGTGGCGGTGCCGGTGCGGGCCAGATCGGTGCGCAGCTGCTCGACCGGGCCGCCGCGGGCACCCGCCCGTCCCGCGACGGCGAGGGCCTCGGCGGGCAGCCGGTCCAGGCCGGTGCGGTTGTCCGTCATGACCGAGCCCGTGCCGCCGAGCGCGGGTGCCGCGGTGTCGGTCCAGTTGCCCCGGGCGGTGTTCCGGATGCCGTAGTCCGCCCAGTTCGAGATCCACTTGTAGCCGACGCGGGTGACGACGTTCTTCTCGACGAGGATGTGCGAGGACTGTTCGTCCAGGTAGATGCCGTTGCCGTCGCGCTCGGTGTTGCCGAAGGCGGAGCGGTTGACGTAGTTGCCGGAGATCACCGTGCCCGGCTGCGCGCCCTGGGTGTAGATCGCGCCGCCGTCGTGCTGCTCCTGGGCGACTTGCATGACGTCGGTGATCCGGTTGTTCGTCACCTCGTTGTCGCGCAGGACGGACTTCTGGGCCTCGGGCTGGTTCCAGCCCCAGCCGACCGAGATGCCGGAGTAGGGCAGTCGGTCCAGGCTGTTGTGGTCGATGGTCAGTTCCGCCTCGTAACCGGCCCAGATGCCCACCGAGTCGGTGTACTCGACGCCGGTGCGGGAGATGGTGTTGTACGCGACCGTGTTCCGCTCCCCCGCGAGTTCCGGCCCGGGCATCGGCTCGGTGTCGCCCACGTACACGGCGCCCGAGGACAGGTCGGTGAAGGACGAGCGGGTCAGGGAGCTGTCCCTGGTGCCGGCTTCGAGGATCGCTCCCGCCCCGCCGAGCCGGTCGAACCGGGCGTTGTCGATGTCGATGTTCCGGCCGCCGCGAACGGTCACCGCGGCGGCCGGCTTGGTGTAGAAGCGGCCCGCGTGGTCGACGGGGCCGGTGGCTCCGGTCAGGGTGAGACCGGCCTGCGTGCCCGCGTAGCCCTCGTCGGTGCCGGGTTGGCGGTACGCCGCGTACGCGAAGCCGATCCCGCTGACGGTGATGTCGTGGGCGCCGTCGACGAGGAGCAGTTGTTCGGTGTGCGGGGTGACGGCCCGCGCGCGGCGCATGTTCTCGCCCGGGCGCGGCAGGTAGGTGACGGTGCGGGCCTCGGAGTTCCAGACGAACTCGCCGGGTTCGTCGAGGAGTTCGGGGGCGTTCTCGAAGAAGGCGACGCCGCTGTAGCGGGCGGAGTCGACCGTGGTGGAGTCCCAGGAGGGGCCGGTGCGGTCGGTGCCGCTCGCCGAGTTGGTCCAGCAGGGCCGGGCGAAGGTCATGGCGTCGCCGTCCACGCCCGTGATCCGGCAGTGGTAGTTGCGCCAGCGGATCCGGATGACGGCCTCGGCGTCGGTGGGGCGCTGCCAGGTGGCGATGCCGGTGGCGGTCGCGCCGGTCATGCCGGTCCTCGTGGCGTCGCAGGTGCTCGCCGCGCAGGCCCCGCCCCGGGCGCGGGTGGCGCGCCGGCCGTCGACGAAGAGCTGGCGGGGTGTGACACCGGCGGGGGCGTCGGCGGTCCAGGTGCCGTCGGTGTTCTGCCGCCAGCCGGTGATGTCCCGCCCGCCGGAGAGGACGGGGCGGGCGCCGGGGGCGGCGGTCCAGGTGACCGTGCGGCCGTTCCCCCCGGAGTCGGCGGCGCCGAGGACGAGGGGTTCGTCGAGCTCGTACGTGCCGTTCCTCAGGAGTACGCGCTCATCAACTACGGAGTCGAGGGCACGGACTTCACCCGCGACGCCCAGGGCAACCCGGCCCTCACCAAGAAGGGCACCCAGGACGTCACCGTGCCCTGGAAGTTCATGTGCAGGTGGAGCCCCGGCCGTCGGGGGCCGCGTACAGGGTGCGGGGGCCTGGTGCGGCCTGGGCGGGCGGGGCGGTGAGGAGTCCGGTCAGCAGGGCGGCGAAGGCGGCGGCGACGGTTCCTCGTACGACGTTCACCGGTCGGTTCACGCGGTGGCCCTCCAGTCGGGGTGGCCGGGCATGGGCGGGTTCACGGCCCCGAAGAGCCAGTCGCGCAGGAACGGGTCGAGGGACCTGTCGCCGGTGACGTCGACGGCGTGCCGGATGAAGTCCTCGCTGGTGTACGTGGAGTCCTTGAAGCGCCGCACCCATTCGCGCATGATCCGGTCGAACTTCCGTTGTCCGACCTGCTTGTCGAGGGCGTACAGGACGAGTGCGCCACCGTCGTAGATGTTGGTGCCGCCGAGCGCCCGGGGCAGTCCGGGCGGGCCGTCGGCGGCGCGGACCGCGTCGAGCTTCTCGTACGTCGCCTTCATCTTGTCCTCGAGGACCGACCAGCCGCGCTCCTCGCCGTACACCCCGGCGTAGTACACGGCGGGGCCCTCGTTGAGCCAGGCCTGCTGCCAGTCGTTCGGGGTGACGGAGTCGCCGAACCACTGGTGGACCAGCTCGTGGACCATGGTGGTCTCGTAGCCGGGCTGACCGTTGGCGTTGGGCTTGAACCAGTTGGTGGAGAACAGCGAGAGGGTCTGGTTCTCCAGGGCGTCGGTGTAGCCGTCGTAGATGTGGACGCCGTAGACGGAGAACGGGTAGCGGCCGAACTTCGCCTCCAGCCAGGCGAGATGATCCGCGGTGCGGGCGACGATCGGCCCGTACTTGTCCTCCTGGCCCTGCGGGACGATGTGCCGCAGCGGCAGTCCGCGGTGGCTGGTGCCGTACAGGTAGGTGCCCTTGACCACGGCGATGCCGATGAGTTCGGTCGCCATGCGCTCGCGCAGGGCGAAGTGCCAGACGGTGGAGCCGTCGGCGCGCGGGGACTTGTGGAGCAGTTCGCCGTTGGCGGCGGCGACGTAGCCCTCGGGCGCGCTGATGTGGAAGGTCCAGGTCGCCTTGTCGGAGGGGGTGTCGTTGCAGGGCAGGAAGGTGTCGGCGCGGGAGGACTGGGCGGCGGAGGCGAAGCCGCCGTCGGTGCCGAACTTCCAGCCGGTCAGGCCGAGTCGGGGCGCCTTTCCGTTGCCCCGGTAGCGCACCTCGGCGGTGAACGCCCGGCCGTCGTGCAGCGGGCGGGCCGGGGTGACGGTGAGTTCCTGGCCGCTCTTTCCGGGCGAGATCTCCCAGCGGGCGGGGCGGCCGGCGACGGTGATGGAGTCGATGGTGTGGCCGTCGGTGTCCAGGTTGAACGAGGAGAGGTCCTGGGTGGCCCTGGCGTCGATCCGCACGGTGGCGGTGAAGTCGTAGGTGACCGGGGTGAAGTCGAAGGTCAGGTCGTAGTGGACGACCTGGTAGCCGCCGTTGCCGAGGGTCGGGAAGAGCGGGTCGCCGACGCCGTCCGAGCCGGGCTGCGGGTCGAAGCCGTGCGACCGGGCGGCGGCGGGCGAGCCGAGGGCGGGCACGGCGACGGCGGCCGCCACCGCCGCACCGCCGAGCCGGAGGGCCGTGCGTCGTGTCGTGGTCACTTCTTCCCCTTCTGGAAGGCTTCCTCGAATTCGCCGCGGGCCTGCTCGCCGCCCTTGGCCAGGTAGTCCTTGACGAGCTGGTCGTAGGCGGACATGGGCTTGCGGCCCGCGATGATGTCCTTGAGCCCGTCCGCCTTCAGCGTGCCGAGGCTGCCGGAGCCCTTCGAGTCCCAGGTGGGGGACGAGTACTGGAGCACCGGGTCGGGCACCATCATCGGGATCATCTTCGTGAACGCGTCGTGGACATGGCGGACGCCCTGCTCCGAGTCGGCGCTGAAGATCGCGGGGACGGCGGAGGCCATGAACTTCCAGGGCACGGTGACGTCCTGGGTGCCCTTCTTGGTGAGGGCCGGGTTGCCCTGGGCGTCGCGGGTGAAGTCCGTGCCCTCGACTCCGTAGTTGATGAGCGTGTACTCCTGGCTGCCGAACGGGGACGCGGCGAAGTCGGCGAGGGCCAGGATCTCCTTGACGCGGTCCTCCGACGCCTTCTTGATGTGGGTGTTCTGGAGGGCGACGTTGTCCATCCAGGCGACGGCGTCCTTGCCGACCGGCACGAACGGGCGCGGGTCGTACTTCTTGTCGATCGCCTTCATCGAGGCGATGTAGCCGACGCCGGGCGCCAGGTAGGTGGGCATGCCGTCGTAGACGTAGGCGCCCTTGCCGTTCTTGAACATGTCCGTGTACTGGGCCTTCTGCGCCCCGGACATCTGGAGGGTGCCCGGGTAGTAGCAGCCGGCCTCGTACAGCAGCCGCGCCGTCTCGACGGCCTTGCGGTACTCCGGGGTCTCCAGGTCGCAGGTGAACTTCCCGGTCTTCTCGTCCAGCCGCCAGAAGCTGGGCGCGCCCGCGGACATGGCGAGCATGGTCGTGGCGCCCGCGATGATGGCGTACTGGTCCTTCTTGGGCCGGGTCAGTTCCTTGCAGAGCTCGACGAACCGGTCGAGGTCGGTGATCTGGTCGAGGCTCGTGACGCCGACCTCCTCGAACAGGTCGTGGCGGTAGACGCCGGCGCCGCCGGTGCCGGTGCGGGCGATCGGGATGCCGTAGAGCTTGCCGCCGAAGATGGCGCCCTGCCACGCGCCCTTCGGGATCGCGGCGAGGTTCGGGTAGTCCTTGATCGCGTCCCCCGCGAGGTGCGGGGTCAGGTCGGCGCACTTGGCCCGGAGGAAGGCGGCCTTGTTGTCGACGCCGCCGCTCTCCGGGTACATGAACAGGTCGGGCAGGCTGTCGCTGGCGACCATGGTGGAGAACTTGGTGCCGTAGTCGTCGGCGGGGACGGCGGTGATGTCCACCCGGCCGCCGAGGAGCTTCTCGATCTCCTGCCAGGCCGCGTTGGAGCCGCGGGCGGGCGGCGGCGGGGAGAAGGTCTCCATCGTCGCGCTGATCGGCTTCGCGCCCTTGAGCGGGGTGCCCTCGGTGGCGCGCAGCGGCTGGGCCGGGTACTTGAAGAAGCCCTGCGGGACGCCGGCGGCGGTGCCCGCCAGATCGGGTTCGAGGCCGATGTTGCGGACCGCGGTGTCGGGCAGCAGCGAGGCGCTCTTGGCCTCCGCCTTCGCGGTCGCGCCGCCGTCGCCGCAGGCGGCGAGCAGCGGGGCGGCGGCCAGTCCCAGACCGATGCCCGCGCCCATGCGGAAGAGTGCTCTGCGATTGATGGGGGTGGAGCTCGACACCTGGATCTCCTTGGGAGAGGGGAAGGGAAGGAGTGGGGGGCGGCGGTTGCGCTCGAAAGGCTGTCGGGCGGTTTCTCAGCCCTTGATGGCGCCGGTGAGCACGCCCTTGGTGAAGTAGCGCTGGAGGAACGGGTAGACGCAGAGGATCGGTACGACGGCGATCACCAGGACGGCCATCTGCACGGCCTGCTGCGGGGCGAGCGCCTCGCCCGCCGAGGCGGCGTTCAGGCTCTGGCCCTGGAGGACGTAGGTGCGCAGCACCATCGGCAGCGGCCACTTGTCGGAGTCGTTGAGGTACAGGAGCGCGTTGAAGAAGGCGTTCCAGTACGTCACCGCGTAGAAGAGGCTGATCACGGCGAGGACGGCCTTGGACAGCGGCAGGACGATCCGGACCAGGATGCGGAAGTCGCCCGCTCCGTCGACCTTCGCGGCGTCGTACAGCTCGTCCGGCAGGTTCATGAAGAAGGACCGTAGGACGACCAGGTTGAAGGCGCTGACCAGGGTGGGCATGACGAGCGCCGCGTAGGTGTCGTACAGGCCGAGTCCCTTGACCAGCAGGAAGTTCGGGATGATGCCCGCGTTGAAGAGCATCGTGAACAGGGCGGTCATCAGGATGAAGCGGGAGCCGGTGACGTCGCGGCGGGAGAGGCCGTAGGCCATGCCGACGGTGACGAGGAGGCTGGCGAGGGTGCCGAGGACGGTGATGCCGATGGAGACGATCAGCGCCCGGGTGACGACCCCGCCGGTGAAGATGGTGCGGTAGGCGTCCAGGGTGGGGTGGTCCGGCCACAGGACGAGGCCGGAGCTCTTGATGATGTCGGTCTGCGAGGCGAAGCTCGTGCCGATCACGCCGACCAGCGGGTAGGCGACGGCGAGGACGACCACGACGATGGCGACCGCCTTGGCGGTCTGTCCGAGGCGGGTCGGCCGTTCCATCCACGGGGGCCGTCCGTCGGACTTCCGGGCGGGGGCGGGGCGGGGCGCCGGTGCGGTGGAACTTGTCGTGGCGCGCGTCTTCTCAGCGGTCAGCACCGCGGTACACCCCTTCGTGGCCGAGTCGGTGGGCGAACTTGTTCGCGCCCAGGACGAGTGCGGTGCCGATGACCGCCTTGACGAGGCCGACGGCGGCGGCGGCGCCCCAGTCGTTGTCCTTGATGCCGTGGTAGTAGACGTAGGTGTCGAGGACCTCACCGGCGTCCGGGCCGACCGCGTCGCGCTGGAGCAGGATCTGCTCGAAGCCGACGGAGAGGATCTGCCCGAGGTTGAGGATCAGCAGCAGGATGAGGACGGGGGCGATGCCCGGCAGCGTCACGTGCCACAGCCGTCGTCGCGGTCCGGCGCCGTCGATCGCGGCGGCCTCGTACTGCTGTTTGTCGATGTTGAGCAGCGCGGCGAGGATGATGATCGTGCCCCAGCCGGCGTCCTTCCAGGCCACCTGGAGCGTCAGCAGCCAGGGGAAGGCGTCGGGGTCGCTCATCATGTCGTAGCGCGGCAGCCCCATGCCGCCGAGGACGTCGGGCAGGAGTCCGGCGCCGCCCAGGATCTGCTGGAAGATCGAGACGATGATGACCCAGCCGATGAAGTGCGGCAGGTAGACGACGCTCTGCACGAAGCGCCTGACGCGGTCGCTGGCGATGCTGTTGAGCAGCAGGGCCAGCGCGATCGGGATCGGGAAGAAGAACACCAGCTGGACGAGGGCGATCTCCAGGGTGTTGAACGTCGCGGACCAGAAGGCCGGTTCGCCGAACGCGGCGGAGAAGTTGGCGAACCCCACCCAGACGCTGTGCATGTAGCCGAGGTACGGCTGGTAGTCCTGGAACGCCACGACGTACCCGAGCAGCGGGACGTAGTGGAAGACGACGAAGTACAGCAGACCGGGCAGGGTGAGCAGCAGCATCACCCGGTCCCGCTTGAGCCGCTGGCGGAGCGTGAGCCGGTGCTGTGCGACGGCGGCCCCGGTGGTGGGCGGGGCGGGTGTCTCGGCCTTCGGTCGCCGTTTCTCCCGCGGCAACGGGGGTGCTGTTTCAGCCATTGGTGCGTCCTGTTCGGCTGGGTGGCGCGTGGTGGGCCTTCTGGGGCCGCAAGTTAGTAAGCGGTTAACCCAAGCGTCAAGGGATTGAAGCGAACACCATCGAACCGCATCCCTTTTGATGACCGAATCCGACGTCAACAGTCCACAAATATGCGAGCGAAACGGACAGTTGAGGCGTGCGGGAGCTTGACGGTCGACCATCACGCTCCTTAGCGTGCCGGTCATTCCATAGAACGCGATTACTATCCGGAGGCAGGGTGCGAACCACCGAAGAGGCACCGGCTCATTCCGGTAGCGATGCTGCGGCAGCGTCCCCGCGACGACCGCGCACGGTCCTGGTCATGAACCCCGGTCTGCTCGACGACGTCTTTCCGCCACCCGTACGGGCCCGCCTCGAGGAAACCGCCGACCTTCTCACCCCGTCCGCGATCAGCGAGTTCGACTCCCCCGAGGCCGCGGCGGCGCTGGGCCGCGCCGAGGTCCTGCTCACCGGCTGGGGCTGCCCGCCGGTCGACGCCGGACTGCTGGACCGGGCACCCGCGCTGCGGGCCGTGATCCACGCGGCCGGCACGGTGAAGACCTTCCTGTCCCCGGTCGCGTTCGACCGCGGGCTGGTCGTCTCCTCGGCCGCAGCCGCCAACGCCGTGCCGGTCGCCGAGTTCACCCTGGCGGCGATCATCATGGGCGCCAAGCGGGTGTTCCCACTGGCCGGCCTCTTCCGCACCCGGCGCACCCACCGCACCCACGCCGACCTGGACCGCCAGCACTGGCTCGGCACGCACGGGCTGACCGTCGGCGTCGTCGGGGCGTCCCGGATCGGCCGCCGGGTCATCGAGCTGCTGCGGGTGCTGGACGCGGAGGTGCTGCTCCACGACCCCTATGTCGACGCGGTCGAGGCGCGGTCGCTCGGCGTCACCCCGACCGATCTGGACACCCTGGTCGCGACCAGCGACGTGGTGACCGTCCACGCCCCCGACACCCCCGAGACGCGCGGGATCATCGACGCCCGCCGGATCGCCCTGATGCGCCCGGGCACCCTGCTCGTCAACACCGCGCGCGGGCCGCTGGTGGACACCGAGGCACTGACCGGGCACCTGGTCAGCGGGCGGCTGGACGCGGTCCTGGACGTGACGCACCCCGAGCCGTTGCCCGACGGCCACCCGCTGTGGGACCTGCCCAACGTCTTCCTCACCCCGCACCTGGCGGGCGCCCAGGGCAACGAGGTGGGGCGGCTCGGGGCGCTGGCCGTCGAGGAGCTGGCCCGGTACGCGCGGGGCGCCGCGCTGGAACACCCGGTGCACCGGGCGGACCTGGGGAGGATCGCATGAGTCACGTCCCCCCGCAGGCTCTAGGCTCGGCGTCACACAACAGCCTCCAGGGGGTGAGCCGGATGCGCCGGCAGAGCACAGCCGCGGACGGACAACGGCGCGCGACGGTCACCGACGTCGCGCGGCGCGCGGGCGTATCGACGGCCACGGTCTCCCGTGTGCTGAACCGCAACTACCCGGTCGCGGAGGCGACCCGGGAGCGGGTCGAGGCCGCGATGCGCGAGCTCGGCTACGTCGTCAACGCCCACGCCCGCGCACTGGCCGGGGTCTCCAACCGCACCGTCGGCATCATCGTCAACGAGGTCGTCGACCCGTTCTACGCGTACATCGCGCGCGGGGTGGAGCGGGAGGCGGCGCTGGGCGGACGGCTCTGCCTGGTCTGCTGCACCCAGGGCGATCCGCAGCGCGAACTGGCCTTCATCGACCTGATGCACGAGCGCAGGGCGGACGCGGTGGTCGTGGTCGGCGGTTCCATCGCGGATCGCGGCTACACCACCGAACTGGCCCGCCGGGCCCGCGAACTGGACGCGGGCGGATCGAAACTGGTCCTGTGCGGCAGGCCGCCGCTGGGCGAGCAGGCCCCGACCGTCGCGGTCGAGTACGACAACGAGGGCGGCGCCTTCGCCATCACCGACCACCTGCTGATGCAGGGGCACGAGCGGATCCTCTACCTCGGCGGTCCGCCGAAGCTCTCCACCACCCGCGACCGGCTGGCCGGCCACCGGCGGGCCCTGGAGCTGCGCGGGATCGCGCCGGATCCGGACCTGGTCCACCCCGGCGCCTTCAGCCGCGGCTTCGGCCACCGGCGGATGGCCGAACTGCTGCGGGGCGGACCGGACTTCACCGCGGTGTTCGCCGCCAACGACATGGTGGCGGCGGGCGCGGCGCAGGCGCTGGAGGAGGCCGGGCTGCGGATCCCGAAGGACGTGTCCCTGGTGGGGTACGACGACATCCCGGTGGCCCAGGAGCTGCGGCCGCGCCTCACCACCGTCCATGTGCCGCTGGAGGAGATGGGCCGCCAGGCGGTACGGCTCGCCGTGACCGGCGGGGACGAGGACGACTGGCGCGAGCCCACCACGGGCGCGCTGCGGCTCGGCACCCACATCGTGGTACGCGATTCCGTCGCGCCGCGGTCCGCCCGGCCCACCGGCATGTGACCGGTTACTTCCTGCCTGTCCGCAGTCAGCCATAGAAAATAACAGTAACTCCCCACCTCCTCTTGCCTCTCCATAGCAACCGCTTACATGCTGGCGCCGAGCAGCACTCGTTCCGCACGCCTTCTGCCCCTCACTCGTTCGCAGGGAGAGTTCCGCATGCGCATGTCCGCCGAATCCGCCGGCTCCTCCACCACGCCTCCCGCCGCGTCTTCCGTGGCGCCCTCCGCCACACCTTCCGCCGCCTCCTCCCCCGTCGGCCGCCGTTCCGTTCTCGCCGCGGTGGCCGGAGCGGGCACGGCGATCGCGCTCGGCGCCGGGACGGCCCGGGCAGCCGCGGCCGGCACCGCCGCCGGGCACCCGGGTTCGCGCCCGCTCCGGCTGACCCTGACCGCCCGGCCCGCCGCCGAGGCCGAGCGGCTGCGGCTCGGACAGGCCCTGCGCGGCTCGGAGTTCCAGCCCACCGGCCTGTACGTCCCGGGCGGCGCGCCCCTCTCCCTCACGGTCCAGGCGCACGACGGTCTGCTGCCCACCCTCTGGATCGGCGCCTGGGACTACTACGGCGAGATCACCGAGCCCCGCGCCCATCCGCTCACCGAGGGCGCGAACACGGTGACGGACCCGCACGGCGGGCCGGTCCACCTCACCCTGACCGGGAACGGCGAGAAGGCGGGCGTACTGTTCCGCTCGGGTGCCACGCCCATGCCGGTCTTCGCCCTGGGCCGCACCTCGGAGGCGGACTACCAGCGGCAGTTGGACACGTTCACCGCGTCGCCGTACGTGGAGCTCCACGCGCCGCGCACGATCATGACGCTCACCCGCGAGGGCGCGCTGCTGTACCGGGACGAGGACCACGCGGCGCTGCTCGAACTGGTCGAGACGATCATCGAGTCGCACGCCCGGATCAGCGGCCTGGACGGTTCGAAGCCGGTGCACCGGCGCAAGGCGGGCCCGTACCACTTCACGGAGGTCAGCAAGGTGCCCAGCGGTGTCGGCGCCTATGCCACGCACGGCTACAACGGCTTCCCGCGGGCCTATCTGGACCGGGCCACGACCGTGGAGGGGCTGCGGACCCGCGGCTGGGGCCTGTACCACGAACTCGGCCACCTGCATCAGCAGTTCGCCTACAAGCCCGGCGGCCTGACCGAGGTCACGGTCAACATCTACTCGCTGGCCGCGCAGCGCACCCTCGGGCAGCCGTCCAATCTCCTCACCGTCGACCCGAAGACGGGCCTCGACCCCTTCCGGTCCGCCCGGCAGAAGTTCGGCACACCGGGGCTGACGTACGAGAAGTCCTTCGGCGCGTACGAGAAGCTCGTCCCGCTGCGCCAGCTGGAGCTGGCCTTCGGCGAGGACTTCTGGCCCCGGATGCACCGGCTGGTCCGCGAGGAGAACCCGCAGTCCCACTACACGGAGAACGAGAAGCGCTACCGGGCCCTGGCCACGTACTCCAGCCGGGTCGCCGGCCATGACCTGACGGACTTCTTCGTGAACACCTGGGCGTTCCCGATCGACGCCGTCGGCCGGGCCGAGCTGGCCGCGCTGAACCTCCCGAAGCCCCCCGTCGACCCGTCCGCCCTGGCCGACTGACCGCCTCGACAAGGAGTCCACCGTGGACATCGGCAGAAGAACCCTCCTGATGGCGGGCGGCGCCACCACCGCCACCTCGGCGCTGCCCGCGAGGGAGGTGCCCTCGGTGGCCCAGGCGGTCGCGAGGGTGCGCAGCCGGGTGTAGCTCTGGCCGAAGTTGCCCGGGGCGGTGAGCGGCGCGAGGTCGGACCAGAGCGCGGTGCGTCCCGCGCCGCGGTCGAGGGTGTCCCACAGGCCC
>NZ_RDBO01000309.1 GCF_008120935.1 Streptomyces sp. sk2.1
CCACCGCCCCGGGAACGACCGCCGTACCGCCCTGCCCGCCCACCTGTCCCTCCTCCATGACGCCCTGACCCGGAACGCCGGCGGCCGGAACCGGGCCGCGACGCCGAACCCCGGACGCACGGCCCCGCGCCCGTCCGGCACCAGGCAGCTCACCCTGGCCCAGTGGGTCGGCCGGACCGCGAGGATCGGGACCGGCGACGCGTGGACGACCACCGGCTGAACCCCCGCGAGGCGGCGCACCGGTGCCCGGCCCGGACCCGGTGCGCCGCCCGGGTCACCCCGCCACCAGCCGCTCGGGCACGAAACCCTCCTCAGCGAGCCGGACCCACAGTTGCTCCGGGACCGGGAAACGGTACGCGGCGGCGTTCGCCTCCACCTCGGCCGCGGACCGGCAGCCGACGACCACCGAGGTGACCGCCGGATGCAGGAACGGGAACTGGATCGCGGCCGCGGAGAGCGGCACCCCGAACCCGGCGCAGATCTCACCGCACCGCCGCGCACGGGCCAGCTCCCGGGCGGGTACCGGACGGTAGTTGAACATGGCGTCGGGGGAGGGGGCGGCGAGCAGCCCGGTGTTGAAGACCCCGCCCACGACCACGGCCGTGCCGGTCCTCGCGCACAGCGGCAGCAGGGTCTCCAGCGCGTCGTGGTCGAGCAGGGAGAACCGGCCCGCCACGAGCACGACGTCCACGTCGAACTCCGCGACGTACGCGGCGAGCGGACCGCTGTGGTTCATGCCGAAACCGATCGCCCGGACCAGCCCCTCCTCCCGGAGCCGGCGCACCGCCGGATACGCGGTGCGCCGGACCTCCTCCGGATAGTCGTCCGGGTCGTGCAGGTACAGGATGTCGACCGACGAGCGCCCCAGCCGCTCCAGGCTCGACTCCAGCGACGCCCGGATCCCGGCCTCCGTCCAGTCGGTCACCACCTCTCCCGGCGCCCCGTCCGCCCCGGGCCGCAGCAGCCACCCGGTCTTCGTGGAGATCACCGGCCCGGTGACCCCGGCCGGGGCGAGCAGCCGGCCCAGCCGCTCCTCGGCCTGGCCGTGGCCGTAGCGCGGCGCCGTGTCGAAGTACCGGATGCCCGCACGGGCCGCCGCCTCCAGCGTCGCTGCCGCCTCCCGCTCGGTCACCTCCTGGAACAGCCCGCCCAGCGGGGCGGTGCCGATCCCGAGCCGGGGCAGGTCGAAGGGCAGCCGCAGCGGCGCCCCGGACGTCGGTGAACCGGTCATCGTGCCACCTTCCACGGGGACCGGTAGCTCGGCCGGCCCGCCCGCAGCGTCATCGTCAGGGTGAGCCGGGCCCGTGTCCGGCCGGGCAGTTCGACGGTGCAGCAGTGCCCCTCGACGTCGTGCGCGGGGCCGTCGTCGAGCCGGACGGTGTGCACGAGGTGCTCGGCGAACGAACCTGCCTGCACCACCACCGAACGCGGGGCGTCGCCGAGGTTCACCAGCTCCACCACGGTGTGGTCGGGCCGCACGTCGGACACGAGCGCGGCGACGTCCTCGGGAAGCCCCGGCCGCCGTCCGGCCGCGTCGTGGTAGCGCAGGTGCAGCTGCGCCAGACCGCCGTTGTAGAGCACCTGCGGGGAACCGGTGGTCAACTGCAACAACGCCTCGGTGAGCACCGGATTGCGGTCCTGCCAGTGATGGATCCCCAGGGCGTCCGGGCCGACGGCCGGGTCCACCGGGTCGTTCTCGATCGAGGCGACCCGCTCGGCGCAGACGTCCAGGGCGCTGCGCAGCATCCGCTCGGGGAAGTCCGGGTTGCGGCCGGCCAGGTACTCGTACCACGGCTCCTCGTGACCGGCCTCGTCCTTGATGCGCTGCGTGTGCACCGTCGTCCAGTCCCACTCCGAGCTGGAACGGAGCTGCTCGATGCGTTCCAGGTCCACCGCTTCCCGGCTGAAGTGCCAGAGCGACATGGGGAGTTGGGTCGGCATGATGGTGTAGTCGAACCAGCCGGAGTCGTCGTACCGCTGGGGCACCATGAGGGTGCGCCCGCCGGGGGTCGCGCGCAGGTGCGGCTGCCAGCGCCTGCCGAGGGTGCCCATCCCCTCGACGCCGCGCCGCTCGGCGTGCCGCAGCACCGCGTCCAACGGGTTGCGGGCCAGGTCCAGGAAACCCCGGTCGCCGGTGAGCAGCGTCGCGTTGGACGCCCCGATGATCGTGGCCGACCCCACGGGGGAGAGCCCGTGGGGCCAGGTCCATCCGTAGTGCCCGCCGTACCAGCGCCCGTCCAGGTACTCGCCCACCGCACCGTTCAGACCGGCGTTGTCGGGCACGACGTCGCGGCCGTCCAGCCGCTCGTGCCACGCGCCGACGTACTCGGCGACCCAGTCCGCGTAGCGCTGCTCGCCGCCGATCAGGTGGGCGTTGACGGCGAGACCGGTCGCGGCGAGGTTGACGATCGTGTCCCCGCGCCCCATCCGGTCCCACATCTGCCGGCCGTAGGCCCGGGCCCGCTCGGGGGAGGCGGCCAGCTCGTCGAAGGGCGCGGCGGCGTCGATCCAGCTGAGCGGCAGGCCGTAGGGGCGGAGGGCGGCACTCCACGGGAAGTACGTGTCGTGGTCGCTGAAACCCGGGCGGGGGCCCGCGGAGCCGTTGTGCGGCGCGCGGATCACCCGGTGCGCGGGGTCGTAGTTGGGCCCGCCCGGCAGGTAGAAGTCGGCGAACCTGCAGGCCAGTTCCCGCAGTTCGGCGTCGTTCGGATCGGCGAGGCACAGCCCGTAGAACAGCAGCATGCCCTCGCCCTGGTGGAACCAGTCGTAGCCGCGCTCCAGGCCGCTCTCCAGCATGCCCATCTCCGTGAGCTGGGCGGTGACCCCGCGCCAGTGCCGCCGGGACGCGGTCAGCAGGTCCGCGCTGCCGCCCAGCAGGTACAGCGTCGGCCAGTTGAAGAACGGTTCGTAGAAGTCGTCCACGCCGTCCCGGCCGTCCAGGCCGTGCCCCAGCGAGTCGCGGAAGACCAGTCGGCCGTCCCGCTCGGTGTAACGGTCGGCGAACGTCCGCCACGCCTTGTCCTGGGCGGCGAACAGTTCCCGTTCGAGCATGGCCCACCGCGGCACGTCGGTGACCCGGCGGTTCGCCCTCAGCTCCGGCATCCGCACGGCTTCCCCGGCCCTCACCGGCCCGCCCCCGTCGTGGAGTTGCCTTCGCCTCGCACGGTCGTGAGCACCAAGAACACCCGGCCCTTCATAATCGCCCATCGATTACCGATGGCTAGACTCACGGGCAGGGGCCGACGTGTCAATACGCCGGCGACGCTCCCGTGGAGGGTGATGTCCGTGATCGACTGCCATGCCCATCTGTGGAACCCGGGGGAGGGGTTCGGCTGGATCCGTCCGGGCTCGGCGCACCACCGGGCGTTCTCGGCCCTCGACCTGGCGGAGTCAGGCGCCGGGTGCGAACCGGCCGGAACCGTCCTGGTCGAGGCGGGCCGAGGCGATGCCGGGGAGACGCTCGCGCTGCGCGAACTGCGCCTGCGCCACCCCGATCTGATCGCCGGGTACGTGGCGAATCTGCAGGTCCACGGGGAGGCCGGGCCGCACCGCCTGCGGGCCCTCCTGGACGAGTCGGACGGCGCGCGGCCCAACGGGATGCGGCTGAGCGGACCGGCCTGGGAGCAGACCCCGGAATCGGCCCGCGAGCTCGTTCCGGTGCTGGCCGGGGCGGGTGTGGCGCTCGAACTGAACCTCGGCGGCGGTGCCTTGCGGACGGCCGCCGAGGTGGCCGCCGAACACCCCGGGCTGACCGTGGTCGTCGACCACCTCGGCAACCCGCCGAACCTCCGGACGGGGGATCCCGGCGACTGGTACCGGGACGCCGAGCGCGCCGCGGCGCTGCCGAACGTGGTGGTGAAGATCTCCGGCCTGCTCACCCAGCAGCACGGTGTTCCGGCCGACCGGGTCGACCGCCTGGTCCGGCATGTGACCGACGCCTTCGGACCGGCCCGCTGCCTGGTCGGCTCGGACTGGCCGATCTGCCTGCCCCGCGGCTCCCGGGCCGACTCCCTGGCGGCGGTCCGGCGGGGCATCGCCCATCTGTCCGAGGGGCGGCGGCGGGAGGTGCTGCACACGACGGCCGCGCGCGTGTACGGGCTGCGCGGTTGACAGTGCTCGGATCGCGCTGCTTCGATCATTGATCGATAGGCGATAGGTGGTGAATGAATGCTGTCGCTCGACCGGTCCGGTCCCGGGCCTCGTGAAGACCCGGGACGGCTCCTTGCCGCCCGCCTCCTCCAAATGAACCGGAGGGGCGCCCTCCCATGGCCGGACCGGCCTTCCGGGGTGCGCGACGTGAGCGGCCCCGTCATCGAAGCAGCCGATTCGCGGGATCCGGCCATCGATAGACGATGACCGCGTATCATGGCGCAACCGGCTACCCAACATTGCAGGATTGGGATTTCATGGCATCGAACGCGTCGGCTGGGTTCGTCTCCACGCTGGCCACCAACAAGGACCGGTTCCGTAAAACCTTGATCTCCGACCAGGTCTACGAACTGCTCCGTCAAGCCGTCGTCGAGGGCGACCTCGCACCGAACGACCGCGTGGTCGAATCGGAGATCGCCAGACGTCTGGGGGTGAGTCAGGCCCCGGTACGGGAAGCGGTGAAACAGCTGGCCCGGGAGGGCCTGCTCATGCACATCCCGCGCCGCGGCCACTTCGTCGTCGAGATCTCCTCGAAGGACGCGGAGTACGCCCGCCAGGTACGAGAACCCCTGGAGCGGCTGGCCGCACGGCTCGCCACCGAGAACCTCACCGAGGAACACCTGGCCGAGCTCGACGGCCTGGTGGAACGGATGCGTACCGCGGCGGCCGACAACGACGTCAGCAGTTTCCGCGACGCCGACATAGAGTTCCACACCACGGTCGGCCGGATCTCGGGCAACCCCTTCCTGACTCGGATGTGGGAAGTCCTCGAACCGAGCCTGCGCGCCCTGCGCGCCATCTCCGACCCCCTTTTCGAGGGGGACCGGCAGGCGATGGCCGACGAGCACGGCCGCCTGGTGAACCTGCTGCGCGACGGCGACCCCGACAAGGCGGCCGACGCGTTCGCCGACCACGCCGCGGGGCGCGGGCCGGTGCCGGACGCGCGGGCGGCGAAGAAGCCGCGCAGGTCCACCGCGGCCAAGAAGCGTTAGGGCGCGCCCGACGGGGGCCGCAGCGCTCCCCGCAGGGCGATGGCGCGACGACAGGAGCCCGAGCCGGTGATCCGGCCCGGGCTCCTCGTCGTACCCGGTCTAACGGCGGGCGCCCGCCGTCCACTTCGGCGCCCCGTACTGATAGGCGCCGAGGCTGGGGGCCGGGTCCGTCGACCCGTCGTTGATGCCCGGCAGCGCGATTCCCCGGTTGCGCGCGGGGGAACCCTCCGACAGGCGGTAGTCGTGCCCCGCCGCGTCGACGTACAGCGGATCGACCTCGGCCGGGAGGTTGGCGGACAGCACCAGCCCGCCGTCCGTGGCACCGTTCAGGCCGCGGATGGGGCCGACGTTGTTGTAGATCTTCGTCCCGGTGGACTGCCCCGGTTCCTTGACGTAGAACAACGTCATCCCGCCGGTGTTGTTGTACACGCCGTTGTCGTGCGAGCCGGTGCCCAGACCGTTGAGCATGACCGTGCCCTCGCGGTTCCCCCAGCCCACGTTGTTCGCGATGACCAGGTCGCTCTGGCCGTTGTCCGCGTAGATGCCGGAGATCCCGAACGTGGTGAGCGTCGTGGCCGGCGCGGGGTCGTGCAGCACGTTGTGGTCGAGGGAGGAGCCCATCATCCAGGCGCTGCAGCAGGTGTAGATCGCGGCGACGTCCAGGCTCAGCCGGGCGTACCCGGAGATGTCGTTGTACGCGATCCGGTCCGGGCCCGGGGCGAGGCCGTCGACGGTGTTCCACTGCAGGTTGATGCCGCTGCGGCCGACCCGGGAGATGGTGTTGTTCATGACGGTCTGGCTGTTGCCCTGGACCGCGATGCCCGCCGCGTACGTACCCATGTAGTCCACGTCGTGGATGATGTTGTCCGTCGCGGTGTTGTTCTGGCCGCGCAGGGCGATCCCGTTCCCGGCGCTGAACGACAGGTCGCTGCCGACGATCCTGTTGTGGGTGCCGTTCAGGACGATGCCGGTGTCGGCGACGCCGCGGGTCACCGTGGAGCCGCAGTCCGTCGCGCCCCGGGTGATGTCGGTGTAGTGCGACAGGTACTTCCCCGTGATGCGGTTCAGGGTGATGCCCGTGCTGGATTCGCCCGTGGTGATCGTCGAGGCGAACAGGCCGATCCCGACGACCGAGGTGTGACTGGCGCCGGTCAGGTCGAAGGCAAGGGTGCGCGACTTCGCCTCGATCGTGTGCCGGCCGGGGTCGTCCTCGCTGTAGAGGTACAGGCGCTTGGCCGCGGGGTCGTAGAACCACATGCCCGGGTGGGCCAGTTCACCGATCTTCCCGGCCAGGGCGTAGCGGGTCTCCTTCGGCACGACCTTGTGCACGCAGGGCGGCGCCGCGTCCAGCGTCACCGAGCCGACGGCGGAGCTCTTCACCTTCGCCGTCGCCGACACGTACCAGTAGCCGGTCAGCGCACGCGCGCCGTCCCAGTACCCGGCCGGCCGGGTCAGCGCCGGGTCGGCGATGGTGGCTTCCGCGCTGCCCGCCGCGGCGTACTGCAGGGTCGGGGCGAGCAGGTCGAGGCCCGGGGCGGGCCACTGGGCCTCGACGTTCATCTCCTTGTCCGTGAACACCTGCACGGTGGTCACGTCGGGGCCGAGGTCCACGCGGGTGCTGTGGATCCGCCCCGCCTTCACGGCCTCGCCGAACGGCGAGTCCGCCGCGTACGGGTCGGTGCGGGCGATCTCGGCGACGTCCCGGGCGGTGACCTTCGACCAGCCCCGGACGCGGTCGGCGCCGTTCATCGTCACCTGCGCGCCCTCGGCGGCGCGGTAGGTGATCGGCCGCCCGGGGGTGCCCGACCGGGCCGGCACGACCGTCTCCTGGTAGGTGCCGGACATGATCAGGCAGGTGTCGCCCGGCCCCATCACGTCGGCGCACCGCTGGATGTGCCGGAACGGGGTCCGGGCCGTCAGGCCGTTCGCCGTGTCCCGGCCCGACGGCGCGACGTAGTAGGTCCGGCCCTCCTCGGCCTGCACGGCGGTGGCCGGTACGGCGGCCGCCACCACGGACAGGGACGCGAGCACGGCGCCCGCGGACCACGGGCCCCGACGGGACCGTGACCACCATTTCCTCAACACAGCATGTCCTTTCTCCTTCGACGGACGGTCCGCGAACGGCGGCCCCGGATCATCCCTTCACCGCACCGACCGTGAGGCCGCTGATGATGTGGCGCTGCATGTAGATGAAGAAGATGATCACGGGCGCGACCGCGAGCAGCAGATTGGGGAACACCTTGGTCAGATCGGTCGAGTACTGACTGATCCCGGCGTAGATCGCCGTCGTCACGGTGTAGTGCCCGGACGACGGGCTGAGCAGGATCTGCGGGCTGACGAAGTCGTTCCAGATACCTATGGAGTTGAGGATCAGCACCGTCACGACCGCCGGACGCATCAGCGGGAAGATGATGGTCCAGAAGGTCCGGTACCTGCCCGCACCGTCGATGGTCGCCGCGTGGTCGATGTCCACCGGGATGGTGCGGATGAAGCCGACGAACAGGAAGATGCTCACCGGCAGGGTCGTCGCCACGTCGTGCGCGACCAGACCGGTCACGGTGTTCGCGAGACCGATCTCGCGCAGCACGTAGATCACCGGGATGATCACGGCGGCGCCGGGGATGAAGGTGCCGGCCAGGAAGTACAGCAGCACCAGTTGGGTGCGGCGCTTGAGACTGCGCGCGATCGCGTACGCGGCCGGCCCGGCCAGCAGGATGCACAGCACGTCCACGACCACGACCAGGAAGAGGGTGAACCCGTAGCCGCCGATCACGTTGTACTGGGGGCTGCTGACGGCCGCGGAGAGGTGCTCCAGCGTCAGACCGCCGAGCGGCAGCGAGAACGGGCTGTCGAGGATCTCCTCCTGTGACTTGAACGCGTTCACGACGAGCAGGTACACCGGCACGATCATGATGACGAACAACAGGCCCAGCAGCACCCAGCGCAGGGGCGAGCGGGGCTCGCGCCGCCGCTCGTGCCCGGCCCGGGGACCGGGCACCGGCGGTGCCGTCCGCTCCTCGCGGACCTTCGCCTCGGTTACGACCACCACCTGCTCCTAACCAGCCGCGGCTTGATCTTGACGGTTGCGCAGCGCCGTCACGAGGAGGGCGAGCACGGCGGACACGACCATCAGGAAAACCGCCTGAGCTGTTGCGTAACCGACCTTGGTGCCCTCGAAGGAACGGGCGAGGATGAGATAGGTGAACGTCTGCGTGGAGCCGGCGGGGCCACCGCCGGTCAGGCTCACCACGATGTCGTAGGCCCGGATCAGGCCCACCAGGTTGAGCACCGTCGCCACGGTCACCACCGGCGCGATCATCGGGACCACGATGCGCAGATTGGTCTGGCGCCGGGTGGCACCGTCGATCGCGGCGGCCTCCAGCAGTTCCTTCGGCACCGTCTGCAGCGCCGCCACGAACAGCACGACGTTGAACCCGAACCCGGCCCACACGATGACCCCGATCAGGGTGATGAGCGCGAGCTTCTCGTCGAAGAGGAACCCGATGGGTTCCATGCCGAACTTGGCGAGGGTGTTGTTGACGGCGCCGTTGGTGCCGAGGATCGCCGCCCACAGATACCCGAGGATCAGCGCGCTGATCACGTGCGGGAAGTAGGCCACGGCCCGGAAGAACGAGTTCGCGCGCGACCGTCCCTTGAGTACCAGCGCGTACACCAGGCCCGCGCCGACCATGAGCACGGTGCCGACCCCGGCGATGAGCGCGGTCACGTACCAGGCGTCGCCCGAACTCGGGTCGTCGAACAGATGCCGGTAGTTGTCGAGGCCGATGAACCGGGACGGCGAGAAGCCGTCCCAGTCCGTCAGGCTGAGGTACACCGCGACGCCCACCGGGATCACGGTCATCACGGTGTAGAGCAGGACGGCCGGCCCCATGAGGCCCAGGGAGACGGCGGCCTCCCGCAGCCGCACCCGCCGCCGGGCGGCGGTGTGCTCCCGCCGGGTCAGCTCTGCGAGTTCCACCACTTGTCCAATCCTTCGGCGGCGTCCTCGGCGGAGGCACCCGTGTACAGGGACTGGACCTGCTTGTTGAGTTCGTCGCTGAAGCCGGCGATCGGCTGGGAGGGGCCCGACTTGACGATCACCGACGGCGCCCCGTCCAGGACCTTCTGCACCGAGGTGCCGAGACTGGACATCGGGTAGCTGAATCCCTGCCGCAGATTGCCGTCGGCGGCCAGCTGGCTCTTGATCGCTGCCGGGTCGGTGACCAGCCACTTCACGAAGTCGATCGCCTCGGCCCTGTGCCGCGACTTGTTCACCACGACGTACGGGTTGGACATGTTGCCGAACTGGCCCGACGGGTAGGCCCCGTCGGTCGGCATGGTGAACACGCCGATGTCGTCGCTCTTCTTCGCGGCGTCCGCGGCGGGCACGAAGTACGAACCCATGATGTACATCGCGGACTTGCCGTTCAGGAAGGCGGTCTGGCCGTCCGCGTAGGTGAGACCGAGGGCGCTCTTGTCGAGGTGGCCGGCGTCGATCCACTCCTTGTAGTGCTCCAGGTAGGGCAGGTAGCCGCTGTCGGCGAAGGAGACCTTGCCGTCGTTGCGCTTGGCCGTCCACTTCGGGTCCTCGGTGAGGACACCGGCGTCCGCCATCATGGAGAACTGGGCCCCCGTCACCCACTGGCCGGACGTCTGCAACGGCTTGTAGCCGGCGGACTTCAACTTCCCCATGGCATCGGTGAACTGATCGATGGTCCGGATCTTCGTCGCGTCGAGCCCGGCCTCGGCGAAGGCGGCCTTGTTGTAGAAGACGAGTGACTGGATCTGCTCGCCGACCCCCACCACGTAGCGCTTGCCGTCGATGGCGTACTGCTCGGCCAGCGGGGTGTCGGCGGCCCAGGGCTGGTCCGACAGGTCGGCGAACAGGGAGGCGTTCTCCGGCGTCGGCGTGATCTGCTGGGCGACGTCCGGCGGGTCGCCCGCCGCCAGGTCCTGGGTCAGCTTGGCGTTCGCCGATATCGTGCCGGTCAGCTCCAGCTTCACCTTCACGCCGGGGTGCTTCTTCTCGTACTGCGCGAAGAGGTCGTTCCAGTACTTCTCCGTGAGGTTCGGAGAGATGTTGACGATGACGCGCAGGGTCGTGCCCTCCGCGTCGTCGCCGGAGCCGCCGCCGCAGGCGACGGCGGAGGCCATCACCAGCGGAGCCACGGCGAAAGCGCAGGCCCGGCGCCAGGTAGTTCTCATTCGAGACACGCTCCCTTGCGTAGTCGTGAGTGATCGATAGTCGACTCTTCCTGCCGGCTTGCGGCTCCGCAGGCAGGGGAGGGCGGGCGAGCTGCCGGGGTGGCACGGGGACTCGCTGACGCGCGGTGAGGGCGGGCCGGGGATGGCCCGGCACCTTGGGGTCTCACTCGGGGAACTATCGTCTATCGATTACTGATGCTATGGGTGGCACCCCGGCATGTTCAAGAGTGCTGCAGCCAATCCGCCCGCCCGGATCCGTACGGTCCCTCCGATCGGCCCCGGATCGGGGCCGATCACCGGTGCGCGGACCGGCGATCGGCCCCGATCACCTGCGGGAAGAGGCCGTGGCGCCCTCACTCGTCGTCCAGTTCGAGCTCGATCACCGGGAGCAGCACGTCCGGCCGGACGATCGGGAGCGTCAGCGTGAGCGTGCCCGGAGCGCGGCCGGGCGGGGCCATGTTGACGTGCTCGTGCTGCGCCCCGTCCAGTTCGTGGAACCTGATCTCCGAACCGTCGTGCAGCAGTTGCGCGTAACGCACCCGCCCGGCGAGGCCGGGCAGATGGAGGTGTTTGAGGGGCCACGAGAGCAGATGCAGATAGAGGTTCCGGCCGGACCGCGTGCAGAGGGTGTTCGGCGGCGCCTCGAAGCCGCTCGGCCCGGCGCCGTGCACGGCCCGCGCGTGCGGAACCATCCACCGGCCGATGGCCCGCAGCGTCTCCCGGGCCCGCGGATCCAGCGAACCCCGGCCGGTGGGACCGACGTTGAGCAGCAGATTGCCCCCGCAGGCGACGGACTGCACCAGCATCCGGACGAGCATCGCCGGGTCCTTGTACTCGTGGTTGTCCCGGTCGTAACCCCAGGAACCGTTGAGCGTGTGGCACGCCTCCCACCGCACCGCCACGCCGTCCCGTTCCAACGGGCGGTCGGGTTGGTACTGCTCGGGCGTCACGTAGTCGCCCGGGATGCCGAGCCGGTCGTTGACGAGGATGCCCGGCTGCAACTCGCGGACCATGGACATCAGTTCCTCCGCACCCCACTCGGCCGGCCCCTTGCCGGGATAGGTGAAGTCGAGGAAGAGCAGGTCGACCCGGCCGTAACCGGTCAGCAACTCGCGTACCTGGCCGTGCAGATACGCGCGGTAGCGCGCCATGTCCCGGGGCTCGTCGGCCGCTTCCGTGCCGCGCAGCGGATGGTGCTGGTCGACGGTGAAGTCCGGGTGGTGCCAGTCGAGCAGCGAGTAGTACAGACCCACCCGCAGCCCCTCGGCGCGCATCGCCTCCACGAACTCGGCCACCAGGTCCCGGCCCGCGGCGCGCACCGAGGTGTAGTCGGTCAGGGCCGAGTCGAACAGGCAGAACCCGTCATGGTGTTTGGCGGTCAGCACGGCGTAACGCATCCCGGCCTTCCGGGCCGCGCGGGCCAGTTCCCTCGCGTCGAACAGGTCCGGATCGAATTTCCGCAGGTAGCGGTCGTACTCCGACTGCGACATGGCCTCCCGGCCGCGGACCCACTCGTGCCGCGCGGCGAGGCTGTACAGGCCGAAATGGACGAACAGTCCGAAGCGCGCGGCGTCGAACCAGCCGACGGATGCTGTGGGCACTGAACTCTCCTGCCGCTGTTGACAGTTCTCATTGGTCGGCTGTTATCTACCATCGATAGGCGATAATGTCACTGTCGTTGCGTGCGGCGGAGTACGCGGAGAGGCATGCGAATGAACCCGACCGGGGACCGAGAAGCGGCGTCGACGGGGGAGGCCGAGACCTACGAATCGATGCGGGCTCCGATCCACACCTCGTCCTTCGTGCGGCCGACCGCGCGCATGGTGGAGGCACTCGCGGACGTGAGCGCCGCCACCGCCTGCGCGAAGCTGCACCAGATGGGCATCACCCGCACCTTCATCGACGGCCCCGTGCCCCTGCACCGGGAGCCGGACGTCAAGATCACCGGCGGTGCCGTGACCCTGCAGTTCCTGCCGCAGCGCGAGGACGTGTTCTCCGGCGCGGAGCAGGAGGACATCGAGCGCAAGACCGCGTTGTGGGGCGTGCTGGAGTCCATCCGCCCCGGCGACGTGCTGGTCGTCTCGGCGTACGCGAGCCATTTCACGGGCTGTCTCGGGGACATGCTGGTGCGTTACTTCAAGCTGCGCGGCGGTGCGGGCATCGTGGTGGACGGAAGGGTGCGCGACGCCGCACGCATCCGCGCGCTGGGCGTGCCCGTCTGGTGCACCGGCGTGACACCGCACTACGCCTCGCAGACGGAGCTCTTCCCCTCCGCGTTCAACGTCCCGGTCGGTGTCGGCGGCACCCTGGTGACCCCCGGGGACCTCATCGTGGCCGACGAGGACGGCGCCGTGGTGGTGCCGCAGCACAGCGCCGTCCCTCTGGCCGAGGACGCCCTGCTGCACCAGGACCGTGAGGCGTTCGCACGGCAACGCCTCGACGAGGGCGCCCGGTTGTCCGACTACTACCCGCTCACCGGTGCGGGCATGGACGAGTACCTGGCGAGCCGCTCCGCCGACTGAGGCACCGGAGCACCGACCACCCGCGCGACGGGCCGGGACGGACCACGGCCTCCCCGCCCCGGCCCGGCCCGTCCGCGCGGGCACCGGCCACCCGGGACCGGCACCCCGCCGGGGGCCGGCCCACTCGTTCCCGGACGTGCTCCCGGACATCGAAGTCCCCGACGCGGCACCGGAGTCACCACCCCCCGTGGCACGCTTCGGCCGTGCGCCCCGTTCCGATCCGATCCAACAGAAACGATGGTTGTTCACCGGTTCGGGTATTTGGCGTGCCGGACCGGGGGCGATGCGGGCAGTGTCGTGGAGGAGACCGGACGGGCCCTGGAAGGAGCGGCGCTTCGGGTGCGCCGCACCGGGCCGGGTCCTCGAACGTCACCGGTGTCCGTACCGGTGGGGAGGAGTGCGTCACATGTGGGAGACCGAGGAATTCGGTTCCGAGCACGAGGGGCGGCCCGGTGTGCTGCTGGCCGACGGGACCGAGCCGGGGCCGGTGTACTTCGACATCGGGAGCGGGGCGAACGTGCACAAGAGCACCGACTGGTGGGTCTACGACGGCACGCTCCGCGCCCCGGTCGCCGCCGAGATGCGCGGAGCGTGCTCGTGCGGCTGGCGCGGCACCGCCCGCTACCCGCTGGACTGGCAGAAGATCGACCGCCGGCGCCCGTACCTGTTCGACACCGGCGACCCGGAGAACGACTGGGACACCCACATCGCCGAGGTACGGGCCCGCACGGTGCCCGTGCCCCCGGACCTCACCGCGCTGATCGACCAGCTCAGGGAACGCCTCACCGGCCTGGTCGACCAGGAACCCCTGGCCGCGGTCCGGGCCGCCGCGACCCTGGAGCGCCTCACCGAACAGGCCACGACCGAAGCGGCGTTCAACATCGACGCCCCCGGCGGCCCCGGCTGGGACGAGGTGGGCCGGGCGCTCGGGATCAGCGCCCGGACCGCCCGTACCCGGCTGACCCGCTACGCCCTGCGCTACTGACCCCGAAGGGCGCCGCCCTCGACCGGCCACCACCGGCCGGGCGTTCCTGCCGGGCCCCGAGGCGGCCGGGGTCCGTCGCATCACCGGGAGGTCCCACTCGTCGGCGTGCCCCGGGTCGGTGCCGGCGACCAACCGGGAGAGCCGTTCGTCGGTCGACGCGTACCGCTCCGCCAAGATGCCGACGGGCTCTCCGTACCGGCGGACCCGGACCCGTCCCCGTACCGCGCGAGGGCGCCGTCGCCGAGATCGGCGAAGGACCGCGCGGTGGCGCCGCGGTCGCCCGGACGCGGTGTGCGGTGCCGGAGCCGGTAGCCGGTGACCGGCGGGGTCCGGATCCCGTTCCTCCTCGAACTCTGTGCCGCAGACGGACGGAACCCCTCACGGCCCGGTTGTCGTCCTTGCCGCCGACGCGTTCTGTCACCGGCATGCCCCGTGAGGATTCCGTTCCGTCCCCGAGGAGGACACATGCGCTCGAACCCGGCCCGTACACCCGCCCGTCGCACGCCGCGACCTGCCCCGACCCCGGGGCAGGTCGGAAGCATACTGATCGTGATGGCCGCGATCGGCGTGCTGTCCCGTTCCTTCGAGGGGCCGGTGTTCTGGCTCGGGGCGCTCCTGGGCACGGCCGGTGTGCTCGGCGTCATCGTCACCTTCAACACGGCCCGCGGTTGGATTCAGATGTCCTTCGGCGTGCTCGCGGTTCTCTCGTGCGCGATGTTCGTCATGCAGACCCTGGTCGTGCTGCTGACCTGACGGGCCGCCGGCCGATGCCCGCCGTGCCGGCGCCGGATCAGGGCAGGATGGAATCGATGTAGCCGCCGTCGACGCGCAGCGCGCCGCCGGTGGTGGCCGAGGCGTGGGGCGAGGCGAGGTAGACGACCATGTTGGCGATCTCCTCGGGCTCGATGAGGCGCTGGAGCAGGGACTGGGGGCGGTATGTGACCATGAACTCGCGCTGCGCCCGGTCCCAGGGCAGCTCGTCGCCGACGAGTTCGCGGACGAAGTTCTCGACGCCGCCGG
>NZ_RDBO01000032.1 GCF_008120935.1 Streptomyces sp. sk2.1
CTCCGCGATCGGAACCTTCGTAGTCGCCGCCCCCGCACCGGCCCCCCTCGGCAGCGAAGACGGAACGGAGAGCAAGGGGGACAAGGGCGGCGACTACGAAGGTTCCGATCGCGGAGGACGCGACGACGAGGGCGGCGGGCGCGACCGCGGCTACGACGGGAAGCGGGAAGAGAGGATCTACTTCAACGAGCGGACATACCCCGCCCATCCGGGAGGATGCGTCTCCGCGGCCAGCGGGCTGGGGTCGACCAGCTTCAGCATCTACAACAACAGCCGGAACGCGGTCGAGGTCTTTCGGGGGTTCGCCTGCGACGGCGGTTCCCCGGTCGCCACGGTCGGCCCCTACGGCAGCACCTACGGCGTCGCGACGCCCAACGTCCAGGGCGGCGGGTTCATCGACAACGGCGTCGTGGGCAGCTTCCGGGTGATCGGCCACGACGAGTGGTGACGGCCCGCACTCCCGAACTCAACCGGTAACTCCCAGCTCCCGGACAGCGGCGTCGGCAGCTTGCGCGTGTCGTCGAGGCCCCCGGCGCCCGGGCCTTCCGGCCAGTGTGCCGGGGGCCGGCCCGCCCACGTGGCCGAAGGCTCGCTTCCCTGCCGAGCGGGCGACCTGCGCACCGCAGGTGAGGGGTCCGGTCCCGTCCTGGGACCGGACCCCTCACCGGGTCAAGGCCCGCCGGGCAGAACCTGGCCCTGCCGCACAAGGCACACCGACCGGCCGCCGAGGCAGACGCCACCGACAAGGCCGTAGCGGGCCTCGATGCCCGCGGCCCGGTCCGGGGCGGCCGGTCGAGTCGCCCCGGCAAGACGGTCCAGGGCGTCGAGGGCGGACTCGGACGCCCCCTCGGGCCCGTTCAGGGCCGTTGACCACTCACTCATCCATGACTTCCGGTGACAGGCACAGCCCAAGGCGCCCGCCGACGAAGCGCTCGCGATGACGAGCTCGGCATCGAGGCGGACCCCGGGGCGCCTTCGCCCACGGCCAGAGCAGCCAGACCACACCACACACCCGCGCTTACATATATAGCGCGTATGCAATTATCGCTAAGGCGCACAAGGGGACCATTCAAGCAATTCCGGGAAGGGGCGAGCCACGCCTCTCGCTCTACTCGCCCTTGCAGTCGGTGCCTTCGGCATCGGTACGACCGAGTTCGTGATCATGGGCCTGCTGCCCGACATCGCCGCCGAGTACGGCGTCACCATCCCCGTCGCCGGCCTGCTGGTCACCGGATACGCCCTCGGCGTCGTCCTCGGGGCACCGGTGCTGACCGTGCTCGGCTTCGGCGGCGTCTTCGCCGCGATCACCTACATCGCACCGATGATGACCCACGTCGCCGGCCACGCGGATGGCTCCGTCACATGGCTGCTCGTGCTCTTCGGCGTCGGCGTGTTCCTCGGCAACCTCCTCGGCGGCCGCTTCGCCGACCGTGCGCTGATGCCCCTGCTGTACACGGCCCTCGGCGGCCTGGCGATCGTGCTCGCGCTGTTCACCGTGACCGCGCACAACAAGATCCTCGCCGCGATCACCATCCTCCTCATCGGAGCGCTCGGCTTCGCCACCGTGCCCCCGCTCCAGAAGCGCGTCCTCGACCAGGCCCACGGCGCCCCCACCCTGGCCTCCGCCGTCAACATCGGCGCCTTCAACCTCGGCAACGCCCTCGCCGCCTGGCTCGGCGCGGCCCTCGCAGCCGCCGCCCTCCTCCTCGCCCTCTGGTCCGCCGCGCTGGAGCGCCGCGCCCCCGCAGTCGAGGCCATGGCTCCCGCCGCCGCGGCGCCCACGCCGGTACACCACTGAGCCCGCCATTCGCCCCCGCTCCGGAGAAGCACCGCCATGGGCACCGCCGCCGTCGCCCCCGACCGACGGGCGGCGACGGCGGCGGTGCCCATGGCGGCCTGGGTCACGCTGCGGTGGGCGGGGCGGTGGCGCCGGTGATCTGGTCCCAGATCACGAAGCGGACGGTCATCTCGGTGCGGTGGTCGGGGGCGGTCATCCGGTGCCGGCGTGGCCGGAAGTGGGGTGAGATGCCGCTGAACGCGGACAGGAATCTCTGGGCTCCTCCGACGCTGCGGAAGCCTTTCTTGGCGCGTTCGCGCTGCCTCGTTGGCTGGTGGGATTTCTCGGCTCGGTGGTTCAGGCCCTTGTGGGAGCGGTGCTCGACCGAGGGCATCACCTCGTGGTGGGCCGCCCCGTAGGAACGGAGCCTGTCCGTGACGATCACCCCTGGCACGGCCCCGATTCCTTTGAGGAGCCGACGGAAGAAGCGCCTGGCCGCGGCCTTGTTGCGCCGGTTCTGAACGAGGACGTCCAGCACGTTGCCATCCTGGTCGACCGCGCGCCAGAGGTACTTCTGCTCGCCGTTGATCGTGATGAAGACCTCGTCAAGGTGCCACTTGTCGCCGGGGCGGGGACGCCGGCGGCGCAGCGCGTTGGCGTAGGACTGTCCGAACTTCAGACACCACCGGCGGATCGTCTCGTAGGAGGCAATGACGCCGCGCTGCAGCCTCAACTCCTCCACCCCCGTCAGCCAACGCAACAGCGCCTGCTCCAGAACTGGTCGTCCCGCCCCAGCCAACACGTGGCCGTCCGTCCGCCATTCCCTTGCACTGCTCGGCAGGCCGGGCCCCGCCCGCGGGCACTGCCCGGCCCCTCCCGGAAGGCCGTCAGCTCCCTCGTCGGCCACGGCCGGGCCAGGGGGCGTCCGACACGCCCCTGGCCCCTTCTCCCGTCACCGCGGGCCCTTCGAGTGGTTACGGACGTTGGCCGATCCGGTCGACGACGCCCACCTCCTGACTGCTGCGCATCTCGAAGTACCTGTCGACCTGCCGCCACTCACCGTCGATGCGCTTCGCATTGCTGCCCTTGAGACGAATGCCCAGGTAGTCATAGGTCTCACGGTCGAAGACGAAGGTGAAGGTCAGGTGGGGGTACGACACCCCGACCCCGTGCCGGCCCAGAGCGTCGACCTCGTCCTCGTCCACCTTGATGCGTGGCAGTTTCGCCAGAGCCTCGAAAGCGGCGGCCTGCAGGCCGGGCGGCATGACCCGCGGCCCCTGCATGAGCAGACATGCCTCCATGAACACCATCCCGTCGGGGTCGGGCGCGGGCCCACCGGCCTTGCCCCCCTTCGCTCCGGACGGCTCGACGACCTCGACGCGCCCGTGGCCGAGCCACTTGAGGAGCTCGTCGGGGTCGGTCGGCCACTTCTGCAGCTTCGCGTATTCATTGGGCGGCCACTGCACCTCGTGCTCGCCCAGCGGGGGATCGTTGTGGATCTTGCCGTGCTCCTGCCGGCGCGAGGGCCTGGAGCCGTCCACCGACAGCCAGCTCTCGTCCGTCCACGTCCTGGTCTTCCCGCCCTTCACGGGGGTTCGCGTGATGTAGGTCTTGGTGTAGAAGTACTGGTCGTTCCGCGGGATCGGCAGGCCGGCACCGGTGGACCGCGTCCTGTCCGCAGCCTTGTGCAGCACCTGCGCCGCGCTGAGGGTGGTCATCCTCGGGGAACGGGGGTCCCCGCCGTCCGCCGAGGCCACCAGTACGGTTCCCGCCACCGCCGCGGCGACCGTCGCGGCCACCGCGACACGGAACACCGTCCGCCTGGGCAGAGCGAGAGGGAATCCCCTGCGGTTCTCCCGGTCGATGGCGGTCATCAGCCGGGTGCGGGCGGCGGCACGGGCCTTGGCGGTCAGGGGAGGCGTGTCCGCCTCCAACTTCTTCACGGAGGTGAGGTCATCCATGATCGGGCTCCTCCTGGAACTCTTGCGGGGCTGTGGGATCGGACCCGCCCAATGCGTCGCGCAGTCTCCTTCGAGCCCGGTGCAGCCGTGAGCGGACGGTGCCCACCGGCACCCCCAGGGCCTCCGCGGCCTCCGCGTAGTCGAGATCACCCCAGGCGATCACCAGCAGCACGTCCCGGTAGCGGGGCGGCAGCTTGGCGATGCAGCCCGCCAGCGCACCTCGGGCGCTTTCGGCGGTGACCCGGTCGGCCACCCGCTCGGCCATCGGCTCGCCGCCTCCCTCGTCCGGGACGCCGGCGGCGACCCGGGCCAGCGCCCGGAGATGGCGCGCCTCGGCCCTCCGGTGCTCACCGACGAGATTGGTGACGATCCCGTACAGCCACGGGCGCGCCTGAGGCCTCGACAGGTCGTAGCGGCGCCGTCGCTGGAAGGCGATCACGAAGGTCTCCGCCATCAGATCGTCCGCCACGTCGGCACCCAGCCGCCGGGCCGCGTACCGGTGGATGTCGTCGGCGTAGCGGTCGAACAACACGGCGAAGGCATCGGGCTCGTCCCAGGACCGTTCGATCACCGAGGCATCGGAGTCCGACTGCTCGTTCGTGCCCTCGGCAGGGTGGACTCCGACGCTCGGTGAAACGGTCATCGGTCGCCTCTCAGGCTCATGTTTTTCCCTCGAAGACGCGGGCATGGTCACCCGTTGTTCGCCGATGGCCCGATTCGAGTTCCCGTTCCTGTGCGCGCAGGGCCCGCTCGTGTGCCGGCACCCGACGCGGCGGCGCATTGGTCCCCTCCGTCACCCGGCGGTCGCAGTTGCCGAAGGCAGGAGATGCTCGTGCACGGCCGCCCAGGCGCGGGAATCCGTGAGGCCTTCCTCGAACGCGATGTCCTGGTGGGACCAGACCGTACCCAGCCCGGCCAGCTGTTCGACCCGTCCCGGGTCCAGGCGTCCGGTTTTGTGGGTTTTGCGTTGGTCGGCGAGCCGGGTCCCGAGCGGGAACCCGGCCGGCACCCAGTCATCAGGGGTGACGTAGTCGTACGGCACCCGCAGCTCCCGTGCCCCGGTCTTCTTCATGTACCGCGCGGTACTCCTCGCTGCCGCGCTCGGCGCGACCAGCACGCCTGGAGTCTTGGTGCGGCGGGTGAGCGTGGGGAGGCGGCGAGGTTGATGGCCGAGGTCGCTGCGGACCGGGCGCGCGTTCTCGGAGCGGACCATCCCGACACCCTCCAGTCCCGCTACCAACATGCCTGGAATCTTGGGCAAGCAGGAGAAGGATGACAGCAGCCCGGCCCGCTGCCAGGGCCCGGCAAGCGTAAAGGGACCCTGGGCAAGCACTCCTCGTTCAGCGGGGTTTGCCACCACTGCGAGAACCGTCCCAACCCTCTCCGGGGCCGGGAAGGGTTGCACCGAGAGGGGGCTGCGCAGGGGGCTGGAGCATTGCCGCGAACCCCTCAAAACGGACACCCGTCGTTTCCGTGGCCCAGCAACGGCGGGCAAGCCGCCTTGGCGTGCGGAAACCTCCAATTCGTTAGTAATCAGAGGTTCTGGATCTCTGATGGGCCCGGGGTGGCGTTGACCAGCCCGGGGCGGGACGTGTGTGGTCCGGTCGGTGCCGTGGTGACCCCTACGACCCCTCCGACCGTGCGAGGTCTTTGTAAAGACTGGTGGCGCTGGGCGCCGGCCGGCCCTCGCACGTTCTGCCCCCACGGGCCCGTCGGGCCTGTCGGGTTCGGGATCCTCGTTGGATGAGCTGCCGCACGGTGACGCGTTTCTCCTCACGAGCTTCGAGCTCTGGACACGGCGCGCGCCGTGCGGCCCCGCGTGCTCGCCTTCCAGAACGGCACCGGAGAAGGGGCGGGATCCATGGACGTGTTCTGCGGGATCGACTGGGCGGAGGGACACCACGGCGTCACGCTCGTCGACGACACCGGCACGCTGCTGGCCAAGTGCCGGATCAACGACGACCTGGACTGCTACCGGCTGCTGCTGGACCTCCTGGTCGGGCACGGCGACACCGTCGAGACGCCGATCCCGGTGGCCATCAGGACCAGCCGCGGCCTGCTGAATGCCATGCTGAGGCAGAGCCCCCGGAAGATCTACGCGGTCAACCCGATGGCTGCCTCCCGCTACCGCGACCGGCACGGAGCCAGCCGCAAGAAGTCCGACCCGGGCGACGCCCTGGTCCTCGCCAACATCATCCGCACCGACGCACCGACGCACCGACGCACCGACGCGCCGATGCACCGCCCACTGCCCGCCGACACCGACCTGGTCCAGGCCGTCGCTGTCCTGGCACGCGCACAGCAGGACGCTGTCTGGAACCGGCAGCAGGTCGCCAATCAGCTGCGGTCTCTGCTCAGGGAGTACTTCCCGGCGGTGATCGTGGCGTTCAGGGACAAGCCGGGAACCCTGACCCGCCCCGATGCCCGCCGCATCCTGGCCGTGGCGCCTACACCTGCTCTGGCCGCCGGGCTGCAGATGTGGAAGCCGACCGCCATGCTCCGGCGAGCCGGCCGCCGCCGGGGCATCGAAACGGACGCCGAACGAATCCAGCAGCTCTTCCGCGAGGAAGCTCCACGGCAGCTGCCCCTCGTTGAGGACGCCATGGGCACGCAGGCGCGAGCCCTTCTCCTGCAGCTCGATGCCGCCTGCGAGGCGGTCGACGACCTGGCGCGGGCCACCGAGGAGGCCTTTCGGGCACGCCCGGACGCGGCGATCACACTGAGCTTCCCCGGGATCGGCACCCAGGCCGGTGCCCGCATCCTGGGCGAGATCGGCGATGACAGGAGCCGGTTCGCCACGGACGGAGGGCTGAAGGCGTACGCCGGATCCGCCCCGATCACGCAGGCCTCGGGCAAACGCCACTACGGCGGACGCCGGTTCGTCAAGAACAACCAGCTCAACCACGTCGGCCACCTGTGGGCCTTCGCCTCCCTGAGCGGATCCGCCGGCGCGGACTCCCACTACCGGCGCCGCCGGGCAGGTGGGGACTGGCACATGCAGGCTCTCCGGCACCTGTTCAACCGGATGCTCGGCCGGCTCCACCACTGCCTCCTGGCACGCGCCCCCTTCGATGAAGCGGTCGCGTTTCCCCCTCCCGCTGCAGCAGGGTGATCATTGAGCCATCGGCTCATGACAGGCTGTCCCTTCCGAACGCGGAGGGGGAGCCATGGCAGAAGTCGGTGGATGGATCCGGGAGCGCAACCTGCGGTCCTTCCCGGAGTTGCTGTCGCACTACGTGGGCTACGGGTTCGATACCACCGACTGGGAGATGGTGGCCCTGGCGGTCGAGGCGACCGACGACGAGCGGCCCGACGGCTGGTACTCGTATCCCTTGGTCGGCGAGCATCGACAGGTCGAGGTTCGGCTTGCCCGCGCGGTCGGCGCCGATGAGCTCACGGTGGCCGTGAAGGGAGCTCTGACGCCCGAACTCGAAGTTCGGACGGACACCCTGCCGGCTGCATTCCCAGCTGGATGACCAAGGTCGACTTGACCCGTTAGCCGCATGAGGTGTCTTTCCCCGCGATAGCCGGGGGAGAGGTACCACCCAGGGCAGGGGGGCGGCCCGGACGGCTGGTTCCGCTTCGAAAACACGCCCGCCCTGCCTGGCCCGGAAGACGATGGGCGCATGACACAGACCACCCCGGCCACGGGCCGCGACGTCCTGGCCGTCATCGAGGTGAGCGGCTACGTACGCCACGGCGGCGTGATGCCCCGTGGCGGGTCCTACCTGTCCTGCATCTGCCCCAAGGCGGCGTGCGGCGACCTCGCCTCCGGCACCGAGCGCGCCGACTGCCCGAGCACGCCCTGCCCTCCACCCATGCACTGCACTGGGCCGCCGAGTACCCCGGGACGACGGGGACCTGACCCGGCACCAGAGGCCGGGCGGAACACCGCCCGGCCCACCGCTGCCTCTTCCCACGCGACAACCGAGGAAGAGGAGGCAGGCTCGGAGCGCGTGCTGGGTGACGTGGTCGACGATGGCGCACATGCGCGCGCGATAGCCACGCTCGATGAAGTAGCCGGGGTCGGCGGCGAGCAGCCGGGGGATGGCGGTGACGGCGGTGACGGCGTCCAGGAGACGAACCTGCTGATCGGGAGTCAGCCAGTCCGCCCCCTGGACCTCGTACGTCAGCTCATGCAGGAGCTCATCACTGTCCTCGGCGTCCGGATCGAGGGCGGCCACAGCGGTTTCGACGGCGTCGGCGAGCGGACCGGTGATCCACGGATCAGAAGCCGGGGCGGGCAGGGCCCAGATGGCTTCGTTCGGGTTCGGCAGCAGCGTTTGTTCACAGGTTGCGGCAGCATCTGATGATCGACAAGGTTCTGGATGTTCACGAGAAACAGCGTCAGTGCGTGGGGGACGGCCTGGCCGACAAGATCAGGGATTCATACCGGCCTGGTGCACAGAGCACGTAGGCTCCCAAAACTATGAAGATATTGATCTCCGTTGACATGGAGGGCATCTCGGGGATCGTGCATCCCACTGAGACGAACCCGGATGGCTACGACTACGCGCGTGGCCGGGCGTTGATGACGGCTGAGGCGAACGCCGTGATCGCCGGTGTCCTGGATGCCGAACCCGCGGCCGAGGTGTGGGTCGCCGACGCGCACGGCCCTTTCCGCAACCTTCTGCCCGAGGAACTCGACCGCCGGGCACACCTGGTCCGTGGCAAGCCACGGCCCCTGGGCATGCTCGGCGGACTCGACGAACAGACCGACGCGGTCCTGCTCGTCGGCTACCACGCCCGTGCCGGCGGCGGACCGGCCGTACTGGCACACACCATGAACGACGGCATCCTCGACGTGCGCGTGGCCGGACGTTCCATGGGCGAGATCGGCCTCAACGCCGCCATGGCCGGCCATCTGGACGTACCGGTCGTGCTGCTCAGTGGTGACGACAGCGCCTGCGCCGAACTGCAAGATCTACTCCCGTCCGCAGTCACCGTCGCGGTCAAGCAAGCCCTTGGCCAGGGCGCTGCCATCGCCCTGCACCCCGAAGAAGCGCGAGAGCGGCTGCGCCATGCGGCCGCCGAAGCCGTCAACCGGCGCGCCCAGGTTGCACCGCTGTCCCTTGTCGGACCGCTCGACGTCGGAGTCGACCTTTCCGCGCCGTTCATGGTCGACCTGGCGACACTCGTACCAGGGGTCTCACGTGGTGAAGGTGGCCGGACAGTCACCTTCACCGCCGCCGACTTCGGCGACGCCTACCGGCTGGTCCTGCTACTCGCGCAGCTCGCCACCATCAAACCTGGCTAGGGTTCAGAAGCTGTTGCTCTATCGATCTTGGTGGGTGTGAGTTCGAGGTCGTCGACTCGGTCGGGTGATCTCGTGGCCGGCCGGGCATGAGAGCGGGGCCTCCCGCACAGCTCGTGGGTGTCGAATCCAACCGAGCAACAGGAGGCCCCTGGTGCTGCAGTCTTCCGTGCCGGCGTCGATGTCGTCCGACTTGGCTTCTCTGTCGTGTGATTGTCTCGCTCACCGGTTCGGGAACGCTGGGGACCGGCCGTACAGGCGACCGAAGTATCCGTCGGACATGAGCGACGCGGAGTGGGTCGTCGTGCGCGATGTGATGCCGGTCCCCGGCTGGCTGGAGGGCCGCGGCGGGCAACCGGAGAGCTATTGCCACCGGCAGATGGTCGACGCGGTGCGCTATCTGGTCACGGGCGGCATCACCTGGCGGGCGATGCCCGCGGGCTTCCTCGTGTGGGACCGTGTCTACGCCTTCTTCCGGCGCTGGCGGGAAAGGGCCCGACCGCCGAGCTCCACGACCGGCTGCACGACCGGGTCCGCCAGGCCGCGGGCCGGGATCCGGGCTCCGGAGCCGACGGCGGGCGTCATCGACGCGCAGCCGGTGAAGGGAGCCGCATCGGCGCCGGCCGCGACCGGGGGCTTCGACGGCGGAAAGAAGGTCAACGGCCGCAAGCGGCACATCGTGGTGGACATCCTCGGACTGCTGCCGGCCGTGATGGTGACCACGGCCTCGGTCACCGACCGGGACGCGGGACAGACACTCCTGGCCCGACTGCGCGATCGGCACTGGCACGTCACGCGGGTGGGCCGACGGCGGCTGCACCGGGCGCCTGATCGACTTCGCCCGCGATGCCTGGCGGATCGGCTGACCGTGATCAGACGCGCCCTTCCGCACGGAACGGACCCGGGTGCCGGCAAGGTGTACATCCACCGGGCCGGGGCAACGAGCAAGAGCCGAAGCCCCGCCTGACCGGGCGAGACACCAGCCGACTCGCACCGGGCCGACACCGTCCTCGCGGGCGAGGACCTCGGAGTGTCCGAGCCGCGGGCGCGCGGCTGCCTGCGCATGAGGCCCGCGGCCCCGCTGGGCGTGCACCTGGCCGACACCGTGGGGGAAGCGGCACACTCGGAACCGGTCCGGCGCCGACCAGGAGTACCGGCTGGAAGGTGTCTCGCGGTGATCCCCCCACGGCGAACCGGCGTGCTGGAGAGCCGCCCCGCCGCAGCTGCGCTCGCTGCAGGCGGGGACGAACGAGCCCGGTCGCCCGTGGCCGGGGCCGACGGTGTGTCAGTGCCGCGGGTCCACCAGGATCTTGACGGCCGTCTCGTTGTGGTGGATGAGGGTCTCGAAGCCCTCGCTGACGAGGTCGTCCAGGCCGATGGTCTTGGTGATGAACGGCGACAGATCGATGCGTCCCTCCTGCACCAGCTTGATGGTCTGCGGGTGGGAGTTGACGTAGGCGATCGTGCCGCGCAGGTCGACCTCCTTGAGGACGAGCTTCTGCATGTCGATCGATGCCGGCTTGCCCCAGATCGAGATGACGGTGATGACGCCGCCGGGCTTGACCGCGTCGAACAGCGTGTCGAGTACGACGTTGACGGACGTGGCCTCGAACGCGACGTCCGCACCCTTGCCGCCAGTGAGGCGTCGTACCTCCTCGGCGACGTTGGTGACGGCGGGGTCGATGACGTGGTCGGCGACCTGGGCGTCCAGTGCCTTCTGCCGGCGCAGCGGGCTGAGCTCGGAAACCGCGACCTCGACGCCCATCGCCTTGAGCACCGCACAGGTGAGCAGCCCGATGGGGCCGGCGCCGCCGACGAGGGCGAAATCGCCCGCCTTGGCGCCCGAACGCTCGAACGCGTGGTATCCCACCGACAGCGGCTCGATGAGGGCCGCCTGGTCCAGCGGGACGTCTCCGACCGGGTGGACCCAACGACGCTCGACGACAATCTTCTCCGCAAGCCCGCCGCCGCGGCCGCCCAGCCCGATGAAGTTCATGTCGGGCGAGATGTGGTAGGTCGGGTTGTTCTCGCTGGTGTCGACCTCGGGGCGCAGGATGTAGGGCTCGACGACGACGCGGTCGCCCGGCTTCAGGTCCTCGACGCCTTCGCCGACCGCGTACACGACGCCGGACATCTCGTGGCCGAGCGTCACGGGGGCGGACTCGCCCGACACCGGGTGCGGGTGACCGGCCGGCGGGACGAAGATCGGTCCGTCGAGGTACTCGTGCAGGTCGGTGCCGCAGATCCCGCAGAACGCGACATCGATGCCCACCGCCCCCGGCCGGAGAGCGGGCTCCGGAATGTCCTCGATGCGGATGTCACCACGGTCGTAGTAGCGTGCAGCCTTCATTTTGAGCCGACTCCTTCTTCGACGTTCTGTTCACACCTTATGCCCGATCCTTACCGCAAAGTGAGGTGGGTGCCCCACGCGGTGCAACCTTGTTAATAATTAAACAATGTGGTGGGGTGTGGGTCGGCTACGGGGTTGACGAGTGCCCGCGCGGCGGCAACGGGCCGTCCGAGGAGCACCGCGGACTGCTGGTGGACACCTGGGGCTGCTTCGTGAAGAGTCGTAAGAAGGGCGGCCCTGCCGCGGATCGCGGTGCATATGACGAACGGTGTGGCCAAGAAGCTCGGCTGCGGTGACCGGCCGATGTCGGAGCCGGGAGCTTCGCCACCACGACGGCGACGCCGACGGCGTTGATCAGTGTCCCCAGGCAGGCTTCGATGTCGCCCTTGGTGAAGAAGGTCTTCGCGTCGGTGCGGCCGACGACGTCGAGGATGATCTCGCCGCCGTCGGCCCTGAACCAGTCGAGTACGTCCTGAGCCGTCGCGCTCGTGGAGGCCCGCCGGCCATCTGCACGGCTCTGACCGCGCAGGCGCGGCAGGGCGGCTTCAACGGCCTTGGCACGTATACGGCGGGTCTCACCCGATGCGATATCGCGAGGACGGCACACCGCTCTGCCCGAGAGGGCCGCCCGCTGCGCTGCCCCGCCCGAGAACGACGGCCGCGGCGCCCTCGCCGAAATCGTCTTCCGTGAAGCCGACCGACGCCTGTCCGCGCCGGTGGAAGGCGCCGCCCGCCGCGCCCCGAACCATCAGGTGCCGGACGGGGCGTCAGGTCTGGTGCCGGTCAACGCGTCGGTGTAGATGCCCGTCATCGCGGTCACGGCCCGTCGGCGGTCCAGGGCCGGGTCCAGGCGGTGCTGGATGTTGATGCCCAGGGTGCCGCCGAGCAGTGCCGTCGCGACGGCCTCCGGGTCGGTGATGTGCGCGCCGGCCGTGCGCAGGTGGTCGGCGTACAGGGCGCGGATCTTGGCGTACTCCTCGGCGTACGTCGTGCGCAGGGCGGACTCGCGGCTCACCGCTTCGATCAGGAGCGTCGAGAAGATGTGCGCCTCGGGCCGGGACATCAGGGCGAAGTTCGCCTCGATCAGCGCCTCGATCCCGSCGCCCGGCCCGGCGGAGGTCAGGCGTTCGCGCATGAAGTCCGTGCCCCACCGGAACGCTTCCTCGATCACCGCCTTCAGCAGCCCGTCCTTCGAGCCGAAGTGCCAGGCCACGGAGCCCCGGCTGATGCCGGAGCGCTCCGCCACGGCCTGGACGGACGCGGCGGCGGCTCCGCCCTCGGCGGCGAGTTCCCACGCGGCGGCCACCAGCCGACGCCGGGTCTCGGCGGAGATCTCCTGCTTGCGGGTCGCACCCACGCGGTGTCCTCCCTGACGTTGCGGCGGCTTGACGCGGCCGATTCTGCCACGCCGGCCGGGCGGCGCCGGGGCCGGCGAGCCCTTGTCTATGATACGTGTCCAGTTCTATGCTGAGCGTCCAATAACTGAGGAGGGCTTGTCATGGAACTGATCGACCTCACGAGGACACTGGACCCCGCCGACCGCGAGCTGCTTCCCGAGCAGCTGCGTCCGCTGGCTTCGGTGGTCGCGCCCGCCGTGGCCTACGCGCACCCGACGGGCGAGGGCCGAGAGCAGTTCGCCGCCGCCATGCACTGCAGCGTCGAGGACCTGCCCGACGGCGAGGGCTGGGGGGCGGAACTGCTCACCGACTTCAACTCCCACCTCGGCACCCACGTCGACGCCCCGCTGCACTACGGCTCGACCTGCGAGGGCAGGCCCGCCCGCACCATCACCGACATCGCCCTGGACGAGCTGTGGTGCGAGGCGCTCGTGCTGGACCTGCGCGGCCGGTGCGAACCCGACGCCCCGATCACCGTCGAGGCGCTGGAGTCCGCTCTCGCCGACAACGGCGCCCCGGTCCCGGCCGGGGGAGCGGTCCTGCTGCGCACCGGCCAGGAGCGGTACGGGCTGTCCGACCCCGAGTTCTTCCGCTACCCGGGCATGAGCCGCGAGTCGACGCTGTTCCTGGCCGATCTCGGGGCGAAGGTCCTGGGCACCGACGCCGCGGGCTGGGACCTGAGCTTCTCCGTGATGGCACGCAAGTTCCGCGACAGCGGCGACAACTCCGTGCTGTGGGACGGCCACCGGGCCGGCCGCGAGCGGGAGGTCTTCATCGTCCAGCAGTTGACGAACCTCGCCGCGCTGCCCCCGTCGGGGTTCCGGGTGGCGTTCTTCCCGATCAAGATCGCCCGCGCGAGCGCCGCTCCGGCCCGTGTCGTGGCCTTCGTCTGACGCCCCCTGCTCGAAAAGAGGAACCGACCGTGAAACTCGCAACCGTGGAACACGACCGCGTCGAGCGGACCGCGCTCGTACTCGACCAGGGCGAGCGCCTCCTGCTGCTCGACCGCGCCCACCGTCTGGTGACCGGCGAGCACGCCCCCACGCTGACCACCATGCAGACGATCATCGACGGCGGCGAACCCGTGCGGCAGACCCTGCAGCGGCTCGCCGAACAGGCCCCGCCCGAAGCGGTCGTCGCCGCGTCCGAGGTGCGCTGGCTGTCCCCGCTGCCCAGGCCCGTGCAGATCCGGGACTTCGGCAGTTTCATGGACCACTTCCGCAACGCCCGCTCCCGGATCCAGGGCATCCCGGCCGACCAGGTCGAACTGCCCGCCATCATGCTCGAACGCCCGCTGTACTACGTGACCAACCGGCTCTCCGTGACCGGCCACGACAGCGACATCCACTGGCCCACGTACTCCTCGGTGCGGGACTACGAGCTGGAGTTCGCCTGTGTGCTGGGCCGCGACGGCACGGACATCCCCGCGGCGGACGCCCAGTCGCACATCTTCGGCTACACGATCTTCAACGACTTCAGCGCCCGCGACACCCAGCTGGAGGAGATCGCCACCGGGCTGGGCCTGAGCAAGAGCAAGGACTTCACCGACTCGAACGTCCTGGGCCCGTGGATCGTCACCGCCGACGAACTGGGCGACCCGTACCGGCTCACGATGACCGCCCGCATCAACGGCGAGGAGGCCAGCCGGGGCACGTCCGCCGACATGCACCACACCTTCGCCGACATGATCGCCTTCGCCTCCCAGTCGACCCGGCTGCACGCCGGAGAAGTCCTGTGCTCGGGCACCGTGCCCACCGGCTGCGGACTGGAGCACGGCCGCTTCCTGGAACCCGGCGACACCGTGGAACTCGAAGTCTCCGGCCTGGGCGTGCTGCGCAACCGGGTGGTGTCATGAACCGCGAAGCACTCGTCCTCGGCGTCGGCGCCACCCCCTTCGGCCGCCACCTCGACCGCAGTGCCGGCGACCTCGCCGGCCAGGCCGCGCACGAGGCGCTGCGCGACGCCGGGCTCGCTCCGGCCGACGTCGGCGCCGTCTTCCACGCCACGGTCAGCCAGAAGGCGATCGACGGCCAGCACATGATTCCCGGCCAGGTCGCCCTGCGCCCGCACGGGTTCGCCGGGGTGCCCGTGGTGAATGTGGAGAACGCCTGCGCGGGCGGCGCCACGGCCCTGTGGCTGGCGATCGCCCACGTGCGGGCGGGCCTGTCGGACGTCGCCCTGGCCGTAGGCGTGGACAAGCTCGTCTGCGCCGACCCCGCCCAGGGACTGGCGGTGTTCGACGGCGCCATGGACATCGCCCACCGCGAGGAGACCCTGGCCGCGCTCACCGCCCTGACCGACCCTCTGCCGCCCGAATTGACCGTGGACGGCGACCGGTCGGTGTTCATGGAGATCTACGCCTCCCTGGCCCGTGCCCACATGCAGCGCTTCGGCACCACCGAAGCCCACCTGGCCGCGGTCTCGGCGAAGAACCACGCCCACTCCGTCCACAACTCCCGGGCCCATTTCCGCCGGGCGTTCACTGCGGAGGAGATCCTGGCGGCGCGGCGGGTGGCATGGCCGCTGACGGTGCCGATGTGCTCACCGGTCAGCGACGGGGCCGCCGCCGTCGTCGTGACGCGGGCCGACTTCACCCGTGACGAGTCGGCCGTGGCGGTGCTGAGCAGTGTCCTGCTGTCGGGTACCGACCGGGCGGCGGACGACGCCGGGCGGCACATCGGCCGCCGGGCCGCGCTCGCCGCCTACGAGAAGGCCGGCGTCGGTCCGCAGGACATCGACGCGGCGGAGGTCCATGACGCCACCGCCTTCGGCGAGATCCAGCAGGTGGAGAACCTGGGATTCTGCCCGATCGGCGACGGCGGCCCGTGGTCGGCCTCGGGCGCCGGAGCGCTCGGTGGCGCCCTCCCGGTGAATCCGTCCGGAGGACTCGAATCGCGCGGCCACCCGGTGTCCGCCACCGGACTGGCGCAGATCTTCGAACTGGTCACGCAACTGCGCGGCCGGGCGGGCGCGCGCCAGGTCTCCGACGCGCGCATCGCCGTTGCCGAGAACGGCGGTGGCCTCTACGGAATCGAGGAGGCGGTGGCCGCCGTGACCATCCTGGGGAGGAACCGATGAGACCCGGCTACGCGGACCTGATCCTGTCGGCGCTGCGCCGACGGCCCGAGCGCACCGCCTTCCGCTTCACCGGCGACGACAGGACGAAGCAGACCTGGACCTACGGCGAGACCGCGGAACGGATCGAACGCACCGCGGCCGCGTTCGGACGACTGGGCCTCACGACCGGCGACGGGATCGCCCTGCTGTGCGGCCCGAACCCGCAGGCGTTCACCGTCATGGCCGCCGCCTGCCTGGCCGGACTGCGCTACACCGCCCTTCACCCGCTCGCCACCGCGGACGCCGACCGGACGATCCTGCGCGACAGCGCGTCCGACTACCTGGTCGTGGACGACACCCGCTTCGCCGCCCGCGCCCGCCCCGACGGCACCAGGGCGATCACCCTCGCCGAACTCGACCGCCTCGCCGCCGACACACCCCCCGGTCCAAACGACCCGCGCGGCCCCGCGCTCTACCTCTTCTACACCGGCGGCACGACCGGCGAACCCAAGGGCGTGATGCTGCGCGACCGCTCGCTGCTCGCCAACGCCTGGGCCTGCTCCACCTGGGCCTGGCCGCCGGACACCCACTTCCTGATCACCACCCCCATGTCGCACGCCGCCGGGCTCCTCGTCGCACCCGGCCTGCTCCACGGCGCCGGCTTCGAACTCCACCCCTCCTTCGACCCGGACCGCGTCATCGACGCGATCGAACGCGACGGCGTGAGCGCCACGTTCGTCGTCCCCACGATGCTGTACGCCCTGCTCGACCACCCCCGCCTTCCCGCGGCCGACCTGTCGGGGCTGAACTGGGTCCTCTACGGCGCCGCACCCGCCGACCCCACCCGCCTCGCCCGGGCGCACCGGCTCCTCGGCCCCGTGCTCAGCCAGCACTACGGCCAGGCCGAGGCCCCCAATGCCCTGACCGTCCTGGATCCGGCCCAGCACCGCGACGACCCGCACGTCCTGGGCAGCTGCGGCCGGCCCATGCCCGGCGTGGAGATCGCCCTGCTCGACCCGCACGGCCGGCACGTACCGGCAGGCGAACCCGGTGAGCTGTGCGTCCGGGGACCGCTCGTGATGGACGGCTATTGGAACAAGCCCGAGCAGACCGCGATCGCGCTCGACGGAGGCTGGCTGCACACCGGTGATGTCGCCCGCCGGGACGACACCGGTCTGATCACGATCATCGACCGGATCAAGGACACCATCATCACCGGCGGGTTCAACGTCTACCCGCGCGAGGTCGAGGAGGCCCTCGCCACGCACCCGGCCGTCGCCGCCAGCGCCGTCTACGGCACCCCCGACCCGCACTGGGGCGAAGCCGTCACCGCCACCGTGGTCCTGCGCCCCGGACGGCAGGCCACCCCGGCCGATCTGACGGAGCATGTCCGTGCCCGCAAGGGTGCGCTCTGGGCCCCGAAACTGCTCCGATTCGCCGATTCACTGCCCCTCACCGCCCTGGGCAAGATCGACAAGAAGGAACTCCGCAACCAGCCCTGAACGGGGCTCGGGCGGGCGCTGTCACGTTGTTGGGCGCGTGGGTTCTGACGGGGCGTCGGGGCCTGGCGGGTGCCGGGTTTCGGGTCGGGTGCTCAGGCCTCGGAGGGCTGGCCGACGGTGCCGGTGGCCTGGTTCCAGATTGCGAAGCGGATGGTCATCCCGGCTCGGTGGTCGGGGACGGTCATCAGGTGGCGGCGGGGTCGGAAGTGGGGCGAGATGCCGCTGGACGCGGACAGGAACCGGCTGGGTGCCACCGGTACTGCGGAAGCCCTTCAGCGCGCGTGCACGCTGCCTCGTCGGCTGATGACTGTTCTCCGCCCGGTTGTTCGGACCCTTGTGCGAGCGGTGCTCGGCCGAGGGCATGACTTCTCGGTGGGCCGCGCCGTAGGAGCGCAGCCTGCCGGTGACGATCACTCGTGGCACCGTGCGGGTCTTCTTCAGCAGCCCACGGAAGAACCGCCTGGCCGCAGCGGTGTCCCGCCGGTTCTGTACGAGGATGTCCAGGACGGTGCCGTCGGCGTCCACGGCCCGCCACAGGTACTCCTGCTTTCCGGTGATCTTGATGAAGACCTCGTCCAGGTGCCACTTGTCCCCGGGCCGGGGCTGCCGACGGCAGAGCACACTGGCGCAGGTCTGCCCGAACCCGGCGCACCAGCGGCGGACCGTCTCATAGGGGACGACGACACCGCGCTCGAGCATCAGCTCCTCGACCTCGCGGAACGACAGCGGGAAGCGGTGGTACAGCCACACGCGGTGGGCAATGACCTCGACCGGGTACCGGTGCCCTTGTGCGACGGCGGCGCGCTGTCCACGGACGTCCCCTCCCCGCATGACCAACCAGAAGAGCGTCCCACCCCGTCAGTCAATGTGACAGTGCCCTATTGGTTCCGTTGGTCCGCTTCGAGCAGTTCGGTGAGGCGGCGAACCGCGAAGGAGACCAGCGGCTGCACCGGGATCAGTCGACATGGGGCGGCACCGACCATTACCTCCTCGATGCCGGCCTGCTCCTCGAATTCGCGGCCGATGGCGGGGAAATACCTCCCGTTGTCGTTGCCGACGTCGAGCGTCTCGACCCAAACCCGCTCGCTGTCGAGGTCCCGTGGGAAGCGACGGACCTTCAGGCGTGGGTTGGGTGTGAGTGTTTCGGCGTAGTGCAGGAAGGTGTTGCGGTCGTGGCCGACCCCTACGAGGAGGATGTGGCCCCCGAGGTCGTTCAGGCGGCCGAACGGCGACGTTCGGCCGACCGCGAATCCGAGCGTCTGACAGCGAACGATGTCGGCTGCCCGAGCGCCGATGGCGGCGACGGACGCCTGCGGATGCGAGCTGCGCACGCTCTCGGGCAAGGAGCGCAGGAGTTCGGGGACGGCGCCCATGCCGGTGGATGGCAGGTCGGGATGAAAGGTGGGTACGGCCGCGCGCCGTTCGATCAAGGCGGCATCGGGGATACCGACGCGATCGGGGTCGGGATCGGTGACCTGCCAGGTGAAGGTGGGAGTGACGAGCGTTCCGGTCGGGCCGAGCAGGGTGCGCAGGCTGCCGATCACGGCGGCGGCTCCGCCGTCGACGCGGCCGATGCTGGACAGAGACGAGTGCACGATCACGGACATGCCTTCCCGGACCCCGGCCCTGCGCCATCCCTCCACCAGGTCGGTGCTGGTCAGGCCGTCGGTTCGCGGCTCGGTCATTCGCATGCTCGGGGATCTCCGTCTTCAGGGTGGTGGGGTGCATCGCTCCTCCGTCACCTGGCCGGCGCTGTGCGGAGGAACGCGAGGATCTCCGCCCGGGCAGCCTTGGCCTGTGGTTCCACTGGGGCTGTTTCGTCGTCTCCCGTCGGGGCCGCGGCCGGTAGACCCGGACGGGGAGGGCGCGGCCGGGCAGCTCGATCTCCTGCCAGTCGCTCGCGGCGCCGGGTCCCGGTTCCCCGGCGATCGCCCGCATCGCGCCAGAGGCCCGGAAGCGGTTCTCCGTGTCGCGACAGGCGCGCAATTCCTCGGCCGTGATCGCCGAGGAGTCCGGCCCCTGCCGCTGCTCCGTGTCAGTGACCTCGCTCATATCCCCTCCCCGGTCAGATTTGTGGGCCGACGATGTGAAACCTACGCTGTAGGGTTACTTCCCGTACGGTAATTTCTACGGCGTAGGTTTGCAAGAGGGGAGTGGACATGGCCAGACGCGTTCAGGGCACTTCGGCAGGACCCGACCGCGAGCGCGTCGCCGCCGTAGCACTGGTCGACCGCGGCGGCCCGGAGCGCTTCGGGGTACGACGACTCGCACAAGAACTCGAGGTCGACCCGATGCCGATCTACCACCACATCAAGGGCAAGGGGGCACTGCTGGACGCGATGTCCGAGGCGGTGCTCGCCGGGGTGGCGGCCGCCGCGGGCGATGACGCATCCCGCTGCTGGGAGGAAAACGCCCGGCGGACGGCGCACGGCTACCGCGAGATGACCTACCGGCACCCCCAGGTGTTCCCGTTGCTGGTGACGCGCGCCCAAACCTCGCCGGCGGCCGTCTCCGCCCTGGAGGAACCGGTCACCGCGATGCGTGAGGCCGGCCTGCCCGACCGGATGATCGCGGACGCGTCCGTGGTGCTGTTCGGCTTCCTCAACGGCCATCTGCCGGCGCGCACCAGCGGCGGGCCCGGCCCATCGCTGTGCCCGCGTTCGACGCCACCGCGTACCCCGCGATGGCCGCGCTCGGCCCGCTCATGGCCGTCTTCGGATCCCTGGCAGAGTTCGACCGGATGCTCGACACAGTGCTCGCCGGGATCAAGGACCGGGGCGCCCCTGATGCGTGTATCTGAAGTGGATTTTGGCGAGGGGCTCGTCTTGCTTCAGAGGTAATCGTCTCGGCGCGCCTGCGCGGGCAGGATCAGCGATCTCTCCGCGTCGGTGGACGCGGATCAGGATGGAGGAGTCAACCATGTCCATGGCCGTACCAACGAACACACGTACTGTGGTTGAGGAGTTACTGCGCAGAATCGGCGAGGGCGACCCTGAGCGCATCGCTGAGTTGTACGCCGAGCACAGTGATTGGAAGCTCGACTGGCCGGAGGCCGAGCACAACCGTGCTGCCACGCCGTGGATCCGTCACCGGTCCACCCGGGCCGACGCGGCCGCCCACTATCGCGAGCTTGCCGAGTACCACGTGCCGGAGTGCGTGGCGACTGAGGTCGAGCGCATCCTCATCGATGGAAACGACGCCGTCGTGCTCGGCGAGATCCGTCAGACTCCCCGGCCCACGGGACGTGCGTATCGCGCGCGGTTCGCTCTGCATCTCACCATCGAAGACGGCCTTGTCACCCGGCACCATGTCTACGAGGACAGCCTTGCCGTCGCCCAGGCATTCGAGGCGGAGAATCCGTGAGGCCACCGGGCTAATCGCGAAGGTGGCGGTCACAGCCACCCGTTGATGGCCGCGATGAGGACTGCAGCCTCGTAGCGGACCACGAGCTTGTCGTGGCGCGTCGCCACGGCGCGGTGCCTTTTGGGGCGATTGATGCCGCACTCGACCGCATGACGCTCGCGGCGGTGGGCCGGGGCGCGGAGGTCGGCCGCCGCGGGAGCCGAGCTTCCGGCGGTTGAGTGCTTCTACGACCAGGGATGAACATGGGGGAGGACCCGAGGGCAGGTGCCGTCCCGCTGTCATCGGCGGAACAGATCGTAGATCCGGCCCCACGACCCGTACCCGACGGGCACGTCCCGCCGCGAACCACCAGTCCGGACCCGGAACCGTATGCCATCGATCGACTGTCGCCGACGCCAGACCAGCGACCGGGGTCCCGTCTTCATGTCACGAGCTGATCGCCGAGAGGGGCGCGCAGGTACAGGACGAGGTGTCCGTGCCGGGCCCGGGTGATAAGACCGGTCCGGTGCAGGATGCCGAGGTGCTGGTTCACCGTTCCCTGGCTGAGCGCGAGTCGGCGGGCCAGATCGGTGGTGCTCGAGGGCTCGGCGAGAAGCGTCAGGATGCGGGCACGGGTACTGCCGAGGAGGTCTGCCAGGGCTTGGGGTGGAGCGGCCGCTTCGGTGTGCCAGACCGTGGCCCGGCCTCGCGCTGGGTAGAGGATCCTCGGCGGCAGCGCGGGATTGACGAGGGTACTGGTGTGGTGACTGAACAGGGACGGGGTAAGGATCACCCCCCGTCCGTCCACCGCTTCATCGCGGGGCTCGTCGCACAGAGCGTCCACACTGAGCGTGCCGGCCTCCCAGCACAGCCCCGGGTCGATGTCCGGGAAGAGGGCGGCCGCGCCCTCGTCGGTCAGTCGGCGGGCCCGGTGGAGGACGTCGGCCCGCAGAACGGCGTGCATCCGCGGCCAATGCGGTGCGATCACGAGCGCCCAGTAGGCGTGGAGGGCCTCGGCGATCCGCGCGAGGAGGTGCCGAGGTGCGTCGTACACCTGCTGGAGATTCGGGTCCAGCTCTCTGCCGCTGGCGGCCTGGAGCAGTTCGGGCACCATGCGTTCGGTCGGCGTCGCCCGCAGCGCGGCGAACTCGTCATCGATGTCGGGGGTGGACGTCGTCGGATGCGGGGTGACGAAGTCGGGAATCCGTCGGCGGGGGCCGACCAGCGCCTGCAGCAAGGGCCAGTCGAGCTGTCTCAGCAGCGGGGCGGACTGGCGGAGAAAGAGCTGGTGTTCGGCGTGTCGCACCGGGTGGTGCCAGGCCCACAGGCTCAGGACGGTCTCGGTGAGCGGTGAATGGGCGAACCGGACCGAGGCCAGGTCGTCGACGTCGAGCCGGAGCAGCAACATTCGGCCCACACTAAATCTTTCGCGTGGTGGGTGAACAGCCTGATGTGATCCGGCGCATGACTGCTTCTGCTGCTGGGGGAAGCCCGGCGACGGCGACGTACGACCGTATTGGTTTTGGCTACCAGCAGGTCCGCAAGCCTGCCCCGCGCCTGGCCGAACTGATCCGCAACGCTACGGCTGGGGCTCGCACCGTAGTCAATGTCGGGGCGGGCGCCGGCTCTTACGAGCTGACGGATGCGGATGTGACTGCGGTGGCCCCTGTTCGGGTCACGTTCGTCCCACATCCCGGTCGCTGCAAGGTCCTGGCCGATGCGGAGGAGCTGCCCTTCGAGCTGAACCGGAAGTCCGTGGAGTACGGCCACCGCCTGCTCTCAGCGGGGAGCGGCGAGACTCTGAGGGGGATCGGCGGATGACCGGGGTGGTCACGGGCTGCTGGTATGAGCTGCACGAACTCGGTGGCGGAGTTGTCCGGATCACCGAACCGCATGTCGACAAGTTGCTGCGGGCCAACTTGTGGTGGTTGCGTGGAGCAGACCGCGACATCGTCGTGGACGCGGGTTTGGGCGTGGCCTCCCTGAGCGCGGAGATCCCGCAGCTGTTCGAGCGGGATCCGCTGGTGATCCTCACTCATGCCCATCTGGACCATGTCGGAGGAGCGGGCGAGTTCCGCGAACAAGCCGCCCACACTGCCGCCGCCGACGCGCTCGCGCGCGGCGTACCCGCGAGCCTGTACACCACCGAGCTCTACAACAGAATCGGCATCGTCCCGGCGGAGGAGTACCTGCCGGACCTGCTGATCGACTCTCTTCCCGGCCCTGGATACAACCCGCGCACCTACAGCGTGGCTCCGCTGACGGTGACCCACCGTCTTCACGACGGAGACGTCATCGACCTGGGTGGCCGCACACTGGCGGTCATCCACCTGCCTGGCCACACACCCGGATGCATCGCCCTCCACGAGGAGCGCACCGGCGCGCTCTACACGGGGGATGTGGTCTACGACGGCTACCTCATCGATGACCTCCCTGAATCGGTCCGCTCCGCCTACCGGCACAGCATGGAGCACCTTGCGGACCTGGACCTGTCCGTCGTCCACCCGGGCCACGGCCGCAGCTTCGACCGGAGCCGCCTGCTCGAACTGACACAGAGCTACCTCCAACAGGAACCGTGCCCGTAGATCCTCTTGGTCAACTGCGCCTCGGAGACCTCTGACCCCGGCGGGCGCCGGCCGTCGGCCACACGAGAGCAAGAAGCTGTCTTCCATGAGTGTTCTGTCGTCGATTCAAGGGCCGTGGGATCTCGGCGGCCGCAGCGCCAAGGAGTTGGACTACGTTGAGTGAAGGGACGAGAACCGCGTGGATGTGTATGAAGCTGTGGTCGGTCGTCGGGCCGTGCGGGCGTTCAGCGACGAACCGGTGTCCCAGGAGGTTCTCGAACGAGTGCTGACCGCAGCGACGCGGGCTCCGTCGAGTGGGAACCTCCAGCCATGGCATGTCTATGTCGTGGCCGGCGAGCCCCTGGCCGAACTGAAGAGGCGCGCGACGGCCAGGGCACTGGCGGGCGACCCGGGCGACGAGCGGGAGTACCCGATGTACCCGGACGGACTGGCCTCGCCGTATATGGACCGTTTCGCCGCCGCGGCCGCCCAGCGGTACGAAGCGCTGGGCATCGAGCGCGACGACCCCGACCGGCCCATGAAGATCGCCGCTTTGAACTCGGAGGCGTTCGGGGCGCCGCTCGTGCTGTTCTGCTATCTCGACCGGGCGATGGGCCCCGGGCAGTGGGCGGACGCGGGGATGTACCTGCAGACGGTCATGCTGTTGCTGAGGGCGGAAGGGCTGCACAGCTGCCCCCAGGTGATGTGGACGATGTATCGCAAGACCGTCAGCCGGACAGTCGGGGCCGACGACAGGCTCGTGCTGCTCTGCGGTGTCTCGGTGGGATTCGAGAAAGTAGGCGTGCCACCGCTGTGCACCGGGCGGGCAGACATGAGGGAAACAGTGAACTTCATCGGAACATAACCACCGGATGGTCGAGATCCGCAGGATCAGCAGGCACGACCGTCCCCATGTCCTCGCGCTCGCCGACCAAGATCAATCGCAGGGCCGGGCCTCACCGCTCCGCGCCGTCGACCACCTACTCTGCGCCGCCGTCGGGCCGCGCTGCCGCCGGGCCGCGCTGCCGCCGGGCCGCGCTGCCGCCGGGCCGCGCTGCCGCCGGGCTGTGTTGTGGTCGATGGCCTGGCCACGGCCCCGTGCCGCCCCGCGCCGCGCTGTTTCGCCGGGCCGGGGTGTAACGCCCGCGCCCGGGTGCACAGTTCGTTCTCGCCGTAGTGTCTCCGCTGCCGCGGTCCGGCGGTGCGTGCCGCGTGTGTCGCGCTCTGGCTGTCCGGTCACCGCTCCCTGCTCTGCCGGGGCAGGACTTCACGTAGGTCGTCGACCGCCTGAGGCTCCGTCGTGTCTCACCGCTCCGTCCCGCCCCGCCGTGCCGGGTTGTTCTGCCTGTGCCGGGTCGTAACGCCCCCGGCCCGGGTACTCAGCTCACCCTTGATGCGGCAGCCACTGCTGCACGGCGAGTGCCCCGGTCGCCAGGCGGCCAGGCCCGGCTTCGTATGTCGCTGGAGGTCTGGTCATCGGCTGCCCCGCCGCCCACGGCCTCGTTGCCGCCGCTCCGTTCCGTGCCGTCGGCTACGTTTCTCGCCCGTCCCTTTTGGGGCGGCGCCGGGTCCGGTTGCAGACGGGGCCGGGCCCAGGGCCGTCGCCCGCCCGCCCCGGACCACCGCCTCACCGCTCCGCGTCGTCGACCACCTACTCCGCGGCCCCGCCCCGTGTCGCCGCCGTGGCCCCGCCGCCCTGGGTTCCTGTCGCGTCGACGGCCCGGTCGTGGTCGCGCCGCCGCTCAGCCTCTGCCGTGCCCGCCAGGACACAGGACCGGAACCCGGGCCCCGGGGCTTGTTTGCCATCTGGCCCACGATCCCGTACTCCGTAGATACGTGCCTCGCCGCCCCGGCCGGCTTCGCCTCGCCGCCCCTGCCTCGCTGCTGCCGGGATCCGGCCGCCCTGCTGCGGCGTTCGCCGCGCGATGGTCGACGGTCGGCCGCAGCCGTCCCCGTCGCTTCGCGTCGTCGGGTCCGGGGACGGCTGCCGGTGCCGGACGCACCCGCGTCTTGCCGGGGAGGTCGACGGTCACCGACTATGCGCATGTGAGACCTCAAGTCCAGGCATTCGTCGCCGACGGCCCGCTCCCTGACTGGGACGCGAGCGAAGAAGAGATCGACAGGCGCGTCGAGCAGCTCGAAGTGATTCCGAAGCCGGTCACGGGAGAGGAGGCCCGTGCGCTTGTCGCCTGCTTCGGCCTCGACGACTGCTACGGCGTCGCCTGGACGCTCCTGCACCTCATCGAGACCGGCCCCAACCCCGTCCTGGCCACCGACCCCGGACCGGACGCCAACGAGTGGCACCAGCGGCTCTTCCTCCGCGCCGTGAACGGAGGACTCGTGCCCCGGACTTGACGGCATAGCAACGTGAGGTGTCTGCCGTGCTGTCCCGCCCGCGTCGACGCCGTGCTGTTGTTCCCGCCGCTCCTCGGCTTGCCCTGACCGCCACCGTGCCGGACTGCGTCCGGCACGACCCGAAGGACCTGCACGGCCTGGTGGTGGAGCTGGACAGCGCGATGCGCCGGCTGACGGACCCGGCGGGCGGCCTCACGCTCCGCAACCACATCAAGCACCGGGCCGAGGCGCTGTTCGCCGACGCCCCGGCGGGGTCGGGTCGGATGGCGCGTGGGGAAAGCGATCACGATGGCGGCCCGGGAAATCAGCCGTTCTCCGCCACCCGGAAGGCCAGACAGACAACGACGGTGTGATCATCGACCGTGGTGCCCTCACGGTCCCAGAAACGCCGGTGCACATCGCGCCAGGCCTCAAGAGAAGCATCGCCTTCCCCCTCGGCCCTGGCATGTTCCCAGGTGACATCGCCAAAGGGCTTCACCTCTACACCGATGAACTCCAGGGTGGCCACGCACCGGCCCTCGTTGTCCAGGAGAGCCTGCCGCTCACCGGCGTACTCCAGGCCTTCGGCCTCTTCGGCATACTCGTCGAGCAGACAGGTCGTGGCGGTCTTGGCGCCTGTCAGAACCAAAGAGTTGAGCATGTCCCGCATCTCACCGGGAAGCCCCAGTTCCAGCGCACGCATACCGTTGACTCGCGGCCACATCGTCCCATCCGTCCCGCTCGGCGTGGGCATCCCGTCCACAGGCGACACACGCATGATCATATGCCCAGCTCTTCGTCATCGATGACAACTCGTGCCCGCGTGAGCGGTACCGCGCCAACGGAGCCGGAGCCGGAGCCGGGAGGCTACAGGTCGGGCTACGGCGGGTCCGGCCAGTCACGGTGGCGTGATCAAGAGCACCCGTTGGCATCCAGCCAGGAGGACACGTCCCTCGCGCTGGACGGCATCGACGAACTCCACCCGCCCTCCGGCCGCTTCCGCGAAGCGATCGAGCGCGAGCTGCTCCGGGAGCATGGCCTGATCGAGGACGAGCGGCAGTAGTCAGCGCGAAGCCCCGGGACCGCCTGTCGAGGTCCCGGGGCTTCGTGGTGCTCAGCGTGCGGTAGCGGGCTCCGGGAGCCGTCGCGACATGTTCATCTCCTCGACGGTGGCGACCAGCGGGGCCAGCTCGGGGTTCTTGGCGGCCTCGTCCAGCGCCTCCCGGAGAGCGGCCTCGTTGGTCGGCCTGGCCGCTTCCAGGAGCTCCAGGCCGGGCCCGGTAACGTCGGTGTAGATGCCGCGGCGGTCGGTCGCGCAGAGGTAGCGCGAGAGCAGGCCGCGGTTCTCCAGCCGGGTGACGAGGCGGGTGGTGGCGCTCTGGCTGAGCACGACCGCGTCGGCGACCTGCTTCATCTGCAGGTGCCCGCCCTCGCCTTCGTGCTGGCGGCTGAGCACGTCGAGCAGCGAGTACTCGCGCACGCTCAGGTCGTGCTCGGCCTGGAGGGTGCGCTCGATGTGTGCCTCGATCCGGCCGGCCAGGAGGTAGAGGGCGGCCCAGCCGTTGGCGAGGGCGGTCAGTGCGGGGTCCGTGGCGGTCATGGGCGCGGCGCTCCTTCCAGGTGCGTGTTCTCCAGGATAAGCCCTTGCGCACAATATTAGCCAACGCGTGCATTCGGCTCACACAATCATTTCGCTTCGTGGCGCCCGGATGCGTGACCCACCGCCGTCCGGAGAATCGGTTCCACCTGGCTCCTCGGGAATCCGCCCCGAGTCCGCGCAGCGACCGCCGCTGCGCGGGCCCGGGGCGAAGGGAATCGTCATGACCGTTTCCAGTACCCCGATGAACCTCACCAGGGCGGCCCGCGTCGGGATCTCGGTGTCGGACCTGGACGCCTCGGTCGCGTTTTACGAGGCGCTCACCGGGCGCGAGCCCGTCGCCTCGGGGGCCACGCACGGCGTGCCCTTTGGTGGGGTGCAGGGCCTGTCCACCGCGGATCTGCGCTGTGCCGCGATCAACCTCGACAACGGCCTCGGCATCGACCTCATCGGGTTCCGCAACCCGTCGGGTGAGCCGACCGGGGCGCCGCCAACCGTCCGGGCTCGATGTGCCTGTGCCTGCGGGTGGACGACTTCGACGCGGTGTACCGGCGGATGAAGGAGGCCGGCTGTGCCTGCCTCGGCGACGGCTGCACGTTCATCGCGGGCGAGGTGACACCCGAGGCGGCGCTCGGCACCAAGGTCGCCTACTTCAACGACCCGGATGGCATCAGTTTGGAGATCATCCGGCCCGAGGGCGGCTTCGCCGGCCGAGGTGCCCGACCGGCGCGGGTGGGACCCGGACCGACATGGTTCCGGACCCCGCCCGCGTTCGCGCGTTTGCCGCCATCGCCTACCATCGGCGACAAGCAGATGCCCGCACTTGTATTTAATCCGCGCATGCAATTATTGTTGGAGCGCGTAAGGCGCAACAGCAATCGTACGGAGGACGGCACACCATGCCTCTCGCGCTCCTAGCCCTGGCCATCGGGGCCTTCGGGATCGGTACGACCGAGTTCGTGGTCATGGGCCTGCTGCCCGAGATCGCCGGCGACTACGGGGTGTCCATCCCCTCCGCCGGACTCCTGGTCACCGGTTACGCGATCGGCGTCGTCATCGGCGCCCCGCTGATGACGGTGCTCGGCACCCGGATCGGCCGCAAGAAGATGCTCATGATCCTCATGGGCCTGTTCGTGGTGGGGAACCTGCTCTCCGCCGTGGCGCCGACCATGGGCGTGATGCTCGCCGGTCGCATCGTGGCCTCCCTCGCCCACGGCGCGTTCTTCGGCATCGGCTCGGTGGTCGCCGCCGACCTCGTTGCCCCCGACAAGAAGGCCGGCGCCATCGCCACGATGTTCACCGGCCTCACCATCGCCAACATCGCCGGCGTTCCGCTGGGCACCTTCATCGGCCAGGCCGTCGGCTGGCGCGTCACCTTCGCCGTCGTCGCCGCGCTCGGCGTGGTCGGACTGCTCGGCATCGCCAAGCTCGTCCCCGCCCTGCCCCGCCCCGAGGGCGCCCACCTGCGCCGCGAGCTCACGGCGTTCCGCAACCCCCAGGTCCTGCTCGCCATGGCGATGACCGTCCTCGGCTTCGGCGGTGTCTTCGCGGCGATCACCTACATCGCCCCGATGATGACCCACGTCGCCGGGTACTCCGACGGCGCCGTCACCTGGCTGCTGGTCCTGTTCGGCGTCGGGATGTTCCTCGGCAACCTGCTCGGCGGCAAGTTCGCCGACCGCAAGCTGATGCCGATGCTCTACGCCTCTCTCGGCGGACTCGCCGTCGTGCTGGCCCTGTTCACTCTCACCGCGCACAACAAGGTCCTCGCCGCGGTTTCCATCATGCTCGTCGGGGCGCTCGGCTTCGCCACTGTCCCGCCGCTGCAGAAGCGGGTCCTCGACCAGGCGCACGGCGCGCCCACTCTGGCCTCCGCCGTCAACATCGGCGCCTTCAACCTCGGCAACGCCCTCGCCGCGTGGCTCGGCGGCATGGTCATCGCCGCCGGCCTCGGCTACACCGCCCCGAACTGGGTCGGCGCGCTGCTCGCCGGGGCCGCCCTCCTGCTGGCCATCTGGTCCGCCGCCCTGGAGCGCCGCACCCCCGTACGGGAGGGCGCCGTCACCGCCGCTCCCGTCCCCGTCCACCACTGACCGCCCCCTCCCCGTTCCTTCCAGGAGAAGCGCCACCATGAACACCACCCTCACCCCGCTGACCACCGCCGACGCCGAGACCCTCGTCGCCGCCGCCCGCCGCGCCGCCCGGGCGGCCGGGGTCGCGGTCAGCGTCACCGTCCTGGACGCGGGCGGTCACCTGCTCGCCTTCCTCCGTGACGACAGCGCCGTGCTGATCTCCGGGGAGACCAGCACCCGCAAGGCATACACCGCCCTCCAGCTGGGCGCCCCCACCGCCGACCTGGTCGACCTCGTCAAGCCGGACGGACCGTTCCACACCCTGCCCACCGCGCTCGACCGGCCGCTCCTCTTCATCGCCGGCGGCGTCCCGATCCACCGCGACGGCAAGCTCGTCGGCGCCCTCGGCCTCGGCGGCGGCGCCCCCGAGCAGGACCACTCCTTCGCCACCGCCGCGCTGACGGAACTCGCCCGGTGACCCGCACCCCGCAGGAGGTCTTCGCCGACCACGGGCAGCGCCTGGGCACAGGGGGCCTCGACCACATCGCCGGGAACTACACCGAGGACACCGTCCTCATCACCCCCGAGGGTGTGTTCCGCGGTCACGACGGGGTCCGGCGGGTCATCGGCCGTCTCCTGGCCGATCTCCCGGACGCCGACTGGCAGCTGGACCCGCAGTTCGCGGGCGGGGTGCTGTTCCTCCAGTGGACCGCCGCCACCGCCACCCACCAGGTCACCGACGGCACCGACACCTTCGTCTTCCGCGACGGACTCATCAGCGCCCAGACCGTCCGCTACACCGTCACTGACCGCCCTCTCTGAAAGTGCGCACCATGAACAACTCCACCGTCCCCACCGTCAAGCTCAACAACGGCGTCGAGATCCCCCAGCTCGGCTTCGGCGTCTTCCAGGTCCCCGACGACGAGACCACCGCCGCCGTCACCTCCGCCCTCCAGGCCGGCTACCGCAGCATCGACACCGCCGCGATCTACGGCAACGAGACCGGAGTCGGCCGCGCCCTGGCCGCCTCCGGCCTGCCGCGCGAGGAGCTGTTCGTCACCACCAAACTGTGGAACGCCGACCAAGGCTACGACGCCACGCTGCGCGCCTTCGACGCCGGCCTCGCCAAGCTCGGTCTGGAGCAGATCGACCTCTACCTGATCCACTGGCCCACCCCGGCCCGCGACCTCTACCCGGACTCCTGGCGCGCCGTCGAGCGCCTCGCCTCCGAGGGCCGCATCCGCGCCGCGGGCGTCTCCAACTTCCAGCCCGCCCACCTCCAGCGCCTGTTGGACAACAGCCGGCTGGTGCCTGCCGTCAACCAGATCGAGCTGCACCCCGGCCTCCAGCAGGCCGAGCTGCGCGCCTTCCACGCCGAGCACGGCATCGCCACCGAGGCGTGGAGCCCGCTCGCCCAGGGCGCCGTTCTGGACGACCCGGCGATCACCGCGATCGCCGCCCGCACCGGCAAGTCCGCCGCCCAGGTGGTCCTGCGCTGGCACCTCCAGCTCGGCAACATCGTCATCCCGAAGTCCGTCACCCCGGCGCGCATCCGCCAGAACCTGGACGTCTTCGACTTCCAACTGACCGACGAGGACATGGCCGCCATCGCCGCCACCGACCGCGGCCTGCGCACCGGCCCGCACCCGGACCAGTTCAACTGACCGACCCCGCACCTCCGGAAGCCCGCTGCGGGCCGGCCCTTCCCGGCCCGCAGCGGGCTTCGCTCGTTCCCCCGCTCTGAGGACCGATTCACCCATGGCACCCCGTCACACCGCCCTCACCCGCCTCGCCCCCGGCGAGGGCCGGCTCACCCTCGGCCTGGAACTCCCCCTCGACAACGACTGGGGCCCCTCCCGGCAGGCGGCCGACCGTACGGCCGGCCGCCCCCACGGCGTCCCGGACCTTGCCGACCACGCGCGCCTCGCACAGCTCGCCGACCGGCTCGGCTTCGCCGGCCTCTGGGTGCGCGACGTCCCGCTCTTCGATCCCGTCCGCTTCGGGGACGCCGGGACGGTCTTCGAGACCTTCACCCACCTCGGCCACCTCGCCGCCGTCACCGAGCACGCCGTCCTCGGCACCGCGGCCGTCGTCCTGCCGCTGCGCGAACCGCTGCTCGTCGCCAAGGCCGCCGCCACCGTCGACGCGCTCTCCGGCGGCCGGATGCTGCTCGGCCTCGCCAGCGGCGACCGTCCCGTCGAGTACCCGCTCTTCGGACAGGACTTCGAGGCCCGCGGCGCCGCCTTCCGCGAGGGACTGCACACCCTGCGCGCCGCCTGGCGCCCCGGCCCGCTGGAACTGCCCGGGGCCGGACTCGGCCCGGACTTCCAGCTGGAAGTCCTGCCGAAACCGGCGCAGGCGGCAGGCATCCCGATCGCCGTCGCCGGCGGTGCCCAGCAGACGCCCGAGTGGATCGCCGAGCACGCCGACGCCTCGCTCAACTACCCCCGCGACCTGGGCGCGCTGCGCCTGCGGACCCGCCAGTGGCGCGAACTCGCCGGGGAGAAGCCGTACGTGACCCCGATGGTGCTCACCCTTCAGGAAGACCCGCACGCCCCGGCCCGTCCGATCCGGCTCGGCCTCAGCACCGGCCGCAACGCCCTGATCGAGCACCTGGAGACCATGGCGCTGTTCGGGGTCTCGCACGTCTCCTTCAACCTGCGGCCCAACGACCGGCCGGTGGAGGAGCTGCTGCAGGAGCTCGCAAAGTACGTCCTGCCACGATTCCCCGCGTCCGGCGCGTAGGAGCCCTTGCATTAGCCCGCGTCTGCAATTATTGTTAAAGCATGCAAAGGGTGCTCGCATCTATCGAGTGACCCTTGCGCCCCCCACTCTCCGTCTCGAAAAGGCACCACCATGTCCCTCAAGGAACTCCTCCCCGGCAAGCTCGGCTACGGCACCGCCCCGCTCGGCAACATGTTCCGCGCGATCCCCGACGACGAGGCCCGCGCCACCGTCGAGGCCGCCTGGCAGCAGGGCGTCCGCTACTACGACACCGCCCCCTTCTACGGCGCCGGCCTCGCCGAGGAGCGCCTCGGCGAAGTCCTCTCCGCCAAGCCCCGCGACGAGTACGTGCTCTCCACCAAGGTCGGCCGCGTCATCCTCGACGAGCTGGAGGAAGGCACTCGCGAACTCGGTGAGAAGGGCGGCCTGTTCGAGCACGGCAACCCCAACAAGATGCTGCACGTCTGGACCGCCGAGGCCACCGAACGCTCCATCGAGGACAGCCTCGAGCGCCTGCGCACCGACCGCCTGGACATCGTCTGGGTCCACGACATCGCCCAGGACTTCCACGGCGACGCGTGGCTGCAGAAGTTCGAGGAGGCCCGCACCGGCGCCTTCCGCGTCCTGTCCCGGCTGCGCGACGAGGGCGTCATCAAGGCGTGGGGCCTCGGCGTCAACAAGACCGAGCCCATCGAACTCACCCTGTCCCTCGACGAGCCGCGGCCCGACGGCTTCCTCCTCGCCGGCCGCTACACCCTCCTCGACCACGAGCACGCTCTCCAGCGCCTGCTGCCCATGGCCCAGGAACAGGGCGCCGACATGGTCGTCGGTGGCCCCTACAGCTCCGGCATCCTCGCCGGCGGCACCCACTTCGAGTACCAGGAAGCCCCTGCGCACATCATCGAGCGCGTCACCCGGCTCAAGAACCTGGCCGCGAAGCACGGCGTGAGCATCAAGGCCGCCGCCCTGCAGTTCTCCCTCGCCCACCCGGCCACCGCCGCAGTCGTCGCCGGTGCCACCAAGCCCAGCCGCATCGCCGAGGACCAGGCGGCGCTCAACGAGACCGCTCCCGCCGCGTTCTGGCAAGAGCTGCGCGCCGCAGGCCTCGTCAGCCCGGCCGCCCCGCTCCCGTACGGCGCCTGAATCACCCCCAACCCGTCAGGAAATCCGATCATGGCCTTCACCTCCGTCAGCCGCATCGTCCCCGCCTCCCCTCAGCAGGTCTGGAACCTCATCGGCGGCTTCGACTCCCTCCCCGACTGGCTCCCCTGCATCCCCGAGAGCACCGCCCTCGCAGGCGGCCGCGTCCGCCGCCTGCGCAACCCCGAGGGCGGGATCATCATCGAGCGCCTCGTCGCCTTCAACGAGGCCGAGCGCCACTACAGCTACGCCATCCTGGAAGCCCCGTTCCCCGTCAACGGCTACGTCTCCACGATCCGCGTCCACGCCGTCCCCGGCCAGGACGATGTCGCCGAGGTCCAGTGGTCCGGCCGATTCAACCCCGACGGCGTCACCGACGCCGAGGCCGAGGACCTGTTCGCGGGCATCTACCGCGACGGCCTCGACGCCCTCCACACCACCCTCGCCGCCTGAGCCCCCTTCCTTCCTCCTGCAAGCCCGGGTACGCCCCCGCGTATCCGGACTGCCGACTCGTTCCGGGCCCCTGGAGTAGCCCGTGTCAGGCGCGGGGAAAGCGACGTCGAAGACGGTGGGGGTGCTGGTGAGCGTGGCGTCCAGAGCCTCCAGGAGGCCTCGCCTGCGGCCCCGGGCTGGCGGACGACTCGATCCTCACCCGCATGCGGCCGTCCGCCACCTCGGCCCCGACCGTCAGGGGCCGGGCCGTCGCCGCTGGCACATCGGCGAGATCCCTCAGCTCGCCGACGGCGGCCGTGTCGCGGAGATCCGACTTGGAGCGGACCGCATCGTCCTTGCCCAGCGCAACGAGGTCGCCGGGGCGGCCGACGTCGGCTTCGAGGTCCTGGTGGGCTGCCCGACCGACAAGGAATGCGAGGGCCCGACGTGGGCCCCGGTCCATGACGTGACCGATCTCCTGCACGCCCTGACCGGTGAGCTGACGAACGACCCGGGCGTGCACTGCACCCTCCACGGCCCGCACAACAGCCACAACCAGAACGACGACATCGAGAGCCGGACCGGCCCGGAGGGCCAGCACGCGGACACGAGCCGCGTGTGAGCCGCGCCGCAGACAGACCACACCCGCACTCTGTGCCGCCCCGGACCCGCGCCCGCGGGGACCGGGACGGCCGCAGTGGCCCCTCAACCCTGGACAGCGAGAGGAGAGGTGCGTCATGCCCCTGCCTTATCTCGAGGCCGACGTCCCGATACACCGCACTGATCAGCCCGGCCTGAGTGGTGTGCACGTCTTCACCGATCGCGCCGACAGCTGCAGCGCCGCTGTACGGATTGCGCACGAGATCTACGACGTGGCACGCGCCACGGCGGTGGCCAAACCTGAGATCCCCCACGACGGCCGGACGGTTGGGTGGACTGCTAGACGGTCGAGCAGTCCAGGAGCCGCCCGTCGGTGGTGCCAATGAGCGGTCGGCCGGGTTCGGCAACGGTCAGCGCGGTAGCCACGACGGGTACTCCGGCAACAGCCAGATGCCGACGCCAGCGAACGTTGCCGTCACGGAGACCGAGTCCGACGATTTCGCCATCGTCGTACGCGACATGGACGGTCTCCATGTCGTGGTCGAGGTCCGTGGCCTTCCGGTCTGTCCGAAAGACCCAAGTGGGCTCTTCAACGGCTACTGCGCGCCGTACGACGAACGAGCCGCCGGGCTGCAACCCGTGGCCGTGATAGACGGTGCCGGCATGAATCAGATCACCGTCGGTGGTCTCCACGCCGGGGCCGGCGAAGTGTGTCTCTTCCGGCTTCCAGGAATAGGGAGACAACTGGCCATTTCCAACCTGCCGGCGGTGGCCGCGTGTTGTAACTGAGCGCTTCGTTGCCGACTGCGTCCGGACGAAGCCAGCCACGTTGGAATCAACTGGGCGATCGATCCCGATCATGACAGGATGACGGTTCAGGACAGGGGAGGCGGGGCGGTATGGGGCTGGACTACAGCTATGAGATCTTCATGCCCCCTCGGAACGTTGCGAGAGCGCTGACCCGGCTGGCCGAGCTCGCCCCCCAAGGCCGCGAGACGCCGCCGCTTCCGGTGACCCTGCCGGGCGGAGAGCAGTTGATCGTGCCGTTCACTTCGAATTTCAAGAGCGAACCGGTCGACTGTTCGGCAGGCGGCTCGCTCGAACTGGACACCTCGATTGTCGTCGGCGTCGACGACGCGGTGCACGAGTTCTTCCTCCGCGATTCCGACAGGGTCGACGAGCAGGGACGGGTGTCGGTCGGGTACATCTACCTGACGGTCAGGTTCTCCCCCGCATGGCACCCGAACTTTGCGTCACTGCAGTTCACAGCCGCTACCTCGAGCATGAGCCGGATGTTCGTGCAGTCCGCGAGCGTCAGGAAGGTGTTCACCGACCTCACCGCCACCACCGGTGGTGTGTGCTGCCTCCTCGACACCGAGACCGACATCTTCGACATCTGCTGGCTCAACGGCGAGACGTTCAGTGGTGAGACTGTTCCTGGCACCCGTTTCTCGCGCTTCCACGATCTCGTCGCCGCCTGGTGCGAGCCGGTGGAGTAGAACGGGGACGGCGCCCGCACGGGATACGGCGCACCTGCCCGGTCAACGCTCAACCGGCCAACTGAAGTGCTCAGTCACATGTGTTGGACGGAACTGCGGAACGACGAAGCTCCTGGTAGACGGGTTCTCGACCAAGATCGCCCGCAGCCACCAGGAGCTTCGTGTGCTTGTCCACCCTTCCCCAAGCTCTCGGCTTCGTTCGAGCAGGGGAGGCCCCATTCGATCGACCTGTCCAGTCGCATCCTGCGGTACCTGACCGGGCGACTCGCTGCCCGGCGAGGGGAGATCGGGACCCGGTGGCGGCGTCTGACCGCCGGCCGTCAGGCTCTGCTCGCCCTGGCCCATCTGCGCTGTGGTGACACCTGCACCCAACTCGCCGCCGGGTTCGGTATCGGCATCGCGACCGCATACCGCTACATACGCGAGGCCGTGGACGTACTGGCCGCCCTCGCGCCCACCCTGGCCGAGGCGATGCGCCTCGCGCGGACCAAGGCGTTCGTGATCCTGGACGGCACCCTGCTGCCCATCGACCGGATCGCCGCCGACACCCCGTACCACTCGGGCAAACACAAACGCCACGGCATGAACGTCCAAGTCCTCACCGACCCGTTCGGCCGCCTGTTGTGGGCCTCGCCCGCGTTGCCCGGCTCCACCCACGACCTGACCGCCGCCCGCACCCACGGCATCGTCGAAGCACTCACCGACGCCGACCTCAAGCGCTGGGCCGACAAGGCATACCAGGGCGCCGGCGGCTCCATCCGGGTGCCCTTCCGCGGCCGTCGCCTCAAGCGGTGGCAGCGCCGTCACAACAGCACACACGCCAAGATCCGCTGCCTCGGCGAGCAGGCCATGGCCACCCTGAAGGGCTGACGTCTCCTGCGGAAGCTCCGCTGAAGCACCAACCGCATCGCAGCGATTGTCCAGGCCGTCCTCGTCCTTCACCACGCGTCAGCGTGAGGTTGGAAAAGGCTCACTCATTCGGGTGGCTGGCCGGAGATGCCTACGTACCAGTCGTGCGCTTCTGTCATCGCGTTCATGCTCGGGTAGTAGGGCTTGGCGACACCGTCGAAGTCCTTGAAGTAGACCGTGGCGCAGAGGGGATACCGCTCCCCGGTGGGGGCCACGACCATACTCGGGGGAGCCACCCACGCGAACTTTCCTGGCTGGGTACATGTCTTGCGGGCGAAGGTCAAGGTGGGGTCTGCCGCCCCCCGGGTCAGCACGTCCGACCAGTTCATGTACGTCACCACGTGAGCGTAGAACGCCAACTCCCATACAAGAAAGATGAATTGACAACCGGTTCGTCGCAAGGTAGGTGTCCCGCCCTGTGGTTTCTGCGGCCGGGCTTCGGGGTCGGTGTGGTTCGTCGGCGGCCGCCAGGGGAGTGCCTGGGTGGGTGCCTTCCAACCAACCGCTCAGCGGCCTCGGCAACGTCCCGGCACCGCCTTGCGCCGCTCCCGCGACCGGATTGGGCTCCCTGCCCGGGCGGCCCGGAGGGTGCTTCACGGCAGCATGCAACTACACGGCTGGCCGGGGCGAACGGACGGCGCAGAAGGCGTCGGATCTGACCGCGCGGGCCGCTGCACCGACGGTGCGCCGGGTTCGGCAGGGCGTTGAGATCGTCGGCAGTGATGTCCGCGCACCCGCCCGTCGACCGCCCGGCCCCGGACAGTGCCGCCGTGCCGGGCCGGGGTTCTGCGCAGGAGCGTCGACCGCTCGCGGCCCGGGCTGCGGCCGCGCCACTCCGCGTCGTCGACCACCTGCCTCGCAGACCCGCGGCCCGGCCGCGCGTGCTGCGGGTGCCTCGTGGGTCGCTGGAAGTCTGCTCACCGCCCCATCCGTCGTCGTCGCCGCCTCATCGCATCGCATCGCACCGCACCGTCGGCCTCCTTCCCGTCCGTACCTCCCGGGCCGTGCCGCCGCTCGACCTGCCGTGCCGCGATGCCGGTGCCAGTTGCAGGGCCGGGATCAGGGCTGTCGACCGTTCGCCCCGGGCCGCCGCCTTACCGGTCCGCGCCGGTCCGCGCCGTGCCGTCGCCGCGGCTGTGCCTCGCCCCATTGCCAGGCCGCCGCGTCGGCCGCGCCCCCGTTCCATGCCGCGCCGCCGTGTCTGGTCGTGTCCCCGTGCGCTCGTCAGGTTCCGCGCAGGACGCTCGGCCTCCGGTGGATGGCTCCACTTTCGACGCGCGCTCTGGGTGGTGCACTCCGATCGGTTCGATGGTCGTCCAGATTGAACCGGACGATTCCCTACATGTGGGTGAGAATATTGGCAAAAGGGTGCGGGATCGGGTGGCGAGCGGCGTAGGGGCGCACCATCGGCAGTGCACCTGCCGCAGCCGGTCCCGGAGGATAAGTCTTCATCGTGGGCTGACGTGGTTCCGTCACGTTCGGCACAGAGTCCTGACGTAAGGCTGGTGACTCCGTTGGAGGCGTTGGCGAAGCTCGTCCGCATAGATGGTCTCGCCTTCATGCCTGCGCAGTTACTTCGGCTCGGCGAAGAGGAACTGCTCGCCATTCATCGAGGGCTGCGAGGCATCGCCAACGGCGCCGCGAAGGCAAGGGACGCTGGTCAAAGGCACTCGCCGATGGCAGAGATGACGATGGCGGCCTCGGCTGTGCCGAGGCGCCCGTACGCGGCCGGGTCCAGCGCACCGGCGGCAGGCGGGACGGCCGACGC
>NZ_RDBO01000033.1:0-144850 GCF_008120935.1 Streptomyces sp. sk2.1
CCGACACGGCCGTGGCGCAGCCCGCGCTCGGCATCGTGGAGCTGGCCGCGGCCGATCTGCTCGGCAGCCTGGGGGTGCGGCCCGCGATGGCGGCGGGGCACAGCTACGGCGAACTGGCGGCGCTGGGCGCCGCCGGGGTGTTCGCACCGGAGGACCTGCTGGCGGCGAGCGCCGCGTAGCCGGTGTCGGCTCCGCCGAGATAGCGCAGCAGCACGTCGCGCTGGGCGGCGACCATGTCCCTGCTGCTGCGGAGGAACTCCGCGATCAGGGCGTCGGGGCCGGACAGGGAACCGTTGTTGTGGAGGTGCTCCGACACGACCGACTCCGATATCTGGGTGGGGGGATGGAGGGCGCCCGACGGGATGGTGCCGTCGGCGCGGCGCAGCAGATGGCCGTCGACCGTCCAGCCCGCGGCGCGCGGCGCGGTGGCGGTCCCGGGATCGACGGTGTCACGGCCCTGGACGAGCCGGGCGAGGCGCACGTCGACGCCGAGGACCGCGAGCCGGGCCAGGGCGTCGAGCAGTCCGCGCAGACCGCCCCGGTGGTCGGCGGCCACCGGCACGGTGCGGTGCGGCCGGTCCTTGAGGATGGTGTCCACCAGCCGTGACATCATCCGGCCGGGGCCGACCTCGGCGAAGACCCTGGCCCCCGCCTCGTACATGGCCTCGATCTGTTCGGTGAACCGCACCGGGGCCTCGATCTGGGCCGCCAGCGACGCGCGGATGTCCTCGGGCGCGGCCGGATAGCGCGCGGCGGTCCGGTTCGCCCACACGTCGAAGGCGGGCGGATGCAGCGCGACCCGCGCCAGGTGCCCGGCGAAGGCGTCGCCCGCGCCCGACAGCACCGGACTGTGGAAGGCGCAGGCCACCTGGAGCTTCTTGGCCGAGCGGCCGGCGTCCCGCAACGCGGCACAGGCCGCTTCCACCGACTCGGTCGGGCCCGAGATGACGGTCTGCCGCGGCGAGTTGTGGTTGGCCGTGACGACGTCGCCGTGCAGGCCGGCCAGCCGCAGCACCTCCTCGATCCGCTCCGCGGACGCGTTCACGGCCGCCATCGACCCCGGGTCGCCGCCGTCGACCGCGCCGAGGATCGCCGTGGCGCGCGCGGCGCTCGCCGCCAGCAGGTCCTCCGGTGCGAACACCCCGGCGGCGCCCAGCGCCGCCAGTTCGCCGTAGCTGTGCCCCGCCGCCATCGCGGGCCGCACCCCCAGGCTGCCGAGCAGATCGGCCGCGGCCAGCTCCACGATGCCGAGCGCGGGCTGCGCCACGGCCGTGTCGGTGATCCTGGCCAGCTGCCCGGCCTTCGTGTCCGCGTCGAAGGCGGTGGGCGGGTGGAGCGCCTCGGCCCACTCGGCACCGAGGTGGAGGTAGCGGTGCAGCTCGGGGAAGGCGACGAAGAGGTCCGCCAGCATGCCCGGCCGCTGGCTGCCCTGGCCCGGGAAGAGGAACGCCAGCGCCTCGGCGGGGGCGGTCCCCGCGTCCCCGTACAGGCCCTCCTGCTCCCGCGCCGCGACGAACACGCCGTCGTCGGGGGCGTGTTCACCGCGGACGGCCCGCTCCAGCAGGCCGGGCAGCGCGTCGAGCGAGTCGGCCACCACCGCGTACCGGACGGCCTCCCCGTCCAGCGCGGCCCGGTCGGCGCGGAGCGCGGCGTGCCGGGCGTAGTCCCGCAGCCGCCAGGCCCCGCCCCGCTCCAGCAGGTCGAGCAGGCGCCGTACGGAACGGGCGGCGGCCTCCTCGTCCCTGCCGCGGAACACGAACAGCTCGGCGGGCCAGCCGTCCAGCGTGTGGGGCGCCGGTGCCTGCTCGTGGGCGCGCAGCACCACATGGAAGTTGGCGCCGCCGAAACCGAAGGCGCTGACCCCGGCGATCCGCCGGGCCGGCTCCACCGGCCACGGACCGGCCTCGGTGTGGAAGACGAACGGGCTCGACTCCTTCTCCCAGGCCGGGTTGGGCTCGCGGACGTGCAGGGTCGGCGGCCTGATCCCGTGGTGCAGGGCGAGCGCCGTCTTGATCAGACCGGCCATGCCCGCCGCGCACTTGGTGTGCCCGATCTGCGACTTGACCGAACCGACCGCGCAACTGCCGGGCCGCGCACCGGATTCGGTGAAGAACTTGGTGAGCGTGGTGAGTTCGGTGCGGTCGCCGACGACGGTGCCGGTGCCGTGCGCCTCGATGAGGCCGACCTCGGCGGGGGAGACGCCCGCACCCGTGTACGCCCGCTCCAGCGCCGCGCGCTGGCCCTCGGGGCGGGGCGCGGTCAGCCCCAGCGCCCGGCCGTCGCTCGCACCGCCCACCCCGTCGATGACGGCGTAGATCCGGTCGCCGTCGCGCTCCGCGTCGGCGAGCCGCTTCAGCGCCACGCAGCCCACGCCCTCGCCGAGCGCGATGCCGTCGGCGGAGCTGTCGAAGGTGGCCGAGCGGCCCGAGGGGGAGAGCGCGTGCACCGAGGAGAACAGCAGGAAGTCGTTGATGCCGTTGTGCAGGTCGGCACCGCCGCACAGCACCAGGTCGCTGGTGCCGGTGACCAGCTCCTTGCAGGCCGCGTCCACCGCGGTCAGCGAGGAGGCGCAGGCCGCGTCCACCGTGTAGTTGGCGCCGCCCAGGTCGAGTCGGTTGGCGATGCGGCCCGCGATGACGTTGGCCAGCATGCCCGGGAAGGAGTCCTCGGTCAGCCTCGGCAACTGCTCGTCGAGGCCCGCCGGGATGCTCCCGGTGTACGAGGGCAGCACCGTGCGCAGCGTCGTCGCGTTGGACAGGTCGCTGCCCGCCTCCGCCCCGAAGATCACCGAGGTGCGCCGGTGGTCGGTGCCCGGCGCGTCGTACCCGGCGTCCACCAGCGTCCGGCGGGCCGCTTCGAGCGCCAGCAGCTGCACCGGCTCGATGCTGGCGAGCGAGGCCGGCGGGATGCCGTACACCAGCGGGTCGAAGGGGATCTCGGGCAGGAAGCCGCCCCAGCGGGACGGGGTGCGCTCGCCGTCGCCGTCCGGCGCGTAGTACAGCTCCGGGTCCCAGCGGTCCGCCGGGACCTCCGACACGCAGTCCTCGCCGGACAGGACGTTGGCCCAGAACTCGGTCAGATCGGCCGCGCCCGGGAACATGCCTGCCATGCCGATCACCGCGATCCGCAGCGGCGCGGGCTCCTCGGCGGGCGCGTCGGGAACGGTGGAGCGCTCCCGCAGCAGACGGTTCGCGCCCTCGGTCACCGAGGCGTGCAGGGCCGCCACGTCGGTCGTGCCGTGCCGCAGCACCACCACCTCGCCGGCCATGAACATGCCCTCGTGCGCCTGGCGGTCCTCGTTCACCGTCAGCAGCTCGTCGCCGACCCGCTCGATCCCCTTGGACGCCAGCCGCAGCCGGCCCACGTTGAACCGCTCCAGCTGCTCCCACGCCTCCCGGTCGGGCACCCCTTGCTCGCGCAGCCCGCTCTTGAGGGCCGCGAAGTCGCGGGTGATCGCGGAGTGTGCGCAGCGGGTGGCGTGCCCGGGGGCCGTCTCCAGCAGGTCGGTGCGGTCCGCGGCGATCACCTGGCGCTGGTACAGCGGCTGGATCGCCCCGGCGGTCACGGCCTCCTCGGTGAACAGGTACGCCGTGCCCATCAGCACGCCGAAGCCCACCCCGGCCCGGGTCAGCGGGGCGGCCAGGGCCGCCGCCATCGCCGCCGACCGCTCGTCGTGGATGCCGCCCGCGAAGAGCACGGTCAGCTCCTGCGCGCCGCGTCCGTTGGACTCGGCCAGGAAGTCGAGCAGCACCTCGGTCTGCGCCTGCCACAGCGGGAAGCTGCCGCGCGGGCCCACATGGCCGCCGCACTCCGAGCCCTCGAAGATGAACCGGCGCGCCCCGGCCGTCAGGAACTGCCGCAGCAGCCCCGGCGACGGCACGTGCAGGAAGGTCGTGATGCCCTCGGCCTCCAGGGCGGCGGCCTGCGCGGGCCTGCCGCCCGCGATGATCGCGTGCGAGGGCCGCAGCTCGCGGACCACTTCCAGCTGGGCGTCCTTCACGGCGTCGTCCGCGAAGCCCAGGACGCCGACGCCCCAGGCGGCGTCCCCGAGCAGGGAACGGGTCTCCTCCAGCATGGCGCGGGTGCGCTCGGGCCCCGCCAACGCCAGTGCCAGGAAAGGCAGTCCGCCCCGTGCCGCCACGGCCGCGGCGAACGCCGGCTGGTCGCTGACCCGGGTCATCGGGCCCTGGGCGACGGGCAGGGCCGTGCCGAGCGTCCGGGCACCGGGCGAGCCCGCGAGGAGCGCGGCGCCGGGGGCGTCGTCGGCCAGCGCCTCGGCCACGGCGTCGCGGACCGCCCGCAGTGCCCGGGACACATTGGCGTACCGTCCGGCGAACGACCCGGCCAGGTAGACGTCCTGCCCGACCGGCAGGAACTGGGTGCGCAGATCGTCCGAGCCGATGCGGGAGGCGAACTCGTCCGGATCGTCCGGGAGCCGAGGCGCTCCGGGGCCCCGGCGGCGCAGCACGCGCCGGCCGTGGTGCACCACGGTCTCGGAACCGTCGAGCCCGCGCAGGGCGTCCGCGATCCCGGCGGGCAGCTCGGCCTCGTCGAACAGCGCCAGCTGCGTGTCGAGCACCACCCCGGCCGCGCCTCCCGCGACGGCCGCCGCCGCGCTGTGCGGCCCGATGCCCCCGCAGGCCCACGCGGGGAGCCCGAGCGTCCCGTCGGCCAGGACCTGCTGCAGAAGGATGAACGTGCTCAGTTCGCCGACCCGGCCGCCGCCCTCGTGGCCGCGCACCACCAGGCCGTGCGCACCGGCCCGGGCCGCCTCGTGGGCCCCGGCCAGGTCGGTGACCTCCACCAGGACCCGGCGGCCGGGGAAGTCGGCGGGGCGACGGGCGGAATCGGCCAGCAGGACGGTGCCCACGCCCTCGGGCAGCGAGTCGGCGGTGTCGCCGTCCGGCAGCACGCAGCCGGGGCGGAGCCGTACGCCGAACGGTGCCCGGGTCCATCGGTCCGTACGGGCCAGTAACTCCTCGGCCCCGCGCGCGTCCCCCGTGGGCAGCTCCAGCACACCGAGCGCGCCCGCCCGGACCGCCGCCGCGGTCAGCCGGGGGGAGGGGCGGTGGAGCGGATTCACCGCGATGACCAGGTCCGGCGCCGACGGCACGGAGGGCGCGCCGGATAACGGCATCGACATGAAGTCTCCTGATTCGAGGGTCCGTTGGGCGTGATCTGCGGTAGTTAACTGGTGGGGACTCTGCGCGGTCAACAGGTCACGTTGTTCCGTCCGGCCACCGATGTCTACGCGCGTTAAGCGGGTGTGAACCGCAAAGACCCCGAGGCGCGGCAATCCGGACTTCCTCGCGCGGGTGCGCACCGGCCGTCACCTGCAAGTCATGGGCATGACACGTGTATGACGCGTGTTCGAGCGGCGCGAAAAGGGTGATGTGTCGAAGATCACAGCAACCTGCGGGGCTCGGAGTCTCACGGGGTGCGGCCGCAGGATGCCGGGTGCCCGACCCGGTCGCACTCTGCCGCGGAGACACCCGGAGCCGACGGCGCGCGGCCCGGTCGCACCGTGCCGCGGAGGCGCCCGCCACCGGCGGCACGAGGCCCGGTCGCACCGCCCGCCCACCGCCCGGACCGGTGCGCGGCCCCGGCGTCGTCCGGCCCGTGCTCCCGTCCGGCCCGTGCTCCCGTCCGGCCCGCGCTCCCGTCCGGCCCGCGCTCCCGTCCGGCCCGCGCTCCCGTCCGGTTCACCGCGGGCGGCCCCTGGTTCTGCCCGAGGTCCCGACAGCCGACCGGCTCGAAATCGCCCCTCCGGTACGCCCCCGCGCCCATGTGCCGTGACATGTATTCGGCCACTCGGACCTCGGCGGCGACCCGGGTCCGTTCCCCGGCGTCCCGCGCGAAGGACCACAACCTCTTCGGTGGTCCTCCCCGCCCGGCCGGACGGGAAACGGCATGCGCGGCCCTCATGCCTCCGGCCGCCGGACGACGGCGGTCCCGGACCCTGCGGACCGGGGAGGAATACGGTCACGGCCGGGTCGGGGCGGACAAATCACGGGGCGGACGGACCGACGGCGGACCCGGCGACTTCGGGCCACGCTTCACGGCACCGGAAGGACGGGGGGTTCCGCCTGCGCGACGGCGCGCCAGCGGGCGATCTCCTCCCGGTGGGAGCCGGTACGGGTCGCCCCGGCGACGGCGGCCCCCGCCTCCGCCGCGTCGGCACAGGAGCGGCGGGCGAGCAGGACGAGGGGCCAGACGGGTTCGTGGGGCCCGGCGCCGCCGTCGAAGGGGCACCAGTCCCACGGCCCGTCGAAGCGCCAGGCCCGGCCGGTGCCGTCGGCGACCTCGTCGCCGGGCTCCAGGAAGGCGTACGGGCGGAAGACCGGTTCGAAGACGACCGGGACGTCGTCGTCGGGGTCGAAGCTCTCCCCCTGCTCCTCCGGACGGGGGTCGTACGAGCGGCCCGCGGGCAGGACGACCACCAGCCGGTCGGGGCGCGGCAGCCGACCGGTCTCCTGGGGCGGGTCGTAACGGGCGACGTCGATGACGTGGACGAGGGTAGGCGGGATGCCGACGCGGCACGTGTCACCGGTGGCGAGCGACCGGGGCGCCGGATCGGTGCGGAACAGCCCCCCCGTCCCCCGCGTCCGGCCCCGTACCGCCGTCGACGACCACCGAACCGTCCCAGCGGAACAACGAGCAGTCCGGGTCGGCCGACCACCAGGGCCACCACAGGGCGACCTCCCCGCCCGGCCGCCGCCCCTCCGCGACCAGGGCCTCCGTGAACGGGCACGAGATCCTGACGACGTCGCCCACCCGCAGATCCCCCGCGGGCCCCGGCTCCCGTGCGTGAAGTGATGCCATGGGAGGCGACCGTACCCTGCGGGCACGGTCGGCCGGACCGGGGGTTCGGGCCCGGTCGGCGGGCGGGCCGACGGGTGGGGCCAGGAGAACGGGGAGAGCCGGGAGGGCGGTTCAGACCGGCTTGCGCCACACGGAGACGTGCTTCGGGGAGTCCTGGGTGAACGGCGCCCCGTCCCAGTCCGCGACGCGCCGCTCCGGTTCGAGCCCCGCGAGCCGGGCCATCAGGTCGAGCTCCGCCGGCCACGCGTACCGGTGTCGGGAGACGTCGCGGCGGTAGTGGCCGTCGTCGCCGTCACGGGTGAGGTGGTGCGAGCGGAGGACCTGTTCGACCAGGTCGAAGGTGTCGAAGCCGAGATGGTCCTCGGAGACGTCGAACGGCACCGCGACCTGCCCGGGCGGCAGGAACCGCAGCGGCGGCACGCCCAGCTCGATGACGAAGCGGCCGCCGGGCGCCAGATGGCGTGCGGCGTTGCGGAAGCACTCGACCTGCTCGTCCTGCGTGAGCAGGTTCGTGATGGTGTTGTAGACGAGGTAGACCAGGGCGAACTCGCCGGGCACGGTGGTGGTGGCCATGTCCCCGATGACGACCGGGAGCGTGTCCTCGTCGAGCTTGCGCCGCAGGACCGCGGCCATGTGCTCGGACAGTTCGATGCCCACCACGGGCACGCCGCGCTCCCGGAGCGGGACGCCCACCCGCCCGGTCCCGATGGCGAACTCCAGTGCCCGGCCGTCCCCGGCCAGTCCGGCGAGGAAGTCGAGGGTCGGTCCGAGTACGGCGGCCGAGGACATCTCCTTCTCCTCGGCGTCATAGCGGTCGGCGGTCGCACGGGTCCACATCTCACTGCTCGTCATGGGCGGCAACTCTGCCGGGCACGGTGGGCGTTGTCGAAGCGATTACGCCGTTTCCCGCCCCGTGCTCCCGGCCCGGGCGGCGGGGGAGACGGTGACCCTGACGTGCTTCATGATCGGCTGGTCGCTCTGGGTGCTGTAGTCGCAGAGCGCGCACAGCACGTTCATCTCGGGCATGTAGCCGGCCGCGCAGCCGCGGGGGATGTCGTAGGGGACGGCCAGGTAGCCCTCCAGCGAGCGTCGGCTGCCGTCCTTCGCGGTGCTCGTGATGTCGACGGGGCCGAGGTCGGCGATGCCGCGCTCGCGCATGTCGGCCCGGTTCATGAAGACGAGCGTGCGCAGGTTCTTGATCCCGCGGTAGCGGTCGTTGTCGGAGTAGACGGTGGTGTTCCACTGGTCGTGGGACCGCATGGTGCCCAGGGCCAGGGTGCCGGGGGCGGGGACGACGTCGGGCAGGGCGGCGCTGGAGAACTCGGCACGCCCGGAGGGGGTGAGGAAGACCAGCTCGCGGGCGGGCTGCCTGATGCGGAAGCCGAGTGGCATCCGCACCCGCCGGTTGAAGTCCTCGAAGCCGTCGAGCGCGCGGGACATGGTGTCCCGGATGCGGTCGTAGTCCTCGATGTACCACTCCCAGGGGGTGGCGCTGTCGGGCAGGGCGGCGCGGGCCATGCCGGCGACGATGGCCGGTTCGGACAGCAGATGCGGCGAGGCGGGGCGCTTCATGCCGACCGACAGGTGGACCATGCTCATCGAGTCCTCGACGGACGTGCTCTGGACGCCCCTGCGCTGGTGGTCCTTCTCGGTACGGCCGAGGCACGGCAGGACGAGGGCCCGGCGGCCGTGGACGACATGGCTGCGGTTCAGCTTGGTGCTCACCTGGACGGTGAGGTCGCAGGAGCGCAGCGCCTCCCAGGTGTACGGGGTGTCGGGCGCCGCGAGGGCGAAGTTGCCGCCCATGCCGACGAACACCTTCACGTCGCCGTTGTGCATCGCCTTGATCGTGCCGACGGTGTCCAGGCCGTGCCGGCGGGGCGGCTCGATCCCGCAGACCTCGGCGAGGCGGTCCAGGAACGCGTCGGCGGGGCGGTGGTCGATGCCGCAGGTCCGGTTGCCCTGGACGTTGCTGTGCCCGCGCACGGGGGAGGGACCCGCCCCCTCCCGTCCCAGGTTGCCGCGGAGCAGGAGCAGGTTGACGATCTCCCGGACGGTGTCGACGCCGTGTTCGTGCTGGGTGACCCCCAGGCACCAGCTGATGACGGAGCGGTCGGCCTCGCCGTACACGCGTGCCGCGTCGAGGACGTCGACGCGGCTCAGCCCGGACTGGTTCTCGATCTCCTGCCACGAAGTGGCCCGGCACAGCGCGCGGTATTCCTCGAAGCCTGTGGTGTGGCGCTCGATGAACTCCCGGTCCAGCGCCCTGGGGTCGGACTCGGACTGCTCCAGGACCGCCTTGGCCATCCCGCGCAGCAGCGCCATGTCGCCGCCGATGCGGGGCTGCAGGTTCAGGGTGCTGGTCGGGGTCGCCTTGAAGAGGGCCATGTCGGTGAAGTCGTGCGGGACGATGGTGCGGGTGGCCGCCGCCTCGACGAGCGGATTGACGTGCACGATCCGGGCGCCCCGGCGGTACGCCCCGGAGAGGGCGGTGAGCATCCTGGGCGCGTTGGAGGCGGCGTTGACCCCCAGGACGAACAGCGCGTCGGCCCGCTCCCAGTCCTTGAGGTCGACGGTGCCCTTGCCGGTGCCCAGGGACGCCTGGAGGCCGCGGCCGCTGGCCTCGTGGCACATGTTGGAGCAGTCCGGCAGGTTGTTCGTGCCCAGTTCACGGGCCATCAGCTGGTAGAGGAAGGTGGCCTCGTTCCCGAGCCGTCCGGAGGTGTAGAACGCGGCCCGGTCCGGATGGTCCAGCTCGCGCAGGGCGCGGCCCACCAGCTCGAACGCGTCCTTCCAGCCGATCGGGACGTAGTGGTCCGTCGCGGGGTCGTAGACCATCGGCTCGGTCAGCCGGCCCCGGTCCTCCAGGTCGTGGTCGCTCCACCCGGCCAGCTCGGTCACCGAGTGGGCGGCGAAGAACTCGCGCCCGACCCGCTTGCGGGTCATCTCCCAGGTGACGTGCTTGATCCCGTTCTCGCAGATGTCCAGGTGCAGGCCCTTGGTGTCGTCCGGCCACGCGCACCCGGGACAGTCGAACCCGCCGTTCTCGTGGTTCATCCGCATGATGGCCCGCGGGCCGTCCACCAGCGAGCCCTCGCGCATCAGGAAACGGCTCACGCTCCCCGCCGCGCCCCAGCCCGCGGCGGGGTGGTGGTAGGGGTGGAACTCCGGATCGCCCTCGGGGGCGGGTCCTGCCGAGGGCTCCGGGGTTTCCTGCTCGTCACGGGTGGTGCTCAAGGCTCTCAACCCTTCCGCCGGGCGGACCGGGGACGATGGAACGGCACTGCTGGGCAGGCTATGCCCGCCGGTCCCGGCCCGCCATCCGGCTCCCGGCCGGTGCCGCTCCCCGGTCCCGTCGGCGCAGCGCCCCGGGCAGCTCCTCCCGGTGGACGATGCCCAGGCGCTGGGTGGCGCGGGTCAGGGCCACGTACAGGTCGCTGGTCCCGAGCCGGGCGGGCTCCACGACCAGCACGTGGTCGAATTCGAGCCCCTTGGCCTGGCGCGGGCCGAGCAGTACCACCGGCCGGGTCAGATCCGGTTCGGCGCCGGCCGCGATCCCGTCCAGCGGGGCCGCGATCTCCTCGTGGAGCTCCCGCGGCGCGATCACCGCGAGGCGCCCCTCCTCCGGCGTCAGCTCCGCGACCGCCCGGGCCACGGCGCCCGCCAGGTCCTCCCCGGCGTGCCGGATCCACGGCGCCTCACCGGTGGACCGCACCGAGCCGGGCGGCCGGAAGCCGGGGTTCTCGGCCCGTACGACCCCGGCGGCCAGCTCCATGATCTCGGCGGGCGTGCGGTAGTTGACCCCGAGCCGGACGTGCTCGAAGCGGTCACCGACGTACGGCTCCAGGATCTTCTCCCACGAACCGACGCCGGCCTCCTCGGAGGTCTGCGCCGGGTCGCCGACCAGGGTCATCGAACGGGTCGGCGAACGGCGCATCAGCAGCCGCCACATCATCGGCGACAGCTCCTGCGCCTCGTCGACGATGATGTGCCCGAACGCCCAGGTCCGGTCCGCGGCGGCGCGCTCGGCCGCACTGCGGTGATCGGCCTCCTCGTGCCGCTCCGCCATCCGCTCGGCGTCGACGATGTCGTGGGCGGCGAGGACCTCGGACTCCTCGTCCTCGAACTCGTACGTCTCCGAACCCCGCGAAAGCTCCAGCACGCCCTGCGCGTACGCGATCCGCTCCTGGCGCTCGGCCTCGGCGGCGGCCCGTTCGGCGCTGTCGTCGACCCCGAGGAGCTCCGCCGCCTCGTCGAGCAGCGGAACGTCGGCGGGGGTCCACACCCCGTCGCCGGGCGTGCGCCGGATGGCTTCGGCGTCCTCGTCCGTCATGTGCGCGGGGTCGGCCAGATAGTCGGCGAGGAATTCCTCGGGGGTGAGGGCCGGCCACAGCTCCTCGACGGCCGAGTGCACCTCCCGGCTGGCCGCGACGGCCTTGCCGAGCTGGGCGATGTCGTCGGGGCCGAGGAAGTTGGGGCCGCCGTACGGGTCGGCGCCGATCCGCTCGGCGAGCTGCGCGGTGAGGGCGTCGATGATCCGGAACGCGAAGTACGGGCGGGCGAGGTTGTGCGGCAGCCGGGTGTCGCGGGCCGCCTCCCGGGCCTCGCGGGCGATCTCCCGGTCGAGCACGAGGTCCCCGTCGTCGTGCGGGACGACCAGCGGTGCGCCGGGTTCGGGCAGGCGCTGCCGGTCGCGGACGGCGAGGGCGAGCGCCCGGGCCATCCGGGACCCGCCCTTGACCGCGGCGGCGCGGGGCGTGTCGGTGCCGTCGGCGCGCACCCCGGGGAAGAGTTCGGCCTGCGTGGCGAGCAGGACACCGGTCTCGCCGAGCGCGGGCAGCACCTCGCCGATGTAGTGCAGGAAGGCGGGGTTGGGGCCCACGATCAGGACGGCGCGCCTGGCGAGCAGCTCGCGGTGCTCGTACAGCAGGAAGGCCGCCCGGTGCAGTGCCACCGCCGTCTTGCCGGTGCCGGGGCCGCCCTCGACGACGAGGACCCCGCGGTGCGGGGCGCGGATGATGCGGTCCTGCTCCGCCTGGATGGTCCGCACGATGTCGCCCATGCGGCCGGTGCGGGCGGAGTTCACGGCGGCGAGCAGCACGGCGTCGCCGCTCGGGTCCTCGAAGCCGGTGCGCTCCCGGTCCCGGAGGTCGAGGATCTCGTCGTGCAATTCGGTGACGGTGCGATTCCTGGAGCTGATGTGCCTCCGCCGGCGCAGCCCCATGGGGGTGTGACCGGTGGCGAGATAGAAGGGCCGGGCGACCGGCGCGCGCCAGTCGATCAGCAGCGGAGTCCGTTCGGCGTCGTCCTCGCGGATTCCGATCCGGCCGATATGGCGCGCGGTGCCGTCGCGGAAATCGATGCGGCCGAAACACAGCGAGCCGTCCACCGCGTTCAGGGCGGCCAGCAGACCGGAACGTTCGGCGACCAGCACATCGCGTTCGAGACGGGCCTGCAAGCCGTTCCCGACCGGTGTCAGCGCGTCCTCGACGCCCCGCGCGGTGACACCGCGCAGAGTGTCGACACGGTCGTGGAGCCGGTCGACGAATTCCTGTTCCTTCTGCAATTCGGCGCTTTCCCGATTTGACAAAATGGCTCCCTGCCGGATATGGTGTTTCTTAGTGGCCCCCGTTGTGGGGCCTTTTCTGTGGGCACACAGAAACACTCAATATACCCGGGAAAATCCCCGGACCACAATTGCGGTCCGGGGATTTTTCGTGCCCTCCGTGCGGGTCTCAGTCCCAGCGGTCCTGGTTGATGAAGCGGCTGAAGCCGCGCCAGGAGTTGGGGCCCATCACGCCGTCGACGGGTCCGGTGTAGCCGTGTGCGGCGGCCAGTCGCTGGAGGGCGGCCCAGGTGTTGGGTCCGGGGGCTCCGTCGATGGGTCCGGTGTAGCCCCAGCCGCGCATGTTCCGCTGGAGTGCCGCGTAGGTGTTGGGGCCGGGGGCGCCGTCGATCGGGCCGGTGTAACCGGACTCGATCCGCAGCCAGTTCTGCGTGCGTTTCCACATGACGGGACCGGGGATGCCGTCCTGCTCCGTCGTCGTCTTCGGCAACCCGCCACCGGGCGGCGGGTCGGTCGGCCGGGTCGGGTCGAACGCCCAGGGGCGGGCGAGGTCGAGATCGACGGGGGAGACGCCGCCGACGGAGCCGACGGAGGCGTACTGGTGGGCGGCCCAGTCGGGGTAGCGGCCGCCGAGGTCGGGCGGGCCGGGCCAGGTGCCGTCGTTGGCGCCCCAGGAGGCCGCCCAGAGGTGGGCGCCGGCGGCGACGGTGCGCTCCCAGCTGCCGGCCCGCAGCGCGCCCGTGCTGATGTAGAACCAGGGCACGTACGTCCCGACCCGCTCCCGCACCCGGTTGAACCACGCCGACACGTCCGCGTCGTCCCACAGGCGGGTGGAGTCGTCGAGCACCTCGACGTCCAGCGCCAGTACGTCCCCGGCGCGGTAGTCGTGCAGATGGTCCACGAAGTAGTCGGCGGCGGCGCCGGGGGTGAGGAAGTCCCCCGACAGGAAGTAGTGGCCCACCCGCAGGCCCGCCGCGCGGGCCCCGTCGACGTGGCCGGAGTAGGAGGACGAGGTGTAGGGGCCCTCGGAGAGCTGGCACCCCCCGGCCTTGACGACGACGAAGTCCAGGCCCTCGGCCGCGGCGCGGGCGTAGTCGATGCCGGCCTGGTAGTTCGAGACGTCGATGCCCCGCAGGTCGGCCTCCTGGGCGGAGGCCGTGCGGGCGGTGGCGGCGTCGGTGGCCGCGAGGATCCCGGCCGGGGCCAGAGCGGTCGCCACGGCTCCGCGGATCAGGGTTCTTCTGCGCATGTCTCCTCCGATGGGGCGGATTCCACTGCAGTGGAATGTCATGTTCCTATCAAAATCTATGCGCGTAGGCTACCGTGGCTCCGCTCCGTAGGGACTGGCCAAGTAGCAATGAAAACAAGGGAGTTGACGTGTGCGGAAGTCATGGAACCGATGACGGTCGGAAGGCCCGGTCACAGGCCGGAATGAGCCGGCGCACGCTGCTGCGCGGCTCGGCCGCCACGTTCGGCCTGGCCGCGGGCGGCGTGCTGTTCTCGGGAAGCCCCGCCCGGGCACTGGACATCTACAACCCGTTCAGCGGCTACCCGATGACGGACGGCTGGTGGGAGCACGTCAACCGCGGTTCCCTGGGCGGAATCGACTACGCGATGGGCGTCGGCACCGCGCTGCCGGCCGCGGGCGCCGGTGTCGTCACCAACATTCCGTACAACGGCACCGGCGGGCACACGGTGACCATCACCCACAGCGACGGGTACCGGACGCAGTACATGCACCTGTCGGAGTTCCGGCTGTCCGACGGCACCTCGGTCGGCCGGGGGGAGACCGTCGGATACTCCGGCGGCGCCGCCGGGGCCCCGGGCTCCGGCAGCTCCACCGGCCCGCACGTGCACTGGCACCTGATCACCCCGGGCGGCACCCGGGTCAACCCGCTGGACCACCTGGGCGGCGGCGGTGGCGGGTTGCCGAAGACGACGACGGAGCAGGACGGCATCCCCGGTCCCGTCATGTGGAAACGCACGCAGAACTGGCTGCGGATCGAGTCCGGTTACACCGGCCCGATCGACGGAGCCCCCGGCCCCAACACCTACGCGGCACTCCAGCGGAACATGCGCGGCTGGGGCTACACCGGACCCATCGACGGAGCCCCCGGACCCAACACCTGGGCCGCCCTCCAGCGACTGGCCGCCGCACACGGCTACACCGGACCCGTCGACGGCGTGATGGGCCCCAACTCCTGGCGCGGCTTCAGCCGCTTCATCAACCAGGACCGCTGGGACTGAGACCCGCCGGACGGGGAACCGGCGGCGGGCGCTCAGCCCCTCGCGCGTCCGTCGCCGCCGTCCCCCGTCGAGGGTTCCCAGTCGAGCTCCCACAGCCGCACCGTGCCGTCGCCGCCGCCCGACACCACGAACCGGGCGTCCGGGGTGATCGCGAGGGAACTGACCATGCCGGCGTGGCCGCCGAGGGCGTGCAGGCAGCGGCCGCTGCCGGTGTCCCAGACGCGGACGTGGCCGTCGCTGTCCCCGGTGACGGCATGACGGCCGTCAGGGGTGAGCCGGCCCACCACCGTCACCCCCGGTTCCTCGTCGAAGACGGTCAACCGCTCGCCCGTGGCCGTGTCCCACAGCAGACGGCCGCCGTGCAGGCCGTAGCAGAGCAGCCTGCGGCCGTCGGCGCTGATGCCCACCTGGTCGGACACCTTCCGGCGGCCGTCGAGCAGGACGTGCCGGCACCGGCCGCTGAACAGGTCCCAGACCCGTACGCCCCGGTCGAGGTCGGCGGAGGCGGCCCACCGCCCGTACCCGGACATGGCCACCGCGGAGACCGAGGTGCTGTGGCCGGTCAGTTCACGCAGGCAGCGCCCGGTGTCCAGGTCCCACAGCCGTACGGTCCTGCGGTCGGCGGTCAGGGCGCGCCGGCCGTCGGCACTGAACGAGACCCCCTTGAACATGTAGTTGATCCGAGCGTCGGCCGCGCGCCGGGGCCCGGCGTCGCCCCGCCAGACCACCAGCGCGTCACCGCCCGCCAGCACCCGGCCGTCCTCCCGGCCGATCCCCACCGCGAAGAGGGTTTCGGGGTACGGCCGGTGCCGGCTCCGGCCGGTGGCGAGGTCCCAGGAATACACCCCCTTGGAGCCGTGGGCGGACGCCGCCGTGCGGCCGTCGGCGCCGATCGCGATGTCGTCGACGCGGGTGTCCGCGACCGGCGGGAAGCTCCGTACCGGCCAGGCCGTCCGCAACCCCGCGAACCCGGTCGCCGCACCCAGCCGCCACCACGCGTCCAGCAGCCGCGACTGCCGCTCGTGACCGGGCAACTTCCTTGCCCGTACGAGCAGTTCGTGGGCCCTTCGGGGCAGGCCGTCGGCGAGGGCCCGCTCCGCCCCGGCCGCCAGGGCCCCCGCGTCGCGGTCCAGCCGCTGCCGCTCCGTGGCGCGGCGGGGGCGGCTCGGATGCATCGGGGCGGTGTAGGAACCGGGGAGCCGCCAGGTCCACCCCAGGAGGGTTCCCGACGCGTCGACCGAGGCGCCGCGGTCGGCCCGGGTGCCCATGAGCACGGCGTACACCGGTTTCGTGTGGCCGGAGAACGTGCGCAGGCAGCGCCCCGCGCGCAGGTCCCACAGCCGGACGTTGCGGTCGGCGCCGCCGACGAGGGCGAGCCGGGCGTCGGGGCTCAGCCACATCGTGTGGATCAGGCCGGTACCGGTGAGGGCCCGGCCGAGGCAGCGGCCGTCCGTCAGGTCCCACAGGCTCAGGTGGTTGCGGGACGCCGTCAGCGCGTGGCGGCCGTCGGCGTTCACGAACGCGGTGGTGACGCGGTCGCCGTCGCCCGCCAGGTTCAGCCGGTGCCGGCCGGTCCCCAGGTCCCACAGGGCGGCCCCGCCCCCGGCGGTCCCGCCCAGCGCCCAGCCGCCGAAGTCGCTCACCGCGAGCCACGCGTGGTCGCGGTACCCCTCCAACGGCCGCCGACGCACCGGCCGCAGCCCCGGGGCCGCGGCGGCGGGCCACAACTGGGCCTCGCGGCCGGCGACCACGGCGAAGTGCCGGCCGTCCACGGCCAGCCGCACCAACCCCGCCCGCCGGGGGAGCRCCGGATCCGGYGCTCCCCCGGACCACCCCGGCAGGGCGTACCGGTGCAGGAGGCCGCCGCGTTCCGGATCCCAGAACCGCAGCAGGCCGTCGGTGTGGGACGACACGACGGTGCGGCCGTCCGCGGTGACGTCGACCGCGTCGGGTTCGGTGTCCGTGAGGGTGAGCGCCAGGCGGCTTCGGCCGAGGTCCCACACCTGGACGTCGAAGCGGCCGACCTTGCGCATCGCCCACAGGCTGTCGGCGGTCAGCCGCACCGAGGGCCGGAGGTGGCGGCTCTCCTCCTCGTGGCTCCACGGCAGTTCCAAGGAACCGGCGCAGCTCCCCTCCCCGGCCCGGCCGGACCGCAGGGCCTCGGCCGGGCCGCGCACCTCGGGGTCATGAGGATGCTCGCGCTCCAGCTCCTCCAGCAGTCGGCGGGCCGTCCGCGTATCGCCGCGCTCCAGGTGCACATGCGCCCGCAGCACCCGGGACTGCCGGTCGGCGTCGGCGTCCGTGCCGTCGGTGCGGAGCCGGGCGAGGAGGTGGCTGTCGGTGACGGGCTCGCGCCCGCCCTCCGGGCCGTCCGGGGCGAGGCCCCCGACCAGGGAACCCCGTCGCCATCGCAGGAGACCGGAGTTGTAGAGGGCTTCCAGATGCCGGGGGTCGGCGGCCAGCGCGGCGGTGAACGCCTCCTCGGCCTCGTCCGCGCGATCGAGGTCGAGGAGGGACAGGGCGCGGTTGTTGAGTTCGTCGGCACGCAGCTCGGCGGGTTCGGGTATCGCCCGCGGGTACCGACGCCCCGTCACGCGGTGGTAGACGGCGGTCAGTTCGTCCGCGACCCGGGCCATGGTGGCGGTCCGCTGGGCCGGCGCAGCGACGTCTACAGCTTCGGCGTCTCGGTGCTGGAGATGTTCACCGGCGGGGTCGGCTGGATGGCCGGGCCGGTCCACAGTCCCTCCCCCACCGCGTCTCCCCACGCCCTGTCACCACTGCCCGTCCTGGGCCCGGTTGCCCCACGACTCGCCCCGAGCGCTCCTCGGGGCCCCGGGCCGGAACGGGCATGCCGCGACGCGCACGACAGCAGGGCCGCGGGAGCGACAGTCCCGCACACGGGGCGGACGGGCGGAGTGACGCCCCGTACGAAGGAGATGAAGCAGTGGCATTGCGCACTGCCCTCGCCCGCACCGCGGCCGCGGCCGCGTCGCTCGCCGTCGCCGGTACCCTGTTCGCCACCCCCGGCGTGGCCCGGGCGTCCTCGCTCCGCACCCCGGCCGCCGAAGCCGGAAGGACGGGCCCGGGACATGGTGTGGCGTGGTTCCAGGAACGGCACGGGCTGCCCGCGACCGGACGGGTCGACGGCGCGACCGCCGACGTCCTGCGGCACGCCTCCGATGCCGAGCTGCTCCGCACGTTCCGTACCGCGGCCGATCTCGGACCCGAGGAACTCGCCAACGCGCGCACCGTCATCGGTGTCGGCAAGGGGGCGGGCATTCCCGAACAGGGCCAGGTCATCGCGCTGATGACGGCCATGCAGGAGTCGAAGTTCGTCAACTACCTGGTCCCGGTGGACCATGACTCGCTGGGCATCTTCCAGCAGCGTCCCAGCACCGGCTGGGGCACCCCCGAGCAGATCACCGACGTCGCCACGTCGTCGAAGTCCTTCTACGGCGTGGCCCCCTTCGGCAGCAATCCCGGGCTGATCCAGATCGACGGCTGGCAGACGATGCCGCCGGGCGAGGTCTGCCAGGCCGTGCAGGTCTCGGCGTACCCCGACCGCTACGCGCAGTGGGAGCCGTTCGCCCGCGACCTGCTCGCCCGGGAGAGCCCCACCGTGCCCCCGATCCCCTGATCCCGCACCCGCGCACACGTTCAGGGCCGCACACGCACACGCACGGACGGTCGTGCCTTCTTCTCCACCTCTCCCCACCTCATCCAGGAGCCCGCATGCGCAAGAGATTCCTTTCCGCGGCAGTCGTCGTGGCCGCCCTCGGCGCGTTCGTCACCCCGGCCGCGGCCCGGGCCGAACCCGCCCGTCCCGGCCCGGTGTCGGTGCTCGCCCACGGCTCGAAGGCCGGAACCGCCGTCGTCGGCGGACGCAACGAGCCGGGYRCCCGGCTGCGGGTCGACGGCGTGAACACGGCGAGCGCGCACACCCTGCAGATCGACTACCAGGTGCAGCAGACGGGGTACTGGTGCGGCCCCGCCGCGACCCGCATCGCGCTGTCGGCACGCATCGCCCCGCCCAGTCAGGGCGACCTGGCCTGGCAGCTCGGCACGACCGAGGCGGGCACCGACCACATCGGTCAGGTCACCGGCGTCCTCAACGCGAACCTCGGCACCGGCTGGTACGAGACCAAGGAGATGCCGAACGATCCGCCCACCCAGGCCCAGAGGGACCTGTTGTGGAGGGACATCGTCCTGGACATCGACAACAACTACCCGCTGGTGACGAACATCGTCGCCCCGCCGGGCAACCAGCCGCCCGGCTACCCGTCGGACCAGACGATCTACCACTACTTCACGGTCATCGGGTACGACGACGCGAACCGCACCGTCCTCATCGCCGACCCGGCCTCCTTCGGCGGCAACCAGATCTACTGGCTCTCCTTCGACCAACTCGCCACCCTGATACCCCCGAAGGGCTACTCCGCCTGACGCACGGGCGCGTCGGCGCACGAGGCGCACGAGGCGCACGAGGCGTACAAGACGCACAGGGCGGGCGACAGCGCGGACCGGCCGCCTGTCGCCCGTGTGCGGGGCGGGACGCCGGCACGTCGGCATACCGCCCCGGCCGGGACCCGGTTCAGGGCCTCGGCCGGTGATCAGGTCACCGGGGTCGGTGTCCGCACCGCACGGGACGACGGCGGTCTTTCCCCGGCGCGGGGGCGGCAGCCGATGCCCGGCCCGATGGCCGGGGCGGTGAGAGCGGGGGAAGCACACGGGCCGGTGGGTTCACCGCGGTGAACGGTGATTCCGGCGCCGTACCGCCGACGGACTGTCGCCCCGCTTCCGCTCGCCCGCTCCGTAGGACATGGGCTACGTCGGCCAGACGACCCGGCCGTCCTTCACTTCGAGCGCGTCCGGCATCAGGTCCTCGTGGAACCTCAGGTACCCCAGTCGGACCGTCGTGTCGTCCGGGAAGTGGTGGCTGTCGTGCGCACGGGCGGCGAGCCAGCCGAGCAGCTCGCCCAGCTTCTCGAATTCGTCCGGGTGGATCTCCTGGCGGGAGGTCAGGGCCCAGCCCTTCCGGGGCGGCTCGTCGCGGACGACGAGTGCCGAGCAGAGCGCGCCGCCGATCCGCCAGGAACCGCCGTCCACGGCCAGCAGCGGGGACGGATCGTCCTCGACCACCCACTCCCCCGATTCGTCCTCCGTCATGAAGGGGAAGTCGGTCACGATGGACAGCTGCTCGGGCTGCGGTCCGGCTCCCAGGTGCCAGCGCAGCTCGGCGACTTCCTGTTCGGAGAGCTCGTCGCGCAGGTCGACCGCGATCACCAGCTCGTAGATGTCACTCACGCGACGCACCCTACAGAAGGGGTCCGACAGGGCCTGCCGTCCCGTTGCCGCCCCGGTACCGCGGGCCCGACCCGGGCACCCGGCACCCCGCATGACGGCGGCGACGTCACGGGCCGGCCGCGGTGGCCCGTGACGTCGCCGCCGTTCCGGAACCGGAACCTCGGCCGGGGCCGGGGCCGTCCGTGCCCCGGCCCCGCTCCGGGCTCAGGACTCGTCGTTCACCCAGAGCTGCCACTTGCCGCTGCTGGACTGCTTGCAGTCCCACTCGGCGTAGGCGGAGTTCACGCCGTCGTCGTAGCACGCCTGGTGGGTGCGGTAGGTGCCGACGTAGATCCACGAGTCGGCGATCGGCGCGACGGACGTGGTGCTCGTGCCGGAGGTCACGGGCGCCGCCTGGGCGGTGGCGGAGGCGGCTCCCAGCAGCAGGGCGGCTCCCGTCGCGACACCGGCGAGCACGAGTCGAGTACGCATGTCTCTCCTTCGGTTCGAAGCGTTGGCTGTCGGAATCGATCCTGGGAGCGGCGGTGACGCGAGGGGAACGGGGGACGGGCGTCCCGGACGCGTCCCGGACAACGCCCGGAGCGGGGTCCGGCCGTGCCGAGCAGGTGTTCTCGCCCCGGAGGGCCGGAGCCGTCCGGTGTTCGTCCGGGTGCCGGGACGGGACGGGACAAGCGCGGGACGGGACGGGGAAAGAGGCGGGGTCTCCCGTCCCGGGTCCGCGCGCACACGGGCGACGGGTCTCCGGGGAAGCGGCAGCCACCCGTGCCCCGTCGCACGGGACTGGGCCGATCGGGTGGAACGGGGCGACGGGGCCCGGTGCCGACGGGCTTCCGTTCGCGGGGCGGACGGGGCTGGGAGAGGCTCGGGAGGGCAGGGGCGGCCGGTGTGGTGGTCCGTCGGGCCTCCGGTCGCCCGCCAGCCCGGCCCGACGAACCGGAGGACGCCATGCCGGCATCGCCGAATTCCAAGGTCTACCTGGTGGGCGGAGGCATCGCCTCGCTCGCCGCCGCCGCGTTCCTGGTGCGCGACGCGGGACTGCCCGGGGAGAACGTGCACATCCTCGAACAGCTGCACATCGCGGGCGGTTCGATGGACGGCGCCCCCGCTCCCACCCCGGAGGGCGGCTACGTGACCCGCGGCGGGCGGATGTTCGAGGAGGAGCACTACGTGTGCCTCTGGAACCTGCTGGAGTCGATCCCGACCCTGGACGATCCGGCGGTCTCGGTCAGGCAGGAGTTCCTGGCGTTCAACATCGAACACCCCACCCATGCCAGGGCGCGGATCATCAACGGCGACCGCTCGATCGCCGACGCCTCGCAACTGGGCCTGGACACCCGCGACCGGGCGGACATGACCCGGCTGCTGGCCCTGCCCGAACGAGTCATCGGGGCCCGGCGCATCGACGACTTCTTCCAGCCGCACTTCTTCACCACCAACTTCTGGTGCATGTGGCGGACCACCTTCGCCTTCCAGACCTGGCACTCGGCGATCGAGCTGAAGCGCTACTTCCTCGCCTTCGTGCAGGAATTCGACCGCATCCACACGCTGTCCGGGGTGCGCCGGAGCAAGTACAACCAGTACGACTCGGTGATCCGGCCGATCCAGGAATGGCTGACCGCCCAGGGGGTGCGGACCGAGTTCGGGGTGACCGTCGAAGGCGTCGACTTCTCCGGACCGGATGCCCGCCGGGTGTCACGGCTGCACGTGGAGCGGGCGGCTTCCGACCCGGACTCCGGTGCCGGTACCGGCACCATCGAGCTGGGCCCCGACGACTTCGCCTTCCTGACCCTCGGCTCGATGACCGCGGACACCACGTACGGCGACCGCACCACGGTTCCCGAGCTGATCCGGGACAAGCGGGACGGCTCCTGGCGGCTGTGGGAGTCCATCGCCAGAAAGGCCCCGGACTTCGGCCGCCCCACGGCGTTCTGCGGCAACATCGACGAGACCAAATGGGAGTCGTTCACGCTGACCATGAACGGGCGCGTCCTGCTCGACCGCATCCAGGCGTACACCGGCAACGTGCCCGGCGAGGGCGCGCTGATGACCTGGAAGGACTCGCGCTGGCTGCTGTCGATCGTGGTACCGGCGCAACCGCACTTCCGGGACCAGCCGAAGGACATCCACACGCTGTGGGGCTACGCGCTGTTCGGCGACGTCCCGGGCGACCACGTGCCGAAGAAGATGGACGACTGCACGGGCGCCGAGATCCTGGACGAACTGCTCGGGCACCTGGGGTTCGACGACATCGCGGACGAGGTCCGGGCCACCACCAAGGTCACCACGGTCCAGATGCCCTACATCGACGCCCAGTTCCAGCGGCGCGTGGTGGCCGACCGGCCGCTGGTCGTGCCGGACGGGGCGCAGAACTTCGCCTTCCTCGGGCAGTTCGTGGAGATCCCGGAGGACGTGGTCTTCACGGTCGAGTACTCGGTGCGGTCGGCCATGAAGGCCGTCTACCACCACTTCGGCGTGGAGAAGGCGATCCCGGCGGTCTACCACGGTCTCGCCGACCCCCGGATCGCCTGGTCCGCCCTCCGCACCGCCTTCTCCTGACCCGGTCCCCGCGGGGGCTGCGACGGCTGCGACAACCCGATCGGCCGGGCTCCGGGACGTCCGGGTCCCGGGGCTGCCGGGCCCCAAAGCAGGCATGGTCCGGGCCGGGCGCGGTCAGTCCTCGTGCGGCGCGCGGCCGGGGGCGGGCGGCCCGGCGGCCGCCCCGAGCCGGTCGCGCTGGAGCCGGTGGGCGAGGGTGCGGCGCACGGAGGCCGACGCGGTGGCGGTGACCTCGGCAGGAACGTCGAGGCCACGGCTGATCCGGTCGTACGCCTCCCGGTAACCGGCGGGCAGCTGTTCCCGGTGCGCCCCGAGGTCCTCCTCGACCAGGCGCCGCAGCTCGTCGACGTGCCGGGGGGTGAAGCGTTTCCGCCCCCGGGCCAGGGCGCTCACGCAGCGCGTACAGCGGGCGGTGTCGGGAAACGCCTCGGAGATCTCCTCGGCCAGGCCCCACAGCCGCCCTTCGAGCCAGGGCACGTCGCCCTGGTCGAGGGAGAGTTCCGTCATGGGCGGCGGTTCGTCCGCCCCGGCCTTCGCCACCTGTTTGGACACGGCGGGCTGACTCATGCCGGCGAGCCGGGCGATCCTGTCCTGGGTCCAGCCGAGGCCGACGAACAGTTTGATCATCTCGGCCCGCAGCTTCCGCATCTCCTCCCCGGCCCGGATGACCTCGTTCATGTCGGCGAGCATGCGCCCGGCCTGTTCTTCGGTCAGTTCCCCGAGATGCCGGGGGGTGTCCTCTTCGCCTGCCACAGCTCGGTTATACACCCTGACCGACTCTCCATAACCAGATTGTACAACCAGGTTATGAGTGGCAGGCTTCGCGCCATGCCCACTTTCTCCGCACCTGACGGAACCCGGCTCGCCTACCGGGCGCACGGCGACGGCCCCCCGGTCGTCTGCGTTCCGGGAGGCCCCGCCGACTCCCGCTACCTCGGCGATCTCGGCGGCCTGGCCGCACACCGCCGGACGATCGTCCTCGACCTGCGCGGAACGGGCCGGTCCGCGATTCCCGACGACGTCTCCTCCTACCGCTGCGACCGTCTGGTCGACGACATCGAGGCGCTGCGCGACCATCTCGGTCTCGCCCGGATGGATCTGCTCGGCCACTCCGCCGGTACGAACGTCGCGGTGCGGTACGCCGCCGAACACCCGGACCGGGTCGGCGGGCTCGTCCTGATCGGCCCCAGCGTCCGGGCCGTCGGCCTGACGGTGACCGGGGAGATGCGACGCGAGGCGGCGCTGCTGCGGAAGGACGAGCCGTGGTTCCCCCCGGCGTTCGCGGCCCTGGAGGCACTCGTCGCGGGAACAGGAACGACGGGAACGGGAACGGGAGAAGAGACGGGAACGGGAACGGAAACAGGTGCAGGAACGGCAACGGGGGCAGGGGCGGGAGCAGGTGGCGACTGGGAGGCCATCGCCCCGTTCCTCTACGGCCGTTGGGACGCCGCGGCACGACGCCATCACGCGGACGGGCGGCCCGACAACGAGGAGGCCGTCGCCCGCTTCGGGGCCGACGGAGCGTTCGACCCGGAGGCGACCCGTGCGGCGCTCGCCGCCTTCGGCGCGCCGGTCCTGCTGCTCACCGGCGAGTTCGACCTGAACAGCCCGCCCCGGTCGACGGCCGAGTACGCGGAACTGTTCCCCGACGCCTCGTTCGTGGTGCAGCCGGGGGCGGGTCACTTCCCCTGGCTCGACGACGCCGACCGGTTCGTGGCGACCGTCGCGGATTTCCTGGGCTGAGCCGCATGCCCGGCCTGCGGGCGCCGGTCTCAGACCCCGGTGAAGCGGCCGCTCGGCCCGCCCCGCAACCGGCCGGCCGGGAGCCTGCGGCCGAATGTGACCAGCAGGAGGTCCTGGGCCGTGCCGTACACGGGCGTACCGGTTCCGAAGGACCAGTCCAGGTCGTCGGCGCACAGCCGCACCCCGTCGATGTCCGCCCCGAAGAACTTGAGGCTCCGGGGGCGGGTCGCGTCGAGCAGGACGCGCAGCCGGTCCTCGGGGACGCGCCGGTCGAGGCCGAGGGCTACGGTGACGTCCAGTCCGTGCACCACGTCGTGGCCGAGCGCCGCCGCGAGCCCGCCGACCGGCGGCTTCCACGGGTGGTGCGCGTTGTCCCTCAGGAACTCGGCGAGTTCGGCGGTGGAGTGGACACGCGCGTCGCGGCGGGCGACCCGGTCGGTCATCCGGTGGAGCCCGCCGCGCGCCTTCACGAGTTCGGCGACGGTCGCGGGCAGCGAGTACCGGAATCCCATCGACATGTGGGCCGCGACCTCGCGCACCCGCCATCCCGCGCAGAGGCTCGGCTCGTCCCACCGGTCGGCCCGCAGATCGTCGAACAGGTCCGCCAGTTCCCGGCGTTCCGCCGCGATCATGGCCCTGATGCCGGTCCCGTTCCCCGTGTGTTCGGTCGTCTTCCCCATGTGTCCAAGGATGCTGGGGCCTCTTTCATAAGTCCAATACCTGGTTATGCTTCGATCTAGAATCATTGGTTATGGAACTTCGGCAGCTCCGATACTTCGTCGCCGTCGTGGAGGAGGGCGGCTTCACCCGTGCCGCCGCCCGGCTGCATCTCGCCCAGCCCGGGTTGAGTGCCCAGATCCGCAGTCTGGAAAGGGAGTTGGGGCAGTCACTGCTGGACCGATCCGGCCGGTCGGTGACGCCGACCGAGGTGGGTCGGGCCGTACTGCCGTACGCGCGGGCCGCGTTGGCCGCCGCGGAAGGGGTGCGGCAGACGGCGGACGAGTTCGGCGGGCTGCTACGGGGCCGGGTCGCGATCGGGCTCGTCTCCGGTGCCATCGGCCACTCCTTCGACGTGGCCTCGCTGTTCGCCGACTTCCACGACGCCCACCCCGGGGTGGAGATAGCGCTCAGCGAGGCCACCTCGGAGCAGATGCAGACATCGCTCCTGGCCGGGGAGCTGGACATCGCCCTCCTCGGGCGGACCGAGGAGGGGCCCTCGGCCGGTCTCTCCTTCCAGACCGTGATCGACGAGGTGCTGGTCGCCGCCGTCGCTCACGGCGACCCGCTCCTCGCCCGGGGCGACCGCACCGAGGTTCCGCTGGCCGATCTGCGGGACCGGCCGCTGATCTGCCTGCCGCGCGGCACCGGGGTGCGCGCGGTCTTCGAACACGCCTGTTCCCGGGCCGGGTTCCGGCCCCGGATCTCCTTCGAGGCGGCGGCCCCGGCCATGCTCGCGCAGCTCGCCGCCCGGGGGCTCGGGGTCGCCGTGCTGCCGGCCGGTGAGGAGCCGGCCGACGGGCCGCTGCGCATGCTGCGGATCGTCCGGCCCGAGTTGCGCGGCCGGGTCGTCCTCGCCTGGCGGACGCCCGGGCCGGCGGGGCCTGCCGCCCGGTCGCTCCTCACCCGGCTGCGCGAGGCACTGCCGGACCTGCCGGACCTGCCGCGGGACAGAGCCCGCCCGCAGGGGTGGTGAACGGCCGGGCGCCGGTTCACCACCCCGCCCCGGAACGGGTCAGCCCAGCATCTCCTCGATGAGGTCGGCGGCCCGCGCGGTGCCGCCCTCGGCGCGCGCCGCGGACCGGAGCCCGGCCGAGCGGCGCCGTACTTCCGGATCGGTGACCAGGTCGTTCAGCGCGGTGCGCAGCGCCTCGGGGGTGGCCTCCTCGGTGTCGATGCGGCGGGCCACACCGAGTTCCACGAGCCGGTCGGCGTTGAGGAACTGTTCGGCGCCCTGTGGGACGGCGATCATCGGCACACCGGCCATCAGCCCTTCGCCGCTGCTGCCCATGCCCGCGTGGGTGACGAAGGCGTCGGCCCGTTCCAGGATCGCCGGCTGGGGCACCCAGGAGTGGACCTCGACGTTGGACGGGATGTCGCCGAGTTCCTCCGGGTCGGTGTACTTCCCGATCTGGAGCACCACGTGCCAGCCGGGCAGGTCGCCGTAGGCCGCCAGACACCGGCGGTAGAACTCCGGTCGGCGGGTGTACGCCGATCCCAGGGAGATCAGCAGGACCTTCTCGGCCCCGGCGGGGCGGGTCCAGTCCCTCTCGTCCTCTCGGGGGCCGGGGCACAGTCCGACGAACGTCACCGTGTCGGTGTCGACCCGGTCGGCGTACGGCTGCATCGCGCGGGGGATCAGGGCCAGGGCCCGCGAGGGGCGGCCGGAGAAGGCGTCCACGTCGGTGGTGGACGCCCCGCAGCCGGCGAGCCAGCGCGCGAACTTGGCCCGGTACGCGTCGGCGCCGGGCAGTTGCCACAGGCCCGTGCCCACCTCCTGCTCGTAGCCCTGCCAGGCCACGAACGTCGGGGAGAGCTGCATCAGGGGGCGGCCCTGGATCTCGGCGAGGGCCCGTGCGGCGTAGGCGCCGATGTCGTACAGGTAGAGGTCCGCGGGGTCGTGGTCGTAGGCGGCGCGCAGCGGGCCGAGGGACTGGACGGCGTTGTCGAGGAAGAGGTCCATCGCGGCGATGGGGTCGTCCGGCCAGTTGTTGTCGGCGACCGGGAGCGTGGAGGCGCAGGGGACGAACTCGGCGCCGGTGGCCTCGATCCGTTCGGCCATGACGGGGTCGTTGGCGTAGGTCACCCGGTGGCCGCGGGCCACCAGTTCACGGATGACGTGGATGCTGGGCAGGACGTGGCTGACGGCGGGGATACCGATCATCGCGACATGGGCGCGGCGACGGGACATGGGGAATCACTCGTTTCAGGTCTACGGCGAAAAGGGAACGACGCATCGGTGCGCCGCGGCCGCAGGAAGAAGTCCTGGCCATGGGGCGCACAGGGATGTGCCGGACGGGAACGGGGGCTCTGCCCCGTCCGCGTCAGCCGTAGATCTGGTAGAGGTTCATGCCGAGCACCTTACCCTCGCGCCGTGCGACGCGTTCCCGGTTTTCCGGCGCCGCGATGCCCACGGCGCCGGAGCAGGGAAAAGAAGGGGGAGCAGTCAGTCGCCGGGTCCCTCTCCCCCGCGCGACGACCGCCACGCCTCGGTGAACAGCTCCGGCAGGGTGCCCGGCAGCCCGGGCAGGTGTATGACCTTCCCGTCCCCACTGCCGCCGGCCAGCCGCGCCCCCAGTCTCCGCGCCTTCCCGCACTCCATCGGCGGCAGCGGCTTCGCCGCGTGCGCCCACGGGCCGGGCAGGAAGAGACCGCGGCCGGCGCGCGGTCGTCCGTCCTCCACCACCAGGCCGCGTTCCACCAGTTGGGCCGCGGCCTTCTTGTGGCGGGCCGGGGTCCACCCGTTCCAGCGGCGCACATTGCGGTCGGACGGAACGGCGAGCGTCAGCAGCTGGAGGTACAGCGCGGCCGCGTCCTCGGCCAGGCCCAGGGCCCGCGCCACCTCATCGACCAGTTCCGGCACGCAGGCGCGCGGATCGGACTCGTAGCGGCCGGGCGGCAGGTCGGCGGCGGTGATCCGGGCCATCATCCGGTCGCAGGTGCCGTCCGTCAGCCAGTCCCACCGCCACGAAACGGTCCGGCCCTCCAGCACCCCGGTCTCCATCACACCGGTCCTCAGCACCCCGGCCGGGGAGTCGCCGCCGGCCAGCACCTTGCGCAGCATGCGGACGACCTCCGGTGCCCCGTCCCGTACCGGGTCCCCGGCTGGAAGGTCGGCGTACGCCCAGGGCAGGCCGGTGAAGACCGCGTCGACGAGGCTGTCGGCGTCGGGGAAGCCCATGACGTCCCAGATCGTGCGCAGCCCGCGGTGCTCCTCCGGGCAGGGCCATATCCGCAGGTAGAAGCCGGGCGGCAGGGGCGCCCGCTCCGGGTCCAGGAAGAGGTGGCACAGATCGGTCGCCGGTATCCGGGTGTCCAGTGCCAGAGCGGCCTGCCAGGTCGGCTCCGGCGGCCGGGGGCGTTTGCCGTGCTGGGCGTTCCATGCCTCGGCGGTGCGTGCCGCGACCCGGCCGAGGCCGCCGGGCTCCCACAGGTCGGCGGGGTCCTCGGGGAGCACGTCCGCGAGCAGGGCCATCCGGTCCCTGTCCCGCAGAACACCCAACTCCGCGCGCCCCACTTCGAGTTCAGCCGCCTTGAAGCCGAGGGCCGTGCGCTCGTCGGCGTCGAGATAGGGAACGTAGTAGCTGTCGGCACCGGGGTTGCCCGCGAGGACGAGTGCGGCCGCCGGCCGGCTCGTCCCGGCGGCGTCGCTCAGTTCGACGACCGCGGCCGGGTCCCAGGGCATCGGCCCCCGCTCGCGGATCAGGGAGACCAGGCGGCGCAGTTGGTCCCGGCTTCCCCAGCCGCGGTGGCAGTCCTCGGCGTACCGCAGCTCGTGGTGGGGCGGCCGGACGCAACCGGGCGGAAGGGCCTCCAGGTAGGGGCGGTCCTTCCGGGCCGGCAGCCACCGGGCGAACGCGGAACCGTGTTCGTCGCGAACGGTGAACGGGCCCTCCCCCTCCAACCGCCCGAGGCGGAAGCGGTAGTCGGGATCGGCGAAGGGGGTCCGTGCCCACATCTCCAGGAAATTCAGCAGCACCTCGCGCCGCTCCGGCAGGGTGACGGGCGAGGCGGCCCGCAGCGCGACCACCCCCACCTGCCCGATGAGGTGGACCCAGCTGGCGTCCCCGGCCAGTGCCGGTCCGTTCTCCCCCTCCTCCGGCGACCAGGTCCCCGCGATGTAGCGGCCCATGCGCTCGATGCTCACCAACTCGTCGTCGTGCCAGGAGCCCTCACCGCTGACGAGGCCCTGGAGGGCGGAGGTGATTCTGACGCTCTTCCACTTCCGGGCGATCCACGGAGCGGTGTTCGAATCGGTGCTGTGCATGGTCACCATCATGACCGGCCCCACTGACACACCCGCGGATCGGCCCCGCCCCCCGCGCGGGGCCGATCCGGGCTTCTTCCGTCCGGCTCCGGCGGTGATCAGCCGCGCCGGGCCCGGCCGTAGCACTGGGCCAGTGCGTGGAAGGCCTGCTTGGGTTCCCAGTGCCAGTCGGATTCCGGGTCGTCGAACCGGTCCTTGACGGGTTTGACGATCGCGTAGCCCACCATGTCCAGGTCGAGATGGGGGTCGGCGCAGTACGGGGCGTCGGCGGTGACGAACTCGAAGGCCATCGCCGCGTAGAGGTCCAACGACTCGAAGATGCCGAGGAGTTCGGTGAGGTAGGCGGCCTGGGTGCGTTCACTGCGCACCAGGTCCTCCTTGATCCGGGGCGGTTCCTGGGTGTAGTCGACCACGTCCCACCCCATCCCGCCCGCGTCGGGCGCCCCCACGTACGCGCACGTGCCGAACTCCGTGATCGCCAGCGGCTTTCCCCAGCGCAGGTACTTCCGCAGCTCACGGACGTGGTCCGCGCGGTTCGGGTAGGACGAGTAGTAGTCGATGCCCACGATGTCGAACAGGTTCCAGTCGACCTCGTCGTCCTGCGCCGCGGCGTACGACAGGCTGCCGCCGAAGACCGAGCGTCCGACCGCCGCCGCCCGCCGGGTGAAGGCGTCCAGGCGGCGCATCATCAGTTCGGGGTCGTAGGTGCCGGCCATGAGGTTGCGGATGCGTTCCTGCGCGTTGTCGCCGGGGACGATGCCCGGTACGAACAGCCAGAACTCGCATCCCACGCTCAGGTCCGCACGGGCTCCCTGCCGGCGCAGCCGTTCCAGGTGGCGGCCCGTCTCGGCGAGGTGGTCGAGGATCTCGTGAGCGGGCCGGTCGCCCAGGGTCGGCTGGAGCCAGACGTGCAGCCCCCGTTCGGCGGCCTCCGACGCGGTGGCGTTGAGCCGTTCGACGCCGTCGCCCGTCACCTCGATCGATGTGGCGTGCAGGTCCTCGGCGATGGCGCGGACGTCCGCGCGCATGCGGGCGGTGCTCCACGCGGTGGCCGGTGTCTCACCCGCGCCGACCGTGTAGCACACCCCCCGGTGCCGCAGGCCGCGCTTCTCGTTACGGCTGCCCGGTGCAACCGCCCTCGCGGGTGCGCCGCTCAGGAGGCTCCCGGCCGCCGCCGCGGCTCCGATCGCCCCCGCCCCGGCCAGGAACTGGTTGCGGCTGATGCCTCGGCCGCGTTCGTCGCGATGCACTGTCTGCTCCCTTTGTTCGGGCGGTCCGTGTATCGCTGTCAGTCTGTTCGGCGGGGCCGGTGGCGCGGATCGGCCGAAAGTCTGCGGACGGCCGACCAAGGTATGAACCCATGGGAACCCGTGGCGACGAAAGGCTGCCCGGGTGTGACGGGGCGAGACATCTTTCGCCTGATCAGCGCATCCGTCACCGCGCTGCCGGTAACGAGGCTGCGGACCACCCCCCTGGTGTCCCGTCGCGTTCGAGCCGGCGGATTCTCACTCGATCTCATTCGGGCCGGCAGATTCTTGCCCACCGGGCTGTGAGCGACGGATCCGTGCGACACCCTTGTCCAGGTCCACGCCGAGCGGCGGGCCCTCGGCGGGCCGGACGTTCTTGCGGACCCTCTCCTGCTCCATCGCCCGCTTCACCGCTTGTGCTGCCGGGGAGAACTCCTCCGCCAGTGCCGCGGTACGCCCCTTCGTCCTGCGGTAGTAGATCCATCCGCGGCGCTCTGCCCACAGCAGAGCGCGATCCACCAAGATCAGGCAGATACCGGCAGCGACGCCGACTGTCACCACGAGCAGAGCGTTTCTCATACCACCGAAACGCGGCAACCCTCTGCCGCGTTCCACGCCCCAGCCACAGGTACGGCTGCACGACGACCCCAGCTTCCGTACGGGTCATGCCGTTCGGGAATGCCCAAAGGCATCGTTCTCAAGTGACACGGCAACCGGGAAGGTCATCGGCTCGCCGCCCGTCGGACGCACTGCGACCGGACGATCACGCCGCTGCGGGGTTTCGCCGGTGACGGAACCCGGGGAATTCCACGCCCGCGGAATTCCTGCGGGGCCCCGGTCCCGCAGGAGGCTCCTCACGCACACGCGTAGAGACCGGCCCCCTCGGTCCCAGGTTCAGGTCGAACGATGCCCAGCCGTGCGGATCCCCGTCAGGTGGGTCAGCGGCGCTCCCGTATGGACCATGAGCAGCCGCAGTTCCTCCTTCTCCGCCGTGGTGATCGCGATGTCCTCTTCCGACAGCGCTCCGACGAGGTCGGGGACCGCGATGTCCCAGGCGCCCGCCCGCGCGGCGGTGAGGATCATCTCCCTGTACGTGGGGCCGATGCGCGGCACGAGGCGCTCGACGGCGAGCGCGGAGCGGCGCAGGTACTCATGCATGTCCACGTGTCCCCCAGAGCTGTTGGTCTCTCCGTCCGGCTTCGCCGGCCGACGAACACGTCCGTCGTCGACGCGTCCGTCGCCCGCGCCCACCCCATGGCGCGTTCGGCACCACGATGCGGCGGTCGGCACCGAGCAGCCCGCCGGAACCCTGCCGGCAGGCCGTTCCCGTCACCCCGCATGTCCGTCGGCAGCGGTATGCGGATTCCGGTTCCCCACGGCAGTCGGCAACGGGTTTCCGCCTCGCGGGCTCCTGCCCGGCCTGCGGGGATGTCAGGCGCGGAGGACGACGATGCGGCCGTCGTCGCCCCCGCACACCAGCAGATCACCGGCGTCCGCGTAGACGACCCGGTGGGTGCGGCCCGTTCCCGTGCGCAGCTCCGGGTCAAGGAGTGCGGTGCCGGTGGCGGGGTCGTGCAGTGCGACCGTGCCTCGGCCGCCGACCGCGAGACGGGTGCCGTCGGGGGAGAGCGCCCAGGCGTAGCACGTGCCCCACCGGTCGGCCCGGTACTGCTCCGGGAGCTTCCACCGGTACGGATCGGGGACCGCCCACGCCAACGCGCCCGTATCGAGCGCCATGGCGAACGGGCCTTCGACGAAACCCCCGTTGGCGATCAGGAGCCGCTCCGTCGGGTCGAAACCGAGCACCGCCACGCCGCCGCAGCCGACCGCGGCGCGGCGCTCCGGGTCCAGGTACGGGAACGGGAACCCGTGGCGCTGCACCTGCCGACCGGTGTCGACGTCCCAGACCTCGACGTGCGCCGGGCCCGTCCCGAACGCGAGCGCCAGCAGCCGCCCCGACGGGGACAGGGCACCGGCCCGGCACTCGGGCTGCCGCGCCACGTCGAGGTCCAGCAGCGGTGCGCCCGCGGCGTCGAGGACACGGGCCCAATTCCCGGCGTCGAAGACCAGCAGCCGTGCCCGGGCCCGGTCCCAGGACGGCTGCACGCAGAACGGATTGAAGTCCGAGGTCCGCCATTGCTCGTAGGAGGCGAGGGTGCGCGAGGTGCCGGTGGCGAGGTCCAGGTGCCGGGTCTCCCCGTTGAGCGCATGGACCACGCCCTGCCCGGCGGCGTCGAAGCGGACCGTGTGCACGAACGTCTGCCGCTCGCCCGCCGGCTCGGTGTGCACCGGTCGCCGGACGCCGGTCGCGACGTCGATCAGGTGGATCTCGGCGCCGTAGGCCCCCTTGAGCATCGTCCCGACCACGAGCGTGTGCCCGTCGGGGTGCACGTCGAGCACCTGCGACGAACAGTGGTTCGGCGCAGCGGCGACCAGCACCGGTTCGCCGACGGCCGCCTCGGCCGGGTCGCGGAGCATCACGAACCCGTCGTGCAGCCGCTTCCGTGTCTCCTTCGCCAGGGCGTATCCGGCTTCGGTCGGCGACCCGCAGTCCTTGGCACTGTGCCGGGGCCTGCCGGATTCCCCGCTGCGGCTCTCCCTGCGCAGCGAATCGCCGTCCACCCGCAGGCGGACGTATTTGGGCTTCGGGAAGCCGTGATGCACCAGTGTGATCTCATCCGTGTCCACGAGGCGGAACCCTAGCCAGGTGCACCGACAGGGGCGTGGGGTGTGCCGTCCGGGGCATCGCGAGCAGCACGCTGATGCGGTGGCGGGCGTACGGGGGCCTCGGACACGACCCGTCCTCCCCGGGATCGTCCGGGCGGACAGCGGTTTCGGGTGAACCGGCCGTCCGTTCACAGCGGATTCCGTTGTGCGGGCGCGGCGGTCGCGCGTCGGGGCGGGGGTGGGGATATCCCGGGCCGACGGGCCGACACCGGGTTGAATCGCCTGGCCTTCGCCTGACACAGCCGTGCCCGGCCTGGCTCCGGCCGATCACGCTCCCCCGTCCGTCAGACGGTCTGACGGACGGGGGAGCATGGTTGTGGACCAGCAGGCGGAGACACCGGGACAGGGGTCCGGCGGGCCAGGAGGGTGGTTCCGGGTCCGTACATCTGCGTCGCCGCGGTGGCCGACAGGGCCGTCGTCCGACGGGCGCGACCGCTGCGCGTGCGGGTCGAACGAGGCCTCGAACCAATGCAGTTCCTCGTCCCGCGCCTTGGCCCCGCCGAGGGCGCAAGGTCTTCCGGAGGGCGGTGCCGGGGTTGTCGTCCCACGGAGCCGGTCGACGGAGTCGCCGTCCGGCCGGGCGTCCCGGCGCAGGTGCCCGTGGCCCTGACGGGTGCGGTGCGGCCTGACCGCATGGGGCGGGCGGGTGGCGTGGCCCGTACCGGCTACGGGGCGGGCTACCGGTCCGGGTCGGGGCGCCGGGCGAGGAAGACGAACTCGCGGCCCGGCCGGTCGGGGGCGTCGCGCACGTCCTCCACCACGTATCCCCGCGCGGTCAGATCGGCCTCGACCTCCTGCCGTTCGCGGAAGCGCAACGTCGAGTCCGACGTCAGCACCCGTCCGTCCGCCGCGAACTCGTAGGTCCAGCGGAACGTCACCAACGGGCCGCTGACGTCGATGAGTTGGACCCATGTCTCGACCTCGCCGACGCCCGGAATGTCCGTGACCCGGTACGATTCCCGGCGGTTCCACTCCTCCCAGGCGCGTCGGGCCGGGTCCCGTGTCTCGAACACGAGGAGGCCGCCGGGCCGCAGTGCCCCGTGGGCTCCCCGCAGGGTCAGCCGCCACGTCTCGGGGTCGACGATGGCCTGGGCGACGTTCGCCGTCATCGTCGCGAGGTCGGTCGAAAGGGGCGGCAGCGCCGTCGCGTCGCCGTGGATCCAGCGCACCCGTTCGCTGCCGGGCTTGCCCCGGGCCACGTCGAGGGAGGCCCCGGCCGGGTCGACGCCCACGACCTCGATCCCCCGGTCGGCCAGCAGGAGTGCGAACACTCCCGTCCCGCACCCGATGTCGAGCACACGCCGCGCCCCGGACTCCTCCGCGATGCGCACATACGCGTCGAGGTCGCTGCGGTCGGGGTCCAGCACGTCGTAGAGCGCGGCGAGCCGCGGATTCGTGAAACCCTCGTCAGCCATGCGGCCGACCGTATGCCGGGAAGCGCGCGGACGACCAGCGGATTGTGTTCCCGGATGTTCTTCCCCCGGCGGTAGTGTCTCGGCATGTACTCACCGATTCCCGAGCTGAACCTTCTCAAGGAGTTCGAGGAGGGCGTGTCCAGTTGGTACGCCCCCGGCTTCGAGCTGCAGGCCTTCGGCGAGGACGACGGCGGATACCCCGGCACCGCCGACCGTCTTCGTACCTTCGCGCTCGCCACGGGTTCCGGCTCGGTCTACGCGATCTGGCTGCTCGACGAGCGTCCCGATCTCGCCGCGCTGCCCGTCGTGTTCCTGGGCGACGAGGGCGGCATCAACCTCGTCGCCCGCGACCTGCGGGAGTTCTTCCGCGTCCTGGCCTCCGGCTGGACCCCCATGGGCAGCTGGGAGAAGGTCGAGTACGCCGACGAGCGGGAGGAGGACGAGGATTACGACCCCTGCCCCGACAACGAACGGTTCCGGGCGTGGCTGCGCCACCACTTCGGCTCGGAGGCCGTCGAGGACCCCAACGACGTCGTCGAGGCGACCGAGGCCGAGCTGTGGGACCGCTTCGCCGCATGGATCGGCCCGCTCCACCCGGACGTGGTGAACTCGCGCACGACGCCCTGACCGGCCGGCCCGGTGCGTGACCGGTGCCGGGCGGTGGCGGTACGGGTGAGGAGGCCGGGCCCGGTCGCCCGGCCCGGCCTCCTCGTGGCGCCCGTGACGGACACGGCCGCTGTCGGCGGCCGTGTCCGTCACGGGCGCGCTTCCCGTCATGGGTGCGCCTCACCCACCGGGTTCACGCACCGGCCAGCAGCGCCTCCAGCGCCCGGGCCGTCTCCGGATGGCGTCCGAGCAGTTCCGCGCCCGAGGGGCCGGGGTCCGTCGTCCGCCACGTCCCTTCGCAGCCCAGCAGTTCCGCCACCGCGTCGCACGTCGCGGGGTGTTCGGCCAGCAGCGCGGAGCCCCGGCCGCCCCCCGCGGACCGGGTCGGCCGCGCGGCCGGTTCCGGCTGTGCCAGCCACGGCGGTACCCACTCGTCCAGTGCCGCGAGCCTGCCGGGGAAGGTCCGGCCGGCCTCCCGGATCAGCAGGGGTGCCAGCTCGAAACCCGACCGCAGGGTGGTGATCAGGGTCGGCAGCCACGGCAGCAGCACCGGGTCCGGCAGCCGGGCGAACGCGTTCGACACCGCTTCCACGACGAAGTCGGTGAGGCTCGGCACCGGGCCCAGCGCGTGCAGGAAGCCGCTGAGGTAGCGGGGGTAGGAGGGAACCGCCAGCGGGTTGCCCAGCAGCTCGTCGCACCTCGCCCGCAGGTCCGCACGGGAGAGGTTCCCGAGGTGGACCTGGGCCGCCCACAGCAGCGCCGTCCTCGACGATTCCTCGGGGTGGGACTGGGCGACCGCCAGTTCCAGCTGCGCCCGGTCGCAGCCCAGCGACAGCGCCAGGCCCTCCATGCTGAACAGGAAGCCCAGCATCGCCGCCACCTGGCGGACGGTGGCGTCCTCGTCGGTGAACGCCGTCGGCAGCAGGGTGCAGTAGTGCGCGTAACCGGCCTTGACGAAGGACTCGATCCAGGACGGCAGCACCGGCTCGCTGGTTCGGTAGTACGCCAGCAGCCGCCGCACCCGGCGCAGCACCTCCGGTGCCCCGTCGACGCTGCGCTCGGCCGCCAGGACCTCCAGCGCGTGGGTGCCCAGTTCGTCCGCGAGACGGCGGCTGCGCAGGTACAGCGTCGCGTCCTCGACGGCCTCCAGGACGGTCGCCGCGGTGGCCTGCCGGTCGTACGCCCTGCGGCGCAGCCGCTGTTCGAGGACCTGCTCGATGCTGACGCCCTCGTAGCCGAGCTCGATGAGTGCCCGCTGGTGGGTGCCGAGGGACAGGTCCCACGACTCCTGGATCGACCGCTCCCCCAGTTTCCGCTCGCCCATGATCGGCCGGACGGCCTGCTGCGGCATCAGTCTGCGCAGCATCCACAGCACGTCGGAGCAGCGTTCCAGCTCCGGTCGGCCGGCTATGTCCAGCAGGGCCCGCTGCACCCCCGACTGCTGGAGTTTCAGGTTCAGGGGCGCGAGCCGGTCGTGGACGTCGCGGGCCAGGGGCGGCAGTGCGTCGTAGCCGACCTGTCCGACGCGGTCACCGCCCATCATGATCTCCACGAGCCGGCGCACGTCGCGCCGGCCCGGCACGGTGTCCTTCTCGATGCAGGTGACGGCCGCGTCCTGGAAGTCGTACGGCGTGGGCCTGGCCCGGTCGCGCATCCCGGCCAGCAGGATCGACGACTCGAACACCGCGATGGCGTCGGCCGTGGAGGACAGGTAGCCGTTGCGGCGCGCGGCGCGCACGATCTCCACCGACCAGCCGAGCAGTTCGGCCTCGTCCAGCCGGTCCAGGACGGGCGGCTGCCGCAGGAAGCCGGTGAGCTTGTCCGAGGGCGGAAGCGCCGGTACGGGGGCCGGCGCGGCCGCGGTCTTCTTGGCTCTCGACTTCTTCGTCCCCGCCTGTCCCTCCAGGCGGTAGGGCTGCACACGGGTCCGCTTGAGGTTCTTCGCCCAGACGGTCGCGGCGATCGACACCGAGCCCGCGGCGAGGCCGAACTGCGCCTCGATCGCCGCGTGGCTGGACGGGATCAGGCCGTGCTGCCACTTGGTGGCGCTGCGCGGGGAGATCTCGAAGGTGTCGGTGCCGTGGACGCCGAACTCCGCGACGCGGCTGGCCGCGTGGAACGCCCCGCAGACGTAGAGGCAGTCCTCGGGGTCGGTGCCGGTCGCGGCCAGGTGCTCGCGCATCCTGGTCCACATGTAGCGTTCGCGGTCCTCGTCGACCCGTACCCGGTGGGGGTCGCCGGGGGCCAGGCGCCGGAAGAGGCTTCCGATCAGGAGCATCACCTGGCGGTAGGTGTCGTGGTCGCTGTCGCCGAGGGGCAGCTCGACGTACTGGTGCCACCACTCCGACCAGTGCCGCACCTTGCCGTGGCGCAGCAGGTGTTCCTCCAGCTCCGCGAAGCGGGGGCGCAGGTCGCCGATCTCCACGCCGACCGCGTCGCCGTGCAGTGCGGCCTCCTCCTCGGCGGGCGGCGCGTCCGGGTCGGCGGCCCCGTCGTTGTGCGCCCCGCGCGCGTCCCACTGGAAGACGTGGTCCGAGGAACGGTCGACGAGGACGAGTTCGACGCCGGGGGTGTCGAGCGCGTAGGCGATCGCCTGGTACTCGGCCGACGCCTCGGTGATCGGGGCGACCACCGACAGCGGGGACCAGTCGGCGGGGAAGCCGTCGACCTCGGAGGCGAACGCCTGGACCGCCACCGGGAGCTTGCAGTTGCGCAGCTCGGTCAGCAGCGGCGCCATGTCCTCGCACAGCTCCAGGTACACGACCTTGGGCTGCTTCTGGCGCAGTCGGCGTGCCATCGCCGTCGCCGACGCGGGCGAGTGGTGGCAGACGGGGAAGATCTCCAGCGGCTCGCGCACCGCGTGGTCGACGTCGTCGACGATGCCGAGGAGGATGCCCTCCAGGGCGTCGGGGCCGTCGGCGAACTCCGCGGCGGCCTCCTGCAGTTGCGCGCGCAGTCCTTCGAAGGTCCCCTCGTGCGCGCCGCTCATGACAGGGTGGCGATCGCGTCGCGGCCGCCCTCCAGGAACTCCGGCCAGGAGCCGCCCTCCTCCTTGCTGCGCGGCTCGACGACGCCGTGCAGGTACTTGTTGAGTATGGCCAGATCCTCGGGCTCGCGCCGGGCCAGGGAGCCGACGAGCGAGGACGCCAGTGTGCGCGCGGTCAGGGTGGTCTCTCCGAAGAAGTTGCTGTGCAGGACCGCGTCCTCCAGCACGCCGATCTGTTCGGCCGTGGACAGCGCGGACTCCAGCTTCTCGTCGTCGCTGCCGGCCGCGGCCGCGGAGGCCCGCAGGTCGGCGAAGCTCTGCAGCAGCACGTCGAGCAGGGTCGGCGGCACGTCCAGGTCGATCTGGTGGCGGCGCAGCAGTTCCTCGGTGCGGAAGCGGACGATCTCGACCTCGCTCTTCTTGTTCGTCACCACCGGGATGCGGACGAAGTTGAAGCGGCGCTTGAGCGCCGAGGACAGGTCGTTGACGCCCCGGTCGCGGCTGTTGGCGGTGGCGATGATGGAGAAGCCGGGCTTGGCGAAGACGATGCTGTCGCTGTCCAGTTCGGGAACCGAGATGTACTTCTCGGACAGGATCGAGATCAGCGCGTCCTGGACGTCGCTGGTGGAGCGGGTGAGCTCCTCGAACCGGCCGATCGCACCGGCCTCCATCGCCGTCATGATCGGCGAGGGGATCATCGACTCGCGGGACTGGCCCTTGGCGATGACCATCGACACGTTCCAGGAGTACTTGATGTGGTCCTCGGTGGTGCCGGCCGTGCCCTGCACCACCAGGGTGGAGTTTCGGCAGATCGCGGCGGACAGCAGCTCGGCCAGCCAGCTCTTGCCGGTGCCGGGGTCACCGATGAGCAGCAGGCCGCGGTCGGAGGCCAGGGTGACGATCGAGCGCTCGACGAAACTGCGGTCGCCGTACCACTTCTGCGAGATCTCCCGGTCCAGACCGTCGGAACGCTCGGAACCGAGGATGAACAGGCGGACCATCTTCGGGGACAGGCGCCAGGAGAAGGGCTTGGGGTTGTCGTCGATGGACTCCAGCCACTCCAGTTCCTCGGCGTACTTGATCTCGGCGGGGGCGCGCAACAGGTCGGACATTTTCGGGGCCTTTCTAAGCGAGGAACGTCTTGAGCTCGTGGACGAGCTTGCGGATGTGACCGGAGAGCACCGGTGCGCCGAGGTCCTTGAAGCGCTCGCGGAACCACGGGTTGACACTGCCGCGGCCGGAGCTGGTGACCGATCCGACCGGGATGAACTTGGCTCCCGAGCGGTGGATGGCGGCCATGCTCTCGAACAGCGGCTCGGAACGCCATTCGTAGAAGTCGGAGATCCACACCACGACGGTGTTGCGGGGCTCGGCGATCTTCGGCTGGGCCAGTGCCATGGCGACCGTGCCGTCGGTGCCGCCCCCGAGGTTGGTGCGCAGCAGGGTCTCGAAGGGGTCGTGCACCCAGGGCGTGAGGTCGAGTGCCTGGGTGTCGTACGCGATCAGGTGGACGTCCACCTTCGGCAGTCCGGCGAAGATCGAGGCCAGGATGGTGCAGTTCACCATCGAGTCGACCATCGAGCCCGACTGGTCCACGACGACGATCAGCCGCTGGGGTGTCGTCTTGCGGACGGTGTGCCGGTAGTAGAGGCGGTCGACGTACAGCCGCTCCTCCTCCGGGCTCCAGTTGGTGAGGTTCTTCCAGATCGTGCGGTCGAGGTCGAGGTTGCGGAACACCCGCTTGGGCGGGACGGAGCGGTCCAGGGCACCGACCGTGGCCTTCTCCACCTGGGTGCGGAGCACTTCGGCGACCTCGTCGACGAAGCGGCGGATCAGTGCCTTGGCGTTGGCCAGGGCCACGCCCGAGAGGTTGTCCTTGTCCCGCAGCAGCTGCTCGATCAGCGACATGCTCGGGGTCAGTTGCGCGGCGAGCTGGGGATCGGCCAGTACTTCGCGCAGGTGCATCCGTTTGACGAGGTCGGCCTCGATGGCGCCGAGTTCGGGGCCGATCGCCGGAATCAGTCGGCTGAGGTCGGGGCTCGTGCCCCGGCCGCCGGTGCCGGTCGGGCTGACGCCCCGGCCCGCCGCCGCTCCCCCGGCCCGGCCGCCGCGCAGCTCGCCGGGCTTGCAGCCGAGCGCGCGTTCCAACCAGCCGGCGTCGGACTGCCAGCGTGCCAGTTGTCCGGCGGTGACCGTGCCGGAGCCGGAGGCGAAGACGTTGAGCAGGACCTTCGAGACCAGTGCCGCGCGCCGCACCTCGGCGGCCCGGTCGCGTGCGGTGTCGTCGTCCTCGTCGGGGTCGGGTGCCATCAGGCCGTCGAACTCGGCGGCCAGTTCCGGGTGGCGCTGCACGATGGAGTCGACGGATGCCTGCGGGTCCAGCAGTGCGGTCGGCAGGCCGATGTCCTCGACGACGCCGAGGCTGGCGGATTCCAGGGCGGCCTGCTCCTCGGGGTCGAAGAGGCGGGCGAGGAGTCGCCAGTACAGGACCTGGCGGCGGTTGTCGTGGGGGTCGGGCCCGGGATTCGGCGGGGTCGGGTGCCCGGCGGGCCGGCCGGTCGTCTGGTCCGTCATTTCCGCAGCAGCTTTCCGGCGCGCTCCCGCAGCACGGCGACGGCGTCGGTGGCGGCCTTCTCCGCCTTGACACCGGCCTTGTCGGTGGTGCCCCCGGCCCATTCCCCGGCGTGGATCGCGACCGTCTTCTTCCGTACGGTCCTCTCGACGGCCAGGGGCTGGACGCGGTGGGCCCCGGCGTCCCAGCGGAGCAGTCCGATGCACGCCCCGGATGCCGCGACGGCCTCGGGAGTCAGCGGTCCGGCGGCCGGAACGCGGTCGGCGTCGACGGCGAGCGGGTGTCCGGCGACGGTGAACGTCAGTGTGTCGTCGTCCTGCTGGACGGTGTAGCCCTCCAGGAACACCGGGACCGCGATGCGTGCCGGGTGCCGGTCCAGGGGGGCGGTCGCCGCGTCGGTGGCGGTGGGCAGGGCGACCCGGGCGGTGACGAACGCGTCGGCGGGCTCGCCGGAACGGGCGTGGGCGTCGTCCCAGATCAGGTCGTTCTCGCAGGTGATCGGCATGTCGGTGAGTTCCATGGCGCGGCCCTCGCCGACGGCGGCCAGGAGCGACATGTGGGGGCGCAGCAGTTGCCAGAGGCCGGCGCCGACGACCGTGTCGGGCTTGGGCGCCGACACACCGGCGCGCACCAGGCGGGGCGCGGAGCCGTCCGCGGGCTCGAACACCGCGTGGACCTGGGCCTGTACGGCGGTCGCGTGTTCGTGCACGTCGATGCCGAGGGGCAGGAGACGGCCGGTGACCGTGCCGGTCGGGGGGACGTGGGCGGCGCCGGGCAGTGTCAGCAGCATCGCGCGTGACCAGAGGTCGGCCCAGCGGCGTGCCGGTACGCGTTCCATCGAGGCGCCGGGGCAGGACGCGGCGAGTTCGGCGGCGAAGCCGTCGAGGAGCGTCGCCAGGCGGCGCAGCGCCGGGTCCGGGAGCATCGCGGAGACGACCTGCGCCGCTCCGGAGACCACTTCGTGGTCGATGCCCTGCCAGCCGGAGCGGGCCAGGTCGGACAGCCAGGAGCGGGCGGCGGCGAGGAGGTTCGCCGCCTGCTGCTCGCCGGGCCCGGTGGTGGCCTGCTCGCCGTCGGGGCGGCCGACCGCTTCCCGTATGCGGGCCGTCAGCGCGTCGTGGACGGAGCCGAGCAGTGCGGTGCGGGCGGCGGCGAGGGCGACGAAGTGGTCCTCGTCCGCGGCTCCGCCCGCCGCCTTCTCCGCGGCCTCGGCGACCCGGTCCGCCAGCGGCGTGCCCGCGAGGGCTTCGGCGAACTCGGCCAGGTCCGCGGCCCGGTCGGGCCGGGGGCGGAGCAGTCCGGCGACCAGTGCCCGGTCGAAGGCGTCGACGGCCGACAGCGCCTCGTCGAGCCCGGCGACGGGTTCGTGGAGCAGGTCGGTGCGCATCACGCCACCGCCCCGGTCGGCGGGAACCACTGCATCTCCGGCAACGGGGCGGTGGTCGGGGCGAGTTCCAGGTAGGCGAGGTGGCGCAGGAACCGGCTGAAGACGGGCGCCGCGGCCGCGGTGTCCCCCTGCGGCGGGCGGGTACCGGTCATCTGGGCGGTGATGACCGGTGCGCTCGACGCGCCCTCCGCGATGTCGACCTTCAGATAGCGGGCGACGCGCTCGGCCCCGTACTGCAGCACCGCCTCGCCGATGAGGGCCTGGATGTGTTTGCAGAACGATCCCCGCGCACCGCCGCAGGGCCGGTTGTTGTTGGTGCTGCAGGCGAAGGCGTAGGTGCCGACCGCGACCGACGAGACGTAGACCCGTCCGATGTCCGAGCCGCTGGACACCACTCCTTGCAGGCGCCCGTCGGCCAGTTCGACGAACGGTACTTTGGCGAGCTTCCGCGGCCGTGCGGGTGCCGTCACCCGCGCCGTGCTCGACCTCTCCCAATCCGACAACGCACCACTCCTATGCAACAAAAAGGGGACGTCCTCGCCACACCGGCTGGACACGAACCGAACATACCTGCGCCCACTGACAACGCCCCGAACACGGCGGGACTGCTCAGGATGTGGGCGAGGAGGTCCCTTCTGCGGACCGGGTGTTGTCGGTGGTGCGGACGGTTCCTGTGGTGCGGACGGTGCGGAGTGCGTGCCGTGGGATGTGCGCCGTGGAGTGAGCGGCGCGGCGGTCCCCGTGCCGGTGCCCTGCCGCGCGGTCACGGACGTGGCCGGACCGCGCGGCAGGGCACCGGGTCTCGTCAGGGGGTGGGGTTCGGGCCCTGCGCGGCCATGACCTCCCCGTACAAGGGCAGCGGGTGGTACGGGAGGATGTGGAGCAGGTCGTACTGGGGGCACGGCGCCTTGATGCACTGCTTGGGCGACGGCACGCAGATCTGGCCGGCGGGCGCCACGACGGCGGCGCACGGGTTCACCTGCGGCACGAGGGGCCCCTCGTCCGCGAGTGCCGGGCCCGCCGGGGTGAGGGACAGGGCGGTGAGAGCGGCCACCGTGGCGGCACGCAGCAAGTTCTCGATCACAACCAGCAGAGATAGCCCCACTCCCGGGTGACGCCGCACCACCGTCGAGGACAATCACCCGTACGTGTCATGGAGTTCACTCCATGAACGTTCGTTCCCCACCATGTTCCGGTCCGGACACGATCCCCTTGTGCCGTGCCCCGGCAGATCCCGCCGTCGCGGGAGAGCGGTGTGCCGACCGGGCCGAGGACGGAGCGGGGCACCCCGGCGCAAGGGCCATGGCCTGCCGGAACGCGCCGTCTGACAGAATGGGCTCAGAGAACACGGGCGACGCGCGTCAGGAAACCGGTGTGAATCCGGTACGGTCCCGCCACTGTGACCGGGCTGCAACGGCCCGGAAGCCAGATACTGGCCGCGCCGCCTTCCCAGACGACCCAGGGGACGAGGACATCCCCCGGAAAGGGCCGGCCATGCCACGGATCCGCCGTGTACCGCTCGTACTCATACCCCTGCTCCTGCTGCCGCTCACCGGCTGCGGCTCCGGCACCGGCGACGAGGACGGGGCGGGGGCCGCACCGGCCGCCGACGGCTTCCCCTACACGGTCACCAACTGCGGTGTGAAAACGACCTTCGACGCCCCGCCGGAGCGGGTCGTCACCATGAACCAGCACGTCACCGAGATCATGCTGGCCCTCGGGCTCCGGGACCGGCTGGTCGGGACGGCCTACCTGGACGACAGCGTCCTGCCGGAGTACCGGTCCGCGTACGACCGGACCAAGGTGCTCGCGAAGGAATACCCCTCCAAGGAAGTGCTGCTCGGCGCCAATCCCGACTTCGTCTACGGCGGGTACGACAGCGCCTTCGACAAGGCCAGGGGCCAGGACCGGGCGGAGCTCCGGAAGAACGGCATCAACACCCGGCTGAACATCGAGAGCTGCGCCGAGGGCGGGGTCGGCCTCGATCAGCTCGCCACCGAGATCACCCAGGTCGCCAGGACCTTCGGCGTACCGGAGCGCGGCAGCAAGCTGATCGCCCGGGAACGGCGGGGGATCGCGGCGGTCGAGGCGGGCCTCAAGGGCGCCTCGCCCCGCTCGGTGTTCGTGTACGACTCCGGCGACAGCTCCGCGTTCACGGCGGGCGGCAAGGGCATCGGCAACGAGATCGTCGAGCTCGCCGGTGGCAGGAACGTCTTCGCGGACCTCGACGCCACCTTCGGCGACGTGTCCTGGGAACAGGTCATCAAGCGCAGGCCCGAGGTGGTCGTGATCTACGACTACGGAGGCACCACGGTCGCGGCCAAGAAGAAGCGGCTGCTGAACGATCCGGCGCTCGCGGACGTGCCGGCGATCAGGAACAAGAAGTTCGCGGTGCTCCCGCTGTCCTCGGCCGTGCTCGGGGTCCGGGTCGCCGACGCCGTGCAGGACCTGGCCGGGCAGCTGCACCCCGGCACCCCGTGAGCGCGGGGTCCGCCCGCCCCGGCCCGAAGTCCGCCCTGCGCTCGGCCCCCGTCGTGATCGGCGTCCTCACGGTGCTGCTGCTCGCGGCGGCGGTGGCCGGTCTGGCGCTCGGTCCGGTACGGATTCCGCCGGGCGAGGTGCTGAGTACGGTCCTGGGCGGTGAACGCACCGGTGCGTACCCGACGATCGTGTGGGAGGTGCGGCTGCCCAGGGTGCTGCTCGGGGCCGTCGTCGGCGCCGGGCTGGCCCTGTCGGGCGCGGTGCTCCAGGCGCTGGTGCGCAACCCGTTGGCCGATCCGTTCCTGCTGGGCGCCTCGTCCGGGGCGTCGGCGGGCGCCGCCTCGGTCGTCGTGCTGGGGGTCGGCGCCGGGGTGGCCACCGATGTGGCGCTGCCCGTCGCGGCGTTCGCCGGGTCCATGGCCGCGCTGGTCGCGGTCTACGCGATGGCCCGGCGCGGCGGCACCATGACGACGGGCCGGCTGGTCCTGTCCGGGGTGGCGGTCCAGTACGTGCTGTCCGCGTTCACCAGCCTGATCCTGGTGCTGTCCTCCCGGGCCGAGCACGTGCGGGCGATCCTGTTCTGGACCCTGGGCGGTCTGGGCGGTGCCCGCTGGGACCAACTGGTGCTGCCCGCCGTGGTCCTGGGCGTCGGGTCCGTGCTCCTGATCGGGCTGGCCCGTCCGCTGGACCTGCTGCTGACCGGCGAGGAGGGGGCCCGCAGTCTCGGACTGGACCCCGGACGCTTCCGGGGCTGTGCCTTCGTGCTGGTCTCGCTGATCGTCGGCGTGCTGGTCGCCTACAGCGGGGCGATCGGCTTCGTCGGCCTGATGGTTCCGCACGCCGCCCGGCTGGTCGTCGGCGCGTCCCATCGCAGGCTGCTGCCGGTGACCGCGCTCGGCGGGGCCGTCTTCCTGCTGCTGGCCGATCTGCTGGCGCGGACCGTGGCGGCCCCCGAGGAGATTCCCGCCGGGGTGGTCACCGCCCTGGTCGGCGGGCCGTTCTTCCTCTGGCTGCTGCGCCGCTCCAGCCGCACCGAAGGGATCACCGGATGAGCCCGGCACCGCCCCCGACGGCACTCGTCGCCGACGGGATCGGCTACGAGGTGGCCGGCCGCACCCTGCTCGACGCGGTCGCGCTGGACGCCGCCCCCGGCGAGACGGTCGGCCTGGTCGGACCGAACGGCAGCGGCAAGACCACCTTCCTGCGTTGTGTGTACGGCGCCCTGCGCCCTGCGACGGGCCGGATCCTGCTGGACGGGGTGGACGCGGCGGCCCTCGGCGTGAAGGAACGGGCCCGCCGCGTCGCCGTCGTGCCGCAGGACAGCCCCGGCACCTTCGGCCTGACCGTGCGCCAGGTCGTGGCGATGGGCCGGAGCCCGCACAAACGGTTCTGGGAGCAGGACGACGCCGACGACGCCCGCCGCATCGACCGGGCGCTCCGGCGCGTCGGCGCGGCGCCCCTGGCCGACCGGCGGTTCGAGGAACTGTCCGGCGGGGAACGGCAACGGGCCCTGATCGCCCGTGCCCTGGTCCAGGAACCGGGGCTGCTGGCGCTCGACGAGCCCACGAACCATCTGGACATCCGCTACCAGTTGGAGATCCTCGGCCTGGTGCGGACGCTGGGCACCACCAACCTGCTGGTGCTGCACGACCTCAACCTGGCCGCTTCGTACTGCGACCGGCTGTTCGTCCTCGGCGCCGGGCGGCTGGTGGCGTCCGGCACCCCGCACGAGGTGCTGACGGAGGACCTGCTGGCCGAGGTCTACGGGATACGGACCCGGATCGGCGTCCATCCGGTCACCGGCTCCCCCAACGTCGTCTACCTCCCGCCGTCATGAGCGACGGCGACTCCCCCGTCTGGACGCCCTTGCCGCACGGTCCGCGCTGGCAGGTCACCGAGGGCGAACCGCCCGCGAGCGAAGCGGGGCGGTGGCTGGCAGCCGACCGACTGGCCGATCCGGCGGGCGAGGAGCTGTCCACGCTGCTGGAGCGCGAGCGCACCGGCAGCGGCCACCGCACCGGCCATGCGACCGCGCTGACCCTGATGGCGGTGTACGCGGGCTGGGTCACCGCCGCCGCCGTGCTCCATTGGGCGCTGCACGACGAGGTCCCGGACATGCGCTCCGGCAATGTCCTGGTGCGCCCCGCCGCGCACGGGATCGGCGGAGTCCGGGTGCGCAGGGCCCGGCTGCTGGTGCCCCGGGCCGGGGAGGACTCCGTACGGCTGTTGCACCGCACCGTACTCGACGGGCATCTGCTGCCCGTCGCCGATGCGCTGCGCCGTCGTACCCGTGCCGGGGCCAGGCAGCTGGGCGGAGGAATCGCGCATGGCTGCGCCACGGCGCTGTGCGCGTACGGCGCCGAGGTGGATCTGCTGGCCGCCCGCTGGCGGCAGTTCGTGGACACCGCGCCCGGCGGGCTCGCGGCGCTGGGCGAGATCGCACGGGTCCGGCGAGCGCCGGACGGCCCGGAGCGGCTGGTCTATCTGCGCAACACCTGCTGTCTGTACTACACGAGCGCGGAGGCGGTGCGCTGTGCGAGCTGTTGTCTGACAAGCCGTGAGGAGCGACTGCGCGCGTACGCGGGGCCGAAGTAGTACCGAACGGCTCCGGGGGGGGCACGGGCGCCGATGCCGGCGGGAACGGCGCGATCCCGGCGGACGGCCTCGGCCCTGATCCGTTCGGTGGGCCGGGCGGCCGGGGCGGGACCGACTGCGCGAGGGCCGGACCCAACGGCTCGGCGCAACCGGCCGGTTGTCCGGAGCGACCCGGCGGACAGCCGCCGCGCGGTCCGGCAAGGTCCGGCGCGACGGCCCATGGCCGACTGGGCCATGGGCGGTGCCCACGCCGCCCTCACGGACGGCGTTCGCCGCGAAGGCGGGGTCCACGGGACCCGGACCCGGATCGGCGTCCGTCCGGTCGCCGGCTCCCCCGACGTCGTCCGCCTCCCACCGTCGTGAGCGACGGCGACTCCCCCGTCTGGACATCCCTGCCGCACGGTTCYCGRGAACCGTGCGGCAGGGGTCCGCGGCCTCTCCGGAATGCCCCGGGACGGTCCGGGCCGTCGGCGCGGCGGGAGTCAACCGGACTCGGCGGCCTCGGTTCCGGCATCGGTGTCGGGTTCGCCGGAGGGCACGGGGCGGCTGATCGTGCAGACCAGGGCGTCGTCCCGGACGTCGGCGACGACGGTGTCGCCCGGCTCCGCCTCACCGCTCAGCAGCAGGGACGCGATGCGGTTGTCGAGCTCGGTCTGGATGGTGCGGCGCAGCGGACGGGCCCCGAACTCCGGCTGGTGGCCGTGCGCGACGAGGAGGGTCTTCGCCGCCTCGGTGATGTCCAGCTCCAGCCCCTGGGCGCGGACGCGGCGCCTGCTGCCGTCCAGCATGAGGTCGACGATCCGGCCGAGGTCGTCCTTGCCCAGGCCGTGGAAGATGATCGTCTCGTCGACGCGGTTGAGGAACTCCGGCGGGAAGTGGCCCCGCAGATCGCCCATGAGGTCGTCCCGGATCTCGGAGACGTCCCCCTTGTGGGCGAGGATGCGCTGAGCCCCGATGTTGGAGGTCATGATGACGACGGTGTTGCGGAAGTCCACCGTCCGCCCCTGCGCGTCGGTGAGGCGTCCGTCGTCGAGGACCTGGAGCAGCGCGTTGAAGATGTCGGGGTGGGCCTTCTCCACCTCGTCGAAGAGGAGCACGCTGTACGGCTGGCGGCGCACCTTCTCCGTGAGCTGGCCGGCCTCCTCGTGGCCCACGTATCCGGGAGGCGCGCCGACGAGCCGCGAGATGGTGTGCTTCTCCTGGAACTCGCTCATGTCGAAGCGGACCATGCGGTTCTCGTCGCCGAACAGCAGATCCGCCAGCGCCTTGGCGAGTTCGGTCTTGCCCACGCCGGTGGGGCCGAGGAAGAGGAAGGAGCCGACCGGGCGCTTCGGGTCGCCCATGCCCGCGCGGTTGCGGCGCACCGCCTCCGCGATCGCGGTGACCGCCTCGTCCTGGCCGACCACGCGGGAGTGCAGCGCGTCCTCCAGCTTGAGCAGCTTCTCCTTCTCGCTGGTGGTGAGCTGTGCGACCGGGATGCCGGTACGGCGGGAGACGACATCGGCGATGTCGGCGGTGGTGACGTCCATGACGCCCTCGCGCCGTTCCTCGATGCCGGCGAGTTCGGCCTCGGTCTCGGCGATCTCGTCCTTCAGCCCGGACGCCTTCTCGAAGTCCTCGGCCGCCACCGCCTCGTCCTTCTCCCGCCTCAGTTCGGCGAGCCGGTCCTCGCGGGAGACGACCTCGGTGGACTTGCCGAGCGACCGCAGCCGCACCCTGGCGCCCGCCTGGTCCATGAGGTCGATGGCCTTGTCCGGCAGGAAGCGGTCGCTGATGTAGCGGTCGGAGAGCTCGGCCGCCGCCACCAGCGCGTCGTCGGCGAAACGGACCTGGTGGTGGGCCTCGTAGGAGTCCCGCAGGCCCTCCAGGATCTGGATGGTCTCGTCGACCGTCGGCTCGGGCACCATGACGGGCTGGAAGCGGCGCTCCAGGGCGGCGTCCTTCTCCACGTACTTGCGGTACTCGTCGATGGTCGTCGCGCCGATGACGTGCAGTTCGCCCCGGGACAGGGCGGGCTTGAGGATGTTGCCCGCGTCCATCGCGCCCTCGCCGGACGCCCCCGCGCCGACCACCGTGTGCAGTTCGTCGATGAACAGGATCGTCGAGTCCGAGGCTGCCTTGACCTCGTCGATGACGTTCTTCAGCCGCTCCTCGAACTGGCCCCGGTACTGGGCTCCGGCCACCAGGCCGGAGAGGTCGAGGGTGATCACCCGCTTGTCCTTGAGCGTTCTGGGGACGTCCCCGGACACGATGCGCTGGGCGATGCCCTCGACGATCGCGGTCTTGCCGACACCGGGCTCGCCGATGAGCACCGGGTTGTTCTTCGATCGCCGCGAGAGGACCTCCACGGTCTGCTCGATCTCGTCGGCCCGGCCGACCACGGGGTCGAGCTTCCCGGCCTTCGCCGCCTCGGTCAGGTCCCGTCCGTACTCGTCGAGCGTGGGGGTGTCGCTGGTGCCGGTCGCCGGGGTGCCCTCGGCCCTCGCCGCGCTGTCCGCCTCGCGCCGCAGCCGGTCGGTGTCCGCGCCGTAGGCGCCGAGCAGTCTGGCCGCGCCGGACTCCCGGGTGTCCAGGAGCGCGCCGAGGATGTGCTCGGGCCCGATGTAGGAGACCCCGGCCGCCTGCGAGCGCTCGTACGCCTGGAGCAGCACGCGCTTGGCGGCGGGCGTCAGGCTCGGTTCCGCGGACGGTGTGGCGCTCTCCCCGGGCAGGACGTCCTCGATCTGTTTGGCCAGTTGCTCGGGGTCGGCCCCGGCCCGTGCGAGCAGGGTGCGTGCCGGTTCCACCTGGGTGGCGGCCCACAGCAGGTGCTCGGTGTCCAGGTCCCGGCTGCCGTCGCCGGTCGCGCGCGTGGTCGCGCGGCCTATCAGCTCGCGGGCCGACTCCGTCAGCAGCCGCCCGATGGGCACCCGCTGCACCTGAGGGGGCGAGGAGGCGGGAGACATCCCGAAGAAGCGGTTGAGCAGTTCGGAGAACGGGTCCGGGCCGCCGAAGGAGCCGAAGGAGGACATGGTCATGATCACCGTCCGGTGTGTGCGGGGCGGGGAGAGGGCGCGAGGGGTCGCCGGCCCGGACCCCCGTGCGCCGGGTCCGGGGCCCATCGGTCGTCGAGGTCTCCTCGCGGCCCCCATGGGCAGGTGTTTTCACTAGACCAACGCGGACGGGGTCCCGCAACGGCGGGGAGGACCGCCCGCCGTCCCCGGTCGGTGTTCGTCACGGCGTCATGGACGTTCCGGCCGGGTGGCGGACCGGCCGGGAGACCGCCGATCGGGTGATGTACGGCCGGTCTTTCGGCCACCCGTGCCGCCCCCGTGCCGCCCCTCGCGTGCCCGGGACCGCCCGTCGCCTCGCCGGGCTCCGGGAGCCCGCCAAGACTTGGGGCCATGAGCGACAGCGAAAAGTCGGAGGACCTGCACGGCGGCCCCGGTCACCTCGTGCTGCTGGCGGTGGTCTTCGCCGTGCCCGTCCTCAAACTGGCCTGGACGCTGGGCAGCGGCGGCGCGGCGAGCGAGGCGCTCGTCGCCATGGAACCGGCCAACTGGCCCAACGTCCTGATCGGCATGCTCCTCAACAACGCGCTGCTCACCACGGTGCTCTCCGTCGTGGTCTCGCGCATCACGTACGCCTACTTCGCCGCCCGGAGCAGCGCCCGCGTACGGTCCGACGCCTCGCTCCTGCGCCCGTTGCTGTCGGCCGCCGTCGTCCCGGTCACCTTCACGCTGGTCGTCGGGGCGTTCCACGGGCTGTGGTGGGGGGTCGCCACCGGCCTCGCCTCGTACGCGCTGCGCCTCGGGGTGATCGCCGAGTACCGCACCGGCCGCCGCGAGCGCGGCAGCGGGCGCCGTGTCGGAACCGCTCCCTCCGGCTGGCGCGAACGTGCCGCGGACGCCGGGTGGGCGTTCGCCATGCTGCTGGCCGTGGGGGTGCTCCCGGTGCTCGCCCTGGCCGGGGCGCTGGACGGCCGGTCCTGGACCAGCGTCGTGGAGTGCGACATCGACACCGGGCACGGGAGCGAGCGGGCGCGTCTGGTGGAGCTGGGCCGTCAGGGCAACGGTGTCGTCGGCTGGGACATCGAGGCCGACGAGGTGGTCAACGGTCTCGACTGCGGGGCCTCGGAGAGCGACGTGGTCCGTGCCCCGTGGTGGCGCTCCTGAGGGGGTGCGCCAGACCTTCGTCCGGCCGCCGTCCGGGGGAGCCCCTTCGCGGTTTCCGTGCCCGAGGGGGTGTGTCCGGCGCGTCCCGAAGCACGCGCCACCGGCGGTCGAAGCCATGAAGAACGTACGGTTTCGGACAGTCGAACGACGGTCCCGGCGCCTTGCGAGGGGGCGGCCGCCGACCGTGCGCCGGCGCTGTCGCGGCGCGGCCCCGGGAGCCCGCACCCGGTGTCCGCGGGGTGGGCCGTACGCACTGCCGGTACGGCCCCGCACCGGCCGGACCCGGTCGGTCGCCGACCGGTGCGGGGCCGTCGGCCGGCCCCAGCCGGGCCCTCCCGTCCGCCCTGCCGCGGCCCTCAGCTTTGGCGCATTCCATTTCCGGATTTCTACGTGCTTGTCGGTGCGGTACGCCACGCTGGACCCATACCGCCCAACACCGGCTTGGAGGCCAGTAGTGGACGCCCAGGACCTCGCGCAGCTCGCCGACAAGGAGTTCGAGCAGATGCTCACCTCGAACATCCACCCGCCCACCCGTGACGCGACGACGTGGGAGGCGATCACCCACCCCGACAATCTGCCGCGGGCCCGGAAGATCCTCACCCACGTCCACGAGCGGACCGCGAGTGTCCTGCGCCGCCGCAAGACCGAGCGGGAGGAGTTCCACGCCCAGTGCCTCGCCCGGGGCGAGGTCGGCAAGCGCGAATGGTTCGCGACGCGCGCCGAGTTCGAGTCGCTGCGCCGCCGCACCGCCAACTTCCACCAGCGGGTCCAGCGGGCCATCTCCGAACTGGGCGAGGAGCAACGGAACGTGAACCGCGCGCAGAGCCACAGCTCGGGCCAGCAGAGCCGGGAGACGCTCCGCGAACTGGCGCTGGCCGTCCAGCGCCACCAGGCGGCCCACGCCCGTGACGGCGGCGGTGCCGAGCAGACGGACCACGAACTGTGGCGGCACCTCGACCGGCTGACCGTGCCCACGGGTCCCGCCCAGGAACCGACGACCCTGCGCACGATGCTCGACATCTACTGGACCGACGTGCGGCCGGCCGCCGGACCGTCCGCGCACCGGCCCCAGGAGCGGCACACCGCCTCCGACGCCCCGTCCCCGGGCTGCCCCGGTGTCCCGCAGGCCCGTCGCGCGCCCGCCCCGGACGGCCTCGCGACGTAGCGGGCCCTCCCCGCGCGGGGGTCGTGGCCGTTCTCAGCGGTGCGTCACCCTCCCGTCACCCCGTCGAGACGCTCGCGCACCAGGTCGGCGTGGCCGATGTGGCGCGCGTACTCGGAGATCATGTGCAGGTGGATCATGCGCAGCGAGTACTCCTCGCCCGCGTGGGCGAAGGTGTCGTCCAGCGAGGCACCGGCAACGATCTCGTCCGACAGCCGCCACTCCTCGACGAGGCGGGCGTGGTCCTCGGCGGCGCGGGCCGGGTCGAGGTCCTCGAAGTCCGCGTCCTTGCCCTTCTCCGGGGCGTACATCGGATCGAACGTCCGGCCGGCGAACCGCTCCCGGAACCAGGTGCGTTCGACCTTCGCCATGTGGCGGATCAGACCCAGGAGCGTGAGGTTGGACGGCTCGACGGTCTGTTGGGCGAGTTGTTCCCCGGTCAGCCCCGCGCACTTGTGCAGGAGGGTGCCGCGGAACCACGCGAGATAGCCCGTGAGCATCTCCCGCTCATCGGCCACGAGCGAGCCGGACTCGCGTGTCACTTCGGGGGCTGTCCATGTCATCGCACGATGATGCCCCGCGCGCGGTGGAGCGGGCCAGGGATTTCACCCGCCGTCGCCGTCCTCGGCCGTCCAGGTGCTCGTGGTGGAGCTGGTGATGGAGGTGACCGCGCCGAGCACCAGGAACAGGGCGAGCAGCGCCTTGCCCGCGCTGCTCATGATGAGCGGCCGGGTGGCGAAACGCGCCTGCTGCGGCGGTACGGAGAGGTCGTCGTCGCCGAAGAAGCCCTTGGGGTACGCCGGGGTGAGCATCAGGAAGTACGCGTGGAAGCGCATCGTGTAGCGGAGCACGGCGGCCGTGGCCTCGAAGAGGGGGCGCGGCATGCGGCCCAGGATCAGGGTGATCAGCCACCACACGACCCCCACCGCCCACCAGCCGGACGCGGCGAGGCCCTGCACGATCGCCGCCGGGATCATCAGGATCAGGCGGAAGAGGACGGCCAGCCGGTTGAGCGTGGTGGGGACGACCTCGATGCGGGCCGGGTAGTCCGGTGCCGGGCCGAGGGTGAAGGGCGGGTAGCGGTCCACGAGCAGCAGGCTGCTCGCCCCGACCCGTACCTGGTAGCCGAGGTATCCGGCGAGGAAGCGGAAGAACGGTCCGGGCAGCCGCCCCAGGAACAGCGCGGCGAACCAGCCGAGAATCACCGTCACCACGGCGGCGATGTGCAGGAAGAACAGCACGACGAAGTGCGGGATCAGGAGCAGCAGTCGCACCAGGACGGTGAGTCGGCGCTGGCGCGGCGGCTCGATGACGTCCAGCACGGGCAGCTGTTCCTCGGCGGTCCATGGCCTGGGGCGCGGACTCCACTGGGCGTCAGCCATGTCGCTCCTCGTCGGGGGGTGGTCCGTACGCCATCGGCACACACGACGTCACCCCACGCTGGGGCGGACGGGGAGGTCCCGCAATCGGTCATGGGCCGATCGGGTGCCCCTGCCGGGCCCGGGGGCGTTCCGGTGCGGGTGGGGCGAGGAGAAGCCCCGGCCGGATCGGGGGAATCCAGCCGGGGCGGCTTTTCGTGGGCGCGATACGCGACATCCACATATAGGTGAACGATAAACCACCACGCTCCGTTCCCGGAAACCCGCCCCCGCACTGTGACTCACGGCACTGGGCGCGGGATCCGGCGGAGCGGCTCAGCCGGCGGCGGGCGCCTCGGTGCCGTAGCGGCGGCGGAAGCGCTCGACACGGCCGGCCGTGTCCGGTACCCGGCCGCCCCCGGTCCAGAACGGGTGGCTCGCCGACGAGGTCTCCACGTCGATCACCGGGTAGCTCCGGCCGTCCTCCCAGGTCACCCGCTCGTCCGCGGTCGCGGTCGTACGGATCAGGAAGGCGGCTCCCGCGGCCCGGTCGCGGAAGACCACCGGACGGGAGACGGGGTGGATGCGGGACTTCATGCTCGTTGCCTCCTCAGGCTGCTGCGGGAGCGCCACCCCCGTGGGGCGGCGCGGGACGGGACGACGCGGAACGGCGAGGACGGCCCTCGGGTCAGCGCTCCTCCCGGAACGGCACGTGCCGCCCCGCGACGGGGTCGAACTTGCGCAGGACCAGCCGGTCGGGATCGTTCCGGCGACTCTTGCGGGTCACATAGCTCCACCCCGTTCCGGCCGTCGACCGGAGCGTCACTACGGGACGGGTCTCATTGCGGGCCATGGGCACCTCCGGGCTCCTTCTCCACCGAACCCCCTCCCCTCATGGGAATGGGTTTCGTTTTCGTTCTGGTGTCGTAACGCGGCACCCCCCGGTCGCATTCCCGCCCGTGCGACCCGACCGGAGACGAGACGGAACCTTGCGCTCCGTAGTCGCGGACGCGCGGTTCGCGACCGCACGGAGCAGCCCCCTTCGCATTCGCCACGTTCCGCTCCGGCGCACGAACCGCAGGAAGGCGCGCGGGCGCGCAACCGTCCGCACACTCCGGATCACTTGCGCCAACGTCCGCCGCCAGCAAAGCCGTTCGACGGATCGACGCATCGCGCAGCCTGTGACATATGCCAGAAGCAACACCCCGTCGAGTGTTGCCAAATCCCTTACGGGCTCCCCCGGCCTGTGCGAGAGTCGTCTTCGGTCCACCATTCAGACCTGGTAGCGCCGCGCCTGTATCGGAGTACGAGATGCCGTCCCCGCTGTCCGCGGACCGCCCCGCCCCTCACCCGCCCGAGCACGATGCCGTGGCCACGCTGATCGACCGGACCCGGCGGCTGCGCGGCGATGTGGATGCCGTGCGGCGCGACACGGTGCCGGTCGACGAGGAGGACCCGCAGGCGCGGTGGCAGCGGGCGCTCTGCGATCTGGCGGTCAGCCATCTCGACAACCTCGGTACGCATCTGGGGCAGCTCAGGGACGGCCTGCGGCCACCGGTGCCGGAACAGTCCAGGAGCACACCGCCGCAGGACACCGCGGCAAGGCTCGCCGAGAAGCCGCGGCAGGGGTCGCTGATCGGCCGGGTGGGCAGCGCCGAGTGGAATCTGCTCACCGACGAGGTCAGCTGGTCCGAGGAGCTGTTCCAGATCTTCGGCAGGTCTCCCGAGGCCGGTCCGCTCTCGCTGGACGAACTCCCCTCCGTACTCGTCCCCGAGGACCAGCCCCTGCTCACCGCGCTGGTGACGGGCTGCCTGGTGGACGGGAAGCCGATAGACGGCGAGTTCCGCATCGTACGACCCGACCGCCGGACCCGCACGCTCCACATGATGGGTGAGCCCGTCCTCGACACGGACGGCTGCACCGCCTCCATGTGGGCCGTCCTGCGTGACGTCAGCGAGCTGCGGCGGAGCCAGCAGACGGTGCGGCGGAGCCACGACACGCTCCGCCGCCGCCAGGACAGGGCGCGGACCGAGCACCGCATGGCCGTCGAACTCCAGCAGGCCGTGCTCCCCCCGTGGCGGGGCTCGTCACGGTCCCCCTCGCGGGGAGCCGGCGCACTGGACGTCGCGGCCCACTACCTCCCTTCGGAGTCGAGTTCCCTCATCGGCGGCGACTGGTACGACGCACTGGACCTGCCGGACGGCAGGACCGTGCTCACGGTCGGTGACCTGACCGGCCACGGCATCCCGGCCACCTCGGCCATGGCGATGCTGCTGGGCGCGCTGCGCGGAATGGCCGTGGCAGGCATCGAGCCGGGCGCCCTCATGGGACATCTCAACCAGTTGCTGGAGACCTCCGCCCAACCCGCTCTGGGCAGCGCGGTGTGCTGCCGTTTCGATCCGGCGACCGGCGCCCTGGCCTGGGCCCAGGCGGGACACCCCGCGCCGCTGCTGTTCCGCGCCGGGCAGGGGCGCCCGCTGCCCCCACCGGACGGGGTCCTCCTCGGCGCGGCCTCCGGGGTCACGTACGAGCAGGACGAGGTGCACCTGCTGCCGGGCGACGTGCTGGTGCTGCACACCGACGGGCTGAACGGTCACGACGGCCGGGGTGCGGACCCGGACGCGCTGCTCGCTCTGGCACCGCGCTTCGCACGGGCCGGTTCGGCGCAGGAGTGCCTGCGGACCGTCCTCACGGAGTTCGGCGGTACCGAGCGCCTGGACGACGCGTGCGTGCTCATCGCCCGTCTCGGGGTGTAGAACGGCACGACGGCACCCGTGACGGAGGGCATGGACACCCGCGACACCGGGCACGGCGCGGGACACGGCAGCACGGAGCCGCCTGCCCACGGAGCAGTGCCCGAACGGCCGGTGGCCGGACGGTGACGGACCGGACCGCTGCGGTCGGCCGGCACGATGTCAGCCGGACCGTGGCGTCCGGACGATCGGCGGTCGGCGCCCCTCGTCGTGGCGCCCCGGTCAGATCTCCGTGGAACGCCTGGGCTGTTTGATGACGGACTGCGGCATGGAGAGCTTGATCTCCTCGCGCAGTTCCGCGATCTTCGCGTAGCCCGCGAACTGGCCGGTGAGCCGGTACATTTCGCGCAGCCGGTCCCAGGTGCGGTGCGAGGAGGTCTCCCCCATCGTCACCAGGGCGAGTCGCGCGTAGCGGTCCGCCTGCTCGGGATCGTCGGCGATGAAGCACGCCGAGGCGAGCGAGATGTAGTCGAAGATCTTGGACCGCTGGCGGCCGTTGACCCGGAGCTCCAGCGCCTGCTTGGCGTGGCGCTGGGCCACGATCGCCGCCGACGGGTCGTGCTCGGCGAGAGTGCGGAACGCCAGGGCCTGCATGCCGTGCAGGTCCGCCTCGTCGAACATCTGCATCCAACTGGGCGGCGGCACATCGCTCTTGTCCGACACGAAGAGCTCCTCGGCCTTGCCGAGCGTGCGCCGCATCGCCTGGCCCCGGCCCATGGATGCCTGTGCCCACGCCTCGATGGTGTACAGCATCGCCCGGGTGCGGGGCAGCACCTCGTCCCCCGAACCGGACTTGGCGAGCTTCATCAGGTCCAGGGCGTCGTCCGGACGGCCGAGATGGACCATCTGCCGGGCCGCCCTGGAGAGCGCCTCGCCCGCCCGCGGGCGGTCCCCGCCCTCGCGCGCCGCGTGGGCCGCGATGACGAAGTACTTCTGGGCGGTCGGTTCGAGTCCGATGTCGTGCGACATCCATCCCGCGAGCACCGCCAGGTTGGCCGCCACGCCCCACAGCCTGCGTTGCAGGTGTTCGGGGTGGCGGTAGGCGAGCATGCCGCCCACCTCGTTGAGCTGGCCCACCACGGCCTTGCGCTGGAGTCCGCCGCCCCGGGACGCGTCCCAGGCACGGAACACCTCGACGGACCGTTCGAGCGCTTCGATCTCCTCCGACCCGATGGGCGCGGCCTCGTACCGGTCGAAACCGGCAGGCTCCGCGTGCAAGGGGTCGTTGATCCGTGGGACGTCGGCCGCCAGCACGGGATCCGTGTGCAGCCAGTCGTACATGGGGCCGGTGATGGTCGATCCTGCGGCGAGCGCGGCGCCCGCGCTCACCAAGCCGCGTCGGTTGAGCATGAGGTCCATTCCCGTGAATTCGGTGAGGACCGCCGCCGTCCGCTCGGGCGCCCACGGCAACCCGTCGGGATTGTGCTGCGTCCCGACGCCCCGCCGTTTCCCTGCACGCCCGCGTCGGCCGAACCCGAGGTCCTCGATGGTCACGACACGACCGAGTCGCTCGGTGAACAGGGCAGCCAGCACCTCGGGCACGGGATCGCGGGGTGACTCCCCCATGTCGATCCAACGCCGCACCCGCGAGGTGTCGGTGGCCAGTTGCGGATGGCCCATGGCCGCCGCCTGCCTGTTCACCATTCTCGCGAGTTCGCCCTTGGACCAGCCGGCGAGGCCGAACAGGTCGGACAGGCGGGTGTTGGGTTCTCCGGTCACGTCAAGCCCCCAGGTTCTCGGCTGTGTTGACAGTAACCCCCTGTCAGATGCCTTGCGACTATTCGCCATGGTTCGCCAGGGCACGCCACATGGTCTGCCACCCGGAGTTCGGTGTCAGGTAGGAAAGCGCCACCCCGCCCGGCAGCCCTAGGTACTCCCCAGGGTGCCGAACGGTCGCCGGGCCGGGGCGGCGCACGCAACTTGTCGGCGCACGAAGGGATCTGTCTCGCTCATGTACACAGCATCGTCCTCCGTGACCGCCCCGCCCCGGCCGCTCCGCCCCCTGGGGGCGGGCGGCGGACCGTATCTCACTCCGCACGCCGCTCCGTCGGTGCCCGGCACGGTCCGCCCGCGTCGGCCCGCGGGTCCCGGCGGTCCGGCGCTCAGCGGACGGCTGGACCTGTCCGGCCCGCAGGGCGCGCAGCTGAGGATGGTGATCGCCTCGGTGCAGCGGATCTGTCCCGAGTTCAACCCCGTCCAGGTGCTGCGCCGCAGCGGCCGTTCGGTCCTGCTCGTCGGCTCCACCGGACGGACGACCGCGGTGGCCAAGTGCTTACTGGACCACTCGCCCGCGTGGTCGGAGCGGTTCCGGCACGAAATAGCTGCATACCGTGCGTTCGTCCGGCACCGTCCCCCGGTGCGGGTGCCGCGTCTCATCGCGGCCGATCCGGAGAACTGCACGCTGGTGATCGAGCGGATGCCGGGACGGGTGGCGGCGCTGACCAGACACCCGTCGGAGGCCCCGCCCCGTGCCGATGTGCGGGCCGTGCTCGGTGCGATCAGCCGGGTCAACGAATGGCGGCCGGCCCCGGGGCTCTTCGACGCCCCGCTGGACTACGCCTCCCGGATCTCCCGCTACCACGAGCTGGGGCTGTTCACCGACCGGGATCTGGGCGACCTGCAGAAGCTGCTGCACGGCCTGGCGCACGCGGGCGGACGTCAGGGCATGGGGCAGTTCTGTCACGGTGACGCGCTGCTCTCCAACATCCTGCTGTCGCCCACGGGTCCGGTGCTGGTCGACTGGGAGCACGCGGGCTGGTACCTGCCGGGCTACGACCTGGCGACGCTCTGGACGGTCCTGGGGGACGCGCCCGCGGCGCGGCGTCAGATCAGCCAGCTCGCCCAGGCCAAGGGGCCCGCGGCACGTGACGCGTTCCTGGTGAACCTCATGCTGGTCCTGACCCGTGAGATCCGCACGTACGAGACGGCCGTCCAGCGGGCCATGCGTGATCCGATGCCTCCCGGCGCCGGTCAGGACCGGCCCGGAGCCCTGTCGTCGAGCGAGGAGCAGCGGCTGCTGCTGCGTCGGCTGCACGACGACTGCGCCATGGCCCGCAGAGCCGTACGAGCCGCGGTCGGCACTCGCTGACCTGTCCAGGGGGACGCGCGCGGGCCCGGTGCCGACACACCGGGTCCGCGCGCGTCGTTGTGGTTCAGCGCGTGCGGACGATGTCCACGTCGGACGCCTTCACGAAGGCGATCCGGTGGCCGATCTGCACCGTCACGTACTTCTCCCCGCCACCGAAGTACGTGTGGTCGAAGGGGGCCGAGGAGTCGATCGTCGGCGCGTAGAAGTAACCCGTGGGCGCCTCGCCGCCGCCGGGGTACGACTGGCCCGCCCCGATCGTGTACGGGAGCGGCGAGCCCACCCGCTTGTCCCCGAAGTCCGCGGGGTACTCGGACTTCTCCGGGTACGCCACCCCGTACACCGGGACGTCCGTGCGGCCGGTCTTCGGCCTGACCACGTAGCCGGAGGTCGGTGTGGTGCTCCGGGCGTGGGCCGGGGTCCGGAACCATGCCTTCTTGCCGTACCACCAGATCGCCGTCCAGCCGGGGGCGTGGTCCGCGACGACCGCCTGCTGGGTGGCGCTGATCTTGCTGCCCCAGTCGGCGGCGCAGTTCGTGCCGGGCGAGCCGTCGGGGTGCAGGCCGGGGTCGGAGAAGAGGGGCGCGTCGACGGAGGGCGCGGTGTGCAGCGGGACGGCGCTGGAGCCCTGGGCCGGCAGGTCCACGCCCTTCTCGCAGTCGCGGAAGACCTGCCGGTTCTTCTTGAAGTCCGGGCTGATGGTGACGAGTTCGCTGCTGCGGGGCGCGGTCGGCACCGTGGGCTCGCCGAGCAGCTTCATGAAGCGGTTCCAGTCCCAGTACGGGCCCGGGTCCCAGTGCATGTTCCTGGTTCCGGCCGCGGTGGTGGGCGGCACCCCGTCGTGGCCGATGATGTGCTGGCGATCGAGCGGGATGTCGTACTTGGCGGCGAGGTAGCGCACCAGCTTGGCGGTGGAGCGGTACATCTCGGGGGTGTACCACTTGGCGCCGTCGACGGCGACGCCCTCCTGCTCGATGCCGATGGAGTGGCTGTTGACGTACCAGTTGCCCGCCTGCCAGGCCACGTCCTTGCCCTTGACCATCTGGGTGACATGGCCGTCGGCCGAGCGCACCACGTAGTGGGCGGACGCCTGCTTCAGCGGGTTCTGGAAGATCTTCAGCGTGGTGTCGAAGTCCTCCTCGGTGTCGTGCAGGACGATGAAGCGGACCTTGTTGGTGTTCGGCCGGTCCGCGGTGTCGTAGTTCCCGTACGTCTCCTTGTCGGCGGGGTCGCCCGTCTGTTGGTAGGCCGCCGGAACCCAGTCGCACGCGAGGCCGCGCGGGCATTCCGGACGCACCTCGTCCGCTCCGGCCTGTGCCACGGGACTGAGCAGTGCCATGCTCAGTGCGCCGACGCCGGTGAGCGCGAGTGCGAGTCCGGTCCTCTGCTTGGACGTCATGACAACCCTTCTTCGGAGCCGTGCGTGTCGAGCCGGGCGTGCTGGGCGTGCGTGATCCGTTCCGCTGATCCGCTGTGCGCGCACACTCTCCGACCTGACATGACAGCGAGTCAAGGGATCGGCCGAGGTCGCGGGCCGAGCCAGTGGACCAGACCACTGAAAGAGCCTTTGACCTGCATGCGGAAAGATTCAACCGGCCTTCGGTGGCGGCTCGTTGCCCGTTCCCCGGGGAGCGGACGCACGGCATCGGGCACATCCCGGACACCACCCATGTGCATGCTTTTTATCTGACTAATCCGGGATATGAGTACCTCGAATGGCCGAAGGGTAGTGCTCGCGCGGAAACGATCGAGGCCGCGCGACAGCCGTGCGGCGTCCCAGGAAAGGCCGAACGTAGATGCCTCAGCCCTTCACTCTGCCGGATTTCTATGTCCCGCATCCGGCGCGGCTCAACGCCCATGTCGAGGAGGCCCGGGCGCACACCAAGGAGTGGGCCCGCGGCATGGGGATGGTGGAGGGTTCGGGCATCTGGGACGAGAAGGACCTCGACTCCCACGACTACGCACTGCTGTGCGCGTACACCCATCCCGACTGCTCGGCCGAGGCCCTCTCGCTGGTCACCGACTGGTACGTGTGGGTCTTCTTCTTCGACGACCACTTCCTGGAGCTGTTCAAGCGCACCCTGGACCGGGAGGGCGGCAAGCGGTATCTGGACCGGCTGCCCGCGTTCATGCCGATGGACCGCGGAGCCCCGGTGCCGGAGCCCGTGAACCCGGTCGAGGCGGGGCTGGCCGACCTGTGGGCACGGACGGTGCCGGGCATGTCGGACGCCTGGCGGGCCAGGTTCGCCGAGGCGACGGAGAACCTGCTCAACGAGTCGTTGTGGGAGCTCGCCAACATCGACGAGGGGCGCATCGCGAACCCCGTCGAGTACATCGAGATGCGCCGCAAGGTGGGTGGTGCGCCGTGGTCGGCGGGGCTCGTGGAGTACGCGGCCGGCGCGGAGGTGCCCGAGCAGGTGGCCGGGGAGCGGGCACTGCGGGTGCTGCGGGACGCCTTCTCCGACGCCGTGCACCTGCGCAACGATCTCTTCTCGTACCAACGGGAGGTGGAGGAGGAGGGCGAGAACAGCAATGGCGTGCTGGTCCTCGAACGCTTCCTCGGCTGTTCCACGCAGGAGGCCGCCGAGGCGGTGAACGATCTGCTGACCTCCCGGCTGCAGCAGTTCGAGAACACCGTCCTCACCGAACTCGGCCCGCTCTGCGCGCGAAAGGGCCTCGATCCCGCGCGGACCGCGTCGGTCCTCGCGTACGTCAAGGGCCTGCAGGACTGGCAGTCCGGCGGTCACGAGTGGCACCTGCGCTCCAGCCGCTACATGAACGACGGGGCGGTCGGGGCGGTCGAGGCGGGCTCGACCGGCTTCGGCATGGCCGCGGCCTCGCTCCGGTTCACCGCCCGCTCGGAGTCGGCCCGGCTGCGCAGCCACACCCATGTGCCCCACCGGCGGGTCGGCCCGTCCCTGCTGCCCGACTTCGAGCTGCCCTTCGGCACGACGCTCAGCCCCCATCTGGGCGGGGCGCGACTGCGGGTCGTCGACTGGGCGGACCGCATGGGTCTGTTGAAGGCACAGCCGGGGGTGCCCGGTTCGCACATCTGGGACGAGCGGCAACTCGTCGCGATCGACCTGCCGCTGTGCGCGGCGGGACTGTTCCCGGACGCGACGCCGGAGGAGCTCGATCTGGCGTCGCAGTGGCTGACCTGGGGGACGTACGGGGACGACTGGTTCCCGGTGGTGCACGGGCGGCCCCGTGACCTGGCGGGGGCCGCGCTCGCCAACGAGCGGCTGTCGGCGTTCATGCCGCTGGACGGGGCCGCGGCGCCCGAACCGGTCAACGCGCTGGAGCGGGGGCTCGCCGACCTCTGGGCGAGGACCTCGGCCCCGATGGACGCGGGCGGGCGGCGGGCGTTCCGCAAGTCGGTCGAGGACATGACCGCGAGCTGGCTGTGGGAGCTCGCGAACCAGGCGCAGAACCGTATCCCCGATCCGGTGGACTACATCGAGATGCGGCGCATGACCTTCGGGTCCGACCTCACGATGAGTCTGTGCAGGCTGGGGCACGGCAGGAAGGTTCCGCCGGAGATCTACCGCAGCGGGCCGATGCGCTCCCTGGAGAACGCGGCGGCGGACTACGCGTGTCTGCTCAACGACCTGTTCTCGTACCAGAAGGAGATCGAGTACGAGGGCGAGGTGCACAACGGCGTCCTGGTCGTGCAGAACTTCTTCGGGGTGGACTACCCGACCGGGGTGGCGATCGTGCACGACCTGATGGAGTCGCGACTGCGGCAGTTCCTGCACATCGCCGAGCGGGAACTCCCGGTGCTGTGCGACGACTTCGGGCTGGGCACGGAGGCCCGGGAGGTCCTGGCCGGGTACGTGCGGGAGCTCGAGCAGTGGCTCGCGGGCATCCTGATCTGGCACCGCGGCTGCCGGCGCTACCGCGAGCAGGACCTCCGGCGGGGCAACGGCACCCCGTGGCACATCGGCGGTCCCACGGGGATCGGCGTCTCGGCGGCGCGGGTGACCTCACTGTTCGCGCGGACCGCGGCGAGCGGCGGGTAACGGGCTGGGGCCTTTCGTTTGGATCAGGCCGGATCAGTGAGCGGGGTCCGGTACGTGCGATCGCAAGGCGGAGGAGGGAGACAATGGCGGAGCCCTGGCGAGTGACGACAACGCGGCGAGCGATGGGGTCTCCCCTGCTCGAGCACAGCCGAGAGCTCGGGGAAGTACCGGGGCACGCGAGCCCGGCATGATCCAAACGAAAGGCCCTGGGCCCGGCATGCGTGTGGCCGCCCGCAGGACGCGGGCGGCCACCGGCGAGACGTTTCAGCCCTGCTGGAACAGCTCGGCGGGCAGCGGCTTCAGGAGGGTGTACAGGTCGTCGGTGATCGGCCGGTCCCAGCTGGCGATGGTGACGAGCACACCGTCGCTGCGGTCGAACTGGACGCAGGAGATGCGGCTTTCGGAGAGCTTGATCCGGCGGACGATCAGCAGGTTGTCGCCCTGCATGACGGGCACGTCCTCGGTGCCGGTGACCTCGACCGGCTCGTCGTTCTCCAACGCGAGCAGCAGCTGGGCGACCTCGAACGGGACCTGGCCCTCCTCGGTCTCGCGGGCGGGCGATCCCTCCGGGAGGTTACCGATGATCATCGCGGGGCCGCGGCCGCCGAACAGGTCGTAGCGCAGGAAGACGCCCTGGCAGCTCCCGTCGGGGGCGGGCAGCAGGCCGGCGCCGAGATTTCCGGGCCAGTCCCCCGGGTCCATGGCCAGGACGTCGAAGTCGGGGCCCGCGGGTGTGGCGGCGCTACGGCGGCGGAGGAAGGACATGCAGACATGGTACGTGTCCGGGCTCACGTTGCAGAGTCGGGTCCGCGCAGGCCGGGGCGCCGAGGGGCCCGCCGGCCGGACCCCGGCGGGCCCCTCGGCCGGTCCCGGCCGGGGCGGCGGCGCCGGGGCCGGTCACATCCGGTGTCCGGGGGACACGGAGGGTGATCCGGCGCGCGGCGCGGTCGCGGCCGGGACCGCCGGGACGGCCCCCTTCCGCGAAGGGGGCCGGGGTCAGCCGGTGGGGGGTTCTGATCCGACCAGCCACATGGCGAAGAACTGCGCCCCGCCGCCGTACGCGTGACCGAGCGCCTTCCGGGCCCCCGCCACCTGGTGCTCGCCCGCCCGGCCCCGTACCTGGAGGGCGGCCTCGGCGAAGCGGATCATGCCGGAGGCCCCGATGGGGTTGGTGGAGAGCACGCCGCCCGAGGGGTTCACGGGCAGGCCGCCGTCGATCTCGGTGACGCCGGACTCGGTGAGCTTCCAGCCCTCGCCCTCCTCGGCGAAGCCGAGGTTCTCCAGCCACATCGGCTCGTACCAGGAGAACGGCACGTACAGCTCGGCGGCGTCGATCTCCCGCCGCGGGTCGCTGATCCCCGCCTGCCGGTACACGTCGGCCGCGCAGTCCCGGCCAGCCCTGGGGGACACGAAGTCCTTGCCGGCGAAGAGCGTCGGCTCGCTGCGCATCGCACCTCCGTGCACCCACGCGGGCGGGTGCGGCGAGCGGTCCGCCCCGGCCCGGTCGGTGAGGACCATCGCACAGGCCCCGTCGGAGGACGGGCAGGTCTCCGAGTAGCGGATCGGGTCCCAGAGCATCGGCGCGGCCCGTATCTTCTCCAGGGTGATGTCGGGGTCGCGGACGTGGGCGTACGGGTTCCTGAGCGCGTTGCGCCGGTCCTTGTACGCGACGAGGGAGCCGATCTCGTCGGGGGCACCGGTGCGCCGCATGTAGGCCCGCACGTGCGGGGCGAAGAAGCCGCCCGCGCCGGCCAGCAGCGGCTGCTGGAACGGGATCGGCAGCGAGAGGCCCCACATGGCGTTGGACTCGGACTGCTTCTCGAAGGCGAGCGTCAGGACGGTGCGGTGCACCCGCGCGGAGACCAGGTTGGCGGCGACGAGTGCGGTGGAACCGCCGACGGAGCCCGCGGTGTGCACCCGGAGCATGGGTTTGCCGACGGCGCCGAGGGCGTCGGCGAGGTAGAGCTCCGGCATCATCAGGCCCTCGAAGAAGTCGGGGGCCTTGCCGATGACGACGGCGTCGATGTCCGCCCAGGTCAGGCCGGCGTCGTCCAGCGCGCGGACGGCGGCCTCGCGGACCAGCCCGGCGATGGAGACGTCCCGGCGGGCGGAGACGTGTGCGGTCTGACCGATGCCTACGACGGCCACGGGCTCAGCGGACATGAGCGCTCTCCCCTTCGAGGACGGCGACCAGGTTCTGTTGCAGGCAGGGCCCGGAGGTGGCGTGGGCCAGTGCCCGGTCGGACTCGCCCCGGTGGATGCGGGCGGCAGCCTCGCCGAGCCGGATCAGTCCGGCGGCCATGACCGGGTTGGCGGCGAGCGCGCCGCCGGACGGGTTGACGGCGACGTCGTCGGCGAGTTCGAGCGCCTTGCGCAGCACCACCTCCTGGGAGGTGAACGGGGCGTGCAACTCGGCTGTGTCCACGGGGCGTTCGAAGAATCCGGCCCGGGTCGCGGCGAGCCGGGTGGACGGTGATCCGGTCAGTTCGCGGACGCCGAGGCCGTGTGCCTCGATGCGGTGGTCGATGCCGCGGATCCAGGCGGGGCGGGGGCACAGGCGCCGGGCGGTGTCCCCGGCGGCGAGGATCACGGCGGCCGCCCCGTCGCCGATCGGTGCGCAGTCGCCGGTGCGCAGCGGTCGCACGACGTAGTCCCCGGCCGGGACCCGGCCGGCGAGCTGGGCGTGCGGGTTGTCCGCGGCGGCGGCGCGGTTGCGGGCGGCGATCGCGGCGAGGGCCGCCTCGTCCGTGTCGCCCGCGTCGATCAGCGCCTGGGCCTGGAGCGCGGCGAGGGCGACGGAGTCCGGCCAGAGCGGGCCGACGTAGTACGGGTCGAGCTGGCGGGTGAGGACGTCGCGGAGCTCCCCGGGCGAGGACTTGCCGTAGGAGTAGACGAGCGCGGTGTCGGCCTGGCCCGTCCGGATCTTCACCCATGCCTCGTACAGGGCCCAGGCGCCGTCCATCTCCACGTGGGACTCGGAGATCGGCGGGTGGGCGCCGACGCCGTCGAGCGCCATGGTGAAGGAGAAGGCGCGGCCGGCCAGGTAGTCGCTGGAGCCGGAGCAGGTGAAGCCGATGTCGCCCGCCCGCAGGCCGGTCGCGTCGAGGACCCGGTGGAGCACCGGCATCAGCATCTCGACCTCGGAGAGTTCGTCGGTGCGCCGCAGATGGTCCGTCTGCGCGAAGGCGACGATCGCCACGTCTCGCATCTAGAGCAGCTCCTTGTACGCGTCGTAGTCGGCGTCCGGCTCGCCGGTGGGCCGGTAGTGGTCGGGATGGCGGGTGCCCTCGGTCCAGACGGGTTCGACGCGCAGCCCCATGCGCACCTCGTCGTACGGGATGCCGCCGATCCGGGCGTGCAGGGCGAGGTCGGCGCCGTCGAGTGCGATGTGCGCGTAGACGTAGGGGACCTCGATGTCGAGGTTCTTCGCCTTGATGTTGACGACGCAGTACGTGGTCACGGTGCCGCGCGGGCCGACCTCGACCCGTTCCGCGGTGGCGACGCCGCAGGTGGGGCAGGCGCCGCGCGGCGGCACGTACACCTTGGCGCAGGACGGGCAGCGTTCGCCGACGATGCGCCGCTCGGACAGGGCCTCGATGTAGGCGCTCTGGGCCCGGCCGGGGGTGTACCGGTAGTCGAGCCGGGCGGGGGTGACGATGCCGGTGACGGGGTCGGGGAACGCGCCGTCGTGCGGGGCGGGCGGTCCGCCGGCGTCGCCCTCGTACGGTTCGAAGCAGGCGATGTCCGTGATCGCGCCGGTCCGTTCGGCGGCCCAGCGGATCCGGACCCGCATGCCGGTGCGCACGGCGTGCGGGCCGGGTGCGGCCAGGGCGTGCAGGAGGGCGGTGTCGGCCCCGTCGAGCCGGACGAGGGCCCAGGCGAAGGGGGTGTCGAGGGGCTGGCCGCGGCGCGGCGCGGGGTTCCAGGCCCAGGTGGTGACGGTGCCGGTGGGAGCGACCTCGACGAGTTCCCGGATCTCCTTCGCGGTGACGGGGTCGTACTCGACGGGCGGGACCAGGATCCTTCCTCCGTCGGTGCGGACGCCGAGCACGGTGCGTTCGCGCAGTCCGGTGAGGAAGGCGCTCTGGACCGGGCCCAGGGAGCGGGTGAAGGGGAATTCGACCACGAGTGGTGCGCTGAGGATGTCGGGCACGGTTGCCTCCTGGGCTCGGGGCCCGTCGGGTGCGCCCGGTCGGAGGCCACCCGGCGGGTTCTCAGGCGCGGCGGTAGACGGGCGGGCGCTTCTCGGCGAAGGCGCGGGCGCCCTCGCGGGCGTCGGCGGTGGCGAAGATCGGTTGGCCGCGCTCCAATTCGGCGGCGAGGCCCTCGGTCTCGGTCAGTTCGGCACTCTCGTACACGGACGCCTTGACGGCCTCGACGGCGAGCGGTCCGCAGGCGTTGATCCGCTCGGCGACGGCCAGGGCCTCGTCCAGTGCGGTGCCGTCGGGGACGACCCGGCCGATCAGCCCGATGGCGGCGGCCTCGGCGGCGCTGTAAGGGCGGCCGGTGAGGAGCATTTCGAGGGCGTGGGTGCGGGGGATCTGGCGGGGCAGCCGCACCGTGGACCCGCCGATGGGGAAGAGGCCGCGCCGGACCTCGAAGAGGCCGAAGGTGGCGCCCGCCCCGGCGATCCGGATGTCGGTGCCCTGGAGGATCTCGGTCCCGCCCGCCACGCAGTGGCCCTCGACCGCGGCGACGACCGGTTTGCGGGGACGGTGGTGGCGCAGCATCGCCTTCCAGTGCAGGTCGGGGTCGGCGGCCATCCGGTGCCGGTACTGCTCCCCCTCCATGCCCTTTCCGGCCAGGGCCTTGAGGTCCATGCCGGCGCAGAAGCAGCCGCCCGCCCCGGTGAGGACGACCGAGCGGACCGTGTCGTCCTCGTCGGCCGCCAGCCAGCCGTCGTACAGCCCGACCAGCATCGGCAGCGAGAGGGCGTTCTTCGCCTCCGGCCTGTTCAGGGTGAGCACCAGTGTGGCGCCCTCGCGGCGCACGGTGAGGTGTTCCGTACCACCCATTGCCTGCCTCCCGTCTCGGGACCCGGGGCCGCCGGGTCGGTGCTGCCGGTCGCGGCACTGGAACAGGTTGCAGTAGGCGGGGGCCCAGTTCAATAGTTTTCTGACAGTCAGTCAGTTTTATTCGTCCGGGCCCCTTCCCACTTGTGGCTCCCGGCGCTCTAATGACCGCCGAGCCAGTCAGCTTCCGGGGTCAGGAGGAACGGTGGAGTACAACCTTGCCGACCTGTTCGAATCGGTCGTCGACGCGGTCCCGGAACGCGAGGCGCTCGTCTACCTCGACCACCCCGGCACCGGTGCGGAGCGCCGGCTCACGTACGCGGAGCTGGACGCGGCCGCCAACCGCCTCGCCCACCACCTGATCGACGCGGGCATCACCCCCGGTGAGCACCTGGGGCTGCACCTGTACAACGGGGTGGAGTACCTGCAGACCGTGCTGGCCTGCCTCAAGGCGCGGATCGTGCCCGTCAATGTGAACTACCGCTACGTGGAAGAGGAGTTGACCTACCTCTACCGGGACGCCGATCTGGCCGCCCTGGTCTTCGACGCCGAGTTCGACGAGCGGGTCGCGGCGGCCGCGCCGAAGGCCCCGCTGCTGCGCCACCTCGTCCGGGTGGGGACCCCGGCGGCGGGCGTCCGGGGCCCGGAGGCGGTCGCGTTCACGAAGGCGGAGGCGGACGGGAGCCCGGAGCGCGGTTTCGCACCGCGCTCGGCCGACGACCAGTTCATCATCTACACCGGCGGCACCACCGGGATGCCCAAGGGGGTGATGTGGCGCCAGGAGGACCTGTTCTTCTCCGGGCTCGGCGGGGGCGCGCCGACCGGCGAGCCGGTGCGGACCCCGCAGGAGCTGGCCGAGCGGGTGGCCGCGGGCGGGGACGGGATCACCTTCTTCCCCACTCCCCCGCTGATGCACGGCACCTCGACCCTCACCGCGTTCATCGGCTTCAACTTCGGGCAGCGGGTCGTGCTCCACCGCAGGTTCGACCCGGAGGCGGTGCTGCGCACCGTCGAGAAGGAGAGGGTCACCAGCATGTCGCTGGTGGGCGACGCGATGCTGCGGCCGCTGATCGACGCGTTGAAGGGCCCGCTGAAGGGCACCGACTGCTCGTCGATGTTCTCCGTCTCCAGTTCGGGGGCGATCATGTCGGACTCGGTGCGCGCGGAGTTCCAGGCGCTCGTGCCGACGGTGATGTTACTGAACAACTTCGGCTCCTCGGAGTCCGGGTTCAACGGTACGGCCACGGACGACTCGGGCCCGGAGAACGGCTTCCGGCTCCGGGTCAACTCCCGTACGGAGGTGGTCGATCCGGCCACCCACGAGCCGGTGGCCCCGGGCGAGCCGGGCCGGATCGCCCAGCGCGGGCACGTGCCCCTCGGCTACTACAACGACCCGGCCAAGACCGCGCAGACGTTCTTCCGCCGGGGCGAGGAGCGGTGGGTGCTGCTCGGCGACATGGCGACGGTCGACGCGGACGGCATCGTCACGGTCCTCGGCCGGGGCTCGCAGTGCATCAACACCGGGGGCGAGAAGGTGTACCCCGAGGAGGTCGAGCAGGCGCTCAAGGCCCATCCGGACGTGTACGACGCGCTGGTCGCCGGGGCGCCCGACGCCCGCTGGGGCAATCGCGTCGCGGCGGTGGTGCAGCTGCGCGAAGGGGCGCCCGAGCCCTCGCTCGACGACATCCAGGCGCACTGCAGGACGCGGCTGGCGGGCTACAAGATCCCGCGCCGGCTGGTGATCACCGGGCGGATCCGGCGCTCGCCGAGCGGCAAGGCCGACTACCGGTGGGCCCGCTCGGTCGTCGCGCCCCCGCGCGAGCCCGGCGACTGAGCCCCCGGCCCTCCGGCACCGGCAGCAACAGCAACAGCAACAGCAACAGCAACAGGGTCGCCCGGATATACCACGGCGGGCCCGCCCCGGGACCGTGCGGCGGAACCCGCGTAACCCATTCGGGCACCCCCCGCACCCATCCGCTCACCCTATGTGGCAACAGGGCGGGATCGCCCATAGCTTCGGCTCATGAGGAAACGAAACATCAAGATCCTTGTGCCGGTCGTGGTCCTCTCCGCCGCGGGACTCGGGGCGGCCGTCTCGGCCGCGGGGCTCGGGTCGGCCACTCCGTCCGCCTCCCCCGAGAGCGCGCACGTGGTCCACCCCGGCGAGTCGATCCAGAAGGCGGTGGACGCCGCCCGGTCGGGCGACACCGTCGTCGTCCTGCCCGGCACGTACCGTGAGAGCGTCCTGGTCACCACGCCCGGCCTGACCCTGCGCGGTTCCGGCAGCCGGACCGTGATCCGGCCGGCGGAAGCGGGCACGCGGGCCTCCGACGCCTGTGCGCGGGCCGGAAACGGCATCTGCGTACTGGGCAGCAAGGACCGGACCGTGGAGGGGGTGAGCATCGACGGACTGACCGTCTCCGGTTTCAAGAAGAACGGCGTCTGGGCCTCCTGGACCGACCGGCTGACCGTCCGGGGCGTGACCTCCGAGCACAACGGTGTCTGGGGCATCGCCCAGGAACGCTCCACCCGCGGTGTGTTCGCGCGCAACACCGCCCGTGCCAACGGTGACGCGGGCATCTTCGTCGCGAACACCGTCGACGAGGAGGGCGGCGCCACCGACACCCGGGGCACCGAGCTCCGGCACAACACACTGGCGGACAACCGGATCGGCTTCACCGCCCGGCGGGTAAGGAACCTGACGGTCCGCGACAACACCGCCACCGGCAACTGCACCGGTGTGTTCGTCGTGGGCGACGAAGGAAAGCCGCAGGCCGGAGCCATGACGATCGAGTCCAACCGGATCACCGGCAACAACAAGTCCTGTCCCGCGACCGAACGGCTGTCGGCCCTCCAGGGCTCCGGCATCGTGCTCACCGGCGCCGCGGACACCCGGGTGCGCTCGAACACGATCCGCGACAACACGGGCGAAACGCCCATGTCCGGCGGCATCGTGCTGTTCAAGAGCTTCGTGGGAACGAAGAACACCGGCCACACCATCAGCGGCAACGTCGTGCTCGACAACAAGCCGGCCGACCTCGCCAACGGGGACACCGCCGGAAAGAACAACACCTTCATCGACAACGTCTGCGCGAAGTCCACACCTGCCGGGATGTGCTGACCGACGCACCCCGCACGAGGAGAAGCGAAACAGTATGACCACTGTCAGTCCCACCCCCACCCCCGCCTCCGTCCACGCGTCCACGCCGCGCTCCCCCACCCCGTCGCTCCCCCGCAGCCGGCCATGCAGCTGCGCGAACTCGTCTTCGGCGCCGCCAGGGCCGCCGCCGTGCGCGCCGCCGCCCGGCTGCGCGTCGCCGACGCGCTGGACGAGACGCCCGCCACCGCGCAGGAACTCGCGGAGCTGGTGGGGACCGAGGCCGTGCCGCTGCGGCGGCTGCTGCGCGCCCTGTCCTGCTACGGGATCTTCACCGAGACCGCGGACGGGCGGTTCGCCCACACCGAGATGTCCCGCCTGCTGCGCGAGGACGACCCCCACAGCCTGCGCGACATCTCGCTGTGGTGCACCGAGCCCTGGACCTGGGACGTGTGGCCGCGCCTCGACGACGCGGTGCGCACCGGCAGGAGCGTCTTCCAGGACGTGCACGGCAAGGGGTTCTTCGACTACCTGCACCAGGACGCCCACGAGTCCGCGCAGATCTTCAACCGGGCGATGACCACCTCCAGCGTGCAGTCCGCACTGGACGTCGCCGAACTCCTCGACCTCACCGGGGTGTCCTCGGTCGCCGACATCGGCGGCGGCCAGGGGCACGTGCTGGCGAGCCTGTTGGAGAAGCACCCCTCCCTCCACGGCACCCTGATGGACCTGCCGGGCGTGGTGGCGCGGGCCGACGCCCGGCTGCGGGACGAGGGCGCGCTGGTCGACCGGACCCGGATCGTGGCCGGGGACTGCCGCGAGGCCATCCCCGTCGGGGCCGACCTCTACATCATCAAGAACATCCTGGAGTGGGACGACGACAGCACCCGCAGGACCCTGCGCAACATCGTCGTCGCGGCCCGCCCGGGGGCCAGGGTCGTCGTCATCGAGAACCTCGTCGACGACACCCCCTCGATGCGTTTCACCACCGCGATGGACCTGCTGCTGCTCCTCAACGTCGGCGGCGCGAAGCACACCCGGGAGAGCCTGGTCACCCGGATCTCGGACGCCGGGCTGCTGATCGGCGACGTCGTCCCGGTCAACGCCTATCTGCACGCGTTCGAGTGCGTGGTCCCCGACTGACCGTCCCCTTCCCGGCACGGCATGGAAACGCCCCGGGTCCGGCCTCTCGGCCGGACCCGGGGCGTTCGTCCGTCTCAGCCGGTGGTGTCGCGTTCCCACCGGTAGAACTCGTGGGCCATGGCGTCCTTGGGGCTGCGCCAGGTCTGCGGGTCGTAGGCGCTGACGTAGGCGGTGAGCTTCTCGCTGATGTCCTTGAACTGCGGGTGCCCGGTCACCTTCGCGATCTCGGGGCCCGGCGGGCGCTCCGACTCGATCAGGTGCAGGTACACATCGCCGAACTGGAAGAGCTTGCGCCTGGTGACGCCGACGAGGTGCGGCAGTTCGGTGCTGTCGGAGGCGGCGAACAACTCGGCGATGTCCGGCGCCGACCCCGGTGCCATCCGGGCGACGATCAGGGCGTGGTGCATCGGGGATGCCTTTCTGGTTCCCGGCCCGGCACCCGGCCGGACGGCCGGGTGCCGGGCCTCGGACGGACGGCGGGTCAGCGGGCGCCGGCCGGAGCCGTACGGCGCTCCCGGTCGCGCTGCTCGATCTTGTCCCGGATGAGTTCCATCTGGATCTTGGAGTTGCGGTTGATGTTGTCGGTCATCCACGCGTCGTCGACGGGTGCGTCGGGCCGCATCGCGAAGTCCTGGGTCCAGTGCATCTTCGTCCCGCCGGGGACCTCCGAGTACTGCCACCGGATGTCCATGTGCTGGAACGGCCCGGGCTCGACACGACGGGCGCGGACCGTACGACCGGCACGGTCCACGGTCCGCTCGGAGACCCAGCTCCACACCTTGTCGTTCTCGTCGGGGTGCATCGTCAGCCGGAAGGTGGTGCTGTCCCCGTCCCGTTCGATGATCTCGACCGCGGCGTACTCGCTGAAGAGCCGCGGCCAGTTCTCCAGGTCGTTCGTCACGTCCCAGACCAGGTCCAGGGGGGCGGCGATGGTGATCTCGTTCTCGGTGTGTCCTGGCATGTCAGGCTCCTGTCATGAGGCTGTTGTTGACGAGGGCGAGGAATTCCTGCGGGGTCCTGCAGCGGTCCGCGTCGGCCGGCAGTGCGCGGCCGTGCCGGTTCTCCAGCACGCCCACGATGCCGAGGAGGCCCAGCGAGTCCAGGCCGAACTCGTCGAAGGCCGAGCCTGGGCGCTTCTCCATGTCGTGCGGGTCGACGGTGAGACCGGCGCCCTTCTTCATCAGGGCGGCGAGTTCCGTGTAGGTCAGTCGGTCGGTCATGAGGATTTCTCCTTCTCACGTTTGGGTGTCGGTGGAGCCCCGCAGCACCATGGCCGCGTTCGAGCCCATCAGCCCGCGGCTGAGCACCAGCGCCGTCCGCAGTTCGGCGGGGCGGGCGCAGCCGGTGACCACGTCGAGGTCGTGGCACACCTCGAAGACGTTCGGGGTCGGCGGTATGAGCGCGTTCTCCATGGAGAGCACGGCGGCGGCCGCGTCCAGCACCGGTGCGCCGCAGTACGCGCGTCCGGTGCCGGTCTTGGGCGCCGTCACCGGTACCCGGGTGCCGTGCGCGCCGAGCGCGTCCGCGATCGCGAGCGCCTCGGCCCGGTCGGCGGCGGGCACCCCGAGGGCGTCCGCGAAGACGACGTCGATCTCGTCGGGGGCGCAGTCGGCCTCCCGCAGCGCTCCGATGATCGCCTGGGCGAGGCCCTCCCGGGACTCCTCCCACCTGGCCGCCCCGGTGAACGTGGCGGCGTGTCCGGCGACTTCGGCCCGCACCTTGGCGCCGCGCCGACGGGCCGACCGCTCCTCCTCGACCACCAGCATCGCCCCGCCCTCGGCGGGCACGAAACCGCAGGCGCCCGAGGTGAACGGCCGGTAGGCGCGGAGCGGGTCGTCGACGGTGCTCAGGTCCGCGTACCCGAGCTGGCAGACGACCGAGTAGGGCGCCAGCGGGGCCTCGGCCGCGCCGACCACCACCGCCTCGGTGCCGCCGCGGATCGAACGGGCGGCGTGCGCCAGCGCGTCCAGGCCGCCCGCCTCGTCACTGGCCACGACCGCGCAGGGGCCCTTGAAGCCGCCGCGGATCGAGATCTGGCCGGTGCTGGCCGCGTAGAACCAGGCGATGGACTGGTAGGGGCCCACGTAGGTGGAGCCCTGTCCCCACAGCCGCTGGAGTTCGCGCTGGCCGAACTCGCCGCCGCCGGAGCCGGCCGCGGTGACCACGCCGACGTCGAACGGTGAGTCCTCGTAGTCGGCGCGGCCCAGCCGGGCGTCGTCCAGCGCGATGTCCGCGGCGGCCATCGCGAAGTGCGTGAACCGGTCGGTCTGGACGAGGTAGCGCTCCTCGATCAGTTCGGCCGGCTCAAAACCGCGCACCTCCCCCGCGACCTTGAGCGGCAGGTGCTCGCACCCCTCGCGGGTGACCCGGTCCAGGACGCTCATTCCCTCGTGCGTCCGCTTCCAGAAGGCTTCGGTGTTGGTGCCGTTGGGGGCGACGACACCGATGCCGGTGACGACGGTGCGCCGGGCTTTTCGGTTCCTCATGGTGTCCTCCCACCTGTCCGGGTCAGGGCCACCGCGGACTGGAAACCGCCGAACCCGCTGCCCACCGAGAGCACGCTGCGCAGCTTGAGGGGGCGTGCGGTGCGCGGCACGTAGTCGAGGTCGCACTCGGGGTCGGGGTTCTCGTAGTTCGCGGTCGGCGGCACCGTCTGGTGGACCAGGGCGAGCACGCAGGCCGCGATCTCTATCGCCCCGATGGCCCCCAGCGAGTGGCCGACCATCGACTTGATCGAGCTCATCGGGATCTCGTGGGCGTGCGCGCCGAGCGCCCGCTTCACGGCCGCCGTCTCGTGCCGGTCGTTCTGCTTGGTGCCCGAGCCGTGCGCGTTGACGTAGTCGATCTGCGAGCCGTCCATCCGGGCGTGGGCCAGTGCCCGGTTGATCGCCTCGGCCATCTCCAGTCCCTCGGGCGTCAGACCGGTCATGTGGTAGGCGTTGCCGAAGGTGGCGTAGCCCGAGATCTCGCAGTAGACGGTGGCGCCGCGGGCCCGCGCGTGCTCCAGCTCCTCCAGGACGAGGACGGCGCCGCCCTCGCCCATGACGAAGCCGTCGCGGCGGGCGTCGAACGGCCGGGAGGCGTGCTCCGGGTCGTCGTTGTTCGCCGACGTGGCCTTGATCGCGTCGAAGCACGCCACGGTGATCGGGGTGATCGGTGAGTCCGACGCCCCGGCCACGCACACGTCGACGCGGCCCTCCTCGATGGAGTGGAAGGCGTAGCCGATCGCGTCGAGGCCCGAGGTGCAGCCGGTGGAGACGGTCTGCACCGGGCCGTGCGCGCCGACCTGTTCGGCCACCGCCGAGGCGAGGGAGCTGGGCGAGAAGGCCCGCTCCAGGTGCGGGCCCGCCGGGCGGTGGTCGACGTCCCAGCGGGCGCCGCTCGCGCTGACGGCGACGTAGTCGTGCTCCAGCCGGGTGGTGCCGCCGACCGCGGTGCCCAGCGACACCCCCATGCGCCAGGGGTCCACCTTCTCCGGGTCCAGGCCCGCGTCGTCGAGGGCCTCCCTGGCGGCCACCATCGCGAACTGGATGTAGCGGTCCGAGCGGGTGATCGTGTCCGCGTCCAGCCCGTGCGCCGCCGGGTCGAAGTCGCACTCGGCGGCGATGCGGGAACGGAAGCCGGTCGGGTCGAAGAGCGTGATGCCCCTGGTCGCGGTGCGCCCGTTCGCGAGGAGGTCCCAGAAGGCCGGCGTGCCGATGCCGCCGGGGGCGACGACACCGATGCCGGTGACCGCGACGCGGCGGGTCACGAGGCCGCCTCGGTTCGCTCCGGCGGGGTGACGCGCTCGGCGGATTCCGTCTCCTCGGTGTCGACGTGGCCGAGTTCCGGGCGCGGGGCGAGCGGACCGAGGTGGAAGACCATGCGGGCCTCGACATCGCCCACGTTGCGGAATCGGTGGCGTACATGGGGCGGGATCAGCAGACCCTGGTCGGACTTCATCCGGTACGGCTCGCCGTCCAGGTCCACTTCCAGCAGACCGTCCACGACGTACACGAACTCCTCGGAGTACGGGTGGTAGTGCTCGCCGATGCGGTCGCCGGGCTGAACGATGGCGAGTCCCATGAAGCCGCTGGTGGCTCCCACCGCGGTCGGCGTGAGCATGGCGCGAAGGTCGCCTCCTCGCCTGCGGTTGGGCTGCGTCTCGCTGAGGTCCACGATGCGTGGCAGGTGCATGGTCATGACTGTTTCCTCCTGGCGCATTGCGCGTTGTTTCGACGGGTTGAGCGAGAACCCCCCAGGGGGCGGATGCGCGGTCAGGACTCCTTGGCCCGCCGGTCCGTGATCAGAGTCATCTCGGACCGCGCGAGGAAGTCCGAGATCCCCGGTTCGTCGGCGGGAACGGTGTTCGTGCGGTCGTCGAGGAGACGTCCGAGCCTGGCCACCTTGCCGGGACCGTCGATGCCGACCGCCTGGGCGGCCTGCGCGTCGATCGGTTCCACCGCTTCGAGGAGGCGCACGACGACGTCGTCGCGCTGGAAGATGGTGCTGCTGTCGATGATGCTCGCCGGGTCGTCGGCCGCCTCCTCGTCGTGCTCGGCGAGGAGCCGGGCCAGTGCCATGCCGCAGCCCTCCTTGGCCTGGTAGAAGAGGGCGTGCCTGCGGACGTCCTCCGCCTTGTGGCGGCCGGCGGTCACGTGGTGGACGGTCGGGAGCGCCGCCCGGGTGAAGAACATCCGGGCGGAGTCCGGGTCGGTGAGGTCCCGGTGCTGCTCCAGGTACGGGTTGATGGCCTCCTCGACGGCCCGGACCTCGGGCTGCCGGGAGACGTGGCGCAGGGCGGCGAGCAGGTCGCCCTCGACCTCGATGGCCCGCACGACCCGGTTCCCGTGCATGAACAGCGAGGTGCGGCGCAGCCTGGTGTCCTCGTCGACCCGCGCGTTCGGGGAGTCGTAGTCGGCCAGGATCTTCGCCACGACGTCCTCGGTGCCCGGCCTGACGGTGAAGGTGAGCGCGTGGCGCACCACTCCGTCGCCCAGGCGCGGGGAGGACTGGAGCCCCGCCTTGGCCGACTCGGGTGCCAGCTCGAAGGCCCTTCCGGTCTCCCGCAGGACGCTGAAGCGCAGCGAACGGGTGTCGCGGACGCAGTTGTGCAGCGGCTGCACCGTCGCGACGTGCTCCTCGCTGTTCACCCAGGCGAGGAACGGCGGCGCGCTGTCCCACTCGCTGGTGATCAGCCACTGCGAGGGGTTCTCGATGGACTGGCACAGCTGGTCGCTGATGTGCCCGGGTACGGAGGCCACCTGGTTGCGCAGGTGCTCGTACGCCTCCAGGAACTGCTGCTGGGCTCCGTCGTACAGGTCCAGCAGCAGTACGACGCGCAGCCGGGAGCCGTCGAAGGCGGACTGGGAGATCCGCTCCGAGAGGGTGGTGGTCATCTTTCGGTCTCCTTCGGGACGGTTCCGGGGCCGGCCTGGTGGCGTGCCGCGGACCGTTGGTTGGCGAGCGGGTTCCGGAGCGGTGACTCTCCCGTCGGGTGCGGACGGTCCGTCCGGGGACCGCGGGTGTCGTCTCCGTGACCGATCGTTAAACGCTGGTCCGGGTGGCGCGAGATTTATGAACCGTTCAGGTGAGCGGGCGTCCGAACCGCTCTCGCCAGGGCATTGAACATTGCATCCGAACGTCGTCCGAGCTGGAGCAGCTGATGAACGAGAACGTCGACATCCGTGTGCCGGTCCTCATCGTGGGCGGCTCCCTGGTGGGGCTGTCCACGTCCCTCTTCCTCGGCCGGCTCGGCATCGAGCACCTGCTGGTCGAGAAGCACCGGTCCACCTCGACCCACCCGCGTGGTCGCGGCAACAACGTGCGCACGATGGAGGTTTTCCGCACGGCGGGGGCCGAGGCCGGCATCCGGCGGGCGGCCTCGGTCCTCGCCGACAACCACGGCATCCTGCAGGCCGGTTCGCTGACCGGGGACGACCAGGAGTGGCTGTTCAGGGAGATCGACCCGGGGGGCGGGATCGCCCGCTTCAGCCCGACCGGCTGGTGCCTGTGCAGCCAGAACGACCTGGAGCCGGTCCTGGTGGAGCTGGCCCGCAAGCAGGGCGGTGACCTGCGGTTCTCCACCGAGATGCAGAGCTTCGACCAGGACCCGTCGGGGGTGGACGCGGCGCTCAAGAACCGGGAGACCGGGGAGCACATCAGTGTCCGGGCGGACTACCTCGTCGCGGCCGACGGACCGCGCAGCCCGATCCGTGAGCAGCTGCGCATCGACCGTACGGGGCCCGGCGACCTCTTCCACAACGTGAGCATCACCTTCCGCTCCCGGCAGCTCGCCGATGTGCTGGGCGACCGGCGTTTCATCGTCTGCTACCTGACCAACCCCGCCGCGGACGGTGCCCTGTTGCCGGTGGACAACAAGAAGGACTGGGTGTTCCACGCGCCGTGGCAGCCCCAACTCGGGGAAACTCTGGAGGACTTCACCGACGAGCGGTGTGCCGAGCACATCCGTACGGCGGTCGGCGCTCCGGGCATCGACATCGAGATCACCGGCAAGGCACCGTGGCACGCCGCGGAGCGGGTCGCCGAGCGGTACTCGTCCGGCCGGGTCTTCCTCGCCGGTGACTCCGCCCACGAGATGTCCCCCACCGGGGCGTTCGGTTCCAACACCGGCATCCAGGACGCGCACAACCTGGCCTGGAAGCTGGCCGCCGTGCTGCGGGGCGAGGCGGGTCCGGGGCTGCTGGACACCTACGGGGCGGAGCGGCTCCCGGTGGCGCGGGCGACGAGCTCGCGGGCCTCGGCGCGCTCCGGTGAGCACAGCCACCCGGGGTACTCCGCGGCGCCGGGCGTGGGCGGCGGGAAGCAGGGCGGGATGCTCGCCGTGGCACTGGGCTACCGCTACGTCCGCGGCGCCGTGCTCGGCGTCGACCCGCAGGATCCGGTGGTGCCGCAGGGCATGCAGCTGGACGGCCGGCCCGGCAGTCGCGCCCCGCATCTGTGGGTGCGTCAGGACGGTGATCGCAAGTCCACACTGGATCTGTACGAGCGTACGTTGGTGCTGCTCACCGACGGCACGGACACGGTGTGGCGCCGGGCGGCGGCACGGGCCGCCAGGCGGCTCTCGGTGCGGCTCCAGGTGTACGGAATCGGTCCGGGCGCCGAGCTGGAGCCGGAGGACGGGGCCGACTGGGCCGCGGTGCACGGGACGACGGCCCGGGGCGCCGTGCTGGTGCGCCCCGACGGCTTCGTCGCCTGGCGTTCAACGGGTCCGGCCGATGACGCCGAGGCCACGTTGCACGAGGTCCTGACCACCCTGCTGCACCGGTCCTGACCTCCGGCGCCGCCGGGGCGGCGGGCAGGGAGCGACAGCACGGAGGGGCGACGCGAATCGGCCGCGTCGCCCCTCTTGCCATGGGGTGCGATGGCCTGAATTACTGCTGTCGAAAGATCGACCGAATGATCGGTCGCCTGCTCGGAAGAGGGAGATCCGGATGACGGCTCTGCTGGACGAGGCGGAACGACTGGGCCGGGACGAGCTGGAGGCACTCCAGCTGGAACGGCTGCGGACCACGCTGCGCCACGCGTACGAGAACGTCGGCCACTACCGGGCCGCGTTCGACGCGGCCGGGCTGCGGCCGGACGACTGCCGCTCGCTCGCCGACCTCGCGCGCTTCCCCTTCACGACCAAGGCCGACCTGCGGGACAACTACCCCTTCGGCATGTTCGCCGTCCCCGAGGAGCGGGTGCGGCGCATCCACGCGTCCAGCGGGACCACGGGCCGTCCGACCGTCGTCGGCTACACCCGGCGGGACCTGGACACCTGGGCCGACGTGGTCGCACGCTCGATCCGGGCGGCGGGCGGGCGCCCCGGGCAGAAGGTCCACGTGGCGTACGGGTACGGGCTGTTCACCGGCGGGCTCGGCGCGCACTACGGGGCGGAGCGGCTCGGCTGCACGGTGATCCCCGCCTCCGGGGGCATGACGGCCCGGCAGGTCCAGCTGATCCAGGACTTCCGCCCCGAGATCATCATGGTGACCCCGTCGTACATGCTGACGCTCCTCGACGAGTTCGAGCGGCAGGGCGTCGATCCGCGCTCGACCTCGCTGCGGACCGGGATATTCGGGGCCGAGCCGTGGACGCAGGAGATGCGGCGCGAGATCGAGGAGCGGTTCGGCATCGACGCGGTGGACATCTACGGGCTCTCGGAGGTGATGGGGCCCGGGGTCGCGCAGGAGTGCGTCGAGACGAAGGACGGGCTGCACGTCTGGGAGGACCACTTCTATCCGGAGGTGGTCGATCCGCTGACCGGCGAGGTGCTGCCCGAGGGCGAAAAGGGCGAGCTGGTCTTCACCTCGCTCACCAAGGAGGCCATGCCGGTGATCCGCTACCGGACGCGGGACCTGACCCGGCTGCTGCCGGGCACGGCCCGGGTGTTCCGCCGGATGGAGAAGGTGACCGGACGCAGCGACGACCTGGTGATCCTGCGCGGGGTGAACCTCTTCCCGACCCAGATCGAGGAGATCGTGCTGCGCACCCCGGGGGTGGCTCCGCACTTCCAGCTGAGGCTGACCCGCGAGGGCCGTCTCGACGTGCTGACCGTGCGGGCGGAGGCGCGGGCGGGGGCCGGCCCGGAGCAGCGGACGGCCGCCGCGGAGTCGATCACGACGGCCGTCAAGGACGGCATCGGGGTGTCGGTCGGGGTCGAGATCGTCGACCCCGAGACGCTGGAGCGGTCGGTCGGCAAGTTCCGGCGGATCGTGGACGAGCGCGGGCCGAGGTAGCGCCCGGGGCCTGTCGGGCGGCCTCCGGCCGGAGGCCGCCCGACAGGCCCTCAGGACGCGGACGGGCCCTGGGCGAACCGGTCCCGCAGCTCCCGCTTGAGGATCTTCCCGCTGGCGTTGCGCGGCAGATCGTCCACGAAGAGGACCTTCTTGGGGGCCTTGAAGTGGGCGATCCGCTCCCGGGCGTGCGCGATGAGCTCGTCCGCCGTGGCGTCCCCGCGCAGCACGACGACGGCGGTGACGGCCTCGATCCAGCGTTCGTCGGGCWGCCCGACGACGGCGGCCTCGGCGACGGCGGGGTGGGTGTAGAGGGCGTCCTCGACCTGCCGGGAGGCGACGAGGACGCCACCGGAGTTGATGACGTCCTTCACCCGGTCGACGACGGTGAAGTAGCCCTGTGCGTCGCGCACCGCGAGGTCGCCGGAGTGGAACCAGCCGTCGCGGAACGTCTCCGCGCTCTCCTCGGGCTTGTCCCAGTAGCCCTCGCACAGCTGGGGCGAGCGGTAGACCACCTCGCCGGCCGTGCCGTCGGGGACCTCCTTGCCGTTCTCGTCGACGACCTTGGCCTCCACGAAGAGGACGGGCCTGCCGCAGGAGTCCATCCGGCCCTCGTGCTCGTCCGGTCCGAGGACGGTGGCGAGCGGGCCGATCTCGCTCTGCCCGAAGCAGTTGTAGAAGGCGAGTCCGGGCAGTCGTTCGCGGAGCCGTTCCAGGACGGGCACGGGCATGATCGACGCGCCGTAGTACGCCTTGCGCAGGCCGCCGAGATCGCGGGTGGCGAAGCCGGGGTGCCGGGAGACACCGATCCAGACGGTCGGCGGGGCGAAGACGCTGTCGGCCCGCCCCGTCTCGACGAGGTCGAGGATCCGGTCCACGTCGGGCGCGTCCAGGATGGTGTTCTGCGCGCCGACCGCGAGGTAGGGCATCAGGAACACGTGCATCTGCGCGGAGTGGTAGAGCGGCAGGGCGTGGACGGGCCGGTCGGTGGCGCGCAGGTCGAGCGCCGTGATCGCGCTGACGTACTCGTGCACGAGGGCGCCGTGGGTCATCATCGCGCCCTTGGGCAGGGCGGTGGTGCCCGAGGTGTAGAGCAGCTGGACGAGGTCTCCCGCGGCCGGTTCGCGTTCGGGGACGAAGGGGCGCGGAGTGGCGGTGGCGTCGAGGAGGGAGTCGGGCGCGTCGCGCAGCGGGCGCACGGGGAACCCGGCGGGGACCCGGTCGGCGAGGTCGGGGTCGGTGAGGACGAGGGCGCTGCCCGACTGGCCCAGGATGTACGCGAGGTCGTCGCCGGTGAGGTTCTGGTTGACCGGTACGTGGACCAGGCCCGCGCGGGCGCAGGCGAGGTAGCCGATCAGGTAGGCGTCGGAGTTGTGCGCGTAGGAGGCGACCCGGTCGCCGGGGCGCAGCCCGTGGTCACCGGTGAGGACGGCCGCCGCGGTGCTGACGGCCGTGTCCAGCTCCGCGTAGCTCCACGACCTGTCCGCGTACCGCACGGCGGTGCGCTCGGGGGTGCGCCGGGCGCTGCGGGCCACGACTCCGTCGACTGTGCTGCTCCGTACACCTGTCATGGCGTGATCCTGGGCGGCCGGAACCCGGTGGTCAAGGGTCCGGGCGCCGGTGCGGATGTTGACAGGGGTGCGGGGGTGCTGGCTGAGTGACGCGTGGCGGCTCGAAACCTCGGGCAACCGCCTTTCGCACCCGCACAGTTGGGAGGACCGTTGCCGCTCCGCAACCGTCTGAGACTCCTCGCGATATCCGGCCTCGCGCTGTTCACCGTTTCGGCCTCGCTGCCCCCGGCGGCGGCCGACGGCCCGCACCGTTCCCACCACCCGTCGGGCGGCGGACTGTCCGCCACGATCCGCTACACCGAGTACGGCATCCCGCACATCGTGGCGAAGGACTACGCGAACCTGGGCTTCGGCAACGGCTGGGCCCAGGCCGCCGACCAGGTGTGCACGCTCGCCGACGGCTTCGTGACCCTGCGCGGCGAGCGGTCGCGGTACTTCGGCCCGGACGCGGCCCCGGACGGTTCGCTTTCCTCCGCGGCGAAGAACCTCTCCAGCGACCTCTACTTCCGCGGGGTCCGCGCGAGCCGCACCGTGGAGAAGCTGCTGAGGACGCCCGCTCCGGCGGGGCAGAGCCGGGAGGTCAGGGAACTGGAACGCGGCTGGGCGGCCGGTTACAACGCCTGGCTGGCGCAGAACCGGATCGACGACCCGGCCTGCCGGGGCGCCGACTGGGTGCGCCCGGTGACGGCCATGGACGTCGTGATGCGCGGCTACGCGCTCTCGGTGCTCGGCGGTCAGGGGCGCACCGTCGACGGGATCACGGCCGCCGGGCCGCACGCGGGCGATGCCCGGCCGTCCGGTACCTCCTCGCCCGGCGACGCGGCGGACGCGGCCCGGCGGCTGCTGTCGACGCAGAACGCGGACATGGGCTCCAACGCGGTCGCGTTCGGCGGCGGCACGACGGCCAACGGGCGGGGCCTGCTGCTGGGCAATCCGCACTACCCCTGGCAGGGCGGCCGGCGGTTCTGGCAGTCGCAGCAGACGATTCCCGGTGAGCTGAACGTGGCGGGCGGTTCGCTGCTGGGCGCGCCGACCGTGTCGATCGGGTACAACGCGCACATCGCGTGGAGCCACACCGTCGCCACCGGGGTGCCTCTCAACCTCCACCAGCTCGCCCTCGATCCGGCCGATCCGACCGTGTACCTGGTGGACGGCCGGCCCGAGCGGATGACGAAGCGCACGGTGTCGGTGGCGGTGCGGGGCGGTGGCACGGTGACCCGCACCCAGTGGTGGACCCGGTACGGGCCGGTCGTCACCTCGTTCGGTGCCGGGCTGCCGCTGCCGTGGACGGCGACGACCGCGTACGCGCTCAACGACCCGAACGCCGTGAACCTGCGGTTCTCGGACGCGGGCCTGGGCTTCAGCAGGGCGCGCAGCACGGCGGACGTCCGGGCCGCGCTGCACCGCGTCCAGGGGCTGCCGTGGGTGAACACCGTCGCGGCCGACTCCGCCGGACACTCCTTCTTCTCGCAGTCGCAGGTGCTGCCGCGGATCACGGACGAGCTCGCGCAGCGGTGTTCCACCCCGCTGGGCAGGGCCACGTATCCGGCGTCCGGGCTCGCGGTGCTGGACGGTTCGCGCGGCGACTGCGCGCCGGGCTCGGACCCGGACGCCGTGCAGCCGGGCATCTTCGGGCCGGGCCGGATGCCCACCCTGGAGGACGCCCCGTACGTGGAGAACTCCAACGACAGCGCCTGGCTGACGAACGCGGACGCGCCGCTGACCGGCTACGAGCGGATCTTCGGTACGGTCGCCACGCCCCGTTCGATGCGGACCCGGGGCGCGGTCGAGGACGTGTCGGCGATGGCGGCGCGGGGCCGGCTGACCGTGGCCGATCTCCAGCGGCAGCAGTTCGCCAACCGGGCGCCGGCCGGTGACCGGGCCGCGGCGGACCTGGCGGACGCCTGCGCGGCGCTGCCCGGCGGCCGGGCGACCGGCAGCGACGGCGAGGCGGTCGACGTGTCGGCGGCGTGCGGGGTGCTGCGGCACTGGGACCGGAGGACGGACACCACCAGCCGGGGCGCGCTGCTCTTCGACCGGTTGTGGCGCAGGGTGGCGGGCACGGTGCCGGCGGCCGAGCTGTGGAAGGTGCCCTTCTCCCCCGCCGACCCGGTCGCCACCCCGAACACACTGAACACCTCGGCGCCCGGCGTCACCCGGGCGCTCGCCGACGCGGTGGCCGAGCTCCGGGCGGCCGGTGCCTCGCTGGACGCGCCGCTGGGCCGGCACCAGTGGGTCGAGCGCAACGGCCGGCGCATCCCGGTCGGCGGCGGCACGGAGTCGCTCGGCGTCTGGAACAAGACCGAGCCGGAGTGGGACGCGGCGTCCGGCTCCTACCGGGAGGTGTCGGCCGGCTCCAGCTACATCCAGGCGGTCGGCTGGGACGGGAGCCGGTGCCCGGTGGCGCGCACCCTGCTCACGTACTCCCAGTCCTCCGACCCGGGCTCGGCGCACTACAGCGACCAGACCGAGCTGTACTCGGGCGAGCGCTGGGTGACGTCCCGGTTCTGCGAGAAGGACATCATGCGTTCGCCCGCGCTGCGGGTGGTGCGGGTCCACGAGCGCCGGTAGTCCCTCGCGGCGCGATCGGCCCCCGGCCGCCCTCGGGGCGGTCAGGGGCTGATCGCGAGGAAGACGAACGCGACGAAGACCGACAGGTGGACGCCGCCCTGGAGCAGGGTGGCCCGTCCGGGTACGACGGTCAGCGCGCCGACGAGCATGGTGAGCGCGAGCAGCACCATGTGGGTGGCGCCGAGGCCGAGGTGGAGCGGCCCGTCGAGCCAGATCGAGGCGAGGGCGATGGCCGGGATGGTCAGGCCGATGCTGGCCATCGCCGAGCCGAGGGCGAGGTTGAGGCTGGTCTGGACGCGTTCGCGGCGGGCCGCCCGGACCGCCGCCAGGGTCTCCGGCAGCAGCACCAGCAGGGCGATGACGACGCCGACCACGGCCTGGGGCATCCCGGCCGCCTCCACCCCGGCCTCGATGGCCGGTGAGACGGACTTGGCGTCCCCGACGACCGCGACGAGCGCGACCAGCAGCATCGTCAGGCTCAGGGCGGTGGCGCCCCGGCCCGGCAGCGGTGCGTGCTGTTCGTCCTCCTTGAGCGTGCCCTCCTGGGTGAGCGGGAGGAAGTACTCGCGGTGGCGCACCGTCTGCACGGCGACGAACAGCCCGTACAGGAAGAGCGAGGCGACGGCGGCGAAGGCCAGCTGGGCGGTGGAGAACTCGGGGCCGGGTTTGCCGATGGTGAAGGTCGGCAGGACCAGGCTGAGGGTGGCGAGCGTGGCGACGGTCGCGAGGGCGCCGCCGGAGCCCTCGGCGTTGAAGACGACGACGCGGGTGCGGACCGCCCCCACGAGCAGGGACAGTCCGACGATGCCGTTGCAGGTGATCATCACGGCGGCGAACACGGTGTCGCGCGCCAGCGCCGCCGCCTTGGGGCCGCCGCCCACCATCAGGGTGACGATCAGGGCCACTTCGATCACGGTCACGGCGACGGCCAGCACCAGGGAGCCGAACGGTTCGCCGACCCGGTGGGCGATCACCTCGGCGTGGTGCACCGCGGCGAGGACGGCGCCCGCGAGGCAGAGGACGACCACGCCGACGGCGAGCGGCGGGAGCTCCCGCCCCCAGCTGAACACCAGCGCGAGTGCGGCGACGAGCGGCACGACCACCGTCCACCGGGTCGCCAGGGACCGGACCGTCGTGCGCGTGTTCATGGGCCACACGCTGCCAGAACCCGGCCCGGAGCGCGCGCCGGACGACGGCCGGACGGCGGTTCACAACGCCCTGGGGTGCCCCTCCCAGTACGGGTCGCGCAGCCTGCGCTTGTACAGCTTGCCGTTCGGGTCGCGGGGCATCTCCTCGGTGAAGTCGATGCTCCTGGGGCGTTTGTACCCGGCGAGCCGGTCCTCGCAGTGGCGCAGGATCGCGGCGGCGAGTTCCTCGCCGGCCTCGTGTCCGGCGGCGGGTTCGACGACCGCCTTGACCTCCTCGCCCCAGTCGGGGTGCGGGATGCCGAAGACGGCGGCGTCGGCGACGGCGGGATGACCGAGGAGGGCGCCCTCGATCTCGGCCGGGTAGATGTTGACCCCGCCGGAGATGATCATGTCGATCTTGCGGTCGCGGAGGAAGAGGTAGCCGTCCTCGTCGAGGACGCCGAGGTCGCCGACGGTGAAGAAGTCGCCGACCCGGTTCTTCCGCGTCTTGCCCTCGTCCTTGTGGTAGCTGAAGCCGCCGGTGTTCATCTTCATGTAGACGGTGCCGAGCTCGCCCGGCGGCAGCCGGTTGCCGTCGTCGTCGAGGACGGCGAGTTCGCTGATCGGCCAGGCCCTGCCGACGGTGCCCGGTTTCTTCAGCCAGTCCTCGGCGGTGGCGAAGGCGCCGCCGCCCTCGCTGGCCGCGTAGTACTCCTCGACGCACCGTCCCCACCAGTCGATCATCGCCCGTTTGACGTGGTCGGGGCAGGGTGCGGCGCCGTGGACGGCGTGGCGCATGGAGGTGACGTCGTAGCGGCTTCGGACCTCGTCGGGGAGGGCGAGGAGGCGGTGGAACTGGGTGGGGACCATGTGGGTGTGGGTGCAGCGGTGGGTGTCGATGAGGCGCAGCATCTCCTCGGGGGTCCACCGGTCCATCAGGACCAGCGGGTGGCCGATGTGCAGGGACGCGCCCGCGAACTGGAGGACGGCCGTGTGGTAGAGCGGCGAGCAGACCAGGTGCGTGTTGCCGTCGAACGGCCGGATGCCGAAGATGCCGAGGAACCCTCCGAGGTGGCTCTCCTCGGGGAGCCTGCCGGACAGCGGGCGGCGGATGCCGCGCGGGCGACCGGTGGTGCCGGAGGTGTAGTTCATGACCCAGCCGAGGGTGCGTTCCTCCGGCGGTGTGCCGGGCCGGCCGTCGAGCAGTCCGGAGTAGGGGCAAAAGCCCTCGATGGTGCCGACGGCGTAGCGGTGGGTGGCGGGCAGGCCGGCCTCGTCGGCGGCCGCGGTCACGGCCGGGGCGAACCGTTCGTGGGCGATGAGCACCTTGGCGCCGGAGTCGGAGACGATCCAGGCGATCTCGGGGCCGACGAAGTGGTGGTTGACGGGGACGAGGTAGAACCCGGCCTGCACGGCGGCGAGGTAGGCGGTGAAGAACTCGGCGCCGTTGGGCAGGACGACCGCGAAGGCGTCGCCGCGCTCCAGTCCGGCCGCGCGCAGTCCGTGGACCATGCGGTTGGCGGCGGTGTGCAGCCGGCCGGCCGTCCAGCTCTCGCCGTCGGGGGCGATCAGGACCGTGCGGTCGGGGTCGGCGGTGGCCTGGGCCCAGAAGCCGTTGGGCGGCGGGGTCATGAGGTGCTCCGTCCGGCGATGCGGTTGATCCGGTCCACGGCACGTTCGAAGCCGCTGGTCAGGTCGTCGAAGACGGCCCGCACGCTGCGTTCGCTGTTCATCCGGCCGACGATCTGTCCGACGGGGGTGCCGAGCAGTGCGCCGGTCTCGTACTTCTGGATGCGGGAGACGGCCTCGGCGACCAGCAGTCCCTGGAGCGGCATGGGCAGCGGCCCGGGGCCCGCCGGGTCGTCCCAGGCGTCGGTCCAGGCGGTACGGAGCTGGCGGGCCGGTTTGCCGGTGAGGGCGCGGGAGCGGACGGTGTCGCCGGAGCCGGCGGCGAGGAGCTTGCGGGTCAGCGCGCGGGAGTGGAGGTCGGCCTCCTCGGTGGTCAGCCAGAGGGAGCCGAGCCAGACGCCCTGGGCGCCGAGGGCGAGTCCGGCGGCGATCTGCTCGCCGCTGCCGATGCCGCCGGCGGCCAGCACGGGCAGCGGTCCGACGGCGTCGACCACGTCGGGCACCAGGACCATGGAGGCGATCTCGCCGGTGTGGCCGCCCGCCTCGTACCCCTGGGCGACGACGATGTCGATGCCCGCGTCGGCGTGGTGGCGGGCGTGCTTGGCGCTTCCGGCGAGGGCGGCGACGAGCACGCCCCGGTCGTGGGCGCGCCGGACGACGTCGGGGGGCGGGGAGCCGAGGGCGTTGGCGAGGAGCTTGATGGGGTAGTCGAAGGCGACGTCGAGCTGGTTGCGGGCGACCTCCTCCATCCAGCCGGTGATGCGCCAGCCGGACGCCTCGCCCTCGTCGAGTTCCGGGACGCCGTGCTCGGCCAGGGTGTCCCGGACGAACTTCCGGTGCCCGGCCGGGATCATCGCCTCGACGTCGGCCTCGGTGACCCCTTCCACCTTCCTGGCGGGCATGACGACGTCGAGGCCGTACGGCTTGCCGTCGGTGTGCTCCTGCATCCAGTCGAGGTCGCGCGCGAGGTCGTCGGGGGCGGTGTAGCGGACCGCGCCGAGCACGCCGAACCCTCCGGCCCGGGTGATGGCCGCGGCCACCGCGGGGAACGGCGTGAAGCCGAAGATGGCGTGCTCGACTCCCAGTTTCTTGCTCAGCTCCGTCTCCATGGGGCGCAGGATGCCGCAGTCCGCCGACCGAGGGAAGAGAGTTTCTGATACTTCGTCAGATTCTTTGTGGCGCAGGGGGCCTCCGTGACGGCCGGGGCGGCAGTACTCTCTGCGTCGGCAGGAAGTTTCACTTCCGGAAGAGAGTTCGAAAGTTACTTTCAGGCGGTAGGAAGGGGTTCCGGATGACCGAGGACGTGGCCGGCCGGGGAATCAGCCGACGGAGGCTGGGCGGTGGGATGCTGGCCCTGGGCGGAGCGCTCGCCCTGGCGCCGATTCCGTTCGCGGAGCGGGCGTCGGCCATGGAGTCGGGGGCGAAGGCGTCGGACATGAACACGGGGACCGGGACGAGCGGGGCGCCGGGGAACGGCCGCCCCACCCTGCGGCGCGGAACGGCCGAACGCGCCGGGCTGTTGCGAGAACCCCTGGACCAACTGGTCACCGACGCCGAGAAGTTCCTGGAGGCGTCCCCGAAGCACCCCTGGTACGCGGGGGCGGTCCTGCTCGCCGGACGGGGCGGCACGGTGGCCCTGCACCGGCCCATCGGCAAGGCCGTGCGCTACTCGGCGTACGACGAGAAGACCGACACCGGCGTGGAGTTCCCGCCCGACCGGCAGATCCCCATGGCCGAGGACACCGTCTTCGACCTGGCCTCGGTCTCCAAGCTGTTCACCTCGATCCTGGCGGTGCAGCAGATCGAGCGCGGGACGCTGGAGCTGGAGGCGAAGGTCGCCTCGTACCTCCCCGACTTCGCCGGCGGCGGCAAGCAGGACATCACGATCCGTCAACTGCTCACCCACACCTCCGGTTTCCGCGCCTGGATCCCGCTGTACAAGGCGCCGACCCGGGAGGGAAAGCTGCGGCTCCTGTGGGACGAGGTGCCCGCCAACCCGCCGGGCACGGTGTACCTCTACTCCGACCTCAACCTGATCTCGCTGCAACTGGTCCTGGAGAAGATCACCGGCCGCACCCAGGACGTCCTGCTCCGCGAGCAGATCACCGCTCCGCTCGGGATGCACCGCACCCGGTACAACCCGCCGGCCTCCTGGAAGCCGAAGATCGCCGCGACCGAGGACGCCCGGCTGCCCTGGTCCGGGCTGGAGCGCGGCCTGGTCTGGGGCGAGGTGCACGACGAGAACGCGTACGGTCTGGACGGGGTGGCGGGGCACGCCGGGGTCTTCTCCTGCGCCTGGGACCTCGCGATCCTCGCCCGCACACTGCTCAACGGCGGAGTGTACGGCCGGGCCCGCATCCTCTCCCCCGCCTCGGTCGACCTGCTGTTCACCGACTTCAACACCGCCTTCCCCGGTGACGCGCACGGGCTCGGCTTCGAGCTCTACCAGCACTGGTACATGGGCGCGATGGCCACGCCCCGCACGGCCGGCCACACCGGTTTCACCGGCACCAGCCTCGTCCTGGACCCGACGACCGACTCGTTCCTGATCGTCCTCGGCAACTCCGTTCACCCCGTGCGCAGTTGGCGTTCGGGCAGCGCGCCGCGCGTGGCCGCCGCCAACCAGATGGCACGCGCGGTGGCGGTCCGCCCGGTCCGGGGGCGCACGGCGTGGTTCTCGGGTTGGGCCGGCGGCACCGAGGCGACGCTCGCCCTTCCCCCGTTGCGGCTCTCCTCGGGCCGGGCCCGGCTGGACTCGGCGCTGTGGTGGGACACCGAGCCCGGGTCGGACTTCGTCTTCCTGGAGGCGTCGGCGGACGCCGGGGCGACCTGGCAGCCGGTGCCGTTCGCCACCGCGCCGATGGCGCGAAGGCCCCGCCCGGAACCGGAGGCCCACCCCACCGGCGCCGTCTCCGGCTGGTCCGGCCGGGTCTGGCACCGGCTGGAGGCGGACCTCGCCCCGTGGCGCGGCAAGGAGGTGCGCCTGCGCTGGCGGTACGCGACGGACCAGCTGTACGTCGGCCGCGGGGTGTACGTGGACGCCGTCCGCGTCGAGGACGGCGGCCGGACGGTCTTCGACGACAGCCGCCCGGGCGACGCGGCCCGGGTGGAGGCGCGGGGCTGGACGGCGTCGGCCGACTGACCCGGTGCGGGAGGGGGCCGGTGTCGTCCGGCCCGGCGCCCCTCCCGCACCGGCACCGGACCTGCCGTGCCGGGGAAGGGCCGTCCCCCTCCCCCGGCACGGCAGACACGCCACGACGCCTCCCGGACCGGGCGGGGCCCCGGTGGGCAGAACGGGCGGCGCCGGTGCCGGAGAATGCTCCGATGACCTCATCACCGCGGAACCGGACGCGTGCCGAACGCCTCGACCCCGACCGGCTGACGGCCGCCGTGCACGCCCGGACGGGCGTACGGCTGGTGGTCGAGGGCCCCTGCCCGGGAGGCGAGGTGGGCGCCGCGTACGTCCGGTGGCCCGACGGCCACCGGTCCGTGCTGAAGTGGCGGCCGGACACCCGGCTCGACGCACTGCGGGCGGGCCCCCTGACGGTGTGCGAGGTGCTGCGCGGCCGGGGATACCCCTGCCCGTCGACGGAGCTGGCGCTCCAGGTGGACGACGCGGTGGTACTGGTCCAGCAGCTCCTGCCGGGCGCGCCGCCGGATCTGCTGGACCACCGCGGCCTGGACCGGGCGCTCGCCCTCAACGAGTCGCAGGCGGGGCTGCTCGCCGGACACCGGGACGTCCCGCCGGTGAACCTGTACCTGCTCGACGACGGCCCCGGCTACTGCCTGCACGAACCGCTGCGCCGGCACGGCCGCCGCGGCGCGGCCCTGGAGCGGCGGGTCAGGGCGGTGGGTGCGGCGCATCCTCCTCTCCTTTCCGGGGACGACGTGGTGCACCAGGACTTCCACCACGGCAACCTGCTCGCCGTGGACGGTGCCGTCACCGGGGTCGTCGACTGGGACGGCGCCGGACGGGGCGATCGCCGCTTCGACCTGGTCACCCTGCGCTTCGGACTGCACGCGAAACAACAGCCGCCGGGGGTCGTCCGACGCCTCGACGCCGTCCTGGACGCCCTGCCCGAGGACGTCCTGCGCCCCTGCTGGGCCCATATGAGCCTGCGCATGGCCGACTGGGCCGTCCGGCACTTCGCCCCGGGCGAGACGGAGCACTGGCTGGATCTGGCCGAACAACGCCTGTGACGGACCGGTGCCGCCCGGACCGGGGGTAAGGTCCCGGACGCCCCGACGGACACCCCCGTCGCGGCGGGAACACACCGACCGCGGAAGGACCATGAGGACCACCGCCGAAACGTCCGCACCCCACCCGACACCCTTGCGGGTTCCGGCCTTCCGCCGGTTCGTGCTCGCCAACCTCGTCTCGGCGACCGGCTCCGCGATGGCACCGGTCGCGCTCGCCTACGCGGTGATCGGGCAGGGCGGCGGGACCGGGTCGCTCGGTGTCGTGCTGGCGACGAACGCGGTGCCGACGATCGTCCTCACCGTCGCGGGCGGGGTCCTCGCCGACCGGCTGTCGCGCAGCCGGATCCTGTTCCTGGGCAACCTCCTGGCCGCGGCCGCGCAGGCGGTGCTCGCGGCGCTCGTGGCCACCGGGCACGCGACGACCGCTTCGATCGCCGCGTGCGGTTTCGCCTCCGGAATCGCCACGGCCTTCACCGCCCCGGCCGCGACGGGCGTCGTGGCGCAGCTCGTCGCGGCGGAGCACCTGCAGCGGGCCAACGCGCTGCTCCGGCTGCCGAGCAACGCCGTCAAGGTGCTCGGTCCCGTCGTCGGCGGAGTGGTCGTGGCGGTCGGCGGGCCGGCGTGGGCGCTGTCGTGGGACGCGCTCAGCTTCCTGGTCGCGGCGCTGCTGCTGCTCGGCCTGCGGCTGAGCACACCGGTCACGACGAGCGGGGTCCTGGCCGACCTGCGGGCCGGCTGGGCCGGCTTCCGGCGCCGCACCTGGCTGTGGACGTACACCGCGGCCGGGACGGTGGTGGTCGCCGCGTGGCTGGCCGGTTTCCAGTTGCTCGGTCCCGTGGTCGCGGCCGAGCACTACGCGGGGGCCCGTTCCTGGGGGCTCGTGCAGGGCGCGTTCGCGTTCGGGCTGCTTGCGGGAACGGCGGTGTGCCTGCGGTGGAGGCCGTACCGGCTGCTGGCCGCGGCCGTCGTCACCGGCGCCGCGCTCTGCCTTCCCCCGGCGGCGCTGGGCCTGGGCCTGTCCCTGCCCTGGGTGCTGCTCGCCGCCGTGCTCGCGGGCATCGGGGTGGACGTCGCCGTGGTGGCCTGGACCACCGCGCTCCAACAGCACGTGCCACAGGAGGAGTTGGGCCGGATGAGCTCGTTCAACGGGGTCGGGGAGCGGATCGCCATCCCCCTCGGCTACCTCGTCACCGCCCTCGCCGCGCACGCCTGGGCCGACCGGACCGTGCTCCTGGTCTGTGCCGGTGCCATCGTGGCGGCAACCCTCCTCAACCTCTGCGTACGGGACGTGTACCGCGTCAACCGCGTCTGATCCCCGGCCGGGCGCACGGCTCCGCCGCCGGGCCCGGCCTTGTGCGGCACGCTCCGGTCAGTGCGCGGCCCGGCTGCACTCCGGGCACAGTCCCCGGTACGTGACCTCGGCCCCGGACACGGTGAAGCCGAACCGTTCACCGTCCGGCAGCCCGGCCAGCGGGTCGCCCGTCGGGCGCACGTCGCGGATCAGACCGCAGCCCGAGCACACCAGGTGCTGGTGCGGACGGTGGGCGTTCGGGTCGTAGCGCTTCGCGCGGCCGTCGGTGGAGACCTCCATGACCTCGCCGAGCGAGACCATCTCCCCCAGGGTGTTGTAGACGGTCGCCCGGGAGATCTCCGGCAGCCGCTCCGCCGCGCGGGCGTGCACCTCGTCGGCCGTCAGGTGGACGTGGTCGCCGTCGAGGACCTCGGCGACGACACGCCGCTGAGAGGTCACCCGCCAACCGCGTCCCCGCAGCCGCTCCAGCAGGTCACTCATATCGGTCCATCCATTCAGGCTCGTTGAAGTACCGGGTTCCAGCGGCAGCCGTACAGCTTCCGACTGAATTCGGAACAGACGTGCTTCTTGACCTGGACTCCGTCGATCGTAGGATCGATCCCAGCGCAGGCCAAGGGAACGGGAAAGTCCGGTACAACGGGAGACTGAGACATGACGGGACCACTGCGGACGTGACGAGCGGTGCTCTCCGGTGAACGGCGAACGCGCGTGGCACGCCCTTCAGGACCGAGCGGGATGCCCGGCACCTGGGCATCGAGGTGTCCCACCCGCCTCCCTGAACGCGCGTTTCGCGCGGCAGCCCGTTCCGAGGTCGGCGATCCCCGTACCGGCGATTCCCGTACCAGCAGCACCCGTGGACCTGTGCATGCAGCTTCTGAACGATGTGACCCGCTCGGCCCGGAAGGATTCCCATGTCTGAGAACCACGACGCGATCGTCACCGTCCCGAAGTCGGAGGAGGCGAGCGGCGGCTGCCCCGTCGCGCACGAGCGTGCGCCGCACCCCACGCAGGGCGGCGGAAACCGCCAGTGGTGGTCGGAGCGCCTCAATCTGAAGATCCTCGCGAAGAACCCCGCCGTCGCGAACCCGCTCGGTGAGGAGTTCGACTACGCCGAGGCATTCCGGGCCCTCGACCTGGCGGCCGTGAAGCGGGACATCGCGGAGGTGCTGACCACCTCGCAGGACTGGTGGCCCGCCGACTTCGGCCACTACGGCCCGCTGATGATCCGCATGGCCTGGCACAGCGCCGGTACGTACCGGATCAGCGACGGCCGCGGCGGCGCGGGTGCGGGGCAGCAGCGTTTCGCCCCGCTCAACAGCTGGCCGGACAACGGCAACCTCGACAAGGCCCGCCGGCTGCTGTGGCCGGTCAAGAAGAAGTACGGCCAGTCGATCTCCTGGGCCGACCTGCTGATCCTCACCGGCAACGTCGCGCTGGAGTCGATGGGCTTCGAGACCTTCGGTTTCGCGGGCGGCCGCGCGGACGTGTGGGAGTCCGAGGAGGACGTCTACTGGGGCCCCGAGACGACCTGGCTCGGCGACGAGCGCTACACCGGTGACCGGGAGCTGGAGAACCCGCTGGGCGCCGTGCAGATGGGCCTCATCTACGTCAACCCCGAGGGCCCCAACGGCAATCCGGACCCGGTCGCCGCGGCCCGCGACATCCGCGAGACGTTCCGCCGCATGGCGATGAACGACGAGGAGACCGTCGCCCTCATCGCGGGCGGCCACACCTTCGGCAAGACCCACGGCGCGGGCCCGGCCGACAACGTGGGCGCCGACCCCGAGGCCGCCCCGATCGAGGCGCAGGGCCTGGGCTGGGCGAGCACGTACGGCACCGGCAAGGGCGGCGACGCCATCACCAGCGGTCTGGAGGTCACCTGGACCTCCACACCGACCCGGTGGGGCAACGAGTTCTTCAAGAACCTCTTCGAGTACGAGTACGAGCTCGGCAAGAGCCCGGCCGGCGCCCACCAGTGGGTGGCGAAGAACGCCGAGGCGATCATCCCCGACGCGCACGACCCGTCGAAGAAGCACCTCCCGACGATGCTCACCACCGACCTGTCGCTCCGCTTCGACCCGGTCTACGAGCAGATCTCGCGGCGCTTCCACGAGAACCCGGACGAGTTCGCCGACGTCTTCGCCCGCGCGTGGTTCAAGCTGACCCACCGCGACATGGGCCCGGTCTCGCTCTACCTCGGCCCGGAGGTCCCCACCGAGGTCCAGCTGTGGCAGGACCCGCTGCCCGAGCGCACCCACGAGCCGATCGACGTCGCGGACATCGCCTCCCTCAAGGAGCAGATCCTCGGCTCGGACCTCACCGTCGCGCAGCTCGTGTCCGCCGCGTGGGCCTCGGCCTCGTCCTTCCGCGGCAGCGACAAGCGCGGCGGCGCCAACGGCGGCCGCGTCCGCCTGGAGCCGCAGCGGAGCTGGGAGGTCAACAACCCCGACGACCTGGCGGCGGTGCTGCGCACCCTGGAGGGCGTCCAGGAGTCCTTCAACTCCGCGCAGACCGGCGGCAAGCGGGTCTCGATGGCCGACCTGATCGTGCTCGCGGGCACCGCGGCCGTCGAGCGGGCGGCCGCGGACGGCGGCGTGGGCGTCGAGGTGCCGTTCACGCCGGGCCGCGTCGACGCGACGCAGGAGCAGACCGACGTGGAGTCGTTCGCCGCCCTGGAGCCGGCCGCCGACGGTTTCCGCAACTACGTCGGCAAGGGCAACCGGCTGCGCGCCGAGTACCTGCTGCTCGACCGGGCGAGCCTGCTGGACCTGAGCGCGCCCGAGATGACCGTCCTCGTCGGCGGCCTGCGCGTCCTGGGCGCCAACCACCAGCGGTCCGGGCACGGCGTCCTCACCGACGCCCCGGGCACGCTGACCAACGACTTCTTCGTCAACCTGCTCGACCTGGGTACGACGTGGACGTCGGCATCGGAGGCGCAGGACGTCTTCGAGGGCCGCGACTTCGCCACCGGTGAGGTCAAGTGGACCGGCACCCGTGCCGACCTGGTGTTCGGCTCGAACTCGGAGCTGCGCGCCCTCGCCGAGGTCTACGCGAGCGACGACGCGAAGGAGAAGTTCGTGCGCGACTTCGCCGCGGCGTGGGCCAAGGTGATGGACCTCGACCGGTTCGACCTCGTCTGACGCGTCCGGCGCTCCGACGGGCGGTTGCCGGGCCGGGCCCCTTCGCCCGGTCCGGCCCCGCCCGGACGCCGACGGTCGGCTGCCGGTTCCGTACCGGCGACCGGCGACCGGCGACCGGCGACCGGCGACCGGCCGTGCTACCGGCCGATGTCGCGCAGCGCGTTCGTCGCGCAGTGCACCTCGCCGCCGCCGAGGTGCGCCCAGGAGAAGTTCTCCACCCAGTGCACCCGTACACCGTTGGCCGCCAGCCGCCGCTCGGCCTCCGCCCGGAACAGGTCGCGCCCGGCGAGCCGGGGGCCGTGCGGCGCGGGGGCCGCGAAGTCCCCGGCCGTCAGCGACAGGCCGTTGGCCAGGGCCGGGGAGAAGGCGATGTGGCGGCCGTCGGCCCCCGGTGTGTCGGTCACCCGGAAGTAGAGCACCGGCAGCCGCACCAGTTCGGCGGCCTTCAGCCCGGTCGCCCGCAGCAGCACCCGCACCTGCTCGTCGATGCGGCGCGCGGCGTCCTCGTTGTCGCCCTCGGCCGCTTCGTGGCGCAGGAACTCGTCGACGGTGGGCTTGTCCTCCGCGTCGGTGTCGGCGAACAGCCGCTGCCCGCCCTCCCCCGCCTCCCGGACCTTCTTCAACAGTCCGATCGCGAGCCGGGGGTCGGAGACGGCGAGGGTCCAGCCGCGCGCGTTGTCGGCGCGCACGACGTGCACGGTCTCGTCCGCGTGGCCGACCAGCAGCCACGAGGTGTCGATCACCACGGGCGGCTGTTCCCGCTGGTCGCGCAGCATCCGCACGAACGACGGATCGGGGCGGCGGTCCGCCGAGCTCCCGTACACCACGCGGCCCTGCGGGTAGCCCCGGTACGGGGGCAGCGACTCGATGTTGCCGGTGAAGTTGAGGAGTTCGTCGACGTTGTCCGGGCGGTCGGTGGTGTACTGCTGGACGACGCCCACGCCCGGTCCGCGCAGGTCCTTGAAGAGAAGCCGTCCGGCCCGCCGCAGGCTCGCACTCGTGCCGTCGGGGGACTTCCAGTAGTTCGGCGAGCGCAGCAGGATCCGCATCGTCTGCGGCCCGCCGGGCCCCGGCCTGGTCGCATAGGCCGGTTCGGCGATGTCCTGCCGCCAGATGTCCTTCCACCACTGGGCGCCGCCCGGCTGGAATCGCAGTTCGCGGTCGGGGAGCCCCACGGCGCGGGTCGCGGCGCGCAGCGACCCGGCGAACTCCTTCCATCCGCCGGGCACACGGGTGGCGGTCGGGACCTCCGCGGGCTGTCCCGGGCCCTTCCCCGGGGCGGCGGCGAAGACGTGCCGGGCGCGCTGGAGGTCGTGCTGGAGGAGGACGGGGGCGACGCTCATCCCGAGCCGTGTGCTGCCGGTGCGCCCGCGGTCGGTGACGTCGAGGGTCACGACGACCCGGCCGTCCCACCGGGTCCGGTCGCGGACGACGTCGCGTCCCTCGACGGCGAGCCGCACGCCGCGGCGCAGCTCGCGCGCGGTCAGTGCCCCGTCGGTGCCGAGCGGGGTGTACCGGTCGCCCTCCCGTACGAAGATCCGGACGTACGGCCGTTGTGCGGCGGGCACCGTGATCCTGCCGACGGCGTCCTCTCCGACCGCCGCGGGCGGCACCAGGAGCGGGGTGAGGTCCTCGGCGTCCTCGGAGCCGTTGACCACCTCGTCCGCGGCGTCGTGGCAGGCCGCGAGGCGTTCGTCCACGGCCACGTCCAGCCGGTCGAGGTCGCCGGGGCGCAGTGTGCAGCGGCGCGAGTCGTCGTCGAGGTTGGGCAGGAACACCGTGCCGAGCGGTGCTTCGATCCGGGGTGCGGGTGTTTCGGCAGCGTCGGCCGGGACCATCACGGACGCAGTCACCACGGCGCAGCAGATACCGGTCACCACGGCCCGCAGCGCGGGGCGGGGCGGGTCGGCGGAGAAGTGCATGGAAGTGCCTTCCGGGGCAGTGCCGTCAGGGGAACCTGGATCGCGCTCCACTGTGCCGCCCGCCGCCCGCCGTTCACGTCCTGCACAGGGGCGAGCCGGGAGTAAATCCTTCGATGCAGTGACCGCCGTGGGGCCCCACCCACGGGCCGGGAGGCCACTGGACCCGGGGGCCGACCGGTCCGCCCGCCGGTGGCCGGGGCCCGCCGAGGTCATTCACCGGCGGCGCTCGCGGCGGATGCCTCGAACGAGGCGTCGCCCTTGAGATAGCGTCCCGGGGACGTACCGACGGTTCGCCGGAACGCCGCGAGGAAGGCGCTCGGGGTCGCGTATCCCACGGTGTGCGCGACCCGGGAGACGGGCTGCCCCTCGGCGAGCAGGGGAAGGGCGGCACGCAGCCGCAGATGGGTGCGCCAACGGTCGAAGTTCATGCCGGTGTCATGGACGAACAGCCGGGTCAGGGTGCGTCGGCTCACTCCGACGGCCCGGGCGTGGGCCTCCAGGCTCCGTGGGTCCGCCGGGTCGGCGAGCAGTGTGTCGGCCACGGCGCGTACGCGGTCGTCGGTGGGGTCCGGCACGTCGATGGGCGTGGCCGGCAGCGGTCGCAGCAGATCCGGCACGACCGCCTCGGCCCGTAGCCGCGCGTCGTCGGGGAGGTCCTCGCGGCCGAGGTGGGCGATCAGGTGGGCCAGTAGCCCGTCGATGCCGACGGGTGTGGGTTCCGCCCAGTTCAGCTCGCATCTGTCCGGCTCGAAGTAGAGGCTGCACAGCACCGCGTCACGGGTCGCGCCGGTCCGGTGGACGACCCCCGCGGGCAGCCACAGCGCCCGGGTGGGCGGCAGGACCCAGTGGGTGTCGCCGACGGCGACACCGAGCACACCGCGCCGCGCCCAGGCCAACTGGTGCTGCGGGTGGCTGTGCGGGACGAACCACTGCCCGGACACCAACGGAAAGTTCCCGACGACGATTGCGCCCGCCCCGGGCGGGACGGCTCCCACGACATACTCGGCCATGGCCCCAACCTATGGCCTCAACGCGACATGACGTGGCCCGGTGGCGCATAGCGGCCCGCACGGCCGGTGCATAGCGTTGTTCGCATGCCTGTCGACCACTCATCGCGCCATGGGCGCTGCCGCAGTTCGCAGAATCCGTTCACACGTACCGGACGCTCGGCATGACGTCGGTACCGGTCATGTCCACCGCCGACGCCCTCGGGCGCCGCGGGCCCGCCCTGGTGGTGCTGTGCTTCGTGCAGTTCATGCTCGTCCTGGACGACAACGTGGTGAGCGTCGCGCTGCCCAGCATGCGTGAGGACCTCGGCTTCGGCACCGCGGGCCTGGCCTGGGTCGTCAACGCCTACTTCCTCGCCTTCGGCGGGCTGCTGTTGCTGTTCGGCCGCGCGGCCGACCTGCTGGGCCGCAGACGTGTCTTCCTGACCGGTGTCGCGCTGTTCGGTGCGGCGAGTCTGGTCTGCGGGCTCGCGCAGGAGCCCTGGCAGCTCGTGGCCGGACGGTTCGCCCAGGGCACGGGAGCGGCCATGGCCGCCCCGGCCTCGCTGGCACTGATCGCGCTGCTGTTCCCCGGTACCGAGGAGCGTGCCAGGGCGTTCGGCATCTGGGGCGGGATCGCGGCCCTGGGCGGCACGGCGGGCCTGGTGATCTCCGGCGCGCTGACCGGCCTGGCGTCCTGGCGCTGGATCTTCCTGATCAACCTGCCGGTGGCCCTTGCGGCCGTGGTGCTGCTGCCGCGCCTGGTCCCGGAGAGCCGGGCCGGGCAGGCGGTGCGTCTCGACATACCCGGTGCGGTACTCGGCACCGGTGCCCTGGTGTCCCTGGTCCACGGTCTGCTCCGGGCCGGGGAGTCGGGCTGGGAGAACCCGGCCGTTGTCGGGTCCTTGGTTCTGGCCGTGCTCCTGGCCATCGCGTTCGTCGCGGTCGAGGCACGCACCGCCGAGCCGCTGGTGCCGCTGTCGTTCCTGTCCTTCCGGATCCGCGCCGTCGCCAATGGGGCGAGCCTGCTGTTCTCCGCCGCCATGTACGCGATGGCCTTCCTCCTGATGGTGCACCTGCAGACCGTGCTGGGCTACCGCCCGCTCGCGGCCGGCCTCGCCTACCTGCCCTACGGTGCCGGCATCCTCGCGGGCATGTGGCTCTCCTCCCGAGCGGTGGCCCGGCTCGGCGTGCGCCCGGCCCTCGTCCTGTCGTTCCTGCTCGGCTCGGCCGGACTGCTGCTGCTGTCCGGTGTGGAACCGGGCGACGGCTACGCCTCCGGAGTGCTGCCCGGCATGCTCGTCACCAGCCTCGGATGCGGGCTGGGTCTGCCCGCCCTGACCGTCGCCGCGCTCACCGGCACCACCGAGGAGAACGCCGGGCTCGGCTCGGCCGTCCTGAGCTCCGTCCAACAGGTCGGTGGCGCGGTGGGGGTGGCGGTACTGGTCGCCCTGGCCGCGCGCCACGGCGACGCCTCGGCCGTACGGGGCAGCTCCCCGCACGCCGCGACGGAGGGCTTCTCCCTCGCTCTCACCGCCGCTGCCGCGCTCCTCGTGCTCGGCGCCGTCCTCATGGGCACGTTCCTCGGGAAGGGCGACCGCCCTGCCGACGGCCGTGCCGCAGCATGAACCCCTCGCGGTGAAGGGGGACGTGGCAATCCTCGGGCTCCTGGAGCATCCGTCCGGTCCGTTCGAGGTCGGCCAGGGGCTCGGCACCGGGGAGCGAGGTGACCGCGTCCGGGCAACCGATGCGCGGCACCGGCCCTTTCAGCAGGCCGACGGGCGGCACGGTGCCCCACCGGCGCCCCGTTCCCCACCGGGCCCGACCCGTCCCTCCTCGGACCGGGCAGCCGCGTCCCCGTACGCCGCTCCCGGGACCCGCTTCAGGCCGGCTGCCCCTCCGTCGACCGCTTCGCCGCGGGCACCGTGGCCGACACGTCGCCGAGCACCGGGGCCGGGGCCGTCGATTCGCGGACGACCAGTCTCGGCCGGATGAGCAGGGAGCGGCCCGCCGCGGGGGCCGCGTCGATCCGGGCCCGCAGCTGCTGGAACGTCTCCGCGGCCATCTCCGGCAGCGGCTGGCGGACCGTGGTGAGCGGGGGTTCGAAGAGGTCGGCGAGGAGGATGTCGTCGAAGCCGACCACGGACACGTCCTGGCCCGCGCTGCGTCCGGCGTCCTTGGCCCCCCGGCAGATGCCGATCGCGCACATGTCGTTGATGGCGACGAACGCGGTGGGCGGGCGGGGGCCGCAGAGGAGTTCCCTGGCCGCGTTCCGGCCCAGTTCGGCCGCGTCCTTGTCGCCGAACTCGGCGGTGTCGGCGCCGGGCCAGACGATCGCGTCGGCCGGGTCGAGGCCGGCCGACTCCAGGGCCGCCCGGAAGCCGCGGAGTCGCTCGCGGCGGTTGACGCTGTGGACCGAACCGGAGACGAATGCCAGCCTCCGGTGGCCGAGTTCGATCAGATGGCGGGTGGCGAGCTCGGCACCCATCGCGTTGTCGACGCTGATCGAGGCCAGTGACGGCGGGTCGCCCGCCTGTGCGGCGCGGTCGAAGGCGACCATCTTCAGGCCACGGCTGAGCAGCGGCGTCACGTGTTCGAGCGAGGGCAGCGAGGAGCAGAGCACCACTCCGCTGACCCCGTCCGCGAGCAGTTCCTCGCCGTACTTGAGCTCACGGGCCGGGTCGCGCTCGCTGTTGCAGAGCAGCACGTGGTACCCCTCGGCAAGCGCGATGGCCTCCAGCTCCCGGGCGAGCGCCCCCCAGAAGGGGTTGGCGACGGACGGCACGATGAGGCCGATGACCTTGATGCGTCCGGTGCGCAGCATCCGTGCCGCGCGGTTGGGCCGGTAGCCGAGCTGCTCGATCACTTGCTCCACGCGGGCCAGCGTCGCAGCCTGCATGCGGTTCGTCCGCCCGTTGAGGACGTTGGAGACCGTGCTCGCGGAGACCCCTGCGGCCTCCGCGACCTGATGGATCGTTACCCCGCTCATGCCACCTCCGGTTCGGAATCCGTCTGACCGTAGCAGTGTATCGATTTACTGAACAAGGTTCACCGGTTCACCAGTTAACATCCCCGAAAATTCATGTGCATCAGCTGTTGACGTCCCTCTGAGGGCGTTCTTAGCATCACTGCATCGATTTACCAGCACTTCCCAGCCACTGTCGGGATGTCATCGCTGGATCGATCCACAGCCTCCGCCTCAAAAGGGGTGTCCCATGGAACTCAGAAGACGGTCGTTGCTTGCCGCCATCGGCGCGGGCACCGCTGCCGCAGCCCTCGGCGCGTGCGGAACGGGTACGTCGACGTCCGGCTCGGCCGACGGCCCCGCCGAGGGCGAGATCACGCTGCTCACCCCGATCTACGAGGGCGCCGACGGCAAGACGCTGCTGGAGAAGGAGATCCTCGGCGGCTTCCGGAAGAAGTACCCGGACGTCAAGGTGAACGTGGACTACACCACGTACGACCAGCTCAACGAGAAGATCACCACAGGGCTCGCGGGCGGTCTGCTGCCCGACGTGCTGATGATGGGCGTCGGCTGGATCCCGCCGTTCGCCGCGAAGAAGGCGATCGCGGAGCTGCCCGAGAAGTTCGCCACCGCGCACGACTACGAGAAGCGGGTGCTGGAGCCGTCCCGGTACGACGGCAAGCTGTACGCGCTGCCGGTCGTCCTCGACACCCGCATCGTCGTCTACCGCAAGGACCACTTCGCCGAGGCCGGAATCAAGAAGACCCCGGCGAACTGGGCCGAACTGCGCGCCGTGGCCAAGCAGCTGACCAGGAACGGCAGGATCGGCTTCGACCCGTTCTCCATCCATCTGCGCCAGTGCTGGGAGACCTTCCTCTTCGCCAACGGCGGCCAGCTGTTCAGCGAGGACGGCAAGAAGGTGCTGTTCACCGATGCCCGCGGGGTCGAGTCGCTGCAGTTCTTCAAAGACCTGATCAAGGACGGCTCCGCCGACTACGCCAAGAAGACGGACGCCGGCGCCCCGACCAACGTGCAGACCGGCAAGGCGTCGATGATGATGACGACCAGTGCCCTGTGGACCCAGGTCGAGGAGCAGACGCCGGACCTGATCAAGGACGACAAGCTCGGCGCGTTCGTCCTCGCCAACCGCAAGCCCGCGATGCTCCAGGGCGGCACCCTCGTCACCCAGTCCGCCACCTCCAAGCACCCGGCGGCGGCCCGCGCTCTCGTCGAGTATCTCGCGACGCCCGAGTCGATCCTCGGTGCGGCCAAGCAGCGCGGTTCGGTGCCCGGTCTGAAGGACCTCAGCAACACCAGCTACGTGAAGGAGAACAAGTTCGTCGATCTCTCCCTGCAGAGCATGGGCCACGCGTGCTCCGAGGGCGGCACCACCGCCTGGATGGAGATCCGCGAGAAGATCAAGCCCACGCTGGAGCCCGCGATCGTGGGCAGCCAGTCCGCGAAGGACGCCATCGCGGAACTCGGCCGGCTCGCCGAGGCCGCCATCGGCCGGATGTAAGGACCCGTACCGTGGGAGCAACATCCGTACTCAAGGCCCGGCCCGACCGGGCGCCCGCCCCCACCGGGCGCCCGGTCGCGAAGAAGCGTCCCGGCCGCACGCCGGCGGGCCCGGGGCGCCGCAGGCAACGCGCCGGCATGCTGATGGTGGCGCCCGCGCTGCTGCATGCCTCGCTCTGGATCGGCCTGCCGGTCGTCGCGTCGGTGGTCCTGGCCTTCACCAAGTACGACGTGCTGACGCCGCCGCAATTCGTGGGGCTGGACAACTTCCGCGACATGCTGGACGACGCGGTCTTCCGCAAGTCCATCGTCAACACCGTCGTCTACACCTTCTTCACCGTCCCGTTCGGCATGATGCTGGGACTGCTCATCGCCCTCGCACTGCACACCGGTCTGAAGGCCAGGGGCATCTTCCGCACCGCGGTCTTCATTCCCCAGGTGACGGCCACCGTCGCGATCGCGCTGGTCTGGCTGTGGATCTACAACCCCGGCAACGGGCTGCTGAACACACTCCTGTCCTTCCTCGGGATCGACGGCCCGGCCTGGCTCTCCTCGACCTCGTGGGCGATGCCCTCGGTGATCCTGGTCGGCATCTGGCAGGGCATCGGCATGAAGATGCTCATCTACTTGGCCGCGCTGCAGTCCCTGCCCAAGGAGCTGTACGAGGCGGCCTCGGTGGACGGCGCGTCCAAGGTCCGGCAGTTCTTCTCGATCACACTGCCGCTGCTGAAACCCGCGACGTTCTTCGTCCTCATCACGTCGATGATCAGCGCGTTCCAGTCCTTCGACCAGATCTACATCCTGACCGACGGCGGCCCGGGCAACAGCACCACGATGATGACGTTCGAGATCTACAAGTCCGCCTTCCGGGAGTTCCGCATCGGGTACGCCTCCGCGCAGTCACTGGTGCTGTTCGTGCTGCTGATGGGCTTCACCCTGGTCAACCGGCGGATCATGGGAGGCACCCGTGGCCACAACTGAGCTGCCCGCGCCGGGGGCCACGAGCAAGTCCCGGCCGGTGAAGAACGGCAAACCGCTCACCGTCGGCCGGATCGCGCTCTACGCGACCCTCACCGTCGTCTCCCTGCTCATGGTGGTGCCGTTCGTCTGGATGGTGCTCACCTCGCTCAAGACGCCGGTGGAGATCGCCTCGCAGGACGCCGGACTGCTGCCGGAGCACTGGGAGTTCGGGAACTACGTCGACGCGCTGAAGGCGGCGCCGTTCGCGACGTACGCGCGCAACAGCTTCATCATCGCGTTCAGCCACACCGTGATCAACGTGGTACTCGCGTCGATGGCCGGGTACGCGCTGGCCCGGATCAGGTTCCGGGGCAGCGAGGTCATCTTCTACCTGTTCATCGCCGCGCTGATGATCCCGACCTACACCAAGGTCCTGCCGGAGTTCCTCATCGTCCGCTTCATGCCACTGGCCGGCGGCAACGACATCTTCGGCCAGGGCGGCAGCGGCTGGCTGGACTCCTGGTGGGCGCTCATCGTGCCGGGCGCGGTCACCCCGTTCGCGGTCTTCCTGTTCCGCCAGTTCTACCTGGACCTCCCGGTGGAGCTGGAGGAGGCGGCCAGGCTCGACGGCCTGGGCGAGTTCCGGATCTACGCCCGCATCATGACCCCGCAGGTCAAGCCCGCGCTCACCACCGTGGCACTGCTGACCTTCGAGTCGTCGTGGAACAACTTCCTGTGGCCGCTGCTGGTGACCCGTACGGACAGCCTGCGGGTGATCCAGGTGGGACTCTCCGTCTTCAAGACGGAGAACGGTCCCCAGTGGCACTTCCTGATGGCCGGCACCACGCTGGCCACCCTGCCCATGGTCGTCCTCTTCCTCATCGGCCAGCGCTACTTCGTGCAGGGATTCGCAACCGCCGGTCTCAAGTGACCGGTTCCGGTCTGAGCGGCCGGTCCTCGAAAGGTACTCACCCCATGTCTGCTGATCTCAACGGCTCCCGCGCACTGGTGACGGGGGCGGGCCACGGAATCGGCCGCGCCATCGCCGTCGCCCTCGCCGAGGCCGGTGCCGATGTCGCCGTCCACTACCACTCCTCCGCCGACGAGGCCGCGAAGACGGTCTCCGCGATCGAGGCGCTGGGCCGCCGGGCGAAGGCGTTCCGGGCCGATGCCACGGTGACCGCCGATGTGGACCGGCTCGTCGAGGAGGCGACCGGCTTCCTCGGCGGCCTGGACGTCCTCGTCTGCAACGCGGGCCATCTGATCGGCCGGGCCACCGTCGCCGAGATGTCCGACGACCACTTCGACAAGGTCCTCTCCACCAATCTGACGTCCACGTTCCGCACCGTGCGCGCCGCCCTGCCGCATCTCAAGGAGTCCTCGGCCGGGCGCATCGTCACCATGTCCTCGCTGGCCGCGCACAACGGCGGCGGCCCCGGTTCGGTGGCCTACGCGGCGGCCAAGGCCGGGGTCCGCGGCTTCACCAAGGGCCTGGCCAAGGAGCTCGGCGGTACGGGAATCACGGTCAACACCGTGGCCCCCGGCTTCATCAAGGGCACCGCCTTCCACGACACGTTCACCGCCCCCGAGGCGCAGCAGGCGATGGAGGCGGGCATCCCGGTCGGCCGGGCCGGCACGCCGGAGGACGTCGCCGCCGCGGTCGTGCACCTGGCCTCGCCGTCGTCCGGCTTCCTGACCGCCACCACGGTGGACATCGACGGTGGCGTGTGGCCGCGTTGAGGCGGATCGCCCGTGAGCGGGGCGGCTGGTGGCACGCGTACGTCTGCCCGGCGCACGGCGTGGAGCTCGACCACGGTGATCTGCTGGCCGGGGTGTTCCCCGAGGGCGGTGCGCGCTGCGCGTACGGCTGCCGGGTGGACGACGAGGCGGTGCGCGGCGCCTGGCTGGTGCTGTCGCACCAGGCGTGGGCGCGGCACCTGCGGGTGCTCGCGCACCGCGGGGAGCGCGCCGAGTCGGTGGCGCGGCTGGTGGAGTACGCCGGGCTGTACGCGGAGCTGGCCACCGAGCGGCACGGCGAGGCGCAGGGCTGGATGCTGCGCGGCCGGCTGTTCCACCAGGCGCTGACCGACGCCATCTGGGCGGTGAACATCGGGCACGCCGTGATCACACTGGCCGAGGAGTCCACGGAGCATCTGGCGGCGTTGCTGCCGCTCCTCGACGACCTGGAGCAGGCGGCTCTCGACGCCCGGGACGTGCTGACCGGTCAGGGCCATCTCGCCTCCAACTACACCGCGTGGCTCAACGCCGCGGGTGTGGCGGCGAGTCGGGGTGCCGCTGCGGCTCGCGACAGCGAGTGGGACGGTGCCGGGCGGTGGCTGGAGGGCGAGCACGGGCTGTACGCGCATCTGCGGGTCGCGGTCGCCGACGACGGCTGGGAGTGGGAGGGCAGCACGTACTACCACGGGTTCGTGCTGCGGGCCGCGCTGCTGGCGCTGCGCGGCACCGACCCCGCCGCCCTGCCGTCCGACGTGGTGGACGTACTGGCCGGGATGACGGACGTGCTGGTGGCGATCGCCACCCCGGGCGGCATCCTCCCGGCGCTGCACGACGGCCCGTACCTGCGCGGTCCGCTCGCCCTGGAGTGGCTTGAACTCGTTGCCCTGGCACAGCAGTTGGTGCCCTCCCCCGCGCTGGACGCGGTGGCCGGGCGGGCCCGGGCCGAGCTCGGCGGGAGCGACGACGGGCTCGACGGCGAGCTGGGCGGCTGGTTCGCCGGGCCGCCGCTGCCCGAGCGCCCGGCGCCCGGCCCGGTCACGGTGTTCCCGACGGCCGGGTACGCGGTGCTGCGCCATGCGGGCGTCCACGCGCTGCTGGACTTCGGTCCGCACGGGGGCTCGCACGGGCACCGCGACAAGCTGTCGCTGTACCTGTACGGGGACACCACCCCCTGGCAGCCCGACCCCGGCCAGGTGCCGTACGCGCACGCCGAGTTCCGTGATCTGTACGCCTCGACCGAGGCCCACTCCGCCTTCCGGGCGGACGGTGCGGAACAGGCCGAGTGCGCCGGCCGGCTGCTGGACTCGGACGGCTCGTCCGTCACCGCCGAGGTGACGGCGGCGTACGAGGGGGTGCGGGCGGTCCGCCGGGTCGTGCTCGGCGACAGCTACCTGGTCGACCTGCTGACCGTGGGCGCCGGAACCGAGCGGAGCCTGGCCGCGCAGCTGCGCCCCGGTGTCGCGCTGGACGTCCAGCTCCAGCCCTCGGGCGAGGTGCGCACCACCTGGTACGGCGACGACACCCTGCACGGCTGGCACACCCACACCCCGGGCCGGACCGTGCGCCCGGTCACCCGGCCGGGTCCGGGCCCGGCGGACGATCCGCAGCGGGTGCGCACCCGGGTCGACTTCACCACGCGGTCGGAGCGGGTCACGTTCGCCTCGGTGTACCAGGCGGCGTCGGCCGGCCCCGCCGTGAGCGAGGTGCGGCTGGACGGCGACGGGGTGCTGACCGTCGCGCTGACCGACGGAAGTTCCGCACGGTTCCGGACGGAGGACTGACCCTTGCTGCTCTCGGCGACCCCGCCGCCCGGCCCCAGTGCGGCAGCCGCACCGCCGCCTCGATCTGTACGAGGAGGCCGCCCGCCACCGCGGGCTGACCCCGCCCCGTACCCATCCCCTCGCCAGCATCACCTGGCTGGGGCCCGCCGCCTCCAATCCGGCGCTCGCGTACCGGGTCGGCGGCGATCCGGCCCATCTGGCGGAGAGCCGGCGCTGGATCGAGGCGGCGGTGCGGCTGCCGCACTGGGGCCGGGCGCACATGCCGGACCACGACCTGGACGCCGGCTGGCTGCTGCACCACCTCTCGCTCGCCCACCGGTGGATCGGCGACGAGCTGCCGGACGACGTGGCGGCGCTGCTGCGGTACAAACTGCTGCTCCAGGGGCGGCGGATGTACGAGTTCGCGGTGGCGAGCGAGGGCGGCTGGTGGTCGTCCTCGTACTGGCAGAACCACAACTGGATCTGTTACGCGGGCCTGGCGACCGCCGGTTACGTGCTGGGCAAGGAGGAGTGGACCGAGCGTGCCAAGGAGAACCTCGGTACGGTCCTCGACCTGATGCCGGACGACGGTTCGCACGCCGAGGGGGTCGTCTACTGGCGCTACGGGGTGCCGTTCCTCGCCATCCACCTGGACCTCCTCCAGGAGGCGGAGGGCATCGACTGGTGGGAGCGGGGCGGGTTCCTCCGCAACACCTTCCGCTACCGGCTGCACCAGACGGCGCCCGGCTTCGCGTTCAACGTCGACCACGGCGACTGCCACGACCGGCGCAGCGGGCACAGCGCCGCCCTGTACTACCGTCTCGCGGCCCGGTACGGCATCCCCGAGGCGCAGTGGATGGGCGATCTCGCCTCGGGCGAGCTGCTGTGGCAGGAGGCGGCGGAGAGCGGGGTGCGGCCGGGCATCCTGCCGGAGGCGTACCTCGAACACCTCTGGTACGACCCGTCCGTGGCCGCCGCGCCGCCCACCGGGACGCGGGCGTTCTTCCCGGACCTCGGGCTGCTCTGCGCCCGTACCGGATGGGACGACGACGCCACGCTCGTCTCGTTCAAGGCGAGCCCCGGCGGCGGCCACAAGGCGTGGGAGACCTCGGCGAAGCACCGGGCGGAGAAGGGCTGGGACACCCTCAACCAGGGCCACCACCACCCCGATTCGGGCTCGTTCGTGCTGGTCTCGCAGGGCGGTTTCCTCGCGGTCGACGAGGGCTACAGCAACCGCAAGCGGGCCGCGCACCACAATCTGCTGCTGGTGGACGGGCAGGGGTACGCGGACGAGGACCGGTACCACGTGTACCGGGACATCCCCCACGAGCGGCAGGCCCGGCAGCGCGACGTGCTGGTCGCCGACGACTGCGGCTGGGCGCACGCCACGGCGGAGATCGCCGCGATGTACGACCCGGCGCTCGGGGTGCGGCGGCTGGACCGGACGCTGGTGTTCACCCCGTCGGGGCGGCTCGTGCTGCTGGACCTCGCCGAGGCGGACGCGGAGCGGGAGTGGACGTTCCTGCTCCAGACCGACCGGCCGACCGAGCCGCTGCCGGACGGCGGCCGGCTGATCCGGTCCGGGGCGGCCTCGGCGCTGCTGCGGCGGTTCGCGCCGCTCGACGCCCGGGTCGTCCCCGAGGTCACCGAGGTCGAGGCCAATCCGACGTCCAGCACGCCGGAGCTGCGCCTCACCCGCACCCTGCACACCCTGCGTGCGACGACCGCGCGTTCGTCGAGCGGTCTCTTCCTCACCGCGATCGTCCCGGGCGCCGGGCCGGTCGACACGCGGCGGGCCGAGTGCGCGGAGGGCGAGGGCGTCGTCCTCGGCGAGGAGACGGTGCTCCTCTCGCCCGTCGCCCGCCGCATCCGTACCGCGGAGGTGTCGGCCGACGCCGCGGCGGTGCTGCTCGACGGTGCCGGGCACGCCCCGTACGTGGTGGCGGCCACCCGGCTGGAGCTGGACGGCCAGGTGCTGCTCGATGTCCCGGAGCCGTACACAGGAAAGGTCGGCTGATCATGCAGGCAACCCTCTCGTCCGGCTGGCCGACGCTGCTGCGGCGGCTGGAGTTCATCGCCTACCCGGCCGCCGCCGGGGCCGCGTTCACCGTGCTGGCGCTCGGTGTCGTGACCTGGCTGCCCGCGCTCGCCGCGATGGGGTACGCCCTGCAGCGGTGGCGGGCGGAGGGCGACAGCCGTTGTTTCGTCCACACGTTCACCGCGTTCCCCCGGTACTGGCGCGCCCTGTGGCGGCACTCGCTGGTGTCCACGGTCGCCGTGTTCGTCCTGGTCGCCAACATCGTCCATCTGCTGGGCCGTTCGGAGCCGTGGACGTTCGTGCTGCTCGCCGCGCAGGTGGGCATCGCCGCCGCGCTCGCCATCCATCACGTGGCGCTCGCGGCGGAGGCGGGCCGCTCGCCGCACGGCACGGTCCGCACCTGGTCGCGCGGGGCGCTGGCCCTCGGTTTCGGGTCACCGGCCCGGGGCACCGCCCTGCTCGGCGCGGTGGTCTCCGCCGCGCTGCTCTCCCTCGTCGTACCGCTGGGCCCCCTGCTCCTCGGCCCCAGCATCCCCGTACTGCTCGCCCTGTCCTTCGCAGACCCCAGGAGGCACACCCCATGAGCCGTGTACTGCGCACCGCCCTCGTCGCCGCGCTCGCCGCCGGCGCGCCGCTCGCCTTCCCGCCGCCGTCGGTGGCCGCCGAGGCCGCCACCGCGTACTACGTGTCGCCGTCCGGCAGCGACGCCAACTCCGGTACGTCGGCGGGCTCCCCGCTGGCCACGATCCAGAAGGCGGTCGATCTGGCGCCGACCGGCGCGACGGTGCACCTTGCCGCGGGGACGTACCGGCAGGACATCGTGACCAAGCGTTCCGGGGTCACCCTCACCGGCCCGTCGAGCGCCGTGGTGAAGGGGGCCGGTGACGCCCGGATCATCCAGGTGCAGCACGACTCCACGACGCTCAGCGGTTTCACCGTGGACGGACTGCACGGCTCGTCCTCCGACGTGTCGGGCTACCGCCTCAAACTCATCTATGTCATGAGCACGACCCCGGGTAACGGGGTGGGCGGGCTGCGCATCACCGGGATGACGCTGAAGAACGCCGCCGACGAATGCCTGCGGGTGCGCTACCTGGTGACCGGCGCCGACATCTCCGGGAACACCATCACCGACTGCGGGGTCGCCGACTTCAAGTTCGGCGGGGGCGGCAAGAACGGCGAGGGCATCTACCTCGGCACGGCCCCCGAGCAGCAGGGCGCGAACGGCGCCCCGGACGCGGCGCCCGACGTCAGCAGGAACAACCGCATCCACCACAACACCATCGCCACCTGGGGCAACGAGTGCGTGGACGTGAAGGAGAACTCGACCAACAACTACGTCGAGTACAACGACTGCAGCGGCCAGAAGGACCCCAGCTCCGGCGGGCTGGACGCGCGCGGCAGCGGCAACATCTTCCGCTACAACACCGTTCACGACAACGTCGGCGCGGGCATCCGGCTCGGCGGCGACACCGCGACCGACGGCATCGACACCAGCGTCTACGGCAACACCATCACCGACAACGCGGGCGGCGGCATCAAGTTCATGCGCACCCCGCAGGGCCCGGTGTGCACCAACACCATGAGCGGCAACACCGGTGGAAACGCGGTCGGCACCTACGGCGGCGAGTACGACCCGACGGGTGTGTGCCCCAAGTGACCGGGCGGGGACCCGCGAGACGCGGGGTACTGACGGCGGCGGCCTCCCTGGCGGCGGTCGCGGCCGCGGCGCCGGGGGCGCGGGCGGCCGAGCGGTCGGGCGGCGGCACGGGCCGGTCGCGCTGGACGACGTCCTGGGCGACCGCGCAGACCGCGCCGACCGCCACCGACACGGTGGCGGGCGCCGGCCTGACCGACGCCACCTTCACCGCGCACGTGCGGCTGTCCGCGGGCGGGAACGTGCGGCTGCGCTACGGGCACGCCTTCGGCACCGTCCCGGTCCTCGTCGGCCCGGTGACGGCGGGCGGCAGGCCGGTGACGTTCGGCGGGCGGCGCCAGGCATGGCTCGCCGCCGGCGCCTCGCTGACCAGCGACCCGGTCGACGGCCTGCGGGCCGCCGAGGCGGCGCGGCTGACGGTGGAGACCCGGCTCCCCGGCCCCACGGGGCCGCTGTCCTTCCACCGCAACACCCACGCCTCGCACTTCGTCGACGGCGAGCGCACCACCTCGGTGTTCCTGCTGACGGGCGTCGAGGTGACGGGGGCGCACGGGCCGGTGGTCGCGGTGCTGGGCGACTCCATCACGGAGGGCGTGGGCACGCCGGACGACGCCGATCTGCGCTGGCCCGACCAGCTGGCCAGGCGCCTGCCCGGCTCGGCCGTCGCCAACCTCGGCATCAGCGGCAACCGGCTGCTGCTGGACGACGCCCGGTTCGGTCCCGGCGGCCAGGCCCGCTTCGACCGCGACGTGCTGTCGCTGCCGGGGCTGCGGACCATACTGGTCCACCTCGGCGTCAACGACCTCCAGCAGCCGCCGAGCCAGACCGATCCGGCGCGCGTCCTGGACGGGTACCGGCAACTGGTGCTGCGCGCCCGCAACTCCGGTCTGCGGGCGGTCGGCGCGACCATCACCCCGTTCGAGGGCTGGATCCGCTGGACTCCGGAGCTGGAGGAGGTCCGGCAGCGGATCAACGCCGCCGTACGGACCGGGCACGTCTTCGACGCCGTGGCCGACTTCGACGCCGCGCTGCGCGATCCGCAACACCCCTCGCGCATGGCCGCCGCGTACGACAGCGGCGACGGACTCCACCCCAACCCCGCCGGTCACGCCGCGCTGGCCGCGGCCGTCGACCGCCGACACCTTCTGTGAGGGCCGCATCATGAACCCAGGCAGCACCCCGGGCACCACCCGGCGCACCGTTCTCGCGGGGGCGGCGGCGCTCGGCGCGGCCGTCGCCCTGCCGCTGACGCCCGCCGCGTCGGGCACCGCGCACGCGGCCGAGGACACCGCGGCCGCCCTGCGCACCCGCTGGCACACCCTGCTCACCGGCGGCCCCGGCCTCGACCCCGCCGACCCGCGGATCGCCGCGGCCGTGGCCCGGGTCGGCCGGGCCGCGACCACCGCCGCCAAGGGCCTCGACCCGACCCGTACCGACGGGCTGTTCCCCGACCTGACCAGCACCGCGCTCTCCAACCACGTCACCACCTCGTTCAAGCGGCTCGCCACGGTCGCCACCGCGTGGGCCGTCCCCGGCACCCCGCAGTACGGCGACACCGCGCTGCGCGATCTGCTGCTGGCCGGCCTCGACTGGATGCTGACCCACCGTTACGGCCCCGAACACACCCGGTTCGACAACGACTGGGACTGGGAGATCGGCTCCGCGCTCGCCCTCAACGATGCGACCGTGCTGCTGTACGACGTGCTCGGGGCGGAGCGGCTGGCCCGGATCACCGCGGCCGTGCGGCACTACACCCCCGACCCGAACCTCTGGCGGGCCGACCGGCAGATCGCGACCGGGGCCAACCGGGTGTGGATCTCCACCGTCGTCGCCGTCAACGCCGTGCTCCGCGACAGCGGGGACGACCTGGCCCGGGTCCGTGACGCGCTCTCGGACGTCGAGGGCTCGGGCGCCAACAGCGTCCTGGCCTTCAACGACGCGAGCGCCGCCGCGGAGGGCACCGGCGAGGGCTTCTACTCCGACGGTTCGTTCCTCCAGCACTACAAGCACCCCTACAACGGCGGGTACGGCAAGGAACTGCTGAACAACCTGTCCCGGCTGCTGAACCTCCTGGCGGGCACGGCGTGGCAGGTCACCGACCCGGACCTGGACAACGTCCGCCGCTGGGTCGACGACGGTTTCGACCCGCTGCTGGTGCGCGGCGACGTGATGGCGTCGGTGTGCGGACGCGAGATCGCCCGCCCCAGCAAGCAGGGCCACGTCTCGGCACAGACCGTCATCGAGGCGGTGATCCGGCTGATCCCGAGCTTCCCCGGCGAGGCCGCCGACCGGTTCACCGCCCTGGTCAAGCAGTGGATCACCGAGGACACCTACCGCGACTTCCTGGCCGTGACCGACCTCGCCTCGCTCGTCGCCGCCCAGCGGGTCCTGGCCTCCCCGGTCCCGGCGCGGGGGCCGCTGGTCTCGCACAAGCAGCACCCCCGGATGGACAAGGCGGCCCATCACCGGCCGTCCTTCGCCCTGGGCATCTCCGCGTACTCGTCCCGGATCTACAACTACGAGTCCATCCAGAACGAGAACCTGCGCGCCTGGCACCTCTCCGACGGCATGGTCCTGCTGTACACCGACGACCTCGGGCACTACAGCGAGGACTACTGGCCGACCGTCGACCCGACGCGTCTGCCCGGCACCACCGTCGTCGCGGGCCGGCAGGCGGACGGGGCGGGACAGCGCACCACCAGCACCGCCGACTGGGCCGGCGGGGCCGCGCTGCCGGGCACGACGCTCGGGGCGTACGGCATGGAGCTGCGCGCGTACGGGAGTTCGCTGCGCGGCCTGAAGAGCTGGTTCTGCCTGGACGACGTGATCGTCTGCGTCGGTTCGGGCGTCACCGCCGACGCGGGCACCGTCGAGACGGTCGTGGAGAACCGCAAGCTCCGCGACCCGGGGGCGGCCCTGCTCGTCAACGGCACGGCGGTGCCCCCGGACGCCGGCTGGTCGGCCCGCCTCGACAAGGTCCGGTGGCTGCACGTGGCCGGGACCGGCGGCTACGTCTTCCCCGAGCCCGCCACCCTGAACGGTCTGCGCGAGGAGCGCACCGCGACCTGGCGCGAGATCAACCTCAAGTACGGCACCGACACCCCGGTCACCCGCCCGTACCTGACGCTGTGGCAGGACCACGGGACGGCGCCGGACGGGGCGGGCTACTACTGGCTCCAGGCCCCGGCCGCCTCCGCGGAACGCACCCGGCAGTGGGCGGCCGCTCCCCCGGTGGAGCCCGTCGCCCGCACCACCGCCGTGCACGCGGTCCGGCGTTGCGCGGACGGGCTGCTCGCGGCGAACTTCTGGACCGCGGGCACCGCGCAGGAACTGTCCTCGGACGGCCCGGCCTCGGTCCTCGTACGGCCGGACGGGAAGACGGTGAAGGTGGCGCTGTCCGACCCGACGCAGTCGCGCTCCTCGGTCGTGCTGGACCTGGCGCGGCGCGGCCTGGACGTCGCCTCCGCCGACCCGGGCGTGAGCGTCGCCAGGACCAACCGCGGCATCCGGATCACCGCCGACACCGCCGGGCGCCACGGCGCGACCCTCGACCTCACCCTGAAGAGGAGCTAGACCCTTGCTGTTCGACATGGATCTCGACCGGTTGCGCGCGTACCGGCCGGAACCGGAGGAACCGGCCGACTTCGACGCCTTCTGGGAGAAGACCCTCGCCGAGACGGCCCGCCACGACCTGGCCGCGGAATTCGTCCCGTACGACGCCGGCTTCGCGACCGTCGACGTGTTCGACGTGACGTTCCGGGGCTGGGGCGGGCAGCCGGTGAAGGCGTGGCTGATGCTGCCGCGGACGCGTTCGGGCCCACTGCCCGCCGTGGTGCAGTACATCGGCTACAACGGCGGCCGGGGCATCCCGTACTCCTGGCTGACCTGGAGCGCGCTGGGGTACGCCCATCTGGTCATGGACAACCGGGGCCAGGGCGGTGGCGGCAAGAACACCGCGGACACCCCGGACATCGGCCCCGACGGGCACGGCTCCTCCTCCCCCGGCTTCCTGACCCGCGGCATCGAGGACCCGTACCGCCACTACTACCGGCGGCTGATCACGGACGCGGTGCGGGCGGTGGACGCGGCGAAGGCCCACGAGGCGGTGGACGCCGCACGGGTGGCGGTGCTCGGGGGCAGCCAGGGCGGCGGGCTCGCGCTGGCCGTCGCCGGGCTGCGGGACGACGTCGCGGCGACCGTCGCCGACGTGCCGTTCCTCTGCCACTACCGGCGGGCCTCGCAGATCACGGACGCCGGGCCGTACGCGGAGATCGCCCGCTGGCTGTCCGGGCACCGCTTCCGGATCGACGAGGCGATGGAGACCCTGTCCTACTTCGACGGGGTCAACTTCGCGGCGCGGGCGAGCGCCCCGGCGTGGTTCTCCGTCGGCCTGATGGACCGGATCTGCCCGTCGTCCACGGTGTTCGCCGCGTACCACCGCTACGCGGGACCGGCCGAGATCGAGGTGTTCACGTACAACGGGCACGAGGGCGGCGCGGAGTACGACCTGCCGCGCAAGCTCGGCGCGCTGCGGGGCGTGTTCGGCCGGTGACGGAACGCGGGAGGGGGCCGACGGTGACCGGCCCCCTCCCGTCACCTGCCCAGGGCCGCCATCGCGGCGTTGTGGCCGGGCACCCCGCTGACCCCGCCGCCGCGCACGGCGCCCGCCCCGCACAGCAGCACGTTGGCGTGCGCCGTCTCCACGCCCCACCGCCCGGTCTCCCCGGTGGCGTACGGGAAGGAGAGGTCCCGGTGGAAGATGTGGCCGCCCGGCAGCCGCAGTTCCCGTTCGAGGTCGAGCGGGGTCTTCGCCTCGATGCACGGCTCGCCGTTCCCGTCGAGCGCCAGGCAGTCGGTGATCGGCTCGTCCAGGTGCGCGTCGAGGGCGGCGAGGGTGGCCGCGAGCAGTTCGGCGCGCGCCGCCGCGTTGTCGGCGGCGAAGAGCCGGGCCGGGGTGTGCAGGCCGAAGAGGGTCAGGGTCTGGTGGCCACTGGCGGCGAGGTCGGGGCCGAGGATCGACGGGTCGGTCAGCGAGTGGCAGTAGATCTCGGACGGCGGGGTGGTGGGCAGCCGCCCCGCGGCCGCCTCCCGGTGGGCGGTGGCGAGCTGCCCGTACCCCTCGGCGATGTGGAACGTCCCGGCGAACGCCCGGCGCGGGTCGACGGAGCGGTCGCGCAGCCGGGGCAGCCGGGTGAGCAGCATGTTCACCTTCAGCTGCGCCCCCTCGGCCGGGGCGGGCAGCTCCTCGCCGAGGAGGGCGGCGAGGGCCTGCGGGGAGGCGTTGACCAGTACCCGGCGGGCGGCGACGACGTGTTCCGCCTCCGGTGAGCGGACGGTGACCTCGGCCCGGGTCCCGTCGGTCTCGATCCGGGTCGCCTCGTGGCCGACGCGGATCTCCGCCCCGGCCTCGCGGGCGGCCCGGGCCAGGGCGTCGGTGAGCGCGCCCATGCCGCCGACGGGGACATCCCAGTCGCCCGTGCCGCCGCCGACGACGTGGTAGAGGAAGCAGCGGTTCTGGATCAGCGACGGGTCGTGCGCGTCGGCGAAGGTACCGATCAGGGCGTCGGTGAGGACGACTCCGCGCACCAGGTCGTCGGTGAAGTTCTTCTCGACGGCGATGCCGATGGGTTCCTCGAAGAGCGTCCGCCAGGCCTCCTCGTCACCGATCCGCCCGCGCAGCTCGGCACGGTCCGGCAGGGGTTCGGTGAGCGTCGGGAAAACCCGCTCGGCGACCTGCCGCGTCATGCCGTAGAAGCGCTGCCACGCCCGGTACTCCCGGTCCGAGCCGGTGAGCGCGGCGAAGGAGTCCGGGGTGCTCTCCCCGCCGACGAGGAGCCCGGTGGCGCGGCCGTCGCGCACGGTGGGGGTGTAGGAGGAGACGTCCCGCTTGCGTACGGCGAAGTCCAGTCCGAGGTCGCGGACGATCTTCGACGGCAGCAGGGACACCAGGTACGAGTAGCGCGACAGTCGGGCGTCGACCCCGGCGAAGGGGCGGGTGGAGACGGCCGCTCCCCCGGTGGTGGCCAGCCGTTCCAGGACGAGGACAGACTGTCCGGCACGGGCGAGGTAGGCGGCGGCGACCAGTCCGTTGTGGCCGCCGCCCACGATCACTGCGTCATAGCTGTCGGGTGCGGGCATGACCCTTCGTAGCACGGCACGATCACACCTGGCCAGAGGTGGCGGTGCCGGGAACCTGCTGTCCGCGGCGCAACGCCGCGACCTGCCGGTACAGCTCGACGGCCTCCGTTCCCCTGCCGAGCTGCTCCAGGCAGTGCGCCTCGTCGTTGCGGGCGGCGAGGGTGTCGGGGTGGCCGGCGCCGAGCAGCCGCTCGCGGGCCCCGGCGACCCGGCGGTAGGCGGTGAGGGCGTCGGCCCAGCGGCCCAGCCAGCCGAGGCCGACGGCGACCTCCCGGCGGCTGACGAGGGTGTCGGGGTGGTCGGGGCCCAGTACCCGTTCGCGGATCGCACACACGTCCCGGGCCTCGGCGAGCGCCTCCTCCCAGCGGGCCAGTCGCCCCAGGTTGACGCCCAGGCCGTGGCGGGCGCGGAGCGTCTCGGGGTCGGTGGGGCCGGCCACCCGGGTCCGGTCGTCGACCAGGGCGCGGTACAGCTCCAGCGCCTCCTCGCTGCGGCCCATGCGGCCGAGGCCGATGCCGACCTCGTAGCGGGCGGAGAGGGTGTCGGGGTGGTCGGCGCCGAGCGACCTCGCGCGGCCCCGGGCCACTTCCCGGTAGGTCTGCAGGGCCTGCGGCCAGCGGCCCAGCCGGCCGAGCGTGTATGCCACCTCGTACAGCGTGACCAGGGTGTCGGGGTGCTCCGCGCCGAGGAGCCGGGCGCGGGCCGACGCCACTTCCCTGGCCATGCGGTACGAGTCCTCCAGACGGCCGAGCCGGCCGAGGTTGAAGGCCAGGTTGTGGCGGCAGCGCAGGGTGTCGGGGTGGTCGGGCCCCATCGACCGTTCCCGTGAGGCGAGGACCTCCGCGTACACCTGGTGGGCCTCGAAGTACCGACCGAGCCGGCCCAGCACGTACGCCGTCTCCTGGCGGGCGGCGAGGGTGTCGGGGTGGTCGGGCCCCAGCACGCGTTCGCGGCCCCGGGCGACCCGGTCGAACTCCCGCAGGGCGTCCGGGGCGCGCCCGGTGCGGCTGAGGGTGAAGCCGACCTCGTACCGGCTGGCGAGGGTGTCGGGGTGGTCGGGGCCCAGGGCGTGTTCCCGTTCGGCGGCGACCGCGCGGTGCACCTCGCCGGCCTCCTCCCAGTGGCCCAGCCGCCCCAGGTTGAGGCCCGCGCTGTGCCGGCCGGCGAGGACGGAGAGCAGTTCCGGCGACGGGGTCGGGCGCCCGGCCGCGGCGAGCGGCAGTCCCCCGGTGAGGTCGCGCAGGTCGGTGCCGGTGGTCCACTCGCCGGTGAGGCCCGCGGAGTGGTCGGGCAGGGCCACGGGCGGCCGGGCGCCGGCCGCCCTGTGCCCGGTGGTCATGCCGCGGGTCCAGGCCGGCAGCCGCTGTCCCGGGCGCACGACCGGGACGGGCGGCGCGAGCCACACCCGCCCCGACAGCTCCGGGCTCGGCTGTTCGCCGGTGCGGCCGATGACGATCCGCTGCTTCAGGTCGCCCGCGTCGACGGGCCGTTCCTCGGGGGTCTTGGCCAGCAGTTCCAGGACGACGCGGTCGAAGAAGTCCGGGAGTTCGGCCCGGTGGGTGCGCGGGGGCCGGGGCTGGGTGTCGCGGTGCCCGACCAGGATCGACCAGGAGTCCTCCAGGTCGAACGGCGGTGCCCCGGTGGCGATCTCGTACAGGACGCAGCCCAGCGAGTAGAGGTCGCTGCGGTGATCGATGTGGCCGCCGCTGATCTGCTCGGGCGACATGTAGTGCGGGGTGCCCATCGCGATGCCCGTGCCGGTGAGGCGGGAGGAGCCCATGTCGTGGCCCAGCCTGGCGATGCCGAAGTCGCAGATCTTCACCGTGCCGTCGGTCAGCCGCATGATGTTGGCGGGCTTGAGATCGCGGTGCACGATGCCCTGCCGGTGGGTGTAGCCGAGGGCGTCGGCCACCTGTTCCGCGATGTCGACGATGTCGGCCACCGGCAGCGGGTGCTGTTCGTTGTCCTCCAGGAGCTGGCTGAGGTTGCGACCCTCCAGGAGTTCCATGACCAGGTAGAGGACGCCCTCGTGCTCGCCGAAGTCGTGGACGACGGTGACGCCGCGGTGCTGGAGCGCGGCGGCGACGCGGGCCTCGCGGCGGAAGCGTTCGCGCAGGACGCGGGTGAAGGACTGGTCGTGCTGCGGCCCCATCGGCTTGAGGCACTTGACGGCGACGTGCCGGCCGAGCGACTCGTCACGGGCGCGCCACACCTCGCCCATGCCTCCGCGCCCGATCAGATCGAGCAGCCGGTACCGGCCCTGGATCAGCCTGGTGTCCGCCATCGCCTGCTGTCGCCCCCGTCGTTCCGCCTGTCGCCCACTGCTGCGCCCTCCCCGGCCCGTCCAGTATGGCTGCCCGGCTGCTCGGTTTGTACGGGGTGACACGGTCGCCGGGTCCGAGTCGCGCGGTGGCGGCGGGCGCACCGGCGGGGCCGGGCCCGCCCGAGAAGGCTCCGCTGCGGGCTCCCCGGGCCGCCGCCATGGCCGGTACGACCCGATGACACGCTTCGGCACCGCTCATGGGCGTGGAGGAGGGGTACTTCCCCGTCGCCCCCGTCACCCGTGAGGTCGTCCCGTACGCGGCCGAGGTGGCGGGGAGGGCCGCGGAGGACCTGGTGTCCCGGGAACCGGGCCGGGCCCGGTGGTGACGACGGTGGTGCCGGGAATCGGGGCCGGCTCCTGGAAGGACACGAGGGGCGGGGTGTCGGCGGTCAGTGCGGCGGCGGTCAGCTGTCGAAGCCGAGGCCGACGCGGTCGAGCGCCTTGAGCCACACGTTGCGGCGGCCCTGGTTGCGGTCGGCGCGGGCCATGGACCACTGGGTGATGCCGATGCCGACGGCGCGGACGGGTTCGGGCGGGAACGGCAGGGGCTTGCGGCGGACGAGTTCCAGCTCCGTGCGCTCGGTGCGGTCGCCCGCGAGCAGGTCGAGCATGGTCTCCGCGCCGAAGCGGCTGGCGCCGACCCCCAGACCGGTGAACCCGGCCGCGTAGGCGACCTTCCCCCGGTGACTCGTGTCGAAGAAGACGCAGAACCGCGTGCTGGTGTCGATGGCTCCGCCCCAGGCGTGCGTGAACCGGACCCCTTCGAGCTGCGGGAAGGTGGCGAAGAAGTGCCGGGCGAGGGTGGCGAACGTCTCGGGCCGCTGGTCGTGTTCGGCGCGGACCCGGCCCCGGTAGTGGTAGACCGCGTCGTAGCCGCCCCACAGGATGCGGTTGTCGGCGGAGAGCCGCACGTAGTGGAACTTGTTGGCGCAGTCCGAGAAGCCCTGGCGGTTCTGCCAGCCCACGGAGGCCAGTTGCTCCTCGGTCAGCGGCTCGGTCATCAGCGCGTAGTCGTACACGGGGACGGTGTACGGGCGGTGGCGCCGGAGCAGGGACGGGTACGCGTTGGTGGCGAGCGCGACCCTGCTCGCGGTGACGCGGCCGTAGGGGGTGCGGACGGCGATCACCGCGCCGTGCTCGTCGAGCCCGGTGGCGGGCGTGTGCTCGTACACCCGGACGCCGAGGTCGAGGCAGGCCCGCCTGAGCCCCCAGGCGAGCCGGGCCGGGTCGACCATCGCCACGTCCTTGTTCCACACGCCGCCGAGGAACGTCGGGGAGTCGATCTGCGCGCGAACGGCCTCGGCGTCGAGCAGGAGCGGATCGCCGCCGTACCGGGCGGACGCCTCGGCCGCCTCCGCCAAGTCGTCGAGCTGGTACGGCTCGGTGGCGACGTCGAGGGCGCCGGTGCGTTCCCAGGCGCAGTCGATGCGGTACCGGGCGACGGCTTCCTCCATCGCCCGGAGGTTCTCGCGGCCGAGCCGTTCGAGCCGGCCGATCTCGTCGGGCCAGCGCTCCAGGCCGTTGCCCAGTCCGTGGGTGAGGCTCGCCTCGCAGAATCCGCCGTTGCGGCCGGAGGCGGCGCCGCCGGCCCGGTCGGCCTCGATGAGCACGACGTCGGTGCCCGGGTCGCGTTCCTTGGCGACGAGGGCGGTCCACAGGCCGGTGTAGCCCCCGCCGACGACGAGCAGGTCGCAGCGGGTACCGCCGACGAGCGCGGGCCGCGGCTCCGGCCGCTGCGGGTCGTCGAGCCAGAACGGGGCCGGGGCGGCGTCGGCGAGTGAGGCGAGGGGGTTCACAGGTGGCGCTCCTTCGGATCACGGAGGCGACCGGAGCGCGGCCCCTCCGAAGTACCGCCCATGAGACTCCGCCGGAATCCTCAACGTCAATGGTGTTGACATAAGACCGGGCGGGCCGGCTGCTCGCCGGACGCGGGCTTGAGCGCCGCCACCGCGTCGAGCACCGGCTCCGGCGCGAAGGGGTGGCCACCGCCCCTCATGCCGGCGGCGAGCAGCGGGAGGCGGCGGCGCTGCCCCGGCGGCTGCCCGGCGGTCGGCGCCGGCGGGTGGCCGTCGCGCGGGCTCTGGCGGTCGGGCCGGGGTGCTCGTCCTCGACGAGGCGGTCGCGGTGACTCCCGGTGGTCCGGTGCCGTACGACGGGCGCCGTCCGGCACCGGACGGCGGGCCGGGTCCGATTCCCCCGGGAAAGGACCGTCCGGCCCTCCCCCGCCGCCGCGCCCGGGGCGAGAGTGGGAACTGCGGAAGAGGAGGTCTCCGATGTCTTCCATGCCTGGTTCCCCTCGCACCGTCAGCGACGTCATGAGCCATACCGCCGTCGCGGTCGGACATGACGCGTCCTACAAGGAGATCGTCACCCTCATGGACGAATGGAAGGTGAGCGCCCTGCCCGTCCTCGAAGGAGAAGGACGGGTGGTCGGAGTCGTGTCCGAGGCCGACCTCCTGCCCAAGGAGGAGTTCCGGCACGACGATCCCCACTCCGGCCGATTCGCGCGGGCGGCCAAGGCCCGGGCCCTGCGGGCCGGCGAACTCATGTCGAGTCCGGCCGTGACCGTCCATCCGGACGCCGCACTCGCCGAGGCGGCACGGATCATGGCCACGCGGAAGGTGAAGCGCCTGCCCGTGGTGAACGGTCTCGGCATGCTGGAGGGGATCGTCAGCCGCAGCGACCTCCTCAAGGTGTTCCTGCGCGCGGACGGCGAGATCGAGGAGGAGATCCGCCGCTGCGTACTCGGCGGCCCCACCGCGGCGGCGGGGCTGGACGTCTCCGTGCTGGAAGGGATCGCCGTCCTCCGGGGGACGCTCACCGACCGCTCGCTGGTACCGCTCCTGGCCGGCGCCGTGCGGGCCGTGGAGGGTGTCGTGGACGTCCGGATGGAACTCGGTGCCCACGAGGACGCCCCATGACGGACAATCCTTGTGGGGGCGGTTACGTGCCCATCGACCGCAGGGATCGCCATGACCGATCTGACGGCAGCCGGTACTCCCACACGGATCTTCCTCGTGGACGACCACGAAGTGGTGCGGCGAGGTCTCCGTGACCTGATCGACGACGAACCCGACATGCAGGTGGCGGGCGAGGCGTCCACGGCGGCCCAGGCCCTGGCCAGGGGGCCTGCCCTGCGGCCGGACGTGGCCGTCCTCGACGTGCGGCTGCCCGACGGCGACGGGATCACCGTGTGCCGGGAGCTGCGCTCCCGGATGCCCGGCCTGGCGTGCCTGATGCTGACCTCGTTCGACGACGAGGACGCGCTCCTGGACGCGATCATGGCGGGGGCGGCGGGGTACGTCCTCAAGCAGATCAAGGGCTCCGATCTCGTCTCGGCGGTGCGCACCGTGGCGACCGGGCAGTCGATGCTCGATCCGGCCACCACCTCCCGGCTCATGCGCTCCCTGCGGGAGCCCGAAGCGGCGAAGCCCCCGGAGGACGAACGCCTCGCCGCGCTGTCCGGGCGCGAGCGTTCGGTCCTGGAACTCATCGGCGAGGGGCTCACCAACCGGCAGATCGCCAAGCGTCTCTATCTGTCGGAGAAGACGGTCAAGAACCACATCTCGCGACTGCTCGGAAAACTGGGGGTGGAACGGCGGGTGCAGGCGGCCGTGATCGCCGCACAGGCCCATGGACACGATGCCCATGAGCACGACCCCGAGGAGGGCTAGGGTCCTTCCTTCCCGTCCGGCGGCAGGGGGACGCGCCATTCGAGCAGGGTGCCCCCGCGGAGTTCCGTCCGGGGGAGGACGGACAGCGAACCGCCCAGTCGCCCGGCCCGCTCGGCAAGGTTGCGCAGGCCCCGGTCGGTCCGGCTCCGCGGAATACCCACTCCGTCGTCGCTCACCGTCACGACCAGGCTCCCCTCCCCGGCCAGGACGGCGACCTCGGCCGTGCCCGCACCGGCGTGCCTGGCCACATTGGTGAGTGCCTCACCGATCACCGCGACGACGGCATCGGCCACCTCGACCGGCACGTCCGTGTCCAGCAGCCCCTCCATGCGCAGGGCGGGGGTGAACCCGAGGGCCGGGACGGCCGAGTCGACCGCCGAGACGATGCGGCTCCTGAGTTTCGGCGCGGTGCCGGGAGCATCGTGTTCCCGGAGGCCGAAGATGGTCGACCGGATGATCTTGATGGTGGCGTCCAGGTCGTCGATCGCCCGGGTCAGCCGGTCCATCGCCTCCGGATGCTCGACGAAACGCCGAGCGCTTTGCAGGGTCATGCCGGTCGCGAAGAGTCGCTGGATCGCCAGGTCGTGCAGGTCGCGGGCGATCCGGTCGTGGTCCTCCAGGAGGGTCGCCTGTTCGGCGTCGCGGCGGCGGGCGGCCAGTTCGAGGGCCAGGGCCGCCTGTCCCGCGAATCCGGGGAGGGCGGCGGTCTCGGCGTCCGTGAAGGGCATCCGTCCGCCGCGCCGGGCGAGGATCAGCACGCCGCTCAGCCGTTCCTTGGTGGCCACCGTGACCGCCACCACCGGACCGAAGCCCTTCCAGCATTCCGGCCGTGCCGTCACCCGCTCGTCGCTCTCGACGTCCGCCGCCTTGACCAGTCCCTCCCCCTGTGCCAGGACGACGGCCGCCAGGGTGCCCTCGCCGCCCGGCAGGACGAGGCCCCGGTGGACGTCGGCGTCCTCGCCCCGGGCCAGCGCGCCCCGCAGCTCGCCGCCCGCGCCCACCGGGTAGAAGATCCCCGTGTCGGCGCCGATGATGTCCACCGCCTGCTCCAGCATCCCGTCCAGGGCCTCGGTCTCCTCCGTACCGGAGAGCAGGACGCCGGTGAAGTCGGAGCTCGCGGCGAGCCATCGCTGCCGGCGGCGGCCCTCCTCGTACAGCCGTGCGTTCTCGATCGCGATGCCGGCGGCGCCGGCCAGGGTGGTCACGACGGCCTCGTCCTCGGCGTCGAACTCGGCTCCTCCGCGCTTCTCCGTGAGGTACAGGTTGCCGAAGACCTCCTCGCGGACCCGGATGGGGACGCCGAGGAACGAGTGCATCGGCGGATGGTGCGCCGGGAAGCCGTACGAGGCGGGATGTTCGGACAACTCGGGCAGGCGCAGCGGCTCCGGGTTGCGGATCAGCTCGCCGAGGATGCCGTGTCCCGACGGCAGGTCCCCGATCTGCCGTCGCAGGTCGTCGTCGATGCCCACGGGGAGGAATTCGGACAGTTTCCGGTCCTCGCCGATGACGCCCAGCGCTCCGTACTCGGCGTCCACGAGGGACACCGCGGCCTGGACGATGCCGTGCAGCACCTGAGGCAGGTCGAGTTCACGGCCGACGGACATGACGGCCGCGAGCAGCCCGTTGAGACGGTCCCTGGTACCCCGCGCCTCGTCGATGCGGACCTGGAGTTCGTCGAGCAGCTCGTCGAGCCGGAGTCGTGGCAGCCGTGTGTCCGCAGATCCGGCTCCTTCACGAACCATCGGAACCTCCGGTCGCATCCGGCAGGCACGGCATCTGCCGCACCCGATTTCACGGTAGTCCGGATGCTCCGGCCGTTCCTCCCGGGCCCGTCCGCCGGAACGCGGTCCGGACGAGTCGCGCCGCGAGGAATCCGACCGGTGCGCAGGCGGCGGCGATGCCGATGGCCGCCCGGCCGAGTGGTTCGGTCTCCAGGACCGCACTCAGGAACGGGACGTACAGGGCTGCGACGGCCAAGAGGGCGGAGGCGAGGACCGCGAGCAGGAGGAACGGGTTCTTCCCGGTCAGCGGTCTGGCGCGCAGTCCCAGGACGACGCCGAGCTGCGCGGCGAGCAGGACGCTCTGCCGGGGGAGGCCCGGCGTCCGGGCGGCGAGGGCCGCGCCCAGTGCGGCTCCGGCGGCCTTGTCCACGGAGGCCGATTCGCCGGTGAGCATGGACTCGTCCAGCAGGAGGGCCGATGCCTCGGCGAGTTCGGCGTCGGCCGCGACGATGTCTCCCTCGCCGAGGACGAGTACGTCGCCGGGAACGATCCCGGAGGCCGGGAGGTCCCGGACGGCCGCGCCGCACGCGCGCGTGCGGCGCGCCCAGGGCCGAGAGGGCGGCGACGGCGTTGTCCGCGCGGATCTCCTGCGCGACGCCGACGGTCGTGTTCACGACGACGACCAGGGCGATGACGATCGCGTCGGGGTGGTCGCCGATCGCCAGGGTCAGCACGACGGCCCCGATCAGCACCATGATCAGCGGGTCGCGCAGTTGGGCGAGCACCCGGCTGTGGAGCCGCACCGGTTTTCCGGCGGCCACCTCGTCGGGCCCGGTGTCGGCGAGCCGCCGGGCGGCTTCCGCCTCGGTGGGACCTGCTGCCGAGGCGTCGGACGGAAGTGCCCGAGCGGCTGTCGGCTCCGGCATCGCGCTCTCACCCGGCGGGGGCGGGAACGGTGATCACGGGGCATCGGGCGCGGTGCAGCAGCCCGTGGACGACGGAACCGACCCGCATCCCGGTGTAGCCGCCCCGGCCCCGACGCCCGACGACGACGGCCAGGGCGTGCTCGGCGGCTTCCGCGAGCGTCTCGACGGGCGAGCCGACGAGCACTTCGTGGGTGAGCCGGACGTCTGGGTACTTCCCCGCCCATCCGGCGGTGGTCTCCGCGAGCAGGCGGCGCTCGGCGTGGAACAGCGTGTCGTTCCCGTGCAGGGAGAACACGGGCGGCTGCCAGACCGCGACGGCACGCAACGCGCAGTGTCTGAGGTCCGCCTCCTCGAAGGCCAGGGCCAGGGCCGCCCGGGAGGACTCGCTGCCGTCGACACCGACGACGAGGTAGGGCGGATCCTGTGTGCCGTGTTCCGCGTCGCCCACGACGACGACGGGGCACCGTGCCTGTGCGGTGACGGGGACGACCAGGGAACCGGCGCTCAGGAACTCCTCGGTGCGGCTGAGGTGGCGGGATCCGAGGACGACCATGGCGGCCTCCTGTGCCAGTCCGGCCATCACCGCGGCCGGGGAACCGTCGAGGAGCGTGGAGCCGACGTCCACACCCGGTTGCCGGGCCCGTGCCCAGTCGGCCGCGGCTCGCAACGTCTCCTTCCCCGCCTGTGTCCGCGCCCGGTGGGCGGGGGTTTCGCCGTCGCGCCGCGTGTCGTGCGGCGGCGGTACGGCGACGACGAGCCGGAGCGCCAGTCGGCGCCGGTGGGCCTCGTCGGCCGCCCAGGCCAGGGGCAGGTGTCCGTCGCGGACGGGGTCGATGCCGACGACGATGTCCCGGTGCTGTGTGCCGGAGGTCATGATGTGCTCCCTTCTCCGGGGTCCGCTCCCGGCAACGGGCTCCACCAAGCGGTGGCGTGCCGCAGCCGGGCGGATGCCGGTCCGAGGTGTCCGGGGCCCGTCGGCCGACGACGGTCGTGCCGCTCGGGACGATGTTCCGTCCGCACCGGCGGAGCGCCTTCCGGTGCCTCGGCCGCCCGGGCCCGGCCATGGTCCCTCGTCGGCCCACCGGGGCTTGTTCCCACCCTCGCACCCGGCCCCCGGGGTCCGGAGGGCTGCTGGGGGCACAGGTGGGGCCAAAGGTCCCATGGGGGCGGCGGGGAACGGGCCGAGTACCGGTCGGGCCCGGTGGAGGGACCGTTCGGCCCCTCGCGGACTCCCGGCGGACGGTGGACGGTGGGGACACGGGGCGGTCCACCGCGACGGCGCGAACAGGAGGCCCGCGATGAAGCATGTGAAGGTCGGCGACCTGATGACCGACAACGTGGTCTCCGTCCTGCCGGGGACGTCGTTCCGGGAGACGGCGAAGCTGCTCGCCGAGCACGGCATCAGCGGGCTGCCCGTCGTGGACGAGGACGATCATGTCGTCGGGGTGGTCTCCGAGAGCGATCTCCTGGCCCGGCGGGCGCTCACCGCCCAAAAGCTGATGACCTCGCCGGCCGTCACGGTGCATGCCGAGGAGGCCGTGGCGGACGCCGCCCGGCTGATGGTGCGCCGCGGGGTGGAGCGCCTGCCCGTGGTCGACGAGGAGGAACGGCTGGTGGGCATCGTGACCCGCCGCGATCTGCTCTGTGTCTTCCTCCGCCCGGACGCGGAGATCCGGCGGCGCATACGGGAGGAGGTCCTCGCGGATGCCGCCGATCCGCCCGAGGACGCGGTGGACGTGCACGTACTGGACGGGGTGGTGACCCTCGTCGGGCGGGTCCGGCGAAGGAGCCGGGCCGTACTGCTCCTGCGGCTCGCCGAACGCGTGGAGGGGGTCGTCGCCGTCGTGGACCGGCTGTCCGCCCGCGAGGACGACACACGCCTCGCCCCGTCCGCGCGCGCGGCCCACGACTTCTCCGGGTGACCGCCCGCGCACGGACAGGACGAATCGTGCCCGGTACCCCTCTGCCCCGTCCGCTCGTGGCCTCGTCGATCGAGGACGCCGTCACGGCGCCGTCGATGCACAACGCCCGGCCCTGGAGGTTCGTCCACCGGACGGGCACCGGCACCGTCGAGCTGTACGGCGACCCCGGACGCGGCATGCCGCGCCAGGATCCCGGCCACCGCGCCCTCCGCCTCGGCTGCGGCGCGGCCCTGTTCGGTCTGCGGGTCGCTGCCGTGCACCGGGGCAGGCATCCCGCGGTCCGGCTGCTGCCCTCCCTGCTGCCCTCCCCCGACGACCCCTGGCATTTCGCCGACGTACGGTTCGACGGCCCCGGCGACGCCGACAGCGAACTGGGACCGTTCCACTCCGCCCTGACCCGTCGGCACACCAGCCGGTTCCCCTTCACCGGGGAGCCGGTCCCCGCCGAGGTGCTCGACGGGCTCCGCGCCGCGGCGATCCCGGAAGGCTGCCGCCTGGTCGTTCCGGGAGCGTGGCACACCGGTACCGTCATGGAACTCGTGCACGACTCCGAGCTGTTCGAGGCGGCGGACGAGGCCGCACGCGCGGAGATCGCGGCCTGGACGCGAACGGGCGCGGCCGGGGAGGGCCCCGACACCGAAGGCATTCCCGCGTACGCCCTCGGTCCACGACAACACGACGTGACCGTGCTGGTCAGGGACTTCGGCGTCTCGCGCCGGGTGCCCGGCCGTGCTTCGGCACGCCTCGAGAGGAACCCGCAGATCGTGCTGCTCGGGACGGGTGAGGACACCCCTGAGGCATGGCTGGGGCCGGGCAGGCCCTGCACAGGGTCCTGCTCCAGGCCACCCTCGACGGGTTGGCCACCTCCCTCATGTCCCAGCCCCTCGAATGGCCGGAACTCCGTTTCGGCACCCGCGATCCGGGCTCGGGGGTCGGCTGCGTCCACATGGTGATCCGCCCGGGCTACGGCCCGGGCCCCCCGCAGGCCCGTGTCGGAGGTGCTCGCCTTCGGCTGAGCCGCCGGCCGCGGGGGCGAACGGTCACAGCCGGAACCATCGTTCCTCCCCCGATGCGACGGTGGCCCGCCGTCCTCCCGGCAGCACGACGGCGAGCGGCCCCCTCGACGAGGCGGGAACCCGTACTCCCAGGCGGCCGGGCAGCATCCGCAGACGTACACCGCGGTGACCGCCGCAGCAGAGGGTGAAGGCGAACCTGGGGAGCTCGCGCAACGCCACCGGTGCCACCCGCAACCCGTCCGGTCCCGCCTCCAGACCGGTGATCCCGCGCTCGACCAGATCGACCGTGCCGGCCATGGCCCCGAGGTGGATGCCCTCCCCCGTGGTGCCGCCCTGGACATCCGCCACGTCGGCGACCAGCGCTTCCTCGCAGTACCGCCAGGCGTCGGGGCCCTTCTGACGGGTCAGCACCCAGCCGTGGACGAGGCTGCTGAGGGTCGAACCGTGGCTGGTGCGCCGCAGGTGGTGGGAGACGGTGGCCCGCCAGATCTCGTCGTCCAGCCGGTACCCGAGCCGGGTGAACAGCCCGGACAGCTCCTCGGGCCGGAAGAGGTGGCCGAGCATGAGGGTGTCGGCCTGCTTCGACGCCTGGTAGCGGTTGACGGTGTCGCCCTCGGCCTCCAGGATGCGGTCGAGTCGGCGGATGTCCCCGTAACGGGCCCGGTACGCCTCCCAGTCGAGCTCCGCCAACTCGCCATAGCCCTCGAACTGGCTCACGACGCCCTGGTGGAACGGCACGTGGAGGCGGCGGGACACATCGTCCCAGCGGTCGAGTTCACCGTCGTCGAGCAGGAGTCGCTCGCGCAGCTCCGCCCGTCGTGCGGCGGGCAGTTCGTCCAGCAGATCGAGGCCGCGGGCGAGCACCCAGGCGGCGGTCACGTTCGTGTAGGCGTTGTCGTCGATGCCCGGAGCCGTCGCACCCGGATAGGCGTCGTGGTACTCGTCGGGTCCCACCACCCCGCGGATGCGGTAGCGGCCCGAGGCCGGGTCGAGGGTGGCGGAACCGGCCCAGTACCGGGCGATCTCCAGCAGGATCTCGGCGCCCTCGGCATGCAGGAAGCCGTGGTCCCCGGTGGCCCGCACGTACTTCCAGACGTTGTACGCGACGGCCGATCCGACGTGCCGCTGGAGCCGGGAGCGGTCGGGCAGCCAGCGTCCGGACCTCGGGTTGAGGTGGACCTCCGGCGTCTCCTCACGCCCTGAACCTCCGCTCTGCCAGGGGTACATGGCGCCCTTCTGGCCGGCGTGACGGGCCGCCTCGCGGGCGGCCGGCAGTCTGCGATGGCGGTACATGAGCAGAGCCCTGGCCACCTCGGGAAAGTGGAGGTCGAGGTAGGGCAGGACGAAGAGTTCGTCCCAGAAGACGTGGCCCCGGTACGCCTCCCCGTGCAGGCCGCGGGCGGGAACGCCCACATCGAGTTCCGCCGTGTGCGGGGAGAGCGTCTGCAGCAGATGGAACAGGTGCAGCCGCAGGATGTGGCCCGCTTCTCCCGGTACGTACAGTTCGCCCTCCTCCCAGAGCCGTTGCCAGGCGGCCCGGTGCGTGGCGAGCAGCGCAGGAAACGCCGGCGCGCGGGTGACGGCCCCGACGGCCTCGGTGAGGGGGTCGCCCGGGGGACGGTCCAGCGACGTGCGCAGGGCCACGGTCTTCTCCACACTCGCCGAACGGCCCCTGCCCAGGGGCAGACGGTACGTCTGGACGGTTCCGGTCGGTGTGGTGATCGCCCGGACCGGGCACTCGGGGCGGGTTTCCGTGCGTACGGCCAGGGCGATCAGGTGGCCCGGGTCGCTCGTGCGGCAGGACAGGAAGGCGGACCCGTCGGGCTCGAAACCGCTGCGGTGGCCCAGGAGGTGACGGCTCTCCAGGTGGCAGTAGCGCTCGACGCCGGAATTGGTGACGGCGCCGTCCAGGGCTGCCTCGACCTCGACGGCACCGGTCCAGCCGTACGCGTGGAAAGTGGTGAGCTGGGCCGCGAGCCCGGGGTCTCCCATGTGCACGATCCGCAGGTGACCGACCCGCAGACCGCGCCCCCGGGCGTCCTGGAAGAAGAGGCGCCGGGTGAGGACGCCCCGGCCCGGGTCGAGTTGTACGCCGTAATGGCGCAGTTGCGCGGAGTCCGGGGTGAGCCAGTCTCCCGGAGGGCTGTCGTCCGGAAGGCAGCGATAGCGCAGCAGCGTCCAGTTCGGCAGGTTGACGAGGTCCTCGTTCTCGACCTGCTCGCCGGCGACGAGCGAGGTGCGCCGGTCGTAGCAGCCGGCGAGGTAGGTGCCCGGGTAGTGGAACGCGTCGGCGGTGCACTCCGGCGCGGAGCCGCGGGTGGCGAACCTGCCGTTGCCGAGTGTGCAGAGCGCTTCCACCAGCCGCTCCCGCGCCGGGTCGTATTCGTCGTACCGCCAGATCCGTGCCGTGGTCATGGACGCACCCCCCACACCGCCTCCAGCAGTTCCACGAGGTCGGCGACGACGATGTCGGCGCCCTGTTCCCGCAGCGCCGCGGCATGGTGCCGGTCGGGGGCGCGATCGAGGCCGGCGACGAGCCCGAAGCGTCCGGCGCGGGCCGCCGAGACTCCGGCGAGCGCGTCCTCGACGGCCGCGCAGTGCTCGGGGCGGGTGCCGAGGAGACCGGCGGCGTGCAGGAAGAGCGCGGGGTCCGGTTTTCCGGCGAGGCCGAGCCGAGCGATGTCCTCGCCGTCGACGACGACGGTGAGGAGCCGGTCGAGTCCGGCGGTGGTGAGCAGTGCCCGGGCGTGCCGGGACGCCGACACCGCCGCGCACGGCACGCCGAGGGAACGCAGGGCGGTGAGTGCCCGCCCGGCGTCCTCGAAGGGGACGACCGGTTTCCTGCGCAGGGCGTCCTGGAACTCCTGTTCCTTGAGGGCTGCCACGGCCCGGACCGTGTCGCAGCCGGGAGGGTCGTCGGGTTCACCGGGGGGAAGGCCGATGCCCCGGGCCGTCAGGAACGCCTCGGCCCCGTCGTACCGGGACTTGCCGTCGACGAACCGGCGGTACTCGACGTCGGCGTCGAACGGCTTCCCGCTCCGCTCCCCGGGGGTCCACTCCGCGAGGCAGGCGTCGAACGCGGCCTTCCACGCCGCCGCGTGGACGGCGGCGGAGGCGAGCAGCACGCCGTCGGTGTCGAGGACGACGCCCCGCGGCGGCGGGGAGCCGGCGCGGCCGTTCATCCGGCGCCCGCGAAGTGCGCGGCCTCGACGGCCGTGTGCTGCGGACCGCCGAGCACGACCTTGATCGCCCCGGTCCCCGCGGCGCGGCCGAAGACGTCGTACGCCTCCTCCATCTGTCCGAATTCGAACCGGTGGGTGATCAGTTCCCCGGCCGGAAGCCGGCCGGCCGCCATCATGCGCAGCAGCATGGGCGTCGATGTCGTGTCGACGAGTCCGGTGGTGATGGTGACGTCCTTGATCCACAGGTCTTCGAGGTGGAGGGCCGCGGGTCCGCCGTGGACACCGATGTTGGCGACCCGGCCGCCCGGCCGGACCATCCGCGTGCACATCTCGAAGGCCTCCGGGACACCCACGGCCTCCATCACGACATCGGCGCCCAGGCCGTCGGTCAGGTCGGCCACGAGCTGCTCCGGTCCTTCCCCCGCCGTCGCGGTGGCGTCGGCACCCAGGCCGCGGGCGGCGGCGAGGCGGGACTCCGACAGGTCGACGGCCACGATCCGTCCCGGACTGTAGAGGCGCGCCGTGACGATCGCGGCGAGGCCGACGGGCCCCGCGCCGACCACGACGACCGTGTCCCCCGGCCGCACGCCGCCGTTGAGGACACCGACCTCGTAGGCGGTGGGGAAGATGTCGGCCAGGAGCACGGCGTCGAAGCTGTCGACCGCGTCGGGAAGGGGGTGGACGGACAGGTCCGCGAAGGGCACCCGGACGTACTCCGCCTGTGTCCCGTCGACGGTGTGTCCGAGGACCCAGCCTCCCCCGCCCCGGCACTGCCCGTAGCGGCGCCCGCGGCAGAACGGGCAACGCCCGCAGGGGGAGACGCAGGAGATCAGGACACGGTCGCCCGGCCGTACCGTGCGGACGTCGCCGCCCGCCTCGACCACCGTGCCCACCGCCTCGTGGCCGAGGACGCGACCGGTCTCGACCGTCGGCACGTCCCCCTTGACGATGTGCAGGTCGGTGCCGCAGATGCCGACCGCGTCGACACGGACGATCGCGTCGGACGCGGCCTCGATGCCGGGGTCCGGCACGTCCTGCCAGGCGATGCCGCCCGCCCCCTGGAACACCAGAGCCTTCATGACAGCCGCCCTTCCTCGGTGTCCGTGGGGTTCGTTCCCACCGAGTCCACCGTCAGGCTGCCGCCGCGCCCGGACGGTGTGCATGGGCCGGTCGGCCCCCAGGAGGACCCCCTCGGGCCCACGCCCCACCCTCCCGGGGGGTGTGAGGGTGGATGCGGGCCGGCGCGACCGGCCCGGGTGGCGAAGGAGGGCCGGCCATGTCCGAGGCAGTCCCGAGGCCGGTGCCCGCCGGGCCGCGCCCCGTCCTGCTCAGCTTCCTGGGCGGGGTGGGAACGGTCACCGGCAGCAAGTTCCTGGTCGAGAGCGACCATGCACGGCTCCTTCTCGACTGCGGTCTCTTCCAGGGTTTCGCGAACCTGCGCCGACGCAACTGGGAGCCCCTGGGCCGTGCCGCCGCCGATGTCCGCGCCGTGGTCGTCACCCACGCCCACCTGGACCACTGCGGTTGTCTTCCACGCCTGGTCCGGCAGGGCTTCCGCGGGCCGATCCTCGCCGGCGCCCACACCGCCCGGCTCGCCGGGATCGTGCTGCGCGACAGCGCCAGGCTCCAGCTGGAGGCCGCCCGGCACGCCGACGAACACGGCTGGTCGAAACACCGCCCCGCGAAGCCGCTGTACGACGAGACCGACGTCGACAGGACCTTGTCGTTCTTCGATCCGGTCCCGCTGGGCGAGGAAGTCGGGATCATGGCGGGCATCCGGCTGACGCTGCACCGCGGCGGGCACATCCTCGGCTCGGCCTGGGCCGGCCTCACCCTGGAGGACGGGCACACGCTGGCCGTCTCCGGCGACCTCGGGCGCCCCGGACACCCGCTGCTGCTGCCCCCGGAGCCGTTCTCGGGAGCCGACGTGCTGCTCCTGGAGTCGACGTACGGGGATCGTCGGCACGACCCGGAATCGGGGCGCTCGGCCTTCGCCTCCGTGATCGCGCGTGCCCTCGCCCGCGGCGGGACCGTCGTGATCCCCGCCTTCGCGATCGACCGCACCGAGGTCGTCCTGCACGAACTGACCGGGCTGCGCGAGAGCGGCGTGCTGCCCCGGTCGGTGCCCGTGTACGTGGACAGCCCCATGGCCCTGGCCGCGCTCGACGTGTACCGCGATGCCGTGCGCGAGCGGTCCCCGGAACTGCGGCCCGAGATCCTGGCCCGGGGATAGGCCGCGTTGAGTCCGGCGCCCTTCCTCGCCGCCCGGACGGTTCAGGAGTCCATCGACATCAACAGCGCGCCCGGCCCCGCCGTCATCGTCTCCTCGGCCGGCATGGCCACCGGCGGCCGGGTCCTGCACCACCTGCGCAGGCTGCTCCCGGACCCGCGCAATGCCGTGGTCGTGGTGGGATTCGCCGCGGCGGGCACCCGGGCGCGGGATCTGGTCGACGGTGCTCGCGTACTGAAGATGTTCGGCGAGTACGTGCCCGTACGGGCCGAGGTCACCGACGTACCGCACTTCTCCGCCCACGCCGACGCGGGACAGATCATCGACTGGCTCCGGGGCGCCCCCGCCCCTCGCACCACGTACCTCGTGCACGGCGAACCGGCCGCGTCCGGGGCCCTGCGCGACCGCATCGATCACGAACTGGGCCGGACGGCCGTCGTGCCCCGCTCGGGTGAGGCCGTTCTGGTCCGCTGACCCGGGCCCTTCGGTCCCCCGGTGTGACCTGCGCGGCCCTCCCGGGCTCCGCGCCTTCCACGAGAGGCTGTGGGAGAAGGGCCGGCCGGGCGTCGGCCCGGAGCCCGGCTCGTGCCCGTCGAAGGAGACAGCCATGGTCCCCCGGCCGTTCACCGTCGCCGACGTGATGACCAAGAAGGTCGTCGCCGTCCGGCCCGGCGCGGAATTCAAGGAGATCGCCGCCACCATGGAACGGTGGAAGGTGACCGCGCTCCCCGTGGTCGAGGGGGAGGGCCGGGTCGTCGGAGTCGTGTCCGAGGCCGACCTGATCCTCAAGGAGGAGTTCCACGACCACCGCCTCGGCCTCATCGAGCAGCTGCGGAGGCCCGACGCCACCGCGAAGGCCGGTTCCGACCGGGCCGAGGACCTGATGACCTCGCCCGCGGTCACCGTCGGTCCCGGCGCCCCGCTGCCGCAGGCCGCCCGGCTGATGGCCGTCCGACGCGTCAAACGGCTGCCGGTCGTCGACACCCACGGCATCCTCCAGGGCATCGTGAGCCGTGCCGACCTGCTCAAGGTCTTCCTCCGTCCAAACGAGGAACTCGCCGCCGAGGTCCGTCGCGACGTCATCGCGCAGGTGTTCCCTCTGTCGCACGACCGGGTCGACGTCCGCGCCGAGGCCGGTGTCGTCACCCTGACCGGCAACGTGCGCGACAGCACGCTCGTCCCGGTCGCGGCCCGGCTGGCACGGGCTGTCGAAGGGGTGGTGGACGTACGATGCGAGCTCACCGCGGACGCCGACGCGTAGCCGGGGCGCGCCGTCCCCGTGCGGAGCGCCGGGCGGCCCCTCGCCACCGGGGCGTGCCCGAAGTGACATCCACCGACCTGTACGAGGTCACCATGGCGCTCTCGTACCTGCGGGAGGACATGCGGGCACCGGCCACGTTCAGCCTTTTCGTGCGCGCCCTGCCCCCGGGGCGGGGGTTCCTGGTCGCCGCGGGACTGGAACCGGCACTCGACTGTCTCTCCCGCTTCCGGGTGGGCCGTTCGGACACGGAGGAGTTCGCGAGAGCGCTGCGGCGCCCCACGGCGGACCTCGAACCGTTGCGCGGCCTCTCCTTCGACGGCCGGGTCCGGGCCGTGCCGGAGGGCCGGCTCGTCCTCCCCGGCGAACCGCTGCTGGAGGTCACCGCTCCGCTGCCGCAGGCCCAGCTGGTGGAGACGTACCTGCTGTCCCTGCTGTGCCACCGGACGGCGGTCGCCTCCAAGGCGGCCCGGTGCGTGCTGGCCGCCGCCGGGCGGCCCCTGGTGGACTTCTCGCTGCGCCGGACCCACGGGCCCGAGGCGGGCATGCAGGCGGCAAGGCTGTGCGCCCTGGTCGGATTCGCGGGCACCAGCAATGTCGCCGCCGCATGCCGGTACGGCATTCCCGCCGTCGGCACGATGGCCCACTCGTACATCGAGAGCTTCCCCTCGGAGGAAGAGGCGTTCCGCGCTTTCTCCCGCACCCATCCGGGTCCGGTGACCCTCCTGGTCGACACGTACGACACGGATCGCGGAGTGGCCACGGCCGCGCACGTGCTCACGGACCTCGGGCTCGGGACCGGGTGCGCGATCCGGCTCGACAGCGGCGATCTGGGCGCGCCGGCCCGCCGGGCCCGTACCGCGCTCGACGCGGCCGGGCTGACCGACGTCCGCATCATCGCGAGCGGCGGCCTGGACGAGTACGGCGTCGACCGGCTCGTGCGGGAGGGCGCGCCGATCGACTCCTACGCCGTCGGCACGAAGGTCGGCACGGCCGCCGACGCCCCCTGCCTGGACGCGGCGTACAAGCTCGTCGAGTACGACGGCCGGCCCGTCATGAAGCTCTCGTCCGCCAAGGTCACCGCGCCGGGTCCGAAGCAGGTCTTCCGCGGCCCGGGGCTCCGGGACGTGATCGGCCTGGCCGACGAGACGCCGCCCGAGGGCACGGAGCCGCTGCTGCGGACCGTGATGCGCGGCGGACTCCGGACGGAGCCCCCCGACACGCCGACGGCCGCCCGTACCCGCTTCGAGGCCGACCTCTCGGCCCTGCCCGAGGAAGCACGGCGCGTCACGGCCCCGGTGGCCCCCTCGCCCGCGGTGTCGGCCCGGCTGACCGCCCTGACGACCACCGTCCGGCACCGGATCGCCGGAAGGACCCGGACGGCACCGCAGGACGGTCACGGGCGTCCCCGAGGGCCGGTCGGCCCTCCCCCGGCCGCCGGACACGGGCGATCATGAGAGAAGCCGGAGGACCGAGCCATGGGAAAGGGGACCGGGGATGAGGCACCGAAGTGTCGCCGAGTTGATGACGCCCACGGCCGTCAGTGTCGTGCCGGGCACGCCCTTCAAGGAGATCGCCCGGCTCCTGGACGAGTTCGACATCACCGCCGTCTGCGTGGTGGACGAGACGAACCGGCCGCTCGGCGTCGTCTCCGAAGCCGATCTCGTACGTCCCCGCGCCGTCGGGTCCGGGCTCCACACGGCGGGAGCGCTCATGTCGAGCCCCGCCGTGGTCGCCCGGCCCGAATGGAGCGTGGTGCGGGCCGCCCGTGTGATGGACCGGTCCCGGGTGAAGCGCCTGCCCGTGGTCGACGAGGACGGGCGGCTCGTGGGCGTGCTGAGCCGCAGCGACCTCATCCAGTTGTTCCTCCGCAGGGACCGGGCGATCCAGGAGGAGATCGTCGAGGACGTGGTGACCCGCACCCTCGGGCTGAACCCGTCGGACCTCTCGGTGGACGTCCAGGACGGCCGGGTCACCCTCAGCGGCACGGTACGTCGTCCCGGGCTGGTGCCCGTCCTCCTCAGACTCTGCAACAGCGTCGACGGTGTCGTGGGAGTCGTCGACCGGCTCCGTCACGAGGACGACGCCCCCACCGGGAAGTGACGATCACCACCGGGTGTCCCGCTCCACCGCCCGCACGGACCCGGTGACGGGCGACGCCCGTCGGCGGCGCCGGGCGCGCCGCAGCTCGTCCGTGCCCCAGACCAGGACCGGAAATGTCGCGATGAGCAGAACGACGTCCCAGGGAAGGGCTGCCGTGCCGAAGATCCGCTGCAGCGGCGGTGCGTAGACGAGGGCCGCCGTGAACACGAGCTCGAAGGCGATGCCCGCCAGCAGCAGCGGATTGGACAGCACGCCGATCTCTCGCAGCGCCGCGTGGTCCGTACGGGCCGCGAAGGCGGTGCCGACCTGGCAGGTGACGATCCCCGCGAAAGTGGCCGTGGTGGCCGTCACGTAGGCGTCGTGCAGAGGGCTGCCGGGTCCCGTGGGGGCGCCCGGCTGCCAGCCCGCGCGCCAGAGCACGCAGAAGTAGCCGGCCGTGACGAGGACGGCCGACACCGCCCCCAGACAGCCCCAGCTGCGGACGAGCATGTCGTGGGAGATCACGGACTCGCGCTCGGAGCGCGGCGGCCGCCGCATGATGCCGGGCTCGGAGCGCTCCCGGCCCAGGGCGAGGGCGGGAAGGGTCTCCGTGCCCAGGTCGATGGCGAGGATCTGCAGCACCGTCAGCGGGAGCGGGACCGCGCCCGCCGACAGGGCGAAGACGAGGAAGGGCACGATCTCCGGGGTGGCGTGGGCGAAGATGTAGACGATGAACTTGCGGACGTTGTCGTAGACGCGACGCCCGGACTCGATCGCGGTGACGATGGTGGCGAAGTCGTCGTCCGTCAGCACCATGGCCGCTGCCTCACGGGCCACGTCGGTACCCGACCGGCCCATGGCCACGCCGATGTGGGCGCGGTGGAGCGCCGGCGCGTCGTTGACCCCGTCGCCGGTCATGGCGACGATCCGGCCGTGGGCCCGCAGGGTGTCGGCGACCTTGAGTTTCGTCTCGGGCGAGGAGCGGGCGAAGACGACCTCGGCGTCGCCCTCCGCGAGGAGCCGGTCCAGTTCGTCGTCGCCCAGCGACTCGGAGGCGGCGACGACCTCCAGCCGGGGAACCCCGATGCCGACCTCGCGGGCGATCGCCGCGGCTGTGGCACCGCCGTCCCCCGTCACGACGTGCACGCGCACCCCGGCCTCGTGGCAGCGGCCGACGGCCGCCGCCACCTCGGAGCGGGGCGGGTCGTACAGCCCGACGAGGCCCAGCAGGGTCAGTTCCGACTCGGCGTCCTGCCGGTGGGCGGGCGGTTCCTCCCCGCGTGGCAGGTCGCGCGCGGCGACGGCCAGGACCCGCATGCCGCCCTCGGCCAGTCGTTGCGCCGCCGAACGGGCCGCCGCCCTGTCGGGGCCGGGCAGGACACGGGACAGGACCACTTCGGGCGCCCCCTTGACCACGACCCGTTCCCGGCCCGGCTCCTCGCCCTCCTGGACGACCGACATCAGCCGCAGCCGCGGATCGAAGCGGAACAGCGCGCGCCGTTCCGCGTCGCGGCGTTCGGGATCCACCGGGACCCCGCGCTCCGCGGCCCCCGTGACGAGGGCGGCCTCGGTGGGATCGCCGTGCAGTTCGCCGTCCGCGTCGCGGGTGACCGTGGTGCACAGGGCGCCCGCCCGTAGCAGTGCCCTCGTCCACGGGCCCTCGTCCGTTCCGTGACCGACCGTCCAGAGCGTGCGCAGACGCATGCGGTTACGGGTGAGCGTGCCGGTCTTGTCCGTGCAGATCACGCTCGTCGAACCGAGTGTCTCCACGGCGCTGAGCCGTTTGACCAGGGCACCCTGCCGGGCCAGGACCCGGACCCCGACGGCGAGGGCCAGGGTGATGGTCGGCAGCAGCCCCTCGGGGACGTTGGCGACGAGGAGCCCGATGGCGAACATCAGGGAGTCGGTCACCGGAAGGCCGACCGCCACCCCGACGACGAGGAAGACGGCGCCCATGCCCGTGGCGACGCCGGCGATGAGCCACGCCACCTTCTTGACCTGGTGCTCCAGGGGGCTTTCCTCCCGGCGGGTCCGCTGGCTGAGTGCGGCGATCCGCCCGAGTTCGGTGCGGTCCCCGGTGGCGAACACGACGGCTCGGGCCTGCCCCTCGACACAGCTCGTCCCGCTGAGGACGAGGTTCGGCTCCTCCAGCAACGGCGCGCCGAGCAGCCCGGCCGCCGCCACCCGCTCCGCCGGTACGGACTCCCCCGTGAGCATCGAGAGGTCGACCTCCACGCCTCCCTCGGTGACCCGTGCGTCCGCCGGAACCTTGTCGCCCTCCTCCAGGACGATGACATCGCCCGGTACCAGGTCGCGGGCCTCCACGGTGAGCGGCCGTCCGTCGCGCACGGCGAGGGCCTGCTCGGGCAGATAGCGGGCGAGGGTCTCCACCGCGCGTTCGGCCTGGCGTTCCTGGAGCAGCGCGAAGCCCGCGTTGACGACGATGACCGCGAGGACCGCCCAGCCGAGCACTGCCAGATCCGCGACGAAGGCCAGAACGGCGGCGGCCCAGAGCAGCAGGGCGAGGGGATGCACCAGTTGCCCGACCAGTTCCCGCGAGAAGGAGGTGTGTGCCTTGCGGCGCACCTCGTTCGGACCGTGGACCGCGAGGCGGCGGGCCGCCTCACGGGCGGACAGCCCGTCCGGACCGGTGGCGAGTTCGCGGCGGAGTCGGGGCAGGGGCTCGCCGGGATCGAAGGGCAATGCCCCGGCGGACGGCCGCGCGGGGCCGGTACGGCTCTTGGCACGGGTGGTCACCACTGGGCCGTCGCCCCGCTCAGTCATCGTCGGCCCCGGATCCGCTGCCCCGCCGGAGTCTGCCGGACCATACGGGTTCCACCTGCGCCCACTCGCGTTCGAGGGCCGCGAGGGCACGGTTCTCGGTACGCCGTCGTACGAGGACGAGGACACCGGCCCCGGTCGCCCCCGCGGTGCCGGCCGCGGCCGCGCCGCCGGTGAACGCGACCAGCACGCGTTCCGCGTCGTTGCCCGGCGGCCGGGCGGGGGCTCCGGCGGCGTCCACCCAGACGGGCACGGTGTGGCCCCGGGGGGTCCGGGGAGGCACTTCGACGGTTCCGGACCGGTGGACGTCGTCGGGGTACTCCCAGATCGCCGGGGCGACGAACCGCGGCTGTGTGCCCTGCTGGATCGGGGCGGGCGGCTCCTCGGCCGGCCCCGTGGTGGTCGCCGTCACCCGGTGGAGGTGCTCGGCGCGTACGCGGTCCGCCCGGCCCCCGGCGCTCCACAGGTACCCGGCGGCGACCGCGCCGCAGATCAGGGCGATGGTCAGGACGACGGCCGCGGCCACTCGCCCACCGGGGCCGCGGCCCGACTGCTCGTGGTCGGTCATGGTGCGCCTCCGGACGGATGTCACACCGGACGGGAACACGGCTCAGCGGACGGCGGTGCCGCCCCCGTCGTCCCTCGGTGTCCGGCCGGTCCCGTCGGCGGTGTCGGCGGTGACGCCGTGGCCGCCGCCGCGGGTGGCCGGGACGGACTTCCTGCTCATGAGCGGTCCCCGGCATCGCCCCGCTTCACCGGAACGGTCCGTGCCGCCCGGGTCTCCTGGTCGGGCATCGGGACGCGGACGGTGAGGATGCCGTCCGTGTAGGACGCCTCGACGCCCTCGGCGGGAACGGGGTCCGGGAGGCGCACGGTCCTGCGGAACGATCCGTAGCGGAACTCCGAATGCTCCTTGTCCTGGGTGCTCTCACCGTGCTCGGCGCTCACCGTGACCAGGTTGCCGTCGACCGTGATGGTGATGTCCTCGTCCGGGTCCATCCCGGGGAGTTCGGCCCGCAGGACGTACGTGCCGTCGCCGCTGGTGACCTCCATGGGAATGGAGTGGGCGGCCATGACGGGGAACCGGCCGGGCAGCCCGGGGAACTCCCTGCTGAACCAGTCGTTGAAGTCGGGGAAGAAGTTGTGCCTGCGTTCCACCTTCGCTCCGGTCATCGTTCTGCTCCTCCTGCTCACGGGTCCGGGGCGCCGCCCCTCGGGCGGGCCGGACCACGGAGCCCGGTCCGGCTCCGCTTCTCCACCCTTCCGCCCGTCCCCTTTGCGGCGCAGTGCCCAAGGGGGCTGTCGGGGAGGGCCGAACGGTCCTGATTCGCAGGGGACCGACCGGCCCATGACACGCCCGCTGCGCGCCTCGGCCGTCATGGGGCGAGGCCGCGTCGGCAGGACGACGCGCGGGACGCGGGGCCGGTGGCACCATGGCGGCGGCCCGGCTCCCGCCGTCCGGGGCATTCAGAGAAAGGCGGCGGAAACCCGGACCGTGTGCACCGGACGCCCAGGCCGCCCGGTCGTCTCCGGGCCATGCGGCAAAAATCCGTACGGCACGGGCGGCACCTCGCCCGCGGCGTCCTGGCGTTCGAACCGAAGTGGCCTCGGTTCGTGGGCGGGGCGGCGTCGTGTCCTGCGGGGCATGGTCATCCCTCTTCCTTCTCCGGTGCTCGCGTCGAGGGCCGCCTCCGCCGCGACGGCACGGTGCTCGACCGCGGCGGAGCCCTCCGGTGTCACGGGGACGGAGTCGGCACCCGCGCCGACCGGGCTCGCGGTGAACGCCGGGTCGCCGCTGTGCCGCTCCGGCCGCGCGGGCCCACCGGCCGTGTGCGCGGGTGGTGAACGGTCGAGTGCCGCGGACGACGGCGGGGACGCCGAGTTCACGGCTGACGACGACGGCGTGCGAGGTCCGGTCCCCGTGGTCGGCGACGACGGCTGCCGCCCTCATGACCGGTTCCGCCCGTCGTCGGGGTTCCCGACGGTGCGGGTCGGTCCGGCGCCCGCGTACACGGCCCTCGGCCGTTCGATGCCGATCCGTACGCCGACGCGGCGGTCACGGGCTTCGAGGAGGGTGTCCGGGCCGCGGACGTCCAGGTACGTCTCCTGCTGCCCGGCGAAACCCGCCGCGGGCAGGTCCTCCGCGATCGCGCTGCTGGACACCGCCGCCCCGGTGCCTCCCGACCGGTCTCCCGGGCCGACCGGCCGTACACGGCGAGCACGTCGTCGAGCAGTGGGACGGGCGGCGGACGCGCGGGGGAAGGGCGGGCGGACGGCGGCCCCGGCCTCGTCGAGGCGGGCTCCGCCGTGGAGCCGACCGGTCCGCGCGGCCACGAGGGGGCACGGACGGTGGGCGTCGAGCAGTTCCCCGTACGCCTCGGCGGTGGTGGCGAATCCCGGTGGGACCCGTGTCCCTGCCCTGCCGATCCGGTCGATCGGCTCACCGGGCGAGACGTTCCTGCCCCCTGCACGGCCGATGTCCCGTCGGCCCGGCCCGGCGAAGGATACGACGCGCCGCACGGCTCCCATGGCGCCCTCCGTGGTTCCCGGTCGGTTCCCGCACGGTCCCCGGTCAGTACGGCAGGGGACGGCCTGACGGAGTGCGCAGGTCGAGCGGGGGCCGCTCACGGGGACGGCCGTGCCCGGCACTGATCCGGATGCGCTCCATGGTGCTCACCTCTCCGTGCGGTGGGGAACGTCTCCTCGCGTGTCCGCCCGGCGCCGGGCGGACACGCGAGGAGACGTTCCCCACCGCACGGAGA
>NZ_RDBO01000033.1:144950-211505 GCF_008120935.1 Streptomyces sp. sk2.1
TGCGGGGTCGGGGTCGGTGCCCCGGTCGGGGTCTGTGCCCCGGTCGSCGACCGGGGCGGGCAGAGCGGTCATGCGGGGAGCTCCTTCGGTTCGTGACCGGCCCAGCGTCCGCCCCGGCGGGCTCGTTTCCGCCGCTCCTGGCGCGTTCTTGGCGCCGCCCGCTCCGCTTCTGACAGCCCCTTGACACGGACCGTGGTGCCGCACGGCGTCAGGACCGCGTGAAGACTCCGCCGGGGACCGCCCGGAGCCCGCCGCCCCGTCCTACAGTCGCCCCATGAGCCCATCCGGCGGGCGGACACCCGCGGATCACCAGGTACGACGGCTCTCGGTGGCACTCGCCGTCGGCGCCGTCCTCGTCAGCGGTTCCGGTGTGGCGGCCGACAGCATGTGGCTGCTCGGCACCGGAGCCTGGCTCCTCATCGCGGCCATCCTGCTGGAACTCGTCTACCGCCCCTGACCCCGCGCCCCGGACCGGGCCCGGGTGCCCCGCCGCGTCACGCTCCCGGGGCGGGCCCCGTGGACGAGCGGATGATCAGCTCGGGGTCGAAGAGCAGCTCGCCCACGGGGACGTCCCGGCTGCCGACCAGGGCCAGCACGCTTCGGCCGACCTCGGCGGCGAGGCGCTCGGCGGGCTGGCGGACCGTGGTCAGCGGAGGGTCGGTGAACTCGGTGATCGACGAGCCGTCGTATCCGACGACGGAGACGTCCCCCGGCACCGAGCGTCCCCGCCGTCTGATGCCGCGGATGGCTCCCAGCGCCATGTAGTCGCTCGCCGCCACGATGCCGGTGACCCCGAGGTCGAGGAAGGACTGGGCCGCCGCCTGGCCGCCCTCGATCGTGTAGGACTGCCGGATCACCAGCCGGTCCGCGTCCTCGATGCCCCGCCCGGCCATGGCGTCCAGGAAGCCCCGCACCCGCCGGTCGGCCGGATGGTTGCCGACCGGGCCCGACACCATGCCGATGGTGCGGTGGCCCAGGCGGTGGAGATGGTCGACGGCGAGCTCAGCGGCGAGGGCGTCGTCGGTGGAGTACACCGGGACCGGCACGCCGTCGGCGAACACCCCGTTGACGCCCACGTACGGGATGCGGCGGCCGCGGAGCATCTCGTAGGGCTCCAGCTCCGCGCCCTCCACCGTGTTCGACGACGACAGGAACACGACGGCGGCGATGCCCTTGTCGACGATCGAGGCGATGTACTCCGGCTCCTGGACCCCGCCGGGGAAGGCCGGGCAGAGGACGGTCTTCAGTCCGTGGGGGGCGAGCGTGGCCTCGATCCGCTCGGCCACGTCCGCGAAGAAGGGGTTGGTCACGTGCTCGGTCACGACGGCGACGAGCTGTCCGCTCACCGGGCGCTCGTACCCGAGCTCGGCCATGGCGCTCTCGACGGCGTCACGCGTCTTCTTCGCCACGCCCTGGCGCCGGTTGATGACCCGGCTGACCGTTGCCTCACTGACACCGGCGAGCGCCGCGACCTCAACGATGCCGACCTTCATGCGCTCCCTTTCACCCACCGGTCCACTCTCCGCCCCTGATGGTGGCGGAGCCCATCCGCGGCACCGTCAGGCTGTTGAGGCCGGCGGGGACGACCATTTGATTCCGTTCGATCATACGGCCGTCCGGACCACGGACCTCGACATCCACTTCGGCCCCGTCCGCGAACTCCAGGACGAGCCGGTCGACTTCCGAACCGTTCACCAGGAACGTCGTCCGGCCGGACGGGCGGCCCATCGGAACGACCCTCTCGCCGTGCACGGTGACGACCCGGGTTTCGTCGTCCTCGGCGCGGACCAGGGTGTAGAGGTCGTCCGGACGGCCGGGCTCGACGTCCCCGTCGAGCAGGGTGCCGCGGAGCTGCCTCCACCGGCCGAGCCAGAACCGGATCGCCTCCGTGTGGCTCTCGGGAAGGGTGTCGAGGCGGACCGAGACCTGGGGCACCGAGTGCAGCGTGCCGATGAGCTGACGCGCGGCCGCCTCGACGGGTGCGGTGGTGTCCCACAGGAGGGGGTCCGAGTGCACGGCGCCTCCCACGGCGAGGAGCGCCGTGTCGATGGTGCGGACCCGGTTGGCCGCCGAGTCGGCGGGGCAGTCGAACGAGCGCAGCATGTTGCCGAAGGCGGCCATGCCGGGGCCCACATAGGGCTGGCGCAGTTCGAGCAGCAGGTCGGTGCGGACCGCCTCCAGGGCGGCGCGGAGCTCGGTGAGCAGCAGGGTCAGGGCCCTGCCGATGTCGCCCCGTCCGTCGCCCGCGTAGACCCTGGCCTCGTCGAGGAAGTCGACCTTGAGCCCGTCGAGGCCGTGCTCCCGGACCAGGCGGACGCAGGTGTCGACCACGTGGGCCCGGACCTCGGGGCGGCGGGGGTCGAGGACGTACGCGCCCGGCACCCCTGCCTCGACGGTCGCGCAGGGCGCCCACCGGGGGTGGCAGTCGGCGCGCGGGCCGAGCAGGAGGGGCGCCACCCAGGCGAGGTACTTCAGTCCGGTGCCGCGCACGCGGGCGACGTGGCCGGTGAAGTCGGGGAACTTCCCGGGGTCCGGTACCCAGTCCCCCACCCCCGCGTAGCCGCGGCCACTGCCCAGGCGCTGCCATCCGTCGTCCAGGATGAGGGTGCCGAACCCGAGCTCGGCCGCGCGCTCCGCCTGCGTCTCGACGGTCTCCGCGTCGACCTGCTGGTTGAAGGCGTACCACGTGCAGTAGAGGGGAAGCCGGGCGGCCTCGGGGACGGGCATGGTCGGCAGCTCCGCCGCGTACCAGGTACGGAGGACCTTGAGGGCCGACGCGACGGAGGGGCTGCGCCGGACGAGGAGGAGGCGGTGGGGCCGTGCCGAGGCGGGCAGGGCCAGGTGCACGACGTAGGTGTCGTTCTCCTCGGAGACCCCGTAGCGGATGGAGACCTCGGGAACGGGGTCGGCGGCCGCGAAGGTCAGCATGGTGGCGCCGGTGTGGTCGTAGAGGCAGCCGGCCGCCAGTCCGTCGACCAGGCTGACGTCGGTGCGGCCCGCCCAGTCGGCGACGACGGTGCGGGACCAGCCGGCCTTGGGGTGCCAGTATCCGGCGGCGTCTCCCAGCGGAAGGGAGAGGCGGACCTCCACGGGGACGTCCGTGGCCTCGATGTGCAGCATCCTGAGTCCGTCGGGCAGCTCCGCGACGTTCCACTCGGGCTCCGCCCCGGGGGCGAGGACGGCGATCTCGACCGTGTCGAGCAGCGCGGTGTACGTGGCCGGGGCGAGTTCTGCGGTGGTGACGGCCTCGTGGGACAGGGTGGTCACGTTCACTCCTTGACGGCTCCGGCGAGCAGGCCGGAGACGAAGTGGCGTTGGAGGGCGAGGAAGACGATGGCCATGGGGATCGCGGCGATGGCCGTGCCGGTGAGGATGGCGCCGTAATCGGTCTTGTCGACGCCCTGGAGCGAGGCGAGCGCGACGGGGATGGTGAACGAGGCGTTGTCGCGCAGCACGATGAGCGGCCAGATGAAGTCGTTCCACTGGTACAGGAAGAGGAAGATGCCCAGTGCGGCGAGGGCCGGCTTCATGGGTGGCAGGACGACCCCGAAGAAGAGCCGGAACTCCCCGCAGCCGTCCATGCGGCCCGAGTCGAGGAGTTCGTCGGGCAGCGCGCCCATCGACTGGCGCATCAGGAAGATGCCGAAGGGCAGGGCCAGGTTGGGCATGATGACGGCCTGGTAGGTGTTCAGCCATTCCAGCTCGGCCATCATCTTGAACAGCGGGATCAGTGTGACCTGGGTGGGGATCACCAGGCCGAGCATGAGGACGCCGAAGAGCGCGTTGCCGCCCTTGAAGCGGTACTTGGCGAAGGCGTATCCCGCGAAGGTGCACACGGCCCCCGCGGCGAGTGTGTAGAGGACGGCGATGAGCAGCGAGTTGAGCACGACCTCGTCGAAGGAGGCCGTGTCCCGGAGCGACCGGAGGTTCTGTCCCAGGTGGCTGCCGGGGAGCAGGGCCGGGGGCGAGCCGAAGATGTCGTCGGTGCTGTGGGTGCCGGCGACGACGAGCCAGTAGAAGGGGACGAGGACGGCCGCGAGCACGATGGCGAGGCCGGAGGTGAGCAGGATGCTCCTGCCCGCGGTCCGGGAGCGCGGGGAGCGGGACGCGGTGCCCGCCGCCTTCGCGGTTCCGCGTGCGGAGGTGGTCATTTCTTGTCTCCCAGGACACGGAACTGGATCAGTCCGAGGATGCCGATGAGCACGGCGAGGACGTAGGCGATGGCGGAGGCGTACCCGAAGTCGAAGTAGGTGAAGGCGTTCTGGTACAGGTACAGGCCGATGGTGAGCGTGGCGTTGTCCGGGCCGCCGCGGGTGAGGACGTACGGCTCGTCGAAGATCTGCAGGGTGCCGATGGTCGAGAGCACCGTGGTGAGCAGGATCGCCGGCCTGAGGCCGGGCAGGGTGACGTGCCGGAAGGCGCCCGGGGCCCCGGCGCCGTCCACGGCGGCGGCGTCGTACAGCTCCTTGGGGATCGTCTGCAGCCGGGCGAGGAGGATCACCGCGTTGTAGCCGGTGTAGTGCCAGGTGAGGGCGAGTCCGAGGGAGATCTTGGCCCAGAGGGGGTCGGTGAGCCAGGGGATCCCCTCGGCACCGATCAGCGACAGGACCCAGTTGACCAGCCCGTACTCCTCGTTCAGGAGGACCGAGAAGACGACGCCGTAGGCGACGAGGCCGGTGACCATCGGCAGGAAGAAGCCGAGGCGGAACAAGGAGCGGGCCTTGAGCACGGCCGAGTCGAAGGCCACGGCGAGGCCGGTGGCGAGGGCGAGCATGAGGGGGACCTGGATCACCAGGATGATCCCCGTGTTCTTCAGCGCGGTCCAGAAGAGCGGGTCGTCGAGGAGCCTGCGGTAGTTGTCGCCGCCGACGAACAGGTCGACGCCGTCGACGGTCCGGTAGAGGCTGAGGACGAAGGACCAGGCGATCGGGTACAGCTTGAACGCCGCGAAGAGCAGGACGGCGGGCAGGACGAAGACGTACGGGGCCGTGCGGCGCCCCGTCAGGCGCGGCTTGCGGGCGGCGGCCGGGGACGGCGTGCCGGTCGCCGCCCGCGTGCGGTCGGGTGCGGTGGTCATGACGGTCACCCGGCGACCTTGCGCCCGGTCTGCTCGGCGAGCTGGTCGGCCGCTGCCCGCAGGACGGCCGCGGGGTCGGCCTTCTTGAGGAGCACCTTGGTCTGCGCGTCGGTGACCGCCTTGAGTGCGCGCGCGTAGTCGCCGGTGTAGTTGAAGGCCGGGGAGGGAGCCTTGAGGGCTTCGAGGAAGATCTCCCCCTTCTTCTTGCCGCCGAAGAACGGTGACGGCGCGTGGAAGACCGGGTCGTCGTAGGCCTTGAGCAGCGCCGGGGCGATGCCCTTGCCCCTGTAGACGGCGGCCTGGGACTCGGGGCGGGTGAGGGCGAACTCCACGAACTTCCACGCGGCGGCCTGCTGCTTGCTGGAGCCGGCGACGGCGAGGTGGGTCGAGTTGACGGTGGCGGCCCGGGTGCCGCCCCGGCGGATGGCGGGGGGCAGCCGGACACCCCACTTCCCGGCCTCCCCGGGCACGGTCTCCTCGATGATGCCGCCGAACCAGGTCGGCCAGGGCACCACGGCGTTGGTGCCCTTCTTGATCGAGCCGATCAGGGAGTTCCAGCCTCCGGAGATGTCACTGACGAGGCCGGCGTCGTTCATCCTCTTGATGAGCGTCATCGCCTTCACGGCCTCGGGCGATCCGATCATGATCTCGCCGTCGAGGTTGAAGTACATGGTGCCCTGCAGCTGGAGCAGCAGCTGGAAGAAGTTGGCGGAGTCGGCCTGCGAGGCGGGCTTGTCGATGCCGAGCAGGTGGGTGCCCGTCCTGGCCTTGATCTTCTTGCCGGCCTCGATGGCGTCGTCCCAGGTTTCGATGGCGTCGACGTCGACGTCCGCCTTCTCGAAGATGTCGGCGCGGTAGTAGAAGCCGCCGGAGTTCGCCTCCCAGGGAAGGGCGTTGACCCGCTTGCCGTCGGGGCAGACGGTCTCCCACAGTCCCTTGGCGAAGGCGTCGCGGTACTCGGTCGCGCCGAGGGGACCGAGGTCGGCGAGCCGGCCGGGGAACTTGGCGACGTACCCGGGCAGGTAGTCGACGCCGATGTGCATGACGTCGGCGAGGCCCACGCCTCCCGCCGCCATGGCCGTGGTGATCTTGTCCCAGATGGCGGGGTTCCCGATGTCCTGGACGTCCACCTCGATGCCCGGGTGCTTCTTGTTGAACGCCGGTATGAGCTTGCGCAGTTCCTCGGCCGGACCGGCCCAGCTCCACACCGTGATGTCCCCCTTGCCGGGGTCGCCCGCGGATCCGCTCCCTCCTCCGGTCGTGCTTCCCGTGCCGGAACAGGCGGTGAGACCGCCGAGGCCGGCTCCGGCGGCGAGAACGCCGCCCACCTTCAGGACTCCACGGCGACTCATGTCCATGGCACAACCACCTCTGTTCACAGCTGGGACGTCACACCGGCGATCGCCGGGCCGACGGCATCGGACGGTAGCAATCGATCAAATTGACTTGCAAGACTCCATTGAAAATTTTCTGCCATGCCAAACAATGCTTTTGCGCATGTGTATTGAAAGTCGGAGAGAGCTGCTGTTAGCGTCCGGCCACCATCCCCGTCTCCACGCAGACCGGAGCTTCCATGAGGCCCTCTCGATCCATGCGGCTGTCCCTCCTCGCGGCCCTCGCCACACTCGCGCCGCTCATCGTGAGCGGCGAGGCGTCGGCCGCCACGCAGCCCGTGCTGAACGTGATCAACCCCGGTTTCGAACAGGGCCGCACCGGCTGGGACTTCACCTCCGGCACCGGCACCGCCACCAACGCCCCGCACGGCGGCACGGGGCTCGCCTACCTGGACGAGGGCAGCGGGAAGAAGGTCTCCCAGACCATCACCGCCCGGGCCGACGGCCGTTACGACTTCTCCGCCTGGATCGCCGCCGCAGGCACCGGTGGCAGGTTCGTCGCCCGCGTCAACGGCACCACCGCGGGCAGTGTCGACCTCCCCGACCGCCCCACCTACGCCCGCCACACGATCAGCCGCGTGGCGCTCAGGAGCGGGGACACCCTTGAGATCGCCTTCGAGTCCGGCACCGGCTGGGTCAACGTGGACGACCTCATGGTCTCGCCTGCGGCACCGGTCGACCCGGTGGTGTCCTCCTCCGACCCGAAGATCGTCGCCATGTTCGACTGGGCGAAGCGCAAGGCGAACAGCTGGGTGCGGCTGCCCGGCACCACCGGCCCCCTGAACGTCGACGAGAACAACCCCTCCGGAACCGGAACCGGGGTCTACTCCCCGTCGTACTGGGCCGGTTACGCCCACCGCAGCGCCTACTACTCACGTGACATGGCCCACCAGGTGGCCGGGGCGTCGGTGCTCGGCCTGAACGACGAGAACCGGGCGATGCTCCGCGCGTTCGCGAACTCCGCCACCGCCCGGCACAAGTACTACCCCGTGTGGGCTCTCAACTTCGACAACAAGACCTATCTGTCCATCGACTACCACAACCCGAACAGCTTCGTCCGCGAGGTCCCCGCGACGTTCGAGCTGGTGGAGAAGGCCAACGAGGCCTACCGGTGGAGCGGGGACAGCGCCTACATCGACGACCCCTCCCTGTGGAACTACTACAAGCACGCCACCGAGGAGTTCATCGAGCTCCACGACGGCATGAAGCCCAACGGGGTCGCCGAGGGCAGTGGCGGCGGCATCTTCTCCGGAGTGGCCACCTACAACGAGATCGGCACCGAGCACCCGATCGAGTCCGGCGACTCCATCGGCTCCCAGTACCAGGCGTTCCGCGCCATGTCCGCGCTGGCCGCCGACAAGGGCGACAAAGCCCTGTCCGTCAAGTTCAAGAAGAAGGCCGACGACCTGAAGTCGTACTTCAACTCCTCCTGGAGCGGCACCGGTTCGGGCGGCTCCATGACCCGCGCCTACGGCAAGGACGGTGAGGAGTACAGCGGCTGGGGCAAGGAGAACAGCTGGTTCATGCCGATGAAGCAGATCATGGAGCCGGGCACGCGCACGGACACGTACCTGGACTTCATCGACCAGCAGTCGAGCGGCAGCGGCAAGCCGGGCAACATCGAGGCGATCTCCTACCTGCCGGACACCTTCTTCGCCTACGAGCGCAACGACACCGCCTGGAAGTGGATGAAGTACGTCTACGACCAGCGCGACCTCCAGCACCCGGTCTCCAGGCAGGGCCCCAACGGCGACTACCCCGAGATCTCCTACACCCTGGTGAGCCAGACCGTCGGGGGCCTCATGGGGGTTCGTCCAAACGCCCCGGCGCACGCCCTGAGCACCACCTCGCGCCTGCCCGCGGACATGGACTGGCTGCGCATCGAGGACATCAGGATCGGCGGCAACACGTTCACACTGCGGCACGACGGGGCGACGAAGTCGACGCTGACCAACAGCACCGGCCCGGCCTCCTACACCTGGGAGGCCCGCTTCCCCGGCAGCCACGCCCGGATCGAGATCGACGGCAAGCCCCGGAGGGCCACGACCAGGACCGTGAACGGCAAGACGTTCAGCTGCGCCACGGTCACGGTCACCCCGGGCCGGACGGTCACGGCCGAGGTGCGGTAACCACCCGCGGAGAACGACGGCACGCGCGCGGCCGGGGGCCGACGCACCGGGAAAGGTGCGTCGGCCCCCGGCCGCGCTGTGACCTCAAACTCTTCATGGCATCCGCTACATCCCTTGACCTGCGGGTTCGCCAACCAAGACCGTGTCCTACATGGTGATTGCTCGTCGGGCTGTTCATGGGGCGGGATACGTGGAGTCGGACTGTTCCGGACGGGTTGTGGGAGATCGCGAAGCCGTTGATCCCGCCGTCGAGGGTGCGGCCGCAGGGCGGCGGGACGCAGGACACCCCTGACGAGACCCTGTTCGCGGGGATCGTCCATGTGCTCGTCAGTGGCTGTGCGTGGCGGGCGCCGCTGTCGTGTTTCGGGGCCTTGGAGTCCACCGCTCGCCGGCGTTTCGTCATCCGGTCCAGGGCCGGTGTCAGGGGCCGGCTGCACGAGGCCGTCATCGGCAGGAGACGAGTGCGGCCTGCCCGACGTGACTCGTGGTCCTCGACTCCGCCCACGTACGGGCCGAAAAAAGGGGCGGACTCACAGGTCCGAGCCCCGTGGACCGTACGGGCCGCTCTCCGGCCTGGAGAGGAACACCCGGCGGCGTGACAGCTCGATTTCCGCGACGACGACGGCGATCTCCTCTCCGACCTCGAAGTCTTCTGCCGGACTTGCCGCAGGGCGGCCGTCGATCTCCCTGAAGGGGACCAGCCCGAAGATCTCATCCCCGAGGTCGACGAGAACCCCGATGGGAAGTACCTCCTCAACCGTCCCGCAGAATTCCTGGCCCACCGCTGTGCGGTCGGCGAAAGCCTGGAGGGGGTCGGGCTCCAGTGCTTTCAAAGACAGTCTGGCCTCGGCGTTGTAGGTGTCGAACCCGATGAACTCGCACGAGACACGCTGCCCCGTCCGAACAACATCGGTGGGAGCATCGAAGCGCCGCCAGGACAGTTCAGTGACATTGAGGAACCCGACACCGGGCAGAGTGGGATGGCCGGGCCCGTCGTCCAGGGCCACGAAGACCCCGAACCGTTCGATCGCCGCAACGGTGCCGGACAGGATGTCGCCGCGGTGCAGGGACTCAAGGAACGCCCAGAGTTCCGGGCTCTCGGACTGCCAATCCATACCCGTAACCCTGGCACACGACGTCGTGTGCCGACCATGTCCTCAAGCTGAAGCGACCGTCAGCAATCCCGCCATGCCTCAGCCGTCAGCACCTTGACGGCCCGGACAAGTCCTGGCGCCGGCTCAACCACCGCTACGAACACCATCCCCGCAACCACCTGGCCTTCCTCCGCCTCGCCGCCGCCCTCCGCCGCTACAAACGACTCGTCGAACCCACCACGTGGGGCACGGTCTCAGCCGTCACCAATTCCTTGGTCGGTCAGGTCGGGTGCGAGGCGAGCTCCCAGTCGAATTCCCACAGGCGTAGTGGCGTGTTCGCGCCGGCGGTGAGGGCGTACCGCCCGTCCGGCGTGAACGCGCAAGCCCAGATCCCGATCTGCTGCGTGTCGAGGGTGTGCGCGAACTGTCCGGTCCTCGGGTCCCATATCTGGACCATGCTCGTGGGTCTGCTGGACACCGCGACCGCCACGAAGCGGCCGTCGCAGATGTACTGGACCGTCTGCGCGTGACCCGGCAGGTGCTGTTGGCTCCGTACGCAGATGCCGGAGCCGAGGTCCCAGAGCCGGATGGTCCGGTCGTTGCCACAGGACACGGCGAAAGCTCCGTCCGGGCTCAGCGCAACCGAGCAGATCTCCGTGGGACTGTCCAGAACGTTCGTGCACTCGCCTGTGTCCAGGTCCCAGACCCGCACGGTGCGGTCCCAACTGCCGGACACCGCCCGGTGCCCGTCGGGATGCACCCACAGGTCAGTGGTGATGAAGCCGTTGCGGCCGTGGCCGCAGAGCGTTCGTGCGAGGCGGCCGTCCTTCAGGTCCCACAGGTGCAGTGCGTTGTTCCGGTCCGCGGTGAGCGCCCAGCGCCCGTTCGTAGTGAAACATGCCGGCTCGGCACCGCGGCCGGCACGTTCGTCGGTGATGCTCGTGAGCTTGTCACCGGTGTCGATCGACCACACAGAGAGTCGGCCGTCCTGCGTGGCGGACAGCACGCGCTGTTGATCGGGGCTGAGCCGGACCGCGGTGAACGGGGAAGGGCGGTTGATGTGTGCCCGGGTGCCGAGTCCCGTGCCGACCCCCCATTCCCGCAGGCATCGACCGGTGCGCGTGTCCCACACCCGCAGGCTTCCACCGGCGGATACGACGCGAGCACCGTCCGACGACAGATCGACCGCACACGGCGCCACGGACAGGCCGGGCAGCTCGCCGACCTGCCAACTGGCCCGCACCCCCACCTGCGGCAGAACACCGGCTAGCGACCGCCAGGCCGACAGCACGTGCGGGGCTCGTTCGAAGCCGGGAGTCCGCCGTGCCCTGGCGAGCAGTTCGCGCGCCTCGCCGTAGCGACGCCCGTCCCTGGCACGCTCGGCTGCGTCGACCAGCGTTCCCACGCCCGCCTGCAGTCTGGCCAGCTCTCCGTGCCGGTGTGGGGGGCTCAACCGGGGTGGCGCGGTGTAGCGGCCGGGCAGGGGCCACCATCGCACTCCGCCCTCGTCGGCAGCGACCGCGCGACGGGCGCCCGGCGCCAGCAGCACCTGCTGCTGCCGGCTCGCGGTGGACGGGAAAGTACGCAGGCAGCGGCCGCTGTCCAGCTCCCACAGCCGTGCCGTGCCGTCGGTCCCGCCGGACAGCAGCGCCTGGCCGTCGCCGCTCCACGACAGCGACACCACGCGTCGTGTGTGGCCGGTCAGTGTGTGCGTCTGCGCACCAGTGGCGAGATCCCAGACACCGATGTCCTCCCAGGAACGCTTGGTGGTCCCGCGGGAGCGGGCCATCGCCACGGTCCGGCTGTCCGCGCTGATGGATGCGGGTACGGCCGCCGCATCGACCCCATGCGACTCCCACCTGAGGGCCCCGGTGGTGTCCCACAGCTGCAGGCTGCCGTCATCGATTGTGATCAGCACTGACCGTCCGTCCGGGGACAGGGCGGCCAGGCTGCCTCGCCGACCGAGCCGCAGGCTCAACTCCCCGGTGAGCGCGTCCCAGATCGTCACACTGCCGCCGCCCGTCTGTGCGGCAGCGACGCGTCCGTCGGCGCTGAGCCGGACGGCGCTGACCGGGGCACGGCCGTCCGCACCGAGCCAACGGGACGTGGAGGACCCCGACTCTTCGTTGAAGTCCACCCGCCACAAGCGACGACGTCTCACCAGGTCCCACAGGTGCAGCTGGCGGTCGAGGCCACACATGACGAACCGCCCGTCAGCGCTGACGTCGATCTCCTTGTAGTAGTGCGGCTCGTCCCGGCGGAACAGGCACTGTCCGCTGTGCAGGTCCCACAGGCCCACGTACTTCCGGGAGGAGACCAGCGCCCGCCGGCCGTCTGTTGTCAAGCGGACCTTCGTTCGCGGTGCCTGGGGCACCTTGAGACCGTCGGCATCGGACACCCACCTCTCCTCGGCGGGCCACCAGCCCATCGGGCGGGACGTCACGCGGCTGCGATCGGGCGCCCCGCCCTCCCTGACCGTTCGTAGGGCGCCGGCAACCTTCGGCTGCTCCGGGGCCATTTCCTCGACAGTGCCGAGGAGCGCGTCGGCCGTGGCGATGTCACCGCGCTCCAGGTTGACTTCGGCCAGCAGGTATCGGGCCGTCCAGGAGTCCCTGGAGGCGGTGCGGGCAGCTTCCAGCCTGCTGATCAGTGCATCGTCGGTGAGGGCGCCGGACCGCCACCGGCGCAAGCCGTCGTTGTAGGTGGCTTCCAGGTGCCGCGGGTCGATGTCGACGGCTGCCTCGAACGCTTTCGCTGCCTGGGCCGGCCGACCGAGGTCCAGGAGTGACAGCCCTCGGTTGTTCAGCTCGTCGGCACGCAGGTCCGCCGCGACCGGCTGGTGGCGTGGATACGCCTCGCCCACCGTCCGGCGATAGACCTCGACCAGCTCGCCGGCGACCTCGGGCATCGACCGCGGACGGGCTGCCCGGTCGTGACGCAGGCACCGGTCCAACAGTGCCACGACCTCCGCCGGGATCTCGATCCGGTCGGTGTCCCGCCGCCGCCCGGCGCGGTGATCTGCGAGGACTTCCGCGGCGACGGGCCCAACCATCCAGGTCCTGCCGCCGATGAACATCTCCAGCACGGACACCGCGAAGCTGTAGATATCGCTCCCCCGCCCCACCCGCTCCCCCTCGGCCTGCTCGGGTGACGCGTAGGCGAGCGTCATGCCACCCCAGGAGACGACGGCGCTGACCCCCTCGGGCACGCCGCCATCCACGGAAGCTCCTGCCCTGGCCCGGGCAAGGCCGAAATCGGTCACCTTCGCCGTGAACGCCGCGTCCGCGCCCACATCGAGCAGCACATTGGCGGGCTTGACATCCTGGTGCACCAGCCCGCCCGCATCGTGACAGTGGGCGTGTTCCAGACCCCAGGCCATTTGGATGGCGACGTCCAGTATCCGGGCACGTACCTCCGACAGCTCGCCCGCGTACAACCGTCCGTCCGCGATCCAATCCGCCAGACTGCCGCCCGCGACGTACTCGGCGAACACCCGTGGAGCCCCGTCGAGCAAGCGCACGCTGTAACAGCCACACACATTCGGGTGCAGCCCCAACCCCACCCACGCCTCAGCCTCGTTGACGAACAAGTCCCGGTGGCCCACGCTCTGGAACCGGCCCGGCCGCGGACTCTTGACCGCCAGATCGACGCCCCATTCCCGGTCCCGGACCCGGTGCACCACGCCCATGCCGCCACGCCCGAGCTCTGCCAGAACCTCGTACCGGTCGTCAATCACGTCCCCGACCCGCCACGACGACGGCTCTTCGCTCCTCATGCCCGTCATCCCCAACCCTCCTCGTGCAGTGCACGCAACCAGAGTGACTTCGCCCGCCTGTTGCACGGACCCGCCGATCCCCCTCCGCGGTTCCCCGCAGGCCCCATGGGTCCGTAGACCACGTCAGGAGAGTCCAGCCGGGGGAAGCCGTGGCCCTGCTGCGAGGGGACAGCCGGCGCTGAGAGACGGTACGGCAGGACATGGCAGCCACGGACCTGCGGAACACGGCTACATCGTTTGCCGACCTTGCTTCACAGGCTGAGGGCACGTGTCCGTGACGTCGATGCTTGCCCGAGTCACCGGGCCGGCTGTCCCTCCCGGTGCGGCGGACGGTGCGGATGCGGGTGCCATCGATCAGGACAGACTCGCCGCCCCGATTCACGACCTTCCGCAGAGCACGGTCGGGGCGGGGTGCGTCCACGGAGTGGCTCAATCCGCGTCGGTCGCCTGCCCTCGGGCGTCATCGAAGTGCGTACGGACGCGGTCCAGAAGCGTGCAGAGCTGCTCGATTCCGTCCCGGCTGAGGGCATCGGCGAAGTACCGCTTCACGGCCGCGAGGTACGGGCCCGACGCGTTCCGGAGCGCGTCACGGCCGGCGGGGGTCAGCACGATCAGGGTTCCGTGTCCGCCGTCACAGGCTTCGCGCCGGATCGGGCCCAGCTTCTCCATCCTGCGCCCGAGATGGTGCGACAGCCGACTGCGCTCCCGGTCGACGGCCTCGGCCGACTCCGAGGAGCGCATGGCGCAGTCTTCGGCTTCGCCGAGTACCGGCAGTACGGCGTGGTCCCCCGGCGACACACCCACGTCCTGCAGCCCGGCACCGAGCACCTTGCGAAGGTCCGCGGTCAGGTCGATCGGCGTCCGCCACGTCTTCATCGCGCGGCGCCGGGCGTCGGGGGTCGGCGCCGTTCCGATCAGCCCTCATCTGCGTTCTTCCTGCGGGCTGACGTGTCAGGAATATCGTCGTGGACCCCGCCGGTGCGGCACAAGCCACGGTCTGCGGCCGGCCGCGCGGTGTCAAACGTCGGAGTCGCGCGACCCCGCCGTCGCCCGGAGGGCGGCTACGCTCCGTCTGGTGCGTGTGATCGCAAGGCTCCGGAATGGTCCCGCAGTGGAACTGCCAGGGCGTTTCGGCGACGCCGCCAGTGCGCCGGACGCCGCGCGACAGACGGCAATTCGACGCCAGGAATAGTTCCGCCATGTCCGCAGGCCATGAAGGCCAGCCCAGATCCTGACAGAAATACCTGTGCGTCCGGGCTCGGCCTCCCGGGGGCGGGCACTCCGGTACGGGCGGCACGCCGAGCATCCTGCGGAGCTCTCCCTTCCATGGACCGCCGCGCCTACCCTGGCAGGCATGACGACGGGGGATGAGCTGCTCCTGCTCGCGATAGTCCCGGGCAGGCAGCGCATACGCATACGAAGCGACGATCGGCTTCGGTACGCCCTGCGGACCTCGGAGTTGGCGGATCTGTGCCTGGCCGGACGGATCGCCGTCGGGCGCCGACGGATCGAGGTGTTGGACACCCGGCCTGTCGAAGACCGTCGCCTGAGCAATGTCCTGCAAGGTCTCGGCGCAGCTGCTCCCCCGCCGGGCCTCAAGGACTGGCTGCGCCGGACACCGCGCTCCCTGACCGTCGAGTACCTCTCCCGGCTGGAGGACCAGAAGGCGGTCCGTGTCCGTCGGCTGCGCGATTCCAGCGGCCGTACCCGCAACGACATTCTTTCCGTGGACATGCCGCGCCGCCAGGCGCTACTGACCCGCCTCGACAGCGTGGTCCGCTCCGGCTCCGTACGGTCCACCGCTGACCGCAACCTCACCCTCGCCGTACTTGCCCAGGCCGCGGGCCTCGCCCCTGCCGCCTACCCTGGACTGCGCGGCATCACCGCCCGCCGCCGTATGGCCGCCCTCGCCGCAACGCACCGTCTCACCCCCGCAGCCGCCGGAGCGGTCCCGGTCGCCGACGTGGAACTCGCTGCGGCACTGACCACCGGCGCCGACGTCCTGACCCGCCGACTCCTCGGCGAGCTCAGTGACCTCTACTCCGACTTCACCACCGGCGGCCACGGTCTTGGCCACGGCTTGGGCTCCGGCGGTTGGTCTGAGGGCGGCGCAGGCGGCACCGGCCACCACGGCGACGGGAACGCCGGCTGGTGACTCCGGCAGCCGGGAGTCGCACGGCTCTTGACCTTGCCCGGGCCCGGTGGAGCTCGGTACGCGAGCCGTGCGGGCATCCCCCGCCATCTGTCACATGACATGGTGTCAGAGGCACCTCCACCATCTGTCGCTCAGCGCCGAGCCCACATCAGGAGCGGTGCGAGAGCGACTGCTGCCTGGTAGGACTCGGCGGTCTTGTCGTAGCGCGTGGCAATGCCGCGCCGTTGTTTCAAGTGGTTGAAGCAGCGTTCGACGACATTGCACTGTTTGCAGAGCTGCTTGTCGAAGGCCGGCGGGCGCCCTCCGCGGCATCCTCGGCGGTGAAGCGACCCCTCAGGTCACGACATTTCCGTTTTATGCCGCGTGGTCCAGCCGTTGATGGCAGAGGACCCTCGCCTGGTACGGCGTGATGTAGCCGATGGTCGAGTGGAACCGCTCCCGGTTGCAATGTTCCGTGATCCAGACGAAACCTCCAGCGTCCAGGTGCCGGAATTTCGGGGGTCACTCCAGACGGCACCGCCACCCCGCCCATCTCCGGGATGGAGAGATCCACCGGAAAGAGATCATGGTGACCATCGGCCTCTGCAGGTGACGACTGAAATCGGCAGTCGCACGCGCTCAGCGCCGTACCCGCGGCATTCCCAGGCCGATCCACGAGATGATCTCCCGCTGGATCTCGTTGTTGCCGCCGCCGAAGGTGAAGATGACCGCGGAGCGGTATCCGCGTTCGAGTTCGCCGTGCAGTACGGTGCCCGCCGATCCCTCCTTGAGGGGGGCCGCCGAGCCGACGATCTCCATGAGCCAGGCGTAGGCGTCGCGGCGGGCCTCGGAGCCGTAGACCTTGACGGCGGAGGCGTCCTGCGGGGTGAGGGTTCCTTCCTGGACCGCGGAGACCATGCGCCAGTTGAGCAGTTTCATGGCGTCGAGCCTGGCGTGGGTGCGGGCCAGGAGGGTGCGGACCCAGCCGAGGTCGGCGACGCGGCGGCCGTCGGCGAGGCGGGTGTCCACCGCCCAGCGCTGGACGTCGTGGAGGGCACGGATGGCCATGGTGCCGTGGGCGGCGAGGGTGACGCGTTCGTGGTTGAGCTGGTTGGTGATGAGCCGCCAGCCCCGGTTCTCCTCGCCGACGCGGTGCGTGACGGGAACGCGGACGTTCTCGTAGTGGCTGGCGGTGGTGTCGTGCGAGGCGAGGGTGTTGATCAGGGTGCAGGAGTAGCCGGGGTCGGTGGTCGGGACGAGCAGCATGGTGATGCCCTTGTGCGGCGGCGCGTCCGGGTCGGTGCGGACGGCGAGCCAGACCCAGTCGGCGGTGTCGCCGTTGGTCGTCCAGATCTTCTGGCCGTTGACGACGTAGTCGTCGCCGTCGCGCACGGCCCGGGTCCGGAGGGCGGCGAGGTCGGTGCCCGCCTCCGGTTCGCTGTAGCCGATGGCGAAGTCGATCTCGCCGCTGAGGATCCTCGGCAGGAAGTACGCCTTCTGCTCGTCGGTGCCGTACCGCATGATCGTCGGCCCCACTGTGTTGAGGGCCATCAGCGGCAGCGGCACACCCGCCTGGGCCGCCTCGTCGAAGAAGATGAACTGCTCCATCGCGGACAGGCCCCGTCCGCCGTACTCCGCCGGCCAGCCGACGCCGAGCCAGCCGTCGGTGCCGAGGCGGCGGATCGTCTCCCGGTAGAAGCGCTTCTGCTCCTCGGGGGCGGCGTGGCGCGCGTGGGCGTCGCCGGGTATCAGGTCGGCGAAGTAGGTACGCAGTTCGGCGCGCAACTGCTGCTGCTCAGGCGTGTATTCGAGGTGCACGGCCCCTCCAGGAGTCTCGCGTTCGCGTCGCCCGTGTGCGGCGGCGCACACAGTAGAACGTGTTGCAGGAATCCGGAAGGGCCAATGCCCTTCGTACGGGCCGGTGTCCGGTCCCCGGTGGCCGGGAACCGCGGCAGGCCGGTGCCCCTCGTGCGGGTCAGCGCTTGACGGCGCGCAGGACGACGAACTTCGGGTTGCCCGCGACCGTGGCGCAGTTGCCGAAGATGCGGCGGAGTTGGGTGTGGTAGCCGAGGTGCCGGTTGCCGACGACCCAGAGTTCGCCGCCGGGCCGCAGCGCGGTACGGGCCCCGTGGAACATGGTGCGGGCCGTCGCGTCGGTGGTGGCCTGGTGGGAGTGGAACGGCGGGTTGTTGAGCACCAGGTCCACGCCGGCGGGCGGCATGTCCGCCAGTCCGTCGCCGACCCTGAACTCGGCCTCGGCGTCCGGGCCGGTGTTGGCCCGGAAGGTCTCCTCGGCGGAGGCGACCGCCTGGTACGACTCGTCGATGAAGGTGACCGACGCCTCGGGGTTGGCGAGCGCCGCGGCGAGACCGACGACGCCGTTCCCGCAGCCGAGGTCGACGACCCGGTCGGGGCCGCTGCGCGCGGGGAGATGGCCGAGGAAGAAGCGGGTGCCGATGTCGAGGCGGTCGGCGCAGAAGATGCCCGCGTGGTTGACGACGGTCCGGCCGGAGACCGGGCCGATGCCTTCGGGCAGTTCGTAGCGGCGGGGCCAGGGGCTGGGGGTCCGGGCCAGGCCGGGGTCCGGGGTGCAGAGGATGAGCCGGGCCTTCCGCACCGCGAGGGAGGTGCGGGTCGGGCCGATGATCCGCTCGAAGAGTTCGAGCGTGGAGGTGTGGATCTCGCGGACCATGCCGGTGCCGATGACGACGGTGCCCGCGTGGACGGCCGGCGCGATCCGGTGCAGCTGGTCCTCCAGGAGCGCGAGGCTCTTCGGCACCCGTACCAGCAGGACGTCGACGCGGTCCGGCGGCGCGTCCCTGGCCGACAGCAGGCGTACGGCGTCCGCGTCCGCGCCGTTGCGGGCCAGGTTCGCCAGGGTGGCGCGCCGCGCCAGGTAGGAGTCGGTGATCTGTACGGGCCGGTGCTCGGCCAGCACGGTGCTCAGGGCGCCCCAGCGGTCGCCCACCACGACCACGGTGCCGGACAGGTCGACGGGCTCCGCCCCGTCCTCCCCCTCCAGCCGCCGCAGCAGGTACTCGTCGGCGGCATCCCAGGCGCGGAACGGGTCGCGCGGGTTCTCGGGGAAGCGGGCCAGTTCGTACCCGGCCCCTGACGTCGTCAAACGGTTCATTGTGCACCCAGGCTAGCCGAGCCGCGGGAAGTGCCCACAACACTCCCCGCGGCCCGGCCGCCGGGCGGACGCTCCCGCTACGGCAGCGCCTTGTCGATCGCCGACCGACCCTCCCGGGCGAGCCTGCGCTCCGCCCACTGGAGGTTCTCCGGAGTGAGGTCCCGCCCGGAGGCGAGCACCAGATCCTCCGCCGACGGATGGTCGCTGCCACCCGTGTGCAAGAGGCTGTCGGGGGTCACTCCCCGCGTTGCGGATACGGATTCGGGCTCGTCGCTCATGCCGCCTCCTCGTCCCTTTCGGACATTCTCGCTCCGCGCCCGACGCGCCGCATCCGAGACCCATGCACCTTTTTCCGACACGGAGGCCGGATCATCACTTGACCTGCACATGATAGGTACGGAGCGTTCACACCATGGTCACGGTGCGTGTGGCACGCTCCCGCTTACCACATAGCACACGATCGCCGCGGCGCCACCCCCACCTAGTGGCGGTGTCGCGGCGCACGTATTTCCGGAGAGGACACCCCACATGTCCCGTCGTCACCCTCGCCACCGGCGCACGCTGCTGGCCACCCTCGCCGCCTTCGCGGTGCTCGGCGGCACCGCGGCCGCCGCACCGGCCGCCACGACCCAGGACGCGCCGACCGCCACGACCCCGCTCCGGGTACTCGACGACACGTACTACCAGGACGCGCTCGGCAAGAGCGGGTCCCAGCTGAAGAGCGCGCTGCACGAGATCATCAGCGACCAGACCAAGATCTCCTACAGCCAGGTCTGGACCGCCCTCAAGGACACCGACCAGGACCCCTCCAACAGCTCGAACGTGATCGAGCTCTACACCGGCCGCTCCATTTCCAAGAACTCCAACGGCGGCTCGGTCGGGAACTGGAACCGTGAGCACGTCTGGGCCAAGTCCCACGGCGACTTCGGCACCGCCACCGGCCCCGGCACCGACATCCACCACCTGCGCCCGGAGGACGTCACCGTCAACTCGATCCGCGGCAACAAGGACTTCGACAACGGCGGCAGCTCGGTCAGCGGCGCCCCGGGCAACTACACCGACAGCGACTCCTTCGAGCCGCGCGACGCGGTCAAGGGCGACGTGGCCCGCATGATCCTCTACATGGCCGTGCGCTACGAGGGCACCGACGGCTTCCCCGACCTGGAGCCCAACGACCGGGTGTCCAACGGTTCCGCCCCGAACATCGGCCGGCTGTCGGTGCTGAAGGCGTGGAGCCAGGAGGACCCGCCGGACAGCTTCGAGAAGCGTCGCAACGACGTCATATTCGACCAGTACCAGCACAACCGGAACCCGTTCATCGACCACCCCGAGTGGGTCGAGTCCATCTGGTAGCCGGTGGCGCGCCGGGACGCCTCGCGGCGTCCCGGCGACCGCCCGGCGCGGTGTGCGGCAGGCGTGCGGGCCCCCTCGGGCGCTGGGACACTGGAGAGGGTCCCGGCCGGACCCCGTGCCGAACCCCGGGGCGGGTGCCGGGGAGAGGGGTGACCGCACCATGTCGCATGGATCCGGCGCCGGACGGCACCGGCAGTACGAGCACATCAAGGAGAGCGCGCAGGAGCGCGGGGTCGGCGAGGAGCGGGCCGAGGGGATCGCGGCCCGTACCGCGGGCGGGGACCACTTCCGCACGGGCCCGGTGAGGACCGTGCGCCGCGCGTCCGCCGCGGCCCCGTCGTCCGTACCGCACGACAGCGCCGAAGCCCCCACCCGCGACCAGCTCTACGAAGAGGCACGGCGGAAGAACGTCCACGGGCGGTCGACCATGACCAAGGCCGAGCTGGCCCGGGCGGTCGGCCGCTGAGCGCCTTTCGCACGGGACCGGGACGGACTCAGCCGCCCCAGGTCCAGTCGGCCACCTCGGGCAGGTCCGTGCCGTGTTCCCGGATCCAGGCGTGGTGGCGGGTGCGGACGTCCGCCATCGCCTGGCGCACGGCCGCGGCGCGGACCCCGAGGCCGGGCACCCGGTCGATGACGTCCATGACCAGCCGGTAGCGGTCCAGGTCGTTGCGGACCACCATGTCGAAGGGCGTCGTGGTGGTGCCCTCCTCCTTGTAGCCCCGCACGTGCAGGCCGGCGTGGCCCGCGCGGCGGTAGGCGAGCCGGTGGATCAGCCACGGGTAGCCGTGGTAGGCGAAGATCACCGGGGCGTTCCGGGTGAACAGGGCGTCGTACTCGGCGTCCGGCATGCCGTGCGGGTGCTCCTCGCGGGGCATCAGCCGCGCCATGTCGACGACGTTGACCACCCGTACGGCCAGTTCCGGCAGATGCCCGCGCAGCAGGTCCGCCGCGGCCAGGGTCTCCAGCGTGGGCACGTCCCCGGCGCAGGCGAGCACCACGTCGGGTTCGCGGCTGCCGTCCTCCGTCCCGGCCCACTCCCACACCCCGGCGCCGCGGGCGCAGTGCGCGCGGGCCTGGTCCATCGTGAGCCAGTCGAAGGACGGTTGCTTGCCGGCCACGATCACGTTGACGTGGTCGCGGCTGCGCAGCGCGTGGTCGGTGACCGAGAGCAGTGTGTTGGTGTCCGGGGGCAGGTAGACCCGCACGACTTCGGGGCTCTTGTTGAGGACGTGGTCGACGAAGCCCGGGTCCTGGTGGGAGAAGCCGTTGTGGTCCTGCCGCCAGACGTGGGAGGTGAGCAGGTAGTTGAGCGAGGCGACGGGGCGGCGCCAGGCCAGCCTGCGGGCGGTCCTGAGCCATTTGATGTGCTGGTTGACCATCGAGTCGACGATGTGGGCGAACGCCTCGTAGCAGGAGAAGAGGCCGTGCCGGCCGGTGAGGAGGTAGCCCTCCAGCCAGCCCTGGCACAGGTGCTCGGAGAGCACCTCCATGACACGGCCGTCGTGGGAGAGGTTCTCGTCGGTGGGCAGGATGCGTTCCTGCCAGTTCTTGGCGGTGGCCCCGTAGAGGGCGCCGAGCCGGTTCGACGCGGTTTCGTCGGGGCCGACGACCCGGAAGTCGCGGCGTTCGGCGGTGGCGGCCATGACGGCCTCCAGCAGACCGCCGAGCACCCGGGTCGGCTCGTGGAACGCGATGCCCGGGGCCCGGACCTCGACGGCGTGGTCGTCCAGCGGCGGGAGGGGCAGTTCTCGCAGCAGCAGGCCGCCGTTGGCGTACGGGGTCGAGCCGAGCCGGGCGTCGCCCTCGGGCACGCAGTCGAGCACCTGGGGGCGGGGCCGTCCGGACGCGTCGAAGAGTTCCTCGGGCCGGTAGGAGCGCAGCCACTCCTCCAGCTGCCGCAGGTGGTCCGGGTCGTCCCGGACCCCGGACAGCGGGACCTGATGGGCGCGCCAGGTGCCTTCGACGGGCACTCCGTCGACCTCGGCCGGGCCGGTCCAGCCCTTGGGGGTGCGCAGCACGATCATCGGCCAGTGCGGACGCCGGGTGTCGCCGCCGTCGCGGGCGGCTGCCTGTATCTCCCGGACGCGGTCGACGGCCAGGTCCGTCGCGGCGGCCATCGCCCGGTGGACGTTGAACGGTTCGTCGCCGCCGACGTACAGGGGATCGTGCCCGTAGCCGCGCAGCAGCGCGTCGAGTTCGGTCTCCGGGAGGCGGGCGAGCAGGGTCGGGTTGGCGATCTTGTAGCCGTTGAGGTGGAGGATCGGGAGGACCGCCCCGTCGTGCACCGGGTCGAGGAACTTGTTGGAGTGCCAGGACGCGGCGAGCGGCCCGGTCTCGGCCTCGCCGTCGCCGACGACGCAGGCGACGAGCAGGTCCGGGTGGTCGAGGGCGGCGCCGTAGGCGTGGGTGAGGGCGTAGCCGAGTTCGCCGCCCTCGTGGATGGAGCCGGGGGTCTCCGGCGCCACGTGGCTGGGCACGCCGCCGGGGAAGGAGAACTGCCGGAACAGCCGTCGCATGCCTTCGGTGTCGCGTCCGACGTCGGGGTACGTCTGCGCGTAGCTGCCCTCCAGCCAGGAGTTGGCCAGGACGGCGGGTCCGCCGTGGCCGGGGCCCCAGACGCAGAGGCAGCGCAGGCCGCGGGACTTGATGGCACGGTTGAGGTGGGTGTGGACCAGGTTCAGTCCGGGTGAGGTGCCCCAGTGGCCGAGCAGCCGCGGCTTGATGTCCTCCCGGGCGAGCGGCCGGGTGAGGAGGGGGTTGTCCATCAGGTAGATCTGGCCGACGGTCAGGTAGTTGGCGGCCCGCCAGTGCGCGTCGAGTGCCGCGATCTCCTCGTCGGACGGGCCGGGTATGTGGGCCGGACCGGCGTCGTCGCTCATGCGGTCTCCCGGAACGTGGTGCCGACGGGGTCGGGGCCGTACCAGACCGTGGTGGCGTTGCAGAATTCGCGGATGCCGTGACCGGCGAGTTCCCGCCCGTAGCCGGAGTGCTTGACGCCGCCGAAGGGCAGTGCGGGGTGGGACGCCGTCATGCCGTTGAAGAAGACGCCGCCCGCCTGCAGGTCGCGCACGCAGCGGCGGGCCTCCTCCGGATTCCTGGTCCATACGTTGGAACTGAGGCCGAAGGGGGTGTCGTTGGCGAGTTCCACGGCCTCGTCGAGCCCTTTGACGCGGTAGAGCGTGGCGACGGGACCGAAGGTCTCCTCGTGGTGGATGCGCATGGCGGGGGTGATGCCGGTGAGGACCGTGGGGGCGTAGAACCAGCCGCCCCTCAGTTCCGGGTCCAGGCGTTCGGGGCGGCCGCCGCCGCACAGCACGTCCGCGCCCTGCCGCACCGCGTCGTCCACCAGCTCCTCCAGGTCGGCGCGGCCCTGCCGGCTGGCCAGGGGGCCGATGTCGGTGGACTCGTGGAGCGGGTCGCCGACCGTCAGGTCGCGCATGCCGACGGTGAACCGCTCGGCGAACTCCTCGTACACGTCCGCGTGCACGATGAAGCGCTTGGCGGCGATGCAGGACTGTCCGTTGTTCTGCGCCCTGGCGGTCACCGCGGTACGGGCGGCCCGGACGACGTCCGCGGACGGCATGACGAGGTACGGGTCGCTGCCGCCCAGTTCCAGGACGGTCCGCTTCACCACGTCACCGGCGATCGAGGCGACCGAGCGGCCGGCCGGTTCGCTGCCGGTGAGGGTGGCGGCGGCGACCCGGGGGTCGCGCAGGACCGACTCGACCGCGGCGGACCCCACGAGGAGGGTCTGGAAGCAGCCCTCGGGGAATCCCGCCCGGCGGAACAGGCCCTCCAGGTACATCGCGGTCTGCGGGACGTTGGAGGCGTGCTTGAGCAGGCCGACGTTCCCGGCCATCAGCGCGGGGGCGGCGAACCGCACGACCTGCCACAGCGGGAAGTTCCACGGCATCACGGCGAGGACGGCGCCGAGCGGCCGGTAGTGGACGTAGGCGCGGGAGGCACCGGAGTCCCGCACATCGTCCGGGGAGGGGTGTTCGTCCGCGAGGAGTTCCTCCGCGTGCGCCGCGTACCAGCGCATCGCCCTGGCGCACTTGGCGGCCTCCGCACGGGCCGCGGTGACGGGTTTGCCCATCTCGGTGGTCATGGTGCGCGCGATGTCCTGCCGGTCCTCGTCGAGCAGTTCGGCGGCCTGCTCCATCAGCCGGGCCCGTTCGGCGAATCCGGTGGTCCGGTACTGCCTGAACGCGGTGTCGGCGGCCGCGATCCGGCGTTCGATCTCCGCCTCCCCCAGCGCGTCGAACGTTCTGAGGGTCTCGCCGTTCGCGGGGTTGACCGTCGCGATGGGCATGGCTGGGTCCTCCTTGCCTGGGTCCTTCGACCGTGCCGTGCCCCGCGCCGCGCCGCAACGCGGGCCCGGCGGGCGGGTGCCCGGCGGGCGCGGACGGGGCGTGCGGGGTGCGAACCGTCCGCGCCGTCCACGCCGGAGGGGGCGCTCCGCCGGGTACGGGCCGGCGGGGCGGGTGCGGCGGTCGTCTCAGACGAGGGCGGCGTCGGGCTCCCGGGCGGTCGCGGCGCCGGGAACGTCGGCGGTCGCGGAGCCGGGGACGTCGGCGGTCGCGACGGGCGGGCGGCGGAATTCGCGCACGCCGGGCAGCGGCGACAGCGGCACCAGGTCGATGCCGTTCGGCTCCTTCGCGTACCGGGTGAACCAGACGACCTTGCCCTCGTCGGTGCGGCAGGTGCCCCAGCTGTCGCTCAGGGCCATGATCCGGCTCAGTCCGCCGCCCCCGGTGCTGAGCAGCCGCGGCATGCCGGAACCGTTGTCGGCGACGGAGACCGTCAGGTGCCGCCCGGACCAACGGAGTTCGACGACGCAGTTGTTGTCGTCACCGACGTGCCGGTGGACATTGGTCAGCAGCTCCTCCACGCCGCGGCACACCGGCCGGACATGAAGTTCGAGACTCCAGTGGCGCAGGTGCGCGGCGATTATTCGCCGCAGCTGGGACACGCGCTCTGCCGAAACCTGGAGTTCGACCAGATAGTGCCGGTCGAGTGGAACGGTCATCGTCGAGGCTCCTCACATCGAGGCCCACTGGCTTTCGCCCCGTTGAACCAACGACCCCCGAACACGAAGAGTGAGCAGATGTCTCTTCTGGGTCACTGACAGCGTGACCCGGTTGGGCCCGGCGCGCAACACGAGAGGGTGCCCACCGGTCCCGCCCGGCACGTTCACACCAGGTAGGGCAGCAGCTTGTCCGGGGTGAGCGGGAGGTCGCGCAGCCGGATGCCGGTGGCGTGCCGGACCGCGTTGCCGACGGCCGCCGCGGCGCCGACGATGCCGATCTCGCCGATGCCCTTGCTGCCCATCGGATTGAGGTGCGGGTCGTCCTCGTCGATCCAGTGCGCCTCGATCTCCGGCACGTCGGCGCTGACCGGCACGTGGTAGGAGGCGAGGTCGCTCTCGGTGAAGTCCCCGAAGACGGGGTCGATGGCGCTGCCCTCGGTCAGGGCCATGCCGATCCCCATGGTCATGCCGCCGATGAACTGGGAGCGCGCGGTCCGGGGGTTGAGGATGCGTCCGGCGGCGAAGACGCCGAGCATCCGGCGCAGCCGCGCCTCCCCGGTGCGGGAGTCGACGGCGACCTCGGCGAAGTGCGCCCCGAAGGCGTGCCGCGCGTACGGGGAGTTCCCGGCGGTCTCCTGCCGGGTGTCGGCGGTGGCCGTGAGGCCCTGTGCGGGGAGGGGGCCGGGGTGCTCGCCCAGTCGCCGCAGCAGGAGGGTGGCCGCCTTGTGCACGGCCCAGCCCCAGGAGGCGGTCCCCGCGGAGCCGCCGGCCACCGGGGCGTCGGACAGCTCGCTGCTGCCGATGTCGATCCGCACGTCGTCCATGGGGGTGTCCAGCACGTCGGCCGCGATCTGCGCGAGCACGGTGCGGGCGCCGGTGCCGATGTCGGTGGCGTTGACCCGGACGTGGTACGAGCCGTCGGGGGCCGCGTGGACCGAGGCGCCGCAGGGGGCGATGTACACGGGGTAGGTGGCGGCGGCGACGCCCGTGCCGATGAGCAGCGGCCCCTCCTCGCGGACCGCGGGGCGCGGGTCGCGGTCGTACCAGCCGAAGCGTGCGGCGCCCGCCTCCAGGCAGGCGGTGAGGCCGCGGCTGCTGAACGGCAGGCCGGAGTCGGGTTCGTGCGCCGGGTCGTTGCGGACGCGCAGTTCGACGGGGTCCATGCCGAGGGCGGAGGCGAGCTCGTCCATGGCGGATTCGAGCGCGTACATGCCGGGGGCCTCGCCCGGCGCGCGCATCCAGGAGGGGCTCGGCACGTCCAGGGCGGCCACCCGGTGGACGGTGCGGCCGGCCGGGGACCCGTACATGACCCGGGTCGGTACGGCGGCCTGTTCCACGAACTCCTTGACGGTGGAGGTGTGGGTGAGGGCCTCGTGGTCGATCGCGGTGAGGATGCCGTCGAGCCCGGCGCCGAGCCGGACGCGCTGCACGGTGGGGGCCCGGTGGCCGACCGCGGCGGCCATCTGGCGGCGGGGCAGGGCGATCTTGACCGGGTGTCCGGTGTGGCGGGCGGCCATGGCGGCGAGGACGGTCTGCGGGCGCGGGGTGCCCTTGGAGCCGAAGCCGCCGCCGACGTGTTCGGAGACCGCGGTGACCTGCTGCGGCTTCAGCCCGAACACGGCGGCGAGGGTGTCGCGCACCGTCGTGGAGCCCTGGCTGGAGTCATGGACGGTCAGGTGTCCGTCCGCGTCCCACCACGCCGTCGTGGCGTGCGGCTCCATGGGGTGGTTGTGCAGGGGGCCGATGGTGTACGTGGCGTCGATCTGCACGGGGGCCGCGCGGAGGGCCCGGTCGGTGTCGCCGCGTTCGCGGACGGCGGGGTAGCCGCCGTTGACCGTCCGGGGGACGTACAGGCCGGGATGGTCCTCGGTCAGGACGACGTCGTGCCCGGCGGTCTCGTACGTGATCCGCAGCGCCCCGGCCCCGGCACGGGCGGCCTCGGGGGTGTCGGCCACCACGAGCGCGACGTACCAGCCCCGGTGCGGGACCAGGTCGTTCCGGAGGACGGCGAGGGCGGGGTCGTCGGGCTCCTCGGTCCGGGGGGCGTTGTCGTGGGTGAGCACGGCGCGTACGCCGGGCAGGGCCAGTGCCTGGTCCGCGTGGACGGCGGTGACCCGGCCGCGGACGATCGTGGCGGGGACGGGTCGCCCGTACAGGCAACCGGGCGGAGTGTGCTCGGCGGAGTACCGGGCGGTGCCCGTGACCTTGTCCCGGCCCTCGCGGCGGACGACGGGGGTGCCCAGTGGTGACGGGGCCTGGCTCATGACGGGATCCTCACCTCTGCGGGTCGGCCGGTGTGGTGCGGTGGTTCAGCTGTCGGCGGCGAGTTCGGCCAGCGCGTCCACGGCGAGGGCGCGGGCGAGTCCCACCTTGAACGCGTTGTCGCGCAGCGGCCGGGCCGCGGCGAGTTCGGCGTCCACTGCCTGTTCGAAGGTCTCGGGGGCGGCCGGGGCGCCCCGGAGCGCCGCTTCCGCGGTGTGTGCGCGCCAGGGCCGGTGGGCGAGCCCGCCGAAGGCCAGCGCCGCGTGCTCGATCCGGCCGCGGCGGACGCTCAGCACGGCGGCGACCGACACGAGGGCGAAGGCGAAGGAGGCCCGGTCGCGGGCCTTGCGGTAGAGGGAGGCCGCGCCGTCCGGGGGCGGGGGCAGGAGCACCTCGGTGACGAGTTCGCCCGGCAGGGTCTCGGTGTCGCGGTGCGGGGTGTCGCCCGGCAGCCGGTGGAAGCCGGTGGCGGGCACGGTCCGTTCGCCGTCCGGTCCGTGCAGGCGGACGGTGGCGTCGAGGGCGGACAGCGCGACGGCCATGTCGGACGGGTGGGTGGCGACGCAGTGCTCGGAGTGGCCGAGCACCGCGAGATCGCGGTGGGCGCCCTCCCGGGCGGGGCAGCCGGTGCCGGGGTCCCGCTTGTTGCAGGGTTTGGAGGTGTCCTGGAAGTAGGGGCAGCGGGTGCGCTGGAGCAGGTTGCCGCCGGTGGTTGCGGTGTTGCGGAGCTGCCCGGAGGCGCCGGACAGCAGCGCCTGCGACAGGGCGGGGTAGCGGGTGCGCACCTCGGGGTGGGCGGCCAGGTCGCTGTTGCGCACGGTGGCGCCGATGCGCAGTCCGCCGTCGTCGGTGCCGGTGACCCGGTCCAGTAGCAGCCGGCTGACGTCGATGAGCAGGGCGGGGGTCTCGACGCCGAGCTTCATCAGGTCGACGAGGTTGGTGCCGCCGGCGAGGAAACCGGCGCCCGGGTGGGCGGCGTGTTCGCGGACGGCCTCCTCGGCGGACCGGGCCCGGAGGTAGGCGAAGGGCTTCACGGCGTCACGTCCTCGATCGCCTCGACGATGCGGGGGTAGGCGCCGCAGCGGCACAGGTTGCCGCTCATCCGTTCGCGGATCTCCGCGGCGTCGAGGGCGGCCGGGGCGGTGCGCGCGGTGGCGTGGGAGGGGAAGCCCTCCGCCGCCTCGCCGAGCATGCCGACGGCCGAGCAGAGCTGACCGGGGGTGCAGTAGCCGCACTGGAGGGCGTCGCGGTCCAGGAACGCCGCCTGGAGCGGGTGGAGCCGGTCGCCGTCGGCCAGGCCCTCGACGGTGGTGACGGCGGCGCCGTCGTGGGCGACGGCGAGCAGCAGGCAGCTGTTGGCCCGCCGGCCGTCGACGAGGACGGTGCACGCCCCGCACTGGCCGTGGTCGCAGCCCTTCTTGGCGCCGGTCAGCCCGAGGTGCTCGCGCAGGGCGTCCAGGACCGTGGTGCGGTGGTCGAGCGTGAGGGTCCGCTCGGTTCCGTTGACCCGCAGCGTCAGGGTGGAGCGGTCGGCGGTCGCCGTCCGCTGCCGGGGGGCGTCGTCTTCCCGTCCGTGGGAGGGGTCCACTCACTCGCACCTTTCAGGGGTGGCTTCCGGGTGTTTCCTCATGGATGGTCCGCTTTCTACCAGACGGGGAGCGCCTTCCCGGCTCATTGCCCCGTGCCCGGGCCGTGGCCCTCCGGACGGTCGCCCGACCGGCTCCGCAGGCGCAGGCGCACCTCTTCCTCCTGGTCGCCGGAGACCGTGCCGACGACCTGGACGTCGAAGGCGTGCGCCAGGCTCCGCCTGAGCCGTTCGACCGCCCAGTAGCCGCCCTGCACGTCGACGCTCACGGGCGCGTCGAGCGAGACCGCCCCGGAGACCACCCTGGCCTCGGTGACGTCGACGGTCACCGCCCACGCGGTGGGGCGGCTGCCCGCGAGGTCCCGCGGGACGTCGGCCGAGGCCCGGTCGGTGGTGAACGCCGCCCGCAGCACGTCGAAGACCATCCGCGCGTCGTCCTTCCCGCACCCGCTGATGACGACCGACACCTCCTGTCCGTATCCGCTCGCCGCCGTCTGCTTCTCCTTGATCGTGTTCACCGCGGTTCCTTCCGGTCGGTGCGGCGCCGCACGTTCCCGCGCCGGGGCCGGCCCATCGGCCGGGCGGATCCGGCGCCCGTCATTCCGCCCCGCCCCTTCGACGTTTCGGGGCTGTCTCCAGCCTCGCTCCGCGGCGGTGCGACAGCGACACGAGGGCGCCGCCGCGGGCCGCTCCACCCTTCGAAACCCGCCGGTCGGGGCCCGCCGCCCTCGCCCCGTGCCGCCTGCGGCGGCCCGCCCCCGCCTCCGAGCGAAACGCTTTTCTCCCCATATCCACTTAAAATATGAATTCATGGTGTTTGTCGCGTGCGGGATTCGCCTCGGGGTATCCGGCACATATGGACGGATCGCACATGGACGGATCGCACATGGACCTGAATTCGCTGGCCCTCGTCCTCGCCGACGGCCGGGGCGCGACCGGAGCGGTACTGGGCGTCGTCGGGGTGGCACTGGTGGCCATGCTGATCGGCGGCTTCTGGCTGGGCAAGCGGCGCCGGGACCAGGAGCTGCCACCCCCCAGACCCGATGAACAGCCACCGCGGCCGGACCACCGGAGCCACGTCGAGGCGCACGACGTGCACGGCGACGACAGCTTCCCGCCCAACGGCAGGGGCCTTTCCCCCTACGAGCTCGGGGACCACGGGAACGAGCCCCTGCGCCGCAACGGCGACGAACGCCGCGAATGAACCCCGAGCTCCCTCACGACGGCTCCCCGGGGCGCACGCCGATGCCGGCGCCGCTGACCGGATCGGCGGCGCCCTGCTGGGTGAACCTCATGACCCGCGACCTGGGGGCGGCGCAGGAGTTCTACGGCGCCGTGCTCGGGTGGTCCTTCCGGCCGGGCAGGCTGGGGCAGGAGTTCTCGGTCGCACGCCGTGGCGACGTACCGGTCGCCGGGATCGGCGCGACGGCGACCGCCTACCGGGTGGCCGTGGCCTGGACGCCCTACTTCGCCGTCCCCGACGCGGACGCCGCCGCCTCGCGCATCCGGGAACGCAGCGGCACTGTCGCGGTGGGCCCGCTGGCGCTCGGCAAGGGGCGCGGGGCCCTGGCGGCGGACCGCGACGGCGCGGTGTTCGGCGTCTGGGAGCGGACCGGGCCCGAGACCTCGCCGCCCGCGCCGGACGACCACTCGCACGCCTGGCTCCGGCTGCACACCAGGAACGCCTTCGACGCCGCGATCTTCTACGGGGAGGTGCTCGGCTGGGCGAGCGGGCGCCCGGGGGGCTGCGAGGTGTCGTACGAGAAGGACGAGGTCGTCGTCGACTGCCGCGGCCGACGGCTCGCCCGGATCGGATCGGGCGCGGTGGAGGCGGCGCCCGATCCGATGGTCCGCCCGCACTGGCAGGTGTACTTCCCGGTCACCGACGTGGCGGCCACGGTCGCCGCGGCGCGGGAGAACGGCGGCGGTCTGATCGAGCGACGGCCGCTGGGCCGGGGCGGCGAGGCGACCCTGCTGGACCCGGACGGGGCCCTCTTCACGGTCACGGACGTCCCGGAACTCGCCGTGGCGGACCCCCGCTGACCGGACCGCGCGTGGGGCCGCACCCCGCGCGGAGACCGTCCCCCATGTCCGGCTCCGCTCCGGCCCCACCCCCGACGGGATCATTCCGGCCCGGCGCGTTCCTCTCCGTCGGACGGCGAGGAACGCGCCAGGGCTTGGGCCGGGAACACGAACCAGCAGGCCAGGAACCACACCGCCATGCCGCCCACCAGCCACAGGGCGACGGAGTTGTGCAGGGCCACCCGCAGGATGAGCAGCAGGGTGGAGCACATGGTGCAGAACAGCAGGACGAGCCCGAGCACGGTCATCCGGGACGCCCAGGCGACCGTCTGCGGCTTGAGTCGCCGCCCGGTGAGCAGCCGGTGGTACGAGACGGGCCCGATCAGGGCGGCGGCGGTGGCCGAGCCCAGCATCACGGTGACCACGTAGATGTTGCGGTCGGTGTCCGAGAGTTCGGCGAAGCGCGGTTGGAAGACCACGGCGAGCAGGAAGCCGAACAGGATCTGGACACCTGTCTGGGCCACCCGCAGCTCCTGGAGCAGGTCCGTCCACCGCCGGTCCGCGCGCTCCTCGGGGGTCTCGTGGCGGCCCGGATCGCCAGAGGGGCCTGCTGTCGGGGTCACGGGAAGCCTCCGTCCGAGTACCGGCCGTACGCCCCCTCCTTCCTCACCGTAGACCCGGCGGCGGGTGCGGGCACGGACGCCGTTGCTCGGCCCGCGGCGGGTGCGGGCATTCGCCCCTCGGCCCGCGGCACGGCCCCGGAGTCACTCCTCGCGCGGACCCGCGCCGCGGTCCGGACCGGTTTCCTCCCCCGCCGCCCCGACCGGCAGCAGCAGCTCGGGCCGGTCCCACATCACCGCGGGCGGGCGGGCCACCGACGTGCCGGTGCGCAGGGCGCCCATGCTCCGGTAGAAGCCCTCGGCGGGCGGGTGCGAGACGACGCGGACGCCGCTCAGCCCGGCGCGCCCCGCCTCGCCGCGCAGATGACCGACGAGGAGCCGTCCGATGCCGAGCCCCTGCACGTCGTCGGCGACGAACATGAGGTCGAGTTCCGGCGGCGAGAGGACGAGCGAGTAGAAGCCGAGCAGCCGGTCGGTGCCGGTCTCGACGGCCGCGAAGACCCGGTGGGTCTCGATGTAGTCGGGGCCCACCCGGTAACCGGCGACCATCGAGGCGTAGTGCCCCTCGTAGGCACGGGATGTCCTGACCATTCGGGTGAGTCGCTTCGCGTCCCGGGCGGTCGCCCGCCTGACGTGCGCGGCCGCCCGGCGCGGCGCGGCGCCCGGACGCGTGGTGCTCGTTGCCATGGGCCGAGTATCACCCATCCGGGCCAGGGGGCCGGGCGGCCGTCGCCCGGCGGACCCTCACGCGGAGTCGCGCGCGGCGCGCCACTCCTCGACCACGGCCTCGACGTCGAACGGCCGGAGGTTCAGCAGCGGTCCCGGCGGCGGCCGCCTGATGGCTGCCCGGATCTTCTCGTTGACCTCGGTGAGCATGCGCCGCACCTCGGCCTCCGTGCGCGTCCCGGGAACGGCCGCGGACACCTCCTCGGCCTCCTTGCGCAGGGCCAGCGCCGGCGGGAGCACCGACACCCCTTCGCGGTGCATCTTCCGCTTGATCCACCAGTTCTCGTCGTAGGGGGCCTCGACACTGTCGAGCGGCTTGCCGAAGCCCGGCAACTGCGAGATGTCTCCGCGCTGTTCGGACTCCCGGATCTGCTTGTCGACCCATGATTCGAAGCTGATGTTCGCGGGTTTGCGCTCGGTCAACGTACGCCCCTTCCGGAGTTTCGTAATCCGTGCTCTCACGATACCCGGGGCCGGTACGCGGCCGGGGGCGCCGGGTCAGTGCGCGTGCCCGGCGGTGCCCTCGTCCTTGCCCTCGCCCTTGCTCCCGCTCTCGCCCTCCTGGTGGTCGCCGCCCTTCTCGGCGGACGCCGGAACCCGGACGGTGAAGGCGGCCGTGCGCACCTTGCCCTCGTGCTGGAAGTCGAGGAAGAGGCGGTAGGTGCCCGCGCTGGGCGCCGTGGCGGTGAAGGACACCTCGGGGCCCGGGCCCCCCTCGTTCGGGTGGACGTGGAGGTAGGCCAGGTCGCCCGAGCGCAGGGCGACCAGGTGCCCGTACGCGCCGAGGTAGCGCTGGAGGTCGGTGACGGGGCGGCCGTTCCGGCTGATGGTCAGCTTCAGTTCGCCCGACCGGCCGGCCCGGAGGTCGCCGTCGAGCGCGACGTCGTACCCGTCGGTCCCGGCGGTGGCGCGCGGGGCGGGCAGCGCGGCGGGGCGGTACGGGCCGGAGACGGCCAGGTTCGCGCCCAGGGTGAGGTTCTCGGCCCCCTCGGCCGCGGGGGTGAAGTCGGCGAACGCCCGGTAGCCACCGGCCTCGGGCAGTTCGACGGAGGTCGACCAGGTGCCGTCGGCCGCGCGGACGGGGTGCAGGTGCCGGTACTGGGTGAGGTCGCTCGACGCGAGGATGAAGTGCAGTTCCTTGCCGTGCTCGCGCCGGTAGGCGGTGACCTTGCGTCCGCTGTCGTCCTTGACGGTGAACCGGATCTCGCTGCGGGCCCCGGCGCGGATCACCGGGTTCTCGAGCGCCAGCGTGTACCCGCCGTCGGAGACCTCCAGGCCGCCGGCCGCGTGGTCCGCCGCCGCCTTCGGCTCCTCCTTCCCCTCGCCCGCCTCCTCTCCCCCGCCGTGGCCGCCGTGCTGCGCGGGGCGGTCCTCGGCCGCCACCAGCGGGTCGACGCTCCTGCCCACGCCGTACGCGGTTCCGAAGGTCGCGGCGAGCGCGGCGGCGAAGGCGGTGATCCTCAGGGCGTTGTTCATGACGGTTTCCTCCTCGGGTGGACCGGGAGGCCGCGCCCCCCGACACACCACAAGGTACCCCCTGGGGGTATCAAGTCAACCCGGGAGGACGGCATCTTTTCCCGCTCCCCGCGAAGGGCGGGATCCGGCGGCGCGCACGGGGCGGGCGCCGGGACGTCCGGCTCAGGCGGGCACCACGAGTCCGTCGAGCAGCCGCTCCAGCGCGGCCCGGGGAATCCGCAGGCCGTCGCGCACATAGCCCTCCAGCCCGCCCCACCGCTCGTCCATGGCGTCCAGCGCCGTGTCGAGGTACCGGGGCCGGACCTCGCTGATCGCGGACGCGATCTCCGGGTCGCCGCCCGCGTCGAGGAAGTCCCGCACGTAGGGCGCGAAGGCGGCCCGTACCACCGGGTTCACCGCGAGGAACTCGGCCCGGACGGCCTCGCGCGACGCACCGAGCATCATCAGGAGCAGCGCGGCGGCCCAGCCGGTCCGGTCCTTGCCCGCCGTGCAGTGGAAGAGCACCGGACGGGCCCGGTCGTCGGCGACCGTCTCGACGAAGGCCCGGTGGGCGGCCGCGGCACCCGGCGAGAGGACCATCTGCCGGTAGGTCCCGGCGAACATCTCCTCCGCCTTCCCGCCCCCCAGCAGCCGCTGCGCCTCGACGGGGTCGGCGAGCAGCGCGCGCAGCCGGGCGGGTGCCACGCCCGGGTTGTCCCCGAGCACGTCGGCGACGAACAGCCGCGCCCCGGGAGGCAGCCGGTCCGGTGCCGCGGAGCGCTCGTCGGCGGTCCGCAGGTCGACGACGGTACGGATGCCGAGCGCGGCCACCTCCGAGTCCTGCGCCGCGTCGAGCCCGCTGAGCTGCCCGGAGCGCAGCACGGCCCCCGGCCGGACCCGTCGGCCCCGGCCCAGGGCGATACCGCCCAGGTCGCGCAGGTTGAGGACGGTGGATGCGGGGACGGCCCTGGCGGTCTGCACGATGAATTCCCCTGTTCCCGACGTGTGTGCGCATTGATTCGACCTGGCCGGTCAAACGTTGCACGCGCCCGGGAAATCGACAAAGTAAAACGCCGGGCGACGGCGACCGGGAACCCCTATGGAGATAAAGGAAATGTGAAGCCGCATCCTTCCGGCCCCAGGTCAGGGGCATCATGCGGAGAAAGGTGGCTCTTTTCCGGCCCTCCCGGACGCCCCTCCACTCTTTTGCCGCACGGGCCGGGCGGCGGGAATCGAATTTCCGGCCCCGCGTTTTTCCGGACGTATGCGCCCGGCCCGGATCGGGAGCGATCCGTTCACCGGGTGACGACGGTGACCTCGGTCGCCTTGACGCTCGCCCACACGGCCGTTCCCTCTCCGAGGCCCAGCTCGGCCGCCGCCTCGGGGGTGATCTCGGCGACCAGGTCCGGTGCCTCGTCGAGAGCGACGGCCACCCGGACCCGGCTGCCCACGGCGGTCAGTTCGCGGACGGTACCGGGCCAGACGTTGCGCGGGCTCCCGGCCGGCCGGTCGCGGTGCACCGCGACCGCTTCCGGCGCGATGACCGCGAGCACGGCCGTCCCCCCGGCGGGCGCGTCCGCGACGACCAGCCGGCCGCCGTCCGCGAGGGCGAGGGTGCCGTCGCCGGCGGCGGTGCCCGGCCAGGCGTTGCGGCCGAGCATCCGGGCGACCCACGGCGAGCGCGGGTGCCGGGTCACCTCGGCCGGGGTCGCGTACTGGAGGGTGCGGCCCTCGTCGAGCACGAGCACCCGGTCGGCCAGCGACGCCGCCTCGACGGGGTCGTGGGTGACGATCAGACAGACCCCGCCGAACCCGGCGAGGTGGCTGCGCAGGGTGTGCCGGACGTGGGCGCGGGTGGTCTGGTCGAGGGCCGCGAGGGGCTCGTCGAGCAGCAGCAGCCGGGGGCGGGCGGCGAGCGCCCTGGCCAGGGCCACGCGCTGGGCCTGGCCGCCGGAGAGCTGGGCGGGTCTGCGGTGGGAGAGGTGGCCGACGCCCAGCCGGTCGAGCCACCGCTGCGCCTCGCGCCGGGCCTCGGCCCGGGGGACGCCGCGGGCGCGGAGCCCGTACGCCGTGTTCGTCAGCGCGCTCAGGTGCGGGAAGAGCGCGCCGTCCTGCGGCACCCAGGCGACCTGGCGGCGGTGCGGGGGCAGTCCGGTGACGTCGGTGTCGCCGAGGCGCAGCCGGGCGCGGGCGCGCGGGGTCAGGCCGAGCAGGGCGCGCAGCAGCGTCGTCTTGCCCGCGCCGTTGGGGCCGACGACGGCGATCGTGGTGCCGGGCGGGGCGTCGAGGGTCAGCCGGTTGAAGCCGGTCACCTCGGCGTGCAGCGACCGGGGCTCCTGCCGGGCGGGGGGCGGCACCTCCCGGCCGGCCGGGGGCTCCGTCGCGGCCGGGTCCTTTGGGTCGTCCGGGACGGGGCCGGGGGCGCGCGAGCGGTCGCGCGGCGTTCCGGTCCAGCGCCCGCGCAGTGCGACGAGTACGGCCATGGCGATGGCGAGCAGCAGCAGCGAGACGGAGGTGGCGGCCTCCGGGGACTCCTGGAGCAGCAGATAGACCTGGAGGGGCAGCGTCTGCGTGGTGCCCGGCAGGTTTCCCGCGAAGGTGATGGTCGCCCCGAACTCGCCGAGTGCGCGCGCCCAGGTGAGGGCGGCCCCGGCGGCGAGGCCGGGGGCGACCATCGGGAGGGTGACGGTGAGGAACACCCGGACCGGCGGGGCCCCGAGCGAGGCCGCGGTCTCCTCGTACGCGGGGCGCAGACCGGCCAGTGCCCCTTCGAGGCTGATGACGAGGAACGGCATCGCGACGAAGGTCGCCGCGACCACCGCGCCCGACGTGTGGAAGGGCAGGGTGATGCCGAAGGTGTCCTCCAGCCAGGGTCCCAGCAGGCCCCGTCGGCCGAAGCCGAGGAGGAGGGCCACGCCCCCGACGGTGGGCGGCAGCACCATCGGCAGCAGGACCAGGGAGCGGACGAGTGCCTTGCCGGGGAAGTCGACCCTGGCCAGCAGCCAGGCCAGCGGCACCCCGAGCAGCAGGGACAGACCCAGCGCCCAGAAGGAGACGAGCAGGGACAGTCTGAGGGCCCGGGTGACGTCCGGATCGGTCAGATGGGCCCCGAGGTCGGCCCAGGGGGTGCGGGCCAGGACGCCGATCAGCGGCACCAGCAGGAACGCGACGGCGAGCAGGGCGGGAAGGGCCAGGGCGACGGGGGTGCGCACACCGGGCACACGGCTGCGGAGGGCTCTCATCGGGATTCCCTGGATGGGTCGGTACGGGGTACGGGGACCTGGCTCCCCCGGACGGGCCGGTCGTCGCACCGTCGGTACATCGGCACGACGGCCGGCCGCGGCGGGCTACGGCTGTTGGAAGCCCGCCGCCCGGAGGATCTTCTGCGCGGCGGGGGTGCTCAGCCACTTCACGAACGCCGTCGCGGCCTTGCTGTCGCCGGACTGGCGCAGGGTGGCGGCCGGGTAGGAGGCGACGGCGTTCTGCGCGTCGGGGATGTCGACGGCGTCGACCTTGTCGGGGGCCGTGGCCGCGTCGGTCCGGTAGACGATGCCCGCGTCCGCCTCGCCGAGTTCGACCTTGCTGAGGACGGCGCGGACGTTGGGCTCCTGGGAGACCGGCTTCACGGTGAGCTTCTGGGCGTCGAGGACCTGCTCGCTGTAGCGGCCGACCGGCACCTCGGGGGCCGCCAGGACGACCTTCAGGCCGGGGTCCGTCAGGTCCTTCAGGCCGCCGATCTTCTTCGGGTTCCCCTCTCCGGTGGCGATGACCAGGCGGTTCTTCGCGATGACGGTGGGAGTCCCGGTGTCGTCCCCCAGCCCGTCCATCGTCTTGGTGTCCGCCGTGACCAGCACGTCGGCGGGGGCGCCCTGCTTCACCTGGGCGGCCAGTTCCTGGGAACCCGCGAAGGAGAAGGTCACCTTCGTGCCCGGGTGCTCCTTCTCGTACGCGGCGCCCGCCGTCTTGAACACGTCGGTGAGGGAGGCCGCCGCGAGCACCGTCAGCCGGGCTCCGGAGGACGGTGCGGACTTCCCGGCGGACTCCTTCTCGTCACCGCCGCCGCAGGCGGCGAGCGGGAGCAGCAGGGCGGCGGTCGTGATCGCGGCGGCGACGCGGCGCCTGCCGGGGGTGATCGTCATGGTGACGGTGGCTCCTGGGGATAGAGGGGGACGCTCGTGGGCGGCGCGTGGTCAGACGCGGTCGATGTGCACGTTGGTGGACTTCACCCGGGCGGTGGCCCGCATGCCGACTTCCAGCCCGAGCTCCTCGACGGCCTCCCGGGTGAGCAGGGAGACCAGCCGGTGCGGTCCCGCCTGGATCTCGACCTGCGCCGCGACGTCGCCGAGCTTCACGGCGGTGACGATGCCCGGGAAGGCGTTGCGGGCCGAGGTGTACGAGGGTTCGTCCTCGCCCCCGCCGCCCTGGCCGACCTCGATGGAGAACGCGGCCAGGTCGCGGCCGTCGATGACCCTGCGGCCGCTTTCGTCGCGGTGGGTGGCGACCCTTCCGGCGTCCGCCCAGCGGCGTGCCGTGTCGGGGCTCACGCCCAGCAGACGCGCCGCCTGCCCGATGGTGTAGGACTGCATGTGCGACAAGATATTCGAATGAATCTTGCAGCTGCAACGCACTGCGGCGTTCTGTGGAGCAAATGCCAGGAGCACTGGAGGAACCGACAGGCGTCTGCGGCGACCGGGCTACGCCACGGTGCGTGAAGGATCAAGTGCGGTCGGCAGAGTGCAAGGTCACAAGCGGAACCCATGCTGCCCTATAGCGACCTGACCTAGCATCTGGGCATGACGGTCCTGCCTGCCGACGGGCTTTCGTTGGCCGCCGAATTCCCCGCCCCCGCCCATGAGCAGTGGCAACGCCTCGTCGAAGGCGTGCTGCGCAAGTCGGGCAAGGAGGTCGCGGGGACGGCCGCCGAGGAAGCGCTGTCCACCACGGTGGAGGACGGGCTCATCACCCGCCCTCTCTACACTTCGCGCGACGGCGCGCCCGATGCCGGATATCCGGGTTTCGCCCCCTTCACCCGCGGCGGCACGGCCGAGGGCAATGCGGCGGGCGGCTGGGACGTACGGCAGCGGCACACCCTCGCGGATCCCGCCCGGCTCAACGAGGCGGTGCTCGCCGACCTGGAGAACGGCGTCACCTCGTTGTGGCTGACCGTGGGCGGCTCCGGGGGCGTACCGGTGTCCGGTCTGGCGAGGGCGCTGGACGGCGTCCTCCTCGACCTGGCCCCCGTGGTCCTCGACGCCGGGAGCGAACTCGACGCCGCCGCCACGGAGTTGCTGCGCATCGCCGCGGAGCGCGGGGTCGACGCCCCGGCCCTCCGCGGGAATCTCGGCGCCGACCCGTTCGCCCTGGCGGCCCGTGACGGCACCGCTCCCGACTCCTCGGACGCGGTCCGCTGGGCACTGCGGTGCGCGCGGGAGTTCCCCGGGCTGCGGGCGCTGACCGTGGACGCGCTGCCGTACCACGAGGCCGGCGGTTCGGCCGCCGAGGAGCTGGGCGCCTCGCTGGCGACCGGTGTCGCCGTCCTGCGGGACCTGACGGAGGCCGGTCTCACGGTCGAGCAGGCCTGCGGGCAGCTGGAGTTCCGGTACGCGGCGACCGCCGACCAGTTCCTGACCATCGCCAAGCTGCGGGCCGCCCGACGGCTGTGGTCCCGGGTGGCCGAGGTGTGCGGGGCCGCCGGTGCCGGCGCGCAGCGCCAGCACGCGGTGACGTCCCCGGTGATGATGACGCGGCGCGACCCGTGGGTGAACATGCTGCGGACGACGCTGGCCTGCCTGGGCGCGGGGGTCGGCGGGGCCGGCTCCGTCACCGTGCTGCCGTTCGACCACGCCCTGGGGCTGCCGGACGCGTTCGCCCGGCGCATCGCCCGCAACACGTCGACGATCCTGCTGGAGGAGTCGCACCTGGCCCAGGTGATCGACCCGGCCGGCGGTTCCTGGTACGTGGAGCGGCTCACCGCCGAACTCGCCGATGCGGCGTGGTCGTTCTTCCAGGAGATCGAGCGCTCCGGCGGTCAGGCCGCCGCCCTGCGCTCCGGGATGATCCGCGAGCGTCTCGCGGCGACCTGGGCGGCGCGCAGCAAGGACCTGGCGCGCCGCAAGGAGCCGATCACCGGGGTGAGCGAGTTCCCGCTGCTGGCGGAGCGTCCGGTGGAGCGCGAGGCCGCCCCCGTCGATCCGGTGGCCCCGGGCGGTCTGCCCCGGGTCCGGCGCGACGAGGCGTTCGAGGCGCTGCGCGCCCGGTCGGACGCGCACCTCGCGGCGACCGGGCAGCGGCCGAAGGTGTTCCTCGCCGCGCTCGGGCCCGCCGCGGCCCACACCGCGCGGGCGTCGTTCGCCGCCAATCTGTTCCGGGCGGGCGGCATCGAGCCGGTCCACGACCCGGTCTCCGTCGACGCGGCGACGGCCGGCGGGGCGTTCTCCGCCTCCGGGGCCACCGTGGCGTGTCTGTGTTCCAGCGACGCGCTCTACGCCGAGCAGGCCGCGGCGGTCGCCGGGGCGCTGCGGTCGGCGGGCGCGCAGCGGGTGTTCCTCGCGGGCCGGCCCGGCGAGCACGCCGGTGTCGACGAGTACGTCTTCGCCGGCTCCGACGTGGTGGCCGTGCTCTCCTCCCTCCTCGACCGTATGGATGTGGCGTAATGCGTATCCCCGACTTCTCCGGGATCGACCTCGGTCCGGGCGATGCCGCCGAAGTGTCCGAGGAGCAGTGGCGTGCCTCGGTGAAGGAGTCCTCCGGCGGGTCGGACGACGACCTGCTGTGGCAGACCCCGGAAGGCATCGCGGTCAAGCCGCTGTACACCGGGCGCGACCTGGAAGGGCTCGACTTCCTCGACACGTACCCGGGCATCGCCCCGTACCTGCGGGGCCCGTACCCGACGATGTACGTCAACCAGCCCTGGACGATCCGGCAGTACGCCGGTTTCTCCACCGCCGAGGAGTCCAACGCCTTCTACCGCCGCAATCTCGCGGCCGGGCAGAAGGGCCTGTCCGTCGCCTTCGACCTGCCGACCCACCGCGGCTACGACAGCGACCACCCGCGGGTGACCGGTGACGTCGGCATGGCGGGCGTGGCGATCGACTCCATCTACGACATGCGCCAGCTCTTCGACGGCATCCCGCTGGACCGGATGTCGGTGTCGATGACGATGAACGGCGCGGTGCTGCCCGTGCTCGCGCTGTACATCGTGGCCGCGGAGGAGCAGGGCGTCGGGCCGGAGAAGCTGGCCGGGACCATTCAGAACGACATTCTGAAGGAGTTCATGGTCCGCAACACCTACATCTATCCGCCCAAGCCCTCGATGCGGATCATCTCCGACATCTTCGCGTACACCTCGCAGAAGATGCCGCGCTACAACTCGATCTCCATCTCCGGCTACCACATCCAGGAAGCGGGTGCGACGGCCGACCTGGAGCTGGCGTACACGCTGGCGGACGGGGTGGAGTACCTGCGGGCCGGGCGGGAGGCGGGGCTGGACGTGGACGCGTTCGCGCCGCGGCTGTCGTTCTTCTGGGCGATCGGCATGAACTTCTTCATGGAGATCGCGAAGCTGCGGGCGGCCCGGCTGCTCTGGGCCAAGCTGGTCGGGCAGTTCGAGCCGAAGAACGCCAAGTCCCTTTCGCTGCGCACCCATTCGCAGACGTCCGGGTGGTCGCTGACCGCGCAGGACGTGTTCAACAACGTGACCCGGACCTGTGTGGAGGCGATGGCCGCCACCCAGGGGCACACCCAGTCGCTGCACACCAACGCGCTCGACGAGGCGCTGGCCCTGCCGACGGACTTCTCGGCACGGATCGCCCGCAACACCCAGCTGCTGCTCCAGCAGGAGTCGGGCACCGGCCGGGTGATCGACCCGTGGGGCGGCAGCGCGTACGTGGAGAAGCTGACGTACGACCTGGCGCGCCGGGCCTGGCAGCACATCGAGGAGGTCGAGGCGGCGGGCGGCATGGCGCAGGCCATCGACGCGGGCATCCCGAAGCTCCGGGTGGAGGAGGCCGCGGCCCGTACCCAGGCCCGGATCGACTCCGGCCGCCAGCCGGTGATCGGGGTCAACAAGTACCGGGTGGAGAGCGACGAGCAGATCGAGGTGCTCAAGGTCGACAACTCCTCGGTGCGCGCCCAGCAGATCGAGAAGCTGCGCCGGTTGCGCGAGGAGCGCGACGAGTCGGCCTGCCGGGCCGCGCTGCATGCGCTGACCGCGGCGGCCGAGCGGGAGCCGGGCCCCGGCCTGGAGGGCAATCTGCTGGCGCTGGCCGTCGACGCGGCCCGTGCGATGGCGACCGTGGGCGAGATCTCGGACGCCCTGGAGAAGGTGTACGGACGGCACGCCGGCCAGATCCGTACGATTTCCGGTGTGTATCGCAACGAGGCAGGTGAGTCCCCCTCCGTGGACCGGACCCGGGCACTGGTGGACAGGTTCGAGGAGGCCGAGGGGCGCCGTCCGCGCATCCTGGTCGCCAAGATGGGGCAGGACGGTCACGACCGCGGCCAGAAGGTGATCTCGACGGCCTTCGCGGACCTGGGCTTCGACGTGGACGTCGGCCCGCTGTTCCAGACGCCGGCCGAGGTGGCGCGGCAGGCGGTGGAGGCGGACGTGCACATCGTGGGCGTCTCCTCGCTGGCCGCCGGGCACCTCACGCTCGTCCCGGCGCTCCGCGAGGAGCTGGCGGCCGAGGGGCGCGAGGACATCATGATCGTGGTGGGCGGGGTGATTCCGCCGCAGGACGTCGACGCGCTGCACGAGGCGGGCGCCACGGCCGTGTTCCCGCCCGGCACGGTGATCCCGGACGCCGCGTACGACCTGGTGACGCGGCTCGGCACCGAGCTCGGCCACGAACTGTGAGCCGCTGACCAGATGGCCGTGAAGATCGACATCGACAGTTACGCGAAGGGGGTGCTCGACGGGAGGCGCGCGCAGATCGCGCGGGCCATCACCCTCGTCGAGTCCACCCGCCCCGATCACCGGGTGCTGGCCCAGCAGCTGCTGCGCGAGCTGCTGCCGCACTCCGGTGCGGCCCGGCGGATCGGCATCAGTGGGGTGCCGGGCGTGGGCAAGTCCACCTTCATCGACGCGCTGGGCACCATGCTCACCGGGCTCGGGCACCGGGTCGCGGTGCTGGCCGTCGACCCCTCCTCCACCCGTACCGGGGGCTCCATCCTGGGTGACAAGACCAGGATGGAGCGGCTCGCGGTGGACCCGGCGGCGTATGTGCGCCCGTCCCCCACGGCCGGCACGCTCGGCGGGGTGGCGAAGGCGACCCGGGAGTCCATCGTGGTGATGGAGGCCGCGGGGTACGACGTGGTGCTGGTGGAGACGGTCGGCGTCGGCCAGTCGGAGACGGCGGTGGCCAACATGGTCGACACGTTTCTGCTGCTGACCCTGGCCCGTACCGGCGATCAGCTCCAGGGGATCAAGAAGGGCGTCCTGGAGCTGGCGGACGCCATCGCGGTCAACAAGGCGGACGGTCCGCACGAGCGCGACGCGCGGGCGGCGGCGCGCGAACTGGCCGGTGCGCTGCGGCTGATGCACCCGGCGGACGCGGCGTGGACGCCGCCGGTGCTCACCTGCAGCGCGCGTGAGTCCACCGGTCTCGACACCCTGTGGGAGCGGTTGGAGCAGCATCGCTCGCTGCTCGAATCGACCGGCCGGCTCGCCGCGAAGCGGCGCGACCAGCAGGTCGACTGGACGTGGACGATGGTGCGCGACGAACTGCTGGAGAGCCTGCGCGGCCATCCGGCGGTGCGTTCGCTCGCCCCGGATCTCGAACGACGGGTCCGGGACGGCGAGTTGACGGCCACGCTCGCGGCCGAACAGATCCTCGGCGCGTTCCGCGGCACGGTCTGATCCGGAGGACGGTCCGTCCGGGGGCCGGGGCGGGACCCCGGCCCCCGGACGGACGGTTCCTACAGGTCGAGCTGGTACTCGACCGACCTGTGCGTCGGTTCGTAGCCGAGTTCGTCGTTGACGCGCCGCATGTGCGCGTTGCTGTCGGCGGTGTCGGTCAGCAGTCCTTCCAGGTCCGGGTGGCTCTCCCGGGCCCCGAGGACCGACCGGGCCTTCATCCACCGGCCCAGGCCGTTCCCCCGGTGCCCGGGAAGGACTCCGGTGCCGTAGTGCTGTGCGTCGCCCTTCCCGTCGCCCGGCACGACGAGTTCGGTGAAGCCCACGATCGTGCCGTCGGACTCGTCGACCGCCGCGACCGTGTGGAGCAGGTCGCCGCGGTCCGCGACGGCCGCCGCCGCGGACCGGACCCGGTCCACGTCCCAGACGACCGTGCCGAAGTCGGTGTCGCCCATGGGCATGTCGTCCATGGCCCGGCGGGACGCCGCGAACGTGGACGCGAGTGCGTCCGGGACGGTGCCGTCCCAGGAGATGAGCCGGTAGCCCGGATGCGGCTGCCCGACGATCCGGCGCAGGACGCCGGTGTCGGCCTTCGCCAGCGGGAGCCGGACGTACACGAGGGTCAGCACCGTGCGCAGTCCCTTGGCCCGCAGGAAGCGGTCACCCGGGGACCCGGCCCCGGCCTGCGCGATGACGCTGCGCCTCCCCTCCTCGCGGGCGGCGGCGACCGCCGTGTCGAACAGCCGCGAGCCGACTCCCTTGCGGCGCTCCGCCGGATGGACGTGGAGCTCCAGTTCGGCGAGGTGGTCCTGGCCCTCGCGGGTGAAGACGCGCAGGAACGCCGAGCCGACCGGGCTGCCCGCGGAGTCGGAGGCGAGCCAGACCAGACGGTGGCTCCCGCCGGACCGCTCGGGGTCGGTCAGTGCGGTGATGCGTAGCGACAAAGTGACTCCTCCGCGCCCGGGGCGCAGGTCTGAACGGTTGGACGGGCGGACGGCCCGGAGAACCACACCACTCCGCGAACGCCGCGGCAACCGCATATCGGGGCCCTTCCGCATCGGGGCCTCCCTGTGCCCGGGTGTCGTGGTACCGTGCAATCAGCACACGTGTACGTCTCGTTTCGAGGCGCCGGTGCCGATTCACCTCTCCGGAGCCGTCACGCCCGTCCTCTTGCGACCGGCGATCCGGCTTCCGCGTCATCTCATCCGGTTCGGGCCCGGCTCTCCCCCGCCCGGACTTTCCCGCCCGTCGTGCGCGGCGTGATCCCTTCCGCCCGCACCGTCCGGCACCTTCGTTCGCCATGTCCGCGAAAGGACCGTCCTCCATGACCAGCACTCTTGAACACCCGCTCCTGCACCGGGAGTCGACCACCGAGGAAGCCGAAGGCGTCCTCGACACCACCCACCAGGGCAATGGCGTGCTGCGCGTCCGGGGCGGTCTCGCCTCCCCCGGCGACGTGGCGGTCCCGGCCGCCCTGATCCGCCGCCACGGCCTGCGCCGGGGCGACCTGGTCGAGGGGTTCTGCGACCGGCCCCGCGCCCTGTCCACCGTGGAGCGGGTCAACGGCCTTCCCCCGCAGGCGCTTCGCGGCCGGCCACACTTCCGCGACCTCACCCCGCTCCACCCCCGGCAGCGGCTGCGGCTGGAGACGCCGTCCGGAGGTGCCGCGCTGCGTCTCGTCGACCTGGTCGCACCGATCGGCAAGGGGCAGCGCGGGCTCGTCGTCGCCCCGCCCAGGACCGGCAAGACGGTGCTGCTGCAGCAGATCGCCGCCGCCGTCGCCGCCAACCACCCCGAGTGCCACCTGATGGTGGTACTGGTCGACGAACGCCCCGAGGAGGTCACCGACATGCGCCGCTCCGTGCGGGGCGAGGTGCTCGCCTCGACGTTCGACCGGCCGGCGAAGGAACACATCGCGCTCGCCGAACTCGCGGTCGAGCGCGCCAGGCGGCTGGTCGAGCAGGGCCGGGACGTCGTCGTCCTGCTCGACTCCCTCACCCGTCTGTGCCGCGCCCACAACAACGCCTCCGCCGCGGGCGGACGCACCCTCAGCGGCGGCGTCGACGCGGCCGCCCTGCTCGGCCCCAAGCAGCTCTTCGGCGCCGCGCGACTCGCCGAGGAGGGCGGTTCCCTCACCGTCCTGGCCACCGCGCTGGTGGAGACCGGCTCCCGCGCCGACGACTACTTCTTCGAGGAGCTGAAGAGCACCGGCAACATGGAGCTCCGGCTCGACCGCGCCCTGGCTGACCGGCGCGTCCACCCGGCCGTGAACATCCCCGCTTCCGGCACCCGGCGCGAGGAACTCCTCGTGCCGGAAGGCGAGTTGCGCGCGGTACGGGGGCTGCGGCGCGCGCTGCTCACCAGGGATCCGCAGTCCGCCCTCGAAACGCTGCTCGACCGGCTCCGCCGCACACCGGACAACGCCGCGTTCCTCCGCGCCGTCCCGGGCGCCCGGGTCCATCCGGAAGGCACCGGGCCGGCGCAATGACATGGCCGGGCCGTCGCACGACGCGCCCCACGAACGCAGGGCGAGCAGTCATCTGGAGTTCCGCCGGCCCGGCCGCAGCGGCCTGACCATCAGTGGGATCGCTCACGGAAACTGGCTCACCCACGGGTCCCCGGTGGAGGAGGACACGGCCGCCGCCTGCACCCGCGCCGCCCTGGCCGCCGGAACCACCACCTTCGACACCTCGGACGTCCACGCCGGGCCCCGGGCCGAGGCCGTCCCGGGCCGGGCTCCCAAGGGCGAACTCCACGAGGGAATCGAGGTGTTCACCGAGGTCTGCTTCCCGACCGGTCCCGGACACAACGACCGGGGACTCGCCCGCAAGCACATCATGGAATCCATCGACAACTCGCCGCGCCGCCTGCGGACGGACTACGTGGACCTGTACCAGGCCCACCGCCACGACCACTCGACGCCGCTGGAAGAGACCATGGAGGCGTTCGCCAATGTCGTCCGCTCCGGCAAGGCCCTCCACATCGGCGTTTCGGAACGGACACCAAGGGCGGCGCGGACGTGATGGCCGACTGGCTGCGCGACGAGGTGCTGGAGCGCGTCCAGCGCCTGCGGCCGCTCGCCGACGGCGCCGGTCTCAGCCTGGCCCGGCTCGCGGTGGCGTGGGTGCCGCAGAACCCGAACGTCTCCGCCACGATCATCGGCGCGTCCAGGCCGGAGCAGGTGACGGAGAACGCCGGGGCGGCCGGTGTGACGCTCGACGCGGAGCTGCTGAAGGGGATCGACGACATCCTGGACCCGGCGGTGGAGCGGAACCCCGCGCTGACGGCGGGACACGCGGGCGACAACTGACCGGACCGGCCTCCGTCCCGGCACCGGTCGCCGCCGGTGCCGGGACGGAGGGCCGCGGGTTCAGGTCCCGGTGTGCAGCGCGGCGGTGTGCTCGCGGACCTGGGCCGGGGTCAGATAGGCGTCCGTGTACTCGAAGTCGCGCAGCTTGGCCGGGTTGCGGGACTGGAAGCCGGTACGGACGAAGTCGTCGCCCGCGACGGCGTTCAGCACCCAGTTGGTCATGACCCGCGCCTTGGCGACGTTGGTCCGCAGCGCCGACCAGTGGTAGCCGCGGGCGACGGCCTGTGCGGCGATCCCGTGCATCTCGACGCCGAGCGGCTTGGAGACGGCGTCCTTGCCGCCGAGGTCCACGACGAGGCCGAGGTCCTTGTGGACGTACGGCTTCAGCGGCTGGTTGCGCAGCGTCGCGATGAGGTTGTCGGCGGCCCGGCGGCCCTGGCGCATGGCGTGCTGCGCGGTGGGCGGGCAGACCGCCCCGTCGCCCTTGCTGAGGTCCGGCACGGCCGCGCAGTCGCCGAGCGCGAAGACGCCGTCGAAGCCGGGCAGGCTCATCTCGGCGGTCACGGCGAGCCGGCCGCGCACCGTCTCCGCGTCGAAGGTGGCGACGAGCGGGCTCGCGGCGACCCCGGCCGTCCAGATCAGGGTGCGGCAGGGCAGCACCCTGCCGTCGGTGAAGGTGACCGTCTCGGCGGTGGCCTCGGCGACCGAGACGCCGAGCGACACCTCGATGCCCCGGGCGCGCAGCACCTCCAGGGCGCTGCTGCCGAGCTTGTCCCCCAGTTCGGGCATCAGCTTCGGGGCGATGTCGATGAGGTGCCACTTGATCAGCTTCGGGTCGAGCCGGGGGTAGCGCTTGATCGCGTTGCTGGTGAGGCGTTGCAGGCAGGCGGCCGTCTCGGTGCCCGCGTATCCGCCGCCGACCACCACGAACTGCAGGCGCGAGGCCCGCTCGTGCTCGTCGTGGCTGGCGTCGGCGAGGTCGAGCTGGGCGATCACGTGGTCGCGCACGTACGCGGCCTCGGCCAGGGTCTTCATGCCCCGCGCGTGGTCCAGCAGGCCGGGGATGTCGAAGGTGCGGGTGATGCTGCCGGGGCTGAGCACGATGTAGTCGTAGGGCTCGTAGACGATCTCGTCGGTGATCTTGCGGATGACGCAGATCTTCGCCCTGGGGTCCACTCCGATGGCCCCGCCGGGAATGATCCGGGTGCGGTGCTTCTGGCTGCGGCGCAGCGAGAGGGCGACCGACTGCGGGGTGAGCACACCGGCCGCCACCTGGGGCAGCAGGGGCAGGTAGAGCTGGTACGAGAACGGGGCGACGAGCGCGATCTCCGCCTCGCCGGGGATGAGGCCGCGCTCCAGACGGCGTACGCATTCCACTCCGGCGAATCCGGCGCCGACAACGAGAATTCTGGGTCGTGCCACGGTCTTCGTCCCTTCTCGGGCCTGCACGGTCGTCCGTTCGCCTGCCACGTCGCACGCGCACGTCGTCACTCATCCTTACGAGTCGGCGCGGACTTCGCCTGCTGGGGACGGCGGACGGACGACACCGCGCGATCAGCGGAACAGCAGGGCGAGCGCCGCGCAGGTGCCGCCGGCCGCGGCGACGAGCACGACGCCGGTGGCCACGCAGCGCGTCCTGAGCCTGCGGTAGCGCGCCTCGTACTCGCCGCGCAGCGCGGTGGACCTGGTGGCGATCCGGGTGAGCGCGGCCCGTGACGCGGCGAGCCGGTCGGCCGTGTAGGCCCGTTCCACGTCCTCGCGCTGGGCGGTGGTGAGCCAGGGCAGCCCGTCGGTGAAGCGGGCCGCCCGGCGGCGGGCCTCCTCGACCTCGGCGCTCCACAGCAGGTAGCCCTGCAGTCGTGCCAGTCCGCGGGCGGTGTCCTCGTCCGGGTCCACTCGTTCCTCCCCGTCCCGGGACGCCGTGCTCACGTCCGGGTGTCCCCCGGGATGCCGGTCGTCCCGCCGCCGGGGCGGTTGAGGGCCTCGTCGAGCGCGCGGAGCGAGGGGTGGTGCAGGTCGAAGGCCGGGGATTCGGAACGGATCCGGGGCAGGGTGAGGAAGTTGTGCCGCGGCGGCGGGCAGGAGGTCGCCCACTCCAGCGAGCGGCCGTAGCCCCATGGGTCGTCGACCTCGATCTTCTTGCCGTACTTGGCGGTCTTCCACACGTTGTAGAAGAACGGCAGCATCGACAGGCCGAGCAGGAACGAGGCGATCGTCGAGATCGTGTTCAGCGCGGTGAAGCCGTCCGCGGCCAGGTAGTCGGCGTAGCGGCGCGGCATGCCCTCGGCGCCGAGCCAGTGCTGCACCAGGAACGTGCCGTGGAAGCCCACGAACAGCGTCCAGAAGGTGATCTTGCCGAGCCGCTCGTCCAGCATCTTGCCGGTGAACTTCGGCCACCAGAAGTGGAATCCGGCGAACATCGCGAACACCACGGTGCCGAAGACGACGTAGTGGAAGTGCGCGACGACGAAGTACGAGTCCGAGACGTGGAAGTCCATCGGGGGCGACGCCAGGATCACCCCGGTCAGACCGCCGAACAGGAAGGTGACCAGGAAGCCGATCGACCAGAGCATCGGGGTCTCGAAGGACAGCGACCCGTGCCACATCGTGCCGATCCAGTTGAAGAACTTCACCCCGGTCGGTACGGCGATCAGGAAGGTCATGAACGAGAAGAACGGCAGCAGCACGGCGCCCGTGACGAACATGTGGTGGGCCCACACGGTCACGGAGAGGCCCGCGATGGCGATCGTCGCGCTGATCAGGCCGACGTAGCCGAAGATCGGTTTCCGGCTGAAGACCGGGATGATCTCGCTGACGATGCCGAAGAACGGCAGGGCGATGATGTACACCTCCGGATGGCCGAAGAACCAGAAAAGGTGCTGCCAGAGCAGTGCGCCGCCGTTGGCCGCGTCGAAGACGTGGGCGCCGAACTTGCGGTCCGCCTCCAGCACCAGCAGGGCCGCGGCGAGGACCGGGAAGGCCATCAGGACCAGCACGGCGGTCAGCAGGACGTTCCAGGTGAAGATCGGCATGCGGAACATCGTCATGCCGGGGGCGCGCATGCAGATGATCGTGGTGATGAAGTTGACCGAGCCGAGGATCGTGCCGAAGCCGGAGAAGGCCAGACCCATGATCCACATGTCGCTGCCGATGCCCGGCGAGCGGACCGCGTCGGTCAGCGGGGAGTAGGCGAACCAGCCGAAGTCCGCCGCCCCGTTCGGGGTGAGGAAGCCGGCCACGACGATGATCGAGCCGAAGAGGTACAGCCAGTAGGCGAACATGTTCAGCCGCGGGAACGCCACGTCGGGCGCGCCGATCTGCAACGGCATGATCCAGTTGGTGAATCCGGCGAACAGCGGCGTCGCGAACATCAGCAGCATGATCGTGCCGTGGATGGTGAACGCCTGGTTGAACTGCTCGGGCGACACGATCTGGATTCCCGGGCGGGCCAGTTCGGCGCGCATGACCAGGGCCAGCACCCCGCCGAGGACGAAGAAGGCGAACGACGTGACCAGGTAGAGCGTGCCGATCGTCTTGTGGTCGGTGGTGGTCAGCCACTTGACGACGACGTTCCCCGGTTCCTCGGCGTGGACCGGGAGCTCGTTCGCGTACGTCTCCTCCGCCCCGGTTTCCCCTGCTGTGCCCGTCGTCGTCACTGGGACGCTCCTTCGATCGTCGTGCGCCGGTGGGCCGGGCAACCCGGCAGGGGCGCCCGGCCCACCCGGCCGGCCCGCGGACCGGCCCACGCGCGTCACCCCGTATTCCAGGTGCAGCAAATCAGCCGTGCGGCGGCCGTGCGCGGCCCTGCGCCCGCCGTCGCACGACTTTCACCCGTCAGGGCGCCGCCGGACGCGGGGGGTGTCCGGGGTGTCCGCGACCGGTGCCGTGACCGGTCCGCCGGGCGACGCTCAGGCCAGTCCGCCCGTCGCCCGTACGTTCTGCCCCGTGAGCCAGCGCCCGTCGTGGCCGACGAGGAAGGCGACCACGTCGGCCACGTCGGCGGGCTCCCCCAGCCGGCGCAGGGGGGTCATGCCGACGACCGTCTCCAGTGCCTGCGGCGGGTTGGCGGCGCGCAGCATGTCGGTGTCGGTGGCGCCGGGCGAGACGGTGTTGACGGTGATCGAGCGGGGGCCGAGTTCGTGGGCCGCCACGGCGGTGAGCTGTTCGAGCGCGCCCTTGCCCGCGGCGTAGGCGGAGATGCCGGGGCCCGGTCGCACGGTGTTGGCCGTGGAGATGTTCACGATGCGTCCGCCGTCGCGCATCCGCAGGGCGGCGTGGCGGATCGTCAGGAAGACCGCCCGGGTGTTGACCGCCATCACCCGGTCGAAGAGCTCCGGTTCGGTGTCCGCGATCAGGGCCGGGGCGGGGCACAGGGCGGCGTTGTTCACCAGGATGTCCAGCCCGTCGAACTCCTCCTCGGCGATCGCCATCAGCCGCTCCGCGCCGTCCGGGTCCGCGAGGTCCTGCCGGACGGCCCGCGCCTCGCCGCCGTTCTCCCGTACCGTGCGGACGACCTCCTCGGCCGCCTCGTCGTCGGTGGCGTAGTTGAAGACCACGCGCGCCCCGTCGCGGCACAGCCGCTCGACGACGGCGCGTCCGATGCCCCGCGATCCTCCGGTGACCACGGCGTTCTTGCCTGTCAGCCCTGTCAGCACGGTTCCTGCCCTTCCACGGCGGTCCGGTCGGTCCGGGCAAGCGAACCTACCGGCCGGGGCTGCGCCCCGTAACCGGTTCGCGCGGATCGCCCGGCACCGGCCCGGGACACGGAAGAGCCCCGGCCGGGCGTGGTGCCGGCCGGGGCGGAGGGAAGGGGTGCCGCGTCGGCCGCACCCCTTCCACTGCTGTTCGCGCAGTCGTCGCGTCAGCCGATGGAGGAGATGGCCCGGACGAACGTCTCCGAGGGGCGCATCACGGCGGCGGCCTTGGCCGGGTCGGGCTGGTAGTAGCCGCCGATGTCGGCCGGCGAGCCCTGCACCGCGATCAGCTCGTCGACGATGGTCCGCTCCTGCTCGGCCAGCGTCTTCGCGAGCTCGCCGAAGGCCTGCGCGAGCTGCGCGTCCTCGGTCTGCTGCGCCAGCTCCTGGGCCCAGTACAGGGCCAGGTAGAAGTGGCTGCCGCGGTTGTCGATGCCGCCCAGCTTGCGGCTCGGCGACTTGTCCTCGTTGAGGAAGGTGCCGGTCGCGCGGTCGAGCGTGTCGGCGAGGACCTTGGCACGCGCGTTGCCCGTGGTCGTCGCCAGGTGCTCGAAGCTGGCCGCGAGCGCGAAGAACTCGCCCAGGCTGTCCCAGCGCAGGTAGTTCTCCTTGACGAGCTGCTGGACGTGCTTGGGCGCGGAGCCGCCGGCACCGGTCTCGAACAGGCCGCCGCCGTTCATGAGCGGGACGACGGAGAGCATCTTCGCGCTCGTGCCCAGCTCCAGGATCGGGAACAGGTCGGTCAGGTAGTCGCGCAGCACGTTGCCGGTGACCGAGATGGTGTCCTCGCCGCGGCGGATGCGCTCCAGCGAGAAGGCGGTCGCCTTCTGCGGCGACATGATCTCGATCTGCAGGCCGTCGGTGTCGTGGTCGGCGAGGTAGGTCTTGACCTTGGCGATCAGCTGCGCGTCGTGGGCGCGGTCCTCGTCGAGCCAGAACACGGCCGGGGCGCCGGTGGCGCGGGCCCGGGTGACGGCGAGCTTGACCCAGTCCTGGATCGGCAGGTCCTTGGCCTGGCACATGCGGAAGATGTCGCCCGCGCCCACGGCCTGCTCCAGGACGACCTCGCCCTTTCCGTCGAGGACCCGCACCGTACCGGTGGTCGGGATCTCGAAGGTCTTGTCGTGGCTGCCGTACTCCTCGGCCTTCTGCGCCATCAGGCCGACGTTCGGGACCGAGCCCATGGTCGACGGGTCGAAGGCGCCGTTGGCGCGGCAGTCGTCGATGACGACCTGGTAGACGCTCGCGTAGCTGCTGTCGGGCAGCACGGCGAGGGTGTCGGCCTCCTGGCCGTCGGGGCCCCACATGTGGCCGGAGGTGCGGATCATGGCCGGCATGGAGGCGTCGACGATGACGTCGCTGGGCACGTGCAGGTTGGTGATGCCCTTGTCCGAGTCGACCATGGCCAGCGCGGGGCCCTCGGCGAGCTCGGCCTCGAAGGCCGCCTTGATCTCGGCGCCGACGTGCGGCACGTCGTCCAGGCCCTTGAGGATGGCGCCGAGGCCGTCGTTCGGGGAGAGGCCGGCCGCGGCGAGCACGTCGCCGTACTTGGCGAAGGTGTTCGGGAAGAAGGCACGGACGACGTGGCCGAAGATGATCGGGTCGGAGACCTTCATCATGGTGGCCTTGAGGTGGACGGAGAACAGCACGCCCTCGGCCTTGGCGCGGGCGACCTGCGCGGTGAGGAACTCGCGCAGGGCGGCGACGCGCATGACCGCGGCGTCGACGACCTCGCCCGCGAGCACCGGTACCGACTCGCGCAGCACGGTGGTGCTGCCGTCGTCACCGGCGAGCTCGATGCGCAGCGAACCGGCCTCGGGGATGACCACGGACTTCTCGGTGGAACGGAAGTCGTCGACGCCCATGGTGGCGACGTTCGTCTTCGATTCGGCGGACCACTTGCCCATGCGGTGCGGGTGCGCCTTGGCGTAGTTCTTGACCGAGGCGGGGGCGCGGCGGTCGGAGTTGCCCTCGCGCAGCACGGGGTTCACCGCGCTGCCCTTGACCTTGTCGTAGCGCGCGCGGACGTCCTTGTCCTCATCGGTCTGCGGGTCGTCCGGGTAGTCCGGAAGCGCGTAGCCCTGCGCCTGGAGCTCGGCGATGGCGGCCTTCAGCTGCGGGATCGACGCCGAGATGTTGGGCAGCTTGATGATGTTGGCCTCGGGCCGCTTGGCCAGCTCGCCGAGCTCGGCGAGCGCGTCCTCGATGCGCTGGCCCTCCTCCAGACGCTCGGGGAAGCCCGCGATGATGCGCCCGGCCAGCGAGATGTCCCGGCTCTCGACGTTGACACCGGCCGTCGAGGCGTAGGCCTGGACCACGGGCAAGAACGAATAGGTCGCCAGGGCCGGGGCCTCGTCGGTGTGCGTATAGATGATGGTCGAGTCAGTCACCCTGTGCTCCGCTCCACGTCTACAACATTGCTTGACATCAAGATATCTCGTGACCGCCCCCGACTCGACAGGACCCCGTCCCCCCGGGCCGACGGCCCGCGTCGCCCCTGCCGGGAGGCTGCCCGACGACGGGGCACCGGCGCTCGGCAGCAGCGGGCCGCAGGTGACCGAACTCCAGTGGCGGCTGGCCCGGCTCGCCCTGTACGACGGTCCGTACGACGGCGTCTTCTCGGCCGCCGTCGAGGACGCCGTGCTCCGCTTCCAGCGGACCCGGGGCCTCGACGATCCGGGCGGCGTCCACGGGGCCGCTACCCGGGAGGCGCTCCGGGCGGAGACGGACGGAAAGGGCCCGGACCGCTGACGGGACCGTACGGCGCCGGCGCGTCCCGGAGGAACGCGGCGACCGCCTCGGTGAACTCCTCGGGCGCCGCGTGGTGGACCAGGTGCCCGACCGGAATGGTGACCAGCCGGCCGCCGGGGACGCGACGGGCCAGCTCGGCGACCCCGTCCTGGGGCACATGACTGCGCGGGCCCCCGGCCACCACGAGGGTCTCGGCGGTGATCCGGCCGAGCAGCCCCGACCACCGGGGGTCGGGCCGGTCGATCTGCCCCCTGATGGCCGGCACCACCGCCCAGTCGAAGTCCAGGTCGCCGTCCGGCCGGGTCGGGACGGTCGGCTCCCGGGGGAGCGGCACCGGGACGTCCTCCAGGACGAGCCGGCCCACCCGCCGGGGGTGTTGCCCCGCGAGCAGATAGGCCACGACGCCGCCCATGGAGTGCCCGACCAGGTCCACCCGGTCGAGCCCCAGCGCCTCCAGGAACCCGGACACGTCGGCCCGCATGAGTTCGAGGGAGTAGTCGCCCGGCCGGTCGCTCCGGCCGTGGCCGCGGAGATCGAGGGCGTGCACCCGGCGGTCGCGGGCGAGGGCGGGCGCCACCGCGTCCCAGTCACCGGCGTTCTCCCCCAGGGCGTGCAGCAGGACGAGCGGGGCGGCGTCCGGCGGGCCCGACACCCGGTAGGCCAGCCGGACCCCTCCCACGTCGACCGAGAGATGATCAGCCATGTCCGGAGGGTATGCGCACGGGCCCCGCGAGGAGCGGGAGTTCACCGTCGGCCGAACCGCCGCTCCGCGCCGTCGGCCGGTGGACACGGCGGGAAGCGCTCGACGCGTGATTTCCCGTCAGATCTCGAAACGGAGTCGTCGGGGATCGGAATGGGTGCTTTTTCCGTGCCGGATATCACATGAAGGAGGATTTAAGGTCGACTGAAGCCTTTCGTGATGATTCGGTTATGCAGGAGGGTAGATTTTCGGCCATCGCATCCGCTTATCGTCATTGGGCGGGACTCCGAAGGGGAGTTCGCGCACGGATCGGGCAAGGGAGGAGCGGAACGATGGCGTCCGCGACCGTGGATGGTTTCAGCCAGGGCTTCGTGACCCCGGTCGCCGGGTTCCTCGTCGCCTGGCTGGGCGGAGCCCTCGGGCTGCGGTGCACGAACCGGTCGATGCACAGCGAGGGCGTCGCGAAGACGGGATGGCTCGCGCTCGGCTCCACGTCGATCGGCGTCGGCATCTGGACGATGCACTTCATCGCGATGCTCGGCTTCAGCGTGGCGGAATCCTCCGTCACCTACGACGGCACGCTCACCGCGGCGAGCCTGGTGGTGGCGGTCGTCGTCGTGGGCGTCGGCGTCTTCGCCGTCGGCTACCTGGGGGCGCGCCGGCCGGCACTGCTGACGGCCGGTCTGCTGATGGGACTGGGCATCGCGGGCATGCACTACCTGGGCATGGCAGCGATGCACGTGGGGTCGGGGATCAGCTACTCCGTGCCCCTGGTGGTGCTGTCCGTGGTGATCGCGGTGGTCGCGGCGACGGCGGCACTGTGGTCCGCGATGTCCGCGTACGGATTCCGCGCGAGCCTCCGGGCGAGCCTGATCTTCGGGGTCGCGGTCGCCGCGATGCACTACACGGGAATGGCCGCGCTGAACGTGGAACTCGGGGAGGGCCACGGGTCGCACGGCGGCGGCGGGATGACGGGCACGGAACTGCTCGTGCCGATGCTGCTGGGACCGGCCGTGTTCCTGGTGGTGGCCGCCGCGGTGGTGATGTTCGACCCCGTCCTGATGCTGGGGGAGGAGTGGGAGGACCGGGGCACCGACCCGTCCTCCGGGGAGCCCGCGGGGAGGGCCGGAAGGCGTACGGCCGGGAGGCGGACGCCCGGAAGGCAGCGGGTGGGCAGGCCATAGGAGGGGAGCGTGGCTCCTTCCGGCGGTGCCGGAGGGGAGCCGCGCCCGGCCGGGCCGGGGCCGTACCGTGCGTCATGCGCGCGGGACGGCCCCTCCCCTGTTGACCCGGCCGGGCACGACGGGAACCCGGCCGGGGCCGGGCCCCGGCTCATTCGATCGCGCCGAGCAGCGCGAACCGGACGATGACACTCTTGCCGGGCCCGTCGCAGGCGGGCTCGGTCCGTACGTCGCCGGAATAGTCGTGCGCGAGACCGGACACCACCGCGAGGCCCTGCCGGGGCGCGAGGTCCTTCAGCGACACCGGACGCGGGTCCTGGTCCCCGACGGAGATCGTGAGGAGATATCCCTCCAGAGCGAGGGAGACCTGTACGTCCGGCGAGAGATCGGCGTGCTGCACGGCGTTGGAGACGAGTTCGGCCACCACCTGGAGGGCCGCGTCGAAGAGGGTGGAATCCGGTGCGATGCCGGCCCGGTGCAGCCACTGGCCGGAACGGTCCCGGGCCGCCTGCACCGATCCGCGGATCGACGGCAGGGCCCAGGAGAGGTGGTCCGGGTGCGCGGGCAGGGGCAGCATCACGCGCGTTCCGGCTCCGTGCCGCGAACCTCGCCCGGGCGGCACGACGCGTACGACGCCCCCTGCCGCGTCCCGACCCGGCACGTCGGCCGCGCCTCCGCACCTGTTGCACGCATCCGTCCGCACCACCCGTCGTCGCTTCGGCGAAGTCGCCCGTCGCGGGAACTCCGCAGAAGTAACGACGGCGGCCGAGCGGTCGGTCACGGCACCGGAGTGCATGATCGGATGTTCGAGAACACGGCACCCGGGGGCGCCGGGCCGGGCGGCGGCGCTTCCACGGGATGCGGGGCCGGCGGGGGCACCGGCCCGGGCAGTGCGCTCCCGGTCAGTTCCGCGAGTTGCCGAAGAGCAGGCGGTAACCGATGAGCAGGACGAGGGAGCCGCCTATCGCCGCTCCCCAGGTGGTCAGGTCGAAGAACTCCTTCTCCACCGGCCGGTCGAAGACGCGCGCCGAGAGCCAGCCACCGACGAAGGCGCCGGCGACGCCGATGAGGGTGGTGCCGATCAGGCCGCCGGGATCGCGGCCGGGAAGCAGGATCTTGGCGATGACTCCGGCGACGAGGCCGAGGATGATCCAGCTGATGATGCCCACGTTCGTCATTCCCCTCATCGGGCCGCACCGGGGCGGGAACGGCCCCGGTCGGCGAGTGCATTGCATGGTTGCGCAACTGTACGGACGATGGTGAGGACGCGGGGCGGGCGGGGGTGGTTGCTCCGCGTCCGCCCCGCGTCCCCGTGCGGCCGGACGGCAGCCGTCGGGCACTGCCTAGACTTGGGCCCGCAAGCGATCCGGGAAGAGGAAGGGGCGACGGTGGAGACGGACGTCGACGGCTTCGAGGACCCGCCTGCCGAGGTGCTCGCGGAGGCTGCCGCGTCCTTCGGACTGCTGGCGTCCCCGGCCCGGCTGCACATCGTGTGGGCGCTGGCCCAGGGCGAGAGCGACGTGACCGGACTCGCGGAGCGGGTGGGCGGCGCGCTGCCCGCCGTCAGCCAGCACCTGACGAAGCTGAAGCTCGCGGGGCTCGTCCGCTCCAGCCGCGACGGCCGGCGGATGGTGTACTTCGTGGACGACCCCGACGTGGTGGCCGTGGTGCGGATGATGGTCGGCCGACTGGCCGCACGCGCCGCCGCCGCGCCGTCGCGCACATTCCGCAGGACCGGTGCCTGAGACCTCCGCGACCGAGGGGCGGGGCCCGGTGGTGCCGTTCCCGTCGCGGACCCTTCCCGCGCCGGCCGGTGCTCCCGGGGCCGACGGCGCCCCGACGGGACCCACCTCGCTCCAGGTGCTGCGCACGCTGGACAGCGGACCCCACGGCCTGACGGACGAGGAGGCCGAGGAGCGCCTGGTCGGGTACGGCGAGAACACCCTGCCCGCCCGGCGGACGGTGTCGTGGCCCGGCCGGTTCCTGCGCAGCCTCCGCGACCCGTTCACCGCGGTGCTGCTCTGCCTCGGGCTGGTGTCCGTGGCCGTCGCGTCCTGGGGTCCGGCCTGTGTGATCACCGTGCTCGTGGTGGTCAGCTGCGCGCTGCGGTCGGCCGGGGAGCACCGGGCCGACCGGTCGATGGCGGGACTGCGGGAGCTGGTGGCGACCACCGCCACCGTGGTGCGCCGCACGGGGCGGGACACGGCCCCTGTGCCGCGCGAGATCCCCGTCGACCAGCTGGTGCCCGGGGACGTGGTCCGGCTCGGGCCCGGGGACCTCGTCCCCGCCGACGTACGGCTGTTGCGCGCGAACAGCCTGAGCGTGAACCAGGCGGCGCTGACCGGCGAGTCGGCCCCGGTCGCCAAGTACCCCGTCGACGCGCCGACCGGGTCCGGGAGCGGGGCGCCGGAGCACGGGCCGTTCGACGAGCCGCAGTCCTGCTTCCAGGGCAGCAGCGTCATGTCGGGCAGCGGCACCGCGGTGGTCGTGGCGACCGGGGCGCGCACCCGGTTCGCCGCCGCGCACGACTTCGTGCACCCGCGCGGCCCGAGCGCCTTCGACCGCTCCGTGCACGGGATCTCCTGGACCCTCATCCGGTTCATGCTGGTGACGCCGCCGCTGGTGCTGATGGCGAACGCCGCCCTGCGCGGCCGGGGCCTGGAGACACTGCCCTTCGCGGTGGCGGTGGCGGTGGGGCTCACCCCGGAGATGCTGCCGGTCGTCGTCACCACCTGCCTGGCCCGCGGCGCGTCGCTCCTCGCCCGCGCCCACGGTGTGATCGTCAGACGGCTGCCCGCGCTGCACGACCTGGGCGCGGTCGACGTGCTGTGCCTGGACAAGACGGGCACGCTCACCCGGGACCGCCCCGTCGTGGTGCGCGGGCTGGACGCCGGGGGGCGGGACGATCCCGAGGTCCTGCGCTGGGCCGCCGTGAACGCCTGGTGGACGCTCCAACTCGCCGACCTGCCCGTCCCCGACGCCCTGGACGAGGCGATCCTCGACGCGGCCGACGCGGCCGACGCGCAGGCCCACGACGGGATCGCGGCCGTGCCCTTCGACCCGGCCCGCCGCCTGTCCACCGCCGTGGTGCGCGTGCCGGGCCGGCTCGGCACGGACACGCTCGTCGTCAAGGGCGCCGTCGAGAGCGTGCTGGAGCGGTGCGCCCTCGACGAGGACCGGCGCCGGCGACTGCTCCGGCTCGCGGCGGGCCGGGCGGACGACGGGCTGCGGCTCCTGGCGGTCGCCATCGCCGAACGCCCCGCCCGGCACCGCCCGTACACCCCCGCCGACGAACGCGGCCTGACCTTCGTCGGCTTCGTCGCCCTGCGCGAGGAACTCGTCCCCTCCGCCGCCGGCGCCCTGCGGGTCCTCGCCGACCGCGGCGTCACGGTCAAGGTGCTCACCGGCGACCACCCGGGCACCGCGGCCCGCGCCTGCCGGGACCTGGGGCTGGACCCGGGAGAGGTGTGCACGGCCGACCGCATCGACGGGCTCACCGAACCCGAGCTGGCCGAGCTCGCCGACCGCACCACCGTCTTCGCCCGCTGCACCCCCGAGCACAAGGCCCGCATCGTCACCACGCTGCGGGCCGCGGGCCGCACCGCGGGATTCCTCGGGGACGGCGTCAACGACCTGCCCGCGCTGCACGCGGCCGACGTCGGGATCTGCCCGCGCGACGCCGTCGACATGGTCCGCGAGAGCGCCGACGTGATCCTGGCCGGCCGCGGCAAGGACCTGACCGCGATCGACCACGCGATCACGGCGGGCCGACACAGCGGCGTCACCATCGCGACGTACCTGCGCATCACGCTGTCCTCGAACCTCGGCAACGTCATCGCCATGCTCTTCGCCGGGCTCCTGCTGCCCTTCCTGCCGATGCTCCCGGCCCAGGCCCTCGTCCAGAACCTGTGCTTCGACGCCGCCCAGCTCACCTTCTCCTACGACCGGCCCGCGCCCGCCGCGCTCAGGGGCCCGACGGCGCTGCGCCCGCGGGACCTGCTCCGCTTCATCACCGGGTTCGGGGCGCTCAACGCCGTCGCCGACCTGGCCACCTTCGGGGTGCTCGCCCTCGCCCTGTACGGGCCCGGGGGCGCGGACGACGAGGCGGTGTTCCACTCGGGCTGGTTCACCGAGAACCTGCTCACCCAGGCCCTGGTGATGGTGCTCCTGCGGACCGGCCGCCGCACTGCCGGGGCCCGCGGCGGCAGCCCGGTCGGCAGGGCGGCGGCCGGACTCGCCGTCACCGGGCTGCTGCTGCCGCTCTCCCCGCTCGGCCCGCCCCTGGGCATGACGGCGCTGCCCGCCCTCTACTACCCGCTGCTCGTGGCGGTGCTCGGGCTGTACGCGGCGGCCCTCGCGTTCGCCGTCCGCCGCCCGGGGAACCGCGACCCGGGGCCCCGGCCGCCGGACGCCTGAGCCGACCGGGACTACTTGCTGATGGCGAAACGCATCAGCGCGTGTTCGCTGCCCTGCTTGATCTTCCCCGTCGTGTTGATCACTTCGAGCTTCCAGGAGTTGCCGACCCGCATGGCCTTGGCCACCGCGCAGCCGTTGTCGGTGGTGAGCAGGCTCGGCCAGATGTCGGCGACCTGCTGGGAGCTGCCGCCCGTCGCGTCGTACACCTTGAAGCTGATGTTGCGCGCCTTCTGGAAGGCGCTGCCCCGCTTGTACGCGGCGGCGACGAACACGATCGACGTGATGTTCTCCGGCAGGCGCGCGAACTCGACCGTCACCGTCTCGTCGTCGCCGTCCCCGCGCCCGGTCTGGTTGTCGCCGCTGTGGAGCAGCGAGCCGTTGCCCATCGGGTCGAGGGAGTCGAGGCCCGCCAGGCGCACCGGGTCCGCGCCCTGCATCGCGATGGCGATCAGGTCCAGGTCCGTCCCGGACTTGCGGCGCAGCATCCCCATCACCCCGCCGCTGCTCCCGGCGGTGGGGTCCCAGGACACCCCTATGGACAGGTGGGTCACCCCGTCCAGGTCCGCCGGGCCGTCTTCCTTCTTGAGCGTAATCATGTGTGGATCATCCCTTTGCTGGCGGTAACGCGACATACAGAGTGTGCCCGGAGCCCCCCGGGCCCCGCACACCCGGTCCGCCCGCCACCGGTCGTGCCCGCCGCCGCGGACGCCGGTGCGGGCGGGCGGCGCCGCCCGGTCAGGCGGGGACGGCCGCCGGGGACGCCACCGGTACCACCACCGGCGATCCGTCCGACGAGGCCGTCAGGATCTCGGCCTCCACGCCGTACAACTCCCTTACCAGCGCGGTGTCGATGGTCTCGCGCGGGGAGCCGCAGGCGAGGACCCGGCCGTCCCGCATGGCGATCAGGGTGTCGGCGTACCGGGCGGCGGCGGCGAGGTCGTGGACGACCATGACGACGGTGCGGCCGTCGGCGGCGATCTGTCGCACCAGGTCCAGGACCTCGACGGCGTGCCCGATGTCGAGCGCGCTGGTCGGCTCGTCGAGCAGCAGGACCGGGGTCTCCTGGGCCAGTGCCATGGCCAGCCAGCACCGCTGCCGCTGACCGCCGGAGAGTTCCTCGACCCGGCGGTCGGCCAGCGCGGCGGTCCCGGTGGCGGACAGGGCGTGCTCGACCGCCCGTTCGTCGTCGCGGGACCACTGGCGGAACAGGCCCTGGTGCGGGTGGCGTCCGTAGCGGACCAGGCCCGCCACCGTGACCGCCTCCGGCGCCTGCGGGGCCTGGGGGAGCAGGGCGATGCGGTGCGCGGCCTCCCGCTGGCGCATCCGCCACACGTCCTCGCCGTCGACCAGCACCCGGCCCGACTCCGGGGCGTGCAGCCGGGCCATCGAGCGCAACAGCGTCGACTTCCCGCAGCCGTTCGGCCCGACGATCGCGACCACGTGGCCCGAAGGCGCCGTCACGTCGACGCGGTCGACGACCGTACGTCCGGAATATCCGGCGATGAGCTGCTCGGTGCGCAGTTCCATCTGGACCGCCCTTTCGAAATGACGAGGGCCCCTTGCTCGATGGGCCTGAGGTAAGGCTAACCTTAGTCATTGCGGCGGGGGTGTTGAGGCGGCTGTGAGCCATCGGCCTGCCCTCCGCGAAGTTCGTACGTTTCCGTGAACCGTGGAGTTCCCATGACCCTGTCCAGCCGTCCCTCCCTGATCCTGCCGCGTCGCGCGGCCCGGGTCGCCGCCGCGATCGGTGCGGCCGCGCTCCTCGTGACCGGCTGCGGTGCGGACTCCGGCGACAAGGACGCCAAAGGGTCCTCGGACAAGGGCTCCGCGGCGTCGGCCACCCGTACCGTGAAGGACGCCACCGGCCGCGCCGTCGAGGTCCCGGCCAACCCCAAGCGGATCGTGACCCTCACTCAGGAGGAGCTCGACGCGGTGCTCGCGCTCGGCGTGAAGCCGGTCGGCATCACCAACGGCCAGGGCCTGAACAAGCCGCCGGCCTACCTCGCCGACAAGGTCGAGGGCATCGACATCGTCGGCAACCTGCTCCAGCCGGTCATGGACAAGGTCGTCGCCGCCAAGCCCGACCTGATCCTCGCCGGCGACATGCAGGACGAGCAGGTCCTCAAGCAGCTGCGCGAGATCACCCCCGCCACCCTCGTCACCATGGCGCCGACCGACGACTGGAAGCTGTCGCTGCGCGGCATCGGCAACGCCCTGAACAAGCTCGACGTGGCCAACAAGGTCATCTCCGAGCACGAGAGCGCCGCCAAGGCCGCGGGCGAGAAGCTCGGCAAGAACAAGGGCGCCGAGGTCTCCATCGTCCGCTGGAACCCGGACGGGCCCAGCTGGATGGAGAACAAGCAGTTCGCCAGCGGCATCGCACTGGAGATGGGCCTGAAGCGGCCCAAGGCGCAGAACAAGGACGGCAACGCGCACACGCCGTCGCTGAGCCTGGAGAAGATCAACGAGATCGACGGCGACTGGCTGTTCCTGTCGACCCTCACCTCCGACGGCGAGCAGGCGCTCAAGGAGGTGCAGTCCAAGGCCGCGTACAAGGAGCTGGACGCGGTCAAGGAGGGCCACGTGGTGACGGTGAACGGCTCCGTCTGGTCGACCCGCGGCGGCCCGCTCGCCGCCGACGAGGTCGTCAAGGACATCACCGAGGCCCTGAGCGGCTCCTGACGCCACGTCATCCGGTGCGGGCCGGCCGTACTCGCCGTACGGCCGGCCCGCGTCCGGCGTGCCTCAGGCGGTGCGCCCGCCGCCCCGGCGTGCCCGGGTGAGGTCCGCGGCCGTCCACGCCATCGCCGTCGCCCCGTCCAGCAGCGCCCGTTCGGCCGCGGGCGAGAGCGCGGCCTCGGCGAAGGCGGCCTCGTGCGGGCCGCAGGCCCCGCCGGTGATGTCGAGCACCGGGTGGATGGCGGGCACCGCGTGCGAGACGTTGCCCATGTCCGTGCAGGCGAACGGGGCCCGCTCCACGGGCTCCGGACGGCCGAGCGCACGGGCGTTGGCCGTCCACAGCCGGATCAGCTCCGGATCGCCCCGGAAGTCCAGGTAGTCGGGCTCGGGGCGTTCCAGGGTCACCTCGCACCCGGTCGCCAGCGCGCCCGCCCGGAAGCACGCCTCCACCCGGTCGCGCAGCTCCGTCAGGTCCTCGGCCGCCAGCGCGCGCAGTTCGTACTCGGCGCGCGTCCGGTCCGGGATCGCGTTGGGGGAGCTGCCCGCCTCCGTGGTGATGCCGTGCACCCGCCACTGCGGCGGCAGTTGCTGGCGCAGCAGGCCGATGGCCACCTGGGCCACGGTCAGCGCGTCGGCGGCGTTGCGGCCCTCGTGCGGATTCAGGCTCGGGTGCGCGGACCGGCCGGTGTACGTCACCGACAGGGTGCCCAGCGCGAAGGACCGGAAGTCGGCGACCTCGAACGGGCACGGGTGCACCATCATGGCGGCGTCGACGCCGTCGAACGCGCCCTCGCGGAGCATCAGCTCCTTGCCCGCGCCGCGTTCCTCCGCCGGGGTGCCCAGCACCCGTACGCGCAGGCCGAGTTCGTCCGCCAGCGGGGCGAGGCCCAGCGCGGCGCCGATCCCGGCGGCGGCGATGAGGTTGTGGCCGCAGGCGTGTCCGAGGCCCGGCAGGGCGTCGTACTCGCAGACCACCGCGACCGTGAGCGGGCCGCTGCCCGCGGTGGCCTCGAACGCGGTGTCCAGCCCGTACGCCGGGGCGGTCACCGCGAAGCCCCGCGCGCCCAGCAGTTCGGCGCACCAGGCGGCCGCCCGGTGCTCGTCGAACGCCGTCTCGGGGTGGCCGTGGATGCGGCGGCTGAGGTCGAGCAGGGCATCGCCCTCCTGTTCGATCCCCTCGCGTATACGGGACTTGACGTCCCGGAGGGCGGGTGCGGTGTCGTCGTGCGGGTCGGTCATCGGCTCCTCTTCCGGTGGGTGCGGTCGCACTGCCCGCGTCGTGAAGTTCACCCGCGGACCTGCCGTGCAAGTATTTAGCTTAGGCTTGCCTAAGTCATTGGCGGCCCGCTGCGCGGCAAGGCTTTCACAACCGAGGAGTTGTCCCCAGATGAACGAGCGTCCGGAGTCGTTCCCCCTGCTCACCGCGCAGAGCGGCATCCACTACGCCCAACAGCTCGCCCCGGGCGGCACCGAGTTCCACACCGCGGACGTCGTGGAGATCGACGGAGCCCTCGACGAGGAACGCTTCGAACGCGCACTGCGCCGCACCGTCGCCGAGGCCGACACCCTGCGACTGCGGATCACCGAGGCGGACGGCACCCCCGTCCAGTACCCCGACCCGGCCCACACCCTCCGGCTGCACCGGATCGACCTGCGCGACCACGAGGCACCCGAGGAGGAGGCCGGGCGCCGGATCGCCGCAGACCTGTCCCGGCCCGCCGACCTCGACGCACCGGACGGCCTGATGACCCAGGCCCTGCTGCGCGTCGGCGACACCTCGTACCGGTGGTACCAGCGCGTCCACCACGTGGCCGTCGACGCCTACGCCCTGACGCTCATCGGCAACCGGGTCGCCGAACTGTACGCGGCCGGCGAACAGGAGGCCCCGGAGTGCCGCTTCGCCCCCCTGCGCGAACTCGTCGCGGAGGAACAGGCGTACCTGGCCGGCGAACAGTACGCCGCCGACCGGGAGTTCTGGACCGGACGGATGGCCGGCGCCGTGCCCGTCACGCTCGCCCCGCCCGCCGGACCCGGCCGGGACGCCGTCCCGGCCGCCCGGCCGCGACGGTACGCCGCCCGGCTGCCCGCCGGCACGGTCACCCGCGCCGCCGAGGCCGTCCGGGCGACCTGGGCCGAACTGGTCATCGCCGCCACCGCCGTCCACCTGCACCGGCTCACCGGCACCCGCGACGTCGTCCTCGGCCTGCCCGTGACCAATCGCCGCAGCCCCGCCGCGCTGCGCACCCCGGCGATGACCGTGAACGTCCTCCCGCTGCGCCTCGCCGTCCGCCCCGAGGACACCGCGGCCGAACTGCTGCGCCGCGTCGTGCTGGAGATCCGCCAGGTCCGCCGCCACCAGCGCTACCCGCAGGCCGACCTGCGCCGCGACCTGGGACTGACCGCCCCCACCGCGCCACTGACCGGACCGATGGTCAACATCAAGCCCCACGACGGCGCCCCGCTCGACCTCGGCGGACCGTCCGGCACCGTCCGCAACCTCGCCGCGGGCCCGGTCGAGGACCTCGCCGTCGGCGCCTGGCCCGGCCCGGACGACACCATCACCCTGGTGCTGGAGGCCGCCGCCGACCGCTACACCGCCGCCGACACCGACCGGTACGGCGCCACGCTCCTGCGCTGCCTCGACAACCTGGCCGCGCTGCTGCTCACCGACCCGCACCGCCCCGTCGCCACCCTCGACCTGCTCGACGAGGACGGGATACGCCGGGTGACCGCGGGCCGCTCCGAGGAGCCCCGCACCACCACCGTCCCCGAGGAGTTCGCCGCACAGGCCGCCCGCACCCCCGACGAGACCGCCGTCCGCTGCGGCGCGGACACCCTCACCTTCGCCGAACTGGACGCCGCCGCCGACCGGCTCTCCCACCACCTCGCCGCGCACGGCGTCGGCCCCGAGACCCCCGTCGCGCTCGCCCTGCCCCGCTCCACCGCCATGATCGCCGCCCTGCTCGCGGTCCTCAAGGCGGGCGGCGTCTGCCAGCCCCTCGACCTCGGCCACCCGCCCGCCTTGAGGACCGCGAGCAGGGCGGCGATCATGGCGGTGGAGCGGGGCCCGCCCTGCTCGCGGTCCTCAAGGCGGGCGGCGTCTGCCAGCCCCTCGACCTCGGCCACCCGCCCGCCTTGAGGACCGCGAGCAGGGCGGCGATCATGGCGGTGGAGCGGGGC
>NZ_RDBO01000033.1:211605-226634 GCF_008120935.1 Streptomyces sp. sk2.1
GACAGGGCGACCGCTTCGACGTCCTGCTGGTGCAGAAGTTCCGGCTCGGCCGGATCGTCGCCGGGCTGGCCGCCGGCGCGGCCCTGGGGCTCGCCGGCTGTCTGACCCAGACGCTGGCCCGCAACCGGCTCGCCACCCCCGAACTGCTCGGCGTGAACGACGGTGCCACCGCCGCCACCCCCGCGCCCACCGACGCGGCCTACATCATCCACACCTCCGGCTCCACCGGCCGCCCCAAGGGCGTGGTCGTCACCCACGCCTCCCTCGCCAACCTGTACGCCGGACACGGCACCGACCACATCGCCCCCGCCGTCGCCCGCACCGGCCGCACCCGGCTCAAGGTCGCCCACAGCGCCTCCTTCGCCTTCGACGCCTCCTGGGACCCGGTGCTGTGGATGGTCCACGGCCACGAACTGCACCTGCTCGACGACGCCACCTACCGCGACCCGGCCGCCCTCACCGCCCACGTCGACACCCACCTCGTCGACTACCTGGACGTCACCCCCTCGTACGCCGAGGCGCTCCTCGCCGAGGGGCTGCTCGCCGACGGCCACCACCGCCCCGCCGTCCTCGTCGTCGGCGGCGAACCCGTCCCCGCGCCGCTGTGGCACCGCCTCGCCACCACCGACGGCGTCCACCCGCTCAACCTGTACGGCCCCACCGAGACCACCGTCGACGCCTGCCACTGGACCGGCCCCGGATCCGACGGCAGCCCGGTGCGCGCGACCCGCCTCTACGTGCTCGACACCGCCCTGCGCCCCGCCCCCGACAACGTGCCGGGCGAGCTGTACGTCGCCGGCGCCTGCCTGGCCCGCGGCTACCTCGGACGCCCCGACCTGACGGCCGAACGCTTCGTCGCCGACCCCTACGGCGCCCTGCACGGCGACGCCGGCGGCCGGATGTACCGCACCGGGGACCTGGTGCGCCGCCGCCCCGACGGCACCGTCGAATTCCTCGGCCGCACCGACGACCAGGTCAAGATCCGCGGCTTCCGCATCGAACTCGGCGAGATCCAGGCCGTCCTGGCCGCCCACCCGTCCGTCGCCGCGGCCGCCGTCATCGCCCGCGAGGCGGCCGGCGGCAAGCGGCTGCTCGCCTACGCCGTCCCGCGCCCCGACACCGACGCCGACCCGGCCGCCCTGCGCGACCACCTCGCCGCCGAACTGCCCGCGCACATGGTCCCGGCCGCGGTCACCCTGCTCGACGCGCTGCCGCGCACCGCCAACGACAAGCTCGACCACCGCGCGCTGCCCGACCCCGCACCGCTCGCCGCCACCGCCGTCCCGGCCACCGGCACCCACCCCGCCGACCCGCACGCCGACGTCGTCCGAGGACTCTTCGCCGACCTGCTCGACCGGGAGGAACAGGCCGCGCCCGACGCCTCCTTCTTCGACCTGGGCGGCCACTCGCTGCTCGCGGCCCGGCTCGCCGCCCGGCTGCGGGAGACCTTCGACGTGCCCGTCTCCGTCGCCGACGTGTTCCGCGAGCCCACCCCGGCCGCCCTCGCCGCCCTGGTCCGCGCCCGCCACACCGGCGCCCCCGCCGACGACGTACCGCTGACCCCGGTGCCCCGCACCGGTGAACTGCCGCTGTCCCCGGCCCAGCAGCGGCTGTGGTTCCTGCACCGGCTGGAGGGGCCCTCCCCGACGTACAACATCCCGCTCGTCCTCACCGTCGGGGGAACCCTGGACGAGGACGCGCTCACCGCCGCCCTCGCCGACCTGACGGCACGTCATGAAACCCTGCGGACGATCTACCCGGTTGCCGAGGACGGCCCGGACAGCCTGCCCCGGCAGCACATCCTGGCCCCCGACGACCCGGCGGCCCGGCCCCGCCCGCACCGCGCCGCCGACGGCGAGGACCTGACGGCCGCCGCCCGCCACGCCTTCGACCTGGCCCACGAGATCCCGCTGCGCGCCACCCTGTTCACCGAGGCCGACGACCGGCACACCCTGATGCTGGTGCTGCACCACATCGCCGGCGACGGCGCCTCCACCACCCCGCTGGCCGACGACCTCGCCACCGCCTACCGGGCCCGACTCGCCGGACACGCACCGGAGTTCGCCCCCCTGACCGTGCAGTACGCCGACCACGCCGCATGGCAGCGGCGCCGGCTCGGCACCCCCGACCGGCCCACCCCGCTCGCCACCGCCCAGCTCGACCACTGGAAGCGGACCCTGGCCGGCCTGCCCGACCAGCTCGACCTGCCCACCGACCGGCCCCGCCCGCCCGTCTCCTCCACCGACGGCGACACCGTCCCGTTCGCCCTGGACACCGCCGCGCACACGGCCCTCGCCGCCCTCGCCCGCACCACCGGCGCCAGCGTCTTCATGGCCGTCCAGGCGGGGCTGGCCACCCTGCTCACCCGGCACGGCTGCGGCACCGACATCCCGCTCGGCACCCCCGTTGCCGGACGGGACGACGACACCACCGCCGCCCTCGTCGGCTTCTTCACCAACACCGTCGTGCTCCGCACCGACACCTCCGGCGACCCCACCTTCCGGGAACTGCTGGCACGGGTGCGAACCGGCACCCTGGCCGCGTTCGAGCACGACGCGCTGCCCTTCGACCACCTCGTCGAGGCGCTCAACCCGGCCCGCTCCCTCGCCCGCCACCCCCTCTTCCAGACCATGCTGGCCTGGCAGTCGGTGCCGGACGCCGCCTTCCCGCTGGGCCCCGGCGCCACCGCCCGGCTGTCCACCATGACCTCCGGCACCGCCAAGTTCGACCTCACCCTCAACGCCGGCGAACTGCCCGGCGGCGGCATCGGCGGCTTCCTGGAATTCCGCACCGACCTGTTCGACCGCCCCACCGCCCAGGCCCTCGCCGACCGCCTCGCCCGGCTGCTCACCGCCGCCGCCGGGCAGTTCGCCGGCGTTGAGGGTGAGGTCGAACTTGGCGGTGCCGGAGGTCATGGTGGACAGCCGGGCGGTGGCGCCGGGGCCCAGCTGGAAGGCGGCGTCCGGCGCCGCCCCGGCCACCCTCGCCGACCGCTACGAGGAGGCCGCCCGCCGGTACCCCGACCGGATCGCCGTCAGCCACGAGGACACCACCCTCACCTACGCCGAACTCTCCGCCCGCGCCCACCGCCTGGCCCGGCTGCTCGCCGCCCGCTCCATCGGCCCCGGCTCCGTCGTCGCCCTCGCCCTGCCGCGCTCCGCCGAACTGGTCACCGGCCTGCTCGCGGTCTCCCTCGCCGGCGCCGCCTACCTGCCGCTGGACCCCGACTACCCGGCCGACCGGCTGGCGTACATGCTGGCCGACGCCCGCCCCGCGGCCGTCGTCACCGACACCGCCACCGCGCCCCGGCTGCCCGAGCACGACCTGCCGGTCGTCACCGTCGACGGCGACACCACCGCCCATGCCACCGGCCCGCTCGCCCGGGCCGAACGGGTCCGTCCGCTGACCCCCCACGACCCGGCGTACATCATCTACACCTCCGGGTCCACCGGCCGCCCCAAGGGCGTCGTGGTCACCCACCACAACGTCACCCGGCTGTTCACCGCCACCGACCACTGGTTCGGCTTCGGCCCGGACGACGCGTGGACGCTGTTCCACTCCTACGCCTTCGACTTCTCCGTCTGGGAGCTGTGGGGCGCACTGCTGTACGGCGGCAAGGTCGTCGTCGTACCGCACCTGACCAGCCGCGACCCGCACGCCTTCCTGCGGCTGCTCGCCGCGCAGCGGGTGACCGTCCTCAACCAGACGCCCTCCGCCTTCTACCAGCTCGCCGCCGCCGACCGGGAACACCCCGGACACGAACTCGCCCTGCGCTACGTGGTGTTCGGCGGGGAGGCGCTGGAACTGGGCCGCCTCGACGACTGGTACGCCCGGCACGCCGACGACGCGCCGGTCCTGGTGAACATGTACGGCATCACCGAGACCACCGTGCACGTCACCCACTTCCCCCTCGACCGGACCACCGCTGCCGGTGCCACCTCGTCCACCATCGGCGTCAACATCCCCGACCTGCGCGTCTACGTCCTCGACGAACGGCTCCGGCCGGTACCGCCCGGCGTCACGGGGGAGATGTACGTCGCCGGACAGGGCGTGGCGGCCGGCTACCTCGGCCGGCCCGACCTCACCGCGACCCGCTTCGTCGCCGACCCGCACGCCCACCTGTTCGGCGAGAGCGGCACCCGCATGTACCGCTCCGGCGACCTGGCCCGCCGACGCGCCGACGGCACCCTGGAGTACTTCGGCCGCGCCGACCACCAGGTCAAGATCCGCGGTTTCCGCATCGAACTCGGCGAGATCGAGGCCGTCCTGGCCGCCCGCCCGGAGGTCGCCGACGTGGCCGTGGTCGTCCGTGAGGACGTCCCCGGCGACAAGCGGCTCGTCGCCTACGCCGTACCCGCCGCCGGCACCGGGGCCGATCCGGACCTGACGGCGCGGCTGCGCGAGCACGCGGCCCGCGAACTGCCCGTGCACATGGTGCCGTCCGCCGTGATCGAGCTGGAGCGGCTGCCGCTGACCAGCAACGGCAAGCTGGACCGCAAGGCGCTGCCCGCGCCCGGCCGCCCCGCGGGCGACGCCCGCGGCCGCGCCCCGCGCGGTCCGCGCGAGGAGCAGCTGTGCGCGCTGTTCGCCGAGGTGCTCGGCGCGGACCGGGTCGGCGTCGACGACAACTTCTTCGACCTGGGCGGCCATTCGCTGCTCGCCGTCCGGCTCGCCGCCCGCGTCACGGCGGCCCTGGGCACCGAGGTCTCCATCGGCACCGTCTTCCGGTCTCCCACGGTCGCCGCCCTGGGCGCCGCCCTGGACACGGCCCCGGACGGCGCGGGCCAGGACGACCCGCTGGACGTCCTGCTGCCGCTCAGGCCCGCCCGCGCCGGCGACCGCGCCCCCCTGTACTGCGTCCACCCGGCGGGCGGACTGAGCTGGTGCTACGCCGGACTCATCCGTCACCTGCCCGCCGACGTGCCGATCTACGGCCTCCAGGCGCAGGGCGTCGGCCCCGCCACCGCCGACGAGCCGCTGCCCGCCTCCCTGGAGGAACTGGCCGCGCACTACGTGACCCGGATGCGGGAGGTGCAGCCCGCGGGGCCGTACCGCCTGCTCGGCTGGTCCACCGGCGGCATCATCGCGCACGCCATGGCCACCCGGCTCCAGGACCTGGGCGAGGAGGTCGAACTCCTCGCGATCCTCGACGCCTACCCGGCCGAGGGCTTCCGCGACCTGCCCGTGCCCGACCACGCCGAGGCCATGGAGTCCCTGCTGGCGATGGGCGGTCACGGCCCCGACGCGATGGAGGGCAAGCCGCTCACCACCGACCAGGTGATCGAGGTGCTCCAGCGCGAGGGCAGCCCGCTGGCCGCGCTGACCACCGGCACGCTGGAGTCGCTGGCCGGGATCTACCTCAACACCAACCACCTCGTCCGGGGCTTCGACCACCGGCGCCTCGACGCCGACGTGCTGTTCTTCCGCGCGACCGTCGACACCATCGACGACACCCTCACCCCGGACACCTGGACGCCGTACGTGAGCGGGCGCATCGACAACACGGACGTCGCCTGCTCGCACAAGGACATGACCCTGCCCGAACCGATCGCGCACATCGCCCGCGTGGTCGCCGACCGCCTGACCGACCTGGAGAAGTGACACCCCCGATGGCCGTGAACAGCGCCGCACCCGTCAACCCCTTCGACGCCGACGGCGGGGCCGAAGCCTTCCTCGTCCTCGTCAACGAACAGCGCCAGTACTCGCTGTGGCCCGAGTTCGCCGACGTGCCGACCGGCTGGACGGCGGTCCACGGGCCGTGCCCGCGCCAGGAGGCGCTGGACCGGATCACCGCGCACGACACCGGGCTGCTGTCCCGGTGACCGCACCCGAATTCCGTAGCGGGCGGGGTGGATGGCTGCCGACGCCGCGCATCCGCCCCCGGCTCGCCGTGGTCCTGGTCTACGTGGCCGCGATGTGCATGAACGGCCTGGACTCGACCATCGTCAACCCGGCCCTCTACACCATCGCCGAGGACTTCGACCGGCCCGTCTCGGCGGCCAACACCGTCGAGACGGCGTTCCTGGTCGCCCTGGCGCTCGCCCTGCCGGTGGCCGGCTGGCTCGGCGACCGGTACGGCACCAAACGGGTCTTCCTCGGCTCGCTGGCCGTGTTCACCGCGGCCTCCGCGCTGTGCGGACTGGCCTGGAACCTGCCGGTACTGGTCGTGGCGCGCGCGCTCCAGGGCCTGGCGGGCGGACTGCTGACCCCGGTGGGCATGACGCTGCTGTTCCGGGCGTTCGCCCCGCCGGAGCGGGTCAAACTGTCGAAGGTGCTGATCGTGCCGACGGCCCTGATGCCCGCCCTCGGTCCGCCGCTCGGTGGCCTGCTCACCGAACACCTCTCCTGGCACTGGCTGTTCTTCGTCAACGTGCCGGTCGGCGTGGCCGCCGTACTGCTCGGCGCGATCGGGCTGCGCGAGCACGTCGAGGGCACCCCGGGCCCGTTCGACCGGGCGGGCTTCTGGCTCGCCACGCCCGCCCTCGGCCTGCTCACCTACGCGCTCGGATTCGGCCCGGCGCACGGCTGGTCCGACCCGCCGGTCGTGCTGGGCGCGGTGCTGGGCACGGCGCTGCTCGTGGCGACCGTCGTCCAGCAACGCCGTGCCCCGGCCCCCCTGCTGGGGCTGCGGCTGTTCGGCGACCGGTACTACGGGACGGCCGCCGCGCTGGCCGCCCTGACCGCGGCCGGGCTGATGGGCGTGCTGTTCGTCGTCCCGCTGCTGTTCCAGGCCGCCCTGGGCGGCTCCGCGCTGGACGCCGGGCTGAGCGTCTTCCCCGAGGCGATCGGCCTGATGCTGGCCTCGCAGACGGTGGACCGGCTGCTGCCCCGGCTCGGCCCCCGCCGTCTGGTGGTGGCCGCGCTGCTGCTGGCCGCCGCGGTGTTCGGCGCGCTCGCGATGCCGGGCACGGCGGAGAACAGCTGGGCCGTGCGGGCGTTGATGTTCCTGATCGGGCTGGTGCTCGGAACGGCCGTCCTCACCGTGCAGATCGCCGGGTTCGAGACCATCGCCCCGCCCGACATGGGCCAGGCCATGGGCCTCTTCCAGATCGTCCGCACCCTGGGCGGCGCCCTCGGCATCGCGCTGTGCGCGGCCCTGGTCGGCGGCGGCGCGCACGGTGCGGGGACCACGATGGACGCCGGTCCGTTCCGTACGGCGGTGTGGGCCACGGCCGCCCTGGTGGCCCTGGCGGCCCTGTTCGCCCTGCGGCTGCCGCGCACGGCACCGCAGCCCCCGCCGCCGGACGAGGACCTGCCGGGCGAGGACGCGCCGGAGGGGCTCCGGGCGGCCTGAACGGCCCGTACGCGCGGAAGGTGCCCCGCGGGACTCCCGCGGGGCACCTTCCGCATGTCCGTCCGGCGGACGCGGCACGGCTCACCGTCCGGCGGGCACCCCCGCGTCGTCCTCCAGCAGGTCCACCAGCGCGTCGGCCAGGCCGCCGCGCCAACAGGCGTAGTCGTGGCCGCCGTTGAACTCCCGGTAGGTCACGTCGTAGCCGCGGGCGCGCAGGACGTTGCGCAGCCGGCGGTTCTCCGCGAGGAGCATCCACTCCTGGACGCCCACCTCCAGCCACAGCCGGACCGGACGCCGGTGGCCGGAGGCGTACTGCCGGGTGAGCCACTCCGCGCCCCTGTCGGGGTCGTCGTCCGGCCACCAGAAGGACCCCGACTGCGACACCGCGAGGCCGAACCGGTCGGGGCGCCGGAACGCGGCGAACGCGGCGGTCAGCCCGCCCGCGCTCTGCCCGGCCACCACGGTCCGCCCCGGTCGCACCGGCGCGCCGAACTCCGCCTCCGCCCACGGCAGCAGGGTGTCCGCCAGCCAGTCCACGAACGCCCCGTTGCAGCTCAGGTCGTCCATCCGGGCGCTCATCGTGTCCACCATCAGCGCCGCGGTCGGCGGCAGCGATCCGGCGGCGTGCATCCGGTCCAGCATGCCGCCGGCGTCCAGCACCGGCCCCCACATCTCGCCGTCGAGCAGCACGACGACCGCCCGCGGGGCCCCGTGCCCCGGCGGAAGCCGGACGGTCACCCGGCGGCCGTCGACCTCGTGCTCCGCCGACGTCCCGCGCGGCACGGGGCCGTGGTCGGCGACGTACGGCTGCGGCGGGGCGTCGGGCAGCGACAGCACCGAGGCCGGCCGGCGCCCGCCGTGGGACGGCAGGAGCGGCGCCGGGCCGAGCGGGTCGGGCAGGGCCCGGTCCAGCGCGGCCCGCCAGGACGCCCGGTCGGTGCGCAGGAGTTCCTCGCGGGTGCCGTGGCCGGGCAGGAACTGGTAGGAGGCGCGGTGGTCGGCGCGCAGCCGGTGGGAGAGCGCCCACGCGGAGGTGCCCTCGACGCGCCGCATCAGGTGCCGGGTCAGGTCACCGGCGTGCCGGTCCCGGTCGGTGACGGTGTGCACCAGGAGCAGGACGTCCGTGGCGGGCCGGTCCGGGTCGTCCCGCCAGACGAAGGTGACCAGGCGGTGGGCCGGGTCGCCCTCGGGGTCGGGCTCGACCAGCGGGGTGCCCGTCCGTCCGGCGCGGAGCCAGAACTCCGCCTCGGCGCCCGGCACCCCGGCCCGGACCCCGTCGCGCAGGGTCCGCAGGGCGGGGCTGGGGAGAGCGGTCACGTTCGTCTGCCTTTCGTGCGAGTCGTGCGGAGGTCGTGGACGGGCGCGGCGGTTCACACCCGGGTGGCGGTGGACCGGCCCAGCAGCACCCACAGCAGGAAGGGCCCGCCGAGCACCGTGGTCACCACGCCCACCGGCAGTTCGGAGCCGGAGAAGACGATCCGCCCCACGGTGTCGGCGGCCACCGTCAGCACCGCCCCGGTCAGCATCGAGGCGACCAGCGGCACCCGGAGCGGACCGGCGAGCCGGGTGGCGATGACGGGGGAGGCCAGCGCGACGAACGCCACCGGGCCGCACACCCCGACCGCGAGCCCGGCGAGGGCCACGGCCAGCAGCATGCACACCAGCCGCACCCGGTTCGGGTGGACACCCACCGAGGTCGCGGTCACGTCGTCGAAGCGCAGCACGGCCAGGTGCCGCGCCACCGCGAGGGCCGCCGGGACGAGGACGACGAGCCCGATCAGTACGGGCACCGCCACCGAGTAGCCGCGCCCGTTGAGGCTGCCGGAGGTCCAGACGTACAGCGAACCGGCCGAGTTGAGGGAGCGGCGGGACAGCACCACCTGGGTGACGGCGGAGGCCAGGGCCGACATCGCGAGGCCGACGACGAGCACCCGGTAGCCGCGGGTTCCGAGGCCGCCGGAGACGGCGGTGACGACGAGCACGGCGGCCAGCGCCCCGAGCGGCCCGGCCCACCAGTCGCCGAAGGTGCCGGTGGCGCTGAGCGTCACGGACAGCAGCACGGCGGCGGTGGCACCGTCGTTCACGCCGAGCAGTTCGGGGGTGGCGAGCCGGTTGCGGGCCAGCGTCTGGGTCAGACAGCCGGCGAGCCCCAGGGCCGCGCCGGCGGCCAGCCCGGCGACGATCCGGCCGAGCCGGAACTTCTGCACCAGCAGGACGTCGAAGCGGTCGCCCTGTCCGAACACCGCGCGGAAGGTGCGGACCACGCCCATGTCGCTCTGGCCCGCGTACGCGGACAGCACGACGGCCACCACCGCCAGCGCGGCGAGGGCGAGCACGGCGAGCGCGGGCCGCCGGTGCACCAGCAGCGAGAGCGGGCCGCGGCGCAGGACCGCCGTGCCCGACGTGAGCGCCCCGGCCTTCCCGGCCGCCCCGGTTTTCCCGGCGGTCCGGGCGGGCCGCAGCTTCCGCAGGGCGCCGGTGAGTCCGGCCGGCACCAGGGTCCGGCCCGGCTTCGAGGGGGCGCCGTCGGCGGCCGGTTCGGTCATGCCCATCGCGGTCAACTGCCGCGAGCGCACGATGCCGATGAGGACCGGAGCACCGATCAGCGCCACGATCACCGACACCGGCGCCTCGAACGGCCGGGACACCACCCGGGCCGCCACGTCCGCCACCGTCAGCACCCCGGCGCCGATCAGCCCGGCCAGCACGACCCGGGCCGCGGGCCGGGTGGCGGCCAGTGCCCGGGCCAGGAACCCGGCGAGGAGGCCGAGGAAGGAGATGGGCCCGGCCAGCGCGACCGCGCCCGCGGTGAGCAGGGTCACGGCCACCGCGACCGTCGTACGGATCACCGAGGGGCGGTGGCCGAGGCCGCGGGCGAGGTCGTCGCCGAGGGCGAGGGCCGACAGCGGCCGGGTCACCAGCAGCGCCACCACGAAACCGACGACGAGGACGGGCAGCAGTCGGCCGAGTTCCCCGTATCCGTCCACCCCGGCCAGGGAGCCCAGCACCCAGAACCGGAACCGGTCGTAGGTCTCGGCGGAGTTGACCAGGATCACACTGGTCAGCCCGCCGAAGGTGGCGCCCAGCGCGGAACCGGCGAGCACCAGCCGCATGGGGGAGCTGCCGTTGCCCCGGCCCGCGATCAGCAGCACCAGACCGCTGGCGACCACCGCGCCGACGAAGGCGCACACCAGGTAGGCGTAACCGGAGTTCAGCCCCAGCAGGGCGATACCGGCCACGACACCGAGCGAGGCGCCCGCGTTGACGCCCAGCAGACCGGTCTCGGCGAGCGGGTTGCGGGTCACGGCCTGGAGCAGGCAGCCCGCCACGCCCAGGGCCGCCCCGACCAGGACGGCGGTGAGCGTGCGGGGCAGCCGCAGATCGCCGATGACCAGGGCCAGACGGCTGTCCGAGCGGGCACCGTGACGATTCAGCAGATAGTCCAGCGCCCCACCGGGACCGACCTCGCCCGCGCCGACGCACAGCGAGACGCCGCACAGCAGGACGAGGGCGGCCGCGAAACCGGCGATCACCAGTCCGGTGCGGCGCCGGGAGGGCTCGGCTGCGGGACGGCGCTCCGTTCCGGTCACGGGGGCGGTGGGGGAGGGCCGCTCGGCCCCCACCGTCAACGTCCCTGTGTTTCCGCCCTCTTGTCCGTCGGAGCGGGGGACCTCGGAATGCCGTATGTGCATGAAGTGAGGTTAGCCTAACCATAGAAAGCCGAGGTCGTCGGTCGAATGACGGGCGGCTGTCAACTTTGCTCGAATAAGGTTAGGCTTGCCTTACGAAGTGGGGGTCAGTCGTGTCCGAAGTCATATCCGACGCTTCCGTGCCCATGGCGGAACGAAACACCGGGAGCCGCAACGGCGTCCCGGGCGGGAGCGGAATTCTCGCCGACCGCCGTGCCCTGGTCACCGGAGCGGGCCAGGGCATCGGCGCGGCCGTCGCCCGTGCGCTCGCCGCGCAGGGCGCCCACGTGGCGGCGACCGACCGCCGCGCCGAGGGCGTCGAGGCGCTCGCGGCCGAACACGCCGCGGCCGGCGGCGCGTCGAAACCCGGCGGCATCACCCCGTACGCCATGGACGTCACCGACGCCGCGGCCGTGCGCTCCGTGGTCGACACGGTCACCACCCGGCACGGCCCGCTGGACATCCTGGTCAACGTGGCGGGCATCCTGCGCCCCGGCCCGGCGGCCGAACTGTCCGACGAGGACTGGGCGGCCACCTTCGCCGTGAACACCACCGGGGTCTTCCACACCGCGCGGGCCGTCGCCCCGGGCATGGCCGCCCGCGGCCGCGGCAGCGTCGTCACCGTCGGCTCCAACGCCGCCGGCGTGCCCCGGGTGCACATGGGCGCCTACGCCGCGTCCAAGGCCGCCGCGGCGATGTACACCAAATGCCTCGGCCTGGAACTCGCCCGCACCGGCGTCCGCTGCAACGTGGTCGCCCCCGGGTCCACCGACACCGCCATGCAGCGCGCGCTGTGGCAGGACCCCGAGGCGCCCCGCCGGGTCATCGACGGCGACCCGGCCGCGTACCGCACGGGCATCCCGCTCGGCCGCATCGCCGATCCGGCCGACATCGCCGGGGCGGTCCTGTTCCTGGTGTCGGACGCGGCCCGGCACGTCACCATGCAGGAGCTCTACGTCGACGGTGGCGCGACCCTTCGCTGACCGTCCTCCCCGCGCACATCCCGCGCACCGAAACACATCCCCGAACCCCCCGCACCGCGCGCCCGCGCCCGCAGCCGGACGTGCGAGAAACGGAGCCATCGTGTCGACGGCACCACAAGTCGCCGCGTCCCACACCCTCGCCGAGCCGGACCACCCCGCCGTGGGCGTGGCCACCGGTCTGCTCAACTCCTATGTCCCGGGCGCCCGTTTCCTCGGCACCCCGACACGCACCCTGCTCGGCGAAGGAGTGCACAGCGAGGTGCCGCACGACGAGCGCCCGCCGGCCCTGCGGGTGGCCGCCACCCTCGCCGCGGCCCGCGCCGCCGGGCACACCGCCCCCCTCGTCATGGGCGCCATACCCTTCGACCAGGACGCCCCCGCCGCGCTCGCCGTGCCGGCCGTCCTGCACACCGCGCCGCCGCTGACCGCCGACCCGCTGGTCGCGCTGCCTGCGGACCCGCCCTCCCGGACCGACCTGACGGTCCACCAGGAACCGGCGCCCGAGCAGTACGCGGCATCCGTCGCCGCCGCCGTCGAACGCATGTGGAAGGGCGAGTTCAGCAAGGTCGTGCTCGCCCGCACCCTGCGGATCGACGCCACCGACCCGTTCGACGTCGCCGCCATGCTCCAGCGCCTGGCCCGCCGCGACCCCTCCGGCTACACCTTCGCCCTGCCCACCGGACCCGACCGCACCCTGCTCGGCGCCAGCCCCGAACTGCTGGTGTCCCGGCAGGGCTCCCGCGTGGTCGCCAACCCGCTGGCCGGCTCCGTACCGCGCAGCGACGACCTCGCCGAGGACGTACGACGCGCCGCCGCCCTCCTGGAATCCGCCAAGGACCTGCACGAACACGCCGTCGTGGTCAACGCGGTGGAGGAGAGCCTCGCCCGGTACTGCACCGACCTGACGGTTCCCGTCCGGCCCACCCTGGTGCGCACCGCCACCATGTGGCACCTGTCCACCACCGTCACGGGCCGGCTCCGCTCCCTGGACACCGCCGCCCTCGAACTGGCCTGCGCGCTGCACCCGACCCCCGCCGTCTGCGGCACCCCCACCGACACCGCCCGCCGGGTGATCCGGGAGAGCGAGGGCTTCGACCGGGGCTTTTTCACCGGCATGGTCGGCTGGGGGGACGCCGACGGCGACGGCGAATGGGTCGTCACCATCCGCTGCGCCGAGGCGGAACCCACCTCGCTGCGCCTGTACGCCGGCGCCGGTGTGGTGGCCGCCTCCGAGCCCGAGGCCGAGACCGCCGAGACCGCCGCGAAGTTCCGCACCTTCCTCGGCGCCGTGGGGGCCCGGCTGTGACCGTCCACCCCACCCCGACCTGGCCCGCCGAGTACGCCGAGCGCTACCGCGCCGCGGGCCACTGGCGCGGCGAGACCTTCGGCGCCATGCTGCGCGGGCGCGCCGCCGCCCACCCCGACCGCGTCGCGATCGTCGACCCGGCCGCCGACACCCGCTGGACCTACGGCGAACTCGACGTCCGGGCCGACCGGCTCGCCGCCGGGCTGCTCGCCCGGGGCATCGGCAGGGGCGACCGGGTGGTCGTGCAACTCCCCAACACCGCCGAGTTCTTCGAGGTGATCTTCGCCCTCTTCCGGATCGGCGCACTGCCGGTCTTCGCGCTGCCCGCGCACCGCGAGTCGGAGATCGGCTACTTCTGCGAGTTCACCGGGGCCGCCGCCTACGTGATCGCCGGGGAGCACGACGGCTACGACTACCGGGAGCTGGCGGCGAAGGTCCGGGCCGAAGTCCCCACCCTGCGCCACGTGTTCGTCGCCGGGCCGGACGCGGGCCCCTTCGAGCCGCTGGACGCGGTGCCCGCCGAACCCGTGCCGCTCGACGGGCCCGAACCCGGGGACCTGGCCTTCCTCCAGCTCTCCGGCGGCAGCACCGGCATCCCCAAGCTGATCCCGCGCACCCACGACGACTACATCTACTCGCTGCGCGGCTCCAACGAGATCTGCGCGGTGGACGAGCACAGCGTCTACCTGTGCGCCCTGCCCGCCGCCCACAACTTCCCGCTGTCCTCGCCCGGCACGCTCGGCGCGCTGTACGCGGGAGCCCGGGTGGTGCTCTGCCCGCGGCCCAGCCCCGAGACGGCCTTCCCGCTGATCGAACGGGAACGCGTCACCATCACCGGCCTCGTCCCGCCGCTCGCCCTGATCTGGACCGAGGCCGCGCCCACCACCCCGTACGACCTGAGCAGTCTGGACGTCCTGCTGGTCGGCGGCGCCAAGTTCAGCGAGCAGGCCGCACGGCGGGTCCGACCGGCCCTCGGCTGCACGCTCCAGCAGGTGTTCGGCATGGCGGAGGGGCTGGTCAACTACACCCGCCTCGACGACCCCGAGGAGACCGTCGTCACCACCCAGGGACGCCCCATCTCCCCGGACGACGAGATCCGCATCGTCGACGACGCGGACGAGGACCTGCCCCCGGGCAGCTCCGGCCACCTGCTGACCCGCGGGCCCTACACCATCCGCGGTTACTGGAACGCGCCCCAGCACAACGCCCGCGCCTTCACCCCGGACGGCTTCTACCGCACCGGCGACATCGTCCGCCGCACCGAAACCGGCCACCTGGTCGTGGAGGGCCGGGCCAAGGACCAGATCAACCGGGGCGGCGAGAAGATCGCCGCGGAGGAGGTCGAGAACCACATCCTCGCCCACCCCGCCGTCCACGACGCCAACGTGGTCGGGGAGCCGGACCCCTACCTCGGCGAACGCACCTGCGCCTACGTCATCCTGCGCGCCGGCGCCGAGCCGCTGAAGCCGGTGGCCGTCAAACGCTTCGTCCGCGAACGGGGCCTGGCCGCCTACAAGGTGCCCGACCGCGTCGAGTTCGTGACCGCGTTCCCGCAGACCGGGGTCGGCAAGATCTCCAAGAAGGACCTCCGGGCCGCCGCCCACGCGGACACGGGCACCTTGTAGGCGGCCAGGCCCCGTTCGCGGACGAAGCGTTTGACGGCCACCGGCTTCAGCGGCTCGGCGCCGGCGCGCAGGATGACGTAGGCGCAGGTGCGTTCGCCGAGGTAGGGGTCCGGCTCCCCGACCACGTTGGCG
>NZ_RDBO01000033.1:226734-288750 GCF_008120935.1 Streptomyces sp. sk2.1
CGGGCGGGGGCGACCGGCCGCTCGGGGGCGGTGGTGACGGCCATCGGGCTACTTCATCCTCTCGCGGCCGGTGGCCGCGGCGATCTGCCGTGCCGCCGATTCCAGGGAGGCGCGCGGGTCCTTGCCGCGGAGCGTCGTACCGGTGACGGCGGAGACCATGATGTCGACGGCCTTGGCGTCGTCCTTGGTGTACTCGACCGGCGGGATGTTGCGGGCGAGCCGGGCGAACACGTCGAGGACCGGCTGCCCGCCGAAGTACTCCTGGCCGGCGCTCAGGTACGGGTCCTCCAGCGCGGGCAGGTAGGCGGGGAAGAGGCCCTCGCGCTTGAGCATGGAGACCTGGTTGGCCCGGTCGGTGAGCACGAACTCGATGAAGTCCCAGGCCAGTTCGGGGTTCTTGCTCTGGGCGGGGACGCAGAGGGTGGAGCCGCCCTCGTTCGAGGTGCGGGGGCCGTCGGCGGTGAAGCCGGGCAGCGGCACCACGCCGAACCTGCCCTTCAGTTCCGGCATCTCCTCGGTGAGGGTGCCGGTCCACCAGGCGGCGGTGGGCGTGGTGGCGGCCTTGCCCTCCTTGGTGCCGGTGACCAGTCCGCTCCAGCCCTTCTCGTAGTCGACCAGGCCCCGGTCGTGCAGGGTCTTCATCAGGGTGAGGGCCTTCACGGCCTCGGGGCTGTCGACCGCGACCCGGCCGTTCCTGAAGTAGGACTGGCCCTGCTGCTGGAGGAGCATGGGCAGGATTCCGGTGTCGGTGGTGTCCATGATGAGCAGCTTGTGGCCGGTGGCCTTCTTGATGCGGACACCCGCCTCCACGTAGTCGTCCCAGGTGAGGAGCTTTTGCGGGTCGACCCCGGCGGCGCGGAAGTGGTCCTTGCGGTAGTAGAGCGCGCAGGGTCCGATGTCCCAGGGCAGGGCGAAGACCTCGCGGTCCGGACCGGTGACGGTGCGCCAGGAGGCGCGGTCGAAGTCGCCCCCGTAGCGGCCGCCGAGGCTGCTCAGGTCGTAGAAGCCCCGGGGGAAGTTTCCGGTGTAGCGGGGCAGTTGGGTGCCCCCGATCGTGAGGACGTCGGCGAGCCCGGAGCCGCCGCGCAGACCCACGGTGATCTTGTCGGCGGCGTTGTCGTAGCCGATGTCGGTGACGTCGACGGTGGTGCCGGGGTGGCGTTCCTCGAAGGCGCGGGCGAGGCGTTTCAGGGCGTTGGCGGCCACGTCCCACGACCAGACGGTGATCTTCCCGCTGACCTTGCCCCGTTCCTCCTTCTTCCCGCCACCGATGTCACGGGCGTCCCCGCCGCCCGTGCCCCCCATGGCGCATCCGCTGACCAGTGACGATGCCGCGGTCGCGAGACCCGCTGCCAGAACAACCCGTCGGGTGGGCCGTGTTGACACTCTTGCCTCCTGGAGCCTGAATGCCTAATGCTGTATTCAGAACACTGAATGACGGAGCTTCCCGTCAAGAGGTGTACACCCAAAGACTTTCGTTGCTGTGGTTCATGACCGGCCCGGCCGGGCCGGCTCACGCGAAAGGCGCGGCATGACGTCACCCCAGGACTTCGTCCACCCCTACATCCCCAACGCGGTCCCTGCCGTGCGGCAGGCGATGCTCGCGGAGATCGGCGCGGCGAGCGTCGAGGACTTCTACGCCGACATCCCGGACGGCATCCGGCTGCACCGCCCCCTCGACCTCCCGGACCCGCTGCGTTCGGAAGCCGAACTCACCCGCCACATGGAGGGGTTGCTCGGCCACAACACCTCCACCCGGCAGGTGCTCAGCTTCCTCGGCTCCGGCTGCTACCAGCACCACGTGCCGGCGGTCGTGGACGAGGTGGTCAACCGCAGCGAGTTCCTCACGGCGTACGCGGGCGAGCCCTACGAGGACCACGGCCGCTTCCAGGCGTTGTGGGAGTACCAGTCGATGATGGCCGAGCTGCTCGACGTCGAGGTCGTCAACGTCCCGGTGTACGACGGCTTCCAGGCCGCAGGAACCGCCCTGCGCATGGCCGGCCGGATCACCGGCCGCCGCCGGGTGCTCGTCGTCACCGCGATCGACGCCGACAAGCTCTCCCGGGTGTGCGACTACGTGCGCCCCGACCACGACGTGGTGGTGGTCCCGGTCGATCCGGGCACCGGTTGCGCCGATCTCGCCGCGGTGCGCGGGGAGCTGGCCGCCGGTGACACGGCGGCGGTGTACGCGGACATGCCGTCCGCGCTCGGCATCGTCGACGAGGCGCTGCCCCGCCTCGCCGAACTCGCGCACGACGCGGGGGCGCTGTTCGTCGTGGGCTGCAACCCGATCGCGCTCGGCGCGCTCGCGCCGCCCTCCGCGCACGGCGCCGACATCACCTGCGGCGACATCCAGCCGCTCGGCATCCACCAGAGCTTCGGCGGCGGCAACGCGGGCTTCATCGCCACCCGGGACGAGGAGAGGCTGGTCGCCGAGTACCCCTCGCGGCTGTTCGGCCTCGTGCCGACCGCCGTCGAGGGCGAGTACGGCTTCGGTGACGTCGCCTACGAACGGACCTCGTTCGCGCTGCGCGAGGAGGGCAAGGAGTGGGTCGGCACGGCCGCCGCGCTGCACGGCATCGGCGCCGGGGTCTACCTCGCGCTGATGGGGCCGCAGGGCATGCGGGAGATCGGTGACACGATCCTCGCGCTCACCGCGTACGCCCGCGGCCGGCTCGCCGAGGTGCCCGGCATCGAGGTCCCGTACGGCGACGCCCTGCACTTCGCCGACTTCACCGTCCGCTACACGGGCGGCAGGACCGCCGCCGAGATCCGCGCCGCGCTGAAGGAGCGGGGCATCTTCGGCGGTGTGCCGACCGGCGAGCACGAGGCCGCGTACTGCGTCACCGAAGTCCACACCAAGGCCGACATCGACCGGCTCGCCGCGACCCTGGAGGAGATCGTCAAGTGACCGCCCCGCACACGCCCGTGTCCGTCTCCCCCGATCAGGCGCGCATCGCCGGCAAGCCCGGCCTGCGCCGTTTCCGGCAGGCGTCCTGGGACGAGGAGCTGATCTTCGAGCTCGGTTCGCCGGGTGAGCGCGGTGTCCTCGTGCCGGCCCCGGACCCGTCCGTCCCGGCGGCCGAGGTGCCCGCGGCCCTGCGCCGGGCCGAGCCGCCCGCCCTGCCGGAGATGTCCCAGCAGCAGGTCCTGCGGCACTACCTGCGCCTGTCGCAGGAGAACCTGGGCGCCGATCTCAACATCGACGTCGGCCAGGGCACCTGCACCATGAAGTACAGCCCCAAGGTCAACGACCAGTTCGTCCGCGACCCGCGGATCGCGGCGCTGCACCCGCTCCAGGACGAGGACACGGTCCAGGGCGTCCTCGGCATCATCCACGGCCTGGAGCAGCTCCTGAAGGAGATCTCCGGCATGGACCGGGTCTCGCTCCAGCCGGGCGCCGGTTCCGCCGCGATCTACACCAACGTGGCGATGATCCGCGCGTACTTCGCCGCCCGCGGCGAGCTGGAGCAGCGCGACGAGATCATCACGACGATCTTCTCCCACCCGTCGAACGCGGCCTGCGCGAAGACCGCCGGCTTCAAGGTCATCACGCTCCACCCGGACGCGGACGGCTACCCGGACATCGAGGCGCTCAGGGCGGCGGTCGGCCCGCGCACGGCGGCGCTCCTCATCACCAACCCCGAGGACACCGGCATCTACAACCCGCGCATCGAGGAGTTCGTGCGGATCGTGCACGAGGCGGGCGGCCTGTGCTCGTACGACCAGGCCAACGCGAACGGCATCCTCGGCATCACCCGGGCCCGGGACGCGGGCTTCGACCTGTGCCACTTCAACCTGCACAAGACGTTCTCGACGCCGCACGCGTGCGGCGGCCCGGCGGCGGGCGCCTGCGCGGTCACCGAGGAACTCGCCCCGTACCTGCCGCGCCCGACGGTCGAGAAGGACCCGGGGACGGGCAGGTACCGGCTGGACGACGACCGGCCCGAGTCGGTCGGCAAGATGCGGCCGTTCTACGGGGTCGTGCCGAACCTGGTCCGCGCGTACGCCTGGATCATGTCGCTCGGCGCACCGGGGCTGCGGGCCGCCGCGGAGACGGCCGTCCTCAACAACAACTACCTGCTCCACAAGGTGCGGCAGATCCCCGGCGTCTCGGTCCCCTACGCGGCGGGGCGCCCGCGCGTCGAACAGGTCCGCTACAGCTGGGAGAAGCTCCACCAGGACACCGGCCTGCACTCCGAGGACCTCGGCCTGCGCGCCGCGGACTTCGGTACGCACTACTGGACCAGCCACCACCCGTACGTCGTGCCGGAACCCATGACGCTGGAGCCGACCGAGTCCTACACCCGCGCCGACCTCGACGAGTACGCGGCGATCCTCGCGGAGGTCGCCCGGGAGGCGTACGAGGACCCCGGGACCGTCCGTACGGCGCCGCACCGCTCGACCATCCACCGGGTCCGCCCGGAGGCCCTGGACGACCCGGCGGTCTGGGCGGTCTCCTGGCGCGCCTACCGCCGCAAGGTGCTCGGCGGGGCCGAGCGGTGAGAAGGGTCGGTCTGGTGGTCAACCCGGTCGCCGGTCTCGGCGGCCGGGTGGGCCTGGGCGGCACCGACGGCCCGGACCGGCTCCGCCTGGCGCGCTCGCTGGGCGCGCTGCCCTCGGCGGGGGTCCGGGCCACCGCCGCCCTGGGTGAACTGGCGGCGCGTTCGGGGCGGTCGACCGGGGGCGGGGACCTCGCGCGGTCCGGGGCACCGGGCCCTGCCCCGGCCGGTTCCCCACCGGACGCCGGTCTCTTCGTCGTCACCGCCGCCGGTCCCCTGGGCGCCGACTCCGTGGCCGCCGCGGGGCTCACGGGGCGGGTCGTGTACGCCGCCGGGGCCGGGCGGGACACCTCGGCCGCGGACACGGACGCCGCGGTGCGGGCCGTCGTCGCCGAGGGCGTGGACCTCCTGCTCTTCGCGGGCGGCGACGGCACCGCGCGGGACGTGCTCGGCGCCCTCGACGGGGCCTCCTGCCCGGTCCTCGGCGTGCCGACCGGGGTGAAGATGCACTCGGCCGTCTTCGCCGTCGGCCCGCGCGCCGCCGGCGAGGTCGCGGCGGCGTGGCTCGCCCGCGGGGGCGGCGTCCGGCTGCGGGACGCCGAGGTGATGGACCGGGACGAGGGCGCCCTGGGCGAGGGCCGTGTCACCTCACGGCTGTTCGGCTGGCTGCCGGTCCCCGACGTACCGGTCCGGGTTCAGCAGCGCAAGACGGGCAGCACCGTCACCGCGCCCGACGCGGTCGGCGGCATCGCGGCCGATGTCGCCGAGCGCGTCGGGGACGGGCTGCTCGTGCTCGGCCCCGGCACCACCACCCGGGCGGTCGCGGCGGCACTCGGCGCGGACACCTCCCTGACCGGGGTCGACGTGCTCCGCCTGCGGCCGGACCGGCCGCCGTGCGTCGTGGCCCGCGACGCGGGCGAGGCCGCCCTCCTCTCGGCCGGCCCCGCCTGGATCGCCCTCTCCCCCATCGGCGGCCAGGGTTTCCTCCTCGGCCGCGGCAACCAGCAGATCTCGCCGCGCGTCCTGCGCGCGGCGGGCGGTCGCGAGCGCCTGCTCGTGCTGTGCACGGAACGGAAACTGGCCGCGCTCGGCGGCCGTCCGCTCCTCCTCGACACCGGCGACGACGCGCTCGACGCGGAGCTGTCCGGCTACCTCCCCGTCATCACCGGCAGGCGGCGCACCTCGCTGTACCGCCTGACTGGATGACCCGCACCTCTTCCCCTCTTCCAGAAGGAGCCCAGGATGATCTCCCTTGAAGGCAAGCGCGCCATCGTGACCGGTGGCGGAGCCGGGATCGGCCGTGCCACCGCCCAGGTCCTCGCGGAGCTCGGCGCCCGTGTGGTGGTCGCCGACATCGACGCGGACGGCGGCGAGCGCACCGCGAAGGACACCGGCGGGGTCTTCACGCGCTGCGACGTGTCACGACGCGAGGACTGCGAGGCCGTGGTGCGCACGGCCGAGGAGCGGTTCGGCGGGGTGGACGTCCTCTTCAACAACGCCGGCATCATCCGCCGCTCCACGGTCTGCGAGATCACCGAGGACGACTGGGACCTGGTGATGGCCGTGAACATCCGCTCGGTGATGCTGATGAGCCGGCTCGTGATCCCCGGGATGGTGGCCCGGGGCGGCGGCTCCATCATCAACACCGGTTCCGGGTGGGGCATCCGCGGCGGCGGCCGGGCCGTCTCGTACTGCGCGTCGAAGGGCGCCGTCGTCAACATGACCCGTGCCATGGCCATCGACCACGGCCCCGACAACATCCGCGTCAACTGCGTCTGCCCCGGTGACACGGCGACCGGGATGCTCGCCGAGGAGGCCCGCCAGCTCGGCGAGAGCTCCGAGGCGTTCTACGCCGACGCCGCCGACCGGCCGCTCGGCCGGATCGGGCAGCCCCGCGACATCGCCCGGACCGTGGCGTTCCTCGCCTCCGACGCCTCGGCGTTCCTGAGCGGGGCGATCATCCCGGTCGACGGCGCCGGTACCGCGTGATCTGCCGGTAGCGGATAATCGACCGGACCGAAGGGAGGGCAGCCTCACATGCCAATCGAAAACCGCCCGCTGCGCGAACAGGTCAAGGAGGAACTGATCAAGCGCCTGGGGCGCGGCACGATCGCGACCAACTCACCGATCAACGAGGGGCAGCTCGCCACCGAACTCGGCGTCAGCCGCACACCGCTGCGCGAGGCGCTGATCACGTTGGAGCGCGAGGGCGTCATCACCAGCGAGCGCGGCAAGGGCTTCCGCTTCACGCCGCTCAGCGCGCAGGAGTTCCGGGACCTGTCCGCGATCGTCGCGACGCTGGAGGCGCTCGCCCTGGAGTCCAGCGATCCCGGGCACCTGGCGGAGATCGCTCCCCGCCTCCTGGAGGAGGCACGCGCCTTCTCGGCCCCGCAGGCGCCGCACGACGTCATAGAGCGTTACGACGACGCGTGGCACGACCTGCTCCTGTCCGGCTGCACCAACGACCGCCTGATGAAGCTGATCACCTCCCTGAAGGTGACGATGCACCGCTACGAGCGGGTGGCGCTGGGCGACCAGGACGTCCTGGAGCGTTCGGCGATGGAGCACGAGCGGATCGCCGAGTGCCTGCAGCGCGGCGACCTCGACGCGGCCGTCGCGGCGCTCAAGGAGAACTGGAACAGCGGGATGCACCGCATCCTGGAGCATCTGAAGGACTGACCGCGGGCGGCGGGCCCGCCGTCGCAGCATGAACACGGCGACGGCGGGCCGGGAACACCGGAACCCGGCCCGCTGCGCCTCACCCGCCGCATTGGCCCCGAGGAGGGGCCCTCGCCGCCGCAACTCCCTCGCGCCGGCCGGGAGGTGCGGATAGGTTGACGGCCGTGGACACCGAATGGACCTGGGCGCACTACAGCGACGACAACCCGTCCTCCGCACCTCTGAGCACCGGTGAGGACTACCCCACCGAGGCGGCGGCCAGACAGGCGCTCGCCCACCACATCGCCGCGCTCGGCTCGCCGCACACCGAGGAGGCACTTCAACAGCTGCGCTCCGCGCCGACGGGGCAGAACGTCGTCCTCGTCGTCCCGGACGCCGTGTTCACCACCAGGTTCGCCGGAATCCCCCACGAGGACCCCCGGGGGCGGAACCCCGAGGCACGGCCCGCCGGGTCCGCAGGTTCGCCCCGGACGGGTTCCGGCGGCCGTGACGAGGTCGAAGCGCTCCGGCCGGTCGACTCCGGCAGGGCGCGCATCAGGCCCAAGGACGTGCCCGTACCCATGCGGGTCGAGGGCTACCTGATCGGCCTGTGCGTCGCCGCGGGCTTCCTGCTGACCGGGACCGGCATCAGGGCGTGGGCCCGGCCGGAGAGCAACGTGGCCAGTCCGGTCCTCCTGCTTCCCGGCCTCGTCCTGTTCTTCGGCGCCTTCTGGTGGACGTCGAACTGGCGCCGCCGCGCCGCTGCCCGTCTCGCCCGGGCGGGCCGCGCCGGGCGACGATGAGCGGGAGCGGGCCGGGCGTCGAGCGGCTCAGTCGTGGAGGGTGACGCCGGGCAGCGGGTGGCCCGCGGTGTCGAACAACGCGGCTCCGCAGTCGCAGTGTTCACCGGCCAGGGTCTGGTCCGCCGGAAGTTCCCAGACCAGCATCTGCGCGCAGTCCGGGCAGTTCAGGCTGACCAGGGTCTGCTCGGGTTCCGAGCCCCAGGCCCGTACCGGGACGCCCTGGTGCGTCAGCCCGGCCGGCTCGTGCCCGTCGGTCAGCGCGACCATCACCTCGTAGGCGTCGGTGCCGCTGTCCAGCACCACGAGCGTGCAGCCGAGATGTGCCAGCACACCGGCCAGATGATCGAGCTGGCGGACCGGGACATCGCCCCGGCGCAGGGCCGGGTCGGCCTCGGCCGCCCGCTGGACGGCACTCGTGTCCACGTCCGCCGGGTCCGCCCCGAAGGCCCGTACCCGACCGGCCACGAACTCCGCCAGCTGCCCCGGATGGTCCTCACCGGTCCAGTCCATCACGAACAACACACTGTCGGCCTGAACCCCCCGGGCCCGCTCGTCGGGGGTCAGGACTGTTTCTTCCAGCTCTGTCACGGCGCTCACGCTACCAACCACCGGAAGCCGTCATGCCGTTGCCACCGCCACCGCCGTGCGGGACGGGCACTCGACGGCTCGGGGCCGGTCCGGGGTCGTGGTCGGGGACCGGTCCGGGACGGCCCCGATGCCCGGGCGTCCGCCCGCCGACAACGTGGCGGCATGAACACAACGCACATGTCACGAAGGGGTTCTGTGGGCACCGCCCTGGCGGGGGCCGGGGCGGTGGCCGTCACCGCGGCACTCCCCGGGCGCGGCCTCGCCGCCGCGCCCGCGCCGCTTCCGCCGCTGGACCCGGCCGCCCTGCGAGCGGCGACCTGGGACACTCGCCGTCGACCGCGGCCCAGTTACGCGTGGGCGGGACGGCCGGACGCCGGTACGGCGCCTCGGGCGTGGCCGACATCAGGACGGGGCGACCGGTGGAAACGCGCGACAGGATCCGGATCGGCGGCATCACCGAGGTTTTCGTCGCCACCGTGGTGCTGCGACTCGTGGCGGAGGGCCGGGTCGCGTTGGACGCGCCGGTACGGGGCGTCCTGCCGGGACTGCTGCCGGCCCGGTTCTCCCCCGTCACCGTGGCGCACCTGCTGAACCACACCAGCGGGCTGCCCGACCACGTCGGCGTCCCGGAGCCGAAGACCGTGCAGGAGGTGCTCCGGCACCGCTTCGACCGCTGGACGCCGCGGGAGTGGGTGGCGACCGCGACGCACGGGCCGCTGAAGTTCGCCCCGGGCACCCGGCAGAAGTACCGCGGCATCAACTACGTGCCGGCCGCGCTGATCATCGACGAGGTCACCGGCCGCCCGTACGGGGAAGCCGTCGCGGCCCGCGTCCTCGGCCCGCCGGGTCCGGCGCGCACCACGGTGCCCGGCGACGATCCGCGCGTCCGCGGACGGCATGTGCACGGCTATCCGGCGGAGGCCGACGGCCGGCTGCGGGACGTCACCGTGTACGACCAGAGCCCCTGCCGCGGCGAGGGCGACATGATCTCCACCACGAAGGACCTCGATCGGATGCTCGTCGCGCTGTTCTCCGGCGAACTGCTGCCGCCGGAGCTGCTGGAGCCGATGTTCACCCTGCCGCCCGAGGAGGTGCGCATGCTGGACGGCTCCCCCGCCCGCTACAGCACCGGGCTGCAACGGGCCACCGTCAGCGGCGTCGCCCTCTGGGGCAGGACCGGCGAGACGTACGGCTACAAGAACGCCGTGTTCTCCACCCGTGACCAGCGGCGCCGCTTCGTGCTCGCCCACCATCCGACGGCCGTCCGCGGCGACGAGGAGGGCCGGGTGGCCGCCCGGGTCGCCGACCTGCTCTCCCGCGACCCGAGCACGGGGAGGCGGCCCGCCTGAGGCGTGCGTGCCCCCGTGAAGGGCTCCGGGGGCGGGAGAGGCGTGGAGGAGGGCGTGGATCACCGGGACGGGTCCGGCGGGTGACGGCAGCCGCCCGACTTGATAGGCAAGTCGATGCTTGCCTATGGTTCGGTCATGGCGGACGATGTCTTCAAGGCACTGGCCGACCCCACCCGCCGGCTCATCCTCGACGAGCTGACGGAGCGGAACGGCCAGACCCTGTTCGAGATTTGCTCACGGCTGGTCACCAAGCATGGTCTGGGGCTGTCCCGTCAGGCGATCAGTCAGCACCTGGCCGTACTCGAATCCGCGGGCCTGGTCCTCTCCCGCCGCCAGGGCCGCTACAAGTTCCACGACCTGAACACCGAACCCCTCGAACACATCGTGGCCCGGTGGCTCGGGCCCGACACACCGGAGAGCACCACATGAGGATCCACATTTCCAGCGTCTTCGTCGACGACCAGGACAAGGCCCTGCGCTTCTACACCGACGTGCTGGGCTTCGTGAAGAAGCACGAGGTCCCCCTGGGCGAGGACCGCTGGCTGACCGTGGTCTCACCGGAGGACCCCGACGGGACCGAGCTGCTGCTGGAGCCCGACGGCCACCCCGCCGTGAAGCCGTACAAGACGGCCCTGGTGACGGACGGCATCCCGGCCGCCTCCTTCGCCGTGGACGACGTGCGGGCGGAGTTCGACCGGCTGCGCGGGCTCGGGGTGCGCTTCACCCAGGAACCGCTGAAAATGGGACCGGTCACCACTGCGGTTCTGGACGACACCTGCGGCAACCTGATCCAGATCGTGCACAGCGAATAGGGCTTCCCGCGTGGAGGTGGCGGGGCCCCGTCAACATCCGGCCAGTCTCGCCGCCGGGCCGTTCTCGAACTGACGTCGGGAACAAGTGCGGGAAGCCGGGGCACGCCGCCCCGCAGCGGTGCACCCCGGGCCCGGCCTCGAACACACGGACCGGTCCGCCTACGCCGCCCCCGCCCGGCGGGCGGCACACGATGCAGGGCCGCTGGCCGAACTTCGTCCCGGCGTTCTCGACAGAGAACCTTCGCATCCTTACAGTCGCAAAATGTCACACATAGTGATCATTTGAGTGGGGGAAGGTGCCATGAAAAACCGGATCATGTCCGTCCTGGGTGCCGCTGTACTCGCCGCCGGATTCCTGGGGGTCGGCGCGCCATCGGCCGGCGCCGCGCCCGGAGGCTGCGCCCACGTCTCGTCGACCCATCGCCCGACCGTTCAGTACGGCAATACGGGAGTGGCGGTGAAACAGGCCCAGTGCCTGTCGAACATCTGGGGCGGCGTTCCCAAACTGGGCGTCGACGGCGCCTTCGGCAGCAAGACACGCGCCAAGATCAAGTGGATCCAGGGGTGCCACGGCCTGACCAAGGACGGAATCGTCGGCGCCAGGACCTGGAACGTCCTCTACCACCCCGCCCTCGACTGCTACGACCCCTACCCGGGATAGGACTTCGCCGGACGACCGGGGCCCCGCCCGGACCGCTGTCGGGCGGGGCCCCGGTCCGTCCCGCCTCCCGCACGCGCCGGAGGACCCCGAAGAGGAGTGCGTGCGGAACACCGGGAAAGGCGTGCGCGGAACACCCGTGCCGAACACGGCGACCCGGGTGTCAGGCCCTATCCCCGGGGTACGTCCTTGACGAACACGATGCCGTCGCTGCCCGCCAGGTGGGCCGGGTCGAACGGGGCGTAGCCGAACCAGGGGGACACGCGGGGCGCGGGCAGTGCGTCGCCGAGGGCGGCGGCCAGTCGCGCGGCGTCGACGACACAACGGTCCTCCGGGAGCGCGTACAGGAGCCCTTCGAGGGTGTCCGGCGGCGGCACGTCCACACCCCGGTGCCGGATCGTGCCGAGGGCCGTGGCCACGAAGGCGTACTCCTCGCCGAGCCGGGCGCCCGCCAGCGCTCCGGCGCTCCACCATTCCACCGGCCCCTCCCACATCCGCATCGAGCTCTTCTCCCGCTGGAGGTGGGAGTTCTGGGCGTGGACGAGCACCGGGCCCCGCTCGGCGAGGGCGAGGAGGTTGTGGGCCATCATCTGGTCCCGCAGGCCCACCAGCCGGGTCATGCGGGCCGGTGAGGTGTCGGCCATCCAGTGGTGGTAGCGCAGCAGACCGGTCGCGGTGCGCCCGTACAGCCGCAGCCGGTCCCCTTCGTCCTGCGGGACCGCCTCGATCAGGTGCGGTGCCTGCGCGTCGAGCAGTGTCACCAGGTCGTCGGCGATCAGCCGCAGCCGGTCGGCATCGGCCGACCGTCCCACGGAGCGCGACGGGTCCATCATCGCGGCGGGCTCGGTCCACCGGTCGTCGGGGCCGAGCAGTCGGTCGAGCGTTTCCGCGGTGCAGGGGAGCAGGTCCGCGTCCACCCGGGCCGAGAGGTGGTCGTGCAGTGCGGTGAGGGTCCGCCGGGGGCTCTCGGCGGCGGTGATCTCCAGCGGGCCGTCGAAACCGGCGAAGCGGACCTGATCGGAGGCGGGCCGGCCGTCGTTGTGGTCGCGCATCCAGCGCACGAGCTCGCGGTTGCCCGCGTGGGCGCCCCAGCCGTGGCTGAATCCGTGCTCCATGACCTCGTCGAGCGCGCCCGCGCCCGAGGTGACGTACTCGTCCACGACCAGGCCCCTCATGCAGTCGCTCTCGACCGTGATCGTCCGGTAGCCCTCCTGCTCGACCAGTTGCCGGAAGAGCTCGTTGCGCAGACCCAGCAGGGTGTCCTCGCCGTGGGTGGGCTCGCCCAGGGCGAGCATCCGGGGCCGGTTCGGGAGCAGCCCCATGACGGCGGCGGCCTCGACGGCATGGACGGTTTCCTTGATGTCGGTTGCCATGCCCTGAACGGTATCGTTGAACCTTCGATTGAAACTTTTACGCGATACAGGCGGTTCGATGGGACGAAAGCTTCAAAGTCGTGAACGCCTCCGGCCGATCGACCTGGCGCGCGGGCACGGTCTGTCGACGCAGGCCGTCAGGAACTACGAGGAGGCCGGCATCCTTCCGGCCGCCGACCGCACACCGCACGGTTACCGCACCTACGCCCCGCTGCACGCGCGGGCCCTGCGCACGTTCCTCGCCCTGGTGCCCGGCCACGGCCACCGGACGGCGACGTCGATCATGCGGGCCGTGAACCGGGGCGAGGCCGACGAGGCGTTCCGTCTCATCGACGAGAGCCATGCCCAACTGCTCGACGACCGGCGGACGCTCCGAGCCGTGGAGAACGCCCTGCGCGACCTGACGTCCGCCCCCGGGCCCGAACCCGGCACCACGGCGCCCCGATCCGGCGGCATGTTCGTCGGGGCGCTGGCGGGGCGGCTCGGAATCCGGCCCGCGACGCTGCGCAAGTGGGAACACGCCGGGCTGCTGCACCCGCGCCGCGACCCGCTGACCGGGTACCGCGTCTACGACGAGGCCGACGTGCGGGATGCCCTGATGGCCCATCAACTCAGGCGGGGCGGCTACCTGTTGGAGCAGATCGCCCCACTGATCGCCCGGGTGCGGTCGGCGGGCGGACCGGGGCCCCTGGAGGCCACCCTGCGCGACTGGCACGACCGGGTTTCCGCGCGCGGACGGGCGATGCTGGCCGGGGCCGCCGAGCTGGAGGCGTACCTCCACGAGCACGACTGAGGCCCCTGCCGCCCGCCGGGGACGGCGAGCCCCGACCGCCCGTCCGCCGGTCGCGCGGGGTCATTCGGTGGCGGCCGCGAGGGACCGGGGACGCAGGTCGGTCCAGTTGGTCCCGACGAAGTCCAGGCACGCCTCCCGGGTGTTCTCGCCGAGGGCGACCGTCCATCCTCCGGGAACCTCGGCGAAGGACGGCCAGAGCGAGTGCTGCCCCTCGTCGTTCACCAGGACCAGGAAGCGGCCTTCGGGGTCGTCGAACGGGTTGGTGCTCATGCGTCGGTCCCTCCTCGGGGTGAACACACCGGCGACGAAACCCTGATGACCGCCCGTCAGTCCGGCGTACCGGAGCCCCGCACCGGGAAGAAGGTGAATTAGGTTAGGCTCACCTAATGCATGACGAGCCTAGTCGCTCCCCCTCCCCCTCACAAGGAGACGTTCATGCACATGGCGGAGGAAGCCCTCGCCGCGTTCGGACCGCCCGGTGAACCGGGCACCGACGCGTTCTGGGCGGCGGCGCGGACGCCCGTTCCGATGCCCGCCGACGACGGTGGCTGGCCGACCCTGTTCCTGTGGCGCGGCTCCCGGGCCGTCATCGAGTTCGAGAGCTGGTCCCCACCGGTCCCCCTGCGCCGGTGGGGCGCCACGGACTGCTGGTACGCCCTGGTGCGCATGCCGGCGCGGCTGCGGGTGACCTACCGGATCCTCTCGGACGGCGCGGCACACGCCGATCCGTTCAACCCGGTCGGTGCCGGCGGCGACCGGTCCATCGCCGCGACCCCGGACGCCCCGGCCCAGCCGCACTGGCCCCCGATCGGCGCCGACGACGTCCTGCCGCTCCCCCGCACCCGGCTCCGCTGGGCGGGCGGGCGGCTCGGCGGGCGGCGACGCACCGTGCGCGTCCATCCGGTGGGCGGCGGCGGTCCGGTGGTCCTGCTGCTCGACGGGGACGACTGGCTGTACCTGCACCCGGCCATGACCGCCTTCGAATCGGCCGTCGCCGCCGGTGACATGCCTCCCGTCACCCTGGTCTTCCTTCCGGCCGGGGACCGGCAGGCCGAGTTCGGGTGCCGGCCCGAACTGTGGGAGGCGGTCCGGGACGAACTGCTGCCGCTGGTCGCGGAGTCCGGCGTACCGGCCGATCCGGACCGGCTGGTGGTCGCCGGGCAGAGCCTGGGCGGACTGGGCGCGCTGTACGCGGCGCTGGAGTTCCCGGACCTGGTCTCGCGCGTCGCCTGCCAGTCGGCCTCCTTCTGGTGGACGCCCGGCGCCGCTGACCTGGCGGACCCCCTGGGCGGCCCGGTCGGGGGCACCGTCGCCGCGCGTCTGCGGCGGGACCCCGACCTGTCCGGGCTGCGGTGCGCGTTCGACGTGGGGGAGCACGAGACGCGGATGCTGCCCCACTGCGAGCTGACCGAGACCCTGACCGAACGGGCCGGTGCGACCGTACGGGTCTCCCGGTCGGCCTCGGGGCACGACCGGGCCGGCTGGCGGCACGCCCTGCTCAGGGATGTCGCCTGGGCGCTGGCCTGAACCGGCCGGGCGCGCCGTCCCGGTCGCCTCAGCGGGCCACCGCCAGGCAGTACTCCTCGTTGCCGGCGAGGAGGTTGCGATGGGTGTCCTCGGCGGTGATGACGCCGTCGTCCAGGACGAGAACCCGGTCGGCGGCGTCCAGGAGGGCCGGGCTGCTGGTGAGCACGACCGTGGTGCGGCCTCGGCGCAGCTTCGCGATGTTGCGCGCGATGAGCTGCTCGGTCACCGCGTCGACGGCGGTCGTCGGGTCGTGCAGGACCAGCACCTCGGCGTCCGCGGCCAGGGCGCGGGCCAGGGACAGCCGCTGGCGCTGCCCCCCGGAGAGGTTCGCCCCGCGGTCGCGGACCTCGTGGTCGAGCCCCTCGCGGTGGAGGGCGACGACATCGGTCAGCATGGACGCCTCGACGGCCTCGGGAACCATCCGGCCGGTGCCCGACGGGTCGATGTTCGTGCGGAGGGTGCCCGCGAAGATCTCCCCGTCGTACGGATTCACCAGCATGTGCTCGCGGACCGCCTCGACCGACAGTTCCGCGAGCGCCTGTCCGCCGAGCCGCACCGCTCCCCCGTACGCCTCGGGCGGCACGTTCACCGCGAGGACCGAGGCGAGGTCGGCCGCCTCGCGCGGCCGGTAGGCGGTGACCGCCACGAACGCACCGGCCTCCACCTCGAACTCCAGCCCGCGCAGGGTCCCGTACCGGACCCGGTCGACCGTCAGGCCGCCGCCCTCCGCCGGGCATCGCGGCCCCGGGGCCGTCACCGGCGGGGCGTCGAGCACCAGCGCCATCCGCTGGGCCGAGGCCCGCGCGATCATCACGTACTTGGGCATCTCCGAGAACATCTTCAGCGGTTCGATGATGAACTGCGCGAGGCCCACGGCCATGACCAGCTCCCCGATGGTGATCCGGCCGCCGAACGCCAGCCAGCCGGCCGTCAGCGACACGGCGGCGGCGAGCACCGCGTTGAGGGCCAGCGCGGTGCCCTCGTACGTGCCGTTCACCTTGGCGACGGTGATCGCCTGGCGCCGCGCGTCCGTGCTGACCCTCCGATAGGCCCCGAACGCCGCGTGGTTGCCGCCGAAGCCGTGCAGCGGGCGCAGGCCGACGATCAGGTCGGCGACCTTGGCGCCCGCCCGCGCCACCCGGGCCTGCTGTTCGCGGGTACTGGCCCCGATCCGCCTGGACAGCACGGCCAGGACCGACAGGATCGCGACGGTCCCCACGATCACCAGCAGGCCGAGCCGGACATCGGCCAGTCCCAGCGCGAGTGCCGCGACCACCACCGCGACCAGGGAGCTGACCAGCAGCGGCACCACCTCGATGATGTCGGCGGTCTGGTCGGCGTCCTCGGTGGCGATGGTCAGCACCTCGCCGGACTTCAGGTCCGTGTCCCCGGCCACCGGCTGGAGCACCCGGGCGGCCACCCGCACCCGCCACCGGTGCGCCTCGGTCGTGTTGGCCTTCTGCAGGACGCGCATCCCGAACCGCCACGACAGCGACACCGTCGTGATGATCACGGCCAGTGCCCCGATCGACAGGCCGAGCGCGGCCGGACCGCGGTCCCGCATGGTGTGCTCGACGATCAGGCCGAGCGCGATGGGGAAGGCGGTCTCCCCCGCCTGGTACAGGCCCATGAGGACGGTGCCCCGGACCATGGCACCGATGTTGCGGCGCAGCGCGGTCCGCAGGATGTCCGCTCCCGGCCGGGGGTTTCGCATGTCAGGAACTCTCATCGAGGTGACGGGCAATCGCTTCGGGGGTCCGCAGGGTGAGCAGGTCGCGGATCGTGATCACGGGACCGTACTCCCGGCGGAGCAGCCCGGTCAGCCGTACCGCCAGCATGGAGTGTCCGCCCAGGGACACGAAATCGCTCACCGCGCTCACCTCGTCGTCGTCCAGGTCCAGGGCCTCGGCGAAGAACTCGCACACCGCGGTCTCGGTCTCCGTCTCCGGGCCGCGTTCCTCCCCCGTGGTCAGCGCGCCGAGCGGTCTGGCCTCCGGCAGCGCCCCGGTGTCGGTCTTCCCGTTCACGGTCAGCGGAATGCCGTCGACCCGGGCGAAGTGTGTCGGGCGCAGGAAGTCCGGCAGTCCGGCGCCCGCCTCGGTGGCGACCCGTGCCAGGTCCGCGCCCTCCGGGTCCTCCAGCACGAGGTAGGCGGCCAGCCGGTACGCCCCGTCGACCTGCGGGTCGGGCTGGGCGACCGCGGCGGCGAACCGTACCGCCGGGTGGGCCGTGAACGCGGCCTCGACCTCCCCGGGTTCGACCCGGTGTCCGCGGATCTTGACCTGCTGGTCGGTGCGGCCCAGGTACGTCAGGTTCCCGTCGGGCCGGCGGGTCACCAGGTCCCCGGTGCGGTACATGCGTTCGCCGGGTTCGCCGAACGGGCACGCGACGAAGCGGTGCGCGGTCAGGGCGCTCTGCCCGAGGTAGCCGCGCGCGATGCCGACGCCCGATACGTACAGCTCGCCGGGGACGTCGTCGGGCACGGGCCGCAGCCACTGGTCCAGTACGTACACGTCGGTGTTGTCGATCGCCACGCCCACCACCGGGTCCTGGCACTCGAAGGTGCCGACACCGAGGGTGTTGATGGTGTACTCCGTGGGCCCGTACAGGTTGTAGCCGGACGTTCCCCCGGTGTCGGCGAGCCGCTGCCACAGCACCGGGCCGACGGCCTCGCCGCCCAGCAGCACCAGGGCGGGCCGCCGTGCCGGGTCGTCGAGCAGGCCCTCGGCCACCAGTTGCTGCGCGTAGGTGGGGGTCACGTTGATGACGTCGATGCCGTGCTCGTGGCAGTACTCGACCAGGCGGGGGGCGTCGCGGCGCAGTTCCTCGTCGCAGATGTGGACCTCGTGGCCGTCGGCGAGCCACAGGAGTTCCTCCCACGACATGTCGAACGCGAACGACACGGTGTGCGCGATCTTGAAGACCCGGTGGCCGTGCTCGGCCAGGACCGGTTCGAAGATCCGCCGCTGATGGTTGATCAGCATGTTGGTGAGCCCGGCGTACTCGGTCACCACGCCCTTGGGCCTTCCGGTGGATCCGGAGGTGTAGATCGTGTACGCGGGGTGGCGCAGGCGGTCCGGGTCGTCCGGTGCGAACGTCACGTACGGGTCGGCCCCGGGCAGCGGACGGTCCAGTTCGATCAGGTCGCCGCTCAGTCTGGGCGCCACGGCGCTCACGGTGAGGATCACCTCGGGCCGGGCGTCCGCGACGATCGTCGCGATCCGTTCGTCCGGGTGGTCCAGCTCCAGCGGTACGTACGCGGCGCCGACGCGCAGCACGGCGAACAGGGCCACGATCGAGTCCGGCGAGCGCGGGATCGCCAGGCCCACGGTCCTCTCGGGGCCGATGCCCCGTCGGGCGAGCACGCCCGCCAGGGCCCGGCTGCGGTCCCGGAGTTCGGCGAAGGTCATGGCCGAGCCGTGGGCGACGAGCGCGACCCGACCGGGGTCGCGGTCCGCCGCCCGGTCGAAGCGGTCGACGACGGTGTCCGTGCCGATGTCCGTGCGTTCCCCGGGCCCGGGGGCGGGCACCGGACCGGGCAGCGCGCCCACCGGCCCCGTCGACCGGGCCAGGTCCTCCAGCACGCGCAGATAGTCGTCGAGGAGGCGGCGGGCGCCCCCGTGGTCGTCGTCGCGGTGCTCCAGCTTGACCGTGAGGCGGTCGCCGGGCGTGACGACCCAGGTGAACGGGTAGTGCGTGGAGTCGTCGGCCGTCACCGAGGTGATGCCGTGCCGGGCGTTCATCCCGGCGAACGCGTCCAGGTCCAGGAAGTTCTGGAGCACGAACAGGTTGTCGAACAGGGTGTCGTGTCCGGCGGCCCGCTGGATCTCGCCGAGCCCCAGGTGCTCGTGCTCCATCGCCTCGACCCTGGCCGCCTGCACGGCCGCCAGGTACGTGCCGACCGGTTCGTCGGGCCGGGCCCGGGTCCACAAGGGCACCGTGTTGAGCAGCACCCCGACGATGCCGTCGTGGCCCTCGCCCTCCCGGCCCGAGACGGTCACACCGAACACGGCGTCGCCACGGCCCGTGCGGGCACCGAGGAGGAGTCCGAACGCGCCGGTCAGCACCGTGTTCAGGGTGACGCCGTGGGTCCTGGCCGCTTCCCGCAGCAGGTCCGACAGTTCGGCGGACACGGTGTGCACGAGGGCGTGCGGCAGTCCGTCCGGGAGGGCCGGGGCCGGTCCGGCGAGCAGGGTCGGGCCCGGCAGTCCGGCCAGGTGTTCCGCCCAGAAGCGGTTCGACGCCCCGGGGTCCTCGGCGGCGAGCGCCCGGGCGTAGTCCTCGAAGCCCGGATCGGCGGGGGTGGCGGCCGGCGGTTCGCCCGCGGCGAATGCCCCGTACGCCTCGAACAGGTCCCGCAGCACGATCTCGCGGGACCAGCCGTCCCAGAGCAGCAGGTGGTGGCTGAGCAGCAGGCCGTCCCGGCCGTCGGGCAGCCGCACCGCGGTCAGCCGGATCAGCGGCGGCTCGGCCGGGTCGAATCCCGTCTCCCGGTCCCGGACGCGCAGCGCCTCGACCTCCGCGTCCGTCGCCGGGGCGACCGTGCGGACGGGGACCCGCCGGCCCGTCCCGAGCACCTGGACCGGGTCGCCGTCGTCGTCGGTGGTGAAGCCGGCGCCCGCGGCCGGGTGCCGTGCGATCACGTACGCCATCGCCTCGGCCAGGGCGTCGGTGTCCAGGCGCCGGTCGAAGGTGAACCAGCTCTGCGCGACGTAGTGCCCGGCCGGGCCCGTCAGCTGGGCCTGGAAGAACAGGCCGCGCTGGAGCGGGGTGACCGGTGCCGTGCGCTCGGCCGTCGCGGCGGCGTCCGCGAGGTGCTCCAGCGCGTCCAGCCAGTGCCCGGTGATCTCGTCGGGCACTCCGTCGGCGAGGGTGAAGACCGCGTGCAGGCTGCCGGTGGTGTCATCGGTCCACGCGTTGACCTCGACGGCGTACCGGTCGGTCCGGTCGGCGCCGGTGAGGTGCGGTGCCCGGGACTCGCCGCCCCGGCCCAGGTAGTTGAACAGCACCTGCGGGCGGGCGGCCAGCAGGGGTGCCGTCTGCGGGTTGAGGTACCTGAGCCGGCCGTGGGCGAGGTGCGTGTGCTCGTCCGGCAGGCGTTCGGCGACCTCGCGGGCGGCCGCGACGGGGTCGGTGTGCGCCGTGAGCCGTACCGGTGCGATGGCGGTGAACCAGCCGACGGTGCGGGTGTAGTCGTGGTGTTCCAGGACCGGGACCCGGCCGTGCCGTTCCAGTTCGACCGCGAGGTCGGTGGGGACGGGCTGAACGCGTGTCAGGGCGGTGCGCAGCGCGCCGCACAGCAGCTCGGTGAGGCCCGTGCCGAGGGCGGCGGGCGCGTCGCGCGTCACGCGGTCGCTCGCCCCGGGGTCGAGCACGACCGCTCTCTCGCGCAGGCCCCGGACCTCGGGCAGCAGCGCGGGCGCCCGGAGCGTGGTGATCCAGTGCCCGAGGCCGTCGGTCTCCCGGGCGGCTCGCGCCGCCAGCGCCTCGGCGTACTCGGCGTAGGGCGTGGTCGGTGGTGCCGGGTCCGCTCCGCCCATGACGGCGGCCAGGTCGTCGAGGAGGATCAGCCAGGACACCGCGTCGACGGCGAGGTGGTGCGCGGTGACGACCAGGGTGCGGCTCGCCTCCAGCCAGGAGAAGGCGATGACGTCCCCGGCCTCGGGGTCGAGCCGGTCGGCGGCCTCGTTCGCCGCGGCCGTGGCGTCGGCGGCGTCCGTGGGGACGACGGCGACCTCGCGGGCGGGTTCGGTGCTCAGGGCCCACACGCCGTGTTCGACGCGCAGCCGCAGCCGCAGGGCCGGGTGCGCGGCCACGACGGCGTTCGCGGCGCGCCGGGCGTCGGCGAGTCCGGTGCCCTCGGCCGCCGGGAGCACTCTGGCCTGGGCGAACCGGGCGAGCGATCCGCCCAGTTCCCGCTGGCGCAGGATGATCGGTGTGGCCGGCAGCGGGCCGTCCTCGCGGTGGACCGGTGCGGGCTCCGCGGGCCGCGGGAGACGTGTGCGCAGGTGTTCGGCGAGGGCGCGCGGTGTCTTGTGCAGGAACACGTCCCGGGGGGTGAGCGGCAGGCCGAGTGTCCTGGCCCGGTTGATCAGGGTGATGGCGACGATGCTGTCTCCCCCGGCGCCGAAGAAGTCGGTGTCGGCGTCCACGGCGACGCCCGGGAGGGTTCGGGCGAAGACGTCGACCAGGGTGTCGAGCGCGAACTCTCCCTCGGTTCCCGTGAGTTCGCCCCGCCCGGCGGGGACTTCGGCCGTCGGGGGGTCGGTCCGCGCGGCGTTCGCGGCCAGGGCCGCGCGGTCCAGTTTGCCGTTGACCGTCAGCGGCAGGGCGGCGACCGTCAGCACCCGGCCCGGCACCAGGTGCGCGGGCAGCCTCGCGGACAGCCGGTCGACGAGGTCGCCGGGTGCCCGGCCCACGACGTGCGCGACGAGGTGGTCGCCGCCGTCCGCGACGGTGACGGCCGCGTCGACGACGCCGTCGAGTTCCCTGAGCGCCGACTCCACCTCGCCGGGCTCGACCCGGAAGCCCTTGAGCTGCACCTGGTCGTCGGCTCGGCCGACGAACTCCAGCTCGCCGCCGAGGGTGCGGCGGGCGAGGTCGCCCGTGTGGTACATCCGGGATCCGTCGCCGGCGAACGGGTCCGCCACGAACCGGCCCGCGGTGAGTCCCGGCCGCCCCAGATAGCCGAGTGCCACCTGGTCGCCCGCGACGTAGACGGCGCCCACCCGGCCCGGCGGCACCGGCCGGAGCCGGTCGTCGAGCAGATGGGTGACCAGGCCGGGCAGGGGGACGCCGATCGGGCTGACGTCGCGGCCGGGCCCGAAGTCCTCGTCGGTCAGCACCCGGTGGGTGACGTGGACGGTGGTCTCGGTGATGCCGTACATGTTGACCAGTCGGGGCGAGGCGGTGCCGTACCGCTCGACCCAGCCGCGCAGTCGTCCGGGGTCCAGCGCCTCGCCGCCGAAGACGATCCGGCGCAGTGACGTGACCGGTTCGGCGCAGTGCCGGTCGGCCTCGGCGAACCGGTGGAACGCCGACGGGGTCTGGTTGAGCACGGTCACCGCGCGTTCGCGGACCAGTCGGTGGAAGTCGACCGGGGAGCGGGTCAGGGCGTACTCCGGCACCAGCAGTTCGGCGCCGTGCGCCAGCGCGCCCCACAGCTCCCAGACCGCGAAGTCGAAGGAGAAGGAGTGGAACTGGACCCATACGTCGTGCGGGCCGAAGTCCATGTCGGACCGGGTGTTCGCGAGGAGGGTCACCACGGCGGAGTGCGGGACGACGACGCCCTTGGGCCGGCCGGTGGAGCCGGAGGTGTGGATCACGTACGCCGGGTCGTGCGGGCCGGCCTTCGGTCCGGTGGTGGGTGGCGCCGGTTCGTCGCCCCGGACGAGCAGCCGGGCCGGCACACCCGCCCGGTCGAGCAGCCGGGCGAAGCGGCCCCGCTGTTCGCGGTCCACGAGCACGACCCGCGGGGCGGTGTCGGCGAGGACGTACGCCAGGCGTTCGTCCGGGTACGCGGGGTCCAGCGGTACGTACGCGGCGCCCGCGGTGACGACCGCGACCAGGGCGACGACCTGTTCCGGGGAACGCGGGACGGCGACGGCGACCAGTTCGCCCGGACCGGCCCCGGCCGCACGCAGGGTCGAGGCCAACTCGTCCTTGTTCCGAGCAAGTTCGCCGTAGGTCAGGGAGCGGGTGGAGCCGTCGAGGGCGCACCCGGTGACGGCGGTGGCCGCCGGGTCGCGGTTCGCGGCGGCGTCGAACAGCTCGTCCAGGGTCGTCGGGGCGATCCGCGCCGGGGGCCGGGCGGGGCCGGGGGCCGCCGCGGCGACCGGGCCGTCCGGTCGTTCGAGCAGGCCGGTGAGGGTCCGGGTGAAGGTGTGCAGGATCGCCTCGGCTTCCTCCTTCCGCAGCAGTTCCCCGTCGTGGATCAGGTTGAAGCGCGGGCGGCCGTCGGGGGTGCGCTCCACCACCAGGGTCAACGGGTAGTGCGGGGCACCCTCGTTGACGATGCCGGTGACGACCAGGGTGTCGTCGGGTCCGCGCAGCTCCGCCACGTCGGTCGCGACGTCGAAGACCACCAGGGTGTCGAACAGGGGGCCCGTGCCGGCCTGCCTGCCGATCCTCGCCAGCGAGACGTGCTGGTGCGCCAGCACCCTGCCCTGGTGTTCCCGCACCGAGGCGAGCAGTTCGCGGGCGGTGGTCCCGTCGGTCCACCGGGCCCGTACGGGAATGGTGTTGATGAACAGGCCCACCAGGTCCTCGATGCCGGGCACCTCCGCGTCGCGCCCGGACACCGTGGAGCCGAACACGACGTCCCGGCTGTGCAGGATGCCGCCCAGTGTCACCGCCCACGCGCTGTGCACGGCCACGCTCAGGGGCATGCCGGCCGACCGGGCGGCGGCGTCGATGTCGTCGGGCGGTTCGGCGACGGCATCGGCGAACCGTCCGGAGGGGATGTGTCCTTCGGCGACCAGCGAGGGGCCGGGCAGGCCGGCGAGTTCGCCGCGCCACACCCGGTCGCTCTCCTCGTGGTCGTGCGCGGCGAGGCGGCGCACGTGGTCGCGGTGATCGCCGAGCGGGTAGCCGCTTCCCGGCGCGTGGTACTCGGCCAGCAGCGTGCGGAGCATCGGCGGCACCGACCATCCGTCGGCGACGATGTGGTGCACGGTCTGCACCAGGACGTCGCGGCCGGAGCCGGTGCGGACGAGTGTGCAGCGCATCAGCGGCCCGGTGGCCAGGTCGAATCCGGCGCGGCGGTCCCGTTCGGCGAGGTCGCGGATCTCGTCGTCGGTGGCGAGGGGGCGGTCCAGCACGGTGAAGGGTGCCGTCCCTCCGCTCTCCAGGACGCAGACGACCCGGCCGTCGGCGAGGGCCGTGAACCGGGCGGCCAGGTTGGGGTGCAGTGCGAGCAGCCGGGTCGCCGCCGCCGCGAGCCGGTCGGCGTCCACCTCGCCCTCCAGGGTGAGCAGTTGCTGTTCGACGTAGCTGCCCGTCGCGTCGCCGTCGAAGACGGAGTGGAAGTACAGGCCCTCCTGCAGTGGGGTGAGCGGCAGGACGTCCCGCAGTGCCGGGCCGTCCAGTTCGTCGACATCGGCCTGGGTGAGCGGCACCAGGGGGAAGTCGCTGGGCGTGTGGCCGCCGTGTTCGAGTGCGGCCAGGGCGGTCAGGGTGGTCCGGAGGTACCGGCCGATGGTGGTGATGTCCTCGTCGGTGAACATCCCGTCGGGCCAGGAGACGGTGGTGACCAGTTCATGGGCGCCGCTCTCGCCGGGTTCGGCGATCGCGTTGAACTCCAGGGCGCGCGGCAGGCGCATCCGGGGGTCCCGTTTCTCGCCCAACTGAATTGTCGATCCTGCGAGTTGCCAGTCCTCGCCGGTACCGGCGTCGAAGCGGCCCAGATAGTTGAACAGCACCTGCGGGGCGGGACCGGTCGGCCCGGTGTCGGTCAGGTACCGCAGGGCCCCGTAGGAGATGCCGTTGTCCGGCACCCGGGCGAGGTCCTCCTTGACCGCCTTGAGCGCGGCGGTCAGGTGGGCGGGCGAGGTGGGGTCGGACGCCGTTCCGGGGTCCACGACGACCGGGAAGAGGGTGGTGAACCAGCCCACGGTGCGGGACAGTTCCGGTTCGAAGCCGACGGTGTCCGCCACGAAGCGTCCCTCGCGGCCGTGTCCTTCGAGTTCGATGTGGGCGAACGTCTGGTCCTGTCCCCGGTCGCGGCGCCAGCGGGCGAGGGTGACGGCGAGCGCGGTCAGCAGCACGTCGTTGACGCCCGCGTGGAACTTCGCGGGGATGTCGCCCAGCAGCGCGGCCGTGTCCTCGGCGCCGATGGAGACGGTCCGGGTCCGTTCCCGGGCCACGGTGTCGGTCCCGGCCGGCGCGCGCCTGCCCACCGGTGCGTCCGTCCCCGGCAGGGGACACCGGAAGCGGGTGGGGTCCGTTTCGGACGCCGTGCGCTCCAGCAGTTGTGTCCAGCGCCTGAACGACGTCCCGACGGGCGGGAGTTCGACCGGTTCGCCCGCGGTGTACCGGCGCCATGCCGTGGCCAGGTCGTCCATCAGGATCCGCCAGGACACGCCGTCGATCACGACGTGGTGGGCGACCAGGACCAGCTGTCCCGCCCCTCGGCGCCAGACGGCGCGCAGCATCACGCCGTTCTCCGGGTCGAGCGCCTCGGTGGCGAGCGCGACGCACTCCGCCGGCGGGAGGTCGCTCTCCTGCCATCCCACGACGGCCTGCCCGGCCTCGGGGACGACGAAGCCCCAGCGGTCGCCGCGCACCAGCTCGGCGCGGAGCATGTCGTGGTGCCGGAGCACGGCGGCGAGGATCTCGTCGAGGGCGTCGGCGGTCAGCTCCGCCGGGGTGTTCAGCACGACCGACTGCACGAAGCCGTCGATCGCGTCCGTGGTCCCGCCGAGCCACTGCACGACGGGCGGTCCCACGACAGGGCCGGTCGCGACGTCGTCGCGGTCCGCGGCCGGTGCGTCCTGCCGGCTCGCCACCGCGGCCAGGGCCCCCAGGACGCTGTGGGTGAAGATCTGCCGCACGGTGACGTGGAGGCCCGCCTCCCGCAGCGCGCTCAGCAGCGAGATGGCCAGGATGCTGTCCCCGCCGAGCCGGAAGAAGTCCTGGTCGACGCCGACCCGCTCCAGCCGCAGCACCGCCGAGACGGCCGCGCACACCGCGTGCTCCTCGTCGGTGGCGGGTTCCACGAACGGGCCGGTGCCGATCGCGGGTTCCGGCAGCGCGGCCCGGTCGAGCTTGCCGTTCGCGGTGAGCGGGAACTCCTTCATCACGACGAGGTGGGCGGGCACCATGTACTCCACCATGTGGCGGGCGGCCCACGCCCTGACGTCCTCGGCCCGCAGGTCCTCGTCGCCCGCGGCCGGGATCACGTACCCCACCAGATGGGCGCCGCCGGCCGGGTTCTTCCGCGCGACGACGCAGCTGTGCCGTACGCCGGGGTGTTCGGCGAGACCGGCCTCGACGTCCTCCAGCTCCAGCCGCATGCCGCGGATCTTGACCTGGTTGTCGGCGCGGCCGAGGAAGTCCAGCGAGCCGTCCGGGGCGTAGCGTGCCAGGTCACCGGTCCGGTACAGCCGGGACCCGTCCCCGGCGAAGGGGTTCGCCACGAACCGGGAGGCCGTGAGGCCGGGGGCGTTGACGTAGCCGCGGCCCAGGAGGAATCCGCCCACGTAGAGTTCGCCGCCGACCCCGGTCGGGACCGGGCGGAGTTCGTCGTCCAGCACGTACAGCTGGGTGTTGGGGTTGGCCCTGCCGATCGACGTCGACAGGCGTTCGGCCGCGCCCCGGTAGACGACGTGGGAGACCCCGATGGTCGTCTCGGCCGGGCCGTAGCCGTGGTACATGGGGATGTCGAGGCGGATGCGGAACCGCTCGTACAGTTCCGGGGTCAGCACCTCGCCGCCGCACCACACGTGCCGCAGGCTGTCGAGTCCGCCGGAGTCGCCCGCGATCTCCAGCAGCACGTCCAGCATGGACGACACCAGGTAGGTGAAGGTGACGCGTTGCTCGGCGATCACGTGCAGCAGGTGGTGCGGGTCGCGTTCGCCGCCGGGCCGCAGGACCACCAGTCTGCCGCCGGACACCAGGGGCAGGAAGATCTCGTTGATGGAGATGTCGAAGGACAGCGGTGCCTTGAACAGGGACGCGTCGTCGGGGCCGAAGCCCAGGATCTCGTGGACCTGCCACAGCAGGCGTTCGCTGATCGCCTCGTGCCGGATCATGGCGCCCTTGGGCCGCCCGGTCGAGCCGGACGTGAAGATCACATAGGCCAGCGCGGCGCCGGGGACGGCCGCCGCCGGTCCTTCGGCGGGGTGGTCGGTGAATCCCCAGTCGTCCAGGTCGACGGCCACGGCGTCCGGTTCGTCCGCGCCGTGCCCGCCCGAGGCGTTGAGCTGGAGCACCACCAGGGCGTCCTCGATGACGACGGCCCGGCGCGCGGCGGGCCACCGCGGGTCGAGCGGCACGAACGCGCCGCTCGCCCGGAGCACGGCGAGGAGACCGACGACCATCTCTGCGGAGCGGTCCAGCGAAATGCCGACGACCTGTTCGGAGGAGATCCCCAGACCGTTCAGGTGATGGGCCAACTGGGCCGAGCGCTCATCCAGCTGACGGTAGGTCAGGGAGCGTTTCCCGTCGACGACGGCGACGGCGTCGGGCCTGGCGCGGGCCTGTTCGCGAAACATCTCCACGACGGTGGGGCGGTCCCGGTCGGCCCGGGTGTCGTTCCATCCGGCGAGGATCTCGATCCGCTCCGCCGCGCCGGTCGGGCCGATGGTGCCGATGGGCCGGTCCGGGAAGTCGGCCAGGTCGTCCAGCGCGAGCTGTGCCTCGGCCGGTGCGACGCCGTCGGGGACGAGGATGCTCCGGCCGTCCGGGCCGATCTCCCAACCCCCTTTCCCGAAGCCGCCGTTGTCGGCCCTTACGAGGACGTCGGCGAACGGTGTGCCGGGGGTGAGGCCCATGCCCTCGGGACCGCGGCCGGTCGCCCAGTACGCCAGTCCGATGGCGCACGCCTCGACGACGGTGCGGTCGTCGTGGTCGCCGGTCCGCCGGCGCAGGGCCGCCAGCCGGGTGGGAGAAAAAAGTACGCGGGGAGCGCCCGATTCCCTCATCGAAGACTCAGCATCCTTCCGTGCACACAAGTCGGACCGACTGACCCGGATTTGCCTAACTGCCCTCTCGCCAGGCGCGCCACAGCCGCGCGTACTGGCCGCCCAGTGCCACCAGTTCCTCGTGCGTCCCCTCCTCCGCCACGCGTCCCGCGGACAGCACCGCGATCCGGTCCGCCGCCATCGCCTGGGTCAGCCGGTGTGCCACGAACAGCGTGGTCCGGCCCGCGCACGCGGCCGACACGGCCCGTTCCAGCTCGGCGGCGCCCGCGCTGCCCGCCTCCGCGGTCGACTCGTCGAGCACCACCACCGGCGAGCGGCGCAGCACCAGCCGGGCCAGGGCGATCTGGGCGACCTTGGTGACGTCCAGGCGTTCGCCGCCCTCGCCGACCACGGTGTCCAGCCCGTCGGGCAGCAGCTCGACCCACCGGTCGGCGCCGACCGTGCGCAACGCCTCGGTCAGCCGTCCGTCGTCCGCGCCGGGCGCGGCGAGCCGCAGGTCCTCGGCGAGCGGCCCCGAGAACACGTGCGTCTCCTGCGTCAGGATGCTCACCAGGGCCCGTGCCCCGGCCTCGTCCAGACCCGCGAGGTCGTGCGGTCCGATGCGCACCGACCCGGCCTGCGGGGTCCCGATGCCGGCGATCAGCGCGGCGAGGGTCGACTTGCCCGCGCCCGTCGCCCCCACCAGGGCGAGCGAGCCACCGGCCGGGATGGACAGGTTCACGTCCCGCAGGACCGGTTCCTCGGCGCCGGGGTAGCGAAACGTCAGCCCCTCCACCGTCACCGGGTGGGGCGCGGTGTCCGCCGGGGCCACGGATCCGTCGCCCACCAGCCGGTCCTCGGCGGGCTCCCCCAGCACCCCGACCAGCCGGGTGAGGCTCGCGCCCGACTTCTGCGCCTCGTCGAAGGTGAACATGATGGCGCCCAGCGGGGTGAACAGCCGGTGGAACATCAGCGGGGCGGCCGACACCTCGCCCAGGCTGGCGGCGCCGGCCTCCAGCAGGGCGTAGCCCACCACGAGGATCAGGACCAGTCCGATGAACTCGGCGCGGTTCTCCCGGCCGACGAACCGGCCGAAGAGCCGGAACACCTCGATGCCGAGGTCGCGCACCCGCCACGACTCGTGGGTGACCTTCTCGCGGACGGCGCCCTCCAGCCGGTAGGCCCGTACCGTGTCGATGCCGTTCAGGCCGCTGATCAGTGCCTGCGCCCGGTCGGCCTGGGCCACCCGCTGCTTCCGGTAGAGCGGGGCGGACCGGGGCAGGTACCAGCGCAGGGCCAGCCCGTAGGCGGGCAGCGCACCGGCTCCGGCCAGGCCGAGCCGCCAGTCCAGGCCGAACATGCCGGCCGTGGCGATGAGGACCAGCACTCCCGCCGAGAACACCGTGGGAACGGCCGTCCGGATTCCCCTGGACAGCACGGCCACGTCGTCGCCGACCCGGGACAGCACGTCGCCCCGGCCGACCTGTTCGACGCGGGCGCTCGGCATTCCCAGCACCGCGCGGACGGCGCCCTCCCGCAGCCGTGCGAGCAGGTCCGCCCCCAGCCGTCCGATCAGGTACGTCGATGCCGCGGTGGCCGCCGCGCCGAGCAGCGCGGCGACCGCCATCCACACCCCGATCGTGACCAGGACCGAGCGGGGCTCGCCCCCGACCACGCCGTCGACCACCCGGCCCAGCAGGAGCACCGGGAGCACCTGGAGCGCGGCCCCGGCCACCGTGCCGAGGAGGGTGGCGGCGGTCAGCCACGGCGTCCGTCGGCAGTGTGCCGCGACCCATCGGGTGGCCTCGCCCCCGGTCGCCGTGCGCAGGGTCGCCGGGACGGCCCGGGTGCCGGTGGCGCTCATACGGCGACCGGACCCGGACGGGGGCGCGGCGGTTCGTGCGTCATCCCCGGCCGACCGATGCGACGAGTTCGTCGATCGCGTACGGCAGGGACAGCAGGGTGCCCTGGGACATGGCCGCTCCGACCGCCGGTCCCTCGCTGTCCAGCAGGTAGGACACCTTGCCGTTCTTGACGGCGGGCAGGTTGGCGAACAGCTCGAACTTCTTCAACGCCGCCGTGTCCGCCGCGTCGTTGATGACGAAGATGCGGTCGGCGTCGACCAGGTCGACGCGCTCGGGGGACAGCACGGTGAAGAACTTGCCGTCCGCCACCTCGTCGATCCCGGTCCGGTAGCTGAAGCCTATGCCCGTCACCAGGCGTCCGCGCACGTCGGTGGAGGTGAACGGGGCGATCGAGTCCTTGTACCAGGACAGTGCGACGGCGGTTCGGCCCTTGAACTCCGGGTGCGCCTTCCCGGCCGCGTCGAGCTTGTCCTGGATGCCCCGCACCAGTTCGGTGCCCTCGGCCTCCTTGCCGAGCGCCTTGGCGATGTGCACCGCGTTGTCCTGCCACGGGGCGCTGAAGGGTTCCTTCTCGCCCTTGGTGCGGCCCACCGTCGGGGCGATCCTGGAGAGCTTCTCGTAGGCGGCCTCGTCGATCTCGGAGTAGACCGCGATGATCAGGTCCGGCCTCAGGGAGGCGATCTTCTCGTAGTTGGGGCCCTGGTCGCCGTTCTTCATGACGACCTCGGGGCGGGTGTCGCCCCACTTGTCCTTCACCCAGGGCCACTGGGTGTTGATGTCGGGGGACCGGCCCGCCGGGTTGGGGTACTGGTCGACCATGCCGACCGGCTTGACGCCGAGCGCCAGGATGGCCTGGTCGTCCGTGTAGCCCACGGAGACGACCCGCCGGGGGGCCTCGGTGATCTCCGTGGATCCGAACGCGTGCTCCACGGTGACCGGGAACGTGCCGCCGCCGGCGGCCGGGGTGTCGTCGCCCCCCTTGTCCGCCGAGCCGGATCCGCACCCCGTGAGGAGGCCGAGCCCGAGGACCGCGGCGGACAGGACCGCCGCCGTCCGCCGCCATGGCCCCGCGGGCGTCATTCGATGGAGAAACATCCAGAACCCCTTGCTCTCGGGCTGTCCACTGCGCCCCGCACACGGGCGGTCAAACTTTGGCCCGAATTAGTGAGGCCAGCCTATCCTAACTTCCCAACTCGCCTTTATTTCAATCGAGTTGAAGTCACATCTTCATCCGATCTCACCGGCTGGGTGGTTCGTCGCCGCGCCCTCGCGGGGGCCGGACGTGGGTGCGGCCGATCGGTACGACGAGCGGCCGGCCGCCCACCGGGTCGTCGATCACCTCGGCGCGCAGCCCGAACGCATCGCGCAGCAGCTCGGCGGTGATCACCTCGCGCGGATGCCCCTGCGCCAGGATCGATCCCGCCCGCATCACGACGAGGTGGTCGCTGTAGCGCGCGGCCAGATTGAGGTCGTGCAGCACCATGACCACGGTGCGCCCCGCCTCGTGCAGGTCGTCCACCAGGTCGAGCACGTCGACGGCGTGCGCCAGGTCCAGATAGGTGGTCGGCTCGTCCAGCAGCAGCAGGTCGGTGCCCTGGGCCAGGGCCATGGAGATCCAGACGCGCTGGCGCTGCCCGCCGGAGAGCGAGTCCACCGGGCGGCCGGCCAGTTCGGACACCCCGGTCATGGCCAGCGCGCGTTCCACGACGCCGGCGTCGTCCGACGACCACTGCCGCAGCCAGCTCTGGTGCGGATGGCGCCCCCTGGCGACCAGGTCGGCCACCGTCAGCCCCTCCGGTGCGACGGGCGCCTGCGGCAGCAGTCCGAGCTTCTTCGCCACGTCCCTGGTCCTGAGCCCGGCGATGTCCTCGCCGTCCAGCACGACCGTTCCCCCGGTCGGCCTGAGCAGCCGGGCCAGGGTGCGCAACAGGGTGGACTTCCCGCAGCCGTTGGGGCCGATGATCGTGGTGACCACCCCCGGTGGGATCGCCACGTCGAGACCGTCGATGACCGCCCGGCCGCCGTACCCGACCGTGACGCCCCTGGCCGCCAGCCGCGACGCGCCCCCGGTCCCGGTCGCGGCTTCGGCCCCGGTCCCGGTCCCGGTCACGGCTTCGGCCCCGGTTCCGGTTCCGGTTCCGGTTCCGGTTCCGGTTCCGGTTCCGGTGATGAACTGAATGGCCACGGGCCGCCCTCCTCCGAGTTCTTTCCTACGCATGTGCCGTCCGCCTCAGATTCGCCCGCACCAGCAGCCAGAGCAGGAACGGGCCGCCGATCGCGGCGGTGACCACGCCGACCGGCAGGGTGATCGGCAGCGCCGTGCGCGCGACCAGGTCCGCGCCGATCAGCAACAGTGCCCCCATCAGCCCGGAGGCCACCAGCGGTGGTGTCGGGAACCCCGCCAGCCGCATCGCCACCTGCGGCGCCACCAGCGCGACGAACGGAACCGGACCTGCCGCGCTCACCGCCACGGCGGCCAGCAGCACCGCGCACAGCAGCAGGACCGCCCGCACCCGCGTGTACCGGACCCCCAGCCCGGCGGCGATCTCGTCGCCCAGGTGCATCGGCCCGAACTGGAACGCGGCACCGGCGACGACGGCCACGAGGACGAGTGCGCACCAGAACGCCACCCGGACCTCGTCCCACGACCGGCCGTCCAGCGAACCCACCAGCCACGCCTGGGCCCTGGCCACGTCCCTGATGTCGGCCGAGACCAGCAGCCAGGTCGTGATCGCCTGCGCCATGGCGCTCACCGCGATGCCGATGAGGATGAGCCGCAAGCCGTCGATCCCGCGCCGCCACGCCAGGAAGTACACCAGCAGCCCGGTGCCGAGACCGCCCGCGAGCGCCGCCGCGGACAGGCCCACCGCACCGGTGACCGCCGCGGCGGCGCCGCCCGACACGGTCACCAGGAACACCGCGACCGCGCTCGCGCCCCCGGTGATGCCCAGGACGTCCGGGCTGGCCAGCGGATTGCGCGCGACGGACTGCGTGATCGCCCCGGACATCCCCAGCGCGATCCCCACGACCAGGCCGGCCAGCGCGCGGGGCATCCGCAGGTCCATGATCACGAACTCGTCGACCCGTTCGCCCCGACCGAGGATCGTGGCGATCACCCGGGGCAGGCCGACGGGGAAGTCCCCGACGCCGATGGAGAGGCAGAACACCAGGAAGACCGCCGCCGCCAACAGCGCCGTGACCAGGACGAGTCGGGGCCGCCACACGAACGACACCGCACCGATCCGCACCCCCGGCGCCACCACCGGTCCCGCCTCCGCCCCGTTCGGGCCCGCACCCGCCCCGTTCGGTTTCACATCCGCCCCGTTCATGTGTTCCTGAACTTTCCGCGCCACACCAGGACCGCGAAGAACGGGGCGCCCAGCAGGGCGACCACGATCCCCGCGTCCAGCTCCCCCGGCCGCGCCATCAGGCGCCCCACGATGTCGCAGACCAGCAGGACGACGGAGCCGAGCAGGCCCGCGTACGGCACCAGCCAGCGGTAGTCCGGGCCGGTCAGGTACCGGGCCACATGGGCCACCATGAGCCCGAGGAACGCGATGGGGCCGCACGCCGCCGTGGCCGCGCCCGCCAGCAGGGTGACGGCGACGATGCCGACGGTCCGGCTCAGCGCGATGTTCGCTCCCAGCCCCCGTGCCACGTCGTCGCCCAGGTCGAGCAGGTTGAGGGCGGGCAGGGTGATCAGCGCCAGTACCGTTCCGACCGCCACGAAGGCGGTCACCGGCCAGATGACGTCGAATCCGACACCGGCCACGGAGCCCGCGTTCCAGAACCTCAGCGCGTTCAGCGACTTCTGGTCGGACAGTGCGACCGCCGTGGTCATCGCCGCGAGGAACACCGTGACCCCCTGCCCGGCCAGGGCGAGCGTCAACGGATTGCCCGCGCCCCGGCCGATGCTCGCCAGGCCGAAGACGACGACCCCGGCGACCGCCGCCCCCGCGAAGGCGAACCAGACGTACTGGAACGGGTCGGTGAACCCGAAGACGGCGATCACCGACACCACCGCGAACGAGGCGCCGGAGTTCACCCCCAACAGGCCCGTGTCGGCTATGGGGTTGCGCGTGTGCCCCTGGATCAGCGCCCCGCCGATGCCCAGCGCGAGGCCCGCCACGACCGCGAGCACCGTCCGGGGCACCCGCACGGTCTGCACGATGAGCCCGATCTCGTTGAGCCGCCGGTCGGAGCCGGGGTCCGCGGACAGCCCGTGCCAGACCTCGGCGGGGCTCAGCGCGCGGGCGCCGACGGCCAGCGACACCGCCGCCGCGAGGACGAGGGCCGCCCCGAGCACCGCCAGCCCCACGGTCCGCCGCCGGCGGACCTCCGCCGGGCCTCCGGGTGTCGGGCGCTCAACCGCAGTGGTGCGCATGTCGATGTACGTCATTCCTTCGATCCACCGGTGGTACGTGGGGAGTCGGGCGTCCCGGGCCCGGGACGCGGTGTCCGCGCCGTCGTCCGCGCGACGGGGCCGGAGCAGGGGCTAGCGGGCGGTGGTGCCGGCGCCGTCGGCGACCGGGCGGGCCTCGTCGGAGGCGGACTTGACGCCCCGGTCGAGCAGCGAGTCCAGGATCTCGCCGACCCGTATCGCGGTGTTGGACAGCAGGGAGGTCGTGATGCCGTGCGTGTGCTCCGTGCCGCCCTGCAGGTAGATCCCGCAGCGCAGATCGGGGTCCGTCGCGATGCGGTAGTCGCGCTCGACGCGGACGCGCCCCTCCTCGTCGCGCAGGCAGCGGTCGGCGATCCCGCCGAGGAGGCCGAGCGGGTCGGCGGGACTGTAGCCGGTGGCGAACACCACGACATCGGCGTCCAGCTGCGTCTCCTCGCCCGTGACGAGGGACTTCACGGTGGTGCGGACGTGGTCGGGCCGCTCCTCGACGCCGGTGACCCGGGACACGTTGAGGAAGCGCAGCCGTTCGGTGCCGAGGACCTTCTCCTGGTACACCCGCCGGTACAGGTCGTCGATCAGGTCGATGTCCACCACGGAGTAGTTGGTGTTCCCGTGATAGTCCATCAGCTGTTTCTTGACGCTCCCCGGAGCATCGAAGTAGTCGTCGACGGCGTCCGGGTCGAAGATCCGGTTGGCGAAGGCGCTGTCGTCGGCGGGGCTGTACCCGTAGCGGGAGAAGACCGCGCAGACCTCGGCCCGGGGGAAGCAACGGTGCAGGTGGGCGACGTTCTCGGCGGCGCTCTGCCCGGCGCCCACGACGATGAACCGCGAGGGCGACGTGCCCTCCAGCGCGTCGATCTTCCGCAGCAGGTCGGAGTTGTGCCAGATGCGGTCACCGCGTTCCACGCCCTCCGGCACGAAGGGGCGCAGCCCGGTGCCGATGACGAGGTTGCGGGCCCGGTGGACCTCCAATCCCTCCTCCGACCGGACGGTCACGTCCAGGTGTTCCACGACGCCGTCGTGGACGAGGGGCGTGACGGCGACGACCTCCCGGCCGTAGGAGACCATGTCGTCGACCTTGGCCGCGGCCCACTCGAGGTAGTCGTGGAACTCCACCCGCAGCGGGAAGAGGTTCTTGTGGTTGATGAAGTCGATCAGCCGGCCCTTGCTCCGCAGGTAGCACAGGAAGCTGAACTCGCTGGCCGGGTTCCGCAGCGTCACCAGGTCCTTGAGGAAGGACACCTGCATGGTGGCGTCCTCGATCAGCATGCCGCGGTGCCAGCCGAAGCCCGGCTGGCGCTCGAAGAAGTGGGCGGTGACCGGCTCCCGCCCGCCGACGCGTGCGTTGTGCTCGCCGAGCGCGATCGCCATGGCCACGTTGGAGGGGCCGAAGCCGATGCCGATGAGGTCGTGGACCGGTGGCGCGTCGTCGGGAAGAGCCTGTGACATGTCACTCCCATCGCTCGGGAAAGCCGTCTGTCCGGCATGGAGGAAGGTGCGGGAGACGGGCACGCCGACGAAGCGGCCCACTTGAACTTAGGTGAGCCTAAGCTAATTGCGCGACACTGTCGACAGGGCGGACCGAACAATCAACCACTGATCCATCGTCAACCCCGGCCCAAAGCGGCCCTGTTGCCAACTAAGGCAAGCCTAGCTTTACTTGCTTCGGTCCGTCCCTGACCGAGGAGGAACCCATGCGAGTCGTCATGTTCGGTTACCAGACCTGGGGGCACCGCACCCTGCGAGCCCTTCTGGACTCCGAGCACGACGTGGTGCTGGTGGTGACGCATCCCCGGAGCGAGCACGCGTACGAGAAGATCTGGAGCGACTCCGTCGCCGACCTCGCCGAGGAGCACGGCGTCCCGGTGCTGATCCGCAACCGTCCCGATGACGACGAGCTGTTCGAGCGCCTGAAGGAGGCGGATCCGGACATCATCGTGGCCAACAACTGGCGGACGTGGATCCCCCCGCACATCTTCGGCCTCCCCCGCCACGGCACGCTGAACATCCACGACTCGCTGCTGCCGAAGTACGCCGGCTTCTCCCCGCTGATCTGGGCCCTGATCAACGGCGAGACCGAGGTGGGCGTCACCGCGCACCTGATGAACGACGAACTCGACGCCGGTGACATCGTCCGCCAGGAAGCGGTCCCGGTCGGACCGACGGACACCGCCACCGACCTCTTCCACCGGACCGTCGAACTCATCGCCCCGGTCACCATCGGAGCGCTCGGACTCATCGCCTCCGGCCGGACCGATTTCACCCCGCAGGACCGCTCCCTGGCGAGCTTCTTCCACAAGCGGTCCGCCGAGGACGTCCGCATCGACTGGAACTGGCCCGCGGAGGACCTCGAACGCCTGGTGCGGGCCCAGTCCGAGCCGTACCCCAGCGCCTTCACCCACCACCGGGGCAGGCGGCTGGAGATCCTCGCCGCGGTCGTCTCCCAGAACCGCTACGGCGGCACGCCCGGCCGGATCTTCTACCGCGAGGGCGACGGCGTGGTGATCGTCGCCGGGGCCGACGCCCGCACCGGCCGCAACCACGGGCTGGCCATCACCCGGGTGCGGACCGAGGACGGCCGCGAGATGCCCGCGACGGAGTACTTCACCTCCATGGGCGGCTACCTGACCGGCCGCCCCTGACGCTGCGCGACCGCGCGCGGTCCCCGGCGGACGGCCGGTGCGCCGGCGGGGCGTCAGTCGGCCGGGGGTTCGTACAGCGGCAGGAAATTGATGACCGGTTCCTCGTAGGGGTGGACCCGGCGCACCGCCCGCAGGACGGCGCGGGCCCGGTCCTCGTGGCAGACCGACTCGACCCTGCACTCCGCACCCCGCCGCACGGCGCCGACCTCGCCGTCGTAGGGCCGCGAGCCGGGCAGCGGCAGCCAGGTGCCGGTGACGTGCCAGGCGCCGGCGCACCGGGCGTACTCCCCGACCTGTCCCGCACCGGCTTCGTGGAGGGCGTCGATCACCTGCTCCACATGACTCTCCGGGACGGATATCTCGATCTTCAGACGCACCATGCCGGGATCCTAAGGGCTGTTCCGGCCGGGCGGTGCGGAGCACGGATCGTCGACGTCCCGTGCTCCGTGCCACCCGGCGGCCGGTCAGTCGGCCAGTCGGTCCGATTCCAGCAGGACCCCCTCGTAGGCGAGCCACTGGGCGAAGGCGTGCAGTCCACGCGCCGGGTCCGTCGCGGGTGTCCAGCCGGGCGGCCGTGCGAGGTCGGCCGGGACGTGCCGGCCGGGGTCGCCGCCCGGTGCCGTGCGCACCGGCACGGGCCGCACGGCCTCGTGCACGGCACGGGCCAACTCGGCCGTCGTGCACGGCTTCTCGGCCGCGACCACGAGGTCGTGGTTCTCCGGCCGGTCGCGCAGGACCGTCCCGATCGCGTCGGCGAGGTCGTTGACGTACACGGGGTGCACCGGGGCCTCCGGGTCGCCCACGACCGTCACGGGCCGGCTGCGCAGGGCGTCCCACACCATGCGGCCGATGAGGGTGTGGCGCGAGCAGCCCGGACCGTAGACCTCCCCCACGCCCAGCGTGTACGGGACGGGGTCGTCGTGCGGACGGACCGTCACCTCGGGTTCGGGGCCGTGGAGCCGGGTCAGGTCGATCACCGCGGCGGAGAGCTCCGGCCGGTCGGCCAGTGCGCGCACGAGGTGTTCGCCGAGGGGGGTCGCCGCCCCGCGCCAGACGGGACCGTCCGGCCGCCGCGGGCGGTGCGTGCGATGTGTGCGATGTGTGCGGTGTTCGGCGGCGGCCTCGCGCCCGGCCCGCAGTGCCCGGTGCGCCACTTCGGCCAGGGGTTCGCGGCGTCGCGCGATCAACTCCTCCGTACCGGCGTTGCTGATGCCGCCGGGGCCGATCGTCGCCACCGCCTCCGCGTACGCCGCCGATGCCGTGGGCGGTACGGCGAGTCCGGTGCGGCCCGCCTCGAACCCCATGGCCAGGGCCGTCAGCCAGGTCCCCCGTACGTCCGCACCGGCCGGGCCGGTGCCGGGCGGGCGCAGCAGCGCGGCGGGGAGTCCGGCGCCCCGGAGGTACTGTTCCGCGTCGAGGTGCAGCCAGCGTCGCGGGCCGGGGCCGGGGACCCGCACCGCGCACTGTGCGACGCCGTGCTTGAAGAACGGCAGCACCGTCAGTCCGGTGAGGATCCGGCCCTCCTCCCCCGGCCGGTCCTCCGGCAGGAAGCAGACCGAACGGCGCGGTCCGCGGAAGGCGTTGCCGGAGATGGAACCGCGGTCGTCGTGCTCGACGAGGTTGGGCACGGCGACATGGCGCGGAACACTGTTGTCACTCAGGTAACGGTGCATCAGAATGTCGTCGGGCCAGCCACCGAGCCGTTGCCTGCCGTAGGCGACGAAGCCCTCGGCGACCCGGCGCGGCAGCACGATCGCCACGCACGGGAAGTACTCGTTGACGGCGTCGACCCAGCGGGCGCCGGCCATCGCCCCGAACCGCACGGCCGCCCCGTTGCGGGAGTCCCAGAGGGCGAACAGGGCCAGTGCCGCGTCGGGAAACTCCTCGATCGCGTGACGGACCCGCTCGTAGAAGGATTCGGACAACAACATGTCGTCCTGGACCACCAGTTGATGTGTGGCCCCGTCCTCGATCTCCGACCACGCGGCGAGTGCGGTGCGCAGCACCGACGGGGTGCCCGTGGGGTCGGGGTCCATGACCACCCGCAACAGACCGGACGGCGCGTTCAGGGCCATTTCCTCGGCTGCCGCGCGGCGTCTGGGATGGGTCATGACCACCGCGCTGAGCCGTTGACGCGTCATACGTCCTCCCTCTCTCCGTATCCGCCCGGCGGGCCGGACGCAAGCCGGATCCGGACAGTACGGGCCCCTCCGACGGCCCGCAAGAGTGCCGAAATCGCCCTCTGGCAGGCCGGGTACGGCCCATGGATGCTTGCCTGGCACGCCGGTCCCGTGAAGCGCGTGCACCTCTCCCGACACGCCGAAAAGAGGCTTCCATGCCCGGGTTACCCCACTCGACCGCTGCCGTCGTGGGCACCGAGGAGACCGTTCGTTCCCGGCTCGACAAGCTCCGCGACGCCCGTGTCGTCGTGACCGGCGGCGGCGGTCTCGTCGGCAGCCGGCTGGTCGCGCTGCTGCGGAGTGCCGGAGCCGTCGTCACCGTCCTGGACCGCATGGACGCCTATCCCGAGTCCGGCCACGAGACCTTCGGGGTGGCCCGCAGCGGCGCCCGGCTGGTCGTCGGCGACGTCCGTGACGCCGAGACCGTCGGCGGGCTGCTGCGCGACGCCGACTTCGTGGTCCACGCGGCCGCCTACGCGGACGTCGCCGCCTGCACCCGGCGCCCCGACGTCGCCTTCCGCGCCAACGTGGAGGGCACCCAGGTCGTCCTGGAGCAGGCCGCCCGGTTCCCGGTGCGCCGGCTCGTGCTCGTCTCCTCCGCCTCCGTGTACGGCGACGGCGCGTCCGACACCGCGGGGCCGCAGGTCTTCCACGAGGACCAGCCGCTCTTCCCGGTGTCCGTGTACGCCAACTCCAAGCTGTGGGCGGAGCACCAGACGCGGCTGATGCTCGGCGCCTCCAGCGGCACCGAGTACGCGGTGGTGCGCTACTTCTCCGTGTACGGCGAGCCCCAGATCCCCAAACCGGGCAGCCACTCCTGGATGGTGCCCTGGCTCTCGCTCCAGGCGCGCCTCGGCCGGCCCATGCGGCTCAACGGCGGCGGTGACCAGGTCCGCGACCTCATCCACGTGGACGACGTCGCCGAGGCCACCGCGCTCGCCCTGATCGAGGAGCAGATGGCCGGGCGAACCGTGAACGTCGGCACGGGCCGGCCCACCTCGGTCCGCGAGGTGGCCGATCTGATCGCCCCGTACTTCCCCGGCTCCCGGCAGATCGTCACCCCGCGCCCCGAGGGGGACCCGCTCGGCGGTTACGCCTGTGTCGAGCGCTCCCGCGAACTCCTGCGCTGGCGGGCCGGCATCGAGGTCCGGGAGGGCGTGGAGCGGTACGTGCGGTGGCTGCTGGCGACGCCGGACGCCACGCCACGCTGGCTGGCGGAGGAGTACGGGGAACCGGAAGGGGCGTGAAACGCTGCGCACCGACGGGCCCCTGGGGGCGCACGGACGGCGACGAAGGCGATGGGTGCACGATGGGTCACACCGGTTCCTACATCTGGTCGTTGCGCCGGCAGGTCGGCTCCCGGAAGCTGCTGGTGCCCGGCGCGCAGGTGCTCCTGATCGACTCCGGGGGCCGCGGGCTGTTCCAGCAGCGCGCGGACAACGGGGTCTGGGAGCTCCCGGCCGGTGCCTGCGAGGAGGACGGCGACTTCGCCGACGCCGCCGTCCGCGAGGTCGCCGAGGAGACCGGCCTGCGGGTGGAGCGGGACGACCTGGTGGCGTTCGGGACGCTCTCCGATCCCCGGGTGCACACCCTGACGTACCCGAACGGGGACGTGACGCACTGCTTCGCGCTCTGCTTCGTCGCCCGGCGCTGGTCCGGGGTGCTGTCGCCCGGTGCCGACGAGGTGCGCCGGGCCATGTTCCGGCCGCTCGACGCCCCGCCCCGGCCGCTGCACCCGCCGACGGCCGTGGTGCTGTCCATGTACGAGAGGTTCCTCGCGGAAGGAAGGTTCCAGGCCAGGTGAACGCCATGTACCCGATACGCGCGGTGGTGCCCTGCCGGGCCTGCCTGTCCGGTGAGGACCTGGACTGGCTCGGCGGTGGCCGCTCGGTGAGCCTCGCGCTCGGTCTGATGACGACCGTGGAGGTCCGTCCCGCCGACCCGCCCGACGACGGGGCCGAGGACGGCTGGCAGCGGGAGGTGTGGGCGTTCCTGCGCGCGCGGCTGGCCGGGCTCGCCCCGCGCCCGCCCGCCGTCGCGGTGCGCAGCCAGGCGCCCTCGGCGAGCGGTCTGTCCTCGTCCACGGCCCGGATCGTGGCGCTGTTCCGGGCGTTCGCGGACGCCGCCCTCCCCGGGCGGCGGCTCTCCGACGCCACGATCACGCAGTGGGCGTACGAGTTCGAGTTCGCCGTCTTCAACGGTGGCGGCATGGACCATCTCGCGGTCGTCGAGGGCGGTGCGCTGCTCCTCGACGGCCGCGAGCAGGGGCTGCCGGAGGTGTGGGACCGGCTGGAGTTCCCCGAGCGGTGGCGGGTGGTCGTCGTGGATTCCGGCACCCGCAAGGACACCGGGCACCACATCCGGGACGTGCGGGCGCAGCTCGCGTCCGGTGATCCCGCGCTGGCCGCCTACCGGTCCGCGGCCGACGAGGCGTCGGGCCGGGTGTGGGAGGCGTTGCGCGGCCGGGACCTGGCGGCGCTCGGGGCCGCGATGTCCGATGCCCATGCCGCCATGCGGGACCACCAGGGGATGTCGACGCCGCTGCTGGAGGAGTTGCGGGCGGTCGCGCTGCGTTCCGCCGGCCTGCCGCTGAAGCTCAGCGGGGCCGGCGGAGGCGGTGCGCTGGTCGGCGTCTGCCCGGTGGACGAGGTGGCGGGGACGGTGGAGCGCCTCGCGCGGGCGCTGGGGGTCTCCCATCCGGGTGCCCGGGTCGTGCCCACCGCGGCGGCCCCGGGCGCCCGGCGGGGGCCGGTGCCGGTGGCGGGCGGTCAGATGAAGGGGTCGTAGTCCTGGGTGAGCGGGGGCTCGCCGGTTCCGCGGGCGATGCGTTCCAGCTCCAGGTTGGAGCGGTGGCGTGCGCAGTGGAACCGGCAGTCCCTGCTCGGGTCGACGATTCCCCGGCGGTCCGCGTCCCGCCAGATGTCGGCGAGGTCGTCGGTGACGGCGTCGCCGATCCTCGCGAGCGGGTTGCCCCGGTGGTAGGAGCACACGTACACCCCGGAGGGTGTGATGAGGGTGCGGAGTTCGGCGACCCGGCAGCGGTCGTAATCCTTGGGCTGTACGGGGCCCACGTGGCCGCGCAGCGAGGTGAGGGTGGAGGAGTTGACGAGCTGGAAGCTCTCGCTCTCCAGCCGGGCGGCCTCGGCGAGCTGGCGGTCGACGGATTCCAGCATCGCGCCGGGCACCTGCACGATGTGGTGGTCGTCGTCGAACATGGCCTTGGTCTCGAAGTAGTCGCAGCCGATGTCGTGGGCGAGTTCGGCGGCGCGCAGCACCTCGTGGTGGTTGGTGACGGTCTCCCCGCCGGGTTCCCGGCGTGACATCACGAGGAAGGAGTAGCCGAGCGCTCCGGTCTTCTCGGCGGCGAGCAGCCGCATGTTCTCGATGACCTTGTCGAAGACGCTGCGGCCCTTGCGGTCGGGCCGGAACAGTCCGTACGTGTCGGCGGTGCCGGCGTCGACGGAGACCCGGACCCAGGTGGCGTAGCGGGCGAGCTCGGCGAGGTTCTGCCGGATCATCGTGCCGTTGGTGACGACTCCGACGGCCAGGCCCGCCTCGCCGAGGATGCGTAAGACCTTGCGGGTGCCGCGATGGGCGAGGGGTTCCCCGCCGCCTATGAGGACCACCGCCCGTACGGACATGGCGACGAGTTCCTCGGCAAGGGCGGCGAGCCGCTCGGGGGTGAAGCGGCTCTGGTTGAGGAGCTTTCCGCTGATGCACTCGGGGCAGGCCAGGTCGCAGAAGGTGGTCGGGTCGAGGTCCACGACGAGCGGGGCGCTGGAGGGTTCGCCGGCGGCGGCCTTGAGGATCCGGGGCCAGCCGGTGGGCTGGTACAGCTTGGAGACGAGGTCGAGGCGGTCGTGCGTCACGGGGCTCTCCTCTGCGGGATGTACGGGGTGTCGGCGGCGGGGCGTACCGGTCCCGGCCGGGCGTCGCTCAGCCCTTGACCGCTCCGGTGGCCAGGCCCGCGGCGATCTTGCGCTGGACGGCCAGGAAGAAGACGACGACGGGCAGGGCGGTGAGTGTGGCGCCCGCCATCAGCCCGCCGTAGTCGGTGCCGAAGCTGGTCTGGAAGGAGACCAGCCAGATGCTGAGGGTCTGCTTCTCCGGAGTGGACAGCAGGACGTAGACGAGGACGTACTCGTTCCATGCCTGCACCATCGCGAAGACGGAGGTGGCGACGAGGCCGGGGGCGAGCAGCGGCAGGACGACGCGGACGAAGGCGCCGAGCCGGCCGCAGCCGTCGACCATCGCCGCCTCCTCCAGTTCCACCGGGATCGCGGAGATGAAGCCGCGCAGCATCCACACGGTGAACGGCAGGGTGAAGACGAGGTAGACGAGGATCACGCCGCCGAGGCTGTCGGTGAGGCCGGCGTCGTTGAGCAGCAGGTAGACGGGGATGACGAGGGCGGCGAGCGGGATCATCTGGACGGTCAGGACGACGACGACGAACGCCTTGCGGCCGGCGAAGCGGAAGCGGGCCAGGGCGAACGCGGCGAGGGTGCCGACCAGGAGGGAGACCAGGACGGTGCCCAGGCCGATGACGGCGCTGGAGCGGACGTTGGGCCAGAAGGTCTCCGTGCCCATCGCGCGGGCGAAGTTGTCGAGGGTGGGGCTGCTCGGCCAGAACTCGGGCGGCAGGCTGAGGATCTCGGTCGCGGGCCGGAACGCGGTGAGGACCATCCAGTAGACGGGGAAGCCGATGACGGCGGCCACGAGGAGGCCGAGGAGGTCGTACCGGCGCCGGGAGCGCCGCCCGGTCCTCGTCCCGCGCCTTTTTCGTACCGGGCTCATTCGGCCTCCCCCAGTCTCAGCATCTGCCGCAGGTACACGACGGCGCCGGCGAGCAGCAGGATGACGGTGACCAGGGCGATCGCGGCTCCGGTGCTGTAGCGGTTGACGGCGAACGACTCGATGAAGGAGTAGACGCCGAGCAGGTAGTACTCGCGTTCCGGCTGGCCGCCGCGCATCAGCCAGATCTGGTTGAAGACGCCGAAGTCCCAGATCGCCATCAGGGTGGTGACCATCACGAAGAGGGGTTTGATCGAGGGGAAGGTGACGTACCGGAAGACCTGGGACGGACGGGCGCCGTCGATGAGGGCGGACTCCTCCAGTTCCGGCGGGATCTGGGCGAGTGCCGCGTGCAGGCTGACGGCGGCGAACGGCAGCGCGCCCCAGACGACGACCCCGGTGATGACGGCGAAGCCCTGCCAGGGGTCGGTGAACCAGTTGTGGCGGGCGAGGTCGATGCCGGGCAGCGTCGTCAGGAGCCAGTTGACGAGGCCGTAGTCCGCGTCGAAGAGCCAGCGGAAGATGGCCGCGGCGACCATCACCGGCATCGCCCACACGGCGACGAGCACACCGCAGAGGACGGCCCGCACCCATGGCGAGGTCCGTCGCATCAGCAGGGCGATCAGCAGGCCGAGCAGCATGGTGAGGGTGACGCAGACGGCGGTGAACAGGGCCGTGCGGGCCACCACCGTCCAGAAGAACCCGTCGCCGAGGATCGTCCGGAACTGCGCGAGACCGGCCCAGGGCGGTGACTCTCCGCTGAACAGCTCCTTGCGGGTCATGTCCTGGAAGGCCAGGGTCACCATGTCGACCAGCGGATAGGCCAGGACCACGACGAGGGCGAGGAGGGCCGGGGCGATCAGCAGGTAGGGCAGACGGGGGCGTGGCCTTCGGCCGGCCGGATCAGCGCTCATTGATCACTGCGTCGATCCTGCGGTCCGCCTCGCGTGCGGCGTCCCGCACGGACGCCTTTCCGGTGGCGATGCGTTCCAGCATCTCGGGCAGGACGTTGGACTTCTCCACCGAGGTCCAGCCGGGGGCGAGCGGGGTGACCCAGCCGCGCGTGGCGGCCTGGGCCGCAGGACCGTTTATGCCTCCGGCGGCGACGTCGGCGAGTTGCACGGTGTTGTTCGGGAGGGTGTTGGCGTCGATCAGCTTCTGCTGCGACTTGCTGTCGGTGAAGATGCGGATCCAGTCGGCGGCCAGCTTCTGGTTCCGCGACTTGGCGGGCACGGCCAGGGTGGAGCCGCCGAGGAACGGCGGGAGCAGTTGCCCGGAGGGGCCGGGGAAGGCGAAGGTGGCGAACTTGCCCTCGAGTGCCGGGTCGCCCCCGGAGCGGGGGTCGGCGGCGGCCTGGGCCTCCCAGGTGTTGCCGTAGAAGACGCCGACCTTGCCCTGTCCGACGACGCCCGGCTGGTCGCCGTTGTCCTTCGCCCGGTCGCCGACGTAGTAGTCGTCCAGGAGCTTCTTCCAGGTGGTGAGTCCGGCGACGGACTTCGGCGAGGAGAGGGCGCCCTGCCAGCGGCCGTTCTTCTCCACCGCCATCTCGCCGCCCGCGTCCTTGACGAAGCCCATGGCGGCGGACCAGTAGCGGCCGGGCATGTAGAAGGCCGAGAAGCCGGGGTCCTCGGCGCCGTACTTCTTCTTGAGCCGGTCGAGGGCGGAGATCAGCTCGGGATAGGTGCGCGGGGCGCGGGCGATGCCGATTTCCTCGAAGTAGTCGGTGCGGTAGACACCGACGCGCGCTCCCGCGTAGTACGGCACGCAGTACGTCTCGCCGTCGAGGCGACAGGCGTCGGCGAGGGCGGGCAGCCACTGGCCGGACCGGTCGAAGGTCTTCGGGTCCAGCGGTGCGAAGGCGCCGTTGACGAGGTAGTTGGTGGTCTCGCTGTTGCCCATCTCGACCACGTCGGGCACGTTCCGGCCCGCGAGGACGGCGTCGAGCTTCTGGTTCTTCGTCGTCCACTGCTGGTACTGGACCTCGACCTTCACGCCCGGGTGCTGCTTCGCGAACCTGGCGTTGGCGGCGGCGACCATCTCGGGCCAGCTCTCGCGGGCGTCCACGGTCAGCCACACCGTCAGGTCGCCGTCCGCCCGTCCGTCCCCGCCTCCCGAACCGCACCCCGCCACCGCGAGCAGCAACAGGGCTCCCAGAATCCCGGATCGGCGGGGCAGACGCAGTGTCATGGGTTCCTCCGTGCGGGATTCGTCAAGACGTACGGGCTTCGGTGACGGTCTTCTCACTACCCCGCGGATCACTGCTCTCCGCCACGACACGGAGTTTCGGCCGGAAGACGGCGGTGTGCTTCCCACGAAGGGCCCAGCGTTCACCCGTTGCGCTGCGTCGATGCCACCCGGTGACGAAAGGGACGGGGTCGCACTCGGGCCACATTGACGTGAATGACACGTCGGGTAGCCGGGTCGCTCTTGACGGTGACGGCGCGGTACCCGCAGTTTGGGCCCCTGCGGCACTCCACGACCCCGATCGAAGGGCTTGTACGTGACCGAGCAGAGCACCCCCGCGTCCGACATCTCCGCCCCCGCCGGCTCCGAGCGCCCCGTGCGGGTCAACGCCTGGAACGGATGGGACCCGCTGAGGCATGTGATCGTCGGCCGCGCGGAGGGCACCGTGGTGCAGGCCCCCGAGCACGCGGTGCGCCGCGACTATCCCGACGACGGCTTCCCGTTGGGGACGTACGGCCCCATGCCCGCGGACATGGTGGCCGAGGCCGAGCAGCAGCTCGACGACTTCGCCGAGATGCTCCGGCGGCGCGGCATCCGTGTGGACCGTCCCACCCCGATCGACTTCACCCGGGAGGTGTCCACCCCGGAGTGGGCGCACGACTCGATGTTCGGCTGCATGCCGCCCCGGGACCTGCTGCTCACGGTCGGCAACGAGGTCCTCGAAGCGACCATGTCGTACCGCAGCCGCTGGTTCGAGTACCTGTGCTACCGGCCGGTGCTGCAGAACCTGTTCGACTCCGACGACCGGATGCGCTGGGAGGCCGCGCCCAAGCCGCGGCTCACGGACGCCTCGTACCGGACCGGGTTCTGGGACACGTACAACGACCTGTCGACCGAGGAGCAGTTGGCCCGGGTCCGTGACTACGACCTGGTGCTCACCGAGGCGGAGCCGCTCTTCGACGCGGCGGACGTGGCGCGGTTCGGCAAGGACCTCTTCGTGCAGCTGTCGTTCGTCACCAACAGGAGCGGCTACGAGTGGCTGCGCCGCCACTTCCCCGACCACCGGGTGCACGCGGTGACCTCGACCAACACGCATCCGCTGCACATCGACGCGACCTGGGTGCCACTGCGGCCCGGTCTGGTGCTGCACTGCGGGGAGCGGCTCGCGGACGCCGAGCTGATGGAGTTCTTCAAGCTCAACGACTGGGAGATCGTGGAGGCCGTGCAGCCGGCCAGCTGGGACCACCCGCCGAAGCTGTCCTTCTGCAGCCCGTGGCTCGCCGGGAACATGCTGAACCTCGATCAGAACACCCTGTGCGTGGAGGAGAAGGAGGTGCGGCTCGCCGAGCAGTTGTCCTCGTACGGGTTCGAGATCGTGCCGGTGCCGTTCCGGGCGGTCGGGCCGTTCGGCGGCGGGCTGCACTGCGCGACCGTCGACATCGAGCGGGACGGCACCCTGGAGGACTACTTCCCGCACCGGTACGGCCGGTTCTAGGCGGATTCCGTGGTGGTGACGGACGAGACCCGTGCGGTCGTCCTCGACTTCTACGGGACGCTCGTGCGGATGGTGGAGCCGTTGCCGCCGGACCACCGCGGCATCTTCGCCCGCCGGGGTCTGGCGGCGCAGGGCGAGCTCTGGGGCGACCAGTGGTCGGTGGGCCCCGGCGAGGGCGAGGAGCACGCGGCGCACTCGGTCGACGAGACGGCGTACGTGACGTGGGAACGCGACCGGCTGCGGCGCCGGGCGCGGGCCTGCGGTGTGCCGGAGGCCGAGCTCGACGGTCTGGTCGCCGAGCTCGACCGGGCGATGAAGGCGGTCCGGCTGGAGCTCTATCCGGACGTGCCCGGGGTGCTCGCGCGGTTGCGGGAGCGGGGCCTGCTGATCGGGGTGTGCTCCAACTGGTTCTGGAACCTGGAGGACTGCGTCGGGGCGGTGGGGATCGGCGGGGCCGTGGACGTGGTGGTGGGCTCCGCGCGGGCGGGGGCCCGCAAGCCGCATCCGCTGATCTACCGCACGCTGGTCGAGCGTTGCGCGCTGCCGGCGGACCGGGTGCTGTTCGTCGGGGACATGTGGGTGCCCGACGTGCTCGGTCCGCTGGCGGCGGGGATGCGGGCGGCGCACCTGTGGCGGCCCGACCGGGCGGTGGAGGGTCTCGCACCGCCCCTGCCCGAGGGGGTGGTGCGGATCACCGGTCTGGACGAGCTCGTCCGGGCCGCGGGCTCCGGTGGCGGAGCCGGTCGAGGAGGTTGCGGGTGACGCGGCCGACGGCCGGATCCTGTTCGTGTCCGCAGACCACGGGCCAGTCGGTGGTGCCCGCGGTGAAGACGGTGCCGCCGCCGTCGGCGGTGTGGAGGCCCATGGTGGCGGCCCGGGGGCTGCTGATGGTCGGTTCGCGCGCGGGGCCGTTCCAGTGGCCCCATTTGAAGTGATGGAAATCCTCGTGCACCGGTTCGAGGACGTGAATTCCGAGAATGAGGAATGATTTCGGCGTTCCGTCCTCGCCGGTGGCACGGGCGATTCCATCCGCGTCGCAGGAGAACGCGGCACCGTCGCATTCGTATCCGATGAGGGGGGTCCCCGCCCCCAGCCGGTCCGCCGTTCCCCCGTCGGATCCGTCGCGCAATCCGGTGCCCTCGTAGATCCAGTGGTCGGCGTGCTGCACGGTGTATCCGACGCGGGGGCGGTCGCCGGGCCATTCGGTGGCGGGCCACATTCCGCCGTTCCGGAAACTCACTCCGGTGAGCGTGTTCTCGGGATTTCCGACTCCGTCGGGCGCGGGCACCCACCACTGGTCGGTGGCCGGCAGATGGGGGTATTCGTCGCCGACGTGATGATCGGTGTCGGAGACGAAAGCGGTGTTCCCGTCCGTCGGGTGCACCCGCCACCAGCAGGTGTTGGCGCTGAGAAAGGCGATGTTCCCGCCGTCGGCCACGAACCGCTCCGCGTGGGTGCGCATCGCGGCGCTCCAGTACTCGTCGTGGCCGACGCTGAGGAGCAGGTCGTAGGAGGCGAGCAGGCCGGGGTCCTCGTGCAGGTCGAGGTCGGTGCAGTACTCGACGGGGTAGCCGTGGCGTTCAAGCCAGGCGATGAAGGGCGCGTCCCAGTAGGCGAGGTCGATCACGCCCCCGGGACGGTGGAGGCTGACCTTGTGACCTCGGGGTTCGTCGCCGTTCCCGACCCGGTGGACGGGGTGGTCGTAGAGGCTGACGGCGCGTTCCAGACCGGGCCGGTCGGAGCGGTTGTAGGCGTGCCGGGTGAAGGTGGACTTCTTGTAGAGGATGCGGGAGCGGCTGCCGGGGACGCGGGGGCGCACGACGAAGAACTCCCGGGCGTGCCCCTCGATGTGCTCCGCGTCGAGGAGCGGGGGGTCGCCGGGGCGGTCCGGGCCGCATTCGACGAATTCGACCAGGTGGATTCCGGGCTCCCAGTCCCCCGGTACGGGCAGGGTGAGCGGCGGCCAGTTCCAGTCGTCGGCGGGCGACGCGCGTCCGGGTAATTCGTCGGGATGGCCGGGCGGGGTGTGCAGGCCGCCCGGATACTCCCCGGATTCCCCGACGGGTATGAGTTCCTCTCCGAGCCGGTAGAAACGGAGCCGGAACCGGGGGGCGTCGGTGGAGAGATGGAACGTCACTTCCCCGCCGACGGTGACACTTTCACGTCCGAGATATCCCTCAATCATGCCGCTCATGCTAGGCAGCCGCCGAACCGACGACAACGGCACCATCAACCGGCCATTCGATCCCCTGTTTTCGGACATGGCGGGTGGGCCGGGACTTTCCGCCACGACTGTTGGGTAGGGCGCTGTCCGGAAAAGGGCACGGCCGTCCATCGATCGGTGAGGGGCTCGCATGAGCGATGAATTCCGCGGTGAATTCCGTGTACGGGAACTGGTGCTGGGGATCGAGGGGCTCGCGCTGCTGCGCCACGCCGTGGACGGTGACGAGGCGTTCCTCCGGGAACGGGTGGCCGACATCCGCCGCTTCGCCCTCGACGAGGAGAAGCTTCCGGACGGCGGGGCCCTGGTCAGCGAGCTCGACCCGGCGGCGGGGTACGCGTCCTGGTCGGCGGTGTACGACTCGCTGCCCAGCTCGTACATCGAGGTGGAGGAACCGGTCGTCCACGCGATCCTCGACGGTCTCGAACCGGGGGTGGCGCTCGACGCCGCCTGCGGCACCGGCCGGCAGACCCGGGCGCTGGCCGCTCGCGGGCACCGGGTCATCGGCGTCGACCAGTCGCCGCAGATGATCGCGAAGGCCCGCGAGCACACCCCGGGGGCCGAGTTCCGCGCGGGGCACCTGGACCGGCTGCCGCTCGACGACGACTCCGTGGACCTCGCCGTCTGCTCGCTGGCCATGACGCACCTTCCGGATCTCGTTCCCGGCGTGGCGGAGCTGGCCCGGGTGGTGCGGCCGGGCGGGCGGATCGTGATCACGGACCTGCACCCGTTCGTGATCGCGCTCCAGGGCCAGTGCCTCTTCGTGCACGGCGCCGAGGAACTCGCCTTCGTCCGCAACCACGTCCATCTGCCGAGCCGTTATCTGGAGGCGTTCGGCCGGGCGGGGCTGCGGGTGCGCGGCTGCCACGAGCCGTTGTTCAACGGGAGCCTGGCGCCCGGCGGTTACGAGGAGTTCATCGCGGACGCGGCCCGCGCCGCCTGGGACGGCCTCCCGATCGTCGTCGTCTGGGACGTCGAGGTCCCGTCCGGCGGGGAGGCTCCGTGAGCCCGGTCCTGGTACGGCACTCGGAGCGGCCCGAGCTGTGGGACCGCATCCCCGAGCGGTTCGCCGGCGTGGTGCCCGAGTACAACCTGCACGGGGACATCAACGGGGACTACTGGAACCGGCTGTTCGACGACTTCCCGGAGTTCCAGTTCCTCCTGTACGACGACGAGCACGACGTGATCGCCGGTGCCGGCCGCTCGCTGCCCCGCACCTGGGACGGCACCGCGGCGGACCTCGGCCCGGGGCTGGACGACTCGATCGCGCGGGCCTTCGCGGACCGCGACGCCGGGCGCGCCCCGGACGCGCTGTGCGCGCTGGGCATCGAGGTCGCCGAGGACCATCAGGGCCGGGGGCTGTCCAAGGTGCTGCTCGACGCGATGGCGGACACGGCGCGGCGCGCCGGGCTCGCGACGGTCCTGGTGCCGGTGCGTCCCACCTGGAAGGAGCGGTATCCGCTGGTGCCGATCGAGCGGTACGCGGCGTGGACCCGGGACGACGGGACCCCGTTCGATCCGTGGATCCGGACCCAGGTGGGCGCGGGCGGCACCCTCGCGGCGGCGTCCGCGCGTTCCTCGCGGATCACGGGGACGGTCGCCGAGTGGGAGAGCTGGACGGGGCTCGCCTTCCCGGAGGACGGGGAGTACGTCTTCCCCGGCGGTCTCTCGACGCTCCGGGTCGACCGGGCGCGGGACCTGGCCGCGTACTGGGAGCCGGGGGTGTGGATCACGCACCGGGTCGGGGACGACCGGGCCCGTTAGGCCGGGCCCGGCACGCATCTCAGTCGAGCCCCTCCCCCGCGTGGACGGCGGTCCACGCGAACGCGGTCATCGCACGGACCTCGTCCGCACCCGCCTCCGGGCGGCGTTCGGGCGGGAGTCCGGCGGGGCCCGCGGTGGCGACGGCGGAGTTCCGCAGCCGGTCGAGCGCGTCCGCGGGCACGCCGTCCGGCAGCGGGCCCAGCCCGCGGGCCGCCCGGGCCGCCTGCCGGCCGAGCAGCAGGCAGTGGATCCAGAGCTCCTGCGCGAACTCGCCGCCGACGCCGCCCCCCTGCTGGCCCGGGGCCGCGTCCTGGAGGAGCCGGGCTGGATCCCGTACATGCGGTACGGCGAGGGTTACATCCGGCTCGTCGGGCAGGAGCACGGCGCCGACGGCGGTCGCGGGCACCACCGCTGGCGCGACGCCCTGCCCGCGACCGGCCTCACCAAGGACACGATCGGTGCCGCGCGGGCCGCGCACCTGCCGAAGGACCTCGCGGCGGAGGTGGCCCGCACCTTCGGCGGCGAGTTCGCGCAGGAGCTCTGGATCCACTGCCTGCTGCTCGGCCGGCAGGCGGCCCGGGCGGCCCGCGGGCTGGGCCCGCTGCCGGACGGCGTGCCCGCGGACGCGCTCGACCGGCTGCGGAACTCCGCCGTCGCCACCGCGGGCCCCGCCGGACTCCCGCCCGAACGCCGCCCGGAGGCGGGTGCGGACGAGGTCCGTGCGATGACCGCGTTCGCGTGGACCGCCGTCCACGCGGGGGAGGCCCCCCTGCGCCTCGTACCGGACCGGCCGCCCCGTCCCCGTAACTCCCGAGTCGACCCCTCGTGCGGCGAACAGTCGTTCGCATGGTCATCTCTATCAACCCGGGCGTCGCTGGCGCAATCAGCAAACCGTCAATCGGTCAACGTTGGCTTGCTTATGACGTGGTGAAACGTGGTGGGAGTGGTTCCGGGCGATGTCGGGAGTGTGTTTGCAGTTGGCGGCGAGCGAGGTCGCCCTCCTGGCGAGCGGTTGGTTTCGCGACGGCGGGCCCAAAAGGTGCATAAAGCGCAAAAGATTAACAAAGGGTTATTCTGCGGGAATGATTCAGTACGTCGAGCCCCTCGCCGCATCCGGCCTGAAGGTCGACTGGACTCGGATGCCGACCTACAACACGATCATGTCCGTGGCCGCCGGTGCAGGGCTTCTGCTCCTGGTGGTGCTGGGGCGTCAGTTCCTCGCCTCCCGGAGCGCCATCGCGCCCGAGGGGTGGGCGCTGGCCTTCGGTGCCCTCGGCTTCACCCTCGTCACCACCGGTCTTCACATGACCCTGACCTGGCCGCTCGCCGGGCAGGGTTTTCCGTTCGACAACGTCATCTTCGGTGAGCCGGCACTGGCCTTCGGCGTATTTCTGCTCGCCGCCGCTTTTTATCTCTGGAAGCGGGGCGCCGAACTCCTCGGCGACGACCGCGTCACCCGTACGGCCCAGATCGCCGCGCCCATTTCCGTGTTCGTCTTCGGAATGGGGCTCGCCTGCTTCGGCATCGCCGCCGCAGGCTGGAAGTACACCCTCTTCGCCGCCCCGCCGGAGGAGCCCATTTCCGGTGAGTTCGCGGAGTGGCCGCTTCTGGAAGCGAGCTTCATGTCAGGGCTGTACGTTCTGGTCGGCATCGGCGCGGTCCTCTTCCCGTTCGCGCTGCGGCGTCCCAGGACATGGATGAGCCCGGTCATCGGAGTCGCCTGGGGGTTGTCCGGACTCGCCTTCCTGTTCTTCGGCGGACTGAACTACTTCACTCACATCGGGCTCATCGTCAACACCATGTGAGTCGGCGCGGGCCCGGTAGTCCGAGCCCGTCACGCGCGCGGGACCATCCCGAGGGGTCAGAGGATCGGGGGGCGGCCCAGGCGGGTCATGCGCCACACCGTGCGCCACTTCATCGCCTTGCGCGGGCCGCACGACGTCCGTACGCCCTCGGCGAAGCCGCCCCACCACGCCTTCGCGCCGCTCAAGGAGCGCATGCGGAGCATGGTGATCCCGGTCCACACGCCGAGGTAGACCGGGATCAGCGGGACCGGGAGCCGGCGGCGTGCCAGCCATACGCGGTTGCGCGCCGTGAACCGGTAGTAGACCGCGTGCCGGGCCGGGGACGTCTTCGGGTGCTGCAGGACGAGTTCGGGCTCGTAGAGGATCTTCCAGCCCTCGTCGAGCGCACGCCATGCCAGGTCGGACTCCTCGTGCCCGAAGAAGAACTCCCCGGCCCACAGGCCGGTCTGCTTGAGCATCGGTACGGAGAAGGCGTGCCCGCCGCCGAGGAACGCCGTCACCAGGCCCCGACGCATCGGGTCGTCGGCGCGCAGCCGGGGAATCCAGCGCCGTTCGGTGTGCCCGTGCTCGTCGGCGACCCGGAACCCGATGATCCCGAGCCGCGGGTCGGACGCGAACAGTTCCTGGACCTTCCGGAACACGCCCATGTCGATGAGGAGCCCGTCGTCGTCCAGCTCGACGATGACATCGACGTCGCCGGAGTCGCGCAGCAACTCCAGACCGACGTTGCGGCCCCCGGGGCAACCGAGGTTCTCGTCGAGGGGGACCTTGGTCACGTTCTCCGCCACGTCCACATCGGTGAGGGGAGTCGCGTTGCCGATCAGTACCACGCGCGCCGCCGGCACGTCCTGCTTCTCCACCGAGGTGAGAAGAGCCTCCAGTTCCCGTGGGCGGGTGCCCATGGTCACGATGACGACTCCGATACGCGGCAACGACATAGCGGCAAACTCCAGTGGTTGGCGGAGTGCCGATGCTAGCGCCGCGCGACGTGGTCCTCGCGCCGCACCCGGCTCGACCGGGGCGGCCGTCGCGCTGCGGCAAGGCCATCGACCGCGGCCCTCGGGAACCGAAGCGGCCGGGTCAGTGACGGGCGGCGGTCCGCCGCCCGGACAGCCCCGCGCGTACGGCGGCTGCGCCGCGTGCCGTGGCGGCCACCGCTGCCGACCCCCCGACCGGCGACGCGTCCCGGCACATGGCGCACAGCTCCTCGTCCCCCTCCGGGGCGAACAGCATCGGCTGCACGTGGTGGGGCCCGGCGCACTCGCGCATCGCGGCCGGGCGGGGCGGCGGAGACACCAGGGGAGGTGTCACCGGCGGCGTCACGGGATCCGGTTCGCTCAGCAGGTACCGCAGGAGGCCGCCCGGACGGTGGATGGCCCGTTCGCGTCCCGGCAGGCCGCGCCGGACCCGGTCGCGCACGTCGGCGGCGGTGTGCCCGAGGTCCAGCCACTCGGAGGCGAGCGCGACGAGCTGCGGGACCATGCCGCGCGGCACGGTCAGCCGGGGGTCCAGGGCCGTGATGCCGGTGACCAACTCCCGTGCCTCGCTGTCGCGTTCGGGAGCGGGAACCGCAGGGCAGGGAGGGGTGGAGGTGTTTCCCGCAGGGATCTTTTCGGGATGACGACCGGCGGCCCGACCCTTCGGCTCACCGGCGGCCGGACAGACGGCCGTCGGACGGCCGTCGCACATGGCGGCCGTCGGACGCCCGTTGCGTACGGCGAGGGCTTCCTCGGCGGTCAGTGGCACGGAGGAGACCAGTTGCACGGTGGACCAGAGGCCGCGCAGCCCCTGCTGTCGCCACTCGTGCACGAATCCCTCCCCCTTGAGCTGGGCCTTGGCCCGGTTGAAGGAGCCCTTCCCGATACCGGCACGGGTGGCGGTGCGGGAAAGGGACTCCTCGGAGCCCGGAGGGAGGGAGAGCTGCCAGGTGAGGATGCGGACGGCGTCGGACGACAGCCGGGGATGCCGCAGGATCTCGTTGGAGATCTGGGAGAAGTGGCGCAAGGGCGCGATAACATGCCGAAGCATCGTTCGTGTTCCTGTCCTGTCGGGAACTGACGGTGAAGGCCCTTGTCGCCGGGTGCAACCAGCGATGGGGGCCGCTTCATCGGTCACCGTACATGAACATCCGCGCACGCAGGGTCACTTCGTCCGGTCACCACTCCCCGCCGTAACGCTCCTGCTTCCGCTGGATCCATGCCTGGATCACGTGCGTCTCCTCGGGTGACGCGGCGCGCAGGTCGCCCGCGTCGATGGTCGCCACGAAATGCACGAACCGCACCCGCCGAAGGGCTCCGTCCACCCCGATGACCTTGCCGGGGCCGTAGACGTCGGTACCGGCGTGGGCGACGTAGGCGTCCTGCTCGAAGGGTGTTGCCATGGTGCTTCCTCTCGGCTCGCTTCACTCTGCGTGGGTGATTCATGTCACAGGGTGAGCTGCCTGCGGCTACGCTCGCCAGAGGTTTCAGCGTGACGATGCGCTTCGCACATGGGGGAGTTGTCGGTGGCCGGTGAGGGGATTCCCAAGGCTCGGGTCCTGTATGGCAAGGAATTACGCAGCCGCAGGGAGGCGGCGGGGTTGACGCAGGAGCAGCTGAGCCAACGTGCGTTCCTGTCCCGTACACACCTTGCCCATATGGAGGCGGGGCGGCGGCTGCCCTCGCCGGAGGACGCCGAGCGACTGGATCAAGTGCTGGACACGGGTGGGTTCTTCGTGCGGTTCCTGCCCATGCTGGACGACGAACACAAGATCGCCGAGTACTTCGAGGCGGTTGTGGAGTTCGAGAAGCAGGCGACGGTGATTCGGCATTACGACCCCAAGCTGATTCCCGGTCTGCTCCAGACGGAGGCATACGCCCGCGAGGTGCTGAGCTCCGGCTTCCCGCTCAAGAGTGAAGAGGAACGTGACAGGCTCCTCGTCACACGCCTGAAGCGCGCCCGCATCCTCGGCAACTTCGAATCGCCCGTGGTGTGGGTGCTGCTCGACGAGGCGGCGTTGCGCCGTCCCATCGGCGGACCAGCTCTGATGGCCGAACAGTTGCGTCGTGTCGTGGAGTTCGGGGAGCGGCGACGCATACGGGTGCACGTCCTGCCGTTCTCGGCGGGCTACCACGCGCTTATGGAGGGCATGGTCTTCCTGATGTGGTTCCAGGACCTGCCGCCCATCGCCTACACCGAAGGGCTCAAGTCGGGGCGGATCTGGGAGAATCCATCGGCAGTGCGCGACTTCCAGGCGGCCTACGATCACGCACTGGGGGATGCGCTCTCGCACCGGGAGTCCCTGGCCCTCATCCGTTCGGTTGCGGAGGAATACGAACAGGAAGCGCGGTGAATCCATCGTCCAGGACGCCTCGGTCCTGTCCGCCTGGCGCAAGTCCAGCTACAGCGGTGCCAGCAGCGGCGACTGCCTCGAAGTGAACGACGACTGCACTGCATGCGTCCCCGTCCGCGACAGCAAGAACCCGCACGGTCCGGCCGTCGTCTTCGCGGCCTCGGCCTGGACGCCGTTCGTGACGGCGGTCAAGGGCGACCGTCCGGTGTGACGGTGCGTCGGACCACGGAGCGGGGCCCGGTCGTCGTGACGACCGGGCCCCACTCCTGTGCGTGCTACGGGAACGACACCACCTGCGACGGAATGGTGTCCGAGCCCGAGGTGGGCGATCCCGTTCCGTTGATGACGTGCTCGTACTGGCCCTTGCCGCCGAGCGACACCACCAGCAGGTCGTGGAACCTCACGCCCGGCTTCACCGGTGCCTGGAAGCCGTGGTCCTGGCGGATCGTCGGGTCCACGTTGAAGTAGCAGTAGCTGCCCATCCCCCAGCCCTCGTGGTTGTTCACCGAGTCGTCGACCTTGTAGGCCGCGAAGCCCTTGATCTCGCCGTCCTGGATGGCGGCCTGGTCGGGGGCGTCGTACGCCTTCTCGTTCTGGAAGAAGATCGTCCGGCCGTTCTCGCCGGACCACCGGACGTCGTACTTGTTGAAGTGCTCGACGAACAGGCCGGTCGCCAGGACGCCGTCGCCGTTGACCTGGAGGCCGTAGTCGGCCCGGTTGGTCTCCCAGCCGACCCCCTCGCCGTGGTCGGCGCGCCAGATCCAGGTGTGGTCGACGATCGTGTCGTTGCTGTTGATCACCATGCCGGTGGTGGTCCGGCCGGCCCCGGCGCCGCCGACCCGTACGAACACGTCCTGGAGCGACGTCGGGTTGTCCGCGTGGCGCGCGGAGGCGCCCGCCGGGCCGACCTCGACCAGGGTGTCCGAGTTGGTGGGACCGGCGTCGACGAGCAGTCCGGCGAGCTTCACCCCGTCCACGTCACCGACCCTGATGGCCGTGACGCCGTTGTCCGGGACGATCGTGGCGAGGCCCAGGCCGAGCACCACGGTGTCGGCGCGGTCGATGTCGATCGGCCGGTCCACGTGGTGGATGCCGGGCGTGAACAGCAGGTGCAGGCCCTGTTCCACCGCCGCGTTGATCGTCTCGGCGGTCGCGCCGGGCTTCACCACGTAGAACCGGTCCAGCGGTATCGACTCGCCCTGCGGTGCGCCGTTGCCCCATGAAGTGCCGCGCGCGTTGGTGCGCTTCGCGGGCACGAACACCTTGTACGCGTCGCCGTCGAGGTACAGGAACGGCTTCTCGCGCGAGACGGGGGTGGTGTCCAGCGTGGTGTACGGCGGGTTCGGGAAGCTCTGCACGGGCGCGCCCTCGACGCCGGAGAACGTCATGTTCCAGACGGCGTTGTTCCAGCCGCCGACCGAGCTGTCCCGGGTGTACCACTGCTGTTGTGAGTACGGTGCGACCTGGCCGTCGATCCTGCTGTCGGCGATGTAGCCGCCGCTGGCCCAGCCGTAGCCGTCGGGTGCGAGGTTCAGTCCGCCCCGGACGTGCATCCGGCGGAACGGCGCGGCCTGCGAGACCGCCCAACGGTCCGTGCCGTTCACCGGGTTGAGTGCCAGGTTCTCCGCCGAGCGCCAGAAGTTCTGGGTGGCGTTCCCGTCGAACCAGCCGGCGTCGACCGTCACGTCGCCGTTGAACGTGGTGTCGTCCGGGCTCAGCCCCAGCCCGGCGATCGAGGTGTAGAAGCCGAGCTGCGCGTTGATGTTGTCGTACGTGCCCGGCTTGAAGAACAGCGCGTAGCGGCCGTCGCCGAACTGCGCCGACTCCTGTCGCTCGAAGATCTCGTCGACCTTGCCCTGGATGTCCGGCGTCGAGGGATCGAAGACCAGGACGTTGGGGCCCAGATCGCCGCCGCCGACGATCTCCTGCGTGTTCCGGTGAGTGTCCTGGCGCGTGCCCTGGCCGTGTGCCGTCGGGGCGGCGAGGGCGGAGGCGAGCAGCGCGGCGGCGAGTGCGGCGATCACGGCCGGTCCGGGAATCCGGATCCGACGGCGTGGGGGTGCTGTGGGGGGAGCATGCATGGGAACACTTCTCCTGAGTCGTGGTTCGGATGCACGACGAACTGTCGAGAGAGCGATCCGGGAGTGATCGGACAGTGATCCGAGAGCGCTCTGAGAGCGCTCTCTCGACGGGTTCCGATGGTTCCGCCGCCGCGCGGTGAACGTCAAGAGGTGTGGACGGATGGCCGTACGGGATCGACTTGAGCGCAACAACTAAAGCCAGAGGAAAGGCAATTGACCCGTCATGCGATCGGTTCGGTGAAGGTGTGGATTCAGGGGATGGCGCCCGAACGGCGAAGGGGCGGGGGCGGCCCCGTAAGGCCGTCCCCGCCCCTCGTGGTGCGTCGGTCCGTCAGGCTTTCGGTCCGTCGGCAGGTGTTTTTCGACATGCCGCGCCGCGTGATGCTCCATCCACCGGCACCAGGCATGAGGCCACACCCTTGGGCGACGCGTCGAAAAGGAATCGTGGGGACACCAACTGGGCTGGTAGGAAGTGGAGATGACCACTCACGATCTTGATTCCATGGAGCGTCTTCTCGCGGAACGCAGCTGCGAGCGTCTGGTCCTGGAATTCGTGCGTCGGCTCGACCTGGGCGATCCGAGTACGGTCTGCGACCTCTTCACCCCGGACGGGGTCTGGGAATGGCCATATGACGGGCGCCGGATCGAGGGCCGGGAAGCCTTGCGCGCGTACTTCGGCTCCCGGCCGGTGGACCGCCTGTCCCGGCGGATGTGCACGAACATCCTGGTCACCGTCGACTCGCCGGATATCGCGACAGCGACAACGTACTTCGCGACCTACCGAGTGGACGGCTGTACCGACGGTGCGCCGATTCCGCCTCGTCCGCCGGTGAATATCGGCCACTACGAGGACACCTTCCGCAGGATCGACGGCGTCTGGCTCATGGCGACACGCACACTCGTCCTGCCTTTCGGCGGGCCGACCGAGCGTCTGGATGCTCCGAGCCGGTCCTGATCAGGAGCCGACCCCCGGTTGCCGGGCTTCTTCGTCCGGTCGGTCCGGGGGTGTTGCGGGGCGGGCGCCGAGTCGTCCCGACGCCCCCCACATCCCGGATCATCCAGGTCCGGGCAGCTCACGGCCAGGGACCGAAGCACCTGCTCAGTCCGTCAGTGTTTCGCTGAAGCGGGACTGGTTGGTCGGGGCGCCGATCGTGGCCGCGCCGAAGGAGACGGAGCCCTTGGCGATGATCCCGGTGGCATCCGTACCGAAGATCCACAGGGCGCCCTTGCTGTTGTTCTCCGAGGGGGCGCCGACCACCATCTCCGTACGGCCGTTGCCGTCGTAGTCGCCCAGCGCGACGGCCTCGCCGAACTGGTCGCCCGCCTCGGCGACACCCGGGACCCCGGCCGTGTACTGGCCGAACTCCTTGGTGCCCGCGCCGCTCACGCCCTTCGGGCCACCCTTGAACACCAGGACCCGGCCGGCGTCGGAGATGCCGTTGATCCGCTCGCCGGGCAGGCCCACGGCGATGTCGGGGTAGGTGTCGCCGTTCGTGTCGCCCAGCGCCAGGCTGTAGCCCATCAGGTCGTGGGCCTCGGCCGTGCCGGAGACGCCCTCGGTGTCCTGGTTGATCCAGACGGGCTTTCGGGTGGTGCTCTGCCCCTTCGGGCCGCCGTACGAGACGAAGAGCGCGCCGCCCTTCTTCACCGGGGTGTCGGCGTGCGACCACTCGTCGCCGCGTCCGATGACGACGTCCCCGTGGCCGTCCTTGTCCAGGTCGGCGATGCCCACACTGACGCCGCCGACACCGGCGCCGTCCGCGTCCTTGATCTCGACCGGCGCGGCGAAACCGGTGCGGCCGCCCTTCAGCAGGTACGTGTGCTGCGCCCACGGGCCGTCCTCGGCGAAGCCGAGGACCACCAGGTCGCCCACGCCGTCGCCGGTCACGTCGCCGACGGCGGTCTTCGAGACGTCGAGCAGGTCGGTGCCCTCGACCGAGAACGAACTGAGCCCGCTCCACTTGCCGGTGCGGTCGATCGGGCCGTGCAGGATGTGGCCGCCGAGTCGTGCGTCGTCCACCGCGATGTCGGTGATGCCGTCACCGTCGACATCGCCCACGCTCAGGTCACCGAAGCCGTAGGCCTGGTCACCGGGGATGGGCTTCAGGAGCATGGCGTTCTTCGAAAGGCCGGACGGGCCGCCCCAGTTGACGACCAGCACCGTGCCCTTCTCGCCGTTGGCCCGGTACGCCCAGGGGCGGCTGACGAGATCCGCGTAACCGTCGCCGTCCAGGTCGGCGCTGCGCAGCACCGTGCCGTAGCGGGCGTCCCGGGGGTTGCTGATACCCGGGCGGTCCGGCCAGGTCAGCACCTGCTTGCGGGCGGAGGACAGGCCGCCGGGGCCGCCGAACAGGACGCTCACGGCACCCGCGCCCTCCTCCGAACCGACGACGGTGGTGGCCATGGGGGCGCCGACGGCGACGTCCGGGTAGCCGTCGCCGTTGAAGTCGTCGCGCAGCCGCTTGGGGCTCGGCGTGCTCGCGGCGGCGACGGACGACTGTGCGGCCGGGGCGGACGACTGTGCGGCGGTGACGGACGACTGTGCGGCGGCATGACCCACGGGCGCGGCGAGGGCTCCCGCGACCAGGGCGACACCGGTCGCGATCGCCAGCCGACGGCGGGGGGAGAGAACAGGCACGTGGATCAACTCCGGTGCTCGGGACGTCGGTCGGGGCAGTACGGAAAAGGTTCCGCACTGCCCCGTACGACGTCGCGCCCCGGCGGATGGTTGTGCCGAAGTGCCGACGGCCATCGACGGACGCCGTCGGCTCAGCCCTCCTTGAAGGTGTCGAGATGGGCGAAGGCCACCACGTTGTCCTTGTAGTCCTTGGCGGTCTTGTCGTACGCGCCACCGCAGGTGATCAGGCGCAGCTGGGCGGAGTTGGTGTCGGCGTAGACCCGCTCGTCGGGGAAGTCCGCCTTGCTGAACTGCTCGACGGAGTCGACCTTGAACGTGGCGACGGAGCCGTCGGCGCGGGTGACGTCCACCTTGGCGCCGGGCTTGAGGTACTGGAGCTGGAGGAACACGGCCGGGCCGGTCAGCGTGTCCACGTGGCCCGCCACGATCGAGGCGCCGCGCTCGCCGGGGGTGGCGCCGTCCTTGTACCAGCCGACCAGGTTGTTGTCGTCGGGGGGCGGCGCGTTCAGCTGGCCGTTGGCGCCGAGGGACAGATCGGTGAACGGGGCGTTGACGCCGATGGCCGGGATGCTCAGCCGCTCGGGGACGGAACGCGGCATGGTCGGGCCGACGGTGGTCGGTGACGGGGGGAGCGGGGCGGGTGCGGCGTGGGAGCCGAGGATCTCGGGCGTGGCGGACGCGACGGCCGCGGGCGGTGCGGGCGGTTTGTCGTCGGCCGAGGAGCCGAAGGAGTTGTAGATGAGGAGGACGCCCACGCCGGCTGTCACGGCGGGCCACATCAGGGCGCGGCCCAGTGTGGTTCGGGGGGCAGTCCGGGTGGGGGTGGAGCCGGTCGACTGCGGGGCGGCCATGGGAACGTGCCTTTCGGTTCAGTCGTGCGGTGCTGCGGGTGCGGGTGCGGGTGCGGGTGCGGGTGCGGGTGCGGGTGCGGGTG
>NZ_RDBO01000033.1:288850-343242 GCF_008120935.1 Streptomyces sp. sk2.1
GTGGTGACGGGTGTGGTGTCGGGTTCGGGGAGGACTGCGTTCCTCTTCACGGGGCAGGGCAGTCAGCGTGCTGGGATGGGTCGTGAGCTGTATGTGTCCCAGCCGGTGTTCGCTGCTGCGTTCGATGCTGTCTGTGAGCGGTTCGATGCCCGTCTGGGGGGTTCTCTCAAGGAGCTGGTGTTCGCCGAGGAGGGCGGTGTGCAGGCTGCCGCTCTTGACGGGACCCAGTACGCGCAGGCTGCGCTGTTCGCTCTGGAGGTGGCCCTGTACCGGCTCATGGAGCATCACGGTGTCACTCCCGATTACCTTCTGGGGCATTCGGTCGGTGAGCTTGCGGCCGCGCATGTGGCCGGTGTGTTCTCCCTCGACGATGCCTGCACGCTCGTGGCCGCGCGTGGCCGGCTCATGCAGTCCGCCAGGGCCGGTGGTGCCATGGCCGCTCTCCAGGCCACCGAGGACGAGATCCTCACCGCTCTCGTCCCCTACGAAGGGCGTGTGGCCGTCGCGGCGGTCAACGGTCCCGCCTCCGTCGTGGTCACCGGGGACGAGGACGCCGTTCTCGAACTCACCGGTCACTGGCGGGAGTCGGGGCGCAGGGCCAGCCGTCTCAGGGTCAGTCACGCCTTCCACTCGCCCCACATGGACGAGATCCTCGACGAGTTCCGCACCGTCGCGGCCGAAATCACCTGTGCCCGGCCGACCGTCCCTCTCGTCTCCAACGTCACCGGCACTCTCGCCACCACCGACGAACTCTCGGACCCGGACTACTGGGTACGCCACCTGCGCGGCACCGTCCGCTACGCCGACGGTGTCCGGGTACTCCAGAACCTCGGCGTCACCGGCTACATCGAACTCGGTCCCGACCCCGTCCTGTCCGCGATGACCCACACCTGCCTCGACGACACCCCCGGCACCGGAGCCATATCGCTGCTGCGCCGCGGCCACGCCGAGATCCGCACCTTCACCACCGCCCTCGCCCTGGCGCACGCGGGCGGCGCGGACGTCGACTGGAGCGGTTTCTTCCCCGGGGCCCGTACCGTGCCGTTGCCGTCCTACGCCTTCCAGCGGGAGCGGTACTGGATCGACGAGCCCCCGGCCGCGCCCGTGACCGCCACGGGCGGTCCCGCGGACGGCGCGGAGCACCCGCTGCTCACCAGCGGCATGGAGCTGGCCGGCGGCCTCGGCCGGGTCTTCACCGGCCGGCTCGACCTGGGCACCGACGCCTGGCTGGCCGACCACACGGTCATGGGCACGGCGCTGCTCCCGGGCGCGGCCGTCGCCGAACTCGTGCTGTACGCGGCGCGGAAGACGGGCTGCGGCCGGATCGCGGACCTGACCCTGGAAGCTCCGCTGGTCCTGCCTGCCGCGGAAGCCGTCGACGTCCAGCTCCTGGTCGGCTCCCCGGCCGAGGACGGCACCCGTCCCGTGACCCTGCACGCCCGTGCGGCCGACGACTCCGAGGGCCCGTGGATCCGCCACGCCGACGGCCTGCTGGACGGCGCCGGGACCACCGACGGGCCGGACAGCGGGCAGTCGGCCGAATGGCCGCCGCTCGGCGCCACCCCGGTTCCGGTCGACGATCTGTACACACGGCTGGCCGACCGGGGCTACGGCTACGGCCCCGCCTTCCGCGGCCTGCATGCCGTGTGGAGCCACGGGGACGACCTGTACGCCGAGGTGACGGCGGAGGACGACGGCAGGGCGGCCGGCGACGGCTTCCTGCTGCACCCCGCGTCCCTCGACGCCGCGCTGCACCCGCTGCTCGCGGTCGCCGGGGACGCCGCCCCGCTGGTGGTCCCCTTCGCGTGGAGCGGTGTGACCGCACTGGGTGACGGCACCGGCGTCCCGGGTTCCGACGTGCTGCGCGTCCGGCTCCGCCGGGGCCGTCCCGACGTCGTCTCGCTGCTCGTCTCCGACGGGACCGGTGCCCCGCTGCTCGCCGCCGACGCCCTCACCCTGCGCGAACTCCCCTCGGGCGCCGACCTGGTGTCCGGACGGGCTGCCCGCGACGGTCTCTTCGTCCTGGAGTGGGAGCGGTCGCGGACACCTGCCCCACCGATCGAGGCCGGAGCGGACTGGGCCGTGGTGGGAGGTGACGGTGCGGGCACGGCGGAGGCCGTACGCGATGCCGGAGTCTCCGTACGGCACTACCCCGGGCTCGGGGAGCTGCGGCGCGCCCTGGACGAGGGCGACCGGGCACCGGCGGTGGTCCTCGTGACCGAGCCCGCCGCCACCGGAGCCGAGCCGGGCGCGACGGACCCGGTCGACGTGCTCGCGGCCGAAACCGGAGCCGAAACGGCCGCCGCACGGCATCCGTTGGCGGCCCGTACGGCCCTGGCCGCGCGGACGGTCCTGGACCTCGCCCGCGAGTGGACCGCCGACGAGCGCCTCGCCGGTTCCCGGCTCGTCCTCCTCACCTCGGGCGCCGTCGCGACCGAGGGCGGCACCGGGCCGGACCCGGCTCTCGCCGCCGCGTGGGGTCTGCTGCGCTCCGCCCGGTCCGAGCACCCCGGACGCTTCTCGCTGATCGACACCGACGCCGCCGCCGACTCCCTGCGGGTCCTGGCCCGGGCCGTGGCGAGCGAGGAGGCCCAACTCGTCCTCCGCGAGGGCCGGATGTCCGTCCCGGTGCTGCGTCGGCCGCGCATCCGCCGCCCCTCCGGCACCACCGCACCGTTCGGGTCCGACAGCCACGTGCTGATCTCCGGCGGCCTGGGCACCCTCGGCCGGCTCGTCGCCCGTCACCTGGTCCGGGAGCACGGCGTGCGCCGGCTGCTCCTCACCGGTCGGCGGGGCACGGCGACGCCGGGAGCCGCGGAGTTCGTGGCCGAACTGGCCGTCGAAGGGGCCGAGACGACCGTCGCCGCCTGCGACGCCGCCGACCGGGAGGCGCTCGCCGCCGTCCTGGCCTCGGTGGACCCCGGACGGCCGCTGACCGCAGTGGTCCACGCCGCGGGCGTCCTGGACGACGCGGTCATCGGCGGGCTCACGCCCGAGCGGGTGGAACGGGTGCTGCGGCCCAAGGCCGACGCCGCCCTCCACCTCCACGAACTGACCCGTCACCTCGACCTGGACGCGTTCGTGCTCTTCTCCTCCTTCGCGGGGATGCTGGGCACGGCGGGCCAGGGCAACTACGCCGCGGCCAACGCCTTCCTGGACGCCCTGGCCGCAGTGCGCCACGCCCAGGGGCTCCCGGCGCTCTCCCTCGCCTGGGGCCTGTGGGAGTCCGACGGCGGCATGGGCGGGGAGCTCGACGCCGCCGATCTGCGCCGCCTCGCCCGCTCGGGCATCCGGGCGCTGTCCGACCGCGAGGGTCTCGCCCTGCTCGACACGGCCTGCGCCGGTGACGTACCGGTGCTCGCGGCGGCCGGGATCGACACGGCTGCCATGGACCCGGAGTCGGCCCCCGCCCTCGTACGGAGCCTGGTGCCGGCGGCCCGTCGGCAGGCCGCACCGACCGCCCGGACCGCGGACCGGCCGGCCGAGCTCCGCGCGCGGCTCGCCCGTGCACCGGAGCCGGAGCACCACCACATCCTCGTCGAACTGGTGCGGGAGCAGGTGGCCGCCGTCCTGGGCCATGCGGACCCGGGCACGGTGGCGGCCGAACGCCGCTTCCAGGACCTCGGCTTCGACTCCCTGACGGCCGTCGAACTGCGCAACCGGCTGGTCGGCGAGACCGGCGTCAAACTGCCTCCGACGCTTGTCTTCGATCACCCCACGCCGAGTGCGCTCGCCGACCGGCTCCGCACCGAACTGGCCCCCGAGCCCGCCCGTGACGCGTACGACGGCCCGGGTGACGGACTGGACGACCTGTTCGACACCCCCCTCGACCTCGACCTGATGACCGGCGACGACCTGGTGCGCATGGCACTGGGCAGCAGCGAGTCCTGAACCCGCCCACAGGGCAGTAGGAGATTCACGATGACGTCCACCGACCAGCAGCAGGTCGTCGAGGCGCTGCGGGCCGCGCTCAAGGAGAACGCGCGCCTCAAGCAGGCCCACGCCCGCAGGAAACAGCGCGACGAGGAGCCGATCGCGATCGTCGGCATGGCCTGCCGCTTCCCCGGCGGGGTGCGCTCCCCACAAGACCTCTGGCGGCTCGTCACCGACGGCGTCGACGCCGTCGGCCCGTTCCCCGCCGACCGGGGCTGGAACCTCACGGACCTGTACGACGAGGACCCGGACACCCCCGGCACCTCCTACGTGCGGGAGGGCGGCTTCCTGCGCGACGCCGCCCGCTTCGACCCCGAGTTCTTCGGGATCTCCCCGCGCGAGGCGCTGGCGATCGACCCCCAGCAGCGCCTGCTCCTCGAAACGGCATGGGAGACGTTCGAGCACGCCGGCATCGACCCCCGCAGCCTGCGCGGCAGCCGTACCGGCGTCTTCGTCGGCACCATGTACGACGACTACGCATCCCGTCTCTCCCCGGCGCCGGAGGCGTACGAGGGCTACCTCAGCACCGGCAGCGCGGGCAGCGTGGCCTCCGGGCGGGTCTCGTACACCTTCGGTCTCGAAGGCCCGGCGCTCACCGTGGACACGGCCTGCTCGTCGTCCCTGGTCGCGCTGCACCTGGCGTGCGCCTCGCTGCGGCGCGGCGAGTGCTCCATGGCCCTGGCCGGCGGCGCGACCGTCATGGCGACGCCCACGCCGTTCGTGGAGTTCAGCCGCCAGCGCGGGCTCGCCCCCGACGGCCGCTGCAAGCCCTTCGCGGGCTCGGCGGACGGCACCGGCTGGTCGGAGGGTGCCGGACTGCTCCTCGTGGAGCGGCTCTCGGACGCCCGCCGCAACGGGCACCATGTCCTGGCCGTCGTCCGCGGATCCGCCGTCAACCAGGACGGCGCGAGCAACGGCCTGACGGCGCCCAACGGCCCGGCGCAGGAACGGCTCATCGGCCAGGCGCTGACCGCCGCCGGCCTGTCGGCGGCCGACGTCGACGCGGTCGAGGCGCACGGCACGGGCACCCGGCTCGGCGACCCGATCGAGGCCCAGGCCCTGATCGCCACCTACGGCCGGGACCGTACCGACGGCACCCCGCTCTACCTGGGATCACTCAAGTCCAACATCGGGCACTCGCAGGCGGCCGCCGGTGTGGGCGGGGTGATCAAGATGACGATGGCGATGCGGCACGGTGTGCTCGCCCGCACCCTGCACGTGGACGAGCCCACCCCGCACGTCGACTGGTCGGACGGCTCGGTCGCGCTGCTGACCGAGGAGCGCGCCTGGCCCGAGCACGGCCGTCCGCGCCGGGCGGCGGTGTCCTCCTTCGGGATCAGCGGCACCAACGCCCACGTCATCCTGGAACAGGCCCCGGAGGAGCAGCCGTCCGACGAGCCGGCCGCGGCGCCGCTGCCCGCCGTCCCCGTGCTGCTCTCCGGGGCCACTGCCACCGCCCTGCGTGCCCAGGCCGACCGGCTCCACCACCACCTGACCGCCGACCCGGGAATCGGTCTCGCCGACCTCGGCCGCTCGCTCGCCACCACCCGCTCCCATCTGGCCCACCGCTCGGTGCTCGTCGCCGAGGACCGCGACCGGCTCCTCACGGGCCTGCGGGTTCTGGCGGACGAGACCGGCCCCGAAGGCGGCCCGGAGGCCGTGCGGGGCACCGCCAAGGAGGGCAGGACCGCGTTCCTGTTCGCCGGCCAGGGCTCCCAGCGGGCCGGGGCGGGCAAGGAGCTGTACGAGACGTTCCCCGCGTACGCCGCGGCCTTCGACACCGTCTGCGCGGCGCTCGACCCGCACCTGGAGCGGCCGCTGCGGGAGGTGCTCTTCGCACCCGAGGACTCCGCGGAAGCGGCGCTCCTGCACCACACCGAGTACACCCAGCCCGCGCTGTTCGCCTGCGAGGTCGCCCTCCACCGCCTCCTGGAGTCCTGGGGCGTCCGGCCCGACGCCGTCCTCGGCCACTCGGTCGGTTCCTTCGCCGCCGCGCACGCCGCCGGAGTCCTCTCCCTGGAGAACGCGGCCGAGCTGATCGCGGCCCGTGGCCGGATCATGCAGAGCCTGGCGCCCGGCGGGGCGATGGTGGCCTTGCGCACCGAGGAGACCGAGGCGGTCGCGCTGCTCGCCGGGTACGAGGGCGCCGTGTCGGTCGCGGCTGTCAACGGGCCCGGCGCCACCGTCCTCTCAGGCGACCGGCAGGCTTTGGAGTCGATCGTCGCCGCCTTCGAGTCCGGCGGCGGGAAGGCCACCTGGCTCCGGGTCAGCCACGCCTTCCACTCGCCGCTGATGGAACCCGCCCTCGACCGGTTCCGTGAGGTCGCCCGGCGCATGACCTTCCACGCGCCCCGGATCACGCTCGTCTCCGACCTCACCGGCAGGCCCGCGACGGCAGCCGAGCTCTCCGACCCCGAGTACTGGGTGCGGCACGTCCGCGAGGCGGTCCGCTTCCAGGACGCGGTGCACGGACTCGCCGGCCTCGGCTGCGTCCGCTTCCTGGACCTCGGCCCCTCCGGCGACCTCGCCGCCGTCGCCGCGAACTGTCTTGCCGAGGACACCGGGCGGCGCCCCCGCGGCGGCCACCGGGTGGTCCCCGCCCTGCGGCGCCGACAGCCGGAGGCCACTGCCCTCCTCGACGCGGTCGCCCGGCTCCACACGGACGGCGCGGACGTCGACTGGGCCGCGCTCTTCGCCGGACGAACCGCCCGCCGCGTCGAGCTGCCGACGTACGCCTTCCAACGCGGCCACTACTGGCTGGAGGGGACGCAACAGCGTACGTCCGGAACGGGAGCGGCGGGCCTCGACGAGACCGGCCACCCGCTGCTCGCCGCCGTCGCCGAGGTGCCCGGTCTCGACGGGCTGCTGTTCACCGGGCGGCTCTCCCTGACCGAGCACCCCTGGCTGGCGGATCACCGGGTCGCGGGCGAGGTGCTCGTGCCCGGCACCGCGCTCCTGGACCTCGCGGCGTGGACCGCCCGCGAGACGGGCTGCACCCTCGTCGAGGAACTCCTCCTGGAAACCCCGCTCGTCGTGCCCGAGGACCGCCCGGTGCAGCTGCGGCTGTTCCTTGCCGCGCCGGACGCCTCCGGCGCCCGGGCCCTCACCCTCCACTCCCGCCGCGAGCCCGCGCGTGGCAGGAGGAGCGCCGAGCAGTCGGGGTGGGTCCGGCACGCCCACGGCTCCCTCGCCCCCGGCGGCGGGGGGTGGCCCGCGGACCTCTCCGTCTGGCCCCCGACGCATGCCGAGCCCGTCGCCGTCCCACCGGCCGAGCTGTACGCCGACCTGGCGGCGCGGGGCCTCGCCTACGGGCCCGCGTTCCAGGGTGTCGACGCGATGTGGCGCCTCGGCGACGAGACCTTCGCCGAGGTGACCCTGCTCGAGGACGGTCCAACGCGGCCCGGCGAGTACCGAGTGCACCCGGCGCTGCTCGACGCGGCCCTGCACCCCCTCGCCACCGGTGGCGTCGTCGACGGCGGCACGGGGCTGCTGCCCTACGCCTGGTCCGGGGTTCGCTTCCACGGGCCCGCCGGCGGGCGGCTGCGCGTCCGTCTCGCCCCGGCCGGCGCGAACTCCGTCGCCATCGAGGCAGCCGATGCCACTGGCGCCCCGGTCGTCTCCGTGGCCGCGTTGGCGCTCCGCCCGCTGCCCTCCGGCACCGGAAGCACGGGGAGCACCGGACGGGCCGGGGCCGACTCCCGCGACGGCCTGCTCGTCCCCTCCTGGTCGCCACTGCCCGTACCGGCCCGCCCCCTCGCCCCCAGGCGCTGGACCCTGCTCGGCGCCGACGAGGACGGCCTGGCCGCTGCGCTCGGCGAGGCCGGTGCCGCACCGCCCGTCCACCGCGACGCCGAGGCGCTGGCCGCCGCGCTGGCCGCCGGCTCACCCGCGCCCGACCTGCTTCTGCTGCCCTGTGCCTCGGCCGACGACGGGGCCGCGACCGCCGACTCCGTCCGCGAAGTCCTGCACCGGGTCCTGTCCCTCACTCGTCTCCTCGTCGACGACGAGCGGCTGAGCCGCACCCGGCTCGTCGCGCTCACCCGCGGCGCGGTCGCCGTGGGCGGCGAGACGGTCACCACCCCCGAGCAGCGTGCCGTGTGGGGACTTCTCCGCTCCGCCGACCGGGAGCACCCGGGCCGCTTCCTGCTCGTCGACGAGGACAGCACGGCCGAGTCCCGGCGCGCCCTGCCGGCCGCGCTGGCAACGGGCGAGCCGGAACTCGCCCTGCGCGGCGGCGTCGCCCACCGCCCCGTACTCGGCCCGGACGGTCCTGCCGGGGCTCTCGTCCCGCCGGCCGACACGCCGCACTGGCGGCTCGACTACGTTGCCCGGAAGTCCTTCGCGGACCTGTCCCTCGAACCCTGGCCGGAGGCCGACGAGCCGCTGGCCCACGGTCAGGTACGGGTACGGATGCGGGCCGCGGGCCTGAACTTCCGTGACGTCCTGCTCGCCCTCGGCGTCATCCCGCCCGCCGTGGACGTCTCCGCCGAGAACCCCGGCCAGGGCGGCGAGGGAGCCGGCACCGTCCTCGACGTCGGCCCCGGCGTCACGGGGCTGAGCCCCGGCGACCGGGTGATGGGCCTGTTCTCCGGTGTCGGCCCGGTCTCCGTGACCGACCACCGGCTCGTGTGCCGCGTCCCCGAGGGCTGGTCCTTCACCCAGGCCGCGGCGGTCCCCGTCACCTACCTCACCGCTTACTACGGCCTGGTGGACCTCGCCGGGCTGCGCGCCGGAGAATCGGTCCTGGTCCACGCGGGCACCGGCGGCGTCGGCACGGCCGCCCTCCAGATCGCCCGGCACCTCGGCGCCCGCGCCTGGTCCACGGCGAGCCCCGCCAAGTGGGGTGTCCTGCGTGCCGCGGGCATCCCCGAGGACCGCATCGCCTCCTCCCGGAGCCTGGACTTCGAGGAGCGCTTCCGGTCCACCACCGGCGGCGAGGGCTTCGACGTGGTGCTCAACTCCCTCGCCGGTGAGTACGTCGATGCCTCGCTGCGGCTGCTGCCGCGCGGCGGCCGTTTCCTGGAGATGGGCAAGACCGACCGGCGCGACCCGGCCGCCGTCGCGGCCGAGAACCCCGGGGTCGCCTACCGGGCGTACGACGTGCGCGAGCCCGGACCCGACCGCATCCAGGAGATGCTGACCGCCCTGCTCGGCCTCTTCGAACAGGGCGCTCTCCAGGCGCCGCCCGTCTCGGTCTGGGACGTGCGCCGCGCCCCCGACGCCTTCCGCCACCTCGCCGAAGCGAGGCACATCGGCAAGGTCGTCCTCGCCCTCCCGGACGAGGCCGGCCCCTGGGACCCGTCGCGGGCCGTCCTGATCACCGGCGGCCTCGGCTGGCTGGGCCGGCTGACCGCCCGTCACCTGGTGACCCACCACGGCGTGCGGCAGCTGGTCCTGATGGGGCGCAGCGGCGCAACGGCCGGGACCGCCGACGCGCTCGACAAGCTGCGCGACCTGGGCGCCGAGGTGCACACGGCGATGTGCGACGCTGCCGACAGGGACGCGCTGGCCGCCGCCCTCGCGGACCTCACCGCGCGCGGTGTCCGCGTCGGCGGAGTGGTCCACGCGGCGGGGGTCCTGGACGACGGCGTCCTCGCCTCCCTGACGCCCGAGAAGCTCGACCGCACGTTGCGTGCCAAGGTGGACGCGGCGCTCAACCTGCACGACCTGACGGACGGTCTCGGCCTGAGCGCGTTCGTCGCCTTTTCCTCGATTGCCGGCACCCTCGGCTCGGCGGGCCAGGCAGGCTACGCCGCCGGGAACGCCTTCCTCGACGGCCTGATGGAGCGGCGGCGAGCCACGGGACGACCGGGCGTGTCCGTGGTCTGGGGCCTGTGGGAGGGCTCCGGCGGCATGGGCAGCGGCCTCACGGACGCCGACCTGGCGCGCGTGGCCCGCACGGGCGTGGCGCCGCTGCCGGTGAAGTACGGCCTGGAGATGTTCGACGCCGCACTGCGCCGCGACGTGCCCGTGGCCGTCGCAGCCGAGTGGAACGCGGACGGCTTGCGTGCCCGCAGCGCCGCAGGCACCCTCCCGCCGCTGCTGCGGGCGCTGGTCCCCGCAGCCCCCGCACCGGTGGTTCCCGTATCCGTGCGGGTGCCGGAACGGGCTGCGGTTTCGTCGGTGGCCGGTCTGTCGGACGTGGTCCGTCGTGAGATCGCGGCCGTTCTCGGGCATGCCTCCGCCGAGGTCGTGGCCGTCGATGGTGTTTTCGACCAGATCGGGTTCGACTCGCTCACCGCGGTGGAACTGCGCAACCGCCTCACCAAGGTGACAGGGGTCAAGTTGCCGGCGACCTTCATCTATGACTGGCCCACCCCCGCCGACCTCGTCGACCATCTCCGCGAAGAACTCGGCGACACCGCCCCCGACACCGACGAGCCCCCGACCGCCGAGGCTGCGGTTTCGTCGGTGGCCGGTCTGTCGGACGTGGTCCGTCGTGAGATCGCGGCCGTTCTCGGGCATGCCTCCGCCGAGGTCGTGGCCGTCGATGGTGTTTTCGACCAGATCGGGTTCGACTCGCTCACCGCGGTGGAACTGCGCAACCGCCTCACCAAGGTGACAGGGGTCAAGTTGCCGGCGACCTTCATCTATGACTGGCCCACCCCCGCCGACCTCGTCGACCATCTCCGCGAAGAACTCGGCGACACCGACGAGAACCCGCCACCCTCCGTTTCCCCGGCCGTCGAGGCGGCGCTCGACGAGGTCGTCCGGCTCACCGCCGAACTCGCCGACGAACCGCTCGGCGACCTGCTGCGCGACGCGGCGCGTGACCGGCTGCACGGTGTGCTGGCCGCCATCGGCACGGCCACGGAAGGTGGTGCCGCATGACCACAGCTGTCCGCGCGGGAGCCCGCTGCCTGCGCACCTTCCACCCCAAGGAGAACGCGGCCGCCCGTCTCGTGGCCTTCCCGCACGCGGGCGGCACCGCCAGGGCCTTCGCGGAACTGTCATACGCGCTCCCCGAGGACATCGGCCTCGAAGCCGTTCAGTACCCCGGTCGGCACGAGCGCAGGTCCGACCCGCATGCGGAGGAGATCGCGGTCCTGGCCGACGAGGCGGCACAGGCCCTGGCCGAAACCGCCGACCATCGGCCGCTGTTCCTGGCCGGCCTCAGCATGGGCGCGCTCGTCGCGTTCGAGACGGCCCGACGCCTCGCCGCGACGGGCACCGTGACCCGGCTGATCGTCTCGGCCGCCCTGCCGCCCTCCCGGGACTGGGAGGAGCGCGACCTGGACGCGTGCGCAGACGGCGAGATCGTCGCCGAGCTGCGCCGCCTCGGCGGGGTCCCGGAGGAACTCCTCCGGGACGAGGAGACCGTACGGCAGGTGGTCGGCCTGCTCCGGGCCGACCACCGCGCCCTGCGCCGCTACCGGTGCCCCGCCGACACCGCCCTGACGGTTCCGGTCACGGTGCTGCTCGGCGACGCGGATCCCAAGGCCGACGCCGACCGGTGCCGCGGCTGGGCGGACCACACCACCCGCGACGCCCGCACCGAGCTGCTGCCCGGCGGCCATTTCGCCCTGGCCGACCCCGGCACCGGTTCGGCCCTCCGCCTCACCGACCGGATCCGGACGGACCTCATATGAACGGCTCCCGTACCACGACCCCCACGATCGCGGCCCCCGCCGCGCCGCCCCTGAATGGAGATGCCATGCGGGCAGTCCCCGCCGATCTGGTGCGTGAGATCTACCGGGCCGGCTGCGACGGCCGCGTTCCCCGCCTGCCCACCGACCTGACAGCGCTGGAGGACGAGGCGCTGAAGGCAATGACGCCGGCCGCCATCGGATACGTGATCGGCAACGCCGGGACCGGCCGGACGGGCCGGGAAAACCGGGAGGCCTTTGATCGCCGTCGGCTCGTGCCCCGCATGCTGCGCGATGTCAGCGCGCGTGACCTGTCGGTCACCCTCTTCGGACAACGCCTGCCCGTCCCCGTCCTGTTGGCCCCGATCGCCTCGCAGACCGTGCTCCACCCCGAGGGCGAACTCGCCACTGTTCGGGGCGCGACGGATGCCGGCGTGCCGGTCGTCCTGTCCACCGGGTCCTCCCACAGCCTGGAGGAGGTGGCGCGGGCCGCCCCGGACGGACAGCGGTGGTTCCAGTTCTACTGGCCCTCGGACCGGGCGGTCGCGGAGTCCCTGGTCCGCCGTGCGGAGGCCGGCGGCTACACCGCACTCGTCCTCACAGTCGACGCGCCCGCCTTCGGCTATCGGCCGACGGACATGGACAACGGCTACCTTCCGTTCCTGCACGGTGCGGGCCTCGCCAACTTCACCTCCGACCCCGCCTTCCGGGCGGGCCTGCCGACGGACGCCGACGGGCGTGCCGTCGTCGAGCACTGGGCCCGTGTCTTCGGCAATCCGGCGCTGAGCTGGGACGACCTGCCGTGGCTGCGTGAACTGACGGAGCTGCCGATCCTGCTCAAGGGCGTCCTCCATCCGGACGACGCCCGCCGGGCGCGGGAGTACGGCGTCGACGGTCTCGTCGTCTCCAACCACGGCGGGCGCCAACTCGACGGCTCCGTCGCGGCGCTCGACGCCCTGCCGGTTGTCCGCGCCGCTGTCGGCCCGGACCTCCCGGTCCTCCTCGACTCCGGCGTACGAACGGGCAGCGATGTCCTCAAGGCACTCGCCCTCGGCGCGAACGCGGTGCTCTACGGCCGCCCCTACCTCTACGGACTCGCCCTGGACGGGCGGGAGGGCGTGGCCCACGTCCTGCGGTGTCTGCTGGCCGACCTCGATCTCGCCCTCGCCCTCGCCGGCTGCCCGGCCGTCGCCGATGTCACGGGGGACTTGCTGATGCCGACCGGAGGCGAGCAGCGATGACCTCGACGACGGCCTCGGCCCCGAACACGTACAGGCCGGATCATGAGGGTTGGATCCGCCAGTACCACGAGCCGGGCGGGGACGGCCGCACCCTGGTGTGCTTTCCCCACGCGGGCGGATCCGCGGTGACGTACCACTCGCTCTCGGCGGAGCTGTCCGTCGACAACCGCGTCCTGCTCGTACAGTACCCCGGCAGACAGGACCGCCTGGCCGAACGGCCCGTCGAGGACCTCCGGGAACTGGCCGACCACATCGTCGACGCGCTGGCGCCCTGGCTGGACCGTCCCCTGGCGCTCTTCGGGCACAGCATGGGTTCGGTTCTTGCCTACGAGGTCGCGCTGCGCCTCGAGGACCGGGACCGGCCCGGCGGTCCGGTCGATCTGATCGGTCTGATCGCCTCGGGCCGGGGTGCGCCGTCCGTACGGCAGGACCGGGGCGTGCACCTCATGGACGACGAGGAACTCACGGCCGAGATGGGCCGACTCTCCGGAACACCCTCCGCGCTGCTGTCCGACAGGGACTTCCTGGCCACCGTGATCCCCGCCCTGCGGGCCGACTTCAAGGCCGTGGAGACCTATCAGGGCGCTGCGGACAGGGCGCTGCGGTGTCCCCTCAGCACGTACTGGGGCGACGAGGACGGGAACCTCGCCGACGAGGACATGCGGAGGTGGGGCGCCCACACCCGGTCCCGGTTCGCCACGCGTCTCTTCCCGGGCGGCCACTTCTACCTCCAGGACCGGGAGCCGGATGTGACGGCGGCGATCCGGAGCGACCTCGCCGCCTTCACCGCGGGCTCCCCGGATCGGGATGAAGGAACGTCACCGTTCTCGTACTGCAGTCGGATCCCGGCCCGGTCGATGGGAGTCAGCCTGTGATCGAGCAGATCCTTCCGTATGGCATGGCCGTGTCCGAGGTGTTCGGCGACGTGCCGCAGGCCCACCTCTACCCGGAAGAGGCCCGTGTCGTCGAGCGGGCCGTGGCGGCGCGGCGCAGTGAGTTCGCCACAGGCCGCTGGTGCGCCCGCCAGGCCCTGCGGCGCCTCGGTCTCCCGGCCATGCCGATCCTGCCGGGCTTCGACGGCGCTCCCGAATGGCCGGCATCGGTCCTGGGAAGCATCACTCACTGCACCGGTTACCGCGCCGCGGTGCTCGCGCAGACGGGCGACGCGCACATGTTGGGCATCGATGCCGAACCGAACGCCCCACTGCCCGAGGGAATCCTGGAGTTCATAGCGCTGCCCGAGGAGCAGCGGCTCCTGGACCGACTACGGCTCCTCGCTCCCGAAGTACATTGGGACCGGCTGCTGTTCAGTATCAAGGAGACGGTATACAAGAGCTGGTTCCCCTTCACCCAGCAGCAGCTGGACTTCGACGAGGCCATCATCTCCCTGGAAACCGACTCCACGACGTTCACCGCGCGGATTCTGCCAAGAAAGTGGCCCTCGCCCGAGGCAGGCCTGCTGCAGGGCAGGTGGCTCGCCAAGGACGGTCTGCTGCTGTCGGCCATCGCGGTTCTCGGGACCCCGGAAGGCCGGACGGCGACGGGCCGCCCGCGGCAGGGCCACGCCGCCGGGAACGATTCGCTCTCACGAAAGGCGTGCATGCTGTGATGTCCTCCGAGTCCCGGTCGCAGAGCCTCCGGAACCAAACACTGCCACCGGAGCCGGCTCGCCCGGCCCGGTCCCGCTGGGGGCTGCTCGCCCAGCGGAACTTCCGGCTCCTGTGGGTCGGCGAGACGGCGAGCAAGCTCGGCAGCAGCATCACCACCGTGGCCCTGCCGCTGGTCGCCGCGGTCTCGCTCGACGCCGGTCCGTTCGCCGTGGGTCTGCTCACCGCGGCCGTGTGGCTGCCCTGGTTATTCCTGGGGCTGCCGGTAGGCGTGTGGGTGGGACGCCTCCCGGCACGGGCTGTCATGCTCACGTGCAACGTCGTGTCCATGGTCGTCTTCGCCAGTGTGCCGGTAGCGGGTTGGCTCGATGTCCTGTCCATGCCGCACCTGTTGGCGGTGGCCCTGCTGGGGGGTGTGGCGTCGGTCTTCTTCACCACCGCCTACCAGGTCTACCTGCCGGAAATCGTCGGCCAGGAAGATCTGATCGAAGGCAACTCGAAACTCCAGGGCGGCGCTTCCGCAGCACAAGTAGCGGGCCCTGGCGTCGGCGGTCTCCTCGCCCAGCTGTTCGGGGCGGTCACGGGACTTCTCGCCGACGCGGGCACATTCCTCGTGTCCACGATCATGCTGATGATGATCCGGACTCCGCGGAAGCCGTCCAAGCCGCGTGACCGGTCCGACGGTTCGCTGTTCAAGGACGTCGCCGACGGGCTGAGGTTCATCGTCGGCGATCCATTCCTCCGCTCCCTCACCACGTTCGGGGCGGCTGCGAACTTCGCGCTCACCGGGTACCAGTCGATCCTGGTCCTCTTCCTCATCCGCGACGTGGGGGCGGCACCGGGCATGGTCGGCGCCCTGGCCGCCGCCGGTGCGCTGGGCGGCATCCTGGGAGCAGCCGTCGCGAGGCCGATATGCCGACGCCTCGGCACGGCCCGCGGTCCGCTGCTGGTCCAACTCGTAGCTGCGCCCTTCGGCCTGCTCCTGCCGATGACCACGGGGGGAGCGACGCTCATCCTCTTCGTCATGGGATCGATCCTGCTGGTTTCCGGGGCGATGGTCTGCAACGTGGTCTTCGGCAGCTTCCGCCAGAGTTACACCCCACCCGCCCTGCTGAGCCGAGTTGTCGCCACCTCCATGTTCGTGAACCACGGGACGATTCCGGTCGGTGCCCTGGTCGGCGCCGGGCTCGGATCGGCGATCGGACTGCGCTCCACCATGTGGGTGATGACCGGACTCCTCGTCCTTTGCAGCGGAATCCTCCTGGCCAGCCCGCTGCGCCGGCTTCGGGACATGCCCACGGGCACGCGCGTGGTCTCATGAGGACCGCCCCGTGAACGGTCTATGGTGTGGCCCGGACGTGGGTGGTCGACGCGTGAACCGCTCGCCCACTCGCCGAGGGCGAGGTTGTGCAGTCGCGCGATGAAGATCTTCCGGACCTTCATCCAAACGAAGACGTGCTCGACGCGGGCGCGGGCCCGTTTGTGGGAGCGGTTGTGTTCCTCCTTCCGGGGCAGGAGTTCCCAGCCTCTGCAGCGGCGGTGCGGGATGGCCAACCGGTGCCCCGACAACTGCCGTCGACGATGGTCACAACGGTCCGACGGCCGCCTCGGCGCCGAACTCTTCCCAACCGCGGGAGCCGTGCCGGTTTCCCGGTACGGGGCGGCCGGCTACGACCACCAGGTGGGTTTCGGCGTGCTCGGCGGCCCGTCCAACAGGGCGATGTCCGCGGCGCCGTCGTGCGCGTTCGTGGCCGGGAGCCCGTCGGCCGGCAGCCGGGCCATGGCTCCACACGGGTTCGTGGCGGGTGCTGTGGACACCGGCATCAGAGGTCACCTTCCAGAGGGATGAACCGTGCGGCGACCGCCCGCACCTCGGCGAGACGGACCACGAGCGAGAACTGCCGCTCCGGCCGGGGCAGGGACTCGATCGACACCTGGAAAGTTCCAAAATCACCCAATGACCTGAATCGGAGTTCTGTCGTTGGTCGGGTGTCGAGGCGTGCCCGGCTGTCCGGGCTGCCGCTGCAGCAGGAACCAGGAGGAACACCGTGCCCGTCGCCCCCACCGTCCCCCTGCACCGGGCTGAGTCCCCGGTGCCCGGGCCGCCCCGGCTCGTCGAGCTGCCGAACGGCACGCCCGTCTGGCTCGTCACCCGGTACGACGACGTGCACCAGGTCCTCACCGACCCCCGCTTCGGGCGCTCACCCATCCACGAGCCCGGTACGTCGCCGGTCGCCGACAGCCCCAGCCTGCTGGACAGCCGCGAAGCCATCGGCCAGCAGGACGGCGACGCGCACCTGCGCCTGCGGCGTGCCGTCGGACGGGCCTTCACGCCGCGCTCGGTGGAGCACATGCGGCCGTGGGTGACCGCGGTCGTCGACGGGCTCCTGGACGGCCTCGTCGAGAAGGGATCGCCCGCCGATCTCGTCACCGACTACGCGCTGCCCCTGCCCTGCACGGTGATTCACCGGCTGCTGGCCGTGGACGACGTTCCCATCGAGCGGCTGCTGCACTGGGCCGAACACGCCTTCGCCGAGTCCGCCGCAGCGCGGGAGGAGGGCGATCGCGCCCGATGCGAACTGACCGCGTTCACCGCTGAGCTGATCACCGAGCGGCGCGGCGCGCCCGGTGACGACGTGGTCAGCTCCATCGTTCAGGCCGCCGACGGCGAAGGCGGTATCCCCGAGGCCGCGCTGGTCAATCTGATCGCCACCATGATCGTCGGGGGTCACGACACCACCATGACCATGCTCAGCAACTCCCTGGTCTATCTGCTGACCGAACAGCCCGCGGCCTGGGCCCGGTTGGCCGGCGACGAACAGGGCGCCGCGGTCCTCACCGAGCGCCTGCTCCACCTGATTCCCCTCAACGACCACGAGGAACGCCCCGGCCGTCTTCTCGCCGCCACCGAGGACATCCGACTCGGCGGAATGACGATCCGCTCCGGTGAATTCGTCGCGACCGACCGCGTCGCCGCCAACCGTGACCCGGAGGCATTCCCGGGCAACCCTCACGCCGACCTGTTCTCACCCCTGCCGAGGCCCTCGCTCGTCTTCGGCGCGGGCCGGCACTACTGCCTGGGAACCTGGCTCGCCCGGGCCGAACTCCAACTCGCCCTCCACCGCCTCGCCTCCCGCCTGCCCGCCCTGCGCCTCACCCTCACCGCCGACGACATCGTGTGGCGGCGCGGAACCGTCAGCCGCAGCCCTCTCCACCTGCCCGCGGCCTGGTGAGGGACAACCGCTGAGGCGCCCCACGACGGTCCGGAAGCGTACGGGCGTCCACGACCCGGCAGTCGGCCGCCGACCCGCTGGTGCGGTTCCCGGCCGACCCGGGTTCACAACTCCCGTCCGTGGCCTTCCGCCGACGCGCCGAGTGCCGGACGCGGCCCCGTCGGAGGCGGGGCGACGGAGCCGGTACCGGACGTCATGGGCTCCACGAGAGATCGAAGGGGGCGATGGAGTGGCCTTCCCAGATCCGGCGGGAGGCCTGTTCGGGGTAGGGCAGAGTCTCCGACTCGGCGTCCAGGACGCGGGTGAGCCGCTGGTCGGGCCGGTGGGCGGCCCAGCCCGCGTCCCCGGTGGTGACGAAGCGGATCCATGCCCCCCTGATTTCGTCGGAGAGCGCGACGGCCTCGGGGGCGGGCTCCTCTCCGACGAGTCGCACACCCACAGGGCTGTCCAACGTGCCGAACGCCAGAGGGACATCGAGGCTGTGGCAGGCACCCAGGGCACCGTCGAGCACCGGGGCGGTCCAGCGGAGCTCGAACAGGTACGAGGTGCCGCCGGCTGCGGCGTTCGCCTCGGCCAGCTTCTGCGACGGCATACGGAAGAGGGCGTCCGAGTACACCGTCTCCACCAACTCCTCCGGGTCGACCCGGGGAAACGCGTCACGGTACGCCTCCGCGCCGTGCGGTTGCGGGGCAAGCAGTTCCAAGGCCGCACGGGCGTCCTGCCCGGTGAAGGTGCCCCGCCGTCCGCCCATGACACTGAACAGCCGGAATTCGTCCCGGGTGTGGCCGGTGAGCAGCTCGATCCCGCTCGCGCGCCCACCGGTCAGCGCGGACCACGGCGTTTCGGGGAGGACCTCTCCGTCGATGACGGGACACAGGGCGGTGCCGGTCTCCGTGAGCCGTCCCCAGTTCTCCCGGTGCGCATGGAGATCGGCGTTGAAGGCGGTGAGCCCTGCGGCCAGGCGCCAGGGGTCGATCTCCCGCAGGGCCGCCGCGGTGGGGGCCGCCGCGCCGAGCCGCTGCGCGAACGCGGCAGTGACCTGCCGTGCCAGCGCGGGGGTGCTGTGCAGTCCCGGCACCGAGTGGGCGATGGCCCGCCGGAACAGGCCGCGCGCCGATCTCATCGCGAGCAGGGCGGCGACCGACCCCGCCCCGGCGGACTGTCCGGCCACGGTGACCCGGTCGGGGTCGCCCCCGAAGGCGGCGATGTTCCCCCGCACCCACTGCAGCGCCGCGACCTGGTCGAGGAATCCGCGGTTGGGCGGCGCGTCGTCCAGGAACGCGAAACCCTCGACGCCCACGCGGCAGTTGATGGTCACCACGACGAGTCCCGCCCCGGCCAGTGCTGCCGGGTCGTACATCGGGTCGCTCGACGCCGCCGAGACGTAGCCGCCCACCGGGAGCCACACCAGCACCGGTAGTCCCGCCGCACCCGTATCCGGAGTGCAGACGTTCAGCGTCAGCCAGTCCGTGCCCTGTGACGGACCCGCATCGACCGGCAGGGACAGCGGCACCGCGGGGCCGAACTCCGCCACCTGCCTCGTCCCCTCCCAGCGGTGCGGCGGGGCGGGCGCGGCGAAGCGGAACGCTCCCACCGGGGGCTGGGCGTAGGGGATGCCGCGGAACACCGCGTGCCCCTGTCGTCGGCGCCCCTGCACGACACCTTCCGTGGTCCGCACCCTTGGCCGTTCGGGCAGTTGTCCAGGCATGACCCCAGGTTCATAGGTCAGGTGTATTATGTCAACTGTATGGAAAAGATTCCGGGCCGCTGAGGAAGACGGGAGGGGGCGGCGATGCCGAAACAGGTGGATCACCGCGAACGCCGCGAGGCGATCGCCCGCGCACTGTGGCGAGTGGTGGAGCGACGCGGTGTCTCGCATCTGACGATGCGTGTGGTCGCACAGGAGGCGGGCATCTCCCTGGGGCAGTTGCAGCACTACTTCGCCTCCCGGGCCTCCATGCTGTCCTTCGCCATGGACTTCGCGTCCGAGCGGACGTCGCTGCGCGTCGAACAGGGACTCAAGGAGCTCGGCGACCGCCCGCATCCGCGTGACGTACTGCGACTGACGCTCGCGGAAATGCTCCCCCTGCACGCCGACGCCCGCGCGACCAGTCGGATGAGTGCCGCCTACGTCCTGGAGGCACTGCACGACGAGGCCGTCCACGAGCAGGCGCGCCGCGGCCTCGTACGGGGACGGGCCCTCGTCGAGCAGCTGGTCCGCCAGGCGGTCGCCGACGGGCACATCGACTCCGACCGCGATCCGGCGACCGAGACCAACCTGCTCCTCGCCCTCACCGGCTTCACCCCCCTGATCGAACTGGACGTGATCGGGCCGCAGGACGCACTCACCGCGATCGATCTGCATCTGGACAGGCTGTTCGGCGAGAACGCCCGCAACGCGTGACCTGAGCCCGCCCGCAGGATCAGGATTCACCGGCATGGATACGCACACGTGCCGGCCGCCCGCGGCGCCGGCCTCGACGAGGCCCGGCCGGACGGGCTCCGTCAGGAGGCCGGGGCCGGCACGGGCGTGACCGGCGCCGTCCCCGGCGAGGGTGGCGCGAGGCGGTCCTGTGCCGCCGTTCCCCGCCCGGCCGGGGCTCGGACGATCACGCGGTGGAGGGGGCCGTCCTCGACGGGACGGTCCGAGCCCGAGAAGCGGCGGCGTGACCGTCGGCCGGCCGCCCGCGTGGTCGTCCTGCCCCGCTGACGGGTTACCGCTTCGCCGGAACCGTGCCGCAGAACTCCGCCTCGATCAGCTTCTGGGTGTCACCGGCCCAGTCGGCGTTGAAGTTGGCGGCGAGGGAGTGCTTCCCGTCCCGGGTGACCTGGGCCTCGGACTGGGACCCGTGGATGCCGCCGCCGTGCCCCCAGACCTCCTTGCCGCAGCTCAGCTTCTGCCACATGAGACCGAGCCCGTAGCCGACGTCGGGCAGGTCGGGAGAGACCTGGACGGTGTCGGTCATCTCCTTCATCTCGGCCCTCGGGAGCAGTTGGCCCTTGAGCAGCGCACGGTAGAAGGTCTGCAGGTCGTTCGCGTCGGAGACCATCTCGCCGGCGGCGCCGGCGATGCTCGGATTGAGGTCGGTGACGTCGTGGACGGGCCCGCCGGTCCCGGGGGAGAGCTTGGAGTAGGCGCGGGAGTTCGGCTCGGGCATCCGGGAGCCGGTGCCGGGCACGGAAGTGGCGTGCAGCTTGAGCGGCTTGACGATTCGGTTCCCGATCTCCTTGCCGTAGGGGCGCCCGGTCACCTTCTCGACGACCATCCCGGCCAGCACGAAGTTGGTGTTGGAATAGTTCCAGTCCGTCCCGGGGGCGAAGTCGGGCTCGTGCGCCATCGCGACGGCGACGAGCTGTTCCGGGGTCCAGGTGTCGTAACGGTGCTGCAGGAAGCCGGGACCGAAGACCTTCTCCTGGAAGCCGGGGTCCTCGGTGTAGCTGTAGATGCCGCTGGTGTGGTTGAGGAGCTGGCGGACGGTGATCCTTCGCCCGTCGTGCCCGTGCCCGCGCACCACGGCGGGCAGCCACTTCTCGACCGGGTCGTCGAGGTCGAGCCGGCCCTCGGCCTGGAGCTGGAGCAGGACGGTGGCGGTGAAGGTCTTGGTGATGGATCCGACCCGGAACCGATCGCTCTTCTTCCGCTTCCCCGCGGTGTCGGCCCAGCGGGCCCTTCCGTCACGGGCCTGCGCGACGGCCCCGGGCACGCCCTCGGCGACGGCCGCCTCCAGGGCCTGCCGGGTGGCGGCGTGGGACGGCTCGGCCGGTGACGCGGCGATGGCGGGCGCGGCGAGCGCGGTGGCGGTGATCCCGGTGACGAGTCCGGCGGCGAGGAGGGTACGGACGGTACGTGCGGCTGACATGTGCGGGCTCCCGTGATCGTGAACTGCGGTCACGGGAAGGGACCGGGGGAGACGAGTGGCGGGTTGAGCCCGGTCGTGGCGGTTGAGCCGTTTTCAGCCGTTCGCGGGATCGGTCGGGTGCGAGAGCGACCTGGCGCGGGCCGATCGGCCCGCGCCAGGTCGCTCAGGAACCGTGCGGACCGTCCCGTCGGCCACCGGCGCATGCCGGGCCGATCGGTCGGCCCGCTGCCCGCTTCCCGGCCGGTTCGAGCCCGGGGCTCCCCGACAGCAGCCGCTGCGCGGGCGCCGACTGCTCCCGCCCGCCCTCGTCCCGCCGTGCGGTAACCCACTGTCCGAGGCCCTCACCCCGCACGACCGCCTTCCCGACGGTGGCCGGGAGCGCCCCGCCGGTCCGGACGCGGGCCTGGGCGAGGCGGAAGCGCCGCTGCACGCAGTGCACCGCCCCGGGTCGACCGTGTCCGGCTCGTCCTGTCGCGCCAGGGGGGCATCGCCCGGCCTACGAAGCCGGAGGGCGATGCGGGAGCCGTGGTGGGAAAAGACGTCCTCGGGACAGATCGCCAATGGCGGATTCGGGTACCGGAACTGCCTGAATGGCCCTACGGCTGCGTGGCCGGGTTGCCCAGCCATGCGTTGACAATCCGTTTCGCGGTGTCGCCGACGTGCTGGTCGCTCGTGTCGATGACTTCCGTACCGGTCGAGTCCGACTGCCTCATCCGGTCGAGCTGCTGGAGCGTCCGGCGGAGCTGGTCGTCGGCGCCCGAGCCGATCTCCCGGCGGCAGATCCTGGCCTTGAGGGTGGGGAGGTCGGCGATCAGGCGGACGGGCGTGATGTCGGCATGGGGAACAGCGTCCGAGATCCAGGGAAGTTCGCTGCTGAGCGTGGCGAACACACCTGTGATGAGAAGCCGCCTGTGGCCGAGGGCCGCAAAATTGGCCCAGAGCGCGGCGAGGTTGCGGCGGGCCAGCTCGCCGGGTTCCTGCCCTTCCGGTGGCCAGGGATGGACGCGGTCCAGTTCGTCGGAATCGATCAGAGCGTGGGAGACGTTCCGCTCCGCGAGCAGACGAGCGATCTCGTAGGCGGTTGAGGACTTGCCGACACCTGCGGGTCCACAGATCACCAGCACTTTCGTTGTGGGCATGGCCGGGATTGTGGCGGAGACGGCCTCCATCCACCAGCAACTTTCCGAGCGGCGACGGGAAACGTCGGCTGCGTGGGCGGCCGGGCCCCCGGCGGCTCGCTGCCGTTCACGGCCGGGAAGCCGAGGCCGAGGGCGATCTTCCGGGAGAGGGCCCGGCGCACGAAGCGGCCTGTCTTCGGTGAGTTCGGGTTCCGGCTCAAGTTCTGCGGTCCGTGACCGCGGGTCACCGATCAGATCTCGAAGAGGGCTTCCTCCTGCGGCGGGACCGGAGGGTCGAGGACGTCGCGGAGGCGGGTGATGTCCTGGCGCCACTTCGACCAGTTCACGGCTTCGGCCCACAGCTCGGCGAGTTCGGACCGGTTGGACACCACTTGGTCCAGGGCGTCGACGGCGAGCATCCGAAGGTCTGCGGGCAACTCCGGCAGCGGCTCCGATGGACCATGGCCCGAACACACCGGATCGCCGCCAGGATGCTGGGCGACGACCAGGGCCGCCGCGGCCACTGCACACTCGCCGTCGTAGACACCAAGGAAGTCCACAGGCCCGGCGGCACGTTCGAGCACGCTCCGGATCATGGCTTCGCGTTCTTCCCGTGCTGTCCCGTCCAGGTCACCGCCGAAGTCGGCGGCGGTGTCGTTGTCGAAGGGGCCGATGTCCCAGGTACCCATGTCTCTCCTTGCGTGGCTGCCCGGGGATCGTCGCACTGGCCGCTGACAGCGAGGTCAGTGGGCGAGCGGCAGTAGGACCCCGGCCCCTGCGATTCTCATGTATCGCCCGAGAACGCGCAGGGGCACCGTCTCCGGCGGCAAGCCCTCACGCTCCAGCCATCGCAGATGATCGACCGGCATGCACGCGTATGTCCTCCGGGTGCCCGGGCCCTCGTACTTCCGCCCTCCGCAGGAAGCCGTCCGCCTCCCGAGGATCCCTGCCCTCCAAACCGCGGTCGATAAAGTTGCCTGTGAGAAGGACACCCTGCGGGTGCGGTCGACCGGCCGGCTGGAGGGCACGGGCGTTCCCGTGCTCGTCGTCCGGGGCTTCCACCTCTTCAACGAGAACATCAACCACATGGGAGGTGGTCGGGCGATGACCCCTGAGGAGCAGGATCTGATCATGGGCCTGGCATTCGTACCAGGTGTGGGTCGGACGCGCACGATCGACGAGGTGCTCGCCCACTTCGGCGAGTCCGACGGTGGGGCCCTGGCGCTCCGGCTGCTCCGGGACGCCGTGGAGCGCCGGGACGCCGACGACGTCGAGATGGCGTTGATCGTCCATGGCGCCGCCGACGCCTCGGCCGAGGAATTCATGGAGCCGTTGACCGAGCTGTTCCCTGCCGAATGGCACAGGGAGCACGAGGACATCGTGTCCATGCTGGGCAGGCTCCGCTCGCCCAGGACGATGCCGACGCTGGTCCTGGCGACTCACTGGGTTCCCGAGCACCTGGACTGGGACGAGAACCGGGCGCTCGCGGTGAAGGCGATCTGGGCGCTCGGCGCCATTCCCGGCGAGGAAGCCCGGGACGCGCTCAAGGGCCTGCGCGACGCCGAGAACGAGATCATCCGTGAGAACGCGGTGAATCAGCTCGCTCGCCGAGGCGAGCTCTGACCGCGGAGTCGTAGCCGTTCATCCGGAACGCCCGGCTCATCCGGAACGCCCGGCCGGGTTTCCTCGGCCGGGCGTTCCGATCGAGATCAATCCCACCAGGATTTCCCGTACCTCAACTCCTCCCACCCGTAAACCACCCGCCGGGCCGTGAGCGACTCCCGAAATCAGGTTCTGGCTCACCTTCTGCGAAGCCGAGCCGATTCCGGCTCCCGAGGGCGACGGTTCTGGTGAACCGGCAGGTCAGCGGCTTGCTCCAAGCGGGCCCCCGGACCGGGGAGGCGCACGTTCACAGAAGTTGAGCCAGGGCCGCGTCGGCGGGATGTCGGCCGTCCGGCAGGGCTGTCGGTGACTCGTGGGCGATGTGTCGGTGGCCGCTGGAACCGTGGATGCCGGTTGTCCGAGGGAACAGCCGTAGTCGCCTTCGACAGCAAGGAGCCTCGTCCCCATGTCGCCCGTATCCTCCACCTCGTCCTGGAGCGTCCAACGCCCACCCGGTGCTGACGGCCGTGTCTTCCTGGTCACCGGCGGCAACGCAGGCATCGGGTACTTCGTCGCGGAGCAGCTGTCGGCGACCGGAGCCACCGTCGTGCTCGGCAGCCGGAATCCCGCCAGGGCCGAAGCCGCCATGGCCTCGATCCGTGCCCGTGTCCCCGGTTCGCGGGTGCGGTCCGTACGGCTGGACCTCGCCGACCTCCCGTCGCTCGAAGCGGCGGTGGAATCGCTGGGGGCGGGACGCCTCGACGCGGTGATCCACAACGCCGGCGTCGCGCTCGACGACCTGCCGCGCGAGGAGACCGGCGACGGCCACGAGCTGATGTTCGGGACGAACCACCTCGGGCACTTCGCCCTGACCCAGTGGCTGATGCCGCTGCTGTCGGCCGCGCCGGCGGCCCGTGTCGTGACCGTGGGCAGCTTCGCGGCGAAGTCCGAGCGGCTCGACCTGGACGACCTGCAGTCCCGGAAGGACTACCGGCCCAAGCGCACCTACGGTCGCTCCAAGCTGGCGCAGATGTACTTCGGCGTCGAACTCGACCGCCGCCTGCGTGCTGTCGGCAGCACGGTGGCAAGCGTGGTGGTCCACCCCGGCGGCGCGCTGGACTCCCTCACCCCGTCACGGCCACCGGTCCACGTGCGTACCAACGGCGCACGGCTGAGAGCGGCGCCCGCGGCCCTCCTCGTCCAGGGCAAGCACGCCGGCGCCTGGCCCGCGGTCCGAGCGGTACTGGACCCGGCCGTGCGGGGAGGCCAGTTGTGGGGACCGCGCGTCTTCGGTCTGCGCGGCGAGCCCCGGCGCGAACCGGTGTGGAACCACCTCGCCGACACTTCCGTCTCGGCGCGGTTGTGGGACGCGAGCCGCGATCTGACCGGCACCGACCCCAGCACAATCCCCGGATAGCTCAGGCACACGCGTGTCCTGCACGCGGCCTTTCCGGTGGGGGACCTCGGCGGAGCGGCCCCCTGGTACGGCCAGGACCGCCCAAACCGGCGACGGGGCGCAAACGTCGTATGCGATCTGTGCGACGACGCTGCTCTCGGCACGGCCGGTGAGGACGCGGCGTAGTACCGGTGGAGGGCCTCCATGACTTTCGTCGCGCGCGTCGAAGACCCCATCGATCGGACTGCGCGAGGGGACCGCCCCGGCTCCCCGGTGCCGAACCCGCCTTCCTCTCCGTGGAGCGATGAGGACTTCGAGGAGTGGTACCCGCGGAACGGCAAGTGGGACTGTCGCCGGACCGGCCGGCCGTGGTGCCCGTCCTGCGGCCCGGACGGACCTGGCCTCCGACTGCCGTCGCCGGAGGCCAGGTCCATTTCTCTCTCGGGGCAGGGCGGAGGCCGTGCCGGTCCCGCCGGTCCCGCCCGTCCTCAGGGCGGTGACGCGGCTCTCCCACAGGGGCTGAAGGGACCGGGCCGCGGGATCGGGATCCGGATCTCGCGATGGGAGCAGTCGCCCTTGGTGGCCGTGACCCCGGCCCCGTTCGGGCGGCCGGGCCCTCGACGGACCCGGCCCCGCTGCTCCGACGGGGCGTCAGCCCGCCCAGACCTCGGCCTCGTCGGCCGGGACGGTGGTGGCCAGCCCCAGTTCCTTGCGGGCGGCGACCGACTTGTTCGGGTCGATGCCGCTGAACGCCGGGTCGTAGGCGAGGTAGAACGCGTCGGCGTCGGCGGCGTTCGCGGCCTTCTTCCAGCTCCCGGCCGCCTTCGTCAGCGTCGCGCGGAGCTTGCCGACCTCGGTGCCCTCGATGCCCTTCAGGCCCTTGAGGTGTGTGTCGAGGGCGGCCGCGACGGCTTTGGCCTGGGCCTTGTAGCCGGCCAGGTCGTCCTCGACGGCGTCCTTCTCGGACTGGTTCGCCCACAGGGCCTCGTAGACCGCGTTCGAACCCTTGAGGTACGTGACCTGCTCGGGCTTGAGGGACTTCGCGGTGTCCATCGAGCCGCTGAAGGTGCCCTTCTCCGCGGTGTAGGTGCAGCTCACCGAGCGGTCACCCGTCGCCCAGCTCTCCTTGGTCGGGGTGTAGTAGAAGAGGGCGACGCCCTTGGGGAGCGCCCAGGTGTCCGGGGCGTACTTCTGCGCCTCGACCGGGCAGCGGGTGTCCGCGATCGTCGAGACCCCGTCGTCGCCGGGGTACTTCATGTCCTTGTCGATCGTGAACTCGCCGACGACCTGGCCCTGGTGCGCCTCGTCGCAGGGCACGATCTCGACGGCGTACGCCGTTCCCTCGGCCTTTCCGTTCGGGTTGTAGCAGTCGCCGGTGTCCAGCGAGAACACCGAGCGCTGACGGGTCACCTTCTTCGCGCCGTCCTTGGCGCTGTCGACGGCGTCGGAGACGCTCGAACATCCCACTGCACCGATCGCGAGCAGGGCAGCAATGGCGGATATGCCGCGAAGGGGGCGATGCCGAGCAGGGATTGCCATGACGTGTACATCCTCTTTAACTGTTCTTTATAGAGATTGCGCGCATCATATGCCATTCCTGTGAACCCGTTGTGCGAAGGGCCTCGCCTCATCGCGGTGTCTCTGACTCGCTACGGGCCGCGAGGGTTGTATGCGGGTTGCTCGCAGGTTGCCCGACCCCGCAATCGAGGCGATCGAGAACGGCGAAACGGCCCCCGGAGGTCGTTCTGACCCCGGGCGGCCGAGCCGCGGCATGCGTGGTGCCCGGCCGTCCGGTTTCGACCGGATCATGCCGGGCTCGCGTGCCCCGGCACTACTTCCCAGGGCTCCCGGTTCCGTTCGACCGGGGGAGACGTCGCCGGGCTTCCCCCTCCGCCCTGCGGTCGCACGTACCGGAACCCGCTCCCCGATCCGGTCCGATCCGAACGAAAGAACCTAGGTGAGGGGGCAGGTGAGTGGCAGGACCCGCTCGGTCAGCCGACCGGTCAGACGGGTGGGGGTGACGGCGACTTCGGCGAGCCAGTCCGTCGCGGTCAGCTGGTCGGTCAGGGGCGGCAGTTCTCCGGGACCGATGGCGCACCAGGAGAGGAGCCGGTCCAGGTCGATGCCCTGGCCGTCGGGGCCCAGGCAGCCGTCGGCGTTGCTGTGGGTGGCCAGGACCAGGGCGAGCAGCCGGGTGGCGGCAGGGGCCTTGGCCTTGCGGAGCTTCTTGTCCGAGACGGCTCTCTGGGCCCACCCGGAGAGCTTGGGCCGCAGTTTCCTGCCGAACGCGAGCGGTCCCGAGCCGTCCTCATCGGGAACCAGGGAGGGGACGGTGACGGCGGTGGGGTTCTCGGGCCGGGAGGCGAGCAGATCGGCGGGGGTGCAGGGGAGGCGGAGCCAATCGCAGTCGACCAGTTGCGCGACCAGGTCCGCCGGCTCTCCCAGACCCAGGCCGGTGAGGTCCTGGCCGACGAGATTGCCCGTGCCGCCGTGCGCGGCGCGCAGCGTCAGCATCACCATCAGCAGGCGCGCCTCCGGCCCGGGCAGCGGGGCGGTTTCGGTGACGTGGGCCAGGACGGACCGGGCGCAGTCCCACTGGCCGGGGCGGGTCAGCAGGCGGGCCACGGCCGAGGTGTCGCTGCTCGCGCCCTGGCCGGTGCGCTGCTGGTGCTGGAGGAGGACGGTGGTGGCGGCCTGCTCGGCACGCCGGGCGTCCAGGTGCAGGCTCGGGTCGCCGGTGGTCTCGGCCCAGGCCGTGAAGGCGCTCGCCTTGCGGCTGTGGAGGTCGGCCAGGAGCGCCAGGTCGGGTTGGTCGCGTTGCTGGTAGGCGCGGAAGAGGTCGCCGAGTTCGATGAGTTCGTCCCGCAGGGCGACGGGTCGCAGGGTGTGCGGGATGACCCGCTGGGCGATCTTCACCTGCCGGGGACGACGCCGCACCGGCGCGGAACGAGGAGCCGGAACCGGGCCGGCCGGAACCGGGCCTGCCGGGGCCTGGCCGGCGTGGGAGAACTGCGGCACGCCCACGCCCACGCCCGCCGCTGTCGCCGCGGGGGCCGGGCGGTCGGCGGGCCGGGGTTCGGGGGCCCGGGAAGTGGCCGCGGTCTTCACTCCCGGCGTGGCGGCCGCGCACCGCGAGCAGCACTCCATGGCCTGCCACCAGCGGCCTTCGCGGTCGGTTGACACGGCCAGGACGCCCGGCCCGCCGCACCGCCAGGTTTCGGTACGCGCGTGGCGGTCGGTGTCGGGCAGATGGGCGTGGCAGCCCTCGGCCCGGCATGCGCAGGACGCCCCGGGCCTGGGGGCGGAGGCGGCGCGCAGATGGGCCTTGAGGTGGGCGACGGCGGCCGCACGGCCGGCGGCCGCCGAAGGAAGACGTTGCTCGGCGCAGGCGGGGCGGCTGCACGAGACGCGCACCACCTCGCCGCCCCGCCCGACGGGGTCCAGCCGCACCGTCCACCGGCGTCCCGGCATTCGCTCGTCCAACTCGCTCACTGGAGCCTTCCCCATCCTGCTTCCTGGCCTCGATGCCTGCCGCCGCTTCCCGCCGATCGGGCGGTGTGCGGGCGGTGGGTCCACCGTATGCGGGCGCAGGGGAGAAAACCGGTGAACTTGCCCTGTTTCCCGGCATGCGGCGATAATGCGCGCGTCGCGTGGCCGGTATCCACCCCGGGCCAGGTGTTCTCCGGCGGCGCCGGGCACGGCGGTCCGGATCGGTTCAGCCGTCGGCCCGCTCCGGTGCCGGTCCTGGGACGGGTGTCCCGCTGCTCGGCGCGGAAGCCTCTCCCGCACCACCGGCCGCGGCGCCCCGGCCCGTATTCAGCCCCGTCCGTCCGCGTCGGCGGGGGCCCGTCGGACGGCGGGCGGGGTGCGCAGGGCGAGGATGGCCAGGTCGTCGTGGCCGTCGCTGGGGTGGTGGTCGGCGAGGAGGCGCACGAAGTCGTCCAGGGGCAGATGGACATGACCGGCGGCGTGTTCGGCGAGTCGGGCCAGGCCGTGGTCGATGGAGTGGCGGGGGTGTTCGACGAGCCCGTCGGTGAAGAAGACCACGGTGGCCCCGGCGGGCACGGGACGGGTGTGGTCGGGACGGCTCTGGTCGGTGTCGACCGCGAGCGGCAGGCCCGGCTCGGCATACAGATACTCCGCGTGCCCGTCGGGGCCGATCAGGAGCGGGGGAAGGTGACCGGCCGTGCTCCAGTGCAGCCTCCAGCCGTCTTCCGCGGGCTCGATGCGGGCCAGGCAGACGGTGGTGACGGGCAGGTCGGTGATGCCGCTCAGGGTGCGGTCGAGCTGGGCGAGGACAGAACTGGGCGGGGCGAGCCGGTCGTAGAGCAGGGCCCGCAGCATGTTGCGGGTCTGGGCCATGGCGGCGGCTGCGCGCAGGTCGTGGCCGACGACGTCGCCGATCACGACGGCGCACGTGTTGTCGGGCAGCCACAGGACGTCGTACCAGTCCCCGCCGAGATGGCCGGGGCTGGAAGCCGGGCGGTAGATGGCGGCGCCGGTGAAGGGGTGCAGATCGGGCAGGGCGGGCAGCAGGAGGCGCTGGAAGTGTTCGGCGCTGGTGCGGACCTGTTCGAGCAGGCTGACGTTCTCGATGGCGATGCCGGCGGCGCCGGCCAGGGTGACGACGATGTCCTCGTCGTCGCGGTCGAAGGGCCGCCCGTCACGGCGTTCGGACAGGTAGAGGTCGCCGTAGATGGTGCCGCGGACACTGATGGCGACGCCCAGGAGGGTGCGCATGTGCGGGTGGCCCGGTGGGAACCCGGCCGAGGCGGGATGGGCACGGATGTCATCGACGCGCAGGGGCTCGGGATGGTGGATCAGATGTCCGAGGACACCGAGGCCACGGGGGAAGTCGATCCCGGCCAGGTTGGCGTGCTCGGACTCCGACAGGCCCGCCGTGATGAACTGCTCCAGCCGCTCGCCGGACTCGTCCAGCACGCCCAGCGCGCCGTAGCGGGCGCCGACCAGGTCCCTGGCGGTGGCCACGATGCGGTACAGGACCGCGGGCAGCTCCACCTCCTGGCTGATCGCCAGCACCGCGTTCAGCAGCCCCTGCAGCCGGTCCTTGGCGGTGGCCAGTTCCCGCAGCTGCGCGGCGATCCGGTCCAGCTGACGATCCAGCTGCAGGGTCAGGTCGGTGCGGGGCCGCTCGGGCTCCTCCTGCCGGCCCGCCATCATGACCGCCCGGCCGCCGCAGCCGCACCGCGGTCACGCATCGACTCACCCAGCCACTCACGCGAGCGGTACACGCCGGCCTCCTGGCACTCCGTCATCGGACGAGGGGTCAGCGTGACACGGCGGGGCGGCCCACCCCGGTCATTACTCCCGCGGCAGCACGCCCCCACTCGGCAGGGGGAGCCCGTCGAACGGGCCACCGACCTCCCGAAGGGCGAGGGGCCCCGCGCTCCGGCCGAGGCCCAAAGGCATGTGGCGCGACCGCCGTACGCGACGGAGGCATCGACACCTGTCTCGGTTCCCGGCACTTTCCCGACGCGGAGGAGCGGGCCGGGCCGTCCGGCCCGGCCCGGCCCGTCGACCGTTCCCCGGAGGACCGACGGATCACACGGGCCCGGAGCTGCCGGGAAGTACCAGCGCCGAGTCCGTGTGGAGCGTGATGCGCACCGGTGTGAAGGCGGTGGCGTCCACCGGCGACTCACCGGTGCCGGGACTGCGGGCGTAGCGCGGATGGGCGCCTCCGCTGATCTGCCAGCGCATGCGGTGGCCGACGGGGAAGCGGTGGGCGGTGGAGCTCATCGGCACGGTGACCTGCGAGGGTGCCTGCTCGGCCGTCCGGAGTCGGCCGAGCCCGTCGCAGATGTTGACGGAGCGGCCCTGCGGGTCCACGTCGCACAGGCGGGTGAAGACATCGGCGTACCCGGTGTCCGTGGAGACGCTCAACCGTGCGGAGACGGGCCCCAGGACGTCCAGGGGCTCGGTCAGGGGTGGGCCGGTGAATGTCAGGACGTCGTCCCGGGCCTCCAGGGTGGCGTTGTTCCGGGCACCGGCGGTACGGGAGAGCAGTGCGCCGCCCAGGGAGGGAGTGGGGTCGGCCGGGTCGTAGCGGAACGCCGCCACGGGCGCGGAGTCCGCGGGGGCCTGCTGGGTGAGACGCCCGCCGGGGACGGGGTACCACGAGGTGGCGGCTGCGGCCGGCGGCCAGTCGTCGAGGTCCCGCCAGGCGTTCTCGCCGCCGATGTGCACACGCACCGCGGTGGGACGCAGGCCGGAGGGATCGGCGTACAAGTGGGCGCGCAGCCACGCGAGGCTCTCGGCGAACACCTCGGGCCAGCCCTGCTGCAGGGCGGAAGTGTGGGTCCAGGGACCGACGAGCAGGGAGGTCCCGCATCCGGCTCGGCGCAGCCGGTCGTACTGTTCGAAGGTCTGGTCGGCCAGTACGTCGTGCCATCCGGTGATCAGGGCCGTGGGCACACGGAGCCGCTCCGCCGACTTCACCGGCGACGCGCCGTGCCAGTACGGGTCCTCGGCGTCCGGGTGCGTCATCACGTCGTCCAGCCAGGGCAGTTCGCCGCCGAGGGCCGACACGTACGCCCCGCGCAGGGGCTGCGCGGTGGTGACGTCGCGCAGGCGCCGCTGCAGGCGCAGCGTCGCCTTGAGGAACGGTGCCATGCCCTGGTGCTGGTAGTTCATGCCCACGCCCACGGCAAGGGCGTTCTCCAGGCGCAGCGCACCGTCCGCGTGGAACAGGGCGTGGGGATCGTGCAGCCCTACTTGCACCACCATCGCCTTCAGCTCCGGGGGCGGGTCCGAGGCGAGGGCCCATTGCACGTAGCCGAGGTAACTGGGGCCGACGGTTCCCAGTGTTCCGTCGAACCAGGGTTGCTCGCGCAGCCAGGACACCGTGGCCCGGCCGTCGGCGACCTCGTTGCGCCACAGATCGAACGTGCCGCCCGAACCTCCGGTGCCGCGGCAGCTCTGCAGGACCACGTGGAAGCCCTGTTCGGCGAAGAGCAGGCCGTACTGGGGCGACCACGGCAGGCCCCGGCCGTAGGGCGAGCGGACCAGGAGGGTGGGGAAGTCGCCCCGGGCACGCGGAAAGTAGTGGTCGGTGACCAAGGGGCTGCCGTCGGCGGCCGGTACCGACAGCCCCGGCTCCCATCCGGCCTCGTGCCGTTTCGCCGGCAGACCTCGCCAGGTCGCCCTCATCATCCGTGAGGAAAGCGGCGGTTTTCCGGCGGGTGGTGCCCAGACCGGTCCGGCCACGGCGTCGGGCCCGTGTGATGGCATTGTTCCCCTCCTCTATTCTCGTACGACGTACGAGAATAGAGGATGCTTGGATGACCTCGGCAGGAACCGCCCCGGCAACCAGGGAAAGGAGCGCGAGGCCGTGTCCGGTGACGGAAAGCCCGGGGCCGAGGGCATCGATCCCGAACGGCTCTGGCTGCGCCCCGCCGAGCCCCGCAGGGGCCGCAGGCCCTCCTTCAGCCGGGAGGCGATCACCGCGGCGGCCGTCGCCCTGGCGGACACGGAAGGGCTCGACGCGGTCACCATGCGGCGGGTGGCCGCCGAGGTCGGAGCGGGCGTCATGTCGCTCTACAGCTACGCCCCCGACAAGGAGACGCTGCTGGAACTGATGGTCGACCACGTCAGCGGCGAACTCACGGCCGCGAACCCGCCCGGCGGCGACTGGCGTGCCGATCTGAAGGCCGTGGCCCGCCTGCAGCGCGCCCACATGCTGCGCCACCCATGGCTGCCCGCCGCCCTGTCCACCCGTCGCGTTCCGGGCCCCAACACGCTGGCCTTCCTGGAGCACGTGCTCGCCGCCCTGCGGCCCACCGGGCTGGACGGTGCGGCGAAACTGGAGGTCTTCGCCCAGCTCACCGCATTCGTGGCCGGGCACGTCGCCCATGAGATCGCGCAGGCCGCGGTCTCGCGATCACCGGACCGGGTCGCAGCCGAGAGCCGCTACCTCGCCGCCGTCGCCGCCGACGGCTGCCACCCGGAACTCGCCGAAGCCCTTTCCGCCCCCGGACGTCCCCTCACCCCCGACGCCACCTTCACCCGTTTCCTCAACCGCCTGATCGACGGCCTCGACACCGACTGATGCCGTGCCCCTGCGGCTGCCGCCCCGCCGGGCGTCGGCGACGGCCCGGTTCCCGCTGCCGCCGAAGCCGTCGGTCGCCGCCTTCCGCGGCGGACAGGGTTTCTCGGTCCCCCGACCGGACCGACCTCGACGTCGACGTGCGCACCCCCGCCTTCGACGCGCACGACGCCGAAACCCTTGCCCGCAAGGCCGTCGCCGAGCCCGACGCGGAACTGCCCGCCCCGGCGCCCGCGAAGGTCGTCCGGTGCGCGGCGCGGCCGCCGTTCCGTCCGGCCGAGGACGAACTACCCGCCACCGCCCTCCGCGAAGGCCGACACCCCACCCGTGTCCCGGCTTCCTCCCGACTCCACTCCCGGCAACGACCCGCCCCGTCGCGACGAGCACCGACGGGGCGCGGACCGCGACGCTTCGGAACGGCGGGCCGGGCGCAGCCGATGCCGTGGAACGCATCGACCCGCGATGGAAGACCAACACACGTCCAATGGCGGCGAGTTGGAAAAGTCCCGCGGCGAAGACCTCGCCCGGGTCGGTGCACGCCGCAACCAAGTGCGCGCCGGAAACAGTCCTGAACGGGTATGGGACCACGTGCGTTCAGGCGCCGGAACGGCGCGGACCGTACCCGCGGCCGGTGGGCGCCGTGCCCGGCCCGGCCCTCACGAGCGCGGCCCTCGTGACCGCCGCGGTGTTCCGCGCCGGACGGGATACGCAGGAGCCGCCGGCACCGGGTACGAGGAGAGCACCGACCCCACGACGCCGTTCGACCCGGCACGTGCCGGCCGGCCGACGGCTGCCACGTCCGTGGCCGGGTCCGGATGACGGCCCAGGGGACGAGCAGGCGCAGACCCTCCTCGGAGAGCGAGCCGCGTTCGGCGGTTCCGGAGGGGAGACGCGGCCGTCCCGCTCTTCCCCGCGAGTGCGCGTATCGGTGGGATGACCGATGTGCGGGGGCCGGACGCACGGACATAGTCCTCGGGAGATCGTTCGCGGGCGTCCCGGTACGTCCGCCTGTCGAAAGGACCTTTTGTGGGCACGCATGCGGATCTGGTATTTCTCGGCGGCCGGGTGGTCACGGTCGACGCGGAATTCTCCGTCGCCTCGGCCCTGGCGGTGACCGGCGGGACCATCAGCGCCGTCGGTGGGCGGGACGACGTCGCGCCGCTCGTCGGACCCGACACCCGCGTCATCGATCTGCGGGGGGCGACACTGCTTCCCGGCATCAACGATTCCCATCTCCACGCGTGCGCCTTCGGCATGGCGACACCGCCGCTCTCCGTCGACGTCGGCCACCCCGCCGTGTCGTCCCTCGCGGACGTGGCCGAGACGGTACGGGGGGCCGTCGAGCGAGTACCGGCCGGGCAGTGGATCACGGGGCACGGCTGGGACACCGGTTACCTCGACGAGTGCCTCGCCGATCCGTCGCGGCTGCCCTCGCGGCACGACCTCGACGCCATGAGCCCCGACCACCCCGTCGTCCTGTACTCCTTCTCCGGGCACGCCACCTGGATCAACTCCAAGGCGCTGGAGCTCATCGGGATCGACCGGCACACCGTCGCGCCGCCCGGCGGGGCCATCGTCGCGGACGGGTCCGGGGAGCCGACCGGGCTGCTCCACGAGGGAGCCCAGGCCCTCGTCCAGAACGCGCTGCCGCCGCTCAGCCGGCAGGAACGGACCGACGCGATCAGGTCGGCTCTCGCCACGCTGGCCCGGCTCGGCGTGACCAGCTACACCGAGCCCGGCCTCGGCCCCGGCGGCGACGGCATCATGCGGGGCGCGCTCGGCGCGGAGACCCTCGACGTCTACCGTCGGCTGCTGGCCGACGGCGAACTGACCGCCCGCGTCGGAGTCCTGCTCCTGCCCACCGGCATGGCGAGCACCTCGGAGGAGTTCGCGCGTGCCCTCGCCGCGGCCGACGGGACCGGCGAAGCCGATCCGCGCCGCCTCGCGATCCACGGGGTGAAGATCTTCGCCGACGGCATCGTCCCCAACAAGACGGCCTGGATGCACGAACCGTACGTCGGCGGTGGCTGCGGCTCCCTCTGCGTCGGGGGCGGTACCGACGGCGAACGGATCACCGAGATACGCAGCATGATCCGGCACGCCCACGCCGCCGGGCACCAGCTGGGCGTCCACGTCACCGGTGACCGGGCGATAGACACCGTCGCGGACGCCTTCGCCGCAGCCGTGTCCGAGCATCCCCGGCCCGACGCCCGGCACTACGTCATCCACGGCGACTTCCTCACCCCGCACAGCATGAAGGTGCTGGCCGCGCACGGCTTCGGCGTCAACATGAACCCCACCATCAAGTGGACCGTCGCCGACATGGAGGAGGAGTTCGTCGGCACCGAACGGGCCGCGTACGCGTGGCCCTACCGCGATGCCATCGACGCCGGGGTACGGGTCGCCAGCGGCTCCGACGCTCCCGTCACGTATCCGGACTGGCGCCAGGGCGTCGCCACCATGGTGCTGCGCGAGTCGAAGGCCGCCGGCCGGGTCAGCGGCCCGGAACAACGCATCGCCCTCGCCGAGGCGATCCGTACGTACACGATCGGCGCGGCCTGGCAGGACTTCGCCGACCACTGGAAGGGCTCCCTGGAACCGGGCAAGGCCGCCGACCTCTGCGTGCTCGACGGGGACCTGCTCACGGCCGACCCCCATGACATCCCGGAGATGCCCGTCGTCCTCACCGTCATGGCCGGGCGGATCGTGCACGACACGCTTCGCGATTGACGTATTCCGGACGCTTGATCATCCTTGGGCCATGGCAGCACGGCGGAGCACAGCGGACATCCTGGACGCGGCGGTGCGGGTCCGTGAGGCCGCCAGGAGCGGCGGGAGCGGCATCGGCACGGTCCTGACGGCGCTGTCGCAGGTGGTGGAGTACGACCACGCCTCCCTCTCCCGGTGGGATCCGCAGCGGCGGCGCCACACCACCCTGGCCGGGAGCTATCCGCAGGACGCCACGTCGTACATCGAGGCCCGCCTCCACCACGACCCGGTGTTCCGTGTGCTCCGCGGCCCGGCCCGGGGCGGCCTCTGGCTCAGGGACGTCCCCCGGCACATCCTGGCGTCGTCGCCGGGCTTCCAGGAGGTGCTGTCCCCCCTCGGCATCAAGGACGGGGTGGCCCAGTGCCTGTTCGCCGCCGACGGCCGGTACGTCGGCATGCTGAACGTCAGCGCCCGCCGGCCGCGGCACGATCCCGATCCGGCACGCGCCGCGATCACCCTGCTCACCGAGGCGCTCGCCGCGGCCGTCGATCCCCGTACGGGCCCGCCGCCCGAGGAAGCCGCTACGCCCGGCCCCGAGGCGGACACACCGCACCCGCCCGCACGGCGGCCCGGAGGACTCTCGCCACGGGAACTCCAGGTGCTGGCCGAAGTGACCGCGGGCCGCACCAACCGGGAGATCGCCGAGCGGCTGCACATCACACCGCGCACCGTGGGGACCCATATCGAGCACATCCTCGCAAAGCTCACTCTCCCCAACCGCGCGGCTGCCGCCGCCCGAGCCGTCGCCTGGGGAATCGAACCCTCCCGCTGACGCGCCCACCGCAGGAAGGCCGCGCAGCCCTCGGTTCCCCGAGCCGCTCCGGCGCACGGGCCCGCGTCGGCCGGGTACGGGGACAGTGCGGACCGTGGCAGGATGGCGGCATGTTGATCCGAAAGGCCGATGCTGCGTAGGCGTCCGAAGGAGTTGCGTGCGGAGCGTTGGCGGCCCGGACGAGGTGTTCCGGTTCGCCGGATCCGCAGTGTTTCCGCGGCGACTCGTGCAGCGATCCGGAAGTTGGAAGAAGAGCGTCTGTGGCCGGGGGCTGTGTTCGCTGCCCTGGCGGAGTGCCGGTGGTATCTGGGGCAGCCGGGGCGCGTTCTGCCAGATCCGGTGATGGGCTGCGACTGCTGTGATCCTCTGGTGGCGCGAGACCGTCTGGAGGACGTGCTGTTGTGGCTTCCCCGTGGTGCTCGGGCCGACCTCGGCAGGCTCGTTGCCAGGCTGGACGCCGAGTTCGACCGCAGGGCCGTATCCCTCAGCTCTCACCTCGTGCCGGCAACTTCGTTCAGTGCTTGCGGATATTGGCGCCGACGATTCATGGAGAACTGAGGGGCGGGCGGTTCCTCGCTGCTCAGCGCTCGGCCGACGGCCTGCTGCTCGGCGCGGGCGCGGGTGGTGGAGAAGCAGTAGGAGCCCGTATCCAAGTGCCACCGCGCCTCGCGTTTGCCCCCGGCCTTGTCCTGGAGCCGTCCGGCCGACTCCATCCCGCGCAGGTTCAGGACGCCCACCGCGAGGTTCAGGCCGGCCGCGCCGAGCGGGACCGGCCGTCCGGCCACGGCCGCACGGTCGACGAGGACCGGGCCACGTTCGACGTCCCCGAGACCGAGGCAGGTGCCCACCCGGTCCCGGGAACTGAACACCTGGACGACGGAGCCGGGTTGCTGCTCGACGGCCCATTGCTGACGCGTCACCAGCCTCCCCGGACAACACACCTAGCGGCGGTCGCTCTCGCAGGCTTCGAGGCGTACGGCGGACAGGTAGTGCGTGCTCCGGGGGTTGACGTCCGCGGACAGCAGGAGTTCGCGGTCCGACGGGTCGAGAACCTCGGTCAGTTCATGGATGGGGTAGCCGAAGAGGTCGAAGTCGCCGAAGGCGACCGGAACGTCGGCGGCCCGGTCCGGGACGCGCTCGGTTCGTTCGACGATCAAGTGCCCCATGGTCCGCTCGGTGCAAGCCGTGCAGGCATAGGCCGTGACCAGGACGCCGCAGTGAACGAAGAAGAAGGTCCAGTGCGTTCCACACATCCACCCGCCGACGCGGATGTCCGCCAGGGTCGACGCCGTCCACTGTGCCGCATGCTCGGTCATGCCGAATCGCAGGACGCCTGCGTTCGCCGGGAGGACGAGCCCGGTGCCGGGCATCAATCGAAAGGTCACTCGAACAGTGTGCCGGGGCGCGTCGGCCGGACCACCCCGCTCGGGTTCCGTCGGAGGAGCGGAAGAGCGGCTGGATGCCGGCGGAGGAGGCGGGACGCATGGGCCCGGACCGGATCCACCGGCAGTCCCAGGAGGAGTCGGTACGGCGGCTGCGGCGCCCCAAAATCCCCGAGGTCGGCGCGTATGTCCGGTTCGCGGCGCTTCCGCCGTGAAGATGGACCCCGGCACGGCCTCGGGCATCGAGGCGTACATGGTGGCCGCGGACGGCCTCAGCGACCCATGGCGAGGGATGATGATCGTATCGGTGGTGTCGATGCCGGAAGGAACGGTCACTCGCACCCACGTGTCGGAGGCACGCAGGCGTCTGGCGGCGTCCCGTTTCCTGCTCGTGGACGTCGAACTGCCCGAGGAGGGCCCACCACCCGGCGGGAGTCCGTCCGGAGCGGAACAGCCCGCCGAACCCGAGAAACCGCTCGCCCACCTTCTCGGGCTGGAGGCCAAGGGCGTGGCGTGGCTCGGCAAGGAAGGCGAATCGGCGCGGGCCGAGTTCCTCGGGGACAGCGCCGCGTTCGTCGTACCCATGCTCCAAGGGGCCCAAATCACCCATGTCCATGCCTTCGTGACCGAGCAATACCTGATCACGGCGCACCGGGGACCGGCGGGGCCGATCAGGAGCCTCACCGCCAGGCTGCCGCACGAAAGGCCCCCCGACAGCGTGGCCATGTTGTTCCTGCTGCTGGAGGAGGCCCTGGACACCTTCCGTCGATCCGCGGTGGAGGCACTGCTGGAGGTGGAGGACCTGGAGGACGAGATGTTCCGGCACCGGGTCCCCCAGCAGGTCTACCGTCTGGCACGGCTGCGACGGCGCGGAGCGCTCCTGCACCACGCGCTCCTGCCCTACCTCCAGGTGACGGACGAGATCTTCACACGCCGGATGATGAACCCCGGCTTCCCCGAGGAGCGCCAGAAGCTCGCCCGTGACTACCAGCACACGGCGCGGCTGGTGCTCACGGACATCGAGTCTCTCCAGAACGCCGCCCGCCGTGCCTTCGCCAGTTACTCCTCCCTGGTGTCCGGCGAGCAGAACAACGTGATCAACCGGCTGGCGATCGTGTCGACGATCTTCCTTCCCCTGACCTTCCTGACCGGCTTCTTCGGCATGAACTTCACCTATCTGACCGACGAGTTGGAGAGCAGGAGCATCTTCTGGCTGCTCGCCGTGGGACTGCAGGTGGTGTTCCTCTTCGTCGCCCTCTACGCGCTGCACCGCACCCGACTCTGGCGGAGACTGCGCGATGACGGCAGTACCGACCTCCAGTAGCAGGGCCCTGTCATGTGTCCGGCTGCGGACACGTCGGCGCGCTGCGGCCGACCGCGTCCTCAACACCTCGGCACCGTCGCGAGCGCCCCGACGCACTCGCTGACCTACTGCCCGCCGGCCGACGCGTCGACGGCCACGGGGACGCCTGCGCGCCCGACATTCTGATCGGCGACGACGGTACCCGCATCGGCCACGTCGACCTCGGCACCTCGGCGTCGCCGCACGCCTCTGCGGCCTTCCCGACGTCGCCCCCGTAGGCGTGCGCGATGGCGAACTTGCCCCGGCATTCGAGCGCCGCGTCGAGACACCCCCGCACCCGGAACTCGGCGCACGCCCGCGCGAACAGCCCGACGGCACCCGCGAAGTCCTCGCGCCAGACGGCGAGGATCCCGTGGTGATGCCACACCCACGCCGACTCCCGCCGATGACCGCCGAGCCGCGCCGCCTCCTCGCACGCGGCGAGCGCACTTCGCACCTCGGCGTCCGGGGCGCCCTGCAGAATGCCCAGATACGTGTCGGTGACCAGCGCCCGGACCCGCGCGTCCGTGTCCGGGCCGCCGTGCGCCCGGTCGGCGGCGAGCAGCAGCGACAGCCAGCGGCGTCCCTCGGACAGCAACCCCGCCGTGAGCCAGTAGTGCCGGGGCGACACGGCCAGAGCCAGACCGGCCCGCGCCTGCCCGGGCCGCTCCAGACAGAACTCCAGGGCCGCGCGCAGGTTCGGATGGTCCAGCCGCAGCCGTGTGAACCAGTCGACCTGCCGGGCCCCGAACCACTCCTGCCCGGCCCGTGCGGTCGGCTCCGCGTAGTGGTCCCGGTGGCGGGCGCGGAGCACGTCGAGCGAGCCCGACGCGACCAGCCGCTCGTGCCCGTACTCCCGTATCGTCTCCAGCATGTGGTAGAGCGAATGCCCGTTCTCCTGGCGGCAGTTGACGATCGACCTGGCCACCAGCGCGTCGAGCAGCGCAGCCGCCGGCAGTTCGGCGTCCGCGCAGACCCGCTCCAGCCCGTCGAGATCGAAACCGCTCCGGAACACGGAGGCCCGCGCCCACAGCAGCCGCTCGCGCTCCGTGCAGAGTTCATGGCTCCAGTCGATCAGCGCGCGCAGGGTGCGCTGCCGCTCGGCGGCGACGCGGCTGCCCCCGGTCAGCAGCGCGAACCGGTCCGTGAGCCGCTCCAGGATCTCCCGCGGTGTCAGACTCCGGACGCGCGCAGCGGCCAGCTCGATCGCGAAGGGCAGCCCGTCCAGACGGCGCACCAGCTCGGCGACGGCGACGGCGGTGTCGGACTCCGTCACCGCGAAACCGGGCAGCACGGCGGCGGCCCGCTCGACGAACAGCGCGACTGCCGGATTGCCGCTCAGAGCACGCAGCCGGCGCCCCGCGCCCGCGACGTCACCCGCCTCCGGGACGGGCAGCGGCTCCACCGGAAAGACCTGCTCGCCCGCGATCCCGAGCGGCTGCCGGCTCGTCGCCAGCACGCGCAACCCGGGGGCGCCACGCAGCAGTGTGTCGGTGAGCCGGGCGCACGCGTCGACCAGATGCTCGCAGTTGTCCAGGACGAGCAGGACACGCCGCTCGCCCAGCCGGGCCACCAGCGCGGCCGTCGCATCGGCACCCGGGTGCCCCGGACGGGCCACGTCGAGGGCACCCAGGACACCCGTCGCGAGCAGCTCGGGATCCCGCAGATCGGCCAGCTCGGCGACGTGCACCCCGTCGGGGAACGATCCCGTCACGTCCGAGGCCACCCGCAGCGCCAGCCGCGTCTTGCCCACACCCCCGACCCCGGTGAGCGTCACCAGACGGGCACCGGACAGCAGCCCCGTGATCCGCGCCGTCTCCGTCCGCCGCCCGATCGGCGACGTCCGAGGAGGGCCTGGTCCACGGATCCCGCCGGGGCTCCACCGGCTGGCCCTGGCACCGCGTCACCTCCCTCCACATCGAGGGCGACGCCGTGAACGCCCTGGCCACCCGCCTCGGCAACGGCTACCGCATCGAGATCACCCTCGACGACGGCACCCGCCTCCGCACCGACGGCCTCGCGCGGCACGCCGGCGACCTGGGCCGTGTCCTGCTCCTGCGATGCCCGCACATCGCACTGAAACCCCGGATCCCCCGGTACGCCAGGGCCGGCGCCTGGCTCCTGGCGGGCGCGGCGGCCTGCACAACAGCGATCGTCGCCATGATCGTCCACATGGCGACCCACGCGACCGGGGAACGCCACACCCACCACCTGGCCGGCGGACTGACGGAGGTCACCACGGAACCCGGTATCGGTGAAACAGGCATCATGATCCTGACCTTCGCCATGATGGCGTGCGCGATCACCGCGATTGCCTTGGTCGTCGCCTACGTACGAGGCCGGGCACACCGCTGAACACCCGCGTGCCCGCCCCACACGTGCCCCCTGCAACCGACCGCGATCGTCGGGGCGAGCGAGGCACACGTACGTTCCGGAGGCTTCGAAGGCCGGAGCGAAGCACAGTTCGCCCCGGTTCTTCGTCGCCCGGTGGCGGATCTTCTCGCCTCTGTGGGCGGACAGGTTGTCCAGGATGAGGTGGATCGGGGCGCCGACCGGGCGGGAGGCCCGGATCGGTTCGGGCGCGACCAGGGTGTTCGCGGCACCCTTCTCGCGGCGACCGACACCCCACAGGGCGTCGTCGTCGGCCGAGGAGCAGCCGCCTGGAAGCAGCGTACGCCGTGGGTGCGGTGGCAGGTGGCGGGGTGCCGCTCGGGGCGCCCCTCTCCACCCGGCACGACCCGGCGATGGGCCGGATGCCGAGCAGTTCCCTCAGCCCGAACCGGCGACCAGTGCTTCGCCGAGCGGGGTGCGCCGGTAGAGCACCGACCGTCCGGACCGGGCGCGGACGAGTAGCCCCGCGCCTCGCAGGATGGCGAGGTGGTCTCCTACCGCACCGGGTGCCATGGCGAGGCTTCGGGCGAGGTGACTGGTACTGGCAGGGGCGTCCAGCGCCACCAGCAGCCGGGCTCGGGCCCGGCCGACCAGAGCGGTCAGCGCGTCCGGCCGGGGGACGGTCTCCTGTTCGCCCCACAGGGCGGCGGTGCCGCGGGCAGGATAGACCAAGGTCCTGGGCCAGGGGTCTTCCAAGTGGGCGGCGATATGACCGACGAAGACCGAAGGGATCAGCAGCAGCCCGTCGCCGGCGAGGCGGACCGTTCCGACGCGGGGGAAGAAGCCGATCTCGATACCGCCGGCACGCCAGGCGATGCTCGGGTGCAGGCTCTCGATGGTCGTGGCCCATCCGTGTTCGCCGATCACACCCACCCGGTGCACGACATCGCGCTCACAGATCGCGCGCAGTTGCGGCCAGTCCGCGGCGAGCAGCTCGTGCCACGCCCGGTCCATCGCCTCGGCGATCCTGGAGGTGGCGTCCGTCGAGTCCAGCACCGCGCGTACGCGGGGATCACGGGCGGACGGACCGGTCGCGGTGGCGGCGAATTCGTGGCGGGCCGCTTCCAGCGGTGTGGCCCGGATCGTGGCCAGGTCGTCTGCCCAGGTCTGGTTGAGCCCGCGCGGGGGCGGGGCGACGAAGTTCGGTCCGCCTCGCGAGGTCTGCAGGGCGAGGACGGCGTTCAGTTCGGTCTCGCGGCGAAGCCGTTCAAAGGCCGGCAGGAGCCGGGTGGCCCAGGCCCGCGGCAGCGGCCGGCCCTGGCCGGCGAGCGAGCGCAGCAGCAAGCAGAGGTCCAACGCGGGTGACAGTGCGAAGCGGCTGCGCAGCAGGTCATCGACGGAGACTTCGAAGCGGAGCACCCCGCCATGCTACTGGGGGACGTCTGCTCCGATTCGTCCAGCGACGAATCATTGGTGAGTGGCATGAGCGCATGGCGAGGCTGGGCGTCATGACCCCAACCGCCGAACCCGCGCAGGGCGACCACCGTGCCACCTACCGGGAGGTGCTGGCCGAGCCGCGATTCCGGCTGCTCTTCTCGACCCGCACCGTCGCGATCACTGCGGACTCGCTGCGGATCACCACGTTCTCGGTTCTGGTCTTCGCGGCCACCGGCTCCGCGCTGTTGAGCGCACTGGCCTTCGGCATCGGCTTTCTCCCGCAGTTGTTCGGCTCGCTGCTGCTGGGCTCACTGGCCGACCGAATGCCGCCCCGCGCGCTCATCGCCGGCGGCTACGCCCTGGAGTGCGCAGCCGCCCTGCTGCTCGCCCTGGTACGGATGCCGATAGCGGCGAGCCTCGGCGTCGTGGCGCTGGTCGCCCTCGCCACACCGGTGTTCAGCGGCGCGTCGAGTCGGCTGGTCGCGCAGTGGCTGGAGGGCGACGCCTACGTACTGGGCCGTTCACTGAACAACATCGCTGCCTCCGGCGCGCAACTGTTCGGTCTGGCGCTGGGAGGTGCGGTCGTCGCGGTACTCGGCCCGCACCGGGCGCTCGCGGTGAGCGCCGCCCTCTACCTCGGCTGTGCGCTCGCTGTCCGCATCCGGCTGCCCCGGCTGCAGCCGGGAGAGTCCGGCGGCACACCCGGCGGCCCTCGGGGCGATGGCGGGACCGTCCGGGCAAGCCTGCACGGTGCCGGCCTGCTGCTGCGCGGACACACGGTGCGACGACTGATGCTGGCCCAGTGGCTACCGCCCGCGTTCGTAGCGGGTGCGGAAGGCCTGATCGTCGCATACGCGGGAGGACACCACTTCGCGCCCGGCCGGTACGCGGTGCTGATGGGCTGTCTGCCGGTCGGCATGCTTGTCGGTGACCTGCTGGTGGGGCGACTGCTGCGACCGCCCACCCGGGAGCGACTGGTGGTCCCGTTGATTGCGCTGATGGGACTGCCGCTGGTCGGCTTTGCCGCCGAGCCCGGAGTGGGCGTCTCGTCCTGTCTGCTGCTGCTCTGCGGCTTCGGATTCGCCTACGGTCTCGGCCTGCAACGGCCGTTCCTGGACGCCCTGCCGCAGGATGGCCAGGGCCAGGCCTTCGGTATGCTCGGCTCCGGCAGCATGACGCTTCAGGGCGTCGGGCCGGCCTGCTTCGGCTCGGTGGCCGCAGCCATCGGAACGGGCGGCGCAATCGCCCTGGCAGGCGGCGCGGCGGCGCTTGCCGCCGGCTGGATTCTCACCTGGCACTCGCCCTCGTCCCCGGTCCCCGTCCCGAACCACTCAACGGGATCGGGGAACGGCATCGAACAGCATGCGCGCAGTTCTCCTGCGCAGCAACCGTCGCAGGTCGGGTCGGCCGCGAACCGTCACGCACCCCGCCCCACATCTCTCTGACAGACAGTCATTTCCGTTGGCTCATCGTGCAAGGAGTCCTGAGCCCCGGCTCTGCCGGTCGTTGCGGACCACCTGCGGGATCTTGAGACCACCAACAGACCATGGAAGGTTCATGCCGCATGATCGATGAATTCGCGAAGGGCAACCTGCACGGGAGACTGCGGCGGGACCGCGAGGCGCTGCTCTGGAAACTCGACGGCCTGTCCGAGTACGACGCCCGTCGGCCCCTGACGGCGACCGGGACCAGCCTCCTCGGCCTGGTCAAACACGTGGCCACCGTGGAGGCCAGGTACTTCGGCGAGGTCTTCGACCGCCCTTCCCCGGAACCGCTGTGCCGGTGGCAGGACTCCGACGGCAGTGACCAGTGGGCGGCCGAGGACGAGACCCGCGACCGGATCATCGCGTTCTACCGGCGCACGTGGGAACACTCGGACGCGACGATCGACGAGCTCCCCCTCGACGCACCCGGCCACGTGCCGTGGTGGCCGGAGCCCGGACCCAACACCAACCTGTTCGCCGTCATGACCCACGTCCTGAGCGAGACCAACCGGCACACCGGGCACGCCGACATCCTGCGCGAGGGCCTCGACGGCCGGACCGGGGTGCGCGCCGAACACGAGGGGCGGATCGACGAGGAAGCCCGCGCGGCCCACCGCGCGAAGATCGAGCGGGCCGCCAGGTCGGCCGCATCGAGCAGGGCTGAGTGAGGAGCGTTTGGTTTCCCGATGCCCGTTTCATTCGGTCCGGCTGCCGAGCCGGTTGAGGACGGTCTCGTGGATGGGGTGGCGGGCCATGAGGTTGACAGCGGCCGACCGGTGGGGGCCTCCATGTCCTTCGTCAAGGTGTGACCGTGCGCCGTAGTCGGCGGCTCCGGAGCACCTCGGCAACCATTCCGGCTCGGTCGGGGTCCTCCATATCGGGCTCCGTTCGGGCCGTCGAAGCGAGGGTGGAGGAGCGCCGTGGGGGGCCGCAGGGCAGCGAAAGGCGTCGGCGACTTCCTGATCGAGCTGGTGGGAGAAGCCGTGGCCGAGGTGATCCTCGGCCTGCTCGCCTGCGCACTGTTCGGCGGCCTGGCTCTGATCGCCTACCTGAGCTGGTCCTTCAGCCCACGCTTCACCATCGCGGGGGCCGGGCTGCTCGGCCTCTTCCTCGCCCACGGCGCCCGGCAGACCTTCCGCGCTCCCACGAAGGGGCGCCGTCGGGGCCTCGCCGCCCTGACCGCTGCCGGCTTCATCGTGACCGCCATGACGGCCCTCTTCCTGCTGCTCTACGCCACAGGCTGCGACTGCCTGTGAGGCCGTTCGACCCGATGCGCTCAGCCGCCCGGCACAACGCTCAGCGGCCAAGTCGGGACGCGCGGTCACGTAAGACCGGGGTCGGTCACACGGTGGCTGTTTTTTTGGGGGTGCGGGGTTCTGGAAGGTGCCGTGGTGGCGGTCGGGGCGGTTTCGGGTGGGTCTGGCAGGGTGGCTGTCGTGAGTGATGACGTGTCTGTTCGGGGGCCGACTGGTGAGGGCATGCGTCCGTGCGACTTCTGTGGTCATCCGGTCGTGATCGACTCGATCGACGAGCGTGACTGCCCTGTGTGTGGCGAGGATGCCGAGGTTCAGCCCGACGCGGCCGGCTGGGGTTCGTAGAAGGTTCCGTCGCGGAGCATGGCGAACTGTCCGGCCCGGCGGGCAGAGTGATGCAGGCGCCGGAACTGCGTGGACCAGCATGGAAGTTGCCAGGTTGAAGCGGATTCCCGGACACAATTCGCAGGCGTACGACGACAGCAAGCACCTATTCTGCCCGTCATGACCGACTGGAAGAGTGTCGAGGCCGCCGACTGCGCCGTGCCCCACGACCGCCCCATGGACGACCTCGTCCAGGAATTGTCTCGTGCGCTGGCAGATCCCGATCCACTGGTCCGGGACGGCGCGCCCCACACCGTCCTCGCAACCTGGATCGCCCGCGGCACGATCGAGACGTCACGGCGGCTGGAACTGGGAGACCAGATGGCCGCCCGTCTCACCGACCCGCGGGTCGAGGCCCGCACCTTCGCGCCCCTCGTGCTCGACATGCTGGTGGCCGCGGGGGGCTTCAAAGCCGGCTGGGTCGACGCGTTCGAGCGCTGGTACCCGGCCGAGCGGGATCTGCGTGGTCACGACGAGACCCTCGGCTGGCTTCACGCGGTGGCGCACGGCGCGGACCTGCTCGCCGGCTTCGGCTGCCACATCGAGGTGGCGCCGGTGCGCATGCTGAACCTTGCCGCTGCGAGGCTGACGGCGCACACCACCCACGTCTACGACCAGTTGGAGGACGACCGCCTGGCCCGGGCGATCGCGCGCGTCCTCACCCGCACCGACCTGAGTGAACGCGACGCCGTCGGCTGGCTCGATCCAATCGCCGACCGCTTTGGAGCCGACCGCATCAGCACCCCGGTGCCCGCCCACATCAGCAACTGCCTGCGCACCCTGCGCCTGCTCTACATCCTCGCCGACCGGGGCGTGCGCCCTACCAGCGAACTGCCCGCGGAACCCCTCCACCACCGCGACGCGATCAAGTCCGGCGTTGCCACCACTCTCGACCGGATCGTCAGACGCTGACCAGGGACGACGGGGCCGGACCTGGTCGCACACGCCGGCCACCCCTCAAGGAGAGTGGCGGGGCCCGGGGGCGTGCGCCGCTGACGACCACGCAAGGTGACCAGTCGCCCGGACCCCTCTGAGAGGCCGGTTTGAGAGCGTTTGACCGTAACTTGTCCTGAAGGGCGCTCATCAGCGGTTACTTCGGCTGCGCTGTCCTGCGGGGCGACAGGCGATACTCGTCCTATGGACTGGTTGGAGCGAGCTCGGGCGGCGGAACGGCTTCAAGAATGGGACGTGGCGATCGCGCTGGTAAGCGCCCACGCCGAATGCTTCTCCGGCGATCCAGACATGCACGACAACCATCTGTGGCACATGGATCTGCTGGCCCGGGCGGAACGGATTCCAGAGCTTACGGAGCGCGCCCTCACGGACAGCCACGCACGTCGACGACTCAACAGATCGCTTCGAGAGCGGGGCATGGAGGCGGCGCTGCGTGACCGCGCCGAAGACGGTGACCGTGGCGCCCTGTACGTCCTTGTTCGGCTGATGTGCGAGACGGGTCGGGTGCAAGAAGCCCAGAAGGTAATTCAGGACATCGGCCCGGACGACCAGTACGCACACCAGATTGTGGCCGGAGATTGCCGGCCGTAGGTGTCCGGCCATGACTTTCTCGCGAAGTTGCCGGTGTCGACTTCGGTGAGAATGTCGAGCTTGGCCAGGCGTTTCAGTTTGGTGCGGGTGCCTTCGACGTTCTTCGGCAGCAGCTCGTGACCCAGGGCTCGGCAGACGCCCCTGCCCCTCAGGGGGCGGTTCGTGAATCTTTGGGCAATTATGTGGCCGCGTTCACCCGCATCGAGGCCAGAGTATGGTTCGAGACCGTCGTGGTCGAGAACTCCCCGGATTGGCAGACGACATGGTGAGGGTCGAAGAGCTGGAGGCCGTGCTGCCTTCGATGACACGGTGGCGTGTGCCGGGCGGACACAGCGTGGACTGGACCGCCCTCGAGGCGGACCTCGGGACGGCGCTGCCCTCGGACTTCCGCTCTCTGGCGGAGGCGTACCCGGTATTTGTCATCGACGATTTCCTCATGGTGTCCCTTCCCGCGCCCGGCGCCGAGGCGCCATGGGCGTCCGCGTCCAGGGACGACGAGATCCTTCAGGATCTGTACGAGATGGGCGACACCGAGGGTTACGTTCCCTACCCGCAGCCGGGAGGCCTGATCTCCTGGGCGTCGTCCAATTCGGGGGACACTTTCTACTGGAGGACGAGCCCTGCGGATCCGGACGCATGGCCGGTGGTCGTCCGCACGGACAACGCCGACTGGATCGAGTTCCCAGTCGGTGCCGTCGAGTTCCTGGCCGGCGTGTACGGGCGCACCATCGACGTGCCGGGCATGCCCAGGAACTTCCCCAGCGACAACCCGAAGGTTCTGGGCCTGAGCGACCGCATCGACTGATCGGCAACTCGGAGGGCTCTATGTGAAGTCGGTGCCCGTGTCGCCCTTTCGCTGGGGGCGAGCGGCCTGGCCGCGGGGTCGCTGGTCGGCCATGGCCGCGGCTGGGTGAACAAGCCCTGCTCGGCCTCGACCAGGATTCCGCGTTCGACCAGCCGCTTGAGCTTCAGGCGGACGTCGTTGATGTTGTTGGGCGCGATCTCCACGTCCATCGTCTCGCACACCGCTCGAGCCCGCAGCGGGGCATCGGCTGCGGCGGACACTGCCACGATCTGGTGGTGGGCCGGATGGTCCGGCAGCTTCGTGGTCGGTGGCGCGGGCGGCCGCGGATCGGGCAGCTCGAGCAGCGTCTTGCACATGATCCGGATATCCTCCGTCACCCTGCCGAGCCCGTCCGGCAGCGCGATACCGGCGGCGTTGTCGTGTACGGAGGCGGCCAGTACCACCACCGCGATCAACAGGCCCAGCACGTCGACGGCCAGTCCGCGCTTGTGGCCGGACACTTTCTCGTTCGCGTCCCGTCCGGACCGGTACAGCAGGGTGTTGACGATCTCCCGCATGTCGTAGTTGCCCCGGTGGCCGCCGACAGGCCGGGCCGGCTGTCCGCCGACCGCGGCTACGACTACGACAAGTACCGCCGCCGCCTCCGGGCCCGCGGACCGGCCCGGTCGTTCGGTTCGGTCATGGCGAACAGCCCCTGGAAGAGGCGGAGAGCGGATCAGCCGGCCGGGTTCGGACCGGGACCGAGCGGGGGGAGGCCGTGGGCGGCGAGGAGGCGGTCGGCGAAGTCCGAGTCCGCGAGGGGGACACCATGGGCGGCGAGGAGGGTGAACAGGTCTGCGAGTCGACGTGGTCCGGTGCCCTGCAATTGATGGCCCGGGCCGAGGCCGAGGACGCCGACGAGGGGTCCGAGGCCGGTAACGGGGGTCGTGGACAGGCGCAGACGCATCGTGAGGCGAGCTGCGCCCGAATCAGGGTCCTCGTCGAAAATCATGTCCAGGCCGGTGATGTCGTGCCAGCGGTAGCGACGGCGCAGCAGTGCTCTGGAGAGGGTGAGTCCCTCGCTGTCGGCCCGCACCCAGAAGCTGATGGGGGCGGGCAGGGCCACGACGGGGACCATTGCGACAACGATCAGCAGGCTGGGGACGGCGCCCAGCCGGTCCACCGCGCCGCTCGTGCCGAGGACGACAGCCACCAGAAGACCCAGCAGGCAGCCGGGCCCTACGCCCGAGAAACGCCACAGGAAGCCCAGGCGCACGGTCCGGAACCGGTTCGTCGTGTTCACGGGCTCAATCCTGGAGCCTCGATGTCACCATTCCGCCACGTTTCCAAGGCCCTTGCGCCACGGATGCGCAGCGGTTGCATGCCGACCGGAGCCGATTGCCAGGAGGGCGGTCACGATCGGCAGGCCATGGCCACCAGTGATCCGAAGGCGATGGACAAGAACACTGCTGCTGCCGGGACGCCCGCGCTTTCGGCCGGACCCTACGGGGGTGCCTCGGCCTTTTCCGCCGTGTACCCGCCCAGCGCAGGCGTGACGCTGTCGTCGGAGGCCTTCTTGATCGTGTCCACCAAAAGCTTGACCTCGCTCTTGTTCACCTCCTCGTCGCTAGGAGCTGTTCGGCCGATCATGCGCCTGTGATGGAACGTGCATGATGTCGCCCAGGTCGTGGCATCTGCGACGCCACCACGGCCAGGCGTCTGGAGTGTGAGGGTCGGGCAGAGTGCGTGCCAGGAAGTCGGCGTCGGCTTCTTTGACGGCCGACGCGACTTCCCGGGCTGCTCGTCTGTCGAGAGCGCCGATGGCTCGCTCTATCAGGAGGCGGTCGTCCCAGATGTCGTAGCCAGGCAGGTGCGGTCTGGGCAGGTAGAGCGGCCATCCTGGACGGCGCACGAAACCCCGCCAGCAACGGACGGCCTGTTCGAGCGCCAGGGCGGGAAGACCCCGTTCGGCCTCGAACCGGGCCGCCTGGCGACGCGTGTGGGGTGAGAACTGCGAGGACCGGCGCCGGTAGTCCTGAAGACGGGACCGGCAGGCAGCGTCCAGACGTAGAGCAGCCGCCGTCTTGCGGGGCATGACTCTTCTTTCGAAGTGATGATCTCGGCAGGTCACTCTACTGTCTGGTCTTGCGGTGGTTCATGTCCTGAGCCAGATGGCCGGCGCCGCTGCGGTTGCGGTGCCGAGGTAGACGTAGCCGCGCTTGTCGTGGCGAGTGGCGACAGCTCGGGCGTTCTTGAGTCGGTTGATGGCCCGTTCGACGGTGTTGCGTTTCTTGTACCGCTCTTCGTCGAAGCCGGGTGGCCGTCCGCCGTTTGGGCCTTTGCGCAGGCGGGCGGACTGGCTGTCGGCCTTCTCGGGGATGGTGTGCTGGATGCCGCGTTGTCGCAGGCAGTCGCGGATAGGCCCGTTGCTGTAGGTCTTGTCCGCGGCGAGGCTGTCGGGCTTCTTGCGAGGTCTGCCGGGCCCGAGACGGGGGACGCGGATCTTCTCCAGCACGGGCTGGAACTGCGTGCAGTCCGCCCGCTGTCCCGGCGTGACGATCAAGGACAGCGGGCGGCAGCGGCCGTCCGCGCTCAGGTGGAGTTTGGCGGTGAACCCGCCGCGCGAACGGCCCAGGCCCTCACCTCCAGCACCACCTCCACCAGGCGGCCGTGAAGACTCTGCCACGGCGTCTCGTCCTGGTGTTCTCCCACCGCGGCCCCCTTTGAGGCGGGTGCCGGCGGTGGATCGGTGCGGGCCCCGACCGCGTGCTGGTGAGCACGGTCGACGGTGGAGTCGACCGAGATGTCCCAGTCGATCTCACCCGCCGCGTCGGCCTCGGCCTGGACCCGCTGGAGCAGGCGCTCCCAGGTCCCGTCGGCCGACCACAGCCGGTGGCGTTCATAGACCGTCTTCCACGGACCGAACCGTTCGGGCAGGTCAGGCCACTGGACGCCGGTCCGCACCCGGTGCAGGATCCCGTCGATCACTTGCCGGTGACCCCGCCACCTGCCACAACGCCCGTTGCCGACCGGCAGGAACGGCCACAACCGTTCCCACTCGGCATCGTTCAGATCACCCCGCCCCATGCCCGCATCAACGACCCGGACGAGCGGTAGTCACATGATCGGCCGGACAGCTCCTAGTACTCCAGTGCGGTTTCGTGATCTATCCACCGGTTTCGTGGGCTGAACGTCCTCTGTAGTGGCTGCGCCTAGCTGCTGCTTGGTGGCATCTGCGCCAGTTCGACCAGTGCAGCAGCCGGGCCGGGGATACGACTGGTGGGTCGAGGACGGCGGTGAAGAGGTGGCGGATCTCCGGGACGGTCAGCGAGATCGGGCTACTGCCCCGGGTGTGGTGATGAGGTTCCGCCGGCCGGTCGGGGGCCGCATCGGCGGCGACGGCGGCCAGGAAGGCCAGCGCGAGCATGGCGAGCGTGATGTGCCGGTGCCATGAGGTCCAGTTCCTCACCTGATAGTGGTCCAGGCCGACTTGACCCTTGGCGGCCTGGAAGCACTCTTCGACGCTCCAACGGCTGCCGGCCACGCGAACGAGTTCGGCCAGGGGGGCTGCGGTGGCTGACCAGCACAGGTAGAAGGCGAGTTCCCTCGTGGCGGGGTTGCGGCGGACCAGGAGATGGCGGTATTCGCCGGTGCCGATATGGATCCAGGCCCAGTCGTAATAACGCAGGCCCTTCGCGCCATTGCCGGCGCTCTGCCGGTGCCAGGCGGCCTCGGGCAGGCGGCCGACGACCGTGTCCGCGCGAATCGGCGTACGACCGGAGTTGATCCGGCCCCGGACAGAGCGGGCGACGGCCAAAACGTAGCCGGTCCCGCGTGTCTCCAGGGCGGCACGAAGCTGCGTGTCCTGCCCGTATGCCTCGTCGCCGGTCACCCACGGTGCCTCCACCCCGGCGTCCAGTGCGGCGGCAATCATCTCCCAGGCCAGGCGGGGCTTGGTCGCGAACTGCACCTCGCCGGGAATCCCGGCCGCCTGACGGCGCTCGGGATCGGTGCACCAGGAATGCTCGGGCAGGTAAAGCCGCCGGTCAATCAACGCCCGCCCCCGACCGGTTGCGTAGGCGAGGAAGACGCCGACCTGACTGTTCTCGATACGTCCGGCGGTGCCGGTGTACTGCCGCTGGACGCCTGCCGAGGACCGGCCTTTCTTCATGAAGCCGGTCTCGTCGACGATCAGCACCCCACCCTCGCTGCCAAGGTGGTCGACGGCGTAAGCGCGGACTTCGTCACGGACGGCATCAGCGTCCCAGCGGGCACTTCGCAGCAGACGCTGCATCGGCCCGGGACGAGCGTGACCAGCCTGTTCTGCCAGCCGCCAGCAGTTCTTCCGCTCCACTCCGGAGAGCAGTCCGAGCAGGTACGCGCGGGCGGTGGCCCGCGGCTCCACCCGCCCGAACCGCCCCGCGATCCGACCCATGACCTGGTCGAACATCGCCCGCCAGCGAGCAGGCTCTACGCTATGGCCCACGGCCACCGCACGATCTTCAGGAGTCCACACAACCCCCGATGATCACGCGATGGCCGTTCCCGCTCCCGGCCAGGTCCAGGGCAGTACCGAACCCCTCGCTTCGGCCCGACGGCCCCTGATCGACAAGATGAGCGCATGGACAGCGAACCTCTGCAGATCCCGCTTGATCAGCTCCGGCACGCCTTCGAGCTGGCGCTGCAACACATCGAAGCGTCAGCCGGCAGCGCTGTGGCGCTCGAACGCGACTACTTCTGGTCTGTTCCGGGCGACGAACTCTACGACGTCCCCAACGAACCGAGAACGATCACGATCGGGCAGCTGTCCGAGTCCTGGCAACACCTTGAAGACCTACTCGCCGCCCCGGACCGAGCCGTGGGCCACCACCTGGTCTGGCTCGCCGATGTCCTCCGCGCGATCGGACAGGACACCGCCCAGTAGCCAACGCATGCGCAACGTGACGCGGAACTACGAAGTCACACTGGAGTACTAGGGTCTGTGTGATGTCGCGATCAATCGGCTGCTCGTAACAGGTCTTCGATCCAGATCATCGAGGCGCGGAGTTCGAGGCCGGCGAGGTAGCTCTCGGGGGTCTTGTCGAAGCGGGTGGCGATGCCGCGCCAGTCCTTCAGCCGGTTTATCAGGCGCTCGATGGTGTTGCGCTCCTTGTAGAGGTCTGCGTCGTGGCTGACCGGCCTGCCCCCTCGGCTGCCTTTCTTCGTGCGGTTGGCGGCTTGGTCCTTCTTCTCCGGGATCACCGCCTTGATGCCGCGTTTCCGCAGGTAAGA
>NZ_RDBO01000034.1 GCF_008120935.1 Streptomyces sp. sk2.1
GGCACGCGGGCCTGGAGCCGCTGCCCGCCACCGCCGCACGCGGGCCTGGAGCCGCTGCCCGCCACCGCCGCGTACGCCGCCCGGGTCGCCGAGTGCGCCCGTTCCTGGCCCGCGGGATACGTCGCGCACCACTACACCCGCTACCTCGGCGACCTCTCGGGCGGCCAGATCATCCGCGACCGGGCGGAGCGCGCCTGGGGCTTCGCGCGCAAGGGCGACGGCGTGCGGTTCTACGTCTTCGAGCAGATCCCCAACCCCGCCTCGTTCAAGCGGGACTACCGCGAGCTGCTGGACGGGCTGGCCGCGGACGACCTGGAGAAGCAGCGCGTCGTCGACGAGTGCAAGCGCGCGTTCGCGCTGAACACGGCGGTGTTCCGGGAGCTGGGCGAGGTGTTCCCGCTCAGCGCGTAGCGTCCGCCCGCCGCGTCGTCATGCGTGCGGCACGTGCTCGGCCGCGCCGGCCAGTGCGACGCGGCCCCCGATCTCCACCGTGCCGTCGGGGGCGGGCGCGGTGAGGAGCTGGGAGCCGCGCCCCTGGATGATGTTGAGGGCGCGCCCCAGCCGCGCGCTGAGCAGCAGGGCCGCCGCCCCCGTCGCCTCGTCCTCGACGATCCCGTCGTCGCGCCTCGGGAACGCCCGCGCCCTGACCCGGCCCGCCGCCTCGTCCTCCCAGGCCCACACGTACAGCGCGTCGTCATGCGTGCGGCACGTGCTCGGCCGCGCCGGCCAGTGCGACGCGGCCCCCGATCTCCACCGTGCCGTCGGGGGCGGGCGCGGTGAGGAGCTGGGAGCCGCGCCCCTGGATGATGTTGAGGGCGCGCCCCAGCCGCGCGCTGAGCAGCAGGGCCGCCGCCCCCGTCGCCTCGTCCTCGACGATCCCGTCGTCGCGCCTCGGGAACGCCCGCGCCCTGACCCGGCCCGCCGCCTCGTCCTCCCAGGCCCACACGTACAGCCAGCCCTCGCCCGGCGGGGGTCCGGTCAGCGCCTCGACCTCGGCGACCGACGCGTACCGCTCCAGCAGGCGCGGCGGCGCCCACTCGGGGCGGGCGGTGATCCAGGTGAACTCCCCGTCCTGGCGGGCGAACACGTCCCCGACCGGCAGTTCCAGGATCTCCAGGTCGAGCAGCCAGGCGGCGCCGACGAGCGGATGCCCGGCGAAGGGGAGGCGGAGCCCGGGGGTGTAGATGTCCAGGTGCCCGCGCTCGGGGTCGTCGACGAACACGGTCTCGCTGAACCCGAGCCGGCGGGCCAGCTCCTGCCGGGACGTCTCGTCGGGGTACGCGCGGCCGTCGCGCACGACCCCGAGGGCGTTGCCGTGCCTGCCGTCGGGTCCGCAGAACACCCGCAGTACGTCGATGCCCGCGGGCCTGTCGAAGTCGCTGTCGTTCACGTGCGCATTCAAGCATCCGCCCGGGCGGCGGCCGTGCGAACGGTCCGTCACCCGGGCGGGACCACCCTCCTTCGGGGCGGGCGGGTCAGGCGGTGCGGCGACGGCGGGCGGCGACCACGACCCCGGCACCGGCCGCCACGACGACACCCGAGGCGGCGATCAGCGCACCGGCCGGGAGGTCGGAGCCGGTGGCGGCGAGGGCGCCCGAGCCCCCGACCGTGCCGCCGACAGAGCCGCCGGCCGATCCGCCGCCCACGCTGCCGCCACCGGTGGCGGCAGTGCCGCCGCCCGCGGTGCCGGAGGTGCCGGAGCCGCTTTCGGCGCCGGGGAGTTCGGCGTCCTTGTCGAGGGCGACCGCGACGGTCAGCGCGTCGAGCGGCTCGCCCTTCTTGTACATCCCGGCGAACGCCCCGGCGCCGTCGGCGGTGAGGGTCGCCGGGACGCCGGAGAGCTTCAGCACGCCCTTCTTCGCGGCGAGTTCGCCCTTGGGGAGCTTCAGGTCGGCGAGGGCGAGGCCGGTGCGCACCGAGACCTCCTTGGTCTTGCGGTCCTTGGAGGTGACGTCCGCGACGAGCGTGCCCTTCGCCCCGTCCACCCGGACCTCCAGGTCGGCCAGGGAGAGGTCGAGGGTGTACTCGCCGTCCTCCTCGTGGCCCAGGAAGCGGACCTTTCCGTCGAACTTCGCGGTGAGGGTCTGCTTCTCGGCGTCGAAGCGGCCGGTGGCGTCGGGGAAGCGGTAGCCGCCGGCGGAGGCGGTGGCACCGGCCGTCGTCTCGATCCGGCCCCGGGCGATCGGGCCCGTGACGTACGCGCGGAACGACTTCCTGACGCCCCAGTCCAGGGTGCCGTCGAGGATCTCGCCCGGCTCGGCGGCCGGTTCGGTGGAGGAGGAACCGGACGGGTCGGGGGACGGGGCGGTGGACGAGGTCGGCCCGCCGCTCGGCTCCGTGGACGGGCCGGTGGACGGCTCCGTGGACGGTTCGGGGGACGGCTCCGTGCTCGGGTCGGGGGACGGGGGCACGACCGCCTTCACCGAGAGGGTGGCCGGGTCGAGCACCTCGCCCTCCTTGTACTGGCCCTGGAACGCCTCGGCGCCGGCCTTCGTCAGCGTCGCCGGGATGTCCTCGAAGACCATCGCGCCGTCCGCGCCCTGGCCCGGCTTCACCCCGGAGAGGTCCAGGGCCGCGAACTTCACGTCGTCGCTGGTGCCCTTCGGGGTGGTGACGTCCACGGTGATCGCGCCGCCGGTGCCGGCCGTGGCGAGCTTCACGTCGGAGAGCGTGATGTCGAGCTCGCCGTCGTGGGCGTAGAAGTGGACGCCGCCCTTGAAGGCGGTGTCGGTGGCGTACGTGGCCTTGTCGTACGTTCCCTTGCCGTCGACGAAGGTGAACACGCCGTTGCCGGATGCCTGGGTGGCGCCGTCCTGGACGGTGATCTTCCCGCCGGAGAACGGTGCGGCGAGGTACTTGCGGAAGGACTCCTTGAGGCCCCATTCCAGCGTGCCGTCCTTCAGTTCCAGCTTCGGTGCCGCSGCGGCACCGTCGGCGGTCGTCGCGGTCGTGGCCGCGGTCGCGGGAAGGACGAGCGCGCTCACGCCGAGGGCGGCCGCCGTGGCGACGGCGGCGGCGAGGGCTATGGGGCGGCGGGTGGCTGCCATGGTCGTGGGACTCCTCTGGGG
>NZ_RDBO01000035.1:0-31482 GCF_008120935.1 Streptomyces sp. sk2.1
CCCGGAGGGCGGTGGTCCCGGAGGGCGGTGGACCCGGAGGGCGGTGGACCCGGAGGGCGGTGGACCCGGAGGGCGGTGGACCCGGAGGGCGGTGGACCCGGAAGCCGGGAGGGGCGAGTTCAGGCGTGCGGGTGGTCCCGCGCCCCGGCGGGCACCTCACGGTGGTCCGTCCGGACCACGGCCCCCGGGCCCCGGGCCCCGGGCCCACCACTGGCTACGCCACCGTGCGGATGAGCTTCTTGTTGACGAACTCCTCGATGCCCGGTCGGCCCAGCTCGCGGCCGAAGCCGGAGCGCTTGATGCCGCCGAAGGGCAGTTCGGCGCCCTCGGCGCCGACGCCGTTGACGAACACCATGCCGGCCTCGATGCCGTCGGCGACGCGGGCGGCCTGGACGGGGTCCGTGGTGAAGACGTACGAACCGAGGCCGTACGGGGTGTCGTTGGCGATCCGCAGCGCGTCCTGTTCGTCGGCCGCCCGGAAGACCATGGCGACCGGGCCGAAGAGTTCCTGACGGGCCGCGGCGTGCTCGGTGGTGAGACCGGTGAGGACCCCGGCCGGGAAGTGGGCGCCGTCGCGTTCGCCCTCGGTGTGCAGTGTCGCGCCTTCCGCGACGGCGGCGGCCACCTGGCGCTCCAGGGTGTCGGCCGCGGCGACCGAGGACAGGGGAGCCCCGGACTGGCGGGCGAGGAGCGCGGCGGTGAACTTCTCCACGAACGCGTCGTAGAGGCCGGCGGTGACGACGAACCGCTTGGCGGCGTTGCATGCCTGGCCGGTGTTGTCGAGGCGGGCGGCGACGGCGGCGTCCACGACGGAGTCGAGGTCGTCGGTGGACAGCACGATGAACGGGTCGGAGCCGCCGAGTTCGAGGACGACCTTCTTCAGGTGCCGTCCGGCGATCTCGGCGACGGCGGCACCGGCGCGTTCCGAGCCGGTCAGGGACACGCCGTGGACGCGCGGGTCGGCGATCACGTCGGCGATCTGCTCGTTGGTGGCGTACACGTTGACGTACGCGCCGGCGGGGAAGCCGGCCTCGGCCACCAGCCGCTCCAGCAGCGCCGCGGTGTCCGGGCACTGCGGGGCGTGCTTGAGGACGATGGTGTTGCCCAGGGCGAGGTTCGGGGCGGCGAACCGGGCGACCTGGTAGGCGGGGAAGTTCCACGGCATGATGCCCAGCAGCACCCCCACCGGGCCGCGGCGGACGACGGCACGGCCCGGGCCGGAGGTGACGGTCAGCTCCTCGTCGGCGAGGAACTCCTCGGCGTGGTCGGCGTAGTAGTGGTAGATGTCGACGCAGAAGTCGACCTCGCCCTCCGCCTCGTCGAGCGGCTTGCCCATCTCGCGCACGATGCCCGCCGCCAGTTCGGCGCGGTGCTCGGTGTGCAGGTCCCCGAGCCGGCGCAGCAGCGCGGCGCGCTCGGCCACGGTGCTGCTCCGCCCCCAGGCGGTGGCCGCGTGGGCGGCGGCGACGGCCTCGCTCACCTCGGTGTCGGTGGCGGTCGGGTAGGTCCGGGCGGTCGTGCCGGTGGACGGATCGGTGACGGCGTACATCAGGTCTCCAGGAAGTGCGGGGGGGTGGGGCCGCGTCGCCCCACGTCCCAGTGTGGCTCGGGGCCGGTCGTGCCGCGTCCGGGCACGGCGCGGGGTTGGTCGTGCCGTGTCCTACGGTTCGAGGATGGTGCGGGTCCCGACGGCGGACTTGAGGTCGTCGAAGGCGGCGGCCGCCTCGTCGAGCGGGCGGACGTTGCCGATCAGCTCGTCCAGCGGCAGTCGGCCGGCCAGGTGGAGGCGGGCCAGCTTCGGGATGTCGATCGCGCCGACGCTGGAGCCGTAGTTGCAGCCGAGGACGCGCTTCCCCTGGTCGGCGAGGTCGAAGAGGTTGAACGCACCCGTCGCGTCGACGGGGGCCATGCCGACCAGGACGGCCGCCCCGCCGGAGGTGAGCATGCCCGGAAGGGTCTCGATGACCTTGGGGCTGCCGATGGCCTCGAAGGCGTAGTCGGCCCCGCCGAGCTGCTCCTGGCACCAGGCGGCCACGTCGGTCGTGGCGGCGTCGAGCGTGTGGGTCGCTCCGAAGCGTTCGGCGGCGGCCAGGCGCTCGGGCGAGAGGTCGACGGCAATGATGGGGTCGGCCCCCACCAGGCGCAGGCCCATCACCACGGACAGGCCCACTCCTCCGGCGCCGACGACGACGGCGGATTCGCCGGGTCGTACGCCGGCGGTGTTCATGACCGCGCCGATGCCGGTGGAGATCGAGCAGCCCAGGAGGGCTCCGATGCCGAACGGCAGCTCGTCGGGGACCTTGACCGCGGCCGACTCGGGAACGACGACCCGGCTCGTGAACGCGCCGAGGCCCAGGTAGGGCCAGACCTCCTCGCCCCGGGCGTCGGTGATGGGGGTCGTGCCGTCGGGCAGGGTGTTCGCCACGGCCCGGGTGCCGGTGCACAGCCAGGCCATGCCGGCCAGGCACTTGCGGCAGCGGCGGCAGGGCGCGAACCAGGAGAGGACGACGTGGTCGCCCGGCTCCACCGCGGCGACCCCCTCGCCCACGGCCGTGACCACCCCGGCGGCCTCATGGCCCAGGACGAGGGGGCGGTCGCTGGGCCAGTCGCCCGTCAGGATGTGCAGGTCGGAGTGGCACACCCCGGCGGCGCGGACGTCGATCTCGACCTCGCCCGGCCCGGCGGGCCGGTGGGAGATCTCTCGGACGTGCAGTCCCGCGACGGGGTCGTAGGCGACGGCGGGGGAAAGGTGCGCGGACATCAGTGAGCCTTGATCTCTTCGGACGACGGGGTGGAGGAGAGCCGGGTGTGGGGTTTGGCGACGGCGACGTAGACCAGGCCGACGACGAGCAGTGCGGAGAAGACCAGGACCACGGCCCAGACCTGGATCCAGCTGCCCGACGGCGGGGCGAGTTCGGCGCGGGGCCAGGCGATGTTGACCGCCTCGAACAGCAGCCACACCACGGCGAGGACGTTGATCACCAGGCCGGCCCGGCCCAGGCGGAATTCGCCCTCCGACGGGTTCCAGCGGCCGCGCAGACGTGCGAAGAGGGCGACGAGGGCGACCGTCAGGAAGATGAAGTAGAAACCGCCGGAGCCGAAGGAGATGAGCGTGGCCGCCGCGTTGCCGTTGAGCCCGAGCAGCAGGCCCAGTCCGGCGAGGACGGCCGTGGCGGTGAGCGAGACCCAGGGGATCTGGCGCTCTCCGACCTTCGCGAGCTGGGTGGAGCAGGGCAGCTGCCGGTCCCGTGCGAAGGCGTAGACGGCCCGGCCGATGTAGGTCTGGATCGAGATGGCGCAGGCGAAGAACGCGACCAGGACGACGAGGACGAACGGCTTCTCGCTCCAGCCGCCCAGGCTCTGCGTCACCGCTTCGAAGACGGGGTCCGCGGTCTTCCCGGAGACGGCGTCCTCGGGGCGGCGCAGCGAGAACGTCACCGCGACCGAGGTCAGCAGCACCGTGAACGCCACGAACACGTAGGAGCGCAGCAGCGCCCGGGGCACGCTGCGTCGCGGCTGCTCGGTCTCCTCGGCGACCTGCGTGGTGGCGTCGAACCCCAGGAAGGCCCAGCCGGCCACGGCCAGGCACGTCACGAACCCGGCCACGACGGACCCGCCCGAGGCGGACTCCGCGCCCAGGGTGTCGAACAGGATGCCGAAGCCGTTGTTGCGGGCGAAGAGCAGCAGGAACACGCTGATGGCGATGGAGGCGACGCCTTCGGCGACGATGCCCGCGTTGAGGAAGTGCTTGACCGGGTTGACGCCGAGCAGGTTGATGCCCAGGGCCACGACGATGAAGACCACCCCGAGCAGCACATGGGTCAGCGGTGACAGCGCCGAGTCGCTGAAGAGCATGTGCAGCCAGGTGGAACCGAGGTAGGCCACGGTGGTCAGGGAGGCGATGGCCGAGGCCAGGTAGATCCAGCCCACCAGCCAGCCCAGCCGGGGGCCGCCCAGGCGGCGGACCCATTGGTACACGCCGCCGGTGATCGGGAACTGCGAGGAGAGCTCGGCGTAGACCGTGGCGACCAGCAGCTGTCCCAGGAACGCGACGACGACCGCCCAGATCCAGGTGGGGCCGGCGAAGACGAACCCGAGCTGGACGACGGCGTAGATGCCGACCACCGGGGAGATCGTCGCGAAGCCGAGGGCGAACACGGCCCACGCGGAGAGGGTGCGTTTGAGTTCCTGTTCGTAGCCGTACTGAGCCAGGTCGCCGGCATCGGCGCGGTTGTGGTCCACGTTCGTCTCCTGGCATTGCTACGGGCGCGCGTCCTGCGGCGCTCACAGGGGTGGGGGTCGGCCGTCGGCCTGCCGTTCCTACCAGCTACGGGGCTGGTGCCACGGCAGCCGTACGGGCGGCGACCATGTATTGGCTCCAGAGCCAATTGTCATTTGGCTGCACAGCCAATAGCATCATTGCCATGACGTCAAGGGGTGCAGGACGGCAGGTTCGCAAATCGGCGGCCGAGCGCCGCCGCGAGATCGTGGCGGCGGCCGCGCGGGTCGGGCTGGAGGAGGGCCTGGAGTGCGTCACCCGCCAGCGGATCGCCGATGGTCTCGGAGTGCAGTCCGGACTCATCCACCACTACTTCCCGGTGGTCGAGGAACTGGTGGCCGAGGCGTTCGCCGAGGCCACCACGGCGGAGCTGGACGGCCTGCTGCCCGAGGCGGCGGACGGGTCCGAGGACGGCGACCCCCTGGGGGCGCTCCGGCGCTTCTTCACACTGATCTCGGGCGCCGAGTTCGACAACGTGAGCAAGCTCTGGCTCAACGCGCGCCACCTGTCCCGCTACCGCCCCGCGCTCCACGGCCAGGTGGTGAGCCAGGAGCTGCGCTGGTGCCGCCGCATCGAGCAGATCGTCGCGCGGGGCGTGGAGGAGCGGGCGTTCCGCTGCGACGATCCATGGGCGGCCGCCGTACGCATCCTCGCCGTCGTCGACGGGGCCAGCGCGTACATCAACACCAGCGCCGACCGGCGCGCGGCGCCCCTCACCGACCTCGCCCGCACGCTCGCGGAAGCGGAACTGGGCCTGCCGGCCGGTGGCCTGCGCATGCCCTGAGTCATCGCCCGCCCATGCCGCCCGCCCCGCCGGGTGCCGCGGCCCGTGAACGGATCGCGCGGGTGACGGGGCACGTCGTGACATGGCCTTTCCGACGGCGGGCGTGGTCTTTCCGCGATGGCAGGCGTGACCTTTCCAACAGCGGCAGGTGAACCGTCTCGGCCTCCTCGCTCGTGCGGGAGATGCCGGGGTGCTCACGCCTCCCGGCCCGCTGCCGGTTCGTCAGGCTCCGGTGGAGTCCTCGTCGCCGAGCGGCCATGCCTCGATGTCGCGATAGTGGATCGGTCCTCGGCTGCGGCCGGCGTTGCTCCCGACCAGGTGCAGGCGTTCGGTGTGCCATCGGCAACCGGTGAATCCGGCGAGTCCTCCGGCGATCTCCCCCACCGAGGTCCGGTCGCCCCGGCGTGCACGGGCCAATGTCAGATGGGGCCGCAGGGGCCTGTCCGCGAAGGCGACACCGCAGTTCTCGACGGTGGTACGCACATCGGCGGCGAGCGTGTGCAGCCCGTCGAGGTCTCCGTCGATTCCGCTCCAGAGCACCCGGTCGTCGAAGTTCCCGCTGCCGCGCAGTGCCAGGCGGAGCGGCCGGTGCTCCGCCGCGAGGTCGGCCAGAGGCGGGCGCAACAGCGGAACCGCCCCGACCGGGAGTTCCCCGAGGAATGCCAGGGTGATGTGCCAGTCCTCCACGCGGTTCCACCGCATCCCGGGGTGCGTGCCGTAGGCGGGGCGCAGCTCCCGGGCCAGTTCTTCTTTCGCGTGGTCGGGCGGGGCGAGCGCGATGAACACGCGCACGGTCGCGGGCTGGGTCTGATCGTTCACACCGGACTTCGTACCGTATCCGGTGGTGGATGCGACGACCCGGGGTACGGCGGGCGGGCGCTCGTCAGCCGCTGGTCCGGTGGGCGATGGCCTGCGGCTCACCGTCGAGGCCTGTCCCGTCGTCCCGGATGAAGACGCCGGCGAAGCCGTTGACGAGGTCGGGGGCCTGTGCCAGAGGGGCGGACCGGTCCTGGCCCGTGCGGGCGTCCAGCATCAGGCCTTCGGAGTTCAGCGACGTGTAGACGACACCGTGCCAGGCCGAGTGGAAACGGGGGGCGCTCCGGTCGTTCGTCGGGAGTTCCCAGAGCTTCTTCCCGGACTCCGCGTCGAGCGCGAACACTCCGTTCTGCCCCGCCTTGAACTTGCCGCAGACGATCGTCGTTCTCCCGTCGTGGGAGCAGAGATCCGGAACCGTGACCACGTCAGGGGTCGCCGTGACGTGTCCGGTGCCGATGTCCACGAGTTTCGTGTCGTACGCGTCGAGGTCGATGCCGAGGGTGATCAGGAGGCGGTGCGGTCCGGCCGGGAGAATGGTCAAGCCTTCCTCGGCCTTGTGCGTCCACACCTGTTCGCCGTCCCTCACGCGCAGCCCGTACACCCGCTCCTCCAGGTAGTCGCCCTGGTCGACGGCCGCGATGACGCCGTCGTCGACAGAGATCACCGCCTCCACTCCGGCTGTCGTCCTGTTCCAGAGAACCTTGCGGGTCGTGAGGTCGATGGCCATGAGATCGCTGCCGTCGACGACGACCGCGATGCCGTTGTCGACAGCAGCGATCTTCAATTCCACGGGCTCCGAGAAACCCGTCGAATCGTCCAGGGGCACCTGGACCCTCCACGCCTGCTTGCCGGTGTTCGCGTCCGCGGCGAGCAGCTCGGCGGCGTACCGCGCACGATGGGTGCCGGTGCCCGGCACCTCGACCGGCATCACGGCCATCGCGAGCCGTGCACCGCGGACATCGGTGACGACGGGTGGCCCCGGCTTCGGCGCCGTGGAGGGGCGCTGCCCCTTCGGCCGGGTGTACACGTGCCGCATCGTGGCCATGTCGACGGCGGCCATGCCGTCCTCCGTCGCGACCCACGCGGTGCCACCGTCGAGGGTGACCGCTCCGGGTGGCAGAACCACCTCCTGGGTGGCGAACCGGGTCACCGGATCGTGGCTGCGCAGCGGGGCCGGCGTCGCGCTGCTGGACGGTCCGGATCCTCCGGGGGACTTCTCGCCCGGGCGCTCCGTGCCCCGGTCCGCCGCTGAACAGCCCAGCAGGACGATGGCGCTCAAGGCCATCAAGCCGACCCGGACACAGCGGTTCCTGTTCATCCGGCGCATTCTTGACTCCTTTTCAGGGGAGGACGGTCACGCGCAGCAGGAACTGTGTGGGAGGAGGGTTGTCTCCCACCGCGACGCACTTGATCCAGGTCCCTCGGCCCTGCGCCGCGAAGTACGCCATGCGGTGGTTGCCGTGGGCGGCGCACAGCGGGGCGAGGCGCACACCCGACGTCGTACAACACACCGGGCGAGGTGCACACCCACGTCGTGCACGCCGGGCGCGGTGGCCGTTGCGCCGGGCGCGGCCACGGCTGCAGGGGCCGGAGCGACGACTCCTCCGAACGCGTTGGAAGGCCCGGCCGGTGCTGCGGCCACTCCCCCGGTCCACGTTCGTTTGATGCTCATGGTGCGCCCCCGGTGCTCGTGCGCGCCATGGTGTTCCGACCGTGTGCCGCGCGTCAGCGCATCCCCTACGCCATGGGGGATCGACAGCTGCGACGGATGGGAACGAGCCGGGCTCCGCGCGGTGGCGGAGCCCTGTACTCCCCGTCCCTGACATCATGGCGTGCGGCGGCATCCGCGAGTTGGCGATGCGTGCGCCGTTACTTGTCTCTCGGCGCGGCCCGTTCCGCATCGGACACACCGCCCAGTGCCGTCTGCCTGAGCTCTCCGGGCGGCACACCGCATCTCGCGCGGAACGCCCGGCTGAATTCCGGCGGGCGCAGGAACCCCCACCGGGCAGCGATGGCTTCGATGGTCGCCCCTCGGGCCGTCGAGACAGCTCGGCCCTTCGAGGCTATTCCCGGCCCTGCCCGGTTGACGCCCCATCAACAGCGCTTCCGTGCCGGGACGCAGAGCCGATGCGGCTTGGATCAGCGGTACCGGTGGTGCTCAGCCGCGCACGCGGCCGGTGGTTCCGCTCACCGAGTTCCCTCGCGAACGGAGGCGGGCTTCTCCGGTGGTCCAGCCGGGCCCGTGTCCCAATCCGCGGCACAGGGGGTTTCGGGTCCTCGGATGGGCGGGAAGCGGGTCTGCCTCCTCAACGAGGGATCCGGCAGTCAGGTCGGCCGCGATGACACGGGGAGCGGGTTCCGTCCCCGCGTCTTCGCCGAGGAACCGGAGTGCCGCCGGTTCCGTGCGCAGCCGCCATGAGGCGGTGCGGGCCTCGCGCTGCCGGTCCGGTACGCGCTTGACGACGACGGGGCTCGGAAGTGTCGGAGCGTTTCGGAGCCGGACCCGGGTCACGGTTCCTGGCTTCAGCGGCTCCCGGCGGTCGACGGCGGCTGGCGAGGCGCACAGTTCGGCCAGGAGGTCCTGCGGAGCGTCGACTCCGCGTGTCCTTCCGGAGGCATCCGTCATCTGCTGGTTCGCTGCCCCGTGCTGGTGTCGGGTGAGGGACCGCAGTCGTCGGCCGACCGGCACGGCGGGGCCATCTCTTCCTTGCGCATCCCCCACGACGGGCCGCCGCTGGGTCCGGTCGGCACCGCCACGGTGAACGGCGCATAGTCGTTGAGGTTTTCGCGCACCGTGAACCCGGCGGAGACCAGGATCGCGGTGATCGCCGAAAGCATCGCCTCCATCACGACCTGCTGATGGACGAGCGCCGGGTCGTCCGGGAGGTTGAGTTCGGCCGCACGCAGCACGCGGTTCTCCAGCCGTGGGCTGGAACGCCAGCCCACGCACACCCCGCCGGCGCCGTCGTCGAAGCCGTCGACGGTGACCTCGACGCCTTGCGACAGCCCGGGATACAGCCCCGGCACCACTACCGGCAAGCCGGCGGCCACCAGTTCGTCCCGCGCCCGGGCCGCGATGCGCTCCCGCTCGGCCAATGTCTCAGGACTCGCTTTTTCCAGCACCGGCACACCCTAAAGGCCGGCCCACGTTCCCGCGTTCCCGAGCCCGGTTTCGCCGTCCGGGAAGAATTGCTCCCCACCGACCGGCCTGCGCGCCTGCCGGCGCCTGTGCGTCTCCGGGCGGGCTCAGTCGTTCACCCCTGCCTCCCGCTTGCGCCGTCGCAGCACGTAGTCGCTGAAGAGGTGCCGGCTCCGGTCGAGCAGTTCCCCCACCTCCGCGTCGCCGAGGCGCGTGTCCGCCGACGGATGCCAGCGCTGCACGGACTGCCCCGCCCAGGTGCGCAGTTTCGCGTCCGGGTCCGCCAGCAGCCCGACCGACGCCCGCAGCGCCACGATCCCGCCGCGCGCGTCGAGCAGCCGGAACGCGGCGAGCCGGACGTGCCGCGGCCGGTCGGGGCCGGTGCGTTCCAGCAGCCAGTCGGCGGGCAGCTGCTCCGCCGATGGCAGCAGGGCCACGACCGTCTCGCGCACCACGCCGGGGGCGGGGTCGTCGAGGAGTGGCCGCAGCTGCTCCGCGTCCGCGCGGTCCAATGCCCGCAGCCCCGCCACCGCCCGTGCCCGTACCCCGGGGACCGGGTGCGCGAGGAACGGCCGCAGCAGCCCGGCATCCGCGCGGTTGCCGCACTCGGCCAGTCCGATGACCGCGCCGGGGAGCGGCACGAGGTCGTCCGGTGCCGTGCACCGTTTCCGGTACCAGGCCCCGGGGTCGCCGCCATGCTGTCGTACGACGTACCTGGCGCAGGCACGCACCAGCGCGGACCGGTCGCCCAGGAACGGCTCCGCCTGCTCCGGCCGCCCCGCTTGTCGCAGTGCGGTGACGCCGGCCGAACGGGTACGCGGGTTGCGCGCGGTCAGCAGTGGCGGCAGCACGTCCTCGTACGCTTCCTCGTCGCGCAGAGCCGTAAGTACCGCTGTGGCGCACAGGTCCTGGACCACGGTGTCCTTGTCCCGGGCGGCCGCGCGGGCCAGCTCGACGGGGCGGAGCGACCGGCCGGCGACGGCCATCCGGTACGCGAATCGCCGCACGTGGCGGTCGGGGGAGGCGAGAAGGGCCGCGAGCTGTCCGCGGGACGCCCCGCGCAGGACCTCTTCGAGCACCTCGCCCCCGAAGGCGCCTCTGGCACGGCGGCCGACGCGCAGGATCAGCGGCGCGAGACCGGTGGCGGAGTCCGCGTCCAGGGCCTCGCGCAGCAGCGGCCGGGCGTGCTCGCGCACCGGTGCGGCCCAATCGGCGCAGCGGATCACGATCAACGGCAGCAGACCGGGATACCAGGGCGACCGGCTCATCGCCTCCTGCCGGATCCGCCCGTCGCGGTGGCAGAGGGCGAGTGCGAGCCGGGGCTCGTCGAGCCGGGTCAGGTCGGCGGGCAGCGGGCCGGCGTGCTCCCACTCCGGCCGGAACCGCGAGCGGTACCAGACCCCTTCACGCACTGCCGCGTCCAGTGCGAGCCAGCTGTCGGGGTCGTCGGCATCGAGCACGTCCCGCAGCGGTGCGCCTCCCGCGAGCCGCACCGCTGCCGCTGCCCCGTCCCCGGTTTCCTTGCGCATTTCCGCCCCTGTCCCGCAGTCGTACCGGGTGATCATAGGCAGCGGGGTGCGCGCGGGCACTCGAATACAGGGCCCCCGGCCCACCGCTCCTCTTCCGTCCCGGCCCTTGAAGGCCCATGGCCGTGCCTCGGTGCCGCCCGCAGGCCATGGGCGCGGTCAGGGGCAGGGGTTCATCGGGTGAGGAAGTCGAACAGGATCTGCCGGCTCGTCTGCGACGTCAGGCTCCCGTACGCGTCGTCGAAGGCGTGCTCCGCGAAGGGGAGCTGCTCGACCGTGGTGTCGACGTACTCGTCGAGGTCGAACGTGGTCAGGATCAGGATCCTCGTCCGGCTGCCCGGTCGTGCCGCGATGCGCCGGGCGGCCTCGATGCCGTCCATGTGCGGCATGCGGATGTCCATCACGACGACGTCCGGGGCCGGCTCGTCGGTTTTCTCCACCGCCTGCACGCCGTCCTCGGCGGTGGCCACCGCCTCGATGTCGGGCTGTACGCCGAGCAGCACGGAGAAGGCGTCACGCACCATCGCCGCGTCCTCCTGGGGAGCCCATCCGGCACGTAGCTCCGCAGAGCTACGTGCCGTGGGCCCGACCCATGGCCCGGCACACGGCTGGACCCGGCACATGGCGCACTCGCTGCTTCGGCGCGAGAGGGTGCGGGAGGACCCGAAGGCCGGCGGTCCGAGTAGCCTCACCCTGTGGTGGATGAAGAGCGGTACGCCCGGTACCGGGAGGACTCGAAGGCACTGGCGGCGATCGGGAAGCACGTCGACGCCCAGGTCGGCCGTGTCACGGTGCGGCTGCCCAGGGCTGTGGCCGAGGCCGCGGTGGATGCCTGGGAGCGCGACGAGTCGGGTGACCTCGGCGAGGAGACCCATGAGCAGTACGCGTTGCGGGACCAGGCCGGCGATCTGGCGCTGATCGGCCTCGTGATCTCGGAGCGCGGCCGCCGGGAGGGGGAGGAGGTCGTGATCGACCTGGATGTCGTCTCCGCGGGGGCAGCCGTGCGGGCGTCACTGTAGTCAGGACGCGCGGGTGACGGCGGCGGACCGGTACGGGTTCCCTCGCCGGAGCGGAGAATTCTGTTTGCCGGAGCGGAGGGGCGCGGACGTGTGCCCTGCCAGGCCGTGCGTCGGAAGTGAATCTTGTGCGTAGGGTGTCGGCATGTCGCTGAGCCGCATAACCCTTTCGTCCGGACGTTCGATCGAGCTCACCGAGCTGCGGATGTCTTCGACCTACGGAGGGATGCTGGAGGGCTACCCGTGCAAGCCCATCAACGACATGAAGGTCAGGGGCCTCCAGCAGCGGGCTGAACGTGCGTTTCCCTCCATGCCGGTCCATCTGGTCCCGCCCTCCCGCGAGTACCCGGACCAGACCGCCGGCGCCTTCGGCCCCGTCGAGGTGCTGCCTTCCGTGGCCTGTATCGGCACCTTCCGATCGACAGCGGTCGCCCCTGAGCTCGACCCGGTACTGCACCGGTCCGCTCTCGCCGTGGTCTGGTTCCAGAGCGTCTCGACCGTCCCGTCGGGCGAGGACGCCGACCTTGCGCTTCGCGGCATTCACTGGGAGGAGCTGGCCCAGGACCACGAGCTCTAGCGAAGGGCGCCGATCACAGCCAGTTCAGAACGGCGCCCCGAACACCCGGGCCCGCCGTCGGAGTTCAGGAGCCCAGCCCGAACTCGCCCCTGTCCGGCCCGTCGCCGCGCCGGAGTCCTCCGCGTCATCGGCCCCGCCGTCCGGTGAGGGAGTGGCGCCCTGCTCCGGTGCGGCAGGCGGCTCGGGGTTAGCCCTGGTCCTGCTCGGCGCCGTCGGAAGCGGCGGGGGCGGGGGCTGCCGGCCTTGCGGGCGTGCTCGCGGCCGAGGTCGGGTTGGCGGGCGTGCTCGCGGCCGAGGGCGGGTTGCCGGCCTCCTCCACGGGGTCGGGAGTCCGGCACCACTGACGTGTTCGGCCAGAAGGGCAGCCGCTTCCCGGCCTTCCTGGCCTCGCCACGCCGTCGCCCATCACAAGGGGCTCGCAAAACCCACCACGTGGGACATCATCTGAAGATGAGGATCTGTCATGTATAGACTCGGGGGGATGACAGGATGGCGGACATATGGGCGACAACCGTCTCGACCAACAGCGTCAGCACGCGCGTCGGCTTCGAATGGTGGTCGTCCATGGTCGCCGAAGCGGTCGTTCCCGTTTCGATCAAGTGCGACCACATCGACTCCTTCGCGGGAGAAGCAGCCTCGCTGCAGCTCGCCCAGACCCAGGTGTCGGCATTCCGCTTCTCCCCCATGTCGGCCCGCCGCACCCCGGCGCACATCCGGCGGGCGGACCCCGAGTCCTACTTCCTCCTCCTGGTCCACGACGGTCCGATCGGGTTGGAGCAACGGCGCAACAACACCCTGCTCAAGGCCGGCGACATGGCCCTGTTCGACACCTCCCATCCCCTGGCCTGCGAATTCATGGGCAGCGAGCAGCTCCCCCGGGTCACTCTGATCCGGCTGCCCAGGACCGCGTTACCGCTTCCCCCCGACCGGACGGACGAACTGGTCGCGACCCTCCTCCCCGCCCGTACCGGATCGGGAGCGCTTCTCGCGTCCTATCTCACCGGGCTGCACGAGCAGGCCCAGCATTGCGACGAGGCAGAACTGCTCCGCCTGGGGAGCGTGGGGTTCGATCTGGCCACCACATTCCTGGCCACACGGCTGGAGGCCGCGGCAGGGCTTCCCGCGGACACCCGCCGCCAGGCCCTCCTGGCCCGCATTCACGCATTCATCGACCACAACCTCGGCGACCCCCGGCTCACACCGACTCACATCGCGGCGCACCACCACATCTCCGTCCGCACTCTGCACCAACTGTTCCGCGCGGAGGCGATCACCGTCGCGGCCACAATCCGCCGACGGCGCCTGGACCGCTGCCGGGCCGACCTCGCCGACCCCCGGCAACGCAGCCGGCCGATCGGTGCACTGGCCGCGCAGTGGGGATTCCCGGTGCCGGCCGAGTTCAGCAAGGCGTTCCGGGCGGCCCACGGCATGACTCCCACGGAATTCCGCCACGAGGCCGCACGGCGAGCACAGGCCGCGTCGGAACACAACTGATGCTGCGCCGATTCCCAAATGCCGTCGTGTCTTCCGTGCCACGGTGAGACCGCACGATTCAGCATCACCGCACACGCCATGCGCCATATCGATCTGCGATTTACGCGGTTCTCCCGCGCGAATCCCTGTTCCCGTGGAGGGAAGATGAAACGCTTTCTGGTACCGGTGGCCGGATTGCTGCTCGTCCTGGCCGGAGCTTCCACCGCCGCGGCCGCGCCCGTCGAGCCCGACGGTCCGGCAGTGGCAACACAGGGCAAGACCGGATCGTCCTCGATCTCGATCCAGCACGCGAACTACTGCAACAACTTCGTCAACTACGGCACGTCGTGGAGAGCGGACTGCAACGTCGACTACGGACGCTCCGGGGCATGGACCCAGTGCTCGGACGGTACGGAGATCTGGGGCCCGCTGGTCGGTCCGGGCTACTGGATCTTCGGTGGCAGCTGCTCCGGTCACGGCAGCGTGCGGGACTGGGGAGTTTACGACGGCTGATGACCCCGCAAGTGCGTTCCTCCCGTTGATTCCCGTCACGGCCGCGCCGTAGGGATCGAGGCGGGTCTGCGGCCACAGCGGATCTTCTCGACCACGTGCGGGTGTGAAAGGGAAAGGAATACGGAAAAAGGGGCCGCCTCCGCTCTCGCAGCGGCGGCGGCCCCTCTGGTTGACCGGAAAGCACCCCCCACCGTGCCACCGCGAGTCGAATGCGCCCTCGCCCCGGCTCCCTGCTGGAGACGCGGCAGATGATCAGTCAGATGCCGGCGGACCGGGCCGGACGGCGCTTCGCCGTACTGCAGCGTCCTCGTGGATGAGTGGCCGTCCGTGCGCAAGAAGCCCGTCACCCGGATGGCGGCCAAAACCACTGCCTGATTCGCGCAGCGGCCCGTCACCGGGCGAAGAGGATCCGCTTCCGCTGTCGTGCGGGAAGCGCTCCGGCTCCGACGATGCCGCCCGGGAACCCGCTCGTTGTCCGGATGCTCCCACATCGTCTCGCGGTACCGACCCGAGTGGTGGGTGACCGCTGGGATCGTCCGTCCCGAACGCCCGGTCACCCGAGCTCCTGCTCAGTCGAGCCTCCGGCCAATCGGGCTTCCGGTCAATCGACCATGGCAAATATTGACGGCAAGTCAATTCTGCTGAAAAACACTCACTTGAGGCCACGAATCGGAGGGCCGTCTTGCCGCCCGGCTCGACACCCTGGTGTGATGACCCATTCGGACCGGCAGGACTGGGAGCATCGGCATTCGTGGGGTGGCGGCAGGGCCGCTCCAGGGCCCGCTGGAGGGAAACGTTTCATGGGCGAGAACACAGGGGAACTGAGAGTGCGGTTCCGGATTCTGGGCTCGTTCGAATGCTGGGACGGGTCGGAACGCGTTCGGGTGGGTGGCCCCGTGCACGAGAAAGTGCTGGTCACGCTCCTGCTGGAACCCCAGCGTGTGCTTCCCGTCTTCCGTCTGGTGGAAGCCGTCTGGGACGAGAACGCGCCCGCCACCGCCGCCCATCAGGTACGCAAGGCGGTGGCGGAGTTGCGTCAGCGCATTCCCGACGGGCGCAATCTGATCGTCACCGAGGGGCCGGGTTACCGGGCGCTCACCGCACCCGACCAGGTGGACCTCAGCAGGTTCACACAGGGGCTGAAACAGGCCAGGGAAGCCACTGCCGCCGGACAGAACGCGCTCGCCGCCACGGCGTTGCGCGAGGCGCTGGAGTTATGGCGGGGGCCGCTGTTGTCGGGCAGCGGCGGCTCGGTGCTCGCCGCCGCCTCCGCGGCCCTGGAGGAACGGCGCCTGACGGCCGTCGAGCAACTCTTCGACCTGCGGCTCGATTCGGGAGAGAACGGTGAACTGATCGGCGAGTTGAGGGAGTTCATCGACGCGCACCCGCTGCGCGAGACCCTGCGCGGCCAGCTGATGCTCGCCCTCTTCCGATCCGGCCGCCAGGCGGAAGCCCTGGAAGAGTTCGCCAAGGTCCGCGAGTTCCTGATCGACGAACTCGGCATCGGACCCGGCGACTCGCTCACCGAGCTGCACAACGCCATCCTGCGCAACAGCCCCGAGCTCGCCGCCCCGCCGCAGACCACCGTCGCCCCCTTCACCCCGGAGGGCAAACCCTCCACCCTCCCCTACGACCTGCGCGACTTCACCGGCCGTGAGGAGGAGGTCCGCGAACTGCTCGGATTCGTCGCGGAAGCCCCCGGCACGGGGCCCCTGATCATCGCCATCGACGGCATGGGCGGCAGCGGCAAGACGTCGCTCGCCGTACGGGCCGCCCATCAGCTCGCCGACAGCTACCCGGACGCGCAGCTCCACATCGACCTGCGCGGCTTCACGCCCAGTGGGCAGCCGCTCAGCGCGGGCGCCGCCGCCGAGGCCCTGCTGCGGGCGCTCGGCGTTCCGGGCGACCGCATCCCGGACGACGCGGAGGGCCGCATCGCCCTGTGGCGGCGCACCATGAGCACCCATCGCATGATCCTGCTGCTCGACAACGCCCTGGACGAGTCGCAGGTGAGGCCGCTCCTCACCTCCCCCACCGAAACCCTCGTCCTCGTCACCAGCCGCGCCCTTCTCGTGGACCTCGACGCCGCGCACACCGTCTCGCTCGGCGTCATGCCGCCCGGCGACAGCGTCGCCCTCGTCGAGGGGGTCCTCGGCCGTACCCGCGCCCGCGCCGAGCCGGAGGCCGTCGCGCAACTGGCGGAGCTCTGCGGTCACCTTCCGCTCGCCCTGCGCATCGCGGCCGCCCGGCTGCGCAAGCGCCCCCGCTGGACCGTCCGCTACCTCGTCGACAGGCTCCGCGACGACGCCCACCGGCTGGCCGAGCTCAACTCGGGCGAGCGCAGCGTCGAAGTGACGTTGCGGCTCTCGTACGAGGGCCTGGCGGCCGAGACCCGGGAGGCGTTCAGGATGCTGGGCCAGCATCCTGGGACCGAGATCGACGTGTACGCGGCCGGCGCCCTGCTCGACAAGAGCGCGAGGGACGCGGAGGGGGTCCTCGAGTACCTCCTGGACATGCACCTGCTCCAGCAGCACGAGACCGGTCGCTACGCCTTCCACGACCTGGTCCGCAGCTTCGCCCAGAACCTCTCGCGCGGCAGTGCGCGCACCGATGCCGAACCCGGCGCTGCGAACGCGGGCGCGGGTGACGAGGAGGCCGCGCGCGCCGTGCGCCGGCTCCTGGACTTCGCGCTGGCCGCGACGGACGCCGCCTGCGACATGCTCTTCCCCGGACGTGCCCGGATAAGCCGCCCCGAGCCCCGGTCGGCCGCCGAGCTCCCTCCGCTCGGCACCCCGGACCAGGCCCGGGAATGGCTGGAGCGGGAGCAGGACTCGCTGATGGCCGCCGTCTCGCTGGCGTACCGCTGGGAACTGGACAGCCATGTGGGGCTGCTCGCCGCCAATGTCGTCTTCCCTCTGGACCTGCGTGGCCGGCTGGAGGAGTTCCGGGAGCTGAGCCGCACCGCGATCACCGCCGCCCGCCGACTGGGCGATCCGGCCCTGTTGCGGCTGAGTCTGTCCAATCTCTCCGTGGCCTGCTGGAAGCTCGGGCGCTTCGAGGAGGGGATCGAGGTGGCGGAGGAGGCGTTCGAGCTGGCCGTCGGTCTCGCCGACCGACGCGGCGAGGCCAAGGACACCGGCGTCCTGGGCCTCCTGCTCAGTGCGCTGGGGCGGTACCACGAAGCGCTTCCCCGGCTCCAGCAGTCCATCTCGATCAAGCGGGAGCTCGGGGCGGAGCGTGCCGAGGCCGAGTCCTTGACCAACCTGAGCAATCTGTACGCCGAATGGAGGCGCTTCCCGGAGGCGGTGGAGGCGGCCACCCGTGCCATCACGCTCTCCCGCGGCATCGGTTCCGTCGACAAGGAGGTCGAAGGGCTCACGGAGCTGGCGATCGCCAGGCTCGGCATGGGCGAGGTCGACACGGCCGCCGATCTGCTGGGCCGGGCCCGCGAACTGGCCGTGGACGTCATGTCGCCCGCCGACATGTCCTTGCTGCTCGCCCTGTCCGCCGAGGCCGCCGACCGGCTCGGCGAGAGCAAGCCGGCCACCGAGTGGGCGGAGTCGGCGCTGCAGTTGGGGGACCTGAGCGGCGCACCGATGCGCGAGGCCGCCGTCGGCAACATCGTCGGCCGGCTGCACACCCGCAACGGCCGCTACTCCCTCGCCCTCGACCTCCACCAGCACGCCCATGACGCGGCCTCCGGCATCGGCTACCGGGTGGAGGAGGCGCACGCGCTGGCCGGTATGGCGCACGCCCTGGAGCACCTCGGCGACCACGGTTCGGCCCGGGTCCACCGGGAGACGGCGAACAAGGCGTTCGAGGCCATGGGGATTCCCGCGGCCCGAACGGTCTGACGGGGTTCCCCGTCCGAGCCGCGGCCGAGTACCGCTGCCGCGCGGCCGGTTCCCGGCATCCGCATCACCGAACGCGGGGAAGGCCGGTGCCGCGCTCTCCTCGGCGGAGAGCGGGGCACCGGCCTTCCAGCAGGGGGGCCTGTGCGGCGACGGGGGTCAGGCGGCGAAGTTGGGGCCCTCACCACTGGGCGCGGGACCGACGTTCGGGCCCTCGCCGTCGAGCGCGGGAACCACGTTCGGACCCTCGCCATCGGATGCGGGACCGACATTCGGACCCTCGCCGTCGGACGCGGGACCGGCATTCGGTCCCTCGCCGTCGAGTGCGGGAACCACGTTCGGACCCTCGCCGGAGCTCGGCACCACCGGCGTGGTGTTCGGGCCTTCACCACTGTTCGGGCCCTCGCCGGTGTTCGGGCCCTCGCCCGTGTCCTCGTCGGCGGCCTCGAAGCCGGTGCTCTTCAGGACCAGGTGCGCGGCGGCCGTGGAATCGAGCTCGGCGCCACCCGTGAGGTTCGCCGTGGCGGCAGCGCCGCCGACCGTGAGAACGGCCGCCGTGAGGATTCCCGCCATCGTGAGCACCGAGTTCCGCATCTGAATCCCGCCTTCTGGAGTGGTTCTGCCTGGGCTTTCCTGCTGACAGGAATGACTTTGTCGTCCCCCGCTCCCGGGTTGTTCCGCTTCGGTTACCGGCTCCCCCGGGGGACCGGGAACACAGCGGGAAACCCTGGGAAGCCCGGGAATCCCGCACCGCCGGGCGCGGGAAGACCCGCGTCCGGGAAGCGGGGATCCGGTACGGGCGCCCACGCAGAACGCCCGGCCGGGAAACCCCGGTCGGGCGCTTGCGTGGACCACTCGTGGACCCCTGCGGGAGGGGACCGGTCAGACCTGGCTGTCGAGGACGGCCGCCGTCCGGGCGGCCAGTTCGGCGGGGGTGAGGGCGGTGAGCAGGACATGGCCGTCCCGCACCTCCCGTACGTCCGCGAGTGCCGTGATCCGGTCCGGTGCGCCGGACGGATCGGGCAGCGGGACCGCGGCGGCGCAGCCGACCATCGCCGGCGCCTCCGGAGGGCTGCCCGACAGGGCGCGTACGAGTTCCCGTTCCGGCACGAGTCCCGTGGTCAGTTCGATCAGCCTGGAGGTGGGCCAGCTCGCCTGCCGCGGGAGCGACTCGATGACGCGTGGTCCCTCGTCGGTGCGGGCGATGCGGGTGAAGGCGTAGCCGAACTCGTACCCGGCCAGGTCCAGGAGGCCCGTGGCCAGGGCCCGGATCTCCGCTTCCTCCTGCCTGGTGATGGGCGCGGGGAAGGTGTGGAGGGGGGTGTCCTCGCGCACCGCGCCGGTGGGGTCGTCCCCGGTGCCCGCTCCCGGCCCGGAACCGGCCCGGGACGCCCCCCTGCCCGTGAAACGCAGTTCGACGATGCCGGTGACCCGGTGCATCCCCTCCGCCGTCAGCGTCTCCACGCCGTACTCGATGTCGTACGGCGGTGGCCCGCCCTCCGGCACGGTGGGCAGGGTCAGCGCCTCCCATTGGGGGCCGCTGCGCGTCATCAGGCCCCTGATCTGCGACGCGTCGGCGAGCAACCGGGCCGCGGCCGCCGGGTTCGGGGACACGCCGAGGTGTTCGGCCGTCTCCAGCACGGCGGGCAGGGTACTCGCTTCTCCGCAGGCGATCAGCATGCCCACCCGGTGGGTGCGGACGATCTCCGCCAGGTGGTCGCGCAGCTGGTCGTCCGTGAAGCCGGCCGGATCGGCGACCGTGACGACCTGGAATCCGGCCTCCGTCGCCGCGGTCACCAACCGGGGCGTCGGACAGACGAGGAGGAGGGAGCGCGGATCGGAGGAACCGGATCCGGCGGGTGCCGTCACGGCTGCTGCCCCCCGGTGTCCTGCGGTGCGGCGGTGGCGTCGGCGTCGGGAGGTGTGTCGGCGAGCAGGCCGCCCTTCCCCCAGTGGCCGGGGTCCACATCCCGCACGATGACGGTGACGGCCTCCTCGGGGCATCCCGCTATCCGGGACACGCAGGCGGTCAGCTCACCGACCAGTTCCTGGCGTCGGGCACGGTCGTTGCCTTTCCACCAGTCAACGGAAATCACAGGCACGGGAAGCTCCTCTGTTCGCAATGGGACATCTCTGCAAGGTGCGGCCGGCCGATGGACCGGCGGGCGGCCGACCGGGCGGTGCACAGGCGAGTGTGGGAGCGGCCGTTCCCGTATGTTTCCCGCCGTGTTCCCTCCTGGTTCCGTCGGGGGCGGTCGCGGTCCCGACGAGCGGGAACGGGCCGGGACTCCGGCGGGAAGGCGGCCCGGCACGCTCTTTTCCAGTCAAAGGCCCGCCCCGCCACTGGAGCCACGATGAGCCTGCTCAGTCCGACGAAATCGGAGCCGAATCCGTCCTCCACCCCGCGCTCACCGCGCTGTGGGCGCACCGGATCGCTCACCGTCTGCACGGCCGCGGCCTGCGGATCCCGGCCCGGCTGCTGGCCCGGTGGGCACGCCGGGTGACGGCGGTGGAGATCCACCCCGGCGCGGTCCTGGGCCGTCGGGTCTTCATCGACCACGGCGCCGGCGTGGTGATCGGTGAGACCGCCGTCGTCGGCGACGACGTGACCATGTACCACCAGGTCACCCTCGGTGCGGTGGGCTGGTGGAGCGACAACGAGCGGCCCGAGGGCGACCGTCGCCACCCCGTCGTCGGCAGTGGTGTCGTCCTCGGCGCCAATGCCACCGTCCTCGGTCCGGTGACCGTCGGTGACCGTGCGGTCATCGGCGCGCAGGCCCTCGTCAACAAGGACGTCCCCCGCGGTGCCCGGGTGCTCGCGCCCACCGCCGTCATCAAGGAGCCCGGCCGTCGGCCGGAGCTGATGGAGGACGTCTTCACCGTCATCGCCTCCGCGGGTTCCTGGTGACCCGTCACCGCCTCCGCGGGTTCCTGGTGACCCGTCACCGCCTCCGCGAGTTCCTGATGACCCGTCCGAACTCCGTGCCGACCGACTCCCCCGATTGCGAGAGATGAGAACCGTGTCGACCACCGCACAGGCCCCCTCGGCCCACATCGCCCCCGTCCGCCCGGCCGTCGCCTCGCGCATCGAGGACCTCGTCGGCTCCACCCCGCTGCTGGAACTGCGTCTGCGCGACCTGGCGCCCGGTGCGCGGGTGCTGGCGAAGCTGGAGTCCGCCAACCCGATGTCGTCCAGCAAGGACCGGGCCGCCCTCTACATGCTGCGTGCCGCCGAGGAGCGCGGCGCGCTGCGGCCCGGCGGCACCGTCATCGAGGCCACCTCCGGGAACACCGGGATCTCGCTGGCCGCGTTCGCCGCCTCGCGCGGTTACCGCTGTGTCATCGTGCTCCCGGACAACGCCACGGCCGAACGGGTCAAGCTGCTGCGCGCCTTCGGTGCGGAGATCGTCCAGACGCCGAGCGCGCTGGGTTACCCGGGAGCGATCGCCGAGGCGGAGCGGCTGCACGCGGCCACGCCGGGCTCCTGGTTCCCGTGCCAGCACGAGAACCAGGACAACGTCCTGGCGCACTACGAGACCACGGGCCCCGAGATCCATTCCGCGGTGGCGGCCACCGGTCGCCGCATCTCGGCCTTCGTCTGCGGGGTCGGCACCGGAGGCACCCTCACCGGTGTCGCCCGCCACCTCAAGGAGCAGGACCCGGACGTGCGGGTGATAGCCGTCGAGCCGGAGAAGTCGCCGATCCTGTCCCGGGGGTACGCGGGTCAGCACCGCATCCCGGGCCTCAACGGCGGTTTCGTCGCCGACACCACCGACGTCTCGCTCATCGACGAGGTGCTGACGATCTCCGACGAGGACGCCCTGCTCACCGCCCGCCGGCTCGCCACCAGCCAGGGGCTGTTCACCGGTGTCTCGTCCGGCGCCGCCGCCCGTGCCAGTGAGATCGTCGCCCGCAGGGCCGAGTTCACCGACGGTGTGATCGTGACGCTGCTGCCCGACACGGGTGAGCGCTACCTGAGCATGTGGGAGGCCTGATCATGAGTCACGCCATGTTCCGGGCGTACGCGGACGCGGTGAAGGCCGAGATCGGGGTCGCCACGACGACGCGCTTCATCGCTCTCGCGGAGACCACCGACGGGCGGTTCGGGCTCTTCCACCACTCCATGCTGCCGGGCGCCGGCGGCGCCGCACCGCACTACCACTCGCGGATCTCCGAGTCCTTCTACGTGCTGACCGGTGAGGTGCGCCTGCACGACGGCACCGGCTGGCGCACCGCCAGGGCGGGTGACTTCCTGCACGTGCCGGAGAACGCCGTGCACGGTTTCCGCAACGAGAGCGACGCTCTCGCCGAGATGCTGATCATCTTCACTCCGGCCGAGCACCGCGAGGGGTACTTCGAGGGCCTGGCCGCTCTTCTCGCCGACGGCAACCGCCCGTCCCGCGAGGAGATGGTCGCCCTGATGGAGAAGTACGACCAGTTCGAGGTCGACGCCCCCGACACGGATCACGACCACCCGCACACGCACGGGGACGGACCCGCGCACCACCACGGTCCGGACGACACGCACCCGCACCACCACCACTGACCGACGGGGCACCATCCGCCCCGCCCCGTCTCCCCTAGGAGAAACACAGCATGAACCTCGTCAACTGGGGCCGTTTCGGCCTGCTGGCCGCCCTGTGGGGCTGCAGCTTCGCCTTCATCAAGATGTCCCTGGAGGCCTTCGCGCCCCTCCAGCTCGCCTCGGGCCGGCTGATCGTCGGCGCCCTGGTCGTCCTCGGCATCCTCGCCCTGAAGCGGCTCTCCTTCCCCTCCCGGACCCTCTGGGGGCACATCGCCGTCGCCTCCGTCTTCGGCAACGTCGTCCCCTTCACCCTCTTCGCCATCGGTGAGCAGCACACCACCGCGACCACGGCCGGGGTGATCCAGGGCGCGACTCCTCTCATCACGCTGGGCGTCGCCGCGCTCGCGCTCTCCGAGGAGAAGCCGACGGCCCGCAAGGTGGCCGGTCTGGTCGGTGGGTTCATCGGGCTGATCGTGGTCGTCGGACCGTGGAACACCGATGGTTTCGGCACGATCGGCGGGCAGCTCGCCTGTGTCGGCGCCGCGGCGAGCTATGCCGTCAGCTTCGTCTACATCCGCCGCTTCATCGGCCCCCACAAGCTGCCGGCGCTCTCCGTGACCGCCGCCCAGCTGAGCATGGCGGCCGTCATCACCGTGGTGGTCACCACGTTCATGACCGGCTGGACGCTGCACGGCGACCTCACCCTCAAGCCCCTGCTCGCCCTGCTGGTCCTCGGCGCCGCCTCCACCGGTATCGCGTTCGCCCTGCTGAACCGGCTGATCGCGGACGCCGGTCCGACCACGGCGTCAGGTGTGAACTATCTGGTGCCGGTGTTCTCCGTCGTCGTCGGGGTGCTGGCCCTGGGCGAGCCGCTGACCTGGAACGTGCCGGTGGGCGGTGTCGTCGTGATCGCCGCGCTCGCCGTCGCGGAGGGGCGTGTCTCCGCCCTGTCACGGCGGGCGAAAGCGGTGCCGCCGGCGCCGGTCGCGGCCGCCCGCGTACCGGAGGAGTCCTGCCCGTAACGAGCCACGACACAACGCGGCACGACACGACACAACGCAACGCGATGCAGCACAACGCACTGAGCCGGGGCCGGCGCGGACACCCTTCCAGGGGGTCCGCGCCGGCCCCGTTCCGTTGTGTTGTTTTCCTCAACTCCCTTTTTCAGAAGTGGAGTTGAGTTCCCGATGAAGAGTCTTCCGGTACGGGACGGTTCCCGGTCATCTCCTTCGCCGCGGTAGCGAAGCGGGAGTACGGCGGGACCGGCCGGGGCGAAGTTGGGACCACAGGACGAGGACGGGGTCGCCCCTCCCACTCCTTCCCCGCCCTCCCCTCGTCTCCTCCTCACCTCCAAGGAGTCCTTCGCATGACGCGCACATCCGCCTCGGGAACCCTCGCCGCATCCCCCCTCGGGGACGCCCGGATCGTCACGGCCGCCGAGTTCGTCTTCGCCCCGCTGCCCGGCCGGCGCACCACACTCGCCACCCCGGTGAGCCCCGCCGCGGGCGCCACGCACGTCACCCTGCACGTCGTGCGCATCGCGGCGGGCGAGTCCTTCAGCCCGGACGGGAGCGTCGGGGAGGAGAACACCGCGGTCGTCTTCGACGGCCGCGGCACCGCGACGGTCGGCTCCCGCAGCCACCGGGTCGAACGGTCCCACGCCGTGTACGCGCCCACCGGGCAGGTCCTGGACCTCACGGCCGACGCCGGGGGACTGACCGTCTACATCTGGCGCACACCGCTCGCGGCGGGCCGCAGGCCCGGCACGGACCCCGAGCCCTTCTCCACCCTCTGGGACGAGACCACCCAGCTGCGCGGCTTCGGCGGCACCGGCCAGATCGCCCCCGACGCCGACCGCGCCACCATGAACTTCGTCTTCTGGCCCGGCAACGGCAGCAGCCAGCTCTGCCTGCACTGCGGCATCCAGCAGCCGGGCCAGACCTTCAACGTACATCTGCACCCCGACAGCGACGAGGCGTTCATCGCCTTCGAGGGCATCGGCCAGATGTACCTGCGCGACCGCTGGATCGACGTCGCCGCCGGGGACGTCCTGTACGCGGCGCCCGGCGTCCTGCACGGAGCACGCAACCCGCACACCGATCCCGACGCCCGCCGCTTCGTGACCTGCGGCGGTCCCAGCCCGTACGACCCGGCGCTCTACTCCGCCGCCGGTCTCTCCTCCGACGTCAGGTGATCTGAGCCATGTGCCGTATCCACGGATCCTTCCACGCCCGCACCACCGCCCAGGAAATGCGCCACGTCGCCGCCCTCCAGCACCACGGCGGGCCCGACGCCCAGTCCTTCGCCCATCAGTCGGGGTGGGCCCTCGGCAACAACCGGTTGTCGATCATGGACCCCGAGGGCGGTGCCCAGCCCTACCGCCTCGGTGACATCACCGTCGTCTTCAACGGCGAGCTCTACAACCACGACCGGTTGCGCACCGAACTCATCAGGCAGGGCTTCCACTTCGAGGACCGGTGCGACGGATCGATCCTGCCGGCGCTGTACCTCACGTACGGCGAGCGGTTCGCCGAGCAGCTCGACGGCATGTTCTCCGTCGCCGTCATGGACCTGCGGCGCGCCCCGCGCCTCGTGATCGCCACCGACGCCTCCGGGATGAAGCCGCTCTACTACCACTGGGAGGAGCGCAGCGGCCGTTTCCACTTCGCCTCGGAGCTGCCCGCCCTCCTCGGCTTCACCGACGTACGCCCCTACGAGGACGAACTGGGCCTGCACACCTACCTGTCGGCGAAGACCCCCTTCGGCCAGCGGACCATGTTCCAGGGCATCGACGTCCTGCCGCCGGCCGCCACCGCGGTCGTGACCCGGGAGGAGGGCCTCCGTCTCAGCACCCGGCGGATGGGGTACGAGTCCGCCCCGCCGGTCGCCGAGGAGCGCAGCCTCGCCCGGGCGGGCGAGGAACTGCGCGAGCTGCTGGCCCGCGAGGTCTCCCGGCTGCTCGTCGCCGACGCGCCGGTCGCCGCCATCACCTCCGGCGGGCTCGACTCCAGCCTGGTCACGGCGCTCGCCGCGCGCTCCCTGCACGACCGCGGCGCTTCCGGGGCGCTGCACACCTTCAACATCGCCTACACCGGCGACTGGCCCGGGGACGAGCGCGCCTTCGCCGCGGAGGTCTCCCGGCACACCGGCACGGTGCACCACCAGGTGGAGATCGACCCGGCCACCTTCCCGGACCTGATGGGCGACGTCGTACGGCACCTCGGCCAACCCAACGCCGATCCGATCACCCTCAGCACCTTCTCGCTCTTCCGGGCGGTCCGCGACGCGGGGTTCAAGGTCGCCCTGACCGGGGACGCCGCCGACGAACTCTTCGGCGGATACGCCCGCATGACGCAGGCGCTCGCCGCGCCCGAGGGGGCGGACTGGGCCGGTGCCTACCTGGACCACCTGGCCGCCGTCCCCCGTGCGCTGCGCGACCAGCTGTACACCGCCGAGTACGCCGACCTGGTCCTCTCCCCCGGCATGTCGCCCATGCCGCCCGGCCTCACCGACATGCTCGCGTACGGCACGGGCAGCCGGCTCCAGCGCATCTGCCGGATCGAGCAGCGCTACCGGCTTCCCGCGTACCACCTGCGCCGGGTCGACCATCTGTCGATGGCGAGCTCGGTGGAGGCCCGGCTCCCGTTCTGCCAGCCGAGCGTCGTGCGCTACGCGGCGACACTGCCCGACCAGCACCGCACCGTTCCCGGGGTCGGCGTCAAGCGCGCGCTGTACCGCGCCGCCGAGGGGCTGCTGCCCGACAGCGTGCTGAACCGGCCCAAGCAGCCGTTCACCCTTCCGATCACGGCGATGCTGGCCCCCGGCCAGCGGCTGTGGGCGATGGCCCGCGACGTCCTGTCCCCGCAGGCGCTGCGTTCCGACGGGCGGTTGCGGTACGAGGCCGTCGACGCCCTCTTCGTCGAGCAGGCCGCCCGGCCGTCCGACAGCTCCTCCCTGGCGCTGTGGGCGCTGATGTCGCACCAGATGTGGCGCAGCGAGTTCTTCGGCAGGTCGGCCGGAACGGCTCCGCTCACGCGTGAACTGGCGGTGGCCACCGGATGAGCGTCTCCCTCGCCCGAGCGCACGGCGCGCCCTGTCCCACGGCCGTCCTGGACGGCCGCGACTTCCCCGAATCCGAACCCCAACTGCTGGGCGCGCTGGCCGACCTGCGGGCCGAGATGTCCGGGCAGGGCGCCGGTGACGTGCTCAAGAACGCCATCGTGCGCCCGTCCCGCCACCCGCTGTTCGACCTCGACTACCGGTTCGTGCAGTCCCTGCCGCAGAGTCACGACAGCTTCGACCTGCGCGGTTCCTGCGGTCACTCGATCCTGGCCGCCGTCGAGGCGGCCGCCCGCACCGGCATGATCCAGCCGTTGGTACCGGGCTGCCGGGTCCGGGTCAATGTGCTCAACAACGGTGACAACGTGGTCTGCGAGACCGAGGAGACCTCCGACGGCGGCACCCGGTTCACCGCCCACTTCCTGTGCTCGCCGCCGCTGAGGCTGCCGGAGCTCCTGATGACGGGCGATCCGGTGACCCGGGTGCCCTTCGAGGGCCGGGCGGTGCCCGTCTCGCTGGTGTCGATGGGCAATCCGTACGCCTTCGTCGACGCCTCGCACCTCGGGGCGGACACTCCCGGGCGGCTCTTCGCTGACGATCTCCATCTGTTCGACGTCATGACCCGGCTGCGGATCGCGGTCTGCGAATCGCTGGGCTGGGACACCTTCGGTGCCTTCCCGAAGATCGCGGCCCTGCTGCCGCAGGAGGGCGGGGGGCTGTTCGTACGGGCCGTGTCCGTACCGTCCTGGCACCCCACCGTCGCGCTCACCGGCGCGATCTGCCTGGGCGCCGCCGCCGGCATCGCGGGCACCGTGCCCTGGTCCCTGTCGGGGCGGGAGGCGCAGGACCCCGACGCGCTCCTGCCGGTGCGCACCCCCGGCGGCTGCGTACGGGTGGCCGCCCATTCGACGCAGGGCTCCGACGGGGAGCGCAGGCTCGCCTGGGTGTCCGTCGCCGAGAAGCAGGTCGAGTACCGGGGGCTGCTGCCGCGTCCCCGGCCCGCGGCCCGGCAGAACGGTTTCACCGCCCCCCGCCCCTCCGTACTCCCCACGTCCGACCGCGTATCCGAGGAGACCCCGTGGGTTCCGTTGACAGCCTGACCGCCGTGCGCGGGAGCACATCCGCGCGGGTACTGACCGACACGCACTCCGTCGCCCCGTTCGCCGCGGCCGACGCCCGTTGGGCCGGGCGCTCCGACACCACCCGGGCCGCCTCCGCGGTCCCCTCGCCCGAGGTGCTGAGCCGTCTGGCGGCCTGTGCCGAGGCGGCCGACCGCAGCGGGGAGCCGGACAGCGAGGCCGTCGCCGTGCTCCGCGGGAGCGGACTGCTCGCACTCGTCGTCCCCAAGTCCCACGGCGGTGCCGGGGCCGACGCGGTGGCGCTCAACACCTGTGTCGAGCAGGTCGCCTCGGTGAACGCGTCCGCCGCGATCATGCTCTTCCAGCACTGCGCCGTCACCAGCCGGATCGTCGAGAACGGCACCCCCGCCCAGCATCGCGAGCTGCTGCCGAAACTGGCCGGTGGCCAGTGGCTGGCCGCCTCCGCGTGGTCGGAGAGCGGAGCCGGCGCGGACAAGAAGAACCTCGCGACCCAGGCCCGTCGCACCTCCGACGGGGGGTGGGTCCTGGACGGGGCGAAGTCCTTCACCACCAGTGCGGGGCTCGCGGACGTGTACCTCGTCCTGGCGCAGTCGCGGGACGATTCCCCGGCGCCGGCCGCCGCGTCGCGGGACACCGGATACGGCGCCGCCGGACAGACCTTCTTCCTGGTCCCCGGGAGCCATCCGGGCCTGCTGCCCGACACGTCGATGCGGCTGTCCGGGATGCGCGGCTCCGCCACCGGCTTCGTGTCCGTGCGGGAGTGCCACGTCCCGGACTCCGCGCGGCTCGGCGCGCCGGGCGTCGCCGCCTCCATCATCGCCCGGGTCCGCGACAGCGGCGCCTCGCTCGGCGCGGTCGCCGTGGGCATCGCCCAGGCCGCGCTCGACGCGGCGCACGACCACGCCGGACGCCGCGGGCTCTACGCCCACCAGGCGGTCCGTCACCGCCTGGTGGACCTGGCCACCGAGGTCGAGACCGCCCGCGCGGTGGTGGAACGGGCGGGCCGGCGCACCTCGGCCGACCCGGGGCTGACCACGCTCCACTCCAAGCTGGCCGCCTCCGCGGCGGCCGAGCGGGTGGTGGCGGACGTCGCCCGGTTCCTCGGCTCGGCCGGATACGTCGAGACGCACCCGATCAACCGGTTCGGGCGCGACGCCCGTGCCGTCGCCCTGATGGGACCGACCAACGACCTCTGCAAGGAACTGGTGAGTCTGCCGTGGAACCGTTGAAAACCTCCCCCTCCTCCCCCATGTCCCCGTCCTCTCCCCAGGGGTCCGCCGCAGAGGCCGACCTGGTGGTGGAGGGAGGCCGTCTCGTGACCCCCGAGGGCGTCTTCGAGGGCGGTGTCGTCGTCCGCGACGGCCGGATCGCGGCCCTCGTCGCCCCCGGCGACCCGCTCCCCGCCGGGCCGCGCCTGGACGCCCGGGGCCGGTACGTCCTGCCGGGCCTCATCGATTCCCACGTGCACTTCCGCACTCCCGGTCTGGAGCACAAGGAGACCTGGGAGAGGGGCAGCCGGGCGGCCCTCGCCGGCGGGGTCACGACCGTCATGGATATGCCCAACACCCGTCCGCCGTCGCTCGACACGGCATCGCTCCGGGCGAAGGCCGCCCTGATAGCGGGCCGCTCCTACGTGGACCACCGGTTCCACATGGGGGCGGACCCCGACCACCCCGAGGTACTCGCCGACCTGGACCCGGCCGTCGCGACCTCCGCGAAGGCGTTCATGGCCGGGCACCACACCGCGCCCGTGGTCTTCCGCGAGGCGCACCAGCTGGAGGCGGCCTTCGCCGCGGCCGCGCGCGGCGGCGTCCGCCTCGTGCTGCACGCCGAGGACCAGCACGTCTTCGACCTGCTCGACTCGCGCAGCGGCGACCCCGAGTCGTACGGCGCCTACGAACCCCACCGGCCGCGTTCCGGGGCGATCGTCGCGGTCGCCAAGGTGGTCCATCTGGTGCGCACCCACGGCACCAAGGTGCACATACTCCACGTGTCGTCGGCCGAGGAGACCGACCTGCTGGTCGCCGCGGCGGCCGAGGGACTGCCGATCAGTTTCGAGGTCACCGGGCACCACCTCTCGTTCACCGACCACGACACGGCCCGGCGCGGTCCTCGCACCCGGCTCTCCCCGGCGATCCGCGCCCCGCGCGACCGCGAGCGGCTCTGGCGGGCGGTGCTCGACGGTGAGGCGTCCACCATCGGCAGCGACCACGCCCCGCACACCGTCGAGGAGAAGAACCGTCCTCCGGCCGAGGCTCCCCCCGGGCTGCCCGGCGTCCAGGAACTCGCCGTCTCCGTGTGGACGGGCCTGCTCGCACGGGGCATCGAGCCCGACGCCGCGGCGTCCCATCTCGCGCGGTTGATGGGGACGGGACCGGCCGACCTGTTCGATCTGGTCGGCAAGGGCCGGCTGGCGGTGGGCGCGGACGCCGATCTCGCGCTCCTCGACCCGGCCGCGCGGTGGCAACTCTCCGCAGGGCACGTGCAGTCGCTGTGCGGCTGGTCGGCCTACGAGGGCTGGATGTTCACCGGCCGGTTCACCACGGTGGTGCGGGGCGGCCGGGTGGCCTGGGACCTGGCCCGCGGAACCATGGGCGAGCCCCTCGGCCGGTGGTTGCCGGGGCCGGCCCTTCCGGCCGCGGACCGCCCCGGGGCGCAGCCCCCGGCCGTGCCGTCCCGGGAACTGGAAGGGGCCGTCCGATGAGCGCCACGACCCTGCTGGCCCAGTCCGTGCAGAACGCGGTCACAGCCGTCGCCCCGGAACTCGGGCTGCCGGAAGCCGCCGCGTCCCCGGAACCGGGAGCACCGCGCGTGATGATGTCCGGCGACATACCGGCCGACGAGTTCCGTGCCGCGATGGCGTCGCTCGCCGCCCCCGTCACGGTGGTGACGTGCTACGACAGGACGGGGAGTCCCCGGGGGCTGACGGCGAGCGCGGTGTCCTCGCTGTCGCTGGACCCCCCGCTGATCCTGGTCTGCCTGGACCGGGGCTCACGCACCCACGACGTGCTCGTCGCGGCGGACGCCTTCACCCTCCATCTGCTCGGCCCGGAGAACGAGGATCTGGCGAGGAAGTTCGCGGGCCCCACCGAGAAGCGCTTCGAGAACGTCCGGCTGACCTCCGGCCCGACATCGCGCCACGCACCCCAACTGGCCGACAGCGCACTGCGGTTGACCTGCGCACGGCACGACGCGATCGAGGCGGGGGATCACACGATCCTGGTGGGCCGGGTGGCCGCGTCCGACTGCCAGGGCCGCCTGGCGGGGGGCCTGGTCTGGCACCACAGGGGCTTCGCCCACGCGAGGCCGGTGCCGGGGCGCTGACCGGGCACGACCGGTCCGGCCGGCCGTCACCGGTCGGCGAGTGCCGAACCATCCAGCGGCGGGGCCGTTCCCGGTGGCACACACCGGGGACGCCCCCCCCCGCTCGTTCGTTCCGCTCGTTCGTTCCGCTCATTCCGTCCGTTCGGACGGGCCGCCGCGTGGCGGTTTCACCGTTGGCGGGTGAGGTCGCGGGAGGCGGCCGGCCGTCGGCGACGTACGCGTTGACGGTGCCGTTGACGCAGGTGTTGCCGTGGCGCGGATGGACGACACGGACGCGGACACCGTGCGGGGTGATCCGGTGCGACCACCGCCCCGATGGCGCGCCGACGCGCGTGCCTGCCGCGTTCACGGTGCGTGCACCGGTTCCTGAGGTTCAGTGGGTGGTCGGTGCCGGGAGTCGGTAGTGGGACGGGTCGACCGGGCCGGGCAGGTCGGTGGCGGGGCGTGCCGGGGTGGTTTGTGGGTGTGGCATCTGTTGTTGTGGGGGTGGTGGGGTGATG
>NZ_RDBO01000035.1:31582-62767 GCF_008120935.1 Streptomyces sp. sk2.1
TCGCCAGGGCCCTGCCCGCCGCGTCCCGTGCCCCCCAGGGCCCGGCAGGCGGTGCTGGCGGCCGGCGGCGGCCGGGACGCGGCGGGCAGGGCCCTGGCGAAGGTCCTCGGGGAGGTCGCGGCCTGTGCGAGCGTCCCCGAGGGGGCGGCCTTCTCCGCGAAGCTGAACCGGGCCGCGTACACCGTCGGGGGACTGGTCGCGGGCGGCCACCTCTCGGCGGACGCCGCGGAGCAGGCCCTGCGGGACGCAGCCGAACAGGCCCGCCCGGGCCAGGAGCGACGCTACGACGCCATCATCCGCAGCGGCCTGAACGCGGGCCGGCTGCGCCCATTGTCCCCGGGAGGCCGCGCGTGATCTCCCGGGACGACAACGCACTCTTCGACCCGCAGGCCGTCGCCGCGCAGATCCTCGCGCAGGTCCCCACGCCCCTGCCCGCGCAGGGCGGCGACCCCGGCCCGGGCCAGTCGCCGGAGGGCGAGGCCACCGCGGCGGGCCTGCTGCCCGACACCCTCACCGACCGCGGCAACGCCAAACTGTTCGTCAAGCTGTACGCCAACGACTACCGGCACGTCCCGGGACTCGGCTGGTACCGCTGGGACAGCACCCGGTGGCAGATCGACGAGGACGACACGGTGATCTGGGCCGCCGGGGACCTGGCCGAGAGCATCGCCTCGGCGGACCCGCGCGGTGTGTTCACCGGCGCGGCGCTCCAGCGGCACCGCAGCCGCGCGCTGAGCACCAGCGGCATGAACGCGATGCTCACCCAGGCCAAGGCCGCCCCCGGCATGGTGCTCAACGCGGCACGGCTGGACGCAGACCCGTACGCGCTGTGCACGCCCTCGGGGATCGTCGACCTGCACACGGGGCTCATCAGGAAGCCCGACCCGAACAAGGACTTCCACTCCCGCTCCACCAGCGCGGCACCGCAGCCCGTGGCCACTCCGCGCTGGCACCGGTTCCTCACCGACACGTTCGGCGCGGACGCCGACGGCGAGGAGATGGTCGACTTCCTGCACCTGCTGCTCGGCTACTCCATCACCGGGGACGTGGGCGGGCAGGTCATGCCCTTTCTGTTCGGCTCCGGCAAGAACGGCAAGTCGGTACTGCTGGACGTCCTGATGAAGCTGCTCGGCGACTACGCGGACGCCGCCCCGCCCGGCTTCCTGATGTCCCGTCCCTACGAGGGGCACCCCACCGACCTGGCCGAACTGCACGGCCGCAGGGTCATCGTGTGCAGCGAGGTCAAGCCCGGCGACAAGTTCGACGAGGCCCGGGTCAAGCTCCTCACCGGCGGCGACCGCATCAAGGCCCGCCGCATGCGGCAGGACTTCTTCAGCTTCGAGCCGACCCACAAGCTGTGGCTGCTGGGCAACCACCGCCCGGAAGTCGGTACCGGCGGCTTCGCGTTCTGGCGCCGCATGCGGCTCATCCCGTTCGAACGCGTGGTCTCAGACGACCGCAAGATCGACAACCTGGCGGACATCCTGGTCACCGAGGAGGGCCCGGGAATCCTCAACTGGCTCATCGAGGGCGCCCGTCGCTACCTGGCGGGGGAGAAGGTCCTCACCGGCCCCGAACGGGTCCGCATCGCCACGACCGCCTACGCCGAGACCGAGGACCACACCGGCCGCTTCATCAGTGAATCCTGCCGGGTCGACCCCGAACTGAGGGCGGAACAAGCAGCGCTCTACGCGGCGTACAAGTCCTGGTGTCACAATGAGGGTGCCCCGGCCGTTTCGTCGCGAGCCTTCGCGGCCAGGGTTCGCGAGACGGTTGGACTGGCATCGCCGAAGGAAATGATCCTGTCGAACCAGCGGAAGTACTACCCGGGCATTGGACTGCTCGCTGATCAGGAGACAGCATGAGCGCCCTCATCGCAGAGGACGAGATCAATCATGAAGTCGACCTCGTCTGGCTGGAGGACATCGCCGACCTCGACTACGTACGACAGAGCCTCGACCGGCTGCCGACCCGCAGGGGCAAGCCCGCCTACCACCGGGACGGTCGCATGGTCGGGTACACCCTGCTGGGACCCAAGGCGAAGGCGTCGCGCTCGTCCGGTACGTTCCGTCGCCGGGTCTTCTGGCTGCTTCCGCACGACCGCGACAGCGAACCGGAGGGCCTGTACGCCACCGGAGCCCCCGCGGAGGCGGTGGACCCGCGCACGCTGGAGCCGGGCCGCAAGGGCCGCAAGACCGCCCGCTCCGAGGGCGGCCCGCCGTCCCGGGCGATGCAGGAAATGGGCATAACCCTCCCGCTGTAGCCGGCGCGCCCCCGCACGCCGGCCACAGGCGTTCCACGGACCGTCGGGTGAGGAAGCCTCAGCCGGCGTTCAGGGCGCGGTCGAGGAGGGGCAGCAGCCGGTCCCAGTGCCGTTGCAGCGCGGCGGCGTCGAAGGCGTCGGTGTCGGACATGGTGAAGCCGTGGACGGTGCCGGGGTAGACCTCGCAGGTGTACTCGACGCCTGTGGCGTCCAGGGCCTGTTCGAGCTCACGGGCGGCCTCGGGGGTCATGTCGTTCTCCGAGAGCCCGAGGTGGACCCGGGCGGTGAGCCCGGCCAGGCCCCGGTGCGGGCTGTCGGGCGCGTCGGTGACCAGGAAGCCCGGGTGGAACCCGGCGACGGCGGCCACCCGGTCGGGGTGGGCCGCCGCGGTCCGCAGGGCCAGGGCGGCGCCCATGCAGTAGCCGATCGCGGCGACCGGCCCCGGACCGACCTCGGGCCGGGTGGTGAGGAACCGGACGTAGGCGTCGGCGTCGCGCAGGACGCGTTCGGTGGTGTGCTCCTCGATGAGGGGCACCAGCCGTTCGATGATCTTGGGCCGGATCTCTTTCCCGAGGCGATCGGGGAGCTCGGTCACCGGTGCCGGGCCGTGCCGGTGGTAGACGTTGGGGAGGAGCACGTAGTAGCCGTGCCCGGCCAGTTCTCGGGCCTTCTCCTCCAACTCGGGCCGTACGCCGAAGGCGTCCTGGTACAACAGCACCCCCGGATGCCGCTCGCCGTCGTCGGGAAAGGCGGCGAAGGCGTCGGCAGGGCCGTCCGGGGTGGGAATCTGCAGGGTCGTGGTGGGAATGACGGGTCTTCCTTCCTGGAGTTCGTCCGATCGACGTCGGTCGCACCGATGCCGTCGGTGGAAATGGAACGTATCCGGATCCGACCGGACGCGACCAGGACGGGCGGTTGCCCGCCCGTCCGGCCACTGTCCGCCGGACCGGCGGCCGGGTGGCCGGGAGCCCGCCGCCGTGCGCCGGGGGAGCCGGTCAGGGCTGTTCGGTGCCGGGGGATGCGGTGGTGTCCCGGAGGAACTGTTCGAGCGCGGCCCGCAGGACGTCGGGTCGTTCCAGATGGAGGTCGTGGCCCGTCCCGGGGACGCTCATGGCCACCGTCTCCGGCCGCTGCCGGAGCATCCTGTCGCACTCCTCCGGGGCGACGATGCCGGACTGGCCGAGGACGGCCAGCGTCGGGCAGGTGATGCCGGCCCATTCGTCCCAGTAGGAATGCCGGGCGTTCTCGGCCAGGGAGTCGACCATCACGTCGCGGTCGAAGCGCGGCCACCACGCGCCGTCGCGTTCCTCCAGCCCGGCGGCCCAGCCCTCGCCGACCGGGCCGCCGCCGAGGAACGTCGCGGCGGCCTCCCGCGACGGGAACGGGACCGGCCACGAGTCGAGCCAGCCGCCGATCCCGGCGGGAACGTCCGGATCCGCCTCGCCGGGCTTGGCCTCGACGAGCACGAGCCCGCGGACGAGGCCGGGATGCGCGGCGGCGGTGAGCATGGCGGTGTGGCCGCCGAGCGACTGACCGACCAGGACGGGCCGCCGCAGGTCCAGTCGGTCGAGGACCGCGACGACGTCGGCGACGTATGCGGCGCGCGAGCGGTCATGGGGCCGCCGCTCGCTGCCGCCGTGGCCGCGCTGGTCGACCGCGACGACCCGGTGCCGGGAACGCACCCGCCGGGCGATCGCGTCCCATTCGCCCGAGTGTCCGGCCAGCCCGTGCAGCAGGACGACGGGTGTTCCCGCCCCGCCCCAGTCGCGACAGGAGATGCGTACGCCGTCGCGCACGACGGTGCGCTCGGACCAGGTCATGTGGCTCCTTCGGGGATGTGTCGTCGGACGCGGCGGGTCGGCGCGGTCAGCGATAGGCGGCGAGGAAGGCCCGGACGCCGGCGGTGGCGTAGTGGTCCAGCTCGGCCTCGGTGTGCTGGGGGCTGCCGTGGAACATGGCCTTGTTCACGGGAATCCACAGCAGCAGGCCGGAGAAGTGGTTGGCGGCCAGGAGCGGTTCGTCGATCCGGAGCAGTCCGCGGTCGGCGAGGTGCTGGAGGCTGGTGGCCAGGGTGGCCAGGACTCGTTCGAAGCCCTGCTCGTACCAGTCGGCGCCCAGTTCGGGGAAGGTGTCCGCGTTGGCGATGACCAGGCGCCGCAGCTGGAGGACCTGGGGCTGGGTGAGCGTGGTCAGGAACCGGTGGGCCAGACGGGTCAGGTTCTCCTCCAGCGTGTCGGCGTCGGCCGGGATGTCGGCCACCGTGTCGATCATGCCGTCGATGCGGTCGGTGGTGGCCAGGACGATCTCGGCGAACAGTTTCTCCTTGTCGGAGAAGTGCTTGTAGACGGTCTGCTTGGACACCGCGGCCAGCTTCGCGATGTCGTCCATGCTGGTGCCGGAGTAGCCCTTGTTCATGAACGCGCTGGTCGCGGCCTCCATGATCGCCCGGCGTTTGAGTGCCGATCGGCCCTGCTCGCTCGTTTCCATGCCGCCTCCCGATCTTCAGTACTGGACAGTCCAGTTCTCGTGTGAGTACTGTACCGTCCAGTTCCCCAGCAGTACTGAACCGTCCAGTTCCAATATTGGCTCTTGCCGTCGAGGAAGACACCACATGACCCAGACCATCGGTGCCCCGATCACCGTGTCCGCCCCGGCCCGGCCGACGACGCGGGCCCTGCTGGTCGGCGCCGCCGCGGCGGGCCCGCTGTTCCTGGGCGCGGGGCTGATGCAGGGCCTCACCCGCGAAGGCTTCGACTTCACCCGCAACGCCCTCAGCCAACTGAGCCTCGGAGACCTCGGCTGGATCCAGGTCACCGTTTTCCTGCTCACGGGCGTCCTGGTCATCGCCGGAGCGGTCGGGATGCGCCGGGCGCTCCGCGACGAGCCCGGCGGTACCTGGGCGCCGCGGCTGATCGGTGCGTTCGGCGTCTCGTTCCTGCTCGCCGGGGCCTTCGCGGCCGACCCGGGTGCCGGATTCCCCGCCGGTACCCCCGAGACCCGCGTCGCCTCCCTGAGCGCGCACGGTGCCGTCCACATGTTCGGCGGCATGGTGGGTTACCTGGCGCTCTGCGCCGCGTTCCTCGTACTGGCCCGCCACTTCGCCGCCCGGAACCGACGCGGTTGGGCCATCGCCTCCCGCGTTGTGCCCGCCGTGGTGCTCGTCGGCTTCGCCGGTTCGTCCACCACCGTTCTGGCGTTCACCGCCGGAGCCGGGCTCGGCCTGCTCTGGCTCACCGCGGTCACCATCCGGCTGTCGGCCGCGACGCCCCCGGCACGGCGATGACCACCCTCTTCCCGCGCGCTGCACTTCCGGCAGGGCGACGGACAAACCAAAAACACCGAGTACGAACGGATGGATTCGGCATGACCGAAGCAGTGAAGGGCCCCGCCAGCTACTTCCCCTCGATCGAGAAGAAGTACGGCCGCCCGATCGCCGAGTGGAAGAACCTGATCCGTTCCTCGCCACTGGCCAAGCACATGGAGCTCGTCTCCTGGCTCAAGACCGAGCACGGTCTGGGGCACGGCCACGCCAACGCGCTCGTCGCGCACACCCTCGCGGAGGACAGCGGAAAGTGAACCGCGCCCGGCCCGCCGGATCAGGGGCGGGCCGGAGGTCTCCCGCGCGATCATGCGCGGGAGACCTCGGCGCTTTCCGCGTTCTTCCGCCGTTCCCGTGGTCGGGGCCGGTCGTGCGGTCGGGGCAGCTTCTGCGGACGGGGCCCGCGAGCGGGGACTCCTCCACACCACCGACCGTGCGGCATGCCGTCGGGTAGAGGCGGATCACCCCGGGGGCGGCAGGGCGCCCCGACCGCCCGGCGGGTCCATCTCGCGCCACTCCGGTCGCAGCCCCGCCAGATTCGTGGTGAGGAAGTACGCGATCCCGCAGACGAGCAGCACCGGCGTGAGCCCGGCCGCGGTCACCGCCGCCCCGGCGAGCAGCCCGCCGAGGGGGATCCCGGCCCAGGACAGCGAGTCGCCGAGCGCGTTGACCCGGCCCCGCATCCGGCGCGGCACCCGTTCGAAGAGGACGGCCCCCAGCACCGGGTTGATGAAGCCGGCGCCGAACCCGCTGACGGCGAAGACGGCCAGTACCGCCCCCAGCGGGGCGTCGAGGGCGAGGACCAGGAATCTCGGCGCCCCGGCCAGCAGGAACCCGACGAGAACGATCATCCTGCGCCGCAGCCGGTGCGCGGCCATCGCGGCGATGAGGCTCCCGGCGACCGCCGCGGCTCCCATCGCACTGCCCAGCAGGCCGATCGCGGCCGGCCCGTTGCCGGACTCCTTGGCCCAGACGGGGACGAGGACCGTGGAGATCGCCGCGTCCAGCAGGTTGGTGATCCCCACCATGACGATGAGGGTGAGCAGCAACGGTTCGCCCCGCAGGAAGGTGAAGCCCTCGCCGAAGCGGCGCCAGTAGCCCGGTTCCTTCCCGTCGGTCCCCGACGGGTCCTCCGCGGTTCCGTGCCCCATGCCGCGGGGCAGGGCCAGCGCGATGACCACCGAGCCGAGGGCGAAGCAGCCCGCGTTGATGACGAGCCCCGCCATGGGACCGAGCAGTGCCACCAGGGAGCCGCCGGCCGCCGGGCCGACGGTGGAGGCGAGCCGCTCGATCACGCCGGACAGGCCGGTGGCCCGCTCCAGCGGCACCCCGCTGTGCTCCGCGGCTTCCGGAACCATGACCTCCTTGGCCAGATCGCCCGGTCCACGGGCCGCGCCGATCACCGCGACCAGTACCAGCAGGAGCGGGAAGGACAGGAGGTGCAGGGCGTGGAGCAGGGGAACGACGGCCGCGGCGACCGCGCTCGCCAGGTCGGTGGTCCAGGAGACGGCCCGCGGGCCGATCCGGTCCACGAGCGGTCCGGTGAGCGCCTTGACCAGCACGTAGGGCGTCATCTCGCAGAAGGCGACCAGCCCGGTCATGGTGGCGCTGCCGGTCGTGACGAGCACGAACCAGGGCAGCGCCACCACGGAGATCCGGGTGCCGGTCAGCGACACGGCCATGGCCGTCAGCACCCCGCCCAGCGGCCTCAAGGACCGCCTGCCGGATATCCCGTCGACGCCCGGGGCGTCCGTCGTCATGGCGTCTTCGCCCCGGGCGCCGTCCCGGGAGCGGAAGGCTCCTCCGGCGGGGCGGACGTGTCCAGCTCGGGCAGGATGTGCGTGATGACGCCGACGCGCTCGGCCCCCTCGGGGGCGCTCGCCGCCGCCTCCGGCGTGTCCCACCGGTAACGGGCGAGCACGTCCCACAACTCCTGGCGCAGAGTGATGGTTTCCTCGGGTGTGAGCCGCAGGGCCCAGTCGCTCATGTCGAAGGTGCCCCGCCACGGCCGGGGCATCGTCTGCAGCTCGTTCAGCGCCTGCTGGGCGCGAAGGGTGTAGGTGGCGGAGACGGACTGCAGATATGCCAGCGTGGCCTCGGGCTCCTGTTCGGTCAGATCCCGGTCGCTGAGCTCCGTCGTCCGGTGCACCGAACGCCACCAGCGCTCACGCGCGTTGCCGCGTTCCGTGTCCTCCTCGACGAAACCGGCCTCGCCGAGCCGGCGCAGGTGGTAACTGGCCGTCCCGGAGTTCACGCCCAGCCGTTCCGCGAGGCGGGTGGCCGTGGACGGGCCGTACTTCCGCAGGTGTCCGACCAGCTGCACGCGTACCGGGTGCGCCAGGGCGCGCAGCCCCTTGGCGTCCAGAACGACCGAGTTCTCTTCGAAGGCCGGGGCGTCCGGCCCCTTCGCCGCGTCTGTCATGCGGCACACCCTAGACCGCGAAGAGTTCTTCGCAAAGAGTTCTTCGCGAAGAACTCTTTGCGGTTCTCCGTGGCCCTGTTCCGGCCGGGTGGCTTCCGGTGCGCGAGCCGGCTCGGATACTCGTCATGGGCATGGCAGGATCGTGGCCATGCCACTCAGCGTGCCCCGCCTCCGGATCGGCTCGACCGAGATCATCGCCCTCGCCGACGGCGAGGGCCCGTTCTTCTCCCCGCGTGCCGACGCCTTCCCCGGGGCGACGGCCGCCCAGTGGGCCGAGGCCGACCGCCACGACCCCGGAGCGGTCGACGCCGAGGGGCGCTGGTGGCTCCCGTTCCGCGCGTACGCGATCCGAGGCGACAAGGGCATCACCGTCGTGGACGCCGGGATCGGCCCGGCGGACGGACCGGCCGCCGCGTGGGCGCCCGTGCCCGGCGTGCTCCCCGAGTCGCTCGCCGCCGCGGGCATCGACCCGGCCGAAGTCGACACCGTGGTGCTCACGCATCTGCACACCGATCACGTCGGGTGGGCGGTCGTGACCGAGGCGGCCGTTCCGTCGGCGGGTGGCGGCCCGGCGGACGGCGGCGGCCCGGCCGACGGCCGTCGCCCTTATTTCCCGAACGCCGAATACCTGCTCCAGCAGGCCGAGTTCGACGCCCTCGACGCGATCAACCCGCAGCTCCGCGAGACCCTCGTCGACCCGCTCACGGCCGCCGGACGGCTCCGGCTCCTCGACGGGGACACGCCGCTGCGCACCGGGCGCGCGGTCGCCACGCCCGGTCATACGCCCGGACACCAGAGCGTGCTGGTCGCCGACGGGCGCGAGCGGGTGCTCGTCACCGGCGACCTCCTGGTGCACGCGCTCCAGTTGCTCCATCCCGGGCTCGCCTACGCGCACGAGGCCGACCCCGAGGCGGCCGGGCGCTCCAGGCGGCGCATGCTCGACCACGGAACCGACACCGTCCTGCACCTGGCGACGTCGCACTTGACGGAGCCGTTCCTCCTGGTGTGAGCGCGGCGGCGGCGCGAGCGAACCAGGTGAACCGGACAGGCCCCAATCCTCGGCCTCCGCGGCCCTGACCTGTACATCCCCGTACGACATCGCCGCCGGTCGACGCACACGGCGGACACCGATTTGCCGCTCCGGCGAACGGGCTCTCCATGTCCGGGCTCCATGTCCGAGTGGTGGAGGACGGCGCTCGATCCGCGACCGGCAGTGCGCCCACAACCGGACCGTCCTCGGCGACGTACTGCCGCTCGACGACCTCCGTGCCCGCACCGGCCCGGCACCCCCCTGGGGTCCTCAGGTCCCGTTCGGGGCGGCGTCGAGCCGGCCGACGACCCGCCGGAGCTGCCGGGCGTTCCGGGGCGACATGGCCTGCATCACGGTGTCGAGGAGGGCCCGGGCCTCGAAGGGGTCGCCGCAGCAGTACCAGTGCGGGTTGCCCTGCTCGTGGTCGTCCCACAGGTGGCGTTCGGGGCGGTGGACGTAGTCCTTCCACCGGCGCACGGCCGCGCCGACGTCTCCCGGCCGCAGGTAGTTGCGGGAGTGTTCGAGGCGGAAGATCTCGGACAGCGCCCGTGAGGACAGACCGTCGATGGCGGGCGCGGGCCCTGTTCCCGCCGTCCGGCGACGAGGAGTCCCCGCCCGGATGCGGCTCGGGCGGTTACGCGGCATGGACCTTTCGGTTCGTCTGCATGCGGTACATCGTGCCACGGCCCCTAAAGCGATGGTGTCGTACGGGAGTCCGGTGGCGCTGTGCCTGCTGTCGAGTGGTGTCACTCCTGTCGGCAGAGTGGCGCCATCGTGGCGCCTCTGTGGTGTCGTGGTGAGTCATTCCGTCGTTGATGTGGCGCTGCGGCACGGTAATTCGAGGAAGAAATCCCAGGTCAGAGTCTTGTGTGCCAAAAAAGAGGCGGTGTGGCTCGCCATGGTGCCATCGATGTGCCATCATGGCGTCATGGACCTCACGCCCTACGTCGACAATCTTCGGCAGGAACTGGCCGTCGCCGCGGAAGCGGGCGGCGACGACGCCCGCGCCCTTGCCGAGCGGCTCACCGCCCCCCTGGAGTCGGCCGCCCGACTGACCCTCCTCAACGCACTGTCCGCCGCCATGGGCGAGGTCACCCGGGAGCTGGCGCCGGGCTCGGTCGACGTACGGCTGCGCGGACTCGACCCGGAGTTCGTGGTGACGGCGCCGCCGGCACCCGAGCCGTTCCGGGAGGTACGGGAACCAGTCGAGCTCCCCGCCGCGCCCGTGCCGCCCCCGCCGCCCGCGGACGCCGACGACGGCGCCATGGCGCGGATCAACTTCCGTCTCCCCGCCCACCTCAAGGCCCGTGCCGAGGCCGCCGCGGCGGCGGAGGGGCTGTCGGTCAACGCCTGGCTGGTACGGGCCGTCTCCGTCGCCCTGGACGGAGGAGGACGCACGAGCACGCCGGGTCGCGGCAAGGAGTCGGGCGGCCGGGGCTTCACCGGCTGGGTCCGCTGAGGTCCCGTCCTCGAACCGCCGTCCACCGGACGACGGGTGACAGCGGTTCGAGGACGCACCCCTGTGCCACCGGCGGACCGTCGATCCGCCGACGTCATTCATCACCCGCCCCACCGGCGGGATCACCCACGCGAGCCAAGAGGACGGAACAGCCATGCCTTCTTTCGAGACCCCCGAACCGATCTCCGCCACCCTCGAACTGGAAGCCGGTACCGCCCGTATCACCGCGGGCAAGCGCACCGACACGGTCGTGGAGGTGCTGCCGCGCGACGGATCCGACAACAACGACGTACGCGCCGTGCAGCAGACCCAGGTCACCTGCTCGGGCGGCCGGCTCACGATCAGGACCCCCAAGAAGCGGACCCCGTTCGGCAAGCCCGGATCCATCGAGGTCAGCATCGAACTGCCCGCGGGGTCGGACGTCCGGGGCAAGTCGAGCATGGGCAGCTTCCTCTGCGAGGGAGGCCTCGGGGAGGTCGTGCTCAAGACCTCGCTCGGCGACATCCAGGTCGACGAGGCGGTCGACGCCGACCTCAGGACCGACCACGGCGACATCCGCCTGGCCCGTTCGACCGGGGACGCCGAAGTCGTCGGCGGGGGCCGGATCGAGATCGGTACGGTCGCCGGCACGGCGATCGTCAAGAACAGCAACGGCACCACCGAGATCGGCGAGGTCACCGGCAACCTGAAGACCAACGCGGCCAACGGCGACATCTCCATCGGCGTGGCGCACGGCACCGTCGGCGCCAAGTCCGCCAACGGCCGGATCGAGATCGGCGCCGTCCACGCCGGGGTCGAGGCGATGTGCTCCAACGGCGGCATCCGCGTCGGTGACATCATCCGCGGCCGGGCCGACCTGCGCACCTCCGTCGGCAACCTCGAAGTGGGCATCCACCAGGGCACCGCCGCCTGGCTCGACCTGAACACCAAGTACGGCATGGTGCGCAACCTGCTCGACTCCTCCACGGGCCCCGCGGACTCCGACGAGACCGCCGAGGTGTACGCCCGGACCGCGACCGGCGACATCATCGTCCGCCGCGCCTGATCCCGCGCACCCGTCAACCCGTCGATCTGCCAACTCTCCACCTCCGAAGGGAAAGCGGCATGACCACCATCCAGGCATCCGCGCCGACCGCCGCGAACGCGACGGCACGGGCGATCACCGCCACCGGACTGCGCAAGTCCTACGGCGACAAGCTCGTGCTCGACGGCATCGACCTGAATATCGCCGAGGGCACCGTCTTCGCCCTGCTCGGCCCCAACGGCGCCGGCAAGACCACCACGGTGGAGATCCTCTCCACACTCATCGGTGCCGACGCCGGCGAAGCCCGGGTCGCGGGTCACCACCTGACCCGGGACGCCGACGCGGTGCGCTCCGTGATCGGCGTCACCGGCCAGTTCTCGGCCGTCGACAACCTGCTGACCGCCGAGGAGAACCTGCTCCTCATGGCGGACCTGCACCACCTCGACCGGCGCGAGGGCAAGCGACGGGCCCAGGACCTGCTGCGCCGCTTCGACCTGTCGGAGGTGGCCGGCAAGACCGCCGTCACCTTCTCCGGTGGCATGCGGCGCAAGCTGGACCTGGCGATGACCCTGGTCGGCGATCCGCGGGTCATCTTCCTCGACGAGCCCACCACCGGACTCGACCCGCGCAGCCGGCGCACCATGTGGGAGATCATCCGCGGCCTCGTCGCCGACGACGGCGTGACCATCTTCCTGACCACCCAGTACCTCGAAGAGGCCGACCAACTCGCCGACCGGATAGCCGTGTTGGACCACGGCAGGCTGATCGCCGAGGGCACCGCCGACGAGCTGAAGCAGCGCATCCCCGGCGGTCACGTCCGGGTGCGGTTCGCCGACGCCCGGAGCCTGGACGACGCCGCGGGAATCTTCGGCATCGCCACGCGCGACGAGGAGTCCCTCACCCTCCAGATCCCCAGCGACGGCTCCATCCCCAACCTGCGGGCCGTCCTCGACACCCTGGAATCCACCGACGTCCGGGCCGAGTCGCTCACCGTCCACACCCCCGACCTCGACGACGTCTTCCTGACCCTCACCGGTCAGCCCCGCCCCGCCGCCACCGCCGCATCGACCGAGGAGAACGTCTGATGGCCACCATGTCCTACGCCGCCCGGGACTCCAGGACGATGCTGCGGCGCAACCTCAAGAAGGCCCTGCGCTACCCGTCCTTGACGCTCACCGTCGTCATCATGCCCATCATGATGCTGCTGCTGTTCAACTACGTCTTCGGCAGGGCCCTGGGCACCGGCATCAGCGACCTGCCCACCGGCAGCGGCGAGTACATCGACTACATCGCCCCCGGCATCATCCTGATGGCCGCCACCTCCGGCGCCCTGACCACCGCGATCAGCATCTGCATCGACAAGACCGAGGGCATCGTCAACCGCTTCCGCACGATGCCGATCTCCCGGGCCTCGTTCCTGACCGGGCACGTCGTCGCCGGGGTGATCCAGACGATGACCAGCGTCGCGCTCGTCATCGGCGCCGCCCTCCTGATGGGCTTCCGCCCCGACGCCACCGTCGTCGAATGGGCCGCCGCCATCGGCCTGCTCACCCTGCTCACCCTTGCCCTCACCTGGATCTCCGCGGGCATCGGCCTGATCGCCAGGAACGCCGAGACCGCCAGCAACATCCCGATGCCGCTGACGTTCATGCCGTTCATCGGCAGCGCCATCGTGCCGCCGGAGTCCATGCCCACCGGCCTGCGCTGGTTCGCCGAGTACCAGCCCTTCACCCCGGTCATCGAGACCCTGCGCGGGCTGTGGCTCGGCACCGGGATCGGCTCCAGCGCGACCATCGGCCTCGCCTGGTGCGTGGGGCTCTCCCTGGTCGGCTACCTGTGGGCGCGCCGCACCTTCAGGACCGGCACCAAGCGGTAACCACCGCTTCCCCGGGGCCACTTCAGCGCCCCGCACCACCCGTACCCGTTCCCCGTACCTCGCCCGCAGCACTCCGCGCACCGCCCGACGAACACAGGAGGACCCCATGCCGTACGACCCGACGGCCCCCGACACCGGTACCACGACCGGTGACGCCTCCCCCACCCGACGCTCGCCCCTCGACGCCCGGAGCCCGAAGCTCGAAGCGAAACCGGCACCGGCACCGGCACCGGCACGCCCAGTCCGACCTCGTCCGCCCCGACGCTACGGAGCAGGCCGGACACGACTCATCCGCGCAGCACCGGCCCTCTCGTTCGAGGCGGAGCGGGGCGTGGCGCCGGAGAAGCAGTGACCGTTCGGGCAGTAGTGCCAGAACTCCCTGAAGCCCTCCCCGCCCTCCATCTCCTTCTTCCAGCCGCGGGCGTCGGACCAGTGGCCGTCGACCGGGCAGTACCACTGTTCCGGGCCCAGCCCGCCGGGCATCGCCGCAGCCGGTCCAGCGGACCGGGCCACCTTCGGGGCGCGTCGTACTTCGTACGCGATCCACGTTCGGCCCTCGTGCCCGACGGCGATCTCCCCGAGGTCCTTCCAACCCTCCAGCCATCGGCCACCGCCATGGGACCGGCCCAGGCAGGAGCACGCGCAGTCGTCCCCGGTGGCGTTTCTGCAGGAATCGGTGCAGACCGTCTTCGGGTTGTACTCGACCACGACTCCGACCGTGCCGTACTTGTCGGCCATCGCGCGGACAAGATCCGTGAAGTTGGCCTTGGCCACCCGCCAGCAACGCGCCTCCGCGTCCCAGTCGGGCCGGATCTGCTTGCCGGGCACCGCCGACTTGAGCCACTTGCGGTTCTCGCGGAACGTCTTGGCGGGGAGGCCGACTTCGAGGCGGGGTTCGTCAATCGCCCGAACGATTCGGATGGTCTTCGGCATGCGGCACCTCCACGTGGCGTCCGGCCGGTGCCCCTGCGAACTGCGCCCGGTCGGGTCGAGCGGTCGCTCCGCCCGACATCATCCTCAACTCCCCGTGCGTTTCGCGCCGAAGGAATGGCCCGAGGGCCGGGAAGCGTTCCTCGCGGGCCGCAGGAAACCGGTGGAGCGGGGCGCCGAGCGGGTGGAACGCGTACGGGGCGTGGACGACCCGCCCACCGGGAACCGGCGCCACCTGCTCACCGGGGCCGGGCCGACCGATCGGTGCCGGTGGCCAGGTGGGTCTCGATGCGGGCGATCGTGCGGGCGTTGTCCTCGAACAGGTGCGCCTGCATGCCCGCCGTCCGGGCGGCCTCGACGTTCACCTCGACGTCGTCGATGAACAGGCAGCTCTCCGGCCGCACGTCCAGGGCGGCGCACACGGCGTCGAAGGCGCGCGGGTCCGGTTTGGGGGTTGAGGAACATCGGAACGAAAACCGGCGCTAAGCCCTCCGTGCTCTCCGGAGCCCGTTGACCTGCGGTTCCGTGGTGGTTGAACCTTCGGCAGTCGTGTTGATCAACTGCCTGGAGGTCCGGGGTGCCGGTCGAGTTTCTGACGGCTCGGCCGACTGCGGGCCGCCCGCCCGGCGGCCCTCCGCTTTGCCGGGCCCCGCCCGCACCCCGGGCGGCAGCGGCGCGAGGTCCTGGGACACCCTTCCGTCCCGGCTGTGATTCACGTCACTGCCGGCGGCTCGGTGCAGCACTCGGCCCCGTTCCGCCGTCATGGGGGCAGTGATCGGGACGGGACGAGGAGAGGAGGTCGGCGGGTGAGGTTTCGCAGGAGCGGTCCGGGCATCGGATTCACGGAGTTCGTCGCACATCGGTCGGGAGCGTTGTTCCGCACCGCGTATGCGCTGACCGGTGACGTGCACGTGGCCGAGGATCTGGTGCAGGAGGCGCTGGAGCGGGCGTGCCGACAGTGGCGGAAGGTCGCGGTGGCGGACTCTCCGGAGGCGTACGTGCGCAAAGTGCTGGTCAACCTGGCCAACGACCGCTGGCGGCGGCTGTCGCGCCGGGCCGAGCGCCCCGGGCTGTCGGGGGTGCCCGAGACGGCCGACCCCCGGGACCGGTTCGGGCAGGTGGATCTGCGCGCGGAACTGATCGAGGCACTGCTCGGGCTGCCGATGGGCATGCGCAGCGTGGTGGTCCTGTACTACCTGCACGATCTGGACGCCCGGCAGGTCGCCGACGTCCTGGACATCTCTTCGAGTGCGGTGAGGTCCCAGCTCGCCCGCGGCCTGGCCAAGCTGCGCGATTCCGTATCGGGCGCCCAGGCGCCGCACACGCCGTCGGCCGCTTTCGGAGGTACGAAGTGAGGAACACGTCGTCCGGACCGGCCCCGTTCGAGCCGGGCCTCGAAGCCGAGCTGCGTGCCGCGGTGGCCTCCTTCGTCGACGGGCCGACGGCGCCGGTCGTCGACGCGGCCGCGATCGAGCGAGCCGTCAGCCGCAGCCGCACCCGCCGGGCGCTCCTCGGCACCGCTGCGGCGTGCTGCGTGCTGGCGTGCGCCACGGTGGGGTTCTTCGCGCTGAAGCCCGTGCCGCCCGCGCCCGGCGCCTCCCCGTCCCTGTCCCCACCGGCGAACGGGGCGTGCACCCCGCTCGCCACCGGCACCCCCAAGAGCGGAAGCGCCGATGCGACTCCGGCACAGGAGCAGGAGCAGACCGCGGGAGCGGGCATCGCGCTGCCGGACCTGGCCGGCATGCCGGTCGAACAGGCCGGAAGCCTGCTGCGCGGACTCGGACTGAGCTGCACGATCATGCGGCACACGGACTGGAACGCTCCCGCCGGGCAGGTGATCAGCAGTCAGCCCCGGGGCGGCGCAGAACCGGTGGCACCGGGCTCGTCCGTCCTCCTGCTGGTCTCGACGGGCAAACCCGGCGGAACCTGAGCGACCGGGCCCTTCGGCCCGCGCACCGGCCGAGTGACCCAGGGGCCGGTGCCGGGCAGTCCGTCGACCGCGGCGCACCGGCTGGACGCCCGCCCCTCCGGGCCGCTGCTGGACTTTTCCTGGACGCGCGGGCCTGGACGACCGGGGAGGGCCTGGTGGTCGAGGAACTCCTGCAGCACCGCATCGACACGGCGACGCACGTCCCGCAGGTCCAGGGGGTCAGGGGGCAACCGCACGACGTTCACGCTCCTCCGGCCAGCCCGTGGCCCGTCACCGGGTAGCCGGTGTCGGCGTGAAGGGCGGTGCACCGCGGGGCCTGGCCGTGAACCAGTTCACCAGCCCCGCCACCAGGACGAACAGCCCTGCCGGGGAGCGCGCTGGAGCGCGCACCGCTCCGCGCGCGGGTCAGCGGCGGGCGTCCCCGGGCGCGAGCAGAGCGGTGACGTCCGCGATGGCGGCCGCCGAGGGTTTGAAGTACCGGCGGACGTTCTCGACCTTCTTGTGCCGGGACTTGGCCATCAGCATCAGCTCGGAGGCGCCCTGCTCGCCGAGGTGGGTCAAGCCGGAGTGGCGGTACTCGTGCAGGTCCCAGCCGGTGCCCGGCCCGGCGTGCGCGGTGTGCTGGTCGAGCAGCGCGCGGGCCTGGCCGTAGGAGAGGCGGGCTAGGCCGGTGTCTGGGCAGACGTCCCGGGCTGAGAGCATCTTGCCGGGTCCGGGGCGGCGGTGGGTGACGAACACCGGCCCGCGGGTGCGGCCCTTGAGCAGGCGCGGCAGCAGCCGGGCGGTACCGGCGTCCCAGAACACCGTCTCCAGCACGTAGTCGGCGCGAACCGTGCCGCGCCGGCGCACCTTGGGCTTGGCACCCTTGGACTTCACCGGGGCCCGTCGGCCGGCCAGGTCGAGGTCCTCGATGTTGACGTCCAGGATTTCCTCGGAGCGGGCGCAGGTCTCGTAGAGCATCCGCCACAGGGTCTTCTCCCGGAGGTGGACGTCGCGGCGGGCGATCAGCCGGTCGATCGCCATCTTCGAGCGCACCGGGGTGTCGGAGTCCGGCGGCGGAAGCCGCTTCGCCCAGGCCGGGACTGCCGGCCCGTCGTAGCCGCGCTCGGCGCACCAGCCGGTCCAGGAGAGGACCGCGCCGCGGCGGGCGTTCCAGGTGTTCACCGCCGAGCTGCCCCAGAGGAGTTCCAGCGCCCCGCCGATCTCGTCGTCCGCGACGGCGGCCAGCGGGCGGCCCTCGCCGAGGTGCTCGGCGGTCTTCCCGAGGGCGATGCCGTAGTTCCGGACGGTGTTCGGGTTGGTGAGCGAGTCGAGGAAGGCGTCGGCCGCCGTCCGGACGGTCAGCGCCTTCCCGGTCGGCAGCAGCAGGACGGGCACCGGATTCCCCTTGCCACAGATAACAGGGCCGCTTCGCGCAGCAGCCCGGCGACGTCGCCGCAGATCGCGATCGGCGATACCGCAGATAATAGGGCATTATCTGTGGAACGACTTCACGGACCGGCCGGTGCCGACGGACCGTCAGCTGCCGACCAGCGGCGATCCGGGCTTAGCGCCGGTTTTCGTTCCGATGTTCCTCGACCCCCGGTTTCTCGACGCCGATCTCGTGCGAGTAGACGATCCGCTCGACCAGCTCGTCGAAGCGGTACCGCGACGTCTCCCGCTCCCGGGCGCCGACGAAGCTGTTGCTCAGGATGCCCAGCCGGCACCTGCCGCGCAGCCCCCGCGCATGGGCGATGAGCTCCTCGTTGGGCGTTCCCAGGTACTCCGTCCACAGGTCCGCCATGAAGGCTTCGAGGTCATGGGCGTCGAGCCCCAGGCGCGCGGTCAGCTGTTCGTGGACCTCCCGTTCACCGATGCTTCCGACGCTCCCGGCCCGCCACACGTCGCGCATCCGCTCGTGCACCGTGCCGGGCGACAACTCCAGCCGTTCTTCCCACCGTTGCACCCATCCCGTTTCCGGAGTGAGTTCCAGTACGCCACCGATGTCGAAAACGACGCAGGTCCCCGCCACGCGTGCTCCCCCTCCTCGTCCCGCCCCGTCGACGAGCGTCCGCCGCTCGCCCGGGTGATTCCCGAAGCCACTCTCGCCCTTCCCCCGGGGGCAAGGTCAACGCACGGACCGCGCCGGGGACGGCACGATCGTCGACCGGCATACTGGGCGCCGTCCAGAATGCGGCCGGAAGCAGGTCAAGCAGCGTGAGATCCGACATGTTCCGCATCGGTGCAAGCCTTGCGGCCGCCGCCGTGACGGCGTTCGCCCCGTCCGCCTGCGAGGCGGAGAAACCCGCCGCCACGCCGAAGGCCGTAACTCATTCCCAATTGGTCGGCCGATGGGACGGGGAGCGGAAATGCGGGTCGCCGACGCTCCGGCTGCGTGACGACTACACCTTCTCCAGCGAGGACTTCCCGGTCGCGTGGGACGGTCCGGGGCCGGACTCGAAGGTGACACGGCGTTCGTCCGAAGGGAAATGGCACGGGGTCAACAAGGACCCCGGACTGCCGCCCTATCTGGTGCTCAGGTTCAAGAACCACAACGACATCCAGATCCTGCAATTCTTCCTGAAACGCGGAAAGCTGCTGATGGACGGAACCGTCAACGCGGACGGGGGCGATCCGTATCTGTACGAATGCGACTACAGACGGACCTCCACCGACCCCGAGGCCCGGGGCACTTCCCGGTGAGGACCTGGCGGACAGCCTTCGGTTCGGCGCCGTGGACACTGTCGCGTACGTCGTGAGGGGGAGCGCTTCACCGGCGGGCTCAGCCGCACGGCGGAAGAGGTCACGACCGGTGACCGACGTGTGCGGAGCGGATGCCGAGCAGGATCGGTCGTGGCAGGGCCGAGGTTCTCCCACCCCGGCTCTTCGGTGCCAAGACCCCGAATGGAGTTCCGCCATGTACGGATTCAAGCTGTCCAACCGCGCCGTCACGTTCCTCGCGGCGACCGCCCTGGTGGCGACCACCGCGGGGGTCGCCTCCGCGTCGACGGCACCCGCGCCCGAGCCCGACAGGACCGCGCGGGCCTCCGCCCCTTCCGGGGCCCTCACCTCCAGCCTCAAGGGCCGGGGCCGCATGGACTATCCCGACGCCGGTCACGACATCCGGGTCACCGTCGACGCCCACGCCACCTTCAGGGGCGTGGGCTGGGCCGAGCCCGACAAGTCCTGGGGCACCTTCCGCATCTACCACCGGATGCCGGCCGCCGAGAGCGGGCCCGCGCCGGTCAATTGGGGCGACTTCGAGGTCGACTGCCTGACCAGCGGCGGCCCCACCGCCACCGTGACCGGTCGCCTCGTGCGCACCGGGGGCAACGTCGGTGGCTGGGACGACTACCTGAAGCGGCACATCCGCATGGGGATCAGCTTCTACGTGGGAGAAGGCAAGGGCAGCGGTCCCAGCCGCATCGGGCTCTCCGGAGGCACCGAGGAGGGCGAGCCGCTGCTGAGCAAGTGCATGGCACCGGCCGCCGACTCCAAGGTGATCAAGGGTGGCTACCACCTCACGGACAAGGTTCCGGCCAGGTGAGGACCGTCCGCGGAAGCGGCCGGGACCACGACGCCGGTCCACCGGACAGTGCCCGCTAGGGGCGGGCCAGGAACTCCGCGATCCGGGAGAACCCGTCCGCGCCGTGGCCGAGCGCCACGGCGCGGCGGGCCAGGCCCTCGGCGGCGCGCATCACGCCCGCGTCGATGCCGTGGGCCTCGGAGGCGTGCACGACATGGGCCATCGTCGACACCGCGGAGGTCAGCGGATTGCCCTCGCCCGAGAAGGTGCCGTCCTCGATGTCGTCGGCCGTCCCCTGGAAGATCGCCGGCAGGATCGCGCCGATCCCCTGCGCGAACGGGGCCAGTTCACGCGGCGAGACGCCCTCCGCCCCCGCCAGGGCCAGCGCGTGCATGTAGCCGGTCATCGACGTCCAGAAGACGTCGAGCAGCGCGATGTCGTAGGCCGCGGCGCGGCCGATGTCCTCGCCGAGGTGGGTGTGGTCGCCGCCCAGGGCACCGAGCACCTCCCGGTGCTCGCGGTGGAGCTCCTCGCGGCCGCTGAACAGCAGGACCGCCTCCGGCGTGCCGATCGTCGGCGTCGGCGTCATGATGGCGCCGTCGAGGTAGTGGATGCCGTGCTCGTCGGCCCACCGCCCGGTGTCCCTGGCCCGCTCCGGGGTGTCGGCGGTCAGGTTCACCAGGGTGCGCCCCTTGAGCACGGCCGTGACGGCGTCCTGGCGCAGCACCGCGTCCGTGGCGTCGTAGTTCACCAGGCACACCACGGTCAGCGGACTCGCCGCGACCGCCTCCGCGGCGCTCGCGGCTCCGAGCGCCCCCCGCTCGACCAGTTCGCGGTCCCGGCCCGGGGTGCGGTTCCACACGGTGGTGCGCACCCCGGCGGCCACGAACGCGCCCGCCAGCGCACGGCCCATCGGGCCGAGCCCGATCACCGTGACGGCGGCCGAGGAACGCACCGGCGTGGACCGAGGGGAAGAAGACATGACAGAACTCCCTTGTACATAGGGTGGAAGGGCAAGGACGTAACAGCCCGGGGAAGGGGCGGAGGATGGCACGCAGCAAGGTCGACGGCCCCGGTGTCTGCGGGGTGACCGCGGCCGTCGCCGTCATCGACGGCAAGTGGAAGACGTTGCTGCTGTGGCTGCTGGAGACCGCCCCGCACCGGCCCGGCGAGCTGCGCCGCAGGATCCCGGAGATCAGCGAGAAGGTACTGACCCAGACCCTGCGCGAAATGGAGTCGGACGGACTCGTCCACCGCGAGGTGTACGACGTGGTGCCGCCGAAGACCGTCTACTCGCTGACCGAGTTCGGTCTCGACCTCTCACGGGCGCTGGCTCCGCTGTCCGACTGGGGCCACCGCCGTCTGGACCGGCTCGCCGCCGAGCGCGCCGCGTCCTGATCCCGGATTTCCTCCTTCCCGCTCCCGTTCCCGGTCACCACCAGGCTCTCCCGGCGTGGCCGGGGCGACAAGTACCCACAAAAAAGTGGGTACTCGGGCGGGCGACGCACCCGTCCGCGCGCCCGTTCGCGTGTCCACCCGGCGGCTTCCGGCGGCCGGGGTCGGCATCTGGCGGCATGGATGATCTGACCTTTTAGCTCGATCAGGGGTGCCGGGCCGAGTTCGCCGAGGGGGCGGGCCGACAGCCTGGATGATCTCGGCCGAAGTCTCTTCCGCCCGGGAATCGCATTCGGCCCCGGGCGTCTCCCGCCGACCCTGGAGAATCCATGCGACACCCTGCCTCCCGCCTGCGCGCGCGAGCTCTGGCCGTCGGGCTCGTGCTGGCCGCGGCCGCGCTCGTGCCCTCCGGTTCCGCCGGTGCGGCCGACCAGTACGAGTGGGCCGCGCTGGGCGACTCGTACACCGCCGGCGGCTTCGTCGGGGACCCGCTGCCCCCGCTGGGCGATCCGTCGCGGGACGGCTGCGACCGCACCAGCGACGCCTACCCCGGCGTCGTCGAGCGGGAGCTCGCCGAGTTCCCGCCGGGCAAGCCCGTCCACCTGACCAACGTCAGCTGCGGCAACGCGACCATCGCCGACATCGCCACGACCGAGCAGACCCCGATCAGCCCGGTCCAGCCCCCCGCCGAGGGCTGGCCCGCGGTGGACCCGCAGATCCAGCGGGCCGGGCTCAGCAACCAAACCGACATCGTCACCATCGGCGTCGGCGGCAACAGCCTGCCCTTCGGCGGCATGCTCCTCGAATGCCTGAAACTGGGCGCGACCGGCAAGTCCTGCCGCGAGTACTACACCAATCCCCCCGAGGGCGAGGAGAACATCCAGGACAAGCTCGCCCGGGTCCAGGACGAGTACATCGAGATGCTGGCCAACGTGCACCAGTCCGCGCCCGACGCCAAGGTGATCACGATCGGCTACCCGGCCGTCCTGCCGGAGCAGGGCAGCGCCTGCAACCGCGCGCTCTACACCGAGCTCGGACCGATCACCCACGCCGACATCGACTGGCTCCGTGAGAACGTCCTCAAGCAGCTGAACAGCACGATCCAGCGGGTCTCGAACTTCTTCGGCGACCGCTACGTCGACGTCTACAGCTCCAGCGTGGGCCACGACGCCTGCCGGCCCGCGGACACCAAGTGGGTCGAGGGGCTCTGCGGCGACGCCGCGGACTACTGGCCCACCAGGCTCCCCGGCACGCTGCTGAACTGCGGTCTCCTCCGCAAGCACGTCACCCTGGTCCACCCCAACGCCGCGGGCCACGCCAACACCGCCGCCCACGTGGAGCGGGCCATCCGCATCGCCCTCCTCGAACGCTGACCACCCGAACCGACCCCGGGCGGCCGGGGGCACGGCGCCCGAAGCTCAGCCCCCGGCCTGCTCGCCGTAGCGGTGGGACCACGGCAGGGCCTCCTCCAGCGAGGCCGACACACCGAGCAGCAGATCCTCCCGCCCCCAGCCGGCCGTCAGCGAGACCCCGAGCGGCAGGCCCTGCGAACTCCAGCCCAGCGGAAGGCTGATGGCCGGGAAACCGGTGGCGTTCGCCAGGACGGTGTTGCCGGTGAACGCGGTCATCGCGGCCAGTTCCGCCGCCGGGTCCGCGTCGTCGCGGAGCTGACCGACGAGCGTCGGCGGGGCCGTCACGGTCGGGGTGACCACCACGTCCGCGTCGGCGTGGGCGAGCGCCCAGGCGCGGGCGCGGGCCTGGACGGCACCGATCGAGGCGGCCAGCTCGCCCGAGGTGAACTCCCTGGAACGGGACAGGAGATGGCGGACGATCGGCCGCAGGGACGACTCGTCGAGTGCCATGGCCCTCGACCCGACCAGCGCCGTGAACATCACCCGGAACCCCTCGGTCAGCTCGGGGTCCGGCGCCTGGTCCCGGGCGAACACCTCGTGCCCGAGCCCGGCCAGCGTGCGGGCGGCGAGCTCCGCGGCCCCGGCGACCTCGGGATCCACGGGAGCGCCCGAGACCGAGCCCCGGGCGAGCGCGATCCGGAGCCGCGGCACGGGTGCGTCGCACGCGCGCTCGTAGCCGTCGGCACTGCCGGCCCGGGGCGGATGCACGGTACCGGCGCCGGTGCGGGCGGTCAGGACGTCGAGGAACGCCGCGGTGTCGCGCACGGTACGGGCGATCGGCCCCCGCACCGAGAGACCCATCCCGTCGTTGCCCGCCGGGCCCGCGGTGACGAGTCCGCGGCTGGGCTTGAGCCCGACCACGCCGCAGGCGCTCGCGGGCGAACGCACCGAACCGGCGGTGTCACTGCCCTGTGCGATCGGTACCAGCCGGGCCCCGACCGCGGCCGCCGCCCCGCCGCTGCTGCCCGCCGCGCTGCGGCGGAGGTCGAACGGGCTGCGCGCCGGGGCGGACACCTCGGGCTCGGTGTAGCAGGCGGCCCCGAACTCGGGAACGGTCGTCTTGCCGAGGCTGATCAGCCCGGCCCCGGCCATGACCTCGACGATCTCGTCGTCGTGCTCCGGAACCCAGTCGCGGAACGACGCGGACCCCAGCGTGGTGCGTACGCCCGCGGTGGCCTCCAGGTCCTTGACCGCGGTGGGCACGCCGAACAGGCGCGGCAGCCCGGCGCGGTCCGCCGACCGCAGGACCCGTTCGGCCTCGGCCGCCGCGGTGCGGGCCCGGTCGGCCGACACGGTGGTGAACGCCCCCACCCGGTCACCGTCCCCGATCCGGGCCAGCAGGTGATCCACGACTTCGGTGGGACTCGTGTCGCCGCGTGCGTAGGCGGCGGCCAACTCCAGGGCCGTGAGGTCGTGCAACTCCGTCATGCACACTCCCATTGAAGTTTCGTTACGCGTATCGATATGGTGCGGGCATGGTGGTCGAGAAAGCAAGCAACCCGAAGAACGGCCGTCCCCGGGCGGTGACGCTCGACGCGATCCTGGACGCGGCGACCGAACTCTCCGACGACCAGGGACTCGACGCCGTGAGCTTCCGCGCGCTGGCCGACCGGCTGGACGTGTCACCGATGGCGATCCACCGCACGACGGGCGGCATCGAAGCGCTCCGGCACGCGCTGGTGTCCCGGATCGTCGGCGAGGCGACCCGGTCGGTGGACTGGCCGGACGACTGGCTCGGTACCGTCCGGCTGTTCGCGAACGCGCTCCACGACCTGCTCATGCGGCACCCCGTCATCCTCGACGCGCACCGCCGCGCACCACTGGTCGGGCCCGGCGCCGACGACACCGCGCACCGGGTCGTGGCGGCGCTGCGCGGCGCGGGGCTGGACGAGGAGGCCGCCGCGTACGCGTACGGCGCCCTGCACGACTTCGTCACCGGCCACGTGGCGATCCGCCTCGGCCGCGGCGATCCGGAACCGCACCGGGTCCCGCCGGAACGCCGCGCCGCGTCGGTGTTCGCGGAACACCACGACTACGAGCGCCGGTTCGCCTTCGGCCTCGACTTCGTCATCGGCGGAATCGCCGCCGCGGCTTCGGCGTCCCCCGCGACTCCCGCGCCCCGCACATCCCGCACATCCCGTGAGGAGCAGCGATGACCCCCTCCCCGACGGGCCCGACGGAGACGGACCTGCCCGAGACGCACCACCTGGCGGCCCCGGGCGGGCGCCGTATCGCTTACTGCTCGTACGGCGACCCCGCCGCCCCGCCCGTGATCGTGCTCCACGGGACCCCCGGCAGCCGCTACGAGGGCCTCGCCCTGCGGCGGGCGGCGACGGACGCGGGCCTGCACCTGGTCTTCCCGGACCGTCCGGGGTACGGGGAGACCGACCCCGTGCCCGGTCGCGGCTTCCACCGCTGGAACGACGACTTCGTGGCCCTGCTCGACCACCTCGGCCACGAACGGGCCCCGCTCGTGGCGATCTCGGGCGGCGGCGGGTACGCGCTCTCGGCGGCCCAGCGGCTCCCCGGACGGGTGACGAGACTGATCCTCGCCTGCGCCGCCGTTCCCGGAGCCCCCCGCGAGGCGTACGCGCGCCGGATCCCCCTGGTCAAACTGCTGAACCTGATCGCCGTCCGGGCCCCGGGGGTCGCCCGGCAGATGCTCGCGGGAAAGGGCGTCTTCAAGAAGACCAGGAACGAGCCGAACCTCGACGCCTGGCCCCGCGCCGACCGGCTGATCATGACCACCCCCGCCTTCCGGGAGCTGTCCGGCCTGGACACGGCCGAGGGGCAGCGCCAGGGCACGGACGCGGCCGTCACCGACCTCGCCGGCTATGCCCGCCCGCTGCCGGACCCGCTGGACTCGGTCTCCGTGCCGACCCTCTTCCTCCACGGCGAGGCGGACGGCAACGTCCCCGTCGAGGTGGCGCGCTGGGCCCACGCGCAGATCCCCGGCGCCGAACTGCGCACCGTCCCCGACGGGGGCCATCTCTTCCTGCTCGCGGACCCGGAACCGCTCCTGCGTGAACTGATCTGAGCGATGCGCACGCGTGCCGGTGCGCGTGCGCCGGTGCGCGTGTTCCGCGGCGTGCCCGCTTCGGCGGCGGCTCAGTCGGCCGTGCCGCCGGCCCGCAGATCCTCGGCGGTTTCCTGGTACGCCTCGGCGGCGCGGGTGAAGTAGTCGAAGAGGGTGGCGCGCTGCTCGGGGGAGTAGCCGCCGAGCAGTTCGCCGATCCGCCGACGGGCGTCGGCCATGACGCGGTCGAGCTCCGCGGGCCTGCCGATCGGTTCGACGATCACCTTGCGGCGGTCGTCGGGCGAGGGGACGCGGCGCACGTACCCGGCCTCCTCCAGCCGGTCGACCAGCCGGGTGGTGGGGCCGGTGGTCAGGCCGACGCGCGTGCCCAGTTCGCCCGGGGTCATCGAACCGGCCAGCTCCAGGACGTTCAGCGCGTACAGGTCCGTCGCGCCCAGACCGCAGGCCCGGGCGCCGGCGTGGGCGTGCAGCAGGACCGCGCTCAGGTACCGGCGGTAGACCCGGCTCGCGTCCGGCTGCGGATGGGGCGTTGACACGGCGATCCTCCACTCCCTAATCTCTTCCTCAACGAAGAGACTTCTCAAAAGAAGAAGCTTCTTCGGAAAAGTAGCTTCGCTCGCGAAGGTACCACGGGAGGGAACCCAGATGAGCACCGAGACCGCCGCCCCCGGACCCGCCACGGCGAGCCCCGGGCCCGGGCCCGCCACGACCGGGCGGTCCCGCCGCCGTACGGTCAAACGCGTCCTGGGGATCGGCGCCCTGGCCCTCGCCCTGGCCGCCGGTGGCGGGTACCTGTGGCTCAGCAGCACCGCCACGGTGCACAACACCGGCAACCCCGACTGCATGGCCGTCACCCCGACGGACGCCCCGGCCGGTGCCCACCGGCAGGTGTGCTCGACGCTGGCGGACATGACCGCGGCCTGGGGCCGGGGCGACGCGGACGCCTACGGCGCCGTGTTCACCGAGGACGCCACCTACACCACCTACATCGGCACGCACTACCAGGGCCGCCGCGACATCGCCGAAGGCCACGCGGCCCTGTTCGACGGCTTCCTCAAGGACACCGAGCTGGCCGACTCGTACCTCGGCATCCGCTTCTACGGTCCACGGACCGCGATCGTCACCACCCGCGGCGACACCTACGAGGGCAGCCCCGAGAAGCCGGACGAGCTCTCCAAGACCCAGACCTACACCCTGGTCCGCCAGGACGACGGCCCGTGGCGCATCGCGGCCTTCCACAACACCCGGCGCCAGAAGGTCATGGAGCGCGTCTCCTTCCTGTTCGACCCCGACACCAGGCCCCGGGCCGAGAAGTGACGAGCGAGAGGACCCGTCCCATGAGCACCGAGACCACCGCGACCATCGCGACCGCCGAGATCCGGGCCCTGCTGGACCGGGCGCGCGCCGCCTGGAACCGCGGCGACGGCACCGCCTACGGGGACTGCTTCACCGACGACGCCACCGACGTCACGTTCACCGGCACCGTCTACCGCGGCGGGCAGGAGATCGGGCGGGCGCACCAGGCCCTCTTCGACACCTTCCTCAAGGGCACCGAACTCCACCTGGACGTCCGCGACATCCGCACCCACGGCCCCGACACCGCCGTCGTCGTCACCCGCGGCGAGGTCTCCAGGAAGCCGCCCCGCAGGCTCGGCAAGATCGCCACGTACACCCTCGTCCGCACCGACCGGCGGGGCTGGCGGATCGCCGCCGTGCAGAAGACCCGGCGCAAGGGCCTGCTCGAAGCCGTCTCCTTCAGACTCCAGCCCGCCACCAGGCCCGCCCCCGCGGGCGGTTGAGCCCCGAGCGTCCGCCGTGCCGTGCGCTACTGCCAGGTCGCGGTGTCGGGGTCGATGCCGTGGGCGCGCGCGTCGGCGTCGACGATCTGCCGGAACCACGCGGCGAGACCGGTCCGGATGCCGTCGTAGTGGGCGGCGAATCCCGGATCGGCCTCGTACATGCGGCCCAGGCAGACCTGCATCCGCCGGGTGAGGGGAAAGTACGAGGCGAAGACCTCGCGGTGCCGCTCGGCGAGCCGGTTCGCCTCCGGGCTGCCGGGGGCGACACCGGCGTCCATCGCGTCCGCGAGGGCCCGGTCGAGGGCGGCGACGGCGTCGGCGACCTCCTGCCACTCCTCCGGGCCGCGCGAGGCGGAGAGTTCGGCGTACTGCCGCCACTGCGTCGTGTCCCCGTAGCGGCTGCGGGCCCTGGCGGGCCCGTCCGGGTCCCATCGGGGGCCGAAGATCGCGGCCTGCTGCTCGACGGTCAGCAGCAGGCCGCGCTCGTGGGCGTCGATCATCCGGTCCAGTCCGGCGCCGAGCCGCTGGAGGCGTTCGATCCGCTCGGTGACCTGGGCGCGCTGCGCGCGCAGCGCACCGGGCACGTCCGCGGTCGAGTCGTCCAGGACGTCCCGGATCCGGTCCAGGCCGAGACCGACCTCGCGGTAGACCACGATGCGGTGCAGGCGTTCCAGATCACCGGCGGTGTAGAGCCGGTATCCGGCGGCCGTGCGCATCGACGGGCGGGCCAGGCCGATCTCGTCCCAGTGGTGCAGCGCGCGGACGGTCACGCCCAGACGCGTCGAGACCTGGCCGACGGTCAGACCGTCGACCTCGGCCTCGGCCTCGGACTCGGCCTCGGCCCCGGACTCGATCCCGGCCGCGGAGCCGGCTCCGGTTTCAGCTGCGTCAGGCATGCTCCTCATTGTCGTCGCGGTCGAAGTCCGGCGGGGTGATCCCGATGGCCTCAAGGTTCCGCGCCTCCCGGCTCGCCGGATCGAAGGGCTTCGCCGCGGTGACGACGACCCGTGCGTTCTCGGGGGTGATCACCGTCACGTCGCGCGTGTTCCAGGGGGTGTCCCGCGGGCCCTCGACCGAGTCCGGGCGCAGCGCGCGGCAGTCCTCGACCACGGAATCGATCTGGCCGAGCACGTACGCGAAGCTGAGGCCCATCGCGGGCGCCTGCTCCGGAACGCTCTCCTCCGCGACGAGGAGCACGTCCTGGAACGCCCATCGGCGCAGATGCACGAGGGTGCCGGGGATGCTGAACAGTTCGAAGAACCCGAGCCCGCGGACCCAGAAGTCCACCGAGGCCGCGAGGTCGTTCGTGGGGATCGTCGCGAACGCGGGCATTCCGTAGATGCCGCGGAACGGCTCCGGCGGAACCGCGTCCGGACCGGGGTCGGGTACGGGGCTGATCTCGAAAGCGTTGTAGTGGTCGCTCATGCGCACCACCCTCCGGCCTCACGCAACGTGAGGGTCAAGCCGGAATTTCCCGAACCGGCTTCCGGGCCCGTCGGGGCCCGGACCCACCCGTACCGACGCCCCGCACGGGGCCGGTCGCGGGGAAGGGCACTGGCCTGCGACACCATGAGACGCGCCCGGCTCCTGCCCGCAGTGTTCCTTCTCGGCGGCGCGGCGGCCGCCGCCGGGCTCGCCCTCAGGGGGAGCCCCGGCTCGGGTGCGGCGTTCCTGCTGGTCCTCGTCCTGGTCGCGGGGGTGAACTCGCCGCTGGTCCTCCCGAGGTCGATCGGGGCGGCGGCGGCACGGCGCCGCAGCGCGGCCGACGGCCGGCCGATCGTCTTCCGGCGGCCGGGCTGCACGTACTGCCTGCGGCTGCGCATCCGGCTGGGCCGGGACGCCCACCGAATGCATTGGGTCAATATCTGGCGCGATCCAGACGGCGCTACAACCGTACGGGAGGCCAACGACGGCAACGAGACCGTACCGACCGTCGTCGTGGCGGGCCGTCCGCACACCAACCCCGGCCCGGAATGGGTGCGCGAGCGGCTCCCCCCGGCCCCGTGATCCGGGGGTGCCGGACGGCGGCCCGGACGGGCCGGAGCGCGGCGACACGGATCCGACTGACCAGCAGGTCAGTTGATGCCGACTTGACCAGCGGCCATAATGGACGAGCAGCCCTTCACGCATCCCCCGTCGTGAAGGGCTGCACCCTCAACTGCCCCCATATGCACCACTTGTCCGTCTTGTTCGGCGGAATTTCGCACAGGGCAGGGCGACTTCACGGGCAGGACACTCCCCTCGCGGTCCCCTGCCCGTGTTTTTTCGAGTTAACAGTGACGTTGCGTATTTACGCAAGCCCGTTCCCGTACCGCCCACCGCGCCGGGGGCCCCGTCCCGCGATTCGTTACAGTGCAATCCCGTTGACCGAGACGACGACCGAGCACCGCTGGTCGGGCGGGGAACGGATACGTGGGGAGCCGGATGGACAGCGTCGAGGAACGCACGCCGGAGCTGCGGACACTGCAGCAAAAGGTCGAGTACATGGTCGAGAAGACGTTCCCCGGACAGAAGGTCTCGGGCCGGGTCTTCGCCGACCTGGTCAAGGAGCGCGGCGGCTCCCTCTCGCACAGCTACTTCTCCAACATACTCGCGGGCAAGGTGACGCAGCCGTCCGAGGACATCCTCAAGGCGCTCGGCCTGGGCTTCGGCGTGGACTGGCGGTTCTTCAAGGAGGAGTCCGAGGTCGTCGACGACGTCGTCGCCGGGCTCCAGTTCCTCGCCAAGCGGCGCACCGGGGAGATCAGCGGGGTCGCCGGCCGGGGGCTCGACGAGGACGGGCTCCCGCCGGAGCTGCTGCAGTTCGCCCTCTCCCTGCTGGAGGACGCCCGGGGCAAGCAGGACGCGGCCGACGGCGGCGGCCCCGGCGAGCCGGAGGGGTAGACCTCCACATGTCCATGCGCGAACTGCGGAAGGAGTGCGAGGCCGGGCTGGCCGACCTGCCCATACCCGCGCCCTTCTCCATCGACGCACTGGTGGCGAACATGGAGGCGGCCCGCGGCCGCACCATCGTGCTGCACGAGATGCCCGACCGGCTGGCCCGCGTCAACGCCGCCTGCGGGCTGCGGCTGAAGACCGGCGGGACGAGTTTCGTGCTCTACCGCCGCCGGCCGACCGAGTACCAGACCCAGCACGTCATCCTGCACGAGCTGTGCCACGAGTGGTTCGACCACGGCACCTCCCTCGACGCCGAGCAGCTCAGGCGGCTGCTGCCGGTCTTCGACACCTCACTGATCACCAGGGTCCTGGGCGGTGGGCCCGCACCCGCGCCCGCGCCGCCGGTCGCCGACACCATCGCCGACGCGATCCGGTCGGGGGACGGCACCGTGCAGGCCCGCGCGCAGTACGACACCCACGACGAACGCATGGCCGAGTTCGGCGCGTCCCTCATCCCCCGCATGGCCCGGGACGTGTCGAGCGACGACATGGTGGGGCGTCTGGCCAACTCCCTCTCGCGCCCCGTCGCCAGCCGCCGCCGCGGCCTCTTCCGCCGTTCCTGACACCGCTCGTCCCCCCGTCCCCCGACCGGATCGCGTCGGCGATGGTGTCGGCGACCGGCGGCGCGGGCGCGGGTGCGGGCCCACCGCCCAGGACCCTGGTGATCAGTGAGGTGTCGAAGACCGGCAGCAGCCGCCTGAGCTGCTCGGCGTCGAGGGAGGTGCCGTGGTCGAACCACTCGTGGCACAGCTCGTGCAGGATGACGTGCTGGGTCTGGTACTCGGTCGGCCGGCGGCGGTAGAGCACGAAACTCGTCCCGCCGGTCTTCAGCCGCAGCCCGCAGGCG
>NZ_RDBO01000036.1 GCF_008120935.1 Streptomyces sp. sk2.1
GACCTCCGCCAGGACCGCTATCCCACCCTCTACGCGGGGCATTGGATCCTCCTCGAACCCCGCGRCCTCGTCCCCGCCCACACCGTGCCCCCACGACGGCGCTGGATCATCACCATGGACGGGGCCGCCATGAACCTGTGGGACGCGGAACCCCTTCCCGGTACCCGGTGCCGCATCGCGCACCACACGGTCTGCCCCCGCCTCCGGCCCGAGGACCCCTGGCCCTGGACCGCCGTGCTCCGGCAGGAGAACGACCGCAGGACGCAGCGCCTGTTCGATCTCCCCGACGACCGGGGGCCGCGCAACGGCTGGGACCACCGCGACGACTGGGACCTTCCTGACGACTGGGGTCTTCCGGACACGGGCTGACACCCACGGGCCGTGCCGTTGTCCGTGGTCGCAGTCGTGGCCGTGCCCCTCCTCGTGGGGTCTCAGAGGCGCAGGACGCGCCGGAGCCAGCGGGTACGGGCGTCGAGGGCGTCCCGGCTGAGGGCCGCCCGCGGTGCGAGGGTGTCGAAGCCGTGGAAGGCCCCGGGCCATACGTGCAGTTCGGCCCGGCCCCCGGCCTGCCAGATCGCATTGGCGTAGGCCACGCCCTCGTCCCTGAAGGTCTCGGCCGAACCGACCTCGATGTAGGCCGGGGGAAGTCCGGACAGGTCCGTCGCACGGGCGGGAGCCGCGTAGGGCGGCAGGTCCGCGGCGCCGTACCGGTCGCCCAACAGCGCCTGCCACGCGGTCGCGTTGGAGGTCCGGTCCCAGGTGTCGACGCCGGCCATCTGATGGCTGGAGAAGGTGTTCCCGCGGTCGTCGAGCATCGGGCACAGGAGCAGCTGCCCGACCGGCGCGGGCCCGGCCCGGTCGCGGGTGAGCAGGGCGAGCGCCGCGGCGAGTCCGCCACCGGCGCTCTTCCCCCCGACGACGACGCGGTCCGCGTCGATACCGAGTCCGTCCGCGTGCGCGACCGCCCGGACGAAACCGGCGTAGCAGTCCTCCAGCGGGTCGGGGTATCGCACCCGCGGTGCCAGCCGGTACTCGACGGAGACGACGGCCAGCCCCAGCGGGAGAGCCCATTCGCGCAGCAGCCGGGGAAGCACGGACCACGCGTTGCCCATGATCATCCCGCCGCCGTGCATGTAGTACAGCAGGGGCAGCGACCCGGTGATCCCGGCGGGCCGTGCGCTCACGAGCGTCACGTCCGGGCCGCCCGGCGCTCCCGGCACCCGCAACTCGTCCACCTCGAAGCGGCCGTCGGCCCGGAGCTCCCGGACCGTCGGCCGGGGCCGGGCCGAGGCGTCCCGCTCCTGCCGGGCCGCGAGGTTCTCCGGGGTGAACGGCTCCCTCGCCCCGCCCCCCGAACCCGCCAGCGCCGCGCCCAGTTCGGGGTCGAGAGGGGGAGGAACGTTCCGAGTCGCCGGGACGGGGCCGGCCTCCGACCGCATGTCGTCGACGCTCATGACGGACCACCCTGCCGGGAAGGGTTCCCCCGGGCGGGGAGCGCTCGTGCGAGATCCATGACGCGTAGTCAACCACCTGCCGCGCCTGTCGCGGGCGGGACCTTGTCGCATTTCTGATGTGACATCACAAACCTTGTGTCTTCAGGCCATTCAGGAATCCTCGTCCCGGAAGCACCGGACAGTCATCCGGTCGATTCCTGTGACGGGTTTGCGGCATGGGTGGAAACCGCCACTGCCGATCGGTTGTCCCGGCCCGCGCAGGGCCCGAAAGTGGCTGCTGAATGCAGCAAGTACTTCTTTCTCGCGACGAGTAGGAGACGCTCATGCATCCCCCGAACCACTTTTGCGGCGGACCCGGAACAACGACACCCCGGAAGGTCTTGTGGTGAGGCTTTCCGGTGGGTCGCCTCCACCCGTTCCCGGTGGCACGGGTCGGCGAATGCCTGGTTTCACGCGCTCCCGCTCCTCCTCGAAGAAGGTCATCACCCTGATGAGACGGCCCCGACCGACCGAACCGACCAGGACCCCGACCTCCCCGGCCGCCTCCGTGGCCCACCCGCTGACACGCCGTCCGGTGCGGACGGTCCTGGGACTGCTCACCGCGGCCTGTGCGGCCGGAACGCTTTCCATCCTCCCGGTTGCCACCGCCGCCGAGACGTCGGCATCCCGGGCCGCCCGGCCGCAGCAGGACAGCCCCGTCGTCGCCACGCACGAGCTCACCCTCGTCACCGGCGAAGTGGTGACGCTGGAACGTCGTGCCAACGGCTTCCAGGCGGCCACGGTCGAGCCCGCGACCGACGGCGTGCCGGCGGCGTTCACCTCGATGAAGGTGGGCGACGAGGTCTACGTCATTCCCGACAAGGCACAGCCCTACCTCGCCGCGAACGAACTCGACCGCGAGCTGTTCAACGTCACCAAGCTGGTCGAGTACGGCTACGACGACGCACACCGTCCCGTCGTACCGCTGATCGCGACCTACGGGGGCGCGCCGGGCAAGGCCGGCAAGGCACTCGAACGGGACGCGCCGGCCGGCTCGGTGAAGAAGGACGAGCTGCCCAGTGCCAACGCGGTGGCGCTGCACGCCGGCAAGAAGAAGGCGGCGACGTTCTGGGAGGCGGTCGACGACGACAGCACCGCCGCGACGAAGGCACCGAAGCTCGCCGGCGGCATCAAGAAGCTCTGGCTCGACAAGCCGGTGCGCGTCGCTCTGGACCGGAGCGTGCCGCAGATCGGCGCACCGGAGGCGTGGGCGGCCGGCTACGACGGCACCGGCACCAAGGTGGCCGTCCTCGACACCGGTATCGACCCCGACCACCCCGATGTGGCGGGGCGGGTGAAGAAGGCGCAGAACTTCACCGACGACCCCGATACGGTCGATCACCACGGCCACGGCACGCATGTCGCCTCGACCATCGCAGGCTCGGGTGCCGCGTCGGGCGGCAGGCTCAAGGGTGTGGCGCCGGGCGCCGACCTCTACATCGGCAAGGTCCTCGACACGGCCGGTTCGGGCTCCGAGTCGGGGGTCATCGGCGGCATGGAGTGGGCAGCCGCCCAGGGTGCGGACGTCATCAGCATGAGCCTGGGCGGTTCGGTTCCCAGCGACGGCACCGACCCGATCAGCCAGGCCGTCGACCAGCTCACCGAGTCCTCCGGATCGTTGTTCGTCATCGCGGCCGGCAACGAGGGCCCGGGCAAGGGGACCGTGAGCTCGCCCGGTGCCGCCGAGGACGCGCTGACCGTCGGCGCGGTGTCCAAGCAGGACCAGCTCGCGAACTTCTCCAGCCGCGGCCCGGTCAAGGAGACCTTCGCGGTCAAGCCTGAGATCACCGCACCGGGCGTGGGCATCGTCGCCGCGCGCGCCGCCGGCACCTCGATGGGCACCCCCGTCGATGCCGACTACACCTCGGCCAACGGCACCTCGATGGCCACCCCGCACGTGTCCGGCGCAGCGGCGATCCTCGCCCAGCGCCACCCCGACTGGTCCGCCGACCGGCTCAAGCAGGTGCTGGTCAGCACCGCCGAGCAGGGCTCGTACAGCGCCTACCAGGGTGGTAACGGCCGCGTCGACGTGCCCAGGGCGATCGACGCCACCGTCTACTCCAGCCCCGCCGTCGTCAGTATGGGCAAGAAGTCGGCCGAGAGCGCGCCGGTGACCAGGACGGTCGACTACATCAACACCTCCGCGACGGACACCACGCTGTCGCTCCGCCTGTTCGGCGCCGGAGAGACGGCGCCCCCGCCGGACGGCATGTTCACGCTCAGCGCCAACAGCGTGACGATCCCGGCGAACTCCACCGCGAGCGTGACGGTGACCTACCACCCCGAGCTCGGCGCCGTGGGCGACTACACCGGTGTCATCACCGCCACCGCGGTCGACGGCACCGCGATCCGCACCACCGTCGGCGCCACGAAGGACGTGCCCACCGTCGACCTCACCCTCAACACGATCGACCGGAACGGAGACCCGGCGAACGGCGAACTCGTGGTGTTCGACCTGGACAACGGGGTCGCCCAACAGGTCTTCCCCCAGGGCGGAACCAAGACCGTCGCGGTGCCGCAGGGGCGTTACTCGGTCATGGGCTTGGTGTACACGAAGGACAAGGCCACGGGCATAGCGGTGAGCAACACGCTTGCCGGTGAGCCCATGGTGGATCTGAAGGCGGACCGGACGATCACGATGGACGCCCGGCTGGGCAAGGAGGTCAAGGTCTCGACGCCCAAGGAGTCGCAGTCGAGCCAGTACAAGCTCGGATACCGCCAGCAGCTGCCCGGCAAGCGCGGGGTCGACTACATGAAGGGTACGTCGAGCCTGTTCGCGAAGCACGCCTACGCGGTGCCCACCGAGCCGGTGACGGACGGCACCTTCGAGTTCAACTTCCAGGACCGCAGGTACTCGCCGGTGATCCGGGCGTCCTACGCCGGGCGGGGAGGCCCGCTTCCGCTCACGCCGGTGACCTACGCGGCCCGGTTGTACGGCTCCAGCAAGCTCCAGGCGGTCGACGCCGGCACGGGACGGCCGGAGGACCTGGCCGGCAAGGACCTCGACGGCAGGATCGCGGTCGTCACCCGCGACGCCACCCTGAAGGTCGTCGACCAGATCGCCGCGGCGGCCGGCGCCGGAGCGAAGGCAGCGGTCGTCGTCAACGACCGGCCCGGCGTCTACGCCACCATCGTGCCGCGCGCCACCGGCACCGCCATACCGGCCTGGAGCCTCACCCAGGACGAGGGCGCGGTGCTCTTCGGCCGGATGGCCGACGGTCCCACGCGGATCAACCTCCAGGGCATCAAGAAGAACCCCTACGTGTACAACATCGCGCTGATGGTTCCCGGTGGAATTCCGGCCGACCCCACCGACACGGTCACCGCGGGGAACTCGGCCATGGTGAAGGCCCACTACCGCAGCACCAGAGGCACTCTGATCGGCGACACCACCTCGGCGATCCGTCCGGGAGAATCCTTCATCACCCAACTCGTGGACTTCTTCGACGCGCCGACGGACCGGGAGGAGTGGTACTCCACCGGCAGCAAGTGGCCGGCGATGAAGGACATGGGGTGGTGGCACACGGTCTACCCGGACCGCAAGGACATCGTCACCGGCATGAGAGACCTCATCCGCAACTACGGCCCGGGCGAGCGGCGCGAGGAGACCTGGCTGGGCGCGGTGAACGGACCGCCCGGACCGGAGAGCACCCTTGCGTTCCGCGACGGTGACAAGGTCACCCTCAATATGCAGGAGATGAGCGACAGCCAGCCCGGACACTACGCCTACTTCCAGGGCGACAACGGCACCACGTCGACGGTACGGCTGTACCAGGACGGCGAACTCCTCAAGGAACAGGGCTGGTTCACACTCACGACGCTGCCGGTCGACCCCGACCCGGCGACCTACCGGATCACCATGGACACCACGCACCCGGAGTGGTTCCCGCTGTCCACCGAGGTCGGCACCGCGTGGACGTTCAAGTCCGCCCGGCCCGCGAACGGCAAGGAGGATCTGGCACTGCTCTGGCCGAGGTACGGCCTGGACCTGGACGCGGAGAACACCACCCGGGGCGGCAGGAACTACCAGTTCGACCTGTCGTTCGTCCTCCAGAACGGCGCCGCCCCGGACATCGACGAGGTCGAGGTGGAAACGTCCGCCGACGACGGTGCCACCTGGCAGCCCGCGAAGGTCGGGAACAGGAGCGACGGCGGCTACAAGGTGTCCGTGCGCAACCCGGATTCGGGCCATGTGTCCCTGCGCATCAAGGCACAGGACACCGACGGCAGCAGGATCGAGCAGACCCTGATCAAGGCGTACGCCGTTCGCTGACCCGCAGCAGCCCTTTCCCGACCGTACCCCTGGCGCAAGATGCGCCCTTGCGCCAGGGGTACTTCCTTGTGCCGGAAATCAAATGCCTGCTGTTTCCGTGCATTTCCGGGATCGGTCGCGTTCTTGAAAGGGGTGGGCATTTCCGGGATTCCTGACGCATGTCTCGGACCGCTTGGCGCACCACATCATCGGGTCGGTTCCGGATCGGCTGACGCGGGGCCGGAGATCTTCCCTCCGACGAACGCCTTGGCGTTCCTCCGCCGGGTTCTCGATCCATTGCCGTGTCGGGTTTACGTCATGGAAGAAAGCCGCCACGGCCAATCGGTTGCCTCGGTCCGTGCAGAGCCCGAAAGTATCTGCCGAATGCAGCAAGTAATTCTCTCTCGCGATGAGTAGGAGACGCTCATGCATCCCCCGCACCACTTTCACGGCGAACCCGGAACAACGGCATCTCGGAAGGTCCTGCGATGAGGCGTCTCGGGCGACGACTGGCCACCGCGGTCGCCGGCGTCACCATCCTCGGAACGGTCATGGCGAGCACCGCGGCGAACGCCTCCGATCCGACTTCGGCTCCGTCCGCCACCACTTCCCCCGACCTGCCCGCATCGGTCGGTGACAGCCTCCTCAAGGCCGCTGCCGGGAACCGGGCGAACCTGACGCTGACTCTGGTGACCGGCGACAAGGTACAGATCGGCATCACCAAGGACCGGAAGCCGGTCGTCCGTGAGATCGTGCCCGCGACGCGGCCCGGGAACGAATCGGTTCTCTTTCGCACCGTCACCAGGAACGACCAGGTCTACGTCGTACCGGAGGACGCGTTGGCGCTGCTCCGTGCCGACGTGCTGGACTGGGAGCTCTTCAACCTCGCCAAGCTGGCCGACTGGACGGCCGAGGGCAGGACCGGCGAGGTCCCGGTGATCGCCGCGTACGCCGGCAGGACCGGCGCCCGGACGGCGAAGCCCCCCACCGGTACGACCGCCGGGGCCGTCCTGCCGAGCATCAACGCCCGCTCGATGACCGTCAAGGGCAACGGCCAGTGGTGGCGTGAGGTACGGAAGAAGAACACCGGCAAGTCCGCCTCCCCGGCGACCGGCCCGCTGGCCGGGGTGGGGAAGGTGTGGCTGGACGAGTTGACGAAGCTGCAGCTCGACCAGTCCGTACCGCAGATCGGCGCGCCCGCCGCCTGGGAACGCGGCTACGACGGTTCGGACGTGAAGGTCGCGGTGCTGGACAGCGGCGTCGATGCCACCCACCCCGATCTCGTCGGCCGGATCGCCGAGGCGGTCGACTTCACCGACAGCCCGAACGGTCCGGTGGACGAACACGGACACGGTACCCATGTGGCATCCACGATCGCCGGTACGGGCAAGGCATCCGACGGGCTGCGCCGCGGTGTGGCGCCCGGTGCGAAGCTCGCCGTCGGCAGAGTCTGCGGTCCGGACGGCTCGTGCGCCGGCTCCGCGGTCATCGCCGGCATGGAGTGGGCCGCCAAGTCCGGTGCCGACGTGGTGAACATGAGCCTCGGCGGCGCGCCCAGCGACGGAACGGACCCGCTGAGCAGTTCGGTCAACGCGCTCAGCCGCACCTACGGAACCCTGTTCGTCATCGCCGCGGGCAACGCCGGCCCGGACGCCGAGACGGTCGGGTCGCCGGGCGCCGCCGACGAGGCACTGACCGTCGCGGCCGTGGACAAGAGCGACCGGATGGCCTCCTTCTCCAGCCGCGGACCTCGCGTCGGGGACGGCGCGGCCAAGCCGGACCTCGCGGCGCCGGGCGTCGCCATCGTCGCGGCCCGTGCCAAGGGCACCGGGATGGGCAAGCCCGTGGACGACCACTACACGTCCGCCAGCGGCACTTCCATGGCCACGCCCCACATGGCCGGTGCCGCGGCGATCATCGCCCAGCAGCACCCGGACTTCACCGGACGTCAGATCAAGGCGCTGCTGATGGCGACCGCCAAGGATCTCGGACACGACGTGTTCGCGCAGGGCGCCGGCCGGGTGGACGTGGCCCGCGCGATCGACCCGAAGATCATTCCGGACGGAAACCTGGCCTTCGGCCGAGCCGAGTACCCGCACTCGCCGGTGTCCAGGACGGTCACCTACAGCAACTGGACCGACGAGCCGATCACCCTCTCGCTCTCCGCGTCGGCCACCTCCTCGGGCAAGCCCGCACCGGCGGGGCTCTTCACCCTCAGCGCCGACCAGGTCACCGTGCCCGCCAAGGGCTCGGCCGATGTGACGGTGACCATGGACGGCAGGGTGGTGGACAGCTCCGGGCAGTACGGCGCGTACACCGGCGTCCTGACCGCCGAGGACGGCGCGGGGGAAGTGCTCGGAACGTCGCGGATCTCGACCTTCGTGGAGCCGATCCGCCACGACCTGACCATCAAGGTCATACCTCCGACCGGTGCCACCGATGTCTCGTACGGCAGCGCGCTGATCGTCCCGGTCGACGAGGACGAGCTGAACCTGTACGAGAAGCCGCTGACGGCACCGGGCGGCGAGACGATCAGGGCACGGGTCTTCGCTGGCACCGTCACGGCGGCCATCGGGGTGACGTGGCGGGACGCGACCGGTGAGCTGCAGAAGGCCGCACCGATGGTGCCGGAGGTGGAGGTCACCGGGGCGACCACGGTGGAACTGGACCTTCGGAAGGCCAAGCCCATCCGTGTGAACACCCCGGAGCGGACCGAGACCTACACGGCACTCTTCAAGACCGAGCGGACCTCCGTGGACGGGGACTGGGGCATCACGGCGTCGTTGACCGCCGAATACGGCCCCGCCGAGCCGAACTGGTGGGCACTGCCGACCGCCGGTGAAGTCGGCCTGGGCACGCTCGACTTCTACAGCCGGCACGTCCTGGTACCGCCGTCGGTGACGATGAAGGTCACGGGGAACGGCGACCCCTTCGACCTGGGCGCCCGCTACGCGACACCGGACACCACCATCAACGGCGGCAACCAGAAGTGGACGAAGGACGGGAAGCCCGTATCCACTCTCGTGCGGTCGACGATCCCCCGACTGCCCGTCACCGGGAAGAAGTCCGTCGTCTACGCGGGCACCGGCTCGGCCGGGGAACTCGCCGAGGTCGATGCCAAGGGCGCGCTGGTGCTGCTGAAGCCGACCGACATCTGCGGAACGACCTGCGACTTCACCGCACTGCGCAAGCGAGTGGCGGAGGCTGCCGCCGAAGGCGCGGTCGGGGTGCTGGTGACCGGCGAAACCGATCGGGTCGCCCTGCTGAAGTACGAGTCGTTCCGTCAGTACAAGTGCGAGAACGGTCCCGACAGCTGCCCGCCGGTCGACCCGTACGCGGCGCTGCCGATCGTGACCGTACCCCCGGCCCGGGCCGCCGCGCTGATCCGGCGGATCGAGGACGGGGGCAAGTCCGGTGTACGGATCGAACTCGGCGGCAGCCGTGAGGTGTCCGAGGCGTACGCCCTGGCCTTCGACTCCCCCGGCCGGGTTCCCGGCAACCTGCCGTACCGGGTCCGGTCCCGGGATCTCGACCGTGTCGATCACCGCCTCCACGCCGACAGGCCCGGCGCGATTCCCCACTTCAGCTGGAACCGGATGACGAAGTCCGGCCCGGTGACGGAGGAGAGCATGCTGCCCAAGCCGGACAGCCAGCGGCAGTTCACCACATGGGTAGGACCGCGGAACAGCGATGCGATCGACCGCTTCGAGATGTCCGTCAGGGACTATCTCGCGCCGTCCGTGGCAAGCCCGTCGGGTCCGGGCGAAACCCGGGACGTGGCACTCGGCAGGAAGAACACCATCGACTGGAACGAGGGTCCGTCCCTTCCCGGCGCGGCGCCCCGTGCCCGCACCGAGTCGGGCTTCACCGCCGAGACCGGCCTGCCGTGCGCCGGCTGCCGGGAGGGCGACCGCTTCTGGCCCACCCTGTACCAGACCAGTGGCGGGGGCGGTCGCCAGACCATGATGGGCATGCTCAACGACACGGGCGTCGCCCATCTGATCTACGGGATCCAGGCATGTGAGCCCCCCGCCTGCAAGGTGAGCCTCTTCGACGACGCCGGCCACGAGATCGAGCAGAAGCTCAACCCGGTCGAGTTCGTCTTCGAGCTCGGCGAGCCCGGCAACGTGCCGGACCCGGCGTCGAGGAACGGGCGGTGATGACCGAAATGGGAAAGGAGACCGCTCCGATGAACACGGCCGAGCCATCGAAATGGCGCCGGAAGGTGAACCTGGCGGCCTCGGCAGCCGTGGCAGTGCTCGCGCTGGCGGGGTGCAAGGCCGACGTCATCTCGTACGACCTGCCTGCGGAATCGGCCCGCTACACGTTCCGGGCGGAGACCAACGGGGTCAGGACCGCGTGGGAGTACACGTCCGACCGGCCGGACAAGTCCGACACACCGAAGTCCCAGCCGTGCGTCGCGGACGTCGTCGTCAAGGATCCCGGTGAGTGCCGGCCGGAGCCGCTGATCTTCCTGCGGTACGACCTGGGCCTCGGGCTGGACAACACCGCAGAGGCCGACGAACTGCACTCCATCACCGTCACCGGCTACTACCAGGAGCGGCTCAGCACGCCACCGACCCTGACCGAGTTGCGGGCGGAGGCCAGCTTCGACGGCGGCAGGACCTGGAAGCCGGTGAGCACCGGGGCCGACGGGAAGAACACCTTCAACGCGCGCGTCAAGCACCCGAAGCGTGACAGGGCTCCCGACGGAGTCGCACTGCGGATCACCGCGACCGACAGTGCGGGGAACAAGGTCGAGCAGACCATTCCCAGGGCGTACCGACTGCGCTGAGGCGTATCGACCGCGCCGAGGTGAACCGATGAAGCGGTGAACCGGCCCGGAGGGGGCACGGCCGGGGCGAGAGGCGAAATTCGCCCCGGCCGTCTCCCACGTTTTCCCCGTGACGCCCTCGTCGGACGTGGACGGGGGCGGCGGGCTCCTTTCACCACGCGAACGCCAGGCCGAAGTGCCCGAGGGCAGACGGAGAGACATCATGCTGTCAGACGTGCTGGGACTCACCCCCGAAGAGGCGGACGCCTACCGCACCCTGGTTTCGGTGGCCTCCGCCACCCCCGCGGAGCTCGCCGGACTCGTCGGCCGGGACGCCCGCCAGGTGGTGCACATCCTCGGCAGACTCGAAGGCCAGGGGCTTGCCGCGCGCAGCCTCGGCGACACCGCCCGGTTCGTCGCCTCCCCGCCGGCGGCGGCGATGCGGGCTCTCCTGGTCCAGCGACAGAACGAACTCAAACTGGCGGAACTCGAACTCGACTCCCTCGACGAAACCTACCGCGCGGCCACTCTCGGGCGCGGCGTCGCGGAAGTCATCGACGTGATCCACGGCGCCGAGGCCATCCGCGAGCGCGTCGGGCACATACAACTCGGCGCGCGGAAGGAGATCATGAACCTCGCCAAGGCGCCGCTCTTCTCGCTCGGCAACATGACCGACGACACGGCCATCGAACGCGGCATCCGTTACCGCGTGATAGTCGAACGCACATTGTTCGACGGGGAAGGCCCGTCGTTCGGCGAGATCACCCAGGCGCAGGCATCAGGAGAAGAGGTCCGGGTCGCCGACACCGTGCCGCTGAAACTCTTCATCGTGGACCGTGAGTTGGCCATCGTCCCACTCCTCGGTTCGGCCGATGCCGCAAAGGCGGGAGCCCTGCTCGTGCACCGGAGCAGCCTGCTCGACGCGCTGATCGCCCTGTTCGAGTCCGAATGGGAGAAGGCGATGCGGTTCGCGACCTCCGCCGGCGACCTGCAGAACGCGCCCGCCATCGACGATCTGGACGCGCAGGTCCTCAGCCTGTCGCTGACCGGTCTCACCGACCGGGCGATCGCCACCCAACTGCTCACCTCCCTGCGGACGGTGCAGCGCCGGATACGGCATCTGATGGACATCGCGGGAGTGCACAATCGCATGCAGTTGGGCTTCCACGCGGCGCGGGCGGGCTGGCTCGAAACCGAGCGGAACGGCGGCGGAGGAACATCCCGCCTCCGGGCCGTGCCGTCGGCGTCGGCCACGACCGCCCGGAGATCCATCGGGTGAGGACTGTTCCGTGGCCGTGCCGGACGGCCCTGTTCACCGGCCCGGGCCCGCGCTGCGAGGAATCAGGCGCTCACCGGGAGCGGCGTGTGGCGATGACCGCCGAACTGGTCGGTGTCGTGAGCACCTCGGTGGCCTCCAGGTCCGGATGCGTCAGGTAGAACAGCCGGAGCTCGTCCACCTCGCCCTCGAAGCGGGGCGGCCAGTGGGGCGAGGGGGTGAAGTCGTCCAGGACGAGCAGGCCACCGGGAGCGAGATGCTCGACGACCTTCCGGGCGTCGTCGCGCTTGCCCCCGCCGTCGCAGAAGAAGACGTCGAACGGGGCGTGCTGGTCGAGCAGCCGCCAGTCCCCGGTGAGAACACTGACACGCTCGTCGTCCGCGAAGATCCCGGCCGCCCGGCGGGCCAGCTCCTCGTCGCGCTCCACGGTGACCAGGCGCGCGCCGGGGCCGAGACCGCTGTGCAGCCAGGCGGTGCCCACCCCCGAGCCGGTACCGCTCTCCGCCACGACCCCACGGGGCTTCGAGGCGGCGGCCAGCCCGAGCAGCCTGCCCACTTCGGGGATGCAGCTCTTCTTGAACCCCATCTCGGAGGCGACCCGCTCCGCGGCCGCCACCCGGGGCGGAATCACACGTTCTGCCATGACCATGTTCTCCTTGCCGTGATCGCGCGATCACACAATGACATGATCATGAGGCTATCGGTGGACGGCGACGCCCGTACGGGGTTTCGCCGGGCAGGGGACGGAAGGCGGCGGGCGACGGCATGAGCGCGGGGAACCCGGGCGGCGGCATGAGCGCGGAGAGCGCGGGCGCGGAACGGATGGCGCGGTTCGCCGCGGAGGTCGACTGGTCGAGGGTGACCAGTCCCTACCACGCCCAGCGGTACGGGCCGGAGGTGCTGGAACAGCTCTGGGCACCGGACCGCCCCACGGCCGAGGACGCCCTGGTGGATCTGCATTACGCGTCCTGCGGCGACGGCAGTTCGGTGCTGGCGGCGGCGGCCGAGGTGCTGCCGTTCCTCGTCGAGGCCGCCCGGGACCCGGCCGTGCGGGTGCGCGTGGAGATCATGGAGACGATCACCGGTGTCGCCCGCGCGGGCAACACCGCTCCCACCGCGAGGGTCGACCCGGTCCTGGAGGGCAGGTGGCGGCCCACCGTCGACCCCGCGTGGCCGACTGCCTGGGAGCGGGCGGTGGACCCGTTGCTGACGTTGCTCGACGACGACGATCACGACGTCCGGGCCGCGGCGGTCACCGCACTCGCGCAGGCCACCCACCGGGCGGACGAGCTCACCGTCCGCTTCCGGTCCCGCTTCGGGAGCGAGCAGAGCCCGCAGGCGGCCGAGACGCTCGTCCTGGCCGTCGGGGAACTCGCCCGCCACGCCGTGGAACGGCGGGAAGAGGCACTCGCCTGGCTGCGGCAACGGATGACCGTCGAGGAGGAGGGGGAGGAGCCCGACACCGAGGAGGATGTCGACGCCTGGCTGGAGTGGTTCGAGAAGCCCCGGCACGACGTCCGGCTGCAGGCGGTCGCGGCCCTGCGCCGCGCCCTGCCCGAACACGTCGACCCCGCCTATGCCCGCACCACGGCCGACACACTGCTCGCCTCCCCGCCCATGGCCGCCGGGTCCTCCGGGAAGTACCGCTCCTGGCCGGTCGGCGTCGTCGTCGACGCCGACCGGCAGCTCGGCGACGACCTGCCGGGCAGGCTCGCCCTCGCCCTCGGTCTGCTGCGCCACGACGGCGCCGGACAGCGCGAGGCCGGTCTGCGGGTCGCGGCCTCCCTGATGTCCCGGTGGCGTTCCGCCGTACCCGAACTGCTCCCGGCCGTAGTGGAGTTCACCGACGACCCGCATCCGGACAACCGTGCCTCCGCGCTGCGGGTCCTCGCCATGTGCGGGGCCGCCGCACGCCCCTGGGCCGACCGCGCCGCGGCACACCTCACCGAGGACGAAGAACCCCACGAGCCCGCGAGGAGGTACGCGGTCCGGGCGCTGAGCCGGATGGGCGACGAACGCTGCGTGGCGCCGCTGGCCCGGCTGCTCACCGTCCGCGCCAGCGGGTCCGCCGGTTGGCCCCCCATCCCGTCCGGCCGGGGCTGGGAGGGGGACGAACCCAACTTCTCCGAGGCCCTCGCCCCCTTCACCGCGCACACGGACACCCTCCTGGGTCCGCTGCTGGCCCGTATCGGGGCGGCTTCGACGACCGAGCGCGGCGCGTACCACGGGATCATCGGCCAATGGCATCACGACGGCGCTTCCGTCGTCCCGCGCCTGCTCGAACTGCTCGAATCGCCCGACACGGACGAGGTGTTGACGGCCGCCCATGCCCTGAGCCGGACGGGCCCCCGCGCGATCGCCGCCGGTCATCACGCGCGACTGCGGGAACTGCTCGGACCGCCGGAGTCCTGGGCCGGCTCGGACCGTGTCGACCCCTTCCGCTTCCGTTTCCTCACCGGCGACGACGGGCCCGTACTGGCCCTGCTGCGCTCCCCCGAGGAGAGCGGATACCCGGAGCTGAGCACCGGGGTCCACGACAACGCCCGGATCCGTGCCGGCATCGAGCTGGGCCCGCTCGCCGCCCCGGCGGCCGGTCTGCTGCGCGGCCTGTTCCGGGAGGCGCTGCGGGAAAAACCGGAGCACCGGTCCGACGTGCCCGAGGACGTCGTACGGCGGGCCCGTGCCCTGTGGCGGGTCACCGGCGACGCGGAGGAAGTCCTGCCGGACCTCCTGGAACTGACCGGGCGCAGCGCGCAGGAGGGCTACCGGACCCCGGGAGGCGTCAAGGCCCTTCGCCTGCTCGCCGAGGTGGCCGCCACCCGTCCGCCCGTCGCGGCGCAGGTCGCCCGGCGGCTGCGCGCCACCGCGGAGGAACGGCTCGGGCACGGCAACCGCTTCGACGCGATGGAGATCGTCAGGGGTCTGTGGGAGCTCACCCGGGACCCGCGGCAGGTCGTCCCGGCCCTGGCCCGGCTGGTACGGATCTGCCCGCCGCCCGGCAGCGCGCACCCCACCGTCCTCGAACCGCTGGAGCTCCTTGCCGAGGTCGCGGCAGCCGACCCGGAGTCCGTCGCCCCGGTGACTCCCGCGCTGCGGACCCTCCTCGACGCCGACGAACGCCCCGTCGCGCACGACCACTGGCGCGCCGTCACGGAGGACGACGCGTTGTGCGCGGCGGTCCGGGCGGTACTGGCCGCCGCGGCGACGGGCACGGAGGGGGAGCTGCGGGAGGAGGAGACGGAGGAGAGGACCGCGTAGACGGACGCCGTCACGGAACAGTCGCGGTACACGTCCGGGGCCGGGCGCCTCTGCCCTCGGGGGAGGGGGACCCTCCTTGAGGAGCCGGCGCTTGCTGCGAAAGCTCCGCTGCGGCACGAACCGGATCACCGGCGTGGTGAAGACCGCCGTCGTCCTTCACCACGCCTCAACGTGAGGTTGGAAAACGCTCAATCTCGTCCCAAACACCCGAGCGATCAAAGTATCAGCAGCCACCCGACCCGGCAGCGGCTCTCGCGACAGGCACTCGAACGACCGCGTGATCCACCAGGAAACGACGCCCTCCAGAGGCTGTTGAACGGATTGATCGCGAAGTGTGACTGGAGTGTCAGGCGTCAGGGTTCTTCCCCTGGGCTACCTTGGTCACGCGATCCGCGGCCCCTGTGGCGAGTTCCTGGATGACCTTGAAGTCAGGCATGTCGTAGCCGACGAGCAGGACCACGGTCCCTCCGATCCGCATCATCACCTTGGCGTCATGGAACTTCATGTCCTTCCCGCTCGAATAGTCGTACGCGGGAGGGAAACAGTAGGCGTTGACTTCGTCTGCGTGTACGGAAACCTTCAGCTCCTTGAGGTCGTCCGATTCATCGCCCTTTCGTTTGCCGGTAACCATGCCCTTCCATGCCACCTGCGCATTCTCAGCGGTGTCGAAGGTGAAGGCGGTCCAGAAGATGTCGCCTTCACCTGGGTAGGTGGTGTAGGCGTGGAGACCTGATGCCACCACTCCGGAGCAGGCGGTGCCGGTCTCGGTCCTGCACTTCTCACCGGCCTCCTGGCCCTCAAAGGTGTCCGGGCGGCTGATACCTCCCACCCCGTCGGGCAGCATGTCGCCGTCAGGCATGGCCTCGCGGATCTGTGCCGCCGAGAGGCCGACTTGTACTTCCTCGTGCTCCTCAATCGAGTCGCCGTTCGGGCGCGACGATTCCGCATCGCTGCCACCGCAACCGGCCAGCAGCATCGCGCAGGCCGTCACGAGGACTGTCACTCCTGCTCTTGAACGCACTCAGTACCCCCGGCTGAGCCTTTGAACATGATCACCAGCACCCGATTCTAGGGCTACTGGTACGCCAACTTGCCATGTTTTTACGGGGCTTGAGTGCTTGATCTCCGCGCGGTCGGCATGCGCGTAAGGCACCCCGGGGCGCGACCTGCCGAGGCGCCGGTGCCGGATCGGGCAAGGTCCGCCCCGTTGTGACGTGATGTGCCGTTCGGATGCTGTTCCGGACGGCGCGGTCTGCCGTTCCCGCCGAGCACGGTCTGCCGTTTCCGACATGGAGCCTGGCCAGGTCGGCCGACTTCCTGGCCGTCGAGGGGGTGGTCGACGGCATCAGCCACGAGGCCCTGCGCATCATGCTCCGTGAGCTGCCCCCGCTGATCGAACGGTGGCGCACGGGCTTTACCGAGAAGCACGCCGACCAGGGGGCACAGCAGGCCGGTCGAACGACCAGAACGCCCAGAACGGCCGACAGGCAGGGCAGGACAGCGACGGCGGCCGCCCCTGCTGCGTCACGTCGTCGGCCTCATCCCTGAGCGCTTCGGGCACGGCCCGCCGACGGAACCGTTCCCGCCCGCTCGGCCACGACGCGCTCGACCGGACCATGAGCACCTCCCGACCGGCCGAGACGCCACGGCTCCCGCTGCCGACCGCCGGCCGGCACACGACCGCGCCGCGCGAAGCCGGACCCGTCACCAGACGGCGCCACGGCCGGTCCGTGCTCCACACCCGTACCGCTCCGGGGACCGCCCTGCCGGAGGGCGTGCCCCCGAGGGCGGTGCACTTTAGGGTGCTCGACATGAACCGCCACGGCCCCACCGGCTTCCTTGCCGCACAGGTGACCGCCCATGCCTGAACCCCACCCGCTCCTGGCCCACTTCACCGCCGCCTCCGACGGCCGGTTCCCGCCGTGCGACGGCGGGGTGGCCGTGCTGCCGCCGCTGCCCGACGGACTGGAATGCTCCGTCGCCTTCACCGGGCACGCGGTCGTCGCCACCGCTCTGCCCGCTGCCGAGGTGCACGCCGGACGGCCCGACGGCTTCGGCGCGTCCCTGGCACCCGACTTCCTCCGCCGCCTCGCCGGCCCCGGCGGCTGGATCGACACCGTCGACGTCACCCTCACCGCACGCGGCACCGGCGGCCGGCCGCGCCTCGCCGAACGGACGGAGGGGGCGGACACCCACCCACGCGTCCTCCGTGCCCGCGAACTGCGGAAGGACGTCACGGTCCACGGCGACGAACGGGGCATCGTCACCCTGGCCGAGGGCCTTGCCGGACGTCGCGAGCTGAGCATCGAGCTCCATGCCCCGCACGATGCCGGCCGGGGCCAGGGGCGCGGTCTCCTCATCGACGCGCTCTCCCTCGTACCGGACGGCGAACCGGTCTTCGCCGCCGTCGCCCCGGGCAACGCCCGCTCGCTGCGCGCCTTCCTGGCCTGCGGTTTCGTTCCGATCGGCAGTGAGGTGCTCCTGCGACCGGAGCGTCACGGCACCGGGGCGTCCGGGAGCCGGGACACCGGTCGGGCCCTGGGAGAATGACGCCATGAGCTCGAACGAGGACCGGATCGCACAGGCCGAACGCCATTTCGGAGTCCGTTTCCCCGAGGACTACCGGCACTTCCTGGCCACGGAGGGAAGCACGAGCCGGTTCGTTCCCCCGGCGGACGACTTCCTGATGATCAACGCCGTCGCGGAGCTCGTCGGGGTCAACGAAGCCGGTGAGTTCCAGGAACGCTTCCCAGGCAGCCTCGTCATCGGCGGGGACGGAAGCCGCGAAATGCTCACCTACGACTTCCGGCAGGACCCTCCGCCGCTGGTCCTCCTCGACGTCTCCGCCCAGGACTGGTCGTCCGCAGTCCCCCAGGCATCCTCGCTGTCCGACCTGCTCGGACGGTTCCCCGAAACCGGATGGAACTGGAACTGGGACGGCACCGCCCCCGTGTGACGTCATCTGTCCGACGTGCCCGCGGGGAGCGGGGGTGGTGCCGGCACCACCCCCGCAGAGGGGTGCCAGGCCACCTGACCCGCCGCCGGGCGCGCAGCAGACTCTTCCCGAGCACCGGCCCCGGCGCGCAACCGCCGGGCACCGACCACGGACGGGGGAAGAGCGATGACCAGTCACACACGCCGGAGGGTTCTCCGCGGCGCGGCACTCGCGGCGGCCGGCGGCGTCGTGGGGGGATACGGCCCGGGCCACTGCGCCACCGAGGCGCGGGCCGCCACCCGCGGCACGACGGCCGGGGGCGAGGGCGGGGAGTCGTTCCCGTTCCTGGAGGGCGCCTTCGCCCCGGTCACCGAGGAACTCACCGAGTTCGGCCTGGAGGTGACCGGTCGGTTACCGCACGATCTCGACGGCCGCTATCTGCGCACCGGTCCCAACGCGCTGGGCATCGAGGACCCGCGGGCCCACCACTGGATGCTCGGCGACGGCATGGTGCACGGGGTGCGGCTGCGCGACGGGCGTGCCGAGTGGTACCGCAACAGGTGGGTGCGCTCCTCGCGGGTGGCACGGAAACTGGGCGAGCGGTACCCGGGTGAGGTCCCGCCGGACGACTTCGCCTGCAACACCCACGTCATCCCGTACAAGGGACGCATCCTGGCCCTCCAGGAGAGCGGGCCGCTGCCGTACGAACTGGACGGCGAGCTGAACACGGTGCGGCCCCACGACTTCCGCTCCACGCTGGAGGGCGCGTTCACCGCGCACACCAAGTACGACGTGGCGGCGGACGAACTGCACGCGGTGACGTACTACCCGACCTGGGACCACGTGCGGCACCTCGTGATCGACCGGACCGGCCGGGTGGCACGGACCACCAGGATTCCGATGGCGGGCGCGCCGATGATGCACGACTTCGCCCTCACCGGGAAGCACGTGGTGATCGTCGACCTGCCGATCACCTTCGACCCGGCGGCCGCCGAGGCGGGCGCACCCGTGCCGTACGTCTGGAACCCGGACCACCCGATGAGGGTGGGGGTGATGCCGCGGACCGGCGGTGCCGTCCGCTGGTTCGGGATCGACCCGGTGTACTACTCGCACACGCTCAACGCCTACGACCACGGCGACACCGTCGTCATGGAACTCACCACCATGCCCGCGCCGTTCCACGCCGCGGGCCGGGGCGACGGCGGCCCCTCCGCGACCGGCACGCCCGTGCTGGAGCGCTGGAACATCGACCTGCGGGCGGGCCGGGTCCGCCGCACCCGCATCGACGACCTGCCGCAGGAGTTCCCCCGCGTCAACGAGTCCCTGGTGTCGCGGCGGCACCGCTACGCGTACGCGGCGAGCGCGGCGGAGATGTGGCGCGCCTACGGGACCGTCGACGGAGTGCCGTCGGACGGAAGCTTCACCAACTGCCTGGTGAAGCACGACATGCTGCGCGACAGCCGGCAGGTGCACCGTTTCCCGGCCGGTGCGGCGGCCGGGGAGCCGGTGTTCGTGCCGCGCCGCGGGGCGCGGCACGAGGACGACGGCTACGTCCTGGCCTACGTGCACGACCCCGACCGCGGCGCGAGCGACCTGGTGGTCCTGTCCGCGCAGGACTTCACCGGCCGCCCCCTGGCCCGCGTACATCTCCCGGGACGGGTGCCGCTCGGCTTCCACGGGAGCTGGGTGCCGGACGCGTGAGGAAAACGGGTGCGGGACGCGCGCGGGGGGCGCGTCCCGCACCCGGGACGGCCTCGGATCGCGGCGACGGGGACGGGGACGACGGGTGGCTTCGCGCCCCGGCGGCCTGTTCATCATGTCTGCGTCGCAAGCGCATGACGCGGCTGCTGAACCTGTTGTCACCCCCGGCTCCTGCGGACTTCTGTCCGATGACGCGTTGTCATCTGTAGGCTCCACGCGTGACCACTGAACTCCCGGGCGACGCCGCTGTGCCAAGCAACTCCGGTGGGAGCAAAGGTGGTTGGCCCGCGCGAATCGCCTGGGGCGCTCTCGCGTCGCTGCTGGCCGCGTTCGCCGTTCTCGAAAGTCAGAAGTACGGCGTGCCGACCACGGTCGCCGCCCTGGTGTCCTTCGTGCTGCCGGACCTGGCGCGGCTCGTCGGCGTCCGCCCGCCCGGCACGCTGCACCAGGCCGTGAGCCGTGGATGGATTCCCCTCGTGGTGCTGGTCGGCTACACCGTCGGGCCGATCGTGTGGCCACCGCTCTTCACGGCCGGCCTCGGCCGGCTCACCCGCATCGCCCTCGACCGGACGCGCGGAATCGGGCCCGCCTCCGCCTGACCGGACTCCCGGTGGTTCCCGGCCCTGGCCTTCCACCAGGAGTTTCGCCGCTCCGCAGGGCCGTTCGACGGGTGGCCGCTGCCGTCGAGTTGGGAAAGGCGCGTTGACGCCCGGGCCCGACGGGCCGCAGTTCGGCACCCTCCCCCTTGACGGCTAACGCCGTTAGCCATACCTTGACGCATGCGGCTAACGCTGTTAGCCATATTGATCGGGCGTCATGGGGGGCTGCAGTGAGCACTGCCACCGCCGGCACCGCGCGGGGCGGTCTCCTGCCCCGGCCCCGCCGAAGAGCATGGGAGGGGCCATTGCTGCCCTTGGGAACGTCGGCGGTCTCCGGCGGGGAGCACCCGTCGCTGACAGTCGCGCGCACGTGCTCCACCGGACCGGGCCCGTTCTCATCGGGCCCCGCGCAACACACCGCAAGCATTCGATGCCCGGGGCCCGCTCCGTCCCCGGTCCCGCCCGCCGCCCGGACGGCGACTTCCGGCTCCGGACGGCTCACCCGCATGGTGATCGCGCGAACGGCCCGCCATGGCTGACCGCGCGCAGCAGATCATGGTCGCCGCCCGGGAACTGCTCGATGCCGAAGGGCCGGATGCGTTGTCGATGCGGCGCATCGCCGAGCGCGTCGGCATCCGGGCGCCTTCCTTGTACAAGCACTTTCCGGACAAGGCCGCTGTCGAGGCCGGGCTCCAGGTGCAGGGGATGACCCGCCTGGCGGAGGCCCTGGAGGCCGCCGGGGCCGAGATCGGCACCGACCCGCCCCTGCTCGTGCTCGCCCGCGCCTACCGACGGCATGCGCTCGCCGGTCCGCACCTCTACCGCATCACCCACAGTCGGCCGCTCGCCCGCACCGCACTTCCCGAGGGACTCGAAGACCGAGCGGCACTGCTGCTGGCCCGTGCGGTGCACGGCGACATCGACATCGCGCGCTCGTTCTGGGCGTTCGCCCACGGAATGGTCGTGCTCGAACTCGACGGCCGCTTCCCGCCCGGCGCGGACCTGGACGCGTCCTGGCGCACCGGCTGCGAGGCGTTCGCCCGGACAGTCCGGAACAAGACCTGGGGAGACACCGCATGACCACCATCGCCAAAAGAACCGCTCCCGGTTCCGCCGTCCGCACCGCCGGATACGTACACGCCGCGGCATGGATCCTCGGGCTCGCCGCCGCATGGGGAGCCGCACCCGAAGTCGGCGACACCCATGCCGAGATCACGACCATGTACGCCGACCGGCCGGTCCAGACCCTGGTCCAGGCGCTGTTCGTGCACGGCGTGGCAGCGGTCGGCCTGCTGGTTGTCGGATCGGGACTGGTCGACCGGGCCCGCCGCACCGGCAACACCGCAGCCGGATGGGCCGGATGGGCCGGGAGGGCCGCGGGGGCGCTCGCGGGCGTGCAACTCGTCCTGGAAGTCATCGCGATATCCGGAGCCGATCCGGCATCACCGGGCAGGACCGGCGCGCTGTTCGAGGCGGTCCAGCGCACGGACGGTGTCAAGATGCTCGTCCTCGCCGCGCTCGCCGCCGCCACCTGCGCGGCCTCGCGGCACAGCACACTGCTGCGGCGGGGGGAGGTCGTCATTGGCTGGGCCCTCGCCGTCACGATCACCGTTTCCGGGATCGGTTACCTGCTTCTGTCCACCGCCTTGACCCCGGTGGCGTTCATCTCGCTGCCCCTGCTGCTGATCTGGATCGCTGCACTCGGCGCGGCCCTCGGACGCCGGACCTGAGCACTGCTCGCCCGACCGGACGGGCTTCTGATCAAGGGGCTCGGGAAGCCGTTCGGTGCATGCCCGATCCGCCGGTCTCGCCGGTGCGGCCCGGCCTTCCGGAGCATCGGGAGGGGTATCGCCGTGAATCGACTGGATCCAGCTGTCGTACCGGCCGCTCCTCGACCGAGCAGCCCGCCCCGGGCCGACGACCGACCCCCGTCGAATGGGTGATGGCCGACGGGTGCTCAGGGCTTGAAGGCCATCGCGTCGCCCTTTTGGCGGGTATCCCGGTCACCCCTTCTTCCGGGGGCGATCGAGCACCAGGTCGGCGGCGTGGGCGAGTACTTGGGCCCGAGTGCGTTCGCCGTGGTCGGCGGCGAGGAAGTGGCCGCCGATCGCCGCGCAGAAGGCGAGCAGGCTGCGGGCCTCGACCTCGTCGGGGTCGGGGCAGAAGGTGCCGATCATCTCGCGCAGCAGGGCCATGCGCTGGTTGTCGACGCGCCGCAGGCGCTCGGCGACCGACTCGTCGTGCCGGGCCCAGGCGCGGATCGCCAGGTCGATGGGGAGCAGGCGGTCGTCGGAGAAGGTCAGCATGCCCGCGCGGTGGATCCTGGTTCTCGGGTCGCCGCCCTCGCGCTCGACGCGGGCGATCACCTCGTCGGTGCTCTCCCGCTCCCAGGCGTCCAGCATCGCCTCCAGCAGCGCGTCGCGGTCGGCGAAGTGCCCGTAGAAGCCGCCCTTGGTGACGCCGAGCCGCTTCGCCAGCACTTCGACGCGCACCGCGTCCGGCCCGGCGGTGGCCAGCACGGCCAGGCCCTCCTCGATCCACCTGTCACGTGGCGTACGCGTCGCGCCCACGATGTGCCTCACCTCACCTCGTCGCCAGGTATACGGCACCGTATATCTGGGCTACCGTCCGTTTATACGCTATCGTATACATGAGCGGAGACGTGATGTGTCGGCAAGTTTCGGCGAGCGTGAACGCAAGCCCTGCCGTGGAGTTCGGTCCGTTCGCCCCGTGTGCGGGCTTCGCCCGGCGGCCCTCGTGAAACCCGACGGCCCGATGGGGCGGGCGCACGCGACCGGTGCGGCCATGGTCGACGCAGCCGTGGGGGTGCGTGCCCTTCCCGAGTCCTTCCGCGCCCTCGGCTCGTTGCCGGCCATCGACTACGCCGATCGCTTCACCCTCGCGACGGATGCCCCGGCGACACCGGAGCAATGGGCCAGGGCGATGTTCGGCGACGTCCCCGGCTTCGCCCAACAGGTGATCTGGCGCGGCCTGTTGGGGCTTCGGCTCAGTCGCGGGCGGTCGCCGGACACCGTGGCGGGCTGGCGCGTCACCGGGCGCGGCGAGGACTGGATCCGGCTCGAGGCCGCCTCCTGGTTCCTGTCCGGCAACCTCGTCGTACGGGTGGGCGGCGGAAAGGTGTCGTTGGGAACCTTCCTGCACTACGACGGACGCCTGGGCCGCAGGGTGTGGCCCCCGTTGTCCGCCATCCACCGCCGACTGGTCCCCGGCCTGCTCCGCGACGCGGTGGCGACGGTCGAGGACCGTGCCCGGCCCGATGGCGACCGCGACCGGCCCGGCGGTGACCGCGACCGCGCTCCGGAATCCCGGAAGGGGGGAATCCGATGAACGGCCGGCGAGCCGTTCCCCGCAGCCGCCACGTCGAGCCCGACCCGGCGGACACCATCGGCACGCTCGGCCGTTGCGACCACATCGACGCCGTGGCCGTCGATGTCCCGCAGGGCACGAGCGCGCACGACTTCGTCCGGGCGATGCTGGGCGCTCCTCCCGCGTCGACGACCCGCCTCCTGAGGCTGCGGGACGCGCTGGTGAGGCCCTTCGGGCTCAAGGGCACCGACCGGAGCGAGGGGACCCGGATCGAGGAGGGCGGCAAGGCGGGGCCGCTCCACCTGTACCGGGTCGGGGAGGACTCGGTCGTCGCCGGCAAGGACGACAAGCACCTCGGTTACCGGTCGACCTTCAAGGTCCGCCCCGGTCCGCACGGTCGGGAGGGCGTCGTCACCACGGTCGTACGCTTTCACGGGTGCGCCGGACGGGCCTACTTCGCCGTGATCAAGCCCTTCCACGTCCTCATCCTGTACAGCCTCGCCCGGCACGGCGCGGCGGTGCTGGCCGGTACGAAAACCACCTCGCGGGAGCCGACGGCCGGGAGTCGGACCGGTCCGGGCCCTCGGGCCGGGGACCCCACCCGGAACCCGAACGGATAGCCCCGTACGGAAAATAAGTACGACTACTCACGCCCCGATCGGCCCCCGCCCCGACGATGAAGATCGACACCGTCGAGACGGGGAGACCGTTCATGCTCAGCCGCATCGCCGACATCCTGGTGCCCGCCGTCGGCCGCCTGTCGGTGACCACCGACCCCGGCGTCGAACTCGCGCCCGGCAGCATCGTCGCCGCGAACCACACGTCCCTGGCCGACCCCGCGATCGTGGTCGCCGCCCTGCGCCGGCTCGGCGCCGAGCCGGTCATCATGGCGGCCGCGGGGTTGTGGCGCATCCCGCTGCTCGGCCGCGCGCTCGTCCGCGAAGGGCACATCCCCGTCCTCCGCGGCGACCGGCGTGCCGCCGCGGCACTGGACACCGCGGCAGAAGCCCTGGAGCGGGGGAGCCTGGTCCTCATCTACGCCGAAGGGGGCCTGCCCCGTCGCAGGGACGTCGCGGAAGAGGCGCCCGGCACCTTCCGCAGCGGCCTGGCCCGGCTCGCCGAGCGCACCGGAGCACCCGTCATACCCGTGGGCCAGGCCGGAGCCCGCCGGATCACCTCGGGCAACCCCGTCAAGCAGCTCGCCGGTCTGGCCACGGCACCCCTGCGCCGACCGGACCTCCATGTGCACGTGGGGGCGCCGCTGGAACTGACCGGCACCCGCGCCGCCCGGACGGCACGGGCCCGCACCGCGGTGACCACCGCGTGGCGAACGGCGGCCGCCCACCTGCGCGAGCCCGCCGCACTCCTGCACACGACGCCGGCCTCCTGAGACGGACCCGAATCCCGTCCCGCGACGACCGGATCTCCGTGCGCCGGATGCGCCGGAAGTGCAGGAAGCTCCGGATCCATCGGAGATGCCGGAAGCGCCGGGACATGGGGTTTGCCGAAGCGGCAAGAACTGTTGCCCGTCTTGATGCGGGAGTCGCAGCCTGATCCCGGTCGGGAAAGCCGAAACCGAGAGATACCGAAAGGCTGCATGATGACTACCAGCGAAGGCGTCGGGCCCGCACCGGAACCCCGCGACCACAAGCCGGTCAACAACCGTGTCCACCGTGTTCCGGCCGGCGAACTGGACGGCTACGCCGCCATCAGCGGGGGCACGGTCGGCTCGAAGAAGCTCTGGATGGGGCTGGTGGAGAACCCGCCGCTGAGCTCGACGGACAACCACCACCACGGCGATTCGGAGGCCGGTGTCTACGTGGTCAGCGGCCACCCCGTGTTCGTGTACCACGACGGCACGCGGGAGGTGCGGCTCGCCGCCGGACCGGGCGACTTCTTCCTCGTCCCTCCGTTCGTCCCGCACCGGGAGGAGAACCCCGACCCGGACGAACCCGCAGTCGTCGTGATCGCCCGGACCACCCAGGAACCCATCAAGGTGTCCGTGCCCGAGCTGTACCGACTCGATGGGCCGGGCGCGTAGCAGCAGAGCCCTCGACGCCCGGCGCCCGACGCGCTGTGCCCGACGTGCGGCCGTGTGCCGGGGATATCATCCGGCATTCGTACGCACGGCGGGCAGCGCCTGCAACCGGCAGAAGTGGTGGGCGGCATGAGCGACATGTGGACCGGGGAGAAGGTGCGTCTGCGGGGTGTCGAGCCGGAGGACTGGGAAGGTTTCCGCGACCTGGCCCGGCACACCGTCGATGTCCGCGACGCCGACCTGATCGACCCTCCCCGCTCGGAGGAGAGCTTCCGCGCCTGGACCGCCGAGCGCGCCGGACGCCCGCCGGGCGGGGAAGCGTTCCGGCTGGTCGTCGAGGGGCTGGCCGACCGTGCCTTCGCGGGATCCGTGACGGTCGGCGAGTTCGACAGCCGGGCGGGAAGGTTCAGGACGGGCATCGAGATCACCCGCGGGAACCGGCGCAAGGGTTACGCGGCCGAGGCCACCGAACTGCTCCTCACCTACATGTTCGCCGAGCAGCGCTGCAACAAGTGCGAAGTGGAGATCCACGCCTGCAACGAGGCTTCCCTCGCCCTTTACCGGGCTCTGGGCTTCGTCGAGGAAGGACGGCTCCGCCAGCACGAGTTCTTCGCCGGCGACTACCACGACGTGGTGCTGATGGGCATCACCGCCTCCGAGTACTGGACCACCCACCGTCCCCCCTCGGTACGGTGACCGCGCCGAGGGCCCGCGTCACAGGTCGTCGACCCGGACCAGCCCGTCCTGGATCGCCCGTGCCAGGAGCGCGGCCTTGGTGGGCGCCGCCCTGCCGCTCATCGCGTACTTGACCCTGATGTGTTCGAGGTGGGTGTTGACCGTGCGCGGCGAGATGCCCAGGCGTTGGCCCACGAAGTCCTTGGACTCGGACTGGAACCACTCGATCAGCACCTCGGTCTCGCGCGCCGAGAGCGTCGGCCGGCCGGTGGAGCGGTCACCGGCCAGCGCGCCCGCCAGCGACGGCGGGGTGTACGCACGACCCGATGCCGCGGCGGTGGCGGCTTCGAGGAGGTGCTCGGCCCCCTCGGCCTTCGTCAGATAGCTCAGGGCTCCCAACTCCAGGCAGTGCAGGGCAATTTCGTCGTCCGCCCGCATCGAGTAGACGACGACCCGTCGCCCCGCCCCGGCCAGTCTGCGCAGCTCGCCCATGGCCGGTGTCGGCCCGCCCAGATGCAGGTCGAGGATCACCACGTCGGCGGTGGCCCCCTCCCCGGTCCACGCGACCCGGACGTCGTCACCCGACGCCGCGACCCGGATCGGCGGGGTGCCGGTGGCCAACCAGTGGGCGACCCCGGCACGTACGGCGGGGTGGTCGTCGACGATGACCGCGCTCAGCCCTGTCGCTCGTGCCATCTGGCCTCCAGCCGCAGGTACTCACCGTAGACACCGTACTCGACCCCGACCCGGCCGGTGGAGGCGATGACCACGTCGGCACAGGCATCGGCCACCACCGCGACGCGTACCTCCTCGGCGGTGCGCAGCACGCTCACCCTGGCCCGGCTCCGCGCCGCGGACAACGCCGCGACCACCGGTCCGGTCAGCTCGCGGCGCACCTGCGGGGGCACCGGCACGACGGCGCCGCTGATCGCGAACGACACGTCCACGCCCCGCTGTTCCGCCGCGTCGACGCACGCGGTGACCTCGTGCACCAGCGGGTCCGGCACGTCGTCGTTCTCGGCGAACAGCCGGCGCAACTGAGTCGCGGCCAGCGCACACCGCCGCCGGGTGTCGTCGTCGCGCGGATCCAGCTCGCCGTCGGCCAGACCCGCGAGCAGTGGCAGCGTCGCCCCCAACTGCCCGGCGAACACGCTCCGTCGGCCCCGTTCCCACTGCTGCGCCGCCACCATCCGCGCCACCAACCGGTCCTGTTCCTCGGCGACCGCCGCCGCCTCGCGGCTCTGCCGGTGCAGCACCCGCGTGATCACCACGACCGCCAGCTGGACGTCGACCGCGCCGAACGCGGCGGCACCGGCCGCACCCGCCGCGGCACGGTCCGGCACACCCGCCGACAGGAACAGCCCCGTGCTCGTCACCAGATGTGCGGCCAGAGCCGTGACCAGCACCCGGGGCCGGTCCAGCAACAGCAGCAACAGGTGCCACCCCACCAGTCCGAACGACCAGTCAGGAGCCTGGAAACGCCGTTCCGGGTCGATCGCGACCCCGGCGCAGAACGACGCCGCGAGCACCACCGCCGTTCCGGCCGTCACGAGGGCGAAGGGCAACGGCCTCCGGCGCAGCACCCATCCGCAGCAGACCGCGGTGACGCAGGCCAGGGCGACGAAGGCGGTCACGGCGAGCCATCGGTACCGGTACTCCTGCGCGAGCAGGGGGTGCAGGCTCAGGCCGAACTGCAGAACGCCGGTGGCACAGACCAGGATGATCCGCATCGTCGCGTGAACGTGGTCACCCGCCGCGCGCCTCTCGCTCGCCGCACGCCCCTCGCCTGCCTCGCGTTCCTCATCCACCGGGCCACACCAATCTCACGGCGACCCCCGCACCGGGACACGAGGTGACCGTGGCACTGCCGCCCACGGCGGCCATGCGCTCGATCACCGAGTTCCGGATCCCGCGACGGGAGCCCGCCACCTCGTCCGGGCGGAACCCCACCCCGCGATCGGCCACCACCACGACGACCCGCTCGCCCTCGCCGCGCGCGCTCAGCGAGGCGGTGTCGACCCCGGCATGCCGCTCGACGTTCACCAGCGCCTCGTGCACCGCACGCACGAAGGCGAGTGCCACCGAGGCCGGAACCAGCGGGGTGTTCTCCGTGCGGACGTCGACGGCCAGCCGGCCGCGGCCGACGACGGCACGCAGCGAGGCCGCCAGGTCCACGGCACCGTCCTGGGCGGTCGCTCCCCCCGAGGTACCGGTGAGCACCGCGAGGTCGTGCCGGGCGTACTCGGCGACCCGCTCCGGATCCGTCTCCTCCGCCTGTGTCGTCACCAGGAGGAAGGTCGACGCCGCCGTGTCGTGCAGCAGCGCGAGGTACTCGCGTTCCTGCCGGTGCCGCGCCAGTGCGGCCGCCTCCGCGCGCACCAGCGCCGACCGGCGTTCCCGCAACTCGTCCACCCGCCTGCCCGACCGGCGGAGCAGTACGAAACCCAGCCGCGCCAGCAGGCACTCGAACACCAGGCGCGGCAGCAGGGTGCCGACGACACCGGTCCCCGCCGCGGCCAGGTCGACGGCGAGCAGCCCGGCCGTGACGGGCACGGCGACCGCCGGGGACCACTCCCACTGGAGTGTGATCGCCGTTGTGGTCAGCACGTTCAGCGCCCACGGGTTCAGCGGTCCGCCGGTCCACTCCTGGGTCGCGCAGACCGCCACCACCCGCAGTACGGCGAACGCCAGTGACAACGCCGCACCCCGTCCCGTGAACCCCGCCCAGCAGTCCACGCCGGCCCCTGCGAGCACCAGCCCGAACAGGGCGAATCCCAACGGCAGGGCCCGGTCGGGCACCGCGAGAAGACCGAAGACACTGATGACGGCCACCGTGATTCCGCGCACGGGAGGGACCAACCGGTGGGCGGACGCCAGGAACCGCGCCTCGACACCGTCCCGCGCCTCGACACCGCCGCGCATCTCGGAACTGCCCCGGGGCGAGGTCGACGGCCCGCCGCTCACCGGACCGGTCCGGGTGCCGGGCCGTTGGTGCCGCCCTCCTTGCGTGAGGGCGGGCGGAGCACTCGAACGACCGGTGCGACACCGCGGGATGACGGTCCGTGCATCGGATCACCGTCCTCCCGGGCCGAACCGGTCAACTCGCCTGCCGGGCAAGGAACCCGGCGACGCGGGACTATACCGAAGCCGTACGACGACTCCTCGCGCCGGACGCACGAAGCACCGGACGCACGAAGTGCCGGACACGCGAAACGGTGGACGCACGAAACGGCGGACACGCGAAACGGCGGACATGTCGTATCCCGTACGTCGGTCGAACGTCCGATGCCGAACGGGCCGCCCGTTGCTACTTTTCGGCGCGCAATGCTCCCCGGCGCGGGAGCCGGGTCGACAGCGGGAGTCGGGTTGATATCAGCAGCAGGAGTCAGTCGTGCATGGATCGCGATCGCCACGGTATGCGCGGCTCTGGTGGTCTCACTCGGCCTCGTGCGCCCGGCCGCCGCCGCTCCGGCCTGGCCCGTCCTCGACAACGGCACGACCGGGGCCAACGTGGCCACCGCCCAGTACCTGCTGCGCGGTCACGGTTACGACATCTCGGTCGACAGCGACTTCGGCCCGGCGACCGAGAACACGGTGGTCGCCTTCCAGCAGTCCAAGGGATACGCCGCGGACGGTGTCATCGGCGCGGAGACCTGGCCGGGCCTGATCGTCACGGTCCGCGAGGGCGAGAGCGGCGACGCGGTCGCGGCGGCGCAGACCGCCTTGAACAAGTACGGTTACGGACTTGCCGTGGACGGGCGGTTCGGCCCGGCCACCGCCTCCGCGGTCACCTCCTTCCAGAGTGACAAGGGGTTGTCCGCGGACGGCATCGTCGGCCCCGAGACCTGGCGGAACCTCGTCGGTCTGGGCGGCGGCGGTGGTGGCGGGGGCTGCACGGTGCCGGACGAACCCGACCCCGAGGTGCTCCGGATCGTCTACCGGACCGGCGTCCGACTCGGCGTCAGCGACAAGGTGTTGCTCGCCGGGTTCGAGGCGGGCGTGGTCGAGTCGAACATGAACAACCTGGACTGCGGCGACCGGGACTCGCTCGGGGTGTTCCAGCAGCGCCCGTCGCAGGGCTGGGGCACGCCGGAGCAGATCATGGACGTGTCGTACGCGTCGAACGCGTTCTTCACCCCCGCCATCCGGGTGGCGGCGAACAATCCGGACCTGTCCGCGGGCGAGGTGGCGCAGGCCGTGCAGGTCTCGGCCTACCCGGACCGCTACGACGCCGTGGAGGGCACCGCCCGCGCGCTGATCGAACGTGCCAAGGAACTCCTCGGCCGGTCGTAGGCGACACGGGACGGCACCGGAACGGTACGAGACGGCCCCGTAACGGCACGGGGACGGCACCGGAACGACATGGGAGCCGCGACATGACGGGAATCCGGTCCCGATCCCCGGGCGCCACGACCGGGGACGGCCGCACGGCGCGCCCCCACGGCCCGGGGCCGGGCGGTGAACGGTCAGGCGGGCGCCGCCGCGGCGACGACCGGCCGCGGTACGGACCCGGTGCCGTCCCAGGACGGCACCGGCCGCTCGTCGAACCCCTCGGGCCGGGCGATGGGATGGTCGAGGAGGACGTCCTCGACGACGGCGAACGCGGCCACGAGCGTCTCGGCGTGCGGCACGAGGGCCGCGACGACGGCTTCGGAAGCGTCCTGCAACTCCCTCACCTGCGCGCCGGTCAGGTGCCCGTCGGCGAGCAGATCACCACTGTGCGCCATGACCTGGCGCAACGCGAACAGCCGGTGAAGCAGGGTCAGTTGCTGCCGTGCATCGTCGTCGGTGGCTTCCGCCGCCGCCTCCAGGAGGGCCTGGCCCGCCCGGCGCACCGCATGGGCGTCGACCAGCTTCAGGGCCGAGTTGACGGTGTTGTTCCACCGGTTGAGCGGATCTCCCGGCGGGCCGCTGCGCAGACGCCCGCGCGCCCGCCGGTGCCAGATGCGCTCGACGTCGCCCAGCAGGTCCTGCAGGAAATCGGTGTCGGCGAGGTGCCGGGCCGCGGGGTCCTGGTCGCAGGGCTGCTTCGGGGTGAAGTGCCCCAGGAGCATCTCGCCGGCCGCCTTCACCCAGATCACCAGGTTGTCGCCCTCCGCGGTGATCGTCCCCTCGTTGGCGGCGAGTTGACCGGCGATGCCGTTGGCGAGGAAGAGCCCCTGGGCGCCGCAGCGTTCCCGGCACTCGGTCATGACCCCTCGCGCCTGCCAGGTGATCCAGCCCTTCGCGATCGCCGTGAACCGCTCGCTGTCCTCCCGCTCCGACTCCTGTCCGTGTTCCGCCGCATCGACCCAGCGCCGGACCGCGACCCGGTGCAGCAGCGTCGCCGCGTAGGTGGTGGCGACGGATTCGAGGAGCGGGGTGTGATGACTCCGGTGGGCGAACAGCGGAACGCTGCCACCGGCCGTCACCCCGGCCGTCCGCCGGTTGAAGGCGTGCCGGACCGCCACGGCGACCGCGTGACGGTGACGGCGGTCACGATGCCGCGGAAGTCGAAGGCCCGGCAGCCGGCGTCGCAGGCGATCCCGCGCCGCCCGCCCCGACGCCGGCAAGGACCGACCACCATGACGCAAGACACGCTCCTGCGGCGGATCCTCGACCACTCCGCCCGCGCCGACCCCTATCCGCTGTACGCCGAACTCCGCAGGACCCCGGTGCTCCGGGACGGGGACGACCTGTTCGTCGTCAGCACGTACTGGGAGATCAAGGGCCTGCTGCACGATCCGCGGATCAGCTCGGACGCCCGCAACCTCTCCCCCGGCGCCGCCGGCACCCTGCTCCAGGAGGAGGAGGACTCACCGCTGCCGCCCGCCTTCCTGCGGCTGGACCCGCCCGAGCACGACCGGCTGCGCCGGATGACGATGCGTCCGTTCGGGCCGCCGGAAACGCCCCGGCGCGTGCACGACATGCGCGGCGAACTGACCCGCATCGTCTCCGGCCTCATCGACGACTTCGGGGACCGGAGGCGGGTGGACCTCGTCGACGACTTCTCGTACCCCTTCCCCGTGACCGTGATCTGCCGGCTGCTGGGGGTTCCGCGCGAGGACGAGGCGCGCTTCCACACCTGGGCCGACACCATCGCCGCCGGTCTCGACCCGGACCCCGGCCAGGACCCCGGCGAAAGCCGCCGCGCCACCCGGCAGGCCCGCACCGACCTGGGCCTGTACCTGGCCGGGCTCATCGACGAACGCGGCGGGGCGCCCGGTGACGACATGCTCTCCGCCCTGGTCACCCAGCACGGCGCCGACGGGCGGATGACCCGGACGGAGGTGCTCAGCACCGCCGCCCTGCTGCTGATCGCCGGTCACGAGACCACGGTCAACCTCATCACCAACGGGATGCTCACCCTGCTGCGCAACCCCGGCGTCCTCGAACGGCTGCGCACCGACCCCGGACTGGCCGCCCCGCTCGTGGAGGAACTCCTGCGCTTCGAACCGCCCGTGCAGTTGCTCCCGCAGCGCACCACCCTCGCGGACATCGACATCGGCGGCACCACCATCCCCCGGGGCGCCGCCGTCTGGCTCGTCCTGGCCTCCGGCAACCGGGACCCGAAGCGGTTCGCCGATCCCGACCGCTTCGACCCCGACCGCCGGGACAACCAGCACCTCGGCTTCGGCAGCGGCATCCACAACTGCTTCGGCGCGCCCCTCGCCCGGCTGGAGGCGCAGCTCGCCCTGACCGAGCTGGCCCGCAGGCTCGACAACCCCCGCCTGGTGGCGGACCCGCCCCCGTACCGGCAGAACGCCGTGCTGCGCGGACCCCGGCACCTGGAGGTCGCCTTCGACGGACTCCGCGCCTGAAGGTCCGGGCGGACGTCTGTTTCGGGTCGGGGCCGGCGGCGATGATGGGCGCACGGCCCACTCCGCCCGGTGGGCATGGCGCACCACCGACCTACGGAGTGTGGTTCAGGTGACTTCCGGTTCGGCCCATCGGCGTGCTGACGCCCGTGACGCGGCGCTGGCACATGCGGTCCGGGAGGGGCTGCTCGGCCCCCGATCGCCCCTGATCGGCCTCCTCGACGTCGACGGGGTGCTGGACGCGGTGGACGCGCTGAACGAGGCGTTCGCGGGACCGGCCACCGTGCAGCACACCTTCGCCGCCAAGGCGTGCGGCCTCGTGCCGGTGCTCCGGCTGCTCGCGGACGCCGGGATGGGCTGCGAGGTGGCCTCGCCCGGGGAGCTGGAACAGGCCCTGGCGGCCGGTTTCCCGTACGACCGGATCGTCTTCGACAGCCCGGCGAAGACGGTCGAGGAGCTGGAGTTCGCCCTCGCGCACGGCATCGCGATCAACCTCGACAACTTCCAGGAACTGGCCCGGGTGGACCGCCTGCTCGCCGGGCGGGAGCCCGCCGGGCCGATCGGGCTGCGGGTCAACCCCCAGGTGGGGGCGGGTGCCATCGGTGCGATGAGCACCGCGACGGCGACCTCCAAGTTCGGCGTCGCGCTGCGCGACCCGGGGGCCGTCGAGGCGATGACGGAGGCCTTCGCGGCCCGGCCCTGGCTCAACCGGCTGCACGCGCACGTCGGTTCCCAGGGCTGCCCGCTGCCGCTCATCGCCCGGGGCGTCGGCGTCGCCCACGACCTGGCCGAGCGGATCAACGAACGGCTCGGCCGCACCCGGATCACCGGGCTCGACATCGGCGGCGGTCTGCCCGTCAACTTCGACGACGAGGACGACCGCCCCACGTACGCGGACTACGTCGCCGAACTGCGCGCCGCGGCCCCCGGCCTCCTCGACGGCCGCTACACCCTCGTCACCGAGTTCGGGCGGTCGCTGCTCGCCAAGAGCGGAACCGTCGCGACCCTGGTCGAGTACACGAAATCCGCGGGCGGACGGCAGATCGCGGTCACCCACGCGGGGGCCCAGGTCGCCACCCGTACCGTGTTCATGCCCGACTCCTGGCCGCTGCGCGTCGGGATATTCGACGCCTCGGGCCGCCCCAAGCAGGGCCCGACCCAGGTCGTCGACATCGCCGGCCCCTGCTGCTTCGCCGGTGACCTCACGGCGATCGGGCGCGAACTGCCCGTCGTCGAGCCCGGTGACGTGGTGGCGCTGTACGACACCGGGGCGTACTACTTCTCCTCGCACTTCTCGTACAACTCGCTGCCCAGGCCCGCCGTTTACGGCTATCGCACGGGCTCCGACGGGCAGGTGCGCCTCGCGTCGGTGCGCGCGGCGCAGAGCGTGCGCGAGGTGGTCGAGGAGAGCGGGCTCGCGCAGGTGGACGCCCTGGTGGAGCTGCGCGCCGGGTGAGTCGGCGGGCGTCAGGTCGTCTCCGGCCGTACGGACCGGGGCGCTTCCCGGCGTACGGGGCGGAGGGCCTCCCGGCGTACGGGGCGGAGTGCTCCGTGCCGTACGGTTCAGGGTCTGCGGCCGAAGAACTCGACCTCGGCGAGGGCGAGTCGGCGGTCCCGGCCCGCCCCGTACGCGGCCTCGGTGGTGAGCCGGGCCCGGACGATCTCCGAACCGCGCAGGTCGAAGGTCTGCTGGCCCGGCTGGTCCTTGAGCCTCAGCTTCCGTTCGACCGACGTCCCGTCGGCGGAGGTGAGCCGGACGGTGATCCGCGCCGGGCGGGCCCGGTCGAGGAACTCGTCCTTCCTGGCCGAAGCGCCCGAGAAGAGGACCACCTTCAGCACCCGTACCGGCTGCTCGAAGTCGCACTCCAGGTACTGGCCCACCCCCGTGTCGGGCCCCGCCTCCGCGGGTGACCAGTAACGGTTGTTGAAGCCGTCGAACGCCGCGCCCGCCGGATGGCCCGGGGCCGTGCTGGAGGCCCGGAACCGGGTGGGCGGCACCGCCTCCGGCGTCCCGGTCTCGTCCTTGGCGAGGCCGAGCCACCCGGACAGGTGCGGCAGGGCGAACCACACGCCGCAGGCCAGCAGGATCAGCACGATCGGCAGCGCCAGACCGGGGCGGCGCCACAGCCGGCGCCGCGGCCGGGTGCCGGCGACGGGTGCCCGGCGCGGTCGCCGCCGGAAGATCCGGCGCCACCAGGGAGGCCGGACGTCGGGCGGCGGCCCCGGGTCCAGGAGCAGTGCGCAGCGCACGCACAGGGTGCGGTCGGGGGCGTTCTCCGTACGGCAGTTGGGGCAGCGGACGGGCGCGGCGTTCGACGGCTTCAACAACCGTTACTGGTCACCCGCGGAGGCGGGGCCCGACACGGGGGTGGGCCAGTACCTGGAGTGCGACTTCGAGCAGCCGGTACGGGTGCTGAAGGT
>NZ_RDBO01000037.1:0-3452 GCF_008120935.1 Streptomyces sp. sk2.1
ACCACCACAGCCGCCTGCGCAACCCCCGCACAACCAGCCACCACAGCCGACACCTCACCCGGCTCGACCCGGAAACCCCGAATCTTCACCTGATCATCGGCACGACCCACGAACTCCACCTGACCATCCGCCAACAACCGCACCACATCACCCGTGCGATACATCCGCGAACCAGCCGGACCATACGGATCCGCCACAAACCGCGAACCCGTCAGACCCGCACGCCCCACATACCCACGCGCCAACCCCACACCCGACACATACAACTCACCCGCAACACCCGGAGCCACCAACCCCAAAGCACCATCCAACACATACACCCGCGTGTTCCACACCGCACGACCGATCGGCGGAGTGGTGTCGCCGGTCAGCGGCTCGGTCATGGTGGTCGCGACGGTCATCTCGGTGGGCCCGTAGGCGTTGACGACCTTGCGTCCGCCCCTGGCCCAGCGCGCCACCAGTTCGGCCGAGCACGCCTCGCCGCCCGTGACGACGCAGCGCAGCGTGTCCAGACCGGCCTCCGGGATCGTGGCCAGCACGGGGGCGGCCAGCTGGAGGTGGGTCACGCCGTGGGTGGAGATGGCCTCGGCCAGCTGGTCGCCCACGACGTGCCGCTCCGGGTCGGCGAGCACCAGCGCGGCACCGGCCAGCAGTGCCATCACGGTGTCGGCGACGGACGGGTCGAACGTGGTGGACACCGCCTGCAGGACGCGGCTGTCCGCGTCGATCCCCAGCCGGTCGATGTGCACCGCCGCGAGGTTCCCGATGCTGGCGTGCGTGATCAGCACGCCCTTGGGCAGCCCGGTGGAGCCCGAGGTGTAGATGACGTACGCCGGGTGCTCCGGCCTCAGGGCGGCGCCGCGCTCCGCGTCGGTCGGATCGGTGGCGTCGTACCCGGCGCAGAGCCGCTCGCCCTCGGCGATCGGCAGCGTGCGGTACGCCTCGCCGGCCGGGACGCGGGGGTCGTCGCCGGACGTGAGGACCAGGACGGGCCCCGCGTCGCCGAGGACGTGGGCGATGCGCTGCGCGGGCTGGCCCGGGTCGACCGGCAGGTAGCCGGCCCCCGCCTTGGAGACGGCGAGGAGGGCGACGAGCCATTCCACCGAGCGCGGCACGGCGACCGCGACCAGGGTCTCGGGGCGCGCGCCGTACTCGATCAGCAGCCGTGCCAGGCGGTTCGCCCGGCGGTTCAGCTCCGCGTAGTCGAGCTCCTGCCCGGTGGCGGCGACGACCGCCGTGGCGTCGGGGGTACGGGCCGCCTGTGCCTCGAAGAGGTCCGGCAGCGTGCCGGCGGGCAGGGCGTGGTCGGTGGCGTTCCAGCGGTGCAGCACGGTGTCGCGCTCGTCCGTGGACAGCACGTCGAACGCGCCGATCCGGGTGTCCGGTGCCGCCACCGCGGAGGCCAGCCAGCGTCCGAACCGGTCCATCAGCGCCTGCACGGTGCCGTGGTCGAACCGGTCGGCGCTGTAGTGCGCCAGCCCCTGGATCCCGCCGGGGCCGCCGGCCCCGTCCTGGCGCTCGACCAGCTCGATGCCGAGGTCGAACTTGGCGTCGGCGGGGGCGGGCGGCAGCGGGGTGACGTCCAGGCCGGGCAGCCGCAGCGTGCCGTCCGGCGTGTTCTGCAGGGCCAGCATCACCTGGAACAGCGGGTGCCGGGCCAGCGAACGGGGCGGGTTGAGGACCTCCACCAGCCGCTCGAACGGCACGTCCTGGTGGGCGTAGGCCGCCAGGTCCGTGTCCCGGACCCGGTCCAGCAGCTCCCGGAAGGTCGGGTCGCCGGAGGTGTCGGTGCGCAGCACCAGGGTGTTCACGAAGAAGCCGATGAGGTCGTCGAGCGCCTCGTCGGTCCGGCCCGCCACCGGGGTGCCGAGCGGGATGTCGGTGCCCGCGCCGAGCCGGGTCAGCAGGGCGGCGAGACCGGCCTGGAGCACCATGAAGAGGCTGACGTTCGCCTCCTTGGCCAGCGCGGTCAGCTCACCGTGCAGCGCCGCGTCGAAGCCGAACTCCACCGATCCGCCGCGGTAGCCGGGCAGTTGCGGACGGGGCCGGTCGGCCGGCAGCTCGATCTCGTCGGGCAGCTCGGCCAGCGCCTCGTACCAGTAGCTCAGCTGGCGGGCGATCGGGCTCTCCGGCTCGGTCTCGTCGCCGAGCACCTCGCGCTGCCACAGGGTGTAGTCCGCGAACTGGACCGGCAGCGGCTCCCACTCGGGGACGCCGCCCGCCGCACGGGCGGTGTACGCGGCCGACAGGTCCCGGGCCAGCGGGGCCAGCGACCAGCCGTCGGCCGCGATGTGGTGCAGCACGACCAGCAGTACGTGGTCCCGCTCGCCCAGCCGCAGGACCCGGGCGCGCAGCGGCGGGTCGACCGCGAGGTCGACGGGCAGCGAACCGAAGTCCTGCACGGCGGATTCGATCCCGGACTCGGTCACGTCGACGATGCCGAGGCCGGGCACCCAGAAGTCGAGCACCCGCTGGTGCGGTATGCCGTCGTCGTCGGGGAAGACGGTGCGCAGCGCCTCGTGGCGGGCCACGACGTCGCCGAGGGCCAGCCGCAGCGCCTGCGCGTCGAGCGCGCCGGAGAGCCGGACCGCCAGGGAGACGTTGCCCCCGGCGCCCTCGAAGCGCTCCAGGAACCAGAGCCGGCGCTGGCCGAAGGAAAGGGGAACGGTCTCCGGCCGGGGTACGGGCACCAGGGCGGTGCGGGCGCGGGCGGCCTCGTCCAGGACCCGGTCCAGCGCGGCCACCGTCGGGTTCTCGAAGAGCGCCCGGATCGGCAACTCCACACCCAGCACCGACCGCACCCGACTCACCAGACGCGTCGCCAGCAACGAATGACCACCCAGATCGAAGAACCCGTCCTCGACCCCCACCCCCGACAACCCCAACACCTCACCGAACAGACCGCACAGAATCTCCTCCCGCGCACTCCTCGGCCCACGACCCCCCACCACCAACTCCGGCTCCGGCAACGCCCGCCGGTCCAACTTCCCATGCACCGTCAACGGCAACGCATCCATCACCACGAACGCCGACGGCACCATGTAATCCGGCACCCGCCCCGCAACCACCCCACGAAGCGCCACCACATCAACACCACCCGACTCAGGCACCACATACGCAACCAACCGCGCACCCAGAACCCCGTCCTCACGCACCACCACAGCCGCCTGCGCAACCCCCGCACAACCAGCCACCACAGCCGACACCTCACCCGGCTCGACCCGGAAACCCCGAATCTTCACCTGATCATCGGCACGACCCACGAACTCCACCTGACCATCCGCCAACAACCGCACCACATCACCCGTGCGATACATCCGCGAACCAGCCGGACCATACGGATCCGCCACAAACCGCGAACCCGTCAGACCCGCACGCCCCACATACCCACGCGCCAACCCCACACCCGACACATACAACTCACCCGCAACACCCGGAGCCACCAACCCCAA
>NZ_RDBO01000037.1:3552-55229 GCF_008120935.1 Streptomyces sp. sk2.1
ACATCGAACGCATCACCCTGTACGAGCCCGGCGACGACCACGACCTCGTCCGGACCCACCCCACCGGGCTGCGACTCCACCACTCACCCGCCACCGGCACCAGCACCGCCACCACCCCGGACGGCCGCGTCGTCGCCCAGATCTCCGGCATGCGCGCCACCGTCCTCGCCCGCGTCCCGGCCCGCCCCCGCACCGCGACCGCCGAGACCGTCACCACCGCCGTGCGGGCCGCGACCGGACCGACCGCGGACGGTCGCCGGACCGAGGACGACACCCCGTGACGCCGGCGGTCCCCGTACTCACCGGAGCCCGCCACCGCCGGGTGGCCTCCGCGGCGGGCCCGGTCGACCTCTGGTGGTACATCGCCCCGCGGGGACGCCCCGTACCCGGCCGGGTCCTGCTGCGCCACGCCGTCGCGGCGCGGCAGGCCCGCCCGGCCGAGACCGTCGCCCTGGTCCGCGACCCGCTCGGCCGCCCCGCGCTCGCACCGGAACAGAACCTGCCGCCCCTGCGCCTCACCGCCGCCCACTGCGGGTCCGTGACCGTGGCCGCACTGGTCGCGGCGCCCCGGGACGGCATCCGGATCGGCATCGACATCGAGCATCTGGTCTCCCCTCCGCCGCCGGAACTGCTGCGGTACGCGCTCCGTCCGGGCGAGGCCACCACGTCGGCCGACCGGCCCGAGACCATACGGAGGGAGGAGTTCCTCACTCTGTGGACGGCCAAGGAGGCCATGGCCAAGGCCCTGGGCTGGTCCCTGCTGCGGGCCCTCGTCGACGTCGAGATCACCCTGCGCCCCCGGCTCTCCCTGGCCCGACTGGGATACGAACCAGCGCCCCGCGGCTGGCAGTTGCTGCCCCTGAACCTGCCAGGGACACCGCACACGATCACCCTCGTCACCCACCATCCGCCCTCCGGCCCACGACGGGAGAACACATGGACCTCACCGGCAGGACCGCGCTGATCACCGGAGCCACCCGAGGCATCGGCCTGGCCATCGCCCACACCCTGCACGCCCACGGCGCCCGGCTCGTCATCACCGGCCGCTCCGAGGAGGTCGGCCGGGCGGCCCTCGCCCGGCTGGACGCCGGGGACGACATCGCCCTGTGCGTGGCCGACGCCACCGACCGGGCCGACGCCGAACGCGCGGTCGACGAGACGGTGGACCGCTACGGGCACCTCGACATCGTCGTCAACAACGTGGGCGGCGCCACCGACTTCGCCACCGTCGCCGACATCACCGACCACACCTGGCACCACACCCTCGCCCTCAACCTCGACTCCGCCCTCTACACCACCCGCCACGCCCTGTCCCACCTGATCCCGCAGCACTCCGGCCGCGTCATCAACATCGCCTCCATGGAAGGCCGCGACCCGGATCCCGGCCTGTGCGCCTACGCCGCCGCCAAGCACGCCCTGATCGGGCTCACCCGGGTCCTGGCCAAGGAGGTGGGGCCGTACGGCGTCACCGCCAACTGCGTGTGTCCCGGTGCGGTGGAGACCGACTGGTTCACCGAACAGGGACCCCGGGCCGCGCGCGTTCTCGGCACCGACTACCCCGGCCTGGTGCGCCACTTCACCGACCGCACCGCCACCGGCCGCCTGACCCGCCCCGAGGAGGTCGCCGCCGCCGTCCTGCTCCTCGCCTCCCGCGCCGGCTCCGGCATCACGGGCGCGTGCATACCCGTCGACGGAGGCGCCACCGTCTGAGAGCTCCCCGGTACGGCGCCAGGAGGCTCCTCACGGGCCTCCCCGTCGGAGATCCGGTGTTCAGGGAACGGCGGGAATCTGCCGACGCGGGGCGAAGAGGCTTGATTGAATGGGGAGTTGGGACGGGAATCAGGAAATGGGGAATCGGGACCATCACGCGACGAACCGGTGGGGTCGCCCGGTCTCCGGGACTGGGGGCAGACGTGGACGCACGGGACAGCGCATCAGGGCCGTTCGAGCAACCGCAACCGCGACCACCGCTTCCCCCGTACCCTTCGTTCCCGCCGCTTCCCCCGCAGGTACCGCACCTCCCGCCGCCGCCACCGTCACCGCCGGCGGCGGCGGGCAGTCGGGCGTCCCGGGCGGCCGGAGCGCTTGTCCGGTCATTCAAATCCCATCGCCGGTACTGGTGTTGGGGAATCCTGTCGCTGGTCATGGTGCTCGTCGCCGGTCTGCTGACCTTTGTGTTCCGGCCGGAGGAGAAGACGCCTCCGCAGCTGGCCTCGGAGGCCACGAAGAGCCTGCGTGCCTGGCGCGGGATCACCTATGCGGGGACCACGGTGAACGGCAACGGCGCGATCATCGGCTTCCGGCTGACGGTCGCCCGCGACGGCACCGCGTACGGAACCCTGAGCCGTGACTCGGGGGCGCTCGCGGAACTCGCTGTGCGCCCCGGGCGAACCCTTCTGCGCGGCAACGGCCAGTGGTGGTTCGAGCACGAGCCGGGCAGCGCCGAAGCGCTGGCCAACACCTGGATCGCCGACCCGCCGCAGAGCGTGACCGGCCTGGCCGAGCTGTCCCGGATGACCCCGACGGCGCTCGCCGACGCCCTCTCGGGCAAGGACACCGACGGTCCGTCCGGGCGGCCGTCCACGTGGCGCCAGAGCGGGGCCGCGTCGGTGAACGGCCGCCCGGCGAAGGCACTGACCAACGGCACCCTGCGCTTCGTGGTGAGCGCGTCCCCTCCGTACCGGCCGCTCTCGGTCGGCCTGCCGGGCGAAGCCGAACCCGAGGAGGACACCACGTTCGCACCTGCGCCGGATTCCTCGGACGCGCACACCGTCGCCTTCCGTCAGGGCCCGTCGGACGCTGCCGCACGGGGCGCGGGCCGGGTGCGGGCAGCGGCCGGTGAGCCCGCGCCCGCCCCGGCCCTGTCGTCCGCGGTCAGCGAGCCCGACAAGGCCCAGGTGCGGAGCACAACGGAGAACGTACGCCGGGTCGACACCTCGCAGGAGCAGGCCGAACCGCTGAGCCGACGTGTGGCGGCCCAGACGGACGTGGCCGTACAGCTCTCGACATCGTTCTGCGCCACTCCGAGCTGCCCGGCAACCGTGAAGGTGACCAACCAGGGCACCGCTCCGGCCAACGGCACGGTGATCGTGACCGTAGCCGGACAGACACCGCTGAACAGTCCTGTTTCCGTGCCCCCCGGCGGAAACCGCACGCTGACGACGGCGGCGAGGAATGTGGCACCGCCCGGCCAGACGATCCGGGTGAGCTGGTCCGCGGTCTTCTACGAGGCGAGCGTCATGGGCGACGACCCGGCGCTCGTCAAACGGCTGATGGGCCGCGGCTTCAAGCTCAATGAGCCACTGGGGGACCAGCGGGCCAACGACAGCAAGGGCAGGCCCGTCCTGCAGCTGCTTGAGGCGATGACGCCCGACATCGGTCCGCGGACCAGCCCCCAAGTCCGCGAGGACCGGATCAGCAAGGTCGGCCAGACGGTGGCCAATCTGGTGCGGCAGGGCGCGTTCGAGCCGTTCCACGACTTGGCCGTGAACACCGACGGCCTGCAGCTCACCACCGCATCCGGCTTCGCCGAACTGGAGGCGAAGACAGCTCAGCTCACCACCTCCGACCGACGAGCACTGGAGCACGCGGGCGATCTGGCGCGCGCGGGAAACAAGATCGTCTGGGGCGCCACCTACAAACCCAAGGACTCCGCGGACGGCTACGAGGCCGACCTCCAGAACCTGACCGGCAAGCAGACCATCCAGCTCAAGGCCGTGTCCGGGGGCACGGACGAGGTCGTGGACGACTTCGCGAAGGCGGTCGACGAGCTGTCCGGTGACGGAGTGGTCCCGCCCGGCTTCGAAAAGGTCGCCTGGATCGACATCGCCCCCGACGCGTCCACGCCCCTGGCCGGCAGCGACCGGCAGGCACTGGTGAAGGAGCTCAGGAGGCTCAAGCTCGACAAGCACTGCCGGGGCGCGAACGGTCCCGCCTTCGACACGGCCGTGTTCACCACCCATCCGCCCGGCCCCGACGGCACCCCGCAGCGTACGAACAGCGTGTTCACCTGCAACGAGCTGCTGAACAGTGCCGCCGACCACCGCAAGCACATCCAGGACGAGATGGTCTGGAAGGCCAACAACGACCCGGTCTGGTACTTCCGCAACTACATCATCGACGGCCGCCGAAGGAGCGAGGAGACCACGGAGAACGGCGTCACGCTGCCGATACTCGCCAAGGACAACGAGAACCACTGGATCTCCAAGAACAAGATGCCCTCGGCACCCGGCGCGAAGCTGTCCCCCGCGAAGTTCGTCGGCCTGGGTTCGGTCGGTGACGCGAAGCGGATGGGCCTGCTCGACAAGGTCGCCGACCATCGCAAGGCGTCCGTGGATCTCACCAACGCGGAGCGGAAGTTCCGGGAGAACGAGAGCACGGCCAATGGGCAGGCGCGGGACAAGGCGCTTCAGCGCTACCGGAAAGAACTGGGCGTCAAGCCCAACAACAGCTCCATATCCGAGCGGCTCGGTGAGAGCGCGGCTCGCTACCACGTCATTCCGGAGGAGTTCCGGGGAGCCCGGTGGATTCCCCTGCCCAAAACCCCCAATGGTGCCGACATGTTCGACCAGCTGTACCTGCTCAAGGACGGCAGTCTGCTCATCGTCGAGGCCAAGGCGCCATCGGGCAGCCTCGGCTGGCGTCAGGGGAAGGGCCGTCAGAAGAACAGGCTGGTCCAGCAGGGGACCAGGGAGTACCTGGAGACGATCATCGAGGCGATGAAGGAGCGTGCGGCGAAGTCCCCGCGGGACGGCGAGCTGGCGCACGACCTGGAGGAGGCGCTGGGCCGGGGCAAGCTCCGCTACGTCCTCGTGAAGGCGAAGGACGGCGGCAGCTCCTACGGGGGTGCCACCATGCAGGAATGCGCCATCTGACAGGAACGACGGCGTTGACGGCTGCACCGCCGGACCTCGGGGCCGGGCGGGACCAGGACCGTTGTCCGGGTGCGGGCCCGGCGCGGCCATGTGTCGGTACCGCGCCGGGCGGGATGCCGGCGCGGCCCGACTCCTGGCCTGTGGCGGGACGGGCTCACGCGTTCTCCGCGGCGGATCGGGCGGCCTCGCCGTCCGGGGGCCGGGGCCCGGGGACGGCCGCCGCGGCGAGGCCGGGGCGGGTGTCCCGCAGGGCCCGGCAGACGGCGGCCTCGTAGACCGGGCGCACCACCCCTGCGCCAACCGTGTTCGTCGGTGCGGTGGAGGGGTCATCGTGGTGCGCCGGGCGGTGGTTCGACGCGTGCCAGCCAGGTGGTGAGCAGCGTTTCGAGGTGTGCGGCCTCGTCGGGGTCGAGCTCGTCGAGCATGCGGCGCTCGTTGTTCATGTGGTCGGTGAAGGCCCGGTCGAACAGCTCCCGCCCTGCCGTGGTGAGCGCGACCACGCGTCCCCGGCCGTCCTCGGCGGACCGGCGACGCGTGACCAGCCCGTCGCGTTCGAGCCGGTCGATGCGCTTGGTCATCGCGCCCGTGGTGACCATGGTGAACGCGGCCAGCTCGCCCGGGGCGCGCTCGAAGGGGTCCCCGGCCCTCCGCAGCGCCGCCAGCACGTCGAACTCCCCCTCGTTCAGCCCGTGTCGCCGGTAGACCAGGCACAACTGCTCGGTCAGGAGGCCGGCGAGGCGATGGAGCCGGCCGATCACGCCCTGGGGGCTCACATCCACGTCCGGGCGCTCCCGGGCCCACTCGGCCTGGATGCGGGCGACGTGATCCTCGTAGTCGTTCACGACTTCACTATAGCTTCCATGGAAGCTATATTTCCTTCCGTGGAAGCTACTGTGCGATGGACGCTCGTGACGGCGATCGCCCCGGTCGCCTGGGGGACGAACTACTTCGTCACCCACGAATACCTGCCCACCGGCCATCCGCTCTACGGCGCGGCGATCAGGGCCTTGCCCGCAGGGGTTCTGCTGCTGGCCCTGTGCCGGCGAATGCCCCACGGGGCGTGGTGGTGGAAGTCGCTGATCCTCGGCACCCTCAACATGGGGTCCTTCTTCGCCCTGGTCTACCTCGCGGCCCAGTTGCTGCCGACGAGCATCGCCTCCACCATCATGGCGGCCTCACCACTGGTTCTGATGCTGCTCGCCCTGGCCGTGATCGCGGAACGGCCCCGCGGCCTCCCGCTGCTGGGCGGCGGCATCGGCATCGTCGGCGTATGCCTGATGCTGTTCACCGGCACCGTGGGCCTGAACGCACTCGGCGTCCTCGCATCGGTCACGGCGATGGTGACGTCCTCCCTCGGCCACGTGCTCGCGAAGCGGTGGAGCGCCGAGGTCGACGTCCTCGCCTCGACGTCGTGGCAGCTCGTCGCCGGAGGTCTGGTCGTGCTGCCGTTGGCCGTCGTCCGCGAAGGAGAGCCTCCCTCCCTCGACGCGGGCGCGGTCCTCGGATTCGCCTACGTCACCGTCGTCGCGACCGCGGTCGCCTTCGTCGCCTGGTTCACCGGCCTGCGTCATCTGCCGGCGGCCGCCGTCGGCCTGGTCGGACTGCTCAACCCGGTCACCGGCGTGCTGCTCGGCACCGTTGTCGCCGGAGAGGCCCTCACCCCGAGGCAGACGTGCGGACTGCTCCTCGTCCTGCTCGGGATCGTGCTCGGGCAACCCGCCGCCGCCACGGCCGCCGCCCGCATCCGGTCCCGGGTGACCGGGGCGGACTCCCGTCGCGACGGGCCCGCTGACCGGACCGGCCGCCCCGGCCGACGGGAAACCGACCGAGCCGCACGGCGGGGCCGCTGACCGGGCCCGCTGCGGAGGGCTCACGCGCAGGGCTCACCGAGGTGCGGGGGAATCCCCGGTCGCGCGTCGTCGGCCGGGCCACATGTCGTCGTACGCCGCGTCCATGAACCGCGCCTGCGGCCCGCGCAGCGCGGACGTGTCGTTCGTCCCGCCCCGGGCCGCCCCGGCGAGGCCCGCCGCGTAACGGTAGGCGGCGCCCCGCAGGGGCTCGCTTCCGGCGGCCAGGTCGATCTCCGCCTGGGCGAGCCACAGGTCGTCGACGAGCAGGTCCAGTTCCGGATCGACCGCGGCACCGTCACCGGACGGGCGCCTGAGCACCGCCTTCTCCACCTGCGACGCAATGCTCAGGAACTTCAGGACCGCATCCTTCAACTCGGCCCGGTGCGCGGCCGATTGCTGCACTTCGAGCTGCCGGGCACTCACCCGGGAGACGAGGAACTGGCCGAACAGAGACCCGCCCGCGCCGAGCGCAACACCTGCCAGCGACAACAGCGCCGGCCCCAAGGTTCCCCAAGATCCCATGGCCGGATTATCCCAACACCGGTTCGGCAAAGGGTCTCGGGCCCGGGACGACCGGACGATCGCGAAGGCGCGCTGCTCGTTCTTCACCCCGCGCCCGTTCTTCACCCCGCGCTCGTTCCTCACCCCGTGGTCGACCCGCCGCGGTCGTCGCGGGCGTGGCCCTTCGCCGCGACCCCGTCCCGTATCACCAGACGGGGCGCCAGGGCGGGATCGAGTCCCCGGCCAAGGCGCGGATGACCGCCGCGAGTTCGGCCCGCGGAACCTGTCGGCCGGCTTCGTGGAGCTGCTCGGCCAGCTGCGCCTCCAGCTCATGCAGGATCCGTCCGGCCGCGGCCAGGTGCTCCAACGCCTTCCCGGTCAGGACGACGAGCTTGCGCCGGCCGCCGGCGGGGTGCGGCCGGCGCTCGACGTAGCCCCGCTTCTCCAGGTCGTCGATGATCTGGCCGGCGGCCTGCTTGGTGACCCCGAGCCGCTCGGCCAGTTCGCTGCTCGTCGCGCCGGAACCGCGCAGCGCCTGGAAGACGAGCCCGTGCACGGGGCGCAGATCGGCGTGGCCGGCGGCGTCGAGACGGCTCACGAACTCGGAGAGGACGAGCTGGAAGGCCATCCCGAGCAGGAAGGTGAGTTCGGCGCGCTCAAGGGGGTCATGGGTCTCCACCGGTTCATCTTGACACACCTGAATAAAGCAACTTTACTCATCGCAAGTAAAGGAGCTTTACACAGGAGGTGCGTACATGCACGTGGTCAGCGAGAGCGACCGGCGGACGACCAGGACTCCGGCCGGCTCCATGTTCGGCCTGGCCGCCCCCAGCCAGGGCAGTACCGAGGTCAGCACCTGGCGGGTGGAGCTCGGCGCGGACTCCGCCACGCCGGTGCACGTCATCGACCGGGAACAGGTGTGGATGCCCCTGTCGGGCGAGTTCGAGATCGAGGCGGAGGGCGGGACCGGGTGCGCCGGGGCCGGTCAGGCCGTCATCGTGCCCGCCGGCGCGATACGGCGACTGAGGGCCGCGGGCGGCCCTGCGGTGGCCCTGGTCGCCATGGCCGTGGGCGGCAAGGCGATGCTGCCGGGCGGGGAGGACAAGATCCCGCTCCCGTGGGCCGAGTGAGTTCTTCCCTCTTCCCTCCCATGTGAACGGCCCGGCCGGCCGACGGTACCCGCGGACATGGCGGGATCGGCATCGCGAGCCGCTGAACGCGCGGCTCGCAGGTCCGGGAATCCGGGCGGGTCAACCTCGGGAAGTGGATCGGTGGCGGAGCGGGAAGGGCGGCGATCCCGCCCCGCCACCGAACCGGCGGCGGGAACACCCCGACCGCCGACGAAAGTGACCGTTTCGGCGAGTGGGGCCCGGTCGATGAGGTCGCGACACGCGTCCGGGGCCTCGAACCCGATGGACACGCCGCAGAACAGGATCAGTCCCGGCAGGGGCGACACGGCCTCCGCGACGGTCCGGCAGTACACCGACCACGCCATCTGGGGGCAGGTGTGCAGCCCCTCGGCCCGCAGCAGCAGCATGACGGTCTGCAGGTACATGCCGAGGTCGGCCCATTGGGCCGGTCCCATGTCGCGGTCGATATAGCAGAACAGGGCCGCGGGTGCACCGAAGCAGTCCCAGTTCGCGGCAACGGCCGCCTCGCGCGATCGCCGGTCCTCGTGTGGGATTCCGAGCGCGGCGTAGCGTTGCTCCGCGGCGGCGGATCGGCGGTCCCGGTACGGGGACTTCAGGTCGGGCGGGTACATCTGGTACTCCCGCGCGTCCCCGGGGTCGCCTGCGGTCACTCGCTCGGCGGTGCGTTTCTTCAGCTCCGCCAGTGGTGCGTCGGTCAGCACGTAGACGTGCCAGGGCTGGAGGTTCGCCCCGGACGGCGATCGGGCTGCGGCGGACAACACACGTTCCAGCGTTTCCCTGGAAATCGGCTCCCCGCTGAACCGGCGCACCGCCCGTCGGCTCGCAACCGCTTCGTAGACGTCCAAGACGAACTCCCCGCATGTCGACTCCGGCCCCGTCGGTCACCTGATGTCGGGACCCTCCATGGTGATGACGGCCGGCGACGGGGAGAGGTGACCGACGAGCGCGCACGACGGCCTCGCAGAGGGCTTCGAGACGCACCGCAGCCGACTGCGCGCGGTCGCCCAGCGCATGCTCGGCTCCTGCGGCGAGGCGGAGGACGCGGTCCAGGATGCCTGGCTGCGACTGGCCCGGACCGAAGCCGACACCGTGCACAACCTGGGTGGCCGGCTCACGACCACGGTCTCCCGCATCTGCCTGGGCGTGCTGCGGGCCCGCACGTCGCGGAGAGAGGACCTGACGGGCCACCCGATGCCCGATGAGGGCCTGGACCCCGCTGCCGGTGGGCGCCCTCGAAGGCGATGTCCCCGAGCCGGCCGACGGCCCGGCCCTTGGAGGCGTTCACGGGCCGCACCTCGACCGCGGCATCGGTCCGGTCCCCGGCGATCACCTGGATGCGCCCCGCGGGAACGTCCAGGACGACGGAGACCGGGGCGGTGATGTCGAACGTCTGCATGCTGCTCTCCTGCACTCACTCGATGTTTCCGATACAAGAAAAGCTATGTTGCGTTCATGAATTAGGAAACAAATCCGTTGCGGATGATCTGAATCAATGCAGCTAGCAGCGATTAAATCGTTGCAAAAGAACTGAAGGCAATGCAATTTCAATTCAGTTTTCGTTGCAATGAATTGAGTGTGAACGCTATGCTGACGGCCTCGGAGAACATGAAGGAGGCCGTGATGCCGGGAGGCAGGCTCACCCAGCAGGACCGTCAGCAGATCGCACTGGGGCTGGCCGACAGCCTCTCCTACGCGGAGATCGCCAGAAACCTCGGCCGCCCGACCTCGACGGTCACGCGTGAAGTGATGCGCAACGGCGGCCCCACCGGATACCGCGCGGATCTGGCCCACCGCGCCACGGAACGGCGTGCCCACCGGCGCAGGCCGGCCCCGTCCCGGGAGCCGGAGTCGGCCCCCCAGCCGCACGGGCGGGACGCCGAAGCCGTCCGTGAGTACGAGGAGCTGTTCACCACCACCATGATGGAATCGGGCCTGCCCAAGATGATGTCGCGGGTGATGGTCTGCCTGCTCACCAGCGACTCCGGCAGCATGACGGCGTCCGAGCTCGCCCGACGCCTCCAGGTCAGCCCGGCGACCGTCTCCAAGTCGATCGCCTTCCTGGAGAGCCAGGTTCTCGTCCGCAGGGAGCGCGACGAGCGCCGCCGCGAGCGCTACATCGTCGATGAGGACCTCTGGTACCGGACGGTGATAGCCAGTGCCCGGTCCCTCGCCCAGCAGGTCGAGGTCGCGCGGCGGGGAGCCGGTGTCCTGGGCCCCGGCACCCCGGCCGCCGTCCGCCTGGAGAACGTCGCCCGCTTCCTCGACTTCGTCGGCGAGAGCCTCGCCCGTGCCGCGGAACAGGCCCGCGAGGTCCTCGGCACGAAAGCCGAGACCACCCCGGCCGACCTCGCCGGGCCGGACCCGGACCCCGCCGGGCCGGACTCGGAACGCTGAGCCCGAACAGCCGGGCCCGGACAGCCGGTTGTGAGTGCCGAATGGGACCACGCCGTGGGGTTCGGGTGATATCCGCAGGCCGCGGCGCAGCCCCTGCCCGTGGCGCGCAGGCGGAGACGGAGCGGACCGGGGCAGGAGCCCTCGCGGCCGCCTCCGTCGAAAGCGGTCGGACGCGGCGCCTCCCCGCAGCCGGTCGGGGGAGGCGCCGCGTCGGGAGCACGAGTGATCAGCTGTCCGCCGAGCTGCCGCGGACCATGCAGGAGTGGTTGTTCTCCCAGCCCCAGCCGTCGCCATCGGGGTCCGATGAGCCGGAGGCGCAGTAGGGGTAACCGTTCGGGGCCGTGTCACCGCCCTCCCCGCCTCCGTACACCGTCGCGGGCTCGGACGTGGTCGAGATGCCGTTGGCCCCGGTGAGGAATCGGCTGCCCCAACTGGTGGGCGCGTCCGGGTCGAAACCGTCGACCATGTCGAGGTATTCGACCCCGCTGCCGTTCCCGCTCCAGGACCAGCCGATGTATCCCACCTTCAGGGACTGGGCGGTCGCCATGATGGCGTCCTCGTCCGGGTCGCCATCGCTGTGCGCGTTGCCGAACTCGCCCACGACGATGGGCAGTCGGTTGTCGACGAAATAGTTGAGGTAGTCCTGCACCTCGGCTGCGGTGTCGTACACGCCGTACATGTGGATCGAGAAGATCGTGTTGCGGTCGGGGTCGGAGCCGAAGCCGGAGGCGGCGTTGGCCCTCATGGTGTTGGACCAGTCCTGGCCCCAGTTGGGCGCGTCGACCATCAGCGCGTGGTGGAGGCCGGCGCCGCGGAGTTTGGCGATCGCGTTCTTGGTGGCATCGGTCCAGGCGCTGTAACCCGTGTTGCCGAAGGGCTCGTTGCCGATGTTGACGACGACGTAGTTCTCCTGTCCTTCGAGGGCGCTCTTGACGGCAATCCAGTAGTCGGCGGCGCGGTCCAGGGACGTGGCGGCGCCGTCCTCGCCGTAGCCTGTGGTGTCGTGCACTTCCAGGACGCAGATCAGCTTGTTCGCCTTGCACTGGTCGATCAGTGAGGAGACTTCGGAGGCGCTGGTCCTGGTCCAGCGGTCACCACTGCCGAGGACGATGCGGACCGTGTTGGCTCCGGTGGCCGCGATGTCGGCGAGCGAATCGGTCTCACCCGGGTACCAGACGTGAGCGTGGTTGACGCCCCGCATCACGAACTCGTTCCCGTTGGCCTCGTACAAGCGACCGTCGGTGACCCGCAGGCCGGTCGCGGCTTCCGCGTCGGCAGCCGTTCCGAAGACGGCCAGCACGGCGCCGATCAGGCCGGCCATCGCCATGACGACGACCGTGTGCAGAGTGTTGCTCGGCGGCGGTTTCATGTCTCTCCTCAAAGTGGGGGCTGCGGAAGTCCTGGCGGGGCCGGGAAGGCCGGCTGCATCCCGGGTACGGCTTCATGAGCGGCTCGGCCGACGGCTGTGCACGCCGTACGGCTCGGGGGTACCGACGGTCGATCGGTGCGCCGACCACGTAGACAACGTTGTCGTCGACCTGGACGAAGGGCGGGACTCGGATCGTGCGAGGGGCATTCGTCCAGGAGTGACGCACCGGGACCTGTTTGCGCCTGCGGACGGAAGATCCCCCGGGCACGCCGAGTTGCGGCGAGCCCCGGGCACCGGCAGCAGGTCGGATGTCGCACCCATATGAGGCATCCAATGTTCCCGCCATGTCAATAGACGTGTCATGGATGTTTCGTCCCCCGTTCCGCGTGGGGTTCCGTCGCTGCGGGCCGACTTCCCGGCGGCCGTACCGGAATTCGCCCGGCACCTCCTGGTGCAATCGGAGATACCGCGAGGTCTTCGGTGGTGAGGGGCGCCTCGATCCAGCGGATTCCTGTCCGAATGCCGGAGGGGTCGATCGCATTCCCTTGATATGCGTCAAGTGGGATTTTGCTAAACTTTTACTTTACTGAACCAGTTCACTAGACAACGTTGTCAAAGCGAGGCACAGTATCGATTCCGAGCGATCGGGCATTCCGGCCAGGAAAGGGAAGAACGTGACGGTGTACGGAGCACTCGACATCGGCGGTACCAAGATCGCAGGGGCGCTCCTCGACGGAGAGGGCCGTCTCCTCGCGCGGGCGCAGCGCGCGACACCGGCCACGGGACCTGCTGTCGACCTGGCCGCGGTCGTGATGGGGGTGCTGGACGAACTGGCGACACACCCGGCCTGGGACGAGCTGTCCTGCATGGGCATCGCCAGTGCGGGACCGGTCGATACCGTCGTGGGCACGGTCAGTCCCGTCAACATTCCCGGCTGGCGCGGGTTTCCGCTCGTCGATCTCGTGCGCACGCACTCCCGGCTGTCCCCGGGGATCCTCCCGGTTCTGGTCGGGGACGCCGTCGCCATGACGGCGGCCGAACACTGGCTCGGTGCCGCACGCGGGTGCGGGAACGCCCTCTGCATGGTGGTGTCGACCGGTGTCGGGGGCGGACTGATCCTCGACGGGAGAGTGCACGCGGGGCGCACGGGCAACGCCGGGCACATCGGCCACATCACCGTCGACCACGAGGGTCCGCGCTGCGTCTGCGGTGCGCCGGGATGCGTCGAGAGCCTGGCGAGCGGAACGGCGATCGCCGCCCACGCCCGTGCTCTCGGATGGACGGCCGGGCCCGGCGTGCCGCCGAACGCCGCCGCGGTCGCCGCCGCGGCCCGTGCGGGGGACGAGCGGGCCCTTGCCGCCTACCGGAGAGCGGCGCGGGCCCTGGCCGCGGCGACGGCGGCCACGGCAGCCCTCGTCGAGCTGGAGCGGGTGGTCATCGGGGGCGGCGTCGCCCAGGCCGGGGACATCCTGTTCTCCCCGTTGCGGCAGTACGTGAACGACTACGCCGTACTCGACTTCACCCGTGGCATCCCCATCGTCCCCGCCGGTCTCGCACTGGACGCCGGACTCGTCGGAGCGGCCGCCACGGCATCCGCCCGAGCCGCGTCCCCGGCGGGGATCCCGCATTTCTGACACCGTCGTGTGCCGCCTTCGTCGGCAGCCCGGAAGGAAACACCTGTGGATCGGCTCCTGAACACCATCCGGCCCTACGACTGGGGCTCCACCACCGCGCTGCCCGAACTGATGGGCACCGCCCCCGACGGCACGCCACAGGCCGAGCTGTGGATGGGGGCCCACCCGGCGGCACCCTCGCGACTCCTCCGCGCCTCCGGTCCCGAGCCGCTCGACGCACTCATCCGCGCACGGCCGGCCGCCGAGCTCGGAGCGGCGACGCTCCGCAGGTTCGGGCCCCGACTGCCCTTTCTCCTCAAGCTGTTGGCCGTCGAGTCACCGCTCTCCCTCCAGGTGCACCCGGATCTGGCCCAGGCCGCCGTCGGACACCGGATCGAGAACTCGCAGGGTGTCCCTCCTGACGCCCCTCACCGCAATTACCGGGACGACAACCACAAACCGGAAATGATCGTGGCGCTCGGCAGCTTCGAGGGCCTCTGCGGCTTCAGGCCGCCCGCACACTGCGCCGACCTGCTCGAAGCTCTTCGTCTTCCCGAACTCGCCCCCCATGTCGGGGCTCTGCGGAAGGAGCCCGAGGAGCCCGCCCTGCGCGCCGTGTTCTCCGCCTTCCTCGCTGCCCCCGGGGCCCTGGTCGACGCGGTGGCCGCGTCGGTGGCCCGCGAGGCGGAGGGCGCGGGGCGCCACCGGTCCGTGTGGGAGGCGTATGACGGGATCGCCCGGGCCCGTCCGGGCGATCCGGGGCTGCTCGCCGCGTTGATGCTGCAGCACGTGCGACTGGCCCCGGGGGAAGGGATCTTCCTGGGAGCCGGGGTCCCGCACGCCTATCTGAGCGGGCTCGGCGTCGAGATCATGGCCGCGTCGGACAACGTCCTCCGATGCGGCCTCACCTCCAAGCACGTGGACGCGGAGGAGCTGCTGCGCGTGGTGAGGTTCACCGCCTCGCCCGTACGGGTCCTGCGGCCCGCCGCACGCGGAACGGAAGCCGAAGCGGTCTATCCGGCCCCGGTCGACGACTTCCGGCTCTCCCGCGTCCGCCCCTCCGGTGGATCGTGCGTCGTCCTGGACGCGACAGCACCCCAGATCCTCGTCTGCACGCGCGGGCGGATCGGGCTGAACGGCCCACACGGTTCGTTGGCCCTGGAGCCGGGGGACTCCGCCTACGCGCCGGCAGGCGAGCAGATCACCCTCCGGGGCGAGGGCGAGGTCTTCCGGGCGACTGTCGACGCGGGGTATGCGCACGGGGAGGGGCGTGCGACCGGTGCCGGTATGAAGCCCTGACACTAAACCGGTTTGGTTTCCGGTCCGTCTCGAATGAACACCTTCTGGAGACCGCTGCCCCGGGCTTCACCTCACCCGGCGGGCAGGTGTCCGTATGAGGATTTCTTCACGGCCTCCCTGCGAACCGTCGGCTCTTCCGCTGATCGCTGTTCTTTTCCGGCCCAGGTGATTCGAAAGTCATGGCAGCAGCTATTCGAACTTCCTGCGCGCGTGATTGCGGCCACCACTTGTTTCGAGGGGCCGGTGCGGGGCGGAAGTTCCGTACGGCCTGCTGTGAATGTTCGGCCGCGAAGGGCGTCCCACCCCGCCGGGCACCGCGTTCGCCAGGGCCCTTCACCTGCTGAGTGTGGCCGACCTGGCCGACGACACCTGTCGCCGCCGGACGAACCGGCAACTCACCGTGCAGGAGCCCTGCCACAAGTCGGCCCGGGCATCTGCCACGGCAGGCGCGGGCAGATCATGCGGGCATTCGGGACCGGGCGGGAGGCCCGGCTCGGTGCGTTGGGCCGCTCCATGGCTTCCGCGCCTCTCCATTCCGGCCGGCGGCTTGTGGCCGCTGCGCGGCCCGGCCACCGCCGATACCAAGGAGGAAGAGGAGGGATGAGCCGGGGCGGGGCCAGTCGGTGGACGCCGACGCGGTGTTCGGAGTGCTTGACGGCCCAGGTCGGGACCGTGCGACACCAGTGGTCGAATATTGCGCGCCCCGCATATTTGCGTGCCGCGCAATTTTTGTTACCGTCCTTCCATGGGGTTGCGAGAACGGAAGAAGGCCGAGACACGCACCGCGCTCAGCTGGGCGGCACTGCGTCTGGCCGTCGAGCGCGGGCTCGACAACGTCAAGGTCGAGGACATCGCCGAGGCAGCCGGTGTCTCACCGCGCACGTTCAACAACTATTTCTCCAGCAAGGGCGAGGCGATCGTCGCCCGCCACCTCGATCGTTGCCTGCGCATCGCGGAAGCACTGCGTGAGCGCTCGGCAGAGCCGCTGTGGGACGCGATCACTCGCGCGGTGCTGACACAGTTCGGACCGGACACCGCAGCGGCCGCTCATCCTGTTCCGGACGCGTCGGAGTGGATGGCAGGCGTGCGCATGATGGTGGCCGAACCGACGTTGCAGGGGGAGATGCTGCGGGCCGGGGCCATCGCCGAGGCCGAGATCGCCGCAGCCATCGCAGACCGCACCAGTACCGACCTGAAACAGGACCTGTACCCGCACCTCGTCGCATCCACGGTCATGGCCGCAACCAACGCCGCCATGGCACACCACCTCCGCACCGAACCGCCGGTACCGATGGGGCGCCTGCTTGCAGACGCCCTTGCCCGGATCGCGGCGGGTCTGCCGACTCCCTGACAATCCACTGCGGACAGCAAGCCCGGCGGGAAGTCGGGCCGGTGCCCCCGCCCGGAAAAGGAAACTGCCCATGATCGACGTCATCGTCGCGGGCGCCGGCCCCAATGGTCTGATGCTGGCCTGCGAACTCGCTCTGGCCGGTGCGCGCCCGCTCGTCCTGGAACGCCTCACCGAACCATCCGGCGAGCAGCGCGCGAACGGCCTGGTCGGCCAGGTCGTCCGTATGCTCGACCGGCGCGGACTGTACGAGCGGCTGACTGTACCCGGTGCCACACCTGAGCCGGCGTCCGGCTTCGTGTTCGGTGCGTTCCCGCTCGACCTGAACGACCTGCCGGACAATCCGCTCCACACGCTGATGGTCCCGCAACACAGGGTCGAGCGGATGCTCGCGGAGCGGGCAGCCGAACTGGGCGTCGAGATCCGCCGCGGTCACGAGGTCACCGGCCTGACGCAGGGCGAGGACTCGGTGACGGTCGGGCTGCGCGGGCGGGAGCCGGTGAAGGCGGCGTTCCTGGTCGGCGCCGATGGCGGGCACAGTACGGTCCGCAAGCTCGCAGGGATCGGGTTTCCCGGCGTGACCACGGATGCCTCGGTGTCACGCACCGCACACGTGAGCGTGCCCTTGGAGATGCTCGGTGCTGATGGCGGCCTGGCTGTACCCGGTTTCGGTGTCATACCGCCGTTTCGGCACCTGCGCACCGAGCGTGGCCTGATCACCTGGGCACCGTTCCCGGGCGGCGCTCCACTGATCAGCACGACGGAGTGGGACCAGCCGGCCGAGGGCAAGGCTTCACTTGACGAGCTTCGGTCCAGCGCCTCCCGGGTACTCGGCGCGGACCTGCCGCTTCACCCGCCGACCGGACCGGGACCGCACATGATGCGGCGGCTGTTCGGCGGCAACACCCGGATCGCGTCGCGGTACCGTGCGGGCCGTGTTTTCCTGCTCGGTGACGCCGCGCACGTGCACTCGGCGATCGGTGGCCCGGGGCTCAATCTGGGCCTGCAGGATGCGGTGAACCTCGGTTGGAAGCTGGCTGCGGAACTGCGCGGCCACGCGCCGGAGGGGCTGCTGGACACCTACGAACGGGAGCGGTCCCCGGTGGCGCGGCGGGTCGCCATGCACACTCGGGCGCAGTCGCAACTGATTCGCCCAGGCGCCGATGTGACGGCGCTGCGCGAACTGTTCGGCGAGCTGCTTGCCCAGCCTGCGACACGGCAGCACATCGCGAATCTGCTGTCAGGTGCGGACATCACCTACGACATGGGGCCGGCAACCGGACCGTTCGTCGGCCGATGGGCGCCGGACCTGCCAGGCCTGCGTGAACTCACCTGCACCGGCCGCCCGCTCCTCCTGGACCCCACCGGCACCCTCGACGCGGGCGTCTGGGCGTCGCACGTCGACACCGTGACCGTCCCGGGGCTGGACACGGCACTGCTTCTCCGGCCCGATTGCTACGTCGCCTGGCAAGGCACCACGAACGATGGCCTGCACGAAGCGCTGGGGGCCTGGTTCAGGGCGGCCTGAACAGCACGCCCGGCGGGGCGGTCGACCTCATGTGCTCCTCGCCGGACCGTTCCCTCACCGACATCGCCCACGGCCTGGGCATCCATCTGGAGACCCTGCGCAAATGGGTCCGCGACGACCGGACCCACACCCGGACGGCGGAGGGTGAGGGTGACGCCGACATGACTCCTGATGAGAAAGAAGAGCTCAGGTGTCTGCGGCGGGAGAACGCCCGGTTGGAGGAGGACAACGAGATCCTCCGGAAGGCCGCCGCCTGTTTCGCGCGGGAGACGACACGGTGATCCGCTTCCGTTTCGTCGACGGACACAGAGGCGCCCACAGGGTGAAGCGGATCTGCGACGTTCTCGGTTGGGACCGCTCCGGCTGCTGCACCCGGTACCAGAACAAGGAGGCACGGCAGGTGGAGGCCGATGCGGAAGAGGGTCCGGCCCGCCGCATCCGGGAGATCCACACCGATTCCCGGGGATCCTGCGGGGCTCTGCGGATCACCCGGAAACTCCGGTACCAGGGGCACGTGGTGAACCGCAAGCATGTCGCTCGGATCATGCGGGAGAGTGGGATCGTCGGGATGACGCGACGGAAGTCGCGGTCGCTGACGAGACAGGACCGCACGGCGCCGCCGGCGCCGGATCTGATTCTGCGAGACTTCACCGCGCCGCTGTCGGGTCCGAAGTTTGTCGGGGACGTCATCTGCCTGCCGACGGCCGAGGGACGGCTGTATCCGGCGACGGTGATCGGTCTGTGCACGCGGGAGGTCGTGGGCCGGTCGATGGCCGACCGCATGCGCACCACACTGGCCGCAGACGCCATCCGGATGGCGTCTGCGGGTGGACACACGGCAGGAAACGCGATCTTTCACTCCGATCGCGGGTCGCCGTACACGTCCCATCAATTCCACTCCCTGCTGGGCGAGTTGGATATTCGGCAGAGTGCCGGACGCACCGGTTCGTGCTTCGGTAACGCCGCCGATGAACCCGGTCAGCCTCCAAGTCCATCCGCGTGAGATCGGCGTCCCGCCGCAGCACGGCAGGACCTCCGCAATCCGTCGGCTCGTTCTCCGAGTCCCGGCCCCGTCAGCGCGAAGGCACTCGGCCACCACGACAAGACCACCACCCGCCTGGGCACCGAGGCTGGTGGAACCTGGAACCGATACGCCCTGGCGACCACGATCGGTGACCACCGGAGGACGGAAGCTCAGGCAACCGACGCCCTGAAAGGGTCGGTGGGGACGATCTCTGCCTGGTCGAAGAGCTGCTCCAACGCCTCGTGTCCGTGATGTCTGCGGAACTGGATCTCGGCTGTCGTTACGGGCAGGGTCCACAGGATGCGGGTGCGGCCCTCTGGAACGGGACAGTGTTCAAGGTCTGGTCCGTGGAGACAGGGCAGGCTGATCAGCAGGTGATCACAGCTCGACCTCGGCACCCACGGTTCACCGATCGGCATGCTGTACTCCAGGTCGAGCTGATGTCCTCCGCAGTGGTAGTGGGCGATCATCGCCATGAGCTCGATGAACCGCTGATCGCGGACGTGGGCGGTCATGACGAACTCGAGGCCGTGACCGTCCTTCTCCATCGCGGCCCAGCACCCGGCGGTCATATAGGCCCAGCCGTCGTTGCGGGGACCAGGCCCCACAACGAGAACTCGCAGATCGGGCGCCACCTCTCGCCGTTCCGGCCCGAGGCCGTAGTCGACGACCTGCACCGAGTGCCCCTCGAAGAACGCCCGGAGCCCGACCCGGACCCGGACCGGGAGCCGGCGTCGGAGCCGGACCCGCATTCCGGCCGAGGCCGCAGGAAGAGGCCGCGGGAAGGGGTTGCGGGAAGAGGCTGCGGGAAGGGGCCGCAGGAAGGGATTGCGGAAGCGCGGCGACCGCGTTACTTGGTCGCGCCCTGGGCGAAGCCGTTGTAGATGTAGCGCTGGAGGAACAGGAACGCTATCAGCGTGGGGACGATGACGAGAACTGCCCCCGCCGAGATGTTCTCCCAGTGGGCTCCGAAGGGGCCCTTGAAGCGGAACAGGGCGGTGGAGATCGTGCCGAGTTCCTGGGAGGGCATGTAGAGGAAGGGGATGTAGAAGTCGTTGTAGACGGTGATCCCCTTGATGATCACCACGGTTGCGATCGCCGGTTTGAGCAGCGGGAGGATGATCTTGCGGTAGACGGTGAACGAGTTCGCTCCGTCCAGTCGCGCGGCTTCGTCCAGGGAGACCGGGATGCCGCGGATGAACTGCAGAAAGATGTAGATCGAGACGATGTCCGTGCCCATGTAGAGCAGGATCGGGGCCCAGCGCGTGTCGAACAGCCCGAAGCCGTTGATGACCTGGAAGGTCGCGACCTGTGTGGTCACTCCGGGCACGAGGGCGGCGATCAGGAAGAGGCCCATGACGAGCTTCTTGGCGCGGAAGCGGAAGCGGTCGATGGCGTAGGCCGTCATCGACCCGATGAGCACGGTGCCGGTGATCGAGAACAGCAGGATGAACGCGGTGTTGCCGAAGGCCGTCAGCATCCGGCCGTCGGAGAACGCGGTCATGTAGTTGTCGAAGTTCAGCCAGTTGCCGGGGAGCGACAGCGCGTTGCCCTCGGCCGCTTCCTCGGAAGTCTTCAGGGACGTGAGGAAGACGACGGAGAGCGGGAGAAGCACCACCAGCGAGGCGACGACGAGCGAGAGGTAGACGAGTGTCTGCCCGAGCCTGCCGCGCAGTTCGGCGGAGCGGCGCGAGGGGGCGGTGGTCTGCTGGGCCGTGGTCATACGAGGTCCACCTTTTCGTCGGGCACGAGCCGGCGCTGGATCCAGGTGATCAGCAGGATGATCAGCAGCAGTACGACGGCGGCCGCGGAGGCCAGCCCGGTTTTGTTGAACTGGAACGCGAGCTTCACGGTCTGGATGACGAACGTCGACGTGCCGGTCGCGCCGCCGGTCATGATGTAGGGGATCTCGAAGACGGCGAGTGAGCCGGAGATCGCCAGGATGATGCTCAGACTGAGGACGGGCTTGATGCTGGGGGCGATGATGTGGCGGAACTGCTGCAGCCGGCTCGCGCCGTCCAGTTGAGCGGCCTCGTGGAGTTCGCCGGGGATCGACTGGATGGCGCCGAGGAACAGGACGAAGTTCAGGCCGGTGAAGCGCCAGACCGAGACGCCGGCGAGCGAGGTGTTGGCCGAAGCGGGGTCGCCCAGCCACGCGTGGTCGGTCCCCGCTCCGAACCAGGACAGGACCGAGTCCAGGGTGCCGCCGTCCTGGAAGAAGTACAGGAAGACGAAGCCGATGGCCACGCCGTTGATGAGGTAGGGGAAGAAGAGCAGGCCCTTGAACAGGTTGCGGAACCGCAGATTGAAGCTGAGCACCGTGGCGAAGTGCAGCGCGACGACGATCTGCACCCCGGATGCCGCCAGGTAGTAGAGACTGACGAAGAACACACGGAAGAGCTCGGGGCGGGTGAAGATCTGGACGTAGTTGTCCGCCCCGGTGAAGTCGCGGTCGGGGCTGATCCCGTCCCAGTCCGTGAAGCTGTAATAGATCATGTTCGCCACGGGGACGTAGGTGAACGTGATCAGCAGCGCCAGTGGCGCCACCAGGAAGAGCCAGGGTGTTGCGCGACGCAGCAGCCGTCCCCGCGGCGGGTGCGGCGGTGCGGTCCGGCCGCCATCGGCGGTTTCGCGCGGGGGGAGTGCGGCGCGGTGTGCCTTCGCACCCGCCGCCTCGGTCGTTCCGGTCATGTCGGGCCTTTCGTCATCCGCGTCTCGTTCCTTGTGCACGGGAGGGGTGGGCCCCGGCCGGTGTCGTACGGCCGGGGCCTTCCTCGCCGGTTCAGGAGCCGACGGTCCTCGCCGCCTCGTCCCATCGCTTGTCGAGCTCGGCGAAGTAGTCGTCGAGGCTGCCCTTCTGGGCACCACGTGCGATGTCGATCAGCTTCTGGCGGTAGTCGGGCTTGTTGAGCCCGATCTCTGCGGCGTTGTCGATCTCGTTGACCTCGCCCGTGTCGCTCTCCGAGCGCTCCGTAAAGATGACATCGTTGTCAACGAAGTCCTTGAGGGTGCTGGGCATCGGGGCCGACTTGAGGGTGGGGACGGCGCCCTCCTTGGCGGAGTACCCCGACTTCTCGGTGAACCAGTCGATCCAGGCGCGGGCCGCTTCCTTGTGCTTCGAATGGATGTTGACGGCCTGCTGGTAGTCGGAGACCAGAGTGGCGCAGTGGCCGTCCCCCTTCAGGACCGGGAGGGGCATGTAGCCGATGTCGTCCGGGTTCCCACCCGCCTTCTCGGCGGCTTCCCGCATCTGCGTGATGGACCAGGAGCCCACCATCATGGAGCCGATCTCGCCCTTGGCGAGCTTGGTCTTGGAGGCTTCCCAGTTCGTGGTGCTGGGGTCCTTCTCCGAGAGCCCTCCCTCGACGATGTCGTACAGCAGGGTGTCGATCACCTGGAGTTCGCTGCCCGACTTCCACGGGGAGACGGGGCCGGCCAGCTTGTTGGTGGCGTCCTCGTCGCAGGTGACCGAGCCGATGTTGGTGGTCCACTGGACCAGCGGCCACCCGTCCTTGAAGTTGGTGTAGTAGGGGATCGCACCAGTCTTGGCCCTGATCGCCTTCAGGTCCGCGAGGAACTCGTCCGATGTGGTGGGCCAGGCGGTGATGCCGGCCTTCTTCCACAGGGCCTTGTTGTAGACGAAGCCGTTGGCGGTGCCGAACTGGGCGATGCCGTAGACCTTGTCGCCGACGGTGGACTTGTCGTTGAAGCGGTACTTGTCCGCCATCTTGATGGAGGGGCCGAGCGGCGCGAAGAACTTGGGGTAGTCGTTCTTGGCGACGGAGGCCGGGATCATGAGGACGTCCCCGTAGTCCTCCGTGTTCATCCGGATCTTGACCTCGCCCTCGTAGTCGGTCAGGGCCTCGAACTTCACCTCGACCTTGGGGTAGATCTTGTTGAACTCCGCCGCGTACGCGTCCATGGCCCCGCTCTGGACCAGATCCGTCCGCTGGGTGAGGACCGTGATGCTGCCGGTCGCCGTGCCCGGGTCGGCGGGGGCCGTGGCCATTTCGGTCGACGGCGCCCCGCCGCCGCTGCAACCCGTCACGGCAAGTGCCGCGACGGCCAGAAGTACGCCCGTGAGCGTCTTCGTGTTCCCCATGTGCCCAACTCCTTAGGTGGCGGCTCGGGTCTGCGGTGGGATGTTGGCACTATGGCAGGGCGCATGTGAACCGGTAAAGCTCACATTTCTTTGGCGATACTTAATCGTTACCAGGTGTTGCGATCATGCACTCAAATGGGTCATTTGTGGGCATCGGTGTTGCGGATTCGTTACTAGACCGGTTTATGGACAGTGGTCAATCTGCACGTTAGGTTGTGTGCCGTCAGCCATCTGAGAGCGCGCGAATTCGGGCGATTGGAGCCGCACATGAAGGACGTCACCCAGCTCACCGAGGGGTGGAACCTGCGCCACGGCCGGGAGTTGCTGCCGGCCCGGGTCCCCGGCTGTGTCCACACGGATCTGCTGGCCGCCGAAGTCATTCCGGACCCCTTCCTCGGCCTCAACGAGACCGAGGTCGCCTGGGTCGGCCGGCGTGAGTGGACCTACGTCACCGACGTTTCGCACGACAGCGGGCACGAGCGCACCGACCTCGTCCTCGACGGCCTGGACACCGCCGCGCGGATCACCTTCGGCGGCCGTGAGATCGGCACCACCCGGAACATGCACCGCACCCACCGGTTCGATGTCACCGGGACGACCGGCGAACTGGAAGTGCGCTTCGCCTCCGCCTACGACGAGGCCGAAGCGGTCCGGGAGGTGACCGGGGACCGGCCCAACGTCTATCCCGAGCCGTTCCAGTACATCCGCAAAATGGCTTCCGGCTTCGGCTGGGACTGGGGACCGACGCTCGTCACCGCGGGCATCTGGCGGCCGGTGCGCCTGGAGCACTGGTCGACCGCGCGTCTCGCGTCCGTCCGCCCGCTGGTGACCGTCGGCGAACGGACGGGCGGCGTCGAGATCCGGCTCCGGGTGGAGCGGACGGACCGGGGGGCGGGCCGGGACCTGCTGGCGCGGGCCACGGTCGCCGGGCAGGAGGCGCAGGTCCGCTTCGAGGGCGACGAGGCGGTGCTGCGCCTGACGGTCGAACGGCCTCGCCTCTGGTGGCCGCGCGGGTACGGGGACCAGCCCCTGTACGACCTCGACGTCACCCTGCTCGACGCGGACGGGGAACTGGACACCTGGCACCGCCGCATCGGCTTCCGCACCGTCGAACTGGACCGCACCGCCGACGAACGGGGTTCGGGCTTCACGCTCGTCGTGAACGGCGAGCGGGTGTTCGCGCGGGGCGTCAACTGGATCCCCGACGACGTGTTCCCCTCGCGTGTGACCCCCGAGCGCTATCGCGCCCGGCTGGGCCAGGCGGCCGACGCCAACGTGGACCTCGTGCGCGTCTGGGGCGGCGGCATCTACGAGGACGATGCCTTCTACGACGTCTGCGACGAGCTCGGGCTGATGGTCTGGCAGGACTTCCTCTTCGCCTGCGCCGCCTACCCGGAGGAGCAGCCCCTGCGGGGAGAGATCGAGGCGGAGGCTCGTGACAACGTTATCCGCCTCATGCCGCACCCCAGTCTGGTCATCTGGAACGGCAACAACGAGAACCTCTGGGGGTTCCGCGACTGGGGCTGGGAGCCCGAACTCGCGGGCGACTCCTGGGGCGAGGGCTACTACCTCGGCCTGCTGCCCCGCCTGGTCGCCGAACTCGACCCCACCCGCCATTACACCGCGGGCAGCCCCTGGTCCGGATCGTGGGACCACCACCCCAACGACCCCGACCACGGCACCCACCACTCCTGGGAGGTGTGGAACCGGCAGGACTACGCCGAGTACCGCGCGAACGTCCCCCGTTTCGTCGCCGAGTTCGGCTGGCAGGCACCCCCCACCATGGCCACGCTCCGACGCGCGCTGCCCGACGAGGAGCCGGCCCCCGACTCCCCGGGAATGCTGCATCACCAGAAGGCCGAGGAGGGCAACGACAAACTCAACCGCGGAGTCGCGCGCCACTTCGCCCTGCCCGAAGGCGACTTCGACCGCTGGCACTACCTGACCCAGGTCGTCCAGGCCCGGGCGGTCGCCGCGGGCATCGAGCACTGGCGCTCCCACTGGCCCGTCTGCTCCGGCACCGTGGTCTGGCAGCTCAACGACTGCTGGCCGGTGAGCTCCTGGGCCGCGATCGACGGGGACGGCCGTTCCAAGCCCCTCCACCACGAGCTGCGCCGTGTCTACGCCGACCGCCTGCTGACCCTGCAGCCCGGCGAGGGGGCTCCCGTCCTCGCCCTCGTCAACCAGTCCGCGACCGAGTGGCGGACCGCAGTGACGCTGCGCCGTCTGGAGGCGGCCGGTGCCACGCTCGACCGCAGCGTCCAGGAGGTGGCCGTTCCCGCGCGTTCGGTCCTGCGCCTGCCGGTACTGCCCGGACTCGTGCCCCGGGCGCACACCGCCGAGGAGTTCCTCGTCGCCGACGCGGACGGTCTGCGTGCCCTGTACTTCCCGGTGACCGACAAGGACTTCTCCTACGTGCGGCCCGCCTTCGACATCGCCCTGGAACCGGTCGGGGGCGACGGCGGTAAGGTCGACGTCGTGGTGAACGCGCATACCCTTGTCAGGGACCTCCTCCTCCAGGCCGACCGGCTCGGCCCCGACGCCCGCGCCGACCGGGGCCTCACCACCCTGCTGGCCGGCGAGCAGGCCCGGATCCGCCTCGACGGCTGTGACGGCGTGACGGAGGACGACGTACGGGCCGCCCTGTTCTGCGTGGGCGCGAAGTGAGCGGTTCCGCCCGGATCACCATCAAGGACGTCGCGGCCCGGGCCGGCGTCTCCAAGGGCGCGGTCTCGCTGGCGTTCAACCGCAAACCGGGTGTTTCGGAGGCGACGCGCGAGCGCATCTTCGAAGCCGCCCGGGACCTCGGCTGGGCGCCGAACCAGACGGCCCGCAGCCTCTCCAGCCAGCGAGTCGACATCATCGGCCTGGCCCTGTGCCGCCCCGCCCGGCTGCTCGGACTCGAACCGTTCTACATGGACTTCATCTCCGGCATCGAGAGCGTCCTGGCGGAGCGTTCGTGCTCGCTGCTCCTGAGGCTGGTGCGGGACGTCGACGAGGAGATCGACCTGTACCGGACCTGGTGGCGCGGTCAGACGATCGCCGGCGCCATTCTGGTCGACTTCGAGGAGAACGATCCGCGGGTTCCGGCGCTCCAGGCCGTCGGCCTGCCCGCGGTGGCCGTCGGACACCCGTCGCTGACCGGTTCCTTTCCCGCGGTGTGGACGGACGACGCCACGGCGATGGCCGAGGCCGTCCGCTACCTGGCCGCCCTGGGGCACCGGCGGCTGGCACGGGTGGGCGGGCCCGCCAGGTTCGGGCACAGCGCCATCAGGACCGCGGCTTTCGCCTCGACCGTACGCGAGTTGGGGCTGGAGGAGGGGCGGCAGACAGCGACCGGATTCGACGAGAGGGAAGGCGCACGCGCGACCCGGTCCCTCCTCCTGGCCGCGAACCGTCCCACAGCCATCATCTACGACAACGACATCATGGCGGTCGCGGGCGCCGGCGTCGCGGCGGAGATGGGCTTCGTCGTTCCGGACGACGTCTCCCTGCTCGCATGGGACGACTCCCAGCTGTGCAGGATCACCCACCCGACCCTGTCGGCCATGAGCCACGACGTGCACCACTTCGGCGCGGAGGTGACCCGGACCCTCTTCTCCCTGATCGAGGGCACGCACACCGGATCGCTCCAGGTCCCCACCCCCTCCCTCACCCCGAGAGGATCCACCGCACCGGCACCCCGGCAGTGAGCCGTCACGGCACGGCCGGCCGGACGGACCCCGGCGCCCCGATCCCTTTCACCGTCGCCCGGATGCCCCGCCCGTCGGGGCGGCGGCCGTCCGGGCGACGGTCCCCCGTCAGCGGGGCGCGGCCGTCCTGGCGCGGAAGGTCCGTCGGCAGGTCAGGGGCGCCACCCCGATCGTGAGCGCCATGTGCCGCCGCCGTGCGGTGCCCGGTCCGGCCGGGGCTCGCGTGCCGGATGCGCGGGGCGAGGTTAGTGTCGAGAAGCGTGCCGGGCGACCGGGCAAGGAAGCTTCCCGACCGGCAACGGTCATGGGGTGCCGGTTCCGACGTGACGAGGAGCGTGGTCGGTGTGGCCCGGAATCGCCGGTTGATCCTGAGCTCGCCGTCCAGGGTCTGGGACCTGCTGTCCGACGGCCGTCGCTACGGGGAATGGGTCTCGGGGACACAACAGGTCATCGACGTGGACCCGCACTGGCCCGAAGTGGGCGCCCGGCTGCGGGTCCGGGTCGGCGCCGGCCCGCTGACCCTCGACGACACCTGCGTCGTCCGCATCTGCGAGCCGCGGCACCGCCTGGAACTGGAGGCGAAGGCGGACCCCTTCGGGGCGGCCCGCATCGCCATGAACCTGATCCCCTGGGGCGAGAACACCCTCTTCGTCCTCGAATGGCACGCCCTGCGGGGGCCGGGCACCCGGATGCACGGACTCCCCGTGGACTACCTCGTCTCGATCCGCAACGGCATGATGCTGACGAAGCTGGCCCGGATCGCGGTGCGCGAGCGGCACGAGGGCTCCGGTGACGTCCCCCGGAACGCCCGGAGCCGATGAGCGCCTCCGCACCGCGGCCGGCCCCTCCCCGCTGTCCCGGCGCACCGGCCGGAACCCCTAACCGCCCACCGCGTCCCGCACGAACCGCCGGAGGTGGGCGCGTACGACGTCGGGCCGTTCGAGCCAGGGTTCGTGTCCGGCACCCTCGATCCGGGTGAGGGGGAGACCGAGCCGGAACGCGAGCGATTCGAGGGCCGACATCGGACGGGGGTCCTCGACGCCGCCCAGGATCTCCGCCCGGGCGGGCAGGCACGCGCGCAGCTCGGCGAGATGCCCGTCGAGCGGGTCCCGGCGATTCTCCTCGCCGAGCTCACCGTTCATGACCCAGTTGACGGGGCGCCGGTGCCGGGCGCTCCACGCGGCCCGGCGCCACCCGGCTCCGGGATCCGCGTGGTCGGTGAACCAGGACAGCGTGAGCAGTTCGACCTCCTGCTCCTCCGTACGGCACGGCAGCTCCTCCAGCACACGCAGCCGCTCCTGCTGCGCCGCGGACATGCGGCGCTCGCGCTCCGCCCGGTCCCCGGCACGCCAGTCGCCGACGAACGGCCCGCACATCAGCAGCACCGCGGAGACCCGGTCGGGGTGCGCCAGACAGAACCGGCTCGCCAGGTCGGCGCCGTAGGAGTGCCCGATCAGCACGGCCCGGGGCGCTTCTCCGGGCGTGTCCCGGGCGTCGAGCAGTTCGGCGAGATCGGCGACGTGCCGGGCGAGGGAATGGCGGCCCCGCCACGGGGACCGGCCCGTGCCGCGCTGGTCGTACCGGTACACGGGCGCGAGGTCCGCGATCATGGGGGCGACATCGCCCAGGTAGTCGGGCAGGCCGGGACCGCCGTGCAGCAGCACCACGGGCGGCTGCCGCGCCGCGTCCCCCAGGACGGTCCGGTGCAGTCGGGCCCCGTCGCTCATCCGTACGGGGCCCTGCGTCTCCAACAAGGTCACCGCGGAGAAGCTACCAGTACCACCGGGGAGACCACCGGCGTGGCCGGACCCCGTCGGCCGGACGCCCGTACCGGCCGCGGAGGCAGGCCGGTACGGGCGGGTTCCGCCGCGACGCCGGGCGCTCAGCCCGCGTGCTGGTCCATCCAGGCCTCGACCTCGTCCGCCGACCTCGGCAGGCCCGCCGACAGGTTCTCGTTGCCGTCCTCGGTGACGACCAGGTCGTCCTCGATCCGGACGCCGATGCCGCGCCACTCCTCGGGCACGGTCAGGTCGTCCGGCTGGAAGTACAGGCCGGGCTCCACGGTGAGCACCATGCCCGGCTCCAGCGGGCCGTCGACGTACTCCTCGTTCCTGGCCTGCGCACAGTCGTGGACGTCCAGGCCGAGCATGTGACCGGTGCCCGCCATGGTGAAGCGGCGCTGCAGGCCGAGCTCGTACGCGCGGTCGGCCGGGCCCTCGATGAAGCCCCACTCGACCAGCCGGGCCGCCAGGTGACGCTGCGACGCCTCGTGGAAGTCACGGAACGCGGCACCCGGCTTGACCGCCGCGATGCCGGCCTCCTGGGCCTCGTACACCGCGTCGTAGACCTTGCGCTGCACGGGGGAGAAGGTGCCGCTGATGGGGAGCGTGCGCGTGACGTCGGCGGTGTAGAGGGTGTGCGTCTCCACGCCCGCGTCGAACAGGAGCAGCTCCCCCGGGCGCACCGGGCCGTCGTTCCTCGTCCAGTGCATGATCGTGGCGTGCTCGCCCGCGGCGCAGATCGAGCCGTAGCCGACGGCGTTGCCCTCCAGCCGCGCCCGGCGGAAGAACGTGCCCTCGATCCACCGCTCGGACGACGCGATCGCCCCGGAGAGGTCGCCGATCGCGTCGACGAATCCGCGCACCGTGGAGTCCACGGCCTTGCGGAGCTCGGCGATCTCCCATTCGTCCTTGACGAGCCGGAGGCCGCTGAGCACCTCCTCGAACTCCTCGTCGCGCTCCTCGTCGGTGGTGACGGCGGCCTCCAGGGCCGGGTCGACGCCACGGATGATCCGGGTCGGCACGTCGGAGGCGGCGGCCAGGTCCTCGGCCGCCCCGCGGACGTCCCGGCAGGGCAGCCCGAGCACGAGCTCCGCCTCGGCGAGGGAGTGGCGCCGGCCCATCCACAGCTCCGCCGTGACACCGGTCCAGAACTCGTTGTCGTCCCGGCTGTCCCGCGGCAGCTGGTAGCAGTAGGCGTCGTGGCCGCCGTCCGCGCGGGGTTCGAGGACGAGGGCGCCGTCCCGGGCCTGGTCCCCGGTCATGTGCACGTAGCCCGAGTACGGCCGGAACGGGTAGGTGTCGTCGTTGGAGCGGACCTTGAGGTTCCCCGAGGGGACGACGAGGCGCTCGCCGGGGAAGCGCGCGGAGAGCGCGGCACGGCGGGCGGCCGCGTACGGGGCCTGCTCGTCGGGCCGCAGGTCGTGCCGCTCGGTGTCCGCCCACCCCGTCCGCATCAGGGCGGACAGTTCTTCGGAGATCCCTGCGTAGAGACCGTTCTTGCGGCCTTTCGCCACGGTGTGCACCTTCTTCCGGGTGGGTTTCCTCAGTGGCGGGGGGCGAAGCGGGCCGTACCGGCGGGCTGGCCCCGGTACGGCCCGGCCCCCTCGCTGCCGCCGTTCGGCGGCGGCTCCCGGACGGTATCCCGCGCCGCCCGCCCCCGGTGCCCGGAAGTGCCATTGGCACTGATCGGCCACCATGCCGTCCGGAGTCGTCGACAATGAGGCGTATGGCGAACGTGAGAATCGGCGAGGCCCTCCGGCTGCTGGGCCTCGATCCCGCGGCGATCCGGGTCTACCTGGCGCTGCTCGAACTGGCGCCCGCTCCGCTGGGCGAGATCGAGGCCGCGTCCGGTCTGGGCGGTGCGGAACTGGCCGAGGCGTACGGCGCGCTGGTCGCCGCGGGTCTGGCCAGTGCCGCCGAGGCGGGCGGGGACGTGGTGGCCCCGGTCCCGCCGGCCGCGGGCCTGGAGATCCTCGCCCGGCACCGGGCGGCCGAGATCGAGGAGTCCCGCATCACCGTCGGGGGCGCGTTCGAGTCGTTCCGGCGGCAGCGGCTCGCCGCGTACAACGACGATCTCGTCGAGGTCGTCACCGGCGAGGCCATCGGCCCCAGGATGCGGCACGCCTGGGCGAGCGCCCGGGAGCAGATCCGGCAGTTCGAGTCACCGCCGTACTTTCTCCTGTCCGAGGCCACGGACGACGCGCTGGCCACGCTCGCCCGCGGGGTGACGCAGCGCGTCGTGTACTCGCGGGAGTCGCTGGAGTACCCGGGCCGGCTGAAGGACGCCATCGAGCCGTGCATCAAGGCCGGCGAACAGGCCAGGGTGCTGCCGTCGGTGCCGGTCAAGCTCGTGATCATCGACGAGGCGTACGCGCTCGTGTCGTTGTCGATCAGGGAGGCCGACGTGCACAACACCATGCTGGTCGTGCAGCCGTGCGGCCTGCTCTCCGCGCTCATCGCCCTGTTCGAGCAGTCCTGGCGAAACGCCCTGCCGTTCCACGGCCGCACCACCCGGCCCGGCGGCCTGCCACCCGCCGACCGCCGGCTGCTGTGGCTCCTCGCGGGCGGTGCGAGCGACGACGTCATCGCCCGCGAGCTGGGAATCAGCCGCCGCACGCTGTTCCGCCGCCTGCAGGTCCTGATGGCCCGGCTGGGCGCCGCGAACCGCTTCCAGATGGCCCTGCAGGCACAGCGCTCCGGATGGTTGTGACCGCCGGGGCGACGGGGCGGCGGGGCGACTGACCGGCGGGGCGACGGGTCGGCCGACTGCGGATCGGCAGGGCTGCGGGGCGGCCGACCGCGGATCGGCAGGGCTGTGGGGCGGCAGGGCTGCGTCACGCCACGGCGCCGGGCTGCGTCACGCCACGGCTGTTCCCTCCAGCTCGACCATCTGACCGGGGACCGCCAGCCGCGTCACGCCCAGCATCGTGGTGGCCGGTGCCACCCCTGCCGCGCCCAACCGCCCGGCCAGCACGCCGTAGTGACGGAGGAGCAGGTCGACGTCGGTCGTGCAGACGTTGAGCCGGACGAGGTTCGCGAGAGACATGTCGGCCTCGTCGAGCACGGCCTCCATGTTGTCGATGCTCAGCGCCAACTGCGCCGCCATGTCGCCGTCGTGCCGGGGCCGGCCGTCGTCGCCCATCGCGGTCTGCCCCGAGAGGTACAGGGTCCGGGTGTGTCCGGAGACGACCTCACCCTGGTTGAACCCCATCTCCACCGACCACGTCACCGGGTTGACCGCCGTTCGTTCCACTGCCACGTCAGCTCCATTCGATTCGTCCCGCCGGGAATGCGTCCCATCGGGAACGCACCCATCGGGAATGCGTACGTCCAACGGCTCGGCAACCGCCGGCCCGACGTTGTGGCAACCAGCCTCCCGACGAATCACGACACCCTCGGTCATGTATTCCGTTGGAGTTTTTCGCATGCGCGCCGACCGGCTGGTCTCCCTGGTGCTGTTGCTGCGTCAGCGGGGTCGGTTGACCGCGAACGCACTGGCCCGCGAGCTGGAGGTGTCCACCCGCACCGTGCTGCGCGACATCGAGGCGCTGTCCGCGGCGGGCGTCCCGGTCCACGCCGAACGTGGCCGGCACGGCGGCTTCGTGTTGGCACCGGGTTTCCGCACCGAGCTCACCGGTCTGAACCACGACGAGGCCCTCGCCCTGCCGGCTGCCGGGTCGGGGCGCGGAGAGCAGGTGTTCGGCCTCGGCCCGGCGCTCGCCTCGGCCATGCGGAAGGTGGTCGACGCACTGCCCGAGAGCCACCGGACCACCGTGAGCGACGCGGTCCAGCGATTCCTCGTCGACCCGGTGACCGATCTGCTCCCGCGCCGGCCGGTCACCGAGGAGGTGCCCGGCACCACGATGATCGAGGTCCGGCGCGCGGTGCTCGCCGGACACAAGCTGCGCATCCACTACGCGGCCACGGGCCGGGCGCCGCAGTGGCGCACGGTGGACCCGATCGGCCTGGTCACCGTACGGGACCGGGGCTACCTGCTGGCCACGCGATCCGGCGCGGACCGCACCTACCGGCTGTCGAGGGTGCCGGCCGCCGAGGAACTCCCCGAACCGGCGCAACGGCCGGGCCGGGTCGACCTGGACCGGATCCGGCGGGAACGCTCCGCGCGGTTCCTCTCCGACGGCGACCACGTCACCGTGCTGATGCGGGTGGACCCGGCGCGACGGGAGGAGTTGCTGAACACCGCCCTGGCCGTCCGCGCCGAGGAGCCCGACGCGGACGGGCGGCTGCGGCTGGAGGTCGCCTTCCAGGACGTGCGGCACGCCGAATGGGCGCTGTGGCAGCTCGGCACGGACGCGGAGGCCCTGTCCCCGCAGTCGCTGCGCACCCGCCTGCGCGACCGGGCCGCCACGATGGCCACCCGCTACACGGATCCGTCCCGAAAGCGGTGAACCGCGGCCGCCGCATCTGTGATGATCGCTCCGGAGGCCGAGGAGGGCGAGATGAGCAGTCGGACGGACGGGGCCGGGGCGGACGGGTCGGGCACGGACGGTCGTGACGTCCGGTTCCGGCCGGGGGATGTGCTGAAGCTGGAGTGCCCGTTCACCGGGACCACGGTCGCCGATGTCTCCCGCTTCCACGTCTCCGTGCGGTGGCCCTGGTCGGAGGTGGACCCGCAGGCGGAGAACTTCGGGTGGAACGGCCGACGGGCGCTTCCGCTGCCCGCGGCCCGCGAGTGGGAGCTCTTCCGGACGCGGCCGGCCGAGACCGAGTTGAGGCCGGACGACACCTGCCGGGTGGGCATCCCTCCGACCGTGGTACACGTCCTGACGGTCCATCACTTCGATCCGCCCCGGGTGACCGGCATGCTGCCGAGGCCCGCGACCTACCTGGAAGTCCTGCCGCAGGGTGAGACCCATGACCTCGAACTCGAGGACCAGGGCTACGCGTTCGACCCGGCGGGCGACGAACCGATCCGCTTCGAACTGCTCTTCCGCCCCTACGCCTTCCTCGAACCGGGCGACGAGGTCACCGACCGGAACGGGCGCCTCTGGCGGTTCGACGCGGCCTGGGAGTGGTATCCGCTCGACGGAGCGGGGCCCGACGCCCCGGCCTGGCCGCTGACACTGCTCTCCCGCAGCGGTGGGCCCACGCCCGAGGAGGCGGCCGCGGTCGCCCGGGCGACCGCGGCCGGTGACCACGCCGAGGAGTCGGCGCGGTGGACCGGACTCACCGGCGCGAGCCCGGTCCCCCGGCAGTGGTGACCCGCCGGGGCCGGGCCGGACCACTCACGGGGGCGACGTACCGCCGATGGGACCAGGTCCCGTCCTGCCGATCTCGGCCTTCCAACGGTCATGCTCCGATGAAGCTCACCGTTTCCGTCATGTCGGCCCGCTCGGTGCGCAGCCGTGGCACGCCTTCCCTCTCGAATCCCACCGAGATGCCGCAGAACAGCACGAGGCCGTCATCGGCTCCGACGGTCCGGCCGACGGTCCTGCGGTACATGGTCCACATCACCTGCGGGCAGCTGTGCAGCCCTTCCGCCCTCAGCAACAGCATGACCGTCTGCAGGTACATCCCCGCGTCACCCCACTGACCGGGCCCCATCGTCCGGTCGAGGTAGCAGAACAGGACGACCGGCGCCCCGAACGCCGCCGAGTTCAGGGCGGCGATCTTCCGGGGCCGCTCGGGGTCGTCGCGCTCGATCCCCAGCGCTTCGTAGCGCTGAGCCGCCGCAGCGGAGAAGCGGTCCAGATACGGTGAGGCCAGTCCGTCCGGGTACATCGGGTACTCCCGCTCATCACCCGGGTCTCCCGCCAGTGCCCTGGCCGTCGCGCGCCTCTTCAGTTCGGCCAGGGGTTCGCCGGTCACGACGTACACATGCCATGGCTGAAGGTTTCCGCTGGACGGAGCGCGCGTCGCCGCGGTCAGCACCCGTTCGAGTGTCTCCTTGGGCACCGGCTCGTCGCTGAACGCCCGTACGGCCCGGCGACTGTCCACGGCCTCATACACATCCACGTCTTCGCGTCCTCTCCTTCGACCCGGCCCCTCCACCGTATTCAGCGGTCGGCACCGAGCGACCGCCCGGCGGAGGCGGTGCGGGAGGTGAGGCGGTCGGCCGCCCGGCTTCGACAAGGACCGCTGCAAGAAGCGCAACATCGTCGAACGGGCGGTCAGCGGGCTCAGGACCTTCCGCGCGGTTGCGATCGCGTTCGACGAGCGCGGCCACGTCCACCTCGGCACCGTCACTGTCACCGCAGCCGCACTCGTCATCCGGCTCCGCCCGTGATCGCCAGGACACCGCCCGAGGGAGTTGACGCGGGGTCAGGCCCGTGCCTCGCGGAACCGCTTCACCACGTCGCCCGCGCTCACCGCCAGTACCACCACCGCCGTCACGGTGTAGAAGGACTGCGGGGTCTGCCAGCCGCCGTTGACATCGGCCAGGAAGGCCGGGTTGAACAGCTCCTGCCGGTACAGGACCCACACCAGCGGCAGTGCGAAGGCCGCCTCGGCGCCGACGCTCCAGAGTGCCAGTGAAGGCGTCCACGCCCGTACGGAGCGGATCACGTCGAGTGCCACGAGGCCGGCGAGCCCGGCCAGGATCGGCCAGATCCACCCCGACCACAGATCCGGGGCGAGCACGTCGAGGGGGGTGCCGTCATCGGTCCGGTACGGCCGCGCGGTGTGCTGCCAGACGATCAGGGCGATCAGCAGCGAGTGCCACGCCACCCGGGCGTAGACCGCCGGGTCGCGCTTCTTCGGCGTGACGCGTTCGGGGAGGTCGTCGGGCGTCCAGGACCTGCCGATCGCGCCGGGCAGCCTGCCGGACCGCTCGATCAGGGCGAACACCACGGTGAGCCAGGCGAGCATCTGGGCGCCGACGACGAGCACCGTCCCGACCGCCCCGCCGATCACCTCGCCGATACCCCGGCCGTCCAGTACGTCGAGCACCGCGCCCAGGACGGTGACCGCGGGCAGCACGGTGGACAGCAGGACCGTGAGGAGCCGGGTGTACGTCGGGTAGAGGCCGGGCCCGATCAGTGCGAGCGGCCGGTCCGCGTACCGGGCGGCGAGCCGGATCGGGTCGCCCATCTCGGTGAGCACCTCGCGCTCGGCGGTCTCCGGGGCGGCCGGATCGCGGGCCTCGACGGTGTCGGCGATCGTGGCGCGCAACTCGTCGGCCACATCGGCGCGTTGGTCGGCCGGTATGCGCCGGACGACCTCCACCACGTAACGGTCGGTCAGTGTGCCGGTGCCGGCCACCTGCGACTTGCTCAACGGTCCCCCTTGGTCAGTCGTGATATCGAGGTGCAGAGGTCCTGCCACTCGCGCAGCAGTCCGGTGCGGACCCGGGCGCCCTCGGGGCTGACCCGGTAGAACTTGCGCGGCCTGGTCTCCTCGGTGTTCCACTCGCTGATGAGCAGCCCCTGTTTCTCCAGCCGGCGCAGCAGCGGGTAGAGGGTGTTGCCGTCGACGGAGACGCCGGCGTCGCCGAGCGTCTCCAGGAGCGCGTATCCGTACTGCGGCTCCTCCAGGAGTGCCAGGCAGGCCAGGACGACCGTGCCGCGGCGCAGCTCCTGGGCCTGGCTGAGGATCAGTTCATCGGTGCCCACGCGTCACACCATACTGTGTGCCGCACACTAATGTCACGTAGCCGATGTCGTGCCACGTCCTTGATGCCGTGTCATGGTGCAGATGTCGCACCGGAGTTCCGGTGTCGCGTCGCGGTTCCGTCCTCGCGCCGCGGTGTCGATGGCGGCGCCGATGCCGGGGCGGAGCCTCCTGCACATGCCCCCAGCAGCCCCCGCATGCCTTCGCGTGAATCGTCCGTTCGGCAGCTTCTCGCCTTTGTGCGGCGGAACATGACGGTCCATCATCTTTCCCGATGGGGTCCTCGCGCCGAGTGCCCGGTTTTCGTGTGCCGGTGACGGTTTCGTGCTGACATCTTCCTGCAACGCGCTTGCCCCGGTATGCGCGCACTGACTTACATGAAAGCGGTGGGCCCCCCACGCATCACGCCTGCCCCGCACACGCATCGTCGTCGTCACCGACCTCGTCACCCCTGACGACGGTGTCCGTGTGCGCTCAGCCGACCCCGCCCGGCCACAGGCCCGACCACCTGTCGCCCGGCCAAACAGTCGAGAGTTAGAGGGCGCATGTCTGTCCACGGGGACTCCCTCCTGCCATTGACCGCCGCCCAGGCGGGCATGTTCTACGCACAGCGGCTCGACCCCGCCAACACCGTCTACAACGCGGGCGAGTACCTGGAGATCCACGGCGCGGTGGACACCGGGTTGTTCGAGGCCGCGCTGCGACGGGTGGTCGGCGAGGCCGACGCGCTGCGCGTCCGGGTGGTGGAGACCGAGGACGGGCCGCGCCAGCTCGTCGAGCCCGCCCGGGAGTGGCGGCTGGAGGTCGTGGACCTCGGCGGGGAGGCGGACCCGCGGGCCGCGGCCGAGGCCCGGATGCGCGCCTCGCTGGCGCGGACCGTCGACCTGACGGCCGAACCGCTTTTCCGCTTCGCACTGTTCGGGGCCGGACCGGACCGCTGGTTCTGGCTGCACCACTACCACCACATCGCCGTCGACGGCTTCACCGTCGCGATGATCGCCCGGCGGGTGGCGGCGGTGTACACGGCACTGGTCGCGGGCGAGGAGGTGCCCCCGACCCCGTTCGCACCGCTGGCCGAACTCGTCGCCCTCGACCAGGAGTACCGCCGGTCCGAGCGGTTCACCGACGACCGCGATCACTGGGTGGCCGAACTGGCCGGCCGGACCGAGCCGGTGAGCATGTCCGGGACGCGGCCGGGCACGGCACGGCGGCTCGCCCGGCGCACGGCACGGCTGGACGCGGCGAGCACCCGCCGGCTGCGGGAGCTGACGCGGGCGGCGGAGGTGCCGTGGCCGGCGCTGGTACCGGCCGCGAGCGCCGCGTACTTCCAGCGGATGACCGGCCAGTCCGAGGTGGTGCTCGGGCTGCCCGTCACCACCCGGCTGGGCAGGGCGGCCCGGTCCGTGCCCGGCATGGTCTCCAACGTGCTGCCGCTGCGGCTGTCGGCCCGCCCGGGGATGACGGTGGCCGAACTGCTGACGCACACCCACGGCCGGATGCGCGCGGCGATGCGCCACCAGCGCTACCGGTACGAGGACCTGCGCCGCGACCTGCGGCTGCTGGAGGACGACCAGCGGCTGATCGGCCCGCAGGTCAACATCATGATGTTCGACTACGACCTGCGCTTCGGCCCGCACCGCAGCACCGTCCACAACCTCTGCATCGGCCCCGCCGACGACCTGTCCGTGATCGTCTACGACCGCGGTGACGCCGACGGCCTCCAGATCGACTTCGACGCCAACCCGGACCTGTACCCGGACGAGCTGATCGAGGCGCACCAGAAACGCTTCCTGGCCTTCCTGGACCGGCTCGCGGCGGCCGGACCGCAGGCGCTCGTCGGCCGCATCGACCCGGCCGGGGCGGCCGAACCGCCGGGCCCCGCCGCCCCGGCCCGCCGCGGCGGGGCGCACGGCGACCTGGCGGAGCTGTTCTCCGCACAGGCCGCCCGGGTGCCGGAGAAGGTCGCCGTCTCCTTCGAGGACACCGAACTCACCTACGCGGAGCTGGAGGAGCGGGCCAACCGGCTGGCGCACCTGCTGATCTCCCGCGGGGCGGGGCCCGAGGGCTTCGTGGCGCTCGCGGTGCCGCGCTCGGCGGAGATGGTCGTCGCACTGCTCGCGGTCATCAAGTCCGGTGCCGCGTATGTGCCCTTGGACCCGGACTACCCGGCCGACCGGATCGCGTTCATGCTCGCGGACGCGGCACCGGCCCTGGTCGTGACCGTCGGCGGCGGCGACTGGTCCGGGACACCCACCGTGGACCTCGCCGACCCCCGGACCGGGGCGGCGCTCGCCGACTGCCCGGCGAGCGCGCCCACCGATGCCGACCGCGGCGCGCCCCTGACCCCGGCCACGCCCGCGTACGTCATCTACACCTCGGGATCGACCGGCCGGCCCAAGGGCGTCGTGGTCCCGCACGCCAATGTGGTGCGGCTCTTCGACAGCACCCGGCACTGGTTCGGCTTCGACGGCGACGACGTCTGGACGATGTTCCACTCCTACGCCTTCGACTTCTCGGTCTGGGAGATCTGGGGCCCGCTGCTGCACGGTGGCAGGCTCGTGGTGGTGCCCCACGCGACCAGCCGCTCCCCGGAACGGTTCCTGCGGCTGCTCGTCGACGAACGGGTGACCGTGCTCAACCAGACCCCGTCGGCCTTCTACCAGCTCATGCGCGCGGACGCCGAGAACCCCGGACTCTCCGCCCGACTGGCCCTGCGCTCCGTGGTGTTCGGCGGCGAGGCGCTGGACCTGTGGCGGTTGGGCGACTGGTACGCGCGGCACGACGACACCGCTCCGGTACTGGCCAACATGTACGGCATCACCGAGACCACGGTGCACGTCTCCCACATCGCCCTCGACGCGGCCGTCGCCGCCGAGGGCCGGGGCAGCGTCATCGGCGGGCCCATCCCCGACCTCGCCGTCCACGTCCTGGACGACGCCCTGCGGCCGGTGCCGCCGGGCGTGGCGGGGGAGATGTACGTCTCCGGCGCGGGCCTGGCCCGCGGCTACCTGGGCCGCCACGGCACCACCGCCGAACGGTTCGTGGCCGACCCGTTCGGGCCGCCCGGCACCCGGATGTACCGGACCGGCGACGTGGCCCGGTGGACCGGGGACGGCCGACTGGAGTTCGTCGGCCGGGCCGACGCCCAGGTCAAGATCCGCGGCTTCCGGATCGAACCGGGCGAGATCGAGTCGGTGCTGTCCGGACACCCGGCCGTCGCCCAGGTCGCCGTGATCGCCCGCGAGGACCAGCGGGGCGACCGGCGGCTGGTCGCCTACGCGGTGCCCGCCGACGGACAATCCCTGGACGGGCTGCGGGAGTTCGCCGGCCGGACGCTGCCGGACCACATGGTCCCCTCGGCGGTGGTGCCGATGGACTCCCTCCCGCTGACCGCCAACGGCAAGCTGGACGCCCGCGCACTGCCCGCCCCGGAGTTCACCGCCTCCGGCGGCCGGGGCCCGCGCACCCCGCAGGAGGAGATCCTCTGCCGGCTGTTCGCCGAGGTGCTCGACGTGCCCGGGGTCGGCATCGACGACAGCTTCTTCGACCTCGGCGGCCATTCGCTGCTCGCCACCCGGCTCGCCGGCCGGATCCGCGCCGCCTTCGGCGTGGACGTCGGCATCGCCGCGCTGTTCGCCGCGCCCACGGTGGCCGGTCTCGCCGAGCACGTCGCCCGCGACGGCGACCGGGACAGCTCGCTCGACGTCCTGCTGCCGCTTCGCCCGCACGGCGAACTGCCCGCGCTGTTCTGCGTGCACCCGGCCGCCGGACTGAGCTGGATCTACTCCGGCTTCCTGCGCCACGTGGAGGCCGAACGCCCGATCTACGGGCTCCAGGCCCACGGTCTGCGGGACGCCTCGGCCGCGCCGGACTCCATCGAGGAGATGGCCGCCGCGTACATCGCCGAGATGCGCAAGGCGCAGCCGGCCGGCCCGTACCACCTGCTCGGCTGGTCCTCCGGCGGTGTGGTCGCGCAGGCGATCGCCACCCGGCTCCAGGAGGAGGGCGAGGAGGTCGGCCTGCTGGCCGTCCTGGACGCCTACCCCGGCCTCGAACTGCCGCCGCTGGACGAGCAGGAGATCATGGCGACCCTGCTCGACTTCGCCGGCTTCGACCGGCGCCGACTGGGCCCGGAACCGCTGGAGTTCCAGCGGGTCGTGGAACTGCTGCGGAAACTCGACAGCGCCCTGGCCGGCCTCGGCGAGCAGGACATCACCGCCATGGCCCGCGTCTACGGCGAGGCCGGCGAGCTGATGCGACGGTACCGGCCGCGGCGCTTCACCGGGGACATGCTGTTCTTCGTGGCGACCCTGGACAAGGTCGAGTTCTCCCCGACACCGCAGACCTGGCAGCCGTACGTGGACGGCGGGATCGAGGTGCACTTCGTCGAACGGTCCCACACCGACCTCCTGAAGCCGGCCCCGCTCGCGGAGATCGCCCGGGTGGTGGCCGACCGCCTCGCCGCCACCGGCGAGCCGGCCGCCGGGCAGGAACCGCGCCCCGAACGGGTGCCGCTCTCCGCCGGGCAGCGCCGGCTGTGGTTCCTCAGCCGGCTGGAGTCCGGGCAGCCCTCGCCGGGCACCTACAACGTCCCCTTCGCGCTGCGGCTCTCCGGCCGGCTGGACCGGGAGGCGCTGCGGCTCGCGCTGGGCGACGTGGCCCGGCGGCACGAGAGCCTGCGCACCGTCTTCCCCGACGTGGACGGGGTGCCCCACCAGGTGGTGCTGGACTCGCCGGTGGCCACGGCGCCCACGCTCGTGGTCCGCCGCGCCGCCGACGACGAGGAGGCCGCGGAGATCCTGGCGACGGCCGCCGCGACCCGCTTCGACCTGTCGGCCGAGCCGCCGTGGCGTGCCGAACTGATCGGGACGCCACCGTCCGGGGCGGCCGACGGCGAACCCGCCGAGCAGCATCTGCTGTCGCTGGTGGTCCACCACATCGCCTGCGACGGCTGGTCGTTGGGACCGCTGACCCGCGACCTCGCCACCGCCTACGCCGCCCGCCGGGCGGGCGGCGCGCCGCGCTGGACGCCGCTGCCCGTCCAGTACGCCGACCACACCCTCCGGCAGCACGGGCTGCTGGGCGCCGAGGACGACCCGGACAGCCGGCTCGCCGGACAACTCGCCCACTGGTCCGAGGTGCTGAGAGGGCTGCCGGACCGGATCGAGCTGCCCACCGACCGGCCCAGGCCGCCGGTCGCCTCGCACCGCGGGGACACCGTCGACGTCGCCCTGGACGCCGAACTGCACACCCGTATAGCGGAGTTGGCGCGAAGACGGGGAGCCAGTGTCTTCATGGTGCTCCAGGCGGGCCTGGCCGCACTGCTGACCCGGCTGGGAGCCGGCACGGACATCCCCGTGGGCAGCCCCGTCATGGGCCGCTCCGACGAGGCGCTGGAGGACCTCGTCGGCTTCTTCGTCAACACACTGGTGCTGCGGACCGACACCTCCGGCAACCCGGGCTTCGGCGAGCTGGTGGACCGGGTCCGCGAGGCCGACCTGACCGCCTTCGGACACCAGGACGTGCCGTTCGACCGGCTGGTGGAGGTGCTCCGGACGCCCCGCTCGCTCGCCCGCCACCCGCTGTTCCAGGTGATGCTGGCCTTCCAGGAGGACCCCGGCACCGAGGTGCGGATGCCCGGCCTCGATGTCCGGCCCCATCCCGTCCCGCGCCGCAGCGCCAAGTTCGACCTCACCCTGGACCTCACCGAACGGCGCGCCGCCGACGGCGCCCCGGCCGGTCTGGACGGAGTGCTGGAGTACGCGACCGACCTGTTCGACCGGGACACCGCCGACCTGCTGGCCGCCCGGCTGGTCCGGCTGCTCGACGCGGCCACCGCGGACCCCGGGACGCCGCTGGGCAGACTGGCCCTCGACGGCCCCGGCGACCGGCACCAGGTGCTCGTCGAATGGAACCGCACCGACCGCCCCCTCCCGGCGACCACCGTCCCCGCCCTGTTCGAGCTCCAGACCTACCGCACGCCCGACGCCGAGGCCGTCACCGCGGCCGGCCGGACCGGCGACGCCCTCGATTACGCCGAACTCAACGCCCGCGCCAACCGGTTGGCACACCACCTGATCCGGCAGGGCATCGGCCCCGAGGACTTCGTCGCGGTGTCCATGCCGCGCACCCCGGACCTGGTGGTCGCCGTGCTCGGTGTGATCAAGGCGGGCGCGGCCTACCTCCCGGTCTCGCCCGACCACCCGGCCGACCGGATCGCGTTCATGCTCGCGGACGCGGCACCCGCCCTGGTCCTGACCGACCTCGCGGACCTGCCGACGGCCCACCTGCCCGACCACAATCCGACCGACACCGAACGCGTCCGGCCGCTGCTGCCGCAGCACGCCATGTACGCCATCTACACCTCCGGTTCCACCGGCCGGCCCAAGGGCGTGGTGGTCTCCCACGCCTCGGCGGTGGACCTGGCCCTGTGGGCGGGGCGGGCGCTCGGCCCCGACGCGCTGGCCCGCACCCTCTTCTCCACCTCGCTCAACTTCGACGTCTCCGTCTTCGAACTGTTCGGCACCCTGCTCGCGGGCGGCCGGGTCGACATCGTCCGCGACCTCACCGCACTCCTCGACCGGCCGGACGGCTCCTGGACGGGCACGCTGATCAGCGGCGTCCCCTCGGCGGTGGCACCGATCCTGGCCCAGTCGCCCCCGCCCGCCACCGCGGGCACCGTCGTCCTGGCCGGCGAGGCACTGCCCGCACACCTGGTCCACGACATCCGCGCGGCGCTCCCCGGCGTCCGGATCGCCAACATCTACGGCCCCACCGAGGCCACGGTGTACGCCACCGCCTGGTACGCCGACCCCGGCCTCGACGTCGACTCGGCACCGCCGATCGGCCGGCCCGTCACCAATACCCGCGCCTACGTCCTGGACGCGGCACTGGAACCGGTGGCCGTCGGAAGCACCGGCGAGCTGTACCTGGCCGGGGCCGGCCTGGCCCGCGGCTACCTGGGCCGCCCGGGACTCACCGCGGAACGGTTCGTCGCCAACCCCTTCGGCGCCCCCGGCGAGCGGATGTACCGCACCGGGGACCTGGCCCGCTGGACCGCGGACGGCGAGCTCGAATACCTCGGCCGCACCGACAGCCAGGTGAAGGTCCGCGGCTTCCGGATCGAACCGGGCGAGATCGACGCCGTGCTGGCCGGATTCCCCGGGGTGCGCGAGGTCGTCACCCTCGCCCGCGAGGACCGGGCGGGCATCGTACGGATCGTCTCCTACGTGGTGGGGAACCCCGAAACCCCCCTCGAAACCGAGGAGTTGCGCGCCCACGCCGCCGCGACACTGCCCGACTACATGGTCCCGGCCGCCTTCGTGGAGCTGGAGCGGCTGCCGCTCGGCCCCAGCGGCAAACTGGACCGGGCCGCACTGCCGGAGCCGCAGCTCGCCGCCCCCTCGGAGCGGACCGCCGGCACCGACGCGGAGCGATTGCTCTGCGGCCTGGTCGAGGAACTGCTCGGACTGCCGCACGTCGGCCCCGACGACCACTTCTTCACGATCGGCGGCGACAGCATCGTCTCCATCCAACTGGTCAGCCGGGCCCGGAAGGCGGGGCTGCTGATCACCCCGCGCGACATGTTCCAGCAGGACAGCATGGCCGCGCTGGCCGCCGTCGCCCGCCCCGTCGACACGGTGGACGCGCTGGCCGACGTGGCCGACGTCGGCACCGGCGAGATACCGGTACCGCCGATCGTGCACTGGATGCGCGAACGCGGCGGCCCGTCCGCCGGGTTCACCCAGTCGATGCTGCTGCGCGTCCCGGCCGACCCCGGCCCCGACCGGCTGACCGAGGCCCTCCAGGCGGTGCTCGACCACCACGACGTCCTGCGGCTGCGCCGGACGTACGCGGCCAACGGCAGCGGCTGGACGCTCACCGCCCAGGAACCCGGCACCCTGGACGCGGCCGACTGCCTGCTGCGGGTGGACGTCTCCGCGGTCCCGGCCGACCAGCTGGACTCCGTGATCGACGGCCACGCCGCGGAGGTCCGGCTCGTGCCCGACGAGGGCCGGATGATCCGGCTGGTGTGGTTCGACGCCGGACCCGGACGGCCCGGACTGCTGCTGACGGTCGCGCACCACCTGGTCGTCGACGGCGTGTCCTGGCGCATCCTGGTGGCCGACCTCGCCGCCGCCTGGAACACCGGCGACGACTCGGCCCTGACCCCGGTGCGCACCTCCTACCGGCGCTGGGCGCAGAACATCGCAGCCCTGGCCCACGAACCCGCCCTCCAGGCCGAGCTGCCGACCTGGCGGGCCGTGCTCGCCGGCCCCGACCCGCTGCTCGGCGAACGCCCGCTGGACCGGACCCGGGACGTGCTCGGCACCTCGCGCCACCTGGTGGCCACCCTCCCGGCGGAGGCGACGGCACCCCTGCTCGGCACCCTGCCGACGGCGTTCTCCTGCGGCGTCGACGACGTACTGCTCACCGCGTTCGCCTCGGCGCTCGCGGACTGGCGGCGGCGGCTGGGCCTCGGCGCCGGCACCGAGGTGCTGCTCGACCTGGAGGGCCACGGCCGGGACACCGCCGAGTCCCTGGACGTCTCCGGCACCGTCGGCTGGTTCACCACCCTCCACCCGGTGCGGGTGGACGCGGGAGCGACGGCGCCCGAGGACGGCGACGCGCTCGCCCGCGGCCTGAAACAGGTCAAGGAACAACTGCGCGCGCTGCCCGGCAAGGGCCTGGGCTACGGGCTGCTGCGCTATCTGGACCCCGAGGCCGGACGGGAGCTGTCGGCACTGCCCGCCCCCCAGATCGGCTTCAACTACCTGGGCCGCTTCCCCGCGGCGCAGGACACCGACTGGGCCATGGTGATCGGCGACGACGCCCTGTCCGGCGCCGCCCGCGGCGTCGACCCGGACATCCCGCTGGCCCACCTGCTGGAGTTCAGCGCCCTGGTCGAGGACGGCGCCGAGGGGGCGCGGCTGTCCGTGGTGACCGCCTGGCCGTCCGCCCTGCTGCCCGAGTCCGACGTCCGTGACCTGGTGGACACCTGGCTCCGGGCGCTCACGACGCTGGCCCGGCACGCCGAACGGCCCGACGCCGGCGGCGTCACCCCCTCCGATCTGTCGGTGGCCATGAGCCAGGACGAGATCGACGAATTCGAGATCGACCTGCTCAGCGATTGGGAGTCCTGATGAAGCCCCGCCTGGTGGACGTACTGCCCCTGTCTCCGGTGCAGGAGGGGCTGCTCTTCCACTCGATGTACGACGACGGCACCGACGTCTACACCGTGCAGCTCGCCTTCGACCTGGAAGGCCCGCTGGACGTCGACCGCCTCACCGGGGCCGCCACCCGGGTGATCAACCGGCACGACAGCCTCCGCACCGCGTTCCGCCAGCGCAGGAGCGGCGAATCGGTCCAGGCCGTGCTCAGCGAGGTACCGGTCAAGGTCGTCGAGCACGACCTGTCCGGACTGGACGGGGCCACCCGTGAGAAGGAACTCGACCGGCTGGCCGACGAGGACCGCACCCGGCGGTTCGCCCTGGACCGCCCGCCGCTGCTGCGCCTGACCGTGGTGCGGACGGGCGGGGAGCGCTGCCGGCTGCTGCTCACCAACCACCACATCGTGCTGGACGGCTGGTCGACCGCGATCCTGGTCGGCGAACTCTTCGCGACCTACGCGGACCCCGCGACGAAACCGGCCCCGGCCACGCCGTACCGCGACTACCTGGACTGGCTGGCCGGGCAGGACCGGGACGCCGCGATGGCGGCCTGGCGGGAGACGCTGGACGGGGTCACCGGGCCCACCCTGGTCGCCCCCGCGGACCCGGAACGGACCGCGGTGGTGCCGAGCAAGCTCGTGGTCACCATGACCGAGGAGGAGACCACCGCCCTGGTGGCCTCCGCACGGAGCCTCGGACTCACCCTGAACACCGTCGTCCAGGGCGTGTGGGGCGTGCTCGTCGGCGAGTTGACGGGAAGTCAGGACGTGGTGTTCGGCACCACGGTCTCCGGTCGGCCCCCGGAACTGCCCGGCATGGAGTCCATGGTCGGACTCTTCGTGAACACCGTGCCGGTACGGGTGCGCACCCGCGCGGACGAACCGCTGGCACACCTGCTCCGGCGGGTCCAGGACGAGCAGGTGCGCCTGCTCCCGCACCAGCACCTGGGGCTCGGCAGCATCCAGAACCTGGTGGGCACCGGCGAGCTGTTCGACACCAACATGGTGCTGGAGAACTACCCCGTCGACCCCGACGCCCTCCAGGGCACCATCGGCGACGGCCTGCGCATCCTCGGCCTGGAGGGGCGCGACGCCGCACACTACGTACTGACCTTCTTCGCCGCGGTCGTCGAGGGCCGGATGCACCTGCGCCTCGACTACCGCCACGACCTGATCGACGGCGAGAGCGCGCGGGGCGTCGCGGACCGCGCCCGGCGGCTCCTGGAGACCTTCGCCACCGAACCCGACCGCCCGCTGGGCGCCGCCCGGGTGCTGGGCCCCGCCGAGCGGCACCGGGTGCTGCACGAGTGGAACGACACCGAGAACCCGCTGCCCGACCGGTCGCTGCCGGAACTCTTCGCGGAGCAGGCCGCCCGCACCCCCGACGCGATCGCGGTCGGCTTCGGGGACGAGGAGATCACCTACGCCGAACTGAACGCCCGCGCCAACGCCCTGGCGCACCGGCTGACCGGGATGCGCATCCGCCCCGAGGAGCCGGTGGCGATCCTCCAGGACCGCTCCGTCGACCTGGTCGTCTCGATCCTGGGCGTGCTCAAGGCGGGCGGCGCGTACGTACCGCTGGACGACCGCTACCCGACCGAACGGCTCGCGCACATCATCGGCGAGACCGGCACCGGCGTCGTGCTGGCCGACGCCGCCCATGTGAGCGGGGACCTCACCGGTGTGGTGACCCTGGTGGTGGGCGGCGAGCCGTACGGCGACGCCGTCACCACCGACCCCGAACCGGTGCCGCACAGCGGTCAGTTGGCGTACGTGATGTACACCTCCGGCTCCACCGGGGTGCCCAAGGGCGTCGGGGTGACCCACCGCGACGTCGCCGCGCTGGCCCGGGACCGCTCGTTCGGGACCGGGGCGCACCGGCGGGTGCTGCTGCACTCGCCGCAGGCGTTCGACGCCGCCACCTACGAACTGTGGGTGCCGCTGCTGTCCGGCGGCCGGGTCGTGGTCGCGCCGCCCGCCGAACTGGACATCCCCACCCTGGAGGAGGTGATCGCCCGGCACCGGGTCACCGGTCTGTGGCTGACCGCGGGCCTGTTCCGGCTCCTCGCGGAGGAGAAGCCGGGCGCCCTGGCCGGGGTGTCCGAGGTGTGGACCGGCGGCGACGTCGTCCCCGCCGAGTCCGTCCGACGGGTCTTCGCGCACTGCCCCGGCCTGGTGCTGGTGGACGGCTACGGGCCCACCGAGACCACCACCTTCGCCACCCGGCACCGACTGGAGCCGGACGCCGAGGTGCCCGCCTCGGTGCCGATCGGCACCCCGCTGGACAACATGCGGGTCTACGTACTGGACGCCGGACTGCACCCCGTACCGGTCGGCGCGGCGGGCGAACTGTACATCGCGGGCGCGGGGGTGGCGCGCGGCTACCTCGGCAGGCCCGGCGCCACCGCCGAACGCTTCGTCGCCGACCCCTTCGGCCCGCCCGGCGGCCGGCTGTACCGCACCGGTGACCTCGCCCGCTGGAACCCCGCGGGCGAGATCGAGTACCTGGGCCGGGCCGACGACCAGGTGAAGATCCGCGGCTTCCGCATCGAACCGGGCGAGATCGAGGCCGCCATCGCCCGGAGCCCGCAGGTCGGCCAGGTCGCCGTGGTGGTGCGCGAGGACCGGCCCGGCGACAAGCGGCTGGTGGCCTATCTGGTGCCCGCCGCCGAACGCGACGAGGCCACCGAACTCGAAGCGGTCTCCGAGTGGTCCGACCTCTACGACAAGATGTACACCGAGCACGCCGCGACAGGCGGTTTCGGCGAGAACTTCGGCGGCTGGAACAGCAGTTACACCGAACGGCCCATCCCGCTCGACGACATGCGCGCATGGCGCGACGACACCGTCGAGCAGATCCGCGCCCTGCGCCCGCGCCGGGTCCTGGAACTCGGCGTCGGCAGCGGCCTGCTCCTCGCCCCGCTGCTGCCGCACGTCGAGGAGTACTGGGGCACCGACCTGTCCCCGGTCGCCGTCCACAACCTGGAACGCGCCCTGGAACGGCACGGCGAGCACACCGACCGGGTCACCCTGCGCACCCAGCCCGCACACGACTTCGACGGACTGCCCGAGGGGTACTTCGACACCGTCGTCATCAACTCCGTGGTGCAGTACTTCCCGCACGCGGAGTACTTCACCGACGTACTGCGCCGGGCCGTGGAACTGCTCGCCCCCGGCGGCGCCGTCTACGCCGGCGACATCCGGGACCTGCGCCTCCAGCGCGCCTTCCAGACCGGGGTCCGGCTGGCCGGGGCCGAACCCGGCACGGACGCCGGGACCCTGCGCACCGCGGTCGACCGGGGCGTCCGGGCCGAGAACGAACTGCTCCTCGCCCCCGAGTACTTCGCCGCGCTGCCGTCCGTGATCGACGGCATCGGCGCCGTCGAGATCCAGCTCAAGGGTGCCTCGTACCACAACGAGCTGAGCCGCTACCGGTACGCGGCCGTGCTGCGCAAGGAGCCGGTGGACCCCCTGTCGGCCGCCGACGCCCCCGCCGTCGCCTGGGGCGCGGAGGTGCGCGACGTCGAGGAGGTCGCCGCCCGGCTCGCCGACGGCCCCGAACTGCTCCGGGTGACCGCCGTGCCCAACGCCCGGACCGCCCCCGAGGTCCGCGCGATGCGCGCGCTGGACTCGGGCGCCGACGCCGAGGAGGTGCGCCGGACCCTCACCGAAGGACCGGCCGCGATCGAACCGGACGCCTTCCGCGCCCTCGCCGCACGGCACGGCTACCGGGCCCACCTCACCTGCTCCGGCCCCGAGGCACTGGACTCCTTCGACGTGGTGCTGGTCGCCGACGCGTCCGCCGACCGGCCCCTCCACGGCACCTGCCCGGCCCCGCCCGACGGCCCGGCGGCGTACGCCAACACCCCGGTGACCGTCCGCGACCTCGCCGGAAACGTCCGTGACCTGGTGCGCGACCGGCTGCCGGAATACATGGTGCCGACCGCGTTCGTCACCCTCGACGCGCTGCCGCTCACCCCCAACGGCAAGGTGGACCGCAAGGCGCTGCCCGCCCCCGACTTCGCCGCCGCCACCGGCGGACGCGGCCCCGGCACCGCCGTCGAGGAAACCCTCTGCCGGCTCTTCGCCGAGGTGCTGCGGCTGCCCGCGGTCGGCGTGGACGACAGCTTCTTCGACGTGGGCGGCGACAGCATCTCCTCCATCCAACTGGTCAGCCGGGCCCGCAAGGAGGGACTGGTCTTCACCCCGCGCGACGTCTTCACCCGGAAGACCGTCGCCGGCCTCGCGGCACTGGCCGCATCGGACACCGACCGCGCACCCGTCGTCGCCGAGCACCCGGACGCGGGCATCGGCGAGCTGCCACTGACCCCGATCGTGCACTGGCTGCGCGAACTGGACGGTCCGGTCGACGGGTTCAGCCAGTCCATGCTGCTGACCACCCCGGCCGGACTGGAGAGCGGCCCCCTGGCGGCGGTGCTCCAGTCGCTGCTCGACCACCACGACGCCCTGCGGCTGCGACTGACCCGCCGGGACGGGCACTGGTCGCTCGAAGTGGCACCGCGCGGCGCGGTCCGGGCCGCCGCACTGCTGCGCCGCGCCCCGCTCGCCGACCTCGACCGGGAGGCCGCGGCGGCCCGCGACCGACTCGCCCCCGACGACGGGGTGATGATGCAGGCGGTCCTGTTCGAAACCCCCGACGGGGAACCCGGCCGGCTCCTCCTCGTACTGCACCACCTGGTCGTCGACGGGGTGTCCTGGCGGGTGCTGCTGCCCGACCTGGCCGAGGCCTGGCAGGCGGTGGCCGCCGGCCGCACCCCCGCGCCCGGACCCGTACCCACCTCGCTGCGCCGCTGGTCCCAGGGCCTGACCGAGGCCGCCCGCACCCGGACGGACGAACTCCCCTTCTGGCAAAGGACCCTGGCGGAGCCCGACGCCCCGCTCACCGACCTCCCGCTGGACCCGGCCCGGGACGTGGCGCGCACCGCGAACGCGCTCTCCCTCACCCTGCCGCCCGAGGTGACCGGGCCGCTGCTGACCACGCTCCCCGCCGCCTTCCGGGCCGGGGCCAACGACGTACTGCTCACCGCCCTCGCCCTGGCCGTCGCCGACTGGCGGCGACGCCGCGGCGGCGAGGACGGCGCACTCCTCGTGGACCTGGAGGGCCATGGCCGGGAACCGGTGATCGACGGCGTCGACCTCTCCCGCACCGTCGGCTGGTTCACCAGCATGTGGCCGGTCCGGCTGGACCTGACCGGGACGGACACCGCGGCCGCGCTGGACGGCGGCCCGGAGGCGGGCGCCGCCCTGAAGCGGATCAAGGAACAACTGCACGCGGTGCCCGACAACGGCATGGGATACGGGCTGCTGCGCCACCTCAACGAGGACACCTCCGGCCCCCTGGCCGAACTCGCCCGCGCCGCACACCCGCAGATCGCCTTCAACTACCTGGGCCGGCTGCCCGCCGCCTCCACCACCGACGGGACACCGGGCGAGTGGGCCCCGGCACCCGAGTCGGGCGTGCTCGGCGGCGGCGGTGACGGCGACCTGCCCCTGGCGCACGCGCTCCAGATCAACGCGCTGACCGAGGACCACCCCGACGGACCGCGCCTGTCCGCCACCCTCTCCTGGCCCCGGGCCCTGCTCGGCGAGCCGGACGCCCGCGACCTGCTCGACACCTGGGAACGGGCACTGACCGCCCTGGTGCGCCACGCCGAGGCACCCGGCGCGGGCGGACTCACCCCCGGCGACCTGCCCCTGGTGTCGCTGAGCCAGCGGGAGATCGAGGCGTTCGAGGCCCGGTTCCCCGAACTGGTGGACATCGTCCCGCCGGCACCGCTCCAGGAGGGCCTGTTCTTCCACGCGGGCTTCGACGAGAGCGCCCGGGACGACTACATCGTCCAGACCTTCTTCGACATCGAGGGCGGGCTGGACACCACCGCGCTGCGCGAGGCCGGACGGGCCCTGCTCGCCCGGCACGCCAACCTGCGCTCCGCGTTCTGCCAGCGCGCCGGCGGCGCGGTCCAGGTGGTCCTCCCCGAGGTCGAACTCCCCTGGCGGGAGCTGGACCTGGGCGGACTGGGCGAGGAGGACGCCGCCGAACGGTTCGAGCAGACCGCGACCGCCGACCGCGCCACCCGCTTCGACCTCGCCCGGCCGCCGCTGATCCGGCTGATGGCGATCCGGCTGGGCGACGGGCGCCACCGGATCGTGCTCACCAACCACCACATCCTGCTGGACGGCTGGTCCATGCCGCTGCTGGTCGCCGAACTGTTCCAGCTCTACGCCCACCGGACGCTCGGCGCCGCCGGCGCGCTGGCAGAACGCGGAGCGCAGGTTGGCGTGCCGGGCGAGCAGGGCCCGTCCGGCCTCGCGCAGCGCGGTGGTGTCCAGCCCGCCCTCGATGTCGAAGAAGGTCTGGACGATGTAGTCGTCCCGGGCGCTCTCGTCGAAGC
>NZ_RDBO01000038.1:0-9473 GCF_008120935.1 Streptomyces sp. sk2.1
GCATGCCCCGCTCGTACGCCCGGTAGGCGCACTCGCCGGCCGCATGCCCCGCTCGTACGCCCGGTAGGCGCACTCGCCGGCCAGCCGTGATTTGCCGATGCCCGCGTCCCCCACGAAGAAGACCGCACGCCCCGAACACCGCGATGCGGTGTCCAGGGCGTCGCTCAGCAGGCCGGTCTCAGCGGCTCGCCCGAGCGCGAGCTCACCTACCTCACCCTGCTCCAGCGCCAGCGCGCCGCGGCCGTGGTGCTGACCGGGGGCGCCGTGGAGGACCCGGCGCACCGGGCCGCGACGTCCGCCAAGCTGACCCGGCTCGCGGACGCGGGCACCCGGGTGGTGCTGTGCGGGCGGCCCCCGCTGCCGGACAACGAGGCGGTCGTGGCCACGCTGGCCTTCGACAACCGGGGCGGGGGCCGCCGCCTCACCGAGCACCTGCTCGCGCTGGGCCACCGGCGGATCGGCTACGTCGCGGGCCCCTCGGAGCGCACGACGACCCGCCACCGCCTGGAGGGGCACCTGGAGGCGATGCGTGCGGCGGGGCTCGTCGGCGACGGCGCGGGCGCGGGGACGTACCCGCCCGGCGGGTACGCGGAACGGCTCGTCGTCCACGGCCCCTACGACCGGCGGTCGGGCTACGACGCCACGGTCGAACTCCTGCGCCGCGAACCGGAGGTGACGGCCGTCGTCGCCGCGAACGACACGGTGGCCCTGGGCGCGAGCGCGGCGATCCGGGACCGGGGGCTGCGCATTCCCGAGGACGTCTCGGTGGCGGGCTTCGACGATCTGCCGTTCTCGGTGGACGCGGTGCCGGCGCTGACGACGGTACGGCTGCCGCTCTTCGAGGCGGGGGCGCGGGCGGGGCGGCTGGCCATGGGCAAGGAGGCCCCGCCGCCCGGCGGAATCGCCACGATCCCGGCCGAGTTGATGGTCCGCGGCTCGACGGCGCCGCCGCGGGGGCGGTGAGCGGGTGGGGGTTTTGGTGGACGAGTGGGGGTTCCGGTCTTCCGGTACCGGTCCCCGCCCCCGGTGACGGACCCGCGCCGGCCGTCCGCACCGGCTCCCGGGACTGCCCGCGACGACACCCGCACCGGCCCCCGGCACGGGCCGCGACGGCGTCCGCCCAGGCCCTGAACACATCCTCAACTGCGGCTTCGCCAAAGCTCGTTCGGGTCTTGAGCGGGGCCGGACCGGTGCCGGACCGGTGCTTGAGCGGGGCCCGTCCCGGTCTCCGTTCGGGTTCCGGCAGAAAGATGGGGGTGTTGCCCCCATGCCCTACGGAGCCTCCACGGGAAGTATGGGGTTCGGCGGACCGGTCGGTGCCGGCGCCGGACCGAGGAGGTGCGATGACGGAGATCGATACGGGCGGCAACGAACGGCTGTGCGTCTCTTCCGCGTCACGCCCGTCCGCGGCAGCGGGACACCCCGCCGATGCGGTCGGCCTGCTGGAGGCCGACCGGCCCGCGGCGCCCGGGGCGTCCGGCACCCCCGGGGCCTCCTGGGCGGACGGCCCGTGGTGGCGGCCCGCGCTGACCGGGGAGCAGTCCCGCGACCACGCCCCGGACTGGGCGCTGTTCGTCCGGGACGCGGTCTCCGCCGCCCCCGAGAGGGCGGAGATCGCCGACGGGGAGGACCGGCCGGGGCTGCGCGGGTTCGAGTGCGTCCTCGCCCCGTTCACCGCCTGCGCGGCGCGGCGGATGCTGGACGGGTTACCCCCGCGGGTGGGCCGGTGCGCCGATCTGGACGCCGTGCGCGACGACTTCGAGCGCCATCTGGCCCGGCGGCTCGCCCGGCTCGCCGCCCGGACCCTGGTCCTGGAACTGCACACGGCGCGGCGGGACGGCCGGCTCACCGGGGCGGCCTCCGCGGACCGGTTCACGGACTTCCTGCGGCTGACCGGTTCCCGGTCCGGGCTGGCCGCGCTCTGCACCGCGTACCCCGTACTGGCCCGGATCCTGGCGCGTGCGGCGCTCGACGCCGCCGCCGCGCTGACCGAGATGCTCGTACGGTTCGCCGCGGACCGTCCGGTGCTGCCGGGCGACCGCACCGCCCCCGGAGGAACCCCGTCCCAGGGGGCTTCCTCCGGGGGCGGTGCGGTCGCCCGGCAGCACCGGACGGTCCGCGGCGAACCGTACGAGCATCTCGGTCGTTCAGGGCCTGGGCGGACGCCGTCGCGGCCCGTGCCGGGGGCCGGGGACGGCCACCGGGGCGGGCGCACCGTGATGCTGCTCCGGTTCGAGGACGGCGCCCGGCTGGTCTACAAGCCGCGCCCGCTCGCCGCGCACCGGCACTTCAACGAACTGGTCCAGTGGTTCAACGCGCTGCCCGGCACACCCGGTCTGCGTACGCTCGCCCTGCTGGACCGGGGGTCGTACGGCTGGGTGGAGTTCGTCGCGGAACGGCCCTGCCGCTCGGCCCGTCAGATCGAGACCTTCTACCGGCGCCAGGGGGCCCTGCTGGCCCTGCTGCACGCGCTGGACGGCACCGACCTGCACCACGAGAACCTGATCGCGGACGGGGAGCACCCGGTCCTCGTCGACGTGGAGACGCTGTTCCACCCGCCGCTGCCCGCCGCGGCCTCGGACGATCCGGCGGCCCGCGCCCTGCACGACTCGGTGCACCGGGTGGGGCTGCTGCCACAGCTGCTCGTCGGGGACGAGACGGCGCTCGACATGTCCGGGATCGGCGGCGGGCAGGCGGCCGATTCCCCGGTGCGCAGCGCCGACTGGGCCGACGCGGGGACCGACCGGATGCGGCTGGTGCGCCGGACGGCCCGGTTCGGCGAGTCGGCCAATCGGCCCCGGCTGACCAAAACGCCCGCCGACCCGTCCGCCTTCACCCGCGCGCTGTGCGCCGGTTTCCGCGCCGGGTACACCGCGATCAAGGCGGCCCGCGCCGAACTCCTTCGCCCCGGCGGCCTGTTGGAGCGCTTCGCACACGACGAGGTGCGGGTGGTGGCGCGGCCCACCTGGGTGTACTCCTCGCTCCTGGACGAGTCCACGCATCCGGACCTGATGAAGGACGCCGCCGAACGGCACGAGGTGCTCGCGCTGCTGGGCACCGACGTCCTGGGCTCCTCCGCGCTGCCCGACCTGCTGGACGAGGAGATCGCCCAGCTCTGGGCGGGGGACGTGCCCCTGTTCACCGCCCTGCCCGAACGCACCGACCTGTGGAGCGGCAACGGCCGGCTGCTGCCCGGGCCCCTCGCCCGGACGGGGCTGTCCCTGGTCCGGGAGAAGCTGGCGGCCATGGACACGGTGGACCGGCAGGACCAGGAGCGGATCATCCGCGCCGCGATGGTGACCACCTCCCGCGAGCCGGCCCACATCGCCGCTCCCGGCCCGCGCCGGGCCCGTACGGCCGCGACCGCGCCGGAGCCGGAGCAGCTGCTCGCGGCGGCCCGCTCGGTCGGCGACCAGCTGGTCTCCCAGGCCTACTCCGGGCCCACCCGGCTGAACTGGATCGGTCTGGAGCTGCTCGGCGAACGCTACTGGCGGCTGGGCCCGATGGCCGCCGACGTGGCGGGCGGCTACACCGGTACGGCGTGCTTCCTCGCCCAGCTCGCCTCGCTCACCGGGGCGGACCGGTACGCGGCCGCCGCCCGGGACGCGCTGGCGCCCCTCGCCGGGCTGCTGGACGCGCTGCACTCGCGCCCGGACGACCTGGGCCCGGTGGGCTCGGGCGCGTTCGCCGGGCTCGGCGGGATCGCCTACGTACTGGCCCAGGTCTCGGACACGCTGGACGACCCGCGCCTGGGCGAACTGGTGCTGCCCGCACTGCGGTTGACCGGCGCCGCGGCGAGCGCCGAGAGCGAGTACGGGGTGCGCGGCGGCACGGCCGGCGGACTGGTCGGCCTGATCGCCGGGTACCGGACCACCGGGCGGGCCGACGTGTGGCGCGGGGCGGAACGCTGCGCCGGGCTGCTGCGCGAGGCGCCGCTGCCGGACGCGCCGGGATTCGCCGACGGGTCCGCCGGGATCGGCTGGGCGCTGCTGCGCTTCGCCGAGGCGGGCGGCGGCGAGCCGTACCGCGCCTCGGGGCTCGCCGCGCTGCGGGCCGCGACCGGCGCGGTCGGCCCGGACGTCTCCTGGTGCCGGGGCCGCACGGGCGTGGCGCTGGCCGTGCTGGACAGCCCGGCGGCGCGGACCGACCCGTCGCTGTCCGCCTGGGCGCGCGAGGCGGCGGCGGACATCGCGCGGTGCGAACCGCCACCGGACGACAGCCTGTGCCACGGCGAGCTCGGCGTCCTCGAACTGCTGCGCCTCGGCGAGCCCTCGGGCGCGCGCACCCGCTGGGTGGAGCGGGCCGGGGCGCTGCTCGCGGCGGCCGACCGGGCGAAGCCGCGCTGCGGAACCCCCGGCCAGGTACCGCATCCGGGGCTGCTGACCGGGCTCGCGGGCATCGGACACGGACTGCTGCGGGCGGGCTTCCCCGACCGGGTGCCGTCCCTGCTGCTGCTCGCCGGACCCACCGCGCCCGCCGCACCCCACTGACCACCCGCCCACCGACCCCGTACCGCTCCTCCTCCGTTCCTTCTCCCCCGTTCCTCCTCCCCCGCACCGTTCACCACCGCACGGCTCACGGAACGACAACCCCCTACAGAAGAGGCAGAGATCATGCAGAGCACCGAAGCTTCCGCCATCCTCTCCACCGACTCCATGGACGACTTCGCCGACGAGCACCCCGCCGGCAGAATCACCCTGGGTGCGAGCGGCAGACTCGCTCTGCGCAGCAGCATTCTCAGCGCCACGGACGGCAACAACGGCTGCACCACGGACCTGCCGTGGACCACCATGACCTGGAACTGAATGAACTCCTTTTCAGATCAAGAGATTTGACGCGCTGACCGGCGGGCAGTGCCTCGAGTAGCCTGCGTACATGCGTGCCACTTCGTCGGTGATTGTCGGGCGAGCCGCTGAGACCGGCCTGCTGAGCGACGCCCTGGACACCGCATCGCGGTGTTCGGGGCGTGCGGTCTTCTTCGTGGGGGACGCGGGCATCGGCAAATCACGGCTGGCCGGCGAGTGCGCCTACCGGGCGTACGAGCGGGGCATGCCGGTGCTGCGCGGCAGGGCCACGTCGACCGGGCTCGTGGTGCCGTTCCGCCCGCTGATCGAGGCGCTGTCCTCACGGTTCCGGGCGGCCGGTACGCCCACCGACCCGGAGCTGGACCCGTACCGTCCGGCGCTGGCCCGGCTGGTGCCGGAGTGGCGCCAGGGTTCCTCCCCCGGCTATCCGGAGACGGTGGTCGAGCTGGCAGAGGCGCTGCTGCGGCTGCTGTCGGTGCTCGGCCAGGAGCGCGGCTGCGTGATCCTGCTGGAGGACCTGCACGACTCCGACACCGAGACGATCGCGGTGGTGGAGTACGTCATCGACAACGTGGCGGACCTGCCGGTGCTGCTGCTGGGGACCCTGCGTCCGGAGCCCGGTGTCGCCCTGGACCTGGTGCGTTCGGCGGAGCGGCGGCAGGTCGCCACCGTGCGCGAGCTGGCCCCGCTCGGCGACGCGGACGTGCGGGAGATGGCCGCCTCGTGTCTGGAGGCCGACCCGGACGAGGTGCCGCGGACCACCCACGAACGGCTGGCGGGGCGGGCGGGCGGCAATCCGTACCTGGTCGAGGTGCTGCTCGCCGATCTGCTCGACTCCGGCCAGCTGCGCCGCACCGGCGACCGCTGGGAGGAGCACGTCAATCCGGACGCGTCGGTGCCGACCGGGGTGGTGCGCAGCTGGTCGCGGCGGCTGGACCGGTTCGWCGAACCGGTGCGCGAACTGCTCCTGTGCGCGGCCACGTTGGGCAGCCGGTTCTCGGTGACCGTGCTCCAGACCGTCACCGGTTTCGACGACCGCACGCTCTTCAGCCATCTGCGTTCCGCCGTCGAGGCGAACATCATCGCCCCCGACGGGGCGGATCCCGACCGCTACACCTTCCGGCACGCGCTGACCGCCGAGGCGCTGGTGGCCTCGCTGGCACCGGCCGAGCGGGCCGCCACGGCCCGTCGCGCGGCCCTGTCACTGGCCGCCGTCGTACATGAACTCGGCGACGAGCAGCGACAGCTGATGGCGACTCTGCAACTTGCCGGGGGCGACCGGCACGGTGCCGCCCGGCAGTTCGCCGCCGTCGGCCGCCGAATGCTGGCGGCGGGGGCGTCCGGTTCCGCCGTCATCCTGCTGGAGCGGGCACGTTCACTCGCCCACGAGGGCGATCTGCGGAGCGTCACGGAATCGCTCGCGGTCGCCCATGCCGAGGCCGGCGAGCTCGACACGGCCCTGGCGCTGACCGGGGAACTCCCGCCGGTGCCCCCGCGCTCAGACGCCTCCGAGCAGCGCGGGGAGACCCACATCAAGATCGCCTGGGCGGCCGTGATGGCGGAACGGATGGCGGAGGCGGCCGGGCAGATCCGGGCCGCGCGGGGCGTTCTCGGTACGGCCGTCCGCCCCGAGCAGCAGGCGGCGCTCGACGTGGTGGACGGCCATCTGGCCCTGCTGCCCGGCCATGTCGACCACGGGCAGCAGGAGCGCGCGCAGGACGCGGCGCGCCGGGCCGCGGCCGTCGCGGAGGAGCGCAACCTTCCCGTGGTGGCCTGCCAGGCGTGGCAGTTACTGGCGCTGCTGTCCCGGGAGCGCGGCTTCGACGAGGCCGACGCGTGCCTGGAGCGGATGCTCGCGGTGTCCGAGCAGCACTCCCTGCCGGTGTGGCGGGTGGAGGCACTGGTCCGGCTCGGCGCCAACACGTTCATGCGCACCGGCGACCCGGCCCGGCTGGAGACGGCCCGCACCGCCGCCCAGTCGCTGGGCGCGCTGGTGCCGACCCAGACCGTGGACGGGCTGCTCGCCATGAACGCGGTGATGCGCGGCGAGTGGGACGGGGCGCACGAGATCATCGAGCGTTCGGTGGCCGCCAGCGCGCGGGTCCGCAACCTGGGTGCGCACCGCTACCTGCTGCTGGCCTCGGCGACGCTCGCCGCGCACCGGGGCCGAAGACGGGACCTGGACCGGGCCATGGTCCGGTTCCGCCGGGCGGGCGGCGAGGAGTCCTTGCTCGTACCGCTGCAACTGGGTCTCTGCCGCGCCTTCGCGGCGCTGCTGGAGGAGGACCGCGAGCGTGCGCTGGCCGACCTCGACGCCTCGCTGGCCTGGGAGCGCGAGAACCCCAGCTTCTTCTACCTGAGCGGGCGTTACGGCCTGCGTCCGCTGCTGCGGGTCCTCGACGGGCGGGGCGACCGGGCGGAGCTCGACGCGACCCTGGAGAGCCCCGGCGCGGACCTGGCGTGGAACCAGCTGTTCCTGCGGCTGGCCGACGGTGTCCTGCACGGCCGGGAGGGCGACGCGGAGCGCGCCGCCCGGACGGTCCGCTCCGCCGTCGCCGGCGCCGCCGCCTTCCCCCTCGCCCGCCACCTGGGGCTGCGGCTGGTCGCCGGCGCGGCGCTCGCCGAGAAGTGGGGCGAGCCGGTGGGCTGGCTGCGGGCGTCGGAGGAGTACTTCTACGGGGCGGGCATCCAGCCGGTCGCGGCGGCGTGCCGGGCGGAACTGCGGCAGGCGGGGGCCAGCGTCGGGCAGCACCGGGGCGGCTGGGACCGCATCCCGGCCGCCCTGCGGACGAGCGGTGTGACGCCGCGCGAGTACGAGGTCTTCGTCCTGCTGGCGGAGCGGCCGGGCAACCAGCAGATAGCCCGCAGGCTGTCCATCTCGCCGCGCACGGTGGAGAAGCACATGGCGAGCCTGCTGAACAAGACGGGACGCGCGGACCGGGCGGCCCTGTGCGAGTTCTCCGCCGAGTGCGCGGCGGAACGCGACTGAGAGCCTGTCGGGTGACCCCTGACCGGGCAGCCGACGGGCTCCGGGCGCGACCGGGCGCCGGAACGCGCTGGACGGCGAGGTGGGGTGACGGGCGGGGGTCCGGGGGCCCGTGATGTCCCCGTCGCGCACGGAATACGGGTATGCGGGCCCAACATGGGGGTGCGGAGCGGTTTTGGTCGGGTCCCGTCACGGAACATGCGGGTCCGGCACCGATGTGGGGGGAACCGTTCCCGGCGGACCATCCAGGGACATGACCGGCAAGCCGCCCAGTCCCCCGTTCTTCGGAGGCCCGTCCATGACCCGACACCCCACCCGTACCCCGTCGCCCGGTGCGCTGAGCCTCTCGGTCCTCGGGCCGCTCTCCGGGTACCTGGACGGACGGCCGCTGCTCCTCGGGCCGCGCAAGCAGCGGCTGGTCCTGGCCATGCTGCTCAGCCGGCCCAACACCCCGGTACCGGTGGACGTGCTCACCGACGCGGTGTGGCCGGACGCACCGCCCCGTACGGCGCGCAAGAACCTCCAGGTGTACATCAGTTCCACGCGGACGCTGCTCGGCGCGCGATGTCCCGGGGGGCCGGACGGCGGCGGTGCCGGCGGGGAGCGGCTGGTGCACTCCTGCGGCGGTTATCTGCTGCGGGTCGGCGAGGACGAGCTGGACACCCTGCGGTTCCGTTCGCTGGCCGCGGCCGGCCGGCGGGCCGCCGACGACGGCGATCCGCGGGCCGCCGCCGGTCTGCTGCGCCGGGCGCTGGACCTGTGGCAGGGGCCGCCGATGCACGATCTGCGGGACTCGCCGGAGGTGGCCGCGGAGGCGGAGCGGCTGGAGGCCCGGTGCCTGACCGTGCACGAGGACTGGGCCGAGACGGAGATCTCGCTGGGGCGGGCGCCCGCCGTCGTGGACGGACTGCGGGACCTCGCCGAGCAGCACCCCCTGCGCGAACGCATCCGGGCCGCGTGGATGGACGCCCTGCACCGGACCGGCCGCCGGGCCGAGGCGCTCGCCGTGTACGACGACTACCGCCAGCTGCTGGCGAGGGAGCTGGGCCTGGAGCCGGGGGCGGCCATCGCGGCCCGGCACCGTGCGATGCTGACCGGCCGGGACGGCGCGGACCGGCCGAGGGCGGCGGCCCCGGCGCGCCGGGCCGAGTCGTTGCGGACGGTGCTGCCCGCCGGGACGCCCGACTTCACCGGCCGGGGCGAGCAGCTGCGGGAGCTGCTGGACGTCCTGGGCGGGGAGAACGGCCGGGTGGTGGCGGTCACCGGGGCCGCGGGGACCGGGAAGACGGCCCTCGCGGTGCAGGCGGCGCATCTGCTGGCGGAGCGGTTCCCGGACGGCCGGATCCACATCCGGGTCCGCGACGAGCAGGGGGTGGTGCGTCCCCCGTCGGCGCTCGTCGGCGAACTGGCCCGGCTGACCGGCGACCCGCACCGGGCGGAGCCGATGACGGACCCGGAGCACTGGCGGCACTGGCTGGCCACGCACCGTTCGCTGGTGGTGCTCGACGACGTGCCGGACGAGGCGGCGGTACGGGCCCTGCTGCCGGGCACCGGCGGCAGTTCGTTCGTCCTGACGGCGCGCGGTCAGCTGGCCGGGCTCGCGCCGGTGCACCGGATCGCGCTGCCGCCGCTGGCCCCGGCCGAGGCGCTGGCGCTGCTGGGCCGGCTGATCGGGGCGGGGC
>NZ_RDBO01000038.1:9573-19794 GCF_008120935.1 Streptomyces sp. sk2.1
GGGTGGGCCTGGACCGGGCCGCCGCCCTGCGGATAGCCGACGCCTGCGGGCTGCTTCCGCTGGCGGTGCGGGTGAGCGGGATGCGGCTGGCGGTGCTGCGGCACCTGCCGCTGGCCGAGTACGCGGAGCGGCTGGCCGACCCGGCCGGGGCGCTGGACGAGCTGGTGGCCGGTGACATCTCGGTGCGGGCCCGGCTGGCCTCCGGCTGGCGGGACCTGTCGCCCGGGAGCGGGCTGGCGCTGACCCGGCTGGCCTCCGCCGTCCACGAGGGGCCGTTCACCCTGCCGGAGGCCATGACGGCGCTCGGCTGCGGCGAACGGCAGGCGCTGCGGGCGGTGGAGTCGCTGATCGACGCCGGGGCGGTGACCTCCCCCAGCGGCGAGGTGACCGCGCACTCCGTGCTGTACGAACTGCCGCGCCTGATGGGCCTGTACGCCCGCGAGCTCACCGCCGTCCCGGAGCCGGTTCCGGGGTCCGGCGCCCCTTCGGAACCGGTGCCCCGCACCGCGATACCGGTGGGCTGACCCGGCGCCCGCGGCCCGTGCCCGGCGTGCCGCCCGCCCCCGCGCGGTCGACGCCCGGGGCGGGCCCGTACGTGAACGGGACCGGGCCGGGCGGCACGGGGCGGACCGTCCGGGCGTCCGGAGCCGCGGGCCGCCCCGCACGGCGGGCCCGTGCGGCCGGAGCACCGGTGCCGCGACGGCCCTCGGGTCCTCAGATCCTCAGATCCGCGAGTTGCGCAGCGACTGCCACGCGGCGCCGGCCAGCGCCCGCGTCGCCCGGGGCACCGACAGCCCCTCGTGCTCGCGGTACAGCTCCCAGTTGTACTGGACGAGCGACAGCTTGTTGGAGGACAGCGACCCCGCCTGGTGGGCCCGGTACACCGCGAGCGGCTCGGCCAGGCCCCGGGCGTCGGCGCCGTCGCGCATGATCGACAGCCACAGGGCGTAGTCCTGCCGCTTCCGCATCTCCGGCATCAGCCGGGTACCGAGGACGTTGCGGTCGTACATGGCGGTCAGCGCGCCGATGTAGTCCCGGACCAGCATCGCGCGGTAGTCCACGTGTTCCCGCGCCCGGATCACGCGCCCGTTCGGGACGAAATCGGTGCTCTCGCCCTCGTGGTCGGCGTCCATCTTGAAGTACGAGGTGAACGTCAGGGGCGCATCGCCCGCCGCGGCGAATGCGAGCTGCCGCTCGGTCTTCTCCGGGAGCCACATGTCGTCGCTGTCGAGAAAAGCGACGTAGTCCCCCCGGGCCCGCTCGATGGCGAGGTTGCGGGCCCGGCCGGCACCGCCCTGTTCGGGTGCCGCTCGCGGCAGGACGCGCTCGTCCTGCCGGGCGAACTCCATGAGCAGGTCCATGGAGCCGTCGGACGACTTGTCGTCGGTGATCAGCAGCTCCAGGTCGCTGTGGGTCTGCGTGAGCACCGACCGGACCGCCGCACCGAGAGTGGCCTCCGAGTTGTACACGGGCATCACCACGGACACCAGGGGCACAGTGCTTCTCCTTGCTCGACCAGGAACGTCGACCCATTGAAGCACTGCGACCGGGCGGGAGCCGACCCGCATACCGTCGGCTCCCGCCCGGTCCCGCACCGTGTCCGGCGGATCGCCGTGCGGGGCGGTGACGGCCCGCACGATGCCCGCACCGCCCGGCCCGGATCGGACCGGGCCGGGCGGTGCTCCCTCGTCACCCCAGCGTCAGCACGTCCAGCAGGTCGGGGCGCTCGTCCGGTGCGGCGAACAGCGTGTGCAGGGCCAGCAGCACCCCCGCCGCGCCGGTCGCGAGGTCGGCGGAGAACCGGCGCAGCCGTGCGCCCGGGACCAGCAGCCGGTCCTGTTCGGCGACCAGGTGCCAGGAGAGGTTGCGCACCGAGTCCAGCACCTCGGGGCCCGGTTCGCCGCCCGCGAGCCGGTGGGCGGTGGCCACCAGTCCGGCGCGGCCCCGGAAGAGCCCCGGTTCGCGGACGAACTCCAGGACGCACCCCTGCGCGATGCCCGGCAGCAGCGCGGCGAGCGCCGGGTCCTCCCGGTGGGCCAGGTAGCGCTGCGCGACCAGGGCCACGCCGCTGCTGCCCTGGTCCAGGTAGAGCAGATGGCGCTTGCCGTCCTTCACCTGCACGCTGCCGCCCGGCATGGCCACGCAGTGCCCGGCCTCCCTGGTGAGTGCCGCGCCCGCGGCGTCCAGCAGCCAGTCCTCACCGGTGCGCCCGTACAGTTCGAGCTGGAGGAGCGCGGCTCCGCAGAGGCCGCTCAGCAGTCCGGCGGAGTGCGGGGCGGTCAGGTCGCCGACGTCCTCGCCGCGGACCAGTGAGTCGAGTTCCCAGGCGGTCCGCAGGGCCCGGTCGAGCAGTTCCTGATCGAGCGTTCCGGCACCGTCGCCGTCGCCGTTTCCGTCGGGGGCCGAGGTGGGGGCGGAGGCGAGCCGCAGGGCCGCCAGTGCCGTTCCCGCCCTGCCGGTGAGCAGGTCGACCGAGGCGGAGGCGGGGGCCCGCAGCGCCCGGTCGAGCAGTTCGCGCCCTTCCTCGCGGCGGCCGAGCCGGGACAGCACCAGTGCGATGCCGGGCAGCCCGTCGAACAGTCCGCCGGGGGCTCCCGGAGCGCGGCGCGACGCCGTGCGCGCCAGCCAGTCGACGTGCTCCTCGGGGACGGGGGCGCCGACCCGGTCCAGGGCGTACAGCACCCCGGCGGCACCGTGCGCGGCGCAGGCGCCGCCGGTGGCGAAGCCCGTCAGGTCGCCGGGGTAGAGCCGGTCGGTGCGGTCCGGGGTGGCCCCGGCGCGGATGCCGGCGACGAGCCGTTCGCGGATGCCGGGCCAGTCGGGGGCCGGGCCGCGCAGCAGCGCGTCCACGGTCGGTTCGCCGCTGTCGTCCGGCAGGCCGTGGGCGAGCACGGCCGGTCGCGGCGGCCCGGCGTCGGGGCCCAGCCGGTACCGGTCGCGGGCCCAGCGCTCCAGGCTGAGGGCCTTGCCCCGGTCGTGCTCGGCGACCTCCATCAGCGGCATCAGGATGTGCAGCCAGATCGCCCGGAGCGCGTAGGCGTCCGCCTCGGTCCCGTTCCGGTTGAAGTCGGGCGGTGCCTGGAGCCCGGGGGCGCCCGCCAGCGGGGTGTCCGGGTCGTCGAGCTCGGTGGCGTACTCGAAGTCGATCAGGACCACCCGGCCGTCGGGGCGGATGATGACGTTGGCGGGGTGCACGTCCGCGAACCGCAGTCCGCGGGCGTGGATGCGGTCGAGGGCCCGGCCGAGCCCGTCCGTGACGGACTGCGCCCACCGGGAGTAGGCGTCGAGCTCGGCGGGGGTGCGTTCGCCGCGCACCAGCGGGAAACGCTCGACGATCTCGTCGAACAGGGTGGTGCCCTCGATGTACTCCTCGATCAGGAAGTGGTGTTCCCAGACCGTGCGGACGCCGTACACCTCGGGCACGCAGTCCAGTCCGGCGAGCCGGGTCAGGGCCCGGTGCTCGCGGTGCAGCCGGGTGACGGCGTCGTGGCCGGCCGGGTCGAGCCCGCAGTGCGGCCGGGCCTCGCGCAGCACCACCTGCTGCTTGGTGGTGCGGTGCTCGGCGAGGTAGATGCCGCCCGCGTTGGAGAACTGGAGCGCCTTGGTGACCACGTAGGGGAAGTCGTCGTCGCGGGCGGCGGCGCGGGCGGCGAGGTGGGGGCGCAGCGGCTCGGGGACGGTGACCCACTCCGGTATCCGGAAGACCACGCCCCGGGTGTCGGGGACGAGTTCGCCGGACGGGTGGCGCATCGCGCGGACCCGTTCCCCCTCGTCGTCCCGGCACCAGAGTTCGACGAACGCGCCGTAGCGGACGTGCACGGGAGCGTTCCCGATCCGCAGGTCGCTGAGGATGTACGGTCCGCTGCGCCCGTCCAGGGCCCCGCACAGGGCGTCGAGCAGCTTCAGGAGCTCGGACTCGTCCCGGGGGTAGAGGGTGATGAACTTCCCCGCGCCGGAGCGGTTCATGTACTTCGCCGACATCAGCCGCAGGGCACGGGCGCTGCGCAGGAACTTGAACGCCACCCCCTGCTCCAGGCAGATGCGGGCGGTGTCGGCGAGGGTCCGCTCGGCCTCCTCCGGGACGGTGGAGACGTGGATCTTCCAGCCCTGCTCGGGCAGTTCGGCGGACGCGGGGTGCAGCGCGGTCCACAGGCCGCCGGTGCCGCGCCGCCAGCCGGCGGGCGGTTCGGCGCGGTCGAGGGGGTAGCGGGTGTCCTCGTCGGGCAGCCGGGCCGGGGTCTCGTAGTAGCGGCGGTCGGCGAGGCAGTACAGCTGGGTCTCCTGGATGCCGGGCACGGCATACCTCCGGTGGTTCGTGGTCAGGGGCGGGGGCTGCCGGTCCCGGTGCGGTCGTCGGGGGTTCGGGGGCGGGCCTCGGACGTTCCGGTGCGGTCGTCGGGGACGCCGTGCGCGAGGACCTCTTCCGTACGGGTCTCTTCCGTACGGGTCTCTTCCGTACGGGTCTCTTCCGCGACCGGGCCGGAGGGGCCGGAGGACTCGGCGGTCCCGGTGGCCTCGGCCGTCTCGGTGGCCCCGGCGGCTTCGGCCGACTTGGCCGACTTGGCCGACTTGGCCGACTTGGATGCCTCCGCCGCCGCGACGACCTCCGGGCCCGGCCGGGCGGACGGGGCGAACGTGACGACGGCGGCGGACACCGCGAGGACCCCGGCGATCGCGCCGAACGTCGTCCGGCTGCCGAAGGCGGTGAGGAGCGCGCCCCCGGCCAGCGGCCCGAACGGCTGGACCAGTGAGGAGAGGAAACCGGCGGCGCTCTGCACCCTGCCCACCCGGTCCCCGGGGGTGACCGCCAGCAGCGTGGAGAGGAAGCCGATGCTGGCCACGGTGGACAGGCACATGCAGGCGGCGCAGAGCAGCCCGGCGAACAGCGGGACCCGGATCCAGGCCATGGCGAGGGCGCTCGCCACGCAGAACCAGCAGGTGGCGGCGATCAGCATCCAGGTGTGGCGTTCGGGGCGCAGCCGGGGCGCGAGGAGCGCGCCGGTGAGGGCCCCGACCGAGATGAAGGTGACGACGGTGCCGCCGCCGAGCCCGGACCTCCCGCCGCCGGAGAAGACCGTCAGCGCGGTGAACGTCAGGGCGCCGAAGGCGAAGTTCATGCCGAGTCCGAAGACGAGGAGCACGGTCCGCAGATAGGGCAGCCGCCACAGGAACGACAGCCCGGCGGTCAACTCGGCCTTGCTGAAAGCCGATCCGGCCCTGTTCTCGGACCTGGACCGGGTGCGCACCAGGGCCACGCAGATCGTGGACAGCAGGAGCCCGACGGCCTCGGCGAGGAACGGCAGGACCGGGTGCAGCCCGAACAGGGCGCCCCCGACCATCGGTCCCACCAGCCGTGCGGTCGCGGTGCGGGCCTGGAGTCGGGCGGTCGCGGTCCCCATGTCCTCGGGGGGCACGACGGTGCGCATCAGCCCGAACGCGGCGGGCCCGTAGAGGCTGCCGATGATGGCGCCCGCGCCCGCGACCAGCAGCACCAGGGGCAGCGGTACGCTCCCCAGCCACACGGCCACGACGAGGGCGCCGACGACGCAGAAACTGCCCAGGTCGCACAGGCGCATCAGCCTGCGGCGCTCCACCCGGTCGGCCATCACCCCACCGGGGAGCATGGTGATCAGGACCGCGGTGACGGACACCGTGCTGATCGCACCGGCCTGCACGGCCGATCCGGTCTCGCGGAGCACGAGGAGCGGCAGGGCCAGTGCGGTCATCTGGGTGCCGAGGACGGCGAACAGGCCGCTCATCCACAGCAGTCGGAAGTCCCGGTTGTTTCGTAGCGAGGCGGCCATCGTCGGCTCCCGGTCGGCGGTGCGGGGACAGGGCTCGGCCGGTGGCCCTGCGAGGGCGACGGCCCGGCAAGGGTGACGGCCCGGCGGGGGGCGAGGCCCGGTGAACGCGGGGCCGGCCCGGAAAATCGAGGCGGGGCGGTCTCCGTGTGAGGGAGCCGCCCCGTTTCGGCCGGCCGGGCGCCACGGAGGAAGGTTCATTCCCCCGGGTGGCGCCGCGGCCCGGTCAACAGCCCTTACTGCTCCGACAGGACGAGGCTCACGGTGCTGACGCAGCTGCCGTCGATCTCGCGGTCGACGTTGACGGCGGTCTCCTGGAGGTCCAGGACGGAGTGCGCCTCGACCTCGGGGGTCTCGTTGTCGTCGGCGGCGGGCTTGGTGTTCTCGGCCATGGTGGTCTCCATCCACTCGTATGACTCTGCGGTCCGGTCGTTCCGGGGCGGGCCCCGGTCCTTCCGGTTGCGGCCGGTGGGTGCCTGCCGCTGACCAGAAAGTTAGGAGCCCCGGCCTGGCAAACGGCTCGACGCCGGTATGGCGGCGGTATCGCGGCAGTTCACCGGGGGTCGGACGGGGCCGTACGGGTGCTGCACGGGTCCGGTGGCGGGCCGCCGGACCCGGCCCGGCCTGCGGCCATACCGGTTCCGAACCGGTTCCGGACCGGTGCCGAACCGCCCGGCCGGACGCTGTACCCGCGCACGGCGGCCGCGCGCCGCACCCCTACGCCCGAAGGAGACGGCCGGTGGAACTCGCCGAACTCGTCGGACTGCGGCCGGTCCCGGCCGGTGGAGTGCTGGTCACCCTCACCCGCCGCTGTCCGCTGCGCTGCTCCCACTGCTCGACCGGCTCCGGGCCGCAGGTGCGGGAGGAACCGGAGGCGGACGCGCTGGAGCGCTTCGTCTCCTCGTTCACCGCCGCCGACCGGCCCGACGTGCTGATGCTGACCGGGGGCGAACCGCTGCTCCGGCCGGACCTGGTGGCCTCGCTCACCCGCTCCGCACGGGCCGCCGGCACCCGGACCGCGCTGCTCAGCGGCATGTTCTTCGCCCGGTCCCACGGCCTTTCGGCCCCGATGCGACGAGTGGTGCGCACGCTCGACCACTTCTCCGCCAGCCTCGACCTGCCGCACGAGCGGGAGGTGCCCCGGGCCGCGGTGTTCCGCGCGGTGCGCGAGATCCGCGAGCTGGGGGTGGCGGTCAGCTTCCACCTCACCGGGACCGGGCAGGACGACCCGTACCTCGCGGACGTCACCGCGGACATCGACCGGACCTTCGACGGAACGGTGCCGTCCCTGGTCAACGAGGTGCGGCCGTTCGGCCGGGCGGCGTCCTGGGCCCGCCCGGCCCGCACCGTGCCGGACGGCGGGGGCGCGCTGCCGTGCGCGATGGCCGCCTGGCCGGTGGTCGCCTTCGACGGCACGGTGCTGGCCTGCTGCAACCAGGACACCGTGGACCGCCGCCCCGTACCGCCCCATCTGCTGCTGGGCCACATCGCCCGGGACGACTGGTCCGCCGTACGGGCGCGGGCGCTCGGATCGCCGCTGCTGCGGCTCGTGCGCACGGTCGGCCCGGCCCATCTGCGGCAGCGCTGGTCGCCCGGCACCCCGGCGGGTTCCTACTGCGGGGACTGCCGGCGGCTGGGCGAACTGCCGGAGGTGGTCGCCGCGGCCGACGCGCTGGCCTCGGGCGCCGCGGGCGCGCTGCTCGACCTGACCGCCGCCCGCCGGCAGCACGACCAGGGGCCGGTGACGCTGGTGCGCCGCCACGGCTGCGCCGCGTACGCCGACCTGGTGGCGGCCCCGGGCGGCGGCGACCGGTCCCCGCACCCGGCCCTGGACGGCAGCCGGTCCCCGCACCCGGCGGCGGAAGGCACCGGGACATGAGCCCCGTGGCACAACCGCCGGGACACGCCGCGCGACCGGTCGGGCCCCCCGTCGCGGAACCCGCCGCGGAGCCTGTGACAGGACCCGCCGCGGACCCCGTGGCGGACCCCACCGCAGAGCCTGTGGCGGCATCCGTCGCGGACCCCACCGCGGCATCGGGCCCGGCATCGGCTCCCGGACGGTCCCTCTCGGCTCCCGGACAGCCCCCCTCGACTCCCGGGCGGGCCCCTCGCCCCGTCCGGGACGCCCCGCCCGTCGCCGCCCGCGTACAGGGGGCGCGCGGCGGCGGGCGCGGGCTTTCGGCCTCCGAACGGCTGCGGGTCAAACTCGCCTTCGCCGAACCGGCGTTGCGCGCCTCGGCGGCCGGACTGTGGCGGCCCGAGGGGCTGCTGTCCCGCTACCGGGCGTACCTGTGCGCGATGCACACGGTCATCCGGGCCTCCGTACCGCTGATGGAGCGGGCCGCCGAACGGGCCGGGTTGCTGGCCCGGCGCGGCGATCCGCTGGGCGCGCCGCTGGCCGCCTACCTGGACGGGCACATCCGGGAGGAGGCGGAGCACGACGCCTGGCTGCTGGAGGACCTGACGGCGGCGGGCAGCGGCCCCCGGGCCGCGCTGGACCCGGTCCCGCCGCCGCTCGTCGCCTCCCTGGTGGGGGCCCAGTACTACTGGATCGAGCACCACCACCCGGTGGCGCTGCTCGGTTACATCGCCGTGCTGGAGGGGCACGCCCCGGCGGCGGGGCTCGCGCCCCGGCTGGCCCGGCTGACCGGGCTGCCCGCCCCGGCCTTCCGCACCGTGCACGAGCACGCGCGGCTCGACGACGGCCATGCCGACGAACTGTACGCACTGCTCGACCGGTTGCCGCTGTCGCGGGGCCAGGAGGCGGCCGTGGCCGTCAGCGCCCTGCACACCACGGACGCGCTCACCCAGTTGTTCGTCCGGCTCGGGCGCACCGGACCGGCGCCGCCGGTGCGGGGAGCCGGGCGGTCCGTCTCGATGGAAGGCCAGACATGACCGAACCACCGGACCGGCTCGCCGTGCTATACGGCGCCGGGTTCGCCGTCGATCTGCTCACCGACGAACAGCGGCAGGTGCTGAACGACCTCGCACCGGAGGAACTCACCGTGCTGCTCGACATCAAGAGCCGGCTCGACGCCGTGGGGCCCGAGGTGCAGGCGCACGGCGAGATCGCGGGCGGCGCCCTGTTCTGAGGCCGCCCGACGGACTCCGGGCCGGCCGACGATCGCCGACCGCCCCGGAGCCGCCCGGGTCCCGCTCCGCCGGGACCCGTCGCGCGGCGGGCCGGTTCCCGTGACCCGGCCCGCCGCTCCGGCCGGGCCAAGCAGAGAGGAAGCGCTGATGAACTGCACATCGTGCCGGCACGAACTGCCCGCCGCCGCTCGGTTCTGCCCGTCCTGCGGCACCCCGTGCCCGTCGCCCGTCGCCGCGGCGCCGGAGGACGAACGCAAGCTGGTCACCGCGGTCTTCTGCGACCTGGTGGGTTCCACGGCGCTGTCCGGACTGCTGGACCCGGAGACCCTGCGCACCGTGACGCTGCGCTACTTCGCGGTGATGAGCGAGCAGATCGAGGCGCACGGCGGCACCCCGGAGAAGTTCATCGGCGACGCCGTGATGGCGGTGTTCGGGGTGCCGGTGATGCGTGAGGACGACGCGCGGCGGGCGCTCGCCGCGGCGCTCGGCATGCGGGAGGCGCTGGCGGTGCTGAACACCGAGCTCGAAGCCACCCTGGGCATCCGGCTCGACATCCGGATCGGCGTCAACACCGGTCAGGTGGTGGCGAGTTCCGATGCCAGCACCCGGCAGGCGCTGATCTCGGGCGAGACGGTGAACGTGGCGGCCCGGCTGGAGCAGAACGCGGCGGCCGGCGAGATCCTGATCGGCCCGCAGACCCTGGAGGCCGCCGGTCCGACGGTGGTCGTGCGGGAGACGGGCCCGCTGCGGCTCAAGGGCAAGACCGACAGCGTGCACGCGTACCGGCTGATCGCGCTCGGCGCCGACGACCCGGAGCTGCTGCGCCGTTTCGACGTGCCGTTCATCGGCCGGGCCGCGGAGCGGGCGGCACTGGACGAGGCCCTGGAGCACACGGCGCGCGGGGCGGGTCCGGGGCTGGTCCGCCTCGTCGGCGACGCCGGAATCGGCAAGACCCGTCTGGCGCGCGAGTGGCTGACCGGCCTCGACGGCCCCGGGCGGCCGGTCGTCGGCACCGGCCGCTGCCGCAGCTACGGGGACCACGGCACGCTGGCACCGCTGGCCGACGCGGTACGGGAGGTGCTCGGCTCGCCCGTAGCCCGGGAGGCGCTGGACGGGGCGTCGGGGCGGTCCGGGGCCGCGGTGGCGGACGCGTGGGCGCTGCTGCGCGGCGGTCTGCTGCACGACGGCACGCCCAACGCCCCGTTCGAGGACATGTGCGCCGCGCTGGTCACCGTACTGTCGCGGACGGCGGGGCGGCGGCCGGTGCTGCTGGTCATCGACGACTGGCACTGGGCCGAACCGCTGCTGGTGCGGACGGTGAACCGGC
>NZ_RDBO01000038.1:19894-20899 GCF_008120935.1 Streptomyces sp. sk2.1
CCCCACCCCCTACCAGGAGGTCATCTTGAGCGAGCACCGCCCCACCCGCAGAAGTGTCCTGAAGACCGTCGGCGGAATCTCCGCCGCGGCGGCCCTCGGCGGGGCCGGCGTCCTCGGGACCGCGACCGCAGCCCAGGCGGCGGGAGACGGCTTCGGGCTGCGCATCGTGGACCGCAACGAGAGCAACAGCCGCATGTGGTACTACCGCTTCCAGACCGACGCGATCGGCTGGAACCCGGGCGTCAACGTCCTGCTCCCCGACGGCTACCACACCAGCGGACGCACCTACCCCGTCCTCTACCTCTTCCACGGCGGCGGCACCGACCAGGACTTCATCACCTTCGACCGCATGGGCATCCGCGACTGGACCGCGGGCAAGCCGATCATCGTCGTGATGCCCGACGGCGGGCACGCGGGCTGGTACTCCAACCCGGTCAGCTCCAACGTCGGCCCCCGCAACTGGGAGACGTTCCACATCGCCCAGCTGCTCCCGTGGATCGACGCGAACTTCCGTACGTACGCCGAGTACAACGGCCGTGCCGTCTCCGGGTTCTCGATGGGCGGCTTCGGCGCGCTGAAGTACGCGGCCAAGTACTACGGCCACTTCGCCTCGGTCAGCGCCCACTCCGGGCCGGCCAGCCTGCGCCGCGACTTCGGCCTGGTCGCCCACTGGGCCAACGTGTCCTCCGCCGCCATCGAACTGGGCGGCGGCACGGTCTACGGAGCACCGCTGTGGGACGAGGCCCGGGTCAGCGCCGACAACCCGGTCCAGCGCATCGAGAGCTACCGCAACAAGCGGGTCTTCATGGTCGCCGGCACCAGCCCCGACCCGATCAACTGGTTCGACACGGCCAACGAGACCCAGGTCCTGGCCGGTCAGCGGGAGTTCCGCAGCCTGCTGGGCAAGGCGAACATCCCGCACGAGTGGCACGAGGTGCCCGGCGGCCACTTCGTCCGCCCCGACCTGTTCAAGCGCGACCTCGACGGCATCGTCGCCCGGCTCCG
>NZ_RDBO01000039.1 GCF_008120935.1 Streptomyces sp. sk2.1
CCTAGTCTCGTGGGCTCGCCGGTCTCGGGGAGGCAGCCGCTGAAGGGGAAGTGGTGGGTCTCGGCGCCGCCGGTGCCGTGCAGCGAGGCGACCCAGACCGATCCGTTGACCGGTGCGCCGCTGCCGAGTTCCAGGTGGGCATTGGGGGCCAGGACGCTGCCGGGCCAGGCGGCGGAGCTGTGCTTGGTGACCGTGCGGGCGTCGGGGAAGTTCCACAGGAGGCGGGCGCGGACCTTGCCGCCGGAGGCGCTCTGGAGCTTGTCGTCCAGTACGTAGTCCTGGCCGCCGGAGAGGAAGAAACCGGTGGTGCCGGCCCCGGCCATGTCGTAGTCCCGGCCGCTGACGTTGACGACCGCGGTGGCGCCCGCGGGGACCTTGAGGAAGACCTCCTTGGCCTTCTCCAGCTGGTCGGTCGTCACCTTGAAGATGTTGCGGGAGGCGTTGGAGCCCTCCAGGGTGAGGCGGTTGCCGCTCGGCGTCACCCGGGTGCCGTCCGTGGCCGGTTCCTCGCCCAGGGCGGTGGAGTAGGCGCGGAGCTTGGCGAACTCGGCGTCGAAGTCGATGAGTCCGGCGTTCTTGCCGACGCTGCCCGCGTGCATTTCGAGGGCGCGGTCGCGGATCTCGCCGCCGACGACCGCGTTGCCCTTCATCACCGCGGTGACGGACTTGTCGTTGCGCAGGTCGCCGCGGACGACGAGGGAGGCGCGGCCGGGCAGGGCGTCGACCTCCGCCGCGGAGAGTTCGTTGGCGACGCTGAAGCCGCCGCGGAAGTCGGCGTTGCCGCCGACGGCCACCGCGCCCTCCGCGTCGGGGGTGTGGACGTCGTCACCGAGGACGAACTCGCCGTACTTCCCGGCGACTCCGAAGGCGTCGGTGGCACATCCGGCCGAGTCGGCCGGTGCGGCCTGCGCGGCGGGGGCGACGGTCAGGCCGAGGACGAGGGCTCCACCGAGCGCGGCGGCTGCGGCGGTTGCGGTTATGCGCATGGGGCTGGTTCTCCCGCGGAGGTGGTCGTAGAGCTTTTCGTGGCGGCTTTGCCCATGCTTTTCACAGATTGAAATATTGGTCAAGACCAATGCGTGCGGGGCGGGTGAACTGCCGTGATGGTGAGGGTTTGTCCGCCCGTCGGTGGGTTGCTGGTGAGGAGGGGGCGTCCGGGGGTGATGCACGGGTTCCGTGATCTGTCGTTCTGCCATGCCCGGCGGGTATGGACGTGGGTGGCGTGGTTGTGCAGATGACCGTTGTGCGGTGGTCGGTGGCGTCCCGCGGCGGCGAGGGCGCCCGGCTTCGGAGCCGGGTGCCGAAGGGGTTCCTGTTGCCCGAGGGGGTGTCCGGTCCTGTCGTCCACCGCGTGGACTGCGACGAGCGGGACGGGTTCGTTCCGCGCTTCCGGACGTTCGACGGCCTCCGCCCGCTGGAGAGCGAAACGGTGGTGAGGGTCGTACCGGAGGCCGACGGCGTGCGCGTCTTCGCGGACCGCAACCGGCGGGCCTGCGCTCCTCCCGCCCGTCGGCTGGGGGGCCGGGCAGTGGTTGCGCCGGCGGGACACGTCCAGCGGGCGCCGGCAGGTCGGGATGACGGTCGTGAACGTCGCCGTCGTCGGCCGTCCTCCGTCGAACCTCTTTCTCGGGGTGCCCGCGTTCAGCGCCGAATCCGTTGAGTCATGGATCGGTCAGAGGCGGGGCCGCGGGCGGGGACCGCCCCGAAGGAGTGGGCGACTCGGCTTTCCGCCAAGTGATTTCACGGCCCATCCGTCCGGCGGGTTTTGTTCCTTCACGAGCGGTGCGCCCACTGTTCGACGCGGGTGACTCGATTGCTGAGCGTGGCGCCCGGTCGTGAACGGCCGGGCGCCACGCTCCGGTTCATGAGCGGGCGTGGACGACGACGAACGCGGTGCGCGCCGTGGTGCCGTCCGGCAGCGGCGCGTCCGCGGTGACGTCGCCGAGCGCCTCCGCGTCGGCCTCCTGACCGGGCCGGAGCACCCGGTTCACGCGAAGGGCCAGTCGGCGCCCGTCGGATGCCGTCGTGACCAGGATCTCCGTGCCGTTCGGGTCGTCGGTGGCGGTCGTGGACGAGAGCTCCGCCCCGAGGCCCGACTCGTCGAACCGGGCCGTGACGGAGGGGTCGGGGGCGTTGCTCGTGCTCTGCATCTGCGGCTCCGCCTCGCCGACGACGAGCGCGAACAGCTGGGCGACGAGGACCGGGTCGCGCGTTCCGTCGTACACCCACCGGCGGCCCAGCACCCCGTGCTCGGACGTGCCGACGAGTGCTTCGTCGGCGCCCGCGAGCGGGGCGCCGCGGTAGGTGAACGGCACCTGGTAGGTGACCGGTTCGGCCCCCGAGGTGTCGGTGACCGCCATGAACTCGATCCCGACCTCGCCCTCCGGGTCGTCCAGCCGGAACCCGCCGGTCCTGGCCAGCTCGGGCCGCTGACCCGGCGTGCCTCGGTACCAGGGCTGCTCGGGCAGCCAGGTGTCGAGGAGTTCCAGCTTGGTGGGCGTCAGGGTGGTGCGGTGGATGACAGCCATGAGGGTGCGGATTCCTCCGGTGGATTCGGGCGGTTGGATTCAGGCGGTGCGTCGCCCGGCGGCGAAACCGGCGAGGACCGTCCAGGTGGTGGGGTGACGGTGGGGGTGGGGCCGGGACTGCGGGCCACCCTCGAAGCGATCAAGCGGCCGGGCGGCGACGGTACCGGCGGGGGAGGGGGAGAGCGAGCTCCAGCGGTAGCCCCGGTCCAGCCCCGTCGTCTGCTCGGTGATCGCCGTGTCCAGGCCGCCGCCCGGCCGCTTGATCGCTTCGAGGGTGGCCCGCAGTCGCTCCGAGGAGACGCCCAGCGTCCAGGCGGCCACGGGCAGCCGCTCCTCCTCGTAGGTGTCCAGCAGTGCGGACGACGCCCGGCCGGTGGCGACCCGGGCGAGCTTCCAGCCCAGGTTGAACGCGTCCTGGATGCCGGTGTTCATGCCCAGCCCGCCGGCGATGGGGTGCACGTGCGCGGCGTCCCCGGCCAGCAGCACCCGGCCCACCCGGTAGCGGTCCACCATGCGCTCGTTGACCCGGTACGTGGACAGCAGGGTGGCCTCGGTGAGGCGGTCGCCCGGCAGCCGGGTGTGCTTGGCGAACAGCCGCCGGAAGCCCTCCGGGGAGGGCGGCACCGGGGCTCCGGACCCGTCCCGCTCGGGTCCCGCCTGGAACCACCAGCCCGTGCGCGTGCCCGGGATCGGGCACAGCATCACGGCCCCGTCCTCGTCGAACCACTGGTGCCACAGGGCGCGGTCGAGCCCCTCCACCTCGACGTCCCCGCAGACCATCACCTGTTCCTCGGCCGTCCTGCCCTCGAACGGGAGGCCGAGCATCTTGCGCACCGGGCTGTGGCCGCCGTCGCAGCCCACCACGTACCGCGCCTCGATGCTCCGGCCGTCGGCGAGGGCGACGGTCACCGACTCGGGCCCCTGCGACAGGCCGACCGCCTCGGTGCCCAGCTCGACGTGGACGCCGTACTCCGCCAGCCGGGCGCGCAGGATCTCCTCCAGCTGCCACTGGGCGATCAGCCGGCCGTGGGCGTACGGGGCGTCCGGCGTGGGGCGCGTTCCCGCGGACGGGTCGGCGTCGGCGACCGGCAGCCCGTCGCGGTACTTGCGCATGGGCAGCGGCGCGGAGCCCTCCGCCAGCACCCGGTCGACGACGCCCAGGTCCTCCAGGACCTCCAGGGAGCGGGGGTTGGGGCCCTTGGCCCGCGAGCTGCGCGGGAACTCCCCGGACCGGTCGATGATCCGTACGTGGACCGCGCGCCGTGCCAGGTCGCAGGCGAGGGTCAGGCCCGTCGGGCCCGAACCGACGACGAGTACGGAGGTGACGGGCGCTGTTGCGGACATGCGGACTCCTCGGTCGTGTTTCCGTGGACCTCCAGGAAAACGTAACCGAGTCAAAAAGGCAACTGGGTAACTAAATTTGTGTGTCCGCGGCCTCGTGGGGGACGGGTGCCGGCGACGGCCGTCGTTCCCGGTGCTCCGGCCGGTCCGTCGCCGAGCGGGCCTCCCGCACCCGCATCCTGGTGCGCCGCGCCGTTCGGAACGCGTCCCAGGTCAGCAGGGCGAGGGCCAGCCACACCAGGGCGAACCCGGCCCACCGCTCCGGCGGCATCGCCTCGTGGAAGTACAGGACCCCCAGGCCGAACTGGAAGACGGGCGCCAGGTACTGCAGCAGGCCCAGCGTGGAGAGCGGCACCCGGATCGCCGCCGCCCCGAACAGGACGAGCGGGACCGCCGTGACGAGGCCCGTCGAGGCCAGCAGGGCCGCGTGACCGAGCCCCTCGGAGGCGAACGACGACTCGCCCCGCGCCCCCAGCCACAGCAGGTAGCCGAGCGCGGGCACGAACAGCACGGCGGTTTCGGCGGTCAGCGACTCCAGGCCGCCCATGTTGACCTTCTTCTTCACCAGCCCGTACAGCGCGAAGGAGAACGCCAGCGTCAGCGAGATCCACGGCGGCCGCCCGTAGCCGATCGCCAGCACCAGCACCGCCGCGGCGCCTATGCCCACCGCCACCCACTGGGCGGGACGCAGCCGTTCGCCCAGGACCAGCACGCCCAGGGCGATGGTGACCAGCGGGTTGATGAAGTAGCCGAGCGAGGCCTCCACGACGTGGTCGTGGTTCACGGACCAGATGTACAGGCCCCAGTTGACCGTGATCACGGTCGCGGCCACCGCGATCAGCGCGAGCTTGCGGGGCTGGCGCACCAGCTCGCCGATCCAGGCCCAGCGGCGCAGCACCAGCAGCGCGACCGCGACGAACCCGAGGGACCAGACCATGCGGTGGGCGAGGATCTCGACCGCCCCGGCGGGCTTCATCAGCGGCCAGAAGAGGGGGACGAGCCCCCACATGCCGTACGCCGCGAAGCCGGACAGGAGTCCGGCCCGCTGTTCGTTGTTCCCCTTCACGGGCCCTCCCGGCTTGTCGATTCGGTTGCTCCGTCAACTGCATGACGGTAGCGCCGTGAGGGCCGCAAGTCATACCCGTATCGCATTACGGTCATGACGCCCGGCTGCCGGGGCGGGTGGGGGCGGTGGTGCGGCAGGGGTGCTTTCGCGGCGGGAGTGGTGCGCCGGGGTGCCGACCGGCCGCCGGGGCGCGCGGGAGGCGCCCCGGCGACCGGGATTCCGGCCGACGAGGGGGCGGTGACGCGCCCGCGCCGCGTCCGGCGACGCGCCCGGACCGCCGCGGTCATGCCGCGGCGACGGCCTCGGCCACGGTCTCGGCGAGCGGGGTCGTGGGGCGGCCGATCAGCCGGGCCAGGTCGCCGCTCGTGCCGGCGAGCCGACCGCGCCCGATCGCCTCGTCGACGTCGACGAGGATCTCCGCGAAGAACTCGGGCACACCGGCGCCGACCAGGATCTCCCGGTGCTCGGCGGCGGGGACGTTCCGGTACGCGATCTCCTTGCCGGTGGCCCGCGCGATCTCGGCCGCGTACTCCGCCAACGACCAGGCGACGTCGCCGCTCAGCTCGTAGGCCGCGCCGATGTGGCCCTCGCCGGTCAGTACGGCGGCGGCCGCGGCGGCGTAGTCGGCGCGGGTGGCGGAGGCGATCCGGCCCTCGCCCGCGTTGGCGACGACGGCACCGTGCGCCAGGACCGGGGCGAGGTTGGCCGTGTAGTTCTCGGTGTACCAGCCGTTGCGCAGGAAGGTGTGGGGCAGGCCGGAGTCGAGGATCAGCCGCTCGGTGGCCCGGTGCTCGTCGGCCAGCCGGAAGTCGGCGTCGGGGCCGCCCAGGATGCCGGTGTACGCGAGCTGGGCGACGCCCGCCTCCTTGGCCGCCTCGATGACCGCGGTGTGCTGCGGCACGCGGCGGCCGACCTCGCTGCCGGAGATGAGCAGCACCCGGTCGCCGGCCCGGAAGGCGTCCTTCAGGGTCTCCGGCCGGTCGTAGTCCGCGACGCGGAGCTCGACGCCGCGTCCGGCGAGCGGGGCCGCCTTCTCCGCGTCGCGCACGACGGCGGCGATCCCGCTCGCGGGCACGGTGGCCAGCAGTTCCTCGACGACGAGACGGCCGAGCGCTCCGGTGGCTCCGGTGACGACGATGCTCATGGGTTTCTTCTCCTGGGGGGTGTTTGTCCCTGTTCGGGCTCCTGGGATCACCGTAGGAGATGCGCTAACTAATCGAAAGTACCCACTTTGAAGTAAGGTACTGGCATGGAAGTGAGCAGCCAGGGCCGGTGGCCCGGTGTGAAGGTGGTGAGCGGGCAGATGTGCCCCTCCCGGCTGGTGCTCGAACACGTCACCAGCCGCTGGGGCGTCCTGGTCCTGGCCGCGCTGCTGGAGCGCTCGTACCGCTTCAGCGAACTGCGCCGCGAGGTGGGCGGCGTCAGCGAGAAGATGCTGGCCCAGACCCTCCAGACGCTGGAGCGCGACGGCTTCGTGCACCGGGACGCGAAGCCGGTGATCCCGCCCCGGGTCGACTACTCGCTCACCGGCCTGGGCCGGGAGGCCGCCGAGCAGGTGGTCGCGCTGGGGCGCTGGACCGAGAGCCGCCTGGACGCGGTGCGGGCGGCGCGCGAGGCGTACGACGAACAGAGGGCACACGCCTCGCGCACCCCGTAGACCCTCCGGGCGGTCCCGTCATGCCCCGCGCGGCCCGCGCGCCCTGCACGGCTCGTACAAGCCCCGCACGGCTCGCGGGCTCAGTCCGGCTGGGGCGCGCGGCCCTCCTCCAGCGCGCGCAGCGCGCGCGACACGTCGAACGGCAGGATCGTCACCGCCACGTGCGGCAGCTGGGCCAGCGTCTTGGCCATCTGCTCGCCCGTGCCCCGGTGCAGCAGCTTGCCGAGCACGTTCGTGTACATCCGCCGCGGCACCAGCACCGTCAGCCCCGTCGTCCCGTCCTGCGTGGTGCGGACGGCCAGCTCCTCCATCGCGTGGCGCAGCCGCCGGTCCGGACAGGCCACCAGTTCCAGGGGTACGGACGTGGCGGCCGTCGCCTCCCAGCGGGCGGCCAGCCGCCGGCCGTGCGCCTCGTCGATCGCGAAGTGCACGGCCCTGATCTCGTCCGGGCGCAGCTCGTGCGCGTACCGCAGCGCCTTGAGCGCCGCCAGGTCGAGCGTCTCGACGAGGACGAAGACCAGATGGCGGCGGTCCCGGGGCCGGTCGGCCCCCGGCGCCTGGAGGCTCTGGAGCACGGCGGCCTCGCGCCGGTACTCGCGGTTGATCCGCGTCAGCGCCCACACGCCGAGCGGGAAGACCACCACGACCAGCCAGGCCCCCTCGGTGAACTTGGTCACCGCGAAGATCAGCACGACCGCGGCCGAGATGACCGCGGCGAGCCCGTTGACCGCGATCTTCGTCCGGCGGTACGGCTCGCGGCGCCGCAGGTGGTACGCGGTGAGCCCGGCACCGGCCATGGTGAAGGCGGTGAACACGCCGATCGCGTACAGCGCCACCAGCCTGTCCACACTGGCGTCGGTGACCAGCAGCAGCGCCGTCGAGACGACGGCCAGCGCGACGATGCCGTTGGAGAACGCCAGCCGGTGCCCGCGCCGGGTCAGCTGCCGGGGCAGGAACCGGTCCTCGGCGACGAAACTGGCGAGGAACGGGAAGCCGGTGAACGGGGTGTTGGCCCCGGTGTAGAGGACCAGCGCGGTCGCCAGCTGCACGAAGACCAGCCCGGCCGTCCCCGCCGGCCCGTCGCCGAAGGCGAGGTGCGCCTCCTGCGCGATGACGGTCGGGGTGCCGTCGACGTACGGGACGGCATGGGTGAAGTGCGCCATCGTGGAGACGCCGAGGACCAGGACGCCGAGCACACAGCTCATCGCGATCAGGGTGCGGCGGGCGTTGCGGCCCTGCGGTTCGCGGAACGCGGAGATGCCGTTGGAGATCGCTTCGAGCCCGGTGAGGGACGAGCCGCCGTTGGCGAACGAGCGCAGCACGATGAAGAGCGAGGCGCCGTACAGCCAGCCCTCGCCCGGGGTGCCGAACGGCACGGCCCCGGCCGCGTGCGGATCGGCGTGCGGCAGCCCGCCCGTCAGCTCGCGCAGCACGGCGACGACGAGGACGAGCCCGACGGCGGCCATGAACAGGTAGGCGGGCAGCGCGAAGGCCCGGCCCGCCTCGCGGATGCCGCGCAGGTTCCCGTACGCGAGCAGCACGATGACGCCGACGGAGACCGGGAGCTGGAGATGGTCCAGGCCGGTGAAGTCCTCCCCGACCAGGTGGGCGAGCGAGATCAGCGCGTTGGTGCCGGCCGAGACCTGCACGGCGACGGTGACGATGTAGTCGACGAGCAGGGCGACGGCGGCGATCTGCGCGACGTTCGGCCCGAAGTTCTCGCGCGCGACGACGTACGAGCCGCCCGCCCGGGTGTAGATCATGACGACGTCGCTGTAACAGAGCGTCAGGAGCAACAGGACCAGCAGGATCGCGCCGGTCACCGGCATCAGCAGGGTGAAGGCGGCGGCTCCGACGACGGGCACGAGGACCCGGAGCATCTCCTCGGAGCCGTACGCGGACGAACTGATGCAGTCGGAGGCGAGGACCCCGAGCGCCGTGCGGTTGCTCAGCTTCTCCTCGCTGATGCGCTCCGTGGTGAGGGGCCTGCCGAGCAGACGTCGTTTGATGCGGTACGCGGGGCGGTCGGGGGTCATGGCGCCATGGTGCGCGCCGACCGGGCCGGGTCCCGGTACGTCGTCGCCGGACGGGCCGTGGTGTGGCCCGTCCGGCGGGACGGCGGTGAGCGGGTGGTGCGGGTGCCGGTCCGGTGGGTGGCGGTCCGGTGGGTGGCGGTCCGGTGGGTGGTGCCGGGTCAGCCGGCGACGGTCCAGTTGTCGTTGCCGGCCAGGAGTGCGCCGAGGTCGCCCTTGCCCTGCTGTTCGACGGCGGTGTCGAGCTGTTCCGCCATGAGGGTGTCGTACACCGGTCGTTCGACGTCGCGCAGGATGCCGATGGGGGTGTGGTGGAGGGTGTCGGGGTCGGCGAGGCGGGAG
>NZ_RDBO01000004.1 GCF_008120935.1 Streptomyces sp. sk2.1
GCGGGCTCTTCAACTACTCCATGGACCCGGACTTCTTCAAGGCGCTGACGAGCGACCCCGTTGCGCAGTCGGACGTTCGCGGGCTCTTCAACTACTCCATGGACCCGGACTTCTTCAAGGCGCTGACGAGCGACCCCGTTGCGCAGTCGGACGTTCGAGCGCGTCATGGGCCGACTCCCGTCACGAGGGAACAGGGCTCCACGAAAAGCCTAGGACCGTGCGCCCGCCCCGGCGACCTCGACGGGCTTTGCCGGGGCGGGCGGCACGGCGGGAGGTCAGTCCGTGCCCGGCTGCCAGATCGTGCTCCGCAGGTCCGAGCCGCGGACCAGCTGGATGCGCCGGGGATCGATGCGGATCACGTGGTACTCGGGATCGTCCGGGCCGCCCCGCCAGTAGTGGATCGGGTCGTAGCCCACGCCCGGTGGGCCGCCCCGGGTGCAGAGCTCCCAGGCGTGGCGCCGGTCGGCGTCGGTCCCGGCCCAGGTGGAGAGGGCGTCGACGTGGACGGTGTTCTGGCGGGGGTTCCAGTAGGAGTACGTCGTGTGCGGGCTGTGGGCCAGGTGCGCCGTCTTCACGGGCGTCCGGTACGCCGCCAGCCAGCCGACGGGCCGGCCGTCGACGACCTCCCAGACCGGGAGCAGGACCCGGGCGCGGGGCCGGTTCCTCCGGTCGACGGTGATCATCGTGGCGTACTTGATGTCGCGCACGTAGGTGAAGAAGGTGTCCTGGAGGTCGGCGAAGCTGTCGACCCGGGTGGCGGCCATACGGATGCTCCTTCGTGATGCGGGTGAGGTGTCAGCGGGAGGAAGGCAGTTCGGGGGCGGGGAGTCCGGACGCGCGGTCGTCGGCCGGCGGCTCGCTCCCGGCGACCGGCCGGTCGGCCCCGGCCCGGCGGGAGCGCACTCCGAAGCCGCTGATCAGCGCCGCGGCCAGGGCCGCGACCAGCGGCACCCAGAGCGCGGCCCGGTAGCCGTCGAGGAGCGCGGCCGGTGAATCCGACCCGGTGGCGGAGACGTTGACGGCCGCGGCGGCCGAGAGGCCGAGTGCCGCGCCGAACTGGAAGGAGGTGTAGAGCAGCCCGCCGGCCAGGCCCTGTTCCTCCTCGTCGACGCCTTCGGTGGCGACGATGGTGAGCGGGCCGTAGGTCAGGGCGAAGGCGAGGCCCAGCAGGAGCAGGCTCGGGAGCATGACCGGGTAGGTCCAGTCGGCGCCGACCGGCAGGAAGAGCCCGTACGACAGGGAGGCGAGGACCAGGCCGCCGAGGATCAGCCTGGCGTTGCCGAAGCGGTCGACCAGCCTGGGCACGAGGACCGGCGAGAGGATCGCGTCGATACCGATGACGATCATCGCGAAGCTGGTCTGGAGGGTGGACCAGCCGCGCAGTTCCTGGAGGTAGAGGACGACGAGGAACTGGAAGCCGAAGAAGCCCGCCGCGAAGAGCAGTCCGACGGCGTTGGCGCGCACCAGGGCGGTGTCGCGGAAGATGCCCGGACGGACCAGGGGGGCCGCCGAGCGGCGTTCGACCACGATGAACGCGGCGAGGGCGACGAGGCCCGCGCCGAGGGTGGCGAGGGTCTGGACGAGCGGGGCGTGACCGGCGCGCTCGACGCCGAGGACCAGGAGCATGATGGCCGCGGTGACGGCGAGGCCGCCGGCCAGGTCGAGGCTCCGACCGGTGCGGTCGGCCCGCGGCGCCCCGGGAACGAGGGCGAGCGCGGCGATCAGGATCAGGGCCGAGAGCACGACCGGGGCGAAGAACACCCAGCGCCAGTCGACCGAGGCGAGCAGACCGCCCACGACCAGGCCGATCGAGAAGCCGCCCGCCGCGGTGCCGGAGTAGAAGAGCAGCGCCTTGTTGCGCCGCGGGCCCTCCTCGAAGCCGGTGGTGATGATGGACAGGCCGGCCGGGGTCATGAAGGCCGCCGCGACACCGGTGACGAAACGGGCCGTGACCAGCATCCAGCCCTCCGTGGCGAGTCCGCCGAGTCCGGAGAAGACCAGGAAGACCGAGAGCCAGAGGACGAACATCCGGCGCCGCCCGAAGAGGTCGGCCGCCCGCCCGCCGACCAGCATGAAGCCGCCGTAGCCGAGGACGTACGCGCTCATGACCCACTGCAACGAGCCGGTGGACAGGCCGAGGTCGGCGCGGATGGCGGGCAGGGCCACGTTGAGCATGGCCACGTCGATGCCTTCGAGGAAGATCGCGCCGCACAGGACGAGCAGCACGCCCCAGTCACGGGCGCTCAGCGGGGCGGCCTCCGGTTGCCTCTGTGTTCGCATGCCGGTTCAACTCCTGGTTCACCTGAGGAAGAAGGAAGGGGGAAGGAATCGCCGCTGCGCCGACGGGCCTTCGGGCCTTCATGCCTTCGGGGCCTCGTCGGGCGGCTCGTCCACCATCCGCCGGGCTCGGGAACGGAACAACGGCGAAGATCTCAACGTTCGTTCAGCCAGGCTTACCGATCCGGTCCACCTGGGGGAATCCGATGGAGCACGACGAGGTCGAGTGCTTTCTGCTGCTCGCCGAGGAACTGCACTTCGGCCGCACCGCCGACCGGATGCGGCTCTCCCGCGCCCGGGTGAGCCAGCTGGTGCAGCGGCTCGAACGGCGCGTCGGGGCCCCGCTGTTCGTACGCACCAGCCGCCGCGTCGCCCTCACCTCGCTGGGCAGGCAGCTGCACGCGGACCTCGAACCGGCCCACCGCGCGATGCGGGCCGCCCTCGACCGCGCCGCCGCCACCGCGCGCGGCATCGACACCGTGCTGCACGTCGGGTTCTCCAACCCGCTGACCGGCGAGATCGTGATGAAGGTGACGGAGTCGCTGCGGGTCAGCCACCCCCAACTCGCCGTGGAGATCTGCGAGGTGCCGCTGTCCGATCCGTACGGGCAGCTGCGCAACGGCGAATTCGACGTCCAGCTCCAGGAGTTCCCGGTCCGCGAGGAGGACCTGGGCGGCGGCCCGCCGCTGATCACCGAGGAGCGCGTCCTCGCCGTGGCCTCGTCGCACCCCCTCGCCGCGCGCGACTCGGTGTCCATGGAGGACCTCGCCGACGTACCGCTGCTCACGGTCGAGGGCGAACTGCCGGACTACTGGCTGGAACACCACGTCCCCGCACGCACCCCGGCGGGCCGGCCGATCGGCCGGGGCCCCGCCGTGACCAACATGCAGGAGGCGTTGATGCTGGTCGCGGGTGGGAAGGGCGCCCTGCTCACCGCCGCGCACACGGCGACGTACCACGCACGGCCGGGGGTCGCCTACCTCCCCTTCGTCGACGCGGAACCGGTCGGGTACGGCCTGGTGTGGCGCACCGGCGACGCCACCGGCGCGGTGGAGGCCTTCGCCGGTGCGGCCCGCCGGGTGGCCCGGGAAGTGGCGCAGGGCGACCCGCGGATCACGACACGGGTCTGACGAGCGCCCCGATCGTCCGGTTCGGGCCGAAACGCACACCCGGCGCGGCGACTTGGCCCATCCGGTGAGCGAACCATGCCCGCCCACCGGTATCCGAATATCGTGGCGGCCGGTTATCGTGGCGGCGGACGGGAGAAAACTTCCCTGGCGCTCCGCCGCCCGATGCCCGGCACCGGACCCGGCGCCCGGTATGGCCGAGACCAGGGGCATACGGTGCAATGTTTCGGCCAAGGCTGATCTTGCCGGGTGACCGCGATGGGCCTTATATCCCTCCGCCCCTCCCCCTCCTTTTCGAAATCACGGACGGCAAAGTCGCCATATCATCCCTTTTCGGTCACCTTGCCCAATGGCCTGAATCCATGGCTTCCGGGGGTGAGTATCTGGTGCCGGAAGAAGGTCGGAATTAACGTGACAGGGGCACCGGCATGAGGGGGAAACGGGCATGACTGGCAAGGGGGAGGGGAATTTCGAGAAACTCTCGAATTCGCCACCCTTCGACATCTCCTCGCTGAGCGACATACTTTATCTCATCAATTCCCGGGACCTGCCGGGAACGGAATCCGAACCTCCTGCGGAACTCGACGGGGCCCGGATCAGTTTCATCCGCGGACGCAGTCGCCTCGCGCTGCGTTCGATCGACGCCATGCTGCGCGACATGGATCCGTCGGACCGCGGATACCTCGACATCGTCGCCCTCCGGCTCCTGATCGTGGCGATGACCGGGGAGGACGCCGAATCCCTGATCGCCGAGGCCGGCAAGTCGTACCAGACCGGTTCCACGGCCCTGGACGTCATGACACTCTGTCTGAAGGCGAACAAGTGCTGGTACACGGGAGACCTCATCCAGGGGCTCTGGCTGAATCAGGTCGCGGTCGAGCAGGCCCGTGACGCCGCTCCGATCTGGAAGTTCTACGCGAATTTCCTACTCGCGAAACGGCTCATCGACATCCACGTCCCGTATCAGGCGGACCGGATCATCCAGGAGACACGGGAAATCGCCCGCAGCGCGGGCCTCTTCGTGTTCGGCCCGATGCCCGAGGCCCTGGAGGCGGTGCGGCACTGGCAGGAGGGGCGGCTGGACGAGGCCGAGCGGGCCGCCCAGCTCACCATCCGGCTCAGTCGGCAGTACACCTCGACCTTCGGGGTCAAGATGGCGTTGTCGGTCCTGGCGATGGTGAGCCTGGGCCGTGCGGACTGGGCGAAGACCGCGGAGTACCTGGAGGTCTCCCGCACCAGACCCGAGCTGTACGGCATGCCGGACTCCGTCGGGCGCGCCGAGTGCGGGGAGGTGGCCCTGGCCCACGCCCGGTCGGGACCGCGCGCCGCGGCCGAGCAGATCCGGGCGCGCTGGGACCTGCTGGGCACCGGCTCGGGGTTCTTCGTCGAGGACCCCGCCCGCCCGGCGTGGCTGATCTCCGTCGCCGTGCGGGCGGGTGACGTCGAGCTCGGCCGACGGCTGCTGGGGGAGATCGAGCACCTGGTCGAGATCAATCCCGGCGTGGCCGTGCTGAGGACGGCGGCGGACAGTGCGCGTGCGGCGATGGCGGGGGACCGGCTGGAGCTGTCGACGGTGCTGCCGCCCGCCCACCCGGCGGCGGCACCGGCACCGGCTTCCTTCCGGGACGGACCGGGCGGACGGAGCGGACCGGGCGGGCCGGGTCGGCAGGACGGGCAGGGCATGCCGGACGTGCCGGACGTGCGGCGGACCGACCCGGAACGGGCGGGCACCGACGCCGTGGCGAGCGCGTCGGACGCGTCGGCCCTCGTCGCCCGGCTCACCCGCCGGGAGCTCGAAATCGCCCGGCTCGTGGGACGGGGCATGACCAATCAGGGGGCCGCGCAGCGACTCGGGCTCTCCCCGCACACGGTGAGCTTCCATCTCCGCAACGTCTTCAGGAAGCTCTCGATCTCGACGCGGGTCAGACTGAGCACGATCATGTTGCAGGCCGAGCCCGACCTGCCGGGCGGCACGGCCGCGGTCCCTAACCGACGCCATGACAACCGGCGTTGAGCCGGATCGTCCCCCAGCTCCGGGCCAGGGACCGCAGCGCCTCCGAGGACCGGTCGAGCGGACCGCGGTGGATGCTGTGCGGTTCGGCCCCGGCCAGGAGCTCGCAGGAGGCGGCGAGGTCGTCGAAGGCCCGCACCAGCGGCCCCGCCAGCGCCCGGAACGCGGCCTGGTCGACGACGAGTTCCAGGTCGTCCTCGGCGCACAGCGCTCCCAGGAGGGCCCGCGCCTCCCGGGCGAGGGCCTCGGCGCGCCCGGCGGCGCCCGCCGCGCTCCCGGCGGTGTTCTCTGCGTTCCCGGCGGCGCCCACTGCGTTTCCGATGTTCCCGGTGTTCCCGGCGGTGTTCTCTGCGGCGTCATTCACGGAGCGACACTTTTCAGTAGTGGCCTGAGGTCTTCCAGGCGGTCGAACAGATGCCAGACGTACGCGGCCGTTCCCCCGACCCGGTGCGGATGCAGATCCGCCAGGGCGGGGTCGTCCAGATAGCCCCGGAAGGCCCTCTCCGACTCCCACTCGACGAGGATCAGCACCTGTCGGGGCGCGATGTCCCCCCGCACCACGCCGCGCAGCCGCCCCAGCGCCACGACCCGGCCGCCGTGCCGGGCGACCGCCGCGGGCGACCGCCTGGCGTACGCCAGATACTCCTCCCGGTCGGCCAGGTCGAAGAGGTTCAGGGCGTAGACGGGGCCGGTGCCGTCGCTCCCGCCGCGTCCGATACCGCTGCCCCCGGCACCGCCGCGCCCGGTCCCGTCGTGTCCGGTCCCGTCGTGTCCGGTCCCGTCGTGTCCGGTCCCGTCGTGTCCGGTCATGACAGCCTCCGGGGCAGCCGCAGTCCGAGGAGCAACGTCCCCACGCCCATCACGATCTGCACGGTCAGCGCCGTCAGCAGTGCGTCACGCATCCCCGCCCCGGGCACGAGCCCCAGGAACAGCGATCCGAGCGTGGCCGCGCCCAGGGCGAGCATCGACTGCTGAGCGGTGATCATCACGCCGCTCCCCACGCCCGCCATGGCGTTCGGCACGTCGGACAGCACCACGCGGAAGACCACCGGCATCACCAGTCCCTGGCCGAACCCGGCGATCGCCATCCCCGGCGCCAGCTCCAGCACCCCGAGGCCGGGCCAGCCGGACCGGACCGCCACGGCGACCAGCACGAGTCCGACGATCTGGACCGCGGCACCGCCCGCGGCGACCCGTCCCCCGAACCGGGCGACCAGGGAGGGGCCGACGAGCGAGGCGGCGAAGAAGGCGAGCGCCATCGGCGCCAGCGCGATCCCCGCAGTCACCGGGCCGAAGTCCAGCCCCGTCTGGAGCGCGACCGCGACGCAGAACATGAACCCGCCGAACCCGATGGAGAACGTGGGCACCATCGCCAGCCCGCGCCGCATGCTGCGCACGCCCACCAGGGACGGCGGCAGCAGGGGCACCCGGCCGGCCCGGTCGGCGCGGTACTCGACCGCGACGAACGCCGCCGCGGCCGGCCCGGTGACCACCAGCAGGGTCCAGGCCCACCAGGGCCAGCCCGCCGCCCGCCCCTCCGTCAACGGCAGCAGCAGGCACCCCAGGGCGAGCGCGAGCAGCAGCGTGCCCGGCAGGTCCACCGGGTGCGGCCGGTCCGAGCGGGTCTCCGGCACGGTCCGCAGGGCCGTCCCCAGGCCGAGGAGCACCACGGGCACGTTGACCAGGAAGACCGCCCGCCACCCCGTGCCGCCGATGTCCGCGGCGACCAGCACGCCGCCGAGGACCTGCCCGGCCACCATGGAGAGCCCGGTGGTGGCGCCGTACAGACCGATGGCCCGGCCGCGCCGCGCCCCCTCGGTGGTCGCCTGGATGGTGGCCAGCACCTGCGGCAGCAGCAGCGACGCCGCCGCGCCCTGGGCCACCCGGGCGATCACCAGGGTCCACGCGTCGGTGGCCAGGCCGCAGACCAGCGAGGTCAGGCCGAAGGCCGCCATGCCCCACAGGAACAGCCGCCGGCGGCCGAACCGGTCGCCGAGGCGACCGCACAGCACCAGCAGCACCGCGTGGGCCACCCCGTACCCGGCCACGACCAGTTCGAGCATGGTCTCGGTGGTGCGCAGGTCCCGTTCCATCGACGGGAGCGCCACGTTGACGATGTAGTAGTCGAGCAGCGGCAGCGACGCCCCGATGAGCAGGGTGAACAGCCCCGCCCCGGTGAGCCCGGGGCCCGCCCCGGCAGCCGGCGCGCGACCGGGGGCCGCGGCGACGGCCACCGGCTCGCCGCCGCGGCCCGCGCGCTCACTCATCGTCCGCCGCCACCAGCCACGCCGTCCCGGCGTCGGCGGCGAGCGCGGCGACACCGCCCGCGGTGAGCACCGACGTCTCCAGCACGGTCCGGCAGGCGCAGTCGTCCGCCTCGGCCAGCCGTTTGACCAGCTCGGCCACGGCGGCCTGGGCGGTGGCCGAATTGCGCCGCATGACCTCGCCCACCGCCTCCGCGGTGACCGACTCGTCGCCGTTCTCGCGCCAGCAGTCGTAGTCCGTCACCAGGGCCAGACCCGCGTAGCACAGCTGCGCCTCACGGGCCAGGGACGCCTCCGGCAGGGCGGTCATCCCGATGATGTCCATGCCCCAGGACCGGAAGAGGTTCGACTCCGCGCGGGAGGAGAACCGCGGCCCCTCCACGCAGCAGTAGGTCCCCTTCTCGTGCACGACCGCGGCCGACGAGCCGTGCACGGCCGCGACCGCGAGGCGGCGCAGCGAGGCGCAGTAGGGGTCGGCGAACGGCACGTGCCCGACCAGGCCGCCGCCCAGGAAGGTGGCGGGCCGCACCCCCCGGGTCCGGTCGACGATCTGGTCGGGGACCACGATGTCCCCCGGGGCGTGGTCCTCGCGGAGGCTGCCGACCGCGCTGACGCTGAGAATCCTCCGCACGCCCAGGGACTTCAGCGCGTAGATGTTGGCCCGGTAGGGCACCTCGCCGGGCAGCAGCCGGTGCCCCCGGCCGTGCCGGGCCACGAAGGCGACGGTCCGGCCGCCGAGGGTGCCGCTGATCACCGGGCTGCTCGGCTCCCCGTAGGGGGTGGCGACCCGTGTCTCGCGCACGTCCTCCAGGCCGTCCAGGTCGTACAGCCCGCTTCCCCCGATGACTCCGAGTTCCGCCCGGACGGAACCGTCTTCCTGCTGACTTTCCCGAGAGGACATCGACAACCCTTCGTTGCGTGAGCCGTGGCCACGAACCGCGTTCTCGTCAGTACTCCCAGGAGTACGGCGGTTCGACGCGGACGGGCATCCGACGGGGGGCCCACGCCCTGCGACGAAAGTGGTAGCCGCCGGCGCCGGTCCGCCCCGCGCGGCTGTCCGGTCCGTGACCCCGTTGTCCCCTGTCTCCACATGTGGCGCGCGGGGCGCGGGCCATACCGTCCCCGGCATGGATGAAACCCAGAGCACAGGAGTGGCACGGGGGCCGGTCGCCGTGGTCACCGGAGCGCGGCGCGGCATAGGCCGCCACATCGCGGAGACGCTCGCGGCCGAGGGGTACGACCTGGCCCTGATCGACGTGACCCCGGCCGACGAGACGGAGAAGGCCGTCGGGGCGGCCGGCCGGCGGGTCGTCTCCCTGGTCGGCGACGTGTCCCGGGAACAGGACGTCGTGGGCCTGGCGGAGCGGGTGCACGAATCCTTCGGGCGGGTGGACGTCCTGGTGAACAACGCCGGGGTCAATCTGATCACGCCGACGGAGGAGCTGACGGGCGAGGACTGGAACCGGGTCCTCGGGGTCAACCTCACCGGAACGTTCCTGTGCAGCCGCGAGTTCGGCCGCCGGATGCTGGCGCGGCGCCGCGGCGGCATCGTCAACATCTCCTCCCTGCTGGGGCTGCAGGGCGCCCCCGACCGCGCGTCGTACGCCGTCAGCAAGCACGGCGTCATCGGCCTGACCCGCAGCCTGGCGGTGGAGTGGGGCGCCCGGGGCGTACGGGTCAACGCCGTGTGTCCCGGCTACGTCAACACCGACATGAACGCGACCAACCAGGCCCGGGGCTTCTACACGGCCGAGGACATCACCGAGCGCTCGCCCCTGGGGAGGTTCGCCGAACCCGAGGACGTCGCCCAGGCGGTCGTGTTCCTCGCCGACGAGCGCCGCAGCGGCTACGTCAACGGGGCCGCGCTGAGCGTGGACGGCGGCTGGACCGCGGACGCCAGCTGGCGCGGCCTCCTGCTGAGCAAGCGCTGAGGGGGGAGGGCGTCTTGGCACTGACACTCGCGGAGAAGCTCTGGCGCCGCCACGTCGTGGACACCACGGACGGCGGCCCCGACCTCCTCTTCATCGATCTGCACCTGATGCACGAGATGACCAGCCCGCAGGCCTTCGACGGGCTGCGGGCGGCGGGACGGCGCCCGCGCCGCCCCGACCTGACCCTCGCGACCGAGGACCACAACGTACCGACCGACGCCACGGAATCCGGGCTGCTCTCCATCACCGAACCGATCGCCCGCACCCAGGTGGAGCAACTGCGCGTCAACTGCGCCGAGTTCGGAGTTCCGCTGTTCAGGCTCGGCGACGCCGAGCAGGGCATCGTCCATGTCATCGGACCCGAACTCGGCCTGACCCAGCCGGGGATGACCATCGTCTGCGGGGACAGCCACACCAGCACGCACGGCGCGTTCGGGGCGCTCGCCTTCGGCATCGGCACCAGCGAGGTCGAGCACGTCCTGACGACCCAGACCCTGCCGGTCGCCCGGCCGCGCACCATGGCGGTCACCGTGAACGGCACCCTGCCGCCGGACGTCACCGCGAAGGACCTGATCCTCGCCGTCATCGCGCGGATCGGCACGGGCGGCGGCCAGGGCCATGTCATCGAGTACCGGGGCGAGGCGGTGCGGGCCCTGTCCATGGAGGCCCGGATGACGCTGTGCAACATGTCCATCGAGGCCGGTGCGCGGGCGGGCCTCGTCGCGCCCGACCGCACCACCTTCGACTACCTGCGCGGACGGCGCTTCGCGCCCGACGGCGCCGACTGGGACGCGGCGGTCGCCGAGTGGTCCGGGCTGCGCAGCGACGACGGCGCCGAGTTCGACACCGAGGTCGTCATCGACGGATCCTCGCTCGCCCCGTACGTCACCTGGGGCACCAACCCGGGCCAGGCGGCCCCCCTGTCCTCGTCCGTGCCCGACCCGGAGTCCTTCCCGGACCCGGCGTCGCACGCCGCCGCCGCGTCCGCGCTCGCCTACATGGGGCTCGACGCGGGCACGCCGCTGCGGGAGGTCGCCGTCGACACCGTCTTCGTGGGCTCCTGCACCAACGGCCGGATCGAGGACCTGCGGGCCGCCGCGTCCGTGCTGCGCGGCCGCCGGGTCGTGCCGGGGGTGCGCATGCTCGTGGTGCCGGGCTCGACCGCGGTACGGGAGCAGGCGCGGCGGGAGGGGCTCGACGCCGTCTTCGTCGCGGCCGGGGCCGAGTGGCGCTCGGCGGGCTGCTCCATGTGCATCGGCGTCAACCCGGACCGGCTGGCCCCGGGCGGCCGCAGCGCCTCGACGTCCAACCGCAACTTCGAGGGCCGCCAGGGCGACGGCGCGCGCACCCACCTGGTGTCGCCCGCCGTCGCCGCGGCCACCGCGGTGCTGGGCTCCCTGGCCGCCCCGGCGGACCTCCCCCCGGTGATCGGGGCCGGGACATGACGTACCGGATCGCGGTGCTGCCGGGCGACGGAATCGGCCCGGAGATCATGCCGGCGGCCAAACGGGTCCTCGCCGAGGTCGGCGACTTCGAGTTCCACGAGTACGCGATCGGCGCCGTCGCGCTGAACGCGTACGGTCTGCCGCTGCCGGAACACACCCTCGACGGGTGCCGCCGGTCCGACGCCGTGCTGCTGGGCGCGGTCGGCACCGGCGTGCAGCCCACCGACCCCGCGACGCCGCGCGCCGAACAGGGACTGCTCGAACTGCGGGCCGGACTGGGCCTGTTCGCGAACCTCCGCCCCGTCCGCCCGCTGCGGGCGCTGCACGCGGCGAGCCCGCTGCGGAGCGAGTACGTCGAGGGCGTGGACCTGCTGGTCGTCCGGGAACTGACCGGCGGGCTCTACTTCGGCGACCGCGGCAGGGAGGGGTCCGGGGACGGCCAACGCGCCCATGACACCTGCCAGTACACCGCGGCGGAGATCGAGCGCGTGGCCCGGGTCGCGTTCGAACTGGCGCTGCGCCGGTCCCGTGCCCGTGCCCGGCCGCCCCGGCTGGCCTCGGTGGACAAGGCCAACGCCCTGGAGACGTCCCGCCTCTGGCGCGAGGTGGTGACCCGGGTCGCCGAGCGGGACCACCCCGGCGTGGAGGTGGAGCACGTCCTGGTGGACACGGCCGCGATGCGCCTGGTGACCGAGCCCGCCCGGTTCGACGTGCTGCTGACGGAGAACATGTTCGGCGACATCCTCAGCGACGAGGCGGCGGCGCTCGCCGGCTCGCTCGGCCTGCTGGCCAGCGCCTCGCTGCCGGCCCTGCCGCGGCCGGGCCGACCCGCCCGGGGTTCCCTGTTCGAGCCGGTGCACGGTTCCGCCCCGGACATCGCGGGCAGGGGGATCGCCAGCCCGCTCGGCATGATCCTCTCCGCCGCGCTGCTGCTGCGCCACGGGCTCGGCCTGGAGCAGGAGGCCAACGCCGTCGAGGAGGCCGTCGAGCGCGCGGTCGAAGCCGGGCTGCGCACGCGCGACCTCGGCGGGACCGACGACACCGAGGCGGCGACCCGCGCCGTCCTGTCCGCACTGTCCGACTCCCCCGGCAGGAGAACCCGATGACCCGTCGCCTCTTCACCTCGGAGTCCGTGACCGAGGGCCACCCCGACAAGATCGCCGACCAGATCAGCGACACCGTTCTCGACGCGCTGCTGCGCGAGGACCCCGCGTCCCGGGTCGCCGTCGAGACGATGGTCACCACCGGCCTGGTGCACCTCGCCGGCGAGGTGACCACCACGGCGCACGTGCCGATCGCCCGGCTCGTGCGCGACCGCATCCTCGAAATCGGCTACGACTCCTCCGAGAAGGGCTTCGACGGCGCCTCCTGCGGCGTCTCGGTGTCCATCGGCGCGCAGTCGCCCGACATCGCCCGGGGCGTCGACACCGGCGGCGCGGGCGACCAGGGCCTGATGTTCGGGTACGCGTGCGAGGAGACGCCCGAACTGATGCCGCTTCCCATCCAGCTCGCGCACCGCCTGTCGTACCGCCTGTCCCGGGTCCGCGGGGACGGGACGATGCCCTACCTGGCCCCGGACGGCAAGACGCAGGTCACCATCGAGTACGACGGCGACAGGCCCGCGCGCCTGGACACCGTCGTGGTCTCCACGCAGCACGCCGGCGACATCGACCTCGACTCGCTGCTCGCACCCGACGTCCGCGAGTTCGTCGTGGAGCACGTGCTGGCCGAACTCGCCGACAGCGGCATCAAGCTGGAGACCGAGGGCTACCGGCTGCTGGTCAACCCGACCGGGCGTTTCGAGATCGGCGGCCCGATGGGCGACGCCGGTCTGACCGGCCGGAAGATCATCATCGACACCTACGGCGGCATGGCCCGGCACGGCGGCGGCGCCTTCTCCGGCAAGGACCCGTCGAAGGTGGACCGCTCGGCCGCGTACGCGATGCGCTGGGTCGCCAAGAACGTCGTCGCGGCCGGCCTGGCCGCCCGTTGCGAGGTCCAGGTCGCGTACGCGATCGGCAAGGCCGAGCCGGTCGGCCTGCAGCCGACGAGACGCTCCGCCCGTTCACGAATACTCGTCATCAGCAAACGGAATGGGTCCGCGCCGCGGACCCGCCCCATCATCCGGAGGACATGTCATGCCCAGGCCGCTCATCGCATTCCTCTCCGACATCGGCTCGCACGACGAGGCCCACTCGCTCTGCAAGGGCCTGATCCACTCCGTCGCCCCCGAGGCGACGATCACCGACATCACGCACCAGGTCACGCCGTTCGACGTCCGCGAGGGCTCCCTCTACCTCGCCGACGTGCCGGACTCGTACCCGGCCTGGACGATCATCACGGCATACGTCTATCCCGAGACCGGCACGAGCACGCGCACCATCGTGGTGCGCAACCAGAAGGGGCAGCTGCTCGTCGCCCCCAACAACGGGCTGCTCACCCACGCCCTGGCCGACATCCCCGCCGTCGAGGCCTGGGAGGTGACGTCCCCGTACGTCATGAAGCAGCCGGTGACCCCCACCTGGTACGGCAAGGACGTGGTCGCCGCGGCGGCGGCCCACCTGGCCGCGGGCACCGCGCCGGAGTCGGTGGGCCCGGCGCTGCCGCTGGACGACATCGTGCTCCTGCCCCACGGGAAGGCCGCCGCACTGCCCGGCGGCGGCGGCGCCGAGGGCGAGATCACCCGCATCGACAAGGCGTTCGGCAACGTCTGGACCAACGTCAACGTGAGCCTGATCGCGCCCGTGGACGAGCTCGTCGGCCGCACCCTGCGCGTCGAGCTCGACGACGCGCAGGTCGACCTGCCGTTCCACCCGACCTTCGGCGAGGTCGCCGTCGGCGAGCCGCTGGCCTACGTCAACAGCCGGGGCACGCTGGCCTTCGGCCGGAACCAGGACAGCTTCCTCGCCAAGTGGCAGGTGGCCCCCGGCAGCCGGTTCTCGGTGCGGGTCGTGGAGTCCTGAGGCTCCCCCGCGCCGACCGCGTCGTACCGACGCACCGCCTCCGACACCGCTCCCCCCGGTGTCGGRGGCGGTGCGTCGGTACTACCTCGAACTCCACGGACTGTCCGTCCAGCTCGCCGAAGCCCTCGCCGAGTACTGGCACGCCCGCGTCCGCGCCGAACTCGGCTTCGGCGGCGAGGACCCCGACGACGTCGAGGACATGTTCGCGCTGAAGTACCGCGGCGCGCGCTTCTCCCTGGGCTACGGCGCCTGCCCCGATCTGGAGGACCGGGCGAAGATCGCCGAACTGCTCCGGCCCGAGCGGATCGGGGTGCACCTCTCCGAGGAGTTCCAGCTGCACCCCGAGCAGTCCACCGACGCGATCGTCATCCACCACCCCGAGGCCGGATACTTCAACGCGGGAGGCCGTCGGCCATGACCACACTGCCCGAACTCCTGGCGAGCGGTACGCCCTCGTTCTCCTTCGAGTTCTTCCCGCCGAGGACGGCGGCCGGCACCCGCACGCTGTGGGAGGCGATCCGCCGGATCGAGGCCCTGTCCCCGACGTTCGTCTCGGTCACCTACGGTGCGGGCGGCACGTCCCGGGACCGCACCGTCGAGGTCACCAAGCGCATCGCCGCCGAAACCACACTCCGGCCGGTCGCGCACCTGACGGCGGTCGGCCACTCCACCGCCGAACTGCGCCACATCATCGGCCAGTACGCGGACGCGGGCGTGCGCGACGTGCTCGCCCTGCGCGGCGACCCACCGGGCGACCCCTCCGCCCCCTGGGTCCCGCACCCGGAGGGCTTCACCCACGCCCATGAACTCGTCTCGCTGGTACGCCGGTCGGGCGACTTCAGTGTGGGTGTGGCCGCCTTCCCCGAACGGCATCCGCGCTCGGCGGACTGGGCGGACGACATCCGGCACTTCGTCGCCAAGTGCCGCGCGGGCGCCGACTACGCCATCACCCAGATGTTCTTCCGGGTCGAGGACTACCTGCGTCTGCGGGACCGGGTCGCCGCCGCGGGCTGCGACACACCGATCATTCCCGAGATCATGCCGGCGACCGACGTACGGCAGATCGGCCGCTTCGCCGAACTCAGCAACGCCACCTTCCCCGACGACCTCGCCCGGCGCCTGGACGCCGCCCGCGACAACCCGGCCGACGGCCACCGCATCGGTGTCGAGTACGCCACCGGCATGGCGGACCGCCTGCTCGCCGAAGGTGCTCCTGGACTGCACTACATCACGCTCAACCGGTCCACCGCGACGCTGGAGATCCACCGGAACATTCAGAGCACCCGCGACACCCGTACTGCCCGGAACACCCGGAGCACTCAGAGCATCCAGAGCACAAGGAGCGCACATGCCCTCGCAGCCGCCCGCTGACTTCACGGACTTCAAGGTCGCGGACCTCTCCCTGGCCGAGTTCGGCCGCAAGGAGATCACCCTGGCCGAGCACGAGATGCCCGGTCTGATGTCGATCCGCAAGGAGTACGCCGCCGCGCAGCCGCTGGCCGGTGCCCGTATCACCGGTTCGCTGCACATGACCGTGCAGACGGCCGTGCTGATCGAGACCCTGGTCGCGCTCGGCGCCGAGGTCCGCTGGGTGTCCTGCAACATCTTCTCCACCCAGGACCACGCCGCCGCGGCCATCGCCACCGCCGGCATCCCGGTCTTCGCCTGGAAGGGCGAGACACTGGAGGAGTACTGGTGGTGCACCGAGCAGGCCCTCACATGGCCGGGTCACACGGGCCCGAACATGATCCTCGACGACGGTGGTGACGCCACCCTCCTGGTCCACAAGGGCGTCGAGTTCGAGAAGGCCGGTACTGTCCCGGACCCGTCGACCGCGGACAACGACGAACTCAGTGTCGTGCTGGAACTCCTGGGCCGCTCCACCCTCGACTGGACGCAGCTGGCGTCGGAGATCCGTGGTGTCACCGAGGAGACCACGACCGGTGTGCACCGGCTGTACGAGATGCACCGCGACGGCACGCTCCTGTTCCCGGCGATCAACGTCAACGACGCGGTCACCAAGTCCAAGTTCGACAACAAGTACGGCTGCCGTCACTCGCTGATCGACGGCATCAACCGCGCCACCGACGTCCTGATCGGCGGCAAGACGGCGGTCGTCTGCGGCTACGGGGACGTGGGCAAGGGCTGCGCGGAGTCGCTGCGCGGTCAGGGTGCCCGGGTGATCGTGACGGAGATCGACCCGATCTGCGCGCTGCAGGCGGCGATGGACGGTTACCAGGTCGCCACCCTGGACGACGTGGTCGGCCAGGCCGACATCTTCGTSACCACGACGGGCAACAAGGACATCATCATGGCCGCCGACATGGCCAGGATGAAGCACCAGGCCATCGTGGGGAACATCGGCCACTTCGACAACGA
>NZ_RDBO01000040.1:0-2595 GCF_008120935.1 Streptomyces sp. sk2.1
GCGCGGCAGCTACGACGTGGTGGTCGCGGATCTGCCCGATCCCGGGATCTCCGCCAGCACGAAGCTGTACTCGGCGGAGTTCTACGGCCTGGTCGAGGGGGTCCTCGCGCCCGGCGGCCGGGTGGTGGTGCACGGCGGACCGGCGGTGTCCCGGCCGCGAAATCGGAGAGCCGACCGCCGATCAGGTACGGGCGGGTGTGCAGGCCCGCCTCCCGCATCGACGCCTCCACCGTCCAGTACGTGCGCGGCCGGGACACCGCCGGTCCGCCGTGCACCACCACCCGGCCGCCGGGCGCGAGGACCCCCTCGACCAGGCCGTAGAACTCCGCCGAGTACAGCTTCGTGCTGGCGGAGATCCCGGGATCGGGCAGATCCGCGACCACCACGTCGTAGCTGCCGCGCGCCGCCCGCAACCAGGTGAAGGCGTCGGCGGTGACGACCGTGAGCCGCGGATCGCGGTACGCGTGGCCGTTCAGCTCCGAGAGCGCCGGGTCGGTCCGGGCCAACCGGGTGACGCCGGAGTCGAGCTCGACCAGGGTGGCCCCGCGCACGTCCGGGTAGCGCAGCACCTCCCGGGCGGCGAGGCCGTCGCCCCCGCCCAGGATCAGGACCCGGGCGTGCGGCCCGTTCATCGCCGGGTGGACCAGCGCCTCGTGGTAGCGGTGCTCGTCGCGCGCGCTGACCCGCAACCGCCCGTCCAGGTACAGGTGCAGGGAACCGCGGCCCGATCCCGTCAGCACCACCTCCTGCACCTCGGTCTGCACCGCGACCCGCACCCCGTCCCCGTACACCGCGCGCCGCGCCGCCCGCTCGAAATCGTCGACCAGCACGGTGGTGAGGGCCAGGACGGCGATCACCGCCGCGTTGGCCACGATCAGCAGCAGCCGGGAGCCCGGGGTGAGGTCCCGCCGGAACACCCACAGCACCAGTGCCCCGCCCGCCGCCGCGTTGATCGCGCCGGTGAGCAGCGCCCCGGTCAGCTGGCCCAGCATCGGCAGCAGCAGGAAGGGGAAGGCGAGCCCGCCGACCAGCGCGCCCACGTAGTCGGCGGCGAACAGGTCCGCCACGGTGCCGCCCGCGTCCTGCCGGTCGACGCGCTGGATCAGCGTCATCAGCAGGGGGATCTCCGCACCGATCAGGACCCCGATCGTGAACGAGAAGCCGACCAGGGCGAGCCGCGACTCCCCGATCCAGGCGAACGTGGCGTACAGCACGAGCGCCGAGGAACCGCCGATGAGCGCGAGCGCCGTCTCGATCAGCCCGAACCCCACCGCGGCATGACTGCGCAAACGTTTCGCGAGGAGCGAGCCGACCCCCATCGCGAACACCATCACGGAGAGCACGATGGACGCCTGGGTGACGGAATCACCGATCAAGTAGGAGGCGAGCGCCACCAGTTCGAGTTCGTACACCAGACCGCAGGCCGCGCAGACGAAGACGGCGGCCAGCACGAGAAACCGACCGGTTCTCGGTCGCACGGGAAGACGTGCCGCGCCCCCTCGCAGCGAAACCTGCTGGTCGATCATGATGCGAACGCTACGTGACGAAAGCGTGGCATCCTGTCACCCACAAGGGTGTAAGTGGCGTAGGAGTAAGGGAGTTGGGGCGTCTCAGAGCGCCTCGGCAGGCTTCCGCGCCCCCATCCTGGTGCGCGTCACCACCAGCTGCCCCTCCTGGGGGTACGCGTGCCAGGTGCGCCACCGCACCTGGCCCTCCGTCCGCTGGGCGAGCATGGCGGTGAAGGCGTGCGGGCTGCCGGGGAACGTACCGGCGAGGCCGTGGGGATGGTCGGCCACCAGCGCGAGGAGCTCCTGCGCGCGCCCGGCGAACGAGCCCTCCGAGAGCGTCTCGACGCGCGCCGCGAATTCGTACTCCCACTCACCGAGGCGCTTGGACACGCCGAGCGGCAGCGGGGTCCTGCTGCCGGGGATGCACGCCACGGTTTCGGAACAGGTGCCGCTCTTCTCCTCGAGGAGCACCTGGTGGGAGGCGCCGAGCAGGCGCATCTGCATCCTGGCGCCCGCGAGTTCGAGGTCGAGCACCGCCAGGGCGGGGAGCGGTTCGCGCCCCAGCGCCCAGGCCAGGTCGGCAGCACGGGTGTCGGAGTAAGCCGTCTGGAGGGTCGTGAGCATGGGTCGGCTCCGCAAAGCAGGCATGGACACATGGACAGGGGACGCCTCGACGCGATGCACGCGGGGTTTATAGCGCCCGATCAGGTCCAACTGGGGTCCGAGGGCTGGATGTTCTCTCAAACGAGGGAATCATGGATAAGCCGCATGCACAGCGTTTTTACCCAACTTGCCGTGGTTTCCCTCCCCTCGGGGTCCCTTCGAATACGTATTCACCGATGACCCGCGAAATGCCCAACAAAAAGGTGTCCGGCGGGAGTTCACCCACCGGACACCTGTCACACGTCGAACACCCGCCACGTGCCGACCGCGCGGAGCCGGACCGTCCGGCTCCGCGGTCCGGCCCCCTTCGTCAACTTCCTGCCGTCAACTGCTCGCCCAGCCGGTCCCGCCAGCCCGCCGTGTCGCCGCTCATGTGCGGCGACACGATCAGGTCCGGTACGTCCCAGAGCGGGCTCGTCGGGTC
>NZ_RDBO01000040.1:2695-50430 GCF_008120935.1 Streptomyces sp. sk2.1
CCGCAGGACGAGCCGCCGCCGCAGGAGGAACCGCCGCCGCACGAGGAGCCACCTCCGCTCCCGCAGGACGAACTCCCGTTGTTGCCGCCGGCCCACCAGCTGTCCCCGCCCGAACGGCGCCGCCCGTCGCGCCCCCGCGCACCCGGCCGGACCGCCGCCCTCGGCTTCTTCCTCCCCTTCACCACGATCGAGACGACCGTCCCGACCAGAGCGATCACGATGACTATTTCGACGAATTCCTTCACCGACCTCACGCCTTTCTTCCCCCGAAGCGAGGTCCCCCCGCTTCCGCACGCTCGCGCGCGTTCTTCGCTTCCTGCGTGACCGGGGGATTCCCCCGCCCCCGAACGGCCAAAGCAGACTTGAGCAACTCCAGAGCTTGCGCGCAGGATGGCCGCCATGACACAGGGACGACCGCTGCTCAACCGCCGCCTCGCGGAGTTCGGTACGACGATCTTCGCGGAGATGTCGGCGCTCGCCGTACGGACCGGTTCCATCAACCTCGGCCAGGGCTTCCCCGACACCGACGGCCCGGAGGAGGTCCGGGAGGCCGCGGTCCGGGCCCTGCGCGACGGGCGCGGCAACCAGTACCCGCCCGGCCCCGGCGTCCCCGAGCTGCGCACCGCGATCGCCGACCACCAGCAGCGGCGCTACGGCCTGGTCCACGACCCGGACACCGAGGTCCTGGTCACCGCCGGTGCCACCGAGGCCATCGCCGCCTCCCTGCTGGCCCTGCTGGAACCCGGGGACGAGGTCATCGCCCTGGAGCCGTACTACGACTCGTACGCCGCCTGCATCGCCATGGCGGGCGCCGTCCGCGTCCCCGTGACCCTGCGCCCCGAGCCGTCCACCCGCACCTACCGGCTCGACCTCGACGAGCTGCGCGCCGCCGTCACCCCCCGCACCCGGCTGATCCTGCTCAACACCCCGCACAACCCCACCGGCACCGTCCTCACCCGCGAGGAACTCGGCACGATCGCCGCACTCGCCATCGAGCGCGACCTCCTCGTCGTCACCGACGAGGTCTACGAACACCTGGTCTTCGAGGGCGAACACCTCCCGCTCGCCTCGTTCCCCGGCATGCGCGAGCGCACCGTCACCATCGGCTCGGCCGGCAAGACCTATTCGTTCACCGGCTGGAAGGTCGGCTGGATCACCGCGAGCCCCGAGCTGGTGAGTGCGGTCCGTTCGGCGAAGCAGTTCCTGACGTACGTGTCGGCCGGCCCGTTCCAGTACGCGGTCGCCGAGGCCCTGCGCCTGCCCGACAGCTACTACGACGCGCTGCGCGCCGAGTTGCGCGCCGGGCGGGACCTGCTGAGCGACGGGCTCACCGAGGCGGGCTTCGAGGTGTACCGCCCGGCCGGGACGTACTTCGTCACCACCGACATCCGCCCGCTCGGCGAGAGCGACGGCTTCGCCTTCTGCCGGGCGCTGCCCGAGCGCTGCGGGGTCGTCGCCATCCCGAACGCGGTCTTCTACGACCACCGGGAGCAGGGCGCGCCGTTCGTGCGGTTCGCCTTCTGCAAGCGGAAGGGTGTGCTGGAAGAGGCGGTGGACCGCCTCAAGCAGCTGTAGCGGCCCCACGACGTACGAGGCCCGCCCCCGGGATTCACCGCGGGGCGGGCCTCCTCGTCACCGGCCGCGCACGGCGGCCCGGCGGGACCGGATCACAAGGGGTCGCACTTGGTGTCGCGGTAGCCCCGCCAGTCGTGGCGGCTGACGCACGCGCCTTCCAGCATGTTGTCGCCGTACTTGTAGGTGTACGTCGCGCCGGTGTCGCAGCCGTTTTCGTCCGCGTCCGTGCGATGCACATGTGTTTCCCTCGTCCCAGGGCTGTGGAGGGCCGGTCGGCGGGTTCCCCCGTACAGCCTTCGGTTTCCCCCGGTACCGCCGGCCGACCGTGACCGGGTGCGGGGTGCCGAAGGGTTCCGCCCCCGCGCCGATCACGGGTCCCACCCTGCGGGGCGGACCGTGTACCGACCTTGCAGAGACCTGGAATCCCCTGGTCGGGAGCGGGTTTCCGAGCACCGGGAAGAGATCCGGGAACGCGAGGAGCCCGGCCGGGCGGTGGTCGCGGGGACCGCCGTCCGGGCCGGGCTCTCGTGGGCCGGTTCGGGCTCAGGCGTCGGGAGCGGCCTGCTCCGTGCCGTCCGCCTTCTCCTCGGCCGGCGCCAGACCGAGCCGGTCCTTGAGCCACTTGTCGAACTCGATCGAGGCGCGCACCCAGCTGACCGTCGACGAGACGAAGTGCTCCAGGCTGACGCCCGTACCGATGAGCATCTGCGCCTCGCCGATCAGGCGGACCGAGACCTCGGTGTCCTCGGCGCCCTCCTCGGGCTCGTGGGTGTGCGTGTAGACCTTGGGCCACAGGGTGCGGCGGTTCCAGTCGTCGATCGCGTCGAGCAGGACCGGGCGCTGGTCCGCGGCGTGCGGGAAGTCGTAGAACGTACGGACCGAGAAGACCTGCTGCTCGTCCTCGCCGCGGAACATGAAGTACGTGCGGAAGTCCTCCCACGGCGCCGCGAGGTCGCCCTCGTCGTCGACGACGTACTTCAGCTCCATCTGGTCCAGGAGCTGCTTGACGAGGTCCTGGTCGGGGACGACGGGGCCCTCCGGTCCTGCGGCCTGCGGTTCGGGCTGGCCCCCGAAATTAGGAATCGAGGACGGATCGATAGACATCGCTGGGTACTCCTGTGGATCGCTCGCGGTTTCCTGCCGACGACCCTAGCCGCGTTTCGCCGCCAGGGGGGTCCAGGGTCTGCCTATGCCTTCCATGCCTTTCGGGGAATCATCTGCGCATCGCTCGCCCGCGCCCGTGACCAGGCGGCGGCGGCAAGGACCGCGCAGAGCACCCCGAGGAGTCCGGCCGCGCCGATGGTGTTCGCCGACGAGCCGGTCAGCTCCGTCGCGACACCCCCGAGGGCGACGCCGACCCCCTGCATGGCGGTCACCCCCGACCTGGCCAGCCCCAGCGCCTGGCCGCGCTGGTCGACCGGTGTCAGGAGGACGAAGGTGGCCCCGGCGGTGATCTGGTAGGCGGAGCACACCCCGGCCACCATCAGCAGGAACATGGCCGCGCCGACGCCGGGATCGAGCCAGTAGGCGACCAGCGGCAGATTCGCACCGATCGCCAGCGGCCCGAGCAGCCGACGCCGCGACTCGTCGCCGACCCGCCCCAGCAGGGCCGCCCCCAGCACCATTCCCGCCGGATGCGAGGCGAGCAGGAGTCCCACCGAGTACGCGCCGCCGCCGGCCTCCTCCGCGAACGGGGCGGCCAGCCCCTCCGGCAGGACGACGAACCCCGCGAGCCACCCCAGCGCGATCAGCGACCGGAGCCTGCGGTCCGCCCAGATCAGCCCCGCCGCGCCCCCGACCTGTGCGCCGAGCCGCTTCCTGCGGGCATCCGCACTCGCCGCGGGACGGGCCTTCACGCCGAACCTGACCAGCATCGCCGAGAGGAGGAAGGTCAACGCGTTCACGCCCAGCGAGAGGTTGCTGCCCAGCCACGCGGCCAGCAGACCTCCGCCGGCGAAGCCGACCAGCTGTCCGGTCTGGTGGGTGATCTGCATGACCCGCTGGCCGCGTTCGTACCGCTCGGCGCCGAGCACGGTGGGCAGCAGCGCGCCCTGGGCGGCGCCGAAGGGCGCCTCGGCCAGCTGCGCCAGCACCAGCAGCCCCGCGAGCAGCGGCAGGGGCATCCCGGGCAGAGCCATCAGCCCGACCAGCACCATCCGCACGAGGTCGCAGCTGATCATGACCGTACGCCGGGGGAACCGGTCCGCCAGGCCGGACAGGAGCACCCCGGACAGCAGCGCGGGCAAGGTCGTCAGCGCATACGTCGCCGCGGTCCACCCTGGCGAGTCGGTGCGCTCGAACACGAGCAACGACAGGGCCACGCGCGCCAGCTGATCACCCAGGATCGACTGGGCATAAGCAGCCCAAAGAGTACGGAATTCGCCAAGGTGAAAGAGATTGTCAGATCTGGGTTTTTTGGGACCCGAATTTATCTCATCGCCCATCCGCTCGTTCATGCGGGCACGCTACCGACTGCCGAATTCGGCCCCCAAGCGTGCCTGCGAGCAGGCCATGACGGACGCCGCGAGGTGTCCTGATTATTCGCACGACACCGGGTGGAAGCCGCCCGCGCCCGAACAGAAGTCCCTTATCAGGGGCCGGGGATGCGGCGGGGAACGGGGGCGGGCCGGGAGATCCCACCCATCGGRGCGGAGCAAGGCGTTTGGCTCAATATCGCTGTTGGGCAATGGATCACCGATGACGGTGAACGTTTTCGTCTTTCTCCCGACATCACCTCAATTCCTCGCCTCCTGCCCGACAGGGAAGTGGCGGCGGACCCACGGAGGACTGACGGCGCGAACGACGGGGCCCCGGCCCGGGAACCGTGCGGTCCTCGGGCCGGGGCCCCGTCATCGGCGGGCCGGGCGCCCTCCTACGCGGTCGCGCCCGACGCCCCGCCCGAGGTCGCGGGCCCGACGAGCAGGTCGTCCCCGACCCGGTCCACCCGGACGGTGTCCCCGTCCCTGACCTCGCCCGCGAGGATCTCCTTCGCCAGCCGGTCGCCGATGGACGTCTGGATGAGGCGGCGCAGCGGCCGTGCCCCGTACGCCGGGTCGTTGCCCTCCTCGGCCAGCCAGGCCAGGGCCTCGGGCGTGACGTCGAGGGTGAGCCGGCGGTCGGCCAGCCGCTTGGCGAGCCGGTCGATCTGGAGCCGTGCGATGTGCGCCAGCTCGTCGCCGGACAGCGCGGAGAAGACCACCAGGTCGTCGAGCCGGTTGAGGAACTCCGGCTTGAACGAGCCCCGCACGACCTCCAGGACCTGCGCCTTCTTCTCCTCGGGCTTGGTCAGGGGGTCGACCAGGAACTGGCTGCCGAGGTTGGAGGTCAGGATCAGGATGGTGTTGCGGAAGTCCACCGTCCGGCCCTGTCCGTCGGTGAGCCGGCCGTCGTCGAGGACCTGGAGCAGGATGTCGAAGACCTCGGGGTGGGCCTTCTCGACCTCGTCCAGCAGCACGACGCTGTACGGGCGTCGGCGGACCGCCTCGGTGAGCTGGCCGCCCTCCTCGTAGCCGACGTACCCGGGCGGGGCGCCGACGAGCCGCGCCACGCTGTGCTTCTCGCCGTACTCGCTCATGTCGATGCGGACCATGGCCCGCTCGTCGTCGAACAGGAAGTCGGCGAGCGCCTTCGCCAGCTCCGTCTTGCCGACCCCGGTCGGGCCGAGGAAGAGGAACGATCCGGTGGGCCGGTCGGGGTCGGCGATCCCGGCACGGGTGCGGCGCACCGCGTCCGAAACCGCCCGCACCGCCTCCGCCTGTCCGATGAGCCGCCTGCCGAGTTCGTCCTCCATGCGCAGCAGCTTCTGGGTCTCGCCCTCCAGCAGGCGTCCGGCCGGGATGCCGGTCCAGGAGCCGACGACGTCGGCGATGTCGTCCGGGCCGACCTCCTCCTTGACCATGGTGTCCTTCGCGGCCTCCTGCTCGGCCTCGGACGCCTCCGCGAGCTCCCGCTCCAGGCCGGGGATCTCCCCGTAGAGCAGCTTGGACGCGGTGTCGAAGTCGCCGTCGCGCTGGGCGCGCTCGGCCTGGCCGTGCAGCCCGTCGAGGCGTTCCTTCAGCTCACCGACGCGGTTGAGGCCCTGCTTCTCCTTCTCCCAGCGGGCGTTGAGGCCGCGCAGTTCCTCCTCCTTGTCGGCGAGGTCGCGGCGGAGCCGCTCCAGGCGCTCCCTGGAGCCCGGGTCGGTCTCGTTCTTGAGCGCCAGCTCCTCCATGTGGAGGCGGTCGACGGCGCGCTGGAGCTCGTCGATCTCGACGGGCGAGGAGTCGATCTCCATGCGCAGCCGGGACGCCGCCTCGTCGACCAGGTCGATGGCCTTGTCGGGCAGGAAGCGGGAGGTGATGTAGCGGTCGGACAGGGTCGCGGCGGCCACCAGCGCGGAGTCCGCGATGGAGACCTTGTGGTGCGCCTCGTACCGGCCCTTGAGCCCGCGCAGGATCGCGATGGTGTCCTCGACGCTCGGCTCGGCCACCAGCACCTGCTGGAAACGGCGCTCCAGGGCGGGGTCCTTCTCGATGCGCTCGCGGTACTCGTCGAGCGTCGTCGCACCGACCATGCGCAGCTCGCCGCGGGCCAGCATCGGCTTGAGCATGTTGCCGGCGTCCATGGCGGAGTCGCCCCCGGCGCCCGCGCCCACGACGGTGTGCAGCTCGTCGATGAAGGTGATGATCTGCCCGTCGCTCTCCTTGATCTCGGAGAGGACGGTCTTCAGCCGCTCCTCGAACTCGCCGCGGTACTTGGCGCCCGCGACCATCGCGCCGAGGTCGAGCGAGACGAGCCGCTTGTTCTTCAGGGACTCGGGGACGTCGCCCTTGACGATGCGCTGGGCGAGTCCCTCGACGACGGCGGTCTTGCCGACGCCGGGCTCACCGATGAGCACCGGGTTGTTCTTGGTGCGGCGGGACAGGACCTGGACGACCCGGCGGATCTCCTGGTCGCGGCCGATGACCGGGTCGAGCTTGCCCTCGCGCGCGGCCGCCGTGAAGTCCGTGCCGAACTTCTCCAGCGCCTTGTACTGGCCCTCCGGGTCGGGTGTGGTCACCCGGCGTCCTCCCCTGCTCTTCTCGAATGCGTCCAGCAGCCTCTTCGCACTGGCGCCCTGCCCACCGAGGATCTCACCGGCGCGACCGCCCTCGGCGGCGATGCCGATCAGCAGGTGCTCGGTGGAGAGGTAGTCGTCGCCGAGCTCCTTCGCGCGCCGCGCGGCGTCCGCGATGACGGCGAGCAGCTCGCGGTTGGGCTGCGGCGGGGCGACCGTCGAGCCCGTGACGCTGGGCTCCGCGCCCAGGAGTCGTTCGGCCTCGGTGCGTACGACGATCTGGTCGGCCTCGACGGCGGCGAGCAGATCGGTGATGTTCTCGTTGTCCTCGCCCGCGAGCAGCGCGAGCAGCAGGTGCCCGGGGGTCAGATCGGGGTGCCCGTCCTTCACGGCCCTGTTGGTGGCCGCGTTGATGGCGTCCCGGCTCTTGTTGGTCAGCTCGGCGTCCACGTGCGCTTTCTCCTCCTTGCGGTGACTGCCCTCTCCACAACACTGACTTAGTCAACGTGCACAAAGTTGAGTCTACCCCACTCAAGACAATGTTGAGTCCACTCCGCTCAACTTGCCGCACCCTCCCGTGCCGCACGCCCGCCCCGCACGCGCTCCGGCCCGACATGTCGAGTGAACCGGCCGCCCCGCCCCTCCGCCACCGCAGCGAAGACCGCCACCCGAACCGGGCGGGGCGGGCCCCGGACAGGGCCGGAACAGGCCGGAACGGGTCTGGACGGGTCTGGACGGGGTCGGAACGGGGGTGGGGCCGGTGCCGTGAGCGCACTGCCTACGCTGTCCCCATGGCAGTCGACGTGACGAACCCCGGCCCCGAATACCTCGCCTTCTGGCGCGCGCGGCACGTGTGCACCCTGACCACGCCCCGCCCCGACGGCACTCCGCACGTGGTGCCGGTGGGCGTGACGTACGACCCGGAGACCCGGCTGGCGCGGGTCATCACCGGCAGGAACACCCGCAAGGCCGCCAACGTCCTGGCCGCCGGCCCGGAGGGGGCACGGGTCGCCGTCTGCCAGATCGACGGGCGCCACTGGGCGACGCTGGAGGGGCGTGCGACGGTGCGCACGGAACCGGAGGCGGTGGCCGACGCCGTACGCCGCTACACGGAACGCTACGGGCGCACGCCGCGGCCGAACCCGGACCGGATCGTCATAGAGATCGCCGTGGACCGGGCGCTCGGCAGGGCCTGACCGTCCGGCCGGCCGACCCGGGACGCCCCGGGGGGAACCGGCCGGGAAAAGCACAACGGCGCCATCGTGTTCAGGTCACGATGGCGCCGTTGTGTGGGGGAGTGACTGAGCGACATGGAACGACGGGGGATCGCTCAGGCACTGCGGGGGGTGGCGGAAATAGTCTCTGGCTCGAACAGCTGGTGGTCCCGCCGGTCGAGGTTGACGAAGATCATGTCGTACCGGATCGCGCAGCGAACGGGCTGCGGAGCTCCACGCGGCTTGCGGAGGCACCGGTAGGCGCGTACTTCGTCGTCTTCTTCACGTGCAACAACGATGGGGTCGCCGAACAGAGTGACCATCAGCGAGTCGCCACGGCGGGGAAGGGCGGTGACGAGATCGATGAAATGCCAGCCTGATCGGTAGGCCGTAGCCATCTCACGCCGGAAGGTCCGGTCGTCCGGCGGGATGGTCATGCGCTTGTGCGGGCCGTGGCGGAGCCGGTACCGGTGGGCGAGACCCAGCCGATGTCGGCGGGCGAGACCCAGCCGATGTCACCCTCGGCCGAAGCCTGGACGACCCACCCGATGTCGGACGACTTGGCGGGCGCGACCGGCCAACCGATGTCACCGGTGGCCCCGGCCTGAACGCTCCAGCCGATGTCACCACCGGCGACAGCATCCTCGCTCCAGCCAATGTCGCCGCCGCCCAGCAGCCCGACACCCAGGGCCGCGACGAATGAGACGGCAAGCGCCGAGCGAAGCATTCGCTTATACATAGTCGGCTTCGTCCTCACTTGTGGATTCTTCTCCCCCGCACCTAAGACGATGTCCCACCTGGGCACGCGAACACCACTGCGTAGATGCATCATGTTCCTGCATGTGCAAGAACCTGGGGGGTGACGATATGACCATAAGCGACACAAATCCGACACATTCTCATGGGATCACGGAGCTGTGTGAGGCAGGAGGACGTCTTTACGCCAGCGCATTGCGCATGGGACGCATCGCCCGCATCGAGGTGGAACCGGCGCCCTGCCTGATGGAGTTCGCGCTGCTGCATCCCGACCCCGACGACCCGGCCTGGCTCCGGCCCGTTCCGCCGTCCACCGCCCTCGCGCAACATCTGCACCCCATCGAGCGCGAGATCCTGGAACGCCGCCGGCACTCGGTCGAGCTGACGGAATCGTTCGAACCGTTCATGGACATCAGCACGCTGGGGCCGCCGACCACGCACGCCATCACCGTGCTGGAGGGCGTGAACCGGATCAACGCCGCCCTCGATCTCGCCACCGCAGAGTGCCGCACCGAAGTGCTCACCGTCCAGCCCGGTGGAGGCCGCAGCGAGGACCGTCTCAGCAAGTCGCTGGAGCGCGGCCTGTCCGTCGTCCACCGCGGCATCGGCATCCGCACCCTCTACCAGCACACCGCGCGCCACAGCCCCAGCACGCTCGCGTACGCGGAACGCATGGCCGACGACAACATGGAGATACGCACCCTCGAAGAGCTCATCGGCCGTCTGATCGTGTTCGACCGGACCGTAGCCTTCATCCCGGCCAGCGACGACGACCAGGTCGCCCTGGAACTCCGTCATCCCGGGCTGGTCGAGTACCTGGCCAACGTGTTCGAGCAGCTGTGGACCAGAGCGGCTCCCCTGCGCGAGGAGGTCAAGTACGAGCCGACCTCCCTGGGCATCAGCGGGGTGCAGCGCTCCATCGCCCAACTCCTCGTGGAGGGGCACGTGGACGACTCCATCGCCCGCCGCCTCGGCATGAACGTCCGCACCTGCCGGGCCCACGTCGCCAAACTCGCCGCCGCCCTCGGCAGCAACAGCCGGGCCCAGCTCGGCTATCTGATAGCCCGGTCGGGAATCCTGGAGGAAGAGGGACAGGGCTGACCGGGCCGCGCCCGCGGCCCGGCGGAGAACGCCCGGGACGACGGACCGGARCGGGCGACGGGAAAGGCCGCCCCGCGGGCCCGCACGCCGCCCGCTGCGGCCCCGGCGGCCCCGCGGGCCCCGGTGTCGCCCGATCCGGCCCTGTGCGCCCGCCGGTCGCCCGCTTCCCGCGCCTCCCGCCCCGGGAGGCGGCGGTTCCCGCCCGACGCGTCCCACGGGCCCCTCACGCCCTCTTCGCGCCCCCGCCCCACTCCGTCAGCAGCCTCTCGCGCTCGGCGCGCCCGGGGGTGCCGTCCCGGTGGTCGCGCCCCCAGGCGAACAGGGCGGCGGGGGTGGCCCGGCCGTCGGCGAAGGCTTCGAGGAGGGCGCTCGACAGGTCGAACTCCTCGGCGCCGTAGGAGAGGGCGGCCGAGAAGGCGGTCAACTCCACCTTCCCCTCCGGTGTTTCGAAGTGCACGAACATCGCGGGGCCGTCGTCGACCCCGCCGAACGCCGATGTGGTCACGATGTCCAGAAGGATTCCGGCCGTCTTTCCCACCGTGGAACGCACGGGTGCGGCAAGGACCTCGATGTCCCGGACGTCCTCCCACGCCCACTGGCCGCTCTGCTCCTCGCCGATCCCCGTCAGCCCCTCCTCGGTGACCAGGACACCGGCGTTGGGCTCGTTCGGCGGGGCACCTATGTGGACCGTCGATCCGGTGATCCAGAAGAGGCCGACCATGGACATGCGTGACTCCCGACTCTGCCGCCGGTCGGCCCGGACCCGGCACCGGTGGCGGTGGCAATGGCAATGGCGGTAGCGGTGGCGGTGGTGGACGAAACGGGGCGCCGACGGCCCCCTGCCCATTGTGGCGAGGCCCGATCGGATCAGTGATCCGATTTCGGCCGAACATCCCGACAACACGCACCGGCCGCCCGTACCACCGCCGGGACCACTCCGGAGGGGCCGGAAACGCCGAAGGGGCGGGAAACGCCGGAGGGGCCGGAAACGTCGAAGGGGCGGGAAACGAACCGTGGTTCGTTCCCCGCCCCTCCGGCGGTCGGGACCGGCCCGGCGCCCGGCGTGCGGCGCCGCCCGGTCCCCCGGTTCAGTCCTTGGACCGCTTCGGCCGCCAGACCACCAGTGCGCTGGTCTGCTGCACGTCCTGGTACGGCACCAGGTCGCGCCGGTACGAGGCGTGCACCTGCGCCTCGCGCTGCTGCATCGCCTGCGCCGCGCCGTCCACGGCCGCCGAGAGCTCGGCGACGCGCTGCTGGAGCGCGGCGACCTGGTTCTCCAGCTCGATGATGCGCTTGATGCCGGCGAGGTTGATGCCCTCGTCCTGCGACAACTGCTGCACGGTGCGCAGCAGCTCGATGTCACGGGCCGAGTAGCGCCTGCCGCGCCCGGCCGTGCGGTCCGGCGAGACCAGGCCGAGCCGGTCGTACTGGCGCAGTGTCTGCGGATGGAGACCTGAGAGCTGGGCCGCGATCGAGATCACGTACACCGGTGTCTCATCGGTCAGTTCGTACGGATTGCGTCGTCGGCCGTCCACCTCAAGCTCCCTTCGCCGCCTGGAACAGTGCCGCCCGCGGGTCGTGGCCCGCGGTCGCCTTGCGGTAGGCCTCCAGGGCTTCCCTGGCCTCGTCGCCGAGGTCCTTGGGCACCGCCACCTCGACGGTGACCAGCAGGTCGCCCCGGGTGCCGTCCTTGCGCACGGCGCCCTTGCCCCGGGCACGCATCGTGCGCCCGTTGGGCGTGCCGGCCGGCAGCTTCAGCGTGACCGGGGGCCCGCCGAGCGTGGGGACCTTCACCTCGCCGCCGAGTGCCGCCTCCGTGAAGTCGACGGGCACGGTGACCGTGAGGTTGTCGTCCCTGCGGCCGAAGACCGGGTGGGCGTCGACGTGGACGACCACGTACAGGTCGCCGGCCGGGCCGCCCCGCTCGCCCGGTCCGCCCTTGCCGCGCAGCCGGATCCGCTGGCCGTCCGAGACGCCCGCCGGAATCCTGACCTGCATGGTCCGGGAGGACTTCGCCCGCCCGCTGCCCTTGCAGACGTCGCAGGGGTCCTGGGCGATCAGGCCCCGGCCCTTGCAGTCCACGCAGGGGTCGGTGAGCGAGAAGCCGCCGCCGGTGCCGCGCGACACCTGGCCGGTCCCGAGACAGGTCTGGCAGACCCTGGGGGTGCCGTTCTTGTCGCCGGTGCCGGAACACGCCTTGCAGGGTGCCTGGCTGGACATCCGCAGCGGGACCGTGGCTCCCTCGACCGCCTCCATGAAGCTGAGCGTCACCTCGGACTCGATGTCCTGGCCGCGCCGCGGCTGGACCCTCGTCCCCGTACCGCCCCGGTTGAACAGACCGCCGAAGACATCGCCCAGGCCGCCGCCGCCGAAGCCGCCGCCGCCCTGACCCCCGCCCTGGGCACCCCCGAAGAGATCGCCCAGGTCGAAGTTGAAGTTGCCCCCGGCGCCCCCGGGCCCGGCCCTGAAGCCACCGTTGCCGAAGAGGGCGCGCGCCTCGTCGTACTCCTTGCGCTTCTTGGCGTCGCCGAGGATGTCGTTCGCCTCGGAGATCTCCTTGAAGCGCTCCTCCGCCTTGTCGTCGCCCTTGTTGGCGTCCGGGTGGAACTCGCGGGCGAGCTTGCGGTACGCCTTCTTGATCTCGGCGTCGGTGGCGTCCTTGGGGACGCCGAGGACCTTGTAGTAGTCCTTCTCGACGAAGTCCTTCGTGCTCATCGACGTCCCTCCTTCCGGACGATCGGCCGTGCGGCCGGCCCGTGGGCCTTCCGCACGGCCGGGCGGTGGGCCGCGAGGTGGTCAGACGGTTTGTCAGACCTCCTCGGTGCCACCGCTCTCCTCGTCGGTTGCCTTCTCTTCCTTGGCCGCGGCCGGGGTAGCGCCCGGCTGCGGTTCGGCCACCGCCACCCGCGCGGGGCGGATGGTGCGCTCGCCGATCCGATACCCCGGCTGCAGGATCGCCACGCAGGTCGTCTCCGTGACGTCCGGCGCGTACGAGTGCATCAGGGCCTCGTGGATCGTCGGGTCGAAGGGCTCGCCCTCCTTGCCGAACTGCTGCAGACCCAGCTTGGCGACGACCGTCTCCAAGGACTCGGCCACCGACTTGAACCCGCCCACGAGCTCGCCGTGGTCCCTGGCCCGGCCGACGTCGTCGAGCACGGGCAGGAGCTCGGACAGGAGACCCGCGACTGCGATCTCCTTGACCGTGGTCCGGTCCCGCTCGACGCGACGGCGGTAGTTCTGGTACTCGGCCTGGAGCCGCTGGAGGTCGCCGGTGCGCTCGTTGAGCGCGCTGCGCGCCTGGTCCAGCTGGGCCGTCAGGCCGACGTTCTGTGCTGCGTCCCCGGCCGGGGACGCCTCCTTCTCCGAGGAGGAGGGGGCGTCCTTCGGCTCAGCTCCGTCAGGGGTGGCGTCGGAGGGGACGTCGGGCTTCTCCTCGAAGCCCGGAGTCTCCTCGGTCACACCGCACCGCCCTTGGTGTCCTTCTCGTCGTCCACGATCTCGGCGTCGACGACGTCGTCATCGGCCTTGGCCTGCTGGGCACCCGCCTGCGGGGCGTCCTGCGGGGCACCGTCGGCCTGGGCGTTGGCGTACATCGCCTGGCCGAGCTTCTGGGAGACGGCCGCGACCTTCTCCGTGGCGGTACGGATCTCGGCGGTGTCCTCGCCCTTGAGCTTCTCCTTCAGCTCGGTGAGCGCGGTCTCCACCTCCGTCTTCACGTCGCCGGGGACCTTGTCCTCGTTGTCCTTGAGGAACTTCTCCGTCTGGTAGACGAGCTGCTCGCCCTGGTTGCGGGACTCGGCGGCCTCGCGGCGGGCGTGGTCCTCCTCCGCGTACTTCTCGGCCTCCTCGCGCATCCGGTTGACCTCGTCCTTCGGCAGCGAGGAGCCGCCGGTGACGGTCATCTTCTGCTCCTTGCCGGTGCCGAGGTCCTTGGCCGCGACGTGCATGATGCCGTTGGCGTCGATGTCGAAGGCGACCTCGATCTGCGGGACGCCGCGCGGGGCCGGCGGCAGACCGGTCAGCTCGAACATGCCGAGCTTCTTGTTGTACGCCGCGATCTCGCGCTCGCCCTGGTAGACCTGGATCTGCACGGACGGCTGGTTGTCCTCGGCCGTCGTGAAGATCTCGGACCGCTTGGTCGGGATCGTGGTGTTGCGCTCGATGAGCTTGGTCATGATGCCGCCCTTGGTCTCGATGCCGAGGGACAGCGGGGTGACGTCGAGCAGCAGGACGTCCTTGACCTCGCCCTTGAGGACACCGGCCTGGAGCGAGGCGCCGATGGCGACGACCTCGTCCGGGTTCACGCCCTTGTTGGCCTCCTGGCCACCGGTCAGCTCCTTGACGAGCTCGGCGACGGCCGGCATGCGGGTCGAACCACCGACGAGAACGACGTGGTCGATCTCGGAGAGCTGGATGCCCGCGTCCTTGACGACGTTGTGGAACGGGGTCTTGCACCGCTCCAGCAGGTCCGCGGTCAGCTGCTGGAACTGCGAGCGCGTGAGCTTCTCGTCCAGGTGCAGCGGGCCCTCGGCGGAGGCGGTGATGTAGGGCAGGTTGATCGTGGTCTCGGTCGAGGACGAGAGCTCGATCTTCGCCTTCTCGGCGGCCTCGCGCAGACGCTGGAGGGCCATCTTGTCCTTGGACAGGTCCACGCCGTGCCCGTTGGCGAACTGCTTCACCAGGTAGTCGACGACGCGCTGGTCCCAGTCGTCACCACCGAGGTGGTTGTCACCGTTGGTGGCCTTCACCTCGACGACGCCGTCACCGATCTCCAGGAGCGACACGTCGAAGGTGCCGCCACCGAGGTCGAAGACGAGGATCGTCTGGTCGTCCTTGTCGAGCCCGTACGCCAGCGCGGCGGCGGTCGGCTCGTTGACGATGCGCAGGACGTTCAGGCCCGCGATCTCGCCGGCCTCCTTGGTGGCCTGACGCTCGGAGTCGTTGAAGTACGCGGGGACGGTGATGACCGCGTCGGTCACCTTCTCGCCCAGGTACGACTCGGCGTCCCGCTTCAGCTTCTGCAGGATGAAGGCGCTCATCTGCTGCGGGTTGAAGTTCTTGCCGTCGAGCTCGATCTTCCAGTCCGTGCCCATGTGGCGCTTGACCGAACGGATCGTCCTGTCGACGTTGGTGACCGCCTGGCGCTTGGCGACCTCTCCGACGAGAACCTCGCCGTTCTTCGCGAAGGCGACGACGGACGGCGTGGTCCTGGCGCCCTCTGCGTTGGTGATGACGGTGGGCTCGCCGCCTTCGAGAACGCTGACGACGGAGTTAGTCGTGCCCAGGTCGATGCCGACCGCACGTGCCATTTCAGTTCCTCCAGCTTGACTACTTGAGTGGATCTGACTCAAGGATGCACGACCCCCGCCACACTGTCAACAGACCTGAGCCGAGTCGACTCAACTATCGTGCACGCGCCTCACGCCACCCATGCACTTCCACTTCCACGCCCCTCGCCCGCATGCCCACCCCCTCACAGCGGCATATACGGGGCGATCACGGACGACACTCCCCCATCCCCCGGGCGGCGCAACCCCTTCCCATCATCGCCTCATGGGATCGTTCTGTCACAAAATGCTGTGAGCCACGCAAAACCGGCAATCGATCCGCCGTGACCCCCGCCCCCGGCAGGGCCGTGATCCCAGGCAGGTGCGAACGATGCAGACGCAGAGGCAACCGCGGAGACGGCGGCGGACGACCCCCCGGCACCCGGCCCGGACAGGGCCGGGGCCCGGGCAGGGAACAGGAACCGGCGCACGGACCGGGACGGAAACAAGAACAAGGACAAGAACAGGGCCGGAAGCACGGCTCCGGCCCGGACGGTGGGAGCGCCCCTCGGCCAAGCGCGTACTGGACCTGCTCCTCGGCTCGGCCCTGCTGCTCCTGACCTCGCCCCTGCTCGCCGCGGGCGCCCTCGCGCTCGCGGTCCGCCGGCCCCCGGGCGGCGTGCTGGACCGCTCGCCCCGCACCGGCCTCGGCGGCCGCGTCTTCGTCCTGCGCTCGCTGCGCACCCGGCGGCTGCGGCTGGACGCGCTCTCCCGGCTGCCGCACGTCGTACGGGGCGACCTCTCCCTGGTCGGTCCCGAACCCCTGCCCCCGTACGAGGGGAGCGGGTCCCCCGTACAGGGCGGAACCTGCACCCCGGGCACCGCCGCCTCCCCCGTCGCGAGACACTGGCGGTTGGAACTGAAACCGGGCCTCACCGGCCTGGCGCAGGTGCGCTCCCGCTCCGGAATGCCCTGGGACGAGCCGGACCTGCTCGACCAGCACTACGCCGAGCATCACCACGTGGGAATGGACCTGGCCATCCTGGTGAGGGCCGCCCACGCCCCGCTGCACCGGACGGTCCACGCACTGACCCGGCGCGGCAAGGCACGCCTGAGCGACACAGATCACCGCCGGTGCGGCTACAGCCCACCGGAAGAAGTGGATAGTGTCAGCACGGACTGATTAAGTTACTGCTTAGTAAGACCTGATAATTGCCAGTACTCGCTCATTGACACTGGATTCCACCCTCGCAGGCCCGAGGAGCCCCCAAATGCAACTCGCCGCGATCATCGTGTCGCTGGTTCTGATCGTGGTAGGCGTGGCCCTGTTCCTCCGCGCCCTCCTGCAGATCTTCAACTTCATGCGGCTCGGCCAGAACGTGCCCGCGGGCACCCGCACGGACGAGCCCGCACAGCGCACCGTCACCGTGGTCAGGGAGTTCCTCGGCCACACCCGGATGAACAGCTGGGGCATCGTCGGTGTCGCGCACTGGTTCGTGGCGGTGGGCTTCTTCTCCCTGCTGCTGACGATCGTCAACGCCATCGGCCAGCTCTTCAAGGCCGACTGGATCCTGCCGATCATCGGCGACTGGGCGCCTTACAACGTCTTCGTCGAGTTCATCGGCACGATGACCGTGCTCGGCATCCTGACCCTGATCGTCATCCGCCAGCTGGCCCATCCGCGCAAGCCGGGCCGCAAGTCCCGCTTCGCCGGGTCCAACTTCGGCCAGGCGTACTTCGTCGAGGCCGTCATCCTCATCGTCGGCGTCTGCATCTTCATGCTGCACGCCCTCGAAGGCGCCCAGCACCACGTCGACAGCTACGAGGCCTCGTTCTTCATCTCGTACCCGGTCGTCAGCTGGCTGGGGGACATGGACGTCTCCACCCTCCAGAACCTCACCTACTTCTTCGCCGGCCTGAAGATCGCGACCTCCTTCATCTGGATGATCACGGTCGCCCTGAAGCAGGACATGGGTGTCGCCTGGCACCGCTTCCTGGCCTTCCCGAACATCTGGTTCAAGCGGAACGCCGACGGCGGGACGGCGCTCGGCGCGCTGCTGCCGATGACGTCGGGCGGCAAGGAGATCGACTGGGAGGACCCGGCCGAGGACGCCGTCTTCGGCGTCCCACAGATCGAGCAGTTCTCCTGGAAGGGCATCCTCGACTTCTCCACCTGCACCGAGTGCGGCCGCTGCCAGTCGCAGTGCCCCGCCTGGAACACCGGCAAGCCGCTCTCCCCCAAGCTCCTGATCATGTCGCTGCGCGACCACGCGCACGCCAAGGCCCCGTACCTGCTGGCCGGCGGCGGCAAGACCATGGAGGGCGAGGAGAAGGCCACCGCGGAGCAGCTCAAGGACGTCCCCGCGGCCGCGCTGGCCGAGGCCGAGCGTCCGCTGATCGGCACCGTCGAGGAGAACGGCGTCATCGACCCGGACGTCCTGTGGTCCTGCACCACCTGCGGCGCCTGCGTCGAGCAGTGCCCGGTCGACATCGAGCACATCGACCACATCGTCGACATGCGCCGCTACCAGGTGATGATCGAGTCCGCGTTCCCGTCCGAGGCGGGCACGATGCTCAAGAACCTGGAGAAGAAGGGCAACCCCTGGGGCCTCGCCAAGAAGCAGCGCGTGGAGTGGACCAAGGAGGTCGACTTCGAGGTCCCGATCGTCGGCAAGGACGTCGAGGACCTCACCGAGGTCGACTACCTGTACTGGGTCGGCTGCGCCGGCGCCCTGGAGGACCGGGCCAAGAAGACCACCAAGGCCTTCGCGGAGCTCCTGCACATCGCGGGCGTCAAGTTCGCGATCATGGGCGGCGACGAGAAGTGCACCGGTGACTCGGCCCGCCGCCTCGGCAACGAGCCGCTGTTCCAGCAGCTCGGCCAGGAGAACGTCGCGATGCTGAACATGGCGTTCGGCGAGGACGACGACGAGCCGGAGACGAAGAAGCCGAAGTCGGCCAAGAAGATCGTCGCGACCTGCCCGCACTGCTTCAACACCATCGCCAACGAGTACCCGCAGCTCGGCGGCGAGTTCGAGGTCATCCACCACACCCAGCTGCTCCAGCACCTCATCGACGAGGGCAAGCTGATCCCGGTGACCCCGGTCGAGGGCCTGATCACGTACCACGACCCCTGCTACCTGGGCCGTCACAACAAGATCTACAGCCCGCCGCGCGAGATCATGGACAAGGTCCCCGGCCTGCGCCAGCAGGAGATGCACCGCCACAAGGAACGCGGCTTCTGCTGCGGCGCCGGCGGCGCCCGGATGTGGATGGAGGAGCGGATCGGCAAGCGCATCAACAACGAGCGCGTCGACGAGGCCCTCTCCCTCAACCCCGACATCGTCTCCACCGCCTGCCCGTTCTGCCTCGTCATGCTGACCGACTCGGTCAACGGCAAGAAGAACGACGGCAAGGCCAAGGAGTCGATCCAGGTCGTCGACGTCTCGCAGCTCCTGCTGGACTCGGTCAAGACCCCGATCGACCCGGCCGGGGAGGCCGAGTCGGAGGACGCGCCGGAGCCCGAACCGGCGAAGTGACCTGACAGCGGTACGCGGAAGCGGCCGGCCCGCCACTGAGCGGACCGGCCGCTTCCGCGTTCCGGCAACCCCCGCCGGGACGCCCGGGGTTCCCCCTAAGGGATGTCACAGCTCGGCCGCAATGGCGGGCAGGGGCCCCAGGCCCTCTGACCGCACCCGCGCGGACCAGGTACGTTCGACGAGTGGCTGGATTCAGGATCGGACGCGGCCGGGACAACCGCACCCCGCAGCAAGGGCAACAACAACCGCGGCAGCAGCCGTACGGCACACAGGCACCGCCGCCGTACGGGCAGCAGCCCTGGCCCCCGGCGGGAGGCAACGCAGCCCCGCCCCCGTACAACAACGGCGCCCCGGGCAACGGCGGCTACGGCAACCACGGGAACGGCTACCCCGGCGCCCCCCAGCCCGGTCACGGCCAGGGCGGCCACGGGGAGCCGGAGTACTTCGGCGACCCGTACAACTCGCCCCAGCACCCCCACGGTTCCCCCCGGCAGGGCGACCCGTTCGCCGCCGACGCCCCCGGTCACACCCGGGCGTTCAGCATCGGCGAGGACCCCTACAACTACAACGACGGCGACACCTACCGCGCCGGCCAGGCACCCGCCCAGCCCACGGGCCCGCGGCTGCCCTGGAAGGAACTGCTCTCCGGGATCGTGCTGCGCCCGGGGCCGACGTTCCTGCAGATGCGCGACTACCCCGTCTGGGGCCCGGCGCTGATCGTCACGTTCCTGTACGGCCTGCTCGCCCTCTTCGGCTTCGACCAGGCCCGGGACGACGCGATCAACGCGACGATCTCCACGGCGGTGCCCTACGTCGTCCTCACGGGCGTCGGCTTCGTCATCGGTGGCCTGGTCCTGGGCGCGGTCACCCACACGCTCGCCCGCCAGCTCGGCGGCGACGGCGCCTGGCAGCCGACCGTGGGCCTGTCCATGCTGATCATGTCGATCACGGACGCGCCCCGCCTGATCTTCGCGCTCTTCCTCGGCGGCGAGAACTCCCTGGTCCAGATCCTCGGCTGGGTCACCTGGCTGGCCTCGGCCGCGCTGTTCACCACGATGGTGAGCAAGTCGCACGACCTGCCGTGGCCGAAGGCGCTGGGCGCGTCCGCGATCCAGCTGATCGCCCTGGTCTCGATCATCAAGCTCGGCACGCTCTGACGCACACGGCCACCACCGCACCGCACGGAATTCCGCCGCACCGGCACCGAAGAGGCCCCCGACACGAAATGTGCCGGGGGCCCTGGCTTCCCCACCGATGCTTTCCTTCGGATCCCCGCCGGCTCAGGCGTCGAGAACCTGCCCGCTGCGCCGCACGACGGGCTTCTCCACGCTCCACGGGAAATTGATCCAGCGGTCGGTCTTCTTCCACACGTATTCGCACTTCACGAGCGAATGCGACTTCTCGTAGATGACCGCGCTGCGCACCTCGGCGACATGATCGATGCAGAAGTCGTGCACGAGCTTCAGCGTCTTCCCGGTGTCGGCGACGTCGTCGGCGATCAGGACCTTCTTGTCCGAGAAGTCGATCGCGTTCGGAACGGGCGCCAGCATGACCGGCATTTCCAGGGTGGTGCCCACGCCGGTGTAGAACTCGACGTTCACCAGATGAATGTTCTTGCAGTCCAGCGCGTAGGCGAGCCCGCCGGCGACGAACACCCCGCCGCGGGCGATGCTCAGCACGACATCGGGCTCGAACCCGTCGTCCGCGATGGTCTGCGCCAGCTCCCGCACGGCACGGCCGAACCCCTCGTAGGTCAGGTTCTCCCGCACGTCGTCCACGTCATTGCTGCTGGTCATGGGGCATCACACCTGGGTCCGATGGAAATTCGTGAACGACCGCGACGCGGTCGGCCCGCGCTGGCCCTGGTACCGCGACCCGTACCGCTCGGAACCGTACGGGAACTCCGCGGGCGAGCTCAGCCGGAACATGCACAGCTGGCCGATCTTCATCCCCGGCCACAGCTTTATCGGCAGCGTGGCGAGATTCGAGAGCTCCAGGGTCACGTGCCCGGAGAAACCGGGGTCGATGAACCCCGCGGTCGAATGCGTCACCAGCCCGAGCCGCCCCAGCGAGCTCTTTCCCTCCAGCCGCGACGCGAGATCGTCGGGCAGCGAGATGACCTCGTACGTCGAGGCGAGCACGAACTCACCGGGATGCAGAATGAACGCCTCGTCCCCGTCCGGCTCGACCATGCGGGTCAGATCGGCCTGCTCGACGGCCGGGTCGATGTGGGGATAGCGGTGGTTCTCGAACACCCGGAAGTAGCGGTCGAGCCGCACATCGATGCTGGAGGGCTGCACCATCGACGCGTCGAATGGATCAATGCGAACACGTCCGGCGTCGATCTCGGCCCGGATGTCCTTGTCTGAGAGAAGCACGTCCCGAGGATACGCAAAACGCGCGGGCCCTCCCCACCCAGGGACCGCCCGCGCGCCTGCCACCCGCTCCTACTGCCGCTCGAACACCACGGGCACGGCATGCCGCAACCGCGCACAGCGCGGACAGCGAATGAGCCGCCCGGGCCCGATCCGCCCGGCCCCGAGCTGCTGCATCGGGAACGAGGAGGTAGTGAAAACGTGCCCTTCGGCACAGCGGACGACGGTGCGCTCCATGGAGTCCATCAAGTCCCTTCCCCAACAAACCTTGGACGAGACCGCCACATTAGGGGATGAACGGGACGCCGCTCCACGCGGCACTCCGACCCCCACGCTACGCCCTCAACTCCCGCCCGCAGAACCCGCGTCCACCCCTCCCCACAACGAAAAGGCCCCACGGCTCAAACGCCGGGGACCTGGCATGGGGTACAGTATCGAACGATACGAGCCGCTCGGTCGGCACGCTTCGCGGGTGTAGTTTAATGGTAGAACATGAGCTTCCCAAGCTCAGAGCGCGAGTTCGATTCTCGTCACCCGCTCTTGAGGGAGAGCCCAGGTCAACGACCCGGGCTCTCTCTGTTGTCTAGACCCCTCTAAGCGTCACGCACCACCTCTGCGCCGCCTGCCTCTTTCTGTTGCTGCTCGCGTGCTCTTTCCCGGGCGGTCCGCACCGTCCGGTCCAGCCCGTCGGCGCCCTGGTACGCCTTGTCGGCCCAGCACTTGAGGCCGGTCTCGGTGAGTGCTTCGACGGCCTCGCGCATGCAGCGGTATGGGGTCGCGATGCCGATACCGAACCCGGCGGCGAGCCGGGCGCAGGTGTCACCGCGTCGCAGATGGGCCGGGGCGAGGAGAGCCTGACGGTCGGCGGTGAAGCGCCGCCACCGGGGCCCGATCTCCCCTCGCCGGACAGCAAGTCGTCCGGTCGGGCACCGCAGGGTGCGACTGGACAGGCCGATCGAATGGGGCCTCCCCCGCTCGAGCGAAGCCGAGAGCTCGGGGAAGGGTGGACAAGCACGCGAAGCTCCTGGTGGCTGCGAGCGATCTCGGTCGAGAACCCGTCCACCACGAGCTTCGTCGTTCCGCAGATCCGTCCAGCACGCGGCCGGCACCATCAGGTCGGAAAAGGCTCAGTACCGCCGCCCGATCCCGGGCAAGCGCCATCCGCCCCGACGCCCCCGCACCCACCGCCCTCTACCGCGCCATGGTCCGCCTCACCCGCTCCGGCGGTTGGCGTCCCCGTCCGGTGGGGCCGCGGGGTGGGAGAGCGCGGCGAGGAGGATCTCGGCGGCCTGGGTGACGTTGCCGGAATGGACGGCACGGGCCATGGCCGTGCGGGCGGCCTCGGGCGTCGTGTCCGGCGGAACGACCATGAGGGAAAAATGGTCGTTGTCGCCTCGGGTGATCAGGATGGTGTCATCACCGACGGGGAACGAGTCGAGGTGTACGACCCGCTCGTCGACGACCAGGCGGGTCGGGATGCCGTTCCAGGCGGAGGCGTCCAGGCCGACCCTGGTGATGGGCCCGAGGTGCTCGGTCAGGGCGGTGACCAGCGGCGGGATCTCCCGCTTGACGTCACGCGAGCGCGGCCACCACGCGCCGTCGAGGAGGCTCTGCCGGGATCCTGTCGTCTCCAGCCGGAGCAGCGCGGTGCCCGGTCCGACGGCCCGGTGGACCTCGTCCGGCAGGAGGCGCGGAGGCGTGGGGGGAATGCCTGCGTCGGTCATGGTCGGTCTGCCCGTCCACGGGTGGTGCCGCCCGGGCCGGTACCACGGCGGACGCCGGGTCGGCGGACGGGGCGACGGCCCCGTTCTTCCACCGTACTCCGGGAGGTCGCGCGGACGCGGCGCTCCCTGCTCCGGAACCGATCGACACCGGCGTCGGACGTACGGTGGATGTACCGAGGTGTATCCGCCCCGCTCCGGCTCGTTCGCGGGCGGGCCTCCGGTGGGAAAGGACGGTGTCGTCTTGGACCGCAACGCGCCAGAAGCAGAAGCCCTGCCGCCGCCTGGGCACGCCGAGGTCCGCATCGTCTCCGCCACCCCGGACACCGCCCGCATGGTGGTCGATGTCCTCCGTCGCTGCTTCGCGGGAAGCGAGCAGCGCAGCTACCCCGCCCCCGGCGAAGGCACCCGTCTCCATCTCACCGTCGATACCGCCCACCCCGCCGAACCGGCCCGGTCCTGGCTGGCCACCAGCAGGCCCCCGAGCGGCACCGGGCCCCACTCCGAGGAGCCCTGAAAGCAGCGGAGCCGGCGAGTGTGCGTGGCGGCCCCTGCCGCCGCGGAGCATCCTGGAAGCCGCACCGCGATGCCGCCGGATCGGTCCATCGGCGACGACCGGCCCCGGTCGCCGCCCCGCCGCCCGCCTGGAGGCCCGGATGACCGTCGGACGGTACGAGAAGCGGAATCCCGACCGCTCGGAAAGCTTCGGCGAGATGCTGCTGGGCGGACTCCTGGACCACGCTCACGCACTGCCGCCCGACCGGGTGGGGCCGGCCCTCGTCGGAGCGGTCGCCCGGATCGGCGGCCGGGAGGTGCAGATCCTGCTCCAGGACTACGGGCAGGAGAGGCTGGTCCCCCTCGCCGGGGACGGGCTGAAGGACAGCGAGCCCCTGCTCATCGACGGTTCGGAGGCCGGCCGGTGCTTCCTCACCGCACACCCGGTCGAGGTGACGCTGGCCGACGGGGTGCGGGTCCACGTGCCGTTGTTGGACGGCGGCGACCAGGCCGGCGTCCTGGCCGTCACCCTGGACTCGGTCGACGACAACACCCGCCGCATCCTGCGCAGGCTCGCGGCCCTGGTCGCCGACACGATGCAGACCAAGAATGGCTACACCGACCTCTTCTTCCGCACCCGTCGCGACGAACCGATGAGCGTCGCCGCCGAGATCCAGTGGTCGCTCCTGCCGCCGCTCACCATGACGATGCCCCGCGTCGCGGTCGCCGGGGTCCTGGAACCCGCCTACGACGTGGCCGGCGACAGCTTCGACTACGCCTTGAACGGGGCCACCCTCCACCTCGCCATGATCGATGCCATGGGCCACGGCCTGGACGCGGCGACCATGGCGACTGTCGCCATCGGCGCGTACCGGCACGCCCGCCGGACCAGCGTCGGGCTGTCCGAGATCTACCTCTTCATGGACCGGGCCATCGCCGAGCAGTTCGCCCCCGACCACTTCGTCACCGCACAGATGCTGCGGCTGGACACCGACACCGGCCGCCTCCAGTGGGTCAACGCCGGACACCCCGCCCCCATGCTGATCCGCGCGCACCGCGTCGTGCGCCGCCTGGACAGCCCCACCACCCTCCCCGTCGGCTTCGGCGGAGCCCAGCCGCAGGTCAGCGAGGTGGCGCTCATGCCCGGGGACCGAATCCTCTGCTTCACCGACGGTCTGATCGAGGAACACGAGAGCGGGCAGGAGCAGTTCGGCGAGGGCCGGCTGATCGACTGGTTCCATCGACTGGACCAGGCCGACCGGGGCGTACGGGCCGTGGCACGCGACCTGTCCCACACGCTCAGACGGGCCCGCGGCGAGACAACCACCGACGACGCCACCCTCGTCCTCGTCGAGTGGCGTGGATGACGGAGGGTCCGTGCGTCCGGCCGCACGGCCCACCGGAAGAACCGGCCCGGCCCGACGCCCTCGTCCGCCCCCGGCGCGGAGTACGTTGAAGGTACCGGGAGCACGTCGTACGCCCGCCCTCACACGGACGTCGTTCCCGGCGATCGATACGCCGGGCCGCTCACGGGCGTCCCGGGGACAGGTCCCGGTCTCATGACCAGCACCACCGCTCCCACCCGCCGGGCGCGCCTGGCACTGACACCGCACACCTCCCTGGCCGGCCTGCTGGACGGCGCCTGGTGGCCGTACTCACGCGACCTCGCCACCGAGCTGCCGTCCCTGGTGGATGCGTTGCGGGACCGATGGGGACGCGTCACGCGCATCACCGCGAACCCCGCGCCCTGGCCCGTCGCCCCGCACAAGGTCCGCCTCGGCGAATACGCCGTGCAAATCGGCTGGTTCACCGGCCAGGACCCCGACACGATGATCCTGCTCTCGTACGGCCTCGGCCGCTGCGACCTGCTGGTGGTTCCCCCCGAGACCGAACCCGCCTCCGCCGCACGCCTGATGGCCGCCGCATCCACCCCCGGCAACCTCCACACCACTGGCACCCTCATGTCCGACGAGAGCACGATCGGCCGGCGCCTGCGGGAGGCCCGAGCCGGTGGGAACGCCCGGGAGACGGAAGGCCGGGCCTCCCCGCAGCCCCGTCCCGTCGTAGGCGCGCGCATGATCTACCTTCCGCAAAGCATGCGGAGGTGACGACTGCCGTCCCCGCACCTCGGGGGAACCTCAGTCCGAGATCTGCCTCTTCATGGACCGGGCCGTGGCCGAGCAGTTCGCGCCCGACCACTTCGTGACCGCGCAGATGATGCGGCTGGACACAAACACCGGCCGCCTCCAGTGGGTCAACGCTGGGCACCCCGCCCCATACTGATCCGCCGGCACCACGTCGTAGGCCGCCTGGACAGCCCCACGACCCTGGATCGAGGAACACGAGAGCGGACAGGAAGAGTTCGGCGAGGACCAGCTGATCGACTGGGTGAACCAACTGGAAAAGGCGGAACGGCAGGTCCGCGCGGCGGCACGGGATCTCTCCCACACCCTCAAGCGGGCACGCGGCAAAGCCACTTCGGACGACGCCACGCTCGTCCTAGTCGAGTGGCGAGGATGACGGAGGGACGTGTCACGCCAACTCCTGGCGGTGGGTCACCCGCTCGGGAAGCGTGGCGACGAGGATCTCGGCGGCCCCGGTGACGTTACCGGCGTCGACCGCACGGGCCATGGCGTCACGTGTTGCATCGGGTGTCGTGTCCGGGGGCACCACCAGGAGGGCGAAGTGGTCGTTGTCGCCACGGGTGATGAGGACGGTGTCGTCACCGACGGGGAAGGAGTCGAGGTGCACGGCCCGGTCGTCGACAACGACACGAGTCGGGACCTCCTCCCGGGCGTCCTTGTCCAGGCCGACCCGCGTGACGGGGCCGAGGTGCGTGGTGAGCGCCTGGATCAGGGCGGGCAGCTCGGCCGCGACTTCCCGGGAGCGGGGCCACCATGCGCCGTCGAGGACGCACTCCCGGGAGTGCGTCGTCCGCAGCCGGAGCAGGGCCGTGCCGGGATTCACCGCTCGGTGAACCCCGTCCGGAAGGAGCTTGGGAGGGGTCGGACTGTCGGATTCGGCCATGATGGTCCGCCCGCCTGCGCGGGGGCCGCCGACACCTCACGGCCGGCGAGATACCGCCGTGGTCACATGTACTCCGCATGCCGGTGGTCATGCCCGCGGCTGTCGGCCGGACGGCGTGCCCGGTGGGAAATCACCTGGTCAGAGCGGCTCGTCCGACCGCTGGGCGGAGTACGCTGACAGTACCGGGAGTATCTCGTACACCCGCTCCCACGCGGACGTCGTTTCCGGCGATCAAGACACTGGGCCGCCCTGCAGGACGGCCCGGAGACGGGTCCGCATCATGACCACGACCGTCGAACGCGGAGTGGCACGGGCACTTGTTCCCCCGCTCCCGACGCGGATTTCCCTGACTCCGAAGACCACCCTCGCCGGCCAGTTGGACGGTGCCTGGTGGCCCTACTCGCGGCACCTGCCCACCGAGCTTCCGTCCCTGGTCGAAGCACTTGAAGGGCGCTGGGGACGCATGACGCGCGCCATGGTGAATCCCACCCGCTGGCCCGTCGTCCCGCACAAGGTTCCCGTCACCGGGCACATCGTGCACGTGGGCTGGTTCACCGAACAGGATCCCGACAAGATGATCCTGCTCTCCTGCACCGCAGGCCGCTGCGATCTGCTGGTGGTCCCGCCCGAGACCGAGCCCGCCGCAGCCGCCCGGCTGATGAGCGCCGCCGCCGTCCCCGGCAGCGTCCTCACCGCCGGTGTGCTGATGTCTGACGAAGCCGCGACCGGCCGCCGTATGCGGGACGCCCGAAGCAGCCAGGAGGCTTGGGAGACCGATGGCGGGTCCGCCCTGCTGCCTCTCCGGCACCCGGTCGTTGGCGCGCGGATGATTCCCCTGCCGGGGAACACGCGGAGATGACGACATGGAGCCCCTGATCACGCTCGCGGCAGGCGCCCTCCTGATCGCGCTCGGCATGCTCCTGATCCACCGGCTCAACGCCCAGCACAACGCACGCATCGCGGTTTACCACTTCAGCGATCCCTTCCCGGCCATCAGCCGGCCCCCTGGCCACAGCCACGGCCACCACAGCTCGACAGGGCAGGCCTCCAGCCGCAGGCTCACGGACATCCGGCCCTGACCTCAGACCACTCCTCCGACCGAAGGCCGCGGGTGGGGCGCCCGACACCCGGGACAACCCACCCGCCGGCTCTCGCTTCGCCCCGAAGGGAACACACCGCCTTGTACCCCGTCGAGAACGAGCCCCTGCCGCAGACAGGACACGCCGAGATCCGGATCGTCGCCGCAACTCCCGAAGCCGCCCGCGCGGTCGCCGAAGCAATCCGCCGCTGCTTCGCCGGAACGGAACAGCGCAGCTACCCCGCTCCCGGAGGCGGCACTCGGCTCCACCTCACCGTGAACACCGAATCCGCCGCAGGACCTGCCCTCTCCTGGCTCACCAACAGCAGACCGTCCGCGCACACCGGCACCCACGGCAACGACCTCTGAGAAGCACCGGACCTTCTCATGCACGAAAGGACTCGATCATGGCGACCCTCCGCGAGCGGCAGATCTACCGCGAGCGGGTCCTGACCGCCCTCTACGAAGCCACCGAAGGCAACCGTCTCCTCGGAGTCCCTGGGCGGAAGCTGCGGAACGACCTGCGCATCCCGGAGGAAGACCTGGCCGCCGCCTGCACTTACCTCGCCGGCGAGGGCCTGATCACTGTCGACTGGGAACCGGGCAACACACCCGCGATGGTCTCCCTGACCCACCGGGGAATCCGCCGCATGGAGGCCGAAGAAGAAGGACGCGACTGAGCCGGACTGGCCAAGGGCCGAGCCGTCCACCGCTCAGCCCGGCACGTGCGGCCCCTTGCGCGCACACGAACGAGGGGGACGGGGCCTGCCCGATGGCCCGCTCTCCCCTCCCGGTCCGTCCGGCCCGCAGTCGTACAATTGAACGTGGATCGAGCACTCTCACGTGTGACGATCCGGAAGGGCGGCCCCGGCGGAGTGAATGCGCTGGGGCCGTTGCGACGACGGCCGCCATAAGGCCCACGCGCCCGACGCCATGTGGCCGCCTCACAGCCGGCGGATCGGTCCCCTCCGGGGCGAAGGCGTCTAGGAGCCCCGGGGCCAGGAGGCGGGCACGGTCCGGGACACCCCTCTCACGGAGGCCGGCCGACCTGGGCCCACATCGATGCGGACCCCCGCCGACCGCGTCCTGTGCGGCGGTCCCGTACGCGTAGACGTGGACGTCGGCAGCGGCGCAGAGTGTTCCGTTCAGATGGTTTCACCCTGCCGGACTGCAGCCCAGAACTGGTTCGTGCACTTCCGGCACGGACGGCCCTGACAATCGGAGCGGGCTTCTGCTACGAGGTCGCGCCGGGCTCAGTCCGTCCCTCGGCCCCCCAGCGCGTGCTGCCGGGTCAGCCGTGAAATGTCCTTCGCGGTGACGATCCCCACCAGATGGTGCCCGTCCACGACGAGAATGCGCATGCCAGTGCCCGGGCGGAGCTTGTCGAGAGCCTCACTCAGAAGATCACTCGGGGCGGCAACCGCGCACTGTGACAGCGGGATCGCCACCTCGCGCACGCGCAACGCCTCCTGGCGCGCTCCCGGTATCCGGGCAAGCTTGCGTATCTGAACGATCCCGCTGGGACGGCCTTCGAAATCGAACAGCGGCACGGCGGAATGGCGGGAGCTCACTGCCACCTCGTCGATGAAATGCCGGATGGTCAGCCAGTCGGCGCCGGTGGTCACCGGGCTGGACATGGCATCGGCGACCTTGATGCCCCGCAGCGCCGTGTGGATCACGGCGCGCTGCCGTTCGGCGCCGGCGACGACCGTGATGAAGAGACCGACGAAGACGAGCCACAGCCCGCCCGGCGGCCCGCGCAGGAAGGAGATCCAGCCGAAGGCCATCAGCAGCCCGCCCACGACCTGACCGCTTCGGGAGGCCGCCCGATCCGCACGTTCCCGGTCTCCGGTGCGCCACCACAACAGCGCCTGCACCACCCTTCCGCCGTCGAGCGGCGCAGCGGGAAGAAGATTGAATGCGCCCAGGAACAGGTTCGCCCACCCGAGCCACACCAGAACGGCGGCGGGCACCGCCCAGCCGGACATCGCGTGCAGCCCGATTCCCGCTCCGAGCGCGACGCTTCCGATGGCCAGGCTGGTGAGCGGCCCGCTGATCGCCACTGCGAAAGCCACCGCGGCCGTCGGCGGTCGCCCCATCCGGGTCATCCCGCCCAGCGCCCACAGCGTCACATCCTGTACCGCGATCTTCTTCCTGCGGGCAATCGCAGCGTGTGCCGTCTCGTGGAGCAGGAGGCTGCCCATGAGCAGCACAGCCCCCACTGCACTGGCGAAGGTGTAAACCGCATCCGAGCGCCCCGGAGTCCATGCGGGGAGGGTCTGGCGGCCAAGACCGTATGCGAACAGAACGACCAGCAGCGGCACGCTCCAGTGCATCCGCAGTGGTACCCCGACAACTTGTCCGACACGGACCGAGCCGTTCATCGTCGTCTCCCGCCGGCTCGGCACCCGGTCCACCGGACAGGACCTCGCGACCCGACTCCATGGACCGACCAGCACGGCACCTACCCACAATTGTCGCTCTCGGAATCTCCCGCAGTCGCCCAGGGCCCGGAACGGGCTTGCTGACCGGCGAACTGCCCGAAAAGCCCGCCCGCCCATTCCGGATCCGGGTACGTCAGCCGCCCCTCGTCCCCTCCGAACCCAGACGCACGGTTCCAGCCGATCCGACACACCCCGTGTGCCCCTACGTGCCATTCGTAGAAGAAAAGCGGTCACCACAGGGCACCGTCCGGCCATCGGCCAGCAACACACCTGTGCAGCGTTTCCGCTGCTCAGGAACATGTCTGGCGATCACGCGCTGGTTGATTCCCAAGCTCAGAGCGCGAGTTCGATTCTCGTCACCCGCTCCACTGCAAAGCCCCAGGTCACATGCCTGAGGCCCGTTTGCTGTCCATACCCCTTGGGGCCCGCGTGCCCTCGTGTGCCACAAGTGCCCTCGTGACGAGTCGGGTTGGTTCTGGACGCCACTCAAAATTCCGATTCGCTGCCGTCAGTCGCCCTCTGCTGTGAGGCCGACAGGCGGGGCGTCATCCGTGTGCCTCGCTTCGCAGTCGCCATCATGCGGACCTTCGCTGTGCGTGGCAGCGTGATCCGAGAGGAATCCGTACCCCCACGCATCAAGAGGAGCGCCGTCATGGCCGGTACGCAGGACAAGCATCAGGAGCCGGGCAAGGGCCGGAGCCGCGAGGCGCAGGAACACCATCGCCCCGGAGACCCCGCGCAGCCCCGACCGGGCAGGCAGGCACGTGAACAGGAACGGAAGTCCGGGCAGAAGGAGAGCTCGCGCCGCCGCGAGGACGACCTGCTGCGCGAAGAGGACCTGCACGACGAGGGGCTCTGACCAGGGCACCGCACGCCCGGAGCCCGGCCGGTACGCAACACTCCGGCCGGGCTCTGTCGCATCCCGCCCGACGCCAAGGAGACCGGGCCGCCCACCGCGGTGACGCCGCGCTCTCGGCTCGGCCGCCGTGAATTCGGGGGGCAGCCTTCCGCATCGGCGGCGCTGTCCTGAGGCACTCTCGACCGGACCGCGCCCGGCGACCTCGCCGCAGAGTTCCCGGCCCGCTTGTCCCTCACCCCGAAGGCCACGCTCGCCGGCCAGTTGGACGGGGCCTGGTGGCCCTGCTCCCGCGACCTCGAAGCCGAGCTCCCACCGCTCGCCACCGCCCTGGAGGACCCCTGGGGTCGCGTCACCCGCGTCACCGTGAATCCCATCCGCTGGCCCGTCGTACCGCACACGGTTGCCGTGGACGGGTGCGCGCTGCACGTGGGCTGGTTCACCGGTGGCACGCGACCTGTCCCACACGCTCAGACGGGCCCGCGGCAATGCCACCTCCGACGACGCCACGCTCGTCCTGGCCGAGTGGCGTGGATGACCCGCCGTCGTGCCACAACGTGCCAGTAGGGCCGGTACGCAGCGGTGAACAAGAGGGCGGAAGAGACGGCCAAGAACGGGCCGCTAGACATCATTCCCGCAGGTCAGAGCCCTTTGCCGACCCAAGTGCCAAGTGATTCCCAAGCTCAGAGCGCGAGTTCGATTCTCGTCACCCGCTCCACGGCTAAGGCCCAGGTCATTGACCCGGGCCTTTCTTGTTGTCCGGAGGGGGCTTGAGCAGAGGCGGCAGCTGATCTCGGGGCCGTTCTCAACGGGGAATGCGGGTGGGTGCGGGAGGGCGGCCCCTGCGGGCCGTTCTCCCGCGTCCGCGCCGGGCTGTCTCGTCAGGCCGTGCAGGCACCTGCGTCGACGTCCGCGAGCAGGGATGGCTCGGTGGGCTCCCAGGAGAGGAACTGCTGGACGCGGTCGTGGTGGAGGCGAAGAAGCTGCCGACGGAGCCGAAATGGGCTTCGGCGTCCTGGGGTGACGGAGGCGACCGGCAGGCCGAGGCCGCTGCCGGTCGACTCGCGATCGTCTTGGTGGTGGCGGCCTCCTCGGCGACGACGGGGAGGCGCGTCCCTGCGGGTGCCTGCTGCATGCCGAGGCGGGTGGGGCGGGCAGCATCGACGCGGTGCGCCACCGGCCGGGCGGCGGAGCCGTCGCCGATACGGCCGGAGGCTCCCTGCTCGTGGGCAGCCGCAGTGAGGAAGTGGACGTCCCCCGGTCGCCTGCCGCAGCGGGGCGAGATCGTCCAGGTCACCGCGGACGACGCGGGCGCCCTTGGCCGCGAGAGCCTGCTCGGGCCGGTCGGACCGGGCCGGTCGGATCGGGCCGGATCGGGCCGGATCGGGCCGGATCGGTGGTCCGGTGGTCCGGTGGCCCGCCGAGATGGGTTCGTCGACAACGGCGGATCCGACCGGTCGCTCCGGCGACAAATGCACGCGTGAGCTTGTCCTCCTGCGCGCTGGTGGTGGGTGTGCCCTGATCACGAGGCCGGCGCCGAGTCAGGTGATGTGAGGCCCCCCGGCTGCTGCGGGGCGGTCCGGTGGGCGCGGCGGGCGCCGGCGACGACCAGGGTTCCGGCCAGGAGCACGACGAGGGCCGCGGCGCGCAGCGCGGTGTTGGCGCCGTGGGTGAACGCTTCGGTGACGGCGGTGTGGTCGGCCGGGGCCAGTGTGAGCGCTTCCTGCACCGTACGCGGGAGCGGCGCGTGTCGGCTCAGGTCGGCGGGCAGGTGGTGCGTGAACCCGGCCGTGAGGATGGTGCCGACGACAGCCACCCCCAGAGCGCTGCCCAGTTCGCGGGTCGCGGACTGCAGACCTCCGGTGATGCCCGCCCTCTCCACGGGCAGGGCCGAAGCGATCTGAGCGGTCAGGCAGGGCGCGGCCAGCATGATGCCGAGCCCGATGACGAACAGACCGGCCGCGTACACGGGGTAGGCCATGGTCGAGGCGTACGAGAGGCCGAGCAGGCCGGCGCCGGTGAGCGCGAAGGCCGCGGAGAGTGTCGCGGGGATGCCGATGCGGCGGATGAGCCCGGGAACGTATCGGGTGCCCACCAGGAGCGGGACGGTCAGCGGGATGACCCCGAGCCCTGCCTGCAGGACGGAGAAGCCGCGCCCGTATTGCAGGAGTGAGGCGTTGACGTAGAAGAGCCCGAAGCTTCCGAAGAACGTGAGGGTCATGCCGAGGCTCGCGCTGCTGAGCGCCACGCTGCGGAACAGCCGCGGGTCGAGCATGGGATGGGGGACGCGCAGCTCGACACGCACCCAGCACAGGCTCAGCAGAACGCTGCAGGCGAAGGCGATGAGGACGACCGTGCTGTCCCAGCCCAGTTCGGGCCCTTCGATGATTCCGATCAGCAGTGCCACGAAGGCCGCCACGAACAACAGCGTGCCGGGCAGGTCGAGGGTGCGTTCGAGCCGAGCGCTGCGCGGCGCGGACCGTGCCACCCACGCCAGGCAGCAGGCCGCGATGAGGGCGACCGCCTCGAACAACGTGCGCCAGGAGCCCGTGCTCAGCACCGCGCCGCCTCCGACGTTGCCGACGACACCGCCGATACCGGTGGCCGCCGCCCAGACGGCCAGCGCGTGAGGGCGCCGCTCGGGGGCGGTGGCGTGCAGGAGGACGCCGACGCAGTTGGGCAGGACGCACGCGGCGCCGAGGCCCGTGATGGCGCGCCCGATCAGCATGATCGCCACGTTCGGCGCCATGGCCGACACAACGGCGCCGAACGCGAATACTCCGAGCCCCGCCATGAGGACGCCCTTGCGGCCGAGCTTGTCGCCGGCCGCACCGGCGGGGATGACCAGGCAGGCGAAGATCACGACATAGGCGTCGACGATCCACAGCAGGTTCGACGAGGTCGGTTTCAGTGAACTCGCGGCCAGCTGCGGCACTGCCAGGTTGATCGCCGCAACGAATCCGACGACCAGGGCAGTACACACGCTCACGCAGGCGAGTACCGGGCCGGACCGCCGCGCCGGGCGCGGGGCGCCCTCCGGTATGGGAGCCATTGCTCTCGATTCCTTCTGGGATTGCAGTACACGGAGCACGGCCGGACACCGCCCGGCAGGCCCTTCCCGGGACCGGGCGGGCGAAGGCCGGACATTCATTTACGAGTCACCGTGCACCGTAAAGGTAGCACATGCGAGACACCGTGCCTCGTATAGAGTGGCGGCATGGTGGATGGAAGTGGCCGCGGACGGCCCCGCAGCGAAAGCGCACGTGCCGCCGTGCTGCACGCCGTCGACGACCTTCTGGTCGAAGTCGGTTACGCGGCCCTGACCATGAAGGGCATCGCCGAGCGGGCGGGCGTGGGCCGTCAGACCGTGTACCGCTGGTGGTCGAACAAGGCGGAAGTCCTCTATGAGGCCAGCGCCATCGACGCCCGGCACGAACTGTCCGTGCCCGTCGGCGACGACCCCCGCGAGGACCTCAAGGCGTATCTCGACGCGCTCGTCACCTTCTTGTCCCGCTCCCACGCGGGCACCGCCTACCGCGCCCTCATGGGGGAAGCCCAGCACGACGCGGACGTCGCCGCGCTGCTCGCCTCCCGCGACATCCTCGGGGAAAGCGCGGCAGAGGTCGTGGAGGCGGCGCGGAAGTCGAGCGGCACCACCCTCTCGCTCGAACAGGCGACCGCGCTCCTGATCGGTCCGCCCTTCTTCCACATCCTGTCCGGGCGCAGTGCGGACGAGATCGACACCGAGCAGCTCGCGGAGCAGTTCGTGCGCACCCTGAACCATCCGGGGGCATGAGGCGCCCCAGCACCCCACACGTCCGAAACGGACGCAGCCGGTACGGAGCCCGGTTTCCACGTCACCCGCCAGGCGGCGATCTGCGGGCCGCACCGGCTGCGGCCGTGCCGCAACGCGCCGGCAGCGGTGGTGAAGAGCGGTCGGAACGGGTGCCGACACGACATTCGGGCCCGGCCGGCATCAGCCTGTTCCCACAGGCCAGGTGGCATATCTGCGCCTGAATTCCGAGTGATTACCGAGCTCGGAGCGCGAGTTCGGTTCTCGTCACCCGCTCTTGTCCGCGGCTTCTCCGGGCCGGCGGCGGGCCGACGCGGCTGTCCCGGTCCGGAACCGGCTGGGCGTTCACCCGTACACGGAGGAAGCCGTGCGTACGTGAACTGCCGCGAGTGCGGAGATCGTGATCGATTGCCGGACGACAATGTGTGTTTGGCCGTCGGGCGGAGCCGGCCCGAGGCATCCCGGTGGTTGTGGACCGGACTGCCGTCCCCGCCGCCTTCGCCCCGACCGTCGTCCCCGGTGCCACGACTCCCGGACGCCGTCGCTGCGGAATCCGACTCACGCACACGCAGAACGCCCGGCTGGAAAACTCCAGCCGGGCGTCTGACCGCACCGCCGACAACAGCCGCTTGACCAGCGGGTTGCTACGCCCTCTTGAAACCGTCACCGGAAGTGGGACTGTGCATCCGGCGTGGTCTCCAGGCCGCCGTCAGGTCAGATCGTCGGTGTGTCGTCGACGATCTCCTTGTGCGGCTCGACAATGAACTTCCAGCCCTCGCTGGGCTCCAGGAACCGCACGCGGGTCGGGTAGATGTCCAGGGCGCGACGATCGCGGTTCTGGCTGTTCGCGTTCTTCCGCGCCCGGGCCGGCTCCTCGTACAGGTCGACCTTGACGTCCGGCACCGCGACGACTTCCTCGCTCCAGCGCTGAACGACTCCCGCGCCGAACGCTTCCCGCGCGGCGGAGTAGAGCGACTCCAGTGATTCCTTGTTCCCGCTGGGCACGAAGAGGGCGAGGTTCAGGAGGACGCCGGCACTCTGGAGAACCTCGATCTCCTGCCCCGCCTTGTCAGCAATCCAGATCCCTGCCTCTTCGGCATTGTCCGGGAGGACGTGAACCTCCTCGCCGAAAACCGTCCTCGCGACGAAGGACCCTCCCTCGAAATTTTTGCCCGGCTCCGTGAGAAAAGCCGGAGCATAGCAGTCGAGAGGAAGGCCATCCGTCCCCGCCGAGACGAAGATTCCGTCCCGGGGACCCAACCCTGAAATCTCCTCGGCCGTAAGACGTCGAGCCGTAACCTTCTCGGTGTTCACGCCATTCCCCTTTTAATCGTGGCGCCCTGTGAATTCATTGAGACTCTACCACGAAAAGGATCACCCAATCCCCATTGCGCATGGCCTCGCATTCAAGGCAACAGCAGCCACCCCGCAAGCAGTTCCTCCCGGGAGAGCAGCGAACAACTCCCCCCTGCACCACCGAGGAAACGCAGCACTCACGGAGAAATACGGAGACGCCCGGGAGGCACCGTCCCGCTTCGGCACCGATTTCAGCAAAGACGCCGGTCACCGGGGTCGAGCCGGCCGGATATCCGACGAGAGGACCGCGCGGGCCAAGGGTCGCCCCGTACCCCCTGACGGATCGGCGCGGCGTCAAACACCGCGACCCCGCCAACCTGAACGAGTTCAGGCCAGTGGACTTCGAGGACACAACCATCGTACCCGTATACCGAGTTCTCCCCGACGGGCAGTACCGCCTGTACACCATGCCCGCCAACCCGATCTCCGGTCGGCATCCGCAGAGGAGATTTCACTGGGCGCACGTTTCAGGGATTTCACCGGATTGAACCTGGACCCTGAGCGAGGACATGAGGCGAATGGCGACCCGAAGCCCACTTTGTTGAGCTTCAGCGATTCCTACGCGGATTTGATCCGTACGGGATTCGAGGAGATCGTTTCAGACGACCCCTTCGGGCCGGCCGAATACGAGCGACTGACCGATATCGAATTCCCCGACGGGGGAACACCCCAAGCACACCTTCGCGACATACGCGATCATTTGTTCAATGACACGCCGGAGCAGCCGCTGCCGCCCGGTCGGCCGGGTGTGGAATTCGAAACCCTTTTCCGGATGAGGGCCGACACTGCGGCGAAGCGGAGGGGAACGGGCTCAAGGCGCCCGACATCAGCGACGAACGGGGCCGGCCCTCGCCGATGCAGTGCTCGGCCGGGTACCCGACCCGGTCCGCACCGCCTTGGGGAAGTACCTCGTGGCCAAGGACGTGGAGGACGTCGTTGCCGTCGTGCGCACCGGACTGGAGCGGCGAGAATGGCACATGGAGGCCCTGGAGACGGACCCGCTGTCCGCACGTCCGACCGTCACCGCGAACCGCTGTGGCCACGTCGTACTCGAAGAGCTCGGACGGCGCCATGCCCGCGGTTCCTTCGACCTGAGCGGGCTTCAGGCGCGACTGGGTGGAGTGGCCGACTGCTTGGCGGTGGAGAGCCTGCCCATGAGGGCGTTCCCGCAGTTCGGATGGCCGGCGATCCCACCGGGCAACACCGTTTCCCGGGCTCGGAGCGCGAGTTCGGCTCTCGTCACCAAGGTTTCGACCGAGCCGGACATCGGCTGAACGAAGATGGCCGAAGGCTCTGGTCTCCCCTGGCATGGAGTGGATATCGCCAGTCAGCACGGCACTCGGTGCGGTGATCGGAGTGGGTTCGACACTGCTCACCGATCGTTTCCGGTGGCGCAGGGAGCGGGCCGGGCAGAATCTCGACGTGCGGAGGCAGATGTACGCCGACTACACCGCCGCGCTGTCGCGGATACGAACCGCCCTCAACGAGTGCGCGCAGATGAACATCCCCCCCGGAGGAGCGCTCTCAAAGGGTGCGTGAGCTGTTCCTGGCGCCCGGGGCGTACGAGATCCGCCACCAGTTGGCCATCATCGCTCCGCGGGAAGTCGTGGATGCCGCGCGCTCCGCGTTCGTGGTGCTGAGGGATACGCGAGACCTGCTCGTGGAAGGGGCCACGGTCGACAGTCCGGCTTACGCAGACCTTGAGGACAGGTTCGACGCGGTGGTGATCGAGCTCCGCAACGTGATGCGCCGAGACCTCGGCGCAGTCGATTCGATCACGACACGATGAGGTGGTGGCGACCGCAGCGGCACGTGTCGTTCCCCGGCCTCGCCCCTTGGCGCCCGTGCGCCATGAGTCGACTGACAGGGCATCAGGTCGAGCAGGAAGCGTGACGCTCCGCCGGGACGGTGGGTCAGGATCGGGTGCACCAGGTCAGGGCCTCTTCGCGGGTGCGGAACATCTCCCAGGTCCGGGGGCGGCCCTCGCCGGCTTCGATGAAGGTCTCCTGGGCGGCGACAACGGTGCGGTGGCCCCGGTCGACGAGGTCGTTCAGGACCGCGGCCAGCCCCGCCGCCGGACCGGGCAGTACCCCGGTGACCGCCGTCAGGTCCACGATCATCCAGCCCGGTACGGGCGGCGTGACCTCCCGTACGGCGTGCACCAGTGCCTCGAACTCCGTGAACTCCAGGATTCCCTGGGCGGTCACCACGCCGATGGTCCGGCCGTCGTACTCGAAGCGCTCGGCGCCGGTCACGGTCGTGGCGCGCAGTCCCGGGCCGTGCATGATGTGGAGGCCGAGGCGCTCGGACATCTCGCCGAGGGCCGCCACGGCGCGGACCGGGTTGCCGGACCCGTCCAACGGCGGGCTGTGGACGGCGACGCCGAAGCGGGCGGGGCCGGCGGCGATGAGGCCGCCGGAGACACCGCTCTTGGCGGGCAGGCCGACGTCGAGGAGCCATTCGCCCGCGCCGTCGTACATGCCGCAGGTGGCCATGACGGCCAGGACACGGACCGCGTCGGGTTCGGCGACGGCCTGGACGCCGGTGACCGGGTTGCGGCCTCCGTTGGCCAGGGTCGCGGCCATCACCGCCAGGTCGACGACGGTGACGCGGACGGAGCACTGGCGGAAGTACGTGTCGGCGGTCTCCTCGGGGTCGGCCCGCAGCGAGCCGGCCGAGTGCATCAGATAGGCCAGGGCGCGGTTGCGGTCGCCCGTCGCGGCCTCGCTGGCATAGACGTCCTCGTCGACGTCGAGGGACCGGCCCGCGAACGCCGACAGGCAGGCGAGAATGCGCCGGAAGCGTTCGGCCGGGCCGTCGGCGCGGACCAGCGCGGTGGTGGCGATCGCTCCGGCGTTGATCATCGGGTTGGCGGGGCGTCCGGTGCCCGGCTCCAGGCTGATGGCGTTGAAGGGGTTGCCGCTGGGCTCCACGCCGACGCGGCGCCGCACCTCGTCGGGGCCGAGGTCGCTCAGCGCGAGGGCGTAGACGAAGGGCTTGGACACCGACTGGACGGTGAACGGGGTGTCCGTCTTCCCCGCCCGGTACGTGTGTCCGGCCATGCTGACCAGTGCGATGCCGAAGTCGTCCGGATCGGCCGTCGCCAGCTGGGGGATGTAGTCGGCGACCTGCCCGTCGCGCAGGCCGCTCAGTCGTCGGTGGACCTCGTTCAGGGAGTCCGTCACCGGATCCATCGCATCGGGCCTTCCTCGCGGGGGTCGAGGTCCAGCCTGCCCCGGGCCGGGCGGGTCCGTGCGGTGCGCCGCGCCCCCGTATCTGACACATCCCATTTTCGCGGCATCTGGGATGTGTCAGTCGCGGGGGCTCGTCAGTCGCGGGGTACGTGTCCGCCGCGGGGTACGCGTCCGCCGTGGTAGCCCAGTTCGAGGTAGCGGGTGCGGGTGTTCCAGGGGCCGAGGTCGGGGGTGTTGGTCAGGACGTCGTGCCAGGGCCGGATGTCGGGGGCGGAGGCGGCGTCGGAGGCGGCGTCACCCACGATCGCCTTGCCGGAGGCGGATGGTGGGGTGCCGGGGGATTCGGTCCGGAGCCGGACTCCGGACCGGGCCTCGGACTCGGGGACCGTCTCCCACCGGCCCATCGAGAACATGCCGGCGATCTGGTTCACGGCGACGAAGCCGTACACGCCGTCCCCGGAGTCGTCGGGGTCCAGTCGCTCGATGAGGGCGCGCCGCAGTATGTGCCCGTCCGGCGGCCGCACTTCGGGCCGGATGCGGTACACGAGCCGCTCCAGCCTGATCGAACCGATGCGCGGCAGCCCTGTCCGGCCGAGCGGGACGACCAGGTGCTTGCCGCCCTTCCAGGTCAGCGTCCGGTTGCGGCCCAGGTAGCCGGGCTCGCTGAAGAGCGTGACGTGGAGGTGTTCCCTGCGGTCGGGGCGGCGGTTGTGCAGCAGGCCCGCGCCGGTGGCGGCGCCCGCGGCGGCCAGGCCCGCCAGGAGGATTCTTCCGGTTCTGCGCTTCGTCACGACGTCGCACTCCGTTCCCGGGGGGACAAGTACCTGAGCCGGGACGGAGCCCGGCGCCCGTGCGGGCGGGCCCGGCGGCTCACCGCACGGGGAAACCGAAGGAGTACCCCTCCTGCCGCAGCCAGGGCAGGACCTCGCGCAGGGCGTCCAGGGTCTGGGAGCGGTCCCCGCCCGCGTCGTGGAAGAGGACGGTCGGCCCGTTGGCGATCTCGCGCTTGACGGTGGCGACCATGGTGTCCGCGCCGGGGCGCTCGAAGTCCCTGCTGTCGACGTTCCAGCCCAGCGGACGCATGCCCCGGGACGCGGCGAGCTTCCGGCTGTACGGGGTGAAGGCACCGCCCGGGGCCCGGTAGTACTGCGGCCGGACGCCCCCGGACGCCTTGATGATCATGCGTTCGGCGTCCAGGATCTGCTTGGCCTGGTACTCCTCGGACTTGGTGTCCATGGTGGTGTCGTGGGAGACCGTGTGGTTGCACAGCCGGTGCCCGGCCGCCACGACCTTCTTGACCAGGTCCGGGTACGCCTGGGCCTGCGTGCCCACCATGCAGAACGTGGCCTTCACGTCGTTGTCCTTCAGGAGCTGCAGCACCTGCGGCGTCCAGTTCGGGTCCGGGCCGTCGTCGATGGTGATGTTGACGCCCCGGGGGCCGCGCTCGGAGGCGTGCGCGATGTCCGCCGCCACCTTCTTGACCTGCTCCTGGGACCGCCCGTCCGACGCCGAGGCGCCCGCCTGCGGCTGCCGGACTCCGGTGGTGTCGGCCTGCGCGGTCCACACCGAGGTGGCGGCGGCCAGCGCCGTGACCCCCAGCGCCGCCGCGAGGAGTCGGCTGTGCCAGCCCTTTCCCTTGTGCTTCGCCACGTCCGCCCGCCCCTTTGTCGTTTCCGCCGATGCCCTGCCCTGCCCTGCCCCCATCAAGACATACGAACGCCCGTGCGGGATGCCTCTGTTACAGATCGCGGAAGAATCCGCAGAGGACCGGCGACAAACGCAGAAGTCCCGCGACGATTCCGGGGGCGCGACGGCTCGTCCGGGGATGTGGCGGCCTCCCCGGGAGCGGCGATACGGGGCGCTCGACCGGGCAGGAACGGCGTGGTTCAGCCGCGGCTCGGCCGGGTGAACACCCGGCGACGGGCGCGCAGGGTCTCCAGGACCGCCCCGAGGGCGAACGACTGGACCAGGGCGGAGAAGACGACTCCGGCGGTCATGAACCAGACCGGCGACGCGTCGTTCCAGAGAACCTGACCGACCGCCACCGTCACCAGGGAGGTGGGGGCGGTGAGAAGGAACGGCCACACCCCCACGATTCCGGGGTCCGAGAGCAGCGCGGCAGCCATCTCGAACACGATGGACGCGCCGACGATTCCCAGGTAGACGGCTGAAGCGGGGTTGGCGACGGCCAAGCGGTACAAGGCACGAACGTTCATTGACTCCCCCTGGTGTTGTGGTGCTCCCATGCTCCTGGCGGATCATGAACCGGTCGTGAGTATCCGTACCCAAATTCGATTCGCGCCCGGCCTGATCGGTTCGGCCGGGGCGGGGTGGTCCGGGGCGGGGCGGTCCGGGTCAGGTCAGGTCAGGTCAGGTCAGGTCAGACGGTCATGGGGCCGGAGCCCGGCTCCCTGCTCCGGCTCCCGGCTCCCGTAAGTTCGGGCGAGTACCCCCACGACGGCGGTCATGGCACGGCGGAGTTCGGCCGGTGCGACGACCTCGACGTCCCCGCCGAGCCTCAGCAGTTCGCCGCAGGCGTGCTCGGTTCCCTCGATCGGGATGACCGCCTCGACCCAGCCGTCGTCGCCGACCGCGGTCGCGGTGGAGTCCACCGCCCGCACCACCTCCGGGGGAACGTTGTCGGGGAGGCGCCGGCGCCCCCGGGGTGACAGGCGGACGGTGGCGGTGCCGGTGTAGCGGCGGGCCCGGAAGTCGTCGAGGTAGGCGGCCCAGTGGGCACCCAGGTCGAAGTCCCGCGGCCGGTCGAACCGTTCGTCGGTCGGCGCGGCGTCGAGGACCTGGGCGACGCGGTAGGTCGCGGTCCTCTTCCCGGTGACGGTCCCTTCCCCGGTCGCGGCTCTCTCCCCGGTGGCGCTCCCCTCCCCGGTGGCGGCCACGAGGTACCAGGTACCGGACTTGAGGACCAGGCCGTAGGGGTGGAGGCGGCGGTTCACCTCCTGCGGGGCGCGCCAGCGGCGGTAACGCACGTCCACCGCGCGCCGGGTGAGCACCGCGTCGACGAACAGGGGCAGGTGCGGCGTCCGTTCGGGTTCCCGGTACCAGCCGGGGGCGTCCAGGTGGAACACCGCCTCGGCCCGTTCCGCCTCCTCGCGCAGTCCCGCCGGCAGGGCGGCGAGAAGCTTCAGCCGGGCCGCCGACGTCTCGGCCGTGAGCCCCAGGTCGGCGGCGGGTCCGGGCAGTCCGGCGAGGAACAGCGCCCGCGCCTCGCCCTCGTTCAGCCCGGTGAGGCGGGTGCGGTAGCCGTCGAGCAGCCGGTAGCCGCCCCCGCGGCCCGGCTCCGCGTAGACCGGCACCCCCGCGGACTGCAGGCGTGCCACGTCGCGGTAGGCGGTACGCACCGACACGTCCAGCTCTTCGGCGATCTCCCGGGCGGACATACGGACCCGCGATTGCAACAGCAGCAGCACCGAGAGCAGTCGACCGGCAGGCATGCACGCATTCTTCTCCGAATCCCGGAAAGTCGGAAAGTCCAGGAGCCGGAAGCCCGGGAGCCGGAGAGTCCGGGAGCCCAGGAAAGCGGGAGCCGGAAAGTCGGGAAGTCGAACGCCGAAAGCGCCGGAAACACTGACAGCACCTGTCACGTGGTCCCCCTACCGTCGATCTCCGTACCGGCTCCGGACGAACGGGCCGGGAACCCTCTGCGGAGAACGCCGAACAGGAGCCCTGCCGTGCCACCGAACACCGAAACCGCCGTTTCGCCCGCCGTGATCGAGCTTCGCCAGTACACGTTGCGCCCCGGTCGGCGCGACGAACTCGTCGAGCTGTTCGACCGCGAGTTCGTCGAGTCCCAGGAAGCCGTGGGGATGAGCCTGCTCGGCCAGTTCCGGGACCTCGACGATCCGGACCGCTTCGTCTGGTTGCGCGGGTTCCCGGACATGGCGGCCCGCCACCGCGCGCTCACGGACTTCTACGGCGGGCCCGTCTGGGCCGAGCACGGTCCGCGGGCGAACGACACCATGGTCGACTCCGACGACGTGCTCCTCCTGCGTCCCGCGTCGGTCCGGGACGTCCTCCCCGGCTCCCCCGCCGGACGGCCCCCGGTCGGCGCTCCGGCACCCGGGCGGTTCGTGTCCGCCACCGTGTGGTCCTTCCCGCCCGGACGGCAGGACGGCATCGCGCTGGTCCGGGACGGTCTCCTCCCCGTGCTCCGGGAGACGGGACCGGCGCCGATCACCCTCCTGACCAGCGAGCACGCGCACAACACGTTCACCCGGCTGCCGGTCCGCACCGGGGAGAACGTCGCCGTGCTCCTCACTCCGTACCCCGACGGGAGCGCGCACCGCCGGCACCTCGCCGAGGTGCGGGCCCATCCCCTCGTACGGGACGAGATCCTGCCGGGTGTCGAGCGGGAGCAGACGGCGGCGCCCCGGGTGCTACGGCTCGGACCCACCGGCCGCTCGCTGATCTGACACCGGGCGGCTCCGGGCGACTCCGGGGGCGCCGGGACGACGGGGCGACGAGGATGTGGGGTGCCGGGGCGACGGGGCGACGGGGCGAGGCCGGGGCCGTCCGGCGGATCGCGGCGGCGCCGTAGCCTCCGGAGCATGCACAACAGCCTGACGGATCACGCCCGCTGCCTCTACGGGGACGAGTACCGCCCCACGCCGGAATGCGGTCTCGAACATCGGGAGCACTACTTCATCGAGGAGCTGACGTTCGCCGACGCGGACTCGATCCTCGCCCTGCTGCACGAGCTCTGCCCGAACCTGGTCGACGGCCACCTGCCGGTCTGGGTCCGGAACCTGGCCTACCGGCTGGTGCTCCTCCAGCGGCCGGACGAACCGGCGTTGATGCGGGAGGCGGCCGAACACCTGTGGCTGCACGGCCCCGACTGGGACGGCCTCGCGGCGGACCTGACCGAACGGGCCGACGCCCTGGACACACGCTGATCAGGGCGCCGGCCGGTGGGCGGTGAAGCGGACGGTACGGGTCAGGCGTTGGTGGTGCGGGAGTCGGTTTCGTCCAGGAAGGCCAGCATGCGGGCGTTGACCAGGTCGGGGTGGTCGATCTGGGGGCCGTGGCCGGTGGCGGCGATGATCTCGGCCCGGGCGCCGGGCATCAGGCGCGGGACGCGTTCCAGTTGGCGCCGGGGGTGGAGCAGCAGGCTGCGCCTGCCCATGACCAGGTGGAACGGCGTCCGGATGGTGGCCAGTTCCTCGTCGGTCAGGGGGAGGGGGGAGGGGCGTCGGATGCGGAAGGCCCGTACGCCGGAGCGGATCATCTCGCGCAGTTCCGGCACGACGAGGACCGGCTGTTCCAGCCAGGCCGCCAGTCGGGGGCGCAGGGCCTTGGGGGCGGAGGTGGCGAAGAGACTGGCGAAGATCCAGACGAAGAAGCGCAGGCCGACCTTCTCCAGGCCGCCCGGGTCGAGGGCGGTGACGGAGGCGATCCTTCCGGGGCGCAGGTGGGCCTGGTTGATGACGAGCCAGCCGCCGTAGGAGGAGCCGACGAGGTGGACCCGGTCCAGGCCGAGGGCGTCGAGGGCCTCGTCCATCCACTGCGCGGCGCGCTCCGGCTGCCACATGGGTTCCCGGTGCACGCTGCGGCCGGGGTCGCCGGGGGTGTCGAGGGCGTAGACGGGGCGTTCGGCGCCGAGTGCCCGGGTGTTGGGGTACCACTGCGCGGAGCAGCCGCCGGACCCGTGGATCAGGACGACCGGGGTACGGGCCTCGACGGCCGGGTCGGTGGAGCCGTAGCGGTAGACGTGCGTGGTGCCGAAGGAGGTCTCGACGTCCGTCTCCGAGCGGGCCGGCGCGCCGAGCGCGTAGACGGCGTCGCAGGCGGCGAAGTACCGGTCGCGCAGGGCGTCGTTGACGTAGCGGCCGATGTCGCGGCGGGCGCGGGTGGTGTTCTCGGGCATGGCGGCACCTCCGTTGAGGACCCGTTGGGGAACCGCCGGGAACCAGTCCCTCGCGGTAGTGATACGACCGTACCATCATGTTGATACGGCGGTACCATGAAGGCGCCCTGCGGACCCGAGGACACTGCGGGCGCCCTGGCGTCCGGGATGAACGAGACGTACGGGCGTGTACGGGCACAGGCGGGCACGAGCGATGGGTGGAGACACGAGAACATGCCGAAGCGCGTGGACCACGAGGAGCGGCGGCGCCAGATCACCGAGGCGCTCGTCCGGGTCGCCGGGCGGCGTGGGCTGCACGCGGTCGGCATGCGGGACGTCGCGGCCGAGGCCGGCGTCTCGCTGCGGCTCGTGCAGTACTACTTCGGGACCAAGGAGAAGCTGCTGCTGCACGGGCTCCAGCAGCTGACCGACCGGTTCACCGCGCGGGTGGGCGAACGGCTCCGGGCCTGCGGCGCGGACCCCGGCCCGCGCGCGACCGCCGAGGCGCTGCTCCTGGCCTCCCTCCCGACCGACGAGGAGAGCCGGACCTTCCACCTCCTCTACAGCGCGTACGCGATCCTGTCCGTGACCGACGAGGCACTGGCCGCCCAGCCCTTCATCGACAACCCCGACGCCGCCGAGGACGCCCTGACCGGTCTGCTGCAACGGGCCCGGGACGCGGGGCTGACCGCCCGGGACATGAACCCGCGCGTCGAGGCCGTCGGCCTGCTCGCCATGTCGGCGGGCATGGGCATCAGCATCCTCGTGGGCCAGCGGCAGCCGGAATCGGCCACCGAGGTGCTGCGCCACCACCTGGATCGCATCTTCACGCCCCCGGAGGCATGAGCAGGGGGTTGTGCCCTGCTCGCGTCCTCCTACTTGCCCCCGTTGACGACCGCCCGGCGCACCGCGCCCTGTGCCACTCCCCACTTCTTGAGGATCTTGGCGTACTCGCCGTTCGCGATGAGGCGGTCGAGGGCGTCCCGTACGGCGTCGCGCAGGTCCGTTTCGGACTTGGCGACCGCGATGCCGCAGGGAGCGGGGTCGAGTTGGTCCCCGACGAGTTCGAGGGTGCCGCCGCCCGAGCGGGTCGCGACGGCGTGGGCGAGTACGGGGAAGTCGGCGAGGCCGACCGCGGAGCGGCCCGCCCTCACGTCCTCGCAGAGTTCGTTCACCGTGTCGAATTCCCGGACCTTCGGGTTCCCGCGGCCCGGCTCGCCCACGTAGTCCCGGGCCAGTCCGCCGCGCTCGACGGCGACCGTTCTGCCGGACAGGTCGTCGGGGCCCCCGACGCCTTCCGGGTTGCCCTTGCGGACGAGGAGGCCGAGGCCGATGTCGAAGTAGTCGATCATGTCGACGCCGCGCCCGGTCCCGGTGCCGCCCGTCCGTCCCTGCTGGCGGTCCCTGGTGTCGGTCATCGCGGACATGACCAGGTCGAACCGTCCCGCGTCCAGACCGGTCAGCAGGGAGTCGAAGTTGGTGCTCTCGAACTCGAACCGCACGCCCAGTTCACGGCCGAGGGCCTTGCCGAGATCGATGTCCATCCCGACGGTCCTGCCGCCGGTGTCGAGGTACTCCATGGGCGCGTAGGTGGGGTCCGAGCCGACGGTGATGACGCCCTTGTCGCGTATCCCCTTCGGCAGGACGGCCACCCGGGACTTCCCGCCGGAGTTCCCGCCGGACCGCGAACCGCCCGTGGAGCCGCCGAAGCCGTCCGGCCACAGCGTCCAGCCCAGCGCCCCGCCGCCCGCCACGACCCCGGCCCCGGCCAGCGCGGCGAGCACACGGCGCCGACTCGGCGACGGAGACGGGACCGGAGTCGGATTCGGATGCGGAGTCGCGGGTCCCTTCGTCACGAAAGCGGTGGGCACGGCGTCGGCCGGCACCACAGCGGTGGGCACGGCGTCGGCGGGCCCGGAGCGGTCGGCGGGGTTCGGGGAACCCGCGGGGCCGGAAGGGAGCAGTTCGGTCGGGCCCGTCGGGCCGGGCGGCGGTACGGGCGGCAGCGGCGGGGAGAAGTCCATGGGCCGTGCGCCCCCGCCCCGCGCCCCGGCCGGGCGGACCTCCCCGGCCGGGCCGGTCCGTCCGGACAACAGGTGGTCCAGCTCCCCGGCCAGCTCGCGCAGCCGTACGGAGACGGGTTCCGGCAGCCAGTCGGCGTACGGGCCCGGGGTGCCGGCCCGGTTCATCAGGACGGGCAGCGCGGGCCGCTGCCCCGGCTCCCTCGCCAGGCAGTCCGCCGCCAGTTCCCGCAGCCCGTCCGGCAGGCCGTCGAGCCGCGGCTCCTCGTGCACGGTGCGGTACATGAGGATCTGCGGATCGGCGCTCCCGTACGGGCCGCCGCCCGTCGCCGCGAACACGATCACCCCGCCGAGCGCGAACACGTCCGCCGCGCCCGTGACCTCGGGCCCCGACATGACGAGTTGCTCGGGCGCCATGTAGCCGGGGGTGCCGAGCGCGGTGCCCGTCGCCGTCAGGGCCGTCTCCGCTGCCGAGTACGCGATGCCGAAGTCGATGACGCGCGGGCCCTCGGCCGTGAGCAGGATGTTCGACGGCTTGAGGTCGCGGTGGACCAGGCCCTGCGCGTGCACCGCCGCCAGGGCGTGCAGCAGGCCCGCCGTCAGCAGTCGCGCCGCGGGGCCGGGCAGCGGCCCGTCGTCGCGCACGGCGTCGGTCAGGGAGACGCCCGGCACGTAGTCGGTCGCCATCCAGGGCACGTCGTCGTGCGGCGCGGCGTCGACGACGGGGGTCACGAACGGCCCGCTCACCCGCCGGGCGGCGGCCACCTCGCGGGCGAAGCGCGTCCGGAACCCCGGGTCGTCGGCCAGTTCGGAGCGCGCGGTCTTCACCGCCACGGCCCGCCCGTCCGCCGAGTGGCCGAGATAGACCCGTCCCATGCCGCCGCCCCCGAGCAGCCCGACGATCCGGAACGGGCCGATCTGCCGCGGATCGTGCTTCGACAGCGGTCGCACCGGGTCCCCCTACTCACGACGGCGATTGAATACGGCAGTATTCCGCACCCCTCCGCGCCACCACCCCACCGCACCCC
>NZ_RDBO01000041.1:0-19884 GCF_008120935.1 Streptomyces sp. sk2.1
GTCCGGCCTGCCCGTCCCGCCCGCCTCGTCCACCCCGCCTGCCCCGTCCAGCTCACCCGCCCCGCCCGGTCCGTCCGATGCGACGGCGCACGAGGAGGAGACACCGTGATCCGCGTACTGCTCGCCGACGACCAGCTGCTGGTCCGGGCGGGCTTCCGGGCCCTGTTGCACGCCCAGCCCGACATCGAGGTGGTGGGGGAGGCCGCGGACGGCGAGGAGGCCGTGCGCCTGGTGCGCGAACTGCGCCCCGACATCGTGCTGATGGACATCCGGATGCCGCGTCTCGACGGCCTCGCCGCGACCCGCGCCCTCGCCGGGGACGCCGCGTCGGCCGACGTCAAGGTGGTCATGCTCACCACCTTCGAGCTCGACGAGTACGTCTTCGAGGCGATCCGCTCCGGGGCCTCCGGCTTCCTCGTCAAGGACACCGAGCCGGACGAACTGCTGCGCGCGGTACGCGCGGTGGTGAGCGGTGACGCGCTGCTCTCGCCCGGCGTCACCCGCCGTCTGATCGCCGAGTTCGCGGCCCGGTCCAAGGAGCCCGCGGCGGCGACGGGGCTGGACGAACTCACCGAACGGGAGAGGGAGGTGATGGCGCTGGTCGGCATGGGGCTCTCCAACGAGGAGATCGCCCGGCGGCTGGTCGTCAGCCCGCTCACCGCCAAGACCCACGTCAGCCGCACCATGGTCAAGCTGGGCGCCCGCGACCGGGCGCAACTCGTCGTGCTCGCCTACGAGTCGGGACTGGTACGTCCGGGCTGGCTCGGCTGACGTGGGCCCGGTGGAGGGCCGGGCGTGCCATGCGGGGCGCGGGGGCGGAGCCACCGCGGAGGGCGGTACCGGACGGGCCGGGCGGGGCCCTGTGCGCGCCCGCATCCTCGCGCGCCCATCCGAAGGCCCGGCCGGGCTACGGGAAGCGTTCCGTGCCGGAGCAACGTCCGCCGCTCGAAGGCGATTTCGCATTCCTGCCCGACCGCGAGCGGCACATCGCGGGTTACATCGACGCACTGCCGGACGGTGCGGTGATGGACGTCAAGTCGCTGGCCAAGGTCCTGCCGCTGTACGGGCAGACGGCCGTGGGCAGCGCGCTGAGGGCCCTGAGCGTGGCCGGTCACCTGCGCCGCGTACGGGGACTGAACGGCGAGGGCAACCAGGTCCGTTGGGTCACCCGGACCTACTGGTCGCGGATCGCCCACGACAACGAGTGGTGGAACGCCTTCCTCGTGGCCGAGACCACTCCCGCGCCCGTACCGGCGCCCGTGCCCGTGCCTGTGTCGGTTTCGGTTCCTGAGCAGCGTGCCGAGGAGCCGCGCCCTGAAACAGAGTTGGTGCCGGTGCCGGGGGTCGGGAGTGGTGAGGAGCGGCAGCCCTCGAAGGCGTTCGTGGCTCTGGCGCGGTTGGGGCGGGTGGATGAGCGGTTGGCGCTTTCGGCGGTGGAGTGTGCGGAGTTGGAGCCGTTGGCGGCCGAGTGGTTCGAGCGGGGTGTGGATGCGACGTATCTGAGGGGTGCGCTGACCGCTGGGCTTCCGGAGTCCGTTCGTTCGCCCTTCGGGCTGGTCCGTCGTCGGCTGCGCGACAAGCTTCCGCCCCGGCTGCCCGTCGTTCCCCGGATCGAGGCGGAGGTGCCGATGTTCCGTGCGATGGCCGTGTGCACCGAGTGCGAGACTCCCGGCCGCCCCGAAGCGTTCCGCGACGGCCTGTGCAAACCCTGCCGCCAGCCCGAACCCGAACCCGAATCCGAGCCCGCTGCCCGACCGTTGTCGCCGGGGTTCAACGGATGATCGGCGTGGCGCCGGTCGCTGCGACGGAGAGGTCCCAGAGCCGGGCGGCCCCGTCGGGGTCGACGGCGTACGCGCGGACGCCGCCGTCGTCCATGGGCTCGTCGGGGGCGGAGGCGCGGGCGATGTCGCAGTCCTCCAGGTAGAGCCCGCCACGGTCGTCGAGAAGCGGGGACGTGGCTGCCCACAGGCCGGTGGCGGCACCCTGGGAGGGGGTCTTGAACCCGGCGCCGATCACGTTGCCGTGCTCGTCGATCCAGCCCCGGTCGATCTGCTCCCGGACGGCCATCTCGCGCTGGAGGCCGGTGATGATCCTGCCCGGGTGGAGGGCGAACGCGCGGACGCCGTCGTCGCGCCCGAGGGCGTCGAGGTGCACGGCGAACAGGGAGTTGGCGGTCTTGGCCTGGCCGTAGGCCAGCCACTTGTCGTACCCGGTACGGAAGTGGGGGTCGTGCCAGCGGATGTCGGTCAGGGTGTGTCCGGCGGAACTGTTGACGACGACGCGCGCCCCGCCCGCGGCGGCCAGGAGCGGGTAGAGCTCGCAGGCGAGGGCGAAGTGCCCGAAGTGGTTCGCGGTGAACTGGCTCTCCCAGCCGGGCCCGACGTGCCGTTCCGGGGTGGCCATGACTCCGGCGACGGCCATCAGGAGGTCGATCCGGTCGACGGATTCGCCGATGTGCGCGGCGACCGAGCGGACACTGCCGAGGTCGACCAGGTCCATGGCGACGACCTCACTGCCTTTCACGTCCCGGAGTGCGGAACGGGCGACGTCGGGGCGGCGGGCCGGAACGACCACCCGGGCCCCGGCGGCCGTCAGGGCCCGGGTGGTCTCCAGGCCGAGCCCGGAGTAGCCCCCGGTCACCACGGCGGTCGTGCCGGAAAGGTCGTGACCGGCCACGACGTCCTCGGCGGAGGTGGCGGCGGAGAAGGGCGAGCCGAGCGGCTGCTGATCGGTGATGGTCATGCCGGCGACGTTACGATCTGGAGCGAGGTCTAGATCAAGTCCAGGGGGCGACATGACGACCACCGGGTCCGCCGTGCAGTCCCTGAGCATCGGCGAGGTGGCCGAACGGACCGGACTGAGCGTGCACGCCCTGCGTTTCTACGAGCGCGAGGGCCTGCTCGTCGGGCCGGTCCGGCGCACGTCGGGCGGCAGGCGGCGCTACACCGACACGGATGTCGACTGGTTGCTGATCTGCGTCAAGCTCCGCGAGTCCGGCATGCCGCTCGCCGACCTCAAGCGCTTCGCCGAACTGGTACGCCAGGGACCGGGCAACGAGGTGGAACGGCTGCGCCTGCTCGACACCCACAAGCAGCGCGTCGACGCACAGATCCAGGCGCTGGAGGAGTGCCGGTCCGTCATCGCCTGGAAGGTCGGTGTTTACGCCGAGCACCTCGCCCGGGGCGAAGCCGACGGGCTCTGGGACCCGACGGCCTGATCCCTCCATCCCCCCATCCGCCCGGATGCGATACCGGTGATCCGGTCCGGTACTCCTCGGCCGCTTTCCCGGCCGGGCCGAGGGGTGCCTGCGGAAGCGAGGCGGTGGCCCTCGGCCGGTCGTATGTCCTGCGGTGCCTCGCCGCGATGGGCGACCCCGCGAAGACTCCCGATCGAGGGACGCCCTCGAAGGCTCCCGATCGAGGAAGTGGGAAGCGGGAAGCAGGTGTTCAGGGCTGGATGGGCATGGACCAGCAGTTGGAGGTGGCGGCCCTGCCGGAGAGGCGGTCGGTCAGCCAGGAGATGGCGTCTCCCTGGTCGGTGATGAGCGGCACGAGGTGGTTGGTGAGGATCTTGTCGCCGAGGTTGGGCAGCACGACGGCGTCGTAGGTGACATCGGCGCCCTTGGCGCACCAGTCGACGGCGAGCTGCCGGGCCTGGGAGTGGGGCACGATGTCGTCCTGGGTACCAGTGGCCAGCCGTACGGGTCCGGCGGGCTTGAGCGTGCCGATGCGCTGCTTGTCCAGGGCCGCCTGCGCGCGGGGGTCGGCGGCGATGATGTCCCCGAGGGACTTGCCGCTGGTGGTCCACTTGTTGCTCTTGGCGAAGCCGTAGCCGAACAGCGCGTCACCGACGCACATGGTCGACGCGTCCTCCAGGGCGGCCCTGCCGGTGGCGCTGATGTTGGCGTCGACGATCGCCCGCAGGTCGGGGTCGGACTGGGCGAATCCGCTGATCGACCAGGCCAGCGCACCGGCGAGCGCGCTGCCGTCGATTCCCTTCATGACCGAGGTCAGATTCGCCGGGGGCGCGCCGGAGTAGGTTCCGGAGAGCGGGACGTCGGGCGCGTAGGAGGGCTGGAGTTCGGCGGCCGCAGCACTGGCCCCGCCCCCCTGGCTGTATCCGTACAGGCCGGTCCTCGAAGCCGCGGTGACCGACGCACCGGGTACGGAGCGGGCGGCGCGGGCCGCGTCCAGCAGGGCGTGCGCCTGGTCGAGGCGGTTGACGTAGGTGTGCAGACGATCGGTGGCGCCGAGGCCGACGTAGTCGGTGACGACAACCGCGGCCCCGGTCGAGAGGATTCGGTAGATCGACAGCGCCTCGTAGCCCACGGACATGGTGTCGCCGTTGAGGGTGAGCGGGTGTTGCAGCGCGAAGGACGGCGCGCACTGGTCGCCCTGGCCCATGGTGCCCGAGGCCACCGCGACCAAGGGGCGCGGCCCCGTGCCCTTCCAGGCGGCCGAGGGCTCGATGTAGGCGCCGGTCACGGCGACGGGCTGCCCGGTCGAATCGGTGGACTTGTACATCAGACGGGTCGCGGTGCCCGGCATCGGACGGCCGTCCAGGCCCGGAATCCGCAGCCCGAGCGGCAAGGGTTCAGTGCGGACCAACGCCCCGTCGGCCGAGGGCAGTTGGGCGGGCGGGGTGTAGAAAGCGGGGATGGTCACCCCTCGGGAGACGACGGGGTCCGTCGTGGCGGCGCCGGCCGGTACGGCGGCAGTGGCCGGTACGGCCGAGAGCCCGGCGCAGACGGTGCCGGTGACGACGGCACCGACCAGCAGGCGCAGGCCGGCCCTGCTGCCGCGGCCGGTCGGCGGGGCCGGGGTGAAGGGGGAACGGGAACGGGTTTTCTTGCGGCTCATGAAGGGCTCCTCGTCGCGCACGGGATGCAGGAGACAAAGCTGTTACTCGCCAGTTACTTACCGCAGAGTAAGTCTGGGTGTCAGTGAGTGACAAGACGTCTGCATGCGCCATTTCCGATGGGCTCGCTATGCTGCGCCGACAGGGACGGAGGGCGGGCGAGGGTGAGCGAGGCGTCATCCGCGGAACGCGGGCAGGCGGAGCGGGTGGCTGTCCGACCGTCGCTCGCCGAGCGGCGCAAGGCGGCTCTCCGTTTCGAGATCGCCCGCGAGGCCGTCCGTCTGTTCGCCGCCCAGGGCGTCACCGGCACGACGGGCGAGCAGATCGCCCGGGCCGTGGGCATTTCCTCCCGCACCCTGTGGCGTCATTTCCCCACGAAGGAGAGCTGCGTACTGCCGTTGCTCTCCGCAGGGCTCGATTTCGCCGTGGACCAGTTGCGCCACTGGCCGGTGGACATGGGTCTGCTGGACTTCGTCACGCAGTCCCTGCGGTTCGGTGAACTGCCCGACGACGCCCCGGCCATCCTCGACCTGATCCGCATGACCACCACCGATCCGGCGCTGCGCGCCGTCTGGCTCCAGGCCCATGACGACGCCCTGCCCGTCCTCGGACAACTCCTCGCCCAGCGGTCCGGCGGCAGCCCCGACGACCTCCGGACCAAGGTGCACGCGGCAACCTTCAACGGCGCACTGCGCGCGGCGTCGGAGGACTTCGCCCGCCGGTACGCGGAAGACCCCGGGGCGTCGGGGAGCGAAATCGCCACATGCCTCATCGCGGCACTGCGCGCGGCCTCCGAGGGCCTGCCCTACTGACGCGGTACCGGGGTTGGCCCGCCGCGCCGACGTGATTCCGGGATCGGCCCGCCGTGCCGACGTGGTCCCGGGATCGGTCCACCGTCGGTGTCTCCGGCGTCCGCTCGGGTCCTCGTGGACGGATGGGGCCTCCTCGCCCCGGCTCCCGCCCAGTCCCCCGACGGGCGGCTGACAGGATGGTGGCATGGTGACGGATCAGGCATGGGCGGGGCTTCACGACGACCTGCGGGCGGCGAAGGAGCTCGTGTACGACCCGATCGGTTCTGCCTGCTCACTGCCGGTGCCCGAACCGGAGGGCGCCGAGTACGCGGCCCATGCCTTCACGCTCGACGGCCTCTCGGTCCGGTTCCGCGTGGCCAGGACCACCCCGAAGAAAGCGGGCCAGTTCGTCACCGTGTGGCAGCGGTCCGAGGAAGGGCCGATCCGGCCCTTCGACGCCGACGACGGGGTGGACCTCTTCGTCATCAGCAGCCGGGACGACGACGGCTTCGGGCAGTTCGTCTTCCCGTGCGAGGTACTGATCGGGCGCGGCATCGTCTCCCGTGACGGTTCCGGCGGGAAGCGGGGTTTCCGCGTCTATCCGCCATGGGTGGCCACGACCGGTCGGCAGGCCGGCAGCACGCAGGAATGGCAGGTGAACCACTTCCTCCACCTCGGCGAGGACGGGCCCGCCGATCCGGCCCGCGCCCGCGCCCTCCACCGTCCGTAGCGCCTGTCCGGCGGAACCCGCGACGGCGGTCAGCCGCACCATGCCAGGAAGTCGCCGATCAGCTCCGGCGGATTGGCGGCCCTGGTGGCCTCCTCCTCCCAGCCCGGCTGGTCCATGTCGAACACGACGACGGGCAGCGGGCGGCCGAAGATCCTCTCCACGGCGCCGCTCGCGTGGAGGTGGCGGCCGAGGTCGATCACGGCGTCGTGGAAGTGGAGTTGGAGGAGATCGGCCTTGGCGGTGAGCTCGTCGTCGTCCAGCAGCCGATCGAGATCGAACTCTCCGTCGTGCCAGAAGCCGAGTCGTCTCGCCTCCTCCTCGTACAGCACGCCTCCGGCCGGGTCCTCGGGAACGTTGCCGAGCCTGTCGAAGCCCTCAAGGAGCCAGAAGGCGTAGTTCCAGCGCACCTCCTGCGGGTCGGCGCCGTCCTTGCGTGCCTCCTCCTCGTACCGGCTCTCCGTGTTGCAGCCGATGTCCACGAACGGGCGGCGGTCGTCGGCATCGATGCGCCAGATGTTGAAGGCGAGGACGTAGGTCTCGGCCCTCAGTTCCTCCGGCATGCGCTCCAGGATGCCGATGCTCGCCTGCCGCAGGTGGGTCTGGAAGGTCTTCGGTTCCGTCACGGCGACAGCGTCTCACCCGCCGGTCCTGACGACTTCGCTGCCGTGGGTGTCGCGTGCGTGGTAACCCTCCTCTTCCCGAGGGGACTTCGGGAAGTCGGACGGGTCAGGAAGCCTTGACGGACTCCACGAACGGCGTCCACGCGGACGCGTTCACGACGAGCACCGGCCCCTCGGGGCGCTTGGAGTCGCGGACGGGGACGATGCCGGGGTGACCGTCCGCGACTTCGAGGCAGTTGCCGCCGTCTCCATTGCTGTGACTGCTTTTGCGCCAGGTGGCAATGCTGAGGTCAAGGTCGACGCCGGCCATTTCGGTACTCCTCAGCCGCCTTCTCGATCAGGGCGAGGGACACCTCCGGCGGCAAGGCGGCGGCCCTCAGCCGATCGTATGCCTTGCGGTAGCGCCCCACGATGGCCGGATCGTCGATGGTTTGACCGTGGTAAGGGCCCTCGGTGTAGAGCAACGACGGTTCGTCGTCGAAATCCATGAGGAAGAGGGGCAGTTCCGAGAGAGACGGCCGGTCATCCGAACTGGCCGACCTTGTAGTCGCCGGCCGGCTGCTGGTTGATGACGTTCAGCCGGTTGAAGGCGTTGATGAGGGCGATGAGCGACATCAGGGCGGCGAGCTGGTCCTCGTCGTAGTGCTCGGCCGCGTTCGCCCAGGCCTCGTCCGTGACGCCACCGGCCGCGTCGGCGATGCGGGTGCCCTGTTCCGCCACCTCCAGGGCGGCGCGCTCGGCGTCGGTGAAGACCGTGGCCTCGCGCCAGGTGGCGACCAGGTTGAGGCGGGTCGAGGTCTCCCCGATGTGGGCGGCCTCCTTGGTGTGCATGTCGGTGCAGAAGGCGCAGCCGTTGATCTGGCTGGCCCGGATCTCGACCAGGTGCTGTGTGGTGGCCGGCAGCGTCGAGTCCGCGATCACCTTGCCCGCCGAGACGAAGTGCCTCAGGAACTTGGCCGCGATCGGGTTTCCGAAGAGGTTCAGACGGGCGTCCATGGTGAACTCCTTGCCGTTTCGATGGTTACACCTCCTTGACGGAACGGCCCGGCAAGTTGTGACAGGGGTGGATGTGACCTGCGTCTCTTCGGGGGACGGCGGTGGTACGGGCATGGGACCGCCCCGTACCACCGCGCCGGATCACCGGGGGGCGGGGCTGGTCCCCGGGGCCCTGGCCGTGATCAGCAGCCCGGCGAGCAGGCTCGCGAGCAGGGTGAGGCCGGCCGTCCACCAGAGGGCGACGGAGTAACCGTCCACGATCGCCTTGTTCAGTTCCTCCACGGCGGCGGACAGCTCTTCCGGAAGGCCCTGCGGGCTGAGGGGATAGCCCGACTGCGCCGCCGCTGCCAGCTGCGGGGGAATGCCCGTCGTACCGCTCAGCCGGGTGGAGATCGCCGAGGCGAGGACCGTGCCGAGCAGGGGCGTGGCGATCCAGCCGCCCAGCTGCTGGGCCGCGTGGACCACCGCCGAGGTCCCGCCGGACCCCTGGGCGGTGATCCCGTCGGTCACGGTGGTGAGGAGCGGGGTGAGGGCCAGACCGGTGCCGAGGCCGACGAGGAGAGTGCCGGGCAGCACCTGGGCGGTGTGCGGGCTGTCGGTGACGAAGGCGGCCAGGACCGCGAGCCCGGCCGCTGCCAGCAGCAGCCCCGGCGCGATCAGGAAGCCGGGCGCCAGCCGGTGGCGCAGGCGGGCGGAGACCTGGGCGGCGACGACGACCGCACCGGCCATGGGCAGCAGGGCCAGGCCGATCCGGCCCGGTGGGTACTCCAGGACGCCCTGCAGGTACCTGGTCAGGATCAGGAGCATGGCGAACGTGCCCAGCCCCAGGAAGACCAGGGCGAGGAGGGCGCCGACGCGGTTGCGGTCCATGAGGACGGACGACGGGAGGAGCGTGCCGGACGACCTGCTCTGCCACCACACGAAGGCCGCCAGCAGAACGACACCGGCGGCGAGGAGCAGCAGGGTCGGGAGGTCGGTCCAGCCGCCCGACGTGGTCATGTCGGGTCCGGGCTCCTCCTGGGCCCGGTCGAGGCCGAGGCCGAGGGCGACGAGCGCGCCGGAGCCGATCAGCAGGCCCGGCAGGTCGAGGCGGGCGGAGGCGCGCGCCGGGTGGTCGTGCACCAGGGCGGCCGCGCCGATCACGACGAGCACGGCGAGCGCGGCAGCGGCGTACAGGCACATGTGCCAGCTCAGGGCCTCGAACAGCGCGCCGTTCACGAACATGCCGAACGCCAGACCGCCGCCGACGACCGCGGCGTAGATCCCGAAGGCCCTGCCGCGCTCCTTCGGATCGGTGAAGTCGGTGGACACCAGGGCCAGCGACGACGACGAGAGCAGCGCGGCGAACGCGCCCTGCAGCGCGTTGGCGCCGATGAGCAGGCCGGAGGAGGGGGCCAGGCCGCTGATCGCGCACGCCGCCGCGAAACCGGCCGCACCGATGATCAACGCGCGTTTGCGGCCCAGGAGATCGGTGACGTGCCCGCCGAGCAGCAGCAGTCCGCCGAAGGCCAGCGCGTGGGCGATGGAGATCGAGCCCATGTCGTCGGCGGAAAGGTCCATGTCGGCGCCGATGGCCGGCATCGCCATGGTCGTGATCGTGACGCCGATCAGCACCAGCAGCTGCGCCAGCGCTGCCACCCCCAGCCCCCACCACCGCTTGGGATGCGGAACCGGGTCGCCCACCGGGGCGAAGGGCTGCGGACGGCCGCCCGGCACCGGGTCCGCGAAGGGGCCGAACCCCGGTGACGGGCGGTGGTCCGTGGGCGCCGCCGACGCCGTCGGGGTGTACGCGGGCGGCGGCGGGAGCGGCCGGGCCGGGACACGCGGGTCCGCCGGGGCGGTCCTCGTCTCGGGGGCGAAGTCCAGCAACTGGGCCGCACGGCGCCCGAGTTGGGCGAGCACCGAACCGGGCAGCCATTCGCCGTCGGAGTCGGCGGCCGTGCGGGCGGCCACGTCGGCGGGGGTGGGCCGCAGCGCCGGGTCCTTGTGCAGGCAGGCGCGCACGAGGTCGACGAGCGACTCCGGTACGCCGGTCAGGTCCGGCTCCTCCTCCGCGATCCGGAAGAGGTGCGCGCTCAGACCGGTCTCCGTGGCGCCGAACAGGAGGCGGCCGGTGGAGGCGTACACGAGGACGGCACCCAGGCAGAACACATCGCTGGCCGGGGTGAGTTCGAGGCCGCGCACCTGCTCGGGCGACATGAATCCGGGGGAGCCGATGAGCATTCCGGTGCGGGTGTGCAGGCTGTCCCCGGCGAGGCCGTCCATGGCCCGTGCGATGCCGAAGTCGATGACCCGGGGGCCGTCCACCGTCACCAGTACGTTGGACGGCTTCAGGTCGCGGTGGATCAGGCCCGCCCCGTGGACCGACTGCAGGGCCACCGCCAGACGGTTGGCGAGGGTGCGCACCGAATGCTCGGGCAGCGGACCGAAGTCCTCGGCGACCACGGTGGTCAGGTCGGGTCCGGGGATGTACTGGGTCGCCACCCAGGGCACCGGTGCCTCGGTGTCGGCGTCGAGCACGGCCGCCGTCCACGTCCCGCCCACCCGCCGGGCCGCGGCCACCTCGCGCGCGAACCGTTTGCGGAATTCCGGATGCTGGGCGTGTTCGGCCTGCACCACTTTCACGGCCACGGTCCGCCCGGCTTCCGAGCGGCCGAGGTACACCAGCCCCATGCCGCCCGCGCCCAGGCGGGCTATCAGACGGTACGGGCCCATGTGTGTCGGGTCTTCGGTGATCAACTGGTCCACGACCATAAGGTAGTTGAGGTGTCCGGGCCGCGGTGGCGAGTCGTGGTGAACCGCCGAAGGGGCCGACCGGGCCCGGGCCATGGTGGAGAAGGCGGCCGAACACACCGGGAACGCCGCCGAGCAGCGTGTCCGGTGTCCGGGACCGGAACGGCCCTCGGGCCGCCCGGTTCCGATCCCTCGCCGGCCGCCAGCCGCCGGCCGCCGGCCGCCGAGCGCCGCCCGCCGGCTCAGTCCGCCGGGCGCAGCGGGGCGCTCGCCACGCCCGTCGCACGGCCGCTGAGCTCGATGTCCAGGGTCTCCTGGGCCATGCGCATCGAATCGACGTACTTCGGCTCCGTCATCCGCCTCCATGCCTCGTCCGGCGCGACCTGTTCGACCTGACTGACCACCCACCAGATGTTGCCGAACGGGTCCCGCACCCGGCCGCCGCGATCCCCCCACGCGCTGTCGCAGACCTCGGTGACCACCCGCGCCCCGTGGGCCACGGCGGCGGCCATGGCGGCATCCGCGTCGGGGACGTACACCCGCAGCAGCGAGGGCATCACCGGCCAGTCGGACCGGCGGTCGAAGGCCAGCACGACCGTGTCGCCGATCCGGATCTCGCCGTGGCCGATGCTGCCGTCCTCGACCGCCACCTGTGCGAGCTCCTCGGCACCGAACGAGGCGGTGAGGAAGTCGAACAGGGCGCCGGTGTCGTCGGTCACCACCCAGGGGGCGACGCAGGTACGGCCTTCGGGGGCGATGCGGTTCATCGGTCACGTCCTTCCTCGTGGTCCTTCGGGACGTGACGACCATAGGAACCCAACAGGTCGGTTCCGGTCCTATATCCCGAGAGGGAACGGGAAATGACGACGGCTCAGCCCTTCGGCCGGGTGAAGCGGGTGCGGGTGCCGGATCAGACGCCGGTGGTGCCGTCGACGATCTCGCGGATGATGTCGAGGTGGCCGTTGTGCCGGGCGGTCTCCTCGATCAGGTGCAGGACGATCCAGCGCAGATCGGGGGACCTGCCGTCCCGGCGCGGGAGTTTCGCCGGTGTGTCCAGGTCGTGGGAGGCGACCAGCTCGCGGTAACGGGCGGTCCGTTCCTCGTACAGGGCGAGGACGTCGGCGAGCGGCATGTCCACCGCGATGCGCATCTCGCGGTCGGGGTCCTCCTCCGTCCAGGGGCCCTCGTCCTCCCCGCCGAGGAAGACCACCTCGAACCAGTGGTACTCGACCCAGCTGAGGTGGTTGATCAGCCCGGCGATCGTCATCAGGGGCGAGCCCGGCAGCGGGGCCCGGCGGGCGTCGTCGGGGGAGACGCCCTCGCACTTCGCGCGTGCGGTGTCGCGGGCGTAGTCGAGGAAGGTGGCCAGCTGGGTGCGCTCGTCCCATGCGGGAGGCGAATCGGTGCGTGTCATCGACGTACACCATGGGCGACGGGCCGGGGTCTGTCCATCGTATAAACCGGCGCCCGCGTGGTCCCGGCGCCCGCGTGGTCCCGGCGCCCGCGTGGTCCCGGCGCCCGCGTGGTCCCGGCACTCACGCGGTCCCGGCGTCCGCGCGATCACGCGGGGGCACCGGGGCCGGTCCATTGGGGTCCGTCCTGGGTCCGTGGGCCCACGCCCGCACGGATGGATCTCATTACGCTCATGCGTGACCAATCGAGCACACCTGACCGGCGCCCGTCACGGGCGTCCGTCCGGCGCGCCCGTACGCACGTTGATCTGCACGCTCCACCTGTATCCGTTCATGGGGTGATGTGTCGATGAGTGACGGTTTCTTCTACTCGTACCATCTCGGCTGGAGCCGACCGGACGCCGAGTCCCTCTTCGGCGACCTCGACGCGGCGGGGCTGCGGCTGGCCCACCCCGTCACCAGACGGGTCACGCTCCTCGGCCCGGGACCCGGCTCCCGGGCCGCTCCGTCCTGGGTGACCCGGGAGCAGCTCGTGCTGCTGGCCGGGCTGCAACGGCTCGACACGGTCGACTTCCTGTTGTGGACGAGCGGCGGCACCGAGGTGCCCGCCCGCGTCTACCGGATGCGGGACGGGGTCGTCGCGCTGGAATTCGGGTTCGGTCGGCTGACCCGGGACGAACAGGAGGCGGCCGCGCGGGCGATCCGGGAGGCGATAGGGCGGGCCTCCGTGCTCTGCATCGGTTTCGTCGTCGACCGCGAGGGCGCCTCCGCGGCGACGGACTGGAGCGGTGTCGTCATCAACGGGACGACGTGCTTCGACAGCTGGCCCGACACGCTCGCCGTGCGGCACGAGATCGCCGCGGTGCAGCCGCAGCTGTCCGGAGTGGCCTCCTACGACCAGTCGCCCTGGATGCTGTTCGGCAGCGAGGTTCCCGTGCGGTAGCGGGACCCCGTGCGGTGGTGGCGACAGGTGCACCATTTGTTCCGTTGATCCGCAACTCCCGTGAAAATCTGCGACTTTGAGCGTTGCATTGGGCCCTGGGGCCCATGCCCCGAAGGGTGCCGGTGTGGTCCGATGCGTGGAGTGGCTGAACTGTGGCCGCGCACCGGCAAGCTGGGGGACTCGTCGTGTCTGGCACAGGTGGATTCGCGTTTGCGGGCGGCGCCGACGGTGGTGGCGTCGCCATGACCCGGCAGGGCAGACAGTCCCTGCCGCGACCGCTGCAGGCGGTACTGATCCTCGTCCGGCTGCTCTTCGCGGCCGCGGTGCTGGGCGGTGCCGGTGTCCTGACGGTGGCGTCGGCGGTCAACGAGGTCGACGGCCAGCTGTTCGGGCTGCTGCTGTACGCGGCGCTGCCGAGCGTGGTCGGTCTCGTGCTGTCGCTCTACGTGCGCACGGGCGGCGTCTGGATCTGGCGCGGCCTCCTGGCCGTGCACGTCTGGTTCATCGCCGGGGCGCTGACGACCCTCGGCAAGGACGGGGGCGGGCGGGGCATCACGCAGTTGGTGATCCCCGTTGTCGTCGTCGTCCTGCTGCTGCGGGCGAGTTCCCGCGAGTGGTTCGACCTGAGCCCCGAACAGCGCGCCCCGCACCGGCGGTTCAGCATCGCGCGCATGATCAGGTGGCGCCGTGACGACGCCGGCCAGACCGCGATGGAATACCTGGGCATGGTCCTGGTGGTCGTGGCCCTCATCGCCGGGCTCGTCGTCACGGGCATCGGCGCCCAGATCACCGGCGGCATGCAGGACGCGATCTGCCGGCTGACCGGCAGCTCCTGCCCCGCGCCCGGTGGCGGCGAGGTGGAGGCGGGGCACGGGGCCTCGTCCGGCGGTTCGGACTCCGGTGGCACGGACTCCGGCGGCTCGGTCGCCACCGGCGGTTCGGACGCGGGCGGTTCTGACTCGGGTTCCGGCGGCACGGACACGGCGGGCGGCACCACGACCGGCTCCGGCGGCTCCGGAGGTTCCGGTGGCGCCGACGCGACGGGCGGTTCCGGCGCGTCGGGCGGTTCGGACGCGTCCGGCGGCTCCGGGGGCTCCGGCTCCACCGGTGGAGACGTCATCCAGGTCGACGACGGCGGCGACGACGTGGACACCTCGGGAGAGGTGGACGGGGGCGACATCCCGGACGAGGACGGCGGCGACGAGGGCGACGACGAGAGCTGCACCTCGGGCATCGGCGCGTTCTTCTCCTGCGCCGCGCACCAGACCGGCGGCTTCTTCGAGGGCCTGATCGGCGACGGCCTGTGGGGCGACATCACCGGCACGATCGACACGATCTTCCACCCCGTCGATGCGTGGAACGGCCTGATGGACTACGGCAAGAGCCTCGGCGACAAGTGGAGCCAGGACTCCAAGGGCGCCGGGGACAAGTGGTCCGACGGCGACTACCTCGGCGCGATCTGGGACTGGACCAAGGCGTCCGGCGGCACCGGCCTCAAGGTCCTCGACGACATGTTCATCGGCGACGAGGTCCGGGACATGTGGAAGGAGGGCAACGAGGGCCAGGCGATCGGCACCGGTCTCTGGAACATCGGCTCCCTCCTCATCCCGGGGTACGGCGAGGCCAAGCTCGTCGGCAAGTTCGGGAAGCTGGGCAAGCTCGGGAAACTCGGCAAGCTGGGCGAGGTCGCCGAGAAGGCGTCGGAGGCCGCGTCCAAGGCGAAGAAGGCCGCCAAGGCGGGCGACATCGACGCCGCGGAGAAGGCCGCGAAGGAGGCCCAGCAGCACGCCGACGACGCCGCGGAGGAAGCCGGTCTCAAGGGCTGCACCGTCGGCCTGGGCGGTCGCCTGCGGGTCCCGTACGGCGGCGGCACCGCGCCGGGGCTGTCCGGCACCGGCACCGGGGTCCTGGCCGGCCCGCGCACGGCCGTGCCCGTCGGGTTCTTCGCGAAGGACTGCGACGAGGTCGACCCGGAGAAGAAGGCCGCCGCGGACGAGGCCCAGCGACTGGCCGACGAGGCCGCCGCGGCCGCGAAGGCGGCCAAGCGGAAGAAGGACCTGGAGCGTGCCCAGAACCAGCCGAAGCCGGAGTGGTACAAGGACCTGAAGGACCCGACGACCGGTTCCAAGGACGGCGGCGAGGGCAACTGGCAGGAGATCAAGCCGGGCGTCTGGAGCTACCCGACCGAGATGGGTGCCCGCTACCAGGAGCAGATCTCCAAGGTGGGCCGGGGCAAGGAGTACCGGGTTCCGCTGGACAAGCTCACGGGCAAGCCGGTCGACTTCGACGGCTGGGACGCCTCGCGGGGCACCTACCTGGAGGCGAAGTACGGGTACCGGGGCAAGGACTTCTACGACGCCGACACCGGGGCGCTCACCCCGAAGGTCGCCGACCGGTGGGCGGACCAGGCCAGCCGGCAGGTCGACGCGGCCCGCGGCAAACCGGTCGAGTGGCACATGTCCGACCCGGACGTCGCCGAGGCGGCACGGGAGATGTTCGAGGACCGGGGCATCCCGGTTAAGGTGATCCACACCCCCGGGGACGTGGTCGGCGAGTGAGTGCCGGAAGAACGACGGACCCGTGAGCCGAGAACCGAGGATCCAGGACCGGGGCCCGGGCCCCAGGGAGAACGTGTCGTGCTGAACGTCGTGGTGAACGGCCTCTGGGGCCTTCGTGGGGAGTCCGTGGCGGCCGTCGCCGAGCGCTGTGCCGTGACGCTCGCCGCGCTGGGGGAGATCGACGGCCCGACCTTCGGCCCATGGCACGAGGCCGAGGACGGCCGCCCGTCCGACCCCGTGCTGGAGCCCTCGGCCGCTGCGCTGGCGGAGTACATCGAGCGGAGGAACACGGGCCCCGACCTCGACGTGATCGGCTACACCGCGTCGCTGTGGGCGAGCAACCCCGGTTCGGCACACGTGTCCCTGGCGATCCACGCGGGCAGCACCTCGCAGTACGCGGTGAACTCCGTCGCGCTCTCCTTCCGTTCGCGCGAGCTGGACGAGACCGCGGAGGTGGTCCGCCGCGCCCCGGAGATCCTGCGGCTCCTCGCGGAGCACTGGGGGTTCGACGCGGGCCAGGTGTACGACCGGCCCCTGTACCGGGCGGTGGCCGAGCGGTTCGACCTGAAGAACAGCGACCCCCGCTGCGGCCGGGCGGTCTTCCTCTCCGCCGGCCGGGCCGCCCGCGCCCCCGAGGACCTGCCCGGGACGTACGTCCGCACCGCGAACGACGGGCTGGTCGTCGACCTCACGTGCGGCGGTACGAAGGTCCCGGACGTCGACACGGTCTTCGGGGCGAACGAGCGGCTGCGGGAGGCCGGGGCGCTGGAGAAGCTCCCGACACCGTTCGACCGTGCCACGTTCTGACGGTCACGGGGCCCTGCACACACCCGGGGCCACGCCCGCGGACCGCGTACGCCCGGGGCCACGCCCGCAGGGCTGAGTACGCCCGGGGCGGGCCGTACCCTACGCCTCAGAGCCAGCCCCGCATCGCCGCGAAACCGGCCAGCAGCCCCACCGCGAACGCCCCGAGCACGAGCGTGAACACCGCCGGCATCAGCACCGGCCCCCACGCCCCCGGCCCGGCGACCGTGGCCCTGCGCTCCGGGTCGGCCGGGTCGTAGCTGACCCGGACCGGCGCCCCGACCTCGAAGCCGAACGGGCCCGGGGCGTGGTCGGTGAACTCGACGTCGCGGCCGTCGCGGGTGCGGAACGCGAAGACGTACTCGGTGGCGTAACCGCGCTCCGAGCCGGGGCCGCGGTCCACCGTCCGGCGGTCCGCGCACCGGCCCTCGACGCGCTCGCCGTGCCGCAGCAGCCGCAGCACCCGGTTCAGGCGCAGCGCCGAGCGGACCGCGAACGCGCCGAGGAACAGGCCGAACAGCAGCAGGAACGTGGCCGTGCCACCGGGCAGGATCTGCATGAAGGGGTGCTCCGGTCCGTTGTTCGGCCTGCTCGGCCTACTTGACCGTGATGGAGTCGACGAAGTCGTCGAGGTCCTGCTTGCTCAGCGCGCCCTTCACGGCGTTGATCCGGACGGCGAACGGCACGTCCTTGGAATCGACACCGGCCACCACGACGCCCGTCATCCGGGTGCCGGGCGCCGGGGTCCCGTCCTTGCCGCTCGACAGGAACTCGTAGTCGATCCGGCGGGCGTCGCGGGCGCCCTCCGGGCCCGCGAGCCGCACGTCCTCGGTGTTCTTGCGGGTCGCCCCGAGACCGATCCCGGCGCCCGCAGCCGCCGCCGCCTCGGCGGCGTCGTCCACACCCGTGGCGAAGTCGAGCTGCACGGAGACCATGCCGGACCGCACCCCGCCCTCCTTCTTGAGCGCGACGGCGGCGTTGGCCTCGGCACGGTCGGCCTCCGCCTGCTCCTTGTAGCCCTTGTTCTCCGGGTAGCCGACGGAGAGGCTCCTGGTGTCGAGTGTGCCCCAGCCCTCCGGGACGGCGGCGGGGTCGCCGCCGCAGCCGGCGAGCAGGGCGAGGCCGATGGCGGCGGCAGCAGCTGCGCCGATCGCCCGGGACATCTTCATCGTCGTCGTCATCGCCTATCGCCTTGTCGTCGTGCGTGGTGGCCGCGGTTACCGGGCACCGTAGCCGGACCCGGTACCGCCCGTCGCACCGCCGTCGCTACTTCGCGCAGTAGCTGTACGGCAGGTACGAGCGCTTGTCGCCCTGCGGGGCCCCGAGGAACTCCGCGTCCGTCAGCGTCTCCTTCTTGTGCTCGTCGGAGATGGAGAACCCGAGGCTCATGCCGAGCGACACCTCGAAGCCGAACTCCTGGGCGTCCGTCAGGCCGGTGTACTTCATGGAGCTCGACAGGCCGTCCTCGAACATCAGCTGCTCGAAGGGGTCGCCGTTGGCGGGCCGGTCCTGCATGGAGTGGTCGCCGAACATGTACTCGAACGGGGCGGTGTTGTTGCCGGAGCCGTCGAGCCACTGCTCGGCGACGGCCCGCTTGTCCTCGGTGGCCTTGTCCGTGTCCTTGCCGAAGACGATCGAGTTGGTCTGCACCTGGATGCCGGTCTCGCCGGAGGAGTCGGTGCCGCTGACCTTGCCGCCCCGCTTGTCCTTGCCCTTCTCGCCGTTGTCGCCCTTGGCCTCGCCCTTGTTGGAGGTCGAACCGCCTTCGAGGGTCTGGGTCATGTCGATGCGGACGATCTTGCCGGTCTTCTGGTCGCGGGTGACGGTGATCGCCCCGGTCCGGTTGTCCTTCACGCCGGCCGTGCCGCCGAGCGGACCGGCCGAACCGCTGACCTTGCCCTCCAGTTCGAGCTTGGCGGTGTACGTGTACGACTCGTTGCCGTTGACGTCGTCCTTGGTGATGGTCACCTCGGGGGAGAACTTCGCCTTGCCGCCGAGCTTCGCGCCCAGCTCGGACTCGTCGCCCGCGCTGATGGAGAGGCCGCCGTCCACGTACCCGTTGAGGCCGATGGTCGAGTAGGAGATCTTCTTGTCGCCGATCTGGTCCTCGACCTGCTTCTTCTTGTCGGCCCACTTCATCCCGGAGTACCAGCCGCCGCCGTAGCCGCCGCTGTACTTCGTGGAGGTCTCCCACATCTTCATTTCTTCGATGTCGTCGCGCATCTTCTGGGCCTCCTCCTCGCTCTTGAAGACCCAGGTGTCACCGTTGGTGATCTTGATGCCGCCGCCGACGTCCACATCGGCCTTGCCGAGCTTGCCGAGCTTGACGCCGGGGGTGCTGGCGGTGGCGCCGGCCGAGGCGGCGTCCGTGAACGTCATGTAGACCAGCTTGTCGTTCTCGTCGACCTTGCCGTCCTCGTTCACGTCCGTGTTGGCCTGGCTGACCTTCTGCTGGAAGCCGTACTCGTTGCCCCACTCGAACCAGCCGATCTTCACCTTGCCGCCGACGGTGTCGGAGATGCTGGAGACCTGGCACATCTTGGGTTCGTAGTCGGCGTCCGTCTTCGGCTTGGCGGTGTTCTCGCCGTTGTCGCCGCCGCCCGTGGAGCAACCGCCCCCGCCGCCGCCCAGCGAGCTGATCGCGCAGCGGATGCGCTCGCCGATCTGGCCGCCGACGCCCGCCATGGACATCGCGCCGATCAGCGTGACGACGAGGACGACCACCCCCAGGTACTCCATGGCGGTGGCACCGCCGTCCCGCCAGGAGTACGGGTGGTACGGGGCCGGCGCCGGCTCGTCCGCGCGGTCCTCCAGGAGCCGGTCGACGGCCAGTCCGGCCGCCGCGCCGGTGGCCAGCGAGACGATGGGCATCAGCGTGCCCTCGATGTTCATCACGTGCCAGGACACGGCGAGCCCGTAGCCGAGCGCGGCCACCGGCACGCCGAGGGCGGCCAGCAGGTACACCGGGCGGGATTCGCGGTGCTCGTCGGGCAGGACGCGGGCGGCGGCCAGCACCGTGAGGACGGTCGTGATCACGTTCGGGATGTGCAGCACTCCCAGCCGCCAGCCGAAGCTGGCCAGCCGCTCCTCGGTGGCCAGCATCTCGACGAGCCCGCGCGACACGAGGTACCCGGCGGCGATGTACACCAGCGCACCGGCGGCCCAGCTGCGGGTCAGCGCGAAGAACACGCCGCCGCTCTGGCCGGAGCCGGCACCCCCGTTCCCCGGCGGTATGCGGCCCGCGCTTCCGCTTCCCCAGCCCCCGCCACCAGTCACGGTTCTTCCTTCCCGACGTCCACTTGCCTTGCCCGCGCCCGCAGTTCTGCATTTCGGGCTCGAGCGTGAGCGTACGGATGTACGAGCCGGGTGACCTGGGCCCTTGGCCCCAAAGTCGGGCCCAACGGGTGGTGCCCCGCTCCCCCGCGGGGGCGGGGGAGCGG
>NZ_RDBO01000041.1:19984-39419 GCF_008120935.1 Streptomyces sp. sk2.1
GCGTCGGCGCCCTCCACCACCTCCAGCAGGGTCGCGGCGCACTCGGGGTACTCGCGGGAGACCGTGCGGAAGAAGCCGCGCAGACCGCTGGCCGCGCCCGCCACGGACCGGGAGAGCGTGCTCGGGACCGTCCTCGGGGTCGTCGCGGACCGCACCGGCTACCCGGTCGACATGATCGAGCCCGAGCTCGACCTGGAGGCCGACCTCAGCGTCGACTCCATCAAGCGCGCCGAGATAGCGGGCGAACTCGCCACCCGGCTCGGGCTGCCCACCGACACCCCCGACGGGCTCGACCGCCTCAGCGCCGCCCGTACCGCCGCCGCCCTCACCGATCTCCTCGTCGAGGCGCTCGGGGCCGGCGCGCCGGAGCCCGGGGCCGGGGAGACGGCCCCCGCACCGGCTCCCGCGCCGGTCGTGTCCGAGGCCGTCGAGCCAGAGATCATCGCCCCGGTGCGGCTGGAGTTCACCGAGGAGGTGCTGCCCGGGGTGACCGCCGCGGTCCCGGCCGGGACCCGGGTGCTGCTGCTCGGCGGCGGTGCGTCGGCCGAGGCGCTGGCGGACCGGCTGCGGGCCGCGGGCGCCGAGCCGGTGGTCCGCGACGACGTGCCCGACGAGGTCCCCGGCACCGTGTACTACCTGGGCGCCCTGGACGCCGACACCCCGCCGCTGCCGGACGCCCTGCCGCTGTTCCAGAAGCTGCTCGCGGCGGCTCCCGCCCGGCTGGTCGCGGTGGAGCGGCGCGCCGCGGGCGCGGCCAGCGGTCTGCGCGGCTTCTTCCGCACGGTCTCCCGCGAGTACCCCGAGTGCGCCGCGACCCTGCTGGAGGTGGTGGAGGGCGCCGACGCCGGGGCCGTCGCCGATGCCCTGCTCGTCGAGGCCGCGGCCACGGACCGGGAGCCGGTCGTGCTCACCGACGGAACGGTCCGGCGCGCGCTGCGGCTGACCCCGACCGGGCTGGGCGCGCTCGCCGAGACCGGCGCGGGCCCCGCCGGGGACGGCGTGTCGGAGGCGGAGGCCATCGGTCTCGACCGGGAGGCCGTGGTGCTGCTGGTCGGCGGCGCGCGCGGCATCACCGCCCGTTTCGCCCGGACGCTGGCCGCCACCAGTCGCTGTCGGCTGGTCCTCATGGGCCGCACCCCGGTGCCGTCGGAGGCCGAGGACCCGGCGACGGCGTCCGCGCAGGGCCGCGACGCGCTGCGCCGCGCGCTGCTGGCGACGGGGCTGACGCAGCCCGCCGAGATCGAGCGCAGGCTGAACTCCCTGCTGTCGGCCCGTGAGGTGCGCGACACGCTGCGGGAGTTGCGGGAGCTGGGCAGCGAGGCCCGGTACCACTGCGTGGACGTGCTGGACACCGAGGCCGTCAGCACCACGGTGAAGGAGGTGCACCGGGAGTACGGGCGGCTGGACGGGGTCGTCTACGCGGCCGGCGTCATCGAGGACAAGCTGATCGCAGAGAAGACCGCCGTCTCCTTCGACCGGGTCTTCTCCACCAAGGTCCAGGGGGCCAGGGCCGTGCTGGACGCGGTGGACTCGCTGCCCTCCGGACCCCGTTTCGCGGTGCTCTTCGGCAGCATCGCGGCGGCCCTGGGCAACCGCGGCCAGTGCGACTACGCCGCGGCCAACGACGCCCTGGAGGAGCTGGGCCGCCGGTGGACCAGGCCCGGCCGGCGCGGGTTCACCGTGCACTGGGGGCCCTGGGCGGCGGCGGAGACCGGCGGCGGCATGGTGACCCCCGAGCTGATGCGTTCGTACGCGGCCCGCGGGATCAAGCTGATCGACCCCGAGGAGGGCCCGCTGAGCCTGCTGCGGGAACTGGCCTGGGGCCTGCCGGAGACGCACGCCACGGTCTACACCGCCTCGGGCTGGTGACAGGCGTGGAGGCACGCACACCGGTCGCCATCGTCGGCATGGGCGCCTTCTTCCCGGGCGCCACCGACCTGGACGCCTACTGGCGCAACATCGTCGGCGGGGTGGACTCCATCACCCAGGTGCCGGACGACGGCTGGGACGCCGGTTTCTACGCTCCGGGCGTCACGGACGGGGACCGGCGCAGCGACCGGATCTACTGCCGGCGCGGCGGGTTCGTGGACCGGACGGCCGAGTTCGACGTGGCCCGGTTCGGGATCATGCCGTCGTCGGTGGCGGGCACCGAGCCGGACCAGCTGATCGCGCTGGAGGTGGCGCACCGTTCGCTCCAGGACGCGGGGGGCACCGATGTGCTGCCGTCCGCGCGGGAGCGGGCCGGGATCGTGCTGGGCCGCGGCGGCTATCTGACGCCCGGCCTGGTCCGCCTGGACCAACGGGTGCGCACCGCCCACCAGTTGGTCCGGACGCTGGGCGAGCTCGCCCCGCAGCTCGGCGTCGACCAGCTGGAGCGGGTGCGGGCGGCGTTCACCGAGCAGCTCGGCCCCGAGCAGCCGGAGTCCGCGATCGGGCTCGTGCCGAACCTGGTGGCCTCCCGGGTCGCCAACCGGCTCGATCTGCGCGGCCCGGTGTACACGGTCGACGCGGCGTGCGCGTCCTCGCTGATCGCGGTCGACCACGCGGTGCGCGAACTGGCCTCCGGGCGCTGCGACCTGATGCTGGCGGGCGGGGTGCACCACTGCCACGACATCACGCTGTGGAGCGTCTTCAACCAGCTCGGGGCGCTCTCCCCCTCCGAGCGGATCCGCCCCTTCCACCAGGGCGCGGACGGGGTGCTGATCGGCGAGGGCACCGGTGTGGTCGTCCTGAAGCGGCTCGCCGACGCCGAGCGGGACGGGGACCGGATCTACGCCGTGGTCACCGGCACCGGGGTGGCCGGCGACGGCCGTTCGGCCAGTCTGCTCGCCCCGGACCCGGGCGGTCAGGTCCGGGCGGTGCGCCAGGCGTGGCAGGCCGCCGGGCTCGACCCGAGGGCCGCCGGTTCGATCGGTCTGCTGGAGGCGCACGGCACCGCGACCCAGGCCGGGGACAGGGCCGAACTCGCCACGCTCGCCGAGGTGTTCGGCCCTTCCGGGGAGGGCGATCGGGCGGTCATCGGCTCGGTGAAGTCGATGATCGGGCACACGATGCCCGCCGCCGGGATCGCCGGTCTGATCAAGGCGGCGCTGGCGGTGCACCACGGGGTGCTGCCTCCGACGCTGCACTGCGAGGACCCGAATCCGGCGCTCGCGGACACCCGGTTCGCCCCGTTGGCGAAGGCGCGTCCCTGGCAGGACCCGGCGGGCGGCGCGCCGCGCCGGGCGGGGGTGAATGCGTTCGGCTTCGGCGGCATCAACGCCCATGTGGTGCTGGAGCAGCCGGCTCCGGCCGCGCCCCGGGCGGCGGGCCGGGTGACGGTGGGCGAGCCGGAGCGGGTGCTGCGGCTGGCCGCCGACACGGTCGACGAAATGGCCGGGCTGCTGGCCGCCGACGACGCCTCGGTCCTGGCCGCGGGCCGGGACGAGCGGGCCCCGGGCGGCGGTCCGGTGCGGCTGGGCATCGTCGACCCGACCGGGCGCAGGCTGAAACTGGCCCGCCGGGCCGTGGCCAAGGGCGTGCCCTGGCGGGGCCGTACCGACGTGTGGTTCACGCCGCGTCCGGTGCTGGGGGCGGCCGGTGGCCGGACCGCGTTCGTCTTCCCGGGCCTGGAGGCCGAATTCACGCCGCGCGTCGAGGAGTTGGCCACTCGCTTCAAGCTTCCATGGACCCTCGGCTCCGACGCGCGCGTCGGTGACGTGGGCCGGCACGGCACCGCCGTCTTCCAGCTGGGCCGGTTGCTGGACACCGCGCTGCGCCGGGTGGGCGTGGTCCCGGACGCCGTCGCCGGGCACAGCGTGGGCGAGTGGACGGCGATGGCCTGCGGCGGCATCCACGCGGCCGACGAGGTCGACGCGTTCCTCTCCGCCTTCGATCCGGACGCGCTGCGCGTGCCGGGCGTCGCCTTCGGGGTGCTGGGCATGTCCGCGCAGCGGGTGCTGGAGGAGCTCGGGGACCGCGAGGACGTGGTGCTCTCGCACGACAACGCGCCGCAGCAGTCGATGATCTGCGGCCCCGAGGAGGCGGTGGCCGAGCTCGTGCACCGCTTCCGCTCCCAGGGCGTCATCTGCCAGGTGCTGCCCTTCCGTTCCGGCTTCCACACCCCGCTGCTCGCGCCGTACCTGGGGCCGATCCGCGCGGCCGCCGAACGCTACTCGTTGCACCCGCAGACCACCCCGGTCTGGTCCGCGACGATCGCCGCGCCCTTCCCGGCCGAGGCGGACGCGGTGCGCGAGCTGTTCGTGCGCCATCTGCTGGAGCCCGTACGCTTCCGACAGACGGTGCTCGCGCTGCACGAGGCCGGGTTCCGGGCCTTCGTGCAACTCGGCGCGGGCCAGCTCGGCTCGCTCATCGACGACACCCTGGCCGGGCAGGACCGGCTGGTCGTCTCCGCGCACTCCTCGTCGCACGACAGCCTGGCGCAGCTGCGTCGGGTGGTGACCGCGCTGTGGACGGAAGGTGCCGCCCCCGACGCCACCCCGTTGCTCGCTCCCGGCACGGCCGGGGCCGGTGCCGGGGCCCCGGTGGCGGCGCGCACCGGCCGTCCGGGGGTCCGGCTGGACCTCGGCGGGGCGCTGGTGTCGCTGCCCGCGCGGGAGCACGGCCTGCTCGCCCGGACCGCCGGTGCCGGTGTCGGTGCCGGTCTCGCCGCGCCGGTTCCCGGTACGGCGGGCGACCCGCTGAGCGCCGAACTGTCCGCGCTGCTCGACGACACGGCTTCGGTGGCCAGGGAGCTCATCGGTGCCCGCGCTCTCGCCCGCCGCGCCCCCGCGGCCCGGCCGGGACGCGGGGTGCCGGTCCGGCGTCCCGCGGGCCCCCCGCCGTCCGCCGGTGTTCCGGCGCCCCCGGCGCGTCCGGCTCCCCAGGCGCCCCGGSCCGGGGCGGAACGGGTGCTGCGGGTGGACGTGGCCGAGATGCCCTATCTGCTGGACCACTGCTTCTTCCGGCAGCGCCCCGGCTGGCCCGACGAGGGGGACCGCTGGCCCGTGGTGCCCGCCACCACGGTCATCACCCACCTCATGGAGTTCGCCGAACGGGCCCGCCCCGGGACGCGCGCGGTCGCCGTCCACGACGTGCGGCTGCTGAAGTGGATCGCCGCGATCCCGTCGGTGCGGGTGCCGGTGGAGGTGCGGGACGTGGCCCCGGACCGGGTGGAGGTCGCCCTGACCGGCTACTCCCGGGCGGTCGTCGAGCTGGCCCCGCGGTACGCCGACGCCCCGGCGGTGTGGCCCACCGACCCGGCCGCGGAGCGGCGGCCCGAGCTGCGCGCGGAGCAGCTGTACACGGACCGGTGGATGTTCCACGGCCCCCGCTTCCAGGGGGTGAGCGAGCTGACGGCCGAGGCCGACCACTACGTACGGGGGGTGCTGACCACCCCCGAGGCGCCCGGCGCGCTGCTGGACAACGTGGGGCAGCTGCTCGGCTACTGGATCATGTCGAAGCTCGCCGAGCGCACCACGGTCTTCCCCGTGGCCATGGAACGGATCCGCTTCTTCGGCCCCCATCCCGCCCCCGGCACCCGGCTGACCTGCGCCATCCGCATCACCGATGTGACCGCGTCGACGCTGACCGCCGACATGCAGCTCAGCCACGAGGGCCGGGTGTGGGCGGAGTTCACCGGCTGGCAGGACCGGCGCTTCGACAACGACGCGACGATGCGCGCGGTCGACCGCTTCCCCGGCCGCAACACCCTCTCCGAGCCACGCCCCGGCGGCTGGCTCTCGGTCCACGAGCGCTGGCCCGACCTGGCCACCCGCGAGCTGGTGATGCGCAACGTGCTGGGCGGCGCGGAACGCGAGGTGTACGAGGGGCTGAAGCCCATGGTCCGCCGCCGCTGGCTGCTCGGCCGGATCGCCGCCAAGGACGCGGTGCGCACCCTGTTGTGGCAGGAGGGCCGCGGCGACGTCTATCCGGCGGAGGTGGCCGTGCACAACGCCGCGTCCGGCCGGCCGCTGCTCCGCGGGGTGCACGGGTGCGAGCTGGGCGAGGGCCTGGTCGTGTCGCTCGCGCACTGCCGGGACATCGGTGTGGCCGTCGCCCGCCGGGGCCCCTGCGGGATCGACGTCGAGGAGGTCGTCGACCGTCCGCGGGGCACCGTGACGGCCTCCTGCGATCCGGCGGAACTGGCCCTTCTCGACGGGCTGGTGACGACGGACGGAGAGGGCGAGGCGGTCTGGTTCACCCGGTTCTGGACGGCCAAGGAAGCGGTCTCCAAGCGGCTCGGGACCGGGCTGCGGGGCCGCCCCGCCGACTTCCGGGTGGTGTCCGCGACCCCCGAACGGCTGGAGGTCGTGGCCGAGGGCGTGACCTACGAAGTGAGAAGCACCGAGTTGACCGGCGGTGCACGGGAGCCGGACGGGCGGCGGTACGTCGTCGCCTGGACGGCGGACGACAGGACGACAGGAGTCCAGAATGAGCACTGAAGCAATCGGGCGGCCCACCGCGGCCACCCTTCCGGGGGACGAACTGTGGGAGAGGACCTTCGCCGACATCGCGGGCATGCTCCGCGACCTGCTGGCCGAGGAGGGGCTGGACGACGTCGAGATCGACCGGGGGACCACGTTCCACGACGACCTCGAACTGGAGAGCATCGACCTGGTCACGCTCGCCGGTTCGCTGCGCGAGCACTACGGCGAGAAGGTCAACGTGGCCCTGTTCGTCGCCGATCTGGAACTCGACGAGATCATCGCCCTGACGGTGGGACAGCTCGTCGACTACGTGACGGAATCGCTGCGGTCCGCTTCATGAGTCCGGGCGCTCCATGACCCCCTCCGCTCCATGAACCGGGGCACTTCATGAACCGGTCCGCTCCGTGAACCGGTCCGCTCCATGAGTCGGGGCGCCTCCCCTCCGTGCGACCGCCTCGCCGAGCACCCGCTCGACCGTCCCCGCGGCGGGCACACCCCCGCGTGCCCGCCACCACCCACGAAAGGCTCCGACCCCCCATGTCCAAGATCCGTACCGGCGAGATCACCACCCATGTGCAGCGGTTACCGGCCACGACCGTTCCCGCCCACGGCGGTGAACCCCAGGTCGTCGTCTTCGTCCACGGGCTGCTCACCGACAGCCTCGCCAGTTACTACTTCACGCTCGGCCCCGCCTTCGCCGCCGCCGGGCACGACGTCGTCATGTACGACCTGCGCGGCCACGGGCGCAGCGACCGGCCGCGCACCGGCTACCGGCTGGAGGCGTTCGTCGACGACCTGGCGGCACTGCTGGACGGCCTGGAGATCGCCGGCCGGGTGCACCTGGTCGGCAACTCCTTCGGCGGGACGATCGCCGCCGGCTTCGCCGCCTGGTATCCGGACCGGGTGGCCACGATCACCATGATCGAGTCCGAGCCGCCGGTCGCCCTGTGGAACGAGCACATGGAGGCGGGGCTCGCGGACGCCAAGACGCACCTGGTGCTGGAGGAGTCCATCAGCTGGATCGCCGCCAACCACGGTGCGCACACCGCCCGGTTGTCCCGCAACGCCGGCCGGATCCTGGGGACGACGACGCTCGCCGAGGACGTACCGCTGAGCCGGACCATCGACGATGACCTGTCCGCGCTGACCTGCCCGCTGCTCGCCGTCTTCGGCGACGAGTCGGGGCTCAGCGCCCAGGCACCGGACCTGGAGAAGCGGGTGGCCGGCTGCCGCACGGTGATCCTGCCGGAGCAGGGCCACTCGGTCCTGGTCGAACAGCCCGCCGTCACCCGCGATCTCATCCTGGAGTGGATCGCCGAGCACACCCCCGCGGGAGCGTTGCGGTGACGCGTTTCCTGCTGGTCGTACCGCCGCTGGTCGGTCACACCAACCCGCTGGTCGGGGTGGCCGACGAGCTGGCCGGACGCGGGCACGACGTCGCCTGGTGCGGGAACGCCGAGCAGCTCGAACGGCTCGTGGGCGGGGGCGCGCGGATCTACGACTGCCCGATGCCGCACGACGAGCACATGGTCCGGCCCCCGAAACTGACCGGCCCGGCCGCGTTCCGGTTCCTGTGGGAGAACTTCTTCGTCCCCCTCGCCGACGCCATGGCCCCCGGTGTCGACGCCGCCGTCGAGGACTTCCGGCCCGACCTCGTCCTCACCGACCAGCACACGCTGGCCGGCTCGCTGACCGCGGAGCGGCGGGGCGTCGTGCACGTCACCTCGGCCAGCACCTCGGCCGAACTCGTCGACCCGCTCGCCGCGTTCCCGAAGATCGGTGCGTGGCTGCGGGAGCTGATGGACGGACTGCGCCACCGCATCGGGGACCCCGGCGCCGAGGGCGACCCGCGGTTCTCCCCGTACGGGGTGGTGGCCTTCACCGGGCGCGAGCTGATCGGTGACGCGCCGCTGCCGCACGACCGGGTCCGGCTGGTCGGCCCGGTCATCGCGCCGCGCCCCGGCGACGGCGACTTCCCCTGGGAGGCGCTGGACGGGGACCGCGAACTGGTGCTGGTCTCGCTGGGCACCGCCAACACCGACGCCGGGGGCCGTTTCCTGAGGGAAGCGGTCACCGCCCTGGACTCGCTCCGCGACCGGGTCCAGGGCGTGGTCGTCGATCCCGGGGGCCTGCTGGAGGACGTCCCGGACGGCATCCTCGTACGGGAGTACGTGCCACAGCTCGACCTGCTGGCACGGGCGTCCGCGGTGGTGTCGCACGGCGGGCACAACACCGTCTGCGAATCGCTGTGGCACGGGCTGCCGCTGGTCCTGGCGCCGATCCGGGACGACCAGCCGATCGTCACCGAGCAGGTCGTCGCGGCGGGCGCCGGCGTCCGGGTCCGTTTCGGGCGGGTCGACGCGGCCCGGCTGCGGACGGCGCTGGAGACCGTGCTGGACGACACCGGGGGGCACCGCACCGCGGCCCGGGCCATCGGAAGCTCCCTGCGGGCGGCCGGCGGCCGGCGGGCCGCGGCCGACCTCGTGGAACGCGTCGCGGCCGGCACACCCGTACCCGGCTAGGGGCTTTCTGCCGGACCGGGAAGCGCCGTGCGGTGCGTACGCCCGCGGGGCGGCGGGCCGTACCGGACGCGGTCGCGCGGCACGGTCCGGTCCGGTCCGCGGCCGGTACGCCCCGCCCGCGACGGCACCGGACACGTCCCGCGCCCCGAGAAGCACACCCGCACCGCCCCGAGCACGCACGAACCGCACGGAGCACCGCCGGGCCGACGGCCCGTCCCGCTCTCCTTCCTCGATGGGTTCCCCATGACACACCCCGTACGGGACGAGGCTCCCGCCACCGCCCCGGCACCGCCCGGCACGGATCCTGCGGCGTCGCCGCTGCGGATCCTGCTGCGCTACGCCCGTCCGCACCGCGCGGTGCTCGCCGCCACCCTGCTGATGGTGCTCGCCGCCAGCGCCTCGGGGCTCGTCCAGCCCCTGGTCGCCCAGCACGTCCTGGACGGGCTGGGCGAGAGGCGCGGCGTGCTGGGTCCGGTGGCGCTGCTCGCCGCGCTGGTCGTCCTCGGCGCCGCGCTCACCGGACTCCAGTCCTGGTGGCAGCAGCGCACCTCCGAGCGCGTGGTCCGGCAGATCCGCACCGAACTGGTGCACCGTCTGATCCGGTTGCGGGTACCCGAGTTGGAGCACCGGTCGCCGGGCGACCTGATCGCGCGCGTCACCTCCGACAGCGTCCTGGTGCAGAACGCCGCCACCGAGGGCATGGTGATGGTCGCCAACGGCGTCCTGAGCATCCTCGGCGCCGTCGTCCTGATGGGTGTGGTGCATCCGGGTCTGCTGGGGGTGACCGCCGCCGTCATGGTGGCCGTGGCCGTGGTGATGGGGCTGATCCTGCCGCACATCCGGAAGGCGGTGGCGCGGGCGCAGGAGTCGGTCGGGGCGATCGGGGCGACCCTCGACCGCACGCTGGGCGCGTACCGCACCGTCAAGGCCAACGGCGCCGAGGGCCGTGAGACCCTGCGCGCCGAGGCCGCCGTCGAGGAGGCATACCGCGCCGGGCTGACCGGGGCGCGCTACGTGGCCTGGGTGAAGGTGCTGTCCGGGGTGTCCATCCAGGCGGCGTTCCTCGCCGTGCTCGGGGTCGGGGGTGCCCTGGTGGCCTCCGGCAGCCTCACGGTCTCCGCCCTGATCGCCTTCCTGCTGTACGTGTTCTACCTGGCCAGTCCGATCGGCTCGCTGGTCGCCGGGCTCAGCACGCTCCAGCAGGGGCTGGGCGCGATCGGCCGCATCGAGCAGGTGCGCCACATGCCCGCCGAGGACGACGTGGACGTGCCGCCCGCCGACGCGCCGGCGGAGGGCGGCGCTCCCCCGGTCGAGTTCGACGACGTCCGGTTCTCCTACCCGGGCCGCGGACCCGCGCTGCGGGGCATCTCCTGCACGGTGCCCGGCGGCACCCGGACCGCGCTGGTGGGGCTGTCGGGGGCGGGCAAGACCACCCTGTTCGCACTGCTCCAGCGCTTCCACGAACTCGATTCCGGCGCCATCCGGATCGACGGCGTGGACATCGCGACGCTGCCGCGCGCCGAGGTGCGCCGCCGCATCGCGTACGTGGAGCAGGAGTCGCCCGTGATGGCCGGCACCGTCGAGGACAACCTGCGGTACGCGGCGCAGGACGTGACCGCCGAGGACATCGCCGAGGTGCTGCGGCTGACCCGGCTCGACTCGCTGATCGCCCGGCTGCCCGAGGGGCTGCGCACCGAGGTCGGCAACCGCGGCGTCACGCTGTCCGGCGGGGAGCGCCAGCGCCTGGCCATCGCGCGCGCCCTGCTGCGCCGCCCGGAGGTGCTGCTGCTCGACGAGGCCACGGCGCAGCTCGACGCGAACAACGAGCGCGCCCTGCGGGACGCCGTCGACCAGGCCGCGCGGCGCTGCACGGTGATCCTGATCGCCCACCGGCTCTCCACGGTCACGGAGGCGGACCAGATCGTGGTGCTCGAACACGGGCTGGTGCGGGCCTGCGGCAGCCACACCGAGCTGGTCGCCTCCGACGGCCTGTACCGCGAGCTGGCGGCCAGTCAGATGCTGGTGCCGGAGGTGGAGGACCCGTCGGCCCTCGCGGACACGGACGCCGTCGGCCCCGGCGGGCACTCGCCCGCCGGGGCGGAACGGGGCGGCCCCACCGGCTGAACAATCATTTCCGGGGCGCCGTTCCGAATGTTCCCCGAGTCGGGACGAGGGCGCCCGGCCTTCCGGCCGAACGCCCTCGTCCTCGCGTTTCCCCGGCAGAGGGGTCAGGAATTCCTTTCCCTTTTTTCGTGGGCGCGGAATTCCTCATGCCCTTTCAGGGTCTCCGTCCGGGAAATTACGGCCGGATGGTTCAGCCGGTAATGCGGTTGAGCTGGGCGAGATATCCGTCGCGGTGACCGGCCGCATTCGGGTGGTAGGACTCGTTGAGCTTGCTCCACTCCAGGCTCGTGACCCATTCCGAGCCGCCCGAGCAGATGGTGTGGGGGTCGAACGCGGCCCGCGCGTCGAGGTAGGTGAGCCCGGCGGCGGAGGCGGCCGCCGACTGCACCCCGGCCAGGGTGTCGGCCGCCGAGTTGAGCGCCGTGCGCTCCTTGTCGCTCAGCCCGAAGATGCCGCAGTCGCCGCCGATGGTGTAGAGGCGCGGGTAGCCCACCGCGACGACCCGGGCCTGGGGGGCGCGGGCCCGGATCGCGGAGTAGACCTGCTGGAGCCGGCCCGGAAGGTACCCGGTCGCGGCGGCCTTGGCGGCCTCGACGCCCTTGATGCAGTCCTTGTCGTCGATGGTGAGGATGCAGTTCTTCAGCACCTCGACGAAGCCGACGTCGTTGCCGCCGATCTGGACGGTCACCAGGGTGGTGTCCGCCGTCACCTGGGGCACCTGGTTGGCCAGCAGCTCCGTGGTGGTGTCACCGGAGCAGGCCGCCTCGACGAAGGAGTAGCCGGGGTGCTGGGCCGCCCACAGCCGGGTGTACGACAGCGGTCCCCTGCGGCACGCGTCGTCGGGGTTGTCGTACGTCCGCGTGCCGACGCCCACGGTGTAGGAGTCGCCGAGCGCCACGTACTTGCCGTCCGCGGCGTGTGCCGGGGTGGCTAATGTCAGACCGAGCAATAAGGCCGAAGCCATACCGAGAAAGATCTTCAAGGTTCTCATGGAGTCCTCTCCGGTGAACGAAATTATCGACCCCAATGAAATACCATTGATGAATGCGGCGGAACACCCGCTGCTCGAAAAAATTCGAAACTCCCGATGACATCCACTCAAAAAGCGCCGACTGCCGGAAGAAACAGATGAAAGCGGACCAAGTGGGGTCAGGAGATACGGATGCGGCCGTCGCTCCCCCGGCCTCCGACGCGGCCCCGGCGTCCTTCGGCGGAATCCTCGCCCGGCTCCGCACCGCCGGACGCGTAAGCTGCGTTCAGCATGGACACGGCAGGGGGCGGAGCACATGGCGACTGAGCCGGCACAGCGGTGGGGATCGACCCTCGATTCGGTCGTGGTGTACGCGCAGGGCGCGGTCTGCCGGCGCCTGGCCCGGGGCTGCGTGTCGCCCGACGGCACGGTGCGGGTGACGGGGCTGCCCCGCTCGATGGACCCGGGTTCGCTGCGGGCCCGGGTCCTGGACGCCCCCGGGGTACGCGTCACCGGGGCCCGGGTGGAGGTCGAGGCCGAGCCGGTGGCCGCGGACGCGCCGGACGGCCTGCGGCACGAGGTCGAGCGGCTGAGCGACGCGTGCGCGGCGGCGCGGGACCGCCGGGACCGGCAGTCGGGCCTGATCGCGGAGGTCGGCGCCCTCCGCCCGGTCCCGCCCGCCCGCAAGCGCGAGGACCCGCACCGTCGTACCCCGGTCGACGCGTGGCTGGAGCTCGCCGACTTCGTCGACGAACGGCTGACGGGACTGCACCAGCGCCTCGTCGAACTGGAGGAGGCGCTGCGCGACGCCGAGCACGAACTCGACGTCGCCGCCGACCGGCTCGCCCGCTCCTCCACCGACGCGCCGTCCGCGCACGTGGAGACCACGGTCTGCGCGGCCCTGACCCTCGACGGCGCCGGGGGCGCGGGGACGGAGCTGGAACTGGAGCTGGAGTACGGGGTGCCGGGCGCGGTCTGGGTGCCGGCCTACCGGCTCACCCACCGTCAGGGCGACGGCGGCGGCCGTCTGGTGCTGCGCGCCTCGGTCGCCCAGCGGACCGGCGAGGACTGGACCGGCGTGCGTGTCGCCCTGGCCACCGCCGACCTCCGGCGCCGCACCGACCTGCCGGAACTCCGCTCGATCCGGGTCGGGCGCAGTCAGCCCGTCCCCGCGCCCTCCGGCTGGCGCGAGCCCCCGGCCGGACTCGCCGACCTGTTCTCCGGATACGACGCGGCAGGTCCCTCCCCGGTCCCTGCCGCCGTACCCGCGGCCCCGGCCGCGGGGGCCGGTTCCGCGCCCGATCCCGTTCCTGCGCCACCGCCCCCGCCGCCGTCCCCGGCACCCGCGCCGCAGGGCTACGGCGGTCCGCCCCCGCCGGCGCCCGGTGGCGGGTACGGGGCTTCCCCGGAGGCCTTCGGCGGCCGGCCGCCCGCCCGTGCGCGGTCGGCCCGTCCGCGGGCGGGCGCCGGCCCCTTCCCGAGCGCCCCCGCCGCGATGCGGCCCGCGGCTCCCGACCGGGCCGCGCCGCCGCCCCCGCCGGTGGCCGGCCCGCCGCGGCCGAGCGGCGACGAGCTCGACTACGCCGCCCTCGTCCTGTGCGGCCCCGACGAGCGGAGCGGCCGCAGGGGCCTGCTGTTCCCCGGCGAACCCTTCGACCCGGTGGCGGTCGAGTACCGCCGCCGCGCCGAGGCGGTGGCCGCGCTGCCGCTGCCCGGGCGGGCCGTGCGCCCCCGCGAGTCGGCGGGGTCCTTCGACCACCGCTTCGACGCCGCCGCCCGCGCGGACATCCCGTCGGACGGCACCTGGCACACCGTCACCGTCGGCGAGATCCCGGTCGGTCTGCGCACCGAGTACCTCTGCGCACCGTCCGTGGAGCAGACCGTGTACGCGACGCTGGTGCTCTCCAACGCCACCGATCAGGCGCTGCTGGCCGGTCCGGTGGAGGTCGTCGTCGACGACGACTTCCTGCTGACCGCAGCCCTGCCCACGCTCGCCCCCGGCGGTGTCCGCCGGGTGGGGCTCGGACCGGCCGAGGGCATCCGGGTCACCCGCCGCACGAACCTGCGCGAGTCGACCGCGGGCCTGCGCAACAACACCACCGTGCTCGACCACCACGTCCACGTGGAGCTGGCCAACCGGCTCGCGCGGCCCGTCACCGTGGAGGTCCGCGAACGGGTACCGGTCTCCTCCGAACCGGACGTCCGGATCGAGGAACGGGCCGACTGGACGGCACCCGAGGAGGGCACCGGGCCCGACCGGCACGCGCCGGGCACCCGCGTCTGGCGGCTGGACCTGCCCGCAGGCGCCACCGCCGCCCTCGACGGCGGCTACGAGATCCGCATCCCGGCCGGCAAGGCCCTGGCCGACGGCAACCGCAGGAGCTGACACCCGCCATGTCCACGGCCCCGAAGCCGATCGCCCTTCCCGTCACCGCCGTCACGTGCCTGGAGGACCGCGCCCACGTCGAGCGTGCCGTCGTGCTCGATCTGACGGCCGGGGTCCAGCGGCTGCGTCTCGGGCCGGTCAGCGCGCTGGCCGTCGACCGGACCCTCCACGCCGAACTGACCGGCGATCACTCCGCGACCGTGCTCGACGTACGGATCGTCCGCGACTGGACGCCGCGCGGGCCGCGGCCGTCCGCCGACGACGACTCCGCCCTGCGCCACCGCGTGCACGCCCTCGAAGAGGAACGGCTGTCCCTGGAGCGGCACCGCGACCGGCTGCGCGCCCGGCTCGACCTGCTCGGCCGCCTCGCCACCGACCTGCTGCGGGAGATCGGCGAGGGCACCGGCTCCGGGGAGACCGACCGGCCCCGCTGGGCCCGCGAACTGGACCGGGTGGACGGCGAGCGCGACACGCACGGCGAGGAACTGCGCACCGTGGAGGCCCGGCTGGGTGCCCTCGCCACCGAACTCGGTGAGGCGCGGCAGGCCGTGCTCCTCTCCGAGGAGGAACCCGCCGAACTGGTCGGCCACATCGAGTTGACCGTCGAGGCCGGGGCCGCCGGACCGGTCGGGCTGCGCCTGAGCCACCTCGTCCCGTGCGCACTGTGGCGCCCCGCCTACCGGGCCGTGCTCGACGGGGACTCCCTGACGCTGGAGACCGACGCGATGGTCTGGCAGCGCACCGGTGAGGACTGGTCGGACGTGCGGCTGACCCTGTCGACGGCCCGTTCGGCGCTGGCCACCGATCCGCCGCGGCTGGACGAGGACCGGCTGACGCTCCGGGACCGTTCCGCGGCGGAGCGCCGCACGGTGGACGTCGAGCTGCGCGAGGAGGAGATCGGGGACCTCGGACCGGCCCCGGTGCTCGGTCTGCCGGGGGTGGACGACGGCGGCGAGGCGCGGGTGCTGAGGTCCCCCGCGGCGGTCTCGGTGCCCTGCGACGGCCGCGCCCACCGGGTGCCGCTCTCCTCGTTCACCACGGCCGCGCCCAGTGAGTACGCCTGCGCACCGGAACTGTCCTCCCTGGTCACCCAGGTGGTGCGGTTCGACAACCTGTCCGGCCACGCACTGCTCGCCGGTCCCGTGGACCTGGTCCGCGACAGCGGGTTCAGCGGTCGCGGCACACTGGACTTCACCGCTCCCGGCGCCCCCGCCCGGCTGGCCTTCGGCAGCCGCGACGACTACCGGGTGGTGCGGCGGACCGAGGAGTCCCGCGACACCACCGGCATCACCCAGCGGACCGTGGTGACCCGCACGGTCCGGTTGCACCTGTCCCGGTTCTCCGCCCCCGGGGAGCACGGCGAGCGGCGGGTGGTCCTGCGGGAGCGGATCCCGGTCTCCGAGGTCTCGGCGGTGGAGGTGCGCCTGCGCGAGGGCTCCTGCTCCCCGGCTCCCGACGCGGTCGACCCCGAGGGCATCGTCCGCTGGAACGTCCCCCTCCCGCCCGGCGGCCGCCGCACGGTCACCCTGGTCTACGAGCTGTCGGCGAGCGCCAGGGTCACCGGCCTCTGAGTCCGGCCCGTACCGGCCGCCGCCCCGCCCGAACCGGCCGCCGCCCCGCCCGAACCGGGCGGCGGCACCGGGCGGTTCCCACGCCGCCGTGCACGTCGGCCGGTCCTCCTCACCCCGCCTCCGGCAGGCGGGCCACGGTGGCGGGGCCGTCGTGGAACATCGAGGCCAGGTACTCGTCCTGCAGGCGCGAGCCGTGCCGCTCCAGCCGTTCCCGGCCGCCGGGCAGCACGCCGAGGATCCGGTACCGGACCGTGTTCGTGACCAGTGCGAGTCCCAGCCCCCACGGGAGATTGGGGCGCAGCCCCAGTTCGCGCATCCCGGTCGGGCCCACGAAGGCGGTGAGCAAGCTCATCTGCCGGGCGCGCTCGTAGCGCCGGTGGAGCCGTTCGGCGACGGGGCTGTCGTGGCCGAAGTCGCGCTCGGCCTGGGCGTCCATGGTCAGTCGGGCGAGGTCCCGGCCGGCCCGGGTCTGTCCGGCGGCGGACAGCAGGATGTGGTAGTTCCACTGGTGCCGGACGTCCTCGACGTCCGTCAGCCACTCCGGCGCGACGCCCATCAGCAGGCCGACGTACCGCCACAGGTGCATGAGGTCGTCGCGCTGCCGGCGGGTCAGGCGCACCCCGAGCCCGAGGCAGCCGACGATCAGGGTCGCGTCGAAGAGTCCGAGGGTGGCCGCCTGGTCGGCCTGGTTGATCGGCAGGCCCCAGCGCCCGGAGTCCCAGCGGGGCTCGAAGTGCGCGTTCATCAGGGCGTGCATGGCGCGCACATGGACGGTGAGGCGCCAGCCCTCGGCCCCCGGGCGCAGGCCGCCGGGGCGGGTGACGGCGTGGGACCACTTGGCCGTCTCGCCGAGGCGCCGCAGCGTCTCGTCCCCGCCCAGGCCGCCGGTGAGCACCAGCAGGTCGGCCGGTCCGCCGAAGCGGTAACCGCCGACGAGGGAGAGGAGGGTGAGGACGTCGCCGCTGTTGCGGCCCAGGGAGCGGTAGGCCGCCGCGCCGCGCTCGATCCGGTCCCAGTCGACCCAGTCGGGGACGGTCGACGCGTGGTCCAGGAACGCCCGCAGCGCGGGCGGCAGGTCCCGGGGCACGTCGGGGGCCGCGCGCAGCGCCCTGCCGAGCAGGGAGCGTCTGACCCCGGCCGGGTCACCGGGCGGCAGGCGCATCGCCCCGGCGAGGGCGGCGCCCAGTTCGTCGCGCTGGAGGAGAGCGGTCCCCAGCCGCTCCATGAGGGCCTCGTCGACGTCCTTGTCGATGTCGGTGAGGAGGAAGAGCGGACGGGCGATCCTGCGGCCGCGTCGCTCGGCCTCCCGGAAGCGGCTCGGAAACGGACCGATGGCACGGACCTCGCTGCTCTGCGTCATACAACCGTTGTAATGCGAATAATTATTCGCATACAATTCGCTTATGCGTAAGACGCCCCGTCAGGAGCGGTCGCGGGAGATGGTCGAGCGGATCATCGACGCGGGGCGCGCGGTCCTGGCACGCGATGGCTACGCACGGTTCGCGACGACCCGGGTCGCCGACGCGGCCGGCATCAGCCCCGGTTCCCTCTACCAGTACTTCCGGAACAAGGAAGAACTCCTCACCGTGCTCATGGAGCGGTACTGGGCGGAGGCGGGCGACCGGGTGGCGGCTTCGCTCGCCGACCACCTCGCCGATCCGCCCGAGCGGCTGATCCCCAATGTGATCGAGGCGCTGCTGTCCGCCCTGGAGCAGGACTCGCAACTTCTTCGCGTCGTGATCGAGGAGGTGCCGCCGAGCTATCACGAGGACCATCTGCATCACATCCGGCGCCGCATCCAGGACCTGGGGTCGGCGTACCTCGCGGGGCGCGCGCCCGAGGAGCGGAACGGGACCACCCGCGCCTGGGTGCTCGTGGCCGCGATGGAGGCGCTCAGCGTGCGCTGGATCCTCGACCGGCCCGCCATCCGGCGCGACGAGTTGATCGAGGAACTCACCGCGCTCGTGACCAACTACATGTTCCGCGAGGACCCTGCCTGACGGCGGGGAGTTTACGCCCTCGGCCCCCCGGACGTCGCAGGACGCCCGGGGCGCTGTGCGGGCGCGCTCAGTAGCGCAGGACCGCGGCGATCCGCCCCTCGTCGGCGAGGGTGTCGGTGGGGACGAACCTGACCTCGGCCCCGGTGTCCAGGGCGCGTTCGACGATCTCGTCGACCATGTCGTCGCGGGCACCCGGTTCGCCGGAGCCGGCCGGTTCCAGGTGGCCGCCCTCCTCGCGCACGACCGTCCGGTAGTCGTCCTCGACCGCGACCACACGGGCCCGGCCCTCCTTCGCGGCCAGCCACACCTCGTCGATGCCGCCCGCGAACTCCCGCCTGCCGCGCGCGGCGTCCAGCTCCGTGACGAGGGCGGAGACGGCAGCCGTCTCCCGTGCGGTGCGCGAGGGTTCGACGGCCCGGTGCACCGCGGCGGCCGGACCGTCGGCCAGCCCGCCGTGCTCCACCGCGACCGTCTCCGGGGCCGGCGGCCCGAGTTCCTCCAGCAGGGCCAGGGCCTCGGCCGAGCCGAGGACGTACAGCGGGCGGGGTTCGGCGTCCAGGACGGCACGCAGCTTCTCGTGTGCCTCGCGCAGGAACTGCCTGGTGGCCTCGTCCCGGAAGGTGCTGGGCAGGTCGCCGATGCGCTCCTTCCGCTCGGCGTCCGGGTCCTCCAGACTGCGGGTCAGCGGAAAGCCGTCGTGCTCGGCCTCGACCACCCGTTCGGGATCGCCGCTCCACAGCGAAACCCGGTCGGCGGCCACGGCCAGCACCCAGTACGGCCGCTCCGCGGCGGCGGCCGCGACCAGGTTGCGGGTGAGGAAGCTGTCCGAGAGGACCACCCGTTCCGGAACGACCCGGGGCAGCGACCACACCTGGTGCTCGCCCTGCGCCACATGGATCACCAGGCCGTCCTCCGCGTGCACGAGGTCGACCTCGGCGGCGGCCCGGCCCAGCTCGTCCAGGATGTCGACCCGGCGCTCGCGCGGCACGTCGGGGTCCTGGGTGAGCGCCTTCTCCGCCTCGGTGAGGAGGTTGCGCAGCCGCACCTGGTCCTGGGCGTTGTCGGGTTCGCGGCGGTGCGTCGGCATCACGAGCGAGACGGCCGGGTACGGACGGGGCCGGCGGAGTTCCGCGAGTACCTCGCTGCTGAGCACGGGGTTCATGGAGAAGCCTTCCTGCTGGTTCGGTGGGAACCGTCGGTACGGGCCCGAGGTCCTGCTCCGCGCCGCTCCGTCCCGGACCCCGCTCCGGGGTGCCGCTCGGTTTCGGAGCCGCCGCCGCTTCCCTCCGTCGCCCCGGCCTCCGCCCGGAATCGACCGGGTGCGGTCGTCGACGGCATCGCGGACGACCGGGCGGGTCATGCGGCGGCCTCCCGGCCACGGCCGAACCCGCCGTCGACGGCGAGGATCCCGACGCCCGCCGCGAACCCGACAACGCCCAGGACCAGGTGCGGCTG
>NZ_RDBO01000042.1 GCF_008120935.1 Streptomyces sp. sk2.1
GCTCGGCGGCGACGTCCACCTCGGCCTTGTCGGTCTCGATGGAGACCAGCGCGTCGTCCTTGGTGAACGACGCCCCCTCCGCCACCTGCCAGGCGGACAGCACGGCCGTCGCCGCGTCGGCGYCCACGAGGACATCCCGCACACCCGCATGCGCCGGGCCATCGCCCGACGCCTGACGGAGAGCAAGCAGCACACCCCGCACTTCTACCTGCGGGCGACCTGCGCCGTGGACGAGCTGCTCGCCCTGCGGCAGCGGATCAACGCCGTCAGCCCGGTCAAGGTCTCGGTCAACGACCTGCTGATCAAGGCCGTCGCCACGGCACATACACAGGTGCCGGAGATGAACGCGGTGTGGCAGCCGGAGGCCGTCCGCCGGTTCCGTACCGTCGACGTCTCGGTCGCCATCGCCACCGAAACGGGCCTGGTGACCCCGGTCCTGCGCGACATCGAGAACCTGTCGGTATCGGCGATCGCCACGCGGACCCGCGCGTACGCGGAGCAGGCACGCTCCGGGTCCCTGCACCCCGCGGACCTCGAAGGCGGATCGATCACCGTCTCGAACCTCGGCATGTACGGGGTCGAGGAGTTCGCCGCGATCATCAACCCGCCGCAGGCCGCGATCCTGGCCATCGGCGCCGCACGTGACGAGGCGGTGGTCCGCGACGGTGCGGTCACCGCGGCCAAGGTGCTCGGCGTGGTCCTGTCCGTGGACCACCGTCCGGTGGACGGCGCCGTGGCGGCGCGCTGGCTCGCGGCCTTCACCGAGGCCGTTCAGAACCCGGTCCGACTCGTCGTCTGACCCCACCCCGGCGGTGCCGGGCGGACCGCGGCGCCACCGCCGCGGTCCGCCCGGCACCGCCCACCCCCTGGGCCGCAGTCCGCGTCCGGCGGCTGCCAGAGCACTCCAGAAGGACACCGATGTCTTTGATTCGCGCTTCCCGCACATCAGGTGCGGCCCCATCGAACGAAACCTCGCGATCGAACGAAACCCCGCGCGACGCGCTCGGCGAGCTGGACCGGCGCAATCTGCGGCGGCTGATGCCGCTGCTGCTGGCCGCCTACATCATGTCGTTCCTGGACCGGACCAACATCGGCCTGGCCAAGGAACGCCTGGAGGTCGACCTCGGCATCTCCGCCGCGGCCTACGGCCTGGGCGCGGGGCTGTTCTTCCTCACCTACGCGATCTCCGAGGTGCCCAGCAACCTGATCATGTACCGCGTGGGCGCCCGCTGGTGGATCACCCGGATCATGCTCACCTGGGGCGTCATCTCCGCCTGCATGGCCTTCGTACAGGGTGAGAAGTCCTTCTACGCCATGCGGCTGCTGCTCGGCGCCGCCGAGGCCGGGCTGCTGCCGGGCATCCTGCTCTACCTCACCTACTGGTTCCGCTCCGAGACCCGCGGCAGGGCCATCGGGCTGCTCCTGCTCGGCGCCTCCATCGCCAGCGTCGTCGGCAACCCGCTCGGCGGACTGCTCATGGAGATGGACGGGATCGGCGGCTGGCACGGCTGGCAGTGGATGTTCGTCATCGAAGGCGTTCCCTGCCTCTTCCTGGCGGTCGCCGTCTTCCGGTTCCTGCCCGACAGCCCGGCCAAGGCGCCCTGGCTGACGCCGGAGGAGGCCCAACAGGTCCAGGACGCGGTCACCCGCGAGCAGGCCGAGGGCGCCGAGGAGGCCGGTAACGGCTCGGGATCCGGCTCCCTGCTGACGGTGCTGCGCGACAAGCAGATGCTGCTGGCCATCTTCGCCAACTGGACCCACCAGGTCGCCCTGTACTCCGTCGTCTACTTCCTGCCCGGCATCATCGGCGGCTGGGGCGACCTCTCGCCGTTCACCATCGGCCTGCTGACCGGACTGCCCTGGCTCACCGCGGCCGTCGGTGCCGTGCTGGTGCCGCCGCGGGCGACCACGCCCCGGCGCTCCCGCAACTTCGTGGTGGTCGGCCTGCTGATGATGTTCACCGGCCTCGTCGTCGCCGCCGTCGCCGGTCCCGTCATCGCCCTGCTCGGCTTCTGCTTCACCGGCCTGGCGTTCTTCGTCGTCCAGCCCCTCCTGTTCAACTTCCCCGCCACCCGGCTCTCGGGCAAGACCCTCGCAGGCGGCATCGCACTGCTCAACACCATCGGCATCACCGGCGGCTTCGTCGGCCCGTACATCATGGGCTACGCCGAGGACGCCACCGGCAACCACCTGTCCGGCCTGTGGGTTTCCGTAGTCCTGCTGGCCCTCGGCGCGGTGGCGGCCACCCGCCTGCGCTTCTCTCCCAAGTCCTGAGCGGGCCGGCGTCGGCCCCCGGTCCAGGAGAGCCGACGCCGGCACCCGGTCCGGGATGGCCGGCGTCGGTCGGGGCTGGGGACAGCCCCGGGTGGGCCTGTCTTGACGGCGCTGTCACGTTGGCCGGCCCGTGGGATGATCTTCGGGTTGATCACGTTGGGGGAGCCGTCCGTGGTGGGTGCACCGCCGCCGTGCAAGGGGCACCGGCACCCGGTCGAGGTCATCGCGCACTGCGTGTGGCTGTACTTCCGGTTCCCGCTCAGTTTCCGTGAGGCGGAGGAGCTGATGTTCCAGCGCGGCGTGACCGTCTCCCACGAGACCGTGCGCCGCTGGTGTCTGAAGTTCGGCCAGGCGTACGCCAGCGCGCTGCGCGCCGACGGCCCCGCCCCGGGGACAAGCGGCATCCGGAGGAGGTCTTCATCAAGATCAACAGCGAGCGGAAGTACCTGTGGCGGGCGGTCGACCAGGACGGCCATGTCCTGGACATTCTCGTTCGGAACCGGCGGGACAAGGCCGCAGCCAGACGATTCTTCCGCAGGCTGATGACGAAGACGGGCAGGGTGCCGCGGGTGGTCGTCACCGACAAGCCGCGTTCCTACGGCGCCGCTCACCACGAGGTCATGCCCTCGGTGGAGCACCGCTCGTACAAGGGCCTGAACAACCGGGCCGAGAACAGCCACCAACCGACGAGGCAACGCGAACGAGCGATGAAGGGCTTCCGCAGCGTGGGCAGGGCCCAGCGGTTCCTATCCGCGTTCAGCGGTATCTCACCCCACTTCCGGCCCCGACGCCCCCTGATGACCGCGCCCGAACACCGAGCCGAAATGACCATCCGCTTCACCACCTGGAAGCAGATCACCGGCGTCACCGGCCGACCTACCGCGCCCTGAGCCCAGGCCTGCACCCGGCCCCACCCCACCTCGGCGCACCGCCAGGCACCCACGCACCCCACAACGTGACAACGCCCTATTGCTCACTGTCCGCACACGACATCCAGCGGAACAGTTCCAGGCGGGCCAGTGCTTTCGACGTCCAGTGCCGTCCGTGCAGCAGTTCCCGCTTGAGGCCCTGGAAGAACGACTCGGCGGCTGACTCGAAGCGGCCGTGGGGCGCCCCCGTACGGAGCCCCCGCGGCTGGGGCTCACTCGTACTCGGTGCCGCCCTTGCGGGTCAGGTACGCCGGGCTGACCGCCTTGGCGATCGCCCGTCCGCCGACCACCGGGCTGTGGTGCTCGACGGCCGGGCGGATCACCACACCCTCACGCAGATGCAGTTCACGCCCGGAGACGGTCTCCCACCCCGAGGCAAGCTCCAGCACCTTGTCGATGTCGTACGGGCCCTCGTACAGCCTGGGTACGAGCGGCAGTTCACCCTCCAGCAGGTCTGCCGGATTCAGCTGGCGGACCTGTCCGGCTATTTCTGCGGACACGTCGAAGACCGCGTACCCCAGCGTCTCGCTGCGGGCGTCCGCGCCGTAGTCGAGATCCTGCACCCCGGCGCCGTACACCTCGCCGAAGATGCCGACGCGTGTCGCGCCCAGCTTCTCGGCGAGACGCGCCGCCACCGCAGGCACGCCATGGGCGTGGACCGCGCGCCAGTACAGATTGCGCGGGTCCTCCTTCAGGGCGAGCCCCTTGGCCCCGAACCCCTTGGACGACACCCATGTACGACCGTCCTCCATGGTGTACGTGACCAGGCAGGCCGAGCCGTGCACCTTCTCGGTGAGGACGACCGGCTCCCCGGGCTCGAAGATGCCCGGATAGCGCTGGACGTTCTCGATGTCGCACCAGGGCAGCAGATCGGGCGCGGACTCCACCTGTCCGTTCATCGTGGGCGGGATCGGCGGCACCCACTTGGTGATGCCCAGCAGCTCGGCGAAGTCGGTGCCGTCCGCGGCCGCCCGGGCCAGGTCGACGTCCGCCAGCGCCCCTGGGCGGCAGACGATGCCCTGCGACAGCTCCCCGCGCAGCCGCACCGCCTTCACCCGGTCGGCCGTGCTTCCGGCCAGACGGCCGGTCAGGCCCAGCTCCTCGATCAGCCCCTGCGGGAGGACGGACTGCTCCGGAATGTAGACGGCGACATCACCGCTGCGGTACGCGCCCTTGGCGACGACGGCCCGGTACAGGCCCACCTGGGCCAGTTCGAGGGCGTCAGCGTTCGGATGCTCGTGGATCGTCAGCGTTTCGGCGGTCACGCGCAGCGTCGACATGTCAGGGCTCCTCCGGTGTGGTTTTCATCGCCCCCTACTGTCCGGAACGCGGCCCGTCCGATCCACTGAATATTGTGAACGCCGTCGACGTACGACCAGATGACCGATTGGGCCGGTCTGGGGCATGTCACGCGGGCCGGAGGGGACGTTGTGGCCGGCTGGCGGATCCCGGGCTTTACGAGCTGGTGCGTGATAGCGGGTGATGTGTTCTTGCTGGTGGGTGGCATGATCTGGATGTGGCGATCATGCTCAGTCGGACGGTTCTCGCGCATCAGGTGTTCACAGGGGTCTCCCGGGGTCATCTCGCCTGCCTGGTTGAGGAGTTGGCTGATCCGTGGCAGGCCGTGGTCGAGGGGCGTCGTCACGAAGCTCGCGGCGGGGCCAGGAAGCGCGAGGCCGGAGCCGGTGCCCCGCATCGGCTGGTGTTCGTCGACCGGCTCGTGGCCACGCTGATTCACCCGCGGCACGATCTGCCGCATGCGGCGTTGGCGCTGCTGTTCGGCGTTGACCGCTCCACCATCACCCGTGCGATCGCCGAGATACGAGGGCTGCTGGCCGAGCGGGGATGCGCGGTCCCCGACCGGCCCGGCTTGCGGCTGCGGACCCTGGCGGATGTGTTCGCKRACGCCCGGGCCGAGGGCATCGAGCTGCGGCTGGACGCCACCGAGGTCCAGGTCCGCCGGCCRCCGGCCGGCCGCGGCGGGCGCCGTGCGTTCGTCCCGGGCAAGAAGAAACAGAACACGATGAAGGCCACCGTCGTCGCCGACCATCAGGGCCGCACGCTCTGGACCGACGCCCTGCGACCAGGGCGGATGCACGACGCGACCGCCGCACGCAACGAAGGCATCGGTACCTGTTTCCAGCACTTCTCCGACGTGGAGGTCCTTCTGGACGACGGCTGTCCCGGGCCCCGCCGCGATCATCCCGGCCAGGCCGTGACCCCACCCAGGAAGGGAAACAAGATCAGCCCGCCCGAGGTCCTCGAAGCCCGCCTACGAGCCCGYCACCGGCACTCCTCAAAGCGCATCACCGTCGAACACGCCCTCGCCGACCACAAACGCTGGAAGCAACTGGTCCGCTGGACCCACCGCCGGGAGAACCTGCCCGCCACCTACCGGGCCATCGCCGGCCTCGTCTCCGACCGCAACACCACCCACTGACACAAACCCGCAGCACAGGCCCCCACGTATCCAATGCAATCACGCACCAGCTCGTAAGGCGACGGTCGCGGTCAGTAGCTCGCCGCGCAGAACGGTGCGCCGGCTCGGAAGGGTGCCGTGATGCTGTGCCGTGATCATGGTGGGCGGCTCCGGGTGAACCGTGGGGGCCGAGCGGGCGCCCTGGGCGTTCGCTTTGAGGGCGCCTGTGGCCGGCGAGGGGCGGGGGGTGAGGCGTTCAGCTGTCCAGACGGCGCCCGGCGAGCCAGGTGACCATCTCGGGGTCGTGGTGGTCGAAGAAGAGGGAGCTGCCGGTGTCGAGGGTGGCGATCTGTGCCATCTGCTCGTCGGTGAGCTGGAAGTCGAAGACGTCGATGTTCTCGGCCATGCGCTCGGCGCGGACGGACTTGGGGATGGCGATGACGCCGCGCTGGGTGAGCCAGCGGAGCACGACCTGGGCGACGGACTTGTCGTACGCCTTGCCGATCTCGGCCAGGAGCGGGTTGGTGAACAGGTCGTTCTTGCCCTCGGCGAAGCCGCCCCAGGACTGGATCTGCACGCCGTGTTCGCGCATGAGGTCCTGGTAGTCGGCGCGCTGGAAGAAGGGGTGGGTCTCGATCTGGTTGACCTGCGGGGTGATCTCGTTGTTGATGATCAGGTCGATCAGCCGGTCGGGGTAGAAGTTGGCGACGCCGATCGCCTTCGCCGCGCCCTCGCGGTTGAGGGCTTCCATGGCGCGCCACTGGCCGTAGACGTCGCCGAAGGGCTGGTGCATCAGGTACAGGTCGAGGTGGTCCAGGCCCAGCTTGGTCAGGGACGTCTCGAACGCGCGGTGGGTGTTGTCCTGGGCGGGGGCGTCCTGGACCCACAGCTTGGTGGTGACGAACAGTTCCTCGCGTGGGATGCCGCTGGACTTGATGGCGCGGCCGACGGCTTCTTCGTTGCCGTAGGCGGCGGCGGTGTCCAGCAGGCGGTAGCCGGCGGAGAGGGCCTCGGAGACGGCGCGCTCGGTGTCCTCGGCGGGGATCTGGTAGACGCCGAAGCCGAGGAGCGGCATCTCGATGCCGTTGTTGAGGGTGACGGTCTGCATGAGCGGGATGTCCTTCGCTGTGCGGGGCGGGTGGTCAGGGGCGGAGGAGGGCCTTGAGGACCTGGCGGTCGGCCATGGCCCGGTAGGCGTCCGGTGCCCGGTCGAGGGGGAAGGTCCGGTCGAAGACGAGGCCGGGGGTGATGGTGCCGTCCAGGACGTCGGGGAGCAGTTCGGGGATGTAGGCGCGGGCGGGGCTGGCGCCGCCGGTCAGGGTGATGTTGCGCATGAACTCGGGCGGGCCGATCGGGCCCTGCTCGTACTGAGGGACGCCGAGGCGGCTGATGGTGCCGCCGTCCAGGACCGCGCCGAGCGCGGTGTCGAGGGCCTGGCGGGTGCCGACGGCCTCGATGACCTTGTCCACGCCGCCGGTCAGCTCGAGGATGCGGGCGATGCCTTCCTCGCCGCGCTCGGCGACCACGTCGGTGGCACCGAACTCACGGCCGAGGCCGGTGCGGGCTTGGTGGCGGCCGGCGAGCACGATCCGCTCGGCCCCCAGCCGCTTGGCGGCGATCACCGCGCACAGGCCGACCGCGCCGTCCCCGACGACCAGCACCGCATCTCCGCGGCCGACGCCGGCGGTGACGGCGCCGTGGTGGCCGGTGGTCATCACGTCGGACAGCGCGAGCAGCGACGGCAGCAGCGCGGAGTCGGCGGCCACCGGCAGCTTCACCAGGGTGCCGTCCGCGTGCGGGACGCGGACGGCTTCGCCCTGGCCGCCGTCGACGCCGTCGAAGCCGTACCGGCCGCCGTTGCGGCAGGAGATGTGCAGGCCCTTGGCGCAGTAGTCGCAGGTGTTGTCGCTGTAGGTGAACGGGGCGACGACCAGGTCCCCTGTCTTCAGGCCGGTCACGTCCGCGCCGGTGTCCTCGATGACGCCGAGGAACTCGTGGCCCATGGGGCGGCCGGTGTCGGTGGCGGGCATCGAGGCGTAGGGCCACAGGTCGCTGCCGCACACGCAGGAGGCGAGGACGCGGACCACGGCGTCGGTGGGCTGGACGGTCTTCGGGTCGGGCCGGTCCTCGACGCGGACGTCACCGGCTCCGTACATCACTGCTGCACGCATCAGGGGTACTGCTCCAAACGGGGGTCGTGCCGGGGACCGGGGGTCAGCGTTCGAGCATCCGGGCCTGGGCTTCGGTGTGGGTGTCGCCGGCGGCGGGCGGCAGGCCGGAGAGCTTGTCGAGCTGCTCGGCGGTGAGCGTGACGGCATCGGCGGCGGTGTTCTCCTCGACCCGGCTGACGCGCTTGGTGCCGGGGATGGGGGCGATGTCGTCGCCCTGGGCGAGCAGCCAGGCCAGGGCCACCTGCCCGGGCGTGGCACCGGCTTCGTCGGCCAGGGTCTTGACCTGGTCGGCGAGTGCCAGGTTGTGCTGGAAGTTCTCCCCGGTGAAGCGGGGGTTGTCGCGGCGGAAGTCGTTCTCGTCGAACTGGTCGGTGGAGCGTACGGTGCCGGTCAGGAAGCCGCGGCCCAGCGGGGAGAACGGCACGAGGCCGATGTTCAGCTCTCGCAGGACGGGCAGGACACGGTCCTCGATACCGCGGGTGAACAGGGAGTACTCGGACTGGACCGCGGTGACGGGCTGGACGGCGTGGGCGCGGCGGATGGTGTCGGGGCCGGCCTCGGAGAGCCCGAAGGCACGGACCTTGCCCTCGGCGATCAGCTCCTTCACGGCGCCGGCGGTCTCCTCGATCGGTGTGTTCGGGTCGACGCGGTGCTGGTAGTACAGGTCGATGTGGTCGGTGCCCAGCCGCTTCAGGGAGCCCTCGATCGCGGTGCGGATGTTGGCCGGGCCGGAGTCCAGGTTCCACGCGCCGTCGCCGCCGTGCGAGACCAGGCCGAACTTGGTGGCCAGCACCACCTTGTCCCGCCGGCCCTTCAGCGCCCGGCCGAGCAGCTCCTCGTTGGTGTAGGGGCCGTAGATCTCGGCGGTGTCGATCAGCGTGACGCCCAGCTCCAGGGCCCGGTGCACGGCCCGGATCGACTCCGCGTCGTCGGTGCCGGAGCCGGTGTAGCCGTGGGACATGCCCATCGCCCCCAGCCCGATCCGGGAAACCTCCAGGTCACGTAGCTTGATGTACCGCATCTCGCCCTCTTCCGATCATGGTGTCGCCTGCTCTCCCACTCTTGCCCGGCCCGGCAGGCCGTGCCCGCCGAAGTCCGGGCGGGAGCGATGAGGCCGGCGTCTTCCTCATTCACCTTCGCCCGGATCGCTCGGGTGTGGCAGGGCGGACTCTTCAGGGGTAATGACAGGGCTCCCCTCCCGTCCGCGGCGCGGCCGCCCGCCGGGGGAAACTGGGGTCATGGCATCCCAGAGCGCGAACAGCGAGGGCGCCGAGCTGGGCCGCTTCCTGCGCGCCCGCCGCACCCAGACCATCCCCGAGCACGTCGGACTCACCGTCGGCACCGGCATCCGCCGCACCCCCGGCCTGCGCCGCGAGGAGCTGGCCACCCTCGCCGGCATCAGCATCGACTACTACGTACGCCTGGAACGCGGCAAGGAGACCCGCCCCAGCCCCGCCGTCCTCGACTCCCTCGCCCGCGCCCTGCACATGGACGACCAGGAACACCAGCACCTGCGCGAGCTCGCCGCCCCCCCGAACCGCCCCCGGCCCCCAGCCGCACCGTGCGCTCCCACCTGAAACTGCTGCTGGAATCGCTGCGCCCGAACCCCGCCTACGTCATCAGCCGCAGCATGGACATGCTGGCCTGGAACCCCGGCGGCCTCGCCCTGTACGCGGGCCTGGAGGACTGGCCGGTCAAACACCGCAACCTCGCCCGCTACCTCTTCCTCCACCCGGCCTCGCGCGCCCTGTTCCCCGACTGGGACCGGCAGATCACCGCCTGCGTCGCCCGCCTGCGTGCCACCGCCGGCACCGCTCCCGACGCCCCGGACCTGACCAACCTCGTCGGCGAGCTCCTCCTCAAGAGCCCGGACTTCGCCCGGCTGTGGGAACGCTACGAGGTCACCGGCCGCAAGCCCGCGCAGAAGACCTTCCAGCACCCCCGCGTCGGCACCCTCACGCTCACCTCCCAGTCCATGTACCTGGAAGGCACCCCCGGCCAGCGCATCGGCGTCTACACCGCCGAACCCGGCACCCCCGACCACGACGCGCTGCTCCTGCTCGACATGACCGCGCCCGCAGCCGCGCCCCACCAGGAAGTCCCGCACACATCGCCCTGACCGCTGTTCGCACAAACGGTCCTTTACGCAAGCAAGATCAATTACGGGCCACCGGGGCTCGCCGGACCCCTGCCCGGCATCTACGACCCGACCGGACCGGGGAAGCTGCTGGTCGCGTTCTTCGCCCCACGGCAGCGGCATGATCACCGGAGACAAGCGGGGTGGTGTACTCGAACTTCTGGAGCTGATCCACGGCATGGACATAGCC
>NZ_RDBO01000043.1 GCF_008120935.1 Streptomyces sp. sk2.1
CTCATACCCCACCCCCGCCAACTCCCCATACAACCCCGACACATCAACCCGCACCGCACCCACCGGAGGCCACACCCCGACGGGGTCGGGGGTCTTTGTGGATCCATGGGCCAGGACACCGGTGGCGTGGCGCGTCCACGCCTCGTCGTCGTCACCGGCCTCCTCGGGCCGGGAGTACACGGCGATGGCGCGCCCGCCCGTGGTGTCCGGGGGTTCCACGGCCACCTGCAGGTGCACGGCGCCCGTGTCGCGCAGCACGAGGGGCGCTTCCAGGGTGAGTTCTTCGAGGGTGTCGCAGCCGGTCTCGTCGCCCGCGCGCAGCGCCAGTTCGACGAAGGCGGTGCCGGGCAGCAGGACCGTCCCGGCCACCGCGTGGTCCGCGAGCCACGGATGGCTCTGCAGGGACAACCGCCCCGAGAACACCGAGGAGCGCGTGCCGGCGAGTCCCACGACCGCGCCGAGCAGGGGGTGCTCGGCGGCGGTGAGGCCCGCGGCGGACATGTCGGCGGTCCGCCGGACCGGCTCCAGCCAGTACCGGCTGCGCCGGAAGGCGTACGTGGGCAGCTCGACCGACCGGCGTGTCGGGGGCAGCAGCTGCCCCCAGTCGATGTCCACGCCGTGGGCCCATGCCCGGCCGAGCGAGCGCAGGAAGCGTTCCCGGCCGCCCTCGCCGCGGCGCAGCGACGGCACGGTCACCGCGTTCGGGGCGGACGCGTCCTCGAAGGTCTCCTGCATTCCGATGGCGAGCACGGGGTGCGCCCCGCACTCGACGAACGTGGTGAAGCCGTCGGCGAGCAGCGTCCGGGTGGTCTTCTCGAACTCCACCGTCTGCCGCATGTTGCGGTACCAGTAGTCGGCGTCGAGCCCGGCGGTGTCGATGACCTCGCCCCGGACGGTGGAGTAGAAGGCGGTGTCGGAGGTGCGGGGGGCGATCGGGGCGAGCAGTTCGATCACCCGGTCGCGGATCGGTTCGACGTACCGGGAGTGCGAGGCGTAGTTCACCGCGATCCGGCGGCAGCGCACCCCGTCGGCCTCCAGCGTCCGGGCCAGTTCGTCCAGCCCCTCGGAGGTCCCCGAGACGACGGTGGACGACGGTCCGTTGATGGTCGCTATTTCGAGGTCGTCGGGCCGGCGTTCCAGGAGGGGGCGTACCCGGTCGACGGGCAGGGCGACGGAGAGCATGCCGCAGTGCCCGTCGATCTCGGTGATCGCCCGGCCCCGGAGCGCCACCACCAGGGCGGCGTCCTCCAGGGACAGGGCACCGGCGAAGGTCGCCGCGGCGATCTCGCCCTGCGAGTGGCCGACCACCGCGTCCGGTACGACGCCGAAGGACTGCCACAGCTCGGCCAGTGAGACCATCACCGCCCACAGGGCCGGCTGGACCACATCCACCCGCTCCAGGAGTTCGGCGCCCTGTTCGGTGAGCAGGACGTCCAGCAGGTCCCACTCCACGACCGGCGCCAGAGCCCGCGCGCACTCCTCCAACCGCGCCCGGAAGACCGGCGAGTCGGCGTACAGATCCGTTGCCACACCTGTCCAGTGGGAGCCCTGTCCGGGGAAGACGAACACCGTCTTCCCGGAGGCCGGGGCCCCTTCCATGGGAGTGTCCGGGTCGGCGAGGTCCCGCACGGCGCGCAGGAGTTCGTCGCGGTCGGTGCCGACGACGACCGCCCGGTGATCGAAGGCCGTACGGGCATGCACCAGCGCGGACCCGACCGCGACCGGGTCCAGCTCCGGCCGCTCGGCGACGAAGTCGGCCAGCCGGGCAGCCTGTTCCCGCAGCGCCGCATCGCTCCGGGCCGACAGCACCCACGGCACCGGGCCCTCGTCGGTGGCCGTTTCGTCCGGCTCCCCGTTCCCCGCCGGGGCCTGTTCCAGGATGAGGTGGGCGTTCGTGCCGGAGATACCGAACGAGGAGACCGCGGCCCGGCGCGGACGGTCCAGCTCCGGCCAGGAACGGGACTCGGTGAGCAGTTCCACGCCTCCCGACGCCCAGTCCACGTGACCGGTCGGCTCCTGCACGTGCAGGGTCTGCGGGAGCACTCCCCGGCGCAGGGCCATCACCATCTTGATGACGCCACCGACACCGGCAGCCGCCATGCTGTGCCCGATGTTCGACTTCAACGACCCCAGCCACAAGGGCTGTTCGGGCGTGTGCTCCTGACCGTACGTGGCCAYCAGCGCCTGCGCCTCGATCGGATCACCGAGCCTGGTACCGGTGCCGTGCGCCTCGACCACATCCACGTCCGCACCCGTCAGACCCGCATTCGCCAGCGCCTGCCGGATCACCCGCTGCTGCGACGGACCATTCGGCGCCGTCAGACCATTGCTGGCACCGTCCTGATTGACCGCACTGCCCCGCAGCACCGCCAGGACCTCGTGCCCGTTGCGCCGCGCGTCCGACAACCGCTCCAGCACCACCACCCCGACACCCTCGCCCCACGCCGTCCCGTCCGCATCCGACGAGAACGCCCTGCACCGCCCGTCCCCCGACAACCCCTGCTGACGCGAGAACTCCACGAACATCCCCGGCGACGCCATCACCGTCGCCCCACCCGCAAGAGCAAGCCCGCACTCACCACTGCGCAACGACTGCGCCGCCAGATGCAACGCCACCAACGACGCCGAACACGCCGTGTCCACCGTCACCGCCGGACCCTCAAGACCCAACGCATAAGCAACCCGACCCGACGCCACACTCGCCGTCGTCCCCGTCAGGAGATATCACCGAGCCGGGTCCCCGTCCCAGTCCCATGCCCCTCGACCACATCCACATCCAGCGACGACAGACCACCACTCGCAAGAGCCCGCAGAATGACCCGCTCCTGCGACGGACCGTTCGGAGCAGTCAGACCATTGCTCGCACCGTCCTGATTGACCGCCGAACCCCGCACCACCGCAAGCACCTCGTGCCCACACCGCCGCGCATCCGACAACCGCTCCAGAACCAGCACCCCCACACCCTCGGCCCAGGCAGTACCGTCAGCACCCTCCGAAAAAGCCTTGCACCGACCATCCACAGCCAGCCCACCCTGACGACTGAACTCCACGAAAACACCATGGCTGGACATGACGGTCACACCGCCGGCCAGGGCCAGATCGCACTCACCGCCGCGCAGGGCCTGCGCGGCCAGATGCAACGCGACCAGGGACGACGAACAGGCCGTGTCCACACTCACCGCCGGACCCTGGAGTCCCAGGGTGTACGACAGACGCCCGGAGACCACGCTCGGCGCGGTTCCGATGAAGCGGTACGGCTCCGCGCTCTCCGGCACGGCGCCGAGACGCGAGAGGTAGTCGCTGTACATCACACCGCTGAACACACCGGTATGGCTGCCGCGGAGGGAGGTGACGGGGATTCCGGCTCGTTCGAGGGCCTCCCAGCTGGTCTCCAGGAGGAGCCGCTGCTGCGGGTCCATGCCGACCGCCTCGCGCGGACTGATCCCGAAGAACTCGGCATCGAAGAGATCGGCGTCGTGCAGGAAACCGCCGTGGCGGGTGTAGGACGTGCCGGGCTTGTCCGGGTCGGGGTCGTACAGCGTCTCGACGTCCCAGCCCCGGTTCTCGGGGAACGGGCTGATCGCGTCGGTCCCGTCGGCGACCAGGCGCCACAGGTCCTCGGCCGACGTCACGTCGCCGGGGTAGCGGCAGGCCATGCCGACGATGACGATCGGGTCGTCCTCGCCCTCCTTGCCCGCCGCCACTGCCGCCCGGGCCTGGTCGGTTGCCTCCTCGTCGGCCGGCTCGGCCGGGCGGATCCGCTCCGTGAACAGCTCGACGAGGGCGGCCGGGGTGGGGTGGTCGAAGACCAGGGTCGCGGGCAGCGGGATGCCGGTGGCCGAGCTGAGCCGACCGCGCAGCTCCACGGCGGCCAGCGAGTCCATGCCCAGTTCCTTGAACGGGGTGGCGGCGTCGACAGCGGAGGCGTCCGCCATGCCGAGGACGGCGGCCACCGAGGAGCGGACGAGCTCGGTCACGGCGGTACGGCACTCGCGGGCCGACAACAGGGCCATGCGCTCCTGCCAGGAGGCGGCGGTGCCGGCCGCCGTGGCCGCGCGGCGCCGGCCGCCACGCGTGAACCCGCGCAGCAGCGCCGGGACGGCGGCCGCCCGGTCGGGGTCGCGCAGGACCTTCGGGTCGAGCGCCGTCGGGACGAGCAGCGGGTCGCCGTGGCCGAGGGCCGCGTCCAGGAGCGCGAGACCGTGCTCGGCGGAAAGGCCGGTGACGCCCTGGCGTGCCCAGCGGGCGCGGTCGGCCGCGGTCAGGCCCGCTGCCATGGAGTCCGGGGACTCCCAAAGGCCCCAGGCAAGGGAGGTGGCGGGCAGGCCGAGGGCGTGACGGTGCTGGGCCAGTCCGTCGAGGAAGGCGTTGGCCGCCGCGTAGTTGCCCTGTCCGGCGCTGCCGAGGAGGTGGGCGACGGAGGAGAACAGGACGAATGCCGCGAGGTCGTGGCCGCGGGTCAATTCGTGCAGGTGCCAGGCCGCGTCGGCCTTGGGACGCAGCACGTCGTCCACGTGTGCCGGGGTGAGGTTCGCCAGGGTGGCGTCGGCCAGTACGCCGGCGGTGTGGAACACGCCGGTCAGCGGGTGCTGTGCCGGGACGGTGGCCAGGAGGTCGGCGAGGGCCGTGCGGTCGGCCGCGTCGCAGGCGACGACGGAGACTTGCGCACCCGCCTCGGCGAGCTCGGCGACCAGGGCCTCGGCGCCGTCGGCGGCCATGCCGCGGCGGCTGGTGAGCAGCAGGTGGCGTACGCCGTGCCGGTGCACCAGGTGTCGGGAGAGCAACCGGCCGAGACCTCCGGTGCCTCCGGTGATCAGGACGGTTCCGTCGGGGTCGAGGGCGGTGGGCACGGTGTCCGGTGCGTCGGACCGCACCAGGCGGGGTACGTACGCCCGCCCGTCGCGTACGGCCCGCTCGGCCTCGTCGGCGACGGCCGCCGCAGCGGCGAACACGGCCTCGGCGGTACCGGGGGCGGCGGGGTCGTCGATGTCCAGCAGGACGAAGCGGTCGGGGTGTTCGTTGCGGGCGGACCGCAGGAGGCCGCGGACGGCGGCGCCCGGCAGGTCACGTACCTCGTCCCCGGCGGTGGCGGCGACCGCGTTCCGGGTCAGGACCAGGACGCGGGTGCGGATGAGGCGTTCGTCGGCGAGGACGCGCCGGGCAAGGGCCAGGACGTCGTGGACGGCCGTGCGGACCGCCTCCTCCGTGCCTCCGACGGCCGTGTCCGGGTGCTCGGTCGGCAGGCAGGGCACGGCCAGGACGTCGGGGGCCTCCGCTCCGGACCGCAGGGCGACGTCCAGGGCGTCAGGACCGGAATGTTCCTCGACGGTGGCTCCGGCCGTGGTGAGCCCCGGTGCGAGACCGGGGACCCGGTGGGCGTCGAGCACCGTCCAGCGGCTTCCCGCGACGGTCTCGGGGGATGCGGAGTCCGTGCCGCACGGTTGCCAGGCCACCCGGTAGAGGCCCTCGGGGACCGCGGGGGCACGCCGGGCGACGGCCGGAGCCTCGCGGAGCGTCACGGTGTCGATGGAGACGACCGGGGCGCCGCTCGGGTCGGTCGCCGCCAGGGCGACCCCGCTCTCGGCCGGGCTCAGCCGGACGCGCAGCGACGTGGCGCCGGTGGCGTGCAGGGTGACCCCGCCGAAGACGAACGGGAGGCGGAGCGCGGAGTCCGCGTCTCCGAGGAGGAGCGGGTGGAGCGCCGCGTCGAGGAGGGCCGGGTGCAGACCGTACGCGTCGGCCTCCTCGCGTTGTGTTTCCGGCAGCGACACCTCGGCGTACCAGTCGTCGCCCTGCCGCCACACGCCGTCCAGGCCGCGGAACGCGGGACCGTAGCCGTAGCCGATGCCGGTCAAGTTCTTGTAGACGTCGTCGTGCGGCTCGGCGTGCGCGCCCGGCGGCGGCCATGCCTCCGGGAACGCGGGCGTGGTGCCGCCTTCTTCGGAGAGGAGGCCAGAGGCGTGCCGGGTCCATGACTGCTCGTCGAACGCACCGGTCCCGGCGGTGTTCCCGGGAGCCCCGGCGCTTTCGGTCCTGGAGTGGACGGTCACGGGACGCTCGCCCGAGGCATCGGCCCGTCCCACGGTCACCTGGACGAGGACGGTGTCGTTTTCGGGGATGATCAGCGGCTCGTGGAGCACGAGTTCGCGCAGCCGGTCGCAGCCGGCGCGGTCGCCTGCGGCAGTCACCAGCTCGACGAGCGCGGTGCCCGGCAGCAGTGCCGTACCGGCGATGACGTGGTCGGCGGTCCATGCGTGGGTGCGGCGGGAGATCCTGCCGGTGAGCAGCAGGCCGTCCGCGTCGGCGAGTGCGGTCATGCCGTTGAGCAGCGGGTGCCCTGCGGAGCCGAATCCGTCGGCGCCGGGCGTGTCCAGCCAGTACCGGCGGCGCTGGAAGGGATGGGTGGGCAGGGTGACCCGGCGCCCGCCCGGGTGCAGGCGCTCCGGCGTGGCGGGGGAGCCGTGCACCAGAGCGTGGGCGAGGGCGGCGGTGAAGGTGCGGATCTCGGCGTGGCCGCGGCGCAGCAGCGATATGGCTCCGGTGCCGGGGGTGTCGTCGAGGCAGGTGTGGGTCATCGCGGACAGGACGGGGTCGGGACCGAGTTCGATGTAGCCGGTGACGCCGAGGTTCTGGAGTACCCGGACACCGTCGGCGTAGCGGACGGTGCCGCGCAGGTGGCGTACCCAGTAGTCCGGGTCCGAGAGTTCGTCGGTGGTGGCGAGAGTGCCGGTGACGTTGGAGACGAGAGGGACGGTCGGCCGGGCACAGGTGATTTC
>NZ_RDBO01000044.1:0-2735 GCF_008120935.1 Streptomyces sp. sk2.1
CCCCCCACCAACTCAACACCGTCCTCACCCCCAAAACCCACGCCGCCTGGAACCTCCACACCCTCACCCGACACCACGACCTCACCGCCTTCATCCTCTACTCCTCCGCCGCCGGCACCCTCGGCAACCCCGGACAGGCCAACTACGCCGCCGCCAACACCTTCCTCGACGCCCTCGCCCACCACCGCCACACCCAAGGACTCCCCGCCACCTCCATCGCCTGGGGACTGTGGGAATCGTCCGGCGGCATGGGCGGCACCCTGGGCCGGGCGGATCTGGACCGGCTCGCCGACACCGGCGCCGGTGCCCTCACGGTCGAACAGGGGCTCGCAGCCTTCGACGAAGCGCTCGGACACCACCGCCCCGCGCTCGCCGCCATCCCCATGAACGCCGCCGCCCTGCGCAAGCGCGCCGAGCGCGGAACCCTGCCCCCGATCATGCGCGGCCTGGTCCGCACCCCCATGCGCCGGGCGGCCGCGGGCGGCTCCGGAACGAAGAGCGGCACCACGCTCGCCGAACGCCTGGCCACACTGCCCGAGGCGGAGCAGACACAGCTGCTGCTCGACCTCGTACGGGACGAGGTCGCTGCGGTGCTCGGCCGCTCGGGCGGCAGCGCCCTCGAACCGAACCGCACGTTCAAGACGCTCGGCTTCGACTCGCTGTCCGCCGTCGAACTGCGCAACCGGCTCGGCGCCACCACCGGCCACCGGCTCTCGCCGACCCTCGTGTTCGACCACCCCACCCCGGCGGCCCTCGCCACCCACCTGCGCACGGTGCTGCTCGGCGACCGCCCGGCCGCCGCGGCCCCGAGCGCGCGGCCCGCGGAGTCCGAGGAGAACGACGACGCCATCGCCATCGTCTCGATGGCCTGCCGGTTCCCGGGCGGGGTGGCCTCACCGGAGGACCTCTGGCAGCTCCTGAGGGACGGCGTCGACACCATCGGCCCCTTCCCGACCGACCGGGGCTGGGACCTCGACGGCCTCTACGACCCGAACCCGGAGGCGACCGGGACCTCGTACACCCGGCACGGCGGATTCCTGCACGACGCCTCCGGCTTCGACGCCGACTTCTTCGGCATCAACCCGCGCGAGGCGCTCGCCATGGACCCGCAGCAGCGGCTGCTCCTCGAAACGGCGTGGGAGACGCTGGAACGGGCCGGAATCGACCCCGAAACCCTGCGCGGCAGCGACACGGGCGTGTTCGCCGGAGTGATCACCGGCGATTACGTGACGCGCTTCGGCCAACTGCCCGAGGAACTGGAGGGATACGTCTCCACGGGGACGACCACCAGCGTCGCGTCGGGCCGCATCTCCTACACGCTCGGTCTGGAAGGGCCGGCCATGACCGTGGACACGGCGTGCTCGTCGTCGCTGGTCGCCCTGCACCTGGCGGCGCAGGCACTGCGGAACGGGGAGTGCGGACTGGCCCTGGCGGGCGGGGCGACCGTCATGTCGGGTCCGGTCAACTTCGTCGAGTTCAGCCGGCAGCGTGCGCTCTCCGCCGACGGGCGCTGCAAGGCGTTCTCGTCGGACGCGGACGGCACCGGCTGGGGCGAGGGCGTCGGCCTGGTCCTCCTGGAGCGGTTGTCGGACGCGCGGCGCAACGGGCACGAGGTCCTGGCCGTACTGCGGGGCAGCGCGATCAACCAGGACGGCGCGTCCAACGGTCTGACCGCACCCAACGGCCCCTCGCAGCAGCGGGTGATCCGGCAGGCCCTGACCAACGCCGGTCTGACGGCCGCGGACGTGGACGCGGTCGACGCGCACGGCACCGGCACCAGGCTCGGTGACCCGATCGAGGCGCAGGCGCTGCTGGCCACGTACGGTCAGGAGCACACGCCCGAACAGCCCTTGTGGCTCGGCTCGTTGAAGTCCAACATCGGGCACACACTGGCCGCCGCAGGCGTCGCCGCCGTCATCAAGATGGTCCTCGCCATCCAGCAGGGAACGCTGCCGCGCACGCTGCACGTACAGGAGCCGACCGGTCACGTGGACTGGGAATCGGGCGCCGTCTCGCTGCTGATGCAGGAACAGCCCTGGCCGGAGCTGGACCGCCCGCGCCGGGCCGCGATCTCCTCGTTCGGCTTCAGCGGCACGAACGCCCATCTGATTCTGGAGCAGGCTCCGGCGGAGGACGGTGCGCCGCGCGAGGCCGATCCCGTCGATCCCGCTGGTTCGGTCGGTCCGGTGCCGTGGGTGTTGTCGGCCCGGAGTGGTGCGGCGTTGCGGGAGCAGGCCGCCAGGCTGGCCGGTTTCGTCGCCGAGCGGCCGGAGCTGGACCCGGTCGCGGTCGGGTCCGCGCTGGTGCATGCCCGTACGGCCTTCGACCACCGGGCGGTCGTTGTCGGGACCGACCGTGAGGAGCTGCTGCGGGGTCTGGAGGCCGTGGCGGAGAACGAGGAGTCGCGGCCTGTTGCGCAGGGCCGGACGGTGTTCGTTTTCCCGGGTCAGGGGTCGCAGTGGGTGGGGATGGCTGCGGGGTTGTATGCGGATTCGCCGGTGTTCCGGGCCCGGTTGGAGGAGTGTGCGCGGGTTCTGGCGCCGTTCGTGGAGTGGGATCTGCTGGAGGTGCTGCTCACCGAGGGGGGTGCCGGGCTTCTGGAGCGGGTGGATGTGGTGCAGCCGGCTCTGTGGGCGGTGATGGTGTCGCTTGCGGAGCTGTGGCGGTCCTTCGGTGTGGTGCCGGATGCGGTGGTGGGTCATTCGCAGGGCGAGATCGCCGCGGCCGTGGTGGCG
>NZ_RDBO01000044.1:2835-72804 GCF_008120935.1 Streptomyces sp. sk2.1
ACGCTCACCACCGTCGTGCACCGGGGTCCAGTCGACGCGGTACAGCACGCTCGGCTCCGCGCGGAGCCGAGCGTGCTGTACCGCGTCGACTGGACCCCGGTGCACGACGGTGGTGAGCGTGGCGACGGGCGCCCGGACACCGGCCGACGTTGGGCCGTACTCGACAGGTCGGACGGGTCGGACGGGTCAGATGGGACAAGTGGAGCGGACGGAACGGGTGGAACGGACGGATCGGATGGGTCGGACAGGTCGGGTGTGCTGGATGCGCTGATCGACAGCGACGGCCGAGTCCCCGACGTGGTGTTCCTGCCGTGCGACGCCCCGCACGCGCAGGCTGCCGACGTCACCACGACCGCTGCCGACGTCACCGATCAGGGAGAGGCGGCCCGTACGGCGGTGCAGGCCGTACTGCGGACCGTTCAGGAGTGGCTGAGCGACGATCGGTTCGCCGCCGCGCGCCTGGTCGTCGTCACCCGCGGTGCGGTGGAGGCCGGACCGGGGGAGGGCGTGCGTGACCTGGCCGGCGCGGCGGTGCGGGGGCTGGTGCGTTCCGCACAGGCCGAGAATCCGGACTGCTTCGTCCTGCTCGATCTCGACGCCGAGCTGCCCCGTGACCTCGACCGCGACTCCGCGCCGGACTTCCTGCGCGTCGCCCTCGAATGCGGTGAACCCGAGCTGGCCGTCCGGAACGGTGCGGTGTATGCGACTCGGCTGGTCAAGGACAACGCCGACGACGTTCTCGCGCCGCCGGACGACACGCCGCACTGGCGTCTGGGCAGCACCGGCACCGGCACCCTGGAGAACGTCGCCCTCGTCCCCGCACCCGGTGCGGGCGAGCCGCTGACCGGCGACCGGGTGCGGGTGGCCGTGCGCGCGGTGGGTGCGAACTTCCGTGACGTGCTGATCGCGCTGGGCAGCTATCCGGGCGAGGCGCCGATGGGCAGCGAGGGCGCGGGTGTGGTGCTGGAGGTCGGCCCCGATGTGACGTCGGTGGCCGTCGGCGACCGCGTCATGGGCCTGTTCTCCGAGGGCGCCGGACCGATCGCGGTCACCGACGGACGAACCCTCGCCCGTGTGCCGCAGGGCTGGACGTTCGCCGAGGCGGCTGCGACCCCGATCGTCTTCCTGACGGCGTATTACGGGTTGGTGGACCTGGCGGGGCTGCGGGCCGGGGAGCGGCTGCTGGTCCATTCGGCGGCCGGCGGTGTGGGCATGGCCGCCCTCCAGATCGCCCGCCATCTGGGCGCCGAGGTCTACGGCACCGCCGGCCTCGGTAAATGGGACACCCTGCGCAGGCTCGGCCTCGACGACGAACACCTGGCCAACTCCCGCACCACCGACTTCGAGACACAGTTCCTCACCACCACCGACGGCCACGGCATGGACGTCGTCCTCGACTCCCTCGCCAAGGAATTCGTCGACGCCTCCCTCCGCCTCCTCCCCCGCGGCGGCCGCTTCCTGGAGATGGGAAAGGCGGACGTCCGGGACCGGGACCAGGTCGCCGAGCAGCACCCGGGTGTGGCGTACCGGGCGTTCGACCTGATGGAGGCCGGACCCGACCGCATCCAGGAGATGCTGACCGAGCTGGTGTCGCTGTTCGAGGCCGGAGCACTGCGGCCGCTGCCCGTGACCGCCTGGGACGTGCGCAGGGCCCGCGAGGCGTTCCGGTACCTGGGGCAGGCGCGTCACATGGGCAAGGTGGCCCTCACCCTGCCGCGTGGGTTGGATCCCGAGGGAACCGTCCTGATCACCGGAGCCACCGGCACCCTCGGCAGCCTCCTCGCCCGCCACCTCGTCACCCACCACCACACCCGCCACCTCCTGCTCACCAGCCGCAGCGGACCCCACGCCCCCGGCGCCACCCGACTCACCGACGAACTCACCGACCTCGGCGCCACCGTCACCCTCACCGCCTGCGACACCACCGACCACGACGCCCTCGCCCACCTCATCGACACCATCCCCACCAACCACCCCCTCACCGCCGTCATCCACACCGCAGGCACCCTCGACGACGCCACCATCGACACCCTCACCCCCCACCAACTCAACACCGTCCTCACCCCCAAAACCCACGCCGCCTGGAACCTCCACACCCTCACCCGACACCACGACCTCACCGCCTTCATCCTCTACTCCTCCGCCGCCGGCACCCTCGGCAACCCCGGACAGGCCAACTACGCCGCCGCCAACACCTTCCTCGACGCCCTCGCCCACCACCGCCACACCCAAGGACTCCCCGCCACCTCCATCGCCTGGGGACTGTGGAGCGAGACCAGCAACATGACGGGGCACCTCGACGGGACGGCGTTGAACCGGCTGTCCCGTACCGGTGTGGTGGCGCTCTCCACGGAGGAGGGCCTGGCGCTGTTCGACGAGGCGCTCGGGCTGCGCCGGCCCCTGTCGGTGGCCATGGGGATGGACCTCGCGACGCTGGGCGAACGGGCCCGGGCGGGGCTGCTGGAGCCGCTGTTCAGCGGTCTCGTCCAGCAGCGGGCCGGGGCTTCCGCGGCCCGCGCCGCGAGTGGTCCGGTCCGGTCCGTGCCATCCGGCGTACCGCTCGTCGAGCGCCTGGCGCCGCTGTCGTCCGAGGAGCGGCGCAACGTTCTGGCGCGTCTCGTGCGCGAGAACGTCGCCGCGGTGCTCGGACACGCCACGGCGGACAGCATCGGCCTCGAACAGCCCTTCAAGACGCTCGGTTTCGACTCGCTGTCCGCCGTCGAACTGCGCAACCGGCTCGGCGCCGCGACCGGCCACCGGCTCTCGCCGACGCTGATCTTCGACCATCCCACGCCGAACGCGCTGGTCGGGCATCTCGACGAGTTGCTCGCCCCGCCGGAGGCGGATGTGTTCGGGCGGCTCCTCTCGGAACTCGACCTGCTGCAGAGCGGGTCGGGGACCGCCGAGGCGTCCCCGGTCGCGGTGGGCAAGGTCGTGACCCGTCTCCAGGACTTCCTGCTGAGTCTGGAGAAGGGCAGCTCCACCACGCACGCGTCCGAGGGTCCGAGCGCCGAGCGCATCTCGGCGGCGACCGACGACGAGATCTTCGACCTCATCGACAACGAGCTCGGGATCGCCTGAACCGGGCTCCTCCCGTTCTCACCCCCGGCCATGATGGATCCGGTTTTCCCAAACCCCTCACCCCCTAGGAATCAGGTTATGTCCGATCCCGTCATCATCTCGGGCGGCGGGCCCGCCGGGCTCATGCTCGCCCACGAGCTGGGCCTGTGGGGCATCGAATCGATCGTGCTGGAACGGCACGCCACGCGCGACGGCGGCCGCTCCGTCGGCCAGGCCCTGAACACGACCGCGGCCGAACTCCTCGACCAACGCGGGCTGTTGGACGGGATACGCGAGCACACCGCACCCTCGCAGGGCACCCACTTCTCACTGCTGTGGCTGGACAGCACCCCGCTGGAGAACCGGCACCTGCCGGCGCTGCTGCTCGGTCAGGAGTACTTGGAGCGGGAGTTGGAGCACCGGGCGGTGAAGCGCGGTGCGGACCTGCGCCCCGGTCACGAGCTGACGGGGTTCACGCAGGACGAGTCGGGCGTCACGGTCACCGTGCGGTCCGCCGACGGCGAGTACCGGCTGCGCGGCAGCTACCTGATCGGGGCCGACGGCGAGAACAGCGTGGTGCGTGAACTGGCGGGGATCGGTTTTCCCGGTTCCAGTCAGCCCAATTGCGGGCTGGTGGCCGATGTGGAGATCGACTTCGGCGATCTGGAGGAGATCCACCGCGGGGCCCGGTTCTGCCCGATCGGCGGTCTGTACTCGGCGGTCCCGGTGGAGCCGGGGGTGACCAGGGTGATCACCGCCGAGTTCGACACCGATCTGCCGGGCGCTTCGGTGGCACCCACGGCCGCGGAGCTGCGGGCGGGCGTCGAGCGGCTCAACGAGCAGCCGTTCCCCGACGTTCCGGTGCGGTGGATCCGCAGGTACGGGGGCCCGTCCCGGGTCGCCGACCGGTTCCAGGACGAGCGGGTCCTCCTGGTCGGGGACTCGGCGCACACCTTCTACCCCCTGGCCGGTCTGCGGATCAACCTCTGTCTCCAGGATGCGGTGAACCTCGGGTGGAAGCTCGCGGGCGACCTGCTCGGCTGGGCGCCGCCCGAGCTGCTCGACACGTACACGGCCGAGCGCCGGCCGGCGGCGGTGCGCGCGGCCTCCGCCACGGACACCCAGCTGGCCCTGATCCACCCGGTGAAACGGGTGGCCCCGGTGCGGGAGCTGGTGACGACGCTGCTGGAGTTCCCCGACGTCAACCGCTATCTGCTGGAGCTCTCCACCGGGCTGGACGTCAGCTACGCCCAGCCGGACGCGGCCCGGCCGCTGGGCCGACGGCTGCCGCACGTGGCGCTGACCGGGCCGGGCGGGACGAGCAGCGTCCCCGAGGTACAGCACCACGGGCGCGGTGTGTTCCTCGACCTGACCGGCCCGGACACCGGCTCGGACACCGGTACGGGTAGGGGTGCCGACACCCGTACCCGTACCGCTGCCGCCGACCGACTGGCGCCCTGGTCGGACCGGGTCGAGGTGGTGGTGGCCGAACCGGTGGCGGACATCGACGCGCGTGCCGTCCTGCTGCGCCCCGACGGGCATGTGGCGTGGGCGGGCGAGCCGGACGACGAGACGCTGACGGGTGCTCTCCGGCAGTGGTTCGGTTCGCCGCGGCGGTGAGCACGACGGTACGGCGGTGGGGCCGGGGCGATTCGCCCCGGCCCCACCGCCGTGTCGTCGTGCGACCGGACCGGCCGGTGGTGCGGGGTCAGGCCAGCTGCCGGGACCAGCTCGCCACGGTGGGGTCCGTGGCCAGGTCCTTGAAGGAGACCCTGCGGCCGGCCCGCCGCCAGCCGTTGACCAGCTGCATGATGTGCATGGACTTCAGCCCGAGGGCGACCAGGTTCGTGTCGTCGGCGATGACATCGGCGTCGACGCCGATGAGCTGCGCGACGGTGTCCTTGATCTGCTGCGGGGTGAAGGCGGCCGGGGCGCCGACGGTGCCGGTGGCGGAAGGGTTCATGGTGGGGTTCCTCTTCTCGTGCGGTTCATGCGGTTTGCGCAGGTCATACGGCCTTCGGTCCACAACCTGCGTCCTACGGGATCTCGACGATCTCCAGGACGGCCGAGCCGACCTCCATGCCCACGGCCGCGGCGAGCAGCAGTACGTGGTCGCCCGGCTCCAGCCGGCCCGAGGACAGCAGGTGGTCGAGGCCGACGATCTGGTCGGTGCCGCCCGAGTGGCCCGTGCGACGGTTGAACTCCCAGGTGCCGCGCGAACTGTCGATGCCCAGCGGGGCCAGGAAGCCGTTCTCCACCTGCTCCCAGGCGACTCCGCTGTGGGCGACCCCGGTGATGTCGTCCATGGTCAGCCCGGCCTCGGCAAGGGTGGCGTCGACGGTCTCGTTGACGATGTCGCCGAGGTGGAAGACGGGCGGGACCACGCCCTTGGCCCACTGTTCGCGCAGGTGGTCGGTGCGCGCCTCCAGGTCGAGCCCCTTGCCGAGGGTGACGCTCGGCGGGAACAGCGGGTCTCCCCCGCGGTGCAGCAGCTCCGCTTCCGGAATGGAGACGGAACCAACCGAGAGGAGCTTGGCGAAGCCGCCCCGCTTGGAGAGCACCACCGCCGAGCCGGCGTCGGCCAGGATGTAGTTGGAGCTGACCGTCCAGCGGTCCACGTTGGGCGTCGAGAAGTTGTCGCCGGCGGTCACGAGCACGGCGGTGGAGTCGCGGTCCGCCATCAGCAGGTTGGCGGCGAACCGCAGCGAGGTCACCATGCCGAGGCAGCCCTGGCGCAGTTCCAGGGCGGGGATGGGCCGGTCCAGGGTGTTGTGGAGGATGTAGTGGGGAGCGGACCAGATGTCGGGGCCCTGGTGGAACACCGGGGTGTGGATGAGGACGTCGATGTCCTCGGGCCGGTGTCCGGAGCGCTTCATCGCGTCCCGTGCGGCACTGACGGCCATGTCGGGGGCCGGTGTGTCGCCGCCGACGGCCACCGAGATCATGCCGCTGGACTCGCGCAGGGCGGCGTCGTACCACCCGCGTTCGACGGCCTCGTCGATCGTGACCCGTTCCGGGACGAACGTACCGATCCCGGCGAGGAAGACGTTGTCCACCTTCATCTTGCGACGCCCTCTTTCCACAGAACCAATGAAAGTCGGGTCACCCTGGCACCGGGGGCTTGCGCAGCCCTTTCGCGGCGCTTGCAGGTGGATTCGCGGCAAGCGGTTTAAGACACCTTTAGCCCGGTTGCCTAGCGTCCCCCTCGGGATTGTCAGTCACCTCACCATGCCGACCCGAGGAGCACGACCGTGACAGAGGTTCAAGAACTCGCCCGTCTTCCCTTCCCTCGTGATCCGGACGACGTGAACGGCATCGCGCCCACGTTCCGCGCCCTGCGGTCCAAGTCGCCGGTGGTCAGGGTCGGCACGTCCGCCGGTGACGAGGGGTGGCTGGTCACCCGTTACGGCGAGGTGAAGCAGCTCCTCAACGATCCGCGGCTGGGACGCTCGCACGCCCACCCGGAGAAGGCGGCCCGGGTCGCCAACGCGGCTGTTCTCACCGGTCCGTTGGGCAAGCCCGAGGAGGAGGTGGCCACCCGTACCCGTTTCCGCCGGCTGCTCTCCCCGGCCTTCTCCGCCCGCCGGGTGGCGCGGCTGAAGACCGGTGTCGAGGAGCTGGTGAGCCAGCTGTACGACGGTCTCGAGTCGGGCCCGAACCCCGGGAACTTCCACGAGGCCCTCTCCTTCCCGCTGCCCGTCCTGGTGATCTGCCAGCTGCTCGGCGTCCCCGGTGAGGACCGTGAGGAGTTCCGCCGGCTCTCGGCGGGCTCGACCAGCCTGGACGACGTGGAGGCCGCCAAGGCGGCCTGGGCCGAGCTGAACGACTACATGTACCGGCTGATCGACGTGAAGCGGCGGAACCCCGGCGAGGACGTCTTCTCCGACCTGGTCGCGGCGCAGGAGAAGGAGGGCCTGGAGGACACCGAGATCGCGCGGATGGCCTCCGGCATCCTCTTCGCCGGCCACGAGACGACGGTGACCCGGCTCGACCTGGGCACGCTGCTGCTGCTCACCCACCCCGAGCAGCGTGCGAAGCTCCAGGCCGACCCCCGGGGGCATATCCAGTCGGCGGTCGAGGAGATCCTGCGGATGGCCGCCCCGTCCACCCAGGACGTGCTGCCGCGGTACGCGCACGAGGACATCCAGGTCGGGGACCTCACCATTCCCGAGGGCGACCTGGTGCTGCTGGCCTTCACCGCCACCAACCGGGACCCGGACATCTTCTCGGACCCGAACTACTTCGACATCACCCGGGACAGCACCCAGCATCTGGCGTTCGGGCACGGTCCGCGTTTCTGCCTGGGTTCGGGCCTGGCCCGCCTGGAACTCCAGATCGTGTTCTCCACCCTGTTCGAGCGGTTCCCGAACCTGCAGCTCGCCACGGAGCTGGACGAGTTGCAGTTCCGGGACAACACACTGACCGGTGGTCTCTCCGCCCTGCACGTGCGCTGGTAGGACGGGGCGGCGCCTCCCGGCCCCGCCCCGCCGTGCGCGGCACCCCGGAAACGGCAGGTCCCGTCCGACCCGTCGGGTCGGACGGGACCTGCCGTTTCCGGGTCGCGAATTCGAGGCTGCGGATTCCGGGCCGCGAAAACCTGCGCCCGTCTCCCCGCAGGGGCGACCCCGTGGCCGGGCGCCGTTTCGTCGGGCCGGTTCCCGGCTCCGGTCAGGCGGATTCGAGGACCGGGCGGACCTCGACGGTCTCCGGGGTGGGGAGGCTCCTGGCCAGTTCGATGGCTTCCGCGCGGTCGGCCACCTCGCCGATGAACCATCCTCCGAGGGTCTCCCCGCCGGCGTGCGCGGGCCCGTCGGTCACCGCCGACGTCCCGTCGGCCGCGGTGCGCACCGTCGCGGGAGCGGTGCGCTCGGTCTCCAGGGCTTCGCCGCCGACCAGTTTCCCGGCCGCGGCGAGGCCGCCGATCCAGCCCTCGTACTCCTTGCGGTACGCGGCCCGGTCGGCCTGGATCCGGCGGCGCGACTCGTCCGTCTCGAAGATCACGAGTGCGTATTTCATGGGACTTCCTTTCCGGCCGCCTTACGGGCGACCACTGCTGACGGTGTGTGTGGGGTGGTCTGTTCAGGCGGTGCCGGTCGCCGGGGCGATGCGGGCGAGCGCGCCGATCTCCAGCGCGGTCCACAGGGCGCCGTCGGGACCGACGGTGATGCCGTGCGGTTCGGAGCCGGGGGTGGGCAGGTCGTGGACGGTGATGGAACCGTCGGTGGTGATCGTGCCGACGCGGTTGCCGCCCCATTCGGTGAACCACGCGGTACCGTCGGCGTCGACCGTGACGGCGTGCGGGCGGGCGGCGCGGTCGGGCAGCGGGAACTCGGTGATCTGCCCGTCGGGTGTGATCCGGCCGATCTGCCCGGCGGCGATCTCGACGAACCACAGGGCTCCGTCGCGGCCCGCGGCGATCCCCACCGGCGCCGCCGCCTCCGTCGGCAGGGAGTGGAGGGTGACCGTGCCGTCCATGCCGATCCGCCCGATGGCGCCCGCCTGGTTGAGGGTGAACCACATCCCTCCGTCGTCACCGGCGACGATCGCGGAGGGGAACGCGCCGGTGACGGGGAGCGGGAACTCGGTGACGTCGCCGTCGACGGTGATGCGGCCGATGCGGTCGGCGGCGGTCTCGGTGAACCACAGCGCGCCGTCGGGGCCCGCCGCGATGCCGAACGGCCCGCAGCCCGGGGTGGACACGTCGAACCCGTCGATGACGCCGTCGGTGGTGATCCGCCCGATCCGGTCCGCCCGGTACTCGGTGAACCACAACGCGCCGTCGGGGCCGGGGGTGATGACGGTCGGCCCGCAGTCGGGGTCGAGCCGGTGGCTCGTCGGCTCCTCACCGGGGACGAGTCGGCCGATCCGGCCGCCGTGGACGAGGGTGAACCACAGCGCGCCGTCCGGTCCGGTGGTGAGGGCGTAGGGTCCGGCCGTGCTGTCGGCCACGGTGTGCTCTTCGATGGACACCTGGGTCACGCGGGTCAAAGGGACTTCTCCTGTCCGTGCTCGATGGCGATGCGTTCGATGTCGGCCGGGGTTCCGGCCATGATGGTGCGGGCGTGCTCGGTCACCAGGTCTGCGGGCCAGTCCCACCACGCGGCGCGCCGCAGCCGTTCGACGTCGGCGTCGTCGAAGCGCTGCCGGATCGGCCTGGCCGGGTTGCCGCCGACGATCGTGCAGGGCGGGACGTCGGAGGTGACCACGGCGCCGGCCGCGATGATGGCGCCGTCGCCGATCCGTACGCCGGGCATGACGGTCGCCCGGTACCCGAACCAGACGTCGTTGCCGACGACCGTGTCGCCGCGGCTGGGCATGGCGGTGACGATGTCCAGCGTCCGCTCGGCCCACCGGCCGCCGAACATGGTGAACGGGTACGTCGACGCCCCCATCGTCGGATGCTCGGCGCCGGCCATCAGGAACGTGGTTCCCGAGGCGATCGCGCAGTACTTGCCGATGACGAGACGCTCCGGCCCGTAGGCGTAGAGGACGTTGCGGTGCTCGAAGTCCGTGGCGCCGTCCGGGTCGTCGTAGTACGTGTACTCGCCCACCGCGATGTTCGGCGAGGTGACCAGCGGCTTGAGGAACACCACGCGTTCGTGGGCGGGCAGCGGGTGCACGGTGGTCGGGTCAGGGGACAAGTTCGGGATCCTTCGCGTGGTTGTGGGATGTCGTGCGCGGTCCTGTGCGGCGGGTGCTCCCGGCCGGGGCGGTCGTCATGGTCAACGGCCGCTCACGGATGCCTCGTTCGAGGCGGTGACCGCATCCGGCCCGGTGGAACGTCGCGGCGCCGCGGAGCCTTCCTCGGGCTTGGACCTCACCAGCCACAGGCCGGTGAACACGGCGGTGGCCAGAGTGACGGCGCCGGCGGCGACGAAGGCGCTGTTGAGGCCGGCCTCGAAGGAGGCGCCACCGGACTGCCGGCTGCGGACGACGGCGCCGAGCACCGCCACGCCGAGCACCGCGCCGATCTGCCGGGTGGTGCTGCTGATGCCTGATGCGAGACCGCCCTCCTGCGGACTGACCGCCTGGATGGCGGCGCCCGTCAGTGGGGACATGGCCAGGGCGAAGCCGGTTCCGGCGAGTCCCAGCCGCCACCACACGTTCCCGTATCCGGTGTCGGCATGCACCATGCCGAGCGCCAGCAGTCCCAGTCCGGCCAGGGCCAGGCCGGTGGTGACCACGACTCGGAAACCGTACCGGGCGGCGAGCCGGCCCGCGTACGGGCTGACGATCACCATGGCGAGGGACACCGGCAGGGTCTGCAGACCGGCGCGCAGGATCGAGCTGCCCTGGACGTACACGAAGAACTGGGAGAAGAAGAACGACGAGCCCATGAGCGCGAACCCCACCACGACCATGGCGGTGTTGGACACGGTGAACAGGCGCTGCCGGAACAGCCTCGGCGGCAGCATCGGTGCGGAACGACGCGCTTCGACGGCGACGAAGGCGGCCAGGAGGATCACCGCGGCGGTGAAGCCGCCCAGGATCACCGGCGAGGTCCAGCCGCGGGCACCGCCCTCGATCAGCCCGTAGGTCAGGGCTCCCACGGCCAGAACGGACAGCACGGTGCCCGGGACGTCGATCGCGGGGGCGCCCGGATTGCGGGACTCGCCGAGGTGGCGCAGGCCGACCAGCAGCAGGACCGCGCCGATGGGCAGATTGACCAGGAAGATGGCGGGCCAGCCGAAGGCTTCCGTCAGCACGCCGCCGGCCACGGGGCCTGCGGCCAGGCCGATTCCGCTGAATCCGGCCCACATCCCGATCGCCTTGATCCGTTCCTGCGGCACGGGGCAGGCTGCGACGAGCAGGGCGAGCGAGGCGGGGCTCAGCGCCGCGGCCCCGATGCCCTGCAGCACCCGGCCGGCGGCCAGCCAGCCGACCGAGGGTGCGAGGCTGCACAGCAGTGACGCGGCGGTGAACACCGCCACGCCGGTCAGGTACACCCGCTTGCGGCCGAACCGGTCGGCGAAGACACCACCGGACAGCAGCAGCATGGCGACCAGCAGTACGTACGCGTCGACGATCCACTGCAGACCGGTCAGCTGGGTGTGCAGCCGGTGCTGCATGTCGGGCAGCGCCGCTCCGACGATCGTGTTGTCGAGCAGGACCATGAACTGGCCCAGGCAGGTCACCGTGAGCAGCACGGTCCGGTTTGGTCGACTGCCTTCGGTCGTATGCGATGCGGCCATGGAGATCCCCCTCGATCGATAGTTGCGCCCGGCCACGGCCGACACGGGTGGCGATGCACCCGAGCGCCCTAAAGCAGCTGGCGACTGCTTTAGGGGACTGTACGGAGGGTCACCCACAAACGCAAGTCGCTACTGCGTTAAGGTGGTGGGCATGAACGAGCGACAGCGAGCCCGACGACCCGGCGGGCGCAGCGCCCGCGTCGGCGCGCAGGTGCACCAGGCCGTCACCGAGCTGATCGGCGAGCGCGGCTACGGCAACTTCACCGTCGGCGAGGTCGCGGCCCGCGCGGGCGTGGCCGACAGCAGCGTCTACCGCCGGTGGGGCAACCTGGAGACCCTGCTCACCGACGTGGCACTCAACCGCCTCAACGCGCAGTCGCCGATGCCCGACACCGGGAGCCTGTCCGGCGACCTGCGCACCTACGCGGCCAACGTGGCCCGCGAGATCACCGGACCCGACGGTCCGGCGGTACTGCACCTGGCCGTCGCCCTGTCCGGCGCCGATCAGCAGGGCCTGCAGGCTCGTGACGCCATCCGCGACGAACGCATCCGGCAACTGCAGGCCATGCTCGACCGCGCCCGCGAACGCGGCGAGCACGCACCCGACGCGCTCGGCGTGCTGGACCACGTCCTGGCCCCGATGTACGTCCGCGTCCTGTTCGGCATGGGCCCGCTCACCCCGGACTACGTCGACGGGCTGGTCGACCGATTGCTGTGACCTCGATCCGGTCCCGCGATCAACCCCCGGCGGACTCCTCGGACGACGGGGAGCCCGCGTCGTGGATGGTCTCGACACGGAGGACGGGGTCGAGGACGGGGACGAGGACCCTGGTGGCGATGTCCACCAGGTGCGGTGGCGCGGTGCCGGCCTGCAGGGTGGTGACGTACTCGACGGCCTGCGCGTACGTGAGTGGCCGGACCCGCTGCCGCAGCAGGCGCATGGCGATGATCCGCCCGTCGGCCGCCACTGTCCGGCGGATCTCGTCGTGCAGATCGTCCACCGCGGTGCGTACCGTCATCTTCCTGATACGGGTCCGGTAGTCCAGTTCCCACTCGCCGGTGAGCGCGGTGACCGGTCCGATCCGGTGAAGACTCCCGTCGAGGCGATCCACCAGGTAGGGGCCGTTGCCGCCCAGGAGCTGATCCGGGTCTCCCGTGCGCAGGTATTCCGCGGTCTGGTAGTGGACGATCCAGACGAGCTCGTGTTCCTCGGCCTCGGACACCGCCAGCCGTCCCGAGTACGTGCGGTCCAGATCCTCCTGGGCCACCCGGATCGCGAAGTCACGGTCGATCATGTCCGGCAGCATCTCGCACGTCGAGGGAGATGAACAGGAGTTTCCCCCCCGGGTCGGGTCCGCGGCTGCCGTCGGCCCCAGGGTCTTTCGTCTGGATCGGCCCGGCATGATCCAGACGAAAGACCCTGGGGCGCGGGCCGTACGGGGCGACGTTCCGGCCCCCACGCCGGGGGATGTGCGTGGGGGCCGGAGGTCGTGGCCGGCGGGGCCGGCGGTGTCGGGTTCAGCGGCTGGGTTCCGGCTCCGTCCTGACCGGTGCGACGGTCCCGGTCGCCGCGGCCTTCTTCTTCATGTGGTTGTGGGCCGTGGTGCACAGCAGCGCGGACAGGGCGATCGCGCAGAGCGGCAGCACGAAGGAGGAGTCCATGGTGGCCACGAAGCCGTGGCCGTAGACGTCCTCGGCGAGCTTGCCGAGCGTTCCCGCCGTCTTGTCGGGCAGGTCGGCCGCCAGTGCCTTGAGCGTCGCGGCGTCCGGGGCGTCGCCGTGCGAGAAGGCGGCCACGAAGCCGTCGCGGGACCCGGCGGGCAGCGCGTCGGCGCGGGCGGTCGCCTCGGAGCGCAGGTTCGAGGCGAGGCTGCTCTGCAGCACGGCGCCCACGATCGAGGCACCCAGGACCGAACCGATCTGCCGGACCGTGTTGTTGACCCCGGAAGCCGCGCCGGCGAGCTGCCGGGGCACGTTGCGCATCGCCTCGGTCGCCATCGGGGCGAGCAGGCAGCCGGTGCCGAGGCCGAGGACGGCCATCGGCAGGGTGAAGGTGTACCAGTGGCTGTCGGTCGCGGCGAGCGTCAACACCATGGCGATGCCGCAGCCGTACACGATCAGGCCGAACAGCAGGACGTTCTTGCCGCCGATGCGGTCCGACATGCGACCCGCGAAAGGTGCTGTGCACATGGACATCACCGGGGAGGCGGCGAGGGTGAGGCCCGCCTGGATCGCGCTCATGCCGAGCACGGACTGCAGGTAGATGTTCATCGGCAGGACCAGGCCCAGCAGCGCCATCGAGACCAGGGCCACGATGGTGGTCATGACGGTGAAGTTGCGGTCGCGGAACAGGGCGAAGGGCACCAGGGGCTCGTCGTCCTGCTTGCGCCGCTGGTGGAGCACGAACACACCGATGAGTGCCACGCCCGCGGCGATCAGCGCGACGATGCCGGTGTTCCAGTCGTAGCGCTCGCCCTCCTGCAGGCCGAAGGACAGGCAGAACAGCGCGGCCGTGACGATGATGACGCCCACCGCGTCGAACTTGTGCGCGCGGGCGGGCCGGATGTCGGGCACCCACAGGAACGTCAGGGCGATGACCGCCAGGCCGATCGGCACGTTGATGAAGAAGATCCAGCGCCAGCCGATCGTGCTCACGATCAGGCCGCCCAGGGTCGGGCCGGAGAGGGTCGCGACCCCGGCGATCGATCCCCACACGCCCATGGCGGTGCCGCGCCGGTCGGCCGGGAAGACCGCCATGATCAGGACCATGGTCTGGGGCACCATCATCGCCGCGCCGAGGCCCTGGACCGCGCGCGTGCCGATCAGCATGCCGGGGGTCCCGGCGAGGCCGCAGGCGATGCTCGCCAGGGTGAACAGGGAGACGCCGGCGACGAACAGGGTGCGGGGTCCGCGGAGGTCACCGAGCCTGCTGAAGGTGATCAGCGTGACGGCGAGCACCAGCGCGTAGGCGCTGACGACCCACATGGCCTCGTCGAGGGACGATCCCAGCCGGTCCATCATGTCGGGAATCGCGATGTTCACGATGGTCAGGTCCAGCAGTGTCATGAAGAACCCGAGACCCAGCGTCACCAGGACTGCCCATGGGTTCCCGCGCATATTCCTCACGGATGACTCCTTGTCCGTACACCTGTGGTGCACATTGCTTTTTCGAACATCGGTGGTTTCCGAACGTCGTCGAGGGGGCGCCCGCGGCCCGTCCGTACGGGCTCATTCGGCTCCGGTGGCCCGGAGTTCGTCGTCGAGGGCGGAGAAGAGTTCGTCGTCCGTGACCGATTCGAGGTCGGACACGTCGTCGGACCCGGGTGCCAGGTGCCGGTGTGCGCCCTGCCATCGGCGCAGCAGCTCACCGAGGCGTCCGCCGACCTGTTCGTACTCCTCGGCCCCGGTGCCGGTCGCCCCGGTCAGGGCGGCCTCCAGGTGGTCGAGGGCCTCGGCGAGCGACGCCGGGCCCGCGGCGTCGTCCGGTACGAGCCGTCCGAGCAGTTCCACGGCGAGCGCGGCGGCCGTCGGATGGTCGAAGGGGAGCGTGGCGGACAGTCGCAGCCCGGTCGCGGCCGACAGCCGGTCGCGCAGTTCGACCGCGGTGAGGGAGTCGAACCCCAGCTCCTGGAAACTGCGTCCGCTGTCGACGCGCCGGGTGTCGGTGTGGCCGAGCACGCCCGCGGCCTGGGCGCGCACCAGTTCCAGTACGGCGTCGGCGCGCTCGTCGGTGGTCATCGCGGTCAGCCGGTCGAGCAGGGGCTGCGCGCTGTCGGCCGGGCCGCCGGATGCGGCGGAACGACGTACGGGGGTACGGACCAACGCACGCAGGAGTGCGGGGAGTTGGCCCGACGCGGCCTGGGTGCGCAGGGCTGCGGCGTCGAGCCGTACGGGTACGAGCAGCCCGTCCGGGGCGGGCAGGGCGGCGTCCAGCAGGGCGAGGCCGTGGTCGCTCGCCATCGGCGCGAGGCCGGAGCGGGCGAGGCGGGCCCGGTCGGCCGCCGCGAGTTCCTCGGCCATGCCGGCGTCGTTGCCCCACAGCCCCCAGCCCAGGGACAGGGCGGGCAGGCCGTCCGCCCGCCGGCGCAGGGCGAGCGCGTCGAGGAAGGCGTTGGCCGCCGCGTAGTTGGCCTGCCCCGGGGTGCCGAGCGGTGCGGCGATCGAGGAGAAGAGCACGAACGCCGACAGGTCGAGGTCGCCGGTGAGTTCGTGCAGGTTCCAGGCGGCGTCCGCCTTGGGCCGCAGCACCGTGTCGATGCGCCCGGGGGTCAGTCCGGTCAGGACCGCGTCGTCGAGCACGCCCGCCGTGTGGACGACCGCGGTCAGCGGGTGTTCGGCGTCGACGGTCGTCAGAAGGTGCGCGACCGCCTCGCGGTCCGCGACGTCGCACGCGGCGAGGACGGGACTCGCCCCCGACGCGGCCAGTTCGGCGCCCAGTTCGCGGGCGCCGGGGGCGTCCTCGCCCCGTCGGCTGACCAGCAGCAGGTGCCGTACGCCGTGTTCGGCGACCAGGTGCCGGGCGACGAGTCCGCCGAGGAAGCCGGTGGCCCCGGTGATCAGGACCGTGCCGCCCGGGGCGAACCGCGGGCCCCGGTCCGGGTCCGGGTCCTGCACCTGGTTCCGGTCGGACGCCCGGGTCACCAGGCGCGGGACGTATGCCGTGCCTTCGCGCAGCCCGATGTGCGGCTCGCCCTGTACGAGGGCCGCGGTCGCCGCCCCGGCCACGGCGCGTGCCGAGGCGTCGGTGCCGTCCAGGTCGAGGACGACGAGGCGGCCGGGGTTCTCCGACTGGGCGGAGCGCAGCAGGCCGGTGACGGCGGCGGCCACCGGGTCCGGTGCCTCGCCCGGCCGGACGGCGGCGGCCTGCCGGGTCAGCAGGACGAGACGGGTGTCGGCGAGGTCCTCCCGGCCGAGCCAGGTGTGCAGCAGGGCCAGGGCGTCGGTGAGGGCGGCGCGCGCCGCGTCGGGCGGGTTGGTCCCGGGTGTCCGGGACCGGCCGAGCGCGTCGAGGACCACGATGTCGGGCGGTGTCGTGGTGCCGGTGCCGGTGCCGGTGCCGGTCGGCGTGCCGAGGGTTTCGACCGGGATGCGCCGTGCGGCGTGGGCCATCGCGGGCGCGGCCAGTTCGGACCGGTCGTCGAGCACCGCCCAGCGTCCTTCGTGGAGCGAGCCGTCCGTTTCCGGTGCGTCGGCTCCGGCGAGTTCGGTCCAGGCGAGGTGCAGGAGTCCGCCGTCCGCACCGGTCGTCGCCGTCGGGGCGTGCAGCCGGCCGGCGGGCAGTGCCCGCACGGCCAGGGTCTCGACCCGGGCCACCGGCGCCCCTTCGGGGTCGGCGATGTCCAGGGATACGGCACCGGCCGTCGCCGTCGGGGCGATGCGTACGCGTACGGCCGTGGCGCCGGTCGCGTACAGGGTGACGCCGCTCCACAGGAACGGGATGTGGACGCGGTCCTCTTCCGCCTGCCCGTCCGGGTCCGCCTGCCCGTCCGGGTCCGCCGGATCCGGACTGCCGGGGCCGCCCAGTGCCAGCGGGCGCAGGGCGGAGTCGAGGAGCGCCGGGTGGATGCCGTAGCCGTCCGGCGCGGCGAAGTCGCCCTCCGGCAGTCGTACGTCGAGGTACAGCTCGTCGCCGAGCCGCCAGGCGGCGTGCAGTCCGCGGAAGGCGGGGCCGTACGAGAGGCCGGCGGCGACGAGGCGGTCGTGGAGCGCCTCGACGTCCATGGCCGCGGCGCCGGGCGGCGGCCAGGCCCCGCCGAGTGCGGTGTCCGTCGCCCCGGCACCGCCCGGGGTGCCGTCGCCGAGCGTCCCGGTCACGTGCCGGGTCCAGGGCGCGCTCCCGTCGCCGGTGGTCCCGTCGTCCGGCCTGGTGTACACGCTGAAGGGGTGGCGGTTCGTGTCGTCGGCGGCGCCGACGGTGACCTGGATGCGCAGTGCGCCGCGTTCCGGCAGCACCAGCGGGGCCTCCATCGCGAGGTCCTCGACGGTGGTGCTGCCGACCCGGTCCCCGGCCCAGGTCGCGAGGTCGGCCAGGGCGGCGCCGGGCAGCACCACGGCACCCGCCACGACGTGGTCGCCGAGCCAGGGGTGGTCGTCGAGCGAGAGCCGACCGGTGCACACCAGCCCCTCGCCGCCCGCGAGTTCGACGAACGCGCCGAGCAGCGGGTGGTCGGCGGCGTCCTGCCCCGTCCCGGCCGTGTCTCGGGGTGCGACGGGGGTCTCCAGCCAGTAGCGGCTGCGCTGGAAGGCGTACGTCGGCAGGTCGGCGACCCGTGCGTTCCGCCCGTCGAGCAGTGCCGTCCAGTCGACGGGGGCGCCGCGGGTGTCGGCGGTGGCGAGCGCGGCGAGGAAGGTGCGGTCCTCGGGACGGCCCGCCCGCAGCACCGGGGCCGCTGCGGGCAGGTCGTCCCCGTCCTCGAAGGCGTTGTGGACCAGCGAGGTCAGGACGGGGTCGGGGCCCAGTTCGAGGTAGGTGGTGACGCCTTCCCCGTGGAGGGTGCGGATGCCGTCGTGGAAGCGGACCGCCGCCCGGATGTGCCGCGCCCAGTAGCCGGGGTCGGTCAGCTCCCCGGGGAGCGCGACGCGTGCGGTGATGTTGGAGACGACGGGGATGCGCGGTTCGTGGAAGGTCAGGGTGCGGGTGATCCGTTCGAACTCTTCGAGTACGCCGTCCATGTGCGGGGAGTGGAAGGCGTGCGAGACCGTCAGCCGGCGGGTCTTGATCCCCTGGGCCAGGAAGTGTTCGGCCACCTCGTGGGCGGCGTCGGCGTCGCCGGAGATCACCACGGCCCGGGGGCCGTTGACCGCGGCGAGGCTGAGCCTTCCCCCGTACGGCCGCAGCCGGTCGAGGACGTCGGCCTCGGCCGCGCGGATCGCGATCATCACGCCGCCCTCGCGGGCCGACTGCATCAACCGTCCCCGGGCCGCCACCAGGGTGCACGCGTCGTCCAGGGTGAGGACCCCGGCGACGTGTGCGGCGGTGACCTCGCCCACGGAGTGGCCGATCAGCAGGTCGGGGGCGAGTCCGAGGTGCTCGGTGAGCCGGTACAGCGCGGTCTGGACGGCGAACAGGGCGGCCTGGGTGAAGACCGTGCGGTCGAGCAGGTCGGCCTCGGGGCTGTCCGGCCCGGCGAACACCAGCTCCTTCAGGGAGCGGCCCAGTTCCGTGTCGAGCCGTGCGCAGGCCGCGTCGAAGGCTTCGGCGAAGACGGGGAAGGTCTCGTACAGTCCGCGCCCCATGCCCGCGCGCTGGCTGCCCTGCCCGGTGAACATGAAGGCGGTGCGGCCGGTGCCGGAGGCCGTTCCCCGCACCACGTCCGGTGTGTTCCCGCCGCGGGCGAGGGCGGTCAGGGCCCCGGTGAGTTCTTCCCGGTCCGCGCCCAGGACCACGGCGCGGTGTGCGAGGCGGGCCCGGGTGGTGGCCAGTGACAGGGACACGTCCTCGGGGCGCGGCGGTTCGGCCGCTTCTGCGAGGTACGACACCAGGCGCGCCGCCTGGGCCCGCAGTCCTTCCTCGGTGTGCGCGGACAGCACCCAGGGCAGCGGGCGCGCCGACGGCCCGGCCCCGTCCTCCACGGGATCGGCCGCCGGTGCGGGCCCGGCCGGTGCGGGCTCCGCATGGGGGGCCTGTTCCAGGATGAGGTGGGCGTTCGTGCCACTGATGCCGAATGAGGAGACGGCGGCCCGGCGCGGCCGGCCGGCCCGTTCCTGCCAGGGCTGTTCCTCGGTCAGCAGCGTCATCGTGCCGGCTGACCAGTCCACGTGGGGAGTGGGTTCGTCCACGTGCAGGGTGCGCGGCAGCGTCCCGTGGCGCATCGCCATCACCATCTTGATGACGCCGCCGACCCCGGCCGCCGCCTGCGAGTGACCGATGTTGGACTTGAACGAGCCGAGCCACAGCGGCTGTTCGGGGGTGTGCTGCTCGCCGTACGTGGCCAGCAGCGCCTGGGCCTCGATCGGGTCCCCGAGGGTGGTGCCGGTGCCGTGCGCCTCCACGGCGTCGACGTCCGCGCCGTTCAGGCCCGCGTCGGCGAGGGCCTGCCGGATGACGCGCTGCTGGGCGGGTCCGTTGGGGGCGGTGAGTCCGTTGCTGGCACCGTCCTGGTTGACGGCGCTGCCGCGGATGACGGCGAGTACGCGGTGGCCGTTGCGGCGCGCGTCCGAGAGCCGTTCCAGGAGCACCAGGCCGACGCCCTCGGCCCATCCGGTGCCGTTGGACGAGGCGGAGAACGCCTTGCAGCGTCCGTCCGGCGACAGGGCCCGCTGGCGGCTGAACTCGATGAAGGTGGTGGGTGTCGCCATGATGGCGACGCCGCCGGCCAGGGCGAGCGAGCACTCGCCCTCGCGCAGCGCCCGGGCGGCCAGGTGCAGTGCCACCAGGGACGACGAGCAGGCGGTGTCGACGGTGAGGGCGGGGCCCTCCAGTCCGAAGGTGTAGGAGATCCGGCCGGAGGCGACGCTGCCCATGCTGCCGTTGCCGAGGTAGCCCTCGTATCCGGCGGGTGCCGGGTGCAGCCGCGACGCGTAGTCGTTGTACATGACTCCGGCGAACACCCCGGTGCGGCTGCCGCGCATCGTCGTCGGGTCGATGCCCGCCCTTTCGAACGCCTCCCAGGTGGTCTCCAGGAGGAGGCGCTGCTGCGGGTCGGTGGCGAGCGCCTCGCGCGGGCTGATCCCGAAGAACTCGGCGTCGAAGTCCTCGGCGCCGTGCAGGAATCCGCCGGACCGCGAGTACGTCCTGCCGGCCGCGTCCGGGTCGGGGTCGTACAGTTCGGCCTCGTCCCAGCCGCGCGAGGCGGGGAAGCCTCCGACGGCGTCCACCCCGTCGGCGACCAGTCGCCACAGCTCCTCGGGGGAGGTGATGCCACCGGGGTAGCGGCAGCTCATCGAGATGATGGCGATCGGGTCGTCGTCCTCGGCCCGGCGCCGGACCGGTTCGTCCTCGGCGGGCGTGCTCTCCCCCATGACGCGTTCCAGCAGGTAGCCGGTCACCGCGCCGGGGGTGGGGAAGTCGAAGACGAGGGTGGCGGGCAGCGGCAGCGCGGTGGCGGTGGCCAGCCGGTTGCGCAGTTCGACCGAGGCCAGCGAGTCGAAGCCGTAGTTCTTGAACGCCCGGGTGTCGTCGACGGCCCCGGACGGACCGAGGCCGAGGACGGTGGCCACCTGGGTGCGTACGAGTCCGGCGACCGCGTCGGCGCGCTCGGCCTCCGGCAGGGCGGCGATCCGCTGGGCCCATTCGCCGGCCGGGGTCTCGGCGGCGGTCCTGGCGCTCCTGCGGGCGGGCACCCTGACCAGTGAGCGGAGCAGGGTGGGGAGCCGCCCGTCGCCCGCACCGGCCCGCAGTGCCGCGAGGTCGAGACGGGTGGGGACGGTGGTCGCGCGCCCGGTGTTCAGGGAGGCGTCGAACAGGGCGAGGCCGTGGTCGGTGTCCATGGCGGCGAGACCGCCCCGGGTCATCCTGGCGAGGTCGGCCTCGCCGAGGTGGCCGGTCAGTCCGGTCGCCCGGCCCCACAGGCCCCAGCCGAGGGACAGCGCGGGCAGCCCGTGGGCGTGCCGGTGCTGGGCGAGGCCGTCCAGGAATCCGTTCGCCGCGGTGTAGTTGCCCTGGCCGGGGTTGCCGAGGGTGGCGGTGACGGAGGAGAAGAGGACGAAGGCGGCGAGGTCGAGGTCCCGGGTCAGTTCGTGCAGGTACCAGGCCGCGTCCGCCTTGGGACGCAGCACCGCGTCCACCCGCCGCGGCGTCAACGCCGTCACCGTACCGTCGTCCAGCACCCCCGCCGTGTGCACCACCGCCGTCAACGGATGCTCCGCCGGAACCGACCCCAGCAGCTCCGCCAGCGCCCCCCGGTCACCCACATCACACCCCACCACCCGAACCCGGGCACCCAACCCACCCAACTCCGCGACCAGCTCGGCAACACCCTCCGCACCCGCACCCCGCCGACTCACCAACAGCAGATGCCGCACCCCGTACTCACGCACCACATGACGCGCGAACAACACACCCAACGTCCCCGTACCACCGGTGATCAACACCGTCCCCTCGGGGTCGAGCGGGCGCGGGGCCGGCGTGTCGTCGGGGGTGGTGGCCCCGACCAGTCTGGGCACGAGCGGGCCGTCGTTCCGCAGGGCGAGCTGGGGTTCGGTGTCGAGGGCGGACCACACCCGTGCCAGGTCGTCGGCGGGGTGGTCGGGTCCGTCCAGGTCGACGAGTGCGAACCGGTCGGGTTCCTCGGCCTGGACGGTTCGCATCAGGCCCCACAGGGCGGCGCCCGCCAGGTCGGTGACGTCCTCGCCGGGCCGGGTCGCCAGGGCGCCGTGCGTCACGACGGCCAGCCGTGAGCGCATGAACTCCTCGCTGCCGAGCCACTGTTGGACCGCTTCCAGGGTCCGGTGCACGGTGGCGCGCACGTGTCGCGGTGTGTCGTCGGTGGTCGGGGCGTCAGAAGGCAGGGCGCCGACGGCCGGGTAGCCGGGCAGCGGCGGCTCGGACGCGGCGAGGACGACCAGCTGCGGCGGTTCGGCGCCTGCGCGCACGGCGGCCAGGAGGGCGTCGAGGCCGGGGTGCACGGGGGCGTCCAGGGAGTCCGCGAGACCGCGGGTCAGCCGGGTGTCCCCGCCGACCACGGCGCACGTTCCCGGCCGGCCCCGCTCGGGCAGGGTCGGACGGATCCATTCGACGGCGTACGGGGTGTGCGCCTCGTCCGCGCCCCCGGCCCGGAGCCGGTCCTTCGGGATCTCGCGCAGGGCGAGGGAGTCGACGGAGACGACCGGCCGGCCCTCGCCGTCGAACAGCTCCACGGACACGCTGTCGTTCCCCACCGGAACCAACCGCACCCGAACCGCCACCGCACCCGTCGCATGCAACCGCACACCCGACCACACGAACGGCAACCTCGGAGCCACCGGCCCCGAACCAGCCGCACGGTCCCCCGATTCCGGCAACAACCCCGCGTGCAACGCCGCATCCAACAACGCCGGATGCACCCCAAACCCACCTGCCCCACCACACTCCTCCTCACCCAGAACCACCTGGGCAAACACCTCCGCACCCCGCCGCCAGACCGCCTCCACCCCCTGGAACACCGGCCCGTACTCATACCCCACCCCCGCCAACTCCCCATACAACCCCGACACATCAACCCGCACCGCACCCACCGGAGGCCACACCCCGGAAACGTCCGATGCCTCGGTGCGCGAGCCGATGCCGAGTTCGCCGGAGGCATGGCAGGTCCACGAGGAGCCCTCGGTGTCGGGCCTGGAGTGGATGTTCACGGTGCGGCGGCCGGCCTCGCCCGGCTCACCGACCTCGACCCGCAGTTGGACGGCGGTGCCTTCGGCCAGGACGAGGGGTGCCTGGATGGTGAGTTCTTCGAGGGTGTCGCAGTCGGTCCGGTCGCCCGCGTGGAGGGCGAGGTCGACGAAGGCGGTGCCGGGCAGCAGGACCGTCCCGGCGACCGCGTGGTCCGCGAGCCACGGATGGCTCTGCAGGGACAACCGCCCCGAGAGCACCACACCGTCCGCACCCGCCAGATCCACCACCGCACCCAGCAACGCATGCCCGGCCGCGACCAACCCCGCAGCCGAAACATCCCCACCCACCACACCCACCGACTCCAGCCAGTAACGACCGCGCTGGAAGGCATACGTCGGCAACCCCACYAGGCTCCCCGCCTCGGGCAGTATCTGCCCCCAGCCCACATCCACGCCGTGGGRCCATGCCTGGCCGAGCGAGGCGAGGAAGCGCTGGATGCCGCCCTCGTCYCGGCGCAGGGACGGTATCGCGGCAACAGCGGGGCCGGTATCGGCGGCCTCGAAGGTCTCCTGGAGACCGATCGTCAGCACCGGATGCGCGCTGCACTCCACGAACGCGGTGAACCCGTCCGCCAGCAGGGAGCGGACCGCGCTCTCGAACTCGACCGTGCCCCGCAGATTGCGGTACCAGTAACCCGCATCCAGCACAGCACTGTCGATCACCTCGCCCGTGACCGTCGAATACAGCGGAACGGCCGGAATCAGAGGGGACACCGGGGCCAGGAGGCGGGCGAGTTCCTCCTCGATCGTCTCGACGTGCGGGGAGTGGGAGGCGTAGTCCACCGGAACCCGRCGGCACCGCACCCCCTCCCCCTCCAGAACCGTGACCAGCTCGTCCAGAGCCGCCGAGGAACCCGAAACCACCGTCGAGGAGGGGCCGTTGACCGCGGCCACCGCCACCTCACCCGACCACCGCTCCAGACACGGGCGCACCCGGTCCACGCCCAGCGCGACCGACACCATCCCGCCCCGCCCCGCCAGCACCACGATCGCCCGGCTCCGCAACGCCACCACCAGAGCACCATCCTCAAGGGACAACGCCCCCGCCACCACGGCCGCSGCGATCTCYCCCTGCGAATGACCCACCACCGCATCCGGCACCACACCGAAGGACCGCCACAGCTCCGCAAGCGACACCATCACCGCCCACAGAGCCGGCTGCACCACATCCACCCGCTCCAGAAGCCCGGCACCCCCCTCGGTGAGCAGCACCTCCAGCAGATCCCACTCCACGAACGGCGCCAGAACCCGCGCACACTCCTCCAACCGCGCCCGGAACACCGGCGAATCCGCATACAACCCCGCAGCCATCCCCACCCACTGCGACCCCTGACCCGGGAAAACGAACACCGTCCGGCCCTGCGCAACAGGCCGCGACAGTCCTTCCTCCTCCGCCACGGCCTCCAGACCCCGCAGCAGCTCCTCACGGTCGGTCCCGACGACGACCGCCCGGTGGTCGAAGGCCGTACGGGCATGCACCAGCGCGGAACCGACCGCGACCGGGTCCAGCTCCGGCCGCTCGGCGACGAAACCGGCCAGCCTGGCGGCCTGCTCCCGCAACGCCGCACCACTCCGGGCCGACAACACCCACGGCACCGGGCCCTCGTCGATGGCCGTTTCGTCCGGCCCCGCTTCCTCCGCCGGAGCCTGCTCCAGAATCAGATGTGCGTTCGTACCGGAGATACCGAAGGCGGACACGGCCGCGCGGCGCGGGCGGTCCAGCTTCGGCCAGGGTTGTTCCCGCGTCAGCAGCGAGACGGCACCCGACTCCCAGTCCACGTGCGGAGTCGGTTCGTCGACGTGCAGGGTCTGCGGAAGTACGCCCTGCTGCATCGAGACGATCATCTTGATCACCCCGGCGACGCCTGCGGCAGCCATGGTGTGCCCGATGTTGGACTTCAACGAGCCGAGCCACAAGGGCTGTTCGGGCGTGTGCTCCTGACCGTACGTGGCCAGCAGCGCCTGCGCCTCGATCGGGTCACCGAGCCTGGTGCCGGTGCCGTGCGCCTCGACCACATCCACGTCCGCACCCGTCAGCCCCGCATTCGCCAGCGCCTGCCGGATCACCCGCTGCTGCGAGGGGCCGTTCGGCGCCGTCAGACCATTGCTGGCACCGTCCTGATTGACCGCACTGCCCCGCACCACCGCCAGGACCTCGTGCCCGTTGCGCCGCGCGTCCGACAACCGCTCCAGGAGCAGGACGCCCACGGCCTCGCCCCAGGCGGTGCCGTCCGCGCCCGCGGCGAACGCCTTGATGCGGCCGTCCGTGGCGAGCCCGCGCTGCCGGCTGAACTCGGTGAAGAACCCCGGTGTCGGCATGACCGAGACCCCGCCCGCCACGGCGAGCGAGCACTCGCCGCCGCGCAGCGCCTGGGCGGCCTGGTGGAGGGCGACCAGCGACGACGAGCACGCCGTGTCGATGGTGATCGCGGGCCCTTCCAGACCGAGGAAGTACGCCAGCCGCCCGGAGAGGACGCTGGTCGTCTTTCCGGTCAGCATCAGGCCGTCCACGCCCTCCGACGCCTCGTGCATGGGCGAGCCGTACTCCTGGAACAGCGCGCCGATGAAGACACCGGCCTGGCTGCCCTCCAGGGAATGCGGACGGATGCCCGCCCTCTCGAACGCCTCCCAGGCGGTCTCCAGGAGCAGCCGCTGCTGCGGGTCCATGGCGAGCGCCTCGCGCGGGCTGATCCCGAAGAACTCCTCGTCGAACCGGGCCGCGTCGTACAGGAAGGAGCCCTTGGTGACGTAGCTCCTGTTCGACCGGTCGGGGTCGGCGTCGTGCAGGGTGTCGAGCTCCCAGCCCCGGTCGGTGGGGAGGTCCGCGACGGTGTCGCGGCCGGAGGAGAGGAGGTCCCACAGTCCTTCCGGTGTCGATACGTCGCCAGGCAGGCGGCAGCCGAGGCCGATGACGACGACGGGGTCGTCGGCCGTGTCCCCGGCGGCCGGGACCGGTGCCGGGGCCTGGGCCGTCGCCCCGGTGGCGGTGTCCGCGTCGTCGCACAGTTCGCCGCGCAGGTGGGCGACCATCGCCGTGGGGGTCGGGTGGTCGAAGACGGCCGTGGCCGACAGCCGCAGCCGGGTCGCCGCGTTGAGCCGGTTGCGCAGTTCGACCGAGGACAGCGAGTCGAAGCCGAGCGTCTTGAACTTGCTGTCGGCACGGATCGCGTCGGGTGCGGAGTGGCCCAGAACGGCCGCGGCGTGACCGCGCACCATGTCGAGGAGCGCCTTGTCCAGTTCGGCCCCGGAGAGGTGGGCGAACGGGTGCGAGGCGCCGTCGGTGGTGACGCCCGTGGCCACGGCACGACGGGTACGGGCACGGGTGCGGACGAGTCCGCCGAGTACGGCGGCGAGCGAGCCGGAGTCGGCCTGCGCGCGCAGCCGTGCGACGTCGAGGCGCACGGGTACGAGGGCCGCTTCGGGGGTGGCGATCGCCGCGTCGAAGAGCGCGAGCCCCTCGTCGGTGGCGAGCGGGACCAGTCCGGTGCGGGCCATGCGGGCGATGTCCACGTCGTCGAGGTCGCCGGTCAGTCCGCTGCGCTGGTCCCAGAATCCCCAGGCGAGCGAGGTCGCTTCGCGTCCCTCGGCGCGGCGGTGCTGGGCCAGCGCGTCCAGGTGGACGTTGGCGGCGGCGTAGTTGCCCTGGCCCGCGCCACCGATCGCGCCCATCACGGAGGAGAAGAGGACGAAGGCGGCGAGGTCGAGGTCCCGGGTCAGTTCGTGCAGGTACCAGGCCGCGTCCGCCTTGGGACGCAGCACCGCGTCCACCCGCCGCGGCGTCAACGCCGTCACCGTACCGTCGTCCAGCACCCCCGCCGTGTGCACCACCGCCGTCAACGGATGCTCCGCCGGAACCGACCCCAGCAGCTCCGCCGCGCCGAGGGACGCGAAGCGACCTCGCTCGCCTGGGGATTCTGGGACCAGCGCAGCGGACTGACCGTCAAGAACTACGTGGCCCAGCTCGATCAACTCACGCGCGAACTCATCAGTCAGCACACCTACAGGCAGCCTCGGTACCTCCTCCAACAGGGTCGACACCTGCCGGTGGTTGAAAACGGTGTCCGCGTACGGCAGCAGGTGTCCCAGCATTGGAAACACTGACTGATCAAGACCAGCCAGCTCAGGCCCCCAGGCCACACCGTGCTTCGCGCGGGCCTCGATCGTGCCGTTCTCGCGTCGGATCTGGAGATCAATCACGATCAGATCGTATGGCCTCATGATCCGCCGGACAGAACCTAAGGGCTGTCCCGTAATCCCCGGTGGATCAGCGCGCGGCGTCAGATGCGGTGCATCGCAAGGCGGAGGAGCGTCCGCATACTGGATGTATTCGGACGTTCCGACAACGCAGCGAGGTGCTGTAGCTGTCGTCGCGCGCCCGCCGGGGATTACGGGACAGCCCTTAGACAACCGCTGCATCTGCCAGGAGCCCTGCCGCGTTACCCGCCCGGCCCGGGCAATCTCCTCACATACCCTCAAGCCGTTCATGGAGCTCCTCGGCGAATCGCGTCCGGTAGACGCCGTGGACGATGGCCCCGGGAGACTGGTAGCCCCTGTGCTCAGGGTCCGAGACATCCCCGTCCCAGGGCGCCACGCCTTCTGGAAGCAGCGGAGCACGGCCCAGATACATCTGAGCGACTTCTTCCAGCCGTAGTTCTCCCACAACCACCGAGCTCCACAGCCCGTAGCCCTGCCCGACCACCCACATACACAAATCTTCGGTGCTGTCTTCGGACCAGACGTCCCCATCCACGCTCACACCTTCCGAGAAGTCGGCCAGCGATTCCGCCGCGGACTCGTATGCGAGTGCGAAGGCTTCAAGCACCTCCCGCGAGTGGGACTCCAACCACAACTCCAGGGCAGACAGACGCGGTCGTGTCGCTTCCAAGACCTCCCAGAACCAATCAGAAACATGATCCGGTCCCATCTCGGCTCCTGTGTCGACGTTGCGGTACTCGCCCGACCGTACAGAGCGGTGGAGTTCCCTGGACACTCCTGGGCCTCATCGTCGGCGAATGGCGCTGACCATCTGCACAGTCACCGGTTTACAGCCAGGCACTCATGGCCTCGATACGCAGGCTCCTGCTGCGTCCTGACAGCCCCGTCCGTGTCTGCTCGGCGTGATCTGCCACGGTCGCAGGCCCCGAGCAGCCCATCAGTCCCATCCCCTCCTCCACCGGCAAGGAGGCGATGATGAGGTCGCGCCCCCGCTGGTCGAGCCGCGCAGGAGCCCGTGCAGCCCGCGCGGATAGGGGGCTGGGAAGCCGGTGAGGGAAAGGGGAAGGAAGTCGCCCACCCGGTGTCCCGGCTCCTGCGCCGGTTCCGCCGCGGCGATGGCCTTCTCCGGCTCGGCGGGGACGACCCGCGCGCACGGCTCGTGGTGCTCCTCGCGCGTCGCCCCGCCGGGCCGGAGGATGCTCAAGGCATCTCAGCCGTCCCGTCCGCTCCAGGCATGGGCCCATGCCTGGAGTTCCGGATCAGCCAGAGTGCGCAGCCACAGGTCGGCCTGGTCAGCCTCTTCCGCGGCCGGTCGAGGTCCCACGCCGAGCACGCGCATGCCGGCTCTCCGGGCCGACTCGGCCCCGGTGACCGAGTCTTCCACCGCCATCGCGTCCTCGGGCCGCACGCCGCACAGGCGGACCGCGGTGGCGTAGACGTCGGGATGGGGTTTCGGCAGCAGCCCGTCACCCGCGACGACGACATGGGCGAAGTAGCTGAGCAGGCCGACCCGGGCAAGGGTGGACTCGACCACGTCCAACGGGCAGTTGCTGGCGACCGCGAGCGGGATGTGGTGGGCGGCGAGGCGGACCAGTGCCGCCGCGCCCGGCATGGTCACGGGGTCTTCGGCGACGAGCGCCGTGAATTGCCTCAGGAGTGCGTGCGTCATGTCGTCGGCGAGTTGCGGCTTTCCGGCCTCTCTGGCCATGAGGCTGCCGCACTCGGTGTAGTGCACGCCCTTGGCCCGATCGGCGAAGCCTGGGCGGGGTTTCAGACCGAACTCTCCGAAGACCCGGCTGCGCGCGTCCTGCCAGTGTCGTTCGGTATCAACGAGGGTTCCGTCACAGTCGAAGACGATGGCGGCTGGGAACCAGATGAAGATGCGACGAGGTGACATTTACCTGCCGTTCTCGAAAGAGCGCGCCGCCCCGCGTCGTTGATGCTCGCAGTAGGAAGCAGGGCGCTGCGGAGAGGCGCGCCTGGCCGCAGAGAGTGCGCGCCGTCGAACGAGCTCCCGTTCGACCACGCGTGAAGGCCGATGCCTCGTCTCCGGGTCCTCCGGCAAAGGACGTCGTCCGATTTTCTCCGGATGACCCCAGAAACATCGTGATGACTACGTTAATTCCTCGACCAAGTGGACGCAATCATCATTTTGAGTGTTTGACGGAACACCCATTACCCAGTACTCGCGATGCGCGCGCGACAACCGATAACAGGCGCGCCAGAAACTCTCCCCCCAACTCAAGTGGAAACAAGGGGAGTTGACTGTAGATTCCGGACCACGGAGACGGGCGCCCGCACAGGCAGCAACGACAGGGAGCGAATCTTCGGGATTGACCGTACTCACGTACGACCCAAGAACAATAATAATCTCCAAGCATTAACGGCGCGGAGCGCCGTGTGTGCGCTACGGCGCACGACTTTCCTTGATCAAGAAAATGCGAACTGACGAACGAGGGTGGAACACGCATGCAGGACAGGGCGCGTGCAACGCGAAGGTCCCTACTGGAAGCCGCAGCACACCTTTTCGTTGAACAAGGGTACGCGCGGACAAGCATCAATGAGATCAGTGACCTTTCAGGGCGCACCAGCGGAGCCGTCTATTTCCACTACTCCAGCAAGGAGAAGCTCGCACTGGCGGTAGTGCGCGAACAGTTCGCGTCCTGGCCGATGTTGAACGACCGCTATGCCGCCCCCGGGATACCGCCGTTGGAGAAGCTGGTCGCCCTCAGCTTCGATATCGCCAAGGCACTGCGCGACGACGTCATGACCCGGGCCGGCGCGCGCCTGTGGGCCGAGCGCCGCACCATCGACGTCGCCATACCCGCTCCCTTCGCCGTCTGGACGGCTGCCGCCACTCGCCTTCTGGCCAAGGCGCGCGACGACGGCGAACTGGCCGACGAAGTCGAGCCGTCGGGCACCGCCACCACCTTGGTGTGCTCGTTCTTCGGGCTGTACGACCTCACCGAGGAGATGGCGGAGCACGAGGATCTCCCCGACCGGCTGCACCGGTGGTGGATGCTGATCCTGAAGGCCCTGCAGGCGCGCCCCGAGCCCGCTGCCCTGGTGGCACGGGCCCTGGCGCACCACGGGTCGGCGCAACGAAGCTGAGGGGCTGTCGGGGAAGCAGCGTTCGTGGTGACGTCGAAGGCCGGGCGAGTGGCCGAAATCGAGAAGCTCGGGATGGCGGGTCGGAGGGAAGGTGTGCCCCTGCCTCGCGGATCGGGTCCCGAGCGGGAGCGGCGGTTGGCCGGGCATTCTCCCCCGGCACCAGGGTGCCACTGCGGACGGGCAGTTGCCGAGGCCTGCCCGTACCCGGCCGCGGGCCGGCGCCGGGCGCGGGCGGGTACCTGTCGGGCGTCGTTGACGCACACCACATTGGCGTAGCCGGCCTCCACTTCCGGTCCTTGCGGTGCGGCTTGTCGCGGCCCTTCCGACGCTCCGTCCCGGGCCCCTGCGCCAAAGGCTCCGCAGGCGGTGCACGTGGCCCGACAGCCTCTCCTGCACATGTTCGCGCAGTCGCTGATGCGCGACGAGCTTCGCCTCCTTCGGACGAAGCGCCAGCAGGTCCGCTTTCCACTGCGCGACCGAGGCACGGCAGTCCAGCTTGCCCGCGCGGGTCGCCGCGCTGCGGCGAAGGCCGCGGGAGATCGTGGACGGAGCACGGCCCGGCCGACGCCCTGTCCCACGGACTCCGGCTCCTTGCGCCCTCAGCAGCGGCCCTCCTCGCCCAGGAGCCCCTTGGCGATCTCGCGCCAGAACTCGCGCTCGACCTCACGTCGCAACGACGCGCCCCGGTGACTTCATCGAAGCTCCGCCATCTTGGAGTGGCTGGTCAGCGGGGTGGCGTTGCCTCGTTTCGGGGTGCTCGGGCTGGTCGTGGGCGGCAGTCCGTGTTGCAGATCGTCCGGCGGGGTGGTTCCACCGATGAGTTCACCGTCCTCGAACGGTCTACCCGGCGACACGACCGTTCTCGACAGGAGTGCCATGTCCACCATCCAGCCGGTGATCATTACTGCCGACCAGGACGTTCTGCTCGGCTTCTATACGAAACTGTTCGGTGCTGAGGAAATCTTCCGGGTACCGGCGGAAGGCCCGGCCTTCTACCTCGGCTTGCGCATCGGCGACACCGACCTCGGGCTGGTGGCCAAGGCGAACCCGGGGACCGGGGCGGCGCCACGGATCCTGCTCAGCATCGGTGTCGACGACGTCGACGAGACGCTCGGCCGGGTGGAGGCGCTGGGCGGCTCGGTCCGCGGCGGCCCCAACGACATGCCGTGGGGACAGCGCGTCGCCCACATCCAGGACCCCGACGGCAACCCGGTGAACCTCACTCAGCCGACCCCGGCCCGGTGACGCCGTTCCGGGGCATGTACTGATCGTGGACTGCCCCCGGTAGAGATCAACCGTCGGCAGCGGCCTCGATGTTCGTCAGGACGAGCAGCGCGCGAGACAGGTGGGTGGCACGGGCGGGGGCAGTACGGAGCTTGGTGAGAATCCGCCAGTTCTTCAGGTGAGCGAAGCCGTCCTGAAGAACTGGCGGATGCGGAGATCTGCGTCCCACCTGGAACCCCCTCCCCGGACCATCAAGATCCGTTATCAGAGTGTCCGCTTCAAAGGATCAGCCTCAGTGGCCCGGCTCGGTGCCGCGCGCGTGACACTCGCAAAACCGATTTGCCGCTGCCGGACAAAAGCCGGCGGTGCCAACCGCTCGTGGCACCCGGACAGGACAGCGGGCCGCTCCGCCGCTGTGAACTCGGCAGGCGAAGCAGCGGGTCGGCTCCCTGTCCGCTCTGTGCGCTTCGGGTGAATTCCCGGCATGTTCCCGCTGGGTGAGTCCCTCCGGGCAAGAGCCCGCGCTCACGCTCGTTCAGGACGGACCATAGCCATCGGGAGATCGCCGTGCACATCCTGCTTGTCGCAAGCGCCTTCAACAGTCTCACCCAACGTGTCCAGGCGGAGCTCAGGGACCACGGGCACTGCGTTGCCGTGCAACTCGCGCACGAGGAGGACCCGGTCCGGGAAGCCGTCCGCCGGGAGCGCCCGGACCTTGTCGTGGCGCCGTACCTGAAGACCGCGATCCCGAGGGACGTCTGGTCGGTCCACACCTGTCTCGTCGTCCATCCCGGGCCGGTCGGCGACCGCGGGCCCTCCTCCCTGGACTGGGCCGTCCACGAGGGAGCGGAACGCTGGGGCGTCACCGTGCTTCAGGCGAACGCGGAGATGGACGCGGGCGACGTCTGGGCGTCCGTGACCTGTCCGCTGCCCCCGGTGAGCAAGAGCGACCTGTACCGAAACGAGATTTCGGACGCCGCCGTGGAGGCGGTGCTTCTGGCGGTCGGACGCTTCGCGTCGGGGACGTACACCCCGGCGCCGCAGGCCTCCGGCGGCGGCTGCCGCCCCCTGTTCCGCCAGCCGCTGCGCCGCATCGACTGGGGGTCGGACTCCACCGCGACGGTGGTCCGCAAACTCAGGGCGGCGGACTCCCGGCCCGGTGTGCTCGACGAGTTGCTGGGCGGCGAGTGGTTCCTGCACGGCGGGCATCCCGAGTCCCGGCTGAGCGGGCGTCCGGGGGATGTGGTGGCCACCCGGGACGGTGCGATCTGCCGGGCGACCACCGACGGCGCGGTGTGGATCCCCGAGCTGCGGCCACGGCGGGCGCCGGGAGGTCCGGCCACCTTCAAGCTCCCCGCCACCTCGGCGCTGGCCGGGCGGCTGTCCGCCGTGCCCGAGCGGCCGGCTCCGCTGCACCGGACCGGGGACGACGACGCCTGGTCCGAGATCGGCTACCGGGAGGAGGCCGGGACCGGCTTCCTGTCGTTCTCGTTCCGCAGCGGCGCGATGAGCACGGAGCAGTGCCGACGCCTGCTGCGCGCCTACCGGTTCGCCTGCTCCCGGCCCACCTCGGTGCTGGTCGTCGGCGGTGGCCGGGACTTCTTCTCCAACGGCATCCACCTCAACGTGATCGAGGCGGCGGCCGATCCCGGCGCCGAGTCCTGGGCCAACATCAACGCCATGGACGACCTGGTGGAGGCGGTGCTGACGACCACGGACCGGCTCGTCGTCGCCGCCCTGGCCGGGAACGCCGCGGCGGGCGGGGTGATGCTGGCCCTCGCCGCCGACGAGGTGTGGTGCAGGGCGGGTGCGGTACTCAATCCGCACTACCGCCTGATGGGGCTGTACGGATCGGAGTACTGGACGTACACACTGCCGCGACGGGTGGGGGCGGCGGCGGCCGACCGGCTCATGCGGGACGCCCTGCCGGTCGGTTCCGCCGCGGCCCACCGGCTCGGGCTGGTCGACAGGGTGATCCCGTGCGCACCCCAGTCGTTCGACTCGGAGGTCGGCGCCCTGGCGACCCGCCTGGCGGCCCTGCCCGCGACGCAGTCCCGGATCCACGCGAAGAAGGAGGAGCGGGACCGGGTCGACCTGGCCCCGTACCGGGAGGCCGAACTCGTCCGCATGCATCGCATCTTCGCGGACCCGCACCACCCGTACCACGGGCTGCGCCGGGCCTTCGTCCGCAAGGAACGCCCGGCGTCCGCCACCGCGGTCCCGCAGCCCCCGTTCCCCCGGGGCTGACCGCGGTGCGGCGGCGGGGCGGCTACCGCTGCTCCGCCAGCCAGTCGTACCAGTGGGCCAGGCCCTCGCCGGTGGTCGCCGAGACCGTCAGCACGCGCACGTCCGGGTTCACCGAGCGCGCGTGCTGCGCGCACTGCTCGACGTCGAAGTCGACATGGGGCAGCAGATCGGACTTGTTGATCAGGATCAGGTCGGCAGCGGCGAACATGTACGGGTACTTCAGCGGCTTGTCCGTGCCCTCGGTGACCGAGATGATCACGACCTTGCTGCACTCCCCCAGGTCGAACAGGGCGGGGCACACCAGGTTTCCGACGTTCTCCACCATGAGCAGCGATCCCTCGGCCGGGGACAGCGCCGTGAGGGCGTCCCTCATCATCTCCGCGTCGAGGTGGCATCCCGCCCCCGTGTTCACCTGCACCACGGCGCAGCCCGTACGCCTGATCCGGTCGGCGTCGAGCCTCGTCTCCTGATCGCCCTCGATGACGGCCACCGGCCGACGGCCGCCGAGGTCGGTGACGGTGCGTTCCAGCAGGGTTGTCTTGCCTGCGCCCGGCGAGCTCATCATGTTCACGGCCACGACGCCGCGGTCGGTCATCCATGTCCGGTTGCGTTCCGCGAGCAGGTCGTTCTTGGCGAGTACCTTCTGCTCGATGGTGACGGTCCCACCCGCTCCACTCGGCTGACGGCACTCGTGCGGATGAGGGTGCGGGTCCGGATGCGGATGAGCGTGGTCCGGTGCACCATCCTCCCGCGGCATCACGATCCTGGTCCCGCCGGCCTCCTCGGCACAGCCGCAGGTACCGCACATGGTTCAGCCCACTTCCATGGAAACGATCTGCAGTTCCTGTCCCGATGTGATCTCCACATCCGCGCTGCCGCAGGGACACAGCAGAATCAGGTCGGTCAAGGTGAATTCGACGGCACAGGTGCGGCAGCGGCCGGCGCCGGGTGGCTGGTCGATCTCCAACCGCGCCCCCTCGGCGGCCGTTCCCTCCGTGACCAGGCCGAAGCAGAACCGCATCGAGTCGGGCACCACGGCCGTGAGCACGCCGACGCGGACGCGGACCGATCGGACCGGACGCCCCCCGGCGCGTTCGCACACCGAGTCGACGACGCTCTGTGTGATGGCCAGCTCGTGCACCGGTGCCTCGACCTTCCGCGGGTGGCTCCGACCGTAGGGCCACGGGAGGACCGTGGCACCGCCCGACAGGACCGGTCCCCCGCCCGGACCACCCGAGCGGCCCACCGCATGCCGTCATTCGGGCCCCGGTGACGCGGCGGGGCGGCGAATCCCCCTGTTGCCGGTGCCCGCGAATCGAGGCGTGATGGTAGCAATGTGCGCATACATACCCGTGGGGGGCCGATGGCCGGTGGGCCGTCATTCTGAAAGGCGGCACTTCCATGCCGACAGAGGAATCGGTAAAGGCGGAGGACACACTGATCCATGTGCTGTGGATCAACGCAGGACTGAGCTGTGACGGCGATTCCGTCTCCCTGACCGCAGCCACGCAGCCGAGTATCGAGGAAATCGCGCTCGGCGCCCTTCCAGGGCTTCCACAGGTCTCCGTCCACTGGCCGCTCATCGATTTCGAATGCGGCCCGAACGGTGGCGCCGATGATTTCCTCGAATGGTTCTTCAAAGCCGATCGAGGAGAACTTGAACCGTTCGTCCTCGTGGTCGAGGGGTCCATTCCGAACGAGCGGTTGCACGACGAGGGTTACTGGTGCGGGTTCGGCAACGATCCCGCCACGGGCCAGCCCATGACGACCAGCGAATGGCTCGACCGGCTGGCTCCGAAGGCGACCGCGGTCGTCGCGGTCGGCACCTGCGCGACGTACGGCGGCATCCACGCCATGGCGGGCAACCCGACCGGCGCGATGGGGGTTCCCGACTACCTGGGCTGGGACTGGAAGTCCCAAGCCGGCATCCCGATCGTGTGCGTCCCCGGGTGCCCGATCCAGCCGGACAACCTCTCGGAGACGCTCACCTACCTGCTCTACATGGCCACCGACCAGGCCCCGATGATCCCGCTCGACGACGCGCTGCGGCCGACATGGCTGTTCGGGTCGACGGTCCACGAGGGCTGCGACCGGGCCGGGTACTACGAGCAGGCCGACTTCGCGACGGAGTACGGCTCACCGAAGTGCATCGTCAAGCTGGGCTGCTGGGGCCCCGCGGTCAAGTGCAACGTGCCCAAGCGCGGCTGGATGAACGGCATCGGCGGCTGCCCCAACGTCGGTGGCATCTGCATCGGCTGCACCATGCCCGGGTTCCCGGACAAGTTCATGCCGTTCATGGACGAGCCCCCCGGAGGAAAGCTCTCGACCAACGCGGTCGGACTCTACGGGTCGACGATACGGCGGCTGCGCCATCTCACCACCCACGCCCTGGACCGCGAACCGAAATGGCGCAAGCCCGGCAAGAAACTCACCACCGGCGCCACACGCACCTGGTGAGTGACCGCGTACATCACCGCAATGGACAGAAAGCAGAGGCGGCGCAATGACCGCGACGCAGCACAAGGGCGCCGGGAGCGGCCGGGGAAAGAACGACCTGGTCGAAATGGCGTGGGACCCCATTACCCGGATCGTCGGCAGTCTGGGCATCTACACGAAGATCGACTTCAAGCAGAAGGTGGTCGCCGAGTGTCACAGCACCAGCTCCATCTTCCGGGGCTATTCGGTCTTCATGAAGGGAAAGGACCCCCGGGACGCGCACTTCATCACGAGTCGCATCTGCGGAATCTGCGGTGACAACCACGCCACGTGTTCCTGTTACACGCAGAACATGGCGTACGGGGTGAAGCCGCCGCACCTCGGCGAATGGATCGTGAATCTCGGCGAGGCCGCGGAGTACATGTTCGACCACAACATCTTCCAGGAGAACCTGGTAGGGGTCGACTACTGCGAGAAGATGGTCGCGGAGACCAATCCCGGTGTATTGGAACAGGCCAACCGCACCCCCTCCCCGCACGCCGACGCGCACGGATACAGGACGATCGGCGACATCATGCGATCGCTGAACCCGTTCACCGGCGAGTTCTACCGCGAGGCGCTCCAGGTCAGCCGGATGACCCGGGAGATGTTCTGCCTGATGGAGGGCCGGCACGTGCACCCCTCCACGCTCTATCCCGGCGGGGTCGGCACCGTGGCGACCATCCAGCTGATGACGGACTACATCACCCGCCTCCAGCGGTACGTCGAGTTCATGAAGAAGGTCGTGCCGATGCACGACGATCTCTTCGACTTCTTCTACGAAGCCCTGCCGGGGTACGAGCAGGTCGGCAACCGGCGCATCCTGCTGGGCTGCTGGGGCTCCTTCCAGGACCCGGAGCACTGCAACTTCGAGTACAAGGACATGACCGACTGGGGCCGGAAGATGTACGTCACCCCCGGTGTCGTCGTCGACGGGAAGCTGGTCACCACCGACCTGGTGAAGATCAACCTCGGCATCCGGATCCTGCTCGGTTCGTCGTACTACAACGACTGGGACGAGCAGGAGACCTTCGTCTCCCACGACCCGCTCGGCAATCCGGTCGACCGGCGCCACCCGTGGAACCAGCACACCAACCCGCAGCCGCAGAAGCGGGACCTGGACGACAAGTACAGCTGGGTCATGTCACCGCGGTGGTTCGACGGCAAGGACTACCTGGCGCTCGACACGGGCGGCGGGCCGCTCGCACGGCTGTGGACCACCGCGCTGGCCGGTCTGGTCGACATCGGCTACGTCCGGGCCACCGGTCACAGCGTCAAGATCAACCTCCCCAAGACCGCCCTCAAGGGGCCGGTGGAGCTGGAGTGGCACGTCCCGAAGTGGAGCAACACCATCGAGCGCAACCGGGCTCGCAGCTACTTCCAGGCCTACGCGGCCGCCTGCGCGCTCCACTTCGCGGAGAAGGCTCTCGTGGAGATCCGCTCCGGGAACACCAAGACCTGGGAGAAGTTCGAGGTGCCCGAGGAGGGCGTGGGCTGCGGGTTCACCGAGGCGGTCCGCGGTGTCCTCTCCCACCACATGGTGATCCGGGACGGCAAGATCGCCAACTACCACCCGTACCCGCCGACTCCGTGGAACGCGAGCCCCCGTGACACGTACGGCACGCCCGGCCCCTACGAGGACGCCGTGCAGGGCCAGCCGATCTTCGAGGAGAACGACCGGGAGCACTTCAAGGGCATCGACATCATGCGCACGGTGCGCAGCTTCGACCCCTGTCTGCCCTGCGGTGTGCACATGTATCTCGGCGAGGGCAAGAAGCTGGAGCTCCTGCACTCCCCCACCCAGTCCGCGGGCAGTGAGTGATGGCGCGGGAGGAGTCCACGGCCGCGCCCGACTGGCGGACGACCGGTGAACGCATCGACACCCTGATCGCCGCCAGCGGCTCGGGCGGCGCGGTCGCCCGCGAGCGCAGCGAGGAACTGGTCCGGCTCGTCACCGACTTCTACGGTGCCGGGCTGGAACGGCTGCTCGACCTGGTGCACGAACAGGGGCGGCTGGACGACGACGTCCTGGCCGCCCTGGCCGACGACGAGCTGGTGGCCGGCGTCCTGCTGGTCCACGGGCTGCATCCGTACGGCGTGGAGACCCGGGTCGAGCGGGCGCTGGAGAGCGTACGGCCGTATCTGGGTTCGCACGGCGGTGATGTGGAGCTGCTCGCCGTCACCGACGAGGGAACCGTCCGGTTGAGGCTGCTGGGCAGTTGTGACGGCTGCCCCTCGTCCTCGGTCACGCTCAGGCTGGCCGTGCAGGGTGCGGTGGAGGCGGCGGCGCCGGAGATCACCTCGATCGAGGTCGAGACCGCGGCCGACGAGGACGCCGGGGCAGCGGGGCCGTTGGTACCGGTGGACTCGCTGTTCGCCCGGCTGCACGCGGAGTCCGGGACGGCTAGCGACGACGGCGCCTCGTGGGAGGTCGTGCCGGAGCTGTCGGGGCTGGAGTCCGGTGCCGTGGCCCGGTTCGATGTCGGCAGGATGCCGGTGGTGGCCTGTCGGGTGGGCGCGGATCTCTTCGCCTTCGAGGACCGGTGCGCACGCTGCGAGCGGCCGTTCGAGGGTGCCACGCTGGCGCGGCGGCTGGGCGGACGGTCCGGGGACGCGGTCCTGCGCTGCGCCGGGTGCCGTGCGCACTACGACGTGCGGCGGGCCGGGATCTGCCTCGACGGGGACAGTGTGCACCTGGCTCCGCTGCCCCTGCTGTCCGACGGTGCCGCGGTCTCGGTGGCGGTGCCCGCGGCGGTGGCGCCGTGATCGCCACGGGTCGTTCCGCCTCGCCGGCCTCCACCCTGCTGCGGCTCAGGCGCAACCGGCCGCGGCCGCCCGCCGGTGAGCGCTGCGAGATGTGCGCGGAACCGATCGGCGGGAGCCACTCCCATGTGGTGAACCTCGACAGCCGCGCCCTGATGTGCTGCTGTCGGTCCTGTTACCTGCTGTTCACCGACGAGAACGCGGAGCTGCGCTACCGGTCGGTCCCCGAGCGGTATCTGCACTTCGCCGGGCTGACTGTGGACGGGCGCGCCTGGGACGAGCTGCAGATTCCCGTGGGGCTCGTTTTCCTGTTCCGCAACTCCGTCCAGGACCGGATGGTCGCGTTCTACCCCGGGCCCGCCGGGGCCACCGAGTCGGAACTGCCGCTGGACGCCTGGGCGGCCGTCGTCGAGTCGAGTCCGGAGCTCGCCGTGCTGCGTCCGGATGTGGAGGCGCTGCTGATCCGGCGTACGGCCCGGAGCGATGCTTCATGCCATCTCGTGCCGATCGACGCCTGCTACGAGTTGGTGGGACAACTGCGCTCGCTGTGGCGCGGGTTCGACGGTGGCACCGAGGCCCGTGCCGCGATGGACGGCTTCTTCGCGCGGGTGGCGGAGCGCAGCCGGCCCGCCGCGGGGATCGGGGCGCCGTGAGCGACTTCGCGTTCTCCGTGCTCGATGTCGTCGCCGAGCCGTACGCGGCCGCACCGCAGCTGACCGCGCGGCTGCGGATCGAGGAGCGGACGGGCCGGCGGATCCACGCCATCGCGCTGCACTGCCAGGTCCGCATCGAGCCGCAGCGGCGCCATTACGACGAGGCCGAACAGAGCGGCCTGGTGGCGCTGTTCGGCTGCCGGGACCGCTGGACGGACACCCTCAAACCGTTCCAGTGGATGAGCTGCGACACCACCGTGCAGGGGTTCAGCGGTGCGACCGAGGTCGATCTCGCCCTGCCCTGCACCTACGACTTCGACGTGATCGGCTCCCGCTATCTGCACGCCCTGGGCGAGGGTTCGGTACCTCTCGTCCTGATGTTCTCCGGCACGGTCTTCACCCGTGGCAGCAAGGGCTTCGGGGTCGAGCAGGTGCCGTGGGACTGCGAGGCCCGGCATCCGATGCCGGTCGAGGTGTGGCGGCGCATGATGGCGGCGCACTACCCGAACACCGGATGGATCCGGCTGGACCACGAGGTGCTGGCACGCTTCGCGGACTTCCGGGCCCGGCGCGGGCTGATCAGCTGGGACGAGACGGTCCAGGCCCTCCTGGCCGAGCACGACGAGGTGGTCCGGTGAGTCTTGACCAGGTGCGTTCGATCGCCGACGCCGTCCTGTACGAGGGGTACCTCCTGTACCCGTACCGGGCGAGCTCGCACAAGAACCGGTCGCGCTGGCAGTTCGGGGTCCTCGGCCCGCCGCACGCCACGGCGGCGAGTTTCGGCGAGGAGCCGGAGATGGAGATGCAGTGCCTGCTGGCGCCGCACGAGGGGCCGGCCGCCGTCACCGTGCATCTGCGCTTCCTCCAGCTCCAGGTCCGCGAGGTGCGCGGCACGGGCGAGGACGGGGCGGACACACCCGTCGAGCAGCTCGTCGTCGACGGGGTGCCGGTGATGTCCTGGGACGAGGCCGTCGAGCGTGAAGTCGTGCTGACCGCCCTGCCGTTGGGTGAGGTGGCGGACACCGTCCACGAGGTACCGGGTGGCGAGGACACCGAGCCGGTGACCGACGCGCGGGGCGTGGTGATGGGCCGGATCGTACGACGGCGGCTGCCGTTGGCGGTCCGGGTGCGCACGCGGGCCGTCGTCGACGACGGATATGTGCGCCTCTCGGTGGTGGTGCGCAACGAGCATCCGGAGTCCGCGGCCACCAAGGACGCCGCGATCCGGTCCTCGCTGATCGGCGCGCATCTGCTGCTGCGGGCGCACGAAGCCGAGTTCGTCTCGCTGCTCGAACCGCCCGCCGGGGCGGCGGCGGCCGCCGGCCGCTGCCGCCAGCGCAGGTGCTGGCCAGTGCTGGCCGGACCGAAGGGGACGACGGACACCCTGCTCGGTGCGCCGATCATCCTGTACGACCACCCGGAGGTCGCCGAGCAGAGCCCCGGCGCGCTCTTCGACTCCACCGAGATCGACGAGATCCTGACCCTCCGCGTGATGACCATGACGGAGGAGGAGAAGGCGGAGGCCAGGGCCACCGACCCCCGGGCCCGGGAGATCATCGACCGGTGCGACGGCATGTCGCCCGCCGACCTCCAGCAGCTGCACGGCCTGCTGCGCGACTCGCACCCGCCGCAGCCCGCGCCCCCCGTGGGCCCGGCGGCCGACGTCCGGGATGTGGAACCCGCCGCCTTCGACACCGCGGGCGCCCCCTGGTGGGACCCGGCGGCCGACGCCTCGGTACGGCCCGGGAGCGACGCGGTCGTGATCGACGGGGTCCGGGTGGCCAAGGACAGTCTGGTCCGCGTCCACCCCTCCCGGAGGGCGGACGCGCAGGACCTGTTCTTCGCCGGCCGGGTGGCCCGGGTGACGGCGGTTCTGTCGGACGTGGACGGTGGTACGCACATCGCCCTGGTCCTCGTCGACGACCCCGCGTCGGACCTGCACGACTGGTACGGCCGCTACTTCTACTTCGCGCCCGACGAGCTGACACCCCTGAGCGTCGAGGAAACGGCGCAGCACCGTGAGGAGAACCGATCGTGAAGACCCTGGGCATCATCACCACCGGAGCGGCCGCGGCCGTGGCGCTCGTCGCCGTGGCGGTGGGGATCAGATCGATCCCCGACATCCGCCGCTACCTGCGCATCCGTTCGATGTGAATCCCGACCCGAGTGAAGTGATGAAGGAGCACCCCATGGCGGACACACCGGAGAAGAACAGCGACGTCCAGGAGGAGCCGCAGGAGGAACGGGGCCCGAAGGGGTCCCGCGGCACCGGCTCGGACCGGCCTTCGGGCGGGCCGGCCGACCGCCCCTCGGGCACCTCGGACGAACGCTCCGACACCTCCGTGCAGCCGGAGAAGGCCCAGGATCCGGAATCACCCGACCTTCAGTCCGGGGGCGGCTGAGCCGAGGATGGCGAAGGAACCCGACGCCACCGCCCGGGTGCTGGTCGCGGGCATCGGCAATCTGTTTCTCGGCGACGACGGCTTCGGCCCGGAGGTCGTGCGCCGACTGGCCCACGACGGCGGGATGCCCCCGCAGGTCCGGGTGGTGGACTACGGCATCCGCGGCATGCACCTCGCGTACGACCTGCTCGACGGGTACGACGCACTCGTTCTGGTCGACGCGTACCCGGGGGGCGGCGCCCCCGGGGAGGTGACGGTGCTCCGCATCGGTGTGGAGGACCTCGGTTCGGGTGAATTCGACGCCCACGGGATGAATCCGGTTTCCGTCCTGGCAAATCTGGACCAACTGGGCGGTACGCTTCCGCTCACCTACCTCGTCGGCTGCACACCCGCCGGAGTGGAGGAGGGCATCGGGCTCAGCGAAGCCGTCGACAGCGTGGTGCCCGAGGCGATGCAGGCAGTGCACACCCTGGTCCGGCAGCTCGTGCCCGCCGTACCGACCGCGTCCGTGAACAGCGCCGAACCCCGGAGATCCTGATCATGTGCCTAGGCATTCCTGGCCGCGTCGTGGAGATCGTGGACGGGTATGCGGGCCAGCTGGCTCTGGTGGACGTGGAGGGCGCCAGGCGCCGCGTCAACATCGGCATGCTCGACGAGGCGCCCGGTCGCGACGACTGGGTGCTTCTCCACATGGGCTTCGCCGTCGAGCTCATCGACCGGGCGAAGGCCCGGGAGGCTCTGTCGGGACTGGAGATGATGGGCCGCGGCCGGGAACAGCGGATCCGGCGCAGATTCGAGGTGCGCGGTGTCGTGCAGGGGGTGGGCTTCCGGCCCTTCGTCTATGTCACCGCCTCGGAGCTGCTGCTCACGGGCTCGGTGACGAACACCGGCGACGGGGTGCTCGCCGAGGTCGAGGGAACGGCCGGGGCCGTGGAGGAGTTCGGTCGCCGCCTTTGCGCCGACGCCCCACCGCTCGCGGTCGTCGAGGACGTGCGTACGAGCGAACAGCCGACGCGCGGCGGTACGGGCTTCACCATCGAGCGGTCCAGCGCGTCCGGCCGGGCCAGGACGCTGGTCTCGCCCGACATCGCCACCTGCGACGACTGCCTGGAGGAGCTGAGCGACCCGTCGAACCGGCGCTACCGCCACCCGTTCATCACCTGCACGCACTGCGGCCCCCGGTTCACGATCGTCACCGGCCTTCCGTACGACCGCGCCGCCACCACCATGGCGGACTTCGAAATGTGCGGGGCCTGCCGGGCAGAGTACGAGGACCCGCACGACCGGCGCTTCCACGCCCAGCCGATCGCCTGTCCCGACTGCGGACCGCGGCTCGAACTCGTGGGCAAGGAGGGCGCGCTCCCGTCGCACGACGCGGACGCGCTGCGGACCGCGCGGAAGCTTCTCGCCGAGGGCGGGATCATCGCGGTCAAGGGCCTCGGCGGCTACCACCTGGTGTGCGACGCCCGCGACGACGCGGCCGTGGCGGAGCTGCGCCGGCGCAAGCAGCGCGGTGGCAAACCGTTCGCGGTGATGGTGCCGGACCTCGACGTCGCGCGTGGGCTGGTGACTCCTACGGCTGACGAGGAGGAGCTGCTGAGCGGTGGGCGCCGGCCGATCGTCCTCCTCCCCCGTCTCGCCACCGGGGCCGGGGTGTCCGACGCCGTGGCACCCGGCAGCCCCCACCTCGGACTGCTGCTGCCCTACACCCCGTTGCACGTCCTGCTCTTCGGGATCGGTGACGACCCGCCGGGCCCGGACGCGCTCGTGATGACGTCGGCCAATCTGTCGGGCGAGCCGATTGTCACCGACGACGGCGACGCGCTGACCGCTCTGGCACCGCTGGTCGATGCCTGGCTACGGCACGACCGGCGCATTCATGTGCCGTGCGACGACTCGGTCAGCCGCTGGGCCGCCGGTGCCGAGCTGCCGCTGCGCCGCTCGCGCGGATACGCCCCGCTGCCACTCGCACTGCCCTTCGACGTGCCCCCGACGCTCGCCGTGGGCGCCGACCTGAAGAACACCTGTGCGCTGGCCGAGGGCCGCTACGCCTGGCTGAGCCAGCACATCGGCGACATGGACGACCTCTCCACGGTCGGCGCTCTGACCCGGACCGAGAAGCATCTGGAGGACCTCACCGGAGTGGCGCCCACCCGGCTGGTGGCCGACCGCCACCCCGGCTACCACTCCGGCGGCTGGGCTCGCGCCCACGCGGCCGGGCGGCCGGTCCGCACCGTGCAGCACCACCACGCGCACATCGCGTCCGTGATGGCGGAGCACGGCCTGGGCGCGGACGAGCGCGTGATCGGCATCGCCTTCGACGGCACCGGCCACGGCACCGACGGGGCGGCCTGGGGCGGTGAGGTCCTGGTGGCCGGCTACGCGTCGTTCGGCAGGGCCGCGCACCTGGGTTACGTTCCGCTGGCCGGAGGCGACGCGAGTGTGCTGCGGCCGTACCGGATGGCCCTCGCGCATCTGCACGCGGCCGGCATCCCCTGGGCCGACGACATGCCCGCGGTCCGTGCCTGCCCGCCTGCCGAACGCGACGTGCTGGCCCATCAGTTCGCCACCGGATTCGGCTGCGTGCCCACGTCGGGCATGGGCCGGCTCTTCGACGCGGTCGCGTCCCTGGCCGACGTCCGGCACATGGTGGCGTACGAGGCGGAGGCGGCCATGGAACTGGAAGGGCTGGCCCGTACCGCGGCAGCCGGTCCTGCGGCACCGGAGGGCGGCTACCGCTTCGGCATCCGGCCCGGGAAGGGGGAGGAACCCGCCGTCGCGGATCCGGGTCCGGTCATTCGGGCCGTGGTGTCCGACGTGCGGGACTGCGTTCCGGCCGGGCTGATCGCCGTGCGCTTCCACACCGCCGTCGCCGCTCTGACCACCCGCCTCGCGGACCTCTGCCGCTCGCGCACCGGCCTCGGCACTGTGGCGCTGGGCGGTGGCGTCTTCCAGAACGCCGTACTGCTCGAAGCCACGCAACGCGGCCTGACCGAGCGGGGCTTCACCGTCCTGCGGCCGCGCCTGCTCCCCCCGAACGACGGCGGGATCGCCCTCGGCCAGCTCATGATCGCCGCATCGGGATGACGCCGCCGCACGACCGCACCGCCGTACCTCAAGAGGGATCCACAGAGGAGAGAGACCATGTGTCTGGCTGTTCCGGGGCGTGTCCTCAGCACCGCCGAAGTCGACGGCACGGTGATGGCCGAGGTCGATTTCGGCGGGGTGTGCAAGGAGGTGTGCCTCCAGTACATCCCCGATGTGGCCGTCGGTGAGTACGTCATCGTGCACGTCGGATTCGCCATCCAGCGCCTCGACGAACGGTCGGCCCTGGACACCCTCGCCGACTTCGAGCGGCTCGGCATCCTGGCCGAGGAGTTCGGAGACGACTTCGAATACGCAGCCCGACAGGGTGCCTCTCCCGAAGGAGCCGACCGGTGAAGTACCTCGACGAGTTCAGTGATCCCGATGTCGCGAAGAAGCTGATCGACCAGATCCACGCGGCCACCACGCGGAAGTGGGCGCTGATGGAGGTCTGCGGCGGCCAGACCCACTCGATCATCCGGCACGGCATCGACCAACTGCTGCCGGACAGCGTGGAGATGATCCACGGACCGGGATGTCCCGTCTGCGTCACCCCGCTGGAGACCATCGACCGGGCACTGGCGATCGCCGCCCGCCCCGGAGTCGTCTTCTGCTCGTTCGGCGACATGCTGCGCGTGCCCGGCAGCAGCCAGGACCTCTTCTCCGTCAAGAGCGCCGGCGGCGACGTACGCGTGGTGTACTCGCCGCTCGACGCGCTGAAGATCGCCCGGGAGAACCCCGACCGCGAAGTCGTCTTCTTCGGGATCGGGTTCGAGACCACCGCCCCCGCGAACGCCATGACGGTGTACCAGGCCCAGCGGTTCGGGGTGCGGAACTTCTCGCTGCTGGTGTCCCACGTGCTGGTGCCGCCCGCGATCGCCGCGATCATGGAGTCCTCGACCTGCCGGGTGCAGGCGTTCCTCGCCGCGGGCCACGTGTGCAGTGTGATGGGAACGGCCGAGTACCCGCCGCTGGCCCGGAAGTACAAGGTGCCGATCGTGGTGACCGGCTTCGAGCCGCTGGACATCCTCGAAGGGATCCGCCGAACCGTTGTCCAACTGGAGACGGGTCGGCACGAGGTGGAGAACGCCTACCCCAGGGCCGTGCGCGCGGAGGGCAATGTGCCCGCCATGGAGATGCTCGCCGATGTCTTCGAGGTGACCGACCGGACCTGGCGCGGCATCGGAATGATTCCCCGCAGCGGCTGGAAGCTCTCCGAGAAGTACCGGGCGTTCGATGCGGAGCAGCGGTTCGACGTGACGGGCATCCACACCGCCGAGTCGTCGCTCTGCCGCTCGGGCGAGGTGCTCCAGGGCCTGATCAAACCGCATCTGTGCGAGGCGTTCGGCAAGGAGTGCACGCCGAGGAACCCGCTCGGCGCGACCATGGTGTCGTCCGAGGGCGCGTGTGCCGCGTACTACACCCACCGCCGCCTGGAACTGGTCGATGCGAAGTGACTGACGCGATGCAGGACATGACCGTTGTGGTGAACGACGTGCCCGACCTCGACTTCGAGGGGTGGGCCTGCCCGGTCCCGCTGCGGGACATCCCGTCCGTCGTCATGGGGCACGGGGGCGGCGGTGCGATGTCCGGTGAGCTGATCGAGCACCTGTTCCTGCCCGCGTACGGTGCCGCGGCCGCCGCCGACCTCGGTGACTCGGCCGTCCTGACGGTCGGATCCGGCACCCGCCTCGCCTTCTCCACGGACTCGTTCGTGGTGAAGCCGATGTTCTTCCCCGGAGGATCGATCGGTGATCTGGCGGTGAACGGCACGGTCAACGACTTGGCCATGTCGGGTGCGACGCCCCTGTTCCTGTCCACCGCCTTCATTCTCGCGGAGGGCACCGCGCTGAGCGACGTCGGCCGGATCGCACAGGCCGTGGGCCGGGCCGCCGAGGACGCCGGCGTACGCCTGGTCACCGGGGACACGAAAGTCGTGGAGCACGCCAGTGGTGACGGCGTCTACCTCAACACCTCGGGCATCGGCGTGATCCCTCCCGGTGTCGACATCCACGCGCGCCGGGCGCATCCCGGCGACGCGGTGCTCGTCAGCGGCGACATCGGCGTGCACGGTGTGGCCGTCATGAGCTGCCGGGAGGGCCTCGAATTCGGCACGACGGTGGAGAGCGACACCGCCGCGCTGCACGGACTGGTCGCCGCCATGCTCGCCACCGGTACCGACCTCCATGTGCTCCGGGATCCCACGCGCGGGGGCGTCTCGGCTTCGCTGAACGAGATCGCCCGCGCCTCGGACGTGGGCATCGAACTGGTCGAGCGGCTGCTTCCCGTGCCGCCCACGGTGCGCGACGCGTGCAGCCTGCTGGGGCTCGACCCGCTCCAGGTGGCCAACGAGGGCAAACTGATCGCGATCGTCCCGGCGGAGGACGCGGACCGGGTGCTGGCCGCCATGCGGGCCCACCCCCTGGGCAGGTCCGCCTGCAGGATCGGCAGTTGTGTTCCGGATCATGCCGGGATGGTCGTGGCGAGGACGGGGTTGGGCGGGAGCCGGGTGATCGGGCTGCCGATCGGCGAACAACTACCGAGGATCTGCTGAGTGAGTGCCGAGGGCGCCCTGCTGTTCGCGCGATACGCCTACCCGCCCAACGAGCTCGGCTACTGCGGCCCCGCCGATGCGTCGGCCCTTCTGCGCCGTGACGCGACCGCCGACATCGAGCGGCGGGCTCGGCAGTTCGAGGGGGCCTGGTGCTATCTCCAGTTCCTCGCGGAGACGGCCGGCCTGGCGGACCCGCTCGACGTGCGGGTGGTCGAGGCGTACTGGATCGGCAACGAGCTGCTGGACCGGGCCGATCCCGCCGCTCTGGTGGAGCGCATGACCGACCGGTTCCGGGGACAGCGCGGCGGCACCTGGCGCGACGCCGGGCGGCGCGCCCTGGCCCATCACAGCTTCCAGGTGTTCGAGGTGTATCCGTGGGCCCCGATGCTGCGGTCGGTGGGCCATCCGACCGCCCTGTCCGTACTCGACCGGTGCCGGGTCCGTACGGGAGTGGTCGTGGCCGCCGACAGGGACATCGCGACCGTGCGGTCACGCCCCCTGTGCTGGGACGGCGCGGGGCTGACCGACGGCTCGTGGCGGGAGGAGACCGTACGCTGCTCGGCCGGTGGTCTGACGCTGCTCGACGGGCTCTCCGCCGGCGACCGGGTGGCGCTGCACTGGGACTGGGTGTGCGATGTGATCAATGACGAACAGGCCCGGCGCATCGAATTCCTTGAGGAACGCCGACGCACCGACTTGGGCCTCTCTCCCCCCTGAACCGGGCATCGGCATCCACGGCGCTCCGGGCTGACAGCCGAGGACTCCGCCGATCCGCTCGGCGGTCTTCCCGACACCGGCCCCGTGGTCGCGGACCGTGTTCGGGCTGCCGAGCGGGGCGAGGAGAGCACGTCGGCCGCCGCGCGGACGGGGAGCGCCTTCCCGACGGGCAGTCGCACGACGGCCGGCACCGCTTCCCCCTTGCCGCGGACAATGGGGTGTTGTCTGCGGGACGGCTTCAGACGGGTCCCGCCGCCGACGTTCCGTCAGCCGCCCACCAGGGCCGATCGGGGAGCAATCGTCAAAACCTGTGGTCGATCCGTTGGTGTTGTGGATGGGGGTGGTGGCGAGATTCATCGGGCTTGGAAACCGGTGGCGCTGCTGCAAGTGACCGATTGAAGATGGCGGCATGAATGCGGAGCGGGTGACCTTGCGGAAGATGACGTCAGCGGAGTATCACGCGGCGGCTGAGCATCGTGAAGCCGAGTCGGTTCGTGTGCTCGGGAAGTTCATGCCGGAAGAGCTGGCGCGGGAGCGGTTCCGGCACGGCACGGCCACGTTCCTTCCTGACGGTGTCGACACGGCCGGTCATCATCTCGTGATGGCGGAGAACGGATCGGGCGAGGTGGTGGGTAACGCGTGGATCGGTCCGGACCCGGGTCAGGCGTCGGGCACCGCCGACTCCGCCTGGCTGTACGACATCAACGTCTTCGAGCCGTTCCGACGCCGTGGATACGGATCCGCCATCCTCGCGGCCGCCGAGGAACTCGTCGCTCGCGAGGGCAGGACAGCGCTCGCCCTGGATGTCGTCGGAGGCAACGAGGCGGCCATCGCAATGTACCGCCACAGCGGCTACGAAGTGTCGTCGATGTCCATGCGTAAGAACCTGTGAGAGATCCTGTGTGGTGAAGCGGAGGAGTCGCTCGTAGCAGCAGATGGCTGCGGCGAGGCCCTCATGCACTTCAACGCCGGGTTCGCCAGGGCCGTCAAAGGGACCGGCATCCGATCGCGCCGCCCCCGAGCGGACCTCGACCGCTGCCGAGCGGCTGACCGGGGCGGCCCGCAAGCCGATCACCGCCCTGGTCGGTCACTGACACTCGGTGCGTTCCCGCTCCGGCGCCTCGCCCGCCTCTCCCCCTCCAGTACGACCGCATCAACGTCCTCGGCCGCTACTCCTTCACCCGCCCGCCGTCGGTCGCATCCCCGCCGGCACCGCCGGATGGGCCCGAAACGGGTCTGCGAACGCCGCCACCCGTCCCGCCTGCCACAGCAGGTGCCCACCGCCTCAGCCGAACCGAGACAAACCGCCGCCCGGCGGCATCCGAGCCGGCCCGAGGAGGCCCGACCACGGCCTTGGGCCTATGTGCTGGAGCGAACGAACGGGACCGGACCCAACAGCACCGGCACCGAGCCCGCTTCACGCGCTCAGGTGCGTGGTCCCCAGGAGTCCATGAGGCGGCTCTGCCAGGCCCAGGCGGCGACCTCGACGCGATTGCGGACGCCGAGTTTGTCCTGAATGGTGGACAGATGGCTCTTGACGGTGCTGAGAGTGATGAACAGCGCGGTGGCGATCTCCTGGTTGGTGCGGCCCCGGGCGATGGCCCGGATCACATCCATCTCCCGTGCCGAGAGCGGCCGGGCGGGCCGGGCCGCGGCCGCCGTCCGCGCCGGGGCGAGGTCGCGGAGCAGGCGCAGGGTGATGGACGGGGAGATCAGGGCGTCCCCGGCGTGTGCGGCCCGGACGGCCTCGGTGAGCAGGGCGGGGGCGGCGCCCTTGAGGACGAAGCCGACCGCCCCGGCGTGCAGTGCGCCGTGGACGTACTCGTCCAGGTCGAAGGTGGTGACGATGACCACCCGGAGCGGGTCGGTGATTCCGGGGCCGGCCAGGGCACGGGTGACGTCGATGCCGTCCAGTCCGGGCATGCGGATGTCGACCAGGCACACGTCCGGGCGCAGTCGGCGGGCGAGTTCGACCGCTTCGGCGCCGTCGGCGGCTTCGCCGACCACGGTGATGTCGCCCTGGTCCTCCAGGATGAGGCGCAGGCCGCTGCGGATCATCGCCTGGTCGTCGGCGAGCAGGACGCGGATGCTCAACGGGTCTCCTTGCCGGGGGCGGGCAGGATTGCGCGGACCGACCAGCCGGTGTCCCGGCCGGGGCCGGCGCTGAAGTGGCCGCCGAGCGCCTCGACGCGTTCGCGCATGCCGATGAGGCCGAAGCCGCCGTGGTGTTTGGGCCGGGTGCAGCCGGGCGGGGCGTCGTCGGTGACCGTTACGGTGACGCCGTCCGGGCCGTGGGCGATGTCGATGACGGCGGAGCGGGCATGCCCGGCGTGGCGGGCGATGTTGGTCAGGGACTCCTGGACGATCCGGTGGACGGTGGTGGCCACTTCGGGTGCCCAGGGCGCGGGGTCGGCGGGCAGCCGCAGGCACACCTCGGGGCCGTGCCCGTCGAACCGGCGGACCAGTTCGGTCAGTTCCTGCCGACCGGGTGCGGTGGGAGCCGTGGTGGCGACGTCGTCGGTATCGCGCAGCAGCCCGACCACCCGACGCATCGCGGTGAGCGCCTCGCCACCGGCCTCCTCGATGTCGCTGAGAGTGGCGTCCAGACTCTCGGGCCGCCGCCCGGCCACGATCCGCGCGGCCTGGGCCTGGACGACGATGCCGGTGATGTGATGGGCGACCACGTCATGCAACTCCCGTGCCAGAGCGAGCCGCTCCTCCTGCCGGACCGCGTCGGTGGCGGCCCGTCGGCGGAAGTCCACGAAGCGCAGCCCCAGCCCGGCCCCGAGCGCGAGGATCCAGCCCTCGATCCCCACCCGGAAGGGCGTTCCCGGGCCCTCGGCCGTCAGCAGCCCGGCGGCCATCAGCGCCAGCCCGGCTGAAGCGACGGCAACGGTCGGGCGCCACGGGAGCGTTCTCGCAGCGGAGCCGCCGAGGACGAGCAGCCCCACGACGGCGCCGACGCCGGGCTCGCCCGGCAGATCCGCGACCCCGGCGATCACCGCGCCCGCCCCCGCGACGACCAGGCCGGCCGCGGCGGCCCAGCCCCGATGGCGCTCCCTGCCGAGTGCGATCAGGCAGACGACGGCGCCGACGCACGCGTCGACGGCCCAGACACGGCCCTGCACGCTGTACTGCACCGCCACGACGGTCAGTACGAGCGCGAAGAATGCGCCCAGCGCCGCGTTCACCACGGTTGTCGGCCTGCGGACCGGCCGCTCTGCTGTACTCACCCGGCTCACGCTAGCCCGCCCCGGCGGGCCGCCGAACCAGCCGAAAGTACGACTCCGTGCGCCCGGATGCGTCCCTTCGGCCGGTGCGCGGCCCGCAGCCGCTCAACAGGCTGTCCACATGCCTGATTTCACCTCCGCACCTCTCCTGCTCGCCGCGGCGGCGCACGCCGAGAAGACCGAACGGAGCCCGCTGCTGTACGCCTGGTGGGCGCTCAACCTCGCCGTGCTGATCGCAGTCGGCTACGGCGCGTACCGGTTCGTCAAGTCGTGGCGCGCAAAGCGCGCCCCTCGTGGCTGAACCGGAGGGGAGAACACATGACACCGGTACTGAAAACCGTGAAGCTCGGCAAGCGGTACGGCCGACACCACGCGCTCACCGACTGTGACCTGAACGTTCCGCCAGGACGGGTGATCGGACTGGTCGGCCCGAACGGCGCCGGCAAATCGACGCTGCTGCAACTGGCCAGCGGACTGATCACGCCCAGCTCGGGCACGATCCGCGTACTGGGCGCCACACCCGCCGCCGACTCCGCCCACCTGGCCAAGGTCGGCTTCGTCGCCCAGGACACACCCGTCTACGCCGAACTGTCCGTCGCCGACCACCTGCGGATGGGCGCCCGGCTCAATCCCGGCTGGGATCCGGAACTTGCCCGGCGCCGCCTCGCCCGCGTGGACCTCGACCCCCGGCAGAAGGCCGGCCGGCTCTCCGGCGGCCAGCGTGCCCAGCTCGCCCTGACCCTCGCGGCGGCCAAGCGACCCGAGCTGCTGATCTTCGACGAGCCCGCCGCCGCCCTGGACCCGTTGGCCCGGCGTGCCTTCCTGGACCACCTGATGGAGTCCGTCACCGAACTGGGCGCCGCCGCCATCCTCTCCTCCCACGCCCTGTCCGACGTGGAACGGGTCTGTGACTACCTGATCGTGCTGGCGGGCTCCCGGATCCAGCTGGCCGGTGATGTGACAGAGCTGCTGGCCGGCCACGTCCGGATCACCGGCGCCCGCTCCGCCCTCTCGGCCCTGCCCGCCGACGCAGACGTCATCGCGCTCACCGACCGCACCGAGCAGGAGAGGACCGCCCTGGTCCGTGCCGACCGCAGGCTGCTGGCCGGCGGTCCATGGGCGACGGCGGACGTGGGCCTCGAAGAGCTGGTCCTCGCCTACCTCGGCCGGACGGACCGGACCGATGGCCGACCTGTTCCGACTGCCGTGGAGGCCCGCCGATGATCTGGATGACCTGGCGTCAGTTCCGAACCCAGGCGCTGGTGGGCCTCGGGGCGCTCCTGCTCCTCGCCGTGTACCTCGTCGTGCTCGGCGGGCAGATCCACGGCGCGTACGACGACACCCTCGCCCACTGCGCGAATCGTGACGCCTGTACCGGACCGCTGGGTGCCTTCGCCGACCGCTACAGCCTCCGGACCGACCTGCTCGGCTACCTGCTGCTCGCTGTCCCCGGTGCCATCGGGGTCTTCTGGGGCGCACCGCTCATCGCCAGGGAACTGGAGGCCGGAACCCACCGCATGGTGTGGAACCAGAGCGTGACCCGCAGCCGGTGGCTCGCGGCCAAACTCGGCCTGGTGGGCCTGGTGAGCACGACCGGCGTCGGCCTGTACAGCCTGCTGCTGACCTGGGCGACCGGCCCGGTCGCCGACGTCCTCGACAACCGCTTCGAACCGGCGCTCTTCGCCTCGCGCAACATCGCTCCGCTGGGCCACGCGGCCTTTGCCTTCACCCTGGGCGCCACCCTGGGCCTGGTCCTTCGCCGTGCCGTGCCCGCCATGGCCGCCACGCTGGTGGTCTTCGCCGTGCTCCAGATCGCTGTACCCACAATGATCCGCCCGCACTACGAAGCGCCCGCCCGCACCTCGGTGCCACTCACCGCCGAACTGGTCGGCCGCCTGACGAAGATCGGCACCTACGGGGACATCGGCGGCCTGCGAGTCCCCGGCGGACCGTGGGTCGTCGAGACCAGCCCGATCCTCGACTCCGCGGGCAGGGAGGTCGGCCACACCACGTGGTTTCAGGACTGCATGGACCGCAGTTCACTCTCCGAACTGCCCACCTGCCTGGCCGAAGGCAACGTCCACGTCGAGATCGCCGAGCAGCCGGCCGACCGCTACTGGACCTTCCAGTACGTGGAAACCGCGCTCTTCGCCGTCCTGACGGCCCTCCTGGCCGCTCTCGCCTTCTGGCGGATCCGTAGGCATCCTGTCTGACGGAACACCGCCGCGACTCGCTTCCCGAACACGACGACGGCCCGGACCGCTGGTGCGCTCCGGGCCGTCGGGGAAGACGGAGGATACGAGATCCGAAATCGGGAGACACTTCCCTCACGAGGAAGACGCCCGGCGTGGTGAGCGCCCCCGGCACCGATCCGGGCGGTTGCGGGACCGGTCGCCGGCCCGGCCCCGTAGCTGCTCGTACGGTCGGGCATGAGTGCCCTGACAGGACGGTGCTCCCGGGACGGGGATGCCGTGGTGGGCAGAGAGATGGCGGTCGGGGACCATGCGGCGGTGCCGGACTGTTTGCGGCCGATCCGGGTCCGGTGCCGGTGGCGAGGTCGGCCTGGCCTTCGCCGGTCAGGCGCATCAGGGCCTGGACTGTGAGCCGGAGGGGGCCGCCCTGCGCTGGGCATATGCGTACTCCGCGTCAGGTGTGCGTGGTCGGTGCCGGGGGCTGCGTCGCGGTTGTGTGCCGGGCCTGGTCCGGCACGGTGGTGACGCCTGGCCGTACCCGGCACGGGCCCGGTACTGGGCGGCGCGGATGCCGGACTCCAGTGTTCCGTCGTGCCCGGTGCGGCGGGGCCGGGCCCGGAGGATTTCCTCCTGGGCGGTGATCTCGGTGAAGGCCGTCCCGGGCCCGCGGTTCCGGAGGAGGTTCGGTCCGGCGGTCGGGTGATGCGACCGGGGTGCGGCTGGTCATCGAGCGGTACCGAACCCGGTGCGGTTCGCCTGCCGCCACATCGGCAAGATCGGCTGCACGACCTGGCGGCACAACGTTGTGGGAAGCTCACGTCCGCCGCGCCCGAAGACTGTCCGTGCTCGCCAAGTCCCTTCTATTACAGACGTGTTGGAATTTCTTTATGGTCACTTTCGCTGACGGAACCACGCGCCTGAGCCCGGACGAGCTCGCGCACCGCCTGCGTGCCGAGATCGAGCGGCTGAGAGACGAGGCGACGCGCCAGAGGAAACTCGCCCACCGCCGGGCCGAGTTCTGGGCCAAGTTGGACATCGCCCTCGGTTTCCCCGCAGCCCTGCTCGCGGGCACGGCGGGAGCGGCAGGACTGGCCTCGGCGGACGTGCGCGTTCCCGCCGCCCTTGCCGCTCTGGCCTCTGCCGGGTTCGCGGCGGGAGCGGGCTTCCTGCGCAGCGACACCAGGCGCCGCGCCAACAAGCGTGCCCGGCACGCATGGGCCTCGGTCGAGGCCAGGGCCGTGGTGACGCTGACCCGGGAGCACGTGGCCCACGAGGACCTCGGCGACCTGCTGGAATGCCGCCAGGCCGCACTGGCGGCCTACGACGGTGAGGAGCCCCGGCCCGAGGCTCCGTGATCCGCTACTGCTGTTCTCGCACGGGGCTCTCGGGTGTGTGTCAGTGGTGGTTGCGATCCTGGGCGGCATGGACGAGAAGACCTTCTGGGCGCTCATGGATGAGCTGGGCCGTCGCTCCGGTGGCCGACACGAACGGTTGGAGTGGCTGCGCGGGGAGTTGCGGGGCCGGCCGGCCGCGGAGGGGGTGGAGTTTCAGGCACGTCTGGAGGCCGCGTGCGAGGCGGTTGCCACGGGCGCGCTGTGGCGGGCGGTGCGCCGGATCGAGAGTGGTTTGTGCTCCGACGACGGCTTCGACTACTTCGCGCTCTGGCTGGTGGCCCAGGGGCAAGGGACGTACAGGGCGGTGCTCGCCGATCCGGATGCCCTCGCCGACGTTGCCGAGGTGCGGGCCCTGGCGGGACGGCACCCGCGAAAGTGGCGTGACGAGGAGTGGCCGGAATGGGAGGAGCTCGACTACGTGGCCCAGGAGGTGTTCGACGAGCTGGCGGGCCGGGGGAACGACTGCCTGGAAGCGTTCCACGAGGCCCTGGACGCCGTCCAGGAGACATGGGCGAAGCCCGAGGAAGCGATCTGCACCGCAGAAGCCGCGGCGAGGATCGGGACACCGCGGCTCGACGCCCTCTTTCCCGCAGAAACCGGCCCCGGCACGTGACCCGCCGGGCGGACGGGACTTTTGAAACACGACCCGGGCCCTCTCCGGGGTCACCTCCCTGAGGTCACGGCGTATCGCGGCACGCGAGAGCCTGTCGGATCGCCGCGAGGGCTTCCTCTTCAGTGGCCTTGAGCTGCCTGGCCACGGCCGCGTAACTGCGCGCGTGTTCCGCGAGTTTCACCTTGATGTCGGCAGTGGCCGCAGGAGCGACGACCTGAGTGCCGGAGCCGCGGCGGCTCTTGACCAGGCCGGCGGTCTCCAGCTCGCGGTATGCCCGCACCACGGTGTTGTTGGCCAGCCCGAGGTCGGAGGCGAGCTGGCGCACGGACGGCAGTCTGTCCCCGTGATTCAGCCGACCGACGGAGATCAGATCCGCCAGTTGTGCGCGGAGTTGCTCGTACGGCGGGACAGGCGAAGCCTGGTTGACGTTGACGCTGATGCCGTTTGTCGTCATGGTCGAGCCTTGATGTATGCCTGCGGCAGCAGCAGGACTCCCAGACAGTGAGACGCGGTCAGTGCGGAGGTGAGAGCGGTGACAGCCAGCCCCCACAGGGCCACGCTCTTCATCCCGCCCGCGCAGGACATGCTCAGTACCGCAGCGCCCATCGTCAAGGATACGGCGAAAAGAGGGGCGGTCACCACCACTCCCCAGGCGCCGACCGCCGCCCGGACGCTCGTGCGGCGTTGGTCGTCGCTCCCGCGCCGCGCGGTGACGTGGCGCAGAAGCAATGCGCAGGCAACGGTGCCGAGGGCGAGACCGCCGAGGGTCGGCCAGGCGTAGTAGGGGCCGGGCCAGGGCGAGAGCAGTTGGGTGCCCTTCGGGCACGTGACGGAAAGAGCCCGTCCCGCACGGCCGTCGGCGTCCTCCGAGCCCGTCGCGGCGGCGACGATCAGGAGCACCGTCAGGACAACAGCCTGCGTGACCAGTGCGGCAGTCAGGAGTCGGGGCAAGTGGTCCCGGATCCGGCGCGGCGCCACTTCGGCCACTCGCAGCCGGCCAGGACTCGGGCGCGCGACCACATCCGCCGCGAACACGCCGCCCATGACGCACAGACCGAATACGGGAAACCCGTACAGCAGATCCACATCGGGCTCGGGGCTGAAGGAGACCAGGGCGTTGACGGCCAGACCGGACGCCGCACCGACCCATCGCACAGGAGTGTCCAGCCTCGCTCGCCATGCTCTTTCCGTTTCAGCGGCAGCAGACATGGCCGACCCCGTTCCCTCTCGATGTGTATCAACTCTGTGACACACTGCCCGACGCGTCGAAGTGTGTCAAGGAAGTGACACACTTCCCTGTTCGATACCGGCCTCCGGCCTTCTGCTCCCGCGCACCACTCGCCGAGGACGGCTACCGCCCCTACGGCCGCCGCATCCCGATCGTGGCGACCACGCCGGACCTGCTGCGCGAGCACGGCCCGGCCGGGCCCGCGTTCCGGCGCTTCGGCCGTGACCGTCACCAGTCGCTGCTGGACACGGTCGGCAACCCGCGCCGGGACGCCCACCTCGCCCGCCGCCGCCGGACCACCCGGGAAAAGGAACGGCGCCGCGAGGAACGACACCGCGCGGAGCGGGAAGCGCGGCGGCCGACGTGCGTGGACTGCGGACAGAAGTTCACCGACGACCGCTGGAAGGCGGTCGAATACACACGGGACCGGAGCAGGCGACAGCCACACCCGCACCTGTGCGAGGAATGCCGGAGCCGGGCCGTTGGCCAGGGCGAGGACCGCCTCGTGCTCGGCAGGCTGCCGAAGGCGCGGTGAACGCGATGGGCCCGGCCTTGGCCGAGCAGGCACTCGCCGGGCCGACCGGTCACGACGCCGGCATCGCATGCCCCGGCACACCCCGGATCCTGCCCCGGGCCCTGCGTGCGTCAGCCGTGCCGAGCGGTTACGCAGCGGGCCCGCCACTCGGTATCGGAGGCCAGGTCCAGGCCGGTCCATGCCATCGCGAGTGCTCCGTCGAGCACCGCGTCGTCCGCGGCCGGGCTCGCGGTCTCTTCGGCGAACTGCCGGGTGTGCGGCATGCCACCGGCGCCCAGCACCCCGAGGCCGGGGTGGATGGCGGGCAGGGCGTGGGTGACGTTGCCCATGTCCGTGGAGCCGCCCGTGCCCTGCGGCACCGGACCGGGCTCGGGCACCTCCCGCCCGGTCGCGCGCAGATTGCGGGCGTAAGAGGCCATCAGCGCAGGGTCATGGCGCAGATCGAGGTAGTCGGGCTGGATCTGCCGTACGGCCACGGTCGTTCCGGTGGCGAGCGCGGCGCCGCGGAAGCAGTTCAGCACCCGCTCCCGCAGCTCGGTGAGTTCCCCGCCGGTGGGGGTGCGCACCTCGTACTCGAGCACCGACCGCTCGGGGATGATGTTCGTACGTTCCCCGCCGAGACGGACGATCCCGGACACCCGGTACCCGTCCCGCAGCTGCTGGCGGAGCTGGCCCACCGCGACCTGGGCGACGACTGCCGCGTCGGCGGCGTTGAGCCCGCCCTCGGGGGCCGCCGCGGCGTGCGAGGCCCGGCCGGTGAAGGTGACCTCGAAGCGACCGACCGCGTTGCTGGAGCCGCGTGGGTCCGTGATGTCCACGGGGAAGGGGTGCACCATCATCGCCACCGTCACGTCGTCGAAGGCGCCGCGTTCGAGCATCAGCACCTTGCCGCCTCCCTCCTCCTCGGCCGGGGTGCCGAGCAGCTTCACCTGGAAGCCGAGTTCGTCGGCGACCGAGGCGAGCGCGATCGCCGCGCCCGCACCGGCGGCGCAGATGATGTTGTGTCCGCAGGCATGGCCGATCTCGGGCAGCGCGTCGTACTCCGCACACACCCCGATCGTCAGGTCGCCACTGCCGTACTCGGCGGTCAGCGCGGTCGGCAGGTCGCACACCGCGCGATTCACGGCGAAGCCGGCGTCCTCCAGCAGTATCGCGAGCCGTTCGGCGGCCCGGGTCTCGGTGAACGAGATCTCCGGATCGTCGTGCAGGGCATGACTGAGCTCCAGAAGCCGGTCCTTGTACGTGTCGAGGCGGGCGACGACGCGGTCGCGGAGCGATGAGTCGGCTGCGGGCATGGGGGTCCCCTCCACTGAAGCAGACGCGCAAAAATAGAAACTATCCGTTTCCTTAAACGATCACATGTCTACTCGTTCGTCCAGAAAATAGCCAGGAGGTGGCAGCGGTGGCACCGCCTCAGGGAAACCATCCGTTTCTCATTGACGTGCGGCGCCGCATGCCTCGAAATGGGATGTCATGGCTAAGATCACTCAGCGGCCGGTCGGCCGACCCCGCAGCGAGGACGTCCGGGACCGGGTCATCGGCGCGGCCGACGAGTTGCTCGCCGAGGTCGGCTATCTCGGCATGACCATGGACGAGATCGCGGTACGCGCGAAGGTGTCGAAGAAGACCCTCTACCGGTGGTGGCCGCACAAGGCGGCGGTGACCGCCGAGGCGCTCGTCGCCCGTGCCGACGTACGCGCCGTTCCCGACCTCGGTGACACCCGCGCCGAACTGCACGTCGTCTTCGACCACATCGACGAATTCACCCGCGCCCGGGACACCTTCACACGGTTGTGTCTGACCGAGGCGGCAGTCGACGAATCGGGCGTCCTCCGCTCCTTCCTCGATGTCGTGCTGCGGCGCCGGGACCAGGTCCGGGCCGTCATGCAGCGCGGGATCGCCCGCGGCGACCTCCCTGCGGACATCGACGCCGACGCGCTGCTCGACCTCTGGAACGGGTTCTTCGTCTACCGGCGGTCCTTCCGGCCCGCTCCCGTGCATGACGACACGGTGCGGCAGCTGGTTGATCTCGCCCTGGCGGGACAGGTGCCGCGCCTGCCCGCCGAAGGCCGGACCGGCGGCCGTCCGGCCGACTGACCGGCGTCCGATGTGAGCCGGTGCCCAAAGCTGTGCGCCGGTGCGGCCGATTCGGGGAGGCCGTCGCCCGTGTCAGGCCTCCTCGGCCGGATCCGGCCGGTCGACGCGGCCGCCTCGGTCGCCCCGGCCGAGGGGCTGGAGGGCATCACACCGCGCGGGATCGGCGAGCGCCTCGGCGTACGTCCGGGACTGGTGAGTCACTGCTTCCCAGTGGTGGACGAACTGGTGGCAGAGGCGGTCGGCCAGGTCGTCGGTGCCGAGCTGGACATCCTCGTACCGCCCGGTCGGGCCGGGAGCACCCCCGTCGAACGGCTCGCGCATTTCTTCGTACTCGCGACCGGAGAAGGGCACGGCGCACTCAGCCGCCTGTGGATCAACGCCCGGCACCTGAGCCGCTACCGCCCCGTCCTGCGCGACCGGGCCGGCCGCCAGGAGACCCAGTGGCGCGAGCGGCTGGCGCAGCTGATCCAGGACGGTGTCGGCAGCGGCCGCTTCCGCACCGCCGACCCGTGCGCGAGCGCCGTTCAGATCCTCGTCGACGGCCACATCCGCCCCCTCATGGGCGCCGAGCTCGCCCACGGCCCGGACCTGTCGGGATGCGCCACCCTCAACGAGGTACGTCGGGCCCTGGCGCGGGAGACCGGAACCCTGGCCCCGGAACGTGGCTGCGCGACCCGGGCCTTGATTCGAACGTCTTCGGCGACCGGCCCGTCGTGTCCGCCGCCATCGGTCAGGCCCTCGCCGCTCTCGGAGCGCTCCAGGGCATGACCCCCAATCCTGCCCGCGCGGCAGGAGCGGAGCACGAGTCGGGGCGGCCGGCCATCGGCCACCGCGCGGACTTCACCGTGCTCGCGGAGAACCCGCTCGCCACACCCGCCACCGACCTGACCGGCCTTCCCGTCGTGCTCACCGTGGTCGACGGCCGCACCACCCACCGCGACGCCGGCCTGTGACGGAATGTGGGGCGAGGCGTCCGGGGACGCCTCGCCCCACTCCGCCCCGCCGCCCGGCGCGGCCCCGGCAAAGGCTGAACGGCGTGACGCCTCCCGCGAGAGCCGCTCAAGCGAATCCGTACTCAGGGACTCCCCGACCGCCGGATCGACCGCCGGGGCGACCGAGGGATCAACCGTCGGTCCGGGCGTCGGCCCCCTGTCCGGGAATCCGACGGAACCTCTCCGTCCTTGTAACCGGGCGTATGTCTTCGGTGCGGAGCACCGTCGGGGAGCCAGTTTTTTGTGCGGCGCCACCATTCGGAGACGGTTCGCCGCTGCCTACTGTTCCCTCACTCGGCGGCAGAGTGCCGCTCCCCCGGAGGTGACCATGGCCAGCACCGCAGGCACGGAGACCAGCAGCAGAACGGCCCGCAGGACCCGGACGGCGGCCGCGGTGGTCATGGTGCTCGGCCTCGTCGGCACTGCGGCCGCGTGCGGCGGCGACACGTCCGCCGGTGGCGGAGACGGGTCGACGGTGGTTGTCGCCGTCGCCGGTGACCCCGGCAGCCTCAGCCCCACGACAGCGCTGGTCAATACCGCGTTGGCGATGAACTCCTTCGCGTACGACACGCTCGTGCACATCGACGCCGACGGCTCGCTGGTGCCGGGAGTGGCGGAGAAGTGGTCCGCCACGACCACCTCGGCAGAGTTCACCATCCGTTCCGGTGTCACCTGCGAGGACGGCTCGCCGCTGACCGCCGAGGACGTGGCGGCCGAGTACAACCACATCGCCGATCCGAAGAACCAGTCGCCGATGCTCGGCCTCTCGGTCCCCGTCACCGCCGTGGCGAAGGCCGACCGAGCGACCCGGACGGTCACCGTCACCACCACGAGGCCCGCGCCGTTCATCGTGCAGATGGCCCGGCTGCTGCCGCTGCTCTGCAAGAACAGCCTGGCGAAACCGGCCGCACTGGCCAGGGCCACCAACGCAAGCGGCCCCTACCGGCTGACCGAAGCGGTTCCGGGCGACCACTACACGTACGTCAAGCGGGACAAATACAGCTGGGGGCCCCGCGGGTCCACCGGTGCGGGCATGCCCGGCAAGGTGGTGGTCAAGGTGGTCGCCAACGAGTCGACCGCGGCCAATCTCCTGATGGCTGGTCAGATCAATGTCGCTCTCATCAACGGCGCCGACCAGGACCGGCTGGACGCGGCCAAGGTGAAGTACCGCAGCTCCACGGCGCTGTTCGGACAGTTCCTGTTCAACCAGGCCGTCGGCCGTCCGACCGCCGATCTCGCGGTGCGCAAGGCCCTGGTCTCCGTACTGGACCTGAAGCAGCTGGGGAGCGTCGCCACCGGCGGGAAGGGCAAGCCGGCCACCGGCATCGGCGAGAACACCCCCACCCCCTGCACCGGCGACACGGTGACGGGCAATCTCCCCGCCCACGACACGGCGCAGGCCGCCGCCGCACTCACCGCGGCCGGCTGGAAGAAGAGCGGCGGTACCTGGACCAAGGACGGCAAGCCGCTCGCCGTCGGGCTCAGCCACGCGACCAACCAGGGGCCCCAGGTCGGCTCGGCGGTCGAACTGGCCGTCCAGCAGTGGACGTCCTTCGGTGTGAAGGCGACGGCGAAGCCCACCGGATCCGGCAGCATCATCAGCACGCTCGGCGGCGGCGACTGGGACATCGCCTGGGCGCCCATCGGAGTCACACTTCCCGACCAGCTCACCCAGTTCTACGACGGTCCGCCGCCGCCGAAGGGCAACAACTTCGGCTCCGTGGTCAACCCCGACTACCACCGGCTCATCGCCCGGGCCGCCGCCAAGCCCGGCGACTCCGGCTGTCCCCTGTGGGAAGCGGCCGACGCCGCCCTGGTCAAGCATGTCGACATCGTGCCGATCGTCAGCAAGGCGAACCGGTACTACGGAAAGGGCGTCACCTTCGAGGTGGACGGCAGCGGCATCGTGCCGAGCACCCTGCGCCGGAGCGTCGGCTGATGGCGACGATCACCCCGGACGTCCTGGGGGCGAGCGTCCGCAGCCCCTGGGCCGGATTCCTCCTGCGCCGCACCTGGCGACTGCTGGTCTCGCTCGCGGCTCTGGTCACGGCCGCGTTCGCGATGATCCACCTGATTCCGGGCGACCCGGTCCGGGCCGCTCTCGGTACCACGGCCGACCCGGCCCTGGTCGCGGCCCGCAGGGAGTCGCTGGGCCTGGACCAGTCGCTGCTGAAGCAGTACGCGGACTTCGTCGGAAATCTCCTCCAGGGCAGGCTCGGGGAGTCGATCGGCGCGCAGATGCCGGTCTCCGACATCATCTCCGGCCGGCTGCCGGCCACCCTGCAGATCGCCGTTCCGGCGTTCGCGCTGATCCTGCTGATCGCTGTACCCGTCGGCATGACGGCCGCGGTGCTGACCAAGGACGGCCGCAGGCGGCGCGGTGAACTCGCCTTCACCGGGGTCACCGGATTTCTGGGCGCGGTGCCCGAATTCCTGCTGGCGGTGGGCCTGATCGCGGCGTTCGCGGTGGCCTGGCCGCTCTTCCCGGTCGCCTCGCGGGGCGGTGTGGACTCCTACGTACTACCGGTGCTGGCCCTGACCGTCGTACCGGCGGCCTCCCTGTCGCGCATCGTCCGGGTGGAGGCGCTGCGGGTGCTCGGCGAGGACTACATGCGGACCGCGCGGGCGAAGCGGCTTCCGGCCCGGCTGCGCTATCTGCGGCACGCGCTGCCCAATCTGCTGACCTCCTCGCTCACCTTGGGCGGCCTGCTCTTCAGCTCGCTGCTCGCCGGCACCGTGCTGGTCGAGAACGTCTTCGCCTGGCCGGGCCTCGGCACCACGATCGTCCAGGCGATCACCGAGAAGGACTATCCGCTGGTCCAGGGCGTGGTGCTGGTCTACGGGGCGGCCGCGCTGCTGATCACCTTCGTCGTCGACGTGGCCGTGGCCGTCGCCGACCCCCAGTCCACCGTCCGCGGGAGTTGACGATGCCTCATCACGACCATGACAGCTCGCTGCGGCACCGGCTCGGGCGTACCCTCCGGACACCGATCGGCGTCACCGCGCTCACCGCCTGCCTGCTGGTCGCGCTGGTCGCCGTCCTCGGTCCCGTGCTGCTCGGCGACCGGGCGGCTCAGGTCGACACGGACGCGATCAACCAGGGCAGCAGCGCCGCCCACTGGCTGGGCACGGACCAGCTCGGCCGGGACATCGCCGCCCGTGTCGTGGTGGCGACCCGGCTGACCCTGGGGCTCACCCTGCTGGCCGCCGTGATCGGCGTCGGTGGCGGGCTGCTGCTGGGTGTCGCCCCGGCGGTCGTGGGCCGGCGCCTCGGACGGCTGATCACCGCGACCGTGGGCGTGCTGGTGGCCTTTCCGGGGCTGCTGTTCCTGCTCTTCCTCGCCACGGTCTTCGGGGTGGGCAGCACCGGCGCGGTGTTCGCGGTGGGGCTGGCCATGGTCCCGCCCATGGCACGGCTGGTACAGAACCTGACGGCGTCGGTCGCGGGTTCCGACTACGTCGCAGCCGCCCGGATCCTCGGCGTGGGCCGGTTCAGGATGGTGGTACGTCATCTGCTGCCCAACATCGCCGAACCGTCGGTGCTGTTCGCCACCCAGGCGACCGGCGGCATCCTGGTCGCATTCTCCGGCCTCTCCTTCCTCGGGCTGGGCGTACAGCCGCCGCAGTACGACTGGGGGCGGCTGCTCAACGAACAGCTGAACCGCATCTTCGTGAATCCGGCGGCCGCCCTGGCGCCCGGCGCGGCCGTCATCTTGACGGGGCTGATGTTCGGGCTGGTCGGCGAGGCGCTCGCACAGGCCGGTGGCCGACGGGCGCCACAGGCACCGGAGACGGCACCGCAGGAGCAGCCGGGGACACCGGACGAACCGGCCGCCGAGCACAACGGCGGTGCTCTGGTCCGGGCGCGCGACCTGCGGGTGACGTTCCCCGGCGGACGGCAGGCGGTACGCGGGATCTCGCTGGACATCGCCGAGGGCGAGGCCGTCGGCCTGGTCGGCGAATCCGGATCCGGCAAGAGCCTGAGCGCGCTGGCGCTCGCGGACCTGGTGCCGCACCCGGGCCGGGTCTCGGCCGGAGCCCTCGGCTTCGACGGGCACGACCTGCGGGCGGACCCGCGGCTCGGCACCGAACTCGCCATGGTCTTCCAGGACCCGATGGCCTCGCTGAACCCCGCCCTGCGGGTGGGCCGGCAACTCGCCGAGGTGGCCGAGGTGCACCTGGGAGCGAGCCGCGCCCAGGCCACGGCGCGTGCCGTCGACCGGCTCGGCGCCGTCCGTATCGCCACCCCCGGACGCCGTGCCCGGCAGCGGCCGCACGAGTACTCGGGCGGGATGCGGCAGCGCGCCGTCATCGCGATGGGACTGATGGGGAAGCCGAAACTGATCATCGCCGACGAGCCCACCACGGCGCTCGACGTGGCGGTCCAGCAACAGGTGCTCGACCTGCTCGCCGAGGTGCGCGAGGAAACCGGCACCGCGCTGCTGCTGATCTCCCACGACCTCGCCGTCGTCGCCCAGGTCTGCGAACGGGTCCTGGTGATGTACGCGGGCCTGGTCGTCGAGAACCTCCCGGTCACCGAACTCCTCGGCGGCGCCGCCCACCCGTACACCCGGGCACTGGTCGGGGCGGTCCCGACCATGACCACGGACCGCGGCACGGAGCTGGCCACCATTCCCGGCCGACCGCCGGAGCCGGGGGAGACCGGCACGGGGTGCCCGTTCGCGGCGCGCTGCGAACGGGCCCGGGAACGCTGCCACGAAGACACCCCCGAACTGACGGACCTCGGGCCGGGACGGCAGGTCGCCTGCTGGTACCCGGTCGGTACGGCAGCGGCGGGCCGACCCGTCGCGTCCACGGCACACACGGCGAGGGCCACCTCATGAGCTCACTCGAACTGCGCGGGATCACGGTCCGCTACGGCCGTTTCACCGCCGTGGACAACGTCGACCTGCTGGTACCGGAAGGCACAGTCACCGGACTGGTCGGCGGGTCGGGGTCCGGGAAATCGACCCTGGGCAAGGCCGTCGTCGGCCTGGCGCCGAAACAGTCCGGGCAGGTACTGATCGACGGGAGCGAGGCTCCCCGCCGGCGCGGGCGAAGCCCCGTACAGCTGGTGTTCCAGAACCCGTACGCCTCGCTCGACCCCCGCATGACCGTCGGCGCCTCCGTGGCCGAGGCACTGTCCGGCGGAAGCGGAAGCGGAAACGGAAACGGGAGCGGGGCGCGGAGCGGACGGCGGGCCCCGGCCCGTGAACGCCGTGCCGCACGCGACGCCGAGGTGGCGCGCTACCTGGAGCTCGTCGGCATGGACCCCGCACGGGCCGCCCTCACCCCGGACGCCCTCTCCGGCGGCCAGCGCCAACGGGTCGCCCTGGCCAGGGCCCTGGCCGCCCGGCCCGCCGTGCTGATCGCGGACGAGATCACCTCGGCCCTCGACGTGTCGGTACAGGGCGCGGTGCTCAACCTGCTCCGCCGGCTCCAGCGCGAACTGGGCTTCGCGATGCTCTTCATCTCCCACAACCTCGCGGTCGTCCGCCACCTCTGCGACCAGGTCGCCGTCCTGGACGGCGGACACCTGGTCGAATGCGGCCCCACCGACCGGGTGCTGGACCACCCGGAGCACCCGACGACCCGCAACCTCATCTCCTGCGTACCCGACCTTGCCCTCGCCGAGGAGGCGTCATGACCCGACCGCTGACAATCGAAGACCTGTACCGGTTCGAGATCCCCGGCGACCCCGCGCTGTCGCCCGACGGCGAACGCGTCGCCTACACCCTGACCACGCAGGACGCCGGGAACGACCGGGTGCTCCGCTCCATCTGGGAGGTACGCGCCGGAGGCGGCCCGGCCCGGCGCCTCACCCACGGCCCGGCGGACACCGCGCCGCGCTGGTCCCCGGACGGGGCGCGACTGGCCTTCCTGCGCGCCGGCCGACTCCATCTGCTGTCCGCCGAGGGCGGAGAGGCCGTACCGCTCATCGCCCCCGAACGGTGCCCTGCCGGGGCGGGCGCACCGGTCTGGAGCCCGGACGGGACGTGCATCGCTTTCGCCGCCCCCGAGAGCCGGCGCGCGGACAGCGCACCCGTCGTCATCGACGCCCTCGGCTGGAAGGCGGACGGGGCGGGCCTGATCGGCTCGGTCCGCACGCAGCTGTTCGTGGTGGACGTGGAAACGGGCGAGGTCGTACAGCTCACGCACGACGACCGGCACGTCGGCTCGCCGAGCTGGTCGCCCGACGGCACCCGGCTCGCCTACCCTGCGCAGACCGGCCCGGACTCGGCGGTGCTCGGCCCCTCGGCCGCCCACGTCGTGGAGGTCAGGACGGACGCGCCCGAACCCCGCCGGATCGGCTCCGCCGACGGTCTCGCCGGCCCGGTGAACTGGTACCCCGACGGATCCGCGCTGCTCGTCGTCGGCCGCACCACGTTCGGCGTCGGCCACTCCGAGCTGCTGCGCCAGCCGCTGGACGGCTCCGCCCCGGTCCCGGTCAGCGCAGCCCTGGACCGCAACATCCTGCCCGGCGGGCCCGGCTACCCGGGCGCGCTGCCGCAGTTCCACGGCGACGACATCGTGTTCTGCGCCCGCGACCGGGGGGCCACCCGCCTCTACCGGGTGGGCGCGGCCGGGATCAGTGCCTCCCCACTGCCCGCCGGCACCGGCGTCAGCGGCTGCTCGGTCGCCGCGAAGGCCGGACGGGCGGCGGTCGTGGTCTCCGACACGGCACGCTTCGCCGAGGTCGTGCTGCTCGACCTCGACGACTGGACGTCCGGGCAGCAGCCCGCGCGGCTCACCGACCACATGGCGCGGTCACTTCCGGAGATCGCCCTCCACCCGGTCGCCGAACGTGAGTTCGAGATCGCGGACGGCACCGTCGTGCACGGCATGATCACCCGGGCCGCGGACACTCCCCCGGGCGGTCCGCTGCTGGTGGACGTGCACGGCGGCCCGCACAATGCCTGGGCCCCGCACTCCGACCCGGTCCACCTCTATCACCAGGAACTGGCCACACAAGGCTGGACGATCCTGACGCTGAACGTCCGCGCCAGCGACGGCTACGGCGAGGCGTTCTACACCGGTGCGGTGGGCGCCTGGGGCGAGACGGACGAACAGGACGTCCTGCAACCGGTCGCCGCCCTCGTTGCCGAGGGGCTCGTCGACCCCGGCCGGATCGCGCTCACGGGCTACAGCTACGGCGGCTACCTGACCTGCTGGCTCTCCGCCCGCACCGACCTGTTCGCCGCCGTCGTCCCGGGCGGCGTCCTGGTCGACCTGAAGAGCATGGCCGGCACCTCCGAAGAAGGACACCTGATCGCCGAGCACGAGATCGGCGACCCGGCCCGGCTGGCGGAACTCTCCCCGCTCAGCCACGCCGACGCGGTATGCGCGCCCACCCTGATCCTGCACGGCAGCGCGGACGACACCTGCCCGGTCGGCCAGGCCGAACAGTGGTTCCACGCCCTGCGCACCAGGGACGTACCGGCCCGGCTGGTCGTCTACCCCGGCAGCTCGCACCTCTTCCTCCTCGACGGCCGGCCATCGCACCGGGAGGACTACTCCCGCAGGCTGATCGAATGGGTCACCACGCACACCAACCGCTGAACGAAACGGAATCGGAGCACAACATGACCGACACCACCGAGCTGTCAGCCCGCTGGACCACCCGCCTCACCGAACTCGCCGCCCGTCACTCCGTGCCCGGCGCCTCGCTCGGCATCCTGCACCGCGGCGAACTGGTCGCGGAGACCGCCATCGGCATGGCCAACACGGAGGCCGGGATCGGGGCGACCACCGACACCCTCTTCCAGATCGGCTCGATCTCCAAAGTCTGGACCACCACGGTGGCCATGGCCCTGGTCGACGAGGGCATCCTCGAACTGGACGCCCCCGTCTCCTCCGTACTCCCCGAACTGCGGCTCGCCACCGACGAATTGACCGAGGGTCTGACGATCCGGCACCTCCTGACCCACACCAGCGGCATCGACGGCGACCTCTTCACCGACACCGGCCGGGGCGACGACTGCCTGGAGAAGTACGTGGCGCTGCTGGGCGACACCACCCCCAACCACCCGCTCGGCGCCACCATGTCGTACTGCAACGCGGGCTTCACCCTGCTCGGCCGGGTGCTGGAGGTCGTCACCGGCGTCCAGTGGGACGAGCTGATGCGCGAGCGCCTGTACCGGCCGCTCGGCCTGACGCACACCGCGACCCTGCCAGAGGAGGTGCTGCGCTTCCGCTCCGCCATCGGGCACCTGGGGATTCCGCCGACGCAGGCCCCCATGTGGGGGCTGATGCGCTCGGCCGGGCCGGCCGGACTGATCTGCTCCACACCGCGCGAGGTGCTGGAGTTCGCCCGGCTGCACCTCGACAAGGGCGTCACCGCGGACGGCACCAAGCTCCTCTCGGAGGAGTCCGTCGCCGCCATGCAGACCCCGCAGGTCGAACTGCCCGACCCGTACATCCTGGGCAACGCCTGGGGGCTCGGATGGTTCCTCGACACCTGGGACGGACAACGGGTGTACGGGCACGACGGCAACACGATCGGACAGAGCGCCTACCTGCGGGTCCTGCCCGAGGCCGAGCTGGCGATCTGCCTGCTCACCAACGGTGGTGACGCCTCCGGCCTCTACCGGGACCTGTACGCCGAGATCGTCCAGGACCTGGCCGGGGTGACGATGCGCACCACCCTCGCGCCCGCCACGGAGCCGGTGGCGGTGGACCCCGCCGACTACGTCGGCGTGTACCAGCGGCTCTCCAGCCGGGTGGAGATCGTGGAGCGGGACGGTGGCCTGGTGATGCTGGACCGGATCACCGGCCCCCTGGCCGAACTGGCCCCCGACACGGAGAACGAGTACGAACTGCACCCCGTCGAACCCGGACTGTTCGTCGTGCAGCGGCCCGGATTCGAGCTCTGGGTCCCGGTCGTGTTCTACACACTCGCCGACGGCACCCCGTACATCCACCACGGTGGCCGCGCCACCCCCAAGGTGGGCTGACGTGACCGGACTCGTCACTGCTTTGGAGGCTGGGCTGTCGCGGATGTTGGATGACATCGGGGAGTTGGTGTGTGCCGAGTCGCCGAGCGGGGACCTGGTCGCGGTTGCCGGTTGTGCGGGGGTCGTTGCCGGTCTCGGTGCCCGGCTGACCGGTGTGGTGCCGGAGTGGCTCGATGGTTCGGGGCGGCCTGCCCTGCGCTGGCGGTTCGGTTCCGGTGACCGGGTCCTGTTGCTGGGCCACTTCGACACGGTGTGGCCGGTGGGTTCGCTGGCCGCTCACCCCTTCGGGGTCGGCGGGGGACGGCTGACCGGGCCCGGCTGCTTCGACATGAAGGCGGGTGTGGTGCAGCTGTTCCATGCTCTGTCCGTCCTCGACTGCCTGGAGGGGGTGTCGGTGCTGCTCACCGGGGACGAGGAGATCGGTGCTCCCACTTCGCGTGCCCTGATCGAGGCCGAGGCCCGCCGGACCGGGGCCGTGCTCGTTTTGGAGGCGAGTGAGAACGGTGCGCTGAAGACGGTCCGCAAGGGTGTGTCGAGTTACGGGCTGGGCATTGCCGGACGTGCGGCGCACGCCGGGCTCGAACCCCACCGCGGTATCAACGCGACCACCGAACTGGCCCATCAGGTCCTCGCGCTGTCGGCGCTCGCCGATCCGGCGAGCGGCACCACGGTGACCCCGACCGTCGCCTCGTCGGGCACCACCCGCAACACCGTGCCCGGCACGGCC
>NZ_RDBO01000045.1:0-14893 GCF_008120935.1 Streptomyces sp. sk2.1
GCGACGCCCCGGAGCAGCGGGAGGGACGGGAGGAGCTCGGCGCGGCCGGGGGCGTGAACGGCCCGCCCCGCTTCCGCGGCCGGTCCGAAGCGGGTGGTGAGGAGGTCGTCGAGGAGTTCGATGACCGGGACGGCCCGGCCTGCTCCTGTGCCTGTGCCTGTGCCCGCGTCCGCGCCCGCTTCGGTACTGGTGTCGGTGCCCGGGTCGCCCGTGCCGTCGAACGACCGCCAGGCGTCGAGGACGGCCCTGTGCACCGCCTGCCAGTCGATCCGGTCGCGACCGCCGGACGGGGCGGCGGACACCGCGCCCGCCGGGGCCGGTTCGGCGGGCTCGGCGGTGTCGACGAGCAGCAGTTCGGGCGAGGGATGCAGGCCGTTGCCGGGCCTGCGGAGCACCCAGAGGTGGAGCGGGATGCCGTACGGGGGCGCGGCGCCCGCCGGGAGCGCGATGACGGCGCGCAGGGCGCCGCGGCGCAGCAGGTCGGCCCGGATGCGGCGGCCGGAGCGGCGCGAGGCGGCGGCCGGGGGCATCAGCAGCACGGCGGTGCCGCCCTCGCGCAGATGGGCCAGGGCGTGCTGGACCCAGGCGAGCTCGGACTCGGTACGGGCCGGGAAGCCGTACTCCCAGCGCGGGTCGTAGGCGAGCTCGTCGTGGCCCCAGTTCCGTTCGTTGAACGGGGGGTGGCAGAGCACGGCGTCGGCGGCGAGCCGCGGGAAGGCGTCGGCGCGCAGGGTGTCGCCGGTGCGTGCCGCGACCGTGCAGCCGGTGTCGGTGTGCAGGGCCAGCCGCAGCGCGGTGAGCGCGGCGAGGTCGGGATCGCTCTCCTGGGCGTACAGGGCGGTCGGCCCGGTGACGGCGCGCAGCAGGGCGCCGGTGCCCGCGGCGGGGTCGAGGACGGTGCGGGCGGGCCGCTCGCCCGTCTCCACCAGGGCGGCCATCAGCCCGGCGAGGCCGGGCGGGGTGAGCGTGTACTGGCGCGGATTGGCGTCCAGCTGCCGGCCGAGCAGGAACTCGAAGGTCTCCGGGGCCCCGTCCTCGGCTGCGAGTTCCGCGACGCCCCGGAGCAGCGGGAGGGACGGGAGGAGCTCGGCGCGGCCGGGGGCGTGAACGGCCCGCCCCGCTTCCGCGGCCGGTCCGAAGCGGGTGGTGAGGAGGTCGTCGAGGGCGAGGGACAGCACGCCGGCCATCGGCTCGTCCGCCACGGCGGCGATCTCCCGCCAGGCGGCGGGGCTGGTCCGCAGGAGGAGCAGGGCGCAGCCCGCGTGGACGAGGGCGGGGACGGGGCCCCCGGGGTGCCCGGCGAGCTGCTGCCAGACCCGTTCACGGAGTGGCACCTCGGCAAGTTTTCCCTGGTCGCGCAGCCACTGCTCGACCTCGGACAGGGCGAAGGACGGACTCGTCTCGGTGCCGCCGACGGGCTTGGGGAAGTCGGCGTGGCGGCGGCGCCAGTTGCTGACTGCGGCACGCCCCACCCCGGCGAGCCGTGCGATTCCCGCCGCGGTCACCTCTGTCGCGTTCTCCGGCACTGGCTGTCTCCCTGGTCCTGGCGCTCGCCCCGGCACCGGCGCTGGTCCCGGCACCGGTTCGTCGTTGTCGGCGAGCATACCGACCAGTTCACGAGACATCGATTCACAGCGTGCATCAATCCCTTCACCGTGAACAGTGTTGACTCGGTTCACAAGCTCTGCTGTTATTGACTCGTCGCCGCAACGGAGCGATGCACGGAACCGCTCACCACTCATCTGCTTTTCGCCGGAGGGCACAGCCATGTCCCAGTTCACGCAGTCGCCGCAGTCCCCGCAGCCCCAGCAGCCGTACGGCCCGGCCCATACGCCGGGCATGCGCCCGGCCCGTAACGGACTGGGCATCGCCGCGCTCGTCCTGGGTGTCATCGGCGCCGTGTCGGGGCTGATCCCGCTGCTGTTCTGGCTGGCGGGCATCCTCGGCGTCATCGCCCTGGTCCTGGGCCTGGCGGGCCGGGGCCGGGTCAAGCGCGGCGAGGCCACCAACAAGGGCGTGACCACCTTCGGCGCCGTCCTCGGGCTGGTCTCGCTGATCCTCGCGGTGGTGGGCGCGGTGATCACGTTCAAGGCCGTGGGCGACGCGGTGGACGACATCGACAAGGCGATCTCGGAGACCACGGCCTCCGCGAAGCCGAAGCCCGGCGGGGACTCCGCCAAGGGCGGCGACGCGGCAGGGAAGGACAAGAAGAAGGACACGGCCGAGGCACTGGAGGCCGGGGACTCTGCCGTGTACGACGACGACCTGACGGTCACGGTCGGCGACGCCACCTCGTACACCCCGGACGAGTACGCCGCCGGTCACACCAAGGGCAACAAGGCCTACCGGGTCGCCGTCGTCATCGAGAACGCCGGCAAGGAGAAGTTCGACTCCGCGCTCGTCAACGTCACGGCCCGCGCGGGCAAGGAGGGCGTGGACGCCGAGCAGATCTTCGACGACAAGGTCGGCGCGGGCTTCAGCGGCACGGTCCTGCCGGGCAAGAAGGTCACCGTCCAGTTCGCCTTCGACACCCCCGCCGACGCCAAGAACCTGACGGTCGAGGTCAACCCCGGCTTCACGTACGACGCCTCCCAGTGGGACCTGAAGCTCTGACCCACCCGCCGGCCCTCTTCCTGCCGAAGCCCCACGCCCCCCGGGGGCTCCGGCCCTCCCTCGGGCTTTGGCCCTCCCAGGAGCCCCACCTCTCCCCCGGGCCCGCCGCCCACCACCTCGAACACCTCCGGGCGCGCCGCGCCGACGGCGGCGAAGGAGACCAGCGACTCGACCGGGTCGAGCCCCGCCCCGACGAGCGCCGCGACATGGCCGTCGCCGCGGTGTTCGCGCAGGACCGTGGCCGCCCACCAGAGCGCGAGGTGCGGCTCGTCCGGCCGGGGCAGGGCGGCGTTGGCCGCGGCGAGCGGCCGGCCGACGGTGTCGGCGGCCTCCGCGACGCGCCGCACGAGCGCGGCGGCCTCGCCCAGCTCCGGTCCGGCGACCGCGTCCCCGAGCAGCTTCCGGTAGGTGCGGTCGACCGCCCGCGTCCGGGCCGCGAGCACCGCGTCCGGGGAGGCGACGGACCAGACGGCGGGCACGTACTCGCCCACCATCACCGGGCTGAAGCTGTGGAACGTGTCGGCCACCCGCCCCGCACCGACCTCCCCGAGCGGCGCCGCGCGCCAGGCGAAGTAGCCGGGCCAGCGCTCATCGGTGCGGTGGCCGAGCGCGGCGACCTCCTCGACGGCCTCCGGCGCGTAGTACAGAACGGCGTGCAGGGGTTCCAGCAGGTGCCACATCCGCCGTACCCGGCCCAACTCCTCGGACACGTCTCCGCCCTCCGCGACGTCGCCAATCTTGTCAGTGACTAGATGGTCAGAGTGCTCCCCCTCCCCGAACTTGTCAACGACAAGATTCCGCGTAGCCTGCTGCACATGACCAGCGAGCGCGCCTACCACCACGGCGACCTGCGACGGGCCGTCCTCACCGCCGCACTCGACGTCATCCGCACCGAGGGGCCGGGCGCGCTGAGCCTGCGCGACCTGGCGCGCCGGGCCGGCGTCTCCCACGCGGCCCCCGCCCACCACTTCAAGGACCGCACGGGCCTGCTCACCGCCATCGCCGCCGAGGGCTACGCCCTCTTCGCCGACGAACTGGCCGCGGCCCCGGACCTCAGGGAACGGGGCGTGCGGTACGTACGGTTCGCCGCCGAACACCCGGCGCACTTCCACGTGATGTTCCGGCCGGACCTCCACCGCGCCGACGACCCCGAGCTGCTCGCGGCGAAGGACCGGGCCTCGGCCGAGCTGCGCGCGGGCGTCACCGGCCTTCCCGCCAGCGGGCGCGGCGACGACGACCGGCTCGCGGGCGTGGCCGCCTGGTCACTGGCCCACGGCTTCGCCACGCTGCTGCTCAGCGGCAACCTGGACGGGGCGGTGGGAGCGCGCGACTCCGAGGCGGTCTTCCGCTCCCTCGCGGAGCTGCTGTTCGCACCGGAGAGTTCCTGAGCACGTCGGCGGGGCCGAGGGGGCGGGAGACCGTCCCGGGTGGAGAACAGGCACGCGGACGGCGCTCGCCACCGACGGCCGGCAGGCGCCTCCCCCGCCCCGGCTCCCGGTTCGGCTCAGGCCCGCATGCCGCCGTCCACGCGGAGAACGGTGCCGGTGACGTAGGAGGCGCGGTCGCTGAGCAGCCAGGCGGCAGCCTCGGCGATCTCGTCCGGTTCGGCCGCGCGGCCCAGCGGGGTCCGGGCGTTGAGCTGCTCGACGATGCCGGGTGAGTCCGCCTCCCACTCGTGGACCATCTCGGTGAGCGTGGTGCCGGGTGCGATGGCGTTGACGCGGATGCCCTCCGGGCCGTACGTGACGGCGGCCGACGCGGTGAGGCTGTTGACCGCCCGCTTCGCGGCGCCGTAGGCGGGCAGCCAGGGGTTGCCCATCAGGCTGCCGACGCTGGAGGTGTTGACGATCGCCCCGGTCCCGGCGGTGGCCCGGATGGCGGCGATCTCGGCGGTCATGGCGAGCCACGGCCCCTTGAAGTCGACCGCGGACACCCGGTCGAAGTCGGCCTCGGTCAACCGGTCCATCGGGCCGGGCGGCTGGGCCGTCGCGCCGTTGTTGAAGGCGGCGTCGAGACGGCCGTACACCGCCACGGCCCGGTCGACGGCCGCGCGGATGCTCGCCGGGTCGGCCAGGTCGCACAGCGCGTACTCCGCGGTGCCGCCCGCCGCCCGGATCTCCTCGGTCACCGCCTCCAGCTGGGCCTCCGTGCGGGACGCGAGGAGCACCCGCGCGCCCTCCCGGGCGAAGAGCCGGGCCGCGGCGGCGCCGATGCCCCGGCCGGCTCCGAGGACGAGGGCGACCTTGCCGGAGAGCAGACCGGGCCGTGCGGTGGACGTGATCGTTGTGTCGTTCATGCCGACGAGCCTGCGCCGGGCCGGGCCCCTCATCCAGGCACCGGCAGTACCTGGCTGGGCCGGCCGGGGCCCGCGCACACTGGAGGGGTGGATCGACGAGAACTGGCAGGTTTCCTGCGCAGCAGGCGCGAGCGGATCGCCCCCGCCGAGGTGGGGCTGCCCGCCGGGCCGCGCCGCCGCACCCCGGGGCTGCGCCGCGAGGAGGTGGCGCAGCTGGCGTTCATCTCGACGGAGTACTACACGCGGCTGGAACAGGCCCGTGCCCCGCACCCCTCCCGCGAGGTGCTGGTCCAGATCGCCCGCGCCCTGCGCCTCTCGGACGCCGAGCGCGACCATCTGCACCACCTCGCCGGCACTCCGCCCGGCCCCCCTCCCGGCCCCTCCAGGGAGGTGCGGCAGAGCATCGTCGACCTGCTGGACCGGCTCCCGGAGGCCGCGGCGCTCGTGCTGTCGGCGACGTACGAGGTGATCGCCTGGAACGGCCTGGCCGCGGCCCTGATGGAGGACTTCTCCGCGCTGTCGCGCCGCGACCGCAACCTCGTCCGGCGCGCCTTCCTCGGCCCGCACCGGAACTGCCGGCCGCTGTACGGCGTCTCGGACGCGGACGAGTTCGTCCGGACCTCGGCCCAGCACCTGCGCGCGGCCGCGGCCCGCTACCCCGACGACCCGGAGGTGACCGGCCTGGTCGAGGAACTTCTCGCCGGGAGCGAGGAGTTCGCCCGGATCTGGGCGGGCCACGACGTGACCGCCCGCCCCACCCTCTGCAAGACCTTCCACCACCCCCTGGTCGGCCCCGTCTCCGTCAACTGCGACGTCCTGGACATCGCCGACCGGGACCAGCGGGTCGTCATCTACACCGCCGCCCCCGGCTCGCCGTCCGAACAGGCGCTGCGGCTGCTGTCGGTCGTCGGCACCCAGCGCCTGGACGTGCCCTCGGAGGCATGACACCCGGCGGCGGCAGCCGCCCGTGCCTCCCGCCCCGGCATAATGTCCGGCGGGAGGTACGGGGATGAGTTTCCGGCTGGCGGCGTACGCCGTGTGTGTCGAGGAGGGGCGGGTGCTGCTCGCCCATCACGTCTCGCGGACCTGGACCCTTCCGGGCGGCAGGGTCGAGCACGGGGAGGACCCGTTCGACGCGGTGGTCCGGGAGGTCGCCGAGGAGACCGGCTGCGAGGCGGTGGTCGAACGCCTGCTGGGCGTGGACTCGCGGCTGATCCCCGCCGCCGAATGCGCCGTGCCCGGCGGCCCCGGCCACCAGAACGTCGGCGTCTTCTACCGGGTCCGCATCACCGGCGGCCGGCTCCGCCCCGAACCGAACGGCGACACCATCGAGTCGGTCTGGACCCCGCTCCCCGACGTCACCGGCCTGCGCCGGTCGTCCCTGGTCGACATCGGCCTGGCCCTGGCCCGCACCACCCCGGAGACCGGCCACGTCGCCCCCGTACCGGTCGGCGGCCTGATCCAGCACTGACCCCGCACCGCTCCGGGGGCACCGGCTGCGGCCCCGGAGTCGGGACAACGTACATCCACGTAAGTTACGTCGATGTACGTTTCACTCACGCATGATCCGTCGAGGCCCGGAAGGCAGATCCGTCGTACCGAACTCATCGGTGTCCCCCTTGTGCTCGCGGTGTGCCCGGCGGGGGTCGAGGACGACGTACGCCCGGACCTGGTGCTCACCCCTGCGGACCTGCTGACCGCCTGGGGTGCGTGAAAGCTTCTTCCCGGCCCCGTTGTCAGTGCCGGGTGCGAGACTGCCCGGCATGATCGAGCCGAACCCGAAAGCGGACCTCCTCCAGTACCTGCAGCAGGGGCGCGACGCCCTCGTGTGGAAGCTCGACGGGCTTTCCGAGTACGACATACGCCGCCCGCTGACCCCCACGGGCACGAACCTGCTGGGGCTGCTCAAGCACCTCGCGGGCGTGGAGCTGGGCTACTTCGGCGACACGTTCGGACGGCCGTTCTTCACCGGGGAGACGCCGTCCTGGTGGTACACGCGGGACGCGGAGCCCAACGCGGACATGTGGGCCACCGCGGACGAGTCCCGCGAGGACGTCGTCGGGCTGTACCGCCGGGCATGGGCGCACTCCGACAGCACGATCGGGGCCCTCGACCTCGACGCGACCGGCCGTGTCCCGTGGTGGCCCGAGGAGCGCCGGGAGACCACGCTCCACCACCTCCTGGTCCGCGTCATCTCCGACACCCAGCGCCATGCCGGCCACGCCGACGTGGTGCGGGAACTCATCGACGGCTCCACCGGCTACACCCCGGCCCAGGACAGCCTGCCGTCCCACGACCCGGCCTGGTGGAAGAACCACCACGCCCGGCTGGAACGGGTGGCCCGAGAAGTCCAGGAGGCCCGGGAGGACCAGGAAGACGTCGGCTGATCGCGCCCGCGCCGTCCCGCGCATGCCGGGAAGGGTTCTGGGGCGGCGTCACGCGCTGCGTGGTCCCGGGGGTTGGGCGGCGGGGGGCTGGTTCCGGATGGCCGGGCTCTGGTTGCTCTCCAGGAGCATGGGGAAGGTGCCTACGGCGTCGAGGGCCATGGACAGTTCGGCGATGATCTTCGGGTCGTCCAGGGGGCCCCGCAGGAACTCCTCCAGGCGGTGCATGCGGTAGCGGACCGTGTTCTGGTGGCAGAACAGGCGGCGGCCCGCCTCGGCCGCCGAGCCGTGGGCCTCCAGCCAGCCGCGGGCGGTGGCCAGGAGGGTGGTGCGGTCCTCCTCCGGCAGGGAGAGGACCCCGCCGAGGATGCGCTGCACGGCGCGCTGGGTGGTCTCCAGGTTGTTCATCACCAGCTCGGTCAGCGGGGTGTCGTCGAGCTGGCGCACCGCCGCGCTGTCGGCGGTGAGCGACTGTTCGGCGACCTGGGCGTAGCGGAGGGCGCGGCTCGTCTGGTCGAGCCGTTCGTAGAGCGGGCTGACGCCCACGCGGCTGGTCGCGACGGCGCGTACGGCGGCGAGGACCTCCTCCACCGACTGCCGCGGCGGGCAGGAGAGCACCCCGATCTCGGAGCCGGGCTGTGCGCGCCAGGCGTGGCCCACGTCGAGTGCGCGCAGTCGCCGGTCCAGTCCCGGCAGGGGTGGTTCGCCGCTGGTCGGGACCTCCGCCGCCACGACGAGGAACCGTCCCTGGAAGGGGAAGTCGAGCATGCGCGCGACCTCCCACACGGTGTCGCTGCTCAGCGAGGGACCGTCGATGAGTTCGGAGACCAGGGCGGAGCGCCTGCGGTCCGTCTCCACCATCCGTTCCGCGCAGGTCTCGCGGTAGGCGTCGGTGAGGGCCGTCGAGTAGTCGTCGGCCAGCTCCCAGATGTGCGAGGCGGCGTCCAGCAGGGCGCCGGGGGCCTCGCCGCCCGCCTCCCGTGCCGCGTCGAGGAGTTGCTCCCAGAGGTGGCGGAAGCCGAGCCGGTAGGCGCGCAGGACTTCCGGCAGCGGGGCGTTCTGCAGGGCCCGTTTGCGTCCGGTCTCCGTGGGGCCGACCAGGTCGACCGTCGCCGAGGTGTGGTCGGTGAGGTGTTTGAGGACGTAGGAGACGTTCAGCCGCATCGAGGCGTGCAGGTCCTCGGGTCCCACGACCATGGACCGGTAGAAGTCGATGTTCTCGTAGGTGAGTTGCGACATGGTCGAGGCGATGGAATCGAGTCTGGGCGTCAGGGCCTCGGCGAGTTCGGCCACCAGGAGGCGCGATTGTGTCGTGGGCACGGGGCGAGCCTAGAACAGCCGGAACTGTGGTCTTCCCACAACGGGCGAAACGGGGACGAGGTCATTGTCGTCTGCTACAGAGGTCGCTGTAGGTGTCGACATGGTGCGCGGCGTCCGGTGGCTGTGAGGATCGCCATGTTGAGACCGACGTGTGCGCATGAAAGCGGAATGACGTGACCAATCTCGCCAGTGTCCTGACCGATGCGGCCGGGCTCCACCCCCGGCGGCCTGCGCTGCGGATCGACGGGACCGTCCTGACCCTGCTCGACCTGGACGAGCTCAGCGCCCGCGTCGCCGGTGGGCTGCTGGCCCACGGGATGCGGCCCGGTGACCGGGTGGAGGTCGCGGTGTGCGGCGACCCCGTCCTCCCCGTCCTGTACTTCGGGGCGCTGCGTGCCGGGGCGATCGTCGTCGTGGCGGCGCCCCGGCCCCGGTCCGTCGCGGTGCGCTCGCGCGGGGCCGTTCGCGGTGCGCGTCTGGTGTTCGCCCCGCCGGTGGGCCGGACCGCCGCGGGCCCGGGGGCGGACGGTACGACCGTCGTCCGGGTGGGTCCCGACTTCCTCGACCAGGTGGCGTTCTGGCCCCAGCACCCCGGTGTCGTACACCGCGGGGACGGCGACGTCGCGGCCGTGGTCGGCGCCGTCGGGCGCCTCCGCTCCGTGTACACGCACGGGGCGGCCCGTGCGGCGGTGGCGGCCGCGGGCGGCGGCCCGCTGTCCGCGCCGGGGCTCCCGGGCCGGCGCCCGGCCCCGCGGACCCGGGGGCGCGACCCGGTCGGCCTCGTCGGAGCGCGTCCGTTCGCACCGCTCACCCACGCTGCCGGGAGCGGTTGCTGATGTTGTGGCGGCTGGTGCTGGCGGCGCTCCAGGACGACACCCTGGACGAGGAGCGGCGGCTGGCGATCCTGGCCCGCGGCGCGGCCCGGCTCGCCGCCCATCGCCTCCCCGAGGGACGGCGGCCCACTGCGGACGACGTCATGCGGGTGGCGTTCGAGGAGTTCGCGGTCGTGATAGACGCCGCCCAGGCGCGTACGGCGCTTCGGCAGGGGTGACGCGGGGCGCCCGGTGCCCGGCGCGCGTGCGACGGGCACCGGGACCGGGCGCAGGGGTCAGGAGCCCAGGATCGTCGTGAGGAACTCGCCCGTCCACGCCAGCAGTTCGCGGCCCACCACCGGCTTCCCGCCGATCCGGCCCGTGGTGGGGCGGGGCACGAGGATCTGGTGGGTGGCCGGTTTGATGACCGTCTTGGGGTGGAGGCGCTTGAGGCGCAGCTCCTGCGACTCGCGCAGCTCGACCGGGGCGAAGCGGATGTTCGGGCCCTGGAGCACGATCTCGCCGACCCCGCAGGCGCGGGCCAGCATCCGCAGCCCGGCGACCAGCAGGAGGTTCTCGACCGGCTCGGGGAGCTTGCCGTAGCGGTCGGTCAGCTCCTCCCGCACGGCCCGGATGTCGTCCTCCGTGTTGGCGGAGGCGATGGCGCGGTACGCCTGGAGGCGCAGCCGCTCGCCGGGGGCGTAGTCGTGCGGAACGTGGGCGTCGACCGGCAGCTCGATCTTGACCTCCAGCGGCGGCTCCTCCTCCACACCGCCTTCGAGGGAGGCCCGGTAGTCGGCGACCGCCTCGCCCACCATGCGGACGTACAGGTCGAAGCCGACGCCCGCGATGTGGCCGGACTGCTCGCCGCCCAGGAGGTTTCCGGCGCCGCGGATCTCCAGGTCCTTCATCGCCACGTACATGCCCGCGCCCATCTCGGTGTGCTGGGCGATCGTGGCCAGGCGTTCGTGGGCGGTCTCGGTGAGCGGCTTCTCCGGCGGGTAGAGGAAGTACGCGTAGCCGCGCTCGCGGCCCCGGCCGACGCGGCCGCGCAGCTGGTGGAGCTGGGAGAGGCCGAAGTTGTCGCCGCGCTCCACGATCAGGGTGTTGGCGTTGGAGATGTCGATGCCGGACTCGACGATCGTCGTGGAGACCAGGACGTCGAACTTCTTCTCCCAGAAGTCCACCACCACCTGTTCCAGGGCCTGTTCGGACATCTGGCCGTGGGCCGTCGCGATCCGGGCCTCCGGGACGATCTCGCGAAGCCGGGCGGCGGCGCGGTCGATCGACTCGACGCGGTTGTGGATGTAGAACGCCTGGCCCTCGCGGAGCAGTTCGCGGCGGATGGCCGCGCCGATCTGCTTCTCCTCGTACGGGCCGACGAAGGTGAGGACCGGGTGGCGCTCCTCGGGCGGGGTGGTGATCGTCGACATCTCGCGGATGCCGGTCACGGCCATTTCGAGCGTACGGGGGATGGGCGTCGCGGACATGGTGAGGACGTCCACGTTGGCCCGGAGCTTCTTCAGCTGCTCCTTGTGCTCGACGCCGAAGCGCTGCTCCTCGTCGACGATGACCAGACCCAGGTCCTTGAACCCGGTCTCGGAGGAGAAGAGGCGGTGGGTTCCGATGACCAGGTCGACGGAGCCCTCGCGGAGCCCTTCGAGGGTCGCCTTGGACTCGGCCTCGGACTGGAAGCGGCTCAGCGCCCGTACGTTGACCGGGAACTGGGAGTAGCGCTCGGTGAACGTGCCGTAGTGCTGCTGGACCAGGAGGGTGGTGGGGACGAGGACGGCGACCTGCTTGCCGTCCTGGACCGCCTTGAACGCCGCCCGGACCGCGATCTCCGTCTTGCCGTAGCCGACGTCGCCGCAGATCAGCCGGTCCATCGGGACGGACTTCTCCATGTCCTCCTTGACCTCGGCGATGGTGGAGAGCTGGTCGGGCGTCTCCGCGTACGGGAAGGCGTCCTCCAGTTCGCGCTGCCAGGGGGTGTCGGGGCCGAAGGTGTGGCCGGGGGCCGCCATCCGGGCCGAGTACAGCTTGATCAGGTCGGCGGCGATCTCCTTGACGGCCTTCTTGGCGCGCGCCTTGGTCTTGGTCCAGTCGGCGCCGCCGAGCCGGTGCAGGGTGGGCGCCTCGCCGCCGACGTACTTGGTGACCTGTTCCAGCTGGTCGGTCGGGATGTACAGGCGGTCGCCGGGCTGGCCGCGCTTGGCGGGGGCGTACTCGACGAGGAGGTACTCGCGGGTGGCGCCCTGCACGGTGCGCTGCACCATCTCGATGTAGCGGCCCACGCCGTGCTGTTCGTGGACGATGTAGTCGCCGGTCTCCAGCGTCAGCGGGTCGATCGTCTTGCGGCGGCGGGCCGGCATCCGGCCCAGGTCCTTGGTGGCGGTGCGCTGCCCGGTGAGGTCCGTCTCGGTCAGGACGGCGAGCCTCAGCGCCGGGTCGACGAAGCCGTGGTCGATCGCGCCGCAGGAGACGTGGACGACGGACGGGGAGACCTCCGCCAGGTCCGGGTCGAGGCGGGCGGCGATGCCCTCGCCGCCCAGCACCTCGACGGTGCGGGAGGCCAGGCCCTGGCCCTCGGTGACGTACACCGTGCGCCAGCCGTCGGCGATCCAGCCCTTGGTGTCGGCGAACGCGCGGGCGGTGTCGCCGCGGTACGCCTCCGGGGCGTGCATGCCGAACGTGAGCGTGTCGTCCTCCTCGTCGGCGGCGTCGGCGGCGAACGGGGAGACCGACCACCACATCATCCCCAGCTCGCGGGCCCGGTCCCGGACGTCCGCGATGCCCCACAGGGAGGCCGCGCCGACGTCGATCGGGGCCTGGCCCCCGCCCGCGGTGGCGGCCCAGGACGCCTGGAGGAACTCCTGGCTGGTGGCGACCAGGTCGGCCGCCCGGGTGCGGACCCGTTCCGGGTCGCAGACCAGCGCCATCGAGCCCTTCGGCAGCACGTCGAGCAGCAGCTCCATGTCGTCGACGAGGACCGGGGCGAGGGACTCCATGCCCTCCACCGCGATCCCCTCGGCGATCTTGTTGAGGAGTTCGCCCAGTTCGGGGTGGGCCTCGGCGAGCGCGGCGGCCCGCTCGCGCACCTCGTCGGTGAGCAGCAGCTCGCGGCAGGGCGGGGCCCACAGCCCGTGTTCGGCGATCTCCAGCGACCGCTGGTCGGCGATCTTGAAGTAGCGGATCTCCTCGACGTCGTCACCCCAGAACTCCACCCGAAGGGGGTGCTCCTCGGTCGGCGGGAAGACGTCCAGGATGCCGCCGCGCACGGCGAACTCTCCGCGCTTCTCGACCAGTTCGACCCGGGCGTACGCCGCGGCCGCGAGTGCCTCGACCGTCCTGCCGAGGTCCGCGGCCTGCCCGATGCGCAGCGACACGGGCTCCAGGTCGCCGAGCCCCTTGACCTGCGGCTGGAGCACGGAGCGGACGGGGGCGACGACGACGGAGACCGGCCCCGTCTCCGGGTCGTCCTCCCTGGGGTGCGCCAGGCGCCGCAGCACGGCGAGGCGGCGGCCCACGGTGTCCGAGCGGGGCGAGAGCCGCTCGTGCGGCAGGGTCTCCCAGGACGGGAACTCCGCGATCGTGTCCGGCGGCAGCAGGGTGCGCAGCGCGGCGGCCAGGTCCTCGGCCTCCCGGCCGGTCGCGGTGACGGCGAGCACGGTGCGCCCGGTCTCGCGGGCCAGCGCGGCGACGGCGAAGGGGCGGGCGGCGGGCGGGCCGACGAGGTCCACGTGCATCCGGTGGCCGCCGTCGGCGGCCTTCACCGCTTCGGAGAGTGCCGGGTCACGTACGACGACATCCAGCAGACCGTGCAGACTCATGAAGGGCTTCCGTCCGGGAACGAGGGCGGGTCCCGGCAGCCGGCTGCTGCCAGAACCGCGCGAGGGGGCAACGCGAAGGACCCGACACGTCTCACGGGCCGGGGGGAATCCAGCGTACGACGCCGGTGTGACAGCCGCGTGCGCAATCGGCCGGGGCGAAGGGCCGCCGGCCGGTGTCCGCCGGGCGGGAAGGACCGCCGACCGGCATCCGTCGGGGAGGGCGGGCGGCCGGTGTCGGCGGGGCGCGGGACCCGGACCCGGATGCGGATGCGGATGCGGCGGGACGGTGAACCCGGCGGGACGGCGGGGTGCCGTCGGCCGGGGCCGCTCCCCCGCGCGCGAGGCCCCGATTACCGTCCGGCGCGCGTCCGGGCCCGCTCGTCGTGGGCGACACACCGTTCATCTCCACATCCCACACAGTTGCGTCCGGGATCCTCACAGGAGCGGCCCCAGCGTCTACGCTTTGGCCGAAGATTCCACAGCCGGTGAGCAGAGCAGCCGTCGACCAGCACCCGCGGGCAATCCCCGAGGGTGTACGGCCATGCACGGATCAGTCAGCGGGGGCACACGTGGGCGACAACGAGATGTCCGTGTTCGGGGTCTCGGAGGCCGAGGAGGAGCTCTACCGGCATTTCCTGCGCAACCCCGGCACCGTCGCCGACGACGACCTGCATCTCCTCCTGCACACCGCCCCCGAGGTGGCCCGCGCGTGCGTCGAGCGGCTCCAGGACCTCGGGCTGATCCATCCGGAAGGCCCTGACCAGCGCATTTTCCCGACGGATCCGGAAGTCGCGCTGACCCGGCTGACCGACCTGCGGCTGCACGCCCTGCACCAGGAGCTCCAGCGCGTCACCTGTTCCCGGCACGTCGTCGACGGTCTACGCGCGGAGCAGGGGGCCCGCAGGTCCTCCCCGCCGGGCATCGAGCAGCTGGAGGGGCTCGAACGGATCCGCGACCGGATCGACGATCTCGCCTTCTTCGCCCGGGACGAGATCCTCTCCGTGGAGCCGTACACGAAGCTGTCGCCGGAGAACATCGCCCGCTCCCGCCCACTGGATCTGCGGTGTCTGCGGCGCGGTGTGCGCATCCGGAACGTCGTCGCCCGGGCCGCGTTGCAGGATGCGGCAACCGCCGCTTATCTGCGCGAGCTCGTCGAGCACGGGGCCGCGATCCGGGTGACGGCGCACACCGCCGAGCGGCTGCTGGTGTACGACCGCAGGGCGGCGCTGGTCCCGCTGGACCCGCACGACACCTCGCGCGGCGCGCTGCTCGCCCACCGCAGCGGGCTGGTCTCCAACATCATCGCCCTCTTCGAGAAGATCTGGGACCAGGCCGAGGACCTGTCGAAGGCGGACGCCGAGGAGGCCGGGGCGGACGACGACTGCCTGTCGGACACGGAGCGCCGGGTGCTGGTGTCCATGTGCACCGTGGGCAAGGACGAGGCGGGCGCCCGGGAGCTGGGCCTGTCGGTGCGGACCTACCGGCGCTACGTCGCCGACCTGGTGCAGAAGCTCGGCGCGGCGAGCCGGGCCCAGGCGGCCCTGCTGGCCCGGGAACGCGGCTGGATCTGATCGCCGGGCGCGGCCGGGGCGAGGACGGCCGCGGGCCTCCCCCGCCCCCGCCGTCACCGTTCCCCCG
>NZ_RDBO01000045.1:14993-52862 GCF_008120935.1 Streptomyces sp. sk2.1
GGGCCGACGGGTTCTCACGGCTGCGGGGTGCCGGTGAGCGTCAGGTACACGTCTTCGAGGCTGGCGGTGCGCGTCTGCACGCCCTGGAGTCCGCCCAGGGCGTCGAGGGCGGCCAGCACCTTGCCCGATTCGAGGGTCTCCAGGACGAGCGCGTCCGGTTCCTCGGTGACGCAGTCCACGCCCTCGATCTCCTGGGCGCGGGCGAGGGTCAAGTGGCCCGCGGGGACCACCAGCCGGGTGGTGGGGCCGGCCGCGGCGATCAGGCGGGCGGGGCTGTCGAGGGCGGCGACGGAGCCCTCGACCATGATGGCGACCCGGTCGCAGAGCGCCTCGGCCTCGTCGAGGTGGTGGGTGGTGTAGATGATGGTGCGGCCCGCGCCCTTGAGGTCGCGCAGCACCTGCCACAGGGCCCGGCGGGCCTGCGGGTCGAGGGCCGCGGTCGGCTCGTCCAGGAAGATCAGTTCGGGTTCGTGGACCAGCGCGGAGGCGATGGCGAGCCGCTGGCGCTGGCCGCCGGAGAGGTCGTCGACCCGGGTGTCGCCCTGCTCCGTGAGGCCGACGGACTCCAGCGCGCGTTCGGCCGCCGCCCGGTCCGTCCGGTAGAGGGCGGCCATGGTGCGCAGGTGCTCGCGGGCGGTGAGGCGGACGAAGAACGCCGAGGTCTGGGTCTGCACGCCGAGCCGGGGCAGCAGTTCCGGGTTGCGCGGCCAGGGGCTCGAACCGAGGACGGTCACGGTCCCGGAGTCGGCCCTGCGCTGTCCCTCCATGATCTCGACGAGGGTGGTCTTGCCCGCCCCGTTGGGGCCGAGCAGTCCGAAGAACTCGCCGCGCGGCACGGTGAGGGACACCCCGTTCACGGCGTGCTTGTCGCCGTACCGCTTGTGGACGTCCGCCAGGACGACGGCGGCCGGCGGCGGGGGCCCGCCGTCCGGGCCGGTCCCGCTGTCCGGGGACGTGGACGGGGCGGTGGGGGTCATGGCTTCTCCTTGCGGTGGGTGGTCACACGGTCAGCAGGTGGCGGGCAGCGGCCACGACCGTGCCGATGATCAGTACGAGCACGAGCACCGAGCCCAGCCCGTAGGCGAGGTAGACGGTCCGGGCGCGGCGCGGGTACGCGGCCGCCGCCGGGTCGCGCCGGACGGCCAGGCGCAGGTACGCGCCGGTCGAGGCGGCCAGGTCGGTGGCCCCGCACAGCTGGCTCACGATCCGGTAGCCGTCCAGCGGCGGGAGGGGGATCAGCATCGCGAACGCCTGCACGCTGCCCAGGAGCAGCAGTGCGCCGAGCGCGTCGTGCGTGGCCGCGTCCAGTGGTGCGAACAGCCACAGGGCGCAGAACGGGAGCAGGAACAGCAGGTTCATCACGGCGCCCGCCAGCGCCGTGTCGACGCGTTGCCGACGGGAGCCCAGGTAGAGGTAGTTGTCGACGGTGCAGTACATGATGATCACGGGCAGCCGCCAGCGCAGTCCGATTTCGGCCACCGTGCCGCCGTGGTGCCGGGCGACGACGCCGTGGGCGAGTTCGTGCAGGGCGGTGCTGAACCAGAGCAGGGTGGCGATGCCGACCAGCAGCACCGGATTGGTGAACGACTCCCAGGCGTCCACCAGGAGTTGACCGGCGTTCAGGACGACGACCGCCTCCATGGCGACCACCAGGGCCAGCAGGGGCACCAGCGAGCCGGGGGCCAGCAGGAAGCCGACCGCCCGGTGCAGCCGGGCGGTGGTGGCGTCCGCGTCGGCGACCAGCCGGACGCTGCCGCGCAGCAGCCCGCGGCGGGGCGGCTCGGCGGGCTCGGGCCGCGGGGCGGCGGGTGCCGCGGCCGGGGCTCCGGCCAGCAGGCCGCGGGAGCCGAGCATCCGCAGGATCTGCTGCCAGCGGGCGCCGTCCAGCCTGCGCCCGTACTCCCGCGCGTACTCCTCGCCGATCTCCCGCAGGCTGCGTTCCCCGTCCATCCGGGCGATGAGGAAGTGTTCCTTGGGGCCGACCCTGAAGGAGCCGCCGCTGTCGGTGTCCTTGATCAGGTGCACCGTCGCGGCGCCCTGCAGCAGCGCCTCGCTGAGCAGGACGTGGGGCCGCAGCTCGGGCCGGTACTCGGCCAGGGCGTCGGCGGCGGCGTCGGGGACGGCGCTCACGCCTGCTCCCGCAGGGCCCGGCCGAGCACGTGCGAGAGGTACGCCTCGTCCCGGATCGTCACGTGCAGCCGGTTGTTGGTCATGTGCATGTACGGGGAGAGCAGCAGCGGCAGGGCGGCCGCCGGGTCGGTGACCGTCTCGTCGCGCTCGCCGTCCCAGGAGCGGAACGTCAGCTCGCCCTTCAGGGCCAGCGCGACGGCCCGTTCGCGCAGTTCGACGCAGTGTCCGGCCCAGCCGGCGAGGAAGCCGGGCAGCCGGGCCGCGCCCTCCTCGCCCGCCACGGCGGCCCTGATCCGGGTGAAGCGGGCGGCCAGACCGGGGGCCATCGAGGCGTAGTTGCGGTCGTACTCGTCGCTGCCGATGAAGCCGGTGCCGGGAAAGGCCCGGTGCCAGAACTCGTAGTAGCTGTCGAGGTAGTCCGCGAGTTCCTCCCGGTCCGGCAGGAAGGCCGCGGCCATCACCATCATCAGCTGGGCGGAGGTGCCGAGCAGCACGGTCCGCAGGTGCAGGTTCTTCGTCCGGAAGGCGTCGATGACGAGGTCGCTGGAGTGCCGGAAGTGCCATTCGGCGAGCTCGATCCCGGCCGGGCCGCCGTACTTGCCGTACTCCGGCTCGTACGGTTCCGCGCTGCGCGAGTTGTTGGGGCGCAGCCGCATCCGGCCCTGGTCGTCGGTGTAGTGGCCGCGTTCGGCGCCGGGGAACTCGATGTCGAACAGGGTGTTGTAGAAGTCGTTGAGGAACCCGGAGTCGACCTCGTACAGCGCGGGCCGTTCGGCCAGGAACGTGTCGAGGGCGGCCTCGGTGCGGCGCCGGACCTCCGCCTCGGCCCCGGGCGAGGACGGCTTGATCCGCAGCCGGACGTGGGGGCCCTCCAGCCAGTAGTTGATGAAGAAGTAGCCCGCGAGCAGGCCGTCCGCCTCCAGTTCCGCGACCAGGGGGCGGATGCAGTGGGTGAGCATCGGCCGGGGGTTGGCGGCGTAGAAGACGTGGGTGGCCTGCCAGGCTCCCGCCAGGTCGGTCCGCCCGGTGTCCGGGGCGAGGGGGGCTGAGGTCATGACTGCTCTCTCCTTCGGGCGGGGACGGTCTCCACCGCGAGTTCGGCGACGTGGCGGCCCCGGCCGGAGACGGCGTGCAGTCCGTCCTCGTCGGGCAGCATCTCCCGGAACACGACCCGGGCCTCCGCGGTCCTGATCAGCGCCTCGAACGCGGCCAGGGAGAGCGGGCTGTCGAAGTCGACGTAGCCCGGCTTGGCCCCGGTCGCCCCGCGCGCGCCGCTGTCGGAGACGGTGGCGAAGACCCGGTCCGGCAGGCGGTGGGCGCGGCGGAAGGCGTGCCAGCCCAGGAACCACGCGTCGTCCCCGGTCCCGGGCCCGCGCAGCGGCAGCACGGTGGCGGGCGCGCTCCAGCTGCGCCGGGCGAGGACCACGCTGCCGTGCCGCACCCGCGGCCTGCGGGTGACCCCGCCCTCCGCCGCGCCCTCGGGCACCCCGCCCCACACGTTGAGCGGGGACATGGAGGTCGGCGAGAGCAGCAGCAGGGTGCGGGGCAGTTCGGGCAGGGCGAGCGGGACGAGGTAGCCCAGGTAGACCGGCACCACCTCCTTGCCCAGCCGGGTGGAGCGCAGCACGAGCCGGTCGGCGTCCCGGTCGTGGACGAGGTGGAGGTCGTCCAGGTGGATGCGGTTGTCCTCGGGCAGGGTGCCGCGTTCGCCGGGGCAGACGATCTCGTACTCGGTGAGCCGGCCGTGCAGGTTGAGGTTGCTGGTGACGGGCCCGCCGGTGACCTCGGCGAGGACGGCGCCCTCGGGCACCAGCCGGGCGGTGTCGGCGAGCAGCCGCCCGTCCAGGCCGTCGAAGAGGTGCGTGAACCGGCTGAACGGGAAGGAGACGCCGCCGTAGGAGCGGTTGAGGACGACCAGCGGGTCGGCGGGCCGGTCCACGATCTGCACGTGGTGCGCGAGCGGGGTGAACTCCGTCTCCAGCGAGGCCAGTTCGGCGGCCACCTCGTCGAGCACCTCGGCGTCGACCCGGATCTCGTCGCTGCCCCCGCCCGCCGTGTCCCCGCCGGCCCTCTCCCAGTCGGACCACAGCGCCCGCATCCGGTCCACGAAGGTCTGCCGGGCCGTGTCGAGGGCCTTGAGCTGCGGCAGGGAGAGCCAGTTCTCCTCCGGTACGTAGTTGCCGTCCGCGTCGAACGCGGTGCGCTTGGCGGTGAACGACATGTACTGGTCGAAGAAGTCCTCGTGGAAGTCGTGGACCAGCTTCAGCAGGTCGTCGCAGCGCCCGCCCTGCCCGTACCGGGCGAGGAAGAACCCCTTGAACGTGACGCGTTGCGGCAGCGTCAGGTCGAAGGCGGGCAGTACGCGTTCCACCGCGCCGAGCGGACCGGCCGCCAGCCGCTCCCAGGCCGGGGCGGACAGCTCGGTGCGCCGCCCGGCCGCCACGTCCTCGTACAGCAGGGTCTGCGGTATCCGCGCCCGGTCCGTGCCGAGTTCCTCCTCCTGGACGGCGCGCAGCGCGGTGCGCAGCTCGGCCATCAGCGAGCGCCGTTCGTCCGGGGTCGCGGCGGCGAACCGTTCGACGCAGGACGCCGGGGCCTCCAGCCGGTCGGCCAGCCGGTCCGCCCAGGGCCGGTCCAGGCCGCGCAGCGAGGTCTGGAAGGCGCGCAGCGGGTCGGTGTCGTGGACCTCGGTGCGCAGGCAGGGGACCTGGACCATGCCGAGGTCGAGGAGGGCCCGCAGGTAGTGGGCGCACTCCTCCTCGTCCGCGCCCTGGTCCTCGGCGAGCCAGCCGGCCAGCTCCCCGTAGCGCAGGGTGCCGCGCTCCTCGAACAGGCCGAGGAGGCGTTCCAGGGTGCCGCTGCGGCGCAGGAAGAACAGCCGGTCCTTCACGGCGTCGAAGGTGACGGCGGTGTCCTCGTCGCCCTGGGTGACCCAGCGGCGCACGTAGCGGACCCGGTCGTCGTCGCGGTTCCAGCCGGAGGCCGGGGCGACCGGCAGGTCGGCGCGGCGGACCGGGTCGGCGATCACCGCCTCCGCGAGGCGGCCGACGGCGGCGACGTTGAGCCGCAGCAGCCCCGCCCAGTCGTCCTCGACCCGGACCCCGAGCCCGCCGTCCCCGTCGCCTCCGGCCCCTTCGGCGAAAGTGCCGGGGACGATGCCGGTGAACGTGGAGAACGGGCTGGTCTTGCACGCGGTGCGGTAGAGGTACGAGAGCAGCGAGCGCTCGATCTTGCGCCGCTTCTTGTCCGGGGGCGTGTCGGCGGTGCTTCCCGCGTACGCGTCGAGCTGGGCGTCCAGGACCGGGGACGCCAGCAGCAGTCCCTTGCGCAGCCGCTCCTCGGCCGCCAGCGCGCGCAGCGCGGCGCGGGCGCGCCGGGTCTCCTCGGCGAGCAGGGCCTCGCCCGCCGCCCGGTGCTCCTCCAGCCGGCGCCGGTCGGTCAGCCAGTGCGCGAGCGCCGCGCCGGTCTCCTCGTCGAGCCCGCGCACCAGGGCGAGGGACCGGTCGGCGGCGGCGGGCGACGGCAGCCGGTTGTTGAAGACGTCCCGGCGCAGCCCCAGGAGCGTGCGGCGCAGCGCCTCGTCCTCGGTGCCGCCGACGAGGCCGTGGATGAGGTCGCCGAGCCGTTCGCCGTCGGCCCGCGACCGCTCGGCGGCGTGCAGCACCTCGTCGGCCCAGCGGCGGCTGTCCGGGCAGCGCAGTGCCCGCACGCTCTCGACCGGCAGCCCGGCGACCCGCAGCATGAAGCGGGAGCGGGTGGTGGTGGCGGTGGGTGGGTGGTCCGGCGTCATGCGGGGTCTCCCCTTCTCGTTCCGGTCGCGGGTCGTCGGGCTGCCGCCCGGGGCCTGTCGGGTGGCAGGCCCTCAGGCGATCTCGTACCGGAAGTCGGCCGGGGCGGGCCGCTCGTTGCCGATCATCATGATCAGCAGCGGTGCCTCGCCCGTCCCGGCGAGCGAGAGTTCCTCGATGTACGAGATGTTGTCGAAGCCGAGCGCCACGCCGCAGCCGGTGCCCACGGCGGACGCGGCGGTGTAGGCGCTCTGGGCGATCGCCCCGACGGTGGCGTTGACCAGGCGGTAGCCGCGGTCCCCGACGGCGTCGAGGACGGCGTCGGTGCGGACGGTGGGCACCAGGACCGCGGCCGCCTGCTCCAGGTTGTAGTTCGACAGGAAGTAGTTCTTCTGCAGGAACTCGCCCGGCCGGCCCGCCTTCACCAGCCGCAGGGTGTGCGCGTCGGGGTCGTACTCGTACGCGCCGGGCTCGATCCCCTCGACGTGGCCGACGAACGCGTAGAGCTTGGCCAGCCGCTGCCCCCCGGTGTCCCCGCCGAGCCGCGCACCGGCCGTGGAGGCGGCCAGGCAGGCCGCCAACTGCCCGGCATTGATCGGCTGTTGGGCGTCGAAGCGGCCGAAGCTGCTGCGGCGGGCGCGCAGCGCGGTGCGCACGTCGGTGTCGAGCGGCGGGGCGGGCGGCAGCGCCACCTCGGCACGGGCCGGGTCGGCGGGGTGCGCGGCGGCCGGGGCGAGCTCCGCCGGGTCGGGGCGGTCGGTGGCCCCGGCGGCGGTGACGGCCTGCATCCGGCGCAGCGCGTCGAAGGCGAGGACGGTGCGCGAGCGTTCGCGGTCCCGGTGACGCACGGAGACCGGGACGGCGGACGCGGGGCGGGGGGCGGCCCCGGCCCACCTCAGCGGGACGACGGCGAAGACACCCTCCTCCTGCGTGTCCACGCCGAGGAGCCGGCCGAGCCGTTCCTCGTCGAACCAGAGCGCGGGTTCGACGGACAGTCCGCGGGCACCGGCCCACATCCGCCAGGTCTGCACGCAGGCGCCGAGGTCCATGGACACGGCGTGGAAGGAGAAGTTGTTGTACTTGAAGGCGTTCTGCCAGTACTTGATGCCGAGGACCAGGTACTGGTCGGTGTCCGGGCCCGGCGCACCGTCCCCGAGCGCCTCGCGCACGTCGCCCGACACGTCGCCGGTCAGCAGCCGCTGCATGGCGTGGTGCCGGGTGGAGTAGTAGTGCACCCCGGGCGGTACGGGGCCGCTCGGCCCGGAGACCCAGTAGACGCCGACCGGGTAGAGGCCGCCGCCGGACGCGGAGCCCCGGGACCAGTTGGCGAGCGGGTAGTGCGGCAGGGCACTGAGGTCGGTGTTGGCCTGGACGCCCAGGCGGCGGCCGGTCAGCCCGTAGGAGTCGCGGAGCATCCCGGACAGCAGCGCGAGGTCGAACTCTCCCCGCCCGCCCGCCTGTTGCTCCAGGCCCCGGTCGAGCGAGGCGTCGGCCGGGTAGGCGCAGTCGGGCAGCGGGAGGCTGTCGACGCCGGGGTAGAACTTGGCCTTGCGCGGGCCGTCCTGCCAGTTCGGCACGAAGTCGGCGGGGTCCATCGGGACCCGGCCGCGGTGGAGGATCGCGGCGGCGTATTCATGGGCGTACCCCATGGCGGGCTCCTCGGTCACGGGAAGGGGTGCGGGGCGGGGGCGAGGCCGGCGTCGGCGAGGTCGTCGGCCATCGGTCGTCGGTCGTCGGTCACGGGAAGGGGTGCGGGGCGGGGTTGAGGTCGGCGTCGGCGAGGTCGTGCCCGCGCAGTCCGGCCTCGCGCAGGGCGGTGCGCAGCCGGTCCATGCCGAGCGCGCGCTGCCGGGTCCAGCCGAAGTCGATCGGCAGCAGTCCGGGCACGATGACGCCGACCGTGGTCAGGCCCAGTCCGCGCTGTTCCGGCATGGTCTGGTCGACGACGATCACGTCGAACCCGGCGGCGGTGACGGCGTCCACGCACCGGGTCAGGTCCTCGCGCAGGTCGTCGGAGACGGGCGGCACCGAGCCGTCCCCGTACAGCTCGTCGAAGGAGCGCAGGGGCGGGCGCGGCGCCCCCGGTTCGCCGAGCAGGAAGCTCGCGTGGCGGCCCATCGCGGGGATGCCGTACGCCAGCGGGTGGTCGTGCAGCGCCTCGACGCGGTGGAAGTCCTCGGCCATGGCGGACAGCCGGGCCAGGTCGTCCTCGGTGCGGCGGCGCAGGTTCACCGCGTCGGTGGCGATCTCGCACAGCGCCCCGGCCAGGGCGGCCTCCGGGTCGAGTCCGGCGCCCGCGCCGAAGCACATCAGGCCGAGGCCGCCGTCCCGGCGCACGGCGACCCCCGTGACGACCGGGACCGGGAAGGAGATCCGGGTGTCGAAGAAGCGGGCCTCGTAGCCGTACATCTCCAGCCGGTCGACCATGTGCCGGGTGGCCGGGCGGCGGCTGGTGCGCGGGTCGATCTCCGGCAGGGCGGCCCGCCCGTACCAGGCGAGCAGGAACGCGTCGCGCTCGACGAGCTCCATCAGCCCGAAGTAGACGGCCTCCTCCAGGCAGCCCCCGGAGGCGCAGCCGTTGGAGCTCTCCTGGACGAAGCGGTTCTCCAGGCCGGGCGCGTGGTAGTACGTGAGGACCTCCGGCACCAGGACGGCGTGCCCGTCGCGCAGGGACCAGCCGTGCACCCAGGGGATCGCCCGGTCCGGGGAGAACGGGGTGACGCGGGGGTTGGCGCGGTGGAACCCGTCCGAGTACAGCCCGCACACCCGCGGGTCGAGCGCGTGCTCGCCCCGGGCGCGCAGCGCGTTCAGGGAGTCCCTGGTCCGGGCCTTGCGGGACCGGGCGCGCATGCCCGCGTACCGCTCCAGTCCCTCCAGGACGCCGATGCGCATGCTCTCGGCGAAGGTGTCGGCGTGGCCGCCCCAGAAGGTCTCGCGCAGGTACTCCCCCGACCGCATGGAGAAGCAGCCGATGGTGGCGGAGGTGGAGGTGGAGGAGACGTCCTGGACGACGGACGGGCCGAGCGAGCCGCACACCGGGTTGGCGTACGGCTCGACGGGCAGCTCGTACTCCTCGATGTCCCGGACCCGGAAGCCGCCGGGGCGGCGCTTGGGCGCGGGGCGCAGGATGAGTTCGGCGGCCTCGGCGGTGTCCGGTTCCGTCACCCCGCAGCGCGGGCACTCCGGGTCGGGGACCAGCGGGTAGTGGCGCACCAGCAGGGTCTCCAGGTCCACCAGGTGCACGGCGGGCAGGGCGCCGGTGTCCGGTCCCGCGCCGTCGAGCCGGGCCGCGAGGACCCCCGCGAGGGCGTGCGCGGCGAACGGGGTGAGGTGGGGGGACTCCCCGGCCGCCCGGGTGCCCGAGCCGAGCTCCAGCGCCTCGCGCAGCGCGACGGAGCGGGCGGCCTGCCAGCGCCGTTCCAGACAGTGCGGGCAGACGGGCCGGGCGGGGCCTCCGGGGGAGGCGGAGGGCGCGAAGGGGCCGAGGACGACGTGCCGCCCGTAGAACCGGACGGATACGGGGAGTTCGGCGGGCACGGCGGCCCCGGCGCCGGCCGGGTCGGCCCCGCCGGTCGCACCGGTCACGTCGGCCGTACTGGTCGCACCGGCCATATCGGCCGTACTGGTCGCACCAGTCATGTCGGCCCCGCCAGCCACACCGGTCACGTCGGTCACGTCGGCCGCACCGGGTGCGAAGGCGTCGCGCACGCCGAGCGGGGCGACGTCCAGCGGGGGCGGGGTGCCGTGGTGGGCCAGCGCGTCCCGGAGCAGCGCCGCGAGGGTGCGCGCGGACGCGGCCGAGGGCGCGTCCGGTACCGACGGCGCACCGGTCGCCGTCCGCGCACCGGGCCCCGCCGGTCCGCGACGCTCCCCGCGGTGCTCTCCGCGGTGTTCGCGGACCGGGGACTCAGCGGGCATCGGAGCCGTCCTCGCCGTCCGTCGTGAGCAGCACCCGGGCGGTGCTGATGCCGCCCGCGGCGAGGTCGGCCGGGGTGGTGGGCACGTACAGCGCGTCGCGCCCGGCGTCCCGGAGCCGGTCGAGGACGGCGGCGAACGTGGTCGCCGTCCCGTCCGCCGGGACCTCCGCGCCGGTCACCGCGATGCTCGCGGCGGCCAGGTCGCGCACCAGCGGGTCGCCCGGGTCGACGTCCGCGTCCGGGTCCTCGGCCGCCAGCTGCACCGGGCCGAGCAGGTCCCGCAGCGCGGCGCAGGCCGCCGACCGCCGGGACAGCCCGGCGCCGACCGCCCAGCGCCCCTCTCCCCCGGTCTCCCGGGCCAGCACCACCTGGGCCGAGGTGCGCGCCCCCTCCCCCAGGTCCAGCAGCTCGACGGCGAGGTCCAGGTTGGCCGCGGACTTCAGCAGGAACACCAGCTCCGGGTCGTCGTCGGCGGCCACCGGGGCCACCGCCGTCGTGCCCCGGACCGCCCGCAGCAGCGCGTCGTGCGCCAGCGCCGACATCAGGCCGACGCCCGCCGCCTCCCGCGCGTCCGCACCCGCGCCCGAACCCGCCGACGTCGCGAGGTGGGCCCGGCCCCGGTTGTGCGCCCCGAAGCTCCGCACGGCCGCGGCCGGCACCCGCACCGGGTCCTTGCCGGTCAGCGAGGTCGCGACCGTCCATGCCTCCGGCAGGACACCACTCCCGCCGCCGGTGGTCAGCGCGTCCGGGCCGAGCTCCCGGTCCGCCGCCGCGCCCCCGTCCGTGCCGAGCGGCACCACGTGCTCCACGTACGCGGCGGCCGCCGCGTACAGCGCCCGCGTCCGCGCGCCCGCCAGGTGGTGCACGTCGAAGGCGGCGATCCGGCGTCGCGTCCCGGCGCCGAGCGCCACCTCCACCCGGCTGATCTTCAGCGGGGTCTGGGTCAGCCCCTCGTCGTCGTAGCGGTTGAAGACCCCGGTGTACGGGCGCACCAGCGCGGCGCCGATCCGGTTCAGCTCCTCGACCACGGCCTCCGCGTCGCGGGCGGTGTCCACGGTCGGGGTGACCGGGAGCGCCAGGCCGTCCGGCAGCTCCGGCACCGCCGGGACCGGGTCCGGGGCGGTGCAGCGCAGGCAGCGGGGGTGCGGCTGGACCGGCTCGGACACGACGTCGAGCGAGGCCAGGTCCTGGACGAGGACCCGGCCGGCCGTCTCGGCGGGCAGCGCCCCCGTGGTGAGGCGGAAGATCTCGTAGCCGAGGAGGTTGCCGACCATCGCGGCGACCGGGCCGGACACCTCGTCCCCGGCCACCGGTGCGGCGCCCGCCGCCCCGCTCCAGAGTTCGGCGGCCTGCCCGGCGGACACGTTGCCGCCCAGCCGCAGCACGGCACAGGACCAGCAGCCGGTGGAGGAGGCGGTGGAGAGCGGGCCGACCAGCAGCCGCTCGCCGAACAGCCAGGCGGGGATCAGGGTCCGGCCCCCGGGGACCCCGGCGGCCAGCAGCCGGTGGGTGCGGGCCCCGGAACCGGCGCCGGTCACCACGACGACGTCGTAGTCCTCCAGGTCCGCCCAGCCGGCCCCCGCSCCGGCCCCGACGGTGTCCACCCGGGRCGCCGTCCGCTCCGCCTCGTCCGTGACCTCGGCGAAGTGCGCGGTCGTGCCGATCCGTACGCACCCGTTGCGCAGCAGGCTCAGCGCGCACCACCGGGCGACCGCGTCGTCGCCGAGCACGGCGACCCGGGTGGCGCGGAAGCGGGCGAAGCGCTCCGGCGCCCCGTCGGCGTAGTGGTCGAGGTAGGCGATCTGGGCCGCGAACCGTTCCGCCACCTCGTCCGGGACCGGTCCGTCCGCGGCCCCGGCCCCGGCCTCGGCCTCGGGCACGTCGCGGGCGAACTCCCGCTCGTACAGCGTCCTGACCAGCTCCGCCGCCATCGCCCGCTGGCCCGGTCCGAAGCCCGCGCACAGTTCGTCGAGCCGGTGGTGGCCGGTCAGGTGCGGGACGACGAGGGAGGCGAAGCGGTAGGCGGTGCGGCCGGCCAGGTGGAATCCGCCGTCGGCGTTGTGGAAGAGCACGCCGCCGGGCGTCTCGGTGAACAGCACGTCCCGGCGGACGCGGGGCCGGGTCGCGGCGAGCGCGTCGAACGTCCCGGTCGCAGCGGTTGCGGCAGTCTCGGCACTCTCGGCCATGGGGTCACACCTTCTCTGTGCGGCGGATGCGTTCCTGGTCGGTTCTTCGTACGTAGACACGGAGCAGTTCATGGATGCGGTACGGGCCCGGCGGGCCGTCCTCCAGCAGTCCGGCGTCGGCCAGCCGTTCCAGCGCCGCCTCGGTGACGGCCGGGACGTCCCGGGCGGCGAAGGCGTCCCCGGGCACCGCCGAGAGGTGCGAGAACGCCTCGGAGAGCCGTGGATCGAGCCGGTTCAGCGCGCCGTCGAGGAGGCCGGTCACGGAGAGCCCCGGGCAGTCGGTGAGGGCGAGCCGGGCGAGGGGGTCCTCGGCCAGCCAGCCGACCGCGTCGCCGAGGCCCAGTGCGGGCCGGGTCAGCAGCCGGGCCGTCAGGATGCGCAGCGCGAACGGGAAGTGGCCGCACAGCGCGGCGAGCCGGTGCGCGGCCTCCGGTTCCGCCTCGACGCGTTCGGCGCCGAGCACGGAGCGCAGCAGCGCGTACGACTCCTGCCCGGTGAACGCGGAGAGCCGGTGCACCCAGCCGCCGTGCGTGGCGACGAGTCCGGCGAGCCCCATCCGGCTGGTCACGATCACCGCGCCCCGGGCCTGGGCGACGGCGGGGAGCAGCGGGCGCACCTGGTCGGCGTCCACCACGTCGTCGAGCACGAGCAGGGCGCGTCCGGCCGTCCGGCCGGGGCGCAGGGCCGCCGTGACCTCGGCCGCGAGCTCGGCGGCGGTGCGGGGTTCGCCGTCCGGGCGGGTCATCCGGACGAGCAGCCGGCCGGCCGGGAAGGCGTCCCGCACCAGGTGGGCGACGTGCTGGGCGAGGGCCGACTTGCCGATGCCGGGCGCGCCGGACACCAGGACGGCGAGCGGGTGCCGGCCGTCCTCGCCGGGTGCGTCGGGGGCGGTGAGGCGGGCCACCATGGCGGCGGTCTCGGCGTCACGCCCGGTGAAGTTCGGCACGGCGGGCACCGGTACGGGCACGGCCGCTTCCGGCAGGGCCTGCGCGACCGGTTCCGGTACGGCCATGGCGGTCGTTCCCGGTACGGCCGTTCCCGGCACGACTTCGGCGGACGGGTACGGGGCCGGGGCCCCCGGGGCGCGTCCCGCGACCACCTCGCCCTCGACGACCCGCACGGCGACGGCGTGCGGCCGGTCGGCGTCGGGGAGCTGCGCGTCGCCGGGGAGCCGGTGGACGCGGCCGGTCGTCCCCGGGTCCTCGCCGCGCAGGATCGCGAGCTCCAGCTGCTGGAGGGCCTGGGAGGGGTCGACGCCCAGCTCGTCCAGCAGGAACTCCTTGACCCTGCGGTACTCCGCGAGGGCCTGGGTCTGCCGCCCCGTCCGGTAGAGCGCCTCGATCAGCTGCTCGTGGAGCCGCTCGTGGCCGGGGTATACGCGCGTAGCGGTCCACAGTTCGACGAGGGCCTCCCCGTAACGGCCCAGGCCCAGCAGCAGGTCGCAGACCCGCTCCACGCTGCGCAGCCGTTCCTCGGCCAGGCGCGGCACCTCGTCCCGGTGCAGCACGTCGGAGCGCACGTTGGCCAGCAGCGAGCCCTGCCACAGGGACAGCGCGTCCTTGAGGGCGCAGAGCTCCGCCTCCGGGTCGTCCGACAGGAGCACCGCCCGGCGCACCTGGTCCCGGAAGCCGAGCAGGTCCAGGGAGTGCGGCTCGGCGGTGATCCGGTAACCGCCCGGCACCGCCTCGATCGACGTCTCGGTCACCCCGTGCTTGGCGAAGAGCCGGCGCAGCCGCAGGACGCAGGTCTGGAGCGCGGCCTTGGCGGTGGCCGGCTGCTCCTCGCCCCACACGGCCCGCTGGAGGTAGTCGGCGGACACCACGGTGTTGGCGTGCAGGAGGAGCGCGGCCAGCAGGATCGTCGGCTTCGACGGCTGGAGCACGACGGATTCGGGGCCGTCGGCGAGGGTCAGCGGCCCCAGCAGCTGAAACCTCATCACGGCGGCCCTAGTCCCAGCCGTTGACCAGCTTGCACACCGTCGCGGGTGCGGAGGGCAGGGGAAGCCGGTCCGGCACCGCCGCCACCCGCTCGCAGAACGCCCCTACGTCGCCGGCCGCGGGGTTCCGCGGGGCCGGGGAACCGGTGTCCGCCGCGGTGGCGGCCCCGGTGGAGAGCGCGAGCGAGACGAGGACGAGACCGGTGACGGCGGCAGTGCGCGCAGCGCCGGCGTGCCGCCGCGAAAGCGAAGACCTGAACACGTTTTCCCCTTCGGCTGTTGCGTCCCGCCGGGGATTCCCGGCAGCGACGACGATGCCAGCGGCAAGGGCGCGGGAACGGGGCCCGTCGTGTCAGCTTGTTGCACGGCCCGCGGCAGCTTCGTGCAACGACCCCGGCCACCGTGTCCGAAACGGTGCGCCGGGTGACGAAGGGTTGCCGTTGTCCGCGCGATGACGGTTCTGGTCGCGCAGGCCCAGCCGGAGGAGATGACACTCGTCACCCGCGACCAGTGGATCCCCGAGTACGACGTCACTGTCATGCCCGCCTGACAGCGGCACCGTGAACGGGTCCGGCCCCGGGGTGTTTGGAGGAACACTCCGGGGCCGGACCGGTCAGTCATCCTACGTCGGCCGCCGTACCGCCGACGGGGGCGCCCCGTCGGACCGGCGGGGTCCGCGTCAGTCGGTGGCGATCGCGTTCAGGACGTTCATCCTGCCCGCGCGGAAGGCCGGGACCAGCGCGGCGAACAGGCCGACGAAGGCCGAGCCGACGAAGACCGTGAGGATCGTCGGCCACGGGATGTCCAGGACGCCGAGGCCCTCCAGGGCCAGCAGCTTCTGGGCCGCCGTGCCCCAGCCCATGCCCAGGCCGAGGCCGAGCAGGGCGCCGAAGACCGCGATGACCACCGACTCCAGACGGATCATCCGGCGCAGCTGGCGGCGGGAGAGGCCGATGGCGCGCATCAGGCCGATCTCGCGGGTCCGCTCGACCACCGACAGGGCCAGGGTGTTCACCACGCCGAGCACCGCGACGATGATCGCGAGCCCCAGCAGCCCGTAGACGATGTTCAGCAACTGGCCGATCTGGTCCTTCAGTTGCTCCTTGAAGTCCGCCTGGTTGCGCACCTCGTACTGCGGGTACTTGGCGAGGGCGTCCTGGAGGGCGGTGTACGCCTCCTTCTCCTTGCCGGCCGCGGCCTTCGCGAACATGACCGTGTTGTCCGGCAGGACGTCGGCGGGGACGTACCGCTGGGCGGTCGTGGTGTTGATGTACATCGCGCCCTTGTCGATGTTCACGTCGTCCGAGGTGATCGCGGCGACCTTCAACTTGACCGTCTCACCGCCCTTGAAGGCGACGGTGATCCGGTCCCCGACCCGGACGCGGTGCTCGGTGGCGTACGTCTCGCCGACCGACATGGCGTCCTTGCCGTACGCGGCGGCCAGCTCGCCGGAGACGGTCTCGCGGCGGACGTCGTCCTTGTACGTGGGGTCGACGGCGGTCAGGGCCTCGTCGCCGGTGGTGCCGTCGGGGGCGGTGAGGGAGGCGCCGACGATCTTGTACTCGGTGAGGTGCTCGATGTCCGGCACCGACTTGAGCGCCTTCACGGCCTGGTCGACGATCTGTCCGCCGCCGTCGCCGGACGGCTCGACGATGAAGTCCGCGCCGACCGACTTGTCGAGTTCCTCGGTGGCGGAGGCGACCATGGAGGAGCCGACGACCGAGAGGCAGGCGACGAGCGCGAGGCCGATCATCAGAGCGGCGCCGGTCGCCCCGGTGCGGCGCGGATTGCGCAGGGCGTTGCGTTCGGCGAGCCGGCCGACGGGGCCGAACATCCGCAGCATGACCGCGCTCAGCACCCGGACCACCAGGCCGGCCAGCAGCGGGCCGATCACGATGAACCCGATCAGGGTGAGGAAGACGCCCGCCCCGAGGAGCATCGAGCCCTGTCCCGACTCGTCGGCCCGGGCCGCGGCGAACAGCGCGGCGCCGCCGGCGAGCGTGAGGACCAGCCCGATCACGGCCCGGACCCGGCCCGCGCGGCCGTCCGCCGGGGTGCCGGTCTCGCGCAGGGCGGCCATCGGGGAGATCTTCCCGGCCCGGCGGGCGGGGAAGTACGCGGCGACGACGGTGACGAGGATGCCGAGCGCGAGGCCGACCACCGGGGTCGTCCAGGCGATCGTGAGGTCCCCGGTGGACAGTTCCATGCCCACCGCGCCCATGAGCTTCATCAGGCCGACGGCGAGGCCGATCCCGGCGCCGATGCCGAGGAGGGAGCCGACGACGCCGAGGAACAGCGCCTCGATCAGCACGGACCGGTTGACCTGCTTGCGGCTGGAGCCGATGGCCCGCATCAGGCCGATCTCGCGGGTGCGCTGGGCGACCAGCATCGAGAAGGTGTTGACGATCAGGAAGATGCCGACGAGGAGGGCGATCCCGGCGAAGCCGAGCATCGCGTACTTCATGACGTCGAGGAAGGAGCCCATCGAGTCCTTGTTGGCCGCGGCGGCCTCCTCCTGGGTCTGGAGTTCGTAGCGGTCCGCGTCGCCGAGCGCCGCCGCGACGTTCTTCTTCAGCTCCTCGTCGCCGACGCCGTCCTTCGCGGTCACGGAGACCATGCTGAAGACGTCGGACTTGCCGAGCAGCCTCTTCTGCGCGGTGGCGGTGTCGAAGTAGACGACCGCGGCACCGGGGTTGGTGACCTTGAAGGCGGCGATGCCGCTGATCCGCGCCTCGATGTCACCGGAGGCGGTGATGGTGCGCAGTTCGTCGCCGAGCTTCAGGCCGTGCTTGTCGGCGGTGTCGGCGTCGACCATCACCTCGGTCGGGCCGCGCGGGGCGTGGCCGGAGGCGATCTCCATGGAGCGCAGGTCGTTCCTGGTCCAGTTGCCCGCGATCGTCGGGGCGCCCGTGGACGAGCCCATGTTCTTGTCGTGCCGGTCGACGACGGTGACGGACATGCTGACGACGCCGCCCTCGGCGGACTCCGCGCCGGTGGCCGACGCGGCCCGCTCGACGGCGGAGGCGGGGACCGTGGCGGGCCTGCCGTTGTCCGGGACCGCCTCGTCGTGGCCCTCGAAGTCCTTCGGGTTGACGGTGACGTCGGCGGACGTCGCGGCGAAGAGCTTGTCGAACGTGGTGTTCATGGTGTCGGTGAAGACGAGCGTCCCGCAGACGAACGCCACCGACAGCAGGACCGCGACGGCGGAGAGCGCCATGCGTCCCTTGTGCGCGAAGAAGTTGCGTCTCGATGTCTTCCAGACGGTCATGACGTCCGCCCGCGCGAGTCGAAGTCCTTCATGCGGTCGAGGACCTGGTCGGCCGTCGGGTTGTGCATCTCGTCGACGATGCGCCCGTCGGCGAGGTACAGCACCCGGTTCGCGTAGGAGGCGGCCACCGGGTCGTGGGTGACCATGACGATGGTCTGGCCCAGTTCGTCGACCGACCTGCGCAGGAAGCCCAGCACCTCGGCGCCGGCCCGCGAGTCCAGGTTCCCGGTGGGCTCGTCGCCGAAGATGATCTCCGGCCGGGCGGCGAGCGCCCTGGCCACCGCGACGCGCTGCTGCTGGCCGCCGGAGAGCTCGGTGGGCCGGTGCCGCAGCCGCTCGGACAGGCCGACGGTGTCGACGACCTGGCGCAGCCAGTCCGCGTCCGGCCTGCGGCCCGCGATGTCCATCGGCAGCGTGATGTTCTCCAGCGCGTTGAGCGTGGGGAGCAGGTTGAACGCCTGGAAGATGAAGCCGATCCGGTCCCGCCGCAGCTGGGTGAGCTTCTTGTCCTTGAGCCCGGTGATCTCGGTCTCGTCGAGGAAGATCTGCCCGGACGACACGGTGTCCAGGCCGGCCAGGCAGTGCATCAGGGTCGACTTGCCGGAGCCGGACGGCCCCATGATCGCCGTGAACTGCCCGCGGGCGATGTCCACGTCGACGTGGTCGAGCGCGACGACCCGGGTCTCCCCCGCCCCGTACGCCTTGACGACCTGCCGCGCTCGCGCGGCAACGGCCGTAAGCCCGCCAGTACCCCCGTGCCTGGGAATGGTCACAGCCGTTGTCACGGTTCTGCCCCCTGTGTCTGTCGATCGGTGTGTGCGCCGGTCGGCGCGCGAGATGGGCCGGCGCTTCCGCGGGGCCCCGTCGCCCGGCGTGCCGGTGTCATGAAGCCTGCTGGTCCGGACGGGGCCGGCGCACTGGTGCGCGGCACAGTCCCGGGGTGGGGTTTTCCCCACCCCGGGGGCGGGGTCGCCCCCGCCCTCCCCCCTTGCGGCCCGCCGCTTCCGCGACGGGTTCGAGCCGTTTTCTCGATGTAAGAACACGCTAAGGAACGGATCCCCGCGGTCACGTCCTCCGCCGGGAGGAACGGCCCCTGCCCAGATGTGGGGAGCTCCCCCTAGGGGTATCGCCCCCAGGGTGCAGACCCTTCTCAGGGACTGCACCCAAGGGTGCAGCCGCCCGGGACCACGGCGATCACCGGCCACGTTCCTCAGCAGCGGCGCCGCACCCGGCGCGGGCCTCCCGCCCGAGGACGACCCCGGCGGGTACGTGCACGGGGAAGGAATCCCGCCGGAACCACCCGCACCACGGGTTTCGTCGGCTTCATCGACCCCGGTGAACTGGACAATTACCGACGGTAATTCGGGCCACCCTCTCCCCAACTGCCGTACTCACGAGTAATGTTCGCGCTTCCGACCGCCCCACCGCACTCCTGCCTTGCCGTCCGGACCAGGAACCGAGCCTTGCAAGGAGCAGCCCCCCATGTCGCACGGAGCACCGCCCCCGTCCCCGTACTCCTCCTGGCCCGGACGGCAAGGCAGGAGTGCGGTGGGGCGGTCGGAAGCGCGAACATTACTCGTGAGTACGGCAGTTGGGGAGAGGGTGGCCCGAATTACCGTCGGTAATTGTCCAGTTCACCGGGGTCGATGAAGCCGCCACCGCCACCGTCGGCGCGGTCCTGATCTCCCGTCGGTCCGGCCCATCCGTGTGGCGGGGTGTCCGACGGCCCCCAGGGCTTGTCAGGGCTTGTGCGTCGCACGAAGCCGAAGGGCGAGCCGACGGAATCGGGGAGCCCGGCAGTCAGGACGCCCGTCAGGTACTCGGCGCCCACGCCCCGTTCGAACCACTCGGCCGCCAGCTGCTCCAACTCCGCGCAGTCCGCCGCCGAGAGGGCCAGGCGGGCGTCCGTGCGGCCCAGGCGGGCCAGGGCCATGAACGCCCGCGAAGGCCGCCGATCCCCGTCCGCTCCCGGCCGAGGCTCCGGCTGCGGCTCTGCGGTGCGTTGCTGCGGAACCAGCGCCGGTACGGGCACGGATGCCGGTACGGAAACGGGCACCGGGACGGGAGCGGGGGCCGGGACCGGTGCGGAGGTGGGCTCGTCCGGTACCGGGCGGTGCTGTTCGGTGGTGAGGAAGGTGGTCCACCACTCGTTGTCGTGGGCGGTCCGCGACCAGTAGGTGCGGGTGGTCCAGCGGACCGCGCCGTTGCCGTCGGTGCTCCCGCACCGGACGCGGCGCAGGTGACCGGCCACGCTCAGGGCCTTCAACGCGCTGCCCACGGCCATCTGCCCGTACAGCGGCAGCGTCCTGGCCAGCGACTTGATGTCCATCGCCCCGCCCTCGGGCAGCGCGTCGACGTAACCCGCGATGTGCCGCTCGCGCTCGGGCAGCAGCGCGAAGTCGTCCGCGCGGGGCGGGCGTCGTTCCGGAACGGTCCGCTTCCCGTAACCCGGCCCGGTGTTCGGGCGGGAGCCCTCGCGGGGGTGCGGGGATGCGGGTGTGCGCGGGGCACGGCTATGGTTCGCAACAGCCACGGGATCGCCTTTCAGTGGATCGATCTTGGGGTCAGGCCCCGGCCGGTGCGTCCAACACCGCGTCCGGGGTCGTTACGTTCCGCACCGTAGACAGCCGTGACCCTGCGTCGCAACTCGGCCACGATTAGTCATACTTGCTGGCCGTTACGGGGCCGGGAGGGGTGGGAGGTTTCCCCGAACCCCCACCAGAACAACCCGACCGAAAAGCATCGCTCGAACCCCGGAACCCGAATCCCGGCCCCCGGATCCCGAAGCTCAAGCCCCGGCTCCGGCCCCCTCCTCCGTACACACCGAAGAGTGAGCGAGCCGTTCCGAAGCTCGGATCCCGGTTCCCGAAGCTCGGGTTCCGGGCAGTGCGGGGCGCGCTTGCTCCTGGTGCCCGCGGGCGTGCTCCGCGATCCTGTGCGCATGCTTCTTCCGAACACCCGCGAGAAGGCCGAACTGATCGAGGTCGTCCGCATAACCGACCCGATGAGACTTCTCGGCTCCGAGGGCCTGACCGGTGACGAGGTCGCCCTCTGGGAGGATCCCCGGACCGAGCAGACCCTGGCCCTGATCAGCGGCCTGCCGGACGGCGAGCTGCACCGTTGCTTCTTCCCCGGCTGGGGCGTCCGGGTCCACGGTGCCGACGGCCTGCTCTTCCGGCTGGCCTTCTGCTTCGACTGCCACGGGGTACGGCTGTGGGGGCCGGGCGTCCCGGACGGGCAGGAAGGAATCCGCGGGTTCGATGCGGACAGCGCTTCCGCCCGGGAGCTGCTTCAGCTGTTCCGCGACGCGGGGAGTACCGGGTCCGGCTGAGCCCGTCGGCCGTCGGTCGTCAGGAGTTGCGCCACAGCTGCGTCGCGTCGGAGGAGTTGCAGGCCGACGTCTGGAAGCCGATGGTGCTGAACGCCTGCAGGCAGCTGCCCTCGGCGACGTTCACCAGGGTGTGGCCGTTCGAGGTCCTGGTCCCGATCCGCCAGGTCTGGGAGTCGGAGGAGTTGCAGGCCTCGGTGGCCAGCCCCGCGTAGCCGTTGGACTTGAGGCATTTGCCGCTGCCCTGGCCGACCAGCTTGAACTTGCCGCCGGACGTGGGGCGGTACGTCCACTTGTAGTAGAGCGTGGCCCCGTTGTGCGCGGGCTCGCCGCACACCGAGTTCATGATCATGGAGCCCCCGAAGCTGGAGTAGGACTCCCCCAGGCACCGCTTCACGGAGGTGTTCTTGAGGTAGTACTGCCCCGAGGGCGCCGGCGCCTGTCCGCCACCGCCCGAGCCGCCGGAACCGGAACCGGAGCCGGAGCCGCTGGAACCACCGGAGCCGGAGCCGGAGCCCGAACCCGATCCGGAACCGGAGCCCGAGCCGTCCTTGGAGCCGCCGGAACCGGAGTCCCCGGCACCGCCGCCGTCACCGGCGCCCGCGCCCTTTCCGTCGTCGCCGTTCTTCGACTTGTCGCCGGACTTGCCCGGCGAGGCGGAACGCGAGGCCGACGCGGAGCCGGACGAGCGGGAGGGCGACGCCTCGGAGCCCGGGGTCCGGCCGTCCGCACCGGGCCCGGTCGGCGAAACGGTGGCCGAGGGCGCCGAACCGGCGTTGTCCGAGCCGCGGGAGGGGCCGATCTGGTAGGGGCCGAGCGCGATGGTCACGGTCGTGCCCGCGACCACGATCGGGAGCGCGACCAGCAGCATCCGGGGACGGCGGCGCTCGCGCGGCTTGCGTGCCATGGGGCCGGTCGCCCCACCCCCCTCGGCCTCCCCGGACCGGTCGATCTTCACGGCCGGGGCCGCGGTGTGCGTGTCCGACTCCGGTTCGGGTTCCGGTTCGGGCTCGTCGGCCGGTGGCTCGGTCGCCGCGAACACCGCCCGCTCGGATATCCGCTCCGTGACGGCCGACGGCCACAACTCCGTTGTCGAAGAGGGCACATGGGCGTCCGCGGCCTCGGCGATCTCGGCGGCGGTGGGCCGGTCCGCGGCGTCCTTGGCGAGACACGCCTCGACCAGGGCGGACAGTTCCGGATCGATCCCGGGCAGCCGGCCGAGGTCGGGCTCGGTGTGGACGATGCGGTAGAACAGGCCCGGCCCCGACCCGTCACCGAACGGCGGACGGCAGTTCGCCGCGAACAGCAGCAGCCCGGCGAGTCCGAACACATCCGCCGCGCCGGTCAGGTCCCGCTCGGCCAGGGCCTGTTCGGGAGCCATGTAGGCGGGCGTCCCGATGACCATGCCGGTCCTGGTCACCCGGCTCTGGTCGGCCGCCCGGGCCACCCCGAAGTCGATCAGGGAGACGCCGTCGAGGGTCAGCATGACGTTGGAGGGCTTGAGGTCGCGGTGCACCATGCGGGCGGCGTGCACCGCGCTCAGGCCCTTCGCCCCGTCGCGCAGCAGCCGCCAGAGACTTTCGGCGGGCAGCGGACCGCCGTTCAGCCGCAGCGCGTCGCTCAGGGTCACGCCGGGGATGTACTCCGTGGCGAACCACGGCGGCTGCGCCGTGCGGTCGCTGGCCAGCAGTCGCGCGCTGACACCGGCCGGCAGCTTGGCGAGGTTGTCGAGCTCGTGCCCGAAGTGGGACAGGAAGTCCTTGTCCGCGGCGAGCACCGGCAGCACCTGCTTGACGGCCGCGTACCGCCCCGCCGAGGCACCGAGGTAGACCCGGCCCATGCCGCCGACGCCGAGTACGCCGAGCAGTCTGAAGGCGCCGATCCGCCGGGGGTCGTCCGGCTCCGTCGGCTCCGCTCCACTGCCCCGCAAACGTGACTCTTGTTCAGGCCCCCCGTGCATGGCCACAGGCTAACCCAGCCCGAACGGGTGCACGACCACCTCAACTCCGTTCAAAAATCGCCGGTTGGGCGGAATCGGGAAGTCCGCAGCGGGGCCGGAGCGGTGTGGCGTGATGCGGTGCGGGCCGGGACAGCACGCCGCGGTGCGGGCCGGGCCGACGCGGTGCGGGCGCGGTGGTCTCAGCTCTCCGCCGGGGCCACCCGGCCCGTCAGCGCCGCGAGCGAGTTCCGCACGTGCGTCATGTGCGCCTGCACTTCCTCCCGGGCCTCCTCGTGCTCCCGCAGTATCCGCTCCGTCTCCCGCACCACCCGCTCCTCACGGACCCGGGCCTCCGCGATCAGCTCCGCACCCCGCGCCTCGGCGTCCTCCTGGCCGTGCCGCGCCGCCTCCTCGGTCTCCGCGAGCGCCCGCCGCGCCTCGGCCAGGTCGTCCTCCGCCCGCCGGACCGCCTCGTCGTGCCGCGCCGCCTGCGCGGCCTCGGCCCCGGCCAGCTCCTGCTCGACCGCCTGCCACCGCTCGGCGTGCTCCTGCTCCTGGTGGGCCAGGACGCTCGCGGTGCGCTCGACCGTCGAGGCCATCATGGCCTCCGCCTCCTCCCGCACCCGGGCGGCCTCCTCGCGGGCCTCCTCGACCGTCCCGTCGGCGGTGCCACGGGCCACGGCCAGCGTCTCGTCGGCGTACTTCTCCGCCGCCTCCCGCATCGCCCCGGCGTCCGTGCGCGCCGACTCGCCGAGCGCCGCGCCCGCCCCGGCCGCCGCGTCCCGCAACGCCTGCGCCTCCTCCTCGGCCGCCTCCCGCAGGGCCCGGTCCTCCTCCCGGGCGAGCGTCAGGATCTGCCGGGCGCGCTCGCCCAGCGACTCGTACTCCTGCGGGGCCAGCGTGGCGACGACCTCGCCCAGCCGCACCGACTCGGCCGACAGCTCCTCCACCAGCGCCGTGAGCCGGGACAGCTCCTCCAGCGCCGCGTCCCGCTCGGCCGAGAGCCCGGCCACGAAACGGTCCACCTGCTCCGGACGGTAGCCACGTCCCCGTACGCCGACGAAGCCATGCGCGGACACCCGTGCAGAACTCATCCCTTGACGCCTCTTTCCGACTCTCCGACCACCGGCATTACGTCAAGGATGCGGCAATTGGTCAAGAAGTCGGAATCGATCAACTGCTTTCCGGACGGAAGCGACGGGCATCACAGGCCGGCACCCCGCACGGTCCGTGACACGCCGTGCACAGCGCGGTGCCCGGCCCCTCGTGGAGGAGCCGGGCACCGTACGGAACCTGCCGGGTCAGAGCAACCCGTCCCACATCTGTTCCAGGAGCACCGACCACCAGCTCTCCGGCGACGCCAGCGCCGCCGGGTCCAGCGCCGCCAGCTGTGCCTGGAAGTCGACCGTCCAGCGACCCGCCTGCTCCGGGTTGAGCCCGAAGCGCAGCCGCCACATCCGGCCCAGCAGCGCCATCGACCGCTGGAACTCCGGCAGCCCGGTGTTCACGAACTGCGGCGGCACCGACTGCCCACCGGGCCCGGCCTCGACCGGCACGGCCACGATGTTCGCGGTGCCGTACTGCACACAGAGCGCCCGCCCGAAGTCGGACCCCATGACGAGGTACGACCCCGCGTCCGGAGCGGCCTGAACCTGACGCTGCGCGGCCAGCTCGGCCAGCGTCGGCACCACCGGCTGGCCCGGCTGCGCCCAGAAGAACGGACCGAAGTCCGCCGGCAGCCCGCCCCACACCAGCGTGCGCGCCACCTCCTCGGGCACACCCTGACGCGACACCGACCGCTGGTCGAACCGGAGGATGCCCTGCGGCCCGAAGGTCTGCGCCAGCTCCTCGGCGATGGCCTCCGGCGGCGCCTGCGGCGCGGGCGGCACCTGCGGCAGCGGGGCCCGCACCGGCGCCGGACGGGCCGGGCCGTCCGCCACCTGGTGCAGCTCGCCCTGGTGCGTGAGCAGGTGCTGCATGCCCTGCTGACGGCTGGCGTGATCCGTGCCGTACGGGGCGACGCTGGTGATCCGCACCTGCGGCCAGGTCTCCCGGATCATCCGCGCGCAGTAACCGCCCGGCAGCTCGCAGGACTCCAGCTCGGTGTGCAACTCGATGACCTGCTGCGGCGGCACGTTCATGGCCCGCAGCTCGTGCAGCATCTGCCACTCGGGGTGCGGGGTGCCGGGCGCCGAGCGGCGGATCAGCTGCTGCTCGCTGCCGTCGGGCCCGCGGTAGCGCAGCACGGCCTGGTAGCCGGGGCCGACGGTCGGCTGACCGCTCGGCGCCTGCGGATAGCCGTACGCGGCGGGCGGCGGGGTGTGCTGGCCCGGCGGCATCCCGGGCGCGCCGGGAGGACCGGGCGGGCCGGGCGGCTGAGGCGCACCCGGGCCACCCATCATGCTCGGGTCCGCCAACATCGTCGCGGCATGGTGCACACCACCACCCGGAGGCGGCGTCGAACCCGGCGGCGGCGGAGGCGTACCCGGAGCACCAGGCACACCAGGAGGACCGGGCGGCTGCGGCGCACCAGGAGCACCGGGAGCACCGGGAGCACCGGGCGGGCCGGGCGGCTGAGGCGCACCCGGGCCACCCATCATGCTCGGATCCGCCAACATCGTCGCGGCATGGTGCACACCACCACCCGGAGGCGGCGTCGAACCCGGCGGCGGCGGAGGCGTACCCGGAGCACCAGGCACACCAGGAGGACCGGGCGGCTGCGGCGCACCAGGAGCACCGGGAGCACCGGGCGGGCCGGGCGGCTGAGGCGCACCCGGGCCACCCATCATGCTCGGATCCGCCAACATCGTCGCGGCATGGTGCACACCACCACCCGGAGGCGGCGTCGAACCCGGCGGCGGCGGAGGCGTACCCGGAGCACCAGGCACACCAGGAGGACCGGGCGGCTGCGGCGCACCGGGGCCACCCGTCTGGGGAGCGAGCTGGGTCGGCATGTACCCGCCCGCCGGAGCACCGGGCGCACCCGGCCCCGAGGGCGGCGGCACGGGGGCGCCGGGTCCGGCACCCGGGGTGCCGGGGGCACCGGGCGGCGGCGGGGTCGACGGACCTCCCCCGCGCGGGCCGCGCGGCGACACGGCGGCCTTGCTGGTGGCCGCGTCCGCGATGTCACCGGCACCGGGACCCGGAACGCCCGGCACGCCGGGAGCCCCCGGAGCGGCGGGCACGCCGGGCGGCGGAGTGGCCATGCCCTGCCGGTCCAGGCCGGGGACCAACGCCGTCGGGGGCAGCTGGCTGCCGCCGGACATCAGCGCGGTCGGCGCGTCGGCCGGTATGACCGGCGGCGGGGTGTTCTCGTCGTCGGCACCGGAGAGCGGCGGCGCGAACACCGTGGCCGGCAGCGGCACCGCTCCGTCGTCGGAACCCGCGTTGGTGTCCGTACCGGCCCAGGGGGTGGCACCGTCGGGCACGTTCGGCGCGGACGCCGGGGCACTCGGCACGGACGCCGGGACACCGTCGTTGGCGGTGGGCTCGTACGGGACCCGCCCGCCCTGCGACCCCTGGTCCCCGGAAGCCGGGGAAGCCGCCGGGGCCGACGGGGCCGCGAACGGCGGAGGAGTGGAAGAGGCCGGAGGGACGGGAGCGGCCGGAGGCGCGGACGGGGCCGAGGAGGCCCCGCCCTGCCCACGGCTCTCACGGCTGTCCGGGATGCCCAGCTTGTCGGCCGCCTCCTGGAGCCACTCCGGAGGGCTCAACAGGAACGACGTCTGATTCAGATCGATGCGCTGCGGCGGCTCCGGAGCCGCCGCAGCGGCCGCGTCGCTCCCGCCGTACTCCTCCTCGTACCGCCGGATCACCTCGCCCACCGGCAGCCCCGGCCACAAGGTGGCCTCACCGCTGTCCCGGGCGATCACCATCCGCTGCCGGCCGCCGTCCGAGACCGGTCCCTCGGCACGGTCCTCGGCCCACACCACGAAGCCCAGCTCGAACTCCCGCACCCGCACCTCACGGTGCTGGTACGCGGGCACGTCGCCGTTGATCCACTCGTCCGCGCGCTCCTGCGCCTGCGCAAAGGTCACCATCGCGCTCACCCCTCCACCGGGACGGCCCGCGCGAAGCCGCCGTCCACCATCAGGTTCGCCACGGTCTCCAGCTCCGGCGGATTGCCCGCCAGACGCTGCAGGAAGGCGTCGAAATCGGCACCGCACGGAAGCAGCAGCCGGTCCACCCGCTCCTGCACGTGCCAACCGTCCCGGTCCCGGGCGTCGTCGTACGCGCAGAACCAGACCGAACCCACGCCGTTGCCCCGCACCTTCACCGCGATGATGCCGCCCTGGACGAAACCGACGCCCAGGTAGTCCTTGGTGAGGTGGTCCCGCAGGCACTTGTTCACGTACACCAGGTCGTTCACGGCCGCTTCCTCGCGCACCGTGAAGAACGGCTGGTCGACCAGGAGGCCCAGCTCCGCGTCCAGCGCCGTGCCGACCGGGGCCGAACCGCCCGCCGCCTTGAGGAAGGAACGGTACGCACCGGGCAGCCGGTAACCGAGGTCCTCCTCCACGCCCAGGATCTGCGTCTCGCTCACCGCCACGGCGCCCTTCGGCAGCCGGAAGTGCGCGGGCCGGGTCTCCTGCAACGGGCGGGTGCCCCTCTTGTTGTGGTCGACCGCGGTACCGGCGAGACCGCCGTGGTGCCTGAGCAGCGCCTTGACCTCGACCGGGACCAGCTCCATCCGCCGGCCACCGGGCACGTGGTGCCAGGTCCAGCCGTGCGGCGTCGCGACCGCGGGAATCGTGTCCCACAGCTCGTGGCCGCTCGCCGCCAGCGCCGCGTTGGCCGAGACGTAGTCCGTCAGCCGCAGCTCGTCGACGCCGAAGCCCTCCGGCGGCTCGGCGATCTCGGCGGCAGCACGGGCGTACGGCGCGAACACCGGGCTCCCGCGCTCGTCCATGCGCACGCCCCCGGGGTGGCGGGACGCCCGGACCGGGTCCGGGAAATGCACGAGCTGCCCGGCGTAGGCCGCGTTCGGTGGCGCGGCTTGCTGCCCGAGCCGACCTGTCGTCATGGCGGTTGCCCCCTGCTGCGTCTGGCTGATGAGGACCGACCGCCCGTCTGGGCGACGCTCCGCGGACAGCCTATGCGGTGGCGCAAGGGCGGGTCTCGCCCATGTGACCTGTCCTACGCCGCCCCCACCACACCCGTCACCAACCGTCACATTCCCGTGACGCACGAGCGACTCCCCCGCCCCGGACGGGCGACACGGAGACACGTTTCACTGCCCCAGCTTCCCCACGAGCCCGGACATTTGGCAGGCTGTCACCGCAACTCGGGGGCGTGCACCACGCGCAGCTACCGCTGCGGGCACGGGAGGGAAAGCACCATGCACACCGCACAATCAGTCACATCGGGGGATCCGCGCCTCAGCTGGAGCAGCACCGCGGCCGGCCACACCCCCCTGCTGCACCACCGCCGCGACGGCATCCTGCCGGCCGTGGCCGCGGCGCTGTCCGTACGCGGCGAAACGCTCACCTGCACCGCGGGCAAGGGCGACCGGCCCCCCGTGCTGCACCCGCTGGTCCAGGACTTCCTCGACACCCTCCCCAGCGGCCAGCGCGAGCGCTTCACCGGCCGCTGCCCCGAGGCGATACTGCTCTCCCGCCACCTCGCCGCGGCCGAGTCCACCCGCTCCAAGCGCGCCCAGCGCAAGCCGCTGACCAACGGCGAGGCCCGGCGCGCCCTGAAGCACTCCCGACTCACCGCACGGCGCATCCGCGAGGACGGCGACCCCCTGCACGGCAGCTACGCACCGCCGTGCCGCTCCTGCACACCGATGCTCGCCCACTTCGGCGTGCGCCCCGTCGACCTCACGACCACCGGGGCGGCCACCGCCGCCGAGAAGGGCTGAGCGCGCGCCGATGCTCGACCGAACAGACCTGCCCGGACAGACGGGCCCCGCGGAACGCGACCGCAACAACTCGACCACCCGCTTCGCCGTCTCCGTCGACGCCGCCCTGCGCACCGCGGGCTGGCAGCCCGGCCGCTGGGACATCCGGCAGGCCGAGGAGTGGGCCGACGCCCTGCGCTCGCACACCTCGCCCGCCGGCCACCGGCACGCGGTCTTCCCCGCGGCCGTGGAGGCATGGGCGGAATTCGGCGGGCTGCTCATCACGGCGTCCGCACCCGGCCGGCAGATCGCACCGGCCCCCGTCCGCATCGACCCGATGAGCGGGCTGCACCTCGCCCGCACCCTCGGCGACCTCGGCCGGGCCCTGGACACCGAGGTCAGCCCGCTGGGCGAGGAGGGCGACGGGCAGGCGGTCCTGGCCATCGACACGGAGGGCCGGGTGTACAGCATCGACCACACCGGGGACTGGTACCTCGGGCCGGACATCGACCAGGCCCTGGCCACCCTGGTCACGGGCATCCAGCCGGACCGCCTGATCACGGGCTGAACCGCCCGGCCGCCACGGCCCCACCGCACACGGCCCCGCACACGAGCCGCCACCGACCCGCCGCACAAGACCCCACTCACGAGAGCCGCCACCAACCACCGCCCGGCCTCCTCGTCGCCTCCGGGCCCGCCTCCCGCCGTCCACGGGATCAGGCCCCTTGGAACCAGGACCGCCGGGGTCAGGCCCCTTGGAACCAGGGCCTGCGGAACCAGGGCCTGCGGAACCAGGACCATGGGGCCAGAACCGTGGAACCAGGGCCGCGGGATCAGAACCTGCGGGCCGGGACCCGTGAGGTCAGGCCGCGCCCCGGTCCGGCAGAACGGCCGACACCCGGAAACCCCCCGCGTCCGTCGGACCGGACACGAACACACCGCCGAGCCCCAGCACCCGCTCCCGCATGCCGACCAGGCCGTTGCCCCCGCTCGGCAGCCCCGCGTCCACCATGGCCGCGTCCGACGGCCCGTTCTCCACCTGCATCGCGACCTCCGCGTCACGATGCGCCAGCCGCACCCACGTCCGCGCGCCCGCCGCGTGCTTGTGCACGTTCGTCAGGGCCTCCTGCACCACCCGGTACGCGGTCTGCTCCACCTCGGGGGCGTACGCGCGGGCCTCCCCGTCCACCGACAGCTCCACCGTCATCCCGGCCGCCCTGGACTCCCCCACCAGGATCTCCACCTCGTGCAGCCGGGGCCCGTCCTCCACGGGCGCGGGCGCGGCGGCCGCCACCGCCCGGCCCACCGACGCCAGCGGCACCTGCCCCGACGCGGCAGCCGTCACCGACTCCCCCGACCGCAGCACACCGAGCATCTCGCGCAGCTCCGTGAGCGCCTGGCGCCCCATGTCACCGACCAGAGCGGCGTTGCGCACCGCCTTCGCCGGGTCCTTCGGCGCGACGGCCTGGAGCGCGGCGGCGTGCACCACCATCAGGCTGACCCGGTGGGCGACCACGTCGTGCATCTCGCGCGCGATCCGGGTCCGCTCCTCCGTACGCGCCCACTCGGCCCGCTCCTCGGCCCGGTCGGCGAGCAGCGACAGCTCCCGCTCCAGCGAGTCGGCCCGCTCGCGCAGGCTCTCCATCAACCGCCGCCTGGCCCCTATGTACAGCCCGAGCAGCACGGGCGGCGCGGTGAGCCCGAGCGACATGAAGAGCGAGATCAGCGGTACGTACCAGTCACCGGGCCCGAAATCCGCCTGCTCGGCGACGCCCTGCCGCAACTGCACGTACGAGACGATGAACGTCCCCGCGAAGGACATCCCCGCCAGCACCGCGGTGATCCTGCGCGGCACCTCCGAGGCGGCCAGGGAGTACAGCCCGACCAGGCCCATCAGGAAACCCATCCCGGCGGGCGTCATCGCGACCGTGACCAGCACCACGGCGATCGGCCACCGCCGCCGCACCACCAGCACGGCCCCCGCGAGCAGCCCGAACACCACGCCCATCGACACCGGCAGTCCGGTGTCCCCGGCGAAATCCACCCCCTTCGCCGCGCACTCCAGCGCCGAGACCAGCGCCAGCCCCACGTCCAGGGCGACACTGCGCCGCCGCTCCCACCACCAGTAGCCGCGGGTGGTCGGTCCCGCCGCCTCCCGGTCTGCCCCCGTTGCGGTCATGTATCCACCCTACGGGCGCACGCACCTCATTTTCGGGTGGCCCGTACGGCACGTCCGCCTCCCGTCCGAAGGCGAAACAGCCACTTATCGCTTGAAATGGCGAATCGAGCAGGCTTTCGCACCGGACGTCCGTATTCCGGACGACGCTCGGCACATGACGGAGATCACGAGCAAGTACGCCGATTTCGAAGGTCTGCGCGAGCAGGCGCTCGCCCTGCGCCGGGAGGGCCTCAGCCTCCGGCAGATCCGCGACCGGCTGCGCATCCACAACAACGACATCCTGAACCGCCTCGTCCGGGGCGAGCCCGCCCCCGAATGGACGAAACGCCCCCGCGCGCGGGACGACCTGCGCGAGAAGGCCCGCGAGCTGCGCCTGCAAGGCATGACGTACGACCGGATCCAGGCGGAACTGGGGTGCTCGAAGAGCTCGATCTCGCTGTGGGTGCGGGACCTGCCGAAGCCGGTCCGGAGCCGCACCGCCGCCGAACAGGCACGACTCGCCGGACGCCTTCGCTGGGACCACGAACTGGCCGTAAGGGATGCCGAGCGACAACGGACGAAGGCCGGCGCGAAGGACGAGATCGGCACCATGACGGACCGGGAGCTCTTCCTCGCCGGGACCGCCCTCTACTGGGCGGAGGGTTCCAAGGACAAGCCCTACGACCGCCGGGAGACGGTCACGTTCGTCAACAGCGACCCGGGCGTGATCCAGGTCCACCTGGCCTGGCTGGACCTGCTCGGCGTCGGGTCCGAGCACCTCTGTCACCGCGTGATGATCCACGAGTCCGCCGACGTGGCGGGCGCCGAGCGCTACTGGGCCGACCTCGTGGGCATCGGCGTGGCGTCGCTCCGGAAGACGACACTGAAGAAGCACAATCCCAGGACCGTGCGGAAGAACGTCGGCACCGACTACCGGGGCTGTCTCGTCATCCGGGTTTCGCAGGGTGCCGAGCTGTATCGTCGTATTGAGGGGTGGTGGCACGGAATCGTGGAACAGGCCCAACTCCGCCTCGGGTAAGGTCTGACGCAAGTGATCCGCCGTGGGGTAGCGGCATCCCGCAGGCCTTTGGAGCCTTGAGACGCTGGTTCGAATCCAGCCGGCGGAGCTCATGCGACGGGCCCCGACCTCCCAGGTCGGGGCCCGCACCCATGTCCGCCCGAAAGCCCCCCGGTATCCTTCGGATGTCCACCACCCGAAGCCGAAGGGCATTTCCGTGAGCTCCGAACGCCCGGCAGCCGTCGTCGTCCTCGCAGCGGGTGAGGGCACCCGCATGAAGTCGAAGACCCCCAAGGTCCTGCACGAGATCTCCGGGCGATCGCTCGTCGGACATGTCGTCACCGCCTCCCGCGAGCTGGACCCCGAGCACCTCGTCGTGGTCGTCGGTCACGGCCGCGAGCAGGTCACCGCGCACCTCGCCGCCGTCGACGACCGGCTGCGCACCGCCCACCAGGCCGAGCAGAAGGGCACCGGGAACGCGGTGCGGGTCGGGCTCGACGAGCTGGGCGGCACCGTCGACGGCACCGTGATCGTCGTCTGCGGCGACACCCCGCTGCTCTCCGGCGAGACGCTCCGCGCGCTCGCCGCCACCCACACGGCCGATTCCAACGCCGTCACCGTGCTGACCGCCGAGGTCCCCGACTCCACCGGCTACGGGCGCATCGTCCGCGACCCGGCCGACGGCGCGGTCACCGAGATCGTCGAGCACAAGGACGCCACCGACGCCCAGCGCGGGATCCGGGAGATCAACTCCGGGGTCTTCGCCTTCGACGGCCGGCTGCTCGCCGAGGCGCTCGGCAAGCTCGGCACCGACAACAGCCAGGGCGAGGAGTACCTCACCGACGTCCTCTCCATCCTGCGCGGGGCGGGTCACCGGGTCGGCGCCTCGGTCGCCGGGGACCACCGCGAGATCCTCGGCATCAACAACCGGGTCCAGCTGGCCGAGGCCCGGCGGCTGCTGAACCAGCGGCTGCTGGAGCGGGCCATGCTGGCGGGCGTGACCGTCGTGGACCCGGCGTCCACGCTGATCGACGCCACCGTGACGTACGAGCGGGACGCGATCGTGCACCCGGGCACCCAGCTGCTCGGCACCACGCACCTCGCCGAGGACGCCGAGGTCGGCCCCAACTCCCGGCTCAGGGACACCGTCGTCCGGGCGGGCGCGCGCGTGGACAACACGGTCGCCGACGGGGCGGAGGTCGGCGAGGGCGCGACGGTCGGCCCGTACGCCTATCTGCGGCCCGGGACCAGGCTCGGCACGAAGGCCAAGGCCGGTACGTACGTGGAGATGAAGAACGCCACGATCGGCGAGGGCACCAAGGTCCCGCACCTGAGCTACGTGGGCGACGCGACGATCGGCGACCACACCAACATCGGTGCCGCCAGCGTCTTCGTGAACTACGACGGTGTGGCCAAGCACCACACCACGATCGGCTCCCACTGCCGTACCGGTTCGGACAATATGTTTGTGGCTCCTGTCACGGTCGGGGACGGCGTCTACACCGCCGCCGGTTCGGTCATCACCAAGGACGTACCGCCCGGTTCGCTGGCCGTCGCCCGCGGCCAGCAAAGGAATATCGAGGGTTGGGTGGCCCGCAAGCGTCCCGGGAGCGCCGCCGCGCAGGCGGCTCAGGCTGCCGCTTCGGAAGCCGGCGACGAAAGCTGACCGGAAACGGGTACGCCGTGCACGGCGTACCGTGATAGATGCTCACCCCATTTCGGCTGGCTCGTTGCACATCGGGACACATGCGTGCAGCGCCAGGAACACGTCTGAGGAGACTGTGCTGTGACCGGGATCAAGACGACCGGCGAGAAGAAACTGATGCTCTTCTCCGGCCGCGCCCACCCCGAGCTGGCCGAGGAGGTCGCGCATCAGCTGGGTGTCGGCCTCGTGCCGACGAAGGCCTTCGATTTCGCCAACGGTGAGATCTACGTCCGCTTCCAGGAGTCGGCCCGCGGTGCCGACTGCTTCCTGATCCAGAGCCACACGGCCCCCATCAACAAGTGGGTCATGGAGCAGCTGATCATGCTGGACGCGCTGAAGCGCGCCTCGGCCCGTTCCATCACGGTGATCGTGCCGTTCTACGGCTACGCCCGTCAGGACAAGAAGCACCGCGGTCGTGAGCCGATCTCGGCCCGTCTGGTCGCCGACCTGATGAAGACGGCGGGTGCCGACCGCATCCTCACCGTCGACCTGCACACGGACCAGATCCAGGGCTTCTTCGACGGCCCGGTCGACCACCTCTTCGCGCTGCCGATCCTGGCCGACTACGTGGGTGCCAAGGTCGACCGTTCGAAGCTGACGATCGTCTCCCCGGACGCCGGCCGGGTGCGGGTCGCCGACCGCTGGTGCGACCGGCTGGACGCCCCGCTCGCGATCGTGCACAAGCGGCGTGACAAGGACGTCGCCAACCAGGTGACCGTCCACGAGGTGGTCGGCAACGTCAAGGGCCGGGTCTGTGTCCTGGTCGACGACATGATCGACACCGGTGGCACCATCTGCGCCGCCGCGGACGCCCTGTTCGCGCACGGTGCCGAGGACGTGATAGTGACGGCGACGCACGGTGTCCTGTCGGGTCCGGCCGCGGACCGGCTGAAGAACTCCAAGGTCAGCGAGTTCGTCTTCACGGACACCCTGCCGACCCCGGCCGAGGTGGACCTCGACAAGATCACGGTGCTGTCGATCGCGCCGACGATCGCCCGCGCGGTGCGCGAGGTGTTCGAGGACGGCTCGGTGACCAGCCTCTTCGAGGAGCAGTGAGCTTTCTCCTCATCGAGGAGCGGTAGCGAAGATCCACTTGGGGTGCGGCCTTCCCGGCGGGTAGACTCAGCGAGTTGCTCGGCGAGGGAGGCCGTACCCGTGTGTACGGCGGTCCGTTATCGACGCGCTCTTCGTAGCAGGTCTGTCGTGGGCCGGGTGACCGTCCGTTTTTCGTCACCCCACGAGGAGTGCAGTCATGGCTGAGGTCAAGCTCGCCGCCCAGATCCGTACCGAGTTCGGCAAGGGTGCCGCCCGCCGTACCCGTCGTGCCAACCTGGTTCCCGGTGTCATCTACGGTCACGGTGCCGAGCCGGTCCACGTGACGCTGCCGGGCCACGACCTGATGATGGCGCTCAAGACCGCCAACGTCCTGATCGGTCTGGACATCGAGGGCAAGGACGCCCTGGTCATCCCCAAGGCCGTGCAGCGCAACCCGCTCAAGGGCGACATCGAGCACGTGGACCTGCTGACCGTCAAGCGCGGCGAGAAGGTCAACGTCGAGATCGCGGTGCACGTCGAGGGCGACCTGGCCCCGGGCGGCAACCTGCTGGAGTACGTCCAGAACACCCTGCTGGTCGAGGCCGAGGCCACCCACATCCCCGAGTCCGTGACCGTCTCGGTCGCCGGCCTGGACGCCGGTGCGTCGATCCACGCCAAGGACATCGAGCTGCCGAAGGGCGTCTCGCTCGCCGGTGACGAGGACGCCGTCGTCCTCCAGGTCCTCGCCGCGCAGGCCGAGGAGCCGGCCGCCGAGGGCGCCGAAGAGGGCGCCGAGGCCTGAGCCTCGCCCCTGCTGCTTCACTGACGGGGCGGCGGTCACCCCTCCGGGGGCCCGCCGCCCCGTTTCCCTGTACTCAGCCGTCGCACCCGAGGAGACCGAGCAGAGATGTCCGATGCCACCGCACCCTGGCTCGTCGTGGGTCTCGGCAACCCCGGCCCCGAGTACGCGGCGAACCGGCACAACGTCGGGTTCATGGTCGCCGACCTGCTGGCCGAGCGGATCGGCGGGAAGTTCAAGCGGGCCCAGAAGGCCCAGGCGCAGGTGGTCGAGGGCCGCATCGGCCCGCCCGGACCGGCGAACCGCCGGGTGATCCTGGCCAAGCCGATGTCGTACATGAACCTTTCCGGCGGCCCGGTCACCGCGCTGCGCGACTTCTACAAGGTGCCGGTCGACCACATCGTGGCGGTCCACGACGAGCTGGACATCGACTACGGGACGCTGCGGCTGAAGCTGGGCGGCGGCGACAACGGGCACAACGGGCTGAAGTCGATGACGAAGGCGATGGGTCCGGACTACCACCGGGTGCGGTTCGGGATCGGCCGGCCGCCGGGGCGGATGCAGGTCGCGGACTTCGTGCTGAAGGACTTCTCGTCCACGGAGCGCAAGGAGCTCTCCTACTTCGTGGACCGGGCGGCCGACTCGGTGGAGTGTCTGCTCGCGGAGGGGCTGGAGCGCGCGCAGAGCGCGTACAACTCCTGAGGCCGGCCGGAGCGGCTCCGGGGCGCTCCCGGGGCCCGTCGGCGGGGGCAACTCTGACATTCCCACCGACAAGCCGGTGATTTTCGGCCATGAGTTGACCGCGGCGTCGCTCTACCGAAGGATCGCTGCCCATGAAGCGGAGCTCCTCCCCCCGCGCCCTGGTCTACGCCCGCAATGCCGCCATGGGCTGTGTCGTCCTGTTGCTGCTCGTGGCGGGTGTGTGGACCTCCTGGGACACGGCGCACCACATCGTTCTGTCCAAGGGCCGTGAGCACGGCACGATGACGGTGACGGGGTGCGGCGCCGATCTGTGCACCGGTCCGTTCGCGCCTTCCGGGCAGGCCGCCGCGCGTTCCCGGGTGGTGGTCGAGAAGTCGGTCGCGGCCCGGCGGGGCGACCGGTTCTCCGTCGTGGTGAAGCCGGGCACGGACGATGTGGTGCGCACCGGGACGGCCGGTTTCCTGCATGCCTGGGTGCCGCTGGGCGGTGCGCTGCTGCTGGCGGGGCTGATCATCGGCGGCGGTCTGCGGCTGCCCCGGATCGCCTGGGGCGCGGGGATCGCGGGGGCGGTTCTGCTCGCGGCGACGTTCTTCGCGCTCTGATTCGCGCCGCTCCTCGCGCCCCGGCCGCACGGCGCGATGCGGCCGCACGACACGATGCGCACCGCGGTGGACCGCGGTGCGCATCGTGTCGTCGTGACCGGGGGCGGGGCCGCGCCCGCGTCCCGGTCGTTGTCGGCTCAGCCGGTGTTGCGCAGACCGGCCGCGACACCGTTGACGGTGAGCAGCAGGGCCCTGGCGAGCAGCGGGTCGGGCTCTTCACCGCGTTCCGCGGCCTTGCGCTGGCGGGCCAGCAGCGAGACCTGGAGGTAGGAGATCGGGTCGAGGTAGGCGTCGCGGATGGCGAAGGTCTGCTGGAGCACGGGGCTGGTGCCGAGCAGTTCGGATTCGCCGGTGACCCGGAGGACTTCCCGCACGGTCAGGTCGTGCTCGGCCTCGATGGCGTCGAAGACGTGCTTGAGCTCGTCGGGGACGAGGGTGTCGACGTAGTGGCGGGCGATGCGCAGGTCGGTCTTGGCGAGCGTCATCTCGACGTTGGAGATGAAGTTCCGGAAGAAGTGCCAGTGCTCGTGCATCTCGTCCAGGACGGTGTCCAGGCCGGCCTCGCGCAGGGCCTTGAGCCCGGAGCCGACCCCGTACCAGCCGGGGACGATCTGGCGGGACTGGGTCCAGCCGAAGACCCACGGGATGGCGCGCAGTCCGTCGAGCGAGACGCCCGAGCCGGGGCGGCGGGAGGGTCGCGAGCCCAGGTGCAGGTCGGCGAGCTGGTCCACCGGTGTGGAGGCGAGGAAGTACGTCGGGAGGTCGGGGTCCTCGACGAGCTTGCGGTACGCGTCGTGGGCGGCGTCGGAGACGGTGTCCATGGCGGCGTCCCAGCGGGCCAGGGCCTCGTCGGACTGGCGGGGCGCGGTGTGCAGCGCGGATGCCTGGAGGGTGGCGGCGACGGTGAGTTCCAGGTTCTCCCGGGCGAGGGCCGGGATGAGGTACTTGTCGGAGATGACCTCGCCCTGTTCGGTGACCTTGATCTCGCCCTCCAGGGTGCCCCAGGGCTGGGCGAGGATCGCGTCGTGGGAGGGGCCGCCGCCGCGGCCGACGGTGCCGCCGCGGCCGTGGAAGAGGCGCAGGCGCACGCCGTAGCGGTGGGCGACGTCGCGCAGGCGGCGCTGGGCGCGGTGGATCTCCCACTGGGAGGTGGTGATGCCGCCGAACTTGGAGGAGTCGGAGTAGCCGAGCATGACCTCCTGGACGTCGCCGCGCAGGGAGACGAGGCGGCGGTAGGAGGGGTCGGCGAGCATCTCGTCGAGGATGACGTCGGCGGCGCGCAGTTCGTCGGTGGTTTCGAGGAGCGGCACGATGCCGATCCTGGCCCAGCCGGCGTGGAGGTCGATCAGGCCGGCCTCGCGGGCGAGTACGGCGGCGGCGAAGACGTCGTCGGCGCCCTGGCACATCGAGATGATGTACGACTCGATGACTTCGGGGCCGAAGCGTTCGAAGGCTTCCTTGATGGTGTGGAAGACGCCGAGGGTCTTCTCGCCCGCGGCGTCCAGCGGGGCGGGGG
>NZ_RDBO01000045.1:52962-86115 GCF_008120935.1 Streptomyces sp. sk2.1
GGGGCGAGGGGGCGGCGCGAGCGGAGTTCCTTGGCGAGGAGCTTCTGCCGGTAGTCGCGGGGCATGTCGGCGTAGCGCCAGGATTCCTCGCCGAGCCGGTCGAAGAGCTGGCCGAGGGCGTGGTGGTGGGCGTCGGCGTGTTCGCGGACGTCCATGGTGGCGAGCTGGAGGCCGAAGGCGGCGAGGGTGCGGATGGTGCGGTCCATCCGTCCGTCGGCGAAGAGTCCGCCGCGGTGTTCGCGCAGTGAGGTCTGGATGAGCTGGAGGTCGGCGATGAGTCCGGCGGTGCCGAGGTAGTCGCAGCCGGGGCGGTGCGGGGTGCCGGCGGCGAGGCGTTCGCGGGTGTTGACGAGCTTCTGCCGGATGCAGGTGGCCTTGAGCCGGTAGGGCTCCTCGGCGTTCAGCCGCTTGTAGCGGGGGCTGATCTCGGGGAGGCGTTCCAGGTCGGCTTCGAGGGAGGTGAGGAGTTCGTCGGTGGCGCCGGTGTAGCGGATGGAGTTGGAGAGCAGTCCGCGCAGGTGGTCGACGAGTTCCAGGGCGTCGGTGATGCCGTGTTCGTGCTGGAGGATCAGTACGTCCCAGGTGACGGCGGGGGTCACGTTGGGGTTGCCGTCGCGGTCGCCGCCGATCCAGGTGCCGAAGGTGAGGGGGCGGGTGCCGGCGGGCAGTTCGATGCCGACCCGTTCCAGTTCGGCGGCGAGGTCCTCCAGTACGTCCCCGACGGCTTCGGCGTGCAGTTCGTCGAGGTAGTAGATGGCGTTGCGGGCCTCGTCGGTGGGCTCGGGGCGCACGACGCGGAGTTCGTCGGTCTGCCAGATGAGGTCGATGTTCTCGGCGAGGCGCAGGTCCTGGCGGCGGCGGTCGGCCTCGACGACGGGGGTCTCCAGCAGGGCGGCGATGCGGCGGAGCTTGTTGAGGACGGAGCGTCGCGCGGCTTCGGTGGGGTGTGCGGTGAAGACGGGCCGTACGTTGAGGTTCTTGACGGTTTCGCGCAGGTGGTCGGGGTCGGCGTCCTTGAGCCGGTCGGCGGTGCGGGCGAGGAGTCCGCCCTCGGCGGCGCGGCGGTCGCGCATCTCGCGGGCGCGGTGCACCTGCTCGGTGACGTTGGCCAGGTGGAAGTAGGTGGAGAAGGCGCGCACGAGTTGTGCGGCGGTTTCCAGGTCCGTGTCGCCGAGGAGTTCGGCGGCGGCCTCGCCGTCGGTGCGGGTGAGGGCGCGTACGCGTTCGACGAGGTCGAGGAGTTCCTGGTTCTCCTGGCGTACGAGGGTCTCGCCCAGCAGGTCGCCGAGGCGTCGGATGTCGGCGCGCAGCTCGGTGCTGGCGGCAGGGGTCTGGTCGGCACTGCTCACGGTGTGCGGCTCCTTGCAGTGAATGAGGAGGTGCGGCGCTCGGTGTCTCCCCACGGGGTGGTGTGAGACGGGTGGGCGGTTTCTCCGGGGCCGCGGTCGGCGGCGGTGCCGACGGACCGCCCCGGGGAAAGCAGAGTTGCGGACCGCGCTGTCCGACCCCACCAGGATAGGTGTCCACGTCGTCGGCGCCGCTCGGGCCCCGATCGGGTTTCCGCTCGACCGGGGGCCGTCGTGCTCTCGTGCTGCGGGCCTTCGCGCTGCCATACTTACGTCGCCGTAGGTTACGGAAGCGTAGCCAGGGCTGTCCTCGTACTCCTCTTCCCCGGGGGACCCCCCATGAACACCAGCCCCACCGTGATCGACGACGCGCAGCCGTCGGTGGTCGGCGATCAGGCTCTTCCCTCCGCCACGCTCGGCGGGGACAACAAGCGGACCATCGAGCAGGTCGCCCTCCTGCTGTTCATCGTGGTGCCGTTCGTGGCGCTGGTCGCGGCGGTGCCGCTGGCCTGGGGCCGCGGGGTGAGCTGGCTCGATCTGGGCCTTCTCGTGGCGATGTACTTCATCGGCTGCCACGGGATCACGATCGGTTTCCACCGTTACTTCACCCATGGCTCCTTCAAGGCGAAGCGGCCGTTGCGGATCGCGCTCGCGGTGGCGGGTTCGCTGGCCGTGGAGGGTCCGCTGGTGCGGTGGGTGGCCGATCACCGCAAGCATCACCGTTTCTCGGACGCGGAGGGCGATCCGCATTCGCCGTGGCGTTTCGGCGAGAGCGTGCCGGCGTTGATGAAGGGCCTGTGGTGGGCCCACATCGGATGGATGTTCGACGAGGAGCAGACGCCGCAGCAGAAGTACGCCCCCGATCTGATCAAGGATCCGGCGATCCGGGGCGTCTCCCGCCACTTCATGACCTTCACGATCGTGTCGCTGGCGCTTCCGCCGCTGGTCGGCGGGCTGGTGACGATGTCGTGGTGGGGTGCGGCGACGGCCTTCTTCTGGGGCTCGCTGGTACGGGTGGCCCTGCTGCACCACGTCACCTGGTCGATCAACTCGATCTGCCACGCGGTCGGCAAGCGGCCGTTCAAGTCCCGTGACCGGTCGGGGAACGTGTGGTGGCTCGCGGTGCTGTCCTGCGGCGAGTCCTGGCACAACCTGCACCACGCCGATCCGACGAGCGCCCGGCACGGCGTGATGCGGGGTCAGATCGATTCGAGCGCCCGGTTGATCCGCTGGTTCGAGAAGCTGGGCTGGGCGCACGACGTGCGCTGGCCGGACTCCGCCCGGATCGAGTCCCGCCGTATCGACGCCCGGCGCGACCGCACGCGCGCCGACGCGGCATGATTGACGACGTGGCGACCGATTCCAGTACCAGCAGCGAGAAGAACCGTACGTCCTCCTCCCGCCGCACCCGCAGGGTGCGGATGACGGGCAAGGAACGCCGCGAGCAGTTGCTGGACATCGGCCGCACCCTGTTCGCCGACAAGGGCTTCGAGGGGACGTCGGTCGAGGAGATCGCCTCGCGCGCCGGGGTGTCCAAGCCGGTGGTCTACGAGCACTTCGGCGGCAAGGAGGGGCTGTACGCGGTGGTGGTGGACCGCGAGATGCGCCGGCTCCTCGACATGGTGACGAGCGCGCTGACGGCGGGCCATCCGCGGGAGCTGCTGGAGCAGGCCGCGTTCGCCCTGCTGGACTACATCGAGACGTACACGGACGGCTTCCGCATCCTGGTCCGCGATTCGCCCGTGGCCCAGTCCACGGGCACCTTCGCCTCCTTGATCAGCGACATCGCCACCCAGGTGGAGGACATCCTGGGCCTGGAGTTCAAGGCCCGCGGCTTCGACCCGAAGCTGGCCCCGCTGTACGCCCAGGCGCTGGTGGGCATGGTCGCGCTGACCGGCCAGTGGTGGGTGAACGCCCGCAAGCCGAAGAAGTCGGAGGTGGCGGCCCACCTGGTGAACCTGGCCTGGCACGGCCTGGAGAACCTGGAGTCGAAGCCCCGCCTGATAGGGCACCGCAAGAGCTGAGCGGGGCCGGTCACCCGTTGTGATGACGGCCGGGGGAAGCGGCCCCTACTGTGGTCCCGAGGGCCAAGAATCCCGTCCATGGGAGGAACCATGACCGCCGAGCCGTTCGCCGGGCACAGCAACCGCTGGCCGGTGCCGCCCCAGGACGGATACACGGTGGACGACCTGTTCACCTTGCCCGATCTCCCGCCGCACACCGAGTTGCTCGACGGGAGCCTGGTCTTCGTGAGTCCACAGCGCTTTTTCCACAGCTGCATGATCGACCTGCTGGTCCGTGGTCTGCGGAGCTTCGCGTCGCGCGAGGTGAGGGTCGTGCGGGAGATGGCGGTCGTCCTCGACAGCCGCAACGTGCCCGAGCCCGACATCTCCGTCGTCCGCTCCGACGCGGTCACCGGTCCCGAGCAGACCCGCTTCCACGCCGCCGACCTGCTGCTCGCCGTCGAGGTCGTCTCGCCGGACTCCGAGGCCCGCGACCGCGACGCCAAGCCCCGGAAGTACGCGGCGGCCGGCATTCCGAACTTCTGGCTGGTCGACGTGGCGGGCACCGACAACCATCCGGTGGTGCGGGTGTACGAGCTGGATCCGGTGTCCGGGACGTACGCGCTCACCGGGATCCACCACGCCCGGCTCAAGACGGCCGTGCCGTTCCCGATCGACGTCGACATCACGCGGGAGGCGCTGGACGCGCTGTGACCCGGCCGGAGGGCGCCCCGCGGGTGCCCTCACCCGTCCGTCGGTTCCAGGAACTCCAGGCGGTTGCCCACCGGGTCGTGGCTGTAGAAGCGCCGGTGGCCGGGCAGGTCGCCGTCCCAGTGGACCTCGGCGCCCCGTTCCTCCAGTCGGGCCGCGAACGCCTCGATGTCCGTGACGCGCAGTCCGGGGTGGGCCTTCCTCGCGGGGCGGAAGTCCCGCTCGACGCCGAGGTGGAGCTGGACCGGTCCGGCGCCGAACCAGCAGCCGCCGCGGGCCGCGAGCACCGGCGGCTTGGGGATCTCCGTCATGCCGAGGACGCCCGTGTAGTACGCGCGCAGGGCGTCCTCCGAGCCCTCCGGGGCGGCGAGCTGCACGTGGTCGAGGGCGGCGATCATCACTTCTCCTTGTGGGCGACGGCGAAGATCCGGCGGAACGGGAGGACCGTGCCGTGCGGGCCGGCCGGGTAGGCGGCGCGCAGCAGGTCGCGGTATTCGGCGAGGAACGCCTCGCGGGCGTCGGGGTCGTCGGCGAGGGCGGTCAGGACGGGGCGCAGGCCGGTGCCCTTGACCCAGTCGAGCACCGGGTCCTCGCCGTGCAGCAGGTGCAGGTACGTGGTCTCCCAGACGTCCGCCGTGGTGCCGGGCCCGGTCAGCGCGTCGAGGTAGGCGGCGGGGGCGAGGACCGCGTCGGCGTGGCGGAGCACGTCGCCCAGGCGGTCGCGCCAGCGCGGGGAGCCGGCGAGTTCCCGCATCAGGACGTGGGTGGGCTGGTCGAAGTTGCCGGGGACCTGGAGGGCGAACGTTCCGCCGGGGGTGATCGCGTCTAGCCAGTCGGGGAAGCGGGCGGCGTGGTCCGGCACCCATTGGAGCAGGGCGTTGGAGACGATCAGGTCGTACGGCTCGTCGGGGGTCCAGGTGGTGGCGTCGGCCTCGGCGAAGTCGAGGAGGGGGCCGGCGTGGGCCCCGGCCCGTTCGAGCATCTGCGGGGAGTTGTCGTAGCCGGTGACGTGGGCCCGGGGCCAGCGGTCGGCGAGGAGCGCGGTGACGTTGCCCGCTCCGCAGCCGAGGTCGGCGATGCGGGGCGCGGGGGCGGGCGGGGTCGGGGATCCGGGCCAGGAGGTCGTGGAAGGGGCGGGTGCGGTGGTCCGCGTGGCGCAGGTACTGCCGCGGGTCCCAGGTGGGTGAGGTCATGGCAGTCAGGATCACGCCATAGATATCTCGATGTCAAGAGACTTGATTTCAAGAAGCTCGATTGCGAGAGGCTTTCCCTCAAGAGACTTGCTTTCAAGAGACTTCATGTCGACAGACCCTCTACACTGATCCACATGGAGGACGAGGTCGACCGATTGGTCGCTGCATGGCGCCGGGAGCGCCCCGACCTCGACGTGGAACCGCTCGAGGTGCTCAGTCGCGTATCCCGCCTGGCCCGTCATCTGGACCGGGCCCGCCGGATCGCCTTCTCCGAGCACGATCTCGAACCGTGGGAGTTCGACGTGCTGACCTCCCTGCGCCGCGCCGGCGCCCCCTATCAGCTCTCCCCCGGCCAGTTGCTCACCCAGACCCTGGTCACCTCCGGCACGATGACCAACCGCATCGACCGGCTCACCAAGAAGAACCTCGTCGAGCGGCTCCCCGACCCCAACGACCGCCGCGGCGTGCTCGTCCGGCTCACCGCCGAGGGGCGCGACAAGGCCGACCAGTCGCTGGCCGGCCTGCTCGCCCAGGAGCGCGCCATCCTGAGCGAGCTCTCCACCCGGCAGCGGGGTGAACTGGCGGGCCTGCTACGCCAGTTGACCGCTCCGTTCGACAACATCCCCGGTTAACGCCGGGGCCGTCTCGGCCGGTCCCACGCCCGCCCGCCGGGCCAGCGCGACGGCGGCCAGCGTGGAGTGCACGCCCAGCTTCCCCAGGACGTTCTGCATGTGGGTGCGGACCGTGTGCGGGGAGAGGAACAGCCGCTCCGCCACCGCCTTGCGCCCCAGCCCCGCCACCATGCAGCGCAGCACCTCGCGCTCGCGCGGGGTCAGCGACTCGACCAGCCGCTCGCTCTCGGTGCGGTGCTTGCGCGCCGCCGTCAGCTCCTTCAGCACCCCCGTGAGCAGGGCGGGGGGCAGATGCGTCTCGCCGCGCAGCACGCCGCGGACGACCGCGAGCAGCCGTTGCAACGAGCAGTCCTTGGCGACCCAGCCCGATGCCCCGGCCTGGAGGGCCAGCGCGGCCCGGTGCGGGTCGTCCCTCTCGGCGAGCACCACCGTGCGCACCGCGGGCCGGGCGGCGTGGACCCCGGCGACCAGGGAGATGCCGTCCACCGGGGCGTTCTCCCCGCCGTTCGGCACCGGGACGGGCGCGGGCCGGACCCCCGGGGCGAGCGCGCCCAGTTCGGCGTCGACCAGCACCACGTCGTAGCCGCGCCCCTCCGCGGCGGCCCGTTCCAGACAGCGCAGGGCGGCGGGGCCGCTGCCCGCGGCCGCCACCTCGACGTCGGGCTCGGCCGTGAGCGCCGCCGCGAGCGATTCGGCGAAAATTCGGTGGTCGTCCACCACGAGAACCCGGATACGAACCACAGGCACCCCCATGCCGCGTCTGTTCCCGGGCCACCCCCGGGCCCTTTCGAAGGGACAGATCAGTACGGGTACGGTGCCCGGTTCGGGGAGTTGGACCGCAGTCCCACGGCCGCCGCCGTGTTGTCGACTGCCACCCGCCCCGGGCGCCGTACCCGACTGTCTCGTACCCCTGAATCAGCACCGGCCCCCACCGGTGCTGTGCATCAGAGTAAGGCCGACGGGCCCCGACGGAAGGCGATTCGCAGAACTGGCCGGTGTCGTTCGGGTGTTCGGGGGTGACCCGTGTGACAGGAGGGGTGCGAGGGGTTCAGACGAGACGGCGGGCGCCCGCCGAGGGCACCGCCGGGAAGATGCCCGGCGCGGTGTGTCCCGCCGCGGCGAACGCCTCCCGCACGGCGTCGGCGACCGCGTCCGCGCGGTCCTCCTCCACCAGCACGATCGCCGAGCCGCCGAAGCCGCCGCCGGTCATCCGGGCGCCGAGCGCACCGGCCCCGACCGCCGCCGACACCGCCAGGTCCAGTTCGGCGCAGGAGACCCGCAGGTCGTCGCGGAGCGAGGCGTGCCCGGCTTCGAGGACCGGGCCCACCGCCCGCACGTCTCCGGCGTCGAGCAGCGCGATGACCCGCTCGACCCGCTCGTTGTCGCCGACCACATGGCGCACGTAGCGCACCACGGACTCGTCCGCGCCGGACTCGGCCAGGGTGTCCAGGGCCTCGGCGAGGCCGTCGTACGGCAGTTCGCGCAGCGTCCGCAGGCCGAGCGCCGCGGCCCCGGCCTCGCAGCCGGCCCGCCGTTCGGCGTAGGCGCCGTCGCCGAGCGCGTGCTTGACCCGGGTGTCGACCACCAGCAGCCGCAGCCCGTGGGCGGGCAGGTCGAAGGGGACCTGGCGCCGGGTGAGGTCGCGGGTGTCGAGGTGCAGGGCGTGGCCCTCGGTGCAGCAGGCGGACGCCATCTGGTCCATGACCCCGCACGGCACGCCGACGAAGGCGTTCTCGGCGCGCTGGCCGAGCACCGCCAGCTCCGGTGCGGAGAGGCCGAGTCCGAACAGGTCGTTCAGGGCGAACGCGGTGACGGTCTCCAGTGCGGCGGAGGAGGACAGTCCGGCGCCGGTGGGGACGGTGGAGGTCAGCTGGATGTCCGCGCCGGTGACCGGGTGGCCCGCCTCGCGCAGCGCCCAGACGACCCCGGCCGGGTACGCGGCCCAGTCGTGTCCCTGCCCCGGGGCCAGTTCGTCGACCCGGAGCCGGACGACGCCGCCGGGCACCTCGGTCGAGTGGAGCCGCAGTTCGCCGTCGGTGCGGCGGGCGACGGCGGCGCGTGCGGTGTGCGGCAGCGCGAGCGGCATCACGAAGCCGTCGTTGAAGTCGGTGTACTCGCCGATCAGGTTGACCCGGCCGGGGGCGGCCCAGATCCCCTCGGGCTCCCTGCCGTACAACTCGGCGAAGGAGGCGGCCAGTTCGCTGTTCCCGGTCATGGTGCGGCGGTTTCCTCTCGGCGGGCGAACGCCCAGGCGTCGGCGACGATTCCGGTCAGGTCGGGGCGGGAGGGGGTCCAGCCGAGCCGCTGCCTGGCGGTGTCGGCGGAGGCGACCAGCACGGCGGGGTCGCCGGCCCGGCGCGGGGCCACGACCTCCGGGACGGGGTGGCCGGTGACCTCGCGGACCGTCTCGACGACCTCGCGGACGGAGAAGCCGTTGCCGTTGCCGAGGTTGCAGATCAGGTGCTCGCCCGCGGTGGCGGCGTCCAGGGCCAGCAGATGGGCCTCGGCGAGGTCGGCGACGTGGATGTAGTCGCGGACGCAGGTGCCGTCGGGGGTCGGGTAGTCGTCGCCGTACACGGAGATCGACTCGCGCCGGCCGAGGGCGACCTGGAGGACCAGCGGGATCAGGTGCGACTCGGGGTCGTGCCGTTCCCCGCAACTGCCGTACGCACCGGCCACGTTGAAGTAGCGCAGCGAGACCGCGGCCAGTCCGTGCGCGGCCGCCTCGCCGGTGATCATGTGGTCGACGGCGAGCTTGGTGGCGCCGTAGGGGTTGGTGGGCGCGGTGGCGTCCGACTCGGTGATGGGGGTGGTGGCCGGTTCCCCGTAGGTGGCGGCGGTGGAGGAGAAGACCAGGGTGCGCACCCCGGCGTCGCGCATCGCGGCGAGCAGCGCGAGGGACCCGGCGACGTTGTTCACCCAGTACTTCTCCGGGTCCGCGACGGACTCGCCGACCTGGGAGTACGCGGCGAAGTGCAGGACCCCGTCGTAGGAGGCGTCCAGCCACTTCGCGGCGTCCTGGATCCGGCCCTCGATGAACTCGGCCCCGGCCGGAACGCCCTCCCGGAACCCGGTCGACAGGTCGTCGAGGACGGTGACCGCGTGGCCGGCCTCCAGCAGGTGCTGGGCCACCACGCTGCCGACGTATCCCGCACCGCCGGTGACCAGGTACTTCTTCTGGGGCTTGCTCACTGGCTGGCTACCTCTCGCAGTCGCTGGGCCGCGGCCTCCGGCGGCACGTCGTTGATGAACACGTTCATGCCGGACTCGGAACCCGCGAGGAACTTCAGCTTGCCGGAGGTGCGTCGGATGGTGAAAAGCTCCAGATGGAGCCCGAACTCCTCCCGCCCGGGAACCCCGAACGGGGCCTGGTGCCAGGCCGCGATGTACGGGGTCGGCGGCTCCCCGGGGCCGAAGATCCGGTCGAATCGCCTCAAGAGTTCCAGATAAACCTGTGGGAATTCCGTGCGCGCCGCCTCGTCGAGTTCCCGCAGGTCGGGGACGCGGCGGCGGGGGTGGAGGTGGACCTCGTACGGCCAGTGCGCCGCGTACGGCACGAAGGCGATCCAGTGCTCGGCCTCGATGACGATCCGCGAGCCGTCCTTCTCCTCCCGGGCCACGACGTCGTCGAAGAGGTTGCCCCCGGTCCCGGCGCGGTGGGCGGCCATCGAGCGGAGCATCAGCTCGGTGCGCGGGGTGACGAAGGGGTAGCCGTAGATCTGGCCGTGCGGGTGGCCGAGCGTGACGCCGATCTCGGCGCCCCGGTTCTCGAAGCAGAACACCTGCCGCACCTGCGGGAGTTCGGCGAGTTCGGCGGTGCGGTCGGTCCACGCCTCCAGGACCAGGGCGGCCTGCTCCTCGGTGAGGTCGGCGAACGAGGCGTCGTGGTCGGAGGTGAAGCAGACGACCTCGCAGCGGCCGGAGTCACCGGCGAGCGAGGGGAACCGGTTCTCGAAGACGGCGACGTCGTAGTCCGCCTCGGGGATCTCGCTCAGCCTGCCGTCCTGCGAGGGGCAGAGCGGGCACTCGTCGGCCGGCGGGTGGTAGGTGCGCCCCTGGCGGTGCGAGGCGATGGCGACGCTGTCCCCGAGGAACGGGTCGCGGCGGATCTCGGACGACGTCGACACGGGGTCCAGGGGGCGCCGGTCGACGGCCTCGCGCACCGTGTCGTCACGGCTGTCGTAGTAGATCAGCTCCCGGCCGTCGGCGAGCGTCGTGACCGTCTTCTTCACCAGATTCCTCCAAACATAACCGAACACAATGAACCACAAGCCAACAGGCGCGTCAATGAGTGGTCCGGCGCCGGGCAGTCGCGGACAGCTACGGAAAGCCGTGGGCGACCGCGAACGGCCACGCGCCGGGCACGGCATGCCTGTGCGGTTCGGAGTTCGGAGTTTGTTGGTTCCTGGGGGAACGGGAGGACAGCCCTCAGGGGAGCAGCGGGTCCGGCCGTCCGTCCGGTGCCGCGTGGTCCAGCAGTCCCGTACGGGCCGCGAGCGCCGCGGCCTCCAGCCTGGAGCCGACGCCCAGCTTCATCAGCACCCGCTGCACGTGCGTGCGCGCGGTGCTCGGCGCGATCCGCATCCCGGCCGCGATCCGGCGGGTGTCCTCGCCCTCGGCGACCCGCATCAGGACCTCGACCTCGCGCGGGGTGAGCAGCCGCAGCAGCCGCCGGCCCTCGTCGTCCGGCGCGGCGGCGGGGTTGAGCAGTTCGGCGAAGGCGCTCCGCAGGAGTTGCGGCGCCACCGCCGCCTCGCCGGCCCGCGCCTTGACCATGGCCCGCTCGACACCCTCCATGCGTTCGTCGTGGCGGACGTACCCCGCGGCGCCCGCGGCGAAGGCCGCCGCGATCCCCCGGGGGCTGGGCACCGGGCCGAGCACCACGACGGCCACCTGCGGGCGTTCGCGCCGGATGCGCACGATCGGGTCGAAGGCGCCGGGTTCGGCGGGTGCCGCGGTGCCGAACAGGCAGACCTCAGGGGCCCTGCTGACCACCAGTTCCGCCGCCCCCGCCGTCGGCGCGGCCGCCGCGAGGACCCGGTGGCCCCGCAGCTTCAGCGCCGAGGCGAGTGCCTCGGCGAGCAGTCTGTGGTCGTCGACCACCATGAGCCGCACGCCCATCGAGCACACCCCCGTAGCCACCGGTCGCACCGGGCCCCCCGGCCTTCCTGCCCCGGCAAGCTACACGCTTGTTCGACGTCGCGGGCGCCTTACCGGCCAAAAGGCTCCGGATCGCCGACTCCGCCCGCGTTCGGGACCGGTTGATGGTGCGCCATGTCCGAACGGGCCCGTTGCAATCTGCGCTGCCGACCATTGTGGATCAACAGTTTTCCGCCAATCGTCATGGCCTGTTCGCCGAAGAACCCGGAGGAACCCGTGCGACCGAAGAAAACGAAGAAGACGAAAAAGACCCTGCTCGTCGCCGTGGCCGCGTGCGCCGCGCTCGCGGCCCCCGCGTTCACCGGGACCGCGGCCGCCGCCGGCACCGTCACCGCCTCCGGCGTGGAGACGTCGTGGGGCCACGCCCATGTGAAGGCCCAGTGGCGGCTCGACCCCTGCCGGCTCGACCCGCTGCACATGTCCGTGAAGGACACGGCAGCCGACGGCCACTCGGTCGGCGTCCGGCTGATCACCGAGGGGGACGCCGGTACCCACTGCTTCCTGCCGCACCGGGTCTCCACGGGCAACGGGACCGGCTGGGCCGGGGACAGCTGCGCCGACCCCGGTGGCCGGATCGCCTCGGCCTGGATCGAGCTCTGCAGGATGGAGGGGGCCACGGCCCTGTCCTGCGTCTCGTCCAAGGTCGTGCACGCACCGTTCGACGACTCGACCGCCTGATCAAGTCCCCCGGACGCACGAGGGGGTGGTGCCCGTCCCGCGGGCACCACCCCCTCGTCCGTGCGGCCGGTCGCTCAGCCCCGGCTGAAGGCGACCACCAGGCGGCGGTCCTCGTCCAGCGAGCCGTGCGGCTTGCTGACCATCGTGCTCGACAGGTACAGGCGCCCGTTGTCGTAGCGGAACTCGGAGTAGTCCGGCGTGAAGCTGGTCTCCGCGTCACGGATCGACTCGTCGCTCGGGTTCTCCATCAGCACCGTCTGCTTGAACGTGCCGCCGTCGATGGAGACGACCTGGCCGCCCTTGTCGTACGGGGGCACCCGGTACGCGATGATGTTGCCGCCGTCCATCCGGATCGGGAACATCGTGTAGCGGTCGCCCGCGTCGGCGCGGTCACCGGTCGGCTTGCCGGTCTTGAGGTCGAAGGAGACGATCTCGTTGGTGTCGCCGTACTCGCCGGTGCCCTCGTGGTCCTCGGTCGGCACGTAGATGCGGTTGTTGCCGACGGCGAGCTGGCTGCAGCTCTCGACCTTGGTGGAGGCGCAGCGCGCGGCGTACTTCTCGGCGTCCGCCGCGATCCGGGTGAGCAGCTTGCCGGTGGAGGTGTCGATGGAGAAGAAGTCCGAGATGCCGCTGCCGTCGCCGGCGGTGTCGCCGACGTCGGCCGCGACGACCAGCGGCTTGGTGGAGACGACGCTCGCGTAGTCGACGCCGGGCGGCATCTTGTACGAGGAGATCGGGGCCCCGTCGGCCGGGTTCAGCGGCTGGATGACGAGCTGCGGGTCGTCGTACGAGCCGCACGTGCGGACCGCCACGAGCGCCTCGCCGCCGCCGTACCCCCTGTCGTAGCAGCCGTCGGTGCTGGCCCTGGGCTTCCAGCGCTCGGCGCCGGTCTTCAGGTCGAAGCCGGCGCCGCCCTCGGTGCCGCCAGCGGCGACCACGTCGCCGCTGACCGTGATCTCGTCGAACCTGACCGCCGCGTCACCGCTGGTGGCGGCGGTGATCGACTTGCTCCACAGCATCTTGCCGGTGTTCAGGTCGAGCGCGCCGACCTGGTTGCACGGCGGGTACTTGGTCTGCTTGGTGGGCTTGCTCTCCTGGAAGGCGATCGCGGTCTTGTAGTCCTTGGACATGTGCCGCGAGGCGGCGCAGAGCTGGCCCGCCAGCGGGATGGACCACAGCTTGGTGCCCTTGACCGGGTCGTAGCCGACGATCTCGTTCAGCCCGGTCTTCACGTACGCCTTGTCGGTCAGCCAGGAGCCGTCGACCCTGGTGACGTCGGTGACCTTCGGCAGCGGGAGCTGGAAGGCGACCTTGGACTTGGGGTCGTCCGGGGCCTTCTCCTTGCCGCCCCCGAGGACGCCGCCCTTCTCGGTGCCGCCCTTGCCGCCGGTGGTGCCGCCGGCCTGGGACGTCTTGTCCGTCTTGTCGTCGTCGCCGGAGGCGGCGTACCAGACGCCGCCGCCCACGATCAGCACCACGGCGACCGCGGCGGCGACGATGATCTGCATCTGGGTGGTGAACTTCTTGCCGCCGTTGCCGTCCTGCTGCGGCGGGTACGGCTGTTGCTGCTGCATCGGCGTGGTCGGGTAGCCGTAGCCCTGCTGCGGCGGCTGGCCGGGCGGCATGCCCTGCGGGAAGCCGTAGCCCTGCTGCGGCTGTCCGGGCACGGGTGCCTGCGGGTAGCCGTACCCCTGCTGCTGGGGCTGCGGGTAGCCGTAACCCTGCTGCGGGGCCCCGGTCTGCGGGTAGCCGTAGCCGGCCGGCGGCTGCGGGACGCCGGGCTGCGCGGGCTGCGTGGGCTGCCCGGCGGCGGGCGGCGGGGTCGGGGCGCCGAACCCGCCCGCGGGCGGCGGGGTGGGGGCGCCGAACCCACCGGGCGGCGGGTCCTGCGGAGCGCCGAACCCGCCCGGCGGCGGGTCCTGCGGGGCGCCGAACCCGCCCTGGGGCGGATCGTTGGGCGGCTGGGGCGGCTGCGTCATGGCGTGCGTACCTCTGGGGGGGAAGGGGAGTCGGTGGGTCGGGGCCGGCAGCGGTCGGTGGTGCTCCGGCCGCTGCCGGTCGTGAGGCGTCGGGTCCGACGGCTCGGTGTCGCCGTCGAGGGCTTGGTGAGCCGTCAGTTGCCGAAGGCCATCATGGTCTTCGTCTCCAGCTCTTCCTTGTCGTTCCTGGCGCTGACCCGGCCGCTCGCGATGAAGGAGCGGCCGTCCGCGTAGACGACCTTCGAGTTGTAGAAGGTGCTCTCGATCTCGGACGTCGACACGGGGTGCTGGAGCAGCATCTTCGGGGTGCCGCCGGTCGGCGCGAGGGTGGCGATCCCCCCGCCCTTGTTGAAGCCCGCCTCCACGTAGAGCAGCACGTCGCCGCCCTCCATGCGCAGCGGCTTCACCACGCGCTCGCTGGGGGCCGCGGCCTTCCACTTGGACTTGCCGGTGTTCAGGTCGAAGGCCACGACCTTGTTGGTGCGGGCGAGACCGCTGGAGTCCGGGGCGGTGGCCATGTAGAAGGTGTTGGCGTCGGCGGCGACACCGGTGCAGCCGTCGAGGGACTTCCCGAAGATCGCGAAGGCGCTGCCGCAGTCCGGTGCGAACTTGTCGCCCTTGTCGCTGGTGATGCCGGTGCGGAGCTGCCCGTTCTCCTTCAGGGCGAGGATGCTCCACTCCTTTTCCTTCTTCAGGGAGACCACGAGCGGGGTCACCGAGTAGACCTTGTCGATCTCCCAGCCGCGCTTGGGCTGGTACGTCCACTTGGGCTTGCCCGTGACCGGGTCCAGTTCCTGGATCTGGTGCTGCGGGTTGTCGACGTCGCCGGTGCGGCAGTTGGCGGCCGCGATCAGCTTGGGGCCGCCGGCGAAGGCGAACGGCTGGCAGTTGCCCGACTGCTTGCCGAACAGCTCCTTGCCGTCGCTGACCCGGTAGGCGTTGGAATTGCCGGTGCGCCCGACCGTCACCGTGTCGCCGCTGATGGCGAGGGAGATGTCCGAGAGGAAGTCCCAGGTGCCGTTCTTCTTGATCGACTTCTTCCAGCCGGCCTTGCCGGTGTTGAGGTCGATCATCTGGAGGTCCGCGCAGTCGGCCTTGTCGGTGGTGCCGTTCTTGACGCCGATGACGATCTTGCCGTTGGCGGCGGCCTGGGCGGGTGCCGCGCACAGGTCGGCGGGCAGCTTCAGCGTCCACTTCTGCTTGCCGTCGCCGACGGAGTAGCCGGAGACCGTGCGGTACATGCCCTTGACTATCGTGTCACCGACCACCCAGGGGCCGCGGACGTCGGAGCCGTTGCGGGGCAGGTCGACGTCGTTCTTCTGGAGCCAGAGGACCTTCGCCTCGCCCTTCTTGCGACCGGCGTTGAGGTCCTCGTCGCCACCGCCGTTGCCGTCGCCGTTGCCGTCGCCCTCGTTCACGGAGGGCGAGCCGCTGGGCTCGGCGCCCTTGCTCTGCTGGGCGACGGGGTCCTTCTTCTTGTCGTCGTCACCGCTCATGGCGAAGAAGACGCCGCCGCCGATCACCAGGAGCGCGACCGCCGCGGCACCGATGATGATCGCGGGCTTGCGCTTGGCACCGCCGTCGCCCGGCCCGCCGGGGGTCGGGGCGCCGGGGTACTGCTGCGGCTGGGCGTAGGGGCCGGGCTGCTGACCGTAGGGACCGGGCTGCTGGGCGTACGGCCCCGGCTGCTGGGCGTACGGGCCGGGCTGCTGACCGTACGGCCCCGGCTGCTGACCGTAGGGACCGGGCTGCTGGGCGTACGGCCCCGGCTGCTGGCCCGGCTGCTGCGGATAGCCGTGGCCGGGGGCCTGACCGGGCGCCTGCGGGTAGCCGTAGCCGGGCTGGGGCGGCGTCTGCGGCGGGCCCTGGGGCGGCTGCGGCGTTCCCTGCGGCTCCTGCGGCGCGCCGAAGCCGCCCTGCGGCGGTTGCTGGCTGGGCGGCTGGGTCATCAGCACGTCCCCCTTCGTGCGGTCCTGTGCCCGTTCCGATCTCCCCCGCGATCCCTCGGAGCCCCCGGGGCCAAAACCCCCGAACCCTTCGGAATGGAGCGAATCGGGCATGGATCCCGCGGCGTTGCGTCAGTCGAGCGGGCCTTCTTTGTACCACCCGCAACACCCGGGGCACCGGGTCGGTCCACTCCCTGTTCCCAAGGGAGAACCGCCCCGTGATGCCTCCGTTACGCCCCGGGGAACGCCGGGGAGCGGGCTTCCGACGCCCTGCCCCGCCCCGCCCCGTGCGCCCCGGCGCGTCAGTTGCCGTAGACCCCCATGGACTTGGCCTTCTCCTCGTCGCCGTCCTCGACGCCGCTGATCCTGGAGGACACGAGGAAGGAACGCCCGCCCGTGTAGGCGACCTTGGGCTCGTAGAGTTCCCGTTCGGCGTCGGCTCCCGACGCCGGGTGCCGCAGCACCATCCGCGGGGTGCCGCCGGTCGGCGGGAGGGACGCGATGCCGCCGCCCTTGCCCTTCGCCGCGCCCAGGTGCATCAGCAGCCTGCCGCCCTCCACACGCATCGGCATCAGGGTCTGCCCGGCCGGGGAGTCCGCCTTCCACTTGACCTTGCCGGTGGTCAGGTCGAAGGCGACGACCTTGTTGGTGGGGTCGAGTCCGGACTCGGGCTCGGTCGCCATGTAGACGCCGTGCTCGTCGGCCGTCACGCCCAGGCAGCCGTCGAGGGCCTTGCCGGAGGTGAGGAGGTCGGTGTCGCACCGGGTGCGGTAGTTCGGGTCGTCACCGATCAGCTGGGAACGGTAGGTCCCGTTGTCGTTGAGCAGGAGGATGGCCCACTTCTCCTCCTCCGGCTTCCGCAGGGAGACGACCAGCGGGCTGACCGAGTAGAACTGCGAGACCTCCCAGCCCTTCTTGACCTTGTACGTCCACAGGACCTTGCCGGTGGTCGGGTCGATCCGCTTGACCTGCTGTTCCTTGTGGTCGTCGGCCGCCGTCTGACAACTGGCCGCGGCCACCGCGACCGGGCCGCTCGCGAAGCCGAACGGCTGGCAGTTGCCCGGCAGTTCACCGAAGAGCACCTTGCCGTCGGAGACCCGGAAGGCGTCCGTCCTGGTCTTGCGCCCGACGGTCACGGTGTCCCCGTTGATCGCCATCGCGGGGTCGGAGAGCCCGTCCCAGGCGCCCACCCGCTTGTACTTCTTGTACCAGCCGGCCTTGCCGGTGTTGAGGTCGACCATCTGGAGCGCGTCACAGGTCGCCTCGGTGCCGCTGCCGCCCATGATGCCGAGGACGATCCTGCCGTCGGCGGTGGCCTGCGAGGGGGCGGCGCACATGGTCGCCGGCAGCTTCAGCGCCCACTTCTGCCTGCCGTCGCCGACGGAGTAGCCGGAGACCGTGCGGTACATCGCCTTCACGACGGTGTCGCCGACGATCCAGGGCCCGTACACGTCGGAGCCGTTGCGCGGCAGGTCGACACCGCCCTCCTGGAGCCAGAGCGCCTTCGCCTCGCCGGACTTCCGCTTGGCGTTGATCCCGGCGGCCTCGGCCCGCAGCGCGCTCGCGCGCTCGGCCGCGGCCCTGTCCTCGTCCTCGGCACCGGACTTGTCGTTCTTCCCGCCGCCCTTGCCGCCGCCGGACGCGGAGTCCTGGTCGGCGCCGGTGCTCCCGTTCGCCCCGGACTTCTTGCCGTCGTCCCCGCCGACGGCCAGCCAGACCCCGCCCCCGGCCAGCAGCACCACGGCGAGCAGGGCACCGACGACCGCTCCCCGCCGYCCCCGGAAGAACCCGCCGCCGCCACCGCCGTTCCCCGCCGGCCCGTACAACGCACCCGCCCAGCCGGGCCCCTACGGAGCCCCCGCCCAGCAGCCTGGCCCGTACAACGCGCCCGCGCAGACCGCGCCGTACGGCCCCCCGGGCTGCCCCGGGCCGCCGTACGGCGCGGTCTGCGCGGGCGCGTTGTACGGGCCAGGCTGCGCGGGGGTGTTGTACGGACCGGGCTGCGCTGGGGTGTTGTACGGGCCCGGCTGGGCGGGGGCTCCGTAGGGGCCCGGCTGGGCGGGTGCGTTGTACGGGCCGGGCTGGGCAGGCGCGTTGTACGGGCCCGGCTGGGCGGGAGCGTTGTACGGGCCCGGCTGCGCGGGGGCGTTGTACGGGCCGGGCTGGGCAGGAGCGTTGTACGGGCCGGGCTGCGCCGAGCCGTACCCCGGCGCCGGGGCCGGTGGTGCGGTCGGGGCCGGTGGTGCGGCAGGGGACGGCTCCACCGGGGGGTCGTACGGAGCCCCGAAGCCTCCCTGCGGCGGTTGCTGGCCGGGCGGCTGGGTCATCGGCGCGTCCCCCTCGTGCTGCGTACGGACCGTCCGGCTGCTGTGCCGGGGCAAGGTTTCTTTCTACCACCCGCCCCACCAGCCCCGGCAGCCACGTCGAAGCACGCCCCCACCGGCCGCCCGGCAGGCTCCCGACGGTCAGGCGTCCTCGGCCAGTTCGAGCCAGCGCATCTCCAACTCGTCGCGCTCGGCGACCAGTTCGCGCAGCTCCGCGTCGAGCTTCGCCACCTTCTCGAAGTCCGTGGCGTGCTCCGCGATCTGGGCGTGCAGCGCGGTCTCGCGCGTCGAGATCTTGTCGAGCTGCCGCTCGACCTTCTGGAGCTCCTTCTTCGCCGCGCGGGCGGCCTGCGGGGAGAGCGCCGCGGCAGGGGCTTCCTTCTCCTTGGCCGCCGCGGGCGCGGGCGCGGCGGAGGGGGTCGTCGCCTCCTCGATCCGCTGCCTGCGCTCCAGGTACTCGTCGATCCCGCGCGGCAGCATCCGCAGCGTGCGGTCGCCCAGCAGCGCCATCACCCGGTCCGTGGTCCGCTCGATGAAGAACCGGTCGTGGGAGATCACGACCATCGACCCGGGCCAGCCGTCGAGGAGGTCCTCCAGCTGGGTCAGGGTCTCGATGTCCAGGTCGTTGGTGGGCTCGTCGAGGAAGAGGACGTTCGGCTCGTCCATCAGCAGGCGCAGGATCTGGAGCCGCCTGCGCTCACCGCCCGAGAGGTCCCCGACCGGGGTCCACTGCTTCTCCTTCGTGAAGCCGAACTGCTCGCAGAGCTGGCCGGCGGTCATCTCCCGGCCCTTGCCGAGGTCGACCCGGTCGCGCACCTGCTGGACGGCCTCCAGGACCCGCAGGTTCGGGTCGAGCTCGGCGACGTCCTGGGAGAGGTAGGCCAGCCTGACGGTCTTGCCGACGACGATCTTCCCGGCGGCGGGCTGGGCGTCGCCCTGGGTGCGGGCCGCCTCGGCCAGCGCCCGCAGCAGCGAGGTCTTGCCCGCGCCGTTGACCCCGACCAGGCCGATCCGGTCGCCGGGGCCGAGCTGCCAGGTGAGGTGGGTGAGCAGCGTCTTGGGGCCGGCCTGGACGGTCACGTCCTCCAGGTCGAAGACGGTCTTGCCGAGCCGGGCGTTGGCGAACCTCATCAGCTCGCTGGTGTCGCGCGGCGGCGGCACGTCGGCGATCAGCTCGTTGGCCGCCTCGATGCGGTAGCGGGGCTTGGAGGTGCGGGCCGGGGCGCCGCGGCGCAGCCAGGCCAGCTCCTTGCGCATCAGGTTCTGCCGCTTGGCCTCCTCGGTCGCGGCGATCCGCTCCCGTTCGGCCCGGGCGAAGACGTAGTCGCTGTAACCGCCCTCGTACTCGTGGACCGTGCCGCGCTGGACGTCCCACATGCGGGTGCAGACCTGGTCGAGGAACCAGCGGTCGTGGGTGACGCAGACGAGGGCGGAGCGGCGGGCCCGGAGGTGGCCGGCCAGCCAGGAGATGCCCTCGACGTCGAGGTGGTTGGTGGGCTCGTCGAGGACGATCAGGTCCTGCTCGGCGATGAGCAGCTTGGCCAGCGCGATGCGGCGCCGCTCGCCGCCGGAGAGCGGGCCGATGACGGTGTCCAGGCCGTGCTCGAAGCCCGGCAGCGCGAGCCCGCCGAAGAGCCCGGTGAGGACGTCGCGGATCTTGGCGCTGCCCGCCCACTCGTGGTCGGCGAGGTCGCCGATCACCTCGTGGCGGATGGTCGCCTCCGGGTCGAGCGAGTCGTGCTGGGTGAGGACGCCCAGGCGCAGCCCGCCGCTGTGGGTGACGCGCCCGCTGTCCGCCTCCTCCAGCCGGGCGAGCATCCGGATGAGGGTCGTCTTGCCGTCGCCGTTGCGGCCCACGACACCGATCCGGTCCCCCTCGGAGACCCCGAGGGACACGCCGTCGAGCAGGGCACGGGTGCCGTACACCTTGCTGACCTGCTCGACATTGACCAGATTGACGGCCATTTCACTCCTGCCCCGTGGGATCGATCGACTTCCCAGGGTACGGGGCGGCGGCGGACCGGTCGCACGGCCTCCGGTCCGTCCGCCGGTGCCGCTACGCCCTCCGGCCCCCGGCCCGTACGGCGGTGCCCCGGCCCGCCCGCTCCACCAGCAGCCAGCCGCCCAGCGTCATCGCGACGGCGGCCGGGGCGCTGACCGGGACCGCGATCAGCAGGGCCGTGCGGCCGTCCAGCAGTCCGCCGAAGCCGACCATGGACAGGCCCAGGACACCGAGCAGGCACAGGGTCGCGCCCAGGGCGGCGAGGGGGCCGGAGCCCGTGGCCGCCGCGGTTGCGGGAGCGCCGGTCGCGGGGGCCGGGGAGGCCGGGCGTTCGAAGGTGCGGAAGGCGGCGACCAGTGCGGCGGTGAGGGCCGCCGCAAGCGCGATCCGCAGCGGGACCTGGGCCCACCAGGCGGCGGTGGCCGGTTCGGGCAGCGGGACGTCGAGGGCGAGCATCGCCCCGTACACGCCGAACATCGCCGTGAGGTGCCAGAGGAACGCGGTCATCGCCACCCCGTTCGCCGCCACCACCGTGCGCCAGGCGCGGGGGCGCTCCAGCAGCCGGGCCGCCGGGGCGCGGAGCAGTTCGACCGCGCCGACGAGCCACAGGCCGTGGCAGAGCAGCGCGAGGGTGGGCGGGGCCATGTTGCTGACCTTCTCGCCGGGCATCCCGACCATGGACAGCGGGTACGGGCCGAACGCCACCAGGGCACAGGCGCCGGCCAGGCCCGCCCCGGCGAGGAGGGCGGGGCGGCGGATGCGGCCGTCGGCGCGCAGGAAGCCGAGCTGGTGGACGGCCAGCCAGACGAACGCGAAGTTGAGGAACTCGACGTACGGCACCCCGGCGGCGAACCGCAGCACGTCCACCGCGGCGGCCGCGCCCGCCAGCCCGGCGAAGGCGCCCCAGCCGTACCGTTCGTGCAGCTTCAGCAGCGGCGGGGTGAAGGCGACCATCGCCAGGTAGATCCCGATGAACCACAACGGCTGGGTCACCATGCGCAGGGTCGTGCCGGTCAGTCCGCCGCCCCCGCCCAGGAGCTGGATCACCAGCGCCGCCGCTCCCCACAGCAGGACGAAGACCGTGGTCGGGCGCAGCAGCCGCTGGAGCCTGGCCCGCAGGAACGCGGAGTAGACGGAGTCCGCGGAACCCCGTGGGTCCCGGGCGCGCCTGCGGAGCAGGGAGCGGTAGGACAGTGCGTGCGAGAAGCCGCCGACGAAGAAGAACACCGGCATGACCTGGAGCAGCCAGGTCAGCGGCTGGAGCGCCGGGACGACGGCGAGCAGGTTGCCGACCCCGTCCGGGGTGACGGCGGCCATCAGCCAGTGGCCGAGCACGACCGCGGCCAGCGAGGCGACCCGCAGGAGATCGACGTAGCGGTCCCGGGTGGCGGGCGTCGCCCCGGCCAGTTCACGAACACTTGATCCCATGGGGGTACGTTCGCGCGAACCGGGCGGGGCGCGGCAGCGCGGCCGTACTCAGATCCGGGATGAGTACGAGGCCCCCGTCAGACGGCTCGCGCGCCCGGCGCGGGCGACACCGCGGTACGCGCCTTGCGGCACGTTCCCGATGCCGTCAGCGCGTCGGCGACCTTCCGGGCCGATTCCTCGTCCGCCGTCAGGAACGCGGTGGTCGGGCCGGAGCCGGAGACCAGGGCGGCCAGGGCGCCTGCCCCGGTGCCCGCGGCGAGGGTGTCGGCCAGCGAGGGGCGCAGGGAGAGCGCGGCGGGCTGGAGGTCGTTGCCCAGGGCGCCGGCGAGCGCGGCGGTGTCGCCGGAGCGCAGCGCCTCCAGGAGCGCCGGGGAGGCGACGGGGGCGGGTACGTCCGTGCCGGCGGTGAGCCGGTCGAACTCGCCGTAGACGGCCGGGGTGGAGAGCCCGCCGTCGGCGACCGCGAAGACCCAGTGGAAGGTGCCGCCGACCTCGATCGGGGTCAGCTTCTCGCCGCGCCCGGTGCCGAGGGCGGCGCCGCCGACCAGGCTGAACGGGACGTCGCTGCCCAGTCGCGCGCAGATGTCGAGCAGCTCGTCCCGGGTGGCGCCGGTGCCCCACAGGGTGTCGCAGGCCAGGAGCGCGGCGGCGCCGTCGGCGCTGCCGCCCGCCATGCCGCCCGCGACGGGGATGTCCTTGGCGATGTGGATGTGCACGTCGGGGGCGATGCCGTGCCGCTCGGCCAGCTCGATCGCGGCGCGGGCGGCGAGGTTCGTCGCGTCCAGCGGGACCTGGGCGGCGTCCGGGCCGGAGCAGGTGATCCGCAGCGCGTCGGCGGGGGTGACGGTGACCTCGTCGTACAGGCCGACGGCGAGGAAGACGTTGGCCAGGTCGTGGAAGCCGTCGGGGCGCGGGGCGCCGACGGCGAGCTGGACGTTGACCTTGGCGGGGACGCGGACGGTGACGGCCGTGCTCACGCGGCACCCCCGGTGGCGGCCTCGGCGGCCGGCTTGTGCTCGGCGATGGCCGCGAACTCCTCGACCGTCAGCGCCTCGCCGCGGGCCTGCGGCGAGATCCCGGCCGCGACCAGCGCGGCCTCGGCGGCCGGGGCGGAGCCCGCCCAGCCGGACAGGGCCGCCCGCAGCGTCTTGCGGCGCTGGGCGAAGGCCGCGTCGACCACCGCGAAGACCTCGGCCCGGCTCGCGCTCGTCGTGACCGGTTCCGTGCGGCGGACCAGCGACACCAGTCCGGAGTCGACGTTCGGGGCGGGCCAGAAGACGTTGCGCCCGATGGCCCCGGCCCGCTTGACCTCCGCGTACCAGTTGGCCTTCACCGACGGCACGCCGTAGACCTTGTTGCCCGGCCGGGCGGCCAGCCGGTCGGCCACCTCGGCCTGGACCATGACGAGGGTGCGCTCGATGGACGGGAAGCGCTCCAGCATCGTCAGCAGGACGGGCACGGCGACGTTGTACGGGAGGTTGGCGACCAGCGCGGTCGGCGCCGGGCCCGGCAGCTCCCGGATCAGCATCGCGTCGGAGTGCACCAGGGCGAAGCGGTCGGCGCGCTCCGGCATCCGGGCGGCGACGGTGGCCGGCAGCGCCGCCGCCAGCACGTCGTCGATCTCCACGGCGACGACCCGGTCCGCCGTCTCCAGCAGCGCCAGGGTCAGCGAGCCGAGCCCCGGGCCGACCTCGACGACGACGTCGTCCGGGCGGACCTCCGCCGTCCGGACGATCCGGCGGACCGTGTTGGCGTCGATGACGAAGTTCTGGCCGCGCTGCTTGGTCGGGCGCACGCCCAGCTTCGCGGCCAGCTCGCGGATGTCTGCGGGGCCCAGGAGGGCGTCGGGCTCAGTGGTACTCACCTGTAAAGCGTAAGGCGCCCCGCGTTTTGCTCCCGCCCCTCAGTAGTCGAAGGCCCGCGCGGTGTTGTCGGCGATCGCCGCCGCCAGGGTGTCCTCGTCCAGGCCCTTCACCTCGGCCATCGCACGCAGCGTGACGGGAACGAGGTAGGGCGCGTTGGGCCGTCCCCGGTACGGGGCGGGGGTCAGGAACGGGGCGTCCGTCTCGACCAGCACCAGCTCCGTCGGCGCGACGGCCAGGGCGTCCCGCAGCGGCTGGGCGTTCTTGAAGGTGACGTTGCCCGCGAAGGACATGAAGTATCCGGCGTCCGCGCAGATCCGGGCCATGTCGGCGTCGCCGGAGTAGCAGTGGAAGACGGTCCGCTCGGGGGCGCCCGCGTCGGCGAGGACGCGCAGCACGTCCGCGTGCGCCTCGCGGTCGTGGATGACCAGCGCCTTGCCGTGCCGCTTGGCGATCTCGATGTGGGCCCGGAAGGACTCCTCCTGGGCGGCCATGCCCTCGGGACCGGTGCGGAAATGGTCGAGCCCGGTCTCGCCGACGCCGCGCACGTGGTCGAGGGCGGCCAGCGCGTCGATCTCCGCCAGCGCCTCGTGCAGCGCGGCCGTCCCGCCCGCCTCGCGCGCACCCTGGCGCGACCAGCCGTCCGGGTCGCCGTGCACGATGCGCGGCGCCTCGTTGGGGTGGAGGGCGACGGCCGCGTGCACGGAGGCGTGCGCGGCGGCGGTCTCGGCGGCCCAGCGCGACCCGGCCACGTCGCAGCCCACCTGGATCACGGTGGTGACGTTCACCGCGGCGGCCCTGGCCAGGCCCTCCTCGACGGTGGCGTCCTGCATGTCCAGGTGGGTGTGCGAATCGGCGACCGGCACCCGGAGGGGTTCGGGCAGCGGCGGGGCTTCGGTACGGCTCATGCCGACGATCGTACGAGGACCGGCGGGCACCCGAGGACCGACGGCCGCCCGAGGACCGGCGGGCGTACGGCCGAAGCCCCCGCCGGTCGTCTATTTGCGGTGGAAGGGGTGCAGCAGGTCGGACAGGCGCCAGTGGCGCCCCGCGTCCGAGGGCGCGGCAGTGGCGGCCGGGGCTCGTCGGGTGTCGGCCCTGCCCTGTCCGGTCGTGTCCGCCGGCACGGGCGGCATCGGCGGCCGGGACGGCTGGGGGCTGTGGAGCAGCTGCTGGACGGCCGACACCCGCCCCGCCCGCATGATCCGGACCACGTGGCCGCCGCAGTTCAGGCAGGTGGGCCTGGAGAGGGGTGAGGGCACCCGCTCCCCGTCCGCCTTGTAGATGACGAAGTCGTTGTTGGAACCGTCGATGTGGTGCTCTATCTGATAAGCCTGCTCCCACCCGTACCCGCACCTCATGCAGGCGAAGGCATACGCCTCGTGCACGGTGGTCACTGCGATCTCGCTCATGCCCTGCTCCTTTGTCCGCCGGACAAAGCACTCCGGAGAATGCGTCCCTGACCCAGTGGACGCCTTTACCGACGGGAGCGCATCGGGCCCTGTCGAGTGTTGGAGCGGTTTTGGCCTTCTCGTGGCAGAAAGGGTCCGCGCGCGGCTCTCGCTTTGCTTTTCACGATAGTCCTTTGCCCTCTTCGGGGCCGGTTCGAGCCGCGTTCTTTGCCGCGACGACCGCGTCGAACACCTCGCGCTTGGGCAGCCCCGCCTCGGCGGCGACGGCGGCGATGGCCTCCTTGCGCCGCTCCCCCGCCTCCTCGCGCACCCGCACCCTGCGCACCAGCTCCGCCGCGTCCAGTTCCCCGGGGCCGGTGTCGGCCGCGCCCTCGACGACGACGGTGATCTCGCCGCGCACCCCGTCGGCCGCCCAGGCCGCCAGTTCGCCCAGCGGGCCGCGCTTGACCTCCTCGTACGTCTTGGTCAGCTCCCGGCACACGGCCGCCCGCCGGTCGGTACCGAGAGTTTCGGCCATCGCTGCGAGGGTGTCGCCGATCCGGTGCGGGGACTCGAAGAAGACCATCGTGCGGCGTTCCGCGGCGACCTCGCGCAGCCTGCCGAGCCGCTCGCCCGCCTTGCGGGGCAGGAAGCCCTCGAAGCAGAACCGGTCGACGGGCAGTGCGGAGAGGGCGAGCGCGGTGAGCACGGCGGACGGGCCGGGGACCGCGGTGACCCTGATGTCCTTCTCCACCGCGGCGGCCACCAGCCGGTAGCCGGGGTCGGAGACGGACGGCATCCCGGCGTCCGTGACCAGCAGGACCCGGGCCCCGCCGGTCAGCGCCTCGACGAGCTCCGGCGTACGGGCCGCCTCGTTGCCCTCGAAGTAGGAGACGACCCGGCCCGTGGTGTGGACGCCGAGCGCCTGGGTGAGGCGGCGCAGCCTGCGGGTGTCCTCGGCCGCGACGACGTCCGCCGTCTCCAGCTCGGCGGCGAGCCTCGGCGGGGCGTCCGCCACGTCGCCGATGGGGGTTCCTGCCAGTACCAGCGTTCCAGTCGTTCCAGTCACAGGAATCATCCTCCCAGCCCGGGCGCCAGCGCTCGCACAGACGCGTTCCCTACGATGGCGCGGTGACGAGTACTGCGCCCGAAGCCCGACAGGGCCAAGACGCCGGGGAACCGCACGGCGAAGAGTCGGCATCCTGGCAGCAGCGGCTGCGCCGCTTCGGCCATTCGCCCCGGTCCGGCATCGGGCTGCGCGAACGGCTTGTTCCGACGTACACCCGGCCCGGCACCCAGCTGTGGGCGGTGCTCGGCATCTCCCCGCCGATGGCCGAGCGCCTGGTGCGGTGGTCGGCCTGGGGCGGACCGCTGCTGGTGGCGCTGGTCGCCGGGGTGCTGCGGTTCTGGAACCTGGGCAGCCCGCACGCGCTGATATTCGACGAGACGTACTACGCGAAGGACTCCTGGGCGCTGGTCAACCAGGGGTACGAGGGCGACTGGCCCAAGGACATCGACAAGCTGATCCTGGAAGACCCGTCGAAGGTGGAGATCCCGGTCGATCCGGGGTACGTGGTCCACCCGCCGGTCGGCAAGTGGATCATCGGCTTCGGTGAACAGCTCTTCGGCTTCACGCCGTTCGGCTGGCGGTTCATGGTGGCGGTGCTCGGCACGCTGTCGGTGCTGATGCTGTGCCGGATCGGCCGGCGGCTGTTCCGTTCGACGTTCCTGGGCTGCCTGGCGGGCACGCTGCTCGCCGTGGACGGCCTGCACTTCGTGATGAGCCGCACCGCGCTGCTCGACCTGGTGCTGATGTTCTTCGTGCTGGCGGCGTTCGGCGCGCTGCTGATCGACCGCGACTGGTCACGGCGCCGGCTGGCCGCCGCGCTGCCGGTCGACGAGGAGGGGGTGCTGCGCCCCGACGCGGAGGTCGCGGAGGGGCTGCGGCTCGGGCTGCGTCCGTGGCGGATCGTCGCCGGGCTGATGCTGGGGCTGGCCTTCGCCACCAAGTGGAACGGCCTGTACATCCTGGCCGCCTTCGGTCTGATGACGGTGCTGTGGGACGTGGGCGCGCGCCGGACCGCGGGCGCGCGCCGGCCGTACCGGGCGGTGCTGAAGCGGGACCTGCTGCCGGCCTTCGTCTCGACGGTGCCGGTCGCGCTCCTGACGTACGTCGTCTCCTGGACCGGCTGGATCGTCACCGGCAAGGGCTACTACCGGAACTGGGCGGCGACGGACGGGCAGGGCGGCCACTGGACGTGGCTGCCGGACTGGCTGCGCAGCCTGTGGCACTACGAGTACCAGGTCTACGAGTTCCACGTGAACCTGACGTCCGGCCACACCTACCAGTCCAACCCCTGGAGCTGGATCGTGCTCGGCCGGCCCGTCTCGTACTTCTGGGAGGAGCAGCCGGGCTGCACGACGTCGGGCAGCGGCAAGTGCGCCCGCGAGGTGCTGGCCATCGGGACGCCGCTGCTGTGGTGGGCGGCGTGCTTCGCCCTGGCGTACGTGCTGTGGCGGTGGTTCTTCCGCCGCGACTGGCGGGCGGGCGCGATCGTCTGCGGCGTGGCGGCGGGCTGGCTGCCCTGGTTCTTCTACCAGGAGCGGACGATCTTCCTGTTCTACGCGGTCGTGTTCGTGCCGTTCCTGTGCCTGGCGGTGACGATGATGATCGGCGCGATGCTGGGACCGGGGGCGGGAGCGGTGTCCGACCTGACGGGATCCGGCCCAGTGAAGGCCGTCCCGGCGGGCGACGACCCCGCGATGGAACGCAGACGGACGCTGGGCGCGATCGGGGCGGGCGTCCTGGTGCTGCTGATCATCTGGAACTTCATCTACTTCTGGCCGATCTACACGGGCGCCCCGATCCCCGACGGCTCGTGGCGCGACCGGATGTGGCTGGACACCTGGATCTAGCTGGGAAAACGCACCGAGGGGCCGCAGTCGTCGACTGCGGCCCCTCGGTGGTTGTCGGCCATCATCGGTGCCCATTGGCCGCCTTCGGACGGCCCGCGGACGGCCCGCGGACGGCCCCGGGATGTCGGTGACACGCGTGCCGGGTTCTCGAAATGGGTGAGGACCTTCCGCCCGGGGGCGTTCAGCCCGGCGTACCGGCGCCCCGGAAGGTGCGCCGGTACGCGAGCGGTGAGACGCCGATCGCGGCGTGCAGGTGCTCGCGCAGCGAGGTCCCGGTGGCGAAGCCGACCCGTCCGGCGATGTCGTCGACGGCGAGGTCGGTGGTCTCCAGGAGGTGCTGGGCGCGGGAGACGCGCTGCTGGATCAGCCAGCGGCCGGGGCTCGTCCCGACCTCGTCGCCGAACCGGCGCGCGAAGGTGCGCAGGCTCATCCGGGCGTGATCCGCCAGCTCCGTCAGCGTCAGGGGCTCGTGCAGGTTCTCCAGCGCCCACTGGCGGGTGGCCGACGTGCCGTTCGCGGACGCCGGGGGCACCGGGTGCTCGATGTACTGGGCCTGGCCGCCGTCCCGCCACGGCGGCACGACGCAGGCCCGGGCCACGTGGTTGGCGACGGCGGTGCCGTGGTCCCGCCGCACGAGGTGCAGGCAGACGTCGACGCCGGAGGCGGCACCGGCCGAGGTCAGCACGTCCCCGTCGTCCACGAACAGCACGTCCGGGTCCAGCGCCACCCGCGGGTACCAGGAGCGGAAGACGTCGGCGACGGCCCAGTGGGTGGTGGCGGGCCGGCCGTCGAGCAGCCCCGCGGCCGCCAGCACGAAGGCGCCCGTGCAGATCGACACGATCCGCGCCCCGGGCCGTACGGCCGCGAGCGCCTCGCCCGCGCCCGGCGGCAGCTCGCGCGAGAGCCGGGAGATGTCGAAGGGCGGCAGCAGCACCGTGTCCGCCGTCGCGAGCACCTCGGGCCCGTGCCCCACCGTGACCGAGAAGTCCGCGTTCGTGGCGACGGGGCCGCCGTCGACGGAGCAGGTCAGGACCTCGTAACGGTCCAGGAGCGCGCCGAAGACCCGGCTCGGGATGCCGAGCTCGAAGGGGTACGCCCCGTCCAGCGCGAGGACGGCGACACGGTGGACGGTCATGGCACGATCCCGTCGGAAGATGGCATTCATGCCATGGTACGGCCCGGGGGGCCCGGGCGAGGCTGGAGCACATGACGAACCCCACCACCATGCGCGCCATCGGCCAGGACACCCACGGCACCCCCGAGGTGCTGAAGGAGGTCGTGCTGCCGCGGCCCGTGCCCGGCCCGGGACAGATCCTGGTCGCCGTGCGCGCCGCCGGGATGAACCCGACCGACTGGAAGCACCGCGCCGCCGGTCTCTTCCTGAACCGCCTGCCGCTCGTCCTCGGCTGGGACGTGTCCGGCGTCGTCGAGGCCGTCGGCTTCGGCGTCACCCTGTTCGAGCCGGGCGACGAGGTCTTCGGGATGCTGCCCTACCCGCACGGCGTCGGCTCCCACGCCGAGTACGTGACGGGCCCCGCCCGCGCCTTCGCCCGCAAGCCCGCCGGCGTCGACCACGTCCGGGCCGCCGCCCTGCCGCTCGCCGCCCTCACCGCCCACCAGGCACTCGTCGACACCGCCGCGATACGGGCCGGGCAGCGCGTCCTGGTCCACGCGGCCGCCGGCGGGGTCGGCCACCTCGCCGTCCAGATCGCCAAGTCCCGCGGCGCGTACGTCATCGGCACCGCGAGCGCCCCCAAACACGACTTCGTCCGCTCGCTCGGCGCGGACGAGGTCGTCGACTACCGCACCATCGACTTCCGCGACGCCGTCCGGGACGTCGACGTGGTGCTCGACCCCCTGTCCGGCGACACCCGCGTCCGCTCCCTCGACGTCCTGCGGCCGGGCGGCGTCCTCGTGTCGCTCCTGCCGGGGACCGACCCCGACGAGGCGGCGAGGGCCGCCGCCCGCGGGATCCGCGTCAAGACCCTCCTCGTCGAGGCCGACCACGCCGGCATGAACGCCGTCGCCGACCTGGTCGCCGCCGGTTCCCTGCACGCCCACGTCGAGGCCGTCTTCCCGCTCGCGGACGCCGCCCGGGCGCACGCGCTCGGCGAGACGGGCCGCACCACCGGCAAGATCGTGCTCACCGTCCGCTGAGGGCCCGCCCGTCCGGATCAGCCCGGATCGGCGGCGAGCGGGGAGAGCTGCCGCTCGAAGAAGGTCTCCAGGACCACCGTGGCCTGCGTCCCGCTGACCCCGTCGATGGCGTAGACCCGGCGCAGCACGTCCTGCAGCTGCTCGGTGGTCGCGGTCCTGACCTTCACCAGCACCGAGGCGCTGCCGGCGATGACGTGCGCCTCCAGGATCTCGGGGAGCGCGGCGAAGTCCTGCGCCGAATCGCCCATCCAGGACGTCGAGTCGACCATCACGTAGGCCAGGACGGCGCCGCCCGCGGCGACCGGGTCCACCTCGGCCGTGGTGCGCCGGATGACGCCGCGCTCGCGCAGCTTCCGCACCCGCTCGTGGGCGGCGCCGGCGGACAGGCCGACGGCCTGTCCCAGCGCGGCGTAGGACTGGGTGGCGTCCTGCTGGAGCCGGTCCAGCAGCTCGCGGTCTATGTGATCCACAACTCTCCGTCCAGCATTTCCTTGCAAGGACCATATCCCATCTTGCAATCTTCACTTCATGCCGATTTTCATTCGGCACACGGCGTCTTTCGTGAGGAGTGGACCCTGTGAGCGGTGAACGCCCCGGGCTGTACGAGATGTTCGACGACCGGTTCCGTACCGGGCGGTGCATGAACGGCGACGACGCGCTGGAGGTCCTGTACACCGGCTGCCGCTGGGCCGAGGGGCCGATCTATCTGCCCGCCTGGCGGCAGGTGATCTGGAGCGACATCCCCAACGACCGGATGCTGCGGTGGGACGAGGAGACCGGCGCGGTCGGCGTCTTCCGCCGCTCGGCCGGGCACACCAACGGCAACACCCTCGACCGCGAGGGCCGGTTGATCACCTGCGAGCAGGGCAACCGCCGGGTGACCCGGACCGAGCACGACGGCACGATCACGGTGCTGGCCTCCCACTGGCAGGGCAAGCGCCTGAACAGCCCGAACGACGCGACGGTGAGGTCCGACGGCTCGATCTGGTTCTCCGACCCGGACTTCGGCATCACCAGTGACTACGAGGGCTACCGCGCGCGGAGCGAGATCGGCTCCAACAACGTCTACCGGATCGACCCGGCCACCGGCGAAGTACGCCTGGTCGCCGACTGCTTCGGCGCTCCGAACGGACTGGTCTTCTCGGCGGACGAGCGGCAGCTGTTCGTCTCCGACACCCGGGCCGGATTCATCCGCGTCTTCGACGTGCGGGACGACGGCACGCTGTCGGACGGCGAGGTCTTCGCCGAGGCGGGGGCCCGCGGGAAGGCCCGCTTCGACAACCTCCGCTTCGACGACGGCGGCCGGCTCTGGGTCGCCGCGATGGACGACGGCGTGCACTGCTACGACCCCGACGGCACCCTGATCGGCCGCCTGGACGTCCCAGAGACGGTCGCCAACATCTCCTGGGGCGGCGCCAAGCGCAACCGCCTCTTCATCACCGCCGAGACCAGCCTCTACTCGGTGGTCATGGGCGTCACCGGCACCCACCCGACCGGCCCGGGCCGGCAGCCCTGGCTGGACCCGGCACCCCGGTGACCTCGGGCCGGAACGCACCGCCCGGGAACGGGGCGAACCGTCCGCCTGTGCGTTCAGGGGGCACGTACCGCGTATCCCGTTCCCATAACAACCGTCTCGACCGCCCCTCCCCTCCCGTAGTGTGCCGACCAGCATCCCCTTGAACACGTTCAAGGGGGCTCCTGGGGAGGGGACTGCAGGATGCGCAGTGGAGCGAAGGTCGCCATAGTCGGCGGGATATTCACGGTCGTGGTCGGCGGGGTGGGGTACGGGGCGTACAACATCCTGGACGATCTGGGCGGTGGCGGTGGTACGGAGAGCCGTTCCACGTCCGCCGAGGTGAAGACGGGGCCGGTCACCGAGGAGGAGATCGGCGAGGCGTCGGAGAAGTTCCTGAAGGCGTGGGCGAGCGGCGACTCGGCCGCCGCGTCCCAGCTGACCAACAACGCGGGCGAGGCCGGACCGGCCCTCGCCGCCTACCGCGAGGAGGCCCACGTCACCGAGGCGGTGATCACGCCGGGCCCGGCGGTCGGCTCGAAGGTGCCGTACACGGTGAAGGCGACCGTGTCGTTCGAGGGCAGGTCCAAGCCCTGGTCGTACGCCTCCGAGCTGACCGTGGTGCGCGGCCTGACCACCGGCAGGCCGCTGGTGGACTGGTCCCCCGCGGTGATCCACCCGGACCTGGCGGACGGCGCGTCGCTGAAGACGGGCGAGGCGTCGGCCCCGGCGATCGAGGCGGTCGACCACAACGGCAAGGTGCTCACCAAGGAGAAGTACCCCTCGCTGGGGCCGGTCCTGGACGCGCTGCGCGAGAAGTACGGCGAGAAGGCCGGCGGCACCGCGGGCATCGAGACCCGGATCGAGAGCGCGGACGGGAAGACCCCCGACAAGACCCTGCTGACGCTCACCAAGGGCAGGCCGGGGAAGCTGGTGACCACCCTGGACGCCGGGATCCAGGCGGCGGCCGAGACAGCGGTGAAGCGGTTCGGCCAGGCGTCGGTGGTCGCGGTCCGGCCGTCCACGGGTGCGATCCGCGCCATCGCCAACAGCCCGGCCAACGGCTTCAACGCGGCGTTGCAGGGCAAGCAGGCGCCCGGTTCGACGATGAAGATCGTGACCGCCGCGATGCTGATCGAGAAGGGCCTCGCCTCGGCGGGCCAACCGATCGAATGCCCGAAGACCGCGATGTACCAGGGCCGCACCTTCCACAACCTGGACGGCTTCGACATTCCGCAGGGCACCCTGACGACCAGCTTCGCCCGGTCCTGCAACACGGCCTTCATCAAGCTGATCGACGACACGAAGGACGACGCGGCGCTCGCCGAGGAGGCCCGTGAGGTCTTCGGCATCGGCCTGAACTGGCAGACGGGCGTGGTGACCTACGACGGCAGCGTCCCCGAGGCGACCGGCGGCGAGGCGGCGGCCCAGTACATAGGCCAGGGCACGGTCCAGATGAACGCCCTCAACGTGGCGTCCATCACCGCCACCGCACGGACCGGCACCTTCCGCCAGCCGATCCTCGTGGACCGGGACCTCGACGGCCGGACGATCGCCACCGCCGCCAGGTCGCTGTCCCCGAACGTCTCCCGGCAGCTGACCGAGATGATGCGCCAGACGGCGGCCTGGGGCACCGCCAAGGCGGCGATGTCCACGGTCGGCGGCGACAAGGGCGCCAAGACGGGCTCGGCGGAGGTGGACAACCAGGAGACGTCCGACAGTTGGTTCACCGGCTTCAGCAACGACCTGGCCGCCGCCGCGGTCGTCAAGGCCGGTGGCCACGGCGGCGACGCGGCGGTCCGGGTGGCCTCCGGGAACTTGCGGATCTCGACATCGAGACCCAACTCCCGCAGGGCCTCGGCGAAGCGCGGATGGGCCTCGGCGGCGGCCGTGGCGGCGGTGTCGGTGGCGG
>NZ_RDBO01000045.1:86215-93235 GCF_008120935.1 Streptomyces sp. sk2.1
CATCACCGGAGCGGGCCGGGGCATCGGCGCCGCCACCGCCCGCCCCGTACCGCGTTCGCTAGCGTGCGGGGCATGAGCACTCCCGACACCACCGAAACCGCCACCGACACCGCCACCGACACCGCCGCCACGGCCGCCGCCGAGGCCCATCCGCGCTTCGCCGAGGCCCTGCGGGAGTTGGGTCTCGATGTCGAGATCCGCAAGTTCCCGGAGGCCACCCGGACCGCCGCCGAGGCCGCCGCCGCGATCGGCTGCGGGCTCGGCGAGATCGTCAAGTCGCTGATCTTCGAGGCCGACGGCGTACCGGTGCTGGTCCTGATGGACGGTTCCTCGCGCGTCGACGTGGAGCGCGTGCGCGTGGAACTGGGCGCGGGGAAGGTCGGGCGGGCCGATGCCGGCCTGGTCCGGGAGACGACCGGTTACGCGATCGGGGGCGTGCCGCCCTTCGGCCACCGCACGAGGACCCGGGTGCTGGCCGACCGCGGGCTGCTGGACCACGCCGTGGTGTGGGCGGCGGCGGGCACCCCGCACACGGTCTTCCCGCTCGACCCGAGGACGCTGATCGAGCACGCCGGCGGAACCGTGGTGGACGTGCGCGAACAGCCGAAGTGACCTGATCCGCGAGCCGGTTCAGCCGAGCACGTACGGGTCGAGGAACTCGCGGAGCTGGGCGGCCGTCGGCTCCGACTCCTTCTCGTCGTCCTCGCCCGGCTCCGGGGCGATGGTGCGCGGCGGGCACGGGTCGGCCATCGATCCGTTCGGGTCGTCCGACCGGAAGCGGTCCCCGTGGATCTCGGTGCCGCCCAGGCGCTTTCCGGTCGCGGCCTCGTACAGGGTCACCTTGTAGATGCCCTTGTAGAGGTAGAGGGAGAACGGGTGCTGCCTGGTCTCGCCGCTGCCGGTGCCGCCGATGACGTCGGGCACGGTCTGGTAGACGCAGCGCTTGACCTGTTCGCCCCGGCCGGTGCGTTCGACGCAGGCGACGAGCTGCACCGTCTCCGGCTTCGCGGGGTTCCAGATCCGGAGGTCCGCGGCGGTCGGCCGGTCCGAGGCGGAGTCCGCCTCGGACCAGTAGTCGTCGATGACCACGGGGCGGGGGCCCTTGTCGGAGCGCGGTGCCGCCTGGGAGAACTTCTGGGGCTCCTGGCACATGGCCTGGTAGCGGTAGGTGACGAACGGCTTCTCCTCCTCGTCGAAGAAGGCCAGATAGCCGAACCACACCAGTGCGAGTGCCGCGGCCAGTGCGGCCACCGTCCCGATCGCCTTCCGTGCCATGCCGGTTGATCCCTTCCCCCGTCGGTCCTCGGAACGAATCCTTCCTTCCCGGCGGGGCCGGGACAACCGGATGGGGGCACCCCGGCACGAAACTGCCGCTCCGCTCCGGGGTGCCGGGGGAAAGAGGCCGAAAAACGGCGCCTACTCCCCCGAAATCGCGTGCTGGAAGCCGTAGTTCGTGGCCGTGAGCCCACCGTCGACCCGCAGTGTGGTCCCCGTGATCCAGGCCGCGTCGCGGGAGGCGAGGAAGGCGACGGCGGAGGCGATGTCGTCCGGCTCGCCGACCCGGCCGAGCGGGTAGATGCGGCTGACCCGGGCCAGCGCCACGTCCTGACCCGCCCAGGCGTCCGTGCGGACCGTGCCGGGGGCGACCAGGTTGACGCGCACGCCGCGCGGCCCGGCGTGCCCGGCGAGGGTGCGGGTCAGGCTGGCCAGGCCCGCCTTGGCCGCGCTGTAGCCGTGGTTGCCGAAGTCCTGTTCGCCGTTGACCGAACCGATGTTGACGATCGCGCCCCGCCCGGAGGCGATCAGGTGCGGGAGCGCGGCGCGGGAGCAGCGGTACGGGCCGGAGAGCGAGATGTCCAGGTCGCGTTCCCACGCCTCGTCGGGCTCGTCCTCGAAGAGCGGGAGGTCCGATGAGCAGGAGTACGCGTTGTTCACCAGCACGTCGAGGCGGCCGAAGCGGGCGACGGCCTGGGCCACCGCTGCCTCGACCGCCGCCCGGTCGCCCACGTCGCAGGGCAGCGCCTCGGCGGTGCCGCCCGTCTCGCGTATCGCCCCGGCGGTGCGTTCGGCGCGGTCGCCGTCCAGGTCGGTGACCACGATCCGGGCGCCCTCGGCGGCCAGTCGGCGGGCGGTGGCGGCGCCGATGCCCCGGCCCGCTCCGGTGATGAGCGCGACGTGTCCGTCGAATCGCGGCCCGGCGGGGTGTGCGGAGGGTCCGGGGGTTGCGGGAGTTGCGGGGTGAGGAGGAGTCATAGCGCCGACCGTACTGCCCTGACCAGGGCCTGGGCACGGGGGTCGGCGGTGACTCCTTTCTGCAGACCGTTCGTCACATAGCCCAGCGCGATGCCGGATTCGGGGTCGGCGAAGCCGAGGGAGCCGCCCCGGCCGGGGTGGCCGAAGGAGCCGGGGGCCAGCAGCGGGGCCGCCGGGCCGTGGAGCATGTAGCCGAGACCGAAGCGGGTGTTGACGACCAGGACCCGGTCCGGCCCCGCCGACTCCTCGGTACGGGCCAGGGTGAGGGTGGCGGGGGCGAACAGCCGGTGGCCGTCGACCGGGCCGATCATCGCGGCGTAGCAGCGGGCCAGGGCACGGGCGGTGGAGATGCCGTTGGAGGCGGGGAGTTCGGCCGCCCGGTAGCCGGGGTCGTTCTCGTCGGGCAGCGGGTCGATGGCGCCGAAGGCGCGGCGGGTGAGGGACTGCGGGTCGCCATACGCCTCGGTGACGGAGCGCTTGGGGCGCAGCCGCAGGGTGCCGCTCCCGTCGGCGGGCGGTTCGACGGGCCCGATCCGGCCCACCCGGTGCGTCTCGTCGTCCGGGAGGCCGAACCAGAAGTCCAGGCCGAGGGGGCGGGCGATCTCCTCGGCGATCCACCGGCCGATGGTGCGGCCGGTGACCCGGCGCACCAGTTCGCCGACGAGCCAGCTGTAGGTCTGGGCGTGGTAGCCGTGGTCGGTGCCGGGTTCCCACTGGGGGCGCTGGGCGGCGACGGCCTGCGCCCCGGAGTTCCCGTCGGCCGCCTCGGAGGGGGTCAGCGGGCAGTCGAGCGCGGGGAGCCCGGCCCGGTGGGACAGGAGGTGCCGGACCAGGACGCGTTCCTTGCCGGCCGTCTTGAACTCCGGCCAGTACGTGCCGACGGGGGCGTCGAGGTCGACCTGGCCGCGCTGGTGCAGCAGCAGCGGTACGGCGGCGGCGATGCCCTTGCCCGCCGAGCGGACGATCTGCACGGTGTCCACGGCCCAGGGTTCGGCGCCGTCCACGTCCCTCGTACCGGCCCACAGGTCGATGACCTTGTGCCCGTCCCGGTAGACGGCGACGGCCGCGCCGCGTTCGCCGCGCTGCTCGAAGTTGCGGACGAACGCGTCCCGGACCGGCTCGAATCCGGCCGCCACCGTGCCGCGTACGTCCACGTCTGCTCCCGTGCTCCCGCTCATTCCCCCATGGTGCATCCCCGCACGGGTGGGGCGGGGGCCGGGTCACCCGTTGTTCATGGTCACGGCGCGTCCACGGGCGCGGGACGCGGCACGTTCAGCGCCTCGGAACGCCCGCGAAACGCCCGCAACCGCGGGGGCGTTCACGACTGCGGGACGCTCACGGAGCGCGGGTCGAAGCCGAAGGGCAGCTCCAGGCGGTGGGCGCGCATCAGCTTCTCGTCGCAGAGCAGGTCCTGGGTGCGGTCGTCGGCGGCGATGACGCCCTCGCTGAGGATCACCGAGCGCGGGCAGAGCTCCAGGGCGTACGGCAGGTCGTGGGTGACCATGAGCACGGTGACGTCCAGGGAGCGCAGGATGTCGGCGAGTTCGCGCCGCGAGGCCGGGTCCAGGTTGGAGGACGGTTCGTCGAGGACGAGGATCTCCGGCCGCATGGCGAGCACGGTGGCGACGGCGACGCGGCGGCGCTGGCCGAAGGAGAGGTGGTGCGGCGGCCGGTCCGCGTACTCCTCCATGCCGACCTGCTTCAGGGCCTCGACGACGCGTTCCTCCAGTTCGGCGCCGCGCAGGCCGGAGGCGGCGGGGCCGAAGGCGACGTCCTCGCGGACGGTGGGCATGAAGAGCTGGTCGTCGGGGTCCTGGAAGACGATGCCGACGCGGCGGCGGATCTCGGCGAGATTGCGCTTCTCGACGGGGAGTCCGGCGACGCGGACGGTGCCCGCCCCGGCGTCGAGGATGCCGTTGAGGTGGAGGACGAGGGTGGTCTTGCCGGCGCCGTTCGGGCCGAGCAGGGCGACGCGTTCGCCCCTGGCGACCGTCAGGTCCACCCCGAACAGGGCCTGGTGGCCGTCGGGGTAGGCGTACGCGAGGCCGCTGACCTCCAGGGACGGGGCGGGGGCGGTGGGGGTGCTCATACGGTCCATCCCAGCAGACACACGACGAGGGCGAGAACGGGGAGGGCGGCGGCGTGCGCCCACTGGGTCCGGGAGGCCGTCACCTCGTCGATGACCGGCATGGAGCCGGTGTAGCCGCGGCTGACCATCGCGAGGTGGACGCGTTCGCCGCGCTCGTAGGACCGGATGAACAGGGCGCCCGCCGATTTGGCCAGGACGCCCCACTGCCGTACGCCGCGGGCCTCGAAGCCCCGGGAGCGGCGGGCGATCGACATCCGGCGCATCTCGTCGGTGATCACGTCGCCGTACCGGATCATGAAGGAGGCGATCTGGACGAGCAGCGGGGGCAGCCTGAGCCGCTGGAGGCCGAGCAGCAGGGCGCGCAGTTCGGTGGTGGAGGCCAGGAGCACGGAGGCGGCGACGCCGAGGGTGCCCTTGGCGAGGACGTTCCAGGCGCCCCAGAGGCCGGGGACGCTGACGGAGAGGCCGAGGACGTGGGTCTGTTCGCCGGGCACCACGAACGGCATGAGCAGGGCGAACGCGACGAACGGCACCTCGACGAGCAGGCGCTTGAGCAGGAAGCCCGCCGGGATGCGGGCCAGGGCGGCGACGGCGCCGATCAGCACGGCGTACAGCGCGAACGCCCACATCGCCTCACGTGGCGTGGAGACGACGACCACGACGAAGCAGAAGGCGGCGACGAGTTTGCAGTGCGGTGGCAGGCGGTGGACGGGCGAGTGCCCGTGCCGGTAGAGCTTGTGTGCGTGGCCTGCGCCCATGTCAGACGGCTTTCTGTTGCGTGCTGCGTGTTGCGTACTGATCGGACCGGTGGCCCCCGTGGGGCGGCCGGGTCCGGTCAGACGGTCTCGCGGTCGTGCGTGGTGGCGTCGGGGGCGTCCGGGGTGCGGCGGCGACGGGCGACGACGTAGAAGACGCCGCTGCCGACCACGATCGTGACGCCGACCCCGATCACTCCGGCGAGGCCGCCGGAGATCCGGGCGTCGGAGACGTTCTTGACGCCGTAGTCGGCGAGCGGGGAGTCCTTGGCGGCGTGCTCCTCGACCTTCTCGTCGATGCCCTTGTCGGCGGCGACCTTCTCCAGTCCGTCGGGGTTGGCGGAGGCGTAGAAGGAGACGAAGCCCGCCAGGACGAGGGCGGTGACCAGGCCGGTGGCCCAGAGGCCGCGGTGGGAGCGGGCGGCGGCCGGGGCGGCGGCGGGCCGCGCGGCGGGGACGTCGACCAGTTCGCCGTCGACCCGGAGCTTGAGCGGGGCGGCGAGGCCGCGGGCGCCGTGGACCAGATCGGGGCGTACGGCGATGACGGCGCCGACGGTCAGCGCGGTGATCACGGCCTCGCCGATGCCGATCAGGGTGTGGACCCCGACCATCGCGGTGAAGACCTTGCCGATCGCGATGTCGGTGGTGCCGCCGATCCAGTAGATCAGCGTGAAGGCGCAGGCCGCGGCCGGTACGGAGACCAGCGCGGCGACGAAGGACGCGGCGGTCACGGAGCGCCGGGTGCGCGGCAGCAGGCCGAGCAGCCCGCGGAAGAGTGCGTACGCGACGACGACGGTGACGACGCCCATGACGAGCACGTTCACGCCGAGCGCGGTGAGGCCGCCGTCGGCGAAGAGGACGCCCTGCATGAGCAGGACGACGGAGATGCAGAGCACCCCGGTGTACGGCCCGACCAGGATCGCGGCGAGCGCCCCGCCCAGCAGGTGTCCGCTGGTGCCCGCCGCGACCGGGAAGTTCAGCATCTGCACGGCGAAGATGAACGCGGCGACGAGGCCGGCCAGCGGCGCGGTCCGCTCGTCCAGCTCCCGCCGGGCGCCCCGCAGCCCGACCGCCACGGCCCCGGCGGCGACGACTCCGGTGACGGCCGAGACGGGTGCGTTGATGAATCCGTCGGGTACATGCATGACAAAGCTCCGCTTCCTGCGACCCCGCTGCTGCTGCGGACATGTCGTGAACCGCTCAATGATAGGGGCTTGTTGCAAAGCTCTCGCAAGAGCGTGTTCGTCACAACTGGTCGCCCACCCTCCTGGCGCACACCACCCGTGCCCCTGACGCAAAATGTGCGACATTTGATGGCAGAGGAGAAAAACAGGAGGAATCGGCCATGCCCCCCGTGATTCATGAACAGGCCGAGGCCTGGCTCGTCAACGACACCCCCGACCTTCCGGCGGTGCCGGTCGACCTGCTGTACGACGCCGACGACGACCCCCGCACCGTCCGTGTCGCCTTCCCCGGCGGCATCGACTGGTCCTTCGGCCGCGACCTGCTGGAACGCGGCCTGACCTCCCCCGCCGAGCGCGACGGCTTCCGGGTGTGGCCGTGCGGGCGGACCCAGCTGGTCGTGGAGCTCCACTCGGAGAAGGGCGTGGAGGTGGTGCAGTTCGACAGCGCGCCGCTGATCCGCTTCCTGCACCGCACGCACAACGGGAGCGCCGACGACGAGGGCATCGGGGGCGTCGGAGGACGACAGCCGCACGACATCCCCGCGTGAGCCGTTCGCCCGACGTCCGGGCGTGAGCCGTTCGCCCGACGTCCGGTGCCCGGTGTCCGGGCGTGCCCCGTTCGCACGACATCCCGCACGACATCCCCGCGTGAGCCGTTCGCCCGACGTCCGGGCGTGAGCCGTTCGCCCGACGTCCGGTGCCCGGTGTCCGGGCGTGCCCCGTTCGCACGACATCCCGC
>NZ_RDBO01000045.1:93335-113803 GCF_008120935.1 Streptomyces sp. sk2.1
TCCCGGGGCCGCGGGGGCGGGTCGGACGGCGGGGGATGTCCGGGCGGTTCCCGGTCCTGCGGCGGGTACGGGGGATGCCCGGACGGTCCCGGGGCCGCGGGGGCGGGTCGGACGGCGGGGGATGTCCGGGCGGTTCCCGGTCCTGCGGCGGGTACGGGGGATGCCCGGACGGCTCCCGCTCCTGCGGCGGGTCCACCCGTACCAGGCCCGACTGGTAGGCCATGGCGACCAGTTGGGCCCGGTGACGGGCGCCCAGCTTCGTCATCGCGCGCCCGATGTGCGTGCGCACGGTCAGCGGGCTGACGTGCATCCGCCCGGCGATCTCGTCGTTCGACAGGCCCTCGGCCGCCTGCGCCATCACCTCGCGCTCGCGGGCCGTCAGGACGTCCAGGGCCCCGGGCGCGGCGACCCGGCCCTCGGGACGGGCGAGGTAGCGGGTGACCAGGGCCCGGGTGGCGGTGGGCGACAGCAGGGTGTCGCCCGCGGCCACCGTCCGGATGGCGTCCAGCAGTTCCTCGGGACCGGCGTCCTTGCCGAGGAAGCCGCTCGCGCCCGCGCGCAGGGCCCGGGCCACGTACTCGTCGATCTCGAACGTGGTGAGGATCAGGACGCGGGTCCCGCGCAGCGCCTCGTCGCGGCAGATCTCCTCGGTCGCCGCGATGCCGTCCGTGCCGGGCATGCGGATGTCCATCACGACCACGTCCGGCACGGTGGCGCGGGCCTTCTCCACCGCCTCCCGGCCGTCCGCCGCGACACCGACGACCTCCATGTCGTCGTTCGAGTCGATCAGCAGCCGGAAGGTCCCGGCCAGCAGCGCCTGGTCGTCGGCCAGCAGCACCCGGATGGTCATCGCGCCCTCCTCTCCTCGTCACCGTCGGCCCCGGGGAGCAGTCCTCCGGGCTCCGCCGTGTCCGTCGTCCCCGTCGGGTCCAGCGTCTCCGTCGTCCCCGTCGGGTCCAGGGGGAGTTCGGTGGTCACCTCGAAGCCTCCGCCCGGCCGGTGCCCGGCGGCCAGTCGGCCACCGGCGGACAGGGCCCGCTCGCGCATGCCGATGAGGCCGTAGCCCGATGTGCCCGCCGCGCCCGCCGCCGGGGGCGGCGGTGGTGTGTGGCCGTCGTCGGAGACGGTGAGCGTGAGCACCCGGCGCGCGTAACAGAGCCGGACCGAGGCCGTCGCGCCGCCCGAGTGCTTGGTGACATTGGTCAGCGCCTCCTGCACGATCCGGTACGCGGTCAGGTCCGCGCCCGGCGGCAGCGGCCGGGTCTCGCCCTCCACGGACACCGACACGGTCAGCCCGGTCTGCTCGAACGAGGCGATCAGCTCCGGCAGCCGGGCCAGCCCGGGGGCGGGCTCCAGCGGGGTCTCCGGGTCGCCCTCGCGGCGCAGCAGGCCCACGGTCGCCTTGAGTTCGCGCAGTGCGGAGGACGTGGTCCCGGCCAGCTGGTCGAGCGTCTTCTGCGCCTGGTCGGGCCTGCTGCGCAGCAGGTACGCGGCGGTGGCCGCCTGCGCGTGGGCGAGGGTGATGTGGTGCGCGACGATGTCGTGCAGCTCGCGGGCGATCCGGGTCCGCTCCTCGCCCACCCGCCGCCGCGCCTCCTCCTCGCGGGTGCGCTCGGCCAGTTCGGCGCGGGCCTCCACGGCCGCCAGGTGATCGCGCCGGGTCCGTACCGACTCGCCGACGGCGCCCGCCAGCAGGACGCACGCGAGGGTGCCGATCTGGTCGGGCCGCAACAGCGTGCCCTTGCCCAGGGCGACGGAGAGGGTGAGGAGGACGACGGCCACCAGGGCCGTGTACACCGAGGTCGTGCGCAGGTCCGTGTGCAGGGCCAGGAGGTAGAGGGCCACCAGGGCGGCACCGGCGACGCTGGGGCTGGGGTCGAAGCCGATGTGGCTGCTCATGGCGCCCAGGAGGCCGCCGCACAGCGCCGTCACCACGACCACCGTGCGCGGGAACCGGCGCTGCCCCAGCAGCAGGACGAGGGAGGGCACGAGGGCGGCGAGGGAGAAGCCGAGCGGCGGGAGGCGGACGATCCGGGCCTCGGTCAGGGTGCTGGTGAAGACCGCGAAGCCCCACAGCACCGCGGCCACCCCCGCGTCCACGGCCCGGGGATGGCGTCGGGCCCGCTGCCACCAGTCGGCGAACACGCGTCTCTTCCTCTTCCTTCTCTTCGTCCCGCTGCTCTCCGCGCGGACGTGCTTCCGTGCGCTCGTGTCCATGGTCGCCGACCCGGCCGTCCTGCCGCGCGGGCGGACGGCCGGGCCGGGGCGCGGCTCACACGCGCACGGGACCGGGGGCGGGTTCCGTCGCCGGTGCGGGCACCGCGGCCCCGCCGGTGGTCAGTGCCTCGCCCTCGACGTCCACCCGGGGCAGGACCCTCTCCAGCCACTTGGGCAGCCACCACGCCCGGTCGCCGAGCAGGGCGAGCACGGCCGGCACGATCGTCATCCGCACGACGAACGCGTCGAACAGGACGGCCGCGGCGAGACCGACGCCCATCATCTTGATCATCGGATCGCTCATCCCGATGAACCCGGCGAACACCGCGATCATGATGACGGCCGCGGCGCCGACGACCCGGGCGCTGTGCCGGAACCCGGTGACGACCGCCGCGCCGGGCCGCTCCCCGTGGACGTACGCCTCGCGCATCCGGGTCACGAGGAAGACCTCGTAGTCCATGGCCAGCCCGAAGACCACGCCGATCAGGAAGATCGGCATCATGCTCATCACGGGCCCGGTCTGCTCGACGCCCAGGGCGTCGGCGAGCCAGCCCCACTGGAAGACCGCGACGATCGTGCCGAAGGCCGCCGTCACCGACAGCAGGAAGCCGAGCGCCGCCTTGAGCGGGACCAGCAGCGAGCGGAAGACGACCGTCAGGAGCAGGAAGGCCAGGCCGACGACGAGCGCGAGGTAGGGGACCAGCGCGCCGGTGACCTTCTGCGACACGTCGATGTTCACCGCGGTCGTGCCGGTGACCAGCATCGTCGCACCGGTCTCGGCCCGCAGACCGCGCGCCTCGTCACGGATGGTGCGGACGAGGTCGGTGGTCTCCTCGGAGCTGGGGCCGGTGGCGGGCACGGCGGTGAGCACCGCGGTGTCACCGGCCGCGTTGAAGGCGGGGGGCGTGGTGGCGACGACGCCGTCGGTGGCGGCGAGCCGCTTCGCGGCCCGCGCCGCGGCGGCCTTCGGGTCGGCGGAGCCCTTGGCGTCGACGACGACGGTGAGCGGGCCGTTGAAGCCGGGGCCGAAGCCGTCGGCCAGGGCGTCGTAGGCGCGGCGCTGGGTGGTCGAGGTGGACTTCGCCTCGTCGCCCGGCATGCCGAGCTGGAGGTCGAGCGCCGGTACGGAGATCAGGCCGAGGCCGAGGACGCCGAGCACCAGGACCGCGAGCGGCCGGCGGATCACGAAGCGGGCCCAGCGGGTGCCCGCGCCGGGCCGGTCGTCCCCGGTCCGCCGCGCGTGGCCGCCCCCGGCGGGGGCGCGGCGCGCGGCGCGCGGCAGGACGGCCCGGCGGCAGAAGCCGAGCAGGGCGGGCAGCAGGGTGATCGCGACGAGTACGGCGATCACGACGGTGCCCGCGGCGGCGAGGCCCATCTTCGTGAGGACGGGGATGCCGACCACGGCCAGGCCCGCCAGCGCGATGACGACGGTGAGGCCGGCGAAGACGACCGCGGAGCCCGCCGTGCCCACGGCCCTGGCCGCGGCCTCCTCGGCGTCGTGGCCCTCGGCGCGTTCGGTGCGGTAGCGGGAGACGATGAACAGGGCGTAGTCGATGCCGACCGCGAGCCCCAGCATCAGGGCGAGCGTGGTGGTCGTGGTGGACATCCCGATGGCGACGATCGAGGCCACGCCCACGCCGATGCCGACGATCGCGGTGAGCAGCGGGAGGCCCGCCGCGGCGAGCGACCCGAAGGTGATGAGCAGGACGACCGCGGCGGCGGCCACCCCGACGAGTTCGGTCGTGCCGCCCAGTTCGTTCTCCGGCACCAGGGCCGTACCGCCGAGCTCCACGGTCAGCCCGGCCTCCCGCCCGGCCTTCGCGGTGTCCTCCAGCGCCTCGGTGGTGGCGTCGGTGAGGTCGGTGTTCGGTACGTCGTAGGCGACGGTGGAGTACGCGGTCCTGCCGTCCCGGCTCACGGCCCCGGGCGTGCTGAACGGATCGAGGGCGGCCTTGACCTGGTCACCGGCCGCCACGTCGGCGACGATCCGCTCGACGGCCGCCCGGTTCGCGCCCGCGGTGACCTTCTGCCCCTCGGGGGCGACGAAGACGATACGGGCCTCGGCGCCGTCCGAACCGCCGCCCGGGAAGCGCCGGTCCAGCAGGTCGAACGCCTTCTGCGACTCCGTTCCGGGCATCGAGAACCCGTCCTCGGCGGCGGTCGGCGCCTTGACCGCGGCGAATGCGCAGGCGGCCAGGACCACCGCCCAGAGCAGGGCGACGAGCCGGCGTCTCCGGAAGGAGAAGCGGCCCAGTCGGTGGAGGAAGGTAGCCACGAAGCGGCGCTCCAGTCTGGATCGGGCGACAGGACGGCGGCGGGTGTGCCGCGCTCCGGCGGGCCCGCGGCCCTGCCGGAGGAATGCCTCGATCCTTCGTGAAGCGGGACGTCATCGTCGTCGTGCGCCCGCATGCACTCGTCCGTACTGTCGTTGCAGTACGCGGCCGGCCCGCCCTGCTCCCGGGACAGGACGGAAGGGCGTGCCGCATCCGCCCGGGGCTTTCCGTTCCTCCGGCTTTCCGCTTCTCTCCTCCGGCTTCCCGTTCCTCCGGCTCTCCGGCTCTCCGGGTCCGGCGTCAGGCTCCGGGGGCGGTGGCGTTTCCGGTGGTCCCGGTGGTCCCGGTGGTCCCGGTGGTCCCGGCGGTCCCGGCGGTCCCGGCGGTCCCGGCGGGCAGGGTGGGCATGATCGCGCCGTGGCGGACGAACTCCCGGTGCAGGGCGATCCACGCGGAACGGCGGGGCGGTCCGTACGGTTCCGCGGGCGATCGTGGGGGAAACTCCCGTGGAACCGTACGGAGTTGATCGGTGCGAGGGTCGTACGGGGCCGATCAGCGGGCCGTGCCGAAGTCCTGGGTCCAGTAGTCGCCGGGGCCGGCCAGGCCCACGCCGATCTCCTTGAACGAGCAGTCGAGGATGTTGCGCCGGTGGCCGGGGCTGTCCATCCAGCCCGCCATGACGCTCTCGGGGGTCTCGTGGCCGTGGGCGACGTTCTCGCCGTACGCGCGCCACTCGTAGCCGGCGTCCGTGATCCGGTCGCCGGGCGTCGAGCCGTCGGAGCCGGTGTGGGACATGTTCCGGTGCGCGGCCATGTCCTCGCTGTGGGCCCGGGCGGCCTTCGTCAGCTCGGAGTTCAGGGTCAGCGGGGAGCAACCAGCCTTGTCGCGCTCGCCGTTGACGAGGGCCAGTACGCGGGCCGCGGCGGGGGAGGTGGTGGCCGGGGTGCTCGTGGCCGGGGTGCTCCCGGCCGGTGCGGCGGGCTTCGGCGCGCTCGCGGGCACGGTGGGGGCCTTCGGTGCGCCCCGGTGCGCGGTGTGGCGCCAGGAGGTCTCGGCGGCCGGCTTCTCGTGGGGGTCGAAACAGGCCATGGCGACGGAGGGGATTCCCACGGCGCCCAGGGCCAGGACGCCGACGGCTATCCGCCGGCCGGGCCTCTTCCTGCGGTGCTTCCTCATGTGTGACCTCGCTCGGTGTTCGCGGGCCCGGCCCCGTGCGGCCGGTCCCGCGCAGCTTCCGCGCCCGGCTTCGGGCGCCTTGCGGTCGTCATTGTTGGAAGGCCCCCGGAACGGGGCAACAGGCGGAAGTACTACCCCGGCCCGTAGTCCGGCGCGGCGCTTGAAACGGGCGCGCGGGCGTGCTGGTGGGGTGCGCCGGGGCCCCGACGGGCACTGTCGCCCCGTCAGCACCGTTCGCACACCCACGGAACGGCCACGACCGCCGGATGGCCCGGAGTACTGCCGGAGCATGTACGGACATGGCTCCACCAACGCGGACAAACGCCACCGCTCCACCGGGGGTGCCGTCTACTAACCGGCGAGCGGAACACCGGAAACCCCTGTGGCCGATGTCACTGGCGACGGCGCGGTGGGGCGGCAGTGCGGTGAGGCGTCGGCGCGACGGCGCGGTGGGGCGGGAAATGTTCGCGGCGGCGTCGATCTCCTCCGTTTCTCCCCCCGCGGCGGACGGCCTTCGCTAGATTCCTGCCGTGATCCCACTGGCCGCCGAAGATCCCGCGCACATAGGCCCCTACCGCCTCATCGCCCGCCTGGGCGCCGGCGGCATGGGGCTGGTCTACCTCGGCCGCTCCGAGGTCGGCCGTACGGTCGCGGTCAAGGTCGTACAGGCCGAGTACGCCGCACAGGCCGAATTCCGCAAGCGCTTCGCCCGCGAGGTGGCGGCGGCCCGGCGCGTGGGCGGGAACTGGACGGCGGACGTCCTGGACGCCGACACCGGGGCCGAAGTGCCCTGGGTGGCCACCCAGTACGTGCCCGGACCGGACCTGACGACGGTCGTCGCCGACGACTACGGCCCGCTGCCCGAGCACTCGGTCCGCGTCCTCGCCAACCGCCTCGCCCTCGCGCTGCGGGCCGTGCACGAGGCGGGGCTGATCCACCGCGACCTCAAGCCGTCCAACGTCCTGGTGACCGTGGACGGGCCGCGGGTGATCGACTTCGGCATCGCACGCGCGATGGACAGCCTGGCCGGCGACAGCCTGCACACCCGCACCGGCATGCTGATCGGCTCGCCCGGCTTCATGTCCCCCGAACAGGTCCGGGGACGGGAACTCACCCCCGCCAGCGACGTCTTCTGCCTCGGCGCCGTCCTCGTGTACGCCGCCACCGGACGCCTTCTCTTCGGCGCCACCGAGACCGGTCTGAGCGCCCACCTCTTCCAGATCGCCGAGGACGAGCCCGACCTGACCGGCGTACCGGAGTCCCTCGTGGATCTCGTACGCGCCTGCCTGGACAAGAACCCGGCCGGGCGGCCCACCCCGGCGGAGATCTCCGCCCGCACCGGCGGGGACGACGGCGGCGTATGGCTGCCCGGGGAGGTGCTGGCACAACTCGGCCGCCGCGCCGCCCAGTTGCTCGACTACGTGCCTGCGGCGCGGGCCGAGGAACCCGCCGCCGATCCCGTGACGCGGACGGCCCCCGGCACCCCTTCCGCGCCACCCGGCACCCCTTCCGTGACCCCCGCGTACACCCCGACGGCCCCCGGAGAACCCTCCGCGTCCCCCGCGTACACCCCGACGGTCCCCGCCCCGGCATCCCGCCGCCCCCGGGGACTGGGGGTGATCGTGCTGGCACAGCTGGCGGTGCTGTTCGAAGCGGCGAGCGGCAACGAGTTCCACTCCCACGGCGAGCGTTCGGTGCTGTCCTACGCCTTCGTGGTCGCCTTCGTCGGGTTGCTGCTGCCCGGCGGCCACATCGCGGACCTCGTGGGGCGCAGACGGACGCTGATCATCGGCCTGATGGGCTTCGCGGCGTCCGTCCCGCTCGCCGCCGCGGCCCAGGGCTCCTCCCTCTCCTCCGACACGCCCGCGGCGGTCCTGTCCCGCGTCCTGCAAGGCGGTTCCGGCGCACTCGTGACGGCGGCGGCGCTGGCCATGGTGGCCACGGGCTTCACCGAGGCGAAGGAACGGAACAGAGCCTTCGGCCTCTACGCCGCGGTCGGCATCTGCGCCCCGGTACTCGGACTGCTCGTGACCGGCCCCCTGGGCCTGCGCTCGGTACCGATCGTCGGCCTGCTCCTCGCCCTGGCCGCTCTGACCTGCGTCCGCGTCCTGCCGAACGACCGCCCGGACCGTACCGGCGCCCGTTTCGATCTGCCCGGGGTGCTGCTCGGCTCCCTCGGGCCGGCCGCCCTCGCCTACGGTCTCGCGCTGCCCCCCCGGGCCCACTGGGCTTCCCTGCAGGTGATCCTCGCGCTCCTCGGCGGTCTCGCCCTGCTCATGTCCTTCCTGTGGTGGCAGGGCAGAACACCGACCCCGCTCCTCCCGCCGCACACCCTCCGGGACCGCAGCCGCCTGGGCGGCTTCCTGACCATGTTCCTCGTCGGCATCGGCATCCTCTGCCTGATACCGCCCCTGGCCGTCATGACGGGCGACGAGTTCGCCCCCTCGTGGCCCCTGTTCGGCCTGCCGATGCTGCCCATGTTCGCCGCGGTCGTCATCGGCGCCACCCAGCTCTCCCCCCGCCTGCTGCGGCGCGGCATGCCGCCCCGCCGCGTCGTCGTGGCGGGCCTGCTGGTCACGCCGCTCGGACTGGCCCTGGGAATCGTCGCCATCGGGGCCGACGCCCCGTACCCGGTCCTGCTGCCCGGCGTGCTCGTCGCGGGCCTGGGCATCGGGCTGGTCTTCACACCGCTCTTCGCCACCGCGACCGCCGATGTCGTCCCCCGGTACTCCGGCACGGCGGCGGGTGCCCTGGTCATGGTCCAGTTCGTGGGGCAGGAGATCGGCACGGCGGTGTACCGCACCCTCAACGGCCCTCCCTGGTGGGCGGTTCTCTGCCTGCTCCTCGCGAGCCCGGTCGCCGGCCGGATGATGACGACCGGGTCCCAGGTCCCTCCCCGGAACCAGGGCGTTTCCTCCTGAGGGCGGGCCGTTCTTCCCCGGGGCCCTGCCGCCTCCGAGGGCTCACCGTCTCCCGGGGCCCTACCGCCGCCGGGTGGCCGCGGCGACGGTGGCCATCAACTCCGCGTCCAGCACGGCCGGATCGGCCAGCCGGGTGGGGGCCGCGTAGGAGTTCAGCAGGGCCTTGGTGACGCGCAGGGCGGCCTCGGGGCGGCGGACGACGGGCTTCGCCCACTCCATGACCGCCGCGTCGAGCCGGTCCTCGGGCACGACGCGCTGGAGGATCGACAGCGCGTGCGCCTCGGCGGCGTCGAAGGCGCGCCCGGTCAGGATGAGTTCGCGGGCGCGGGCGGCCCCGACCTCGTGGATCAGCCGGGGCAGCAGACCGCCCCAGGCGGTGGGCAGCCCGAGGGCCAGCTCCGGCAGCCGGAAACCGGCGTTCTCGGCACCGACCCGCAGGTCGCAGGCGAGCGCCAGCGCCAGGCCCGCGCCGATCGCCCTGCCCTGGACCCGGGCGATGGTGACGGCCTGGCTGGTGGAGATCGCCTCGCAGACCCGGCGGGCCTTGTCGCCCGCGATCCGGATGCCCCGCCCGGTGGGGTCCTCGTCGAGCCAGTCGGCGAACTCGTCGCGGTCGCCGCCCAGGCAGAAGTCGTCCCCGGCCCCGCTGAGCACCAGCACCCGCACGTCGGGGTCCGGCACCGCCAGGACCGTCAGCAGCTCGTCGAGCATCGTCTCGGTGACCGCGTTGCCGGTGGCGGGGGAGTTCAGCCCGATGTGCAGGACGGGGCCCTCGCGCCGGACGTCGAGGACGCGGGGCCGCTTGCGGGAGGAGCGGCGGGAGGCGGGCCGGCGGGCCGTGGTGGAGCGACTGCCCGTGGACCGGCCGCCGGCGGCGGACCGGGTGCCCGCGGTGGACCGGGGCTCGGCGGTGGACCGGGGTTCGGCGGTGGACCGGGGTTCGGCGGCGGACTTGCCGGCCGTGGAGCGGCGTTCGGTGAGGGAGGGCTTCATACCGCCACGCCCAGCGAGGTGACCCGCCGGAAGACCAGCCGGGACGCGTAGACCGCGGGAGAGACGGTGCGCAGGGTGGGGAAACGGTTCAGCAGCTGGGTCAGCAACGTGCGCGCCTCCAGGCGGGCGAGGGCCGCGCCCAGGCAGTAGTGCACCCCGCCCCCGAAGGTGAGGTGGGTGCCGGTGCGCCGGATGTCGAAGGTGTCCGGGTTCTCGTTGCGCCGAGGGTCGTGGTTGGCGGCCCCGTACAGCACGTGGACCATGCTGTCCTTCGCGATCGGGACACCGGCCAGCACCGTGTCCTCGGCCGCGATCCGGGTGTTGATGTGGATCGGCGGGTCGTACCGCAGCACCTCGTCGACGGCGGAGTCGATGTGCCCGGGGTGCTCCGCGAGCCACTTCCACTGGCCCGGTTCCTTCAGCAGCAGCTCCACCATGGCCGACAGCAGCGTCGCGGTGGTCTCCAGCGAGGCGATGGTGACGAACATGGTGAGGCGGTAGAGGATCTCGTCCGCCCGCTCGCGGTCGGGCTCCCGCGCGTCCCAGGTGTGGATCCAGCCCGTCAGGACATCGTTGCCGGGCCGCTCCCGGCGGCTGCGCACCATCTCCGTGAAGTACGCGCGCAGCCGGACGGTCGCCTCGGCGGACACGGCCAGCTGCTCCTTGGTGGGCAGCAGTTCCTGGGCGTGCACCTGGTTGTGGGTGATCTCCAGGATGTGGGGGTAGTCCTCGGGCGGTATCCCCAGCCAGCTCCCGATGGTGCTGATCGGGAGCTGCTCGCTGACCGTGCTGACGAAGTCGGCCTCGCCCCAGCGCATCTTGTCGGCCAGCTCGTCCAGGAGCCGGGTGACGTGCCCCTCGACCTGCGGGGTCAGGCGCTGGACGGTCGACCGGTCGAAGAGGTTGCCGAGGCTGCGGCGCTGGCAGGTGTGCTCGGGGGCGTTGAGGCGGGAGAGGGTCTTGGTCATCTCCCGTGTCGCGACCGCTTCCCAGCGCTCGGTGTCCGCCTGGCGTTCCTGCCAGGCGAAGTCCGGAGCCAGCCAGTTGCGGCCGCGAAGCACCTCGCTGCACGTGTCGAAGCCGGTGGCGAAGTACGCGTCCCAGGGTGCGCGCACCACATCGCCCATGGCGCGCAGCGAGGCCAGTACGGGGTAGGGATCCGCCTGCCCCTCCGGCGACCTGAGGCGTCGCAGGAGGGGGATGAGGGCACGGCGGCCGTCACGGGGTCCGGGTTTGCCACCTATAGCGCTCACGCAGAGTTCCTCGTACTTGGCTCCTGGTTACCGGCAGAACCTACCCCTCCATATGTGGCAACCATGCGTGGATCGCTGTTGTCCCTATCACAGACAAAGGCCCGCCCGGCCCCTTGTCATATGTCGGGCGTGTCCTCGACTTCCTCCGGAACCACCGCTCCTGACGGCGTGAAACACCGGTTTGTGCGGACAAGTCCCCCTGCCCGCGCGGGTCAGGCGCGGAAGACGTCCAGGAAGGAACTCCACCAGCCCTTCGCCTTCTTCGGCTGCTGGGCGTGGCCGGGCTGCGGCGCGGGCACCTCGCCCGGCACGGTGATTCGGGGCGAAACGGGCGTGTGCATCGCCGTCGTCCTGGCGCCGCGCGCCGGGCTCGGGCTGAACCGGACCGGCAGCGACACCAGTGCGCGGTGGAACGGACCCGGCCGCCATTCGATGCCGGAGGGCGACACGGCGAGGGTCAGATCGGGCACGGTGTTGAGGATCTTCTCGATCGCGGTGAGGGCGATGAGCTGCGCGGGGGACTTCGCCGGGCAGACGTGCGGACCCGCGCCCCAGGCCAGATGGGCGCCCTTGCTGAGGGTCTGGCGGGCGTCGGTGAGCGCGGGATCGCTGTTCGCGGCGGCGAAACTGATCAGTACGGGGGTCTCCGCCCGCAGCGTCGTACCGCCCAGGTCGACGTCCTGCACCGGGTAGTGCGTGGCGTAGTTGGCGATCGGCGGGTTGTTCCACAGCACGTCGTCGAGGGCGTCCTCGACCAGCATCCCGGTGCCCCGCCGCTGCTCGGAACCGGTGTCGCTGGACAGCATGAGCAGCAGCGCGTTGGCGATCAGGTTGCGCTCCGGCTCGATGCCCGCGCCCATCAGCATGACGAGCTGGTCCTTCAACTCCTCGTCCCGCAGCCCCGCCGGGTGCTGGATGAGCCAGGAGGTGATGTCCTCGCCGGGCTGGCGCCGCTTGAGCGCGACGAGTTCCATCAGGCACTCGGTCAGCTCGTCGTTGGCCCGGAGCACGTCCTCGCCGTCGAAGATGGCGGACATGCTGCGGGTCAGCCGGTCGCCGATGTCACCGGGGCAGCCGAAGAGCTGGTTGAACAGCAGCAGCGGCAGCAACTTGGCGTACTCGCCCAGCAGGTCGGCGGTGCCGCGCTCGATGAACTGGTCGATGAGGTAGTCGGCGATGCGCTCCACGTCCCGGCTGAGCCGGGTGGTGTTGAGCCGGCTGAGGCTCTCGGTGACCGCCTTGCGCAGCCGCAGGTGCTCGGTGCCGTCCGTGAACAGGCAGTTGGGCCGGTACGCCATCATGGGCAGCACCGGGCTGTCGAGCGGTACGCGCCCCTCCCGCAGCGCGGCCCAGCGCCGCGCGTCCCGGGCGAAGAAGGACGGGTTCTGCAGCACCCGGAGCGCGGCCTCGTGCTGCACGATCAGGGTGGCCTCCACCCCGGGCGCGAGCTCGATCGGGGCGGCGGGGCCGTGCACCCGGAACGCGTCGTACACGCGCTGCGGGTCGGACGCGAACTCCGGCCCGTAGAGCGACGTCTGCCGCTCCCCGTGCATCGGGCACCCGGTGGGGGCGCCGTACGGGGTGGCTCCCGGCGACGAGTCCATATGTCATTCCTCGATGTGGGTCCGGGTCCCGCGGGACCCGGAGGGTGGACGGAAAAGGGGCCCGGACCGCCCGTACGGGCGGAACGGGCGGGACGGGCGGTGGACGGAAACGGGGCCGGACCGCCCGTACCTGCGGGACGGGCGGTCCGGGGCGCCGGGCCGGCTCCCGCCGGCCGGGCCCCTTCAGGCCACGCGGGTCAGAAGGTGCTGGACCAGGGTGATCAGGGCCTGTGCGGACGACTTCTCGTCCCGGGCGTCGCAGTACACGACCGGGGTGTCCGGCAGCAGGTCCAGGGCCTCGCGCAGCTCGTCCTCGGCGTGCTGCGAGTACGGGTCGAAGCTGTTCACCGCGACCGCGTACTCCAGCCCGTACGTCTCGACCAGGTCGATCACCGGGAAGGTGTCGGCGAGACGGGCCGGGTCGACGAGCAGCAGCGCACCGAGCGAACCGCGCGCCATGTCCTCCCACAGCTCGACGAAGCGCTGCTGTCCGGGCGTGCCGAACAGGTACAGCACCAGCTCGTCGCTCAGCGTCAGACGCCCGAAGTCCAGCGCGACCGTCGTGGTCACCTTGTCGGGCGCGCCCCGCAGGTCGTCGATGTGGGCGCTCGCCTGCGTCATCCGCTCCTCGGTGCGCAGCGGAGTGATCTCGGAGAGGGTGCCGATGAGCGTCGTCTTGCCCACGGCGAAGTGTCCGACGACCAGGATCTTCGCCGCACGCCGCACCGCGTCCGGCACATAGATGCTCTCAGCCGAACCGGACGTGGAGTCCATGCAACACCTCTTCGAGGATCTTCCTGTCAACGAGCTGAGCCGGCGGCGGCGCCTTGCGGCGCATCAGATGACCCTGTTCCGCTAAGTCGTTCAGCAGCAGCCGGGCCACTCCGACCGGCTGGCCGAGATGGCCCGCCACCTCGGCCACCGACAGGTAACCGCCGGAGCACAGCTCCCAGATCGCCCGGACCTCCGGGCTCGCGTTGGCCGGCGGCTGCCGGTCCGGCGCGATGGTGACCAGGGTGACCAGGGAGAGGTCCCCCGCGTCGGGCAGACCGCGCCCGCCGGTGATCACGTAGGACCGGACGAACCCGCTGTTGACCGACTGTTCCTCGCCCGGCGTCGTCATGCGTCTATTCCCGCCCCCGCGTTGTGGCGGGGAGGTGTGGTCATCGCCTTCCCCAGCGCCGTGACCTGCTGCTGCATGCGGAAGGACATGGCCTCCATGTCGACGTCGGCCGCCGCGGCGGCGGCCAGGTAGGCGCCGGAACCCGCCGCGATCAGGAAGATCCAGCCGTGCTCGTACTCCAGCAGCGTCTGGCGCCAGCGGCCCGGGGTCCGGTCCCCGATGAAGGGGGCGACGGCCCGGCTCAGCGACTGCATGGAACTCATGGCGGCGGCCACGGTCTCCGCGTCGTCCCGGCCGATGGAACTGGAGCTGGCCAGCAGCAGGCCGTCGGCGGAGACGAGGATGGCGTGCCGGGCGCCGGGTACCTGGATCACATCGTTGAGTACCCAGGTCAGGTCGGGGTTCACGGGAACTCGGGTCCTTCCGTCGTCGTCATGTCGCGCCCGGACCGCGTTCCGCGCTGGAACGCGCCCAGGCGGGAAGCGGTCTCCTCACTGCTGCGCGCCGGGCCGGGTTCGGCCGACGGCACCACCGAGACGGGGCTCTTGCGACGACGCTTGGGCAGGCCGCCGGCGGTGGTGGGCATCGCTCCGGCAGGCCCGGCAGGCCCGGCGGGCTGCGGGGTGGCGATCGGGTGGGAGGCCGGCGGGAACAGCGGGGTCGGGGACTGCGCGGGAACCGCCCGGTCGGGGGCGGACTGCGCGGGCGCCTGGCGCCGGGGGAACGCCGCCACGTCCGCCTCGTGGTGGACGGCGGCCGGGGGAGCGACGGGCACGTCGTTGGTGAGCAACTCGTCGGGCAGCAGGATCACCGCGCGCACACCTCCGTAGGGGGACACGGAGTCCACCGAAACCCTGAAACCGTAGCGGGCGGCCAGCACGCCGGAGACGGCGAAGCCGAACTGCGGGGGAATGCCCAGACTGGAGACGCTGATCGCGGCCTGCGGCGCGAGCAGTGCCGCGGCACGGTCCTTCTCCTCCTGTCCCATGCCGAGGCCGGCGTCGTCGACGATGATGCAGACGCCCTTCGGCACGGCCTGGATGTTGATCTCCACCGGGGTGCCGGGGGCGGAGTAGTTGGTGGCGTTGGCCAGCAGCTCGGCGAGGACGACCGCGACGGGCTCCACGGCCTTGCTGACGACCGAGAAGTTCACCTGCCCGTTGATCCGCACCCGGTCGAACTGCCGGATGCGGCCCTGGGCGCTGCGGGCCACGTCGAAGACCGAGGCGACGGTCTCCCGGCGCCCGAGCCAGCCGCCGCACAGCACCGCGATGCCCTGCGCGCGGCGCCCGAACTGGCTGTTGGCGTGGTCGACGGCCATCAGGTCGGCGAGCATGCCGGGGTCGTCGCCGTGCTTCTTCTGGGCGTTCTCGATGACCACCTGCTGCTCGTCCGCGAGCCCCTGGAGGGTGCGCACGGCCGCCTTGAGGACGGCCTTGGTCTCCTCCTCGGCGTCCCTGCGGACCTCGGCCAGCTCGGAGGAGTGGCGGTGCGTCAAGGTGGTGTGGGCCATGTGCAGTTCATCCCGGTTGCGCTGCAACGCATCACGGTCGGCCCGGATTTCGGCGTTCTGTCTGCGCAGTCCGATATTGATCCTGCGAGCGCGCAGAACGGCACCCACGGCGATCAGCGCGACGACAACCAGTGCCCAGAAAAGAGGGCCCTGTGCAAATGTCATGAAACTCACTTCAAGTGCCATGGCTAGGGAAACGGCTCTGCGCTCCCTCGTGCGTCGCATGTCCCGAGCTGGTCGAGCCCTTGCTTGCGCCACCCAAGGAAGGCCCCTCCGGATGTGTGGCCGAGGAATTCATCCCTCCCGGAATGCCCCCATATGCCGTCAGCCCACTGGAAGTAAGATGATCTTAACATCGGCCAGACAGTCAATTGTCAAGACCGACGCGCCAGTTGCACGCTTGACTCTGAATGTTCACAACCAGTGGCGGTTTTCCCACGCCGGTGGTAAAGCGGCCGGGGCTTCACGGGTGAACTGCTCGTGAAGCCCCGGTCGCATTTCACATTTCACGTGTCGCACGTCACGTGTTGGGTGTCACGAGTCGTGTGCCGCGTGCCGCGTGTGCGAGGTGTGCCGGTGTGGCACGTGTCAGGTGCCGGGTGTGCTGTGCTCCGTGCCGGTGCGGCACGGAAGGTGTCGAAGGGTCAGGACTTGACCAGAGTGATCTGTGCCGTGTTGTCACCGGCGTTCACGGTCGCCGGGTAGTCGCGGTCGTCCGCCTTGCCGAAGCCGCGCAGCAGGGCGGTTCCGGTGCGGAAGGAGACGCCGGGCTCCATCGCGGTGGCGGGGATGGTGACGCTCCACGGGACCGGGGCGCCGGGGACGCAGTCGACGACCTCGTCCTCGTACCGGCCGACCGCCTCGCCGGTCTTCTGGGTCTGCGCGACCAGGCCGGAGAGCGCGATGCGGGCCGGCTTGTTGCAGGTCGCCGTGGAGCCCACGGTGACCGCGCCGCTCTTGGTGTCGAGCCGGCCCTCGGGGTCCAGGCCCAGGCCGATGGCCAGTTCGGCCGGCGGCTCGGCGGTGCGGGCGTGGACCTCGCCGCGCAGGGGCAGCGCGGAGCCGTCGCAGTACTGCTCGAAGGTGACGTCGAGCTCGCGGATGTAGCCGTAGGGGCCGTAGGAGATGTGGGAGACGGTGAAGGAGCCGGTGCTGGTGGTGCACCAGCGGTCGTCCGCGCCGAACTCCAGCTTCGGGTCCTCCGGCCGGGCGTCGGGCCGGCGGGAGGCGTTGGTGTAGGTGGTGCCCTCGGTCAGCTTCCGGCCGTCGGGGGCCTGGAGGCGGAGGGACCAGCGACGGCCCTCGGGGGTGACGATCGTGACGCCCGCGGCGTTCTCGTCCGTGGGGCCGGTGACGTCGAACATCTCGACCGAACCCGCCGCGAACTGCTGGGACTGCCCGTCCGAGACGAACTCGCCGGGCTCGCCGGTGAACGAGAGCGCCCCCGAGACCGCCTCGTGGGCCTGCGCGGTGCCCGACAGCGGGGCCGCCACCACCGCCAGGGCCGCCGCCGTGAGGACGGCCGCCGCACGGGCCGCCCCGCGTCCCGCCATGCTGCTCTTCAACAAGGTTCTTCCTCCGTGGGAGCACTGCCCGTCCCGGTGGACCGGGACGGGGTCGTACGCGCGCCGCCGGACGTTCGGTGCCGGACGGGCCGGACCTGTGGGGGCGGCCGGGGGCGCTCTCGTTCACCGGCGAGCCGCCCTGGCGGTGGTGGCGGCCCCGCTGTCGGGCACCGCGCAGGCCCACTCGGACCCGGCCCGGATCGGGAAAGAGACTCCGGGGCCGCGTCCCGCTCGGACGCGGCCCCGGAGTCTCTTTCCCGATCCGGGCCGGGTCCGAGGGCCCGTTCAGACCCGGCCCGAGGACCCGGGGCCTGCTCAGACCCGGCCCGGAGGCCCGGCCCGAAGGCCCGGAGGCCCGGCCCGAAGGCCCGGAGGCCCGGCCCGAAGGCCCGGAGGCCCGATCAGACCCGGGCCAGCTCGCGCTCGTCCTCGGCGTCGCCGCCGGGTCCGCGGCCCTCGGCGGACGTCTCGCCGAGCTGCTCGCGCAGCTTCTCGCCCTCCACGTCCACGTTCGGCAGGATCCGGTCCAGCCAGTTCGGCAGCCACCAGGCGCGCTTCCCGAGCAGGGCGAGGACCGCGGGCACGATCGCCATCCGGACCACGAACGCGTCGAAGAAGACGGCGATGGCGAGCGAGAAGCCGATCATCTTGACCATCTGCTCGCTGGAGCCGATGAAGCCGGCGAAGACCGCCATCATGATCACGGCCGCGGCCGTCACCACCCGGGCGCCGTGCCGGAAGCCGGTGACGATCGCCTGGCCGGGCTTCTCGCCGTGGACGTACGCCTCGCGCATCCGGGTCACGAGGAAGACCTCGTAGTCCATGGCCAGACCGAAGACCACACCCACCATGAAGATCGGCATCATCGACATGATCGGGCCGGTCTGCTCCACGCCGAAGAGCGAGCCGAGCCAGCCCCACTGGTAGACCGCGACGACCGCGCCCAGGGCCGCGACGACCGAGAGCAGGAAGCCCAGGGCCGCCTTCAGCGGCACCAGCACCGACCGGAAGACCAGCATCAGGAGCAGGAAGGCGAGGCCGACGACGAGCGCCAGGTACGGCAGCAGCGCGTCGTTCATCTTCTGCGAGAAGTCGATGTTCATCGCCGTGGAGCCGGTGACCAGGACCTCCGCGCCGGTGTCGGACTTGATGCCCTCGCCCGCGTCACGGATCGAGTGGACGACGTTCTCCGTGTCGACGGAGCTGGGCCGGTCCTTCGGGATGACGGTGATCATCGCGGTGTCGCCGGCCTTGTTGAACTGGGCCGGGGTGACGGCGACGACGCCCTTGATGCCGGAGATCTCGTCGGAGACCTGCTTGGCCGCGGCCTTGCCGTCGGAGCTCTTCGCGGTGTCGACGACCACCATCAGCGGGCCGTTGAAGCCGGGGCCGAAGCCGTCCGAGAGCAGGTCGTAGGCGCGCCGCTGGGTGGTGCTGGTGGGCTGGGAGCCGTCGTCGGGCAGGCCCATCTCCAGGGAGGCGGCCGGGATGGCGACCGTGCCGAGGCCGATGACGCCGATCAGCAGCACCCACACCGGCCTGCGCAGCACGAACCGCGCCCAGCGGGTGCCCATGTTCGGCTTGCCCTCGGTCCCGGCCGAGGTCCCGGACGGGGCCCCGTCCGGGACCTCGGCGGCCTTGCGCGCCTTGCGGCCCATGACCCGCTTGCCCGCGAAGCCCATCATCGCCGGGACCAGGGTGAGCGCGATGAGGACGGCGATCACGACCGTGCCGGCCGCGGCGAAGCCCATCTTCGTCAGCATCGGAATGTTCACGACCGCGAGGCCGGCCAGCGCGATGACGACGGTGAGACCGGCGAAGACCACCGCGGACCCGGCCGTGCCGACGGCCCGCCCGGCCGCCTCCTCGCGCTCCCGGCCCTCGGCCAGCTCGGCGCGGTAGCGGGAGACGATGAACAGCGCGTAGTCGATGCCGACCGCGAGGCCGATCATCATCGCGAGGATGGAGGTGGTGGAGCCGAGGTCGAGCACGTTCGCCAGCGCCGTGATCGTCGAGACGCCGACGCCGACGCCGATCAGGGCGGTGAGCAGCGGCAGCCCGGCCGCGACCAGCGAGCCGAAGGTGATGACCAGCACCACCGCGGCGACCGCGACGCCGATGATCTCGGTGGCCCCGGTCTCCGGGATCACCATGAGCGCGTCGCCGCCGATCTCGACGGTCAGCCCGCTCTTCTGCGCCGCGTGGCCCACGTCCTCCAGGGACTCGCGGGTCCCGTCGGTCAGCTCCATCGAGGTGACCTTGTAGGACACCGAGACGTACGCCGTGGACCCGTCCTTGCTGACGGCACCGGCGGTGTACGGGTCGGTGACCGAGGCGATCTGGTCCGAGCCGGACTTCAGCTCTCCGACGACCTTGTTCACCTCGGCCTTGTTGGCCGGGTCGGTCATCTTCTCGTCGCCGGGTGCCTTGAAGACGACCCGGGCGGTCGCGCCGTCGGCGCTGGCTCCGGGGAAGCGCTGTTCCAGCAGGTCGAAGGCGCGCTGCGCCTCCGTGCCCGGTATCGAGAAGGAGCTGGAGGTGGCGGTGGAAGCGGAGGCCGCGCCGAATCCGGCGAGCGCCAGCAGCGCCACCCAGACCAGGGCGACGTAGCGGCGGCGCCGGAAGGCGAGCCGTCCGAGTTTGTAGAGGAATGTGGCCACGGGGGCGTACTCCCGGTCAGGTCGTATGGGTGGAAAAGGGCGTGTGGAGCCGGCCCGACGACGAGAGCGGCGTGTCAGGTGGAGCGGGGAGAAGGCCGTGCGAGGGGAGGGAACCGGCCTCGCGGGGAGCGGGGTCGGTCCGGGGAATCGGTACCTCAGACTCCGAGAGCGGGGAGAACCACGGAGTCGAAGTAGTCGATCAGGAACGCCTGGTCGACGGAGCGGTCCTCGACCAGCAACCGGGCGGCGAAGGCGCCGATCAGCATGTGTGACACGTATTTCAGCGCCGGATTGTCCGGACGCACCTCGCCCCGGTCCACGGCTCGGCGCAGCAGTTGGTCGAGGCCGGTCATCTCCGGCTCGATCAGCAGCTCGTGCAGGGCCTTGTGCAGATCGGGATTCTCGTGGACGGCATGGCTCAGACCCCGCATCAGCGCGGAGTCCTTCTCCATCTGGCAGTCGTCGGTACGACTCAGCGCGGCGTGGAAGTCTCCGCGCAGCGAACCGGTGTCGATCTCGTGGAGGGACACCGGCTTGTTGTGCCGCAGAGCCTTGACGACCAGCTCGGGCTTGCTCCCCCACTGGCGGTAGAGGGTGGCCTTGCTGGAACGGGTGCGGGCGGCGACGGCGTCCATGGTCAGGGCGTCGTAGCCGACCTCGCGGAGCAGGTCGAGCACGGCGGCGTACATCTCGTCCTCGCGCTCGGGCGTGAGCCTGGTGCGCGCCATGTGCCGGCCTCCTGTCCTGGGGTGCGTGCGCGGGTGTCCCGGTGTGCACGCGGGTACTTCGGGTGCGTACGCGGGTGTCTCGGGGTGCGCACGCGAGCCTCGCCGGTCGACTCGAACACCAGTCGCCCGAACGAAACTGTTTCGTACACCTCGACGGTACTCGCCCCTCCAGCGAAACGAAATCGTTTCGCTTGTGTTCCGCGCCACAGCCCGCGTCACGGCCCGCGTCACGGCCCGAGTCATCCCCTCAACCACCCCCCTCGCCGCGGCCCGAGCCGGCTCCTCACGAAACTGTTTCGTACACCTCGACGGTACTCGCCCCTCCAGCGAAACGAAATCGTTTCGCTTGTGTTCCGCGCCACAGCCCGCGTCACGGCCCGCGTCACGGCCCGAGTCATCCCCTCAACCACCCCCCTCGCCGCGGCCCGAGCCGGCTCCTCAC
>NZ_RDBO01000045.1:113903-152752 GCF_008120935.1 Streptomyces sp. sk2.1
CGGCAACTCGTGGTGCGGGGCGCCCCGTGCTCCGGCGCGCCCCGCACCACGAGTTGCCGGGGCCCTTCCGCGCGGAAAGCATTGGAGGGTGAGTGACGACGTCGCGTATCTCCGTTTCCCGCACCTCCACGACGACCTGCTCTGCTTCGCGGCCGAGGACGACCTCTGGGTCGCCCCTCTCGCCCCGGAGGGCGAGCGGCCCGGCCGCGCGTGGCGGGTGACCGCCGACCGGACCAGGGTCGGCCATCCGCGCTTCTCCCCCGACGGGAGCCGCATCGCCTACACGACCTGGCGCAGCCTCGACCCCGAGATCCACCTCGCCCCGGTGGAGGGCGGCCCGGCCCGCCGGCTCACCTACTGGGGATCGACCGACGCCCGGGTCTGCGGCTGGACCCCCGACGCCGGGGACGCCGCCCAGATTCTCGCCGTGTCCTCGCACGGCCAGCCGTTCTCGCACGTCTCCTGGGCCTACACCCTGCCCACGGACGGCAGCCCCGGCGGCAAACTGCCCTGGGGCCCGGTCTCCGACATCGCGATCGCCGACATCGAGGGCGAGCGCCGCACCCTGCTGCTCACCGGCACCCCGCCGCACGAGCCGGCCTCCTGGAAGCGGTACCGGGGCGGCGCGACGGGACGCCTGTGGCTGCACGGCAAGCGGCTGCTCCCGGACATCGGCGGCCATCTCGACTCGCCGATGTTCGTCGCCGGGCGGATCGCGTTCCTCTCCGACCACGAGGGCGTCGGCAACCTGTACTCCTGCCGGCCCGACGGCGGCGACCTGCGCCGCCACACCGACCACGACGCCTTCTACGCCCGGCACGCCTCCAGCGACGGGCACCGGGTGGTCTACCAGTGCGCGGGCGACCTGTGGCTGGTGGACGACCTGGCCTCGCCGGACGCGGTGCCCCGGAAACTGGAGGTCCGGCTCGGCGGCCCGCGCACCGGGCGGCGCACGTACCAGATCCCGGCTGCCAGCAACATCGACTCGCTGTCCGTGGACGAGACGGGCCGGGCCAGCGCCGTCGCCGTGCGCGGCAGCCTGTACTGGCTCACCCACCGCGACGGCCCCGCCCGGACCATCGCCGACACCCCCGGCGTCCGGGTCCGGCTGCCCGAGATGCTCGGCAGCGGCGCCCAGGTCGCCTACGTCACGGACGCGGACGGCGCGGACGCCGTCGAGATCGCCTCCCTGCCGCGTGCCAGCGGCGAACGCGAGCCGCGCCGGCTGGCCTCCGGCCTGATCGGCCGGGTCCAGGAGATGGTCGCCGACCCGGACGGCGAGCGCCTGGCCATCGCCACCGACGACGGCCGGCTGCTGATCCTGGAAACCGGAGAGGAGGCCGGGGAAGGAATCGGTGCAGGGATCGGTACAGGCATCGGGGAAGGAATCGAGGAAGGGGTCGGTACGGGGACCGGTACGGAGACCACCGGAGAAGGGACCGGCGCGGGGACCGCCACCGGCGAGCCCACCGAGCTGATCCGCTCCATCAACGGCCCCGTCCGCGACCTGGCGTTCTCCCCCGACGGCGCCTGGCTGACCTGGTCGCACCCCGGGATCGGCCGTTCGCTGCGGCAGATCAAACTGGCCCGCATCCTGGGCACCGGCGCCCCCGTCATCGTCGACGTCACCAACGGCCGCTTCGAGGACGAGAACCCCGTCTTCACGGGCGACGGCCGCTACCTCGCCTTCCTCTCCTGGCGCGGTTTCGACCCGGTCTACGACGTCCACACCGGCGACCTGTCCTTCCCGCTGGGCTGCCGCCCCTACCTGGTGCCGCTCTCCTCGGCCACCCCCTCCCCGTTCGCCCTGTCCCCCGAGGGCCGTCCGGCGGCGGGCGGTCTCGACCCGGTCGACGAGCCCCCGGAGGCCGTCACGGGCGAGGGGCCCTCCACGGTCACCGTCGAGTTCGAGGGCCTGGAGAACCGGGTGACGCCGTTCCCGGTCTCCGCGTCGAAGTACTCGGCCCTGTACCCGGTGAGCGGCGGCGGGCTGGTCTGGCTGCGCTGGCCGATCTCGGGCGCGCTCGGCGAGACCTTCGCCAACCCGGCGGACATGTCGGGCCGCCCCACCCTCGAACACTTCAACATCTCCAAGGCCCGCAAGACCGAACTCGTCGCCCACCTCGACTGGTTCGCGGTCAGCGGCGACGCCACCCGGCTGGTCGTCATGGACGAGGGCGAGCTGCGCGCCGTGCCCGCCACCGAGATCGCCGACGGCGACTCGACGGTCTACCTGGACCTGCGCCGCATCCTGCACGACGTCGATCCGCCCGCGGAATGGCGTCAGGCGTACGCGGAGGCCGGCCGCATCATCCGCGCGTACTTCTGGGAACCGGACATGTGCGGCATCGACTGGGACGCCGTGCTCGACCAGTACCGCCCGCTCGTCGAACGGGTCGCCTCCCCCGACGAATTCGCCGACCTGCTGCGCGAGGTCCTGGGCGAACTGGGCACCTCGCACGCGTACGTGTCCCCGGCCCGCCGCAACGAGGGCCCGCCGCACTACCAGCGGGCGATCGGCCTGCTCGGCGCGAACCTGGTGTGCCGGGACGGCGACTGGACGGTCCGCCGCATCCTGCCCGGCGACTCCTCCGACTCCAAGGCCCGCTCCCCGCTGGCCGGTACGGGCATCCGGGAGGGCGCGGTCCTCACCCATGTCGACGGCCGCCCGGTGGACCCGGTCGCGGGCCCCTACCCGCTGCTGTCCGCGGCGGGCGGCACCACGGTCGAACTCACCTTCCGCGCCGCCGGTGGCGGCGGCCGCTCCCGCCGGGTCGCCGTCGTCCCGCTGGTCGACGAACGCCCCCTGCGCTACCAGGACTGGGTGGCCAAACGCCGCGAGGTCGTACGGGAGTTGAGCGGCGGCAAGTGCGGCTACCTGCACATCCCGGACATGGGCGGCTCCGGCTGGGCCCAGTTCAACCGGGACCTGCGCCTGGAGGTGTCCCGCCCGGCCCTGATCGTCGACGTGCGCGGCAACGCGGGCGGCAACATCAGCGAACTGGTGGTGGAGAAGCTGACCCGCACGATCCTCGGCTGGGACCTGACCCGCAACGCCCAGCCCGTCAGTTACGCCTCCAACGCCCCCCGGGGCCCGGTGGTCGCCCTGGCCGACGAGGCGACGGCCTCCGACGGCGACATGATCACCGCCGCGTTCCGGCTGCTGAAGCTGGGCCCGGTGGTGGGCCAGCGGACCTGGGGCGGTGTGGTCGGCATGACGGGACGGCACCGGCTGGTCGACGGCACGGTGATCACCGTGCCGATGAACGCCGCCTGGTTCGACACGTACGGCTGGTCGGTCGAGAACCACGGCGTCGAACCGGACCTGGAGGCCCTGCGCACCCCCCTCGACTGGGCCGAGGGCCGGTACGCGGTGCTGGACGACGCGGTGCGAATGGCCCTGGACCTGCTGGCCGCACAACCGGCGGCGACCCCGCCGACGTACGACAACGTCCCGGACCGCAGACGCCCGCCCCTGCCGCCGAGATAGGCGATACCGCGCCGGTACGACGCGCACGGGCGGCACGGGGCCGGTACGCGCACGGGCGGGTACGGGTCCGAGGTGGGCGCGGGCGGGCAGCGCGGGCGGCACGGGCCCGGGGCGGGCTCGCACCGCCCGCCCCGGACCCACCGGTCCCGCACCGACGGGCCCACTGGCCGGGCGCCCGCCGCCCGGTGCCTGCGCACCGGGCCGGCGCCTGCGCGACGGAACCGTCCGTGTCAGGCCGGACAGTCCGTCAGCAGAGACGGATCGCCCATACCGCCGACCAGTCGACGCCCACTATGCCGCCTCCCGGCGGCACTTCCCGCAGGACGTTCCCGTTGCTGCCGATGAGCTTGACAGGGACCGTGTGGTTGTTCCTGTAGAACCCGTCGCCTACCCAGTTCGACAGGTAGTGGCTCCCGCACTGACGGAACACGTGGACCTTCCAGTCCCCCGTCGTCGGATCCCGCACCGCGGCGCAGAAGCTCCCCACCGCGCAGGAGAAGAGGGCGCCGTCCTTCACGTGGAAACTGGGGACGGCAGGGGAAACCGACGGCGCGACCGCCGCGACCGCCGTCTCCGGCGCAGTCGCCGTCGTCCCGGGCGCGGAATCCGGGACCGCGGCCCGGGCGGGAGCGCCGACGGCCGACGCCATCAGCATCGCGCTCAGGGCACCGACGAGACCGAGACGCGTTCGGTTGGTCTTCACTTGCTCGTCCCTCCGTTCGTTCCAGACGTCACACACGGACCGCAGAGGTGCTCCCGACCAAAGACCGAAGCCCGAAACCCAAAAGCCGTGAACCGGTGACCGGGAGCCCTCCGGCCCGCCCCACCGTGCCGCCCCCGCGCGACCGCCGACAAGCCTTTGCAGCCAGAGGCAAAGGGGGCGGGGAGAGTCCGGATGAGCGGCGTCCCGGGGCCTTTCCCGACTCGCGTACGCGGCCGCCGCAGCGGCGGCAGGAGTGATCTGGCTCACTCCCTGTCACAGCTCCGATCCACCCGGTGTCTTGATGCCGGAAGCGACCGACGGAACGGACGGAGACGTGGACACCATGAACAAGAACACCGGCGTGGTAGTCATCGGCGGGGGCTACGCGGGCGTCGCCGCGGCCAACCGGCTGGCACACCACGGCGACGTGACCGTGACGATGGTCAACCCGCGCCCCGAGTTCGTCGAGCGCATCCGCCTGCACCAGCTGGTCGGCGGGAACGACGACGCGGTCGTCGGCTACGGGGAGGTCCTGGCCGGGAACGTCCGGCTGGTGGTCGACAGCGTCACCACGATCGACGCGGCCGGGCGCCGGCTGGAACTGGCGGGCGGCGACACGGTCGGCTACGACTACCTGGTCTACGCGGTGGGCAGCGGCAGCGCCGAACCGGACGTGCCCGGCGCGGCGGAGTTCGCCCACCCGATCGCCACCCTGGAGGAGGCCCGGCGGCTGCGGCCGCTCATCGCCGACGCGCCCGCGAAGGCCCCGGTGACCGTGGTCGGCTCCGGCCCGACCGGCATCGAGACCGCCGCCGAACTGGCCGAGGAGGGCCGGTCCGTGACCCTGGTCTGCGGCGAGGAGCTCGGCCCGTACCTGCACCCCCGGGGCCGCCGCTCGGTCGCCCGGACCCTGGCCGGACTCGGCGTGACCGTGGTCGCGGGCCCCGGCGCGCGGGTCGCGGCCGTGACCGCCGACTCCGTACGGCTCGACGACGGCCGCGAACTCCCCAGCCGGGTCACCGTCCGGGCCACCGGCTTCGGCGTGCCGGACCTGGCGGCCCGCAGCGGACTGAGCACCGACACCGTGGGCCGCCTGATCACGGACGAGACGCTGACCAGCGTGGACGACACCCGGATCATCGCGGCCGGGGACGCGGCGGCCCCGGTGGACATGCCGTTCCGGATGAGCTGCCAGGCCGCGGGCCAACTGGGTTCGCGCGCCGCCCGCACGGTGCTCAGCCGGATCGCGGGCGAGCGCCCCGCACCCCTCAAGCTGTTCTTCGCCGGCCAGTGCCTCAGCCTGGGCCGCCGCGCCGGGATCTTCCAGTTCGCCACCCTGAACGACCACGCGATCCCGCTCCTCCTGGCGGGCAACCCCGGTGGGAAGCTCAAGGAGTTCGTCTGCAAGTCCACCGTCAAGCAGTTGACGAACGAGGCACGCAAGGCACACAGGAACGGTCCGAGCCCCGCACGCGACGAGGCACCGGCCACCGCCGCCGGGCACACGGCGTAAGAGCCGGAACCTGTCGGCCGAGAGAGTTGCAGAGAGGCCAGAAGACGTGAACGACGACCGCGGCGACCACGACGAGATCGCCACCACCGACCCGGCGACCGAGGCATTCGTCGCCCACCGCAACCTCCTCTTCACCGTCGCCTACGAGATGCTCGGCTCGGCGGCCGACGCGGAGGACGTCCTCCAGGAGACCTGGCTGCGGTGGGTCGAGGTCGACCTGGACCAGGTCCGCGACCGACGCGCCTACCTGGTACGGATCACCACCCGTCAGGCCCTCAACCGGCTGCGCACGCTGTCGCGCCGCAAGGAGGCGTACGTCGGCCCCTGGCTCCCCGAACCGGTGCTCACCGCGCCGGACGTGGCCGAGGACGTCGAACTCGCCGAGAGCGTGTCGATGGCCCTGATGCTCGTCCTGGAGACCCTGTCACCGACGGAACGCGCCGTCTTCGTGCTGCGGGAGGTCTTCGACGTCGACTACGACGAGATCGCCGCCGCCGTCGACAAGACCCCGGCGGCCGTCCGCCAGATCGCCCACCGAGCCCGGCGGCACGTCGACGCCCGCCGCCCCCGCGCGGCGGTCTCGGCGAGCGTGTCCCGGGCGGCGGTGGACTCGTTCCGGCGCGCCCTGGAGACCGGGGACCTCCAGGGCCTCCTGGACGTGCTCGCCCCCGATATCGTCCTCCTCGGCGACGGCGGCGGCGTCAAGCAGGCATCCCGGCGGCCGATCATCGGCGCGGACAAGGTGGCCCGCTACCTCGTCGGCGGCACCCGGAAGATCGCCGAGACGATCACCATCGAGCCCACCCTGGCCAACGGCAACCCGGCGTTCCTGCTGCGCCTGGACGGCGAGATCGACGGCGTCATGGCGTTCCGGATCGAGGACGCCCGCATCACCGGCCTCTACTACGTGCGCAACCCGGAGAAGCTGACCCGCGTCGACTCCGAGACCTCGCTCACCCTGCGCTGACCCGTTCCGTCGGTCCGTCCTYCGWCGRAGGACGGACCGACGGACGGACCGGGGGCCCGCAGTTCGCACCAGACCGTCTTGCCGCGCGGCCCCTGCTCGACGCCCCACCGCAGCGCCAGCGCGTCCACGAGCGCCAGCCCCCGCCCCGACTCGTCACCGCCCGCCGCACTCCGTATCACCGGCCAGGCGCCCGGTTCGGGATCGCTCAGCTCGACGCGGATCCGGCCGGTGCACGTACCGCTGACCCGGAGCGTCACCGGCGTCCCCTCCCCGAGGTGCACGATCGCATTGGTCAGCAACTCGCTGACGCAGAGCAGCAGATCGGGCGAATCCGCGCCCCCGCACCGCTCCCGCAGGGTCCGCCGCACCTCCGGTACGGCCTTCGGCACCGCGAGCAGGTCCAGCGCGACCGGCAACGGGCTCATCCCCCGGCCGCCGAACGCAACACCTCGGCCAGCCGGTGCGCGGTGACCGCGTTGCAGTTGCCGAGCGCGATCAACGGCGGCCGGGTCGTCCACCCGGCGAGGGTCAGCGGATCGACCCCGAGCGACGGCAGGGTGATGCCGTGCGCGGTGAGCGCGTCCCGCAACGCGTCGATGGCCGCGCCGACGTCGTAGGTGGGGATGTCGTGCATGGATGTGCCGTCCGACGCGGATGCGTCGCCATGCCTGCCGTCGGGCTTGTCGTTCATGAGGAGCCGTACACCTTTCGTTGCGCACTGTGACGAACACCTCACACGCTGCCGCGCGGACCTCTACTTTGAAAGGGTTTCCCGCTTCACGACGCACGGCGCGAAAGGTGGTCAAAGGTGGCTACGCGCAAGGAGATCGACGGTTCGGCAGGCGTCCCGCAGTTCTACGGCAAGGAGCTCCGCTACCAACGGGAGAAAGCCGGGATGACCCTGGAGAAGCTGTCGGAGGGCAGCTTCTACGGCATCACGCTCCTCAGCGAGATCGAGCACGGCAACCGCAGCATCCCGCTGGACCTCGCCCAGCACGCGGACCGGGTGTTCGGCACGGACGGTTATTTCGCGCGGAGTTGCGAGGATGTACGGAAGGCCAGGAGAGGCGCCCACTCTTCGTACTTCGCTGCGGTCGCGGAGGCGGAGAAACGAGCCCGGACCATCAGCGAGTGGTCCGGCACTCTCATCCCTGGGCTGCTTCAGACCAGGTCGTACGCCGATGCAGTCGTCCGCTCCGCGCACTCCCTGGACACACAGGAAGAGGTCGAAGCCAAGATCGCCACCCGGCTGCAGCGGGCCCAGCTCTTCGACAACCCCAGGAAACCCGAGTACTGGGTGATCCTGCACGAGTCCCTGGTACACCATTCCATCATCCCGCCTGCGGAAATGGCCGAGCAGCTGGACCACATCGCTGCCCTGGTCCAGCACAGCCGCATTGTTGTGCAGGTCCTTCCGTGGAACGGACCGACCCGTGCTCTCTCGGAACTGCCCCTCTTCCTCATGGATTTCGACGACGAACCGTCGTTGCTCTACACCGAGGGCCCTTACCACGGTCAAACCATCGACGATCCGGCCATCGTGGGGCGCTACCGCAAGGCATACGATCGGCTGAGGGCCGCCGCCTTGCCGCCGGAGGTGTCCCTCGCCCTGATCGAGAAGGCGGCTGAGGAGTACCGAAATGGCCGGCGTCGACCTTGACCTCAGCATTGCCACCTGGCGCAAAAGCAGTCACAGCAATGGAGACGGCGGCAACTGCCTCGAAGTCGCGGACGGGAACCCCTCCCGTACCCCCGAACGAGCGACCACCCCCTTCCCGAGCCTCAAAACCCGAACCCCGACTCCCGGAGCTCGGCCCCCGAGGCCCGGACCCGGACGCGACCCGGGAAACAGGGAACGGGGAACGGGGAACGGTCTTGTCGTAGGCGGTGGATACCCTGCGGAAATGAGTAACGCGATGTGGGATGCCCTGGCAGCGACACCCCTCCCGGAAGTGCGGCGCCGCGCGGCCGTCATGGACGATCTCGCCGGGGTCGCACCGGTGACGGTGCCCGGCGCACACCGTCTGGCCTGGAACGACCGCGGCGGCCAGTCCGCGGTCTGGTACTTCGCGGAGGACGGCCGCGCGCTGCTGCTGACGTTCGACCACGAGTCGGACCTGAACCTGTACGCCGAGGAGGACTACGACCTCCAGGAGTCCTTCTACAAGGGCGTCCCCGAGTCCCTCGTCACCCTGGTCCGCGACCGGCCCGAGAACTACGAGTCGCTGAACCTCACGGACCCCGGGACGGGCCGGACGATCCACTACGCGGGCGGCGTCTTCTGGTACGACGGCACCCGCTGGCACGTGTCCGACGGCCTGACGGAGTACTGCGAGGACGAGGACGCGGACCTGTTCGCCGACTCCGGCTTCGGCTACTGCCTCGACTCCTACCGTTTCGGCCAGGACTTCACCCCGGAGGCCGTCGTGAAGGCCCGGAGCGAGGACGGGCTGTACGAGGACGAGGAGGAGAAGGAAGCGGCCCTGCTCACCCTCCGCGAGGTCTTCGCCCGTCACGACCATGACGCGCCCCTCTGATGCGATGACGACCGGCACGGCGCGTAAACTTTAGTTTACTTAGCCGGGCTCGGAAACTATAGTTGTCGCATGACGGCTTCTGAGATCACCCCGGAAGAGCAGGTAGAGCTCGACAAGGCCCTGTACGACGCCTTGAACCCCCTGGCCTCGGCCATCCGCTCCCGGGAGACCGGGCTGCCCGCCGACCGCATGTGGGAGGCGAATCCCATCGAAGTGGCGCTGTCCGTCCTGGCCGCGTGGAAGGTGATGGATGGGGAGGTGAAGCGGCTCACGGAGCAGGCTGCGGCAACCGCCGGCTCCTACGGCGCGAGTTATGAGCAGTTGGGGGCCGTCTGGGGCATCACCCGGCAGGGCGCCCGCAAGAAATGGCCCGAGGCCGTCAGCCGCCCGGCACCCGCGACAGCGGGCAGAAGCACGCTTGCGTTGTTCGGAGGGACTGCTGAGCTGACGCAGTCGCCTTCCGGCGATTGGGGCTGGACCGGACGAGGCGCCGACGGAGCAGCCGGCACGGCCGCCGATGGGGCACCGCATGCGACCGCCGAAGAAGCAGCGGCCCACGCGGGCGCATTCCTCAAAGAGCACGCCCTCGGCATCGGCGATCAGCCCTAGAACTTCTCACGTGGGGCACCTGCGGGCCCGGATGAGGTGGAAGCCAGGTGGAACGCGGCCTGGCGGGCAGTGGCGAGCTTGTCCGTTCGCACGGCCGGGCCGCGCCACCGCTTGAGCCGGTCGATGCGGCGTTCGACCGCGGGCGCGTCACCCGCCCGGCCGGGCATGAGCACGAAAGCGAGCGGCCGGCAGCGGCTGCCCGCGGCACGGCGGATCCTCATGGCCGGCCCGCCGCGGGACCGCCCGAGGGCGCGGCCGTCCGGCCCGCCGATGCATGTACGGGCAAGCGGCGTTTCGGCATGCCGAGCGGGGGCGCCCGCAGCGTCATCCGCGCCCGGAGTCGTTCCGGAACCACCGGTCACCGGCCGTCGAGCCGGAGCGGCGGGTTCGGATCGGTGTCGTCGCTCATGAAGTCCTTCATGCCCTGCCACAGCGAGCGGGCTTGGTGGACGGTGGCCCCCCGGACACCGGCCAGGACCTCCGGGCGCTCGCCGAAGCCGACCGGGAGCGGCGGGAGGCCCAGCGTGGCCAGGGTGCGGATCAGGAGCTCCGACGGGTCGCCCGGGTCGCGCAGCAGCCGTGCCACCTCGCGGGCGTCGCCGCTGCCGGCCGCCGCGACGAACAGTTCCGCGTGCTGTTGCGCGGTCTCCTGCGACGGTGTCGCCCCGGGCCCCGCCCACCGGTGCCGGGCGGTCGTACTGCCCTTGCCGACGACGGTCAGGGCCCGGGAGTCGATCCCTTCGCAGTGGGCGACCAGGGTGGTCAGCCGAGTGGCACCGAACGCGGATTCCGCGACCCTTGCCAGTCCGTCGAGGCGCAGCAGCGTCGCGCGGCGCCCGCGCTTGCCGGGTGCCTCCTGCGACGGGGCCGTCTCCATCAGCGTCCACCGTCCGGCCGGAGCGAGCCGGACGGTCGCCCCGCACAGCAGCAGTTCCTGCGAGACGCGTTGCGGCGAGGTGGGCACGTACGCGATCTCCTGTGCCGCCTGCGGCCACGCGGATTCCGGCAGCGGCACCGCGGGGGCGGGGACGGTGCCGTTGCGGGGGACGGAGGCGGCGAGCCGGGACCGGGCGTGGTCCCGGAAGTGCAGAAATGCCTGCAAGGGGTCCCCTGCGTAGGCCCACGGGTACTCGGTGGCGTGCCGCCCGATGGAGCGGTAGACGTCCAGCGACTCGGCCCAGCGTTCCTGGCGGTTCAGCGCCCACACCAGGTGGTTGCGGATCAGGCGGGCACCACGGTCCTCGGGCGGGCGCGACGCGGAGTACGCCTGCGCCGTGGCGATGATCGCGTCGGTCCGGTCGGCGCCGGAAGATTCCTGGCCGCCGTTCCTGCCCGGACGCCTCCCCTTCCTGTCCCCCTCTCTGTCCCCCCCGATGCCGACTTCCGTCAGTGCCACGACCTCCAGGGCGCGGACGGGGGAGCCCTGCGGGGCGTCGGCGGCGGCGCGGGCCACGTGGTCGAGCATCTCCTCGTGGCTGCCGTACCACTTGGCGGAGAGGAACTGCACGGCCTGGAGGTGGGTGGGCAAGTGGTGGGGCCCGCAGCTGAGCGCCCGGCTCAGGCAGTCGTCGAAGACCTCGCGCGGTGCCTGCGCACCGATGCAGTGGGCCAGGACCGCGGACCACGGGACCGGGTCGCCGGGGCCGGCCGCCACGGCCGCTTCGACGACCGGCAGCGCGTCGTCCAGCAGCGAGAAGAAGGCGCGGAACCGGTCCGCGGCCACGTCCTTCGCGTACGCGCCCGTACGGACCTTCTGCGCCTCGGCGATCCGCCGGAACGCCTCGACGACGAGGGCGTCGGGGTCGTCCGGCGACTCGGCCAGCCAGGCGTTCAGCCACGCCGCGTCGTCCACGGCGATTTCGGCGAGGGCACGCACGGACTCGTCCCGCAGGGTCCAGTCGGCCTCTTCGCGCGTGGTGGCGAGGAGTACGCGGGCCGGTGCGTACGCGCCACGGCGGGCGGCGGCCATGGCGTCGGTGGCGCGTGCGTCCGGTGCGCCGACCACGACTGCGTGGTCCGGCGGCAGCCCGACTCCCGTCGCCTCCAGATGCCGGACCATGCGTGCCGCCTTGCCGAACACGTACGCCTCCTCCATGAAACCTGCACGTGCCCGCCATGATCGTTTCTGTGCCGCGCTCCCGGCAGGACCGACCGCGGAGTCGTGTCCATAACGCCGTCGCAACGTGACCTCTACGGCGCCATGTCATGAAGTGTCATGAACCGGCGCCCACTTGATCCGCTCGCGGGACCCGACTCCAGGCCCTGCCCGACTGCCGGCCTCCGGGCCTCCGGGCCTCCGGGCCTCCGGGCCTCCGGGCCAAGTATTTCCGCAGATCACGGACCTACGCCGCGAGCACACCCCGTTGCCTCAGGAGCGGGAGCACATGATCCCGCACGGCCGGAGCGAGGTGAAGGTCCTCCTCGCGACCGGACACCCAACGCATCCGTGCCAGTTCAGCGGCGGGGAACGGTGTCCCGCCGAGACGCGCCTGGAAGACGGTCATCCGCATGGGGACACCCTCCAGAGCCGCGACGGCCTCGACGTCCACGAGGAACCGCGGATCCAGGGGCTGGACGCCGAGCTCCTCCTCGAATTCCCGCATCAGGGTTTCCCGCGCCCCCTCATCGGCGTCGGGCTTTCCGCCCGGGAGGTAGAAGACCTCGGGTGCCGCCTTCTTGCTCACCACCAGGAGTCGCCCGTCCTGGACGACCGCGGCCGCGACAACGACAAGGGGCTCGCTCTGCGCCGACGACGAACCCGCCGCGTGTACTTGATCCATGCACGCAATCCTCCCGGACGAGAAGAGGAAGGCCGGCTCTCTCCCCCGCCCCTCCACCGCAACGCGGTCTAGACGACGTCGAACTCGTTGCCCTCCGGGTCCTGGAGCAGGACGGCGTACTGCCCCATGTCCGGCTCGTCCGCGATCCGAACCACACCGGCCCCGGCCTCGACCAGTCTCTCCACCGCGGCGGTGACCCGCTGCGTGCGGACCTCCAACGGGACGTCGCGCCCGCCGCCGACCTTCAGGTCGAAGTGGATGCGGTTCTTGATGGTCTTGGGTTCCGGAACCTGCTGGAACCACACCCGCGGCCCCCGCCCCGCGGGATCGATGATCGACTCCGGTATGTCCCCCGCACCCGCGGGCAGCTCCTCCTCGGGCACCCCCATGGCCGCCCAGTAATCCCGCCACGTGACATGACCGGCCGGCGGGGGTTCGGGCACGTACCCCAGAGCCTCGCTCCAGAACGCCACCATCCTCTGCGGATCGGCACAGTCGATCGTCAGCTGCACGGTCATCTCCATGCCCCGAGCCTGACAGACACCTCTGACATCCACCCCGGACCGCCCTCGCGAGAGGCCCTGGACTCGGGCTCCGGGCACAACTGTCGCGGACGCGCTTCGGTTGACAAGATGAGAAGTCGATGAAGCAGCAGGCCCATCGAAGCGAGCGAGGTCGAAGTGATACGACGCAGGAACTTGATGGCTTCGGGCGTGGCGGTTGCTTTAGCAGGTGGGGGCGCGGCTGCTTACGGCCTGACAGGCAAAGGCACCGCAGGGGACGGTGCCGGCTCTGACGACTCCGCCGACATTCCGGTCCAGCTGCGCAGACTTCTGCCGGAAAAATACGTGGCGTTGATCTCGCTCGACGTCGGGCGGTCACGTGGCGCGCTGAGAGAACTGGTGAAACGGTTTCGTACTGCCGCCGATCCGGACACATCCGTGGGGTTCGCCCTCGGGGCGACACTTTTCGGATCCGAGAAGTCGATTCCTCGCCAACTCAAGGAGATGCCGCACTTCACCGGCGACCTGCTCGACCCCGCCATGTCGCACGGAGACATTCTCGCCCACGTCGCGAGCGAAAAGGCCGCGGTGATACAGAAGACCGTTGAGCGCATCAGGAACACCACCTCCCCGCACTGGACAGTTCGGTGGCACATCAATGGCTCCCGTCCCGCCAACCGGGTCGAGGACGGCAGGGGCCTGTCCCGCAACCCGTTCCACTTCACCGAGGGCTTCGGCAATCCGGGCACCGAGAGGGAATCCCTCGACCGTGCACTCACTTCTGCCGATCAGGACGAACCCCAGTGGGCCGTGGGCGGCAGTTACCAGGTCGTGCGCATCGTTCGTTTCGCGACCGACCTGTGGGACAAGGACTCGGTACGAGAACAGGAGCGGATCATCGGCCGCCGACGCGACGGGGGATGGCTCGACGGCACCCCGGCCGGCGAACAGCCCAACTTCGCGGCCGATCCCACCGGCAGGCTCACCCCGCTTGATTCACATGTACGCCTCGCAGCCCCCGACCGCCGCACTCCTCCACCGATCGTGCGGCGCAGTTACAACTACGACCGGGGCAACGACGACACGGGGATCATCTTCTCCTGCTTCCAGCGGGACTTGGCCCAAGGATTCGAAGCAGCCCAGAAACGCCTGGAAGGGGAACCCCTGGCGAAGTACTTGCTGACCACGGGCGGCGGATACTTCTTCGTTCCCCCGTCCGGCGACAAGTGGATTGACACGCTCAGTCAGGGGCTTGCAGATCGTTGACGTGATCCACCTTCAGCCACAGTGCGGACAGCAGCAGAGCTCGCCGCCCAACCCGAACATGTCGACCCTGCTCCGAAACAGAGCGTAGAGCTCGCCACGATTCAGGAGCAGTTGCGCGTCCGCCACTTCTCTCCAGGAACATTACCCATGACCTTCAAGGCTTCACGTGCCGCTGCGACGACATCACCCCACCCTTGAGAATGAATCATCTCCGCGTCGCTTGACGCAGAAGAAGACAGAACGAAATCAAGCGAGGAGTTCAGTGCGACCATTGCAGAGACTTCCTCATCATCGATAAGGACGTACCCCAGCCTTCCGGTCGGTTCAGCCAGGACACCCGAGTCGTCGAAGAAATCCAATGCCTCATCAAGGCCAGAGACATCTGGCACCCGACTCACCCAGTTCCCCTCTTGCCAGTCCCGATCACCCAGTTTGACCAGCCAATCAATCAACTGACTCCGCACCCAAGGCGTCTTAAGATCATGACCCTCATGGGGCATTCCAACTCCTCCATGTCTGCCACTCACTGAGCGGGACGTGAGCTTCCGCCGGGTAATCCTGTATCCGCGCATTAGGCGGCAGAAGCTCGCCACCACGCCCCACAATTCTTCCCTTGGAGTTAATCACCACGTGATCAACTTGCTGGGTTCCCCATTGGGAATTGAAGTCCCCCCTGTCGATACGAACACTATCTTGCCCCTTCGGAGCACGCCACACAAAGCCCTCCTTATTTGCATTCTTTCTGAATTTACTCGTCATATTGGGGCCAGACCAGCCGCTCGGAATTTTTCCACTCCCATGCGGGAACCATCCGGGACCAATTCCCAGGCAATTCGAGTTGTGAACGAGTACCGGCGTGGCCCCCGCCAGCACGTAGTACGTATGGAAGTCCGCGACGGTGAGGTTGTAGACCGTGGTGGATTTGGTGCGGTGGGTGACCGCAGTGATCTGTACCCAGGTGCCACTGCTCGTCCGGAGCCACTGGCCGGCGGTGAGTTCGTCGGCTTCGACCCAGCGGTTCAGGGCGGGGACCCAGAAGGGGTGGCCGTCCGTGGCCGTCAGGGAGTGGGACGCACCCGTGTCGAGGGTGATGTCGACCAGTTGTTTGTCGCCCGTGCCCTTGATCAGGGCCGTGACCGGGCGGGGGCCGGTTTCGCCGGTTTCGGGGTCGGTGGCCAGGACCTCGTCGCCGATCCGAACGTCCTTGATCGGTTTGCGGGTGCCGTCCGCGAGGAGAACGGGGGTGTCCGAGGTGAAGCTGTTGCCGGCCTTGCGGCACTTGCCCAGGGACGCCCACTTGGACGCGCCCCCGGCGCCGAGCATGCCGGTCGCACAGCCCATGGCCGCGGAGACGCCGACCTGGCCCCAGTCGACCTTGCGGCCCGACAGGCGTTGGCCGAGCCAGTCGAGGCCGGCTTCGGAGAGACCTCCGAAGACACAGCCCGCGAGCAGTGGGCTGTTGCCCGAGGGGTCGGTGTAGGTGGTGGGTGAACTGAGCGCGTACTGGTAGAGGTTGGTGCCACCCGCGTGCCCGATCGGGTCCTGGGAGATGAAGCGGCCGGTCTCGGGGTCGTAGTAGCGGTTGCGGTAGTACAGGAGCCCCGTTCCGTCGGACTCGCGTCCGGTGAAGGTGTAGGGGTTGGAGGACGCGGCGCCCGAGGTCGTGGACTGGCCGTTGGGGTCGTAGGTGTAGCGGGTGGTGACCGTGCCGTCGGTGTCGGCCAGGCCGACGACCGTGCCCAGCGCGTCGGTGAGGTAGATCTGCGTCGCGTTGTTCTCGGTGCGGGTCAGGTACTCGTCCAGGCCGGACGCCGCGACCGTGGCCGTTTCGGCTCCCGCGGCGTCCTGTTCCACCAGCGGGTTGGAGCCGTCGGTCAGGAACTTCTTGGTGGCGTCACCGAGGGTTGTGGTGGCGCGTGTGCCCAGTGCGTCGTACGTGAACAGGCTCGAAGCCCCGCCGGTGGCAGTGAGTCCGGACAACTGGCCGCGGGCGTTCCAGGTGTAGGTGCGTTTTCCGTCGGTCTTGAGCCGGCCGTCCGCGTCGTAGGTGAAGGAGCGGCCGTTGAAGGTGGTGAGCCGGTTGTCCTTCCCGAACACCGCGCCCGTCTCTGCCGCCGGAAGCGCCACCGAGGCGAGACTGCCGGACAGGCCGGTCTGGAGGCCGCGTACGTCCCTCGTGTAGGAGAGGTCACCGATGTCGGCCGCGCCCTTGGTGTAGCCGATGCTCTTGATCGTGCCCGTCTTGTCCAGGGTGGTGGTACGGGTGATCCCGCCCGGCAGTGCGGCGGTCTTCTCGCGGCCCACCGCGTCCAGGCCGAAGGTGACCGTCTGGTCCCCGGAGGCGATGGAGGTGAGGATGTTCGAGGTGTCGTAGCCGTAGAGCGTGGTCTTCCCGGCTGCGGTCATCTCCTTGCGCCGGTCCGCCGCGTCGTAGACGTAGGAGACCGTGCCGGTGGGTCCGGTGACCGTCTTCGTCCGGTCGTACTCGTCGTATCCGAGAGTCTGTGTCCCCGCCTGGGTGTCCGTGATCGTCTTCGGCAGGTCGACCGCGTCGTAGGCGTAGGTGACGGTGGACTCGGCCGTACCGGCCACGTTCACGCCGTATTTGGTGTTCTTCGCCCGTCCCAGCAGGTCGTACTCGGTGGTGGCGACCTGGCCCGAGCGGCTGGTCACCTTCGCCAGGTTGCCGGCGGCGTCATGGGCGAACAGCGCCTGTGCTCCCAGCGGATCCGTCGCCGACTCGGCCCGGTCCGCGTTGTCGTACGCCCAGACGGTGGCGTTCTGGCGGGCGTCGGTGAGGGTGGTCAGGTTGCCGTTCTCGTCGTAGTCCAGAGCGGTGACCTGGCCGAGCGGATCGGTGATCCTGCGGGTCTGGTTGAGGGAGTCGTACGTGAGCGTCGTGCGGGATCCTGCCGCGTCGGTCAGAGCGGACGGCCGTCCCGCCGCGTCGAGGAACTGGCCACTGGTGCGGCCCTCCGCGTCCTTGACCGACACCATCTCACCGTTCAGATAGGTGTACTCGGTCACCGCCTCGGAGGCGTCGGTCACCGTCTTCACCTGCCCGTCGGAGGTGTAGGTGAGAGTGGTTTCCCTTTTTTCGGGGTCGGTCACCTTCCGCAGGTCGCCCACGGCGTCGTAGCCGAGGGTGGTGGTGTTGCCCAGCGGATCGGTGAGGGTGGTGGGCTGGTCGTACGGACCGTCGTAGACCGCGGTGCCGGACTGGCGTGCCTGTGGCGTACCCGCGAGTTCCGTGGTGCGGGTGACGTATCCGTTGGCGTCGTAGGTGAATTCGGTGCGACGGCCGTACGGGTCGGTGACCGCGTCCACCCGGTGGCGGGGTCCCCGGTGGTACTGGGTGGTGCGGGCCAGGGTGCTGCCGTGCGCCCGGGTGTCCTTGACTCCGTAGCCGTCGGCGTCGAACTCGACCCGCCTCAGGGAGCCGCCGGGCTGCGTGACCGTTGTGGAGGTCACCTTGCCCGCGCCGGTCAACGTGTACGCGAAGGTGTACTTGGCGCCTTCGGTGAGCGTCTGCTCCTTGACCCGCCCGCTCTCGTAGACATTGGACATGTAGGTGATGCCACGGGCGTCCACCGCTGTCTTGATGCGGTTGGACGTGCCGTCGTACGTGTAGCGGCTGATCTTGCCTGCCGGGTCCTTGACGGTGGCCAGGCGGCCGGTGGTGTCGTAGGTGTACTCGGTCGTGCGGCCCGCGTTGTCCCGGACCGATGAGACGCGCTTCTGGGTGTCGTAGGCGAGGGAGATCCAGCGGCCGCCGGGGGTGTAGATCTGCGTGATCTCGCCCTTGTCGCCGGCTCGCGTCAGCTGCACGGCGTTGCCGTGCCGGTCGCGTATCTCCTTCAGGGGCGCGTACTGGGGGAAGATCCAGGTGGTGCCGTCACGGAACTTCATGTGCCACGCCCTGTCGCCGCCCCACACGATCTTCGTGCCGTGGTATCCGGACGGGGTTCCGACGGGTTCGAAGACCGCGTCGGCGTAGCCCGTGCCGGGCGAGGTGCGTACGAAGGGCACCGACTGACCGCCGGGCAGGTACAGGTCGACCTGTTCGTACTGTTTCTTCGAGTGCAGGAAGACGTTGTAGGAGAGGTCGCGCCCGATGCCGAAGGCGCGGGTTCGTGTGTCGCCCTGCCAGTAGGTCCGGGTGATCTCCGCAGAGCCACGGGAATCGGACACGGCCAGGTCGGTACGCGAGTCGGTGAGCATTCCGGTGGACAGGTCGACGGGGTCGCCGGACAGCCAGTCGAAGGCGTCCTTCACCCACGGCAGGTCCCAGGGAAGCCAGTCGGGGATGTTGAACATCGCGCCGTGAAAGGCCCAGACCCGTGTCTTGGCGTCGGGCACGACCTGGCGGCCGTCCTCGGACACCTTCCCGTGCCCGTAGACGTACCAGCCCTTCTTCTTCGGGTCGTAGTCCATGAACTCCACGCGGGTGCCGGGGGCTTCGCGTGTGTAGTTCGGATAGATGACCTGAGCGCCCTTGGGAAAGACGTACGTGCCGCCCGGCTGCACGGTGAAGTACACCGGCACGACGCTGTTCTCGGGCAGCGGGAACGGCGGCCGGTCGATGGGTACGGCGGTGATTCCCAGCTCCGTGACCGGCTTGCCCTTCTCGTCCCGGACCACCGAACCCTTGGGGATGCGGACTTCGAGCCCGGGAATCTTCGGGGTCCTCAGCACGACGTCGGACTTCGCCGGGGCGGCGAAGCGCACCGTGTTCCTGGTGTCGAGGGGCGTCATCCAGACCGGGAACCCGAGGTCGACGCTCTGACCGCGCTTCGGGCCGATGTGTATGTCGAAGCGGCCGTACTGCCGCTTCCTCGTGTTGGCCGTCGAGCCGTCGACCACCAGGGTCTTCGCGTCGGGACTGATGCCGGCCAGCAGGAACCTGCCGCGGGAGTCGGTTCTGGCCGTCTTGTCGCCGACGGAGACGGTGACCTTCGCCAGGGGTTTGCCGTCCAGCTTCAGCACGTGACCGGTCAACGCCGTCCTGCCCGGGGGCGAACGAAGTTTCCGGGGAGCTTCCGGCCCGTCGCCGCGGCCGGTAACCCAGTCCCGGCCGGCTTTCTGCCGCTTGCCGGGCTGCCAGGCGTCCGCCCCCTCGGGAACGATCCCCGCTGCCTTGCTCGTGCCGTCACCGCCGCTCGCCGCGGCGGCGGATCCGTCCTTGAGACCGAGAGTGATCTGACCGGTCGCCGGGCCCACCGGCTCGACCACCAAGGTGTACGTACCCGGGGCGAGGGAACCGAAGGACGCAGAGAGAGTCGATTTGGGCAGGTAGGCGAAGCCTCGTTTCTCCCCTGCCGAACCAATCAGCGTCGCCATCCAGTCGAACGGTGACGGTGCCTCGATCTCGAGGTCGGGTTTGGCCCCGTTCTCCGACTCGACCGTGAAGGTGAAGTAGGCGTGCACGTACGGCTGGGAGATCACCGCCGTCTGCTTGGCACCGCCCAGCGTCAGCGTTCCGGCGTTCACCCCGGGCACCCTCGATGCGGTCACAGTGCCCGCGGTCGTGCGCAAGGGCTGGACCAGAAGCAGATGTGTTCCCTCGGGCAGGGGCGTGGGAAGAGCCACTCCGGCCTCTCCCGATGTTCCACCGATGTATCCGGCGCCGTTCACGACCTGGCCGTCGGGGGTGACTCTTGCGATGCTGCCGCCCTGCATGGCGTTCGGGCCGGACAGGACGACCGAGATCCCACTGCTGTCCGCGGCGAGGACGGGAACGATGAGCTGCTGCCCCGGCCGTGTCAGTTCCGTTTGTGTGCTGGGGCTGCTGGTGGTGAGGGGCGCGGCTGTCACCGGAGTCGAGAGCCAGAACTTCATCGACCCGGCGGAGGCCGACTGCGGCTGGAGCACCGCTGTGTAGTCGTCTCCAGGGGTCAGGCCGTTCAGGTGCAGACTGCCGCCACTGTTCGCGGTGACGGTTCCGTACCCTCCGACGAGATTTCCGTCGGCGTCCCGTGCCTGGAGGGACGAACTCATCGGGATGGTCACGTCGGTGACGCCGAGTCCCACGATTCCGCCGGGCGGTGCGGTGAACTCCGCTCGCACCCGTTGCCCACGTCGTACCACCACCGGTACGGATGCGGCGTCCGGTGAAAGGGAGACCTTGATGTCTGCCGACAGCAGAAGTCCCAGTGTTCCTGTGACCCCCGGGTCGGGGTTGACGGTGACGACGTAGGTTCCCGTCTCCGGCAGGTTCCCCAACTCGACCGTTGCGGAAGCTCCGGAGGTGACGCGGGCCCCTCCCAAGCCGACAGTCTCACCGGACGGCGTCCGCACCGTGACCATGGCCGCACCGGTGAAGGTACTGTCGAGCGCACCGATCGAGAGGTAGTCGCCCTTCTGGGCCTCGAAAGCGGCTCGCGCCAGCTGCCCCGGCCTGTTCAGGCTGACCTCGGCAGGCGTCGCGTCGGTCGGTGAGAGCCGGTCGGCCTCCAGGGGCAGAGATGCGGTGACCGTGACGGTCCCCGGCCCCGTGCTTGAGCCGGCCGGCTCGATGACCAGGGAATACGTTCCGGAGACCGGCAGGTCGGTGAGATCCCAGTCGAAGAGTTTGCCGGGACTCACCCGGACGTCATCGAGCTCGACATCCTGGGGAGAGACCATCCGCAGCCGCAGGTCGCCCTTGAACGTCGAGCCGGAGAGATGGAAGCTCAGGAAGTCGCCCGCGTCGGCATCGATCAGCACTCGGGCTCTCTTGTCGGAGGCCGAGATCGAGACCGAGGGCGGATTCTCATCGGTCGGCGACGTACCGACCGTTGTCTCGAACTCGTTTCCCTCCAGGGGGACATCGAAGTAGTCGGGAGCGACCTCCTGACCGCCAGGGGTCTCGACCGTGATCCGCCCGGCCTTGGCGCCTGCGGGGACCTTCACCTTCAGAGCCGTGTCGGTGCATTCGACGACCTCTGCGATCCTGCCGCCGTTGAAACGGACGACGTTGTCCGTCACTTCGGACGCGAAATCGGACCCGGAGAGCACCACTTCCGTCCCCGGCGGCCCGGAGGTCGGCGCATATGAGGTGACGACGGGCTTGCCCTGCGCCGGGGTGAAGGTCTCCGTCGACGTTGCGCTGCCACTGCCGACCGCTACCGAGACCGGCCCCTTGGCCGCGCCTTCGGGAACGGTCACCACCAGCCGGGTGGCCGACGCCGACATGACCACAGCGGTCTTCGTTCCGAACGAGACCGTGTTGGAGGCCGCCGTTGCCGAGAACCCCGTGCCGGAAAGGGTGACGCTCTCGCCCGACGCGGCACGAACAGGAACCAGGGAGAGAACCGACAGGGCACTCGACGCGAAACGGTCCACGCCGAGGCGGTTGCCCGCCGCGTCGTAGCGGTAGCGGGCGGTCTCGCCGTCCGGGTCCGTGACACCGACGAGGCGGGATGCCGCGTCGTAGGCGTACACCGCGTTGTTCGTGGTCGGCTCGGCGGCCGCGAGTGCGGTCGGCCCCGCCGGGCTGCCCACGGGCGTCGAGTCGTCGAGGGTGCTGCCCTGAGTCCGCGTGGCCGCTGCCGATGAGGGAGCAGACGGAGCCGCCTCCGCGGGCACCAGCCCGACCGACAGGGCCAGCCCCAGCATCCCCACCGTGATTGCTCGCCACCGTGTGGACACACCTGTTCCGAACCGTTCGCCGCGCATGCGCACGCCGTCCCTCCCCAGGGCCCCCTCATGAGTCACGAATGACCCACGACACCCACACTTCCCATGCGAGCGGTCACAAGCTACACACAAACTGTCACCACTGAACTGAAAGAGACGAGATCGCGCCAGCACCGAACATCCACAACAGCGCTGCGGGGCACCGGGAGGAGGGAGGAGAACGGTCTGCTCGACGCCATCGTCACGGCCGAGCCACCGGAGCCGCTGCCGTCCGGCGATCGACGACGCGCGATACTTCCGACATGCCCGAGATCAAGGACGTGCCCCTCCCCCGGGCTGCCGCCCCGCGGTCGGATTCCGTGTCCGGTCCGTCGGCGGTCTCGTTCCGCCTCGCCGCGCCCGCGCTGCTGGGTTACGTCGCCGTGCGGTTCGTCGGCGTCGCGCTCCTGCTGATCGGCGGCGCCGCCACCGGCAAGGACGGGATGCACCGGCTGACGGGGCGCTGGGACTCCGTCTGGTACCAGCGGATCGCCGAGCACGGGTACGGGTACGAGATCCGGCTCCCGGACGGCGCCCTCCACTCCGATCTGGCCTTCTTCCCGCTGCTGCCGGCGCTGGAACGGGGGCTGGCCGCCCTGATCCCGCCGCTCGGCGTGGCCGGGGCGGGGCTGGTGGTGTCGTGGCTCGCCTCGCTCGCCGCCGCCTGGGGCATCTTCGCCGTGGGCACGCGGCTGCACGGGCGGCGGACGGGCACGCTGCTGGCCGTGCTGTGGGGGGTGTACCCGACGGCGTTCGTGCAGTCCATGGCGTACACCGAGACGCTGTTCACGGCGCTGGCGGCCTGGGCGCTGTACGCCGTCCTGACCGACCGGTGGATCACGGCGGGGGTGCTGTGCGCGGTCGCCGGGCTGACCCGGCCGGTCGCGGTCGCGCTGATCGCGGCGATCGGCGTCACCGCGCTGTGGCGGCTGGTCGCCGCGCGGCGCGAGGGCGTACCGCTGCGGGCGCACCGGCGGATGGTGGCGGGCGCGTGCCTGGCCCCGCTGGGCTGGCTGGCGTACACCGTCTTCGTGGCCGTGCGCGAGGGGCACCCGTTCGCGTACTTCGACGTCCAGGCGGGCTGGAACAACCGGATCGACGGAGGGGCGGCGCTGGCCGCGTTCGTGGGCGAGCAGTTCGGCCGCAACGTCTTCGCGGGGCTCGGCCTGTGCGCGGCCTTCGCCTTCCTCTTCTGGGTGGTGTGGCTGTGCGTACGACAACGGCCGCGCCAGCCGCTGCCCGTGATCGCCTACTGCGTCCTGGTGGTCGTGATCTCGCTGATCGGGTCCGGCTACTTCGGCTCCAGGCCCCGGCTGATGATGCCCGCGTTCCCGCTGCTGCTGCCCGCCGCGGCGGCCCTGGCGGGTGCCCGGTGGCGGACGGTCCCGGTGGTGGCCGTCGTGGGCGCGGCAGCGCTCGCGTCGGGGGTGTACGGGGCCTTCACCCTGCTCGGTTCCGGGCCTCCGTAGACGTGTGATCGCCGGCTCCTCAGCTCTTCGACTCCTACACTTCGGCATGTGCCTGACAGAAACGGCACCGCACCACTCCCGCTCCACTCCCGTGCACGGCACGAACCGAAGGGACGATCGGCGCATGACGAAGAGCGAGAGCAGCGGGCCCGGCGACGCGGGGCACGACTACGACGTCGTCATCAGCGGCTCCGGCCTCGCCGGCAGCGCCGCCGCGATCCTGCTCGCCCGGCGCGGTGTCCGCGTCGCGCTGCTGGAGCGCCGCTCCGACCCCGAGGCGTACAAGGTGCTGTGCACCCACTCCATCACGGCCAACGCCCACCCGGTGCTGGACGAGCTCGGCCTCGTACCCGACCTCGAAAAGGCCGGGGCCGTCCGCAACGACGCCCGCTGGTACACCCGCTGGGGCTGGATCGAGCCGAACGCCGCGCACCCGGGCCCCGAGCTGCCGCACGGGTACAACGTGCGGCGCAGCACCCTCGACCCGTTGATCAGGGCCCGTGCGGCCGATACCCCCGGCGTCGAACTGCTCACCGGCCACCGTGTGACCGGGCTGGTCCAAGAAGCCGGGCGGACGGTGGGGGTGCGCGCGGCGACGTCGCGGGGCGAGCGCGAGATCCGGGCCCGGCTGGTGATCGGCGCCGACGGCAAGGACTCGGCCGTGGCGAAGTTCGCCGGGATACCCGCCGAGCAGTACGAGAACGCACGGTTCGGCTACCTCGCGCACTTCCGCGACCTCCCGCTGCGCGGCGGGATCGGGCAGACCTGGTTCCTCGAACCCGACATGGCGTACGCGTTCCCGAACGACGACGGGGTGACGGTCCTCGCCGTGCTTCCCGACAAGAAGCGGCTGCCGGCCTTCAGGGCGGACCCGGAGGGCAGCTTCCTCGACTTCGTCCGCGCCCTGCCCGAGGCACCGCCCGTCGACTCCGCCGAGCGCGTCACGAAATTCATCGGCACGGTCGACTACCCGCTCCACAGCCGCAGGCCGGCCGCCCCGGGCATCGCGCTCATCGGTGACGCCGCCCTGACCGGCGACCCCCTGTGGGGCGTGGGGTGCGGATGGGCCCTGCAGTCCGCGAAGTGGCTGGCGGAGGCGGTCGCCCCGGCCGCGGCCGGCCGGGGCGACGACCTCGACAGGTCGCTCGCGACGTACGCCCGCACCCACCGGCGCCGGCTGAGCGGTCACCAGCGCCTGGCCGTCGACTACGCCAGGTCCCGCCCGTTCAACCCCATGGAACGGCTGATGTTCTCGGCGGCGGCGCGCGACGTGTCGATGGCCCGGCACATGTACCTGTTCGCGGCCCGCCTGATCGGTCCGCTGCGTTTCCTGAGCCCGTCGGCGGTGGTCAGGGCCCTGGTCGTCAACGCCAGGCACCGCTGACGGCGCTCCCGCGCGCTTCCCCGGGCCGGTCACGCGTGGCTCCCGCCGGTCCCGGGGCCGGGCGGAGCGTGTCAGCGGCGGGCCCGCCACGTGGAGAACAGGCCCACTCCGACGCACGTCACCGCGGAGAACGCCTCCGGTCCGGCAACGGTGAAGACGGTGCAGGCCAGCACGATGAGCACCACGAGCGCGGCCAGGTCGAGGCCCCGCTCCCGCGTCGCGGGAGACGGTCCAGCAGGAGGAGGGACCGGAGTGGTGGGGACCGGAGTGGAAGGGGCCGGGGTACCGGAGTTGTCCTTGTTCTGTGTCATGTCACGAGCACACCCGACAACGGGGCCCACGCCGCCATGGAACGAACGATCCCGACGCAGACCGATCGGCTCCGGCCAACGGCGGACACGCGGCGGATCCGGCCGAACACCGCCCCGTCCGGCGGGGTGTTCGGCAATGTTCGGCGTGTGCGCGATCTCCTAATCTGGAGAGGTAACGGCACGGAGGGGGAGGGCAGTTGATGCAGGGGTCCGATGAAGACGGCCGTCCCCGCAGGGAGTTCGAGGACGGACTCGCCGCCTTCGCGGCCGATCTGACCGTCCTGAGGATCGAGTGCGGCAATCCCTCCTACCGGCAGATCCAGGCCCGGGCGCCGAAGGGCCGTCCGCTGTCCGCCTCCGCGGTCAGCGAGGTGCTGAGCGGCAAACGGCTGCCGGGGCTGGACTTCCTCGTCGCCCTGGTGTGGACCCTGCTCGCCTTCGACGACCTGAGCAACCGGCCCGTCCGCAGGGACGACCCACGGCTTCAGGAATGGCGTTCCCGCTGGAAGACGCTCCAGATCCTGCGCACCCGGAACAGGCGCGCCCAGGGAACGGACGCCGAAACCGCGGACCCGGAACGCGCGGAAGCGGAACGTGCGGAGGCGGCTACCGAAGACGCGGAGGCAGTCCCCGAACCCGGCCCCGAACCCGGCCCCGGTCCTGAACCCGAGCCCGAACCCGGTCCCGAGCCCGACGCCGCACCGGCCGAGGAGCCGAAGCAGGCGAAGGAACCGAAAGAACCGAAGCAGCCGAAGCAAGCGGGCACGACCGAAATGCACGGCCGGATCGCCGAACTGCACGAGATCAAGGAGCGGGCCCGGCGCGGCCCCGGCGCACGGGCAACCGCGGCACAGCACGCCAGGGGAAAGCTGACCGTACGCGAACGGCTCGAACTCCTGCTGGACGAAGGCTCCTTCACCGAGATGGAACCCTTGCTCCAGCACCAGGCCCAAGGATTCGGCCTGGAGAAGAAGAAGCCCTGCACCGACGGCGTGGTCACGGGGTGGGGAACGGTGGACGGACGCACCGTCTACGTGTACGCCCACGATTTCCGGATCTTCGGCGGGTCCCTCGGCCGGGCCCAGGCAGCCAAGATCCTCAGGGTCATGGATATGGCGATCGCGGCGAAAGCCCCTCTGGTGAGCCTGCACGACGGAGCCGGGGCCCGTATCCAGGAGGGCCTTCCCGCACTGGTCGGTTACGGGGAGATCTTCCGGCGCAACGCCCGGGCCTCGGGCGTGATCCCGCAGATCAGCGTGGTACTCGGCCCCTGCGCAGGGGGTGCCGCCTACTCCCCGGCGCTGACCGATTTCGTGTTCATGGTCCGGAACAGTTCACAGATGTTCATCAGCGGCCCGGACGTCGTGCGGGCCGTCACCGGAGAGTCCGTCACATGGGACGGGCTGGGGGGAGCCGACGTCCACGCCTCGGTGTCCGGGGTGGCCGCCTTCGCTTACGACGACGAGCGGACGTGCATACGACAGGTCCGCCGCCTCCTCTCCCTGCTCCCGTCCAACAACGGGGAGGCACCACCACGGATACCGCCCACCGACAGCAGGGACAGGCGCTGCGAGGCCCTCCCGAACCTGGTGCCGGCCGACGGCAATCGTCCGTACGACGTGTGCGGGGTGATCGAGGAAATCGTCGACGACGGCGACCACCTGCAAGTCCACCAGTCATGGGCCCCGAACCTGGTGTGCACGCTCGCGCGCCTGGACGGCCGGGTCGTCGGTGTCGTCGCCAACCAGCCCCAGTACCTCGCGGGGGTACTGGACATCCAGGCGAGCGAGAAAGGGGCACATTTCGTCCAGCTCTGCGACGCCTTCAACATCCCGCTGATCACTTTGCTCGACGCTCCGGGATTCCTGCCCGGCCTGGACCAGGAGCACGGCGGTCTGATCAGACACGGTGCCAAGCTGCTGTACGCCTACTGCAACGCGACCGTGCCGCGCGTCCAGCTCGTCCTGCGCAAGGCGTACGGGAGTGCCTACCTGCTCATGGACTCCCGTTCCGTCGGGGCCGACCTGTCCTTCGCCTGGCCCACCAACGAGATCGCGGTGATGGGCGCAGAGGGGGCGGTCGAGGTCGTCTTCCGGAGCCGGATCGCTGCGGCGGACGACCCCGGGGCCATGCGCAGCCGTCTGCTCAGGGAGTACAGGGACGAGCTGATGCACCCCTACTACGGCGCCCAGATCGGAATCGTGGACGACGTCATCGACCCCGTGGAAACCCGCATCGTTCTCATCCGCTCGCTCGCGGCGCTTCACGCCAAGCAGGCCGACCAGCCGTCCCGCAAACACGGAATTCCGCCCGTGTGAGGAACCGCTCCGCACCCGCTCCCCGCCCGCTCCGCACCCGGGCCGCCCGTGCCACCCGGGCCGTCGCGCCCGGCCCGTCAGATCACGCGGAAGAGGTCGGCGGCGGCGCGGACGTCGGTGAGGTCCTCGACGGAGCGGAGGTTGTCGCACAGGGCGTCCAGGACCGATCCCTCCTCGGCGGCGGGCGGGGCGTCGACGGCGATGCCGAAGACGCGGAAGCCCAGCCGGTTCCTGGCCTCGTTCCAGCCGCGCGTCCACTCCTCGGTGACGTCGCACTCGTCGTCGGTGAGCAGCACGATGTCGCCGCGGGCGCGGGCGGTGTCGTCGAACTCCTCGGCCAGCAGGTCGGCCGCCGCGCTCAGGGGCGTCTGGTAACTGGTGCCGCCGCCGAGGAAGGACTCCGCGAAGTCGACGACGCGGTCGATGTCGGCGGGCCCGTCGGCCGGGAAGCGGAAGACCTGGAGCCTGTCGGCTGCGGAGAACAGAATGCCGACGAAATCGCGCCGGGCGTGGCGGGCCTGGTCCAGCAGGGCCAGGGCGCACGCCTTGGCCCACGCCTCGCGGGGGACTCCGCCGGGCCCCGTCCCGTACATGGAGTGCGAGGTGTCCACGCACGCGACGACGGCGCCCTTGCCGGTGCTCTGTTCGCCCCGGCTGTCGTGGATCATCAGCTCCCCGGCGGCGTAGCGGGCGGCGAACACCGCACGCAGCTCGGGCAGGCCGAGGTTGGCCAGTTCGGAGGGGACGACGCGGGTGAGGTCGTCGCCGAGGGTGACGCCGACCAGTTCCCCGGCGGTGTTCTCCACCTTGCGGGCGCGTTCTCCGTCGGCCATCTGCCGGAAGCGGCCGATCAGTTCGGCCCATCGGGCGAGCCGACCGGTGCGCAGCCGCTCGGCGAGCCGGGCACGCCGGTCGAACGGCATGCGCTCCAGCTCGCCGGGAGCGACCCCCCACGCCCGCATCAGCGCCGCCTCCTCCCGTACGGTCCCGGCGGCCCGTGCCACGGCCTTCCGTGCGGCGGTCCGGACGGCGGGGGCCGCCGCCGCGAGGGCCTGCTCGGCGTCCCGGGCGGCCTGCCGGGCGGCGGCCCCGGCGATCTCGGCGGCCCCGACCGCCCGGCGGACTGCGTCGGCGGCCGGGGCGGGCACGGTGCCGTCCCCACCCGCCTCGTCGGCGGCCCACCGCAGCGCCTCGCCCACGGCGTCCACCGCGTCCTCGGCGTCCTGCCGGGTCCTTCCCGCCCGCTCGGCCCGTCGCCGGGCGTCCGAGGAGCATTCCAGCAGCCGGCGCAGTTCGGTGGCCTGGGCGAGCACGGCCATGGCCGCGGCGTAGGCGTCACCGGTCGTCTCCCGGCGCAGCCCGGCGAAGTCCGGGGACTCCATCAGCGCGGCGACGATCCGGTGGTCGGTCAGCCGGGAGGGGTCCATCTCCGCCCGGTCGCGCAGCCTCGGGACGGGCTGGTGGGCGGCCAGGAACACATCGGACAGAAGCTCGGCGGCGTACGCGTGGTACCCGCTCAGCTCCCGGACCAGCTCGCGCAGTCCGGCCGACCGGTCGCAGGTGTCGCGCCAGACGATCCGCTCGAACCGGTCCGCGATCACGGCCGTGGTGTGCCGCTCGACGGACTCGGCCGACGTGGCTGACGGGACCGACGCGGCTGACGGGGCCGACCACTTCCCGGCGCGGAGCCTCAGCTCATCGAGTCTGCCCGGCATGCCGTCCACTGTCCTCGCCCCCGATGCCTCAGAGTTCGTCCTGAACCTGCTTCAGAGCTCGTCCTGAACCTGCTTCAGATTTCGTCCTGCACCGTGCTCGCGTCCATGCCGAGGGCCTCGGTGAGGACGCGGGTGCGAAGGGCGCGCCGGCGGCCGATGACCCGGTCGATGGCGGTGGTGGAGCGGCCGGCCGCCGCCGCTTCCCCGCGCAGCTCCTCCAGCCGTTTCCCCGACCTGGCGAGCTTGTTGTGGGCGTTCTTGATGACCCAGTCGCTCAGCGCCTCGCGGGACTGCCCGGCCATGGCGTCGAGCTGGGTCTCCAGCTCGTCGATGACGTCGGACAGGTCGAGCGCCTCCTTGGCGTCGGGGTTGACCAGGTGCAGCACCTCCCGCTCGACGGTCGGGCGCTGGGCGGGGGAATCCCACAGCACGTGGGTCAGCACCGACAGGTCGGACGCGGAGACCGCCGGGCGGCCGTCCAGGTACGCGGACGCCTGGAGCAGGCCCACCGCCTGCCGCCAGCGGCGGTCGGAGGCGACGAGTTCCTTGCGGCGCAGGGCGGCCCGCAGCGTGCACACCGCGTCCACGATCGGGTCGGGGACGTCCACGGCCGGGACGGACACGGTCACGGCGTGCTGCAGCGCGGCCAGTTCGACGGTGGTCCGGGCCGGTGCCTCCGGGCTGCGGACGGCGGAACGGATCAGCGCGGCGAAGTTCGACGGGTCCGTCAGGTACCCGACCTCGATCCGCACCAGCAGCCGGTCGTAGATCGCGGCCGAATCCTCCCCGCCGGGCAGTTCGTTGCTCGCCGTGATCGCCCCGATCAGGGGGCAGCGGATCGGCTCGCCGCCGCTCTCGGGGTGGTAGATCCGCTCGTTGAGGTAGCCCAGCGTCTCGTTCAGCGCCGCCGTGGAGCACTTGAAGATCTCGTCGATGAACGCGATGTGCGCGGTCGTGGCGCGACCTTCGTAGATCTGGCGGTACTCGCCCCGGGTCAGCGCGGCGACGTCCACGGGACCGAACATCCTCGTCGGCGCGGTGAACTTCGACAGGAGGATCTCCCAGTAGGACGCCCCCTCGATCCGGCCCGTCAGTTCCCGGGCCAGCTCGGACTTCGCCGTTCCGGGCGGGCCGAGCACCAGCGAGTGCTGTCCGGCCAGCAGCGCCACCAGCAGCGTCCGCACCACGTCGGCCCGCTCGTAGAAGCGGTCCGACAGCTCGTCACCGATCGCCCGCAGCCGCCCGGCCGTCTCCCGCGCGTCCCACCCGTCGCACGTGTCCTGCACGTCCCGGCCATCACGTGCGTCCTGTAAGTCCCGGCCATCGCACACGTCCTGTACGCCTCGGTCATCCCGTGTGTCCTGTACGTCCCGGCCGTCCCGCGTGCCCCGTGCACCCCGGTCGTCCCGGATGTCGCGTGCGTCCTGTGCGCCCATGTGCTCGACTCCCTGCCGGGACGCCCTGTCGGGCCGGAAACGGTCCTGTGCCCGAGCAAGATAACCCGGGGCCCGGCAGGCTCCCCGCCCCGGCCGCGCGGCCGACCGGCCGGTACGAAGTAGACCCCCGTCCTTCTTCGCACCGGCCTCCGGCAGCAGCCCGGTCCCGGGCTCGGCAACGACTCTGATGCGCCAACTTCCGCATGGCCAGACCTGCTGGACGATCTGGGTCGGCGTGGGACGTTTCATGCTCTGACCTGCTGGGACGCACCTTGCCAAGGTGCGTTCGTGGGACGATGGTCCGTGGCCGACACGCCACGACTTCTCCTGTGTGGCCCCGATGCCTCACTATTTATGGCATCGGCCGGAAAGCATCGGGGGGAAGCCGCATGCCGCGATGGAAAGAGCTGCCCGCAGAGATCTCCAGCAGCGAACGCCAACTGCTCGTCCAACTGCGCAGGCTGAAGGACCACAGCGATCTGAGCCTGGCCTCGCTGGCGGGCCGGACCAGTTACAGCCGTTCCTCATGGGAGCGGTACCTGAACGGGAAGAAGCCCGTACCGCGCAAGGCCGTCGAGGAACTGGCCCGGGTCTGCGGCACGGAGCCGACGCGCCTGCTCGTGCTGTACGACGTCGCCGAGCGGTCCCGTCCCAGGACGACCGCGACCGGGCGTACGGACGACTCCTCGTCGGCGTCGCCGGAGTCCGCGCGGCCTCTCGAACCCGCCCGGGAAGCGGATCCGGAGCCGGAACCGGAGCCCGGACAGGAACGGGAGACGGCCTCGGCCACTGCGCCCGAGCCCGAGCCGGGGCCGACACCGACGCCGATACCGGAACAGCGACAGTCGGATTCCCGGCGGGCGGAGTCCCGGCCGTCGGATTCCCGGCGGCCGGGCCGCACCGTGCCGTTGGGGTGGCTGGTCGCCGCGGTGGTCCTGGCCGTCGCGGTGTCCTTCGGGGCCGGACTGCTGACGGCGCGGGCCTGGGACGACGACGCCCCGGCGAAGAAGAAGACCGGACCCGTGGCGGCCGGAACGGGGTATCTGCGCGGCCAGACCTACGAGTGCGCGGTGCAGCGGAAGGATGGCAGGCTGCGGGCGGGTCACAGCGACACCCGCGAGATGCTGCTCGACATCAACAGCACCGGTTTCGACGTGGTGGAGGCCCAGTGCCTGCTGCGTGAGAAGGGCTTCGACCCCGGCGTCTTCGACGGGCTGTACGACGAACGGACCAAGGGGGCCGCGAAGAAGTTCCAGCAGGCCCGCCACCTGGTCGTCGACGGCATCATCGGCCCGGACACCTGGAGGGAGCTGCGCAGATGACTGCTTCCACCGTGGGCGGTCAACTGGCGGAGGAGCTGCGGGGCGTCAAGGAGCGGTCCGGGCTGAGCCTGGCCGCGCTGGCGGCCCGTACCCCGTACAGCAAATCGTCCTGGGAGCGGTACCTCAACGGGAAGAAGCCCGCACCCCGCCAGGCCGTCGAGGCGCTGTGCGCGCTCACCGGGACGCCGCCCGGTCGGCTGCTGGCCCTCTGGGAACTGGCGGACGCCGAATGGAGCGGCCGGGCGCGGCCCGTGTCCGCGCCGAAGGCCCCGGACGAACCGGCGGAGGCCGAACCGGAACGCCTCGCCGCCGCCCCGTCCGCCCCCGCCGCCCGTGCGGGCGTGCGGCGGTGGGCGGTGGCCGCGGCCGTCGCCGGGGTGGTGGCGGCCGGGCTGGCCGGCACCGCGTTCCTCGGGGCCGGGACCGCCCGCCCCGGCACGGAGCCGGGCGACGGGCGGCCCCGAGCCGTCACGGAGCCGCCCGTGCGCAACCCCGGGTGCAGGGCCGACGGCTGCGAGGGCAAGAACCCCGTGGCCATGGGCTGCGGCGGGGCCGGGATGATCACCACCCTCGCCACCCACACCGCGTCCGGCGGGCGGCGCCTGGAGCTCCGCCACGCCGCGCTGTGCCGCACCCTGTGGGTGCGCACCACGGGGCTGCGGCCGGGCGACCGGGTCGAGCTGTCCCTGTCGACCGGGCGCACCCAGCAGGTCACGGCCACGGGAGGCCGTGACACCGGGCAGTACCTGGCCACCCCGATGGCGGCGGGCGACAGCGGGGCGGGCACCCGGATCTGCCTGGAGGTACCGGGCAGCCGCCCCGAGTGCTTCACCGGCTGACCCGGGGAATCGGGGACCGGGGGAACCAAGGACCCCGGGACCAGGGAAACCAAGGACCCCGGGAATCGGAGACCAGGGGACCCCGGGAACCAAGGACCCGGGGAACCAAGGACCCGGGGAACCAAGGACCCGGGGCGTTCCCGGCCCCGCCGTACGCATGCCGAAAGGGTGCACCCGGTCTCCCGGACGCACCCTTCGACTCGACGGAGCGACGGACACGGACCATGCGCGAAGTCGCCGAACGACATCACGACGTCAGCGGTCGCCGAACACGCCGACAGTCAGGAGCGGCGTCAGCGGTCGCGGCGCTCGCGGATGTCGTCCGCGGTGTCCCGGGCCGTGTCACGGCCCTGCCGCGACGCCTCCGAGGCCCGCCCGGACGCGTCCTGCGTCCGCTCGCGGCCCTCCTCCCGGCCCTCGTCCATCTTCCGCTTCGCCTCGTCGGCGAGCTGCTGCGCCTTGTCCTTGAACTGGTCTGCGATGCCCATGCCGTTCACTCCTCGTGAGTTTGTGGGGGCGGTCCGTGAGGACCTCGTCCAGCGTCGCAGCCCCCCGCACCCACCGCATGTCGATCAGTCACTCTGCGTGCGCGCCGCCCTCGCGTCCTGGTCCGCCGCGCCCCCGGCGCCCACCAGCCCCTTGCCCACGCCGTCCAGCCGCGACCCGAACTTCCGGACCTCCCGCTGGCCGACGACGCCTATCACCGAGGGCAGGTAGCCCCGCACGGACTGCATCCCGCGCAGCCACCACTGCGCGTACACGTGCGGGGAGCGGCGCTCGACGCCGGCCACGATCCGGTCGACCGCGGGGCCCAGCGGGTAGGTGCGGTTCGCCGGCCAGGGCAGCCGCTGCCGCAACTCCCGCATCACGTCGTCCTGGTCGGCGCCCCGCACCATGTCCGTGTCGGTCCAGGAGAGGTAGCCGACCCCGACCTTCACCCCGCGGTAGCCGACCTCGGCCCGCAGGCTGTGGGCGAACGCCTCCACGCCCGACTTGGACGCGCAGTACGCGGTCATCATCGGGGCCGGGGTCATCGCGGCGAGCGAGGCGATCTGGAGGAAGTACCCGCGGCTCTCCATCAGCACCGGCAGGAACGCCCGCCCCGTCACCGCGCCGCCGATCAGGTTGACCTCGATGACCCGCCGCCACGCGTCGGGGTCCGAGTCGACGAACGGACCGCCCGCCGCGACCCCGGCGTTGGCGACGACGACGTCGACCTTCCCGAACCGCTCCTTCACCTCCTGGGCGACGCGTGCCATCGCCTCGTGGTCGGTGACGTCCGCGAACCAGTGGTCGCTCTCCGCGTGCAGCCGCTCGGAGACCTTCTTCAGCTCGTCCGGCTCCAGGCCCACCAGCGCGAGCTTCGCGCCGCGCGCCGAGAGCTTGCGGGCCAGCAGCTCGCCCACGCCGCGCGCCGCGCCCGTGACGACGACGACCTGTCCTTCGAGACTCCGCCTGCCGCTCATGCGACCTCCTCCTTCTCGGCCGTGCCGTCCGTGTCCGCGCCCGTGCCCGCGCCCGCGCCCGGGTGCGCGGTGTCCGTTCCCGTCGCCCCGCCCGCCGGGAGGTACACGGCGACGAGTTCCCGGATCCGCTCCGTGACCGCCTCCGGCGCCTCCACCGGCGTCATGTGCCCCATCCCCGTCAGCTCGGTGAGCCCCAGGCCCTCGGGCAGTGCCGCCGCGATCGCCCGCGCGTGCCCGAGCGGCGTCAGCCGGTCCGCGGTGCCCGCGATCACCGCCGTGGGCACCCGCAACTCCCGTACGCCCGCGTCGAGATCGAGGTCCGCGAGGACGTGCCCCCAGGCGGCCCTGGCCTTCCTCGGGCACGCGTGCACGATCCGGGCGCAGGTCTCCACGCGCTCCGGGGCCGACCCCGCTCCCATCGTGGCGTACTTGAGCACCCGCCGGGTAATCGGAGTGACCGGTCCCAGCGGGGCCGACGCCACGAGGATCGCGCGGTGCAGCCGGGTCCGTACCGCTCCGGCCCGCATCGGCACCACGACCGACTCGGCGGCCAGCCGCGAACTCCCGGTACTGCACAGCAGTACGGCGGCGGCGTGCTCGCGCAGCCCGGCGCGGTGCGCGGCGGCCATGATCGTCATGCCGCCCATGGAGTGCCCGGCGAGCACGGCCTTCTCCCCCGGTGCGAGGGTGGCGGCCAGTACCGCTTCGAGGTCGTCGGCGAGGGCGTCGGTGCCGTATCCGCCGCGGTCGACCGCCGGCGAACCGCCGTGGCCCCGCTGGTCGTAGACGACGACCCGGTGGTCCGCCGCGAGGGCCCTGGTCTGCGCGTCCCAGAAGCGGGTGCTGCACGTCCAGCCGTGCGCGAGGACCACGGCGGGGGCCCCGTCCGGGCCGTGCACCTCGACGTGGATGCGGGCGCCGTCGGCGGAGCGGACGGTGAGTTCGCGCGCGGGCACCGGCGGCGCGCCGTCGCGCCGCAGCAGCCGGCTCATCCCGCGACCTCCTCGGCGACGGCCTTCCCGGCGGGCTTCCCGGCGGCCGGCTCCTGCGCGCCGCGCTGCTGCCCGACGGTCGGCGCGGCCGGCTGCTTCGGCGCCCGTACGACCTCGTACTCCGAGAGGTCCACCGACCGCGTCAGCTTGCGGAACTCGGCGGTGGTGCCCGGCCAGACCGTGGTGTTGCGCCCGTTGGCGTCCAGGTACCAGCTGTTGCAGCCGCCGGTGTTCCACACGGTGCGCTTCATCCGTTCCTGGACCCGGCGGTTCCACACGCCGAGCGCCGAGGGCCGCGCGTCGAGGGCGACGCGTCCGCCCAGCACGTTCAGCTGGCGCAGGTAGTCGGCCATGTAGTTCAGCTGGGACTCGATCATCAGGATCATCGAGGAGTTCCCGAGACCGGTGTTGGGGCCGATGATCGTCATCCAGTTGGGGAAGCCCGAGACGGTCGCCCCGCGCAGCGACTGCACGCCGTCCTTCCAGGACTCGGCGAGCGTGACGCCGTCCGCGCCCACCACCCGCTCGGCGATCGGCATGTCGGTGACGTGGAAGCCGGTGCCGAAGACGATCGCGTCGACCTCGGCCTCCGTACCGTCCGAGGCGACGACGGTGGAGCCCCGCACCTCGGCCAGGCCGGAGGCGACCACGTCCACGTTGGGCTGCGCGAGCGCCGGGTAGTACGCGTTGGAGAGCAGGATGCGCTTGCAGCCGATGCGGTACGAGGGGGTCAGCTTGGCGCGCAGCTCCGGGTCCTTGATGGACCGCGCCATGTTGGCCTTGGCTATCTTCTCGACCAGGCCCAGCTCGCCGGGGTGCTTGGTGAAGGCGCTGACCTGCAACTCCCGTATGCCCCAGAGCAGTCCGCGGCGGGCGGTGCCGGTGGCGGGGACCGCGCGGTGCAGCCAGCGCTCGGCGCCGCTGATCTTCCGGTCCATGCGCGGCATGACCCAGGGCGGGGTGCGCTGGAAGAGCGTCAGCCTGCCGACCTCGGGCTGGATCGCGGGCACGATCTGGATGGCGGAGGCGCCCGTGCCGACCATCGCGACGCGTTTGCCCGCCAGTTCGGCGTCGTGGTCCCAGCGGGCCGAGTGGAAGACCTTGCCGGGGAAGTCGGCGAGACCGGGGATGTCCGGCATCTTCGGGTCGGAGAGCGGGCCGCTCGCGGAGACGACGAAATCGGCGGTGATCGTGACCCCGTTCGCGGTCTCGATGACCCAGTGCAGCGCGTCGCGGTCCCAGCGCATGATCGTTACTTCATGGCCGAACCTGATGTGCGGGCGCAGCCCGAAGGTGTCCGCGACGTGTTCCAGGTAGGCGCGGATGTGCTTCTGCCCGGAGAAGGTGCGCGGCCACTCGGGGTTGGGCGCGAACGAGAACGAGTAGAGGTGGGACGGTACGTCGCAGGCGCAGCCGGGATAGCTGTTGTCGCGCCAGGTGCCGCCGACGGAGTCCGCCCGCTCCAGGACGACGAAGTCGGTCATGCCTTCGCGGCGCAGCCGGACCGCGGCCCCGAGGCCCCCGAATCCGGATCCGATCACCGCCACCCGTACGTGCTCGTGCTGGGCCATGCTGCCGCCTCCCGCGGTACGTCACACGACTCTGCCAGCAATCACTGGCATTGTTGGGAGAGTAGAACAGCTCCGTACCGATGGGTAGGGGTACGGAGCGGGAAAGTTACCGGCGGTACAACATAGGGTTCGGCTGTGGCTGAAGGACGCGAGCACCGCGAATACCGCATGGAGGAGCTGGCCAAGGAAGCCGGCATCCCCGTGCGGACCGTGCGCTTCTACCGGGAGCGCGGGCTGATCTCGCCGCCCCGCAGGGAGGGGCGCATCGCCTGGTACGACGACCACCACCTGGCCCGGTTGCGCACCATCACGGGCCTGTTGGAACGCGGTCACACCCTCACCGGGATCGCCGATCTGGCCCGCACCTTCGAGAGCGGCCGGGACGTCGCCGAGGTGCTGGGCCTGGGCGAGCCGACCGAGGAGACGCCGGTCCGCCTCACCCCCGAACAACTGGCGGACTACTTCCAGGACGAGACCAGCGCCGAGAACCTCGCCACCGCCCTCGACCTCGGCTACCTCGCCACCGACGGCGACGAGATCGTCCACATCAGCCGCCGCCTGCTGGACGTGTCGTCCGAGCTGGTGCGGGAGGGCGTACCGCTCGCCACGGTGCTCGCGACGGGGCGCCGGGTCCGCGAGCACGCGGACGCGCTCGCGGAACTCTTCGTGAGCGTCCTGCGGGAACACGGCGACGAGGCCGAACCGCCCCAACTCCGGCCGCTGGCACGAGCGGTGATGGACGCCGAACTGTCCATGGCACTGGACCGGCGACTGCGCCGGGAGAGCCGGGAGAGCCGCGGGGAGAACACCGGGGAGCAGCCTCAGGCCCCCGCCCCCTGAGGGCCGGGCCCCTCACCTCTGGGTCCCGGCCACCGGCCGCCGCCCTTGATCTTGATCGCACGCCGGAATACTGCCCGGTCCGGACCGCCCCGTACGCCCTCCAGTTCGTACGATCTCCTGTTCGCACGATCCACCGTTCGAAGTCCCCGGCCCCGGCGCGCGGCGGGCACGGGGCGGCCCTCACGCCCCGGTGTTCACGGCGGGCCAGCCATAGGCCCCGTAGTAACCGATCCAGTACTTGATGCGTTCGGCGATCGCCTGATTGGGATAGTTGTCGGCACTCAGGTAGGTGGCCCGCTGCTCATCGCTTCCCAATATCGCCGGGAAAGCGGCCCTCGCGAGGTCGGCCACCGTGTTCAGGACCAATTCGTTCGACGTGTCCGCGCGAATTCCGGAATGGTAGAGGTCGATCAGGCTCACTTCGAACGTCCCCACGTTCTCCCGGTAGGAATTCGCCTCCCTGCCCTCGGTGGGGATCGCCTGCCGCTCCTCCTCGGGTATGGCCGAGACATTCCCCTCCCACACCTGGTAGTTGTCGTCCCCGATCGGAACGGCCGTTATCTCCGCCGTCTCCAGGACGCGGTACCTCCGGAGCAGCTCCTGGTCCACCTCGGCGGCCAGCGTGTGGTCGCGCATCCCGTGCGCCGGGCCCTGTCCCGCTCCACCGCCGCGCAGGGCCCGCATTTCCTGGTGGGACATCTCGCTGGTGCCGCCGGGCGGGGCCGGGAACCCACCACCGTAGGCTTCCTGCGGCCGGCCGTTCCGGTCCGGATGGGGGCTGATGGGCCCCTTGACTCCCAGCACGAGGGTGAGGTTGTCCTCTTTCCAAGGAATGAGGTAGTGCTTCACCTTTTCGTTCGCCCGGCCCTCCGAGGGCGCCTGCAAATACTTTCCGTGCTTCCTCACCGCGTATTCGTTCTCGGTCACCTGCTCCGCGGTCGGATTGTTCCCCTGCTTGTTCCTCCCCATCGGATTGAACCCCCCGCCCGGCGGCACCAGCGAGATGTCCCACCAGGAAATGCGGGCCCTGCGCGGCGGTGGAGCGGGACAGGGCCCGGCGCACGGGATGCGCGACCACACGCTGGCCGCCGAGGTGGACCAGGAGCTGCTCCGGAGGTACCGCGTCCTGGAGACGGCGGAGATAACGGCCGTTCCGATCGGG
>NZ_RDBO01000045.1:152852-169880 GCF_008120935.1 Streptomyces sp. sk2.1
GGAGAAGCAGGAGGAGAAGGAACGGTTCATGACCGCGTTCCTGCCCTACCTGAAGGGGCTGAAGGAGCGTGCCGCCGCCCCCGGTTGCTGGACTCACCCTTCGGCATCCGCTGGACCGTCGCCGCCTCCCCTCCCGCGGCACCGGTCACCGCGTCGGCCACCGGATCGGCCCGTCGCACCGACGCGCCGCCGCTCATGACCCGCCTCGCGTTGGCCTCCGCCTCGCGCTCGAAGCGATCGGAGGGGTCCGACACCCTCAGCCCGGCCCCGTTGTCCGTACCGGCGACGGGCCCGTTCCGCTGCTGGACGACGTGGGTGAGTTCGTGCGCGAGGGTGTGGGCGTCGTTGCCGCCCGTGCCGATCACGATGTGGTTGCCGGAGGTGTACGCGCGGGCGCCGACCTCGGCCGCGGACGCCCTGGCCGCCGCGTCGTCGTGCACACGGACGTCGGAGAAGTCGGCGCCGAGCCGCTCCCCCATGTCGGCCCGGGTGGCCTCGTCGAGGGGCCGGCCGCTCCGCCGGAGCACATCGTGGACGGCGGACCGCTGCACCTGGGGATGCCCGGCCGCCCGCTCGTGGCCGTCGTCGTGCCGCTGCTCCTCCCGCGCCCCGGCGTGACCGGCCCGGCGCAGCATCTGCACGACCGCCTCGTTCCCCATGCTGCCCTGCAGGACGGAGAGACCCGGCAGCGGTTCCACGTCCTCGGCCGGGGTCGCACGGGCCGGCGTCCGGTCCCGGGCGGTGACGGACGTCCTGTCGTTGTCCTGGGCGCGCACGACGGGCTCCTTCGGTCGGAAGTACGGCCCTTCCTGCATACGAGGTTCCCGGCGCCGAAACCAGGTATCGGAGGGCAGAACGGGCCGGCCGGCCGGACAGAACACGGCGCCCCGTGCGTGCTCCGACCGGAGCGCGCGCGGGGCGCCGGGGACCGGGCGGACCCGGGGTCAGTGCTCGAACACCACCGTCACCGGCGCGTGGTCGCTCCACCGCTCGCCGTGCGTGGCGGCCCGCTCGACCAGGCCCTTCACCGCCCGGGCGGCCAGCCCCGGCGTGGCCATCTGGTAGTCGATCCGCCAGCCCGTGTCGTTGTCGAAGGCCCGGCCCCGGTAGGACCACCAGGAGTACGGCCCCTCCACGTCGGGGTGCAGCTCCCGTACGACATCGGCGTACCCGGCCTCGTCGAGGACCCGGGTCAGCCACTCCCGCTCCTCGGGGAGGAAGCCCGAGTTCTTCTTGTTGGCCTTCCAGTTCTTCAGGTCGGCCTCCCGGTGGGCGATGTTCCAGTCGCCGCAGACCACCACCTCGCGCCCGTCGGCGGCGGCACGCTCCTTCAGCCCCTTCAGGTAGGGCAGGAACGCGGTCATGAACCGTTCCTTCTCCTCCTGCTTCTCCGTGCCGACCTCGCCGGAGGGCAGGTAGAGGCTCGCGACCGTGACGCCGGGCAGATCGACCTCGACGTAACGGCCGCTGGTGTCGAACTCCTCGCTCCCGGCGATCCCGAAGCCGCCGAACCCGACCTGCACCCGCTCGGGCGCCCGTCGCGTGTAGAGGGAGACACCGGCCCGCCCCTTGGCGGCGGCCGGCGCGTGCACGGTGTGCCAGCCCTCGGGGTCGCGCACCTCGTCGGGGAGCTGCTGCGGCTCGGCCCGCACCTCCTGCAGGCAGATCACATCGGCTTCGGTACGGGCCAGCCACTCGACGAAGCCCTTTTTGGCGGCGGCACGGAGCCCGTTTACATTGACCGTGGTGACAGTGAGCATTACGGCACGATACCGACATCGACCGTTCGCATACATGTACCATCAATCGTATGATTATTCATCCTCGACCTTTCGACCACCCGGACGCCGTCGTACTCAACGCCCAGGTGCAGCTCGAATACGCCGAGCGGTACGGCGACGAGGGCGACGTCACACCGCTCGACCCATCGATGTTCCGGCCGCCGAACGGCCTGTACCTCCTCGCCTACGACGCGCTCGACCGCCCGGTCGCCACCGGCGGCTGGCGCACCCAGGACCGCAACGACCTGGGCTACTCGGACGGCGACGCCGAGCTCAAGCGGATGTTCGTGATCCCCGAGGGCCGCGGCAACGGGCTGGCCCGCCGCATCCTGGCCGCCCTGGAGGACGACGCACGGGCGGCGGGCCGCACCCGCATGGTGCTGGAGACCGGCACCCGGCAGCCCGAGGCGATCGCGCTGTACGCGTCCAGCGGGTACAGCCCGTGCGAGAAGTTCGGCCACTACCGCACGTACGAGAGCAGCCGCTGCTACGCCAAGCCGCTGCGCTGACGCCCTCCCAGGGCCCCGGTCTCACAGGTCGGCCGCGTACCGCCAGAACTCCCGCATCGACGGGCCCGCGACCGGTCCGGTCATCGCGAGCTGGGTCAGCAGGACGGTGACGGCCCCGGTGGAGGGCACGAGGTGCCCCGCCGTGCCCGTGCCGCCCACCCAGCCGTAGCGCCCGGGGACGTTCCACGAATCGACGGCCGCGACGTCGACCGAACCGCCGTAGCCCCAGCCCTGCCCCGCCAGGAACAGCCTGCCGCCGTCGCGCTGCGCCTGGGTCAGGTGGTCGGTGGTCATCCTCCGCACCGAATCGGCGGACAGCAGACGACGCCCACCGGACCCCCTGCCCGCATTCCCCTCCACGCGCCCGTCCGCGATCAGCATCCGGGCGAAGGCGTACCAGTCGTCCGCGGTCGAGACCAGCCCGCCGGCGCCGGACGGGAACGCGGGCAGCCGGCTCCACTGCCCGTCGGGGGCGTCGAACAGTCGCAGGCCGCCGTCCTCCGGATCGGCCCGGTAGCAACCGGTGAACCGGTCGATCCTGTCGGCCGGGACCGCGAACCCGGTGTCCGCCATGCCCAACGGCTCGAACAGCCGCTCCGCCAGGAAGTCGGGCAACGACCGGCCCGAGACCCGGGCGATCAGCACCCCGAGGATGTCGGAGCAGGTGTTGTACAGCCAGCCCTCGCCCGGCTGGTGGAGCAGCGGGATCCGGGAGAGGGCGGCCATCCACTCGTCCGGGGCGGGGACGGACTGCGGCTGCGGCCGCCCCTGCCTCAGCTCGTCGAACAGCGGCGCGACCCCCGGCAGCGAGAAGTCGTCCGGGAAGCCGATCCCGGCCCGGAAGGTGAGCAGGTCCTCCACGGTGACGGCCCTGGCGGCCGGAACCACGTCGTCGACCGGGGAGGCCGGTGTACGGAGCACCTTCGGCGCCGCCCACTCCGGCAACCACGTCCCGACCGGGTCGTCCAGCGCCATCCGGCCGTCCTCGACCAGCATCATGGCGGCCGCGGCGACGATCGGCTTGGTCATCGACGCGATGCGGAAGATCGAGTCCCTGACCATCGGGGTCGCACCGGCCACGTCCGCGGTGCCGACCGCCACCACCTCGACCCGGTCGCCGCGGGCCACCAGGGCGACGGCTCCCGGCGCCGCGCCGGGGCCGGTGTGTTTCTCCAGAAGATCGCGCAGATCACTCATCGGTCCACCTTCTCGCTCGTGCGTCCGGAAGACGGGACCGCCACACCGCCCGGAACTCATCGGTCCCGGACGCACCGCCGCCCGGAACTCATCGGTCCCGAACGCACCACCGCCCGGCACCTGTCGCCCCCGACGCGCTCCCCCCGCGGCTCAGCGCACCCGGCCGACACCCACGTAGAAACCGCTGCGCTCCTGGACCGGGGCGGGCGCCTGCCGGTACCACTCCGTGGCGAAGACCAGGCCCGGCTCGACGAGGTCCAGCCCCTCGAAGAAGGGCTCGACCTCGCCCCGGGTGCGCATCCGCAACGGGATGGCCCCCTTCCGGTACGCGGTCTCGGTCTTCTCCCTCAGCTCCGGGTGCTGATCGGCCGTGCCGTGCGAGAGCACCAGGAAGCTGCCCGGGGGCAGCGCGTCGACCAGGGCGCGGGTGATGCCGTACGGGTCCTGGTCGTCCGGCAGGAAGTGCAGCAGCGCGATCAGGGACAGCGCGATCGGCCGGTCGAAGTCCAGCAGTCCGGCAGCGCGTTCGAGGATCGCCTCCGGCCGCCGCACATCCGCGTGGATGTAGTCGGTGGCGCCCTCGGCGCTGCTGACCAGCAGTGCCTCCGCGTGGCGCAGGACGATCGGGTCGTTGTCCGCGTAGACGACCCGGGCGCCCGGCACGACGGCCTGGACGACCTGGTGCAGATTGGGCTCGGTGGGGATGCCGGTGCCGATGTCGAGGAACTGGTCGACCCCGGACCGCGCCAGCCAGGAGGAGGCCCGGTGCATGAAGGCCCGGTTCCGCGCCGCGTTGCCCCGCGCCTCCGCGGGCAGCTTCTCCGCCACCTCCTGGTCGACGGGGTAGTTGTCCTTGCCGCCCAGAAGCCAGTCGTAGACGCGCGCGGGATGGGGCTTGCTGGTGTCGATCCGGGACTCGGGCCTGCCGACCGTCACGGTGCGCTCCTCTCGGAACGGGGAATTCATGAGCGAAAAGCGGGTGAACGCGTTCAGGGTAGGCGACTTCCCTCCCGGGGCCGACGCCGCGTCCCGCGGGAACGATCCCCGTGGAACGGCCCTCGTCGGAACGGCCCCCGTGGCCCGTCACGCACGCACCGCTCCGCCCCCCGCGCACCGGCACGGCCGCAACGCCCTTGCCCTGGAGTGCACTTCAACGAGCACACTCCTGACCGCGGCCACCGACCGACGGCGGCCGCGACCGGAGGGGACAGCCATGAAGTACCGCACCATCGGAACCGATCCCGCCACCCGTCGCGAGGTGAGCGTCCTCGCGCTCGGCGCGATGCTCTTCGGATCGGTGACCGACGAGAAGACCTCGTTCGCCGTCCTGGACCACTTCGTCGAGGCGGGCGGCACCTTCATCGACACCTCCGACAACTACGCCTACTGGGTCGGCGACGACCTCGGCGGCCAGAGCGAGCGACTGCTCGGGAAGTGGCGGCGCAGCCGCGGCGTCGGCGACGAGATCGTCATCGCCACCAAGCTGGGCGCCGCACCGCTCGCCCCCGGCACCGGGTTCCTCGACAACCCGGAAGGGCTCTCGGCGAAGGCGATCCGCGAGGCCGCCGAGCGCAGCCGGGAACGGCTCGGGGTGGAGCGGCTGGACCTGCTCTACGCGCACATCGAGGACCGGACCGTCCCGCTCCGCGAGACCGTGGAGGCGTTCGGGGAGCTGACCGCCGAGGGGACGGTCGGGCTGCTGGGCGCCAGCAACCACGCCATCTGGCGGGTGGAGCGCGCCCGGTCGCTCGCGGCGGCGGCCGGACTGCCCGGCTACGAGGTGCTCCAGTACCAGCACAGCCACCTCCGCCCCCGGTACGACGTCCCCAGCCCGCTCTTCCAGGACGGCAGCCTCGGCCACGCCGGACCCGAACTGCTCAGCTACCTGCGCGCCGAGCCCGCGCTGACCCTGGTCGCGTACTCCCCGCTGCTCGCCGGCGCGTACACCCGCCCCGACAAGCCGGTCCCCCAGGACTACGACCACCCCGGCACCCCCGCCCGGCTCGCGGTGCTGCGCGAGATCGCCGCCGAGACCGGAGCCGGCCTCAACCAGATCGTCCTGGCCTGGCAGATCGGCAACCGGCTGCCCATCGTCCCGCTGGCCGGGGCATCCTCGGTGGCACAGCTGAAGGAGAACCTGGCGGCGGTCGACCTGGAACTGACGGAAGACCAGCGCGCCCGCCTGGACGCCGCCCACTGACCCCGCACCGTTCCCGCGCCCGGGGCCGGACGGAACCGGTGACACGACCGCCCGCCCGGCCCGGAACGCCGAAGAGCCCCTACCGGGGTGACCCGGTAGGGGCTCTTGCGTTGTTGTGGACCTGTGGGGATTTGAACCCCAGACCCCCTCGATGCGAACGAGGTGCGCTACCAGACTGCGCCACAGGCCCTTGCAACGAGTGAAACTCTAGCACCCCTGACGGGGTGCTCGGAAATCCGGTCCTCGCTGGTCAGCCGAGTCGAGGTCGCGGCCGGGCCGGGAGCGGGTTCATTCGTTGGCGGCACGGGGCCGCTCCCCGTCCTCGTACTGGTCGAAGAGCGGGGTCCGGCCGCGGTCGCGACTGCGGCGGGACTGGTTGGCGCGCTGGCGGGGCGCCGGCTCGACGGGGGGAGTGGTGGGGTGCGAGGTGCCCGTCTGGCTGGGCTCCGCCGCGCTGGAGCGGGCCGCGCTCCAGGTCTCCGGGTTGCCGACCTCGACGCCGCCCGTGGCGCGCGGGGCGACCGGGGCCGTGACGTAGGTCGGCAGCGGGACCGGAACCGGCTCCCAGCTGTCGCCCTGGACCCGGCCGCGCTCGCGCTGCTGGTCGACCCATTCCGCGTGGTCCGTCTGCTCGACCAGGGCGCGGCGGCCGGCCTCCTGCGGGGAGACCGCGGGCGCGGGCTCCGGTTCGGGGTGGCGCGCCTCGGGCTCCTCGTCGGGTTCGACGGGGGCCGTCGCCGTGGCCGGCTGGTGGCCGCGGTGACGGTTCTCACGCAGGTGCTGCGCCGCCACCTCGGCCCGTCGCCGGTCCATGGTGAAGGCGAACCGGCGCCGCTCCTGGGTCCGCAGGTGCACGATGTACGCGCTCAGCAGCACGGCCGGGACCGCGGGTGCCCAGAGGAAGTGGAGACCGCCGACCGCCGCCACGACCGCGCCGAGGGTGAAGGCCAGGAAGAGGACCACGGTGGTGCGCCGACGGCGCGCGAGGACCTGGAGGCGCTGGGCCCGCCGGACGCGCTCGGCTTCCGGCACGGCCGGACGCGGGCGGGCGCGGCGCGCCGGGACCGGCTCGGGGCGCTTCTCGGCCGCGTGCTCGGGCGCACGCGCCGGGTCGTGCACCCGCGCCTCGGTATGCGCGTCGGGCGCGGCGAAGGCCCGGACGTCCACGGATTCCAATCGGTCCGTTTCGGCGTCCGGGTCGACGTCGGGCTCCGCCTCCTCGGCAGTGCGCTCCCGCAACTCCTTGGCGTACCGGCGCTCCATCCCCGCCCGTCCGGACAGCAGCCGGATGGCGGTGCTGAAGCGTTCCGTCGGACGGGCTTCGTTGAGCTCGTCCTGCCTGCGGAGCCACATCGGCACCAAGTAGGCGGCCCAGGCCCCGACGATGACTGCGTAGATGAGGCCGCTGCTGCTCACATCTCACACCGTAGAGGGGTTTGCGCGGAGGCATCCGCCAATTGGACCGGTGTGTCGCACGATCCGGCTGATATCAAGGAGTTTTTTTGTGATTGTTCGGATCGCGCATGGAGGTTTGTGTGCGTCCGATGTCCGATCGGCGACCCCAACCGCCGACCAATATCGAACACTTATTTTATTTCCCGTGATGTCCCAGGTCGTTTCCGGTGCCAGCGGCGGAGCATCCCCTCGGGCACTTCCTCCGCGGTGAGCGCGTAGATGAGGTGGTCGCGCCAGGCGCCGTCGATGTGGAGATATCGCGGACGCAGTCCCTCTTCGCGGAATCCCAGTTTCTCGACGACCCTTCTGCTGGGCCCGTTCTCCGGCCGAATGCACACCTCGATGCGGTGCAGTCCGACCGTGCGGAAGCAGTGGTCGACGACGAGGGCGACCGCCGTCGGCATCACGCCCCGCCCCGCCACCTCCTGGTCGACCCAGTAGCCGACGTGGCCCGAGCACATCGATCCCCAGGTGATCCCGGCGACCGTCAACTGGCCCACCAGACGGCCCCGGTACTCGATGGCGAAGGGCAGCATCCGGCCCGCGTTGGCCTCGGCGCGCAGGTGCCGGATCATCTGACGGTACGTGGGACGCCGGGCCACCGGGCCGCCCGGGGCCGGCGGCGGCACGGTCGCCTCCCAGGGGCGCAGCCACTCGCGGTTGCGCCGGTTGACCTCGCGCCACGCGCGCTGGTCGCGCAGCTTGATCGGGCGCAGGACGACATCGCCGTCGCCGAGGACCACCGGCCAGGTCGAGACGTTCAGCTCGGGCTCCCGGGTCGGGGGTGGTCGCCGCCGCGCAGTTGGTCGACGGCGTGCACCAGGAGTCGTTCGAGGACGGCGAGGCCGTCGCGCACCCCGCCGGTGGAGCCCGGCAGGTTCACGATGAGCGTGCCGCCGGCCCCGGGCGGCCCGGTGGCCCGGCGTCCCACGTACCGTCAGATGATCCGGCACCTGCGCGCCGAGGCCAACGCGGGCCGGATGCTGCCCGGGGTGCGGTCGGTGGGCGAGATGCCGGTGCCGCCGGTGGTGACGACGACGTCGTACCCGGCGGTCACGGCGGCGCGCAGGGCCTGTTCGACCGGGTCGCCGTCGGGCACCACCTGCGGCCCGTCCACGGCGAAGCCGAGCCGACCGAGCGCCTCGGCGACGATCGGGCCGCCCCGGTCCGCGTAGACACCGGCCGAGGCCCGGTTGGAGGCGGTGACGACGAGGGCGGCGTACGGGGCGGTCAGGGCACCGCCCGGCGGGGCCTCGTCCAACGGGGCCCCGCCCGGAGCGATGCCGTCCGGAGCGGTGTCGTCCGGGTGTCCCGGTCCGGGCGCCGTCACGCGTCCGCCCCGTCCGGCTCGTTCGCTCCGTCCGGCCCGGTGCGCCGGTAGTCGCCGGACTTGCCGCCGGTCTTCGTCTCGACCCGTACGTCCGTGATGACCGCGGCCTTGTCGACCGCCTTGACCATGTCGATCACGGTGAGCGCGGCGACCGAGACGGCGGTCAGGGCCTCCATCTCGACGCCGGTGCGGTCCGTGGTCCTCACCGTGGCCGTGATCTCCACCGCGTCGTCCGCGACGCCCAGGTCGACCTTCACGCCGGAGACGGCGAGCGGGTGGCAGAGCGGGATCAGGTCGGGGGTGCGCTTGGCCCCCATGATCCCGGCGATCCTGGCGGTGGCGAGGGCGTCGCCCTTGGGGACCCCCTCGCCGCGCAGCAGCTCGACCACGCGCGGTGAGACGAGCACCCGGCCGCTCGCACGGGCCGTCCGCGTGGTGACGTCCTTCTCGGAGACGTCGACCATCCGGGCCGCGCCCGCCTCGTCGATGTGCGTCAGCCTGTTCTGCGTACTCACTCACTCCGCCTCGCGGTAGGGCGCCGTTCCCCGCGCGGCCCGCACCGGGGTGCGGGCCCGGGGCCCCGGGAGGTGTTCCCCGGGAAGGCACAGCGGCAGATACCGTACCGCCACCGCCCGGGAATCAGCGGAGCAGGACCACCTCGACGTCCGTACCGGGCTCGGCGGAGGCGACGTCCTCGGGCAGCACGATGAGCGCGTCCGCGCGGGCGAGCGCGGCGATCAGGTGCGAACCGGCACCGCCGACGGGAGCGACCGTGCCGGCCTCCTCGTCGTACGTGCCGCGCAGGAACTGACGGCGGCCGGCCGGGGAGGTCAGCGCCTTCTCGACGTCGAGGGCGGCCCGGACGGTGGGGCGGTTCACGTCCGAAAGGCCCATCAGGGCCCGGATCGCGGGCCGTACGAACAGCTCGAAGGAGACGTACGAGGAGACGGGGTTGCCCGGGAGCGCCAGCAGCGGGGTGTGGTCGGGGCCGATCGAGCCGAAGCCCTGCGGCTTGCCCGGCTGCATGGCGAGCTTGCGGAAGTCGATGCCGCCGCCCGGCTCGTCCTCGTCGCCCACCGAGGACAGCGCCTCCTTGACGACGTCGTACGCGCCGACGCTGACGCCGCCGGTGGTGACGACGATGTCGGCGCGGATCAGCTGGTCCTCGATCGTGGCGCGCAGGGTGTCGGCGTCGTCGGTGACGGCGCCGACCCGGTAGGCGATCGCCCCGGCGTCCCTGGCCGCGGCCGTGAGCGCGAAGCTGTTCGAGTCGTAGATCTGTCCGGGGGCCAGCTCCTCGCCGGGCTGCACCAGTTCGCTGCCGGTGGAGATGACGACGACGCGCGGCCGGGGCCGCACCTTCACCGTCGCGCGGCCGATCGCGGCGAGCAGGCCGATCTGCGGCGGGCCGATCACCGACCCGGCCCTCAGCGCCAGATCGCCCGGCTTCACGTCGCTGCCGCGGGCCCTGACGTGGGCGCGGGCCTCGACGGGGCGGTGCACCCGGACCTCGCCGCCCGCGTCCTGCGGGGCGTCCCGGTGGGCGCGCATGGTGTCGGCGGGGCCGGCGCCCGTGCCCCCGTCGGTCCACTCGACCGGGACCACGGCCTCGGCACCGGCCGGCAGGGGGGCGCCGGTCATGATGCGGGCGGCCTCGCCGGGGCCGACGCCGCGGCCCTCGGGCAGCCCGTCGCTCCCGGCCGCGACGTCACCGACGACCGTGAGCACCGCGGGGAACTCCTCGTCGGCGCCCTCGACATCGGCGACCCGGACCGCGTACCCGTCCATCGAGCTGTTGTCGAAGGGCGGCAGGGCGATCTCCACCATGACGTCCTCGACGAGGACGCAGCCCTGGGCGTCGTGCAGCTGCAACTCGATGGGTTCGAGCGGATGCACCGCTTCGAGAATGTCTGCCAGGTGCTCGTCCACCGACCACATCGTGTCGCTCAAGGTGCTACATCTCCTCCGTGACGTACCCGCGAAGCCAGGTCCTGAAGTCCGGACCCAGGTCCTCACGTTCGCACGCGAGTCTGACAATGGCACGGAGGTAATCGCTTCGGTCGCCGGTGTCATAGCGGCGGCCCTTGAAGACGACGCCGTGCACGGGGCCGCCGACCTTCTCGTCCTCGGCGAGGAGCTGGAGGGCGTCGGTGAGCTGGATCTCGCCGCCGCGGCCCGGCTCGGTCCTGCGCAGTATGTCGAAGACGGCGGGGTCCAGGACGTAGCGGCCGATGATGGCGAGGTTGCTGGGCGCCTCGTCCCTCTCGGGCTTCTCGACCAGGCCCGTGACGCGCACCACATCGCCCTCGGCGGTGGGTTCGGCGGCGGCACAGCCGTACATGTGGATCTGCTCCGGCGCGACCTCCATCAGCGCGACGACGCTGCCGCCCTCGCGCTCCTGGATCTCGACCATGCGGGCCAGCAGCGGGTCGCGCGGGTCGATCAGGTCGTCGCCGAGGAGGACCGCGAACGGCTGGTCCCCCACGTGCGGCTCGGCGCACAGCACCGCGTGGCCGAGGCCGCGCGGGTCACCCTGCCGGACGTAGTGGATGGTGGCCAGGTCGCTCGACTCCTGGACCTTCTTGAGCCGTTCGGCGTCTCCCTTGCGGGTGAGCGCGGACTCCAGCTCGTAATTGCGGTCGAAGTGGTCCTCAAGAGGACGCTTGTTGCGACCGGTGACCATCAGCACGTCGGAGAGACCGGCGGTCACCGCCTCCTCGACGACGTACTGGATCGCCGGCTTGTCGACGACAGGCAGCATCTCCTTGGGAGTGGCCTTGGTGGCCGGCAGGAAGCGGGTACCGAGTCCCGCGGCCGGAATGACAGCCTTGCTGATCCTGGGGGGCGACTGAGTCATGCGCAGAACGATAACCGCCCCGCATGAGTGAAAGATGAGTTTCCGGTTAACTTTGTACGCCTATAGGCATATTCGAGTGATTCACAGGTGCTCCTTGAGTGCAAACCAGCCCGAAAAGGCACTTCTCCGACATGAACTGCTGGCCGCGAGGCGCCTTCTGACCAAGGAGGACGTGGAGAACGCCGCGACGGTTCTGTCCCGGCGCGCCCTGGACCTGCCGGAGCTGTCCGGGGCCCGCACCGTCGCCGCGTACGTATCGGTGGGCGGCGAACCGGGCACCCGCGCCCTGCTGGACGCCCTGCGCGCGCGGGGCGTACGGGTGCTGCTGCCGGTGCTGCTCCCCGACAACGACCTGGACTGGGCGCCGTACGAGGGTGCCGCACGGCTCGTGCGCGCCGGTCGCGGGCTGCTGGAGCCCGCCGGGGAGCGCCTCGGCCCGGACGCGGTCCTGGAGGCCGACGCGGTGCTGCTGCCGGGGCTCGCGGTGGACGGGCGCGGGATGCGGCTGGGACGCGGCGGCGGCAGCTACGACCGGGTGCTGGCCCGGCTCGCCGCGTCCGGCGCGCACCCGGCGCTGGTGGTCCTGCTGTACGACGACGAGGTGGTCGCACAGGTTCCGGAGGAACCGCACGACCGCCCCGTGGACGTGGCGGTGACACCGGCCGCGGTCCACCGGGCGGACCCGGTGGACCCGAAGTCCTGAGCGGACCCGTGGGCCTCCGGAAGTCCGGGAAACGACCCCGGGCAGCCCCGCGGGTCTTCCGGAAGTCCCGTGGGCCGTAGGGGCTCCGGAAACCCCGGAACGCCACCGGGCAGCCCCGTGGACCACCGGAAGCCCCCGGAACGGCCACGGGCGGCCCCCGGGGGCTCCTGAGAGCTCCGAGGGCCGCCCGAGGGCTTCGCGGACACGTCCTACGGCTTGAGCCTCAGACTGTCGACCGTCGACTTGGAGACGGCGTTCGTGCCGAAGGACCAGTCGAGCAGTTCGCCGTCGACCCACTTCTGGGTCTGGTCGGTGTAGTGCGCGCTGAACGCGTGCCCGGAGGCGCCGGTGAGGTTGATCCAGCGGGACTTGTCCCAGTCCCCCACGTTGACCACCATGCGCATCGACGGCACCCAGACGACCTCGTAGCCGCCCGCCGCGTTCCAGCCGGTGGCGTTGACCGCGGCCTCGCCGCCGCCGAGGTCCCACGGGCCGCGGTTGAGGGCCCGCTGGAGCAGACCGGGTCCCTCGGTACCGAGGGTCTGGTTCTTCAGCGTCAGCTGGTGCAGCCGGCCCCAGCTCCAGGTGCTGATGTCCTTGCCGAGCTTGGCGGTCAGCTCCCAGCGGGCGTCCTCCAGGGCGCGGGCGAAGAGCTCGTCACGGTTCTCCGTCGCCAGGTCCCGGCCGCTCTTCGGCGTCTTCCACCAGTCGCTGTCCTGGTCGTCCAGCAGGTTGACGACCACCTGGTACCAGCGGTCGCCGCCGTCCGGCTGCGCCGAGTCCGCGGCGCGCTGGCCGCACTCGCGCACCAGCTTGTCCTGCTCGTCGACCGGACCGGAGTCACCCGCCCGGCGGACGTTGAGGCACTCGCCCTCGACCCGCAGCTCCTTGGGGAGCTTGTTGCCGAAGGCCAGCTTGAGGATGTTGCGCCAGACCGCGTTGAAGTACGCCGCCGCGGCCGAGTCGGACTCCTGGGTGTAGTCCCAGCCCTCCAGCAGCTTCTGCGCCTCGCGGACGCTCTTGTCCGAGACGTTGATCTTCATCAGCTCGGGCACCAGCTTCGCGGCGATCTCGCTGGTGTTGTCCATCTGCATCTTCTGCATGTCCTCGGTCGAGATCTTCCCCCCGTCCTTGAGCTTCGACCGGACGAGGTCGTTGATCCGCTGGCTGCGGCTGCCGTAGCCCCAGTCCTTGGTGAGCAGGTGGGGGTACTTCTTCTCGTCGATGACGGCCTGGTTGGCGGTGACGATGTAGCCGCGCTTCGGGTTGTACTCGTAGGGCAGCTCGTCGAACGGGATCGGCTTCTTCTCCCAGCCGTACTTCGAGGACCAGCCGGGGCTGGGCATCGTGCCGTCGCCCTCCGTGCGGACCGGGATCTTCCCCGGCGCCTGGTAGCCGATGTTGCCGTCGGTGTCGGCGTAGATCAGGTTCTGCGAGGGGACCTCGAAGTGCTCGGCCGCCTTGCGGAAGGAGTCGAAGTCCTTGGCCCGGTTCAGCTCGAAGACGGCGTCCATGGAGTGGCCGGGTTCCAGCGCGGTCCACTTCAGGGCGACCGCGTAGCCCTCGGCCCGGTCCGGGGCCTCGTTGGTGACGGGGGCCTTCTGGCCGACCTTCTCCAGTTCACCGCTGCGGTCGGAGACCAGCGGGCCGTTGTTCGTCTCGCGGATGGTGATCGTCCGGTCCTTGCCGCCCGCGACCTTGATGGTCTCGTCGCGGACGGTGAAGGGCTTGACCTTGCCGTCGTACAGGTAGCCGTCGGCGGAGACCTTCTCCAGGAAGAGGTCGGTGACGTCCGCGCCGAGGTTGGTGAAGCCCCAGGCGATGTCCTGGTTGTGGCCGATGATCACACCGGGCATCCCGGAGAAACTGTAACCGGCGGTGTCGTACTGGCACGTGGCGCTGATCTCGCGGCAGTGCAGCCCCACCTGGTACCAGAGCGAGGGAAGCTGCGGGGCCAGGTGCGGGTCGTTGGCGAGCAGCGGCTTGCCCGTGGTCGTGTACTTGCCGGAGACCACCCAGGAGTTGGACCCGATGCCGTTGCCGTTCGGGCCGAGCAGCGCCGGGATCTGGTCGAGGGTGTCGGAGAGCGAGGCGAGCTGGGTGTTCAGGCCCTCGGTGGCGCCCTGCGCCGTGTCCGCGCCGCCGATGTCGTCGGAGGGCGTCGCGTCCGGGTCGAACTTCCCGGTGACCGGGGAGATCGCGCCCTGGTCGACGATCGGCTCGTGCTTGTCGTACGGGTAGGCCGGGTACAGGTCCTGGATCTGCTTGGCGTCCAGCCTGCTGCTCATCAGCGAGCGGTCGATCTCGTCCTGCATGTTGCCGCGCAGGTCCCAGGCCATGGCCTTGAGCCAGGCGACGGAGTCGACCGGCGTCCACTTGCCCGGCTCGTAGTCGTTGGTGAAGCCGAGGGCCGCGTACTCGACGGAGATGTCCTTGCCGTCCCGCCCCTCCAGGTAGGCGTTCACACCGTCCGCGTACGACTGGAGGTTCTTCTTGGTCTCCTCGGACAGGACGGTGTCGTACTCCTCCTGCGCGACCTTGCGCCAGCCCAGCGTGCGCAGGAAGGAGTCCGTCTCGACCTGCCCGGAGCCGAACATCTCGGAGAGCCGGCCCGCGGTCATGTGACGGCGGACGTCCATCTCCCAGAAGCGGTCCTGCGCGTGGACGAAGCCCTGGGCGCGGAAGAGGTCGGCGTCCGAGTCCGCGTACAGCTGCGGGATGCCGTAGCTGTCGCGTTTGACGTCGACCGTGCCTTCGAGGCCGTCGATCTTGATCGAGCCGGTCGTCTGCGGGTACGAGGCCCGCACGGTCGACACGGACCAGTACGCGCCGTAGCCGATACCCGCGACGAGCGCCAGCACCAGAACGAGCACGATCAGGCGGGCACGTCGCCCCTTCTTCCTGCCGGTCTTCGCACCGGCGGACCCGGTGGAGCCGGAAGAGGCGGTTGTGTTGGCGGGCATCGCTGTCCTTCGAGGGGCAGGTGGTCCTGGGAGTGCAGGAGCAACCATAGGCGCAGCGGCCCGGCGGCTCCGACGCGGTATCGGGATGGCTCGAATTGATTAGTGATCGTACGGACACTCGATCGCGTCAAGAAAGCGTTAAAGATTAGGTAAGGTAACGAAGTAACGGCCGCTCATGGCCGATACCGAGGCTCGACCGGCCATATCCGGTCGTTTCGTTCGAATCGTTCGGCTCGGCAGGCGCACGCGGGGAAGGAACGGCCACTGACTGTCCACACGCTCAACGAACTCCTGCTCGTCTGCTCACTCGTACTGCTCGTCGCGGTGGCGGCGGTGCGCGTCTCCTCGCGCAGCGGGCTCCCCAGCCTGCTCCTGTACCTCGGCATCGGGGTCGTCATGGGGCAGGACGGGATCTTCGACGTCAAGTTCGACAACGCCGAGCTGACCCAGGTCATCGGCTACGCCGCGCTCGTCGTGATCCTCGCCGAGGGCGGTCTGGGCACCAAGTGGAAAGAGATCAGACCCGCGCTGCCCGCCGCGGCGATGCTCTCGCTGGTCGGCGTCGCGGTGAGCGTGGGCGTCACGGCGGCCGGGGCGCACTACCTGGTCGGTCTCGACTGGCGGCAGGCACTGATCATCGGCGCGGTCGTCTCGTCGACGGACGCCGCCGCGGTCTTCTCCGTGCTGCGCAAGGTGCCGCTGCCCGCCCGGGTCACCGGCGTACTGGAGGCCGAGTCCGGCTTCAACGACGCCCCCGTGGTGATCCTGGTGGTGGCCTTCTCCACCAGGGGCCCGGTGGACAGCTGGTACGTACTGATCGGCGAAATAGCCCTGGAGCTCGCCATCGGCGCCGCCGTGGGCATCGCCGTCGGCTGGCTCGGTTCGTTCGGCCTGCGCCACGTGGCGCTGCCCGCCTCCGGTCTCTACCCGATCGCCGTGATGGCGATCGCGGTCAGCGCGTACGCCGCGGGCGCCCTGGTCCACGGCAGTGGCTTCCTCGCCGTCTACCTGGCCGCGATGATCCTCGGCAACGCCAAGCTGCCGCACTGGCCCGCCACCCGCGGCTTCGCCGACGGGCTCGGCTGGCTGGCCCAGATCGGCATGTTCGTCCTGCTCGGCCTGCTGGTCACCCCGCACGACCTGCTCGACGACTTCTGGCCCGCCGTCGTCGTGGGCCTGGTGCTGACCGTGGTGGCCCGCCCGCTGGAGGTCTTCATCTCGCTGCTGCCGTTCCGGCTGCCCTGGCAGGAGAAGGCCCTCATGTCCTGGGCGGGGCTGCGCGGGGCCGTGCCCATCATCCTGGCGACCATCCCGATGGTCTCCGGGGTCGAGGGCTCCACCCGCATCTTCAACATCGTCTTCGTCCTCGTCGTCGTCTACACCCTCATCCAGGGGCCGACCCTGCCCTGGCTGGCGAAGGCCCTGAACATCTCCGAGGACCCGTCCGAGACGGCCGACCTGGGCATCGAGTCGGCACCGCTGGAGCGGCTGCGCGGCCATCTGCTGTCGGTGGCGATCCCCGGCGGCTCGAAGATGCACGGCGTGGAGGTCGGGGAGCTGCGGCTGCCCGCCGGGGCCGCGGTCACCCTGGTCGTACGGGACGGGAAGAGCTTCGTACCGGCGCCGTCGACCGTGCTGCGGCGCGGCGACGAGCTGCTGGTGGTCACCACCGATCCGGTGCGCGACGCGGCGGAGGAACGGTTGCGCGCGGTCGGCGAGGGCGGCAAGCTCGCGGGCTGGCTGGGCACCGGCGCCAAGGGCGGCGAGAGCCCGGCGACGGCGCACGCGAAACAGGACCGGCGGCACGATGTGGCGCACGCGCTGAAGGCCGTGACGAAGCTCGGCAGGACCGGCGGCCCGAAGGCGCACCACTGAGACACACCTTTTGCGGCACATCGTGCCGCCGGTCCTGTTTCGCGTGCGCCGTCGCCGGGCTCTCGCCGCCCTTGGCGCCGGTGCCCAGCCAGCCCGCGAGCTTGCCGCCCTCGCCGACCGCGCGCAACCGTTCCTCCGCCGCGTCGCGCACCGGATCG
>NZ_RDBO01000045.1:169980-179216 GCF_008120935.1 Streptomyces sp. sk2.1
GCTCCGAAGGCGCCCCGCGCGTCTTCGCACGTGGAGGGTGGCCCGGCACACAATCACAGGCAGTCGGGGACAAATGCCTGTATCCTGAAGGAAATCTGAACGACCAACTCTGCCTGATGCAGAGCTGGCGCGACCGTATGGCGGTCGTGGCGTCCTCCGCCCTGCTGAGCGCCCGGCATCTACCGCAGTTCCGCGCGAAGAGGACAGCTCTCGGCCGCATCCGCACGAGCCCGCACCATCCGTCCGGGCCCGCCCGCGGGAATCCCGGCCACCAGGCGGCAGAAAGGCATGGACCGTGGCGTCCACGGTCTCCGACCGCCCGGGTTACGGGCAGTTGCTGCGCACCCCGGGTGCGTGGACTTTTCTCCTTCCGGGCTTCGCCGCACGACAGCCCTTCGCGATGCTGACCATCGGCATCGTCCTGCTGGTCCAGCACACCACCGGCTCGTACGGCAGCGCGGGCGCCGTCGCCGCCGTGACCGGCGTCGCCATGGCCCTGTTCGCGCCGCAGACCGGCAAGCTCGCCGACCGTTTCGGCCAGCGCTCCGTGCTGCTGCCCGGTGTCCTGGTGCACGCCGCGTCGGTGTCGGCGCTGACGGCGCTCGCGCTGGCGGACGCGCCCCTGTGGGTGCTGTTCGCGGCGGCCGTGCCCACGGGCGCGTCCGTCCCGCAGGTCGGCCCGATGGTGCGGGCCCGCTGGGCGGCCGTACTGGGTGCGGCGCCGGGCCGCGAGGCGTCGCCGCTGCTGTCCACCGCGGCCGCCTTCGAATCGGTGACGGACGAGTTCACCTTCGTCATCGGCCCCGTGCTCGCCACCGCGCTGTGCACGGGCGTGCACCCGGCGGCCGGCCTGGTCACCGAGGCCGCGCTGACGCTGGTCGGCGGGCTGCTCTTCGCCACCCAGCACCGCACCCAGCCCGCGGTGCGCACCGCCCCGTCCGGCACGGACCGGCGGCACGCCTCCGCCCTGTCCGTCCCCGGCGTACGGGTGCTCGCGGTGGCCTTCCTCGGGATCGGCGCCGTCTTCGGCGGCATGCAGGTCTCGCTGACCGCCTTCGCCGAGGAGATCGGCCGTCCCGGCGTGAACGGCCTGCTGTACGGCGTCTTCGCGGCCGGCAACATGCTGGCCGGGATCGCCTGCGGGGCCATCGCCTGGAAGAGCGGCCCGCGACGGCGCCTGCTCGTCGGGTACACGGCACTGACCCTGACCGCGTCCGGCCTGTGGGCGATGCACTCGGTGCCCCTGCTCGCCGGCCTCGGACTGCTGGTCGGACTGTCCATCGCCCCGGCCCTGATCAGCGGATACACGCTGGTCGAGGCCCTGGTGCCGGCCTCCGCCCGGACCGAGGCGTTCACCTGGCTGACGGGCTCGGTCGCACTCGGCCAGGCAGCCGCGGTGACGGTCGCCGGACGGCTCGCGGACGCCCATGGGGCCTCGACCGGATTCCTGGTCCCGCTGGTGGGGACCGTACTGGCGCTGATCACCCTGATGACCCTGCGTTCACGGCTCTCACCCACCGCACCGGGACGGACCGTGGCACGTGGTGTCGGTCACCGGAAGCCGGTCACGGTGGACTGACGCAGCGGAATACGTCACTATGGAGCGTCGTTAGCACTCATTGAGTCAGAGTGCCAGGAGGAGCAAGTGCCGACCTATCAGTACCAGTGCACCGAATGTGGCGAGGGCCTCGAGGCGGTGCAGAAGTTCACCGATGACGCCCTCACCGTGTGCCCGAGCTGCGACGGACGCCTGAAGAAGGTGTTCTCGGCGGTCGGCATCGTCTTCAAGGGCTCCGGTTTCTACCGGAACGACAGCCGCGGCTCCTCGTCGAGCAGCACGCCGGCGTCGTCCTCGGGGAAGCCGTCCGGTTCCGCCTCGGCCGACTCCTCGTCGTCCTCGAAGGGGTCCGACTCGAAGTCGTCCACGTCCTCCACGGCATCGACCTCCTCGTCGGCCTCCTCGTCCTCGACGAGTGGCACCTCGGCCGCCTGAGCCGAGCCTCTTCGTACTTCCGCACTTCCACGCTTCTGCGCGCTTCCGCGCTTTCACCAGGGCCCCGCCGACACCTCGGCGGGGCCCTGCGTGTTTTCCCGCGCCGCTACTGTGAGCGCATGGCGAACGCAGAGATCGGTGTCATCGGCGGCTCGGGCTTGTACTCCTTCCTGGAGGACGTCACGGAGGTGCGTGTGGACACCCCGTACGGACAGCCGAGCGACTCCCTCTTCCTCGGCGAGGTGGGCGGCCGCCGCGTGGCCTTCCTGCCGCGCCACGGGCGGGGCCACCACCTGCCGCCGCACCGCATCAACTACCGGGCCAACCTGTGGGCGCTGCGTTCCGTCGGCGTGCGCCAGGTGCTCGGCCCGTGCGCGGTGGGCGGCCTGCGCCCGGAGTACGGACCGGGCACCCTGCTCGTCCCCGACCAGCTGGTGGACCGCACCAGGACCCGCAAGCAGACGTACTACGACGGGGAGATCCGGGCGGACGGCGCGGAGCCGAACGTGATCCACCTGGGCTTCGCCGACCCGTACTGCCCCGAGGGGCGCCGGGCCGCTCTGGCGGCGGCGCGGGCGAAGGACTGGGAGCCGGTGGACGGCGGGACGCTGGTGGTCGTCGAGGGGCCGCGCTTCTCGACCCGGGCGGAGTCGCGCTGGCATGCGGCGATGGGCTGGTCGGTGGTCGGGATGACCGGCCACCCGGAGGCCGTCCTCGCCCGGGAGCTGGGCCTCTGCTACACGACGACGACCCTGGTGACGGACCTGGACGCGGGCGCGGAGGCCGGCGAGGGCGTCTCGCACGCGGAAGTGCTGCAGGTGTTCGCCGCCAATGTGGACCGGCTGCGCGCGGTGCTCTTCGACGTGGTGGCCGCGCTGCCCGCGGAGGCGGACCGGGACTGCCCGTGCTCGCACGCGCTGGACGGACTCGAGACGGGGATCGAGCTTCCCTAGGCCGGACTCTTCCCCGGGCCGGGGCTTTTGGACTTTCGCGCTTTCGGGCTTTGAGGCTCTGGGGCTTTGGGGCTCTGGGGCTTTCGGTGTGTGACGGTTGCGGCGTGTGTGGGTGACGGAGTTGTCCACAACGCCGGGGCCGTCCACAGGCTCCGGCGGGAAGTTCGCGAACGGTGGATCGTGAGGGATGTCCGCACGAGATCCCTTCGTCCGAGGTGGTGTCGACCATGCCTCCGTCGCCCCTGTTTCCCCCGCTCACGCCGTCGCACGCGGCAGCGTCCGACACGTTGCCCGGTCCGGTGCCCGGTGCGTCGACCGGCTCGCCGCCCACGTCGTCGTCCACTCCGTTCCGGGCTTCCGCTTCGCCTCCGCCTCCGACACCCCATGTGCCACCTCACGCATCGCCCCCGGCGTCGGCTCCGCCGCCCTGCGGGGTGCCCGCGTTCGAGCCGTTGCGGGTGCGCGGCGGGGGCGGACGCGGGCTGCGGCGGGCGGTGTGGCGGCAGCGCCGGGCCCTGGCGGCCGGGCTGGCCCTGACCGCTGCCGCGCTGGCCGCCACGGGGCTGGGCGGTACCGGCGCGGGAACGGGCGGCGACACGGCGTACGGGGCCGGTGCGGACGGGGCGGGCGGCGCGGTTCCGGGGCAAGTGCGGCGGCCGGCGGCCCGGTTGGTGTCCGCGCCGGTACGGATCGCGGACGCGGGGACGGTGCGGTTGCTGCGGCCCGGCGACCGCGTCGACGTGATCGCCGCCGGTGAGGACGGATCCGGAGCAGGCGTCCGGGTGCTGGCGAAGGGCGCGCGGGTGGCGGACGTGCCGCGGGCCCCGGCGGACGGCGCCGCGGGGGACGGCGCGCTCGTCGTGCTCTCCGTCCCCCGGGAGACGGCCGCCTCGCTGGCCGGTGCCGGCATCTCGTCCCGACTGGCGGTGGCACTGTGCTGATTCGCACTGACGATCGGTCAAGTCACCTGACTAATCCCAAGAATTGGGTGGTTCCGCCGGGTGCTGCCGTAAGTTGCGGAGGAATTTGTTCCGCCTACGGCACACGCGAAGGAAGGCTCATCCGTGAGCGAGAAGAAGGTCAGTCTGCTGGAAGGGTTCAAAGCCTTCCTGATGCGCGGCAACGTGATCGATCTGGCGGTCGCCGTCGTCATCGGTGCCGCGTTCACCCAGATCGTGAACTCGATCGTCAAGGGCGTCATCAACCCGCTGGTCGGCGCGTTCGGCACCAAGGACCTGGAGGGCTACAGCTCCTGCCTCAAGGGGCCGTGCGTCACCGACCCGAAGACGGGCGAGGTGACCGAGGGCATCCGGATCCTGTGGGGTTCGGTGCTCAGCGCCACCCTCAGCTTCCTGATCACGGCCGCCGTCGTCTACTTCCTGATGGTCCTGCCCATGGCCAAGTACCTCGCCAGGCGAGCGGCGATGCAGGCCGCGAAGGAGGGCGTGCAGGAGACGCTGGAGGTGAGCGAGCTGGAGGTCCTGAAGGAGATCCGCGACACCCTCGTCGCCCAGCGCGGCGGCCCGACGGGCGAGACCCGCGGCCAGGACCCCGGGCGCGGCGGCCAGTAGCGGCACGCGCGACAGGAGCGGTACGTGCTGCGGGAGCACCGGCGGCGGCGCCGCCGGACCACCACGGAGCGGGGGATTCAGATGTGGTGGGGCGGCTTCTCGTCGAGGAAGCGCGCCAGATCGGCGGCGCTGCCACCGGCCGGGGCCCGCTCGCCCCACCCTCGGTCCGTATCGTCCGCGGACTGCTGGTCCAGCGGATCATCGAAGATCAGAGCCGGTCTCGGCTTCGGCTGTTCCGGCTGGGACGGCTTCGACTCGCGCGGGCCGGGGGCGGGGGCGGTGCTCATACCTCAAGGGTACGGCGACGGTCAGCGGTCCTCCGGGTCGAGCAGCCACAGCCCGAGGACGACGAGGAACGACAGGGCGAGGAAACCGGCGCCCCACCAGGCCGTGCCGGTGTCGCCCTCCATCCACGCGTCGATGGTGACGGTCAGTCCCCAGAGCTGTCCGACGACGACCGTCATGGCGAGGACCAGCCGGGCCGTCAGCTTCGAGGAGCGCTCGGGCTCCTGGTCGGTGCCCGCCCCGGGACCGGGGCCGGTGTGCCGGACCCTCGGGTCCCCGTAGCCGCTGGTGGGGCGGATCTGCGGATAGCGCTCGTGCAGGGGGCGGTTGAGCTCGGGACGGGCGCTGCCCGGGTGGTACTCGGGATACTCCCGGGAATCCCGGCGCTCCGGGGACTCCGGGAGTCCCGAGGGCACCTGATCCGTCGAGGGCCCCTGCTCCGAGGACTCCCGGCCGTCGGTCGTCCGGCCCTGGGGCCCCTCGCTCCCGGGCTGCCGGTTCCAGGGCCGCGAAGTGTCGCTCATGTCCGCCTGCCGGAGGTCTCGGTGGCTCCGGCGGCCCGTGCGCGCGAGGCCCCGGCTCGACGCTGTCCCGGCTCGGCAACCCCATCGTGGGAGGCCCGTGCGCGCGAGGCCCCGGCCTCCGGGGCTTCCGCCCCTCCGCCCCTGACGGAGGGGCAGCCGATGCGGGACGCGAGGTCCGGGCGGTCCTCGCCGAGCTGGCGGCACAGGCCGTGCTCGACGCTCTCGCCCGAGTGCGTCGTACCGATCGCCCAGATGCTGCCGTCGGTCTGCTCGACGAGCACCACCTTGGGCAGCCCGCGGGGCGGCGGCCCGGCGGTGACCTCGCCGGTACGGGCGTCGAAGACGCCTTCGTGGCAGGGGCAGTACAGCTCGCCCTCGGAACCGCGGTCCTTGCGCCAGAGCACCGCGCAGGCGAGATGCGTGCAGATCGCGGAGTAGCCGACGAGGGCGCCGTCGTCGAGCCGTACCGCCACCGCCCGGTCCTCCTCGTCCGGGTAGCGGAAGGAGACGGATTCACCGGGCAGGAGCTGACCGGCGATCCGCTTCGGCGCGGGCGCCTTGGCGTCGTCGGGGTCGCCGTGGCGCGGCAGGATTCCACTGGCCACGCCGAGCCCGCCGACAGCGAGGCCGCCGGAGACGGTCGCCACGATCCGGAGGTAGTCGCGCCGGGTGGTGAGGGAGTCGGCGGCGATCCGGTCGTGCAGGGCTTCCCTCGGGTCCCCACCGGCCGGGCGGTCGGCGGCGGGCCGCCCGGGAACCGACTGGTCGACGAGCGACCTGCCGGATACCGGCCGGCCGACGGACGGCTGACCGGAGGTCGAGCGGTCGGCGGACGGGCGGTCGGGAGGCGGCTGGCCGGGGGTCGGACGGTCGGCGGACGGCTGGTCGGGGGCGCTCATCGGCGGACGTCCTTCCCGTTGATCTCGACGACCGGAAGGCCGCCGGGCACCGGCCACCGGACCCGGTCGGCGGGAACGACCATGGCCACACCGGTGCGGACCTCGCTCCGGCCGAAGGTGAACGTGTCGGCGACCTGGACCCCGGGGCGTTCGGCCTGGAGCTCCTCGACCGTTCCGTAGAACAGCGCCCCGGTCGGGCAGACGGTGGCGCACATGGGGGCGAGACCGTAGGCGGTGCGGTCGTAGCAGAGGTTGCACTTCATCTGCAGCTTCGCCCCCAGATCGATCTTCGGGACGCCGAAGGGGCAGGCGTTGACGCAGTTGGCGCAGCCGATGCAGCGGGTGGTGTCGGCCTGTTGGACCACCCCGTCCGCGGTCACCAGGATCGCGTCGGCGGGACAGACCTCGGCGCACGGCGCGACCGGGTCCTCGCAGTGCATGCAGACCGTGGGAAGGGAGGCGACGGAATGGCCCTCGTCGGTGTAGTCGAGGTGGATCATCGACTTGCCGCGGTGCGAGTCGCACTCCCGGCAGGCGGAGACGCAGGCCTGGCAACCGATGCAGCGCCCGGGATCGATGAAGATCGTTCTGCCCATCATGCGGCGATCAGCCCCTCTCCGAGGTGCCGCGGCCCTGGGGGGAGGTGGGCGGCAGCGGGTCGGTGCGGGAGACCTGGGTCTCCGGGTAGGCGACGTGCCCGGGCGCGACGGGGGGCGCGGGGACCTCGTCGATCTTCTCGGCGTGCTCGATGCGACAGGCGCACACCTTGTACTCGGGAATCTTGGAGCGGGGGTCGAGGGCGTCGATGGTGAGGGCGTTGGCCGCGGTGGGGACGGGCCAGTGGTACGGGATGAAGACGGTGTCGGGGCGGATCGCCTCGGTGACCAGGGCGGGGAAGACCTCGCTGCCGCGCCGGGTGACGACGCGGACCGGTTCACCGTTGCGGAATCCGTGGGAGGGGTGGATCTCCGCCCAGGGGCGCGGGGTCTGTTCGACGAGGGCGCCCAGACGGCGGGTCTGGTTGCCGGAGAGGAAGTGGGCGACGGTCCGCCCGGTGGTGAGCGACATGGGGTGCTCGTCGTCGTACGGGTCCATCGGCGAGTGCCACTCGACGACCTGCAGATGGATCCGGCCGTCGGGATGGTAGGTCCGGCCGTCCTCGAAGAGCCGGGGTGTTCCGGGGTGGTCGGTGGAGGGGCAGGGCCAGGCGATCCCGCCGGTCTCCTCCAGCCGTTCGTAGGTGATGCCGTAGTAGTCGTTGACGGTGCCGGCGGAGGCGATCCGCAGTTCGTCGAAGACCGCGCGGGAGTCGGCGAAGGCGAACTTGTCGCCCGCGCCGAGGCGTCTGGCGAGTTCGCACATCACCCAGGTGTCGGTCCGCACGCCGGGGGGCGGGTCCTGGGCCTTGTTGTGCTTGACCACCCGGGCCTCGGCGTTGGCCATCACCCCTTCGTCCTCGGCCCAGGTGGTGACGGGGAAGACGACGTGGGCGTTGGCGGCGGTCTCGGAGAGGAAGAAGTCGAATTGGGCGTGGAACTCGGTGGCGTCGTACCCCTCCTTGACCACCGCGTAGTTGGGGAGCGAGACGAAGGGGTTGTTGCAGATGCCGATCAGGCCGCGGATCTCGCCGCGCTGCATCTGCCAGACCATTTCCATCATCGAAGTGCCGGCGGGCGGGAGTTCGGACTCCTCGATGCCCCAGATCTCGCAGATCTGCCTGCGGTGCTCCTCGTTCATGATCGAGCGGCCGCCGGGAAGGAGGTCGGCCTTCTGGCCGTGTTCGCGGCCGCCCTGCCCGTTGCCCTGGCCGGTGATGGTGCCGTAGCCGGCGCCGGGCCTGCCGATGTGGCCGGTGGCGGTGCAGAGGTTGATCACGCTGAGGCAGTTCTCGACGCCCTGCGAGTGGTGCTCGATGCCCCGGGCGTGCCAGGCCATGGCCTTCGGGGCGCGGGCGAAGGTGCGGGCGACCTGGACGATCTGCTCGGCGGGCACCCCGCAGATCTCGGCGGCCCTGGCGGGCGGGTACTCGGCGACCTTGGCCTTCACCTCCTCCCAGCCGGTGGCGTGGGCGGCGAGATACGCCTCGTCGGTCAGCCCCTCCTCGACGACCACGTGGAGCACGGAGTTGAAGAAGGCCGAGTCGGTGCCGGGCCTGAGGGCGACGTGGATGTCGGCCGTGCGGGCGATCGCGGTCTCCCTCGGGTCGACGACGATCAGGCTCGCGCCGCGGTCCCGGGCCCCCCACACGTACTGGGTCATCACGGGGAAGCACTCGCCGACGTTGGAGCCCGCGATCAGCAGGCAGTCGGTGAGCAGGATGTCGGAGAAGGGGTTGCCGGCCCGGTCGATGCCGAAGGCGAGTTTGTTGGCGCCCGCCGCGCTGACCATGCAGAGCCGGCCGTTGTAGTCGACGTGCCGGGACTTGAGGGCGACCCGGGCGAACTTGCCGACCAGGTAGGTCTTCTCGGAGAAGAGGCTGGCGCCGCCCAGGAGCCCGAAGGCGTCGTTGCCGTGGCTCTGCTGGATGCGCCTGATCTCGGAGACCGTGAAGTCGAGCGCCTCGTCCCAGGAGACCTCGCGGAAGTCCTCGTCGCGGGAGCGGCGCATCAGCGGGGCGGTGAGCCGGTCGGGGTGGTTGACCTGCTGATAGGCGTTGATGCCCTTGGGGCACAGCCGCATCCGGTTGATGTCGTGGTTGCGGGGTTCGACCCCGAAGACCTTGCCGCCGTGGTCGACGCGCAGATACATCCCGCACTGGACCCCGCAGAAGCAGCAGTGGGTGGGGACGAGGGTCTCGCCGTCCTGGTCGGCGCGCCACCGGTCGGCCGGGATGCCTCCCGCGTCCCGGAAGGCCCGGGTCGCCCTCAAGTCCCGGCACGTCGACTACAACGGCCGGCTCTGCATGGTCAGCGCGGCGGGCGCCAACAAACTCGCCTTCGGCATCGACCGGGCCGGCAACCCCTTCTCCGACATCCTGCTCACCGACTGCCTGCTGATCGCGGGCTCCAACG
>NZ_RDBO01000045.1:179316-188655 GCF_008120935.1 Streptomyces sp. sk2.1
GGGTCGAGGGGGACGGCCGTACGGGGACCGGTCGCCGCGCGGGAGTCCGCCGTCGCACGGGGACCGGTCGGTGTACGGGAGCCGGTCGCTCGCGGGTCCGCGGTCACTGGTAGCCCCTCTTCACCTGGGTCAGATAGGCGCTGCCGCGCAGCACCCGCTTGCAGCGCGGGCAGTATTCGGCCCATTCGTCGAAGCCGAGGTCGAGGTCGCGCATGGTGCCGCGAAGGTTCTCGACGTACGGACCGGTGTCGATGGGCTCCTCGCACCGGCGGCAGCCGAAGACCTCCTGGTCCTGCCGGGCGGTGTACTTGAACAGCTGCATGCCGACCGCGGCCGGGCGCTGGACGATGTGGAAGAACTTCCCGAACGGGATGTAGATGAGGGTGAAGACCACCGACACCATGTGGAGGATCGCCAGGAACTCGTATCCGCCGCCGTGCAGGAAGATCGACGAGAAGGTGAGCAGCAGACCGGTCACGGAGATGACGATGAGGGCGATCAGCGGGACCAAGTCGTAGGCGAAGCGCTGGCCGGTGATGGCGCCTCGGTCCTTCATCCGCCGCCACAGGAAGTACGAGGCGCCGGGGATGACGAGCACGGCGGCGATGTCCAGGCCGTGGAACATCAGCCAGCCCAGAATGTTCAGGGAGTCGAACCCGATGATCTTGAAGCCCCAGATGCGCATCTCGTAGCCGGGTCCCGAACCGGTGCCGGAGGTGAAGGTGAACCAGCCCCAGGTCAGCGGGAAGGTGATCAGGGCCGCGAGGACGCAGCCCCAGAAGATCAGCTGGTGGGCGGCCCAGCGGGCGTGGGAACGGGCCCCGAGGAACTTCTGGAAGCCCAGATAGGTGGCGATCATCCGGGGCAGGGCGGTGGGCGCCTTGCGGAAGTTGGCCGCGGAGAAGAAGCTCCGCCACCCCTGCCTGAACAGGCGCCGGGCACCGGGGGCGGAGACCCAGACCGTGTAGCGGTAGGCGACGCCGAAGGCGAGGAAGACGGTGGCGACGGCGTACGGAAGGAGCGCGGAGTCGAAGTTCTCCAGCAGCCGACTCCCGAACACGATCGCGAGGATCAGCAGGACGGAGACGAGGACACCGGCCGCGGTCGCGCGCGCCGTGACGGACCGGGACCCGCCGGTCCGGGCCCCGGTGGTCCCGGCCGACCCACCCGGCCCGTCCGCCCCGGCGGGCGCCGGGGCACCGGGGGCGGGCCGTTCAACTGCGGCGGAGGCTTCTGGTGGCTCGGTCACATCGTCACCGTAGGGTCGTATATGACGATCAGTCCTGTTTTGCGGATCGGTGGGGTGACGCCGCTCGCCCGTCCGGGGTGCGGCCCGTTCGGCACGGTCGGGCCTCGTCTGATGTGCTGCCTTCCATGCCTGTAATGACGGCTCGCAGCCGCACCGAGAAACATCGCGCGTCGACCCCGCTGGAACTCTTCTTCGACCTGTGCTTCGTCGTCGCCGTGGCCCAGGCGGGCGGGCGCCTGGTCCACGCCGTCGCCGAGGGCCACGCCCTCACCGGGATCGGCGGCTACGCGGCCGTCTTCTTCGCCATCTGGTGGGCCTGGGTCAACTTCAGCTGGTTCGCCTCGGCCTACGACACCGACGACCCGCTGTACCGGGTCGTCACGCTCGTCCAGATCACCGGTGTGCTCGTCCTCGCCGCAGGCGTGCCGCGCGCGTTCGACGCGGGCGACTGGACGGTCGTCGTCATCGGCTATGTGGTGATGCGGCTCGCCCTGACCAGCCAGTGGCTGCGCGCCGCGCACTGCACCCAGGGCTCCGAACGGCGCGTCGCGCTGCGGTACGCCGTCGGGATCATGGTGGTGCAGCTGGGCTGGATCGCCATGCTGGCACTGCCCGACGACTCCTCGGCCGGGGTCCGTGCCACCGTCTTCGTCGTGCTCGCGCTCGCGGAGATGGCCGTTCCGGCGATCGCCGAGCGGGACCGTTCGACCAGCTGGCACCCGCACCACATCGGTGAGCGGTACGGCCTGTTCACGATCATCGTGCTGGGCGAGACGATCGCGGCGGCCACGGTCGCGGTCCAGGAGGCCCTGGACGAGCACGACGCGCTCGGAGAGCTGCTGCCGATCGCCGCGGGCGGGCTGCTGATCGTCTTCTCCGCCTGGTGGATCTACTTCGCCGTGCCGATCCATGACTATCTGCGCGGCAGCAGGGAAGCGTTCGTCTGGGGATACGGGCACTACCTGATCTTCGGCTCCGCGGCCGCCATCGGCGCGGGCATCGAGGTCGCGGTGGAGGAGGCCGTGGGCAAGGCCCACGTCCCGACCGAGGTGGCCGCCGCAGCGGTGACCGTGCCCTCCGCACTCTTCATGCTGACGGTGTGGGCACTGCACGCACGCCACTTCAAGCGCGACCTCGCGGAGCAGCTGCCCCTCCCCGTGGCCGCGCTGGCCATCCTGGCCTGTACGTTCGCCGGTTCCTGGGCGGTCTTCGCGGCCGGTCTGGTGGCGGCGGTGACCGTGGCCGCGAGCGTGCTGCTGTCACGGCGGCCCGACGCGGCCGGGTGAGCCCGGCAGGAGCGCGAGAAGCACGGGTGACGGGGCACGGAGCACGGTGCACACGACGAGCGTGGAGAGCGTGAGGAGTACGCCATGACGGAAGAACCGCCGAGTCCGGCCCCGGCTCCGGAGTCGTCCCCCGGCCCGGGGCTGATGGGCTCCGCCGACGCGCCGGCCGACGCCCCCGGCCCCCTCGACGCGCTGACCGATGTCGCGGGACTGCGCGTCGGCCACGCGCGGATGGCGGGCGAGGGGGCGCTGAGCGGCACCACGGTCGTCCTCGCCCCCGAGGGCGGCGCGGTCGCGGCCGTGGACGTACGCGGCGGCGGCCCCGGCACCCGGGAGACGGACGCGCTCGATCCGCGCAACCTGGTGCAGCGCGTCGACGCCATCGTCCTGACGGGCGGCAGCGCGTACGGCCTGGACGCGGCGTCCGGCGTGATGGCCTGGTTGGAGGAGCGGGGGCGCGGGGTGCGGGTCGGCCCCGACCCGTCGCAGGTGGTACCGGTGGTCCCGGCCGCCTGCCTCTTCGACCTGGGGCGGGGCGGCGACTGGCGGGCCCGCCCGGACGCCTCGACGGGCCGCGCGGCGGTGGAGGACGCGGCGGGCACGGAGCCGGGTGCTCCGGTCGCCGAGGGGAACGTCGGCGCGGGGGCGGGCGCGCTCGCCGGCCGGCTCAAGGGGGGCGTGGGCACGGCGAGCGTGCGGTTGCCGTCCGGCATCACGGTGAGCGCCCTGGCCGTGGTGAACGCGGCGGGTTCGGTGCTCGATCCGCGTACCGGGGTGCTGTACGGGGAGTACGGCGCGGCCGAACCACCGGCGCACCCGGCGCCCGAGGTCCACCGCGCGGCGCAACGGCGCCTCACCGGCGCCCAGGGCACGGAAGCGGCGCCTCCGCTCAACACCACGCTCGCCGTCGTCGCCACGGACGCCGACCTCACCCGGGCCCAGGCCCAGAAGCTCGCGGGCACCGCGCACGACGGACTGGCGCGCGCCGTCCGCCCCGTACACCTGCTCACCGACGGGGACACCGTCTTCGCCCTGGCCACCGGCGCCCGGCAGTTGGACCCGCGGAACCCGATCGCGCTCAACGAGCTGCTGGCGGCCGGCGCGGACGCGCTCACCCGCGCCATCGTGAAGGGCGTCCGCGCGGCCCGGACCGTCGACGGCGGCCCCGGCGGGGGAAATCACCTCTCGTACAGCGACCTCTACCGCATACCCGCACGCCCCTCGGAGCCTCCGAAACCTCCCGAGCCCCCGGAACCCCGGAATCCGCCGGACTAGTCGGAACATGATCATCCGGTTCCCGACTCGCTTACTGGGTAGGGAAGTTCGGACGAAGCGGCAGGAACCATCCGCGTGCGCCATACGTTTTCATGAACCCGGTCACAATGTCGGACCCAGGGACTACGTTAAGCACGCAGCAAGTAACACGCGGCAACGGCCTGGAGACAGCACCTTGAGCGATCCGTACGAGACAACCGAGCAGCATCTCGACCGACTCATGCGACGGGCACTCAACTCTTTCGACCTGCCCGACAGTACGGTCGAGAGACTCGGTACCGCGCTCGCCCACAGCAGTTCCCTGCACTCCTCGCACCACAGTTCCGTCCTGCACCGTGAGATTCACCGGCATGCGTATCTGCTGTCCGACGGCACCGCCCTCACCCTGTGGGAGCTGGTGCACAGCGGTCCGCGGGACGCGGCGGGTCCCCGCACCGGGCCCGTGCCGTACGACCTGGGCCACCACGAGCTGTACGACGACGAGGCCGATGTCCGGCTCGCCGCCGCCCGGCTGTCCGGCCGCTTCGGCGAGGCCCCGATGTTCGGGGACGAGGGCTCGCAGACCGACCTGGAGGTGCTCACGTTCCTGATGACGGCCCCTCCGGCCCCGCTGCCCCGCACGTACGCCCCGGACAACTCCGCCGACCACGCCCGCCGCGTCCTGCGCCGCGCGGAGAACAGCGACGTGCCGGGCGAGGAGACCGCCGGGCTGCTGCGCGCCGCCTTCGCCCACCACATCACCCAGGTCTTCGGACGGCAGTGCCGGGTCGACGGACGGAACGCCGGATTCACCCTGTACGAGCACGCCTTCCTGCTGCTCGACGGCAGCGAGACGAGCCTGTGGGAGGTCGAGCACACGGCCACGCCCGACGGCCGCCACATGTGCGAGGTGTACGGCGACGAGGCCACCGCGCGGGGGGCGATGGAGAACCGTACGCGCATCGGCTGACCCGGATCCCTGCTCACCGGCCCCGGGCCATGGACTCCGGCCTGCGGGCCCCGGGGCATGAGCCTCGGCTCACGTGCCTCGGACCCGCAGGCCCCGAGCCGTGCCCCTCGGGCCCACGGCCCCGGCCGCTCCCGCGTGAACGCACGGGTGCCCGCACCTGGAGGACGGTGCGGGCACCCGTGCGTTCTTCCGGCGAGGCCCCGGGGCTCGTACGGCTCAGGACGTCAGCGCGGGCTCCTTGGCGAGCCCCGGGCCGTCCGCCGCCCCACTCCCCGCCGCGTCCACCGCATCTGCCGCATCCGTCATGTCCACCGCATCCACCACATCGTCGCCGCCCTCCACGTGCTGCCGCGGCCGTGCGGGCAGCGCGAACATCACGAGGAAGATCACCGCGAGCACCCCGGCCACCCACCACAGCGAGTCCCGGAACGCCTCCCCGAACGCCGGTCCCACCTGCTGCGGCTTCAGCCCGTCCCCGATCGCGCCGAAGAAGACGACCGAGACCAGCCCGAGCCCGAGCGCGTTGCCCATCTGCTGCACGGTGTTGATCAGCCCGGACGCCGAGCCGGAGTGCTCCTTCGGCACCTCGGACAGCACCGCGTCCGTCAGCGGCGCCACGATCAGCCCCATGCCGACCCCCATGACGACCAGCGGCAGCGCCATCTGCCAGGACGCGATGCCCATGCCGTACCGGTCGGACTCCCAGATGTAGATCAGCAGGCCGGTGATCATCAGCAGCGCACCCGCCTGGAGCACCTTCCGCCCGAAGCGGGGCACCAGTTTCTGCACGGAGATCCCGGCGGCGAACGACACGGCGACCGAGAACGGCACACCGGTCACCCCGGCCCGCAGCTCGCTCCAGCCGAGCCCCATCTGCATGTAGAGCGTCCAGACCAGGAAGAAGATCCCGAGCCCGATGCCGAAGGTCAGCTGCACGGCGATGCCCGCGGCGAAGCTCTTGACCCGGAACAGCGACAACTCGACCAGCGGCGAACCGTCCTTCCGCGCCTTCGCCCGCTCGAACACCACGAGCGCCAGGAACACCAGCAGGCTGCCGGCCATCGACGCGTACCCCCACAGCGGCCAGCCCAGCTCGCGTCCGCGGGTCAGCGGGTAGATCAGCATCAGCATGCCCAGGGTCACCAGGGCGACGCCGATCAGGTCGAGCCGGAGCGCCTTCGGGGCCTTGGACTCCATGATGAACTTCCGGCCCAGGAGCAGGCCCGCGATGCCGACCGGCAGGTTGATCAGGAAGATCGGCCGCCATTCGAGGCCGGCGATGTTCCACTCGGTGAGCAGCGCCCCCAGCAGCGGTCCCGAGACGGCGCCGAGGCCGACGATCGCGCCGAAGAGCCCGAAGACCTTGCCCCGCTCGTGCGCCGGGAACGTGGCGTGCACGATCGACAGCACCTGCGGGACCATCAGCGCGGCGGTGCCGCCCTGGAGGATGCGGGAGGCGACCAGCATCTCCGGGCTCGCCGCGAAACCACAGAGCGCGGAGGCCAGGGTGAAGCCGCCGATCCCGATGAGGAAGACCTTCTTGCGGCCGTATATGTCGCCCAGCCGGCCGCCGGTGATCAGCCCGGCCGCGAAGGCCAGGGCGTATCCGGCGGTGATCCACTGGATCGAACTGAACGAGGCGCCGGTGTCCTCCCGGATGCTCGGGATGGCGATGTTGACGATCGTGACGTCGACCAGGTCCATGAAGGCCGCGGTCATCACGATGGCGAGCGCGAACCAGCGTCGCCGGTCCGACGGTGCCGAGGGCCCTGCGGGCCCGGATGCCGCGGACGGCAGAGATGTGGAAGAAGTCATGGGAAGAAACTAGAAGTCCATTAGGACAGATCGTGACCCAATGGGCGAGCATCCTGAGGAGACCGCAGGACCGCCCCGACCGCGAGAACCAGGAACCACGGGAACCAGGGGATCACGGGAACCAAGGGACCACCGAGACCACCGAGGTCGCCGGAGTCCCGCCTCAAGACCGCCGAGACCGGCAGAAGGCTGAGCCCATGACCGACACCCCGGCACGACTGCTGAACCTGTTGTCGCTCCTCCAGACGCCCCGCGAGTGGCCCGGCAGTGAACTCGCCGAACGGCTCGACGTCAGTCCGCGCACCATCCGCCGCGACATCGACCGGCTCCGTGACCTCGGCTACCCGGTCGAGGCCACACGCGGATCGGTCGGCGGCTACCGGCTGGTCGCGGGCACCGCCATGCCGCCGCTGCTCCTCGACGACGAGGAGGCGGTGGCCATCGCGGTGGGACTGCGGGCGGGCGCCGGGCACGCCATCGAGGGGGTGGACGAGGCGTCCGTACGGGCCCTGGCCAAGCTGGAGCAGGTGCTGCCGTCCCGGCTGCGGCACCGGGTCTCCACCCTGCAGAACGCGACGATGCCGCTGACCCGCGGCGACGGTTCGACCATCGATCCTCGGACGCTGACCGTGATGGCGTCGGCGATCACCGGGCGGGAGCGGCTGCGGTTCGCGTACCGGGCGGGCGACGGCGCCGAGACGAAGCGGGAGGCCGAGCCGTACCGGCTGGTGAGCACGGGGTGGCGCTGGTACCTCGTCGCGTACGACCTGGGCCGTTCGGACTGGCGCACCTTCCGGGTCGACCGGGTGAGCGAACCGTTCGCGACCGGGGCCCGGTTCGCGCCGCGCGAGCTGCCCACGGGGGACGCGGCGGAGTTCCTCGCCGGTTCCATCGCCCGGAGCCGGCCGGAGATGGAGGTCGACGTGAGCTTCGCGGCACCGGCGGAATTCGTGTCCGCGCGGCTGCCGACCGCGGTCGGCCCGCTGGAGCCGACCGGCGGGAACAGTTGCCGACTGCGGGCCACGCTGGCGGACTCGCTGGAGTGGGTGGCGGTCCGACTGGCGCTGGTGGACTGCGAGTTCACCGTGCACGAGCCGCCGCAGCTGGTGGACTACCTGGACGGCCTGGGCGCCCGCCTGAGCCGCGCGGCAGCCCGGTGACGTACCGGACCCGGGCGCGAAAAAGCCGGCGCACAGGCCGCGAAGAGACGGGCACGGAGAAACACGGAGAAGCGGGCGCGGAGAAACACGAAGAGGAGAAACACGAAGAGGCGGGCGCAAAGAAATGAGCCCCGGCGCCAGGGGGGGTGGGCGCCGGGACTCAGCTTCAGGGGGTCACGCGAAGTGACCCATTTCGGAGGTTACTGGACCAGAGCTCACGCCGCAGCGTCAAAACCCGTGTCGTGAGCCATTCGCTTCAATTCGAGCAGCGCGTGCTTCTCGATCTGGCGGATCCGCTCCCGGGTCAGCCCGTGCTGCTTGCCCACCTCGGTGAGGGTCCGCTCGCGGCCGTCCTCGATGCCGTACCGCATGCGGATGATCGACGCGGTGCGGTTGTCGAGCTTGCCGATCAGGTCCTCCAGCTCCTCGCTGCGCAGCAGCGTCAGCACCGACTGCTCGGGCGACACCGCGGAGGTGTCCTCCAGCAGGTCACCGAACTGCGTCTCGCCCTCGTCGTCCACGGACATGTTGAGGCTGACCGGGTCGCGGGCCCAGTCCAGGACGTCGCTCACGCGCTCCGGCGTGGAGTCCAGCTCGGCGGCTATCTCCGTGTGCTCCGGCTCGCGCCCGTGCTCACGGTTGAACTCGCGCTGCACCCGGCGTATCCGGCCGAGCTCCTCCACCAGGTGGACGGGGAGCCGGATCGTACGGGACTGGTCGGCTATGGAACGGGTGATGGCCTGACGGATCCACCACGTCGCGTACGTGGAGAACTTGAAGCCCTTGGCGTAGTCGAACTTCTCGACCGCGCGCACCAGTCCGGCGTTGCCCTCCTGGATCAGGTCGAGCAGGGGGAGCCCGGCCCGCGGGTAGCGGCGGGCGACGGCAACGACGAGCCTGAGGTTGGAGCGGATGAATACGTCCTTGGCGCGCTCGCCCTCGGCGACCAGCGCCTCCAGCTCCTCGCGCGTGGCTCCGCCGGCTTCGCTGTCCACCGCGCCGTCGAGTATCTGCCGGGCGTAGACGCCCGCCTCGACGGCCTGCGACAGCTCGACCTCCTTCGCGGCGTCGAGCAGCGGCGTACGCGCGATCTCGTCCAGGTACATGCCGACCAGGTCGCGATCGGCGATCTCTCCGCCCGCGGCGCGAACACTGCTTGCCCGGTTGGTCCCACCGGTGGAGGACGAACGACGGGCGACGGCACGGGTTGCCATGCGTGCTCCCTTGCTGAGTAGGTCGCGACACCCTTCCGGGTGCCCTGCATCCGATGGAAACAACGACTGGAATCCGGACAGAATTCCCACGCATGGCACTCATTTTCGTGATCATGCAGTACCCTGTGCCGCCACAAGGGCGTGCGAGGGTCGAAAAGCCGGGCAGAAGCGCAGGTCAGGCCGGGCATCGGGGGCGATTCGGTGACGCTCATGGACATCCATGGCCATTACGCGCGTGAGACCGCACTCACATCCGTCGCCCCTCTCACACCCGAACGGTGGCCGCCGCGATCGCGTTCCCACCCCGAAGACGGCCACCGTTCGGGTGTGAGAGGGGCGACGGATGTGAGTGCGGTCTCACGCGCGTAATGGCCATGGATGTCCATGAGCG
>NZ_RDBO01000045.1:188755-229407 GCF_008120935.1 Streptomyces sp. sk2.1
GTGGCCCGCGCCTCGGGCCACATCTCGGGCCACGGATCTAGGACCCATTGACCGGCCCCTGTGGGTCCGCGGTCCGTTACGCCGGGCGGGCCCCGCGCCTAGCGTCCCCCCGTATGGATGACACGACGAGCACGAGCACGGACGCGGGCACGAGCACGGACGCAGCCCCCGCCGCGGCCCCGACCGCCGCGACCGCCGACACCACCGGAACGCTCGACGAGGCACTGGAGCGCCTGCACGCCTCGGGCCCCGAGCGGAACGGCTGGCTGAGCAACCACGCCCCCATGGCCGTCGAGGCACTGGTCCGGCACGGGCAGGCGCCGACCGTCCACCGCTGGCTGGACCACTACGGTCACAAGCTGGAGGACATGCCGGACACCTCGTCCCGGGTGACCGCGGAGAACTGGCGCGAGGCCCTGGGCGACCCGCGCCGGGTCGCGGACTGGACGGAGTACTTCGGTCGCGAGACCGCCGAGCGCCCCTGGCGGGACGTCCTCGCCGAGTGGTGGCCGCGGCTGCTCCCCGGCATCGCGGCGGGCGCCACGCACCCCGTGATCCGGGTCGGCCACTCCGTACGCACCCTGCTCGTCGGCGAGGAGACCGCACCCCGCGTCGCCGAGCTCGCCCACGGCCTCGGCTACTGGGCCGCCCGCCACCAGCCGCTGCCAGCCCTGACGCCGCTGGCGCCCGCGCCGGACGCCGCCGCCGCGCTGGACGCCGTGCCTCCGGTGCCCGAGCAGAGCGGCGGCATCCGGGACCGGCTGGCGCAGCTCACCGCGTTCCCGGTGTGGCCGCGGCCGTCCGCCGACGACCCGGACGAGGCGCGGGCCCGGCTGGAGGAGCTGGTGCGGGCCACGACCCACCGCTTCGCCACGCACGGGCACGGCGAACCGATCATGCTGGTGCACGCCGCGACCGCGCCCAATGCCGTCCTGCGCGCCCTGCCCGCACTCCCCCGCACGCTGTGGGCGCCGAGCCTGGCGGCCGCGTGGGCGGCGAGCGCCGCGGTCACCGCCGCGTACGGCCCCGCCGAGGCCGCCCCGTACGAACCGGCGGACGCCTCCGCCGACGAGCTGTTCGCGCGGGCGGCGGCGCACGGCGACGACCACACCATCAAGTTCACCGACACCGCGCTGGACGTCGGGGACGCGACGGCCCTGGCCGCCGCGCTCCGCTCGATCGAGCTCAACCCGCCGGCGCTGTGACCCGCCTCCCTTGCCCCGCCCTCGTCCCGGCCGGTCCCGGCATGGCGCTCAGCCGAACTGCACCGACCGCTTCGCGAGCCCCATCCAGAACCCGTCGATGACGCTGCGCCCCCGGTCCAGCTCGCCCTCCGAGGCGCCGAGCGTCACGAAGAGCGGCGCGAAGTGCTCGGTGCGCGGGTGGGCCAGCCGGCCCGCCGGGGACTTGTGCTCGAAGTCCAGCAGGGCGTCGACGTCCTGCGCCCGGAGCGCCCGGTCCCCCCAGTCGTCGAACTCCACCGACCAGCCGGGGACGCCGCCCGCGTGCCGCAGGGCGGCCAGGTTGTGGGTGAAGAACCCGCTGCCCACGATCAGGACGCCCTCGTCGCGCAGCGGCGCGAGCCTGCGCCCGATGTCCATCAGCTTCTGCGGGTCCAGCGTCGGCATGGAGATCTGGAGCACCGGGACGTCGGCGTCCGGGAACATCTCCACCAGCGGTACGTACGCCCCGTGGTCGAGCCCCCGGTCCGGGATGTCCTGGATCGGCATACCGGCGCCGCGCAGCAGCTTGCGCACGTTCTCCGCGAGTTCCGGGGCGCCGGGGGCGGCGTACCGCACCCGGTAGTAGTGCTCGGGGAAGCCCCAGAAGTCGTAGACGAGCGGGACGGTCTCCGTCGCGCCGAGGGCGAGCGGGGCCTCCTCCCAGTGGGCGGAGACCATCAGAATCGCCCTGGGGCGGGGCAGCCCGGCGGACCATGCGGCCAGCTCACCGGGCCAGACCGGGTCGTCGGCCAGCGGCGGGGCTCCGTGGGAGAGGTAGAGGGCGGGCATGCGCTCCGCGGTGACAGTCATGGCACTCCCCATCCGCTGCTGATCAAGGTAAGTCTTCTGGTGGTCCATTCGATAGGAAGCATTCTTTAAAGTTCAAGCTTCCTACTCCCGAGACCTTAGCCCTATCTAGTTCAACTTTCAAGAAAAGGTCGTACAGTGGAGTACATGACCACGGCATCCCCCGGCGAGCCCCGCTGGCTCTCCGACGAAGAGCAGCGCGTCTGGCGTGCGTACCTCCACGCCACCACGCTCATGGAGGATCACCTCGACCGCCAGTTGCAGCGTGACGCCGGCATGCCGCACATCTACTACGGGCTGCTCGTCCAGCTCTCCCAGGCCCCCCGCCGCCGCATGCGGATGACCGAGCTGGCCCGGAACGCCAAGATCACCCGCTCCCGGCTCTCGCACGCCGTCGCCCGGCTGGAGAAGAGCGGCTGGGTGCGCCGCGAGGACTGTCCGTCGGACAAGCGCGGCCAGAACGCGGTTCTCACGGACGAGGGCTACGAGATGCTGCGCCGGTCGGCCCCGGGCCATGTCAGCGCCGTGCGCCAGGCGATGTTCGACCGGCTCACCCCCGAGCAGGTGCACTCGCTGGGCGAGATCATGCAGGTCGTCGCCTCCGGGCTCCAGCCGGAGGGCACGGACGCGGACCTGCCGTGGCTGCGCTGAGCCCCCGCCTGCCCACGGACCGAAACACCGGAACGGGACGTCGGCACGGAACAGCCGTGCCCCGGCTTCCCGCCCGATCGGAGATCGGGACCGGAAACCGGGGCACGGCCGCGTTCGCACCACCGCTCCCCCGACCGGTGGGCGCCCTCGGCCAGTGGGCGACGACCGGTCAGTGGGCGACGACCGGTCAGTGGACGCCCTCGGTCAGTGGGCGACGACCGGCATTCTGAACTCGTCCTCGGCGCCGTCGGCGTCACCCGACCCGGCACCGCCGGACACCGGGGCCGCGGTGGGACGGCCGGCGTTGACGAAGGTCACCGCGATCGCGGCGGCCACCAGCAGGATGCCGACGGCCCACCAGATGGCGCCGGTGAAGCCGTGCACCATCGACTGGAGCTTCAGCAGCTCCGGGTCGGTGGCGCCGAGCGCGGCATGGGATCCGGCGTACGCCGTCGCGGCCGACGCGGCGATGGTGTTCAGCAGCGCCGTACCGATCGCGCCGCCCACCTGCTGCGAGGTGTTGACCATCGCGGAGGCCACGCCCGAGTCGCGCGGCTCGACGCCGTGCGTGGCGAGCGACATGGCCGGCATGAAGGCCGTGCCCATGCCCAGCCCCAGCAGGAGCTGCGCGGGCAGGATGAGGCCGACGTAGGAGGAGTCGATCTCCAGCTGCGTCAGCAGCAGCATGCCGACGGCGGCGGCGAGGAAGCCGGGGCCCATGAGCTTGCGCGCCGGGACCCGGGTCATCAGCCGGGCGCCGATCTGCGTGGACCCCGTGATCATGCCCGCGATCATCGGGAGGAAGGCGAATCCCGTCCTGATCGGCGAGTAGCCCCTCACGACCTGGAGGTAGTACGTCAGGAAGAGGAACAGCCCGAACATCGCGATGATGGCGAGGCCCAGCGAGAGGTAGACGCCGCCGCGGTTGCGGTCGAGCACGACGCGCAGCGGCAGCAGCGGCGACTTGACCCGGGCCTCGGTCGCGACGAACGCCAGCAGCAGCACGCCGGACGCGACGAACATGCCGATGGTCAGCCCGTCCGACCAGCCGGCGGTCTCGGCGCGGGTGAACCCGTACACCAGCGAGACCAGACCCAGCGCGGACAGGACGACGCCCGGCACGTCGAGCGACGAACGGTTGCGGCTGCCGGCCGGCTCCCGGATCACGAAGTACGCGCCGGCGGCCGCGACGGCGGCGAACGGGATGTTGACGAAGAACGTCCAGCGCCAGTCCAGCACCTGGGTCAGGAAGCCGCCGAGGATCAGACCGACGGCGCCACCGCCACCGGCGATCGCACCGTAGATGCCGAACGCCTTGGCGCGCTCCTTGGCGTCGGTGAACATCACGGCGAGCAGCGACAGGGCCGCCGGGGCGAGCAGCGCGCCGAAGACGCCCTGGAGCGCTCGGGAGCCGAAGAGCATGGCCTGGTTCTGCGCCGCGCCACCGAGCGCGGAGGCCAGCGCGAAGCCGATCAGCCCGACGACGAAGGTCCGCTTGCGGCCCCAGAGGTCGGCGATCCGCCCGCCGAACAGCAGCAGCCCGCCGAAGGCGAGGGCGTAGGCCGTGATGACCCACTGCTTGTTGGCGTCGGAGATGCCGAGGTCCGTCTGGGCGTGCGGGAGCGCGATGTTCACGATCGTGGCGTCGAGCACGACCATCAACTGCGCGAGGGCTATGAACGCCAGCGCCTTCCAGCGGCTGGGGTCGGGAAGTCGGAGATCGGCTGTTTTTGGCATGGGTGTATCCACCTAAGGGCGCACGGAGCGCGAGAAGTCGTGAACCGGTGAGTCGTGGACAAGAGGTCGTCGAACGGGTCGGCCGAGCCGGCCGTTCCGTCCCGGCCGAGCGATCAACTACCGCTCGCTGCCGGACCGATGACGAGAAAAGGAGGAAGGAGGAAGGAGGAGAGGGACGGAGCGGGAGAGGGATGGTCGATGTGGCGTGGCGGACGCGCCGCCGGGCTCCCCGTCGGGACCCGGCGCGGACATCACGCCCGGCGCCGCAGATCCTCCAAGGTCGCTGCCGTTCCCGGCAGTTCGGACCGGGCCGGGGCCTCCAGTCCGTCCAGGAACAGCTGTAGATGGCGGTGGGTGAACCGGTCGATGTTCAGGCAGCCGGTGCCGGGCAGCGGCCGGGTGAGCTGGGAGAGGGCGACCATGACGTCACCGACGGCGATGTCGGTGCGCAGGCGCCCCGCGGACATGGCGCGCGCCACGAGCCCCTCGACGGCCTCTTCGAGGCGCCGGCGCGCGGCGAGCAGTTCGGGGTGGTCCTTGTCGAAGCTGCCGGACAGCATCGGGCACAGCGCCCCGATCCGTTCGTCGGCCGCGGCGTGCACGAAACGGCTGAGCGCGACGAAGGGGTCGGCCTCCTCGGCCGCCGCCTCCTCCGCACGGTCGATGGTCCGGGAGGTGACGGCGAGCACGACCTCGTGCGTCAGCGCGGCCCGGTCGGGGAAGTTCCGGTAGAGCGTGGCGTTGCCGACACCGGCGCGCCTGGCGATCTCGTCGAGCGGCACGTCCGGCCCGAACTCGACGAGCATCTCGCGCGCGGCCGCCACGATCCGCTCCCGGTTGCGCAGCGCGTCGGCCCGCGGACGGGGTGTCCGGGGCTGCGCCGTTCCGGCGGCGGTACGGGCGACGGTGTCCACGACGGCTGTCCTCACTCTTCCGGTCCTCGTTCTCGTTCTCATTCTGTCCCCCTCGACGACCCCCCGCCGTAACCGGGGACCGTCTCCCCGTTTCGCGGGGACACCGATGCAAACGGGGAAGGACTCCCCGGTTATTTCCACACCGGAATGTGATGTGGGTCACCCCAAGGAATCGGGAAACCAACCGAACGGCGCACCCAACGAGCGGCCCCACACCACCCGGCACAGGCTGATGCGCAGAGCGCAGTCAGGGTCGGCCGACTGCCGCGGACCCCGAGGCGCCTCTATGCAAAAACCACGCCACCGGATACGCAGGCATCGCCGCCCGCTCGCGCTCGGTTCGGCAACGGCCCTGGTCATAGCGGCAATGGCCACGGCCAGCAACACCCTCCCGATAACCGGCCGGGCCTCCGCGGGCCCGGTGGCCACCGCCCGTTCGGCAGGCATAGCCCCGTGCCGGATATCCGCGACCATGGGCGTGCAGATGTCGGAGGGCATACCGACGCCGGAGGGCTACGCCCGCTCCACCGGCAAGATCCGCGCCCTCAACCTGATGATCGACTTCCCGGACGCACCGGGCGCCGGACCGGCGATGGACCGGTACGCCGAATTCTTCCCGCAGACCACCCAATGGTTCCGGACCAGCTCGTACGGACGGCTCACCTACGTCCCCGAGACCCCCGTGAAGTCCTGGCTGCGGATGCCACTGCCGTTCTCGGAGTACGGAGTGGACCGCGGCTCACCGTACGAACCGGGTTACCGCCACCTCGTCCAGGACATCGTCGCCGCCGCCGATCCGAAGGTGGACTTCGCCACGTACGACCTGGTCAACGTCCTGGTCACCCCGAACGCCGGACCCTCCGCCCTGGACACCGTCCTGTCCGTGACCTTCTCCGGCAACGACGACGCCCCGCACGCGGACGGGGTCCCGCTCGCCAACACGTCTTTCATCTACAGCCGCCAGGACGACGGCTCGGGATCGTTCGAGAAGACCGGGTACCGCGTCCTGCCGCACGAGAACGGCCACGTCTTCGGCCTGCCCGACCTGTACACGATGGAGGGCGGCGGCGCGGTCGGGCACTGGGACATCATGTCCGAGGACTGGGGGGCCGACAACGACCTGCTGGGCTGGCACAAGTGGAAGCTCGGCTGGCTGGACAACTCGCAGATCGACTGCGCCGCGAAATCCGGCACCAGCGAACACGTGCTCCGGCCGCTGGCCCCCCGGGGCGGCACGAAGCTGGCGTTCGTGCCGCTGAGCAACGAGTCCGGGTACGCGGTGGAGGTACGGACCCGGGCGGGCAACGACCACGCGATCTGCCGGCCGGGCGTGCTGATCTACAAGGTGAGCTCGGACGTGGACACCGGGCAGGGCCCGGTGTCCGTCGCGGACAGCACCGAGGACAGCACCGGCTGCACCCGCCTGCCCAATGTGCACACCGAACTGTCCGACGCCCCCTTCCGGCCCGGCGAGACCTTCACCGACCGGGCCAACGGGATACGCATATCCGTGATCGACGAGGACAGCGACGGGAACTACCGGGTCCGCATCACCCGCCCCTGACCTCTCCGTCCGACGAGTTCGGCCGACGGATTCAGCCGGCGGACGGTGACCCGGACGGGGACACCGACGGCGACGACACCTGCACCGCGGCGGCGGCGACGAGATCCGCCAGACGCTCCTCACCGATGGCCTCGGAGGCCGTCGAAGCGATCCGGCCACTCGGGTCGATGACGAGGGTGACGGGAACCCCCTGCGTGCTCAGCAGCCCCTTGGGCAACGTGAGGAGGTGCTTCCCGGCGGGGTCGAGGAGGCTGGGGTACGACATGTCGTGCTCTTCGACGAAGGCGCGGGCCACGCTGGGGGAGCTGTCCCGGTTCAGCCCCAGGACGGCGACGTCCTGCCCCTCCGTCTTCTTCCGGTACCGCTCCAGCATCGAGACCTGCTTGCGGCAGGGCCCGCACCCGGAGGCCCACGCGTTGATCACCACCGTCTTCCCCGCGTGGTCGGAGAGGCTCATCGGCCTGCCGTCGACCCCGGTCCCCATGAAGGACGGCGCGTCCGGACGGTGCCGGGGATCGATCGTGAGGGTCCCGTCCTTGTGACGGTGGAAGCCCCGGGGTGTTCCCGGGTCACCTCCAGCAACGATCATGCCTATGACGGCCGCGGCACATATGACGGCGGCCAGCAGGGGGACGAAGGGGTGTTTCATGGGGGGTCCTTGGGGTTCCTTGAGGGATCCTTCGAGACAGCGGAACAACCGGTTCAGCAACCGGGGACATCACCGGGAACACCGAACGGCCACCCCGGGGGCACCACCCGCCTCCCCCGGACGTGCACAGCCGTTCACCGCCGGTCACGGTCACGCACGGACCGGCGACCACATCGACGGCACCCCGGAAACTCCCGCGCGGCAAGGCATGCCGAATTCCCTCCGTTCGTACTGAACAACGGCGTTTGCTGATCATTCAGAACGGTACGCCCACCCCCAACTGCCCTCGCGAGCCCCTCCCTTGTAAGCTCCCCACCCGGCCACCCCGATACGGAAGCCCCTCCCCGGCACGGATCCGCTACGCTGTCCCTGGTCGGTCATCGGTACGTCCCGCCACCTGCACGAGCACCACCGCAGAGGCACCGCACCTCGCCCGACAGCCCCGCCTTCGTAGCTCAGGGGATAGAGCACCGCTCTCCTAAAGCGGGTGTCGCAGGTTCGAATCCTGCCGGGGGCACACAGGTCAAAGGCCCATCACTTCCGGATTTTCGGAGGTGGTGGGCCTTTGACATCCACTTCTGACATCAACGCGGATGGTCACGCGCGACCGGGGCGCCTCTTCCTGAGCAGCCGGTCCATGTGGCTCATGGCCTCCCGCTGCGTGTCCTGGACGACGTGGGTGTAGACGTCCATGGTGGTGCTGATCTGAGAGTGGCCGAGGATCTCCATCACGACACGCGGTGCGACTCCGGCCGCCGTGAGGAGCGTGGCCGTGCCGTGCCGGGCGTCATGCAGCCGGATCACGCGGAGGCCGACGGACTCGGCGACGCGGGTGAAGGAGCGGTAGACGTTCCGCGGCTCGCCCTGGCGGCCGGTGCGGGTGGTGCGGGTGGTGAAAACGTAGCCGGACTCCTGCCACTGCTCCCCCGCCTTGGCACGAACAGCTGTTTGCCGCATCCGGTGCCAGCGCAGGGGTGCAATGCAGAAGGCAGGCAGCGGGACGACCCGACGAGGACGGCTCTTGGGATCGTCGTCGTAGAGGGCACCCCGACGGCGCTGGGTCTGCTGGCGGACGTGGAGGACGCGGTTGTCCAGGTCGAGATCCGACCAGCGCAGCCCGACGATCTCACCCCGACGAAGCCCCATGGCGATGGCCGGCACGAAGGCCGCGTAGAGCGGGTCTTTCCGCGACGCGGCGAGGAAGTCGAGCGTCTCGTCCAGCGTCCAGGGGTGCAGCTCGCGTGCGTCGGCGCGGGGCGGTTCGACGAGCTTGGCCACGTTGCGCGTGATCAGCTCCTCACTGCACGCAGGCGGGAGCGCCGAGCGCAGCACGCGGTGCGAATCTTTGGCCGTCGCGGCAGTGGTCTGGTTCTCCAGTCGGACGAGGAAACGGCGCACATCGGCGACGCTCAGGGATTCGAGCCTCTTCGCACCGAGCATCGGCGACAGGTGGAGCCGGACGTGTGCCTCGTACTTGTCGTGCGTGCTGAGCTTCCAGCGCGGCTTGATGACGTTGTCCAGCCAATACGGCAGCCACTCGGAGAGCTTGGCCGAACGAGTGGGCACGGGAATCTTGATCGAGACCGGGCAGCGGGAGCGGATCAGGTCGTAGACCTTGGAGCGTCCGAGCTTGAGCCGCGTCATGACCTCGGGCACGGTCAGCAGCTCTGCGGTGGCGGTGGTCGTGCTGCGGCTGCTTCCATGATGAGTTGGTCTTGCAGGGCTTCGCGGGCGGTGTCGCGGTTGAGTTGGAGGCCGCGGACGATGGTGGCGGCGAGGGCGGATTCGCCAGGGGTGTGGCCGTGGCCGGCGTATTGCCAGTCGGCCAGGACGAGGACGGAGTCCGGTTCGAAGTCGGGCGTGCCGAGGGCTTCGCGTTCTTGGGCGGCGCGGAAGTCAGCGCGGGCCTGGCGGAGTTCGCCGAGGGTGGTCGAGTAGCGGCGGGACTTGGACCTGAAGTGGCCTCGAAAGCCGAGCATGCGGGCCCAGGCCCGCAGGCGCCGGTCCGGGGAGAGCGGGTCCAGGTGCTTACATGCTTCGATCAGGTGTCGGGTGTGGTCGGGGACCTGGTGACGGTCGAGTTCGGAGAGTTCGCCGATGCGGCGGTCCAGGGTGCCAGTGTTCTCGGCGGTCTTGGTGGCGTACTCGGCGACGTAGGAGGCGACGGCCTGTTCGGTGATGTCGGAGCCGTCGCCGAAGGCTTTGACCGGGCGTACGTCGAGTTGGGTGCCCCAGCGGAAGGTTCGGTTCGCAGAACAGAGTGAATTTCAGGTAGGCCGCGCTTAGCGTTCGGGCTCGGATCGCGCGGCTCTCCATGCATCATTCCGACTCCACTAATTCACCGTCAAGCCAGCAGGCGATTACTTCTATTCACTTCTTTTTGCAAGATAAATTCGGCTCGCCCGACAATATATGGGTGCGACTTCCCAAGTTATGGCAACACGCCGTTGCGGCAGTGGTTCTCGCATTGCTTCGCATGACCGCCCAGCCGCAGCGGGTTCCCTCCTCGCCCGCATGCGCGCCCGCGGCGTGCGCGGGCCTTGATGACCTGTGGACAGTTCTACCGCGCCACTGTCAGGAGGCGAGGATGCCGATGCCGTCACCGAGCAGTTTCAGCCCCAGGACGAAGAACAGGACCGCCATCACGGCGACGTTGTGCTGAGCTGCCCAGTCTTTCCAGTTGCCGAGTGTGGTCTTCGCTCGCTCTCCCCCGAGCAGGAAGACTCCCAGTGGGGCCAGCAGGCCGAGGGTGGCGATCAGGACGAAGATGGCCAGCGATGCGATCTGCTGCCCGACCGGCAGCCCGGCTGAGCCAATGGAGGCGGCCGCGGCAACGGTCAGCGGGGCGTTCTTGGCGTTGAGCGCGGCCAGCGCCAGTCCGAGTCCGAAGACCTTGACCGGCGTGAGGCGGTCGATCGCACCCATCCACTTCGGCAGCTGGGCCTGTGAGGGATCCTTTGGGCGCCGGTGCCATTGCCGGGCGCCGAAGACGACGAGGAATACGCCAAGAGCGAGCTTGAGGGCTCCCACCCACGTAGCCGGATGATTGTGCGCGGAGGCACCTGTGGGGGAGGCGATTGCCAACATCACCGCGCCCAGTGCCGCGAGTCCCAGGATCCAGCCGACGGTGAAGAGGGGGCCGTTGAGACGTCCCCGAGGCGTGGCGAGTATGAGGATGATGGCGATGATCGGGAGCGGGCTGATCGCGACGCCGGCCGCAAAACCCAGCACGTCACCGAGAACTGCGCCCATGGTTGCCTCCAGGTGGGGATCAGGGGGCGATCCAGTGGAGCAGGGCTTGGCGCAACCGATGCCCCGGCGCCTGGGCCGCGCACCGGGCTGTTGTGTGATCGGCTGCGCCGCTGTCTTCACGGCCGCCCGGAAGTGGCTGCCCGAGAATGGCGACGACGACGTACTCGGCACGTCACACCAGTTCCATCCTCCTGCGCTCGGCCGGATCTGTCCTCGGGAGTTTCTCGGGACACGCGAGTACCCCGGCATTGCCCTGCCGCACCGGGCTGGCTGGACCCCGCAGTGCCGGAGCTTCCCGAGAATCCGCCCCAGGTGACCACAATGCCCAGGGCCCGGGATGCGAGGCAGTGCATCCGCAGTGAGGATTGATGTGTGGGGGCGATGGCGTCCCATGTCCGGGCGCTTGGCAACCCTCGCGTCGATCTGTGACAGGAGGACCTCGCGATGGCTGCGACAGATGCAACCCAGCCGGCTCACCCTGAGCACCCGGGCATGACGGATGGGGTCAGTAACGAGTTCACCGTTTTCACCAAGATCAAGCCGGGCGAGGCCGATGCGTTGCGTGAGGATCTCACCTGGCTCGGCGACGCGGCGAATGACGAGAATGTCCATGCGGCGCTGCGCCAGATCGGCACGCTGCACGACGCACGGCACGTCATTTTCGACAACGACACCAGGTTCATGTTCGCCAGCGTCTTCGACGGCTCGTGGGACACCTACATCGACGACTTCGCCAAGACGGTGGTCGGGGCCCGCTTCGACAAGGTCTTCTCGCACAGCGAAGGGTTCCCCGGCATCAAAGATCCAGGGGTCAAGGACTGGTTCCTCGCCCACCAGGAGCCCGCGGGAGTCTTCGTGAGCGCCTATCCCGATCTGACCGTTCAGCAGATCTACAAGGACCAGCGCGTGGACGACGCGTTCCAGGCGGTGCTGGACACCGCCGAATTCCGGGCAATGCTGAACAATCCTGCCAACGCGGAGCTGGTGGGCACGCCAGCCTTCCAGAAGCTGCTGGAGGAAGCCGCGGTCTAGCAGTCGGACGCAACCAACCCTCAGAGCTGGCCCAGCGTCGGTGGACGGCGCCGGGCGCTGGTCGGCCTCTGCAGGTCTGCCCGTGCAAAGGCTGATATGGAGGCACAAGCGAGCATGAACACGACAGCAGGCGGCAGCGCAGTCGGCGTGCGCGTCGAGATCAACGACGTCCAAAGCGGGGCACTACGTCCACGGCCCGTGCCGTACGAGGGAAAGTTCGTCTTCCTGCGGGTCGATGACCGCCACGCCGGGCGCGCCCTGCTGCAGCGGCTGCTTCCGGTGACGGCGAGCGGTCTGCCCAGCGTGGACCCGGGCCGGGATGCCTGGGTGGCTGTGGGGCTCACCTATCAGGGGCTGAGTGCCCTGGGAGTGCCCCAGGAGTCGCTGGACAGCTTTCCGCAGGCGTTCCGTGAGGGCATGGCCGCTCGGGCGGAGCTGATCGGCGACGTGGGCGAGAGCGCCCCGGCCCACTGGGAGGCACCGTTTGGAACGGGCGATGTTCATATCGCGTTGAGCGCTCTCTCCTCCGATGCGGCGCAGCTGGACAAGGAGCTGGAGCGGGCCCGCGTCGCCTACGAGGGCACGCCCGGTGTCCAGGTCATCTGGCAGCAGGATGTTCATCAGCTCCCGACCGGGCGAACCACCTTTGGATTCCGCGACGGCATCAGCCAGCCGAACATCGAGGGCGTCGGACTGCCCGGCTCGAACCCGCAGGAAGCCCCGATCAAGGCGGGCGAGTTCATCCTCGGCTACCCCGATGAAACCGGCAATCTGCCGCCGATGCCCAGCCCCGATGTGCTGGGGCGCAACGGGACCTACGCGGCCGTTCGCAAGGTCCACACCAAGGTGGCGGCCTGGCGGCAGTACCTGCGCGCGAACAGCTCCGGTGCCGAGGAGGAGGCACTCCTGGCGGCGAAGATGGTCGGGCGCTGGCCCAGCGGGGCGCCGCTTACGCTGGCGCCGGAGCACGATGATCCGGAGCTGGCGGCCGATCCGCATCGCGTCAACAATTTCCTGTACCGGGAGAACGATGATCGCGGTCTCCGGTGCCCGGCCGGTGCGCACGTCCGGCGCGTCAACCCCCGAGATTCCACCATCATCGGCGATGCGCGGATGCACCGGCTCATCCGCCGCGGCACCACCTACGGCCCGCCGCTGCCCGAGGGCGTGCTGGAGGACGACGGCGCCGACCGGGGCCTGGTCGGAGTCTTCCTGGGGGCCCACCTGGAACGACAGTTCGAGTTCATCAAGGCCGAGTGGGTCAACGACGGCAACTTCATCGGATATCCCGGCGAGAAGGACCCGGTGGCCGGGCATCACGGCGGAACCGGCAGCGTCACCATCCCGGAGAGGCCGGTCCGGCGCCGTCTGCAGAATCTGCCGAGCTTCGTGGTCACCCGGGGCGGTGAGTACTGCTTCGTGCCGGGTCTGCGTGCCCTGCGCTGGCTTGCCGAACTGGAGGACTGACGGCAATTCCTGCCCCCGAGGTCCCACCACGGTCTCCGAGGAAAGGTCGCAGTCATGGCAGCACAGTTCGTCCGCTACACACCTGATGTCGAAGACGATGACCCGAACTTCGACCGCAACCTGCAGACGGTGATCGAGAAGACCGAGAGCTACATCTCCGAGTCGGTCAAGGCCGGTGGCACCGGCCGGGCTCTCCGCGACGCCCATGCCAAGGGCTACGGGCTGGTCCGGGGGGAAGTGGAGATCCTGGACGGGCTTCCGCCCGCGTACGCCCAGGGCATCTACGCGACTCCGGGAACCCACGATGCGCTCATCCGCTTCTCCAACGGCTCGCCTCACGCCGGAGCCGACGCGCGACTGGGCGCCGCCACCGGACTGGCACTGAAGATCTTCGACATCCCCGGCCCGACCCTGCTGGAAGACGAACCGGACACGGGCACCTTCGACTACGCCAACATCAACGGGCCGATCTTCTTCTGCAACACAGTCGAGCACTACCTGTTCATCCAGGAATTGTTCCTGAACGCGCCGGCCTACTTCTCCCAGGGCCGACCCGGAGCGCATCGTTTCTTCACCGAGTTCGTGACCGGTAAGGGAACGCTGGACCAGGACAACTGGGCGTGGGACGAGTTCCTGGCCTTCCTGCGCCTGTCGAAGACCTCTCCGGCAAACGTACTGCTGTCGAGCTACTGGACGATGGGCGCGGTCAGGCACGGGGACTACATTGCCAAGGTGCGCATCACCCCCGATCCGCCCTTCGCCGCTGCCGTGGTCCGGCGCGACATCGACCCGACCTCGGCGGCGGAGGTCTTCCGACCGGCCCTGGTGGCCGAGCTCCAGGAACGGCCCTATGCCTTCGACATCCAGGTTCAGCTCTGCACCGACCTGGAGCGCATGCCGGTGGAGGACACCACAGTGGAGTGGCCCGAGCAGCTCTCGCCGCCCGTAACCGTGGCCAAGCTGCGACTGCCGCAGCAGGACATCTCCGGCCCGGAAAACCTGGAGAAGATGGACGCGCTGTCCTTCACGCCCTGGCGGGTCACCGCCGAGCACGCGCCTCTGGGCAACATCATGCGGGCCCGCAAGGAGGTCTACCGGCAATCCTCCATCGCGCGCCACAAGCTCAACAAGCAGCCGCGCACGGAGCCCCGCAGCGCCGATGAGGTACTCGGCCAGGCCTGATCAAGCTGACCGACGGGACGGCAAGCGTTCAGTGCGGGGAACCACGGGGAACACTCGGGACCAGGCTGGCGCCTCGGCGGGCAACAGCGCGCTTGCCTGGTTCCGTCACGGCTCAAGCGGACAAACCGGCAGAGAACAACTGAGCTTCCCAGGCTGACATCAACGGTCGACATCGACGACGTTGGACGCAGGCGACCTTGAGCGGTCACACACACCACGCCGGCAGGACGGCGAGGCCGTATGAGAGCCACGCGATCGAACTCCTAAAGCGGGTGCCGCAGGTTCGAATCCTGCCGGGGGCACAAGCGAAAAGGCCCCGGACCGATCATGGTCCGGGGCCTTTTGACGGCATCATTTGACGGCAGTCGCGTCTCAGGTGCCCGGCAGGCGGCGCTTGAGCAGGCGGTCCATGCGGCTGATCGCCTCGCGCTGCGGGCCGCGCGCAGGGGCGGATGCCGCGAACCGTGCGGACGGGCGGTGTGGTGTTGGGCGATCGGTCGGCGCGTCGGAGATGTGACCGCCGGCCTCTCAGGACGTGTGCCGTCCGTGCTGCTGTCCGCCACGATTGCGCCTCCCTCGGCGTGGTGGGCGCTGGAAGCATTCCGGTGTCCGGGCAGAAGGGGGCGGGATGGTTCAGTCGAAGTGTGGTGCTCCGACGCAGAGCGGAGGCCGCTGCCGGAGCAAGGCGATCATCGGCAGCTCGCGATGCGCCAAGCACCAGGGGCCTTGGTCCGCGTACGGAGTGGAGCAGCGGAAGAAGAAGGAAGCCGAAGCGAAGATGCGGAAGCTCCGCAAGAAGCGATGACGAGGTCTGCCGGGTGGCCGAGCCGGCATCCGCAGCCGGCATCGACTCGGCAGGCATCGCTTCGCCTCGGTATGCGCAGGTCAGGGTGGAGTGCTGGAGCGGGGCCAACTATGACAAGGGCATGGGCGGGTGGCCTGTCGCCCACTAGAGTCGTCCCATCACTGTTGGTCACGGGACCAGGACTTGGTGCATGCCCGCCACGTCGCTGGTGGGGAGGGCCTGTAGAGCATGAGCCGTCGCTCCAATGGGTTGGTCGCTGTCTGGGCCGAAGCGCAGCGCCAGCAGCAACGTCAACGTGAGGCGCAAGCCAGGTACCAGCGGGATCAGGAAAGGCAGCAGCGCGCTCACCAGCGGGAACTCGCGCGCAGCCAGCGGGAGCAGAAAGCGGCGTACCGGGAGCAGCGCGAGGCGGAGGCCAGGCGGCGCACGGAGGAGCTCGACGCACGGGTCGAGTCCTTGCAGGGTCTGTTGGCGGCGGGGTGCCGGGCTCCGGCCTTCGGCGTCGGCGCGCTGACCCGGGCAGAGCAGGTCGAGGCGTTCTCCCCGGGACAGCTCGCACACCCCATCCGCATGCCGGACCCGAACCAGTACCAGCCGCAAGGCGGTTGGTCCGCGGCGCGGCGGGCCCAGGCGCAGGCGGAGGCCCGGTCCAGGTTCGAGCGCGACTGGCAGGCCGCGCAGGCGGCGGAAGCGCAGCGCCTGCACCAGTTGGCCGCCTACCAGTCGCAGTACCAGCAGTGGGCCGATGCCCGGCTGAGTGAGATCCGTCGGCACAACGCCGGCATCGCGGAGATGACGACGGGGCTTCGCAACGGTGATCCCGAGGCCGTGGTGGAGTACTTCTCCGCCGCCCTCTACTCCTCGGCCGGTTGGCCCGAGGACCTGCCCCGTCAGGTGTCCGCGGCGTACGACTCCGGCGCGCGCCAGTTGGTACTGAACTGGGAGCTGCCCAGGTACGACGTCGTCCCGGAGGCGAAGTCGGTGCGCTACATGATCAACGCAGATCAGGAGAAGGAGTCCCCCCGGCCGGTCACGCAGCGTCGCGCCCTGTACCGGGACGTACTCGCGCAGTGTCTCCTGCTGGTCCTGCGCGATCTTTTCGCGGCCGACGAGTTCGGTGCGCTGGAATCGGTCGCGTTGAACGGGTTCGTGGACGATCACGACCCGACGACCGGCAGGCGGGCACCCATGTTCCTCGGCACCGTCATGGCTCCGCGGTCGACTTTCGCCGAACTGCATCTGGAACAGGTGAACGCCGTCAACTGCCTGGTGGACGGACTCCGGGGGCAGCTGTCGTCGCGACCCGATCAGTACGCGTCCGTGCGGCCCGACCGGGTACCCGAAGACGTCGGCAACGGTGTCGTCACCCACGGGGGCGACGAAGAGCCGGATCTGTACGGGATGGACCCCATCGCCTTCGAGGCACTGGTCGCCGATCTGTTCCGGGCCATGGGCATGCAGGCCGTGACCACACAGCGCTCGGGTGACGGCGGCGTGGACATCGATGCGCTGGACCCGACCCCGATTCGCGGCGGCAAGATCGTCGTGCAGGTCAAGCGCTACCGCAACACCGTGCCCCCGACAGCCGTCCGCGACCTGTACGGCACCGTCCAGGACGCCGGTGCCAACAAAGGCGTCCTGGTCACGACGTCCGGATTCGGCCCCGGCTCGTACACCTTCGCCAACGGCAAGCCCTTGGAACTGGTGACGGGCTCCGAGTTGGTCGACCTGCTGCACCGCCACGGGCTGCGCGGGCGGCTGGGCAGCGGCGGCGAACGTCCGGTTCCCGCCCAGCGGACGGCGCCGGACGGCGGGACCGGCACGGACGACCACAACGTGTTGGGCATGTACTGGTCGGGCAACGTCGCCCTGGACGTGTGCGCGCTCGTCTGTCGCGGCAACCGCGTTCTGGACGACGACCACTTCGTCTTCTTCAACAACCCCCGAACACCCGACGGCACGGTCCGCACGCTCGTCCCCGTCGCGCCGGACAAAGCCGCAGTCCAGGTCTCCTTCGACGCGTTGCCGACGCACGCCGACCGTCTCGTCGTCATCGCCGCAATCGATCCTGTCGCCAATCCCGCGGCCGACCTGTCCGGCTTCACCGACGCCGGTATCCGGCTGCTGGACGCCGGGAGAACCCCGCTCGACCAGTTGGAGGTCTCCGACGGCCGCCCCGGCGAAACCGCCCTCGTGCTGGGGTCCTTCCGTCGCCGGGCGAACGACGACTGGGAGTTCGTCGGCGGAGGCAAGGGATACCGGGGCGGCTTGGAGGAACTGGTCCAGGAGTACGGCATCGAAGTGGAATAGAGCCACTGCCGGCATGAGGCATCGTGCCGGGCGCTGCCGACCGCCCGCCGGGTGAACGGTGGCGCGCCGTGGTCGCGACAGGCCAAGGGCAGGCGCCCCGGCCCGCCCCCTCCGTCCCCTGACCGGTCGGCAGGCCCGGCCCGGTCGGCCCCGTCCGTCCCGTCGGCAGGCCCGGCCCCGTCGGCCGGGTCGGTCATCGGGTCGGGGTCGGGTCCCAGCGCATCCGCAGGGTCGTCGGGGTGAGGACGCTCTTGTAGGTGGGGGTCAGGTCGATGTCGCCCACGGGCTCGACGGTGTACTCGGTGGCCAGCAGTGCCGCGGTGAGGGTGAGTTGGAGGAGGCCCAGGCGGTAGCCGGCGCAGATCCGGGTGCCGCCGCTGAAGGGGATGTAGGCGTGGCGGGTGCGGCGGGGGTGTGGTTCGTTCAGCCAGCGCTCGGGGCGGAAGCGGTCGGGGGCGTCCCACCGGCGGGGGTCGCGCTGGAGGAGGTACGGGCTGAACACCAGCTGGTCGCCGGGGCCGATGGGGTGTCCGGCGATTTTGGTGGGGAGGGCGACGTCCCGGGTCATCAGCCAGACCGGTGGGTGCAGCCGGAGGGATTCCTTGACCACGGCGGTGGTGTACGGCAGGTCGCCGGTCGTCCCGTGCGCGGCGACCTCCGCGCGGATGGACTCCGACAGCCCCTTCCGGGTGGCGAGTTCGGCCATCAGCCAGGTGAGCGCGGCGCCGGGGACCACATGGGTGCCGGTGAGAATCATCTGCAGGGCGGCCCGCGCCTCCTGGGCGGTGGCGTCGGCGTCCGTCAGGAGTGCGTCCAGCAGGTCGGGGTCGTCGGGCCCGGCCCCGCCGCCGGGCCCGGGATCCGTGCCATCAGGTCCGGGCTCCGCACCGCCGGGTCCGGGTTCCGTGCCGCCGGGTCCGGGCCTTCGTCCGCGTTCTTCGACGACCTCGGTCAGCACGCCCGCCAGGGCGCGTACGGACGCACGGGCACGGCGGGCCGCCGAGCCCGGAACCCAGACGGGGAGCGGCAGCGTCACGTCCAGGACGCCGGTGAGCCGTTCGGCGGCCGTCGCGAGGCGGGCGGGCAGCTCGTCGGGGACCGTGGCGAGGCAGTGGGCGAGCGCCGCGCGCGAACACAGTCCGGGGGCGTGGTCGGCCACGTCCAGCGGACGCCCGGCGAGGGCGGCCAGGTCGGTGCGGATCCGCTCGCGCATGCGGTGCGCCCCGGCCGAGGCCGCGCGTGCCGCGAGCCCGGCCCGGCCGGCCCGCCGTCCCCGCAGCCACAGTGCGGTGATCTCGTCGGGGTTGCTGCGGAAACCGTCGAGGAAGTCGCGTCCGGTGCGGAACGTGCGCCCCGTCCCGGTGAGAACCGTGTGCACCTCGTCCGGGTCGGCGACGAAGACCGCGTTCCGCCCGAACCGGAACGTGTCGCCGCACCGGTCGACCGCCGCCGACAGGAACCCGACGGGGTCCCGCTCGTACGCGTGGGCGTCCGACGGCCGCCATGTCGCGCCGGACGTACCGGTGGCCCACGGCATGGGCCGGTCCAGCCGCTCGTCAGCCGGGTCGACGACCGTCATCACGTCCCTTCGCGCTCTCCCAGGAGTTCTTCCGGTCGGCGCTCCGGGGCCGCGCCCCGCGGGCACGGCCCCGGAGTTCCTTCGTCCGTGCACGGCCCCGGATGTTCCTTCGTCCGTGCACGGCCGCGGCGCGCGGCCGGAGCGTGCCCGGTTCAAGTGCGGCGTGCTCAGCTCAGGTACGGCGTGCCCGGTTCGGGTACAGCATGTTCAGTTCAGGTACGGCGTGTTCAGTTCGGGTACGGGTAGAGGTACGTGCCGCGCATCCTGCCCAGCCGGTGACGTACGTACGACGTGATGCGGGCCATGGCTGCCTCCCGGAGATCTGGTGTGTGCCGACAGGCCCGGTGTGGGCGAGCCGAACGGCACCGGCCGAAGATCACCGGAATTCGACCGGATCCCATATGGACATGGCAGACAAGGCCCTCTTGACATGGACATTCCGCCCCCGTCATGCTGGCCGCGAATTCATAACTCAGCGCGGGAGGAGTGTGTTCATGCAGGCTGTCGCGGAAAAGGGACAGGTCGAGGCGGACCAGAGCGCCGATGAGGTGTTCGACCTGGTGATCGGTGATCTGGAGCAGGAAATTCCGCCCCTTGCGTCGCCGACGAATTCGGGCAGCGGTACCGCCTGTGGTTCGTGCGCGAGCGTCTACTGCTGTTGATGCCCGCCGGGTGGGGCCGCTGACGGCGGCGCCACCCCCCACGGCCTCGCGGCCCACGGCCTCGCGGCCCGCGGCAACGAGTCGAGAGGGCGACCTTGTCGGACGCACCGGCGGACATCGATCCGCTCTGGGAGATGCACGCCCCGGACAGCAGCACCGGTCAGGACGATCCCGCAGAACTCCCGCCGGTGGCAGGGAGGTTGATCGCCGCCGTCCGCAAGGGCACCGCGGGCGGGCTCTTCCCGCCGGTCGTCACGGACGGGCCGGAGGGAACGGTCGTCGTCGACCGGCTGCTCGGCGGCCCGGCGGACGCGCGGATGCTCGCGCACGCCCTCCGGGACGGGCGGTTCGCGCCGCTGCTCGCATTGTTGGACCGGCTGGACGAATGGTGCGCTTCCGCCGCGCAGCGCTATTCGCAGGTCGTCGCCACCGGGATCCTCGAAATCACCAACGCCGAAATCTTCGGGCCGGTCGTTTCCGAGGCTTTCGTGGCGTGCGCGACCGGGCGTGCGCATTACGCCCGCGACCGGGTGGCGGAATGGGCGGCGCGCTGCGAAGAATTCCTGACGCTCTTTCTCGACCGATTGCTGCGGGACATGAATACCTGCTGGTCCGACGACCCGGCCCATCGGGGACCGGTCGTCGGGTTGTGGACCCACGGCGAGGAGACCCACAACGGCCGCCAGCGGGTGCTGCGCCTCGACTGCGCCGGTGGCGGCCGGATCGCGTACAAGCCGCGCCCCGCGTCCGGCGAGCTGCTGTTCACCGCGTGCGGCACGGCCGGCCCGCCCGCTTCCCTGTTCGGACTCCTCAACGACGCGCCCGCGGCGTCCGGTGAGGTCCGGCTGCCGGTGCTCTCCTGCTGGCCCGGCGCCGAACCGGGGTACTTGTGGCAGGAGTGGATCGAGCCGCCCGCGCAGTGGGGACCGATCCGCACGTCCGGGCCGTGGTCGCTGACCGGCACCCGGCTGACCCGGCCGGAGGCGGCGCGCTTCTGGCACCGGGCCGGCTCGCTGACCGCCGCGATGTTCGGCTTCGGGATCACCGACATGATCGGTGGCAACATCGTGACCGGGAGCAGGCCCGGCGAGCGCGAACCGCTGCTGTACCCGATCGACCTGGAGATCTGCTTCGCCCGGATTCCCCGGCTCTACGACACGGGACTGCTGCACGACCCGACCGCCGAGGTCGACCAGCACCACGTCGGTCTGGAGAACACCCCGCGGTGGTGCTCCGCCGAGGGCCCGCCGGTGTGCTGGCACGCGGAGCCGACGGGGGCGCTGCGCCTGTACCGCCGCCGCCGGCCCTTCGCCCGGGACGAGACGCGGAACGTCGTCGCGGACACCGACGGGCGGGCCGGGTACGGCCCCCACCTCCCGGCGATGCTGCGCGGCATGTTCGACGCCTGGACCCTGATGTGCCGGCAGCGGCCGGCAATCCGGCGGTTCCTGTCGACCGCCACCGCCGGCCACTACGTCCGGGTGCTGCGCCGGCCCACGTTCCAGTACTTCGACGCGCTGGTGCCGCGCTGGCTGTCCGGCGGCGGCGCCGCGCCGGTCCCCGCCGAGCCGGACGTCCGCTTCGACCGGGCGGAACTCGACCAGCTCCGGCGCATGGACGTGCCGTACTTCGTCCGCTCCCTGGAGGGCGGTCCGGTGCTGCGGGTCGAACCGCCGCCACTGCCGTTCGAAACGAACCGGGGCGGGCCACTGTCATTCGGAACGGCCCCGGTCGAGCCGCTACCGCTCGGAGCGGCCCCGGTCGAGCCGTCGCCGTTCGAAACGCCCCTGGTCGAGCCGCCGCCGTTCGGAACGAACAGGGGCGGGCCGCCGCCGTTCGAAACGGCCCGGGTCGCGGCCCGGCCGGAGCCCGAGGGCGGCTGGCCCCCGCTGCCGTCGCTGCTGGAGGGCGCCAACCTCGACCTCGCCGGTCTCGGGGTGGCGCTTCGCGATGCGGCGGAGAACGTGTTCGACGACGTGCCCGAGCACGTCGTCACGGACGAGTCGCTGGGCGTCCGGCTGCACCTGCAGAGCCCCACCGAGGGCCAGGTCGGCTTCGACTGGCCGGAGGTGGGCAGGCGGGTCACCTACATCTGGGACCGGGAGAGGGTACGGCTGCGCATCGACGCGGTGGACGCGCCGGAGGTCTCGGCCGAGCCGTCGCCCGCCGGGGAGATCCGGCGGCGGCTGCTGCGCCTCGACCGGCTCGACGGCGCCCTCCGGATGCCGTGGGCCGAGGGCGGCATGGTCGACGACGACGCCGAGCAACGCCTGCGGACCCTGACCGACGCCGGCATCGACTGGCTGTCCGGGGTCGTGGCCGACCACGGATGGCCGGGGCGCACGTTGGTCGGTGCCGCGGCGGCCGGCGCCGCGAGTCGCCTCGTGCAGCACGCGCGGGATCATCTGGACTTCCGGCGGCACTGCCTGGAGCTGATGCGGCGGGCGGCGGCGGGCGGTGACCTGCCGTGGCGCGAGGTCGCCTCCCTGACCGACGAGTTGTGCATCGCCGACGGGCTCCCCCAGGTGTACGGCACGAAGTTCGAGCCGGTGAACGGGGAGCTGGTGCCGTACCGGATCGGGGAACCGGACGACGTGGACCGCCGACGCGCCTCGATGGGCATGGAGCCCCTGGCGGAATACGCGGAACGGATCCGGCAGCGGTTCCCCCTGACCGGGAGGGAAACATCATGACCACGCCCGCCCAGGAACTCCGGCAGGCACCCGGCGACGTCGACTGGGCGCTGTTCGGGAAGCGGTACTGGGACCGGGAACCCGCCCGGCTGGATGCCCGGCCACCGGTGGGCCTCGGCCCGGTCCACGCACTGACCGTCCAGTCGTGCGCCCCGTTCCGCGCCGGCACCCGGTTCTGGGTGATGCCCGACGTCCGGCTGCTGGTGGGCGACGGCCGGCTGCGCGCGCCCGGCACGCTGCTGCCGGACACCACCGACCGGACCCTGGACGACTACCTCCACCGGCTGGACTCCGAAGTGTCCGGACGGGGATATCTGTTGACGGTGCATCAGCCATTGCTCCTGGACTTCGCGCCGTGGTCCGCGGTGCGCGACACGATCCGCGGACTGTGGCGGGTGGTCGGCTGGCCGAACCTCCCGGTGGAGACCGAGATCCTGATCGGCGACCGGTTCACCCGGCACGCCGGCGCGACCGGGGCGCCGACGCACGCGGCGCTGACCTGGGTGCTGCGCGGGCGGATGGACGTACGGCTGTGGGACGAGCGCGACGGTCCCCCGCCGGCCGCGATCGCCGACCCGGACCGGGCCCCGGACGGCGTGCGCACCTTGAGCGCCGGTGCCGGGGAGCTGCTGTACTGGCCGGGCGACCGGCGGCACGTCGACATCTGCCGCGAGGGGTGCGTGGCGCTGCGCCTGCGGGTCCCGGTCGACCGGCGGCTGCCGTTCACCGCCCTGCGGGACCTGCTCGCCGAGCTGGTGCACGGCCGTCAGGACAACGACGGGACCGTGCCGTACTTCCCGTTCGGCCCCGGGTCCCGGATCGACGACCGGGACGGGGTGCTGCCCCGGCTGAACGCGCTGGGCGAGGAGTTGCGCACGACCGTGGACGGCGAGCGGTTGCGCAGGATGCTGCGGGTCCGCTGGGCGGCGCTGCGTTCCGCGGCCGGTCTCGAACCGATCCCGGTCCCGCGCGAGGGCGTCCCGATGACCCCGCGGACCCGGATCCGCCGGTCGGGCGAGATCGTCCGGATGCCCGACGGGCCGGGACGTGAGGTGTGGGCGGTCAACGGGAACGTCTTCACCCTGCCGACGGCCGCGGGCGACCGCGTGTTCGCCGCCCTGAGCGACGGCGGGGAGACCGGCGTCGCCGACGTGTGCCGGGCCCTCGGCGACGGCGACACGAACGACAGGAATGTGCTCGCGCTGCTGGACAAGCTGTACCGGCTGCGCGGCATCGACGTGGTCGAGGTGCCTTCACGATGACCGAACCGACCGAACCGACCGGCACGACCGGCACGACCGAACCGACCGAACCGACCGACATGGCAGAAACGACCGGCCCGATCGACATGGCCGGGGTGACCAGGACCGCCGGAGCGGCCAGGTCCGCCGGGACAACCGATACGGCCGCGTCGGCGGTGACCGTCGAGACGTCCTTCGACTGGGACGTCTTCGTCGACCGGTTCTGGGACCGGGAACCCGTGCTGTACAGGGGTGTCGGCGACGCGCCGTTCGCCGAGGCGGAGGTGTTCGGGACCGCTGTGCTCGGCAGCCGGCCGCCGCACCCGCTCGCCGTGCCGGGGAACGTGCAGTTCCTCGTGGAGCGGCGGCAGCAGACGCAGCCGTACGACCTCATGCCGGAGCTGTCGGACGGTTCGTTCGACGGCTACGAGCGGCGCATGGCCGACCGGCTGGACCGGCAGCGCTACGCCCTCGTGGTGCACCGGTTCCACTCGTTCTCCCACCCCTTGTGGGCGCGCGCGCAGCGGTTCTGGGCCGGTCTGTGGGAGCGGGTCGGCCAGCCCACGCACACCGCGGGCTCCACGCTGTTCCACGGCTCCTACGAGCACAGCCCGGTCGGCGTGCACCAGGACCGCTTCGCCACCTTCATGTTCTGCGTGCGGGGCACCAAGCGGATGCGGTTCTGGGCCGAACGCCCGTGGTCCGATCCGGTGCACACGGTCCTCGACTACCAGCCGTACCTGGCGTCCTCGTTCGTCGCCGAGGTCGGGCCGGGGGATCTGCTCTACTGGCCGGCGCGGTACTACCACGTCGGGGAGAGCACCGGCGGCGCACCGGCGACCAGCGTCAACGTGGGCATTCCCCGCCGCGAGCACCGGCCGTACTACGAGATCAAGGACCTGTTCCGGGGCACCGAACCGGTGGCGTCGGCCCCGCTGTTCACCCCGGACGCCGGTCCGGACGGACGGCTGGCCGACGCGTTGCCCACCGCGCTCGCCGACGCGGTGGACGCGTTCGCGGAGCTGCTGGACGAGGACCGGTTCGCCGACCGGGCCACCGCACTGGCCCTGCGGGTCAGGACGGCGGGCGGGTTCTGGCCGACCCGGCCGCCCGCCGGTCCTCTCCCGCTCGACGACGACACCCCCGTACGCGCGTGCGCTCCCCTGCTGGCCGCGCCCGGCCCCGGTGCCCGCAGGTTCGCCGCGAACGGCAACGTCTCGTCCGGTACGGCCGGTGCCGAGGCCCTCGCGGTCCTCGGCCGGCTCGACGCCGGTGAAGTGGTGCGCGTGGGCGACCTGCCCGTGTCCCGGCGCGAGGAAGTCCGTTGCCTGTTGCAGGAGTTGGAGAGTTTCCGTGCCGTCACCCGCATCGACACCGACACCGAAGCCGGAGCCGACACCGAATCCGACGCCAACACCGACACCGAATCCGGCACCGACACCGACTGACCGGGCGCCCGCCCTCGGGGAGGCGGCCGCCGGGATCGTCGCCGAGATCGCCGACCGGCTGGCGGAGCCCGGCCGGGTGGCCGGCATCGCGGGCGCGCCGGACAACCTGATGCGTTATCCGGGCGACCCGCAGCCGGTGTGGGACCCGCTGCTGCTCTCCGACGGCCACCCCGGGGTCGGGCTGCTGTTCACGGAACTGGCCGCGGGGGCGCCGGAGCTGCGCGGCCGGGCGCACGCGCATCTGTCCGCGGCGCTCAACAGCGGCATCCGGCTGCTGCCGCAGTCGCTGTTCGGCGGCATGGTGGCGCTCGCGTTCGCCGGGCACACCGGGGCCACCGCGTTCGGCGGCTACGCCACGATGCTGGCCGGCCTCGACCGGCACGTCGTCGACCGGGTCCGCGGGCGCGCACGGGCCGACCGGGAACGGGTGCGCGCCGGGGAGCCGATCGGCGCGTGGGACCGCTACGACGTCCTCGGCGGCACCACCGGCATCGGCCGCTACCTGCTGGCCCGGTACGAGTCGGCGGCCGAACCGGACGCGCGGCACGCGGCGGGGCTCGCGCTGACCGACGTACTGGAGTCGCTGGTGGCCGTGGCGACCGCGGACGACATCACGCGCGACGGCGTCCGGCTGCCCGCGTGGTGGATCACCGACGGCCTGGAGCACGGGCTCGCCGAACACGCCAACTTCGGTCTCGCACACGGTGTCTGCGGACCGCTCGCGCTCCTCTCCGTCGCCTGGCGGGCGGGGTTCCGGGTGGACCGCCAGGACGAGGCCATCGAGCGGATCATGGCGCTGCTGTCCCGCTGGCGCACGACCGACGGGGCCGGCCCGCGCTGGCCGCACCTGGTCACGGCGGCACACGTCGGGAGCGGGGAACCGCCGGAGCGCGGACGGGACTCGTGGTGCTACGGCGCCGCCGGCGCGGCACGTGCCGTGTACCTGGCCGGCGCCGCCCTCGACCGCGCGGACTGGCGCGCCGACGCGCACGCCGCCCTGCGCGGCGCGCTGGCCTCGGCGAGCGACGAGCTGGTCATCGACTCCGCGCTGTGCCACGGCTGGGCGGGTCTGCTCCAGATCGTGCTGCGCATGGCGCACGACAGCGCCGACCCGGAGTACCGCACCGTCGCCGACGGGCTGGCGGCCCGGGTGATGGACGGGTTCGACCCCGGGGCCCCGTTCGGTTTCCGCTACCGCCACGTCCTCGCACCACGCGCCCTGGACCGCCCCGGCTTCCTGGAAGGGGCCGCGGGCATCGCCCTCGCCCTCCACACCTACGCCACGGGCAACCCCCCGGCGACGTCCTGGGACAGCGCCCTGCTGGTGAACTGACGGGGCGTTCGTGCCGTTCGGGCCGGGACGGCACCGGGCGGCCGGAGCCGGGCTCGGTCCGCGAAGCAGCCGAAATCCTCGTCGTCACGGCCCTCGTACATCCCGTCGTGCTCAGCTCCCGGGCACTCGCGCCGGCCGATCACCGGCCTGGAGTCATCGGCCTGGAGACATTGGCCTGGAGTCATCGCCCCCCGATGAAGAGCGGGCCGTACTTCGCGCCGCACGCGCTCAGCGGCAGGACGGGCACCACAGCGATCAGTGCTCTCCCCCGCCTCATGCCGGGGAGCCTACGGACCGAGGGGGTCCTCGGGCCGGGAAACCGAGGCGTCGCGGCGCAGTTCGTGGCGCCGGACCTCGTCGAGGTCGTACTCGTACGGGGTCCCGGGCGGTGCGGGCGGGAGGCGGCGCGCTCCCTCCACGCAGCGTTCGTCGTCGTGGCGGGCGAGGCCGTGGACGGCGGCGACCCGGACCGGGCGGCTCTCGTCGTCCAGCAGGGCGGCCATGGCATCGGCGAGTTCGGGTGCGCGGTCCCTGCCGTCGGCCACCGTGCGGCACGCGCCCTGTCGTACGTCCGCGTCCGGGTCCGCCATCAGGTCCAGCAGTGTCTTGCGGACGGCGGGGGCGAAGACCGGGGCCCATCTGTCGAAGCCGAAGGCCACGGCGTGCCGCACGCGGCGGTCGGGGTGTGCCGCGTGCGGCAGCAGGGCCGCGTCACCGCGCGGGTCGGCGTGTTCGGCGAGGCCGGTCAGCACCTCGGCGAGCACGGCGCCGTCCCGTTCCCGGGCCGACCGGTCGAGGAAGAGTTCCAGCGCGGGGCCGGCGAACCGGTCCTCGTCGCTGTCGTCGAACAGGTGGGTCAGCCGCAGCACCTCGGCGCCGAACAGTCGGTGCACCGGGTCCGGGTCGGTGCACAGGGCCACCGCGGCGTCCCAGGTCTCCTGGTCGCGGCGGTGGGACAGCAGCAGGGTGGAGCCCGTCCAGACGACGTGCTGCCGGTCGGGGTGGGCCATCGCCCGGTCCAGCAGTTCCCCGAAGGGAGTCCGGATCCCGAGCACCGCCTCCAGGCGCGTCAGGATCGCCGCGTGCCCGTCGCGCGCGGTCGCCCCGCCCAGGGCGTACTCGTCGGCCTCATCGAACTCGTCGTCCTCGACCCGGGTACGGGTGGCGGCGCCCCGCGCGCCCGTACGGCGTCGCAGTTCCGCCTCGACGCCCGTCCCGTACCAGTGCCCGGCGAGGTCCCGTGCCTCCAGCAGTTCGGCCTCGCGGTGGCGGCGCCAGTGGGCGGTGTCGTGCAGGAGGGCCTCGACCACCGCGGGCGAGCCCGAGTCGACGGCCCCGCGCAGCGGGGACACCCCGCCCGGCCCGGTCCGTACGGGGTCGGCGCCGTGCTCGGCGAGCAGGCGGACGACGTCATCGGCGTACGCCTCGATCGCCAGGCACAGCGCGGGGGTCCCGTTCCCGTCGCGGGCGTCGGGGTCGGCGCCCGCCCACAGCAGGTCCGCCACGGCCTCGGCGTCCCCGGCCCGTACCGCGGACACCAGCGGTGCGGCGGTGTCCGGGCCGCCGGTCGTGTTCTTCTTCACCGGTCAAGGGTGCAGGACGCCGTCCCGTGCCCTTCCGTGCCCTCCCCGTACCGGTCCGTTCACTCGCCGCGGACGTCACCGCTCCGTCGTCCGGTCGGGCGCGGGGCCGGACGTGCCGCCCGCCGGCAGCGCGCCCACGCAGTCCGCGTAGTAGGCCGACTCCGCCACGTGGAAGGCGAGTTGGCGGAAGGTCCATCCCGTTCCGGGCGACCGGTCGAGCAGGCCGGGCGTCAGGACGTCCAGGCGGTTCGCCCAGATCCTGGCCAGCCGGGTGAGCCGGCTGCGCGCCTCGTCGAGGTCGGCCCCGGTGAACGGCGCGAGGTCGGCCGCAGTGGTGATCGCCGAGGCGTGCCAGTGGTCGGGCAGCGTCTCCTCGCCGGCGAGCCGGGCCTCCATCTCCGCGAGGTGGTCGATCATGTGGTCGGCGACGCGGCGGATCGCCTTGTGCGGGGTGTAGAGCCTGTCACCGGCGGGGAGGGGGCGGCCGTCCCACGCGGTCCAGGTCGCGGCGAGGGCCAGGACGTGGTCGACCATGCCCGTCACGACCTGCGCGGGATCGCGGCCGTCCGTCACCGGGACCTCGTCGGGGGCGTCCGGTGCGTCGAATGCATCAGAGGCATCAGGGACATCCGGTGCGTCGAGCGCATCAGGGGCATCAGCGACATCCGGCGTGTCGGGAACGTCCGTCTTCAGGGCCTCGTCGGAGGTGTCGGGTACGTCGGGGGCGTGCTTCGTTCCGGTCATGGCCCGACGCTAGGCCCGGGACGCTTCGGCCTCCGCCGAACCGTCGTGGCCCGGCGGGAACGGCTCCCGGACGACTCCCGGACGACTCCCGGACGGCTCCCGGAGGGGCCGCGGCCGGGCGGGGGCCGTCGCGGACTTCACAGTCCCTGCCGGCCACCGGAACCCAGCCGTTAGCGTCTACCCCACAGAACTCGTCCACCTGACCGGAACGGAACGCCGCAGTGACCTCTGCCGAGCTGTCCCCACGTCGCCCCTTCCCGCGACGCGCACACGACCCCGCGAACGCGCGCCGGGGGCGGCTCGGGCGGCTTCCCATGCCGCTCCTGGTCACCCTCTGCGTCCTGCCGCTCTACGGCGTCTGGTGGGCGGCCCTCGCGACCGGCGGCGGCGACCTCGCGGCCCAGGAGGCCTGGGCCGAGTTCGCGAAGATGTACCCCGGCTCCGCCTACAACCTCTTCTGGTACGGCGGACTGCACACCGTGAACTACAGCGTGATCTCGCCCTATGTGATGGCGGTTCTCGGTGTGGTGCCCGTGACCCTGCTGTCCGGGCTCTCGTCGTCCTGGCTGGCCGCCACGCTCGTCGAGCGCAGCGGGCTGCGCAAACCCCTGTGGCCCTCGCTCGTGGTGGCGTTCTCGCTGTGGTGCCAGGTGGTGTCGGGGCGGTCGACGTTCATGCTGGGCACGGCCTTCGCGCTGGGTGCCGTGCTCGCGGTCGTCAGCGGACGGCGCCTCGTGGTCGCGGTCGTCTGCGCGGCGCTCTCCACCATGGGGAGCCCCGTCTCCGGGCTGTTCCTCCTCGTGGTCGGCGCGGCCCACCTGCTGTGCCGCGAGTGGGGGAAGGCCGCCTCGCTCGTCGTGCCGCCGGTCGTCGTCGTCGCGCTGACCACCCTGCTGTTCCCGTTCGAGGGCGAGCAGCCCATGGCGTTCAACCGGATCTGGCCGCCGGTGATCCTGTGCGCGGTGATCGTGCTGACGGCGCCGCGCGACTGGCGGGTGGTGCGGTTCGGGGCGGCGGTGTACGCGCTCGGCGTGGTGCTCTGCTACCTGATCGCCTCACCGATCGGGACAAACGTCGAGCGGCTCACCGAGCTGGCGGCCCCCGTGACGCTGCTCGCCGTCCTGGTCAACGGCCGCGAGCGGGGCGAGGCGGACGCGCCCCCGGACCGGCTGTCGTTCACCTGGTTCACGCCCCGGCGCCAACGGGTGGGCTGCGCCGTCGCCCTGGTCCTCTCCCTGCTCTGGCTGTCCGGCAAGACGATCGCCGACATCGTCACCAACACGAAGGTGCCCGACTACGCCGTCAAGACCGAGGGCGTCGTCACCGAGCTCCGCAAGCTGGGCAGCGAACGCACCCGGGTCGAGGTGGTCCCGGCCCGCGACCACCGGGAGGCGGCCGTCCTCGCCCCCTACGTGAACATGGCCCGCGGCTGGAACCGGCAGGCCGACGTCGAGCGCGGGCGGCTGTTCTACGAGGGACACGGCGGGACCAGCGTGCCCGCGGGCACCTTCTCCCCCTCCTCCTACCGCGCCTGGCTCTCCCAGTGGGCCGTGGGCTTCGTCGTGGTCGTCAACGGCCGGCCGGACGGCCCCGCGGAGCTGGAGCACGAGCTGGTGTCGAGCGAGCCCGACTACCTGGAACGCGTGTGGGAGGACGACAACTGGAAGATCTACCGGGTGAAGGACGCGACCCCGCTGGTGAGCCGGCCCGGCTCGGTGGTGGACTCCGACGGCGCCAGCCTCGTGGTGAACATGCCGAAGCCCGGCTCGGTGACCGTGCGGGTGGCGTACTCGCCGTGGCTGTGGGCGGACAGCGGCTGCCTGGCCGAGGACGGCGAGTTCACCCGGCTGACCGTGAAGAAGGCGGGCGAGGTCCGGCTCGGCTCCGCGTACGGCGGCCCGTCGGACGGCGTGACCCCGGAGTGCCCGTGACCGGTGCCCGTCGGGGGGCGTGAGCCCTGGGGCGGTGAGTCCCGGGGCGGTCGGTCCCGGGGGCTGCGAAGCCCAGGGATCTTGACCAAGGTGTTCACGCCGGAACTCGTGGATGCGGCCGTCGCCGGGCGCGGGCGGGGTGAGCCGCGGCGTCGACTGCTCCCGGCGGCCGGTCGTGCACTTCGTGCTCGACCGCCTCGGCCTTCCTACAGCTGGTCCCCCGTGCCGGCCGGTTCCGGAGGATGCGTCCCGCCACCGTCCTTGATGTCCGTCTCGCAGGTTCGTGGGTCGTAGGACCGGTCATTGGGGATCAACAGCACTCCGGCAACCTGCTCGGGGTGCTCGACGACGAGCCATTCGTCGCCCGTGAGGGCGCCGTCCGGTTCGGACCACGCCCCGGACGAATGAACCGTCCGACACCCCAACGCCACACGCTCCTTGTCGACCGCGCAGGCGTCCACCGCGGGGTCGGAATATTCTTCGGCGCCGTCGAAGCGGAAGCGGAAGTGGACCCGGTCGCCTTCGGAGGGCACCTGCAGGTGGGGCTCAAGGCTCCAGTCGACGACTGCGGCGGTGACGCCGAGAGGCTGCCCGTCCGTGTCCACGACCTGCACCCTGACACCGGCCTCACCGCGCTCCGCCGTCGTGTCGGTGCAGCCCCAGAGGGAAGAGCAGCCGGACAGGGCGAGAATCACCAGAGCCAGCGGGGCAACGGCGAACACCCGTGCGGGTAACACTGGGACGACCTCCGGTCGGGGTGGGGCGGGGCAGTGTGTCCCGGGGCCCGGCAGCTGTGGGTGATGGCGGCGAGCGCCTGCGGCGGCGAAGCCGAAGCCCGGAGGAGCCCTGCGAAATGGGCAGGGCCGAAACGGGGTGCGAGCCTCCCGGGACTCCTTGTCGGCCGTGCGCGGGCCCGTGCCGGGCTGCGGCGGCCGGGAGAACGGCTGTGCCCCGCGACGCGAAGGCGTCGCGGGGCACAGCCGTTTCGGATCGGACCCTCAGGAGCGGCCGGTCCGGGTCAGCCGATCCGGGTCAGCTTGGCCCCGAACGACGGTTCCACGAGGTCGTCCTGCAGTGCGACGGCCACCTTGACCTGGCTGCTCCCTTCGCCCACGGTGAGCGTGCCGACGTGGGTACCGGCCGTCGCCGCGTGCGGGATCGTCCTGCCGTCGTCGGTCAGCTCTATCCGGACGGTGAGTCCGGCCCAGCCGACGGCGGACACGTCCTTGGTCGCGACGACCGGGACGCTGCCGCCCATCCCGTCCGAGACGGTGCCGACGACGTCGCCCTTCTTCACAACCTTGGCGTTCTCCAGCAGGTCCTGCGTCGCCGTCATCACTTCCTTGCTGACCGCGTTGACCGTGTCGATGATGGGCGGCTGGTGCTGGCCCAGCACTGCGCCGACGATCAGCTGGTCGGTGTCGCCGACCATCTTGTGGGCGGCGAAGAGCAGGTTCCCGCCCGCCTTGCTGGTGGAGCCGGTCTTGATGCCGAGCGCACCGTTGTAGGGCACGAGGGTGTTGTAGTTGCGCCAGTTCTTGCCCGACGGGTCGGTCCACGACGGCAGCTTCGTGATGTCCATCAGCGCCGGGATCTCCACCAGCTTCTCGCCGAGCTTCACCTGGTCCTCGGCCGAGCTGACCGTGGTCGCGTTGAGCCCGGACGGGTCGGTGTAGGTGGTGTTCTTCATGCCGAGTTCCTTGGCGGTCTCGTTCATCTTCTTGACGAACGCCTCCTCGGAACCCGCGTCCCAGCGCGCCAGCAGTCGCGCGATGTTGTTGGCGGAGGGGATCATGATCGCGGCAAGCGCCTCGTACTCGGTGAGCGTGTCGCCCTCCTTCACGGTGTTGAGCGTCGACTCGCCCTCCGCGTCCAGCCTGCCGTCCGACTCACCCTTGGCGTCGACCTTGATCTTGGGGCCCTTCTCGCCCTTCTTCAGCGGGTGGTCCTTGAGCACGATGTACGCGGTCATCGCCTTGGCCACACTGCCGATCGGCACGGCCTTCTGCTCGCCGAACGAGCCCACCGGGCCCAGCCCGGTCGCCGCCATATAGCCCTGGCCCTCGTTGGGCCACGGCAGGGACGGCTTGTCGCCCTTGAAGGTGTACGTGTCCTTCGCCGACATCTGGATCTCGGGGTCCGGGAGCGGGCGCACCATCTGCACGATCGCAAAGACGATCAGCAGGAGCAGCACCAGCGGGGTCCAGATCTTGACCCTGCGGACGGCGGTGCGGACCGGCGTCTCCGGCGGCGGAGGCGTGTTCGTCAGCTCGGCCAGCAGGTCGAGCGGCGGCTTCGGCGGCATCGGCTGCTGCGTGGTCCGCTCGGCCGTGCTCAGCGAGGCGGGCGGCGCCGCGGCGGGCGTCGCGGCCGGAACGGGCGCCCCCGAACCGCGCGGCGCCGCCGGCGCGGGTCGTACGTCGTCCCCGCGCAGGGGCACGAACTTGCTGGTCCGCTCGGCGGAGGACTCGGGCTCCGAAGCGGGCCCCGACGTCTGCTTCGAGTCGGGCGAGATGACCTTCAGCGCGGTCGTCGGCTGGTCGACCCGGGCCGCGGCGGGCGCCCTGAAGATGGCCGTCGGCTGGTCGATCCCGCTCTTGTCGTCCTTGTCGTCGCCGTCGGCACCGTCGTCGCCCTTGTCGGGCTCGGCGCTCTTGGCACTCCTGGCGTCCTCGGCGGCCTTGTCGGCCTCCTCGGCGTCCTTGTCCGATCCGGCGTCGGCGTCGGCGGCCGCGTCGGGCTCGGCGGCGGCAGCAGCACCTGCGGCCTTCTCGCCCTTCCCGTCCTTCTCGGTCTTCGCGTCGGCGTCGGCGTCGGCGGACTCGGCGGCGGACTCGGACGTGTCGGCCTTCGCCGCGTCCGTGTCCGCGTCGTCCGCGTCCCCATCGGCGTCCGCGTCCGCCTCCGGCGCGTCTGCGTCCGCCTCCGACGCGTCCGAATCGGCCTTGGCCTCAGCCTTGACCTCGGACGCGGCAGACTCCGGGGGGTCGCCCTTCGCCGCCGCCTCCTCGTCGCCGTCCTTCGGCCCGGACTCCTCACGCGGGGTCTCCGGCTCCTCGGCGGCCTCCGCGACGGTTTCCGCCGCCTTCTCCGCCGCACCGGCCTCCGCGGACCCGTCCCCCGCAGGCCCGTCCACCGCGTCGGCGTCGGAACCGGCCGCGTCGGCCTCTCCGTCTCCGCCCGCAGCCCCGGTCACGCCCGCGTCCACGCCTCCAGAGGCCCCCTCCCGGCCTCCGGCACCCTTTCCGGCATCCTTCTCCGCCTCATCGGCGGCCGCAGCGCTCCCAGGGCCCTCAGAGCCCTCGGGCTCCTCGGTGTCGGCCTCGGCACCGGTCGCCGCGGGCTCCTCCGAGCCCTCGCCGTCCTCGCCGTCCTCGCTGCTCCTGTCGTCCTCTGCGTCCTCGACGTCCTCGACCGGCCGCGTACGGAAGACGGCCGTGGCCGTGTCCGCCTTGACGCCGTCAGACCCATCGGCGCCGTTGGCACCGTCGGAACCGCCGGTGCCCTCACCCTCGTCGTCACCATCGGCCCCGGCGAGCGCTCCCGCACGGAACACGGTCGTCGCCGTGTCCGTTCCTTCCGCGGTCGCGTCCTTCGCGGACGGTTCACGGAAGACGGCAAGCCGCGGATCGCTTTCGCTCCGAGCCGTTCCCGACGACTTCTGCTGCTCCGACTTGTCGGGGGACTCGCCCGCCACCGATGCCTCCTACATGCGGCACGGGGGACACCCCCGCGCTGTCCGAAACCATCTACCAGTGTCCTGTGTGAACCACCGGCCCGGCTGCAAGACGAGAACGACATACCTACTGGTTCCCATACAAAGCACCCAGGCACTCTCGACAGACCAATGTGAGAGGGGTCACCCTGTCATTCATCCACGCGGGGAGGCATGGATGGGCAGGAGCCGCAGAACAATTCCGGAGGAGCTTCTGCTGCTCGCTCTGGACCCGACCACGGGTACCACAGCGCAGCCGCAGTCGCTCGACCTCGGCCTCGCCGGGGCTCAGCTAGTGGAGCTGGCTCTGGCAGGACGGATAGCCCCTGACGGGGATCGTATCGCCGTGGTGATGCCACGGCCGACAGGAGATCCGACTCTGGACTCCGCACTGGAACTGCTGCGCCGACGCGGCAGCCCGGTTCGGGCGGTCCACTGGATCGGCGGGCCCCGACTGGGGCTGCGTCAGATCTACCTCGCTCATCTGGAGCGGTGCGGCATGGTGCATGCCGTGGCGGGCCAGATGTGCGGAGTGCTGCCGACGACTCGCTACCAGGCGACGGACACGGCAATCAGCCGGGACATCAGAGCCAGGCTGGACAGTGCGATCCGCACCGGTGTACCGCCGGACCCGCGGACCGCGGCGCTCGCCGCGCTGGCCCACGCGGTCGGACTCGGCAAGCACCTGTACCCCGGGAACGAGGGGCGTTCATCGCGCTCCCGGCTCCGGGACCTGATCAGGCACGACCCGATGGGCGGCCTCGTGGCGCACGCCGTGATGGACGTCCAGAACGGGGCGGTCGCACAGCCGCGCCGCAACCAGGCGGCCGGAGTCCCGTTGCAACCGCAAGTGCAGTCGCAGTCCCGCCGCGGCAGCATGGCGCACACCGCGGCCCACTAGGACCGCGCCGACGCGCCCGCACCGCAGCACACCGCACCACCGCAGCACATGACGCCACCGCACCACCGCACCACCGCACCACGGCGTCGCCGCACCAACGGCACCAATCGAATACCGCCGCACCGTCGTCCCCAAGACCCGGTTCGGGAGCCGCACCAAGCGCGGGGCAGCCGAGACATCGGCTGCCCCGCGCGCGTGCGTGTGTCCATTTCCCAGCGCGGCCGGGGCAAGTGGTGGCAATCTGCTCAGCAGTAGATACGCACAGCTACATAGCCGGAGGTGCCGTTTCCGTGCCGTCCAACGTCAATCCCACCGTCAGGCGACGCCGATTGGGCCAGGAATTGCGCCGACTGCGCGAGCTCAAGGGCATGACGGCCGAGGAGGTGGCGGAGCGACTGCTGGTATCGCAGTCGAAGATCAGCCGCCTGGAGAACGGCCGCCGCTCCATCAGCCAGCGCGACGTCCGTGATCTCTGCGGGGTGTACGAGGTCGCGGACCACCGCATCGTCGACTCGCTCATGCAGATGGCCAAGGACTCCCGCCAGCAGGGCTGGTGGCACGCCTTCGGCGACATCCCGTACAGCGTCTACATCGGCCTGGAGACCGACGCGGAGTCGCTGCGGGTGTACGAACCCCAGGTGGTCCCGGGCCTGTTGCAGACCCGGAGCTACGCCGAGGCGCTGATCAACGGCGCGCTGCCGGAGGCCCCGCCGAGCGACATCGACAAGCGCGTCAGCGTCCGGGCCCGCCGCCAGGACCGGATCACCGACCTGGAACACCCGCTGCGGCTGTGGGCGGTGATCGACGAGTCCGCGCTGCGCCGGCTGGTCGGCAGCAAGCAGGTGATGATCGAGCAGTTGGAGCAACTGGTCGAACTGTCCCGGCTGCCGCACGTGACCGTGCAGGTGCTGCCGTTCGAGATGGGGGCGCACCCCGGCATCAACGGGCAGTACGCCATTCTGGAATTCCCGGACGCCGCGGACTCCAGCGTCGTCTACATCGAGGGCGTCACCAGCGACCTCTACCTGGAGAAGGCGAACGACGTCCAGCGGTACAGCGTCATGTACGAGCACCTGCGCGCACAGGCGTTGAATGTGGAGCAGACCCGGCACTTCATCGCCGAAATCGCGAAGGAATACGTCGAGCTCCCCGGCGCGTGACCGGGAAATACGCCCGATCCGCACTGCCGAACAGCGCGAACAAGCCGTGCGGGGGAGAAACGCGTCCGACCCTCCAGCGCATGAATTCCGGACAGCCCGAACGCCCCATGAAGTCCGCAATGCGGGAAATGAAGTGATGTTACGGGAGGGGCGGCGGGATAATACACCGCCCCTCACCCGCTGCGGAAGATATGCAGAACACATACCACCCGGTCGAGTGAACGCCCCCTTCGCCCAAGTGGCTTGACGAGTAGCGTCGATCACGCCAAACGGAACACCGGCGGAACGCCGTCGGTGTCATTCACGCGACTCTTTGAACCGGAGTGAACATGGCCATTCGTCAGGGTGCTACGGACAAGTGGACGAAGTCCTCGTATTCCGGGGGCAACGGCGCCTGCGTCGAAGTCAAGTCCCCTCTCGTGCAGGCAATTGACGTACGCGACTCGAAGGCCCCCGAAGGCCCTTCGATCACGTTCGTCCCCGCCGCGTGGAACGCATTCGTGCGTGATGTCGGCAAGGGCGCCGTCGACGCCTGACCGATGAATTCGCGCGTTCGCACCGCGGCGCCTTTCCGGTGCCGTCGTCAGCCCTCTCGACTGGTCCGCCGTCCTGGCCGAGGGGGCTCGGCGCCCGTCCCGCGGTGCGTGTCGCTCAGCGCAGCCGGTCGACGTACAGATCGGTACCCGGCACCGTCGGGATGAACGGCGCCACCAGCTCCACCCGCCCCAGGCCGGATTCCGCGACCGCCGCGTCGAGTCCGGCGAAGTGCCCGGCCCAGCAATCCCCCGGCTCCTCCTGGAGGAACCACAGCAGGGTCAGCCGGGTGTCGACGCCCTCCACCTGCCGCACATAGGCCATCCGGTCGCCGGGCAGCGGCGTCGGGCGGAAGACGGTCACCATCGCCGCCGGGGAGCCCTCCAGCCGCTCCGGCAGATGCCGCGAGCGCAGCCATTCGAGCAACTCGGCCCGCCGCTCCGGGCCTTCGGCGTCGATCACTTCGAGGACCAGCCCCCGGTAGGGGTGGTCCAGGGCGTGGAAGTCCCGGGGCCCCTCGGCCCCGTCCCGGTAGACCGTCGCCTCGTGGTGCTGGAACGAGGTGAACACATGAGTGCGGTCCCGGTGGACGCGGCCGTCCCGGTCGAGCCGCTTGTTGATGCCGACGGTCCACCTCATGTGGTCGTCGTAGCGCCCCTCCGTCACCCAGTACGTGGACAGGTAGCAGCCGGCCCCGACCGGCTCCGCGACCGCGGACCGCTCCGGGTAGCGCAGTTCCCGCAGTTCACGGGTGGCCACCCAGCGGCGCCCGGCGAACATCCAGGGCATCGCCATCGCGCCCGCGTAGTAGTGGTCGTCCTCGTACCAGCGGTTGTACGCGTACTCGTGGCCCGGGTGCGGTTCGACCAGGGTGATCAGCGCGTGGCCGGGGCGGACCCCGTACGGCCCCAGCGCGGCCAGTTCGCCGTAGGCGGCGCTCCGCGTCTCGTCGCTCATGCCGTTCCCCTTCCGTACTCGGCAACGGCGCCCTACTCTGACGCACCGTCAGAAAAACTGCCAGGGTGCGGAACCGTCGCCGTCAGGAGGCCGCCGATGTCGCTCGCGGGGAAGACCGTCGTCGTGTCCGGCGTGGGGCCGGGGCTCGGGCACCGGGTCGCCGCGGCGGTCGTGCGGGAGGGCGGGGACGCGGTGCTCGGGGCGCGCACCGCCGCGCATCTCGCCGGGTCGGCCGCGCGGATCGACCCCGGGGGCCGGCACACCGCCCATCTGGCCACCGACATCACGGACGAGGCGCGGTGCGGGGCGCTCGCCGCGCTGGCGCTGGAACGGTTCGGGCGGCTCGACGCGGTGGTCCACGTCGCCGCCCTGGACAGCCATTTCGGCGGGGTCGAGGACGCCGACCTCGACACCTGGCGGTCGGTGCTCGACGTCAATCTGCTCGGCACGCTGCGGATGACCCGCGCCTGCCTGCCCGGCCTCAAGGAGCGGGGCGGCTCGGTGGTGATCATCGGTACACAGTCCTCGGTGGCCGCGCCGTCCCGGGTGCGGCAGGCGGCGTACGCGGCGTCGAAGGGGGCGCTCACCTCGGCGATGTACTCCATGGCGCGGGAGTTCGGCCCGCACCGCATCCGGGTCAACACGGTGCTGCCGGGCTGGATGTGGGGCCCGCCGGTGCAGGCGTACGTACGGTCCACGGCACGCGCCGAGGGAACGAGCGAGGCCGAGGTGCTGAGCGGGCTCACCGAGCGCATGGCACTGCCCGAACCGGCCACGGACGGCGACGTGGCGGAGGCCGCCGTGTTCCTGGCGTCGGACCGGGCGCGGGCGATCACCGGGCAGTCCCTGCTGGTCAACGCCGGTGAAGTGATGCGATAGCTCCGGCCGGACGGGCCGGGGCGGATACGTGTGGAGGGGTGCGGACGCGGCGGCATCCACGTCCGCACCCCGGTCTCCGCCCCGTCCCCGCCGCCCGTACCGGCTTCAGCCGCGCGGGTAGCGGGCCAGCCAGCCGGGGGCGGCGGCGGAGGGGCCGTGCAGGGCCGGTCCCTGGGTCATCTCCATGGCGAAGTCGTCGGCGAGCTCCAGCAGGGTGGCCCGGCCCTCCAGTTCGACGAGCCAGGCGGGCGGCAGCGCGGTCTCGCCGTGCAGCGCGCCGAGCAGCGCCCCGCACAGGGCCCCGGTGGCGGCGGACGGCCCGCCGTGGTTGACCGCCAGCCGCAGCCCGTGCCGTACGTCCTCGCTGACCAGCGCGCAGTACACGGCGACGGCGAGCACCTCCTCGGCCGAGTCCGTGTCGCCCAGCGACTCGATCAGGGCCGGGCCCGGAATGCCCTGGCGCACGGTGCCGAGGGCCTGCTTCAGCGCCTCGGAGACCGGTTCGTGGCCGGGCTTCCCGGCGAGCAGGGCCAGCGCGTGCTGGACGGCGCCGTCCAGGGTCTCGCCCCGGGTCAGCGCGTGCACCATGACGGCGAAGGCCCCTGCGGAGAGCAGGGCGACGGGGTGGCCGTGGGTCTGGGCGGCGCACTCGACGGCGAGTTGGAGGACGAGTTCGGGCTCCCAGCCGACGAGCAGCCCGAACGGCGCGGACCGGGTGAGGGCCGCCGAGTCCCGGGCGGTGGGGTTCCTGGGCCGGTCGAGCGTGCCCATGGTGGCGTCGCCGAAGCCGGTGAGGCATTCCCGGGCGGGGCTCCGGCGGGCGTACAGCCACTCCTGCCGGGCGAGCCAGCCGTCCTCCGTGCGGCGTTCGTCGGGCCCCCAGTCGTGCTGCGTGGCCAGCCAGCGCAGATGGGCGCGGTGCACGTCGGTGGGCGGGTGCCAGGCCCCGATGTCGCGGCGGACCTGGGCCCGGATGAGGCCGTCGACGGTGAACAGGGTGAGCTGGGTGATGGCGGTGACGGTGCCGCGCGCGCCGTGCACGGGCACGAGGTCGGTGACGGCCTCGGCGCCGTGGGCCGCCCGGATCTCCTCCAGCGTGAGGTCACCGACCCCGGCCCCGAGCGCGTCGCCGACGGCCCCGCACAGCAGCGCGCCGCGCACCCGGCTGCGGAAGTCCTGCTGCTCGGCCCGGCCCCAGACAGCCGTGGTTCCTGTGGTCACCGCGCCCCTCTTCCCCGTCGGCCCGACGCGACTTCGCAGCACTGTAATCGAACGGGAACGGTGGGTCGGGGGACCGGAAACGGGTACGCGTGGGTATGTGGACGGACGTCCCGCAGGTCGTTTTTGACCGGTGGACACGGGCGGGGACGTACGAATCGGGACACCGGGACGCACGGGCCGGGACGCGGGAACGTACGAGTCGGGACACCGGGACGTACGAGCCGGGCCCCGCGGACCGGGTGCACGGCGGACCGGGGCGTGCGGGCCGGACCACGCCCCGGTCGGCCGACCGTTCAGCCGGCCCCGCCGCCCGGTCGGCCCCGTTGCTCAGCCGGCCCCTCCGCCCAGCCGGTTCCGCTGCTCGCGCGCCCACGCGTACCTCGGGTCGATCTCCAGCGCCCGGTCCAGGTCGGCCAGCGCGTCCGAGGTGCGGCCCAGCTGCTCGTACGCCAGCGCCCGGCTGCCCAGCGCCCAGGCG
>NZ_RDBO01000045.1:229507-255456 GCF_008120935.1 Streptomyces sp. sk2.1
CGCTTCCCCCGTTCCCGTCTCCCCCTCCTCCGTCTCCCCCCGCTTCCCCCGTTCCCGTCTCCCCCTCCTCCGTCTCCCCCTCCTCCGTCTCTCCCGCCCGGCTGCTCGCCGCCTCGGCGCGGGCTGCCGCCCATCCGTCCGCCCTGGTGGGCGACACGCCCGTGCTGTGGGTGGGCGAGCCGTTCGCCTCCGCCGGACGCGGCTTCTGGGCCAAGCTGGAGGGCCACAACCCGGGCGGCATCAAGGACCGCACCGCCCTGTACATGGTGGCCGCCGCCCGGGAACGCGGGGCGCTGCCGCCCGGTGCCCGGATCGTCGAATCCACCTCCGGCACCCTCGGCCTCGGTCTGGCCCTGGCCGGCATCACCTACGGCCATCCCGTCTCGCTGGTCACCGACCCCGGGATGGAACCCCAGGTCGCCGGGTTGCTGCGCGCCTACGGCGTCGACGTCCACACCGTCACCACGCCGCACCCGGAAGGGGGCTGGCAGCAGGCCCGCCGCGAGAAGGTGGCCGAGCTGCTCGCCCACTGCCCGGGAGCGTGGTGCCCCGACCAGTACCACAACCCCGACAACGCGGCCGCCTACCGGCCCCTCGCGCACGAACTGGTCGCCCAGCTCGGCCGGATCGACACCCTCGTCGTCGCGGTCGGCACCGGCGGTCACTCCGCGGGCATCGGCCGCGTGCTGCGCACCTTCTTCCCCGCGCTGCGGGTGGTCGGCGTGGACACCTGCGCCTCGACCATCTTCGGCCAGCCCGCCGGGCCCCGGCTGATGCGCGGCCTGGGCTCGTCCATCCACCCGCGCAACGTCGCCCACGACCTGTTCGACGAGGTCCACTGGGTCGCCGCCCCCGAAGCCGTCTGGGCCGCCCGCGCCCTGGCCCGCACCTGGTACGCCACCGGGGGCTGGAGCGTCGGCGCGGTCGCCCTGGTCGCCCGCTGGCTCGCCCGTACGTCCCCCGCCGAACAGCGCATCGCCGCCGTCTTCCCCGACGGCCCGCACCGCTACGTCTCCACCGTCTTCGACGACGACTACTGCCGCGCCCATCAACTCCTCGGCCACGAACCGCCCGACGACCCGGACGAGATCACCGATCCCGCCCGGACGGTGGTCACGCGCTGGAGCCGCTGCCGGGCCGTCGCCCGGACCCGCCCCCGCGCCACCGGCCGGGAGGACCTGAGCCCGGCGGGAGCGGCCCGATGAGGAAGATCCTGGCGCAGACCCGCTCCTTCGGCCCGGCCGCGCGCCTGCTGATGGTGAACCAGTTCGCCATCAACCTGGCCTTCTACATGCTCATGCCCTACCTCGCCGCCCACCTCTCGGAGGGGCTGGGGATGGCGGCATGGGCGGTCGGCCTGGTCCTCGGCGTGCGCAACCTCTCCCAGCAGGGCATGTTCCTCATCGGCGGCACCCTCGCCGACCGCCTCGGCTACAAGACCCCGATCCTGGTCGGCTGCGTCCTGCGCACCGGCGGGTTCGCCCTTCTGGGCTGGGTCGACGGCCTGCCCGCCCTGATCGTGGCGTCGGCGGCGACCGGGTTCGCCGGAGCCCTGTTCAACCCGGCCGTGCGCGCCTACCTCGCAGCCGAGGCGGGCGACCGCCGGGTGGACGCGTTCGCCCTGTTCAACGTCCACTACCAGGCGGGCATGCTCCTCGGGCCGCTGGTCGGGCTCGCGCTGCTGGCCGCCGACTTCCGCGCCGTGTGCACCGCGGCCGCCGTCGTCTTCGCCGCCCTCAGCGTGCTCCAGGCCCGCGCGCTTCCCGACCGCCGCGCCACCGACCCCCACCGGGCGGCGGCCGGGGACGGGGGCACGCCGACCGTGTGGGGCCAGTGGCGGCAGGTCGCCGCCAACCGGCCGTTCCTGCTGTTCTCCGCGGCGATGATCGGCTCCTACGTGCTGACCTTCCAGGTCTACCTGGTGCTGCCACTGGCCGCCGACGCCGCCCTCGGCGCGGACGGCACGAAGGCGACGAGCGGGCTGTTCGTCATCTCGGCCGCGGTGGCGGTGGCCGGGCAGCTGCGGCTGACCGGCTGGGCCAGGCGGCGCTTCACGCCCCACCGGGCGCTGGCCGTCGGGCTCGCCGCGATGGGCGCGGCATTCGTGCCCCTGGCCCTCGCCCCCGCCCGGTCCGCGCTCGGCTCCCTCACGGCCCTCGCCGTGTCCGTGGCCGTGCTCGCCGCCGCCGGGGCGGTGGTCTACCCCTTCGAGATGGACACCGTCGTCGCACTGTCCGGGAACAGGCTGGTCGCCACCCACTACGGCTTCTACAACACCGTCTCCGGCCTCGGCATCACCCTCGGCAACCTCGCCCTCGGCGCGCTCTGGGACGCCACCCGCGCCCACGCGCCCTGGCTCGTGTGGACCGCGCTCGCCGTGACCGGGGCCGCGTGCGCGGCCGCGGTCGCCGCGCTCGCCCGCACCGGACGGCTCCACGCACCACCCGTCCGGCCCGTCACCGCCTGAGCGCCCGTCCCCGGTCCCGGCCCGGTTCCGCCCCGGTTCCCCGCGGCAGTACGGTCATGGTTCCGGCATCGAGGGGTACCCGGTCGGAGCAGTGCTCGACCACCCGACCATGTCTCCGGCGCGAGAGCGAGGCGACCACACCGATGCCGACACCGATGGAACCCGACACCGGCGGAACCGGACCGGGGGACGACTGGCCCGACGAGCACCGCTACGAGGTGCTCGTCCGGGTCCCCGCCGTCCGGGACGCGATCACCGCGAGCGCGTCCCGGACCCGACTGCCGATGAGCGCCGAGGAGTTCCTGTCCCGGGCCGCCTCGGCGGTCCCGCTCGTGGGCCGGCCGATGCTCAGGGGCGCCGAGCACGGCCGCCGGCTGGGGCGGAAGCTCCGTTTCCGGACCGGCAGGTCGTACGGGGCGGGGCTTCCGCAGCCGGTGGGCCGGGCACTCGTCGCCGTGCTGTGTTCCCTGGCCCTGCGCGGCCAGGGAATCCGCTCGGTGGAGCAGCACGAGGACGGCTGCACGCTGACCGCCGACATCCCGTCCGACGCCAGGACCTTCGGCGGGGTGCTCGCGGTGACCGTCACCCGGAGCGGCGTCGGCACCTCGTCCGTCCGGGCGAGGGCGGAGATCCCCGGCCAGTTGATCGACTGGGGCAGGAGCAGGCAGACCCTCGCCACACTCGCCGCCGACCTCGGGAACCCGGGCTCCCCCGGCTGAGGGATCCCCGCACGGACCCACCAGGGGCTCAGTCCGGCAGCAGCGGCAGCAGCTCCGGCAGGTGCCCGTCGGACGCCTCCGCCGCCCGCTGCCGTTCCTGCGGGACCTCCCCGTACAGCGTCGTGCGCGGCTTCGCCGGGCGGCCGGCCAGTTCGGCGATGGCGACCAGGTCCCGGACCGACCGGTACGAGCCGTAACTCGACCCGGCCATGCGGGAGATGGTCTCCTCCATCAGCGTGCCGCCCAGGTCGTTGGCGCCCGAGCGCAGCATCTCGGCCGCGCCCTGCGTCCCGAGCTTGACCCAGCTGGTCTGGATGTTGGTGATGTGCGGGTGGAGCAGCAGCCGGGCCATGGCGGTGACGGCCCGGTTGTCGCGGTCGGTCGGGCCGGGCCGGGCGATGCCCGCCAGGTAGATCGGGGCGTTGGTGTGGATGAACGGGAGCGTGACGAACTCCGTGAAGCCGCCGGTCTCCTGCTGGAGCCGGGCCAGGGTCCGCAGGTGGCCGAGCCAGTGCCGGGGCTGGTCGACGTGCCCGTACATCATCGTGGACGAGGAGCGCAGGCCCACCTCGTGGGCGGTCCTGATGACCTCCAGCCAGGTCGCCGTCGGCAGCTTGCCCTTGGTGAGGACCCAGCGGACCTCGTCGTCCAGGATCTCGGCCGCCGTGCCGGGGATCGAGTCGAGCCCGGCCTCCTTCGCGGCGGTCAGCCAGTCGCGGATGGACAGGCCGGTGCGGGTGGCGCCGTTGACGACCTCCATGGGCGAGAAGGCGTGCACGTGCATGCCGGGCACGCGTTCCTTCACCGCCCGCGCGATGTCGAAGTACGCGGTGCCGGGCAGGTCCGGGTGGATGCCGCCCTGCATGCACACCTCGACCGCGCCGACGTCCCACGCCTGCGCGGCCCGGTCGGCCACCTGGTCCAGGGAGAGGCTGTACGCGTCGGCGTCGGTGCGCCGCTGGGCGAAGGCGCAGAAGCGGCAGCCGGTGTAGCAGACGTTGGTGAAGTTGATGTTCCTGGTGACGATGTACGTGATGTCGTCGCCGACCACGTCGCGGCGCAGGGTGTCCGCGATCCGGCACAGCTCGTCGAGCGCCTCGCCCTCCGCGTGGAACAGGACGAGCGCCTGCTCGTCGGTGAGCTTCGTCGGGTCGTCGGCGGCCTGCCCGAGCGCGGCTCTCACGTCCGCGTCGATCCTGGACGGGACCATGCCGGGGGCGGCGGACTCGCGCAGCGCGTCCCAGTCCCCGTACACCTCGTCGAAGTCCTCGCGGCGGTCGCCGGTGCGGCCCTCGGTGTCGATGGTGCGGTGCAGGTCGGTGCGGCCGGTGGCGCCGAACTCCTCGTCGGGCTCCTGCCAGGGCAGCCCGGCGGGGATCGCGCCCTCGCGGGCGAGCCCGGTCTCCGGGTCGGCGAGCGCCCGTACGTGCGGCAGGAGGCGGGGGTCGAGCCAGGGCTCGCCGCGCTTGATGAACTCCGGGTAGATGGTGAGGCGTTCGCGCAGTGCGAAGCCCGACTCGGCGGTCCGCGCGGCGAGTTCGTCGATGTGCGGCCAGGGGCGCTCGGGGTTCACGTGGTCCGGGGTGAGCGGTGACACCCCGCCCCAGTCGTCGATGCCCGCGCCGACGATCAGCGCGTACTCGGCGTCGACGAGGTTCGGCGGGGCCTGGATGCGGGCGGACGGGCCGAGGACGTGCCGGGCGACGGCGATGGCGGCGGCCAGCTCCTCCAGCTCGGCGTCCGGCATGCCGCGCATCGCGGTGTCGGGCTTGGCCCGGAAGTTCTGGACGATGACTTCCTGGATGCCGTGGTAGGCGCGGGCGGTCCTGCGCAGCTCGAAGAGGGAGTCGGCGCGCTCCTCGTACGACTCGCCGATGCCGATCAGGATGCCGGTGGTGAACGGCACGTTGGAACGTCCGGCGTCCTCCAGGACCCGCAGCCGTACGGCCGGTTCCTTGTCCGGGGAGCCGTGGTGCGGGCCGCCGGGCTCGGACCACAGCCGGGTCGCGGTCGTCTCCAGCATCATGCCCATGGACGGGGCGACGGGCTTGAGGCGCTGGAGGTCGGTCCAGCCCAGCACCCCGGGGTTGAGGTGCGGCAGGAGCCCGGTCTCCTCCAGGACCCGGATCGCCATGGCGCGCACGTACGCGAGGGTGTCGTCGTACCCCTCGGCCTCCAGCCACTCCCGTGCCTCGGGCCAGCGGTCCTCCGGCCGGTCGCCGAGTGTGAACAGGGCTTCCTTGCACCCCATGGCAGCGCCCTCGCGGGCGATGTCCAGCACCTCGTCGGGCGACAGGAACATCCCGTGGCCCGCGCGCCGGAGCTTGCCGGGGACGGTGACGAAGGTGCAGTAGTGGCACTTGTCACGGCAGAGCCGGGTCAGCGGGATGAAGACCTTGCGGGAGTACGTGATCACCCCCGGCCGCCCCGCGGCCTCCAGCCCGGCGTCGCGCACCCGGGCGGCCGAGGCCGCGAGATCCGTCAGGTCGTCGCCCCGCGCCTGGAGCAGGACGGCGGCCTCGGTCACGTCGAGGGCGACGCCGTCGCGGGCCCGCTTGAGGGCACGCCGCATGGCATTGGTGGTCGGACGTCCGTGCTGAGGATCGGTCATGGCCCCGAGCATACGAGCGACCCCCGCGCCCCGGACCAGGGCATCTGCCTCCCACCCCGCTCCGGGCCCGCCTTCCGGACCGGGCCCGGCACCCGCCCCCGGAGCGTCCGCGACCGGCCGCGTCAGGCCGCGGGGGAGTTCCCGCGTGCCGGGAGCCCGTCGGGACCACCGTGCCCGTGCGGGGTGAAGGTGAATGCCGAGGTGTCACCGTCCAGGTCAATGGTGAGCGAAGCGTCCAACGCCTTGGCCAGGCGTGTCAGGAGGGCCAGGGTCGGAACGGAATCACCGCCCTCGATGTGGGAGATCTGCGGTTGCGTCATCCCCGCACGACGGGCCAGCTCGGTCTGCGACAGCCCTAGCCCGGTCCGCCGGTCGTGCACGGCCTGCCCCAGTGCGAAGGCGTACCCGGCCTCGACGTAGGCGGACGACTCCTCGACGGCCTCTCCCAGAAGCTTCCTGGTCTGTCGCGTCTTCCACCGGGAGTGGTTCACGGCTGTTCCTCCTCGCTCCGGTCGTAGACGTGCTCGGCCGGGCCGTGGTCGCTCTCGCAGACCTTTTGCGCCTGCTGAGCACGCTCGACCTCGGCAGTCTCGCGTTGCTTGGTCTTCCGGAACACGGTCAGCAGCACGATCCGTCTCTCGGGAGCGAGCCAGTAGGTGATGCGCACCGCACTGCCGTCCATGATGAAGCGCAGCTCACGCACCTTGCCACCAAGATGCCTGGAGTACGGCTCGGCCAACGTGGTGGGCCTCGCCGCAAGCATGTCGGCCGCCCGTTCGACCTTGTCGTACTGGGCATCGGCAAGCAACGCCAACCACTGCCGGACTTCGGGCTCGATCTCGATCCGCCAGGGCAGTTCCACGAACACGACTATACAGAAATTTGCATAACACGAGCTCTGAAGCGGACGCGCTTGGCTTTCGACCCTCCACAGGCCGGTCACAGCTGCGCGATGGCGGGAAGCGGGACCCGGCCGACTCGGCCGGCGACACGGCCCGGCACCCGCCCCGCAGCGGCCGCGTCAGGCCGCGGGGGCCGGCGGGGCGGCCAGGGCGAAGTCGTCCGGCAGGCGGGGCGGGGTGCCGCGGGTCCACACCACGCGCAGGGCCGAGGCGGAGATCCGCCAGCCGTCGGCCGTGCGGACCAGTTCGTTGTCGGTGTGGCCGGCGGAGACGAAGAGTCCGCCCGCCCCGTCCGCCAGGACGTGGGTGCTCAGCTGGGCGCCGCGGGCGGTGGCCCGGTCGCCGTCGATCTCGATGACGGCGTCGGTGCCCAGGTGCACGGTCCGGTCGAACAGCGCCATCGCCCGCCGGATGTGGGACAGCAGGGCGTCGCGGCCGCGCACGGTGCCGATGGGCATCTCCGCGGTGACGTCCTCGGTGTGGAACGCACGCGCCCACTCCTCGTCGAAGACCCCCACGTCCAGCGAACGCAGGTAACGGTCCATCAGGTCGGTGATCTCGGCACGGTCGGTCAGGGCTCGCAGCTGTCGCCGCATCTCTTCGATGTCCATGACGGAAGGCTCCTTCCCCAAGTGCGCTTGAGGTCAAGCCGTCCGTCCCGCGCTCATCGCGACGGACGCGTTCCGCCCCGTTCGGGGCCGGGCAGCGACACCCGGACGGTGAGTCCCCCGCCGGGGTTGGGGGTCAGGGTCAGTTCCCCGTGGTGCGCGCGGACGATGCTGGAGACGATCGCCAGGCCGAGGCCGTGGCCGCGACGGGTGTGGTCCTTCTCGGCCAGGCGCCCGCCGCCGCGCAGGAACGGCTCGGTGAGGTGGTCGACGGTGTCGGGCAGCAGCGGTCCGGTGTTGGTGACGGTCAGGAGGGCGCGGCCGGGGCGCACCGGGTCGGGGCCGCCGGTCAGGGCGAGCGATCCGCCCGTGGGCAGGTTGTGCCGCACGGCGTTGTGGAGCAGGTTCAGGGCGAGCTGGCGCAGCAGTACGGCGTTGCCGGTGACCGGGGCCGGGTGGATCTCGGCGGAGAGGGCGATGCCCCGCGTCCCGGCCTCCTCGCGGACGGTCTCGACGGCGCCCCGTGCGGTGTCGGCGAGGTCGAGCCGTTCCTCCATGGCGGGCGGGGTGTGGTCGAGGGCGGAGAGTTGGAGCAGGGCGTCGGTGATGTCGATGCCGCGCTGGTTGGTCTCGCGGAGCCGGGAGACCAGGCGCCGGTAGTCCTGTCCGTCGGGGTCGGCGACGGCCACGTCGAGCATGGTGCGGCTGACGGCGAGCGGGGTGCGCAGTTCGTGCGAGGCGTTGGCGGCGAACCGCTGCTGGGCGTCGAAGGACCGCTGGAGACGGGCGAGCATGTCGTCGAAGGTGTCGGAGAGTTCGGTGAACTCGTCGCGCGGGCCGGTGAGTCCGACGCGGTGGTCCAGGGAGCCGTCGGCGGCCCGCCGGGCCGCCCGGGTGATGTCCTGGAGCGGGCGCAGGACGCGGCCCGCGATGAGCCAGCCCGCGCCGAGCCCGATCAGCGCGAGGAACAGCAGGGCGGCACCGGACGCCTTGGCCAGGGCCTGGAGGATGTCCGGTCGGGTGGCGACGGCCTCGGCCTGCGGATTCACGTCGCCCAGCGGGTAGTTGGGCACGAAGCGCATCGCCAGGTAGACCAGGACCAGGCTGAACATCCCGGAGGCGACGACGAACAGGGCGTAGGTGAGGGTGAGCTTCATCCGGGCGGTCAGCCGCCGCGGCCGCTTGGCCGGTGCCGGGGCCCCGGCCGTCCCGGTGCCGCCGTCGTGGCGGTCCGCGGCCCCGCCCCTCATCGCTCGCGCCCCGTCGACCCGTGCGGCCCGGTGGCTGCCGTCCCGTGCGGCCCGGTGTCTGTTGTTCCGTGCGGACCGGTGGCTGCCGTCCCGTGCGGCCCGGCCGTCGGTCCGTGCTGCCCCGCGGGGGCCGTTGCGTCCAGGCGGTATCCGACGCCGGGCACGGTGTGGATGGGCGACGGCTCGCCGAGCCGTTTGCGGAGCGTGGACATGGTGATGCGGACCGCGTTGGTGAACGGGTCGGCGTTCTCGTCCCAGGCCCGCTCCAGCAGCGTCTCCGCGCTGACGACCCCGCCCCGCGCGGTCATGAGGACCTCCAGGACGGCGAACTGCTTCCTGGTGAGCGCCACGTACCTCCCGTCGCGGAAGACCTCGCGCCGGAACGGGTCCAGCCGGATTCCGGCGCACTCGATGACGGGAGGCGTGCTGTCCTTGGGCCGGCGGGCCAGCGAGCGGAGGCGTACGACGAGTTCCTTCAGGTCGAAGGGCTTCGTCAGGTAGTCGTCGGCGCCCAGCTCGAACCCGGCGACCTTCTCGTTGATCAGGCCCGCCGCGGTCAGCATGAGCACCCGGCAGCCGAGGCGCCGTTCCACGATGATCCGGCACACGTCGTCGCCGTGCGTGCCGGGGATGTCGCGGTCGAGCACGACGACGTCGTACTCGTTCACGTCGAGGCGCTCCAGGGCGGTGTCCCCGTCCCCGGCGATGTCGGAGGCGATGGCTTCGAGCCGCAGCCCCGCCTGCACCGCCTCGGCGAGATACAGCTCGTCCTCGACAATCAGCACCCGCATCCGGTCTCTCCCGCTCCGTGCCTCGCCCGGCCGGTCACCGGCCCGTCCGTACGTTCCCCCGCGGAAACGGTACGGGGACATCCAAACGGTACGGGGTTATCGAAAACGTATCGGGAAATCGAAACGGCCCGACAACACGGCCCGGCGTTCACTCGGGGCATCGGTCGGCGGCACCCGCCGCCCCGCCCAGACGTCCGGAGGAGACCATGCACGACGACCCCACCGCGAACCGCCCCGTCCCGGCCGCACGCCGCTTCCCCGGCCGGACCGCGGTCCGGGCCGGCTCGGCCGCGGTGCTGGTGCTGGTGCTGACGGCGATCTGGGGCACGTACACCCGGAGCGAACCGGCCGCACGGGCGGCCACCGCGGCGGACCACGGACCGGACGGCGGCGGGGCGTCCGCGGACGCCCCGCCGGAGGGCGCCGACGGCGACGACGGCTCCGACAGCGGGGGCGGTCGCCCGGACGGCCGCGAGCTCACCCCCTTCGACACCGGTTACCCGGCCATCGGCCGGCTGGACGAGCGCCTGCTGGAGGCCGTGCAGAAGGCGGCCCGGGACGCCCGCGACGACGGCATCGAGTTCCGGGTCACCTCGGGCTGGCGCTCCAGGGAGCACCAGCAGCGCCTGCTGGACGAGGGTGTCGAGAAGTACGGAAGCCTCGAAAGGGCGAGGCGGTTCGTGAAGACCCCGGAGAAGTCGACCCACGTGTCCGGGAAGGCGGTCGACATCGGCCCCACCGACGCCGACGACTGGCTCATCCGCAACGGCTCCGACTACGGCCTGTGCCAGGTCTACAACAACGAGATGTGGCACTTCGAGCTGCTCACCACCCCGGGCGGCGACTGCCCGACGCCCCTGACCGACGCGGCCGGCTGACCGGCGATGCGCCCGGTCCGTGAGCCGGCCCGTGCGTCGACGTGCGAGTCGACCCGTGGGCCGGTGTGCGAGTCGCCCCGTGAGCCGGTCCATGAGCCGGTGCCGCTCCCTTCCGAAGGACATGCCATGGCCGATCTGCGCGAGGACCCCTACCCGGACGTGTACATCGGAGGCGGTTTCTCCGACCCCTCCGAGCCCACCGAGCCCGCCACCCTTCAGGCATCGGTCGACGGCGAACCCGTCTACCGCCGCCTGGGATTCCGCTCCTGCGGCCAGCTCGCCCCCGCCGTGGCCGCCTGGTTCGAACGCGGTGCCACCCCGGCGGACCTCCGCCGTGCCCTCACCGACGACCTCCCCGACCCCCTGCGGCACCCGGCCAAGCTCCTCCGGTACCGCCTCACGGCACTCCTGCCGCCCCCGCCGCCCGCCGCCGCTCCCCGCGTCGTACCGCTCCGGAACTGCGACCGGTGCGACCGCGCCTTCCGCTCCCCCGCCCCGGGCCACTACTGCCGCGACTGCACGGCCGACGACGCGCCACCGCCAGCGGACGGCCAAAATCGCATGCGGCCCCTGCCCGGCCGTGCTGGGATCAATCACTATGAACGATCTTTTCCCCGGTGAAGCCGACTTGACGGACAGGATGGAACGGAATCTGGCGGAACACGCCTGTCACCTGCACCGGAGCATGGCCGGTGCGACCGTCACGGAGACCGGTGACCTCCTGGTCGCCGACAGCGGCCTGGACGACGACACTTTCAACATCGTTGCCGCGGCCCGCTTCACCGCCGCCGACGCCACGGCACGCATCGCCGGGACCGCTCGGACGCTGACCCGCACGGGCCGTGCTTTCTCCTGGTGGGTGGGGCCCTCCTCGACACCGCCGGACCTCACCGCCCGCCTGGCGGCGGCCGGTCTGCCCGCGTCCGAACGGGAGACGGCGATGTGGGCCGAGCTGGACGACACCCCGCCACCGCCCGCCACCGCCTCCCAGGGGCTGGACATCCAGCGGGTCACCACGCCCGCTCAACTCGCCGACTACGCAACGGTTCTCGCCGCGAACTGGAACCCGCCCGCCGACACCGTCCGCCGCTTCTTCGCACGGGCCGCCCCGCAGGCACTGGCCGCGGACTGCCCGGCCCGGTATCTGGTCGGCTACGTGGAGGGCCGCCCGGTCTGTTCCGCCGAAGTGTTCCTCCACGCGGGAGTCGCCGGTATCCACAACATCTCCACCCTGGCCGCCCATCGCCGACGCGGCTACGGCGGTGCCATCACGCTCGCGGCCCTCCGCACGGCCCGCGAACAGGACCACCGCATCGCGGTCCTTCAGGCATCGGTCGACGGCGAACCCGTCTACCGCCGCCTGGGATTCCGCTCCTGCGGCCAGTTCACCGAACACGCCATCACTCCCTGAACGCCCTGAGTCCCCTGAACCACCTGAACCGCTTGTCCGCCCCCGCCGGACAATCCGAGTGCGGTCCGGTCGCCTCGCGTGATACTTCTCCCGACCATGGGCGATCTTGTGACAGCGCGGCTCGTGCTTCATCCGATGACCGTCGGCGAGGCCGAGCGATTGGTGGCGGGCGAGCCGGACGACGGTGCCCGATGGGGGCCCGAATACCCCACCGATGGCGACGTGTCCGCCGCCAGGCGCTTTCTGGGCACCTGTGCGGACACCGGTGATCCCCGGCCGTTCTGCAACTACGAGATCCGTCGCCGCGAGGACGGCCGGGCGATCGGCGGCATGGGCTTCCACGGGCCCATGGACGAGAACGGCAGCGTCACGATCGGCTACGGCCTCGTCCCGTCGGCGCGGGGCAGGGGATACGCCTCCGAAGCCCTCCGCGAGCTGCTGCTGTTCGCGCGGGCACACGGCGTCACCTGCGTGAAGGGCGACGCCGACCACGACAACACCGCGTCCCAGCACGTCATGACCGCGGCCGGCATGCGACCGGCCGGAGCGGACGAACGCGTCAGGTACTTCGAGATCGCCTGGACCAACCCGACGGCGGACACCGACCCGGCGGCGGACACCGACCCGCGCGCCTGAAGCGTGTTGCGAAAGTGCTGGTCACAGCCACTCGTCGAGGACCACGACCAGCACGGTCGCCCCTGGGGCGGCACACGGCCGGTCAGTGGACCAGCAGGTCGATCACGCCCGTCAGGTCCTCCTCGCCGCTGCCCTCGGCCAGGCGGCGGCGCATCAGCTCGAAGTAGGGGCTGAGCAGTTCCGGGCTGACGCCCTGCTGCTCGGCGGTGCTCAGGAAGGTCGGCGTGCCGGCCACCTGCATGGCGAGATCGGAGACGACACCCTTGGTGTAGTCGCCGCTGCGCAGCTGGTCGGCGGTCCGGTGAACTGCCGGGGCCATCGCGACGAGCCAGTCGGCGAGCAGCGGGGCGAGCGACGCGGGGTCGATGTCCTCCTTCCGGATCAGGGCGAAGGCGTGCGCGGCTCCGGCGAACATCCCGTACATGGCGCTGAGCAGGGCCACATCATGCAGGGCCGCGAAGCCCGCGTCCTCGCCGACGTAAGTGGTGCCGGCCGGGACGCCCAGCGTTTCCCGATGCCGCTCGAACAGCTCCAGCGAGCCGCTGTAGAAGACGTAGCCGCCGGCTTCCGGGACGCCGATCATCGGAGGGACAGCCATGATCCCGCCGTCCAAGTAGCGGGCGCCGCGCTCGCGGGCCCACTCGGCGCGGGCGCGGGCCTGGGCAGGAGTGCTGGTGGTCAGGTTGACCACGTCCTTGCCGGCCAGTTCGGTGCCGGCCAGCACCTTGTCGACCGAGGCGTCGTCCAACAGACAGACGACGACCAGGGTGTTCGCCGTGACCGCCTCGGTGGCGCCGTCCGCGACCCTCGCACCCTCGGCGGCGAGCGCCGCGGCGCGGGCCGGGGTGCGGTTCCAGACGGTGAGCGGGTGGCCGGCGGCAAGCCAGGTACGGGCCAGCGCGGTGCCCATCGCGCCGAGGCCCAGCAGCGTGATGGAGGTCTTCTCAACATTGTTCTGTGCCATGCGGATCAGGCTCGCCACAGGCCCGGCGATGATCAAGTACGCACTTCGGAGTGGGTGGTTACCCTGGGGTGAGCGAGCACGTCGGAGGGGTGGGACATGACGACGCTGAACCGGCCGGGCGCACCGGACGGACACGTCTGCGGGATCGACACCGCGATGGAGGTGATCGGCGGCAAGTGGAAGGTGCTGATCCTCTGGGCGCTCCACGAGCACCCCTGCCGCCGCTTCGGCGAGCTGCGTCGACTGCTTCCGGGAATCACCGAGAAGGTACTGGCCTCCCACCTGCGCGAGATGGAGGCGGACGGCGTCGTCCACCGCGTCTCCTACGACGAGGTGCCGCCCCGCGTCGAGTACTCGCTGACCGAGGACGGCACGCGCCTCAACGAGGCGCTCCAGCCGCTGGCCGCCTGGGGACGCGAACGGCCGATCGCTCAAGGGCCGGAGGAGAGGGCATCCTAGGACGTTCGGTACGTCCCACGGAACGTGGTCGTCGGCGGGCGGGGTCTGCTTTCGCGACACACCCCGGTGCTCCAGCCGCAGACCGTGCTCCTGCCGGTGAGGGCCGACCGGCGACGCAGCCCACCGGGTCGCCCGGTCCGCCGGGTCCGCCCGGTCCGCCCGGTCCGCCGGGCGGAGGGCCCGTGTCGTACCTCCGTGGTACTCATGTCCCATGAGCCAGTTCCGCGACTTCAACCTCAAGCTGCTCGTCATCGAGGAGCTCATGTACGGCCCCGAGCCGCTCCTCCCGGTCTACGACCTGTCCGAGCGGCTGGCCGAGCAGGGGATCGGCGATCCCGCGTCCTACGTCCTGGAGAACGGCCTCCACGCGGAGGTGCTGCCGGAGTCCCGGGCCCATTTCGAATCCCTGGAGATCCCTGCCGAGCTGCTCGCCCGCGTCGAGGAACTGTGCTTCGACGCCGGGGCGGACGTCTTCCGGCACTGCGCCCCCGCCTGGGACGGCGAGGACGACCTGTTCGACGTCCGCTCGCTCGACGACCTCGCCCTGCTGCCCAACCTGCGGGAGGTCACCTTCGTGGAGGACGGCGTCCTGGCGGTGCCGGACGCGGCGGAGGTCTTCGCCGCGCGCGACATCGAAACCGACTGAACCCCGGACCCCGCCCGTCGCCCGCCACCCCGGCGGGGCCCTCGGTGGCCCCGGCCGGGGCGGCGCCGGCCGACTTGCCCGGACGGCGGACGGGACGCGCACGGGGCAGCGGGCACGGCACCCGAGGGGCCGCCGCGCCGGGCCCTCACCACGCTCACCGGCCGCTCCGGCGCCGACGGCGCCAGTAGGCCGCCGTGACCACCGCGAGCAGCGGTCCCCAGAGCAGCAGCGGCAGGTAGGAAGCGGTCATCACCCAGTAGTCGCCGCCCCCGGGGGTGCCAGGGGCTCCCATGTTCTCCGAGTCGTTCCAGGTGAGGGCGCCGTTGATCGTGATGACGGTGACGAGCACCGCGCCGGTCGCGGCGGTGATCGCCGCCGCCGGGGCGGGAACCCTCCGGCCGCCCAGGACCGGTACCCAGCCGGGCAGTTCCTCGCCCCACCTCTGGACCAGGCCCAGGGTGAGCAGCCCGAGCGCCTCGGCGAACAGGCTGAGCCCGACCAGGTAGAAGGACCCGGAACCGGGGAAGTTCCTCGGGTGGAGGAACCCCTCGGTGAATCCGGCGTCCCAGCCCAGGGCGATGGCGAGGCGCCACAACCCCGACGGCAACGGGGTCAGTGCGGCGACGTGCGCGAGGACGCGGATCGGGGGAGAGACCTGTGGCGCTGTGGCGGCGGCCCGTGCGGGCCGCCCGGCGGTCAGGGCGTCAGTCACGGCGGTTCACCGCACCCGTGGTGGGTTCGGGGGTCTTCCGGATCTCGGCGTGGACCACGTCGAAGCCGCCCTCGGTCACGATCGTGAACGGTGCGGGGGCCATGCACGAACCGGCCTGCAGCCGGTTGGGGCGGCCTTCCTCGTCGAGGTTCGCGGGGTCGATGTTCACCACGCCCCAGGAGAAGCCGAGCCGGTCCGGTTCGCCGTCGGTGCCCTGCTGGACGCTGATGCCCAGCCGGGTACCGGCCTCCTCGACGTTCGACCTGTTCACGACCGCGGTCAGGGTCGCCGTCCGCCCGCTGGTGACCAGGCAGTCCACCTTCGCCTCCGCCCAGCCCCGGAACCCGTTCGGGGTGGTGTGGCTGAACTTCAGGATGCCTTCGGCGTCCGTGGCCAGCCCGTCGGGGGCCGCGCCGGGCAACGGCCGGGTGAACGGCTTCTGTTCGGCGTCGACGCTGAAGCGGATGTCGTGGTCGAGCGACTCGATGTAGGCGATCCGCCCCTTCCCGTGGACGCTCGCGGCCTTTCCGGGCTTCCCGTGCTTCCCGTGCTTCATCCCGGTCTCCGCCTTCTCGACCCCGGCGGGCTTCTCCGCGGCGGACGTGGCCGGGGCCGCGGGAGCGGGTCCGGCGGCGACCAGCCCGGCGAGGACCGCGATGACAGCCGTGGCACCGATTGCGGTGTTGCGCATGATGAACTCCCGTGTTCCGTAGGGGGCTTGTGCTGCCGTGTTCGTTCCAACGGCTCAAGCCTCGCCCTCGGACCCCCGGTGATCCCATCCGCCGATCGGCACAAAGATCACAGCACCGGACCGGCCCCCTATGCCGTTCGACAGAGGGGGCCGCACGCACAGGGCTCCACTCGACGGACCCGGCCCTTCCCGGGCAGCTCCGCCCATCGGTCACGGGAGGCCGGGCACCTCGGTTCGCCGGGTGAACGAGAAGTGGGCCGCGGCCTCGGCGGGCGTGGCCCCTTGAAGGCGTCCGGGGACGTCGTGGACGGCGTCCGCGCCCTCGGCGAGCAGTTGGCCGGGCCGGGCGTGGCGGGCCATGACCCCGGCGTAGGCGCGGACGTCCGCGGCGGTGGTGTCGGTACGGCCCCGCTCTGCGTTCTGCCGGAGGAGGAGGTCGAGGTCCGGGGTGAATCTCAGCATGGTCACCGGGGCGTCGAAGCGCCTGGCGATGGCGATGAGCCGGGCGCGCGCCTGCGGAGTGACGTTCGTGGACTCGGCGACCGCCGTCTGTCCGGCGGCGAGCCGGGCGACGATCCTGCGGTCGCGTTCTTCGAAGATTCGAGCGTCCACCTCGTCGGGGTCCGTTTCGGAGTCCGTGTCGGGGTCCGTGCCGGTGGGTGCGGCCCCGAGGAGTTCCGCGCGGATCTCGTCGCTGGAGATCACGGCGTCCTCGTCGATCCGGCCGTGCGCGATCAGTGTCCGCACGAAGCTGGTCTTGCCGGAAGCCGGTGGGCCGACGAGGAGCACGAGCCCCGCCGGTACGGGGGTCGGCCCGGGGCCGCCCGGCGGGTGGGGCGTGAGGCGGAGGTCGCCCGCGCGGTCCAGGGCCTCTTCCGCCGAGCCGGCCGTCAGGCCGTTGGGGAAGGTGGTGTCCCGGTAGCCGCCGTTACCGGCCTCGTAGAGGGCGAAGCCCCAGGTGTGCAGGGCGCCGGTGAAGCGCAGGCGGCACAGCGGAAGCCGCTCGCCGCCCTTCAACTCACCTTCCACGTAGGCGAATCCGGCTCGAAACCGGACGTGGACCCGGGCGAGTCGCGGCCAGTGCTCGGCGGCGTGGGCGTTGAGCCGTCGGCGCAGGTGGTGCTGCATGGACTCGGGCGGGTTCTTCGGCACGACCCCATCCTGCCGCCCCCGGCCGGTCCTCGGTCACGCCCATCACTCACGGCCGAGGGCTCGGGGCGGCCTCGATCACGAGTCCTGGTCCCGGCTTCCCCGACTCCGGCCTTCCCCGTCCCCGCCTTCCTGGTCCCGGCCTCCCTGGTCGCGCAGGTTCGCCAGGATGCGCGCCAGGGCTTCCGCAGCCGGCAAATGCGTCAGGCCCTCCGTGAGAGGCAGATGCGAGGGGCAGAACCATTCGCAGTGCTCCGGGTGGCCGGCCCAGTCATCCGGATACGTCCTCGTGGGCCGGAAACCCACAAGGGTGAAGTCCTCGTAGTCAAAGCCTGAACGCTGGTACGGGACACGGCATATGACACAGAACGGCGGCATCATCGGGCACTCCATCCTCTGACGGGTCGACACCTGCTCTCACTCACGGTAATCGACCCGGCAGCGGCGTGAACCCGGTCCACGAACGGCACGGACCGCCCGGGCAACCGGCTCCGAAGGACACGGCCCGCCACCGTCATCGGCGTCCTGTTCACAGGTTCGTCCGCAGTCCGCAGTCCGCAGTCCGCAGTCCGTGTTCCGTGGTCCGACCGGCCGTCGGGGATCAACGACGCTCCAGCGGCCTGTTCAAGGCACCGGTCAGCGGGCGGGTGGAACGAACTCGGGCTGGTCGAGCAGGCGCAGCCAGCTCCCGTCGGGCTGGCGCCTGACGACCTGCGCCCGGGCACCGGCCCCGTCCTTCGGCGGGGTCGAGGTGAGGGCGATGTCACCACTGACCAACGTCGGCAGCGGCTGTTCCGGCTCGAAGCGGGGACCGTTGGCCAGCACCTTCTCCCACAACGCGCGGATCGCGTCCCGCCCCACCGTCAGCTCGCCGGGCGGATGGGCCAGCACCGCGCCCTCCTCGTAGAGCGCGGCGACCCCGGCCGCGTCACCGGCGTTGGACCGCTCGACGAACAAGCGGGTGATGTCCTCGGGCCGCATGGCCTTCTCGTACTCCGGCATGGGTTCCTCCTGACGCAGGGATCCGGTGTTCCTCAGCCTGGCCGCCCACCGATCAGAAGTCCAACAGATGGATTTTCTACAAACTAGAATCCGCAGTCATGGAACTGAGGCAGCTGGAATACCTTGTCGCGGTCGCCGAGGAGCAGAACTTCACCCGCGCGGCTGAGCGTGTGCACATCAGCCAGTCCGGCATCAGCTCCCAGATCCGCCAGTTGGAGCGGGACCTCGGCGCCGAGCTGTTCGACCGTTCGGCCCGGACCGTCACCCTCACCGTCGCGGGGAAGGCCGCGCTCGGACACGCCCGTGCCGCACTCGCCGCGGCCGGGGCGGTCGGCCGGGCGGTGGACGAGGTGACCGACCTGGTCCGGGGGCGGCTCACGGTCGGGATGGTCATCGGCTGCACCCTCACCCCACTGTTCGACGCACTCGCCGCCTTCCACGAGGCGCATCCCGGTGTGGAGATCTCACTGCTGGAGGACAGCTCCGACCGGCTCGCCGAGGGGGTGCGCACCGGCGCTGTCGACCTGGCACTCATCGGGGCCGCGGCAGCCGCCCCCGACGGGCTGGAAGCGCTGACGATCATCAGCGAACGGCTCGTCGCGGCGGTCCCGGCCGGACATCCCCTGGCGGAACGGCGACGGGTCACCCTGCGCGACCTGGTCGCCCACCCGATCGTCTGCATGCCGCCCGGCACCGGCCTGCGCGCGGTGTTCGACCATGCCTGCGCCGCACAGGGCCTCCGGCCCACGATCGCGCTGCAGGCCGGCGCCGCGGATGCCATTGCCGACCTCGCCGCCCGCGGGCTCGGCGTGGCCGTCCTCAGCGACTCGATGGCCGCGAGCCACCGCGACCGGCTCACCGCCCGCACCGTCGTCGACGTCGAGACGCCGGCGTTGCTCGCCCTGATCTGGAAGAGCGCGCACAACCCCTCGGTGCGCGAGATGCTCGTACACAGCAGGCAAGCGTTCACGGACTTTCCGGGGACGTCCGGGTAGAGGCCGCCGCGCGCCCCGCAGTACGCCCGGAGACCCGCGGTACGTCCGGAGATCGGAGATCCGCGGTACGTCCGGACTACGCGTCGCGCCACGCGTCGGTGGCACAACCGACCTCGAAGTGCCACCACCCGTCCTCCTGGCCACGGACGAGCAACGCCTTGATCCCGCCGAGGTCCGCCCCGGCCGGCACGGTGAGGGCGACCAACGGGAACTCCTCGCTGAAGACCTCACCGCCCAGGCCGAACGGCGACAGCCGCTCGTGCACGGCCCGGGCGCTCCTCCCCAGCGGGCCGGAGGGAACGGGCAGGACCCGGATCGTGCAGTTGCCCGACGCCTCCACCCGTTCCTTCGCCCAGTGGAGCCCGTCGGCGTCCGTCACGAACCGCACGACCTCGCCCTCGGCCACCCCGTCCTGCAGGAAGGGGACGTTCTCCACCCTGGCGGTGTCCCCGCTCAGGCGAGTGGCCCAGAGCCCCTCGGTGTCGTGGGGGAGCCAGCCTTCGCGCGGCACGAACCGGTACCACACCTTGATCCGGCTGCTCTCGGCAGCACCGGGCTCGGACGGAGTCGCAGGGGTCATGTTCCAGATGATCCCGCACCCGCCCCGTACGCGTGGCCGGGGAGGGAGGAGTCCGGGGAAGGTCCGGAGCACGGGCCGGTCCTATCCTGGCCGGATGACCACTCCTCCCGAACTCGTCATATTCGACTGCGACGGTGTGCTCGTCGACAGCGAACGGATCGCCGTCCGCATCGAGGTGCAGGTGGGTGCCGAGCTGGGCTGGCCGCTGACGGCGGACGAGGTCGTCGAGAAGTTCGTGGGCCGGTCGAACAAGTCCATCGGCGAACTGGTCGACGCCCGTCTGCCCGGCCGGTCCGCCGCCTGGCAGCAGCGCTACGAGGAGCTCCACCGGGCCGCCGTCGACGCCGAACTCGTCGCGGTCGACGGCATCCACGAGGCATTGGCCGCCATCACGCTGCCCACCTGCGTGGCATCGAGCGGCAGCCACGGGAAGATGCGCCACACCCTCGGCCACACCGGACTCCACGCGCGCTTCGAGGGCCGCATCTTCAGCGCGACCGAGGTCGCCCACGGCAAACCGGCCCCCGACCTCTTCCTCCACGCGGCCCGGCAGATGGGCGTCTCCCCCGCCGCGTGCGTCGTCGTCGAGGACAGCAAATACGGTGTGCAGGCGGCCCGTTCGGCCGGAATGCGGGCACTCGGCTACGCGGGCGGCCTGACCCCGGCGCACTGGCTGGAGGGCCCGGACACCGTCGTCTTCGACGACATGCGCAAACTGCCGACGCTGCTGTCCGAGCTCTGAACCGATCGTGACATCGGAACCGCTTTGCCGGTTGCCCGATATGAAATCCTCGAAAACCGGAGCCGCCACCGCCCCGCCCTCTCGGCCGGATTGTCCACGCCCGCCCATATCGCTGCGACGACGTCGGCGGCCGACAGTAGAATGCGGTTTCGGGAAACCGGGCAGGACGGGAACGGTCCGGAACCGGTTTCGTGCTCGTTCGAGCCGAGCGCGGCGCTGATCAGTACTGACACCCGCCTCGGCCGCAGGGCAGCTACGTGAGGAACGTGTCCATGATTTTCGCCATAGCCCTTTCCGTCGCCATCGCCGGGGGCTTCATCGCCTATATCGTTCACCTCTTCATCCGCGACCACAGGATCGATACGCGGGGACGGGACATCACGGCCCTGGTGGAGGACGTCCGTTACGTCAGCTCGAACGACGGCGGGAGCACCACCATAAAGTACCTGCTTTCATGGCAGGAGGACGGTGCGACCAAGCGCGTGGAAGGCAGGGAAACCATCCCTGCCTTCTACTCGTCGAAGGTACAGAAAGGCTGCGAGATCGACATCAAGTACCTCGACGACAGCAACATCCAATTCGTTTTCCAAAAGGCCGACCAGTAACGCCGACCGGTAGCAGGGCCCCAGATGCCCCCCGGGGGGCCGCGGAAATCCATGGACAGACCTGTGGAAGATCACCTACTGTGTGGCTCCACGCCCTGAGATCGACGGAAGGAGGCGAGTGCCGTGCGGTTCACACCTTTCCAGCGCTCCCTTTTCCGCTGTCCCGGCGTGGTTCGTCAGTTCTGACCGGGAGCGCTCCGAGCAGCCCTCATCCCGGAGGAACGACCCATGACCGATCTGGTCATCCGCGCGCTCTCCACGAGCGACGCCCATCTCTTCGACGCACTGCCCGACCCGCTGGGCGCCCGTGAGGCCCACCTGCGCACCCGATTCCGCACCGAGTGGATGCGCGTCGCCCTGCGCGACGGCGAAGTCGTCGCACGCGGTGCGTGGTGGGGCGGGCCCGACGACCCGGAGCCCGTCAACATCAACTGGTTCGACGTGGCCGAGGGCGAGGAGGAGGCGGGAGCCGAGCTCCTGCGCTCCGCTCCCTGGCGGGTCGAACTCGAAATCAACCTGCCCGGCGGCTGGCGGGACGAGCCCGGCCTGCGCGCCGCCGCCGACGCGCGCTTCGCCGCCGTCCGGGCCGCCGGGTACGAGCTCCTGGTGGAACGCTTCCTGTACCGCTGGACCCCGGACCGGGGCCTGCCCGAGCGGCCCGGACGCCTGCGCTTCGGCGCCGAACCCGACGACGCGGTGTTCTTCGACGCGCTGCGCCGCATCCACTCCGCCACCCTGGACGCCCACGCGCTCAAGGCCATCGGAGAGGGCGGCCTCGACCAGGCGGCCCGGGAGGAGATCGACTTCTTCCACTGGTGCCCCTCCCCGCGGGAGTGGTGGCAGGTCGCGCACACCCCGGAGGGCGACCTGGCCGGCATCCACATCCCGGCCCACAACCCCTCCGGCCCGACCATCGGCTTCATCGGAGTCGTCCCGGAACATCGCGGTCACGGCTACGCCCACGACCTCCTCGCCGAGTGCACCCACTTCCTCGTCGAGAAGGGCGCGGATTTCATCAGCGGGGCGACGGACCGGGGCAACTTCCCCATGGCCGCGAACTTCGCCAGGGCCGGCTTCCCCGTCGTGCGGGAACGCATCAACTTCCGCCCGGCGGACTGACCGGGAACCGTACGCGGTGAGGGGTCCGGGCCCGGGGCGGGTCCGGACCCGGGGCGGGTCCGGGCCCCTCGTCCGTGACGCGCGGGGCACTCGGCGCCCGCGGCCTCAGGCCGCAGCGGGCCGAGACATTCACCGGACTCGGTTTCCTTACGAGCATCGCGAATACCTTTGGACGATGGACCGTCACGAAAGATCACGACCAGCTCTGTACCTGTCACATGTCACCATGTACGGTCAGAATCAGGCTCAAACTCCCTTTCGAGCCCAACTGTTACACCTCGGCGCATACACCAACCGGGTCAAGCGTTTTGGAACTGACCCACCTTGGAGAGAACTCGATCATGAATAGATGGCGGAAACTCATGCTGGGCGGATCGGCACTCGCCATGGCCATGGGAGGCATGGCGGCGACGGCCACACCTGCACAGGCCGCTGGCTCTTGCCCCTCCGGATACCTCTGCCTCTGGGAAGGGGCAAATTACTCCGGAATCCGCGCGATCACCGCAAGCACCAATGCCTGCGTTTCGCTCTCGAACACGGACATGCTCTACCAGCGCTCGTACATCAGCCACCTGCCGGTCAAGGCGGTTCTATGGCAGCAGGCCTCGTATGCTCCGTACGATTTTTTCCCGGTGCGGACACTTCCCGCCGGTGGGTTCAGCAGCAACTTCGGTGAAGTGTACGCAGGTGACTACGTGTGCACGAACGGGAAGACTCCCTGATATCGCCACACTGCTGCTGGACACAAGGGAGTTGCCCCTGAGGGCCGCCCCGTAATTCATGACGAACCAGCACGCGATATCGAATGCAGCACATCGCGAAGCGGAGGGGCGTCCGCATGCCGGGTGTATGCGGACGCCCCAGCGAGGCAGCTCAGCATCGGGCATGCGGTGCCGGCGCCGACAGAAGACCGACGGATCCGCATAGGGACCGGTCGCCCCCGCCGGGCACGGAGGCGGTGAGGAAGCCCTTGATGCGACCACGCAGCAGTGGTCGGCGTACAACAAACTGGTCATCACCAGCGACCCGTTGTCCTACGACACCATGAGGACCGTGGTGATCCGCTCGCTGTGGTTCTCACCGCTGCACACGCTCCGGGGGCTCGGCGCCTGCCTGAAGGGGGATGACCTTCTCCGAGCGGCTCGCGCGGGAGGCGGTGGCCATCGGCGAGTGGCGCGAGGGCACCTCCTTCGACATCCCCTTCTTCGTTTTCCAGGCCGCGGCGGGTCCGGACCCCCGTCCGTCAGAGGAACTCCGCGTACGCGTCCAGTGCGCGCAGCACCTCCGGCTCCCCCGCCGGGGGAAGCTGCAGGACGACCTCCTCGATGCCCAGGTCCGCGTAGTGCGCCAGCTTGCCCGCGCTCGGCAGCACCGCGTACGGGACGATCCGGAGGTCCTTCGGGTCGCGGCCCTCGGCCTCCCAGACCGTGCGGAGGCGGGGGACGGACTCGGTCAGGCCGCGCCCGCCGATGGGGAGCCAGCCGTCGGTGTACCGGGCGATGTCGGTGAACAGCTTCGGCCCGGCCGCACCGCCGAGCAGGGTGCGGGGGCCGTTCACCGGACCGCGCGGCTCCCGGACCGGCTTCGGGTACGCGTGGCTGGCCCGGACCGAGCCGAACTCGCCCTCGTACGCCGTGGGTTCGTCCGTCCACAGGGCGCGCATCAGGGCGAGCCGGTCGCGGACCAGGTCACGGCGGGTCGGCCAGTCCACCCCGTGGTCGGCGGCCTCCTCGACGTTCCAGCCGTAGCCGACGCCCAGGGTGAACCGGCCGCCGGAGAGGTGGTCGAGGGTGGCGATCTGCTTCGCCAGGTCGATCGGGTCGTGCTGGGCGACGAGCGTGATGCCGGTGCCCAGCGCGAGGCGTTCGGTGACGGCGGCGGCCTGGGCGAGGGCGACGAAGGGGTCGAGGGTGCGGCCGTATTCCGGCGGGAGGTCGCCACCGGCCGGGTAGGGGGTGTCCCTGCTCACCGGGATGTGGGTGTGCTCGGGCAGGTAGAGGCCGCTGAAGCCGCGCTGTTCGAGCTCGCGGGCGAGCCGCAGCGGCGTGATCGTCTGGTCGGTGAGGAAGATCGTCGTGGCGATCCGCATGCGAGGGCACCTCCGTCGTGATCCGGTGGCCCCAACGTATGCCGTGCGGTGCGGAAATCCGAGTACGCCGAGTACGCGGGAACCGACGGGAACCGGGGCGGACGGCTCGGCCCGTCCAGGTGGTCCGGCGTTCTTCCGGAGTTCATCGTGAGCCGTCAGGGTTTCGGGTGCGCGTCCTTGTCCTGCCGTTCGCCACGACACCCGAGGAGCCCATCGCATGTCCACCGCATCGCACCCCGCCCACGGTCGTCCGGTCCACGGTCACCCGATGGGCAGGCGCGGTCTTCTCGTCACGACCGCCGCCACCGCTCTTACCCTGGGCACCGTGAGCTTCGCCGACGCCGCGCCCTCCGAGGGCGGCGGCCATGGGCCCGACCGGACCAGGACCGTGCGCGGCACCCTTCCCACCGGGGCGCCCGACTTCGTTCATCTCCCGGTCGAAGTGCCGCACGGGGTGCGGGAGATAGCCGTCTCGTACACGTACGGGAAGACGCCCGTACCGGCCGGGACCCCGGGCAACGCCCTCGACATCGGCATCTTCGACGAGCGCGGCACCGAACTGGGCGGGCGCGGCTTCCGGGGGTGGTCCGGCGGGGCGCGCAGCAGCTTCTTCATCCGGGCGGACGCGGCGACCCCCGGCTACATCGCGGGCCCGGTGCGGGCCGGCACCTGGCACATCGCACTCGGCCCGTACACCGTCGCCCCCGAGGGGCTGCCGTACGAGGTGACGATCACCCTGCGGTTCGGGCCCGCCGGGACGACGCCGGATCCCGTGTACCCGCCGGAGCGCGCGAAGGGGCGCGGGCGGGCCTGGTACCGGGGCGACTGCCACCTGCACTCCGTGCACTCGGACGGCGGGCGCACCCCCGCCGGGATCGCCGCCGCCGCCCGCGCGGCCGGGCTCGACTTCATCAACAGCAGCGAACACAACACGTACTCCGCGCACGGGGCGTGGGCCGGGCTGTGGGGCGACGACCTCCTCGTCCTGACCGGCGAGGAGGTCACCACCCGCAACGGGCACCTGATCGCGCTGGCCATCGACCCGGGCACGTTCGTCGACTGGCGCTACCGGGCCCGCGACAACCGGTTCGGGCACTACGCGAAGACCGTGCGCCGGGCCGGCGGCCTGGTGGTGCCCGCCCACCCGCACGCCACCTGCGTCGGCTGCCACTGGAAGTTCGGCTTCGGCGACGCGGACGCGGTGGAGGTGTGGAACGGCGCGTACAGCCCCGAGGACGAGGTGGCGCTCGCCGAGTGGGACAACTCCCTGGTCGCTGCCACCCGTTGGGCGAAGCCGTGGATTCCGGCGATGGGCAACAGCGACGCCCACCGGGAGCCGGACCGGGTGGGGCTGCCGCAGACCGTCGTGCTCGCCGACGAGCTGTCGCGCGAGGCGATCGTGGCCGGGATCCGGGCCGGGCACTCGTACATCGCCGAGTCGTCCGCCCTCTCGCTCTCCTTCGGTGCCTTCGGCGGGCGCGGCCGGCACGCCGGGATCGGCGAGCGACTGCGGGTGGACGGGGACGACACCCCGGTCACCGTGCGCCTGGAGGTGACCGGGGCGCCCGGCTGCACCGCGCACTTCGTCACCGACCAGGGCACCCTGTTCACCGCCGGGCTGCCGGAGTCGGGCGCCGGGACGGTGGAGTGGCGCACGACCCCGTCGCACGCCGCCTACGTACGGGCCGAGGTCCGGCACCCGGCGACGGTGCCGGGGCTGCCCGGGGCGATGGCGGCGCTCACCAATCCGGTGTTCCTGGAGGGGTAGGCGGCGTGCGACGGGGTCGTGCGCCACTCCACCGTCCCGGCGCCCGACTCCGGCAGCCCGGCGGTGAACAGGGTGCCCTGGTCGGTGACGAAGTGCGCGGTGCAGCCGGGCGCCCCGGTCACCTCCAGGCGCACGGTGACCGGGGTGTCGTCCCC
>NZ_RDBO01000045.1:255556-256948 GCF_008120935.1 Streptomyces sp. sk2.1
CTAGTAGTGCTTGGTCAGATCGGGATGGGTTCTGGCGTGTTGCGGTGACAGGTGGGGCAGGCGCCGGTCCAGACTGCGAGGAGTAACTGCAGTTCGCGGGTGACCTGATAGAGGCTCAGGCCGGCGCCGTTCCTTTTGGGGACCGTGTCAGCCGCTGGAGGGTGCAGAAGGCGTGCGCGACGGAGACGAGGGTGACGTGGTGGTGCCAGCCTGGCCAGGTGCGGCCCTCGAAGTGGGCCAGGCCGAGGGCCTGCTTCATCTCGCGGTAGTCGTGCTCGATGCGCCAGCGCAGCTTCGCGGTGCGCACGAGAGTGGCCAGCGGGGTGTCGGCAGGCAGGTTGGAAAGCCAGAACTGCACGGGCTCGGGCTGGTTGGCAGGCCATTCGGCCAGCAGCCAGCGCGCGGGCAGTTCCGGGCCGTCGGTGGCCTTGCGGATCTCCCGTCCGGCGGGCCGCATGCGCAGGGCCACGAAGCGGGAGTACATGCGCTTCAACCCGCTGCGGCCGCTGCCGGGCCGGGAGCCTTCCCGCCACTGCACCGGCCGGGCGGCCCGCCTGCCAGCCGCGATGACCAGCTTCTTCACTGCCTGAGCCGACTCGGGGTAGGCGGGCTGGGGCCTCGGGCCACGACCGCCGTAGGGCGGGGTGTGTGGCTGTGCCTGTTCCGGCTGGGCGGTGGTCGTGGTGGAGATGCCGACCACGTAGGTGAGCCCGCGCTCTTCCAGGCCCAGCCGGAAGGCGGCTGTATCGCCGTAGCCGCCGTCGGCGACGACGAGGGGGATGTCGATGCCCCACGACCGCGTGTCGTCGATCATGTCCAGGGCCAGCTGCCACTTCTCGACATGACCGACCTCGGTCGGGATACCGCACGTGCTCCGGCGTGCCACCTTGAGTGGATCGGCCTTCGGCGAGGCGGGATCCCAGCTTTCGGGCAGGAACAGCCGCCAGTCGACAGCCGCCGAGGCCCCGTCGGCGGCCAGGTGCAGCGACACCCCGGCCTGGCAGTTGGTGACCTTGCCCGCAGTGCCGGTGTACTGCCGGGTCACGCACGCCGACGCGTCCCCGTCCTTGAGGAAGCCGGTGTCATCGATGAGCAGCGCGGTCGGTTTGATCACCTGCTGCATCCGCCAGGCAAGGCGGGCGCGTACGTGTGCCGCGTCCCACGGGCTGGTGGTGATGAAGTGGGCCAGGGCCTGCCGGTTGCCGTCCTCACCCAGACGGGCGGCCATCGGCTCCACCGACTTGCGCCGCCCGTCCAGCAGCAGTCCTCGCAGATAGACGGCGCCCCACCGGCGTTGATCCGCCCGCGCGAACGGCTCGAACATCTCCGCCGCGAAGTCCTCCAGATCACACCGGACCGCAGCCAACTCCTCACCCAGCACAGCCAGTCAAC
>NZ_RDBO01000046.1 GCF_008120935.1 Streptomyces sp. sk2.1
CGGGCGGCGGCCCGGCGTTGTCAGTGGTGGCCCGTACGGTCAAGAACCATGGAACCGGTGACATCGCCGTGGGAGTCACGGGAGCGGGTGGAGTACGTCCAGGGGCTCGTCGACGAGGGCGACCCGGCAGCGCTGTCGCGCGCCCTGCTCCTCCCGGGGAGCGGATGGTGGGACGACGGCCTCGGCGTCATGGCCGTGCTGCGCGGCCTGCCGGAGGACCGACGGCTCGGGCTGGCCCGGTCGTTCGCCGGGCACCTGACCCCGGAATGGATCGGCACCGATGCGGGGAAGCGCGCTCCGGTGCTGCTCGCCGCCGTGTCGCGAGGTTTCGCGCAACGCTCCTGGTGCGACGCCTGGGAGGCCCTGTTGAGGGACAAGGCGGACCGGCTCTGGTCCTGCGGGACGGAGGACGACCTGTGGACCTGCGCCCACGCGCTGCTGGACGCGGGCCGGCAGCCGCACGACGAGGTCGTCGGACTGCTCCGCCGCTCGGCCCTGGAGGGCTCCTGGCCGCGGGAGTGCGTGGAGCCGGTGCTCGGCCGGCTGCGCGGACCCGTGCTCAACCCCGGTGACCGCTGGGCCGACCGGGTCCTCGCCGAACTGCCCGTGCTCGGCGGTCCCTGGCACGCCCTCGTGGAGCACGCGCTGCGCGCACCGGCCGGACGCCCCGCCCGGTCCTGGGACCGCCGGGCACTCGCCCTCACCGATCCGCTCGGACCCGGACGGGTCCGGGACGCGGTGATCCCCTGGCTGGACCTCGCCGCCGAGGGCGGAGGACGCGACGACGGCGCCTACGACCCGTACAACCTGCCCGCGCTCATGGGCCTCGTACGGCTGCTCCCGCTGCTCCCGCCGTGCCCCGGATCGGTCCGCGTTCTTGGGACCCTGGTCGAACGCCCACCTCTGCGGACCTCGTTGACCGGTGCGGCCGTACGCGCCCTGGCCCGCCTCCCGCACGACCTGGGCCGGCCCGAACTGCACCGGCTGTCCAGCCGTGTCGGACACAAGCTGACCCGCAGACAGATACACGAGGCACTGGAGCCCTGAACACCGGTCCCGGCTCCGGCCCCGGGCGCCGCGCCCCGTCGTCCGGCCCGGCATCCGGAACCGCCCGGCCCCACATTCGGCCTCGGCCGAACGGTCTTCCCGGCCGCCGTGAGCTGCTGCGACCTTTCTCGTACGCCGAGGCGAGAACGGGACATGGTCATTCATATCCCGCTCTCCCTCCACAAGAGAGGGGATTTCCCATGAAGTTCAACCGTTCCCGGATCGGGGCCATCGCGACCGGTGTGATCGGCACCGCGATGATCGCCGGCACCGCCGCCCTGGCCGCTCCCGCCACCGCGGCACCGGCGGAAGGACCCGCCGCGACCAAGTACTGCGCGAAGGTGGTGGGGCAGAAGGACGCCTCCGGGAAGCTGGAGACGCTCCGCGAGTCGTGTTCGTCGAACTCCCTGGAAGAGGCCGGCCGGGGGCTTCGTCTCGCCGGGGGGACGAGGCTGATGACGTGGTACTCGGACGGCGGCTACAAGGGCAAGATGATCTCCGACATCTACGGCGACTACGGGACGTGCGACAGTGCGGGGTACGGGTTCGAGCCCAGCGACGACTGGAAGGACAGCCTCTCGTCGATCAAGGGATACGGCCAGTGCGACAAGCTCAAGCTGACCAACATCGCGGGGACCTACTCGAAGTCCTTCACCCTCCCGGAGAGCTTCGGTGACGAGATCTACAACAACAACGTCGGTTACGTGAAGGTCTGGCACGGCTGAGCCGACGGCTCCGGAATCCGTTTCCGACGGAGGCCGCCCGACGCGCGCTTCCCCGCGCGCGTCGGGCGGCCCGGCGTCCGGCTCCGCGGGCGGCGTCCTCCCGGGCTGCGATGGTGCCGCCGCCCGGTGGAACCGGTCAAGGGACGATCCGGGCCGCCCACTGTTCCGGCCACCCCGGTGGCTCCAGGAGCGCGCGGGGGCAGGGGAGTTGGTTGACTGGTCCGATGAACTCATCCTTGTTCGAAACCGTCGTCCCCGACCCGATCGCCTACCTCGACCGGGTCGCGGCCACCGGCCTGGGCCGGTCCTACAAGAAGCGGATGCTCGACGAACTGGGGATCCGGGCGGGGCTGACGGTGGCCGACCTCGGGTGCGGTCCCGGCACCGATCTCGGTGCGCTGGCCGACGCGGTCACCGCGACGGGGACAGTGATCGGCGTCGACCACGACGAGTCCGCGGTGGCGACCGCCGGGGAACGTACCGCCGGACGGGACAACGTGACCGTCCGGCTCGGCGATCTCCACGAACTGCCGCTGCCGGACGGTGGCGTCGACCGGGCCCGTACCGACCGGGTCCTGCAGCACGTCGCCGATCCCGCCCGGGCGCTCGGCGAGGCGTGGCGGGTGCTTCGGCCCGGCGGGCGGCTCGTCATGGGGGAGCCGGACTGGGGCACGCTGACGGTCGACCACCCGGACGGCGACCTGTCGCGGGCCTACACCCGGTACGTCACGGACGAAGTCGTCCGCAACGCCCGCATCGGCAGCCGGTTGCCCCGGCTGGCGGCGGACGCCGGATTCGCGGTGCCGACGGTCCTCCCGATCACCTCCGTGTTCCGGGACGTCCGCGCCGCCGACGAGATCCTCGGCCTGGAGCGCACCACACGGCGGGCCGTCGAGGCCGGGCACCTCACCGGGGAAGCGGCCCGGCGCTGGCTGGACCACCTCGCCGACGGTCCCTTCCTGGCGGCCGTGACGTTCTACGTCGTCGTGGCCGAACGCTGACCGGCCGCCGGCCCGGCGGCGGAGCGCCCGTGTGCTGAAATCTGGATGACCGGCCCGGGGCCCGCCGAAGGGCGTCGGGCCGTACCGGGCCGGCCGGCGGACCGGGTGAGGAACGGAGAGTGCGGCGATGGCGGGCGGACACGGCGGCGGGTTCGAGGACGGCGACGGGCGCGAGGCGTCACTGGAGGTGATGCCCGTCGGGGCACGGGTCGGGCTCAGGGCCTCGGCGCCGTCGGGCGGACTCTCGCTGAGCTGCACCCCCGACCGGGCCCGGGAACTGGCGGCGGCCCTCGCCCGTGCGGCGGACGAGGCGGAGAGCGCCCGGCCGGCGGAGCCCGTCACCGTCCCGGCGCGCGAGCTGCGGCGCGGGGACGTACGGGACGGCGACCGGACCATGACGGTGGAGGAGGTCAGGGTCGACGGGGCCACCGCCCACGTCACCTGGAGGTCGGGCGCCGGGCGCAGCTGGACCCAGGTGTACGACGCGGACGCCGGCATCGCGCTGCGGCAGCGGGCCGGAGGCGCATGACGGAGACCCTGCGGCCCGCCCGGCCGGACCCCCCTTGTACGAGGAGCGTCGTAATTTGACGGACGTCGTAGTACGGTGTGTATCGTACTAACGATTCTTCCGTACCCGTCGAAACGGAGTCCGACGTGAGTGCCCTCTTCGAGCCCTACACCCTGCGGTCGCTCGTCATTCCCAACCGGGTCTGGATGGCACCCATGTGCCAGTACAGCGCCGCTCCCGTCGGGCCGGACGCGGGCGTCGCGACCGACTGGCACTTCGCCCACCTCGCGGCGCGGGCCACCGGCGGCACCGGGCTCATCCTCACCGAGGCGACGGCCGTCAGCCCCGAGGGCCGGATCAGCCCCGCCGACCTCGGCATCTGGAACGACACCCAGGTCGCGGCCCTCCGTCGGATCACCGACTTCATCAAGGAACAGGGCTCCGTTCCCGGCATCCAGCTCGCGCACGCCGGGCGCAAGGCGTCCACGGCGGCTCCCTGGCTGGGCGGGGCCCCGGTCGGACCCGAGGCGCACGGCTGGACGCCCGTCGGCCCCAGCCCGCTGCCCTTCGACGACGGCCACCCCGTGCCGCACGAGCTGACCACCGAGGAGATCCGGGGCATCGTCGACCGGTTCCGCGACGCGGCGCGCCGCGCGGTCGAGGCGGGGTTCCAGGTCGCCGAGGTGCACGGCGCGCACGGGTACCTCATCGGCGAGTTCCTCTCCCCGCACAGCAACCGGCGCACCGACGAGTACGGCGGCAGCTTCGAGAACCGCGCCCGCCTCGCGCTCCAGGTCGTCGACGCGGTCCGCGAGGTCTGGCCGGAGGAACTGCCCCTCTTCTTCCGCATCTCCGCGACGGACTGGCTCACGGAGAACGACGAGGACGAGCGCGAGGGCTGGACCGTCGACGAGACCGTGCGGCTGGCCGCGGAGCTCCGGGCGCACGGCGTCGACCTGCTGGACGTCTCCAGCGGCGGCAACGCCCCGCGCGCCCGCATCGGGACCGGGCCGGGGTACCAGGTGCCGTTCGCCGAGCGGGTCAGGAACGAGACCTCGCTCCCCGTGGCGGCGGTGGGTCTGATCACCGAACCGCAGCAGGCCGAGAAGATCCTCACCGAGGGGCGGGCGGACGCGGTGCTCCTCGGGCGCGAACTGCTGCGCAACCCGTCGTGGGCCCAGCAGGCGGCCCGTGAACTGGGCGCCGACATCCGTGTCCCGGGCCAGTACCTCCGGGCGGTCTGACCGGGCCCGCTGGCCGATCGCCCCGAAGGACCCGCGAGCCGGAGGAATCGCCCTCGGCCCGCGGGTCCGGTCCGGCTACTTCAGGTACGGGCCCGCCGTGCCGATCCGGCCCGGGGCCGCGTTGCCGCCGCCCAGGTCGAGGACGTAGACCCGGAGGTTGCCCTTGCCGGGCGCCGCGACCGAGAGCCTGCCGTCCGACACCACCCGGGTGTCCCCGGTGACGGCGTCCTTGTAGGTGCCGTCGGGAATCCCGGTGTACGTGGCGCCGCCGGTGACGGTCACCAGCGCGAAGCTGTCGACCCCGCTCGCGGCGTCGGTGTAGCGGCGCTTGTACGCCATCGAGCCGGTGATGCCCTCGGTGGAGTACTGGCCCATCTGCAGCGCGGGCACGGCCCGCCGGATCGCGTTGAGTCGTTGCAGGTGCTTGACCAGTGGCTTCTCCAGCGTGCGGGCGACCTCGCCGGTGGCCGACGAGACCTTGCCGAAGTCGGATGCCGCGACCGTGCCGGCGAGGTGGTCGCCGTAGTACGCCCGGCCGGTGGTCGCCAGCGGACAGCTGGGCCCGCAGTCGATCTTCCGGCCCGCCCGGAACTCGATCTCGGAGCCGTAGTACAGGGTCGGGATCCCGCGGAACGTCCACATCAGCGACATGTTCTCGGCCCAGGCGTCGGTGCCGCCCGCGTAGCGCTCGCTGCTCTTGTTGGGGCCGTAGTCGTGGCTGTCGACGTACACGACGTTGTACGTCGCGTCGTTGTAACTGTCGTCGGAGTCCTTGCCGTTGTTGTACGCGTTGGCGGCGTCACCGAAGTTCATGTGCATCCGCATGTCGATGACGTTCATGCCGGAGAACCGGCTGTGGTCCGGGGTGCGGTAGGTGTTCCCGTCCAGGAAGGCGTTGGTGGACGTGGGCTGGGAACCGGTGCCCTGCTGCTGCTCGTGGTCGTACATCTCCAGGGCGGCCTTCGCGTCGTCGGCGTCGTACTCCTTGCGCTCCTTCCAGGTGTAGAACTGCGCCGAGTGGTTGACCGAGCCGCGGTTCCACTTGTCGTTGACGAAGGCGGCGACCTCGCCGAAGACGAAGAAGTTCTGCGCGGCCCGCGCACCGAACCGCGAGCTGACGCGCTCCTGGATCGCGGGCAGGAAGCGACGGTTCCAGGTGGTGCGGGGGATGTGCACGGCGGTGTCGACGCGGAAGCCGTCCACCCCCATGTCGATGTACTTGTCGTAGGCGCCGATCAGGTAGTTCTGGACGGGCGCGCTCTCGGTGTCGAAATCGGCCAGGTCCTCGTGCAGCCAGCAGCTGCGCGCGTCCTCGCCCTCCCAGTTGCCGATCCAGCAGTTGTGGTAGTACGCCTTCGGGAACATGCCGGAAGTGGGGTTCGGCCACTGGCAGTTGTAGAGCCTGTACCCCTCGGGGGAGGTGCCGCCCGTGGGCTTGCCCCAGTTGAGACAGGTGTTGCCCGAGGGTTCGGTGGTGGACCAGAGGTCGCCGTTGTAGTACGACTTCCCCGACTTGGTCTCGACGCTCACGCCGTCGTACTCGAAGCCCTCGTTCCGCTCGTCGTAGTACCAGCTCCACTGGTCGTCGCGGACCCCGTACACCGTCGGCGTGAACAGGCCCTTGGCGCCCCAGCGCGAGGAGTGGTTGTAGACGACGTCCTGGTAGATCTTCATGCCCTTGGCGTGGGCGGCGTTGATCAGGTCCTGGTACGAGGCGCCCGCGGACTCCAGCCGGCCGTCCACCTCGTAGAAGTCGTAGCCGTGATAGCCGTGGTAGTCGTAGTCGGACCGGTTCAGCACCACCGGGGTGATCCAGACGGCGGAGAAGCCCAGCCCCTTGATGTAGTCGAGCTTTTCGACCAGGCCCTTGAAGTCGCCGCGGAACATCGGGTCGTCGTTGGCCGCGTTGCCGGACTTCACGTGCTGGCTGCCGCCCCGGTTGTTGGAGGGGTCGCCGTCGTTGAACCGCGCGGTGAGCACGAAGTAGATCGGGTCCTTGCGCGGGTCGGTGCCCAGGGGCTTCCCCGCGGCCGGTGTGGCGGGCCGTTCCCCGGTGGTCGCGGTGGCGGGGGCCGACGCGGCGGACACGTTGCCCGCCGCGTCCACCGCCCTCACCGTGTAGCTGTAGGCCGTCCGCTCCTCCAGGTCCGTGTCGGAGTGGACGGTGGAACCGACATCGACGACCGTCGTGCCCCCGGTGCCGCCGGTCCGGGTGACCTGGTACTTGGTGACGCCCCGGTCGTCGGTGGACGGCTCCCACGTCAGTACGACCGACACCCCGTCCGCGTCGGCGGCGACCTTCGCCGGTGCGGACGGGGCCTCGGTGTCGGCCGGTTCCTCGGCGCACGGGTCCTCGGCGTCGGCGGTGACCGTGCCGTTCTCGACCGTCGACACGCCCGCCGGGATCGTGTAGTCACGGCCGCCGTTGTTGTCCCAGACCCCGTTGCCGTTGTTGAACGCGGCCCGCAGCGAGGCCCCTTCGGGGAGGTCGACGGACCGCTTCGTCCAGCCGGTGCAGGCCGGCTCCATGCCCACGCCCGGGACGGTGGTCCACGTTCCGCCCGAGGGCTGGTAGTGGATGTTGGTGGTGGTCCAGCCGACCGTCGCGGTCGAGTAGTAGACGGTGGCGGCCCCCGTGCCGGTCGGGGAGGGCGAGGGGTCCGGGCCGCCGGTGCCGGCGCACGGATCGCTGTGGGCCACGACCCCGTCCTTGACGGTGACGGCGCCGGTGCCCAGGGCGTAGTTCTTCCCCGCGTTGTTGTCCCAGACCCCCTTCCCGTCGTTGAACGTCGCGGACAGCCCGGACGCGGAACCCAGGTCGACGGTCTTCTTCACCCAGTCGGTGCAGGCGGCCTCCATCCGCACCCCCGGCACGGTCGTCCAGCTTCCGCCGTCCGGTGCGTAATGCAGGTCGTACGCCGCCCAGTTCTTCGTCTTCGTGTAGTAGAAGACCGTCGCGGTGTTCTCCGCGGCCGCCACGGGAACGGCGGCCGGAGCGTCGGACTCCGGTGCGGCGGTGAGAAGTCCCAGAATCCCTGCGGTGGCCGCGGCTGCCGCCAGGGGGCGTCTCAACAGCCGTAGGGGGGTGCGTTTCATCTGCGTCTCCAGGGGAGGGCCCACGGCCGGGCGGCCGGGGCGGCCAACGGCGCAGGCGCTCGACGACCGCCTGCGAGGTCCCGCCGGAGAACCCTGACGCGCCTCGGGGTTCGGGCGAGCAGTCCGTTCCGGACAGCAAGATCTGTCGGAATTTTTCTGCAATCTCTTGCGGCAAGGAAGGTACCGGGGCGTGACGGACGCGTAAAGGGTTGCGGCAGGGGCCGGGCGGTACGGGCCCGGGGAAGGCCGCAGCCGGGGAACGGGGGAGAACCGCCTGCGGCGCGCCGTGCCCCGCCGCACCACGCCTGCGGCGCACGTGCCCGCCCCGCGGTCCCCGCCGTCCCGACGTGCGCCCCCGATCCGCCTGCCGTAGCGTGAACCCGACGGCCACCCATTCCGTGGCGGAGCAGCGTCCGCCCACGAACGGCTAGAACTCAGTCTTCGACGGTCGGCCCGTCCGCGCCCGTTCCAGGGGTACCTGCACGGCGCCGGAATCCACCAGTGCTCCATCCCGCGCGACCGCGTATGCCGACGCGATGTCGCGCGCACAAAGCCGTGGTGGCCGCCTCCGGCCGACGAACACCCCCAGAAGAACCTTCGGGCCCGGCCGTGTGGACCATGCCCGCTAGGAGGAGTTCCATGGCGGTTCTCTGCAAGCCGGCCATCGCGGTTCCCGAGTACGTCATCACCAACGAGGAAACCCTCGATCTGGCCCGACAGCTGCACGGCGACCACCCGCAGATCGACCTGGTCCTTCGGCTGATCGAACACACCGGGGTGCAGAAAAGGCATCTGATCCAGCCGATCGAGAAGGTGTTGCAGCACCCGGGGTTCGACGCCCGCAGCATCACCTACGAGGAGCACACCAGGGCCCGGGTGCCGGCGGTGGTGCGCCGGGCGCTCGATCACGCCGAACTGGAGCCGGATCAGATCGACTTGATCGTCTACGTCTCCTGCACCGGCTTCATGATGCCGCCGGCCACCTCGTGGCTCATCGGCGAGATGGGCTTCCGCCCGGAGACCCGGCAGCTGCCGATCGCCCAGCTCGGCTGCGCGGCGGGCGGTGCGGCGGTGAACCGGGCCCATGACTACTGCACGGCCTACCCCGACGCCAACGTGCTGATCGTGGCCTGCGAGTTCTGCTCGCTGTGCTACCAGCCCACCGACCTGGGCGTGGGATCGCTGCTGTCCAACGGGCTGTTCGGCGACGGCATAGCCGCCGTCGTGCTGCGGGGCAGCGGCGGCACGGGGGTACGGCTGGAGCGCAACGGCTCGTTCGTCATCCCGGCCACCGAGGACTGGATCTCCTACGCGGTCCGCTCCACCGGATTCCACTTCCAGCTCGACAAGCGGGTGCCCGGCACCATGGAACCCCTCGCGCCGGCGCTGGAGGCGGTCGCCGAGGAGCACCAGTGGAACGCGGGAAAGATGGACTTCTACATCATCCACGCGGGCGGCCCGCGCATCCTGGACGACCTGAGCCACTTCCTGGACGTGCCGCCCGAGGCGTTCCGCTTCAGCCGCGCCACGCTCACCGAGTACGGCAACATCGCCAGCGCCGTGGTGCTGGACGCCCTCGGCCGCATGTTCGACGAGGCCTCGGCCCTCGACGGCCACCGCGGTCTGATGGCCGGCTTCGGCCCCGGCATCACCGCCGAGATCTCCCTGGGCACCTGGACGAGCGAGGCCGAGTCCTGACCCGTTCCCGCACCCGTCACCACCGTCCCGTTCTCCCCTCCCCGGTCCCGGGACCGGGGAGGGCTCCCCCTCCGCCCCGCGTGCCCGGACGGCGTTGTCGGTGCCGGGTGCCAGACTCGACGGCATGACCGAACGTTGGGCTCTGGCCATGACGGAGACCGGTGGTGCGCTCCTCGCCCCGCTGGCCCCCACCGGCCTGCCCGCCGCCCCGGTCGTGGCCGAGCCCGACCTCGTGGCCGCGGTCCGTTCCCGTCCGGACGTCGCGCGCTGGGTCTGGCGCTCCACCGCCGAGATCTACCCCCGGCTGCTCGCGGCGGGCAGGCCGGTGGGGGCCAGCGGGGCGAGGAGCGCACCACCGGTCTCCGTCATGGCCAGAGCCCAACGTTCGGTCATGCCGTCGAGTCTGGCACCCGGCACCGACAACGCCGTCCGGGCACGCGGGGCGGAGGGGGAGCC
>NZ_RDBO01000047.1 GCF_008120935.1 Streptomyces sp. sk2.1
GGGCCGGGGTGAGAAGGAGCATGAGCGCCGTGGGCAGTTCGGCGGACAACGCCGCCGCGGAGAGCTGGAACGCGTCCATGAAGAGGGAGACCCTCAAGGGCGCGAAGGCGTGGCCCACCGCTCGTCACGCCCGGCTCGCGGCCTTCCGCTGGGCCAGCCGCTACAACACCCGACGCCGGCACTCCCGCCTCGGACAACGCTCCCCGATCATCTACGAGAACACCTTCTTCGAACCCGCAACTACACTTCCCCAAGCTGCATAACCCCGTGTCCAACATCCGGGGTCAGGGCCCGGTATAGCTTGGCCAGGCGGGTGGACACTGCCGGGCACGCCGAATCGTCGTCCACCCGCACCTTCGGTGGACGGGACATCTCTCGGGCGGGGCATGGCTCCCATCGCAGTTGCGGCTCGAGTCAGGCCCAGACCCCCTCCGCGGTTGTCGGGCAGGAGATCCTGTCTGCTGTCGGAGGCTACGGGGCGCACCTTCACGTTCGTGATCGTGCTTCGGCGGTTGCCGCGATGACTCTGGGGAGACACAGTTGAAAGAAGAGCACACACGAGATCGCAGCGCGTAGTGGTCGTTCTCGGAGTCATTTTGCACGTCATCGGTTTCGTGGCTGGCTTTTCCATCCCGTGAGGAGGGAGATCATTTGACGGACGAAACGCATGGCCGCTGGATGGTGGCCCTATTGGCAGAGCCACCGCTGGCAGGACCAGGACCGTACGAAGGTCTCTGGAATTCCTCGGCAATCGGCGAGCGGAGGACACATGTCGACCGGAACGCTCATAGCGATCATTGTCGCCGTAGTGGTCGTCTTGCTGGTGTGCGCACTCGTGGCATGGCAGGTCGCGCGCAGGCGTCATCTGAAGACACAGTTTGGCCCGGAGTACGAGCGGCTCGTGGAGGAGAAACAGAGTCGCCCGGCCGCAGAACACGAACTGCGGGAACGGGAACAGCGCCATGACGCTCTGGAGATCAAGCCGCTGTCGGCGGCGGACCGTGAGAAGTATGCCCAGGGCTGGAGTCAGGCACAGGAGCGGTTCGTCGACCACCCCGACGACGCGGTCCACGAAGCCGACCGGCTCGTGACCGCGCTGATGAGTGAGCGCGGTTATCCGACCAAGGGGTTCGAGCAGCAGGCCAGAGACCTGTCGGTCGAGCACGGCCGCACTCTGCAGAGCTACCGCACCGCCCACGAAGTCAGCGACCGCAGCAGCCGTCACCAGGCGACCACGGAAGAACTACGGGGTGCGATGGTCCACTACCGGGCTCTGTTCGACGAACTGCTTCACAACGGCGGGCGGCCGCGGGAGTAGCGACGACCCCAGATTGAATGGAGGAAGCGATGGCGACGGACCGCCGGAGTCCCCTCGATTCCGATGCAAGCAACCTGTCCACCGATGATCTACGCAGTGAGGCTGCCTCGGCTCCAGAGGCTGAAACCCCTCCGGCCTTCCCTGGCGAAGCCACTACGGCTGGTACGAGCGGTGCGAGCGGTATGGAGGAGACACACCATGCCGCACCAGCACCAGCACCAGCAGCCTCCGGCGACGGGGACCGGAATGCGCCCCTTCTCGGCGAGGAGCAGGAGGGGTTCCGCGGCCGGTGGCAGCGGATCCAGGGCGACTTCGTGGATGACCCCCAGGAAGCGGTCAGTGCTGCCGACACCCTGGTCGCGGAAGTGATGCAGGCACTGGCCCGGACCTTCTCCGACCACAAGCAAGGGCTCGAAGGCCAGTGGCAGCGGGGCGAGGAAGTGCCGACCGAGGAACTCCGTGTCGCTCTGCAACGCTACCGGTCGTTCTTCAACCGCTTGTTGAATACCTGAGCGCAGCTCCTTCCCGGCCTGGCATCGCAAGTTGCGGGCGCCTACCGGCCCGCATTCACTCCTCAGTGAAGCGGAGCCGGCACGCGGGCTGACGCACGAGCTCTCCGCCAGATTCTCCGGCACACTGGCCCCGCCGGACTTCTGACCAGCGGGGCCGCGATCCTGTCAACGGCTACCAAGTCGCACACCCGGTCGGGCAAAACTCATTCCGGCCTCAAGGTACCGATCAGACGACCGCGACTCACCCCACCGCTCACAGTGCCCCGGCATGCTCCCAGTCGGCAGGCCAACGAGGCAGAACGCACACGCAAGCTGTCGCCCGAGGCTTGAACCACCAAAAGGCCGAGGCCGATTCTCGGCAAGCGCGCAGGCTCCCTGATGAGGGAGAACGGCGGCACCGAGGTCAGCCAAGTGTCCTGGACACACACTCGGCCACTGCGTCACGGAGACTTCCGGTGCGAGCGAGTAGTTTGCGTTGTGTCTGCGCCCCGGTTCCCCGCTGCAGTACGTCCATGAGTGCTTGCTCAGCCGAAGCGAAGTCGTGGCTGTCCTCCAAGGCACCTCGAACGTGCGTGAGCAGGGCCGCGATGACATCGGCTGCAGGTTCGGGGCGCATGGTGCGAGGGTGGAGCAGCTGCCCTTCCAGTCCCGATCTACTGGCCTGCCAGGCGGCCATACGCAGGACATTCGCTCCCGCGGGCTCTGGCGGATCGCCGGCGCGCCATTCGCGTGCCGCTGTCTCGACGAGGCCGCGGACGAGCGTGGCAAGCAGGACGGTGTCAGCCGGATCCAGGCACACATCCGCCACTCGGATTTCGACTGTGGGGTATCGGTGCGAAAGCCGCGCGTCGAAGTAGATCATCCCTTTGTCCCGCAGGACTCCGGTTTGGATGAGCGCCTGCACCTGTTCGTGGTAACGCTCGGCGGAGCCGAAGATCTCGACCGGCCCAGCCGTGGGCCAGCGCCCCCATACCCTGTTCCGGTAACTGCTGTAGCTGGTGTCGTGGCCTTGCCAGAACGGCGAGTTGGAGCTCAGCGCCAGCAAGACCGGCAACCAGGTGCGCACGCGGTCCAGCACACCGACACCCTCCTCGTCCGATACCACCGAAACATGTACATGGCATCCGCACGTGAGCTGTTCCTGCGTAGTCTGGCCGAACCGGTCAGCCAGCCATCTGTACCGCTCTCCCTCCCCGACCGAAGGACTGACCGGCAGAGGAGAGGTCGCAAGGGCCGCCACAGCTGCCCCCGCCCGGGCAGCGCTCTGTGCTGCCTCAGCGCGCCAGCGACGAACCTCGTCCGCGAGTTCGTGCATGTCACTGCGCGGTTCGGTGGCGAATTCAAGTTGCTGATCGTGGAGCTCCGGCTCGAAGGCTGAATCTCCCTCCGAGCGGCGTTCCGCGACGGCCAGCACGGCAGCCGAAAGCGCCCGAGGCTCGCCGCTCTGGGCATCGACGAGTAGCAGTTCCTCCTCCACACCAACGGTCCGCACCATCACATCCTCCCAGCAGCAGCCCTCAAACGCTTGTCATGTGTTGCCGCGTGGTATCGCTTTGCTGCGAGACCAGGCACGGCGACGGTGTGCGTCGCACTCTCCATGGTGTATCCGGTCGCGACCACAGAGCCAGATCGCCACAACGAACCGACTCAGGGGAGTCTTGGCCCGCCGGACCGTTCCATCTTGGCCTTGACCAGAACCGGCGTCGTCACTCAGCGTGGCGGTGGTGCAGTCGGCCAAGTCCGAGAGCTACCCCGGCTAGGTACGGCGTCTTGGCCGGGCCCAACTGCGCCTGCGAGTGGTTGAGGCCGAGGGTCGGACTTGACGGAGTTGCGCACCAGAAGAAGTCATGCATCTGTTCCCCGCGAGTGTTACCAGATCACATGCGGCGCCCTTCAACGCGACGGCGGTCAACAATATAGAGACTCTCCGACGTCGCGACCTGGCACATCGACAGCCGCAGCCGTCCCCTTCGCCCTGAGCGTCGCGGAGGCTCAGCACGCTTATTCGTTGCCCGAACGTGAGGGTGACCACCATTGATTTCCCGGTCCGTGTCGGCAGACGCCCGCTGACGCGCGTCCGTTCCGCAGCACGACTCTGGGGCAGGGGCGAGTGCCTGCCCCACCCGTCGGCCGGTTGGCCCCTGGGGAGAAGTCCGGCGGTAGCGTCCGTGGGCCGGCAGGGGTACAAGTGACAGAGAGTCAAGTACGCCGGTCCCTCGTTCGCTTGGTTCACACCGGTCCATCCTGCAGGGGTGTCGTTTTGCTTGCCCGACGCAGTGCCTGGTGGACCGACCAGAGGACTGACACGAGGGGTACTGCCACCACGGCTCCGAGCACTCCCGCCGCGATGGCACCGCCGATCACCGAGAGCGCGACCACGACGGGGTGCAGGCGAACGGCCCAGCCCATCACGAGCGGATGCAGCAGGTGGCCCTCGATCTGGCCGATGACCACGATCAGGACGAGGACGACGGCTGCCACGATCGGCCCCTTGGCCGCCAGGGCCACCACGGCCGCGACCGCGAGGGCGACCGGTGAGCCGATCAACGGAATGAAGGCGGCGAAGAACTCCAGCAGCGCCAGCGGCAGAGCCAGTGGCACTTGGAGTGCGAACAGGACCAGCCCTACGAATACGGCGTTGGTCCCCGCCACCAGGATGATGCCGCGGGTGTATCCAGTGAACGTACACCAGGCGGCCCGGCCCGCGATCGCCACCCGGGCCCGGGACTTCTGCGGGAGTTGACCGCAGAACCAGTCCCACTGTCGATCGCCCGAGTGCATGAAGAAGACTGAGCAGAACAACGCCAGAATGAATACCGTCACGACCTCGACCAGGCGGCCCACACCGCTGACGGCCGTACTGATGAGAGTGGAGCGATGACTCGACAGGTACTGCCCGATCCGGGACTGGAGGTCATCGAGCGTCCTCGGGTTCAGCCGGAACGGCGGCCCCTCGAGCCAGTGTTCGATCCTGCCCAGCCCGTCGCCGAACTCCCGTTCCAGCCCGACACGTTCTCCGGCTACCGCCTCGCCGACGAGCGTCAGGACACCGAGAACGAGAACGATACTGCCGAGCAGCGCGACGGCGACGGCGAGCGGCCGCGGCATCAGGCGGGCCAGGAGGTCCGCGACCGGGCGCAGCACCGCGGTCACGACCAGGCCGAGGAAGACGGCTACCGCCATCTCGTGGAATCGTCCCAGCGCCGAGAAGACCGCGTACACGACGGCTCCCACCGCGAGGATCCGCCAGGCGTAGGCGGCGGCCGTCTGGAGTGTGGGATTCACGTGTGGTGTGTACCGGGGGTGGAGCGGCGCCTGTCGTGCGCCAGAGTTTCGGGCCGCGGTACCGGTCATGCCGCGCAGCGCCCGGCGTGACGCGGCGCGAATCCGGTGCCGTCGTCTTTCGGACGGAACGCCGGGGTCCGTATGGTCGGACTGCGGATACGAGGGCGTGGGCATTCCCTGCTGTTACCAGGAGAATCCATATCTTCCCGGGCGCCCGGGCCGACGTGTGCAAGATGTCACCCCTCAGGCGGAGTCCGGCTTTGTGGCGGTTGGCCAGTTCGCGAAGCGGGTGGCGATCGCGCGGAACTGTTTGAGGCGAGCGAAGCAGCGCTCGACCACGTTGCGGTCCTTGTAGAGCTCGCGGTTGAAGGTTGGTGGCCTGCCGTCTGCCTGGCCGCGCCGTGCACGATTGGCCTTCTGGTCTGTGCGTTCCGGGATCACTGCCCGGATACCCCGACCTGACGGATGGCGCGGGACGAGTACGCCTTGTCCGCGATGACCGCGTCGGGTCGGCACCGGGGACGTCCGACGCCTGCTCGGGGCATTCTCAAGGTGTCCATGATGGTGTCGAAGACGGTGGAGTCGTTGACGTTGCCGGGCGTGACGACAGAGGCCAGAGGGAGCCCACGGCCGTTGCAGGCGGGGTGGATTTTCGTGGTCAGCCCGCCGCGGGACCGGCCGAGTATCTGATCGCTGGCCAGGGGACGTGGCGGGGCCTCCCGCTCGTCCCCTGCTGGTGTCCTTGCTCCACGAGCCCCAGAGGCATGCTGGTGCGCGCGGGCGATGGTGGAGTCCACCGATATCGTCCACTTCACCGTGCCGGCCGCGTCCTCATATACCTGGACGTGTTCGAGCAGCTTCGCCCAGGTGCCGTCCGTCTCCCAACGGGCGAAGCGCTCGTAGATGGTCTGCCATGGGCCGTAGCGCTCGGGCACGTCCCGCCAGGGCGTGCCGGTCCGCAGGCGCCACAGCACGCCGTTGATCACTTGCCGGTGGTCCCGCCACGGCCGTCCCCGCCCGTCAGTTCTCGGTAGCAGGGGCGCTGCCCGCTCCCACGCCGTTTGGGTCAGCTCGCCCTGGCGAATGGCAGGATCCATGCTCGGACACGTCCTCGTCCGTCCGGTGGGACATACGCGTTCTCACTGAGCAGCGTGGGTCTCCGCGTCTTGTCGTGCGGTTGCGGGCGCGGGGGTGACGGTCCCAGTGCCGGGGGCGGTGGGTTCGGGCAGGGTGCGGAATAGGAGCCAGCTCAGGGCGGGCATGGCGATCAGGGGAGTGAGGGCGGTCCGGAGGGTGGTGGTGTCGGCGAAGTGTCCCAGCAGGGGGCTGATGAGGCCGCCGATGCTGACGGTGAGGCCGAGGGTGATGCCGCTGGCGGTGCCGATGCGGGAGGGCAGGTAATCCTGGCCGAGGGTGACTTGGAGGGAGAAGGGGACGTACAGGCCGGCGGAGGTGAGGGCCACGAAGAGGAACATGGCCGGGCCTGGTGTGTAGATCACGCCGGTGACGGCGGCGATGGAGAGCAGGTAGGACCAGCGCGAGACGCGGACGCGGTCGTAGCGGTTGGCCAGGGACCCTCCCAGGACCGAGCCGACGGCGCCACCCAGGAACAGCAGGAACAGGGCGCCGGTGCCCGCGGTGGTGCTGCCTTGCATGCGCTGCTGGGCGTGGAGGGAGATGAAGGTGCTCAGGCCGGTGAAGACGATGGAGCGGGAGACGACCGCCAGGGACAGCTTCACGAACGAGGCCACGTCGTCCGCGCCGCGGGGCACCTGCGTCTTGGCCGTGCCGGTCTGGGGCCGGGCGAGTATCCGCAGGACGGGCACGCACAGGGCGGCGCCGGCGAGCGCGGGCAGGACGAGGACGGGGGTCCAGTGCAAGGAGCCGTGTCCGATCGCGGCCGCCACCATGAGCGGGGCGAGCGCAAAGCCGATGTTGCCGCCGAGGGAGAACCAGCCCATCGCGCTGTGACTGCCTTCGCTGGCCTGCCGGGCCACGCGCGCGGACTCCGGGTGGTAAGCGGCCACGCCAATGCCGGAAACGGCGACGAAGAACAGGGTGAGCCCGTAGGAGCCGCTCAGGCCGCTGAGCGCGATGCCCACCCCGCCCAGCAGAGTGCTGACCGGCAGCAGCCACGGCATCGCCCACCGGTCGGTGAGCAGCCCGAATACCGGCTGGGCCACCGACGACAGCAGGGACGCGGCCAGCACGATGCCGGAGGCGACCGCGTAGGTGTAGTCCCGTTCGGCCACGAAGAACGGGATCAACGCCGCGACGGCGCCCTGGTAGATGTCGACGCAGGCATGCCCCACGGCCAGCAGCAAGATCGATGTATTCCTCTGCACCCCTCCTATGCTGGAAGAACCACTCGGTGTCGCGCTTTCGGTAGATTGACAAGTGATGCAGAAAATCCGCCACGAATCCGTTGCGCCGACCCGGACCCAGCGTCTGGCCTCCGGCGGCGAGATCGATGCGCACCGCCATGACGAACACCAGATCGTCTACGCCAGCCGCGGCACCATCGAGGTGACGACCGACGCCGGCTCCTGGATCGCCCCCGCCACCCGCGCGCTCTGGATCCCCGCCGGCACCGTCCACAAGCACCAGGCCCACGGCGAACTCAACCTCCACCTCGTCGGCCTGCCCACCACCGACAATCCCCTCGGCCTGGCCAACCTCGCCGTCATGGCCCTCGACCGACTCGAGGCCCTCGTCCGCAACCGGCTCAAGCGCCTGCAGTACCGCCCCGACACCCTCGACGGCTTCATAGCCGGCACCGGCCTGACCCGACCCCCCCCTGCACCTGCCAGCCCCCACCGACCCCCTGCTCCGCGAACTGCACGACATCCTGCGCACCGACCCGGCCGACAACCGCTCCCTCGACGACCTCGGACGCCAGATCGGCGCCAGCGCCCGCACCCTCTCCCGCCACCTCCGTGACGACCTCGGCCTCACCTACCCCCAGTGGCGCACCCAGATCAGGCTCCACCACGCCCTGATCCTCCTGGCCGACGACACCCCCGTCACCACCGTCGCCCACCACTGCGGCTGGTCATCCGCCAGCACTTTCATCAGCGTCTTCCGCCGCACCTTCGGCCACACCCCCGGCACCCGTCCCACCACCTGACCACACGACCCGGCCAGCACACGAGCCGTCAAGATCATTTGTCACACAGGCCTAGGGCGTGTGTCGGAAGTGCTCTAGGTTGGCTGACGTGTGTGGGCAGGGGCGGAGTTACTGACTTCGGCTCGTCAGGGTGAGGTCGGGGTGTCGAGGGTCAGGCCGGTGCCGGCTATGAAGCCGTCGAGGGTGTCGGGGCGGTACTGCAGGCGCTTGAGCCGGTTGCGGACGAGGGCCTCGAGTCGGTCGAGGGCCATGACGGCGAGGTTGGCCAGGCTTCGTTTGACGTGCGCCCAGACCCACTCGACGGGGTTGAGGTCGGGCGAGTAGGCGGGAAGCAGGAACACCGTCAGCCATGCACGCTCGGCGATCAACTCGCGCATGGCGTGGGAGACGTGGGTGTTCAGGCGGT
>NZ_RDBO01000048.1:0-3031 GCF_008120935.1 Streptomyces sp. sk2.1
CGTCAGCCCCGCATCCAGGACCGCCTGCGCGAACTCCGCGTTCTCCGACAGGAACCCATAACCCGGATGGACCGCATCAGCCCCGGAATCCTTCGCCGCCTGCAGCACCTTGGCCATGTCCAGATAACTGGCCGCCGGGGTGTCACCGCCCAGAGCGAATGCCTCGTCGGCCACCCGCACATGCAGAGCATCCCGGTCCGGGTCCGCGTAAACGGCCACACTCCCGATCCCGGCATCCCGGCACGCCCGAGCAACACGGACAGCAATTTCGCCACGGTTGGCGATGAGCACCTTGCGCAGGCGTGACCGCGACCCCGGCCGCGGGTGTGCGGTCACGAGGCCCACGCTCCCGGCGCCCGGAACGGTCCGACGGGATGCTCCCAGGGCGTGCGCGCCGCCGCCCCGGCGCCGTCCGGTCCGGACGGGCCCGTGCGGTGGCCGGCGTCCTGCGCGTGCACCCGTGCGCGGGCGGCGAGGACGGTGGCGAGGGCCGCCACCTCGTCGAGGCTCGGATTGCCCCGGGGGATCCGTACGGAGGCCAGGGCGAGGGCCGCCTTCCCCGGGGTGTTCCCGGTGTCCCCGGCCGTCACAGCGGCAGGTTCCCGTGCTTGCGCCCCGGGAGCGGGACGTGCTTGGTCCGGAGCATCGACAGCGCGGCGATGAGCCTGGCCCGGGTGTCCGCGGGGTCGATCACGTCGTCCACCAGGCCGCGCTCCGCCGCGTAGTACGGGTGCATCAGCTCGGTCTCGTACTCCTTGATCTTCTGCGCGCGTACGGCCTCGGGGTCCTCCGCGGCCGCTATCTCCCGGCGGAAGATCACGTTCGCGGCGCCTTCCGCGCCCATCACCGCGATCTCGTTGGAGGGCCAGGCGAGGGCGACGTCGGTGCCGATCGACCGGGAGTCCATGACGATGTACGCGCCGCCGTACGCCTTGCGCAGCACGAGGGAGATGCGCGGCACGGTGGCGTTGCAGTACGCGTAGAGGAGCTTGGCGCCGTGGCGGATGACCCCGCCGTGCTCCTGGTCGACGCCGGGGAGGAAGCCGGGCACGTCGACCAGGGTCACGAGCGGGATGCTGAACGCGTCGCAGAACTGGACGAAGCGGGCGGCCTTCTCGGAGGCGTGGATGTCGAGGACGCCGGCCAGCGCGGACGGCTGGTTGGCGACGACGCCGACGGACCGGCCGCCGAGGCGGGTGAACGCGCAGACGACGTTGCGCGCCCAGTCGGCGTGCACCTCGAAGAACTCGCCGTGGTCGACGATCTCGGCGATGACGTCGCGCATGTCGTACGACTGGTGGGGCTGGGCGGGCACCAGGTCGAGCAGCCGCTCGCACCTGCGGTCGGCGGGGTCGTCGGTGTCGGCGGCGGGGGGCAGTTCGCGGTTGTTCGACGGGAGGAGCGACAGCAGGTGGCGGACGTCCTCCAGGCAGCTCTCCTCGTCGTCGTACGCGAAGCCCGCGACGCCCGAGACGGACGCGTGGCTGTCGGCCCCGCCGAGCCGCTCCTGCGAGACGTGCTCGCCGGTCACGGCCTGGACGACGTCCGGTCCCGTGATGAACATCTGGGAGGTGCCGCGGACCATGAACACGAAGTCGGTCAGGGCCGGGGAGTACGCGGCGCCGCCCGCGCAGGGGCCGAGGACCACGGATATCTGCGGGATGACGCCGGAGTTGCGCACGTTGCGGGTGAAGATGCCGCCGTACCCGGCCAGCGCGGTGACGCCCTCCTGGATGCGGGCCCCCGCGCCGTCGCACAGTCCGACGACGGGGCTCCCGGCGGCCCGGGCCAGGTCCATCACCTTGTGGATCTTCTGGGCGTGGGCCTCGCCCAGGGCTCCGCCGAAGATGCGGAAGTCGTGGGCGTAGGCGAAGACGGTGCGGCCGTGCACCTGCCCCCAGCCGGTCACCACTCCGTCGCTGTGGGGTCTTTTGTCCTCGAGGCCGAATCCGGTGGCCCGGTGCCGGCGCAGCCCTTCGACCTCGACAAATGTTCCCTCGTCGAAGAGCAGTGCCAGGCGCTCGCGCGCGGTCAGCTTGCCCTTCGCGTGCTGTGCCTCGGTGGCCTTCTCGCTGGGGCCTCGTTCCGCTTGCCGGTGCAGTACGGCGAGTTCCGCCGTGCGCTCGCGCAGGGAGGCGTGGCGGGGGGCCGTGGGCCGCGGTGCCGGATCCGCGCTCTTCACCGGCCTTTCCTCGACGATGCTCAATGCAGGACCCTTTCGACACGGGTGCGCTGGTTCGGTGGGTGGCGCGGCACCGAGCGTCGGCCGGGTTCCTAAAGCCGGGGTTGTGCGGCCTCGTCCCGTGCGCGGTGGGGCGCGGGGACGGGGGCGGTGGTGCGGTAGCCGCGCAGCAGGAGCAGGCCGACGACCGTGACGAGGGCGGGCAGCAGGGTCATCCCGGCCAGCACTCCCCATTCGGCCGTGGTCGTCTGCCGGGCGGATTCGCCGGTGTCCGACGAGGTGTAGCCGAAGAGCTGGAGGACGAGGGCGAACAGGAAGGGTCCGGCGGCGACGCCGAGCGCCTCGCCGCCGCTGAAGAGCCCGGACAGGGCGCCGGCCCGGCTGCGGCCGGTGCGTGCGGTGTCGGCGGCCGTGGTCTCGGCCAGCATGGCGTAGAGGAAGAGGAGTTGGCCCGCGTGTCCGGTGCCGACGAGGAGGAGGACGGCGGGGGCCCAGAGCGGGGGCAGGGCGGGGGCCGCGGCCAGCAGCAGGCATCCGCCGCCGAAGAGGGTCGAGGCGGCGACGAGCGCCGTGCGCTGTCCGTGCCGGGCTCCGAAGCGGGCCCACAGAGGGGTGACGAACAGGTTGGGCACGACGAAGGCCGCGACGAGGAGGGCGGTCAGGTCGGGGTCGTGCAGGATGTGCTCGGCGAAGTAGGGGCCTGCGGCGAGCAGGCAGCCGGTGGCGACGACCTGGACGGTCGTCGTGCGCAGCAGGGCCGCGAAGGACGGGTTGTCGCGCAGTGCGTCGAACCGGCGGCCGGCCGGTGTCCGGTCGGTGTCGGCGGGCGACGGGACGGTGGTGCGGGGC
>NZ_RDBO01000048.1:3131-32365 GCF_008120935.1 Streptomyces sp. sk2.1
CACCCGCCCCGTTCCGCCCGAAGGGAGGAACGGGGCGGGTGGGGTAGGGAGGGGGTGTTTCGACCTCCAAGGGGCGCATCCGGTCGGATGCGCCCCTTCTTGCTGGCCGATTCGGTACCTCTTTGTGTAATTCCGTATCCGTTGAGTGAAGGTCAGGCGTAGGGTCAGGCATATGCGTACTGCGGATTCCTGGGGATCTTTGGAGACGTGCATGCCGTTCGAGGGAGGGGCGCAATGCTCGGGAGGGGAGCGATGAGTGACAGCGGTGCCGTGCTCCCATGGCTGGTGATACGGCAGGACGACAACGGCAATCGCTATCGCGTCGGCAGATATGCCACACAGGGCGAAGCCCAGAAGATGGCCGACAAGCTCGATGAACGCGGACACAAACAGCTCTACTGGGTGGAACGCGTGGGTCAGGGCGACCGCCCGTAATCCCGTCGCGGGGAGCGGGGCGGGGGTGGCGCGCTCCGGCGCGCGGCGGAGCGTGTGACGGCGGGGGCCGTTCGCGTACCGGGCCGCCCACCGGCCACGTCCCGTCGCGCTCCCGCGCGTGCCGCGCCCCGGTCCGCCGCGGCCCCGGTCCGCGTGCCGCCGCGATCCCGCCCGCGTCCCCTGCGCGGCCCGGCCGGCGCCCCGCGCCGCACCCGCCCGTGCGCCGCTCCTTCCCGTGTTCCGTCCGCGCACCGCGGCCCCGTTCGTGCGGCGCGTTCCCGCCCCGTTAGGGTCCTGTCCGGCCAGGTGGTGCACGAACGAAGGCGGAGTGATGTCGGGCCTGATCGACACGGTGGCATGGGTGCGGGTGGAGAACGGCAGGATCCTCTGCGCGCGTTCGCGGGGGAAGGACGTCTTCTACATCCCGGGCGGGAAGCGGGAGGGGCGGGAGACCGATCTGGAGACCCTGCTCCGCGAGGTCGAGGAGGAGCTGGATGTGGCCATCCTCCCGGCCACGGTGTCGCACATGGGGACGTACGAGGCGCAGGCGCACGGCCACCCGGACGGTGTGGTGGTGCGGATGAGCTGCTACACCGGGGACTACCGCGGGACGCTGGCCGTCAGCAACGAGATCGAGGAGATGGCCTGGTTCTCCTACGCCGACCGGCCGCTCGTCCCGCCGGTCGACCAGCTGCTCTTCGACGACCTCAAGGCGTCCGGCGCGCTGGTCTGAGCGACTGCGGTGCGGTCGGGGCCGTCCCCGGCCGCACCGGACTCCCGCCGCCGTCCCCGGCCGTGGGCCGCGCCCGGTCCACGGCCGGCCCGATGCGATTCTGGTACGGCCCCCGACGTGATTCCGGTACGGCCCCCGGTGCGATCCCGGTACGCCCGCCACCGGCCCGTACCCGGCCTCGATGAGACCCCGGAGCGATGACGGTCCGGTCCGCGGCCAGTCCGTTTTCGGCCCCGATCCGGCCCGATTCGCGGCCGGTCCCGATCCGGAGTGTGTCCTTCATGTCGGTTCGTGCCATCCGATAGCCGGACGGGGAATTAATTGCGTAACCCGTATCGATCATCAATTCTCCGCAGAAAAGCGGTCGGGTGAATTGATTGCGCACCGGTCCATTGCCTGTCGGGCAAGAACCGGAGAAGTGCCGCATCAATCCTTCCCGTGAACGATGACTGCGGTCGTCAGCGGGATGATTTTCTGTCGTACGCAAGAGGAACGAGACATTACGGAACCCGGTATGCGGGTCGTGCGCCGCATACCGGGCCGTGTCATTGGTCGAGACCCCGGAACGCCCGGGGCTGTTTCATTGGTCGGAAATCGAAGAAATTGAAAGCGGAACCGCCGGTAGTCGCTGGAGCCTCACGGTCACAGGGACGTGCGAAGGCAGTGCCGCGGTTGCAACCCACTTCCCGGGCGTGTCGAGGTCGGTCACGGTCCAGGTCCCGGGGGTGCCGGGGACGCCCGCCGCCACCGTCGCGGAGCCGGGGGAGCCGGGGTGGGTCTCGATGGCGGACAGGTCCCCCGCGATGCCGGTGCCGACGGCCTTCAGCACCGCCTCCTTCCGGGTCCAGCAGCGCAGGAAGGCCCGGTGGCGCGCCGGTCCGGGCGGCAGGGCGCGAATGTGCCGCCGTTCGGCCGCGGTGAGGGCGACATGTCCCAGTTCTTCGGTGTCCATCTCCCGTACGCCCTCCACGTCGACCCCGACCGGGAACCGGGCGACCGCGAACAGGCAGCGGCCCCCGGAGTGCGAGAGGCTGATCCGGAAGGGGGTCGCGGGGTGCGCGACGATCGGCGGACCGTGTTGCGAACTGCCGCATTCCGGGCAGGAGTCGCGCCCAAACCTGATCTCGCGGGGACTGACCTGAAGTAGCCGGGCCAGTACGTGCCGGGCCCCCGCGCGGCTGCCGACGAACTGGGTCGCCTGGCCGGGATGGTTGATGCGGTCCAGACGCTCGCGCTCGCCGGCGTCGAGCAGTTCGAGAGCGGCCGGATCGGGTTGCCCGCCCGGAATATGCCACCAGTGGACGAGTGCTTCGGATGCGGTGGGGGCGAGGGGCTCGGTCACGGGGTGAGCCTAGGGCGCGCCCCCATTCCAGGTGAAACGGTGGCCGCTATGGGACAGTGGCGACTCCGCTCCGGAGTTGAACAGTTTCATACCGCAGCGTAACTGGAGTGCGGGCCATGTGATTTCGCGCCCGGGGTGCAGCTTGCTGACATTTTCCCGAGGAGGGGCCCTCGACCGGGTGGAGAAGGGGGATCGTGCGGACCCTTCCGGTCCGCTTGGACTGGACCGCCGTTGACTGGTTCACACCTGGCGATCTAATGTCGGGTCAAGTTGATCGTGGCGTATATGTGTTGCTCGGGTTTGTGTTAATTGGCTTCCGATTCAACCTTATCCGGGTTGAGGGTCTTCCATGAGGCGGATGAAATCTGACGAGGTCAACTGGCATCCCGGGACAGCGCAGTAGGGGACGGGTGGCCGAAATGAGTACGGTGACAGATGCTCCGGAAGACCTGGAACACACGGATTATGTGGAGCGGGCGCTCCTGCAGGCCCGTGCTCTGATCGAATCCTCGGTGTCCTTGCACCGGCAGAGACCCGGTGGCGCGTCGCTGGTGGTGCGGGCCGACGACCGGTCGATCGGCGAGGCGATCAGGCAACTGATGGCGGGCGCGCGCTACTCGGCCCATGTGGCGGTGACGGGGGACCGGGCGCACTCGACCGCGGTCTGCTCCGCCCTCGCGGCGTCCGTCGCGGACATGGCGCCGGTCCCGGCGGACCGCGGCGACCGGGGGCGGCTCGCCGTGCGGCTGCTGGCCGCCGGCGGCGCACTCCACCTGCCGTCGAACTTCGGTGACGCGTTCGGCGCGGCGAATCTGGAGATCCGCATCACGAAGGGCGAGTTGCGCGAGGCGCTGATCGTCGACGGCCGGACCGCCCTGGTGCAGTCGGGCGCCGAGACGGGCGCCAGGCACGCCGCGATCATCACCGATCCGGCGGCCGTCGGCGCGCTCGACCTGCTCTTCGCCGGGACGTGGACGAGCGCCCGCCCCCTCGCCGACGAACTCCGCCTGGACCGCAGCCTGCGCACCGCTCTCGCGCGCCGGATCCTGGAGAAGCTGCGGGAGGGACACACCGACGATGTCGCCGCCCGCGAGATAGATGTGTCCCTGCGCACGTACCGACGGCACGTCGCGGAGATCATGCGTGAACTCGGGGCGAACTCCCGCTTCCAGGCGGGTGTGCGCGCTGTGGAACTGGGGTTGCTGGAACGGTGCTGAACGATCGCATGACGCAGTAACTCCGAAGTGCAGGAAAACATCGGGGGCAACGGGGATGAGCAGGACATCGGAGACGTGGTCGAAACCGGCCGAGGACGGAACGAAGGAGCGGGACCGGGAACAGGTCGAGGCGACAGGAGAGCCGCCCGTGCCGGGGCCGGAGGCCCGTGGGGCACGACCGGGCAGGGTCCCGGGGAGCGAGCCGCACGCCGACGCCATAGAGCGGGCCCTGCTGGAGGTCCGGGCGATGATCGAGATGACGGTGGAGCAGCATCGGGACCGTGTCTCGTGGGATCAGCTGATCACCGCCGTGGACGACAGCAAGGAAGCGATCGTCGCCGAGGCGCGCAAACTGGTGCGCCAGGCACGTACGAGCATCGACGTCGTACTGGCCGCGGGGCCGAGCTGCGGCGCCGAGTCCAAACGCGCGCTGCACGAACTGCTCCACGCGGTGCCGGACACGATCCACATCCGGCTGCTGTGCACGCCGGTCATGATCGACGAGGATTTCGTCCGAGCCCAACGCGCCCGGGAGCGGCCCGCCGAGGTCCGGGTGGCGCGGGTACCGCCCCTCCAGGGGCTCATCGTCGACGGGACGGTCGGCCTGGTCTCGGCCGAGTCGCCGACCGGCCGCAGGGCCTCGCTCATCCGTGTCCCCGACGTCATCCGCACGCTCAACACCCTCTATGAGGGGGTCTGGCGCAACGCCGTTCCCGCCGACGGGCACATAGCCTTCGGGGACCACTCGCGCGCCGAGCTCGCGCGGCAGATCCTGGGGGCGCTGCGGGCCGGGGTGACCGACGAGGTGGCCGCGCGCGAGCTCACGGTCTCCGTGCGCACCTACCGCAGGTACGTCGCCGAGATCATGACGCTGCTCGGTGCCACCTCACGTTTCCAGGCCGGGGTACGAGCGGCGGAACTGGGGTTACTCGGGTCCATCGACACACCGGGAACCTGAGGGACGGCATCCCGCCGCTCCTCGCGGCCGCGCGCCCGTGCGGCGCGGCCGCCTCTCCGCGGACACCGTCCGGCGCCGTGCACACGTGTCGCCGGGCGGCGTCCGTGTGTTTGGTGCTGGCAGCTTCCTGTAGTTCCGGTTGTCGGGTGCGGAACCCGGGTAATACAACAGGTTCGTTGATTCGGATCCGCCCCGGGGGCCGGCCCGTGCGCCCACTCGGGATCACGGGACGGCCCCCGGGCCGGGGACCGTTTGATGGACCGCCGACGCGAGGTGCGAAGAGGGATGAAGTCCGGCATCGACAGCGGATGGTTCCGCAGATACGAAGCGGTGGCCCCGCGCGGGCGGGTGCTGATCCTGCCGCACGCGGGCGGTTCCGCCGCGTACTTCCACCGTTGGGGGAGGGCGTTCGGCGAGGACACCGAGGTGCTGGTGGCCCGCTATCCCGGACGTCACGTCCGGATCGACGAACCCTTCGTGCTCCGGATGGACGAACTGGCGGACGCGGTCACCGAGGCCCTGCTGCCGTTCCTGGACCTGCCGCTGTCGCTCTTCGGCCACAGCATGGGCGCCTCGCTGGCCTACGAGGTGGCGCTCCGGCTGGAGGCCCGGCACTCGGTGCGCCCCGCCGGGCTCCACGTGTCGAGCCGGAAGGCACCGCACCGCCTCACCCCCACCTCGCTGTACCGGGAGGACGACGACGCGCTGGTCGCCGAGGTCCACCGGCTCGGCGGCACGGAGGGGGTCCCGCTGGACGATCCCGCGCTGCGTGCCATGGTGCTGCCCGCGATCCGCGCCGACTTCACGATCGTGGGCACCTACGGGCCGCGCCCCGCCGTCCCGGTGGGCTGCCCGGTGCACGGCTACGTCGGTGACCGGGACCCCTCGATCACCGAGGCCGAGATGTCGGCCTGGGCCGACGTCGCGCCCCACGGGTACGGCCAACAGGTTTTCCCCGGCGGGCACTTCTACCTCGCCGACCGGCGCGACGCGCTGATCGGGGCCATCGGCGGATCCCTGGCCGGTGCCCGATGACCATGTCGCTCTCCCCGTCGTCCCCGTCCCCCACGTCGTCGGTCCTCGACCACGACAGCGGAGTCGCCGTACTGGACAAGGCGTCGCTGCTGCTGAGCGTGCTGGAGGACGGCCCGGCCTCGGTGTCGCGGATCGTGCGCGTCACGGGGCTGACCCGTCCCACCGCGCACCGGCTGGCCCTGGCGCTGCAACGGCTGCGGCTGGTCACCCGCGACACGCGGGGCCGTTTCCTGCTGGGGCCCAGGCTGAGCGAGATGGCGGTCGTCGAGCACGGCGACCGCATGCTGGCGCTGGCCGGTCCCGTGCTGACCTCGCTGCGCGACCGGACCGGGGCCAGCGCCCGGCTCTACCGCCGGTGCGACGACCGCGTGCTGTGCGTGGCCGCCGCGGAGACCTCGTCGGACATCGCCGCCACGGTGCCGGTGGGCACGGCCTTCCCGATGCGCTCCGGGTCGGTCGCCCAGGTGCTGCTGGCCTGGGAGGACCCGGACGTGCTGTACCGGGGACTGGTGGGCGCCCGCTTCACCGCCACCGTGCTCGCCGGGGTGCGCCGCCGGGGCTGGGCGCAGAGCTTCGGGGAACGGGTGCGGGGTTCCGCCGAACTGACCGCCCCGGTGCGCGGACCGGGCGGCCGGGTCGTCGCCGCGCTCTGCCTGTCCGGCCCGGTCGGGCTGATCACCGACGAGCCGGCCCGGGAGTACGGCAGCGCGGTCATCGACGCGGCACTGCGCCTGGGCGAGGCGTCGGACACGTGACCCCTGCCTCCTGCGGGCGGGTGGTCTGCTGAATGACACTCGGACAAGGCACCGGATCCGAGCTGGAGTTCAGGATTCTCGGACCCACCGAGATGTGGGCGTCCGGGGTGCGCATCCCACTGACCGCCGCCAAACAACGCACGGTCCTCGCGGCCCTTCTCATCTCTCCCGGCCGGTTCGTCTCCGACCTGTGGCTCAGCGAACTGCTGTGGGACGCCGCGCCCCCCGCCACCCGGTCGGCCCAGCTCTACACGTACATCTCGCGGCTGCGCCGGATCTGCGGCCCCGAGCTGCGGCTGGCGCGCAAGCACCGGGGCTACCACCTGGCGCTGGGCGACGCCTGGTTCGACTGGGACGTGTTCCGGCAGCTCGCCGAGCAGGGCCGCGACGACCTGCTGAACAACCGTTACGAGGAGGCGTCCGCCTGCCTGGGCACGGCACTGGAGCTGTGGAGCGGGCCCGCCCTGTCGGACGTGACCGAGTTCCTGGCCCGCGCCGAGCTCCCCGCCCTGGAGGAGTCCCGGCTGACCGTGGTCGAGAACCGCATCGAGGCCGAGCTCGAACTGGGACGGCACAGCCGCGCGCTGCCCGAACTGACCCGGCTGGTCGCGGAGCACCCCACCCGGGAGTCGCTGCGCGGGCACCTGATGACCGCCCTGTACCGCTGCGGCCGGCAGATGGACGCGCTGCGGGTGTACGAGCAGGGCCGCCAGGTCCTCCAGCAGGAGCTGGGGGTGGACCCGGGGCCCGTGCTGCGCGAACTGCACCGGTCGGTGCTGCTGGAGGAGCTGGCCGCGCCCGCCGCCGCCGAGGCGCTCACGGTCGCCAGCAACGCGGCGCCGAGCCCCTGGACCGGGCTGGTGCCGGCCATGCTGCCGATGGACACCACCGACTTCGTCGGGCACGGCGCCGAACTGGCCGAGGTGCTGGAGGGGCTGCGCGGCTCCGGAGGCCCCCATCGCGGTGTCGTGCTGACCGGCGCGGCCGGGGCCGGGAAGTCCGTCCTGGCCGTGCGCGCCGGGCACGTCTGCCGGGACGACTTCCGGCAGGGGCAGCTCTACATCGACCTGCGCCGGGAGGACGGCAGCCCCAAGAACCCGCTGGACGTGCTCGGTTCGTTCCTGCGGGCGCTGATCCCGGTACGGGGCGACCTGCCCGAGACCCTGGACGAGCGGGCCCAGCTGTACCGCAGCGTGCTGTCGCGGCGCCGGGTCCTGGTCGTGCTCGACAACGCGGTGGACGACCGGCAGGTGCGCCCGCTGCTGGCCAGCGGCGAGAGCTGCCGGATGCTGATCACCAGCCGCAGCGCGATGGCCTCGCTGGAGGGGGTGCGGGCGGTGCCGGTCGGCCGGCTCGACGACACGGCGGCCCGGCAGCTGATCGAGTCGGTCGTCGGCGCGGCCCGGCTCGACGCCGAACCCGCGGCGGCCGGGCGCCTGGTGGAGCTGTGCGACGGGCTGCCGCTGGCCCTGCGGATCTGCGCGGCCCGGCTCGCGGCCCGGCCGCAGTGGTCCGTGGCCCGGCTGGTGGACCGGCTGGACCCGGGGCAGGGACAGGCGCGCCACGAGGAGTGGTCCGAGGGCAGTCTCGACCTGCGCGCCGCGCTGCGCACGAGCGTCCTCCAGCTCGAACCGGGGCTGCGCCCGGTGCTGCGGGTGCTGGCCCGCGCGGACCCCGGCCCCTTCACCGCGGCGGAGGCGGCGGAACACCTGGGATGGTCCGAGGACCGGACCCAGACGGCGCTGGACGCGCTGGCGGAGGTGTGGCTGCTGGAGATCGACGCCGGGTACGGCCCCGGCACGGGGCCCTGCACGTACCGGTGCTCCCCGCTGGTCAGGCTGCTCGCCCGCTGAGGGCCTGCCCGGCGGACCCCGCCGGGGCGCGGCGGCCCGGCCGGAGGTCACCCGGCGGGCGTCGCGCCCGTGGCCGTCGTCGTGCTCACGGCTGTCGTCGTGCCCGTGGTCGTCGTTGTGTCCATGAGTACCGGACGACTCGGCCCTTCGGCTCTCCGGCACTCATGGACACAGCGCTGATCAGTTCTCGCGCTCGGGCGGCAGCGGGGTGCTGTTCATGCCGTCGATGAAGGCGGCCAGCAGGCTGGCCCACCGCATGCCCTGGTCGTCGGCGACGGAGAGGTCGCCCAGACTGGTGGCACGTTCCGCGAGCCACGGTTCCAGACAGGACGTGTTCACCGCCCGCGCGTACATCTGCGCGTCCGTCCAGTCCGGTTCCTCCCGCCGCGGCCGGGTCTGGAACTCCCCCTCCGACACCATCGCCAGATCGGGCGCAGTGTCATGACTCATGGTCTCCTCCTTGTCGAGCCGGTTCCCCCGCGGGTCGTAGCACACAGGATTGGAGAGATATCTATCCCTCCTCTATATTCCTGGCCCGGGAAGCACAGCGAGTGATCATTTGCCGGTCGTCTGGCAGCTTCCTGTAGGAGCCATTGCCGTGTGCTTCCCCGGGGGATTGCATGGTCGCCAGGTGCAGTGCTTTCCCTCTCGAAGCGAAGCCTCACTGACCGGCGGCCAACCCCCCCGAATGCCGCCGGGGCATGAGGGTCCGGAGCTCTTTCGGCGGGCCCGGACCCTCCGGCCGAACTTCTTCCGACGAGCTCTTCAGAAGAGCTCCTTCATGCCCGGAGAAAGGGGTTTCGGGAATGACCGCCTCAGCTCCCGAACGGATGCGACTGGTGAGCGGCGTCGGGGTCCTGGACAAGGCATCCCTGCTGCTGGAGGTGATGGAGGTGGGGCCCGCCTCCCTCACGGAGCTGGTGGAGCGCACGGGACTGAAGCGCCCCACGGTGCACCGCCTGGCGACCGCCCTGGAGCGACTGCGGCTGGTCACCCGGGACCGGCGCGGCAGGTTCGTGCTGGGGCCGCGGCTCGGCGACATGGCGGAGGAGGCCGGCCGGGACCGGCTCGTCGCCTCGGCCGGGCCCGTACTGACCTCGCTGCGCGACCGGACCGGGGCCAGCGCCCGGCTCTACCGCCGCCACGGTGATCTGCGGGTCTGCGTGGCCGCCGTGGAGGGGAGCGGTCCGCGCGAGGAGGTGCCGCTCGGGGCCGCCCTGCCGATGAAGTCCGGGGCCGCCGCCCAGGTGCTGGTGGCCTGGGAGACGCCGGAGAACCTCTACCTGAGCCTGCGCGGGGCGCGCTTCACGGCGGCCACCCTCACCTGTGTGCGCCGGCAGGGCTGGGCGCAGACCGTCGGCGCGCGCGACTGGGAGACCGCCTCGGTGGCCGTTCCCGTGCGCGGCCCCGGCGGCCGGGTGGTGGCCGCGGTGTGCGTCTCGGGCCCCGTCGCCCGGCTCGGCAGGACCCCCGGCCGGCGGCATGGTGCTGCCGTCGTCGACGCGGCGGTGCAGCTAGGTGCGGGACTCGCGCGTTGAAACCTCCTCCCATGGCAGCTTCCTGTAGCCGCCATTGCCTCTCCCCGGCCGCACCGGATAGACATGGGGCATGAATTCGAACCGGCAGGCCATTGTCGGCGAATAAGTTGCGACCCACCCGCTGCGGAACGATCCGGCAATGGGTGAGGTCCCGTCTCCCGCATTCTCGGGTCACTCGGGGATGCGGCGTGTCTCGAATCAGCGATTACGTATTTTCCATTCGCTGACGAGGTCCTGTGCAGGGCGTTTTCGTGCACCTTCGGGGAGGCTCCATCCATGTACGGGTACGCGCCTTTGCAGTTTCATGATTTTTCACGGGGGCAGGCAGGAATGGAACGAGAGCGGGCCATAGGACTTGACCGGCAGACCGAGTTCGTCTACCGAATGCTGCTGCGCCGCCGCCGGTGGCGCATGCCGGAGCTGTGCGGCGTGCTCGACGTGAGCGAGGAGTCGCTGGGCCGCATCATCGAGGGCCTGCGCGAGGAAGGGCTCGTGGCGGCCTCGGCCGACGACGACCAGGCCATGCGCGCCGTCGAACCGTCCCTCGCCCTGCCGGCGCTCGCCACCCGCAGGTTCCAGGACGCCCAGGGCAGCGGACTGCCCGGAGCGGTCGCGGTGGAGCGGCTGATCGCCCTGCACGAACGGGCCGCGGACCGGATCGCCGAACCGGTGGAGACCGGCAGTGTGGACGAGGCGTCGGCCCTCGTGGAGCGGCTGGCCACCACGGTGCGCCGCGAGGTGGTCATGCTGGTGCCCGAACACTGCCCGGGCTCCTTCGAGTTCTCCCGGCACGTGGCCGACGCGGTACTGCGCCGCGACGCCACGCTCCGCCAGGTGTGGGGCGCCTCCTTCCTCCACCTGCCCGCCGTCGTCGAGCACGCGCGCTGGCTCGGCGGCCAGGGAGCGGCCCCCTGCACCCTGCCGCACGTCCCCACCCGCGCGGTCGTCATCGACGGCGCGGTGGGCGTCCTGTTCGACGAGAGCGGCGGCGCCCGGGTGCTGCGCGGCGGCACCGCGCTCGACTCCCTGAAGAAACTCGCCCGCCGGCTGTGGGACAGCAGCATGGAGGTCCGCCAGGCGCTGTCCTCCGTCCCCGCCCAGCCGACCCGGCCGCGCCGCGAACAGATCCTGCGGCTGCTCGCCGACGGCCTCACCGACGACGCGATCGCCCGCCGCATCGGGGTCAGCGTGCGCACCGTGCGCAACGACGTCGCGTCCACCATGCTCGGCCTCGACGCGCGCAGCCGCTTCCAGGCCGGTGTCCGCGCCGCCCAGATGGGGCTGCTCTGAGAGCCCGCCGGACCGTCCGGCCGAGGGCCCCCGAAGGGCCCTGACCGCGGGCCGCCGACCGCGCGCCCCTCTTCCCTCCCGAACCCCTTTCGAATCTTGCCAGTTGCTGCAACGCGAGCCCCACGGCGCCCACCGCTTGTCAGGCTGATGACGGCGCCGGACGGCTCGCCGGCAGCGCGGCCCCATTTCCCGAGCCACCTCCCGGAGACGAGGAGTTTCATGTCTGTCGACGTCGGAAACGTGCTGGACCGCAAGACCGGCATCGTGCTCACAGAGGAAGAGAAGACCGAGCTGGAGATAGTCGCCTCCCACGTCAGCGGAATCCAGCCGCGCGCGGTGGACGACCGGTTCTGGATCGATTCGGCCAGGGACCTCTCGGCGCTCCTCCCGGTCAGGCTGCGGCAGACGCTGCGCCGGTTCGTGCGCGATCCCGGAGCCGACGCGATGCTGCTCCTGCGCAACCTCCCGGTGGCCCCCGAGTCCCTTCCGGACACGCCCGGCAAGGCCGGCTCCGTGCAGCGCACGAGCACCCTGCCCGCCTCCGTGCTCGCCCTCATCTCCCTCCAGCTCGGCGAGCTGATGGCCTTCCGCGAGGAGAAGGGCGGCGCCCTGGTGCAGGACGTGGTGCCGGTCCCGGGCATGGAGGAGTTCCAGGGCAACGCGGGCGCGACCCAGCTGACCATGCACGTGGAGAACGCCTTCCACCCCCTGCGCCCCGACCTCGTCGGCCTGATGTGCCTGCGCAACGACCACGACAACGTCGCCGGCCTGCGGATCGCCTCCATCCGCAACGCCCTGCCGCTGCTCTCCGAGGAGACCCGCCGGGTGCTCCACGAGCCGCGCTTCGTCACCGCGCCCCCCGCCTCGTTCGGCGGCCTCCAGTCGCTGCCCGAGCCGCACGGAATCCTCAGCGGCGACCCGGAGGACCCCGACGTGAAGGTCGACTTCACGAGCACCGAGGCGCTGGACCCGGAGGCGGAGCGGGCGATGGCGGAGCTCGGCGAGGCGTTCGTCGAGGTGCGCAGGACGCTCATCCTGGAGCCCGGGGACCTCGCCTACGTCGACAACCGGCTGGCCCTGCACGGCCGTACCGCGTTCCGGCCCCGCTACGACGGCCGCGACCGCTGGCTCCAGCGTGCCTTCGTCCAGCTCGACCTGCGCCGTTCCCGTCCGCGCCGGGCGGGCGACGGACACGTGCAGTCCAGCGCCGCCTGAGAGCCCGCCGCACGTCCTCCGGGAGCCCGCCGGGCCGGCCCGGCGGGCTCCGGGACCGACGTACGGCCCCGACCGGCCGGCCTCCTGGAAGGCGCCGGTTTTCCAGGACATTGCAACAAGGTGCACCGGATCTGCCCAACTGTCATGGGATGCGCCAGTGTTGGCGTCGCCGGAGTTTTGGCAAGACACCACATCCGAACGAGGAGAACCAAGTGAGCACTGTCGTCGCCGAGCGCCAGGAAAAGATCAAGGACATCGTCTGCGACATCCTGGAGATCGAGCCCGAGGACGTCACGGAGACCAGCCTCTTCAAGGAGGACCACGACGCCGACTCGCTGCGCGCCATCGAGATCCTCGCGTCGCTGGAGAAGGAGTTCCACATCGAGATCGACCAGGCCGAGCTGGGCCGGATGGTCAACCTCAAGAGCGTCTACCAGGTCGTCTCCGACATAGCCGGCTGGTAATCCGAACCACCACACGACGGACCATCGAGACTGGTTGGGGAGATTTCATGACGTCGTTCTCCACGGACGAGCCGGACAGTGCGCAGAGAGTGGTCCTGAGCGGGTTCGGGGTGTTCTCCAGCATCGGTATCGGCGCGGACGCATTCGCCGAGGGGCTGCGGGCCGGGCGCAGTGGCGCCAAGCCCATCACGAGCTTCGACACCACCGGCTTCGCCTACGCCAACGGCTGCGAGGTCAGCGACTTCGACCCCGGCCGGTGGATCCGTAATCAAGAGCTCGACCAGCTGGGCCGTGCCGCCCGGTTCTCGGTGGCCGCCGCCAGGATGGCCACCGAGGACGCCGGCCTGGCCCCCGAGGAACTGCGCACCAGGCGCGGACTCATCTCGATCGGCACCACCGACGGGGAGTCCCGCGACCTCGACAGCCTGGTGGAGACCGAGATCCGCACCGGACCCCAGGACATGGACCCCACGGTCGCCCGGCGGGTCAGGGCCGGCCGGCTCTCCACGGCCATCGCCCACGAACTCGGCCTGACCGACGTGGAGGCCGTCACCATCCCCACCGCGTGCGCGGCCGGCAACTACGCCATCGGCTACGGCTACGACGCGGTGCGCGCCGGCGAGGTGGACTTCGCCCTGTGCGGAGGCGCCGACGCCCTGTGCCGCAAGACGTTCGCCGGCTTCTACCGGCTGGGCACCATCGCCCCCGAGCGCTGCCAGCCCTTCGACGCCGACCGCAAGGGCATCCTCACCGGTGAGGGCGCGGGCGTCCTGGTGCTGGAGAGCCTGGCCTCCGCACGGGCCCGCGGCGCCCGCATCTACGCCGAGGTGCTCGGCTACGGCCTCAACTGCGACGCCCACCACCAGGTGGCGCCCAACGGGGCGAGCGTCGGCCGGGCCATGCGGCTCGCCCTCGACAACGCCGGCGTCAAGCCGGAGGAGGTCGACCTCATCTCGGCGCACGGCACCGGGACGAAGGCCAACGACGTCACCGAGGCCCAGGCCATCCGCGAGGTGTTCGGCGAGGCGCCCCGCACCGTCTCGATCAAGTCGATGATCGGGCACACCATGGGGGCCGCCAGCGCGCTGTCCGCGATCGCCTGCTCCCTGGCGATCGTCCACGGCTTCATCCCCCCGACCATCAACCACGTGCGCACCGACCCCGAGTGCGACGTGGACTGCGTACCGAACGAGGCGGTCGAGGCCGACCTCCGTGTCGTGCTCAACAACGGCTTGGCGTTCGGCGGGAACAACGCCGTCGTCGCCCTCGGGAAATACGAGGAGCAGGTGCGATGAGCTGGCTGGTCGGTGGAGTGGGCGCGGTCGCCGGAGTCGGCCGCGACCCCCGGGAACTCTTCGACGGTCTCTGCGCGGGCCGCAGCGCCCACGCCGAGCTGCGCGGCTTCGACCGTTCGCGGTACGCCGCCCGGTACGCGTACGAGATCGACGACCGGCCGGTGCCGGGCGCCGACGTGCCCGGCCGGGCCACCAAGTGGCTGCTGGAGGCGGTCGAGCAGGCCGCCCGGGACGCGGGCCTGGGCGAGGACCTCTCGGACGTGCCCGTCCTGATCGGCACGGGGCTGCGCGAGCTGCGCTCGGTGGAACTGTGGTGGCGCGACGGCACCCCCCTGGACGCGGACCGGCTGCACTTCGACCGCGCCCTGCGGGAACGGTTCAACACCACGGCCACGTACACCTTCGCCAACGCCTGCTCCGCCTCCCTGTACGCGCTCGCGATGGGCACCGACCTGCTCGAACTGGGCGAGGCCGACACGGTGATCGCCGCCGGGGTGGACGTGCTCACCGAGAGCATGTACGGCCTGGTGGAACGGGTCCACCCGGTGCCGCCGGACCGGGTCAGGCCCTTCGACCGCGACCGCACGGGCGCGGTCATGGGGGACGGCGCCGCGGCCGTCGTGCTGCGGCGCGACGACGGGAACCGGCGCGGCAGGGCGCACGGACGGCTGCGCGCGGTCGGCCTGAACTGCGACGCGCACCACGCCACCGCGCCCGACGACGCCGGCATCGCCTCGGCGATCAGGCAGGCGCACGACCTGGCCGGCATGAAGCCCAAGGACATCGACCTGGTGATGCTGCACGGCACCGGGACGCTCCTCAACGACGAGGCCGAGGCCACCGCCGTCGCCGAGGTCTTCGGACCGCACGTCGGCAGGCCGCTGATGACCGCGATCAAGTCGATGACCGGCCACACCTCGGGCGCGTCCGGACTGATCGGCATGATCACGGCGATGCGGGCGCTGGAGGAGGGGCGGGTGCCGCCCACCCTCGGGCTCTCCCACCCGGTCGAGGAGGCCGCGGGATTCCGGTTCGTCACCGGTGAGGAAGCCGTCGGCGAGATGTCGGTGGCCCAGATCAATGCGTTCGGCTTCGGCGGCATCAACGCCGTCGCGGTCGTGGAGGCGGTCCGTTGAGCACGCTGGTTACCGGGATCGGCATCGCAGTCGCGGGTGTCGGGACCCCCGACGATCTGCTGCGGCCGAGGCAGGCTTCGAGCACCCCCGTCGAGCCGAGGGAACGGCTCGGCCGCAAGGGGCTGCGCTACAAGGACCGGGCCACCCAGCTCGGTTACTGCGCGGCCCGCGACGCGCTGCGCGAGGCGCGGCTCCTGGACGACGAGGACCGCGCCCCGCAGGGCGACCGGATCGCCGTCGTGGCCAGCTCCAACTACGGGAACCTGGACACGATCTGCCGGACCGTGGAGACCATCGCGGCCGACACCGCGTCCGCCGCGAGCCCGATGGACCTGCCCAACGCCTCCAGCAACGTGCTGGCCTCCTCGGTGGCGATCCGGTTCGGCCTGACCGGGCCCAACCTGATGCTGTGCAACGGGGAGACCTCGGGCACCGACGCGGTGCGCTGGGCGCTCGCCCTGCTCGGCTCGGGCCGCGCCGACCAGGTACTCGTCCTGGGCGCCGAACCGGACACCGAACCGGCCCGCAGACTGTCCGGGCTGGACACCGCCTTCGACGGCGCGGCCGCGCTGGTCCTGGAGACGCAGCGCACCGCGGGGTCCCGCGGGGCCCGTGCGCTGGCCGGCATCGACCGGCACGCCCGGGGCGCGGACCTGTCGTCCTGCCTGGCCGCGCTCGGCGGCGAGGGCGCCCGCACCCCGGCCGCCTGGCAGGCACCGGACACCGCGGACGACGCGTCCGCGGACGGGTCCGGTCTCCTCGAAGGCGTACGGGACCTGGGACTGGCACAGCAGTGGCGCGGGGCGTCGGGCGCGCTGGGTGTGCTCCAGTGCGCGGCGTCGGCAGGCTGGTTCGCCGCGGGCGGCGCCGGCCCGGTGTACGCCGTGACCGGGGGCGGTCGCACGGGACCCGCCGCGGGCCTGGTCCTGGTGAGCCCCGGAGAGACGGGGTGAGCGGCGGCGAGGCCACGGCCACGCTGCCCGCCCACACCCCCGGCGCCCCGGCGCCCGTCCGGTCCGCCCCGGCCGACGGCGCCGGGCGGCCGGTGATCCTGCACCGCCACCCGGCACGGGGCCCCGTGCGCGGCCGGATGCTGCTCCTGCACGGCCTCGGCAACAGCGCGACCGTGTGGGACGGCTTCCTGGCCCACCGCCCGCGGGGCCACGAGGTGTGGTCGGCCGACCTGCCGTGGCGCGGCGCGGGGGTGGACGACTGGCACCACGTGCCGGACGCCTCCCCGTGGCTGGCCGAAGCGCTGGCCGGGGTACCGGGCGGCGCGGACGTGGTCGTCGCCCACTCCTTCTCCGCGATGCAGCTGATGTCCCTGATCGACCGCGAACTCGACGCGGGCGGCGACCCGTTCGCCCGCTACGGCATCCGCGGCCTGGTGCTCGTCGCCCCGTTCTACCGGCGCAGCCCCGAGGACTTCACCTGGGAGGCCATGACGCGCTACCTGGACGACTTCGAGCGGATCATGGAGGAGGGCATCCGGGTCCACTCCGGCGGGAGGCTGGACCCGGACATCCAGCTGTCGATGGCCCGCCGGGTGTGCGACCGGGTCGGCCCGTACGGCTGGATGCGGTTCGTGGACAGCTATCTGCGCACCCCCTGGCTGAGGGCCGAACGGATCGACGTACCCGTCGTGGTCATCGGCGGTGAGCACGACTTCGCGGTGGACCCGGCCGAGGGACTGAACCTGGCGGCCGAACTCCCCGACGCACAGACCCACATCCTCGCCGACTGCGGGCACTTCCTCATGGCCGAGAGGCCCGAGGAGTTCTCCGCGGTGGTCGGCGACTTCGTCAGCACACTGTCCGCCAGGGCCGGCCGGCGCCGGCCCGGCGACCGAGCCTTTGGAGAGCCGGGCCGATGAGCGACGTGACCGAGACCCAGGTCAAGACCCTTCTGGAGACCCCGACCCGGGTGCAGCTGCGCCCGAGGTTCGAGGGTTCCAACATCTGTACCTGGATCGGCTTCAAGCACGACAACTACCTGGTCGAGGAAGCGATCCTGGAGCACTTCAGGTCCGCGGACCTGTCCACGCGCAAGCTGTACGAGGAGCTCGGCCTCGGGCTGGACTTCGTGGAGATGGACGTCCGCATCCTGAGCTCGCTGCACCTGGACGACCTGGTCACCGCCGACGTGGTGCCGGTCTTCAAGGAGGGCGCGGACGAACTGGCCTTCCGGGTCACGCTGAGCGTCGACCGCGACGGCGCGCCGGTGAAGGCGGTCACCGGCAAGGCGAAGGTGGCACTGCGGATCGACACCACGTTCCCGCCCGAGCCGGTGCCCGCCCCGCTGGCCCCGCTCGCGGTCGAGCGCCTGGGCACCTCCGAGCCCGGCGCCGCGGCGGCCGTCGCCACGACGACCGACCTCTCCGACGGCCACGGCACCAACGGGCCCGACCCGGTGCTGGAGCAGCTGACCGCGGGCAGGAACGCGTTCGGCTGGAAGTGGCGGATCCCGTACCCGTACTGCCACTTCACCGAGCGGCTCCAGATGTCCGGCTACCTGCGGCAGATGGAAGAGGTCGTGGACCTCTTCCTGGCCGACCGCGGGCTGTCGATCAAGACGCTCCTGGACGACCGCAAGTGGATCCCCGCCTGCTCGCACTCCCACATCAGGATCCTCGACGAGGCCCTCATGGAGGAGGACCTGTACGTGATCTACACGGTCGAGGAGGTCTTCAAGGACTTCCTCTACCGGTCCCGGTTCGACACGTACGTGGTGCGCGACGGCCACCTGGTGCAGACCGCCACGGGGCACGTCACGCACGGCTACGCCGTCATCGACAGCCGCACCGACTGGCACCTGGTGAACTTCGACGAGCCCGTGCTGCGGGCCCTGCGCGGCGAGTCGGCACCGGACGCATGAACCGGCACCTCCTCATCGAGACGCAGGGGCCCTGGGCCGGCCGGGAGTGCGCGTCCTTCGTGCGCGACGCCACGACCCTGGCCGGCGGCGGCCACCGCACCCGGCTCCTCCTCCTCCAGGAGGGGGTCCTGGGCGCGGTGCCCGGTGTGCTGCCGGAGCTGGAGGGCTACCTGGCGGCGGACGGGGAGCTGCTGGTCGACAGGTACTCGGTCGCCCAACGCGGCCTGAAGAAGGAGCAGTTGGTGCCCGAGGCCCGGCTGGTGGACATGGACGAGATCGCCGGGAGCGTACTCGACCCGGTGGTGAAGGTGGTGTGGCACTGACATGGCCAGGGGCAGGGGCATCCCGCACACCGACGTACTGGTCACCCTGATGGGGTCGCCGCACGGCTCCGACCTGTTCACCAGCGTGCTGCGGCTCGTGGAGGAGATGCTGCGGCAGGACGCCGCCGTACAGGTCTGGGCGTGCGGTTACGCGACGATGCTCACCCAGGAGGGCCTGGGCGAGTCCAAGCCGCGCAACCTCGCGAACTGGTCCGGCGACTACCCGTCGACCCTCACCGTGATCCGAGGACTGCTCGCGGCGCACCCGGGCCGGCTGCACTGGTACGGCTGCCGGTTCTGCAGCGACGAGCGCGGCGCCGTGGCCCACATCCCCGAAGTCAGGCTGCGGGCGCCCTCCGCCTTCGCGGAGAACGTCGCCGCGGCGGACAAGACCCTGTTCGTGGGGGTGCTCTGACCATGACGACAGCCCGTACCACCGGCCCCGGGGCCGGTGCCACCGACAACGGCCGGGTCCTCGGCATCGTCGAACGCGCCTACCGCGGCGCGGTGGAGAAGCAGTTCTTCGACGTGCTGTACATGGCGGTCGAACTCCACCGGCAACTGGGCGGCATGGACATCCTGCTGCGCGGACCGGCCGTGACCTGCGCCGTGGGGGCGGCCGAGACCGGCCCCCTGCGGTTCGGCGACCGGGTGCTGGACACCCTGACCGACCCGCGCCACGACCTGCGGGTGCTGCTGGACGCCGGAGTACGGATCTTCGTGCAGGAGGAGGACCTGACGGCCCTCGGATTCGCCCCCGGCGACCTGCTCGACGAAGTCCGCCCGGTGCCCGCCGCGGAGATGGCCGGGCGGTGGCCGGAGTACCGGATGGTGAGCTACCTGTGACCGCAGGGCACGCCCGGCCGTTCCGCGGCCGCCCCGTCCCCGGGCCTCCCGCCGCCCTCGTCCCCCGCCCAGCCCCCGTAGTCGCCAGTCGCTCCAGCCAAGGAATGGACCTCTCATGACCAAGACTGTGATCTCCGCGTGGTCGGCCGTCTCGCCGTTCGGCATGGGCCGGGACGCCTTCGTGGGCGGATTCCACGACGGCCGGTCCACGGTCGCCCCGGTCGACCGCGAGCAGTGGCAGACCCCCGACGACGAGGTCTGCCTCGTCCCCGGCTTCAGCCCGGCCGCCGCACTGGGCAAGAAGGGCACGCGCGCCATGGACCGGGCCACCGGCCTCGCGGTCTCGGCGGTGGGCCGGCTGATCGAGGAGTCGCCCTCCGACCCCGCCACCGTCACCGGTGAGGAGGTCGCGCTGGTCCTGGGCACCACCTCGGGCAGCGTGCAGAGCATGATGGACTTCACCCGCGGCGGCCTCGTCTCGGAGAAGCCCTACTTCGTCGACCCGGCGCGCTTCCCCAACGCGGTGATGAACTGCGCCGCCGGGCAGTGCGCCATCTGGCACCAGCTCAAGGGCCCCAACACCACCATCGCCGGGGGCCGGGTCTCCGGCCTGCACGCCCTGAAGTACGCCCAGCGGCTGCTGAACGCGAACCGCGCCCGCACCGTGCTGTGCGGCGCCGTCGAGGAGTACGCCGACGCCCGTGCCTGGCTGGACCGGCACGCGCGCGGCGAGGACGAGACCGGCACCGTCCACGGCGAGGGCTGCGTGATGCTCCAGATCGAGTCCGAGGGCTCGGCCCAGGGCACCCCGCTGGCGACCGTGCAGGCCGTCGAGGTGGGGGTCTTCGCGGGCGGCGGCGAGAACGCGGCCCCCGTGCTCGACACCTGCGTGCGCCGTGCGCTGGAGCGGTCCGGGACCGACCCGGCCGACGTGTGGATGGTCGCCCCGAGCGGTGCGCGGGGAGCCCTCGGCGACGCCGAGCAGTCCGTCCTGGAGGCCCGGTTCGCCCCCACGGCGGTGAACCGCGTGTCGCAGCTGATCGGCGACACCGCCGGGGCGGCGGCCATGTTCCAGATGGCCGCGGTGCTGGCCGTCGCCGAGCGGGCCGAGGCCGCGGGCAGGACCGCGGTCGTCACCGCGGTGGACCGGGACGGCGAGGCGGGCTGCGCGGTGCTGCGCCTGGGCTAGACCGCCCACCGGCCTTCCGCACCGGCCTCCCGCACCGACAAGAACGTACGGGCAGAACAGCAACGAGAGAGGACACTCCCATGACATCCGCAGTGCAGGCACTGGACCTCGAACAGCTCCGCGCGCTCATCGCCGAGGTGCTCGACGTCGAGGTCTCGGACATCGGCGACGACACGAACTTCGCCGACGACCTGGAGATCGACTCCCTGATGGCCCTGGAGGTCGTCGTGGTGCTGGAGAAGCGCTACCAGGTCAAGCTCCGCGAGGAGGAGCTCAAGCAGGTCACCTGCCTGAAGGCGGCCCACGACCTGCTGGAGCAGAAGCTGCGGACCTCGCAGTGACCGTCGCCGAATCCGTCGTCGAGTCCGTGACCGGGGTCTCCCCGGTCACGGCCGGCATCCGCGTCGTGCGGCCGGCGACGGCGGAGGAGGGGGGACGCCTGACGGCGGCCACCGTCTGCCGCGTCGACCCCGCGGAACAGATCTTCGCGGGCCACTACCCCGGATTCCCCATCTTCCCCGGGGTCTGCGTCATCGAGTGCGTACGCCGCAGCGCCCTGGCCACCGCGCCCGGCCCGGTCACGCTGGCCGCGGTGGAGTCCGCGCGCTTCCGCGGACCGGTGCTGCCCGGCGACGAACTGGCCATGGAACTCGTCTGGAAGCCCGACGGGCCCGAAGGACGGGACTGGCGGGTCACGGCGACCGCCCGCACCGACCGGGGCGACGCCGCGTCGATCCGGCTGGGCTTCAGGACGGGAGGCCGGTCGTGATCGGTACCGTCGAACTGCGCCGGCTGCTGCCGCACCGCTTCCCGATGCTGCTGGTGGACCGGGTCGACGAACTGGTGCCCGGCGAGCGACTGGTCGCCCGCAAGGCCGTCACCTGCAACGAACCCTGGTACGCCGCGCTCCCGCAGGACGCCGGACCGCAGGACCACCACTACCCCGAGGTGCTGCTCGTGGAGTCGTGGTGCCAGGCGGCGGGCGTCCTGGCCACCTGGGACGACCCCAACCCGGACGTGCTGAACGGGCAGGTGATGCTGTTCGGCGGCGTCAGCGACGCCCGGTTCGAACGGCCCGTGTTCCCCGGGGACGTGGTGGAGCACCGGGTCCGGGTCTACCGGGTGCTGAGCGACACGATGATCTTCGAGGGCGAATCGCTCGTGGACGGCGAAACGGTCATGACCGTCGCGAGGGCCACGATGGCGTTCCGCCCGGCCGAGCAGCTCCGCGCGGCCACCGGGACCTAGGGTCTTTCGTTCGGATCGAGCCCGGCACGGTCCGAACGAGAGGCACTCCAGGACCCGGAACCCTTTCCGGCACGCCCTGCCGGTCACGGAACCAGCGCCGGCCACGGTTATTCACAGAAGGAGAAACGGGTGGGAGACAAGCCGTCCCGCGTCGCGCTCGTCAGCGGCGGATCACGGGGCATCGGAAGAGCGGCGGTGCTGCGCCTGGCACAGGACGGCCACGACGTGGCCTTCTGCTACCGGTCCGACGCCGAGGCCGCGCAGGCGCTGGAGAAGGAGGTGTCCGAACTGGGCGTGCGGGCCCTCGCCGTCCGTACGGACGTCACCGACGCCCGGGCGGTGCGCGACCTGACCGAGCGCACCGAGGACGAACTCGGACCGATCGACGTACTCGTCACCTCGGCCGGCATCACCAGCGACAACCCGCTGCTGCTGATGACCGACGAGCAGTGGCACAACGTGCTGGACACCAACCTGGACGGCGTCTACCACGTCTGCCGGGCCGCCATCTTCGCGATGATGAAGCGGAAGTCCGGCTGCGTCGTCAACGTCTCGTCGGTCGCCGGGGTCTACGGCAACGCGCGGCAGACCAACTACTCGGCGTCCAAGGCCGGCATCATCGGCTTCACCAAGGCACTCGCCAAGGAGACCGGGCCGTACGGCATCCGCGCCAACGTCGTGGCGCCCGGCTTCATCGACACGGACATGACCTCCGCGCTCCAGGGCGGGGTCAAGGACCGGGCGCTGAAGTCGATCCCGCTGGGCCGGATGGGCCGGGCCGAGGAGGTCGCCGACCTCATCGCCTACCTCGCGTCCGACCGCGCCGCGTACATCACCGGTTCCGTCTTCCAGATCGACGGCGGAATCACCATCTAGTGCCATGACCGGCAACGCCCGCCCGAGGGGCCGGGCCTGCCGGGAGGGGTACCCAGCCACCGGAAGGACGGCCATGGCCAAGCGCGGCCCACGCTGGTACTTCAATTTCCGCAGCCCGTACTCCTGGCTGGCCCACCGGGACCTGGTGGACCGGCACGGCGACGTCGCCGACGCCGTCGAGTGGATCCCGTACTGGGACCCGGACCCGCGCAGCGAGAAGGCGCTGGCCGAGGCGGGCGGCTCGTTCCTCTACACCCCGATGTCGCGGGAGAAGCACTTCTACGTGCTGACCGACGTGCGCAGGCTCGCGGCCGACCGGGGCCTGACCGTCTCCTGGCCCGTCGACCGCGAACCCGTGTGGGAGGTCTCGCACCTCGCGTACTACCTGGCCGCGGACCGGGGCGTCGGCCCCCGCTACGTCGACCTCGTCTACCGCGCGCGCTTCCAGGACGGCAGGAACATCTCGGACCCCGAGGTGATCGCCGACGTGGCCGGGAGGATCGGCCTCGACCCGGCAGCGGCGGCGGCCGCGGCCGAGGACCCGGAACTGCGCTCCCGGTCCACCGAGGCCCTCGTGTCGGCCTACAAGGACGGGGTGTTCGGCCCGCCCTTCCTCATCGCGGGCCGCGAGAAGTTCTGGGGCCTGGACCGGCTCGACCGGTTCGCCGACGCCGTGCGCTCCACCGCGCCGGCCCGGCCCGAAACGGTCGCACCGGTGCCCGACGAAGCCCTGTCGACCACCGCCTCGGGAGACCTGGGGCACGCCGGAGGCTGCGGCTGACGGTCCGCCGTCGAGCCGCGCACGAAACCACGAAGCACACGATCCGAGGAGAACACACGATGTCGACCAACCCGTTCGAGGACAAGGACGCCACCTACCTGGTGCTCGTCAACGACGAGGGCCAGCACTCGCTGTGGCCGGTCTTCGCCGAGGTGCCGGCCGGATGGACCGTCGCCCTCAAGGAGTCGAGCCACGACGACGCACTCGCGTACATCGAGGAGAACTGGACCGACATGCGGCCCAAGAGCCTCGTCGCGGCGATGGAGAGCCCCGCCGCGTGACGGACCGTCCGCGCAGCGCCGTACCGGTGTGACGGAACCACGGCCGTCACACCGGTACGGCGCACGAGGACAGGGGAACGGCCCCGGAACCCGGCTGGGTTCCGGGGCCGCCGTCGTCGCGGAGGTTCCGCTCAGTGCGTGCCGACCGCCGCCAGGGACAGCCGCTCGTCGACCCGGCGCCCGAACTCCTCGGTGTCGGCCGTCAGATAGAAGTGGTCGCCGGAGAAGACCCGGAGGTTGAACGCGCCCGACGTGGTGTCGGACCACGCCCGGGTCTCCTCGACCGTGACGTCGCAGTCCGCGTCGCCGACCCAGGCCTCCACCGGGGCGGTGATCCGCAGCGAGGGGTCGGGCCGGTAGCTCCCCATGAGGGCGAAGTCGCCCCGGATCGCGGGCATCAGCAGCTCCCGCATCTCGGGACTGTCCAGGAACTTCGTGCCGTCGCCGCCCAGCCGCTCCACCTCCGCCAGGAGCCCCGCGTCCCCGCCCAGGTGCGCCTGGTTGTTGCGGTAGCGGGCCGGCGGCTGCTGGCCCGAGACGAACACCACGGTCGGCACGACACCGTGCCGGTGCTCCAGCCGGTGCGCCACCTCGAACGCCACCGACGCCCCCATGCTGTGCCCGAACAGCGCCAACGGCTGCTCCGCCACCGGCAGCAGCGCCTCGGTGAGCGCGTCGGCGAGCTCCTCCATCCGCGTCACGCACGGATCGCCCAGCCGGTCCTGCCGCCCGGGGTAGCAGGCACCCAGCAGCTCCACGTCGTCCGGCAGCCACTGCGGCCAGTTGCGGAACATGCTGGCGGCCCCGCCCGCGTGCGGCAGGCCCACCAGCCGCAGCCGCGGCCGCGGCACCCGCTTGAAGCGGCGGAACCACACATCGGTCTGCTCGGACATCCCTCTACCTCCGTCGTACGTCATCACTGGCTCGACAACTCTCCCAGTGCACCCGGCACCGCGTTGCTCTTCGTCCGGTCTGCAACAACGTGCACTCCTGCGAGAGTTGTCCGTTGCGCGAGTCAGGATGAGTACTCGCGCGCCTCCCGCGCGCTTCGCCGTGACGACCGCCGGCGGCAGGGCCCCCGCCCCGCCGCCGCATGCCGGTGTCCCAGAAAACGACCGAGGGTGGTTCCCGTTGTCCGACGTCCAGGACCTTCTTCTGCCTCTGACCGCTGCCCAGTCCGGCATCTGGTTCGCGCAGGAGCTCGACCCTGCCAACGTCATCTACAACGCGGGTGAGTACCTGGAGATCTGCGGCCAGGTCGACGTCCCGCTGTTCGAGACGGCGCTGCGACAGGTGCTGGCCGAGGCGGAGTGCCTCCGGGTGCGTTTCGTGGACACGCCCGACGGCCCCCGCCAGCGGATCGAGCCGACCCTCGACTGGTCGCTGCCCGTCACGGACGTGTCCGCCGCACCGGACCCGCGCGCGGCGGCCGAACTGCGGATGCGGGACCTGCTCGCCACCCCCAAGGACATCAGGCACGACCACCTCTTCGACTTCGAGCTGTTCCGGCTCGCCGACGACCGTTACCTGTGGCTGCACGCCTACCACCACAGCGCCGTCGACGGCTTCACCGTGGCGCTCGTGGCCCAGCGCGTCGCCGAGGTCTACACCGCGCTGGCCGGGGGCACCGAGGCGGGCGCCTGCCCCTTCGCGCCGCTGAGCGACCTCGTCGAGGCCGACCTGGCCTACCGCGCCTCCGAGCGGTTCGCCCTGGACCGCGCCTACTGGACGGACCGGCTCGCCGGCGCGCCCGGCCCGGTCGGCCCGTCCGGCGGCCGGCCCGGCACGGCCCGGCGCCTGGTGCGCCGCACCGCCCACCTCGACCGGACCACGGCCGGGGAGCTGCGGGAACTCGCGCGGGCGGCCGAGGTGTCCTGGCCGCCGGTGCTGGCCGCCGCCTTCGCCGCCTACCTCCAGCGCTGCACCGGCACCGACGAGGTGATGCTCGGGCTCCCCGTCACCACCCGGCTCGGCCGCGCGGCCCGTTCCGTGCCCGGCATGGTCTCCAACGTCCTGCCGCTGCGCCTGGCCCCGGCCCGTGACATGACCGTCGGCGAACTGCTGCGCCGCACCTCCGCCGCGATGCGGGCCGACCTGCGCCACCAGCGCTACCGCTACGAGGACCTGCGCCGCGACCTGAACCTGCTCGCCGACGACCAGAAGCTGGTCGGGCCGCAGGTCAACATCATGATGTTCGACTACGACCTGCGGTTCGCCGGGCACCGGGCCGTCGTCCACAACCTCTCCGTCGGACCCGCCGACGACATGGCCGTCGTCGTCTACGACCGCGGGAACGGCAAGGGGCTGCAGATCGACCTCGACGCCAACCCGGAGCTGTACACCCCCGACGAGATCGACGCCCACCTGAACCGCTTCCTGCGGTTCCTGGCGGAGCTCGCGGCCGGTGGGCCGGACCGGGCCGTCGGGGAGATCGACCTGCTGGACGACGCGGAGCGCCACCAGGTGCTGGAGGCGTGGAACGACACCGCGCACCCGGTGCCGTCGACCACCCTGACCGCGCTGCTGGACGCCCAGGCCCTGCGCACCCCGGACGCCACCGCCCTGGTCTTCGAGGGCACCGAACTGTCCTACGCCGAGCTGGACGAGCGGGCCGGCCGGCTGGCCCGGCTGCTCGTGACGCAGGGCGTCGGACCGGAGCGCTTCGTCGCCGTCGCCGTGCCGCGCTCGGTCGAGCTGGTGGTCGCCCTGCTCGCGGTGCTGAAGTCGGGGGCCGCGTACCTGCCGGTGGACCCGGGGTATCCGGCGGAGCGGATCGAGTTCCTGCTCCGGGACGCCGCTCCGGTGCTGGTGCTGACCACCGCCGAGGTGGCCGGGGGACTGCCGGGGACCGGCACGCCGCACCTCCTCCTGGACGCGCCCGGCACGGCGGACCTGCTGTCCGGCCACGGGCCGGACAGCGGCACCGCCCTGCCCGTCGCCGCTCCCGCCAACCCGGCGTACGTCATCTACACCTCGGGCTCCACCGGCCGCCCCAAGGGCGCGATCGTCCCCCACGCGGGCATCGTCAACCGGCTGCTGTGGATGCAGGACCACTACCGGCTCACCGCCGACGACCGCGTCCTGCAGAAGACCCCCTCCGGCTTCGACGTCTCCGTGTGGGAGTTCTTCTGGCCGCTCATCACCGGCGCGACCCTGGTCGTCGCCCGCCCCGAGGGCCACAAGGACCCCGTCTACCTGGCCGAGCTCATCCGTGAACAGGCCGTCACCACCACGCACTTCGTGCCCTCCATGCTCCAGGCGTTCCTGGCCGAGCCCGCCGCGGCCGAGTGCACCGGACTGCGCCGGGTGATCTGCAGCGGCGAGGCGCTGCCCGCCACGCTGCGCGACCGTTTCCACGCCGTCTTCGCCGGGCCGTCGGAGACCGGACTGCACAACCTGTACGGGCCCACCGAGGCATCCGTCGACGTCACCTGGTGGGCGTGCGGCCCGGAGGACAAGACCCCGTCGGTACCGATCGGCCGGCCCGTGTGGAACACCCGGGTGTACGTCCTGGACGCCGGTCTGCGGCCGGTTCCCACGGGTGCGCCGGGAGAGCTCTATCTCGCGGGCGTCCAGCTCGCCCGGGGTTATCTGGGGCGTGCGGGGTTGTCGGCGGGTCGGTTCGTGGCGGATCCGTTCGGTGTCGCGGGTGGGCGGATGTACCGGACGGGTGATGTGGTGCGTTGGTCGGTGGGGGGTGAGCTGGAGTATCTGGGGCGTGCGGATGATCAGGTGAAGGTGCGTGGTTTCCGTATCGAGTTGGGTGAGATCGAGTCGGTTGTGGGGGCTTGTCCGGGTGTGGGCCGGGTGGCTGTGGTGGTGCGTGAGGATCAGCCGGGGTCGCGGCAGATCGTTGCGTATGTGGTGCCGGTGGGTGGGCCGGTGGATGGTGTGGCTGATCCGGCAGCGCTGGTGGGCGAGTTGGAGATGCTGGGTGCGGCGGAGTTGCGGGCGTTGTCGGAAGAGCGGGGCGGCGTCGGGGCGGGTGTCGCGGATGCGGCGACGTTGCACGGTCTGGTGGCGGAGCGGGCGCGGGAGTGTCCGGACGCCGTGGCGTTGACCGTGGGCGAGGAGTCGCTTTCGTACGGTGAGTTGGATGCCCGGTCGAACCGGCTCGCGCGTCACCTGGCGGCGCGCGGGGTCTCGGCCGGCTCGCTGGTCGGGGTGTGCCTGGAGCGTGGCCCGGATCTGGTGGTGGGGCTGCTCGGTGTGTTGAAGGCGGGTGGCGCGTATGTGCCGCTGGATCCCGAATATCCGGCGGACCGGCTGGCGTTCATGGTGGAGGACACGGCGGCCGCGGTCGTGGTGACGCGCGCGGGGCTGCGGGAGCGGCTGCCCGAGGCCGGTTTCGCCGCCGTGTGCGTCGATGCCGACAGCGAGGCCATCGGCCGCGAGCCGTCCGGCGACCTGGCGGCGGATGTCGGGCCGGATGATCTGGCGTACGTGATCTACACGTCGGGTTCGACGGGTGTGCCGAAGGGTGTGCTGGTCGAGCACCGCAGTGTGGTGAACCGGTTGCGGGGTACGGACGGGGACTTCGGGTTCGGTCCTGAGGATGTGTGGACGCTGTTCCACTCGTTCGCGTTCGACTTCTCGGTGTGGGAGATCTGGGGCGCGCTGACGTACGGCGGCCGGCTTGTGGTGGTGGACCACGACACGTCGCGGGATGCGGCTGCCTTCGCCCGCCTGTTGGTGGAGCGGAAGGTGACGGTGCTGAACCAGACGCCGTCGGCGTTCGGTCTGYTGCAGCAGGTGGTGGACCGGGATGTCGCGGGYCAACTGGCTTTGCGGCTGGTCGTGTTCGGTGGCGAGGCGTTGCACCCCGCGCGTCTGGAGCCGTGGTGGGCGGCTGTGGGCGAGGATGGWCCGCGGCTGGTGAACATGTACGGGATCACCGAGACCACGGTGCATGTGACCGCTCGCGAGATCACCCCCGCCGACACCGCGAACACCGGGGTCTCCCCGATCGGCCGGCCGCTGGCCGACACGGGCACGTACGTGCTCGACGCGGCCGGCCGTGTGGTGCCGGTCGGTGTGGCGGGGGAACTGTGGGTCTCGGGTACCGGTGTGGCCCGTGGCTATCTGAATCGCGCGGAGCTGACGGCGGAGCGGTTCGTGGAGCGGGAGGTCGGTGGGACGGTCCGCCGGATGTACCGCTCGGGCGACCTGGTGCGCAGGACCTCCGACGGCGAGCTGGAGTACCTGGGACGGCTCGACGACCAGGTCAAGATCCGCGGTTTCCGCATCGAACTCGGCGAGATCGAAGCCGCGCTGACAGCACACCCCGACATCTCGGCATGCACGGTCCTGATGCGCGAGGACACCCCCGGCGAACAACGCCTCGTCGCCTACGCCGTGCCGGCGGCGGGCGACGCGGAGCCGAGCGTCACGGACCTGCGCGAGTGGTGCGGCCGCACGCTCCCCGGCCACATGGTGCCCAGCGCCTTCGTSCTCCTSGAYGWGCTGCCRCTGACCGGAAACGGCAAGGTGGACCGCAAGGCCCTGCCCGCCCCCGGCGGCGCCCCGCTCTTCCGACAACGCCCGCAACTC
>NZ_RDBO01000049.1 GCF_008120935.1 Streptomyces sp. sk2.1
CCGTTTCCTCGACCGGGATGGCAGGGCGGGCGCCTGGCTTCTTGGTCAGGGACTTCGCCGCCGTCGCGATCACTGTGTACCGCGGGTCTGCCTGATCCGGCCACAGCTCTCGGATCTCCGGGTTGGTTGCTGTCGCGGCGCGGACCATCTCGTTGATGGCCGCGACGCGTTCGAGTGTCCTGCGGGTGCCGGCGACCAGTGCGGCCAGTGCGGACTCGGCGGTAGGTGCGGTCGTAACCTCCATGAACCAGGGCCGATCCATCGTCGGCACGGGTTCGTCGTCGCCCGCGATCGCGACGTCGACAAGTTCCTTGAGCAGCGATGGCTTGTTGCGAAAGACGAAGTAGATGGTCTGCACCGCCACCCCTGCCCGGTCGGCGATCTCTTGCAGTTTTGTCGCCCCGTAGCCCTGCTCGACGAAGAGCGCGCCGGCCGCTTCGATGATCCGTCGCCGTGTCTCCTGAGCCTTGCGGCCCTGCTTCCCCTTGCCCTCACCCATGACTGGAGTCTATATCTAGAGTTGAACTCTAGAGGTGAACTCTAATCATTGGAGGGCAGGCCGTGCATACGATCGCCAACCGTCAGCAGGCAGAGGCATGGAACGACTGGGAGGGCATCCTCTGGGCCGAACACCCCGAGCGTTACAACGGGATGATGGGCTCGTTCAACGCCCCACTCCTCACCGCCGCGGACATCACAGCCCAGAACTGGGTTCTCGACGTCGGTTGCGGCACCGGCCAGACGACGCGCCTCGCAGCGCAACGGGCCCACGACGGAAACGTCGTGGGTATCGACCTGTCCGAGCCGATGCTGGAACGTGCCCGCCGTGACGCAGCCGCGGAAGGTCTCGACAATGTCACCTTCGAACAGGGTGACGCACAGGTGCATCCATTCCCCGACCGCGGATTCGATGTCCTCATCAGCCGCGGCGGTGTCATGTTCTTCGCCGACCACGTCGCAGCCTTCACCCATCTCCGGCGCGCGCTCGTGCCCGCCGGCCGCCTCGCGTTCCTGGGCCCGCAGCCCGCGGGCCCGGACAGCGCCTACGCCCGCGCAACCGCCGCACTCTCCCCGTTCCTGCGCGAGGCGTCCCCCGCCTCCAGGGGTATGGGGTCGCTCCTCGACCCAGCGCGCATCCGTCAAGTGCTCGCCGCAAGCGGGTTCACCGACATCGAGGTGGCTTCAGTCGAGGCGCCCATGACCTTCGGCGCCGACGCGGGTGACGCCGCCGACTTCATCTTCTCCATGGGCCCGACGCACTACAACCTGCGCAATGTCGACCCGACAACCATCACCCGCATCCGTGCCGAAGTGCATGACGCCCTCACGGAGTTCGAGACCCCAGAGGGTGTCTGTATCCCCGGGGCGGTCTGGATCGTCACAGCGGCGCGTGAGCACATCTCTTCGGACAACTGACGCATCGTTCCGGAAGTGATCAGCAGGGGGATCTGACCGACGATGAACGGGCACTGCTGAAACCGCTGCTGCCGGTGAGCAACAACCGGTACGGCCGGTGGCGGGACCACCGCCAGGTGATCACCGGCATCATCCACCGGTTGGGCACCGGCGTGCAGTGGCGTGAGCTGCCGGAACGCTTTGAGCCGCGGCGGACCGTCCACAAGCGGCACGCGCCGTGGTCAGCCGACGGCACCTGGGAGGTGCTGCTTCAGCACGTTCAGTACCAGGTCCACGCCAAGGGCGGCATCGACTGGGACGTCTCGGTCGACTCCACCGCGATGCGTGCCCACCAGCACGCCGCCGAAGGTCGAGCGGGCGATCAACAAGCTGAAACAGTTCCGGGTCGTGGGGACCCGTTACGACAAGCGCGGATACCTCTGCCTCGGCACCATCACTGCGGTGGCATTACTCATCTGGCTCCGATCGTGATCGAGGAGACAGGACCTAGTACCAGGGGCGGGTGTCGTGCGCGGGCAGCGGGCGCAGCTGCGGCCAGTGCTGGAGCAGGCGGGCGGCCAGGGCGGAGCTGAGGCGGCCGACGGCGTGCAGGTGGTCGTGGTCGCGGGTCATGTCGGCGACCACGCCCAGGCGGTGGACGAGCCGCTCGCGGGCGGAGACGTAGCCCCACTCGAAGTCCTCGGAGGGCACCCGGGCGAACTGGTCGACCGTCCCGCGGTGGGCCCGCTCGACGAGCGCGTCGCCCTGGATCAGCCAGCCCGCACACGCGTCGGCGAGATCACCCGGCACGTCCTTCCCGGTGAGGCCGCGCCAGGTGGTCCGGTAGACGTCCTCGACCTCCGCGAGCGGGGCCGCGGTGACCGACATGGCACACCAGCAGGTGGGGAAGCCGATGCGGAAGTAGGCGAGTTCGATCAGGCCGTTGCCGAGCGAGGCCCCCTCGAAGTCGACGAAGCGGACGCCGTCGGCGGTGCGCAGATCGTTGCCGGGACAGGGGTCGCCGTGCAGCAGCGCGTGGTGCGGGGTGGGGTCCAACCGCTCCAGGAGACCGGCGAGTTCATCGGGAACCGTGGGCGGCACGGGCACGTCGAGCGCCCTTGCCAGGGCGAGGAAGGACTCCGCGTCGGCGGCCGTGGGTCCCGACCAGACCGGCAGTGCGCCCGCGTCGGCGGGCCCGGTCAGGGCGTGCAGCCGGGCGAGCGACTCGGCGTACCTTGGCATCCAGTCGTCCGTCCTGCCGAGGTCGTCCACGTGCTCAAGAACCATCACCCGCGAGGGCGGATCCGTGGCGAGCACCTCGGGGGCCACGGCGGGCCCGGAGGCCCGACCCGCCAGGCGCAGCCCGGCGACCTCCCGCGCGAAGCGCGTGCTCGCGTCGGCTCCCGTGTCCCCGCCGTCGGCGATCTGCTTGACGATCACCAACCGCCGGTCGGCCAGCCGCACCCGCCACACCCGCGACCGCGGGCTGCTGCCCAGGAGTTCGGCCCGCTCGGGAGCGCCCACGGCGGAGAGCAGCGCCTCGCTGAAAGGAACACGGTTCGACATGCCGACGAGCTTGACATCCTCTCCGCCCTAAAGGACGGAGATTCCCGCCTGGCTGCCGGATGCCCGGCTCGCCTTCGGGTGGGTTCCTGTTTCTTCGCGCGGTGCCGGGACGAGTCCCGGTCTTACCCGCGCTCCGCAGGCTGATACCGCCAGTCCGGCGGCCTTGGCGACGTTGACCGCCGCGTTGATGTCCCGGTCCAGGACGGCCCCGCACGCCCCGCAGGTCCACACGCGGACGTGCAGGGGCTTGGGGCCGTCCTTGACGCCGCACTGCGAGCACACCTGACTGGTGGGCTCGAAGCGGCCGATCTTCACGAAGGTGCGCCCGTGCCGGGCGGCCTTGTACTCCAGCATGCCGACGAACGCCGACCATCCGGCGTCGTGCACGGACTTGGCCAGGCGCGTGCGCGCGAGTCCTTTCACCGCCAGGTCTTCCACCGCGACCGCTTGGTTCTCGCGGATCAGCTTCATGGAGAGCTGGTGGAACTCGCGCCGTGCGTCGGCCACCCGTGCGTGAGCGCGGGCGACCCTGAGCCGGGCCTTGTTCCGGTTGTTCGACCCCTTGGCCTTGCGGCTGAGGGCCTGCTGTGCGCGCTTGAGCTTCTTCTCGGCCCGACGCAGGAAGCGCGGAGACTCGATCTTCGTGCCGTCCGAGAGGACAGCGAAGTGGGACAGGCCCAAGTCGATGCCGACCTCGGGCATGACCTCGGGCAGTACCTCGCCCGCCTCGGTCTCGACCACGAAGGAGCAGAAGTACCGCCCGGCCGCATCCTTGATCACGGTCACCGTGGACGGGGTGGAGGGCAGGTTGCGGGACCACTTCACCCGCACATCACCGATCTTCGGCAAGGCCAGATCCCCGCCGGTCGTGATCTTCCAGCGGGCGTTGGCGGTGAACCGTACGGCCTGCCGGTTGCCCCTGCGGCTCTTGAAGCGGGGCGCTCCCATGCGGGGGCGCTTGTCCTTGAGGCCGTCGAAGAAGTTCCGGTACGCGCTGTCCAGGTCCCGGAGGGACTGCTGGAGGACCACCGCCGACACCTCGCCGAGCCAGGCCCGCTCCGGGGTCTTCTTCGCCTCGGTGATCAGCAGCTTGGACAGGTCGCCGGCCTTCGGGAACGGCAGCCCCTCGGCGCGGGCGGTCTCACGAACGCGGAGCGCGTCGTTGTAGACCACCCGCGCACACCCGAACGCCCTCGCCAACGCCATGCGCTGACCGGCGCTCGGATACAAGCGGAAGCTGTACCGAAGCTGCATGTACATCACCGTACAGAGAAATACTGGGGAGTACAGTCAGGTTCATGAGTGAGCACCCGAAAGAGTTGTCCGTCACCGACGCCCGCCGGGACTTCGCGGAAGTCCTCAACGACGCCTCAGCGCGCGGCCAGATCACCTACATCACCTCCCGAGGACGCCGCATCGCGGCAGTCGTCCCACTGTCCGTGGCCGAGGCCGCCGAGCACGACGAAGGCTGACCGGAGGCTTTCAATCCGAACCCTGCGGCGCTCCGCGCCGCGGCGTCGGGATGACCTTCACCCCCGCCCTGAAGGGCGGAGCACTGGCCAAGATCCAGGTAGCCCGGAGACGTCGTTGCAGCTGGCGCGCCGGGCACCGCCCGGTCGTGACGACCGCGGGGCGGGAATCCCGCGGCGCACGGCATCAGTAGCTGTCGTAGCCGGGCCTGCCCTTCGGCCGGTAGATGCCGACGACGGTGCCGCCCGTCGTCGTCGAGACGCTGACCGGCTCCAGCGCGGTGGGGACCGCCCCGTCGGCGAACAGCCGCTTGCCGGTGCCGATGATCACCGGGTGGATGGTCAGCCGGTACTCGTCGACGAGGTCGTGCCGCATGAGGGTCTGGGCGAGGTCGCCGCTGCCGACGACGTTGATGTCGCCGCCGTCGGACGCCTTCAGCGTACGTACGGCATCGACGATGTCACCCTTCAGCAGCGTGGAGTTCTGCCATTGGACGGACGTCAGGGTCCGGGAGGCGACGTACTTGTGCATGCTGTTCATCCGCTCGGTGAACGGACTGCCGGGATCTGCGGTCGGCCAGTACGACGCGAAGATCTCGTACGTCTTGCGGCCGAGCAGCATCGCGTCGGAGTGCTCGTACCAACCGGCGATGGCCGTGCCGACCTCGTCGTCGGCCACCGGTTTCTGCCAGCCGCCGTGCTCGAAACCGCTCTCCGTGTCCTCATCCGGACCACCCGGCGCCTGCATGACGCCGTCAAGCGTCAGGAACGTGCAAACGATGACCTTGCGCATGGTGTGGATCCCTTCGTCGAAAGGTAGACCACACGATCGCCGGAAACTCATCGGCGCCACTTCCTCCGGCCTCCGCGACGGCTTCAGCACCACCCGGCGCACCGCAACGCGGCCCGAGGAGCACCGGAACGTGACGGAGACCCCCGCCGGGGCGGGGGCCTTCGCTCGGGAGGCGCGTCAGGCGTTGGAGGTGATTGCGGTGACAAACGTGGTCCAAGCGGCGGCCGGGAAGGGGCAGGCCCCCAGCCCCAGTGCCTTGGAGTCGCGTACGGCCATGCCCACCCCGTCGAGCCGGGCGCCCTCGACGCAGTTCCCGCCCTGGTCGTTGCTGTAGCTGGACCTGAACCAGTGGACACCAGCGAGCTCACGAGTGGTCATGTAGATCAATGCTCCTTGATCCCATCGACGAACGCGTGCCAGGCGGTGGCCGGGAACACGCAGACGCCCTGCCCGGGGTCCTTGGAATCCCGGACAGCCATCACCCGCCCGTCGAGCCGAGCGCCCTCGACGCAGTTGCCGCCCTGGTTGTTGCTGTAGCTCGACTTGAACCAGTGGGCACCAGCGAGCTGATGAGTGGTCATGTGGATCAATGCTCCTTGGTTGCTTCTCTGATCATGCTGAGGGATTCCTCTGGCCCCACGGCAAGAATCTGGAGGTCGTTGAATGCCTCTTCGTACAGGGACACATCGGCACGCTTCCGTGTGACCGAGGCCCCGCCCAGGTACTCCAGGTAGGCGATGGACTCCGCATCGCCGAGCCGGAACAGCGTGAAGGCGCCGTTCATCCCTGGGTGCACGCCCGCCTTGAAGGGGACGACCTGTACCCGCACCGAGGGCCGCTGTGCCACCTCCGCCAGATGCTCCATCTGCGCACGCATGACGGCCGAACTGCCGACCTTGCGACGGAGAACCGCCTCGTTGACGACCGCCGCGAACTTGAGCGGCGCCGATTCGCGGCGCAACGCCTCCTGCCGCGTCATCCGTACGTCGACGAGTCGGTCGATCTCGTCGGCGGAGAGCCTCTCAGACGCTCCCTGGTAAATGGCTCGCACGTAGTCCTCGGTCTGGAGAAGGCCGGGGACGAATTCGCTCTCGTAGTTGCACACAGCCGCAGCCGTGGCTTCCAGCCCCAAGTACGCCTTGAACGTGGGCGGGATGGCGGGCCGGTACTCGGGCGACTGCCACCAGTCCCGCTTCGTCTTGGTGACGGCCGCGTACCCCAACAGCAGGGCACGCTTCTCGGGGTCTGCCCCGTAGATCTCGCAGAGTGCCATCACATCGACGGCCTCGACAACCGAATTGTCCCCCGTCTCCAGCCTGGTCAGCTTCGACGGGCTGCAGATCAAAGTGCGGACGACCTGGGTCGACGTGAGACCGGCTTCGTGCCGGAGCTGCCGGAGTTCACGCCCTAACTGAAGACGGCAGAGTGCGGGCGTCGCCGACTCCACATCCGTGATCATCTACTGCCTCCCAGGGCTTGTTACCCAGTGTGACGGAGAATGTTCCGCTGCCGCAAGGAGTGTTCTGCGTCGGCGCAGAACACCCCACCCATGAGCGCGAATGCGTCGAAAAGGCACAGAAATTCACGCAGGAATCTGCTGACAGAAAACTGTCGCGACACCCACAGGCCACCCTCCGCACCGACTCGATTACCAAATGTTGCCGAAACGGGCCCTTCGGTCGCCGCGCACGCTTCACCTCGGACAACTGCCGTGCGATTACAGCCAGGTTGACGATCAACCAGAGGGCTTCCTTGCAAGGCCATAGCCTTTCCGGAAACCCTTTCCGGGGCGCCGTGCCACGCACGGCGGGCGCCAGAAGCTCCGTGCGTGACGAACATCGCGAGGTATGCAGGCATGTGGGGTCGAGGGACGCTGATCGGCGACCGTTACGCACTGGTCGGACGGTTGGGCGGTGGCGCGATGGGCGAGGTCTGGCGCGCCGAGGACCAGGTGCTCAGGCGTCAGGTGGCCGTCAAGTTCCTGCGCCCCTCGGGCCTCGACGACAATTCCTTCCTCCCGCGCTTCCGGAAAGAGGCCAAGGTCCTCGCCACCATCCGTCACCCGGGCGTCGTCGGCGTCCACGACTACGGCGAGCAGATGTTCCCCGGGAACGGCGACGGCCACGGCACGGCGACGCGTGCCGCGTACATCGTCATGGAACTCGTCGAGGGGAAGACGCTGGAGGAGCTGCGCGAGGAGCACGGGCTCCTTCCGCCCGCCAGGGTGCTCGACCTCGCCGCCCAGGCGCTCGACGCGCTGCACACCGTGCACCGGCTCGGCATCGTGCACCGCGACATCAAGCCGTCGAACCTGATGCTCCGCGAGGACGGCCGGGTCACGGTGACCGATTTCGGCATCGCCCGCACCGAGACCGGCACCCGGCTGACCGACCCGCACGGGATCATCGGCACGCCGCGCTACATGGCCCCCGAGCAGGCCCGGGGCCTGCCCGTCATCCCGGCCTCCGATCTCTACGCCATCGGCGCGGTCTGCTACGAACTGATCACCGGAACACCGATGTTCAGAGGGGCTTCGCCCGTCGAGGTCGCCCTCAAGCACATCGAGGAACCGGTGCCGGCCCTCCCCGACGACGTTCCGGAAGCGGTCAGGGCCTTCCTCTCCCAGGCGCTCGCCAAGGACCCGGAGGACCGCTACGTCAACGCCGCCGTGATGGCCGCCGCGGCCCGCCGGGCGGCCAAGGAACGCGACTCCAAGGCACTGGGGCTGGGGGCCTGCCCCTTCCCGGCCGCCGCTTGGACCACGTTTGTCACCGCAATCACCTCCAACGCCTGACGCGCCTCCCGAGCGAAGGCCCCCGCCCCGGCGGGGGTCTCCGTCACGTTCCGGTGCTCCTCGGGCCGCGTTGCGGTGCGCCGGGTGGTGCTGAAGCTTTTCACCTCAAGCCCGGCAGCTACGACACAGCCCGGCGCGGTGAGGCGGCGGCGCCGGGGCCGCGGGGCGGGGCCGCGGAGTAGGTGGTCGACAGCGCGAAGCGGTGAAGCGGCGGCCCGCAGGGCCGCGGCGGCGCGGCCGTGGCCGGGCCGCCGACGCGGCAGGAACCCGGGGCGCGGGGCCGGGCCCAACCGGCCACCGACCGCGGTACAGCACGGAACGCGGGGCGCGGCGCCCCGGCAGCCCGGCACAGCAGCGGGACGGCGGCGCGAGGGGAACCCAGGGCGCGAGGTCGTCGACCACAGCGCAGCTACGAGATGCAGGACCGCGCGAGACGGAAACACCACACGACCGCGGCACGGTACGAGACGAGACCGCGGCGTGGCAGAGCACGGCGGGGTGGCCGGGGCGCGAGGTCGTCGACCACGGTACGGCGGCGGCCGGGCCATCGGCACGAGGGGAACCCGGGGCGCGGGCTCCCCTCGCGTCAGCGGCCCAGTAACCCAGCGCGGGGCGGCGCGGCAGGGCGGGGCCGCGGGCGCACCGTCAGGTCGTCGACCATCGCGCGAACGGCACGGCAGCAGGACGGGGACGTCGGCGGGACGGGTACGCCGGCGGGTTGGGGGCGCCGGCGGCCGTCGCGCGGCGGGACGTCCGGAATCCCGGGGTGGGCCGCGGAGTAGGTGGTCGACGACGCGGAGCGGTGAGGCACCGGCCCGGAGGGGCGGGCGGTCGACGGACGGGGCCCCGGCCCCGTCTGCGACTGGCACCGTGGCACAGCAGACCGAGCGGCGGCACGGTCCGGGGCCGGGCCGTCGACAAACGGGCGGGCGGTCGACGATCCTGTGCAGAACCCCGGCCCCGGACCCGCCACAGGGCCGCGGCGGCGACTCTTGCATTTTGCGTCAATGTCCTGCAAGGCACGCTAAGTTGATGACCTCGATCTGCGTCATGCCGTCAGGGCCAGAAGGAGTCGTTACGTGAGCACGGAGCCAAGCCCGCCTAGTACCCCGCCGGAGCCGACGCCGAGACCGGCTCCCGACCCGTCGCCGGTACCAGCGGTGCCGCTGGTGCCGCCGGAGCCGGGACGAGGTCGGCGCCTGGTCGAGGTCGCCACCCTAGTCTCTGCCCTCACCGGTGTTGTGGGCCTCCTCCTCGGCTTCTTCGGGCTTCCCGCAGTGGTGAACTCGCCGACCGCCAGGGTGAATGCCCCGGTCGCCCAACCGGCGGTGACTGTCACCGTCACCGCGCCGCCCCCGGCGGGAGGTACACCGGCCGAATCCGGGGGACAGGGATCGACACCGCCGCCGGCGGATGCCAAGCCGATCTCCAAGGTGGGCATCCGGATGCCCACCGGCTACCACGTTGTCCTCTCCGACGACCCGATCGAGCTCCGTGAGGGCTACGGGGGCGACCTGGGTTACGACAGCGGCATGAACCTCGGCTTCGAATCCTCGGGTGGCGAGTTCGTGGCGCTCGACCGCAGTCAGCAGGGTTCGCTGGAGACGTGCAAGGCGGATACGCGGTTCGCGGACTCGATCAACAAGTCGCGGCTCATCAAGGGGGCGCAGGTGTGCGTCTACACCGACTCCTTCATAGGGCTCGCGATCATCCGTGAGGCCCCACAGGAACGCGATGGCAAGGAATTCGTCACCTTCGACCTGACCGTCTGGCCGAAGGGGCCGTAGTGCGTCGGACCGGCCGAGCTAGGCGGTTTCGTTTGGATCAGCTGGTCGTTGGTCCGGGTGTGCTGTTGGCTGATGCGCAGTGGGCGCGGATCGAGCCGTTGCTCCCGGACAGGACGCCGAAGCCGGGTGGCCGCGGGACGGGACGGAAGGGCACCACGACATAGCCCTGGTCGACCAGGACGGAACCCAGGTGGCCAAGCTACGGATCAGCGGCGACAGCGCGGGCTTCCACGCGCTGATAGAGCTCCTGAACCGGCACGGTGACAGCACAGAGGATCCGATTCCTGTCGCCATCGAGACGCCGCGCGGGCTCCTCGTCGCCGGCCTGCGGGCCACCGGCCGTCAGATCCACGCGATCAACCCACTGGTCGCAGCCCGCTATCGCGATCGTGGCAGCGTCTCCCGAGCCAAGTCCGACGCAGCGGACGCCCGGGTTCTGGCCAACATCCTGCGCACCGACCGACACGCCCATCGTCCCTTGCCCGACAACAGCGAGGTCGGGCAGGCCGTCGCCGTTCTGGCCCGCGCTCATCAGGATGCAAACTGGGACCGGCAGCAGATGATCAACCGGCTCCGGTCGCATCTGCGCGAGTACTGTCCAGCCGCCCTTGCCGCCTTCCACGGCGCCGGCAAACCCGGACTCGACTCACCACGCGCCCGCGTGATCCTGACTGCCGCACCCACACCGGCCGACGCCGTCAGGCTGACCCGCAGCCAGCTGCGCGCGCTGCTCAAGCACGGCGAGCGCCCACGCTGCGGAATCGAAGCCGAGATCGAGCGACTTCGGACGGTCTTCCGCGCCGACTACCTGCGGCAACTGCCGCAGGTCGAACAGGCTCCGGGACACCAGACAGTGGCGCTCGTCCGACAGGTCGACGCCGCCTGCCTCAGCGTCACTCAGCTCGCGGCGGCGACGGAAGAGGCATTCCTCGCACACCCTGATGCAGACATCATCACAAGCTTCCCGGGGCTGTCTGTACTGTCCGGGGCACGCGTCCTCGCCGAGATCGGGGACGACCGCGAACGCTTCGCAGACGCCAGAGCCATGAAGGCATACGCCGGAGCGGCACCCGTGACGCGAGCCTCCGGTCGAAGCCACGTGGTCGTGGCCCGGACCGTCAAGAACCAGCGACTGGCCTCAGCCGGGCACATGTGGGCCTTCGCAGCCCTCCGAACGCAGGCTCCACGAGCCCACTACGACCGACGGAGAGCTGCTGGAGAACGCCATACCGCAGCTCTCAGGAACCTGTTCAACAAGCTGCTCGGCTGCCTCTACCACTGCCTGCAAAACCGCATGCCCTACGACCCCGAACGGGCCTTCACTGCATCCGCTGCGCTCGCTGCCTAGAGCCGCGGACCCACGAAGATGTCGACGGCGGCCGCGTTCCAGCCGGGCTCGTCAACGGCGACACGGATATGCCGCCTGCCCGCTTCACCGATGAGGCTCACGAAGCGCGTCACGCCCATGACATCCCCGATGACCAGCCGTCCGTCAGCCAACGAGATCGGCCCCTCGAAGACGGTCGTGAAGGAAGGATCCGGCCCTGACTCCTCGTCGAGCGGATCGCTGAAGAGCCGGACCTTGATGAGTCGAACCTGAGCCTGAACCCGGATTGCCACATGAGTGTCACACCCGACCGCGGCCGCGCCTCCCAGCTCCAACACCGGCAGCCAGTCGGACGACCCCAACGCCAGAACAGGATGATTCACCCGAAAATCAACGCCGGCGACCTGCATGTTCGGTCCCCTCTGGTGTCCGCCTTATGACGCGCCGCGATGTTATCGGGCGGCTCCGACAGACGAGGCACATCACCTCCGACCACTGGGGTCGGACGTGAGGCTGCCGCGCACTGAGTTGACCTTCAACGACATGAGATGTCTTGGACCGCTCAGCCACTGCGTGGTCCCGGGTGGGCACCAAGGTGCTGTCCACGATGAGCACGGTGTCCTTGCGGAACCGCTTGCACGGCTGGAACGCGAGCATCGGGCCGAGATGGTCGATGATGCGGTCTGCCGCCGACTTCGACACCCCGAACAGCGGGGCAAGCTGGCGCATCGTCAAGTTCGTCTGCCAGTACACCGCGATCAACAACGCTCGGTCCTCCAGCGGAAGACCCCATGGTCGCCCCTTTCGGATCGCGTCCGCTCCGTCGCGCCGCAGCGCGGTCATCAGCTTGGCAAACTGGCGCGGGCTCAGCCCGGTGAACGGGCCTGTCCAAGACGGCTCTGACGCCGAGATCACACCAGCCACATCGTGATCATTCCATCCCCTCCCGACCGGACGGAAAAGCAGTCAGACCTCTGGGATGAAGGACAGCTCGATACCCATCGCAGCGACGCCCTCACGCACGGAACGGTCGAACTGCTTGATCTCCGCCACGAGAACATCCCAGACGACGGGCGAGGTCCAGGAGTCAGGCGTGAAGTTGGAGCCGATTCGCCAGCCTCCGTCAAAGCCCACGATGCGGATCAGTCCCGCATCCGCTTGCATCGAGTCGAACTCGAAATCCTCCTGTCCGACGGCCGGACTCTGGAGCCAGAGCTCCAGGTGGTACGCAAGCTCGGCCACGGGAAACGCCTCCTCGGACCACACCGCCCTCCCCTCTTTCCAGATGGACAGCTCTGCCTCAATGTCGAGGAGAAGCACCTCCAGGGGGGCTTCGTGTGGGGCGAGACCGCGCCGCGGCAGATCCGACAGTCCAAAGTTCCGGCAGACGAACCGCACCGCTCGGCCTCCATGAAATCCGAGGCCCACTGCGCGTCCAGGCCATCCAAATGCGGACAACCATACCAAGTCGTGCCAGGCACCCTACTCGGCGCACCATTTATGGGACAGCGCTTACAAGCCATCTCAATTGGCGATCGAGTCGCTCATGAGAGTCAGCAGTCAGGCGCAGGTGTGGGGGACTTGACCTCGATGTGAGACTTGTCGTGTGGACATGGGGCGTGAGTCGCGGTGGAAAAAGGACGCAATGACGGTGGAAATCGTTTTCTCCCTGGTGACTGCCGCCGTGCTGGCTGGGGTGATCTTTGCCGTCGTCCGGGTTCTCGTCCAGGCCCTTGCCCTCTCTGGTTCGGCAGAGAAAGGCGTGTTGGTAGGGGGTGCACTGCTCGGAGCGGTGGCCGGCGTGTGGCGTCTGGTACGGGTGCTGCTTCGGTTCGACGAGCAGCGCCGAATGGGCCACTGACTACAGGTCTTCCCTTGCGGTCGGTAGCCTCCCGGCGTGGGAATCGTTGAGCGGCTGGTGCCGGACGAGTTGTGGGAGCTGTTCCAGCGGGTGGTGCCGGAGGCGCCGTCGCGGCCTCAGGGCGGCGGCCGACGGCGTCACGGCGATCGGGAGGTGCTGGCTGCGATCGTGTTCGTGGCCACGTCGGGCTGCCCGTGGCAGCAGCTGCCCGCGGCATCGTTCGGGCCGTCCGGGGCGACGGCCCACCGACGGTTCGCCGAGTGGACGAAGGCCAGGGTATGGGCCAGGCTCCACCGCCTGGTCCTCGACGAACTCGGTTCCCGCAGCGCTCTGGACTGGTCGAGGTGCGCGATCGACTCGGTGAACATGCGGGCTTTGAAAAGGGGGACCTGACAGGTCCGAATCCTGTCGACCGGGGCAAGTACGGGTCGAAGATCCACCTGATCACCGAGCGGACCGGTCTGCCCCTCTCCGTCGGCATCTCCGGCGCCAACGTCCACGACAGCCAGGCCCTGATCCCGCTCGTGAAGGGCATACCGCCCATCAGATCCCGGCGGGGCCCACGCCGGCGCAGGCCCGCAAAGCTCCACGCCGACAAGGGCTACGACTACCGCCACCTGCGGCAATGGCCGGCACAGCGAGGCATCCGGCACCGCATCGCCCGCAAGGGCATCGAGTCCTCACAGCGACTCGGCCGACACCGCTGGACCATCGAACGCACCATGGCCTGGCTCGCCGGCTGCCGCCGACTCCACCGCCGCTACGAACGCAAGGCCGAACACTTCCTCGCCTTCACCAGCATCGCCTGCACCCTCATCTGCTACCGCAGACTCGCCAAATGAGATGACTTCTACCGCGCATGCCGGGGCGTACAGGAACCAGCCCGATTCGGCGTGGGCGCGGTGGATCAGACGGGAAGCGAGGACGTTGCCCTGGCCGGCTGCGGCCATCGCGGTGTCGTCCAGGACGATGTACATGGCGTCGCTCACCGGCTGGTCACCTGGGCCAGGCGCCGGTCCAGCTCGCCGTCCAGGTCCTGTTCCTGGGCAGCGGTTGGCGGGGCAGGTTGGTGATCCGGGAAGCGGGCGTCGCGGCAGCGACGGGCCTCGGACCCGGGTGTCAGGGCATCGAGCCGTCCGAGTTCCAGGCGATCATGATAAAGACGGCGAAGCCGATGAACACGGCGAGGAAGAGCATCGCGCCGCACGTGCTCGCGGCGAGCTTCCCGTGGGCCGGGGCCTTGGCGGTGGCGCGCTCAGGGCGCTCCGGCAGGTAGTGGACGGTGACGATGTCGCCCTCGACCGTGGTCGACGGTCCACCCTCCTCGTCGAACCGGACGACGCGCCCGTTGCGGGTCGTGAACTCGTAGACGTGGTGCAGCGTCGTGCGCATCGTACTGTCCCCGCCGCCGCTGGTTGTCGTGTACGACCTGACACACCGTGCCTGGGTGGTGATTCCCTTGGACCAGGCGTCGCTGACCTGACGGAACCGGCGGAGCAGGACGATGGCTGCGTATACCGCAAAGATGATCAAGAGGAGGGGGATACTGACTTCGGCTCGTCAGGGTGAGGTCGGGGTGTCGAGGGTCAGGCCGGTGCCGGCTATGAAGCCGTCGAGGGTGTCGGGGCGGTACTGCAGGCGCTTGAGCCGGTTGCGGACGAGGGCCTCGAGTCGGTCGAGGGCCATGACGGCGAGGTTGGCCAGGCTTCGTTTGACGTGCGCCCAGACCCACTCGACGGGGTTGAGGTCGGGCGAGTAGGCGGGAAGCAGGAACACCGTCAGCCATGCACGCTCGGCGATCAACTCGCGCATGGCGTGGGAGACGTGGGTGTTCAGGCGGTCC
>NZ_RDBO01000005.1:0-20355 GCF_008120935.1 Streptomyces sp. sk2.1
AGCGGGTCACCGGGGCGAACGCGAGGGTGCCGCAGCTCCGGTCGGTCAGGAAGGGGACCAGCGTGGACTTGAGCTTGGCCTCGGCGTCGAAGCCCCGGCCGCCGCCCCGGTGCGTGCCGCACGGCGTCCGGTGGCCGCCGCCCCGGTGCGCACCGCATGGCGTCCGGTGACCGCCGACGCCCTCCAGGAGACCGCGAACCACCGCACGAACACGGAGAGAGCCATGAACGTGCCCCACCCGCCCGGTCGTCCGCCCGCCGCCGTGCCGCCGCGCCGGTCCGGCCGCTTCCGGCGCACCGCCCGCGCCCTGGCGCTCGCGGCGTCGCTCATGGCGTCGTCGGCGGCCGTCACCGGCTGCACCGCGCCCGCCGAGGCCCTCCGCACGCCGTGCGGGCTGGTCATCGACGGATCGGGCTCCGGGGCGTCCGGCGGCCGGGGCTTCGACGCCGAGGCCAAGCTCAAGTCCACGCTGGTCCCCTTCCTGACCGACCGGAGCTGCGGCACCCTCGCGTTCGCCCCGGTGACCCGCTCGTCGCAGACCTCTTCCTGCCGGGTCGCGGACGTCGACCTCGACCCGCCGGCCGACGAGACCACCGACCGCGACAGCCTGCGCAGGTCGGTACGGGTCACAGCGATCCAGGGCGCGCTCACCATGCTGGAGTGCGCCCGTACCCAGGGCGGTTCGGACGTGCTCGGCGCCCTGGCGCGGATCGGTGAGGCCATGCCGTCCGGCAAGGAGACGCCGAGCCTGCTGGTGGTGAGCGACTTCGAGCAGGCCGACAAGGAGTTCACGCTCCGGGTGAGCGAGATCGGGACGGACGAGAGCCGCGAACGGGCCGTCGACACCCTGCTCGGTGCCAGGGGCGTGCCGGGGATCGCCGGGATGGACGTCTACCCCGTCGGCTACGGCATGCGCCACGACGCCAAACCGAGCGAGTACCGGCCGTTCGACGCGTTCTGGACCGAGATTCTGAGCAGGAGGGCGAAGGCGCATGTCCACGACGACTACCGGAAGTGACCCCGGGGAGCCGCGCCGGCGCCGGGCCAGGGTTCCGGGGCCGCTGCGCGGGAGGGACGGGCGCCGGGGCGCGGACCGCCGGGTCACGGCCCCGGACGAGGGGCCCGAGCGCCGCCCGCTGGTCCTGACCGACCGGGAGCAGCGGCGGCTGATCGAGCAGGCCCGCAAGCGCGGGGTCAAGGAGGCGGTGAGCAGGAAGCGGCTCCTGGTGCGCGGCCGGACCGTCCGGTCGGGGGCGTTCGACCCCTGGGTGCTGGGCAGTGCGGGCCGGGCGTCCTACTTCGCCGAACTCGCCTCCGTGCGCGACACGCTCCGGGCGCAGCTGTGGGAGCAGGCGGCGGACCGGGAGGAGCGGGAGCTGCTGCGGGACGCGCGGGCCAGGTCGGACGTGGAGGCGGCCGAGGTGGAGGGCCGCCTGCAGGACGATCTGCTGCGGGAGGCCGACGAGCAGGTCCGGTCCTCCTGGCGCGAGCTGAACCGGCTCGCGGCCCGTGCGGTGCGGTGGGACCGGTTCCGCGACGGGGTCCGGGAGCGGGTCGAACGCCGCTGGATCCGGGCCCGGTTCCCGGACGCGGAGTTCCCCGGCGACGACGAGGGGGCCGCCCGCCCGGCGGGGGAACCGGCCGGGGCCCGCCCCGGGGAGGACCCCGCCGGGCGGGACGGGCACGATCCCGTGCCCGCGCCGGTGCCGGACGACGGTGCGTCCGACGACGACTGGCAGTCGCTCGACCCCGCCGGGGACCCGGACCCCGGCCGGCCCGTCCACGGCCGGGGCGGGGCCCCGGTGGGGGAGCGGGGGCCGGAGCTCCTCGGTGGTGTGGTTCCGCCGCCCGGCCAGGAACCGGGCTGGGAGGGCATGCCGACCCGCCCGGGCCTGCCCACCTGGCTGACCTGGGCGATGCTCCTGGTCATCGCGGCGGTCGAGATACCGATCTACTGGATCGCCTTCCAGCCCTTCCACGGCACGGGCAGCAAAGGGAGCGACTTCCTGTCCGGCACCCTGGCGATCTCCACCGCCGTGCTGATGGTGCTGCTGCCGCACCTGGCGGGGCGGACCCTGCGCAACCGTGCGGCGACCGGTTCCCTCAAGGCCGCCGCCCTTCCGGCCCTGGCCCTGCTGGGGGTCTGGGGGTTCTCCGGCTGGACCCTGGGCTACCTGCGGGCCAAGCTGGTGCTCAGGCGCCCCGACTCCACCAAGACGCCGGAGGTCGTCAAGGACTTCAAAGGCGCGGAGGATTTCGCCCAGCCGCAGACGCTGGCGGACAGCCTCGATCTGTCCCAGGACACCATCATCTGGATGTTCGTGGCGCTGCTCTTCCTGTCCGGGGGCGTCGGCTTCCTGCTGGGGCTGCTCAAGGAGCACCCGTACCTGGACGCGTACCGCTCGGCCCTGGAACGCCGGGCCGATCGGGTCAGGCAGCGGGAGGAGGCCCGGGTCGCCGTGGACCGCGCCCGCTCGCTCACCCTGACGGCGCAGGAGCGTGCGGACCGGCGCAGGGAGGCGGTGGACGCCCGGGTGCGGGCCACCGAGGAGCTGTACGAGGCGGCGGCCCACGCCTTCCTGGAGGGGGTGGTGGAGCGGTCGAGCGATCCCGCGGTGACCGAGGCGGCGATGAAGCTCTCCCGGACCTGGCCCCTGCTGCCGACGCCCTCCTCGCCACCGCCCCCGGTCCGCCGGAACGCGTGAGCACGGGCCCGCCGGGCGGGTACGGGGAAGGGGGCCGCCCGCCGGGCGGCCCCCTTCCCTCGCGTCACGCGGGTCGTGTCACGCGTCGCGCACGACCGTCACCGGGCAGGTCGCGTGCTGGGTGACGTGCAGGCTGACCGAGCCGAGCAGGGTCGCCTTGAAGCCGCTGTAGCCGCGCGCGCCGACGACCAGCAGGTTCGCGCCCTTCGAGCGGTCCAGCAGGGCCTGGGCCGGGTTGCCGATCACAATGATCTTGCTGATCGCCGCCGCGCCCTCGGCACCCAGGGCCTCCTCCAGCGCCTCGTTGAGGGACACGGTCGCCAGGGCCTGCGGGTCGAAGTCCTCCGGCATGCCCGGCATCATCGACGCCCAGCTCGTCGCGGGGTACTCCCAGCTGTTGACGGCCTCCACCGTGTCACCGGTCAGCTCCGCCTGGCGCACGGCCCAGTGCAGTGCCTTGATCGACGACTCGGAGCCGTCAACGCCCACCACGATCCTGCCCATCACTGCCTCCAGCTCGGTTCGGCTCAGTGCGCAGAGGCGTCGTACGGAAAGAAAGTCGTACGACGCATCTTTCGCCCCAACTCTAATCAAACCGGGCAGAGCTGCCGGTGGCGGGGTCCCCGTGGCCGGGCCGGTCGGGTTACCGGCCCGGCCACGGGGGTGTCGGCCGGGCCGGGCGGGGGCACCGGCCCGGCCGCAGGGGTGCGGTCAGTCCAGGCGGAGGTCGGCGAGCTGCTGCTCGAAGGGCACGACCTCGTCGTCGAGCCCGAGCACCCGCGACGCCCCGGACCGGGCCCGGCCGCCCGTGATCATGGCCGCGAGCTCGTTGCCCGCCCGCCGGATGCGGGACGGCAGGCCGTCGGTGTACTCGTCGCCGGACGAGCCCCAGTCCTCCGACGCCGCGTACACGGACGTCGGGGCGACGGTGGCCCGCAGGTAGGCGAAGAGCGGACGCATCGCGTGCTCCAGGACCAGCGAGTGGCGGGCGGTGCCGCCGGTCGCCGCGACGACGACGGGCCTGCCGGTCAGCGCCGTGTTGTCGATCAGGTCGAAGAACGACTTGAACAGTCCGCTGTACGAGGCGGTGAAGACGGGCGAGACGGCGATCAGGCCGTCCGCCTGCGTCACCTCCTTGATCGCCTCGTCCAGGGCGGCCGGCGGGAAACCGGTGACCAGGTGGTTGGCGATGTCGACGGCCAGGTCGCGCAGCTCGATCACGCGGACCTCGACGGTGCGGTCCTGCTCGGTCAGCAGCCGCTCGCGGGCGGCGCCGGCCAGCCGCTCGGCCAGCAGCCGGGTCGAGGAGGGGCTGCTCAGGCCCGCCGAGACGGCGACGATCCGCAGCGGCTCGGTGGTGAACGCGGTGGGCTCGGTGGACACGGTGGTCAGACCTCCTTCGTGGCGGTGCGGGCGGCGACGACGGCCGGGTGCGCGGGGGCGGCGTCCGGGACCCCGGCCGGCCGCAGGTCGGCGAACTCCTTGCGCAGCACCGGGACGACCTCCTCGCCCAGGATGTCGAGCTGCTCCAGGACCGTCTTCAGCGGCAGACCCGCGTGGTCCATCAGGAACAGCTGGCGCTGGTAGTCCCCGACGGCGTCCCGGAAGGACAGGGTCCGCTCGATGACCTCCTGCGGGGAGCCGACGGTCAGCGGCGTCTGCCGGGAGAAGTCCTCCAGGGAGGGTCCGTGCCCGTAGACCGGCGCGTTGTCGAAGTACGGACGGAACTCCCGTACCGCGTCCTGCGAGTTCTTCCGCATGAACACCTGGCCGCCGAGGCCGACGATGGCCTGCTCGGCGGTGCCGTGCCCGTAGTGGGCGTAGCGCTGCCGGTACAGGTTCACCATCTTCTTCGTGTGCTCGATGGGCCAGAAGATGTTGTTGTGGAAGAAGCCGTCGCCGTAGTACGCGGCCTGCTCGGCGATCTCCGGCGAGCGGATCGAGCCGTGCCAGACGAACGGCGGGACGCCGTCCAGCGGGCGCGGGGTCGCGGTGAAGGACTGCAGCGGCGTGCGGAACTTGCCCTCCCAGTCGACGACGTCCTCGCGCCACAGCTTGTGCAGCAGGGCGTAGTTCTCGATGGCGAGCGGGATGCCCTGGCGGATGTCCTTGCCGAACCAGGGGTAGACCGGTCCGGTGTTGCCGCGGCCCATCATCAGGTCGACGCGGCCGTCCGCGAGGTGCTGGAGCGTCGCGTAGTCCTCGGCGATCTTCACCGGGTCGTTGGTGGTGATCAGCGTGGTGGACGTGGAGAGGATCAGCTTCTCGGTGCGGGCGGCGATGTAGCCGAGCGTGGTGGTCGGGGAGGACGGGACGAACGGCGGGTTGTGGTGCTCGCCGGTCGCGAAGACGTCCAGGCCGACCTCCTCCGCCTTCTGCGCGATGGCGAGAGTGGCCTTGATCCGCTCGTTCTCGGTCGGGGTCCTGCCGGTCGTCGGGTCGGTGGTGACGTCTCCGACGGTGAAGATGCCGAACTCCATGGCCCGCCTCCAGAAACCTAGTTTGGTTGAACATTGAACTATGTGAACACACCCTACAACGGAGTGCCCCCCTGACCTATTCCACGGTCCGCGGAGAGGTTCCGGCCCGCGCGTACCCTGAATCGGTACGCGCGGGCCGGGGCCGGGTCCGGGCCCGGACGGAGGTGGCACTGTGAGCGAGAACGGCGGCGGGAGCGAGCGCTGGAAGGAGCGCGGTGTCGCACTGCGCGTTTTCGTGTACGTCTTCGCCACGCACCTCTTCGCGGGCTTCGTCTGGATCCTGTTCTACGTCGGCGAGCACGCCAAGAAGTGATGCGGGCGGAACGGGGCGGGGACGTGGACGGCGTCGGTGAGGACGGCACGGGTACGGGCTGCACGGGTGCGGGCGGCACCGGCGCGCAGGAGACCGGTACGGACGGCACCGTGGGGGCGCGCCTGGACGCGTCGCTCGCGGCGGGCGGCGACTGGAGCGCCCTGTCCGCGCTGGCCGAGGAGGCGCCCGCCGGGCTGGCCGACGCGATCGGGGCCCGCTACGGCCGGGCGTCGAAGGCCGAGCGGCGTCACCTCTCCTGGTTGCTCGGGGCCCTCGGCGAACAGGCCGTACCGGTGTTCCTGCGCCTGCTGGGCACGACCGGCGGGGATGGCGCGGAGGAGCTGTTGGGCACGGCGGTGCAGCGGCGGCTGAGGCTCCCGGCGGCCGAGCTGCACCGGCTCGCCGGGGAGCTCGGTGCGGTGGTGCCCCTGGTGGACGCGATGGGACTGTCCGAGGACCTCGGTTTCGCACCGTTCCTCGACGGGCTGCTGGACGACGAGCGCCTGCGCGGGCGCGCGGCCCTGGCGCTGGGGCGGCTCGGGGCGCGGGAGCGGACGGTCCCGATCGCACGGCGTCTGCCCGGTCTGACGGGCCTGGACCACGGCGCCTTCGTCGTGGCCCTGGAGCTGCTGGGCGACCCCGCTGCGATACCCCACCTCCTGCGGGAACTGGAGGAGGGACGGGTCCCGGGCTGGGACGCGCACCACGCCCTGGTCGCCCTGACCGGCCAGGACCCGCTGCTTCCCCCGACTCCCCCGGACGGCGACCACGGCGAGGCCCTGCGCCGCGCCTGGGCACGGCGGTCCCCGGAGCACCGCCGCGCCCCGTCGATCGGCCCCCTCGCCCTCGATTCGCCGCGCCGTGCGCACTTCACCCTCGATGACGGCCGGGGCCGCGTCCGGATCGACTACGACCCGCCCGCACCCGGCTCCTCCTGGCCCCGCTGGGACAAGTCCCTGCGGATCGACGGGGAGCGGGTCTACCACGTCGGTTCGGACTGCGGGACCTGTGAGACGACCCTGCGCCTGCTCGGCTGGCCGCCCCGGACGGCCCGGGCGGGCGCGGACCGCCTGCGCACCGCACTGGCCGACGTGGACGATCTGGCCGGCGTGGACGACTCGGCCGGTGTGGGCGGCCTGGGCGGCGGTGTCCTCGACGCGGTGGCCCCGATCGTCGAGGAGCTTCCGTCCGGCCACTACCGGGCCCACCTGCTCGACCTCGACCTGGAGCGGGTGACCGACCCTGCCGCGTCCTGGACGACCCGGCGCCACGGGCTGCGGGCGGACGACGAGCGGTACGGCGAGGACCCTTGCGGGGACTGGCCGGGCACCGGCCACTTCCAGCTGCGCGACCCCGTCCCCGGCGAGGTCCCGACGTACGGGGTGCTGCTCCCGTCCCAGCCCCTGGACGCGCTCGACGCGGACACGGTGGCCCGGCACGCCTCGGCGATCGCGGCGGGCCGCCGCCCCACCGCCCTGGCCCTGGCCTGGGTCGAGGACAGCTACGTGGAGGCCGAGCACCCCGAGCGCTTCCTGGTCGCCGTCGTCCTGGACGGCCACCACCGGCTCGCCGCCCACGCGGCGGCCGGTGTGCCCGCCAGGGTCCTGCTCCTGTCGAGGGCGGAGGACAACCGGGGCCCGGAGGAGGGCTGGAGCAAGGCGTTCGACGAGGTGCTGGGGCGGTTGTAGGACGGCCGACGGAGGCGCCGGGCCCGATGCGGCCCGGCGCCCCGCCTCCCTACTTCGCGATCCACTTCCCGCTCGTCGCGATCGACTTCAGCTGCCGCATGGTCAGTGCGGGCGTCTTCCGTGTGGCCTTCGTGTTCTGGGAACCGGAGTTGAACGCGGACACCACGACCCGGAGGCCGTCCGGACGGATGGTGTCGGCGGTCCACATCACCACACCCGCGCCGCCCTTCTCGCCGGGGCCCTGACGCGTGACGACCTTCGTCCCGTCCGGCAGCACCTCCGTCCCGGCCCCGAACAGCGACTCCTCCACGTCCGACATGTTCGGCTGCACGTTGATCTGCACCAGGCTCGCGCCCCTGCCGTCGTCCACGACGACGTACGCGTATCCGTCGTCACCGCGTCCGTCGGTCACCTTCGCGGACGGGGGCAGCAGCGACTTGAGCTTCTTCAGGATCGTCCGGCCGTCCTGTTCCTGCGCCGGCGGCTGCCGGGTCGGCTCCGGGACCGCCCTGCCCAGCGCGTTCATCACGGGCCGCCACGTGTCGGAGGTGACGAGCGCCTTCAGCCGGTCCGCCGTGAGCGGGGGCGTGTCCCGGGTGACGGCGGCATCCTTCTCCGCGGGTGCGTTCCACTCGCTGGCGTCGACCGCGTATCCGTCGGGGGTCACGAGATAGGCGTTCCACCACTTGGTGTCCACGCGCTTGTCGGGGTACTCGTACCCGCGCAGCACCGTCAGGCGCGAACCGTCGGCCAGCGTCTCCGTCCGGCAGGAGTCGTAGGGCGTGAAGACCTTGTCCGGGCATGCGAGCCGCTGTTCCGCCTCCATGCCGCCCGGGTCCACGGCTTTCACGCTCACACCGATCGCGGCCCCGCCCCTGCCGTCGTCGAGGACGAGGTGCGCCGACGGCCCGCCCCGGTCGGCCGTGCCGCGCCCCGACCGCTTGCTGACCTTCCCCTCCGGCAGCAGCCCCTCCAGCCTCTCGATCACCTGCTGCGCCGAGAGCTGCGGCCCCTTGCCGGGCGACGTCTTCGCCGCGGGAAGGGTCTCCTGCGTCCCCGGCCCCGCGGCCACACCCGACCTGTTGTGCCCCGGGCCGTCGCCGAGCGCCCCCGTGGCGTACGACGCCCCGAATCCCACGACCGCGAGCGCCGCGACGCTGCCGGTCACGGCCGCGACCCGCCTGCGTCGCAGCCTCCGCCGGCCGCGCATGACGCCGCCGTCCACCAGCGGGCGCCCTTCCATGGCGAAACCCTCCCCGGTGCGGCGCAGCGCGTCACCGAGCCCGCCCTCGAAGGCGTCCAGGTCCTCCTGCGTTCCGGACATGCCGAATCACCACCCTTTCTCGTCGTCGTCGGCCGGGCCGATCAGTGCGCGGCGAGCTCTCCGATGCTGTCGCCCAGTTGTTCCCTCAGCCGGGCGAGGGCGCGGGTGCTGCGGGTGCGTACCGCCGCGGAGCTGACGTTGAGGACGTCCGCGGTCTCCGTGACGGACCGGTCCTCCCAGTACCGCAGCACGACCACCGCCCGGTCCTTCGCCGGCAGCTTCCGCAGCGCGTCCAGGAGCGTGAGCCGCAGCGGGGCGTCACCCTGCGCGGCCGTCCCCGTCCCCTCGGGAAGGTCGTCGCTCGGCCGCTCTCCCGCCGAACGCTTCCGCTGGTGCGCCAGGAAGACCCGTACGAGCACGGTCTGGGCGTACGCCGCCGGATTGCCGAGCTTCGACGACCTGCCCCACACCACGTACATCCGCCCCAGCGTCTCCTGCACCAGATCCTCGGCGAGATGAGTGTCGCCGCTGGTCAACAGGCACGCCGAACGGAAGAGATGGCCCATGCGGGCCGCCGCGAACTCCCGGAAGGCGTTCTCCTGGGACCGTCTCATCCGCCACCCTCCCCCTTGCCCCGTCATCCACACCCTTTAGATGCGCCGGGGGCGGCGGGATGTTTCACCCCAGCCCGTCGCACGGGAAAACGCGGGGGCGCGGGCCCGGGCCGACCGCGCGACGCGCCATCCGTCCCGGCGGCCGCCCCGGCCTTTTTGAAGCCGTACGACCCGGGCCCCGGGCCTTTCCGAGGTCGTAGGACCCGGGCCGCACCGGGACCGGCCCTCCGGTCCGATGCGGCCCGACACCCCGCCCGCCTACGCTGCGGTCGCCGGTACGCGGACGGGCGCACCGCCGACCGTGGAGGAGCCCCCGCCGTGCCGTTGCCCGGACAGACCCACATCCGCCTCGCCCGGCCGTCCCGGGACCTCGCCGCCGAACGCTTCTGGGCGGACGGCCTCGGGCTGACGGTCCTGTACCGCGCCGACGCGGACCGGTCCCCCGGCACGCACGACCTCCTGATGGTCGGCCATCCGGAAGCGTCCTGGCACCTCGAACTCGTCCACGGCGGCGACCACCCCGTCGAACCGCGCCCCACCGACGACGACCTGCTCGTCCTGTACTTCGACGGACCGGTGCCGGACGGGACGGTGCGGCGGCTGCCGGCCCACGGCGGCACCCGCGTCCCCTCGCCGAATCCGTACTGGAACGAGTGGGGCGTCACCGTCGAGGACCCGGACGGCTACCGGCTCGTCCTCTGCCGACGCGGCTGGTCCAACGCCTGACGGCGGCAAGAAGGAATGTCGGACAGGAATGATAGTCACTGGGTATCATTGCGTCATGTTGTATGGGATGCCACGCCTGGATTCGGCCGACCTCCAGGTCCTGGAGCAGATCGACGGTCTGCGCGAGCAACTGCGGCACGCGGTGCAGCAGGTTCCGATGAAATGGACCCTCGACCTGCGCAAGGCTCTGACGGCCAGTGCCATTGCGGCGTCGAACACGATCGAGGGCTACAGGGTCGATGCCGTGGACGTCGCCGACTTGATGGACGGCGAGCGCGAGGTCGAGGCCAGCGACGAGAACAAGGTGGAGACGCTGGCCTACCAGCAGGCCATGACGTACATCCAGTCACTGCACGACGCGGCCGATTTCCGCTACAGCAAGGAACTCCTCAACAGCCTGCACTGGATGCTCCAGGGGCATCATCACCCCCGCAAGCTCGCCGGGCAGTGGCGCAGGACCTCGATCCGGATCACCGCACTGGGCGACGAACTCGCCACCGATTACGAAGGCCCCGATCAGGAGCAGGTTCCCGGGCTCATGAGCGAGCTCGTGGCATGGCTCGACGGAGGGGACCCGGACAGCCATGTCCTGCTCCGTGCCGCCATGGCCCACCTGAACCTGGTGAAGATCCATCCCTGGTCCGACGGCAACGGCCGCATGTCCCGCTCGCTGCAGACCCTCCTCATCGCGCGCGGCGGAGTTCTCGCTCCCGAGTTCTCCTCGATCGAGGAGTGGCTGGGCATGCCGGGCAACACCTGGGAGTACTACAAGGTGCTGCGAGAGGTCGGAGGGCCGGTCTGGTCACCGGAGCGCGACACCCTGCCCTGGATCAAGTTCAACCTGCTCGCCTACCACCAGCAGACCCAACGGGTACAGCGCCGTGTCGACCGCTCCAACGACTGCTGGATGCAGTTGATGGAGGAGACGGGCACGCACGGAATCACGGAGCGACAGGTCACCGCGCTGCACGAGGTGGCGATGGTCGGCCGGGTGCGACGCAGCCGCTACGAGAAGGCCGAAGCGCTCAACACACAGCAGGCCACACGGGACCTGCAGGCACTCACCAAGGCGCAGTTGCTGACGGCCGTGGGCCGGACGAAAGGCCGCCACTACATCGCGGGACCGCGGTTCCCGGAGCGGGTGCTGGCCACAGCACGCCGTCATCACACCATCAGCAACCCGTATGCCACATGACCTTGCGCTGCCGCACGGGGGCGCAAGGCCGGAAAGACCGGTGTCCCGGGCGGCGGGACGCGTTAGGGTTTGCCCCATGACTTCTGCACCGTGCCGGAACTGGTGGCGCTCCTTCTAGGAGCGGCCGCCTTCCCTCTGCACGGAATCAGGGCCGTTCGAAACGGACGGCCCTCTTCTCTGCCCTCGTACGGGTGCGGATGCCGATCCCGGCGGGCCGTCCTCCACGCAACCAGCACCGCGAGGAGAGAGATCCCATGAACACCGCCACCGCCACCGCCGACGGATCCGCCGCCGTCGAGTCCGTGTCCGCCGCCGCCGTGTCCGCCCGGCGGCGCAGTGCCGAACTGGAGGAGGAGATCCGGCGGGCCCCGGAGCGGTTCCGGGTGATGACCGGGGACCGGCCCACCGGGCCGCTGCACCTCGGGCACTACTTCGGCACCCTCCACAACCGCGTCCGGCTCCAGGACCTCGGGGTGGACGTCTTCGTGATCATCGCCGACTACCAGGTGCTCACCGACCGGGACGTCGCCGACCGGCTCACCGGGCACATGGAGGCGATGCTGCTGGACTACCTGGCCGTCGGCATCGACCCGGCACGTTCGACGGTCTTCAACCACAGCGCCGTGCCCGCGCTGAACCAGCTGATGCTGCCCTTCCTCAGCCTCGTCTCCGTCGCCGAGCTGAACCGCAACCCCACCGTCAAGGACGAGATCGCGCACTCCCGGCAGTCCGCCGTCAGCGGGCTGATGTTCACGTACCCCGTGCACCAGGCCGCCGACATCCTGTTCTGCAAGGGGAACCTGGTGCCGGTCGGGCAGGACCAGCTGCCGCACCTCGAAGTGACCCGGACCGTCGCCCGCCGCTTCAACGAGCGGTACGGGGCGGTGCTCCCCGAACCGGACGCGCTGCTCTCCGCCGCGCCGCTGCTCCTGGGCACCGACGGCACCAAGATGAGCAAGAGCCGGGGCAACTCCATCGCGCTCGGCGCCACCGCCGACGAGACGGCCCGGCTGATCAAGGGGGCGAGGACGGACGCCGAGCGGCACATCACGTACGAACCGGAGACCCGGCCCGGGGTGTCGTCGCTCGTGCTGCTGGCGGCGCTCTGCCTGGACCGCGACCCGCACGCGGTGGCGGAGGAGATCGGCGGGGGCGGCGCGGCGGCCCTCAAGCGGACGGTGGCCGAGGCCGTCAACGCCAGGATGGCGCCGATCCGGGCCCGGCGGGCCGAGTACGCGCGGGACATGGGGTACGTGCGGTCGGTGCTCCGGGCCGGGAACGAGCGCGCCGTCGAGATCGCCGGGGCGACGCTGGACGAGGTGCGCGGGGCCATGGGCGGCGTGCTCTGAGGCGTGCCGCGCGGGCGGTCCCGGTCGGTGCTCGCGCGGGGTGCCCCGGCCGGCTCGTCAGGCGGTGGCCTCCCCCGGCCAGGCGTTCCGGGCCGCGAGGTCCAGGATCAGGGCCGCGATGTTCCAGGCGTCGTCCGCGCCGCTGTGGTGGCGGCCCTCCAGGGGGAGGCCCGCGATCTCCAGGGCGCGGGCCATGCCGGGGCGCTTGCGCAGGCCGTGGGCGGCGGTGAAGGGGATCTTGGCGTTGGTGTGGCGGTGGCCGAACGGGTACGGGGTGCCGGTCGCCCGGCACTGGCGGGTGAACTGGTTGCGGTCGTAGTCGCCCCAGCTCGCCCAGGGCCGGGACCCCGCGTGGTGCTCGGCCGCCAGCAGTCGGCAGGCCTCGGCGAAGGAGACCCCCGTGTCCACCTCGGCCTGGGTGAGGCCGGTCAGTTCGGTGCAGAAGTCGCTGACCCCGGACCGGGCCGGCCGGACCAGGATGCGGTGGCGGGCGATCCTTCCCGGGATCATCGGCTTCCTCGACCCCGTCCGGGCGGGGGAGGCCGCGGCGGCCGCGCGCAGGTCGACGACGGTCAGCCCGATCTCGATGATCTCGCCGACCGCGCCGGGCGGCGGCTGCCCGTCCCAGCAGGTCGCCTCGATGTCGATCACGTTGAGGAGGTCGGGGGCGTCGGTGTCCATGGGGGGAGGGTAGGGGACCGGAAGGCCGGGCGGGCGGACGCCGGGCACCCGGATTTCCGCCGGGCCCCGGCCTTCCGCCCGCCCGGCCTTCCGGTCGCCCGGTTTTCGCGGGCCCGGCCCGTCCCCGGCCCGTCCTCGTCAGGGCCCCGTCACGGTCTCGTCGGCGTCACCGGGCGGCGTCGGCGGAGCAGTTCGGCCAGGCCGCGACGGGTCGCGGCGATCACCACGCGGTCCTGGGGGCGCAGCACGTACCCGGGGTGCAGGTCCCAGACCAGGCCGGACGGGCGGTCGGGGGAGGCCGGGGAGGAGATGGCCAGGTCCGGGAGGCGGTCCTCGGGCGGGGTGGCGTCCAGGGCGAGGACCCGCCAGGCACCGGCCCGGAACGCCTGCTCCACCGTGCGGCCCTCCAGCTGCGGATGGCCCGCCACCTCGATCGCCGCGAACAGCATCACCTTCCGCTCGACCGGGATCGCGCCCAGGATCTGGCGTCCCATCATGGCGACCGCGAAGGTCGGGGCGGCCAGGTGGGAGACGGAGCGGGACCGGGTCACGGCCTGCGGATGGGCGGTGCGCAGGGTGCGGTAGACGGCGGTGGCGAACTCGTCGTCGTACAGGCGCAGGGCCACCCGCAGGTCGTGCTTGACCGAGCGGGCGTACAGCGCGGCCTCCAGGTTGGTGGTGTCGATGCTGGTCAGGGCGAGGAGCGCGCGGGCGCGCTGGATCTTCGCCGCCTCCAGGACGCCCTCCTGGGTGACATCGCCCAGGACCACCGGTACGTGCAGCCGCCGGGCCACGGGGATGCCGCGCGCGTCCGGGTCGTCCTCCACGCACACCACCGGGATGCCGAGCTCGCGCAACCGGACGAGGACCCTCGTGCCGATCTTGCCGAGGCCGAGCAGCACCACGTGGTTGGACAGGCCGCGCGGCGGGCGGCGCAGGGACGACGCCGTGCGGATCGAGCCGAACGCCTCCAGCACGCCCGCCACGAGCAGCGGCAGCAGCATCAAACCGGCTACTCCGGAAAGGAGTTGGATGAGCTGGCGGGCCGTCGGCTCGCCGACCGCCGGGTCGCCCATCGCGAACAGGTCGAGCAGCGTGAGGTACGCGGCGTGCAGCGGGTCGTCGCCGGTGCTGAGCGTCGAGGCGACGGCGAGGCCCACCACGGCCAGCCCGACGCCCAGCGCCGACCAGCGCAGCCGCCGCGAGAAGACCTGGCTCAGCGGTGCCCCCCGGCCGCCCATCCGGGGCGTCGGCCCGGACGGGCCCGCCTGGCTGACCGCCTCCAGGACCACCGTGCCCCGGTCCGTCGCGGCGGACAACTGCCGCTCGTCCGGCAGTAGTTGGGGTCCCTCGGCGCCGCTGCTGTCGGAGCCCTCGGTGCCCGCCGGGTCATGGGTGGTGGAGGAGAGCAGCGCGAGGGTGCACAGGCCGGGATCGGCGATCTGCCCCTCGCCGGGTGGAGTGCGTTCGGCGGCGCGCAGCAGCAGGCCCTCCGCCTGGATGACCTTGCTGGAGCCGGTGAGGACGGTCGCGGCGAGGGCGGGGGCCGCAGTGTCGGCGTCGGACAGGACGGTGGTGGAGGCGTCCAGGGCGGCCCGGTCCAGGCCGGGCACGGCGAGGGCGGCGGCCTGGTCGAGCAGGGCCTCCAGGTGCTGGCCCAGCTTGCGGTTGTAGAGCCGGATGACCAGCCGGAGGCGGGGGTTGATGCGGCGGGCGGTCAGCGCGGCGCGGATGTTGCGCTCGTCGTCCTCGTAGACCAGCGCCAGCGCGGCGGCCGATCCGACGCCCGCCTCCTCCAGCGCCTCGTCGGACGGCTCCGCCGCCTCCGTGACGCGGACGGCCTCGACACCGGCGTTGGTGTCGTCACCGAGGGCGTCGGCCCCGCCCCCGCCGGTGCCGCCGGCCCGGTTCATCGCCGAGGACATCCGGCCGAACAGCGCCGCCGCCAGGCCCCGTCCGGCCAGCGGCAGTTCGGGCCTGCGGTCGTCGCGGCCGGGCGGCAGGACGAGGGTGACCCGCTCCCCGTACACGTAGCGCAGCTCGACGGCGAGCCGCCGGGCCAGTGCGTCGTCGCCGCAGACGACCATGTGTCCGCTGAACGGGGAACGTTGGGGCTGCTGGGGAAGCTGAGGCACGTGTCCCAGCATGCCTTGCTCCTCTCCTCCGTGGGCAGTGGGAGTGCGTCGGACGATCCGCCGTCGGTCGCCGTCAGTCGCCGTGCGACGACGGGTCGGCATGCGGTGCCGCGTGCCGGGCCTGCGGGTTGGTGAGCAGATGGCGCGGGTCGGCGACCCGGACGATGGCCGACTCGACCGCCGCGATCCGGTCCGCGAGCAGGCCCAGCGCGGCGACGGCCCGGGTCATGGGGTCGCCGTCCGGTCCGCCGAGCGCCTGCGTGCGCACGTAGGAGGCGGTGATCTCCGACCAGCGCGCGGACTGTGCGTCGGTGAGCCGGCCGCGCAGCGCGGCCAGTTTGAGCAGGTTCGACTCGGCGCCCGAGGTCAGCGTCTGGGCCTCGCCCGCGTAGTGGTCGTCGATGACGGCGTCGATCTCCGCCGCGTTCATCACCGGCACGATCCGCGCCGCGATCTTGTTCATGTCGCGGTAGGAGCCCTGGAGCCGGAACGGAGGTTCGGTGCGCGTCGCGTCCGTCTGCGCCGCCGACGCGATGTACGCGGCGTTCACGGCCAGCACCGTCTCCCGGGCGGTCAGCAGATGGCGCAGGACGGCGACGATCCGTTCCACGTCGGCGGGCGGGTAGGGGTGTTCGAGCCGGTCCGCGCGGGCCGAGGGATCGTCGGAGGCCAGTCGTACGAACAGTGCGAGGTCCTCGCGGGAACGCCCGGCGAGCGGGGCGAGCACCGGGTTGGCGGTCAGCGCGTTCTCCACGAAGCTCAGCGCGAAGACGTCCTCGCGCCCGCTCAGCACCTCGCCGAGGTTCCAGACGTCGGCCCGGTTGGCGAGCATGTCGGGGATGCGGAACCTGGCCCCCGACTCCGTGTACGGGTTGCCCGCCATGCACACCGCGAACCGCTTGCCCCGCAGGTCGTGGCTGCGCGGTTCGCCGTCCCTGACGCCCTCGATGCGGCGGGTGGCGTCGCAGAGCGGGATGAACTTCTGGAGCAGTTCGGGCGAGGTGTGCTGGATGTCGTCGAGGTAGAGCAGGGTGTTGTTGCCGGACTCCAGCGCGAAGTTGATCTTCTCGATCTCCTGGCGGGCGGTCGCGGTGCGGGCCTGGGCCGGGTCGAGCGAGGTCACGTCGTGGCCGAGGTTGGGCCCGCTGATCTTGACGAGGACCAGGCCCAGCCGGTCGGCGACGTACTCCATCAGCGTCGTCTTGCCGTAGCCGGGCGGCGAGACGAGCAGCAGCAGGCCCTGCGAGTCGGTGCGCCGGTCCGCGTCGGCGGTGCCGATCTGCTTGGCGAGGCTGTCGCCGATCAGCGGCAGGTACACCTCGTCCAGCAGCCGGTTGCGGACGAACGCCGACATGACGCGCGGCCGGAGGTCGTCCAGCCGCAGCCGGGACCGCTCGGCGTCCACGAGGGCGGTGCGCCGGCGCTGGTAGGCCCGGAAGCCGGGGACGGCACGGGCGCGGAACCCGGCGGTGCGGGCGAGGAGTTCGTCGATGCGGACGGTCAGCGTGCCCCGGTCGATGCGCGGGTGGGTGCCGAGCAGGCCGTCCACCCGCTCGGTGAGCGGGGCCTCGCACTCGTACCGTTCGAGCACCGGTTCCGGGCAGAGCTCCACGGCGACCGACTCGGCCAAATCCCCCGCGTCGAGCGGGGTGCCGCTCGCGGCGGCGTACGAGGTGAGCCAGCCCTCGACAAGTTGACGGCGGGCGGGGAGGTCTTCGCCGAGGGCGGCGAGGTCGTCGTCGTAGGCCGAAGTTCCGGTTGTGCGGCGGAACTTGTCGAGGAACGTGCGGGCGGTGGCGCTGGTGACGAAACCGGCCGGGCCGCTTGTCAATTCTTCGAAGAGGTACTCGGCGACGGCCGCCGGGTCGACCGCACCGGTGCTCCCAGGGCCGGTCCCGTCGGACGTGATGCCGTCGTGCGTGGTGCCGTCGGTCTTCGCGCCTTCGTCCCAAGTGGCCGGTGTGGTCCAGGAGTTGTCGTCCCGGATGACGTCCGCCCACTCCCGCTGGAGGGCGTCGACGGCCGGGGCGAGGCCGAACGTGTCGCGGGCGCGGGCGAGCGAGACCGCCCGCCGGGTCCACGAGGCGCGCCGGCCCTCGTCCGTGCCGTATGCCCAGAAGAGTTGCGCCGCCGCGCGCACGGCGGGCGGCCGGCGCAGCAGACCGGCCGCCGGGTGCAGCCGCAGCAGGGCGGCGAGGATCGCGGTGGCGTCCTCGTCGTGCACCCCGCGCTGATGCCCCTCGTCGTACGCGGCGGCGGCCGACTCCCTCACCAGCGCGGCGAGTTCGTCCGGGGACAGGGCGGCCAGGGAGTCCGCGCCTCGCTCGGCCAGCAGCCGGGCCGCCAGGTGCTCGCCCCGGTAGACGTGCGGGGACTCGGAGGGGAGGGTCTGCTCCCAGTACGGGCGGGTCTCCTCGAACCCCGGGTCGGTGACCGGCGCCCGGTAGTCGGTGCCGGTGAGCGCGAACGAGAGCCGGTCCCCGTGCGGGACGAGCGTGAGGTCGAAGGGCTGGGTGTTCACCGCGAACCGGTGCCGGCCCAGCCGGATCGTGGCACCGCCGTCCGCGTACAGCTCGCTGCGGTCGCGCAGGGCCCGGCCGGCCTCCTGCCGGGCGGCCAGCAGTTGCCCGTCGAGTTCCTCCGCGCGCACCGGGTCGCCGAGTTCCCGCAGCTCGTCCGCGGTGCGGCGGATCTTGGCGACCATCGGGTCGGAGGCGAAGTAGGTGTGGACGGCGTCCGGGTCGGCCAGGGCCGACACCCGCCGGGAGACCGTCTCCAGGATGCGGGCCGCGGATTCGGCCAGCCGCTCCGCCCGCCGGGCGCGGGCGTCCTGCAGGGTCTGCTTGCGGGCCGAGAACGCCTCGTGGATCTCGGTCCGCCGCTCGGCCAGTTCGGTGAGGAAGTCGTCGAACTCGGCGAACCGCGACTCCAGGTCCTCCAGCCGCACGAGCAGCCGGGCGAGCTGGTCGTCGCAGGCGTCCGGGGTGTCGGCGGCGGCGATCGCCCCCGTGACGGCCTGCCCGAGCAACGCGAACTCGGCGGCGAACTCGGCCCGGCCCTCGTGGTCGAGCAGTTCGCGGCGGCGCGCGTCGAGTGTGGCGCGGGCCCGGTTGACCCCGCCGAGCACCTCCGCGATCCGCTCCAGGATGGAGGTCCGGACCGTGGCGTCGCCGATGTCGAGCCCGGCGACGACGTCCGTGACGGTGCCGAGCCCCTCCGTCGTCTTCGTCAGCCGGTCGCCGAGCGCCGCCGCGTCCGCGACGGTGGCGAGCGCGGACGCCTCGGCGGTGAGGCGGGCGATGTCCTCGTGGTAGCCGGCGAAGGCGTCGTCCCGGGCGAGGAAGGAGACGGCGCGCCGGGCCACCGCCTCGATGTCGGCGGCGGTGTCGGCGGAGAGTTCCGCAACGCGTTCGGTGTCCGCGTACCGCATCTCGGCGAGGGTCGCCACATGGCCGTGGGCGCGGCGCAGTTCGGTGAGCCGGTCCACCCACTCGGCGGCCGTGCGCGGGACCTCGCCGCGGCTGCGGCGGACGAGCGCGGTGATGTGCTCGGTGGCCTCGGCCAGTGCGTCGGCGGCCTGCCGGGTCAGCTCCCGCACCGTCTCGAACTCGGTCAGCACCTGCTCGGCGGTGGCCCTGAGTTCGGCCAACGGGTCGGCGAGCGTGCCGAGTTCGGGATCGGTGAGCCAGTGGTAGCGGTCGGTGGCACGGACGCAGTCCGCGACCAGCCGGGCGTACACGGCGGCGGTCGGGGTGGTCTCGGTGGCGCCGTGGGCGAGGGCCAGGCAGTCGGAGATGCCGCGCACCAGATCGGCGTTGCCGACCCGGGCGAGCGGCCCGTCGGCGGCGGGCCGGGAGGCGGCGTGGGTGTCGGAGACGTACGGGGTGTGCCAGCGCTGCACCGGGTGGACCCGGGCCGGTTCGTCGCCCGTGGCGGTGGTGCGCAGCAGGACGAGCGTGCCGTCGTCGAGCAGGGCGTGGCCGCGGCCCTGGAGCGGGGTGGCGACCTCCTGCCGGATCAGGTTGTACGGCAGGAGCAGGCTGCGGCCGTCGTCGGGGGAGCGGAAGACGTACAGGACGTCCTCGCCGTTCGGGGAGCGGACGGCGCCCTCGAAGAGCGGGGCGGAGAGCGGCTCGGCGATGTCGAAGGTCTTGGCGGTGCCGGTGGTGAGGTAGTAGCCGCCGGGGAAGATGATCCCCTGGTCCTCCGGCAGGCGGTGGCAGGCCGGGCCGATGCCGTCCAGCCGCAGCACGGTGCCGAGCAGCGTGTTGAAGACCAGGTGCCGCCAGGACTCCTCGTTGTACGGGCGGATCCGGAGCAGGACCAGCGGGCCGATCGTGGCGTGCTCCACCTCGGCGTCGGCGAGGGACTGGAGGGGTTCGGTGACCGGTTCCTCGTAGATGCCGTGCGGGGTGTCGGTGTCGTTCTCCGTCTTGACGGTGAGGGTGCCGCCGAGCGTGTCGACGAACAGGACGGCCCGTGCGCCGTCGCCGTCGCCGCCCACCGCGATGTGCGGGTGCCGGCCCGGTACGTGCGACTCGCGGCCCGCGACGGTCCAGGTGAAGTCGTGCGACGGCGGGAAGACGTGGTCGCGGTCGCCGCGCGCGTCGAGGAAGGCGCCCGGCGAACCGTCCGCGGCGAGCGCCCAGCGCAGCACGCGGATGCCGTCCGCGCTCTCGCCGGTGCGGAAGACGGCGAGCAGCTTCCCGTCCACCCGGCGCAGCCGCAGCAGCCGGGCGTCGCGGTAGTAGCGGTGCAGGGCGGTGAACTCGCGGACGAAGTCCTCGTCGGCCGGCGGCCCGCCCGCCACGGGGGCGTCCAGCTCGGGCCCGTACAGGGCGAGTACGTCGGACACCTCGGCGGTCCCGGTCGCGCCCGGCCCCCGCTCGAAGCCGAACAGCAGCCGGCCGCCGACGGCCACCAGGTCGCGGGGGACCGACGCCTGCTCGGTGCGGATCTGCTCGGTGCCGGTGAGCCGGAGCTCGGTCGAGCCGAACTCCTCGGTGCGCCGGGTGTTGAGCGCCTCGGCGCGGCGGGCCAGTTCGGCGGCCCGGTCGCCCAGCCGGCGGCGCAGCACGTCGTACGTTCCCGCGTCCACGGGGCCGCCGAACTGGCCCGCCGCGCCGAGGCGCTCAACACCCGGCGCACCGAGGAGTTCGGCTCGACCGAGCTCCGGCTCACCGGCACCGAGCAGATCCGCACCGA
>NZ_RDBO01000005.1:20455-27212 GCF_008120935.1 Streptomyces sp. sk2.1
GGCCAGCCGCAGCTTGGCCTGCGCGTCCAGGTCCGCGGTCTTCAGCCGGGCCTCGGCGAGCGCGGTCCTCGCCTAGGCGACCGGCGTCCCGTTGCGGGCCGCGGGCACCGCGGACGCGTCACCCGAGGCCGCGGCCTCGACCGGTACGGAGGCCCCCGCCGGTACGGGCGTCTCGACCGCGGACGCGCCGCCCGCCGCCAGAGCCCCGCTCACCGCGGAGACCGGCACGTCGGCGAGCCCCAGCTCCCGGGCGGCGGTCAGCAGTTGCTGCACCTGCCCCGGCGCGACCCCGGCCCCGGGGGCCCGCATCATCCGGGTCAGCAGCGCCGACACCGTCAGGTTGCGGACGTCGCCCGTCGAGACCGATCCGACCATCCGGGTCAGGTCCTCGGTGAACGACGAGGTGCCGTTCAGCCACGGACCGGCGAGGGCCTTCGCCGTGTCCGAGTTCTCCACGAACCCGTCGAGGCCCTTGCCCATCGAGACGGCCGAGACCAGGCGGTCGAAGAAGACCGACTCCCCGCCGACGATGTCGATGTCGGCGTTCTCCAGGCCGGTGGCCAGCACCGTCGCCTGGGCCTCGGCCACCTGCCGCTGCACGTCGAGCCCGGCCAGCCGGATCTCCTTCTCCGCGGCGAGCCGCAGCCGGTACTCCTCGTGGCCGCGCGAGGCGTCGTCCAGCGCCGCCATCGCGGCGGCCTTCTCGGTGAGGCCCGCCGCCTCGGCCTTCAGCTTCTCGCCGATCATCGCGGCGTCGGCCACCGCCTGGGCCTGCGTGCCCTCCGCCTCGGCGAGGGCCTTGAGCCGGGCGCCCTCCGCCTCGGCCTTCAGCCGGGCGGACGTGGCCTCGGCCTCGGCGAGACCGGCCTTCTCGATGACGTCGGCCTCCGCCTCCCGCACCTGGACCTCCGCGAGGCCGGGCGCGGCGGACTCCGCCCGGATGCCCTCGGCCAGCCGCAGCTTGGCCTGCGCGTCCAGGTCCGCGGTCTTCAGCCGGGCCTCGGCGAGCGTCAGCTGCTCGGCGGCCAGGTGGGAGGCCGCGGCCTCGGCGGCCTCGGCCGCCTTGATGTCCTTGACCAGCTTCTCCTGGGCCTCCGCCTCGGCGGCGATGATGACCGACCTGCGGGTGCGCTCCGACTCCTCGACGGCCCGCAGCGTCTTGATGGACTCCTCCTGCTCGGCGACCGTGCGGTCCACGGCGATCCGCTCGCGGATCACGTCGGCGACCTCGCGGCGCTCGGCCTCGACCTCCTTCGTCGCGGCGATCCGGTTCAGCTCGGTCTGCCGCTCGCGGCCGATGACCTCGATCAGCCGGTCCTTCTCGATCCGCTCGTTCTCCACCGCGATGACCCGCTCGCGGTTCTTCTGCGCGACGGCGATCTCCCGGGCCTGGTTCTCGCGCTGGATGCCGAGCTGCTCCTCGGTGCGGATGAACGCGGCCTGCGCGCCGAGCCGCTCCTCCTCCTGGACCTTGGCCGTGGCGGCCTCCTCGCGGGCCCGCAACGTCTCGACCTCGCGGCGCTGCTTGATCTCGGCCTCGGCCTGCCGGCGCTCCAGCTCCAGGATGGTCTCGCGGGCGTCGACGTCCTGCCGGGTGATCTCCTTCTGCTCGGTGCGCTGGTACTCGTTGGTGCGCACGTGCTCGATCGCCGTCAGCTCGGTGATCTTGCGGATGCCCTGCGCGTCCAGGATGTTCGCGCCGTCGAGCTGCGTCATCGGCGTCTGTTCCAGGAAGTCGATCGCGGCGTCGTCGAGGTGGTAGCCGTTCAGGTCCGTCCCGATGACCCGGATGATCCGGTCCCGGAACTCCTCGCGCTTGGTGTACAGGTCGACGAAGTCCAGCTGCTTGCCGACGGTCTTCAGCGCCTCGGAGAACTTCGCGGCGAAGAACTCCTGGATCGCGACCTTGTCGCTGGCCCGCTCCGTGCCGATGGCCTGGGCGACCTTGATGACGTCCTCGACGGTCTTGTTGACCCGGACGAAGAACGTGATGTGGATGTCGGCGCGGATGTTGTCCTGGCAGATCAGCCCCTCGCGCCCGGTGCGGCGGATCTCGATGGTCTTCACCGAGATGTCCATGCTCTCGGCCTTGTGGAGCACCGGCAGGACGACGGCCCCGGTGAAGGTGACGTCGACCTTCTTGGTCTTGGAGATGATCAGCGCCTTGCCCTGCTCCACCTTGCGGAAGAGCCGGGTGATGACGAAGAGCAGGGCGACGGCGATGAGCAGGACGACGGCTACGAGCACGCCGAAGCCCAAGGTGATGGCATCCATGACAGTCCTTGGCGGCTGGTGATGAAGAAGGTGGAGCGGCGGGGCCGGCGGCGCGACGGGGCGCCGGGCGGCTCACCGCGCGGCGGGCGCGACGGGACTCGGCGGGCGGTGCCGCGGGTCCGGTCGGGTCAGCCGGTGCGGCGTGGGGTGCGGCGCGCGCCCGTGCGCTGCGCCGTGCGTGGTCGTGGTGGCGGTGGCGGTCCCGGATCCAGGGCCTTGTCGTACGCCGAGACCCAGAAGAACTCTCCCGCGTCGTCGTACGCGTACAGCAGCCCCGCACTGCCCGAGGTGAGGGCACCCGCACCGCCCGGGGCGAGGGCCGCGCCGTCCGCCGGTCCGGCCAGTCTGACCTGGACGATGGCGGTGGACCCGTCGGCCGCCACGACCTCGGCCTGGCCGAAGTCGGAGCTGACGGAGCCGGTGCGGATGGTGCAGACCCGGCCGAGGAAGTCCTGCCGCGACGGCGGGGGTTCGTCCGGGAAGCGCCGGCGGAAGCAGCGCACGAAGCCCCGCGTCGCGATCCAGCCGATCAGCAGCGCCCCGGCGAAGACGGCGCAGGCGAATCCGGCCCGGACGAGCCCGGTGGTGCCGCTGCGGTGCATCAGGACGGTGCCGGTGAGGCTGGTGAACCAGCCGACGACGACCAGCACGGACACCGTGACGGTGACCGGCATCCCGCCGATCCCGGCGACGTCGGTGTCGAGGTCCCCGTCGAAGGAGTGGTGATCGGCGGCCCCGGCCAGTACCAGGAGCCAGAAGAAGACGACGACGGCCAGGGCGGCGCCGAACGGAACGGCTGGAAAGGAAGTCGCCGCGCTCAGGAACTCCCGCATCGTTCCTCCCCCTGCTGTCTTTCCGGTTCGGGCGGGCGGCGGCGGTCCCGGCTGTCGTGAGCAGCGTGAAGCGGCGTCGCGGCAGCCGGGATTTCCCCCGATTTCCCCCGTGTTCCCCCGTTGTGGTGCTGACGGAATCGTGCCATTCGGGGGGCCGGTGTCGCACTGCCGGAGTCCGGCAATCTTTACTCGTCCTTGATGCCGGTCACCGGCATCACCCGATATGCGTTGAGCGATTGTCAAAGTCGCGTCAGGACTGGAGGAGAAGCGCGTGGCGGAGCCGGAGATCCCCGAGGAATGTCTGGGGGACTACGTCCACATCCTGGCCGAGGCCGCCGCCACCGGCCGCCGTCTCACCCGGGACGAGTTGGACGACCGCCGTCGGCTGGGCCGGGAGGCCGCCGAGGCCGGGTACCAGCTGCGCGCCCTGGTCGGCATGCACCTCGCGGCGACCCGCACCTCCTGGCCGCTGGGCGCCACGGCCGACGCGACGGCCACCGAATCGGTGCTGGCCGTGGTCGAGCAGGCCGTCGACGCCTTCGCCGAGGGCTTCGAGCGGGCCCAGCGGCTGACGGTGCGGCGGGAGGAGGCGGCGCGTCGCGAGTTCATCGACGACCTGCTGTACGGGCGCAGCGACCTGGGCCGGCTCGCCGAGCGGGCCACCCGGTTCGGGCTGCGGCTCTCGCGCGCCCACGCGGTCGCGGTGGCCACGGGCCCGGAGGCGTACACGGAGACCGACTCCGTGCCGCGCACGGTCGAGGCGGCGCTGCTCGCCCGGTTCAGCGGCCGGAAGATCCTGATCACGACGAAGGACGGGCGGCTGGTCTGCATCGCGCCGGGCAGCCAGCCCGACGTCCTGCGGTACTTCGCCAAGCAGGCGCACGCGGCGACGGACGGCGGCCGGGTCGCGATCGGCCGCCCGCACAAGGGCCCCGGCGGCGTCGTCCACTCGTACGACGAGGCGCTCGACGCCCTCGACCTCGCGGACCGGATGGACCTGGAGGACCCGGTGCTGCACTCGGCGGACCTGTTGGTCTACCCGGTGCTGACCCGCGACCGGCAGGCGATGGCGGATCTGGTGCGCAACGAACTGGGTCCGCTCCAGCAGGCCCGCGGCGGCGCCGTGCCCCTGCTGAAGACGCTCGCCGTCTACTTCGACGCGGGCTGCGTGGCGGCCGAGACGGCCCGCAGGCTGTCGCTGAGCGTCCGGGCGCTCACCTACCGCCTGGAGCGGATACACCAGCTGACCGGGTCCGACCCGTCCGACCCGATGCACCGCTACACCCTGCAGACGGCGGTCATCGGGGCCCGGCTGCTGGACTGGCCCGCCAAGGAGCTGTGAGGAACCGCGGGAAGCCGTGACGACGGGGCGGCCCGCGGGGCCGACGACCGGCCGGTCCGCGGGGTGACCGGCCTTGCGGATCGCCCGGTCGGCCCCGGTCCGCGGCTCCGTGCCCGGTCGGTCCCGGTCCGCGGCTCCGTGCCCGGTCGGCCCCGGTCCCCGGCTCCGTGTCCGTGCCCGGCCCCCGGCTCCGTGTCCGGTCGGCCCCGGTCCGCGGCTCCGTTCCCGTGCCCGGCCCGCGGCTCCGTGCCCGGTCCTGCGGACCGGTCGGCCGGTCTCGCGGACGGTCAGTCGGTCCCGGTGGCGAAGGGGCCGTCCGGGCCGAACGCGAGCCGTGCGAAGTTCTCGCCGATGCGGTGGTGCCCCTCGGGGCCGGGGTGGATCCCGTCGGGCAGCGGGAACTCGGCGTGGTCCTGCTCGCCGTACAGCTCGCGGCCGTCGATGTGGTGCAGGTTCGGGTCGTCGGCCGCCCGCTGCCCGACGATCCGGGCGAGTTCGTCGCGGACGACGTTGAGCGTCAGGCGCCCGGCGGCGCGCTCGGCCGGGTCGCCCGTCGCCCTGAACTTCAGGGTGCCGCCGGAGAAGTCGGGCGCGAGCGGGCCGGGGGTGTCCTCCTGGACCGGGCACAGCACGGGGGACACGACCAGCAGCGGCGTGGTCGGGTGCCCCTCGCGAAGGGTGTCGAGGAAGCCGTGCACCGCGGGGCCGAAGGCGCGCAGGCGCATCGCGTCGGCGTTGACGATGTTGATGCCGATCTTGAGGCTGATCAGGTCCGCGGGGGTGTCCCGCATGGCCCGGGCGGTGAACGGGTCGAGCAGGGCGCCGCCGCCGAACCCCAGGTTGATCAGCTCCACCCCGCCCCGGGCCGCGGCCAGGGCCGGCCAGACGGCGGTCGGGCGGGTGGCGTTGGAGCCGTGGCTGATGGAGCTGCCGTGGTGCAGCCACACCCGGCGCCCGCGGTCCGGCACCGGTTCGACGGGGGCGTCGGTGCGCAGGGCGACCAGTTCGGTGATCTCGGTGTGCGGGAGCCAGATCTCGACGTCCTTGTCCCGGGCCGGCAGGCCGGTGAACCGGGCGGTGCCGACCGGCCCCTCGCTCAGCTCGGAGGTCTGGGCGACCATGTCGGTGATCGTGCGGACGTTGCCGCCGGTCACCGTGGCCCGGTCGGTGAGGCGGCCGTCGACCAGCAGGTCGTACACGCCGTCCGCCGGGGCCGGGAAGCCCCGGTGGGCGCGCTTGGTGGGCAGTGTGTCCAGCTCGATGGCGGTGGCCCGGGTGCGCAGGACCAGTCGTACGCCGGAGGGCTGGGCCTCGGCCATGGCCAGCTGCTCGTCGGGGATCTGGCGGCGTGCGGCGGCGGGCAGCCGGTGCGGGAGCAGGCCGCGCGCGGTCGGCTCCAGGTCGAGGAAGCCGCGCAGGAGGTCCGCGGTGATGGGCGTGGTGGTCCAGCCGTGCTCGGTGCTCATGGTTCTGTCCAGCCTGTTGATCAATGCGTACGAGGCGTACGGGGGAGGCGTACGAGTGGTCCGGGCGGCGCCGGTGCACGGGGCGTCCGGGGGGTGCCGGCGTACGCGGGGTGCGGCGGGTGGTACCGGCGGGGCGAGGTCGCCCGTCGGTCAGGACGTGCCCCGGCTCCGCAGCAGGGCGTCGAGGGAGTCCAGGGTCCAGAGCCAGGACTCCTGCGGGTCCACGGCGGTGTGACCGAAGCCGCCGGCCAGCTCCAGGCTGATGTAGCCGTGGAAGACGCTGCCCAGCATCCGGACCGCGTGCGTCTGGTCCGGCTCCGACAGGCCGTAGCCGCGCAGGACGGCGCGCGTCATCTGCGCGTGCCGGACGCCGGCGCCGGCGGCCGCCGTCTCGGGGTCGAGTCTGAACCGGGCGGCGTCGTAGCGGCCGGGGTGCTCGCGGGCATAGTCGCGGAAGGCGTTCGCGAAGGCGGCCAGGGCGTCCTTGCCCGCCCGCCCGGCGAGGTCGGCGGAGACCCGGTCGGCCAGCTCCTCCAACGCGAGCAGGGCGATCCTGGTCTTGAGGTCGTGCGAGCTCTTCACGTGCGAGTACAGGCTCGCGACCTTGACGTCGAACCGTCGGGCGAGCGCCGAGACGGTCACCCGGTCGAAGCCCACCTCGTCGGCGAGCTCCGCGCCCGCCCGCGTCAGGCGCTCGGGGGTCAGCCCCACTCGAACCATAATCCTTCTCCTCTTCGGCGAAAGAGATTATGGATCTGCCTAAAGCATTTAGGCAACTTGGATCGTGATGTGTGGAGCCGCCGGCCGGGGGCGGACCGGTGGTCGGTCGGTCCGCCGGGACC
>NZ_RDBO01000005.1:27312-61211 GCF_008120935.1 Streptomyces sp. sk2.1
GGGAATGCGCACCCCCGGCCGGCCGGGCGCGGACCGGTGGTCGGWCGGTCCGCGGGGGTCCCGGCGGTTCGGGGGACCGGTCGGCCGGTCCGTGGGTGGCCCGACGGGCGGCCCCGGTCGGCGGGGCGGAGCCGTGCGGGCGCGGGGGCCGCACGGGGCCGGGCGCCCGCACGGGCCCGGAGGGCGTGCGGCCCCGGAGGGCGTACGGCCCGCCGGTCGTGGTCGGGCCCTACAGGTCGAACTCGTGCGGCGGGAGGTCGAGCGCGAAGCACGCCTCCCGTACGACGGCCTGCTCCGACTTGTCGAAGTCGCCGTCGGCGCCGCCGATGACGATGCCGATCTGGATGACGGCGCGCGCCTCGGCCGGCTTCTTCTTCGCCTTGGCGATCTCCTGGAGCACGCTGACCTTGCCGAAGGCGAAGTCGGCCGTGAGCTTGTTCACGTAGTCGTTGAAGCGGCGCTGGAGGTCGTCCGCCGGGAAGTTCCGCAGGACGTCGTTGCTGGTGATCAGGGCGGCGACGCGCTGACGCTCGGACGGGTCGATGGAACCGTCGGCGGCGGCGACCAGGGCGCACATGGCCATGCTCGCGTCGCGGAACGCCCCGCTCTTGAGGTCGTTCTTCTTCGCTTCCAGCTGCGACTGCATCGACGAAGCGGATTCCTTGATCCGATCCCACAGTGCCATGACGTCTCCATACGTTGCGTGTGTTGCCGGAGTGGGTTCCAATTCTACAGACGTGTAGAAGTTAGCAGGAGGGGCGTCCCCCGCGTGCCGGAACCGGTGGTGAGCATGACGCCGCGGCGGGCGCGGCGGCACAGCCGGGCGGACCCGATGGACTCGGCCGGGCCCATCGGCGACACCAGGACAACGAACCACGTCGCGACGGAGTGCCCGCCGCCCCGGAACCGCTCCACGACCTGCACGAACGGGTGATCCCGGACCCGGACTCCGAGACCGGTCCGGGCTGCGGACACCCCGCACGGCGGCGGACATGCGAATGGGGCGCGACCGGTCCGGTCGCGCCCCACCCGTGGTCCGTACGGTGTCCGGCCTCAGTCCGTGGACGAGGCGAGCCGCTCCTTCACGGGCTGTCCTTCCGCGGCCTGCGCGGCCTGCGCGGTCGGTACCGACTGTTCTTCCGCAGCCGGTTCCCGCGCCGCCGGCTCCTGTGCCGTCGGCTCCTGCGCGGCGGGTGCCGGACGGGTCGCGGGGGCGCCGCTCCTGCCGGTGTCCTCGCCCCGGCCGAGCCACGCCTGGACGCGGGTCGCGACCGGCTGGGTCCAGCGGGCGGTGAGCGGTCCGACGATGACGAGGATGAGGACGTACGCGGTGGCGATGGGGCCGATGCGGGGTTCGGTCGCCACGGCCAGACCGGCGATGACGATGGAGAACTCGCCGCGCGCGACGAGCGTCCCGCCGGCCCGCCACCGTCCGCGCTCGCCGATTCCGGCGCGCCGGGCCGCGTACCAACCGGTGCCGATCTTGGTGAAGACGGTCACGACGGCCAGCAGCGCCGCCGGCAGCAGCACCGGCGGGATCTCGGCCGGGTCGGTGGAGAGCCCGAAGAAGACGAAGAAGACGGCGGCGAACAGGTCCCGCAGCGGGGTCAGCAGCTTGCGCGCGCCCTCGGCGACCTCGCCGGAGAGCGCGATGCCGACCAGGAACGCGCCGACCGCGGCGGACACCTGGAGCTCCTGGGCCACACCGGCGACCAGGACGGTCAGTCCGAGGACCACCAGGAGCAGCATCTCCGGGTTGTCGGAGGAAACGGCCCGGCTGATCAGCCGCCCGTGCCGCAGCGCCAGGTAGAGCACGAAGCCGACGGTGCCGAGCGCGATGAGCAGCGCGATGCTGCCCCCGGCGAGGCCCACGCCCGCGAGCATCGCGGTGAGCAGCGGGAGGTAGACGGCCATCGACAGGTCCTCGATGACGAGGACGCCGAGGATGACGGGGGTCTCCCGGTTGCCGAGCCGTCCCAGGTCGGTGAGGACCTTCGCGATGACGCCGGACGAGGAGATCCAGGTGACCCCGGCCAGCGCGACGGCCCCCACGGGCCCCCAGCCGAGCAGCAGCGCCGCCACCGCTCCCGGCGTCGCGTTGAGCACGAAGTCCACGGCGCCGGACGGGTACTGGGTCTTGAGACTGGTGACCAGTTCCGACGCGCTGTACTCCAGTCCGAGCAGGAGCAGCAGCAGGATGACGCCGATCTCGGCGCCCACGGCGGTGAACTCCTCGCTGGCCCCCAGCGGGAGGAGGCCGCCGTCGCCGAAGGCGAGGCCGGCCAGCAGGTAGAGCGGGATCGGCGAGAGACCTATCCGTCCGGCGAATCGGCCGATGAGCCCGAGGCCCAGAATGACGGAGCCGAGCTCCACCAGCAGTGCGGTCGTGTCGTGCACGGTCAGCCCTCCGAGATGATGTCGGCGAGCGCGTCGACGCCCTCACGAGTACCGACGACGACGAGTGTGTCCCCGATGGCCAGCCGGAACTCCGGGCCGGGCGACGGGTGTGCGCTGTGCGTCCGCAGGACGGCGACGATCGAGGCGCCGGTCCGGGTCCGGGCCTTGGTGTCGGCGAGCAGCCGACCGCCGTACGGGGAACGCGTCCCGAGCGGGATGTGCTCGGTGACCAGATCTATGCCCTCGGTCCGCACGGCGTCGATGGGTGCGGCGTCGATGAGGTGGGCCAGGCCGGTGGCCTCCTGCGGTGTCAGGGGTACCGAGAGGAGGCATGAATCGGGGTCGTCCTGGTCGTAGAAGCCGATGAACCGACGCCCGTCGTGGTGGACGACGACGGAGATGTGCTGGCCCGACTCGGTCGTGTAGTCGTACTGCACACCGACTCCGGGCAGCGTGGTGCGGTGGGTTCCCATGGCTTCCTCCCGAGAGGTACGGCTGTTTTCGGACACGCTTGGTGATCTCTTTATCGGCGCATTACCTTATCCGGAGGTTTTCGCGGGCCTCGTGTCCCGCCACGGAACGAGACCCGACCGGACGGCACACCGCCCCGCCCCGTCCCGGACCGCGCCCCGTCCCGGATCACGTCCCGAGCCCCGGCCGGGCCCCGGCCCCGTTCCGGATCACGCCCCCGGTTTCTCGCACCCCGGACATGACAGCGCCCGAACATGACGGCATCTGGACATGACGGCACCTGGGCATGAAGGCACCCGGACATGACGGTGCCCGGCCGGTGGAGCATCGGCCGGGCACCGTCATGGTGTGGGGCCGGATCAGTCGGTGATCTCGATCTTTCCGTCGGACGCTGCGCCCTTCGCGCCCTGCGCGGGCACTTCGGCCGAAGCCGCCGGGGCGGACTCGGACTTGCCGGCCCTGAGGTTCTTCAACAGACCGGCGATGTCGACTCCCGTGGTGGAGCTGAGGAGCTCCATGCCCTGGGCGACGTTGTCCGTGACGGTGCGCGAGAGCTGGCTCGCGCCGTCCGTCGAGATCACGGTCATCTTGTCCACGGCGCTCAGCGGCTCGGACGCCTTGGCGACGACCTGCGGCAGCACCTCGACCAGCATCTGGAGCACGGCCGCCTCGCCGTACCGTTCGAAGGCGTCCGCCTTCTTGTGCATGGCCTCGGCCTCGGCGGTACCCCGCGCGGCGATGGCCGCGGCCTCCGCCTCACCCTCGATGCGCACGGCCTCGGCGAGCGCCGAACGCTGGAGCTTCTCGCCCTCACCGGTGAGCCGGGCGCGCTCGGCGGCCGCCTCGGCCTCCTTGACCTGGGCGATCCGGCGGGCCTCCGCCTCCTGCTCGGCCTGGTAGCGGGCGGCGTCGGCGGGCTTGCGGATCTTGGTGTCCAGCTCGCGGTCGGTCAGGGCGGCCTGCCGCGCCGCCACCTTCTCCTGCTCGCTGAGGATGTCCTGCTGACGGGCGGCCTCGGCGAGCGGGCCCGCCGCGTTGGCCTGGGCGGCGGCCTCGTCCGTCTGCGCCTTGATCTCGGCCTGCTTCAGGTAGAGGGTCCGCTGCGCGATCGCGATCTCCTCCTCCGCCTTGAGCCGGGCCTGCTCGGCCGCACGCCGGGCGACCGCCTCGGCGATGTCCGCCTCCTGCTTGGCGCGGGCGGCCTCCGGACGGCCGAGGTCCTCCAGGTACGAGCCCTCGGTGGTGATGTCCTGGATCTGGAAGGCGTCCAGGATCAGGCCCTGGCCGGAGAGGCTGGCCTCGGCCTCCTCCGCGACCTGGCTGGCGAACGCCGCCCGGTCGCGGATGATGTCCTCGACCGACATCCGGCCGACGATGGCGCGCAGCGCGCCGGAGAGCACTTCCTGGGTGAAGCGGACGATGCCGTCCTGCTGCTGGAGGAAGCGCTGGGCCGCGGCCCGGATCGTCTCCTCGCTGCCGCCCACCTTGACGATCGCGACGCCGTCCAGGTTGGACTTCACGCCGCGCAGGGTCACGGCGCCGCGCACGGACACCGGGATCTGCCGGCTGGACAGGTCCAGGGTGAACTTCTGCTGGACGAACGGGACCACGAAGACCCCGCCGCCGACGACGACCTTCTGGCCGCTGTTGTCGATGCTGGTGCGGCCGGTCACCGGATCCGTCGACTTCTTGCCGCGGCGGCCGGTGATGATGAACGCCTCGCTGGGACCGGCGACCTTGTAGCGGGTGATGACGGCGAGCGCGAGGATCACCAGGAGCACGATGACTCCGATGACTGCGATCACGACTGGGCTCATGGACAAGTCCCCCCTGCCTCCCTGTGGGGGCGGCAGTTCGATTCGGGCGGTACGGGCGCGGTTCGGCGCGGCGCACCGCGGGTGTATCGGTTGATCGGTCGGCGCGGGCGCGGTCCGGCGCGGCGCACCGAGGGTGTGTCGATCGGTCGGTGGACGGTCAGCGCTCGACGGGACGGACCGCGACGGAGGTGGTCGACAGCGCGGCCTCCACCCAGATCTCGGTGCCCCGTTCGACCGGAGCCGAACTCTTCGCGGCCAACTTCACGGTATGGCCCCCGAGTCGCAGCAGGACCTCGCCGTAGCCGTCGGCCGGGATGGCGGTGACGACCGAGCCCGACGTGCCGACCAGGTCGTCCCCGCGTGGTGTGGAGTCGGTCTGGTCCCGCATCAGGACTTTGCTGAACTTCCAGGTCAACAGGGCCGCGACGATACCGGCCAGACCTCCGGCGACGATCGCGGCGACCGTGCCGAGTCCGGTGGTGCCGAGCACGATCGCTCCTCCGAAACCGAGCATCGAGAGGAATCCGGCGATGACCGGCAGGGACAGGAGGCCGTCGAAGAAGCCGCCCAGGACACCCCCGAAGAGACCTTCGAGGATTCCGTCGAAGATCAGGGACAGGACGAGCAGGGCGATTCCCGCGATGCCGAGACCGAGGAACAGGGTCACGCGGTCACCTCCCCCGAACTGTGAACTCCCCCGGACGTTTCTGTCGAATCTGTCGAACTGGATGGATGGTCCCATACGGCACCGGTCGCGGACACTGCCGGAACCCGGCAGATTTTTACGGGGATTTGATGCCGGAAAGTTGCTCGGTCAGTGTGTCCAGGGACCGGTACGTGGCCCCGAGCAGCGCGACGTGTTTCCAGCGCAGCACCCCGTCGGGACCGATCAGGAAGACCGCGCGGCGCACCCCGATCCCCGGCGCGGCGACCCCGTAGGCACGGGCGGCCGTCCGGTCGGTGTCCGCGAGCAGCGGCATGCGCAGCCCGTGCCCCCGGGCGAAGGACTCGTGGCTGTCCACACCCTGTGGACTGATTCCCCAGACCTCCGCGTCGAGCGCCTCGAATTCCTCCAGGCCCGAGGAGTACGAGCAGAGTTGCCTGGTGCACACGGCCGTGTTGTCGCCCGGGTAGAACGCGAGGACGACGGCACGGCCGCGCGCGGCCGAGAGACCGAAGTCGCGTCGTTCGAAGGCCCCTTCGACGAGCACCCCGCCCGGCAGCGTGAAGTCCGGTGCGGGCAGGCCGAGTTGCGGTGACGATGCCACGTGTTCCTCCGTGGTCCGGTGCTGCGGAAGTCTTCCGGTCCATGCTCTGTAGAGCGCGCCCGGCACGGATTCGGTTCCCGCACCGGGACCGGTTTCCGGTACGGGTTCGTTGTACGGGTACGGGACCGGTTCCCGCATCATCGCCGAAGGCGCACCGGGAGGGACCGAGGCGCACCAGGAGGTACACATGACAGGCCCCCGACCGCCGTCCGCGGCCGTGCTCCTGCTGCACGGCGGCGCGGAGACGGGACTGGCCCCGCCGCCGCCCGGTCCGCTGAACCTGCCCGCCGTGCGGATGCTCCCCTTCGCACGGGCCATCGCCTCGGCCGCGGGCGGCCCCGCCGCCGACGTCCTCGTACGCACCGCCCGTTACGCCCACCGCGGCTGGAACGGCTCCCGCGAGGACCCGCTCCACGACGCCGTGCGGGCGCTGGACGCGCTGCGCCGCGAGGTCGGGGAGGAGGTCCCGGTGGTCCTGGTCGGCCACTCGATGGGGGCCCGCGCCGCCCTCCGTGCCGCCGGTCATCCGCTGGTGCGCGCGGTGGTGGGCCTCGCCCCGTGGTGCCCGGCCGACGACCCGGTCGGCCAGCTCGCCGGCCGTGACGTGGTCCTGCTGCACAGCACCCGCGACCGGGTCACCAGCCCCCGGGCCTCCCAGGACCTCACGGCCCGCGCCCGCCGGGCCGGTGCCCGTACCTGCCTGGTCGCGATCCGGGGCAGTGACCACGCGATGCTCCGGCGCGCCGGGACGTGGCACGCGCTGACCGGCCGGATCGTCACCGGCCTGCTGGACCTGGGCCCGCTGCCCGGCCGGATCGAGGCGGCGCTGCGGCTCCCGCCGGACGCCCCGGGGACCCGCGGCACCCTCGACCTGGACCGCCCGGACCACCTGGACCGACAAGGCCGCCTGGACCACCTGGGCCGATCGGACCACCCGGAGCGGCCGGAAAGGTGAGTACCCCGGGGCACGTGCGTCACCCCTGTCACGGGGGCGTTGCCGTGGTGCAGCCGTCGGGGAACGGGAGCACCCTGGTAGGGAGGTGATCGTCATGAGGACAACTGCCGGGTGGCACGTGGACATGGAATTCGAGGAGGACACCCACCGGACCCGTGCGGCCGCCCTGGTGCGGCTTCCGGACGGCAACGAGGTGCGGGCCCACGGATATGCGAGCCGCCACCCCTCCGACAAGGACCAGCCCAGGGTCGGCGAGGAGATCGCGGGGGCCAGAGCCCTCAACGAGCTGGCGATGAAGATGCTGACGAAGGCGCACGACGAGATCGACGAGGCGTCCGGCCGGACCTCGCACCCCCTCAGCACCTGAGCGGTGCCCGGCGGCCCGTACGCCCGGGGCCGGGTCCGTACCCGGCCCCGGGCGGTGCGCGGGTGCGCGGGGACGCGGCCCGTTCAGCGGATGCGCGGCGGGACCCGGCGGCCGACGATGGAGGGCCGGGCAGCGGGTGGTCCGCGCCCGCCCAGGAGGTTGACGTGCAGGCCGACGCGTACGCCGACGATCCGCCGCCTCCCGGTCCCGAGGTGCTGGCGGCCCTGGTCGGCGGGACCACGGCCGGGGTGGGGGTGCTCGACACGGGGCTGCGTTTCCTCTACGTCAACCCGGCCCTCGAACGGATCAACGGCATCCCGGCCGCGGAACACATCGGGCGCACCGTCGCCGAGGTCCTCCCGCTGGTCGACGCCGGTGAGGACATGATGCTGGCCGTGCTCGCCGACGGTAAGCCCCGTGAGATCACCTCCAGCGGGTTCACCGAGGCGACCGGCGGGGTCCGGCGGTACTGGCACGGGGCGTTCCACCGGCTGGAGACCGGCGGCCGGGTCGTGGGTCTGGCCGGGATCGTGCTGGAGGTCACGGCCTCCGACCAGGGGTGGCGCGAGCTGGAGCGGGCCCGGCGCCACATCGGCCTGCTCGACACCGCAGCCGCCCGGATCGGCACCACCCTCGACATGGACACCACCTGCGCCGAGCTCGCCGACCTCGTCGTGCCGGGGCTGGCGGACCTCGCGACGGTCGAGGTGTTCCCGCCCGACGTCGCCGCCCCGGTCCGCCCCGCCCCGCCCGGTGTGCTGCGGCTGCGCCGGGCGGCGCTGACCGCCGTGCCCGCCCTCCGCGACGAGCTGCGCGGGTTCGGGCTGACCGGCGAGTACATCGACTACCAGGAGGGCGCCGCCGTGCAGCGCTGCCTGGCGTCCAACCTGCCGGTGGTGGAGAACCTCACCGGCGACGAGCAGCTGCTGCGCTCCGCGCCCGCCCCGGAACGGGTCGCCGCCTACCGCGCCCTCGGGATGCACTCGGCGGTCATCGTGCCCGTCGCCGTGCGCGGCGGGCCGCTCGGCGTCCTCGGCCTGATCCGGTCCGGGGACTCACCGGTCTTCACCGACGAGGACGTGGTGGTCGCCCGGGAGCTCGCCGCCCGGGCCGCCGTCGACCTCGACCACGCCCGCCGGTACGCCCACGAGCACACCATCGCCCTGGAGCTCCAGCGTTCCCTGCTGTCCGAGCCGCGCCCGCCGCACCCGCACATCGAGATCGCCACCCGGTACCTGCCGGCCGACCGGAGCGTGCTGGTCGGCGGCGACTGGTTCGACGTCATCCCGCTGCGGGACGGGCGCCACCTGAAGGCGATGGGCGACGTGATGGGCCACGGGGTGGAGGCGGCCGTCGCGATGAGCCACTACCGCTCGCTGCTGCGGATGTTCGCCGACGACGAGCTGCCGCCGCACCGCATCCTGGAACGGCTGGACCGGATGGTCGAGCGGTCCGGCCTGGACCGGGCGGCGACCTGTCTGCTGGCCGTCGTCGACCGGTTCGGCGGGGCGTGCGAGATGGCGAGCGCCGGACACCTGCCGCCGGTGCTGATCGATCCGCTGACGGGGGCCAGGGTGTGCACCGAGGTGGCGGTGGGGCCGCCGCTGGGCACCGGCTTCGGCGGCTACCGCTCGACGCTGGTGGAGTTCGACCCCGGGTCGGTGCTGTTCCTGTACACCGACGGGCTGGTGGAGCGGCGCGGAGAGGACATCGACACCTCGCTCGCCCGCCTGGAGGACCTGACGATGCCCAGGAGCGGCAGCCTCGACGACCTGCTGGACGAGGTGCTCGAACGGTTCGGGCCGGGCGCCGAGGACGACATAGCGGTCCTGGCCTCGCGCACCCGCCCCCGCGCCCCCCTGTGACCCGCCGGGCACCGGCACCGGCGCCGGGCACCGGCACCGGCGCCGGGCACCGGAGAGACCCCGGCCCGCCCGTGCCGTCCCGTGGCTCCCGGCCCGTCCCGTACCTCCCGTGCCGTCCCGGGATCAGCCCAGTTCCAGGCTGGTGATGCCGAACAGCCCGTCGTGGTCGATGTCCGGCGCGGGGCCGGTGTACATCCGGGCGGTCTCGAACGACGGGGTGAGGCCCAGCCGTTCCGCCAGCCGCACGGCCGCCGGGTTGACGTCGGGCACGTCGATCGCCACCGGCGTGCCGGGATCGGTCGCCGCCAGGGCGCTGACCAGGGCCCCGGCCGTCTCGGGCGACTCGGCGTACACCGGGCCGATGCGGGACGAGGTGCGGCACGGGCGCAGCACGGCGAGCCCTCGCAGCTCCCCGTCCCGGACGGCGGCGAGCGAGGTGCGCCCGGGTCCGGCGATCCACGGGGCGAGGAAGCCGTCCCGGGCGGCGGGGAAGAACCGGCGGTCGTAGTCGGCGATCCGGTCGAAGGGGACGGCGCGGGCGTCGACGAGGGCGGTACCGGCCGGGGCGGGCAGTCCGGCCGGCGGCAGGCCCTCGTAGCGCATGTTCGTCCAGACCGGACGGAAGCCGGACTTGCGGTAGTTGGGCTGCTGGGCCACCACCCCGTCGAGGCCGACGTTGCGCCCCTCCAGCCGTGCCATGCCGGCCTGCCAGGTCTGTAATCCGTAGCCCTGGCCGCGCAGTTCGGGGCGGGTCAGGTAGAAGCCGAGGAAACCGGAGTCGGTGCCGTAGCGGACCACGGAGACGCAGGAGACCGGTTCGCCGTCGAGCCGGCCGAACAGGAAGCCGCGCGGATCGGCGGCGAAGAAGGCGTGGCGGTCGGTGAGGCCGGGATTCCAGCTCTCCTCGTGGGCCCATTCGGCCTGGAGGGTGAGGTCGTCGGCGCTCGCGGTGGTGATCTCGAAGTTCGGCACGGGGCACCCGTACCCACCGGATGCCCCGTTCAACGGTGGTTTTTCCGTCATCCACCGGTGTGCGGCGGTTGCGCGGCACCGGCACCGGCGTCCGCCTCGCGGGCGGCGTCGGCAGCGGCCCGTTCCAGCACTTGCGCCGCCCGGTCCGCCGCGACGGTCCGGTAGGCGGTGGCCACCCGCACCAGCCAGGCGACCTCGCCGTCCTGGTCGGTGGCGTGCTGGGTGTCCACCGCGGCGGCGGTCGTGGCGCCCGCGCCGTTGTTCCTGGCGGTGAGCGCCGCCTTGATCCAGTACGCCTCGGCGAGCGGACCGGCCTTCTCGGTGTCCGTGGCGCCGTCCGCCGCTGCGGCGGCCTTCGCGGCCGGGAGCAGGGTGTCGGGCACGTAGTGGCGCAGTTTCTCGACCGCGTCCGCGATGTCGGCGGCCCAGCGGTCGATGCGCAGGTCGGCCGGGGTGTCGAAGCGGGTGAGTTCCCGGACCAGCGGGGCGGGCGGGTCGAAGGGCTGCTCGGGGAAGGCGGTCATCAACTCGTACCAGAGGCCGTGCAGTTTGACCTGGGCCCGCCACAGCTTCGCGCGGCGCTGCCCCTTGCTGAAGGCGGGGATGGAGGCCCCCACGGCGAAGAAGGCGAACAGCACCACCTGCGCGGCCTCGGTGACCTCGTCGAAGCGCAGCGCGAAGGACTCGCTGGGGGTGTCCAGGACGCTGATCCACAGGAACAGGGTCCGGCTGACGGTGTAGCCGACCCCGATGAACATGGCGAACGTCATCATGCCGAGCCCCACCCGCAGATGGCGCAGCCGGGCCCCGGCGGTGGCCAGCGCCCACTGGTACGCGCAGACGGCGGACGCGGCGCCCAAGTAGAGGTAGAACACGCTCATGTACAGCGTGGCGCCCCACTGGCCGGCGTGGTCGGCGACGAAGCGGTCCGAGGGGACGGAACGGTCGACGACGGTGAAGAACAGCACCGTCAGCAGGACCAGCGTGGCGATCGACGCCTTGGCCGCCACCTGCTGGATGGCGCGGGCGAACCGCACGTGGCGCGGGACGGTCCCGCCGTCGGGGTACTGGCCGTAGATGGCGACGATGTAGCTGAGGATGGCCAGGATCGCGACGGTCGCCGTGTAGTGCTTGATCAGGACGGCGAGGTCGGTGACGGCGCTGTCGTTGAGCGCGATGCGCACGGCCCGGGTCTTGGTCCACAGGGCGGCGGCGAAGCCCGCGTAGCAGCCCCACAGGGCCCGGCGGCGCTTGTCTTCTTCGTCGCCCCACAGGGCGGCGGGCATGCGCCAGACGGCGACGGCCGTCATCAGGACGGCTATGAGGTAGCCGGCGAGGTCGAGCGGGGTCACGGCGGGTCCTTGGGGGCGGGGGCGTCATGGTGGGCCTCCCCGCCGGCGGGCCCGCCCCCGGGGAGGCCCACCATGACGTGCGGAAACTGCGGCGCAGCAGCCACCCAGGGTCCCGACGGGTCCTGGACCTGCAGCAACCAGTGCGGCTGGTCGTCCACCTCGCCCGGCCCCGCCATGACCCCGGAGATCACCACCACCAGATGCCGAGGCTGCGACGCCGAGATCCACGGCCTCAACGGCCGGTACGCGTGCGGGCTCTGCGGATGGTCCAACCACTGGGACGAGGGGCATCAACCGCTCCCCACCTGCGGCGACGCCTCCGGGAACGCCTCCGAGGACACCAACACCCTGCGGTAGCGGAGGGTGCCGGTACCTTCGGGGCACGCGGTCGGCCCGACGCGACCGGGACGGCCGTCCCGGTGGTGCGGGAGAACGGAACGGCCGCAGGAGGCGGGAGAGCGATTCATGGAGCAGCAGGACCGGAAGCAGGCCGTCGTGCGCCGCGCCGACCGTCCCGGCGACCTGGGATGGGTGGTGATGGCCCACGGCGAGGTCTACCACCGGCAGTTCGGCTGGAACACCGACTTCGAGGTCCTGGTCGCCGGGATCGTCGCCGACTACGGCGCCGGGCACGACCCGGCCCGTGAGGCGGCCTGGATCGCCGAGCTCGACGGCCGGCGCGTGGGCTGCGTCTTCCTGGTCACCGGCGACCGGCCGGAGGTGGCCAAACTGCGGATTCTCCTCGTCACCCCGGAAGGCAGGGGGCTCCGTCTCGGGACGCGCCTGGTCGCGGAGTGTCTGGCCTTCGCCCGTGCGGCGGGCTACGAGCAGGTGACGCTGTGGACCAACGACGTACTGGTGGCGGCGCGCGGGATCTACCAGGGCTTCGGCTTCGTCCTCGCCGACGAGGAACGCCACCACAGCTTCGGCCACCATCTCGTCGGCCAGAACTGGACCCTCGACCTGCGCGCCGGTACGGCGGACGGCGACGGCTGACCGCACGGCGAAGTGACGGCGGCTGACCGCATGGCGAAGTGACGGCGGCGAGCGCCTACGCCGCCACCCGGCGATCCTGCTCGCCGGCACACCCGACCCCGACCGCACCGCCCACGCCCTGCCCGCCCCGCCGACAGGCGATGGGCGGGCAACCGCGTTGCCCCGAAAACCGGTTGACCGCCCCGCGACGGGCCGCCGAGGCTTGTGCGTCACCACCACCGGCCCGGGAGAACGAGTGTCGACAATCACCTCTGCCATGTTCACGTGCCCGCTCGGCGACGACGTGGCACTGATTCCGCGTACGGTCGCGATCGCGGAGGCCCACCATGCCCTGCTGATGGCCAACTACGAGCGCCTCGCGCAGAGTGACCCGGACTACGACGTCGAGAACCCGACGACGCTCGACGAGATGCGCTCACACCTGAAGCGCCAGGGCTGTGCGTGGATCGAGGGAAGGCAGTTGCCCTTCGACATCGCGGTACGGGCGGGCCGGGACTGGCAGCTGGTCGGGGCGGTCACCTTGAGCTGCGACCTGGACATGAAGACCGGCGAGATCGGCTACTGGATCGACGCCGCGTTCGAGGGCCGGGGGCTGGTCACCAGGGCCGCCACGGCGGTCCTGGACCAGGCGTTCGGCCCCATCGGCCTGGACCGTGTCGAACTGCGGACCGGCACCGACAACGCGCGCAGCCGCGGCGTGGCCGGCCGTCTGGGGTTCACCGAGGAGGGCCTGTTGCGCGAAGCGGTGATCTTCCCCAATGGAGTACGCGACGACGACGTCATCTACGGACTCCTCGCGCGGGAGTGGCTCAAGTCCCGTGAGCAGGACGGTCCGTCGCAGCCGTAGGGGACGACCGGGGCGGACCGCCGCCGCCCCGGGTGCCTCGCCCTTCCGGGAAGGGCGAGGCCCGTGCGCGTCCGGGGCGGCGGGCCCGCGTTCTTCCGGTGGGACCGGATCGGGTCCGGGGACCTCAGTGGAACCAGACCAGGACCGGGACGCGGATCTCCTTGGCGTCCCGCATGATCATGTACTCGATGATGACCGGTTCGCCCGGGATTTCGAGGGAGTACCGGACCCCCATGTCGTCCAGCGCGTCGCCGGGCGGCCGTCTGCCGAGATCGACCGCGCCACCGACCTCGATGGCCAGGGCCCGCAGGAAGTTCGCCGTCTTCCGGCGGAGGTCGACGGGCATGTCGAGCACCGTCCGTGCCGGGATCTCCTCCGTCCAGACCGACCAGCTCACCGGGCCCCGTCCACGAACAGTTCGTCGACGGGGACCAGGGAGTGGCCGGCCTCGGCATTGGCCCGGCTCCGGGCGGCCGCGGGGGCGCGGTGCAGCATCGCCACCTTCCACCAGCGACGCATCGTGGCCGGTACGTCGCCCTCCTCGGCGGCCAGGACCTCGGTGTAGAAGCGGGCGCGCTCGGCACCGCTCAACGCGTCACCGATCGCGTTGATGGTGTGCGGGACACCGGTGACCCTGGGGTCCGCGGGGTGCTCGGGCTGAGCCGTCACAGATCTCTCCTTCGTTCTGCTGCCCCAAGTCTGCTACGCCGGGGCCCCGGCCGGGAACCGGACCGGGGCGGTCGATCCGTCCGTCGGCCGGCCGTTCATCGGTCAGTCGGTCGGCCGGGAACCGGACCGGGTGCGGTCGGTCAGGGCAGGATCTCGACGTACCCGTCGGCTCCGTGCACGCGGATCCGCTGCCCGTCCCGGATCAGCCGGGTGGCCCGCTCCACGCCCACGACGGCCGGCAGGCCGTACTCCCGGGCGATCACCGCGCCATGGGTCATCAGGCCGCCCACCTCCGTCACCAGGCCCGCGATTCCGACGAACAGCGGTGACCAGCTGGGGTCCGTGAAGGACGTGACCAGGATGTCGCCCGGTTCGAGATCGGCCTCCGCCACGTCGAGGACGACGCGGGCCCTTCCCTCGACGGTCCCCACGGAGACCGGCAGACCGGCCAGGGCACCGGCCGGCACGTCGTCGCGCCGGTACGCACCGGTGAGGGCCTCGCCGTCCGACGTGAGCACCCGGGGCGGGGTGAGCGCCCGGTACGACCGGAACTCCTCCTTGCGCCGCCGGACGAGCCGGTCGTCCACCCGGTGCGAACGCGCGGCGTCGCGGAACTCCTGGAACGTGAGGTGGAAGACGTCCTCCTCCTCGGAAAGCACACCGGCCCGCACCAGACGCCCGGCCTCCGCCAGCAGGGCCTGCTTGTAGATGAAGTAGCGGCTGACGATGCCGTACTTCGGGTACTCCCGGTACCCGATGAAGGTGCGGACCCGGTCGATCATCCGCTTGGTCTCCTCGGCCTTCCGGTCCCCGTCCGGCAGGGCCCGCAGGCGTGACAGCACCTCCTGTTCCTTCTCCCGCGCCTTCCGCCGCCCCTGCTCGAAGCGCTGTTCGGCGGCGCCCGGCCCGAAGTTCCTGACGTTGTCGAGGATCAGGGGCACGAGCGTGTCGGGGCGTTCGCGCCAACGCGGCCTCGTGATGTCGATCTCGCCGACGCAGCGCATGCCGTACCGGTCGAGGTACGCCTCCACGGCGTCGCGTGCCTCGGGCCCGCCCGCGAGCTCCGCCAACCCGTCGAGGAAGTCCTCGCCCCGGACGTCCTGGAGGAACGCCACCACCTCCGGCCACGGGCGGATCACGTCCGCGACGTCGAGCAGCGCCAGGCCCATCTCGGACGTGATGTTGTCGGGGGCGGACAGGGTGAGCGTGTCAGCCGCGTTCTTCTCGCCCAGCCATTCCCACAGCTTGTCGTTGAGCCACCAGGTGGCCTCCATCCCCGCCATGATGACCTGCATGCTCAGCGGGTCGCCGAGGACCCGCTTGTGCTCCTCGAAGGCCTCGGTCAGGAAGTCGAACAGCTCCGGCCCCGTCTTCGTCCGGATGTCGCGCTCCAGGGCGGCGACGGACGCCCGGCTGCGCCCGATCAGTTCGGTGACGACGGCCGGATCGGTCCCGACCGGGGCGGACGCGCCGTCGCCCGGCAGCCCGCCGGGTTCCGTGTCCGGGAGCGACGGGACGAAGTCGTCGCGGTCGAGGACGGTTTCCAGGGCGTCCCTGACCAGCGGATCGCCCTTTCCCAGCAGGTCCAGGAGCCCGGCGCGGCTCGCGGGCGAGGCCAGGCGCCCGGTGACGTCGACGAACAGCCTTCCCCCGGCCTCGTGCATCGGCACCATGGCCGTCGCCCGCCACACGGAGAGGCCCAGGGGCTTCATGGCGTCGGTCATCATCTGCTGGTGACCGACGGAGACATAGACGTGCTTCTCCCGGTCGTCGCGCTCGGGGACGGGGAACAGCGTCGTGATCGGCCGGCTCTGGACGATCCGGAAGCCGTCGTCGACCAGGCACCACTCGATGTCCTGCGGGCGGCCGAAGTGCGCCTCGATCCGCCGCCCCGCCCGTACGAGCCGCACGGCCTGCTCATCCGTCAGCGCGGGCCGCTCCTGCTGTCGCGGGTCGATCTCCACTTCCCGCGTGCCGCCGGTCGGCAGGGCCTGGACCGCGCGCTGTTTGGCGGCGATCGTCCTGGTGACGACTTCGCCGTCCCGCACCGTGAAGACGTCCGGGTTCACCAGGCCGGAGACCAGTGCCTCGCCGAGACCGAAGCCGGCGTCCACGGTGGCGGTCCGCCGGTCGCCCGTGACGGGGTCGGCCGTGAACAGGATGCCGGACGCGTGCGGGAAGACCATCCGCTGCACGACCACGGCCATGTGGACCGTACGGTGGTCGATGCCGTTGCGCCGGCGGTAGGTCACGGCCCGCTCGGTGAACAGCGAGGCCCAGCACCGGCTGACGTGCCGGAGGATCTCCGCCGGTCCCACGACGTTCAGGTACGTGTCCTGCTGGCCGGCGAAGGAGGCCGTCGGCAGGTCCTCCGCCGTGGCACTGGACCGTACGGCGTAGGCGGCCCGGTCGCCGTGCCGGGCGAGCGCGCGGGTGATCGCCGACGCGACGTCGTCCGGCACGGCGGTTTCCTCGACGGCCCGGCGGATCTCCGCGCCGAGCACGCGGGTTCCCTCCCGGTCGTCCGGGTCCAGGCGCGCCAGCCGGTCGAGCAGATCGTCGATCGACGGCGTCCTCGCCATGATCAGCCGGAAGGCTTCCGTCGTCACGCAGAAGCCGTCCGGAACGTCGATGCCCTCGATCCGCGACAGCCCGCCCAGGTGCGCGCCCTTGCCGCCGACGGTCTCGATCCGGGATCCGTCGATCTCCTGGAGGTCCAGCACGTACTGCTCGGTCACCGCGACACCTCCGCCGGGCCGGTCCCGTTCCGCCGCACCACTTCACCGGCCGCCCGGACCACCGGCGCGACCACCGGCGCGCCCGCCGGTCGGACGTCACCGCGTCCTTCGTACGTCGACAACAACACACGCACGGTGTGTCCCTCATTTCCGCAGGTTGCAGGCTCGGCGGACGATTCTGCGCCACCACCCGGGCCTTGCCGCAAGCCCCCCGGTGCGCTATAAGTTGAGAGTGGCGAGGAGACCGGTCTCCTCGTCTTTTCTTTTTGCCACCCGTTCCGGCCCCGTTCCGTCGCGGGCTCCGGCGCCCGTTCCCCGCCCGTTCCGTCGCTGCCGGTACTTCGTCGGCGGCGGCTCCCGTTCGCGGTCCGGGCCGTTCGTACACTTCGCCGGGTGATCGTGATGCAGCCCGTCCTGGAGAGCCGCTCCCCCGACGGCTTCGGCCTCTGGCCGGTCACCGGTACCGGGCCGTCCGGCTTCCTGCCCCTCAACGGCGGTCTCTCCCCCGCCGAGGTCGGGACGGCGGTGATGTGCGTCGCCGGCTGCAACGACATCGACCCCGACGGCGACCGTCCGCCCCGCCCGGCCGGCGCGCTCGACTCGTTCCTGCACGGGCTGCTGACCTTCGACACCCTCTTCGCGGCCGGCGGACTGCGTGTCGTCGACGACTCCACGGGCGTCGTCTTCCTCCCCGGCTGCTGCGACGGGCTGGAGGACCGGCGCGACTGGTACCGACTCGTCGACGGCGACGGCGCGGACGGCGTCCTGCTCGGGTTCGGCCACACTCCGGTGTCACCGGTCGCGGAGCGCATCGGCGACGTCGTCCGGCTCACGGTCGACTCCGAGCTGAGCGACAGCCCGGTGATCGAGTCGTCCGTCGCCGGGATCCGCCGCCTGCTCGCCGGTGTCGAGCGCGACCTGGCCGGCTTCCTCCTGCTGGCGGCCGACTGGGCCTCCGGGCATCTGCCCGGCCGCGCCGCTCCCGTCGTGGCCGCCCTCGCCCGCGTGCTCGACCTGCCCGCGCCGCCCGTACCGACGAGGCCGTGGCGGGCCCGGCGGGGTCGTCCTTCCGGGTACGTTCCGCAGTGCCGCGGTGGCCCGGAGTGAGGTCGCGGCGGGTGCCTGTCTGTAGGAGCCTGGGAAAGCACGCCTGTACTCGCAGACCAAGGAGAAATCCATGCGTACCCACAGGGCGTTCACAGCTCTCGGCTCGGCTCTCGTCGTCGGCGTTCTGACACTCGCTCCGGCACTCGCCTCGCAGGCCTCGGCCGCCCCCAGACCCACGCAGGCGGTGGCCGCGCACGACGCCGTCACCGATTCCTACCGGGACGGCTACCGTCAGGGCTTCCGCAACGGATTCGCCGACGCGCGGGACGACTGCCTCCGCAGTTCCAGTTCCGGGCAGCAGTTCCTGCAGAGGCAGAGTCAGGACAACCGTTGGGCCCGGGGTTACGCCGACGGCTACGGTGACGGCTACGACCGGGCCTTCGACCGGTTCTGCTGACATCCCCACCGGTTCCTGACCCGGGGGACGGAAGCCCCTCCGGGACACGAAGGCCGTGGCCGCCACCCGCGTGGAGCGGGTGGCGGCCACGGCCTTCTCGTGTCCGGGGCGACGGCACGTGCCGTGCGCGGCGCGGGCGCCGGAGCGCCGCACCCGGCGCCTCACGCGGCCTTGGACAGGGTGGACCGGTCCTTGCCGGGCATGTGCCGGACGAGCGTCGCGGGGCCGGTCGCGACGGCTCCCCGTCCGTCGTGGCGCGGCCACAGGAGGAGGGCGCCGATCGCGCCCGCACCGGCGAGGACCGCGAGGACGGACCAGGCGAGGGTGAAGCCGGCGCTCGTGCCGAGCCACCCCGCGACGGGGTAGGTGATCAGCCAGGCCAGGTGCGACAGCGAGAACTGGGCCGCGAACGCCTCGGGGATCTCGTTCCGTCCGACGGAGGCGCGCAGGACCTTGCCGGTCGGGGTGATGATCAGTGCCATGCCGATGCCGATCACGGTCCAGATGATCGCCGTACCGGTCCAGGTGGCGAGGTCGGCCGCGATGAGCGTCACCGCGGCGGTCGTGCCGCCGACGAGGACGCCGGCACCGGTCGTCATGATGGTGCGGGCGGCGACCCGGTCGAGGACGCGGGGCAGCACGAGGGCGGCCAGGAGGGTTCCGGTGCCGGAGGCCGCGAGCATCCAGGCGACGTCCGACTGGGAGCCGCCGAGCTCGTCACGGATGTAGTTGACGGTGTTGACGACGACGATCGATCCCGCCGCCGCGACCACGAGGTTGAGCGCCATGATGCCGCGCAGCCGCGGCGTCCTGAGGAAGGTCCTGATCCCCGCGGCCGCCTTGTCCCACGCCTTGGTGTGGGCGCTCGGGCGGGCGTCCGGGATGCGCGTCGCCAGGACGAGCAGGGCGGAGGCGATGAATCCGGCGGAGGTGCCCAGGAACAGCCAGTTGAAGCTCATGAACGCCAGGGCGACGGCTGCCAGCACCGGGCTGAGCAGGCTCTCCATGGTGGAGGCGACCTGGGAGGCGGACAGGGCCCGCGTGTAGTCGGACTCGTCGGTGACGATGTCGGGGATGACGGCCTGGAACGTCGGGGTGAACGCCGCGGAGGCGGACTGGAGCAGGCCGATCAGGACGTAGATGTGCCAGACCTCGGTGACCAGCGGCAGTGCCAGGACCACCGCGCCCCGGATCACGTCGAGGAGGACCAGGAGGGTTCTTCGGGGGAGCCGGTCGACGTACGCGGCGGCCAGCGGGGCTATGACCACGTACATGACCATCTTGATGGTCAGGGCGGTGCCGAGCACCATGCCGGCGTTCGGGCCGGCGAGGTCGTAGGCGAGCAGACCGAGGGCCACTGTGGTCAGCCCGGTACCGAACAGGGCGATGACCTGGGCGCCGAACAGGTGGCGGTAGTCGCGGATGGCGAACAGACGCATGGCGGGTTCCTTCCGTTTCCATGCGGCGGGGCACGGCCCCGGGGTGGGGACCGTGTCCCGCGGATACAGGCGGGGGTGTCTTCACTCACCGGTGTCGCTCCCCGGTGTGAGACCGGCGAGCAGGTTGAAGGCGCCGGTGAGGACGTTCAGTGCGACGACGCCGACGACATCGGCTATCGCACGGTCGCTGTAGCCGTGCTCGCGCAGGGCGTCGACCTGTTCGTCGGTGATGGACGTCGGTTCGCGGTGGACCTGGAGGGCGAGGGCGATGATCGCCGCGATCGCGGGATCCGCCGAGGTGCCCGTGCGGGCCCGCTCGATCTCCTCCTCGTCCACTCCCATGGCGCGGGCGGCACCGACGTGCGCGTCGAGACACAGCCCGCATCCCTGTAGCGCCTGGACGGCGATCGAGATCCGTTCGCTGATCCGACGGTCGAGTTTGGCTCGTCCCATGGCCCGGCTGAGCTGGAGGTATCCGCCCAGTACGGCCGGCGAGTGCGCCATCGTGGAGACCATGTCACCGACTTGGCCATGGCGGGAGACCAGGTCGGCGAGGAGGTCGCGCGAGGCTCCGACCGCCGTGTCGGGCGTGAGTCGGGTCAGGCGTGGCATGACGCTCCTTCCGATGTGGGATGGGTGCCGGGACGGGTGTCCCTCGGCCGTGCCGGCTGCCGCGGTGGCCGATCAGTGGTGTCCATGCGGTCAGTGGTGCGCATGGTGGCCGTGGTGCGCGTGGCCGTGGTGGCTTCCGTGCTCGGGGGCGGCCTGGGGAGCCGGGTCCGGGCGGTGGGCGGCCGTGGCGGTCCGTACCGTGAACTCGGCCGTCCGTACGACGCCTTCGTGCTGGAAGTCCAGGTACAGGCGGTAGGTGCCGGCCGAGGGCGCGACGGCCATGAAGGCGATCTCGGGTCCGGGCGCGGTCACGCCGTCACCGGGTTCGCCCTCCGGGTGGACGTGGAGGTAGCCCAGGTCACCGACCCGCAGTGCCACCAGGTGCCCGTACGCGGCCAGGTAGGGCTGCAGGTCGGTGACGGGGTGGTTGTTCCGGCTGACGGTGAGGGTCAGTTCGCTCGCCTCGCCGGGCAGCAGCTCGCCGTCGAGCGCGACGGTGTACTCGCCGATCTGCGCGACCCCGGTGGCCTCGGGGAGCGGCCTCGGGTCGTACGCCCCGGCGACGGCGACGTCGATCCCCAGCGTCATGGTCCCGTCGTGGCCGGCCGGGTGGATGTCGGTGAAGAACCTCCAGTCACCCGGTTCCAGGGTCAGCTCGACGCTCCAGGTGCCCTTCCCGTCCCGCACCGGGTGCACGTGCTGGAACCCGGAGGTGTCGCGCCGGACGGCGATGAAGTGCAGTTCCTTCTCGTGCTCGGGTACGAACTCGGTGACCGCCCGCCCGTCGGGGCCCATCACCCGGAAGCCGAGCCGCTGCTCGCCGGCGGTGAGGATCGTCGAGTCGAATTCGAGGGTGTAGCCGTTCTCGGAGACCGACAGCCCACCGGGCCGGCCTCCGCCGTGAGCCCCGTGGTTGCCGTGACCGCCATGAGCACTGTGGTCGCCGTGGCCGTGGTGGCCGCCGTGGCCCTGGTGGTTGCTGTGGTCGGCGTGGTTGGCCTGGTCGTGAGCGGTGTGGTTCCTCATGACATCTCCATGGGTGTGGTGCGTCTTTGGGCGTTGCCCCTTCAGGACGACGATCATAACCATATACCCCCTGGGGGTATTCCGGAATGCCTTGAGGGCCTCAATCCCACGAGGGGGTTGCTGATCGTTCCGGCCCGGGCCCGGACCGGGACCTCGACGCCCGGCCGGGTTCGCGCCGGACCGCCCGGCCGGGCACCACTTCACCGGCCGGGCACCGCTCAACGGCCGGGACGCCGTCCATCGGCCGGGACGCCGCCCCTCCGCTGCGCGGTCAGGACCTCACCGGCTCAGGTCCTCACCGGCGGGGCGGGGGCTGGGCGAACGGCTCGTCGTTCCAGCGGAACCACGCCCGGTCGCCCTCGATGTGGAGCAGGAACTCGGCAACGAGCCCGCCCGGCGCGGCCAGGCGCAGGTTGTCGTGGATCTCGGCGACGACCGTCTCCCACTCGTCCCACTCCTCCGCTTCCATCAGCGCGAGCTCACGGTCGAACAGGGGCTTCCACGCGGCGAACGCCGGGGCTGCCGCGAAACGGCCGGACAGCCAGGGGAAGTCGCCCTCCTCGACCACGATCTCCCCGACCGGCCCGTCCTGCCCCAGCAGCCGCCAGACCTCGCCCGGTCCCGACACGCCACCCGCCTCCCTTCAGTTGTCGAACCAGACCACGAGCCGGACATTGTCGTCCCCGTGCTGCGAGGCGAGCGCCTCCATGACCGTCCAGACCGGCTCCCATTCCCCGCCGTCCTCGACGGCCTCGCGGCGGCTCATCCGCTCGGACCGGTAGACGATGTCGCCGATGTGCCACTCGCTGCCCTCGGGCCAGGTCCGCGCCTTCCCCATCTCCTGTTCGGGGAGGCCGACGGCTTCCGCGAACTGCCGGGACCACATGGACTTGCCCACGTACTCCAGCCCGTCGGCCGTCCGCCGGTACTGATGGAGTCGGCTGTCGGTGTCCTCCGCCGGCTCGGTCCAGTCGGTCGCCCTCAGCTCGGCCCAGGTGATCCAGGTGATGCCGAAGACCTGGTCCGACCACCGGTCCAGCTCCGCCCGGACCCTGTCCGACGCGTCCGGCGGCCGCCCGCGCTCCTCGGCCAGCGGGCGGAAGCCGGCGTAATTGCGGATCCCGAAGAGACAGCCGAACGCGTCGTAGTTCCGGGTGATGTTGAGGAGGAAGAGGTCGATGGCGGCATGCCAGACCGACTCCTCACCGTCCTCATGGAGCCGCCACGCCCGGCACTCGACGAAACCATTGATGTCCGTTCCCATGCCAGAAATTCTCCGGCCGCCGTCAACCGGATTCCCGGGACGACCTTGTCGATGAGCCCTTGCCGCCGAGCGCGTCGAGGATGTGGGGCCAGGCGGCCCGGCCCAGGAGGGCGTCGGCCTCGGGGGTGCCCCCGTACTCGAAGCGCGGGGACGCCGCTGCCGGGCCCTCGCCGGGAAGGCGCGGGCGGTGGCCGGCGGCGGCGTGGGTGATCAGGCGCACGGCCGCCCCTGCGGAGCGCCGCCGCCGGGCCAGCCGTTCGGCGCAGGGGAGCGACGGCCACATCGCGTCGTCCCCGCCCGCGACCAGGACCAGTTCGGCCGGGGCCGTCCGCACCGGGATCTCCGCGGCCGGGAGCGAGCGGGCGAAGGTCCGTTCGCTCAGTTCGTACCAACCGCGGATGGCGACGGGGCCGCCGTCCGGCTCCGGGGAGGTCCAGGAGTCGTCCATCGGGACGAAGGGCAGCGGCTTCCCCCGCCAGGTCCAGGACGAGCGGTACGGGTGGTGCGCCCCGTCGTGGCCGGGGCCGACGTTGCACCAGGCCCACGAAGTGGGCGACAGCGCGACGGCCACGTCCACGCGCGGGTCGCACACCGCCGTGAGCAGGGCGGCCTCGGCGCCCTTGGAGGTGCCGAGGATTCCGACGCGTCGCGCCCCGCACAGCCGGAGGAGGTCGACGGCGGCGGTGAAGGTCTCCAGGGGGACCTCGCAGATTCCCGGGGGCTGCCCGGGCCCGCCGAACCAGCGGATCGCCAGGGCCGTGAAGCCCTGCCGGGCGAGGAGGCGCGCCCGCTCGCGTTCGACGCGCCCGCTGGACCCGGCCAGGACCAGAACGCCGACGTCGCCGGCGCGGGCGGGAGTGAACAGAACGCCTTCCCAGGGATCGGTCAGCTCCCGCTCGGTGACGTCCATCCGCTCCCCCTCCGCCGTCGTGACCCACGGGAATCCCCGCCCGGACGAAGGCGCCCCCGTCATGACGCCCCGTCCGCCACCATCGTCCCCCAGGTGACACCTCGCACGCCGCCTCCGCGGAGCCTCGCCCCGTCCCGTCGCTCGGCGCGGGGAGGGCGCGGCACCGGTTGTGAAGTCGCCGACCATGTACGCCCTTTCCTTTGTGTGGTGCGCCCACATGCCCCACCGCCCGTCCGTCCGCCTAGCGTGTGCACACCCGGTGCCGSSCGGCACCGGACGACGCGCCGCGGGCGCACGAACAGGAGGGGCCGGGGCATGGCCGACAGACGGAGTCCGGGGCACCGGTGGCGGCTGCGCGCCGCCCGGGTCATGGCAGTGGCGGGGGTCGTCGCGGCGGCCGTGGTGGCACCGCACACCACCGCGAGCGGCGCGACGACGGCCGCCTCCGCCACGCCGCCCCCGTACCTCACCCGCGAGGCGGGTTACGGGGCCGGCACCGTCACCAACGGCTGGGAGAGCGTCGAGCGTTACCGCGACACGACCACGGGGTTCCGTACCGAGGGCTACCCCTCGGACGGCCGCGGCGACCAGGACGGCAAGCGCGTCACGTACTTCGGCGGCGTGACCCGCCCCTCCTCGGACCGGTTCCTGCTCTACTCGGCCCCCGGCTGGAACACCGGCAGCCGCACCACGCCCGTCCTCCTCGTGCACGGCGCGAACGACACCGCGGACCGGGCCTGGGCCAACCCCGGCGAGTCGGGCGGCTACGGCTGCGGCGCCCTCGCCTGCCCGTCCACCGGGCTGATGCAGTACCTCTCCGCGCGCGGTCACCGGGTCTTCGCCGTCGGCTTCGCGCACAAGCAGGGCGACAACCTCATGCAGGCGCAGGTCGTCGGTGACGCGATCGCCGTCATCAAGGCGAAGCTGGGCGTCGACGAGGTGGACCTGGTCGGCTGGAGCAAGGGCGAGATGTCGACCCGCGCGTACGTGTCGTCCGTGAAGCCGGGCTGGGGACGGGCCTACGCCGGGGACGTACGCCGGCTGATCACCCTCGGCGGTCCGAACGGCGGCTACGACTACCCCTACGCCCACGGCTGGGCCCACGACTTCTCCGTCTGGCCGGAGTGCGGCGGCAAGATCAACGCCCCCTCCCCGCACTCCCACATGACCTGCTACGGGCAGTACACGGCCCGCCCGGAGTTCTCCATGACGCCCTCCGGCGGGTACGACAACTACCCCGGGCAGCGCCAGATGCTGGCCCGCTGGGACGGGAAGTACGGAGTCGACGGCGCCGCCCAGGACTGGTACACGACGTACTACGGCGGTCAGGGCTTCTACACCGCCGGCAGCGGCATCCAGGCCGCCATCGACGCCGGTTCGCTGATCGAACCGCTGCACGACGCCGGGGTGCCCGCCTCGGTCACGGCGTACCTGCTGGCCGGCGGATCACCGGACGTGCTCGGCATCTTCAACGAGAACCGCGGGCCCAGCGACGGTGTCGTCTTCATCGACAGCGCGCTCGACACCACGGGCATCCCCACCGTCGGCGGCAGGGAGACCGTCCTCGGCGCCAACCACCTCGAACTGGGGTGGAACTCCTCGGCCGTCGCCCAGGTCGCCGCCTGGCTGTCCTGAAGGACCCCGCACATGAACACACTCCGCACCCGCCGGGTCGCCACCGACCGGCTGACCCAGCAGATCACCGAAGCACGGGACGACGACGAGGGCGAGGCCGTCGTCTTCGTCCACGGCAACGTCTCCTCCTCCGCGTTCTGGCACACCGTCCTGAGCGGACTGCCGGACCGCTACCGCCCCATCGCCGTCGACCTGCGCGGCTTCGGCGGCACCGACCCGCTGCCCGTCGACGCCACCCGGGGCCTGCGGGACTACACCGACGACCTCGCCGCGCTGCTGACGGCCCTCCGGATCGACCGGGCGCACCTGGTCGGCTGGTCCATGGGCGGCGGCGTGGTCATGCAGTACCTGCGCGACCACCCGGACCGGGTCCGTTCCCTGACCCTGGTCAACCCGGTCTCCCCCTACGGCTTCGGCGGTACGCGCGGAGCGGACGGAACCCTCAACTCCGCGGACGGGGCCGGATCGGGCGGCGGGACGGCCAACCCCGAGTTCGTGCGGCTGCTGGCCCAGGGCGACCGCGGCGAGGAGTCCGCGCTCTCGCCGCGCGCCGTCCTGGCCTCCTGCTACGTCAAACCGCCGCTGCGCCCCGAGCACGAGGACGCGTACGTCGAGTCCATGCTCACCACCCGCACCGGGGACGCCCACTACCCGGGCGACAGCAGGGCGTCCGCCGACTGGCCCGGGATCGCACCCGGCACCCGCGGCGTGCTCAACTGCCTCGCCCCGACCCACTTCCGCATCGACGACCTGCACCTGATCGACCCCAAGCCGCCGGTGCTGTGGATACGGGGCGAGGACGACGTCATCGTCTCGGACACCTCGATGTTCGACCTGGCGCACCTGGGCGCGGTCGGCGCCGTGCCGGGGTGGGACGGCACACCGGCACAGCCGATGGTGGCGCAGACACGTCACGCCCTGGACCGTTACGCCGACTCGGGCGGCACGGTGCGGGAGGTCGCGGTGGCCGACGCCGGGCACGCGGTCCATCTCGAACGCCCCGGGGAGTTCCGCGAGGCGCTGCTGGAGGTGCTGTCGGCATGACGGTGTGCGACACCCGGCAGGGGGCGGTCCGCGGCCGCACCTCCCCCGACGGGGTGACGTCCTTCCTCGGCATCCCGTACGCCGCGCCGCCCTTCGGCGCGCGGCGGTTCCGGGAGCCCTTCCCGCCCGAGCCCCGGACGGGTGTGCGCGACGCCACGGCCCACGGCCCGACGGTGCCGCACGCTCCCTACGCCCCGCCCTTCGACGTCCTCATCCCGGACGACGGCATCGAGGGGGAGGACTGCCTGAACCTCAACGTCTGGACCCCGGCCCCGGAGCCGGGCGCCGGCCTGCCCGTGATGGTGTGGCTGCACGGAGGGGCGTTCACCAACGGCTCGGGGTCGACGTCCGCGTACGACGGGAGCGCCTTCGCCCGCGACGGAGTCGTCTGCGTCACGCTCAACTACCGCCTGGGGGCGGACGGTTTCCTGCGCCTTCCCGGCCGCCCCGACAACCGGGGGCTGCTCGACCAGATCGCCGCCCTCCGCTGGATCCGGGACAACATCGCCTCCTTCGGCGGCGACCCGGACCGGGTGACGGTCTTCGGCGAGTCGGCGGGCGCCATGAGCATCGGCATGCTCCTGACCACCGGAGCGGCCCGGGGCCTGTTCCGGAGGGCGATCCTGCAGAGCGGGGCCTGCCACCATTTCCTGCGCCCGTCGTCGGCCGCGCTGGTGGCGGCCCGTCTGGCGGAGAAACTGGGCATCGAGCGGACGCCGGAGGCCCTCGCGGCCGTCCCGCTGCCGGAACTCCTCCCGGCCCAGGTGGAGTTGCGCGCCGAGGTGAGCGCCGACCCCGATCCGGCCCGCTGGGGCGAGGCGGTGCTCAACCTGATGCCCTTCGAACCGGTACGGCCCGCCCTCGCGCTGCCCGGCCCCGACTGCGGCGTCGACCTCCTGATCGGCAGCAACGCGGAGGAGTACCGCCTCTTCCTGGCCCCGACCGGGCTCCTCCCCGCCGTGCCCGAGTCCGCGCTCCTCGCCGCGACCGCGGCCTACGGCCTCGATCCGGCCGCGGCCCTCCCCGTCTACCGGGCCGCCCGCCCCGACGCGTCGCCGGGCGAACTGCTCGCCGCGGTGGCGACCGACTGGTTCTACCGCATCCCCGCCATCAGGCTCGCCGAGTCCGTGCCGAACTCGTACCTGTACGAGTTCGGCTGGCGCTCCCCCCAGTTCGGCGGGGCCCTCGGCGCCTGCCACGCCCTGGAACTGCCCTTCGTCTTCGACCGCCTCGACGACCCGGCCTACGCGCCGCTGCTCGGCGCCCACCCGCCCCGGGCCCTCGCGGACGCCATGCACCGGGCGTGGGTCTCCTTCGCGAGGACGGGAGACCCCGGTTGGGAGGCGTACGACACCACGACCCGTACCACGATGGCCTTCACCGCCCCGCTCGCGTCCGCCCCGGTCGCCGACCCGCGCGCGCAGGAACGGCTCCTGTGGGAGGGCGTGCGCTGAACGGGGCCTTCGAAGAGGCTTCTTGGGCGGGGCCGGTGGGCCCCGCCCGGTTCCTCTATCGGGTCCTTTCCCGGGTCTTCTCCCGGGTCTTCTCCCGGAGTGCGGCTGCCAGCCGGTCGCGGGCCTCGGTCTGGGCGGCGATCCGTTCGTCGATGACCGCCAGCCGTTGCGACGCGATGCGCAGGCCCTCGTCCGACGGCGGTGCGGCGGCCACGTCGCCGTCCAGGCAGGACGAAAAGGCCCGCACGTCGTCGAGGGTGAGTCCGGCGGTCAGCAGGTGACGGATGTTGCGGACACGCACCACCGCCCGTTCGTCGTAGACGCGGTAGCCGTTGTGGGCCCGCTCGGAGGAGATCAGCCCGGCCTGTTCGTAGTGCCGCAGGGCACGGGGCGTCGTCCCGGTCGCCCCGGCCAGTTCACCGATCCTCACCCGCTTCACCTCCGGCGCCACTCCTATCACGCCACGACCGCCCCGCCGTCGACGGGGAGTACGACTCCGGTGACGAACGACGCGTCGGACGAGGCGAGTCGGGTGATGGCCCAGGCCACCTCCTCGGGCCGGCCGATGCGGTCCAGCGGGGTGTGGTCGAGCTGCCAGCGGCGCACCGCGGTCTTCTGTTGCGGCGTCAGGCCCTGGTGGTCGCCGATCGGGGTGTCGATCGCCCCGGGGGCGACCGCGACCACCCGGATGCCGCGGGGCGCCAGCTCGACCGCCCAGCTGCGGGTCAGCAGCTCCAGCGCGGCCTTGGTCGACGCGTAGACCGAGTTGCCGGGCCAGGCCCGCTGCCCCACCGATGTGCTCACGTTGACGATCACCCCGTCGGCCGCCTCCAGGAGGGGCAGCGCCGCCTGGGAGAGCAGGACGGGAGCGACCAGGTTGGTGGCGATCTGCGGGGCGATCGTCTCCGGCGTGAGGGTGCCGAGCGCTCCGCCGCGCACGATGCCGGCGTTGTTGACCAGCACGTCCAGTCGGCCGTGCAGTTCCCGTGCGGTGCGGATGATCCGCCCGGGCTCCCCCTCGGCGGTGATGTCGGCGGTCAGCGGGGTGATCCGCTCGTGACCGGCGGCGGTCCCGTCGAGCGGTTCGGCCCGGCGGCCGACCGCGATCACGTGGGCCCCCTCGGCGGCGAAGGCTTGGGCGGTGGCCCGGCCGATCCCGGTGCCGGCCCCGGTGACGACGACGACCCTGCCGGGCCGCGGTGTGGTGTCGGTGTCCATGCCGTGATCGTCCGACCCTGCCGCCAGTGGCAGGGTCAAGCGCCGACGGGCCGGAGTCCCGGGGTCCGTTTCGGCAGGAGTCCCGGGGTCCGTTTCGTCGGCCGGTGCGCCGGACGCGGTGCCGGGAGCCGCGGCGGCCCGGGAACCGTTCTCCCGGATCCTGCGTGACCTCTTGACGTGTTGTCGGCCGGTGAAGGGGACGGAATGAAAGCGCGGACGTTGATGAGCGCGGCGGTAATGGTCGGTGTGACGCTGGTGGCGTCCGCCTGCGGTCCGGAGAAATCGGGGGACGAGGCGGGGGCGAAGCCGGAGAAGTCCTCGCAGCCGTCCGCGTCCGCGCGCGCCGAGGAGCCGTCGGCCGAACCGTCCCCGTCCGCCCCGGCCGAGAAGCCGCCGACCGGCGACCAATCCGTGCCCCGGACGAAGGAGGGCGCGATCCAGCGGTACGAGCAGTACCTCCGCGCCGTGGGCCGCGAGGACATCGACACGGTCTGCGAGGTGGCCGGGCCCGCCGCGAAGCAGGCGGAGGACCAGGGGTTCGGCCCGTGCACGTCGACGTTCCTCGTGACGTTCCGGATGATCTCGCCCACGCAGAAGAAGGCCCTGCGGACCGCGACGGTCGACCCGCAGCGCGTCACCATGGTCACGCCCGACAAGTTCGAGATGCCGGCCGACTCGGTCAAGGCCTCGGTCACCTTCTCCGACGGCGAGATCGGCAGCAGCACCCTGGAGTACCTCAAGGACAACTGGTACATCACCGACTGAGCCGCGCCGGACGGGCCCGGAACTCCGTCGTGCGCCTTCCGGACCGAACGGCCCGGAAGGCGCACCGGCCGTCCACCGGCCGGGTGCCGCCCGTCGAGGGGGCCGGGGCCCGTCCTCGGCGGGCGGCGTTCCGGCCGGGGCCCGTCCTCGGCGGGGCGCCGCCTACTGTCCGCGGCCGGCCCGGCGGCCCGGTCTCACTTCAGGTGCCGGGTGAGGAACTGGGCCGCGGCGTCCCCCGCGAACCGGGGGACGCCGGTGTGCCCGCCCATATTGGCGTGCAGTGTCTTCTCCTCCGAGCCGAAGGCGTCGAACAGGTCCAGGGCCGCCTGCCGGTCGTTCCCCTCGTCGTCCCACTGGAGCAGGACGTGCAGCGGAATGGTGACCTGCCGGGCCTCCTCGAACAGGGCGCGGGGCACGAAACTCCCGGCGAACAGGATGGCGGCCGAGATGCGCGGCTCGACCACCGCCAGCCGGGTACCGATGGCGATCACTCCCCCCGAGTACCCGACCGGGCCGCCGATCCCGGGCAGTGCGAGGAGGGCGTCCAGGGTGGTCCGCCATTCCGGGACCGCCTGTTCGACCAGCGGGAGGATGAGCCGGTCCACGATCTCGTCGCCGACCGGCTCACCGGCCGCCAGCACCCGGCGCAGGTCGGCGCGGGCCTGCTCGGCGACGGCGGAACGGGGCCGGTCGCCGCTGCCGGGCAGTTCGATGGTGGCCGAGGCGAAGCCCTCCGCCGCGGAGTGCCGGGCCCGGTCCACCAGCCGGGGATACATCCTGCCCAGCCCGCCGGGGTGTCCGAGCAGGATCAGCGGCACCGACGCGGGCGCGGATGCGGATGCGGGCTCGGACGCAGGCGGGGATACGGATGCGGGCGTCCACAGGATGCCGGGGATCTCGTCGAGGGTGAATTCGCGTTCGAGGACGCCGTCGTCGAGGCATCGCTCGGAAGTGAACCGCATGGTCGTGAATTGCACAGTCGTGCCTTTCGGGAGTGCTCCGGAACGGCGCTCCCGGGCGACGACCTATCGCCCGACCGTGGCCCCTGAGGGGAGCACCCATGTCGATTCGTTCACGGGTACCACCTCCTCGGTCTCTCGCACGGCCTCCGGCAGGCTAGCAGAGCAGCGGGGACCGGCGCTCCCGCAATTCGGTGCGGTGATGCGATCGGTGCGGTCAGTGCGGCCTGATCAGGCCGTTCTGGTAGGCGAGAGCGACCAGATGGGCGCGGTCGCGGGCGCCGAGCTTGGCCAGCGCACGGCTGACATGGGTCTTGGTCGTGGCCGGGCTGATGACGAGTTCGCGCGTGATCTCCTCATTGCTCAGGCCCTGGGCGACGAGCGCCACGACCTCGCGTTCGCGAGTGGTGAGCTGGGCGAAGACGTCGCCGTCGACCGCGGCGGCGGGCTTCGTCATCCGGGCGATGAGACGCCGGGTCAGACCGGGGGACAGCAGTTCCTCGCCGCCCGCGACGACCCGCACGCCGTGCAGGAGCTGGGCCGGGTCGGTGTTCTTGAGCAGGAATCCGCTCGCGCCCGCGGTCAGCCCCTCGATGGCGTAGTGGTCCTCGTCGAAGGTGGTGAGGATGAGGATGCGCACGGTGGCGAGCGCCGGGTCCGCGACGATCCGCCGGATGCCCTCGATGCCGTCCACACCGGGCATCTGGACGTCCATCAGCACGACGTCCGGGTGTGTGGTGCGGGCGAGTTCGGCCGCGCTCGCGCCGTCGCCCGCCTCGCCGACCACCGTCATGTCGGGCTCGCTGTCGACCAGTACCCGGAACCCGCCCCGCACGAGGGCCTGGTCGTCGGCGATGAGTACCTTGATCATGTGGTGTCCCTCCGGATCGGCAGCTCGCACCGCACCTCGAATCCCTCGTCCGCCGTCCGGGCCGCGGTGAGCGTGCCGCCCAGTTTCTCCGCCCGCGCCCGCATGCCCTCGATGCCGTTGCCGCCGACGGTCGTGGACATGTCGCCGGGGCTTCCGTCGTCGCGCACGGCGATGCGCAGTCGCTCGCCGTAGGTCAGCTCGATCCGTACCCGGGTGGCGCCGTGCGCGTGCCGGCGCACGTTGGTCAGCGACTCCTGGACGATCCGGTACGCGGCGAGATCCACCGCGACCGGGACGGTCCGGTTCTCGCCGGCGCGCGTCAGCTCGACCCGCACCCCCGGGATGTCGAGCAGTCCGTCGAGCTTGGCCAGGCCGCCGGTGGCGGTGCACAGGTTCTCCGAACGCATCGCGCCGAGCACCACGTGCACCTCGGCGAGTCCCTCGTCGCTGATCCGTTTGATGGTGTTCAGCGCCTCGGCGGCCTGCTCCGGCCGGCGCCGCATCACATGGACGGCGACCCCGGCCTGCACGCTGATCGCCGCCATCGTGTGGCCGAAGACGTCGTGCAGTTCACGGGCGATCTCCAGGCGTTCCTCGGCCGCCTGCCGACGGGCCTGGTCGGAGCGGGCCTCGGCGAGCCGTTCCGCCCAGTCGCGCGCGCCCCTGGCGAACGCCCGGTGGGAGTGCACGGCCGCGCCGAGCGCGGTGGCTGCGGCCACCAGGGGAACGGCGTTGAACACCTGGTCGGTGAACCAGTCGCCGCTCAGTACGAACCGGACGGTCAGGAGCGTGCACAGGGCGGTCAGCACCCCGCCCGCCACTCCCGCCCTCCAGCCCCGGCGGGCCGCGAGCGCGTAGCAGCCGATCAGCGGGGCGGTGGTGATGAGCCTGCCCTGGTAGCCGAAGTGGAACCAGGCGAAGGTGGCCGCGTCGGCCACCGCGAGGCATCCGACCGGGAAGCGCCTCCGCAGGGCGGTCGCGGCGCCCGCCACGACGGCGAGGACGACGGCTCCCGGSCCCATGGGGCCGGACGGGCCGGGCGGGCCCAGTTCCAGCAGGCCCCCGACGAGGACGACGAGCACCAGCCCGGCCCCCAGCGCGGCATCACCCGCTCGTGACACGTTCCCACCCCTCCGTCCCCGTACCGCCGCCGGGGCGCGCGTCCCCCCGCGCCGCGAACATCCTGTCACTGTTCGGGGCGCGGCCCCAGGTCACCAACGTGTGGGCGCCGAAGGGCGGTTGATCCTTCGGGGCCGCGGGGAGGAGTCGTCGGTCCATGGGGGGCAGTCTGTCGGAGGGGCCGCCGTCGCCGCGTCGGCCGGGTGGCGGCACCGTCCCCGTACCGCCCGGGGATGACACTGCCGCCCCGGGTGTACGCCGTGGTTGCCGTTCCGGGCCGACGACTTCGCCCCGTGCCTCCCGGAGGATTCCGGGTCATGAGACGACGCAGCTTCCTGGCCCTGACCGGACTCGCGGGACTGGCGCTGACCGGATGCGGCGGCGCGGAGGGGAACGAGGGCACCCTCTCGTTCCGCAATCCGTTGCGCATCCCGCCGCTCCTCGACCCCCGGCCCGGCCCCGACGGGGTGCGGCGCTTCTCGCTGCGTCTGCAGGAGGGGCGCAGCGAGCTGCTGCCCGGCAGGCGGGCCAGGACCTGGGGCGTCAACGGCGCCCATCTCGGCCCCACGCTCCGTGCCCGGCGCGGCGACCACGTCGCGATGTCCGTGACAAACACGCTGGGCGAGGCCAGCACCCTGCACTGGCACGGCATGCGGCTGCCCGCGGTGATGGACGGCGGCCCGCACCAGATGGTGGAACCGGGCGCCACCTGGTCCCCGGAGTGGACCGTCGACCAGCCCGCCGCCACCACCTGGTACCACCCCCACCCGCACGGCAGGACCGCCGTCCACGTCTACCGGGGGCTCGCCGGGATGTTCCTCCTCGACGACGAAACCGACGGTACCGGCGACGCCGACGGCACCGGACTGCCCCGTGCGTACGGGAAGGACGACGTCCCCCTGATCATCCAGGACCGGAAGTTCACCGAGGACGGCGAGCTGGACGAGGACTTCGGCGGCACGTTCGGGCCGCTCGGCGACGACGTCCTGATCAACGGCACCTACGACCCGTTCTTCCGGGTGACGACGAGCCGGGTGCGGTTCCGGCTGCTCAACGGCTCCAACGCGCACGTCTTCACCGTCGGTTTCGCGGACGAGCGGGAGTTCCACGTCGTGGCGGGCGACGCCGGACTGCTCTCCCGGCCGGTCGCGGTGCGCCGGCTCCGGATCAGCCCCGGAGAGCGTTTCGAGATCGTCGCCTCCTTCGAGGCCGGTGAGGACGTCCTGCTCAAGGGGTTCCCGGGCGGGGACGAGATCGAGGACGGCAGTTACGACCTGCTGAAGCTGACGGCCGCCCCGCGGCTCGCCCCCTCCGCCCCGCTGCCCGCCCGGCTCGCGGCCCGCCGGGGCTGGAGGGCGGGAGTGG
>NZ_RDBO01000005.1:61311-103363 GCF_008120935.1 Streptomyces sp. sk2.1
CTCCGAGGCCGCGGCGCCGACCAAATCCTCAGACCAGCAGGACCCGGCGCCCGCGGGTGTGACCGGCCCGGCTGTCGATGTGCGCCGCCGCGGCCTCGGAGAGCGGGTACGACTTCTCGACCGGGATGTGGAGCCTTCCCCGCGTGATGAGGTCGACGGCCTCGGCGAGCGCTTCCGGCACGCTCCCGGCCGTGCCGGAGAACCGGACGCCGAGCCGGGGCGCGCTCAGGTCGGCGATGGAGACCACCTTCCGCGGATCCCCGGTCAGTTCGACGAGTTTGCGGATCACGCCCGACCCCGCCAGGTCGAGAGCCGCGTCGACCCGGCCGAGCCGCCGCACCCGCCCGACCCAGCCCTCGCCGTACGTCGTGGCAAGGGCCCCCAGGCCGCGCAGGTAGTCCTGGTTCGGGGCCCCGGCCGTGCCGATCACCGTGATGCCGCGGTCCCGGGCGATCTGCAGCACCGCCGATCCGACCCCTCCGGACGCGCCGCTGACCAGCAGCGTCCGCCCGGGCCGCACGCCGACCTCGCGGATGACGCGCAGCGCGGTCTCCACCACGGAGGGGTACCCCGCCGCCTCCTCGAACGACAGCCCCTCGGGCACCCGGGCCCAGGCCGACAGCACGGCGAACTCGGCGTAGGTACTCGCCCCTTCACCGAACACGCGGTCGCCGACCTCGACCCCTTCGACGCCCTCGCCGACCTCGTCCACCACCCCGGACGCGTCCAGCCCGACCCCGGAGGGAAGCTGGATCGGATGGGCGCCCAGGACCTGGCCCTCGCGGATCCTCCAGTCGACGGGGTTCACCCCCGCCGCCCGCACGGCGATGCGTATGCGGCCGGGGCTCGCGTGGGGCTTCTCGGCGTCCACGAGCCGCAGGACGTCCGGACCGCCGAACTCGGCGAAGCTCACTTTCTTCATGGTCTCCATGCCGACGACCATAACGCTAACGGTTAGTGTTTTGAAACAGTTACAGATTTGCATTTGGTAGCGTTACGGCATGACCGTCCCGACCGGGCGCCGTGAGCGCAAGAAGGCCGCGACCCGCCAGAAGATCGCGGACGCCGCCCTGCGGCTCTTCCTGGAACGCGGGTACGACGCGGTGGGCATCCGTGACGTGGCGGCCGAGGCCGACGTGGCCGTCACCACGCTCTTCTCCCACTTCGCCTCGAAAGAGGCCCTGGTGTTCGAGCGGGACGAGGAGTTCGAGCAGAGCCTCACGCGGGCGGTCACCGACCGGGCGCCGCACGAGCCGCTCGTCCCCGCACTGCGCCGCGCGACCGAGGCCCTGGTACGGCACTGCACGGCGGACGGCGCCGCCCCGATCTGGCACATGATCGACTCCTCGTCGGCCCTGCGGGAGTACGAGGAGTCGATGCGGCTGCGTCATGCGGAGTCGCTGGCCGCGGCCATCGCCGCCGACCCCGATCTGCGGCGGACCGCGACGGCCTGCCGGGCGGTCGCGAGGTTCGTGATCGACGCCTATTCGCTGGCCCGTGAGGCGGCCGATCCGGAGGCCGCGCTCGACGAGGTCTTCCGGATGATCGAGGCGGCCTGGGAGGCCGCCCGCCCCTCGGAGGACCACCGCCCGGCGGCTTCCTGACCCGGAACGGCCCTCTCCGACCCGGAACGACGTCCTTGCCGCAGTGGCGCCGTGGTGGCTACGCCGTCCGACGGAATGCTGTTCCGTCCGGAATGCCAGGGCTTCGGCGGCAAAGCCGGTTGAGATGGCACCCTTGGTGAGGAAAGCTCTGTGACCATGGAGTACTTCTGCTATCACCGGGACCGGCCGGGCTCCCTCGCGTTGCGCGAGGAGCTGCTGGAGGAGCACTGGTCCTACATGGACCGGTACGCGAAGGAACTGATCGCCCGCGGCCCGACCTTCACCGAAGACGGTGAGACGCTCACCGGGAGCGTGCACATCGTCGGTCTGCCCGACCCCGCCGCCGCCCGCGCATTCGCCTTCGACGAACCCAACTACCAGGCCGGAGCGTACCGGGACGTGCTGCTGCGCCGGTGGCACAACGTGCTGGGGCGCACCATGTGGGACTTTCCCGGCGACCGAAGCAGCGGCAGCCAATACCTGGTCCTCGGCCTCGGCGAAGGCCCGGCCGCAGACCTCACCCCACCACCCGACCAGGACGAACTGATCGCCTACGGACCACTGCTGTCCGACGACAACGACACATGGCTCGGCACCGCCGCACTGCTCCGGGCCCCGGACCCGGATGCGGCACGCACCGTCCTGACCCCGGACCGGTACGCGGACATCGAGGTCCACGCCTGGGAGTTCGGCGGACGCCGATGAACCACGAAGACACCGGCCCGATGGCACCCCCGGAACACAACGACCCGGGACAGGAACGATGACGGTGACGATGCGGACGGTCCCGCTGGTCGGCGGACCGGTGGAATTACGGGGCGCGCTGGACCTGGAGACCACAGCGGCAGGGGTGATGCCGCGCCGGCTGCCCGCGTGGACCAAGGAGCAGTACCAGGACCCGTCGGTCCACGGAGTGACCGTGATGCCTTCGGGAGTGCGGCTGGTGTTCCGCACCGATGCACGCGCACTGGAGCTGGAGATACTCACCTCCACCGGCCAGCTCGCCACCGACCCCCACCCCCGCCCGACCGGCATGCTGGAGCTGCTGGTGGACGGTGCCCTGGCCGGACGCCGACAGACACCGGTGGGCAACGTACTGAGAATGGCGGGCCCCAAAGCCGCACAGCGACTCATCCCGGGCAAACCCGGAACCGTACGGTTCGCCGGACTGCCGGCCGGCATGAAGAACGTCGAGCTGTGGCTTCCGCAACAGACCCCCACGGAACTGGTGGCACTGCGCGCCGACGGCGACGTACTGGCGCCACTGCAGGACGGGCGACGCCGCTGGGTGCACCACGGCAGCTCCATCAGCCACTGCATCGAGGCCGACGGTCCGACCGGGACCTGGCCGGTGGTGGCAGCCGCGCTCGGAGGCGTGGAGGTGATCAACCTCAGCCAGGCGGGCAACGCGCTGCTGGACCCCTACGTCGCCCGGACGATCCGCGACACGCCCGCCGACCTGATCAGCCTGAAGGTGGGCATCAACATCGTGGGCCTGTCCGCCTTCCGACTGCGGACGTTCGGCCCGGCCGTACACGGATTCCTGGACACGATCCGGGACGGCCACCCGGACACCCCACTCCTGCTGATCTCCCCGGTGAGCTGCCCGGCCCTTGAACAGGTCCCCGGCCCGACCAGGACCGGACCGGACGGAAGGATCACCGCCCTGGGCGACCCGGCCGACGTGGCCGACGGCGCACTGTCACTGACGGTGGTCCGCACCGAGCTGGCCCGGATCGTCGCAGCACGACAGGCATCCGATCCCCACCTCCACTGTCTCGACGGACGAGCACTGCTCGGCCCGGACGAGACGGACGACCTGCCCGACGGCCTTCACCCCACCGCCGCCGCGTACCGCCGCATGGGCAAGCGCTTCGCTGCCCACGCCTTCACACCCCACGGTCCCTTCCACTGAGCCGTTCTTGCCCTCCGGTGTCGAAACGCGCTTCGAACCGGGCCGCCGGCCCGGGCATTCGCCGGACGCCGGGGCGGCCTTCGTCTGATCATGTGCTCCGCCCCGGGACGGGTCAGGCGCGTCAGCCCGACCGCCGAGTGCATCGCACCCGGCGCACACAGCACCGCGTCCACCAGCTCGAACAGCTCATTGCCTCGAACGGTCGGACACGCGTACTTGCACACGGAGCTTGCCGGTCCGAGCGGTGTACTGACGTTGCCTCACGCAGCCCTGATGGTGCATGGCCAGGCTTGACGTTGCTCTGCCCAAGCGGATGGGCGAGGCTTCTTTGAACTCAAGGCTACTCAGATCCGGGGATCAGGAACACGTACTTCGAGACCCGGGACGTGACGCAGTGGCATGCCCGCCTGCGCCGTCTGCGCGCCGGGGAGGAGCGGATCGACTGGTCGACGACCCGGGTCGACACCTTCTGCGGACGTCTGGTGCGTCCGACCACCTATCGGCTGAGCCTGTTCGTACCCGACCCCCCCCCGCACGATCCGGACCATGAGCCCCGGGACCGTTCCTGGCCGTGAGCACCCGGATCGTTCCTGGCCGTGAGCCCCGGGACCGTTTCCGGCCATGGGTATCCGGGCCGTTGACCCTGCCGGCGCCCGGTCGGGGGATGTTCGCGGGACGGAGGAGGAAAGGCGACACAAGGTGTCCGGTTTCGGGCCGAGCATGGTTCCGTCGGCAGTCGAAAGGCGCCGGCGAGTACCGACGCGGGCCGACGCCCGCGGACGGAGAAGAGCGGAACCGAACGGACAAGGACACCGAGGGAACTCATGCCCGACAGGACGACACCGGACCTCGAAGGAAAGATCGCACTGGTCGCGGGGGCCACACGGGGCGCGGGACGCGGCATCGCCGTCCAGCTCGGCGCGGCGGGCGCCACCGTCTACGTCACCGGCCGCACCACCCGGGAACGACGCTCGGAGTACGACCGGCCCGAGACGATCGAGGAGACCGCGGAACTCGTCACCGCCGCGGGCGGAACCGGTATCGCGGTCCCGACCGACCACCTGGAGCCCGACCGGGTCCGCGCACTGGCCGAACGCGTCGACGCCGAACAGGGGCGGCTCGACGTACTGGTCAACGACATCTGGGGCGGCGAGCGGCTGTTCGAGTTCGACCGGCCGGTGTGGGAGCACGACCTCGACAACGGACTGCGGCTGCTCCGGCTGGGCGTGGAGACACACGCGATCACCAGCCACTTCCTGTTGCCCCTGCTGGTACGCCGACCGGGCGGCCTCGTGGTCGAGATGACCGACGGGACCGCCGCCTACAACACGGCGAACTACCGCAACTCCTACTTCTACGACCTGGTCAAGAACAGTGTGCTGCGCATGGCGTTCGTCCTCGGGCACGAACTGGAACCGCACGGCGGTACGGCGGTTGCCCTCACCCCGGGCTGGCTGCGCTCGGAGATGATGCTCGACGCGTTCGGCGTCACCGAGGACAACTGGCGTGACGCAGTGGCCACGGTGCCGCACTTCTGCATCTCGGAGAGTCCCGCGTACGTCGGACGGGCCGTCGCCGCGCTGGCCGGTGACCCCGACGCCACGCGCTGGAACGGCCGGTCGCTGTCCAGCGGCGGGCTCGCCCAGGAGTACGGCTTCACCGATCTCGACGGCTCCCGTCCGGACTGCTGGCGCTACCTGGCCGAGGTCGAGGCCGCGGGTGCACCGGCCGACGCCACCGGCTACCGGTGACCGACGCCACCGGCTGCCGGTGACCGGACTCACCGGCGATCGGCCCGGGTGGGGGCGGCGGCCGCCCAGCCGTCCGTGCGTCGAGCAGGCGCCGCCTGTGGTGCCGGTGCCTGCGCCGGGCGCGCGGAGCCCGATTCGTGTCCCCCGTGATCGGCCGGGCGCCGGGGCAGCCGCGACGCGGGCAGCAGGCCGAGCGCGGCGAGTGCGGCCAGGACCAGCAGGGCGGGACCCATCGTCGAAACGGCGGACCCGGTCGCGCCGGCCGCGACGGCGATGCCGAGGGTCGGCCCGATGTTCATGGCGGTCTGTTTGAGTCCACCGACGACCCCGGCGTACCCGGGCGGCGCGTCGCCGACGACGGTCCCGGTGGCGGTGACCATCACCGCGGCGAACCCGGCGCCGATGACGGCGAAGGCCGGGGTCATCGCCGTCCACGGACTGGTCGGGCCGAGCCGGGACAGCCACGCGATGCCGGCCGCGACGAGGGCCGTGCCGACGATCGCGGTGCTGCGCGCACCGTACCGGCGCAGTGCGGCGCCCGCGGCCGGTGCGCCGAGGACCATGAGCGCGGTCAGCGGAAGAACGCGCAGACCGGTGGCGAGCGGGTCGAGGCGAAGGGTGTCCTGGAGGTAGAACGTGGCTTTGAACAGCGCCCCGAACAGACCGGCGCCGATGACCAGCAGGATCGCCATCGACGCCGTCACCGGTGCGGACCGCGCCACGGCCGGTGGAACGATCGGGTGCGTGGTGCGGCGTTCGTGCCGGGCGAGCGCCGCTGCGACGCCCGCGACGGCGAGGAGTTCGAGCAGTGTCGGTGCGGCGGTCCACCCCCGCGCGGGCACCTCGGCCAGGACGTGGACCAGGAGCGCGAGTGCGATCGCGAGCAGGCCCGCACCGGTGAGGCCGAGCCGGGAGGAGTACGCACGCCCGGGTGCCGGCGCCCGCACGGCGAGGACGAGGGCCGCGATGACCAACGCGACGGGCACGTTGATCCAGAACACCGCGCGCCAGCCCAGATGCGCCACGAGCACACCGCCGAGGATCGGACCGGACCCCGCCGCCACCGCGATCGCACCGGTGCGGACGGCGATGGGCGTGCCGAGCCGGTCCGCGGGATGTGTCAGCCGCAGCAGCGCGAGCGTCGCGGGCTGCAGGAGCGCGCCGAACCCGCCCTGCACCGCGCGCAGGGCCACCACCCAGCCGATGGACGGCGCGAGCGCGATCCCGGCCGAGGCGGCCCCGAAGCCGAGGACGCCGACGAGCAGCAGGCGCGGATGCCCGTACCGGTCCCCGAGGCGCCCGGCGATGACGAGCAACGCGGCCACCGCGACCAGGTAACCGGTGCTCGTCCACTGGACCTGCGCCGTGCTCGCGCCGAGGTCACGCTGCAGGCCGGGCTGCGCCACGAGCAGGACGGTGCCGTCCAGCGCGACGATCATCGCCCCTGCCACGCAGACCAGGAGTGCGAGCCGCCGCTGTACGGGGGAGGTCACGGGGCCACCGGGCCGAGATGGGCGTCCAGAACCGCCGCGACGATCCGGTCGCGTCCGTCGTCTTCGGGTTCACCGTTCAACGGTTGGGCTCCGAGGGCGAGTTGCAGGCTGCCCCAGGACCACAGCTGGGCGACGCCGTGCAGGTTCGACCACAGGGCGGCGGCGACCACGGCGGGCGGCGGTCCGGCCCGATCCGGCCCGTCGGTGCGTCGCGCGGCGTCCTGCTCCGATCGGCACCGGGCGACGAGTTCGGTGATGTGCTCGAACAGCGGGAGGGTCGACTCGCGCAGCCGGGGCCCGTCCGACGCCTGCGCAGTGCTGTCGAGCAGGTCGTGCCGGAACATCAGCTCGAACATGCCGCGCCGTTCCAGCGCGTACCCGACGTACACGCGCGCGACGGCCTCCAACCGGCCGCGCGGTGTGGCCGCGTCGGCGACCGCGGCCTCGAACCGGGCTCCGAGGTCCTGGAAGCCGCGACGGGCGACAGCCGAGAGCAGCGCGTGGTGCGTGGGGAAGTAGCGACGCGGCGCCCCGTGCGACACCCCGGCCCGACGGGCCGTTTCCCTCAGGCCCACGGACGCGGAGCCCTCGTTGAGCACGAGGTCCACCCCGGCATCGATCAACCGCTCGCGGAGGGAGTTCTCATCAGCCATGGACACTGTCTACCAACAATTGGTAGACAGTGTCTACTCGCTTGGGTGATCATGCCGCTTGTTCGTGGGGACAGGGCTCCGGGGCGGGGCGCCGGGGTCAGGAAGGGGTGCACGCCTCGGCGATCGACATGCTGTTCTCGTAGAGGTGGTGCCGGGTGATCCGGCCCTCCTCGACGGTGAGGCGCAGCGCGAAGGGGCCCTCGAAGGACTTCCCCGTCGCGCGCACGGTCCCCGAGAGGTGCCCCATCAGGACGGCGTCGGTGCCGTCGACGAGGAACGTGTCGACGGAGGCCCGCGCGTCCTCGGCCACCGTGTGCTCGGCCAATTCCCCGGCCTGGGCGGCGCATTCGGCCCCGGTGGAGCGCGGCCTGATCCACGGGACCACGGGGTTCTCGGCGAGCATCCAGTCGACGTCGTCGGCGAAGAGCGCGACGATCCGCCCGGTGTCCCCGGCGATCCGGGCGGCGAGGAACTCCTGGACGACGCGGCGGGTGGTGTCGGCTACGGAACTCGCGTTGTTCTCGGCTGACTTGACGGTCATGGTCGCTCCTCGGTCCTGGGTGCCGGAATCCTCGTCGGGCATCTCGTCGACGTGCACCACACTGCCGCGGCGGGGGAGTGCGGTCGATTACGTCGGAAGTAATGGCCGGGCGGGGCCACGTCTTTCGCCCGCGCCCTGGTACTGCAACGGTTTTTGCGGTGGCGGTCGGGCAGGTCGGCCGTTGGTCTGCTCATGGGTGGGAAACCGTCTGATGTCCGGTCGTGGGCGTCCCCGCAACGAAGAAGTGCCTCGCACTCGGCGAGGCCACCGGCATCCCGGCCGGGATGCCGGTGGGCCTGTCCCGGACCAGCCGGTGGCCGGCCTCGGGCGAGGGCTCCCTCGTGGCTGTCCCGGCATGCTGAGACAGCTCATGGTGTTGCCCGGTGCGGTCCGTCTCACGGGCGGAGCGCTGCCATGAGGTTCTCGACCAGTTGGGTTTCCGCCCGCTTCACCGACTCGGTGGTCCGTGCCGCGTAGAGATCGTGCACGTCGATGCCCGGGACCCGGCGCACGGGGTCGCCGACGGCGTGAGCCGCACACGAGTCCAGGGCCACGCGGCCCGCACGGCCCGACTGCCAGGTGCGCAGGTCGCTCTCGGCCATGGGCAGGCCCAGTGTCGTCACGACGACGAAGGCGTCCCCGGGGATCAGGCGCAGGTCCTGGAGCGTGACGACGTGCCGGTAGGCCGGTGAGTGGAAGGACAGGCAGTCCGCGGAGCCGAGCACCTCGGCCAGCGGGGCCCAGCGCGCATCGCCCTCCGCCGTGGAGCGGGGAGTCGGCGTGTGGAAGAGGACCCGCATGCCCAGCGCGGCGGCGACCGAGGCAACGCGCCGGGCCACGGGGCCGTAGCCGATGAGCCCCAGGCGCCGCCCCGCCAGCTCCCCCGGCGCCTGCCCGCTGTGCCGCACGTGGGCGAGGAGCTGCTCGATCACGAACTCGACCGTGCCGATGTCGCCGTAGCCGTAGATGGGCGACACGGTGATGCCCTCGCGCCGCGCGTGGTCCAGGTCGACGCGATCGGTGGACGTGGCACGCAGACCCACGTACCGAAGGGCGGGCAGTTGGCTCAGGTGCCCGGCGTCGAGACGGTCCTTCCAGCCTGCCAGCAGGGCGTCCGTCCGCGCGAAGGACTCACCCGTGTCCGAGTCCGGTGACGGCCACTGGGTCAGGTGCAGCGGCGGCCTCTCGCTCAGCGGGCGCAGGGCGTCGAGGAGGCCTGGGGACGGCCATACGCCGGGCAGGAGGGAGACCTGCCGGAACACGGGAGTGGGCACCGTTCTTCCTTCCTTTTGGGGGTGGCAGTGGTCGGGGCGGTCGGGGAGATCAGGAACCGCCCGTCACGGGCGGCACCACCGCGTCGATGAGGTGCGGGCCCGGTTCCGCGACAGCCGCGCGCAGCTGACGGGTGAACTCCTCGGCCGTGCGGGCCCGCGTCGCCGGGACTCCCATGCCGTTCGCCATCGCCACGAAGTCGAGCCCCGGGATGTCGATGAACGACCGGCTGCGCCGCACCTCCTCGCCCTCGAACGCCCCGACCCGCCGCAGCTCGGAGTCGAGGATCGCGTACGAGGCGTTGTTGAAGACGACCGTGGTCACATCGAGGCCCTCGCGCGCCTGCGTCCACAGCGACTGGAGGGTGTACATCGCGCTGCCGTCCGCCTCCAGATTGAGGACGGGACGGTCCGGGCAGGCGACGGCCGCGCCCGTGGCGACCGGCATTCCCATGCCGATCGAACCGCCGGTGATGTTGAGCCAGTCGTGCACGGGCGCGCCGGCGGTGGCGCCCGGCAGCCACTGGTCGGACGTCATGGCCTCATCGACGACGACGGCCCCTTCCGGCAGCAGCGCGCCGATGACGGCCGCGGCCTTCCGGGCCGTCAGCTCCCCGCCCGGCAGCCCCGGCCTGTCCGTGTCGGTGACGAGTGGCGCGGTGCCGGGTGCCACCAGGTCGGCCAGGTATTCGAGGGCTCCGGGTGCGGCGCCGAGGTCGTGCACGTCGCACCCGGCCGGGATCAGGGTGCTCGGCTTGCCCGGGTAGGCGAAGAACGAGACGGGCTCGCGCGTGCCGGCCAGGACGAGATGCCGTGCTCCGGCGAGGCGTCGTGCCGCCAGGTCCCTGGGGTAGGGCAGCCGGTCGAAGCGCGGGAGGCCCGCCCCTCGCTCGTGCCGTGCCGGGGACTTCTCGGCCAGGACGTCGGCCCCGGTCGCCGCGGCGATGCGGCTCGCCGCCGCCAGGCCCGCGCGCCGCATGTTGCCGCCCCCGACGAGCAGGAGGCACTCCTCGTTCTCGCGCAGGGTCTTGGCGATCCGCTCCACCGCGACCTCGTCGAACGACGGGGCCTGCGCGGCGGGTACGGGCACGGGGATTCCGCCGTCGGACCAGCAGACGTCCGACGGCAGGACGAGCGTGGCGACGCCGCCCGGGAGGTGGCCGACCGGAGTCCGCGCGGCCCGGATGGCGTCGGCGGCGTCCTGCCCCGCGTCGGCGGAACGCTCGGTCCTGCGCACCCACGCCGACACCGTCCCGGCCATGCTCTCGATGTCGGAGTCCAGGGGCGCGTCGAACGGTTTGTGGTACGTCGCGTGGTCGCCCACCAGGTTGATCAGCGGCGTACCGGCGCGGCGGGCGTTGTGCAGGTTCGCGAGACCGTTGCCGAGGCCGGGCCCCAGGTGCAGCAGTGTCGAGGCGGGCCTGCCCGCCATCCGGCCGTACCCGTCGGCGGCGCCCGTCGCCACCCCCTCGAACAGACAGAGGACGCCGCGGATCTCCGGCGTCGAGACCATGCCTGCGACGAGGTGCATCTCGGAGGTGCCCGGATTGGTGAAACAGATGTCGATCCCGCCGTGCACAAGGGTGTTGAGCACTGCTCGAGCGCCGTTCATGGTGGTGCCTGCCTTTCGGGGTCAGCCTGCGATCTGGACGCGCTTGAGGTGCCGCTGTGGGTCCTCGAAGGCATTGCGGGAGTGCAGCATCCGCCAGTTGTCCCAGACCACGAGGTCCCTCTTCTCGTAGCGGATGGCGATGTGGTTCTCCTCGTAAAGGGCGCCGCCGCGGTCGATGAGACGTCGTGCCAGCTCGTCGCCCTCGGGTATCTCCAGGTAGCTGGTCGAGTACCGGAGGATCAGCTCGCCGTCGCGCTCCTCCAGGACCGGGTGCTCCGCGGTGGGCACCACGCCGCGGCGGGCGAGGCCCTCCGTGGACTTCCACCGGTACACGGTGTCGAGGAAGTGCTGCCGCTCGCTCGCGTCGAACTCCGCGAGCACGCGGTTCCCGTCGAGCATCGTGGTCTCGCCGCCGCGCCCCTCGGCCGGCTTGACGCACCACAGCGCGAGATACCGCGGCGGCGTGCCGCGGAACTCATATCCCTCCGTATGGGGCTGCAACCCCCCGCGGTTCTGGCCGTGGTTGACGTCGTCCATGCCGCGCTCGGGCTTCACGTCCCCGACGAGGGTGCCGGTGGGCGTGGGCTGGAACTCTCCCAGCTCCTTGAGGAAGCCGACGTGGTCGAAGGACTCGGGGACGTCGACGACGTGTACGTATCCGTTGTTGCCGAGCAGTTGGCGGAACGCGTACCTCAGTACGTCGTCGGCCAGCTCGTCACCGTTCATGTCGACGCATGAGACAACACTGTCGGGCCACTTAGCCACGGTCAATCCATTCGGTTGGTGAGTACAGTTCAATTCCGGTTGTCACAGTGGGAATTCAAGCGGACGTTCAGTAACTGACCAGCACCTTCAAGGCCGTTCTCTCGTCCATGGCCTTGTAGCCGCCCGGCACTCCCTCGAGTCCGACCGTCAGGTCGAACACCGGCGACGGGTCGATCACCCCGTCCAGCACGTCCGGCAGCAGCTGCGGAATGTAGGTCCGTACGGGCGCGACGCCGCCGCGCAGCGCGACGTTCCGCTCGAAGACGTCGCTGAGGTCCAGGCCCGTTTCGCTGCCGTGCGGCACGCCGACGCAGCCGATCGAGCCGCCGTCCCTGGTGATCTGCACCGCCGTCCGCAGGGACTGTGCGGTCCCCACGGCCTCGATGACCGCGGGCACGCCCCGGCCGCGGGTCAGTTCGCGCACGGCCTCGACCGCCTCCTCCCCGCGCTCGGGGACGACATCGGTCGCGCCGAAGGACCGCGCGATGTCCGTACGGGCGGGATGCCTACCGAGCGCGATGATCCGTTCGGCGCCCAGACGCCTGGCGGCCAGCACACCGCAGAGTCCGACAGCGCCGTCACCGACGACGGCCACCGTCGCGCCGGGCCCCGCGCCCGCGCCGACCGCGCCGTGGTGGCCGGTCCCCAACACGTCCGACAGCGTCAGGAGCGCGGTGAGCAGCCGCCGGTCGGACGCCGCCTCGTTCGGGAGGCGTACGAGGGTGCCGTCGGCGTACGGCACCCGGACCGCCTCGCCCTGGCCGCCGTCCGACCCCTGCGTGCCCCAGAAGCCTCCCCGTTCGCACGACGTGGTCAGCCCCTCGGCGCAGTAGCCGCACTCGCCGTCCGACCAGACGAACGGCACGACGACCAGGTCGCCGACGGCGCAGCGCACGACGTCGGCGCCGATGTCCTCGACGACGCCGACGAACTCGTGGCCGATGCGCTGGCCCGGCTCGAAGTCGGCCACGCCCCGGTACGCCCACAGGTCGGTGCCGCAGACGCAGGAGAGCACGACCCGCACCACGGCGTCGGTGGGCCGGCGGATCACCGGGTCCGGCACCTCCTCCACCCGTACGTCGTGGGAGGCGTGGATGACGGTGGCGCGCATGCGTGGGGACCTTCCTGTTGGGCGAACTGACCGTGGGCGTAGGGATCTCGGGCCTACTGGCCCCGGGCGAACGGATCGAGCACCTCGTCCGCGGCGGCGAGCAGTTCGCCCATCGTCGTCGGGGGCTCCTGCTCGGACGGTTTGGTAAGGATCTTGATCGACTCGGCGACCCGCCGGGCCCCGCGCGCGGCGGCCGCGCTGTTCTCCGCGCGCACCACGACCACCCCGGACCGGTCCTCCGACCAGTGCAGCGGGCGGACGTCCTGGCCCGGCTCGGCCTTGACCTCGACGCGCACCACACCATCGGCCGCGCGGGCCTCGTCGACGCCCTCGACCGACTCCACTCGCCCGGCGGGCGGTGTGAGGAAGCGCACCGCGGCGGCGCCGTCGGCGGCCGGTTCCGGGACGGTGACCGGGGCGGGCAGGGCGAGTCGGTACGTGAGCCGCTCCAGGTCGACGCCGTACACCATGGCCACGAGTTCGTTGATGTGCCCCCCCGCACAGCGGTTGTGGGACTCCACCACGCGCGGCCCGTCGGCGGTGAGGATGACCTCCGTGTGCGCGGGGCCCTCGACCAGGCCGACGGCGTCCAGCATCCGGCAGGTGAGCGCGGCGACCGCGGAGGCATCGTCCTGGCTCAGCTCCGCCGGGACCACGTGGCCCAGCGCGACCACGCCGTCGCCGTTGTCCTTGCCGGTGATCGCGAGGACGGAGTGCCGACCCGCCACGGAGAAGCTCTCCACGCTGAGTTCGGGACCGACCAGGAGTTCCTCGACCATGAAGTCGCGTACGCCGAAGGAGGCCAGCCAGTCCCAGGCCTCGGCCGCCTCGCCGGGCGAGCGGACCTTGCGCACCGCGAGGCTGCCCGACCCCATTGTCGGCTTCACCACCGCCCCGCCGTGGTGGGCGACGAAGTCCCGCAGCGCTTCGAAGGTGGTCCCGCGCCGCACGGCGACCCGGCCCAGGCCCCGGGTGTTCAGGAGGCCGCGCAGGGCGAGTTTGTCGTGGAGCACGCGGGTCACGTCGATGCCGTTGCCCGCGAGGCCCAGGGCCGTGGTGAGGTGCCCCGCGACCAGGGGACCCGCCTCGGTCTGGCTCAGGACCCGGGTGAACGGGGCGTGTTGGTGCAGCGCCCCGGCCAGCGCGGTGACCAGGCCGATGTCCTGGTAGTCGATCAGATGGGTCTGCGCGCAGTGCTCCTTGGCGGCCGGTTCGAAGAGGGCGGGCTTGTCGACGTTCACCACGGAGAGGCCGCACTCCGCCGCCTTCCGCGCGCTCTCCGCGGTCCCGCCGAGGAGCAGGATCCGCGGTGCGTCCGGGCCCGGTGCCGAAGTGCTCATCACCGGCTCCCCTCGTCGATGGACGTCGGCAGGAACCCGGAATCGGCGAAGTACCGCACGTAGCCCATGAAGACCTTCGCGTCGATGTCCGGGCAGGTGATGCCCGTGCCCTGCAGCAGCCGACGTGTGTCGGCCGCGTCGAAGCGAACGCTGCCCTCGGGGTCGTCGTCGCGGCCGTCGCCCATGACGCCGAGCAGCGGAAAGGCGGCGTTGTCGGGCAGGGTCTCGATGGCACGCAGCCACTCCCGTACGGGGACGTCCGTGATGGAGAGGCCCAGCTCGCGTCGCACGCACGCGACGGCACGGCCGAACGGCATGAGCCGCTCACCGGCGAGGTGGAAGTTCCTGCCCGCCGCCTCGGGGTTGCTCGCGAGGGCGACGACGGCGCGGCTGACGTGGTCCACCGGGACCAGGTCGAAGGCGACGTCGTCGAGGCGCGGGGCGAGGCCCGCCTGCGCGCAGCCCTTGAGGAGCAGCCACAGGAAGTCCGCGCTCTGGCAGGCGCCGGTGGTGGAGTCCCCCGCGATGCGGGTCGGCCGGTACACGGACACCGGCAGGCCGCGCTCCCTCGCGGTCTCGACCAGTCGCTCGGCCACCCACTTGCTCTGGGTGTAGCCGTGCACGAGCGCCTCGACCGGGGTGAGGGGTTCGTCGGGCCTGAGCCGGCGGGCGGTGAGCGCCGGTCCCGCGAACACCCCGACCGTCGAGATGTGATGGACGGGGACCGTGCGGTGGGCCGCGGCGAGCCGCAGCACCTCGACGGTGCCGCAGACGTTCGCGGGCCGCGACTGGGCGTACGCCTGGGCGAGGTTGACGCTGGCTCCCGCGTGGTGGACGACGTCCACGGTGCGCGCGAGCCGGTCGAAGACCTCCTCGGAGAGGCCGAGCCGGGGCAGCGCGAGGTCGCCGGCGTGGACGACGATCCGCCCCTGTGCCTCCTCGTTCACGATGCCGTACGCCTCCTGGACCGCGCGCAGCCGTGCGGCCGCGTGCGCCTGGTCAGTACCGCGCACGAGACAGTGCACCCTGGCGGACGTACGGATGAGGAGTTCACGCAGGAGGAAGGCGCCGAGGAAGCCGGTGGCGCCGGTGAGCAGCACCTCCTTGGGGTTGGTGACGACGGTGAGTACCTGCGGCGCGGGCACGATGTCCGGCGGCAGGACCAGGTCGGCCGTCGGGTCCGGGGCGTCCGGCCGCTGCCCGAGCCGGTCCACGAGCCGAGCCAGAGCCGCGGGCGTGGGCGCGGTGAACACGCAGTTCATCGGGACCGCGACGCCGAACTCCTCACGCAGGGCGAGGGCGAGCCGCACGGCGCGCAGGGAGTCCCCTCCCCGCGCGAAGAAGTCGTCCTCGACGCCGAGGGCGCCGACTCCGAGGACCTCGGCGCACAGTTCGGTGACCCGCTTCTCGGTGGGCGTGCGCGCGGGCTCGCCCGGCGGGTGCGTCGCCTGTGCACCGGCGCGGTCGAGTGCGAGTGCCGCCCTGTCCACCTTGCCGCTGGGCGTCAACGGGAAGGAGGTCAGCGGCACACAGGTGGTCGGCACCATGAAGGAGGGCAGGCGGTCGAGGAGGGCGGACCGCAGGGCCTCGGGCGTGATGCCGTCCTCGGCGGCGGGGAGGTAGCCCGCGACGAGGCGCTTGCCGTCCCCCGGTGCCCCGTCGGTGGTGACCACCACGGCGTCGGCCACTCCGGGAACGGCCTTGACGGCGGACTCGACCTCGCCCGTCTCCACCCGATGGCCACGGATCTTGACCTGGTCGTCGGTGCGGCCGAGGAGCTCGATGCGGCCGTCGGGCAGCAGCCTTGCCAGGTCGCCGGTGCGGTACACGCGGCCCGGCGCCGGAGCATGGGGGTCGCGCAGGAACCGCTCGGCGGTGAGTTCCGGAAGACCGAGGTAGCCCTGTGCGGGGGCCCGGCCGCCGATGTGGAGTTCGCCGGTGGTGCCGACCGGGCACGGCCGCAGGGCGCCGTCCAGCACGTAGACGCGGGCGCCCGGGACGGGACGGCCGATGGAGGGGCGCTCGGGCCAGGACGCGGGCGGTCCCGCGAGGCGCTCGGCGGTGACCACGTGCGTCTCCGTCGGGCCGTACTGGTTCTCCAGCGACGCGTGGGTGAGGTCGGTGAAGAACCTTCGGATCGCGGGCGTGACGAAGAGCTGTTCCCCGGCGGTCACCACTTCCCTGAGCGAGGGGCACCGGCGCCGTGCGGCGCACGCGTAGCGAGCGAGCTGCTGGAGGGCGACGTACGGCAGGAAGAGCCGCTCGACGCGGTGCTCGCTCAGCACGTCGCACAACCGCTCGGGGTCGGTGCGCACGGCGTCGTCGATCAGGACGACGGCGCCCCCCGAGGCCCAGGTGGCGAAGAGCTCCTGGAAGGCGACGTCGAAGCTGAGTGGGGCGAACTGCAGGGTGCGGGCGCCCGGACGGGAGTCGGAGCGGCGGTGCTGCCAGTCGACGAGGCCCGCCAGCGAACGGTGCGGCATGGCCACGCCCTTGGGACGGCCGGTGGATCCGGAGGTGTAGAGCACGTACGCGATGTCGTCGTCACCGGCGGCCGGCAGCCTGGACGGGGCCTTCGCCTCTTCGCCCGCGGCGGTCCGGTGCGGCGGGACGTCGTCCAGGAAGATCACGGGGAGGTCGTCGGGCAGCGTCAGCCCGGCGGCCACGGAGCGCCGCGTCACCAGCGCCGTGGCGCCGCTGTCCCGGAGCATGTACGCGATGCGTTCGGCCGGGTATCCGGCGTCCAGCGGCACGCAGGCGCCCGCCGCCTTGAGCACCGCGAGGACCGCGACCGGCAGGTCGAAGGTGCGTTCCACGCAGACGGCCACCCGACGGCCCGCGTGCCCCCGCTCGACGAGCAGCGCCGCGACGGCGTCGGCCGACGCGTCGAGATCCCGGTAGGACAAGGTGTCCTCGCCGCGCACCACGGCGGGGGCGTCCGGGGTCCGGCGCGCGCGGTCGGCGAAGACCGTGTGCGCCAGGAGCATGGGGGCATCCTGACCCGGCCGGTCCGGGCCCGAGGTCCAGCAGCCGCGGATGAGCCGCTCCTCGGCGTCGGACAGGATCCGCAGGTCCGCAAGGGCGGTCTCGGGGCGGGCCACCGCGTCCGCGACCACCATCCGGTAGCGCTCCGCGAGGAGTTCCGCGGTGCGCCGGTCGAACAGGTCGGTCGAGTACTCCAGGAAGCCGCGCAACCCGTCGCCCTCGGGCACCACGCTCAGGAAGACGTCGTACTTCGCCGTGCCGTTGTGGAGCGCCAGCCGCTCGGTGCTCGCGCCGGGCAGGTTCAGCCCCGCGGCCTCCTGGGAGTCGGCGGTGAAGACGATCTGGAAGAGCGGGAACCTGCTGAGTGTGCGCTCCACCCCCAGCTCGCCCACGAGCCGGCTGAAGGAGACCTCCCGGTGCTCGACCGTGTCCAGGACGACGTCCTGGGTCGCGGACACCAAGGCCGCGAACGATTTGGCGGGTACGACCTTCTGACGTACCGGCAGAACTTCGGCCAGGCAAGCGATCATCGAGTCGACCGCGGGCTCGTCCCGCAGCGAGACCGGCGTCCCGATGACCAGGTCGAGCTGCCCGCTCAACCGGTGCGTGAGCGCCGTCAGGGCGGCGAGCAGCACCACGTACGGCGAACTGCGGCGGTGCTCCGCGAGTGCGCCGATGCCACGGGTCACCGTCGCGTCGAGGGTGAACTCGACCTGTCCGCCGCGGTGGCTCATCACCGCGGCCCGTGGACGGTCGGTGGGGAAGGCCGTCTCGTCGGGGGCGTCGCGCAGCGCGGTCCGCCAGTACGCCAGGTGCGCGGCGTCCGTCAGCCGTGCCGAGCGACGGCGGCGCTCCGCGTATCCGCCGATCTGCTGCGGCAGTTCGGGCAGCCCGTGTCCGGTGCCTGCGAGGGCGGCCCGGTAGCAGGCGCTGAACTCGGCGTCGAGCAGATGAAGGCTGGTGCCGTCCATCGCGGCGTGGTGCAGGGCGACGAGGAGCACCGCGTCGCCGTCCACACCGCGGGCCTGTTCGAAGAGGTACGCCCTGAGCAGCGGCGGGGCATCGAGCGGGAGCGGCGCGGCCAGCGCCTCGCGCAGGGCCTCGGTCAGCTGGTCGGCGGGCACCGAACGCCTGGTGACCGTGACCGGCCCCGCGGGCAGCACGGTCTGCACGGGCCGCTCCCCGGCCAGGTGGAGGCGGGTGCGCAGCGCCTCGTGGCGCCGGACGATCTCGGAGAGCGCGGCCTCGACGGCGGGCACGTCGAGGCGGCCGCCGATGCGGTGGGCCCATGACTCCACGTACCGCGAACGGCCGTTCTGGAACTGGTCGTTGAGCCAGATCGACTCCTGCTCGAACGACATCGGGTGGCTGGCGTGCGGCATTTCCGCCGCCCGCTGCTCGAGTTGCTGGCTGGTCACTGTGGTCCGATCTGTTCAGGCCTGCTGGTCAGAGGCGAGCTCGACCTGCTGGAGGTAGTCGTCGAAGCGCGGGTGGGCGAAGACCGTCCTGAGCTTGACGGCGACGCCGGTCTCCCTGAGCAGGGCGCTGGAGAGCCGGGCCGCCGAGAGGGATCCGCCGCCGAGCGCGAAGAAGTCGGAGTCGGCGCCGACTTCGGGCACTCCGAGCACGTCCTGCCACAGCCGCCGCAGGACGGTCCGCACGTCAGGGGCGCCCGCGGGCGCGGTGCCGCCGTCCAGGCGGGCCGTGGCCGCCGCCCGCAGGGCCCGCACGTCGACCTTGCCGCCCTCGGTGAGGGGGAAGGCGTCCCAGCCGAGGATCTCGGCGGGGACCATGGCCGGGGGGAGCACGGCGCGCAGCCGGCCGGTCACCGCCTCCCGGTACGCCCGGTCGACGGGATGCGGGGTGCACACGCAGCCCACGAGGGTCTCACCGATCCGGAACACCTTGGCGTCCGTCACCGCGGGCTGCGCGGCCAGCACCGCGGCGATCTCGCCGGGTTCGACGCGTACGCCGTTGACCTTGAGCTGGTCGTCGACGCGTCCCAGGAAGTGGAGCAGACCGTGTTCCTCACGCACCCGGTCCCCGGTCCGGTACCAGGGGCCCTGCCCGGCTCCGGCGAGCGTCCCCTGGAGGAAGCGGTCCTCGGGGAGCGGATCCGTGCCGAGGTAGCCGAGGGCGACGCCGGGTCCACCGATGAGCAACTGCCCCTCGGCGCCCACGAGTACGGGGGTGTCCCGCTCGTCGACGACCGCTGTGCGCACGCCGGGCAGCGGTGCGCCGATGGGGACCCGCTCCCCCGCCGTCAGGTCCGGGGTCACCTCGCAGGCCACCGAGGTTATCGTGGCCTCGGAGACCCCGTAGGCGTGCACGAGGCGGGGGCGCCCCGCGGAGCACCAGCCGCGGGCCGCCTCCACCGGCAGCTCCTCGCTGCCCGTGACGACCAAACGCAGCGTGGGCAGGGCCGTGTCGCTCTCGTCGAGGTGGGCCGCCCAGCCGCTGAAGTACGAGGCGGGCAGGTTGCACACCGTGATGCCGCGTTCATGGACGATCCGGGCGAGCCGGTCGTAGCTCACGTCGCCGAGGCCCGTGGGGAGGATGTCGACCAGGGCTCCGGCGGCGAGGGCCGGCCAGATCTCCTCGGCGGCGACGTCGAACGCGAGCGAGGACACCTGCAGGACCCGGTCCTCCGGGGCCAGTTCGAAGAGCGCGTGGACGGCTCTGCGGTGAACCGCCAGGGAGCGTCTGGCGATGACGACTCCCTTGGGCACGCCGGTCGTTCCGGAGGTGTACACGAGGTAGGCGGGAAGGCTCCCGCGCTCGGCAGGGGTGATGTGCCACTCGTGGCTCCGCTCCGGAGCCGGCTCGTGGCCGCGCGCCTCGCCGTGCGTCACCACGGCCGGGCCGCCGGGTCCGCCGCGCCCGAACAGCTCCTGGTCCGCACTCTCCTCGGCGAGCACCGCGCGGGGCGCCGCCTCGGCGAGCATGTGACGCAGGCGGGCGGCGGGCACGTTCTCGCCGAGCGCGAGGTACGCGGCGTCGGCCAGGAGGACGCCCAGCAGCGCCGCCACGACCCGTGGGTTTCTGCGGCCCTGGACGGCCACCACATCACCGGCCCGGACACCGCGGTCGCGCAGGCATTGCTCGACGCGCCGTGCGTGGAGGGCCAGTTCGGCGTACGTCCAGGACTCGCTCCCCGCGGCCAGCGCGGGCCGATCGGGGTGGCGGTGCGCTGCGGCGAGCACGGCGTCCGCCACGTCGACGACCTCGGGTTTGTTGGCATCCATCACGACTTGACCTCTTTCGTCTTGACCTCTTTCACCTCGGCCTCGCGCGATTCGGCCCCGTGCGTCACGGCTTTTTGCGACGCGACCTCATCCGCCGGGCCCACGGACCTCGTCCGCAGTGCCCACGCCATCGCGGGCACGACCGCCACGGCCACCAGGAGGAACCCCGCGGCCAGCGCCGCCCAACCCATCGCCTCGTACCGCTCGACGACGAGCGTGACCACCGCGGGGCCGAGGACGAGGTTGAGCGAGCTGCCGAGCGCGAAGACTCCGCCCCAGGTGCCCTGGGCCCGGGCCGGCGCGAGCTCGTACCGGAGTTTCCAGCCCGCCGCGGAACTCCACACCTCGCTCAGCGAAAGGAGCGCCACGGAGACCACCAGGGCCCCCACGCCGACCAGGGCGGGCACTCCGGCGCTCATGGCGATGGCCAGGCACGACGCCGTGGAGGCGAAGCTCGCGAGGACCAGCAGCCTGCGCACCCCGCCGAAGGTCTCCGCGCCCCGGCTGAGCGGCACCTGCAGGGCCACGACCAGGACCGCGTTGAGGCCGTAGAGCCAGGCTCCGAGGCCCCGGGGCAGATCCGAGAGCGTCACGATCCACAGCGGGATGCCGATGCGCAGCACGATGTCCCCGACGGCGAGCAGGCCGTAGAGGACCGACAGCGTCAGGTACGGCACATCGCGCACGGCGTGGCGGATCGGCACGGCGTCGGCCCGCCGCTCCGGCCCGGCCTCCCGCTTCGGCAGCCCCAGGCACAGGACGGTCGCCGCCGCCTCGGCCAGGGCGCTGCCCAGGATGAGCCCGAGGTAGGCGGGCGCGTCGTCCAGGGTCAGGGCGAGCCCCGCGGCGAGCGCGCCGAGGATGATCCCCACGTTGAACGCGCTGCGCAGGTACGCGGAGACGCTCACGCGGGCCTCGCTGTCCACCATCTCCGCGACCAGCGCCTCGCGGCAGATCCAGCCTCCCTGGACGAAGACGCCGAGCAGGGAGACCACGACGACGAACTCCGCGAGCCCGTGGACCGCGGTCGCGGCGACGAGCAGCAGGACCTGCGCCACACCCATGACGACGGTCGCCCGGCGCGCCCCGACCTTGTCGGCGAACCGTCCCAGGTTGATGGAGAGGGGCAGCCAGATGAGGCCGGCGACGGTCAGGCCGACGCCGACCTGGGACACCGGGAGCCCGACGTAGCGGGTGAAGTAGATCGCGTTGCCGGAGGCGTACATCCCGAAGCCGATGCTGGCCAGGAAGTTCACCACCGCGAGCCTGAGCAGCGGTCCGGACAGGGGTATGAGGCGGCGCACGGCTACGAGAGCGGCTTGGCGGGAGTGGCGGCGGCCTCGCCGACCTCGTGCAGGATGCGCCCGATGCGGTTCTCGCAGTGGGCCACTTCGGCGCTGCGCAGCTCCTCCGGCCGTTCGTCGCCACCGTGTCCCAGTGGGTAGAGGCCCCGGGACGCGACGTCCGACGCCACCGCGTCCAGTCTGCGCAGGAGCTGGCTGGTGATGCCTTCGCCGTCCACGGGCGCGCGCAGGGTCATGAAGAAGTTGTCGTACAGGATCGCCGTGCGCTCCGAGGGCCGGACGACGGTCTCCTTCATGGTCTGCTGCAACAGGGACCGGCCCTCGGGCACGAGGCGTGCGGCGATGCCGTCGTGGATGGTCTTGTGGACGTCCACGGCGCGGGCGAGCCCGGCGGCCTCCGGGGCGTCTCCCCTGACCACGCCCCGGCCCCGGAACAGGCCGCGCACGGGGGCGAAGTCCGAGGCCCAGGTCCCGCTGAAGCTGCGGTGCTGGAGGTACATGCGGGGTCTGATCAGGCTCTGGTAGAGGTCGATCGGGCAGGATCCGGTGTAGAGCAGCATGGCGCAGTAGCCGTACGCGTACGTCTCGAGGCAGGCCAGCGAAGCGCGGTCCGGTATCTCCCGGTCCGTGTTCCGCTCCAGGATCTCGCCCATCAAGTGCCAGATCAGGAAGGTGATCTGATGCCCCGTGATCCATCGGAACCAGAACAGCTGGTCGTCGGTGGGGTCCGTGGAGGTGTCGGGCAGGTCCGACGTCCCGCCCTCGGCGAGGAGGCGCAGACGGAACAGGACGAGGTCGGGGTTGCAGGGGGGCAGGGCGCTCGGGACCACGGCGGAGGAGACGGCCGCGTGGCCGACCGGCGGCATCGTCAGGGGTTCGAGGCCGTAGGCGAAGTCCCCGAACTCCCATGCATCGGTACGTGGTTCGGCGACCAGGGTTCCGTCGCTCGGGCTTGTCATCGGGGACCGTCCGGTATGTAGCTGAGTTCGTACTCGAGGCCGTTCACGTCGAAGAGGTAGAGGCTGCGCACGCCGTCGTCGTCGACGACGATCTCGGTCGGCAGCTCCGGTCGGGCGAAGGTGTAGCGCCCCGATTCGTAGAGCTCGATCCACCGGCGGCGGCGCTCGACGAGCTCCTGCGGCGTGGCTACCTGGACGCACACGTGCTGGAAGAGGAAGCCGTCGTCGTCGGGCGTCCTGCCGTTGTGGCCCGCGCGGTCGAAGAGGTGCAGCCGGATGTCTCCGAAGGAGATCTCGATCAGCTTTCGGATGCCCGGCAGCCTGCTGAGGGTGAGTTCGGAGAAACGGTCGAGTTCCCACTTCTTCTCGGCGTCGAAGAACTCCAGGTACCAGCCGAGGCAGTTGTCCAGATCTGCGGTCTGCACGCCCACGTGGTGAATTCTGGGGTGGTTCGGACGATCCACTGCGGCATCTTCCTTTCGGGGCACAACCGGTCGGTGCGAAGGTGTCTTTCCGTTGCGGAGCGGTCGCGGTGACCGGGCCGGTGGGCCCGGTCACCGCCGGGTGCTCCCATCAGGCCTTGCTGTAGAGCACCCCGTCGGCCCAGACGTGCCGGGTGCGGCCCCACTTCATCGCGGACGCCGCGTCCGGGAAGAAGCCGTGGCCGTTGAGGTTGGCGCTGGTGTTGCACAGCACCGGGATGCCGCTCAACTCGTGGTACGCGCACAGGATTTCGGCGAGCACGGGATCGTCGTCCTCGCTGACGGTCTGCAGGCGCGCGGTGCCGTCGAGGTGGGTGATGGCGGGCACGCGGTCCAACCACTCGGAGCGCACGTCGTGGTCGAAGAGCATGTACGGGTCCGGGGTGCCCGGGTCGAAGATCTGAGGGGCGTGCTCGGTGAGGCAGATGGGGGCCACCGGGCGGTAGTGCTCGCGGTCCTTGAGGTCGTTGAGCAGGCCCTTCATCGCCGGATCGTTCGCCGGGGCGATGATGCTGCGGGCGCCGAGCGCACGCGGGCCCAGCTCCGCGCGGCCGCGCAGGAAGACCAGCGGCTCGCCGCTCTCGTGCAGGATGCGGGCGACCTCCGCGGGGGCGCATTCCCTGGATGTCCAGCCGTCCGGGGTGCGGGGGGTCGGGACCAGGGCGGGGCCCTGGCGCTGGTGCCACTGGACGGCCGAGACGCCGTTGCCGCGCGCGTACTCGGCGCATGCGGTGCCGATGGCGGATCCGGAGTCGTCCGGATAGGGCGGCACCCAGACGTCGTTGAAGACCGAGTGGGCGCGCAAGGCGCTGTTCCACTTGATGTTGAGGGCACAGCCGCCGGCGAAGCTGAGGTTCCAGGGGCCCTCGCCCTTCCAGCGCGTGATCTTCTCGACGACCCGCTCGACGAGGAGCTCCTCCATGAACTGGTGCATGCTCGCGAGGACGTCCTCGTCCGAGACGCCGAGCGCGGCGATGCGCTCGGCCGCGTCGCCGAGGTAGGCGTGCGTGTAGCGGTGCGAGGGCTCGCCGTTGCTGCCGCAGCCGATGACGGCGCGGCGGTACTCGGCGACGGCGTCGGTCGGCGCCTCGAAGTTCCGGTGGAAGGCGTCGCGCATGGCTTCCTGCACGGCGTCCTGCGGCTTGCCGAGAGCGATGTACGCCATGAGCTTGCCGGCGACGGAGAGGTCGTCGACGACCTGGGACCGGTCGCCCGTCTTCCGCGCCCAGGGACCGAAGTACTGCGCGGCCATGGCGTACGAGTGGCCGATCAGCGGGAAGACCTCGCCGCCGTTCTCGACGGTGCCCCGCGCGGCGTCCACGAAGTACAGCCGCGGGAAGCAGCCGCCGTCCCAGACGAGGACGAAGGAGTCCTCGCCGCGTGCGGCGAAGGGGCTGGAACAGTAGGCCGCCCCGAAGTGGCTCGACATATGGACGTAGCTGTTGTACGTCACCGTGGTCCCGCCGATGGGGAGTTCACCGGTGACGCCGGGCCGGACCAGGCTGTTGATGGTGTCGTTCTCGCGGTAGGGCGCGACCTTCAGTTCCAGGGGCGTGCCGTGGTCGAGGACGGAGAGGTGGCCGTAGTCCGCGCCGTCCCAGCCGTCGAGGGCCCAGTGGTCGACGTCGGACACCTTGAAGCCGTGCTCGGCGAGGATCTCGGGGATCAGCCGGAGGTCGGCGACCGGACTGTAGCGGGCGTTGTTCGCCAGCTTCTGCACCTCGATGTGAAAGAGGAGCTTGTCGTCCTCCAAGAGGGCGAGTCCGCCACTGTGGGTGAGCTTCAGGCCAGCTGTGATCATGGTCGCTTCTCCCTAACAGGCGTTCATGCGAGAAGATTGGCGTTGCGGACGTTGGCGCGGGTCCGCTCCGTGCACCGGTCGAGACCGGCTTCGTTGCCGGAGAGCAAGGTGAATCCGGTCGGGCGGAGCCGGAGTTCGACGCAGTCGAGCCGAGCCCGGGGGTTCATGCCGGCGAAGACCTCGCGCAGCCGGGAGCTCTTGAACAGATCGCTGCTCGCGAGCGTGCCGAACTCGCCCTCGGCCCAGTGGTCCGAGTCGATGAGGCTGGAGCCGCCGTCCCAGTTGATGCCGTGCACGACGGTCCATTCCGTGCCGTCGCGGAAGAAGTCCGCGGCTTCCTGGAACAGGTAGGCGTTGACGATCGGGTGGAGGTAGGCGTCGGCGTCGGCGGCGAGCTGGGTCTGCGCCGAGACCTCCGCGAAGGAGGTGCGCGTTCCGTACTGCTCGACCGAGAGGGCGAGTCCGAGGTCCGCGAGGACTGTCTTCGAGATGTCCTCGGCGGAGTGGTCCATGAGCACATGGACGAGTCGGCGGCTCAGCAGACGGTCGAATTCACCGTACGGATGATAGTACCAAGTGTAGGCTATTCCATCATCTTTCAGGTGCTGTTGCAACCATTTCGCGCCGCCCGCGGGATCGGCCAGATGGTGAATGACCCCCGTGCTCGTGATCAGGTCGAAATCGCGCCCAAGATGGTCGCCGCCGATCTCGGCGTGCCGGAAGCTCACGTTGTCGCAGTCGTGATTCTTCGCCAACTCCCGGGCGACCGAAAGCGAATGCTCGCTGAAGTCGACACCGAGGAATTCCGTGTCCGGGTACTGCAGGGCGAGACCGACGAGACGGTGTCCCGTACCGCATCCCGCGTCCATCACCTGGCAGTCTTCCAGGGAGGGGAGCACCAGGTCGAGGCCCATGGCCACGTCGTAGATGGGCTCGGTGTCGGAATTCGGCAGCGGGTAAGGGAATTCCTCGTACAGCGCGCGTACATCGCCTGAGGAAGGGGGGTGGGACGACATGAATCAACTCCTGTCCGTGCGGAGATGCCTGAGCCCCTGCGGAGGGGCCCAAGTCATTGCGGTGAGATCTACGCCATTGCGGGGAAGCCTGCGGAACGAACCGCTACCGAGTGCCGCTTTCCGTGCGCTGCTCGATCGCCTTGGCGATTTCGTCGGCCATCACGCCCACATGGGATGCGCGCAGGAACGTGAGATGGTCTCCCGGTGTGAGCCGCGCATCGAGTTCGGTGACGAACGGCGACCAGCTGTCGGCGATCGACAGCGACCAGGGGGAGCTCTCCGCCTGGTAGAGCAGTACCGGGCAGGAGACCGTCGTCGGCCGGTAGGACAGGAGCGCCCTGGTGTGCGCCTCCATCGTCCGCAGGTGGTCGAGGAGTTCGCCGCGGCGCAGGGCGAGCATGCCGGCGGGCAGATTGAGCTCCAGCATCAGCGCGGCGACGGCCTCGGACCGCTCCGGATCGCCCTCTGCCGCGTCGGTCAGGCGCGCGAGCAGATCGGTGGTGGCGGTGTGGTCGCGCTCGACCAGCTCCATCGATTCGCTGACGGGCAGGCAGGAGTCGAGGCCGACGAGCAGGGCGACGCTGCCGCCCGACTCCTCGATCAGCCGGGTCACCTCGATGGCCAGGGCGCCGCCGAAGGAGTAGCCCGCCAGCAGGTAGGGGCCCTCGGGCTGCAGGGTGCGGATGGCCTCCCAGTAGCCACGGGCCATCGCGGCCACGTCGGTCTGTGGCGGGGCGTCGAACGCCACGCTGCGGGCCTCGATACCGACCACGCGGACCGTCGGTGCCAGCGCCTCGGCGAGGTGGACGTAGCCGCTGACGTTGCCGCCGCCCTCGTGGAAGGCGAACAACGTCCTCGGCGCGGTGCCGCGGTTGAGCTCCACGATGGACACGCGGGTGTCACCGTCCGCCGTGAGGGCGCCGACGGCCGTGAACGGCTGCTGCCCCGCGGCCGGTTTGCCGGGCGCGCCGGTCGTGTCGGGTGCGGTCCTCGACGCCGCGGCATGCTTGGTCCTCGCGCGTGCCGCCAGGCCCGTGATCGTCGGGTTCTGGAAGAGCAGCCTCGGCGTGATCCTGACGCCGCCCCGCCGTGCCTGGGCGATGACCTGCATGCCGAGGAAGGAGTCGCCGCCGAGTTCGAAGAAGTTGTCGTCGGCGCCGACCCGGTCGACCTTCAGGACCTCGCGCCAGATGCCGGCCAGGAGTTCCTCGGTCGGCGTCGCGGGCGCCACGTACCGTGTGGCGACCTCGGCCCGGTCCTCGCCGGGGGCCGGGAGCGCCTTGCGGTCCACGCCCTTGCCGTTGGCCGTGACGGGCAGCGCGTCCAGAAACGTGAACACGGAGGGGATCATGAAGTCGGGCAGCCCGCGCGCGCACCACTCGCGCAGGTCGGAGACCGCGGGGCGGTCGCCGTCCGCGGCGATGCAGTAGGCGACGAGGCGGCGTGTGCCCGGCTCATCCTCACGGAGCAGTACCACGGCCGCCGTGAGCCCCGGGTGGGCGCCGAGCGTCGACTCGATCTCGCCCAGCTCGATGCGGAAGCCGCGGAGTTTGACCTGGTCGTCGATGCGGCCGATGAAGTCGATCCGCCCGTCGGCCAGCCAGCGCACCAGGTCCCCTGTGCGGTACATCCGCCCCGCTGCCCCTTCAGCCCTCGGGTCGCGGACGAACCGCTCGGCGGTCAGCTCGGGCCGGTTGAGGTAGCCGCGGGCGACTCCCCTGCCGCCGATCCAGAGCTCGCCCGGGGCGCCGATGGGGGCGGGGCGGCCCGTGCCGTCGACTACCAGGACGTCGGTGTTGGCCACCGGCGTCCCGATCGGTACGACGGCCTCGGGCCCGGTGAGCAGGCACGTGGTCATGTTGACGGTGGTCTCGGTCGGTCCGTAGATGTTGAACAGCGGCACGGACGTGCGCCGGAACCAGCGCTCCACCGAGGTCGCGAGGACCCGCTCGCCGCCCATGCTCATCAGGCGCAGCCGCGGCCCGGGGCGGGCGCCCTCGTCCAGGTGCGGGATCAGCTCGTTCCAGACGAAGGGCGGCAGCTGGCAGACCGTGATGTCCTTGGTCCGCAGGGTCTCCAGGACCTCGACCGGGGTCCAGTCGTCGCCCCTGGGGACGAGGCGCGCGCCGGCGATCAGCGTCGGGAAGATCTCGCCGACGGATCCGTCGAAGGTCACCGAGGAGAACTGCAGATACGCGTCGTCCGGGGTGAGCCCGTACTGGCGGCGCATCTCCTGGACCCGGTCGCTCATCGACCGGTGCTCGATCATGACGCCCTTCGGCCGGCCTGTGGAGCCGGACGTGTAGATCACGTACGCGAGGTCGTCGGGCCCGGCGAGCGGCTCGGGATCGGTCACCGGGGCGGAGCCGAGCAGGGCCGTGTCGGCCTCGCGGTCCAGGCAGAGGATGTCCACGGAAGCGGGCAGCCGGGCGGACAGGTGCTGCTGGGTGACCACCACCGGCAGGGCCGTGTCCTCGATCATGAAGGCGAGGCGCTCGGCCGGGTACTGCGTGTCCAGCGGCACAAAGGCACCACCGGACTTCAGGATGCCGAGCAGCGCGACGATCATGTCGAGGCCGCGCTCCAGGCACAGGCCGACCATCGTCTCGGGCCGGATACCCAAGGACCGCAGATGGTGGGCGAGTCGGTTGGCCCGTTCGTTGAGCGCGCGGTACGTGAGGGTCTCGTCGCCGAACTCGACGGCGACGGCGTCGGGCCTCTCCCGCGCCTGGCGCTCGATGAGCGCGTGGACCGGCACGTCGTCGGCATGGGGCAGTTCCGGCCCGTTCCAGGCGGCGAGCTGGGAGCGGTCCGCCGCGGTGAACAGTTCGACGGAGCCGACCGTCCCCTCCGGGTCGCCGTCGACGATGCCGGCGAGCAGCTGCTCCAGGTGGCCCGCCATGCGCCGAGCCGTGGCGTCGTCGATCATGCCGCGGTCGTGGACGAGGTGCAGATGGAGACGGTTGCCCTCGTGGGCGGCACCGAGGACGAGGGGGTAGCCGGTCCGCTCGACGTACTGCAGGCGACGCCGGCTGAGCCCCTGCGGGAGGTCGTCGCCGCTCAGCAGCTTCGGGTAGTTCTCGAAGACGAGGATCGACCGGAAGAGGGCGTCGGGGCCGGGTATCGCGCTCCACCGCTGGATGTCGGCGAGGGAGCTGTACTCGTACTGGCGGAGCTCGACGTGCCCTTCCTGCAGGGTCCGCAGCCAGTCGACGACCCGCGCCTCGTCGGGCGCGGCGGCACGGACGGGCAGGGTGTTGATGAAGAGGCCCACCATCGACTCGACGTCGGGCAGGTCGGCGGGGCGGCCGGAGACCGTGGAGCCGTACAGGACGTCCTCGCTGCCGCTGTAGCGGGACAGCAGGAGCGTCCACATGCCTTGGACGATCGTATTGACGGTGATCCGGTGGGACTTGGCGAACTCGCCCATGCGGACGGAGAGTTCGCCGTCCACCGTGAACTCCACGTCACCGAAGCCGCACTCGCCGGTCTCGCGGTCGACGCCCAGCGCCGTGGGCTCCGTGAGGCCGTCCAGGGCGCGGTTCCAGAACGCCTCGGCCTCGGAGCGCGAGCGCTCCTCGATCCACTCGATGTAGCGGGAGTACGGGACGGGGTCGGGCAGCGCGGGAACGGTCCCGGAGAGTGCGGCCCGGTAGCGCGTGTAGAACTCCTGCTGGACGAGCTGGGCGCTCCAGCCGTCGAGCAGCAGGTGGTGGAAGGACCAGATCACGATGGTCCGGTCGGCGGCGGTCCGCGCGAGGGTGAACCGCATCAACGGTGGCCGCGCCGGGTCGAAGCCTCGGCTCCGGTCGTCGGCGAGCAGCCGCTCCAGGCGCTCGCGTCGGGCGTCGGCGTCGGTGTCGCGCCAGTCGACCTCGTCGAAGGGGATCTCGGCCCGCGCGTGGACCGTCTGGCGTGCGCCGCTCTCGCCGTCCATGGTGAAGGAGCTGCGCAGGATGGTGTGCCGGTCCACGACCTCCTGCCAGCCGCGGCGGAAGCACGCGACGTCGAGCGGCCCGGTGAACTCGTCGACGAACTGCACCACGTAGGGCCGGACCTCGGCCGAATCGGCGGTGCCGTCGGCCGTTTCGGCCAGCGACTGGAAGAGCATGCCGGCCTGCATCGGGCTCAGCCCGCACTCCATGGGCTCGGCGTCGCCGGCGCCCCCGGCGGCGGCCTGCTCCCGCTGGGCCCGCATCAGGGACCTGAGAGCGGCGGCCACGCCCTCGACGAGCTTCTCGGCGGTCTGCCGCTCGTGGATGTTCGTGCTGTACGAGACGCTCAGCGACATGCGATCGCCCCGGACGCTCGCGGCGATGTCGATCAGATGGGCGCGCCGTCCGTCCGGGTCCACGGAACGGCCGTGGGGCTCGGCGGCGTCGGCCAGGCGGCCGAGGCCGGGGACGTCGCTGTCGAACTGGCCGAGGTAGTTGAAGCTGATCTCGGGCAGGGCCGCGTCGCGCAGCCTCCGCCGGGTCTCCTCCGTCCCCAGGTGGCGCAGGATTCCGTACCCGACGCCGTGGTGCGGCACCGCGGCCAGCTGCTCGCCGACGCTCGCCAGGCATTCCGCCGGGCCGCTGCCCGCCGGGAGGCTCAGTTCGACGGGGAAGATGCTGGTGAACCAGCCCAAGGTGCGGGACAGGTCGACGTCGTCGAACAGGTCCTCGCGGCCGTGCCCCTCCAGCGCGACGAGAGCGCTCGATCCGCCGGTCCACGCCTTGACGGCCTGGGCGACGGCGGTCAGCAGCACGTCGTTGATCCGGGCGCCGAAGGTGCGGGGCACGTCCCGCAGCAGGGCCGCGGTCTCCTCGCCGTCCAGGGTGACCGTCACCGCGTCGTACGAGGCGTTGGTGTTCTCTCCCGACCGGTCACGCGGGATCGGCGACGAGGTGCGGGGCCGCGTCCAGTGGCCGAGTTCGCCGGTCGCCGCGGGCGTGCTCCCGTAGTGCTGGAGCCGGGCGGACCACGCCTGGTACGAGGTGGTCTTCAGGGGCAGCACGGGGCGCTCGCCCGCCGCCAGCGAGCGGTAGGTGTCAGCGAGGTCCTGCAGCAGGATCCGCCAGGAGACGCCGTCGACCGCGAGGTGGTGGACGGCGAGCAGCAGTCGCTGGCCCCGCCCGGCACCGAGGTCGAACAGGGCCGCGCGCAGCAGTGGACCCGACGCGAGGTCCATGCCCTGCTGCACCTCGTCGGCGGCGGCTTCGACCCGCTCCCACGCGTCGGCCTCGGACAGCGCGGACAGGTCGTGGTGCGCCGTGCACGGCGCCGGCTCATCGGCGGTGTGGGTCTGGCGCCAGCCGTCGGCGCCGTGCTCGAACCGGAGCCGCAGCGCGTCGTGGTGTGCCACGAGCAGAGCGAGGGCTTCGTCCAGGGTCGCGGCGTCGAGCCCCTCGGTCTCCAGGAGCCGGGACTGGTTGAACTGCGCCCTGTTCGGCAGTTCCAGGCCGAAGAACCAGTGCTGGATGGGCGTCAGCGCCGCCTCTCCCTGCACGGGCCCCTGCTCGGCCCAGACCACGGCGCCCTCTTCGGCGTGCCGGGCGATCCCGGCGACGGTCTGGTGCCGGAAGATCATGCGCGGCGTGAGGTGCAGCCCGTACCGCTTGACGCGGGAGATCACCTGGATCGTGAGGATCGAGTCGCCGCCGAGCTCGAAGAAGTTGTCGTGGACGCCGACCCGCTCGACGCCGAGGACCTCGGCCCAGACCCGGGTGATCGCCTCTTCCACGGGGGTGCTCGGGGCCATGTACTCCGCACCGAGCCGGGGGCGGGCGCCGCCGGCTCGGTGCGGAGTCCGCCCGGCCCCTGAACGCCTCCACCAGCCGGTCGAACAGGACCCCCGCACAAGGATGGGGATCACGGCACGGCGTGAGCACATGGATGCCCCGCGTCGGAGGATCGACCAGAGCCACCGCGACGACATCCGCCCGCAGCGCACGGGCCAGCACCCCCGGCACCAGCGCGATGGCATGCCCCGTCGCCACCAGGGCCAGCTTGCCGGGCAGATCCGCCGCGGCGAGATCGATCCGGGCACCGACCCCCGCACGGTCCGCGTGCTGACGCAACAACACCGCCGAACCCTCGTTGTCCTCGGCCCAGACCTCCCCGGCCAGCGCCCGCACGTCCACCCGCCCCCGCCCGGCCAGCCGGTGCCCGAGGGGCAGCACCACGACCATCTCGTCCAGCCCGAGCAGCCGGCGCTCCACCCGCACGTCCCGCACCAGCCCCGGCGGCGCATCGGTGACCACGGCGACATCCAGATCACCGGAGGCCACCCGGTCGTGCAACTGCGCGCTCGGACCCGGCAGCAGACTCCACCGCACGGCCCTCGACTCCAGCAGCCCCCCGATGGCCTCCGGCACGATCCCCGCGGCCAGCGAGGGCGTCGCACCCACGGCCAGCGGCCGGCCCGACCCCCCGTCCCGCACGTCCCGAACCGCCCGCACCGCCCGGTCCGCCTCGTCGAGCACCACCAGCGCATGACGGCAGAACACCTCACCGGCCGCGGTGGGACGCACCCCACGCGCATGACGCTCCACCAGCACCACACCCAGCCGCTGCTCCAGCCCCGCGACCTGCCGGGAGACCGCCGACTGCGTGTGATGGAGCTCGTCCGCCGCCGCCGACAGCGAACCGAGCCGGCACACACTCACAAAAGTCCGCCACACCGTCAGATCCACGACGCCAGTATGCCCACCAGCCATGCGAGTTGCGCATACCGGCCCTGCGAAACCTGCGCTTGTCGCAGCCATGACGGTGCACGACCCTGACACCCATGACCACACCGCACACCGTCGCCGTCCTCGGCCTGGGACGCATGGGCAACGCCCTCGCGACACGCCTGACCGCCCGGGGCCACGACGTCATCGGCTGGACCCGCTCCGGACGAAACCCGGCCGCACACCGCACGACCGCCGACCCGAACGACGCCGTCACGAAGGCCGGCCTCGTCCTCCTGGCCCTCTTCGACGGACCGGCCTGCCGGCAGGTCCTCGACACCGTCCGCGACTCACTGCGCACGGACACCATCGTGCTCAACACCAGCACCATCGCCCCCGCCGAAGCAGCCGAACTGGCCCTCGAAACAGGCCCCTCCTACATCCACGCCCCCGTGCTCGGCTCCGTACCGGCCGCCACCGCCGGCACCCTGAAGATCCTCACCGCCGCCCCCCACGACACCCTCGACCGCGCCCGGCCGGTCCTGGAAGCACTGGGCACCCCCCTGCGCGTCGACGACGCCCGCACCGCCGCTGCACTCAAACTGGTCGCCAACAACAGCCTCGCCGGCGCGGTCCTGGCACTGCGCGACTCACTGCGCCAGGCCGACGCCCTCGGCCTGCCCCGCGACCAGGCACTGGACATCCTCGAACTCGGCCGGCTCGGCACACTGGTCGGCCACAAACGAACCCTCCTCACCGGCGAACCGGCCACCGCCCCCGCCGAGTTCACCATCGGCGCACTGACCAAGGACATGGACCTGCTGGCCGCCGCGACACACACTCCCCTGCGCAGCGCGGCCGGCCTCGCCCACACCCCCGCCGACCCCGGAGCCGACATCGCCGCCMCGGCCACGGCCCCCGCCGCGCACGACGCCGTGCTCGAACCCCTGCACGCCTACATCCGCACCCACGCCACCGGCGACCCCGCCCACCTCCACGACGCGTTCCTGCCCACCGCCCGCATCGAGGGAATCCGCGACGGCACATTCGTCTCCTGGCCCCTGGAGGAGTACCGCACACTCTTCCCCGGACGACCCGCCCCCGACGAACCGGCCCGCTCCCGCCGCATCGACACCCTCGACGTCCACGGCACCGTCGCCACCGCCACCATGACCCTCTCGCACGGAACGGACACCTTCACCGACATCTTCCTGCTGGTCCGCACCGACGACGGCTGGCGCATCGCCAACAAGGCATACCACCGCAGCCCCTGACGGAACATCATCCCGCCCCCGGCCCCGCGCACGGCCGGACCGGCACGAACACCGGGGGAGGAGCAGGGAGGCGGGAAGAACCACCGCACGAGCCGGCACACCGGCACGGCCCGACACACACCGGCACCGCACACCGCGCACCGGCACCGCACACCGTGCACCGGCACCGCTCACCCGCCCCCGCGCGCCCTCCCGTGCACCGCGTCGAGCGCCAGGGACAGCAGCCGGCGGGCCTGCTCGGCATCCTCGTCACGGGCCGTGGACAACGCGATCCCGACGACGAGCCGCACCAGATCGTCGGCACCCAGATCGGCACGGGCCGTGCCCCGCCGCTGCGCCCGGCCGAGCAGACCGGCCGCCGCCTCCAGGATCGGCCGGTGGCAGTCGAGCTCCGGCGCGCCGGGCCCGTCGAGCAGCAGGACGCTGCCCATCGCCTGATGGGCACGGGCATGGGCCAAGAACGCCTCCAGCCACCGCTCCAGGGCCTCATCGGCGCTGCCCTCGGCACCCAGCCGCTCCGCCTGCCCGCACAGCACCCCGACCCGGTCCCGCAGCACCGCGGTCAGCAGGGCCTGACGGCTGGGGAAGTGCCGGTACAGGGTTCCCGGACCGACGCCGGCCCGCCGGGCGATCTCGTTGAGGGAGGCCCCCGGGCCGTCCGCGGCGAACACCTCGTGCGCGGCGGCCACCAGGCGCTCCCGGTTCAGGAGCGCGTCCGTGCGCCTCGCGGATCGGCCGCCGCCCTGTCCCGTCGTCATCGCCCCGCCCCTTCCGGTCGCACCCCTCCGGCTGGCCATGCGGAGAGGTTCTCCGTATCGTAGCGGGCGCCAACCGGAGAACCTCTCCGGTACGGACGGGGGGACACCCATGCCCAACAGCACACCGCCGGCACTCGGCCAGGTCGGAATCTGGACCTTCGCCTACGAACGGCAACCCGCCACCCTGGTACGGGAATCGGCCGCCGAGATCGAGGAACTGGGCTACGGGGCCCTCTGGTACGGAGAAGCGTTCGGCCGCGACACCGTGGGCCAGGCATGGCTGCTGCTCTCGGCGACCCGCCGCATCACCGTCGCGTCCGGCATCGCGAACATCGCCTTCCGCGAACCGATCACCACCGCCGCCGCGACCCGCACCCTCGGCGAGGCGTTCCCCGGCCGCTACGTCCTGGGCCTGGGCGGACACCGCGTCGACGACACCGTCCACACCGTGGACGGCTACCCCGTACCGGCCCGCGGCAGAGCCGTGACCACCATGCGCTCCTACCTGCAGGCCATGGACGCCTCACCCGCCCACGGCCCCGACCCGGACCCGGCCCCGCGCCGGCTCCTGGCCGCCCTGGGCCCGAAGATGCTGGAACTGGCCGCCGAACACACCTGGGGCGCACACACCTACTTCGTACCCGTCGAACACACCGCACGAGCACGCCGGATCATGGGCCCCCACGCCTGCCTCGCGGTCGAACAGGCCGTCGTGCTCGACCACGACCCCGACCGGGCCCGGGAAGTGGCCACCGCACACGTCGCCGGATACCTGGCAGCCCCGCACCAGCAGGCGAACATACGCCGGCTCGGCTTCGGGGACCAGGACACCACCGACGGCCCGAGCCGCCGACTGGTGGACGCGATCGTCGCCCACGGCGACACCGAAACCATCCACCGACGCGTACAGCAACACCTCCGGGCCGGGGCCGACCACGTCTGCCTGCAGGTACTGACCGCCGACCCCACCGAACCGCCCCGACGAGAATGGCGCGAACTCGCCCCCGCCCTCATACCCCGCCCGGCCACCGGACACGGACAGCACCGGCCCCCTTCGGCCGGTGGCGGACCGGACGCCGCCCCGGCAGGCTCACACCCATGACCTCATCAGTGATACAGAACGTGGCGATCGACTGCGCCGACGCCTACGAACTGGCCCGGTTCTGGAGCCGGGTACTCGACAGCCCCCTGCACCCGGAAGCCGAACCCGGCACCCCGGAAACGGCAGTGATGCCGCCCCAGGGCCCGCTGCTGCACTTCAACCAGGTACCGGAACCCAAAACCGCCAAGAACAGAATCCACCTGTGCCTGCGCCCGGAGACCTCGCGCGAGGAGGAGGTCGAGCGGCTCCTCGGCCTCGGCGCCACCCTCGTCGCCGACCGCCGGGAACCCGACGGCACGGGCTGGGCCGTCCTCGCGGACCCCGAGGGCAACGAGTTCTGCGTCCTGCGCAGCGCGGCCGAACGCGCCGCGACATCCGCACCGGCAGGCTGAGCACCCGGCCCGGCCCGGCGCTCCCGGGCCGGGCCCCGCACCACCGGTGCGGGCCGGCGGAGCGGTTGCAGGCGGTCGGGGCTCAACTCCCGTGGCGGGGCTGCCGGTCGCGGCCGAGCTCCCCGGCCAGCCGTGCGACCGGATCACCGGCAGGGCGGTGACGGGACCGGCCGCCCGGCCACGTGGAGATCCCGTCGTCCGCCCACCGCGGGACGACATGGAAATGCAGATGGGGAACGGACTGCTCCGACCCGGGCCCGCTCGCGCTCAGCACGTTGACCCCCGAAGCGCCCAGCGCCGCCCGCATGGCCACCGCCACGCGCTGGACCAGCACCGCCGCTGCGGCCAGGACATCGGGCGGGGCGTCGAACACGTCCGCGTGATGACGGGTGGGAACCACCAGCGTGTGCCCCGGAGCGAGCGGGTCCGGCGGGGCGAAGGCACAGACCTCGGCGCCCCGGGCCACCCAGCGGGCGGTGTCCTCACGGATGAGCCGGCAAAAGACGCAGTCCATGCCGCCCCACCCTGCCACAGCCGCCCCGAACCCCGGAGCTAGCCGGTGACGAGCGCGACCAGGAACCCGTCGTAGCCCTTGGAGCCGACGGTCTGGAGCGCGGTGGCCTCCAGCCGGGGATCGGCGCCGACCAGTTCGGCGAAGCGGCGGACCCCGTCCACCCGCGCGTCGCCGGTGTCCGGGGAGACCACCGCGCCGTCACGCACGACGTTGTCCCCGACGATGAGACTGCCGGGCCGGGTCAGCCGCAGAGCCCACTCCAGGTACTCAGGGTTGGACGGCTTGTCGGCGTCGATGAAGACCAGGTCGAACGGCTCCAGACCCCGCTCCCGCATCTCCTCCGCCAACTGCGGCAGAGTCTCCGCGGCCCGGCCCTCACGCACTTCGACCACATGGCCGAGCCGGGCACGGGCGATGCTCGCGGCGGCGGTCGCCGCACACACCGGGTCCGCCTCCAGCGTCACCAGACGCCCGCCCTCGGGGAGCGCGCGGGCCAGCCAGATGGTGCTGTACCCGCCGAGCGTCCCGATCTCCAGCACCCGGCGGGCGCCGCCGAGCCGGGCCAACAGATGCAGCAGCTTGCCCTGGTTGGGGGCGACCTCGTGCGCGGGAAGACCTGCGGCGACGGAGCTCTCACGGGCGGCGGTCAGCGCCTCGTCCTCCTCCACCAGATGCCCGTTGAAGTAGGCGTCGACAGCCGACCAGGTACCCTGCGACATAGTGAGTTCCTTTTCGATACTTACTCTCCGACCGGTGCGAACACTACACTTCCCGGAGCCGCGACGAACCCGCGGGCAACCGCTGCGCCCCGCGGGAGGCGTTTGCCGCGTGCGGCTTTCAGACGGGCCGCACGGCGGGCGCCGGGGCGGAGGCACTGCGGGTCTCGCGGAGGACCAGCAGGCCGGTGAGCGCGATCAGTGCCGAGGTCAGGCCGTGGATGCCGAACGCGGCGGCGGTGGAACCGTGGTGGGCCAGGACGTTGATCATGTCGCCGAACGGGGCGACGGCCTCCATCAGCAGGACCCAGCCCAGGGCGCGGCGGTGGCCCGTCACCAGCAGGATGCCGATGACCAGGCCCATCGCGAATTCGCGGATGCCCTTCATGACGAGGAAGCCGCCGCCGTCGCCCTCGGGCCAGTCCGGCAGACCGACGCCCGGGGCGGACGTCTCGGGGGCCAGGATGAAGGACAGCCCGAGATAGAGGACGAACAGGGTGATGGCGATGGTCAGGACGGTGTTGACGTTCTTCAGCGACATGGTGCTTCTCCTTTGACGTTCGGTCCGGGGGCAGGGTTCGGCGACGGCCGGGCGCCCGGGCCCGCGGGCTCAGGCGAGGGCGGCGGCCAGCAGGGCGAAGGCGGCGATGATGACGGCGACGCGGACGTAGTGCCAGCGCTCCCAGCGGTTCATCTGCTCCCTCCAGTCCGCGGGCCGGTTCTCGGGCGTCCACGTCCTGTTCCGGTTGTTGATCGGAACGAGCAGCAGAAGCGACATGACCACGCTGAGGGCCAGAAGCGCTCCGGCGGTGACGACGAGGCCGGAGCCGTGGTGGTCCCACCCGGCGGCGGCCCAGATGCCGACGAGCACGAGCGAGCCGATGTACCAGAACGGCATCACGGCGCCGAGCATCCGGCCCCCGTGGGCGTGGCCGAGCTGGCCGCTGTCCTCCGGGAGGGCGTTGAGGATCGGACGGATGACGAAGGCGACGGAGAACTCCACCCCCACCATCACGCCGACTGTCACGGTGGTGACGACCTCGAGCACATTGAGCATGACGATCCCCCTGAGATCTAGCGTTGCTAGCTGGCGAGGCAACGCTAGTACTACTGCCGCTCGAATGTCTAGCGATGCTAGGATCGAGTCATGTCGGTACAGCAACGCAAGCAACGCGAACGGGCAGAACGCGAACACCTCATCGTGACGACAGCCCGCGAACTCGCCGAGCAACAAGGCTGGGACGCAGTCACCACCCGCCGGCTCGCCGAACGCATCGAATACAGCCAGCCCGTCCTCTACAGCCACTTCCGCGGCAAACGCGAGATCATCGGCGCCGTCGCCCTCCAGGGCGCCACCGAAATGGCCGCAGAAGTACGGGCCGCAACCGCCGCCGCGGACAGCCCCCGCGCCCGGGTATACGCCCTCGCCCGCACCTACCTCGACTTCGCCGCCCGCAACCCGGCCGTCTACGACGCCCTCTTCCAACTCGACGGCGGCCTCGCATACGCACAGGAAGAAACCCCCCAACCCCTCAAGGACGCCTTCGCCGCACTACTGGAATGCCTCGAAGAAGTCGCAGGCAACGGCGTCGCCCCAGGACTGTTCACCGAAGTGTTCTGGGCATCCCTCCACGGAGTGGCAACCCTGACCCGAACAGGACGACTGCCACCGGAACACACCGAACCAAGAGTGCAACTACTGGTGGACCGACTCACCATGGCCTGAAGGAACACAAGAACCCCGGCGACAAAGCCGATCGAGACAACGCCCTCGACGAGGAAGGCTCTGTGACCATGGAGTACTTCTGCTATCACCGAGACCGGCCGGGCTCCCTCGCGTTGCGCGAGGAGTTGCTGGAGGAGCACTGGTCCTACATGGACCGGTACGCGAAGGAACTGATCGCCCGCGGCCCGACCTTCACCGAAGACGGTGAGACGCTCACCGGGAGCGTGCACATCGTCGGTCTGCCCGACCCCGCCGCCGCCCGCGCATTCGCCTTCGACGAACCCAACTACCAGGCCGGAGCGTACCGGGACGTGCTGCTGCGCCGGTGGCACAACGTGCTGGGGCGCACCATGTGGGACTTTCCCGGCGACCGAAGCAGCGGCAGCCAGTACCTGGTCCTCGGCCTCGGCGAAGGCCCGGCCGCAGACCTCACCCCACCACCCGACCAGGACGAACTGATCGCCTACGGGCCACTGCTGTCCGACGACAACGACACATGGCTCGGCACCGCCGCACTGCTCCGGGCCCCGGACCCGGATGCGGCACGCACCGTTCGATGATGGGTCCTGTCGTTGGCTTTGATAGCCCGGACAGCAGTGCCCGGCCCTCCAAGTGGCACAGGCTCCACGGTCGGCTCTTGCGAACCGCGTTCGCACCCTTGTGTCGCAGAGTTGCCGATTGTGGTGCCCATATGCACGATCTTGTCCCCGGGCGGGAAGGAGACCCATAGCATCGTCTGTCATGGCTACAGTGATCTTGACCGTCGGGCTGGCGTTCATCGGCTACCTGGCGACCTATCTGAACGGACTGCGCCTTGCACAGCGACAGGCCCGACTCACTCGCGTCAACCAGCAGCTGAGCGACTTCTACGGGCCACTGTTCGCCCTCATGGAAGCCAATAGCCGAACCTACGACACCTTCTCGGAGAAGTACGCTCGTCCCGATGGTCGTGATCCCTTCCGCCATGACACACCACCTACCGAGCAAGAACTTGCGGAGTGGCGCACCTGGGCCACAACCGTCTTCATCCCCAACATCAAGGCCATGCGAGACGTGGTGGTCACCAAGGCCGACCTCCTCATCGAGGAAGAGATGCCCCCCGCCCTCCTTCAGCTTTGCGCCCATGTCTCGGGCTACGAGATCACTGCTGCCCGATGGGCCCAAGGCAACTACGAAGAGCACCTGTCACTCATATCCTTCCCTGGCCGGGAACTCAGGAAGTACATCCGCGACAGGTTCACACAGCTCAAGAGCGAGCAGGCGAGTCTGTTGGGACACAGCCGAACCGCCAGCGGAAACCGATGAACGAGCCCCGTCGGGTGACGAGACGAACCCTGCTGGTATTTACGTGACAGCCCCTGGCTTGTTGTTCATGGGCTGGCGTTGAATGCGGCTTGGATCTGGTTGGTGTTTTCATGGTCCAGCGGGTGTGAGGGCGACCTTTGTCTGATCTTTTGTTCCGTCGCAGAGGCAGAAGAACCGGTACGAAGGCCGCAGTGGTGAGCCTGGAGCATCAAGACGTCCCGCAGGACGCGTGTGCGGAAGTGTCACGCTTCCGGACGGAGTTGTACGCGTGCATGACCGCGCGGGGCGACACGCTGCTGTGCACGGACGGGCTGGTACGCACGCTGGCCGGCCTGGCGCTCGCGCCGGAACATCGCCGTGGTCACGTGGCTCTGTACGGCGGATGGTCGGCTGGTGCTGGCAGTGGATGTCTCGCGATGGCTGCGCCGGACGCCAACACGTGTGCTGCCCGGTTCTTTTGCCTCACGTTCGGCCGGGGCGAGGCTGGAGAGTGGCCGCACCTCGTGGACGGCGGCGCTCGACGCTGTCCGCCCGGAGCCCGTTGCCCACGTTGAGTCAGTGACCATGGAGCAGATTCGAGAGGTCGTCGAACGGATGGATGCAGCCGGCCAGCGGGAGCCGGGCGGCCCAGAGGTCCTGGCTGTGCTGGACGCCGGATACGACGTTTCGCGCATCGTCCACCTGCCGGCCGGACTGACCGTCGAGATCCTGGGCGGCTCTGTTCGGATCGGGTGATCCGACGACCAGCACCCTCGCGTGAAAAGTTTTTCCTGGCCAACCTTATCGAGCACACGTCTCGCCTGTTCAAGCAGACGCTCGGCTGGACCAGACCGCAGCTTCGCAGCCGGAGGCAGCCGACCGGTGGACCTGGCTGGTGATCGCTGCCTGTGCCCAGCCCCAGGCTCGTCCGGCCACTGGCCGGTGACCTACGAAGCCCCTGGGAGAAGCTGGCCGAGCAGAGAACAGACTCACCCCCGCCCGAGTCCGACAGGGGCTCAGGAACCCGCACATGAAGACCGGCCTCCTTCCGGTGCACCGAAGCTGTCACGCCCGGGCCTGGCTGACCGCCGGGCCCCAAGGAACCGTCGCTCCGTTACTCGTCATGACGTGGGCAGAGTCCTCGTGACCGGCGAGGGGTACAGCCGCCCGGCCCACTATGAGACCGGCACCAAAACTCACCGAAAAGGATAAATAACAGGTTCAACACCAACCGCTTTTTTTCGGGTTTCCCTGTATCCGGAATCCCTTGCCAGGAACATTTTCCTCAAGGGGTGAGCGAGAATTTACAAGAGCTCGCCGACTCCATTTTTTTATAAAGCGTCAAATTGATTGCGTTTCCCGTCCTCCATCGTGAAGGAATTTTTTCGACAGAGTGTCAGAAAATTTATCCGGTCTCGAAAATGACGTGTTCTCAGATGGAATCAATGCGTGAATACGGGCGCACCAGGAGGCTCAAGACCAGATCATTTCTCCGGGCGAGCGAGCGCCGGGTCTCGTCAGAACTGACGAAACATCAGATCTAATCCCCAGGACTGCATGACTTCCCGTCACCAGGACCACCTCACCCAGTAGCCAGCCGCCCGCGAAGCGGGCCAAGGAACGGGCGCGGAGCGGCTGTTCAGGTCTGCGAAGCAGACCGTCACATCAGGCGCGGAGCGCCAGATGTGACCCAGGGCCACGGAGTGGCCCAACACTCAGGAGCGCGGAGCGCTCCTGAGACGCGACGCGTAGCGTCGCCGCGTCGCGTCTGCGGAGCAGACC
>NZ_RDBO01000005.1:103463-135143 GCF_008120935.1 Streptomyces sp. sk2.1
GTTCCCACCCCCGCCGTCGGTCCCTCCGCCACCGGGCCCACCGCCTCAGCCACCCGTATCCCCGACTTCTTGACGGCGTTCGCCCGTGCCCCGGGCCCGCCCGGCACCGGCTCGCTCAACGGTGTGGCTGGTGTGATCACGGCGTCGGAGCAGTACTGGACAGTTCCGTTCTCCGGGCCGATCCCTTGCGTCTTCGAGAAACCGGTGACGGTTCTGCGGCGCCAGGGTGCGGACACGGTCCGCAAGAGCCGAACGTGGAGCCTCGTCCACGACTGATCACAGGTCGTCCGACAGGTTCTCAGACGGCGCGCGACATCCATCGCCGGTCCGCCGGCACGAAGCCGAGAGCTCAGACCAGCGCGCAGCCCGCGCTCACCACCGGACGTGCCGGGGCATGCAGGGCGGTGGCGGAAAACACCGAAGCGCCGAGCCAGCCCGTTGCCGCGCCCATGCACAGGACGGACAGGCGGTCGAACCGGACGGGCCGACGGGCCCTTCCGTCCGCCCGTCGCCAGCGCATCAACTGAATGGGCAGCAGCAGGGCGAGCACGGACAGCCAGTCGCAGGATTCCCTGCCGGGCCACCAACCGGTGTCCGTCCGCCATCGGACGGACACGCACAGGGAATCCAGCGCGTCGTCGGTCAGCCAGGTGGCTCTATCGACGTCTCACCACAGCGGCTATCGACCGCTGCGGTCGGCGCTGGCCGCGGTTGGCCTCGCGCTCGCTGGTCGTGCCGGTGCTTGCATGGCGAGCGTGTTCGGTGTGTCCGTGAGCCGCAGCACGGTGCTGCGGCTGGTCGAAGCGTTGCCCGACCCTGAAGTCCCGGCCCTGCGGGTGGTTGGCGTCGATGAGTACGCGACTCGCAAAGGGCGTCACTACGGGACTGTTCTGGTCGATGTCGAAAGCCGATGTCCGGTGGTCCTGGTGCCCGAATGAGAGGCGTCCAGCCCGACGGCTTGGCTCGCGAAACGGCCCGGGGTGGAGGTGGTTTGCCGCGATCGGGCACCGTTCTTCGCCGAAGGAGCCGCAGCCGGGGCGCCGCAGGCTGTACAGATCGCGGACAGGTGGCATCCTTTGGCACAACCTGAGCGAGGCCGCAGAGCGGTGCGTCGCGGACCACCGGGGATGCCTGCAGGTCCTGGCCCCAGATCCAGCCCAGCCTGTCCCCGAGCCGGTGAAGCTCGAAGATCCTTCCGGCTCACCCTGGCCGAGGGGACACCGCTTCGCTGACCGCACCCGTGCCAACCATGCCATCGTCCACGAGCTGCTGGCCGCCGGGCTCAGCCGGAGGGCGATCGGCCGCCGACTCCGGATGACCTCCCGTGCCGTCAAGCTCCTCGCCGACGCAGTCACCCCGGAGGACCTGTTCCAGGGGCAGTGGCAGGGCCGGCCATCCAAACTCGACGCTTTCAAGCCCTACCTGGATGACCGCTGGAACCAAGACCGCACGAACGTCTGGAGGGCGTGGGAGGAGAACGTTCCCCTCGGCTATCAGGGCAGCTACCAGCGGGTTCGCGCCTATTTCCGGCAGAAGAGGCTCTCGTCAGGCCCCGTGACGGCTCGACCACCGTCACCCCCGGGTCGTCGCCGGATTGATCCTCCGCCGGACGGAGGCTCTCACCGAGACGGAGCGCCTTCGGCTCAAGGCCGTTCCGATCCACTGCCCTGAACTGGACTCCCTCACCGGCCACGTCCGCTCCTTCAGTCAGATGCTCAGCGAGCGCCAGGGCGAATGGCTGCCGCAGTGGCTCGATGCCGTCCGGCGCGACGACCTCCCTGGCCTCCGTACCCTCACCACAGGCATCGACCGTGACCGTGACGCCGTGATCGCCGGTCTGCCCTGCCCTGGAACTCAGGCGTGGTCGACGGGCCTGTTGCAGAACGCTATGACGTCGACAGCGTGGGTCGGGATGAAGCCGATGAGGGGTTCCTGGTCGACTTCGTCGGCGTACTCAGCCTCGAAGACGGCCTCGTCGCCTATACCGGGTCCCATGAGAGAGACCATGACAGGCCGACGTCCGTCGATGCCGCCTGTGTCTGCTATGCCGAGGCTCTCCGCGTGAATGTTCAGGTCATACTCGCCGACCCGCTTCTCTTCAAAGTGAGATGAGGATCGGACAAGGAGATCCCGGAGCTTCTGGATCGATCCGGGTGGGACAGGCTCCGCCAACTCAATCACCAACGCCGGTCCACTCATGCCGCGAGCCTAGTCATCCAGGCTCCCAGCCCCAACCGATTACTCAGCTCGACCGCTCCACGGGAAGTGAGCCAGAACCCGTCAACCGACAGCACCGCCACCTCGGCGATCGACGGGAACAGCAACTCCCCCAGCCGGAGCACCGTTTCTTCCACGAGTCGAACTGTCAGACATACCGCACCTGGTACGGGTCGGTTCCGGGCAACTTCCCCAGGATCCGATCGCCCGACAACCGTCACTCAGCGTGCGCGTTCCACGGAAAGTGAGCCAGAACCATTTCTCGTGAACATCTACGAGCCTGCTGTTCACCAACTGCTGCCGCAATCAGTGAACAAACGCTGCTGCTGAACGTGAACGAAGCCACCGGCCGTTCCCGTGATCGTCCGGCGAGGGCCCGTTGACTCGCCTGTGCCGTTCGGTCAACATGGCCCGGTGACAGACCAGGCAAAACCATCACCGTTACGGGTCATCACCCTGCTCGCCGTCCTGGCGGGGACACTCGGTCTCTCCGGCTGCGGAAGCGATGACAGCGGCAACACCGCCGCCCCGGGCGCCTCCTCGGCCACGTCGTCGAGTCCGCCGCCCTCCACCACGGCCACCCCCGCGGCGCCACCGTCCCCCACGCCTTCCTGTGTCCGGGGTGACAAGGACTGGCTGGACAGCAATCTGCGTGGGCGCAGCGTGACCGGCTTCCTGCCCATCGAGTTCGGCGGGCCGCCGAAGCTCTGTAAACCCGTGACCGTCCACGTGGGCTATTTCGATGTCTCCTTCAGCACCGTCATGGACGGGGCGAAGCCGAAGCGGGGCTACACGGTGGAGACCGTCGACCGGCAGCGGTTCACCGTCGACGGCTCGGCGCTGGTCGAGGCGAACCCACCTTCGCTCGACAGCGGTTCTGCCTCCTCGTGCACCGGGCGTCTGACGGTCGTGTCGCTCGGCAAGCAGGTGGGGCCCGGCGACATCAAGACCATCAGCTGGTCGCAGTACGAGGGGAGCGACGCCTTCGGGAACGTGGGGATTTCGTTCAAGGAGAACGCGAGCATCGTGCGGTACGACCTGCAGGCCCCGACCGATGTCTCTGCCTGCTGATCCGGCCGACACGACACCCAACTTCCAAGACCCGCAACGAACTTCATTCCGAAACGATCAGCAAGGGCTGTCCCGTAATCCTCGGTGGATCAGCGCGATGTCGGATGCGGTGCATCGCAAGGCGGAGGAACGTCCGCATACTGGATGCATTCGAGTGCTCCGGCAACGCAGCGAGGAGTGGGGGTCTCCCCTGTTCGAGCGCAGCCGAGAGCTTGAGGAAGTAGCTGTCGTCGTGCGCCCGCCGGGAATTACGGGAAATTCCTTACCTGTTGCTGTGCGGGCTGCTGCTGTGGGCCGCACTCGTCGGCGGTCGGGCCGCCCGTTCAGAAACCGGTCGGTGGCCGTGCCGCCGTGACCAGGCCGCTCTCGTACGCGACGATCACCAATTGGGCGCGGTCGCGGCAGTCCAGTTTGGTGAGCAGCCGGCCGATGTGGGTCTTCACGGTGGCGAGGCCGAGGTACAGCCGTTCGGCGATCTCGGTGTTGGACAGGCCTCGGGCGACGAGGACGAGGACTTCGCGCTCGCGTCCGGTCACACCGTCCAGGGTGTTCGGCAGTGGTCGCGAGGGTTGCGGGCGACGGGCGAACTCCGCGATCAGGCGCCGCGTCACCGCCGGTGCCAGCAGTGCGTCACCGGCGGCGACGACCCGTATCGCCGCGATCAGTTCGCCGGGCGGCGTGTCCTTGAGCAGGAAGCCGCTGGCACCGGCCCGCAGCGCGGCGTAGACGTACTCGTCCAGGTCGAACATCGTCAGCATCAGCACCTTGACGTCCGCGGTTCCGGGAGAACCGCAGATCTGCCGGGTCGCCTCGATGCCGTCCATGCCTGGCATCCGTACGTCCATCAGGACCACGTCCGGCAGGTCCTGCCGGGCACATAGCACCGCCTCCATCCCGTTCGCCGCCTCCGAGGTGGCCACCAGGCCGGGTTCGGCGTCGACGAGCACCCGCAGGCTGCCGCGCAGCAGTGTCTGGTCGTCGGCGATAAGGACCCGGACCGGGCCGCCGGACGACTCGGCGCCATGGGGCAGCTCGGCGTCGTCGGGCAGCTCGGCGGGCCGGAACGGGCCGCCCGCCGGTTCGATGGGGCGGGTCATGGGCTCTCCTCGTACGGCAGGGTCGCGTGCACCGCGAAGCCGCCCGCCGGGCGCGGTCCGGCGGTGAGGGTGCCGCCGTACAGGGCGACGCGTTCGCGCATGCCGACGATGCCGTGGCCGCCGGGTGCCGTGGCCGGGGACGTCCGGGACGCCCGGGGTATTCGGGGTGCCCGGTCACCCCCGTCGTCGGTGATCTCGACGCGGGCCTCGTGACCATCCGTGTCGACCGTCACCTCGCAACGGGCTCCTGGGCCGGCGTGCTTGGCGACGTTGGTGAGCGATTCCTGCACTATGCGGTAGACGGTCGGCGCGACTCCGTCGGGCAGGCTCCCGCCGCCGCGCATCGTCAGTCGTGCACCGGCCCGCTCGACGAGTTCGGGGAGCGCGTCGATTCCGGGTATCGGGTCGAGGGACGCGGTCCCGGCCTCGCCCTCGGGGGTGCGCAGCACCCCGAGCATCCGTCGCATGTCGTTCAGCGCGGTACGGCTCGTGCGCTCGATGATCCGCAGCGCGTCGTGCGCCTCCTGCGGTCTGACGTGCAGCACGTGGTTGGCGACACCGGCCTTGACCGCGATCAGGCCCATGCTGTGCGTGACGACGTCGTGCAGTTCGCGGGCGACCCGCAGGCGTTCCTCCGTGACGGCTCGCCGAGCGAGTTGCTCCGCCGCCCGGACGGCGAACGCGCGTCTCTGCCGCACGGCCCGCCCCAGCTCCCAGGTACCGAGCAGGACGGCGCAACCGAGCAGTGGCAGCCCCGGACCGGCCTGCCACCAGTACGCGTCACCGGCGCGCACCGCTCCGACGGCACCGGCCGCGACGAGGACCGCCGTCGCCAGGACGGGCAGCCACCGTTGCCACCAGCGGCGCGACGGCAGGGTGAGGGCGACGGTGTAGAGGGCGAACGCCACCGACAGGAACGGGTCCCACGTGACCCCGCGCGCGACGGCCACGGCGGTCGCTCCCATCACGACCACGAACACGGGCAACGGTCGGATCCTCCGTACGGCGACGGGCACGGTGGCCGCGGCCACGAGCACGATCCGCTCCCACGGCACCGGGTCCGACCCGGGCGGCGCGGCCGACGATGCGCCGGGAGCCGATCCGGTCAGCAGCAGCGCCGCCACGTAGAGGAAAACGAACACGCAGTCCAGGGCGATGTGCTGGCGTCGGCTCAGCCGCCGGGCCAGGATCGGGTGATTGTCCGGTTCCACCTCAGTACCTGCTCGCACCGCTCGACCCTATCCAGGGGGCACGGTTCACCGCCTCAGCCCGGTGGTCGGTTCCGGCCCTCCACCTGTGGTCGGACGCGTTCCCCGGAACGCGGCCCTTCTCCACCCGCGGGTGGAGCGGAGCCGGTCGGCCCCGGGCCGGACGCGGCGGACGCCCCGGTTCGCGGACCATCACCGACATGATCGAAGTGACCGAACTGACCAAGCGCTACGGGAGAACCACCGCCGTGGAGGGGCTCACCTTCCGGATACGGCCCGGTCTGGTGACCGGTTTCCTGGGACCCAACGGCGCGGGAAAAACAACCACGTTGCGCATGATGCTGGGCCTGGACCGGCCGACGGCCGGCGAGGTGCGCATCGACGGCGCACCGTACCGACGGCTGCGCGACCCGCTGCGCACGGTGGGTGCGCTGCTCGACGCCGGGGCCGTGCACCCCGGCCGGACCGCGCTGAACCATCTGCGGTGCCTGGCCCGGAGCAACCGGATCCCGGTGCGCCGGGTCCATGAGGTGATCGAACTGACCGGGCTGTCGGGCGTGGCGAACCGGCGGGCGGGGACGTTCTCGCTGGGCATGGGCCAACGGCTGGGCATCGCGGCGGCGTTGCTCGGCGATCCCGCCGTTCTGGTGCTCGACGAGCCGGTCAACGGGCTCGACCCGGAAGGCGTCCTGTGGATCAGGAACCTCGTGCGGGACCTGGCGGGCCGGGGACGCACCGTCCTGATGTCCAGCCACCTGATGAGCGAGACGGCGCTCACCGTGGACCGCCTCGTCGTCATCGGTCGCGGCCGGCTCCTCGCGGACACCAGCATGGTCGAGTTCGTCGACAGGTACGCGGACGCGGGCGTACGGGTGCGCACGCCGGAACCGCGGCGGCTGCGCGCCGTGCTGAACGGCGCGGGCATCGAGGTCACCGACCGTGCCGACGGCAGTCTGGGCGCGGCGACCGACCCGGAACGGATCGGCGAGCTCGTCGCGGCACACGCGGTTCCGGTGCACGAGGTGACCCGGAGCACCGCGTCCCTGGAGGAGGCGTTCATGCGGCTGACCGCCGACGCGGTCGAGTACCGGGCGGACCGGCCAGGAGGAACGGCGCGGCCGGAGGCGAGCAGGTCAGAGGCGATGGACCGGCCGGGAGGGGTGAACCTGTGACCGGCAACTCGCCCCGGGCGGTGCTCGCCGCCGAATGGATCAAGGTGTGGACCGTGCGCTCGACCGGTCTCACCCTGTTGCTGGCCTTCGCGCTCAGCACCGGCATCGGCACTCTCGTCTCGCTCTCCTGGCGTGCCGACATCGATGGCGTCGTCAATTTCGACCCGCTGGCCGCCGCCCTGTACAGCGTGACTCTCGGGCAGCTCGCGCTCGTCGTCCTCGGCGCCCTGCTCGTCGGCTCCGAGTACTCCTCCGGCTCGATCCGGACCTCTCTGGCCGCGGTGCCGGGGCGCGGTCTGTTCTACGGCGGCAAGGTGCTGGCCGGTGCCCTGACGGCCCTCGCCGCGTCGGCGGTGATCGTCGTCGTCACGTTCCTCACGGCGCAGGCGGCGCTCGGCCCGTACGGCACCACGCTCGGCGCGGACGGAATCCCGGCGGCGCTCGTCGGGGCCGTGGTCCATCTGACGTCGATCTGCGTGATCTCCATGGGAATCACGACCATGGTGCGCAGTGCGGCGATCTCGATGGGGGTCCTGCTCCCGGTGTTGTTCCTCGGGTCCCAGGGGCTCGGCAACGTACCCGCTTTGAAGCCGGTCCTGCGGTATCTGCCCGATCAGGCGGGCCTGGTGCTGATGCACATCGCCGCGCCCTCCGGCGACAGCCGCTTCGGTCCCGGCTACGGCCCCGGAGCGGCCCTCTGCGTCCTCCTGGCCTGGACGGCAGCCGCGCTGATCGGCGGCTACCTGGTCCTGCGTCGGCGCGATGCCTGAGGCCCGGTCGGCCCTTCGCATCGTGATCGTCGTGGTGGTCGTCCCGGGCGCCCGTCGAGGCATCAGTCGAACGGAACTTCGCGCGGCTCCAGCAGTTCAAGCGGCTCCGGGCCCGCTACGAGGTACGAGCCGGCCTCCTTCCAGGACTGCTCCGACTCGCCTGTGGCACGATCTGCTTGAGACGACTCCGCACATCGTTCCGAAACGATCAGTCAGAGCATCTGCTTCATGGGTCGACCCGTAACTGATCCGGCGTCGCTTGACTGTTGGGCGTTCTCTCGACAGCTGACCGCCACCCGCTTCGTGTACGGCAACGGGAGGCGGCATCCGTACGGCCCGGAACTCCGCCCCGGGCGTCCCCCCGGGGCGGACGCCCGCTGCGGAGGACCGTGTGCCGGGCCCGGGTGGCTTGCCGAACATGGCCTCGCGGGCAGCGGACACGGCCCCGCATCTGTCCTCGGAGCCCTTCCCCGACGGGCCGGCATGCGTGTTCTGTGGGTCCGATCCACAGCTGTATCGCTGACACCGAAAGGCACCCCGTTGCCATACCACGGTCCACAGCCCGCAAAGCAGATACGCCGGCAGCCCAGCCAGACGGCCGCGTCAGGACAGACCGTGATGACGCCCGTGGGACTGATGGCGCTCCAGGCCGGCGCCGGCAACGCCGCAGTCGTCCAGATGCTCCGCCGGGCCGGCCATCCGTGGGCTCAGCCCGAGGAGCACCAGCACACCGCCGAACGTGGCCGGCGACGAAGCGGCCAGAACACGTCCGCCGTGCAGCGGTCCGCCGTTCATGACGTCCTGCGCACCCCTGGCCGCCCCCTCGACGACACCACCCGCACCGACATGGAAGTCCGCCTCGGCGCCGACTTCTCCGACGTCCGCATCCACACCGACAGTGCGGCGAAGGCCTCTGCCGCCGGAGTCGGTGCCCGCGCCTACACGAGCGGCAACCACATCGTCATCGGCGGCAACGGCGCCGACAAACACACCCTCGCCCACGAACTCACCCACGTCATCCAGCAGCGTCAGGGCCCGGTGGCCGGGACTGCCCGGGGTGACGGGCTACGCGTCAGCGACCCTTCCGACCGGTTCGAGCGGGAGGCGGAGGCGACGGCCAGACGCGCCATGTCCGTGTCCGCTCCTCACACCGGAACGGCCTCGGAACCGGCCCCTGAGCAGCGGTCGGCGGCTACTTGGGACGGGGCGGTCCAGCGCGCTCTGGACAAGGGGGACATCGACAGGTGGAGGGAGAGGCTGGGGCTGACGAGCTCCCCCATGGTGGTCGAGGTACCCGCGCTCATGTCCGCGGACACTCCCTTCTCCCAGTATCCGGCGGACTGCCGCGTGAACCTCACTCCCGAGGCCGAGTCCTTGAACGTGAATGAGGTGACCGGGATGCCCGGCACCGATGCCGGACAGATCGTTTCCGCCGCAGGCGGTGGAGCCTACCTTGAGCAGCATCGGATCCTGCTGGTCAACCACGAGGTGACGGGTGACTACACGAAGAATCAGACGATCATGCATGAACTCGGGCACCAGAAGCAGCAGGAGGGAGGTATCGACATCAACCAGACGAGAAACAGCAAGGCGTTGGTCGAGTACCACAACATCATCTGCAATGAAAACGTACTGACCCATGCGGAGGACAATCAGGCGAAGCCCCGATTCTTCTATTCGGGGAGGGGCGACAGTTCGCTCTCCTCGAACACGAAAGAAAAGATGAAGGAGGCCGGCTGGATCCCCACCCCCAACAACATGTGGGATCTCATGCAGCGGCATGTGAGTGAACTGGCGAATGACAACGAGAAGAGGCTGCTGCAGGAGATCACGGCAGCACTGGACAGCGAAGAAAACGCTGCCCGCTACGGCGAGAAGACAGGGGGCAATTTTTCCAAGAGCTACAAGGATTCGATCAAGGCCAACCTTGCAGGTCTCTACTTCACCGGGAAGTACGCATGACCTTCGAAGACGTCCTGATCCGAAAAGACCTGGGTCCGGACGCGTCGAGAGCTCGTGACACGATCTTGCTGAAGCGTCCTGGTCGACCGCGACCGGTGTGATGATTCGGCCGTTCGTGAGGGTGTGGGTGCTCGGCCGTGGATCGTGGACGACGAGTTGTGGGTGCTGATCGGGTCGTTGCTGCCGCCGTGGCCGGAGCGGCCGACGAACTCGACTGGTCACGGGCCTGTGTGAACGGTTCCCACATCCGCGCGAAAAGGGGGCCCGGCTCCGGTCCGTCGTCGGTCGACCGGCGGAGAACGGAGCGAAGGGCGTTCCGTCCCTGCGGAGAGCGGGGTACCGGGCGATCGGGAGTACCGGCTGTGCTCACCGGGCCAACGTGAGCAGTTCATCGATCACCGGCTCCTCACCGCCGCTACCGAGGTGGGCGATGGCCGCGAACGGTGCGATCACCTGGCTCCAGGCATGGAGCCGGTCGCCGTCGAGCCCGCACGCCTCCGACACGCGCGCGCAGCGGGTCTCGACGCCCTCCAGTCCGGCGCCGGCCACGACGTAGTCCACGGCGTCGAAGCACGGATCGCCGATACAGGCTTTCGGGTCGATGGCCATGAGACCGCGCTCCGGGCCGCCGTCGAGCACGTTGCCCAGGTGCAGGTCGCCGTGGAGCAGCACGGTTGTCGCTTCCGTGTCCAGCAGTCGCTTGCACCGTCGGATGGCCCTGTCCCACACGGTGATGTCCATCCGTGCACTGATCGTGGGCTCGGACAGCCGCCTGCCGACCCGGGTGAATGCCTCCTCGCACCGTTCACGCAGCACACGTGTCGGCAGCGGAGGCGGAGTGACCCCGTGGAGGGCGGCGAGCAGATCCGACCACTGTTCCGGAAGTGGGGCTGCGGGCACGTCCTCCGCCGGCGTTCCGGGCACGATCTCCTCCAGCACCATTGCGCCCGCCTCCTTGTCGAAGGCCAGCACACAGGGCACCCGGCCCGAGGCGGTGAACCACTCCAGCATTCCGACCTGTTCGGCCAGCAGGGCCCGCTCCGGACTGATCTTCAGCACCGCGGGTGTGCCGTCGGGCCAACGGCACCGCAACGTGACCGACGAAGCACCGTCCGGTAGGGATTCGCCGAGCGAAAGTCCCCACTGGGACGTCAGCCGTGCGATGAGATCGGGCGCTTCGGCGCACCAGTCGGCAACCTGGGGACCGAATCGACGTACCAACCGAGCAGTGACGCTCTCCACATCCACCAGCAGTCGTTTCACGCGGGTCAGTCTGCCGCTCGCGTGATCTTTGTCCACCGTTTTTCCACCCCTCGCCGTGACCACGAGTCGGCGGTGGGACGCCCCGCACAGCTGCGTCGAAGTCCCACGTCCGGCCACCGCCCGAATCCGGCTCCTCCCCCGCCGCCCGCTGGTTGGTCATCCCGCCGGCACGGGATCGTCACGCGATGCCGGGCGCGGATCCGCCGCCCCGACCCGCCGGGCACGCGCCCCGACGCACCTGTTCTCCGAAACCCGGGCGCCCGGACCCCAAACCTTGGCAGACTACTCCGCAGGCACAACGCGCGTCGGGGGTGTGGATGGCGGGGATCGGTCTTGCCGCAGCGATCGAGGAACTGCGACAGGAGCTCTATCAGGCGCAGGACCTGGGGGCGGACCAGCAATTCGCGTTCGGCGTCGAGGAGGCCGAACTGGAGCTGCAGCTGGAGCTGCGCGACAGTGGCAAGGGGGACGGCAAGTTCAGCTTCGGTGTGGCGACCGTCGGCGTGGGCGGTGAGCACTCCACCGTCCGCACCCACAGGCTGACGCTGAAACTTTCGGTCCGGGACCGGGCCCGCGGCGGATCCAGTCCCGAGATCGGCGATACCGAAACCGGGTCCTGGGACGAGGAGTGATGGACCCGCACAGACTGGTGCTGATCCGCAGCGGAACCACGCGGCTGCGCCGTCGCGTCGGCTCCGGCTATCTCGTCGCACCCCGTCTGGTGCTCACCGCCGGGCACATCCTCCGGGACCGCGAACGCGGCTCCTACTGGGAGGAGATCCAGGTCGGAGTGGGACACCCGGGCCGCGGTGAGACGCTGCGCACCAAAGCGGAGCTGATCTGGGTCCATCCGCAGGACCTGGACGTCGCTCTGCTGCTCACGCACGACGAGATCGGCGTGCCTGGGTCGGTTCGGTGGGGCCATCCCGTGGGCACGGCTCCGCTGCGCTACGAAGGACTGGGTTTTCCGCTGGCATCCGCGGAGGACGGTCGTGATGCCGAGCACCTCCGTGGTGTCCTGCCTCCGCTGTCGTCCGGGGCCCGCGGCCTCTACGTGCTCGACCAGGAGCCCGCACCCGACCTCCGCGGCGACGGCCGAAAGGCCTGGGGAGGCGCCTCGGGAACCGCGGTGTTCTGCGAGGACCATCTGGTGGGCGTGGTGATCCGCGACGACCTTTCCTACGGCAACCGCCGTCTGCGGGCCCTCCCGGCGCACTGCTTCGTCCGGGACGACGGCTTCGAGGCGCTCCTGCGGCAGTACGCCGACGGTCCACCCCGCCTGGCCGAGATCGGCGCCGCCCTCCCGACGGCCCGGCCCGCTGCGGAACGCGGCCCGGCCGAGCAGGAGACCGAGCGGCTCCTGTGGTCGGTGCTCGGCGGCCGGATCACGTACGCGACGCATGCCCGCGCCCTCGCACGGCGGCTCGGATACACCGTCCCCGACGGCCACGAACCGACCGTGCCCGACCTCGCGGCACTCGTGGCGGCCCATCCCCGCGCCCTGCCCTCCCTGAGCAGCACCCTGGCCCCGGCCCTCACCGGCGAGGGCGAGCGCACCCGCCTGACGGACGCCCTCACCCGCGCCCGTGCCGGCGGGCTGTGCCTGCTCCTGTCCATGGACGAGTGCAAGCACCTGCTGGAGTTGCTCCGCGGCATCTGCAAGGAGCAGCCCACGCTGATACCTCGCGCCGCCCGCGAGGCCCTGCGCTACGCCTGGCTGCCCGACCCGCTGAATCGCACGCATCTCTGCGCCGACGACCTCGAACCCGTCGTCGAGCACCTGGAGTCCGTCTCCGACAGCGAGCGCGTACCGGACGGCACACCGCCCGTGCCGGCCCTGCTCCGCCTGGTCGAATGCGTGGCCGCCGCCCTGGGGAGGGAAGCGGGCGCGGAGCTGCGCGGCTGGTCCGATCGGGTGGCCGCCCGGACCGGTATCCATCCGGCGGCGCTTGCCGAGCGCCGCACCGACGCCGATCGCTGGGCCGCCCGGCAGCCGTCCCCCTTCTCCCGTGTCGTCGTCGAAGTCTCCCGCGCTCGGACCGAGCCTCGCGAGAGCTACTACTGCCGCATCCTGCTCGCCCGCGCCGACGGCACGCACACCTCCCTCCACGAGGCGGAGAGCGCGCCGAGGACGCCCGAGGAAGTGGCCCGGCGGGTGCGCGACGCCGTCGAGGTCGTCGCGGACGAACTCGGTCCGACGGCCACGCCCCACGCGACGGTTCTGGTGGCCCGCGACAGCCTCCATCTGCCCATCGACGAATGGAACCCCGGGGCACCCAACGAGTTCGTGCCCGACCAACCGATCGGCGCCGAGTTCTGCATCACCCTGAGTTGCCCGGAGATGAGCGACCTGGTGCGTGGCAGAGAACGTGAGCACCGGCGGCGTTGGGAGAGCGGACACGCGGCCCCCTTGGTGGTCGACGACGAGCGTGTCACCCGGCCACGGCTCAGGCGGCTGCTGCAGACCACTCACCGTGATGCCACCCAGGTCGTGCTCCATGGTTCCCCGGAGCAGCGGAACGCGCTGCTCGAACTCTGCCTGGCGCTCGGCGTCCCGGTCGTCCTCTGGGACCGGCGGGCCGACTGCCCCGCGGACGCGGCCGGGCTGCGACAGCTGGACCCCACCGGCCCGCTCGCCGATCTGCCCGAGCGGGTCCGCGTCTTCCGCGGGACGGCGTTCGACGAGCCGGAGACGCTGCCGGCTCGCCCCGCACTCGTGTGGGAGGAACACGGCCGGCGACCGCGGCCCGAATCGCTGACCCTGCAGGACCCTCCGGAWGGAGCCCACGCGTCATGACCGCCACAGAATCCGCTGCCACCGGCCGCCCCGCCCCGTCCCACGACGGGGACTGGCGGCTCTTCCGGGGTGATGGGACGCCCCGCGCGGTCCCCTTCCCGTCCGCCCCGCCATGGCGCCGGCTCCATCCGGAGGAGCCCGACGGCTCGCGGACCGCACGCCCCCGCCCGTACCTGATCGACCCCGACGACGCGGACATCGTCAACGCCGCCCTCCACCTGCGCCGGCCTCTGCTGGTCACGGGACATCCCGGTACCGGGAAGTCCTCCCTGGCCCACGCGATCGCCCACGAGCTCGCCCTCGGCCGTGTCCTGCACTGGCCGGTCAACAGCCGATCGAGCCTGCAGGACGCCCTCTACCACTACGACGCGATCGGCCGGCTGCGGGAAGCGAACCTCCGCCGGGACACGGACGGCCCCGAACCCGGCATCGGCCAGTACGTCCGTCTCGGTCCCCTGGGCAACGCGCTGCTGGCCCGGGACCGGCCCAGGGTCCTGCTCATCGACGAGCTGGACAAGGGGGATGTCGATCTGCCCAACGACCTGCTCACCGTGTTCGAGGAGGGCGAGTTCGAGATTCCGGAGCTCAGCCGTCTCCCCGAGGAACACTCCACGGTCCATGTCCGGACCGACGACCCGGACGCGCCGGCCCCGGTGGTCCGCGGCCGCGTCCGCGGCCGTGAGTTCCCCGTCGTGGTCATCACCAGCAACGGTGAGCGGGAGTTCCCGCCCGCCTTCCTCCGCCGGRGCGTCCGTCTCGACCTGCCCGAGCCCGACGAGGAGCGGCTGCGGGACATCGTCGCCGCGCACCTCGGCCACGAGGCGCTCCACGACATCGACGACCTGCTGGACGAGTTCCTCGGCCGCCGCGCGCCCGGAGAACTCGCGACCGACCAGCTCCTCAACGCGGTCTTCCTGCGCAAGGGCGGCGTCGATCTGGACGCAGGCCGGCTGCTCGACGCCGTTCTGCACCAACTCGGCGGGGCGGTATGAGGGCATGCTCGGACGTCTGAGGGAGATCCTGGCCAGGAGCGGCGTCGACCTCGCCGACGAGGAACTCCTCGACGTCCTGTGGCTGGCCAGGAACCTGCCGGGCGACGTCGATCCGCTGGCGCGGCGTCCGGCCCCGGCCGCCCCCTCGCGGCAGGCCGCCGAGCAGGGTGAGCCCCGGGCCCCCGGGGCGGACGATCCCGCGCAACCGGGTGCGCAACCGCCGCCGGCCGTCGCCCCGCACCGCCTGTTCCCCCTGCACGCGGCTCCGCGGGGGAAGGGGAGCGGCGGTCCGGAGCCGGCCCCGCACCGGGCGCACGCCCTGCGCACCCCGGGCCTCCATGTCCTGCCCAGCCGTCATCTCACGCTCGGCAAGGCGTTGCGGCCGCTGCGGCAGCGGCTCCCCGACCGGCTCCGTCAGGAACTGGACGTGGCACGGACGGTGGACGCCATGGCCGAGACGGGGCTGCCCGAGACCGTGACGAGTCCCGCCCGTAGCCGCTGGCTCTCCCTCGTCCTGCTGATCGACGACGGCGTGTCCATGGTCCTGTGGAAGCGTCTGGCCTCCGAGATCCGCACGCTGATGGAACGGGCCGGGGCTTTCCGCGACGTCCGCGTGTTCGGGCTCGACACCCGTGGTCCCCACGCCCCGTTGCTGAGCAACCGTCCCTACCGGCGGCAAGGTCCCCATCTGCCGCCGGCCGCGCTCTGCGACCCCACCGGCGGCACCCTCGTCCTCGTGGTCAGCGATGGCGTCGGTGACGCCTGGTGGGACGGCCGGATGAGCGAGGCGGCGGCTCTGTGGGCCCGTCGGCAACCCACCGCGATCCTGCAGGCGCTGCCCGCCCGGCTCTGGGCGAACTCGGGCATCGCGACTCGGCCGTGGCACGTCACCAGTGTCCGCAGGGGCGGTCCCACCACTGCCTGGCACGTCACCGACCCGAGGCTGCCGGCGGATCTGGTCGGCTTCGACTCCGTCCCCGTCCCGGTGCTCGAACCCACACCGGCCGCCGTCGGCGACTGGGCCCGGCTGGTCGCCTCACCGAGCGCGACCGCGGTGCTGCCGCTGTGGGACATCGGGCGGTCCGCCACCCGGTCCCGGCGCGCCGGGACCGGGCAGGGTCAGGACGCCGAAGCCGTTCTGCGCTTCCGCGGCGCGGCCAGCCCGGAGGCGTATCGGCTCGCCGCCCATCTCGCGGCCGTGGCGCCCGTCACTCCGCCCGTCATGCGCATGGTGCAGGAGGCCCTGGGCCCTCCGACGGACACCGGACACCTCGTGGAGGTCTTTCTCGGTGGCCTCATGCACAACGCCGCCGCGGACACCGCCGGCCGGTTGCCTCAGCCGGAGTTCTTCGACTTCTCCGACGACGCACGGCGCATCCTCCTCGGCACGCTCCCCGCCCGCGAGTTGCTGCGCACCACACGGCTGATCGCCGAACGCCTGGCAGCGTGTGTCCGGCACTCGCCGAGCTTCACCGCCTGGGTGGCGCACCCGGGAGGTGCCGCCGCCGTCGACGCACCCGAACGGTCCTTCGCCCAGTTGGAGGAGCGGCTGCTGAAACGCCTCGGCGTCGCCACGTGCCTCGACGCCCCGCCCGTCGACCGGCCTCCCCCGGCCGCGGGCGCTGGTGCGGGGTCTGGACCGGATGCTGGTGGGCGGTGAGGCCCTGGACCGGGGTCTGGCGCGCAAGCTGCTGAGGCTGTGCCCGGACGGGCTGATGAACATGTACGGGCCCACCGAGACCACCGTCTGGTCCGCCGCCTGGAAGGTCACCGAGGGTGACGTCTCGCTGGGCGATCCGTTGCTCAACAACCTTCTGTACGTGCTGGATCCGGCGGGCCGGCGGGTGCCGCGGGGCAGTGTCGGCGAGCTGTTCATCGGGGGGCACGGAGTCGCCCGCGGGTATCTGGACCGCCCGGAGCTGACCGCCGAGCGCTTCGTCGAGGACCCCTTCACCCCCGGCGGACGCATGTACCGCACCGGTGACCTGGTCCGCTACCGCGAGGACGGCTCCCTCGAATACCGCGGCCGCGCCGACTTCCAGGTCAAGTTGCGCGGTCACCGGATCGAGCTGGGGGAGATCGAGGCGGTCGCGGCCGAGCTGCCCGGGGTGGCGCAGGCGGCGGCGGTGGTCCGCGAGGACGTGCCGGGCGACCCGAGGCTGTTCCTGTACCTCACCACCGCCCGGGACCGGGCGGCGGACCCGGAAGAGCTGCGCACGGCCCTCGCCGGACGGCTTCCGGTGTACATGGTCCCCGACCGGCTCGTCCCCCTCGACGAACTGCCCCACACCCCCAACAAGAAGATCGACCGCAACGCCCTGCGGGAACTCGACACCCCCCGCACCACAACCCCCGACACCGGCCCGGACGGCACGACCGGTGCCACCGGTGCTCCCGGTGTCATCGAGGCGGTCGTCGCCGGGGCCTGGCGGACCGTCCTGGGCATCCCCCACATCGACCCCGACCGGGGCTTCTTCGAGATCGGCGGCAGCTCCATGACCGCCCTCAACGCCCATAAGATCATCACTGCCGAACTCGGCCGGGAGTTCCCGCTCTCCGCCCTCTTCCAGTACCCCACCGTCCGCCGCCTCGCCGCCCATCTCGACGGCGGGAGCCGTACCGGGCACGTCCCCGCCGCGCGCCGGGCCGTCCACCGTGACGACGCCGTCGCCGTCGTGGGCATGGCGTGCAAGCTGCCCGGCGCCCCCGACATCGACACCTTCTGGAACAACCTCCGCGAGGGCGTCGAGTCCATCCGCCACTTCACCCTCGACGAACTCCGCGCCGCCGGACTGCCCGAGGAACTCATCACCGACCCCGACTACGTACCCGCCAAGGGGTACATCGAGGGAGCCGACCTCTTCGACGCGGCCTTCTTCGACTACATGCCGTCCGAGGCCGAGCTGATGGGGCCGCAGCACCGGCTGTTCCTGGAGACCGCCTGGCAGGCCATCGAGCACGCGGGCATCCTGCCGTCGAAGTACGACGGTCACATCTCCGTCTTCGCGGGGGCCGGTGTGGGCGAGTACGCCTACGGCGAGCACGACAGCGACGACCTGCCGTCGTTCTACCGCACCATGACGGCCAACAAGAGCGACTACCTGGCCACTCGCGTCGCGCACAAGCTCGACCTGCGCGGCCCGTCCCTCACCGTGCAGACGGCCTGCTCGACCGGACTGGTCGCCACGCACCTGGCCCGCGAGAGCCTGCTGCGCGGCGAGTCCGACATCGCGCTCGTCGGCGGGGCGTCGGTGACCTGTCCTCTCGAACACGGGTACCGGTACCAGGAGGGCCTGATGGTGTCGCCCGACGGCAAGTGCCGGGCCTTCGACGAGAAGGGCGCCGGGACCGTCTTCGCCAACGGTGTCGGTGTGGTGGTGCTGCGCCGGCTGTCCGACGCGATCGAGGCCAGGGACACCGTGTACGCCGTCCTGCGCGGCAGCGCCATCAACAACGACGGCTCCGCCAAGGTCGGTTTCACCGCCCCCAGCATCGAGGGCCAGGCCCGCGTCATCACCCAGGCCCACACCGACGCCGGCATCGACCCCGCCACCATCGGCTACATCGAGGCCCACGGCACCGGCACCCGCCTCGGCGACCCCATCGAGATGCAGGCCCTGCAACAGGCCTTCGGCCCGGCACACCGCGAGGAACCCTGCGCGATCGGCTCCGTGAAGACCAACATCGGCCACACCGACGCCACCGCCGGCATCGCCGGACTCATCAAGGCCGCGCTCGCCGTCCACCACGGCGAACTCGTCCCCAGCCTCAACTACGAACACCCCAACCCCGAAATGGGAATGGACCCCAACCTCTTCCACGTCAACACCGAAACCCGCCCCTGGCACGAGGACGGACCCCGCCGCGCCGGAGTCTCCTCCTTCGGCATCGGCGGCACCAACGCCCACATCGTCCTCGAACAGGCACCACAGCAATCCGAGCGGCCGGAGCAGGAGGCTCCCTCCGTCGTGCTGCCGGTCGTGCCCTGGACGGTGTCCGCGCGCTCGGCCGAGGCCCTGCGCGACCAGGCCCGGCGGCTCGCGGACCACGTCCGGTCCGGTGCGGTGCCGGACGTCCTCGACGTGGGGTACTCGCTCGCGGCCACCAGGACCCTGTTCGAGCACCGTGCGGTGGTGACCGGTGCCGACCGGGACGAGCTGCTGGCCGGGCTGGACGCGCTCGCGGCGGACGAATCCGGGCCGGGTACGGTCACCGGTTCGGCCACGCCGGGCCGTACGGTCCTCGTCTTCCCCGGCCAGGGGGCGCAGTGGGCCGGGATGGGTCGTGAACTCCTCGACACCTCACCGGTGTTCGCGGAGCGGATGGCCGCCTGCGAGCGTGCTCTCGCCCCCCATGTGGACTGGTCGCTGAGCGATGTCGTGCGGGAGGTTCCCGGCGCTCCGGGGCTGGAGCGCGTGGACGTCCTCCAGCCGACGACGTTCGCGGTCATGGTGTCGCTGGCCGCGCTGTGGCGTTCGGTCGGTGTCGAACCGGCCGCGGTCGTCGGCCACTCGCAGGGCGAGCTCGCCGCCGCGCACGTGGCGGGGGTGCTCTCGCTGGAGGACGCGGCCCGGGTGGTGTGCGTCCGCAGCCGGGCCCTGACGGCGCTGGCGGGCCGGGGCGCGATGCTGTCGGTCCCGCTGCCCGCCGACCGGGTGGCCGAGCGGATCGGGGCCTGGGGCGGGCGGCTCTCGGTCGCCGCGGTCAACGGGCCCGCTTCCTCGGTGGTATCGGGCGAGCCCGGGGCCGTGGAGGAACTCCTGGAGGCGTGCCTCGCCGACGGGATACGGGCCAGGACGATCATGTCCGACTGTGCCGGTCACTCGGCGCAGGTGGACGCCCTGTACGACGAGGTGATCGACGGGATCGGCGGGATCGAGCCGCGGGCCGCGCTGATCCCGATGTACTCGACGGTCACCGGTGGTCCGGTCGGTTCCGAGCCGCTGGACGCCGGGTACTGGTACCGGAACCTGCGCGAGACGGTCCGCTTCGACCGGGCCGTCGAGCTGCTGCTGGCCGACGGGTTCGACCGGTTCGTGGAGGTCTCCACGCATCCCGTGCTGGCGTTCGGTCTGCAGGAGACCGCGGATGCCCTCGACACGGCCGTCACGGCCGTCGGAACGCTGCGCCGCGAGGAGGGCGGGCTCTCCCGCTGGCTGCGTTCCCTCGCCGAGGCGCACGCGCAGGGCGTGGACGTCGACTGGGAGCCGGTCTTCGCGGGCACGGGTGCCCGTCGGGCCGTTCTTCCCACGTACGCGTTCCAGCGGCAGCGGTACTGGCTGGACGCGCGGCGGTCCGGGGGTTCGGCGGCCGGCCTGGCGGCCTCGGGGCTGCGGGCCGACGGGCATCCGCTGCTCGGTGCGGCGGTGGAGCTGCCCGAGACGGGTGGCCGGCTCTTCACGGCGCTGCTGTCGCTGCGCACCGAGCCCTGGCTGGCCGATCACGCGGTGACGGGCACCGTGCTGCTTCCGGGCACCGCCTTCGTCGAGCTGCTGGTCAGGGCCGGTGAGCCGGTCGGTTGCGAGCAGGTCGAGGAGCTCACCCTCCAGGCGCCGCTGATCCTGCCGGAGAGCGGCGGGGTGCAGTTGCGGATGGTGGTCGGGGGTGCGGACGAGGACGGTCGTCGCAACGTCACCGTCCATTCGCGCCCCGACGACGCCGACGAGGACCGGGTGTGGACCCGGCACGCCACGGCCGTGCTGGCGCCGCAGGTGCCCGGGCCGGACTTCGATCTGACCGCCTGGCCGCCGCCGGGTGCGCAGCCGCTGGACGCGGCCGCGCTGTACGAGCGGCTGTCCGGGGCGGGTTACGGCTACGGCCCGGCGTTCCAGGGGCTGCGGGCCGCCTGGCAGTCGGGTTCCGAGGTGTTCGCCGAGGTGGCGCTGGACGACGGGACGGCCGAGTCGGCGGCGTCGTACGGGCTGCATCCGGCGCTGCTCGACGCGGCCCTGCACGCGGTGGCGCTGGGCTCGCTGGTCCCCGACGACGGGCAGATCCGTCTGCCCTTCTCGTGGAGCGGGTTCAGCCTGTACGCGGAGGGTGCGGCGGCGCTGCGGGTGCGGGTCTCGCCCACGGGGACCGAGGGCACGGTGTCGTTGCAGATCGCCGACGGCGGTGGTGCCCCGGTGGCCTCGGTCGGGGCGCTGGCGCTGCGGCCGATGTCCTCGGCGCAGCTGAGCCGTGCCGACGCGGACGCGGATCTGTTCCGGCTCGACTGGACGCAGCTTCCGGATGCCCCCGCCGGGGCGGTCGCGGCGGGCCGGGCCGTGCTGGTGGGCGGCCCGGGTGCGGGTCACCCCGATCTGGCCGCGCTGACGGCGGCCGTGGAGGCGGGTGCGGTCGTGCCGGACACCGTCTTCGTGCGGTGCCCCGACGCTCCGGGCCGGGCCGACGGTACGGCGGGGCCCGCGGGTCCGCTCGCCGGTGCGGTGCTCGACCTGGTGCAGTCCTGGCTCCGCGACCAGTGGTACGAGCGGTCGCGGCTGGTGCTGGTGACCCGGGGCGCGGTCGCCGCGCTGCCGGGCGACGGGATCGCCGATCCGGCGGCCGGTTCGGTGTGGGGGCTGGTCCGTTCGGCGCAGGCCGAGCATCCCGGCCGGTTCGGTCTGCTGGACCTGGAGCCGGGTGCCGACGGGTCGTTGGAGACCGTGGCGGGGCTGCCGTTCGGGCAGGAACCCGAGCTGGTGCTGCGCGGCGGTGCCGGGTACGTACCGCGGCTGGTGCGGGCGCGGGAGCGCCGTCCGCTGGTGCCGCCGCCGGGTGCGCCCGCCTGGCAGCTGGACGCGTTCTCCGGGGACACCTCGGACGATCTGTCCCTGGTGTCCGCCCCGGAGCGGATGGCGCCGCTGGGTGCGCGCGAGGTGCGGGTGGCGGTGCGGGCCGCGGGTCTCAACTTCCGTGACGTACTGGTCTCCCTGGGCATGGTGCCGGGTGACGGCGTGATCGGCAGCGAGGCGTCCGGGGTGGTCGTCGAGACGGGCCCCGACGTGGCCGACCTGGTGCCCGGTGACCGGGTGACCGGGCTGTTCCCGCGCGGTTCGTTCGGTTCGGCGGCCGTCACCGACCACCGGCTGCTCGTACGGATGCCGGCGGGCTGGTCGTTCGCCACCGCGGCGTCGGTGCCGACCGCCTGGCTCACGGCGTACTACGCGCTGGTCGATCTGGCCGGGGCGCGGCCGGGCCAGTCGGTGCTGGTCCATTCGGCGGCGGGCGGTGTGGGCATGGCCGGTGTGCAGCTGGCCCGCCACTTCGGTCTGGAGGTGTTCGCCACGGCCGGGCCCGGCAAGTGGGACGCGGTGCGTGCGCTGGGTGTCGACGACGCGCGTCTCGCCTCGTCCCGGACGCTCGACTTCGAGGAGCGTTTCCTCGCCGTCACCGGTGGACGGGGGGTGGACGTGGTGCTGAACTCGCTGACGGAGGAGTTCGTGGACGCGTCGATGCGGTTGCTTCCTCGGGGCGGTCAGTTCATCGAGATGGGCAAGCGGGATCTGCGTGACGCCGCCGCCCTCGCCGACGGGCGGGCCATCCACTACAGCGTGTTCGACCTGATCCAGGCGGCGCCGGAGCGCATCCGCGAGATGCTCACCGATGTCGTCGGTCTGATCGAGCGCGGTGTGCTGAGTCCGCATCCGATGCGGGCCTGGGACATCCGGGAGGCGCCCGAGGCGTTCCGGTTCATGAGTCAGGCCCGGCACACCGGCAAGGTCGTGCTGACCGTGCCGCGTCCGCTGGATCCGGACGGGACCGTCCTGGTCACGGGCGGTACGGGGACCCTGGGTTCGCATCTCGCCCGGCACCTGGTCGCCGAGCACGGTGTGCGGCATCTGCTGCTCGCCGGCCGGCAGGGTCCGGACGGTGCCGGTGCGAAGGCCCTTCGGGCCGGGCTGGCCGGGCTGGGCGCCGAGGTGACCGTGGTCTCCTGCGACGTCGCCGACCGTGACGCGTTGGCATCGCTGCTGGCGGGGATCGACGCGGAGCACCCGCTCACCGGTGTGTTCCACCTGGCGGGGGTCCTCGACGACACGGTGATCGAGTCGATGACGGCCGAGCGGGCCGATGAGGTGCTGCGGCCCAAGGCGCACGGCGCGTGGAACCTGCACGAGCTCACCCTGGGCCTCGACCTGTCGGCGTTCGTGATGTTCTCGTCGGTGGCCGGGACGCTGGGCTCCATCGGGCAGGCCAACTACGCCGCGGCCAACGCGTTCCTGGACGCCCTGGTGCGGCACCGCCGGGAGCGCGGGCTGCCCGCGCAGTCGCTGGCCTGGAGCCTGTGGGCGGACCGCAGTGCCATGTCCCGCGACGTCGGCGAGAACGATCTGGCCCGGCTGGCCCGGTCCGGAATCACCCCGCTGCCGGCCGAGCAGGGCATGGGCCTGTTCGACGCGGCGCTGGAGCACGCGGGGGCGGTGCTGCTGCCGGCCAGGCTGGACACCTCGGTGCTGAAGCGGGAGGAGGTCCCGGCGCCGCTGCGGGGGCTCGCCGCCCCGGCCGCCCGTTCGGCGCGGCGCACGGTGCGGACATCGGCCGCGGCGGCCGGTCCGGCTCTCGTACGGCGTCTCGACGCGGCACCGGCCGCCGAACGGGACGACATCCTGCTGGAGTTCGTGCGGGCGCACGGTGCGGGGGTCCTCGGCGGCACGGACGGGGACGGGCTCGACCCGGACACGGCGTTCAAGGAACTCGGTTTCGACTCGCTGGTCGCCGTGGAGCTGCGCAACCGGCTCAGCAAGGAGACCGGGCTGAGGCTGCCGCCGACGCTGGTCTTCGACTATCCGACGCCACGGGACATGGCCGCGTTCCTCGCGGAGGAGCTGGCCTCGCACACCGCGGCCGCCGCACCCGACCCGGTCGCCGACGCCCCCGCCCCGGTGGCGGGCACGGCGGTGGCGAGTACCGCGGTGACGGCCGAACTGGACCGGCTGGAGGCCGCGTTCGCCGCCCTGGCCGCGGACGGCGCGACCGTGCTCGACGAGGAGACCCGGGCGGGCGTCGCCGTTCGCCTCACCGACCTGCTCACGTCGTGGACCGCGGTGCGGCAGTCCCCGGCCGGGGGCCACGACGACGCGGCGCCCGACGAGCACCTGCGGTCCGCGACCGCCGACGAGATCTTCGACTTCATCGACAACGAGCTGGGAATGGGCTGATGACCGATACCACGCTGGATCAGAACAAGCTGCTCGACTACCTCAAGCGGGTGACGGCCGAGCTCCACAGCACGCGTCAGAAGCTCCAGGAGGCGACCGCCGCCGCTCCCGCGCCCGTCGAGCCCGTCGCCGTCGTGGGCATGGGCTGCCGCTACCCGGGCGGTGCCCACTCCCCCGACGCCCTGTGGGACATCGTGGCCGAGGGCCGTGACGTGATCGGGGGGTTCCCCACCGACCGCGGCTGGGACGACTCCGGGTCGTATCCGCGGGCCGGCGGGTTCCTGTACGGAGCCGCGGAGTTCGACGCCCCGTTCTTCGGCATCACGCCCCGTGAGGCGCTGGCGATGGACCCGCAGCAGCGGCTGCTGCTGGAGTCCGCCTGGGAGGCGCTGGAGCGGGCGGCCATCCGCCCGGCCACCCTGCGTTCGAGTGCGACCGGTGTGTTCGTCGGTGCGACCGCCGGTGGTTACGGACCCCATGCGGGCAGTGCCGTCGAGACCGTCCGGGGCCATCTGCTCACGGGTGCCGCGCCCAGTGTGATGTCGGGCCGGCTCGCCTACTTCTTCGGCCTGGAGGGGCCGGCGGTCACCATGGACACCGCCTGCTCGTCGTCGTTGTCCGCGATCCACTACGCGGTGCAGGCCCTGCGTTCCGGCCAGTGCGGCCTGGCGCTGGCGGGCGGTGTCACGGTGCTGGCCACCTCCGACGCGTTCAGCGAGCTCAGCGCCCAGGGCGGTCTCTCGTCGGACGGGAGGTGCCGGACGTTCGCCGCGGCCGCGGACGGCACCGGGTTCTCCGAGGGTGCCGGAATGCTGGTGCTGGAGCGGCTCTCGGACGCCCGCCGCAACGGTCACCCGGTACTCGCGCTGGTGCGCGGCACCGCCGTCAACCAGGACGGTGCCAGCAACGGGCTGAGCGCCCCGAGCGGCCGGGCCCAGCAGAAGGTGATCCGGCAGGCGCTCGCCGACGCCGGGCTGACCTCCGCCGACATCGACCTGGTCGAGGCGCACGGCACCGCGACCCGTCTCGGCGACCCGATCGAGGCGCAGGCCCTGCTGGCGACCTACGGGCGCGACCGGGGCGGGCGCGGCCCGTTGTGGCTGGGCTCGATCAAGTCGAACATCGGGCACACCCAGGCGGCGGCCGGGGTGGCCGGTGTCATCAAGACCGTCCAGGCCCTGCGGCACGGAGTGATGCCGGGCACCCTGCACGTGGACGAGCCGACGCCGCGGGTGGAGTGGGCGTCCGGCGAGGTGGAGCTGCTCACCGAGGCACGGCCGTGGGAGGCGCGCGGGGCGGTCCGGCGCGCCGGAATCTCCGCGTTCGGCATCAGTGGCACGAACGCGCACGTGATCATCGAGGAGGCGCCCGCCGAGGAGCCCGCCGGGGCTCCCGAGGAGCGGCCGTCGGGTGCCGGTGGCACCGGGCGGGCCCGGGCGGTGGTGCTCTCCGCCCGGGACGAGGGCGCGCTGCGCGAGCAGGCCGGTGCCTGGTCGCGGTGGCTGCGCGAGCACCCGGGGACGCCGGTCGCCGACGTGGCGTTCACGGCGGCCCGTGCGCGGACGCACTTCCCGGTGCGTGCCAATGTCGTCGCCGAGGACTCCGCCGCGCTGGCCGGGGCGCTCGCCGCTCTCGCGGACGGCTCCTCGCACCCGGACGTGGCCGTGGGGCAGGCCCGGAGCCGGGGGAAGGTCGTCTTCGTCTACCCGGGCCAGGGCTCGCAGTGGGTCGGCATGGGGCGCGAACTCCTGGAGTCCAACGAGGTGTTCGCCGCTTCCGTCGATGCGTGCGACGCGGCGCTGCTGCCGTTCACGGGCTGGTCGGTGCGTGCGGTGCTGACCGGTGAGGCCGGTGACAACCCGCCGTTCGACCGTGCCGATGTGATCCAGCCCGTCCTGTTCACGATGGGCATCGCCCTGTCGGAGCTGTGGCGGTCGCTGGGTGTGGAACCCGCGGCCGTGGTCGGTCACTCGCAGGGCGAGGTGATGGCCGCGGTGGTGAGCGGTGCTCTCACCCTGGAGCAGGGGGCGCAGGTCATCGCCCAGCGTTCCCGGACCGCCCTCACCCACGCGGACCGGGGTGGCATGGCACTGATCGGACGCCCGGTCGCGGTGGTGGAGGAGCTCATCGCCCCGTACGGCGACGACCTGTCCGTGGCCGCGGTCAACAGCGCGGCCTCGACCGTGGTCTCGGGCCGGGTGGACGCGATCGAACGGATCGTGGCGGAGCTCCAGGAGCGGGACGTCTACGCCCGCAGGATCAACGCCGACTACGCGTCCCACAGTGCCCAGATGGACCCGGTGCTGCCGGTGCTCGCCGCGCAGTTCAAGAATCTGGCGCCGCGCCGTGCGGACATCGCGTTCTACTCCACGGTGACGGGCGAGGTGTCCGACGGCACGGATCTGGACGGTACGTACTGGTGCCGCAACCTGCGCGAGCCCGTCCGTCTCGACCGCGCCCTGGACAGGCTCCTCGACGATGGTCACACCGTCTTCGTGGAGATCTCCGCGCACCCGGTGCTGTCGATGCCGCTGACCGACGGGAGTGCGGAGCGGGGCGGGATCGTCGTGGGCTCCCTCGCCCGCGACCACGGCACCACCGCCCAGCTCCTGCGCAACCTCGGCCTCCTCCACGTCCAGGGCCACACCGTCGACTGGGAGCGCTGCACGGACGGCCGGCTCGCCGATCTGCCCACCTACGCCTTCCAGCACAAGCGCTACTGGCTCGCCCCGGCGGCCGACGCCGTGGACGCGGGTGCGCTCGGGCTCGACGAGCCCGGCCACCCCTGGCTCGGCGCCGCGACCGAACTCGCGGACGAGCAGGGGACGTTGCTCACGGGCCGGGTGTCGCAGACCGCTCAGCCCTGGCTCGCCGAACACATCGTGTTCGACAGTGCGCTCGTACCGGGGACGGGGCTGCTCGATCTGGCCCTGGCGGCCGCCCACCACGTGGGCGCCGATCGGGTGGAGGAGATGACGCTGCTGGAGCCGATGTGTCTGCCCGAGTCCGGGGAGCTGCGGGTCCAGGTGGCGGTGGGTCCGGCCGACGGTGCCGGGCGGCGCCGGCTGACCGTGCACGGCAGGCCGTCCGGGACCCCCGGGCCGTGGTCCCGGCACGCGGAGGGAACGCTCGGTGCGGGTCCGGTGTCCGACGCCGGTCCGGTGGACGGTTTCGCCGGGCTGCGGGAGTGGCCGGTGCCGGGTGCCGGGCAGGTGGACCTGGACGGGATCTACGACCGGATGGACGGGACCGGTGTCATGTACGGTCCGGCGTTCCGCGGGCTCGTCGGGATGTGGCGGGACGGCGACACGCTGTACGGGCGGGTGCGGCTGCCGGAGGGCGTCGCGGCCGAGGGGTTCGGGGCGCATCCCGCGCTGATGGACGCGGCCCTGCACGTCCTGGGCATCGCACGCAACGAGGAGGATCCCCGGGCGCCGGTGCTCGTGCCGTTCGTCTGGTCGGACGTGCGGCTGCTCGCGGGCGGCAGCGACGAACTGCGGGTGCGGATCGATCTGGATCCCGCGGCCGGTGCGCTGCGCCTGTGGGCGGTCTCCGCCGACGGCGCCCCGGTGGTCACCGGGGACCTCCAGCTGCGTGAGATCACCGCGGAGCAGGTGAACGGCGCCCGGCCGGTGGAGCATCTGTACCGGATGGAGTACCAGCCCGTACGCGCCCGGGGCACGGCCGACGGCCGGGCCCGTACCGTCGTGGACGCCCGCGGCTGGTCGGGCACAGTCGGTGAGGTCGCGGCCCGGGGCCTCGTCGAACTCCAGCGGCTCCTGGCCGGGCCGCCGTCCACCGAACTGGTGTGGGTCACCCGGGGCGCGGTCGGTGCGGACGCGGACGACCCGGCGCAGGCCACGTTGTGGGGCCTGGTGCGTTCCGCGCGCAGCGAGCACCCCGAGCGGACGTTCCGTCTCGTCGACACCGACGCGCCGTCCGACGAGCGCCTCGACGGTGCGGCCTTCGAGGCGGTGCTCGCCGTCGCGGACGAGCCCGAGCTGGTGGTCCGCGCGGGCCGGACGAGCGCGCCGCGCCTGGTGCCGGTGACCGGTCCGGCCGCCGGGGCGGTGCGCACGCTGGACCCCGAGGGCACGGTGCTGGTCACCGGTGGCACCGGTGAGCTGGGCCGTTCCCTGGCCCGGCACCTGGTCCGGGAGCACGGTGCGCGGCGCCTGGTGCTGACCTCGCGCCGGGGCCCGGAGGCCGCCGGGGCGGACGCGCTGGTGGCGGACCTGACCGCGGCGGGGGCCGTGGACGTGCGGGTCGTCGCCTGTGACGCGGGCCGCCGCGAGGAGCTCGCGGCGGTGCTGGCGACGGCGCCGGAGCGGCATCCGTGGACCGGTGTGTTCCATCTGGCCGCGGCACTGGACGACGGGCTGCTCGACGCCCAGACCCCCGAGCGGCTGGCGGGCGTCCTGGCCGCGAAGACCGAGGGCGCCCTGCATCTGCACGAGTTGACGCGGGGGTTCGACCTGGCCGTGTTCGCCCTGTACTCCTCCGTGTCGGGTCTCGTCGGCGGGCCGGGGCAGTCCACCTACGCGGCCGCCAACACCGCGCTGGACGCCCTCGCCACGTACCGGCGGAGTCTCGGGCTGCCCGGCATCAGCCTGTCGTGGGGTCTGTGGGAGCAGGACGGCACCGGGGTGACGTCGAATCTGACCCGGGCGGATCTGGCCAGGATCGAACGGCAGGGCTTCGGCGCCTTCTCCACCGCCCGGGCGCTCTCGGCGCTCGACGCCGCACTGTGCCGGGAGCACGCGCACGTGGTGCCCGTCGCCCTGGACGTGCCGGGGTTGCGGCGTGCCGCCGAGGAGAGCGGGGTCGTGCCCGCGCTGCTGCGCGGTCTGCTCCGCGCGTTCCGCCCGCGTGCCGCGGCGGCGGTGGCCGCACCCGTGCGGGAGGCGGATCTGCGCGAACGGCTGGCGGCATTGCCCGCGCCGGAGCGGCTGCGGGCCCTGAGCGAGCTGGTGTGCGGCGAGACGGGTGTGGTCATCGGTCTCGCGGTGGGCGACGAGCTGGACGAGCAGCAGTCGTTGAAGGACCTGGGGCTGGACTCGCTGATGGCGGTCGAGCTGCGCAGGCGGCTCTCCGCGGCCGTCGACGCCGTGCTTCCCACCGATCTGGCGTTCTCCCACCCCACCCCGTACGCCGTCGCCGAGTACCTGATGGACGTGCTGGGCGGCGGGACGGCGGCGGAAGGGGCCGGGCCGGCAGGGCCGGTGATCCCGCTGGAACGCGCGGAGCGGCGGGACGAGCATCCGGCGACCGAGGGCCAGAAGCGGCTGTGGTTCCTGGAGCAGCTCGACCCCGGCTCCGCCCAGTACAACGTGGCGTTGCGGGCCCGGGTGGTGCGCCCGCTCGCCCCGGACGTGCTGGCCCGTGCGCTGGCCTGGGCCGGCGAGCGGCACGAGGCGCTGCGCACCGGGCTGGAGATGCGTGCCGACCGGCTGGTGCAGGTCGTACGGGAGACGCCCGCCATCCCGTTGGTCCACGAGGACCTGTCGGGTGCGGGCCGGGACGCGGTGGACGCGCGCGTGCGTCACGAGGAGACGCTCCCCGTCGACCTGGGCGGTCCCTCGCCGGTCCGCTGTCTTCTCCTGGACGTCTCCGCCGACGAGCAGCTGCTGTGCCTGACGATGCACCACGCGGTGGTCGACGGGTGGTCGACGGGGCTGCTGATGCGTGAGGTGGCGGCCGCCTGCGAGGCGTTCGCCGAGGGGCGCGAGCCCGCGGCGCCGGAGATCGTCCACCAGTTGGGCGACTACGCCCGGTGGGAGGCGCGCAGCATCGCCGAGGGCGGTTTCGACGAGGGGCTGCGGTTCTTCGAGGAGCAGCTCTCGGGTGTGCCCCGGCTGGAGTTCCCGCCGGGCCCCGACGAGGTGCCGGAGGGCACGGAGGGCGGCGACCGGCTGCACTTCCGCCTTCCCGCCGAGGTGTGCGAGGCCGTGGAGCGGCTGGCCGCCGAGCGCAAGGTCACTCCGTACGCCGTGTACGTGAGCGCCCTCTCCGTGCTGCTGGCCCGTCACTGCGACCAGTACGACTTCGGTCTGGCCACCATCTGGGCCAACCGTGAGCCGGAGGTCACCGACACGGTGGGCTTCCTGGCGAACACCCTGCCGCTGCGCTGCGACCTGACGGGCGACCCGACCTTCGACGAGCTGATCGAATCGATGGCGCCCCGGGTGCGCGGCACCATGGAGCACCAGGCCGTTCCGCTCACCGAGGTCGTCCGGGTGGCGTCCGGGGAGCGTGTCGACGGCGAGACCCCGTTCTTCCGCGCCGGCTTCAACTACCTGACGGAGAGCATCGTCGAGGGGACGGGGGCGAAGCAGAACAAGGAGCGCGGGGCGGACGACGCCTGGCTCCTGCCGGTGTCCGAGTCGTTCTCGGGCAATGTCCGGGGCACGGCCAAGTTCGATCTGCACGTGATGCTGGTGGCGGGCGACGACGGTTCCGGCCGGACCGGGCTGCTCGGCGAGATCGAGTTCCGGCCGCAGGTCGTCGGCCGTCCGGCGGCCGGACGGCTGGTCGCCGGGCTGCGCACCCTGCTGGACTCCGTCGTGCGCGACTCCGCCCGGCCGATCGGCGAGCTCGAAGTGCTCGACGGGGCCGAGCTGGCCTGGCTGGAGGAGCGCGGCGGCCGACTGGAGGAGTCGGCACCGGACGGCGGGACGACCGCGCTGGATCTCGTACTGGCGCAGGTGCGGCGCACCCCGGACGCGGTGGCGCTCGTCTCCGACGGGCGGGAGTCGACCTATCGTCAGATGTGGGTGCGCGCTTCCGCGCTGGCCGACCGGTTGCGGTCGGCCGGCGTCGGTGCCGGGGTTCCGGTGGGCGTACACCTGCCGCGTTCGGCCGATCTGGTCGTGTCGGTGCTGGCGATCTGGATGGCCGGGGGCGCCTACCTGCCCGTGGACCCCGACTACCCGCGGGACCGGACCGAGTACGTCATCGCGGACAGCGGACTGCGGGTGCTGGTCTCGGACCGGCCGGTGGACACCGAGGCCCTGGTCGTACGGGTCGACGAACCGTCCGGCGCAACCGATGGCGACGCGCTTCCCGGCCTCGCCGCCCGCCCGGCGCCCGGTGATCTCGGGTACGTGATCTACACCTCGGGTTCGACGGGCCGTCCCAAGGGCGTGCTCATCGAGCACAGCCAGTTCGTCAACTTCTGCCGTGCCGTGGACCGGCGGATCGAGGGCGGCAGCGGCGACACCTGGCTGGCGGTGACCAGCCCGTCGTTCGACATCTCCACGGTCGAGCTGATCTGGACCCTGACGCGCGGCTTCCGGGTCGTCATCGCGCAGGGCAGCGTCGGCGAGTGGCCCGCCTACCGCTCGTACGGTCCGACGCACCTGCAGTGCACGCCGTCGCTGGCCAGGATGCTGCTGGCGGACGCGGACGGTCGGGCGCTGCTCGGCGGCCTCGACCGCATGATCGTAGGCGGGGAGGCCCTGGACCGGGGGCTGGCGCGCAAACTGCTGAGTGCCGTACGCGGCGGGGTGACCAACATCTACGGCCCGTCCGAGTGCACGGTGTGGGCCACCACCTGGCACGTCGAGCCCGGTGAGGTGTCCCTGGGCGACGCGGTGCTCAACACGACCCTGTACGTGCTGGATCCGGCGGGCCGGCGGGTGCCGCGGGGCAGTGTCGGCGAGCTGTTCATCGGGGGGCACGGAGTCGCCCGCGGGTATCTGGGCCGCCCCGAGCTGACCGCCGAGCGCTTCGTCGAGGACCCCTTCGCTCCCGGCGGGCGCATGTACCGCACCGGCGACCTGGTCCGCTACCGCGAGGACGGCTCCCTCGAATACCGCGGCCGCACCGACTTCCAGGTCAAGCTCCACGGCCATCGGATCGAGCTCGGCGAGATCGAGGCGGTCGCGGCCGACCACCCCGACGTCGTCGAATGCGCGGCCGTCGTCGACCGGACCGTCCCCGACAACCCGCACCTCACCCTCCACTGGACCGGCAGTCCCACCCCACCC
>NZ_RDBO01000005.1:135243-147318 GCF_008120935.1 Streptomyces sp. sk2.1
GGCCTGGACGCCTCCGGACACCCCTGGCTCGGCGCCGCCCTCGCCCTCGCCGACGGCGAGGGCCACCTGCTCACCGGCCGGCTCTCCCTCACCGACCAGCCCTGGCTGGCCGAACACGCCGCCTTCGGGACCGTCCTCGTCCCCGGCACCGGRCTGCTCGAACTSGCSCTSACCGCAGCCCACCACATAGGCGCCACTGCCGTCGAGGAACTCACCCTCCTCGAACCCCTCGTCCTGACCGACGACACCCCCCTCCGCCTCCAGGTCGTCGTCGGAGCGGAAACCCCCCAGGGGCGCCGCCCCATCCATCTCTTCAGCCGGCCGGAGAACATCTCGGACGGCGTATCCGCAGATGCTCCGTGGCGTCGGCACGCCTCCGGCGAACTCTCCACCGGAACCTCAATTCCGGAGGCGGCCGACGAGTTGGCGCAGTGGCCGGTTCCGGGTGCCGAGCAGGTCGCGCTGGACGGGTTCTACGAGGACTTCCGTGCCCGTGGCCTGGAGTACGGCCCCGCCTTCCAGGGCCTGACCGGGCTGTGGCGCAAGGGCAACACCGCGTACGGCACCGTCCGCCTCCCCGACGGACTCCGGACCGACGACTTCGGCATCCACCCCGCACTCCTGGACGCCGCCCTGCACGCCATGGTGGCGGTCCAGGACGGAACAGGGACCGAGGGACACGTACCGCTCCCCTTCGAATGGACCGGTGTCGAGCTGTACGCCACCGGCGCCACCGAACTGCGCATACGCATCGAACTCGACGACACGGGCACCGGCCTCCGGCTGTGGGCGACCGATCCGACCGGGCAGCCCCTTCTGCACGCCCGTGGGCTCCAGTTGCGTCCGGCCGACTCCGAGCAGCTCCGTGCCGCCTCCACCCCTGCGGTTGACGAGCACCTCTACCGCGTCGAGTTCCAGGCCCCCCGCGTGCGGGAAGAGGCACCGGCGCAGGAGACCTGGGTCCTCGGCGGCAACGGCGAGGTGGCCCGCGCCCTGGACGCGCAGGGCATCGCGCAGGCCGACGGACTGTTCGCCCGGCTGGACGAAGGCATCGAACCGCCCGGACGTGTCGTGGTCGACGCCACGGGCGAAGCAACAGGCAACGCCATGGGCGACGCCATGGGCGACGCCACCGACGGCGTGATCGATGACGCGCTGGAGGCGACGGCCGATGCCCTGGTCACGGTGCAGCGGCTGCTGGCCGAACCCCGCCTGGAGAAAACCGAGTTCATTTGGGTCACCCGGGGTGCCGTGGACGCCGGTGACGGCATCGGCAACCTCGTCCGTGCGCCGTTGTGGGGCCTGCTCCGTGCGGTGCGGGCCGAGCACCCGGAGCGGGTGATCCGGCTCGTCGACCTCGACGTCGTTGCCGACGTCGAGGTGCCGTTCCTCGTGGACGAGCCCGAGGTCGTGGTGCGTGAGGGCCGGGTGCGGGTGGGCCGGCTGGTGCGCGCGGCAGCCTCCGACAGCAGCAGCGGCAACAACAGCGGCAACAACAGCGACAGCGACAGCGACAGCGACAGCGATGGTGGCTCGGGGTCGGTGCTGGACCCGTCCGGCACCGTGCTGATCACGGGTGGTACGGGTGAGCTGGGCCGTGCCGTGGCCGTACACCTGGTGCGTACGCACGGAGTACGGCACCTGGTGCTGACCTCGCGACGTGGCCAGGACGCGCCCGGCGCCCAGGAGCTGACGGCGGAACTGACCGCCGTCGGGGCCGAGACCGTACGCCTGGTGGCCTGCGACGTGTCGGACCGGAACGAAATCGCGGCAGTGCTGTCCAACGCCGACGATGAACGGCCCTGGACCGGAATCTTCCACCTGGCCGCCGTTCTCGACGACGGCGTTCTCTCCGCGCAGAGCCCCCAACGGCTCGCCCGGGTCTGGGCGCCCAAGGCGGCCGGTGCCCGTCATCTCCACGATCTCAGCCTGGAGTTGGGCCTGGACCTGGCGGCGTTCGTCCTGTTCTCGTCGGCCGCCGGGGTGCTCGGCGGGCCCGGGCAGTCCAACTACGCCGCGGCCAATGCCTGTCTCGACGCCCTGGCCGTCCACCGACGTGCCCTGGGCCTGCCCGCCACGAGTGTTTCCTGGGGGTTGTGGCAGCAGGCCGGCACCGGTCTCACCGCCGACCTCGGCCGGGCCGAGCTCGCCCGTCTGCGCCGGATGGGCATCGGCGCCCTCACCCCGGCCCAGGCCCTGACGGCCCTCGACTCGGCGCTCGCCCGTACGGACGCCCACCTCGTCCCCGTCAAGTTCGTGCTCGACGCCTTCCGGGGGGAGGGCGGGCACGACGTTCCCGCGCTCCTCCGCGGTCTCGTCCGTGCTCCCCGCAGGCGCGCCGACGCCACCGCCGCCGCCGGGCGTTCCGGACTGCGGGACCGGCTCGCCGCGCTTCCCGGGGCCGAGCGGCCGGCCCTGCTCGTCCAGCTCGTCCAGCGGGAGGCCGCCGCGGTCCTGGGCATGCCGGACTCCGGGGCGGTCGGCAAGGACCAGGTCTTCAAGGACCTCGGCTTCGACTCGCTCATGGCGGTCGAGCTGCGGCGTCGGCTGTCCGCGGAGACCGGGACGCCGCTCCCCTCGACGCTCGCCTTCGACCATCCCACCCCGGCCGCGGTCGCGGCGCTCCTCCTCGACAGGCTGAGCCTCTCGGACCGGGCCGAGGAGGCCCCCGTCGCACCGGTCCGGCGGGAGGCGCCCGCCTCCGACGACCCGATCGCCATCGTCTCCATGGCCTGCCGGCTCCCCGGCGGTGTGACGACTCCCGAGGAGTACTGGACCCTTCTCGCCGGGGGAACCGACGCCATCGGGCCGTTGCCGTCCCGCTGGGACGGTCTCGACCTGTACGACCCCGACCCGGACGCCGTCGGAAAGAGCTACGCCCGTGAGGGCGGTTTCATCGACGGCGTCGAGGACTTCGACGCGACGTTCTTCGGGATCTCGCCGCGCGAGGCGCTGTCGATGGACCCGCAGCAGCGGCTCGTGCTCGAAACGGCCTGGGAGGCGCTGGAGCGGGCCGGCATCCGGCCGGACTCGCTGCGTGGCAGCGCCACCGCCGTCTACGTCGGGACCATGGGTTCGGACTACGACGACCGCAACGGCGGCGCGCTCCAGAACCTGAACGGCTACGTGGGCACGGGCAACGCGGCCAGTGTCATCTCCGGGCGGGTCTCGTACACGCTCGGCCTCCAGGGCCCGGCCGTCACCGTCGACACCGCCTGTTCCTCCTCCCTGGTCGCCCTTCACCTCGCGGCGGCATCCCTCCGGCAGGGCGAGTGCGAGCTCGCCCTCGTCGGTGGTGTCACGGTCATGAGCACCCCGGCGACGTTCGTCGAGTTCAGCCGGCTCAGGGCCATGGCGACGGACGGCCGGTGCCGCAGCTTCTCGGCCGCCGGTGACGGCGCCGGCTGGTCCGAGGGGGTGGGCGTGCTGGTGCTGAAGCGGCTGTCGGCCGCCGAGCGCGACGGGGACCGCGTACTGGCCCTCGTCCGTGGCTCCGCCGTGAACCAGGACGGGGCGAGCAACGGGCTCACCGCGCCGAACGGCCCCTCGCAGCAGCGCGTCATCCGGGACGCCCTCGCGGCGTCCCGCCTCGCCCCGGCCGACATCGACGCCGTCGAGGCGCACGGCACGGGCACCGATCTCGGCGACCCGATCGAGGCCGGTGCGCTGGCCGAGGTGTTCGGGTCGCACCGGCTGTTCCTCGGCTCCGCGAAGTCCAATCTCGGGCACACCCAGGCCGCCGCCGGGATCGTCGGTGTGATGAAGATGGTCCTCGCGCTCCAGCACGAGACGCTGCCGAGGACGCTCCACGCCGAGGAGCCCAGTCCGCACATCGACTGGGCGGCGAGCGGTCTGACCCTGTTGCAGGAGGCGCGGCCCTGGCCGCACGAGGAGGGGCGGACGCGGCGCACCGGTGTGTCGGCCTTCGGCATCGGCGGCACCAACGCGCACGTGGTGCTGGAGGAGGCCCCGCGGCAGCGGGCGGCCGCACCCTCCGAGGAGCCCGGCGCCGTGCCCGTGTCCACGTCCGTGGGCGCGTGGCCGTTGCTGCTGTCCGGGTACGACGAGGAGGCGCTGCGCGCCCAGGCGGGCCGGTGGGCCGACTGGCTCGCCGGGCACGACGGCACACCGCTGTCCGACGTGGTGCGGACGGCTGCCCTGCACCGTACGCACCTGCCCGCCCGCGCGTCGCTGGACGTGGCGGACACGTCCGAGGCGGTGCGGGCGCTGTCCGCGCTCGCCGCGGGCGAGCCGCACGACCGGGTCGTCGTGGGCGACTCCCGGGAGCGGGACGCGGTGGTCTTCGTCTGCCCCGACCCGTCCGCGGACGTGCGATGGGACGGTATCGGGCGTGCGCTCCTCTCCGGAAGCGAGGTCTTCGCCGATGCCGTCGGGGCGTGCGACGCGGTGCTGCGGCCCCTGACGGGCTGGTCGGTGCGGGACGTGCTGGCCGGGGAAGCGGCCGGTGGCCCGGATGCCGCCGGGCCCGCCGGGTTCGCCCTGGCCCTCGGACTCGGTGCCTTCTGGAGGTCCCTGGGTGTCGAGCCCGCGGCCGTCGTCGGCCACGGGCTCGGGGAGACGGTCGCCTCGGTCGTACGGGGAGAGCTCCCCCTCGACGAGGGTGCCCGGATCGTGACCGGGAACGGAGCGGGTGCGGCAGTCGGTGGCAGCTCTCCGGACGGTGCGGCGGTCGGTGACGGCTCTCCGGGCGGGGACGGCTCTCCGGACGGTGCGGCGGAGCGGTTCGAGACGCACGGTGGTCATGAGCTCCACGTCCGTCTCGCGCCGAGTCCCGGCCCCGGCCCGGACACCGGCCTCGGTGTCGAGATCGGTGGCGAGCTCAGCCCGGCCGGCGTACTCCGCTCGCTCGCCGCCCTGCACACGCGGGGATACCCGATCGACTGGTCCCGGGTGCCCGGCGCGGGCGGGGCCGTTTCCCTCGTCGCTCTGCCGACGTACGCGTTCCGGCGGGACCGGTACTGGTCCGAGCCCGGCACCATCGGCGCCGGGGCCTCTTCCTCCGGGATCTCTTCCGGAACCGCTTCCGCCGATGTCCGTTCGGCCGGTGTCCGTTCCGCCGGGCTCCTGCCGTCCGCGCATCCCTGGATGGGGGCGACGCTTCCGCTGGCCGGGGGCGAGGGGCATCTGCTCACGGGCCGCCTCTCCTCGGCAGGGCATCCCTGGCTGGCGGACCACGCGGCGTTCGGCGTGGCGATCGTCCCCGGTACCGGGATGCTGGAACTGGCCCTGACCGCCGCGGCCGAGGCCGGGTTCGGCGGTGTGGAGCAGTTGACGCTGCTGGAGCCGTTGCCGATCGATCCGGCGGGGGCCGAGCGCGTCCAGGTGGTCGTCGGTGCCGCGGACGCGGGCGGGCGGGCGACGGTGACGGTGCACAGTCTGTCGGAGGGTACGGACCGGGCCTGGACGCGGCACGCGGTGGGCGTGCTGAGTCCGCCGGGTGCCGGACGGGACGGTGCGACGGCCTTCCCCGACCTGACGCGGTGGCCCGTGGCCGGGGCCGAGCGGGTGGACCTGGACGGCTTCTACGAGCGGTTCCGGGAGCGTGGTCTGGACTACGGTCCCGCGTTCCGGGGGCTGGTCGGGCTGTGGCGGGACGGCGACACCGCGTACGGGCTGGTACGTCTGCCGGAGGGGCTGCGGGCCGACGAGTACCGCGTCCACCCGGCGCTGCTCGACGCGGCGCTGCACGCCTGCATGGGAGCGCGCAGGGAGGCGGAGGGGGAGACCCCGGTCCTCTTCCCGTTCGAGTGGTCGGGGGTGGAACTGTCGGCCGTCGGCAGTGCCGAACTGCGGGTGCGCGTCGACGTCGACGGGTCGGGAACGGGGCTGCGGCTGTGGGCCGCGGACGCCGACGGCTCCCCGGTGCTCTCCGGGGAACTGCGGCTGCGCGAGGTCACGGCGGAGCAGGTCCGCGGGGCCGCGCGCCCCGAGCACCTCTACCGGGTGGAACTGCGGGAGGTGAGCACCCCCGCGACCGAAACCGGCGGCAGCGTCGGCGTCGGCGTCGGAAGCAGAAGCGGAAACGGAAGCGATGTTTCCCGTGTGGTCGTGGACACCCGCGACTGGACCGGGACCGTCACCGAGGTCGCCACCCGCGGCCTCACCGAACTCCAGCGGCTGTTCACCGGGAACACCGAAACCGACACCGAGTTGGTGTGGCTGACGTCCGGTGCGGTCGGTGACGACGGTCACGATCTGGCCCAGGCGGCCCTGTGGGGTCTGGTCCGGGCGGCTCGCAGCGAATTCCCCGAGCGTACGGTCCGGCTGGTGGACACCGCCGGGGCCGGCCTCTCCGGGACGGACCTCTCCGGACCGGTCGCCGCGGCGCTCGGCTCGGAGTCCGAACTCGTGGTGCGCGACGGCACGGTGTACACGCCGCGACTGGTCGCCGTCCCCGGTGCCGAATCCCCGGCCCCGGTCCTCGACCCCGACGGCGTCGTCCTGATCACCGGCGGCACCGGTGAACTCGGCCGGACGGTGGCCGAGCACCTCGTGCGCGAGTACGGGGTGCGGCATCTCCTCCTCACCTCGCGCCGCGGCCTGCGGGCCCCCGGCATGGACGGGGCGGTGGCCGGGCTCACGGCTGCCGGGGCCCGGACCGTGGATGTGGTGGCCTGCGACGTCGCGGACCGCGAAAGCCTCGCCGCCGTACTGGCGGACGCCACGGCCGACCGCCCGCTGACCGGTGTGTTCCACCTGGCAGCTGTGGTCGACGACGGGCTCCTCGGGTCGCAGAACCCCGAGCGGCTCGCCCGCGTCCTCGCCGCGAAGACCGAAAGCGCCCTGCACCTGCACGAGTTGACCCGGGACCTCGCGCCCGCGGTGTTCGTGCTCTTCTCCTCGGCGGCCGGTCTGCTGGGAACGGCGGGCCAGAGCACGTACGCCGCCGCCAACACGGCCCTGGACGCCCTCGCCGCGTACCGTCACGGCCTCGGGATGCCGGGCACGAGCCTCTCGTGGGGCCTGTGGGAACAGGGTGGGCTGAGCCGTACGGCGAGCCTCGGCCGGGCCGACCTCGCCCGGATGAGCCGCCAGGGCTTCGGCGCGCTCGACCGGGCCGAGGCGCTGGCGGCGCTCGACTCCGCGCTGCGCACGCCCCACCCGCACCTGGTCCCGGTCAAGCTGACCGGAACCGATTCGTCGGCCCCGCAGCAGCACCCGGCCGGGTCGGAGGAGCCGCCCGTCCTGCTGCGCGACCTCGTACGCCCCCGGCTGCGGGCCACCGGCACGGGAGCCGATGAGGGAACCACCGCAGGATTCGGTACGGAGACCGGCACGGCCGCCGTGCCCGCCGGGACGCGGGAGCCGCTGACGTCGCTGTCCGGTACCGAACTCCGTTCGGCACTGGTGGAGTTGGTGCGTACGGAGGCGACGACCGTGCTGGGACTCTCCTCGACGATCCTCGCCGACCAGCGGTTCCAGAAGCTTGGCCTCGACTCGCTGACGGCGGTCGAGCTGCGCCGCCGTCTCACGGCGGCCACCGGCACCACCCTGCCGTCGACCGCGGCCTTCGAGCACCCGACCCCGGAGCGGCTCGCGGACCGGCTGATGCGGGACCTGGACCCGGACCACGACGCATCGGCGACACCCGACGCACCGGCGGCGACCCCCACGGAGCAGCCCGTGCCCGTCACGACCGCCACGACGCCCTCGGCATCCCCGATGCCTTCAGCGCCTCCGGCACGCAGCACCGTGCGTCCGGCGACCGAGGGCCAGAAGCGGCTGTGGTTCCTGGAGCGGCTCAACCCCGGTTCCGCCCAGTACAACGCGACGATGACGCTGCACCTGAACGGCGCCCTGGACCGCGAGGCGTTCGAGCGGTCCGTGCTCTGGCTGATGGAGCGTCACGAAGCCTTGCGCACCGGGCTGGAGAGCCGGGACGGGCAACTGGTCCAGGTGGTGCACGAGAACGTCGATGCCCCGGTGACGTACCGGGACGCCACCGGCCTGTCCGCCGACGAGGCGCGGGCGTTGCTGCACGCCGAGGAGCTCGAACCGTTCGCCGTGTCCGGCCGGACCCTGCTCCGTCTCTTCGTCCTGACCACGGACACGGCGACGGCCACGACCACGGACGAGAACACCGACAGGGGTGACAGCCGGCAGAGCGTGTGCCTCACCCTGCACCACGCCATCACCGACGGCTGGTCCATCGCGCTCCTGCTCTCCGAACTCGAGGACGCCTACCGCGCGTTCCGGTCCGGGACCGAGCCGGACCGCACCACGCCCGCGGGCTGCCCGGGAGACCTCGCCGCCCGGGAGGAGGAGGCGCTGCGGACCGGGCTCTTCGACGAAGGGGTCCACTTCTTCCGGGAGCAGCTCGCCGGTGTGCCCCGACTGGAGTTCCCGCCGGGCCCCGGCACCGCGTCGGAGAGCGGCGGGGACAGTACGGGCGGCACCGTCCACTTCACGATTCCCGCCGGGTTGCGGTCCGGGATCGAGGAGCTGGCCTCGGACCGTTCGGTGACCCCGTACACCGTGCTGGTGAGCGCGTTCGCCGTGCTGCTCGGCCGGGTGACGGGACAGGACGACTTCGGCCTCGGCACGGTGTGGGCCAACCGCCAACTCCCCGAGGCGGAGAGCATGGTGGGCTTCCTGGCGAACACGCTGCCGCTGCGCTGCGACCTGACGGGCGCCCCGGCCTTCGACGAGCTGATCGAGTCGATGGCGCCCCGGGTGCTCGGCACCATGGAGCACCAGGCCGTCCCGCTCACCGAGGTCGTCCGGGCCGTCGGCGGTCCGCGCACCGGTGACGAGAACCCCCTGTTCCGCTGCCTGTTCAATTACGCGTCCATGCCGATGGCCGCCCAGGGCAACGAGTTCTGGCGGCTGTCGACGGAGGGGAGCCTCGCCGGCAATGTGGACGGGGCCGCGAAGTTCGACCTCGGTCTGACGCTGCTGCCGTTCGGGGACGGGCTGCGCGGCGAGTTGGAGTACCGGCCGGAGGTCTGGTCGGACGGGTCCGCGCGCCGGCTGGTGGACGGTTTCCTGACCCTGCTGCCGGCCCTGCTCTCCGCCCCGGGGCGTCCGGTCGGTGAGGCGGCACTGCTCGCCCCGGCCGAGCTGGCCTGGCTGGAGGAGCGCGGCGGCCGTGTCGTGGCGGCGGCGCCCGACCGGCCCACGGCCCTGGATCTCGTACTGGCGCAGGCCCGGCGCACGCCGGATGCGGTGGCGTTGGTATCCGACGGGCGGGAACTGACCTACCGCCGGACGGTGTCACGGGCGGCGGCCCTCGCGGACCTGCTGCGGACGGCGGGGGTCACCGGGGAGAGCCTGGTGGGGGTCCATCTGCCGCGTTCGGCGGATCTGGTGGTGGCGGTGCTGGCGGTCTGGATGGCCGGTGGCGCGTACGTGCCGCTGGACCCGGAGTACCCGAGGGCCCGCCTGGAGCACGTCATCGGCGACAGCGGACTGACGGTGCTCGTCTCGGACCGGCCGGTGGAGACCACTGCCCGGGTCGTACTGGTCGACGACGTTCCCGCGACGACGGATCCGGGGGCGTCGGTGCCGTCGGATGTGGTGCTGCCGGGGTTGTCGGATCTGGCGTATGTGATCTACACGTCGGGTTCGACGGGGCTGCCGAAGGGTGTGCAGCTGGAGCACGGGCAGTTCGCGAATTTCTGTGCGGCGATGGATGTGCGGGTGGGGGGTGGTGCGGGTGATACGTGGCTGGCGGTGACGAGTCTGTCGTTCGACATCTCGACGCTGGAGTTGTTGTGGACGTTGACGCGGCTCGGCGGTGGTGCTCTCCAAGCGGGGCGGCTTCGCCAAGCTCCTCTCGGTTGGTTCCGTCTCCATTCCGGAAGCGGAGCTGCTGCACCGCGGGGGAGACCCGCTGTTCCCGCCGAGCGTCACCCTCGGCAAGGGGCTCGACCTGGAGGCGCGCACCGACCACCTGCGCGAACAGTGGGCCAAGGGCGTGGTCCCGCCCGTCTTCCACCTCGGCGACATCGTCAACGAGACCGTCGACGCCACCCTTGCCGAGGCCGGGCTGACCATGGAGATCACCCTCACGGATCTCACCGGTGCGCCGGTCGCCCACATCGGGGAGCTGGTCACCCGGCCGGTCACGATGAAGCAGCTCGCCGCGGCAACCCGAGCAGCAACCCGACCCACCGCCGCCACCGGGCTCCATGTCGTGGAATGGGTTCCGTCGCCGCTGCCCGACTCCCCCGCCCCCCTGGGGCCCGTGAGCGTGATCGGGCCGGACCCGCTGGGCCTGTACGACATGGTGCGGGGCGCGGCCGATGGGGCGGAGTCCTGCACCGCGTACGCCACCCTTGCCGCTCTGCGCGAAGCGATCGACGACGGCGCCTCCGTACCCGCGCACGTACTGGTCACCTGCACCAGTGACGGAGACGGGGACGGGAACGGGGACGGGGACGGGAACGGGCACCAGGACGTACCCGACGCCGTGCGTGCGGTGCTCCTGCGGACGACCGCATGTGTTCAGGAATGGCTGGCCGACGAGCGGTTCACGGATGCGCAGCTCGTGGTCGTCACCCGCAACGCGGTCGCCACACGCCCCGGTCCGGAGATCCGGGACCTGGCCGCCGCGCCCGTGTGGGGGCTGATCCGCTCCGCGCGCGCGGAGAATCCGGACCGTTTCGCACTGCTCGACCTGGACGACTCCGTGTCCTCCGGAACAGCCCCCTCCGCTCCGTCCGGCACACCGTCCGACAAGCAGTCCGACGAGCAGCCCGGCGCTCCGTCCGACGCGCCGCCCGCCGTACTGCCCGGCATCCTGTCCGCGCGGCTTCCCGAGGCGGCGGTGCGGGACGGCGGTGTCCATGTGCCTCGGCTGGCGCGTGCGGCGGATGCTTCCGGTGTGCTGGTGCCGCCCGCCGACTGTGCCTCATGGCGTCTGGACGTCACCAGCAAGGGCACGCTCGGCAACCTCGGCCTGCTCCCCCACCCCGAGGGCGAGCGTCCCCTCGAAGCCCATGAGATACGGGTGTCCATGCGGGCGGGCGGTCTCAACTTCCGTGACGTGATGGTCGGTCTGGGCATGTACCCGGGGGACGACGCCCGGATCGGCGGCGAGGGCTCGGGCGTGGTGCTGGAGGTCGGCTCCGGCGTGGCGTCGGTGGCCGTCGGCGACCGCGTCATGGGCCTGTTCCCGTCCGGTGGGCTCGGTCCGGTCGGTGTCACCGACCACCGCTGGGTGGCCAGGATTCCCCAGGGGCTGACGTTCAACGAGGCCGCCGTGCTCCCCGTCGTCTTCCTGACGGCGTACTACGGGCTGGTGGACCTGGCGGGGCTGCGGGCCGGGGAGCGGCTGCTGGTCCATTCGGCGGCCGGCGGCGTGGGCATGGCCGCCCTCCAGATCGCCCGCCACCTGGGCGCCGAGGTCTACGGCACCGCCGGCCTCGGTAAATGGGACACCCTGCGCAGGCTCGGCCTCGACGACGAACACCTGGCCAACTCCCGCACCACCGACTTCGAGACACAGTTCCTCACCACCACCGACGGCCACGGCATGGACGTCGTCCTCGACTCCCTCGCCAAGGAATTCGTCGATGCCTCCCTCCGCCTCCTCCCCCGCGGCGGCCGCTTCCTGGAGATCGGCAAGACCGACATCCGGGATGCCGGGCAGATCGCCGAGGAGTACCCGGGTGTGGCGTACCGGGCGTTCGACCTGATGGAGGCCGGACCCGACCGCATCCAGGAGATATGGGCCGTCCTCGTGACGCTGTTCGAGGCCGGGACGCTGACGCCGCCGCCGATCACCGCGTGGGACATCAGCCACGCGCCGGACGCCCTGCGCTACCTCAGTCAGGCCCAGCAGACGGGCAAGACCCTGCTGACCCTGCCGCGTGGGTTGGATCCCGAGGGAACCGTCCTGATCACCGGAGCCACCGGCACCCTCGGCAGCCTCCTCGCCCGCCACCTCGTCACCCACCACCACACCCGCCACCTCCTGCTCACCAGCCGCAGCGGACCCCACGCCCCCGGCGCCACCCGACTCACCGACGAACTCACCGACCTCGGCGCCACCGTCACCCTCACCGCCTGCGACACCACCGACCACGACGCCCTCGCCCACCTCATCGACAC
>NZ_RDBO01000050.1:0-19151 GCF_008120935.1 Streptomyces sp. sk2.1
GGGTCCGGGGCCGGAGTTCGGCACAGGACCGTCGACCGCCCCGCCCCGTCCGTCGACCGCCCCTCCGGGCCGCCGACACGACAGGAACCCAGGGCGGCGGGGCCGCGGAGTAGGTGGTCGACGACGCGGAGCGGTGAAGCGGCGGCCCGGAGGGGCGGTCGACGGACGGGGCGGGGCGGTCGACGGTCCTGTGCCGAACTCCGGCCCCGGACCCGCCGCAGAGCCGCGGCAGCGGTCGGCGGCACGGGGCCCGTCGACGCGGCAGGAACCCGGGACGCGAGGCCGGGCCGGCTGTGGCGCCGTCGGTGTCTTCTGTGGTGCGATCACTCCCGGCTCGCACAAGGATCGGGGTACGGGAGGTGGCCCGGTCGCGCCCCTGTCTCCGCACGGGGTCAGCGCGTCTTCCTTCCCGGCGCGCCGGTCCGCTTCTGTAAGTTCTCGCGATTCGTGGCGTGCCACGGCACGTTGACCAGCAGGTTTCTGCGTGGGTCTGCAGTGCGCGTCGACGTCCAGTCTCAAGTCCGTGGCACTTCCTCGCGACATGCCGGAAGGGGATGTCGCAGTCGACGGCTCCCCACCGCCCCCATCGGGCAACACGGCCCGGAGTACGTCCGCTGCCCGTACTGAGTTCGAGCCGTTACTGACTTCGGCGTATTAGGGTCTGTCCGGTCTATCGAGAGCGAGGCCCGTCCCGGCGAGGAATCCGCCGAGGATGCCGTGCCGGTACTGCAGCGCTTTGAGCCGCCTGCGGAGCAGAGTCTCCAGCTCGTTGAGGGTGCGGGCGGCCAGGTTGGTCAGGCTCCGCTTGATGTGCGCCCACAGGCCCTCGACCGGGTTGAGGTCGGGCGCGTACCCGGGCAGCAGGACCACCGTCAGCCAGTCCCGCTCGGCAACGAGTGCCTTCATCGTCTTGGAGATGTGGGTGTTCAGCCGGTCCCACACCACGATCAGCGGGGCCTTGAGCAGTTGGTGGGTGCCATCCAACAGGCGTATGTAGTCCGCCTCGCCCAGCGAGCGACGCTCGCCCTTGCGGCCGGTATGCCGACGCAGCCGGTAGCACAGACGGGCGGGCAGGCCCGGCCGGAAGCACAGCAGACCGGCCACCGAGAGACGTCCCCGGCTACGGCCGGACACCTTGACCCTCGGGGTGATGCCGCGCTGGCCCCAGGTACGGCCCCTGGGCGGCCGACCGGTCACGCCCGCTTCGTCCTCGAAGCAGATGAACGCGCCGGTCGCCGCCCGGAGGGTTTTACCTCCTGCCAGGTCGCCTCCCGCCATGCGGTGATCGCGTCCTCGTCGCGTTCGGCGGCGGGCCGGGCGGGCATCTGCACGCTGTAGCCCATGCGGTGCAGCAGCCGAGTGACCCCGGAGACACTGTAGGAGAGGTGGAACTTCCGCCCGATCAGCGTGCGTACCCGCGCGGCGGTCCACACCTGGTCGTCCGCCCAGCCGTGCGCGGCCGGCCCCGCATCAAGCCACATCGCGAGCTTGGTCTGCAGGTGCGGGCCGAGCCGACAGCCGTAGCCGCAGGGGCCTCTGGAACGCAGCGCCTCGCGTCCGCCCGTCCTCCAGGTACGGCGCCACTGGTAGACCGACTTCTCACTCACCCGTAACTCCCGGGCGATGCAGGGGACTTCCACGCCCTCATCGAAGAGGTCAACGGCCCGCATCCGTACCTCTTCCCGGCGCCTACGCTGCTCGGCGGACAGCCCGCCCCCGTCCGGATACCGCATGCCTCCGGCATACCAGCCCGGACGGACCGCGTCACCCCTCCCGACACAAATCCAGACCCCGAAACGCCGAAATCAGTAACTCCCGCAGATCGGCGGGTGCGGGGTGCCCAGAGCCCCCTCGATTGTGTGGGCGACGGCCAGGGCGAGGTCGTCGCGGTGATGGGCGGCGGCGAGCTGCACGGCGAGGGGGAGTCCGTCCGGGGCGATCCCGGACGGGATGCTGATGGCCGGGTGGCCGGTGTCGTTGAAGACGGAGGTGTACGAGATGGGCAGGACGCGCTCGCGCACGGCCGCGGTCACGTCCGGTCCTTCGGCCGGCCACGCGGTGGTGGGGGTGGTCGGCATGAGCAGAAGGTCGTACCGGTCGAAGAGCACGGCCGCCCAGCGGTCGAGGCAGACGCGGTGGGCCCAGTAGGCGGCCAGGTCGGCTGGGGTGAGGGAGCGGCTTGCGTCGAGGAGGTCGGCGAACCACGGCTCGAAGGCGTCACGGCGTGCGGTGAAGTCGTCGTGGACGTCGAGGAGGCGGGCGTACGCCAGGACCTCCTGTCGCAGCTGGAACGGTGCGGGGAAGGTGTCGGCGTCGGGCAGGGGCGACTCGTCGTCGTGGACGTCGTGGCCCTGGCCGCGCAGCAGGTCGGCTGCGTGGTCGAGGGCGCGCAGGATCTCGGGGTGGGGGGCTGTGATGCCGAGGGTGCGCAGGACGCCGACGCGCAGGGCGGGCAGTGGCTTGTCGAGGGTGTCGCGGTAGGAGAGGCCGGGTGCGGGCAGCGAGTGCGGGTCGGCGGGGTGGTGGCCGGCGGCGACGTCGAGGTGCAGTGCGGTGTCCCGTACGGTGCGGGCCATGCCGGACAGGCAGGCGTGCTGGGGCCACATCGGCATGCGGGAAGGGCCGTGGGGGATGCGGCCGCGGGACGGTTTGAGGCCGACGACTCCGCATAGGGCGGCGGGGATGCGGGTGGAGCCGCCTCCGTCTCCGGCGGTGGCCAGGGCGACGAGTCCGGCGGCGACCGCCGCGGCCGCGCCGCCGCTGGAGCCGCCGGGTGTGCGCTTGGGGTTCCAGGGGTTTCGGGTGGTGCCGAAGGCGTCGTTGGTGGTGTGGACGGCGGCGCCGAGCGGCGGTGTGTTCGTCTTGCCGATGACCAGGGCGCCTGCGGCGCGCAGCCGGGCGACGTGGACGCTGTCGTGGGCTGCTGGCGGTCGGTTCTGGTAGGCGCGGGTGCCGCGGGCGGTGGGGAAGCCTTCTGCGTCTTCGAGGTCCTTGACGAGTATCGGCAGGCCTGCGAGCGGCCCCAGGGGTTCGCCGTGGGAGATGCGCTGTTCGACGGCGGCGGCTTCGCCGAGGGCCCGCTCGGCGTCGAGGGCGACCACGGAGTTGACCGTTTTGTCGATGGTGGAGATTCGGTCGAGGGTGTGGTGGACGAGTTCGGTGGGTGAGAGCTCACCGCGGCGTATGAGTGCGGTGAGTTCGGTGGCCGAGGCGAAGGACAGGTCGGTCATGGGATGGGGACTTCCTAGCGGATCGGGGAGGGAGAAGAGGGGGTGGCGGCTTCGAGGCTGATGCCGGTGGTGCGCGGGCCGAAGCGCACGGCGACCATGCCTCCGGCGGCGCTGAGCGCAGCTATCAAGACAAAGACAGCGGTGTAGCCCGCGCCGGAGTAGAGGGCGGCGACGAGCATCGGGGTGGCGAAGTTGAAGATCCGGGACAGGGCGTTGGAGGTGCCGGCGCCGAGCGCGCGGATCCGGGTGGGGAAGATCTCCGCGGAGTACACCTGGAGGAAGGGCACGGCCATCTGGAAGAGCAGGCTGACCAGGCAGCCCAGGACGAGTACGGCTGTGGGGGCGCGGACGAGTGAGAACAGCAGCAGTGCGGTGGCGGAGAGTGTGCCGAGGACGAGCTGGGTGCGGCGTCGGTCCCAGCGATCGATGAGGGGTATGGCGGCGAGCGCGCCGAGGGGTGCGGCGGTCGCCAGGACGGCGGAGAGCAGCAGGGTGTCGTCGAGATCGAGTCCGGTTTCGGCGAGGAGGGTGGGTGTCCAGGTGTTGTAGGCGGAGTAGGCGAGCAGTCCGGTCACCCACATCGTGGTGACGATGAGGAAGTTGCGGCGGTGGGCACCGGTCCAGAGCTCGCTGAGGCGGGGGCGACCCGGGGCTGCGGCGGCGGGGGAGGTGGGCCCCGTCGTGGTCGATACCGTCGTGCTGGAGGGTGTGGGCGGGGTGCCGGCGGGAGGCTCGACGCCGGTCTGGGGTGGGACACCGCACTGTGCCTCGACATGGCGCACGATGGCGTCGGCTTCGTCGAGCCGGCCTCGGGAGGCGAGCCAGCGCGGGCTCTCCGGGACCCAGCGGTGGATCAGTACGGCGAAGACGACGCCGAGCAGCCCGAGACCGAAGACGAGACGCCAGCCCCAGGTCCATGCGGGTACGAGGAAGTAGCCGGCCCAGGCGGCGACGGGGATGCCGAGCGAGCCGATCGCCACCTTGTAGGTCTGCAGGCGTCCGCGCGTGGCGGCGGGGACGAACTCGGTGAGGACGACGATGGCGACCACGGCCATGCCCTGGGCACCGAGGTGGGTGGCGGTGCGGGCGGCGATCAGCTGCCAGGGGCCCTGGACCAGGACACAGCCGATGGTGGCGACGCAGTAGAGGGTGACGCAGGCGAGCATCGTGCGCCGGCGGCCGACGCGGTCGGCGAGGTATCCGGCGAGCACGCCCCCGGCGAAGGCGCCGAGCTGACTGGTGCCGACCACGAGGGCGACCGTCGACAGGGGCAGGTTCCACTGCTGGCGCAGGGCGGGGGCGATGAACGCGAACGCGTAGGTCTCCACCCATTCGAAGAGGATCATCCCGGCGAGGGCGATGACCAGGCGGCGGTGGAAGGAGCTGAGGGGAAGCCGGTCGAGACGCGTCCCGAGTGCGGCAGTGTGCAGGGTGACGGCCATGGGCGCGTGACCTCCCTGGGGAAGAAGGGGCAGGCGGGTCAGATCACGCCGTCGGCGTGCAGGGAGGCGAGCTCATTGGCAGTGAGGCCGAGCACGTCTGTGTAGACCTCGGTGTTGTGCTGTCCGAGCGCCGGGCCGGTGGAACGGATGCTGCCGGGGGTGCGTGACATCTTCGGCAGTGGCGCGACCATCGGCAGTGGTCCGAAATCGGGGTCGTCCACGGTGACCAGCGTGCCCCGCTCGCGGTAGTGCGGGTCGGTGGCGATGTCCGCGATGGTCATCAGCGGGGCGGCCGGGACACCGGCGTCGCTCAGCATCTTGGTGACCTCGTCCGCCTCGTACCCGGCGGCCCAGTCGGTGATGACCGCGTACAGAGCGTCGGCGTGTTCCGCCCGTGCGGCACGCGTGGCGTACGCGGGATCCGCCGCCAGCTCCGGGCTCCCCATGACGGCGGCCAGCCGGCCGAAGAGGGCGTCCGTCCCGGCATGGATCGACACGCGGCGCCCGTCGCAGGTGGTGAAGTCGCTGGCGGGCACGATCTGCGGATTCCGGTTGCCCAGGCGTTCACGGACCTTGCCGGTCGTCGCGTACGCGGCGAGCGCGTCCTCGGAGGCCCGGAACCCCGCCTCGTACAGCGCGAGGTCGATCACCTGCCCGCCGCCACCCACGGTGTCCCGGTGGTACAGGGCGGTGACCACGGAGAACGCGCCCAGATAGGCGGCCATGTAGTCGATCGTCGAATACCCGCTGCGCACCGGTGGCCGGTCTGCGTCGCCGGTGACATGGGTCAGGCCGGCGAAGGCGCTGGCGATTCGGTCGAAGGAACCGCGGTCGCTGTACGGGCCGGTCAGCCCGTACCCCGTCACGTACACGAGCACCGTGTCCGGCGCGAGTTCCCGCAGGGTGTCCGGGTCGAGGCCCCAGGATTTCAGCGTCGGCGGCCGGTAGTTGGTGATCACGACGTCGAAGTGGGGAACCAGCAGGCGTACGATCCGCTGCCCGGTCTCGGTGCGCAGGTCCAAAGTGACGGACTTCTTGTTGCGGGCCTCCTGGGCCCAGTACGGGGACCGGGCGCCCGGAGTGGTGCCGCGGGTGAAGTCGCCGCGGCCGGGATCCTCGACCTTGACGACCTCGGCGCCGAAGTCCCCGAGAAACGTCGCGGTGACTGGTGCGGCCAGCACCGTGGACAGGTCGAGTACTCGTATGCCCGCCAGTGGAGGTGTCGACATGGGTGCCCCTTGTTCACGTTATTCACGTTTCGTTATTAACGAAACGTTGCTAGTGGGACCATAGAGTGGTGTTCACGGTGCGGCAAGAGCTGAGACCGCACAGATCCAGGACGATCGGGGAGCAGCGCATGACCGACAGCGGGACCGGCGAGACGAGCAAGCCGCGGCGTCGTCGGCGCAGCCGCGAGGAGACCGAGGCGGACCTCCTCGCGGCGGCACGCACCCTGCTTGCACGCGACGGAGTCCTCGCCGGTGTCAACCTCCGTGAGATCGCGACAGAGGCCGGGGTCAACCACGGGCAGATCTACCAGTACTTCGGCACCCGTCAGGCCCTGCTACGCGCCGCGGCGGCCGACCTCGTCGAGCGCCAGACCGGAGACCGCGACGACCACTGGGAGCAGCCCTTCACCGAACGTCGGCTCGCGATGTTCCAGCACCGCCTCGACGAACCCGAACTGGTCAAGCTCGAAGCACTTCTCGCGCTCGACGGCGACGACGACTTCAGCCCGCTGCCCCGCCTCGCACAGACCCTGCAGAGCCTGGAACGCGACAAGGCCGACGGCTCACTGCCGAGTGACGCCGACGGCGTCGCCGCCCACGTCATGACCAGCGCAGCGCAGATGGGATATGCCATCTTCCGCGAGGCCTACGCCCGCGACACCGGCATCCCCCTGGAGGAACTCGACGCCCGCGCCGCCCATGCCTTCACCCGCATGCTCGCCGGCCTCGCCGCCCCGCTGCTACAGGAAACGCCAGACGCGTGAAGAGACTGTCCGGCTATGAGGCAGGCCGTCGATCACCGCGCGAACGGCCCGGCAGCGGGTTGGGGGCGCCAGCAGGTCGGGGCGCCGACGGGTTGGGGGCGCCGACGGCCGGACCCGGACCCGACGGCGCGAAGCGGTGGGGCGGGGGCGGCTGGCCGTCGGCCCGCCGCTTCGCGCAGTGGGAGCGGCGGCAGGGCGGCCGGAGCCCGGCAACAGCGAGGCAGGGCCGGCGCGACGGAACGCGGGGCGGGGCGGCCCGGCGACGGAGCGCGGGGCGGCGCAGGGCCGCGGCCAGGCCGTCGACCACGACACAGCCCGGCGCGGCGCCGGGCCAGTCCCGCAGCCGCCGCCAGGCCGTCACCCCACTGCAGCCGGTCCGCTCGGCGGGCACGTCTCTCCAGCTGACGTTCTTGCGCAGCACGTACACGATGCCCCGAAGAGCCGCACGGTCGTCCGCCGGCAACCGCCCGGGATACCGATGACGCCGCGGCGGCCGGGGCGGCAGCAGCGGAGCGATGCGTTCCCACAGGTCATCAGGCACAAGATCATCCGACACCCGCACCACTCTGCCCCTGCCAGCCCCGGTCGCCAAGCCCTCACGCTGAACTCATTCTGAAACGATCAGTTAGCTTGAGCTCGTGATACCGCAGGAGACCACGGCCCGTCAGCCCCTACGACATCACGAGTTCAAGCTCGGTAACGGTGCCGGCCCCATTCTCCTCGCGGGGCCGGTCCCTTGACACTGCGGCGCCTTTTTGGCTCTTTCGGGCCTCGGTCATAGTCGGCGCCATGAACTATGACGCAGACGTAGTGGTGGCCGGAGGCGGCCCGGTCGGACTGATGCTGGCCTGCGAGCTCCGGCTCGGAGGCGCGCGGGTGGCCGTCCTGGAGCGCCTCACCGAAGTGGACCCGACGATCAAGGGTGGGGCGATCACCACGCCCAGCGCCGAGGCGCTCTACCGCCGGGGCATGCTGCCCGCGCTGGCCGAGGTGCAGCGGCAGGCGATGGACCGCTTCCAGGCATTCATGCGCGAGCGGGACGGCGGGGACGGAGGTGGGGCTGCGGGCCAAGGGCTCGGGTTCGTCGGGCACTTCGCCGGAATCATGCTGCGCGCCGACCTGGTCGACCGTACGGGGCCGGGCCTCGGCGACGCCGGACCCGCCGCCGAGATCGCTTTCGTGGCGCAGCAGGACATCGAGCGGCTGCTGGGCGGGCGGGCGGACGAGCTCGGCGTCGACGTGCGCCGGGGGGTGGGGCTGACCGGCTTCGACGCGGACGACGGGGCCGTCACCGTGCGGACCAGCCATGGGGCCATACGCGCCGGCTGGCTCGTGGGCTGCGACGGCGGCCGCAGCACGGTCCGCAAGCTCGCGGGGTTCGAATTTCCTGGTACGGAACCGGAGGTCACCTGTCACCAGGCGGTCGTGGATATGACCGGCGCCGAGGACCTGAAGGTCGGCTGGACCGCCACGGACACCGGGGTGTACGCCTACGGGCCGATGCCGGGCCGCGTCGTCACCGTGGAGTTCGACGGCCCGCCGGCCGACCGGGACGCGCCGGTCACCGCTGAGGACCTCCAGGCGCGGCTGCGCCACGTATCCGGCGTGGACGTCACGATCACCGGGGTGCGGACCGCGACCCGCTTCACCGACCACGCCCGTCAGGTCACCGAGTACCGCAAGGGCCGGGTTCTGCTGGCGGGCGACGCGGCGCATGTGCACTCCGCGTTCGGGAGCCAGGGGTTGAGCCTGGGTATCGGGGACGCGATGAACCTCGGCTGGAAGCTCGCCGCGGTGATCGGCGGCCGGGCGCCGGAAGGGCTGTTGGACACGTACACCTCCGAGCGGCACCCGGTCGGCGCGTGGGTCCTGGACTGGACCCGGTCCCAGGTCGCGGCCATGCGCCCGGACCCGCAGTCCCGGGCCCTGCGCGAGATCGTCAGCGATCTGGCGGGGACGGTCGTGGGCACCACGTACCTGACCGCGCGGCTCAACGGTGGCGGGGTGCGGTACGAGCTGCCTGGCGAGCACCCGCTGACCGGCCGCAGCACCCCGGACCTCGAACTCACCGACGGCAGCCGCCTCGCGGACCACCTCCACGGCGGCCGGGCGCTCCTGCTCGACCTCACCGACGACCCGGAAATCCGGGCCCTCGCTGCGGGGTATGCCGGCCGCGTCGACATCCTGACGGCCGGCTGCCCGTCCCGCCCGGAACTGGCGGCGGTCCTCGCCCGCCCGGACGGCTTCACGGCCTGGGCAGCCGACGCGGGGGCGGGGGCGCCGACCCCGACGGCCGGGCTGACGGAGGCGCTGGAGGAGTGGTTCGGAGTGCCAGAGAGGGCGGTGACGCCGGGCTGATCCATCGCTCTCAAGAACGCCCCCGACGACGAGTGGGAGCCGTCAACCTGCCGTCCCGCCAGGGCTTGTGATCGGCAGGGCGTTTGCGCTGTTCACAGGGGTGGAGCGGGTACCGGGAACCGTCACAGCAACCGGGCCGTGACGCCTGTGCGTACCCGCTCGGCGCGACGTTCGCCTGGACCTGGTTCGTTCGGGGCCCGGCAGGTCTGCTCCTACCGGGCGGCCGGCAGGCGAAGCGGGCTGCGGGTGGTCATGCTCAGCCGCCACTCGGTCTCCGTCACCGCAATGGTCAGGTGGAGGCCGGGGAACCGGGCGGCCAGCCGATGAAGAGTGATCTCCAGCTGTGCGCGGGCCGGCCAGATGCCCAGGCAGTAGTGCGTTCCCCCGCCGAAGGAAAGGGTCGGACTCTCCAGCGGGGCGAACAGGTCATCGAACGGGCTGTCGGTGAAAACGGACGGATCACGGTTGGCGACGCCGATGTCCGCGGCTACGAATTCACCCGCCCTGACCAGGGCGCCCCCGATCTCGGTGTCCTCCGCCGCCCGGCGCATGCAGCCTGGTTTCTCCGGGTTCCTGCCCAGCAGGATCAGGTGGTTCAACCGCTCGGCCAGTGCACCGGCCGCCTTCTCCGAGGAGGCCAGCCGCTGCCAGACTTCGGGCCGTTCACCCAGAGAATGTAGAGCAGCGAGTTGCCCAGCATCGTCATCGTGGTGTCGTAGCCGGCCACGACCAGCCCTCCGACCAGGTTGGCCAGATGCGCCTCCAGCACCCCGCCCTACCGGTCGGCAGCCCGGGCCAGGGTGCTGACCAGGTCCTCGCCCGGCGCCGCTCGCCGCTCCGCGAGCAGATCGGCGGAGAACTCCATGAGATCCCTCAGGCCGGCGGCCACCTCCTGCGCACTGCGCGAGGTATCGGAGACGGCATGCTCGGCCCAGCGCCTGAGACGATCGTCCTCCAGGTCCTGCACGCCCATCAGACGCCGCATCACCGCGTTCGGCACCGCCAGGGCGTAACCAGCCATCAGGTCTGCCGACGAACCCCGCTCCTCCAGCTCGTCCAGCAGCCGGTCGATCGCCCGCTCCACCCACGGGCGCAGGCGCTTGACGCCCCGCGGCGTGAAAACCTGCCGCACCACTCGGCGCAGGCGCAGATGCTCGGCACCGTCCAGGTTGATCATTCCGCCCGGAGCGTCCAGCAGGTTCGGAGTGTCGGTGAGCGCCGGGGCATCCGGAGAACTCAGCAGGGACCGCTGGAGGTGGGCGTCCATCAGAACCTGCCGGACATCGCCGTACCGGGTGACCAACCACACCTCTGTGCCGTTGGGAACAGAGGTCCGCCGGGGCGGCCCGATTCCCGCGAACGGCAGACAGTGCAGCGGCTGCAACTGCTCGACCGCGGGGCCCGCGCCATGGACATCCGAGACGGACACACGTCCTCCTGGTTCGTACCGAAGAGACGGGTTGCCCAGCAACCTGCCTGCGCTTCAGAGCCGATGAAGCCTGCGGAGCCAGACCGCACCGAACTGAGCTGTACTGAGATTCGTGGAGTCCCTGATGCCAGGGAAGCGACCGCCATTCACCTTCCAGGACGAACACGTCCCGGAGATGTTTGGCCGAGGTGAAACTGCGCTCGACAACAGGCCTGTGTTCAGCGGCGGCTGTTGCCCGGCGCGAGCAGAGCAATGCTCATGACCTGTGGATCGGCCTCGAGTTGGACGCGAAGGGCGTACCTTCCCGAGTGATCGACTTCTGGTCATCGAGTAGGCCGACGTTGCACCGTCGGTCGGGAAGGCGCCCCGTGCTGAGCGTAGTGAATGCCGATGGAACGACCGAGACCGGCTCCCTGATCGACGACATCGTCCGTGAGGGCGCGAGGCGGATGCTGGCCGCCGCCCTGGAGGCTGAAGTCAACTCCTACATAGCCGAGTTGACCGACCAACGAGACGAGAACGGGCGCCGCCTGGTGGTCCGCAACGGCTACCACCAGCCCCGGAAGGTCACCACCGCGGCCGGGGTGATCGAGGTGAAGGCTCCACGCATCAACGACAAGCGCATCAACGAGGCAACCGGCGAGCGCAAACGGTTCTCCTCTGCGATCCTGCCGCCGTGGTGCCGCAAGTCCCCGAAGATCAGCGAGGTGCTGCCGCTCCTCTACCTCCACGGCCTGTCCAGCGGGGACTTCGTGCCCGCGCTTGAGCAGTCCCTCGGCTCCTCGGCATGCCTGTCCCCGGCCACCGTCACCCGGCTGACCACCCAGTGGCAGACCGACCATCAGGCGTCCAGCGAGCGCGACCTGTCGGCCACGGACTACGTCTACGTCTGGGCCGACGGTATCCACCTGCGCATCCGGCTGGAGGAGGCGAAGGCAGCGGTCCTGGTCGTCATGGGCGTGCGCGCGGACGGAACCAAGGAGCTGATCGCGATGACCGACGGCTACCGCGAATCGGCGGAGTCCTGGGCCGGCCTGCTGCGGGACTGTCAGCGGCGCGGCATGCGCGCTCCCGTCCTCGCCGTCGGCGACGGCGCCCTCGGCTTCTGGAACGCGCTGAACGAAGTCTTCCCCGAAACCCGCCACCAAAGGTGCTGGGTTCACAAAACGGCCAACTGCCTCGACAGCCTCCCGAAGTCAGCTCAACCCGCAGCGAAGAAGGCCATCCAGGACATCTACAACGCCGAGGACCGCGAGCACGCGGCCGCCGCGGTCAAGACGTTTGCCAAGCAGTACAGCGCGAAGTTCCCCAAGGCTGTCAAGAAGATCGTCGATGACGAGGACGAACTGTTGGCGTTCTGCGACTTCCCCGCCGAGCACTGGATCCACCTGCGGACAACCAACCCCGTCGAGTCGACCTTCGCGACCGTCCGTCTGCGGACCAAGGTCACCAAGGGTGCCGGATCCCGGGCCGCCGCCCTGGCGATGGTCTTCAAGCTCGTCGAGGCCGCCCAGGCCCGCTGGCGAGCCGTGAATGCACCCCACCTCGTTGCCCTCGTCCGCGCCGGGGCCTGTTTCGAACGCGGCCAGCTCGTTGAACGGCCGCAGACGACCGCGGCGTGAATAGGGTGGCGGGCCTGCCTCGAAGTTCGAGATCATCCGGTCATGTTGGATGGCACGGCAGGACAGGACCTTCCGGTCGGCTTCGGGTTCCGGCCGTATCGCGGCGACGAAGACCACGGCGCCATGGCTGCGGTGCGGCGGGGGTGTGCTGAACGGGACCGGGTCGATGCCCAGTCGGTTGTGGAAGGGCTCCCGACAGCAGCCGAGATCGCGGAAGCTTCTGCCAAGTTGGAGGAGCCGTCCAAGAACCAGATCCTGGTGGCGTGCGACGGGAGCGTCGTCGGCTACTCGACGATCCGGTGGTGGCAGGAGCGGGACGATACGTGGCTATACCTGCACCGCGGCTACCTCTTGCCCGAGCATCGCGGCCAGGGCATCGGCTCAGAGATGCTGAGCTGGGCCGAAGAGCGGATCCGCCGGCTCGTCAAACAGCATGGAACGGCGCGGACGGCAGTGATCGGCGCGAACGCCATGACCTCCGAGCAGGATGCCACGGCACTTCTGCGCGCAGCCGGCTACCGACGTGTCTTCAGTCTGGTCGAGCTGGAGCTGGGCGATCTGCAGCAGATGCCCGAGCCGGGCGACGAACTGCCGGCCGGGATACGGACGGGGCCGATCGGGACAAGCCACTACCGTGCAGCCTGGAGGACGGTCGTCGATTCGTACGCGGACAGCGGCTTCACTCAGAGATGGCCGTTCCAGGACTTCGTCGACACCGCCGACCCGGCATGCTGGAGGGCTGCCTGGAACGGGCAGGACATGGTCGGCGTCGCCCTCTGCTCCATCCGCCGTCACGACCACACCGTGGGCGAGGTAGAAGAGCTGAGTATCCGGACGGATCAGCGACGCCTCGGAATCGGCCGGGCCCTGCTACTGGACGGGCTGCAAAGCCTTCGCGAACAGGGTGCAACGATCGCCCGGCTGTTCACGGGCACGGCAAATCCACACCGGTCCTACGACCTCTACGAGAGCGTGGGGTTCCGGCGGCAGAACGAATACGTCCGCTACCGCAAGCCGCTTGCTTGATCGACCGCCCATCGGGCTGTCCGGTCATCCACAGGATTTGACAATAGCTCGCGCGAGCAGGCCGGTCGGCACTGTCACGTTGGCTGACCGGGTGGGATGATCTTGGAGTTGGTCGTGCCGGGGAGGGGTTCGCCCGTGTCGTCAGCGCCGCCGTCGTACAGGGGACACCGGTACCCGGTCGAGGTGATCTCCCATTGCGTGTGGCTGTGCTCCCGCTTCCCGCTCTCCTTCCGCGAAGTCGAGGAGCTGCTCCTGGCCCGCGCGATCACCGTCTCCCATGAGGCGATCCGCCGGTGGTGCGACCGGTTCGGCCCCTGCTACGCGGCCGCCCTGCGCCGCAGCCGGCCCCAGGCCGGCGACAAGTGGCACCTGGACGAGGTGTTCCTGAAGATCAACGGGGAGCGGCACTACCTGTGGCGGGCCGTGGATCAGGACGGCACTGTCCTCGACATCCTGCTGCAGTCCAAGCGGGACGCGAAGGCCCCGAAGCGGTTCATGGCCAAGCTGATGAAGAAGCGGCGCAGAACACCCGGGGTGCTGGTCACCGACAAGCTCCGCTCCTACGGCGTCGCCCACAGAGAGTTGATGCCCTCGGCCGATCACCGTTCCCACAAGGGCCTGAACAACCGTGCGGAGAACTCCCATCGGCCGACGAGGCAGCACGAACGCACGATGAAGGGCCTTCCGCACAGTCGGCAGAACCAGAAGTTCCTGTCCGCGTTCAGCCAGATCTCACCGCACTTCCGGCCCCGCCGCCACTGGATGACCGCCACCGGCTACCGCACCGAGATACGCCACCGCTTCGGAACCTGGAACGAGATCACTGGCACTACGCCATGCCCACCGAGGCCTGAACCAGAGGCGGAAACCAAGCCCAGCACACCCCCGCACACCCTCAAGTAATCGCACACCAACAGGTTGACAATGCCCTCCTACCAGATCTTCAACATGATCTTCGGTGGCTTCGCCCCGTTGGCCGCGGTCTCGCTCTCGGCGGCGGTCGGCGGCCACTACTGGCCGGCTGCCGCAATGCTCATGCTCATCTCGGCCATCGGTATCTGGTGCACCCTCCGCCTCCACAGTCTGGCCGCACCGAGCCTCCCCGCCACGGACAGCGTCACGAACACCGTGAAGGCCAACGCCTGATCTTCACCCCCGCTGTTGAGCGCCGCCGTCCCCGGCCACTACCGCAGAGACGGCGGCGCCCGGATTTCACCGTGGTCCGGCGAGATCGACGCCGACTACCGGTACTCAGCACCGCGGCACAGCAGAGGTGCGGGTCCACGCCCCGCCGCACTCCCCCGCCCGCTGCTCTCTCCCTCACGGCAGCCGCTCGGCCGCGCACCACGAGGACCAGGGTCACAGATGTACGGGGAGGGTCTGCAGGTGCCAGTTGACCGGGTTGGTGCCACGTTTCAGGTGTTCCGGGTCGGTGGCCAGCCGCAAGTCGGGGACACGGTTGAACAGCGCGGTCAGAGCCACGGCGGCCTCCTCCTGGGCGAGGTGCGCGCCCAGACAGCGGTGCGCGCCGTGTCCGAATCCGAGGTGGGTCTCCCTGCTGCCGCGGGTGCGGCCGAGGTCGAGGCGATCGGGGTCGGTGAAGGCGGCCGGGTCGCGGTTGGCCGCGGAAACGATTGGGAGGACGGCTTCTCCGGTGCGTACGGAGGTGTTGCCGACCATGGTGTCGCAGGTGGCGTAGCGGGGCAGGGCGCGTACGACGGGGCCGCAGTAGCGCATGAGCTCGTTGACCGCGTGCGGCATGAGGGTGGCGTCTTCGCGCAGCAGGGCGAGCTGGTCGGGGTGGGTGAGGAGCGCTTCGGTGCTGTTGGCGATGAGGTTGACGGTGGTGATGTGTCCCGCGACAACGAGGTTGGTGATGAGGGCGACCAACTCGTCGGTGCTCAGCGGGTCGTTCTGATGGGGTGCGAGCAGTTCGGAGATGAGGTCGTTCCCGGGGTGCTCGGCGTGGTGATCGACGAGGACGTGTGCGTCCTCGACCATGCCGGCGAGCGCGGCGCCCAGTTCGTCGCCGCAGACACCGGCGGTCAGGGCGGCGCTCCGGGTGCGCCAGCGCTCCCGGTCGGCTTCGGGGACGGCGATGAGCTCACAGATGACGGTGATGGGCAGTGGCCGAGCGAAGTGCTCGATGAGGTCGACGACTCCGTTCTCCGCGTGGTCGGGAAGGCGGTCGAGCAGTTGGTCGGCGATTGCTTCGATCCTGGGGCGCAATGCGGCGACACGGCCCGGGGAGAACGCGGCGGTCACGAGGCCGCGGATACGCCGGTGATCGGCACCCTCCGCGTCGAAGATTCCGGCGCGCAGGTATTTCTCGTGGCCCGGGTACATGCCGCGGGCCTGCCAGGTCTGTTCGGTGCGGTGGGCCACCGGCGCGCCGGGGACGGTCGCGGCGTCAATGGTGAAGCGGGGGTCGCTCATGACCGTACGGATGTCGTCGTGGCGGGTGGCCACCCACATCGGGTCGACGCCGTGCACGCGCCCCCGCACCATCTGTTCCCGCTCACGGATGTGCGCGTAGGCGGTGAAGGGGTCGTGAACCAGCTCCTGATCGGCCAGGTCGAGTGGTTCTCCGTCGGTCTCGGTGGTGCCGTGGTCCTGAGCAGTCACTTCGGAGCCTCCAAAGATGGTGGTCGTTCAGTGACGACATCCTGTGCAAGGACGGCCCCGCGCATCCCTCCCCGGGGGTCAATCCCTACGAACGAGTGCAATCGACGCGGGTGCGCCGGTCCCGGTACCGCGAGAGGGAATCCGGGGGCGCTGTCACGTTGTTGAGTATGTGAGTGTCTGATGGCGTGTCGGGTGTGGTGGGGCCGGGTTCCGGTCCTGTGCTCAGGCCACGGAGGGCAGGACGGTGGCGCCGGTGACCTGGTCCCAGATGGCGGAGCGGATGGTCATCTCGGCGAGGTAGCGGGCTGCGGTCATCAGGTGTCGGCAGGGCCGGAAGTGGGGTGAGATGCCGCTGAACGCGGCCAGGAACCGCTGGGCTCCGCCGACGCTGCGGAAGCCCTTCATCGCGCGTTCGCCTGTCGGGTCGGCTGGTGGCTGTTCTCGGCCCGGTTGTTSAGGCCCTTGRGGGAACGGTGTTCCACGGAGGGTATGACCTCGCGGTGGGCCGCGTGGCAGGAGCGGAGCTTGTCCGTGATGATCACCCGCGGCACGGTCCCGATTCCTTCGAGGAGCCTGCGGAAGAAGCGCCTGGCCGCGGCCTTGCCCCTTCGGCCCTGGACCAGGATGTCGAGCACGGTGCCGTCGGCGTCGACGGCCCGCCACCGGTACTTCCGTTCCCCGTTGGTCTTCACGAACACCTCGTTCAGATGCCTTTTGTCCCCCGGCCGCGACTGGCGGCGGCGCAGCCCGTTCGCATAGGCCTGCCCAAACTTCATGCACCAGCGGCGGACCGTCTCGTGGGAGACGATCACACCGCGCTGGAGCAACAGCTCCTCCACCTCACGGAACGACAGCGGGAAGCGGAAGTACAGCCACACGCAGTGGGAGATCACCTCGACCGGGTACCGATGTCCCCTGTACGACGACGGCGCTGACGACACGGGCGAACCCCTCCCCGGCACGACCAACTCCAAGATCATCCCACCCGGTCAMCCAACGTGACAGTGCCTGCCAGCGATGTGGCCATGAAGCCTGAGCCCCCACACCTGGCCGGGGCGTCGAGGCGGCGGGCGAGTTTCTCGACGGGCTCCCAGGCGGTGCCGGGGGCGAGGCGTTCGACGAGGTCCCGGTCGACGGGCGCCCCCGCCACGAGGGCCTCCAGCACGCCGGTGTCGACCGGCCGGGAGTAGTAGTGGCCGAAGTGCTTGGTGAGGGCGTCGGGGGTGAAGGACACCAGCGGGGCGAGCATCCAGGAGGTTAGCTCGGGTTCCCGGCCGTCCCCGGGCCGCGGGTCGCCGTGGCGCCAGGCGGTCCCGTCGTGCCAGAGCGCGAGGGTGAGGGCGGGGAATTTCGGCTCGTCGTTCTCCAGCCGGGTCAGCGGGGTGAGATCCTCCGGCAGGCCGTCGAGCAGGCCGGGGCAGAGTTCGTCCTCGGAGTAGGGGCTCATCCACGACTCGTGGTCGAAGGCCCGGAGGAAGGCCGTCGAGGGGCCGAGGAAGACGTGGTAGTCGTCCCCGCCGCCGTTCTCGTACCAGAAGTGCTCGAATCCGCTCCCGTCGGCGGCCGCGTGACTGTAGCGCGGCCAGCGGGAACCGAAGGCTGCTTCCAGGAGCGTGAGGACACGGGCCCGTGCGCGGAGCGGGCCCGGTGCGGGCAAGGAGGCGGCGAAGTTGGAGAGCACGGACATGGCCCTGAGCCTAGGCTGTTTCTCCGACATCCCCGCCACGGTGGCTCGCTGGGCCGCCCTCGGCATCCGCGGCGTAAAGGTCTTCGCCTTCGGGTACGACCGCGACGGGGTGCGACAGTGCCGGCCGAATTCGGGGGCGTGCCATGCCTCGGTCCGGCGTCTGGTCACCTGAAGGGGCTGTTCCCGTCTTTCCCCGACCGCACCGGCGGAGCGGTGCGCTCGAGGCGGCTTCGGAGTTCGGCCTCGGCCGCGGCGTACTCGGCAGGCAGCCCGGGCAGGAGGGCGAGGGCGGCGGTGATGAGCTCCGTCGTCGCCCGCGGGTCTTCCCGGACCGCCCGGAACAGCACGACGGCGTCCATCGGGGCCAGCCGGTGGCGCCAGGCGGGATGGGCGTGCGTCGCCGCGTAGCGGGCGGTCAGAACCTCGACTGGGGACAGCTCCGCTCCGCTCCGGCGCAAGAACACCGCCAGGCCGTACCGGTTGACGATGTCGCAGATCTCCTCGGCCCGGGCCTGGTTGCGGTGGTGCGCGTCGTGGATCTCGTAGAGCACGGCGTACACGAGCGCGCGTTCCCGGTCCGTGCACGGAGCCGGGGACGGTTCGTCCTTCAGCAGCGCCTCGATGTCGGCCGGACGCAGGAGGGGGCGGCGGTTCGCGTCGGTGACGGGACAGAGCGTCAGACGGACGACGCCAAGTGCGACCGCGCCCTCCGAGAGCGCCCGCGCGTACCGGACGCCCTCGCTAGCCGTCGGCTCGGTTTCCAGGCAGGCGGCCCGCACCTGCGCGACGGTCGGCCCGTCGGTCCACGCGAACGTCCAGGCCCGTGCGGATGCGGACCACTGGGCCTCGACGGCACCGCGCCTGTGGGAGCCGCCTGCCTGGAAGCCGAACCGGTCGGTGAGCGTACGGGCGAGTCGACGAAGGCGCGTCGCGCGGTCGGAAGCCATCGGACACCAGTATCCACCGAACCCGGCGGGGCTCGCGCGGGGCACGACGGCCCGTCCCGGGTATCGGGGCGGACCGTCGCGCACCGGGCGCACTGCGTTGGCGTCGTCCTGGTCGGTGTAGCGGTCCGCGCGGGCGCGGGAGTCGTCGGCCGCCTTGGTGAACGCGTCCTGGAGGCGGCGCAGCCGGTCGGCCGGCGGCAGGTGCACCGGTGCGGTGCGGAGCATCGGGTGCGGCGCACCAGCGCGAGAGTGCCGGGCGCGTCGGGTGGCGCGGCGGCGGGGCCGCGAAGTAGGTGGTCGACGACCCTGGTCCCGGCCCTGCGACTGACACCGCGGCACGGCAGACCGAGCGGCGACACGGTCCGGGGCCGGGCGGTCGACAAACGGGTGGGCGGTCGACGGTTCTGTGCAGACCTCCGGCCCCGGACCCGCCGCAGGGCCCCGGCGGGCGCGACCCACGACCGGGCCGTCGATGCGGCAGGAACCCGGGGCCCGGGGCCGTCGACCGCGGTACGGCGGCGGGCCCGGCCGCGGCCGGGCCATCGGCACGAGGGGAACCCGGGGCGCGGATTCCCCTCGCATCGACGAACTCGGCCACATGGAACTCGACCGCCACGGCGCCGGGTTCCTCTTCCAGGTCCTGACCGAACGCGAGGAGAAGAACAGCGTCGCCATCGCCTCGAACGAGTCGTTCGGCAAAGCGCACGTGTTCCGGCGAACCTGTGCCAGGCAGCGCCGAAACTTCACGGGTTTCGGCAGGAACGCGGATGCTGCATGATCGAACGATGCTGG
>NZ_RDBO01000050.1:19251-30108 GCF_008120935.1 Streptomyces sp. sk2.1
CCGGCCCGTCAGCACCGCCGCGTACCCGTTCGCGGCGCCGATCGCCGCCCCGGCCCAGTCGTTCTCCCGCAGCGCGGGCTCGACCGCCGTGCGCGCCACGTCCCGGAGCTGGTCGTCGGTGAGGCGCGAGCCCTGCTCGACGGTGTACGCGTACCGCCGGTCGTGGGTGGCCACGGCCAGCAGGACGTCGTCCCGGCCGAGATCGTTGCGGTCGGCCGTCGTGTCGGCCCAGCCCTGCGCGGACCGCCCGGAGAAGTCGCGCACGTAGACGACGAAGAGCTGGACGCGGCGGTCCGCGTACAGCCGGTCGAGTGCCGCCTCCACCTGGTCCCCGCGGTTTCCCAGCGCCCCCACCCGGTCGGTGATCTGCCCGTCCCGGGACAGCGTGACGGGATCGTCGGCGCGCGCGGCGGGCAGCACGGGGAGGGCCAGCCAGCACACCGCCGAGAGCACGGTGAGAAGGGCCCGGCCCGGCGGGGAGACCCGGGCACGGCCCACGAGCGGCATCACCTTTGCGAGGCTATGTCCGCCCCGCGCCCCCCGCGACCCGGCGGCCGGACCACCGGGGCACCGCACGGCGCGCCCCCGAACCCTTCAGACTGTGACGGCACACCGACACACGAGGGGGGAGACGGACGTGCTGACGCGGACGAGGCGGGGGATCGCGGCCCTACGGGGACGGGCGGCCCGGTTCCGCCGGCCCTGGCCACGGCGGATCGCGCTGGGCGTGGTCCTGGTGATCGTGGTGCCGGTCCTCGCCGCGGGCACCGCCCTGCGGCTCAACTACACGGGCGACCCCGGCGACGGCACCCGCACCCGGGGCCGCGACGCCATCTGGCTGGGCCACGCCTGGGTCGACGGGCGCAAGGACGACGCCGACCTCGCCGCGTTCGCCGAGCGGATCGCGGGCACCGGCATCAAGGACCTGTACGTCCACGCCGGGCCGCTGGAACACGACGGCACCCTGCCCGCCGGCCGCCACCCCCGGGCCCGGTGGCTGATCGACGCCGTCCACCGCACCCTGCCCGGCATCCGGGTCCAGGCCTGGCTGGGCGACGTACTGGCCACCGAGGGCCCCGAGGGGCTGGACCTGGAACGGGCCGCGTCCCGCACCGCGGTGGTGGCCTCGGCCCGGCAGGTCCTGGACACCGGCTTCGACGGCGTCCACTTCGACCTGGAGCCGCTGCTCTCCGACGACGGCCACTACCTCTCGCTCCTGGACGACCTGCGCGCGCTCACCCGGCCGCGCGGGGCGCAGCTGTCGGTCGCCGCCCACCAGATCGACCCGCTGCCGGCGGCGCACAGCGTGAACGGCGCGCTCAGCGGCAGAGAGAAGTGGTGGTCGCAGAAGTTCTTCGGACAGGTCGCGCGCCGGGTCGACCAGATCGCCGTCATGTCGTACGACACCTGGATGCCCCTGGAGGGCCTGTACGGCGGCTACGTCGCCCAGCAGACGGCGCTGGCCCTGGAGGTGACGCCGGAGGACACCGACCTGCTGATGGGGCTGCCCTTCTTCCACGAGGACGACCTCGGGCACCACGAGTCGGCGGAGACGGTCACGGCCGCGGTCCGGGGCACCAGACTGGGTCTGGCCCGCACGGACCGCGGCCGCGAACGGTTCGGGGTCGCCCTCTACGTCGACTTCGCCGCCCGGGACGGGGACTGGGCGGCGTACCGGGAGGACTGGAACTGACCCCGGGGCCAAGGGACTTCAGGGCTCCGGGAGCCCTGAACTCCGGGGCCGGGGGCCCGTCCGGCCCCGGACTCCAGGCGGCGCACCGGGCCGGGGCCGGGCCCCGAGCACTCCGCCCCGCCCCGGTGCGCCGTGTCGGTGGGCGCTCTCAGAGCCTGTCGGGTGGCGCTCTCAGATGGAGAACCGCTCCTTGGCGAGCAGCGGTCGCACCCGCGACCGGAACCCGCCGGTGCGGAACGGGCGTTGCAGCAGACCGGGGCGGAGCGCCTGGGCCAGGGCCGCGGCGATCATGCCCTGGTCGAGGGCGAGCAGGTAGTCGCTGACCCGGCCGGTGCCCACGTTCACGGAGTCCCGGAACCCGTACCCGGGGTGGTAGGCGCCGAAGTCGCGGTCGAGCGCGCGCAGGTTGGCGACCGCCTCGTCGTGGGCGTAGGGCAGGGCGAGGAAGGAGGCGTGCGGGGTGACCACGCCGTTGGTGAACGCGGAGGCGGGCGGCAGCGGCGCGCCGTCCTCGGTGTACGTGCGGTCGGTGTTGGAGGCGTAGCCGTCCACCTGCATGCCGAGCGCGTCGACGCCGTACTCCTGGTAGCCGCCCTCGGGGACGTTGGCGGGGGAGAAGCCCCAGTACCCGTACTCCGCCTCCGCCAGGCCGTGCTCGATCTGGCCGCGGACGTAGCGGTGGTGGTTCTGCCCCCAGGAGTGCGGCGACCACTCCTGCTCCGGCACGAACAGCGGCACCATCAGCGCCTCGAACATCGACCCGCCCCAGGTGGGCACGATCTTCCGGCCCCGGTGGGTGTAGTGGCCCTGCCAGACGCGGACGCCGTCCATGGCGACGTAGCTGCCGCCGGGGTGCTGCTCCTGGCCGTGCTCGGGGAGCATCGTGCGCAGCAGGTGCCAGTAGTGGTCGGCGGGCAGCGAGCCGTCCGCGATGCCCAGGTAACTGGCCATCCGGGGCTCGGTGTTGAGCGCGCCGTAGTGGTGGCCGGTGGGCTCGCCGGTGTCGGTCCAGAAACCGCCGCGCAGCTGGCCGGGGCCGGCGACGGGGTCGGCGGGGTCGTACGGCGTGTAGTAGTGGGACCAGTCGGCGGTCGCCAGGATGCGGGCGATCCGGGGGCGCAGCGCGGGCGCGGCGTCGGCGGCGATCCGCAGGCCGGTGACCAGCCAGGCGTTGTCGACCGAGGAGAGGAACGGGCGCACCGGGTCGCCGCTCTCGGGCCAGTGGGTGATGACCGAACCGTCGTGCGCGTCGTACCAGTTGAGCCAGAAGCCGTGGTGGCGCTCCAGCTTCTCGACGGCCCGTACGGTGTGCTCCAGCCTGCGCCGCATGGTGGCGTCGTCGATCACGCCGAGTCCGGCCGCGGCGACGGTCGACCACAGGCCGCAGCCGATGTTGGTGGGGGAGGTCTGGCGCGACTGCACGGGGCGCGCCCCGCTGACGTCGATCTTGTCGACGGCCAGACCGAAGTCGGTCGTCATGGCCTCGATCGAGCGGTACGTGTCACGGAACCAGCGCAGCAGCAGCGGCGCGTCCGGGCCGCGCAGGGGCCGGGCGGCGGCGCCCGCCGGGGACGCGGACACGGCCCCGAGCGACAGGGCCGCGGCCCCGGTGCCCGCGGCGGTGAGAAAGGTGCGACGGTCCATTTGAACCCCTCGAAGAAGAGCCGTCGGCGCTCCGGCCGGCGGGCGGATTTCGTTCGTCGGTCGTGATCGCGGGTGCGGGGGCGCCCGGCGCGGGCGCCGCACGTGAACGGGGCTGGACACGGGCGGCGCCGCACGCGGGCGCGGGGCCCGTCCGGCGCGTGTGCGCGGGCCGGACGGGGCCCCGGCGATACGGGAACCGGCGATCCGTCAGGTGTCGCCGGCCCCCGTACGGGCGGGAGCCGTCAGGTGGCTCCCGGTCGGGGGGAGCCGGGATGACCCGGCTCGGGGAGAGCCGGGACGGCTCCGGGGGCCGACGTCAGCCGGCGGTGCGCGGCAGCGCGCGGGTGCGGCCCATTTCGCCCAGCCAGGAGGCGGACGGCTTGGGCAGCCGCTCGAAGGTCTCCGGGTTCCAGCCGATCAGGCCGAAGGTGGGCTTGTAGGAGCCCCACTCGTAGTTGTCGAGGGCGCTCCAGGCCAGGTAGCCCTGGACGTTCAGGCCGTCCTCGACGGCGCGGGCGACCTCGTTCAGCGCGCCGGTGTAGTAGTCGATCCGGCGCCGGTCGTCGTCGGTCGCGATGCCGTTCTCGGTCACGATCAGCGGGATGCCGTTGCCGGCCACCTCGGCGGTGTGGCGCAGCGCGTACCCGACGGCGGAGGGGTAGTACTCCCACTGCGTGAGGGTGCGCTCGGCGCCCTCGGGCGTCGGTATCGGTCCCTCGGGGCCGATCTTGGTCCGGGTGTAGGACTGCACGCCGATCCAGTCGTCGCCGCGGGCGGCCTCGATGAAGACGTCCTCGCGGGGGTGGCGGTAGGCCGCGGTGACCTCCTCGGCGCCGGGCAGGGCCTGGTAGACCTGGTTGGCGATGGTCCAGCCGACCTTGATCTCCGGGTCGATCGCCCGGACCGCCTTCACGGCAGCGTGGTGCGCGGCGATGACGGCCTCGGTGGTCTCGTCGTCGGGGGTCGGCAGGCCGGCGGGCGGGAAGCTGTTGTCGCCCCGCTTGGCCTGGCCGGCCATCACGGCGATCATGTTCGGCTCGTTGATGGTGCAGACGTACTCGACGCCCTCGGAGATCACCGGCGCGCAGGCCGCGACGTAGCGGGCGAACAGCTCGGTGGCGCCCTCGGCGGTCCAGCCGCCGCGCGCCTCGAACCACTGCGGCACGGTGAAGTGGTGCAGGGTGATCATGGGGCGCAGGCCGCGCTCGATCGCGCCCTCGACCATGCGGCGGTAGTGGGCCAGCTCGGCACGGGAGAAGGTGCCCTCGACGGGCTCGATGCGGGCCCACTCGATGGAGAACCGGTAGTCCGTGAAGCCCAGCCGGGCCAGCACGTCCATGTCCTCGTGCCAGCGGTGGTAGCTGTCGCAGGCGTCCAGGCTGGGTTCCTGGATGTGGGTGCCGGGGGTGTGCTCCTTGACCCACCAGTCGCAGTTGGTGTTGTTGCCCTCGATCTGGTGCGCGGCGGTGGAGGCGCCCCACAGGAAGCCTTCGGGGAACGGGACCTGGGTGTGAGTCATCGCAGACTGTCTTTCTGGTGCGTGAAGGGGTGTGACCGGGCGGATGTGGGGCGCGCGGCCTCGTACGTTTCGTGGGGGCGGCCGGGGAAGGGCCCGGCCGCCCGGGGCGGGGCTACTTCATGCCCGCCGTGGCGATGCCCTGGGTGAAGTGGCGCTGGAGCGCGATGAAGACGACCAGGACCGGCAGCACGATCAGGAAGGACCCGGCCATCAGCATGCCGTTGGATCCGCCCGCCTTGTTGGGGTCGGTGGCGAAGGTGGCCAGCGCGACCGGGAGGGTGTACTTGTCGGGGTCGTTGGTCGCGATGAGCGGCCAGACGAAGTTGTTCCAGGAGCCCAGGAAGGTGAAGATCGAGAGCGTCGCCAGCGCGGGCTTCACCAGCGGCATCACGATGCGCCAGAAGATGTACCACTCGCCGGCGCCGTCCATCCGGGCCGCCTCCAGCAGCTCGTCCGGGATCGACTGCATGAACTGCCGCATCAGGAAGACCCCGAAGGCACCGGCCGCGAACGGCAGCACCAGACCGGCGTACGAGTCGATCAGCTGCAACTTGCTCATCAGCACGAACAGCGGCAGCAGCATCAGGTTGCCGGGCACCATCAGCGCGCCCAGGACCAGCCCGAAGATCTTGTTGCGGCCGGCGAAGTTCAGCTTGGCCAGGGCGTAGCCGAGCATCGAGCAGAACACCAGGTTCGAGACGGTCACCAGCACCGCCACGATCACCGAGTTCATGAAGTACAGCGGCAGGTCGAGCTTGTCGAGCAGCTGCCGGAAGTTCTCCAGGGTCCACTCGGTCGGGAGCCACACGGGCGGGCTGGCCGACAGGTCCGTCTGCGTCTTGAAGGCGGAGACCGCCATCCACAGGAACGGCGCCGACATGACCAGCAGGCCGAGGGAGAGCAGGACGTAGACGAGGACGCGCCTGGCTCCGCCGCCGGACCGCCGGGACTTCTTCACGGGCGCCGTCGGGACGGCGCCGGGTGCACTGGTGGCGCTCATTTCGTGTTGTCCTTCAGCAGTCGGAGCTGCAGCACCGTGATGCCCATGATCACTACGAAGAGGACATACGCCATGGCACTCGCATAGCCCATGTGGAAGAAGTTGAAGCCCTCGCGGTACATGTTCAGCGAGACGGTGAGCGTGGAGTCCGAGGGACCGCCCTGGGTCATCACGAACGGTTCCTCGAAGACGTTGAGGTAGCCGATGGTCGTGATCACCGTGGCGTAGAGCAGCGTGGGCCGCAGCAGCGGCACCGTGATGCCCTTGAACTCCTGCCAGGCGCCGGCCCCGTCCAGCCGGGCGGCCTCCCGCACCTCGGTGGGGATGGCCTGGAGGCCGGCGATGAAGAGCACCATGACCGTGCCGAGGTTGCGCCAGACCGCCATCGCGATCATCGAGGGCATGGCGAGCGTCTCGGACCCCAGGAAGTCGGGCGCGGTGAGGCCCACTTCCGAGAAGAGCCCCGCGATCAGCCCGTCGCTCGGGTCGAGCACGAACCGCCAGACGACGGCGACCGCGACGATGGTCGTGACCACCGGGGCGTAGAAGCCGACGCGGAAGAAGGTCCGCGCCCGGTCGATGCCGTTGTTCAGCAGCACGGCGACGCCCAGACCGAGACCGATCGTCAGCGGGACGCCGACCACCACGAAGTACGCCGTGTTGAACAGCGACTTGAGGAACTTCTCGTCGCCGAACAGCTTGACGTAGTTGTCGAAGCCGATGAACTCCGCGTCCAGCGGGTGCGTGACGTTGCGCAGCCCGAAGTCGGTGAAGCTCATCACCAGCGTCGCGATGATCGGGAACGCCATGAAGACGAGGAAGAGCACGAGGAACGGGGTGGAGAACAGCCAGCCGGCCAGGTTCTGCACGCCCATCGAGCGCTTCCTGCCGCCCCGGCGGCCGGCGGGCCCGCCGGCCGGGGACTTCGAGGTCCCCGGTCCGGCCTGCGCCTTGGCCGACTCCGCGGCCCTTGAGGTCATGGTGCGCATGACTCCTACTTCACGAGGCCTTCGATTTCGGACTGCGCGGTCTTGAGCGCGTCCTCGGCGGACGCCTTGCCCTGGGTCACCTTCGCGATGGCCTGGTCGACCTTGTCCGTGATCTCCGTCCAGTTGGACAGCGACGGCGAGGACTTGGCGGTGTCCATCTGCTTCTTGAAGACCTGGAGGTTGGCGTCGTCGGCGAGGTCGCCGGAGGTCCAGGCGGCGGTGTTGGCCGGCAGGTCCTTGGTGCGCTCGTACCAGTCGGCCTGGCCCTTGGTGTCGGTCAGGTACTTGATGAACTCCTTGGCGGCGGCCTTGTGCTCGCTGTCCTTGGAGATCACCAGGGAGGAGCCGCCGGCCATGGAGACCGAGGACTTGTCGGCGGGCACGTTGGCCACCGCCCACTTGCCCTTGATCTGCGGCTGGCCCTCGTTCAGCAGGGTGACGTGCCAGGGGCCGCCGAAGAACATCGGGACGCGGCCGTTGCCGAAGTCCTTCACCACGTCGTAGCCGGGCTGCACCGACTTGTTGGACAGGCCCTTGTCGAAGTACGAGCCGTACTCCTTGAGCGCCTTGACGGCCTCGGGGCTGTCGATGACGGCCTCGCCCTTGTCGTTGACGATCTCGCCGCCGGCCGAGTAGAGGAAGGAGTAGAAGTTCTGCACCGTGTCCAGGCCGCTGGGCTGGATGGACAGGCCCCACTTGGTCCCGGCCTTCTTCTGGTAGGCCGTGGCGAGGTCCTGCATCTCCTTCCAGTTGCTCGGGGCCTTGGTGACACCGGCCTTCTCGGCCAGGTCGGTGCGGTAGTAGAGGACGCGGGTGTCGACGTACCACGGCACGCCGTACGCCTGGCCGTCCACCTCGCCCTGGCTCCAGCCGGAGGGGAAGTAGTCCTTCTCGTCGAAGGTCTTGGTGTCGACCGGCTCCAGCACCCCGAGCTCGGCGAACTCGCCCATGTAGCTGCCGCCCATCTGCGCCACGTCCGGCAGGGTGCCGGCGGCGGCCGCGGAGACCAGCTTCTGGTGGGCGACGTCCCAGCCGACCGGGGTCACCTTGACGGTGATGTTCGGGTTGGCCTTCGTGTACTCCTTGGCCACATCCGTGAGCTTCTCGCCCTCGGCCCCCATGGCCCAGACGGTGATCGTCTGCTTCTTGTCCGCGGCGACGTCGTCCCCACCGGAGCTGCCGCACGCGGTGATGCCGAAGGTGAGCGCGGCTGCGGTGGCGAGACCGATCGTGGCGTTTCTGGTGGTGCGGGACATGGAGGGCTCCTCCTTGAGCAATCCTGATGTATGCGCTGCCTGTAAGCGCATACATCACTCTGCGACAGGAATTCGGGAATCCGCAAGAGGGTGCTAGGTCACACTCGCGCAACGTGCCGGACACCTGAATGTTCGACTTGGCACGGTAAGTGTGCCATTTGCGAAATAGTGGACGGTGTGACCGATTCCGCATGATCGCGCGGTGGCGCCCCGAGGCCCGCGAGGGCGGGGCGCTACTGTCGCGACCATGGCTTCGTTCGAACATGACTTCCCCTTCGACCCGACCCACGGGCACACGCTCGACGACCTGCTGCGGATATCCGCGCCCGACGGCGCCCCGGCCGACTTCGCCGACTTCTGGCGGGGCCGGTACGAGGAGGCGCGCAAGGTCGACACCGAGCCGGAGCTCGGCCCGCCGGAGGACGAGCGCGACGGCGTGCGGATCCACGGCGTGACCTTCACCTCGGTGGGCGGGGTGCGGCTCGGCGGCTGGGTGGCGCTGCCCGACACGGGGACGGCGGAGCGCGGCTTCGTCATCGGGCACGGCTACGGCGGCCGGGAGGCCCCGGGCCCCGACGTGCCGCTGCCGCTGCCCCGGTCCGCGGCGATCCTGCCGTGCGTGCGGGGCATGGTCTCGCGCGGCCTGCTGCCGGGCGTGCCGACCGTCTCCAGCGCGCACGTGCTGCACGGCATCGAGTCGCGCGACACCTATGTCATCGGCGACTGCGTGGCGGACCTGTGGTGTGCGGCCTCGGCCCTGCACGAGCTGGTGCCGGAGCTGGCGCCCGGCACGGGCGCCCCGCTGCTCGGTTACCTGGGGGAGAGCTTCGGCGGCGGGCTCGGCGCGCTGGCGATGCCCTGGGACGACCGCTTCGGGGCGGCGCAGCTGACCGTGCCGACCTTCGGGAACCACCCGCTCCGACTCACCCTGCAGTGCACCGGCAGCGGCGAGGCGGTGCGCGGGTACCACCGGGACCACCCCGAGGTCACCGAGGTCCTGCGGTACTTCGACGCCGCCACGGCCGCGACGTGGCTGAAGCAGCCCACGCTGGTGGCCGCGGCGCTCTTCGACCCGTCGGTGCCGCCGCCGGGGCAGTTCGCCGTGCACAACGCGCTGGCCGGCGAGAGCGAGCTCCAGGTGCTGAGCGCGGGCCATTTCGAGCACGAGGGCCTGGTGGCGGAGACGGCGGAGCTCAGGGCGGCCCGCCGGTGGTTCTTCGGGGAGCGGCTGGGACGCTGATCGGGGCGGTGCGGCCGCGGCCGGGACGCCTCCCCGGGTTCCGGGCGGTGCGGGCTTCGGGGGGTACGGGCTTCAGGCGATGCGGGCTTCGGACGGTGCGGCCGCGGCCGGGACGCCTCCCCGGGTTCCGGGCGGTGCGGGCTTCGGGGGGTACGGGCTTCAGGCGATGCGGGCTTCGGACGGTGCGACCGCGGCCGGGACGCCTCCCCGGGTTCCGGGCGGCACGGGCTTCGGGGGGTACGGGTTCCGGGCGGCACGGGCGCACCGCCGTCGGCCGGTCATATCGCCGCCGGTCGGTCGCACCGCCGCCGGTCGGCCGCGCTGCCGCCGACCGGCCGTGCCGTCGTCGCGCGCCGTCGCCGTGCTCCAGGGCCCGGCGACTGTCGCGCGGTGTCCTCGGGGGTGTCAGCCGCAGCCGCAGCTGGCGCGGCGGACCGGGGTGACCGGAAGCATCAGCGACACCGGCTCCTTGCTGCTGTCGCCCAACCGCTGCACCAGCAACTCGACGGCCTGCTCGCCGAGTTGGCGGATCGGCTGACGCACGGTCGTCAGTGCGGGGCGGACGATCCGGCTCAGCGGGATCCCGTCGAAGCCGGTCACCGCGATGTCCTCGGGCACCCGCACCCCGCGCCGCTCCAGGGCGCGCAGCGCGCCCACCGCCATCTGGTCGTTGGCGAAGAGCACCCCCTGCGGCCGTTCGCCGGGCCGGTCCAGCAGCGCCTCCGCGGCCCGTGCGCCCTCCGCCTGCGTCATCATCGCGGCCCGCAGGTCGGGGGCGTCCGGCACCGGGAGCCCGGCGTCGCCGCACGCCTGCCGGAAGCCGAGGAACCGGGCCTCGGCGTCCGGCGAATCGACCTCGCCGCCGACGAAGGCCAGTCTGCGCAGCCCGTGGTCCTCGATCAGGTGGCGGGTCAGCTCGCGCTCGCCGTCGGCGTTGGCGACGACGATGTGGTCGAGGTGGTCGATCTCGCGGGGGCCGGCGAGCATCACCACCGGGAGCCGGCGCGAGATGACCTCCAGGTCCTCGGTCGGCACGGTCTGCGCCAGCACGGCGAAGCCGTCGACCCGGCCCGCGACCTTCGCGACCAGGCTCTCCGGCCCGCCCTCCAGGGAGGCGGCGATCAGCAGCGCGTAGCCGTGCCGGCGGGCGGCCCGCTCCATGCCGCGGATGATCTGGTCCGAGTAGAGCATCACCGCGTCGTCGGCGTCGCTGTCCGCCTCGGCGTCGGCCTCCGCGTCGGGGTCCGCGTAGTCGGGGAAGCAGAGTCCGAGCACGCCGGTGGTCCGGCTGGCCAGCCCCCGGGCGTTCCCGCTGGGCACGTAACCGAGCTGGCGGGCGGCTTCGAGGACCCGCTCACGGGTCTGGACGCGCACCGAGTCGGGGGTGCGGTAGACCCGCGAGACCGTGGCAATGGAGACGCCGGAACGCTCGGCGAACGGCCGCAGGGGGTGCTCTTCGCCAACGACCAGATGGCGGTGGGCGCGCTGCGCGCCCTGGAGCGGCGCGGGGTGCGGG
>NZ_RDBO01000051.1:0-27096 GCF_008120935.1 Streptomyces sp. sk2.1
GACCGGGATGATCAGGAGGCCCTGGTCGTCGAGCAGTTGCAGGCGATGACCGAGGGCTGCGGGTACGGGGGCCGGGTGGCCCACGGCCTGCCGATAGTCTTCCCGCGCTTCGCCGCCGCCCGCACGGCGCTCCACGAGTGGCAGCCGGTCCCCACCCAGTCCCGGCCGCGGCAGATCGGGGACCTGAAGAGGCAGATCAGGGAGGCGATCACCGAGGAGCGCCGGCAGACGCTGCCCGAACTGCGCCCCCGGATCGACCCCCTCCTGGAGGACCCGTACGTCAGCGAGGGCATGGGCGGACTGGTCGGCCTGCTGCTGAAGGTGGTCAATGCCTTCCGGTTCCCCCACCACCGGACGGTCCGCTGGTACGGCACCGAGCGCTTTCCCCGGCAACGCACCTTCGAGGCGGTCTGCGAGCAACTGGAACGCCTGCGCGAGGAACCGGCGGAGGCGAAGCAGTCGCTGCTCGTCGAGGCGCTGCTCGCCGACATCGACGCGCACTACGGGATCGTCCGCCGGCTCAACCGGGCGCGCCGCCCCGTCCTCCTCCTGCCGGACGTGGACACCGTCCCCGCGCGGCGGATCATCCGGGACCGGCTCATCGCGGCGTACGACGGGGAGTCCCGCGGCCTGCGCGTGTACCCGGTGGTCGTCACCACCTCGCAACCCGGCGGGGCCACGCCCGAGGAGGGCGCCGGGCCGCCGGTGCCGCCGGACGGGCTCGCCCGGGCGCTCCGCGAGCGCTTCGCCGAGCGGGTGCGGGTCGGGGAGCTGCGGAGCCTGGGCGACCACACCCCGCTGCCCAGCCGGCTGGTCCAGGTCGCGCTGGAGGAGACGCCCGAACCGCTGCCCGCCGGCCGGCCGGGACGCCGGATCCTGGGGCCGGTGACCGCCGTGGTCACGGCCCTGGCACTCGTCGCGTCCGGCCTCGGCGTCTACTACGGCTTCTTCCGCGAGCCGGAGAGCTGCGGCAGGGGACTCCAGGTCCACGGCGCGGAGTGCCTGGGCGTCTCCGACGGCAGCGGTGTGTTCATGCCCGGGGTCAAGGGCATGCCCGAGGTCTTCGCGCACATCGCGGAACAGAACAGGGCGGTCGCCGGCAAGAAGCACGCGACGGTCGCCCTGCTCATCCCGATGGAGTCGGACAACCCGGCGGTGCGGCGGCAGATCCTCAGCGAGGTGCAGGGCGCCTACCTGGCCCAGGCCGGGGCGAACGGGGCCGACGCCGCGAAGCCGCCCATCCGCCTCGTCCTCGCGAACCCCGGCAGGGCGTACGGGCAGTGGAGGACGACGGTCGATCAACTCGCGCGGCAGGAACCGGACCTGAGGGCGGTCGTCGGCTTCAACCTCAGCCTGACGAAGACCAAGGAAGCCCTCGCGTACGTGACCAACACGCTGAAGCTGCCCGCCGTCGCGAGCGTGGTGACGGCCGACGACTTCTCCAACCCGGAGGGCCGGCAGAAGGTCCCGTTCCCCGGCCTCGCCCGGGTGGTGTCCACCACCAAGGACCAGGCCCGCGCGCTCCTCGCCTTCGACCCCGGCCTGGCGGGGACGGAGACGGCGCTGGTCACCGACGAACGGCCGGGCGACGACTACAACCGCTCGTTGCGGGACGCCTTCACCGAGGCCAGGGCGGCCAAGGGCCGGGGCGGGGTCCAGGACATGCGCTTCGAGTCCCCCGGGGTCGAGGAGGCGGGCGTCACCCCCAACGAGTTCGAGGACTTCGCGGGCAACATCTGCCGCTCCAACGCCCATGTCGTCTACTTCGCCGGCCGGGCCCTGCACCTGAAGCTCTTCGTGAACAAACTGGCCACCACCTACTGCCGCGAGAAGAAGTCGTACACCGTGATCACCGGCTCCGACGCCACGACGCTCGACCAGCGGCTCGACGACGGCCACCGGGTCCTGCTCCAGGGCGATCCCGGCTCCGGCAAACCGTCCGTCACCATCCGCTACGCGGCCCCGGCACACCCCGACGCGTGGTCCATCGAACTCGCGAAGTGGCAGAAGGGCCCGGGCCGGAAGACGCAGCGCCCGCCGCTGTACCTCCGGGAGGCCCAGGACGCCATGGCCGCCCTGCGGCGCGACATCACGGCACAGGGCGGAGCCATCGGCGACGTCTACCTCGACGACGGACGCACCGTCGTCACGTACGACGTCGTCCTGACCGCGTCCAGGGCGCTGGCGCGGGCGGTCCACACCAGCGGGCAGGAAGTGCCGACGGCCGACCGGATCCGCAAGGACCTCGGCAAGCTGAACGCCGATCTGCGCGTCCGGGGTGCCAGTGGCTGGATCTGCCTCACCAACGCGGGCAACCCGTACAACAAGGCCCTGTCCGTGGTCCACCTCGAACCCGGCTCGAAGAAGCTGACGTTCGAGGGGTGGCCTGGCCGACCGGGCGCGCCCCCGCGCAGGAGGACGACTGCGTGATCCCGGCACATCCGTAGCGGCGGGGGCGCCGGGCCCCGGCGCGTCCGCGCCGGCTCCGGAAGGCCCCGGCCCCGGTCCCGCCCCGACGGGGACGGGACCGGGGCCGGCCCCCGCTACCGGACCGGTGTGCCGGCGGGCGCCGGGGCGTGGCCCGCGGGACGGGTGGTGAAGGTGCCCCGGCCCTGCGTCCGGCTGCGCAGCCGGGTCGCGTAGCCGAACAGCTCCGCCAGCGGCACGGTCGCGGTGATCACCGAGGTGCCCGCCCGGGTGGTCGAACCCGAGACCCGGCCGCGCCGCGCCGCCAGATCGCCGAGCACCCCGCCCACGGCGTCGTCCGGCACCGTGACGGCGACCTCCGCCACCGGCTCCAGCACCACCATCGCGCAGGCGCGCAACGCCTCGCGCAGCGCGAACCGGCCGGCCGTGCGGAACGCCATCTCCGAGGAGTCCTTGGAGTGGGTGGCCCCGTCGGTCAGCACGACCCGCAGCCCGGTCACCGGATGCCCGCCGAGCGGCCCCTCGGCCAGGGCGTCCCGGCAGCCCGCCTCCACCGCCCGGACGTACTCCTGCGGCACCCGCCCGCCGACGACGGTCGACGCGAACACGAAGCCGCCGTCGTCACCGGCGCGTTCGCCGGTGGGGTCCGACGGTTCCACGTCGAGGACGACACGGGCGAACTGTCCGGCCCCGCCGTCCTGCTTCACGTGCCGGTACACCAGCCCGGACACCCCGCGCACGACCGTCTCCCGGCAGGCCACCCGCGGCCGGCCGACGCCGATCTCCAGGCCGTGAGCACGACGGATCTTCTCCACCGCGACCTCCAGATGCAGTTCCCCCATGCCCGACAGCACCGTCTGCCCGGTCTCGGGATCGGTCCGCACCCGCAGCGAGGGATCCTCCTCGACCAGCCGGGCCAGCGCCGTCACCAGCCGTTCGGTGTCGGTGCTCCGGCGGGCCTCCACCGCCACGGAGACGACCGGCTCGGCCGCGGACGGCGGTTCGAGGACCAGGGGCGCCGCCGGATCGCACAGGGTGGTACCGGCCCGGCCGCTCCTGAGCCCGATCACCGCGACGATGTCCCCGGCCACCGCCGTGTCCACATCGGTGTGCCGGTCGGCCTGCACCCTCAGGATGCGGCCCACCCGCTCGGTGCGCCCGGCGCCCGCGTCCAGCACCGTGTCCCCCTTCCGCAGCGTTCCCGAGTACACCCGCAGGCAGTTCAGGCGGCCGGTGGCCGTCGAGGTCACCTTGAACACCAGCGCGGCGAACGGCGCCGCCGGATCGGCCGCGCGTTCCCGCACCGCGCCGTCCAGGGTGCCGCGCACCGCCGGAACGTCCCGCGGGGAGGGCAGGTAGGACACGACGGCCTCCAGCAGCGGTTCGACACCGCGGTTGCGGTAGGCGGATCCGCACAGCACCACCACGCCCTCCCCGGTGCGGGTGAGGTCGCGCAGCGCGGCGCCCAGGGTCCGTTCCCCGAGCGCCGACCGCTCGCAGAACTCCTCCAGCGCGGCCGGATGGAGTTCCGCCACGGCCTCCTCCAGGAGCCGCCTGCGCCGGTGCGCCTCCTCGCGCAGGGAGTCCGGTACCGGCCGCTCCTCGGCACCGTCGCCGTCGGCCCACACCAGCGCCCGCATGCGCACCAGGTCCACCACGCCGGTGAAGTCGCCCTCGCTGCCGATCGGCAGCTGGACCACCAGCGGAACCGTGTGCAGCCGCTCCCCGATCGACGCGACCGCGGTGTCGAGGTCGGCACCGGCCCGGTCCAGCTTGTTCACGAAGGCGATCCGCGGCACCCCGTGCCGGTCCGCCTGCCGCCACACCGACTCGCTCTGCGGCTCGACGCCCGCGACGGCGTCGAACACCGCGACCGCGCCGTCGAGCACCCGCAGCGAGCGCTCCACCTCGTCGGAGAAGTCGACGTGGCCCGGGGTGTCGATGAGGTTGATCCGGTGACCGTCCCAGACGCAGCTCACCGCGGCGGCGAAGATGGTGATCCCGCGGTCGCGTTCCTGGGGGTCGAAGTCGGTGACGGTGGTGCCGTCGTGGACCTCGCCGCGTTTGTGGACGGCGCCGGTCAGATGGAGGATCCGTTCGGTGACGGTGGTCTTCCCGGCGTCGACGTGGGCGAGGATGCCCAGGTTGCGGACGTCGGTCGGGGCGCCGGTGGGAAGACGGTGGAGGTCGGTACGCACGGCCCATGGCCTTTCGGAGTGAATCCGGAACGGGTCGGCGCGATTTCCCGGACGAACCGGCCCGTGACCGGGCCGCACGAGGCCCCTGACGCGGCGCCCCGCATCGGGCGGGGCGCGATGGCGCGGGCGCTTCGGCGCCGGTGGTTCCTCGGGGGTCAGTCGTTCGTCGCGGGTGTCCGGTGCGGGCCGCGCAGCCGGCACCGGGCGCACGAGGACACCAGGATCACCTCGTACCGTGAACGGGGGACGACGACAGCGGCGCGGTGGCGCACGACCGGTCTCCCCCCACTCGTCACGGCACGCGCCACGAGGCCGTCGTGGTGCGCGATTCGTGGCGACTGTAGTGAACCCCGGACCGGTCGGTAAACCGGATATTCGTCCGCCCCGTCTTCCCGTTCGACCTCATGTCCCGTGACGGGGACGGGCGTTGAAGGCCGCTTCGATTGATGAAACGATCCCGGCACATGGCACGGGGCAAAGGGGAAGGAACCACAACGATGGACGAGGAGCACGGTCTCACCGCCGCCACGGTGTTCGACGCCCTGGGCGCGGACTACGAGCGGGCGTTCGGTGAATCCGCCGCCCATCACGCCTCGTTGAGCCGATTGCTGGACCGGCTCGCACCGCACAGCCGGGTCCTGGACGTCGGCAGCGGAACGGGACGGCCGACCGCGCGGGCCCTGGTCGGGGCGGGCCACCGGGTGCTGGGGGTCGACGTCTCGCCCGTCATGGTCGAACTGGCGGCCCGACAGGTGCCGGAAGCGGTCTTCGAATGTGCGGACATCCTCGAACTCCCCCTGGAGGAAGGGAGTTTCGACGCCGTCTGCATCTACTTCTCGCTGCTGCAGATGTCCCGCGACGAACAATCCCGGCTGCTGCGCAAGGCACGGCGGCTGCTGGTCCCCGGAGGCCAGCTGGTCGTCGCGACGGTGCCCCTGGACGTGGAGGACGTCGAGGTCGTCTTCATGGGGCAGCCGGTGCGGGCGACCAGCTTCGGCCCGGAGGAGTTCACCGAACTGGTCACCGGGGCCGGTTTCTCGGTCGTGTGGGAGCAGAGCACCCTGTTCACCCCGGACCACGAGGCCGCGGCGACCGAACCGCAGCTGTTCCTGCACTGCCGACGGGTCTGACGCGCCGACGGGTCCGGCCCCCGGGGCGACCCGGGCGCCGGACCCGTCGCCGGATCAGCGCTCGACCGGCAGCGATTCCGCCGTACGGCGCGGCTCCCGCAGCCCGGGACGCCGCCGTACGACGAGGGCGCCGGGGCGCCCGCAGGCGTGCAGCGGGTCCTTCCAACGGCGCAGCGCCTGCCTGCCGCACCTGCGCCACTGCGCGGGCGAGAGGGGAACGGGCTGCCCGCCCCGCGTCACCAGCGCGTTCACCGGAGCCATCGGGTCCGCCGCCGCGGCCTTGGCGAGCAGCACCCCGATCACCAGCGGGGCCAGGGTCACGGCCAGGGTCGTGCCGGCGGCGGTCACGTGCTGGAGGCGGGGGCGGTGCGGGGTGTCGGGAAGCATGCCGCCATTGGACCTCCGGCGGCCCGTCCGGGGGATGGGCCGCCGTACTCAGCCCGGTGGGCCCGTCGTACTCATGCGTATGTGTGTCCGATACCCGGCGCCCGCGACCGCCCCTACACCGTGGTGCCGGGGCCTCCGCCCGTCCCCCGGGCGGCCTTGATGCCCTTGGTGATCTCGTCCATCACGGAGAGCGCCGGGGCCTCGGAACTGACGTCGAAACCGGAACGGACGACGATCAGCATGTCATCGGCACGGGGGGACGGGAAGGCCAGCGACTGGACGTACCCGTCGTCGCCGTTCTTCGTCACGACCTTCCAGCGCACCAGGTACCCCTTCTCGCCGGCCACGGTGACCGCCTCCGACTTGAGCTCCTCGTGCGAGGTGATGCCCCCGTAGATCTTCTCGCCGTACGAATCGGAGGCGTTGGCGGAGATGTCCTTCAACGCCGTGGCCCTGGGCGTCGTGGTGTCGAGCTCCAGCGCCTTCGCGGGCGTGGAGAAGACCCCGCCGCGCACGCACTTCTCGGACGTGTCGCCGGGGCAGGGGTACTCGCCCGTGGTCACTCCCGCGCCCGCGATGCCCGAGGTGCCCTTCCAGCCGTCGAGCACCGGGAGACCGATGCCGCTGGCCAGGTCCGTGGCGTAGCCGTCCTCCGCCTGCGGGGTCCGCTGCCCGGGGGCCCCGTCCCGGTCCTCGCCCCCCGGCGCGCCCGGTCCGCGTCCGGTGTCGTCGGAGGGCGGGGCCGACGGTGTCGCGGACGCGTGCTTCCCGGAGCCGTCGGAGCGGTCCGACCAGAGGAGGACGCCGCCCCCGACGACGGCGAGGGCCACCACGCCGGCGGTGAGACCGATGCCGACGCGCGTCCGGCGGCGCCGGGCCTCGGCGGGAGGCAGCCGGAGGTGATCGGTCCACCGGGTGCCGTCCCACCAGCGTTCGTGGACGGGGCCTGTTCCTGTGTGCCCGGGGTCTGGGTGCCAGCCGGGCGGACTCATCTGGGTCACGGGCCCCACCGTAGAACGGTTGCGTGAGAATCGTATGAATCAGCTGTGCCGATGGGGGCGGGGCGCTCCGCCGTCCCCGCGCGATCCTCTGTGGGAGGCCGAACGATGAGTGAACGACCTGCGGTGCGGATCGAGCGCGACGGCGCCGTGTTCACGGTGATCCTGAGCCGGCCCGAGGTCCGCAACGCCGTGGACGGACCGACCGCGAGCCGACTGGCCGACGCCTTCCGCGAGTTCGACGACGACCCGGACGCGTCCGTCGCCGTGCTGTGGGGCGAGGGCGGTACGTTCTGCGCGGGCGCCGATCTGAAGGGCATCGGCACGGAACGGGGCAACGAGGTCCTGGCCGACGGCGACGGGCCGATGGGGCCGACCCGGATGCGCCTGGGCAAGCCCGTCATCGCGGCGGTCGCCGGCCACGCGGTGGCCGGGGGCCTGGAACTGGCCCTCTGGTGCGATCTCCGGGTGGCCGAGGAGGACGCGGTGTTCGGGGTGTTCTGCCGCCGCTGGGGCGTGCCGCTGGTGGACGGCGGAACGGTACGGCTGCCACGCCTGATCGGTGAGAGCCGGGCCATGGACATGATCCTCACCGGGCGGCCCGTCCCGGCCTCCGAGGCGTACGCCATGGGGCTCGCCAACCGGATCGTGCCGCCCGGCGGGGCGCGCGGGGCGGCGGAGCGGCTGGCCCGGGAGATCGCCGCCTTCCCGCAGTTGTGCCTGCGTCACGACCGGTTGTCGGTGCTCGAACAGCACGGCCTGGGCGAGCCGGAGGCGCTGGCCGCGGAGTACCGGCACGGTCTGGTGCCACTGACCGCGGGGGAGACGCGGGCCGGTGCCGAACGGTTCGGGAGCGGCGCGGGCCGCCACGGATCCTTCGACGACTGAGGGGCGGACGGCGGACAGGTGGACGGGCGGGCCGAAATTATGACGACGCCGTCCGGGGAGCCGCCTACGCTCAGCGGATGTCGAGCAACCAGTACCCGGCCAAGCCCGTGCCCGGTGATCGCGTCGCCGTGCTGTCCCCCTCCTCCGGCCTTCCCGGTCTCCTGCCCCTGCCCCACGAGTTGGGGCTGCGCAGGCTCCGCGAGGAGTTCGGGCTCGAACCGGTGGAGTACCCGACGACGCGGAAGATGGGCTCCACCCCGCAGGAACGGGCGGCCGACATCCACGCGGCGTTCGCCGACCCCGACATCAAGGCCGTGATCTCCAGCATCGGCGGTGACGACCAGATCACCGTGCTGCCGTACCTGGACCGCGACCTGCTGCGCGCCAACCCCAAGCCCTTCTTCGGGTACAGCGACAACACCAACCTGCTGGTGTTCCTCGACAACCTGGGCATCGTCGGCTACCACGGCGGCACGGTGATGTGCGAGCTCGGGCGGCCCGGCGCGATGCACCCGCTGACCGCCGAGTCCCTGCGGGCCGCGCTCTTCACCCACGGCGCCTTCGAGCTCACCCCGCCCAAGGAGACCAACGGCGCGAACGGCCGGTGGGAGGACCCGGGGACCTTCGACTCCGAACCCGAGATGCTCCCCTGCGACGGCTGGATCTGGCACAACGCCGACGGCCGGACCGTGAAGGGCGCGAGCTGGGGCGGGAACGTGGAGATCCTTTCCTGGCTGCTGATGGCCGATCGCGAGATCGGGCCGGTGGACGGCTACGAGGGGCGGGTGCTGTTCCTGGAGACGTCCGAGGAGATGCCGACGGCCGACGAGGTCTACTGGATCCTGCGGAGCATGGGGGAGCGGGGGCTGCTCGCCCGGTTCCCGGCCCTCCTCATGGCCCGGGCCAAGAACTGGTCGTTCGACCAGCCGCTCGGCATCGAGGAGGGGGAGCGGTACCGCGAGGAGCAACGGCAGGCGGTCCTGCGGGCGTTGGACGAGTACGCCCCCGGGACCATGGCCGTCCTCGACGTCGACCTCGGCCACACCGACCCGCAGCTGGTCATTCCGTACGGCGGGCAGATCGAGGTGGACGGGGTGGGCCGCCGCATCGTCGTCACCTACTGAACCCGGAAGGGCCGGAGGGAGGGACGCGGACGGGTGCCCGAACGGCGCCGGAGCTTTGGTCCGACCATACGCGGTGTGTGACATAGTGGAGGGTCGGGCAGCAGAAGCGACGGCAACCGGACGATTCCGGCCGAGGCAGGGGGTGACGGATGCCCGTCGAATGGCAACCCGTACGACAGTCCCGTACGCATGAGCTCGTGCTCCAGAGCATCGAGGAGCGGGTGTTCTCCGGCGAGCTCCGGGCGGGCGACCGGCTGCCGCCCGAGCGTGAGCTCGCCCCCGTGCTCGGGGTCAGCCGGTCCGCGCTGCGCGAGGCGCTGAGGGTGCTGGAGACCATCGGCGTGCTGGTCGCGCAGCCGGGCCGGGGGCCGGACGCCGGGGCGCGGATCGTGCGCAACCCCGACGACGCGCTCGGGCGGCTGCTGCGCCTGCACTTCGCCCTGGGCAGCTACAGCCTGGAGGACGTCCTGGAGGCGCGGGTCGTGCTGGAGCGGTCCAGCTTCGAGGCGGCCGCGCGACACGCCTCGGCGGAGGATCTCGACGAGGCGGAGGCGCTGGTCGCGCGGATGGGCGAACCGGGCGTCGGGGTGGCCGAGTTCAACGACCTGGACACCCGCTTCCACGTGCACGTCGCCCGCAGCTCCGGCAACGAACTGACCTCCACGCTCACCTCCGCCGTCCGTGAGTCGGTGCGGCCGCTGATCCTGCGGGCGCTGGAGGAGGCGGAGGACTGGCCGGCCACGGCCGCCGCACTCGACGCGGAACACGCCGAGCTGCTCGACCTGGTGCGGGCGGGGCAGGGGGCGAAGGCCGCGGACCTGGTCGAGAAGCACATCCGCAGCCTGCACGGCACGCTGGTCGACGGGAACTCCGGCCACGAGTGAGACGGCGCCCGGCGGCCCGGTCCGTGAAGTCGGCGGCCGCCTCCGTCCATTCTTGTCAGGTGCATGACTTAAGAGGCCCGCGCTCCGGCCTCCGTGTGCGCGTCGTTGCCTTCACGTTTCGGACCGAGGCTAGTATGGTCGGACCATAAAACTGGAGAAACGATCGGAGAGACCCATGCGCATCGGACTCTTCGCCACCTGTCTGGGAGACACCCTCTTCCCCGAGGCGGTGAAATCGACCGCGGTCCTGCTCGCCCGCCTGGGCCACGACGTGGTCTTCCCGCCGGGGCAGACCTGCTGCGGCCAGATGCACGTCAACACCGGCTACCAGCGCGAACCCCTGCCCCTGGTGCGGAACTTCGCGGACCAGTTCGGCGACGCCTCGATCGAGGCCGTCGTCATGCCGTCCGGTTCCTGCGCGGGCTCGGTCCGCCACCAGCACGAGATCGTCGCCGAGCGGTACGGGGACGCGGCGCTCCGGTCGGGCGTGGCCGACGTCAAGGCCAAGACGTACGAACTGTCGGAGCTCCTCGTCGACGTCCTGGGCGCCGAGGACGTCGGCGCGTACTTCCCGCACCGGGTGACGTACCACCCCACCTGCCACTCCCTGCGCATGCTCCGCGTCGGCGACAAGCCGCTGAAGCTGCTGCGCGCCGTCGACTCGATCGACCTCGTCGAGCTGCCGGAGGCCGACTCCTGCTGCGGATTCGGCGGCACCTTCGCCGTCAAGAACGCCGAGACGTCCACCGCGATGCTCCAGGACAAGATGCGCAACATCGCCGCGACCGGTGCCGGTGTCTGCACGGCGGGCGACTCGTCCTGCCTGATGCACATCGGCGGCGGGCTCTCCCGGATCGGGTCGGGCACCCGCACCCTGCACCTCGCCCAGATCCTCTCCGCCACCCGCACCTCGCCGTACGTCCCGACGGAGGCCGTCCGATGAGCAGTACCTTCCTCGGCATGCCCGCACCCCCGCCCCGTTCCCCGTACGGGACGGGCAACCTGCGCGGCGACCGGAAGTTCCCCCGTGCCGCGCACGACGAGCTGCGCAACGAACAACTGCGCCGCAACCTCGGCCGCGCCACCCGCACCATCCGCGCCAAACGCCTCGACGTCACCGGCGAACTGCCCGACTGGGAGGCGCTGCGCGATGCCGGTTCGGCCATCAAGACCGACACCATGAACCGGCTCCCCGAACTCCTGGAACAACTGGAGCGGAAGGTCACCGAGCGCGGCGGCACCGTCCACTGGGCGCGCGACGGCGCCGAGGCCAACGAGATCGTCGCCCGGCTGGTCGAGGAGACGGGCAGCAGCGACGTCATCAAGGTCAAGTCGATGGCCACCCAGGAGATCGGCCTCAACGAGCACCTCGAATCGGTCGGCATCACCCCGTACGAGACGGACCTCGCCGAACTGATCGTCCAGCTCGCGCACGACAAGCCGTCGCACATCCTGGTGCCCGCGATCCACCGCAACCGCGACGAGATCCGGCAGATCTTCCTCAAGGAGATCCCGGGCGTCGACCCGGGCCTGGACAACGTGCCCGCGCACCTCGCCGCCGCCGCCCGCGCCTATCTGCGCGAGAAGTTCATGACCACCGAGGTCGCGATCTCCGGCGCCAACTTCGGCATCGCCGAGACCGGAACCCTGTCCGTCGTGGAGTCCGAGGGCAACGGCCGCATGTGCCTGACGATGCCCGACACCCTGATCACCGTCATGGGCATCGAGAAGGTGCTGCCGCGCCATCAGGACCTGGAGGTCTTCCTCCAGTTGCTGCCCCGCTCCTCCACCGGCGAGCGGATGAACCCGTACACCTCGCTGTGGACCGGCGTGACGCCGGGCGACGGGCCGCAGAACTTCCACCTGGTCCTGCTCGACAACGGACGCACCGCCGCGCTCGCCGACCGGATCGGCCGCGAGGCGCTCAACTGCATCCGCTGCTCGGCCTGTCTCAACGTCTGCCCGGTGTACGAACGGACCGGCGGCCACGCGTACGGCTCGACGTACCCCGGGCCGATCGGGGCCGTCCTGACACCGCAGCTCGCGGGGATGCACGCGGCCAGGAACGACCCCAACAGCTCGCTGCCGTACGCCTCCAGCCTCTGCGGCGCCTGCTTCGACGCCTGTCCGGTCAAGATCGACATCCCGTCGCTGCTGGTCGAACTGCGCCACCAGAACACCGAGCAGGCCGGTGTCACCGCCGAGAAGCTCGCCATGAGGGCCGCGGCCACCGTCATGAAGCACCCGAAGCTCTTCACGGCGGCGCAGAAGGGCGCGGGGCTCGGCCGGGTGCTGGGCGGCCGCGACGGGCGGATCTCGCACCTGCCGCCGCCGTTCGACGGCTGGAGCGACAGCCGGGACACCGCCGCCCCGCCGAAGCAGACCTTCCGCTCCTGGCTGGCATCGGCCGAGGGCGCCGCGACGATGCGGGCCGCCGCCGACGAGCACCGGAGGAACGAGAAGGACCGGAAGAAGGAGGAGGACGCGTGACGACCGCCCGTGACACGGTACTGGGCCGGATCAAGGACGCCCTGGCCCTCGCCCCCGCCCGGGACGTCACCGTCCCGCGCGCCTACCGCACCGGCCGCACCCTCCCCGACGAGGAACGCCTGGCCCTGTTCACCGACCGGCTCGTCGACTACCGGGCGACGGTGCACACCTGCACCGCCGACCGCACCGCCCAGGTCCTCGCCGAGGTGCTGCGGGAACGCGGGGCCCGGCGGATCGGCGCGCCGGCCGGACTCGACGAACAGTGGCTCGGCGGATACGGCGGCGAGGTCCAGCAGGACTCCGACACCATCCCGGCCCCCCGGCTCGGCGAGCTGGACGGGGTCGTCACGGCCTCGGCCGTCGGCTGCGCCGAGACGGGCACCATCTTCCTCGACGGCTCGCCCGACCAGGGACGCCGGGCGCTGTCCCTCGTGCCCGACCTGCACGTGTGCGTCGTCGACCTGTCCAAGGTCGAGGTCGGCGTTCCGGAGGCGGTGGCGCGGCTGGTGCCCGGCCGGCCGACCACACTGATCAGCGGCCCCTCGGCCACGTCCGACATCGAACTGGAACGGGTGGAGGGCGTGCACGGCCCGCGCACGCTGGCGGTGGTGATCCGGACGGACGTGTGAGCGCACGGGCGCGCGGTCGCCGGACCGCGCGCCCCGGGGCTCAGCCGTGCGTGACCGACAGCGGGTCGAGGACGACACGGGTCGTCGCCGCGTCCTCGGCCCAGCGGACCTCCACCGTGTCCCCGTCCACGTCCACCCCGCTCACCACCGCGTCCAGCGGCGTCGCGTCGGGCTCCGCGGTCAGCGAACCGAGCGCCACCAGCAGCACCGTGCCCTCCGCCGCCGCGGACAGCCGGGGCACCACCGCCCAGGGGGTGTACGCGGTGCCCTGGGGCGCCCGCACCTCGTCCCGGTTCTCCCAGCCGTACAGGCCGTGCAGCGCGGAGACCACCGTGTCGTCGCGGCCGGTCGCCCAGCCGGTCTGCTCCACCCGGGCCCCGGGCGGGGCGCCGAGCACCCGGTGCACCCGCAGCTCGTACCGGCCGCGGGCCACGGTGACGCTCTCCACGCGCATCCCCGGCACCATCACCGGAGCGGACGCGAACACCGGGCGATGCCAGGAGGCGGCCCACCCCCAGCCGTCGCCCGCACCGGCGCCCAGCGCGCGGACGACCCGGCGGCCGCTGCGCGCCCCGCCGACGACCACGGCCAGGTGGTTGTCCGCGACGTTCCCCCGCGCCGTGGGACCGGTCACAGTGGAGTACGACTGCCGGCTGTACAGCGGGTCGTCCTGAACCTCCGCCTCGCCCTCGTGCGGGCGCACGTGGTCGCTGCCGTGGTTGTGCAGCCGTACGATCCCGTCCGCGCGGGTGGACTGGACGAGCAGTCCGGGGGCGGGCAGGGCGAGCACCCGGTCGGGGCCCTCGCTCGGCGCGGGCTCCTCGGTCGCGGTCCACAGCGGGTGGTCCTCGGGGGCGAGCAGCGCGACGAACGCCTTGGACGCCCAGTACGGCGAGGCGGGGCCCGAGTAGCTCTGCAACGACGCCTCGTGCGGGCCGTGCCAGCCCAGGCTCAGCAGCCCGTCCGCACCGGCCGCGCCCCGGTCCAGGAAGTAGCGCAGCGCACCGTTGACCACCCGCCGCGAGGTGCCCGGCGTCAGCGGCGTGTGCCCGGTGACGGCGCCGAGCGCGACCGACGAGGCTGCGGCGAAGCGGTACGGCAGCGAGCGGCCGAAGTGGATCGGGGCGCCGTCGCCGCCGAACAGCAGCGAGAAGCCCTCCAGGTGCTCGCGCAGCCGGGCCCCGTAGTGTGCGGAAAGCTCCGCGTCGCCCGACAGGTGCGCGTCCAGCACGGGGTAGAGGTGCAGCGCCCAGCCGTTGTAGTGGTCGAAGGCACGCCCGTCGCCGTCCGAGTACCAGCCGTCCCCCCGGTACCAGCCCTCCAGCAGGTCCAGGGCGCGCTGCTTCGCCCGCGCGGTCACCGCGTCGCCCCGGCCCACGGACTCCAGGAATCCGGCCACGGAGTAGGGGAACAGGTACCAGTTGTTGGGGGCGGGGGTGTGGAGCAGCGCGTCGCGCAGCCACCGCGCGGCACGGTCCTGCACCCCGGGGTCCAGCCGGTCCCACAGCCACGGCCGGGTCAGCCGCAGCCCGATGGCGACCGAGGCGGACTCGACCATCGGCTGGCCGAAGACGGCGTGGTCGCGGATCAGCGGCCAGGACTCGGCGTCGTCCCGGCCGGGGGCCCGGGTGCCGGCCGCGAGCCCGTCGGCGTACCGGTCGAGCCAGCCGTGCGGGTCCGCGCCGTTCGCGCCCGCCACCCGGAAGGCGGCGGCGAGGAACGTGCGGGCGTAGCCCTCCAGGCCGTCGGAACGCACCCCGGACACGGACGGCCGGCCCGGCAGGTCCAGCAGCGCGCCGCCCGGGGTGGCCCACCGCCAGGCGGCCCGGAGCAGCCCGTCCGCCGCGGCCTCCCAGTGCGCGCGGGTGTAGCCGGTGTACGGGCCGGCGGCCCGGTCGTCGGCGGGGAGTTCGAACGGGGGGCCCGGGTGGGGATCGGTCATGCGGGAGATGCCAGCCTTTCGCGTCGTACGGGACGGGCGGGCCGTCGCCCGCGGCCCGGTGACCGGCCGTACCGGTCGTCGTGGCCCGTCGCCTCGCGGACGGGTGAGCGCCGTCCCGACTCCTGTCCTGAATCGGATCACTGGGAATCCTGATCGACTGATCGATAAGGGTCAAGAGATTGATCAATTTTGAATCAAAACGGTCAAACGATCATTCGATGGATGTCGGGCCGTACCTGCCGTGCGCGGGCGGCGGCTCCGGCGAACCGGACCGCCCGCGTCCGTGTTCACCAGCCGTCCCGTGCGTCCCGCCGCCCTCGGGAGGCACTCTTGCGGTCCCGGGTAACGGTCCCTAACGTCAACGGACTTGAGAGCGAACGCGGAAGGGAGGGGCACATGGAGATCAAGAAGGTCGTGGTCCGCGAGGAAGAGGCGAAGAACCGCGAACGGCAGACGATCGAGAAGCGCCCGACGCGCTGAACCGGCGCGTTCCGGCGCAGTCGGCACCTGATGCGACCGGCACGCGGGGGCCGGCACCGCCGGGGCCGGACAGTGACGACAAGGGCGGACGCGGGGCACGTCCCGGCGTCCGCCCCCGTGCCGTGGGAGGCGCATGTGCGAATACATCTCGTGACGATGCCGTGGCAGCCGCTGGAACTCCCCTCGCTCCAGGTGGGCCTGCTGCACGCGCTGCTGAACCGCGTCCGGCCGGACGACGAGGTGCGCGAGTTCCACGGCTCCCTGCGCTGGGCGGAATTCCTGCTCGAACGCTCACGGGGGGAACTGCGCCCCGGCGACCACGTCGCGGTGGGAAGCGAATCGATCTTCGACGGACTCGGGGACTGGGTGTTCTCCGGCGTCCTGTACGGCGATCCCGAATGGGGCGTGGCGCGGCTGAAGGAGTACGCCGCGCGGCGCGGCACCGACATCGGCACGGCGACCGCGATGCGGGTGCACGCCGCCGACTTCGTCGACGCGAGCGCGAGCGCGATCCTCGACGAGGCCCCCGACGTCGTGGGGTTCACCTCCACCTTCATGCAGAACGTCTCCTCCCTGGCGCTCGCCGCGGAACTCAAACGGCGCCGCCCCGCGCTGACCGTCGTGTTCGGCGGCAGCAACTGCGACGGCCCGATGGGACACGCCCTGCACCGCAACCACCGCTTCGTCGACCACGTGGTGCGCGGCGAGGGGGAGTACGCCCTGCCCGCCCTGCTCGCCCACCTCGACGCGGGCACCGCCCCGTCCGACGTGCCCGGGCTGTGCTGGTGGGACGGCGAGGAGTCCCGGGCCAACGAGGAGTCCCGGCGCACCGTCTCACCCGGCGACATCCCCTCGCCCGACTACGACCTCTGGCAGGAGGCCGTCGACACCTCCCCGCTCGCGGAGTACGTCCACCCGAAACTGGTCGTGGAGGGGGCCCGCGGCTGCTGGTGGGGGGAGAAGCACCACTGCACCTTCTGCGGCCTCAACGGATCGGCGATGACCTTCCGCGCCAAGACCGGGGACCGCCTCTGGGCCGAGGTCGACCGCCTGGTCCGGCGGCACCGCATCCTGGACGTCGTCACCGTCGACAACATCATCGACATGGCGTACTTCAAGGACTTCCTCCCGCTCGCCGCCGACAGCGGCTGGGACCTGCGCATGCACTACGAGGTCAAGTCCAACCTCACCGCCGAGCAGCTGGAACTGCTCGGCAGGGCGGGCTCGGTCCACATCCAGCCCGGCATCGAGAGCCTCAACAACAAGGCCCTGGACCTCATGGACAAGGGGGTCAGCGGCGCCCGCAACGTCCGCACCCTCCGCGAGTGCGAGAACCACTCGCTCACCTGCTCCTGGAACTACCTCTACGGGTTCCCCGGCGAGACCGCCGAGGACTACGCCTCCGTCATCGCCCAGATGCCGGCCCTCGTCCACCTCCAGCCGCCCGGCGGCGCCCACCGCATCCAACTGGAGCGGTTCAGCCCCAACTTCGCCGACCCCGCGCTGGGCTTCCACCGGCGGACGCCCGCCGAGATGTACCACCACGTCTACGACCTGCCCGAGAGCGAACTGGCCGACCTGGTCTATCTCTTCGACACCCCGCCCGCCGGCATCGGCGGCGGGACCGAGGCCCGGCTCAAGGCCGCGGCACGCGACTGGTACACCGGCCACCCCACCTCCACCCTGGTCATGGAACAACCTGGGGCGGCGGACGGCGAGGAGGTGCTCCTCGTCCACGACCGACGGCACGGCTGGCCGCGGCGCACGCACCGGCTGACCGGCTGGCGGGCCGCCGCCCTGCGCCACCTGGAGACGGGCCGCACCCCGGCCGCCCTGCACCGGCTGCTCACCGCCGACGGGAACCCGCCGTCCGCCGGGGAGCTCGACGCGTGGCTCGGCGAAGCGGTCGCCCTGGGACTCCTCTTCGACGACGGGCGGACCCACGTGGCGCTGCCCACCTGGCACGTCCCGGTCCGTTCCGTCGACCGCGCCCCGGGCCCGGACGACACCCCGCTCCAGGAAGGGAGAACCACCGGATGAGCCCCCTGCCGCGCCACCGCCCCTTCCTGCTGCTGTGCGGGGAACAGATCGCCAGCTCCGTGGGACGCCAGGTCACCACCCTGGCACTCGCGCTGATCGCCGTGACCCGGCTGGACGCGGGACCGTTCGGCGCCTCCGCGCTGATGGCGCTGAGCTATCTCCCCGGGGCGCTCCTCAGCCCGTTCGCCGGCCTGCTGGCCGACCGGGCCCGGCTGCGCGCCCTGACGGTCCTGCTCACCGTCCTCCAGACGCTCGTGGTCGGCTCGGTGCCCCTGACGGCCGCCCTGGACCGGCTCGGCCTGCCCCAGCTGTACGTCGTGGCCACCGTGTCCGGCGCGCTGACCTCCATGCTCGCCGTCTCCCTCCAGGCGGCCCTGCCCCGGGTCGTGCACCCCGGACAACTGCTGTCCGCCAACTCCGCGCTGACCGGCGCCCGCACCACCGGACAGATCGGCGGCCCCGCCCTGGGCGGAGTGCTGGTGGGCCTGACCGGCGCGTCGACGGCGTTGCTGGCCGCCTGCGCGGCGTACGGCGTCGAGGCACTGCTGCTCCTCGCGCTCCCCGCCGCGCTCGACACCCCCGCCGAACGCCGCCGCCCGCGACCGGGCTCCCGGACGGCCGCGCTGCGCGGCGGACTGGCGGTGGTGCGCGGCGAACGGCTGCTGCGCCGGCAGGTGCTCGCCGGGGCCGGATTCAACCTCGGCAGCGGGGCGGCCGACGCGCTCTTCGTGCTGTACGCCACCCGTGATCTGGGGCTTCCCCCCTGGCAGTTGGGCACGGTCTACGCCGCGTTCAGTGTCGCCACCGTCCTCGGGGTGCTGCTGGCGAGGCGGTTCGCCACCACGACGGGACTGGCCGCGGCGACCCGGATCTGCGCGGTGGTCGCCGCCCTCGCGATCTTCCTGATCCCGGCCGCCTCGCTGCTGCCGGCCTTCCCGGCGCTGCTCGGGTACCAGTTCGTCTTCGGCCTCGCGGCCACGGTCTGGGCCATCTCCATGACCACCACCCAGCAACTGATCACACCGCCCGAACTCCAGGGCAGGGTCGCCGGGGTCGTCCAGGCAGCCCTCACCGCCACGGTGCCGGTCGGCGCGCTCGGCGGCGGGGCGCTGGCCGCCTGGCTGGGCAACGTACCGGTGCTCACGGGCGGGGCGACGGTGGCGCTGCTGGCCGCCGCCCGCCTCTGGGCGCGGTGAGGGGAGCCCCGGTGCACCCGGGCGACCGGCCCCGCACACGCCTCGGCCCTCCCCGGTCGCCGCCCGCGGCCTGTCCTGCGCCGCGCGTCGTGACCCGGGAGGGCCGGAGAGGAGCGGAAGGTCAGACGATGCCTTCCTCGATCTCCGCCTGCTCGCGGGCGCTGCCGTACGCCGACGGCGTGCTGTACGAACGGCGGGCCACGAACCACCACACGGTGGCCAGGACCAGCACCGCGATCAGCGCGATCGACGCGTAGTTCATCGAGTCGACCGTCACCGGGGACGACTGCGGCAGCAGGAACAGCACGGTCACGATGGCCACCCACACGACGGCGATCCAGCCGATCGGCTTGCTCCAGCGGCCCAGGTGCCAGGGGCCGCGCTCGAAGCGGTTGCCGGAGCGCAGCTTCAGGAAGATCGGGATCGCGTAGGCGGGCGTGATGCCGATGACGTTGATCGCGGTCACCGCGCCGTACGCGGTGGCGGAGTACAGCGACGGCAGCGCGAGCACACCGGCGACGACGACCGACAGCCACACCGCGTTGACGGGGGTCTGGGTGCGCGCGCTCACCTTGTGCCACAGCGCCGAGCCCGGCAGGGCGTTGTCACGGCTGAACGCGAACACCATCCGGCTGGCGGCGGCGACCTCGGCGTTGCCGCAGAACAGCTGCGCCGCGATCACGATCAGGAGCAGGGCGGTGGCCCCGGAGGTGCCCAGCGCGTCGATCATGATCTGGGCGGGCGGGACGCCGGTGGCGCTCTCCTGGGTGCCGACGTAGTCCTGGATCGCGAAGGTCAGCCCGGCGAGCAGGACGAAACCGGCGATCCAGGAGACCCAGATCGCCCGGACGATGCCCTTGGCGGCCGTCACCGAGGCGTTCGAGGTCTCCTCCGACAGGTGGGCCGAGGCGTCGTAGCCGCAGAAGGTGTATTGCGCGAGCAACAACCCGATCGCCGCGACGTACAACGGGTTCTCCCAGCCCGTGTCGTTGACGAACTCGGTGAAGACGAACGACGGCGACTGGTGGTTCGAGGGCACGATCGCGAGCACGGCGACGATCACACCGACACCGATGAGGTGCCACCACACGCTGATGGAGTTGAGCACGCTGACGAGGCGGACACCGAAGAGGTTCAGCACCGCGTGCAGCAGCAGGATGCAGACGAAGATGATCATCGTCTTGCCCGGGGTGGGGGTGAATCCCCACTGCAGGTTCATCAGCGCGCCGGTGAACAGGGCGGCGCCGTAGTCGATGCCCGCGATCGCGCCCAGCAGACCCAGCAGGTTCAGCCAGCCGGTGTACCAGCCCCACTTGCGGCCGCCGAGCCGGTCGGCCATGTAGTACAGCGCTCCCGAGGTCGGGTAGGCGCTGGTGACCTCGGCGAGCGCCATGCCGACGCAGAGGACGAAGAGACCGACACCGGCCCAGCCCCACAGCATCACCGCCGGGCCACCCGTGGACATGCCGAAGCCGTACAGGGTCATGCAGCCGGACAGGATCGAGATGACGGAGAAGCTGATGGCGAAGTTGCCGAAGCCTCCCATGCGACGGGCGAGCACCGGCTGGTAGCCGAGTTCGCGCAGCCGTTCCTCCTCGTCCACCGGATGGGAAACCTCCGCACCCGACTGGGCCGGGGTGGATATGGACATCGGGAAAACCTCCATGAGCGGGATGGACAGGGACGGGAAAAGGGAATGTTCCGGCAGGGACGGCGTCGCGGCGCGACGGATCAGCCGCGCGACCTCCGGCCCGGGGTGCGGGAAGCGGCGAGGCAGCGGCTGCGGGCGCGCAGGAAGACGTCCTCCGCGTCTCCCGGGGACTTGCCGCCACGGGTGCGGTACGCCCAGGGAACCGAGGTGAAGTAGGGACCGAGTTCCTCGAACACCGCGGCGGCGTCGGCGAATTGGAGGGCGCCCCACAGGGCGTGGGCCAGATGGTTGAGGTCGAGCAGGGAGTGGGAGATCGGAGTCGTGCGCCGGAACCAGAGCTCCAGTGCGCGGACGGCGTCCCGCTCGGCGTCCTCGGTGACCCAGTGGAGGTCGAGGGCCTTCTCGTGGCCCTGCTCGCGACGGTAGCGCTCGACCCGCACGTACAGGGGAAGCACATGCAGCGCGGAACCCTCGGGGGCCGAAGAGGCCGCCCACTGGACGAAGTTGACCGCCTCGGAGAGGCTTCCGCCGGCCTTTCGCGCGTACACGAACTGGAGCATCCGGTGGTAGGCCTCGCGGTTGTACGGGTCGCGCTTGTCGGCCTCCGCCAGCAGCCCCCACGGGCCGGGGAACAGCATCGGTCCCGGCGGGTGCAGCCGGTGCTCCTCCAACTGCTGCCGCTCGTCGAGCTGGGACAGGGCCAGCAGGCACACCCAGGGCACCGGGTCGGTGGGGGAGGCGTTCGCGGCCGACCGGCAGGCCGTCCAGGCGTCCTGCCACAGCTCCCGGGCGCGGTGGTGGCCCTCGCGGTGGGCCCGTACGGCACGCTCGACGACGACGCGGGCGTGCATCACCGCGGCGGCGATGCTCCGGGGATCCTCGGCCAGCCAGGCCTGCACCGCGTCCGAACCGGCGGCAACCGCGCCGAGCACCTGGGTGCGCTGGGTCCACAGCGTCCAGTCCGGAGTGCTCTCCAGCAGACTCCGCATGGACATCCAGCGCCCGGTGCGCAAATCCTGTAAGGCGACGCGTAAATCGTTGTCGTGGCCGGCCGGATGATAAACCGGCCGGAAATCACTGTTGGCCATGGACTCGCCCTGTTCCCGTACGACGGGACGGCATGTGACGGATGGAAGTTCTTCTCAGCACGTCACGCAACCCGGCGGCATGGCACTTGTGCGGAAGCGGGAGAACCGGGAGTCGGCGCCCCGGTTCTCGGCGAAAGGTGTCGGTCTCATCAATCCTCAAGGACGTGGGGGGTGAAGCAGCTGTTGAAAAACGAACTGCTCGAAAGCGTCCGGTTGTTGCTCGGCGGTGAGTGTAGAGGCAGTTGCTCCGTTCTTCGGACCGATTCGCGGATCTTACTCAAGTGGTCCGAATCCCACGGACGTTGACCGGCACCCCGGATGTTCCGGACGGGGGGCCGTTCGGCCCTTGACGTACGCGGTGGTCTGCACCACTCTGGGCGGCGCAGTTCAAAGATCACGATTCCGTTCAAGCCGCAGAGCTTCCGCACAGCTGGAGTGTCGATGACAGGCCCGGTACTCGCTGTGGACCAGGGGACATCGGGGACGAAGGCGCTGGTGATCTGCCCCGAGCGCGGCGTGATCGGTTCCGCTTCGGTGCCGGTGGCGACCCGTCACAGCGGCGGGGGAGCGGTGGAGGCGGATCCCGGCGAACTCCTCGGCTCGGTCGTCGAGGCGGGACGCCGGGCCTTGCAGGAAGCTGCCGAACCAGTGGTCGCCGTCGGCCTCGCCAACCAGGGCGAGACGGTGCTCGCCTGGGACCCGGACACCGGGCGCCCGCTCACCGAAGCGATCGTCTGGCAGGACCGGAGGTCCGCCCCGATCTGCGCCGAACTCTCCTCCCGCGACGAGGAATTGACCCGTCTCACCGGACTGCCCCTCGACCCGTACTTCGCCGCCCCCAAGATGGCCTGGATCCGTCGGGAACTGACCCGCGAGGGCGTCGTCACCACCAGCGACTCCTGGCTGGTCCACCAGCTGACCGGAGCGTTCGTGACGGACGCGGCGACCGCGGGCCGCACCCAGCTGCTCGACCTGGACCGGGCCGCCTGGTCGCCCGAGGCCCTGGACGCCTTCGGCCTGGCCGACGAACGCCTCCCCGCCGTCGTCGACTGCGACGGCACGGTCGGCACGACGACCGCCTTCGGCGCCGAACTCCCGCTGACCGGCCTCATCGTCGACCAGCAGGCCGCCCTCCTCGCCCAGAACGCGTTGGACCCGGGCAACGCCAAGTGCACCTACGGAACGGGCGCGTTCCTGCTCGCCCAGACCGGAACCGCCCCGCGCCGCGGCTCCACCGGACTGGTCAGCTGCGTCGCCTGGCGGCTCGGCGGCACCACGAACTACTGCCTCGACGGGCAGGTCTACACCGCCGCCTCCGCCGTCGACTGGCTCACCGGCCTCGGGGTGATCTCCGGCGCGGCCGACCTCGACCGGGTCGGCACCGGCGTCCCCGACTCCGGCGGCGTCACCTTCGTACCGGCACTGGCCGGCCTCGCCGCCCCCTGGTGGCGCGGCGACCTGCGCGGATCGGTGACCGGCCTCGGCCTGGACACCACCGCCGGACACCTGGCCCGCGCCCTGTGCGAAGGCATCGCGGCGCAGGTGGTCGAACTCGCCGATGCGGTCGCGACCGACCTCGGCTCCCCGCTGACCTCGCTCCGCGTCGACGGCGGCCTGACCCGCTCCGCGCTGCTCATGCAGACCCAGGCCGATCTGCTGCAACGCCCCGTCGAGGTGTCCGCGCTGCCCGACGTCACCGCCCTCGGCGTCGGGGCCGTCGCCCGGCTCGGCCTCGACCCGCGACTCCCGCTGCGGCGGGCCGTGCCCGAATGGAAGCCCGCCGCCGTGTACGAACCCCGGATCGGCGCCGACGAGGCGGCCGAACGACTCGCCCGGTTCCGGGCGGCCGTACAGACCCTCCTGGACCATGCCTGACACGTACGGGAACCACGCGATGCCCCTCACGACCACGACGACCGGCCCCCTGCCGACCGACGGCCCGCCCTATGACGTGACCGTCGTCGGCGCGGGCGTCGTCGGCACCGCCATCGCCCGCGAACTCGCCCGCCACCGCCTGCGCATCGCACTCCTCGACGCCTCGGACGACATCGGCAACGCCACGTCCAAGGCCAACACCGCCATCCTGCACACCGGTTTCGACGCCGTCCCCGGATCGCTGGAGGCCCGGCTCGTACGCGAGGGACAGCACCTGCTGCGCGAGTACGCGGCCGGGGCGGGCATCCCCGTCGAACGCGTCGGTGCCCTCCTCGTCGCCTGGGACGAGGAACAACTGGCCACGCTCCCGGCCCTGTTGACCAAGGCCGTGCGCAACGACTACCACGCGGCCCGCCTCCTGGACGCGGCGGAACTGTACGCCCGCGAACCCCACCTCGGGCCCGGCGCCCTCGGCGCGCTCGAAGTGCCCGACGAGAGCATCATCTGCCCCTGGACGACCCCGCTCGCCTACGCCACCCAGGCCGTGCGCGCCGGGGTCCACCTGCACCTTTGCTGCCGGGTGCGGCACATCGACAGCGACGGCGGCCTGCACACCCTCACCACCGACCGGGGCCCGCTGCGCACCCGCCACCTGATCAACGCCGCCGGACTGCACGCCGACGAGATCGACCGGGAACTCGGCCACGACGTCTTCACCGTCACCCCGCGCCGCGGCCAGCTCATCGTCTTCGACAAGCTCGCCCGGGACCTCGTCGGCCACATCCTGCTGCCCGTGCCCACCGCCGCCGGCAAGGGCGTCCTGGTCGCACCCACCGTCTTCGGCAACGTCCTGCTCGGCCCCACCGCGGAGGAACTCGACGACAAGGCCGCCACCGGATCGACCGCCGACGGGATCGCCCTGCTGCGGGAGAAGGGCCACCGCATCCTCCCCGAACTGCTCGACGAGGAGGTCACCGCCGTCTACGCCGGACTGCGCGCCGCCACCGGCCAGGAGGACTACCGCATCCGGTCCCACCCGGAACAGCGGTACATCGTCGTCGGCGGCATCCGTTCCACCGGACTCACCGCCTCCATGGCCATCGCCGGGTACGTCACCGGACTGCTCGGCGACTCGGGACTCGACCTCGGCACCCCCGCCGAACTGCCGCCCGTCACCATGCCCAACCTCGGCGAGGCGTTCCCGCGCCCCTACCAGGACGCCGGACTGATCGCCTCGGACCCGGCCTACGGCACACTCGTCTGCCACTGCGAACGGGTCTCCGCGGGCGAGATCAGGGACGCCCTCGCCAGTCCGGTGCCGCCCCGCTCCCCGGACGGCCTGCGCCGCAGGACCAGGGCGGGCAACGGGCGCTGCCAGGGCTTTCACTGCGGGGCCGCGGTCCGCGCACTGCTCGAGGAGGAGCGGCCATGACCCGGCGCGAACGGACCGTCGACGTACTGGTCGTCGGCGGCGGCCCGGCCGGCCTCGGCGCGGGCGCCGAACTCGCCGCGTCCGGCGCCGGCCGGGTCGAGATCCTGGAACGCGAACAGACCGCGGGCGGCATTCCCCGGCACTGCGCCCACGGCGGATTCGGCGACCGGACCCCCGTCCTCGGCGGGGGAACGACCGGACCCGCGTACGCCCGCGGCTGCGTGGCCGCCGCCGTGCGGTCCGGGGCCGTCCTGCGCACCGGGGTCACCGTCACCGGCTGGGCCGGACCGCTGACCGTCGACACCACCGCCCCCACCGGCCTCGAACGGATCACCGCCCGCGCCGTCGTCCTCGCCACCGGCGCCCGCGAACGCCCCCGCAGCGCCCGCCTCGTCCCCGGCAGCCGCCCGCCCGGCGTCTACACCACCGGCGAACTCCAGCAGGCCGTCCACCTGTACCGGCAGCGGATCGGGACCAGGGCGGTCGTCATCGGCGACGAGCCCGTCGGCCGCGCCGCGGTCGACACCCTGCGCGTCGCCGGTGCGGACGTCGTCGCCGTGGTCACCGACCGGCCGCACTCCCGGCTCGCCGCCCTGACCCGGCGCGGGGACCGCCCCCCGGTCCTCGACGACACCACCGTCACCGGGCTGACCGGCCGGGAACGCCTCACCGGGGTGGAGGTGCGCCACCGCGACGGCCGGACCACCACCCTGCGCTGCGACACCGTCGTCTTCACCGGCGACTGGATCCCCGACCACGAACTGGCCCGCCGGGGCGCGATCACCCTGGACCCCGGCACCCGCGGCCCGGCCTATGACGCCGCCCACCGCACGACGAGGAACGGGGTTTTCGCCGTCGGCAACCTGCTGCACGGCGTGGAGAGCGCCGCCTTCGCCGCGGCCGAGGGCCGGGCCGTCGCCGCGCCCCTGCTGCGCCACCTGGCGAACGGCGCCTGGCCCGAGGGGCGCCCGCCCGTCACGGTCGCGGCCCCGCTGAGCTGGATCGCGCCGAACCTCGTCGGGCCCGACGGCGACGCCCCGCCGCACGACCGCTTCAGCCTGCGTACCACCCGGCGGCTGTCCTCGCCGCTGCTCGTCGCCCGGCAGGACGGCCGGGTGCTCCACCGGCAGCGGCTGCTGCGACCGGCCGTACCGGGCCTCCCGTTCCACCTGCGCGCCGACTGGCTCGACCGGGTCGATCCGGGCGGCGGGGCCGTACGGATCGAAGCGAACTGACAGGAGGTCAGGAATTTCGGGACGCCGGAGGGCCGGGAGACCGGGGAGTCAGGGAATCAGCAGCCAGTCCGAACCGATCGCCGCGACCAGGCCGACGGCCAGCAGCCAACTGCCGAGCCGGGTACGGCCGTTCCTGCTGAGCTCGATCACGATCCCGCACAGGATCAGCGCGAGCCCGTACACTCCCACCACCAGCACGGACGACCGGCTGGCGATCCGCAGCACGAGGACCACCGCCATCGCGGCCATGCCCACCGCCGACAGCACCATCCGCAGCCGCCGCGCCTGGCGCGGAGTCAGCCTCCGGTCGGCGTCGTCCTCGGCGTCCCCGTCCTCGTCGTCGTCGGTGCCCTCCTCCGGGGCCGCCGCGGGAGCCGGCCCGCCGACCGGCCCGGGGTCCGTGGCGGGGGCCTCGTCCCCGGTCCCTTCCGCGGTTTCTTCCCCGGCCCCGTCGGCGGTCCTTCCGGCCGTCTTCTCGGTGGCGGCCGCCCCGGGGCCCTCGGCGGGAGCCGTTTCGCCGACTGCCCGGGGGGCCTTCGCCGAAGGCTCCCCGTCGGCCTTCGCGGGAGTCGCCCCGTCGGCCGGCTTCGTGGCGGCCCCCGATCCGTCCCCGGATCCGTCCTTGGTGTCGGATATCGGGGCGTCCACGGCCCGCTCCTGGTCAGAAGTGCTCATGACGCGCGATCGTAATGGCTGCGGGCCGCCCTGTTCACCGCTCCCGGCGACGCACGGCGGACGACCCGGCCGACATGCGACGCGGACACGACACGCGGCGGCCGCATTCCCGCCCCCGGCGGTACGCCCCACGACCGGTCTACCGGCCCGGTCCCCGCAGCCATTACGATCGCGCGTCATGAGCACTTCTGACCAGGAGCGGGCCGTGGACGCCCCGATATCCGACACCAAGGACGGATCCGGGGACGGATCGGGGGCCGCCACGAAGCCGGCCGACGGGGCGACTCCCGCGAAGGCCGACGGGGAGCCTTCGGCGAAGGCCCCCCG
>NZ_RDBO01000051.1:27196-46036 GCF_008120935.1 Streptomyces sp. sk2.1
GGGCTCGACGTCGGCGGGCTGGCCGGCCGGCCAGTTCCCCGGCCCAGCCGGCCAGCCCGCCGACGTCGAGCCCGTACGGGTGGTCCGGCACGAACGGGGCGAGCGCCGCCGCCCCGCGCCGCAACAACCGGGCCCCGCCCGTCGCGTTGCCCCGGGCCGCGTGCGTCAGCCCCACGGCCAGCTGCGCCAGCCCCCGCCACAGCTCCCGCTCCGCCCCCGGACCCGACTTCCAGGCGTCCTCGAACACCTCGTGCGCGTGGAAGGGCATGCCCGCGTCCAGCAGCCGCTGGGCCTCCCGCACCGTCTCCTCGGGCGTACGGACCACGCCCTCGGGCTGCCGTTCGACGCCCGCCGCCCCGCGGGGGAGGGGGCGCCCCAGCCCGTCACGGGGACGCGCGTTGCGCGCCCGGCCCTCGGCATCCCGGTCCCTGCGAGTCTCGTCCACCCCACGATTGTGCCCCGCACCTGCGGTGAACCGCCGGAACCACTGTCCGTTGACCCTTGTTCACGACTAGTGTCGAAACCAATCCGTACCACCCTAGGGGAGGGTAGGCATGAAGCCGTCCCGGCCGCTGTACGAGCGTGAACCGGAACTTGCCGCTGCCGCACAGGCCGTGGACGCCCTATGCGGCGCCCAGGCCGTCGGCGGGCTGCTGATCTTCAGCGGCGAGGCCGGCATCGGCAAGACAGCACTGCTCGGCGAGATCCAGGCCATGGCCGCCGACCGATGCACGATCTGGTCCGCCCGTGGCGGCGAAACGGTCACGTCCGTGCCGTTCCACGTCGTGCGCCAACTGCTGCAGCCCGCGCTCGACCAACTGCCGCCCGACGAGGTGCGCGCCCTGTTCGGGACCTGGTACGAGATCGCCGCGCCCGCGCTCGGACTCGCCGAGCCGAGCGGCCCGCAGCCGGACCCGCAAGGCGTGCGCGACGGCCTGGACTTCGTCGTCTCCCGGCTCGCGTCCCGGGTCAGCCACCGCCCGCTGCTGCTCATCGTCGACGACGCGCACTGGGCGGACGGCGAATCCCTCGCCTGGCTCGCCTCGTTCACCGCCCGCCTCGGCGAACTGCCCGTACTGGTCGTCCAGGCCCACCGCCCGGAGGAGCTGGCGGCGCGGCTGAAGGAGAGCGGGCCGGGCAGCGGCCACCCGTCCCAGGTGCGGGTCGCGCTGCGCGCCCTCACCCCGGACGCCACCGCCGAACTGGTCCGCGCGGCCCTCGGCGAGCACGCCGACGACCCGTTCTGCCGCGAGGTGTGGGCCGTCACCGGCGGCAACCCCTACGAGGCGGTCGAACTCGTCGCCAAGGTGCAGGACCGCGAACTGGCGCCGCTGGAGGAGTCGGCCGGACTGCTGCGCGAACTCGGCGCCTCCGCCCGCGGCAGCGGCCTCGTCGCCCGGCTCGAACGGCTCGGGACCAACGCCAACCGCTTCGCCTGGGCCGCCGCCGTGCTCGGCACGGAGATCTCGCAGGGCCTCGCGGCCAGCCTCGCCGGCATGAGCCCGGCCGAGGCCGCCGACTGCACGGAGCGGCTGCGCGAGGCCCGCATCGTCACCGGCTTCGACCCGCTGGAGTTCGTCCACCCGCTGATCGCGAGCGCGGTGTACCGCTCCATCCCGCCGGCCACCCGCACCGCCATGCACGGCCGGGCCGCGTGGGCGATCACCCGGGCCGGACTCGGCGCCGCCGCGGCCTCCCGGTACCTGCTCGAAGTGCACCCGGACGACGACCAGGAACTGGTCGGCCAACTCCGCGAAGCGGCCCGGCAGCACCTCGCGGTCGGCGCCCCGGACGCAGCCCGCCGCTGCCTCGAACGCGCCCTGGAGGAACCGCCGAGCCCGCAGGTGAAGGCCACCCTGCTGTACGAACTGGGCTGCGCCACCCTGCTCAGTTCCCCGGCCACCACCGTCCAGCACCTGCGCGCGGCCCTCGACATGCCCGGCCTCGACGAGGAGCGGCGGGTCGACGCCACCTACCGCCTCGCGGCCGCGCACTCCCACAACAACCAGCTGAAGGAAGCGGCCCTCGCCCTCGCGGCGGAGGCCGCGCGCACCGCCCCCGGACCCGGTCTGATGCGGCTTCAGGCCGGAGCCTTCCTCTGGGAGGGCATGCAGGCCGCCGAGGACGACGGACCCGGCCGCTCCGCCCGGCTCGCCCGCAACGCCGACCACCTGCACGGCCGCGACAACGCCGAGCGCGCCCTGCTCACCATCCGCGCCTTCGACGCCATGATGCGCGGCGAGAACGCCCAGCTCGTCGTCGACCTCTGCGAACGCGCCCTGGTCGACGGCCATCCCGCCCGGGGACTGGGCTGGACCGACGCGGAATGGGGCTTCGAGCTGCCGACCCTCGTCGGCATCACCTACGCCTTCACCGACCAGCTCGACCGGGCCGAGCAGCTCTTCGGCGAAGCCGTCCGCGCCTTCGAGATCTCCGGCTGGAGCGGCGCGCACCTCGCGTTCGCCCACACCCTGCTCGGACTCGTCCACCGGCGTCGCGGCCGGCTGGCCGAGGCCGAGGGCTTCCTCCGCGAGGGGCTGCGCCTGGCCGACCGGGTCGGCAGCGGACTGCCCGTCCACTGGGACGCGGCCTGTCTGCTCATCGACACGCTCCTCGCCCGGGGCCGGGTCAAGGAGGCCCGCGAGATCGCCGACCGCTACGCCTTCGGCTCGCCCTACCCCAGTGCGATGGTGCTCCCCGACGGCCCGTGCGTGCGCGGTCGGCTGCTGCTGGCCGAAGGCCGTACGAAGGAGGCGATCTCCGAACTGGAGGCGGCGGGCCAGGCACTCGAACCCCGGGGCAGGTTCAACGGGGTGTGGGCGCCCTGGGCCGGTGACCTCGCCCGCGCACTGACCGAGGAGGACCCGGAGCGCGCGGCCCGGCTCGCCGCGACGGCCCGGACGCACGCCGAGCGCTTCGGCACGGACACCTCCATCGGCGAGGCCCTGCGCTGCGTCGCCCTCTTCGCGGAGCCCGAGGACGCCACCCATCTGCTCGCCGAATCCGTCCGGCACCTGGAGGCGTCCCCGTCGGCGTACGAGCACGCGCTCGCCCTCGTCGACTACGGCATCGCGATCCGCTCGCCGCGCGAACTCGCCAGGGCCCAGAAACTGGCCACCGCGTGCGGCGCCGAATCCCTGGCGAACCGCGCCCACCAGGCACGGGCGTCGATCCGGTCCTCGGAGTGAGGTAATGTTTGTCCTGCGCGGTCACCCGGGAACACCGGGGGATTCGCATCGGGACGTGGCGCAGCTTGGTAGCGCACTTGACTGGGGGTCAAGGGGTCGCAGGTTCAAATCCTGTCGTCCCGACTCGTGAGAGTCGTAGATCAGGGTCGGTTTCGGAGACATCCGAAGCCGACCCTCGGTCATTCTTGGGGGCGGCCGGGACCGACACGCTCGGGCAGTGGCCGGTGGGTGGACGGGGCCGGACTCCCCGCCCGGTTCCGGCAGTCCCGGGCGTGGACCGTCCCGGCCGCCACCGGCCCCGCCGCACCGCTCCGGCACCACGGAGCCGACAGGAACGAGAGCCCATGAGCCCGAGCCCGCGCCGAAAGTACGTCGTCGTTGCCGCGGTGGCCGCCCTGGCACTCGCGGGCGGGGTGCTCGCCCGGGGCATCGGCAACCGCGACGGGTCCGACAACGACCTCGACGACGCCTGCCACGGATCGGTCGCCGTCGAGGAGGCCCGGAACTTCTTCGACGGCGCCGAGTTGGAGGGCAAGGGCCACACGGGGGAGTGGGTCGGCCACGAGACCGACTGGTGCTCGGTCCGGGCCGGGGGCGACGACCGGAGCGCCACGCTCCGGCTGCAGATACGGCCCGCCGCCGCGCACCGGAGCTCCGGAGCGGCCGAGGAGCCCGGCGCGGCGCCGATCGGACACGGCTGGAACGGCTCGGTCGCCGTCCACGGCCGTCCCCGGGCCGCCGTGCTCGTGGACTGCGCCCCGCTCGCGGGCAAGGGGCTGCTCGTCCTCACCGAAGCGACCCGGGAAGCCGACGAACTGACCACCGATCAGATACGTGACGTCGCCCGCCTCGCCACCGAGACCGCCCGCCGCGCGGCCGAACGCTTCGACTGCGAAGGGGCCCTGGGCACGCGCCCCGAAACGGTCGACCGCACCGGCGTCACGACCCGCCCGGCCGCCGGGGCCGACGCCACCTGCCGGGACGTCGTCAGCTCGCGCAACGCCCGGCTCGCGCACGTCGCCACCGTCGACGAATACCCGGCCGGCCGCGCCCTGACCGAGGAATGCAGGGTGAACCGGGGCGAGCACGACCACGTGCGCCTCAACGCGTACTACGGCCCCTCCGCCCTGCAGGAGAAGTACCTCGACGACCGCTACCCCGGCAGCGTCACCGGCTCCCGCACCCGGTCGCACGCCTGCCGGGGCGCACTGGGCACCGCGTACTTCAAGCTCACCCCTCCGAAGCGCGGCGACGGCCGGCCCGCCCCGGTCGACGCCCCGACGGCCGAGGTCTTCGACGAACTCCTCGCGGCCTTCGCCAGGAGTTCCGCGGCGCGCCACGGATGCCCCATGACATGACAAGGCGTCAGATCGCTTGGTCCACAGGGACGTTGGCGCGGCCGTGACCCCCATGTGATCAACGCGTCGTAACCTTCACCCGGCCAGGGGGTTCGGGCGGAGACGGTCGAGGCGGGGGACAGCACATGACGTACCGGCGTGCGGTGATACCGGCACTGCTCGGAGGGGTACTGCTCACGGCGCTCCTGTGGTGGGCGGGGGAGAGTCTGCAGGCGCTGCGCCTGCAGGGCGCCACGGACGCGATCGGGGGCCGGGCCGCCGCCGAGCTCGAACGCTGGCTCATTCCCTGGTCGTACGAGCCTCCGGCCGGGGCGTGGGCGGGCGTTGACGCGCCCGGGGGCCCGGCAGGGGGCGACGGAGCCCGCTACCTCGCGCTGCACGGGACCGCGCTGCGGATCAGGTTCGCCGCGGTGTTCGCCTTCTTCCTGCCCGGGGCGCTGCTCCTGATCCGCGGGCTGCCGCCGGTGCACGGCCGGATGCCGGCCACCCTGCTCGCGGTGTGGACCTGGGGAATCGTGGCGGGGACGCTGGCGGTGACCGTCTCCGCGCCATGGCTGATCGCCTCGTACGGCCACGGCAGTTACCGCTTCCTGCCCCGGCTGGCGAGCGCGATCGCCGCCGGCCGGCAGATCCTGGTGGTGACCGCCCTGGCCGCGGCGGCGGTCGCGGTGCTCGCGGCGCGGATCACCGCCAAGGGTGCCGGTCCGCTGCCCAGGGAGTCCGTCCCGGCACGTGCCGCCCGGTCGGCCGCCACCGCCGGGACCGCGGTGATCGCGCTGTCCCTGGTGGTCCTCTCGTACCAGCCGGTCGCCGCGGCCATCCAGACGGCCTCCCCCGGCAGCGGGCCGCTCGCCGAACCGGGCGACCTGCTGCGCCAGTGGCTGCTGCTCGGCGCCTGGTCGGACCCCGGGGGCTCCGACACCGGTGCCTGGCTCCTGTACCGCGCCGCCGATGCGCTACTGCTCGTCGTGGTGTGGTGGGCGCTGCGGTCGCTGCCCGGACTGCTCACCCGGGCCACGGTCCCGGCGATGGCGGCCGGTGCGGTCTGCGCGACGGTCCTCGGGCTGCTGGCGGGCCAGTTGCTGCGGGCGGCGGCGACCGACGGCACGGGTGCGCACGGGGGACTGCCGCAACTGTTCGCCGCCCTCGGCGATGGCGTCCCGGCGGCCCTGACCTGCGGGCTTTTGGCGGGAATCGCGGCGGCCGTGACGCTGCGGGCGGCCTGCCGGGGCAGCGGCCCCGCCACCGGCCCACGGGCCCCGTGAAACGGCCGCCGCGACCCGCCCCGTCGCGGGGCGTCATGGGCGCGAGGGGGGTTCTGCCTGGTGGGGCGGGGTCCCGTACTCTTTCCCGGGGTCGGCCCGACCGGGGCGGGCGAGGCCCGGGGAACGCGAGGGGGCGGAGTCATGCGGCACGACCGCGGTACGGACAGGGCACTCGACGTACTGGTCTGTCTGGCCGGGGCGGACGACGTGCGGCAGGCGGTGCGGGAGCGGATCGGGGTCGCGGAGCGGCCGGGCACGCTCGTTCCCGGGAGCCGCTGGGACAGCCTGCCGCGGCTCTCGGCCGACGCGCTGCCGGCCTCCGCCCGGCTGTGGGTCCTGGAGGAGGACCGGGCGGACCTGAACGAACTCCTCGTCCTGGCCGACGGGTTGCCCCGGGGGCTGGAGTCGGCGGTCCTCCACGGCGAACCCTTCGGGCCCGGCAGGAAGGAACCCGTCCCGGTGCTCGGGGCGCTGCGGGAGCGGCTCCTCGCGGAAAGCGCCGAGCGGCTTCCCGCGGCGGAACTGATCCCCGCGCTGCGGGCCGCGAGGACCATGCGCCAGGGCCGCCGGGCCGTCCGCTCGACGGGCCGCGGGGACTGGCCGCGCGTCATCGCGGCCGACACCGAGCAGCCGCTGCCCGGGTACACGCGATGGGCGCTCGCACTACGGCCCGACTGCCCCCCGGTCCTGCGGGAACGCTTCTCCGCCCACCCGGGCCACGCCCACCGGACGCGGCTCGCGGGCATCGTCGACGGCCCGGAGACCTATGTACGGGAGTGGCGTTCGGCCCGCACGGTGCTGTGCGCCCTCGGCACCGGCCGCTGGGCGTTCCCCACCCGGACGGGGGAGGCCGAGAACGCGCTGCGGCCCCTGGTGCGCGACTCGTTGGGGGCGAACGTCGAGGCCGAGGGCGACGAAGAAGTCCGGGTTGTACAGGAGCAGGCAGGTTCCGTCGCCGCTCGCCACCACCGCGGCGGTCTCCACCGTACGACTGGCCGGCCGGTGGCTTCACCCACATGGCGCCGGGCGACGTCGCCCTCATGGACACCCTGGAGGGGTGGACGGTCCAGGTGCCGGGCCACCGCGTTCGACTGCAGCGACAGCCGCACGTACACCCGGTCGTCCCCGACCGCGGCCTCCCGCAGAAGTTCCTCGGCCTCGTCGGGGTGGCCCGGCACCTGGACCGTCCACCCCTCCAGGGTGTCCATGAGGGCGACGTCGCCCGGCGCCATGTGGGTGAAGCCACCGGCCGGCCAGTCGTACGAGGCTCCCGCGCTCACCAGCACCCCGCCCACCCCCTGGTGGCCGAAGTCCAGCTTGACCTGCTCGAACGGCCGCTCCACCAGAAAACTGGCGAAGGTGTGCACGATCGGCCGCAGACCGGTGAGCGCCATTCCCGCGCCCGCCCCGATCAGCAGCTGTTCCCTGATGCCGACGTTGACGACCCGGTCCGGATGGGCCCGCTCGGCCCGGGCGAAGCCGTCGCGGCTGATCTCGGCCAGCACCAGGGCCAGGCGCGGGTCCTCGTCCAGCAGCTGTGACGTGGTCGAGATGAAGCGGTCACGCATCGTGTCCATGTGAAGTGTCCCTCTCCTGCATCGCTGTTTCGGTGGGGCGGCGTTCGTCCGGAGCGTTCAGTCCTTCGGATCGACCCGGGCGACCACGGCCCGCGGCCGTCCGGGGTGCGGCGCGGTGAAGGCCGCGTACAGCGCCTCGTGGTCCCGGCCGTCCACGGACTCGACCGACCAGCCCGCGGCCTCGAAACGGGCCGCGATCCCGCCGGGCCGGCCGTGGGACGCCGAAGCGTTGTCGATCACCACGGTGTGCAGCTGCTCCAGCCCGGCCGGGCCCGCGTAGGCGATCGCCTCGTGATTGCTGCCCTCGTCCAGCTCGGCGTCGCCGATCAGCACCCACACCCGGGGGTCGGTGAGCCCCTGGGCCCGCAGCCCGAGCACGCTTCCCACGGCCAGCGGCAGCCCGTGCCCCAGCGACCCGCTGCCGATCTCCGCCCCCGGCACCAGCATCCGGTCCGGGTGGTGCCCGAGCGGCGAGTCGTACGCCCCGAACCCCGGCAGCAGCTCCTCGTCGAAGAAGCCGTGCGCGGCCAGGACGGCGTAGTACGCCATCGGCCCGTGCCCCTTGGACAGCAGGAACCGGTCGCGGCCGGGCGCGTCGACGGTGTCGGGCGTCACCCGCAGCACCCGGTCGTACAGCACCCACAGCACGTCCAGCGTGGACGTCGCGGCGGGGCCGTGCTTCTCGTCCCCGGTCATCAGTCCCATCAGGCGGTTCATGTCGCGGTGGTCGGGTGTCCGTGCGGTGGTCGTGTTCGTCATGTGACCAGCGTTGAACATCAAGCTTGGTTGAGGTCAAGTGGCAAAGGCGTTCGTGACCACCCCACCGAGTGCGGTATTGTTCTCATGCGCGTTCGGCCAGCGGGGAAACCCCAGGTCAGGCGGGCATCGGGACGTGGCGCAGCTTGGTAGCGCACTTGACTGGGGGTCAAGGGGTCGCAGGTTCAAATCCTGTCGTCCCGACTGGAGACAGTCGCAGGTCAGGGCCGGTTTCGGAGGTATCCGAAACCGGCCCTTGATCATTCTTGGGGACCAGTTGGGGACCGGTGCCCTTGACCGAGGTCAGCGGGTCATGACGATCGGGCCCGGCGGCGAGCGCGGTGCGCGCAACACGCCGAGGTGCGCGGAGAGCGCCGCCCCGGCAGCCGTGATCTTGTGCATGTCGGGGTGCGGGTGTCGCTGGGTCGTGGTCGGTGACCCGTGGCCGGCGATGCGTCGCAGGACGTGGACCTGCACGCCTGCGTCGGCGAACCAGGTCAGTCCGGTGTGCCGGAGGTCGTGGCGGCGCAGGTGCTCGTGGCCGAGCGCGTCCTCGGCCGGGCGTCCCGGGACGGGATCATCCTGCTGCACGACATCTACGACGGCACCGTGCCCGCCGTGCCCGGCATCATCGACGCCCTCACCGCCCGCGGCTACACCTTCGTGACGGTGCCGCAGCTCCTGGCCCCCGGCAGGGCCGAGCCGGGCGAGGTCCACCGCTGAGGCGCCCGGCCCCGCCGCTGCCGTCCCCCCGGCGCCCCTCATGGGACGCTCCGTTCCGCCGCGAGTCCGCCGCCCACCAGGTCCAGGCCGTGCCGGAGCCGTCGGAAGTAGGTGGCCCGGCTGATGTGGAGCTGCTGGGCGAGCCACTGATGGGTCCGCGGCCGTCCGAGGTAGTAGCGCTGGAGAATCCACCCGGCCTCGGCCTCCTCCCGCACCTCGCTGTCCGCCAGCCGCCGCACCGCCTCCCACAGGTCCGCGCGCAGCTCCGCCACCGTCCGGGGGCGCGGCGAGGAGAGCAGCGGGCTCTCGGCCAGCCGGGCCGGGTCGGCGATGTTGGCGAGGGCGCGGGCCACCTCCTGGCCAGTCGGACGCGGGCCGCCGCGCGTCCCCGAGGCGCGGGCGAGCCGCTCCGTCCAGTCGGGCAGCGTGGCGGAGCCGAAGTCCTGGCTGAAGATCTCGGGCTTGCGCCCGCAGCGGTAGACGTCGTCGGTGGTGGTGCCGTGATGCTGGAAGCGCAGCCCGCGCAGCAGTCGCTGGTAGTCCGGGTTCGGGGTGGACACCGTCAGCAGCAGGCCGCCCACGATGACTTGGCGCAGCAGGCCGCGCAGCAGGTGCGCGTGGGCGCCCCGGTCGGGGCAGTAGGCCGCGCCGAGCAGCCATCCCCCGGTGCCGCGCGGGCGGCCGAGCAGCCGGTCCGTGTGTTGCTGGAGCAGCGGTTCCACACAGTTCATGGTGCGTTCGGTGACCTGCTGGGTGTTCGTCAGGCCGATGATCCGGTCGCCGCCGTCCCGGATCAACTGGAAGCTGGTGGGGTCGTCGACGAGCCAGCGTTCCACCAGGCGGTCGGTCCAGCGCACGTCCAGCCCGCCCTGCCGGGCCCACCGGCGCATCAGGGTGCCGATGGCGTCGGCGTCGTCCGGGGCAGCGGTGTGGATCACGTCCCGGGTCACGCTGATGGGGAACATGGTCTCGCGGACGGCGTCGTCGTCGGCCAGGGCCATGATCCCCTCGATGAGACGGCTGCGGCGGTCGGCGGCGGGTTCGTCGGCCAGCAGCTTCTTGCGGTGGGCCAGCGCGCGGGCCCACGCGCCGCGGTGGGCGGCGGGCCGACGCCAGCGATGGGCCAGTTCGATCACCCCGCGGAAGGGCTCGGCGAGGGCCAACCCGAGTTCGGTGGGGACGACCGGGCTGAGCCCGGCCAGGGTGTCGAACAGATCCGGGTCGGCGTCGAGCAGTTCCTCGTCCGCCGACCACACCGTGGCCAGCCGGACCAGGGCGTGCTGCCACGGCCCGGCGGGCCGCTCCCGGGAGAGCCGCTCCACGATCTCCCGGGCGGCGCCGTCGGCCACCGCCCCGGCCGCGGTCGGCGGCGCACCCGCGTGGACGGCCCGGCAGGCCGCGTCGGCGATCAGCGGGTTGCCCGCGGCGAGCCGGACGATCAGTTCCCGGCACCGCGCGTCGGTCACCCGCGCCTCCGCCGCCAGACGCCCGATCCGCGCGTCCGGCCACGGGCCGGTCTCCAGGACCGCGACCCCCGTGCCGGCCCATCCCGGCCGGGCCAGCAGGGAGCGCCTGCTGACCACGAGGACGGGCCGGCCGCTTCCCGGCGGGCGCAGCCGCAGCGGCTCCAGCGCGGCCAGGGCGCGGTCGTCGTCGGCGCTGTCCACGACCAGCGGGTCCGGGGTGTCCTCGGCGAGCGCGGCCGGCAGCCGCTCCAGGGCGCCGGGCCGGTCGAGGTCAAGGAGGGAGACGGGCCCGAGTCCGGCGGCTAACCGGGACTTCCCGCTGCCGAGCGGGCCGGTGAGATTGGCCAGATCACGGCTTGCCACCACCTCCCGCAGGGAGTCCGGCGTGGCTTGTACCGGCGGTGCGGCCGCAGGTGCCTCGGCCATCGGACCTCCAGGATCACTTCGGTGCACGGCCTCCTGTCATAGCGATCAGAACCCGATCATTCAAGTGGTCACGCATCCGGAACTTCCCTGGTACCGGCGGGGCGTGAGACTTCGCTGAGACCTCACGCCCCGTCTCCCCGGGCAGACTTGTGCTCCGTCGTCCCGCCGGACATGTTCAAGGGGAGGGCCATGGGGACCCACACGATGTCGCCACTCGGTCTGAGCAGCACCGAGGAAGCGGTGTACCGGTTTTTCCTGCGGAATCCGGGCGCCGCCGTCCGTGACGCGCGCACCGCCGCGCCGATGGACGGGGAGGGCGTGGACCGGGCCGCGGCGCGGCTGCGCGACCGGGGGCTGCTGCACGGGAGCGAGGCGCGGACCTGGGCCACGGACCCGGGGGTCGTGGTGGCGCGGCTGGCGGAGGAGCAGTTGGACGCCGCCTACCGGACGCTGCGCCGCCTCGCCGACCCGCGGCCGATCCTGCGCTCCCTGTGGCGGGACGCCCCCGCCCCCTCCTTCGCGGGCGGCGGGGGCGTCCACGCGGGGTCCGCGATCGCCCTGGACCGCCTGGAGGACCTGGGGCAGGCCCTCGCCCGGATCGACCGGGCGGCCTTCCACACCGACGCCGAGATCCTGGCGGCGGTGCCCAACCGGGCCCTGGTCCCGCTGAGCACGGCCCACACGCTCTCACTCGGCCTGCGCTGCCTGCGGCGCGGCGTCCGGGTGCGGACCCTGGTGGGGAGCGAGGCTCCGACGTCCCGGACCGGCGCGGACCAGCTCCGGCGGCTGCGCTCCCACGGCGCGGAGGTCAGGGTCGCGGAGGGGTTCGCGGAACTGGTGCTGGTCTACGACCGGCGCACCGCGCTGGTCCCCGTCGATGCGGACGACATCGACCGGGGCGTGCTGTGCATCGAGGAGAGCGGCCCGGTGAGCAGTCTCGTCACCCTCTTCGAGAGGCTGTGGGCGGCGGGGACGGACCTCGTCGACCGTCCCGAATCGAATCCGGGCACCGACAGCCTCACCGGGACCCAGCGCACGGTGCTGCTCCTCATGTGCACCGCCACCAAGGACGAGGTGGGCGCCCGGGCGGCGGGCATGTCGCTGCGCACCTACCGGCGCCATGTCTCCGATCTGCTGGCCCTGCTGGGCGCGTGCAGCAGGGCCCAGGCGGCGCTGTTGGCACGCGAACGCGGCTGGGTGTGACTCGGGCCCGCGGCCCGCGCACCGGGGCCGGGCGGCACCGGCCGGGCCGGGTCGTCATGCGGCCGGGGTTCCCGCGCCGACCGGGCCGAGCACGGGCAGCGGCCGGCCGAACTCGCGGCGCAGCGCCGACCGCGCCGCGAGCAGGCCGCACATGCCGTGCACCCCGGGTCCGGGCGGGGTGGCCGCCGAGCAGAGGTAGACGCCGGGCAGCGGGGTCCGGTAGGGGTCCCACCGGGGGACGGGCCGGAACACGGTCTGCCGCAGGCCGATCGCCCCGGTCGCGATGTCGCCGCCCACGTAGTTGGGGTTGTAGGCGGCGTAGTCCCGTCCGGACAGCCCGCGTTGGGCGACGATGGAGTCGGTGAAGCCCGGCGCGTACCGCTCGATGGCCGCGCGGATCACGGGCAGCGGGTCGCGCGCGCTGCCGTGCGGCAGATGGGCGTACGCCCACACCGGGCGGCGCCCGGCCACCTCGCGCCCCGGGTCGGTCACGGCCGGGTCGACGACCAGGACGAACGGTGAATCCCCCTCCCTGCCACGGGCGTTGGCGGTCTCCTGGCGAAAGACCTCGGCCGCCGTGCCGCCCAGGTGCACGGTGCCCGCGCGACCGGTCTCCGGGGCCGACCAGGGGATCGGTCCGGAGACCAGGAAGTCCGCCTTGCCCGCGGCCGGGCCGTACCGGTACCGGGACAGCCACCGGGTGTAGCCGGGCGGCAGGGCGCCCCCGGCGAGGCCGGGCAGCGCGGTCGGCGCGATGTCCAGCAGGACGGCCCGCGCCCCCGCCAGTTCCCGCAGGTCGGTGATCTCCCGCCCGGTATGCAGTTCCCCTCCGTGCGCCCGGATGTCATCGGCCATGGCCTCGGCGATGCGGGGGCTGCCGCCGCGCGGCAGCGGCCAGCCGGGGCCATGGGCCAACTGGGCCAGCAGCAGCCCGACCCCGGCGCCGGGCAGCGAGGGCAGCGGGCCGACGGAGTGCGCGGCGGCCCCGGCGAGCAGCGCGGGAGCCGCCTCGCCGCGGAAAGTACGGGGGCCGAGCCGGGTCCCGTGGAGCAGGACCCGGCTCAGTACGGCGGGCGCGGCGCGCAGCCCGCGCGGGCTCCGTAGATCGGACAGCAGCAGGTCGACCATGGCGTCGCTGTGTGTCAGCAGCGGTTCCATCAGCCGCCGCCAGCGCGGCCCGTCCGGGCCGAGGCCCGCGCAGGTGGCGTCCAGGTCGTGGTGGGCGAGGGCCACCCGGTCGCCGTCCAGCGGATGGGCGTAGCTGACGTCGGGCCGCAGCATCCGCACGCCCCGTCCGGCGAGGCCGAACTCCCGGAAGAACGGCGAGGCCATCGCCATGGGGTGGACGGCCGCGCAGATGTCGTGCACCACCTCGGAGTCGAACAGCGCGGCGCCGCGCAGTCCCCCGCCGATCGTGTCGGCGGCCTCGTACACGGCCACCCGCAGTCCGGCGCGGGCCAGGGTGACCGCGGCGGCCAGCCCGTTCGGCCCGCTGCCCACGACCGCCGCGTCCACCGTGCTCACCGGACGGCTCCCGCGCCCGGCGGGGCGGCCGGGACCGGCTCGGGCACCGGACCGGAGCCCGGCACCGCGCCCTGGGCCCCGTCCGGTACGGGGTCCGACGCGGGGCGTCCGCCGAGGGGGCCGTCGACGAACTGGGTGGCGGCCAGCCGCCGGTAGAGGGCGTCGTTGCCGAGGAGTTCGGTGTGCGTGCCCACGGCGCGCACCCGGCCCTCGTCCAGAACCACGATCCGGTCGGCCTCGGCCACCGTGGAGATCCGGTGGGCGATGGCGACGACCGCGCACCGCCCGGCGATGCCGCGCAGGCTGTCGCGCAGCGCCGCCTCGGCGTCGGAGTCCAGGTGCGCGGTGGCCTCGTCGAGCAGCATCACGTCGGGCTTCTGGAGCAACGCCCGTGCCACGCAGAGCCGTTGCCGCTGTCCGCCGGAGAGTCCGGTGCCCTGGTCGCCGAGGAAGGTGTCGAGGCCGTCCGGCAGCTCCGCCACCACCTCGGTGAGACCGGCGAGTTCGACGGCCTCGGCGATCTCCGCCTCGGTGGCGTCGGGCGCGGCGTACACGATGTTCTCGCGGAGAGTCCCGCGCATCGCGGCGTTGTCCTGCTGGACGTAGCCGACCCGGCCGCGGATCTCGGCGGACGGGAGGTGGGCGATGTCCCTGCCGTCGAGGAGGATCGCGCCGCCCCGGGGCCGGTAGAACCGCTCGATGAGCTGGAAGACGGTGGTCTTGCCCGCGCCGGAGGCGCCCACCACGGCGGTGAGCCCGCGGGCGGGGACGGTGAACGACACGCCTTCCAGCACCGGCCGGTCGCCGTAGCCGAAGGAGACGTCGCGGAACTCCACCGCGGGGTGGCCGCCCTGCGGGGCCGGACGGGCGGCCGGGTCGCCGGCGGGGGCGTCGGTCCGGCCGTCGGCCGGGTCCGCGGTGCCGGCCGGGTGCTCGTCCTCCTGCGGCAGGGTGTCGAGTTCGTCCACGCGCTGGACGGCCGCCCGGCCCTGGAGGTAGGTGCCGATCGAGAGGAAGACCAGGACCAGCGGCGACACCAGGTAGAACAGGTACATCGTGAACGCCGAGAAGTCGGCCAGGCTGATGGAGCCGGTGACGACGCGGGCCATGCCGATGCCCATCACGGCGGCGAGCGACGCCTGGAGACCGACATTCAGCGCGGGCGTGAACAGGGCGTTCAGCACGGTGACCCGGTTGCCGGAGGCGCGGGCGCGGTCGGCGGACTCCGCCAGGCGGCGCTGCTCACGGCCCTCGGCGTTGGCGGCCTTCACCGTCGTCAGGGCGGCGAGCACGCGCTGCAGGTCGGCGCCGAAGTCGCCGGTGTCCTCCCGGTTGGCCAGGGCGGCCCGGCGCAGCGCGCGGGCCAGCCACACCGACCCGGTCCCGGCGATACCGAGGCATCCGACGGCGACCAGCAGCAGCCAGATATCGGTGAACGCCATCATCACCACGGCGCCGACCACGATCAGCCCGTTGAGGACGATCTGGGCGAGGCTCTGGGTGAGCGCGATCTTCATCAGGGAGGTGTCGGCGACCAACCGGGTGTGCAGGTCGCCCTGGCGCCGGGTGTCGAGGTGCGCGCGGTCGGCCCGGAGCACCTTGCCCGAGAGCAGGACCCGGGCGTCGCGGACGATGTTCTCCCCCGCCCTGCCGATGAGACAGCCCTGGGCGGCGGAGAGCACGGCGTCCAGCAGGAACAGCACGACCAGCGCCACGACGACCCCGACCACCGGGCGGTGGTCCCCGGCGGCCCTGATCAGGTCGGCCAGCAGCACCGGCTGCGCCAGGGTGCACACCACGCCCAGCAGTCCGAGGGCGGTGCCCCCGAGCAGCAGCCGCCACTGCCCGCGCGTCAGGTTCCGCACGGTGCCGCCGGACGCCGCCGCGGTGGCCTTCATGACCGCTCCTCACCGGAGGCGGGGCGGCGGTAGCGGCTGATGTGGACGCCGCTCCCCTCGGGCAGGAACGGGCCGCCCGCCCAGTCGCCCTGCCGGGACACCAGGACGAGACCGGCGTCGGCGGCGTAGGAGTCGACGTCCTCGGCGGTGGTGAGCCGGGTGATCTCGGTGCCGATGCTCACCCGGCCGCCCTCGTGCACCAGGTGCGAGGCGTGCCAGAGCCCGCCGGGGATCAGGGTGGAGTAGGTCTGCACGCCGGTGCCCGGTTCGGCGTAGGGAATGAAGAAGGAGGTGCGGGCGAGCCCCTCGTGCAGGGCGGTCACGAAGCCGGGGTTGTGGGTCTCCACGACGAGGGTGCCGCCGGGTGCCAGGTGCCGGGCCGCGCGCGCGACGGCCGTCCGCTGCTCCGTCGGGTCGCAGATCAATGAGAGGGTGGCGCAGATGCAGTAGACCAGCCCGTACCGGGAGTCGTCGGCGTAGGTGCGGATGTCGCCGTGCACCGGGGTGACCGGGGCGCCGGTGGCGTCGATGGTTTCGCACAGCCGCTGGAGCATCTCCGGCGAGGAGTCCACACCGACGACCTCGCCGGAGAGCCGGGCAAGCGGGACGGCGACGCGTCCGGTGCCCACGCCGAGTTCGAGGGTGCCTCCGCCGGGGTGCCAGGAGGCGAGGACCTCGGCGGTGCGTTCGGCGGAGCCGTCGTGGGGCAGCAGGCGGTCGTAGAAGTCGGCGAACACCCTTCCGTAGCCGATGTCCTGGACCTCGGGGACGGTGGCCACGGAGGCCCAGGAGGGGGCGGCGGTGCTCATACGGTCTCGCTTTCTCGCGCCGGTGCCGAGGTCTCGCGCATCGGTGTGTAGGGGGAGAGGAAGATGATCTCGGGCTCCTCGGCCTCGTCGTAGCCCGAGTTCTGGACCAGGGCGAACTGGAAGCCCTTGACGTCCGGCGTGCCGGACCGCTCGATCTCCTCGCGGAAGAATTTGCGCAGGATACGGAAGGAGGGCAGGGCCACGGCCACCTCGAACCCGCGGTCGAGGACGCGCAGGATCTCGCTGCCCAGGTCGTACACCGCCTTCTCGCTGCGCCGTTCGGGGAACCAGACGAACTGGCGGGCGCGGCGGCCCTGGATGACCTCCAGCGCGGACCAGTCGGAGGTCTCGCCCGCCTCGTCGAGGGTGCGGTAGTAGAACTGGAAGTCGTGCTGGGCCGGAGTCGGGGCGAAGAAGCGCCAGTTGGGGAAGATGCTGGAGAGCGGGTCGAGCCGCTGGACCCGGTCGAAGGACGGGTGCGGGTGCTGGCAGCAGACGGCGCCGAGGAAGGTGAGGCCGGCCACGAGGCGGACCTTGCCGTCCGTGCCGCCGAAGGCGCGGGTCAGCAGCGAGCCCGTGGCGCGCGGGAGACGGGGGTCGCTCATCGGGTCTCCTCCTCGGACGCGGCGGTCCGGCCGGACGGCTCCGTCCCGGTCAGGGGTCCGGGCCGGGCCCCCGGTTCCCGCCCGGCGGTGTCGGCCAGGAGGGCCAGCAGGTGGCGGAGCGTCTCGGCGGCGTACTGGGGGTCCGTGAGGATGCCGTCGTGGTCGGCGCCCTCGATGACGACGTTTCGGACGGTCCGGTCCCCGCTGTGGGCGTCGGCGAGGTCCTTGTGCATCAGCAGGTGCTCGGGGTCGCGGTCCACGGTCCGCTGGGCGGAGAGCACCAGGGCGTGGGTGTCCAGGGCGTCGAGTGGCCCGGTGAAGGAGGGGAACTCCTGCTCCACGGCCTTCCACTCACGCACCGCGGCGGTCCACACGCGGGAGTCCGCGAATTCCATCCTGACCTTGTCCCGCACCTGCTCGGGCAGGTTGGCGACCGGCTCGGGCACCCGCATCAGCGCCCCGAACCCCAGCCGCAGGCTGATGGCCATGGTGCGCAGGCCCTCCCCGATCCGCGGCGCGGTCGCGCCCTGCTGTGCCGACCGGGTGAGCTGGCCGGGGTGCGAACTGTCCACGTAGACGACGGAGTTCACCCGGGAGCCCAGCCTGACCGCCGCGCGGCGGGAGATCTCGCCGCCCAGGGAGTGGCCCATCAGCACCACCTGGCGCCCCTCGGGGACCGCCGCGTCGATCAGGTCGACCAGGTCGTCGACCGACTCCTCCAGCGTGTACTCTCCGTCCGCGCGGCGCCGGCTGGGGCCGTAGCCGGCCCTGCCGTACATCAGCCACTGCCGGTCCCCGCCGCCGAGGGCGCGGGCGATCCAGGCGAAGTACGCGGGGCAGGCGCCCAGTCCGTGCACGAAGACCACCACCGGGTCCGTACTCCGGCCGTCGAGGGTGCTCTGCACGCTCAGTTCGTTGCCGTGCCGGGTGGTGACGACGGAACCGCCGTGCGGGGTGTCGGTGACGCGCAGCCGCCGGGCCACCGCGACCGTCCCCAGCACGGCCGCGCCGCCCGCCGCCAGCAGGGCCACCGTGGCCGGCATGGTGTCGTCGCGGCCCGCCACCGCGGGGTGGCTGCGCGGCGTGCTGGTGTAGGCGACCATCGGGTGCATCGCGGCGAAGGCCGGGAGGAACCTGCCGAGGCCCATGACGTAGCCGTTGGCCATGTGGAAGAGGACGGCGCCGCCCAGCACCGGGCGGGTCAGCCGGCCGCCCTTCAGGTAGAGCACCGGGAACAGGCACTCCAGGCCCAGCACACCGTAGACGACGGCGCGGGTCGAGCGCGGGTAGCGCTGGGTCAGCTTCCAGACCCCCTCGTGCCCGTACGTCCTGGTCCGCATCACCCCCGCCAGCGCGGCCCCCGACCGCCAGTCGGGACCGAGCAGCTTGACCCAGCCGGAGATCAGGTAGGACAGGTTCCCCTGGAGCGCGACGTACCAGAGCAGGGCGTCCTGGGTGCGGGACGAGGGGGCGAGTCTGGCCAGCCCGGTCACGGTCTGCACCATGGTGGACGCCTGGTCGGAGCCGTCGGTGCCGTAGCGCTCGGCCGGGTAGAGCAACGCCCCACTGACGCCGAGGTAGAGGGTGGCGGCCCCGCGCCACCGGCCGTTGCCGGGCAGCATGAGGGCCGCGCTCGCGGCCACCCGCCCGGCGTGCAGCGCCCGGTTGGTCCGCTCGTCGGAGGCCAGGTCCAGCAGCTTGCGGAAGGGCCTGCCGTAACGGGCGTACGCGTCGCGGGAGATGGCCCATTCGTTCAGCCGGCTCGACCGGTGCTCCCGGCGGCGCGCGAGGTGCTCGACGCTGGACAGCAGGGACGTCGCCGCCGCCAGCCGCTCGGAGGCGCCCATGGCTTGCTCGCGGGAGAGGGGGACGGGGCCTTGCAGGGCGGACAGGACCGCGCGCAGCGTCGGCCGCTGCCTGCGGGGTCCACTCGGTCGGGTGGGGCGTGAGGGCATGGACGGGGCCTTCCGTGCTGGGGACGAACGAGGTGGGGCCGCCGGTGGGAGGCTGGGGACGAACGAGGTGGGGCCGCCGGTGGGAGG
>NZ_RDBO01000052.1 GCF_008120935.1 Streptomyces sp. sk2.1
GACGTATGCCTTCCAGCGCGGTCGTTACTGGCTGGAGTCGGTGGGTGTGGTGGGTGGGGATGTTTCGGCTGCGGGGTTGGTCGCGGCCGGGCATGCGTTGCTGGGTGCGGTGGTGGATCTGGCGGGTGCGGACGGTGTGGTGCTCTCGGGGCGGTTGTCCCTGCAGACCCATCCGTGGCTCGCGGACCACGCGGTCGCCGGGACGGTCCTGCTGCCCGGCACCGCCTTCGTCGACCTCGCCCTCCACGCGGCCGGCACCGTCGGGGCGGCCCGTGTCGACGGACTCGTCCTGCACGCACCGCTGGCGCTTTCCGAGAAGGGCGCCGTGCACCTCCAGGTCACCGTCGAGGCCCCCGATGCCGCAGGTCACCGTGGGATCGCCGTCCACGCCCGCCCCGAGCGGGCCGACGCGTCCGTCGTGTCCGGCGACACGGGCGGCGGAGCCGAATGGACCCTGCACGCGACCGGCACCCTCAGTCCCGACGCACCCCTCCTCGGAACCACCTCCGGAGCCCCCCTCGGAACCACCCCCGAAGCGCTCACCGCCTGGCCCCCGGCCGGGGCGGAACCCGTCGACCTCACCGACGCGTACGACCGGCTCGCCGCCCACGGCTACCAGTACGGTGCCGCCTTCCAGGGCATGACGGCCCTGTGGCGGGACGGCGAACGGCTCTACGCGGAAGTCGAGTTGGCCCAGGACACGGACACCTCGGGACACGTGCTGCACCCGGCTCTCCTCGATGCCGCCCTGCACCCCCTCGTCGTCTCGGCGCTCGACCCCGGTTCGGCGGAAGGGCCGCGGCTGCGCATCCCGTACTCGTGGGACGGCGTGTCCGTACCGGCCGCCGCGCCCTCACGGCTGCGGGTCGCGCTGACCCCCGGCGGCGAGGACACGGTGCGGCTCCTCCTCGCCGACTCCGACGGCGTCCCCCTGGCCGCGGTCGAGACCCTCACCGTCCGCGAGATCGACCCGGCCAGGATCGCGGCACTGCGTACGGACCGGCTCCCCCTGCATGAGATCCGGTGGAACACGACCGAACTCCCCGCCGCCGAAGGCACGTTCGCGGAGAACGCCGTCTGGGTCGGCGCCGACCGTTCGGGACGGCGCACCGCGCTGGGCATCACCGAAGAGCCCTACCCGGACATCGCCGCCCTCGGCGAGGCCGTGGCCGCGGGCCGCCCCGTGCCCCGTACCGTACTGGTGAGCCCGGCGGACGACCCCGACGAGGCGCGGCCCGCCACCGCGACGTACGAATCCGACGGGGCGCGGCCCGCTGCCGCGACGTACGACCCCGCTGCCGTGACGTACCGGACGCTGGAACTCGTACAGTCCCTGCTGGCCGAGGACCGGTTGGCGGAGAGCACCCTCGTCGTCCTCACCGGCGGCGGGGAACTCGCGCCCGGTGAGAAGCCCGACGACGGGGGCGACCTCCTGCGGGTGGCGCCGCTCCGGGGCCTGCTGCGCGTGGTGTGCTCCGAGAACCCCGGCCGGGTGGTCGCCGTCGACACGGACGACGACGCGGCATCGGTCCGGGCGCTGCCCGCCGCGCTCCTTGCCGGTGAGCCGGAACTGCTGCTGCGCCGCGGTACCGCCCACATCCCGAGGCTGGCCGTCGTCCGTGCGGACGACGAACCCCGGCCGGCCGGGATCTCGCCCGACGGCACGGTCCTCGTCACCGGGGGCACCGGGGCACTGGGCGGCCTCGTCGCCCGGCACCTGGTCGCCGAGCACGGCGTACGCCACCTGCTGCTGACCGGACGCCGAGGCCCCGATGCCCCGGGCGCGGCCGAACTCGCCGCGGAACTCACCGAGCTCGGTGCCGCCGTCACCCTCACCGCCTGCGACACCGCCGACCGGGACGCCCTCGCCCGCCTCATCGACACCGTCCCCGCCGACCGCCCGCTCACCGCCGTCATCCACGCCGCGGGCGTCCTCGACGACGGCGTCGTGCAGTCCCTGGACCGGGACCGCTTCGACACGGTGTGGCGGCCCAAGGCCGACGGCGCCCGGTACCTGCACGAGCTCACCGGGCACCTGGACCTGGACGCGTTCGTCCTGTTCTCCTCCCTCGCGGGCCAGGCGGGCAACGCGGGACAGGCCAACTACGCGGCGGCCAACACCTTCCTCGACGCCCTCGCCCATCACCGGCACGCACAGGGCCTCCCGGCCACCTCCATCGCCTGGGGCCTGTGGGGCGAGACCGACAACACGGGCGGCACCGGCAAGGCGAACGGCATCGACAACACGGGCGGCACCGGCCTGGCCACCCGGCTGGACGAGACGGCCCTGGCCCGCGCCGGTCACGGTGGACTGCTGCCCCTGGCGGCCGCCGACGGCCTCGCGCTCCTCGACGCCGCACTCGCGACGGGCAGGCCCCTGCTGGTCGCGGCGCGTTTCGACGCCACGGCGCTGCGCGCCCGCGCCGAGGAGGGCGTCCTCGCCCCCCGGCTGCGCGGCCTGGTGCGCACGACCGCGCGGCGCGCCGCCGCCCCGAACCGGGACGCGCTGACCGACCGGCTGAGGGGACTCGACCGGCCCCAGCAGGAGAACCTCGTACGGGACCTGGTCCGCACCACGGTCGCCGCCGTGCTCGGCCACCCGGACACCTCCCGCGTCGAGGACGACCTCGCGTTCAAGTCGGCGGGCTTCGACTCCCTCACCGCCGGCGAACTGCGCAACCGGCTCTGCGCGGCCACCGGCCTCGCCCTGCCGGTGACGCTCGCCTTCGACCACCCCACACCGGCCGCGCTCGTCGCGTACCTGCTCCGCAGGCTCGAACCGGCCGCGGCGCAGCCACCCGTACTCGCCGAACTGGACCGGCTGGAAACCGCGTTGGCGGCCCTGGCCGACGACGAGGAGCTGCGCCGCACCGTCGCGGGACGGATGGAGAGCCTGCTCGCCGCGTGCGCGGCGCCGGTGGCGGCACCGGCACGGGGGACGGCAGGGGGCGCCGGGGACGACACCTCGCACCTCGGCACCTCCGGCATCGAATCCGCCTCCGCCACCGACCTCTTCGACCTGATCGACAAGGAGTTCGGCGGCCTGTCCCACTGAACGTGCCTGTCCTCCTGACCTCGCCCGTTCCGCCGACCCCGCCTGTTCCGCCGCCGCTGCCCGTCCCACTGATTCCGCCCGTCCCACCGATCCAGCCCGTCCCACTGATTCCGCCCGTCTCGCAGGACCGGACACCTCGACAGAACGGAAGACCATGAACACGTTCACCACCTGGAAAGAGCTCAGCAAGGGCGACGACGACGAGGTCGTTCTGGCCGTGGACTTCGACGCCACCGGTCGTCACGAGGCCCGCTTCAGCGACTTCGTGAAGCTCATGGACCCCGGCCACACGGTGCTGGAGACGCTGCCGCAGGCCGTCGCCTCCAGCCCCGACACGCCCGCCGGGGCCTACATAAAGCAGTGGGCCGACGAGATCGCGGCGAGCGGCAAGCGGGTCAGGGCGATCCTCGCGTTCTGCGCCGGGGCGACGTACGCCGCCGCCATGGCCGAGGAGATCGAGAAGATGCAGGGCACCTTCCCGCAGACCATTCTCTTCGACCCGGAGCGGGCCGCCTCCGCCCCCATGTACTGGCAGTTCCACAAGGCGGTCGGCCAGATGGAGGCGGTCCTCGGCGCGGCCGAGGTGGGACGCGTCCAGGACGCCGCGCAGCGCGCCACCGAGGAGTGCGAGAGCCTCACCGACCTGGCCCGCAGGCTGCTGCTCCTCTACCACTCCCTCGCCACCACGGCCTGCGAGAAGCTCGGCCTGGACGAGCGCCGCCGCGCCGAGATGACCGAGACCGCGGGCGGCTTCCTCTCCTACCTGTCGACCGCCGAGCAGATCGATCCCACGGCGGTCTGGAAGAAGTGCACGGCCATCACCTCCAACACCCCGACCAGCGGCCTCAACGGCTTCCGGACCCTCAACCCCGGCCACGACGCCGACCTGGTGGCCGAGGAGATCCACTTCGACGTGCCGCACGTGGAGATCCTCTCGACGCCCGACATCGCCCGGACCGTCTCGGGCCTCCTCGCCGGCTGAGCGGGCCCGCCGGACGTACGCGACGGACACGAGCCCACCCCTCCCCAGGCCACAGAAGGAAACCGGAATGACCATCACCACGACGCACACTCAAGCGAACGGTCCGGCCCCCGCGGTCCTGACCGCGGCCTCCCGCAAGGAACAGGCGCTGTGGCTGCTGGAGAAACTCGTCCCGTCCGGCGCCGTCAACAACCTGTCCGTCGTGTTCTCCACCGACGAACCGCTGGGGGAGTGGGAACTCCAGGAGACCCTCGACGCCCTGCTCGCCCGGCACGAAACACTGCGCACGGTGTTCCACGGGGCCGACGGCGCACTCGTCAAGCAGACCGTGCCCGCCGACCGGTTCACCGTTCCCGTGGACACCCGGCCGATGAGCAAGGACGACGCACGGGCCGCGGTGGCCGAACTCGTCGCCACGCCCTTCGCCTTCGACGGCCGGCCCCTGGTACGGGCCGGTCACTTCCAGGGCCCCGACGGCGACGTGTTCTGCCTGGTGATCCACCACATCGTCTTCGACACCGTGTCGGCCGGGATCCTCCTCACGGAACTGACCGGCATCTACGAGGCGGTCGCCGCGGGCATCGACATACCCGAGGAACTGCGTGAACCGCGGCCCGCGCTCAACTCCTCGCCCTACTCGCAGGAAAGCCTCACCTACTGGCGCGACCACCTGCGGGACTTCGACCCCTCCGCGCTCGGCCTGGACTGCGGCACGGACGACCTGCCCGATCCGACGCTCATCGGCGATTCCGTCCTGCACACCCTGTCCGACGACGCCCGGGACGCGGTCCGCCGCCTCCAGCAGGAACTGCGCGCCCCCGAGGCGGTCGTCCTGCTCGCCGCCTACTACCTGCTGCTCGCCCGGCACGGCGCCGGCCCCGACCTCGTCGTCGGCTCACCCGCCAACATCCGCCCCGCCGACGCCCCCGACGCCATCGGGTACCACGTCAACACCCTGCCGCTGCGGGCCCGGGTGAACCTCGACACCGGCTTCCGGGACCTGGCGGCCCAGGCGCGCGAGGCGTTCTTCGGGGCGATCACCCACGCCGACGTACCTGTGGACGTCCTCCTCCCCGAGATCCGCCACACCGGCAGCACCTGGCGCAACACCCTCTTCCGGCACCTGTTCAACTACGTGCCGAACGCGGGCCCGCCGACCTTCGACATCGACGGCACCACCGCCACCCGGCTCCTCGTCGAGAACGGGTACAGCAAGTTCGACCTGGAGTTCTTCTTCCTGGCCTCGCCCGAGGAGATCACGATCCGCGGCGTCTTCTACACCGCCGTCCTCAGCCGGTCCGACACCGAGTTCCTGCTGGAACGGTACGACGCCCTCCTCGTCGACCTCGGCCGGAACCCGGACCGGCCGATGGGTGAGCTGTCCGCCCTCGGCCCCCGTGACCGCGCGATCATCGACGCGGCCAACGACACCGCAGTGGAGGTCACGCCCCCCACCCTCGTCGAGGCGATCGCCGGCACCGTCGCGCACGCCCCGCACGCCGTCGCCTTCGAGGACGGCGAACGCACGTTCACCTACGCCCAGTTGTGGCGCACCGCGCTCGCCAACCGCGACCGGCTGCGCGAGGCGGGCACCCGCCCCGGCGACGTCGTGGCCCTGGGCGGCCGGCGCAGCCCCGAACTGGCCGCCGCCGTACTGGGCACCTGGCTGACCGGCGCCGCCTACCTGCCCCTCGACCCCGACCACCCCGCCCAGCGCACCGCGTACCTCCTGGAGGACTCGGGCGCCGGGATCGTTCTCGCCGCCCCGGACTTCGACCACACCCCCCGGGACGGAGTCCGGGTACGTCCCATGGCGGCCGTCGCCGACCTCGGGAACGGCTCCGCAGGCACCGGCCCCGCAGGCATCGGCCCCGCAGGCACCGGTCTCCCGGACACCGGTCTCCCGGACACCGGTCTCCCGGACACCGGCCTCATGGGTGACGAACTCGCCGTGACCGCCGAGCCCGGCGACACGGCCTACCTGATCTACACCTCGGGCTCGACGGGCAAGCCCAAGGGCACGATCATCACCCACCGCGGCCTGGCCAACGCCATCACCCACTTCCGGCACGAGATCGGCGCCACCGCCGACGACGTGATGCTGTGGCTGACCACCTTCACCTTCGACATCTCCGGCCTGGAACTGTTCGTGCCGCTCATCTCCGGAGGCCGCATCGCGGTGGCACCGGACACGGCACGCAGGGACGGGCAGGTCCTCCTCGACGTGCTCGAACGCCACCGCGTCGGCATCATCCAGGCCACCCCCACCACCTGGAACCTCATCGTCGACAAGGCGGGCCACCGGCTCGACGGACTGTGCGGCCTCACCGGCGGCGAACCCATGCCGCCGGCCCTCGCCCGGCAGATCACCGCAGCCGGCTGCCGCCTGATCAACATGTACGGCCCCACCGAGACGTCGATCTACTCCACCTGCGGAACCATCCCGCCAGGAGCCATCACCGTCGACATCGGCACCCCCATGGACAACACCCAGCTCTTCGTCACCGACGCCGAAGGCCGGGAACGACCCGTGGGCGTGCGCGGCGAACTGTGCATCGCGGGCAGCGGCGTCGCCCTCGGCTACCACAACAGGCCCGAACTGACCATGGACCGCTTCGGCAGCCACCTGAAACTGGGCCCCTTCTACCGCACCGGCGACCTGGCCTGCTGGCGGCCGGACGGCACCGTCGAACTCCAGGGCCGCATCGACCGGCAGGTGAAGCTGCGGGGCAACCGCATCGAACTGGGCGAGGTCGAGGCCGTACTGCTCGAACACCCGCAGGTCCAGGGCGTCGCCGTCGTCGTCGACGACGAGGCGGGCGGCGGACCGCTCCTGGTCGCCTTCGTGCAGTGCGGCACGGACATACCGGCCGACGGCCTCGCGGACCGGCTCTGGGCACACGCCCGGGCCACCCTGCCCGGCTCGTCCGTACCGCAGGAGTTCATCGTCGTCGACTCCTTCCCCGCCACAGTCAGCCACAAGACCGACTACCTGGAGCTCAAGCGCATGGCACGGCAGCACCGCGCCGCACGCTCGGCCGCCGCCGGCACCACCGCCCACGAGGGCGACGCCCTCGTCGCCGACCTGGTCGCCCTGTGGCAGGAACTGCTCGACCGGAGCGACGTCGACGGCGACACCAACTTCTTCGCCCACGGGGGCCACTCGCTCCTGGGGGCCCAGCTCGTCCAACGCGTCGAGGAAACCGTCGGCACCCCCCTGGCCATGGCCGATCTGTACGCCGACCCGACACCCGCCCGGCTCGCCGCCCGCATCCGCAGGGCGCGAGGAGAGGAACGGACCCCGTGACGAGCGAAAACACCGGAGAAGAGGCCAGGCTTCTCGACTACCTCAAGCGGATGACCATCGATCTGCGCGAGGCACGCCGACGCGTCCAGGAACTGGAGGACGCGTCGCACGAACCGATCGCCATCGTCGGCATGGGCTGCTCCTACCCCGGAGGGGTCCGCTCGCCCGAGGACCTCTGGGACCTCGTCGCGGCCGGCACCGACGCCATCGGGGACTTCCCCACCGACCGGGGCTGGGACCTCGACGCCCTGTACGACCCCGACCCCGACACACCGGGCACCTGCTACACCCGCAGGGGCGGATTCCTGCCCGACGCCGCCTCCTTCGACGCCGGACTGTTCGGCATCACCCCCAAGGAGGCCCTCACCGTCGACCCCCAGCAGCGGCTCCTGCTCGAACACAGCTGGGAAGCGGTCGAACGTGCCGGCATCGACCCGCGGACCCTGCGCGGCAGCCGCACCGGCGTCTTCGTCGGCGTCATGTACAACGACTACGGCTCCCGGCTGCGCCCCGTCCCCGACGGCTTCGAGGGCTACATCGGCAGCGGCAGCGCGGCCGGCGTCGCCTCCGGCCGGATCTCGTACTGCCTCGGACTCCAGGGCCCCGCCCTCACGATCGACACCGCCTGCTCGTCGTCACTGGTGTCCCTGCACCTGGCCTGCCAGGCCCTGCGCCGCGGCGAGTGCACCGCCGCACTGGCCGGTGGCGTCACCGTCATGGCCACCCCCACCGTGTTCACCGAGTTCGCCCGGCAGCGCGGCCTCAGCCCCGACGGGCGCTGCCGGTCGTTCTCCGGCGACGCCGACGGCACGGGCTGGGCCGAGGGCGTCGGCGTCCTCTACCTGGAACGCCTCGGCGACGCGCTGCGCGCCCACCGTCCCGTACTCGCCGTCATCCGCGGCAGCGCCGTCAACCAGGACGGCGCCAGCAACGGCCTGACCGCCCCCAACGGACCGTCCCAGGAACGGGTCATCCGCGACGCACTGGCCGACGCCCGCCTCACCGCCCCGGACATCGACGCCGTGGAGGCCCACGGCACCGGCACCACCCTCGGCGACCCCATCGAGGGCCAGGCCATCCAGGCGGTGTACGGAACCGGCCGCGCCCCCGGAAAGCCACTGCTGCTGGGCTCGTTGAAGTCCAACATCGGGCACAGCCAGGCCGCCGCCGGTGTCGGAGGCGTCATCAAGACGGTGATGGCGCTGCGCAACGGCGTCCTCCCCAGGACCCTGCACGTCGAGAACCCGACCCCGCACATCGACTGGACCGACGGCACCGTACGACTGCTGCGGGAACCCGCCGACTGGCCGCGCACCCGGCGCCCCCGCCGCGCGGGCGTCTCCTCCTTCGGCATCAGCGGCACCAACGCCCACGTCATCGTCGAAGAGGCCCCGGCCGAGACCCTGACCGAGGCCCCGGCCGAAGCCCTGGAGGGGAACTCCGGCTCGCTTCCCGATGCCGCACTTTCCGATACCGTGCTTCCCGATGCGACGCTTTCCGGTGCCGCGGGCGGTGCGCCCATCGTCGCGTGGCCCGTCCACGCCCGTACGCCCAAGGCACTGCGCGAACAGGGAAAACGGCTCGGCACCCACCTGAGGCGCCACCACGGATCGGCCCACCACGAAGCGGCCCCCGCCGACGTCGCCCACGCCCTGGCCACCGGCCGCACTCCCTTCGAGCACCGGGCCGTTCTCATCGGTGCGGGCCGGGACGAACTGCTCGAAACCCTGGACAGGCTGGCCCGCGGCTCCGGCGCACCGCGCCTCGTGCGCGGCACCCCCGACCCCCTGTCCAAGGCCCCCTGCGCGGTGCTGTTCTCCGGCCAGGGATCGCAGCGCCCCCGCATGGGCCTGGACCTCCACCGCCGTTTCCCGGTCTTCGCCGAAGCACTCGACGACGCGTGCGCGGCGCTGGACCCCCACCTCGAAACACCTCTGCGCGACGTGCTGTTCGCCGACGCCCAGGACACCGCCGGGGCACCGGGACGGAGCCCGCTCGACCGCACCGCCTGCACCCAGGCCGGAATCTTCGCCGTCGGGGTCGCCCAGTACCGGCTCCTCGAACGCTTCGGCATCACACCGGAGTTCGTCGCCGGACACTCCATCGGCGAACTCGTCGCCGCACACGTCGCCGGCGTCTGGACACTGGAGGACGCGGCACGCCTCGTGGCGGCCAGGGGACGGCTGATGCAGGAACTCCCCGAAGGCGGGGCGATGCTGGCGGTGCAGGCCGCCGCAGCCGAGATCGAACCCCAACTGGTGGGACGCGAACACGAGATCGCCCTCGCCGCGGAGAACGGCCCCACCTCGGTGGTGATCTCCGGCGACCCCGAGGCCGTCCGCGAGATCGGCGAGTTCTGGCACGGGCGCGGCCGGCGCACGAAGCGGCTGAAGGTCAGCCATGCCTTCCACTCGCCGCACATGGACGGCATGCTCGACACCTTCCACACGGTCGCCAAGGAACTGACCTACCACCGGCCGCACCTGCGGATCATGTCCCACCTCACCGGGGAGACGGCCACCGACGACCTGCTCACCCCCGAGTACTGGGTACGCCACGTGCGCGAGCCGGTCCGCTTCGCCGCGGGCGTCCGCCGACTCGCGGAACACGGCGTCGGCACCTTCATCGAGGCCGGACCCGACAGCGTCCTGACCCCGATGGTCACCGAATGCCTCGCCGGGGCGAAGGGCGAGGCGATCCCCCTGTCCCGGCGCGACCAGGACGAACCCACCGCGTTCCTGACCGCCATGGCCGGGATCCATGTGCGCGGCGGCACCGTCGACTGGTCCGCACAGTGCGACGGCATGGCGGTGCGCCCGGCCGAACTGCCCACCTACCCCTTCCAGCGCCGCCGCTACTGGCTCGACGAGGTGGCCCCGGCCGCGCCGCGGCCCACCCGCGCGCCGACCGCCGCGACGGACCCGCGCGGCGAGGACGAGGAACTCACGGAAACCCCGGCTGCGCGCCTTGCCGCGGCCGCCCCCGAGGACCGGCAACCGCTGATCCTCACCGCCGTGCTGGAGGCCGCCGCGGAAGTCATGGGACTCGACGCGGCGGACGGCATCGACCCCCGGGTCCCGCTGCTCGAACTGGGATTCACCTCCCTCATGGCGGTCGACCTGCGCAACAAGGTGATGGCGGCGACCGGAGTCGACCTGCCGGCCACGGTCGCCTACGACCACCCGACCTTCGAAGCGATAACGAGCCATGTGCACTCGCTCATGAACACGGAATGAGGCTGCCTTTCATGTCGAACCAGTCGTACGGGGACAACGCCATCGCCGTGGTCGGTATGTCGTGCCGCCTGCCGGGAGGAGTGGACGGCCCCGAGTCGTTCTGGAACCTGCTCGTCCAGGGCACGGACGCGATCGGTGAGGTACCGGCCGACCGCTGGGACGTGGCGGCGTTCCATGACGTGGACCCGTCGGCGGCCGGGAGGACGGTGGCGCGGCGTGCCGGATTCCTGGATCGGGTCGACGGGTTCGACGCGCGTTTCTTCGGGATCTCGCCGCGCGAGGCGACGGCGATGGACCCGCAGCAACGACTGGTGCTCGAACTGGCCTGGGAGGCGCTGGAGAACGCCGGGGCGGTACCCGGCCGACTGCGGGGCAGCCGGGCCGGTGTGTTCGTGGGAGCGATGGCCGACGATTACGCGATGCTGTCGCGGCGTGCCGGCATGGAGGGGATCGGGGCGTTCACCTCGACGGGTCTGGCCCGGAGTGTGATCGCCAACCGGGTGTCGTATCTGCTGGGCCTGACGGGTCCCTCGCTGGTGGTGGACTCGGGCCAGTCGTCCTCCCTGGTGGCGATCCACCAGGCATGCCAGGCGCTGGCCCGCGGCGAGGTGACCTGGGCACTGGCGGGTGGTGTGAACCTGATCCTTGTGCCGGAGTCGTCGGTGGTGGTGTCGAAGTTCGGTGGGCTTTCGCCGGACGGTCGGGCGTATGTGTTCGACGAGCGGGCGAATGGTTATGTGCGGGGTGAGGGCGGCGGCCTCGTCGTGCTGAAGCGGCTGGTGGACGCGGTCGCGGACGGGGACGACGTGGTGTGTGTGATCGCGGGCGGCGCGGTCACCAACGACGGCGGCGGAGAAGGGCTGACCGCACCGAGCGCCGACGGCCAGGAAGAGGTCCTGCGACTGGCGTACGAGCAGGCCGGCGTGTCCCCGGCTGATGTGGATTACGTGGAGTTGCACGGTACGGGTACCCGGGTGGGTGATCCGGTGGAGGCGGCTGCGCTGGGTCGTGTGCTGGGGCGGGCGGAGGGTCGTTCCGGTGTGTTGCGGGTGGGGTCGGCGAAGACGAATGTGGGGCATCTGGAGGGTGCTGCGGGGGTTGTCGGTCTGGTCAAGGCGGCGTTGGCGGTGCGGTACCGGCGGTTGCCGGCGAGTCTGAACTTCGTTTCGCCGAATCCGGGGATCGATCTGGAGGGGCTGAATCTGCGGGTGCAGACGGAGCTGGGGGAGTGGCCGGACAACGACGACGGTGGTGGTCGTGGTGGTCGGGTGCCGGTGGTGGGGGTGTCGTCGTTCGGGATGGGCGGTACGAACTGCCATCTGGTGCTGACGGCCGCGCCCGGGGCGGCGGAGGCATCCCCGGAGCCGAAGCCGGTGCCGGTGCCGGTGCCGGTGTCCCTGGAGCCGTTTTCGGGGCCGGTGTCGGGTGTGGTGCCGTGGGTGTTGTCGGCCAGGTCGGCGGGTGCGTTGCGGGAGCAGGCGGAGAATCTTGCCGGGTTTGTCACGGGGCGGCCGGAGAGTGAATCCGTGGATGTGGGGTTCTCGCTGGCCACGGCGCGCACGGTGTTCGAGCACCGGGCGGTGGTCCTGGGCGGTGACCGTGACGAGCTGCTGACCGGGCTGCGGGCCCTGGCCGAGGGCAGGTCTGCCGGGGACGTGGTGCGYGGGAAGGCGGCCGGGGCTGGTGGTGTGGCCCTGCTGTTCTCCGGTCAGGGCAGCCAGCGCACCGGGATGGGGCGCGAGCTCTATGAGACGTATCCGGTGTTCGCGGAGGCGTTCGACGCGGCGTGTGTCTTCCTGGACCGGGAGCTGGCTCCGGAGCTTCGTGTGGGCTCGGTCCGGTCGTTGCGGGATGTGGTGTTCGCGGAGCCGGGCGGTGAGGCCGCGAYGRTGCTGGACGAGACGGTGTTCACGCAGGCCGGTCTGTTCGCGGTGGAGTCGGCCCTGTTCGCCCTGGTGTCCTGGCTGGGGGTGCGTCCGGATGCGGTGATGGGGCACTCGGTGGGCGAGATCACGGCGGCCTGGGCGGCGGGGGTGTTCTCCCTGGAGGACGCCTGTGTCCTGGTCGCGGCGCGCGGTGGGCTGATGCAGGCGGCCCGTTCGGGTGGTGCGATGGTCGCGATCGCCGCCCCCGAGAGCGAGGTCACCGAGCACCTGGCCGCGTATGAGGGGCGGGTGTCGGTGGCGGCGGTCAACGGGCCCGCCGCCGTGGTGGTCTCCGGCGACACCGACGCCGTGACCGAGATCGCCGACCACTTCCGCGAACAGGACACCCGCACCAAGCGCCTGACCGTCTCCCACGCCTTTCATTCCTCGCACATGGACACGGCCGCCGAAGCGTTCGAGCAGGCCCTGGCCGGGGTCGTCTTCCACGAACCGTCCCTGGCCGTGGTCTCGAACATCACCGGCGAGACGGCCGGTGAGGGGGAGCTGACCACCCCCGCCTACTGGGCACGGCACATCCGGGCGGCGGTCCGTTTCCACGACGGCATCACCACCCTCCGTACCCGTGGCATCACCACCTACCTGGAGCTGGGCCCGGACCCGGTCCTGACCTCCATGGTCCGTGACACCCTTGACGCCCTGGATGGTCAGGGCGCCGCCGTGGCGGCGGCGTGTGTGCTCCAGAAGGGGAAGGACGAGACCCGGACGATGCCGCGTGCTCTGGCCGTGGCGTTTGCCTCCGGTGCCGAGACCGACTGGGCCCCGCTGCTGGGCGCCGGTCGGCGGATCGCCCTGCCGACCTATGCCTTCCAGCGCAAGCGGTACTGGATCGACGTCCCCGACCTCACAGCCCCGACCACCGGCACCGGCACCGGCACCGTCACCGACGCCCCGACCGACGCCGAGTCCGTGGAATCCGAGGAGGACGGCGAGAGCTGGGTCGGACAGCTGCGTGGGCTGACCGACGGGCAGCGCATCACGCTGATCGCCGACCTGATCCGCCGTCACACCGCCGAGATCCTGGAGTACGACACCGAGGACGAGGTCGATCGGGCGCTCCCGTTCAAGGAGTTGGGCTACAACTCGCTGACGTCGGTGGAGCTGCGCAGCCGGCTGGCCGCCGACCTCGGCATCGCCCTGCCGTCCTCCCTCGTCTACGACCACCCCACCCCCGAGGTGCTGGCCGGTCACATCGTGGCGGCGCTGCTCGGGACCGCCGGCCCGGCCGACCTTCCCACGGCTGCGACCGCCGCCCACGACGAGCCCCTGGCCGTCGTGGGCATGGCCTGCCGCTACCCGGGCGGCGTGACCTCGCCGGAGGACCTGTGGCAGCTGGTCGCCTCCGGCATCGACGCCATCGGCCCGCTGCCCGACGGCCGGGGCTGGGACCTCGACGCGCTCTACGACCCCGAGCGCGGCACCCCCGACACGACGTACACCCGGCACGGCGGTTTCGTGTACGACGCCGACACCTTCGACGCCGAGTTCTTCGGGATCAGCCCGCGCGAGGCCCAGGCGATGGACCCCCAGCAGCGGCTGCTGCTGGAAACGGCCTGGGAATCCCTTGAGACCGCAGGCATCGTTCCCCGCACCCTCAAGGGCAGCCGTACGGGTGTGTTCGTCGGGGCGATGACCCAGGAGTACGGGCCCCGCCTCCACGAACCCGCGAAGGACGCCGGAGGCTATCTCCTGACGGGGACGACGGCGAGTGTGGCGTCGGGTCGGGTTGCTTATGCGTTGGGTCTTGAGGGTCCGGCGGTGACGGTGGACACGGCGTGTTCGGCGTCGTTGGTGGCGTTGCATCTGGCGGCGCAGTCGTTGCGCAGTGGTGAGTGCGGGCTTGCTCTTGCGGGTGGGGCGACGGTGATGGCGTCGCCGGGGATGTTCGTGGAGTTCTCGCGTCAGCAGGGGTTGTCGGGGGACGGGCGGTGCAGGGCGTTCTCGTCGGATGCGGACGGGACGGCGTGGGGCGAGGGTGTCGGGGGCGGTGGGCGGGTTGCGTCGTCAGGTGGGTTCCCATCGTGACCGCCTCCTCGGCTGCGGGGGACGTGCGGGCGTGGTCGTCGGCCGGTCGTGCACCGGTCGTGCTGCGCTGCGTGGTCGCGGTGAGCATGGGGCGGGTCCTTCCTGTGCTGCGGGGCCGGTCGCGGGGCGCCGTGCCGGTGGGGCGGGGCCTTACGGGTCCATGTGCGGCGCCGTTCCTCCCACCGGGCGCTTTCGGGGGTTCGACATCAGTTTTCCCCGGCACGGCCCCTCGCACGTCGTCCCTCCGCAGCGTTTTCCGGCTACCACGGCTGCGGTATCCGCTCCCGCCCCCTGCGACCCGGCGGCTACACGGGGGTCCGCGACGGCCCCGGCTCGGCCGCCGGGCTGACCAGGCCGCACTGGTAGGCGATGACGACGAGCTGGGCCCGGTCGCGGGCCGCCAGCTTGGTCATGGCCCGGTTGACGTGGGTCTTGGCGGTCAGCGGGCTGACGACCAGCCGCTCCGCGATCTCGTCGTTCGACAGTCCGAGCGCCACCAGCCCCACCACGTCGTGTTCCCTCGGCGTCAGGCACTCCAGCCGCTCGTGCACGCCCGCCGGGCACGGTTCCGGCTGCGAGAGGAAGCGTTCGATCAGCACCCGGGTCGCCGACGGGGACAGCAGTGCCTCACCGGCCGCGACGGTGCGTACCGCGTCCAGGAGCTCATCGGGCCGGGCCCCCTTGCCCAGGAATCCGCTCGCCCCGGCGCGCAGGGCCTCGGCGACGTGCTCGTCGTCCTCGAAGGTGGTCAGGACGAGCACCCTCACCCCGGCGAGGTCCCCGGACTCGCTGATGTGCCGGGTGGCGTCCAGACCGTCCATCCCCGGCATCCGGATGTCCATCAGGACCACGTCGGGGTGCTGCTCGCGGGCCAGTTCCAGCGCTTCGCGCCCGTCGGCCGCCTCCCCCACCGTCTCCATGTCGTCCGTGGAGTCGAACAGCATCCTGAAGGTGCCCCGCAGCAGGGCCTGGTCATCGGCAAGCAGTACGCGGATCGTCATGCCCGTCCCTCCTCGGTGGTTCGCCCATGGCCAGGCCGGGGCGCAGGGGCAGTTCGGCCGTCACGGTGAAGCCGCCCTCCGGACGTGCTCCCGCGTACAGCCGGCCGCCGACCGTGGAGGCCCTTTCGCGCATCCCGATCAGCCCGTGCCCCGTCCCGGGTCGGGCGTGCCGTCCGCCGCGTCCGTCGTCCTCGACGGTGATCGTCAGCCGTTCGGGGTGGTAGTGCAGGAACAGCCGGGCGTGGTCGGCCCCGGCGTGCTTGTGCACGTTGGTCAGGGCCTCCTGCACGATGCGGTACGCGGCCAGGTCGATGGCCGGGGCCAGTGGTTCCGCGGTGCCCAGCCGGGTGTGGCTCACGGACAGACCGGCGTACTCGAACGAGGCCAGGAGCTCCGGCACCCGGGCGAGGCCCGGCATCGGATCGCGCGGCGCCACCGGATCGCCGGACTGCCGCAGCAGCCCCACGGTCACCCGTAATTCGTCCAGGGCCGAGCGGCTGGTGTCCCGGATGTCCTCCAGCGCGGCCAGGATCCGTTCCGGGTGCCGTTCCACCAGGTGGGCGGCGACCCCGGCCTGGGCGTTGATCAGGGCGATGTGGTGGGCGACGATGTCGTGCAGTTCGCGGGCGATCCGTACCCGTTCGGCCGCCACCCGCTGCTGTGCCTCCTGCTCGCGCGTCCGCTCCGCGTGTTCCGCCCGTTCCTCCACCGCCGCGACGTAGGCGCGGCGCGAGCGCACGCCGTCCCCGACGGCCGCCGGCAGGGCGGTCCACGCCAGCATCGCCGCGTTGTCGGGGGCCAGCCACGAGTGGGGGTCGCAGAGCACGGCCGCGCCCACCAGGACGGCGGCCGAGACCGACGCCGCGGTCCAGGTGACGCGCCGGTCGGTGAGCACGCCGACGGTGTAGACCGACACCAGGACGGAGTTGATAACCAGTGGGCTCTCGCGGAAGCCGAGCACCTGGAAGGCCACTCCGCAGCCGACCGCGACGGCAAGTACGCCGACCGGGTGACGGTACCGCCACAGCAGTGCCGAGCAGCCCACTCCCGCGAGCACGACGGCGGACCAGCGCAGGGAGAAATGGCGCTCGTGCGGGACGATGGACGCGGCCACGACCGACAGCACGAACAGCACCGTCACGCCCAGCACGTCCAGCGCGCCGTTGCGGCCCCGGTCCCGTCGCCGCCATCCGCTGATCACCACCGCCATGCCACCACCGTAGGGTCGGCGGCCGGGCCGGGCATCGCGTCAAAGGACCGGCCGGCCCGCGTCCGGCGGCCCCGCGCCGCCCGCCCGCCCCACGGACCCGCCCGGTACGCGCGAACGGCGATCCGGGCCCGTTCGGGCGGCGGTTCGGGCCGTTCGGGTGCCGGGGCGGCCGCCCGGCGTACCGCCGGAACGCGGGTGGGACGGTTATTCGGATGCGTCGTCCGGCTCGCGGCGCCCACACTGTGCGAGTACGTCGAACGGTCCGGACGCACCGGGCCATGCCCGCCCCGGGAGTGTTCAGTTTGCAGGCAGCCGTCACCGTCACGCCCGCCCGTGTCCCCGAACTGCTGCTCGGCCTCGCCACCGTGCGCCCCGTCTTCCTGTGGGGTGCTCCCGGAATCGGCAAGTCGTCGCTGGTCCGGAACTTCGCCGAGTCGCTGGGACTCGAATGCGTCAGTCTGCTCGGTACGCAGCTGGCGCCCGAGGACCTCATCGGGGTGCCGCAGATCCGTGACGGCAGGTCCGTGTTCTGCCCGCCCGAGGCCATCGCGAGAGACGAGCCGTACTGCCTCTTCCTCGACGAACTGAACGCCGCGACGCCCGATGTGCAGAAGGCGTTCTACTCCCTGATCCTCGACCGGCGCATCGGTTCGTACGAGCTTCCGGCCGGGTCGATCGTCATCGGCGCCGGGAACCGCGCGACCGACAACGCGCTGGCCCGGCCGATCGCCTCCGCGCTGGTGAACCGCCTCACCCATGTCCATCTGCGCGCCTCCGCCACGGACTGGCTCGTGTGGGCGGGTGAGAACGGCATCCACCCGTGGGTCGTCGACCACCTCACCGACCGGCCCGACCACCTCTGGTCGCAGCCGCCCAAGACCGAGGAGCCGTTCTCCACCCCGCGTTCCTGGCACATGCTCTCCGACGCCCTGCACTCCTTCGGGCCGACGCTGGACGAGGAGACGCTCAAGGTCGTCGCGCACGGCACGCTCACTCCGGCGCACGCCGTCGCGTTCTGCGGCTACGTCAAGATCGTGCGGCACGCCCACGGCATCGACGCGATCATCAAGGGCGACGCGTCCTGGCCCCGCCGGATCGAGGACCGCGACCTGCTCTACTACCTGGCCGACGCGTTCCGGGGCCGGCTGGTCAAGGAGCTGCCCGCCGCCAAGGAGCAGATCTCGCCCGTGCTGCGGCAGACGGCCCACCGGGCCAAGTCGCTGCTCGTCCAGCTCGCCGAGATCTCCGTCGAGGTCGCCCAGACCGTGATCCGGGACGACGAGGACGGACAGCCCGTGCTGCCCGCCTGGTTCCTCGTCGAGGCCGCCCGCGACATGCCGCGCCTGGTCGAGGCCCGCCGGTGAGCCGTGCGTCGCACGGGAAGAAGGCCCGCAACGACGCGGCGACCGAGGCGTTCCTCGCCGGCATGGCCATCGTCCGGCGCAACCCGGCCCTCGCCTCGCTGGAGGCCGACGTCTGCCGCAGCCGCGACTGCGACCTGGGTCCGCGCCACGGCCTGACCCGCGTCGACTCCAACGGCAGGATCCATGCCCACCCCGACCGCCGTGCCGAGCCGGCCGAGTGGGCCTGGGCCGTCGCCCACAGCGTCGTCCATCTCGGCTTCGGTCACGTCCCCGCGGACAAGAAGCTCCGCCCGCAGCCCGACCGGTTCGACCTCGCCGCCCGCTGCGTCGTCGTCAACCGCTTCCTGCTCACCTTTCCCGTCGGCCGCACCCCCGACCACCTGCCGGACTCCTATCCCGACGGCGACGAGGAACAGATCGCCGCCCGGTGGCGCCGCGACGGCATTCCCGCCGCGTACGAGCACTGCGGTACAGGAGGGGACTCGTCCGACCAGGTCCTCGTGCCGTGGTCGCGATGGCACACCGAGCCGGACTGGCAGCTCGCCTTCGCCCACGCCCTGACCCGCACCATGTCCGCCGCCATGGACGTCGCGGGCGGCCGGCGCGACACGCTCACCGGCGAACGGCTGCCCGCGCGGCCCTGGGACCGGGCGTTCAGCTGGTTCATCTCCTCCTATCCGCTGCTCGGCGGCATCGCGGCGGGCATGAAGGTCGTCGCCGACGCCGAACTCGCCCGTGCCCACGGCATCGCGGTCGCCGCCGTGGACGCCTCGCTCGGGGAGATCTACGTCAACCCGCTGCGCCGGTACGACGACGAGGAATGGCGGTTCGTCCTCGCGCACGAGATGCTGCACGCCGCCCTGCGCCACGGCGACCGGTGCGGGGGCCGCGACCCGTATCTCTTCAACGTCGCCGCCGATTACGTGATCAACGGCTGGCTCGTCGAGATGGACGTCGGCACCATGCCCGAAGGTCTGCTGCACGACCCGGAGTTGAGGGGGCTGTCGACGGAGGAGGTGTACGACCGGATCGTCACCGACACGCGCCGCATGCGGCGGTTGGCGACCTTGCGGGGCAAGGGGGTCGGCGACGTCCTCGGCGAACCGCTCGACGGCTCCTGCCGCGACTGGGTCGATCTCGACGAGTTCTACCGGCGGGGCCTGTCCCAGGGGCTCGATCTGCACTCCGCCGGCGAACGGGGGCTGCTGCCCGCCGGACTCGTCCAGGAGATCCGGGCGCTGACCCATCCCCCGGTGCCGTGGGACGCCAGGCTGGCCCGCTGGTTCGACGAGTTCGTCCCCCGGCCGGAACCCGTGCGCAGCTACGCGCGGCCCGCCCGCCGGCAGGCGTCCACTCCCGACATCCCGCGGGCCGGGCGGTACTTCCCTCCCGAGGAGGTCGCCCGCTGCACCTTCGGCGTCGTCCTGGACACCTCCGGCTCCATGAACGCGCGCCTGCTCGGCAAGGCGCTCGGTGCCATCGCCTCCTACGCCGAGGCCCGCGACGTCCCGGCCGCCCGGGTGGTGTTCTGCGACGCCGCAGCGTACGACGCGGGTTATCTCCCGCCGTCGGAGATCGCCGGCCGGGTCCGGGTCCGCGGACGCGGCGGAACCGTCCTCCAGCCGGGGATCGACCTGCTGCGGCGCGCGGAGGACTTCCCGCCGACGGCGCCCGTCCTCATCATCACGGACGGCGCCTGCGACGTGCTCCGCGTCCGTACCGAACACGCCTATCTCGTCCCCGAGGGCGCCCCGCTCCCCTTCACTCCCCGGGGCCCGGTGTTCCGCCTGCGCTAGAACGCGTTCCGGTCCGGCCGGTGCCGGTACGGCGGCGGGGGATCGCCCAGGCGATGCCCACGAGCGCGGTGACCAGGGCGAGGACGGCGTACGCGACCGTGTAGGAGGAGGCGGCGGCGACCGCGCCGGCCGCGAGGGCGCCGAGCCCCGTACCCGCGTCGAAGCCGACGTTCCACGCCGTGCCGACGGCCGGTCGCTCCTCCTCCCCCGCGGCGGCGAAGGCGTGCACGAGGGTCAGGTTCTGCAGGCCGCCGTACGCGACGCCCACGACGAGCATGCCGCCGATCAGCAGGGTCCTGCCGGTCGGGCCGGGGCCGTCGGCCACCCCCGCGCCGATGGCGGCGAGTCCGGCGGCGCCGAGGAGGAGGAGCGGTGGGATCGCCGGGGCGGCGCCCCTGCGGTCCGCGAAGCCCCCGAAGGCCCAACGGCACAGCGCCGAGGTCCCGGTGAACACCAGGAGCGCCAGGTACACCGTGGTCGGGTCGGGGTCCAGGCCCGGTGTGAACGTGAGCACGGCGCCGCCGGCCGAGGTGATCGCGAGCAGCGCGGCGATCGGCCCGGTCAGGGCGCGGCGGAGTGCGGCGGTGTCGCGCCGCCCGGCGGACCGGACGGAGTCTTCGGCGGGCCGGTCGAAGGCGCGCAGGGCGCGGGCCACGGGCGGGGCGAGCGGGATCGCGAGCAGGGGGACGGCGGCGAGCGTGAACACCGGCCAGTACCCGGCCCGTTCGGCGAGCCAGGGGGCGACGGGGACGAGCAGGAACTGCGGGGCGGCGATCGCCAGTCCGTAGGCCCCGATCGCGCGGCCGCGGCGCGCGGGCTCGACGAGCACGGCGACTCCCATGGCTCCGCAGACGGTGATGATCCCGAAGCCGAGGCCGCGCACCGCCGCGAGCGCCGTCACCGCCCACACGTCGTCGGTGAGGAGGTGCACCGGCGCGGGGGCCCCGAGCAGGCACGCCCCGAGCATGAGCGTCCGGCGCCAGCCGAGGCGTCCGAGCGTTCTCCCCACGAGCAGTTGGGCGATCACCGTGCAGAGCATCATCACGGCGTTGACCGCGCCCGCGCCCAGTTCGTCGGCGCCGCCGTCGAGCACCCGGAGCGGAGCGACCGGCATCAGCAGGGCGACGCCCGCGAAACCGAGCGCGGTCGAACCGAGCAGGGCCGGCATGCCCGGCGCCCGCCAGACCGACGGGGCGCCGTCGGCGCGGCCTCGCGCATCGTTGGTCCGTCCATCCAGCATTCGGCAGATGGTATACCAGGACGTCGGTGCGGTACGGCCCCGTCGGGACGTGGCCGGGCGGACCCGGCACCGACCCGCCGGGCCGGCACCGGATCAGCCGCCGGACGCGTCCGGGGAGTCGGACGGCGACCGGGTTGCGGCGAGGGCTGCCGCGACCATCGGTCCCAGCCGCTCGGGCAGCCCGTCCGGCGGGGCGTGCTGGAGGTACAGCAGGGCGAAGACCGGGCCGGTCGCCAGGGCGTGGACGATCGAGGCGTCCGGGCGGGACGGCGGGGGCGGCAGTTCGCCCCGGGCGACCGCGCGGTCGAGCAGGCTCTCGACGTCGACGAGTTCACGGCTGACGAACCGCTCCCGGAAGCGGGCTCCCAGGTCGCTGTCGGGCCCCAGGTCCGCCAGGAGACCGAGCACCGCGGCGGAGGCCGCGGGACTGGTCAGATGGCCGACGATCTCCCGGACGAGCGCCGTGAGGTCCCCGGCGAGGCTCCCCGTGTCGGGCCGGACCGGCAGCTCCGGTCCGTAGATCGCCGCGGCGAACACCATCTCCTGCTTGCTCGCGTGGCGCCGGTAGATCGCCGCCTTGCCGATCCCCGCCCGCACGGCCACCGCGTCCATCGTCAGCCCGGCGTAGCCGTCCCGGGCGAGGAGCTCGCGCGTGGCGTCGAGGATCGCCGCGTCCACCCGCGCGTCCCGTGGTCGTCCCGTGGTTGCCATGACCGTCATATTACGGTAACCCTAGTTCCGGAACTGATGGTTTCGAAAACTCTGCGGGGGTCGTCATGAGGAACACAGCCGTGCGCGCGGGACGCGTCCTGACCTTTCTGGGCGCCCTGCACCTCCTCGCCCTCGGTGCGCAGAACACCGGGCATCTGGGGGCCTGGTTCGGCGGTGATCTGTGGGGCCTGCCGCGCGAGGAGTTCGTCGAGCCGAGCGGCGCGGCCGGCGCGTTCTGGATCTCGCTCGGAAGCTTCGCCGTACCGCTGCTGCTGCTCGGCCTGCTCATCTCGCACCTCGGCCGGCAGGGCGTGCGCGTACCGCCGGCCATCGGCTGGGGCCTGGCCGCGTGGAGCGTCGTCGGCGCCGTCGTCGTCGAGCCGACGCCGATGGTCCTGGTCCTGCTCCCCGCCGTGCTGCTGATCCGGCAGAGGGAGCCGAAGGCACCGGTCGCCGACGGTCGCGCGGGCGCCGACGGCGCCCCGGCCCGGTCGCCCCGTTCCTGAAGCGCCCGTCGGCGCCGGGCCCGCGGAGGTTCGCCGGGCGGGCCGGGTGTCGGTGGCACGGGCTAGGTTCTCGGCATGAACGACACCGAACTCGCCTCGCTCCTGGCCGGATGCACCCGCTTTCCCCACCCCGGCGCCTGGCAGGAACCTCCTTTCGCGGAACGCACGGTCGACGGTGCGCGGTACGCCCTGGTCGCGGTCGATCCGGGAGCGGGCGCGCTCGGCCTGCGCCGCGACGACGGGTCGCTGTGGAGCTTGCCCGAGGGCGCCGATCCCCACCTGGTGAACTCCGGGGCGGCGGCGTTCGTCGCCTTCAACCGCGCCTACGAGGAGGCCGCCGACGAGGCCGCCGCGTACGGGGGACCCGGCGAGGAGGTCGACGACGACGAGGCCGTGGACCTGGCCGAGGAGGCCGCCGACGCGCTCACCGACGCGCTGCTGGAACGGTTCGAGGCGCTCGACGCCGACGCCGTCGCCGACGAGAACTCCTTCTGGTGCGTCGCCGCCGAGGAACTGGGCTACGGCATGAGCGTGTGACCGCGCGGAGCCCGCGGCACCGGAACGGACCCGGGCACGTCCTCGCGACGGCCGCCGGGTAGCGTCCTTCGGGTGAGCGCCCCTCTCGTCGGCGGGGGTTGCGCAAAGGCGCCGGGGCCGATGAGCGCGACGGCGGGGCGGGCCCGCACCGGACGGCCCCGCCCTCACCGACGGACGGAACGACCACGGGGGAAACGACACCGGCCATGACAAGCGTGATACTCGGCGGCCTTCCGGCGCTCGCGGCGGCGGCGACCGTCGCCCGGGCCCTGATCCGCCGTCGGCCCTCCGGCCTGGCCCGCCCCACGGCGGTCTGCGCCCTGCTGTCCCTGACGACCACCGCGACCGCCACCACGGGCCCCGGTTCCTTCTGGAAGCTCCCGGAGGCCGCCCTGCTGCTGCTCCTCATCGCGGCGGTGACGCGCTGGTCGCCCGTGCGGGAGCTGCGCGTGGCGGTCCCCCTCGCGGTCCTCGCGGTGGCCGTCTGGCCCGCGCCGCTGATCGACGGCGGTTTCCTGGAACGTACGGGCGCGGCGGCGTTCTGGTTGCTCCCCGCGCTCGGCGCGGCGGCGATCGGGGCCTATCCGCGCCGCATGGACCTGCGCCGGCGCGCCGCGGTCGGGGAGGCGCGGCGCGCCCAGCGGCTCCAACTCTCGCGCGATCTGCACGACTTCGTGGCGCACGACGTCAGCGGCATCGTCGTGCAGGCCCAGGCGGCCCGCTTCGTGGCGGCGGCCGATCCGAGCCAGGCGGTCCTGGCCCTGGAGCGGATCGAGAAGGCGGGCCTGAACGCCCTGGAGACGATGGACCGGACGATACGCATGCTGGACGAGGAGGAGGTGCCGGACGCATCGCCCCAGCCGCCGGGGGTTCCCCAACTCGCCGCCCTGGTGAGCGACTTCACGGAATCGAGCGGCACCACGACCCGGCTCCTCCTGCCACCGGACGTTCTGGAGTCCTTCACCCACGCGCGGGAGGCGAGCGCGGTGGCGTACCGCATCGTGGTCGAGGCGCTCACGAACGTCCGCAGGCACGCTCCCCGGGCTCCCCGCGCGGAAGTCCGCTTCGTCCCCGTCCCCGGGGGCGTGGAACTGCACGTGACCAACGAGGCGTCGCGCACGTCTCCCGGCCCCCGCAGCGATCCGCTGCGCCGGGGCGGCGGCGGGCGCGGCCTCCCCGCGCTCGCCGAACGCGCCGAGGCGCTGGGCGGCACACTCACCGCGGGCCCGTACGAGAAGGACGGCTGGCGCCTCGTGGTGGTCCTGCCGCTGCGAACGACCCGCACGACCCCTGCGAAGGAACCGAAGTGACCATTCCCCCGACGGGCGCGTCCGCGCCCACCCGCATCCTCCTGGCCGACGACCAGGAGGACATCCGCGGCGGATTCCGGCTGATCCTCGACTCCCAGCCGGACATGACGGTCGTGGGCGAGGCGGCCGACGGTGGCGCAGCCGTCGAGTTGGCCCGCGAGCTCCGCCCCGACCTGGTCGTCGCGGACATCCGCATGCCGGTCCTCGACGGCCTGGAGGTGACCCGGCGGCTGGCGGGCCCGGGCGTGCCCGACCCGCTCCGCGTCCTCGTGGTGACCACTTTCGACCACGACGACTACGTCCGTACGGCCCTGCGGGACGGCGCCTGCGGCTTCCTCCTCAAGCGCTCGGGCCCCGGCCTGCTGATCGAGGGGGTGCGGGCCGCCATGGCCGGCGACGTCCTCATCAGCCCCCAGATCACGGTCCGCCTCCTCCGGTCCGTGGCGGCTCCCGTTCCTCCGGCACCGCGCGAACCCTCGCCCCTCACCCCCCGCGAGGAGGAGATCACCCGCCTCGTCGCGGAGGGCCTGACGAACGCCGAGATAGGCGCGCGCCTGTTCATCTCCCCCGGCACGGCGAAGACCCACATCGCCAACATCCAGGCCAAGTTGAAGGTGCGCAACCGCGTGGGCATCGCGGCCTGGTCCTGGGAGGCGCTCTCATGACCGGCGGCTCCACTCCCCCGGGCCCCGCCCCGCGCCGGATTCCGGGCGAGGACGACCTGGAGCCGCTGATGCGCTGCTACGGGTACCGCTTCACCCGGACCGGGACGGTCAAGGGAGCCGAACCGTCCGGCGACCCCTCGGACGCCGCCGCGGCCCGTCGCGCGGGGTGGCCGGTGCGCGAGCCCGAGCGGTGGAGCGCGTCCGAGATCGTCGAACGCGCCGTCGCCGCGGCCGCCGCGCTGCACGAGGACGCGGTGCTCGCGGCGTTCGTCGCCGGGCTGGGCAGCGCCCCGCGCGGCCGGCAGACGGTGATCTCCCACGGCTGGGCACGGTTCCTCGGCACCGCTCCGCGGGACGGGGACGGGGTTCCCGACTGCGGCCTGGGCCCGGAGGCCGAGGTCGACGTCACCGAGCAGCTGTTGCGCCTCGCGCTCGGCTGGGCGTGGAACGAGATCCCGGAGCATTACCTGCCGGACCTGGAGGCCGCGGTGGCGCAGGGGCTGCCCCGACCGCAGGAGGAGGACCGCGAACGGCTGCGCGCGCTGCTCGACGTGATCCGCTCGGTACCGGCGGGTACGCGCCCGGGCGAACTGGAGAAGGCGGTCGCCCGGGCGAGGATCGTGCCCGGCACCGACAAGTACCAGCGCTACGGCATCCTCATCGGACTCGCCGAGACCGGGGTGCTTCCCTGCCCGGTCCTGCCGCCGATGTGGGACCGGTTCGTCCCCACCGCCGAGCGGCACGCCGCGTCCCGCACGCTGCGCGGCGCACCGCGTTCGGACATCACCCTGCCGCTGGCGGGCTGGCGCGGCGGCCTCGACGAGCGGCGTGCCGCACGGCTGCTGGAGGCATGACGGCGTCCGCCCCCGCGGAGGATCACGCGCGGTCCGGGGCACGGGAGTCCAGCCGCCGGGCGAGCAGGCCGCGCAGCCGGGCCGAGGCGCCGCGAAGGGTTCCGAGCCGTTCCACCTCGCCCGCCTCCAGCTCTTCGCGCCCCGCCAGGGCGAGCACGGCGGCGTAGGGCCGCTCGCCCTCCGCGAGCACGGCCGCCGTGGCGTCGAGGACCGCTCGCAGCACGGTGCGGTCCGCGCGGGGGTGTTCCGCCAGCAGCCGCAGGAGCCGGTTGTCGTTCCAGGCGCTGTCCCGGGCCGCGCTCAGCTCCAGGAGGGCCGCGGGCGGGGTGTGGGGGTTGGCCGCCAACGCCTGCCATACGAAGGGGTACGGGCTTCGCACGAGCCGGTGCAGGACCCGGCCGTCGTTCTCGGTACGCGCCAGTTCGAGATGATCGGCGGGCGTGTGCACGCGGGATCGCCCCTCGGGATCGTCGGAGCCGCCATCATCGCATTCCCCGTCCCCTCCCGTACCGGCGGCACCGTCCCCGGGGGCAAGCCGCCGCTCAGGGGAGGGACAGCACGGCCACGTCGTACCGCTCCGTCACGGGAACCGGGCGCGTCGCCGGCTCGTTGCGGGCGTCGGCCGCCAGACGCCGCAGCCCGTCCTCGAACTCCTCGGCGGTGAGCCGGGTGAACTTCGACTGGGGCCGGGACGTCATGCGGGCGTGGTAGTCGCGCAGGCCGGCGGTGACGGGGCGGGCGAAGGAGATGACGGTCCGGACCGCGAAGCCCGCCGCGGCAAAGTCGTCGAGTACCTCGGCCCTGGACGGAAAGCGCTGTTCGTCCGACTCGCGCAGGCGCGGCCAGTAGTCGTAGACCAGCGCGTCCAGCCGTTCCCGGAACGTCGTCCGGACGACGACCGTTCCGCCGGGCCGCAGGACACGGGCCAGTTCACGCGCCGCCCCGACGCGGTCGGGCAGATGGTGGATCACCCGGGACAGCAGGGCCAGGTCGAACAGGTCGGAGCCGGTGGGGACGGCTTCCGCGGTGCCTGCCAGGTAGTGGACCGCGGGGTACGGGTCGAGGCTCCGGGCCCGGGTGAGCATGGGCAGGGAGGCATCGATCCCGATCACCACCGACGGGTCCAGCCAACGGGCCATCGCCGAGCAGAACATGCCGGTGCCCGCGCCGATCTCCACCACGGCGGGCGACGGACGGTCCGTGAAGGAGCCGATCAGTCGTGTCCAGTCCCTCAGTGATTCCTCGGGCATCTCGTTGCCGCTCTGGTAGACGCCCGCCAGCCGCTCGTCGTCATGGACCCCGCGCATACCGATGATGCTCACCGATCATGGCCCCCGGGACAAGAGCGCCCGCAGGTGGCGGGGTCCGGGAGGCGGCGCCGGGCCCGGGGCCGGTCGCTGTCGTGCTGCCGTGATTGACCCCGCGCAGCGTCCGCTGCTGTTCCTCGACGTCGACGGACCGCTCATCCCGTTCGGTGCGCCGGCGCACCACCATCCGACCCACGCGGTGGATCCCGCGCTCCTCGGTGCCGCCGCGAACCCGCTCCTGACCAGGATCGATCCCGGGCACGGCCCCCGGTTGGCCGCGCTCCCCTGCGAGATCGTCTGGGCCACGACGTGGATGGGCGACGCGAACGAGTGCGTCGCTCCCCTGCTCGGTCTGCCGCCGCTGGCCGTGGTGGTCTGGCCGGAGCCGTCCGATGTCGATGCCCGGGACGAGCGCGACGGACTGCACTGGAAGACCCGGACCCTCGTCGATCGCGCGGCGGGACGCCCGTTCGCCTGGGTCGACGACGAGATCACCGATACCGACCGGTCCTGGGTCGCCGCCCACCATCCGGGCCGCGCCCTGCTCCACCGGGTCGACCCCCGCCGCGGTCTGGCCGACGGCGACTACGCGGCTCTCGACGCCTGGTTGCGGCGGCAGCACTGACGCCCTGCGCGGTGGCGCCGGGATGGTCGAAGCACTCCGCCCACCGAGCCAATACCATGGCTGACCTGCGATGATCGTGATTACGTTCGGCCGTTCGGTTCGAATGCGGGGAGCAAGGGGACGTGGTGGTCGATGGGGACGCGGTGTTCGGGGCGTTGCTGCGGGAGTTGCGGCTGGGGGCATCGCTGACGCTGGAGGGCCTGGCCGAGGCGTCGGGGGTGAGCGTGCGGGGCATCGGCGATCTGGAACGGAACCGGCGGGCGGCTCCGCAGCGGCGGACCGTGGCCGCGCTCGCCGACGGCCTGGGGCTGGGCGAGGAGGACCGGGAGCGGTTGCTGGCCGCCGCCCGGGCCGGACGCAGGCCGGGGTACAGCCCGCTGGGGGTGCGCGCCTTCCCGCGCGGCATCGACGACTTCGTGGGCCGGGAGCGGGAGTTGGTACGGCTGGCGGGACTCGCCGACCGGGCCGGACCCGGAACGTCGGATTCCGGACAGATGGTGGCGGCGGTGTCCGGTCCACCGGGCACGGGCAAGACCACGCTCGCCCTGCACGCCGCCCGGCAGCTCGCGGACCGGTTCCCCGACGGGCAGCTGATGGTGGACCTGCGCGGCATGGACGATGTCCCGCCCGAACCGGCCGAGTTGATGCTGGGGGTGCTCAAGGCCCTGGGCGTGGCCGACCGGGACCTTGCGAAGGCCGGGCCGCAGGGGCATCCCGGGCTGTACCGGCAGGTGCTGGCCGACCGCCGGTACCTGCTGGTGCTGGACAACGCCCGGGACGAGGCCCAGGTCCGTCCGCTGCTGCCCGGCACCGGGGCGGGGATGGTCGTGGTGACCAGCCGGCGGATGCTCACCGGGCTGGAGAGCGTGCACCGCCTGCCGCTGGGCGAGCTGAGCGGGGAGGAGGCCGCCGCCTTCCTGACCGCCATGGTGGGTACGGAGCGCGCGGGGAGCGATCCGGTGGCACTGGCCGAGGTCGCCCGGCGCTGCGGGCACCTGCCGCTGGCCCTGCGGGTGGCGGGCAGCTGGCTGGCCACCCGCAGTGGCTGGAGCGTGCGCCGTCTCGCCGACCGCCTCGCCCTCGAGGAACGGCGCCTGGACACGTTGGCGGCCGGTGACGTGCGGGTGTCGGCCGCCTTCGACCTGTCCTACCGTCAGCTCACCCCCGGGGCGGCCCGGGTGTTCCGGCTGCTCGCCCTGGTCCCGGGTCCCGACACCGGCGCCGCCTGTGCCGCCCGGCTGACCGGGCAGCCGCTGTTCGACGCCGAGGACGCCCTAGAGGAGCTGGTGGAGACCGGCCTGCTGGGCACGGACCGGGACCGCTACCGCCTCCACGACCTGCTGCGGCTGTACGCCCGTACCCGCCTGGAGGCCGAGGAGTCCGCCGAGGACGCCGCACGGGCCCGCGGGGCGATGCACCGCTGGCTGCTGGAGACCGCGGTGGTGGCCGGCGGCTGGTTCGAGCCCGACCGGGGTGCTCCGCCGGCCTCGTGGCAGGGCATCGTGGACCTGTCCGACGCGGACCGGGCCCGCGAGTGGATCCAGGACGAGAGCGCCAACTGGCTGGCCGCGCTGCGTCATGCCGCCGCCGAGGGCGAGCACGCCACCGTGGTCGAGGTGGCCGAGGCCATGCACTGGTTCTCCGACCAGTGGATCTTCTGGGGGCACTGGTCGGAGGTCTTCCGTACCGCGGCCCGCTCCGCACGTGCCCTGGACGATCCGCTCCTCGAGGCCACCCAGCTCAACTACCACGCCTGGGCCCTCCTCCTGTGCGAGGGCCGCCCCCACGACAGTCTCGCCCGCGCGGCCCGGGCGCTCGCCGTCGCGGAGCGCGCCGGCGACCCGGCCCAGCAGGCGTGGGCCCACCTCTACACCGCCTGGGCCTTCCGGATCGTCCACGACCACACCTCGGCCGCCGATCACAACGGCCGGGCCGCCGCGCTGTTCGAGGCCGCGGGCGACCTCCACGGCGCCCTCCAGTCCATGGCCAGTGCCGCTGTCGCGCTGCTGGACGCGGGCCGGCCCGAGGAGACGATCGCCGCGTCCCTCCGCACGATCGACTTCCTCGACGAGAACGAGGACCGGCTGGCACCGCACATCGCCCACTTCACCCGGACCAGCGCGAACGCGCGCATGGGCCGCGCCCACGGCCTCGTGGGGCGCTGGGCGCAGGCCGTGGCCCATCTGCGGATCGCCGTCGACCTCAGCCGCGAGAGCGGCAACGCGGCCACGGGGAGCCACGCGCTGGTGGACCTGGGCAAGGCCCTGCTGGCCGCCGGGGACCGGGACCGTGCCCGGGAAGCCTTCACCCACTGTCTCTCCCTCGGTTCCGACGCCGACCCCCAGCGCGTCGCCGAGGCCCGGGAGCAGCTCGATTCCCTCGACGCCCCCGGGTCCGGGAGCGACTGACCCCGGCACCTCTTGAAGAACCACGGGGCCCACCCGCCGAAGGCATCGGCAGGGTGGGCCCCGTGCTTCCGGCCCGCGCACACCCACCCTGGCACGACGGCCATCGCCCTTCTTTCCTTCCTGCGCACCACCTCTTTCCTTCCGGCGCACCGCTTCTTCCCTTCCGGCGCACCTCGCTGTTCCGGTGGCGCACCGCGCCGGGCCGCGCCCGTCACGCTGTTTCTTTCTGCCTGTGTTGTGCCTGGAGCCCCGGGTGACCGGCTGCTTGGCTTCTCACCGGGGAACGGGACGCCACGGCGGCCCGCTCCCGGAAGGTGTCGGCTGTCCGTGCGGTCCCCTCGGCTTCGCCGTACCGCACGGGTGGAGGGAGAAACAGTTGAGTCCGGTGATGACGACCGCGTCCGTTCCCGACCGGGACAAGGTCGCCTATTGGAGTGACGCGGTGGGGAAGGCGCTGGTACCGATGGCCGTCGCGCCGCGGGGCGACGGCCCGTTCTCCGGACGGCTCACGACCGACCGCATCGGGTGCCTGCGGGTGTCCACCATGGAGGCCGACGCGAAGCGGGTCAGCCGTACGCCGGCGCTCATCGCGCGGTCGTCCGAGGCGCTCGTGGCGGTCGGCATCCAGGTGTCGGGCACGGCGACCCTCCTCCAGGACGGCCGGCGGGCCGAGGTGGGCGAGGGCGACCTCGTGGTGTACGACACGACGCGGCCCTACTCCTTCGACTACCCCGAACGGTTCTCCGCCCACGTCTTCCAGGTGCCCCACCAGGCCCTGAGCGCGCCGGACGCCGACATCCGCCAGGTCACCGGCACCGTCGTCGGGCCCGCCGACGGTTTCGGTGCGGCACTGCTGCCCTTCCTGAGCGCACTGGCCACCTCGGCGCGCTCGTACTCCCCGGTCGTCGGCGGCAAGCTGGCGGGCGGCGTCGTCGATCTGCTCGACACCCTGGTGGCCGAGCGGACGCTGCGGGCCCCCGCGGACACGGACACCGCCCGCGGCCACCTCGTACGGCGCGTCCGTGAGCACATCGATCGCCATCTGGGTGATCCGGCCCTGTCGCCGGAGAGCATCGCGAGGGCCCAGCACATCTCCGTCCGGTATCTGCACCGGGTCTTCGAGGGCGAGGGGGTGACGGTCGGGCGGCTGATCCAGCAACGTCGTCTGGAGGAGTGCGCACGCGAGCTGGCCCGCCGCGGCCGGACGGCCCCGACCGTGTCCGCGGTGGCCCAGCGGTGGGGTTTCGTGAACCCCGCCCACTTCAGCCGGGCCTTTCGCGCCGCTTACGGCCTCTCCCCCCGTGAATGGCGCAGCCTGCGCACCGACGGCGACGGGGCCGTGCCGGGGCGCCCGGTCGCGGCCGCCCTCACCGGTGCCGGGCACCGGTAGCCGCCGTGCCGCCGGTCCCGTACGGCCGCGGCGGGCTCCCCGGGGCGCCGTCCCGGCCGGACCCCGCCCGTGCGGGGCGGGTGGGCCGGGACGGCGGGAGCGGTCAGTGCGCCAGCACGCCCTTCAGCCACTTCAGGACCTCGGGGGTCACCGGGGCGGTGATGTCGGCGAACTCCTCGTGCTTCTTGAGGAACTTCGCCACGTAGGGGCAGACCGGCACGACGCGCTTCCCCGAGGCGCGTACGTCGTCCAGCGCCTGCCGCACGAGTGCCGAGGCCAGGCCCTGTCCGGCGAAGGCCTCGCCCGTCTCGGTGTGGTAGAAGACGCGCTGTTCGTCGCGGTCGCGGTACTCGGTGAGGCCGGCGGTCACGCCGTCGACCAGGATCTCGTAGCGGTGCTCGGAGTCCACTCGCTGGACGACCGGAGCGGCGGCGGGCTGTGTCATCGTGGGCCTCTCAGTGGTGCGCCGGGTTGCGGCGCGGTGCGATGCGGATGTTGGGAAGTACGGGTGCGGGCAGGCGGTCGCCGTCGTAGCCGTCGACCTCGCCGAAGCGGTCGGACGCGTTCTGCCACGCCTCCCTGGCCTCGACGATGTCCTCGTGGCTCCGGCCGATGAAGTTCCACCACATGACGATCCGTTCCTCGAACGGTGTTCCCCCGAGCAGGATGACCCGCGCGACGGAGTCCGTCCCGTTCGTCAGCGTCAGCGTGTCGTTCCCCGTGCCGAGGTATCCCAGCTCCGCCGGGCGCAGGGTCGTCCCGGCGACGTGCACGTCCCCGTGGTCGACGAGGACGCCGTGCTCGAAGCCGGTGTCGACGGCGAGTTCGGTCGTCGAGTGCGGGTCGAGGAGGAGTTCGGCGCCGAGCAGCGGGGTGAAGGTGCGCACCGGGGAGGTGTCCCCCGCCAGTGCCCCCAGGAACACCCTGATCTCGGCCCCGCCGACCCGGACCGGGGCCGGGACGTGGTGCTGGAAGTCACGTCCGGTGTTCCGGTGTTCCTCGGGGAGCACCACCCACAGCTGGACGCCGTGCAGGGTCGTGGTGCGGGCGGTGGAGACCTCCGAGTGGCTGATGCCGTGGCCGCCCGTCATGAGGTTCAGCTCGCCGGGTCGCACGAAGGCGTGGTTGCCCATGCTGTCCCGGTGCTCGATCTCCCCGCTGAACAGCCAGCTGACCGTCTGCAGGCCGATGTGGGGATGGGGTGCGACGTCCATGCCGCCGGTGTCGGCGACGTCGTCGGGGCCGTAGTGGTCGGCGAAGCACCAGGCGCCGATCGTCGTCCGGGCCCGCTGCGGCAGCGTGCGCCGTACCGTCATCGCCCTCGGGCCGCCCAGCGGGACGTCCCGAGCTCCGAGCACCTCGATCACCGGCGGGTGTTCACCGTGGTCGAAGGCCGCCCGGGGCGGTCCTGCGGGCCCCTTCTCGGCGTCGTTCATCACACGCCCCTCCCAAAAATGGTTTCATGTTCAATAATTATGCCCGATGGTAGGCCGATGCTCCGTCGGGCGCACGGCGAAACGAGCGAGGATCGGGCAGGTCCGGTGAAGGAGTCCAGGTTGAGTGACACGGCGGCGGGCCCCGTGAGCGAGCGGGTCTTCGTGGACAAGCAGAGTCCGAGCGCGTACCGCGCCCTGGTCGAGACGTCCGGCGCGGTCCGCGCGGTCGCCGCCGACGCGGGGCTGGACCGGGTGCTGGTGGAGCTGGTCAACCTCCGCGTGTCGCAGATCAACAACTGCGCCTACTGCCTCGATGTGCACACCCGGGCCGCACTGCGCGCGGGTGAGACCACCCGGCGCCTGGGCGTGCTGGCCGCCTGGCGCGACACCGAACTGTTCACGGCACGTGAACGCGCGGCGCTCGCGCTGGCGGAGGCGACCACCGAGCCCGCGAACGCCCTCGCGCAGGAGAGCGCCTACGCCGAGGCCCGCCGGACCCTCACCGACGACGAGATCTCCGCGGTGATATGGGTGGCGATCACCATCAACGCGTTCAACCGGGTCTCCATCCTGAGCAAGCACCCCGTGCGCGAGGCCCCTCAGCGCTGAGCGGGGGTGTCCTCCCCGCTGCCGGGAGGGCCGGGGTGCCCGGCCCTCCCGCGGGACGGCGGTCCGGCTCATGCCCCGGGTCCGGCCCAGGTAACACCGGGGGCCGAGAGCCGGCGGGTGACCGCGGACACCACCACGAGCAGCGCCGCCGCCAGGACCAGGACCGGGAGGAGTCCTGCGTGGGCCAGGAGCACGGCACCTCCGAGGGCTCCGAGGAACATGGCCAGCACGGACAGGATCCGCCGCCCGGGGCGGGGGCCGGGCCCGCCCGCCGGGGCGGAGTCCGCGGCCAGCCCCGTCAGGGTCAGGGTCAGCACCGTCGTCGTGAGGTCCGGGACTCCGAGGCGCCTGGCGACCGCGTTCTGCAGCCCCATGGCGAGGCCGAGGAGCACGATCAGGGCGTACCGGACCTCCCCGGACACGCCGTCGCGCGAGAGCCCGACGACGACGGCCGCCGCCGCGACGAGCACCGTCTGGAGCGCCGTGGCGAGGGCCAGCAACCGCCCGCGGTGCGCCGTGAACCGATTGGCGAGCCGGCCGCCCGCCAGCGCGCCGGCGAGGAACGCGGCCATCGACACGACGGAGGCGGGCGCGGACAGCCCCTCGGCGCCCGCCAGGGCGAACCCCAGGAACACCACGTTGCCGGTCATGTTGGCGACGAAGACGCGCCCGAGTGCCAGATAGCTGACGGCGTCGACCAGGCCGGTCACCACCGTCAGCGCCAGCATGAGCGGTGGCAGCGGGCCGTGCCGGTCCTCCCGGGGCGGGGCCAGCGTACGGGCCATGTCAGTCAGCAGTTTGCGCATACCGGCTCCTTCCCCTTCCGGCCGGGAAACCCTCGCTCGGGGGACTTCCGGCCGGGGGACTTCCGGCCGGGGGGCGGTGCAGCAGCACCCGGGTGAGCAGTCCGCTCATCGGGCCGGCCACGAGGGCCACGACCGGGACCCACCAGGGCCAGGGGGTCAGCGCCAGGGCGTGGTCGGCCGACCAGCGGCCCGGCCCGGTGAGGGCGAGGGCCCCGGCGACCACGACGAGGACCAGCGGGTACTCGTAGCCGTCGTTCTGCACCCAGAGCCCGTTGGGCCGTTTGACGGTGCCGGCGACCGTCATCACGCCCATGGCGGCCATCGCCGCCGCGGGGGTGAGCAGACCGGCCGCCAGGAACAGGCCGGCGCCGATCTGGCTGCCGCCCGCGGCGAGCGCGGTGAGCCCGCCGCCGCGGAAGCCGTCGCGGCGGAACTCCTCCGTCCCGCCCGCCAGGCCGTGGCCGCCCAGCCCGAAACTGACCTTCTGCACCCCGTGTCCGGCGATGAGGAGCCCCACCGCCAGCCGGAGGACCAACAGTCCGATGTCCATCGCGTTCCCGCCCGTTCCCGACGTTCCGTCCGTGCCCGGCCGATGGTCAGCCGGCCGCGTGGGCGCCGATGACGGCCTGCGCGTAGACCAGGCCCAGACCGTAGGCACCGCCGTGCTCCTTCACCACCTCCGTGACGGGAACGTACGTCTCCTCCCGCGCCCAGTCGCGCTGGAGTTCGAGCAGCACCTGCACCCAGGTCACCGGGACGGCACCGCCCCGGATCATGCGCTGGACGGCGTGCTCGTGGGCCTGCGGGCTGACGCCGCCGGACGCGTCCGTGACGACGTAGACCTCGTACCCCTGGGAGATGGCGGACAGCGTGGGCAGTACGACGCAGACCTCGGTCCACAGACCCGCGATGACGAGCTTCCTGCGGCCGGTCGCCCGGACGGCCTCGACGAACTCGGCGTCCTCCCAGGCGTTCATCGTGGTCCGGTCGATGATCCTCTCGTCGGGGAACGCCTCGGCCAGGCCGGGCAGGATCGGGCCGGAGAAGGATTCGGCGGCCACGGTGCTCAGGACCACCGGGACGTCGAACACCTTGGCCGCCTCGGCCAGCCCCAGGGTGGAGTTGATGATGGCGGTGCGGTCGCCGCTCCCCGTGCCGAAGAACATCTGCGGCTGGTGGTCCACGAACAGCACGGCGCAGTTGTCGGGGGTCAGCAGGTCGGGGCCGGGAGCCGCGGTGACCTCGGAGATGTCGAACATGGGAGTGCCTTTCATGGGTGGGTGGGTGCGGACGGGTGCCCGCTTCCGCGCACGGCCGCCGTTCGGCGGAGCGCGATGGAGTGGAGTGGTGTCCCGGGAGGGGCGGCCCGTGGCCGGGCCCCGCCCGGGAGGTCAGAGGGAGAAGCAGGGGTCGAGGACCGGGGCGCCCGCGTCGGGGAGCAGGCCCCGCCGTACGCGCCACTGCCGGTGCTGTTCCGACTCCGCGACGGCCTCGCCGAGCAGTTCGGCCTGGCGGGCGCCCGACGGGCCGGTGCGGGGCGCGGCCCGGTAACCGCCGAAGTGCGCGACCGGGCTCCACCCGGGGCTGACCGGCGGCAGTTCCTCGTCGAGGCCCTCGTACTCGGCGGCGGCGTGGACGATCCGGCCGCCGACGACCGTCAGCAGGGACTCGATGTGCGCGATGTCCGGTTCGGGCACGGTGAAGTAGTCGTCGGACAGGACCGCGAGGTCGCCGAAGTACCCCGGTCGCAGAATGCCCTTGACGTCTTCCTCGCCGGTCAGCGCGGCGCCCGCCGAGGTGAACATCGACAGTGCCGTCCGCCGGTCGACGCGGTTGTGCGGCGGGCGGACGACCAGGTCGCCGACGGTGCGGCCGGTGACCAGCCAGTGCAGGGCCGTCCACGGGTTGTAGGTGGAGACCCGGGTGGCGTCGGTGCCGGCGCCGACCCGCAGTCCGCGCTCCAGCATGGCCCGGACCGGAGGGGCGTCCGCGGCGGCGCCGGGGCCGTAGCGGCGTACGAACGCCTCGCCCTGGAAGGACAGCCGGTTCTGTACGGACATGGCTCCACCGAGGGCGGCGACGCGGTCGAGGCTTTCCGCGGAGACGGTCTCCGCGTGGTCGAAGAGCCAGCGGTTCCCGGCCGGGAAGAGCCCTTCGGCGGCCAGTTTCTCGAATACCGTGAGATCTCGCCGGATGGTTTCGTCGTAGGTGGCGTGCAGCCGGAATCCCCAGCCGTTCTCCATGAGCAGACGCACGGCCTTCTCGAATTCCACCGCGTATCCGGGGTCGAGTTCGGGGCGCGGCTGGGCGAAGTTCTCGAAATCCGCCGCCGCCCAGGTGAGGTTCTCCCCGGCGCCGTTGAGGCGCAGCCATTCGTCGCCGTCCTCGGGGCGGGCCGTTCCGACCCAGCGGGTCAGGTCCTCGATCTCCTGGCCGGCGGTCTGCGGGAAGAGGTGGTAGGCGATGCGCAGCGACAGCTGTCCGGCCCCGGCGAGTTCGACGACCGTGCCGTAGTCGTCGGGGAAGTTCTGGAATCCGCCGGCGGCGTCGATCGCCGACGTGAGCCCGAACCTGTTCAGCTCCCGCAGGAAGTGACGGGTCGAGGTCTTCCTGTCCTCGCCCTCCAGAACCGGGGCCTTGGCCAGGGTCGAGTAGAGGACCAGGGCGCTCGGAGCGGCCAGCAGCATGCCGGTGGGTTCGCCGCGCCGGCCCCGTACGATCTGGCCGCCCTTCGGGTCGGGGGTGTTCCCGGTGTATCCGGCGGCCCTGAGCGCGGCCCGGTTGAGTATCGCCGACTGGTACAGGTGCAGCACGAACACCGGGGTGTCGGGGGCGGCGGCGTTCAGCTCGGCGACGGTCGGCAGCCGCCGTTCGGCGAACTGCTCGACCGACCAGCCCCCCACCACCCGCACCCACTGCCCCTTGGGGGTGCGGGCCGCCTGCTCGCGCAGCATCGCCAGTGCCTGGCGCAGTGTGCGGACGCCGTCCCAGCGCAGCTCCAGCACGTAGTTGAGGCCGCCCCGGATGACATGCAGGTGGGAGTCGTTGAGGCCGGGGATCATCCGGCGGCCGAGGGCGTCGACCACCTTCGTGGCCGGGCCGACGCGGGAAGCCATGTCCCCGTCGTCGCCGACGGCCGTGATGACGCCGTCGCGTATGGCGATCGCCTCGGCCCCGGGACGGCCCGGGTCGCCGGTGTGGATCTTCGCGTTGCGGACGACGAGATCCGCGGCATCGCCGGTGGCGCTGGGGACCAGCCCACCGACCGGCATCGTGGACACCTTTCGACAACCTCCTGCGGTGTGGACGGCGCCGGTTTCCGGCTGCGTCGTTTCCTCCGCACCGGTGTCCGGCCGTGGTGGCAGCGGCGGACGGGACGAGGACTCGGGCGTTTCGGACCGATCCGTCCGCGCCCGGCCGGAACTGATTCCCGGCGGCTTTTCCGTGAGGTGCCCGGGATCGAAATCCCTACGGCCCGCGACTGCTTCGCCCTCAGGCTATTTCCGACCGGCTCGGCGGTGTTTCCCGGCAGTGCACCGTGTTCGTTCCGAAAGTGCACCTTCATTTCCGTGCACTGTCGGGGCATTACCTGTGCGCTGGGGGTCAATTTCCACCGTTCCCATGGTTTTGGATTGGTGAATGACGGCCCCTCGGATCTGTGTCCGGCCCGGAGCCGCCCGGCCGGAGGAACCGGCACATCATCTGGAACCCAGGAGAACCACATGTCCGACGTCGTGGAGCCGGCCCGGCCGGTGCTGGAGCCGGCGGCAGCCGCTTTCGCCGAGGCGACCGCCAATCCGCCCTATCTGTTCGACCTGCCGCCGGCCGAGGGTCGCAAGGCGGTCGACGAGGTGCAGTCCGGGGAGGTCGACAAGCTGCGGATCGACGAGGAGTGGATCACCGTGCCGGGCGGTCCGACGGGTGGTGTCCGCACGCGCGTCGTGCGCCCCGCCGGGGCGACCGGCCCCCTGCCGGTGATCCTCTACATCCACGGTGCTGGCTGGGTGTTCGGCAACGCCCACACCCATGACCGTCTGGTGCGCGAGCTCGCCGTCGGTGCGAACGCCGCCGTGGTCTTCCCCGAGTACGACCTCTCCCCCGAGGCCCGCTACCCGGTCGCCATCGAGCAGAACTACGCGGTCGCGCGGTGGATCGTCCGGGAGGGCGCGGCCAAGGAGCTGGACGGCTCGCGGCTGGCCGTGGTCGGTGACTCCGTCGGCGGCAACATGACCGCCGCGCTGACGCTGATGGCCAAGGAGCGCGGCGACGTCCCCCTCGTCCAGCAGGTCCTCTTCTACCCGGTCACCGACGCGAACTTCGACACCGGCTCGTACCACCGGTTCGCCACCGGCTACTTCCTGCGCCGCGACGGCATGCAGTGGTTCTGGGACCAGTACACCACCGACGAGGCCGAGCGCGCCCAGATCACCGCCTCCCCGCTGCGGGCCACCATCGACCAGCTCACCGGCCTGCCGCCGGCCCTGGTCGTCACCGGCGAGGCCGACGTGCTGCGCGACGAGGGCGAGGCCTACGCCGACAAGCTGCGCCGGGCCGGCGTCCCCGTCACCGCCGTGCGCTTCCAGGGCATCATCCACGACTTCGTCATGCTCGACGCCCTGCGCGGGACCCAGGCCGCCCGGGCCGCCATCACGCTGGCCGTCGACACCCTGCGCACCGCGCTCCACACCGGGTGACGCCGCGCCGCGCGCCCGTCCCCGAGAACCGCACGGCACCGAGGAGAAGAACCCGAACATGACCACACGCCCCATACCCACGGCCGTTCTCGTGCACGGCGCCTTCACGGACGCCGCCGGCTGGTCCGGGGTCATCGCGGAGCTGCAGAGCCACGGCGTCCCCGTGGTCGCGCCGCCGAACCCGCTGCGCGGTCTGGCGTCCGACGCCGCGTACATCGCGTCCGTGGCCGCCCGGATCGACGGTCCGGTGGTGCTCGTCGGCCATTCCTACGGCGGGGCGGTCATCTCCGTGGCGGGTGTCGCGGAGAACGTCGTCGGGCTGGTCTACGTCGCGGCCTACGTCCCCGAGGAGGGCGAGAGCCTGGGCGAACTGCAGGGCCGCTTCCCCCTCTCGCCGCTCGTCGGCAGCCTGAAGGAGGCGACGTACCCCGTGCGGGGGTCGGAGCCCGCGGTCGAGGTCACCATCGAGGCCGGGGTGTTCGGGGACGTCTTCGCCGCCGACGTGCCGACCGCCGTCACCGAGGTCCTCGCGGTGGCGCAACGCCCGCTGGCCACCTCGGTGTTCACGGAGGCGGCCTCGGCCGCCGCGTGGCACACCAAGCCCTCCTGGGCGCTCGTGGCCGGCGCGGACCGGGCGATCAACCCCGAGGTCGAGCGGTTCGGGGCCGAGCGTGCCGGGGCGAAGACCGTCGAACTCGACGACGCCTCGCACGCCGTGGCCGTGTCCCGGCCCGTGGAGGTGGCCGGGCTGATCCTCGAAGCGGTGCGCGCGACGGGCTGACCGGACCGCGGACCGCCGGGAAGCCGTGCGGCCGGACCACCCGCCCGGGGTCCGGCCGCACGGCTTCCGTCCGTGGTGCGGGCGGGCCGGAACCGGACGGTACGGAACGCGCGCACAGTGCACCGGCAGGCACCACCGCGTGCACCACCGGTCAACACACCCGGTGCCCGAAGACCTAGCGTCATCCACGTACGCACGACGCAGTACCGCAGGAGGCACACCATGACCAGCAGTTCCAGCCCCTTGAGCGGCAGTCGGCCGCGGTCGCACCGCAAGGGCGAGGTGGTCCAGGAGTTCGGCACCGTCAAGCAGTTCCCGATCGGCCTGTCCCACGAGGCACGGACGTATTCGTGCCAACGCCTGAACAAGGTTCTGGCGGACACCCAGATACTCCACGGCCTCTACAAGAAGCACCACTGGCTGATGCGCGGCGCGACCTTCTACCAGTTGCATCTGGTCCTGGACAAGCACGCGGGGGAACAGCTCGAACTCGTCGACGCCCTCGCCGAACGTGTCCAGTCCCTGGGCGGTGTCGCGGTGGGCGACCCCCGGCACGTCGCGGAGATCACCTCGGTCCCGCGGCCTCCGGACGGGGTGGAGGAGGTGCCGGCGATGCTGTCGCGGCTGCTGGAGGCCCACGAGACCATCCTCGTCGAGGCCCACGACGCCGCCGCCCGGACCGGTGAGCTGGGTGACGACGGCACCAACGACCTGCTGGTCTCGCAGGTGATCAGGACGGGGGAACTGCAGGCGTGGTTCCTGGCGGAGCATCTGGTCGACACCCCGCTCGTCCGCGTCTGACGAACCCTCCGCCCGTGCCCGTCGGGCGAGGACCGCGCCGGGAAGGAGCGGGCCGAACAGGGCGTCCGGAGGGCATCCGAGCACACCGCGCCCGGTCCGAACGGCGGTGCTCAGGCCGGTGGTTCGCCCCGGCCGCGCACCAGCGGCAGATACACCTCGTCGACGATCTCGACGAGGACCTCGTCGGGTGCGGCGGGCACCGCGCGTACGACGAATTCGTTGCGCAGCAGGACCATGGCCACGGTGGCGACCCGGGGGTGGAGCGCCTCGGGGGGAGCCTCGCCGCGGGCGACGGCGCGGCCCAGGATGGTCAGCCAGGCGGCGGCCGTGGCGTCCGCGGAGCTCTCCTGGAGCCGCGCCAGGAGTTCCGGGGTCCCGCCGGCGGCGGCGAGCAGTTCGCGCAGGATCGCGCCGAGCGGGGAGCTCCAGTAGCGGTTCGCCTGGCGCAGCCACTCCAGGACGTCGCCGCGGAGCGTGCCGGTGTCGGGCGGCTGGACCGTCGTGGCCAGGTGCTTGTAGGCGGCGACGCCGAGCGCGAGGCGGTTCGGCCAGCGGCGGTAGAGGGCGTTCTTGTTGGTGCCGGCGCGGGCGGCGACCTTGTCCATCGTCAGCCCGGCGTATCCGGAGCCGGTGAGCTCGTCCGCGGCGGCGCGCAGGATGGCCTCCTCCAGGGCGGCCCCGCGCCGCCGTGTCCGTCCGGCGTCCGACCGCACCCGCCCCTCCGACTCCTCCGCCATGGCACCTTCCCACGCTCGATACCGCCCGTACCCTCCCATTCTCGTCGCAGCCCATGCCCCACCAAAAATAAGGTACGGTCCGTACCGTAAAAGTTTCCGTGCGGAGAGGACATGACGCATGCGCGCCAGAGGCATCAGTTACGACACCGGCTTCGTCCACGGCGGAACCGTCGGGCACAGCGCCTTCGACCCGGAGCTGGTCGGGCGCGAGCTGCGCGTCATCCGCGACGACCTGCACTGCAACGCGGTCCGGATCATGGGCGGCGATCCGGACCGGATCGAGATCGCGGCGGGGCTCGCCGCCGATCTCGGCCTGGAGGTCTGGTTCTCCCCCTACCCGCTCGAACTGACCACCGACCAGATGCTGTCGCTGTTCGCCGACTGCGCCGAACGCGCGGAGCGGCTCAGGCGCCGAGGGGCCGAGGTCGTCTTCGTCACCGGCGCCGAACTGAGCCTGATGAACAAGGGGTTCCTGCCCGGCGACGGGGTGGACGAGCGGGTCGCGCTGCTGGCCGACCCGCAGCACGTGCGCGAGCACGTCGCCGGGGCCGGTGCCCGGGTCGACGAGTTCCTCGCCGAGGCCGTCCCCCTCGTACGCGAACGCTTCGGCGGGAAGGTCACCTACGCCGCCGTGCCGCTCGAAGGCGTCGACTGGTCCCTCTTCGACATCGTGTCCCTGGACCTCTACCGGTCGGCCGAGACCGCCGACCGGTTCGCCGAGGGCGTCCACGGCCTCGTCGCACCGGGAAAGCCGGTCGCGATCACCGAGTTCGGCTCGGCCTGCTACCGGGGCGCCGGTGACAGCGGCGCCCGCGGCCTGGAGATCGTCGAGCACGACAAGGACACCCGTGCGCCGCTTCGGCTGACCGGGGAGTACGAGCGTGACGAGGCCGGACAGGCCGCGTACATACGCGAGTTGCTCGAAGCGTTCGACGCCGGAGGCGTCGACAGCGCCTTCGTGTTCACCTTCGCGCTCCGCGACTACCCGCACCGCCCCGACTGCGGCCCCGGCGAGGACCTGGACCTGGCCAGCTACGGCGTCGTGAAGGTCTTCGAGGACCGTCCCGGGACCACTTACCCCGACATGCCGTGGGAGCCCAAGGCCGCGTTCACCGCCCTCGCCGACTTCTACCGCGGCTGAGCCGCGCGGAAGGCTTCCGGACGGCTCCCGCCCGGTCGCCGTACGGGGGCACGGGATCCGGGGTGGTCCCGTTCGGTCGGTCGTACGGGCGCCGCTCCCGGACCCGGCGGCGTTCAGGTGTCCCGTGGGGTACGCACCCGTTCGGGGCCGGGAGCCGTGTCGGCCGTGTCGCGGGCGGTCCGCCGGGTGGGGGCCGGCCCCGTCACCTCCACCTGGGCGGGGCGCAGGAGATGGTCGCCGACCCGGTAGCCGTACCGCAGCACCTCGGTGCACACGGCCGCACGGGCCGCGCCGGAGGCACGGAAGGCGACCGCCTCGTGGTCATGGGGGTCGAAGGGCTCGCCCACCGCCCCGACGGTGCGCAGGCCGAGTGCCGCCAGCCGGTTCTCGATCACCCCGGCGAGGGCCGCCGCGCCGCGGTCGTCGCCCCGTCCGCGGACCTCCTCCACGACGTCCAGGACCGGCAGCAGACCGGTGAGGACGTTGGCCACCGCGATCTCCCGGATCGCCAGGCGGTCGCGGCGCACCTGCTTGCGGTAGTTGTCGTACTCGGCCTTCACCCGTTGCAGGTCGTCGGTCAGCTCCGCGATCCGCTCGCGCGGCTCCGTCCCGGCCTTCGGCTCCGTCCGGCCGGTCCCCGCCGCGTTCCGGCGGTACCGGGGCGGGAGCCCGGCCGGGGCGGTCCCGCGCCAGTCGCGCACCGGCACGAGCGACCGCTCGCCCCGCCGGCCGGGGTGCGGGTTCTCACTCATCCGGCCTCTCCCTTCCGCTCCTCGTCGGCGATCTCCGTGCGGACGGCTTCGGCGTCACCGGTGGCCGCGCCCCGGTCGTGCCGTCGCCGGTGCTTCCGCCGCTCCGGTCCCGGGCGCGGAAGCGTTCGGTCACTTCACCCCCAGCCGGTCCCGCGGGGTCAGTGGCAGCAGGGCGCCCAGCGCCTCCTCGGGGTCGGGGACGAAGACCGCCAGTCGGCTGTACGGGGCGCCCCGGCGCAGTTCCACGCACAGCACCGGCCGACCCTCCCGTATCAACACGAAGTCCCGCCCCTCCTGGAGCGGGCGGACACCCGCGTACAGGCGTCCGGGGATCCAGGTGCCCCGGCCGCGCTCGCCGCGCAGTGCCCGCCACCAGTCGGGCTCGACCCTGGGGAGGCGCAGTGCCGTGACCGGGACGCGCACGTCGCGGTGGCGTGCCATCGCCTTCTCCCACCAGGACAGGCGCACGACGATGTCGGCGCCCTCGACCACCACCCGTGCCATGTCCGCTCCTCGTCGTCGCGCCGACGTGCCGGGCGCGGACCGGTCCGGGCGGGTCCCGGGTCCGGGTCGCGGCAGTGCGGCCGGTGGAGGGCACAGCCGCGCGGGGGGGTCCTTCGCCGAAGCGGCGGGAGTGCGGTCCTCCGGCGCACGGCGGCGTTTCCTCACTTCCATTGTCCGCACTTCCATTGTCCGCCCGGCGGGCGGACCGGATCGCCCTCGGGGCTCCAGGACCGGAGCCGGACCGGATACGGACGGGCCCGGGCGGTCGAGGGCCGTCCGGGCCGGGGTGGTGCGGGATCGGGCGCGGGCGTCGTGGTGTTGATGTGCGGTGGGGTGCGATCGGCGCCAGGGTGGGGGCATGGGCCCGGCGCGGCGGCGGCCCTGTCGCGGCGCCTCCGGTCCGCCGCGGCAAGCCGGATGAGCCGTGCGCACGGGGCGGGGCCCGGTGGCCGCGTCCACGCCCGGCACTGGCCGGCCAGGGCCCGGTCGTCGGGGCGCCGCGTCCGTGTCCCGGCGCCAGGTGGGCCCACGCGCACGGTACGACACCGGCACCGGCGGTCCGGGGCGGCCGCGGGGCGGCCCCGTCGTCCGGCACGTTCGGGGGCTGTCCCTCCACGCATCCGAAGGAGTTCCGAATGACGACCTCCGACAAGATCATGCCGGTGATCGGCGCGCCCTGCTGGGTGAACCTGCTGACGCAGGACCTGCGGGCGGCGCAGGCCTTCTACGCGGATGTCATGGGGTGGAAGTTCAGGGACAGCACCCTGGGCGACGACTTCTCGGTGGCGCTGGCGCGGGGCGAGCCGGTCGCCGGGATCGGGTGCTGTCCGGGTGGGAGCCATCCGGCCGTCTGGACCCCGTACTTCGCCGTCGGGGACGCGGACCGGACGGCGGGCCGGATCAACGAGCGCGGTGCCACGCTCGCCGTCGGTCCCCTTCCGCTGGGTGACGGCCGGGCCGGGATCGCCGCCGACCGGGACGGTGCCGTGTTCGGGTTCTGGGAGGGCCCGGCCCTGTCCTGGCCGGTGGGGCGGTGCGGTGCCCCGGTCCGGCTGGACCTGCGGACCCGCGACGCGTTCGACGCCGCCATCTTCTACGCGGAGATCTTCGACTGGGCCCGTCCGCCCGGCGGCTGCACGGTCGACTACGCCCAGGACCACATCGTCGTCCAGGCCTCGGGGCGCACCGTCGCCACCCTGCGCGGCGGGGGCGTCGAGGACGCCCCCGACCCGGAGGTCCGGCCCCGCTGGAACGTCGACTTCCACGTCCGGGACAGCGGGCGGGCCGCAGCGGCCGCCGTCGCGGCCGGGGGCGAGTCATCACCGGTTCCCTCACTCACCGGTACCCCGGAGGACGCCTGCGTCATCCGCGACTCCGACGGCGCCCTCTTCACCGTGTCCGGCGTCTGAATCACCGTGTCCGGCGTCCGACGGCAGCCGCCTCATCCAGCGTACCCGTGTCGCCCGCGTCGGCCAGGCAGGAGCGCGCCCGGCCGCGGGCGGGCAGACGTGAGCCGCGCCGGTCGCCGGGAGGGGCCTGCGACCGGGGCGCGGGCGGGCGGCCCGGTGGGCGGTCTCAGGTCCGTGCGACGGATTCGTAGAGGTCGAGCAGTCTGCCGCGGGTCGCGTGCAGCCGCCGGGTGAGCACCATGCCGACCCACTGGCTGATCTCGAATCCGAACTCGGGGTCCGACCGGCACAGGGCCCGTACCCGGGCCGCGTCGAATTCGTGGGCCCGGACGGGGCTCAGCGTCTCGGCGCCCAGTTCCCACTCGTAGGGCGGGAAGAGCCAGGACAGCCCGACCAGCTCGCCCGGCCCCAGGGTCTCGATCTCCGCGCGGCGCCGGTTGGGCAGCTGTGAGTCGAGGGTCACCGCCCCGGTCTTCAGTACCCAGAAGCGATCGGCGGCGGTGTGTTCCTCGAAGAGCCGCTGCGCCGCGGGGAAGTGGACATCCTCGGCGAGGCTCAGGAGGTGTTCACGGCGTGCGGGTGGCAAAGACGTGATCTTGAGTGTGGTCATCGGAGTACTCCTGCGAGGAGCGGCTCTCCGCGGCGGGCAGGACCCTCGGGTCACTCCGTGGAGCCGTTCCGTCGCCGCGGCGCCCGGCTCCCGGGAGATGGCGTACGAGGAGGTGCCCACGCGCGTCGCCCGTGCGGTCACGAGGTTCTGGCGACCTCTCGTAGAAGGGTTTTTCCCCGCCGGGGCAGAAGTACGCAGCCGAAGCCGTGTCTCCGTGTGCGATCACGCCCCACCCGCGTGAGGATCGGAACACGGGCGGTGGTCCGGTGGCGCCCCGGTCCCTCCGTGGGACCGGCCCCCTTCCCCGGTGCTCCGGTCCGCTACCCCACCCGTGCCCCGCCCCGCCGCGTCGTCGCCGGGGCCCCGATGTCCGGGGTTGTTCCTGCCCGGTGGTCCGCTCCGGCCCGTGGTGGCGCCCGCCGCGCCGCGTGACGGACGGGAACGGGCCGCGTGCGGAACGTGTGCGGCCCCGTTCAGGACCCGACCGCGGCGATCACCGCACGGCCGTGCCGCAGCAGTCGCTCGTCGTCGGCGCAGCGGTAGCGGTTCCGGCCCCGGCCGCGCGTGTTGTCGTGGCGCCGGACGGAAGCGAGCTCCTGGCGGAGCAGCGGGACGGCGGGGGCCGCGGCGGACACCGTCCGCGCCCACGCCTCGGCCGCCCCCGGGCGGTTGTCCCAGTGTTCCGACCACGCGTGCAGCAGTGCGGGCACGGATTCGTCCGGATCCCTTCCCACCTGCCACAGCGCCACCGTGAGGGTGCCCGCGACCCAGCCGCCGCTCTTCTCGGGCGACTGGCGCAGCCCGCGCAGGGCGGGCAGCAGCCCGGCCGCCCCGGTGCCCGTGCGGGCGATCGTCCGCAGCGCGTCGTACCGCTGGAACCGGCGCTCGCCCGCGAGGCCCTCGGACAGCACGGACAGCACGAGGTCCTGCTCGCCCCCGGCCGACCACAGCGCCGCGGCCATGTCGACGCGGTGGCCCGGGTCCTCGTCCCGGGCCGGTTCCCGCAGCTCCGGCAGTGCCTCCCGGGCCGTCGCGGCCGTCGCCGTCGATACTGCGGAGCAGGTCGACGATCCCGCCCCGCCCCGGCAGACCGGCCGTCGCGACCGGCTCGAACAGGAACGGGATGCACGCGACCGTGCTGTCGTACACGTCCCCCTGGTGGTGCACCGCGCCGTGCATTCCGTCGAGCGCGGCCTCCCGTTCGTCCGGATCGGCGGACGCCGGCCCCGCGGCAGCTCCGGCACGTCGGAGGCATCGCCGTACGCATGGTTCATGGACGCCCGGTCGACGTCGTCGATCCCCGTGAACATGACCGGAAGTCTGCCGTGCACCACTGGCAGGAGACGGCCGCCCCCGTCCGTCGCCTCCCGCCGACGGGGGCGGTCGGGCGTCTTGACAGGGGCCGCCGGACGGGGATCGGCTGGGGCTCCGCTCCGTCCCGGTACGGAGTTCGTCCATGGAGTCGGGTAACGGGGGTCGACTGGCCGTGCTGCGGGTGCACTTCACGTCCGAGGACCTGGGGCGGGTGCGCGTCGCCTCGGGTCCGGACCATCTGTGGGAGATCAGCAACAGCGTGCAGACCCTCCAACGGCGCGACGGGGAAGGGGTGTTCGGCGAATGGCGCCGGTGGGTGCGGCCGCGCCTCTCGGACAGTTGCAGATTCCTGTCGCCGCTGCTGCCGCCCCACGGCTGTTCCCCGGACTTCCTCACGCCCACCCGCGGCGACGGCGAGACGTTCCAGGCGGCGGTCGACACCCTGGTGCGCACCCCCGGTCCGCGACTGCGCAGGGATCTGGCGCGGGTGGCCGCCTCGCGCCGCCTTCCCGGCTGGACGGACGCGCTGGCGGGCGGGGACGGCGACACCCTCCTGCGGCTGGGGCACGCCCTGCGCACGTACCACCAGGAGGCACTGGCACCGTTCTGGCCGCGCATCCACGCCCACATCGACGCGGACCGCATCGTCCGGCTGCACAGCCTCCTGGACGGCGGGACGGAAGGCCTGCTGGCCGCTCTCGGACCGCGGCTCCGCTGGCGGCCGCCGGTGCTGGAGGCCGACTATCCCGTGGACCACCACCTCCATCTCGACGGCCGCGGGCTCACTCTGCAGCCCTCGTTCTTCTGCTGGCCCACGCCCATCACGCTCGCCGACGGGGATCTTCCCCCCGTCCTGGTGTACCCGATCGACCACGCGATGGACTGGGTCCGGCCCGCGCCCCCGGAACGGACCGGCGGCGACGCGCTGGGGGCGCTGCTCGGACACACGCGCGCCGCGGTCCTCCGGGCCGTTCGCACCGGCGCCTCCACGGTCGGCCTGGCCCGGCTCCTCGGGGTGACGCATCCGGCGATCAGTCAGCACATGAAGGTGCTGCGCGCGGCCGGTCTGGTGACCACGGTCCGCAGGGACGGGCGGTCGTTGCACGTCGCGACCGCGGAGGGGCGTGCGCTGCTGCGCAGTTGCGGGCGCGGGGAGGCGGCAGGACCGGCGGGGTGGCCGACACCGCCCGGCGCCGCGCGGTAAGTCTGGGCTTTCGGGCCTTGCGCCTGTCATGGGCACGCAAGGATGCTGGGGGAACTGTCGCGCGCACATCCCCCCACCCCCCACAGTCC
>NZ_RDBO01000053.1 GCF_008120935.1 Streptomyces sp. sk2.1
GGCCATCACGTCCTTGGCGAACGCCTTGGAACCCTCCAGCCGGGCCGCCTCCCGGGAAGGCCCGAAGCAGGGGATGCCCGCGGCGCGCTCGTCGCCGGGGCGGAGGCGGGCGCCGGGGCGGACCGGGACTCGTAGCTCTGCTGAGGCGCGGGAGCCGGGCGCTGCGCCATCGGCGGGGCGGCGGAGGGACGTCCCCCACCGACCTGCGGCGGGGCGCCGGCGCCTCCCGACGGGTCGACGATCGCCTCGATCTTCCACTGCGCGTTGAACCGTTCGGCGAGTGCCTGCTTCAGCACGTCCTCGCTGCCGCTGCCCGCGAAGTTGTCGCGCGCGCCCGCGTTGAGGAAGCCGATCTGCAGGGTGGTGCCGTCGAAGCCGGTGACCTGGGCGTTCTGGCTGAGCAGGATCCAGGTGAACCGGCGGCGGTTCTTCACGGCCTCCAGGATGTCCGGCCACATGTTCCGCACCTGGGCGGCGCCCTGGGCCATTCCCGGACCCGGCTCGGCGGCGGCGTGCGCCGGTGCCGCGGGCGCGGCGGCCGGGATCACCAGGTCGCGCAGCCGCTCCAGAAGATCGGCGACGAAGCGGCGCGGGTCGTTGCCGCCCTCGATCACCCGGTCCACGACCTCGAACGCCGCGGCCCCGTCGCCCGCCGCGAAGGCGTCCACGATCGAGTCGAGCAACGAGCCGTCGGTGTAGCGCGAGGGAACGGGGGACGGGGTGGTGGCCGGCACGGTGGTGCCCGGACTGTCGGGCAGCAGCGAGGCCACGCCCGCGCCCGCACCCGAGAGGACCAGACAGGCCCCCACGGCCAGCGCGACCATCCGGCGCCGGTGAGCACGCGCGCCGCGCTCGGTGATGTACGACGCCGGAGCGGAACGGGCACGGGCCTGCCCGGTGGCCGCGGCCTCCTTGAACAAGGACCTCAGCGGGTCGTGGGACTCAGGCACGGGGCCCCTCCTCGGTGCGCGGATCCTGCAGACGGTGCGAGAGCGTGGCCCGGCCCCGGGCCAGATGCGTCTTGACGGTGCTGGCCGACAGACCGGTCTCGGCGGCGATCTGTTCGACGGTCAGATCGCAGACGTAGTGCAGGGCCAACGTGCGGCGCTGCTTGGGCGGCAGCCCCCGCAACGCCTCCACCAGGGCCACCGACTCCGTGCCGGGGGCCTCCGCGTGCGGCGGCACCCCACTGCGCCGCCAGGCGTCCGCGGCCCGCCGCCGCCCCCGCCACCGGCTCACCGCCAGCCGCCACGCGACCGTGCGGATCCACGCCTCGGGCTGCCCGTCACGATCGAGCTGACGCCGCCGGCTCCACCCCTTGACGAAGGCCTCCTGGCCGCCCGCAGGCAACGGGACCGGCGGATGCGGGAGACGGTCCTGACCGCGTACGAGTACCGGTGCGCCTTCTGCGGGTACGACGGCATGATCGGCACGGTCCCGGTCGGGCTCGAGGCCGCCCATGTGCGCTGGTGGGCGTTTGACGGGCCGGACGACGTCGACAACGGGCTGTGCCTGTGCTCGCTGCACCACAAGCTCTTCGACAAGGGCGCCCTCGGCGTCGGCGAGGACCACCGCATCCTGGT
>NZ_RDBO01000054.1:0-2470 GCF_008120935.1 Streptomyces sp. sk2.1
CGCGTCGGGGAGGCCGGTCGTCGCGGCCCGGCCCAGGCGGAGGGTGTCGCCGCCGTAGCGGGCCACGGTCAGGGCGTGCACGTTGTCGGCCGTGGTGCCCCAGGCGACCGAGTGCGCGCCGCAGGAGTTGTTGCCGATCATGCCGCCGAGGGTGCAGCGGCCGTGCGTGGAGGGGTCGGGCCCGAAGGTGAGGCCGTGCGGGGCCGCGGCGGCGCGCAGGTCGTCCAGGATCACGCCGGGCTGGACGACCGCGGTGCGGGACGGGGCGTCCAGTGCGACGATCCGGTCGAGGTGACGGGTGAGGTCGAGGACGACGCCGGTGCCGGTGGCCTGGCCCGCGATGGAGGTTCCGCCGCCGCGCGGCACCACGGGAACCCCGTGCTCGCGGCAGACGGCGAGGGCGGCCGAGACGTCGTCGGCGTCGCGCGGGGCGACGGTACCGAGCGGTACGCGGCGGTAGTTGGAGGCATCCATCGTCGTCAACGCCCGTGCGGTGGCGTCGAATTCGACCTCTCCGCGGACCTCGGCGCGCAGGGCCCGTTCGAGTGCGGGGCGTTCCGTCGGATTCCGGTGTGCGGCCATGGATCCAGGATGCCGCCGACCGGGCCGCCCGGCCGCCCGGAGCCGCGTATTTCCCGTGAATACGCCGCTACGTCGGAATACGTCGGACGCGTGATCACATACGCAACAGAAAACACCACAAGCGCTTCCCAAAGAGAGCGCCAATTCTCATATAGTGACCTCGACTTACCTTGGAATCATCAGCTCCAGTTGTCTCTTTTGCTCCTGCTGTGACGAACCGTCCGAGACCTCCCGGAACCAGGCGGTTCAAACCGAGCGAACTCGACCGGCCTCGACCGAAGCCGACCGAGGCCGATAATCGGTCGCTCAGCCTGCTTGACCCGCTTCACCTGCTTCACCCGCAAGACCGTTCGGCCCGCACCCCAGGCCAGCGTGGTCCGCACCGAGTCGGGGGCAGCGACGCGAACCTGGCCCTCCTGCGCACCGGCTTCCCCCAAGGACTCCCAGCGAACCTGGCCCTCCTGCGCACCGGCTTCCCCCAAGGACTCCCAAGGACTCCCATTGAGCCCCTCATCCCGGCCGACCGCAGCGGCCCTGCTGATATCGCTGGCCGTCACCGGCGCCCTGTGCCTGTGGGCGGTCGTCGCTGCCCCCGACTCGGTGCGGACCACGCTGGCCTGGGGTGCGGGCGCCGCCGCCGTGCTGCTGTCCGCCGCCGTGGCCACCGCCGTACACGCCCGCGGCGCCGCGAACCGCATGCGGGCCCGTATCGCCTCGGAGGACCAGCGGTTCACCGGTGAGATCAGCCGCCTCGTGTCCGCCTCCGCGGCCGAGGGGCAGCGGTTCACCGCCGAGACCGCCCGGATCAAGTCCGCCGCCGCGGCCGAGACCGCCCGGATCAGGTCGGCCTCGGAGGCCGAGACCGCCCGCGCCGCGGCCCAGGCCGCCGCCGACACCCAGCGGTTCACCGCCGAGATCGAGCGGCTCACCGCCCGTGCCACCCGCAGCGAGACCGAGCGCTCCGCCGCCCTCGCCGCCTGCGCCAACGCCGCGGGCCGGATGCAGGCCCTGTCCACCAGCATGCTCGCCGACCTGCGCGAGATGGAGCACCGGCACGCGGCCGAGGACGTCCTGGGCGACCTGCTCCACCTGGACCACCGCACCGCCCAGGCGGGCCGGCTCGCCGACTCCATCGCCGTGCTGACCGGCGCCCGTTCCGGCCGGCGCTGGGCGAAGCCGATCGTGATGGAGTCGATCCTGCGCGGCGCGATGGGCCGGATCAGCGGCTACCAGCGGGTGCGGCTCCACTCGACCAGCGACGTCGCCGTGGCCGGTCACGCGGCGGAGGGCGTCATGCACGCGCTCGCCGAACTCCTCGACAACGCCGCCAACTTCTCGCCGCCCACGGCGGAGGTCCACGTGTACGTCGAGGAGGTCCCGGCCGGCATCGTGCTGACCGTCGAGGACAGCGGCCTGGTCATGAGCGAGGTGCAGCTGCGCCGCGCCGAACGCGCGGTGTCCGCCGACGTCCGGGACCTGACGGGGCTGTCCGGAACCCGGCTCGGCCTCGCCGTCGTCGGCCGGCTGGCCCGCAAGCACGGGCTGACCGTGTCGTTCCGCCCGTCCGCGCGCGGCGGCACCGGCGCCCTGATGATGCTGCCCCAGGAGCTCCTCACCCGCGCCCCCGCGAAGGTCCCGTCACCTCGACCGGATCGTCGCACTGGACGCCCCGTCCCGCACCGCGGTCGTCCAGCCCGGCGTGATCCTGGACGACCTGCGCGCCGCCGCGGCCCCGCACGGCCTCACCTTCGGGCCCGACCCCTCCACGCACGGCCGCTGCACCCTCGGCGGCATGATCGGCAACAACTCCTGCGGCGCGCACTCGGTCGCCTGGGGCACCACGGCCGACAACGTGCACGCCCTGACCGTGGCCCGCTACGGCGGCGAC
>NZ_RDBO01000054.1:2570-3967 GCF_008120935.1 Streptomyces sp. sk2.1
GTCCGGGGACCTGTTCCGCGGTCCCGGTCCGGGTCCGGGTCCGGGTCCGGGTCCGGGGCCGTTCAGGCCGGGACAGTAAGTCTTCCGGCGTCGGTGCCGTCACCGCTTCCGTCGTTCTCGCCCCCGCCCCGTTTGCCCGGCAGGACGCGGGCCAGCCAGTGCGACCGTCCGGCCGCCAGCGGGGAGAGGACCGCGAGGACGAGCACGTAGCCGGCGATGAACGGCGGCAGCCGCTCGTCCAGCCCCGCGCCGGCGGCCATCGTGGCGAGGATCAGCGCGAACTCGCCGCGGGCCGTCAGGGTGGTGGAGATGTTCGCCGCGGCCTGCGGGCCGAAGCCGTAGACCCGTGCGGAGACCAGACCGGAGGCGATGTTCATCGCCGCGGTCAGCACGACGGCGGCCAGCACCGGCCACATCACGCCCGGCAGGTCACCGGGGTTGATGGAGAGTCCGAAGGCGAAGAAGAAGATCGCCCCGAAGGCGTCGCGCAGCGGATGGACCAGCTTGAGGATGCGCTCGCCCGACGTGGTGCTGCCGAGCATCAGGCCCACCATGAAGGCGCCGATCGCGTCCGCGACCCCGAACCACTCGGAGACCCCCGCCACGAACACGGCGGCGCCGAGGAAGGAGATGACGAGCAGTTCGTCGTCCGAGGTGTGGATCAGCTTGCTGATGAGCTTCGTGCCGAACCGGGCGGTGAGCGCGAGCAGCAGCAGGAAGCCGAACGCCTTGCCCCCGTCGAGCACCGCGGCGCCGAGGCTGTCCGAGCGCGACAGGATCGGCTGCAGGGCGGCGAGGTAGAGGGCGAGGAAGACGTCGTCGACGACGATGATGCCGAGGATCGTCTTGGTCTCCGGACTGGACAGGCGCTTCGTGTCGACCAGGATCTTGGTCACGATGGCCGACGACGAGATGCCGATGACCCCGGCCATGACGAGGGCCTCCGAGGTGCCCCAGCCCAGGGCGAAGCCGAAGGCGAGTCCGGCACCGACGTTCAGCGCCAGATAGACGGAGCCCGCGATGAGCATCTTGCGTCCGCCGGCCTTGAGGTCGTCGAGGTGGAACTCGAGGCCGAGGTAGAAGAGCAGCAGCACCAGGCCGAGCGCGGAGAGCATCTCCAGCTCGTGCGGATCGGCGACGAGCACGATGCCGGGCGTGTGCGGGCCGAGCAGGATTCCGGCCAGGATGAACAGGGGGATGGTCGGCAGCCCGATGCGGCTGCCGAAGCGGGCGAGGACGGCGGCGGCGAGGAAGGCGCCGCCCATGGCGATGAGCGTGTCTGCGTGTCCGATGAGCCTGGTCCTTCGTTCGGTCAAGAGAGCGTCAAGAAGTCGTCAGTAATTAGTTTACCGAACGATTGACGTCGAAACTATGCCCCTCGTCGACCGGGCCGCCCG
>NZ_RDBO01000055.1:0-10593 GCF_008120935.1 Streptomyces sp. sk2.1
CCGCCGCCCCGTCCTCCCCGTCCCCGCTGTCCGCTCCCGCGCTGGACGCCGACGCGCTGCTCGACGACCCCGCCATCCGGATCGTCGTGTGCTGCGGCTCGGGCGGCGTCGGCAAGACCACGACCGCCGCGGCACTGGGCGTACGGGCGGCCGAGCGCGGCCGCAAGGTCGTCGTCCTCACCATCGACCCGGCCCGCAGGCTCGCCCAGTCCATGGGCATCGACTCGCTGGACAACGTCCCGCGCCGGGTCCCTGGCATCGAGGGCGAGGGCGGCGGGGAGCTGCACGCCATGATGCTCGACATGAAGCGGACCTTCGACGAGGTCGTCGAGGCGCACACGGACGCCGAACGGGCCCGCGCGATCCTGGAGAACCCCTTCTACCAGTCCCTGTCGGCCGGTTTCGCGGGCACGCAGGAGTACATGGCGATGGAGAAGCTCGGGCAGCTGCGCGCCCGCGACGAGTGGGACCTGATCATCGTCGACACCCCTCCGTCGCGCTCCGCGCTGGACTTCCTGGACGCGCCGAAGCGGCTCGGTTCCTTCCTGGACGGAAAGTTCATCAAGGTGCTGATGGCCCCCGCGAAGATGGGCGGCCGGGCCGGCATGAAATTCCTGAACGTGGGCATGTCGATGATGACCGGCACCCTCGGCAAGCTGCTCGGCGGTCAACTCCTGCGTGACGTACAGACCTTCGTCGCGGCGATGGACACCATGTTCGGCGGCTTCCGGACCCGGGCGGATGCCACATACACCCTGCTCCAGGCGCCCGGCACGGCCTTCCTCGTGGTCGCGGCCCCCGAGCGGGACGCGTTGCGCGAGGCCGCCTACTTCGTGGAACGGCTCGCCTCGGAGGACATGCCGCTGGCCGGTCTGGTGCTCAACCGCGTCCACGGCAGCGAAGCCGCCCGGCTCTCGGCCGAGCACGCCCTGGCCGCCGCAGAAAATCTTGACGGGGTCGGCATTGTGGATCAGACGACCGGGAAGGCTGGACTTCGTGACCCGGCCGACCGGTCGGACGCCCCGCCCGAAGCCGTCGCCACCCCTGACACCACTCCCGATCCCGCCGAGCACACGGACCACGAGGACCACGCGAGCCACGTCGATCAGCTGACCGCCGGCCTGCTGCGTCTGCACGCCGAACGGATGCAGGTGGTCGCGCGCGAACAGCGCACACGCGACCGCTTCACCGCGCTGCACCCCGAGGTCGCCGTGACCGAAGTGGCCGCACTGCCCGGTGATGTACATGATCTCGAAGGCCTTCGGGCCATCGGGCACCGGCTCGCGACCGGTTCCGCCCCGGCCTGAGCTGCCCAGTCGTCCGTTCGCGCTATCCCACCGCGGCGTACCTCTCGTGCAGTTCGTCGTCGTCCAGTCCGATCGCCACGGGCAGGATGCCCGCGGACTGCTCGTACTCGCTGCGCGCGGTCTCCAGCAGCCGGCGCCAGGACGTGACGGTGGGCCGCCTGCGCAACAGCGCGCGACGCTCCCTCTCGGTCATTCCGCCCCACACGCCGAACTCGACGCGATTGTCCAGCGCGTCGGCCAGGCACTCGGTCCGCACCGGACATCCGGTGCACACCGCCTTGGCTCTGTTCTGCGCTGCTCCTTGTACGAACAGTTCATCCGGATCGGTAGTGCGGCAGGCTGCCTGCGCACTCCAGTCGGTTACCCAGCCCATCACGGCGCCGTCCTCTCCCGAATCGAGGCTCCCCCACGGCGACAGCGGCATATTCACCGCTGCCAGTTGAGGACGTTACGGAAGGTGGCGACAGCACAACACCCCCTTCGGGCCCAATCTTGGATGGCCCGAACGGACTATGCGTATGCGGCAGATCACCCAGGGGAGTGAGGTGAGGACATGCGCGACTATCCCGGCGAAATAGGGACAGTTCACCTGGATCACAACGGACGTTCAACGACACACGAGGCGATTTCGGGAGCGCCTTGGTTCGTGGCCGGGTCGTGCACGGGGGTTGATGCGGGACCGGACTGCTGTGACAGTTGAGAGCAGCTTAGGCCAAGGCATATACGTGTGTCCGGCGAATGAGAACGTAGGCTGCCCCCATGCCAAAGAAGCGCTCGGGCGGGGGTCTCTCGACGACCCAGCAGGCCGCCAAGTTCCTCGGTGTCGCCGCGCTCTCCGGAGTCGTGCTCGCGGGCATCGCGCTGCCGGCCGCCGGAGCACTGGGGCTCGCCACCAAGGGGACGGTCGAGGGATTCGACGAGATCCCGGCCAACCTCAAGACCCCGCCACTGAGCCAGCGCACCACGATCCTGGACAGCAAGGGCGGCACGATCGCCTCGGTGTACTCGCGCGACCGCACGGTGGTCCCCCTGAAGGACATCTCTCCGTACATGCAGCAGGCGATCGTGGCGATCGAGGACGCCCGCTTCTACAAGCACGGGGCGATCGACCTCAAGGGCATCCTGCGCGCGCTGAACCGCAACGTGCAGGCGGGCGGGACCGCGCAGGGCGCCTCGACCCTCACCCAGCAGTACGTGAAGAACGTCTTCGTCGAGGAGGCGGGCGACGACCCGGACAAGGTCGCGCAGGCCACCCAGCAGACCATGGGCCGCAAGATCCAGGAGCTGAAGTACGCGATCCAGGTCGAGGAGGAGCTCGGCAAGAAGAAGATCCTGGAGAACTACCTCAACATCACCTTCTTCGGCCAGCAGGCGTACGGCATCGAGGCCGCCTCCCAGCGCTACTTCTCCAAGCGGGCGAAGGACCTGACCCTGGAGGAGGCCGCGCTGCTGGCCGGCGTCGTGCAGTCGCCGAGCCGCTACGACCCGGTCAACGACGCGGCCGAGGCCACCAAGCGCCGCAACACCGTCCTCCAGCGCATGGCGGACGTCGGGAACATCTCGCAGGCCGAGGCCGACAAGGCGAAGGCGAACCCGATCAAGCTGAAGGTCAAGAAGCCGCAGAACGGCTGCATCACCGCCGTCAACGGCGCGGGCTTCTTCTGCGACTACGTGCGCCACGTCTTCCTCAACGACCCGGTCTTCGGCAAGACCAAGGAGGACCGGGCCAAGATCTGGAACCAGGGCGGCCTGACGATCAAGACGACGCTCGACCCGCAGTCCCAGCAGTCGGTGCAGACCTCGATCAAGAGCCACGTCTACAAGAAGGACAAGGTCGCGACGGCCGTCACCCTGGTCCAGCCGGGCACCGGCCGGATCATGGGCATGGGCCAGTCCAAGCCGTACGGCTTCGGGCCCGACGAGACGCAGTACAACTACTCGGTCAACAAGAGCATGGGCGGCTCGAACTACGGCTTCCCGACCGGTTCGACGTTCAAGCCGTTCCTCGCCGCCGCCGCCATAGAGGGCGGCAAGCCGGCCACCCAGGTCTACTCGTCGCCGTACGACATGGACTATCCGGACACCGTGCAGTCCTGCGGGAAGCCGTGGGTCAACGACGGCGTGCCGAAGTACCACGTGGAGAACGAGAGCGAGTCCGAGAAGGGCCCGTACGCGCTGCGCGAGGCCATGGAGATGTCGGTCAACACCTACTTCGTGCAGATGCTCCAGGACATCGGCATGTGCCCGGTCTCGAAGATGACCGACAAGCTGGGCGTGGTGCAGGGCGACGGCACCAAGCTGCCGCAGAACCCGTCCACGCTGACCCTCGGCTCCAACGGTCTGTCGCCGCTGACGATGGCGAGCGCGTACGCCGCCTTCGCCAACCGCGGCACGTACTGCACGCCGGTCGCCGTACTGTCGGTCAAGAAGGCGGACGGCAGCTCGCTCCCCGTGCCCCGTACCTCCTGCTCGCAGGCCATGTCGCAGACGACGGCCGACACGATCAACACCCTGCTGCGCGGAGTGGTCGACTCCGGTACGGGGCAGGAGGCGGGTCTCCAGAGCCGCGACAACGCGGGCAAGACCGGTACGACCGACGCCCGCAAGAACGCCTGGTTCGTCGGGTACACGCCGAACATGTCCGGCGCGGTCTGGGTCGGCAGCCCGTCCCAGAGCGTCGAGATGGAACGCATCACGATCGGCGGCGTGTACCAGGACAAGGTGTACGGCGGACAGGTCCCCGGACCCATCTGGCGGGACGCGATGACGGGCGCCCTCGCCGGCGTGGCCGCTCCCCCCTTCAACACCGTGCACATCCCCGACCCGGCGAAGGACGAGGACGACGAGGACGACCGGGACCGGGACCGGGGCGGCGACCGGGGACGGCCGGGCCCGGGCGGCAAGAAGCCCGGTGACAAGACCCCGTTCCCCGGCATCACCATCTCGCCGGACCTGATCGGCGGCAACAACGGCGGCGGCCACCGCGGCCGGACCAACGGCGGCACGCAGGGCCCCTGAGCCGTACGCGACACGAACGAGGGTGGGGCCCGGATCGACACCGATCCGGGCCCCACCCTCATGTCGTCCACGCGCGGACGCGGAACCGGGCGCCGGGCCTCATGCGCCGGGCGACCGCGCGCCCGGCCCGGGCCGGAGCGGAGTCAGCCCGCGAGGAGCTTCTTCACCGAGGCGGCCACCCGGCCGCCGTCGGCACGCCCCGCGACCTTCGGGTTCACGATCTTCATGACGGCGCCCATCGCGCGCGGGCCCTCGGCCCCGGCGGCCCTGGCCTCCTCGACGGCGGCGGACACGATCGCGCCCAGCTCGTCGTCGCTCAGCTGCTTGGGCAGGTACGCGTCGAGGATCGCGCCCTCCGCCTTCTCACGCTCGGCCTGCTCGGCCCGGCCGCCCTGGGCGAAGGCTTCGGCCGCCTCGCGGCGCTTCTTCGCCTCCCTGGCGATCACCTTCTGCACCTCGTCGTCGGAGAGTTCACGCGCCGACTTGCCGCTGACCTCCTCCTTCGTGATGGCGGTGAGGGTCAGCCGGAGCGTGGACGAGGTCAGCTCGTCACGCGCCTTCATGGCGGAGGTGAGGTCTTCCTTGAGCTTGGACTTGAGCGTGGTCATGTGCTGATTGTGGCAGGTACGGGGCAGCCCGCGCCCGCCGGTTTTCTGCTCGCCGCGCGGTGTCTGCGACGATGGGCACATGCGCGCACGCTACGGAGTACCCCTGAAAGTCACGGCAGTCGGCGCGGCGATCGGCGCGGCCGGCCTCGCCTACGCGGCCGGGTTCGAGGCCCGCTCGTTCCGGCTGCGGCGGGTCGCCATTCCCGTGCTCCCGCAGGGGGCACGCCCGTTGCGCGTGCTCCAGGTCTCCGACATCCACATGGTGAGCGGGCAGCGCAAGAAGCGCGCCTGGCTGCAGTCGCTGGCCGGCCTGCGCCCGGACTTCGTCGTGAACACCGGCGACAACCTCTCCGACCCCGGGGCGGTGCCCGAGCTGCTCGACGCGCTCGGCCCGCTGATGGAGTTCCCGGGCGTGTACGTCTTCGGCTCCAACGACTACTACGGCCCCAAGCTCCGCAACCCCGCCCGCTACCTGGTGGAGAAGGCCCGGGGCAAGCACGGCCTCAACGGGAACGCGCCCGCGGTGGGCGTCGTCCACAACCCGTGGGAGCCGATGCGCGACGCCTTCGACGAGGCGGGCTGGCTGGACCTGTCCAACACCCGGGGCCGACTCAAGGTCGACGGCTTGGAGCTCGCCTTCACCGGCCTGGACGACCCGCACATCAAGCGCGACCGCTACGCGGAGGTGGCGGGCGGCCCCGAGACCGGCGCCGACCTCTCCATCGGCGTGGTCCACGCCCCCTACCTGCGCTCCCTGGACGCCTTCACCAGGGACGGCTACCCCCTGATCCTGGCCGGCCACACCCACGGCGGCCAGCTCTGCATCCCCTTCTACGGAGCCCTGGTCACCAACTGCGACCTGGACACGGACCGGGTCAAGGGCCTGTCCACCCACTCCGTCGAGGACAACCGCGCCTACCTCCACGTCTCCGCGGGCTGCGGCACCAACCGCTACACCCCGGTCCGCTTCGCCTGCCCGCCCGAGGCGACCCTGCTGACCCTGACGGCCCGGGACTGACCCCCGTCCCCTCCCCCGCCCGCGGCGGCACGAAAACCGGATTTCGTCTGCGGGCGCGGGTGGGCTAAAGTAATCGATGTCGCCAGAACACCGGCGGCGATCGGGGTGTAGCGCAGCTTGGCAGCGCGCTTCGTTCGGGACGAAGAGGTCGTGGGTTCAAATCCCGCCACCCCGACAGCTGAAACACCAGGTCAGGGGCCTGATCCGCGAGAGCGGGTCGGGCCCCTGAGTGGTTTCCGGCAATCTGTGGGTCCGAGGCGGCCGCCCGTCGGAGTCGGCGGGGTTCCCCCACGTGCGGGCGGCGCTTTCTCTCCATCCGTTCCGGTAGTACTCCAGGAACATGTCCACGCCTCGCTCGATCAGCTGCTCCGCCGGCGGCAGGCGGTCGCCGTAGGGGCTGTGGACGACGTGGGGGTACAGCACGAGGGCGTAGAACTGGATGATCGCCACGTCCCTGTCGGGGATCTCCAGCTCCGGGCAGGCGCGCAGGGCGGCGGCGAGCGGTTCCGCGAAGCGTTCGGGGCCCTGTTCCCGCCAGGCGCGGCCCAGCCGGGGGAAGCGGCGGGCCTCGGCGGCGATCAGGGCGCGCAGTGCCGGCACCTCCTCCTGGGCGATGCCCTGGACCCGGCCGCGGGCGGTGGCGGTGGCGGTGGCGGTGGCGGTCAGGATCTTGAAGGAGGCGCCCCCGACGGCGCCCGGGGCCGTCCCGTGGAACGGGCGGCCCCGGGCGCACACGCGGAGGTCAGTCCTCGCCCTCCAGGTTGCCCTCCGTCTCCAGGTACGCCTCGCGCAGGGCGGCGAGGATCTTCGGGTCGGGCTCGGCCCACATGCCGCGGGACTCCGCCTCCAGGAGGCGTTCCGCGATGCCGTGCAGGGCCCAGGGGTTGGCCTGCTGGAGGAACTCGCGGTTGGTCGGGTCAAGGACGTACGTCTCGGTGAGCTTGTCGTACATCCAGTCGGCGACCACGCCCGTCGTCGCGTCGTAGCCGAAGAGGTAGTCGACGGTGGCGGCGAGTTCGAAGGCGCCCTTGTAGCCGTGCCGCCGCATCGCCTCGATCCACTTGGGGTTCACCACCCGGGCGCGGAAGACCCGGGACGTCTCCTCGACCAGGGTGCGGGTGCGGACCGTCTCGGGGCGGGTGGAGTCGCCGATGTACGCCTCCGGGGCGGTGCCGCGCAGCGCCCGGACGGTGGCGACCATGCCGCCGTGGTACTGGAAGTAGTCGTCCGAGTCGGCGATGTCGTGTTCGCGGGTGTCGGTGTTCTTGGCCGCGACCGCGATCCGCCTGTACGCCGTCTCCATCTCCTCGCGGGCCGGGCGGCCGTCCAGTTCGCGCCCGTAGGCGTAGCCGCCCCAGACCGTGTAGACCTCGGCGAGGTCCGCGTCGGTGCGCCAGTCGCGGGAGTCGATGAGCTGGAGCAGTCCGGCGCCGTACGTGCCGGGGCGGGAGCCGAAGATGCGGGTGGTGGCGCGGCGTTCGTCGCCGTGGGCGGCCAGGTCGGCCTGGGCGTGGGCGCGTACGTGGTTCTGCTCGGCCGGTTCGTCCAGGGCGGCGACGAGGCGGACCGCGTCGTCGAGCAGGCCGATGGTGTGCGGGAAGGCGTCACGGAAGAAACCGCTGATGCGGAGGGTGACGTCGATGCGCGGGCGGCCGAGTTCGGCGGGCGGGATCGCCTCCAGGCCGGTGACGCGCCGCGAGGCGTCGTCCCACACCGGGCGGACGCCGAGCAGCGCGAGGGCCTCGGCGACGTCGTCGCCCGCGGTGCGCATCGCGCTGGTGCCCCACAGCGACAGGCCGACCGAGGTGGGCCAGTCGCCGTTGTCGGCGCGGTAGCGCTCCAGGAGCGAGTCCGCGAGGGCCTGGCCGGTCTCCCAGGCGAGCCGGGAGGGCACCGCCTTGGGGTCGACGGAGTAGAAGTTGCGCCCGGTCGGCAGGACGTTGACCAGGCCGCGCAGCGGGGAGCCGGAGGGTCCGGCGGGGACGAATCCGCCGTTCAGCGCGTGGAGCGCGTGGTCGAGCTCGTCGGTCGTGGCGGCCAGCCTCGGCACCACCTCGCGGGCGGCGAAGGCGAGGATGTCGGCGACCGCCTCCGGGTGCCCGGCCGCCACCCCGGCGACGGCGTCCGGGGACCAGTCGGCGTCCTCCATCGCCTGGACCAGGGCGCGGGCCCGTTCCTCGGCCTCGTCGGCGGTGACGCGGGTCGCGGCGGACTCGTCGAGCCCGAGTGCCTCGCGCAGCCCCGGCAACGCGGCGGTGCCGCCCCAGATCTGACGGGCCCGCAGGATCGCGAGCACCAGGTTGACCCGGTCGGCACCGGCGGGGGCGCCGCCCAGGACGTGCAGGCCGTCGCGGATCTGGACGTCCTTGATCTCGCAGAGCCAGCCGTCGAGATGCATGATGAAGTCGTCGAAGCCCTCGTCCTCGGGACGGTCCTCGATGCCCAGGTCGTGGTCGAGCTTCGCGGCCTGGATCAGGGTCCAGATCTGGGCCCGGATCGCCGGGAGCTTCGCCGGGTCCATCGCGGCGATCTGGGCGTGCTCGTCCAGGAGTTGTTCGAGGCGGGCGATGTCCCCGTAGCTGTCGGCGCGCGCCATCGGCGGTACGAGGTGGTCGACGAGGGTGGCGTGCACCCGGCGCTTGGCCTGGGTCCCCTCGCCCGGGTCGTTGACCAGGAACGGGTAGATCAGCGGGAGGTCGCCGAGCGCGGCGTCGGGGCCGCAGGCGGCGGAGAGGCCGGCGTTCTTGCCGGGCAGCCATTCCAGGTTGCCGTGCTTGCCGAGGTGGATCATCGCGTCGGCGCCGAAGCCGTTGTCGTCGGCCGGGGCGGCGATCCAGCGGTAGGCGGCCAGGTAGTGGTGCGAGGGCGGCAGGTCCGGGTCGTGGTAGATCGCGATCGGGTTCTCGCCGAAGCCGCGCGGCGGCTGGATGAGGATCAGCAGGTTGCCGCGGCGCAGTGCGGCGAGGACGATGTCGCCCTCCGGGTTGCGGGACCGGTCGAGGAACATCTCGCCGGGGGCGGGCCCCCAGTGCTCCTCGACGGCCTCGCGGAGCTCGGCCGGCAGGGTCGCGTACCAGCGCCGGTAGTCGGCGGCCGGGATGCGGACCGGGTTGCGGGCCAGCTGCTCCTCGGTGAGCCATTCCTGGTCGTGGCCGCCCGCCTCGATCAGCGCGCGGATCAGCTCGTCGCCGTCGCCCGACGCGAGCCCGGGGACCTCCTCCGTACCGAAGTCGTAGCCCTCGTCCCGGAGGCGGCGCAGCAGGGCGACGGCGCTGGCGGGAGTGTCGAGGCCGACGGCGTTGCCGATCCGGGAGTGCTTGGTCGGGTACGCGGACAGGACGAGCGCGATCCGCTTCTCGGCGGCCGGGATGTGGCGCAGCCGGGCGTGCCGCACGGCGATCCCGGCGACGCGGGCGGCGCGCTCGGAATCGGCGACGTACACGGGCAGGCCGTCCGCGTCGATCTCCTTGAACGAGAACGGCACCGTGATCAGGCGGCCGTCGAACTCGGGGACGGCGATCTGGCTCGCGGCGTCCAGCGGGGAGACCCCTTCGTCGTTGCCCTCCCAGTCGGCACGCGAACCGGTGAGGCAGAGCGCCTGGAGCACGGGCACGTCGAGGCCGGTGAGGGCGCCCGCGTCCCAGGATTCGTCGTCGCCGCCGGCCGACGCCTCGGCGGGCCGGGTGCCGCCCGCGGCGAGCACGGTGGTCACGATCGCGTCGGCGTCGCGCAGGGCCTCGACGAGTTCGGGTTCGGGGGTGCGCAGCGAGGCGACGTACAGCGGCAGGGGCCGGCCGCCCGCGTCCTCGACGGCGCGGCACAGGGTGTCGACGAACACGGTGTTGCCGCTCATGTGGTGGGCGCGGTAGTAGAGGACCGCGACCGTCGGGCCGTCCGTGCGCCGGGGCGTGCGCTCCAGCGGTCCCCAGGAGGGGGCCGGGGCGGGCGGCGCGAAGCCGTGGCCGGTGAGCAGGACGGTGTCGGAGAGGAAGCGGGCGAGCTGGTCCAGGTTGGCCGGTCCGCCGTGGGCCAGGTAGGCGTGGGCCTCGGCGGCGATGCCGATGGGCACCGTCGAGGCGGCCATCAGCTGGGCGTCGGGGGCCTGTTCGCCGGTGAGGACGACCACGGGGCGTCCGGTGGCGAGCACTTGGTCGAGGCCGTCCTGCCAGGCGCGTACCCCGCCGAGGAGGCGGACGACGACCAGTTCGGCGCCCTCCAGGAGTTCCGGCAGGTCCTGGAGCGGGAGCCGGGAGGGGTTGGCGAAGCGGTAGGAGACCGGGCCGTTCGAGGCGCGGGCGCTGAGCAGGTCGGTGTCGGACGTCGACAGGAGCAGGATCATGCGGCGTCTGGCCTTCCTCGGGGTGTCCACGCCCCGGGCGGGTGTCGGAATGGGTCTCCCCTGCTCGGCACGGACCGAGCGCTCGGGGAAGGGAGTTCCTGACTCGCCCGGCCGGTGGGCCGGACTCACAGTGGCGGGACCGTGCCGGAATCTCACCGGACTTCCTCCCCTGTCGCCGTCTGTGGCGACGACGTGCCGGATGGCCCGTCGGTGGGGGTGTTCGTGGTGCCCCGCCGCGCGGCGGGGCACCACGAACACCCCCGGGGCATAGTACGGCCGACCGGTGACGCGGGGTCGGGGAGC
>NZ_RDBO01000055.1:10693-29516 GCF_008120935.1 Streptomyces sp. sk2.1
TGCCGGAGGTGTCCGGGGCGGCGGGGGTGCCGGAGGTGTCCGGGGTGGCGACGAGCCCCGCCCCGCGCAGTCGTTCGGCGATCTCGGCGTGGAGGTCCTCGGCCCCGCCGGGCAGGTCCGTCACACGCCACGCGCCGTGGCCGCGCGCCCGTTCCAGGAACGTCCGGGCGGCGAGGAGGGCGACCCGCGGCGCCCGTTCGCCGGGTATCCGGGTGGTGGCCCGTGCCGTGCCGATCCGCAGCAGCGCGGTCCCGTCCCGCTGTGCGACCAGGGTCACATCGGCGCCGAGCGCCGCCACGTCGCCGCGGCCGTCGTCGAGGGCGAAGAGGAACCGGCCGGACAGGGCCGCCGTTTCGTCGTCGGCGCACAGCAGCGCGTCCAGTCCGGACAGCCAGGGACGGACGTCCCCCGCCCCCGATCCGTCGAGGCCCGAGAGCGGTGACGCCACCACGTTGCGTATCCGCTCGTGGCGGGCGGAGGGCAGCAGCCCCGCCCCGTCCAGCCGGCGGGCCAACTCGGCGCCGCGGTCCGGGCCCAGGCCGCGCAGCTGCACGTTGCCGCGCGAAGTGAGATGCAACTCACCGTCGCCCAGCTCCTCGGCGGCCCTGCCCAGCGCGTCCGCCTGCGCCGCGTCCAGCACACCGCCGGGGACCCGGACCCGGGCCAGCGCGCCGTCGTCCGCGCCGTGCAGCCGCAGCGTGCCGGGGCAGGCGTCGTCGCGGTCCCGGGGAGACGGGTCTCCCGGGGGCGGGGACGGAGCGACCGGCGAAGACATGGCGGCGAGCATACCGACCGTCCCATCGGAACCGTATGTCCCCCAATGGTTGGCCATCCCGCACAGCCCGGCCCGTCCYGGTCGGCGAACCGCCGGCCCCGCCGCGGGCATCGTGAACTCCCCGCACGGCACCGCCGCGTTGTCCGTGGGCGTGCCCCTGGGCCGCATCACCCCCGGGCAGTGGCGGACGCTGACGGACACGGCCCGCCGGGGCAACGGCGAACTGCGCCTGACGCCGTGGCGCGGGATCGTCGTCCCCGGGGTGGCCCGGACGCGGGCCCCGGAACTGCTGGACGCCCTGGGCGCCACCGGCCTCGTCACCGGCCCCGACTCCCCCTGGACCGGGGTGGGCGCCTGCATCGGGCGGCCGGGCTGCGCGAAGTCGCTGGCCGACGTGCGGGCCGACGCGGCGGCCGCGCTGGGGCCCGCGGGGGCCCTGCCCGTGTACTGGTCCGGGTGCGAACGCCGGTGCGGGCATCCCCGGGGCGAGTGGGTCGACGTCGTCGCCGGCCCCGACGGGTACCGGGTCTCCCGCGTACGGGACTCCGCCCGGAACGCCGCACGGCCCCCCGTACAACCCCCTGTCCAGGACCCCGCCCAGGACCCCGTGCGGAACGAGGGGCGGCAGCAGGCCCCGTACGACTCCCCCTTCCCCGGCGGCTCCGACGGGCTCGCCGCCGCGGTGGCGGCGGCCCGGGGCACGCGCGGCCTGCCCATCTGACCGACGATGCCGCGGCCTTCGGCCCCGGCCGTTCCACGCCCCATGACCCCGTGACCCCATGACCCCCTGAAGAGAGCGAAAAAGCCGTGCACGAGTACGAGAAGGACGGACCGGCGATCTACCGCCAGTCCTTCGCCACGATCCGCGCAGAGGCGGACCTGTCCGGTCTGCCCGCCGATGTCAGCCAGGTCGCGGTCCGCATGATCCACGCCTGCGGCATGGTCGACCTCGTACGCGATCTCGCTTTCAGCCCGGACGTGGTGGCCCGTGCCCGTGCGGCGCTGCGGGCCGGTGCGCCCATCCTGTGCGACGTGGCCATGGTCGCCAGCGGCGTCACCCGCAAGCGGCTGCCCGCGGCGAACGAGGTGGTGTGCACCCTGTCCGACCCGGCGGTGCCCGGTCTCGCGGCGGAGCTGGGGACCACCCGCAGCGCCGCGGCCCTGGAGCTGTGGCGCGACCGGCTGGAGGGTTCGGTCGTCGCCGTCGGGAACGCGCCGACCGCCCTGTTCCGGCTGCTGGAGATGATCGAGGAGGGCGCGCCCCGCCCGGCGGCCGTCATCGGGGTACCCGTCGGCTTCATCGGCGCGGCCGAGTCCAAGGACGCCCTGGCCGCGCACCCGTCCGCGCTGGACCACCTGATCGTGCGCGGCCGGCGCGGCGGCAGCGCCATGGCGGCGGCCGCCCTCAACGCCATCGCCAGCGAGGAAGAGTGACCGTGAGCGAGCAGAAGACCGGCCGGCTGTACGGGGTCGGGCTCGGCCCCGGCGACCCGGCCCTGATGACCGTGCGCGCGGTGCAGATCATCGCCGGGGCGGACGTCGTCGCGTACCACAGCGCCCGGCACGGGCGGTCCATCGCCCGGTCCATCGCGGCGGAGCACATCCGCGCCGACCACATCGAGGAGCCGCTGGTCTACCCCGTCACGACGGAGACCACGGACCACCCGGGCGGTTACCGGGGCGCGATGGAGGAGTTCTACGCGCAGGCGGCGGCGCGGCTGGCGGAGCACCTGGACGCCGGCCGCACGGTCGCGGTGCTCGCCGAGGGCGACCCGCTCTTCTACGGCTCGTACATGCACATGCACAAGCGGCTCGCCGACCGCTACCCGACCGAGGTGATCCCGGGGGTGACCTCGGTCAGCGCCGCCGCGGCCCGGCTCGGCACCCCGCTCGTGGAGGGCGAGGAGGTGCTGACGATCCTGCCCGGCACCCTGCCGGAGGAGGAACTGACCGCCCGGCTCGCCGCCACCGACGCGGCCGTGGTCATGAAGCTGGGGCGCACCTTCCCCGCCGTGCGCCGGGCCTTCGAGGCGTCCGGGCGGCTGCCCGAGGCACGTTACGTCGAACGCGCCACGATGGCCGGGGAGCGCCGGGCCGAACTGGCCGGGGTCGACCCCGAGTCGGTGCCGTACTTCGCGGTCGCGGTCCTGCCCAGCCGTGTCGACGCGCCGCGTCCGGGGAACGCGCCGGACGGCGGCGAGGTGGTCGTCGTCGGCACCGGGCCCGCCGGGCCGCTGTGGCTGACGCCCGAGACGCGCGGGGCGCTGGCCGCCGCCGACGACCTGGTCGGCTACACCACCTATCTGGACCGGGTGCCGGTCCGTCCGGGGCAGGTGCGGCACGGCTCGGACAACAAGGTCGAGTCGGAGCGGGCCGAGTTCGCGCTCGACCTGGCCCGGCGCGGCCGGCGGGTGGCCGTGGTGTCCGGCGGCGACCCGGGGGTCTTCGCCATGGCGACGGCCGTCCTCGAAGTGGCGTCGCAGGAGGAGTACGCCCGGGTGCCGGTGCGGGTGCTGCCGGGGGTCACGGCGGCCAACGCCGCCGCCGCGCGGGCGGGTGCGCCGCTGGGCCACGACTACGCGACGATATCGCTCTCCGACCGGCTCAAGCCGTGGGAGGTGATCGCGGAACGGCTGCGCGCGGCGGCCTCGGCGGACCTGGTGCTCGCGCTGTACAACCCCGGTTCGCGCAGCCGCACCTGGCAGGTCGGCAAGGCCCGCGACCTGCTGCTCGAACACCGCTCGCCGGACACGCCCGTGGTCCTGGGCCGGGACGTGGGCGGGCCGGCCGAGAGCGTGCGGACGGTGCGCCTGGCCGATCTCGACCCCGCCGAGGTGGACATGCGGACGATCCTGATCGTCGGCTCCTCGCAGACCCGGTGGGTGCGGCGCGGCGGCGACGAGGGCGAGCAGATCGTCTGGACGCCCCGCCGCTACCCGGAGGGCTGAGCGCCCGCGGCCGTCGTGCGGGTCCCGGCCGCCCTCCGGGACCCGTACGAGATCCGGGGCCCGTACGAGGACCGGGACCCGGAGAACGGCCGGAACCCGTACGTAGACCGGAGGCCGTACAAGGACCGGGACCCGTACGAAATCCGGAGGCCGTACGAGGACAAGGCCCCGTACGAGGACAAGGCCCCGTACGGAGACCGAAGGCCGTCCGGAGACCGGAACCCGTACGACGGCCGGTCAGGGCCAGTGGACCGTCGGCTGTTCGCGCAGCCAGGCGACGGCTGGTTCCGGGGCGGTGACGACGGGCACGCCCGGCGGCACGGGCGGCCTGCGCACCACCACCACGGGGATGCCCGCCTCGCGGGCCGCGGTGAGCTTGGGGGCCGTGGCCTCGCCCCCGCTGTCCTTGGTGACGAGGACGTCGATGCGGTGACGGTCGATCAGCCGGCGTTCCCCTTCGAGCGTGAACGGGCCCCGGTCGAGCAGGATCTCCATCCGCGCGGGGCACGGCGTGCCGGGGTCGGGGGCGTCCACCGAGCGCATCAGGAACCACAGCGGGTCCGACCCGGCGAAGGCGGCGATCCCCATCCGCCCGGTCGTGAGGAAGACCCGCCGCCCCAGCGCGGGCAGGGCCGCCGCGGCCCCGGCCAGCGAATCGACCGGGTGCCAGTCGTCGCCGTCACCGGGCACCCAGCCGGGGCGGCGCAGCGCCAGCAGGGGAACATGGGTCGCGGCGGCGGCAGCGGCCGCGTTGAAACTGATCGTCCCGGCGAAAGGATGGGTGGCATCGATGAGCGCGTCCACCCGGTGCGTGCGCAGCCACGCGGCGAGGCCGTCGACCCCGCCGAAACCGCCGATGCGGACCTCCCCCGGCGGAAGCCTCGGACCGGCCACCCGGCCGGCGAGCGAACTGGTCACCCGGCCCCCGGCCGGGGCCGTCCCCACCAGCAGTCCGGCGAGGCGGCGGGCCTCCGTGGTCCCGCCGAGAACGAGTACGTGCATCGGATCCATCCATGAGTGAGGCGAAGGGCGGGCGCAGCGCCCAACTGAAACACACCGGTCTGCGGCCCGGCTGGACCACCGGGGCCTGCGCGACCGCGGCGGCCACCGCCGCGTACACGGCCCTGCTGACCGGTGACTTCCCCGATCCGGTGACGATCACCCTGCCCAAGGGGCAGACGCCCGCCTTCGCGCTCGCGGTGGAGGAGCTGGCGGCGGACCGGGCGACGGCCGGGGTGGTGAAGGACGCGGGCGACGACCCCGACGTGACGCACGGCGCCCTCGTCCGGGTCACCGTGCGGCGGCTGGCGCCGGGCGCGGGCGTGGTGTTCCGGGCCGGTCCGGGCGTGGGCACGGTCACCCTGCCCGGCCTGCCGCTCGATGTCGGGGAGCCCGCGGTCAACCCGGTGCCGCGGCAGATGATCCGCGACCACATCGCCCGGGTCGCGGCGGAGCACCGGGGTTCGGAGGACGTCGAGGTCACCGTCTCCGTGGACGACGGCGAGGAGCTCGCCCGCTCCACCTGGAACCCGCGCCTCGGCATCCTGGGCGGCCTGTCGATCCTGGGCACGACGGGCGTGGTGGTGCCGTACTCCTGCTCGGCGTGGATCGACTCGATCCGGCGCGGCGTGGACGTGGCCCGGGCCGCCGGGCACACCCATGTCGCCGGTTGCACGGGTTCCACCTCGGAGCGGACCGTGGTGGCCGAGTACGGCCTGCCGGAGATCGCGCTGCTGGACATGGGCGACTTCGCGGGCGCGGTGCTCAAGTACGTGCGCCGTCATCCGGTGGACCGGCTCACCGTCTGCGGCGGGTTCGCCAAGCTGTCGAAGCTGGCCGCCGGCCACCTCGACCTGCACTCGGCCCGGTCCCAGGTCGACAAGCCCTTCCTGGCCGGACTGGCCCGGCGCGGGGGCGCCGACGAGGAGCTGGTGGCCGAGGTGGCGACCGCGAACACGGGGCTGGCCGCGCTCCGTTCGTGCCAGGCGCGGGGCGTTCCGCTCGGGGACCTGGTGGCCGTGGCGGCCCGGGACCAGGCGCTCTCGGTCCTGCGGGGCGCCCCCGTGGCCGTCGATGTCATCTGCATCGACCGGGCGGGAACGGTCGTCGGGCGCAGCAACGTGCGCTGACGGTCGTCGGGCGCAGTGACATGCGCTGATGCCCCCGACGGGGGCTCCCCCGGCCCTCGTACCGGCCGGGGGAGCCGTCCGGCCGTCCGGCCGTCCGTCAGCAGACGTGCCGTTCGCGGTGCGGCGAGTAGAGGTGGCTGTCGCGGAACTGCTCGGCGCCGAGGGTGCGGCCGACCATGATGACGGCGGTACGGATCACTCCCGCCGCCTTCACCTGCTCGGCGATGTCGTCGAGGGTCCCGCGCAGGATCAGCTCGTCCGGGCGGGAGGCCAGCGCCACGACGGCGGCCGGGCAGTCGGCCCCGTAGTGCGGCAGCAGTTCCGCCACGACGCGGTCCACGTACCGGGCGGCGAGGTGCAGCACGATCAGCGCCCCGCTGCGGCCCAGCGTGGCCAGGTCCTCGCCCTCCGGCATGGCGGTGGCGCGCTGGGCGATCCTGGTGAGGATGACGGTCTGGCCGACGGTCGGCACGGTCAGTTCCCGCTTGAGCGCCGCGGCGGCGGCGGCGAACGCGGGGACGCCCGGCACCACCTCGTAGGGCACCCCGGCCTCGTCGAGCCGCCGCATCTGCTCGTTGACCGCGCTGAACACCGACGGGTCGCCCGAGTGCAGCCGGGCCACGTCCTGGCCGGCCTCGTGCGCGGCCAGCAGTTCGGCGGTGATCTGGTCGATGTCGAGCTGGGCGGTGTCCACCAGACGGGCGTCCGGCGGGCATTCGGCGAGCAGTTCGCGGGGCACCAGGCTGCCCGCGTACAGGCACACCCCGCAGGCCGCGAGCGTGCGGGCACCGCGCACCGTGATCAGGTCGGCCGCACCCGGGCCCGCGCCGATGAAGTACACGGTCATCTGTTGTCTCCTGGATCTTCCGCGGACACCCGTGCGGGGCGTTCCGCGACGGGAATGGTCGAGGTCCTGCGCACGGACCACTGGGTGACCGGCATGGCCTGCCGCCAGCCGGTGAAGCCGCCGACCGGCACGGCGTGCGCGACGGCGAGCCGGACCAGTTCGCCGCCGTACCGCCGGTGCGCCCCGGCGAGCAGGGCCTCGGACTCCAGCGTGACCGTGTTGGCGACCAGCCGGCCGCCGACGGGCAGCGACTCCCAGCAGGCGTCGAGGAGGCCGGGCGCGGTCAGTCCGCCGCCGATGAACACGGCGTCGGGCACGGGCAGTCCGGCCAGTCCGTCCGGGGCCCGGCCGGTGACGACGCGCAGCCCGGGCACCCCGAGGCGGTCGGCGTTGCGCGTGATGCGTTCCGCCCGCTCCGGGTCGCGCTCCACGCAGATCGCGCGGCAGGACGGGTGGGTCCGCATCCACTCGATCGCGATGGACCCCGAACCGCCGCCGATGTCCCACAGGAGTTCGCCGGGGGCGGGTGCGAGCACGCCGAGGGTGGTGGCCCGCACATGGCGTTTGGTGAGCTGCCCGTCGTGCTCGTACGCCTCGTCGGGCAGGCCCGGTACGGCGCCCAGGCGCAGGGTTCCGGGGGCGCGGCGGCATTCGACCGCGACGATGTTCAAGGGGTCGCCCGGCGGGTGCGGCCAGTGGTCCGCGGTGCCTTCCATGCAGGACTCGTCCATGCCGCCGAGTTGTTCGAGCACCCGCAGCCGGCTCGGGCCGAAGCCCCGTTCGCGCAGCAGTCCGGCCACCTCGGCGGGGGTGGTGGCGTCCGCGCTGAGGACCAGCAGCCGTCGGCCGTCGTGGAGGGCGGCGGCCAGCCGGGCGGTGGGGCGGCCGACCAGGGTGACGACCTCGGTGTCCTCCAGCGGCCAGCCGACGCGGGCGCAGGCGTAGGACACGGACGAGGGGTGCGGCACGACGTTCAGCGCGGCGGCGCCCAGCACTTCGGTCAGGGCCCGGCCGATCCCGTAGAACATGGGGTCGCCGCTGGCCAGGACGGCGATCCTGCTGCCCGCGTGCTCGGCGAGCAGACCGGGGACGGCGGGCCTCAGCGGTGACGGCCACGGCACCCGGCGTCCCGCACAGGACGGTGGGAGCAGGTCGAGCTGCCGTCCGCCACCGATCAGCACCTGCGCGCCGGCCAGCGCCTCGCGGGCCGGCCCGGACAGTCCCGGCCAGCCGTCGGCACCGATCCCTACGACGGTCACCGCAGGTGGGGCTGGGGGTTCGGGTGGGGCGAGGGTCACGGCCGGTACCTCGGTGCTCGGGGGCTGACGCAGCCGAACTCTACTGTCCGGCCCCGATCGCACACCGGCCAGGTGACCTCCGCCGATGCCGTCGGAGCGGTGCGCTCCGGGCAGGTCGGCGGGGCGTGCCGCTCCGTGCGCCGGGGCCCGGCGCGGTACGGGGGCCCTGGCCCGTACCGGGGCCCGGTGCGGTACGGGGGCCCGGTCCGGTACAGGGGTCCGGTCCGGTGCACGGGCCGGGGTCCCCGTACGGCTGCGGGGATCGCTCCCCGGCGGGCCTCATGACCCGTCCGGTTCGACGGCCTCGGCGTCGGTCCATTCGACGAACTGGACGACGACCCCGTTGGGGTCCTTGACCTGGAACAGCCGCTCGCCCCAGGGCTCTTCGCGCAGCGGCATGGTGATCTCGACGCCCTCGGCGCGCAGTCGCCTCTCCTCCGCCTCGATGCCGGTGAGGGTGAGGGCGAGGATCAGGCCCGAGGCGTGCCGGTCGCGCTGGTCGGCCGGCAGGACCTCGGTGCCGCGCCGCAGCAGGACGATGTCGGCGGCGGCGTCCTGGCGGGTGAGCGAGGCGAATCCGTCGGCGGCGGCCTGCACCTGGTAGGCGAGGTGCGTGGTGAAGAAGTCCTGGGACGCGGTGACGTCGTCGACGGTGAGCGAGACGGTGGTGGCGGTGATCTGCAAGGCGGGTTCCTGTCCGTGAGAGGGCTGAACGGTCCGTGCGGGGCCGGGTTTCCGTACGGGAACGGGGCTCCGTGCGAGGACGCGGCGCTGTGCGAGGACGCGGCGCTGTGCGAGAACGCGGCGCTGTGCGAGAACGCGGCGCTGTGCGAGAACGCGGCGCTGTGCGGGGCCGGGGCTTCGTACGGGGCCGGGCGTCAGTAGGAGCGGCGGCGCGGGATGTTGCGCATGGGGCGGGCGTTGCCCGGGATGCGCCCGGCGGAGGGCGGGGCAACGAACCGGGACCGACGGTTTCCCCTGCTGTCGGGGTGGTCGGCCTGCTCGGCCGCCTGGTTCGCGAGGAACGTGACGAGATCGGTCTTTCGCATGACCATTCCTTCCATCGGGAGAAACTTGCGACGGACGTAAACTTAGAGCGAGACCCATCGGGGTGTCAACATAAAAATGCTACGGAGGTAAGATTCGCCCATGAGTATCGACATGGAACCGAAGACGGAGACCGCGGCATCCCCCGGGACGCCGGGTGCACCGGGCCTGCGGGAGACCAAGAAGCGGGAGACCCGGCAGCTGATCTCCGACCACGCGACCAGGCTCTTCATCGAGCAGGGCTTCGAGCGGACGACCATCGCGGAGATCGCCGTCGCGGCACGCGTGGCCAAGAAGACGGTGACCAACTACTTCCCGCGCAAGGAGGACCTGGCCCTCGACCACCAGGAGGCGTTCATCGGCAGCTCGGCCCACGTCGTGGCCTCCCGGAAGGAGGGCGAGTCCGCCCTGTCCGCGCTGCGCCGGGACTTCGGGGCCGCGGTGGCGGCACAGAACCCGGTACAGGGCTTCGCGGGGCCGGAGTTCTCGCGCATGATCGCCGACAGCCCCACCCTCTCGACCTGCCTGCGCGGCCTGCACGACCAGCGCGAGGAGGCACTGGCCGCCACCCTCGCCGAGGCCACCGGATCCGCCCCCGACGACATCACCGTGCGGACGGCGGCGGCCCTGCTCGGCGCGGTGCAGCGCACCCTCTTCCAGCGCGTCCAGGAGCTCACCCTCACCGGCCTCACCAACCCGGAGATCGCCGGGATCGTCGCGACGGAGGGGGAGCACGCCTTCGACCTGCTCGAACCGGCACTCGCGGACTACGCCACGGCCGGCCCCGCCTCATGAACCGAACGACCCGGCCGCCACCCCACCCCGCGGACCGAACGACCCGGGCTCCGCACCACCTCGTGAACCGAACGCCCCGGACGTCGCACCACACTGCGGACCGAGCGACCCCGGCCGGGCGCCACGCCGCGAACCGAACGGCCGGGGTCGGGCGCCACCCCATGGACCGAGCACCCCGGAGGTAGCCGCACTCGGCGACCGTGGCACGAAATGCACCTTTTCTGCCTGCGTGCGAGTCTGGTCATGGCCCATCGTCCGAGATCCGCAACAGGAGGCACGATCGTGGGCAAGAAGCAGAGTCGGCAGAACCGCGGCGCCCGCACCGGCGGCCACGAACGCAGCGCCACTCCGGAGACGAAGGAGCAGACGCAGCCGACCACCACCCCGGACCCGGTGCGCTCGATCTCAGAACAGGTCTCCCACCGGAAGCAGCGGAGGTTCGGCCACAACTGACCCTCCCGGCAGCACGAAAAACGCCCTCTGCGGTGGCACCCCCAAGGGGAACGCCACCGCAGAGGGCGTTTTTCGTTGAGGAAACCCCCCGCCGACAAGTACCGCCGCATCCTGCGGGCTCGGGGCATCACCCCGAAGATCGCCCGTCGAGGTGTCCCGCACGGCTCGGGGCTGGGCAAGACGCGCTGGGTCGTGGAGCGGACCTTCGCCTGGCTCCACCAGTTCAAACGACTGCGGATCCGCTACGAGATACGCGCCGACCTCCACCTCGGACTGCTCCAACTCGCCTGCAGCATCATCTGTTTGAGACGACTCCGAACCTCATTCTGAAACGATCAGTAAGAGGTATCTCCAGCGCCCTTGGTCGTACGCGGGGCTGGCGGCGGTCCTGGCAGCGGAGCTGAGCGTCACCCTCTTCTTCCCTTCGCCCAAGAGCGTGTCCGGTCAGTGTGTCCTCAACCGCAATTACGGTGAGTCCTTCGCCACGGAGCAGGGTCTGCTCAATCTGGCGATGTTCGTGCCCATCGGGTTCTTCGGTGTCCTTGCCGTCCGGCGCGTGCTTCCTGTCTTTCTGGGGGGAGCTCTGCTGTCGGTGGTCACCGAGCTCTGCCAGGCGCTGGCCCCCTGGGTCGGTCGCAGCTGTGACAGCAGCGACGTCCAGATGAACGTTCTCGGCGCAGGTCTGGGAACGCTCGCTGCCTGGGCTTCGATTCGCGCCACCCGAGGCGAACTCCTTCCCTCACAGGCCGCTTTGAAGCCGATGGCCATCATCTTCGGGGCCGGATTCCTCGCATGTGCCGTGGTGTGGAAGGCATGGATCACACCGCTTATCCTGGACTCGACCAGCCTGCAGATCGCAAGCGGGGACGAGAAGTCGCAGGCGCGGCAGGTACTCGCGACCGCCTTCGACGACCACTTCGAGATCGCAAACGTGCAGCTGCAGTCTGGGCAGAATGGCGCCTCCGACATGCTGTTTATCACGCTGGAGACAGGGTTCGCCGAACTGAGCTGGCCGGACAAGGAACAGCTCACGGTCAGTCTGGAAAGTTCAAGCAGGCCCGGTCCCGGCAGCTTCCCCGTGACAGGATCGTCGTCAGCCCCCAAGAATGCCGACGACGCGCTTCGGATAGCGAAGAGGTACGCGAAGGAACGGTTCCCGTGGGGGCTGGAAGACTCCCACGTGAAGGCTTTCCCCGTCGGGGACGAGGCGGAGTTCGGCTGGATGGTCAGCTGGCGCAGCCGGGTCGACGGAGTACTCATGCCCATGCGTCTGGATGTACAGATCAACAGGGCAGGACGGGTCTCTCAGCTGCTCACTCGCCACGCAGAGGGTTCGGTGACTCTGCCCCCTCGCCGAGTGGGCGAGAAGCAGGCCCTCGCCACGGCGTCCAAGTACTCACGTGGCGCTGAGACGGGTCCGGGCAACCTCCTGGCGATCCGGCGCGAAGGCGAGTGGCGAGCACAATGGGCCGTACCTGTCCGCGCCGGGGACGATGTGTACCCGGTGTATGTCGACGCCGAAACAGGCAAGGTGGATGAGAGGGCCTCTCCCACCCAGGGGCTTCCTTCGACTCCTCCCAGCTGAACAGCTCACGCCCCAGCGACTGTCAGGTCGGCGGGGCCTCGTGTCGCTCGTACGGATGGCGTCCACGGTATTGGCGAACCCGGCCGGTCGATCACCGCGTCAGAGACAGCATGGAAATCGACGCCCAGCACATCGACGAGCCTGGCCTCGTTGTCCTCGACATCACCGCCACCGACGAGGAACCCGCGATCGTTGTCATGGCCGAGCTGGAGCAGCGCTCCGCCCCGGCACACCGCACGTGATCTGGCGCCGCATCGGCACCCACACCATCCTCACCGCCCCCTGAGGACAAGGGGACGGGTTTCGTCACCGCCTCGCCGAAGCCGCCCGGAGAAAGGGAGTGCCGATTTCTGCTGAGCCGGGCTGATCCCACTCCCCTCAGACTTTACGTAGCTGGCACCGGGCCTACTCGTCGTACGTGGGTCGCGCACGGGCTCCGGGGCGGACCGGGCGTGCAAAGTACGTGTTCGTCCCTTCACCGTCCTTGATCTGTCGATCCCTTTCGGAAGGCGCTGCCGAGCGTCTGCTGGCAGACCGAGGGCTGCTCCAGTTTCTACGGTGTGTGCTTCGGCCAGACCTGGAGCAGGTAGTGTTCCGCGATCGGTTCGTCGTCGTCCTGCACGCCATCGGGGTTGATGTCCCGTCCCCGGGCGTGCAGGCGTAGTCGGTAGGTGCCGGGTCCTGCGTGGGCGAGGTTGGTTTCGTACGGCTCCTGCGGGTCTTCGCCGGTGTTGCCCATGAGGGCGTTGTAGCGGAAGTCGCCGGTTGATGAGGTGAGGTCGGTTTCCTCGGTCTCGTCCCATGGTGCGGGGTCCGGGCCCGGGTCGGTGTCGGTCTGGAGGACGGAGAGCATGATGGTGCCGCAGTTGATGCCGGCCAGTACGCACGCGGTGTCCTTGGAGGATCCGATCAGGCCTGCGTTCTTGTAGGCGTGGTCCAGGGCGCGTTCCATACGTTTGTCCAGGCCCTTGGCGTGGTTGTCCTCGGGGGCGATGTAGAACTGTCCTTCGTCGACACGGACGGGCCAGGGGCCGAGCGGTCGGGTCATGGTTGTCTACTTCTTTCCGTGCATCCATGTCTGGACGAGGTAGTCCTCGCCGTCGGCTGTGCGGCGGGTGTGGACGCGGATGCCGTACTGGCGGGAGCCGTGCAGGGCCGTGTCCTCATGGTCCTTGGTGGGTCCGTTGGCTGTGCACAGGACCAGGTGGCCGGTGGTGGAGCGGACGACGGCTTCGGCGATCTCGTCCCATGACAGCGGATCGGGCCCCGGGTCGCGGTCGGCGGGGTGCAGGGTGACCGTGACGGTGCCGGTCGATGCTGTGGTGGAGATCAGGGCCCAGTCCTTCTCGGTGGAGATGAGACCAGTGGGCTGCGGCCTGGTCTGCGCGTCTGGGTCCTGCAGGGAGAACGTCCCGTCGGTGACGTTCACGGTGAGGGGGCCGGCCCAGTCGTCCAGGGACCACTTCGCGCCCCGCTCGGTCATCGTCGCGAGCCGGGTGCGCAGTGTGCGGCCGATGGTGTCGGTGGCCTTGTGCACGGTCTCGGGGGCGGCCGGGGCGGGCCAGATGTGGAACAGGTAGTGCTCGGCGCTGGGCTTGGAGTTGCGGCGCCGACTGGCTCCGGGCTGGGAGTCGCGGCCCTTGGCGTGCAGGCGCAGCCGGTAGGTTCCCGGGCCCTGGTGGGCGATGTTGAGGTTCATGGCGTGCTCGTAGGAGCCGATGCGGGCGTAGCCGGTGGTGGAGGTGAAGGTGGTGTCGATCACCTCGTCCCAGGTGTCGGGGTCGAGGGCGGGTTCGGTGTCGAAGAGGCAGGTGTCGAGGTGGACGTTGCCCTTTTTGATGCCGGTGTGGATGGCGGCGGCGTTGGTGGTGGCCGCGATGAGCCCGTTGGCCGGCTCGCCGAGCGGCGGCTGGATGTCGGGGCTTTCGTCTGCGTCCGGCTCGGTGGGGTCGATCTCGAACCGGCCGTTTTCTACGAAGAGCGTCATGGACTGAGACGCGTGGGGCATCGCGGCCACCCTTCAGCTTGGTTCGGGCAGAGCCTACGTGGCGGTGGTGGCAGTTTGGCGGTCTTCCGCCGCCAGGGTCTGCGGGGTCGGTTCCTGTGGGGGCTACTTCGCCTTCACGAAGAAGCCGTCACCTTCCATGATCCGGTTGTTCCCGTAGAACTGGTTGAGCCGGGTTCCTGCCTTGCTGTTCTGCTTGGCATTGATCATGCGGTGGCTGCTCAGCTTCTTGGACCCTTCCTTGCCACCCTCGCGGGTGGATGCCATGGGGTACTCGTCGCAGGACTTGCCCTTGGGCCGTGTGTACTTCTTCTTGCAGACGACCGCACGGTTCTTGTCGATCTTGCTCTTTCCGGTCAGGCGGTGCAGCGGCTTGGAAAGTCCCGGCTTGCCCTTGACCTTGCGTTGGGCGTCGTAGACGTGCTTTGCGGCTTCCTTGACCGCCTTGTCCTTGCGGGACAGGGCGAAGCTCGGCGGCCAGGAGCTGTAGACGCAGCCGGGCTTGCCCAGGTACTTCACGTTGTCGCAGCGCACGCCGCGCATGGTGACCGGTGCGCTGTTGTCCGGGACGGCGCCGGGGACTGTGACGGTGGCGATGGGGACCGGTTTGTGGGTGACGGTCTTGTTGCCCGGTGAGTGGATCTTCCAGCTTGCGGTGTAGGTCCGGCCCTTCTTCAGGGTTCCCTTGACCGCCTTGGAGGGCTGACAGCGGCGAGCCCCCTTGCCGCACGAGATCTTCGTGCTGATCTTCGCACCGCCCTTGACGACACCGGAGGCACTGGTGATCTTGATCTTGAGAGTGCGGCTCCAGTTGCGCGACTTGGAGTTCAGCTTCTCCGACTGGGTCGCCTTGCCGGTCATCTGACCGCGGACTTTGCCCCGCGTGTCGATCACCGTGAGCACGAACGGCTCGCTGGTACTGCCACGAGTCCGCGTGTAGCTGGTCTTGGCCTTCTGGGCGGAGACACCAGCGGCACCGAAGGCAACGACGGAACGCAGCCCGTCAGCGCCCTGCGGCACGGCGGCCGAGGCGGGCCCCGCGGTGAAGCCGGTGATCACGAGAGCTCCAACCACCGCTATGAGCGGTGTTCGGCGGAGTGCGGTCTTCAGAGACATGCAGGCAAAGCCCTTTCAGTGGCATCAGCAGTTGGCCAGGGACGGACGCACTCCCGCAGCCGACGACACGTCCATGAACCAGCGGACCCCGGCAACTCGGCGACCTGTTCACCGAGCACCTCACCGCGGCATGACGGCGCCTCCGCTGGAGGAGGCCGCGACTTCCTGACTCCTGAGCACGGACAACAGCGTGAAGAAACTACGGCCGCCACGACGCCCCACCGCGATCTTCACACCCGAACGACTAAATAGCGTTTGTGAATGTCTCATTCCTGGCACCCGCACCAGAACACCCCCTCCCCTCTCGAACGAGGAGGCATCAGAATTGGCCTTGACAAGCAACTTTGACGTGCCACACCTAGCCAACAGGAGGCTTCACACGCCGCACAGCACACCCCTGCGATCCCTTCAGAATGAATTGCCAATGCGAAGGTACGATCATTGCTGACACCCAGTCCTTGCTGGTCAGACCTCGCAGGAGCACAGACAGCCATAGCACCCGGGCTGCGAGCCCGTCGGTTTCCTCAAACCAAGCCGCCCCGGCGACCTGACATCGGACCCTGTAGAACACGGTCCGCAACGGCAAGAACGAACCACGCACCCGGACACGCAGGCCGGGCCGTGCGATTCGGCATGGTCAGGTTGCAGGGCGCGGGGCGGTGCGGTGGACGAAGGCTGCGGTGCCGGATAGGTCTGGCCAGCGCGCAGCAGCCTCGGCCGTCAGCGCGTGTGCCGAGAGGCGGCGGGCCTCCTGCGTCGCGGCTCGCACCGCAAGCGGCCCCCGACGTATCCCTGCCCCACGACGACGCGGAGCCGACGGGGCTCATGGTTCCTGATCATGCGGTCTACCTCGCTGTGGTTCGGAATGGAGGTTGGGGGGCGGACTCGCGGCGCGAAATCCGCCGTGGGCGGTAGCCGTAAGATGGGGAACGCCTCGGCCGTCCGGGACTCGCTTGGCCGCCTGCCCCGGACGGCCGAGTGCTTTTCGGGCGCGGCGGTGTGCGGCGCGAAAACCCACCGGCTGACCCCACCCCCGGTTCGATACGATGACGGCGGTTTGCAGTCCCGTTTCATCACCATGCGTGACGATGGCGTGCGATCGGAGTGATCGCGTCGGCTGCGGCCTCCCGACCTGGGCCCGCCGTGGCAGTACCACCGGCGCCGTACGTACGAAATGGAGCATCCAAGGATGGCTCGATACCTGGTAACCAGCGCGCTTCCCTACATCAACGGGATCAAGCACCTGGGCAACATGGTCGGGTCGATGCTTCCGGCGGACGTGTACTCCCGGTACCTCCGCCAGCGTGGTCACGACGTCCTCTACATGTGCGCCACCGACGAGCACGGCACGCCGGCCGAGCTGGCCGCCAAGGAGGCCGGGCTGACGGTCGCCGAGTTCTGTGCACAGGCGCACGACGCGCAGAAGGCGGTGTACGACGGATTCGAGCTGGCCTTCGACTACTTCGGGCGCAGCTCCTCGCAGCAGAACGTCGAGATCACCCAGCACTTCGCGCGGAAGCTGAACGAGAACGGCTTCATCGAGGAGCGGGCGATCCGTCAGGTGTACTCGCCGGTCGACGGCCGTTTCCTGCCGGACCGGTATGTCGAGGGCACCTGCCCGCACTGCGGCTACGACAAAGCTCGTGGCGACCAGTGCGAGAACTGCACCCGCGTCCTTGACCCGACCGACCTGATCGACCCGCGGTCGGCGATCAGCGGTTCCACGGACCTGGAGGTTCGCGAGACCAAGCACCTCTTCCTGCTGCAGTCCAAGCTCCAGCTCGAGGTCGAGGAGTGGATCGCCACCGTCAGCGGCGAGTGGCCGCATCTGTCCACGTCCATTGCCCGCAAGTGGCTGACCGAGGGCCTGAACGACCGCGCCATCACCCGCGACCTCGACTGGGGTGTCCCGGTGCCGGCGGACACCTGGCCGGAGCTCGCGGCCGAGGGCAAGGTCTTCTACGTCTGGTTCGACGCCCCGATCGAGTACATCGGCGCGACGAAGGAGTGGGCAGACGCCGCCTCCGACGGTGAGACCCGCGACTGGAAGTCGTGGTGGTACGAGGCCGACGACACCGTCCGGTACACGCAGTTCATGGCCAAGGACAACGTCCCCTTCCACACGGTGATGTTCCCGGCCACCGAGCTCGGCGTGCGCGAGCCCTGGAAGAAGGTCGACGTCGTCAAGGGCTTCAACTGGCTGACGTTCTACGGCGGGAAGTTCTCCACCTCGCAGAAGCGCGGCGTCTTCACCGACGCCGCCCTGGAGATCCTGCCCGGCGACTACTGGCGCTACTTCCTGATCGCCAACGCCCCCGAGTCGGACGACTCCTCCTTCACGTGGGAGCACTTCACCGCCACGGTGAACAAGGACCTGGCGGACACCCTCGGCAACTTCGTCAACCGCGTGCTGTCCTTCTCCCGCAAGCGGTTCGGCGACGAGGTCCCGGCCGGGCACGCCGCCGGCGAAGCGGAGGCGAAGCTGGGCGAGGAGATCGCACGACTGCTCGGCGAGTACGAGGAGCAGATGGAGGCCCTGCAGTTCCGCAAGGCCGCCGCCGCCCTGCGTGCGCTGTGGTCCGCGGGCAACTCCTACCTGGAGGAGAAGGCCCCCTGGCTGGAGATCAAGACCGACGCCGACGGCGCCGCGCTGACCCTCCGTACCGCGATGAACCTGATCCACCTGTACGCGGTCGTCTCCGAGCCGTTCATCCCGACGTCGGCCGCCGCCATGCGCGGGACCTTCGCCCTGGAGAACGACACCGCGACCTGGGTGACGGCGGAGCAGGCCAAGTCCCTGGACACCGTCCCGGCCAGCACCGCTTTCACGGTCCCGCCGGTGCTCTTCGCGAAGATCACGGAGGAGGACCTGGAGTCCTACCGTGAGCGCTTCGGCGGCGCCCCGGAAGCCTGACAGGCGTCCCCGCCCCCGTACCGTCCCGACTCTCATCGGGCGGTACGGGCGTTGAGGAGGACGGGCAGGTCCGCAGGCGAGACGTTCATGGGCCGCACGCGCGGAGCCGGGCCGCTGATCTCCACGCACGTGACCCCGGCGAACCCGGGCACATGCTGGAGGTGCCGGTCGAAGCCGCTTCCGGTGAGCCACAGCAACAGACAGGCGATGCCCCCACCGTGCCCGACGAGGGCGGTGGGTCGCCGTTCCCCGGAGCAGGCCTCGTCCCAGAGGTCCACGTAGCGGGCCTGGACGTCCTCCGACGACTCGCCACCCGGCGTTCGGAGCCGGTTGGCTTTGTTCACGTCTTCCGGTTCTGGCTCGCTTTCTGGGCTTTGTCGTTATTTTGGGGGTAGTTGGGCAGCGATCAGGCAGGATGGGTGGGGTTCAGGTCGCGGACCTTCTACTGCCTGGTGTCGGGGTGAAGGTCGACCAGCTGGTGCTGACGGATACGGAGACCCGGGTCGCCGTGCGATCACGGGCCGCCTCGGCGGCTTGTTCCGGATGCGGGCAGAGGTCTTCGAGAATGCACTGCTACTACCCGCGGACGCTGGCGGATCGTCCAGTCGCGGGCCGGCGTGTACGAATCGAACTGCGAGCGCGTCGACTCGTATGCGGGAACGAGCACTGCGCCCGTCGGACGTCTGCCGAGCGGATACCGGCCCTGACCCGTCGCCACGCACGCCGCACGGACGCTCTCACCGCCCAGCTCACCGACGTGGCCCTGTTCCTGGGCGGCCGACCAGGCGCTCGCCTGTCCCGGCGCATGGCCGTCGGCACCTGCAAGGACACTTCGCTCCGGCTCCCGGCGCATGGCCGTCGGCACCTGCAAGGACACTTCGCTCCGGCTGATCCGTGCACAGCCGCTCCCC
>NZ_RDBO01000055.1:29616-131907 GCF_008120935.1 Streptomyces sp. sk2.1
CCCGGGTCAAGTCGCGCGCCCCCGGCCTCGTCGCCCCGTACAAGGCCGCCCAGGCCGGACTGAAGGCGCACGGGCTGACCGGCCTGCGCGCCACCGTCTACCTGGTCCTCGACCGCTCCGGCTCCATGCGGCCGTTCTACAAGGACGGCAGCGCCCAGCACCTGGGCGACCGCACCGTGGCGCTCGCCGCGCACCTCGACGAGGACGCGACCGTCCCCGTCGTCTTCTTCTCGACGGAGATCGACGGCACCGGCACGATCGGCCTCGCCGACCACGAGGGCCGGATCGACGAACTGAACGCGGGCCTCGGCCGCCTCGGCCGGACGAACTACCAGGCCGCCGTCGAGGAGGTCGTCGCGCACTACGAGGGCTCCGGGGCCACCGGTCCCGCCCTGGTGATCTTCCAGACGGACGGCCCGCCGGACGCCAAGCAGCCCGCCAGGCAGGCGCTGGCCGACGCGGCCCGGCTGCCGCTGTTCTTCCAGTTCGTCGCGTTCGGCGAGCAGGACGCCAAGGGCTTCGACTTCCTGCGGAAGCTGGACGCCCCGAACGCCGGGTTCTTCCACGCCGGCCCCGCTCCCCGCGAGGTCGCGGACAGCACGTTCTACCGCGAGGTGCTCGCCGCGCTCCCCGCCTGGCTCGCCGCCCGCGAAACGGCGCCCGACGCCTGATCCACCGGCAGTCGTACGGTCACGGCGAGCCCGCCCCCGGGGCCCGGCACCGCCGTGACCGTACCGCCGTGCGCCAGCGCGATGGACCGCACGATCGACAGGCCGAGGCCGGAACCGCGCCCCATCCGGTCCCGGCCCTCGCCCCGCCGGAACGGTTCGAACAGCCCCGGGATGTCCGCCGCCTCCACCACCGGCCCGGTGTTGCGCACCTCCAGCAGCGCCCCGCCGCCGTCCACCGTCAACGACACGTCCACCGACCCGTCGGGCACGTTGTACGTGACCGCGTTGGCCAGCAGGTTCGCCACCAGCTGCGCGAGCAGCAGCCGGTTGCCCCGGACCATCGTGCGGGGGCCGGTCCCGACCCGCACCCCCGGATGCCGGGCGGTCTCCTCCGCCACCACGTGCGCCAGGTCCACCGCCTCCCGCTCGCCCTCCGCGAGCCCGCGCTCGCTGCGCGCCAGCACCAGCAGCCCCTCGATGAGCCGCTCGCTGCGCCGGTTGTTGTCCAGGAGCGTCTGCCGGGTCCGTACGAGATCCTCCGGGGACGGGTCGTCCAGCCCGATCTGGATCGCGGCCCGCTGGGTGGCGAGCGGCGTCCGCAGCTCGTGGGAGGCGTTGGCGATGAACCTCCGCTGGCTGTCGAACGCCTTCTCCAGCCGGGCCAGCAGCGCGTCGAGCGTGTCGCCCAGCTCCTTCAGCTCGTCGTCCGGACCGCTGGACGCGATCCGCTCGTGCAGGTTGTGCTCGGAGAGCCGCCGCGCCTTCGCGGTCATGGCGTGCACCGGGCGCAGCACCCGCCCCGCCGTCCACCAGCCCACGCCGACCGCGCACGCCGTCATGACGAGCAGCGAGGCCACGGACCACATGAGCAGCTGGTGCCCGGCCGCGTCGCTGACGTTGTCGGTGAGGTCGTAGACGGTGGGCGGCCCGAGGCTGCGCCGGGTGACCAGCGGACCGTTCACCGCGTAGCCGGGCTGCACCACGGCCGCGGTGCGGGCTATGTCGCGCGCCTGGGAGTCCGTACCGACGCGGGAGGCCAGGTTGACGGTGGTGAGCAGCGCCGTGCCGAGGATCAGGAACACCCCGCCGTACACCAGCGCGATACGGGCCCGGATCCTGGAGTGCGGCACCCCCGACAGCCACTTCACAGCGCGTACCCCACACCCTGCACCGTGCGTATCACGGCCGGTTCCCCGAGCTTCCCGCGCAGCTTGCTCATGCAGACGCGGACCGCGCCGGTGAACGGGTCGGCGTTGGCGTCCCAGGCCCGTTCCAGCAGCTCCTCCGCGCTGACGGCCCCGCCGTCGGCCTCCAGCAGCAGCTGGAGCACCGAGAACTCCTTCGGCGACAGGTCCAGCTCGCGCCCCTCCCGGGAGGCGGTGCGCCGCACGGTGTCGAGCCGGATGCCGTGCCGTTCCAGCTGCGGCGGCACGGGGCGGGCGCTGCGGCGGCGCAGCGCCCGTACCCGCGACACCAGCTCGGGGAACTCGAACGGCTTGCCCAGGTAGTCGTCGGCGCCGAGGTCGAGCCCGGCGACCCGGTCCTCCATGGAACCGGCGGCGGTGAGCATCAGGATCCTGGTCCGGGAGCCGGAGGCGACGAGCCGCCGCGCCACGTCGTCGCCGTGCACCCGCGGCAGGTCGCGGTCGAGGACGACGACGTCGTAGTCGTGCAGCCCCAGGTAGGCGAGGGCGGCGTCGCCGCTGTACACCGTGTCGACGGCGAAACCCGCGCGCCGCAGCCCGGTGGCGACCAGCTCCGCCAGGATCTCCTCGTCCTCGGCGACCAGTACCCGCATCGTGATGTCCCCTGCCTCGTGCATGCGCGTCCACTCCCTCCCAGGATGCGTCTTTGCTACGGGAAGGCATGTTTCGCAAAGGTCTCCGCACCCGTGAGCGGGTTTATCGGTGTGAATCGATCTCCCGCAGGCCGTTAGGATTTCGACCATGGCGGCCACTGGATCCGAGAAGCAGGGGGCGACGGCGTACTACGTCTCGACCCCCATCTACTACGTCAACGACGCTCCTCACCTGGGCCACGCCTACACGACCGTCGCAGGCGACGTGCTCACGCGCTGGCACCGCCAGCGCGGCGAGAAGGTGTGGTACCTCACCGGCACGGACGAGCACGGTCAGAAGATCATGCGCACTGCCGAGACGAACGGCGTCACCCCGCAGGAGTGGTGCGACAAGCTCGTGGAGGAGGCGTGGAAGCCCCTCTGGGAGCACCTGGACATCGCGAACGACGACTTCATCCGTACGACGGAGAAGCGCCACACCGACCGGGTGCAGGAGTTCGTGCAGGACCTGTACGACAAGGGTGAGATCTACAAGGGCGGCTACGAGGGCCCGTACTGCGTGGGCTGCGAGGAGTACAAGCTCCCCGGCGACCTGATCGAGGACGAGGCCGGCGTCAAGCTGTGCCCGATCCACAAGAAGCCGGTGGAGATCCTCAAGGAGGAGAACTACTTCTTCAAGCTGAGCTCCTACGGCCCGAAGCTGATGGAGTTCTACGCGGACAACCCGGACTTCATCCAGCCCGAGTCCGCCCGCAACGAGGTCGTGAACTTCGTCAAGCAGGGCCTCCAGGACCTCTCCATCTCCCGCTCGACCTTCGACTGGGGCGTCCCCGTGCCGTGGGACGAGAAGCACGTCATCTACGTGTGGGTCGACGCCCTGCTGAACTACGCCACGGCGGTCGGCTACGGCGCCAACCAGGACAAGTTCGACGGGACCTTCCCCGCGAACGTGCACCTGGTCGGCAAGGACATCCTCCGCTTCCACGCGGTGATCTGGCCCGCGATGCTGATGGCGCAGGGCCTGCCGCTGCCCGGCAGGATCGCGGCCAACGGCTGGCTGATGGTCGGCGGCGAGAAGATGTCGAAGTCGAACCTGACGGGCATCAAGCCGCAGGACCTGACCTCGCACTTCGGCGTGGACGCCTACCGCTGGTACTTCCTGCGCGCCATCGCGTTCGGCAGCGACGGCTCGTTCTCCTGGGAGGACTTCTCCGCCCGCTACACCTCCGAGCTGGCCAACGACTACGGCAACCTCGCCTCGCGCGTCGCCGCCATGGTCGGCAAGTACTTCGGCGGGGCGCTCCCGGAGGCCACCGCCGCGGGCGACGCCGAGAAGGCGGTCCAGGACGGGCTGGCGAAGGCCGTCGCCACGGCCGACCGGAAGATCGGCGAGGAGCTGGACTTCCAGGCCGGCATCCTGGCGATCTTCGACTTCGTGAAGCAGGTCAACGGCTACATCACGGAGCAGGAGCCCTGGAAGGTCGCCAAGGACGACTCCCCCGAGGGCCGGGCCCGCCTCGCGACGATCCTCTACACGGCCGCCGAGTCGCTGCGCGGTGTCGCGGTCCTGCTGAACTCCGTGATGCCGGAGACCTCGCAGAAGCTGTGGGACTCCCTCGGCGCCGAGGCGTCCCTGGGCGCGCTGGCCGACCAGCGCGTGCAGGACGCCGGCACCTGGGGCCGTCTCCCGGTGGGCGCGACGGTGACGAAGGGCGCGGTGCTCTTCCCCCGCCTGGAGGAGAAGCCCGCGTAAGCGGCCCCGTACACACGGCAGAGGGCCGGCCTCGCACCCGCGGGGCCGGCCCTTTCCGGTGTCCGGCGTACGGGCCCGTCCCCGGCCCGTTTCCGGTTCACCGTTCCAGGGCCTCCTCGTCGCCCATCACGACGACGGGCTTCTTCGCCGGGTCGAGGGCGCCCAGGAGTTCCCGCATCCGGTCCTCGGTGAGCGAGATGCAGCCCTGGGTGGGGCCGCCGTGGTCGACGTGGATCCAGATGCCGCCGCCGCGCTCCTGGCCGAGCGGGCGTTCCCGGTCCAGGGGGGTGACACCGGGGACGCGGTTGTAGTCGATGGCGACGACGTAGTCGAAGGACCCTTCGAGCGGCTCGCCCTCGAACCCCTCGCCGCTCACCGAGAACAACGGGTCCTGGTCGTAGGGGAACGCCGTCCGGGGCGGTTCGAGCAGACCGCCCGCGTGCGTCAGCCCGTAGACACCGACCGGGGAGCGGAGGTCCCCCTCCCAGTGCTCGTCGGTCCAGCCGTTCAGGGCGTTGTGGGCGGGCCAGCGGGTCGTGACGGGCTGCCAGCCGCGGGCCGGTTCGTCGCGGGTGTAGAGGACCGCGCTGGACCGGCTGGAGTCGTAGTCCTCACCGGTGACGACGAGCACCTGCTTGGCGTCCGCCGGGATCGAGGCCCGGGTCCTCGGCCCCAGTGCGGGGATCTCGCGCGGCCGGGCGATCGGCACGCGCGGCCCGGGGGCCGCCCGTTTCCGCACCCCGTCGCCCTGCGGGCCCGCGACACCGACGGACGCCGTGGCACTCGCCCCGGCGGCGGTGTCGGGGGCGGCGGCGGAGTCGGAGGTGTCGCCGCAGGCCGTGAGCAGCAACAGTGCGGCGGCGCAGGCACCGAGGTGGACGGCGTACGGGGGACGCCGGACAGCCGACGGACGGGACACGGACACGGGGACTCCTCAGCGTTCGGTCATGGGTGGGGGACAGCACCGGCGACCTCCCCGTCACGCCTCCTGCTGCCGACCCCAGTTAACGCCGCGTCGCACGAGCGCGAATCCGCACGAGGGCCATACGGCTGTACCGCCCGCCGTTTCCGCGCGCCGGAAAGTCCCCGGCCGGTCGCTTGCGTGTAGGTTCCGGGCCTTTCCGTTCGGTGGGGAACACGAAGGCCCGGCCTTCACCGGGCCGGTGATCGCGGACTCCGCGACGAAGCACCGGCCGATGCGTGCGGCAGGTGTGCCCGTTCTCGTGCCCGGCATTCAGCACGCCATGGGGCAGTCGTGTACGGGTGCGGACGTCACCCCCGCCGGTGTGCCCACGCCCGCCACTCACGGGAGAACAATGCTTGCAAAAGCAACTTCATTCCGTTCAGTCGATCCACGAGAAACCTTATTCGCCAATCTCATCGCAGGTTTCGGACAAGGTTCCTTCACGCATCGAACGTTCCCTCATGCCAATGCGTCCTTGAGCACGACCAGTCACCAAGCTCTTGGGGGAAGCATGCGCATGGACACATCGCACAGACGCGTCCTCATCCCGGCATTGGCCACAGCACTGCTGTCCGTCGGCACCGCCGCGGCGGCGGATTCCGCGGACCGCCCTTCGGCACCACCGGATCCAGGCCGTCTCTCCCAGTTGGCCGAGCGCTACCTGCAACAGCGCGCCGATGCGGTGACGACGAACCCGGTGCGGTCGCGCTCGGCTGACGCCCTGTCGACTGCAACGGGGCCGATGAGGGCAGAACTGCGGCGCGACCTCGCCGCGCTGGCCCGAAAAGGCAACGCCTACAAGAAGATCGACGGAGGTTACACGCACGCCGAGGTCGATGTGACCGTGCTCGACACGACGACCAACGGGAGCACGGCGACCTCGCACATCATCGAGAACGGCCGTCTCCGTCTGCCGTTCACCGCGACCGAGGTGGCCGACGGGGCTCCGGAGTACGAGGAGTACTCCGTCCCCCACACGCTGACGTTCACGCGGGACACGTCCGGTGCGTGGCTGCTGGCGAAGGACGGGGTCGAGGCCGACGGCGGGCCCGTGCCGAGCACTCAGATCGCCGACCCCGCCGACGACCCGGCTCCGGATTCGGAGAACGAAGGCAACAAGGGCACGGCCTCCGCGACGACCAGACCGCCCGGTGGCTCGGCCGATCCGAAAGCCACCCTCGCCGCCAAGGCCTCCGCAACCGCTTCGTACAACTACAGCGCCATGGTGCGCTACGCCAACAAGCACTGGAAGAAGCCGAACAGCGACTACCGCACCTACGGAAACGACTGCACGAATTTCATCTCCCAGGTGATGCGGGCCGGCGGCTGGAAGGCGACCTCCGGCAGCTTCGCCAGCCGCAAGAACAACAAGAAGTGGTTCTACGCAAGCCACACTTGGACCACCAGCTACACGTGGGCCGGTGCCGAGAACTGGTACTGGTTCGCGGTGAAGCACTCAAAACGGACCAAGTCGCTCGACAACGTCTGGAAGCTCACTTCCGCCGATGTGCTCCAGGCGAACTGGAAGCCCCGGAAGGACGACATCATCGATCACACCATGGTCGTCACCAAGCTCTACAAAGGCACCCCATACCTCACATATCACACAGGAAACACCCACAACAAGAGCCTCCGCAAGCTGCTCGCCGATCACCCCAACGCTGCCTGGTACGCACACCGGACCTGAAGAACCCGCCTGACATCCAGGCCGAATCACTTGTGAGGGACACATGAACAGGCGCTACTTCGTCGGCGTCACCCTCGCCGCGCTGCTCGGCCTGGCCGGGTGCGGCAACGGCGATTCCGAGCCGAAGGCGAGCGGTGACCGCGAGACGGTCGAGGCATACATCACCGCGCTCAACGAACGTGATACGGAAGCCCTGTTGGAGCTGGACGGCGCGACCGGCCAGACCGCCGAACGGGACGCCGAGAAGATCGTCGAGGAAAAAGGCGGTCGCGGCCTCAAAATCGAGGACATCCGGATCGACTACGACTTCGGCCCCGATGTCGGGTCCGCGAAAATCATCGCCAAGGACAGCAAGGGCGCCGACTACCGCGAGAGTCTCACCATCACCCGCGATGACGGAAAGTGGTACCTCACCGTGCTGCCCGCACCGACGCAGGGGCAGGAAGGAAAGAAGACGGCCGGGACGAACAAGCCGTCCGACGGTACCGGCCCCTCGAAGTCCATGTCCGGCTGACCCCGGCACCCACAAAGGAACGTGGATGCGGCCTCCGGAGCATCCCGGGACACGGCGTCGAGGCGCGGATGCGGCGTCAGGACACGGGTACGGGGCACGGCATCCGAGGTCCGGGGCACGGCGTCGGGCCCCGGTCCCGGCGCCGGTCCCGGAACCGGGACCGGCTTTCCCGTGTGCCGCGTCTCGTGTTCGATGGCGGTCATGAGGACCGAGGACGAGGCCCCGCGGACCGAGCGCGTCCTGCTCGTGGAGAGCCGTGCCGATCCGACCGCGCTCACGACCATGGGCCGGGGGCTGCCCCGGCCCGCCGGGAACAAGGTCGCCCTCTTCCTCTCGTACAACTACGCGGAGGTGCCGGTGGGCCGGCGCTTCGGCTGCTGCTTCCGGCGCTCGGACGAGAGCGACATCGTCCGGGTCGCGGCCACCGTCGTCGCCGTGACCCAGCAGTTCGGGGCCGTGTGGGACGAGATCCCGCACGGCTGGAAGACCCTGGCCGTGCTGAGGTTCGAGCCGGAGGTCCCGGCCATGGTCCGCGACCTGCCGGAGGCCGGTGCGTGGTTCGAGCGACCCGTCTCCGTGTACATCTCCGACATGGCCACCTGGGAGGCCCGGACGGCTACCGGGCGAGAACGCTGAAACAGCCCCCGGCCGAGGTGGCCGGGGGCTGTTTCACGTGGAACCGAAGCGGAACGGGCGACGCCTACTTCGCGCCGGTGTCCCGTGCCACGGAGTCCCTGGGGTCGGCCTTGTCCTTCGTCGTCGCGGCGACCGGCTTGCGGAGCTGGATGTTCAGCTCGCGCAGGCGGGACTCGTCCAGCTCCGTCGGGGCGCCCATCATCAGGTCCTGGGCGTTGCCGTTGAGCGGGAAGGCGATCGTCTCGCGGATGTTGGGCTCGTCGGCCAGCAGCATCACGATGCGGTCGACGCCCGGGGCGATGCCGCCGTGCGGCGGGGCGCCGAGCCGGAAGGCGCGGAGCATGCCCGCGAACTCGTGCTCGACGGTCTCGCGGTCGTAACCGGCGATCTCGAACGCCTTGAGCATGACGTCGGGCTCGTGGTTCCGGATGGCGCCGGAGGACAGCTCGATGCCGTTGCAGACGATGTCGTACTGCCAGGCCAGGATGTCCAGCGGGTCCTTCTCCTCCAGGTCCTTCATGCCGCCCTGGGGCATCGAGAAGGGGTTGTGGGAGAAGTCGATCTTGCCGGTGTCCTCGTCCTTCTCGTACATCGGGAAGTCGACGATCCAGCAGAACCGGAAGACGTCCTCCTCGAAGTGGCCGGCGCGCTTGGCGGCCTCGACGCGGACGGCGGACATGATCTTGGAGACCTCGTCGAACTCGCCCGCGCCGAAGAACACGGCGTGACCGGGAACGAGGGAGAGCCGCTCGGTGAGGGTCTTGACGTCGGTCTCGGTGAGGAACTTGGCGATCGGACCGGCCAGCGTGCCGTCCTCGCCGACGCGGACCCAGGCCAGGCCCTTGGCACCGTGCTGGACGGCGTAGTCGCCGAGGCCGTCGAAGAACTTGCGGGACTGACCGGCGGTGTCCGGGACCGGCAGGGCACGGACGTGCTTGCCGGCGAACGCCTTGAACTCCGAGTCGGCGAAGACGTCGGAGATGTCGACCAGCTCCAGCTTGGCGCGCAGGTCGGGCTTGTCGTTGCCGTACTTCAGCATCGACTCGCGGAACGGGATGCGCGGGAACGGCGAGGTGACGTGACGGCCGTTGCCGAACTCCTCGAAGAGCTCGGTCATCAGCTTCTCGATCGGCTGGAAGACGTCCTCCTGCTCCACGAACGACATCTCGACGTCGAGCTGGTAGAACTCGCCGGGCGAACGGTCCGCGCGGGCGTCCTCGTCGCGGAAGCACGGCGCGATCTGGAAGTAGCGGTCGAAGCCGGAGATCATCAGCAGCTGCTTGAACTGCTGCGGGGCCTGCGGCAGGGCGTAGAACTTGCCCGGGTTCAGCCGGGACGGGACGACGAAGTCACGGGCGCCCTCGGGAGAGGTCGCGGTGAGGATCGGGGTCGCCATCTCGTTGAAGCCGAGGGCCACCATCTTGGAGCGGATGGCGGCGATGACGGCCGAGCGCAGCATGATGTTGCGGTGCATGCGCTCGCGGCGCAGGTCGAGGAAGCGGTACTCCAGGCGCCGCTCCTCGTTGACCCCGTCCTCGGTGTTGATCGTGAAGGGGAGCGGGGCGGCCTCGCCCAGCACCTCGACCTCGGTGACCTCGATCTCGATCTCACCGGTCGGGAGCTCGGGGTTGACGTTGTCGGCGCCGCGCGCGGAGACCTTGCCGTCGATCCGTACGACGGTCTCCTTGGTGAGCTTCGCCAGCGCCTCGTTGCCGGGAGTGCCGGGGCGGGCCACGAGCTGCACCAGACCGTAGTGGTCGCGCAGATCGATGAAGAGGATGCCGCCCAGGTCTCGGCGATTGTGCAGCCAGCCGCTCAGCCGGACGTCGGTGCCGACGTCAGAGGCGCGGAGCTCGCCGCAGGTGTGGGACCTGTACCGATGCATCGTCGTTCATCCAGTCTTCGCGATTCGGGGTGGATTCAGCCTCCCCAGGCTACCGCCCGCACCCGCGCCGGTTCATTGACATTGGCACGGCCATGATCGTCCGGTGCGGTACGGGCCGCCCCGGAAGCCGTGCGGACCGGCCCCGGACGAGCTCCGCGACCGGCCCCCGCGATCCTCCGCGACCGTCCTCGGGCGGCCGTCCTCGGTGGCGTTCGCGGAGCAGATCTTCTTAAAGTGGGGCAATGCGCACCGAGGACGTCCTGGCCGCGACGGGGACCGGCCTGTGGCGCTGGGACAGCGGAGCCGGGACCGTCACGCTCGATGCGGAGGCCGCCCGGCTGCTCGACATGCCCGCGGAGGCCGGTGTCTTCCGCGAGTCCGCGGTGCGTTCCCGCTTCCATCCCGTGGACTGGAACGAGATCCACGGCCTGGTGGGCCTCGCGTTCGCCGAGGGCACCCTCGCCGAGGCCCGGATGCGGATCGTGGACGACCGGGGCAGGGTGCTGCGCACCGTGCGCAGCCGTTCCCGGCCGCTCCTGCCCGAGGAGGTGGACGGCACGCACTACGTGCTGGTCGGCACCCTCCAGGAGGTCACCGAACCGCAGCCCGGCGTCACCGGGGTGCCCACGCCCATCACCGGCGACTGGCGCCGCTCCCGCGAGGCGTTCCTGCTGGACGCGGGCCGGGCGCTGGCCGAGGCCCGGTCCACCGCGGAGGTGCTGCGGGTCGCCGCCTCGCTCTCCATGCCCGGGTTCTCGCCGGACGGCCTGGCGGTCTTCGGCGTCTCGGGCGACCGGCTGACGGTCACCGGGCACCACGGGCACAGCGTGGGCGACGAGGACCCGTTCAACGACATGCCGCTGGAGACGGACTACCCGGCCGCCGAGGTCGTACGGACGGGACGGGCGATCTACCTGTCCTCGCCGGAGGAGTACCGCCGCCGCTACCCGGTCACCTGGCCGCTCGCCGGCCGGTTCGGGCGCCGGTCCTGGGCCTTCCTGCCGCTGATCGTGGCGGGGCGCACCATGGGCGCCTGGATGGCGGGGTTCCGGCACCCGGTGTCGTTCTCGCCGGACGAACGGTCCGTGCTGACGACGGTGGCCCGGATGCTCGCGCAGGCGCTGGCCCGCGCCGGGGTCGCCGAGACCGAGCGGGAACTGTCGCTGGGTCTCCAGCGCTCGATGATGCCCTCCCTCGGCCCGGAGATCCCCGGCATGACGGTCGCCGCCCGCTACATCCCGACCGGTGGCGGGCTCCAGGTCGGCGGCGACTGGTACGACATGATCCCGCTGCCGAACGGGCGCATCGCCCTGGTCATCGGTGACGTCCAGGGCCACGACGTGCGGGCCGCCGGGCTGATGGGGCAGCTGCGGATCGCCCTGCGCGCGTACGCCGCCGAGGGGCACCGGCCGGACGCGGTGCTCTCCCGGGCCTCGCGCTTCCTGTCCGGGCTCACGGACGCCTACGAGAACGGGGAGGCGATCGGGCCGCGGTTCGCGACCTGCCTGTACGCGGAGGTCGATCCGGAGACCGGCACGCTGGACATCGCCCGGGCGGGCCACCCCGACCCCGTGGTGACGACCGCGGACGGAACCGCGCTGATCCGCCAGACCGAGGGCGGACTGCCGCTCGGCGTCGAGGCGGACGCCGACTACCCGACGAGCCGGCTCACCCTGGAACCCGGCGAAACGATCATGCTCTGCACGGACGGGCTGATCGAGACCGGCGGCCACGACATGTTCTCCGGCTGGTTGCGACTGCGGCCGATCATGGAGCGGCACACGGGCGACCTGGAGAAGCTCGCCGATGCCCTCCTCCAGGTGGTGCACGGGCCGGCGGCGCGCTACCTGACGGGCCCGCTGGCGGACCGCCGGGAGGACGACATCGCGTTGCTGCTGCTGCGGCGCGACGAGGGGGAGGCCAGGCAGACGGCACCCCGGCGCACCGCGCTGACCATCGCTCAGGCCGAGCCGGAGCGGATCGCGGCGGCCCGGCAGCAACTGCGGGAGCTGCTGCACGACTGGGCGGACCCGGAGCAGGTCGACGCCGCGGTGCTGATGATCTCCGAGATGGCCACCAACGTCCTCGTCCACACGGACGGGGACGCACGGATGGTCGCGCAGGCCACGGGGGAGCACGGCGAGCGGCGGCTGCGGGTGGAGGTGGCCGACAGCAGCGACGAACTGCCGCACAAACGACGACCCGGCGAGATGGCCTCCAGCGGCCGGGGGCTGGTCCTGATGGAGATGCTCGCCGACGCGTGGGGGGTCGATCCGCGGGGAGCGGGGAAGTCGATCTGGTTCGAGCTGTACGAGTCGGAGCCGGAGGACACGACGGACGGGGAGGCCGACTCCGTGCCCGAGGACTCCCAGAAGCCCCAGGACTCCCAGGAGCCCTGAAAGCCCAGGGAGCCCCAGGACTCCCTGGGGCCCCAGGGTCCCGAGGACCGAGCCGGTCCCGCCGGCTCCGGGGCTCCCCGGAAGGCCCCGCCCTCAGCCGACGGACGGACCGGGGGCCCCGCCCCCGGAAGCGCCCGGAGCACCCGACGACGGCCCCGGACGGTCGCCGCGCAGCTCGCCGATGACGCCGAAGGCCGCCGCGCAGACCGGGACCGCGAGCAGCATGCCCAGCAGCCCGGCCACACTGGCCCCCGCGGTGATCGCGATCATGACCATGGCGGGGTGCATCTGGACCGTACGGCTCTGGATCATCGGCTGCAGGACGTGCCCCTCCAGCACCTGCACGGCGAGCACCACCCCCAGCGCCCAGAGCGCGATCACCAGCCCCCGGTCGGCGAGCGCGACCAGGACCGCGACGGCGCCGGAGATGAAGGCCCCCAGGTAGGGGATGTAGGCGCCGACGAAGACCAGCGCCCCCAGTCCCACCGCGCCGGGAACCTGCAGGATCAGCAGGCCGACGGTGATGCACACGGCGTCGATCAGCGCGATGAACGTGGTGCCGCGCATGAAGCCCTCGACGGCCTCGAAGGCCCGCCGCCCCATGGCCTCGATCAGGTCCCCCGTGCCGCGCGGCGCGATCGCGTGGGCGAGGCTCGCGGCCCGGTCGGAGTCGCGCAGGAAGAAGAAGGTCAGCAGGAGGGCGAGAACGCCGGTGGCGACGAGCGAGCCGACCAGGCTGAGCCCGGAGAGGATTCCGCCGGCCGCGCTCGCGCCGAACTTCTCGACGATCTTCCGGGCGTTGGCCACGAGGTCGTCCGCGTTGGTGTTCTCGCCGATGCCGAAGTGGTCGATGATCCACTGGCCGGCGTCCTTCAGCGACCGGACGATCTGGTCGCCGGTGTCCACGAGCGCGGTGACGACGATGTACCCGGCGCCGCCGACCACCGCGACGAGCAGGACGCAGGTGAGGCCCGCCGACAGCGAGCGCTTCAGGCCGGCGGCAGTCAGCCGGCGGTCGACCGGGCCGAGCAGCGCCGTGCCGAGCAGCGCGAGCAGTACTGGGGTGACCGCCGTCTTGAGGACGATGCACAGCCAGATGACGACTGCGGCGACCCCGGTGACGAGCAGCGCGACGACGCACCAGGCGGCCGTGCGCCGCGCCGCGTCGGGCAGCAGGGGTTTGTCGGTCTGCACCCTCCCACCCGACCACGGCGCGGGGGCCGTGTCCCGCCTGCGGAGCCGTACGGGTGACGGGTCGTCACACGCCGGTGCCGGGCGCCCCCGTCGGGGACGCCCGGCACCGCGGGCCGCGGGCCGGACCCGTCACCCGGCCCGTGACCCGTCACGCGCGGCGGACGTCACATGCCGTGGACGGCGGGCACCGTGCCGAGGCGGCCGGCCTGGAAGTCCTCGAACGCCTGCTTCAGCTCGGCCTGGCTGTTCATCACGAACGGCCCGTAGTGCGCCATCGGCTCGCGGATCGGGCGGCCGCCGAGCAGCACGACCTCCAGGTCCGGGGTGTTGCCGTCCTGCTTCTCGTCCGCGCGGACGGTCAGCGAGGAGCCGGCGCCGAAGACCGCCGTCTGCCCCATGTGCACGGGGCGGCCCTCCGCACCGACGCTGCCGCGGCCCGCCATCACGTACGCGAGGCCGTTGAAGTCCTCGCGCCACGGCAGGGTCACCTCGGCGCCGGGGCGCACGGTGGCGTGGATCATCGTGATCGGGGTGTGGGTGATGCCGGGGCCCTCGTGCCCGTCGAGCTCACCGGCGATGACGCGGAGCAGCGCGCCGCCGTCCGGGGAGGCGAGGAGCTGGACCTGGCCGCCGCGGATGTCCTGGTAGCGGGGGGCCATCATCTTGTCGGCCCGGGGCAGGTTCACCCAGAGCTGGAGGCCGTGGAAGAGGCCGCCCGACATCACGAGGGACTCCGGCGGGGCCTCGATGTGCAGGAGGCCGGAGCCGGCGGTCATCCACTGGGTGTCGCCGTTGCGGATGGTGCCGCCGCCACCGTTGGAGTCCTGGTGGACGAAGGTCCCGTCGATCAGGTACGTGACGGTCTCGAAGCCGCGGTGCGGGTGCCAGGGCGTTCCCTTCGGCTCGCCCGCCGCGTACTCCACCTCGCCCATCTGGTCCATCATGATGAACGGGTCGAGGTGCTTGTAGTCGATCCCGGCGAACGCACGGCGAACCGGGAAGCCCTCGCCCTCGAACCCGCTCGGCGCCGTGGTGACGGCGAGCACGGGACGGGCCGTGGCGTCGCCCGGGGCGGCGACCTTGGGCAGGGTCAGCGGGTTTTCGACAGTCACTGCGGGCATGGGAGCCACCTCCGGCTTGGTCTTCCCCCAATTTAGTTGAATGGTGAACATCCCGCAAGGTCCCATCCATTCCCGCGCCGCCCCGCGCACGACGAGAAGGGCCCGTACCGGTCGATACGGGCCCTTCTTCCGATGATTCCGGCCGGACGCCGGCCGCGTACGCGCGACGCGTCAGCCGTACATGCGGCGCATCGCGAAGTCGACCATCTGCTCCACGGCCTTCGCGTCGAAGACCATGCGGTGCTCACCCTCCATGTCGAGGACGAAGCCGTAGCCGGTCGGCAGCAGGTCGATCACCTCGGCACCGGTGATCACGAAGTACTTGGACTCCTTGCCCGCGTACCGCCGCAGCTCCTTGAGCGTGGTGAACATCGGGATCACCGGCTGCTGGGTGTTGTGCAGCGCCAGGAACCCGGGATTGTCACCGCGCGGGCAGTAGACCTTCGACGTCGCGAAGATCTGCTGGAAGTCCTCGGCGGACAGCGAGCCGGTCGTGAAGGCACGCACCGCGTCCCCCAGGGACGGCGGCGAGGGCTCCGGATACAGCGGCTGCTCGCCGTAGCCGCCACCCATCTGCTGCTGTGCACCCGGGTTCTGGTCGTAGCCGTACATGCCGCAAAGAGTAATCGGACACATCGGGGCCTTGAGGGGTTGCGTCTTATTACTGACGGGTAGCATCATCGTAGAGGTCAGCTGATATACGCACGCCGGCTCGTCGCCCGTCCGGCCCGCACCCCGACCCCCGGGGCGCCGCGCGCCACCGCTATTGATTACGGAGCCTTCCATGGGGCACTACAAGTCGAATCTCCGCGACATCGAGTTCAACCTCTTCGAGGTCCTCGGTCGCGACAAGACGTACGGCACCGGTCCGTTCGCCGAGATGGACGTCGAGACGGCGAAGAGCATCCTCGACGAGGTCACCCGCCTCGCGGAGAACGAGCTGGCCGATTCCTTCGCCGACGCCGACCGCAACCCGCCGGTCTTCGACCCCGAGACCAACACCGCGCCGGTCCCGGCGGCCTTCAAGAAGTCGTACAAGGCGTTCATGGACTCCGAGTACTGGCGTCTGGGCCTGCCCGAGGAGATCGGCGGCACCACCTCGCCGCGCTCCCTGATCTGGGGCTACGCGGAGCTGCTGCTCGGCGCCAACCCGGCCATCTGGATGTACTGCTCCGGCCCGGCGTTCGCCGGCATCCTCTTCGAGGAGGGCAACGAGGCGCAGAAGAAGATCGCCGAGATCGCCGTCGAGAAGCAGTGGGGCTCGACGATGGTGCTGACCGAGCCGGACGCCGGTTCCGACGTCGGCGCGGGCCGCACGAAGGCCGTCGAGCAGGCGGACGGCTCCTGGCACATCGAGGGCGTGAAGCGCTTCATCACCTCGGGCGAGCACGACATGTCCGAGAACATCCTCCACTACGTGCTGGCCCGCCCCGAGGGCGCCGGCCCCGGCACGAAGGGCCTCTCGCTCTTCCTGGTCCCGAAGTTCGAGTTCGACTGGACCACCGGCGAGCTGGGCGAGCGCAACGGCGTGTACGCGACCAACGTCGAGCACAAGATGGGCCTCAAGGCGTCCAACACCTGCGAGATGACCTTCGGCGACAAGCACCCCGCCAAGGGCTGGCTGATCGGCGACAAGCACGACGGCATCCGCCAGATGTTCCGCATCATCGAGTTCGCCCGCATGATGGTCGGCACGAAGGCGATCGCGACCCTGTCGACCGGCTACCTGAACGCGCTGGAGTACGCCAAGGAGCGCGTCCAGGGCACGGACCTGTCGCAGTTCATGGACAAGACCGCCCCCAAGGTCACCATCACGCACCACCCCGACGTGCGCCGCTCCCTCATGACGCAGAAGGCCTACGCGGAGGGCATGCGCTCCCTCGTGCTGTACACCGCCACCGTCCAGGACGCGATCCAGGAGAAGGAGGCCGCGGGCGAGGACACGAAGGCGCTGCACGGCCTCAACGACCTGCTGCTCCCGATCGTGAAGGGCTACGGCTCCGAGAAGTCGTACGAGCAGCTGGCGCAGTCGCTCCAGACCTTCGGCGGCTCCGGGTACCTCCAGGAGTACCCGATCGAGCAGTACATCCGTGACGCCAAGATCGACACGCTGTACGAGGGCACGACCGCGATCCAGGGCCAGGACTTCTTCTTCCGGAAGATCGTCCGCGACCAGGGCGCCTCGCTGAACGCCCTCGCCGAGGAGATCAAGAAGTTCCTCGCCGGCGCCCAGGGCAACGAGGAGCTGGCCGGTGCGCTGGACTCGCTCGCCAAGGCGGCCGTCGACCTGGAGGCGATCGTCGGCACGATGATCACCGACCTCACCGCGACCGGCGAGGACGTCAAGAACATCTACAAGGTGGGCCTCAACACCACCCGCCTGCTGATGGCCTCCGGCGATGTCGTCGTCGGCTACCTGCTGCTCAAGGGCGCCGCCGTCGCGGCCGAGAAGCTGCCGACCGCGACCGGCAAGGACGTCGCGTTCTACCGGGGCAAGATCGCCGCCGCGAAGTTCTTCGCCGCGAACGTCCTGCCGGGCGTCTCGACCGAGCGCGCGCTCGCCGAGGCCGTCGACAACTCCCTGATGGAGCTGGACGAGGCCGCCTTCTAGTCCCGTTCAAGATCGCCAACACGCACCGCCACCCGGACACGCTTTCGGGTGGCGGTGCTGTCGTACCAGCTGGGTACGCTGAGTGCACGGCCGAGAATCCCGTCCATGGGAGGAACCATGACCGCCGAGGCACTGCCCGAAGCGTCGCAGCCGCGGCGCGACGATTCCAAGTGGCCGGTCCCACCGCCGGACGGCTACACCGTGGACGAATTCTTCACGCTCGACCTCCCGCCGCACGCAGAGCTGATCGACGGGAGTCTGGTTTTCGTGAGTCCGCAGCGAGAATTCCACACGCTGGCGATGTATCTGCTGGAGCAGGGACTGCGCAGTCATGTCCCGGAGGAGCTGCGTGTCCGTCGTGAGATGGCCGTCGTGCTCGGCAGGCGCAACGTTCCGGAACCCGACCTCGTCGTGGTGAAGGCGGACGCCGTGGGAGGACTGCGCCGGACCCGCTACGAGGCCGCCGACGTCCTGCTCGCCGTCGAGGTGGTCTCCCCCGACTCCGAGGACCGCGACCGCGACACCAAGCCCCACAAGTACGCGGCGGCGGGCATCCCGCACTTCTGGCGGGTCGAGATGGACGGCGAGCACGACCGGCCCGTGGTGTGGACGTACGAGTGCGACGCGGTGACCAGGACGTACGCCCCGACCGGTGTCCATCGCGACCGGCTGAAGCTCTCCGTCCCGTACGACATCGACATCGACCTGACCGACATCGACCGGCTGTAGACCTGGTACCGCCCCGCCGCGCCGGCCCTCTCTAGTATCGGAGGTCCAGGCAGCCGGAGGGGGCGGGTCACTCGTGGGTGGCAAGGGTTTCGCGGGTATACGGGGTGTACGGGGGAGCCGGGGGCTCCTGGCGGCCGGGGCGGCGCTGCTGCTGCTCGCGGGCTGCGGGGGCGACGGCACGGAGGCGAAGGCGCTCGACCGGAAACAGGCCGCCTCCTTGCTGCCGGACGCGAAAGCCGTACCGGGCTGGCGGATGTACGTGAAGCCCGACGCCCAGAAGCCGGTGGCCGGGTTCCCGCCGTCGGTCTGCATGGCCACCACCGAGAAGAAGCGGAAGACGGCCTGCGACACCGTCACGTCCTGGGGCGGCTCGGCCTTCGTGCGGAAGCCGGACGTCACCACGCTGAACTTCTGGGTCCTCGCCTACGAGGACGAGAAGACCGCGGACGCCGCCTACGACGTCCTGATCGAGTGGTACGGCGGGGACCGGGTCGGCCGGGACGCCCGGAAGGTGGACCTGGGCGACATCGGCGACGACCGGGAGGCCAACCGCGCCGCCGTCGGCACCATGGGCGGACCGGCCACGATCGCACAGGTCCGGGTCGGGACGACCGTCCTGGGCATCAGCACCGGCACCCAGGGCAAGACGACCGTTCCCGACGAGCAGGTCGAGGCGTTCGCCGCCGTGATCGCCGAGCGGGCGCAGCAGGCGCAGAGCGGCGAAAAGCCCTCCGCGAGGGTCTCCGGACACTGACCGGGCGTCGACCGGACACGGGGCGGGCACGGGGCGGGCACGGGGCGGACACCCCGCCGGGGGCGACGGTGAGGCGCGCCGGTCCGGCCTCGTTACAGTGAGGAACATGAGTTCCTCCCCCCGCTTCGACCGCGGCCACACCGACGATCTGCAGGCCTTCCTGATGGCCTCCCCCTCCCCGTACCACGCCGTTGCCACCGCGGCCGAGCGCCTGGAGAAGGCCGGATTCCGGCAGGTGGAGGAGACCGCCGCCTGGGACGGCACCACCGGGGGGAAGTACGTCCTGCGCGGCGGCGCGATCGTGGCCTGGTACGTGCCGGAGGGCGCGGGGGCGCACACCCCGTTCCGGATCATCGGGGCGCACACCGACTCGCCGAACCTGCGGGTCAAGCCGCTGCCCGACACCGGGGCGCACGGCTGGCGGCAGGTCGCGGTGGAGATCTACGGCGGGACGCTGCTCAACACCTGGCTCGACCGGGACCTCGGCCTCGCCGGCCGGATCTCGCTGCGGGACGGCACCCACCGGCTGGTGAACATCGACCGGCCGCTGCTGCGCGTGCCGCAGCTGGCCGTGCACCTGGACCGGTCGGCCAACCCCGACGGGCTGAAGCTGGACCGGCAGAAGCACATGCAGCCGATCTGGGGCCTGGGCGAGGTCTCGGAGGGCGACCTGATCCGGTTCGTCGCCGAGGAGGCGGGCGTCGACGCCGAGGACGTGACCGGCTGGGACCTGATGCCGCACGCCGTCGAGCCCCCCGCCTACCTGGGCCGGGACCGCGAGCTGCTGGCCGGGCCCAGGATGGACAACCTGCTCTCGGTGCACGCGGCGACCGCCGCGCTCGCCGCCGTCGCCGGGCAGCCGGACGACGAGCTCCCGTACATCCCGGTCATGGCCGCCTTCGACCACGAGGAGAACGGCTCGCAGTCCGACACCGGTGCCGACGGCCCGCTGCTCGGCACGGTCCTGGAGCGCTCCGTCTTCGCACGCGGCGGCGCGTACGAGGACCGGGCGCGGGCCTTCGCCGGGACCGTCTGCCTCTCCTCCGACACCGGTCACGCGGTCCACCCCAACTACGCCGAGCGCCACGACCCGACCCACCACCCGGTGGTCAACGGCGGACCGATCCTCAAGGTCAACGTCAACATGCGGTACGCGACCGACGGCAGCGGCCGGGCCGTGTTCGCGGAGGCGTGCCGGAAGGCGGACGTGCCGTGGCAGACGTTCGTCTCCAACAACTCGATGCCGTGCGGCACCACGATCGGCCCGATCACCGCCGCCCGGCACGGCATCCAGACGGTGGACATCGGTGTCGCGATCCTGTCCATGCACAGCGCCCGTGAGCTGTGCGGCTCGGACGACCCGTACCTGCTGGCCAACGCGATGACGGCGTTCCTGCAGGGCTGATCCCCGCCCGCCGGGGCCCGCACCGCCCGCCGCCCGGCCCGTCGGCGGCGGCGGGCGGCGGGCATCCGGCCCGCGAACGGGTGTTCCGGAACATGCCGGAATGCGGCATTCCACTTTTGTCGCGGCAACCGGCGCCACCCGTCGTCGACGCCTCGGGAGCCCCGATATCCTGGGACTTTCCCGCTGCCCGGCCATGGGCGCGTCCGGCCCGGAAGGAAAGCCGCTCGTGGAGTTCCGGCTGCTCGGCACCGTCTCCGTCGACACGTACACCGGGCCCCTGCCGCTCGGCCCCGCCAAGCGCCGCAGCCTGCTCGCCGCGCTGCTGCTGTCCGCGAACACCCCCGTCTCCATAGCGAGACTGACGGACTCCCTGTGGGACGACGAGCCGCCGCTGCACGCCCGCAGCGTCATCCAGGGACACGTCTCCCGGCTGCGCGCCCTCCTGGTCGGCGCGGACGCGGAGGCGTACGGGGTGGAGCTGGTCACCCTCGGCGACGCGTACGTGCTGCGGCTGCCGGAGACCCTGCTGGACTCGCAGCGGTTCGAGGAGCTGCTGACGCTGGCGCGGGGGCAGCGCAACCCCGCCGACGCCGTGCTGATGTTCAAGGAGGCGCTGTCCCTGTGGCAGGGCCCCGCGCTCAGCGGCGCGTTCGCCGGGCCGCCGCTCCAGGCCGCCGCGCACTCGCTGGAGGAGTCGCGGCTGGCCACGGTCGAGCAGCTGGCGCGCGCCTACTCGGCGCTGGGGGAGCACAACCGGGCCGCGGCGGTGCTGCGGGCGGAAGCGGTCACGCACCCGATGCGGGAGTCGCTGGCGGCGGGGCTGATGACGGCGCTGTACCGGGCGGGGCGCCAGTCCGAGGCGCTGGACTGGTTCCACCGCACGCGACGGCTGCTCGCCGACGAGCTGGGCATCGACCCGGGGCACGAGCTGGCCGACGCGTACGCGCTGATCCTGCGCGGCGACCCGGGGCCGGACGCCGCGCGCAACGCGTCCGACGGCCGGGGCGCGGCGCCGTCCGCCCCGGCCCGGACGGACGGCGGCCCCGGCCCCCGTGCCGAGGGCGGTGCCCCGGCCGCCGGGGCCGGGTCCACGACGAGCCCGGCGGCCGCCCCGCCGGCCGGTCCGGGCTCCGGGGACGGGGCGGCGGGGACCGATGCCGGTTCGACGGCCCGGCCGGCCGTTGCCGCGGGCGCCGGTACGGGCCCGGGCGCGGGCGGTGACACGGCCGTCGCCCTCGCGCCCGCGGCGGCCCGGCCCCTCCAGCTGCCGCTCCTCGGCAGCACCCCGCACCCCGCCGACCTGCTGCCCCGCGCGCCCCGCGGCTTCCAGGGCCGGACCGCCGAGCTGGCCGCGCTGACCCGGGCCGCGGCGGGCGAGGCACCCGTCTGCCTGGTCACCGGACCGGCCGGGGTGGGGAAGACCGCGATGGCCGTGCAGTGGGCGCACCGCAACTCCGCCACCTTCCCGGACGGACGGCTCTTCGCCGATCTGCGCGGGTTCAGCGACACCGGCGAACCCGCGGCCATCGAGGTGCTGCGCGAGTTCCTGCTGGCGCTCGGGGTCGCGCCGCGCCGCGTCCCGGAGTCCGTGGCCGCCGCGGCGGCGCTCTTCCGCTCGCTGACCGACGGGCGCCGACTGCTCGTCGTCCTCGACAACGCCCGCGACTCCGCCGCCGTCCGGCCGCTGCTGCCGGGCGGCAGCGACTGCGTCACCCTGGTCACCAGCCGGCACCGGCTGGAGGGCCTCATCGCCTCGGACGCCGCCCGTCCCGTACCGCTCGACGTCCTCGAACCGCCGGACGGCACCGCCCTGCTCGCCGGTGTGCTCGGCGAGGACCGGGTCCTGGCCGAACCGGTCGCGGCCCGCCGGCTCGCCGAACTCTGCGGGGGGCTGCCGCTCGCGCTGCGGGTCACCGCGGCCCGGCTGGCGGGGCGCCCGACCCGGACCCTGGCCGGTCTCGCCGACGAACTGGCCGACGAGCGCAGCCGGCTGACGTACCTCGACGTGGACGACACCGGCGTCTCGGCCGCGCTGCGGCTGACCGTGCAGCAGCTGCCGCAGGACGCCGTCCACCAGCTCGCCCGGCTCGGCCACCACCCGGGCAGCCACTTCGACCCGTACACGGCCGCCGCGCTCGCCGGAACCGACCCGGTCGCCGCCTCGGCGGCACTGGAGCGGCTCGCCACCGCCCACCTCGTCTCCGAGACCGCGCCCGGCCGCTGGGGGCTGCACGACCTGGTGCGCCTCTACGCCCGCGGCATGGACCCCACGAGCGGGCCCGAGGCCCTCATCGGCGTCCTCGACCACTACATCGCCACCGCGCTGGCCGCCGCCGACACGGCCGAACCCGGCGGCGAGCCCTGCTTCGTCCTGCCGGACGACTACCACCGCCCCGCCGCCGTGCGGGACTTCACCGACCGGGCGACGGCCATGCGCTGGCTGGTCACCGAGCGCGACGATCTGGCGCTGGCCGCCGTCGCCGCCCGGAACGCCGGGTTCCACGACCGGGCGTGGCGGATCATCCTGCTCCAGTGGCCGCAGGTGGTCTGGCGGGTGCGGGACAACTGGTCCCCGCTGCTGGAGCTGGCGCTGGACTCCGCCCGCGCCCGCGCCGACACGTACGCCGAGTCGCGGGTGCTCAACCTGCTGGGCTGGGTGCTGACCGAGGAGGGCCGGACCGCCGAGGCGATCGCCCTGCTGGAACGCTCGCCCGGCCTCGCCCGGCAGTCCGGCGACCGGCTCGGCGAGGCGACCGCGCTGATCAACCTGGCCGTCGTCCAGGCCGAGCAGGGGGAAGTGGACATCGCGCTGGAGAACTGCGAGCAGGCCGTCGGGCTGGCCCGTGCGGAACAGGACCCGCACACCGAGATGCTCGCCCTCCAGCACCTGGCCCGGATGCAGCTCACGGCGAACCTGCCGCTGGACGCCCTGGAATCCGCCCGGACCGCGCTCGACCTCGGCCCCGAGCACGAGGAGGTCGCCCGCAGGGTGCTGCTGCTGACCACCAGCGGCGAGGCCCATCTGGCGCTCGGCTCGGAGGAGGAGGGCATCCGGCTGCTGGACCGGGCGGCCGGGGAGGCGGAGCGCACCGGTTACGACGGGGGCGCGGTCCGGGCCCTCGAAGCGCTGCTGCGGGTGACGGCCCGACCGGAGTACCGCAAGCGGTACGAGGAGGCCGTCCACCGGCTCACCGACGACGGGTGACACGTGCGTGCGCGGGGCCGGGCCGTCGCGCACGGGCGGTTCCGCGGCCCCGCGGCCCCGCGCCCGGCCTCCCGCGCCCCGCGGCGCCCCGTACGTCGTGCCCCGTACGTCGTGCGTCGTGCCCCGTACGTCGTGCGTCGGCCCGGATGCGCCCGGTCCCGCGCACCGGACGCGCCCGGCCCCGCACATCAGCGAAACGTCAGGATCACGACAGCGGAACGTGAGCGGCGCCGCCCAGAATCGTCGATGCCGACGAGGCGGGAACGGGTTCGCCGACGCCCGTTGTCCGCCGCCGCTCCCTCGTCGGGAGAAACCGGAAGGAACCCGCGCGTTCCTTCCGCGACCGGCCACCGGTCGCGCGGCCGCGCGACGGCATGGACGGCCTCGGAGCTGTCGGGCCCCGACCCAGCGGGTCCCGGCGGAACAGGTCCCGACCGGCAGACCCCGAACTGCCGGTCGGGACCACCGGAGCCGGATCGCACCGGGGGGTGGGATCCGGACGCCCGGGGGGCGGGGTCCGGACCGGCAGGACCCGAACCCGCCGGTCCGGAAGCCCTGCCCGACGTCCCCGGCCCGGTGTCTCAGCCCCGGGCCTGTTCGTCCATTCCCGCCAGCACCAGCGGCAGCCGGGGCGCTCCCCCGGCGCTCACGCGGACGGGGACGCCCCAGTCCTGCTGGTGGACGTGGCAGGCCGGGTACTCGTTGGCCGGGTCGTCGTCGCAGGAGGCCGCCATCGCCGACACGTGCAGCACGCCCTCGGTGACGCCGTCGGCCAGGACCAGGTCGCGGAACAGGTCGGTACCGGCCCCCGCGCCCCCGGCCAGCAGCTCGGGCGGGGTCGCCGAGACCAGCAGCCGGGTCGAGGGACCGTACCGGGTGTCCAGCTTCTGCCCGGCGGGGGCCTGGAAGACCACGTCGAGCCGGAGCGTGCCCGGGGCGATCTCGGTGGCCGCGCGCTGCGTGCGGTGCGCCCGGTCGGCGACGCGTACGGCCTCCTCGGGCAGGCGCAGCCGGGTCAGCCGGTGCCGGGCGGACTCGACGACGACGAGGTCGCCGTCGACCAGCACGGCGTCGCTGGGCTCGCGCAGGTCCGTGGCCAGTGTGGTGACCTCGTCGCTCGCGGGGTCGTAGCGCCGCAGCGCGTGGTTGTACGTGTCGCAGACCGCCACGGACCCGTCGGGCAGCGCGGTCACCCCCAGCGGGTGCTGGAGCAGGGCCTGTCCGGCGGCGCCGTCGCGGTGCCCGAAGTCGAAGAGCCCGGTGCCGACCGCCGTACGGACGGCGAAGCCGGTGCCGTCGCGCTCGACGTACCGGAGGGCGGACGTCTCCGAGTCGGCGACCCAGAGCCCGGTCCCGTCGGCGGACACGGCGAGCCCGGACGGCTGGGCGAACCACGCCTCGGCGGCCGGTCCGTCGACCAGCCCCTCGTTGGTCGTACCCGCCTCGACGCGCACCGTCCCCGTCCCGGGGTCGTACGTCCACAGCTGGTGCACGCCCGCCATGGCGATCCACAGCCGGTCCGCGAACCAGGCGACGTCCCAGGGGGAGGAGAGGTCGACCTCACGGGCCGGGCCGGACGTCGGCGAGCCCTGCCACCACTGGCGGCCGGTGCCCGCGAGGGTCGTGGTCCCGCCGGTGGCGGGGTCGAAGGCGCGCAGGGCGTGGTTGACCGTGTCGGCGACCACGATCCGCCCGTCGGGCAGCGCGGCGAGCCCCTGCGGCTCGGAGAACCGGGCCTCGTCGGGCCCGCCGTCGGCGAACCCCCTGTCCCCCGTTCCGACGTGACGGCGAACCGTTTCACCGTCACGTTCGATCTCGACCAGGCGGTGGCGGGTGGTGTCGGAGACGAGGAAACCGCCGTCGGGCAGGAGCAGCGCCTTGCCGGGGAAGCGCAGATGCGTGGCGACCGGCTCGGGCGCGACGTACGGGCCGTCGCCCCGGCGCAGCGTGCCCTTCGCGCCGTGCTCGGCCTCCAGCTCCTCGACCAGCTTCTCGATGGCGTGCGCATGGCCCTCGCCCGCGTGCTGGGCGACGACGTAGCCCTCGGGGTCGATGACGACGAGCGTCGGCCAGGCCCGTACGGCGTACTGCTTCCAGGTGGCCAGCTCCGGGTCGTCGAGGACCGGGTGGTGCACCCCGTACCGCTCGACGGCGTCCACGACGGCCCGGTGCTCGGCCTCATGGACGAACTTCGGCGAGTGCACACCGATGATCACGACGGTGTCGCGGTGCTTCTCCTCCAGCTCGCGCAGCTCGTCGAGCACATGCAGGCAGTTCACACAGCAGAAGGTCCAGAAGTCCAGGATCACGATGCGTCCTCGCAGGTCGGCGAGGGTGTACTGCTGGTCGCCTGTATTGAGCCAGCCGCCCTTGCCGATCAGCTCGGGGGCCCTGACGCGCGCACGTGTTGCCATGTGGACAGTCAACATCACCGCGGCCCGCGCGCATTCCGGAGGGTCCGGGCCTTCCGGGAGTTCCTGGGGGAACCTGTGGCCCATGAGATTCCTGGTGCGCGAACGGCTCTTCGCCGTCGGTGACGACTACTGGATCGAGGACGCGAACGGCCGCAAGGTCTTCCTCGTCGACGGCAAGGCCATGCGGGTGCGGGACACCTTCGAGCTGAAGGACGCCTCGGGCCGCGTCCTGGTCCGGAGCCGGCAGAAGCTGCTCAGCCTGCGCGACACGATGGTCGTCGAGCGCGACGGCGAACAGCTCGCCGAGATCAGGCGCAAACGGCTGTCGCTGCTGCGCAACCACTACCGGGTCACACTGGTGGACGGCACCGTGCTCGACGTCAGCGGCAGGATCCTGGACCGCGAGTTCGCCATCGAGTACGACGGGGAGCTGCTGGCCCAGATCTCCCGGCGGTGGCTGACCGTCCGGGACACCTACGGGATCGACATCGTGCGCGAGGACGCGGACGCGGCGCTCCTCCTCACCGTGGCGATCTGCGTCATCATGCTCGCCGACAAGGAACGCGACGGCTGAATCCGGCCGCTCTCGCACCACCCGGCCGACTCATGGTGACCGGCCGGTTCGCAGTGACCTGACCCGGCCGTTTCACGTGAAACGGCCCAAGGGCGCGCTCCGGGCCCGTCGCATACCGGGAGCGGGCGGGGTCAGAGGCCCAGGCGGCGGTCCTTGAGGGCCGGGAACTGCTCACGGGTCTCCGCCACTCTCGCCGGGTCGAACTCCACGTCGAGCACCTCCTCGTCCGCGCCCGCCTCCGCGAGCACCTCGCCCCAGGGGTCGACGACGATGCTGTGCCCGGCCTGCTCGACACCGCCATGGGTGCCCGCGCAGCCGACGGCCAGGACGTACGACTGGTTCTCCACCGCGCGGGCGCGGGCCAGCAGCGTCCAGTGGGCGCGACGGCGCTCGGGCCAGCCCGCCGCGACGACCAGCGTCTCGGCGCCCGCGTCCACCAGGCCCCGGAACAGTTCGGGAAAGCGCAGGTCGTAGCAGGTGGCGAGGCCGAGCGTGGTCTGCGGCAGGGCGACCGTGACCAGCTCGTCGCCGGCGCCCATCATGACCGCCTCGCCCTTGTCGAAACCGAAGCGGTGCACCTTGCGGTACGCGGCGGCCAGCTCGCCCTCGGGAGTGAGGACGAGCGAGGTGTTGTAGAGGGTCCCGTCGGCGGCCCGCTCGACGACGGAGCCCGCGTGCAGCCAGACCCCGGCGTCGGCCGCGGCCTTCGCCATGATGTCGTGGGTGGGGCCCCGGAGCGGTTCGGCCTCCTTCTCGAACTCGGCGTACGAGAAGGCACCGACCGGCCAGAGCTCGGGAAGGACCACCAGGTCCGCGCCGCGGCGGGAGGCGACCAGCGAAGCCGCGCGCCGCCTGCGGGAGTCGACGGATTCGTCCGGGTCTACTGCGATCTGGATGAGGGAGGCGCGCACACTACCACCGTCCTGGCGTTCAAGCCGTCGACACGGCCTACGATCGTCACACGAAAGCACTGCCGAGGTACCTGCTCGCAGCGTAACTTAGCGACCGAACCTCCCACGCAGTCCGCCGCCGCCCGCGCCCAGCACTCCAGCCCATGCACCGCAGAACCGCACGAGGGGTCCCGTGACCGTCCATCCCAGCCTCCAGACCTACGCCGATGCCTGGACCCACTCCATCGAGTCGATAGCCGAGCTGGTGAAGTCGCTCCCCGAGGGGGAGTGGAACCGCAGGACACCGTGCCCCGCCTGGTCGGTGCGCGATGTCGTCTCGCACATCATCGGCATGGAGTGCGAGCAGCTCGGCGACCCGCGTCCGATCCACTCCCTGCCCCGCGACCTCTACCACGTGCAGAGCGACTTCGCCCGCTACATGGAGATGCAGGTCGACGTGCGGCGCCACCACACCGCGCCGGAGATGACCTCCGAACTGGAGTACACGATCATTCGCCGCGCACGTCAGCTGCGCAACGAGACGCGCGATCCCGAGACCATGGTCCGGGCCCCGCTGGGCGCCGAGCAGACTCTCGAACTGGCACTGCGGATGCGGGTCTTCGACGTCTGGGTGCACGAGCAGGACCTGCGGACGACGCTGGGCCGGCCCGGCAACCTGGACTCCCCCGGCGCCACCGTCGTCCGGGACACCCTGCTCGACGCGCTGCCGAAGGTGGTCGCCAAGGACGCGGGCGCACCGGCCCGTTCGGCGATCGTGCTCGATGTGAACGGGCCGCTGGAGTTCCTGCGCACCGTCAGGGTCGACGCGGAGGGCCGCGGTTCGGTGGACGGTTCGCCCTCGCTCGGCCCCGCGGTGACGCTGGCGATGGACTGGGAGACGTACTTCCGTCTCGCCTGCGGGCGGGTGCGGGCGGGCGCGGTCGCCGACCGGATCAAGATCGAGGGCGACCAGGACCTGGCGGACGCGATCCTGCGGAACTTCGCCGTCACCCCGTGAGGCGCGCCCCGGTGCGGCAGGCGCGGCGCGGGACGTGGCACCGCGCCGCGCCGCACCGCATCGCGTCACATCGATCCGCGCCGCACCGGGCCGGCAGCGTCACACCGGTACGTGCACGGCCTCCACGCGGCTGATGACGTGGTGCTCCCGCTCCCGGTGCGCGGCCCTGGAGCGCAGTCGCAGGATCTGCACGACGCCGATCGCCTCCAGCACGAAGACCGAGGAGAACGCGATCCGGTAGTTGTCACCGGTCGCGTCGAGCAGGACGCCGACGGCGAAGAGCGTGGTCATCGAGGCGATGAAGCCGCCCATGTTGACGATGCCCGAGGCGGTGCCCTGCCGCTCCGGCGGGTTGGCGGGCCGGGCGAAGTCGAAGCCGATCATCGAGGCCGGGCCGCACGCGCCGAGCACCGCGCACAGAACGATCAGCAGCCACATCGGCGCGTGGTCGGCCGGGAAGAAGACGGCCGAGGCCCAGAGCAGCGCCGTGGCCGCGACCGTGCCCAGGGCCAGCGGGGCGCGGGCGGCGTGGTGCCGGGCCACGATCTGCCCGTAGACCAGACCGAACGCCATGTTGGAGAGCACCACCAGGGTGAGCAGCTCACCGGCGACGGACCGGCTCAGCCCCTGTGCCTCGACCAGGAACGGCAGCCCCCACAGCAGCAGGAACACCATGGCCGGGAACTGCGTGGTGAAGTGCACCCACATGCCGAGCCGGGTACCGGGCTCCCGCCAGGCGTCCGCGATCTGCCCGCGCACGTGGGCGGCACCCGCCCGCTCGACGGGCGGCGGCCCGTGGCCCTCGGGGTGGTCCTTCAGGAACAGCAGCAGGGGTACGAGGACGACGACGCCGGCCATCGAGCTGCCGACGAAGGTGGTGGTCCAGCCGAGCCCGTGCAGGGCGCGCGCGATCAGGAGCGTCGAGACGAGGTTGCCCGCCATCCCGAAGAGCGCCGCGATCTGCCCGATCAGCGGGCCGCGCCGGGCCGGGAACCAGCGCGCCCCGAGCCGCAGCACGCTGATGAACGTCATCGCGTCGCCGCAGCCCAGCAGCGCCCTGGACGCCAGCGCCATGCCGTACGAGGGGGACAGCGCGAAGCCGAGCTGCCCGAGGGTGAACAGAACGGCCCCCATGGTGAGGACCTTCTTGGTGCCGAGGTGGTCGACCATCAGGCCGACGGGTATCTGCATGCCCGCGTAGACGAGCAGCTGGAGGATGGAGAAGGTGGCGAGCGCGGAGGCGTTGACGTGGAACCGGTCGGCGGCGTCGAGCCCGGCGACGCCCAGGCTGGTGCGGAAGATGATGGCGACGAAGTAGACCGCGACGCCGATGCCCCAGACCCACACGGCACGTCGGCCGCCGGGGGGATCGCCGGGCAGGGACAGGGTGGGAGCAGCGGCGGAGCTCACCGGTCCTCACCCCTGACCAGCACCTTGACCCGGCTGACATGGCGGCGCACGACCTGCGCGGCACCCTCCGCGTCACCGGCCCTGATCGCCTCCAGCAGCTCGCCGTGCTCGGTGATGTTGGCGGCGATCCGGCCCGGGTGCGCCTCCATCACGGCGACGCCCATCCGCAGCTGCCGGTCGCGCAGCTGGTCGTAGAGGCGCGAGAGGATCTCGTTGCCCGCGTTGCGCACGATCTCGGCGTGGAAGCAGCGGTCCTTCACGGACACCTCGGCCAGGTCCCCGGCCTCGGCCAGCAGCCGCTGCTCCTCCAGGAGTTCCTCCAGCCGGGCGATCAGCCGCGGGGAGGCGGGCACGGCCTTGCGGGCCGCGAACTCCTCGACGAGCAGCCGGGTCTCCACCACGTCCGCGATCTCCTGGGCGGATACGGCGAGCACCAGGGCACCCTTCTTCGGGTACAGCTTGATCAGCCCCTCGACCTCCAGCCGCAGCAGCGCCTCGCGCACCGGCGTGCGGGAGACGCCGACGGCCTCGGCGAGGTCGCCCTCGGTGAGGAGCGTGCCGCCCTCGTAACGGCGGTCCAGGACCGCCTCCTTGATGTGGGTGTAGACGCGCTCGGCGGCGGGCGGCCGCTTCACGACCGCCTTCGCGGTCGCCTTGGTGACGGTCTCATCGGAGGGCTTCACGGTCGAGGGCGCGGCAGGCATGCACACAGCATAGATACAACATGCGTACATGCTGAAACCCGTCCAGGATGCGGACCGGCAGGCACCCGCCCGGGGCCCGGCCGGCCCTCCTGACCAGCACCCCCGATCAGCATCCCGGCCCGGACCCGATCAGCACCCCGGCACGGACCCGCCCCGAGCCCCGGCCGGAAATCGCCCGCAGCCCGAAATTGCCCCAGGAATCGGCACATCCATCCCCCGGTCTCATGAGTCTCACCACCGAGCGGCACCTTCATGTGGCCGCATTCAAGGGGCATTTGGAGCTTTCAGTTGAAAATCGGCATCAAGGGCATAAACCGCATCACCTCCTCCGCCACCGTGGCCCTGACAGCGGGTGCCGTCATCGCGAGCGGCGTGTTCGCCTCCACGGCTCAGGCCGCCACGCCGCCCACCCCGAAGATCACCGCCGCCGGCGGTTACACGATGAACAACGGCACCGCGAAGTCCCTTTTCGCCAAGGCCGCGGACACCCGTCGTTCCACCGGCTCCACCACCAAGATCATGACGGCCAAGGTGGTGCTGTCGCAGAAGAACCTGAACCTGGATTCCAAGGTCACGATCCAGAAGGCGTACAGCGACTACATCGTCTCCAAGGGCGCCTCGTCGGCCCGCCTCATCGTGGGTGACAAGGTCACCGTCCGCCAGCTCCTGTACGGCCTGATGCTGCCGTCCGGCTGCGACGCCGCCTACGCGCTGGCCGACAAGTTCGGCTCCGGCACCACCCGCGCGGCCCGTGTGAAGTCGTTCATCGGCAAGATGAACGCCCAGGCCAAGTCCCTCGGGCTGAAGAACACCCACTTCGACTCGTTCGACGGCATAGGGAACGGCTCGAACTACTCGACGCCGCGCGACCTGACGAAGATCGCCAGCAGCGCGATGAAGAGCTCCACCTTCCGCTCGATCGTCAAGACCAAGTCGACCAAGCAGAAGGTCACCACGAAGTCCGGCGGCTACCGCTACATGTCGTGGACCAACACCAACACCATGCTCAGCAGCTACAGCGGTGCGATCGGCATCAAGACCGGCTCCGGCCCGACGGCCAAGTACTGCCTGGTCTTCGCCGCCACCCGCGGCAGCAAGACGATCGTCGGCACGGTGCTCGCCTCCACGAACGCGACCAACCGTTCCGCGGACATGAAGAAGATCATGGACTACTCCTTCAAGAAGTAGCCCGGTCCGGTCGTCACGGCAGGAGGGGCCCCGTCGCATCCCGGCGTGGGCCCCTCCGCTGTGTCCGGGGTCCCGTCCGCTCGGTGTTCGCCGTCGGCCGAGCCGGTCGCGCCCGTCGGCCGGCCGACGGCACGATGCCCGTATGCGACCGACCCTCGTCCTCGTCCACAGTCCGTCGGTGGGTCCCGCCACCTGGGCCCCGGTGGCCGCACGGCTGACCGCCGCGGGGCACCGGGTGCGGGTGCCGTCCCTGCTGCGCGTGGGAACCGGCGAACCGCCGTACTGGCCCCGGGTCGTCGAGGCCGTCCGGAACGGCCTCGACGGAATCCCGGCGGAACACCCCCTCGTACTGGTCGCGCACAGCAACGCGGGACTGTTCCTCCCGGTCGTCCGCGCGGGGCTCGACCATCCGGTGACCGCCTCGGTCTTCGTCGACGCGGCCCTGCCGGCCCGTACCGGACCGACCCCTGTCGCCCCGCCCGGCCTGCTGGAGTTCCTCCGCCCCCTGGCGGTCGACGGCACACTGCCGCGCTGGACCGACTGGTGGGACGAGGCCGACGTCGCGCCGATGTTCTCCGACCCCGAGGTGCGGCAGCGGGTCGTCGACGAGCAGCCGAGGCTGCCGCTCGCCTACTACGAGCAGCGCGTCCCCGTCCCCGAGGGCTGGGACGACCACCCCTGTTCCTACCTGCTGTTCGGGCCGCCGTACGACGGGACGGCCGCCGAGGCACGCGAACGCGGCTGGCGCGTCGCGCACCTGCCCGGCGAGCACCTGCACCAGATCGTCGACCCCGCCGGCACGGCCCGGCACATCCTCGAACTCACCTGGGGCGGGGCCTGAACGGCCCCGCCCCCGGTGATGCGTCGCCCGCCGCCCCGAGGACGCTCAGTCGAGACAGAACTCGTTGCCCTCGACGTCCTGCATGTTGATGCACGACTCGTTCTCCTCGTCGGCATACAGCACCTTCGTGCACACCGCGCCGAGCGCCACCAGCCGATCGCGTTCGGCCTCCAGCACGGCCAGCCGCTCCGCACCCACGAGCCCGGTGCCGGCCCGCACGTCGAGGTGGACCCGGTTCTTGGCGACCTTGCCCTCGGGCACCTGCTGGAAGTACATCCGCGGACCCTCGCCCGTGGGGTCGGAGCACACGGCCCACGTGCCCTTCCCCTCGGGAGGCAGCGTCAGGGAGTACCCCAGCACCTCGCACCAGAAACGGGCGACACGCTCGGTGTTCGCACAGTCGAAGGTGACCTGGAACTTCTTGACCGATGACATCCCGCCAGCCTAACAGCGCACCTCAGCGGCCCAATTCCCGGCGGGAACAGGCGAATTGCCCGACGAACAACCAGTCCCCGGGCACCCGGGGAATCACCGGCCCGCGTGCCGCCACCAGAAGGAGCCCGGGTGGAAGTGCCCGGTCACGCCGAGCCGGCGCCAGAGCGGATCGAGGATCCTCCGCAGCTCCGGGTCGGCGTGGACGAAGGCGTTCGGCAGCCGGACGTCGAAGCGCTCCGGCGCGGCCGTGAGCAGCGCGGCCAGCAGGTACTGCTCCGAGTACAGGCGCCAGCGCCAGGACTCCGGATAGTCCGCCGGGAGCATGATGTCGTGGACCTGGACGAGCACCCCCGGCTTGAGGCGGGGCAGCAGCTCGAAGAAGAACACCATGACGTCGGAGCCCATCTGGAGCCGGTGCGAGCCGTCGACGAAGAGGATGTCCCCCGGCTCCAGTTCGGCGAACACCCCGAGGTCGGCGTCCTGGAGCGGGACACGGACCACCTCGTCGCAGAGGTGGTCGATGTGGGCCCGGGGCTCCGGGTCGATGGACGTGATGCAAGTGCTCAGCCCGAGGTCCTCGATGGCCCGGCGGGCGAACTTGGTGGAGTTCCCGGAGCCGACCTCCAGGTAGCGGGCCGGCTTCTCCGCGGCGAGGAAGCCGTAGAGCGCGGCCGCGTCCAGCGGGGGCAGCCAGGTGTTGCCCCAGTAGGCGGTGGACGCCTTCTCCACTCCCTCCATGGGGATCGCGGCCAGCTGGTCGGCGTACTCCAGGAAGCCGGTGAGCTGCTCCGCGTAACGCTCCCGGTTCTTCTCCAGGAGCTCGCGCACGGGGCCGAGTTCGGCACGCGGCTCGGGTCTCACCACATGGTCCAGGAACACCGGTTTGGCCAGCCCGAAGGCCCACATGACCAGCCCGAACGCGGTGGGTCTGCGCTCCAGTCGGTCGAGCCCGCGGCGCAGGACGGGTAATCGCTCCAGCAGAGTGGGAGAGGGTTCGGACACGACGTTCGGGGGCTGCGTGCGCAAGGCGGGGAACCTTTCGATCGGTCGGACGGCCGAGAAGGATGAACCACGGGTTCCGCAGGCACTGTTCGGTCGGAGGCGGCGGTACTCAGGACGCCGCTGATCCTTTCCCTGATCCGCCCGCCCGTATCCCCGAAGTCCGTCCGCACGACGCCGGACCAGTGCCGTATCGGACACCGCCCGCCCCGCTCCGACGCGTCACCCCCCGGGGGGCATCGCCCCGTGACGGCGCGAGTCGTTCCCGGGACGGGACGCCGACATTGTCATGGCAGTGCAACCACCTGACACGTCACGACCGGTTTCGGCCCCTCGCTGGATAGCTTGGCCCGTGATTACCGGCAGATCAGAGGGGATTCACATGAAGCTCAAGCATGTCGGCCGTGTGGGGGCCACCGGTGGACTGGTCGCAGCGGCGCTCGCCACATCGGTCGTCATCACCCCCTCCGCAGCCTCCGCAGCCGACAGCTGGCAGTGCTACGGCAAGGAGGTCAGGCGCTGCGCGACCGTCTCCTGGGACAACGCGAGCAAGACCTTCCGGGCCAAGGCGAAGATCACCGACGTCGCGGGCGGCGGCGACTACCAGGTCAAGGTCACCAACGTGAAGCTCGAACGCTACCCGGCGGGCAAGCGGGTGACGATGCGCACCGCACAGGACTACGACGGCTGGCACGGCACCGGTGACTCGGCCACCACCAGCAGCATCAACGCCTGCAAGTACCCGCACGACAGCTACCGCGTGGTGGCGACGTTCAGCTGGAAGAAGGGCAAGGCCTCGGAGGACAGGACCTGGCGCCCCGACATGTCCTGGGTCGGCTGCTGAACCACCCGAGGCGTCCGTCCCGTATCGCTCCGGTGCGGGACGGACGTGTTTCCTGTCCCGCCGGCCCCGCCGTTCCGGGTCAGTCCGCCCGGCCCAGCCCGGCCCGAAAGGCGTCCCAGGCGGCGGGACCGAGAACGATGACGGGTCCGGCGGGATTCTTGGAGTCGCGGACGGCTACCACTCCGGGGACGTTGGCAGCCACTTCTATGCACTCACCATGCGCTTCGCTGTAGCTGGACTTCCTGAAGCAGAACGCGATCATTTACTCATCCCTTTGGCGATGCTCGCGATGAACCGCACCGAATCGTACGGCGACAGGCTCATGGCGCAGGTGCGCGCGAACAGCTCGGAGTACGCCATGCTCTCTTCCGCTCCCTCCACCCAGTTGGTGGTGCGCAGCCCGTCCATGTGCACCACGTCCACGGCGTCCTCCTCGGCGAACGAGAGGATGTTGAAGGGGCCTCCGCTGCAGGGATTCACCTCCGCGCGGAAGGGAAGCACCTGCACGTCGATGTTGGGCTGCTCCGCGAGTCGGCACAGATGCTCCAGCTGCCCTCCCATGACCTGAGGGCCACCGATCATCTGACGCAATGCGGCTTCCCAGATCACCGCGTGCACACGCAGAGGCTTCTCGCCCTGCAGGCGGCGCTGACGGTGCGCACGCACATCGACGATACGCTCGACCTCATCGATCCTGTCGGGCGAAACAGCCGCCACCGCAAGGGCTCTCACGTACTCGGGCGTCTGGAACAAGCCGGGAACCAGGGCAAGTTGCCAGGTTCGCACTCTGAGCGCGACATCCTCCATCGCAACGTACTCGCGCAGGCTTCCCGGATTGAGTGAAGTCGTCCACCAGCCCTTCGCCTTGCGTCGCTCCCGGTCCAGTTTGGCCAGCCGGAGCAACCCCTCGACCACGTGCGGATCATCGACGTCATACGCCCGGCAGAGCGCTGCGACATCCGGGTCCCTGACCGGAACCCATCCGTGTTCCATCTTGGCGATCTTGGCCGCCTGAGCACTGAGAACGGCCGCGGCCTGCGTCTGATTCAACCCTGCGGCCTCCCGGAAGGTCAGCAGCTGACCGCCCAACTGCCGTGCCAGAACCGTAGAAACGCGATTCCCCAACCCCACACGCGCTTTCGACACCGTTCAGTACCTCCTGTACGCGCCCAGTCTGCACGGCGTGACCGGACAGTCACAATCACTCGTTGGGGATAAATATCTCCAAGTTGGTTGTGCCACCATGCGGGAGTCACTACGTTCGGTGTCCAGTCGCTCACCGAGCGGCGAACAGACTCTGGCGGAAGTGCACCGCCCTGCCCCGCGCCCGAAAACGGCGCCCCGCAGGCACGGCATCGCCACCGCCCGCACCCACGGAGGCACGCGCCCATGACCGCAGCCGAACAGAACTCCGTCCCCGAACCCGCCCCCGAACCCGTCCTCCGCGAGGACCGGATCGACTTCGCCCCGACCGCCGACCGGGTCTCCTTCTCCCGGCGGCGCGCCGCGCGGCTGGTGCGGGAGTGGGGGTATCCGGGGCTGGCCGGGGACGCGGCGTTGCTGGTCAGCGAGTTGGCGACCAACGCGTTACTGCACGGCGTCGTCCGGGGGCGGCTCCTGCGGGTGCGGCTCACGCTCACCGCGACCACGCTCCGGGTCGCGGTCAGCGATCCGTGGGGCGAACGGCTGCCGGTTCTGCGCGAGGCGACGAGCGAGGAGTGCTACGGGCGCGGGCTCCTGATCGTGGCGGGGATCGCCGACCGGTGGGGCGTCGAGTCGCGCACCGTCGGCAAGACCGTGTTCGCCGAACTCGCCCTGCGGAAGGGGCCGGACGCGCCGGTGGGCCCGCGCGAACTTCGCGCGGGCCCACCTCATGCACGTACCGCCGGAACGGTCACGCCCAGGTGATCAGGCGCTTCGGCTGTTCCAGGATCGCGGCGACGTCGGCCAGGACCTTGGAGCCGAGCTCGCCGTCGACCAGGCGGTGGTCGAACGACAGGGCCAGCGTGGTGACCTGACGCGGCTTCACCTTGCCCTTGTGGACCCACGGCTGGAGCTTGATCGCACCGACCGCGAGGATCGCGGACTCGCCCGGGTTCAGGATCGGGGTGCCCGTGTCGACGCCGAAGACGCCGACGTTGGTGATCGTCACCGTGCCGCCCGCCATCGCGGCCGGGGACGTCTTGCCGTCCCGGGCCGTGGAGACCAGCTCGCCCAGGGCCGCCGCGAGCCGCGGCAGGGTCATGTCGTGCGCGTCCTTGATGTTCGGCACGATCAGACCGCGCGGGGTGGCCGCGGCGATGCCCAGGTTCACGTAGTGCTTCTGGACGATCTCCTGGCCGGCCTCGTCCCAGGCGGCGTTGATCTCCGGGTTCCGCCTGATCGCGACCAGGAGGGCCTTGGCGATGATCAGGAGCGGGTTGACCCGCACCCCCGCCATGTCCTTGTCCTCCTTGAGCTCCGCGACCAGCTTCATCGTGCGCGTCACGTCGACGGTGACGAACTCGGTGACGTGCGGGGCCGTGAAGGCGCTGCCCACCATCGCCTGCGCGATGGCCTTGCGCACGCCCTTGACCGGGATGCGGGTCTCGCGGGCGTCCGCCACCGTCCCGGCCACCGCCGGTGCCTCGACGGCGGGTGCGGGTGCGGGCGCCTGAACCGGAACGGGCACGGGGGCCTGCGCCGGTACGGGCGTGGCCGCGGCGTGCACGTCCTCGCGGGTGATGATCCCGTCCTTGCCGGTCGGGACGACGGTCGCCAGGTCGATGCCCAGGTCCTTGGCCAGCTTGCGCACCGGCGGCTTGGCGAGCGGACGGTCCTTCGGGGCCGCGAGCGCGGCGCCGTGGCCGTTCATCTCGCCCTGGATCGCCGCGACGGCGGCCGGCACGGAGGCCACCGCGCCCTTGCGGGCGCGCCGCTTCGTGGAGGTCTCGGCCACGCCGTAACCCACCAGGACGGGCTGGCGGCCCTTGGGGGCCTCGGCCTCCGGCTCGGCCGCGGCGGCCGGCGCGGGGACCTCGGCGGCCGGTGCGGGGGCCGCCGCCTCGGCCGGGGCCGCGTCACCGCTGCCCGGGGCCACGTCCACCGCGATGATCACCTGGCCGACGTCGACGGTCGTGCCCTCGGGGAAGCGCAGCTCGTGCACCACCCCGTCGAACGGGATCGGCAGCTCCACGGCCGCCTTCGCGGTCTCGACCTCGCACACGACCTGACCGTCGGTGACGGTGTCGCCGGGCTGGACGTACCACTTGAGGATCTCCGCCTCGGTGAGTCCCTCGCCCACGTCGGGCATCTTGAACTCGCGGAAGCGGGCAGCGTTGGAAGTGTCGGTCATCGTTGTCACGTCCCAGTCCTCAGTACGCCAGCGAGCGGTCGACGGCGTCGAGCACACGGTCGAGACCCGGCAGGTACTCGTCCTCCAGCCGCGCCGGCGGGTACGGGGCGTGGTAGCCGCCGACCCTCAGCACCGGCGCCTCCAGGTGGTAGAAGCACCGCTCGGTGATCCGGGCGGCGATCTCCGCGCCGGAGCCGTAGAACACCGGGGCCTCGTGGACCACCACGAGCCGGCCGGTCCGCTCCACCGAGGACTGGATGGTGTCGAAGTCGATCGGGGACATCGAGCGCAGGTCCAGGACCTCGACCGACTTGCCCTCCTCCTGGGCGGCCTCGGCCGCCGCCAGGCAGACCTTCACCATCGGCCCGTAGGCGGCGAGCGTCAGGTCGGAACCGGTGCGCGCCACCGCCGCCCTGTGCAGCGGGCCGGGGATGGCGTCGGTCTGGACCTCGCCCTTGTCCCAGTAGCGCCGCTTCGGCTCGAAGAAGATCACCGGGTCGTCGCTCTGGACGGCCTGCTGCATCATCCAGTAGGCGTCGCTCGCGTTCGACGGCGAGACCACCTTCAGGCCCGCGACGTGCGCGAACAGTGCCTCGGGCGACTCGCTGTGGTGCTCGACGGCGCCGATGCCGCCGCCGTAGGGGATGCGGACGACGACGGGCAGCTTGATCTTGCCGAGCGCGCGGGCGTGCATCTTCGCGAGCTGGGTGACGATCTGGTCGTACGCGGGGAAGACGAAGCCGTCGAACTGGATCTCCACGACCGGCCGGTAGCCGCGCAGGGCCAGGCCGATCGCCGTGCCGACGATGCCGGACTCGGCGAGCGGGGTGTCGATCACCCGGTCCTCGCCGAAGTCCTTCTGGAGCCCGTCGGTGATCCGGAAGACCCCGCCCAGCTTGCCGACGTCCTCACCCATGATGAGGACCTTGGGGTCGGTGTCGAGGGCCTTGCGCAGCGACTCGTTGAGCGCCTTCGCGATGGACATCTTTTCCATGGCCATGGCTGCTTACTTGCCCTTCTCGGCGGAGTCGGCGAACGATGCCTGGTACGCGGCGAACTGGGCGCGTTCCTCGTCGACCAGCGGGTTGCCGTCTGCGTAGACGTTGTCGAAGATCGCGATCGGGTCCGGGTCGGGCATCGCCCGCACCACTTCGCGCACCCGCTTGCCGAGTGCCTCGCTCTCCTCGTCCAGCGCGGTGAAGAACGCCTCGTCGGCGGCGCCCTGCTTCTCCAGGTACGTGCGCAGCCGCAGGATCGGGTCCTTCGACTCCCAGGCGGCCCGCTCCTCGTCCCTCCGGTACTTCGTCGGGTCGTCGGAGGTGGTGTGCGCGCCCATCCGGTAGGTGAACGCCTCGACGAGGGTGGGCCCCTCACCCCTGCGGGCCCGCTCCAGCGCCGACCTGGTGACCGCCAGGCAGGCGAGTACGTCGTTGCCGTCGACCCGGATGCCGGGGAAGCCGAAGCCCTGCGCGCGCTGGTACAGCGGGACGCGGGTCTGCCGCTCGGTCGGCTCGGAGATCGCCCACTGGTTGTTCTGGCAGAAGAAGACGACGGGGGCGTTGTAGACCGCGGAGAAGGTGAACGACTCGGCCACGTCGCCCTGGCTGGAGGCGCCGTCGCCGAAGTACGCGATCACGGCCGAGTCCGCGCCGTCCTTGGCGACGCCCATGGCGTAGCCGGTGGCGTGCAGGGTCTGCGAGCCGATGACGATCGTGTACAGGTGGAAGTTGTTGCTGTTCGGGTCCCATCCGCCGTGGTTCACCCCGCGGAACATCCCGAGCAGGTTGGTCGGGTCGACCCCCCGGCACCAGGCGACGCCGTGCTCGCGGTACGTCGGGAAGACGTAGTCGTCGTCGCGCAGGGCCCGGCCGGAGCCGATCTGGGCGGCCTCCTGGCCGAGCAGCGAGGCCCACAGGCCCAGCTCGCCCTGGCGCTGCAGCGCGGTGGCCTCGGCGTCGAAGCGGCGGGTCAGGACCATGTCCCGGTACAGACCGCGCAGCTCGTCGTCGGTCAGGTCGATCGAGTAGTCCGGGTGCTCGACGCGCTCCCCCTCGGGCGTCAGCAGCTGGACGAGCTCGGGCTCGGAACGCTGCGGCGCCTTCGTGGCTGCCGTCCTCGCCGCGGTCTTCTTCGCGGCGGTCCTCTTCGCGGGCGCTTTCGCGGACTTCTTCGCCGGCGTGCTCACCGGCTTCTTCGCGGGCGTCGGCGTCTCAGCGGGCGCTTTCGCGGTCGTCTTCGCTGCGCTGGTCCGCTTGCTGCTGCGTCGCGGTGTGCGCGCGGCAGTGCTCTCCACGGTCACGTGCGTGCTCCTCCGTCGGTCCGGCCCCCGGGGTCTGCCGGGAAGCCAGTGCGGCTCGCCTGGGTCCGTACCCGTGCACGGGGTGGGTGCCGCTCGGTTCGGGGACAGGCGTGACAGGTGCCCCGGCGAGCGCCCTGCCAAAAGCACGTTACCCAGTGCGACGCATAACTGCGAAACCCCATCTGACCTGCGATTTTGCTTGGATTTCCAAGTAAATCGAAAAAGTCGGGAACTCTCGCTGGTCACAGCCTAGGTAACGGCCCCGCAGGTCACCGGAACAACCGCACGTTATCCCGCCGTTCGGCGGCAGGGAAGAGGCGAGTGTGTGAGACTGCATTTTGTGCGCGAACAAGGAAAAATCACCGTTTTCCTGCTGGACGACCATGAAGTCGTCCGGCGGGGAGTCCATGAATTGCTCTCGGTCGAGGACGACATCGAGGTCGTCGGCGAGGCCGGCACGGCGGCGGACGCCCTGGTGCGCATCCCGGCGACCCGGCCGGACGTGGCGGTGCTCGACGTACGGCTGCCGGACGGGAGCGGCGTGGAGGTGTGCCGGGAGATCCGCTCCCAGGACGAGAACATCAAGTGCCTGATGCTCACCTCGTACGCCGACGACGAGGCCCTGTTCGACGCGATCATGGCGGGCGCCTCGGGGTATGTGCTGAAGGCGATCCGGGGCAACGAACTGCTGAACGCGGTGCGGGACGTGGCGGCCGGGAAGTCGCTGCTGGACCCGGTGGCGACCGCCCGGGTCCTGGAGCGGCTGCGCGACGGGAAGAAGGACCGGGGCGACGACAGGCTCGCCTCCCTCACCGACCAGGAGCGCAAGATCCTCGACCTGATCGGTGAGGGGCTGACGAACCGGGTGATCGGCGAGCGGCTGCACCTCGCCGAGAAGACCATCAAGAACTACGTCTCCAGCCTGCTCTCCAAGCTCGGCATGGAACGGCGCTCGCAGGCCGCCGCGTACGTGGCCAGGCTGCAGGCGCAGAAGCACTGAGCGGGCACTGCCGGGCGAGTACCGACGAGCAGGACTGCCGGGCGAGTACCGCTGAGCAGGACTGCCGAGCGGGAGTGTCGGGCGGGACCGCTGAGCGGGACTTTGGTCCCGGCGCAACCGGGGCCGCAGCCTCTGTCGGCGGTCTCGCCCGGTGACGGAGAGTGGAGGCCATGTCCTCCGAGGAACTCCAGGCGATCGAACTGCTCGGCCGCGTCCCGTACGGTCGGCTGGCCACGAGCATGCGGGCCCTTCCGTTTCTGATGGTGGCGCGCCACGTCGTGATCGACGGCCGGGTCCTCCTGCGGCTGCACGGCGGCTTCCGCTACCACGACTCCTGCGACGGGGCGGTCGTGGCGTACGGCGCGGACAACTTCAACACGGTGGTCCCGGGGACGGGGAGCATGCTCCCGGGGGTGGACGACGGCGCGGCGAGGACCGTGGTCCCGGGGATGGAGACCGTGGTCCCGGGGGAGGGGGGCGGCGAGGTCGTGGACGGCGGCGATCTGTGGGCCGTCCAGTTCACCGGACCCGCCCAGGTCGTGCGCCCGACGGCCGAGCAGCGGGAACTCTTCGGCACGGCCCCGGCCCGGGTGAACGGCGAGCCCTTCGCCCCGGCGTACCTCAGGATCGACCCGCATTTCGCCTCTGTGCACACTCTGGGCTTTCACGCAAGTGAACCAAAGCGCCACGTAGCGTGATCTAACATTTGGTGAGTGCCGCGCTCATCTGTCACCCTTTCTTCCGCTCCGCCGGTAGCCCTCTCCGCCGCCCCGCCGGGGGCCTTCTCCGCCGCTCCGCCGGTCGGCGAACCGCACCCGTCCACGCCCCACCGACCAGGGCGCCCGGTGCCCCCGGTGGACGAGGTACTGCGCCGATACCCGGACGCGGGCGAGCCCCTGACCTGCAAACCCGTCACTCAGGGGCTGCTCAACCACGGCTACCGCGTCTCCACCACCCGCGGCTCCTTCTTCCTCAAGCACCACCTCGACGACACCACCGGCGACCGCGCCACGATCGTCCGCCAGCACCGCGCCACCCAGCGCCTGCAGTCGCTCGGCGTGCCCGTGGCCCCGCCCGTGGCGGACACCGAGGGCGAGACGGTCACGGAGATCGGCGGCCGGTGCTACGCCCTGCACCCCTGGGTGGACGGGCTGCACCGGGCGGGCGACCAGCTCACCACCGCCCAGTCGGAGCGGCTCGGGTCCCTGCTCGGGGCCGTGCACACCGGGCTCGAACAGGTCATGGAGGAGGGCACCGGCCCCGCGCAGCGGACCGGCGGCCACCACAGCCCCGACCCCGTGGAAACGTTCACGCTGATCGACGAACTGCTGGCCGCCGCGCGCCGGCGCCGGCCCCGGGACGCCTTCGACGAACTGGCCGAGCACCGCCTCCTGGAGCGGCGCGTCCTGCTGGAACAGCACGCCGACCGCAGACCGCCCACGCCCGACGTCCCGGCGACGGGCTGGGTGCACGGCGACTTCCACCCGTTGAACGTCCTGTACCGGGGCGCGGACCCGGTGGCGATCCTCGACTGGGACCGGCTGGGCATCCAGCCGCGCGCGGAGGAGGCGGTGCGGGCGGCGGCGATCTTCTTCGTGCTCCCGGCCGGGAGGCTGGAGCTGGAGAAGGTACGGGCGTACGCGCGGGCCTACCGGCGGGCGGCCGGGGCCGGGGCGGCGGAACTGGCCGCCGCGGTGCACCGGGTGTGGTGGGAGCGGCTCAACGACTTCTGGATACTGCACTGGCGGTACTGCCTGCACGACCGGAGGGCCGACCCGCAGTTCCCCGCGGTGTCGGCCCTGGCGGTCTGGTGGACGCGCGAGTACGAAGCGGTGCGCGAGGCGTTCACGGAGTGAGCCCGGCGGGGCCCGTTCCGGTTCCGGAACCGGAACGGGCCCGGGGCCCGGACCGGAGGGTGTCCGGTCCGGGCCCCGGGCCCGTCGAGTCGCTCAGATCACTGGCCGGCGCCCGACGCCGCACCGGCCGCGGCCGATGCGCCGGCGGGAGTGCCCGTGCCGCCGGCGTCCGTGCCGGTGCCGCCGTTGTCCGTGCCCGTGCCGCCGTTGTCCGTACCGGTGCCGCCGTCGTCCGTGCCCGTACCGCCGTCGTCCGTACCGGTGCCGCCGTCGTCCGTGCCCGTACCGCCGGCGTCCGTACCGGTGCCGCCGTTGCCCGTGCCCGGCGTGGACGGTCCCGTGGTCGGCGGCTCGTACGTCTGGCTCGGGGTGGTGGACGGGGAGTAGGTCCGCGACGGGGGCGTGTCCTCCTGGCTGCCGGTGGAGTCCCCCGGCAACTGGTTCTGCTCGGTCTCCTCGTCGGTCGGCTCGGAGGAGTCCTTCGTCGGGGACGGCGATTCGGATTCCGTCACCGGGGGCTTCTTCTGCTTCGTACCGCCGTCGTTCGCCGCGTTGACCGCGATGGCGACGCCCGCGCCGATCGCGATCAGCGCGAGCACCACGAACAGCCACAGCTTGCCGCGGCCGCCGCCGGAACCGCCCTGGCCGCCCTCGTAACCGCCGTCGTCGGGGTTCATCGGCGGCAGGATCGGGCCCTGCGAGGTGTCCCCGTAGTGCGGCGGGTGGCCCATCGCCATCGTGCCCCCGGTGACGCCCGCGGGCGGGGTGTGGCCGCCCTCGTGCACCGCGACCGGGCCGGTGTTCCACGTGTGCGTGTGGCCGCCCTGGACCTGGAGCATCTGCAGGCCGTACTGGACGAGGCCGCGCATCTCCTCGGCGCTCTGGAACCGGTCGTCCGGGTCCTTCGCCAGCGAGCGCATGACCAGACCGTCCAGCTCCGGCGGCACCGAGTTCAGCACCTCGGACGGCGGGACCGGGATGTCCTGGACGTGCTGGTACACGACGGAGAGCGGCGTCTCGCCCGTGAAGGGGGGCCGCAGCGCCAGGAGTTCGTACAGCAGACAGCCGGTGGCGTAGAGGTCGGAGCGGTGGTCGACGGCCTTGCCCAGCGCCTGCTCGGGGGAGAGGTACTGCGGSGTGCCCATGACCATGCCGGTCTGGGTCATCGTCGACTGCGCGCCGTGCAGGGCCCGCGCGATGCCGAAGTCCATCACCTTGACCGCGCCCGAGTTGGTGATGATCACGTTGGCGGGCTTGATGTCGCGGTGGACGATGCCGTGCTGGTGCGAGTACGCGAGGGCCTCCAGCACCCCCGAGACGATGATCAGCGCCTGCTCGGGCGGCGGGGCCTCGGCGCTGATCAGCAGATCGCGGATGGTGCGGCCCTCGACGWRCTCCATCACGATGTAGGGGACGGTCTGCCCGCCCACCACGTCCTCGCCGGAGTCGTACACGGCGACGATCGCATGATGGTTCAGGCCCGCAACGGACTGCGCCTCGCGCGTGAAGCGGGCCTTGGAGACCGGGTCCTCCGCCAGGTCGGAGCGCAGCAGCTTGACCGCGACCGTGCGGCCGAGTCTGACGTCCTCGGCCGCGAAGACCTCCGCCATTCCGCCCCGGCCGAGGCGGTGGGTCATCCGGTAGCGTCCGTCGCCCACGACGCCGTCGATGCCCCAGGAGTCGGTGCCATCCGAGACTCCGCCGCCGTTTGCTTCGGAATCGGGTGCCATCAGTCCTCGCCGTCGTATCTGTCCGCGCGTCCGCGGTGCTCACGGTGCCCGGGGCCTTCCGTTCGGATCGCGCCGGGCTTGCGGGCCCGGCGCGATCCGAACGGAAGGCCCCAGCTGCATTGCCACGCCACGCTACAGCCTCCGCCGGACACCCCGTGGCCGACAGGGGCGGGTCATCCGACCGCCCGGCGCGCCTTCCACAGAAAATCCATGTTGTTCCTGTAACGCTTCCGAGACGCTTCTTGTGCGTAGGGTCACGGAACGGGCACCTGGCTTGACGTGTCGTACCCCTGGGGCAGACTTGGCGCGTAAATAGGGATGATCGCGTCAGTCGCGCCGAGGGGGAAGCAAGTCATGAGCCAGGACGGCGCACACGGCGCTCAGGGTCGCTATGCGGGCGGTTCGGTCGCCGGCGGGCGCTACCAGCTGCGCGATCTGCTCGGCGAGGGCGGGATGGCGTCCGTATACCTGGCGTACGACACCGCGCTGGACCGCCAGGTCGCGATCAAGACCCTGCACACGGAACTGGGCCGCGAGCAGTCCTTCCGCGAACGCTTCCGGCGCGAGGCCCAGGCCGTCGCGAAACTGCAGCACACCAACATCGTCTCGGTCTTCGACACCGGCGAGGACGAGCTCGGCGGCGCGCTGATGCCGTACATCGTCATGGAGTACGTCGAGGGCCAGCCGCTCGGCTCGGTGCTCCAGGCGGACGTCCGGAACCACGGCGCGATGCCGGCCGACCGGGCGCTGAAGGTGACGGCCGACGTCCTGGCCGCGCTGGACACCAGCCACGAGATGGGCCTGGTCCACCGCGACATCAAGCCCGGCAACGTGATGGTGACCAAGCGCGGCGTCGTGAAGGTCATGGACTTCGGCATCGCCCGCGCCATGCAGTCGGGCGTCACGTCGATGACCCAGACCGGCATGGTCGTCGGCACSCCGCAGTACCTCTCCCCCGAGCAGGCCCTGGGCCGCGGGGTGGACGCCCGCTCCGACCTGTACTCGGTCGGCATCATGCTGTTCCAGCTGCTGACCGGGCGGCTCCCCTTCGACGCGGACTCGCCGCTCGCGATCGCGTACGCGCACGTCCAGGAGGAGCCGGTCGCGCCCTCCACGATCAACCGGTCGATCACGCCGGCGATGGACGCGCTCGTCGCCCGTGCGCTGAAGAAGAACCCGAACGAGCGCTTCCCGAGCGCGGCGGCGATGCAGGACGAGATCGCCCGCGTGCTGAACGCGGGCGGTGCCGCGGGCGCGCCGATGATCGTCGCGGGCGGCGGCGCCCCGACGAACAGCGGTTCGGGCGTCGGTTCGGCGGTCTTCCCGCCGGTCGACCAGTCCGGCGGCATGCCCCAGAGCGTCCAGACGCCGTACCAGCCGGGCCCGTACCAGTCGGGCGCCCAGCCGGGCCCGTACGGCCCGACGACCCCGGCCCCCGCCCCGGCCCAGTCCTACGGCTACCCGCAGTCGCCCCAGCCGTACCAGAGCCAGGCCCCGGCCCACCAGACCCCGCCGCCCTACACGCTCTCCCCGCAGACCCAGAACCAGCCGCGGTCCGGCTCGGGCGGCAGCGGCTCGAAGCGGAACATGCCGGTGATCGTGGGCGCGATAGTGGTCTCCCTGGTCGCGATCGGCGGACTGATCACGGTGCTCTCGCTGAACGGCAACAACGAGGAAGACCCGGATCCGACCAAGTCGACGGTCGCCGGCGAGCACAAGCCGCCGGAGCGGAACCGGACGATGGACCCCGAGAAGTGCACGGACGCCCTGGAGGACAACGACGATCCGGCGAAGGTGAGCGCGCCCAAGTTCCTGTACAAGGACTACCTCTCGGCGAAGGCGTGCGCGGACGCGGCCGGCTGGGTCGTCAAGAAGGTCAAGGTTCCCGGCAACACGTACGCGGAGGACCAGATCATCGACCAGTTCCCGTCGGCCGGCACCGCCGTGGACAAGACGGGCGCCCACTTCGAACTCCGCGTCGCGACGGGCGACCCGGCCTGAGCCGCCCAGGTGCGGCTCCAGGTCTGCCGGGGTGAGGGAGACACCCTGCTCAACTGCGCGTACAGCCCCTGGAGGTCCAACGGCCTCGCTTAGGAAATCCACAGAAAGGACCCGGCGTACACCCGTATGCCGGGTCTTTCCTTTGCCGAAATGCCCGTCATGTCCATGCATGCAACGCTGTGTCCATGTTTGCCGAGCTCATCCGCACATGCCCTGCAAGGCGAGCCGCCTTCATAGCCGCGGCAGGGATGGCACTGGCCCTGGCTCAGCCCGTGGCCCACGCCGGCCAGCGAGCACCTCGCGAGACGCTCGGGCCGGTGCACGAGCCGCGCAACACCTCGGCGGGCGATCCGGCGCACACACACCGCAGTCATGGTCCGGCAAGTTCCGCGCCGCCCCCTCGTCAGCACCCCCCGTCAGCCACGGCCCCGCCGAACGGCCCATCGGCCGTTCCTTCATCGATCCCCCCTTCAGTCGGCCACTCACCCATGCCGACGACCACCCCTCCTGCGGGCAGTTCGGCCACTGAGGCACCGCCGATATCCGGCTCCCCCTCCGGTTCCGCGTCCTCCCCCCGGTCACCTGCGTCCCCTTCTTCCTCCTCGTCCACCTCCGGGGCCGACTCCGAGACCACCTCCGGCAAGGGGTCCTCGCCTCCCGACGCGCAGTCCCCGCTGGCCGGGCGCGAGGCCGGGGAGGGGCGGCTGCGGCCCGGACGGCAGTTCTCGCCGTGGGAGCTCGCGCACGCGGACGGCCTGCTCGATCCGCCCGAGGAGCAGACCCCGGCGATCGATCCGGAGCCGATACCCGTCACCACCCCCACGGAGACCGCGCCCACCGGGACGGAGCCGGCCCCGCGGCAGGCCCTGGACGCGCCGACCGTGAGCCAGGTGAAACAGGTGTCGCTCGGCGCGGGAATCGCCCTGATCGGGACGGGACTGGCCTTCCTGGCGTTCCGCATGCGCCGCTCGAACTGACCCTCCGCCCGGCCCCCGAGCAGCCCCGGGCCTCACGGAGGAGGCTTGCATCGAACAACATACTCGGTATACATACTGAGTATGTCGATCCGCCACGGGCTGCTGGCCCTCCTGGAGCGGGGCCCCCGGTACGGCTCCCAGCTCCGCACCGAATTCGAATCGCGCACCGGCTCCACCTGGCCGCTCAACGTCGGGCAGGTGTACACGACGCTGGGCCGGCTGGAGCGTGACGGCCTGGTCGTCCAGGACGACGAGGACGACCAGGGACACGCCCTCTACGCGATCACCGACGACGGACGCACCGAACTGCGGAACTGGTTCGAGACGCCCGTCGACCGCAGCAACCCGCCCCGGGACGAGCTGGCCATCAAGCTCGCGATGGCGGTCGGCGCGCCGGGGGTGGACATCCGCGCCGTCATCCAGTCCCAGCGCCGCCACACCCTGAAGGCGATGCAGGACTACACCCGGCTCAAGGCCCAGTCGCTCAGCTCCGCCCCGTCCAACCGCGACGAGGTGGCCTGGCTGCTCGTACTGGAGCAGATGATCTTCCAGGCGGAGGCCGAGGCCCGCTGGCTGGACCACTGCGAGACCCGGCTGGTCCGTCTCGCCGAGGCCGCCGCCACGGAGCCGGAGCCCGAGGTCCGCACGCCCGGCCGCGCCGCGTCCCGTACCGCCCGCGCACGCAGCCGACGCTGACGCGCACCACTCACCACTCACCACTCACCACTCACCACTCACCACACAGGATGCGCACCGCACAGGATGCGCACCGAGGTCCGCGGACCGCGCAGCCGGCAGGACGCCCGCCGACCCGTCGCGGCCCCGCCCACCCCGTCGCCACACACCCGTTCCTAGGGGGGAACCGCCCGCCATGTCCTCGCACGCCCCGTCCCGATCCGCAGCACCCGCCGGTTCACCGCCGTCGGCCGGCACACCGGTGCTCGAACTCCGGGCGCTCACCCGCACCCACGGCTCCGGCATCGCCGAGGTGCACGCCCTGCGCGGCATCGACCTCCGCGTGCACGCCGGTGAGTTCGTCGCCGTGATGGGCCCCTCGGGCTCCGGCAAGTCGACCCTGCTGACCATCGCGGGCGGCCTCGACACCGCGACCGGCGGCCAGGTGATCATCGAGGGCCAGGACATCGCCGCCCTCGGCCGCAAGGGCGTCGCCGCCCTGCGCCGCCGCAGCATCGGCTACGTCTTCCAGGACTACAACCTCATCCCCGCCCTCACCGCCGCCGAGAACATCGCCCTGCCGCGCGAACTCGACGGCGTCTCCGTCCGCAAGGCCCGCAAGGAGGCGCGGGCGGCGCTGGAGGAGATGGGGCTCCTGGAGATCGCCGACCGGTTCCCGGACGAGATGTCCGGCGGCCAGCAGCAGCGGGTCGCGATCGCCCGCGCGCTGGTGGGGGACCGACGTCTGGTGCTCGCCGACGAACCGACCGGGGCCCTCGACTCCGAGACCGGCGAAACGGTGCTCGCCCTGCTGCGCAACCGCTGCGACCAGGGCGCGGCCGGGGTGATGGTGACCCACGAGCCGCGGTACGCGGCCTGGGCCGACCGGGTCGTGTTCCTCCGGGACGGCTCGATCGTCGACCAGTCGCTCACCGCCGACGCCGACTCGCTGCTCTCCGTCGGAGCCACCGGGGGCACCGAAGCCGCAGGCACCGACGGCACCACCGGAATCACCGGAATCACCGGAATCACCGGGACCGCCGAGTGAGCGTCTTCACGGGCTGGCGCGCGGCCCTCCGGATAGCCCGGCGCGACGCACTGCGGGCCAAGGGCCGCAGCGCGCTGGTGGTCGCGATGATCGCCGTACCGGTGCTCGGCGTCACCGCGCTCGACGTGACGTACCGCAGCGCGTATCCGACCACGGCCGAACGGCTGACGGCCGAACTGGGCTCCGCCGACGCCCTCTTCAGGGACCCGCGGAGCGGCCCCATCGAGCAACTGCCCGACGGCGAGATGTACATGTCCGTCGACGAGGAGGCCGTCCCGGACGAGAGCGGCCCGGCGATCGACATCGGCACCACGTTCCCCAAGGGTTCGCGGGCGATCGACATCCGGTCCGCCCCGGCGGACGTCACCACCGCGTACGGCATCGCCAACACCGACATCTTCGAGGTCCGGACCTCGGACAAGATGGTCCGCGGCATGGTCGACCTCGTACGCGGCTCCTACCCGCACGGCGCGGGCGAGGTCGCCGCCACCGAGCCGTTCCTGAAGTCGACCGGGCTGGACGTCGGCTCGACCACCACCGTGCGCAATTCCGGCAGGAAGTACCGGATCACCGGCGTCGTCGAGCAGCCGAACGCGCTGAAGACCGATGCGCTGTACGCCGATCCCGGAGCGGTCCTCGCCCCGTGGAAGGCCGGCGCCAAGAACGACAAGAAGGTGATCCCGCCGAACGAACGCCCCGTGCAGTGGCTGGTCGAGGGCCCCGCGGGAGCAGGAGTGACCTGGCCGGACATCCTCCGGGCCAACAAGTCGGGTGTTCTCGTCAAGTCCCGTCAGGTCGTGCTCGACCCGCCGCCGGACTCCGAGGTCCCGCTGGCCGGGAAGGGCTACCAGTCGTACGCGGGCGGTTCCGACGAACTGAGCGTCGCAGTCGTCACCGTGGTCGCCATGGCGATCCTGGAGATCGTGCTGCTCGCCGGGCCCGCCTTCGCGGTCGGTGCGCGCCGCTCCCGCCGTCAGCTCGGTCTCCTCGGCACCTGCGGCGGGGACCGGCGCCATGTCCGGGCCGTGGTGCTCAGTGGCGGTCTCGTGCTCGGCGGGGTCGGGGCGGTGACCGGTGCGGTGGCCGGGATCGGACTCACCGCGGTGCTCCGCCCGATACTTGAGGACCTGGTCGGACACCGCTTCATCTCCCTCGAACTGCGGCCGGTGGAACTGCTGGGCATCGCGGCGTTCGGCCTGGTCACCGGCCTCCTGGCGGCGTTCGCCCCGGCGATCGTGGCAAGCCGGCAGTCCGTGCTCGAATCGCTCACCGGCCGTCGCGGCGTCCGCCGTTCCTCCCGGGTCCTGCCGATCCTGGGCTGCTGCGTCCTGACCATCGGCACCGGCGTCGCCGTCTACGGCGGCACCACCGGCGACTCGGGACTGGTCTCCGGCGGTTCGATAGTCGCCGAGCTCGGTCTGCTCGCCTGCATCCCGGTGCTCGTCGGCCTCCTCGGCCGGATCGGCCGGAGGCTGCCGCTCTCGCCCCGGATGGCGCTGCGCGACGCGGCCCGCAACCGCGGCCGTACGGCTCCGGCGGTCGCGGCCGTGATGGCGGCCGTCGCGGGATCGGTGGCCGTCGCCACGTACACGTCCAGCTCCACGGCCGAGAACGAGTTCAACTACGTCCCCACGATGACGCAGGGCACCATCCTCCTGTCCTCCTCCTACTCCGCCGAGGACGATGTCGCCGAACAGCTCCCGCGGGCCCGGCCCGCCGTCGAGCGGAGCCTGGCCACCACCGGCAGGCGCGCCGACTACCGGCGGGTCTGGGCGGGCAGCGACTGCAACGTCTACGAGTCCGAGAGCTGCGGCTCGCTCGAAATGGTCGTACCCGCCGGAAAGGACCACGCCTGCCCGCTCACCGGCAAGGGCGCCAAGGCGCTCGCCGCCCGGCTCTCCGCCGACGAGCACAAGGAACTGATGCGCTCCCCGGCCTGCCTGACCCGCCTCATGCCGTCGGGCATCTTCAACTCCGACATGAGCAGCATCATCGTCGCGGACGAGGCCCTGCTCGACGTCTACGCGAAGTTCTCCGACCCCGCCGCCGCCGAGGCCCTGGCGGCGGGCACCCCGGTACTGCTCAACAAGACGTACGCGAAGAACGGCGAGGTCACCATCAAGGCGGTCCACCGGTACAGCAAGGAGGACAAGGAGAACCGGGCACAGCACCCGGGCAAGCCCCGGACCACCACGGCGAAACTGAAGGTGTACGTGGCGCCCGAGAAGTACGCGGCCACCCCCGGGATCAGCATGGTCATGCCGCAGAGGACCGCGGAACGGCTCGGCCTGCACACCTCGCCCGCCGGAAGCGTGTACACCGCCGCCCACCCGCCGACGGACGCCGAGCTCCAGCGGGCGCGCGCCGCGATCGACCAGGCCGGCGGCGGCCTCTGGGTGCAGGCCGAATCGGGCCCCTACAAGATGGAGGACACCATGCTGGTGATCCTCACCCTGCTCGCCGGACTGGTGACCCTGGGCGCCGCGTCGATCACGACGGGCCTCGCCAAGGCGGACGCCGAGGCGGATCTCAACACGCTCAGCGCGGTGGGCGCGCCCCCGGGCGTACGGCGGAAGCTGTCCGGCTTCCAGTGCATGGTGGTGGCGCTCACGGGGGTGGTGCTCGGCACGCTGGCGGGTCTGGTGCCCGCGGTGGCGCTGCGCCTCGTCGACCTGCGCGACGCGCTGAAGACGATGCGCGCGGAACCCATGGAGTCGGCGTACACCCCGATCGTGCTGCCCTGGGGCACCATCGGCCTGCTCGTCGTCGGGGTTCCGCTGCTGGCCGGGCTGCTCGCGATGGCGTTCACCCGCTCGCGCCTCGCCCTGGCCCGCCGGGCCGGATGACGGTACGGGGGACGGCACCGGCGGCGACGCGGATGGCGGTACGGGGGACGGCACCGGCGGCACCGGCGGCGACGCGGATGGCGGTACGGGCCGGAGAGCCGGTGCCGCGAACCGCCGCCGGGTGACGGGCGCGATCGGCCGATCCAGTGCCCCCGCGAACGGTGGATCAACCGTTCGCGGGGGCACCAAGGTGTTGTACGGCAGGTGTGCGAGACAATGTCGCCATGGAGATGCCGAGGAATGAACGGTCGCAGGAGCACCCCCAAGTCCTCGTGGTGGGACAGGACGGCATGGCGATCGGCGGCGGTGGCGGTGGCACTGACGACGAATCGCGTGAGGTCCCGGTGACGGAGATGGTCGAACAGCCCGCGAAGGTCATGCGCATCGGCAGCATGATCAAGCAGCTCCTGGAGGAGGTCAGGGCGGCTCCTCTCGACGAGGCGAGCCGGGTCAGGCTCAAGGAGATCCACGCCGGCTCCGTGAAGGAGCTGGAGGACGGTCTCGCGCCGGAGCTGGTCGAGGAGCTGGAGCGGCTCTCCCTGCCGTTCACCGACGAGTCCGTGCCCTCCGAGGCGGAGCTCCGGATCGCCCAGGCCCAGCTGGTCGGCTGGCTGGAGGGGCTGTTCCACGGCATCCAGACGACACTGTTCGCCCAGCAGATGGCGGCGCGGGCCCAGCTGGAGCAGATGCGTCGCGCCCTTCCGCCGGGCAGCGTCCACGAGGACGAGGACGGCAGCGGGGACCCGCACGGCGCCCTGCGGTCGGGCCCGTACCTCTGATCCGCCGCCGCTGACCGCCCCCACGACCACCGGGCCGGACGCAGAACCGCTTCCGCCCCCACATACCCACAAGTCCCACAGCCCACAGCCCACAGCCCACAGCAACGTACCGCCGAGGCCCGGCGCACAGGTCATGAACCAGGTGCGCCGGGCCTCGGTCGGTCCACGGATCAGCCCGCGGGCGCCCGCAGCAGCACCTTTCCGACGTGTCCGCTCGACTCCAGCACCCGATGGGCCTCGGCGGCCTCCGACATCGGCAGCGTGCGGTCCACGACCGGCCGGACGATGCCGTCGGCGATCAGCGGCCACACGTGCTCACGCACCGCGGCGACGATGGCGGCCTTCTCGGCGAGCGGACGGCCGCGCAGCGAGGTCGCGGTGATGGCGGCCCGCTTGTTGAGCAGGGCCCCCAGGTTCAGCTCGCCCTTGACGCCCCCCTGAAGGCCGATGACGGCCAGCCTGCCGTTGACGGCGAGCGCCTTCACGTTCCGGTCCAGGTACTTCGCGCCGACGATGTCGAGGATGACGTCCGCACCGGCCCCGTCCGTGGCCCTGCGCAGCTCCTCGACGAAGTCCTGCTCCCGGTAGTCGATCAGGATGTCGGCCCCGAGCTCCGCACAGCGCGCCAGCTTCTCCGGTCCCCCGGCGGTCACCGCGACCCTGGCCCCCACGGCCTTGGCGAGCTGGATCGCCATCGTGCCGATGCCGCTGGACCCGCCGTGCACCAGCAGCGTCTCGCCGGGGCGCAGGTGGGCCACCATGAAGACGTTCGACCAGACCGTGGCCGTCACCTCGGGCAGCGCCGCGGCCAGGACCGGGTCGACCCCGTCCGGTACGGGCAGCAGCTGCCCGACGGGTACGGCCACCTTCTCCGCGTATCCGCCGCCCGCGAGCAACGCGCAGACCTGGTCCCCGACCGACCAGCCGGTGACGCCGGGCCCGACCTCCGAGATGCGGCCCGCGCACTCCAGACCGGGGTACGGGGACGCGCCGGGCGGCGGGTTGTAGAAGCCCTGCCGTTGCAGCACATCGGCGCGGTTGACCGCGCTGGACACCACATCGACGAGGACCTCGCCCTCGCCGGCCACCGGATCGGGCACCTCGGCCCACACGAGTGCCTCGGGGCCACCGGGTTCGGGGATCGTGATCGCATACATGGCCGCGAGGCTACTCCGTGCCCCCGGACGGACCACGAAAGCGAACCGAACCGCGCCGGACCACGCCGAGCCACGCCGGGACGAGCCGCCCCGAACCGCACCGATGCAACCGCTCCGTCTACGAGCGCGGCATGGCCGGGGGCTGATTGTCCGGCGGCAGGTCGTTCGTGGCCCGCACGATGGTGATCAAACGGTCCGTCAACTGCAGTGGGCTGGCCGCCGGATCGTCGTAACCGAGCAGCCGGTGTCCCCGCAGCACGCTGACCACCAGATCGTCCGTCTCCCGGACGCTCTTGCCCACCTCGGCCTTTATCACCGGCCGTTCGACGAGGTCGAGCCCGCTGCCCTGCTGGATCAGGTCCTCCATCACCGTGCCCGCGCTGGGGCTGAGGACGGAGAGGCCCAGCAGCCGGCCCGCCGCGCTGGCGCTGGTGATCACGGCATCGGCCCCGGACTGCCGGAGCAACGGGGCGTTCTCCTCCTCGCGCACCGCGGCGACGATCTTCGCGCCGCGGTTGAGCTGCCGGGCCGTCAGCGCCACCAGCACCGCCGTGTCGTCGCGCTGGGTGGCGATGATGATCTGACGTGCCTTCTGAAGCTCCGCCCTCAGCAGGACGTCGCTGCGCGTCGCATCGCCGATCACGCCCACGAACCCTTCGGCGTTGGCGATCTCGATCACCTTGGACGCCGGGTCGACGATGACGATCTGTTCCTTCTTCAGGCCGGTGGCGCGCAGGGTCTGGATGGCCGAGCGGCCCTTCGTCCCGAAGCCGACGACGACGGTGTGGTCACGCAAGTTGGTTCTCCAACGCTTCAGCCGAAAGTCCTCCCGGGTCCGTTCCGTGAGGACCTCAAGAGTGGTGCCGACCAGAATGATCAGGAAGAGCACCCGCAGCGGTGTCACGAGCAGCACATTGGTGAGCCGGGCGCCGTCCGAGTACGGGGTGATGTCGCCGTAGCCGGTGGTGGAGAGCGTGACCGTCGAGTAGTACACCGCGTCCAGCAGATCGACCCGGTCGTCGGCGGCGTCGTGATAGCCCTCGCGGTCCATCCAGACGATCAGCACGGTCACGGCGAGCACCAGCAGCGCCATCAGCAGTCGCTTGGCGACCTGCCGGGCCGGTCCGTCGACGACACGTCTCGGAAGCAGCACCCGCGTGGGCAGGGTCTTTTCGTCGGCACGCCTGGCCATCGCATCATGGCCGGGAAGTTTCACGTGAAACGCCCTTCCGTCCACGGCAGCGCCGAGACCCACGGCAGGTCGAGGATCTCCACCTCGGTGCCGGACCGTACCCCGCCGGGCGGTACGACGGCCAGACCGTCAGCAGCAACGATCCCGCGAAGCATCGCCGGACCGTTGTAGTGCAGTGGTACGACGTACTCGCCGCCGCCGTTCCCGGTTCCCATGCCGCCCCTGCCGTATCCGCCACCGGTTCCCGAGCCGCCACCGTATCCGCTGCCCGTTCTGCCCGTGGAGCCGCGTCCACCACCCGGCACATCGATGAAGTCGACGGCGGGTGCCGCGGGTCCGGCGGTACGGCGGGCGACGGGCACGAGCCGGGTGTCGTGCGGATGCCCCCGCACCCCGTCACGCACGACGGCCCGGCGCACCGGTTCCGGCATCCGGCCGGTCAACCCGTGCAGCAGCGGCGCGGCGAGGGTGAGGAGCGCGGAGACGGCGGCCAGCGGATTGCCCGGCAGCCCGACGAGGTACGCCCTTCTCCCACTCGCCGCACGAGCCTCCGGTTCCCCGCCTCCCTCACGCCCCGTCGACCAGCAGCTCGGCACCGACCTCGGCAAGCACCGGGTGGACATGATCGACCGGGCCTGCGGCCGTGCCCCCGGTGGTGATGACCAGATCGGCATCCGTGCTGGTCAGAGCATGCCGCAGGGCTGCGGCGTCGTCGCCGAGCCGCTGCGGGTCGGACACCTCGGCGCCCAGCGCGCGCAGCCAGGGACCGATCATCGGGCCGAGGGCGTCACGGATCAGGCCGTCGTGCGGCAGCCCCTCGGTCAGCAGTTCGTCACCGAGGACGAGGACGTCGACCCGGGGCCGGGGCGCCACGGCGAGCGTGTCGTACCCGGCCGCCGCGGCCAGACCGAGAACGACGGGGGTCACCACGGTCCCGGCGGGCACGAGCCGGTCCCCGGAACGGCACTCCTGCCCGCGCGGCCTGATGTCCTGCCCGGGAACGACCGAACGCGTCGCATGAAGCAGCCCCTTGGCCTCGTCCACGCGCGCGTGTTCGCTACGGATCACGGCGTTGGCGTTCGCCGGGATACGGGCCCCGGTGGCGATCCGCACTGCATCCCCGTCGGGCAGCGGGGCGGGAACGCCCTGTCCGGCGAGAATGCCCGGTCCCCGGCCCGGACTCGCCCCCGTCGCCGAGCCGGCCCCGGCCTCCTCCTCGGTCACGGGGGCCTCACGGACGGTCCACGGTCCCGGCCCGGAAACGACCCAGCCATCCATCGCGGAAGTGTCGAAGGACGGCAGATCGGTGAGCGCGACGAGCGGCTCGGCGAGTACGTGGCCGAATGCCCGGTCGAGCGCGAGCCGATCGGTCCGTACAGCCGCCTCGCGCCCGGCCCGGGCCGCGAGCGCACGCGCCTCCCGCCAAGGGGCCGACGTCTCGTGCCGGTCACGCCCCGGGACCCGGCCGACACCCCCGCTCACCGGCACCGACCCGACCGCCCGGAACCCCGAATCCAGTCCCGGTCCCGGTTCCGGTCCCGATCCCCCTGAGTCCAGCCGGCTCGACGAATCCGATCGCCCCGGAAGATTCCCCCTGTCCGAGGAATCCGCGCTGTTCGTGGACCCCACCCCGTCCGAAAGGTCCGCCCCGTCCGGGGAATCAGGCTGGTCCCGGGAATCCGGCTGGTCCGGGGAATCAGACTGGTCCGGGGAATCAGACTGGTCCCGGCAGTCCCGGTGTTCCGGGGACCGGGAACCCGTGGGGTCGAGACGCGTCCCGGGACAAGGCCGGCCCACCGGACGGGGCTCATCGGCCGTCCGGCGCCTGACCAGTGCGAGCGCCTCCTCGACGGCCCGTTCCTCCTCCGAAGCCGGATCGGGAGCCGGGCCGGGAACCCAGCCGGGATCGGAGTCGGGATCAAAGGCGGGACCGGCCCCGGAGGCAGAGGCGTGGACGACCCCGGGAACAGACGCGTGGCCTGCTGCCGGCCGCCGGGCACCGGCCCCGCTGTCGCGAGCCGTCATTGCGTCTCGTTCTCGTCCGCCCAGCGGCGGGCGAGCGCGGCGGCCTTCCGCGCGGCCTCGGCCACCGCCTCCACGGCACCGTCCCCGTCCCCGCTCCCGTCCCCGCTCCCGGCCCCGTTCCGGCTCGCCCTCGCCGCCGCGTAGCCGACCAGAAAGGTCGTCAGCGGCGCGGCGGGCCGGGCGACGCCGTGGGCGGCGTCACGGGCGAGGTCGAGCAGGACATCGGTGTCGACGTCGAGTTCGATGCCGAGTTCGTCCTTGACTGCGGTGATCCATTCGTCCAGCACCACCCCATGCTCTCTGATGCGGGCCCGGGCCGACGCGATGTCCTTCCAGGTGTCGCAGTCGAAAGAGGCCAGGGGGTCGCCCTCCACCCGCGCGAGATCGAGTTCGTGCGTCAGCAGGCGCAACGGCAGCCCGGACAACCCCCCGTGCTCGGTGGCGAGCAGCGCGAGCTCGCGACGCAGCGGTTCGGCACCATAGACGGCGACGAGCGGCTGGTCACGCCCGTCCTGGTCGACGCACAGCGCTCCCTCGCGCCGCCCGTCCTCCACGGCCGCCAGCAGCGCTCCGACCGTGTCGGCCCCCAGAAACGGCAGATCGGCGGAGAGCACGAGGACCCGCTCCGCCGTGGTCAGCCGGACCCCGGCGTCGAGCGCCGCCAACGGACCGCCGCCCCGCGGCACTTCGTACGTCCAGGTCACCGCGCGCACAGTGGGCCGGCGCCCGCCCACCACGACCGTCGTCGAGGCGTCGGCACAGGCCGAGAGCACCCGGTCGAGCAGCGCACGGCCACCGACCCGGATTCCCGGCTTATCGGCGCCGCCGAGCSGCTCGGCGGCCCCTCCGGCAAGGACGATGGCGTCATAGGCGGTCATGCGTCCGAGTATGCGGGCCGTGCTCCCCCGCCGTTCCCCCGCGTCCGTGTTCCAGCGAACCCGCCAAAACACGGACGCGGGGAAACACGGACTCGGAGAACACGGACGCGGAGGACAAGGGCTCGGGCTCGGCTCGGGCTCGGCTCGGGCTCGGGGGAGACGAGGCCTGCGGCTGTTCCCGCCTACAACGTGCGCAGCAGCACCGCCGGTTGTTCCACGCAGTCGGCTATGTAGCGGAGGAACCCACCGGCCGTACCGCCGTCGCAGACCCGGTGGTCGAAGGTCAGCGAGAGCTGGACGACCTGGCGTACGGCCAGCTCGCCCCCGTGCACCCAAGGCTTGGGCACGATCCGGCCGACCCCCAGCATCGCCGCCTCGGGGTGGTTGATGATCGGGGTCGATCCGTCGACCCCGAACACTCCGTAGTTGTTCAGCGTGAACGTGCCGCCGGTCAGCTCCGCCGGGGTCAGCCGCCCGGCCCGTGCCGCCTCCGTCAGCCGGGCGATCTCGGCCCCGATCGACTCCGCGTTCCGGTTGTGCGCGTCCCGCACGACGGGGACCACCAGCCCGCGATCTGTCTGGGCCGCGAACCCGAGGTGGACCTCCGGCAGCCGCACGATCTCCCGCGCCTCCAGGTCCACGGTGGAGTTGAGCTCGGGGAACCGGGCCAGCGCGGCGGTGCAGATGCGCGCCAGCAGGGCGAGCACCGACACCTTGGGACCGGCCGACGGACCACCGGCACCGTTCATCGCGGCTCTGGCCGCCATCAGCTCGGTGGCATCGGCGTCGACCCAGCACGTGGCGTCGGGGATCTCCCGCCGACTGCGCGCCAGCTTGTCGGCGACCGCGCCCCGCACACCGCGCAGCGGAATCCGCTCCGCGCCCGCGGTCACGGCCCCGCGCGCCGCCGACGGCTGTGCCGGCGCCACACCCGCCGCTGTCGTCTCTGCCATTGCCGTTCCCACTGTGGGAACCGCGGTCGACAGAGCTGTGGCCGGCTCTTCCAGCATCCTGATCGCGGCCTCGACATCGGCCCGCAGGATCAGCCCGTCCGGCCCGGAACCCGCCAGTTTTCGCAGGTCAAGACCATGCTGCCGCGCCAGCTTCCGTACCGGAGGGGAAACGACGGCCACCGGGCCCGGCTCCGCGACCGGAAGCGGAGCGGCGCCCCCGGCCGACACCTCCGCGGACACCCGCGCCACCGACGCCTCGGGGCGGACCCGGCGCCGACGTGCCACCGGCGCGCCCGTCCCGTACCCGACCAGCACATTGCCGGACGACTCCGCCGCCCCTGAACCAGAACCGGAACCGGAATCAGCACCGGAACCAGCGCCGACACCGGAGCCGGTGTTCGGACCGGCACCGGCTCCCGCCTCCTGCTGCGATCCCACCGCGACCGTCAGCAGCGGTGCCCCGACCGGGAGTTCGGCTCCTTCCTCGCCGAACCGCGCCGTGACCACACCCCCGTACGGGCACGGCACCTCCACCATCGCCTTGGCCGTCTCGACCTCGACGACCGGCTGGTCGATGGCGACGACATCGCCGACCTCCACCAGCCAGCGCACGATCTCCGCCTCGGTGAGCCCCTCACCGAGGTCCGGCAGCTTGAATTCGAGTACCTGGGCCATCAGCTCTCCGCCTCCCACTGCAAGCGGGCGACCGCGTCCAGCACCCGGTCCACGCCCGGGAGGTGGTGCCGCTCCTGCATCGGCGGCGGATACGGGATGTCGAACCCGGCGACGCGCAGCACCGGCGCCTCCAGGTGGTGGAAGCAGCGCTCCGTGATCCGGGCCGCGATCTCACCGCCCGGCCCGCCGAACCCGGAGGACTCGTGGACGACGACCGCACGCCCCGTGCGCCGCACGGAAGCGGCGACGGTCTCGTCGTCGAACGGCACCAGGGAGCGCAGGTCGACGACTTCGAGGTCCCAGCCCTCCTCGACGGCCGCTTCCGCGGCCTCCATGCAGACGGGCAGCGAGGGCCCGTACGTGATCAGCGTGGCGCTGCGCCCGGTGCGGCGGACCACGGCCCGGCCGATCGGTTCCACGGCCACCGGCGCCTCGGGCGACCAGTCGGCCTTCGACCAGTAGAGCCGCTTCGGCTCCAGGAACACCACCGGGTCGTCGGAGGCGATCGACGCCCTCAGCAGCCCGTACGCGTCCTCGACCGTGGCGGGCGTGACGACGTGGAGGCCGGGCGTCGCCATGTAGTACGCCTCGGAGGAGTCGCTGTGGTGCTCCACCCCGCCGATCCCGCCGCCGTACGGCACCCGCACCGTGATCGGCAGCGGCATGGCGCCGGCCGTCCGGTTCCGCATCTTCGCGACATGGCTGATGAGCTGCTCGAAAGCCGGGTAGGCGAAGGCGTCGAACTGCATCTCCACCACGGGCCGCAGCCCGTACATCGCCATGCCGACCGCCGTACCGAGGATGCCCGCCTCGGCCAGCGGGGTGTCCGTGCAACGGTCCTCGCCGAACTCCTTCGCCAGACCGTCGGTGATCCGGAAGACCCCGCCGAGCGTGCCCACGTCCTCGCCGAGCACATGCACCGTCGGGTCCTGCGCCATCGAGTCGCGCAGTGCCCGTCCGAGGGCCTGGGCCATCGTGGCGGGCTTGGTCCTCGCCGTCCGCTCCCCGGTGGCAGCCGCCGCCGTCGTCATCGCCGCTCCTCCACGTCGTCGTGGCCGTTCCGGTCCTGCTCCGCGTCCAGTTCGACGCGCAACCGGGCGGCCTGCTCCCGGAGTTGCGCGGTCTGTTCCTCGTAGACGTGGGCGAACAGGTCCATCGGGTTCAGCACCGGGTCGGCGTTCATCCGCTCGCGCAGGGCGGCCGCCATCCGGTCCGCGGCCTCGCGCGCCTCCTCGATCCCCTCGTCACCGAGCAGCCCCCGCCCGGTCAGCTCCCGCTCCAGGATCCGGATCGGGTCGTGCTCGCGCCACGCCTCCACCTCGCTGTCGACGCGGTAGCGCGTGGCGTCATCGGCGTTCGTGTGGGCGTCCATGCGATAGGTCACCGCCTCGACGAGTGTCGGGCCGTCCCCACGACGGGCCCGCGCCACCGCCTCGCCGAGCACCTGGTGCACGGCGGCCGCGTCGTTGCCGTCCACCAGGCGGCCCGGCATCCCGTATCCCACGGCCTTGTGCGCCAGGGACGGCGCGGCCGTCTGCTTCGCCAGCGGTACGGAGATCGCGAAGCCGTTGTTCTGCACGAGGAAGACCACCGGGGCCCGCCAGACCGCGGCGAAGTTCAGCGCCTCGTGGAAATCGCCCTCGCTGGTCCCGCCGTCACCGACCATGGCCAGCGCCACCACGTCGTCGCCCTTGAGCCGGGCCGCGTGCGCCAGCCCCACCGCGTGCGGCAACTGGGTGGCCAGGGGAGTGCAGAGCGGGGCGATGCGGTGCTCCCGAGGGTCGTAACCCGTGTGCCGGTCACCGCGCAGCAGCGTCAGCGCCTCGACCGGGTCCAGCCCCCGCGCCACCGCCGCGAGGGTGTCGCGGTAGCTGGGGAAGAGCCAGTCCCGCTCCTCCAGCACCAGGGCGGCCGCTATCTCGCAGGCCTCCTGGCCCGTGCTCGACGGGTAGACGGCGAGCCGGCCCTGCTTGGTGAGCGCGGTGGCCTGCGCGTTGTACCTCCGGCCGCGGACCAGCTCCGCGTAAAGGCGCAGAAGCAGCTCGGGATCGGCGTCCGCCACGGCGTCCGTACCGAGCACGCGGTACGGCTCGGGGTCCGGGAGCAGCGGCGCGGGATCGGTGAGCGGCTTCCAGGCCGGGGGCGGCGCGGGCCGGTAAGCAGCCGCGCCGGGCAGCTCTTGGACCGTCATGACAAGCACCTCCTGGCATCGAGGGGTTTCGAGCGGCGTCTGTCGGCATCGGGGGGATGGTCCGATGCCGAGGGGTGTCGAAATACATCGAAATGTCGAGCGCTGTCCGAGGTGCCGATGCGGCGTTCCTCACCTACCGATTGTTCGGTCGCGAGCGCATTTTGGCTACAGGCGCCTCCAGCCTGTGGACAAACGGTTCTCCACAACCTGGGATAGAGGCAGGTCGTCCAGGACGGGGAGGCACGGGCACATGTCAGCTGAACAAATGGCCGCTGGTGGAGAGGATCCCGGCCGGCTTCCGCCCGCCCGCCCGCTCGACGCCATCGACCGCGACATCCTGCGACTGCTCCAGACGGACGGACGCGCCTCGATCCGGTCGGTGGCCGATCGCGTCCACGTGTCGCGGGCCAACGCCTACGCCCGGATCAACCGGCTCCTCGACGACGGCGTGATCCGCGGTTTCAGCGCGCGCGTGGACCACGAGCGGGCCGGGCAGGGCGCCTCCGCGTACATCACGCTCAAGATCGTCCAGAATTCCTGGCGCACCGTGCGCGAGCAGCTCCAGGCGCTGCCCGGGGCCACCCACATAGCGCTGGTCAGCGGCGACTTCGACGTGCTCCTGCTGGTGCACACACCGGACAACAGGACGTTGCGCGAGCTGGTCCTCACGAAGATCCAGGCCATTCCGGAGGTCCTCTCGACCCGCACGCTCCTGGTGTTCGAGGAGACGGACCTGGCGCCGGGCCCGGACAGGCCCACCGAACTCACCTGAAGCACATGCTCGCGGGTCCCGCCCGGCCGGGAGCGTCCGGGGCCGTCCGCATCCACCGGTTTCCGCCCGGCCGGGAACGCCTGATGCCCGTCCGTACCCACCGACCCCGACATACCGACCCCGACATACCGCCCCCGACCCACCGGCCCCGACCCGCCGGTCCCGCCCGACGGGTCGGGAACGAGCCATTCGACGGCCGATGGTCCGACGAATCGGCGATCAGTGGTTCAGCGGCTGGAGCGCATGCCCTCGAAAGCCACCCGGACCAGCGTGTCCGCCAGCCGCTCGCCGTCGGCCCCGCCGTCCGGCAGCGGGCGGTACCACTCCACCAGCGAGTTGACCATTCCGAAGAGCAACCGGGTCACCAGTCGTATGTCCACGTCGGAACGGAGGTCGCCGTCCGCGACCGCGGCCTTGAGCAGCTCGGTCACCCGCTGGTCGAACTCGCGGCGCCGCTCCATCGCCCAGCGCTCCGTGTTCGTGTTGCCCCGCACGCGCAGCAGCAGCGTGACGTAGGGGAGTTCGGCTATCAGCACGTCGACGGTGCGGCGGGTGACGTACTCGACCCGCTCGATCGCCCGCCCCCGCGTCGCTCCCGGCTCGTCCAGAATCCCGAAGAGCCCGTCCAGCGCCCGGCTGACCGCCCGCCGCAACAGCTCTTCCTTGCCCGCGACATGGTGGTAGATGGACGACTTGGAGATGCCCGCCGCCTTGGAGAGGTGCTCCATGGACGTGCCGTCGTAGCCGCGCTCGTTGAAGACACGGACGGCGACGGTGAGCAGGGTCTCCGGGGTGTACGTGTCCCGCTTGGCCGTGGTCATGTCCGCGATCCTCCCCTACGAGTTGTCCACAGGTTTGGCGGGCCCCCTTGTCCCGACCGATCGTTCGGTTACTCTAACTCTGTCCGCCCGTCCCTGCCCAGCTCGACGAGGAGTTGGTCCGTCATGGCCGCCGAGCTCTCCCCGCAACTGCTCTCCGAGAAGCACCGATCCACGCTCGACCGGGCCCTCGACGCGATCCGCACGCGCGCCTACTGGTCCCCGCACCCCGAGCACCCGAAGGCGTACGGCGAGGGCGGTGCGCCCGGCAGCCTGGGCCCCGCCGAGGGCAAGGCCGCCTTCGACGCCGTGCTGAACACCCGGCTCGACCTCGGCCAGCCCGGCACCGACGGCTGGACGGGCGGGGAGGTCTCTCCGTACGGGCCGGAGCTGGGCGTGGAGTATCCGCACGCCGACCCGGACGTCCTGCTGCCGGCGATGCGTGCGGGAATGGGTGCCTGGCGGGCTGCGGGTCCCGAGACCCGGGCCCTGCTCTGCCTGGAGATCCTGGCCCGGATCAGCGCCCGGACCCACGAATTCGGTCACGCCGTGATGCACACCAGCGGCCAGGCCTTCATGATGGCGTTCCAGGCGGGCGGCCCGCACGCCCAGGACCGCGGCCTCGAAGCCGTGGCGTACGCCTACGAGGAGCAGGTCCGCACGCCGGGAAGCGCCGACTGGTCCAAGCCCCAGGGCAAGCGCGACCCGCTCCAGCTGCACAAGTCGTTCACCGCGGCGCCGCGCGGCATCTCGCTGCTGATCGGCTGCAACACCTTCCCCACGTGGAACGGCTACCCCGGTCTCTTCGCCTCCCTGGCCACCGGCAATCCCGTACTGGTCAAGCCGCACCCGCGCGCCGTGCTGCCGCTCGCGCTCACGGTGCAGCTGGCCCGTGAGGTGCTCGCCGAGGCGGGCTTCGACCCCAACCTGGTCGCGCTGGCGACCGAGCGGCCGGGCGAGGGCATCGCGAAGACCCTCGCGCTCCGCCCCGAGATCAAGATCATCGACTACACCGGCTCCACCGCGTTCGGCGACTGGCTGGAGGCCAACGCCCGACAGGCCCAGGTCTACACGGAGAAGGCCGGGGTCAACACGATCGTCGTCGACTCCACGGACGACTACCGCGGCATGCTGTCCAACCTGGCGTTCTCGCTCTCCCTGTACAGCGGCCAGATGTGCACGACCCCGCAGAACCTGCTGATCCCCCGGGACGGCATCACCACCGACGCCGGCGACAAGTCGTACGACGAGGTGGTGGCCGACATCGCCGGTGCGGTGACCGGCCTGCTGGGCGACGACGCCAGGGCGAACGCGCTGCTCGGCGCCCTGGTCAACCCGGACGTGAAGGCACGCCTGGAGGCGGCCCCGGACCGGGGCGAGGTCGCCCTGTCCTCCCGCGAGGTGGCCAATCCGGAATTCCCCGATGCCGTGGTCCGCACCCCTGTCGTCGTCAAGCTGGACGCCGCCAAGCCGGACGACGAGGAGCACTTCCTGTCGGAGTGCTTCGGGCCGGTCGCCTTCGCGGTGGCGGTCGACTCGACGGCCGCCGCCCTGGACCTGCTCCGCCGCACGGTCCGGGACAAGGGCGCGATGACGGTCGGCGCGTACACCACCTCTCCGGAGGTGGAGGGCGCGGTGGTGGACGTCTGTCTGGACGAGTCGGCCCAGCTGTCGCTGAACCTGACCGGCGGTGTGTACGTCAACCAGACCGCGGCCTTCTCCGACTTCCACGGCTCGGGCGGCAACCCGGCGGCGAACGCGGCGCTGTGCGACGGGGCCTTCGTGGCCAACCGCTTCCGCATGGTGGAGGTCCGCCGCCAGGCGTGACCACCGGAGGGTGTGGGCCGTCCGGSCCGGACGGCCCACACCCTCAGCCCGCCGCGCCACACCCCGCCCGGCCCGGCCCGGCGGCCGGTCCTCAGCCTTCCGGGATCTCCGCGTACCGCTGCACCCACGCGTGCATGGCGATGGCGGCCGCAGCCCCCGCGTTGATCGACCGGGTGGACCCGAACTGCGCGATGGAGCACACCATCGCCGCATGCCTGCGGGCCTCCTCGGTCAGCCCGGGGCCCTCCTGCCCGAAGAGCAGCACACAGCGCCGCGGCAGCTCGGTCCGCTCCAGCGGCACCGCCCCCGGCAGGTTGTCGATCCCGATGATCGGCAACCCCTCGGCCTTCGCCCACGCGGTCAGCGACTCCGTGTCGGGGTGATGCCGCACGTGCTGGTAGCGATCGGTGACCATCGCGCCCCGCCGGTTCCAGCGCCGTCGGCCCACGATGTGGATCTCCTTGGCGAGGAAGGCGTTCGCGGTGCGCACCACCGAACCGATGTTGAAGTCATGGCCCCAGTTCTCGACCGCCACGTGGAAGTCGTGCCGCCGCAGGTCCAGATCGGCGACGATCGCCTCCCGGGTCCAGTACCGGTAGGCGTCGCCCACGTTGCGCCGGTCGCCGTGGGCGAGCAGCTCGGGGTCGTACCGCTCGTCCGAGGGCCAGGGCAGCGGATGCGGCCCGACGCCCACCTCCGTCCCGAATCCGTCGTCGTACTGCACCGGCTCCACGGACGGCCCGTGCTCCTTTGAGAGAACGTTCCCCGCCGGAGCGTCCTCCGACGAGGAAGCGCGCTCCGCCGGGGAAACAGGCCCTGCCAGGGAAACGGGCCCCACCTGAGGAGCCGGCTCCGTCACCGCTGCGGACGCGTCACCGGTACGGCCGGTACTGCCACTCTCACTGCTGCTGCTCACCCGACGAGCGTATGGCCCCCGTCGCCGCTGTGTTGCGGGGCCTCCTCGTCGTCGGCGGCCCGCCGCTGCTCCGGAAGCCTGTTCCCGCTCGAGAACAGCAGTTTCCGCCCGAGGGTCACCCGGCCACCGAGCCAGACCAGGAAGACAGTCGGCAGGAAGACCGAGTCGGCGGCGATCATCGCCATCGAGAAGAAGGGCAGCCCGAGCAGCAGGGCGATGCCCGCGTGCTCGCAGATCATGGCGACGAGCAGGACGTTCTTGACCCGTCGGTTGAACAGGGTGAAGGGGAACGCGACCTGGACGATGACGGTGCCGTACGTGATCAGCATCACCATCACGCCGTTGGAGGCGAGGATGTCCGACAGCGCGGGCCACGGCGTGAAGTAGTCGAGCTTGAGCGGGTAGTAGAGCGCCGTGCCGTCCTGCCAGCGCGAGCCCTGGATCTTGTACCAGCCGGCCGTGGCGTAGATGAGGCAGACCTCGGCCATGATCACGACGAGGGTCGCGTTGTGGGCGAGGTTGGCGATGACATCGAGCAGGATCCGCGTCTGGCTCTGCGGGGCGTAGCGGTTCACGGCCCACCAGGCGCCCTCGCCGATCCACAGGATCCACAGGAGCGTGGGCAGCCACCAGGTACCACCGAGCCCGTCCGTCGCGCTGGCCGCGATCAGCACCACGCCGAGCACCACCCAGAGGACCGGGCCGACCACGTCCCCACGCGTCGAGCGCCGCGGAACATCGGCTTCCACGCCCGTTCCCCGCGCCGCTTCTTCCGCTTCCGCCGCGCGTGCCGCACGCCGGGCGTCCAGCGACCAGACCCGCCCGCAGCGCGTGAGCACCAGGTAGATCGCCATCAGGTGGATGACGTTGTCGCCGCCGTCACCCATGAAGATGCTGCGGTTCTGCAGGGAGAGGACACCGGCCATGAAGAGGACCGACATGGCACGCGTGTGCCAGCCGACCATCAGCAGCGCCGCGGAGAGCAGCGCGATCGCGTAGACGATCTCGAACCAGACCGCGCTGTCCGACCACATGAGGGCGGTGAAGGCCTGGTTTCCGGATATGAGCTGCTGCGCCATGTCCCAGCGCCACGGGGCGTCGGGGCCGTACATCTCGTGGCGGTGCGGCAGCTCGCGCAGCAGGAAGAGCAGATAGGTCGCCGAGAAACCGATCCGGATGACGGCGCTCTGGTACGGGCCGAAGGCCGAGGAGGTGATGCGCTGAACGGCGTGGGCGACCTTGCGGTCGAAGGAAAGCGTGCTCACTTGTCCGTCCCCTCGGCGTTCTTGTCCGCCCCCCCGGCGTCCGCGGGAAGGTCGGCCGCGGTGATGTTCCACCAGGGCAGCACCCGGTAGGACGGCTTCGTGCTGATCTTCTCCTCGCTCCATCCGGGTGCCGCGACGGACCGTGTCTCGGAGCGGATCTGGATGCGCTCGACGGTGCCGCCGTAGTCGTGTTCGCTCAGGCGCAGCATCGCGATGCGGCGGATGTACTGCTCGGACAGCCGGCCGCGAAGGCCGTTGGCCCGGTTCTCGTTGTCGTGGGAGTTGAGGTAGAAGTCCCAGCCGCGGCGGAGTTCGTTCTGATGGATGTGGCTGGGGAGGAGATTGCCGCGGATCGCCTTGCCGTCCTCGCCGGAAAGGCTCATCCAGGCGGTGGTGCGGCGGCCGTCGGCACCCGCTATCTCGGCGCGCACGTGCACGGCGATGTTCTGCTGGAGCGGGTTCGGGGCGAAGAGCTTCCAGTTCTGCTCGAACTCGGGGTAGACCCAGTCGTCGACCGCTTCGCCGTGCCGCTTGGTCAGCGTGTTCGAGGGCGCGACGTGCAGGAACACCATGACCAGCTGGGTGCAGGCGACCAGCCCGATCACCGACAGCACGACCGCGGCCACGATCTGGTACGGGAGCGACAGGGCGGCCATCCCGCCGCGGGTGCTCGTCCCCGCCTCCCCGTCGGCGGCGGAAGGGGCGTCCTCGTGCCGTACCGTCTCCGGCCCGGCGGCGCCGTCACCGCTCTCGGCGCCCCTGTCGTCGTACGAATCCATCCCGCCCCGATCCCCGTCGCTCCCCGGCCAGTTATCAACAGGGTTGACACCCTACGGGCCGCCGACTCACCATTGAAGACATTGAACCGAACGATCGGTCGGTAGGGAGTCCGGGATGGCGGCAGTGACTGCGGACCAGGCGACGCAGGCGGGAGCGGGCGGCCCCGAGGGGGCGGACGGGGCCCTGGCGGCAGCGTTCGACGCCGCGGTGGCGGCGGACGAGCGCATCGAGCCGCGCGACTGGATGCCCGACGCGTATCGAGCCTCGCTGGTCAGGCAAATGGCCCAGCACGCCCATTCCGAGATCATCGGGATGCAGCCGGAGGCCAACTGGATCTCGCGGGCGCCCTCGCTGCGCCGCAAGGCCATCCTGATGGCCAAGGTGCAGGACGAGGCGGGGCACGGCCTCTACCTCTACAGCGCCGCGGAGACCCTCGGCACCGGCCGCGAGGAACTGCTCGACAAACTCCACGCGGGCCGCCAGAGGTATTCGTCGATCTTCAATTACCCGACGCTGACCTGGGCGGACGTCGGCGCCATCGGCTGGCTCGTGGACGGCGCGGCGATCACCAACCAGGTGCCGCTGTGCCGCTGTTCCTACGGCCCGTACGCCCGCGCGATGGTCCGCATCTGCAAGGAGGAGTCCTTCCACCAGCGCCAGGGGTACGAGCTGCTGCTCGCCCTCAGCCGCGGCACCCCGGCACAGCACGAAATGGCGCAGGACGCGGTGAACCGCTGGTGGTGGCCGTCCCTGATGATGTTCGGCCCGCCGGACGACGCCTCGGCCCACTCCGCGCAGTCGATGGCCTGGAAGATCAAGCGCCACTCCAACGACGAGCTGCGGCAGCGCTTCGTGGACATCTGTGTCCCCCAGGCCGAGACGCTGGGGCTCACCCTCCCGGACCCCGACCTCCGGTGGAACGAGGAGCGCGGACAGCACGACTTCGGCGCGATCGACTGGACGGAGTTCCAGGAGGTCCTCAAGGGCAACGGCCCGTGCAACGAGCAGCGCCTCGGCCAGCGCCGCCGGGCGCACGAGGAGGGCGCCTGGGTCCGTGACGCGGCGGCCGCCTACGCCGAGAAGCACTCGACAGCACACACGACGGCGCGGACCGCGACCGTACGGAACGGGGAGGCGACAGCATGAGCAGCTCGACCGAATGGCCCCTGTGGGAGGTGTTCGTGCGTTCGCGCCGCGGTCTCTCCCACACCCACGCGGGCAGCCTGCACGCCCCGGACGCGGAGATGGCCCTGCGCAACGCGCGCGATCTGTACACCCGCCGCTCCGAGGGCGTCTCCATCTGGGTGGTCCCGTCCGCGCAGGTCACGGCCTCCTCCCCGGACGAGAAGGACTCCTTCTTCGAACCGGCCGGTGACAAGCCGTACCGGCACCCGACGTTCTACGAGATCCCGGAAGGGGTGAAGCACCTGTGACCGCGGCCCTCGCCCTGGGCGACGACGCGCTGGTGCTCTCGCACCGGCTGGGGGAGTGGGCGGGTCACGCCCCGGTGCTGGAAGAAGAAGTGGCCCTGGCCAACATCGCCCTGGACCTGCTGGGGCAGGCCCGGGTGCTGCTCTCCCTCGTCGGGGACGAGGACGAGCTGGCCTACCTGCGCGAGGAGCGCGCCTTCCGCAACGTCCAGCTGGTCGAGCAGCCGAACGGCGACTTCGCCCACACCATCGCCCGCCAGCTCTACTTCTCCACCTACCAGCGGCTGCTGTACGAGCAGCTGGCGGCGGGCGACGGCCCGTTCGCCGGCCTGGCGGCGAAGGCCGTCAAGGAGGTCGCGTACCACCAGGACCACTCCGAGCACTGGACGCTGCGGCTCGGCGACGGCACGGACGCGAGCCACGAGCGGATGCAGGACGCCGCGGACGCCCTGTGGCGGTTCACCGGCGAGCTGTTCCAGCCCGTCGAGGGCGTGGAGGTCGACTGGCAGTCGCTGCACGGCGGCTGGCTGGAGTCCGTCACCGCGGTGCTGGAGCGGGCCACGCTGACCCTGCCGACCGGTCCGCAGTCCGGGGCGTGGACGGCGGGCGCGGGACGCCAGGGCATCCACACCGAGCCCTTCGGCCGGATGCTCGCCGAGATGCAGCACCTGCACCGCAGCCACCCGGGGGCGTCATGGTGACCGAAACGCTCCTGGAGGAGGAGCTGCACCGGCTCGCGGGCTCCGTGCCCGACCCCGAGCTGCCCGTGCTGACCCTGGAAGAGCTGGGTGTGCTCCGGGGCGTGGACGTCCTCGGCCCCGGCAGGGTCACCGTGCGCCTCACCCCGACCTACACCGGCTGCCCCGCCATCGAGGCCATGTCCGCCGACATCGAGCGGGTGCTGCACGACCACGGCATACCAGAGGTCTCCGTGGTCACCGTGCTCTCACCGGCCTGGTCCACGGACGACATCAGTGCGGAGGGGCGGCGCAAGCTGGCCGAGTTCGGCATCGCGCCCCCGCGCCCGCACGATGCCGCGGCCTCCGCGGGTGGTCCGGTGCCGCTCACCCTCTCGGTGCGCTGCCCGCACTGCGGATCGACCGAGACGGAGCTGCTGAGCCGGTTCTCCTCCACCGCGTGCAAGGCACTGCGCCGCTGCGTGACGTGCCGCGAACCGTTCGACCACTTCAAGGAGTTGTAGATGTTCCATCCGCTCCGGGTCCGCGCGATCGAACGGCTCACGGACGATTCGGTGGCCGTCACGCTCGCCGTACCGCCCGAGCTGCGCGAGACCTTCCGCCACCGGCCCGGCCAGCACCTCAACGTGCGCCACACGGTCGACGGCGAGGAGATCCGCCGCTCGTACTCGATCTGCTCCCCCGCCACCGAGGAACCGGACGAGCCGGTGCTGCGCGTGGGCATCCGGCTGGTCGACGGCGGCGCGTTCTCCACGTACGCGCTGAAGGAACTCGCCGTCGGCGACGTGGTCGAGGCCATGCCCCCGATGGGCCGCTTCGTGCTCACGCCCCGCGCCGGGCACTTCGCGGCGATCGTCGGGGGCAGCGGGATCACGCCGGTCCTGTCCATCGCGGCCACGCTGCTGGCGCGGCAGCCGGATGCCCGGTTCTGCCTGATACGCAGCGACCGGACAGCCGTCTCCACGATGTTCCTGGACGAGGTCGCCGACCTCAAGGACCGCTACCCGGACCGGTTCCAGCTGATCACGGTGCTCTCCCGGGAGGAGCAGCAGGCCGGTCTCCCCTCCGGCCGGCTGGACCGGGACCGCCTCGCCGAACTGCTGCCCGCGCTGCTCCCGGTGACCGAGGTGGACGGCTGGTACCTCTGCGGACCGTTCGGGCTGATCCAGTCCGCGGACCGGGCGCTGCGCGACCTGGGCGTCGACCGGAGCCGCATCCACCAGGAGATCTTCCACGTGGACGACGGCCCGGGCACTCCCGCCCGCGCCCGGGCCGAATCACCGGCCCACAGCAGACTCACCGCGACCCTGGACGGTCGCTGCGGCACCTGGCCGGTGGAGAAGGACGAATCGCTGCTGGAGACCGTGCTGCGCAGCCGCGCCGACGCCCCGTACGCCTGCAAGGGCGGGGTGTGCGGGACCTGCCGGGCCTTCCTGGTCTCGGGCGAGGTCCGGATGGACCGGAACTTCGCGCTGGAGCCGGACGAGACGGAGGCGGGCTACGTGCTGGCGTGCCAGTCGCATCCGATGACGCCGGAGGTGGAACTCGACTTCGACCGCTGACCGCCTCCTGCCGCGCCCTCCCCCGCGCCCTGTTCCCTTCTCGTAGAACCTGTTCTATCTTGACGGACCGTCAGATTCGGGTACGGGAGCAGCGGTTCGCGGGAGGCAGGGACAGTGGACTTCACCTTCACCGAGGAACAGCAGGCGGCCACGGAGGCGGCGCGGGCGGTCTTCTCGGGTACCGCACCCGACAGAGTGCCCAGCCCCGCGCTCACACCGGGCGCGGTGGCCGAGGACATCGACCGGCCGCTGTGGGCCGAACTCGCCGCCGGCGACCTGCTGGGCCTGACCCTGGAGCCGCGGCACGGCGGGGCCGGACTCGACCCCATCGCGCTCTGCCTGGTGCTGCGCGAATCCGCCAGAGTGCTCGCACGGGTGCCGTTGCTGGAGACCTGCGCGGTCGCCATGGCGCTCCAGCGGTACGGGGACCCCGGGCTGGTCGCCGAACTGCTGCCCCCGGTCGTCCGGGGCGAACTGGTGCTCACCGTCGGAGCCAACGGCCGCTCGGGCCATGATCCGGCCGAACTCGCCGTCACCGCACGCCGGGAGACGACCGCGGAGGGCCCCCTGCCGGACGGGGGCTCCGATGATGCCGACGACGCCGATTCGGGGTGGGTGCTCGACGGGACGCAGTCGGCGGTGCCATGGGCGCAGGTGGCCGACTGGATCGCGGTTCCGGCGCACACGGACGGGGGAGGGGCGGTGGTCGCCCTGATCCGGCCGGACCAGGACGGCGTCGACCTGGCCGAGCAGGTCTCCACCAACGGCGAGCGGTTCGCCGAGGTCCGGCTGCGATCGGTGCGGGTCGACCGGCGCGCGCTGATCGACGGTGCCGGGGCCTGGGAGTGGCTGCGAGCCCTCCTCACCACCGGAACGTGCGCGCTCGCGCTGGGCCTGGGCGAGGCCGTACTCGCCATGACGAGCGAATACACCGGGAAACGCGAGCAGTTCGGCTTCCCGATCGCGACGTTCCAGGCCGTCGCCGTGCAGGCCGCGGACCGGTACATCGACCTGCGGGCCATGGAAGTGACGCTCTGGCAGGCGGCCTGGCGGATCTCCACCGGGGCCGACGGGGCCCTGCCCGCCGAGGGCGACATCGCCGTGGCGAAGATCTGGGCGTCGGACGGCATCCGCCGGGTCGTGCAGACGGCACAGCATCTGCACGGCGGTTTCGGCGCCGACACGGACTACTCGCTGCACCGCTTCCATGCCTGGGCGAAGCAGATCGAGCTGTCCCTCGGCCCCGCAGCGGCCCACGAGGAGGCCCTGGGCGACCTCCTGGCCGCGCACCTCCTCGACTGACACCCGCCCCACGCCCCGACGACGTGCGCCCCGACCGGCCCCGGAAGGCCGACCGGTCCGGCGCCGGACCGGCACCACTCGACCACCCCGACCGGACTCCTCGGCCGAGCGGGCCGGTCGAGCGGGTCGGTCGGCCACCCGGCCCAGCGGGCCGGTTCAGAGCACGAAGGCCGGGCTCTCGCCGTCGGCGACCATCGGGCGTCCGGCACCGTCCCAGGCGAGCATGCCGCCGTCGATGTTCACGGCGTCGACGCCCTGCTGCACCAGGTACTGGGTGACCTGGGCGGACCGGCCGCCGACCCGGCACATCACATGCACGCGCCGACCGTCGGCGACCGCTTCGGTCAGCTCACCGAAGCGGGCCACGAAGTCACTCATCGGGATGTGCAGGGCTCCTTCGACGTGCCCGGCCGCCCACTCGTTGTCCTCCCGGACATCCAGCACGAAGCCGTCCGCCGGAACCGCCGCGACGTCCACCGAGGGCAGCGGGGCGAAATTCATGGGTCATGCCTTCTCTCGTACGTACGCTCCAGGGTCACCGGGAACGCTACTGCACCAGACCCGCCAGCTCGTCCTCGCGCTGCGCGACCTCGCCCAGCAGCTGCTCGGCGATCTCGTCGAGCAGCCGGTCCGGGTCGTCGGGCGCCATCCGCAGCATGGCGCCGATCGCGCTCTCCTCCAGTTCCCGCGCGAGCACGGTGAGCAGGTCCTTGCGCTGGGTCAGCCAGTTCAGCCGGGCGTAGAGCTCCTCGCTCTCGCCGAGCTCCGGCTCGGGCATCGCGGGGCCCGCCTCCCACTCCTGCGCCAGCTCCATCAGGAGGGCCTCGTCACCGAGCCCGTAAGCGGCGTTCACCCGGGCGATGAACTCGTCCCGGCGGGACCGCTCCGCCTCGTCCTGCGCCAGGTCCGGGTGGGCCTTGCGGGCCAGGTCGCGGTAGAGCCTGCGCGCCTCCTCGGTCGGCCTGACCCGCTTGGGCGGTCGCACCGGCTGCTCGGTGAGCATCGCCGCCGCCTCGGGGGACAGCCCGTCCGAGTCGATCCAGTCGTGGAACAGCTCGTCGACACCGGGCATCGGCATCACGACCGCCCGCGCCTCCTGCGCCTTGCGGATGTCCTCCGGGTCACCCGTCCTGGCGGCGCGGGCCTCCGCGATCTGCGCGTCGAGCTCGTCGAGGCGGGTGTACATCGGGCCGAGCTTCTGGTGGTGCAGCCGGGAGAAGTTCTCGACCTCGACCCGGAAGGTCTCCACCGCGATCTCGAACTCGATCAGCGCCTGCTCCGCCACCCGGACCGCCCTCGCGAGCCGGGCCTCGGGCCGTTCCCCCGCGGCGGTGTCGCCCGTACCCCCGTCGGCGGCGCCGTCACCGGTCCGACCGTCGCCGTCACCGGCCACGGCCTCTCCGGCAGCGTCCGCGGCCGCCCCGTCGGGCGCCCCGCCGACGGCGCCGGCCCCCGAACCGGCACCGGCCGGCTGTCCCTGCTCCTCGGTCTGCTCCTCGTGCCGGGCATGCCGCCCGTGCTGCCGGTCGTTGTCCTGCCGGTCATCGTCGTTCCGGGTGGTCGGCACTCCGGCGGCTTCGTGGGTCACCCGTCCAGCGTATGGCCACGGACCACGCCCCCAGGACGCGCGGTCGGCTCCCGCACTCCTCGAACGCCCGACCGCTCCCGCCCCGGGCCCGCCGCAGACCTGTCTCAGAGCCGTTCCCGGCGCCGTCTCCCGCTCCACCGGACGCCCCGGTACCCCACGGGCCGTCGCCGGGTCCCCCGGCCCTCTCAGACGCCCAGCTCGGCGGCTATTCGCCCCGAACCGATGGCCTGCACCAGCTCCGTGTGGTCCGCCTCCGTACGGTCCGCGTAGGTCACCGCGAACGCCGCCACGGCCTCGTCCAGCTCCTCGCTCTTCCCGCAGTAACCGGCGATCAGCCGAGGATCCGCGCTGTGCGCGTGAGCACGGGCCAGCAGCGCACCGGTCATCCGGCCGTAGTCGTCGACCTGGTCGGCCGCCAGCGCCGCCGGGTCGACGCTGCCCTTGCGGTTCCTGAACTGCCTCACCTGGAACGGACGGCCGTCCACGGTCGCCCAGCCCAGCAGGATGTCGCTGACGACCTGCATCCGCTTCTGCCCGAGCACCACCCGGCGCCCCTCGTGGGCCACCTCCGGCACCTCGAACCCGACAGCCGGCAGGTACGGCGCCAGCACGGAGGGCCGCGCCTCCTTCACCTGAAGCACCAGGGGCTCACCGCGGTGGTCGAGCAGCAGCACCACGTACGACCGGGTGCCGACGCTTCCGGTGCCGACCACCCGGAACGCCACGTCATGGATCGCGTACCGGGCGAGGAGCGGCACACGGTCCTCGGAGACCGTGTCCAAGTAGCCCCCGAGCGCCGCCGCGACCGCCGCGGCCTCCTCGTCCGGCACCCTCCGCAGCACCGGCGGCGCGTCCACGAAGCGGCGCCCGCCGTCCCCCGAGTCCTCGGTCGACCTGGCCGCGAAACGGGCGCTGGTGTTCTTGCGGGCCTTCTCCGAAACCCGTTCCAGGGTCCCGAGGAGGTCCCGGGCGTCCGTGTGCGAGACGAGTTCCTCGTCCGCGATGGCGTTCCATGCGTCGAGCGCGGGCAGCTTGGCCAGCAGCCGCATCGTCCGCCGGTACGCCCCCACCGTGTCGTACGCCCCCCGCCGGCAGGTCTCCTCGTCCGCACCGGCTTCGCGCCCCGCGAGCACCAGCGAGGTGGCGAGCCGCTTGAGATCCCACTCCCACGGGCCGAACACGGTCTCGTCGAAGTCGTTCAGATCGATGACCAGGCTGCCGCGCGCGTCGCCGTACAGCCCGAAATTGGCCGCGTGGGCGTCGCCGCAGAGCTGAGCGCCCACCCCGCTGACCGGAGTACCCACCAGGTCATGGGCCATCAGCCCGGCCGACCCGCGCAGGAAGGCGAAGGGGGTGGCCGCCATCCGGCCCACCCGGATCGGGGTGAGAGCCGGCACCCTGCCCCTGCTCGACTCCTCGACCGCCCGCACCGCGTCGGGCCGCCCGGCCGGAAGGTCCAGGAAGGCGTGCGAGGCCCTGGGCACCCTCGCCCGCAGCGCCTTGCCCTCCTTCCGCGACGGCCGCGCCACGCCCCCGCCCGCCCCGGTCGCCCGCCGCGCGAATCCCGGCACGACCGGGATGCGCGGATCGCTCTCCACGGCCCTCTGAACCGGCACGGTCGCTTCGATTTCACCCATGGTGCGCAGCCTCCCCCCGCTCCCCTGCGCTCCCGGCCCTACGCCCTGTCGCAGATCAATTCCGACGAAGGTACCTCCGTGGGCCGAAACCCGTCTGCCCCTGTGGAAAACCTGATCCGCAGCCTGTGGACAACAATCCGCCCTGGTCAGACGCCGACGGCTTCCTCCATCTCCTCCTCGGCCTTCGCCTCTTCATCCGCCCCGGTCCCGGCCCGGGTGGCATTCCTCACGGCGTGCTTCGGCCCGTGCGCCTCCGGGGCGATGACGGACCCGGCGGTGACGGATCCGGCAGTCGCGGACCCGGCCATGACGTCGCCGGACGAGATCGCGGCCGCCTTCCGCCGCTTCGACTCGGTCAGCCCGGCCAGCCCCACCAGGACCAGTCCCGTCACGAACCAGAGCGCCAGCACCAGCACGTTCCCGCCGAGCCCGTGCCCGTCGAAGTACACATGGCTGCGCACGCCCTCGACGAAGCCCGCACCGTTCCAGAAGGAGTGCAAGGAGGAGAAGAAGCCGGACTGCAGCTCGGGCCGGAAGATGCCGCCGGAGCTGGTGAAGTTGAGCATCACGAACAGCACCATCAGCCCGAGCGTCGTCCACCGCTTGAGGAACGTGTGCAGTCCGACGCCGATCAGCAGAATGCCCGCCGAGTAGAGCCAGGCCATCGCCCACAGACCGCCGAGCCCGTGGTCGACGAGGCCGAACACCGGCCCCGCGAACATCACCCCGATCACGCTCACCACCAGAGACGCGGCAACGGCCAGCGCGGCCCTGATCCACAGCGCCAGCACGGCACCCGCGCCGCCGATCACCGCGACCGACGCGTACGAGCCGATGCTCACCGCGACCAGCAGGAAGAAGATGCCCTGCCCGGTCGGATCACCGTCCGCCGTCGGCACCGTGTCCGTCACCTTCAGCGGCGCACCCCGGTCGGCCGCGACCTCGGTGAAGACCTTCTCGACCACCGTGGCGCTGGTGTCGGACGAGGCACTGGCCACCAGCAGCTCGGGGTGTTCGCCCGGCAGGTACGCGCCGAAGCTCGCCCGGGTCCTGAGGTGCTCCACCGCCGCCGCGCGGTCGGGGACGGTACGCACGCTCAGCGCCCCGTCCCCCTTGTCCTGCAATGTCTGCGCGAGCAGCCGGGCGCTCGGGCCCGAGCCGACCACGTCCACCCGCAGATCGTGCGGCTCCGGGGCGTGGAACGCCCCGAGGTAGGCGAGCCCCATGCCGATGCACATCAGCAGCGGCGTGACGAAATGGCCCAGCACATGCCGCAGAGCGGCGGCGGTGGACCCGGTGCCGGCACTCGGACCAGCGGACATGCGAACACCTCAATAGTTGGCTTTTGCAACCTATTACTTGTTGTACTCTACAACTGAATTCCGAGGAACGCGATCCGGAAGGCGGGCCGGCGATGGAAACCCCCGAGAAGCGCGAAGAGTCGCTGGACGTCATCCAGCGGGAGTTGACCGCCTTCGCACGCCGGGCGCGGGCCGCCGCGGCCCGCCTCCACCCGGAGCTCCCTCTGGTCTCGTACACACTGCTGGCGCACATCGACGACCGGAACGGATGCCGCGCGACGGACCTGGCCGCCCACTACATGCTGGACAAATCGACGGTCAGCCGGCAGATCGGGACCCTGGAGAAACTGGGGCTGATCGAACGCCACCCGGACCCGGACGACCACCGCATCCAGGTACTGCACCCCACCGCGGCCGGAGTCCGGGCCCTCGCCTCGACCCAGGCCAGTCGGCACGCGGCGTACCAGCGGCGCCTGGCCGACTGGACGGAGGACGACCTCGCCCGGTTCGCGGAATACCTGCTGCGCTACAACTCGGCGGGCGACCCGACCACGGACACCTCACAAGCCCCGTAAGCTCTGTTAAGCCTCGTAGCCACTCAACAGCCACCCAGCGGCCACAGAGTCAGGCGTTTCACGTGAAACGGAAACAATGGAGGCCGGGAACGAAGAAGCCCCACAGACCGTTGGCCTGTGGGGCTTCTCTCTTGTGCGCGAGGGGGGATTTGAACCCCCACGTCCCTAAGGACACTGGCACCTGAAGCCAGCGCGTCTGCCGTTCCGCCACTCGCGCAAGAGTGGTGTTTCCGGGCTCTCTCACCGTTTGGTGCGATCGCCTGGCGACATCCGGAAGATTAGCACGCTGGACAGGGTGGATTCACATCCGTTGTTTCGCCGACCGTCAGGAGGGCAGCGGGAACGCCGAGCGGCCGCCCCCACTCCTCCTGTATGTACCCGGGGTGCGGGACACTGTGAGGAGGCCGCCTCTACGATCCGTGTGAGAGGTGACACTCATCCACAGGGCAGACAAGGGGAACCAGCCGATTTCCCGACGCGTGGATACGATCAGTAAGCAGTACAGGGACGACTACGACGGAGGAGGTGCCCCATGGGAGTCATGAAGCGTTTCGAGCAGCGTCTCGAAGGTCTGGTCAACGGCACCTTCGCCAAGGTCTTCAAGTCCGAGGTCCAGCCGGTCGAGATCGCGGGAGCCCTCCAGCGCGAGTGCGACAACAACGCAACGATCTGGAACCGCGAGCGGACAGTCGTCCCCAATGACTTCATCGTCGAGCTCAGCACCCCCGACTACGAGCGACTCAGCCCGTACTCGGGCCAGTTGGGCGACGAGCTCTCCGGCCTGGTCCGCGACTACGCCAAGCAGCAGCGGTACACCTTCATGGGCCCCATCAAGGTCCACCTGGAGAAGGCCGACGACCTCGACACCGGGCTCTACCGGGTGCGCAGCCGCACCCTGGCGTCGAGTTCGTCACAGGACCCCCAGAGCCGGCAGGGAGCGCAGGGCCACCCCGGCCAGCCCCCCTACCCCGGACCGGGACGGTCCCCGCAGCCTCCCGGCGGAGGCTACGGCTACCCGCCCAGCTCCGCCCCGCCCATGCCCGCGGCCCCGCCGCCGGGCGCGGGCAGGCCCAGCGCCGACCGGCACCCGCCGGCCGGTCCCAGCCCCCTGCCCAACGCGCAGGTGCGACGCTGGATCGAGATCAACGGCACCCGCCATCAGATCTCCCGCCCGACGCTGGTGCTGGGACGCAGCACCGACGCCGACGTGCGGATCGACGACCCCGGCGTATCGCGTCGGCACTGTGAGATCCGGACCGGAACGCCCTCGACGATCCAGGATCTCGGGTCTACCAACGGCATCGTGGTAGACGGGCAGCACACCACCCGCGCTACGCTCCGCGACGGCTCGCGGATCGTCGTGGGCAGCACCACCATCGTTTACCGGCAAGCCGAAGGGTGAAGCGGGGGCAATGTCAGAGCTGACCCTGACGGTCATGCGGCTAGGTTTCCTGGCTGTTCTGTGGCTGTTCGTGATCGTGGCCGTCCAGGTCATCCGCAGTGATCTGTTCGGAACGCGCGTCACGCAGCGCGGCTCACGCCGCACCGCGAACGACGCACGACCGCCACAGCAGCGCCAGAACGCCGCGGCACCGCCGCAGCAGCGTCAACAGTCCGGCCGCCAGCGCCGGGGGGCACCCACGAAGCTGGTCGTCTCCGAGGGCAGCCTCACCGGCACCACGGTGGCGCTCCAGGGGCAGACCATCACGCTGGGCCGCGCGCACGATTCAACGATCGTGCTGGACGACGACTACGCGTCCAGCAGGCATGCCAGGATCTACCCCGACCGTGACGGCCAGTGGATCGTCGAGGATCTCGGGTCCACCAACGGCACGTATCTCGACCGGACCCGTCTCACCACCCCGACGCCCGTTCCGCTGGGTGCGCCGATCCGAATCGGCAAGACCGTCATCGAGCTGCGGAAGTAGTACGACAATGAGCGAGCGGAGCGAGCGAGCCGCGGCGGTACGGTCATCGGACCCCGCCCGGCTCCCGACCGGAGGGTGGGCAGTGTGGCTCGAGACCGGCTGTACCCCGAGCCGACGGGAGAGGTGCGCATGAGTCTTTCCCTGCGCTTCGCCGCCGGATCGCACAAAGGCATGATCCGGGAGGGCAACGAGGACTCCGGCTACGCCGGTCCGCGCCTTCTCGCCATCGCCGACGGCATGGGCGGCCAGGCTGCCGGTGAGGTCGCCAGCTCCGAGGTGATCTCCACCCTCGTCCAGCTCGACGACGACGTCCCGGGCTCCGACATCCTGACTTCGCTCGGTACGGCGGTCCAGCGGGCCAACGACCAGCTGCGCATGATGGTCGAGGAGGACCCCCAGCTGGAGGGCATGGGCACCACGCTCACCGCCCTGCTCTGGACCGGCCAGCGCCTCGGTCTCGTCCACGTCGGCGACTCCCGCGCGTACCTGCTGCGCGACGGCGTGCTCACCCAGATCACCCAGGACCACACCTGGGTGCAGCGGTTGGTCGACGAGGGCCGGATCACCGAGGAAGAGGCCACCACCCACCCGCAGCGCGCCCTCCTGATGCGCGCCCTGGGCAGTGGCGATCACGTCGAACCCGATCTCTCCATCCGCGAGGTCCGGGTCGGCGACCGCTACCTGATCTGCTCCGACGGGCTCTCCGGCGTCGTCTCCCACCAGACGATGGAGGAGACCCTCGCCAGCTACCAGGGCCCCCAGGAGACCATCCAGGAACTGATCCAACTCGCCCTGCGCGGCGGCGGACCGGACAACATCACCTGCATCGTCGCGGACGTTCTCGACGTCGACAGCAACGACACCCTGGCCGCGCAGCTCAACGACACCCCGGTCATCGTCGGCGCGGTCGCCGAGAACCAGGCCGCGCAGATGACCGCCGCCGAGAGCACGGCCGCCATGCAGACCCCGGCCGGACGCGCGGCCGGCCTCGGCCGCCCCGTCCCGCCGCCCCCCGGAGGAGGCTTCGGCCCGCCCGGAAGCGGTGAGGACGTCGGCTACGGCGGGATGCCGGACGGCTCCTTCGACGCGTACGCCGACGACGACTTCGTGAAGCCCGGCGGCGGCCGCAAGTGGCTCAAGAGGTCCCTCTACACCGTGCTGGCGCTCGCCGTCGTCGGTGGCGGCCTCTACGGCGGCTACCGCTGGACCCAGAACCAGTTCTACGTCGGCGCGAAGAACGACCACGTCGCGCTGTTCCGCGGCATCAGCCAGGAACTGGGCTGGGTCTCGCTCTCGAAGGTGGAGAAGGACCACCCCGAGATCGAACTCAAGTACCTCCCGGCCTACCAGCGCAAGCAGGTCGAGGCGACCATCGCCGAGGGCGACCTCGCCTCCGCCCGCGAGAAGATCGGCGAGCTCTCCGTCCAGGCGTCCGCCTGCAAGAAGAACGCCGAACGACGCGCCGCCGAGCGGGCCAGATCGGACGAGGGCCAGGCCGCGGGCACGGACTCGGACGCCGCCAAGACATCCGGTGGCGCCAAGACGTCCGAAACCGACAAGACCAAGCCGACCAAAACTCCCACTCCTGGTCCCAGCCTCTCGGAGGAAGAGAAAAAGCTGGTCCCGCAGTGCGGTAAGCAGTAAGCCGTAGGGGGCCTTCAGCACCATGAGCGTTGTCACCAACACGACCACGATCGGCGCGATCGACGCGCCGAGCCGCCGCAACACCGAGCTGATGATGATGGGCTTCGCCGTCGCCATCTCGGTCTTCGCCTACGCCAACGTCGGGCTCGCCATCGACGGCAAGCTTCCGTCCGGCATGTTCGGATACGGCGCCGGAATCATCCTGCTCGGCGGCGTCGCCCACCTCGTGGTGCGCAAGTTCGCCCCGTACGCGGACCCGCTGCTGCTGCCTCTGGCAACCCTGCTCAACGGCCTGGGGCTGGTGCTGATCTGGCGGCTGGACCAGTCACAGCGACTGATCCAGCGCGCGGAGTTCGCGTACGGGAAGTACAGCCCCGACGCCCCCAAGCAGTTGCTCTACTCGGCGATCGGTGTCGCCTTCTTCGTCGCCGTGCTGATCATCCTCAAGGACCACCGCATCCTCCAGCGCTACACCTACATCTCGATGGCCGTGGCGCTGGTCCTGCTGGTCCTGCCGATGTTCTTCCCGGCGGTGAACGGCGCGAAGATCTGGATCAGCCTCGGCCCGTTCACCATCCAGCCGGGAGAGTTCGCCAAGATCCTGATCGCGGTGTTCTTCTCCGGCTATCTCATGGTGAAACGTGACGCCCTGGCGCTGGCCAGTCGCCGTTTCATGGGTATGTACCTGCCGCGTGGCCGCGACCTCGGTCCGATCATCACCATCTGGGCCCTGTCGATCCTGATCCTGGTCTTCGAGACCGACCTCGGCACCTCGCTGCTCTTCTTCGGCCTCTTCGTCGTGATGTTGTACGTCGCCACCGAGCGGACCAGCTGGATCGTCTTCGGTCTGCTGATGTCTGCGGCGGGCGCAGTCGGTGTGGCGTCCTTCGAGTCCCACGTGCAGCAGCGTGTGAACGCCTGGCTCGACCCGTTCGCCAAGGCCACGATGGCGCAGAGCGACCAGATCGCCCAGTCGCTGATGTCCTTCGGTGCCGGCGGCACCCTCGGCTCCGGGCTGGGCCAGGGCCACTCGGACCTGATCATGTTCGCCGCCAACGCCGACTTCATCCTCTCCACCGTCGCCGAGGAGCTGGGCCTGGCCGGGATGATGGCCGTCCTGCTGATCTACGGCCTGATCATCGAGCGGGGCATCCGCACGGCGCTCGCCGCCCGTGACCCCTTCGGCAAGCTGCTCGCCGTCGGGCTGTCCGGGGCCTTCGCGATCCAGATCTTCGTGGTCGCCGGCGGTGTCATGGGCCTCATTCCGCTCAGTGGCATGACGATGCCGTTCCTCGCGTACGGCGGTTCGTCCGTGCTGGCCAACTGGGCGCTGATCGCCATCCTGATCAGGATCAGCGACACCGCACGCCGCCCCGCCCCGGCACCCGCGCCGTCCCCCGATGCCGAGATGACCCAGGTGGTCCGACCGTGAACAAGCCCCTGCGCCGAATCGCGATCTTCTGCGGCGTCCTCATCCTCGCCCTGCTCGTGCGCACCAACTACCTCCAGTACGTCCGAGCCGACGAGCTGAACAAGCGTGACGAGAACCGCCGCGTCCGGATCGAGCGCTACGCGCACGAGCGCGGCAACATCATCGTCGACGGCAACCCCGTCACCGGGTCCGTCGAGACCAAGAGCAGCGACTTCAAGTACAAGCGGGTCTGGAAGGACGGCCCCATGTGGGCCCCCGTCACCGGCTACTCCTCGCAGGCCTTCGACGCCTCACAGCTGGAGAAGCTGGAGGACGGCATCCTCACCGGCAACGACGACCAGCTCTTCTTCGACCGCACCCTGTCGATGTTCACCGGCGACAAGAAGCAGGGCGGCAACATCGTCACCACGCTGAACGGCGCCGCGCAGAAGGCCGCGTTCAAGGGGCTCAACGGCAAGAAGGGCGCCGCCGTCGCCCTCGACCCGCAGACCGGCGCCATCCTGACCCTGGTGAGCACCCCGTCGTACGACCCCTCGGTCTTCGCGGGCAACTCCGACAAGGACAGCAAGGCCTGGGAGAAGCTCCTGAAGGACAAGGACAAGCCGATGTTCAACCGGGCATTGCGCGAGACCTACCCGCCCGGCTCGACCTTCAAGGTCGTCACCGCCGCCGCGGCGCTGGAGAACGGGCTGTACACCGACATCGACGCGAAGACGAAGTCGCCGCTCCCCTGGCGGCTTCCCCTCTCGACCCAGGACCTCGACAACGAGGGCACCATCCCCTGCGAGAACGCCTCGCTCCGGGAAGCGCTGCGGTGGTCCTGCAACACCGTCTTCGGCAAGATCAGCGACGACCTGGGCAACCAGAAGATGATCGACCAGGCCGACAAGTTCGGCTTCAACGAGGAGATCTTCACCCCGGTCCGCGCCGACGCCAGCGTCTACCCCAAGGACAACCGTCCGCAGAACGCCATGGCCGGCATCGGCCAGGCGTCCAACCGCGCCACCCCGCTCCAGATGGCCATGGTCGCCGCCGCGATCGCCAACGACGGCAAGCTGATGCAGCCGTACATGGTCGCCGAGCGCCAGGCCCCCAACCTGGACGCGATCTACACCCACGAGAAGGAGCAGTTCAGCCAGCCCCTCTCCGGTGAGAACGCGCAGAAGCTCCAGCAGATGATGGAGACCGTCGTCGAGACCGGCACCGGCCGCAACGCGCAGATCAACGGCGTCACCGTCGGCGGCAAGACCGGTACCGCCCAGCACGGCCTCAACAACAGCGAGAAGCCGTACGCATGGTTCATCTCGTACGCCAAGACCGACAGCGGCTCCCCGGTCGCCGTCGCCGTCGTCGTCGAGGACGGCCAGGCCAACCGTGACGACATCTCCGGTGGCGGTCTGGCCGCGCCGATCGCCAAGGCCGTGATGGAGGCGGTCATCGACAGCAAGAAGTGATGCCCATCACATCGGGTGGCATACCTGCACATTGGGATACCGGTCGGATATCGAGTCCGGACTTCCGCCCGATCAGGTAGTGCGTGGCCGGTAGCGTATGTGCGAGCAGCACACCGCCGGGCCGCGCACCGGTGCGGTCGGGACTGACGGAGAGGGCTGGAACAGTTATGGAAGAGCCGCGTCGCCTCGGCGGCCGGTACGAGCTGGGCTCGGTGCTCGGCCGTGGTGGCATGGCCGAGGTCTACCTCGCACACGACACCCGGCTCGGCCGCACCGTAGCCGTGAAGACGCTGCGGGCCGACCTGGCCCGCGACCCGTCCTTCCAGGCCCGGTTCCGCCGTGAGGCCCAGTCCGCCGCCTCGCTCAACCACCCGGCGATCGTCGCCGTCTACGACACCGGCGAGGACTACGTCGACGGGGTCTCCATCCCGTACATCGTCATGGAGTACGTCGACGGGTCGACGCTCAGGGAACTCCTGCACTCCGGCCGCAAGTTGCTGCCCGAGCGCACCCTGGAGATGACCGTCGGCATCCTCCAGGCGCTGGAGTACTCGCACCGCGCGGGCATCGTCCACCGGGACATCAAGCCGGCGAACGTCATGCTGACGCGCACCGGTCAGGTCAAGGTCATGGACTTCGGCATCGCCCGCGCCATGGGCGACTCCGGCATGACGATGACCCAGACCGCCGCCGTCATCGGCACTGCCCAGTACCTCTCCCCGGAGCAGGCCAAGGGCGAGCAGGTCGACGCGCGCTCCGACCTGTACTCGACCGGCTGCCTGCTCTACGAACTGCTGACGGTCCGGCCGCCCTTCATCGGGGACTCACCCGTCGCGGTCGCCTACCAGCACGTGCGGGAAGAGCCGCAGAAGCCCAGCAACTTCGACCCCGAGATCACGCCCGAGATGGACGCGATCGTGTTGAAGGCCCTGGTCAAGGACCCCGACTACCGCTACCAGTCGGCCGACGAGATGCGCGCCGACATCGAGGCCTGCCTCGACGGCCAGCCGGTCGCCGCCACCGCGGCGATGGGCGCGGCCGGTTACGGCGGCTACGACGGTTACGGCAACGACCAGCCCACCACCGCGCTGCACGCCACCGACCCGAACGGCGCGGCCACGTCCATGCTGCCGCCGGTCAACCCGGACGACGGCGGCTACGGCTACGACGACCGGCCCGACCGGCGCCGGCAGAAGAAGAACAACACCTCGACGATCCTGCTGGTCGTCGCGGGCATCCTGGTGCTGATCGGGGCGATCCTGATCGGCCGGGCGGTGTTCAGCGACACCAAGAGCAGCGGCGAGATCGACGCGCCGAACATGGTCGGCACGACCGTGGACCGGGCGCAGAAACTCGCCGACAGCGCCAACATCATCCTGAAGATCGGCTCGCGCGAGCCCTGCGAGGAGCAGGACAAGGGCAAGATCTGCAGCCAGACCCCGGAGCCCGGCAGCACGATGGAGGAGAAGGAGACCATCACGGTCGTCGTCTCCACCGGAGCACCGAAGGTCGAGGTCCCGGACGTCGTCGAGAAGACGGAGGCGACCGCCCGCAAGGACCTGGAGGCCAAGGGCTTCACGGTGACCGTCAAGGCGGTCGAGTCCGAGAAGACCGCGGGTACGGTCATCGAGCAGAGCCCCGAGGGGAACTCGAAGGCCGAGCGGAACTCCGAGGTCACGATCACGGTGGCCAAGGAGGCCACCCTGGACCTCCCGGACGTCCGCACCCGTACGTACGAGGCGGCCGAGGCCCAGCTCAGGGGCATCGGGTTCACCAACATCTCGCGCACCGACGTCGACTCCGACCAGCCGGCGAACACGGTGATCGAGCAGACCCCGGGGGCCGGCAAGCAGGCCAAGGACGTGCAGATCGTCCTGAAGGTCTCCAAGGGGCCGCAGCAGCCGGAGAAGGCCACGGTGCCCGACCTGCAGGGCAAGACCCTCGCGGAGGCGAAGGCCCTGCTGGCCCAGGCGGGTCTGCAGCTCGGTCAGGTCCAGGGTCCCGGTGACGACAACGCGAAGGTCTTCGGCTTCCAGCCCGGTGTGAACCAGCAGGTCGACAAGAACAGCGCGGTCAACGTCCAGACCATGCCGGGCGGTGGGGACGGCAACATCTTCGGCGGACCGTCCGGCTCGCGGAAGCACTGATACCGCCCCGCACCGACCGCCATCGGGCCCCGGCACCTCACGGTGACCGGGGCCCTTTGCCGTCCCCCGGCCCTTCCGCTCCTGTCGTGCTCCCGCCCTGGCGCCCCTGTCCGTCTCCGGTCCCTCCCGGCCGATGGGCCCACCCGGCCGGTGGGCGGCCGTGGCTCCGGCAGCACGCACGAAGGCCCGAAGCCGCACACGGTGGTCGCGGCTTCGGGCCCTTCTCGGTGGAGCGGCGGATCGGCTAGCGCAGTTCCGCCGGCTTCGTGCGGTCGTTGTCCACCTTCTCGGTACGGACCAGTTCGCCCCACACGATGTAGCGGTACTTCGACGTGTAGACCGGCGTGCAGGTCGTCAGCGTGATGTAGCGGCCGGACTTCTTCGCGCCCGAGCCCTTCGGCACCGGCTGCAGGACGTCGACGTTGTACTTCGACGTCTCGGGAAGCTCCTTGAAGACCTTGTAGACGTACCAGGTGTCCCTGGTCTCGAAGACGATCGCGTCCCCGGTCCGCAGCTTGTCGATGTTGTGGAACTTGGCGCCGTGCCCGTCACGGTGTGCCGCCAGGGTGAAGTTGCCCTTCTCGTCCCACGGGAGGGCCGACTTCACCGGCTCCGTGTAGTAGCCCGCGATGCCGTTGTTGAGGTTCTCGGTGTCGGTGCCCTTCTTGACCAGGACCTCGCCGTTCTTCATCGACGGGACGTGCAGGAACCCGATGCCGTCCTTGGTGTCCAGCGCACCCGGTCCGCCCGCCCAGCGGTCGCGGACGGTTTCGCCCTGCTTGGTGGCCTCGCGATCGGCGAGCACATTGGTCCACCAGAGGGAGTAGGCGACGAAGAGCCCCAGCACCAGGCCCGCGGTGATCAGCAGTTCACCGAAGACGCTGACCGCGGTCGCGACGGGATGGCGGCCCCTGCGCCGGGGAAGGGGCGTGGACTCGTCGACCCGCTCTTCGTCCTCGGTCCTAGCTGTCACCGCACCCGTCCCTGTCGTGATGATGATTCAGCCCACGAGCGCGTCGGGCTTCCCCTTGCTGCGCGGTCGTTCGTCGACCATCTTGCCCCAGACGATCAAACGGTACGTACTCGTGAATTCCGGCGTACAGGTCGTCAGAGTGATGTACCGGCCCGGCTTGGTGAATCCGGAACCGGCCGGCACCGGATCGATCACCGAGACGTTGGACGGCGACGTCTGCGGCAGGATCTTCGCCATCTCGTACGTGTAGTACGCGTCCTGCGTCTCCACCACGATCGGGTCGCCGGGCTCCAGCCGGTTGACGTAGCGGAACGGCTCGCCGTGCGTGTTGCGGTGGCCGGCCAGGGCGAAGTTGCCCTTGTCGGCCGACGGCATCGCGGTGCGGAGCGAGCCCTCGCTGTAGTGGCCGACCATGCCCCGGTCGAGGACCTTCTCCTTGCTGATGCCCTCGGCGATCGGGGCGACCACGTCCAGCTTGGGGATGTGGATGATGGCGAACCCCTGGCCCGCCTCGAAGACCCCGGGGTTGCGGTCGCCCTTGGCCCAGTCGTCCTGGATCTTGTTCGTCTCCTTGCCCGCGTACTGGTTCGCACGCACGTTCGTCCACCACAGCTGGTAGGTGACGAACAGCAGCATCAGCACGCCGAGCGTGATGAACAGTTCACCGGTGAACCGGCTGGCGACCACGGCCGGGCTGTCCTTGGCCGCGCGTGCCGCACGCCGTGCCTCGACCCGTGACATCGGCCTGTCTGGCTGCGCCGCGGCCGGCGAGGACGTCCGTGCCGGTGCGTCGGCACGGCGGCGGCCGCGTCCCTTGGCCGCACGGCGACGTTCGGCACGGCCTCCGGGGAGCGGTTCCGGAGGCGTGTCCCCGGAGCCCGTCCCCGGCTCCTCAAGGCCCTGCTCGGGGTCCTCGAAGCCCTCCGTGCCCCCCGTGCCCTTCGGCAGCACCGGGTCCGGGCCGGCGCCCACTCCGTCGATGACCGGCAGGACGGCCGTTTTGTCGTCGGCCGGAAAAGGGTCCGGCTCGTGGACGGTCCGCAGGACGGCCGTCCCGTCATCGGCCGGGAAGGGGTCCGGGTAGGAGGGGGAGGGATCGGACCGGGCCGGGGGCACCGGAACGGGCGCGGGCGCCGACGCGGGGCCCTGCCGCCCGTACCAGTCCCGTTCGAACCCCTGGGAGTCGTACCACTCGTTCGGGACGCTCTCGGGGCCGCCCCGTGCCTCCCGTGCCGCCGGTGGCGGCCCGGACGGCTGCGCCCCGGGGTCCGGCCCCGCCCCGGACCACTGCTGCGGGGCCGGATTCCGGTGCCGCCCCCGTCCGGCCTCCGGTGCCGCGGCCTCCTCGGGACGGATGTTGTCCGCCCTGAACCACGGCGAGGCATGCTGCCCGGGCAACGGATCGTTCAGCGGATCCGCCAGCCGGTCGACCGCCGCCTCGAACACGCCCGCGGCCTCGTACGTTCCCTGCTCGTACGGGCCGTCCTGTCCTGCTTCGTGTTCGGGGCGGAGGGGGGTCACGCGACGGCCTTGCCCACCACCGGCGCGAGCCCCGCCGACCTCGCGACGGCTCCGGTGTCACCGCACTGCACCAGCCAGTTGGCCAGCATCAGGTGCCCGTACTCGGTCAGCACCGACTCCGGGTGGAACTGCACGCCTTCCACCGCCAGTTCGCGGTGGCGCAGCCCCATGATGATGCCGTCGGCCGTGCGCGCCGTCACTTCCAGCTCCGGCGGTACGGTGCCGGGCTCGGCGGCGAGCGAGTGGTAGCGGGTCGCGGTGAAGGGGGACGGCAGGCCGGCGAAGACCCCCACGCCCTCGTGCGTCACCGACGAGGTCTTGCCGTGCAGCAGCTCCGGGGCACGGTCCACCACGCCGCCGTAGGCCACCGCCATCGACTGCATCCCCAGGCAGACCCCGAAGACCGGGACGCCCGTCGCCGCGCAGTGGCGGACCATCTCGATGCAGACGCCCGCCTGCTCCGGGGCACCGGGGCCGGGCGACAGCAGGACGCCGTCGAAGCCGTCCTGGGCGTGCGCCGTCGTCACCTCGTCGTTGCGCAGCACCTCGCACTCGGCACCGAGCTGATAGAGGTACTGGACGAGGTTGAAGACGAAGCTGTCGTAGTTGTCCACCACGAGGATGCGGGCGCTCACTGGCCGCCCTCCGTCCCTGTCGAGCCGTCGACTGTCACGTCACCGAACGGGAGCAGGGGTTCCGCCCATGGGAAGACGTACTGGAAGAGCACATAGACGACCCCCAGCACCAGTACGAGCGAGATGAGCGCGCGCACCCACGTGTTGCCCGGCAGATGCCGCCAGATCCAGCCATACATGCTGTCCCCTCCATTCGGTACGGGAACCAGACTAAAGGGCCGCGGCACGAGCGTGGGTCAGCTGTGGAAAGCCGCCGGTCTGCCTTCCGCGACGGGCTGGGTGGCGTCGAGGTGCGCCCAGGCGATGAGCCGGTGGCTGCTGCCCCACTCGGGGTCGCAGGTGGTCAGTGTCAGATAGCGGCCGGGCCCGTCGAAGCCGGATCCGCGGGGGACCGGGGCGATGACCCCGGTGTCGCTCGGCACGGTCCGGTGGGGCGGTTTCTCGATCCGGTACGTGAACCACGTCGTCCCGTCCGTCAGCAGGACCGCGTCGCCCCGGCGCAGTCTCGGGAAGTCCTTGAACGGGTCACCGTACGTGCGGCGGTGTCCGGCCACCGCGAAGTTCCCCGTCCCTCCCGGACGGGCGGTGCCCCGGTAGTGGCCGAGACCTTTCTGCAGGGTCCTGACCTCGGTGTTCTCCAGGACGGGCCATTCCCAGCCCTTGCCGAAGCGCGGTATGTACAGCATCGCGAACGGCTTGCCGTCCCGGTACGCGGCGGGTGCGGGGGGCTTGGACGACTCCGGGGCGGGCCGTGCTCCGGGCACGGGAGCCGTCCGCTCCCACTGGCCGCGCAGGGCGTCGAGCTCCTCCCCGGTCGCGTCCGCGGCCTTCACCCCGGTCCAGAACAGCACGTACACCACGAAGAGCACGATGAGCGCGCCGACGGTGATGCAGAGCTCGCTGAACGTCCTGACGACCAGTCGCACCGGCACCGGGTCGGCCTCCCCAGCTGCTCGCTACTTCACGGGAGCCACTCGCTACTTCATGGGCTCCGCGTGGTGGAGGTCCACTGTGCCCGAGTAGCCGGGAAGAGTCACCGCATCGTGCTCGTCCACTTTCCAGCCGAGCCCGTACGCCTTGACGTACAGCAGGTAGTTGTTGATCGCCGGGGAGTCGTTGAGCGCCTGCTTGAGCCTGCCCGGGTCGCCGATCGCGGTGATCTTGTACGGCGGGGAGTAGACCCGGCCCTGGAGGATCAGGGTGTTGCCGACGCAGCGCACCGCGCTCGTGGAGATCAGCCGCTGGTCCATGACCTGGATGCCCTTGGCACCGCCCTGCCAGAGGGCGTTGACGACCGCCTGCAGGTCCTGCTGGTGGATGACCAGGTCATTGGGCTGCGGGTCGGGGTAGCCGGGGCCGGCGGTGGCGTCGGGCGGGGCGTCGTCGAGGGTGACCGACACCGACCGGCCGGTGAGCTTCGTGGTGCCCGCGGCCCGTTCGAGCTCCTTGAGCCGGGCGTCCTCCGCCTCGGTGCTGCCGTCGTCGCGCCGGGCCAGGGCGTCGATGTCATCGCGCACGGATGCGGTGGTCTCGTCCAGCCGGGCGTTCTTCTCGCTGCGCTGCTGGATGAGGTCCGAGAGCTTGAGCAGCGAGGAGTCGGTGCGGATATTGGTGCCCTTGGCCGTATTGGCGCTGGTGACGAAGATCAGCCCGGCCAGGGCGAAGACGCCGGCGGTGAGCACTCTGGCCGGGTGCCGGAAGGTGCGCCGGACCGGCCCTTGGGGAGAGTCGGCAGAATTGCTCAACGTACCCTTATCTCCTTAGGCGCCACGGAAGCACTACGCTAACGGACGCCCGGGGGAGGCAGCAGTCCCCCTCGCGCCAGCCCCGGCTGCCAGCCACAGTTCCCTGCGCGGTCACGCAGCGCATCGACAGGAGAGTTCCTCGTGCCGAAGTCACGTATCCGCAAGAAGGCCGACTTCACGCCCCCTCCGGCGAAGCAGGCAACCAACATAAAGCTGACCAGCCGCAGCTGGGTCGCGCCCGTGATGCTGGCGCTCTTCCTGATCGGCCTGGCCTGGATCGTCGTCTTCTACGTGACCGACGGCGACCTGCCCATCGACTCGCTGGGCAACTGGAACATCGTCGTCGGCTTCGGCTTCATCGCCGGTGGCTTCGGCGTCTCCACGCAGTGGAAGTAGCGCCCTCCCGCGTCTGACCGCACGGCGGGGCCCGCTCCCGCAACCCTTGCCCCGAGTTACCCACAGCGTTATCCACAGGCAGGGGAAAAGGTCAGACGATCTGTGGATAACCCTCCGGCTGTTGACGCCGATGTGACTGCAGTCTCTCCCCCGGAGGAGAGAGCGCCCCTTGTCCCTGCTGGAAAAACCCAGCTCAGCGACAAGGGGCACAGCTGTTCCCACAGAATGCACAAGATCCGGCACCCGCTGTGGACAACTCCCGCCACAGACGATCACAACTGGTCCGATCCGGACGACCAGGAGCCTGATCCGGGCAGCCACAGCCCCCGGCCCGCACAGCCCCTGTCCTGCGGAGCTCCGCCCGCACGGCCCCGCCCGCACAGCTGCCGGATCCGGCGCGGGCCTCCCGCGCGGACCTCCGCGCGGCGGTCCGCTCAGGTCAGCGCGGCCGTTCTGGCGACGACGACGAAAACCACGGCCGCCAGGACGAGGGCACAGGTGCCGTACTGCACCAGATCGCGCCGCTCCCGGGGGGCGTGCACCATGCCGATCGCGATCAGCGTGCCCGCGATCAGGCCGCCGACATGCGCCTGCCAGGCGATTCCACCCCAGGGGTTGAACGTGATGACCAGGTTCACCGCGAGGAGCACGAGGACCGGACGCATGTCGTAGTTGAGCCGGCGCATCAGCACGGCGGTGGCACCCAGCAGGCCGAAGATCGCTCCGGAGGCACCCAGCGAGCCCTGCACGGGCGCGGAGAGCCAGTAGGTGAGGGCACCGCCCGCCAGTCCGGAGATCAGATAGAGCGCGAGGTAGCGGGCGCGGCCGAGCGCCGCTTCCAGCGGGCCGCCGAGCCACCACAGGCCCAGCATGTTGAACAGGATGTGCCACATCTCCTGGTGCAGGAACATCGACGTCACCAGCCGGTACCACTGGCCCTCGGCCACGCCCTCCAGCGGGCCGCCGAAATGGGTCGTGGCCCGGCCGAGCAGCATCAGCTCCTCGACCAGCGCGTCGCCCTTCACCAGCACCGCGAGGTACACGGCGACGTTGAGGCCGAGGAGGACCTTGGTGACGAGGCGGGGATCGGTCGTGATGCTGCCGCCCGCGACGGTGCGCGGCCGGTTGGCGGCCGGGCCGTGCCCCGTACCCGATCCCTGGCGGACGCAGTCCGGGCACTGGAAGCCGACCGAGGCGTCGACCATGCACTCGGGGCAGATCGGGCGCTCGCACCGGGTGCAGCGGACGTTCGCCTCGCGGCCGGGGTGGCGATAGCAGCCGAGCGCGCCCTCCGCGGCGGACGGGTCCGGGCCCCCCGGCGGCTGCTGGTCCATCGGTCCCATGGCTTCCCGGTCCCTTCGGTCCTCTGCGCGGCGGCACGCACGACGCCGCCCTGCTCGCCCCGGTACACAACAAGTACCGCTCTGCAACAAGTACGGACGAGCAGGGCGTTTGGTTCCCGAAAGGATGATCAGAGCGTGATCATCAGATGACCCGCGGCGATCAGCGGGTCTCGATGACGACCGACTCGATCACGACGTCGTTCACCGGACGGTCCGTGCGGGGGTTGGTCCGGGTGGCGGCGATGGCGTCCACGACCTTCTTGCTCGCGTCGTCGGTGACCTGGCCGAAGATGGTGTGCTTGCCGGTCAGCCAGGCGGTCGGCGCCACGGTCACGAAGAACTGCGAGCCGTTGGTGCCCGGACCCGCGTTGGCCATGGCCAGCAGGTACGGCTTGGTGAAGGCGAGGTCGGGGTGGAACTCGTCGGCGAACTCGTACCCCGGGCCACCGGTGCCGTTGCCCAGCGGGTCACCGCCCTGGATCATGAAGCCGCCGATGACGCGGTGGAAGACGGTGCCGTCGTACAGCTTGTCCGTCGACTTCTTTCCGGTCTCGGGGTGCGTCCACTCCCGCTCGCCCTTGGCGAGCTCGACGAAGTTCTTGACCGTCTTGGGCGCATGGTTCGGCAGCAGCTCGATCTCGATGTCGCCCTGGTTGGTCTTCAAGGTGGCGTAAAGCTTCTCGGCCACGATCTGCCTTCCGTAAGTCTTCGGTGACGTGCAAGCCGTCGGTGGCGTCCGGGGCGTCCGTGCCGTTCACCGCACGGCCCCGACGTCCACCGTTCACCGCCCGGTCCTCGGTGACGTTCCGATCCTCGCACGGACCACCCGCCCCGTCGCCCGACCGCCGCCGACGGGGCGCCGCGCTCACCTCCCTGCCCGATTCCGCGCCCCGTATGGAGTCGCGGGCACGACCGGCTCTCTCCGCCCCGTCGCGGCATCGGCACACCGCCCCTGCCGCTTCCTCGCCGCTCCCCTGCCGCGACTTCCCTGCCGCGACGAATGCGGCCAAGTGCGTGACGAAGCGGCGCGGACCGGATCGAACCATGGCATTGTCGGCATCAGGCTCCCCTTGCACCGCATGGCCCGAAGGCATTTCCAGTGACCCGGATGTCCCGGACACCCCGGATGCCCCGGATGCCCGCCCCGCATGCCGTACCGGAATCCGGCGGGCATGATCTCGGAATGGGTGGAAAGGCGGAGTACCACCCGCCACCAAGGAGGAGGATCCCGTGACCCGCATCGACAGCGTGCGCGCCGCAACCGACTCGGCGAAGGACAGCGTGCAGCACGCCGCGGAAGTGGTGGCGCCCTACGCCGAAACGGCCAAGGACCAGGCCGCACACCTCGCGCACGAGGCCCGCACCCGGCTCGCGCCGAAGGTGTCCAAGGCGGCTCATCAGGCCCGTGTCCAGTACGACGCGCATCTCGCCCCCCGTATCGAGATGGCCCTCACCCACGTACCCCCCAAGGTCGACGAGGTCGGCCGGCGCGCGGCCCTGCACACCCGGCGGGCCGCCCGCACCGCGGCGGACTACACCGTGCCGCGCGTCGAGCACGCGATGGCCGTCGCCCAGCCCATGGCCGAGGAGGCGACGGCCCGCAGCGCCGCCGCGCTGGCGGCGCTGCGCGGGCAGGTCACCGCGCAGGAGATCCGGCAGCTGGCCAGGAAGCACGAGCGGCGGGCGCGGGCCGGGCGGCTCTTCAAGGGCTTCGTCGTGGTCGGCATCGTGGCGGGCGTCGCCTACGCCGCCTGGCGGTGGTGGGACAAGCAGGCCAACCCCGACTGGCTGGTCGAACCGCCCGCCCCCACGGAGGTCTCCGACCGGCCGCCGCTGACCTCGGTCGACGGCAGCGGCCCGGCCCCGCTCGACCCCGACGCCCGTACCGAGCGGGCCGAGGACGAGGGCAACGGGACCGGCGGCCCGGACGACCGCCGCTGATCCGCCCCCGTCACGCCGAAGCCGTACCCATAAGGAGCCGTGCCCGCCGGAGCCGTTGTCCACAGGACCCCGGGTTCTTGTGGGCACGGCTTCGCCCTTCAACGCACGAAACCCCCTCCTCCTGCGTTTCCACAGGAGGAGGGGGTTTCGACGAGTGGAGCCTAGGAGATTCGAACTCCTGACATCTGCCTTGCAAAGGCAGCGCTCTACCAACTGAGCTAAGGCCCCGAAAAAGGACAGCACCGGACGCTCCGGCATCCTGGCCACCGCCGCAGAACCACAGTACCGGGTACCCCCCGCATTCCTGCAAAAGGATAGGGACTCCCGGTCGGCGACCACTCTCCGTAAGATGCTCGACGAGGTTCGCAGCAGCGAAGCCGCAGCGAAGGGGAGACGCCATGGACGCAGCGCAGCAAGAGGCCACCGCAAGAGCCAGGGAACTTCAGCGCAGTTGGTACGGGGAGCCCCTCGGCGCACTCTTCCGCCGGCTGATAGACGACCTCGGTCTGAACCAGGCCCGGCTCGCCGCCGTCCTCGGGCTGTCCGCCCCCATGCTCTCCCAGCTGATGAGCGGCCAGCGGGCGAAGATCGGCAACCCCGCGGTCGTCCAGCGCGTCCAGGCGCTCCAGGAGCTGGCCGGCCAGGTCGCGGACGGCAGCGTCAGCGCGGGCGAGGCCACCGACCGCATGGAGGAGATCAAGAAGTCCCAGGGCGGCTCCGTCCTCACCAGCACGGGCCAGACCTCCCACACCGGCGGCGCCCCCACCGTCCGGCGCGTGGTCCGCGAGATCCAGTCGCTGCTGCGATCGGTCGCGGCGGCCGGCGACATCATCGACGCCGCCGACTCCCTCGCCCCGACCCATCCCGAACTGGCAGAGTTCCTCAGGGTGTACGGCGCGGGGCGCACCGCGGACGCGGTGGCGCACTACGAGGGGCACCAGAGCTAGGACCGTCCGCCCGGATCGGGCCGGGCAATGCCTCCGAAGAACCGGTCGTGGGACCGGACGTCGTGGGACCGAAACGGGAACTGGGAGCGGGCACAGCGCAATGGGTGAGGTCTTCGCCGGTCGGTACGAACTGATCGATCCGATCGGACGTGGTGGGGTCGGCGCCGTCTGGCGTGCCTGGGACCACCGGCGCCGCCGTTACGTGGCGGCCAAGGTCCTCCAGCAGAGCGACGCGCACACACTGCTGCGCTTCGTGCGCGAACAGGCGCTGCGGATCGAGCACCCGCACGTGCTCGCCCCGGCCAGCTGGGCCGCCGACGACGACAAGGTCCTGTTCACCATGGACCTGGTGAGCGGCGGTTCGCTGGCCCATGTCATCGGCGACTACGGGCCGTTGCCTCCCCGTTTCGTCTGCACCCTCCTCGACCAGCTGCTGTCGGGGCTGTCCACGGTGCACGCGGAGGGCGTCGTGCACCGGGACATCAAACCGGCCAACATCCTGATGGAGGCGACCGGTACCGGCCGCCCGCATCTGCGGCTGTCCGACTTCGGCATCTCCATGCGCAAGGGCGAGCCCCGGCTCACCGAGACCAACTACGTGGTGGGGACGCCCGGTTACTTCGCCCCCGAGCAGATGATGGGTGCGGAACCCGACTTCCCCGCGGACCTGTTCGCGGTCGGGCTCGTCGCGCTGTACCTGCTCCAGGGGAAGAAGCCCGACGCCCAGGCACTCGTCGAGCACTTCGCCGCGCACGGCACCCCGGGGGCCCCGGAAGGGATTCCCGAACCGCTGTGGCAGGTCCTGGCAGGGCTGCTGCAGCCGGACCCGCAGGCCCGCTTCCGTACCGCGACGGGCGCGCGCAAGGCGCTGACGGCCGCGGTCGAGATGCTGCCCGAGCCCGACCCCGACGACGAGCCCGTCGAGGTCTTCGACCAACTCGGGCCGCTGCCCGAGGGGTTCGGCCCGTCCGGACCGGTCACCGCCCCCGCGCAGGAGCAGCAGGGCGCACAGGGGCCGCAGGGCGCACAGGGCATACCGGGCCCGCAGGACGGCCGGTCCGCCCAGCAGGGGCCGGTGAGCGGGCAGTCCTACGCCCAGCCCCCGGTCTCGATGTCGGAGACGGGCAGCTTCCATCTCCCGCCGCCCCCGCAGCAGCCCACACCGCCGCCCCAGCAGGTCCAGCAGCCTCAACAGGTCCAGCAGCCTCACCCGACTCCCTCCTACGCCTCGTCCGCGTCGGAGTTCTCGCAGGCCCCCACGTCCGCCGTGCGTCACGACCCGGTGGCCACCCGGGCGTACACCGCCGGGCAGCCGCAGGTCCCCGCGCCCGGCACCTCCCCGCACTCCGCAGTGCCCGCACCCGCGCCCGCGCACGCCCCGCAGAAGCGGCCGGGACCGCCCCTGAAGGTGGCGGTCCCGATCCTGGTGGTGGCGTTGATCTGCTTCGCGGTGGGCATCTGGGCGCTGACCCGGAGCTGAGGCCCTTCGCCCGACCCGGGCCTGCCCGCCGAGGGCGGGACGGCCCGGGTCGGACACGGCCGGCTACCAGGTCTGCGGCGGGCTCCCGTACGGCGACTGCCCGTCTCCGGCCGGGGCGGCCGGGACGGCCGTCGCGCGGCGCCGCGCCAGCAGCGTCCACACGCCGAGCCCGAGCACCAGCACCGACCCCGTGCCGATCCCGGCCGCCCCGATCAGCTTCATCCGGTCGCTGTCGGCGGCCTGGGGAGTGCTCTTGCCGTCCCTCGCCATGTCCCTGTCGTCCTGCGTGACCGAGAAGGGACCGGCGTCCCCGGTGTAGGGCGACTCCTCGGCCTTCCCCTCGACCTTGATCCTGAGGGTCAGCGGAATCGCCTTGTCGCCGTAGGCCTTCGCGATCTTCGGGTTGAGCGTCACCGAGAGGTAGTACCAACCGGCGAACCGCATGGCGCCGACGCTCCCGTCCGAGTCGTAGCGGTTCTCGTACGCCACCGGGGGCAGCGGGTCCAGCGACACGGACGCGGGCTTCCCGGAGTACGACAGCGGCGACGCGGAGTCGACGTGGCCGTGCGCCGGGTTGTCCAGGGACATCGTGAGCGCGCTGCTGACGTACTCGTCCGAGGCGTTGTTGTTGCTCAGGTCGGCGGTGGCGAAGACCTGCTGCCCCCAGTCCACCGGAATCCGGTAGAAGAGGGTCTGCCCGGGCCGGATGCCGTCCTTCTCCTGCCACTCGCCGGTGTCCAGGCCGGTCGCGTCGTAGTAGCTGGTGCCGCCCGACCGTTTCTGCGGGGCGGCGGTGGGCGGCACGGGGGAGGCCGACGGCCAGTCGTCCGGCGCGTCGGTCGGCATCGAACCGGCCGACTTCAGCTGCGGCTCCGACGCGTAGCGCAGCTCCAGCTCCCACGCGTCGGGGGTCGACGTCGCCTTGCTCTCCCGCTCGATCAGGACGTTGTACGTCCCGGCCTCCTGGCAGGTGCTGCTGCCCTTCTCCATGAGCCGGTGGGCGTACGCCGCGATCGGACGCGGGAACTCCGCCGACTCGAACCGCGCGTCCTCCGAGCTGCACCGCAGGTCCGCGCTGTCCCGGATGCTGACCGTGATGCCGTCCCCGTAGGCGACCTGGCCGCCGCCCTCGGGCACCGCGACCGCCGAGACGTAGGCGTTCGTCTTCGCGTCGAGGTTCAGGCGGTAGTAGAGCTTCTCACCGGGCTTGATCGAGCTCCGGTACACCAATCCGGAGGTCAGCGCCGGGGCCTCGGTGCTGACCTCCGCACCGTCGATCTTCTTCGCCCCGGGGTCGAAGGCGTACGCGCCGGCCTCCCCGGCCGCGTACGCCTGCCCCGGCAGCGCCGCCGCCGCGCACATCGCCGCGACCGCGGCCAGCGCCACCCGGCCCCTGTTGCGCTGCCTCATCACGCGCTTCCCCTCGTCGTCCGTGCGGCCCGTCCGCGACGCCCGCGCACGAACACGAACCCCACGGCCACCACCACCGCGGCGCCCGCCCCGACAGCGGCCGCAATGCCGGTCCATCCTGCCCCGCCCGTACCGCCGCTGTCTCCGGCGCCGGTCGAATTGCCCTCCTTGTCCGGCTTCTTGGCCGCGACGGGTGCGTTGTGCTCGGGACCGGCCAGCTCGTCCCCGAGCACCGACACCCGCAGCACCAGCCCGATCTGCGGGTTCTCCGCGATCTCCGCGGCCTGCGACCCCAGCGTCACCGAGATGTAGAAGTCGCCCCCTATGTGCACGGGACGGACCGCGGAGGGGTACTCGTAGCGATTGGTCCAGGCGACCGGCACGCCTCCCATCCGGATCACCGCGGGACGCCCGCTGTACAGCGTCGTCGGGCTGAACTCGCCGCCCCCGGAGACCGGGAACCGGGCGGGCGTGAACAGCCGGCTCGCCCCGTACGAGTACGTGGTGGCCATCCGCCCCACCGTGGGCTCGTTCGCGAACTCCACGTCGTAGCGCACCTGCTGGCCCCAGCCGACCGGGACCTTGTACCAGAGGGTCTGCGCCGGAAGGATCCGGTCGCGCCACACTCCTCGGCCGATCCTCCTCGCGTCGTTGAAGCCGGTGCCGCCCCGCACGTCCTCGGGCTCGCCGGTGGGCAGCACGGCGTCCTCGCCGCCCTCGCCGTACTCCGGCCGCGACTGGGCGGGGGTGACCCCCTTCCGCAGCGGCGCCTCCACCCCGTGGACGATTTCGAGCGGCCAGCGCGCGGCGTCCGGGTTGTTCCTGGTCTCCCGCTCGACCTTCAGCCAGTACCGGCCGGCCCGGTCGCAGGTTCCCCCTCCCTTCTCCGAAGGGATACGGGCCACCGCCGAGGTCAGCGGGGTCGCGCCCTCGTCCGGCCGCGGGAAGTTCGCGTTCTCCGACTGGCAGAAGCCGTCGGCGTCGTGCACGACGGTGGTGCGCAGCACGTCGAACATGTCGACGGCCGTTCCGGGCTGCGGCACCGCCGTCGCCGAGAAGTCCGCCGTCGAGACGGCGTCCAACTCGGCCGCGTAGTACCGGGTCTCGCCCGGCCCGATGGTGTCCAGGTACTGCCCGGGCACGAGGGCGGGCGCCTTCTCCCGGGTCGCCGCCCCCTCGATCCGCTCGCCCCGCAACCGGTAGCCGTCCGCGGAGAGTTGCGCCGCCCGTTGCAGCTGCCGGGCCAGGGCGGCCGCGTCCGGGGCGTCGTAGTAGCGGCCGTTGCCCGCGGCCGCGACGCATTCGAGCTGTTCGCGGGCGGCGCCCCTCACCTGGAAGCCCACCGTGTCGATCCGCAGCCCGACCCCCTCCTTGCCGAGCCGCTCGGCGACCTCGCAGGGCTCCGGCGCACCGCAGTTGTCCTCGCCGTCGGAGACCAGCAGGATCGTGCGGGTGCCGACGGCCCCGCCCGAGGGCTCCGGAAGGTCCTCGGCGGCCTTCTGCAGCGACAGGCCGATGGGAGTGTCCCCCTTGGGCCGCACGGCCGCCACGGCCCGCTTCACGGCCGCCCGGTCGAGTTCGCGCACCGGCCGCACGAGCCTGGTGTCCGTACAACCGCGGGCCCGGTCGGCGCCGTACACCCGCAGTCCGGTCGGATATCCGTCGGGGAGGCCGTCGACGACGGTGCCGACGGCCTTGCGGGCGCTCTCCATCCGGGTGCGCCCCGTGCCGTCGTCGTCCGCCATGGAGCCGGACGAGTCGAGGACCATGACCAGGCTGCCGGACGGGCCGTCGGCCCCGGACGCCGCCGGGGCCGCGAACGCGCCGCCCGCGGGTGCGGCCGCGGCCGGCGGCACCCCCGTCCCCAGGGCGAGCAGCGCCGCCCCGGTCCACACCCCCGCGACCGCGCCGCGACGACGGCGCCCCCTCCACCGGTCCCGTGTCTCCACCCCGTGCCCCCTCGACCGAAAACCCAGTTGTTTTGCTCAAGCAACTTATTGATTTGCTTGGGTGAACTCAAGAACACGGGCGTCACGGTCCCGCAACAGCACGAAGCCCCGGCCGCTCAGCGACCGGGGCCCGCAATCAGGCTGTTCTTGTCTCACACACCCGAACCTGCGGGCACGGAGTCAGTCGCCTCCGTCCACAGATCCTGCTCGGCGCGATCCGCCTGGATCTGGCGGTACACGAGGAGCCCGCCGATGGCGGCCAGTGCGACCAGGAGAAGCTTCTTCACCGCGCGACCTCGTCTTTCCTTGACGTAGGGGACTTCTGCCGCCCGACTATACACACCGACCGATATCAACCGGTGACCTCCCCGCGGCCCAACTGGCGCCCCGGGGAAAGCGATCTTCCGGGGACCGCCCGCCCCAGGTGGTGGGCGAGCAGGATGCCCTTGTGCAGTTCCACGGCCATGTCCGCGAGCTTGGCCTGGGTGAGCTGGAAGCCGCCGATCGGCCGGTCGAACTGCTCCCGGGATGCCCTTGTGCAGTTCCACGGCCATGTCCGCGAGCTTGGCCTGGGTGAGCTGGAAGCCGCCGATCGGCCGGTCGAACTGCTCCCGGG
>NZ_RDBO01000055.1:132007-187084 GCF_008120935.1 Streptomyces sp. sk2.1
GCCCCTGCCCGCACGGTCGGCCGGCAGAAAACGTCGCACCGGCCTCGCGACACAACGCACAAGGCCCGTATCTCCGAAGAGATACGGGCCTTGTGTTGTCACTGTGGGGCTAACAGGATTTGAACCTGTGGCCTCATCCTTATCAGGGATGCGCTCTAACCAACTGAGCTATAGCCCCGCCGCGCTGCGCGCTGACATCTGAAGATTAGCGCACGTCGGGGCCAGTCCCAAAATCGATACCCCGCGCCCTACTCGTCCTCGGCCAGCGTGAGCTCGACACCGCCCACGAAACCGGCCGACAGGTTGTAGATGAAGGCCCCGAGCGTCGCCAGCGCGGTCGCCAGGACCACGTCGATCACCGCGATGACCGAGGTGAAGATCAGGACCCTCGGCAGCGACAGGAACGACTGGAGGTCGAAACCGTTGCTCTCGTTGGAACCGGTGGCCTCGCTGATCGTGCCGCCCACGGTGGAGAAGACGCCCATCGCGTCCATCACCATCCACAGCACCGCCGCCGCCACCACCGTGCAGATGCCCAGCGCGATGGACAGCAGGAAGCTGACCTTCATCACCGACCACGGGTCGGCCTTGGCCACCCGCAGCCGTGCCTTGCGGGTGCGCGGGGTCGTCCGCGCACCCGTACGCGGCCGACGGGCCGCCTGAGCGGTTCCCGAGCCCCGTGCGCCGCCCTGCGTCCCGCCCGCGGGCGAGGGGTACGCCTGCGGCGGGTGGTACGGCCCGCTCGCCTGCCCCGGCCCGGGTGCGCGCTCGCCCGGCAACGGCCCGGCCGCGTAACCCTCGTACTGGGGCTGAGGCCCCCGGGTGTCCGTCACAGTGCCCCCTTGGGAGTCCGTGGCAGGGCCACGGGCACCGTTCGCTCCGGAAGCGGCCGAACCGGCGCCCGTGGCTCCACTCACGCTCTACTCCTCGTGCTCCCCGGCCGAAGGCGACGTGCCTTCGACATTGCCCTCGGCGTCCTCCGCCGTCGCGGCCCCGGTGTCCTCGGACCCCTCGGCCTCGTCGGCCTCTTCGGCCTCGGCTTCGGCATTGCGCGCGATGCCCACGACGGCATCCCGCTTGCCCAGGTTGATCAGTTGGACGCCCATGGTGTCACGGCCCGTCTCCCTGACTTCATTGACTCGCGTGCGAATCACACCACCGCCGAGCGTGATGGCGAGGATCTCGTCCGACTCCTCGACCACCAGCGCGCCGACCAGCGAACCACGGTCCTCCACGATCTTGGCGGCCTTGATACCCAGACCGCCGCGGCCCTGGACGCGGTACTCGTCGACGGGGGTCCGCTTCGCGTACCCGCCGTCGGTGGCAGTGAACACGAACGTACCGGGCCGGACAACATTCATCGAGAGCAGTTCGTCGCCCTCGCGGAAACTCATGCCCTTGACACCCGAGGTCGCACGGCCCATCGGGCGCAGCGCGTCGTCCGTCGCAGTGAACCTGATCGACTGGGCCTTCTTGCTGATGAGCAGCAGGTCGTCCTCGGCCGAGACCAGCTCCGCGCCGATCAGCTCGTCGGCCGTGCCCTCGGCGCCGTCCGCCGTCTCCCGCAGGTTGATGGCGATGACACCGCCGGAACGGGGCGAGTCGTAGTCCTTCAGCGCGGTCTTCTTCACCAGACCGCCCTTCGTGGCCAGGATCAGGTACGGCGCGGCCTCGTAGTCGCGGATCGCCAGGATCTGGGCGATCCGCTCGTCCGGCTGGAAGGCCAGCAGGTTGGCGACGTGCTGGCCGCGGGCGTCCCGGCCGGCGTCCGGCAGCTCGTAGGCCTTCGCCCGGTAGACCCGGCCCTTGTTGGTGAAGAACAGCAGCCAGTGGTGGGTCGTCGACACGAAGAAGTGGTCGACGATGTCGTCTTCCTTGAGCTTCGTGCCCCGCACGCCCTTGCCGCCGCGCTTCTGCGAGCGGTAGTCGTCCGTCTTCGTGCGCTTCACGTAGCCGCCACGCGTGATCGTGACGACGATGTCCTCCTCGGCGATCAGGTCCTCGATGGACATGTCGCCCTCGAAGGGCACCAGCTTGGAACGCCGGTCGTCGCCGAACTTCTCGACGATCGCCGCCAGTTCCTCGCTGACGATCTGCCGCTGCCGCTCGGGTGACACCAGGATCGCGTTGTACTCGTTGATCTTCGCCTGGAGCTCGTCGTGCTCCGCCGTGATCTTCTGGTGCTCCAGCGCGGCCAGCCGGCGCAGCTGCATCTCCAGGATCGCGTTCGCCTGGAGCTCGTCGATCTCCAGCAGGCCCATCAGGCCCTCGCGCGCCACCTCGACCGTCTGGCTGCTGCGGATGAGCGCGATGACCTCGTCGATCGCGTCCAGGGCCTTGAGCAGGCCGCGCAGGATGTGCGCCCGCTCCTCCGCCTTGCGCAGCCGGAAGCGCGTGCGCCGGACGATGACCTCGATCTGGTGCGTCACCCAGTGCCGGATGAACGCGTCGATCGAGAGGGTGCGCGGCACGCCGTCGACCAGCGCCAGCATGTTGGCGCCGAAGTTGGTCTGGAGGTCGGTGTGCTTGTACAGGTTGTTCAGGACGACCTTGGCGACCGCGTCCCGCTTCAGCACGACGACCAGTCGCTGGCCGGTGCGCGAGGAGGTCTCGTCACGGACGTCGGCGATCCCGCCGATCTTGCCGTCCTTCACCAGGTCGGCGATCTTCTGCGCCAGGTTGTCCGGGTTGGTCTGGTACGGAAGCTCCGTGACGACCAGGCACTGCCGGTTCTGGACCTCCTCGACCGCGACCACCGCGCGCATCGTGATCGAGCCGCGGCCCGTCCGGTACGCCTCCTCGATGCCCTTGCGGCCCACGACGAGCGCGCCGGTCGGGAAGTCCGGCCCCTTGATCCGCTCGATCAGCGCGTCCAGGAGCTCCTCCTGCGAGGCGTCCGGGTGCTCCAGGTACCACTGCGCGCCGTCCGCGACCTCGCGCAGGTTGTGCGGCGGGATGTTGGTCGCCATGCCGACCGCGATGCCCGCGGAACCGTTGACCAGCAGGTTCGGGAACCGCGCCGGCAGGACCGTCGGCTCCTGGTTGCGGCCGTCGTAGTTGTCCTGGAAGTCGACGGTCTCCTCGTCGATGTCCCGGACCATCTCCATGGACAGCGGCATCATCTTGCACTCGGTGTACCGCATGGCCGCGGCCGGGTCGTTGCCCGGGGAACCGAAGTTGCCGTTGGAGTCCACCAGCGGCATCCGCATCGACCACGGCTGCGCCAGGCGCACCAGTGCGTCGTAGATCGAGGAGTCGCCGTGCGGGTGGTACGTGCCCATGACGTCGCCGACGACGCGGGCGCACTTGTAGAAGCCCTTCTCGGGCCGGTAGCCGCCGTCGTACATCGCGTACAGCACCCGACGGTGGACCGGCTTGAGGCCGTCCCGCACGTCCGGCAGCGCACGCGAGACGATCACGGACATCGCGTAGTCGAGGTAGGAGCGCTGCATCTCCGTCTCGAGCCCCACGGGCTCGACACGCATGCCCACACCGGCGGCGGGCTCCTCTTCAGGTGTCACAGGGGTGTTCTCGTCGGCCATTGCTGGTCAAAGTCCTTTCGAGCGGCGGCTTGGCTGGTACGGCCGACTCAGATGTCGAGGAAGCGGACGTCCTTGGCGTTGCGCTGGATGAACGAGCGCCGCGCCTCGACGTCCTCGCCCATCAGCACCGAGAAGAGGTCGTCGGCCTGCGCCGCGTCGTCCAGCGTGACCTGGCCGAGCACCCGGTGGTCGACGTCCATCGTGGTGACGCGCAGCTCCTCGGCGTTCATCTCGCCGAGGCCCTTGAAGCGCTGGATGGAGTCTTCCTTGATCCGCTTGCCGTTCTGCTTGCCCAGCTCGACCAGGGCGTCGCGCTCCCGGTCCGAGTACGCGTACTCGAAGTCGTCCCGGCCCCACTTGATCTTGTAGAGCGGCGGGCGGGAGAGGTACACGTGCCCGGCCTCGACCAGCGGACGCATGAAGCGGAAGAGGAACGTCAGCAGCAGGGTGTTGATGTGCTGACCGTCGACGTCGGCGTCCGCCATCAGGATGATCTTGTGATAGCGGAGCTTCTCGATGTCGAAGTCCTCGTGGACCCCGGTGCCGAAGGCCGAGATCAGCGCCTGGACCTCGGTGTTCTGCAGGATCTTGTCGACCCGGGCCTTCTCGACGTTCAGGATCTTGCCGCGGATCGGCAGGATCGCCTGGTACATCGGGTTGCGGCCGGACTTCGCCGAACCACCGGCGGAGTCGCCCTCGACGATGAAGATCTCGCACTTCGTCGGGTCGTTGGACTGGCAGTCGCTCAGCTTGCCCGGCAGCGAGGCGCTCTCCAGCAGCCCCTTGCGGCGGGTCAGGTCGCGTGCCTTGCGGGCCGCCACACGCGCGGTGGCCGCCGCGATGCCCTTGCGGACGATGTCGGCGGCCTCGTTCGGATTGCGGTCGAACCAGTCCGTGAGGTGCTCGTGGACCACCTTCTGGACGAAGGTCTTCGCCTCCGTGTTGCCCAGCTTGGTCTTCGTCTGCCCCTCGAACTGCGGCTCGCCCAGCTTCACCGAGATGATCGCCGTCAGACCCTCGCGGATGTCGTCGCCCGTGAGGTTGTCGTCCTTCTCGCGCAGCAGCTTCTTGTCCCGCGCGTACTTGTTGACCAGCGTGGTCAGCGCGGCGCGGAAGCCCTCCTCGTGGGTACCGCCCTCATGCGTGTGGATCGTGTTCGCGAAGGAGTAGACACCCTCGCTGTACTGCGTGTTCCACTGCATGGCGATCTCGGCCGAGAGCAGACGCTCCTTGTCCTCGGCCTCGATGTCGATCACCGACTGGTGAATGACGTCGCCCTTGCGGGAGTTGAGGTACTTCACGAAGTCGACGATGCCGCCCTCGTAGTGGTACGTGACCGTGCGGACCTGCTCCGCCTCGGCGCCCTCGGCCACCTCGGCGACGTCCGCGCCCAGTGTCGCCTTCGCCGACTCGCGCTCGTCGGTGAGCCTGATCGTCAGGCCCTTGTTGAGGAACGCCATCTCCTGGAAGCGGCGCGACAGGGTCTCGAAGGAGTACTCGGTCGTCTCGAAGATGTCCCCGTCGGCCCAGAAGGTGACGGACGTGCCCGTCTCCTCGGTGGCCTCGTTGCGGGCCAGCGGGGCGGTGGGCACACCGAGCTTGTAGTCCTGCGTCCAGCGGTAGCCGTCCGTCCTGACCTCGACGGCCACCCGCGTGGACAGGGCGTTGACGACGGAGACGCCGACGCCGTGCAGACCGCCGGAGACCGCGTAGCCGCCCCCTCCGAACTTGCCGCCGGCGTGCAGCACCGTCAGCACGACCTCGACGGCGGGCTTCTTCTCCGACGGCACGATGCCGACCGGGATGCCGCGGCCGTTGTCGATCACGCGGACCCCGCCGTCGGCGAGGATCGTGACGTCGATCGTGTCCGCGTGCCCGGCCAGGGCCTCGTCGACCGAGTTGTCGACGACCTCGTACACGAGGTGGTGGAGGCCGCGCTCACCGGTCGAGCCGATGTACATGCCGGGTCGCTTGCGGACCGCGTCCAGGCCCTCCAGGACAGTGATCGCACTGGCGTCGTACGAGGCGGACGCCTCGCCGGTGCCCGAGGTCTCGCCCATGGCGGCGTCCTCGGCGTCCTCGCCGGGTGCGGACGGAATGTTCTCGTTGGGGTTGCCGGAATCGGCCACGAAGCGCCCTTTCTGGCACAGCACAGGCCGTTCTCCGGGCAAACGGGAGCGGCTGCGTCGTTCGGCTTGTAATCGACGACTCCCGCAAGGATGCGGGATTGTTCACCAGTCTACCGGTAGCGCTGACATGAATGGGGGTTTGCGGGTACCTGAGTCCGCATGTGCCGCCCTCAACGAGCGGCTGACGACTCCCCATATTCAGGATGGTGCCTCAAGCGGCTCACGCGGGCCTTGAGCGCTTCGGCCTGTCAACCTCCCGCTACCGTGAGGGACGCCCCATTCCTCCCACCCGGATCCGACCTCCGCACACCCCCGACCCCGGTCCGGCGGACCCCGTCCCACCCGGGCCGCACAAGGACACGACGGCCCCGCCCCGATACCGGAAACAGCGCCCCCAGAAGAGCACGGGGCATGCCTCGAAGACCCCTGAGGCAGGGAAAAGCGCAGGTCAGCCGTAGGTGTCGCCCGGTCCCGTACTCCCCGGCGCGCGCAGCGGACCGAACCTGCGCTGCGGACCGCCGGGCCCCAGCACCTTGATCATCCGGACCGTGCCGTGCCCCAGATCCGCGTTCAGCCGGGCCACCAGCTGGGGCGCCAGCAACCGCAGCTGCGTCGCCCACGCCGTCGAATCGCACTGCACCGTGAGCACCCGCTCGTCCGGCTCCTCGTCGTACCGCAACGGCACGCAGTGTTTGGCCAGATCCTCACCGACGATCTGCGGCCAGCGCCCCATCACCCCGCCCACCGCGGCAGGCGTCTCCCAGCCGCGCTCGGTGATCAGCCGGTTGATCGCCGCGCCCAGCGGCAGCGGATCGCGCCCGTCCGCCCGCGCCCCCRACCGCAGGCCGCCGCCCCGCCTGGCCTGTTTCCTCTGCTGCGCCGCCGCGCCCCGCGCCCGCGCCTGCTCCTTCGCCGCGCGCAGCGCCACCCGCGCCAGATCGACCCCCGACGGCTCCGGCACGCTCTTCTTGCCGGGGTGCTCCCGCGCCGGCTCCCCGGCCGCGCCCGCCATCTCGCCGAAACCGCTCACAGCCGCTCCACCGCCCCCGCGGACACCGCGTACCGCGCCCCCGTCAGCACCCCCGGGACGTCGTCGTCCACCGCGGCCGTCACCAGCACCTGCTCGCCCGGGGCCACCAGCTCGGCCAGCCGCTCGCGGCGCCGTGCGTCCAGCTCCGCGAAGACGTCGTCGAGCACCAGCACCGGCTCGTTGCCCTCGCCGCGCAGCAGCTCGTACGAGGCCAGCCGCAGCGCCAGCGCGTACGACCAGGACTCGCCGTGGCTCGCGTACCCCTTGGCCGGCATCCCCCGCAGCCCCAGCAGCACGTCGTCGCGATGCGGACCGACCAGCGTCACGCCCCGCTCGATCTCCTGCTTGCGCACGTCCGCCAGGGCGGCGATCAGCCGCTCGTACAGCTCCTCGCGGCCCCGGGCCGCCCCCACGTCCGCCCCGACCGAACTGCGGTACTCCAGCGCCACCGGGCCGCCGCCCGGTGCGACGTCCCCGTACGCCTTGTCCGTCAGCGGCTGCAGGATGGCGATCAGATCCAGCCGCTGCGCCAGCAGCTCCGCGCCCACCCGGCCCAGATGCTGGTCCCACACGTCCAGCGTGGACAGGTCCATCGACCGGCCACCGTGCCGACGTGCCATCGCCGCCGACTTCAGCAGGGTGTTGCGCTGCTTGAGCACCCGTTCGTAGTCCGAACGCACCCCGGCCATCCGCGGCGAACGCGCCGTGATCAGCTCGTCGAGGAAGCGCCGGCGCTCCCCGGGGTCGCCCTTGACCAGCGCCAGATCCTCCGGCGCGAACAGCACCGACCGCACGATCCCCAGCACATCACGCGGTCTGACCTGCGACGATCTATTGATGCGGGCCCGATTGGCCCGGCCGGGATTGAGCTCCAGCTCGATCAGCTGGGAACGCTCTCCCTGGGTCACGGCGGCCCGTATGACGGCCCGCTCCGCGCCCATCCGCACCAGCGGGGCGTCGGAGGAGACCCGGTGGCTGCCGAGCGTCGCGAGATAGCCGACCGCCTCGACCAGGTTCGTCTTGCCCTGGCCGTTGGCCCCCACGAACACGGTGACGCCCGGGTCGAGAGGCACCTCGACCCGGGCGTACGAGCGGAAATCGGCCAGCGAGAGATGCGTGACATGCATGGTGTACGCCGACCTTTCCGGCTTCCTGCTCCGTGCTTCGTGGAGGGGCCGGACGCCAGGTCCGGCCGCTTCCCGTGCGGCTACTTCTTGCTCTCGACCGCGTGGCCGCCGAACTGGTTGCGCAGCGCGGCGATCATCTTCATCTGCGGGGAGTCCTCCTGGCGCGAGGCGAACCGCGCGAAGAGCGACGCCGTGATCGCGGGCAGCGGCACCGCGTTGTCGATCGCGGCCTCCACCGTCCACCGGCCCTCGCCGGAGTCGGCGGCGTAGCCGCGGAGCTTGTCCAGGTGCTCGTCGTCGTCCAGCGCGTTGACCGCCAGGTCGAGCAGCCAGGAACGGATGACCGTGCCCTCCTGCCAGGACCGGAAGACCTCGCGCACGTCGGTGACGGAGTCGACCTTCTCCAGGAGCTCCCAGCCCTCGGCGTAGGCCTGCATCATGGCGTACTCGATGCCGTTGTGGACCATCTTCGCGAAGTGGCCGGCGCCGACCTTGCCCGCGTGGACGGAACCGAAGTCGCCCTCGGGCTTCAGCGCGTCGAAGATCGGCTGGACCTTCGCCACGTTCTCGGCGTCGCCGCCGTACATGAGCGCGTAGCCGTTCTCCAGGCCCCAGACACCGCCGGAGACTCCGCAGTCCACGAAGCCGATGCCCTTGATACCCAGCTCGACGGCGTGCTTCTCGTCGTCGGTCCAGCGGGAGTTCCCGCCGTCCACGACGATGTCGCCGGGCGACAGGAGACCGGCCAGCTCGTCGATGGTGGCCTGGGTCGGGGCTCCGGCCGGAACCATCACCCAGACGACCCGGGGGCCCTTCAGCTTGCCCACGAGCTCTTCGAGACTCTGGACATCGGAGACGTCCGGGTTGCGGTCGTAACCGATGACGGTGTGGCCTGCGCGGCGGATGCGCTCGCGCATGTTGCCGCCCATCTTGCCGAGGCCGACGAGACCGAGCTCCATCAGAGATTCCTTAAGCGTTGTGCCGATTCGTACCCAGGGCCGAGCCTACGCCCGGCCGGGGACGGACCGCCGGACGGACCGACGGGCACGCCCGGCACCGAGCGGGCCCGTCGGGACTGTTTCGACAGGCCCCGTCCGGGGCCCGGCCGCGAGGTCAGCCGGAGAGGCGGACCGGCATGATCAGGTACTTGTAGGCCTCGTCCGCCTCGGCGTCCACGGCCGGACGACCGCTGAGCAGCGCGGGCTTCGTGGACGTCGTGAAGGAGAGCTGGGCGACCGGGGAGTCGATGGCGCTGAGCCCGTCCAGCAGGAAGGTCGGGTTGAAGGCGATCGAGATGTCGTCGCCCTCCAGGACCGCGTCGACCCGCTCCACAGCCTGTGCGTCGTCGCTGGAACCCGCCTCCAGGATCAGCACGCCCTGCTCGAAGCTGAGCCGCACCGGGGTGTTCCGCTCGGCGACGAGGGCCACACGCTTGACGGCCTCGACGAACGGGGCGGTCTCGATGACCGCGACCGAGTTGAACTCGGTGGGGAACAGCGTGCGGTACTTCGGCAGGTCGCCTTCGAGCAGTCGCGTGGTCGTCCGCCGGCCCGCGCCCTCGAAACCGATCAGGCCCTCACCGGCACCCGAGCCGGACAGCGCCAGCGTCACCGTGTCACCGCTGGTCAGGGCCTTGGCGGTGTCCAGCAGCGTCTTGGCGGGCACCAGGGCGACGGCCGAGGCGTCCGGGTTCTCCGGCTTCCAGAGGAACTCGCGGACCGCGAAGCGGTAGCGGTCGGTGGAGGCCAGGGTGACGGTGTCGCCCTCGATCTCGATGCGCACACCGGTCAGCACCGGCAGCGTGTCGTCGCGGCCGGCGGCGATGGCGACCTGGGCGGCGGCGGAGGCGAAGACCTCACCGGGAACGGTGCCCGTGGCGGTCGGCATCTCCGGCAGCGCCGGGTACTCCTCCACAGGAAGGGTGTGGAGGGTGAACCGCGAGGAGCCGCAGACCACGGTCGCCCGTACACCGTCTGTGGAAATCTCCACCGGACGGTTGGGGAGGGCGCGGCAGATGTCGGCGAGCAGTCGGCCGGAGACGAGCACCGTGCCGTCCTCCTCGACCTCGGCGTCCACCGAGACCCGGGCCGACACCTCGTAGTCGAAGCTGGAGAAGCTGAGGGCGCCGTCCTCGGCCTTCAGCAGAAGGCCCGCGAGAACGGGCGCCGGCGGACGGGCCGGGAGGCTACGGGCCACCCAGGCCACAGCCTCCGCGAGTACATCGCGCTCCACCCGGATCTTCACCGGAACCGCCTCCTGCTGTTGCTCGCTCGCCCTGCTGGCCTTCGTCGTCTGGATCGGGTCTCCCGCCGACTGGGGAGGGAGGACGCCGGGAACCAGTCTGACGTACGGCACCGACACTCGGTGCTGCTCGGGGTCAAGTCGCGACAAGGGGCTCGGAGCGCTCCGGCCCCGAGTTGTGCACAGGCCCCACTTCGAAGCGAATCCCGAGCTAACTCTAGTCGGCAGTAGTAGTAGGGCCTGTGGAAACCGTGGATAACGTCGTTGCCGCAGGTCAGGCCCAGTTTTTTGTCCACTGCCCCTGTGGGCGGCACCGGTGGACAACACGGTGCTTCTGTGGACGCCCGAAAGTTCTGCACACCCGATGCACAGGGCAGGGCACTTTCTCCCCAGGGCTGTCCCCAGCTTTACCCAGGTTCCCCACAGCCCAACCGACCCTCTTGGTGTGACGCCTTTCACTCGGCGCGGTGACGAGCGGTGTCGTGTTGCCGAACAGTGGACAGAGGTGTGGAGAAGCTCGAGAAAGTTGGGGACAACGAGGCCGCGTCTGTGGGCCACCGGTGGACAACATCATCGGCGACCTGTGGACGAATATTTTGTCCACAGGCTGTGGATGGTTGTTGGCCACAAATCCCCAGGGCCTTGACCTGGCCTGATGGAGTATCGGTAGTCGCCCCTGTGGAAGCAATATGGACAACTTCCGGATCCCCAGGCTGTGGAGGGAAAAAACTGCCCAGATCTGTGGAGAACAGCAGGTCGGCGGCAGGTATTCGAACACCGAGGTGCCGCCGGAGCCCCGAAGAAGGGTCCGAGCAGGGGTCCGGAGCGGTCGCGGAGGCGGTCCTGCGGGGGTTCCACAGGCGATTCCGGCCCCTTCCGGCCCGGCGCAGAACGGTTCTGGGCGAAGACACCGGAGCATCCGGGACGGCCGGGGCGGGCGGTCCGGACGGGGCGCGGACCGGGGCGGGGGACGTGCGGGCGCGGCCGGCCGTGAGCGGGCCGGGGACGGAACGCACGAAGGCGCCCGGGAGACCCTGCTGAGGGGTCCTCAGGCGCCTTCATGACGCGTACGGAGCACGGGGGACGGGGAAGACGGTGCGCGAGGCACGGGGACGCGGGGACGCCGTGGGTATGGCCGCCCGCGCCGGTGCTCCGCGTCCGGGCGCGTCCGGACGCGCGCCTGGTCCGTCAGCCGTTCTTGATGCGGTTGGTGAGCTCGGTGACCTGGTTGTAGATGGAACGCCGCTCCGCCATCAGCGCGCGGATCTTCCGGTCCGCGTGCATGACCGTCGTGTGGTCGCGGCCGCCGAACTGCGCGCCGATCTTGGGCAGTGAGAGGTCGGTGAGCTCCCGGCAGAGGTACATGGCGATCTGGCGCGCCGTCACCAGCACCCGGCTGCGCGACGTTCCGCAGAGGTCGTCCACCGTCAGGCCGAAGTAGTCCGCGGTCGCCGCCATGATGGCCGTCGCCGTGATCTCCGGCGCCGAGTCCTCGCCGCCCGGGATCAGGTCCTTCAGCACGTGCTCGGTCAGCCCGAGGTCCACCGGCTGGCGGTTGAGGCTGGCGAAGGCCGTGACCCGGATCAGCGCCCCCTCCAGCTCCCGGATGTTCCGGGAGATGCGGGAGGCGATGAACTCCAGTACCTCCGGCGGGGCGTTGAGCTGCTCCTGCACCGCCTTCTTGCGGAGGATCGCGATCCGCGTCTCCAGCTCCGGCGGCTGCACGTCGGTGGTCAGGCCCCACTCGAACCGGTTGCGCAACCGGTCCTCCAGGGTCACCAGCTGCTTGGGCGGCCGGTCCGAGGAGAGCACGATCTGCTTGTTGGCGTTGTGAAGCGTGTTGAAGGTGTGGAAGAACTCCTCCTGCGTCGACTCCTTGCTCGCCAGGAACTGGATGTCGTCGACCAGCAGGATGTCCACGTCGCGGTAGCGCTTGCGGAAGGTGTCGCCCTTGCCGTCGCGGATCGAGTTGATGAACTCGTTGGTGAACTCCTCGGAGCTCACGTACCGCACCCGGGTGCCCGGGTAGAGGCTGCGGGCGTAATGCCCGATGGCGTGCAGCAGGTGGGTCTTGCCGAGCCCGGACTCCCCGTAGATGAAGAGCGGGTTGTACGCCTTGGCGGGCGCCTCGGCGACCGCGACCGCGGCGGCGTGCGCGAACCGGTTGGACGCGCCGATGACGAAGGTGTCGAAGAGGTACTTCGGGTTCAGCCGGGCCGCCGGTTCGCCGGGGCCGGGCGTGGCGGCGGGCTGCGAGGAGCCCATCGGGCCCCCGCCGCCGGGACGCCCGGTGCCGGCGCCGCCCTGGCGGTGCTGGGGCTGGGGCTCCGGCAGCTCGGGGCGCTGCGGCTCGTAGCCCTGGCGTTCGGGCGGCTGCGGACGGTAGTCGTGCTGCGGCTGCTGGGGACGGCCGCCGCCGTACGGCTCGCGCCACTGCTCCGCGGCGCCCTCGCGGTCCTGGAACCCGCCGAGCCGGGGCTGCTGCCAGGAGAGGTCTTCCTGGGTGCGCGGCCAGGCGCCGGGCTCGGGGCGCTGCTGCTGGTACTCGGGGTAGGCCGGCCGCGCGGTCGGCATGCCGTCGTCCGAGGGCCGGTGCCCGTATCCGTCGTAGGCGTCGCCGTGCTGCCGCTCGTCGTGCTGCTGGCCCGGGTAGCGGTGCTGCTGGGGCTGCGGGGGCTGGTGCATCGGCGGTGCAAGCGGGCTCGGGGGCTCGCCCGCGGAGTCGTCGACGGTGATCGCGATGCGGATCGGACGGCCGCACTCCCGGCTCAGCGTCTCGCTGATGAGTGGCGCGAGCCGGCCCTCCAGGACGCGCTTGCCCCATTCATTGGGGACGGCGAGCAGGGCCGTGTCGGCCACCAGCGCGAGCGGCTGGCAGCGCTCGATCCACTGCTTGTCCTTCGGCTCGATGCCCTGCTGGCCATCCCCGAGGAGTTGTTCCAGCACGCGTGGCCACACTGCGGCAAGATCGGCAGGTACGTCAGCCACAGGGCACGCTCTCTCGCTGGTCCCACGAATGTGTGGTTCTCGGGACGGGATGGTTCGGGATGGGTGAGGACCGGCAGGCAGGAAGAAAAAGCACCGGAGCCCAGCCACGGTAGTCAGGGCGACCCGCGTCGTTCAAGTTGTTGTCCACAGCCTGTGCACAGTGGCGGGTGTCGAGGAGCCGGTTTGACCGGATGGCGTAGCCGCGCGTACCGTGACCAGGTCGAGTTGTCGATGGCTGCTGCCGCCTGCCTCCGATGGGCAAAGATCACGATCTGTGATCGTGAAGCGGTGCACTAGAGCGTTTACGCGAGTCTCTCGTGGGCGCACGGTGACAGCCAGGCGATGTCCCGCCAACACACGAGTCATTTCTGGAGCCCCCGAGTGAGCAAGCGCACCTTCCAGCCGAACAACCGTCGTCGCGCGAAGACCCACGGCTTCCGGCTGCGTATGCGCACCCGTGCCGGCCGCGCGATCCTCGCGTCCCGCCGCAGCAAGGGTCGCGCCAGCCTGTCCGCCTGATCGCTTTAACAGGTCATGACGTGCTGCCTACCGAGAATCGGCTGAGGCGGCGCGAGGACTTCGCGACCGCGGTACGTCGAGGACGCAGGGCAGGCCGCCCGCTTCTCGTCGTCCACCTACGCAGCGGTTCAACGGACCCGCACGCAACTGGGGAGAACGCTCCCCCGCCGCGTGCGGGTTTCGTTGTCAGCAAAGCAGTGGGTGGAGCGGTGATACGCACAGCGGTGAAGCGCAGGCTTCGCCATCTGGTCCGCGATCGGCTCGCGCTGCTGCCCCCCGGTAGCCTGGTTGTCGTACGGGCGCTGCCCGGAGCGGGCGACGCCGACCATGATCAGCTGGCCCGAGACCTGGATGCCGCTCTCCAGCGGCTGCTGGGAGGGGGCGCGCGATGAAGTACCCGCTGCTGGCTCTCATCAAGCTGTACCAGTGGACGATCAGCCCACTCCTCGGGCCTGTCTGCCGCTACTACCCGTCGTGTTCCCACTATGGATACACGTCGATCGACCGGCACGGGGCGATCAAGGGGACTGCGTTGACGGCCTGGCGCATCCTGCGGTGCAATCCGTGGTCACCCGGTGGCGTGGACCATGTTCCACCACGCAAACGTCCGCGTTGGCATGAGCTCCTGCGTAATGCCATGCGCGGTGGCAAGGGCGGGGACTCCGCCGCTGACGTGCCTGCTCGGGAATCGGCTTCCGAATCCCGGAGCTCGGCCGCAGAGACTTCGCCCAATGCTCAAGGAGCCTGATTAGTGGACACGATTGCCAGTCTGTTCAGCTTCATCACCTGGCCCGTCTCATGGGTCATCGTCCAGTTCCACAAGTTGTACGGGGCGATCTTCGGTGACGACACCGGGTGGGCCTGGGGCCTGTCCATCGTGTCCCTGGTGGTGTTGATCCGGATCTGCCTGATCCCGCTTTTCGTCAAGCAGATCAAGTCGACCCGCAACATGCAGGTGCTCCAGCCGAAGATGAAGGCGATCCAGGAGCGCTACAAGAGCGACAAGCAGCGTCAGTCCGAAGAGATGATGAAGCTGTACAAGGAGACGGGTACCAACCCGCTCTCCTCGTGCCTTCCCATCCTGGCGCAGTCGCCGTTCTTCTTCGCCCTGTACCACGTGCTCTCGTCGATCGCCTCGAACAAGAAGATCGGCGTGATCGACCAGTCGCTGCTCGACAGCGCCCGTCAGGCCCACATCTTCGGTGCCCCGCTCGCCGCCAAGTTCATGGACAGCGAGGAGAAGGTCCAGGCTCTCGGCGCCTCGCTGACCGATGTCAGGGTCGTCACCGCGGTCATGATCGTGCTGATGTCGGCCTCGCAGTTCTTCACCCAGCGCCAGCTGATGACGAAGAACGTCGACCTGACGGTCAAGACGCCGTACATGCAGCAGCAGAAGATGCTGATGTACATCTTCCCGGTGATCTTCGCCGTGATGGGCATCAACTTCCCCGTCGGTGTCCTCGTCTACTGGCTGACCACCAACGTCTGGACCATGGGTCAGCAGATGTACGTGATCAACCAGAACCCGACCCCGGGCAGCAAGGCGCAGGACCAGTACCTGGGACGTCTGCTGAAGAGCGTCACCACGCACGGCGAGGTCCGCGGAAGGACCCGTCGCAACACCGTCAAGCGGATCGTGGCCAAGGGCCCGGACCGCAACGACATCGAGCGGAAGTTCATCACGGGGCTCGCCAAGCTGGGGCTCGTCGCCCAGGAGGACGGCACGGTCATCAAGGGCGAGACGTCCGATGCCGATGCCGAGGGCACGGCCGCGCAGCGTCGTCAGCAGCCCAAGCGCCAGACCAAGGCCCAGCGTCAGACCGGTGGCACGGCGGCCAAGGGCGCCGATTCCACCGAGTCGGACTCCAAGACTTCCCTGCAGAAGGGGAAGGCCCCGCAGGACGAGAAGCCCAAGCCGGCGGGCAAGCCTGCGTCCGGCTCCTCACGCCAAGCCAAGTCCGGGCAGCGCAAGGGTCCGCAGCGGCCCAAGCACCCGTCCAAGAAGTAAGAAGGAGTCCATCCGTGACGGAAGGCACCACCTCCACGGCCGCTGAGGGCAGCGACACCTTGACCCGCCTCGAGCAGGAGGGCGAGATCGCAGCGGACTACCTCGAGGGCCTGCTCGACATCGCCGATCTCGACGGCGACATCGACATGGACGTCGAGGCGGACCGGGCCGCGGTCTCGATCATCAGCGACTCGGCACGTGAACTGCAGAAGCTCGTGGGCCGCGACGGTGAGGTGCTGGAGGCGCTCCAGGAGCTGACGCGACTCGCCGTGCACCGGGAGACCGGGGACCGCAGCCGGCTGATGCTGGACATCGCGGGCTTCCGGGCCAAGAAGCGGGCGGAGCTCGCCGAGCTGGGCGCCAAGGCCGCGGATGAGGTCAAGAGCACCGGCGAGCCGGTGAAGCTGGACCCGATGACTCCGTTCGAGCGCAAGGTCGTGCACGACGCGGTCGCGGCCGCCGGTCTGCGCAGCGAGTCCGAGGGCGAGGAGCCGCAGCGCTTCGTCGTCGTTCTCCCGGCCTGACCGGCCCCTTTGCTCCACCGGCCCCGTCTGTTCGCAGGCGGGGCCGATCTTTGTCAGCCTGATAGTCAGCCACCCACAGTGCGGTAGTGCGGTAAGGAAGGACGGTTCCCGTGACGGCGGAAGTAGAGCTTCCCGAGGCGCCGGAAGAGGCGCGCGCGGTTTTCGGCGAGTTCTTCCCGGAAGCTGTTCGGTACGCGGAACTGCTGGCGGACGCCGGAGTGAAGCGGGGGCTGATCGGGCCGCGCGAGGTCCCCAGGCTGTGGGAGCGGCACCTGCTGAACTGCGCGGTGCTCTCCGAGGTCGTCCCCGAGGGAGTCACCGTCTGCGACGTGGGCTCGGGTGCGGGGCTTCCGGGCATTCCGCTGGCGCTGGTGCGACCGGACCTCAAGATCACCTTGCTGGAACCTCTGCTCCGGCGGACGAATTTCCTCCAGGAAGTCGTCGAGCTGCTGGGCCTGGACCATGTGACGGTCGTGCGCGGCCGAGCCGAGGAGGTCCTGGGGACGCTGCAGCCGGTTCACGTGGTGACGGCCCGCGCGGTGGCCCCGCTGGACCGGCTGGCCGGCTGGGGTGTGCCGCTGCTGCGCCCGTACGGCGAGATGCTGGCGCTGAAGGGGGACACCGCCGAGGAGGAGATCGCCGGGGCACGTGCGGCCCTGAGCAAGCTCGGTGTGGAGGAGACCGAGGTGCTGCACGTCGGCGAGGGGGTGGTCGACCCGATGTCGACGGTGGTGCGTGTGGTGGTCGGGGAGAGCCCCGGCGGTGTGAGGTTCGCCGCAAAGAGGGCCAAGGCCGCGCGGACGAGCCGCACGCGACGTCGTCGCTGACGACTCCGACCATGCGGCGAGGTCAGCCGTAATGGGCGATTACTACCACTTAATGATGGTTCTCTCGGCATGTGGCCATACGTGACCATGCGGAGTGTCGTGCCCCTGCGGCTGGGCCGCAGGGGCATCGTGTTTCACGTGAAACGTCGCTCTCTGCTGCAGGAGTTCATCAGGCGCGGTCGTGCGGCTGCCGCGCCACGGCATCGCAAGCCCGTGAGGGCTACGGAGTTGTCCACAGAAGAGGAATCATCCACAGAAGAACCGACCTCGCTGGTTCACGACCCCGAAAGCATGGCAGGCTCTGTTCATTGCGAGCCTGAAGTCGAGGAGAGTGAATCCTTGCGGTCCGACGCCAACTTCGCGGGACCGATGACCGATCCGGTCCCCGGTCCCCGAACCGAATCGGCGGGGGAGGGTGTTTCACGTGAAACACCACCGCCGATGGACGACACACCCATCGGTCGTGCGGCCCAGCTGGCGGTCGAGGCCCTCGGCCGCGCCGGCGAGGGCATGCCCCGGCCTGACCGTACGCGCGTCATGGTGGTGGCCAACCAGAAGGGCGGGGTGGGCAAGACCACCACGACGGTCAACCTTGCCGCCTCGCTCGCGCTCCACGGCGCGCGCGTTCTGGTGGTCGACCTCGACCCGCAGGGGAACGCCTCCACGGCTCTGGGCATCGATCACCATGCCGAAGTCCCCTCCATCTATGACGTCCTGGTGGACAGCAGGCCACTTTCCGAAGTGGTCCAGCCCGTTCGGGACGTCGAAGGTCTCTTCTGTGCCCCCGCCACCATCGATCTCGCCGGTGCGGAGATCGAGCTGGTGTCGCTGGTGGCACGGGAGAGCCGGTTGCAGCGGGCGCTCCAGGCGTACGAGCAGCCGCTGGACTACATCCTCATCGACTGCCCGCCCTCGCTCGGCCTGCTGACGGTCAACGCCATGGTCGCCGGTGCAGAGGTGCTGATCCCCATCCAATGCGAGTACTACGCGCTTGAAGGACTGGGGCAGCTGCTGCGCAACGTGGATCTGGTGCGAGGGCACCTCAACCCCGATCTTCATGTGTCGACGATCCTGCTCACCATGTACGACGGCAGGACCAGGCTCGCGTCGCAGGTTGCGGAGGAGGTGCGCACGCACTTCGGCAAGGAGGTGCTGCGGACGAGCATTCCGCGATCGGTGAGGATCTCGGAGGCGCCGAGCTATGGGCAGACGGTTCTGACCTACGACCCGGGTTCCAGCGGGTCGTTGTCGTACCTCGAAGCAGCGCGTGAGATCGCCCTGCGGGGTGTCGGGGTCCAGTACGAGGCCCAGCACGCCCACGCGGGCACTGGGAACAGCCAGCAGAGCATTTCGGAGGGTATTCAGTGAGCGAGCGTCGAAGAGGGTTGGGGCGTGGGCTGGGTGCTCTGATCCCCGCCGCTCCGCAGGAGAAGCAGGTGCCGTCCACAGGGATGGGCTCGGCCTCCTCCGGGGCGGGGCCCGTGATGACGGCGGATCGAGGAGTGGCTGCGGCGAAGGTGGCCACCCTCGCGAACACTCCGGTGGTGCCGGAGCCGAGCGCGCCGGTCCTGGAGAACGATGTGGCCCCCGGGCCGGCAACGGTTTCCGGGGCGTACTTCGCCGAGGTACCCCTCGACTCGATCACCCCGAACCCTCGTCAGCCCCGTGAGGTGTTCGACGAGGACGCACTCGCGGAGCTGGTGACCTCCATCAAGGAGGTGGGCCTGCTCCAGCCCGTCGTGGTGCGGAAGGTGGGGCCGGAGCGCTTTGAGCTCATCATGGGTGAGCGGCGCTGGAGGGCCTGCCGAGAGGCGGGTCTGGAGCGGATCCCGGCCATCGTCCGGGCCACGGAGGACGAGAAGCTTCTCCTGGACGCGCTCCTGGAGAACCTCCACCGGGCCCAGCTGAACCCGCTGGAGGAGGCAGCCGCGTACGACCAGCTGCTCAAGGACTTCAAGTGCACGCATGACCAGTTGGCCGACCGGATCGGGCGCTCGCGCCCGCAGGTGTCGAACACGCTGCGTCTGCTGAGGCTGTCGGCTCCGGTACAGCGGAGGGTCGCGGCCGGGGTGCTGTCGGCGGGCCACGCACGGGCGCTGCTGTCCGTGGAGGACTCGGATGAGCAGGACAGGCTCGCCCACCGCATCGTGGCCGAGGGGCTGTCGGTGCGTGCGGTCGAAGAGATCGTGACTCTCATGGGTTCCAACCCCACGAGCTCCGCCAAGCCCAAGGGGCCGCGGGCCGGCGGCCGGGTCTCGCCCGCGCTGTCCGATCTCGCCTCCCGGCTGTCGGATCGCTTCGAGACCAGGGTGAAGGTCGACCTCGGGCAGAAGAAGGGAAAGATCGTCGTCGAGTTCGCCTCGATGGAGGATCTCGACCGGATCCTCAGCAGCCTGGCACCGGGCGAGGAGCGCGTGCTGGACCGGACGTCCTCCGAGGAATCCGCAAAGGACGACGAGGACTGATCCCGGACCGACGGGATGGTGGGCGGGTTGTGCTTCCGGTGGTTGCCGGAACACAGCCCGCCCTTTGCTTTCTCCCGGTGTCGGCTTCATCTTCGGGTGGATACGATGCGTTCCGGTATGGCACATCCGGCTTGAGCCGCCTCGGTGGAGAGGGCCATGCGACCAGTGAGCCGCAGTCGATCGATGACGGTGGAACCGGGCCCGGGAACCTGCGAGGGCTTTGCCGGTGGCCTGCTTCTCGAACGGGGTGCACTGACCGTCGTACGCGATGCGACGAGTGAAGGAAGCGAGGAACAGCCTTCATGGGGCGTCGGTTCGTACCGCTCACATTGGACAACCTTTCCGATATCCCAGGGCGCTGCCGATCGTGCGTTTTCTGGGAGCTCGATCCCGTCAGCGGGGAAGCCGCGCTGAGGGCGGGGACACCTGCGCTGGAGAAGGAGGCGTGGATCTCGGCTGTTCTCCTGGAGTGGGGATCGTGCGGCCGTGTGGTCTACGTCGATGATGTGCCGGTGGGCTTCGTCCTCTACGCGCCACCGGCCTATGTGCCGAGGTCGACGGCGTTTCCCACCAGTCCGGTCTCCCCCGATGCCGTGCAGCTGATGACTTCCTGGATCGTGCCCGGCTATCAGGGGCAGGGGCTCGGCCGGGTCATGGTGCAGACCGTCGCCAAGGATCTGCTGCGACGGGGGTTCAAGGCGATCGAAGCGTTCGGCGACGCCCGCTGGAAAGAGCCTGCCTGTGTGCTCCCCGCGGATCATCTGCTGGCGGTCGGCTTCAAGACCGTACGACCGCATCCGGTCCATCCCCGGCTGCGGCTGGAGCTGCGGACGACGCTTTCCTGGAAGGAAGACGTCGAGCTGGCGCTGGACCGGTTGCTGGGCGCGGTGCAGAAGGAACCTGCCCTCAGACCGCTGTGATCCACGTGCCCATGGAAAAGCGAAACGGGTCCGTCCCCGAGGGACGGACCCGTTTCACGTGAAACATCGTGCTGCGGTGCTACGCGCCGATGAAGTCTTCGAGGTCGCGGAGGATCGCGGCCTTCGGCTTGGCGCCGACGATGGTCTTGGCGACCTCGCCGCCCCGGTAGACGTTCAGGGTCGGGATGGACATGACGCCGTACTTGGCAGCCGTGGCCGGGTTCTCGTCGATGTTGAGCTTGACGACCTCGATCTGCTCGCCGTGCTCGGCGGCGATGGCCTCCAGGGAGGGGGCGATCTGACGGCACGGACCGCACCAGGCGGCCCAGAAGTCCACCAGTACGGGCTTCTCGCTCTTCAGGACGACCTCGTCGAAGGAGTCGTCGGTCACGTTCTTCAGGGCGCCGGCCACGGCGACCTCCTTAACTTCTCGGGGTGTGGGGTGAGAGGCGTGGATCAGACGGCGGCCGCGGCGGCCTTCTCGTCGTCGGCGAGCGCGGCAAGGAAGCGCTCGGCGTCGAGAGCGGCCGAGCAGCCCGTGCCGGCAGCGGTGATGGCCTGCCGGTAGGTGTGGTCGACGACGTCACCGGCACCGAAGACACCGGTGAGGTTGGTGCGGGTCGAGGGGGCCTCGACCTTGAGGTAACCCTCTTCGTCGAGGTCGAGCTGGCCCTTGAAGAGCTCGGTGCGCGGGTCGTGGCCCACCGCGATGAACAGGCCGGTCACCGCGAGCTCGGAGGTCTCGCCGGTCTTGGTGTTCCGAAGGGTCAGGCCGGACAGCTTCTGCTCGCCGTGGACCTCGGCGACCTCGCTGTCCCAGGCGAACTTGATCTTCGGGTCGGCGAAGGCGCGCTCCTGCATGGCCTTGGAGGCACGCAGCGTGTCCCGGCGGTGGACGATGGTGACCGACTTGGCGAAGCGGGAGAGGAAGGTCGCCTCCTCCATCGCGGTGTCGCCGCCGCCCACCACGGCGATGTCCTGGTCCTTGAAGAAGAACCCGTCGCAGGTGGCGCACCAGGAGACGCCGCGTCCGGAGAGGGCGTCCTCGTTGGGCAGACCGAGCTTGCGGTGCTGGGAGCCGGTCGTGACGATGACGGCCTTGGCACGGTGGACCGTGCCGGCCGTGTCGGTGACCGTCTTGATGTCTCCGGTGAGGTCCACGGAGACGACGTCGTCAGGGACGAGCTCGGCACCGAAGCGCTCGGCCTGGGCACGCATGTTGTCCATGAGCTCGGGGCCCATGATCCCGTCCTGGAAGCCCGGGAAGTTCTCCACGTCGGTGGTGTTCATCAGCGCGCCACCGGCGGTGACGGCGCCCTCGAACACCAGCGGCTTCAGCGAGGCGCGTGCGGTGTAAAGGGCGGCCGTGTAGCCCGCGGGGCCGGAGCCGATGATGATCACGTTACGGACGTCGCTCACGGGTTTCTTCCTCGTCTCTGCAGACTGCCTACTGTCCACGCCTACTGGGGTCGGTTCAACGACTCTCACCCCACCCAACGGATCCTACGGGGGATGCATTCCCCGACGTGTCGGAGCGGCGCCGGGAGCGTTTCTCAGGGGCGCGTGTAGGTGCGGGTCAGCAGGAGCTCGCCCTTGCCCGTGGAGTTCTGGACGCAGGTGGCATCGACGACGTACGCCTGCACACGGCCGGTGTCGGAAGGGTGCGGAAGGACGACGAGGAAGGCGTTCGTGCCTTTGTAGGTCCCGGATTCCGCGGCGAGGGCCGGGGTCTCGCGTCCGATGCCCTGCTGCACACAGGTCGGCACGGACACGGTAGGTGCTCGCAACGGCGCCTGGGACGGTGCGGTCGACTCGCCCGTGGGGGTCGACTGGGCTCCGACGGACGGGGCCTGCTTCTCGGCGTGGAGACCGTCCGGGCCCGACGGCTTCGTGCCGCCGTCCAGGAGGGTGCGTACCCGGCCTTCGAGCGAGGAGTCGGAGAAGGTGTCCTCGCTGTTCGTCGTGGAGCCGGACCGACGGTCCGAGGCGCTGACGCCCGCGGAATCGTGGGTCGGCTGGAGCCCCTGAAGGATGAAGACGCTCATCCCGATCATGGCTGCGCCGAGAGCGGCACCGAGCACGGCGAAACGGCGGCGGCGCCGGACCGGCCGACGGCCGGGGCCCGTGGTCGCGCGGGGACGGCCTGCCGGGCGGCCCGGGGCACTCCCGGGCTCCGGGACGGACTTCTGTATCGGCAGAAGCTCTGTTTCACGTGAAACATGTGCGGAGTTGTCGAGTGCCCCGGTGTCCGTGAGAGCGGCTTCGGCGGCAAGCGCGGCGTCGATGCGGTCCGCGACGTCGTCGGGCATGAGCTGGGGCTCGGGCGCGGAGCCGAGCAGTTCCCGGATCTCCTGGAGAGCGGCATGGACCTCGCCGCAGGGCTCGCATCCCTCCACGTGCCGGTGGACCTCTGCCGCACGCGACGGCGGGAGCAGCCCCTCCGTGAGATCGGAGATCTCCGTGACATCCGGATGCCGGGTCGTGTCGGTCGTTGATGTCATGCGTGTCCACCTCCGCCCTTCACTACTGCAGCGGGATCGCCCGTGCCTGCGTTACTCGGCCCCGATGCCGGTGGGACGGATGAGCGCCCCGTCCGGTTCCTTTCCGTGCCGAGTCCGTCGGTTCCCGCGTTCTCGCTGCGGAGGTGGACGAGGAGGGGTGCCAGTCGGGCCCGCCCCCGTGCGCAGCGGCTCTTCACGGTGCCCGCCGGTACGTCGAGGATGCGTGCCGCCTCGGCCACGGGGTAGCCCTGCATGTCCACGAGGACGAGCGCGGCCCGTTGCTCGGCGGGGAGAGTGGCGAGCGCGGCCAGCAGCTCGCGGTGGAGGTCCCGGCGTTCCGCGGGGGCCTCCGCGGACTCATGCGGTTCGAGGAGCTGCTCGAACCGTTCGGTGTCGTCGATGGGCGCCGTTTTCCGGGTGGCTGCCTTGCGGACCCGGTCGAGGCAGGCGTTGACGGTGATGCGGTGCAGCCAAGTGGTGACGGCGGACTGGCCGCGGAAGGTGTGTGCGGCCCGGAACGCGGAGACGAGGGCGTCCTGGACGGCGTCGGCGGCTTCCTCGCGGTCGCCCAGGGTGCGCAGTGCCACGGCCCACAGCCGGTCGCGGTGACGCCTCACGATCTCGCCGAAGGCATCGGGGTCCCCGGCCACATGGCGAGCGAGGAGGTCTGAGTCGCTGAGTGGTTCTGACGGCTCGGCGGCCACCTCCCCCTCCCTCCCTTTCTCCATGTCGCGGTGCGTCTGTCTATCACGATTTCGAGCGGGCGGGGCAGGGGGCATGGGGCCGCCGTCCGACGTGGGCACCGGATGTACGGGAGGCCGGTGGGGCGCCCCACCAGCCTCTTCGTCAGTTGAGTACGGAGATCTCCGAGATCCCGCCCCGATAGCCGCCCGTTCCGTCCGCCGGGAGCTCGGTGACATGGATCAGGACGTAGCGGGTCCGTACGGGCTTGTCCAAGGTCTTCTTCAGCTCGTTCCCCGCCGTTTCGAGTTCCGTGAGGCGCTGCGGGAAGTCCGAGAGCGACGACGGGGCGGAGGCATCCGCACCGGCCGCGAGAACCTCGATCTTCTGTCCGCTGCGGTACATGCCGATCTCGAGGCCGGAGACGTCCTGGACGCTGCCCAGATCGACGACTATGCCGCTGCCGTCCCTGCGGGGCGCGAGATTGCCGAAGTTCGCGTACCCCTTGTAGCGGGGGGTGACCCAGGCGGTGCTCGCGTCACCGTCGATGCTCTTCGGCACGTCCTCCTGCTTGATGCCCGAGCCGCTGGGCATGAATTCCGTCGCGCCGTTGATCCGCAGCGGCTTGAGCGGGGCCGGTGCCTTGTCGTCGCCGTCCTTTGGAGTGGTCTGCGTGGTCTCCTCGGGCTCCGAGCCCTTGAGACGGTCGATGAGCGTTTCGGCGAGCTGCCAGCTGCCGAGGCCCAGCGCGACGATGAGCAGCGCGGAAACGGCCCACTTGAGGACCTTGCCGGTGCGGCTCTGGAGCGGGGCCGGCGGCACGGCGACCACGGGCTGCGTGGGAACGGGCCCGCTCGGCGGGCGGCCGTAGGAGCCCTGCTGGTAGGTCGTGCGCTGGTACTCGGGCGGTGCCGTGAAGGCGGGCTCCGGCGGACGGATGCGGGGCATCGCGGCCACGGCCTTGGCCAGCTCGTCCGGCGTGGTGCACGGCTGTTCCTGCCGGGAGGCGGTGGCGCCGTCGTTGGCCAGCGCGCGCATGGCGATCTCGGAAAGGCCGCGGTGGACACCGGCCCGCACCTGGTCGGGGGCGATCAGCCCCACTCCCTTGGGGAGCCCCGTGAGGCCGTACGCGTCGTTCTCGTACGGCCAGCGCTGGGTCAGCGCGGCGTAGAGAAGGGCGCCGATCGCCTCGGTGTCCGCACGCTGCGGGCCCTCGGAGGTGATGCCCCGCAGGGCGGCGTTCACCGCGAGACCGCGGATCCGGTACTGCCCGGTCGAGCTGCGCAGCACCGCACCCGGGGTGAGCCGCAGATGCGCGAGCCCTTCCCGGTGTGCGGCGGCCATGGCCTGGGAGACCTGGCTGACGAGCTGGTACGCGTCGTGCGCGTCCATCGGTCCCGAGGCCAGCAGGGAGGTGAGCTCGGTGGCGTCGGGGAGCCATTCGTGGACGACGTAGACGAGGTCGTCCTCCTCCACCGCGTCGAGCACCTGCACGAAGCGCGGGTCGCCGAGCAGGGCGGAGGACCGGGCCGCGGCCAGCACGGAACGGGCGCGGGGATGGTCGGCGGGGAGCAGATGGACGCCCACCGCGCGGCGCAGTTTCTCGTCCACGGCCCGCCAGCTGCTGAATCCGTCCAGACGGGTGACGCATTCCTCGAGCCGGTAGCGTCTGGCAAGTTTGTGGCCGCTGTGCAGATCAGGGGTCGGCAGGGTGGGCCTGGAGCCGATGCGCTCGCCGTCCGTCCCCTGTGGTTCCGAGCTCGTCTTGTCCTGAGCTTCTGCCGTCCCGTCGGCCGTGGCCTCGTCCGCCTTGGCGGTCAGCGGCTCGTCGCCGCTGTTGTCGGCCACGTCGACGGCAGCCGTGCTACGTTCCGCCACCGTCGTTCCTGCCTCCCCATCCGTTGCGCGATGCCAGCCAGCTCTGCACAGTCACGCCAATTGTGCCCACACTCCGGCGCTATGCACGACACGCAAGGGGCAGGGATGGTTGTGCGGCCGGTGGACGTCAGCGTCCGAGACGTCCTCGAACCATGCCGACCATGCCGTTGATCTCCTCGATCCGCATGCGCTTGGCGGCGACGAAGAAGACGCCCAGCAGTACGGCCCCGCCGCAGATCAGCGCGACGAGCGAGCCGAAGGCACCTTCGCCCAGGCCCAGGAGCACGGCGAAGCCCACGCCTCCGCCGAGCACCGCCGCCGGGACGGCGGCCATGCACAGCCTGGCGTAGGTGCGCACGACGTGGGCTCCGTCCAGGTCCCCGCCCAGACGGTTGCGCAGCCGCCGCCAGGCGATGCCCACACCGACGGCGTAGGCGAGTCCGTACGAGGCGGCCATGCCGACCACGGCCCATTCGGCGGGCAGCACCACGTAGCAGAGGGCCGACGCGGCGGCGTTGACCGCGGCGACGATGACCGTGTTGTAGAAGGGGGTGCGGGTGTCCTCGTAGGCGTAGAAGCCGCGCAGCACCACGTACTGCACGGAGTACGGGATCAGGCCGAGGCCGAAGGCCATGAGGATGTAACCCATCGACCGGGCCGCCTCGGTTCCGGCGGAGGAGTACATCAGGGTGCACATCGGCAGGCCGAGGGCGAGGAACATGAAGGCCACCGGCACGATCGCGACGGCCGAGTTCCGCAGACCCTGCGAGATGTCGTCCCGGACGGCACCCGGGTCGTTGTCGTGGGCGGCGCGGGAGATGCGGGGCAGCAGGGCCGCCATGACGGACACGGTGATGATCGCCTGCGGCATGCCCCAGATGAGCTGGGCGTTGGAGTAGCCGAGGAATCCGGCGCCGTCCTTGCCGGACAGCTTGCCCGCCGAGGTCGCGAGCTGGGTGACGACGATCACGCCCGCCTGGTTCGCCAGGACGAACAGGACGGTCCACTTGGCCAGCTTGATCGTCTTGCCGAGGCCGTGTCCCTTCCAGTCGAAGCGCGGACGGAAACGGAATCCCGCCTCGCGCAGGTACGGGATCATGGCCAGGGCCTGCACGACGAGACCGAGCAGTGTGCCGATGCCGAGGAGCCGGACGCCCTCCGCCGGAATCGTCTCGACACCCATCCGGGACTCGGCGGACGTGCCGTAGACCCAGATGAACATGCCGAACGTGAAGATCATGACGATGTTGTTGAGGACCGGGGTCCACATCATCGCGCCGAACTTGCCGCGGGCGTTGAGGATCTGGCCCATCACGACGTGCACGCCCATGAAGAAGATGGTCGGCAGGCAGTACCGGGCGAAGGTCACGGCGACGCTGTTGGCCGCCGCGTCCTGGGCGATCGTCGGCGACATCATGTGGATCAGCCATGGGGCGGCGAAGACCGCAATCGCGACGATCACGCCGAGCGCGACCATCACGAGGGTCAGCAGCCGGTTGGCATAGGCCTCGCCACCGTCCTCGTCGTCCTTCATGGAGCGGACGAGCTGGGGCACGAAGACCGAGTTGAGACCGCCGCCCACGGTGAGGATGTAGATCATCGTGGGCAGGGTGTACGCGATGGTGAAGCTGTCGCCGAGCAGGGCCGCACCGAGCGCGGCGGTGATCACGAGGCTGCGGACGAACCCCGTCAGGCGGGACACCAGGGTGCCGGCCGCCATCAGGGCGCTGGACTTCAGCAGCCCGGAGACCCGGCCGCCGGACTTCGGCGGAGCGGCCGCCGGAGCCGGTTCGGGCGCCGCGGGGGCGGGTGCCGCGCCGGACGGGCCCTCCTGGTCCCGGAAGAGGTGTGCGAAGGCGTCGGGCTGCTCCTCGTCCCGGGACGCCTGGCTGACGAGGTCGTCCACCCCGACGAACTGAGTGGTCGCCGCGTTGTCGCCGTACGGCAGGTGCCGCGACGGGCCGTCGGGCTCGGGAGGCGGGGTCTGTGCCCAGATGCGCGGGTCGGGCGGGTACTGCGCCGCGGGCGGCTGCTGGTAGAGCGGATGGGGCTGCTGGTAGGTGCCCGGGGGCGGCGGTGGGTGCGCGGCGCGGTCGTACAGAGCCTCGGTCACCGGGTCCTGGACGGTCAGGTCCTGGGCGCGGTAGGGGTCGCGGTCGTAGGCGTCCTGGAGGTACGGGTCGGGCGTCGGCGGAACCTGGCCGGGGCCCTGGGGCACCGGAGGCCCGCCGGAGGGCCCGGCTCCGCCCGCACCCTGACCGCGGTCACCGTCGTACGGCGCGTTCATCGAAACCCCACCTCATCGTCCCCGGCCGACCGGCCACGACAGACATCGCTCAACGTTCCACTTTCTCACCCGGGGCCGAAGGCTCCCCGCTTTCCGGACCGGTGTCCGGCGTCGGGTCACTCGGCTGCTCGGGTTCGCCGCCACCGTCGTCCGGGCCGTCCGCGTTGACGCGCTTGCGCTGGGTGTACATCCTGACGCCCGCGAGGACCAGGAGCAGCAGCCCTCCGGCGATGACCAGCAGCACGGTCGGGGTGAGCTCGGAGACCTTCACGGTGAAGGTCATCTCCTCGCCGTACGGTGTGCCGTCCTCCGTGTAGAGCTGTGCCGTCATCCGCACCTGGCCGTTGATGTTGGCCGCGGCGTCGAACTTCACGGACTGGCTGTGGCCGGGGCCGATGCGGATCGGCTGTTCCGCCACGGCTCCGCCGTCGTTCAGCTTGAGGCGGGTGGCGTTCTCCGACTTCAGCCGGAGGACCAGGTGGTCCACGCCCTGCAGCAGCCGGTTCTGCACGGTCACGGGGATGGTGGCGCTGCGGCCGGACAGGGTGACGTCGGACTTCGTGATGAGCTGGACCTCGTTGATGAGGCCCTGCAGATAGGTGCGGACCGAGTCCCGGTACTGCTGGGCCTCGAGCGGCCGGCCGCGCCACGACGTCGACATGGAGCGGTTGAGCGCGTTGCCGAAGGGGGTCACGACCCGCTCGGTCTGGGTGAGGATGACCTGGAAGTTGTCCAGCGAGACCTGGGTGGACTTGATGTCCTGGAAGGCCTGGGTGGGCAGCTCCTGGCTGCGGAGCTTCTTCGGGTACTTGGAGGCCCCGGGGACGCTCGTCGTGGCGTTGGTGTCGGGCTTCGCCCCGGCCGCTTCCACGAGCCCGAGCGGCTGCGTCCAGCGCTCGTCGTCGAGCCCGTGCAGAGCGCGGGCCATCGACTGCGCCTGGGCGACCGTGGGCATCCGCTGCGGTGCGACGACGATGCTCCGCTCCGTGTCGGTGTCCTGCTCGGCCAGTGCGAGGGTCAGCGCGAGGAACTTCTGCACGGCGAGGGTGGAGTCCTCCGCCTTCGACATGTCGCCCTGGAAGGCCGTGGAGAGCCGGGCGTCGGCGACCACCGCAGTGGTGCCGCCACCGATGGGCCGGGCTGCGGTCGGGGTGTAGGACAGGTTGCCCGTCTCCTGGAGGCTGTCGCTGCGGGCGATCACCTTGTGGGCGCCGGCCGAGGTGGCGACATCGACGATCGACGGGTCGATCGCGCCGTCGACGGGCCAGGCGAAGTCGGTCGACGGTTTCACGTGGAGCACGGTCTGCACCGTCGTCGCCGCCGCCTCCGTGGCGGTCTGGAGGTGGCTGAGGGTGCCCGAGACGTTCTTGCCGCGGTGTGCGATGGACGCCAGGTCGGGATCGGCGAACGGCAGCGCGACGACCTTTCCGTCCGCCACGGCGGCTTCGAGGGAGGTGAGCCACTTCTTGGCGACGGCCTGGTTCTTCCCGGCGACGGTGGTGTCACCGGACTTCACGCGGTAGTCCCCCGCCATCGCGTCGGCGCTGGCCAGCAGGTCCGGGTCGATCACCCAGGTCACCGGCAACCGGCTGCCCAGCGAGACCAGCTGTTCGAGGCGCCCGCCCGGAGCCAGCTCGGTGGCCAGGCTGTCGTCCGCGAAGACGGGGGTCCGCTGGTCGTCGGTGTCCGTCTCGGCGGTGACATGGGCCGACGCGATGAGCGGCCAGAGGTAGGTGACCTTGGTCCTGGAGTCGCGCTCCTCCTCCTGCCAGGGCAGGAAGGTCCGCTCGATCCCCAGCACCTGTTCGTACGGGACCCGAGAGGTCTGCCCCGACAGCGAGACGCCGAGCTGGTAGACGCCGTCGTCGCCGAGCCCCAGCTTGCCGACCGGGACGGACAGCGTGAAGTCCTGACTGATGCCGGAGGGGAGCTTCGCGAACTTCACCGTGTACTTGCCGCCGAGCGGGGCGGGGTCGCTGCCGAGCACGAAGTCGGTGCGTTTGGCGGCGGCGTCGATCGCCGTCCTGCTGGGGAGCTTCGAACCCACCCGCAGATCGACCGTGGCCCGGGTGATCGCTTCCTTGCCCCGGTTGGTCACCGTGCCGGAGATGGTCAGGGTGTCCCCCTTGACCGGGGCGCTCGGGGCCACCCCGTCCAGGGACACGTCGACCGTCCGGGATCCGGTGGGGGCCTTGCCGATCTCGCCCGCCCGCGCCGCGGGCGCGGCCGGACCGGCCAGCAGTCCCGCGACGAGCGGCACGCCGATCATCAGGGCTGCGGTGCGCCGCAACCACCGGCGGGCAGGAGAGGTACCGATCCCCTGGATGTCTGCCGGCTCGGCCACGCGCTTACCCGTCCCTCGTCGTCGTCAGCTGGTGTCGATGGTTGTCGGTTGCTGCGTCCAGGCATGGTAACGATGTGCGCGGGTGCCCGTGGCCGGGGAGTGCACTACAAGATCGGGAAGAGCCCCGCGGGGTGTGACGAAACCAGGACGACCGGGCCGGTCCGGGCACGTACCCTTTTCTGTTGTGTCGAACGCCAATGAAGACAGCTCCCGTGCCCTGACCCAGGTGCAGCACCGCGCAGTCAGCGAACTGCTGCGGGTCTCCCCGGTCGCCGACGACCTCGCCCGCCGTTTCCAGGACGCCGGCTTCAGCCTGGCGCTGGTCGGCGGTTCGGTCCGGGACGCACTTCTCGGCCGGCTCGGGAACGACCTGGACTTCACGACCGATGCCCGCCCCGAGGCCGTGCTGAAGATCGTCCGGCCGTGGGCCGACTCGGTGTGGGAGGTCGGGATCGCCTTCGGCACGGTGGGCGCCCAGAAGGACGGCTACCAGATCGAGGTCACCACCTACAGGTCGGAGGCGTACGACAGGACCTCGCGCAAGCCCGAGGTGTCCTACGGCGACTCCATCGAGGCCGACCTCGTCCGCCGCGACTTCACGGTCAACGCGATGGCCGTCGCGCTCCCGCAGAAGCACTTCATCGACCCCCACGGCGGTCTGGAGGACCTGGCGGAGCGCGTCCTGCGCACCCCGGGAACGCCCGAGGAATCGTTCTCCGACGACCCGCTGCGCATGCTGCGCGCCGCTCGTTTCGCCGCCCAGCTGGACTTCGACGTTGCTCCGGATGTCGTCACCGCGATGACGGAGATGTCCGGGCGCATCGAGATCGTCTCCGCCGAGCGGGTCAGGGAGGAGCTCAACAAGCTCCTGCTCTCCGCCCACCCCCGCAAGGGGCTCGGGCTGCTCGTCGGCACGGGGCTGGCGCAGCAGGTGCTGCCGGAGCTCCCCGCGCTGCGTCTGGAGAGTGACGAGCATCACCGTCACAAGGACGTCTACGAGCACTCTCTGACCGTCCTGGAGCAGGCGATCGACCTGGAGAAGGACGGCCCGGACCTGACTCTGCGCCTGGCAGCTCTCCTCCATGACATCGGCAAGCCGAGGACGCGACGCTTCGAGAAGGACGGCCGCGTCTCGTTCCACCATCACGAGGTGGTGGGCGCCAAGATGGTCAAGAAGCGGATGACGGCGCTCAAGTACTCCAACGACATGGTCAAGGACGTCTCGAAGCTGGTGGAGCTCCATCTGCGCTTCCACGGCTACGGAGACGGCGAATGGACCGACTCCGCGGTCCGGCGGTACGTGCGCGATGCCGGCCCCCTGCTGGAACGTCTGCACAAGCTGACCCGTTCGGACTGCACCACGCGGAACAAGCGCAAGGCCGCTGCCCTCTCGCGGACCTACGACGGTCTTGAGGAGCGCATTGCCCAGTTGCAGGAGCAGGAGGAGCTGGATGCCATCCGCCCCGACCTCGACGGCAACGAGATCATGAAGATTCTGGGTGTCGGCCCCGGGCCGGTGATCGGCAAGGCGTACGCGTTCCTGCTGGAGCTGCGGCTGGAGCATGGGCCGATGGAGCATGAGGCGGCGGTCGGGAAGCTCAAGGAGTGGTGGGCCGCGCAGGGCTGAGAGCTCCTGGTCTCCGGGGTGGAGTGACGAGGGGGCGACGTGCGGTCATGTTTCACGTGAAACATGACCGCGCTCTTGGTTCCGCGCCCCTGGCCCGTTGAACCTGTGGCCCGGGCACCGCATGCCTGGATCACAGGTGCCGGGTGTCAGGCATGGACTTCCGTTCGACGGGGGCGATGTTTCACGTGAAACATCAGCCCGCCTCCTTCCGCCCCGGAGACCGGAGTGCCGTACTGGTGGCGCGGCTCCACCGGAACATCGCCGCGGCGACGGCCGCGTAGAGGATGGCCACTCCGATCACCACCACGGGAGACCGTCCGTCGGGCGGCAGCGTCACGGCGGCGACCGCGGCGGCCCCCACGAAGGCGACGTTGAAGAGCACGTCGTAGAGGGAGAAGACCCGGCCTCGGTAGGAGTCGTCCACCGAGGTCTGCACCACCGTGTCCGTCGCGATCTTCGAGCCCTGGGTGACCAGCCCGAGAACGAACGCCGCGACCAGCATCGGGGCGGGGACGAACCACAGGCCCAGCGCGGGTACGAGGGCGGCGGCCGTCGCCGCGCACACCGCCGTCCAGCCGAACCGTCCGAACCGGCCCACCGCCCAGGGGGACAGCACGGCTGCCGCGAAGAACCCCGCACCGGAGGCGCCCACCGCCAGTCCGAGAAGGGCCAGCCCCTCGGAATCGGTACCGGCCCAGGCGTACCGGCAGAGCATCAGCACCGTCACGGTCAGGGCCCCGTAGCAGAAGCGGATCACGGCCATGGCGGCCAGCGCCCGCCCGGCCGGCTTCCGCTCCGCCAGGTGACGCAGACCGTCGACGAGGCCCCGTGCGGTGATTGCCAGGGCCGCTCCCAGCCGGGCGCGGCGCTCTTCCCGGTCCGGTCCGAGCAACCGGATGCCGAGCGTCAGGGAGGCCAGGGCCGAGGAGAGGTAGAGCAGCGCGGCCAGCAGCACCACCGCGGCGTCGGAGTCCGAGACCAGCAGCCGCACGACGAAGGCGAGACCGCCGCCGGCCGTGGCGGCGAGCGTTCCGGCGGTGGGCGAGAGCGAGTTGGCCAGCACCAGTCGGTCGTCGTCGACCACTCGTGGCAGCGCCGCCGAGAGACCGGCCAGTACGAAGCGGTTCACCGCGGTGACGCACAGGGCCGAGGTGTAGAAGAGCCATTCGGGCGCGGAGCCGAGGATCAGGAGCGCGGTGCAGCAGGCGAGTGCGGCGCGCAGCAGGTTCCCGTACAGGAAGACCTGGCGGCGCGACCAGCGGTCCAGCAGGACGCCGGCGAAGGGGCCGATGAGCGAGTACGGCAGCAGCAGAACGGCCATCGCCGAGGCGATGGCACCGGCCGAGGCCTGTTTCTCCGGGGAGAAGACGACGTGTGCCGCCAGCGCCACCTGGTAGACACCGTCGGCGGACTGGGAGAGGAGTCGTACGGCGAGCAGGCGACGGAAGTTCCGAAGGCGCAGAAGAACGCGCAGATCACCGACGACGGCCATGCGATCAAGAGTCACATACGTCGAGGGCCCCCGGGCGGATTGCCCGGGGGCCCTCGACGATGTGGAGGGGCGGGAGCGTTGCCGCTCCTCACCGGCTCGCGCCGACGTACCGTGTCCGGTCGCGTCAGTTGGAGACCTCGCCGCGGATGAACTTCTCGACGTTCTCGCGGGCCTCGTCGTCGAAGTACTGGACCGGCGGGGACTTCATGAAGTACGAGGACGCGGAGAGGATCGGGCCACCGATGCCGCGGTCCTTGGCGATCTTCGCGGCACGAAGGGCGTCGATGATGACACCGGCGGAGTTCGGGGAGTCCCACACCTCGAGCTTGTACTCCAGGTTCAGCGGAACGTCACCGAAGGCGCGACCCTCCAGACGCACGTAGGCCCACTTGCGGTCGTCCAGCCAGGCGACGTAGTCCGACGGACCGATGTGGACGTTGTTCTCGCCGAGCTCGCGGTCCCGGATCTGGGAGGTGACGGCCTGCGTCTTGGAGATCTTCTTGGACTCCAGGCGCTCGCGCTCGAGCATGTTCTTGAAGTCCATGTTGCCGCCGACGTTCAGCTGCATCGTGCGGTCCAGGATGACGCCCCGGTCCTCGAAGAGCTTCGCCATCACGCGGTGCGTGATGGTGGCGCCGACCTGCGACTTGATGTCGTCACCGACGATCGGGACACCGGCCTCGGTGAACTTGTCCGCCCACTCCTTGGTGCCGGCGATGAAGACCGGGAGGGCGTTGACGAACGCGACCTTGGCGTCGATGGCGCACTGCGCGTAGAACTTCGCAGCGACCTCGGAGCCGACCGGCAGGTAGCAGATGAGGACGTCGACCTCGCGGTCCTTGAGGACCTGGACGATGTCGACCGGGGTCTCGGAGGACTCCTCGATCGTCTGGCGGTAGTACTTGCCGAGACCGTCGTGGGTGTGGCCGCGCTGGACGGTGACGCCGGAGGCCGGCACGTCGCAGAGCTTGATGGTGTTGTTCTCGCTGGCACCGATGGCGTCCGCGAGGTCGAGGCCGACCTTCTTCGCGTCGACGTCGAAGGCGGCGACGAACTCGACGTCACGCACGTGGTAGTCGCCGAACTGGACGTGCATCAGGCCGGGCACCTTGCCGGCCGGATCGGCGTCCTTGTAGTACTCGACGCCCTGGACCAGCGAGGCGGCGCAGTTGCCCACGCCGACGATGGCTACGCGAACCGAACCCATTCCGGTTGCTCCCTGTGTGTTTTGGATGTTCCCTATGAAGCCCCGCGGATCTGCGGGGGCCTCACTTTGCGGTGTCGTCGGACGGATCCGGCGGGGAGTCACCCCGGCGCCGGGGCAGGCCGCCCGTCTCTCCTGCTGTGTTCTGCTGAGCTTCGCTCCCGGGCGAGGACCGTCGCTGATCCCGTCCCGACCGCTCGCTCTCGATGAGCTCGTTCAGCCAGCGCACTTCGCGCTCCACGGATTCCATGCCGTGTCGCTGCAGCTCAAGCGTGTAGTCGTCGAGGCGCTCGCGAGTGCGGGCCAAGGAGGCCCGCATCTTCTCCAGGCGTTCCTCCAGCCGGCTGCGCCGGCCCTCCAGCACACGCATCCGCACCTCGCGCTCCGTCTGGCCGAAGAAGGCGAAACGGGCCGCGAAGTGCTCGTCCTCCCAGGAATCGGGACCGGTGTGCGAGAGCAGCTCCTCGAAGTGCTCCTTACCTTCCGCCGTCAGCCGGTAGACGATCTTCGCGCGGCGTCCGGCCAGTGAGGAGGCGGGAGCGGGCGCACGGCCGGTGGCGGGCGGGAGGTCGGCGGGAGCGGTACCCGGCTCCTCGATCAACCAGCCGTTGGCGACCAGCGTCTTGAGGCAGGGATAGAGGGTGCCGTAACTGAAGGCGCGGAAGATCCCCAATGAGGTGTTGAGGCGTTTGCGCAGCTCGTACCCGTGCATCGGGGATTCACGGAGCAGACCGAGAACGGCGAATTCGAGGATGCCGGAGCGCCTGCTCAACTTCGCCTCCTCGTTCTCCGAGTGCTCCCGGGGAACCTCCGAAGCGGTTCCTCGGAACCCTGTGCCGGGCTGATGTACCGAGCTGATGTATCGACTCGATACATCACGACGATAGATCGGTGACAGCGTTGCGACAAGAGGGGCCATCGTGAACGGCGTCACATCGTGAATTCGTAGGCACCGACTTGCGTTGTTTGAGGTGAAGTTCGGCCCTAGGTGGGTTTTGACCGTGCGTAGTCTGTGCGGCATGCAGACCACCGGGAACCGCGAGACGCCCCCACGCGTCAGTTTTCGCGGACTAGCCGGACGCACTGCGGGCGGGCCCGTCACCGGGCTGGTCCGTCATTCGGGGGGACCGGATCTCAACTGCCGCTTCCAGGCGCTCTCGCCTGCCCGAGGAGTAGTCGTTCGATGAGCGAGCACCGTCGCAAAGCGCCGCAGCCACAGGGTGGCGGGCGTGCCGCGGCCAGACGAGCAGCCCCGCGTTCCTCAGGACGCCGCGCAGCTCCGTCACATGGAGTGACGTCTGAAACACCTTCCGATTCGTACGGCGGACGCGCCGAGGCCAGACGCGCCGCCCAGCGGGGCGGCGGAAGCCGTCGTGCCGCCGAGGGCGGCGGGGCGGGCCGCGGAGGCGGTGGCCGTCGCCGCGGTGGCGGCAGCGGAGGGCACGAGGAGCCGGGCCGGGGGCGGGGCCGTGGCCCCCGGCGGCCGAGCAAGAAACGCTTCATCGACTACCCCCGCGCCGACAAGGACGGCTTCCGGCGCTGGGTTCCGTCCTGGAAGCTGGTCTCCGCCCTCTCCATCGGGTTCCTCGGCCTGCTCATGGGCCTCGCCGGTCTCGCCTACGCGATGGTCGACAAGCCCAAGGTGAACGAGGCCGCGAAGGCGCAGAACAACGTCTACTACTGGGACGACAACACACAGATGGTCGCCACGGGTGGTGAGGTCAACCGCCAGATCATCAACTACGAGCAGATCCCCAAGGCGATGCGGGACGCCGTCATCTCGGCCGAGAACAAGACCTTCGAGCACGACCGGGGCATCGACCCCATGGGCATCGCCCGAGCCGTGTTCAACATGGCCACCGGGGGCGAGACGCAGGGCGGTTCCACGATCACCCAGCAGTACGTGAAGAACTCGCGTCTGTCCCAGGAACAGACCCTGAGCCGGAAGTTCCAGGAACTCTTCATCACGCTCAAGGTCAGCAATGACATGAAGAAGAGCCAGATCATCACGGGCTACCTGAACGTCTCGTACTACGGGCGAGGTGCTTCGGGGCTCCAGGCGGCGGCCCGTACGTACTACGGCAAGGACGCGATAGACCTGGACCCGAGCGAGTGCGCGTTCCTGGCGACGCTGCTCAAGGGCGCGTCCTACTACGACCCGGCGGGCGCTCCCGACGTCGACTCCAAGCAGGCGACCAAGGAGCTGAACACCGAGCGGGCCAAGAAGCGCTGGAAGTGGATCCTCGACGAAGAGGTGAAGGACGGCCGCCTCTCGAAGGCGGAGCGCGCCAAGTACACCGAGTTCCCGATGCCCGATCCGCCGCGGAAGAACGCCCAGCTGGGCGGTCAGGTCGGTTACCTGGTCGACCTCGCCAAGAAGTCCTTCCTCAACAACAACGACCGGGGCGTCACGGCGGACATGCTGGCCCAGGGCGGCTACGAGATCCACACCACCTTCAACAAGAAGAAGGTCGAGCAGCTCGAAGCCGCAGTCCAGAAGGTCTACGACAGCAAGATCAAGCCGAAGGAACGCCCCAAGACGGACACCCACGTCCAGTTCGGCGGCGGGTCGGTGGATCCCAAGACCGGTGCCATCGTGGCGATCTACGGCGGCCAGGACGCGACCAAGCACTTCACCAACAACGCCGATCCGACCGGTGCGCAGGTCGGTTCGACCTTCAAGCCCTTCGTGCTCGCGGCGGCGATGCAGTACGGCAAGCGCGACCCCTCGCTCGGCGAGGAGCAGAACGAGTCGCAGCGCACGAAGGTCTCGCCGCTCAGCATCTACAACGCCGACGACATGCTGAAGATCAAGAAGTACAACGGCGAGATCTGGACCGACGAGAACGGCAAGGAGTGGCTGCAGGCCAACGACGGCCATGAGTCGAAGGGCAACATCACCCTCCGCGAGGCCATGCAGTGGTCCGCCAACTCCCCGTACGTGCAGCTCGGCATGGACGTCGGCACCGACAAGGTGAAGGACGTCGCCATGGCCGCGGGGCTCAGGGACGACGACCAGATGGCGGACTCGCACGTGCCGTCGTTCTCCATCGGTACGTCCTCGCCCAGTGCGATCCGCATGGCCGGCGCGTACGCGACCTTCGCGGACAGCGGCAAGCAGCGCGAGCCCTACTCGGTCACCGAGGTGAAGCACGGCGGCGCGGTGATCTACCAGCACAAGGGGGTCGTCAAGAGCGCCTTCGACCCCGCGATCGCCGACAACGTCACCGACGTCCTGAAGAACGTCGTCGACAAGGGGACGGGTACCCCCGCGCAGCTCCCCGGCCGGGATGTGGCGGGCAAGACGGGTACGACGGACGACAACAAGTCCGCCTGGTTCGTCGGTTACACGCCGCAGCTGTCCACGGCCATCAGCATGTACCGGCTCGACGACGACGCGAACAACAAGAACCGCGCGTTCGAGAAGATGTACGGCACGGGTGGCGAGCGGACGATCCACGGAGCCTCGTTCCCGGCCCAGATCTGGCACGACTACATGGCCGATGCGATGAAGGGGAAGAAGGTCCTTTCCTTCCCCGAGCCGGGAGAGATCGGCGACAAGGTCTACGGCGGCGGCGCGCAGAGCCCCAAGCCGACGCCCACCAAGGAAGTGACGCCCACGCCGACCGAGACGGAGACCGAGACGCCTCCGGCGAGCACGACCCCGTCGCCGCCCGATCCGACCAGTAGCTGCGATACGTGGGACTGGGACTGCCAGCACAACAACGGCGGCACCAACAGCGGTGCCAACGGTGGGGACTCGGGCGACATCGGCGGCTTCCCGACCACGTCGCCCTCGCCACCGAACGGTGGCGGTGGCAACGGCGGCAACGGAAACGGCGGCAACGGAAACGGGGCGAACGGCGGATTCATCGCCGGACCGGCCGGATAGCCCCCGCCGGGTCCACGGGGCCGACCGGCAGTGAGGGCCGCCGCACCACGTGGTGCGGCGGCCCTCGTCGTTTCCACGGGCCCGTACGGCAGTATGAGCGGCATGCCGAGCGCAGAAGACACGAGTGTGCACCAGCCGCAGGACCAGTCCGTCGTGCGGCCCACGCACGAGGACGAGATCGCCGAGGCCGGCAGCGAGCTGATCGGCGGACGGCCGGGGTACTGGGCGAGACTCGGCGGCACGACGCTCACGCCCGTGGCCGTCGTCGCGCTGGTGGCCCTCGGGATGTTCGCGCTGGGCATGGTGCAGAAGCTGCCCTGCTACAACTGGGCCTGGTTCAGGGGAGCGGGCTCGCAGTACACCCACGCCTGCTACTCGGACATCCCGCACCTCTACGTGGCCCGCGGCTTCTCCGACGGCCTCGTGCCGTACTTCGACCGGCTGCCCGGCGACATGCAGTACCTGGAGTACCCCGTGCTGACGGGGGTGTTCATGCAGGTCGCTTCCTGGCTGACGCCGGGCGGGTCGATCCAGTACCGCGAGCAGATGTACTGGATGGTCAACGCGAGCATGCTGATGATCTGCGCAGTGATCATCGCCGTCTGCGTCGCCCGCACGCACCGGCGCCGCCCCTGGGACGCGCTGCTGGTCGCCCTCGCCCCGGCCTTCGCGCTCACCGCCACGATCAACTGGGACCTGCTGGCCATCGCGCTGACGGCCGCGGGGATGCTCATGTGGTCCAGGGGCCGGGCCCTGGCGTTCGGCGTCCTCATCGGGCTCGCCACGGCCGCCAAGCTCTATCCCGTGTTCCTGCTGGGGCCGGTGTTCGTCCTGTGCTGGCGGGCGGGCAAATGGCGGGAGTTCGGCACGGCCACACTTGGGGCGGCGGTGGCCTGGCTGGTGGTGAACCTGCCGGTGATGGCCTTCGCGCCCGAGGGGTGGAAGAAGTTCTACACGTTCAGCGAGGAACGGGGCATCGACTTCGGTTCCTTCTGGCTGATCATCACGCAGCGCACCGGTGAGAGCATCGAGGTGTCGACCGTCAACACCGTCTCGACCCTGGTGACGGTCCTGCTGTGCGCGGGCGTCGGGGCGCTGACCCTGATGGCACCGCGCAGGCCGCGCTTCGCGCAGCTCGCCTTCCTCGTCGTCGCGGCGTTCATCCTCGTCAACAAGGTCTACTCGCCGCAGTACGTGCTGTGGCTGATTCCCCTGGCCGCCCTGGCCAGGCCGCGCTGGCGCGATTTCCTGATCTGGCAGGCGTGCGAGGTCATGTACTTCCTGGGGATCTGGATGTACCTCGCGTACACGACGAGCGGAGACAAGCACCAGGGGCTGCCCACGGAGGGGTATCAGCTGGCGATCGCCCTGCACCTGCTGGGCACGCTGTACCTCTGTGCCGTCGTCGTGCGGGACATCCTCGTGCCGGAGCGGGACGTCGTACGGCTCGACGGGTCGGACGACCCGTCCGGCGGGGTGCTCGACGGGGCCCCGGACGCGTTCGTACTGGGCCGGGCGGCCCGGCCGTCGCGGCACGCACACCCCGAGGCCGAAGCACCGAGGGTGGAGTGGGGCGCGGCGCGGGGGCCGGCCGCGGACTGAGGACGGACCGGCCCCGGGGGAATGTCCGCTCCCGGGGCCGGTGCCTTTGTCAGCGGTCGACCAGGCGGTCGAACTGGGTGGTGGTGTGGCGCAGGTGGGCCACCAGTTCGTCGCCCACCTTCGGCTCCTGCGCGTCCGCCGGGACGAACAGGATCGACACCTGCATGTGCGGCGGCTCGGCGAACCAGCGCTGCTTGCCGGCCCAGACGAACGGCGACAGGTTGCGGTTGACGGTGGCCAGGCCCGCGCGGGCGACGCCCTTGGCCCGCGGCATCACGCCGTGCAGGGCCTTCGGGGCCTCCAGGCCCACCCCGTGCGACGTGCCGCCGGCGACGACCACCAGCCAGCCGTCCGAGGCGGCCTTCTGCTGGCGGTAGCCGAAGCGGTCCCCCTTGGCCACGCGCGTGACGTCCAGGACGGAACCCCGGTATTCCGTCGCCTCGTGGTCACCGAGCCACAGCCGGGTGCCGATACGGGCGCGGAAACGGGTCTGCGGGAACTGCTGCTGGAGTCGGCCCAGCTCCTCGGCGCGCAGATGGCTGACGAACATGGTGTGCAGCGGCAGCCGGGCCGCGCGCAGCCGGTCCATCCAGGCGATGACCTCCTCGACCGCGTCCGAGCCGTCCGTGCGGTCCAGCGGGAGGTGCAGGGCGAAGCCCTCGAGCCGTACGTCCTCGATGGCGGCGTGCAGCTGCCCGAGCTCCTCCTCCTTGACGCCGTGGCGCTTCATCGAGCTCATGCATTCGATGACGACCCGTGCGCCCACCAGGGCGTGCACGCCGTCCACGGAGGAGACGGACCGGATGACGCGGTCGGGCAGCGGCACCGGCTCCTCGCCCCGGCGGAACGGGGTGAGGACCAGGAGGTCGCCGCTGAACCAGTCCTTGACGCGGGCGGCCTCGTAGGTGGTGCCGACGGCGAGCATGTCGGAGCCGAAACGGATGGCCTCGTCGGCCAGCCGCTCGTGACCGAAGCCGTATCCGTTGCCCTTGCAGACCGGGACGAGGCCGGGGAACTGGTCGAGGACGGACTTCTGGTGCGCCCGCCAGCGCGCGGTGTCGACGTAGAGGGAGAGCGCCATGGCCGGTCCGGAACCTTTCTGGTGGCTGCGATGTGTCAGCGGTGCGCGGAGCCTGCCCGGGGGCCGCCCGCGGTGGTCGCTGGAGGGTCTGTCGGTGGAAGAACTGTCGCGATGCCCATTGAAACGAACGAAACCGGTTTCGTCAGCGGGGCGACGGGGGTCAGCGGCGGGACATGTAGATGTCGAGCGCCTTGTGGAGCAGCTTGTTGAGCGGGAAGTCCCACTCGCCGAGGTACTCGGCGGCCTGTCCGCCGGTGCCGACCTTGAACTGGATGAGGCCGAAGAGGTGGTCGGTCTCGTCCAGCGAGTCGGAGATGCCGCGCAGGTCGTAGACGGTGGCGCCCATGGCGTACGCGTCGCGCAGCATCCGCCACTGCATCGCGTTCGAGGGCCGGACCTCGCGCTTGTGGTTGGCGGACGCCCCGTAGGAGTACCAGACGTGCCCGCCGACGATCAGCATCGTCGCGGCGGCGACGTTCTCGCCCTCGTGACGGGCGAAGTACAGCCGCATCCGGTTGGGGTCCTCGTTGTTGAGGGTCGTCCACATGCGCTGGAAGTAGGCCAGCGGACGCGGCCGGAAGCGGTCGCGCTCCGCCGTGATCTCGTAGAGCCGCTGCCACTCGGCGAGGTCCCCGTATCCGCCCTGGACGACCTCGACGCCGGCCTTCTCGGCCTTCTTGATGTTGCGGCGCCACAGCTGGTTGAAGCCCTTGTGGACGTCTTCGAGCGACCGGTTCGCCAGCGGCACCTGGAAGATGTAGCGGGGTTGTACGTCACCGAAGCCGGCGCCGCCGTCCTCGCCCTGCTGCCAGCCCATCTTCCGCAGCCTGTCCGCCACCTCGAAGGCCTGGGGCTCGATGTGGGTGGCCTTGACGTCGCGCAGCCGCTTCACCTCCGGGTCCTGGATGCCCGACTTGATCGCGGCCGCGTCCCAGCGGCGGATGACGACGGGCGGGCCCATCTTCACGGAGAAGGCGCCCTGCTGCTTGAGGTGCGCCAGCATCGGACGGAGCCAGTCGTCCAGGTTCGGGGCGAACCAGTCGATGACCGGGCCCTCGGGCAGGTAGGCGAGATACCGCTTGATCTTGGGAAGCTGCCGGTAGAGCACCAGGCCGACACCGACCAGCTGCCCCTCCTTGCTGAACCAGCCGAGGCTCTCCGAGCGCCACTCGGCCTTCACGTCCGCCCACGCCGGAACCTGCATGTGACTCGCCGCGGGCAGGCTCTGGATATATGCCAGATGCTGCTCTCGGCTGATGGTCCTCAGGGTCAGGCTCATGCGGGGCGCTCCTCGGCAGGTGTGTCCCCATGGGTCAGGGGCTCCGGCTCTCGCGCCGAAGCCTACTGTGACCGTGAAGCGCGCCGTCCGGCCCTATGGGGCCTTTTCGCTCCGCCATCGGCGGGGCGCGGGGCGCCGGAACCCGCGCAGGGAGCGGTGCGGGGCCCGGAGAAGGACCCCGCACCGGCCCAGGTGTCGGGTTGCGGCTCCCGCGGCTGTCGTGACGAACCCGACCCCGTCCGCCGGGGCCCGTCGTCCGTCAGCCCACTATGCCGCCGAAGAGGCCGCCGTGGGCCATGCCCAGGAAGAAGCCGATGGCGGAGGCGCCGATACCGATGATCAGCGGGAACCTCTCGCGCGTGGTGGCCGAGATGTACTGCCCGTAGGCGCCCGTGAGGATGCCGATGAGCCCTGCCCAGGAACTGATCAGATGAAGGTGGTGGAACATCGCCGTCACGAAGGCGAGCGTCCCCAGGACCAGGGTCACGATGACCAGGGTGTCCTGGAGCGGATGGGGTTTGCCGTCGGTGGCGAAGAGCGAGACGGCGGGGCGGGGTCGTACTGCCTGTGCCATGGAGCACCTCCTGGCCGAAAGGCGGCGCTTCGTGGCGCCGCTCACACCCGATGTGTCCAGATTGCGTCTCCTGACCACCGGATTTCAACCGGAAGCGGTTGTGCGGGTACTCTGTACGGTCTGCACTGGTGTCTGCCCAGGCCAGCACGTCGACTTCCTCGTCATCGAGGGCGCTGTCAGTGGCGGCTGTTCTGCTCGGGGACACTGGTGCTCACGCATCACGACCCTCCTGCCACGGAACGACCGTGGCCGCTGAGTCCAAAGGAGGTGGGTTCCACATGCGTCACTACGAGGTGATGGTCATCCTCGACCCCGATCTCGAGGAGCGCGCTGTCTCCCCGCTGATCGAGAACTTCCTCTCCGTCGTCCGTGAGGGCAACGGAAAGGTCGAGAAGGTCGACACCTGGGGCCGTCGTCGTCTCGCTTACGAGATCAAGAAGAAGCCCGAGGGCATCTACTCGGTCATCGACCTGCAGGCCGAGCCTGCGGTCGTCAAGGAGCTCGACCGCCAGATGAACCTGAACGAGTCGGTCCTCCGGACCAAGGTCCTCCGTCCCGAGATCCACTGAGCGTCTAGCTCAGAGGTCATCGGGTTCGAGTAGCAAGCAGCCAGAAGCAATCCCCGCCGAGAGGTTCATCCATGGCAGGCGAGACCGTCATCACGGTCGTCGGCAATCTCGTCGACGACCCCGAGCTGCGCTTCACCCCGTCCGGTGCGGCGGTCGCGAAGTTCCGCGTCGCGTCCACTCCCCGCATCTTCGACCGGCAGACCAATGAGTGGAAGGACGGCGAAGGCCTGTTCCTCACCTGCTCGGTCTGGCGGCAGGCGGCGGAGAACGTCGCCGAGTCGCTCCAGCGAGGCATGCGCGTCGTCGTGCAGGGCCGGCTGAAGCAGCGGTCGTACGAGGACCGCGAGGGCGTCAAGCGCACGGTCTACGAGCTGGACGTCGAGGAAGTCGGCCCCAGTCTCAAGAACGCCACGGCCAAGGTCACCAAGACCACCGGTCGCGGTGGCCAGGGTGGATACGGCGGAGGCCAGCAGGGCGGCGGCAACTGGGGCGGCGGTCCCGGTGGCGGTGGCCAGCAGGGTGGCGGCGGCGCTCCCGCCGACGACCCGTGGGCCACGAGCGCGCCGTCCGGCGGTCAGCAGGGCGGGGGCCAGCAGGGTGGCGGCTGGGGCGGAAGCTCCGGCGGCTCCGGCGGCGGCTACTCGGACGAGCCGCCCTTCTAGGGCGACTCGTACCCCCACTTCTTGATCACACAGGAGAAACATCATGGCGAAGCCGCCTGTGCGCAAGCCTAAGAAGAAGGTCTGCGCGTTCTGCAAGGACAAGACCCAGTACGTGGACTACAAGGACACGAACATGCTGCGGAAGTTCATTTCCGACCGCGGCAAGATCCGTGCCCGCCGCGTGACCGGCAACTGCACGCAGCACCAGCGTGACGTCGCCACGGCCGTCAAGAACAGCCGTGAGATGGCGCTGCTGCCCTACACGTCCACCGCGCGATAAGGGAAGGGTGACCGAATCATGAAGATCATCCTCACCCACGAGGTCTCCGGCCTCGGTGCTGCGGGCGACGTCGTCGACGTCAAGGACGGGTACGCCCGTAACTACCTGGTTCCGCGTGGCTTCGCCATCCGCTGGACCAAGGGTGGCGAGAAGGACGTGGCGCAGATCCGCCGCGCCCGCAAGATCCACGAGATCGCCACGATCGAGCAGGCCAACGAGATCAAGGCCAAGCTCGAGGCCGTGAAGGTCCGTCTGGCTGTTCGCTCCGGCGACGCCGGCCGCCTCTTCGGCTCCGTGACCCCGGCCGACATCGCCTCGGCGATCAAGGACGCGGGTGGCCCCGACGTCGACAAGCGTCGCGTCGAGCTCGGCTCGCCGATCAAGACGCTCGGCGGACACCAGGTGTCCGTGCGTCTGCACCCCGAGGTCGCTGCGAACCTCGGCATCGAGGTTGTTGCCGCCTGAGGCACAGCTCCTCGGAGCAGATGAAGGGCCGCACCCCTCGGGGTGCGGCCCTTCGCCGTTTCCGTTGCTTCGGTGGTTTCTCGAAGGCGGAGGAACACAGGCCACGGATCGACCCATGGGGTCGTGTTTCACGTGAAACCGTCGTTTCACGTGAAACACGGACATGGAATCGGGGTCAGCGCATGGCCCCGGTGACGAGCCACCGGCCCGACCGGGTGCGCAGCCAGAGCGTCACCAGGCGGATGACCATCATGAGGGTCATGGCCCACCACAGTGCGGTCAGACCGCCGCCGATCACCGGCACCAGCAGCGCGACCGGGGCGAAGATCGCGAGCGTGACGAGCATGGCCCAGGCCAGGTAAGGCCCGTCCCCCGCCCCCATCAGCACGCCGTCCAGGACGAACACCACACCGGCGATCGGCTGGGACAGCGCCACCACGAGGAGCGCCGGGAGCAGGGTGTCCTGCACGGCCCGGTCACTGGTGAACAGGGGAACGAACAGCGGTCGGGCAAGGATGAGCAGTACTCCGAACACCACTCCGGAGGCGATGCCCCACTGCACCATCCGGCGGCATGCCTCGCGCGCTCCCTTGGTGTCGTCGGCTCCCAGGTAGCGGCCGATGATGGCCTGCCCCGCGATGGCGATGGCGTCGAGGGCGAAGGCCATCAGGTTCCAGAGGGAGATAATGACCTGGTGCGCGGCGATCTCGGTGTCGCCGAGACGTGCGGCGACGGCGGTGGCGATCATCAGGACGGCGCGGAGCGAGAGCGTACGGACCAGCAGCGGAACGCCCGCCTGGGCGCTGGCCCTGATGCCCGCGGCATCGGGGCGCAGCGAGGCGCCGTGCTTCCGTGCTCCTCGCACCACCACGATCAGGTAGGCGGTGGCCATCGAGACCTGGGCGATCACGGTTCCCCAGGCCGATCCGGCGATCCCGAACCCGGCGCCGTAGACCAGTCCCACGTTGAGGGCCCCATTGGCGGCGAAGCCCCCGATGGCGACGTACAGCGGGGTCCTGGTGTCCTGCAGTCCGCGGAGCACGCCGGTCGCGGCCATCACCACGAGCATGGCCGGTATGCCGAGGCTGGAGATCCTCAGATATGTGGTGGCGTAGGGCGCCGCCGTGTCGGAGGCGCCGAAGACGTCCACGAGCCAGGGGGCGGTCGGGAACACCGCGACGATGACGACCACGCCCAACAGGAGGGCCAGCCAGATGCCGTCCATGCCCTGCCGGATGGCGGCGGCCGGATCGCCCGCGCCGATCCGCCGTGACACGGCGGCGGTGGTGGCGTACGCGAGGAAGACGAAGATGCTGACGGCGGTGGTCAGCAGTGCGGCGGCGACGGCCAGGCCGGCCAGTTGCGGAGTGCCGAGATGACCGACGATGGCGCTGTCGACCATCACGAAGAGCGGCTCGGCGACAAGCGCGCCGAAGGCGGGGACGGCGAGGGCGATGATCTCGCGGTCGTGCCGTCGACGACTGGACGGTGGTGATGCCGGGGCCTGAGTCATGGGGGTCAATCTAATCTTCCACAGGTAATAGATGCAATGCCTTAGTGATCCTTACTTATGTTGAGGTGGGGCGCTCTCCTGTGTGCTGTTTGTCGTGATCTTGCGCCGAGGCGTGAAGTTTTTCTCCCCCACAGTCGGTGGATGAGAAAAGCCCAGCTCAGCGCGGTGGTGGCGGATGAGTTATGAGTTTGTCCACAGTGCTGTCCCCCGCTCCGTGCACAGGTTCTGCGGAGTTCTCCACAGCATCTGGTCAGTCGTCCACATGCCCTGTGGATAACCAGATTGGCTGACGGTGCGGAGCGGCCTACCGTGGTCCGGCGCCCGCACCCCGTTCCGGTCCTGGAACCACGCATAACTCGACGCGCCGGAACCGGAGTCGGGCGTCTTGTTTGTCGGTGCTGTGCCGTAAGAAAGAGTGGCGTGGCGAGGTCCGCTGAGCGGACGGGAGGAGGTGGCCCGGTGAGCATTCCCGAGCCTTTGGACGACCCCTGGGCCGACACCGGTCCCGGTGACCGTCTGCCCGTTTCCCGTCGCCGCCGAGGTGAGGGCAGGGACCGCGGCGAGCAGCACGACCGTGAGGCGCGGGGCGACATCTGGGAGGGCGGTTCCGCCGGTTTCGAACGGGTGCCGCCCCAGGACCTCGACGCCGAGCAGTCGGTCCTCGGCGGCATGCTCCTGTCCAAGGACGCCATCGCCGATGTCGTGGAGATCATCAAGGGGCACGACTTCTACCGCCCCGCGCACGAGACCGTCTACCAGGCGATCCTCGACCTCTACGCCAAGGGCGAGCCGGCCGACCCGATCACGGTGGCGGCCGAGCTGGTCAAGCGCGGCGAGATCACCAAGGTGGGCGGGGCGCCGTATCTGCACACTCTCGTCCAGTCCGTGCCGACCGCGGCCAACGCCTCGTACTACGCGGAGATCGTCCATGAGCGGGCGGTGCTGAGGCGGCTCGTCGAGGCCGGTACGAAGATCACGCAGATGGGATACGCGGCCGACGGCGATGTCGACGACATCGTGAACTCCGCGCAGGCCGAGATCTACGCCGTCACCGAGCAGCGCACCAGCGAGGACTACCTGCCGCTCGGCGACATCATGGAGGGCGCCCTCGACGAGATCGAGGCGATCGGTTCGCGCAGCGGCGAGATGACCGGTGTGCCCACGGGCTTCACCGATCTCGACTCCCTCACCAACGGCCTGCACCCCGGCCAGATGATCGTCATCGCGGCCCGTCCGGCCATGGGAAAGTCCACGCTCGCCCTGGACTTCGCACGGGCCGCGTCGATCAAGAACAACCTGCCGAGCGTCATCTTCTCCCTCGAAATGGGTCGCAACGAGATCGCCATGCGTCTGCTGTCCGCCGAGGCCCGGGTCGCCCTGCACCACATGCGGTCCGGCACGATGACGGACGAGGACTGGACGCGGCTGGCCCGCCGGATGCCCGAGGTGTCGACCGCGCCGCTCTACATCGACGACTCCCCCAACCTGTCGATGATGGAGATCCGGGCGAAGTGCCGTCGGCTCAAGCAGCGCAACGGCATCAAGCTCGTGATCATCGACTACCTGCAGCTGATGCAGGCCGGTGGCTCCAAGCGCTCCGAGAGCCGCCAGCAGGAAGTCTCGGACATGTCCCGAAACCTCAAGCTCCTGGCCAAGGAGCTGGAGGTCCCGGTGATCGCGCTCTCGCAGCTGAACCGTGGCCCCGAGCAGCGCACCGACAAGAAGCCGATGGTGTCCGACCTGCGTGAGTCCGGCTCCATCGAGCAGGACGCCGACATGGTGATCCTGCTGCATCGCGAGGACGCGTACGAGAAGGAGTCCCCGCGCGCCGGCGAGGCGGACATCATCGTCGGCAAGCACCGTAACGGTCCGACGGCGACGATCACCGTGGCCTTCCAGGGCCACTACTCGCGCTTCGTGGACATGGCACAGACCTGACGACGGGAGCCCCGCAGGCGGTGGGAGCCCTGCGGGTTCTCGTTCGTGCTTGCCGGGCTTCGGCGGCGGTGTCCCGGGCTCCCGGAGCGGTGCCCACCGCGACGGCGGGTGGGCACCGCACCATCCCGTTCGTTCGGCGGCCGGAGCCACATGTCAGGGCCGGCCCCTGAAGCGCTGCTCGGGCCCCGGCCCCGGCCGAAGCGCGGTCAGTGGTCCCAGACGGCCGGTACGAAACGGAAGGTGTCGCCGGAGTCCGCCACGTGGCAGACGGACGGGAACGGCAGGTGGGTGGCCATCAGCTGTTCGCCGTTGGCCGCCAGCTCCTTCAGGAGGCGGATCCGGACACGGGCCGATTCCTCGGGGTCGTGGTCGAAGCCGTTGTGCCAGTCGGGCTTGTCGAACCCGGTCTGGAACACGGCGTCGCCGGCGAACGTCAGCCGTTCGCCGCCGGACTCCAGGCGGATGATGCTGTGGCCGGGGGTGTGACCGCCGGTGCGCTGCATCACCACTCCCGGCGCCACCTCGTACTCCGTCTCGAACGGCCGCAGCTGGCCGCGGTACACGTCCAGGAACTGCGAGGCGGTCTTCCGCAGCACGTCCGGCACCGGTGTCGGCATGACGGTGCGGGAGAAGTCCGGCGCGTCCCAGAACTCGGCCTCGGCCGCCGCAAGGTGCACGCGCAGGTCCTGGCGCAGCCGACCCCTCAGCCCCTCGACGAGCAGCCCGCCGATGTGGTCCATGTGCAGATGGGTGAGCACCACGTCGGTCACGGAGCCGGGATCGATCCCGGCGGCGTCCAGCCGTATGGCCAGCTGCCCGGCTCGCGGGAAGCCCGGGAACTCCGTCCCCAGCCCGGAATCGACGAGGACGGTCCGGTCACCGCTGCGCACCACGGCGACGTTCAGCGGCCAGTTGCACACCTCCGGCGGCAGGAACATGTCGCCGAGCCAGGCCGCCAGGTCGTCCTCGGCGGCGTTGGTGGCCAGCGTCGTGGTGGTGATCGGCAGCACGCCGTCGCTGATCACCGTCACATCGATGTCGCCGACCTTCAGTGCGTAGCGCGACGGGACCAGTTCGTCGTGTCCCGCCGGGTGGGAGTGCGCGGTGCTGACTCGGCTCATGTTGTTCTCCTCCTGAAGAGAGTCGACCGAAGACATCGACGGCGCCATGGGGCGCATCGTCCGGTCACTCCTCAAGACCGGGCAGCAGAGCGGGTTGTGACAACCGATCTGCTGCCTCGCACCCACCCGGCCCCGCCCGGTCGGACCGGGTCACCGGCCGCGCGGTCGCTCACCCGGTTCCGCGGCCCCTGCCTCGTCGTACGACCGCGACTCCCACAGGCCCTGGACCAGGCGGTCCGTCGCGGAGGCGAAGCCGAGCCAGGTGTGCCGGTTGCCCGCCCAGCACCAGCCGACCTTGGGGGCGTCGCGGCGCTCGCGGCCGTCCCGCCCGGTGCCGTTGCTGATCCAGATCGCCGGTGTGCGGGCGTCCAGCGCGCTGTCGGTCCTGCGCAGTCGGGAGCCGATGGTCATGAAGCAGTGGTTGCGCTCCAGGACGGCGGGCTGCTGGAGCACCCAGTGGATGCCCTCGGTGAGCAACAGCGGGGTGCGGGCCTTCGCGGTGAGGGCGGGCAGCGCCTCGTTCGGGCTCCAGTCGGCCATCTCGTCGCCGCGGTCGACGCCGGTGAGGAGGTAGAGCGGAGCGTCGGGCAGTGCGACGGTGTCGAGCGGGGTGAAGAGGTCGACGTCGGACATGTCGGTGACGACGAAGCCCTGCTTGTCGTCGCGGCGCAGCATCGGTGCCAGGGCGGAGGCGGGCGCGCGGTCCGGGTGAACGGCGAGCAGGGCGCCGTCGCCGCCCGCAGGGACCTCGGCGGTCTCGGCGAAGGTGCGCAGATCGTCGGCGGACAGCCCGGCGATCTCGTGCACCCCCAGTTCGATCAGCCGCTCGGCCTGTGCGCTCAGGACCGGAAGTGCGGGGAGAACGGCGGGGACGGCGGACACGGCTTCGGACACGATGCTCCCAGGAGTCGCGACGTGCAGGGCGCAGAGGCAACGAAGCCGCCCGCCGGAACATTCCCGCACACCGGGGGAGACGACGCGCAGCGGCGGAACGGCGCGGATGCGGGGACGGCGGCGCTCTCGTGCCCGGGAACCACCTCGTACGGCCCGATCGTCGGTTACAGGTGTGACTGAAGTGACGCCTGCTCTGACTGACGAACACAGCGAACTGATCTCCGACCTGTCCGGAATCGTCAGTGACTACCCCTACGTGGATCCCGAGGCGACCCTTGCCGTTCTCGCCGACGACGCGACGGACGCGCTCGGCCGCGTCGGCTCCCCGGAAGGCCGCCGCGAGCGGACCGGGTACACGATCCTCCTGTACGCCACGTGCTGGTACGTGGCGGCACGCGTCTTCAACAAGTCCCTGTTCGTGTCGTACACGGAGGCCCTGGACGGGTTCCGGGCCACGCTGGACCCGGCCGGCTGCACCTGCCCGGCCGACTCCCACCCCTCGGACCTGGACTCGGAGTACGGGATCGAGGCCGGGGTGAGTCTGCTGACCGGGGCCGGCCGGGCCGTGTTCGCCGAGGACTACGACCTGGAGGACGAGGAACTGGCGGCGTTCGACTGCGAGGGGTTCCTCGCGGACCTCGTCGACCAGGCCGCGGGCCATGTGCGCGAGGCGTACCGGAGCAACTTCGGCGGAGTCGACGTCTCCCACCTCGACGCGCGGTTCGTCCGGGACGACGGCGGCATCGACATCGTCGCCATGCAGGAGGCGATCAGCCGCTCCTGGGAGAACAACACGGGTCCGGTCGCACTGTGGTCGGCCCGCCGCCGGCTTTCCGGACAAGTGCGGGACGAGGAGCGGCTCGGCCTGTTCCTGTGCATGTGGATGGGCATCGCCCAGACCTACGAGGGGCTGCCGCCCTCCTACGCCCGAGACCTGGTCGCCGCTCTCGACACCGTCGACCTGGACGTCTCCTGCGACCATCCGAAGCACCCCTGGTCCACCGCCGACGGCTCCGTGCAGAGCCGGTACCGCGCGGTGGTCCATCTGTACGCGCCGGAGGACCACCCGGACACTCCCGTGCCCGCCGAACTCTCGGCCCGTGAGCTGTGGGAATGCCCGGTCCAGTACGCCGAGTTGACACGCAAGGCGCAGGAGAACATCAAGGGGTGGCGCGTCATGCGCGGCGGTGAGGACGAGGACTGGGAGGACTGAGCAGCCTCTGCCTCGGAGTCGGTGACGACGGTCGGCTGCCGGTCGGGTCCCGCCATGACCGTGGCGGGACCCGCGGGGGCGCCACGAAATGAGGTCGCCGCCGCAGGCTTCTCCGGGTAGTTCTTGAGCATGACCTCCCTACCCGAACAGTTGCTTCCCGGTACCCGGCGCGCCCTGCTGCACCGCATCGCCACCGCGCAGTCGGAAGGCCGTGCGCCCTCGCTCGTCGCCGCGGTGCAGCGACAGGGGCAGATCGTCTGGAGCGGTTCCCGCAGCTGCGTCGACGACCATGCCCCCGACACCGACACACAGTTCCGGATCGGCTCCATCACCAAGACCTTCACCGCCGTGCTGGTGCTGCGCCTGCGGGACGAAGGTCTTCTGAACCTGGACGACCCGCTGGAGAAGCACCTGCCGGGCACCGGCGTCGGCGACGTGACGATCCACCAACTGCTGGGCCACAGCGCGGGACTCGCCGCCGAATCCCCCGGGCCCTGGTGGGAGCGGACTCCGGGCGCGCTGCGGCCCGAGCTGGCTGACGTGCTCGGCGAACAGACGCGGATGCACGTCCCCGGCCACCGCCACCACTATTCGAACCCCGGCTACACCCTGCTGGGCGCGCTGATCGAGAAGGTGCGCGGGGCGAGCTGGGAGCAGGCGCTGCAACGGGAGATCCTGGAACCGTTGGACATGCGTCGTACGAGTTCCCAGCCGCGGTCCCCGCACGCGGGGGGCTGGGCCGTGCATCCCTGGGCCGATGTCATGCTGCCCGAACCGATGGAGGACCTCGGGCTGATGGCTCCGGCCGGTCAACTCTGGTCGACGACCGGTGATCTCCTGCGCTTCGCGGCCTTCCTGGCCGAGGGGGACGACCGGGTGCTCAGCGCCGCCTCCGTACGGCAGATGCGCGAACCGTCCGCGCCGGGCGAGTCCGGTGACTGGGAGATCGCCTACGGGCTGGGCCTCCAGGTGCTGCGGACGGACGGCCGCACGCTCATCGGGCACACGGGCTCGCTGCCGGGCTTCCTGGCGTCCCTGTGGATCGACATCGAGAACGATGTGTCGGCCGTCGTGCTCACCAATACGACGGCCGGTGTGGTGGTCGGGGGCGTCGCCGCCGACCTCGTGGGCATCGTGGCCGAGGCCGAGCCCCGCATTCCCGAGCCCTGGCGTCCGCTGCCGGAGGTGGACACCGAACTGCTCGCGCTGACCGGCCCCTGGTACTGGGGCACCCGGGCGAACATCCTGCGCATGACCGCGGGCGGCGGGGTGGAGCTCCGGCCCATGCAGGGCGGTGGCCGCGGCGCCCGGTTCATCGCGCGGCCCGACGGCACCTGGGTCGGCCTCGACGGCTATTACGCGGGGGAGACGCTGCGTGTGGTCCGGAACGAGGACGGCAGTGTGAACCATCTCGATCTCGGTTCGTTCGTCTTCACACGGGAGCCGTACGACCCCGCGGCGGCCGTTCCCGGCGGCGTCGACGGGGGCGGGTGGCGGGGCCTCGAAGTCTGAGTGCCACGTTTCACGTGAAACATGGGCGGTCCGATCGGGCCGCCGGCTTCCGCTCCAGCGGGGTACGGAGGCACGGGGGTGGCCCGTGAGCGCCCATCCCGTCCAGCGGGGCGGGCACTCACGGACTGTGGATCAGAGTGCGAGTTTGAAACCGACGTGGCTGGCGGTGAAACCGAGCCGCTCGTAGAAACGATGGGCGTCGGTCCGGGTGGCGTCGGACGTCAGCTGGACCAACTGGCAGTCCTGGCGCCGGGATTCCTCCACGGCCCATTCGATCAACAGGGTGCCCAGGCCGCTGCCGCGCTCGTCGGCGTGGATGCGCACGCCCTCGATGACCGAGCGGGTCGAGCCGCGCCGGGAGAGCCCCGGGATCACGGTCAGTTGCAGCGTTCCGACGACACGACCCTCGCGCACGGCGACGACCACGCGCTGGTTCGGGTCGTCCGCCAGCCGCTGGAACGCGGTGTGGTACGGGGCGAGATCGTCCGGCGACTCCCGCTGTGCCCCCAGCGGGTCGTCGGCGAGCATGGCCACGATTGCCGGGATGTCGGTGAGGCCCGCAGGGCGTATTTCCAGGTCGCTCATGATCGGCAGACTATGCAGAACGGCCGGGCGGTGCATCCGGGTTCGGGCTGCCCAAGCGGCCGGTGGCGCCCGGTTCGGTTCACACGGTCGGTGCGGGTGCCTTCAGCGTCTTGACGGCCTCGACCAGCGGGGCCAGCTCAGGGTTCCTGGCGGCTTCGTCGAGCGCGGTACGCAGCGCGCTGTCGTTGGTCGGCCGGGCCTCGGCGAGCAGGGCGAGGCCGGATTCGGTGACATCGGTGTAGATGCCGCGACGGTCGGTGGCGCAGAGGTACCGGGTCAGCAGCCCGCGGTCCTCAAGACGGGTGACCAGACGGGTCGTGGCGCTCTGGCTGAGGACGACGGCATCCGCGACCTGCTTCATCTGGAGATGTCCCCCGGGGCCGCTGTGCTGCCTGCTCAGGACGTCGAGCAGGGAGTACTCCCGCACGCTGAGACCATGCCCGGACTGCAGGGCCCGCTCGATGCGGGCCTCGATCTTCCCGTGAAGCAGGGAGAGGGCGCACCACCCCTGGGAGAGGGCGGCCAGCGCGGGGTCCGTCTCTGTCATGGGTCTCTCTTCCGGGTCGGAGCCGCTTTCATCCAGGGTAGGCGACTTCCGAAACAGCCCCCGCTCGCAATTGATCAGTGATCGCAGGCATGGGTGACACGCGTGAAGCACCACTCGTGCTCCGTGCCATCAGGGCCGCCGGGACCGGCCGTCAGCCCATCGCCACGGTCAGTGGGGCGTAGCGGCGGCTCCAGTCACCGGGCAGGCCGGAAGCCCCGCGAACCATGAGAGTGGTCGTGGGTCCGGTCCGCAGACCGCACTCCTCGAACCAGGCGAGCAGTTCCGAATGGCGTGCGTCGATGTCCGTGCGCAGGGGGCGATCCGTCGTTCCGGCGAGAGAGGCGACGAGTGCCCGGGTCGTGGCGGTGTCGCGAGCGATCAGCGGGCCGATCACCTGGGTGCCCGCGCTCGGCCAGGTCGCCGCGTAACCGACGAGGTCTCCACCGTCCTCGGCGACCCGGATGTGGTCGGCGTACGCGGGCAGCCGGGCGAGGACGTGGGTCCGGTCGGTGCCGAAGACCTCCGCGTCCAGCCGGACCAGGGCGCGCAGGTCCTCCGCCGCGGCCGGGCGGACGGACACGGTGGAGGGCCTGTCCCCGGTCGGTCGGAGGAAGCCGGTGACCCGCTCGATACGGCCCACGGCGGTGAACCCGAGCTGTTCGTAGAGCGGCTGTCCCGCGGCCGTCGCGTAGAGGCTGAGCGGTATGTCCCCGGTCTCGGCCAGCACGTGGTTCATCAGTCGTCGGCCGATGCCCTGCCGCGCGTATCGTTCCGCGACGAGCAGCATGCCGACGGCGGCCAGCCGCGAACCGTAGGAGGTCACCACACAGGTCGCCATCAGCCCCTTTCCCTCGGGGGCGTCCATGCCGTAGGCCGTTCCCGCGGCCAGGAGGAGACCCCATCTGTGCTCGTCGCGGAACGATACGCGCGGCAGGGCATCGGCCGACGACTGATGAACCACGTGCTGGCCGAGACCGGGGACATACCGCTCAGCCTCTACGCGACGGCCGCGGGAC
>NZ_RDBO01000055.1:187184-208571 GCF_008120935.1 Streptomyces sp. sk2.1
CGGCAGCTGGGCCAGCACCACCGGCCCCTTGTGCCGCAAGGTTCCCGGACCGAGGCGCCCGGCCCAGCGCGGCGCGGCGACCAGCACGTGCTCCTCGTCGCAGAGCGGGGTCGCGGTGAGCAGCCCGCCGCGCGGCCGGGCCGTCGCGATGGCCAGGTCGTGATGCCCGGCCGCCAGGCCCTCCAGCGTCTCCTCGGCGCAGGCGAAGAAGGAACTGCGCAGCGCCAGCCCCTGGGCGACGAGCGGGGTGAGCGCGGGCAGGGCGCGTACCGAGGTGAACTCGGGCGGCCCGGCCAGATGCAGGGTCCGTACGCCCGACTCCTCGTCGAGCTCCGCCTCGGTGATCTCGATCAGCGCGTCCAGATGCGGCGCCGTCCGGTGCGCGAGTTCGTCGCCGATGGTCGTCGGGGTCACCCCGCGGGCCCTGCGCAGGAAGAGCGGCCGGCCCAGCTGCCGTTCCAGGGTGCGGATCTGCGAGGTGACCGCGGGCTGGGAGAGACCGAGCAGGGCGGCCGCCCTGGTGAAGGAGCCGGCCCGGTGCACCGTGACGAACGTGCGCAACAGGGCCAGGTCCATGTCCGGTCTCTCCCACCTTCGCGACGCTTCGGGCCCGTACAACTATAAATATGTCGATAGGTCGCTGTCGCCACGGTGATTGGACACTGACGGAGAGTCAACTAGCCTGGCTTGGGCGGTTCTTCGCAGGAAGAACCGGAGGCGGTCCGAGCCACGAGGGGGGAGGCTCGGGCCGCCGTACCACCGGTCGGTCAGCTGTCGGCAGCGGCAGAGTCCAGTGCCCGTTCCACGTCGGCCACCAGGTCGTCCGGGTTCTCGGCGCCGACCGAGAAGCGGATGAAGCCTTCCGGCACGGCGTCTCCTCCCCACCGCCCCCGGCGCTCGGCGGTGGAACGCACGCCCCCGAAGCTCGTCGCGTCGTCGACCAGCCGCAGCGCGGCCAGGAAACGCTCGGCCCGTTCGCGGTCGGGCAGGACGAACGACACCACCGGGCCGAAGCGCCGCATCTGCAGGACGGCCTGCGGGTACGAGGGATCGGAGGGCAGCCCGGGATACCGCAGCCCGGTGACCTCGGGTCGCCGGGACAACGCCTCGGCCAGGGTCAGCGCGGTGGCGCACTGCCGGTCGATCCGCAGTTCCAGCGTGGCCAGCGAACGGTGCGCGAGCCAGGCCTCCATCGGCCCGGGGATCGCGCCGACGACCTTGCGCCAGCGCCGCACCCCCGCCATCAGCTCCGGATCGCGGCAGGTGACATGGCCGAGCAGGATGTCCCCGTGCCCGGTCATGGCCTTGGTGTCGCTGGCCACCGAGAAGTCGGCCCCCAGCTCCAGCGGCCGCTGGCCGAGCGGGGTGGCGAGCGTGTTGTCGACGGCCACCAGGGCGCCGGCCGCATGCGCCGCGTCGACGAGCCGGCGCACGTCGCAGACGTCGAGCCCCGGATTGGACGGGGTCTCGATCCACAGCAGCTTCGCCCCTGCGAGGACGGCCAGCTGCCCGTCGCCACCGGTCGGCGCGGTTCGCACCTCGACGCCGTACGCCTCCAGCTGCTCCCGTACCAGCGGCAGGGCCTGGTAGCCGTCGTCGGGCAGCACGACCACGTCGCCGGTGCGCGCCCGGGACAGCAGCACGGCCGAGATCGCCGCCATCCCGGAGGCGAAGACCGTGGTCTCGACGTCCTCCCCCGGAGCCTCCAGCTCGCTGATGGCACGTTCCAGCCGGGTCCAGGTCGGGTTGGTGTCCCGGCCGTAGGTGTAGGGGCCGGTCGGCTCACCGGACAGGTGGAAGTGCGCGGCGAAGACCGGGCCGGGCAGGGTGGGCTCGAACTGTTCCGGTTCGGGCAGCCCGGCCCGTACCGCCCGGGTTCCGTCGCCCAAGGTGCTCATGGTTCATCCTCGCTGCTCTCCGGTGCGCCACCGGTTCCGTGCGCACCGCTCCGGTTGCTGCCGGAGCGGTGCGCGGACGTCGTTCAGTCCTTGTCGGGCAGGATCGCGTTCAGCGCCCACGAGACGATCGAGATGATCAGTCCGCCGAGCACGGCGGTCCAGAAGCCCTCGACGTGGAAACTCAGGTCGAACAGACCGGCCAGCCATGAGGTCAGCAGCAGCATGGCCGCGTTGACCAGCAGGGTGATCAGCCCGAGCGTGAGGATGAAGAGCGGCAGCGTCAGCAGTTGTACGACCGGCTTGACCAAGAAGTTCACCAGGCCGAAGAGCAGGGCGACCAGGATCAGCGTGAGCGCCTTGCGGCCGGTGCTGCCGCCGGTCAGCGTGATGTCCTGGATCAGCCAGACGGCCACGGCCAGGGCACCCGCGTTGGCGATCGTCTTGACTAGGAAATTCTTCATGTGTCTGATCGTGGCAGACATGATCGGTGGCGGACACCGGCAGTGCAGAGGCAAGGGACGGACTGGCCATGAAGGCATTCAGACTGGACGAACTGGAGGCGGAGCGGGCCGCCAACGACGGCGCGTACCTGCAGTTCGTGAAGGAACGGAACATGTCCGTCGGCCTCTACGCGCTGAACGCCGGTGAGCTCGACCCGCAGCAGCCGCACAACCAGGACGAGGTCTACCTCGTGGTCAGCGGGCGGGCGGCGATCACGGTCGGCATGGAGACCACACAGGTGGGCAGGGGAAGCGTGGTGTACGTGCCCGCCGGGGTCGCCCACAAGTTCCACCACATCACCGAGGACCTGCGGGTGATGGTGGTCTTCTCCCCGCCGGAGAGCTGACTCCCGCCGATCCGGGAACCGCTCCTCGCCGTCCGGGGAGCGGGGGGTTCGTTCTCAGGGATCCCTAGGGGGTCGATCAGGGGACTTCAAGGGCCGCCGAACCGCCGCCGGACCCTTCCGCGCCTCTAGCATCGAAGGCAGGAACTCACAGAGACGAGGTAAGGACGATGGCCGTGCGGGAGATATTCGCCGGGATGCCCTGGTGGGTGAAGTGGATCGCGGTGCCGGTCCTCGCGATCGTGGTGTTCGGCGGTCTGATCGCCAGTGTGGTCGGATTCGTGATCGGCCTGCTCTTCAAGGTCCTGGTATTCGTGATCCTGGTCGGCGGGCTCATTTTCGTCGTACGCAAGTTCATGTCCTCCTCCTCGCGTGGCGACTGGTAGGAAGATCGGAAGCCGGCCGGGAATTAGCCCGGCTGAGCTAAGCGTCAGGACGAAACAACGCTCCGTGCGGACCCGGCCGATACAGTGACAATTCGCTGCCACCATCTGGGAATCAACCGACCGTCACCGAGCTGACCAGTGGTTTGCACGGCTTCCACTCTCCGGACCCAGTCATGCGGCAGTCGGTGGGGGCGGCCCCCACAGGCGGGCTGACCGCCCGTCACCATGCCTGGGGGTGACCGTTGACCACGGCATCGAGCACTGCTGCCCCGACGCTGATCGGTTCGGTTCAGCGAGCGCTGAGACTGCTGGAGGCCGTGGGTGCCCACCGGGACGGGGCGCCCGCGAAACAGCTGGCCAGGGAGACGGGCCTGCCCCTTCCCACCGCCTACCACCTGTTGCGCACGCTGACGCACGAGGGCTATCTGCGCCGGGAGAAGGGCGTCTTCCTCTTCGGGGCCGCCGCCGAACGGCTGGCCTGCGAAGGGGCTTTGCGGCATCGCCGCAGCAGAATGGCCGATTCGCTGAGCCGGTGGCGCGACGTCATCGGCGCACCGGTGTATTGCGCCGTCTACCGCGAGGGCGAGATCGAACTCATCGCGGTCGCCGACGCACCGGCCACCCCCGCCGTCACGGAATGGGCCTCCTTCCGGGAGACCGGGCACGCCCACGCGATCGGCCAGTGTCTGCTGAGCCAACTCGACGAGAAGGCCCGCGAGGACCACCTCGATCGTCACCCTGTGCGTCCGCTGACCCGCTACTCGGTGCGGGACCGGGCGGCACTCCTGGAGCGATTGCGGTCGCTGGAACGGATGGAACCTGTCATCGAACGACAGGAGTACGCGTTGGGCACGGTCTGCGCCGCCATCCCGATCGCGGCCGGATTCACCGCTGCTGCGATGGCCATTTCGGTACCCCTGGAGCAGGAGAGCCGGTTGCTCCCCGCAGTCGAACAACTACGTGGCGAAGTGTCCAACCTCTTGCGTTCGTTCGTGTTCTCTATCAGTATCTGAAAAATCACTCCTTGTGATCTGCTATCGCGTGCACCACGATGGCGTCAATAGGGCCATGGGGGATCATTCCTGGCCAGATTCATCTACTGCGGGGTTGAACGATGCGCGAGTCGGTTCAAGCTGAGGTCATGATGAGCTTCCTCGTCTCCGAGGAACTCTCTTTCCGGATCCCGGTGGAGCTCCGGTACGAGGTCTGCGATCCGTATGCGATCCGCATGACCTTCCATCTGCCCGGCGATGCCCCCGTCACCTGGGCATTCGGTCGTGAGCTGTTGCTCGACGGCCTCAACAGTCCCAGTGGGGACGGTGATGTGCACATCGGGCCGACGGAGCCCGAGGGGTTGTCCGATGTGCACATCCGGCTTCAGGTCGGCGAGGACCGGGCCCTCTTCCGGGCCGGTACCGCGCCGCTCGTGGCTTTTCTCGACCGGACCGACAAGCTCGTGCCGCTGGGGCAGGAGTGCACGCTCGGTGACTTCGACGGCAATCTGGAGGAGGCCCTGGGCCGGATTCTCGCCGAGGAGCAGAACGCGGGCTGAAGGAAGCGGTGCCACCGACCGGATCGCCGGTCGAACACGCCCCCTGCCGAATGGGTGAATTGCTCACCCGGCGGAGACGTTCAGGCCCTCGTCCTGCGACGACGGCCCTTCCCGGCCCGTACGGGTGCCGAAGCTCCGGCTTCCGCGCCGAGTCCTGTGCGGTCCGCGGAGACGACCAGAGCAGCGAGCACCGTCGTCACCGGCACCGAGGCGACCAGTCCGATCGAGCCGACCAGGGTTCGTACGATCTCCTCCGCCACCAGCTCGCTGTTGGCCACCGTCCCCACGCTGCTCTGCGCGATGGAGAAGAGCAGCAGCAACGGCAGTGCGGCGCCGGCATAGGCGAGCACGAGCGTGTTGACGACCGAGGCGATGTGGTCGCGCCCGATCCTGATCCCCGCCCGGTAGAGCCCGCGCACGCCCATCGACGGGTTTGCCCGGTGCAGTTCCCAGACCGCGGACGTCTGGGTGACGGTCACATCGTCGAGCACTCCGAGCGAACCGATGATGACACCGGCCAGCAGCAGACCGCTCATGTCGATGTGCGGGTACAGGCCGTGGATGAGGCCGGTGTTGTCATCGGTGTTGCCGCTCAGGCTCGCCCAGCCGATGAAGAGTGATCCGAGCAGTCCGATCAGCAGCAGCGAGACCAGTGTGCCGATCACCGCCACCGAGGTGCGGGCGCTCGGGCCGTGGCACATGTAGAGCGCGATCAGCATGATCGCGCTGGCTCCCACCACCGCGACGAGCAGCGGGTTGGAGCCCTGGAGCACGGCCGGGAGGATGAACAGGGTCAGCACGGCGAACGACACCGCGAGCGCCACCAGCGCCAGTACCCCGCGCATGCGGCCCACCGCGACCACGACCAGGGCGAAGATCCCGGCCAGCAGGGTCATCGGGAACTTCCGGGCCACGTCCGTCACCGAGTACTGGAGCTCGCGGGGCGCGTCGGGCGCGTACGACACGATCACGCCCTGGCCCTCGCGCAGTTGGCGCGGTGCGTCGGGCTGCACGATCTCGACGAACGTCCGGCCCCGGTCGGGCCCGGACGTCACCTCGACGGTGGCCTTCCGGCACAACCCCCTGCCGTCGTCCGCCGGCGGGGCGGACTCCTGGCCGACGGGCACCTGCACCGCGTTCACGTCCTTGCAGTTCACCTTGTCGACTCTCACCACCTTCGCCTGTTGGGTCTGCCGGTCGAACCCCACACCGGTCCGTTCCTGCGCGGGGGCGCCGCCCGGCCAGAGCATCACCAGGCCGACGACGACAGCGGTGGCGAACGGGATCAGGACGGCCGCGATGACCTTGCGCAGATGTCTGGAGACGGGCGCCGCGGGACCGTGGCTGTGCGAGTGGCCGTGCTGATGGCCCTGGAGTTCGGTGTCGATACGGGGGGACGTCACCGGCAGATCATCGCAAGAAGGACGGACCCCCTGTTCATCCCGCCGGACGGGACGCTAGCGTGGAGGGACCTTTGCACACGCGGGAGCTCGGAGCACCGGGCTGAGAGGGCGCTGACATCCGTACGTCCGTACGGAGAGAGCTGCGCCGACCGCCGAACCTGTTACCGGGTAATGCCGGCGTAGGGAGTAGGTCTCATGACCACATCGGACGCACGCACGCCTGCCTCCAGTCGGAGCGACGAGGCCGGGAAGTCCATCGGCTGGCACAAGGGGTACGTCCGGGGCTCGCGCCCGGACCTCCGAGTGCCGGTCCGTCAGGTGCACCTCACCAACGGCAAGGACGTGACGCTGTACGACACGTCGGGGCCGTACACCGATCCCGCAGTCGAGACCGATGTCCGTCGCGGACTCGCGCCGCTGAGGGAGAACTGGATCACCGCCCGCGGCGACACCGAGGAGTACCCGGGCCGCCCCGTCCGTCCCGAGGACGACGGACTCAGGCACACCTCGCCGCGCGGGGGGCTGCGCAACCTCGACGCGGTCTTCCCGGGCCGTCCCCGGCTGCCCCGTCGCAGCCGGGACGGGCGGCCCGTGACCCAGCTCGCGTACGCCCGACGGGGCGAGATCACCCCGGAGATGGAGTACGTGGCGATCCGGGAGAACGTCGCGCCGGAGGTGGTGCGCGAGGAGATCGCGGCCGGCCGGGCCGTGCTGCCGGCCAACGTCAACCACCCCGAGATCGAACCGATGATCATCGGGAAGCGGTTCCTGGTGAAGGTCAACGCCAACATCGGCAACTCCGCGGTGACGTCCTCCATCGAGGAGGAGGTGGAAAAGATGACGTGGGCGACGCGCTGGGGCGCCGATACCGTGATGGATCTGTCCACCGGCCGCAACATTCACACCACCCGTGAGTGGGTTCTGCGTAATTCACCCGTTCCGATCGGTACCGTCCCGCTCTACCAGGCGCTCGAGAAGGTCGACGGCCGGGCGGAGGAACTGAACTGGGAGATCTACAAGGACACCGTCATCGAGCAGGCCGAGCAGGGCGTCGACTACATGACGGTCCACGCCGGCGTGCGCCTGCCGTACGTGCCGCTGACCGCCCGCCGCAAGACCGGCATCGTCTCGCGCGGCGGATCGATCATGGCGGCGTGGTGCCTCGCGCACCACAAGGAGTCGTTCCTGTACGAGCACTTCGAGGAGCTCTGCGAGATCCTCGCGGCCTACGACGTGACGTACTCGCTGGGCGACGGGCTGCGGCCCGGCTCGATCGCCGACGCCAACGACGAGGCGCAGTTCGCCGAGCTGCGGACGCTCGGCGAACTCAACACGGTCGCCAAGGGGTTCGGCGTCCAGACCATGATCGAGGGACCGGGACACGTCCCGATGCACAAGATCAAGGAGAACATCGACCTCCAGCAGGAGATCTGCGAGGAGGCGCCGTTCTACACGCTCGGCCCGCTGACCACCGACGTCGCGCCGGCGTACGACCACATCACCTCCGGCATCGGCGCGGCGATGATCGCCTGGTGGGGCACGGCGATGCTCTGCTACGTCACGCCGAAGGAACACCTGGGCCTGCCCGACCGGGACGACGTGAAGACCGGCGTCATCACCTACAAGATCGCGGCCCACGCGGCGGATCTCGCCAAGGGGCACCCGGGGGCGCAGGAGTGGGACGACGCGCTCTCCGACGCCCGGTTCGAGTTCCGCTGGGAGGACCAGTTCAACCTGGCCCTCGATCCGGACACCGCGCGGCAGTACCACGACGAGACGCTGCCCGCGGAGCCGGCGAAGACGGCGCACTTCTGTTCGATGTGCGGCCCGAAGTTCTGCTCGATGAAGATCTCCCAGGACATCCGGCGCGAGCACGGCGGTTCGCGGGAGGAGATCGAGGCGGGCATGGCGGAGAAGTCCAAGGAGTTCGCGGCCTCGGGCAACCGGGTCTATCTGCCGATCGCGGACTGACGCCGGACCATTGATCACGCTGTTCTGGGAAGTGGAAGGGGCTTCCCGGAACAGCGTTCCGGGCTCCCGTGGCCTGCGGCGAGATCGAACGAGGTTCCTATGCTGAGCCGGTGACGCTCTACTACGACCCCGTTGCAAGCCTTGGCAAGGACCGCGAGGCATTCCGAGGCGGCTGGGACGACCGGCTCTGGCTCAATGTCCCGGGGCCCTTCTACGGTGGCGAGACCGATACCTGCCGAACAGGCCGACTCTCCGCACCTCAACACGTCCTTTACGGCGGTGAGTATCTGACGGAGTACGTCTACCGCCAACCCCGAACCCCGGCAGAGACAGCTCGGTTGGTCGAAGCAGCCGACCAGGACCCCTTTCTTGGCTACGGCTGCGACGGCGACTCGTGGTGGACACCGGATGCGGTCCGGGAGTGGTGGCGTGGCCGCGGCCGGATCACGCGGTACCTGTCCGCCCACGACTGGGACGACATGGACTGGGCGGAGCAGGGTGTGGCCGCCGCCGTCCGGGATTTCGCGGACTACATCGCCGGACCTCTGCCGGGGGACCTGCGGATCTACCTCCACTGGCTGGAAGAGGGGCGGTCTCCCGTTCCCGGTGAACGGCTGCCCGAGCTGTAGTCGACAGGGGTTCCCGACCTGGGGCGCTGGTTCGGCCTGAAGCTGTCCCCGATGAAGATCTCCCGGGACATCCGGCGCGAGCACGGCGGTTCGCGGGAGGAGATCGAGGCGGGCATGGCGGAGAAGTCCAAGGAGTTCGCGGCCTCGGGCAACCGGGCCCATCTGCCGATCGCGGACTGAGCCCCCGCCACGGACCTCGCGCCGAGCGCCCGCGGCCCCGGTCGTGGGAGCTCAGCGCGGGCCGGGGGCGGTCGGCGTCGGTTCGGGAGGATGCGCCGCCCCGAACGGGTTGTCGATCGCGTAGCGCCAGTATCCGTCGGCACCGCGACGGGCGACGTCCGTCGCGGTGCCCTCGACGCGTACCTCGCCGCCGTGCGCGGCGGTTCCGGCGATGACGAAGTCGACGATCAGCAGGGCCAGGTCACCGACGACGTACGTGTGACGGGGCGACACCTCGATCGGGACGCGCAGGCGGAGGAAGTCGTCGTTGGCCCGGAACCGCTCCGCTCCGGTGACCAGCCGGCCGGGCACCGGCACGAAGCCCGCGTCGGGCTCGTAGAGCCGGTCCAGGACCGCCGGATCGAAGGTGTTGAAGGCCCGGGCGAAGACGAACGGATGGTCGGCGGCCCTGCGGGCCAGGGCCGGACCGGGATGATGTGTCATGTGGCAAGCGAACAGTCCGACGGCATACGTCACCAAACGGAAACCCACGTCTGGGACGCGGAGTTGGTACCAGGGCAGTCGGGCGCCTCGTCACCGGCCGCGACGGCTGTTCGCCGACCGCGGCTACGACTACGACAAGTACCGCCGCATCCTGCGGGCTCGGGGCATCACCCCGAAGATCGCCCGTCGAGGTGTCCCGCACGGCTCGGGGCTGGGCAAGACGCGCTGGGTCGTGGAGCGGACCTTCGCCTGGCTCCACCAGTTCAAACGACTGCGGATCCGCTACGAGATACGCGCCGACCTCCACCTCGGACTGCTCCAACTCGCCTGCAGCATCATCTGTTTGAGACGACTCCGAACCTCATTCTGAAACGATCAGTAAGCGAGCGGCTCCGAGCCCTTCGGGAGCGGGGGCTCGTGACCGTGGAGCGGCGGCGCGGCTTTCCCGTGCGGACGCGGTACGACCTGACGGAGGCGGGCAGAGCGCTGCGGCCGCTGCTGGTCGAGCTGTACGCGACCGGTGAGAGGCTGCTGCGGCTGAACCGGCCCGGTTTCCGGGACGAACAGCCGCCCGGGCAACGCGTTCGTCGATGACGGTTCCCGATGCCTCCGGCGCGAGCCCTGCGGTTCGCGGGCGGGGACCGGGCCGGGCCGTCCCCGGCCGACGTGCGGAGACGCTCAGTCCGGTTCGTGCTCGGGGCCCCCGAAGTCGGGGCTGGTGAAGTCCGGACTGGTGAACGTCGGCCGGGGGCCCGCGGCAGGGCCGCCGTCCGGGCTGGAGAAGTCCGGCCGGCTGTAGCCGACCTTCGGGATGCGGTTCGCCGAGCGGACCGGTGTGCGCGCGGCACGTCCGGCGGTGGGGTCGTCGAGCGCGTCCCGCAGGAACGGCAGTATGCCGCGTTCCAGCAGGGCGTGGCGCCAAGCCTCCCGGGCCCGCGCCACCTCCTCCGGAAGCTCCTCCTCCGCCTCTTCGACGGGACGCGGCTCCGCGCCGTTGCGCAGCGCGGTGATGAGCAGCCCTATGACGGCGACCAGGATCGCGGCCGCCATGGCCGCGGCGAAGAACCAGCCCGCGGAGACCATGGTCGAGGCGAAGGCGGGTGGGTCGTCGAGCAGCCGCAGCAGATAGCCGACCAGCAGGAATATGAACGCGGCGGTGCCCGCGAGCACCGGCGCCAGGACCGTGACGACGGCCCCTGCGCCCGCGCCCGACTGGCGCTGCCGGCTCGTGCCGGGGGGCGGGCCCGATTCCTCGTCCTCGCCCTCGGCCGGTCTGCGCAGTTCCTCGCGGGCCCGCACGTAGTGCTGGTACTCGGTGGCGGCCGTCGCGGTGATCAGCGCCGTGGCGTCCAGCGCCATGGTGCGCAGTTGCACGGCGTTGAGCCGTTCGCCGATCGCGGCCAGATCTGGTCGTTCATGGGCATGACGCAGTGCGTCGTCGAGGATCCGCTCGTACTCGGGGCGGTCCTCGGCCAGCAGGTGCGGAGCGCTGTTCATGTGCATCCCCCGATGCTCCGTAGGGCCCGATCACCCGCGTTCGTACCGGGCTTTTCGAGCGGAAACGGAGGAGAGCCTGCTACTGATACGCCGATGGTAGAGCGCCCACGGCACGGGGAGACAGGGGGTTTCCGGAAATAGGCCCAGCAGTCGGCGCGGTCAGGTCGTGGATGCGTCTTCCCGGAAGAGCGTCAGTCATGCAGAGGCAGCTGGACGACCAGTAGCTTTCCGGCCATGGTCACGCCGCCGTCCATGGCGATGGCGAGCCCGTCCGCGTACACGTGCGGGCCCTCGACCACGGGGCCGGAACCGTCCTCGCCGTCCTCCGAGCCGACCTCTCCGAGGAGGTATGGAATGGGACTGTGACCATGGACGATGCGCTGTCCGCCGTAGGTCGCCATCAGTTCCCGGACGGCCTGCGGGCCCGCCTCGTCGCGGAAGGCGAACCGTTTGGTGAGCTTCCGGAAGAGGTCCCAGCACTCGTCGGCGTCGTTGCGCGTGAGAATGGCGTGCACGTTGTCGTTGACGTCCTCGATGGTGGTGCCGTATTCGAGGTACGCCGTCGTGTCGGAGTGCATCAGCAGATGCCCGTCCTCCTCGACGATCGCGTCGAGCCGGGCCATCCACTGGAGGTGGACCTCCTGGAGCCGCTCCATGTCGTTCTTCTGGCCGCCGTTGAGCAGCCAGGCGGCCTGGAAGGTGGCGGTGCCCGCGCCGGAGTTGACCGGGGTGTCGTTGAACCGCTTGGCGCCGAGGAGCAGCAGTTCGTGGTTGCCCATCAGGGCCTTGCAGTAGCCGCCGGCGGCGGCGGCCTCGGCGGACAGCCGCATCACGAGGTCGATGACGCCGATGCCGTCGGGGCCCCGGTCGGTGAAGTCGCCGAGGAACCAGAGCCGGGCGTTGCCCGCGGACCACTTGCCGTCGGCGTCGATGAGGCCCTGCTCGGCGAGGGCGGCGCGGAGCTCGTCCAGGTAGCCGTGGACGTCGCCGACGACGTACAGCGGCCCGCGTCCCTGCTCCGGGGCGGGACGCGGGTCGGGGACGGTCGGCACCTGGAGGGTGTCACCGCGGTTGATCACGGGCAGGTCGCGCGCGGTGGGCGTGTACCCCTCCGGCGGCTCGTCGCCGGGCACGGCGCTGCCCGGGTGCGGTGCCGACGGCGGCACCGGGTTCTGGGCATAGGGCGGTACGCGGAAGTCGCGCAACGTCGCAGTCCGCACCACGGGTTCCTGACCGGCCCCCTGTGTCATCGACCCCTCCACCACCGTCGCGCCGCCGTACACCTGACGGGCCCTGCTGGTCGGGGCGGTCCGCGGTGTCGTGCGCCCATCATAGGAATGCGGATCGTGCTGTGTGACGCACCAGGGGTGGTGAATCCGGACGCACATCGGGTTCACCGGTCGATTGGTCCGAAATCACCCGATCAATCCCTGGCCGGGGAGCGGGGTGCACTGACCGTGGTGCGCGGCGGACGGCGCTGCGACGACGTCCGCACGATGAGTTCCGTCGGTATGACCTGCTCCACGGGTCCGTCGTGATCGACGCCCTCGATGGCGTCGATCAGGAGCTGGACGACCGCCGTGCCGATCCTGCGCGGCTTGAGCGAGAGCGTGGTGATGGGGGGCTCGGTCGTCGCGTACACGGTCGACTCGCTGCAGCAGACCAGCAGCAGGTCCTCGGGGACCCGCAGGCCGTAGCGGCGGGCCGCCGCCAGCAGGTCGGTGCCGTTGGGGTCGAAGAGGCCGTAGACGGCGTCGGGGCGGTCGGGGCGGGCGAGCAGGCGGTCGGCGGCCACCGCGCCCGCGCACGGGTCGTGGGCGGGGTAGGACTCGTACACCGGGTCCTGGCCCACGCGCTCGCACCAGTGGAGGTACGCGGTGGTGGAGAGCCGGGTGTAGGTGTCGGTGGTGGTGCCGGTGAGCAGGCCGATGCGGCGGGCCCCGGCGGCGGCCAGGTGGTCGAGCAGGTCGAGCACGGCGGCGCCGTGGTCGTTGTCGACCCAGGCGGTGACCGGGAGCGTGCCGGCCGGGCGTCCGTCCGAGACGACGGGGAGGCCCTGGCGCACCAGCTCGGTGACGACCGGGTCCTGGTCGGAGGGGTCGATCACGACGGTGCCGTCGAGGGCGACGTTCGACCAGACGTCGTGGCGCGAGGTGGCGGGCAGGATGACGAGGGCGTACCCGCGGGCGAGCGCGGCGGAGGTGGCGGCTCTGGCCATCTCCGCGAAGTACGCGAACTCGGTGAAGGTGAAGGGTTCGTCCCCGTATGTCGTCACGGTCAGGCCGATCAGGCCCGACTTGCCGGTACGGAGGGTGCGGGCCGCTGCGGAAGGGCGGTAGCCCAGGCGCTCTGCGACCTCGCGGACATGGCGGCGGGTGGCGTCCGGGAGCCTGCCCTTGCCGTTGAGCGCGTCGGAGACGGTCGTGATGGAGACTCCGGCGGCGGCGGCCACGTCCCGGATTCCCGCTCGTCCCTGTCGGCCGCCGCCGCGCCGGGGTGTGTCCGTCCGGCTCACCTGGTGCTTCCCTGCTGCTGTCATGGCGAGCCGATAGTAGGGCTCGGACGGGTGGTTGGCCCGGTCGCATATTCGCCCGTTGACAGGCACGTTTTTGCATGATCATCAACGGTCAATTGCCTTGTAAGTCAAGGATGTTGGCAAGTCTATCCATGGTGTGTCAGGTGCCTGGACCGATGGGCCTGCCGAATGGTCGATGTCTCGAAGAGGTCTCATCTCACCTCTTCGGGGGACGCGCGCCACGGCGTGAGCCACCGGCGTGCGCGGGAACGGGGGGCGCTCCCCCCATTCCCGGTCGCACCGGACGATTGGGCGATCGACCCATTCGCAGCGGCGCCCAATCCTCATAAGGTGAGCAGTATTGATGTGTACAGACGGTCGAGGAGGACCTGCGGTGAGCGAGACGAGCCCCAAGCTGCGCGCCGAGCTGGACGGCGTCCCCGCCTATGTGCCGGGCAAGCCGGCTGCTGCCGACGGACCGGTCGCGTTCAAGCTGTCCTCCAACGAGAATCCGTATCCGCCGCTGCCCGGGGTGCTGGAGTCCGCCCTGGCGGCGGCCTCGAACTTCAACCGCTACCCGGACATGGCCTGCACCGGTCTGATGAACGAGCTGTCCGACCGTTTCGGTGTGCCCCTTTCGCATCTCGCCACCGGAACCGGCTCGGTCGGTGTGGCGCAGCAGTTGCTCCAGGCCACGTCGGGCCCCGGTGACGAGGTCATCTACGCCTGGCGTTCCTTCGAGGCGTACCCGATCATCACGCAGGTCAGCGGCGCGACCTCGGTGAAGGTCCCGCTGACCGACGGCGAGGTGCACGACCTCGACGCGATGGCGGACGCGATCACGGACCGCACCCGGATGATCTTCGTCTGCAACCCGAACAACCCGACCGGCACCGTGGTGCGCCGGGCCGAGCTGGAGCGGTTCCTGGACCGGGTGCCGGGCGACGTCCTGGTGGTGCTCGACGAGGCGTACCGGGAGTTCATCCGCGACGCCGAGGTGCCGGACGGCATCGAGATCTACCGGGACCGGCCCAACGTGGCGGTGCTGCGCACCTTCTCCAAGGCGTACGGCCTGGCGGGGCTGCGGGTCGGCTTCGCCGTGGCCCACGAGCCGGTGGCGGCCGCGCTGCGCAAGACGGCGGTGCCCTTCGGGGTCAGCCAGCTCGCGCAGGACGCGGCGGTCGCCTCGCTGCGCGCCGAGGACGAGCTGCTGGGGCGGGTCGGCTCCCTGGTCGGCGAGCGCGACCGGGTGCAGCGGGCGCTGGCCGAGCAGGGGTGGACCGTGCCCGAGTCCCAGGCGAACTTCGTCTGGCTGCGGCTGGGGGACCGCACGGCCGACTTCGCCGCGGTGTGCGAGCGGGCCGGCGTGATGGTCCGGCCGTTCGCGGGCGAGGGCGTGCGGGTCTCGATCGGTGAGGACGAGGCGAACGACCTGTTCCTCAAGGTGACGGAGGCGTACCGCAAGGAGCTGTAGCGCGGCGCGGTCCGCCCGCGCACGACGGAGGGTCCAGGGCCCCGCACCTCGTTGGCCGAGGTGCGGGGCCCTGGTGCGTGGAGCCCCGGCAGGGGCCGGACAGCGGTCCGGAAGGGTTACCTCCGGTTGTCTGCTTCGGGGGGAATGATCGGAACATTGCCGGAACGCCCGAAGAGGGGTACCCCGCCCGAACGTCCCGAAAGTCTGTGCGCCATAATGCTTGTGAATGTGAACGCGTTCACAAGCGTGTCCTTTTTGCTCCCGTGATCAGTCGGACTTAAAGGGCAAACTGCCGGAATGGATACGGCGAAGTAAGGAGAAGACGACGTGGAGCTGGCTCTGGCGCCGGAAACCATGGCGCGATGGCAGTTCGGTATCACTACCGTCTACCACTTCCTGTTCGTCCCGCTGACGATCTCTCTCGCCGCGCTCACCGCCGGCCTGCAGACCGCCTGGGTGCGGACGAACAACCAGAAGTACCTCAGGGCGACGAAGTTCTGGGGCAAGCTCTTCCTGATCAACATCGCCATGGGTGTCGTCACCGGCATCGTCCAGGAGTTCCAGTTCGGCATGAACTGGTCCGACTACTCGCGGTTCGTCGGCGACATCTTCGGTGCCCCGCTCGCGTTCGAGGCGTTGATCGCGTTCTTCTTCGAGTCCACCTTCATCGGACTGTGGATCTTCGGCTGGGACAAGCTGCCGAAGAAGATCCATCTCGCCTGCATCTGGATGGTCTCCATCGGGACCATCCTGTCCGCGTACTTCATCCTGGCCGCCAACTCCTGGATGCAGCACCCGGTCGGCTACCGGATCAACGAGGAACGCGGCCGGGCCGAGCTCACCGACTTCTGGCGCGTGCTCACCCAGAACACCGCGCTCACCCAGTTCTTCCACACCATCACCGCGGCCTTCCTGGTCGGCGGCGCGTTCATGGTCGGCATCGCGGCCTTCCACCTGGCGCGCAAGCGGCACATCCCGGTGATGCGGACCTCGCTGCGGCTCGGGCTGATCACGGTCGTGATCGCCGGACTGCTCACCGCCGTCAGCGGCGACCGGCTGGGCAAGGTCATGTTCAAGCAGCAGCCGATGAAGATGGCGGCCGCCGAGGCGCTCTGGGAGGGCGAGAAGGGCGCGCCGTTCTCGATCTTCGCGGTCGGTGACGTGGCCAAGGGCCACAACACCGTGGAGATCTCCATCCCGGGGATACTGTCCTTCCTCGCCGACGACACCTTCACCTCGTACGTCCCCGGCATCAACGACATCAACAAGGCCGAGCAGGAGAAGTACGGCCCCGGCGACTACCGGCCCAACATCCCGGTCGCGTTCTGGAGCTTCCGCTGGATGATCGGCTTCGGGATGGCCTCCTTCGGCCTCGGCATCCTCGGACTGTGGCTGACCCGGAAGAAGTTCATGCTGCCGCCGGCACTGCGGACCGGTGAGGACGAGGTGCCGAATCTGGTCCTCTTCAAGAACAAGGCGCTCAGCCCGAAGCTCGCCAGGTGCTACTGGATCCTCGCGCTCTGGACCCTGCTCTTCCCGCTGATCGCCAACTCCTGGGGCTGGATCTTCACCGAGATGGGCCGCCAGCCCTGGGTGGTCTACGGAGTGCTCCAGACCCGCGACGCGGTCTCCCCCGGCGTCTCGCAGGGCGAGGTGATCACCTCGCTGGTCGGATTCACCCTGCTCTACGCCGTGCTCGCGATCATCGAGGTCAAGCTGCTCGTGAAGTACATCAAGGCGGGCCCGCCGGAGCTCACGGAGGCCGACCTCAACCCGCCCACCAGGATCGGCGGCGACCACGAGGACGCCGACCGGCCGATGGCCTTCTCCTACTGAGAACAGCGGAGCTGAGAGATGGAACTCCACGACGTCTGGTTCGTGCTCATCGCCGTCCTCTGGACCGGCTACTTCTTCCTGGAGGGATTCGACTTCGGGGTCGGTGTCCTCACCAAGCTGCTGGCCCGCGACCGCAAGGAACGCCGGGTCCTGATCAACACGATCGGTCCCGTCTGGGACGGCAACGAGGTGTGGCTGCTCACCGCGGGCGGTGCGACCTTCGCCGCCTTCCCCGAGTGGTACGCCACCCTGTTCTCCGGCTTCTACCTGCCGCTGCTGATCATCCTGGGCTGCCTGATCGTGCGCGGGGTCGCCTTCGAGTACCGGGCCAAGCGGTCCGGCGAGAAGTGGCAGACCAACTGGGAACACGCGATCTTCTGGACCTCGCTGATCCCCGCCCTGCTCTGGGGCGTGGCCTTCGGGAACATCGTGCGCGGCGTGAAGATCGACGCCGACATGGAGTACGTGGGCAACTTCTGGGACCTGCTCAACCCGTACGCCATCCTCGGCGGACTGGTCACGCTCTTCCTCTTCACCTTCCACGGCACCGTGTTCGTGGGGCTCAAGACCGTCGGGGACATCCGGGAGCGGGCGGGCAGGCTGGCGCTGAAGCTGGGCGTCGTCACCGCGGTGCTCGCGCTCGGCTTCCTGATCTGGACCCAGCTGGACCGGGGCAACGGCTGGAGCCTGCTGGCGATGATCACCGCCGCGGCGGCGCTGGTCGGTGCGATCGCCATGATCGCGGCGGGGCGTGAGGGCTGGTCGTTCGCGCTCTCCGGAGTGACCATCGCGGCCGCGGTGGCGATGCTCTTCCTGTCGCTCTTCCCGAACGTCATGCCGTCCTCGCTGAACGATGCCTGGAGCCTCACGGTCACCAACGCCTCGTCCACCCCGTACACGCTGAAGATCATGACCTGGTGCGCCGGGATCGCCACTCCCCTCGTCCTGCTGTACCAGGGCTGGACGTACTGGGTGTTCCGCAAGCGCATCGGTACGCAGCACATCGCCGAAGCGCACTGAACGCATACGGGGCCGACCGGCGGGTCGGGACCGGGGCGCGACACCGGCCCCGACCCGCCGGACGGGCTCCGTCCACCGACCTCACAGGGCAACACACCTAGCTCGCCAGGGGCTGTTTCACGTGAAACCGATCGATCCGCGTCTGCTCCGCCACGCCCGTGCCACCCGCTTCTTCCTGGCCGCCGTGGTGGCGCTCGGCGCCGTCGGGGCGGGGCTGGTCATCGCCCAGGCCATGCTCATCGCCGAGGTGGTGGTGGGCGGCTTCGAGGACGGGCTGACCGTCTCCGGGCTGCGGACCCCGCTGATCCTGCTCGCCGCGGTCGCGCTGGGGCGGGCGCTGGTCTCCTGGCTGACCGAGCTGGCCGCGTACCGGACCGGAGCGGCGGTCAAGTCCGAACTCCGGGGCCGACTGCTGGACCGTGCCGCGGAGCTCGGGCCGGGATGGCTCGGCGAGCAGCGCACCGGCTCCCTGGTGACGCTCGCCACCCGGGGCGTCGACGCGCTCGACGACTACTTCGCGCGCTATCTGCCGCAGCTCGGACTCGCGGTGATCGTGCCGGTGGCGGTCCTCGCCAGGATCGTCACCGAGGACTGGGTCTCGGCGGCGATCATCGTGGTCACCCTGCCGCTCATCCCGCTCTTCATGATCCTGATCGGCTGGGCCACCCAGTCGCGGATGGACCGCCAGTGGCGGCTGCTGTCCCGGCTCTCCGGACACTTCCTCGACGTGGTCGCCGGACTGCCGACGCTGAAGGTCTTCGGCCGGGCCAAGGCGCAGGCCGAGTCCATCCGCACGATCACCGCGCAGTACCGCGGGGCCACCCTGCGGACCCTGCGCATCGCGTTCCTGTCGTCCTTCGCGCTGGAACTGCTGGCGACGCTGTCGGTGGCCCTCGTCGCCGTCACCATCGGCATGCGGCTGGTGCACGGCGAACTCGACCTCTACACCGGCCTGGTCGTGCTGATCCTGGCCCCCGAGGCGTATCTGCCGATCCGCCAGGTCGGCGCGCAGTACCACGCGGCGGCCGAGGGGCTCTCGGCCGCCGAGGAGATCTTCGCGGTCCTGGAGACCGAGCCCCGGACCGGCGGCACGGCACCGGTCCCCCGGTCGCTGCGGCTGGAGCTGGAGGGGGTGACCGTATGGCACGAGGGCCGTACCGCGCCGTCCCTGGACCGGGCCTCGCTGGTGGTGGAGGAGGGGGAGACCGTCGCCCTGGTCGGCCCCAGCGGCTCCGGGAAGTCCACTCTGCTCGACGTGGTGCTGGGGTTCACGGCGCCCGACGAGGGGCGGGTGCGGGTCGGCGGCGCCGAGTCGGCGGACCTCGTGCCCGAGCGGTGGCGGGAGCGGATCGCCTGGGTGCCGCAGCGCCCGTACCTCTTCGCGGGCACGATCGCGGAGAACGTACGACTGGCCCGTCCCGACGCGGACGACGCCGCGGTGGCGGCCGCCCTGCGCGACGCGGGGGCCCACGACTTCGTGGCGGAGCTGCCCGACGGCGCCCGGACGCTTCTCGGCGAGGACGGGGCGGGGCTCTCCGCCGGACAGCGGCAGCGGCTCGCCCTGGCGCGGGCCTTCCTCGCCGACCGGCCGCTGCTGCTGCTCGACGAGCCGACCGCGAGCCTGGACGGCGAGACGGAGGCGGGCATCGTCGAAGCGGTACGGAGGCTGGCGGCGGGCCGGACCGTCCTGCTGGTGGTGCACCGCCCGGCGTTGCTGTCGGTGGCCGACCGGGTGGTGACGCTGGCCCCGGGGACACCGCGACGACCGGAACGGTCCGGCGGGACCGGGGCGCCGGTTCCGGTGCCGCGGGAAGGCACTGAGGGGCCCGTGGCGGCGGAGGACGCCGGGGCGATCAGGGAGACCGCGCCCCGCTCCGGGAACGTCCTGGCCCGGGTCAGGGAGGCCGCGGGGGCGCAGCGCGGCCGACTGGCCCTCGCGCTGCTGCTGGGAAGCCTCGCCCTGGGCTCGGCGGTCGGGCTCATGGCGGTGTCCGGCTGGCTGATCGCCCGAGCCTCCGAGCAGCCCCCGGTGCTCTACCTGATGGTCGCGGTGACCGCGACCCGCGCCTTCGGCCTCGGACGGGCCGTCTTCCGCTACGCCGAGCGCCTGGTCTCGCACGACGCGGTCCTCAAGATGCTCGCCGAGCTGCGCGTCTCGGTCTACCGGGGACTGGAGCGCATCGCTCCCGCCGGTCTGCGCCGGACCCGGCGCGGGGACCTGCTCTCCCGGCTCGTCGCCGACGTCGACGCCCTGCAGGACTACTGGCTGCGCTGGATGCTGCCCGTCGCGACCGCCGCGGTCGTGGGCACGGCCACCGTCGGTTTCGTCGGCTGGCTGCTCCCGGCGGCGGGCGCCGTGCTGGCCGCCGGACTCCTGCTGGCCGGCGTGGGAGTACCGCTGGTCGCCGGGGCCTGCTCCCGCCGCACGGAACGCCGACTGGCCCCCGCACGCGCCGAGCTGGCCACCCGGATCACCGACCTGCTCGGCGGGACCGCCGAGCTGACCGTCGCGGGCGCCCTGCCCGCCCGCTCGGCACGGACCCGGGAGGCCGACGGCGTACTGACCCGCATCGCCGCCCGCGCGGCGGCCGCCACCGCCCTCGGCGGCGGCCTCACCGCGCTGATCGGCGGCCTCACCGTCATCGCCACCGCGCTCGTCGCCCTCCCGGCCGTGCGGGACGGCCGGCTCGCGGGCGTGGAGCTCGCCGTGGTGGTGCTCACGCCGCTGGCCGCCTTCGAGGCGGTGACCGGCCTGCCGCTCGCCGTGCAGTACCGCCACCGGGTCAAGCGGAGCGCGGAGCGGGTGTTCGAGGTGCTGGACGCCCCGCTGCCCGTGCACGAACCCGACGACCCGGCCGAGGCCCCCGCCACGCCCTTCCCGCTGGAGGTGCGGGGGCTGTCCGCCCGGTACGCGGGAACGGACCGGGACGCCCTCGACGCCGTGGACCTGACGCTGACGGCCGGCCGGCGCATCGCCGTCGTCGGCCCCTCCGGCTCGGGGAAGACGACCCTCGCCCAGGTCCTGCTCCGCTTCCTGGACGAGCGGACGGGGACGTACCGGATCGGCGGTGTCGAGGCCCGCGCGCTGGAGGGGGACGCGGTGCGGCGGTTCGTCGGGCTGTGCGCCCAGGACGCCCATGTCTTCGACAGCTCCATCCGGGAGAACCTGCGGCTCGCCCGTACCGACGCGACGGACGACGAACTGCGCGACGCCCTCGGCCGGGCCAGGCTGCTCGACTGGGTCGAGTCGCTGCCCGACGGGCTGGACACTCCGGTCGGCGAGCACGGCGCACGCCTCTCCGGCGGTCAGCGCCAGCGCCTCGCCCTGGGCCGGGCGCTCCTCGCCGACTTCCCGGTGCTCGTCCTGGACGAGCCGGCCGAGCACCTCGACCTGGCGACCGCGGACGCCCTGACCGCCGACCTGCTGACCGCCACTCGCGGGCGCACGACCGTCCTGATCACCCACCGCCTGCAGGGGCTCGAAGCCGTCGACGAGGTGCTGGTGCTGGACGCCGGCCGGATCGTGCAGCGCGGCCCGTACGCCGACCTCGCCGCCGTCGAGGGACCGCTGCGCCGGATGCTGGTGCGCGAACGCGAACAGGAGGCCATGGCCGTACGGCCTCCGGGCGAGGACGCGGAACCGGTGGGCGCCGGGAGGGCGCGGGTGCCCGAGGGGGCGGTGGACGCACGGGTGTGAGC
>NZ_RDBO01000055.1:208671-224629 GCF_008120935.1 Streptomyces sp. sk2.1
GAGCGCATGGCCTCCAGCAGGTGCGGGATGCGGGTGGTGATCTCGGCGSACGGACCCGGGAGGCGCGCCGGGCGGGGCCGGGAACATCGAAGCCGACTTTCCTCGCCAATCGTCACTAATTACGCTCTGGGTATGTCTGAGCAGGTCCCGAGGGACTCACCCGAAGCCGCTGCGCGGGAGCCCCACGGCCTGCCGGGTCCGTCCGCCGAGATCACCACCCGCATCCCGCACCTGCTGGAGGCCATGCGCTCCGTCGGGGCGGGCCTGGAACTGCACTCCACCCTCGACCGGATCTGCGAGACGGCCGCCGAACTGGCCCACTGCCGCTACGCGGCCATCGGAGTCGTCGACGAGGAGGGCGCGGGACTCTCCGACTTCGTCACGTACGGGGTGCCGGACGAGGTGGCGGACGAGATCGGCCACCGCCCCGACGGCCATCGGGGACTGCTCGGCGCGCTGATCCACGACCCGGTACCGCTGCGGCTGGCCGACCTGACGGCCGATCCGAGGTTCGCCGGATTCCCGCCGGGCCATCCCCCGATGCGGACCTTCCTCGGCGTCCCCATCCGGGTGCAGGACGAGATCTTCGGCAACCTCTACCTGGCCGAGAAGGACGACGGCGCCGAGTTCAACGACTACGACCTGCACATGGTGCGGGTCCTGGCCACGGAGGCGGGGATCGCCATCGGCAACGCCCGGCTGTACGAGGCGGCGCGCCAGCGCGAGCGCTGGATCGACGGATCGGTCGCCGTGACCACCGCGCTGCTCTCCGGCGGGGACGCCGACGACGCGCTCTCCGTCGTCGCCGAACAGGCCCGCCGTCTCGCCGGCTCGGCCGCCGGCATCGTGCTGCTGCCGACCGGGGAGGGCGGTCTGGAGATCGTCGCCGTCTCCGCGGACGACCCGGCCACCTCGCTCGGGATGATCATCGGGCCCGAGAGCCCGGTGGTGGTGAAACTGCTGAGCGGCGAGGCGGTCTTCGTGGACGACTGCGCCACCGACTTCCGCATGGTCACCGAGCTGGCAAATCGTTTCGGCCCGAGCATGCTGCTGCCCCTGCACAGCGGCGGGCGGGTGCTGGGCGCGCTCGCCACCCCCCGCGCCCGCGGCGGCCGGCCGTTCACGGAGGCGGAACGGACCCTCGCCGTCCAGTTCGCCTCGCAGGCCGCGCTCGCGCTGATGATGGCCGAGGCGCAGCGGGACCGGGAACGGCTCGCGGTCTACGAGGACCGGGACCGGATCGCCCGCGACCTGCACGACCTGGTCATCCAGCGGCTGTTCGCCACCGGGATGATGCTGGAGAGCGCCCAGCGCAGATCGGCCGAGACGGACGTGCAGACCGGTGTCGGCCGGGCGGTCGACGAACTGGACGTGACCATCCAGGAGATCCGGACCGCGATCTTCGCCCTCCAGCAGGAACCCGCCGAGGCGCCGTCGGGGCTGCGCACCCGTGTCCTGCGCGAGATCAACATGGCGGCGGTCCCCCTGGGCTTCAAGCCCTCGCACCGCTTCCTCGGGCCGGTCGACTCGCTGGTCGGCGAGTCGACCGGCAAGAACCTGATCGCGGCGCTGCGCGAGGCGCTGTCCAACGCCTTCCGGCACGCGGAGGCGTCGCTGATCGACGTGGTCGTCGACGCGACCGCCACGCTGCCCGACGGGACGGACGCGGTGCGGCTGTCGGTCGCCGACGACGGGGTGGGCATCCCGGAGGGCGGCCGCCGCAGCGGGCTGCGGAATCTGGCGCGCCGGGCGGAGTCGCTCGGCGGCGCGAGCTGGTTCGGCCCCGGCATCGGCCCGGACGGGGGCGGCACGACCGTGGTGTGGGAGGTGCCCCTCTGAACCGCCGGGTGGCGGCCCGGACCGCCCGCCACCCGGCGCCGGGACACGGCGGGACGGGACGTGGTGGGCGTCAGCGCGCCGCGTCGGCCGCGCGGCGTTCGGCGATGATCCGCTCGATGACGACGGCGACGCCGTCCTCGCCGTTGGTGGCGGTCCGCCCGGAGGCGGCGGCGATCGCGGCCGGGTGGGCGTTGCCCATCGCGTACGACGTGCCCGCCCAGCTGAGCATTTCCACGTCGTTGGGCATGTCCCCGAAGGCGACGACCTCGGCGGGCGATATGCCGCGCTCGGCACAGCACAGTTCCAGCGTGCTGGCCTTGGAGACCCCGGGGCCGCTGATCTCCAGCAGGGCCGTGGGGCTGGACCGGGTGAAGGAGGCCCGGTCCCCGGCCGCCGCGCGGGCCAGGGCGAGGAACTCGTCCGGGGCCAGTTCGGCGTGGTGGGCGAGGAGCTTCAGCACGGGGGCGCCGGCCCCGGGCGTCTCCTCCTGCAGCAGCTTCTCGGCGACGGCGACCGTGGCGCCCGGGTCCAGGTGGAAGGGCGGGTAGGCCGGTTCGTAGTGGATGCCGGTGGACAGCTCCACGGCGAACGAGGTGCCGGGGACGGCGGCGCGCAGCGCGTGCACGATGCCGAGCGCGATGGGCCGCTCCAGCGGACGGACCTTGAGCAGCCTGTTGCCGTCGTGCAGATCGGCGACCGCCGCGCCGTTCGCGCAGATCGCCAGGCCGTGGCCGTGGACGTGGTCGCTGACGACGTCCATCCAGCGGGCCGGGCGGCCGGTGACGAAGAAGACCTCGATACCGGCCTCCTCGGCGGCGGCGAGTGCGGCGACCGTACGGTCCGAAACCGTCTTGTCGTCGAGCAGCAGGGTGCCGTCCAGGTCGGTGGCGATCAGCCGTATGGCGGCAGGCGAAGGCGAGTCGGTAGCTGAGGTCACCCGCCCATTCTCGCGTACGAGGGTGCACGGGCGTGCGGAGGGGCGCACATCTGAGGGTGCGCGCCCCTGACCGGGGAACATGCCGAATGCATATGCCAACAGGGCGGAAACGGCCCGCCGGGCCCGATGACCGCGCCGCGACCGGTGACGACGGCCGCGGCGGGCGACGGGCGGTGGGTGACGGACGACGGACGATGGACGACGGTGGCCGAGGCGGGATGCCAGCCGTGGCGAGGTGTCGGCCGCGGTCAGTGGCCGAGCTGGGCCAGGCCCTCCGTGGCGATGCGCTCGAAGACCTTCTCGTCGGCCGCGAAGTCGGAGTCCTGGATCGGCCAGTGGACGACGATCTCCGTGAAGCCCAGCGCGAAGTGGGTGCCCGCGAAGTCCACGAAGGCGTCGAAGGACTCCAGCGGGCGGTCCGGGGTGAAGCCGGTGAGCAGGATCTTGTCCAGCTCGGCGACGTCCCGGCCGACGGACTCGCAGGCCGCGCCCAGCTTGGTGAGCTGCCCGCGGATGGCCTCCACCGACTGTTCGGGGGTGCCCGTCTCGTACAGCTTCGGGTCGCCCGTGGTCACCCACGCCTGGCCGTGCCGGGCGGCGAGCCTCATTCCGCGCGGGCCGGTGGCCGCCACCGCGAACGGCAGCCGGGGCCGCTGCACGCAGCCGGGGATGTTCCGGGCCTCGTTCGCCGCGTAGAGGGGGCCCTCGTACGTCACCGAGGGCTCGCGCAGCAGCCGGTCCAGCAGCGGGACGAAGTCGTCGAAGTGGTCGGCGCGCTCGCGCGGCGTCCACGGCTCCTCACCGGCCCGCCGCAGAGTCATGGCGTCGAAGCCGTTGCCCCCGGCGCCGATGCCGAGGGTGACGCGCCCGTCGGAGACGTCGTCGAGGGTGATGAGGTCCTTGGCGAGCGTGACGGGGTGCCGGAAGTTGGGGGAGGTGACGAGGGTGCCCAGACGCAGTCGTTCGGTGGCCGTCGCCGCGGCGGTGAGGGTCGGTACCGCGCCGAACCACGGGCCGTCGCGGAAGGTGCGCCAGGACAGGTGGTCGTAGGTGTACGCGGCGTGGAAGCCGAGGTCTTCGGCCCGCCGCCAGACCTTCCGGCCCTCGCTCCAGCGGTGGATCGGCAGAATCACAGTGCTCAGACGCATGACCACGACCTTACGGACCGGTCGTGCACACCGGAAACGACCGGGTGCGCCCCGTCCGGGTCACTCCCGGAAGCGCAGGAACTCGGGCGGCACCGCGGCGGTGAGCCAGACGCCGTTGGCGCTGACGCAGAAGGTGTGGCCCGCGCGGTGCATCGCGCCCGCGTCCACGGACAGGACGACGGGACGGCCGCGCCGGGCACCGACCCCGGTCGCGGTCTCGCGGTCGGGGGAGAGGTGGACGTGCGTGCGGTTCATGGGCCGCAGGCCCTCGTCGCGGATCGCGTCCAGCACCCGGCCCACCGTGCCGTGGTAGAGGTACGCGGGCGGTTCGGCCGGCGGCAGACCGAGATCGACGGGAACGGTGTGGCCCTGGCTCGCGCGGATGCGGCCGTTCTCGACAGCGAAGCGCTGCTTGTCGTTGGAGGCGACGACATGGTCGAGCTCGGCCCGGGTGAGGGGGAAGTTGTTGCGGGCCGTGGCACGCAGCAGCTCGTCGATCGGCACCCACCCGTTGGCGTCGAGCGTGATCCCGATCCGCTGCGGCTGGTGCCGCAGGTGCTTCGAGAGGTACTTGGACACCTTTACGGTGCGCTTCTCGTCCATCCAGCCAGGGTGCCCGGCGCCGTTTTCCGGGCGCATCCGAATTTTGCGCACGGTTTGCTCAAGCGATTCCCGTCCACAGGTTTGATCCACAGTCAACTTGAGTTATCCACAGGAGAATTGGCTATTCTGTGGACAAGGGAGTTTGAAATCAACCTATTTGGTCAACTTGTCTGTTTCTGGAGTCCGGTGAGGCGAGTGCGTCCAATGTCCTTGATTGCACCTCGCGTTCCGCGGCGGCCGCGATGAAGGCGGAGACGTTCTGCGCCCCGACGAGCCGTCGCACGGCGCTGATGGTGCCCGGCGGCAGCTCCACCCGGTGTGCCGCCGCCGGGGGCTCGTCGGGGGTCAGCGGGGTGTCCGCGCCCAGGTGGTGGTGCAGATGGCGGGTCGCGAACAGGCGCATCGCACGCGCCAGTTCGGCGTCCACGGTCTGCTGGGCGAGCGGACGCAGCCTGCGCACCATGGCGGCCGCCTCCGCCGCGTCCGAGTCGGTCGGCGGCCGGTGGCCGAGATAGCGCGCGAAGACGTGCTCGGTGGTGAACTCCAGGAAGCGGGAGGCTATGTGCTCGACCTGGCCGCGGAGCTCCCGCAGATGACCGGAGATCGCGCCCAGCGGAACGCCCGCCGCGTACAGCTCCACCGCCACGGCCAGCTCCTGGGGGCTCGGCACCAGGAACTCGTCGTCCTTGCCCGGGATCGGTTCGAGCACGCCGAGCTCCATCGCCTCGACGACCGCCTCGTCGTCCGGCGTCCCGCCGAACCTCTCGTTCAGCTCGGCCCGGGTGATCCGGTCGGCCCGCTCGTCCGTCCACGGGCCGTGCACCTCGGCGACGAGCCCGAGCACCCCGCCCAGCCCCCGGCCCGTGTCCCAGGCGTCCAGGAGTTCCTTGATGCTGGCCAGTGTGTAGCCCCGGTCCAGCAGATCGGCGATCTGCCGGAGCCGGGCCAGGTGGGTGTCCCGGTACACATTGGCCCGGCCGCGCCGCTCCGGTGTCGGCAGCAGACCGCGGTCCTGATAGGCGCGGATCGTGCGCACGGTGGCCCCGCTCGCGTGCGCCAGATCCTCGATCCGGTACTCGGCGGCGGCCGGCCGGTCCACCGCCGGCGCCGGCTGCCCGGAGCCGCTCACAGCGGTGGCTTCAGCCGGGCGATCCCGCGCAGCGCACCGGGACTCAACCGGGACAGGAGCCGGGCGCCGCGGGCCTCCGGTGTCACCGGCACGACGGCCTGGTTGCGCACCACCGCCTTGAGGATCGCGTCGGCGACCCGCTCCGGCGGGTAGTTGCGGAGCCCGTACAGCCGACTGGACCGCTTCCGCAGCCGCTGCTCCTCCGCGGCGTCGGCACCGGCGAAGCGCGCCGTCGCGGTGATGTTCGTGTTGACGATGCCGGGGCAGATGGCGCTGACCCCGATCGACCGGTCGGCGAGCTCGGCCCGCAGGCACTCGCTGAGCATCAGCACGGCCGCCTTGGACGTGCTGTACGCGGGCAGCGCCCGGGAGGGCTGGTAGGCGGCGGCGGAGGCCGTGTTGACGATGTGACCGCCCTGGCCGCGCTCGGCCATCTGCCGGCCGAAGATCCGGCAGCCGTGGATGACCCCCCACAGATTGACGTCGAGGACGTTCTTCCAGTCCTCGCTCGTGGTGTCCAGGAAGGAGCCGGACAGGCCGATCCCGGCGTTGTTGACCAGGACGTCGACGACGCCGTACTCGGCGGCCACCTTCTCGGCGAGCTTCTCCATCGCCTGCTCGTCGCTGACGTCCACGGCTTCGCCCCAGGCGGCCGGGGAGCCGATCAGCCGGGCCATCTCCGCGGTCCGGGCCGCCCCCTCCGCGTCCCGGTCCACGGCCACCACCCGGGCACCCGCCTCGGCGAACGCGAAGGCGGTGGCGCGGCCGATGCCGCCGGCCGCTCCCGTCACCAGGACCAGCTGCCCCCCGAACCTCTCCGCGTAGGCCCCGGACGGCGAGGTGTCCTGCACCGGACGGCCGTCCTCCGTGGCGGCCTCGTTGGCGGCGACGAACTCGTCGATCCAGGCGGCGAGCCGGTCGGGCCTGGTGCGCGGCACCCAGTGCTTGCCGTCGAGCGACCGGCGCACCAACTGCGGGGCCCACAGCTCCAGTCGGTCGTACAGCTTCTCCGAGAGGAAGACGTCCCCGGTCGGCGTGATCAGCTGGACCGGCACGTGCGCGTAGGCGTCCGTGCGCGGCCGGCTCAGCCGGGCGCGCACGTTGTCCCGGTAGAGCCAGGCGCCGTGCGCCGCGTCATCGGGCAGCGAGGACGTCGGGTAGTCGCCGGCGGGCACCTTCTCCAGCCGCTGGAGCATCCGGGGCCACCGCTTGCCGAGCGGGCCGCGCCAGGCCAGCTCGGGCAGCACCGGGGTGTGCAGCATGTAGACGTACCAGGACTTGGCGCCCTGGCCGAGCAGCTGGCCGACCCGGCGCGGGGTGGGCCGGGACATCCGCTGCTTGATCCAGTGTCCGAAGTGGTCCAGGGAAGGCCCGGACATCGAGGTGAACGAGGCGATCCGGCCCTCGGTCCGCTTGACCGTGACGAACTCCCACGACTGGACCGACCCCCAGTCGTGCCCCACCAGGTGCACCGGGCGGTCCGGGCTCACCGCGTCGGCGACGGCCAGGAAGTCGTCGGTGAGCTTCTCCAGGGTGAAGCCGCCGCGCAGCGGCTTCGGGGCCGTGGACCGGCCGTGCCCGCGCACGTCGTACAGCACGACGTGCCACCGGTCGGCCAGCTGCTTCGCCACCTCCGTCCAGACCTCCTTGCTGTCCGGATAGCCGTGCACCAGCACGACCGTCGGCCGTGCCGCGTCCCCCAGCTCGACCACGCACAGCTCGATGCCGCCCGTGCGCACCCGGCGCTCGCGCGCCCCCGGCAGATCCAGCAGGCTCATGCCGCCACCCTTTCCTCGGCCCAGCGCCGCACGTGCGGCAGATCGTCGTCCAGCCAGAAGGCGCTCTGCTCGGGGTCCTTGGAGTCGGTGACCACCAGGATCTCCTCGAACTTGGCCCCCGTGCCGCGGAATCCGAGATGGGGCTCGACGGCCCACAGCCCCGGCTGCGGCGGATGGTCGGAGAAGCGGTACGGGCTCCACAGCGGCGACCAGCCCTCCCGGTGCCCGTGCAGCGCGTCGCTCATCAGCCCCTTGAGGGACTGGGTGCCGAAGCCGAACACATGCGGGGCCCAGCGCCGCTCGACCACCCGGTCGACCTTGTGGGCGATGACGCCGAACGGATACGCGCGATGCCTGTTGGCGTACCCCTGCCGGATCATCAGGCGCTCGACGTCCTCGTAGATCTCGCGCAGCGAACGCCGCTCGCGCACCTCGCGCAGGATCAGCTCGCGATGGTCCTCGAGGTCGGCCAGGAGCCGGTCGTGCAGGGGGTTCAGCCCGAGGCAGCCGGAGTAGCCGATGTCCGCCGTGAAGCCCTTGTACACCGGGGCCATGTCGAGGATGAACGGCATCCCCGGCTCCAGCCTCCGGTCGGTCGGGAAGAACTGCAGCGGCACCTTGAACCCGGCGAACGCCGTGCGGTCGCCGAACCAGGCGAAGGGGAGGTGGAACCAGTCCCGCACCCCGCGCTCGCGCAGCCAGTCGCGCTGCATGCGGGCCGCCTCGCGCTCGGTCACCCCCGGCCGCAGCCGGCCGGCGACCGCTTCCGCGCAGGCGTACGCGAGCCGCTGGACTTCTCTGAACCCATCCAGCTCCGGGGCCCGTTGGTCCTTCACTGCCGAGGCCATGCCACCGTCCGTTCCCTGCCGTGTGCGGTACGTGTCCGTAACGTGACACTGATGAATGTGACAATGCTCGGCGGCTACGTCAAGGGGTGCGCGGAGACCTGTGGACAACTTCGGGGCGACGACGGGGCGCGGCCGGCCCCGGCCCCCGGCCTCATACCTCGCGGTGCCCCCTTACGGGTCCGTACATCTGGAGTCGGATGCCGATCCAGCCGCCAGGGCTGACGACCGATGTGGCCCGCGCCACTACCTTCGAACACGTGACTGTGATCGCGACCGAAAGCCTGAGCAAGCGGTTCCCCCGGGTGACCGCGCTTGACCGGCTCTCCTTGGACATCGGACCGGGCGTGACCGGCCTGGTGGGTTCCAACGGGGCCGGCAAGTCCACACTGATCAAGATCCTGCTGGGTCTGTCCCCCGCCACCGAGGGCCGGGCCGCGGTGCTCGGGCTCGACGTCGCCACCAGTGGTGCCGCCATCCGGGAACGGGTCGGCTACATGCCCGAGCACGACTGCCTGCCGCCGGACGTCTCGGCCACCGAGTTCGTCGTCCACATGGCGCGGATGTCCGGACTGCCGCCGACGGCGGCGCGCGAGCGCACCGCCGACACGCTGCGCCACGTCGGCCTGTACGAGGAGCGCTACCGCCCCATCGGCGGCTACTCGACCGGCATGAAGCAGCGCGTCAAGCTGGCCCAGGCACTGGTCCACGACCCGCAGCTGGTCCTGCTGGACGAGCCGACCAACGGCCTGGACCCGGTCGGCCGCGACGAGATGCTCGGGCTGATCCGCCGGGTCCACAGCGACTTCGGCATCTCGGTCCTGGTCACCTCGCACCTCCTGGGCGAACTGGAACGCACCTGCGACCACGTCGTCGTCATCGACGGCGGAACCCTGCTGCGCTCCAGCTCCACCAGCGACTTCACCCAGACCACCACGACCCTCGCGGTCGAGGTCACCGACAGCGACACCCACCCGGACGGCACCGACGCGCTGCGCCGGGCCCTCACCGGAGCGGGCGTGAAGCTGATCGGCCACGACGGCCTCGACGACCGGGGACTGCCCGGCGCGGGCCACATCCTGCTGGTCGAGGCGACCGGCGAGGAGACCTACGACATCGTGCGCGACAGCGTCGCCGGGCTCGGCCTCGGGCTCGTGAGGATGGAGCAGCGGCGCCACCACATCGCCGAGGTCTTCAGTTCCGACGAGACACCACGGACCGCGCCCGCGGCCGCCGACGCCACCCGGCAGAAGGGGGAGGGGTCGTGACGAGCACCGAGCGCGGCACCACGGCCGGGAGCGAGACCTCCCGCATCCACAACATCGGCTACCGCTCCTACGACGGCCCCCGCCTGGGCCGCGGCTACGCGCGGCGCTCCCTCTACTCGCAGTCCCTGCGGGGTTCCTTCGGACTGGGCCGTTCCGCCAAGTCCAAGGTGCTGCCGATGCTGCTCTTCGGCGTGATGTGCCTGGTCGCGGCGATCATCGTCGCCGTTGCCATCGCCACCCCGACGGCGACCGCCCTGCCCATCAAGTACACCGCGTTCGCGATCTATCTCCAGGCCGTGATCGGCCTCTTCCTCGCCGCACAGGCGCCCCAGTCGGTCTCCAGGGACCTGCGCTTCAAGAGCGTCCCGCTGTACTTCTCGCGGCCGATCGAACGGGTCGACTACGTCGTGGCCAAGCTGGCCGCCATGGCTTCCGCGCTCTTCATCCTCACCGGCGCGCCGCTCGTCATCCTCTACGTGGGCGCGCTGCTCGGGAAGTTCGACTTCGCCGACCAGACCAAGGGATTCGGCCAGGGGCTGGTCTCGGTGGGGCTGCTCTCCGTGCTCTTCGCCGGGCTGGGCCTGGTGATGGCCGCGCTGACACCGCGCCGCGGCTTCGGTGTCGCCGCGGTGATCGCCGTGCTGTCCATCACCTACGGCGCGGTCTCGGTGGTCCAGACCATCGCCTGGCAGACGGGCTCCGAAGGAGCCGTCGAGTGGCTGGGGCTCTTCTCCCCCATCACGCTGATCGGCGGCGTGCAGACCGCGTTCCTCGGGGCCCGCTCGGACTTCCCCGGCGGGTCGGGCCCGGACGCCGGGGTCGGCATGGTCTATCTGATCGTTGTTCTCGCGCTCGTCGCCGGCTCGTACGCCGTACTGATGCGCCGCTACCGGAAGGTCGGGCTGTGACCACCATCGAGATCGACCACACCTCGCGCTGGTTCGGCAATGTGGTCGCCGTCAACGACGTGAGCATGACGGTGGGTCCGGGCGTCACCGGGCTGCTCGGGCCCAACGGCGCGGGAAAGTCCACGCTGATCAACATGATGGGCGGATTCCTCGCCCCGTCGACCGGCACGGTCACCCTCGACGGCAAACCGATCTGGCGCAACGAGGCGGTCTACACCGAGATCGGGATCGTGCCGGAGCGGGAGGCGATGTACGACTTCCTGACCGGCCGCGAGTTCGTCGTCGCCAACGCGGAACTGCACGGGCTCGGCGACGCGGAGGCGCAGAAGGCGCTGGCCACGGTCGAGATGGAGTACGCGCAGGACCGCAAGATCTCGACGTACAGCAAGGGCATGCGCCAGCGCGTGAAGATGGCGTCCGCCCTGGTCCACGAACCGTCGGTGCTGCTGCTCGACGAGCCGTTCAACGGCATGGACCCGCGCCAGCGGATGCAGCTGATGGAGCTGCTGCGACGCATGGGGGCCGAGGGCCGTACGGTGCTCTTCTCCTCCCACATCCTCGAAGAGGTCGAACAGCTCGCCTCGCACATCGAGGTGATCGTGGCGGGACGGCACGCGGCGTCCGGCGACTTCCGGAAGATCCGCCGCCTGATGACGGACCGCCCGCACCGCTACCTGGTGCGTTCCAGCGACGACCGCGCCCTGGCCGCCGCGCTGATCGCCGATCCGTCGACGGCCGGCATCGAGGTGGACCTGGGCGAACGGGCCCTGCGCATCCAGGCGGTCGACTTCGGACGCTTCACAGAGCTGCTGCCGAAGGTCGCACGTGAGCACGGGATTCGCCTTCTGACCGTTTCGCCGTCCGACGAGTCCCTCGAATCGGTCTTTTCCTATCTCGTAGCGGCCTGAGTAGTGGCCTGAAAGGAGCTGTGAAGCGTCATGTACGACCCCACAGTCGCCCGGCTCACCTACCGGGCCCTGCTCGGCCGGCGCCGGGCCGCCATCCTGTTCGTCCTGCCGGCCCTGCTGCTGGTCATCGCCGGCGCGGTGCGGATGTTCGCCGGGGCCGACGACCAGGTCGCCTCGGACGTGCTGGGCGGCTTCGCCATCGCCACGATGGTGCCGCTGATCGGGGTGATCGCCGGGACCGGGGCGATCGGCCCCGAGATCGATGACGGATCGATCGTCTACCTGCTGGCCAAGCCGGTGAAGCGGCCGACGATCATCTGCACCAAGCTGATCGTGTCCATCGCCGTGACCATGGTCTTCTCCGCGGTGCCCACCCTGATCCCGTCATCAGGCGGCGGATCTTCCGGAAGTCGCCGGACGCCGCGTGCCGTCCCGCCACGATCACCTCGATGTGCGAGGCGAGCTGTTCGACCTCTTCGAGGATGTGGGAGGAGTGACCGGGGGGCCGGCCGGGCGCGGGCGGCGGTCTCCGCCGGTACGGAGGCTGCGACCATCACTCCCCGTCGATCCCTCCCTGCCCACCCGTCACCCCACTCACCAACCCTCGTCCTCCGGACGGGGGTTGGTCCGCTTCGGGGCCGCCGGTCCGAACCGCTTCGGGGCCGGCTCGTTCCGGACGGCTGTCGGGCGTACGCGTGACTGTGCGGTTGCCGGTTCGTTGGTCGGGGTGCGTGGAGGCAACTGGAATCCGTGGCGACCTGGCTTTCGTGAAACAAGGGATTGCCGATGCCGGTGCGGGAGAACCCCGCCGGGTCGGTCATTGAGTGAGTGGCAACCGTGAGCGTCCTCCGCCCTCGGCCCCGGGGCGGGGCTGTCCATCGACGTTCACGATTGAAAGGCATGCCCATGCCAACAGAAGTCGCCCTGCTCGAATCGCGTGCGCTGCGCGTCGAACAGATGGGGCGTGTCGACGTCCTCGACAAGGTGAAGAGCCTTGTCATGCTCCCGGACGGAATTCACGTTCGCACAGAGGATGTGGCGCGGTACTTCGAAGTATCCACAGCCACGGTCAGAAGGCTCATCGATCGCCATCGGGGCGAGCTCACGGAGAACGGGATGCGTGTGCTCCGAGGTGCTGAGCTGCAATCCTTCCATAGCGACATGATGTCGCTATGGGGGGACGAGGGGGCGGAAAGTTATCCACAGGCGGCGGCCCGGCTCCGGGTCCACACCCGCCGCACCGTCCTCAACATCGCGATGCTTCTTCGCGACAGCGACATCGCCCGCTGCGTGCGTACCTATCTGCTGGACGCCGAGCGGGATCTGCGCGCGGGCTATGCCTCGCTCGAACACCGCGTCACCCGGGTCGAGAGCTGTCTCGCCGGGGTGGGCAGCGCGCTGCAGGAGCTCGGGCCGGTGCTCGACCGGATGTCGCACCGGCTCGACAGCCTCGACCGGAGGCTGGATGCCACGCATCAGGTCGTCGGGGCCATGAGCGTGCGGCTGGGGCACGTCGCGGAGGACATCGTCCGTATCGACGGCAGGATGGACGAACTCGCCCGCAACCTGAAGGACTTGAACCGCCGACGCGACAAGCGGCGCTGACCGGAGGGGAGTTCGCGATCCTTCGGCGTAGCGGGGAAAACCGGTGGCGCCGAAGGACCGCGCGGGGCACAGTGGTCGGCACGACACACGCCGATGCGCGGGCACCCGCGCATGCGTGCCACGGACCGGGAGAGGAGCGCGACGATGACCAGGAGTACGAGTCCGTCGAGTTCCCGGCAGGGCGGATTCCCACCGGCGCCGAAGTAGCGGAGCGGTCACCGACGGCTCCCCGCGGTGCGGTTCGGGGCGGAACGCCCGGGGCGGCACCGTTCGCGCATCGCGTCGGCCGCCCTCCCGGAGGATTGGCCGAGTGGTAAGGCAGCGGCTTGCTAAGCCGTCGTCGGGGTCTTCGCCCCGCGCGCGTTCGATCCGCGCATCCTCCGCAACAGCAGGGGCCGTCGACCGGCGGCCGACGGGTGGGAGCCGTCGCACCCACCCGCGCGGCTTTCCGGTCCGGTTTCCCGGTCCGGACCGTCCGGACCGCCCGGGCGAAAGACCCTAGAGCAGCCGCTCCAGGACCACGGCGATGCCGTCGTCCTCGTTGGACGCGGTGACCTCCTGGGCCACGGCCTTCAGGTCCTCGTGCGCGTTGGCCATCGCCACGCCGTGCCGCGCCCAGGCGAACATCGGGATGTCGTTCGGCATGTCGCCGAAGGCCAGGGTGTCCACGGCCTTCACGCCCAGCCGGCGCGCGGCCAGCGAGAGGCCGGTCGCCTTGCTCAGCCCCAGCGGGAGGATCTCCACCACGCCGGGACCGGCCATGACCACGTCCACCAGGTTGCCGACGGCCGCGCGGGCGGCCTTCGCCAGCGCGTCGTCGTCGAGGTCGGGATGCTGTATGTAGACCTTGTTCAGGGGCGCGGACCACATCTCGGCGGGGTCGTCCACGAAGACGGCCGGGAGCGGCCCGTCCTGCACGCGGTAGCCGGGGCCGACCAGCACCTCGCCGTCGAGCCCGTCACGGCTCGCCGCCAGCGCCAGCGGACCGACCTCGGCCTCGACCTTGGACAGCGCGAGACCGGCGAGCTGCCGGTCCAGCGTCAGCGAGGTCAGCAGCCTGCGCTCGCCCGCGTGGTAGACCTGGGCGCCCTGGCCGCAGACCGCGAGCCCCTCGTATCCCAGGTCCTCCAGGATGTGCCGGGTCCAGGGGACCGCGCGGCCGGTGACGATGATGTGCGCGGCACCGGCCGCGGCGACCGCGGCCAGCGCCGCGCGGGTGCGCTCGGAGACCGTTTCGTCGCCACGCAGCAGCGTGCCGTCGAGATCGGTCGCGACGAGCCTGTACGGGAAGGTCACCGGTCGACCGGCTCCAGGACCTCGCGCCCGCCCAGATAGGGCCGGAGCACCTCGGGAACCCGGACCGAGCCGTCGGCCAGCTGGTGGTTCTCCAGGATCGCCACGATCGTGCGCGGTACGGCGCAGAGCGTGCCGTTCAGCGTGGACAGCGGCTGGAGGACCTTCTTGCCGTCCTGGGTGCTGCGCATCCGGACGGACAGGCGACGGGCCTGGAAACCGTTGCAGTTCGACGCGGACGTCAGCTCGCGGTACTTGCCCTGCGTCGGGATCCACGCCTCGCAGTCGAACTTCCGGGCGGCCGAGGCCCCCAGGTCGCCGGTGGCCACGTCGATCACCTGGAAGGGCAGCTCAAGAGCGGTGAGCCACTGCTTCTCCCACTCCAGGAGCCTGCGGTGCTCCGCCTCGGCGTCCGCCGGGTCGACGTACGAGAACATCTCGACCTTGTCGAACTGGTGGACGCGGAAGATGCCCCGGGTGTCCTTGCCGTACGTGCCGGCCTCGCGCCGGTAGCAGGGCGAGAAGCCGGCGTACCGCAGCGGCAGCTTCTCGGCGTCGATGATCTCGTCCATGTGGTACGCGGCGAGCGGGACCTCGGAGGTGCCGACCAGGTAGAAGTCGTCCTTCTCCAGGTGGTACACGTTCTCCGCGGCCTGGCCGAGGAAGCCGGTGCCCTCCATGGCGCGCGGACGGACCAGCGCCGGGGTCAGCATCGGGACGAAGCCGGCCTCGGTGGCCTGCGCGATCGCCGCGTTGACGAGGGCGAGCTCCAGCAGCGCGCCGACGCCCGTCAGGTAGTAGAAGCGCGAGCCGGAGACCTTGGCGCCCCGCTCCATGTCGATGGCGCCGAGCTTCTCGCCGAGCTCCAGGTGGTCCTTGGGCTCGAAGCCCTCGGCCCCGAAGTCACGGATCGTGCCGTGCGTCTCCAGGACGACGAAGTCCTCCTCGCCGCCCACCGGCACGTCCTCGTGGACGATGTTGCCGATCTGCAGCATCAGGCTCTTGGCCTCGGCGTCGGCCTCGGCCTGGGCCGCGTCGGCGGCCTTGACCTCGGTCTTCAGCTGTTCGGCCCGCTTGAGCAGCTCGCTGCGCTCCTCGGGCGACGCCTTGGGGATGAGTTTGCCGAGCGACTTCTGCTCGGAGCGGAGTTCGTCGAAGCGGACCCCGGACGACCTGCGCAGCTCGTCGGCGGAGAGAAGGGCGTCGACGAGGCCGACGTCCTCTCCACGGGCGCGCTGGGAGGCGCGAACACGGTCGGGGTCCTCACGAAGCAGGCGAAGGTCAATCACCCCTCCAGGCTACCGGTGCGCACTTCCCCCGCTCGAACCGATATCGCCAAGCGTGTCACTTTGCCCTAATTGACCGAATTGGTAATTCTTGAGGGGATTGCGCGACTGGCGTCGATCTCGTCCGTCAATGAAAAGAGCACATTCATCTGAATGGGGCAGAAGTCGCGCACACCTTGACGTACCGGCCTTGAGGGGAGGGGGAGTTGGCTGCCGGTTGTCCACAGGTGTTGAGGCTTTTGCAAGTTATCCACAGCCTGTGCAGGCGATCTGTGGAAGTCGGAATGATTCATTCCGGAAAGGCCGCGGTGGCTCGTGGATTTTCTGTTCAAACCCGACTCATACGCTCGTTCGGGTGGGAATTCTCCGCATCGGAGGGTCGATCGGCGGGGTGGGGTGACGGCAAGGGGG
>NZ_RDBO01000055.1:224729-262184 GCF_008120935.1 Streptomyces sp. sk2.1
GGGGTGGGGTGGAGTGTTGGCCTGTGGACGGATCCGGGGCGACTGGAGTGATATGTCGACCATGTCGCATTGCGGTATCGACTTGTCCCCAGGTCGAGAAGCGCTCCTGTGGATAACTCTGTGGATTATGAAAAGCGGTTCATGGCATCGGCGTCGAGGGTGTGAGAAGCCGCGGTACGAGGACCGTCGGTCCCGCCCCGTCAGCCCCGGCCGTCCATGTTCCGGGCCAGCCAGTCGGAGGCGTCCGTGAACTCCGCGTCCGACGTACCGGCCCGCAGCGGCCGTACGTCCTCCGGGGCCACCCCCGCCCGCGGGTACGACCCCAGGAACCGCACCTTCGGGCAGATCCGCTTCAGTCCCATCAGCGCCTCGCCGACCCGACGGTCCGCGATGTGCCCCTCCGCGTCCACCGCGAAGCAGTAGTTCCCGATGCCGGCCCCCGTCGGCCGCGACTGGATCAGCATCAGGTTCACCCCGCGCACGGTGAACTCCTGGAGCAGTTCGAGCAGCGCGCCGGGGTGGTCCTCGCCCAGCCAGATGACCACCGACGTCTTGTCCGCGCCCGTCGGCGCCGCCGGGCGGGCGGGACGGCCGACCAGGACGAAGCGGGTCTGCGCGTTCGCCGCGTCGTGGATCTCCGTCACCAGCGGTTCGAGCCCGTAGGTCGCCGCCGCGAACTCACCGGCGAAGGCGGCGTCGTACCGGCCCTCCCGCACCAGCCGGGCGCCGTCCGCGTTGGAGGCCGCCGACTCCCACACGGCCTCCGGGAGGTGGGCGGCCATCCAGTTGCGCACCTGCGGCTGCGCGGCCGGGTGCGCGGTGACCGTCTTGATGTCGGACAGCTGGGTGCCGGGCCGCACCAGCAGCGCGAAGGTGATGGAGAGCAGCACCTCGCGGTAGATCATCAGCGGTTCGCCGCTGGTCAGCTCGTCGAGCGTCGCGGTGATGCCGCCCTCGACGGAGTTCTCGATCGGTACGAGCGCCGCCGCGGCGGCACCACTGCGCACCGCGTCCAGGGCCGCCGGAACCGAGACCATCGGGACGAGTTCGCGGGTGGCGGCTTCCGGGAGCGTACGGAGGGCGACCTCGGTGAAGGTGCCCTCGGGGCCGAGATAGGCGTAGCGCGTGGCGGACATACGGTCACCCTAATGCGCCCGTCGGCTCAGGACTCCAGGAGCCGTTGCCCCACGTACTCGCCGTCCGCCGCACCTCCCGGCACCGCGAACAGCCCGCTGGCCTCGTGCCGGATGAACGGCGAGAGGGCGTCGCCCCGGTCCAGTTTCCGCTGCACCGGGACGAACCCGCGCAGCGGATCCGCCTGCCAGCAGATGAACAGCAGCCCGGCGTCCGGAACACCGTCGGACGAGATGCCGTCGTGGTACGAGAAGGGGCGCCGCAGCATGGCCGCGCCGCTGTTCTTCTCGGGGGAGGAGATCCGGGCGTGGGCGTTGTCCGGGATCAGGAGCTTGCCGTCGGGACCAGCCTTGTCGAGGTTCATCGGGGTGGTCTCGGTGCCGCCGCTCAGCGGGGCGCCGTCCTTCTTCCGGCGCCCTATCACCTGCTCCTGGCGCTGCACCGGGAGCTTCTCCCAGTCGTCGAGCAGCATCCTGATCCGGCGCACGACCGCGTACGAGCCGCCCGCGAGCCAGTCGTACTTCGCGTCGGTCCCGCCGGGGACGAAGACGCGCCGGTCGAAGTCGCTCTCGGTGGGCTTCGGGTTGCCGGTGCCGTCGATCTGGCCCATCAGGTTGCGGGCGGTCATCGGCCGCGCGGTGGCGCCGGGTGCGCGGTTGAAGCCGTTCATCTGCCAGCGGACCCGGGCGGCGGGTGCGGCGTCCTTCTGCACGGCGCGCAGCGCGTGGAAGGCGACGAGCGCGTCGTCGGCGCCGATCTGGACCCAGAGGTCGCCCTCGGAGCGCCTGGCGTCGATGCGGTCGGAGGAGAAGGGCGGCAGCGGGTCGAGCCCCGGCGGCCGGCGGTCGGTCAGGTCCGTGCGCTCGAAGAAGGTCCGGCCGAAGCCGAAGGTGACGGTCAGCGAGGACGGCCCGGCGTCCAGCGCGATCCCGGTGTCATGGGTGGCGCCCTCCGCCGCGCCTCCGGCGGGCTCGCCGGTCATCAGCCGCCGGGCGGTGTCCGACCAGCGGCGCATCAGGGCGATCGCTTCCTTCCGCCCGGCCCCCGGGACCAGGTCGAAGGCGACGAGATGGCCGCGCGCCTGAAGCGGAGTGGTGATCCCCGGTTGATGTTTCCCGTGAAACATCACCTCGGTGGAGCCGACCGAGGTCAGCGCGGTCGGCTCGTCGGGCCTGGTCGCGGCGTAGCCCGTCGCACCGCCCGCCGCGCCCAGTACGAGCCCGGTCGCCCCGGCCGCGCCCGCGCTGCCGAGCAGCCGCCGCCGGGAGATGGCACCGCCGCCGCGCACCCCGGCGTCCCCGCTCCCGCTCCCGTCTCCGTCCCCGCTCCTGGGGCCGGGGGCGTTCCCGGTCGCGCGTCCGCCACCCGCGCGACCGGCGGGGCTCTTCCTGATGCTTCCGCTGTTCCTGCTGTTTCCGCTCACGATCCCTGCTCAGCCGATCTTCACGTTCTTGTCGACGGTCGTCTGATCGATGTCCGACGTACGGACGGTCACCGAGACCTTCCAGTCCCCCGCCATCGGGATCTGGACGCCGCTCGAGACCCAGTGCCCCTCGGCGATCCGGTCGGGAAGGACGGGGAGCGGGCCGATGTCCTTGGACTCCAGGGTGAAGGCGACCTTCAGTTCGGGGACGTCCATGGGCTTCTTGTCGGTGCCGTCGATCCAGATGTGGAGTTCGTTGGCGCCGGTGCGGGCGGGGTCGATGTCCATCCGCACCGTCCCCCTGCCGTTCTCGCCACCCGTGTCGAAGGGCAGCGTCAGGTTGACCGGGCCCGCGGACGCCGGGGCCGCCGCCGTGGACGCACGGGCCTCCTCCTCCGTACGGGCGGGCTCGGTCGAGGTCAGCACGGTCGTCACCGCCAACAGCGCCACCGCGACCCCGACTTCCGCCAGCACCGAACGCCGGAGCCCGGACCGATCCGGGTCGGCGTCGCGGATCCGCTTCTTCCGGGCGGTGGTCACCGCGGCCCGCTGCCGGGCGAGTTGGGCCGCCCGCACGGGGTCCTCCGCCCCGTCTGCCACCGGGGCCGAGCCATCGGCCGCGCCGTCCGCCCCGGTTTCGCCCGCCTCGGCCCCGTCGACCTCATCGGCCTCGACCTCATCGGCTCCGGTCCCGTCCGCCTTCGTCCCGCTCGTGATCAGCCGCGCCGTCCAGCGCCGTGAGAAGAAGGCGATCGCGACGAGGGCGCCGACCAGCCCCACCTTCACGAGCAGCAGCTGTCCGTACGCGGTGCCGGTGAGGGCGGACCAGGTGCCGACCTGGCGCCAGGACTGGTAGATCCCGGTCGCGGTGAGCACGAGCACGCTGCCGAACGCGACGCGGGAGAAGCGCCGTACGGCCGTCGCGTCGATGTCGGGGGTCCGGTGGAGCGCCACCAGCAGGGCGACGAGACCGCCCAGCCAGGCGGCTACGGCCAGCAGGTGGAGCACGTCGACCGGCATGGCGATGCCGGGCTGGAGGCCGGCCGAGGCGTGCTCGGCGAGCGCCCACGTCCCGGCGATGCCCGCCGCGATCACCGTGCCGCCGATGGCCAGTCCGAAGGTGAGGTCCTTCTTCTCGCGTTCGTCCTCGCGCTTCGCGTACGCCCCGAACAGCACGGCGACGAAGAGCGCGGAGGCGCCGAGCAGCAGCAGTCGGGAGACGAGCGCCGCGCCGGGCTTGGTGTCGAGCACGGCCTTCAGCCCGTCGAGGTCGAAGGCGTCCGCGAGCTTCCCGGAACCGGTGTACGGGCTGCGCAGGAGCAGCATGGCCAGGGTGGCGACGGTGAGGGTCAGCCAGCCGTGCGCGACCAGGCGCTGCAGGGGACGCGCCCCCGCCCCGCGCCGCCAGCAGGCGAGCACGAAGGCGGAGCCGCCGGCCAGCAGGACGAAACCGGCGTACGCGGCGTAGCGCGCGATGCCGTAGAGGGCGCCGACGACGCCGCCCCCGGCCCGGTCCGTCGGAAGCGCGACGGTGGTCTTCGAGGGTGCCCCGACGGAGAAGGTGAAGGCGCCGGACACGGGGTGGCTGTCCGCGGACACGGCCTGCCAGGCGACGGTGTAGGTGCCGTCGGGCAGTCCGGAGTGCAGCGGGACGCCGTACTTCACGACGGAGCCGTTCCCCAGGTCGCGCGGCGCGGTGCCGGTGTCGGCGCGCTTGCCGTCGGGATCCAGGATCCGGACGGAGTCGTCGCCGAGGGCGACCTGCTCGGAGAAGGTGAGCGTGACCTCCTTGGGAGCGGTGGCGACCACCGCCCCGTCCTGCGGATCGCTCCCGGTGAGCGCGGCGTGCGCGGACACCGGGCCGGCGCTCCCCAGCAGCAGGGCGAGCACCGTGCCGACGAGGGCGGCGAGGAGCGCGGCCGAGGCGAGCGGGCGGCGTACGGCGGGAGCGGACGGGGAAGGCCCGAAGCGCGGGGCGGTGGCTGTCATGACGAGTCAGTCCCTCACTGCTTCTTCGGGTTGTAGGTGGTCTCCTTCACGGGAAGGTCGACCTTGATCGGGTCGGCCTTCTCGAAGTGCAGCTCTATGGACACCTTCTCGCCCTGCTCGGGCCGCTGCTTGAGCTTCATGAACATGATGTGGTTCCCGCCGCGTTCCAGGTTCAGTTCGCCGCCCGCGGGCACCTCGAAGGACGTCACCATGCGCATGGCCTGGTTCTTCGTCTCGTGGATCGTGACGTCGTCCGAGAGCGGGCTGGTGACGGAGGTGAGCCGGTCGGACGTCCCGCCGTCGTTCTTCACGACGAGGAAGCCGGCCGCCATGTCGCCGACGGGCTGTGGCATGAACGCGCCGGTCACCTCCAGCTGTGGCTCGCCGTCCGACGTGGAGCATCCCGCCAGTGCCAGCCCGGTGGCGAGGGCGACGAGGCCGGCGAGGGCGGTGCGGCGGTTCACGGGTTCTCCCCCTCGACGATCTTGGGGAGGTCCTTGGTGTAGTCGTCGGGCGAGGTGTCCTCGCTGTAGACGAGGTAGCCCTTGTCGGTCTTCGGGGAGAAGGCGATGACCTGGGAGCCGTGCATCGAGACGACGGTGCCGTCCTTCTCCTTCTTCGGCGCGTCGATGCCGATGCCGATCTGGCGGGCGCCCGCCTGGATGGCGGGGAACTCGCCGGTGAGGCCGATGAAGGAGGGGTCCTGGGCCTTGAGCCAGCTGCCGAGCGAGGACGGGGTGTCCCGCTCGGGGTCGGTGGTCACGAAGACGACCTGGAGGTTGTCCTGGTCGGCCTTGGGCAGCGCCTTCTTGGCGATGGCGATGTTGCTCATGATGAGCGGGCAGACGTCGGGGCAGTTGGTGTAGCCGAAGTAGATCAGCGTCGGCTTGCCCTTGGTCCGCTCGCGGAGGTCGTACTTCTTGCCGTGGGTGTCGGTGAGGACGAGGTCCGGCTTGGTGAACGGCTGGTCGAGGACGGTCGCGGCCTTGGTCTTCGGCTGGACCGACACGTCGGCGATGGGCTTCTCGGCACCGTCGTCGCTGCTGCCGCAGGCGGACAGGGCGAGCGCGGCGGCGGTGACGAACGCCGCGGCCAGCATCGTTTTCTTACGCACGGGACTACGCATGGAGCACTGTTTCCTGAGGGTCGGTGGGACGGGTGGGGCTCCGGGGCGTCCGGAACCCCGGCTGATGCGGGGTTCCGGACGGATCAGGACTCCGGACGGGACTGTGGACGGGGTGGGGGCTCCGGCTGCGCGGAGCCCCGGATCAGGTGGTACGGGCCGGGGCCGGGCAGTACGGACCCGGGGTCGGGCGGTACGGACCGGGCCCGGCCGTACGGGGCCGGATCAGGTGGTACGGCGGCGGCCGGCGAGGACGCCGAAGGCCACCCCGGCGATACCGATGACGATGCCGACGATGCCGAGGACACGGGCCGTGGTGTCGCTGGAGGACGCGTCCGAGGCGGCCGCGGTCTGCTCGTCGGCAGCCTTGTCGGTGTTCTTGGAGTCGGCGGACGAGCCGTGCCCGCCGTCGGCCGCCTCGGTCAGCGCGAGGACGGGCGCCGGGCTCTCGGGCTCGTCGGCGCCTTCCTTCTGCTCCTCGATCCAGCGCACGACCTCCTTGTTGTCGTACGTCTGGATGGCCTTGAACACCAGCTGGTCGGAGTCCTCGGGGAGCTGGCCGAGGGAGAGCGGGAACTGCTGGAAGGCGCCGGGGCGGATACCGCGCCCGTCCTTGTCGCCCTCGGCGGTCCAGGTGACCTTGGAGACGGCCTCGTTGATCTTCTGGCCGTGCATCTCCAGCGGCTTGGCCAGCTTGCTCCTGGTGACCTCCACGTTCCAGCCGGGCACGGCCTGCGGCATGACGGAGGCCAGCGGGTGGTCGGTCGGGAAGTTGACCTCGACCTTGATCGTCGAGGCGTCGTCGCGCTCGTTGGGGACCTTGAAGTTGACGGTGGCGTAGCCGCCCTTGGCGGCCTCGCCCTGCGGCTGCACGCTGACGTGCGCGGAGGCCGTACCGGCGAGGACGAGGACGGCGGAGGCGGCGATACCGCCGGCGAGGGCGATGCGGGAAACGTTCATGACAGGGATCACTCCACGAAGACACGGGGGAAGGGTGGCCCGGCGCGCGGGTGCGCGCCGGCATCGCGACACCTCTTTCCCGGGTACGGCGTGCGCACTGATGACCGGTACGGCGCGGAGAGGTCCGCGCCCCGGGGCGTGCGTACGCCGGCGGTGGGTGTCGCGTCAGGCTGCGAGCGCGTACGCGGGGGGCGGCCCGCGCCTGATCACCAGGTGCTGCAGGGGGTCCCCGGTGGCGGGTGCCGGGGCGTCGGCCTCGGTACGGGCGATGCGCGGCCCGGTCGTCGGGCCTCCGGGAAGCCCGGCGCGCAGGGCGTTGACCAGGGCGAGCGCGGTGCGCAGGGCGCGCAGCCGGGCCCCGGCCGCGATCTGCTGGGCGCCGTGCGCGGACAGCCGGACCAGCCGGAACAGGGCGATCTCGCCGCGCCGCAGCAGCCAGCCCGTGACGGTGGCGGCCAGCAGGTGGCCGAGCAGCATGGGCAGGCTGGGCAGCAGCGCGGCGAGACCGGCCGCCTGCGCGTCGGCCGCGGAGGCCAGGTGCTGCCGGCCGACGCCCGCCACCGCCGCCGGGTCGATGCCCGCGGTGGTGACGATGCGGTGGGCGGCGGCGGCGTTCAGCCGGTCCGGGCCCGCGCCGCACACGAGGCTCGCCGCGAACCGGATCAACGCGTCGTCGCCCGCCGCGGTGTGCGCCGGGGCGCTGTGCGTGCCCACGCCGAAGAGGGTGTGCAGGGCGATCTGCCCCCCGGCCAGCGCGGCGGCGATGGCCGGCAGCGAACGCTCGCGTCCGGCGAGCGGCACCGTCAGCGCGAGGATTCCCAGGAACCCGGCGAGCAGGGTCCACCAGGGGACCGCCGCGTACGAGGCGAGGGAGTGGCCTGCCGCGGACAGCGCGACACAGACCGCGGCGAACACCGCGGCCCTCAGGAGCCGCAGACCGGCTCCGGCGCGTGCGACAGGCATAGACATGGCGCAGCCATCATCGCACCGGGCTCCGCGCCCGGGTACGGCAGGTCCGGAAGGCCGCCCCGGTTCGGCCGGATCCGTACCGGCCGCGCACCGCACCCGCACCGCACCCGTACCGGCGCCGCGCACGCCCGCGCCGGAACCGTGGCCGAACGTCGCGCGGAACCATGGCCGAACCGCCGTCGAACGTCGCGCCGAACCGCGGCCGGCCATGCCGGTCGCGGCACACCGGCCGGGAGCGTCGGGCGGGCGACGCGCGGTGCCGTCGGGCGGGGTGCGACGGCCGGTGCGCCGGCCCGGCATACACGGGCGCGCGGAGCACGGCCATCCGCCGAATGAGCGGTCTCACATCCGGTCCGTGCTTACGAACGGTGCGGTGCGGCAATACAGGTATCGGTATGTCGAGCCGCGGCCAGGAGGCTGGAGCATGAGCATCTGGTGGTCCCTCCATCTGCGGCGTGAGGCCGCGAGCGTTCCGCTCGCCCGCCGCTTCCTGTTGGGGACGATGGAGACCGCGGGTGTGGACCCGGACATCTCCTTCGATCTGTCGCTCGCGCTCAGCGAGGCCTGCGCGAACGCCGTCGAGCACGGCGGCGACCACCGGGCGGAGGACCGGGAGCGCCGGGAGGGCCGGGGCGTCGCCCTCGACCCGTGGGACGCGTGGGACGAACTGCCCGGATCGGCCTCCGGGCAGTACCGGGTCACCGCTTATCTGGACGGCGAGAAGTGCCGCATCGAGGTCGCCGACTCGGGCCCGGGCTTCCCCGCCCGGCAGCCGTCCGGCACGTCCGGGGAGCGGAACGGGCCGCAGCCGCGCGAGGCGCAGCCGTGCGAGTCGTGCGAGGCGCAGCCGTGCGAGTTCTCCCCGCAGTACCCGTCGCTCAGTGCCGAGGACGGCCGGGGCCTGTGTCTGATCGAGCAGCTCGCCGACCACGTCCACTTCGGCAACCGCCCCGGCCGCGGTGCCGTCGTCAGCTTCGACAAGGTCCTGAAATGGCGGAAGGACGCCCTGCTCATGGTGTCCTGAGCAGGGCGTCCTTCCCCGAGGCTCTCCCGGTCCGCGCCGGACCGGGCCGGGATCAGCCCTTCAGACCGGCCATCCACGCCTCGACCTCGTCGGCCCGGCGCGGCAGCTTGTCGGAGAGGTTCCGGTTGCCGTCCTCGGTGACGAGGATGTCGTCCTCGATCCGGACGCCGATGCCCCGGTACTCCTCCGGCACGGTCAGGTCGTCGGCCTGGAAGTACAGACCGGGCTCGACGGTGAGGCAGACACCGGGCTCCAGCGTGCCGTTCACATACGTCTCGGTGCGGGCGGCGGCGCAGTCGTGGACGTCCATGCCGAGCATGTGACCGGTGCCGTGCAGCGTCCAGCGGCGCTGCAGGCCCAGTTCCAGGACCTTGTCCACGGACAGGTCGCCCAGCAGGCCCCACTCGACGAGCTTCTCGGTGAGGACCCGCTGCGCGGCGTCGTGGAAGTCGCGGTAGTCGGCGCCGGGCCTGACGGCCGCGATGCCCGCCTCCTGGGCCTCGTACACCGCGTCGTAGATCTTCCGCTGGAGCGGGGTGAACGTGCCGTTGATCGGAAGGGTGCGGGTCACGTCGGCGGTGTAGAGGTCGTTGGTCTCCACACCGGCGTCGAGCAGCAGCAGCTCGCCGGAGCGCACCGGGCCGTCGTTGCGCACCCAGTGCAGGGTGGTGGCGTGCGGGCCGGCGGCGCAGATCGAGCCGTAGCCGATGTCGTTGCCCTCGATGCGGGCGCGCAGGAAGAAGGTGCCCTCGATGTAGCGCTCGCTCGTCGCCTCGGCCCTGTCGAGGACCTTCACGACGTCCTCGAAGCCGCGCGCGGTGGCGTCGCACGCCTTCTGCAGCTCGGCGATCTCGAACTCGTCCTTGACCAGCCGGGCCTCGGAGAGGAAGACGCGCAGCTCCTCGTCGCGCTCCGCGGTGACCTTGTCGGTCAGCGCGGCCTCGATGCCGGCGTCGTGGCCGCGGACGTTGCGGACCGGGCCGGTGGCCTCGGTCAGCGCGGCCGGGAGCTCGCGCACGTCCTTCGCCGGGATGCCCAGCAGCTGCTCGGCCTCGGTGAGGGAGTGGCGCCGGCCGACCCACAGTTCGCCCTGGCCGTCGAGCCAGAACTCGCCGTTCTCGCGGTTGGAGCGCGGCAGCAGGTGGATGGTGGCCTCGTGGCCGTCCGCGGTCGGCTCCAGGACGAGGACGCCGTCCTGGGTCTGGTCGCCGGTGAGGTACGCGTACTCGGTGGAGGCGCGGAAGGCGTACTCGGTGTCATTGGAGCGGGTCCTCAGGTTGCCCGCGGGGACGACCAGGCGCTCGCCGGGGAAGCGCGCGGAGAGCGCGGCTCGACGGGCGGCCGTGTGGGCGGCCTGGGCGATCGGTTCGAGGCCGTGGAGTTCGGTGTCGGCCCAACCGGACTTCATGTTCGCGGCGAGTTCGTCGGAGACGCCCGGGTACAGGCCGTTCTTCCGCTGCTTGACAGCCTGCTCTTCTTCGGTCTCCGGGTTCTCCGGGGTGAGCTCCTCAGCCACGACTTGTCTCTCCTTATACGACACTGGACCCCGTCCATCGTACGGGCGTGCGGAAGGGGGCACAGGGCCGGAAGGCCTGTTACACGGCCGGGGCGGTTGCCGAAGTGGACGTGGTCGGCGGTCTGATCGAGCAGCTCGCCGACCACGTGCTGCGCGCCGTGCTTCCGGACGGGCTCGACCGGTCCGGCGGCACGGAGGACGTGGCCCTGCTGGCCGCGCTCTCCGCGCCGCTGGGGATGCTCGCCTGCTGGGAGGCGCCCAGCGTGGAGATCGCCCCCGCAGAAGGCGAAACCGTTCTGCTCTACACCGACGGGCTGTTGCGCCGTACCGGCGACTCCACGGACCGGGCGTTCGCGCGGGCTCAGTCGAAGCGCGCGGCCAGCAGGGCCACGTCCTCCGTGCCGCCGGACCGGTCGAGCCCGTCCGGAAGCACGGCGCGCAGCACGTGGTCGGCGACGGAACCGGGGTCGTGGCGCAGTGCCTTCGGTACGGAGGCCGCCGCCGAGTGGAGCCGCGCGAACGCCCGGTCCGTGGAGTCGCCGGTACGGCGCAACAGCCCGTCGGTGTAGAGCAGAACGGTTTCGCCTTCTGCGGGGGCGATCTCCACGCTGGGCGCCTCCCAGCAGGCGAGCATCCCCAGCGGCGCGGAGAGCGAGGTCTCCACGAAATCGGTGCGCCGCTCACCGACGACGAGCGGCGGGGCGTGCCCGGCACCGGCCAGCAGGATCTTGCGCCGGGCCGGTTCGCAGTAGGCGAACAGCGCGGTCGCGGAGCGGGCCGGCTCGGTGAGCCGCAGCAGCAGTTCCAGGTCGGAGAGCACGGCGACCGGGTCCTCGCCCTCCATCACCGCGTACGCCCGCAGCCCGGCCCGCAGCCGTCCCGAGGCGGCCAGGGCACTGGGCCCGGAGCCGCTCACCGAACCCACGGCGAGGCCGAGCGCGCCCTCGGGCAGGGCCAGCGCGTCGTACCAGTCGCCGCCGCCCTGGGGCGCCCTGCGGTGGCGGGCGGCCAGCTGCACGCCGGGCACCCGGGGCATCCGGGTGGGCAGCAGCTCCTCGGAGATGGTCGCGATGTCGGCCCTGGCCCGCTCCAGCTCCAGCAGCCTGGCCAGGTGCTCGCCCGCGTACGCGGCGTAGAGGCCGACGAGGTGGCGCTGGCGTTCCAGGGGTTCGGCGGGTTCGTCGTACAGCCAGACGGCCGCGCCGAGCCTGCCGGTCGTTCCGGCGGTGAGCGGCAGGGCGTAGCTCGCGGCGTATCCGAGGCGGGCGGCAACCTCGCGGCGGCGCGGGTCCAGGCTGGTGTCGCCGAGCAGGTCGGGGGTGGTCAGCGCGCCCTCGGCGTCCGGGAACCCTTCCAGGATCCGGCCGTAGGAGGTGGCGCTGCGCGGCACCGTCTCGATGTGCCCGAGATCGGCGTGGGCGAGGCCGAGGCCGATGGTGCTGACGGGGCCGCGGTGGTCGGAGGGTTCGAGGACGACCAGGCCGCGGCGGGCGCCGACCAGGGCGGCTCCGGCCTCCAGCAGTTCGTGGAGCGCGTCGTCGAGCGTGCCGGTACCGGCCAGCCGCTCGGTGAGTTCGTGAAGGGTGGTGAGATCGGAGACCCAGCCGGCGAGGCGGTCCTGGATGAAGGCACCCGGAGCGGCCGGCACATCGGGCGAAGACCCGGCAGTGTGCGTTGAAACCGGAACTGTGGGATCGATTCCAGCCACTTTTGGCAGGTGTGGGGTACTCATGGCTGTCGGCTTTCCGACCGGCGCGTTTCATGGAATAGCATCACGAACCCCCATGTCATTCTGCGCCGTTATCAGTGCATCCGCATGTACACGTAGCACCAGATGTACACGCAGAAGTGAGGCGATGTCCAGCATTGTCCCCACGGGTTTTGCAGTGTCCGACCGGCTGCTAAGTTGGCTAAAAAACGCACCTTGCGACAGGCATTTGAGGTCGACTGGGTCCGCTCGACAAGGGGGTGTTCTCGGGGTGAAGTCCCGGAGAGAGCGTCATTTCGGGCATGCTGGGTACGTAATCAATGATGGTCGGGGGCAGTTCTGATCGCCCCGGAACCCGGCAGCGGGCCCGAACGTCCTCTCATGTGACGGTCACGTCCCCACCCCCGAGTGGCGGGGTTTGCACCCTGGGACAGCAGGCGCGAGCATGCGCCGCTCCCCCGCCATGTTCCGCGTCCCGACCCGTATCGCCCTTGCACGAATCGGCTCGGCCCGTGCCCGGTACGACGAACCTTCCGTACCGCGGACACGAGAAGCATGTACGCACGGTGAATTGACGCACACGTACGGCAACGCACCCGTGGTGTGATGTGGACCCTCGGCGTTCAACGGAAAGGAACGAGCGCTCATGCGCGAGATCCTCGGAAGGCGACGCAGGCTCCGGTTCCGGCGCGGGGGAAGGCCCGCCCGGCTCGACGCGGCCCTGACCTGTGCCACGGCATGGCGATGGCCCGTGCTTCCCGGAGTGGGACTCGCCGCGGCCGGTGGCCGCGGCGACCGCGGCCGGGGCTGCGCCTGTCCCGATCCCGAGTGCGCCGTGCCCGGCGCGCACCCCTTCGACCCCGGTCTCCTCGCGGCGACCACCGATGAGCGCATGGTGCGCTGGTGGTGGACCAACCGGCCCGCCGCGCCGATCGTCCTGGCCACCGGCGGGCGCGCCCCGTGCGCGCTGAGCCTGCCGGCCGTGGCCGGTGCCCGCGCGCTGGCCGGGCTGGACCGGATGGGGGTGCGGCTCGGGCCCGTGGTGGCGACGCCGACCCGGTGGTCGCTGCTGGTCGCGCCCTACACCCTCGAACGGCTCGGCGAGCTGCTGTACGCCCAGGACCGGGTGCCCAGTTCGCTGCGGTTCCACAGCGAGGGCGGCTATCTCGTCCTGCCGCCGTCCGAGGTGGGGGCGGGGCAGGTGCGCTGGGAACGGGCTCCGGCCGCCGACCCGCTGGTGCCGTCGCGCGGCTCCCGGTCGTCCTCGGGCAACTCCCGGTCGTCCTCGCGCGGGGAGGGTTCCGCCTCCGGGGCCGCCGCGCCGTGGCTGCCGGACGTGGGGACGGTGCTCGAAGCGCTGGTCGAGGCGAGCAGCAGCGCCCCGGGCGGCGGAAGCCGGCTCGCGTACTGACGGGAAGGGCTTTGCAGTCGGGGCCGCGGGGAACCCGGCGGGCGCACCGCACCCGCCTGCGGGGCCGCGCCCCGGAGGCTCCGGCGCGCGGACGGGACCGGCCCCGGCCGGGTCCCGCCTCCCGGCAGGTCCGGGCCCCGGTGGGCCGGAGCGCCGAAGGAGTCGGACGCCGGGACCCCGGAACCGGGGGACCCGGGAGGGTCCGAAGGTCTGAATCCCGGTTTTTCCGCTGGGATCCGATACGAAAGGATGAGCCGCCCCGAACCTCCGGGGCCGTGCATTCGGTCGATATGTCGGGCGGCCCGTCAGGAATTCGGCCGAGGCCGACAGGTGACGCCGAGTGATTCCTCGCGATGGTCGATATCGCGGATGGGGTCGGGTCTCCGGTCGGATCTCGGACAATGCAAACTCTGCCGTTGCAAAGTCTTCCGTCCGGAGGCTTTCTGATGGTCTTTCCGAACCCCTCGAAAGGCATTTCGAATATCTATTCGAAATGCTCCGTGGGAGGTGTGCTCCGGAGGGGGATCGTCCGGCGTTCGGCATCTGTCCGAGACCGATCGGTCCTCCCGTGCGGTCCGCCGGTGTCGGGGTCCCCGCGGGCCCCCGGGTATTACGGTCCCCGCCCCTCCGGGGCCTTGTGCCCCGCGGGCGCGGAGGCGGTCCGGTCGTGGGGCAAGTCGGGTGCGGGGGCGCGGAATACGGGCCCGGGCCGTCGTGTGCGGGGTGCCGCGCGGGCCCCGGTGCGGAGAGCCCCTGGCCGGGCGGGCTCCGGGGGTGGATCGCGCGGGTGGGCGGGCGGTTCGTTCCCGCCGGTGAGGGTGCCGGACGCCGAACCGGCTTCCGGTGCGCGGGGTTGGCGTGCGCGGTGAAGGCGCGGGAGTGCCGGGGGTGTTCGGGCGGTGGAGAGGGCTACGGTACCGGGACGGACCGGGGCGGGTCCGTGCGCCGGTACATGCGCTGTGTCGTGCGCTGTGCGCCGTATCCGGAAATGAGGATGCCCGGTCGCTGGCGACGGGGGATGCACCAGCGACCGGGCTTCCAGAACCGTAACAAGAGATCTGCCGTTCGCAAATTCGATCTCGCGTATTAGGACAGGGATTTACCTGCCAGTACGGCTAGTTGTGACGCGTGTCACCATAAGGCGGGGTGTTCGTCACTGTCAGCTGAGGGTCACTTGGCGGTTGGTGAGCCCGCCGCGGGCCCGGCGCTCCTCGGCGGTGAGGGGCGCGTCCGCGGCGAGCGCCGCGGTCAGTCGTTCCGCGAACTCGGCCGCGGGCTTCTCGCACTCCTCGGCGCCCATCGTGCTCGGCAGGTCCCAGACCGGGACCATCAGACCGTGCGCCCTGAAGGAGCCGACCAGCCTGGTCCCTTCGCCCAGCGAGGAGTTGCCGGCGGCGTGCAGTCGGGCGAGCGCGTCGAGGAGCTGCTCCTCGGCGTGCGGCATGACCCAGCGGAGGTGGTTCTTCTCCGGGGTCTCGCACCAGTAGGCGGCGTCCACGCCGGCGAGCCTCGTCGTCGGGATCGCCGCCCCGTTCGCACGCTCCAGGGAAGCGGCCACCTCGGGCGTGGCGTTCTCCGCGTCCGGCACCCAGAACTCGAAGCCGGCGTGGATCGCGGGCTCGAACGCCGCACCGGGGTCGAGCAGGTCCTGCAGACGCGGACCGTCGGCCGCCACGCGCTGCGCCGCCACGGGCGAACCGGGCTCGGCGGCCAGGGCCCGCAGCAGCGTGTCCGCGAGGTCGCGGCTGAGGTCGCCGGACGGGGTGTCGTTCTGCAGGGCGAGCAGCACCGAACCGTCGTCGCGGCGCAGGGCCGGCCACGCCATCGGCAGGACGGTCGCGAGCGTCACGGAGGGAACGCCCTCGGGCAGCCCGTCCTTCAGCTTCAGCTCGACCGTGGCGGCGGGCACCAGTTCGCGCAGGGCGACCCAGTCGGACTCGCCGGGCAGTCCCTCGAAGGGACGGTGGACGAGCTCGGTCACGGCCTGGGCGGCGGCGCGGCCGTGGCATGCCTTGTAGCGGCGGCCCGAACCGCACGGGCAGGGTTCGCGAGCCCCGACCACCGGGATCTCGCCGTCCTTGAGCTGCTGCTTCCCGGCCTTGGTCTGAGGGCGCTTCTTGGCCATGGTGGGCTTTCTCCCGATTGCGACAGTGCGGTCTGGGCCGCGAGCCTAGCCGCCCGTGTCGGGTCGGGGACACATCTGCCCGGACGTCCGCCGGTCCCGGTGCGCGGAACGCGGCCCGAGGCCGGGCCCGTCCGGTACGGCGACGTCAGCCCACGTCGTCGAAGACGTCCGCGAAGCCCAGCTCGTCGAGGTCCGGGAGCCCCGGCACGCCGCCCGACGCCCCTGCCCGGCCCGAAGCCCCCGACACCCCGGACGCGCCCGCCCCATGAGGCGCACGGGAGACACGAGGCGTGTGCGACGTGTGCGACGTACGAGATGCCCCGGGAACGCCGGGAACTCCGGACGCACCGCCGGCAACCGGCGTACCGGGGACGCCCTGGACCCCCCGGGTACCCGGTTCGCCCGGCAGTCCGGACGGTGCCCGGTCATGTCCCTCGTTGACGAGGACCCAGACCGTGACCTCTCCCGACGAGCTGTCGCGTACGCCCCACTCCTCGGCGAGCGCGCTGATGATGTTGAGCCCGCGGCCGCCGCGCGCCGTCACCGAAGGCGTGGCCGGGACGGGCCTGGTCGGGCCGCCCCCGTCCGTCACCTCGACGGTCAGCCCACCGGCTCTGTCGACGCGCCACGCGGCGCGGATGTCGCCGTCCCCCACATCCGTGTGTCGCCCCAGCGGCCTCCCGTGCCGGCAGGCATTGCTGAGCAGTTCGGAAAGAATCAGTACAGCATCGTCGACGACCGAATCCGACACCCCGTGGCTGCGCAACTGCTCGCGCATCCGGTGCCGCGCCTGGCCCACGCCCGCAGGGCCATGGGGTACGGCCATGCTCGACGACGTGGGCACCTTCTGTGCCACCACCAACGCCACCCCCGAGACCTCCTTTGCCCCACGCCACGGAGTGGATGCCCCCCTGGGCTGGACCGGAAACCGGCCAATGGTCTGCCGATGACGCACTCGTAACGATCGAATACGTTTCGAATGCGCCGGTGTACTCCGCGTAACTGTTGTCAGGAGCGTCCCAGTTGTGCCAGAACCTGCTTCGGGCGGTTGGTGATGATGGCCTCGACGCCCAGGTCGAGGCAGAGCTCGACGTCCTCCGGCTCGTTCACCGTCCATACGTGCACGCGGTGTCCCGCGCGGTGCAGCCGCTCGACGTAACCGGGGTGGCTGCGCACGATCCGCATGCCCGGACCCGCGATCCGCGCCCCGGCGGGCAGCCGCCCGTCGCGCAGGCGCGGCGAGAGGAACTGCATCAGGTAGACGGTGGGCAGGGTGGGGGCCGCGGCCCGGACGCGGTGCAGCGAGCGTGCCGAGAAGCTCATGACGCGCACCGGGGAGGGGCCGTCGGCCGGCGGGGCGTCGAGCCCGAAGCGCTTCAGCAGGTGCAGCAGCCGCTCCTCGACCTGGCCCGCCCAGCGGGTGGGGTGCTTGGTCTCGACGGCCAGCTGGAGCGGGCGGCCGTCGGCCCGGGTCTCGACGACGAGTTCGAGCAGCCGCTCCAGGGTGAGCACGGAGGTGAGCTCACCGGGCACCGGGTCCCAGTCGGGGGACTCCTCGCGGTCCTTCCAGGACCCGAAGTCGAGGGCGGCGAGTTCGGCGAGCTCCAGCGCGGAGACGGCGCCGCGGCCGTTGGACGTACGGTTCACCCGGCGGTCGTGCACGCACACGAGATGGCCGTCGGAGGTGAGCCGTACATCGCACTCCAGGGCGTCGGCACCGTCCTCGATGGCCTTCCGGTATGCGGCCAGGGTGTGCTCGGGGGCGTCCTCGGACGCGCCCCGGTGCGCGATGACCTGGGTGGTCTGGGGCGTGGTCTGCTGCCGTGCGTGGGTCACCGCGTCATGGTGTCACCGAGAGGCGACCGCTGTGCACACGTCGCGCGACCCGGGTGCGGCCGGGGCGTGTGCGATGCGTCGCGAGGGGGTCCGGGCACTCCGGCGCGCGGCTGCGGTGCGTCTTGCGGCGGGCAGTCGTTTTGCCCGATGTAAAGATTGATGTGCGGATGCACAGGTCCTGCTTACAGTGGCCTGACGGGCCTTGGGAAAAGCTGACTCAGGACACGTACACAGCGGATCTCTTGCCGAACATGATGTGGAACCGAGGAGTAAAGAGCTGTGAGCACAGAGAACGAGGACAACGAGGGCACCGCGGCAGGGTCCGTCCAGCCGTCCGTTCCGTCCGCACCTCCCGTGCCGGCCGACGCTCCTCGGGAGACGCCGGGGAGCACGCCCGGGTCCGCCCCGGCGGGAGCGGCGCCTGCCGCCGCCCCGGCCCCGGCGTACCCGCAGTCGCCCGCCCCGGTGGAAGGGACGACCGCCACCACTCCCATGGCCCCCGTTCCGGCGACGCCTCCTCCTCACGCGCCCCACACGCCCCCCGGACCCCAGTCGGCGGCCGAGGCGAACTGGCCGCCGCCCGCCGTCCCCGCGTACGCGCAGCACGGCGCCGGTGGGGGCGGTCCGGTCTGGGGCGCCCCGCCCCCGCCCTCCTCCCCCGAGCAGCCGCGCAGGCGCGGCGCGGGCGGCCTGGTCGCGGCGGTGGCGGTCGCGGCCCTGGTCGCGGGCGGCCTCGGCGGCGCCCTGGGCTTCTGGGCGGCCGACCGCAACGGCTCGGGCTCGACCACGGTCTCCGCGTCGTCCAGCCCGCAGGACCTCAAGCGCGACCCCGGTACGGTCGCGGGCGTGGCGGCCAAGGCGCTGCCCAGCGTGGTCACCATCGACGCGCAGGGCGGTGACGGCGAGGGCGGCACGGGCACCGGCTTCGTGTACGACAAGGAGGGCCACATCCTCACGAACAACCACGTGGTGGCCTCCGCGGCGGACAGCGGGCAGCTCACGGCGACCTTCTCCAACGGCAAGAAGTACGACGCGGAAGTGGTCGGCCGGGCCCAGGGCTACGACGTCGCCGTCCTGAAGCTGAAGAACCCGCCCGCGGGCCTCGCCCCGCTGTCGCTCGGCGACTCGGAGCAGGTCGCGGTCGGCGACTCCACGATCGCGATCGGCGCGCCGTTCGGCCTGTCCAACACGGTCACCACCGGCATCATCAGCGCGAAGAACCGCCCGGTCGCCTCCGGCGACGGTTCCAGCGGCAGCAACTCGTACATGAGCGCACTGCAGACCGACGCCTCGATCAACCCGGGCAACTCCGGCGGCCCGCTGCTCGACTCCCGCGGTGCGGTGATCGGCATCAACTCGGCCATCCAGTCGACCGGCAGCAGCATCGGCCAGGCCCAGTCGGGCTCCATCGGCCTCGGCTTCGCGATTCCGATCAACCAGGCCACGAACGTCGCCCAGCAGCTGATCAAGACCGGTCAGCCGGTCTACCCGGTGATCGGCGCCACGGTCACCATGAACGAGAAGACGGGCGGCGCGGTCATCTCCGACCGGGGCGCGGGCGGTACGGAAGCCGTCTCGCAGGGCGGCCCCGCGGACCGGGCGGGCCTCCGGGCCGGCGACGTCATCACGAAGTTCAACGACACGGTGGTCGACAGCGGCCCGACCCTGATCGGCGAGATCTGGACCCACCAGCCCGGCGACCGGGTGACCCTGACCTACACGCGCGACGGCAAGTCGTCGACGGCCGAGGTCGTCCTGGGCGAGCGCAAGGGCGACAACTGACCGCCCGGCCGTCCTCGCGCCGGCCCCGGTCCACGGCCGGGAAGGCGGGGCTGACCGCCCGGGCGGTCTGAGGGAACGGTCCCGGGAACCGGCGTGGCGCGAGAGCGTCACCGCGGGCCACGGACGTGCCGACGGTCGACAAGGGGTGCTCCTCATCGAGGGGCACCCCTTCCGCATGAGCCCACCCTGCCCCTTCCCGGCCGGTCCGCCCCGCCCTGCCTCGGTCCGTACGCGAACGGTCGGGCGGCGGCAAGTCCCCATGCGGGGTTGAGTACTTGTACTCAATCCCGGGTCAACCAGGGCTGACAGCCTGTGATGCGACGGCGCGGACGAGCGTCGCGGAAACAGCTGACACGCATTCACGGGGAGACCTGTCATGTCCCGACGCATCGTTCTGTCCTCGGCCGCCGCCGTCATCGCCCTCGGCGGTGTCGGAGCCTTCGCCCTCGCCCACGCGGAGGAACGGCCGCCGACCGTGGAGAACGGCGCCGCCCACTACACGGCCCCCGAGGGGAACCGGGACGGCTCGTTCGCCTTCACCGCCGATGTCACGGCGCCCTCCGGCCTCAAGGACCTGAAGGTACTGGCCTGGCCGGCGGCCGACCCCGCCTTCACGAAGAACGGGCTGACCGCGAAGGACATGGCCGAGGTGGAATCGGCCACCTGCCGGACCGCCGACGACGGCATCGCCCGCTGCACCTACAGGGTCACCGTGACCGCCGCCGACGCCGCCGCTTCCGGGAAGGGCACCTGGTACGTCGCCACCCTCGCCACCGCGGACGACGGCGGGACCGTGTTCGACGAGAAGACGTCGACCTTCACGACCGGCTGATGCGCGGACCCGGGGACGGAACGCGTCGAGCGGGCGGGCAGGGGCTCCTCGCGGTACGAGCCCCCGATCAGGTCCCCCGGAAGCGCAGTTGAGCAGGCGCACTCATGCCGGGGCGCCATGGTGCGCCGAGAACGGTGACACACCCCGGAGACCCGGACCAGACACGAGGAGCCAGAGTTGTCCGCCTTTCCCACGTACGCCGAACCGCCGGTCGGCACCCCGCCGGTCTCCGGCCGCGCCGACGGTACCGGGCGCCGACTGCCCGCCGCCCTCGCGGTCCTCGTCGCGACGGCGCTCGTGGTGTCGGCGTTCGGCGCCGAGGACCCGGCCACCTGGGTGCTGGAAACGGTGTGGGTGATGCTGGGGCTGCCGCTGCTGATCCTGCTGCGCCGGCGGTTCCCGTTGAGCGGACTGCTGTGCGGCCTGCTGGCCGTGCACGCCATGGTCCTCATCGTGGGCGGGCACTACACCTACGCGGAGGTGCCGGCCGGTGACTGGGTGCGCGACTGGCTCGGCCTGGACCGCAACCCCTACGACCGCTTCGGCCACCTCATGCAGGGCTTCGTCCCGGCGATCCTGGTGCGGGAACTCCTCGTCCGGACCTCGCCCCTGCGCGGCAGCCGCTGGCTCGCCCCGCTGACGGTCTGCGCCTGCCTCGCCTTCAGTGCCGTCTTCGAAATGCTGGAGTGGCTGGCGGCCGTGACCGCAGGACAGGCGGCCGACGCGTTCCTGGCCACCCAGGGCGACGTCTGGGACACCCAGTGGGACATGTTCTGCGCACTGATCGGCGCCACCTGCTCGTTGCTGCTCCTCAGCCGCCCGCACGACCGCGCCCTCGCCCGCCTGACGGTCCTCGCGAAGGACTGACGACGGGTCCCATGGAGGACCGATGACGGTTCTCGCGGAGGACCGGCCCGGGTGCGAACAGGGGTGATGGACCTCGTACCGACCACGGCCCCCGGGCGAGGTCCGGGGCCGGTAGGCTGTAGCCGCTCCGCAGCAGGCGGGCGGGGCATGGTGGGTTGCCCGAGCGGCCTAAGGGAACGGTCTTGAAAACCGTCGTGGCGCGAGTCACCGTGGGTTCAAATCCCACACCCACCGCAGCGGATTCAGCCCCCGACCGGCATCGCCGGTCGGGGGCCGTTTCGTGTCACGGGTGGTCTTCGTCGAGCCCGGGCCGTCCGGTGCCGGTGGTGAGGCGGGCCGCCGATTCGACGGTGGCGCGGGCCTCGTGTTCGGTGAGGCCGGTGTGGACGGCGGCCCGGACGAGGGTGTCCGCCAGGGCGTCGCCGAAGCCGTGCTCGTAGGCGCGGCAGGCGGCCCAGAACAGCCGGGTGTTGCGCTGGCCCTCGTGGGCCGCGAGGACGAAGCGGACCAGCCCCCGGCCCCGGTCGGGCCGGGCCGTCGCCGGACGGTGGGGGCGTGCGGGTGGTACGAGTAGGCGCAGGAGTGCGCGGGGGCAGGGGGCCGGCGGGAGGTCGGCGGTGCCCGGGGCGAGGCGGTAGCCGCCGCGGGCGGTGACCGAGCCGGGGCCCACCAGGTAGCCGCCGGTGCCGCGGACGTCGATGCCGGGGGCGAGCTGGCTCGCCGAGTTCGGCACCGGAAGGTCCGGCGGGCCGGTCAGCCAGATGTGCCGTCCGCCGCTGGGGGTGAGCACCGTGATGGTCGGCGGGATCGTGAACAGGTGGTGCAGGGACAGCCGTCGGAGCGACGCGGCCGAGTCGCCGCCGGTGGCGTCGATGTCCAGGTCGATGCCGATGAGGTGGTGCGGGGCCCGGCCGCAGGCGATGCCGTAGCCGGTGGCCCAGGGGGCGGCCGCGAAGAGGGCGCGTACGGCGGCGGGGTCCGTGGTGGCGTCGTGGACGCCGTGGCCGGGGAGGCCGCACGCGCCCCGGCAGGTGGAACGGCGGCCGTCGTTCCGGTGCGGGGAGGGGAGCGCGGGGAGTTTGCGGGCGGTCAGCGGGAAGACGGGGAGCCCGCGCTCGGCGGCGGAGAGCGCGTGGGCGAGGGCCAGGGCGGCGGTCTGCCGGGCAGTGATGGCCATGACTCTATTTTCGTACGAATGTTCGATGAAGGGAAGAGGGCGCGGGTCCGGTCGAGTGGCGGGTGCCGGAACGCTTCTCCTGCGGCGCGGCACGGGGGATTCCGCGTTCCGGAAGCGGCCGAACGGGGGGCGTGAGGGGTATGGGCTGGTGCTCTGGGGGCGCGTAAAGGTTTATCGGAAGGTCCTCATGCTTGCGGGGGAATCGGGCCGTACGGGTGATTCGCCGAGGGGGCGGTGGGCAGTCCTGGTCCCGCGACGTCGCGACCCGAGCCGGGGTGGCAGGCCAACTGCCCCGGTACAAGCCGTACTTCCGTTTCCTGGAGGAATTCGCATGGCAAGCATCCGTACCGCTCGTGTTCTCGCGGCCGTTGCCGCTCTGCCCCTTGCCGCCGTGCTCCTCGGCGGGGTGGCCCGGGCCGACAGCGGCTCGTTCGCGAACGACGGATCGAACGCGGGCGTCGCGACGGTCGTCGGCGGCGGTGTCGCCGACGACAACCTGGGCAACTCGTCCACGTCGCAGCAGCAGGCCGTCGGCGAGGGGGCGTCGAACCGGAGCGCGTCCGCGCAGGTGAACGGCTCGGCGTTCACCGCGATCGACCAGCACGACGAGAGTGTCACGGTGAACTTCACCAAACTCTGGTGAGTCCCCGGCCGGGCGGGGCCCGGTCGGGGGGCGGGCCATGACCGGTCGGGCGGCGGCCCGCGCGAGGTGCTCCGGCACCCGCGCGGGCCGCCGTGCGTCGTGTGCCGTGCGTCGTGCCGACGGCGGGGGTGGCTTCGTCGTGCTGCCGACGGGGCGGCTCCGGGGCGGTTCCGGGCGTGCCGTGCGTCGCGTGGCCGGCGGGACGGGTTCGGGATGTCGGTGACCTTGACAGTCGCCCCGTATCTGACGGACAGTCAGAAACCAGTCGGGGAAGCCCCGATCCGTACGCCCGTGTCCGGAAGGCGGCCGCCGTGCATCTCGTCCAGACGGAACGCCAGCGACAGCTGCGCGCCGAACTCCGCGCGTACTTCAGCGAGGTGATGCCCCACCCGGACGCCGGGGCGGCCCCGGGCGCCCAGGACCCCGCCGAGCAGCGGCGGCTGCTGCGCAGGATCGGTGCCGACGGGATGCTCGGGCTCGGCTGGCCCGTCGAGTACGGCGGCCAGGGGCGCGGCGCCGACGAGCAGTTCATCTTCTTCGACGAGGCGTACCGGGCGGGCGCACCCGTCTCGATGGTCACCCTGAACACGGTGGGCCCGACGCTGATGGCGTACGGGACCGAGGAGCAGAAGGCGTACTTCCTGCCCCGGATCCTCAGCGGCGACCTCGTCTTCGCCATCGGCTACAGCGAGCCCGAGGCCGGTACGGATCTCGCCGCACTGCGCACCAGGGCGGTGCGGGAAGCGCCCCCGCCGGCGTCCCGCGGGAACGGGAGCGGCGAGCACTGGGTGATCGACGGGCAGAAGATCTTCACCAGCAACGCCCAGAACGCGGACTGGATCTGGCTCGCCTGCCGCACCGACCCCGACGCGCCCAAGCACCGGGGCATCTCGATCGTTCTCGTCCCGACCGACGCGCCCGGGTTCTCCTGGACGCCGATCGGGACCGTGGGCGGGCTGACCACGACGGCCACGTACTACGACGGGGTGCGGGTGCCCGTCACCAACCTGGTCGGTGCGGAGAACGGGGGCTGGGGGCTGATCACCAACCAGCTGAACCACGAACGGGTGGCGCTCGCCGCGATCGGGATGCAGGCCGAGGACTTCTACGGGGCGGCGCTCGCCTTCGCCCGCACCCCCGACCCGGTCACGGGCCGGCGCCCGGCCGACGAGCCGTGGGTGCGCGCCCGGCTGGCGGAGGCGTACGCCCGGCTGGCGGCGACCCGCCTGCTCAACTGGCGCCTGGTGGGCGAGGTCGGGGCGGGTTCACCGGCGCCGGGAGAGGCGAGCGGGGTGAAGTTCGCGGGGACCGAGAGCGCCGTCGAGGTGTACCGGATGTGCCAGGAGATCACGGGAGAGGCGGGAGTGCTGCGGGCCGGTTCGCCCGGCTGCTTCGGGGACGGGGAGCTGGAGCGGATGAACCGGGCCGCGCAGATCAACACCTTCGGGGGCGGGGTGAGCGAGGTGCAGCGCGAGATCGTCGCGACGATGCGGCTCGGCATGAAGAGGGGTGCGAGGTGACGGGCCCGCGGGAGGAGGAGCGGCCGTCCCGGGAGCGGTCCCCGGAGGGGGACCGGGAGGAGTCCCGGGAGGCGGGCCGGGAGCACGACGGGCTGTACGGGCGGCTCAAGGAGTTCGAGGGCCGGCCGGCGGCGACCGCGGGGGTCGGCAAGGACCCGGTCAACGAGCCGATGATCAGGCACTGGTGCGAGGCGGTGGGCGACGGCAACCCGGCGTACACGGGGCCGGACGCGATCGCCCCGCCGACGATGCTCCAGGCGTGGACGATGGGCGGGCTGTCGGGCCACACCGACCGCTCGGCGGCGTACGAGGAGCTCTTCGGGCTGCTCGACGGCGCCGGGTACACCTCGGTCGTCGCGACCGACTGCGAGCAGGAATACCTGCGTCCGCTGCGGCCCGGGGACCGGATCACCTTCGACGCGGTGATCGAGTCGGTCTCGCCGCGGAAGACGACCGGGCTGGGGGCGGGGTACTTCGTCACGACGCGCATGGACGTCCGGGCGGACGGCGAACCCGCCGGGACGCACCGCTTCCGCATCCTCAAGTACGCGCCGGCGGCGAAGCACCGGCCGGAACGGGAGGATCCGCCGCAGGAGAAGCGTCTGCGCCCCCGGCCGGTGGTCAACCGCGACAACGCCGGCTTCTGGCGGGGCGTCGCCGAGCACCGGCTGCTGATCCAGCGGTGCGGGGACTGCCGCACCCTGCGCTTCCCCTGGCTGCCCGGCTGCAACGCGTGCGGCTGCCAGGAGTGGGACACGGTCGAGGCGAGCGGCGAGGGCACCGTCTTCAGCCACGTCGTGATGCACCACCCGCGGTTCCCCGCCTTCGCGGCCGAGGAGGGCGGCGGACCCTACGCGGTGGCGCTGATCGAACTGGCCGAGGGCGTGCGGATGGTCAGCAACGTCGTCGGCGTGCCGTACGACAAGGTGCGCACGGGCATGCCGGTCCGGCTGGAATTCCTGCGCACGGACCCGGACTTGGAGATTCCGGTCTTCCGGGGAGACGAGGGCTGAGATGGATTTCGCACCCACCGACGAACAGGCCGCCGCACAGGGGCTGGCGGCGCGGATCTTCGCGGACCTGTCGACGCCCGAGCGCCTGGCCGAGGCCGGTACGGGCACGGACGCCGAGCTGTGGAAGAGCCTCTGCGCGGCCGGACTGGTCGCGGCCGTCGAGGAGATCGGCCTGCTCGGCCTGGTGCTCCTGCTGGAGGAACAGGGCCGGACGACGGCGCAGGTGCCGTTCGCGGCGAGCTGTGCGTACGGGGTGCTCGCCGTCGCCCGGCACGGCACCGACGAGCAGCGGGAACGGCTGCTGCCCATGCTCCGGGACGGCGGCGCGGTCGCCACCGGGGCGTTCCCGGAACGGGGCGGGGTGCGGGCGGACGCCGAGGGCCGGCTGAGCGGCTGCGTGCCGTACGTGCCGTGGCTGCGGGACGCCGGCCTCGTGCTCGTCCCCGACACGGAGCGGCGGCTGTGGATCGTACGGACCGGTGATCCCTGGGTGACGACGGAGCCGGTGGAGACCACGGCGCCGTGGTCGGCGGCCCGGCTCGTGCTGGACGGGGCGCCCGGGGAGCGGATCGGCGGGGACGGGGCGTACGGGGAGGTGCTGGCGGCGGGCCGGACGGCGTTCGCCGGGCTCCAGGCGGGGGTCTGCGCCGGCTCGTTGGCCCGCGCCGTCGCCCACGCGAACACCCGGGTGCAGTTCGGGCGCCCGCTCTCCACCAAGCAGGGGGTCCTGCTGCGCGCCGCCGACGCCCACATGGACACCGAGGCGATACGGGTCACCGTGTACGAGGCGGCCTGGCGCCACGACGCGGGCCTGCCGTACGGGCGCCAGGCGCTGACCGCCGCCTGGTGGGCCTCGGAGGCGGGCAAGCGGGTGGTGCACGCCGGACAGCATCTGCACGGCGGCACCGGCGCGGACCTCGACCACCCGGTGCACCGCCACTTCCTCTGGGGCCGGCAGCTCGACGCCCACCTGGGCTGCGGCAGCGAGGTGCTCCAGGAACTCGGCGAATCGCTGGCGAAGGAGGACGCGGAATGAGGACCGGTGAGGAGCTGGCGCCGCTGGAGATCGCGGTGACCCGCACCCTGATCGTGGCGGGCGCCATCGCCTCCCGCGACTACCAGGACGTCCACCACGACGCGGAGACCGCGCGGCGGAAGGGGTCGCCGGACATCTTCATGAACATCCTGACGACCAACGGCCTGGTGGGCCGGTACGTCACCGACCGCCTCGGCCCCGCGACCGTGCTCCGCAAGGTCGCCATCAGGCTGGGCGCGCCCAATTACCCCGGCGACACCATGGTCCTGAGCGGCAGGGTCACCGCCGTGGGGGAGGACGGGACGGCCGAGGTGGCGGTCGTCGGCACGAACGGAATCGGCCGGCACGTCACCGGCACCGTGACCGTCGCCCTCCCGGCGGCTCCGGCGGAGCGGGACGAGCGGGACGAGCGGGACGAGCGGGAGGGGGCGGCATGAGCATCCGCGGGGCCGACTCGCTCGGCGGCCGGGCGGCGGTCGTGGGCATCGGGGCGACCGAGTTCTCCAAGGACTCCGGCCGCAGCGAACTCAAGCTGGCCGTCGAGGCGGTGCGGGCCGCCCTGGACGACGCCGGGCTGACCCCGGCCGACGTGGACGGCCTGGTCACCTTCACCATGGACACCAGTCCCGAGATCACCGTCGCCCAGGCGGCCGGGATCGGCGAGCTGTCGTTCTTCTCCCGCGTCCACTACGGGGGCGGGGCGGCCTGCGCCACCGTGCAGCAGGCGGCGATGGCCGTGGCGTGCGGGGTGGCCGACGTCGTGGTCTGCTACCGCGCGTTCAACGAGCGCTCCGGCCGCAGGTTCGGCTCCGGGGTGCAGCGGCGGGAGCCCACCGCGGAGGGCACGGCGCTCGGCTGGAACCTCCCCTTCGGGCTGCTCACGCCCGCCTCCTGGGTCGCCATGGCCGCCGCGCGCTACCTGCACGCGTACGGGCTGACGCCGGAGGCGTTCGGCCACGTCGCGGTCACCGACCGGCGCCACGCGGCCCGCAACCCGGCCGCGTACTTCCACGGGAAGCCGATCACCCTGGCCGATCACGCGGCGTCCCGGTGGATCGTCGAACCGCTGCGGCTGCTCGACTGCTGCCAGGAGACCGACGGCGGCCAGGCGATCGTCGTCACGAGCACCGAGCGGGCCCGGGACCTGCGCCGGCCGCCCGCCGTGATCGTCGCCGCCGCCCAGGGGGCCGGGCGGATGCAGGAGCAGATGACCAGCTTCCACCGCGACGACCTGACCGGCCTGCCGGAGATGGGGGTGGTGGCCCGGCAGCTGTGGCGCGGCTCGGGGCTCTCCCCCTCGGACATCGACGTGGGCATCCTCTACGACCACTTCACCCCGTTCGTCCTGATGCAGCTGGAGGAGTTCGGCTTCTGCGCGCCGGGCGAGGCCGCGGACTTCGTCGCGGCGGACGCGCTGCCCCTGAACACGCACGGGGGGCAGCTGGGGGAGGCGTACCTGCACGGGATGAACGGCATCGCGGAGGCGGTCCGGCAGATCCGGGGCTCGTCGGTGAACCAGGTGGCCGGGGCGGCCAGGACCCTGGTCACGGCCGGTACCGGCGTGCCCACCTCGGGGCTGATCCTCGGCACGGACGACTGACCGCACACGGCCCGGGAGCCGTGCCCGCACCCGCGAGGAGCGCCCCGCCGGGCCCGCCCGGTGCGGGCCCGGGTCTCGGGGGCGCCCCTGAGCTCCCCACGACGGCGGGTCCACCTTCAGGAGGTGGGGCCTGCACCACCCCTACACCCTGAGGGGGACGCGGTTTCGGGACCTGGGGCCGATCCCCCCGGCGGCACCCGCTCCTAGCGTGGAGCCATGACCACGCCAGTCTGCACGGGCGGCTCCGGGGGAGCCGCCGCCACCGGTCGTGCGCCGCACACGTCGTACCCGGTGCACACGCCGCACAGCACGGGGCACGGCTCGTACGGCCAGCCGGGCTCCCACGGCCCGCACGCGTCGCAGAGCGGCGCACACGCCTCGCACGGCGCGTGCTCCCCGTACGCCTCACGGCCCCAGTACGTCCCGTACCCGTCGTTCTCCTCCTACGTACGGGCGAGAGGGCCCGTGCTGCTGCGCACCGCGCGTTCGCTCACCGCCAACCCGAGCGACGCCGAGGACCTGCTGCAGACCGCGCTGGCCAAGACGTACATCGCCTGGGAGCGGATCGAGGACCACCGGGCGCTCGACGGCTATGTGCGCCGGGCGCTGCTGAACACCCGGACCTCGCAGTGGCGCAAGCGCAAGGTCGACGAGTTCGCCTGCGACGAGCTGCCCGAGCAGGAGGCCGCCCCGGCCCCCGACCCGGCCGAGCAGCAGACGCTGCACGACGCGATGTGGCGGGCGGTGCTGAAGCTCCCGGACCGGCAGCGGGCGATGGTCGTCCTGCGCTACTACGAGGACCTGAGCGAGGCCCAGACGGCCGAGGTGCTCGGGGTGTCCGTCGGCACCGTGAAGAGCGCCGTCTCGCGGGCGCTCGGCAAGCTCCGGCAGGACCCGGAGCTGGCTCCGGTCAGATGACCGGCCCCGGTCCGGTCACACCGGGCTGTCCCCCGGTGACCAGGGGCGACGCCGATGCGCCCGGCCGGGCCGATTTTGCCGAACGACACCGATTCGTGCCCCCGGGACTAGTGACATACCGAGCGGTATGCGCGCAGAATCAGCGAAACCCTACTGCCGCGTAGCGCCCAACGGGAGGACGCCGTGCTGAGCACCATGCAGGACGTACCGCTGACTGTCACCCGCATTCTCACCCACGGGATGACCATCCACGGGAAGTCGCAGGTGACGACCTGGACCGGCGAACCCGAGCCGCAGCGGCGCAGCTTCGCCGAGATCGGCCGGCGCGCCACGCAGCTCGCGAACGCGCTGCGCGACGAGCTCGGGGTCCGGGACGACCAGCGGGTCAGCACCCTCATGTGGAACAACGCCGAGCACGTCGAGGCGTACCTCGCGATCCCCTCGATGGGGGCGGTGCTCCACACCCTCAACCTCAGGCTCCCCGCCGAGCAGCTGATCTGGGTCGTCAACCACGCCGACGACAAGGTCGTCATCGTCAACGGCTCCCTGCTGCCGCTGCTCGCGCCGGTGCTCCCCCACCTGAAGTCGGTCGAGCACGTGGTCGTGACGGGGCCCGGCGACCGTTCCCTCCTGGACGGCGCGGCGCCCCGGGTGCACGACTACGAGGAACTGATCGCCGGCCGCCCGACCACCTACGACTGGCCCGAGCTGGACGAACGCAGCGCCGCCGCCATGTGCTACACCTCCGGCACCACCGGCGACCCCAAGGGCGTCGTCTACTCCCACCGCTCCATCTACCTGCACTCCATGCAGGTCAACATGGCCGAGTCGATGGGGCTGACGGACCAGGACACCACGCTGGTGGTCGTCCCCCAGTTCCATGTGAACGCCTGGGGCCTGCCGCACGCGACGTTCATGTCCGGCGTCAACATGCTCATGCCGGACCGTTTCCTCCAGCCCGCTCCGCTCGCCGAGATGATAGAGCGCGAACGGCCGACCCACGCCGCCGCGGTGCCCACCATCTGGCAGGGCCTGCTCGCCGAGGTCACGGCCAACCCGCGCGACCTGTCCTCCATGGCCCGCGTCACCATCGGCGGCGCCGCGTGCCCGCCCTCCCTCATGAAGGCGTACGACAGGCTCGGCGTCCGGGTCTGCCACGCCTGGGGCATGACGGAGACCTCGCCGCTCGGCACCATGGCCCACCCGCCCGCCGGTCTGACCGAGGAGCAGGAGTGGCCCTACCGCGTCACCCAGGGCCGTTTCCCGGCCGGGGTCGAGGCGCGGCTGGTCGGGCCCGGCGGCGAACACCTGCCGTGGGACAACGAGTCGGCCGGTGAGCTGGAGGTGCGCGGCCCGTGGATCGCCGGCGCCTACTACGGGGGCGCGGACGGCGAGGACCTGCGGCCCGAGGACAAGTTCAGCGCGGACGGCTGGCTGAAGACCGGCGACGTCGGGGTGATCAGCGAGGACGGCTTCCTCACCCTCACCGACCGGGCCAAGGACGTCATCAAGTCAGGCGGCGAGTGGATTTCGAGCGTCGCGCTGGAGAACGCCCTGATGGCGCACCCGGAGGTGGCCGAGGCCGCGGTCGTCGCCGTCCCGGACGAGAAGTGGGGCGAGCGCCCGCTCGCGACCGTGGTCCTCAAGGAGGGAGCCGGTGCCGACTACGAGGCGCTGAAGGACTTCCTCGCCGAGTCCGGCATCGCCAAGTGGCAGCTGCCGGAGCGCTGGACGGTCATAGCGGCGGTGCCGAAGACCAGCGTCGGCAAGTTCGACAAGAAGGTGATCCGCAAGCAGTACGCGGAGGGCGAGCTGGACGTCACCCAGCTCTGACCGACTGACCGACTGACCGACTGACCGACGGCCGGGCCCGGCCGGATCCGGGCCGGGGTCCGGCGGAACGACGCGAGGGCGGTACGGGAGACCCCGTACCGCCCTCGCCGCGTTCCGGTGGATCAGTTCGTGCCGATCTTCGCGAGCAGATCGACGATGCGCGACTGGACCTCTTCGCTCGTGGAGCGCTCGGCCAGGAAGAGCACGCTCTCGCCCGAACCGAGCTTCGGCAGGTCCGCCCCGGACATGTCGGCGGAGGTGTAGACGACCAGCGGGGTGCGGTTCAACTGGCCGTTGGCGCGCAGCCAGTCGATGATGCCGGCCCGGCGGCGGCGCACCTGCATCAGGTCCATCACCACCAGGTTGGGCCGCATCCGGCCGGCGAGCGACGCCGCCTCGCTGTCGGTGGCGGCCCGCGCCACCTGCATGCCGCGCCGCTCCAGCGCCTCCGTCAGCGCCTCCGCGATCTCCTCGTGCTCCTCGATCAGCAGCACCCGCGACGGGTGCTGCTCGCTGTCGCGCGGGGCGAGCGCCTTGAGGAGCACGGCGGGGTCGGCACCGTACGCGGCCTCCCGCGACGCCTGCCCCAGACCGGCCGTCACCAGCACCGGGACCTCGGCCGCCACCGCCGCCTGGCGCAGCGACTGGAGGGCCTTGCGGGTGATGGGACCGGTGAGCGGGTCGACGAAGAGCGCGGCGGGGAACGCCGCGATCTGGGCGTCGACCTCCTCGCGGGAGTGCACGATCACCGGCCGGTAGCCGCGGTCGCTCAGTGCCTGCTGGGTGGAGACGTCGGGCGCGGGCCACACGAGCAGCCGGCGCGGGTTGTCCAGCGGCTCCGGGGGCAGCTCGTCGTCGACCGGCTGCGGGGACGGCCGGTTGGCCACCTCGACCGCGCCGCCCGGACCGTCCAGTGGCTCCGGCCCCTCGGCGCCCTCGTCGGGCGCGCCTATGGCGAACGAGCGCCCTTCGGCCTCCGGCGCGGGCAGCCGCTGCCCCGGCACCTGGCCGTGCGGACCGTCCGGCGCTCCGGCGGCCGACGACGGCACGACCGGCGACGGCTGGGCCGACGGGGACGGGGACGCGGCCTGCTCGTCCTCCGGCGGGGCGGCGAGCTTGCGGCGCCGCCCGGCACCGCCGAGCGTCTGGTTCTGCTGGTGCGCGATGTGCTGGGCGAACGGCACGCCCTGCCCGAGCGTCCGCACGCTGAACGCGCGCCCCTGCGTCGAGTCGGACGAGCCGCCGGGCATCGGGGCCTCCGCGGGCAGCGGCTGCCTGCGCGCGTCCTGCACGGGCGTCGCACCCCGCGCGGGGCCCTCCGCACCGTCCGCGGGAGCGGGGACGGCCGCGGTGCCGGTGGTGTGCGTGGTGTGCCCGGGGGCGTCGGCCGCGGCGTCCTCGGCGGGGCCGCCGGGGACCTCGGACCGCTCGCCGGGCGCGACCGGCACGGCCGGTCCCTGGCCCGAGGAGTCGTCCTCGCCCCAGCCACCGGGCCCCTGGGGCCCCTGCTGTGCGTCCTGCTGCCCGTCCTGCCCCGGCTGTTCGGGCTGCTGGGGGGCTTCGGGACGACGGGCCCGGCGCCGACCGGTCGGCATGGGGTGCGGGTGGGGCGGGGTGTGGTCCTCGCCCGGTGCGAGGGTCACGGCGTCATGGCGTCCGGGCAGCGAGGCGTCCGGATCGGCAGCCTCGGACGGGGACCGGTCGGCCTCCGCGGGCGGGAGCGCGAACGCCGTACGGGCCCCCGAGGGCCCGTCCTGGGCGGACCGCTCCTGGGTGGCGGCCAGCGCCCGCCGGGCCCTGCGCCCGGTCGGCTGCTGGGGCGCCTGCGCACCCGGCACCGGGGCCGGAGCCGGGGTAGCGGCGTCCGGGGAGACGGGGGCCGGAGCCGTGTCCGCGCCCGGGGCCTGCGCCGGTACGGGGGCGGCGGCGGGCAGGGCCGGCCGGTTCCCCGCGCCGTGCCGCGCCCGGTGACTGCCCGTCGGCACCGGAGTCTGCTCCCCGGCCGGAACGCCCTGCGGCGGCACGGTCCGGCCGAGCTGCGGACGGTCGCCGTCCCGCGCGCCGGTGTCCGCCGTCACCGCGGCCGGGGCCGCGGGCAGCGCCAGCGCCTGTCCCGGGCCCTGCGGATCGCCGGGCTGTCCGGCACCGGGCTCCCGCCCCTGTTCGGGCGACTGGAGCAGCTGGGCGGGAAGCGGGATCCGGGCATCGCTCTCGGCCGGGCTGGGCCGTCCCCGCCTGCGCCCCGACCCCTGGGTCCGCTGGGCCGCGGCAAGCTCCTGCGGGTCGTAGGCGTTGCCGCCCTGCGAGTCGTCCGCCCCGGGCCCGCGACGGGCCCGGCGCCGCCCGGTCGGCTCGGCCGCGGCCGTGTCGCCGCCCTGACCGGAACCGCCCACCGGGCTCTCCAGGAACGCGTCCGTCGACGCCCGGCGCGCCCGCCGCCGGCCACCGCCGGTCTGCTGCTCCGCGCCCTCCGGGCTCCCGTCGCCGGACGGCGCACCGGGCTGCGGCCCGGCTTCCGCCTCCGGCCCGGGTGCGGGCGGCACCACCGTGCCCGAGCCCGCGCCCAACGGCAGCTCCAGCACGTACGCGCTGCCGCTCGTCCCGGGGACCTCGTGGGTCTGGAGCACGCCGCCGTGCGCCCGCACGATCCCGCGCACGATCGGCTCGTGCACCGGGTCTCCCCCGGCGAACGGGCCGCGCACCTCGATCCGTACGACCTCGCCGCGCTGCGCCGCCGCCACGACGATCGTCGAGTCGACGTAGCCGCCGCCCGGCACCACGCGGGCCTTGCCGGTCGAGTCGACCCCGGCGACGTCCGCGACCAGGTGGGCGAGCGCGGTCACCAGCCGGGCCGCGTCCACCTCGGCCTCGATCGGCGGCGCGTGCACCGCGAACTGGGCGCGCCCGGGACCGATCAGCTCGACGGACGCGTCGATGCCCGCCGTCACGACCGAGTCGAGCAGCACGTTCGACTTGACCAGCTTCTCGGCACCGGCGTCCAGGCGCTGGTAGCCGAGCACGTTGTCGACGAGCGTGGTCATCCGGGCGTAGCCCGCCGCCAGGTGGTGCAGGATCTGGTTGGCCTCGGGCCACAGCTGGCCGGCCGGGTCGGCGGCGAGCGTGGCGAGTTCGCCGCGCAGCTCCTCCAGCGGGCCGCGCAGCGACTCGCCGAGCACGGCGGTGAGCTGGGTGTGCCGGGCGGTCAGCGCCTCCAGCTGCTCGGTCCGGGCCTCCAGCTCGGCCGCGTACCGCTCGGAGCGGTCGGCCAGTTCGGTGCTGTGCCGTTCGTCGAGCGCGGCGACCTCGGCGGTGTGGTTCCCGGTCAGCTCGGCGACCTCGGTCCGGTGCCGCTCGGTGAGTTCCTCGTACGGCCTGCGGTCGGTGAACGTCATGACGGCGCCGACCAGCTGGTCCCCGTCGCGGACCGGCGCGGTGGTCAGGTCGACCGGCACCCGGGCCCCGCTCTTGGACCACAGGACCTGCCCGCGCACCCGGTGCTTGCGCCCGGACCTGAGGGTGTCGGCCAGCGGCGACTCCTCGTACGGGAACGCCTCGCCCTCCGCCCGCGAGTGCAGGATCAGCGGGTGCAGCTCCTGGCCGCCCAGGTCGCTGGCGCGGTAACCGAGTATCTGCGCGGCGGCGGGGTTGACCAGGACGACCCGGCCGTCCGTGTCCGTGCCGACGACGCCCTCGGCCGCGGCGCGCAGGATCATCTCGGTCTGCCGCTGCGAACGGGCCAGCTCCGCCTCGGTGTCGACGGTGCCCGACAGGTCCCGCACGACGAGCATCAGCAGCTCGTCGCCCGAGTAGCCGCCGCCGTACCCGTTCTGGAAGTCGTTGTACGCGGCCTGCCCGTCCTCCAGACCGGCGCTGGTGACCTCGACGGGGTACTCGGTCCCGTCGGTCCGGCGCGCGGTCATCCGGGTCGGCTTCGTACGACCGCGTTCGTCGGCCGTCTCGGGCAGGCGCATCGAACCCGGGATCAGCTTGGAGTCGAACTCCGGCAGCAGGTCGAGGAGCCCGCGCCCGACGAGCGCGGTGCCCGGCGTCTCGAACATTTCGAGCGCGATGGTGTTGGCGTTGACGACGGTGCCGTTGCAGTTGACGAGCAGCAGCCCGTCGGGAAGGGCATCGAGTATGGCTGCGAGGCGAGCAGTGCCTCGGGACGGCCTGCTGCTCACGACGACGCTTCCTCCCTGATTACCGCACCTTGCCGACAGCGGGCCCCATCTTGCCCCTCGGGCCGCGGGCTGTCACTGGACGAGTCTAAAGGCAGCCGGGGGTCGGGGGGCGGCGGATGAGGGGGAGCTCTCACCAAGGACCTGTGCATGTGGTGTACGACTCCCGCCCGTCGTGTGCTGTCCGATGGCCCCCGGCACGGCGCGCGCCGTGCCCGTCCGGGGCGACGAACCCCTGGTCACCGGGGTCGTCCCCCGACCCGTACCCGGAACGGGCCCGTCCACTCGCCCGCCCCGCCGCCCCCTCGAATCCGTTCGGACGGATCCGGATCCATCGGATCGTTTCGTCGAACGGATTCGACGGCCGCCTCACCGGACGTTGGGGAGCACCGGCCGCAGATCGTTCCAGCGGGAGATCTCGCATCCGTCGGTCCGGGTGAAGACCGTGTCGATGGTCCGCCCGTCCCAGGTGCCGGTGACGCGGGCGGTGGCGGGTCCCCCGTACTGCATGGTGCACGGCGCGTCCGCGGGCACCGGGGCGAACGGGTTCTCCCCCTCGTCCGCCAGCTCCTCCAGCCGCCCGCAGGCCCGCGCCGCCACCGGGTGGGTCCCGCCCGCCGGGTCGCACCGCAGCTCGAAGGTGCCCTCGGCCGCGGGGTCCCCCGAGTCCGAGACCGTGATCGTCAGCCGGGTGGGGCCGCCGTCCTCCTCCGGTCCGGGCAGGGGCAGCGGAATCGGCAGCGGGAGCGGACCGCTGTCCGCGGTCGCGGCCGGTGCCGCCGCGGACAGCACGGCGAGGGACACGACGGCGGTGAGGGCGAGACGACGCAGCATGCGGGCTCCTGTGCTCGTGCACTTCGAAGGGAGTGCCGGTGGAACGACGTGAACGACCGGAGGACGACGCCTCCGCACTCACTAACGCTCCGCACGCCGCGGCGTTGCGCAACCGCAGGCACTTTGCCCTCGCGCCCGAATCCCTAGTACCGTAGGCGGCGATTGGTGACACGGCGCTCAGCTGTGTCATCATCTGCACACACCGCTCGCGCTCGCGCGGGAAGTGTATGGAGGCGTCGCCTAGTCCGGTCTATGGCGCCGCACTGCTAATGCGGTTTGGGTCTTAAAGCCCATCGAGGGTTCAAATCCCTCCGCCTCCGCTCTCTGCTCGGGGAGTTCGGCCCACTTCGGCCGGACTCCCCGAGTCGTTTCCGAAACTTTTCCGAAGCCGGTCCACCGCCCTTGCGCCGACCGGTGGCTGCTTCCGGGTTACTTCCGGTCGGCGCAGGGGTCGCAGCAGCTCGGGGCCGGCTCGACGCAGATGACGACCGTGTCGGTGTTGTTGCCGGGGGCGGGGTCCTTCTCGTCGGCGGTGGCGGTGGCGGAGTTGTCGACCGGACCGGGCCGGGTGGCCTTGGCGCGCAGTACGAGGGTGGCCCCGGCGCCGACGTCCAGGGCGCCCACGGCCCACCGGCCGGTGTCCGGGTCGTAGCTTCCGGGCCCGTCGGCGGACAGGAGGGCGAGGCCGTCCGGGAGCCGGTCGGTGACGGTGACCCCGGTGGCCCGGTTCGGTCCGGTGTTGCGCACGGTGACGCGGTAGGTCACCGTCTGGCCGACGGTGACGGTGGTCGCGTCGGCCGCCTTGACCACGGCCAGGTCCGCGGCCGGATTGACCTGTGTGACCTGTTCGTCGGAGGCGGACGTCAGCGACTCCGGGGTGTCGCCGAGCCGGTTCTCGTAGGTGGCGGTGGCGGTGTTCCTGATCTGCCGGCCGCCGGAGGCGCGGTCGATGGTGACCCGGTACTCGGCGGTGGTTCCCCCGGGCAGGGTCTCGGTGTTGGGCAGGCTGCCGCCCTCCCCGGCGGTGGCGGTGGCGCCGAGTCCGAAGACGACCCTGTCGGCCGAGGCGTCGTAGTGCGCCTGGTCGCCGTCCCGGGCGTCGGTCTTCACCCCGGCGTTCGGGCCGTCGACGATGCGCAGGGAACCGGGCAGATACGTCGTGCCCGGCGGGATGGCGTCGGTCAGGACGAGGTCCTCGGCCGCGCCGCCGCCCTCGTTCCTGGCGTTGACGCGGTAGGTGATGACGTCGCCCACCTCCAGCGGCCCCGTGGGCGCGGCGGTCTTGGTGAGCACCACGTGGGGGGCGGCGCCGAAGAAGATCCCGTCCAGGAAGTTGCCGATGCCCTGGTTGCCGCCGGCGGCGGAGACGGAGCGGAAGGCGAAGCGCGTCACCGTCTGACCGGCCGGGACGGTGTAGGTGCCGGTGTAGTGGCCCCAGGAGGTGTTGCCGTCGGTGAAGCGCCGCTGCTGCACCGCGGCGCCCGGCGCGCCGATGTCCAGCGCCATGGTGTCCTCCCCCTGGCGGCCGCGGTGGTACAGCCGCCAGTACAGCTTCGTCCCGGGGGTGGTGGGCAGGTCCTGGTAGAGCGTGGAGACCTGATTGGCGTTGAGCTCGGCGAACTGCGCGCCGTCGGCCGACGGCACCCCGTTGAAGCCCGAGTGCCACAGCTCGATCAGGTGGTCGGAGGCGGTGGTGCGCCAGCCCGGAACGTGCTTGGGCGCCTGCGGCTGCGAGGCGTCCGGCAGGAATTCCATACTGGCGACGGCGGGCTGTTCGAAGCTGCCGTTGGCCAGGCTGACCCGGAGCGGGGCAGGAGGTGTGGACATGGTTCTTCCCCTCAAGTCGACGCTGCTGGAATGCACCGCCGTCCGGCCGCACGTCCGTGCGCCGGGGCGGAGCCGACACACCTGGTAGCGCAATGCATTCGGAACGTTCCGTAAAGTGACGGCCGGAGTGGTCAGGCCAATCCCGTGCGACGGGTTTGCGCCCCCGCTCCCGTCCCC
>NZ_RDBO01000055.1:262284-263318 GCF_008120935.1 Streptomyces sp. sk2.1
GCCCACCACCCCCGGGACGAAGCTGTACTGGCGGCTGTACCACCGCGGCCGCCAGGGGGAGGACACCATGGCGCTGGACATCGGCGCGCCGGGCGCCGCGACGACACCCGTACGGAAACGGCCGCACGGTCACGAACTGCCGCGGACTTCGACGTTCCGGATCCCGCACCGGCTCTGCGCCGCGCCCCGGTCCCCGCGCGGAGCGCTGTCCCGCGAATGGCGGCGGAGAGCCCCGCCCGAGCCGCCCGCCGGTCGCTCCGCGCAGCCGTGAATCGAGGCGTTTCTGCAGGTAGGGGCGGGTTTGCTTAATGGATTTCGCGCTACGGCGCAGGTCATGTAATGTTGTTCTCGCAACGCCGACCGGGAAGAAAAAAGCCCGGAACGCCAAGCACTCGTAGCTTAACGGATAGAGCATCTGACTACGGATCAGAAGGTTGCAGGTTCGAATCCTGCCGAGTGCACAGCAAGCGAGAGGCCCCGGAGAAATCCGGGGCCTCTCGCGTTGTCCGGGTCCCGGCGTACCGCGGCGAAATGCGGCACGGGCGCGGGGCGCTCGGCGGACAATGGCCGCATGACGTTGACGATTTGGGTCGATGACTGGCAGATCCAGTGCTGCGGGGAGCGCTTCGCGCCGGGGGACGTCGTCTCGTGGACGCTGCTGGAGGTCGATCCGGAGGAGTACGCCCGTGTCGTCGGCAGTGAGCGCGCGGCCGGGATCGACTTCCGCGAGGAGCACCACGGCCAGGGGGAGGAGCACGCGCCCACCTCGGTGGAGGTGGTGTCGATCGACGAGGTGCACTGCCGTTACGAGGTGCCCCCGGGCGCCACGGACAAGGTGAACCACCCCGTTCCCGGCACGACCGTGCTGGTTCCGGTCGAGGAGGCGGACGGGTGGGCGAAGGGCGGACCGGAGCTCCGCTTCGCGGGCTACCTGGTGACCGCCCGGCGTGCCGCGGACGTGGCGGGAGGCGCGGCTGCCCGCGGCCGATGAGGAGGCCGGCGGGGCGAACTGCCACCGGTCGGCGGGCGGTCAC
>NZ_RDBO01000055.1:263418-280150 GCF_008120935.1 Streptomyces sp. sk2.1
GGGCTGTTCCGAACACCAGGGCAGGGGGTGGTGGGGAGCGGTCCGCGGTGTTCTGGGATCGTCGGTCCGGGACGGTGGTCCGTCCGGCGGCGAGGCGGGAGAGGGTCACGGGATGAGCGGTACGAACGGCACGAGCGGTGACGTCGACGACGTCGTGCGGTTCCGGGAGCGGCTCGGGCTGCCCGGACTCATCGACGTCCACACGCACTTCATGCCCGAGCGGGTGCTCCGCAAGGTCTGGGCGTACTTCGACTCGGCCGGGCCGCTGACCGGGATGGAGTGGCCGATCGCCTACCGGCACGACGAGGACGAACGGCTCGCGCTGCTGCGCTCGTTCGGCGTCCGCCGGTTCACCTCGATGCTGTACCCGCACAAGGCCGGCATGGCGGCCTGGCTGAACGGCTGGGCGGCCGACTTCGCGCGCCGGGTGCCGGACTGCCTGCACACCGCGACCTTCTTCCCGGAGGAGGGCGTGGAGCGGTACGTGCGCGAGGCCGTGGAGGCGGGGGCGCGGGTCTTCAAGTCGCATGTCCAGGTCGGCGCGTACGACGCCAACGACCCGTTGCTGGAACCGGTCTGGGGGCTGCTCTCGGAGGCCGGCATCCCGGTGGTGATGCACTGCGGCTCGGGTCCGGCGCCCGGGAAGCACACGGGTCCCGAACCGGTCGGCCGGCTGCTCGCCCGGCACCCGAGGCTGCCGCTGATCGTGGCCCACATGGGCATGCCGGAGTACACGGACTTCCTGGACCTCGCGGAGCGGTATCCGCGGGTGCGGCTCGACACGACGATGGCGTTCACGGACTTCACGGAGGACTTCACCCCGTTCCCGGCGGCCGAGCTGGGGCGGCTCGCGGCGCTCGGTGACCGGATCCTGCTGGGCACGGACTTCCCGAACATCCCGTACCCGTACGCGCATCAGCTGCACGCGCTGGAACGGCTGGGGCTGGGGGACGACTGGCTGCGGGCGGTCTGCCACGGGAACGCGAGCGCGCTGTTCGCCGTGGACTGACCCGCCGGGCGATCGGGCCTCCGGTTTTTCTCAGGGAATTCACAGAATCGGGAAAGACCCCTCTCAGAGGAGCCCCACAGGGTTGGGGCATGACGACGACCTCGCCCCGGACGCCCATGACCTCGACCCGGACGGCCACGCCCTCGCCCCGGACCGCGACTCCGCACCGGACGGCAACAGCGGCTTCGCCCCGGACGACGGCTCCGCATCGGACGGCCGCGGCCTCGCCCCGAGGACGTACCGAACTGCTGAGGGCGGACCGCAGCCCCGTCCGCGTGCTGGTGGTGGACGACGAGGCACCGCTCGCCGAACTGCTGTCCATGGCCCTGCGCTACGAGGGCTGGGAGGTGCGCAGTGCCGGGGACGGTGCCGGGGCCGTCCGGATGGCGCGCGACTTCCGGCCGGACGTGGTGATCCTCGACGTGATGCTGCCCGACACGGACGGGTTCGCCGTGCTCGGCGGGCTGCGCCGGGAACTCGCCGAGGTACCGGTGCTGTTCCTGACCGCGCGCGACGCGGTGGAGGACCGGATCGCCGGTCTCACGGCGGGCGGCGACGACTACGTCACCAAGCCGTTCAGCCTGGAGGAGGTCGTGGCGCGGCTGCGCGGGCTGATCCGGCGCTCCGGCACGGCGACCGCGCGCAGCGGCTCGACGCTCACCGTCGGCGACCTGGTGCTCGACGAGGACAGCCACGAGGTGAGCCGGGGCGGCACCTCCATCCACCTGACCGCCACCGAGTTCGAGCTGCTGCGCTTCCTGATGCGCAACCCGAAGCGGGTGCTGAGCAAGGCGCAGATCCTCGACCGGGTGTGGAACTACGACTTCGGCGGCCAGGCCAACGTCGTCGAGCTGTACATCTCGTACCTGCGCAAGAAGATCGACGCCGGGCGGTCGCCGATGATCCACACCCGGCGCGGGGCGGGGTACCTCATCAAGCCCGGGGAGTGACCCCGGTGAGCGGTGCGGTGCGCACCACGGGACGGGCGGGGCGCGCGGGGCGGTGGTCGCGGAAGGGGCCGTGGACGCTGCGGACCCGGCTCGTGGTCTCGGCGGTGACGCTGATCGCCGTCGTCGCCGCGGTCATCGGGTCGGTCACCACCATCGCCTACCGCAGCTACATGTACGGGAAGCTCGACGACCAGCTGGACTCCATCGCCGTACGGGCCGCGAAGCCGCCCGGCGGCGGGCTGCCGATGCCCGGCGACGACCGGCCGTGGACCCGCGACCCGCTGGCCTTCGTCGACGCGCGCGGGCTGCCCGTCGGCGCCTTCGGGGCCGTGGTGGCGGACGACGGCTCGGTCACCGAGTCCCGGGTGGTCGTGGAGAGCACCACCGTGCCGGGGCCCGGGAGCGAGGACGACGGGCAGCCGATGACCACCGCCCAGCGCGACGCCCTGGCGGCGGCGGGCATCGCCGCCGGGGACGGGGCACGCAACGTCGACCTGCCGGGGCTCGGCTCCAGCCGGGTGCGGGCGGTCACGGACCCGAGGGGGACGACCCTCGTCGTGGGCCTCCCCGCCGCCGAGGTGGGCTCCGCGCTCACCACCCTGATCCTCGTCGAGGTCTGCGTCACCGGAGCGGGGCTGATCGCGGCCGGCATCGCGGGCGCCGTCATGGTCGGCGTCGCGCTGCGCCCGTTGCGCCGGGTCGCCGCGACCGCCACCCGGGTCTCCGAACTCCCGCTCCACAGCGGCGAGGTGGCGCTCCTGGAGCGGGTCCCGGACGCCGAGGCCGACCCGCGCACCGAGGTCGGCCAGGTGGGCGCCGCGCTCAACCGGATGCTGGGCCACGTCGGTTCGGCCCTGGCGGCGCGTCAGGAGAGCGAGACGCGGGTGCGCCGGTTCGTCGCGGACGCCAGCCACGAGCTGCGCACCCCGCTGGCCTCGATCCGCGGCTACGCCGAGCTGACCCGGCGCGGGCGCGAGGAGACCGGCCCCGACACCCGGCACGCCCTGGGGCGGATCGAGTCCGAGGCGGAGCGGATGACGGGCATGGTGGAGGACCTGCTGCTGCTCGCCCGGCTGGACGCCGGACGCCCGCTCGCCCCGGAGCGCACCGACCTCTCCCCGGTCGTCGTCGACGCCGTGAGCGACGCCCGCGCCGCCGACGGGGACGGTCACCACTGGCGTCTGGAACTCCCGGACGAGCCCGCGACCGTGCACGGCGATCCGACCCGGCTCCACCAGGTGCTGGTCAACCTGCTGGCGAACGCCCGCACCCACACCCCGCCCGGCACGACCGTGACGGTCGTCGTGCGGGCCGCGACCGGTCGGCCGCGGGTGACGCTGGAGGTCCGGGACGACGGGCCCGGCATCCCGCCGGAGCTGCTGCCGCACGTCTTCGAACGGTTCGCGCGCGGTGACGCCTCGCGTTCGCGCAGCGCGGGCTCGACCGGGCTCGGGCTGGCCATCGTGGAGGCCGTCGTCACCGCGCACGGCGGCCGGGTGGAGGTGGAATCGGCGCCCGGGCGCACGGTCTTCGCCGTGCACCTGCCGGTCCCGCCGTCGCACGCGCCGGCGCATTCACAGGTGGGGGACAGGCTCGGCACATCGGTGTGACAGCGCGGTTGGCGAACGTCGGGGCATGCGAACCGACACTCCCCGGAGCGCCCTGCCGGCCCGGGACCACCTGCTCGCCGCGACAGCCGACGCGGCCGATCCGGCGGGTGCCCCCGTGCTCGACGTGGTGGTACCCGTTCACAACGAGGAGAAGGACCTCGAACCCTGTGTGCTGCGCCTGCACGAGCATCTGACGCGCACCTTCCCGTACGCCTTCCGGATCACCGTCGCGGACAACGCCAGCACCGACCGGACGCCGCAGGTGGCGGCCCGGCTCGCGGCGGCGATGCCCCGGGTGCGGTCGTACCGACTGGAGGAGAAGGGCCGGGGGAGGGCGCTGCGCACCGTCTGGTCGCATTCGGACGCCCCGGTCCTGGCGTACATGGACGTCGACCTCTCGACCGACCTCAACGCGCTGCTGCCGCTGGTCGCGCCGCTGATATCGGGCCACTCCGACCTGGCCATCGGTTCCCGGCTGGCCCGCAGCTCGCGGGTGGTGCGCGGGTCGAAGCGGGAGTTCATCTCGCGCGCCTACAACCTCATCCTCCGTTCGTCGCTGGCCGCCCGGTTCAGCGACGCGCAGTGCGGGTTCAAGGCGATCCGCCGCGAGGTGGCGCAGCGGCTGCTGCCGATGGTCGAGGACACCGGGTGGTTCTTCGACACGGAGATGCTGGTCCTCGCCGAGCGGGCCGGGCTGCGCATCCACGAGGTGCCGGTCGACTGGGTCGACGACCCGGACTCCACCGTCCACATCGTGCGGACGGCCGCGGAGGACCTGAAGGGCGTGTGGCGGGTGGGGCGGGCGCTGGCGGTCGGCGCGCTGCCGCTGGACCGGCTGGCGCGGCCCTTCGGGGACGATCCGCGCGACCGCGTGCTGAAGGGGGTGCCCGGCGGACTGGCCCGCCAGCTCGTCGGGTTCTGCGTCGTCGGCGCGCTCTCCACGCTCTTCTACCTCGCCCTGTACTCGCTCTTCCGGCTGGGCGTCGGCCCGCAACTCGCCAACGGGGGCGCTCTGCTGGTCTCGGCCGTCGCCAATACGGCGGCCAACCGGAGGCTCACCTTCGGGGTACGGGGCCGGGGCGGGGCCGTCCGCCACCAGGCCCAGGGCCTCGTCGTCTTCGCCATCGGCCTCGCCCTGACCAGTGGTTCGCTGGCCGCGCTGGGAGCGGCCTCCGGCTCGCCGTCGCACGGCACGGAACTCGCCGTGCTGATCGCGGCCAACCTCGCGGCGACCGTCCTGCGGTTCCTGCTCTTCCGCGCCTGGGTCTTCCCGGACCGGGCCACCGGGGCCGACGGAGCCGTCATGGGCGCCGGGGCCGACAGGACCGACAGGGGCGCCGGGGCCGCCGCAGACACCCACCACGAACAAGGGAACGCCCGATGAGCACGCCGCATCCCGATCGCTTCCCGCCCCTGCAGGTCCCGCCCCCGCCGTCCTCGGCGCCGGCCGCCGTCGCGCCGGACCGCGGGCGTCCGGACGGTCCGGCGCGCCGCGTCCTGCGGGGCCGGCCCGAGGACCCGCGCTGGGCGCGCCCGGCCTTCCTCGGCCTGCTGCTGGTCGTCGCGCTCGCGTACTTCTGGAACCTCAGCGCCTCCGGCTACGCCAACTCCTTCTACTCCGCCGCCGCCCAGGCGGGCAGCCGCAGCTGGAAGGCCCTCTTCTTCGGCTCGCTGGACGCGGCCAACGCGATCACCGTCGACAAGCCGCCCGCCGCGCTGTGGCCGATGGCCCTGTCGGTACGGGTGTTCGGCCTCAACTCCTGGGCGATCCTGGCCCCGCAGGTGCTGATGGGGGTGGCCACGGCCGGGGTGCTGTACGCGACGGTGCGCCGCCGCTTCAACGCCGCGGCCGGGCTGATCACCGTGGCGGTGTTCGCGCTCACGCCGGTCGCCGCGCTGATGTTCCGCTTCAACAACCCGGACGCGCTGCTGGCGCTGCTGATGACCGTCACCGTCCACTGCGTGCTGCGCGCGATGGAGAACGGCCGGACGGCGTGGCTGGTGTGGGCGGGGGTCGCGGTCGGGGCGGCCTTCCTGGCGAAGACCCTGCAGGCGTTCCTGATCCTGCCGCCGCTGGCCGTGCTGTACGCGGTGTTCGCGCCGGTGTCCGTCCGCCGGAGGTTCGGCCAGCTGGGTCTCTCGGCGCTGGCGATGACCGTCGCGGGCGGCTGGTGGGTCGCGATCGTCGAACTGTGGCCCGCCTCGTCGCGCCCGTACATCGGCGGCTCGCAGAACAACTCCTTCCTGGAGCTGACCTTCGGCTACAACGGCCTCGGCCGGATCAACGGCAACGAGACCGGCAGCGTCGGAGGGGGCGGCCGGGGTGGCGGTCCCGGCGGCGGTGGCGGCGGTCAGTGGGGGGAGACCGGCATCGGCCGGATGTTCAACTCCGAGGTCGGCGGCCAGATCTCCTGGCTGCTGCCCGCCGCGCTGATCCTGCTCGTCGCGGGCATCGTGCTGACCCGGCGGGCGAAGCGCACCGACACCGCCCGCGCGGCGTTCCTCGCCTGGGGCGGCTCGCTGCTGATGACGATGGTCGTCTTCAGCTTCATGGCGGGCATCTTCCACCAGTACTACACGGTCGCCCTGGCCCCGTACCTCGCCGCGCTCGTCGGCATGGGCGTCACGGTCCTGTGGGAGGAACGGGCCAGGTGGTGGACGCGTGCGGTGCTGGCCGGCTCGGTCGCCGTGACCGCGCTCTGGGCGTACGTCCTGCTGGGCCGGACCCCGGACCACCTGCCGTGGCTGCGCTGGGCGGTCCTCGTCGGCGGCCTGGTGGGCGCGGTCGGGCTGCTGCTCGTCGCGCGGGCGGGGCGCCGGCTGGCGGTCGCGGTGGTGGCGGTGGGCTTCGCCGCGTCGCTGGCGGGCCCGACGGCGTACACCCTCAGCACGTTGAACACCGGGCACCAGGGCTCGATCGTCACGGCGGGGCCCTCCGGCGGCGGCCCGATGGGCGGTCCGGGCGGCGGCGGTCGCGGGGGACGCGGGGACGGCGGCTTCCCCGGAGGCGGCATGCGTTTCCCGGGCCAGAACAACCAGCAGAACGGCAATCAGCAGAACGGCAACCAGCCCGGCATGAACCCGGGTACGCCCCCGGGAGCCGGCCAGGGACAGAACCAGGGAACGACCCCCGGCGGCGGCACCACAGGCACCTTCCCCGGCGGCATGCCCGGCGGCACGTTCGAGGGCGGTCGGGGCGGTCCCGGCGGCGGAGGCGGTGGCATGGGCGGCCTCCTCAACGGTGCGTCCGTCGGCTCCGGGGCGAAGAAGCTCCTGGAGGAGGACGCCGGGGACTACACCTGGGTCGCGGCCGCCATCGGCTCGCAGAACGCCGCGAGCTACCAACTCGCCACCGAGGAACCGGTGATGGCGATCGGCGGCTTCAACGGAAGCGACCCGTCCCCGACGCTCTCCCAGTTCAAGGAGTACGTCGAGGAGGGCCGGATCCACTACTTCATCGCGAGCGGCACGGGCGGCACGGGCGGCGGTCCGGGCGGTGGCGACGGCACCTCGTCCTCGATCTCCTCGTGGGTGGCGGAGAACTTCGAGGAGGTCACGGTCGGCAGCGCCACCTTCTACGACCTGACCAGCCCGAAGAGCGACGCGTAGGAGCCCGGGGGCTCAGCGCCGCAGCAACAGGTCCGCGACGACCGGGCGGTGGTCCGAGGCGAGTGCCCCGGCCACCGCCGCGTCGCGTACCCGCACGGAGTCCTTCGACACCGCCACGTAGTCGATCCGCTGCGTCGGGGCCGCCGCCGGGTACGTCGGCCCGCCCGGATCGGCGTCCGTCAGCTCCTCCCACAGCGGGGCGAGTTCGGGTTCATGCCGGGCTGGTTGCCGTTCTGCTGATTGCCGTTCTGCTGGTTGTTCTGGCCCGGGAAACGCATGCCGCCTCCGGGGAAGCCGCCGTCCCCGTGTACGTGACGCACCTCGACTACCGGGCCGATCCCGCCGTGCGGGCCGCCCCGTCCTCGGCCATGATCCGCCGGGTGTCGGCGACCTGGGCGGCCCGCACGGCGGGATCGGCCCGGTAGTCGAGGTGCGTCACGTACACGTGCACCGGCAGCCCCTTCACCCGCAGGACCACCTCGCCGAAGCCGGGTGCGGGCGCGGGCACCGGGTCGGGGTCCTGGGTGGAGAGCCGGGTGATCTCGTGGTTCTCCGCGCTCGTCACGCGGTACCGGGACAGCACCGCCACCCCGAACTCGCGCCGGGGCGCCCCGGGGGTCTGCGGATCGAGGCTGTAGATCGGGGCGAACGACACCCGCATGTCCAGCCGTTCGGCCAGCTCCGTCGCCAGATCGCGCCACTCGCTGCGGGTGCCCCAGTGGGAGTCGACCTCCTGGAGCCCGATCACGTCGGCGTCCAGCGCGCGCAGCTCGGCGGCCTGGCGGGCCGGGTCGAAGACGTTGTCCGCGTCCGCGCCCGCGTGGATGTTGTACGTGACCACGCGCAGCGGCACCGAGGGCCCCCGCCCCGTGATCTCCGCGGCCGAAGCGGGAGGCGCGAGAGGCGCCAGGACGACCCCCGACAGCCCGGCCGCGACGAGCACTTCCACCGTACGACGACGCAGTGACATACCACTCCAGCCCTTGTCGGATCAGCGGCGAGCAAGGTACCGCGAACAAATGCGTTGTACACCGTAAAGGGACTCTTGTACGGTGTATGGCGACCATCTCTTGTACGTCGTATAGGAAGGCGGGGTGCCGTATGACGGCGACTGCCGCAGAACAGAGCCCCCTCGCGCCGCCGAGCCATCCGCAACGGTGGCTGATCCTCGGCGTCATCTGTCTGGCCCAGCTCACCGTGCTGCTGGACAACACCGTCCTCAACGTCGCGATCCCCTCCCTCACCCGGGAGCTGAAGGCGTCCACCGCCGACGTGCAGTGGATGATCAACGCCTACTCGCTCGTCCAGTCGGGCCTGCTGCTCACGGCCGGCAGCTCCGCCGACCGCTACGGCCGCAAGAAGATGCTCATCACGGGGCTCGCCCTGTTCGGCATCGGTTCACTGGCGGCCGGGCTGTCCCAGTCGTCCGGACAGCTGATCGCGGCCCGCGCCGGCATGGGCGTCGGCGGCGCGCTGCTGATGACCACGACCCTGGCCGTCGTCGTGCAGATCTTCGACGACGGCGAACGGGTCAAGGCGATCGGCATCTGGTCGACGGTCAGCTCGCTCGGCTTCGCCGTCGGGCCGCTGGTCGGCGGGGTGATGCTCGACCACTTCTGGTGGGGCGCGATCTTCCTGATCAACATTCCGGTCGCGGTCCTCGGCCTGATCGCCGTCGCGCGGCTGGTCCCGGAGACCAGGAACCCCAGCGGCGACCGTCCCGACCTGCTCGGCGCGCTGCTCTCCACCATCGGCATGGCGGCCACCGTGTACGCGATCATCTCCGGCCCGGAGCACGGCTGGACGTCGGGCCGGGTGCTGCTGACCGCCGCCGTCGGCATCGTCTTCGTCGCCGCCTTCGTGCTGTGGGAGCTGCACATCCCGTACCCGATGCTGGACATGCACTTCTTCCGCAACGAGAAGTTCGTCGGGGCGGTCGCGGGCGCGATCCTCGTCGCCTTCGGGATGGGCGGCTCGCTCTTCCTGCTCACCCAGCAGCTCCAGTTCGTCCTCGGCCACGGGCCGCTGGAGGCCGGTCTGCGCACCGCCCCGCTGGCGCTGAGCGTCATCGCCCTCAACCTCACCGGCCTGGGCGCCAGGCTGGTGCCCAGGCTGGGCACGCCGGTCACGATCGCGGCCGGGATGAGCCTGCTGGCCGCGGGCCTGGCCGCCATCGCGCTGCTCGGCGGCAACGGCTACGGCGGCATGCTGTTCGGCCTGGTCGTGATGGGGGCGGGCATCGCGCTCGCCATGCCCGCCATGGCCAACGCGATCATGAGCGCCATTCCGCCGGAGAAGGCGGGCGTGGGCGCCGGGGTCAACGGCACGCTCGCCGAGTTCGGCAACGGCCTGGGCGTGGCCGTGCTCGGCGCGGTCCTCAACTCCCGGTTCGGGGCCCTCGTCCCGGCCGCCGTCGGGACCGCGTCGCTGCCCGTCGCGCTCGCCTCGGCCGCCGACGACGGCGAACGGGCGCGGATCACGGACGCCTTCGCCTCGGGGCTGGAGACCAGCCAGCTCGTCGGGGCGGCCGCGGTGCTGGCGGGCGGCCTGCTCGCCGCCCTGCTCCTGCGCCGTGCGGAGCGGGCGGAGGCCGTTCGGGGAGCCACGGCCGGGACCGCGGCATAGCATCGTGCCGGGGCGTGCGGGTCCTGCCGCAGGTCCGCCGCGTGCGCAGACGCACGCGGCGGAACCGTCCCGGAGGCAGGGTTCCGCCCCCACGGGCAAGGCGAGGAGAGTTACGTCATGGTGTCCGCGACCGGTCGTGTGAAGAACCCCGCCAGGCCCAGCGTGTGGCTGGACCGGCCGGCACCGTCACGCACCCGCCGGACGGACCAGCAGCCCGGCCTCGACCGGGACAGGATCACCGCGGCCTCGGTCCGGCTGCTGGACGCCGAGGGCCTCGCCAAGTTCTCCATGCGCCGGCTCGCCGCCGAGCTGAACGTCACGGCGATGTCCCTCTACTGGTACGTGGACAACAAGGACGACCTGCTGGAGCTGGCACTCGACGCGGCCTTCGGCGAACTGCCGCCCCCGAGCGAGGACGCGCACTGGCACGACCGGCTGCGCGAACTGGCGACCGAGTACCGCAGCCTGCTGGTCCGGCACGTCTGGGTGTCCACGCTCGCCGGGCACTACCTCAACATCGGCCCGCACGCGCTGCTGATGTCGCACTCCGTCCAGGACGTGATCCGGGCGACGGGCCTGCCCCCGGAACGCCGCCCCGGCGCGCTCGCCGCGGTCTTCCAGTTCGTGTACGGATTCGGCACCATCGAGGGCCACTTCGCCCAGCGCAGCGCGGCCGCGGGCATGACCCAGCAGGAGTACTACCGGTACGCGCTGGGGACCGTCCGGGACCAGCCGCAGGCGAACCAGATCATGGAGGCCGCGCAGGAGCTGATGGAGGCCGGGGGCGGCGACACGGTCGAGGAGATCCGCGACCGCGACTTCGCCGTCGCCCTGGACCTGCTCATCGCGGGCATCGAGGCGCTCCGGGACCGGTAGCGGGTCCCGGGCGGGAGGGGCGTACGGCGGTCGGTCGCGGGCCCCGGCCGGTGGGCGGGCCGCCGTCAGTCGCCGGACGGGGACCTGCCCGGTCGGTGGGCGGCCGTCAGTCGCCGGACGCCAGGCGGGCCGGGAAACCGCCGGTGGCGACCGGCCCCCAGCGCTCCGGGGTGATCCGGATGATCGACTTGCCCTGCTCGACCATCGCCGTCCGGTACTCGTCCCAGTCCGGGTGCTCACCGGAGATGTTGCGGAAGTACTCGACGAGCGGCTCGACCGACTCCGGTGCGTCGATCACCTCCGCCACCCCGTCGATCTGCACCCACGGGCCACTCCACTCGTCGGACAGCACGATCACGCTGACCCGCGGGTCCCGCTTCGCGTTGCGGGTCTTGGCCCGCTCGGGGTAGGTCGAGACGACGATCCGGCCCGCGTCGTCGACACCGCAGGTCAGCGGGGAGCCCTGCGGACGGCCGTCGGCCCGGGCGGTCAGCAGGATCGCCCGGTGCCGGGGCCGTACGAAGGCGAGCAGGCCGTCGAGTTCCACGGTCGTGTTCGTCGCGATGTTCGGTGCCATGTCCGCAGGCTACGACGACGGGGCCCGCCCCGCAGGTCACCGCGCGGCACTCCGCACGGCACTTCGCGCGGTACTTCGCGCGGGCCGGACCACGGCCCGGACCACGGCGGCGGAACCCGCCCCGCACGGCCCGGAGCCGGATCACGACGGCAGGGAATCGCCCTGCACGGCCTGGATGTCGAGGTCCACCCGCAGCGTCGTGCCGATCGCCGAGATGCCCGCCCGCACCACCTGGTTGTAGTTCATCGCGAAGTCCTCGCGGTGCAGCTCGGCCGTCGCGCTGAAGGCCGCACGCACCCCGCCCCACGGGTCCGGGCCGGTGCCCAGGTAGCTCAGGTGCAGGTCCACCGGGCGTACCACGCCGTGCAGCGACAGTTCGCCGTGGACCAGCCAGCGGTCGGGGCCGACCGGGGACAGCCCGTTCGAGCGGTACGTGATCTCCGGGAACCGGTCCACGTCCAGGAAGTCCGGTGAGCGCAGGTGTTTGTCCCGCATGCCGTTGCCGGTGTCGATGCTGGCGGCGCCGATCACGGCCTCCACCCGGGACTGCTCGACGTCCTTCGAGATCTCGATCCGGCCGCTGAAATCGGTGAACCGGCCGCGCACGCTGGAGATCCCCAGGTGCTGTGCCGACGCGCCCACCGAGGAGTGCGCCGGGTCCAGCGACCAGGTGCCCGGCGGCGGCAGCTCCACGCCGCCCTGGCGGGCCAGCACCACCGTGCCGGCCTCGACCCGGCCGCTCGCCGTGACGAGGGCGGTGGAGGCGGCGGGGGCGTACCCGATCGCCGTGACGATCACCGTGTACGCGCCGGCCTGGAAGGGGGTGTCGGTCCGTACCGCCCCGTCCTCGTCGGCCGTGGCCCGCAGTACCTGCGCGCCGGTCATGTCGGTGACCGTCACGACCGCGTGCTGGACCGCCCAGCCGTCCCGCGTCCGTACCTGTGCGCGAAGTCCCATCCGTTCTCTCCCTGCTCTTCCTGCTCGCCTTGCCGGTTCTGCTCGTCCTGCCCGGTGCCCCCATGAGTCGGGCCCCGGGGCGACGACGGCAGGCCGTCCCCTGCCTGCCGTCCCCGCCACCGGGGCCCATTTCCGCCCGCGGATGCGGCGCCTCCGCTCGAAGCGCCGCCCCCGCCGGAGGTCCGTTACTCGCCGGGGTGGGCGAGTTCGATGTCGTGGCCGTCGACCCCGCGACCGGCCACGGTCAGTGCGCCGGCCACCGGCGGGTAGCCGGTCGCGATGACCGAGTACTCGCCCGCGTCCAGGTCGGCGAAGGCGTACGCCCCGTCCTCCCCGGTCGTCGCGGTGGCGACCACATTGCCTGCCGCGTCCACCAATGTCACCCGTGCGTCCGCAAGCGGTCGCCGGGCGGCACCGGCCCGCACGACGCCCCGCACCAGGGCGCCGGACCGCAGCGCGGCCTCGATCCGGGTGACGCCCTGGCCGCCGATCTCCACCGGCAGGGCCAGCGGACGGAACCCGGCGGCGTTCACCGCGACGGTCACCTGACCGGGCACCAGCTCCCCGAAGACGAACTCGCCCGTCTCGCCGGACGCGCCGGTGGCCAGTACGTCGCCGCGCACATCGGTCACGATGACCATGGCGCCCGGGACCGGCTCGGCGGTCTCCGCGGTCCGCACGGTTCCGGCCAGTCCGCTCGTACCGGAGAGCAGGATGTCGAACGCGACCGGCTCGTCGCCGACGACCACGGTGGACGCCTGCGGCTGGAAGCCGTCGGCGGACGCGATCAGGACGTAGCTGCCGGAGCCCGGCGCGTCCAGCTCGTAGCCGCCGTCGGGCCGGGCGACGGAACGTCCCAGCTGCCGGCCGGCCAGCGAGATCAGCGTGACGGCGGCACCCGCCAGGGGCGCGCCCTCGGAGCCGCGGACCACACCGCGCACGGCCGTGCCGTGCAGGGTGGCGACCGGTGCCTCCAGGGTGTCGACCGGGGCGCTCCCGGCCGACTCGACGGCGACTGCCGCCGGTGCGGCGGCGGTGGCGGTCCGGGTCTCCGCGGCGGTGGCCGGGGCCCCGACCGCGGCGGCGACGGGGACCGTGTCCGTGACGGCGGTCTCGACCGCGGTGGCTCCGTCGACGGCGGGGGTCTCGCTCACCGCGCTCGACTTCAGCGCGACCTCCTTGATGAAGATCGTGACCAGGAAGGCGACCAGCGCGGCCGGAGCGGCGTACAGGAAGACGTCGGCGACCCCGTGCCCGTAGGCGCTCTCCACGACCGTGCGGAACGGCTCGGGCAGCTTGTCCAGGTCGGGGATGCCCCCGCCGCCGGTACCGCCGTGGCCCATGGCCGCGCCCTGGGGACCGAGGTCCGCCAGGCCGTCCTTCACGTAGTGGGTGACGCGGTTGGCCATGACGGCGCCCAGCGCCGAGACCCCGATCGCACCGCCGAGGGAACGGAAGAAGGTGACGACGGAGCTGGCGGCACCGAGGTCGGACGGGTCGACCTGGTTCTGTGTGGCGAGCACCAGGTTCTGCATCATCATGCCGATGCCGAGACCCATCACGGCCATGTAGACCGCGATGTGCCAGTACTCCGTGTCGTACCGGATGGTGCCCAGCAGCCCGAGCCCGGCGGTGACCAGGAAGCCGCCGCTGACCAGCCAGGCCTTCCAGCGGCCGGTTTTGGTGATGATCTGGCCCGAGACGGTCGAGGAGACGAACAGGCCCGCGATCATCGGGATCGTCAGGACACCGGACATCGTCGGCGACTCGCCGCGCGCCAGCTGGAAGTACTGGCTGAAGAAGACGGTGCCGGCGAACATCGCGATGCCGACGAACAGCGAGGCCAGCGAGGCCAGCGTGATGGTGCGGTTGCGGAAGAGGCGCAGCGGGATGATCGGCTCACTGGCCTTCGACTCGACGGCGACGAAGATCGCGCCGAGCACGACGGAACCGGCGACCATCACGGCGGTCTGCCAGGACAGCCAGTCGTACTTGTCACCCGCGAAGGTCACCCAGACGAGCAGCAGCGACACGGCGGCGCTGATGAAGAACGCGCCCCACCAGTCGACCTTGACCTCACGCTTCACGACCGGGAGCTTCAGCGTCTTCTGGAGCACGATCAGCGCGATGACGGCGAACGGCACACCGACGTAGAAGCACCAGCGCCAGCCCATCCAGCTGGTGTCGGTGATGACACCGCCGAGCAGCGGACCGCCGACGGTGGCGACGGCGAACACCGCACCGATGTAACCGCTGTAACGACCGCGCTCGCGCGGGGCGATCATCGCCGCCATCACGATCTGCGCCAGGGCGGAGAGACCGCCGACGCCGATGCCCTGGATCACGCGGCAGGCGATCAGCATGCCGCTGCTGGTCGACAGACCGGCCACGACCGAGCCCGCGACGTAGATGACGAGGGATATCTGGACCAGCAGCTTCTTGCTGAACAGGTCGGCGAGCTTGCCCCACAGGGGGGTGGTGGCCGTCATCGCCAGCAGCGAGGCCGTGACGACCCAGGTGTAGGCGCTCTGGCCGCCACCGAGGTCGGAGATGATCTCCGGAAGGGCGTTGGAGACGACCGTCGACGACAGGATCGCGACGAACATGCCGAGCATCAGCCCGGCCAGGGCCTCCATGATCTGCCGGTGTGTCATCGGCGCGCCGGACGAGGGATCGGGTGACCCCCCGTGCTTGGCGTGGCCGCCCCGCACACCGCTGGGTGTGGTCGTAGCCATTGAGTTCCTTGTCTTTGCTTCTGTTACACGGGTGTACGGGTGTGCAAGTCGTTGTCGCCGTCGGCCTGCCGGGAACGGCAGTCGCCGCCGTGCTTTCCGGGGCCGCACCCACCGGGGCCGCGACAGGCGAAGCTGTCGCGCAACCGGGCCAACAGCGTGTTGAGCTGTCCGACCTCGTCGTCGGACCAGTCGGAGAGGTTGTGGGCGAACATCTCGGTGGTCCGCCGGTTCAGATCGCCGAGGACGGTGATCCCGTCGGGGGTCAGCCGCAGGATGCGGGACCGCTTGTCCGCCGGGTCGGGTGACCTCTCGATCCAGCCGCGCTCGGCCACATGGGCGACATGACGGCTGGTCACCGACATGTCGACGTCCAGCAGTTCGGCCAGTCGGCTGATCCGCATCTCGCCGTGGTGATGGAGGAGGGCCAGCACGACGGCGGAGCCCCCCGGGCAGTCGGCGGGCAGGCTGCGGGCGAGACCTCGCTTGACGGCCCCCACGGCGCTCAGCTGCCGGGCCAGTTCTTCGTACTGACTCCGTGCGGCCACGGGACCCCCAGACATCTCATCAGTTCATGTTGTTGCTTAGGGCAACCATATGAGCCGTTGGTTGCTGCAGGCAAACGAAAAGGGGCTTGCAGAAGTAAAGGAACGCAAAAGGCTCCGTAGGGCGCGAGTCAAAGGCGCAGCGTGCGGGGGGAGCCCCGGGACGGATGTGTCTCCCGTCACGGACGGGGGCCGGGAGACGGGCGCGAAGGCGGCCGGGACGGCGTCCCGGGGGTGTCCATGGACGTGGCCGGCCGGGCGGGCGGTGCGGGGTCGCGGGCTGCGGGCTGCGGGCTTACGCGGACGGGTGTGGAGGTGGCCCGGGGAGCGGTCGCGGGGAACGGGCTGCGGGCTTACGCGGACGGGCGCGAGAGGTGACCGCGGCGGCAGCCCGGGTAACGGCTGCGGGGAACGGGCTGCGGGGCGGCCCGGGAGCGGTCGCGGAGGCTTCCGTACCGGTTTCCGGGGGTTCCGCTCAAGCCGCCGGGTCCGGCTCCGGCCCTTCGCCGACCCGGGGGTTGGGCGGTTGTGCCGAGTTCGCTAGGGTCCTGGCACATGGCACACAACCCCCACGCCCCGCAGGGCCCCGAGGGCAATCACGACCCGGCCGGCAGCACCCAGATGTTCCGCGCCTTCGTCGACGAGGGCGAGCCGCAGCGCCGGCAGCAGCCGGCCGCGTCGTCCGGACCGAAGGTCGGGGTGATCGCCGCCGTCGTCGCGGTGGTCGTCGTCCTCGGCGCGGTCGCCTGGCTCGCGCTCGGCTGACCGGAGCAGGACCGCTCCACCGGCCGCCGGGTGATCACCGCGACCGCCGCGACCACCGCATGATCACCGCGACCGCCGGGTGATCGTTGCGGCCCCTGCCCGTCCCGTCCCCGTCCGTCCCCACCCGTCACTCCGATACGGCGGTGACCTCCCTGGTCTCGACATGCATCCCCAGGGGCACCCGCCAGGCGTCCACGCAGACGGTGTACGTCCCCGTCCGCGCCGCTCCCGCGTCGATCGGCGCGGGCAGCGGCCCGGTCGACTCGACGGTCCCCCAGTCGACTCCCAGCCCGCCGATGATGTGCGTGGCGAAGGTGACCGTCCCCGAGCGCGCCGGGGCCCCTCCGGTGTTCCGGAACTCCACGGTCACCTTCTCGCACCAGCGCTCGTCCGCCGCCCCCGCCGTTCCTGTCGCCGTGCCGGGTTGCGACAGCACTTCCGTCGCACGGTCCGTCAGGGCCAGGCCCTGGAGCGCCG